>NZ_JAUSYP010000001.1:4087500-9069472 GCF_030816955.1 Streptomyces africanus | reverse complement strand
CAGTGCCGCGCGGTCACGTCGAAGCCGTCGTCATCAACGGCCAGGAACACCAGCACAAGCTCGGCGTCTGGATCTCCAACACTCGCGCGAGGCGAGACAAGCTCACTGCGGAGCAGCGCGCCGCACTCGCCGAACTCGGAGTCGAATGGGCCTGATGGCGAACGAGGAAGCGTGCCGACCAGACGTTGTTCGCGTCCGGCGTGTACCCGGACAGGGTGATGGTGGCCGGGAGGGCGGTCTGCCCGGCCGCGGAACGGCAGAACCGGTAGGCGCCAGCGGCGAGGTTGGCGTTGCCCGGGGTGAATGTCGCGCCCAGGGTGCTGCCGCACGCGAACGTCGGCGAGGTGGTGCCGTTGAAGAGGAACGCCACGTACAGCTTTCCCGCCGTAGCCGGGACGGACCCGGTGAGGTTCATGGCCTTGTTGCTGGCGGAGTTCCATGTCGTCGACATGTCCGCGGTGACGCCCACCCGGTTGCCCGCGGTGTCGTAGACCCCGGCGAGGCACTGGCCGGAAGTGAGGCCGCTGCCGGCGGTGCCGATGACGGCGTGCAGTTTCGTAAGCGTGGCCGGGTGCCGCAGGACGATCTGCATGAGGTAGATGAATCCGGCGCTGAGGGTGGTGTCAGTGGTGGTGCAGGACGCGGGATCGAAGGTCCACCCAGCGAGGCCCCGGTTTGCGGGCGTCCATTCGTTGCCGGGGGCGGCCGGGGTCTGCCAGGTGCCGGGCGTGCCCGCGGCGGTGCACAGCCACCAGGCGCCGGTGGAGTCCTGCACGGTGTGCCCAGCGTCCCACGCCGAGGCCGCAGCCGGGCTGCTGACCCCGCTGCGTTCGCGGTTCGCAGAGGTCATCGTCGATGAGGCCCAGCTCCACCGCCGACCTTGCAAATCCTCCAGCTGCTGCACGACGCCGGCCTGCTGCTGGTCCTCGTTGGTGACCCGGACCAGGCCATCTACGCCTGGCGCGGCGCCGAACCCCAGGCCCTGAAAGGCCTCGCGGCCCGTCTGTCCCCGCCGCTCATCGCCTGACGGGCAACTGGCGCAGCTCGCCCGTCATCTGCCGCCCAGTGCCCGGGATCGGTCGCCCAGGTCACGACTTGGTTTTACCTTCGCTCGATTGGCTGAGTTCGGCCACGAGCAGCTGCAGCAGTCCGGGACAACTCTCCTCGATGTCCGTCCTGAGCAGCCTCAGTGTGCTTCCGTTGCCGTGATCACGCTGCACTACCAGGCCCGCCTCCCGCAGAACTCGGAAGTGGTGAGTGCGTGTGGCCTTCTTCACCGGTAGGTCGAACGACCCGCAGGCGCGCTCTTGATCCTCGGGGTCGGTCGCGAGTTCGGCGATCACCTTCCGCCGGGAGTCGTCCGCGAGCGCGGCGAACACTTTGCTCAGGTCCACGATCCTCCTTCAGGTACGACTTGCATCGTACCTCGGTGCACGGCTAGCCTCCCAGGTATGAACATCGTCATACCTGATGAGGGGAACGGCCCCATCGGCCTCTATGGATTCGCCCGCCCCCGCCCGGAACGTGCCGAGGAGCTAGAACGTCTGCTGCTTTCCTTCGTCGAGCCGACTCGTGCCGAGCCGGGCGCCTGGCAGTACCAGGTGCATCGCGATGCCTCCGATCCCACCACGCTGGTCTTCTACGAGCTGTGGCGTTCCGGGGACGATCTACGCAATCACCTTGCCCAGCCCGACCTTGTCCAGTTTCAGAAGACTCGCATGGACTACCTGCGCGAGGACCTGGAGATCCACTGGTTGACTCCTCTCACCGCGAAGACTTTGACCCAATCCTCATGGCAGGATGCGTAGCTTGGTCTCTTCCTGGATACGCAGGCCGCCAATGCCGTGACCGTGATTGCTCGCCGAGTCGAAGGCCCGGACGTGGACCTTCGCCGCCCTCAAACCGGTGAACCCCGCGGGTCACGGCACTAGCGGATGAGCGGTTGCAGGAGAACCTGGAAGCGGCCCGCGCGTACTACGAAGTGCACTGGACGCTGTGCGCACCCCGCTCCGCGGGCGTTGGACCGGCCGGTGGGGCAGTGGCTTCGAACCTGCGCCGTCCCGGCGCCCTGGACGGACAGCCCGAATGGGAGACGGCGCTCAAGGAGATCGACCCGGACTGGAACCCGGCGTGGCCGGCCGACTGGCAGCGGCACTACGCCGCCCTACGCGAGCTCGTACGCGACGAAGACGGCCAGGCCGCCCAAGCCAACGTCCAGCCCGGCGTCACCATCCACGGCATGGACATCGGGAAGTGAGGACGGCGACAAGACGCTCATGACGCGGGTCACCCGCAAACGAAGGCACACACCGAGCGTAGCCAGACCCTCACTCCCCCACTCCAGAATCAACCAACTCACGCCCACACAGGCGACATCCGCCCCACCCGGGAAACGACAGCGCCCTTCACCAACCCGACGACACCACCAACACCAACTGCCCACCACCCCCGGACCCCGCAAGTGGTGAAAACAGATGACGCCCGCACAGTGAAAAAACACTGACGCCCATCACCTTTCTGACTACGCGCCACATTCCGCGAAAAGGAGAACACCGGAAATGGCCGTGAAACTGCGTGACCACCAAATCGAGGCAGTTGACGCCATCGTGCGCGGATTCGACATTCCGCCCGGCGGTATTCCCTTCAACGGCCTCCGCGGACAGGTACACGCCGCATGCGGAACGGGAAAGACCATCATTGCTGCCGCGTCGGCAAAACGGCTTGTGCCCAATGGGCGCATTCTCGTGCTGGTGCCGACGCTGGACCTGCTGGCGCAGACGGTGAAGGCGTGGCACGACGCCGGACACAAGGGGCCGGCCGTGGCCGTCTGCTCGCTCCAGGACGACCCCGAGCTGTGGAGCATGAAGGTGCGCTCCACCACGAACCCCGTACAGCCGGCGCTGTGGCACGGGCAGGGGCCGGTCACCATCTACGCCACCCACGCCTCCCTGGGTGTGCTGGCGGAGGCTTTCGAGGGTGCCTACGGCCAGAAGCTTTCCCCGGTGGACCTTGCGTGCGTGGACGAGGCTCACCGTACTTCCGGATCGCTCGGAAAGGCGTGGGCGGACATCCACGACCAGACCGTCATCCCGGCCCACCGGCGGCTGTACCTGACGGCCACGCCGCGGATCTGGGAGGAAGGCTGAGTCGGGAGGTCGCGGAGGGGGTGCGCGACCCGCTGCCGAGGGAGAGGGCGGCGAGCATGGATGACGAAAAGATCTTCGGGCCCGTGCTCTACAAGCTCTCGCTCGCGTCTGCCGTGTCGCGCGGGTTGCTTGCGCGGTACCAGATCATCGTCCTGGAGCTCCAGGACCCGGTCCTCACCCCCGAGCGGCTCTATGGCGAGGAGCGGTACAGCGAGGAAGTGCGCGGGCAGCGGCTCGGGGCGCTCAGGCCGCGCTGCTGCACACGATGGCGCAGCATGGGCTTCAGACGTGCATCACCTTCCACCACCGGACGATAGAGGCACAGGCGTACGCGGAGGGCCTGGAGCGGGTCGCCGCCAAACTGCACGCGGACCAGCCGGAGAAGTACCCGAAGCGGATCTGGGTCGACTGGCTGTGCGGCGAGCACGCCCCCGAGCACCGGCGGGAGGTACTCGGCTCGTTCGGGACCGCCGCACAACGGGCCGTGCTCTCCAACTGCCGTGTGCTGGGCGAGGGTGTGGACATCCGGGCCGTGGACTCCGTCGCCCTGCTGGACCCGAAAGGCGCCCCCCACGACATCGTCCAGGCCATCGGCCGCGCCCTGCGGCAAAAGCCCGGACAAGGCAAGCTCGCTTCTCTGATCGTGCCCGTATTTCTCCAGCCCGAAGAACGACCCGAGGACATGTTCACCTCGGGATCGTATCGCCCTTTGGTGAAGGTACTTGAGGGATTGCGAGCTCACGATGAAGAGGCCGTGGAATTGCTCGCGATCCCCCAGGAAGCGCAAAAGGACGTCGCGCAGCCGTCCACGTTCATCGGTCCGCCGCCCGAGGAAGGACAGGAAGAATCCCGCCTGTTGCTCCGGTTCGCCGCCCCCAGGGACCCGGTGATGGTCGCGAACTGGGTGAACTTCAACGTGATCGACACCCGAACGGCAGGACTGGGCCCGCGGCTGGGCGGCGCTCAAGCGGTTCGTTGACCGTGAGGGGCACGCCCGGGTGCCGTACGGCCACAAGGAACCCCCCGGCCCCTACCCCCTTGGACAGTGGGTCGCAGAACAGCGAAGGACCTACGGGGCCGGACAGATGACCGGCCAGCGCGCGGCGCGGCTGGAGAAACTCGGCATGGTCTGGTCACTCGCGGACGAGCGGTTCCAGGAGAACCTGGAAGCCGCCCGCGCGTACTACGAGCAGCACTGGACACTGTGCGCACCCCGCTCCGCGACGATGCTGGACCGGCCCGTAGGGCAATGGCTGTCCAACCTCCGCCGACCCGGCGCCCTCGACGACCACCCCGAATGGAAGACCGCCCTCAAGGAGATCGACCCGGACTGGAACCCGGCATGGCCGGCCAACTGGCAACGCCACTACGCCGCGCTGCGCGAGCTGCTGCGCGACGAGGACCAGGCCGACGTCCTGCCCGGCGTCACCATCCACGGCATGGACATCGGGAAGTGGCTGGCCCGACAACGCCAGCACACCATCTGGACGGGCCTGACGGACGGACAGCGCGAACTCCTGGAGCAGATCGGCATCACGCCGCTGCCACCGGAGCAGGAGACGCCCGCCGAGGCCCGCAAGGGCGGCTCTGGGGCCTTCGAACGGGGTATTGCGGCCCTCGCGCAGTACAAAGCCCGCACCGGCTCCGTAGGGCCCATCAGCCGCTCACACACCGAGGTTCTACCGGACGGCACAGAGGTACGGCTAGGTGTGTGGATCATGAACCAGAAGGGACGCCGCGCCAAACTCACCCCCGACAAACTCCAACAGCTAGCCGACCTCGGACTGGAGTGGGCGGCGGCATACCGCCGCATGGAAGGCTGAGCGGGGTCCGTGCCAGACACAGTAGCTGGCACGGACCCTCAGTGCGGTACGCGGCCGTAGGCCGCCCGGGTAAGCGTGTGTCCCGTCGTGGCCGATGCCCATCCCTGAGCGTCGTCCGTTGACCGGCGACACTGGCAACGCGCAGAGGGTCGAAGGCCTGTTCCCCCGTACAGGCTCGACCGCGCCCTTCTCCGGTGACCAGCCGGTGACCAGCGGCCCCCGGGGAAACGCAGGACCCCGGGGGCCGCTGGGGCCTGTTTACGAGCGCCTTTAACTTTTTCCACGCCCCCGCCGCCGGGGCTGAGGGATCGGAAGGCAGTCCAATCTCCCCCCATTGGCCGTTCCCGGCCGCTCGGACGGGCGGTTACGGTCCGGCCATGGACGAGCTGACCAGGATCTTTCATCACGCCGCCGAGCACGCCGCCGCCTACCGCCGCTCGCTGCCCGAGCGACCGGTGGCGCGGCCCGTCGACTACGCAGCCCTGCGCGCCGCGTTCTCCCGCCCCTTGAACCGCTCGCCCGCCGACCCGCTCACGGTGGTCGACGAGTTGGTGGCCGCCGCCGAGACGGGGCTCGTCGCCACCGCGGGGCCGCGGTTCTTCGGGTTCGTCGTCGGCGGGGCGCTGCCCGCGGCCACCGCCGCGGAGATCCTCGCCGCCGGGTGGGACCAGAACGCCTTCAACGCCGCGCTCTCGCCCGCCGCCCTCGCCGCGGAGGAGGCGGCAGGCGGCTGGCTGAAGGACCTCCTCGGCATCCCCGACACGGCCTCCACCGGGTTCGTCACCGGCGGGCAGGCGGCCAACACCGCAGGGCTCGCGGCAGCCCGGCAGCACCTGCTCACCGAGGCCGGCTGGGACGTTGGGCACAAGGGGCTGGGCGGCGCCCCGCGCCTGCGGGTGGTCGCGGGCGAGGAGCGCCACGCCACCATCGACCGCTCGCTGCGGCTGCTCGGCCTGGGCACCGACTGCCTGGAGACGGTCCGCACCGATGGACGCGGTGCCCTCGACACCGACGACCTGCGGCGCGTGCTGGCGTCCGACCCGGGAACGCCGGCGATCGTCTGTACGCAGGCGGGCAACGTGAACACCGGCGCCTGCGACGACCTGCGTACCGCCTGCGATCTCACCCACGCCCACGGCGGCTGGGTGCACGTCGACGGCGCCTTCGGCCTGTGGGCGGCCGCGAGCCCGGCGACCCGCCCTCTCCTCGACGGCGTCGAGCTGGCCGACTCCTGGGCCTGCGACGGCCACAAGTGGCTGAACGTGCCCTACGACTGCGGCTACGCCTTCTGCTCCCGCCCCGCCGTCCACGCCGACGCTCTGTCGTACACCGCCTCCTACCTCACCCCCGCCGACGGCCCGGTGGCCGGCGGCGCCGACTACACCGCCGAGTCCTCCCGCCGCGCACGCGGCTTCGCCACCTGGGCGGCGCTGCGCGAACTCGGCCGTGACGGCGTCGCCGAACTCGTGGACCGCTGCTGCTTGCTCGCCCGCCGCTTCGCGGCCGGCCTGAGGGCGGCGGGCTTCGAGGTGGTCAACGACGTGACGCTCAACCAAGTCCTCGTCAGCTTCGGCGACGACGCCCGCACCGACCACGTCGTGCAGGCGGTGCAGAATGACGGCACCTGCTGGATGGGCGCCACCACCTGGCGCGGCCGGCGGCTGATGCGCATCTCGGTGTCCGGCCACAACACGGCACAGGCCGACGTCGACCAGTCGATCGCGGCGATCGTGCGGCTGGCGCGGGCGTCGTAACCCTGGCGGCACTCACCCCGTCCACTTCCTCGACCCCCAGGCGTCGACCGAGCTCCCGACCTGCCTTCCACGAAGTGGCCCGCATCGCCGGCTGCTCCCCCTCCTACCTCAGCCGCATCCTCACATGACGAGTGCCGGCCTCTCCTTGGCATCTGCGGACAGGCCCACACACACCGCACCCAGCTCTCCAGGAACGCATACGGCGTGTCCTGGTGCCGGTGCGTGGCGACCGATCCCACGAACAGAGGGATCAGCCATGCGCACATGATGTTTTCCCGCGCCGTTGAGATGTCCTGTTAGGCGTTGGCGTGGCGGCGCCAGGCCGTCTTTCGCGGAGGGGCATGGTGCCCGGGCTCATCCGAACGGGCAGCCTGCTGACGCCACAGCCACAGCGACGTCATGGACAGCAAAGTGGTGAAGACCATCAGGAACACCACCGCTATCCACATCTGCCGGCTTCCAAGGTCGTCCCATCCCGCCGATGCAGCCGAAGCAGCCCACAAGGCGGCGCCCCCGGCGTAAAAGGTGCGGATCCTGCGCAGCTGCCGCAGGGCTCGTACGGATTCAGCGTGATCAGTTTCCGGTGTCATGGCGACGCAGGTACCCCGATACGCGCCCTCCAGCAACAGCACTACAGAGTTGAGCACCAGGCCGAGCGATGGGTGCGCGGACGGCGTGGGCCGGTCCTTGATCGCGGTTTCTGTTTGCGCTGCATGTGGCGCGTCGGCTCAGCTTTCAGTGCAGCGGGCCCTGGACTTCGCGGAGAATCCGGCGACGCGGCTGTGTACTCTGCGCGGTTGCTCCGACCGACGCCTGAGACCTTGATGCTGAAGAGGGGGACGTACCACGGGTCCGCGTCCAGCGGGCGGGCCGGGCCGAGGCGGCGGTCCACCGTCCGCGGCCGGCCAAGGCCACCACCGCCACGGCGGCCGCCACCACCGCTGCCCCGACACCGCGTGCGTGAACTGAACACCGCACCCACGCACCGATAGAACAATGACGCGCCCGGCCTCCCCGGCCGGGCGCGTCTCGTCTACTCGGACCGGCCCTGGCGCTGGCGAGCCGGTGAGACTCCTTGCCAGGTCCTCGTACCTCGGGTGGAGGGGCACGCAGACGGCAGTCTCCGCTGTGCCGAAGATGCATCGGGGCGTGTGTGGAGCGCCGGGCAGGCCTTGCACCTGCATTTCCCCGCAGGAAGCGGGACGTCTTTCCTTAGACGACCAACGCGGGAGTGCAGCCGCCGCAGCGACCACCTCTCGAGATCAACGTAGGGCAGTTGCGTCGGCAGTGCACTGTGGGGCTGTCCGGACGGGGGCCTCGCTGCCCTGCCACCGCGACATCTCATGACCGCTTGCCGGGTCAGCTGCGAAGCGCCGCCCGAGCCAGCCGCCGGTCTTCGACGCGGGCGGCGCCTCCGGCTTCTCTTGGCGCTCGCGCAGCGTCTTGTTCGGCCTGGCACGCCGCCTCGATGTCCCGGGTCTTGCACGCGTCGCACGCACATGCCCGTTGAAGGCGCTGGGTCGATGAACCGCGGTCGGCCGCCCGGCTTCCCCGCCGAGCCCGCCATGCTGGTACGACCGCCATCTCGGCGCTTCCTGCTCCTCACTTGGCCTGTGCTGCCTTCTTGCCCATCTGGTTCTTCCGCGCTTGACCCGGCGGTCCGGTCGGAGCCTTTGCCCTGCCCCTCCCTGCTGCGATGGGCGTTGCCTGCTCAGAAGTGTGGGGCGTCGAGGCGGGGTGGGTGGCGGGCCGTGTGCGTGTTGGGAGTGGCTCGCTCAGCGGCTGAGCGGGCGCGGAGGGGCCGTGCGAGGGCGGGGCGGCCGATGCGGAGAGCGCGTCATCGTTGTGAGCCGGGGTGTCCGAAGGGGTGGAAGGGGCGGCCTGATCAGGGGCGGATGGGGCCGCTTCTGGCCCTGCCTTGTCTGCGGCGTCGGGATGTGAGAGGCCGTCGGTGACGATCAGGCCTGCGGCGACGAGCGCGGTGAGTGCAGCTGCCGCCCCACGCGTTCGGAGGCGGCCGCGGACGGTCCGGGACCGACACCCTTCCTCATGGAGATCTGTTGAGGCGCTCGAGCTCCAGGGCGCTTTCGCGGCGGGGGACGAGCTTTGGTGTGTGGTGTCGGCGTGGTCCTCGGCTGCGGGCGGTGTGACGCTGAGCGCGGGCCGGGCACCGGGCGCGGCAGGGTTTGCCGTGCTCGTTCCGGCGAGACGGGTCAGGGCTTGAGCGCAGTGGCGCGCCATGGGGCGATCTTGTTCTTCCAGAGTGGTCATGTCCCGCAGGAGGGTGGCAAAACCGCCGGGCAGGAAATCCGGGAGGGCGGGCCGGCGGTGCAGGCGCGCTATGGCGGACTCGAGGGGGCCGCCGTCGTACTCGAGTCGACCGGTGAGGCTCTCGAGGAGGACCAGGCCGAGGGCATAGATGTCTGCGGGCCGGCCGACGGAGCGGCCCAAGACCTGTTCAGGAGAGAGATAGGCCGCCGTGCCGGTCAGGGTGCCTGTGGCGGTGCGGGTAGTCGCGTCCAGCAGCCGGGAGATGCCGAAGTCCGTCAGATGGGGATAGCCGGAGGAGTCCAGGATGATGTTGGACGGTTTGACATCCCGGTGGACGATCCCCGCCTCGTGGGCGTGAGCCAGGGCATCGGCCAATGCCGCGCCGAGCGCTGCAGCAGCCTCGCACGACAGGGGAGCCTCGGCGATGCGAGATTTCAGGGTGGGCCCGTCGATCAGCTGCATGACCAGGAAGGCATCGCCGTCATGGTGTCCGGCGTCGAAGGCGGTCACCAGCCCCGGATGCTGCAAGCGGGCCAGGATCACAGCCTCGCTGCGGAAAGCATCCTCCGTGTCGAAGCCGGTACCGGCGCGGAACACCTTCACAGCAACCGGCCGCCGCAGCCGCAGGTCGAATCCGCGGTGTACGTCAGCGGCGCCACCCGAACCGATCAGCGCATCCAGACGGTAGCGGCCCGCCAGAACTCGGGTGCAGCCTTGGAAGGCCCGGGCGCCCCGCACCTCGCGCAATCCCACTTTCGATCTCCCCACTCCGCGCACTCGCACCGCTCGGACGCCCCTCGTCGACGGGCCGCCGAACGCAGGTACCCGTCCATCCGTCGCTTGCACAACAATGGGTGGTGGCCCGCCTGACCGACCGTCGGGCCGGACGGCGAGCACCGGGTGGGACCGCACCCGACCGCATGGCCATCTACGACCGGCGAGCCCACAGCGGACTGCGCACTCTCGGCATCACCCTCAGCCACGCACCCAGCCGCTACAGCCGCTACAGCCGCTACATCGAAACGATCGACCAGCTCCTGGCCGCCGCCCCAACCCCCATCCGCAACCGGACCCCACGCGACATGGACACCGCCCTCTACTGGCTCAACCACCCCACCGACACCACAACGAGCGCATAGAAACACTCAACGAACCTGATCAGCACGCAATGAAACTGACCGCAGCTGACCAACACTCATCCCACCTGACAAAGCACCAGCTCAGCACGCAGCCCAAGCCCCCGTTCCCTCCATCACCGAGCCGCAGCACCGGGGCCTGGAGCGCTACCACCACCAGACACCAAACTGATCAGCCCAGGCCCACCCCATGACCCACTGATCAGAAAAACCGCTCCTGGACACCAGCAGCTCGCCGCCCTGGGACTCGACTGGGCGGAGGCGTAGCCGCATGGGAGGCTGCCGCGCGAGGGGCCGTGCCGGACACAGCCGGCACGGGTGCTCAGCACGTATCGGAAGCGGGAGGATCGCGGCGACGCAATGCACGGCTTCGGATGCCGTGTTCGAATCAACCGAACACTTCCTTCCAGATTTGGAAGGCCAGGCTTCTGCCCGCTGTTTCAGCGGTTCTGGGTCTTCATCCAGCGAACGAGAGCCTTGTAGACGGTGGGGGCATCGGGGCGGGCGAACGCCTCAACGAGAGTGCGGTTGAGCTCCCGACGAGGGATGCGGCTGCGCTTCAGGGCGTCGGCTAAGGGCTGTCCCGCAATTGCTGTGGCAGGAGCGGTCCGCGCGGTGGCTGAACTCTCGCACGTTTTGCATGCCCGGGGCTGCGGGGAGAGCCTGGAAATGGCGAGGCTGCCGCCCGGCAGCCACGGCTCGCAGCAGTAACGGGAGGTCTCATGGCTGTCCTGGTGGAGGTCGAGTTTTCGGGAGTGACAGCGCAGCAGTACGACACTGTGGATCAGCGTGTGGGCGCGCGAGCGGAGCAGCCTCCTGAAGGGCTGCTGTTCCACACGGCGATCATCACGGACACAGGTTTGCGGGTCGTTGACCTGTGGGAGTCGACCGAGGCGTGTGAAGCGTTCATCGCGAACCGGCTCCGGCCCGTCATCAGGGAGGTGGGCTACCCCGAGCCGTCGTCCGGGCCGAAGTTCTCGGATGTGCACTATCACTTCGAGCGGCGGCAGCCGGTCGGCGCCTGAGGTTCCTCAAGCGACAGGCTCCAGGGCACGGCCCCGCCGCACCCTTCTGACGTGTTGGAGCGCACGCTGACCGAGCCCAGCGCGTTCCTGAACGCCGGCCCCGCCCTCGGAGGGGGCATTCGAGGTCCCACCGCCACTATCCCGCCGACTCCCGACAGCGGCGACCGCCTGGCCGACCTCCATGCGGAGCACGGGGGCCATCAAGGACGCGCGGCCGCGCGAAAGGCCGGCGGCATGACCCGGCGTCCCAGCTTCACGCGCCCGAGTTACACCTGGCGTGCCGAATCGATCACCTGAAGTGCATGTGGGGCGGGTTGGGGCGGCGAAGCATTCCCAACGGCTCGAAGAGATGGGAACTCCACTACGCATCTCGCTGCCCGCGGCAAAGCCGTAAAGCGCAAGCTCAGAGGCTGTTTGACGTCCGGGAAGTCGTCGTTCGCCGTCCGCGCGATTGTGGTCGCTCCGCGCGCCTTCCGTAGGCTTCTCTCAGACCAGCGGCATCGGCGCCAAATTGAGTCTCCTACGAGGAGGGTTGGAGCCGAACCGCGCCAACGGGCTGCTGGTCGCCGCGTAGTCCGACGGTTCCCGATCCAAGGAGGCGCAAAGACCGGCGGCCCCCTGCGCCAACAGGGGGCCGACCGCGTAGTCCGACGGTTCCCGCAGCCGATCTCTGCTTCTCGAAAAGCCTTGACCGTTAGGAGCAAAAACCATCAGCGCTACCGAGCCTACGGGCCCAGACGCACACGAGTCGAGTTACCTATGTCCGAAACACGAACTTAAGTCCCAACTCGCGCTCACCCTCTTCTGGGCGGCCCGATGACGACTCTGCCGTTCATCGTCGCCCTCATTCTGGGCGGGGCCGGCGTCTATGCCGCCTACCGAAACCCGAACCTCGGGGCTGCGCTTCTGGTCGGCGTCGCGATCCTCACCGGGCTCTACGTTGTTCTGGAGAAGGATCCGACCGTATTTCCCGGCAGATGCACCACCATCTCCCATGACACCTGCCCGGGCGCCTGATGAGGGGCTACCGGCCCAGCAGGTTGCCCTGCCCACAGCGCCGACAGGCGATCCCTCCGTCGGCACCGCAGCCCCGTAAGAGCCCCGAGGGGCCCGGAGCGGGCCCCTCGCACGGGCAGGATCATCCGCCGGTCGCAACTGTCGTCCTTCTCCCGGCCCCCCGGAGGTGTCGCGCATCCCGTACGCCGTCCGTTGCGCGAACGGCCGCAAGCGCGGGGGAAGACGGCGCCACCGCCGACTGGACGCTGCAGGTCGAGGAGCTACCCCCGCCGGCGCGGGGACGACTCCCGGGGGTGGATCCGGTGGTGGGCAGCGAAGAGCTACCCCCGCGGGCGCGGGGACGACCTATCTCGTCCGCCCGCGCCGCCGCCAGCTCCGCCAGCACCTCTGGCAGCACCGGATCGTCGATCGCGGCGACGGGGAAGACTGAGAACTTCCGGACGTCCTTCAGAACGAGCACCACATAGCCGGCGGCCCGGCTCCCCGATGCGCGACAGCCCCACCCGTGTGAGCCTGATGGGGACAAGGGAGCAGCATCTGGCAGCGTGCAGCGGCACGAGGGCGAGATGGTGGCCGGAGGGTGGGCTCGCAGCCTGGAAACCGGGAGAAAGCCACCGTGGAGCCGTCTGACCACGAGCAAGACACTGATGTGGGTCCTCGTCCTGCGCGGCCTGGCGAAGCGGGTGGCGCAGGCGTCGAGAGCCGGCTGCTTGAGCGTGAGGACGAGCTGCGGCGCATCGGCGCGGCGATCGCAGGGGCGAGGGCCGGCAGGGGCACGGTACTGGTACTGGAGGGGGCGGCGGGGGTCGGCAAGACGCGGCTGCTGCGGGCGGCGACGGAGCTTGCGGCGGAGAGCGACATGGCCGTGGTCAGCGCACGCAGCGGGCAGCTGGAGACCGAGTTCGCCTTCGGCGTCGCCAGGCAGCTGTTCGAGACGGTGTTGACCGCCGCGGAGGCCGGGGAGCGTGAGGTGTTGCTCGAGGGAGCTGCCGCTCCCGCCGCGTGGCTGCTCGGCGGCGGCCGCGCCGATCGTCTCGGTGAACCGGTCGGCGGCGGCGATCGCAGCTTCGCCGCGCTGCATGGGCTCTATGGGCTGACCGCGAAGCTGGCGGCGCGCGCCCCGCTGCTGATGGTGGTCGACGACGCGCACTGGGCCGACGTGCCGTCGCTGCGGTTCCTGGGCTATCTGGCTCGGCGCGTGCACGGCCTGCCCGTGCTGCTGATGGTCGCGGTACGCCCGGAGGACCCCGGCGCCCACGGCCTGCTGCTCACGGAGCTGGTCGCGGGCCCGGAGGTCGACGTCGTCCGGCCGGGACCGTTCACGCTCGACGCGGTACAAACCCTGCTGCAGGACGCATTCGCGGCAGCGCCCCTCGACCCGAGGTTCGTCCGTGGTTGCCGGACGACTACGGGCGGCAACCCGTTCCTGCTCACGCAGCTGATCGCCGCCCTGCATGCCCGGGGCGCGCAGCCGACCTCGGCGGCAGTCGAGCAGGTCGGCGAGATGGGCCTGGAGACAGTGTCGCGGTGGATCAACCTGCGTCTGGCGGGCCTGCCGCCGTCGGCTACGGCGTTGGCCGCAGCCGTGGCGGTGTTGGGCGACGGAGCCGATGTCGTGCAGGCTGCCCGACTGGCAGGGCTCGATCCGGGAAGCTGCGACGACGCCGTCGACGGCCTTGTCTCGATGAGTATCCTGCGCGGCGCCGATGGCCTGGCATTCGTGCACCCGCTCGTGCGCTGGGCGATCTATGCGCGGCTTCCCCCGCGCCGCCGGGCGCGAGGGCACCGGGACGCAGCCCGGCTGCTGTGGCACGAGGGGTCCGCGGTCGAGCGCGTGGCGTCGCACCTGCTGGCAGCTGCGCCGACCGGCGATGCGGAGGTCGTCGAGATCCTGCTCGACGCCGCCCGCTCGGCGACCCGCAAGGGCGCGCCCGACCTCGCGGTGCGCTACCTCAAGCGGGCACTCGCGGAGCCTGCACACGATATGTCCAGGCCCGAGCTGCTGCGCGAGCTCGGTGCCGCCGAGCAGAGCGCCGGCCAGTTCACAGCGGCCGCGGAAGACCTGCGGGCCGCACTGGAGTGCACCGACAACATCGCGGCGAAGATCGAGATCGGGTTTCGCCTGCGCACCGCGCTGGTCTGGTCGGACCGCGCGCACGAGGTCGCGCCCGCTCTGGACGGTCTCATTGCCGACGCCACTGAGCGGGACTCCGAGGGCGCACTGCTCCTGGAGGCGGCCGTGGCCGGGGCCCTGCAGGTGGACCTCTCGACACCGCGCGGCCTGCGCGACCGCGTCCGCCAGGTCGTAGCGCCTGCCTTTGCCGGCGAACCCGTCCCTCCCCACATCTCCAGTCTGGCGGCCGTCGAGGCGCTCTTCGCCAACGAGCCGGCCGCACGGGTTCTCCGCCTGGCCGAAGAGGCGGCCCGCGGCCGGTATCAGGTGCCCGCGTTCGCACGTGCACCGATGAGCGCCCAGATTTTCGTGGCGCTGATCTTCGCCGAGGGCCACTCGCTCGCCCGGCGGTTGCTCGACGACGAGGTGGAGGATGCCCGCCGGCACGGGTCGGCCGCACAGTTCCTGAATGCAGCCGTGCTCCGTTCGATGCTCTTCCACCGCTTGGGCATGCTGGCCGAGGCCGATGCCGATGCCCGAGCCGCGCTGGAGGCGGCGCACCTCCATCCGGGGACCGGGCCGACCGGCAGCGGGCCGCCGGCTCACTCCCTGCATGCTCCGATCGCGGTCGCCGTGCTGGTGGACACCCTGATCGAACGGGGGAAAATCGGGGACGCCGAGCGACTGCTGACCGAGACCGGGCTGGCCGACGCCGACAGTCCCTTGCTGCTCTTTTCCTTCCTGATCGGCACGCGCGCCCGGCTGCGGGCCACCCAGGGACGCACGGCGGAGGCGATCGATCAGCTGCTGGCCCTGGGCTCCCGGTTGGAGGGCGCGGTCGTGACCCCAGGAATCGTGCCCTGGCGGTCGCAGGCGGCGCTTGCGCTGGCAGCCGCAGATGCTGGTGCGGCACATCGGCTGGCGTGTGAGGAGCTCGAGCTTGCCCGGGTGTTCGGCGCGCCGCGAACGCTCGGGGTGGCGCTGCGCGCGGCCGCGCTGACGGCCAGTCCGAACGAGCGGGTGGACCTGCTGCGGGAAGCGGTGGCGGTGCTCGAGGACCCCCCGGCGCGCTTGGAGCACGCGCGCTCGCTCGTCGAGCTGGGCGCCGTTTTGCGCCGCGAAGGCCGGCGCGCCGAGGCGCGGACCGCGCTGGAGCGCGGCATGGACGGCGCCTGGTCCTGCGGGGCGACGGCGCTGGCGCAGCGGGCGCGCGAGGAGCTCCACGCCATCGGTGCGCGGCCCCGACGGCAGGCGCTCAGCGGGGTCGACGCGCTCACGGGCGCCGAGCGTCGCGTTGCCGACCTCGCCGACCAGAGCCTGACCAACCGGCAGATCGCGGAAGCGCTCGCCATCAGCCTGCCCACCGTGGAGACCCACCTGCGCCACGTCTTCCAAAAGCTCGGCATCCGCTCGCGCCGGCAGCTCGCCGAGCACCTCGGCGGATCACACAAGCCCGCGGCCCCGTAGACCAAATCCTCAGGGCCCCGGCCCGAGAAATTCAGGGTTGGTCCATCGACGCGAAGGTGGCCGCCGGCCGCCGACAATCACGGCAGAGAACGGGAGAAGCCGGGGGACGCTACCGAAACAAGGCCAACATCCGCGGGAGGCGAAGCGACATGGCAACGGCAAACGCTACGCGGAGGGGGCCTGAAGCGAGCGAATACGACTACGTGATCGTGGGGGCAGGCACGGCCGGCTGCGTGCTCGCAGCCCGGCTGTCGGAACGCGACGGTGCGCGCGTGCTGCTGCTGGAGGCGGGAGGTCCTGCGACCCTCGTCCTGCTCAAGGTCCCGCAGGCGTGGCCCGCGCTGATGGGGACCGAGGTCGACTGGTGCTACGCGACCGTGCCCCAGACCGGCACGGCCCACCGCGACCACGTCATGCCCGCCGGCAAGGTGCTCGGCGGCTCGAGCGCGATCAACGCCATGGCCCACATCCGCGGGCACCGGGCCAACTTCGACCGCTGGGCGCGCGAGGGCGCGACCGGTTGGGAGTACGACAGCGTGCTGCCGTACTTCAAGCGCTCGGAGCACGCCGAGGGACGCGACCCGGCCTACCGCGGCGTCGGCGGACCGCTGCGCGTCACACCGGCGCGCAACCGGCATCCGCTCTCCCAGGCACTCTTCGATGCCGCGCTCGAGGTGGGAATCCCCGCGACCGAGGACAGCAACGGCAAGCAGCCCGAGGGCGTCTGCTGGCATGAGCTCAACATCGTCGACGGCGCGCGTCAGAGCGCGGCCGCGGCGTACCTGGAGCCGATCCGCCGCCGCCCGGGCCTCACCATCGAGACCGGCGCCCTCGCGCTGCGCGTGTTGCTCGACGGCGATCGCTGCGTCGGCGTCGAGTACGCGGTCGATGGTCGGACCCGTCGCGTCCGGGCAACGGAGGAGGTCGTGCTCTCCGCCGGCGCGGTCGGCTCGCCGAAGCTACTCATGCTGTCCGGGCTCGGTCCCGAACGCCACCTGCGTGAGCTTGGCATCGGCGTCGTCGAAGACCTCCCGGGCGTCGGCGCGAACCTCCATGATCATCCCCTCGCCGGCATCACCTACGAGGCGCGTCGGCCGGTCGAGCCCGGCGCCAACCAGCACGGCGAAGTCAGCGCGCTCCAGCGCACGGGGCCGGACGTGGACGAGCCCGACCTCCAGTTCGTCTTCATCGACGTGCCCTTCCATCCACCGTCCCTGGAAGGCCCCGCCAACGGCTACACCATCGGCTTCGCCGTCATGACGCCGGTCTCGCGCGGCACGGTGAGACTGGCCGGCCCGGATCCCACGCAGGCGCCGCGGATCGACCCCAACTACCTCGCCGAGCAGGAGGACGTGCGCCGCATGCTGATCGGATTCCAGCGGGCGCGCGAGATCGGCGCGGCGTCCGCCCTGGCCGAGTGGCGCGCCCGACAGGTACTGCCCGGGCTCGAGGTCGTCGACGGGGCCGCCGCGCGCGACTACGTGGCGCGCTGCACCGGCACCTACTTCCACCTCGTCGGGACCTGCGCCATCGGTCAGGTCGTCGACCCGCAGCTGCGGGTGCGCGGCATCGGCGGCCTGCGGGTCGCCGACGCGTCGGTGATGCCCTCGATCGTCTCGGCGAACACCAACGCGACCACGGTCATGATCGGCGAGCGGGCCGCCGCACTCATCGCCGACGGCGCTCAATGAATTGCGAAATCCCGGCCGCCCGGAGGCGAAATCCTCAGGGTCCCGCCCGGAAATTCTCAGCGTCGGCCCATCGACGCGAAGCCACCCACGGCCGCCCACCATCGTGAATGACCGACAACGAACGCGGGCCAGGACCGAGGTGCCCGTATCCCGCCGACAACCAGGAGGCCAGCAATGTCTTCCCACGTGACCATCCAAGCCCCGGCCCTCGTACGGGACCGACTCTTCATCGGCGGCGACATGGTCGAGTCGGAGGCCGACGACCTGATCGAGGTCATCTCTCCGGCGACCGAGGAGAAGATCGGCTCGGCGCCTTCCTCGACGCCCGCCGACGTTTCCCGGGCTGTCCGCGCAGCCCGTGCCGCTTTCGATGACGGCCCGTGGCCGCGCATGTCGCCCCAGGAGCGAGCGGACGCGCTGAAGCCCTTCACCGACTATCTCCGCTCGCGTGTCCCGCAGATCGCTCAGCTCATCACCGAGGAGATGGGATCGCCGATCAGCTTCTCCCAACACCTCCAGGCACCGATTCCCGTGATGCTCCTCGACTACTTCCGAGGGCTTGCCACGACCTTCCCGTTCGAGGAGGACAGAGCCGGCCTTACCGGACCGGCTCGGATCCTTCGGGAGCCGGTCGGCGTCGTCGGGCAGATCGTGCCGTGGAACGCCCCGCTCATCCTCACGATGGTGAACCTCGCCCCCGCCCTGGTCGCCGGCTGCACCGTGGTGCTCAAGCCGGCGCCCGAGACGCCGCTCGACGCGTACCTGCTCGCTGAAGCCGCGATGGAAGCGCACCTGCCTCCGGGCGTGCTGAACATCGTGCCTGCCGACCGGCCGAGCAGCGAGGCACTGGTGCGGCATCCACAGGTCGACAAGATCAGCTTCACCGGCAGCTCTGCCACGGGGCGACGCGTCGCCGCCCTCTGCGGCGAGCAGTTCAAGCGGGTCACCCTCGAGTGCGGCGGGAAGTCGCCCGCCATCATCCTTGAGGACGCCGACCTCGACAGCGTCGTGCCGGCCCTCATGCCTTTCGCGATCATGATGTCCGGCCAGCACTGCCTGGCGCAGACACGGATTCTCGCTCATCGCAGCCGCTACCGGCAGGTCGTGGATGCGGTCTCCGAGGCGGCGGCCGCACTGACGGTCGGTGATCCGCACGATCCCGCCACCGAGGTCGGCCCGCTGGTGGCGGAACGCCAACGGCGACGGGTCGAGGACTACATCGCCAGTGGGCGGCAGGAGGGTGCGACGATCAACCTGGGCGGCGGCCGACCCTCGAGCCAGCCGAAAGGCTGGTACGTCGAACCGACGGTCTTCGCCGACGTCGACAGCCGCATGCGTATCGCACAGGACGAGATCTTCGGCCCCGTGCTCGTCGTGATCCCGTTCGACGACGACACCGACGCCGTCCGCATCGCCAACGACTCGAAGTACGGCCTGTCGGGAAGCGTGTGGAGCAGTGACGAGGACCGCGCCATGCGGATCGCCCGCCACATACGCACGGGAAGCCTGACGATCAACGGGTACCGGATCGAGTTCGCCGCTCCCTTCGGCGGCTACAAGGAATCGGGCATCGGACGTGAGTTCGGGCCTGAGGGGCTCAGCTCCTTCCTCGAGTACAAGACGGTCAACCTCCCCAACGCAACTACCCACTGAGTACTTTCAGCGTTGCTGCTCCAGGGTGAGGATGGCGGCGGCGATTGACGTCATTCGATTCGGGCTGCATCGCGCCCTGCGAAAGATCCGCCATGACTTCAGTTGTGCGATGCCGCGCTCGACCGGTGCCCGTGCTGCGGACAACGCGCGGTTGACCGTTCGCTGGGTTGGTGTGAGGTCGCGGCCGGGCGGGCGTCTGAGGGGTGTCGTCAGCCACGGGCTGGCTCCCATGTAGGCACGGTCGGCGAGGACCGGGACGGCGTTCGCAGGTCCGGATGATCCGGTGGGCGCGGGCTGCGGTCAGGTCGCGCGCGTGGCCGGGCAGTGCGGGCGAGATCCACAGCAGTCGGCCCTCCGGATCGGTCACCACCTGCACGTTCACGCCGTGTCGGCGGAGTTTGGCGGAGTAGTCGGCCCGGCCGTCGCCCAGGCGGTCACACTTCGCGAGAGTGCCGTCGAGCAGGACGTAGTCGGGATCGGTCTTGCGCAGCACCTTGAGCAGGCCCGGTGCGCGGTCGGCGAGCAGGCTGATCACCGCGGTGGTGTAGGCGTGAGCGGTGCCCACCGAGATGCCGAAGCCGACGGCGATCTGAGCGAGCGTGTCGTGCTTACGCAGGTACGTCAGGCCGACGAGCGCACGTTGGTGCGGCGGGAGTTTGCATCGTCGGTCACCCTCGCGGGTGACGATGAGCATCGTGACCCACTCGACCAGCGCGTGGGGCAGGTCGAGTGCGGCAAGATAGGGAACCAACGCGGCTCCTGTGCTGGTGGGTTGAGACTTCGAACACCTCCCTCAACGGCATGGGAGCCCCGTGCGTCGCACATCCCGGCGGCGTCCCCCGATCGGTGCCCGCGCTGAAGGCTCACTGGCACCAAGTAGCTCCGAAAATTGACAGCGTCACGCTGGTGCAGGCATGACGATCACCACCCGAGTGGTGAAGACTGGACAGATGCGTCACGATCCCGGCGGACTCCTGTTCATAGCGCTCGGTCTCGTACTTGGAGTGGTTCGGCGGCTGAGACGGTGAATGACATGGTGGTGGGTCTTCTCTTCCCGCCGGTGACGAGCGCAGCGGGCTCTTACGCGTCGAGGATGCTGGGGGTGTCGTGCAGGACCACGCTCTGCTGCAGCGGCATGCGGTCCATACGGACGTTGTTCACCGGCGTGGTCTCGTCGGCGATGCCGAAGGAGATGCCGAACAGCAGCTTGAGGTCCTCGGGGACGCCCAGGAAGTCGCGGACGGTGTCGGCGTAGAAGCCGAGTTGGGTCTGCGGGACGCCGGCAAGACCGCGGGCGGCGAGAGAGAGCAGGAAGTTCTGCCCGTACATGCCGATGTCGCCGGCCGCCCGCACTCCGTCGCCGAACGTCGGCATGAACAGGAAGGCGGCGTGCGGTGCACCGAAGAACTCCAGGCCCTTGCGGGCGACGACCTTCCGGGCTTCCCGGTCCTCGCGCTTCAGGCCCTGGGCCTGGGTCATGGTCGCGGCGTGGTGGTGTGCCCGGTCGAGGTAGGCGCCGTCACCGAAGTCGGCGTAGTCGAAGGTGAAATCGGGCGAGAAGCGGCCCTCCTCGTCGGCCCTGAGTATCTCCTTGCTCAGGGCGTCCCGCGCCGCGCCGGAGACGATGTGCACCGTCCACGGCTGCGTATTGCAGTTCGACGGGGCGGTCTGTGCATCTTCCAGCACGCCGCGAATGTCCGAGGCGGACAACGGATCGGGGAGGAAACTCCGCACAGAGTGCCGGGCCTGCACGATGTCGGTGAAGGCCGAAGCCGGAGTGGGCATGGCTGTGGTAGACAAGGCGATTCCATTCTGGCGTGGTTGATTCCCGCGAATTCAGATGCGCTTCACGGGTGTTCCTGCCGGCCTGGCACGGCCGGACGGCTCCGCATGCGTCAGCGGTGGGCGGCGCGGTTCATCTCGACGACGTCCTCCAGGGTGGCCGTGGCCGGGAGGGTGGCGAGGCGTTCCGGCACGCTGTCGCGGATGCGGGCGTCCTTGACGCGGTCGGCCGCGGCCAGGGCCGCCGGCAGCTCGGCGAGGGTCAGCTCGGTGCAGTAGGCGGGGCTGTTCGGCTGCTGGCGCCAGGAGTCGGCCAGTGGGCCGGCGTCGTAGGGGTCGAAGCCGGTGTCGTCCACGAGCCGCATGGCCACACGCCGCGCCTCCTCGGAATCGCCGGCGACCGGGATGGCGAGGCGGCCCGGGGTCCCGGCGGGCACGCCGCGGGTCCGCTGGGTTTCGGCCAGGGCGGCGTTCCACGCCTTGACCACGGGGCGTCCCAGCTGCTCGGCGTTCCACACGCTCTCAACCTCGCCGTTGTCCACGGCTTCGATGTGCCCGCTGAGGTGCGGATAGTAGTTCGAGGTGTCGATGATCAGCGTCTCGGCGGGGACCGAGGCCAGCGGGCCGGCCAGCTTGCCCGCCACCCCGAAGGGGATGGCCAGGACGATGACCTCCCGGCCCTGGACGGCGTCGGCGAGCTCCGCCGCGCGGGCCCCGGACTCCAGCACCTCCGCCCGGACGGCCTCGGGGCCGCGGGCGTCGGCCACCTGGACGTCGTGACCGGCCGCACTGAGCTTGGCAGCGAGGTTCCCGCCGATGGCGCCAGCGCCTATGACAGTAATTTTCATGATTTGTCCTTTGGGAGGTTGCACTGCCCCTGAGGGCAGCGAGATGTGACGGCCGGGTGGTGGTGCCACCTGGTGTCGCGGGGGCCGGGTCGGGGGGCCTGACGTCTACGCCTGGGTGTCCCGCTCGCGGTAGCCGCTCGCGATGAGCGTGCGGAGCCGGTCGAGCGGCTCCTCCTCGGTGCCGGTGCCCTTGATCCAGGCAATGGAGCAGGCCGCGAGGAACAGGTCGTGCCCGCGCACCGACGCGCGCACGCGCCCCGCGAGCTGCGCGGCTCGCACGTACCTATCGGTGGCGGAGATGAGGATGTCGCAGGGAATCGTGAGCGGGTTGTCCGGCTCCTGCGCCCTGGCCGCGGCCATGAGCGGGTCCGGCAGCCCGCTGAAGGCGCTGAAGTAGTCCTCCATCGCCCGCAGCCACTGCTCCAGCGCCTCGGCGGGGTCGTCGAGCTGCTCGATGTCCGCCAGACGGGCCACCAGCTCCTCGGAGCGCGTCTGCAGCACAGCCGCCAGCAGCGCCTCCCGGGTGGGGAAGTGCCGGTACAGGGTGCCGGGCCCGACGCCCGCCTCCTTGGCCACCGCCTCCAGGGAGGTGCCGACCCCGTGCTGCAGGAAGTGACGCTGCGCGGTCTCCAGGAGGGCAGCGCGGTTGCGCTGGACGTCCGCGCGAGGCTTGCGTCCCCGCAGTTCACCGGCGCTCATGCGCCCTCCTGCCTGTCCTGATCCTGCGGCCGCATCAAAACGGATGCTGCCTCCGTATGCATCCGAGAGTAAAACGGAGGCGGCATCCGGTCAAATCGGCGGCCCGACCACGGAGCCCGGACAGCAAGGGGGCCCACATGTCTGGCCGCAGCGCGCAGAGCGAAAGCCGTGCGGAAGTGGGTGCGAGGGGTGGCCCAGGATGTCAGGAGGTGAGCTGCTGGTGCCCTATGACGGAGAGCAGTTCGAGTTTGCTGTGGCTCTCCGTGCCGGGGCGGGTGGTCAGCACCACCAGGGTCTGGGCGCGGTTCTCGGTGAACAGGAGCTGGGCGTCGACGTCGATGCGGCCGAGTTCGGGATGGAGGATGGTCTTGCAGTCGTCGTAGCGTTGGGCGACCTCCTGAAGTTCCCACATGCGCACGAACTCGGGGCTGTGTTCCTGGAGTTCGGCGAGGATCCGGGCGGCTCGGGGGGTGTCGCTGCCGGCTGTCAGCGCGGCCCGCAAGCGTGCTGCCTGGGCGCGGCCGTGGCGTTCGCGGGTCTCCTCGGGAACCATCAGACGTTCGGCCGGGTCCATGAACCAGCGGTAGTAGCCGCTGCGGGCCAGACCGGTGTGGCGGGTCTGGTCGCCGAGCAGTGCGACGGCCAGGGGGTTCATCGCGAGGGTGTCGAGCAGGTCGGTCTGCACCAGGGCCGGGGAGTCGTCCAGGCGGTCCAGGACCCGCAGCAGCGGCGGGCTGACATGTTCGGAGCGCTGGAAGCGGGCCGGGGCGTTGTGGCCGATGAGCACGAAGAGATGGTCGCGCTCGTCCAGGGACAGCCGCAGCGCCCTGGCGAGAGCCGCGGTGATCTGGACGGAGGGCTGCGGAGCACGCTGCTGTTCCAGCCGGGCGTAATAGTCGGTGGACATGCCGGCGAGCTGCGCGACCTCCTCGCGGCGCAACCCCTGCGTACGCCTGCGCGGCCCCTCGACCAGCCCGACGTCGCGGGGCCGCAACGCCTCACGCCGGTGGCGCAGGAAATCCGCCAGTTCCTTCTTGTCCATGACCCCATCCTCACCGTATCCAGGCCGGCTATCCAGAGACCGCCGATCCATGGCTGAGCACCCCTCTCCCACCCGCGCGAAGCCGCCCATGAGTGAGACCGACGCCGAGAGCGCTCGCGGCAGGAAGACCCGATGGGCCCTTGACCTGCATGACCCGCTGGAAATTCGCTGATCGTCGGCGGTGCGCCGCAGGCCGCCGGTATGGAAGACGGCCTGCGGCGACGGTCCCCCGTCGACGCAGGCCCGACGCTTTGGGAACGGCCCCCGGCCTCGTCGGCCGGGCGCTCGCGTACCCGTCGGCGCTCAGGACGGAGCCGGTCGCCTTCGGTGAGGACCTCCCCGAGACGGTCCAGTTCGCGTTCATCCATGATGTGGTCACAGGACCTGCCCGCGTGTTGTTGTTTCGCGTCGGTCACTACAGGTCGGTCAGCTGCTGGCGATCATGGCGAGGACGTTGTCGTAGGAGCCGGTGGCCTGCGCGTCGCGGATGAACCTGGCGCCCTCGACGACAAGCTCCTTCGCGTCGGGCTTCTCGCGCAGCAGGTCGAGGGTCTCGGTGAGGAAGTCGTCCAACGGCATGGCGTGGTCGTTGTCCTGCTGGTCCAGCAGGGTCGTGCGCACGCCTGGCGGGGCGACCTCGATCACCTGGACGCCGGCGTCAGCACCGGCGAGTTGGATGCGCAGGCTCTCGGAGAAGGAGTGCAGCGCGGCCTTGGTCGCGCTGTAGGTCGGCGTGCTCGGGTACGGGACGAAGGCCAGCGCGGAGGTCACGTTCATGACGACCGCGTCGTCCTTGCCCGCGAGCAGGGGCAGGAAGGCGTACGTCATCCGGATCGTGCCGAGCAGGTTGACCGTGACGTGATCCTCGGCGACCTTGAGTTCGGCCGGGTCGAGGAGGTTCTCCCGCAGCATGATGCCGGCGTTGTTGACCAGGACGTTCAGCCCCGGGTGGCTCGCCGCCACGGTCTCACGGGCCCGGGCGATCGAGTCGGGGTCCGCGACATCGAGGACGAGCCCGTCGATGCCCGGGTGCTCGGCCGTGATCTCGTCGAGGAGTTCCTTCCGCCGACCGGCGACGACCACCTTGTTGCCGGCCTCGTGCAGACGCAGGGCCAGACCGAGGCCGATGCCCGAGGTTCCGCCGGTGATCAGGATCGTGTTGCCGGTCATCTTCATGGGGGTCTTGCTCCTTCGGTACGGCGGGCCGGTGAGCGCCCGCGGTCTCGACCGTAGGGGCGCCCGCGCAGGGGCGGGAGAGGAAGGTTCATCCATGGATCGGCGGTCCCTGGCTGAGCCGTAGAGGACGCCACAGCCGGTCAGCGCCTCCAGACCAGGCGCAGCGAGCCGCCAGTAGGAGACCCTGGTGGCCAGAATCAAAGTGTGCAGTAACGGCGGATCCGTCGTTGACCCGCAGGAGCCGCGCGGACCCAGCCGGCTCCAGCGTCCGCGAGCCTCCGCAGCAGCACTGCTCCCGCGTGATCAGCCGGCGTCGTCCCATCGGGCCGCCACCGACAGCCCATGGCCCCACCCAGTACGCCTGACCACCAGAAAGGTCTCCTGACCCTGTACCGGATACGAACTCGACGCTCGGATCCCTTTCCGAGCAGGTACAGGCGAGATGACAGTCGGCACAAGCCGGGGCCCTGGAGACGACGCAGGAAGGACCGTTCGAGACGGTCGGCGTCGGCGGACGACGGCGAGGGCGTGACCGAACCGCCCAGCGCCTCCATCGTGGCCGTCAGCTGAACACCGCGTTGCCTGCCGCGGGGCTTCGAGCCGGATGGTCATCGAGTAGGAGACGCTGGGCGTGCTCACGGGAAGGGTCCTCATCTGTCCTGGTGCACGGCGGCCTGGAGGATGCCGCTGGTGGGTGAGGTGTATGCCGTCGAGGGGTGTCCGCACTCGACGGGCACGGCTACTTGCCGACGCCGACCTTGGCGGTGTCCGACTCGGCCTTCGGCGGCGTGGTGGTGCGGGATTGCAGAACCTTGCGGGCCTGTTCGGTGTCGAAGTCGTTCTCCCATTTGCCGATCACGATGGTGGCGACGGCGTTGCCGAGGACGTTGATGAAGACGCGGCCCTCGTTGAGGATGCGGTCGATGCCGACGATCAGGGAGAGGGCGGCGAGCGGGATGTGGCCGAGCGCGGTGACGGTGCTGGCGAGGACAATGAACGCGCCGCCCGCGATCCCGGCGGTGCCCTTGCTGGTGAGCATCATGACGCCGACCATGATCAGTTGCTGCTGCCAGGACAGGTCGATGCCCATGGCCTGGGCCAGGAAGAGGGAGGCCATCGTGAGGTAGACCGCGGAGCCGTCCAGGTTGAAGGAGAACCCGGAGGGGATGACGATGCCGACCACAGGTCGGCCGATGCCGAGGATCTCCAGTTTGCGTACCAGCTGGGGCAGGACGGCCTCGCTGGAACAGGTGCTGAGGGCGACGAGCAGTTCGGCCTTGAGGAAGCGGATGAGGCCGAACAGGCTCAGGCGACAGGCCCGCATGATGGCGCCGAGGACGACCAGGACGTAGACGATGCAGGTCGCGGTGAACAGGATGATGAGGTAGCCGAGCTGTTTGAGGCTCTCGGCGCCGTACGTGGCGACCACGGTGGCCAGGGCGCCGAAGGTGCCCAGGGGCGCGAGCCGCATCACCCAGCCCACGATGCGGAAGACGACGTCCGACAGCGCCTTGATGCCGCGGGTCAGCGGTGCCCCTTCTTCGCCGGCCATGTTCAGGGCCACACCGAAGACGATCGAGACCATCAGCGCGGCCAGGATCGCGTCCCCGGTGATCGCGCCCAGCAGGGAGGCAGGGATGAGGGAGGAGACGAAGCCGGTGAAGGTGGCGTGCTCGGTGGCGGTCTTGGGCACGTCGTCGGCGTTCAGTGACGAGGGGTCGACGTGCAGGCTGGAGCCGGGCTGGAAGATGTTGGCGACGACCAGCCCGATCAGCATGGACGCCAGGGACAGCACCAGGAAGTACCCGATCGCCTTCACACCGATCCGGCCGGCCTTGCGCAGGTTGTCCATGGAGGCGATGCCGGTGGTGACCACGCAGAAGACGACCGGGATCACGATCATCTTGACCAGCGCGATGAACCAGTCGTTGAGCGGCTTCAGGTCCTCACCCAGCCCGGGCGCGAGGATGCCGACGGCGATGCCGAGGACGGCGGCCACTACGACCTGGAACCACAGCTCACGTATGAGACGGCTCAGCCGTGACCGCTGCGGGCGGCCGGCGGTGTGGGTGCTTGTCATCGTTGGTGCTCCCTTGCACGACGATCGTGTGTAGCCCTGCCCCGTGGGGGTGCGGGGGACGCGACGCGGCTCGCGCCCCCTGTCTCGTGTGTGGCGCCTGTCTCGTGTGTGGCGCCTGTCTCGTGTGTGGCGCCCGTGTCCGGCGGTGCCGACCGACGGCGCCCGCCCGGTGACGGGCGCGTCTGCGGTGGGGTGGCGGTCAGCTGTGCAGGGCGCGCAGCACCTTGTAGAAGGCGGCCTTGCTCTCGAAGCCGATGCCGGGGGTGTCGGTCAGGCCGACGCGGCTCTTCTCGACGACGGCGTCGTCGGCGAAGCCGCCGGTGGGCTGGAACTCGCCGGGGTAGGACTCGTTGCCGCCGAGTTTGAGGGCGGCTGCGATGTGCAGGGAGAACTGGTGCCCGCCGTGCGGGATGCAGCGCCTCGATGACCAGCCGTGCTGGCGGAGCATGTCCTGGATGCGCAGGTACTCCACCAGACCGTAGGAGAGCGCGGGGTCGACCTGGATGGTGTCGCGGTCGGGGCGCAGGCCGCCGTAGCGGATCAGGTTGCGGGCGTCCTGGAGGGAGAAGAGGTTCTCGCCCGTGGCGATGGGGCCGGTGTAGTGCTCGGCGACGGTGGCGTTGAGGTGGTAGTCGAGCGGGTCGCCGATCTCCTCGTACCAGAACAGCCCATAGGGCTCGATGGCCCGCCCATACTCCAGGGCCGTGGTGAGGTCGAAGCGGCCGTTGACGTCGACGGCCAGCCGGGAGCCGTCGCCGTCCAGGACGTCGATGACGGCCTCGATACGGCGCAGGTCCTCCGCCAGGTCGGCGCCGCCGATCTTCATCTTGACGACGTCGTAGCCCAGGTCGAGGAAGCCGCGCATCTCGTCCTGAAGGTCGGTGAGGGTCTTGCCCGGGGCGTAGTAGCCGCCGGCGGCGTAGACGAAGACGGAGTCGTCGGGCTGCCCGTCGCCGTAGCGCTCGGACAGATACCGGTACAGCGGCTTGCCCTCGATCTTGGAGGCCAGGTCGAACAGGGCCATGTCCACCACACCGACCGCGACCGAGCGCTCGCCGTGCCCGCCGGGCTTCTCGTTGTTCATCATCACCTCCCACGCCTTGGCGTGGTCCAGGCCGCCCTGCTCGTCGAGCAGGCTGCCGGGCTCGGCCTCGAGGAGGCGGGGCAGGACTCGGCGGCGCAGGATCTCGCCGGCGCTGTAGCGGCCGTTGGAGTTGAAGCCGTAGCCCACCACGGGCTTGCCGTCCCGGATGACGTCGCTCTCGATCGCCACGATCGAACAGTCCATGGAACTGAAGTCGATCCAGGCGTTGCGGATCGAGGAGCTGATCGGAACGACGCCCTCATAGAGGTTGATGATCTTCACTACGGAAACCTTCCTAATATCTTATAAGATGCAACGCCTGTTAGACTGGGCCGGTCCGATGCGGGATGTCAAGGGGTGGGGAACCTCGGGAAGGGAACGGTCAGGGGGCTATGGCAGGACAGAACCTGTTCTTCAGCAAGAGCGACCTCGCCTACGCAGAACTTCGCGATCGGATCCTCTCCGGCACTCTCCCTGCCGGGTCACGGCTCGCGCAGTACGACCTCGCCGAGTCCCTCAACATGAGCATCACGCCCCTGCGCGAGGCCATCCGCCGCCTCAGCAGCGAAGGACTCGTCACCGTCGAAACCCACCGCGACGTCCGGGTCTCCGTCATGAACTCGAACGAAGCCCGCCAGCTTTTCGAGGTCCGCCTGTCCCTGGACCCCACCGCCGCCGAACTGGCCGCCCAGCGACGGACCGACGACGACATCGCCACCATGCAGGCCGCCGTCGACAAACTCCTCCCCGTCACCCGCCAATGGGGGGAAGAGGCACTCACGGCCCACCGCGCCTTCCACCAGGCGCTGTACCGGGCCTCCCACAACGACGTCCTCATCCGTCTCCTGGACGACCTGTGGGACAAATCCGACCGCTACCGGCGCCTCGGCCTCGAACTCCCGCCCGGTGACGAACCCCGCACCAGGGACCTACAGGAACACCACCAACTTGTCTCCCTGATCGTGGACGGCCGTGCCGCCGAAGCCGCCCAGCTGATGCGAGGTCACATCACCCACAGCCTCACCGCCACCGCCATCAGCGCCCTCGAAGACCGCGAGGGCCTTCGCGTGACGTGACGCGCGGCGACCGGCCCCTCTGACGTCACCGGGCCAGGTGCGTGTCCACTCGCCCTCCGGGCGAATACTGCAGCTCTCGAATACCGACACTCCACCAGTGAGTGCGCGAGACCACCGAGGCGATCGTCGGCGCGGTCACCGGCCCCCTGGCCGCGCCCAGCAGTCTGCTGCTCGGCAGGTACGACGATGGCCGCCTTCAGTACACCGGCCGCACCACCACCCTCGCCCAGGCGGCGAGCAGCACGGTCGCCGGGCTACTCGCCCCGGCGTGGCGCGGGCATTCGTGGACGGGCTGGTCGTTCTCCGCCGGGTGGGGCAGCCGGGAGACCCTGGACGTCACGCTGGTGGAACCCGAGCTGGTGATGGAAGTCGGCGTCGACGTCGCCCGCGACGCCTCCGGCCGGTGGCGCCACCCCGCACGCCTGCACCGCCCCCGCCCTGACCTCTCCCCCGCCGACGCCCCGCTCTGGACGTCACCGCCGCACTGACGGTGGCGCGGGCGTGGCGGCCCCGCCGACGCGCAACACCGTGAGCGCGCCCTGATCCCCGGCTGCATCCGCGCCGCCCATCCCGCCCTCCCTCCTCCTCAACTCCAGCCAAAGCATGGGCGAAGGGGGGCGCAACGGGGATGTCAGCGGCCCGACCATACCGAAACCGCGTGGTGACCTGCACGGATACTGGGACGGTCCGCCGGGGTGCGCAACAGTAGGCGCAACCTCTAGCGCAACCCTTGCCGCAACCCCGGCTCATGGCGGCGTGCGGCGTCCGGGCGCGGATGGTCGTGACAATCTGACTTATCGCTCGTCAGGGTGACGGTGCTCCCGGTTCCCGGGCGCGCCGCAGCGCAGGCTCGCTACGAAGCGTCACGACCTGCTCGTGCTCTTCGTCAAGGAGCCGCCGTGCGCCCTGCCCTCACCGTCCTGACCGCCGTCCTTCTCGCCGTCCTGCCCACCGCGATCGCTCCGGCCGCGCAGGCCGCCCCGGCCGCCGACACTCTGCCGCTGGCCGCAGCGGTGGCCCAGCTCCCCGTCGCCGCGGAGGCCCGCACCGGCTACGACCGCGAGCAGTCCTTCGGCGGCTGGATCGACGCCGACCGGCGGCCAGCCCTGGGTGCGGCGTGCCGTGGACGGCAGCGTGAAGGACCTGCCCTCCGCGATCCGTGACCGCGGCAGCTCGATCCGCAACAACTCCGACCGCACCGCCCGCGTGTATGAGAAGCGCAACCACAGCGGCCGGCACGTGTGCGTCACCCGCAGCGGCGGCTCCATCCACGACCTGCGCGGCTACAACCTCAACGATCAGACCCTCCCTGAAAATCAACCGCAACGACTGCGGCTGACCTGCCCCCGCCCACCGCCCCAAGGCGTGCACTGGCGCCCGGGGCGGTAGCTCAGGTAGCGAACGTGTGCGGTGTACTGAGCCTCCGCCAACTTGAAGTTGCAGGTCAAAGGGCTGGTGTGCCGGTCCTCCGGGGTCCTCACGCTGGTCGTGGGCGGCAGTCTGCGGAGTAGATCGTCTGTCAGCGGTTGACTTCGAGGTTCGTCAGGACGAGCAGGGCGCGCAGGAGGCGGGTCGCGCGGGCGGGGTCGGTGCGGAGTTTGGTGAGGGTCCGCCAGTTCTTGAGGTCGGCGAAGCCGTGCTCGACCGGTGCGCGTCCGACGGCGAGGACGCGGTTAACTTCCTTCTGGCCGGTGGTGAGCTTGTGGGCGCGGCTGGCTGTGAAGCCGGTGACGATCACGGGGTCGCGTACGTCGTTGTCCAGGCCGCGGAAGCCGAGGTCCGCCAGCGCCCCGAGGCCGGCGGCGCGCAGGTGGGTCAGGATGTGGTCGCGGCGGGCGGCGGTGATGTCATGGGTACGGCCGGGCCGGGCGGCAGATCAAACACAAGGCACAAGCAGCCAGCCAGAGTACGAGTCAGGCCACGGCCGGAACGACACGGCCATCATCCTCACAGCGGGAGTAGTTCCGCCGGTCGGCTCTTCCGGTGCGGCGCTGGGTGGGGATGAGGGTGCCGCCGATCAGGACCACCTCGCCGCCCCGCTTGGCGACCTTCTTCAGGGCGCGGTCCAGGCGCGGTGCCTGTGCGGCGAGCAGCGCGATCAGCTCGTCGCGCCAGCGGCGGACGCTCGGACACGTTGTTGCCGCCGGCCATGTCGGCCAGGACGATCACCGCGATCTTCCCGTGCGGCAGGATCCGCCACCGGGACCGTATCGCCTTCAGGCGGCGTCGCAGTAGATCGGCGAGGTGGTTGACGGTGTGCGTGGACAGCGGCAGACGGCACTGATAGACAGGCGGGCAGGTGTCTCGGCCCGTTCTTTGGTTTTCGTCACACAATTCCAACGGCCGCCGGGGGCACCATGGTTACGCCCACCCTGCACCGCCCCGAGACGGCTACGTCGCTGCTCACAGGCGGGTAGTGAACCGGCCGTCGGGCAGTTTGCGCAGCCAGCGCGGTCGGCCAGTCTGACCAGCTTTCCGCGCAGCGGTTCCAGCTTGGCACGCACGCTGACGTCCACTCCCAGCATCTCGCCGACCTCGCGGGCCATGACCGGTCCGGCGGCCTGCCGCACGGCGGTGAGGATGCGCTGGTAGTCCGGCGGAAGCTGCGTCTCCTCCACGTCCGGCGTGCGGTGCGGGATCAGCATCACCGCTCGTCCGGCCACATGTCCGGGCGTCGCGGCCGAGGCGCGTTCGTCGGCGAGCTGCTCGCTCATCCGCTCAGGGACTCGTTCGGCGACGGCGAGTTCGTCCCGTTCGGCCCGTACCTCCGCCAGCTGTTTGGCCAGCTGTTCTTCGAGTTCGTCCATTTCCGCGCGCCGCGCGGTGATTCGTTAAAGTAGCTCGGGGTCCATGTACGGGATCATAGAAGGCCGTTGGGTACCTCCTCCGGATCCTCCGGCCAAGTGCATGGGCCGGAGGATCGGTAGCCGCGTCAGAAGACCACGGTGATCTTGCCTGCCAGGCCGCCCTGAAGAAACCGCGCATGGGCGGCTTGGATCTCTTGGAGGCTGAAGGTGGAGTGCACACGCACCTGCAACGAGCCGCTGTCGACGAGCTTGGTCAGCTCGTGCAGCCCCGCGCCATCCTCACGCACCTGGTTGACCGTGGTACGCACACCGCGGGACGCCAGATCGGGGACTGGACCTGCTTGGGTGGCGATCGACGCGTACCGGCCGCCATCGACCACCGCCTCGGTCACGAACGCCCCGAAGGTGTCGAAGACAGCGTCATAAGCGTGCCCTTCGAGAGCACGGCGGTCGGTGGTGACGAGATCGGCACCACGATCGCGGGCGAAGGCGACCTGCGCATCCCGGGAGACCAGCGCATCGACCTTGGCTCCTCGTGCCCGCGCGATCTGCAGCGCGAGTCCGCCCACTGCACCAGCGGCACCAGCGATGAGCAGCCGCTCGCCGGCCTTGACCGCCAGCCAGTCCAGCGTCTGCCAGGCCGTCAGCCCGGGAAGCGGCAATGCGGCTGCCTCTACCAGACTCATCGAACGGGGTGCAGCGGCGACTGCTCGTGCGGGAAGCGCGACCAGATCGGCCCAGGTCCCCCGGCCGGAGCCGAGTTGGTGCGACATGGCGATCACGCGCTCACCGGCACGCAGTCCGCTGTCACCGCCGTCGACCACGATGCCAGCGAGGTCCCAGCCGAGGATCATCGGCAGGGGCGGCGTTCCTTCGCCGATGGCGCCTTCCCGCGTCTTGTCATCGACGGGATTGATACTGGTCGCCACGGTCCGGATCAGCACCTCTCCAGCGCCCGGCTCGGGCTCGGGAGCATCGACGATGCCAAGGACATCAGGGGTGCCGAAGCGATCGATCTGTATGGCGCGCACGAAAAGCCCTTCACAGTACGGATGCTGACAGCAGGGCCCAACACCGCTAATGATCTAGGGATTCCCATTGCGGCGACGGCTCGCGCATCGGGCCCGTCGGCGGTTGCTGTCGTTGTCCACGACAACCGAGTGAGGGCCCAAGAGCATCTTGACCGCTCCTCAAGGACCCCCCATACCCAGCAAGCAGGAACCGGCGAGCCGACCGCTCCGACAGACGATCTACTCCGCAGACTGCCGCCTACGACCAGCGTGAGCACCTAGGAGAACCGGCACACCAGCCCTTTGACCTGCAACTTCAAGTTGGCGGAGGCTCAATAACCCACGAGCCGCGGCTGGGCGCCCTTGCACATGCGCGGCTGCCGGTGCCCTCATAACCTGGTGTTGCTCGGGGTAGCTCCGGAGGTCTGCCATGCCCCGAAACATCTGGAGCGGCGCGATCAGCTTCGGGTTGTCACGAGACCGAACGAAATGGCGCCTGACCAGATGGTTCGGGGCATGGCAGACCTCCGCGACTACCCCGAGCAGCACCAGCCTACGAGCGGCACGCGGCTGGCGCACCACACCGTGCGTCCCACCCGGCGCGGCAGCAGGCTGAGGTCATGGCCAGCGCGCAGCCCGTCGTGATCTACTCGCCTGACGGGGAAGGCGGCCGTCGGGTTCGCATCGACGATGCGATCGTCGGCCGGAGGTTCTCCGCGCAGGACGTCGCCCGGTTCATGCAGGAGACCGGGTTGCAGGAGTTCGACGAGATGGACGTGGTCCGATCCGGACTGATCGAGTGGCGCGGTGGCGGACCGGACGTGTGGGCGCACTGAGCTGTCCTGCTGCTCTCTGGCTTCAGGAGCATTCCCCAGGCCGACAAGCGAACGTGCGTGGATTTTCGGGAACTCGATTTCGTGGATGTTCGATTCATCCGAGGCGCAGCCGGGTGACCGTAACTACGGCGTGCCGGGTCGTCCCGGCCAGGACCTCAACGACCAGCCCGAGAGCGGCGGGGATGTAGGTCTCCCCCGCCTGGGTGCGTGCGCTTTGCGGTGGATCGCTGGCCGCGAAGTGCACCGCGGCCTGGGCGGCGAGCGGCGCCTTCAGGGACTGAGTGAGCGCGATCCGGCCGTCCGGGAGACGGACCGCGAGTGCGCGGCCGCGCGGTCGACCCGGTGTAGCCGACGACGTCGGCGTCCACGGTTTCGGCATGTCGGATCTTCTTCCTTCTCTGCACCAAGTCAAGCCAGGCGAGCCGTGAAGGCGGAGGCTGAATGAGGGGGACCCGGGTGCTGCTGAAGACCAAGGTCGATCGAAGGCAGCATTGATCATCATGCGGTCGATCCGCTGGATCATGAACGCCCGCCGCAACGTGGGGGATCACGAACGGCTTCTCCAGCACGCCGAAGCACATCTGAACTGGGCGTTCATCACCCTCATGGCCCGGCGCCTGACCCGCACAGTCCCCTGCACCGACGGCGGGACGAAGAAAACCAGGCCCCCCGCCTGATCACGCGACGGGTAGTACCGAAGTGTTGGTGAGCAGCGCCAAAACGGCCATCAACGTGACTACACCCGCTTCGACCTCGACCTTTGCGGCAGCGAGCCTTCCGGCCTGTCCTGAGGAGAACCGGTACTGTCCATCTGCCTCCAGGCCGGGAAGATCATCGGGCACAGCGTGGCAAGCAGATACACACCGCCAACCGCCAGCAGCGTGAGAGACAAGCCGACCGAGTCCACGAGGAAGCCCGCGGCCAGTCCGCCCAGCGGAGTGACCAGCTGGACCGAGGCCGTTGTCGCGCTCAACACGCGGTTGCGCAGTTCCTCCGGCACCGTCTCATACGTCACGGTGGCCATGATGGGGTTGAGGACACCGAAGGCGAGGCCCTCAACCGCCATGATCACGGCCAGCGGGGTGAAGGTGTCGGTGAAGGCGGCCACCACGAAGCGCGGCAGGCCCCCGATGAGAAAAGCGATCGTGAACACGGGCCACCGCCGAAAGCGGCTCCCGACCGCCCCGTAGACCAGCGCCCCCGTGAGTGCGCAGATGCCGAATGCCGCGTTCAGCAGACCGAGACCGACGGCACCATCAAGCTCCGCACGGGCATGCACGGGCAGGAGCACGGCGCTCCACCCCTGGTCGAGGCCCCTGGTGACCAGTGTCATCAGGCACAGGCCCAGCAGCAGCGGCGTGGCTGCTACGAAGCGATACCCTTCCGCGAGTTCACGACGGTAGGCACGCAGCGACATCGGCTCGGCCCGTCGTTGAGCCTGCGCCTCTGGCAGGCCGCGCATCCCGAACGCGAACAGTGGCGCGGCCAGGGCGAAGGTCGCGGCATCCACCAGCAAGACGTTCTCGGCTTCGAGTACGGCGATCAGCACACCTCCGAGAGCGGATGCCGTCAGCGCCGCGCAGCGTGCCGCACCGTCGTACAGCCCCGCAGCCCGGGTCAGCGGCATTCCGGCGCGTTCGGCGAGCCTGGGCAACAGCACGCCGCGAGCGGTTTCACCCGGCGCACGGAACAGCCCTGTCAGCGCCATCAGCACGCACAGCATCCAGAACTGCAGGATGCCGGCGAACTGCAGCAGTGGGATCGCCGCAACGGCGACCCCGCAGGAGAGATCCGAGGCGACACTCACCCGCCGTCGCCCCATCCGGTCGATGACCGGACCGGTGACGAGCGCAGCGAGCACGGCCGGCAGCAGTGTGCAGAACGCGACGATCCCGGCCTTGGCGGCGCTGCCCGTGCTCTGCAGCACGAACCACGGCACGCCCATGTAGGTGAGGCAATTCCCTGCGATCGAAACGAGGTTGGCAGCAAGAACCATTGCCAGCGGACGGCGATCAACCGTCCCGAAGTCTTCGGACACTACGGTGGTCTCCCATAAGGGGAAGCGCCCACCGTGAACGAAGCAGGTCAGCCGGTGGGCGAAGCGAAGTGGTCAGCGTCTGGCGCGCACAGCGAGGCGCACCGCGATGCGGTGTTCACAAGCAGCGCCTCCAACACTTCGCCGGGATGACCACCCGGCACTTCCACGCATTGTCCCCTCGGGCACCGGCCCTCCGCAACGGCGATCCGTTCATTCGGGAGTGCCACTGCCGGCGTCCGACCCTGGTCGTCATCTGTTCGGGGAAGGGACGGCTGGGATGCCGAGGGTGACGGGGGTTCGGCGCGTGAGGCGGGACGCGTCGGCTTGCTTGGCGCGGACCAAGGTCAGGGTCAGGTCGATGCCGTCGATCTCGCCGAGCCACCGTTCCTCTCCGCTCGCTTGCGGCGGAGGAGCAGGTCCTTCTCGATCTCCGCGAGCCTGGGCAACAACTTCGGGTTGACCTGCAGCATCGGGCATCGGGCATCGGATGCAGGCGTGTTCATGCTGGCAGGGCGTCCCGTAGGGGCGAGCGCAGTTGCCTAGCTCGACCTTCCGCTTGTCGAAGTGTTCCTCGAACTCCGCCCATTCCTCGGAAGTGACGTCGCCGTACTCGTCCTCAGGACGCAGGGCCCGGCGGTGGTTCAGGAATTCCTGGTAGGGCTTGACGATGTCCTCGGCGAAGACCGCGACATACCCCTGAGTGGTCTGGAGATTCACGTGGCCGAGCAGGGCGGCGCCGATGTGGATCGGCAGGCCGCCGTTGACGATGTCGGTGGCGAAGAGCCTGCGGAAGTCGTGCGGGGTGAACGTCATGCCAGCGAAGGCGTCGTTCGTCTCAGCGATCTTCTTGCAGGTACGGCGGAGCATTCCCAGGACGGTGGCAGCCGCCATGACACCGCGAATGGTGCCGATCTTGCGTTGAAGCAGGAACGGCATGGGTTCTGACCAGGTCTTTTCGTGAGGGTCATGGCGGCTGACCAATGGGATCGGCTGTCCGCCAGGCGTCTGTCGGCGGACGATCTGCGCGACGGCGTGGAAGAGTTCGGCAGACATCGGGATCACCCGCTCTCGGTCGCTCTTGGACGGTGCCACCACCAGCAGAGCGATGGCCTCGCCGTTGGGCCGTTGGTACTGGCGGATGCTGAGGTGGGTCAGTTCTGTGAGCTCCTCGACCCGGATGCCGCTGTGCCGCAGGAGCTCGACGGTTGCCCACTCCCAGAAGGCGACGTCCTCGGCCATGGTGACGTCGATCGTCTTCCCCGTGCCGTGGTCGACGACTCTGACGGCGGGATCTTCGAGGAGCCGGGCCTTGCGCCGATCCGTTTCGGAGTGGGTGCGGTTATAACAGCGTCCGTCGAGGGTGAACGCGCCGCCCAGCGGGACGTTGCGGCCGGCGCGCAGGAGAGCGGCCAGGTGTTCGCGCCGTGCTTCGACATGCCGGTTCCCTTGAGGAACGGGTGTGAGTAGTTGCAGTACAGGAAATCCCGGTGAGAACGATCATGGTCATGAGCTGAGCGCCGCGGCGTCCGGTCGGCGCCGGGGGACGTCTGCGTTGCGGAGGTCGGCGAAGTCGGCGTGGGCCTGCTCGACGGCTTCGGGGTATGCCTCGCGCTTGGCGTGCTCGGCGAGCGCCCGGTAGATGCTGGCCACCGAGGGGTTCTGTCCCTTGCGCTTCCGGCCTGCGGTCGGGCGGGGTCGGCACCCTCAGCGCCTTCTTCAGGCGTGGGGCACCAGGGTGAAGCGGCGGGTGTGGTAGGCGGAGGTGACCACTCCTGAGCGCGAGCGGCACGGCGATCCGGGCTGCGTGTCGCACTTCGGGCAGGCGTGCCGCTCGACATCGTCCGCGTCCGACTGCTCGGACGGGGAAGGGGTTGGGGGGCCCGTCATGGACCCGGATTTTCGCACAATGCAAGTCTCAGAAGGGGGCCCATCCCGCTTTTGAGTGAGAACGGGTTGTGAGAACCAGTCGACGGTCGGGCGGGGTCTGGCGACCCGTTTTTGATCACGCTCGCGCAAAGGACCGTTTGTGAGAGTCGGGGTGACCGCTACGGCGACGATGACGGATCAGCACCCCGACTGCCCCGCCAATGGGACCGTGCCAACGTGAAGTAGCTGGTCAGCCTGGTGGCGGGGCAGGGTTCGCGGGTGCTCGTGCCGGTCGGGTGCGTCGGTCTGCGTTCATGATCGTCTGCCACCGGCCGGCTTCGAGGTTGGTGAGGACCAGCAGTGCGCGCAGCAGGTTCGTAGCCCGTGCCGGGTTGAGCCGGAGTCGGGTGAGGACGCGCCAGTTCTTCAGCGCGGCGAGGCCGTGCTCGACGGGGGCGCGGGCGGTGGCGATGATCTGGTTGGCCTGCTTCTGTCCGGCGTATCAGGTGACGGATGCTCAGCGATGCCTGAGCCCGTCGGTCAGTCGATGCCTTCGATGATGCGGAAGTCGCGCTCGACGCAGTCGGAGAGGACCACCAGCGCCTTCTGGTACGCCTCGCTCTCGTATGCCGCGACGGCCTGATCGAAGCTGTCGAACTCGATCAGAACGACGCGGTGCGTGTTTCCGGCTTCGTGGGCGACGACTCGGCCGCCACTGGACAGGACCCGCCCGCCCCCGGCTTGGACGGCCAGACCGGCCAGCTTGTCGTAGGCAGTCAGCCTCTCAGGGTCGGAAATGGCGCGGTAGACACTGACCCAGTAGCCCTTGGCCATGGAAACCTCCTGTGTTCGGCCGGACATGTCCGGCTGCGAATTGACGCTCAGATTGCTCGATCCCGGCGACAGAGCACCGGTCATTTGTGAGGACGTGCTGATCCGGCCTGGTTCGGCTCTGCCACCCACGGCTCTGCCGGTTCGCGTCCCGGCGAAGTCTTCCTCGGCGCCCGGCGCCTTCGGCGACGGGGCGGGAACATGCCGGAGACGGAAACGAGGGCCTCCCGGTCGACGGGGTCGGCCATGGCGGGCATTCCAGCCCGTCCACGCAGGAGGAGACACGGCCTCATCCGAACCTCGCCGGGTGTCCGCCACCCGCTGGTGCCGTCGGCGTCAGCAGCAGAGTGAGGTCGAACGCCGGCGCGCTGTGGGTGATGGCACCGACGGATATCGCGTCGACTCCGGTCTCCGCGACGGCCCTGACCGTGTCCAGCGTGATGGATCCAGACGCCTCGAGTCGGGGTCCGTCCGACCCTCGCAGTGTCACGATGTGCCGCATGTCTTCGACGGACAGGTTGTCCAGCATGATCCACTCGACCCCGGTGCGCAGAGCCTCAGCTGCCTGGGCCACCGACTCGACTTCGACCTCGACGGCGATGCCGGCGGCGTTGCGTGCGCGGATGGCTGCGACAGCGGCGCCGACCCCGCCCGCCACGGCGATGTGGTTCTCCTTGAGCAGCACCATTGCGGCCAGGTCGAGGCGGTGGTTGCTCGCCCCGGCGGTCGCGACCGCGTACTTGTCCAGGGCGCGAAGCCCGGGTGCCGTCTTGCGGGTGTCCAGGATTCGGACCGACAGTCCGGCCACCGCGTCCACGAACGCCGCGGCGTGGGTAGCGATGCCCGACATGCGCTGCAGGAAGTTCAATGCGGTGCGCTCCCCGGTGATGATCGCGCGCGACGGTCCGGTCAGTTCCGCCAGGCTCTGTCCTGCCTGAACACGTTCTCCGTCCTTTACGCGCACACTCACCTCGACGTCGTGGCCGAGCTGTCGGTAGACCTCACCGAGAAGCGGGAGGCCGGCGACCACGCCGTCCTGTCGGGCCAGGATGCGCGCGTGCGCACGCGCGTCGGCGGGCACCGCCCAGAGTGTGGTGACGTCGTCGCCGGCGCAGTCCTCAGCCAGCGCGGTTCGCACCGCCGACTCTCGGACCTGCGTATCGATTTCGTTCATCGGGAGCCTCCGGTAGGGAAAACGCGAAATTCGTGCATCCGGTGAAGTGGGTGCAGCGGTGTCCCGAGGCCGGCGACTGCCGCCACGACCAGGGCGATGAACATGAAGGAGGGGCTCAGCAGCCGCGCCTCGGAGTGTTCCCGGGTAGTGCTCATCGGCTGGTCCCGGTCGTGATGAGGAAGAAGTCGGCGAAGCGAGGCGCGCCGGGCTCGTGCGGCACGCGCGTGGCGCGCGCGGCGAAGCTGACGGCGTGGTACCACCCGCACAGCAGAAGCAGATCGAGCAGCTGGAGCTCGTCGAAGACCGACACGAGCTGTGTCCACAGCGCGTCATCGATGTCGGAACGCTCGTGCAGCGCGTCGACGGCGAGGATGAGCAGCCGTTCCCGTTCGGACGTCCAGCACTCGTCAGCGGGGCCGCCGTGCACCAGGGATGCCGCCTGTTCGCGGGTGAGCCCGACCCGTTCGGCGAACATCCGGAACAGCCCGATCGGCGGCACGTCCCCGGGCATCATGCGCGCGAGCAGCGCGTCGGCCTGGTCGGCGTACGGCGGTTCCAGCAGGGCTAATCGCGACATCGGCGCTTCCGTTGCTAGTGCTTCTGTTTTCGAATCACTATGCTGCTTCGAGAAGCGAAGCGCAAGGAGGAGAGGGGAACATGGGAGGCGGAACACCGCGGCCCGGCGTACCGGTGCGGGGGTCCTCATCGGGACGCCCGGTCATGGCCGCACTCGATCTGCTGGGACGGCGCTGGACGCTGCTCATCCTGTGGGAGCTGAGTCAAGCCCCGGGCGGTTTCCGTGAGTTGCAGCGCCGGTGCGAGCGCATGTCCTCCAGTGTGCTCAGTACCCGGCTCGGCGAGCTGACCGATGTCCGCCTGATCACTCTGCGCGAGGACGGATATCACCTCACCCAGCTCGGTGGGGACCTTGTCGACGCCCTCCAACCGCTGTTCGCGTGGAGCCGGCGGTGGGCGGAGGAAGCGGACGCCGGTCCGGCACAAGGATCCCGGCACTGCGATGAGTAGATACGGTCTGCCCGTCACGATCGTCCGCGCGTGTCTGCGCGACGGCCACGGCGGTAGTCCCACCGCGGTGCTGGTCGAGGAGCCGTTGAGTGACGATGAGCGTCGTCGTGTGCCGGTTCTGATGGGAACGTCGCATGCCGTCTTCGTGTCGGTGCACGACAGCCGACGGGGCGGTCCGGTCGTGTCCCTCCGCTTCTTCACCGCCGAGGGAGAACTGCCTGCGTGCGGTCATGGGACGGTTGCCGCTCTGGCCTTCATGGCCGAGCGCGCCGGGGGCCGGGAGTATCGAGCCACCGTCCATGCGGCAGGGCGTGTCTTCCCTGGTTGGTCCGTACGGGAGAAGACGCATGTCCATGCCGCCTTCGACCCCGGTCCTGTAGACCTCCGCAGGCCCACAGCGATCGAGTGCGACCTTGTCCTGCCCGCACTCGGTGTCACCTCGGGCACACTCGCTCCCGGTGCCCGCGTCGCCTCAGTGGGGCGGTCGCGGTTGCTGGTTCCCCTTACTACGCGGTCCGCTCTCACCACCCTCAGCCCGGACTTCGAACGGCTCCGTGCCGCCTGCGACCGTCTCGGTTTCCTGGGCTGCTACGCCTACTCGGTGCCGACGCCCACCGGCCGCGTCGCGGCCCGCATGTTCGCCCCGTCGATCGGCGTCGCGGAAGACATCGCCAACGCCAACAGCACCGCCTGCCTCGCTGCGCACCTGGCCGGCCAGGGCATCAGCGACATCGCAGTCGACATGGGTGACTCCCTCGGCAGTCCCTCCACGATCACCGCCACCGCACAACCCGACGCGTCGGGGCTGCGGGTCCTCTTGGGCGGCGCCGCGGATGTCATACGCAGCATCCGCATGCCATAGCCGGTCCGAAGCTCATCAGCGGCCGGCACGTCAGACGATCTCCACCGTGGACACCGGCCGACGACCAGCCCGAGCATCCCGCCCGCCACCACATCAACCCTCGTGGCCTGCAAGCTTCACGACGCACACGGCTCACTGGTCAACCGTCGCGGTGGCCCACGGACTGACCCACTTCGGCACCGCAGCCGGGAACCCGCCTCACTCGGCGTCATCGTCCTCGTCCGGCTCGGTGGCGTCCGGATCACGCAGGGGGCGCAGCCCCCGGCCGGGGCCGCTGGCGGTGATGTTGAACAGGTAGCGGCCCAGGAAGTTGATGTGCCGGTCCTTGAGCGGGGAGATGCGGGCGACGTCCTCGTCCTTGATGTCGTGGCCCTCGGCGCGGAGTTGGGCGACGGCGGCGTCGAGGTAGCGGGTGTTCCACAGGACGACGGCGTTGAGGACCAGGCCGAGCGCGGCGAGCTGGTCCTCCTGGCCCTCGCGGTATGCCTGACGGATCTGCCCGCGCCCGCTGTGGCAGATCGCGCGGGCGAGCCGGTGGCGGGACTCCTGCACGGTGAGCTGCCGGTTCATCAGTCGCCGGTAGGTGTCGTCGACCGGGTCGACCACGGCGAGCAGGTGCATGGTCTTGTCGATCCGGCCGTACTCGGCGAACGCGGCGCCCAGCGGGGTGGGGTGTCCCTCGCGGCCGAACATCCGCAGCAGGTCGTACGCGCGCACCTGGTTGGTGATCAGCGATCCGGCGACGCGGAGCATGTCCGGCCAGTGCGTGACGATCCGCTTGAGGTTGACCTTGTTGCAGGCCACCGCATCCAGCGGCCCGTACCCCGACGACTCGTCGCCGTCGGGGTAGTCCGCGCGCCAGAACCGCTGGTCGTTCAGGTCGCGGAAGCGCGGGGCGAAGCGGAAGCCGAGCATCTTGTACAGCCGAACGCCGTGTCGGAGTATGAGGCGTTGTCGGTGGCGACCATCTCCGGCTTCACCCCGCCGTCCAGGTTCAGCAGAGTGTCCAGGGTGTAGAGGCTGTCGCGCGGGGTGCCGCGTACGACCATCGCGCCGATCCCGGCGACCTGGTCATTTACTGCGTTGAGCCAGGTCACGCCCCTCTTGTAGCCGTAATACTTGGGCGAGGGGCCGGTGTTGATGCTCTTGACGGGGACGACGAAACGCAGGCCGTCGACGGAGGCGAGCAGCCCGCCGCCCCACATCTGGGCCAGCTCGATGCGGGACTGGGCGGCAATCAGCGCGGCGTTCGCCGCGGCGATGGTGTCGGCCCGTACGTAGTTCTGGTCGACGTGGGACAGGCGCGAGCGGGTCAGGGCCTTGTTGTCCGGGTCGATGACCGGGGTCAGGCCGATGTTGCAGCTCTGCGCCACCAGCAGCGCGACCAGGGAGACGAGCAGGCCCTCCATGCGGGTGCACCGGTCGGAGACGTGGCCGAACGCGTCGAGGAACCCGGTCCAGGAGTGCACCTCGAAGAGCAAGTCGGGTATGTCGATCCTGGGGAGCATCGCCTCCGTGGTGTTCTTCAGCCAGGTCAGCGACTCCGGCTCGCCCACCGCGCCGAGCTTGTCCACCGACAGCGTGGCGCGTCCGCCGCCCTCGGGGACGACGATCTCGACCTTCGCGTCGTCGCCCGCCTCCTCCATGCGGTCGGCCATCTGCCGCCACGCCACATCCAGCCCGCGTACGAGGTCGGCGAGGTGTGCGGCGGCCTCCTCGGTCAGGGACAGGCCCGCGAGCACGTCCGGGCGCATCGCCTCCCACCGCGCCCCGTCCAGCAGCCTCGCGCGCGGATCGGCCCACCGGTTCGACGGGGCGGCGAACACGTCGCGCCGGTTCAGTGCGCGGTGCAGCTGCTCCAGGACGCACACCACGTACGCATCCCGGTCCACGGAGCCCTGGGGCAGCTTGGCGTTGGAGAACACCGCCCGCTTCCACATCGCGGGCACCGGTTCGGCGTCGACCTCGCGGGGCAGCAGCGGCCGGTCCTTGACCCTTCGGCGCGAGAGCGCGGGGAGCCGGCGCACCGCCTTGAGCAGGCGCCGCCCAGCGGGGGCCGCGCCCAAGGCGTCCGACTCACCGAGCAGGGCGAGGAAGGGGCGCACTGTGTTGTAGCGCAGGGCCAGCTTCTCGCGCATCGCCGCCTCGGCCGACCCGTCGTCCTCCGGGACCAGGGCCTCCACGGTCGCGACCGCGGAGGAGACCGCCGTCCGCGGCACCGCCTCCTCCACGGCCGCCCACGGCGCGGCGACGTCCAGGTCCGCGTCGTGCTCGACGACCAAGTCCAGCTCCTCGGTGAGGATCTTCGACGCCTTCGCCAGGACCCGGGCCGCCTTCTCCAACTGCGGCAGCATCGCCAGGCGTTCCCGGTCCGAGGCCCGCCGCGCGGGGCTGATCAGCCGGTTCGCCATCAGCACCGCGAACAGGTCGAGCGCGTCGTCGACCGCCTGCGCCTCCAGCTGCCGCACCACCGCCGTGAGCAGCGCGGTGCGCCGCGGCTCCGGCGCCCGCTCGATCGTCTGCGCCTTGCTCAACTGCCCGTACCGGGCCAACGCCGAGAGCCGGTTCACCGGCACCCGGGACACGCCGCGGGTCCGGACGCGGATCGCCGACCCCCTGCTCCTGGCCGGCAGCGCCGTCGTGGTCGGCGGCGGGTTCGCCCTGTTCGCGGCGGCCCGGTCGGACCTGGCCGAACTGTTCGCGGCGATGGGCGTGCTCGGCTTCGGCGTCGGCGGCTTCTCGGCCGCGATGCCCGGCGTCATCCTGGCCGTCACCCCCAAGAGCGAGACGTCGAGCGCCATGAGCTTCAACTACGTCGTCCGCAGCGTCGGGTACTCCCTGGGCAGCGCCATCGGCGGCCTGATCCTCGCCGCGGGCACCGGCCCCGGCCACCTCTTCCCCGACGACAGCGCCTATACCACCGCGGCGCTGGTCGGCATCGGCGCCATGGCGATCCCGACGCTGACAGGCCTCGCTCTCGCCCGCCGACGCTCGTCCGAGACCAACTCGTAAGTCAGATGCACTCATCCCAACACTGGAGGTTCCATGCCCAAGGGCTACTGGGTCAGTGTCTACCGCACCATTTCAGACCCTGAGAAGCTGGCTGCTTACAACAAGCTGGCCGCTCCGGCCGTCAAGGCCGGGGGCGGTCGGACCTTCGCCCGTGGCGGTCGGGTCGTGGCGCATGACGCCGGAATCGCCGAGCGCACCGTCCTGATCGAGTTCGACAGCTTCGAGCAGGCCGTCGCGGCGCACGAGAGTGCGGCCTACCAGGAGGCGCTGGTCGCCCTCTCCGACGGCGTCGAGCGCGACTTCCGCATCGTCGAAGGCATCGACTGACCGAGGTCCAGTCGGATCTTCACTGAAGATCCACCATCTTGGTTTTCGCTGGTGCGGCTGCTGGTGTGGCGGGGTTCGTGGGTGCTCGTGCTGGTCGTGGGCGGCTGTCTTCGGTCTTGATCGTCTGTCAGCGGTCGAGTTCGAGGTTCGTCAGGACGAGCAGGGCGCGGAGCAGGTTGGTGGCGCGGGCGGGGCTCGCCTCGATCACGCTTATGACCTGCAGGCTCACCTGGCCCGCCGTCCAGCCCAACGCATCCATGCCCCGATCTGCCGAACCCGTCCACGCTGCTTGAGGCGTCCCAGGCATGACGCCGACCAAGCTTGGTGCCAGCATGTTTGCCTGGGTCATGCCCCCAGATGCTCCGTCACGGGCAGGCACTCGGCGAGCAGGTCGACGACGTCGCGCCAGGCTCGCTGCGCGTGCCGCGGGTGGTAGCCGACGCCGGGGACAACGGGGTGGTCGACCGGCGGATGGTGGAAGGCGTGCAATGCGCCGCCGTAGACCGCGAGGCGCCAGTCGACGCCCGCGGCCTGCATCTCAGCGGTGAACGCCTTGCGTTGTGCGGGCGGCATGATCGGGTCTTCCGACCCGACCCCGGCCCACACTGGGCAGCGAATGCGCGCTGCCTCGCCCGGTCGGCCCGTGGTCAGTGCGTTGACTGTCCCGATCGCGCGCAGGTTGACGCCGTCGCGCCCGAGTTCCAGCCCGACGGCGCCCCCGGTGCCGTAGCCGACGGCGGCGATCCGGTCGGGGTCGGTCCGCGGTTCGTTGCGCAACACGTCGAGCGCTGCATGGCCGATGCTCCGCATCCGGTCGGGATCAGCGAGCAGTGGCATGCAACGGGCCAGCATCTCTTCGGGGTCGCTCAAATAGCGCCCGCCGTGGAGGTCGAAGGCCAGCGCTATGTATCCCAGCTCGGCGAGAGCATCGGCCCGGCGGCGTTCGACGTCGCTGAGCCCCGTGCCCTCTGGTCCGAGCAGTACTGCGGGCCGGCGGTCGACACCGGCCGGGAGCGCGAGGTGCCCGATCATCGTCAGACCGTCGGCCGGGTACTCGACCGTACGCGTCGTAATCGTCGTCATGAGACTGGACTGTAGTGATCGTCGAGCCCGGTCCGGCCGCTGTTCTGCCGCTGGCAGAGCAGCGCGGGTATCCCCCTGAAATACGACGAGGGCTCACAAGAACCGTCACAAACCTCGTCCCCACGGCAGCTATCCATCCCGTTGCCCCTTTGACCCGTATCTCGGTCAGAGCTCTCACCGGTTTGAAGATGGGTTCTCAACCCGCCCCGGTGACCGGCCGGTCGGCTGCCCCCGAAGAAGGAACCGCTCGTGTGTGAAACCGTCTCCGGCAAGCCGTCCGTGCTGTTCGTGTGCGTGCACAACGCCGGACGCTCCCAGACGCCGCCGCCTTCCTCACGCACCTGTCCGCCGGCCGGGTGGAGGTCCGTTCGGCCGGGTCCGCCCCGGCCGAGACCGTGAACCCGGCGGTCATCGAGGCGAGCCGAGGCCGGGATCGATCTGTCCGCCGAGGTGCCCAAGGTGCTGACCATCGAGGCGGTCCAGGCGTCCGACGTGGTGATCACGATGGGGTGCGGGGATGCCTGCCCGGTCTTCCCGGGCAAGCAGTATCGGGACTGGAAGCTCGACGACCCGGCTGGTCAGGACGTCGAGGCGGTCCGCTCGATCCGGGACGAGATCGAGGCGCGCGTCCGCACTCTGCTCGCCGATCTCCTTCCCGTGCAGTGACGCCTCGCCGGTACGTCAGCTGCAGGAGCCGATGGTCTGGCCGCCGCGGGGAACAGCAGCGAGGCGGGCCCCAGTTGGCGTGCCGGTAGCGGCCTGAGGACTGCGCTGCCGGATGATCTCTTCGTGCTGGGCGGCGATGCGGGACAGCGCGAGGATCTTGAACTCGCTCAGTTTCTCGATCGCCTCGCTCTGACGAGCCGCACGTTCCCGCAGGGCGTCGATCTCGGCTTTCAGACGGGCGATCTGGGCATCCCGGGGGTCCGGGGGGGGGTGCCCGCCTCGTGCAGTGCCTTCAGGCGGCGTACGAAGTCCTCGGCAAGATGCTGGTACGGGCCCTCCCGCACAGTGCCGTTGGGGTTCTTCTTCGAGTAGAACCCGGTGCGGTTGATCCCGGCCTCCGCGGCCAGCGTCTTGAGGTCGCAGCGTCCGCCGGGCGGAAGCTCGCCGCGCAGGAAGCGGTCCATGGCGGCCCGGATCGCTTCCTCGTTGCGCCGGCGTTCGCTGCTACTGATCTGTCCCATGCATCTCTCCGTGGTCCGCGGCGTCGATCCCGGCGACGATGCGTTCGGCGTGCTCGGCCTCGACGACCAGCCGGGCTCGCTCGGTCTTCTGGCCGCGTCCGATCTTGCTGATGAAGGCCCGGCTGGTGGCTGCCGAGTTCGCCCATACCTCACGGTGGCAGGAGTGATGGGTGGCCTGCGGGCAGCGGGCCGAGTCGCTCATCCCGGCCAGCGGCCGGTCTCGCTCGGCGCTGCGGGCGAGGGTGAGACACACGGCCTTGCCCGGGTCGAGGAACCAGCAGTAGTTCGCCAGCCCCAGGTGCAGGGCGCCGACCCGTCTGGCCAGCAGGTTGAGCAGGCCTGTGCTCCGCCGGGACGGTTCGTATACCCCTCGGTGGTGGTGACGGACAGGTGCTTGAGCTGCAGCTTCGCCGCGAACAAGCCCCCGGGCCGGTGGGCGAGCTCGACCGCCAGGGTGCGTCGCAGGATGCGCGGGGTCAGGACATCGTCAGGCAGATGGGGCAGCCCCAGGCGCTGTCCCTCGCCGCCGTTGGCCCACTCCCGCAGCTCCCGGTGGCGGCGGCACAGATCCAGGTGGGCGGGGAACGTGTGCGCGGCGCCCGGGTCGGCGAGCTCGCGCGCGATGCCGGCAGCCTCGTACGCCTCGGGCACCACCACCCACTCGTCCCGACTCCCGCCGTGGCCACGGTGCTTGATGACCTTGCTCTTGAGGCGGTGCCGCACCCGGTTCGGACCGTAGGAGCAAGGCGCGAGCCGGCAGTCGAGGGGGAGTTCGATCAGCTCGCTGGTGCGCATGCCGCTCAGCGCCGCGATCGTGAGGATGCAGGCCGTACGGACGTGGCTGAGCAGTCGCGCCAGGTGTTGTCGGCGCTCATTGCAAGGTGGCCGGCCCCTCGGGCTGTGGGCGCGCATCACTCCCGGGTGGCGACTGCCCGGTCAAGCGGGAGGGGGATGACTGCGGCGCTGTTCGTGGTGTGCTCGCGGAGTGCGGCGTTCTCCGAGAGGAGGGTCATGATGACGGTCGCGGCGGCGTCGACCTGATCTTGGAGTTGACGGCACTGTTCGCGGCTTTTGCGGAGCTTGCTGCGCAGCTCTGTGAGTTCGGCGTCGCGTTGTTGTTCCCGAAGGCCGGCGGGGCTGGTCCCGACGCGACTGTCCCAGTCCGATAGCACATCAGTGGCCCGGTTCATCGTTGCCCGGCTGACCTGACCCTCGCGGCAGAGATTGTTCTTCGTCAGCTTGCCGTCGGTGCGTTCTGGGGTGCTGGCGAGGAGACGCTCCATCGCCTCGCGAAGAGCCCGTTCGGTCTTGGGGGAAACGGTCACTGCTCGACCTTCTTGATCATGAGGTTGACCTCGTGGAGCTGTGCGTCGAGGTGAGCCCGGCGGTTCCCGGGCAGGGATGTGTCGTCTCGCAGGCGGTTCAGGGACGCTCGCTCGGCCTTCCAGATCGGCAGGTGCTCAGGGGCAAGGATGCTGTTGGCGCATCGGGAGGGCTGGCAGCGGTCCAGCAGCGGGCCTCGATGTCCTTCGGGGACGATGGTGTTTTCGACGCACTTGGCGCCGGAGGGATCGTCGTCGTTCATGGTGCAGTGGTTGAGCTTGCCGAAGCGGATCGAACGTCTTCATCTACTCCCAGCTCAAGAACTGTTCCTCCTCCGAGGTCGCGGCCATGATCGAGGTCCTGCTGCGGCACTGCACGGACGCCGAGATCGAGTCGAACTACGTCGACACGCACGGCGCCTCCGTGGTCGGGTTCGCGTTCACCGAGCTGCTCAACTTCCGCCTGCTGCCGAGGCTGAAGAACATCGGCAGCATCCGCCTGTACCGGCCCGACGACGACCCGCCCGGCTGGCCAGCGCTTGCCAGCTCCCTGACCCGCTCGATCCGCTGGGACCTGATCGCCCAGCAGTACGACCAGATGGCCAAGTACGCCACCGCCCTGCGCCTGGGCACCGCCGAGGCGGAACAGGTGCTGCGGCGCTTCACCCGCGGCGGCCCCAAGCACCCGACCTACCAGGCCCTCGAAGAACTGGGACGCGCGGTGCGCACGATCTTCGCGTGTGACTACCTGGCCGGCCCCGGCCTGCGCCGGGAGGTCCACGGCGGGCTCCAGGTCGTGGAGAACTGGAACAGCGCGAACACCGTCCTGCACTACGGCAAGGACGGCGCCCTGACCGGTCCGGACAAGGAACACGCCGGGACCTCGATGCTCGGCCTGCACCTGCTCCAGAGCAGTCTCGTACATATCAACACCCTGCTGCTTCAGCGGGTACTCGCCGAGCCGGCCTGGGCGAAGAAGCTGAGCGACGAGGACCGGCGTGGGCTGACCGCGCTGTTCTGGTCGAACATCAGCTGTACGGCACGTTCCGCCTCGACATGAACAAGCGCCTCGACCTATCGGGCGTGACCATTCCCGGTCAGCGTGCCGCCGTGAGCGAGCGAGCCGAGGCGGACCCCGCCACCCGCTAAGCAGAATGATCACTCACCCAATGAGTAGACAGTGTCTACGAATGCACGGTAGACACTGTCTATGACTGATGAGAGCTCCCTTCGGGAGCGGTTGATCGATGTCGGGGTCGACCTTGTGCTGACCGAGGGCTCCGCGTCCGTGGGCCTGCGGGAAATAGCCCGTCGAGCGGGGGTGTCGCACGGGGCGCCGCGTCGGTACTTCCCCACGCACCACGCGCTGCTCTCGGCTATCGGCCGTCGCGGCTTCGAGGATCTCGCAGCCATGTTCGCGGCCGCGGTCGCCGGCACGACCACACCGCGCGGCCAGTTGGAGGCTCTCGCGCGGGCGTACGTCGGGTACGCACTGGAACGCCGCGGCATGTTCGAACTCATGTGGCGGCACGACCTGCTCGACGGCGCGGCGCAGGCATCGGACCAACCGAGGCTGCGCGAGTCGACCCTCCCGCTGTTCGGACACTTCACCGGACTCGTCGCCCGATGCCGATCGGAGCGGGATGCCGCGCGACGCGCCGACGGGCCGAACGTGGCCGGACCGCCGCCTGCGGTGACCGCCGCCGCCCTGTGGTCAAACCTGCACGGCATCGCCCAGCTGTGGGCCTGGGGCAGCTTGCAACTCGCCCTCGGCGCCCCACCGCTGGACGGCGACCCCGACGACAACCAACGCGACCGGCTCATCGCGGCAGTTCTGGACGCCCACCTCGGCCCGGTGACCTCATGACCGCACCCGCACAGCGGCATATTGCACTTCTGGTCAGCGTGGTCGGCGCGGTGATCGTCGCACTGGACGGAACCATCCTGCTCATGGCGCAGCCCGGCATGCAGCGTGATCTCGGCGCGAGCGTGGCGCAGATCCAGTGGACGAGCACCGGCTATCTGGTCGCCGTGGCCGCGTTACTCGTGATCGCCGGGCGCCTCGGGGATCGGTACGGGCACCCACGCCTGCTGTTCGTCGGCGTCCTCGGTTTCGGGGCTGCCTCGGCCGGGATCGCGCTCGCGCCGACCGTCGGCTGGGTGATCGTCCTGCGCGCGGTGCAGGGCGGGTTCGCCGCGTTCCTCCAACCTGCGACGCTCGCGCTGCTACGGCTGTCGTATCCCGCGGGCCGGCTCGGCAAGCCGATCGCCATCCGCACCAGTGCGATCGCGGTAGCGGCAGGGTCCGGTCCGCTCCTGGGCGGTGTTCTCGTGGCTCATCTGGGATGGCGCGCCGTCTTCTGGGTCAACGTGCCCCTCGCGTTCGTCATCGCCGTCCTCGCCCTCGCCGTACGGAGGCCGGCACCTCAACGTGCCAACTCTCCACGGCTCAACCTCACCAGCGCGGGCCTGCTAGCGGTCGCGCTCGCAATCCTGGTCCACGCCTTGGCCGACGTACCCGCGCGGGGGTGGACCGCCGCGCCGACGCTGCTCGAATGCCTCGCCGTCATCGGCATCGCAACGGTGATCACCTGCCACGAACGCCGCACCACGCACCCGATCGTTCCGCCGGCCGTAGCGCGGTCCGTACCGGTGACCGCGTCGATGGCGATCCTGCTGGTCACCACCGCCAGCCTGTTCGGCGCACTGTTCAGGGCCACCTTCTACCTCCAGGACGTACTTCGACTCGACCCACTCGCCAGCGGTCTGCGCGTACTCCCGCTGACCGTGCTCATGGTCCTCGGCTCACCCGCCGCGGTTGCCGCACTGCGCCGGTACGGTGCGCGCCGCACCGCGATCGCCGGTACGGTCCTCGTCGTGGTCGGCATCGCAGGGCTGTCCCGGCTCGGTCCCGCCAGCACATGGATGGCCATGGCTGCAGCCTTTGCCGCCATCGGTGCCGGGTTCGCCACCGTGATGGTCACCGCCACCGGGACCGTCGTCGGTGACGCGCCGCCCGGGTACGCCGGGGTCGTCAGCGGACTCAAGCAGACCGCCATGAATATCGGGCCGACCCTCGGCGTCGCCGTCGCGGCCAGCGCGACCGGCACGGCTGCTTCAACCATGAGCTCCACTCTGCTGATCCTGGCCGCACTCGCCGCTCTCGGTCTGCTGCCCGCGTCGCGGCTGCCCCGGCACCCGGCCCACCAAGAAGGAGACGACACGACCGCCTCACGCCCGGCGCACGCACCAACACCACAGGCAGCACCCGCTCAACACTCAAACAGTTGAGCAACCGCCGAACACACCCAGGCTGATCCGGTCATGTATCAGACCGATCTTCAGTGTCGGCAGACGATCGTCTGCCGACACTTGGGGACGTGATCACGAACCCGCAGGTGGGCACTGTCGGAAACTCGCGTCGGAAAACAACGTCGGTGAACGGTGCGGGTCCGAGCGCGTGATCGGCGGGCTCGCCGGAGTGGGCCGCCCCCTTTCGAGTGCTCCAGCAGCGTGCTGGTGGGCCGGCACGGCCGTGGAGTCCACCGAAATCGTCCAGTCGATGTCGTCATCGGCGTCCGCCGCCAGGACGGCGGCGAGGATCATCTCCCAGGTGCCGTCGACGGCCCATCTGATCAGCCGCTTGTGAAAGGTCTGGAATGAGCCGAGCTCGTCGGGAGGGCCCCGCCAGGGCGAGTTGGTGCGGTACTTCCACGCGAGGGCTGAAGAGTGCGGCGGTGGTCGGCCCATCGCCGCCCGCGAATCGGATCCGCCCGGCATCTGCGGCTCGATCCTGCTCCACATCGCATCAGTGATCACCAATCGAACGGACACGTCCGATCAACCGGTCAACCCATCGCAGAGACCGGCGCTAGAGGCCGACCCCGGCTCGGGGACGGTTCCGGGGGCGGACGGTCATCCGCAGGGTGCGCGGCCGTACGGTGAGCCGGGCGACCTGGCGAATGGCCTGGCCCTCGGCGAGTTCCAGCCGTACCGAACGCAGCATCGTCGCGATCGCCGTGACCATCTCGGTGAGGGCGAGACGGTCCCCCATGCACTTGTGCTTGCCGTCCCCGAAGGGCAGGAACGCGCCCGGCGGAGGCTCCTGCGCGGGGTCGGTCCACCGGTCCGGGTCGAAGGTGAGCGGGTCGGGGAAGCGCTCGGGGTCGCGGTGCAGGGCGTGCTGGCAGTAGGCCAGTTCAGTGCCGGCGGGCAGCGTCCACTCGCCGAGCCGGGTCTCCTGGGTGGTGCGGCGGGTGACCAGCCAGCCGGGGTGGTGCAGCCGCAGGGTCTCGGTGATCACCTGGTTCAGGTACGGCAGCCGGGTCATGTGGTCGAGGGCGACCGGCCGTTCGCCGAGGACCTCGTCCAGCTCGGCCAGGACCCGGGCCTCGATGCCGGGGTGGCGGGCGAGTTCGTACAGGGCCCAGGACAGCACCGAAGCGGTGGTCTCGGTGCCCGCCACGGCCAAGGTGAGGATCTCGGAGCAGATCTGATGCCCGGTCAGCGGCTCGCCGGTCTCCTCGTCGACGGCGCGCAGCAGCATGGAGAGCATGTCCCCGGTGTCATGCCCGGAGGCCTGCAGTTCGTCGACGGCGGTGTTGATGGTGGCGCGTACGCCGGCCCGGGCCCGGTCGAAGCGACGGTTGAAGGGCAGCGGCAGGCGCTCGGCCCAGTCGGGCAGCATGACGCGCACACCGACGTCGTTCAACACCACCGACAGGTCGCTGCGCAGCCGGCGGAAGACGGCGTCGTCCAGGCTGCCGGCGAACACCGTCTTGGCCAGCATGTCGAGGCTGAGCCCGACCATCGCCTCGCGTACGTCGAGGGTCCGCCCGGGCTCCCAGCCGGCGACCGTGGCCGTCACCTCGGCGCGCATGAGGTCGACGTACCGGCTGATCTCGGTGTGGGCGAACGCCGGTTGCAGCTGGCGGCGTTTGCGTACGTGGTTCCGGCCGATGGCGGTGACGACACTGTCGCCCAGCAGCTGGCCCAGCTTGTCGTAGAGCCGGCCCTTGTCGAGGGTGGGCCCCAGGGCCTTGAGCATCTGGTGGATCAGGGCCGGGTCCTGGACCACGATGGTGCGCGTCCCGGGTTGCAGGACGATCTCCACGAGTGGTTCCCGTGTCTCGCGCAGCGAGTCGATGAAGCCGAGGTTGTCGCGCATTTTCAAGGCGTGGCCGATGAACGGAAGCGATCCTGCGGCTCGGGGTATCGGAGGAGGCGCAGTGGAGGTCACGGGTCATCCCTTCACAGCAGTCACGGGCGCCCCTATGACTTCCCTGAGCTTCCCCCAGCGCAATCCTGTCATGAACGTGTCCTGCGCCACGTGGGACGAGCTGGTTGGAGGAGGGGGGAGAAGTTCCTCCCCTCCTCTTTCGGATGGCCGGGGTCCCAGAGCGAGCCTCAGGGCTGCGACAGCGTCGGCGATCACCCTCCCGGTGCCGTCCGCCACGGCTGCCAGCAGCGGGGGCGTGCGAGCCGACATCCGCGGCGATGTGAACCGTGACGGTACGGTCGATGTCACCAGTGATTCCGCTGCCGTGGGCAAACCCGTCTTTGAACCTGCTTGCGGGCAGCAGCGTTTGCTGCGGGTTGCCATGGGTCTCGTGCGGCAGGATGGGTTCTTCAGCCGGTGGCGCGCGGCCGGCATCTTCAACCTCATCCGCGACCCGCTCCGGCGCCAGGTCCGCCGCGCCCTGGGGCCTCCCCGCATCCCGCGGCCGTGTGATCGATTCGCAGTCCGTCAAGGTTGCCGCGACCGTCCCGAGATCCACTTCCGGATTCGACCCGGGCAAGAAAATCCCGGGCCGGAAGAGACATATCGTCTGTGGCATAAAGGGCTGCTGCTGTTCGTCATGGTGACGCCAGCCGACACCGGATCTCGGGATCCCCCTCGTGCCACTGACCAGCGGAGATGAGCCGATCGACGACCTCGCGCAGCTGGACGGTGGTGACGAGGTCGGCGCCCGGCTGAAGACGGATCGCGTCGAGCACCGCGGTCCAGGAGGTGCGGCCGGTCTCCAGCGCGGCCACGACCGAGTACGGCCAGCCCGGAATCATCTGGTGCTTGGCCTCGCCCCGGCCGTAGGTGTGGCAGAACGAGCGGCCCGGGCCGGTCTCGGCGTCCGGCCGCAGCCACGGCGAGACGTCGACCGCCAGGACCAGGCGGCCGTCGGCGGCCCTGGGCAGCGGCAGCCCCGTGATTCTCCGCAGTCGGCCGAGATCCACATGCCCCTTGTTCAAGCCGCCGTACAAGACACCGTGCCCACTGCGGTGTCCGGCGCCAGAGCGAGGTCGACCAGTGTCCTGACCGGCCCGTCCGTGCACAACAGGGCGTCGGTGAGCTCCAACAGCGCGTCAGCCCGTCCGTTCAGGCAGTCGTAGAAGTCGCCACGGAAGCGTGACAGCGTCGCGAACGCCTCATGCCGGTTCCCCTGTTGCAGGACACTCTTCTCCACGGCCTCGGTCTGGTCAGGTGTGTCCTGGTCGGAGCACATGATCAGGCCGAGGCCGCCCGCGCGTCCCGCGAATGCCCAGGCGAGCGACCCAGTTCGAGGCACGTTTCGACCTCGTCAGATAAACGACAAGGTGAGAAGCTGCGTCAGAACCGGTGATCTGTGACGTTCTGTAATTGGTGGGCCTGTTGATGTCCGCAGTCGCGTGCACGGATGAGTTGAGGGTTCATCGCCGAGGGCGGGCAGTGTCGACTCTCCAGACACTTGAAGCCGCCTGGTCTACGGTTAGTTTGGCTGTAGTCGAGGGCACCCCAGGGCTTCCGGATGGCCGATGGAGCGGAACAGATGCGCGATCTCCTGTACCTGTCCGAGAACAAGATGCGGGTCCTGAGCCCGCAGGTCCCGCGACAGCTGTGGAAGAAGGCCGGCTTCGAGGCAGGGGTCAACGTCGGGATCGCGTCCGTCAAGACGACGCTCCCCAACGACGTTCCCCAGTCGTCGGTCGCCATGCTTGACCCAGTCATCGAGATGATCGAGCAGCAAAGGACGGTCAAGGGGGCTACGCACGAAGGCGTGCGGGTGGGTGACTGGGTCCAGTTCCAGGACAAGTTCTTCTACGGCGACGCGGCGCCCGGCGGGACGGGGCGTGAAATTGAGGAGGTGACGGCCACTGACGTGGTGTACTTCGCTGCCCAGCGTAGGGTCAGGGAAACACCTTTCGTCCTGATCGGCTCGTCGGCGAACGTGGTGGACCGCTGGCAGTCGCCGGACTCGCACGTCAAGGTAGTGGGCACCTACTACATGGAGGCCGTGCGCGCGTACGCGGCGCGTCTCGCCCGACTGCCGGACGAAGGAGCGGAAAGCGAACTCACCGCTCCGCGCTCCAGCGACCACAACCTCGCGCAAGCGCTCAACTACCTGACTCCGATTTCCAGGTCGGTCGAACCGCATTCCGGGTGGGCGGCGGGGCCGGTGACGCTCAGGGGGCACGCTCGGGTCCTGGCAGCGCCGGGGGACGACACCTGGGGGCGTGCCGTCCTCGCCACGCCCCTCTACATCGAATACACGCCCGACCACGAGTGACCTATCTGAAACAGCTTCTCCGACGTTTCTCCGGGGCTCCGCGAGCATGCGGTTCGAGTTCACGCAGCTCAGAAGCGGTCGGTATGAATATAGCGGGTGCAACACCTGCGGTGCATGGAGCCTGGGTCAAGATTCACTCGGTGATCTGCTCGGGAAGACCTCACTGCCTACGCTGGTGACACCGGGGCGCAGGCGCCAGCGTCCCGCTGACCTCGGCGGGGGTCATCCTGAACCTGAGGGCTCCCTCCCCGTTCGGCAGGGCGACGCCGATCCCCGGTGCCACCTCATTGTGCCGTCGGCGCCGACGGGCCGGTCAGCGGGGTGTCGGCGGATTAGGAAGCGCCGCGATCTTCTCGCTGTTGTCGGCGGCCAGACGTACCAGGCGCTCGTACTCCTTCAGGGTGAGTGCGCGGTCGGAGGTGTGGATCTCGCCATGGTACTGGCCCCGGGTCGCCCCGGACCCGACGGACGACCCGGTCGCGGTGCACGACAGGTCCTCCGACTCGCCCGGCTTGATCAGGAGGGCACCCGAGCACTCCGGGTCCAGCTCCACCGGCGTCCCGTCCCGGTCGATGGCCCACGAGTAGGTCACCGGGACGGCCTTGGAGGCGTCCGGGTCCGAGGTGGACCCGAGGTACGTAACGGTCACCCGCGCGGTGAAGACGCAGGCGGTGGGGGCGCATTCACCCTTGTAGTCGCGCAGGATCTGGGTGGTCACGTTGATCCGGGGGTCCACCGAGTCGCGGATCAGAGGGAGCTTCGACCGGAAGTCGGTGGAGAACCGCTCCACCTCCTGCCTGGACATCGCCTTGATGTCGAGCACGACCGTCCCCCCGGAGAAGCTGATCCGGTCGACGACCCGGGCGCCGCCCACCCGCTCGTCGCTCAGGCAGATGGTGGTGTCGTCGGCGTGGATCGGGGTGCAGGTGTGGTCGCCCACAGTGACGGGCTTGCCGACGGTGATCTTCTCGTCGGGGACGTCCTCCGCCAGCACGGTCTTCGCCAGCGCCGGAGGCGCCAGGGCCGTGGCGAGGTCCTGGGAGAAGAACATTCCCGGCTGCACCATCGAGGGGTGCTCCGCGAGCACCTTCGACTTCTCGGCCATGCCGAGCGACCGCCACGCCTCGGTCTTCCCACCCAGGAATGACTTGCCGTCGATGCCCACGTAGTCCAGTGCCGGACTGTCGGGCATGCTCAACGTGCCGAGCGCGTCGGCGGGGTTGCTGACGATCAGGTCCACTCGGGCGTCCTCGCCTCCCTGGGCGCCTGTGATGCCCATTGTGCCCGTGTAGTGCAGCGCCGGGGCGTCACGCAGCAGGGCGGCGGCGCGCGTCAGGTCGGCGCGCGGCGACGAGTTGCGGTCGTCGTCCGCCCCGTTGGCCCCGTTGTCGCTGCCGGGCCCGTTGAAGATCCACAGGAGCAGGCCGGCGACGATGAGGAGGAGAAGGAGAAGCAGGGCGAGCAGGAAGGCCCGCCGCCGTGAGCGACGGCGCGCGTCCGGGTCCGGGCCCGGACTTGGGGTCGGACCCGACGCCGGACCCGGCGTCAGGGACGAGGAGTCGTCGGTCATCGTCCCTCACCGGCCTTCCCCTTGAGCGGAGTGAGACAGGTCACCGGGATGACCGTGGGCCAGGTGTACGACTTCTCCGCGACGACCTTGCCGTCGATGGTGATACGGCAAGTGGTCGTCCCGGTCCCCTCGATGTCCTCGCGGCTCGGGATGGCCCCGGTCTCGCAGGAGTCGCCTCCGGTCGCCCGGCCGAGACAGCCGGTCCCGTTGGCCATCAGGCTGACCCACACGTCCTTGCCGTCCACCGTGAGCGTGGTCTTCCATGGCGATTCGGCTGACAGTTCCCCGTCCTTCTCCCCGAGCACCTTCATGCCGTCGGGGCCATCGGCGTGCCCGAAGTAGTTGATCGCGACCGGTCGGCCGTAGTCGGAAGTGACCTCCAGGACGACGGCGTGGCGCTCGCCCGGTTCCTTGCTCGGGGCGGTGGCGCCTCTGCCCTTGTCGCTGCCTTCGCCGTCTTCGTTGCCTCCGCCGCACGCGGTCAGCGCGAGCGCGCCGCTCAGCAGCAGAACCGTGATGCGTCGCCTCGACAAGCTGGGGGTGATCGTCATGTGTCCGTTCTCCGGCGGGGTCGGGTCGGTTGGGTCAGTGCCTGGGTATTCACTATGACTTCGGCCGGATCGCCCCCTTTTCGGCGAGCCAGTAGAGCATCGCGTCCACCGAGTCGATGGCGTTCCGACGGGCGGTGCCCGCCGCCTTGGCTGTTGTGGTGCTCGGCCGCGTGGCGAGGGCCCGGCATGTGCCGACCATCGCCCGGTGCCGGGTCAGCACACGCGCCCACATTCGCTGTCCCGCCGCGCTGGGCACGCTGAAGTACGTGTTCGCCCGCCGCGTCGCCCGGTCCATCTCCCCGCAGGTGCTCTTCATCCGGTCCATCACCTGGAGGAATTCGGCGTCGGTGGTGGACTTTCCTCCGGCCGTGAAGGCGGCGCTGTACGTGCGTTCCGCGGCCCGCAGCGCCTGGATCCGTTCCAGCCCTCCGGCCGCTGCCCACGCCTGGTGCTGGAGCCGGGACACCGCCGCCGAGGGCGCGGGCGTCGACTGGTCCAGCATCAGCGCCGCCGGCCGGGAGGACCGTCCGTGCGACTCGGATACATCCACACTGAGCGCCGTGGCGCCGACCCCGGCCACGACGGCTCCGATCGCCGCCACGCGGACAGCGCGGCGCCACACCGGACGGAGTGGACGCTCCCCGACAGGCGCGAGCCGCGCCGCCGATCGCGGCCCGGCCCGGCGCCCGGTGATTAGCCACCGCCAGAGCAGCCCGGTGCCCCGGCCCACGAAGGCGGCCAGGCCCGCCACCAGCGTGCCCAGGGCCACCGCGTAGGGAAGTTGGACGTCCTGCGACAGCGACCACGACACCGTGTCCGGCCCGGCACTCGCGTCCGCCCGCATTATGGCGTACGTGGCTCCCACGCCCAGTAACGCGGTGATCCCCGCCGCCCCAAGCCCGGCCGTCAGCCATCCCGAGTCCGTCAGTGCGGCGACGACGGCGGCAGTCAGGGCCATCGCGGCGCAGATCACCAGGACGGGCCCCATGATGTGCGCGAGTCGGAGCGGTCCCGTCGTGCCCACGGCTCCCAGGTCCGCCGTACGCAGCCGGGCCAGCGCCACGGCCAGCCCGGCCGAGCAGACGACTCCGCCTGCCAGCCCGGCGGCCAGCAACCGCCCCGGCCCGTACGGAGCCGGAGCCGACGCCATCGCGCCCGCGCCTGGCAGCGTACGAGCGAGCCACCTCGGGCGTTCCACACCCAAGCCGCCGCCCAACCTGACGCCCGAGCGGGAGGCGACGACCAGAGCGAGCAACGGCAGCGCCCACAGCAGCACCTGCGCCCACCACAGAGTCCCGGCACGCGAGAGCGTGCCCGGCAGGAGGCCCACCACCGCGACGACATGCCACAGCAGCCCGATGTCCGAGGGCGGGGGCGGCAGTCCGGGCAGGTTGTACGAGGCCAGTACCCCGGCCGTCGTGAACGGCCAGCCGTCCGTGAGGACCTCGCCCAGGAACCACCACCAGTACAGGACGGAGGCGTACGCGAGCACGGGCACCGTCAGGCCCGCGAGCATGACCGGACCCAGCGAACGCCCTCGCCAGGCCCGCAGCCACCACTCGGCGTTCTGCGCGGTCCACGTCATCACCAGGACCAGCGCGGCCACGAGGATCAGCAGTGCCTCGGGGTGCGCGGGCAGCCACTGGTTCATCGCGGCGCGCGGCCCGGTCAGTTCCCCCACCACGACGCCGAGCCCGAGCCACAGTCCGACGGACCACCCCGAAGGGACCGGCCGCCCTGCCAGGAGCGCATATAACACGGCACGCCACAGCGCGACGCCGCCGATGCCCACGACTAGGCCCGCGACGAGAACCGCCTTGAGCCACAGGAGTTCGTACGGCAGCGCGCCCAGGTGCCAGACGAGGATGTCCGCCGCCAGCCCGGCGAGGAGAAGAGGCAGCGCCTTCAGCGCGAACAACACCTTCGGGTCGGTCAGGGAGGCCCGGCGCAGCGCCTGCGACGGGTGCGTGTGCCATAGCCCGGCGAACCGGACGAACAGTTCCCGCCACCCTCCCTCGGAGCGCTGCCGGGCAGCGCCGCCTTCCCACGGCTCCGCGCTCGCGCCCCAGCGGGCGGCCATGAGGTCGGCGTAGATCTCGCGGTGGCGCACGATCTCCAGGCGGGAGAGATAGACCGCCAGTACGAGCAGACCGCCGAGCACCTGGGCGTGCGTGTTGAACGGGGCGAACATGCCGCGGACGTCCGCCGTCCCACGGAAGAAGAGGATGTCCATGCCCACGGCCACCCACGGCAGCAGCACCAGCACGAGGAACACCCGCCACAGCGCGACGGTGGCGTAGGTGATGCCGATGTCCTTGTTGTGCAGATGCGCCAGCTCGTGCAGCACCACGGCACGGAACCGTGCCCGCTCGGTGTCGGCGGTGACCACCAGACCGCCGTCCAGGCGGATCACGGGCCGGCGCGGGCGGCCGAACGCGATGGCGCCGGTCGTCCGCGACGCCGGATCGACGACGAAGCTGGGCGTACGGTCGAGCCCGGTGACGGTCACCAGCTCGTTCAGCAGCGGTCGAAGTCCGCCGTGTACGTCTATCACGTCCAGCGGTACGACCTTGGTGCGCCGCGTCCGCCACACCGGTAGCAGCCAGTAGACGGCGAAGGCTGCGGCGAGCGCCACGGTCCCGACACCGAGCGCGACCCCGGTGAAGTCCTGCGCGAACCGCGCCGTGCACTCTGCCAAGGCGGCCAGCTGGTGCCTGGACTGGACGAAGCTAGTGTTCATCGACACGCTGGGATCGATCCCCGCAGCCAGGGAACAGGCCGCCGCCATGTCGGCCTTCTCCGAAGACGCGAGGAGGTGCCAGACGGTCCGGGGAATCATGCTCGAGCCGGCCGCCGCCAACAAAGCCAGCAGCAGGACGAAGCGCAGGGTCGTACCGGCCGCGAGGACCCGCTCGTCGAACGGGGCGGAGGCGGCGGGCGGCTCCGCGGTTCCGGGAGCGGTATCCGTGGGTACGACGCTCATCAGAGCTCGTCCGGCCTGTCCGGCCGTTCCGGTCCGTCCGGCGTATCCGAGCCGGGCAGTTCGGGTGTCCCATCGGCCTCCGTCTCGACCAGCACCAGCCTGGTCACCACCGCGTCGGCGATCACCGCCGCGCGCTCCGCCTCCAGCCCGCGCTGCGCGGCCATCGTCAGCACCGACTCCCGTACGAGCGCGAGCTGTTCACGCGTCAGCGGCGGAATCACCACCGGCTCGGACACTGGCCTGCGGAACAGCCTGCGCAGGGCGGTACCCGTCCTGGTGATCCCGTTGTCCATCCAGGTCCCCACGATCCGCTGCGCGGCCTGGTCGACCGCCAGCCACACCACCGGGGTCACCAGCGCGGCGGCCTCCCCGAGCCCGAATCCCAGGGTCTCCCGCCGCCGGTCCCTGCCGCCCAGCCGCCGTACGGCCCCGGCGTCGTCGAACCCGGCAAGACCCGCCACCAGCGGCAGTTCCTCCGGAGCCACCTCGGTCACCACATCCCGGACCAGGTCGCGTACACGAATCGCTTCGACGTCCATGACACCTCCGGGGTCGGGAACCGAACCTTGGACCTGCTGAGGCCGTCGCATGGGGAGGGGAGGTCGGGTTTCGGCGGCCGCGCGGCGCAGCCGCTCCTCCGGACAGCCGGAGCCGGCCCGGCGCGACGCCATCAGTCGGCCCGTACGAAGCTGAGCAGCACGCCGGTGCCGAGCCACGGCTCGACTCCACAGCATTCCCAGCCTGCGCCCTCTACGGCCTGGATCACTTCGTCGACTCCGCGGTCCACCCGCCTTACGGCCCGTTTTCCGTACGCCGGCCGATTGAGGTAGAGCTGCATCGTGTGCGTCATCTCCCCCGCTTCCCGCGCCCTGCGGGCCTCTCGGGCCAGGCTCCACAGGTGGCGCCGCTTCATGCTCGTCATGTGGTACCTCTGTGTCGTCTCGGCGGGCTGGATCCGTGCGGGGTCCTCCCATTCGGCGTGATCGGCGACCGCGCACACCGCCGCGTTCCGGCTGGGCAGGTCGGTGGCGACCAGGACCTGACACCCGTCGTGCCGCCGCGCCCAGGCGCTCCAGGCTCCCGCGCTGCCTTCGACCCGGCCGACGACCGAGCCGCCGGCAACGCAGATCCGGCAGCTGCCGTCGTCCAGGCCATACAGAACGAGGCCGCAGCGGCCCAGGAGCAGTGCAACCTCAGGGGTCATGGCACCTCCATGGGTCGGGCGCGCGCGGCGACGCCGGGTTGCAGGCGGCGGTGCCTGTGCCGTCCCCCGTACGGCACCACAACGACCGCGCTTCCTGCTCTGACTTGCCAACCGTGGGGGACGCCGCTGCAATAGCGATGAAATTCTGGTGATCCGTGATGACGGGGGGCCTGATGGCAATGGGGGCGTCGGAGGAGCTGCACGTCGCGTTACTCGGCCCCGTGCAGGCATGGCGAGGCGGCCGGGAGGCGGCTATCGGCCCGGCCCGCCGACAGGCGGTGCTGGCGGCGCTGGTGCTGCGCGGCGGCCGGCTGGTCAGCTACGAGCAGCTGATCGACGGAGTGTGGGGCGACCAGCCGCCACCGACGGGCCGGCGCGTCCTGCCCAGCTACGTATACGCGCTGCGGCAGGCCCTGGACATGCCGGGTGCGGGGCAGGACAGATCGGTGATCCGCGGCGGGTCGGGCGGTTACCGTTTCGCCGCGCCGGTCCGCCTCGACACAGCACGCCTCGCCGAACTTTCCGTGGGTACAGACGGGCTGCTGGCTGCCGGTGACGTCTCGGGGGCACTGGCCGCCGCTGAGCAGGGCCTGCGCCTGTTCCGCGGGGAACCGCTGGCGGGGCTGCCCGGCCCGTATGCGCTCGGGGAACGGCAGCGGATGCTGATCGAGCGCCAGTCCTTGCAGCAGAAGCGGCTGGAGTGTCTGCTGCAGCTCGGCCGCGGCAGCGAGGTCCTCGCGGACCTGGCCTCCCCGGAGGCCGCCCATCCGCTGGACGAGCCGGTACTGGCGCTGAGGATCCGGGCACTGTACGGCACGGGCCGGCAGGGCGAGGCGCTCGCCGTGTACGAGGGGCTGCGGCGGCGGCTGCGAGAGGAGTTGGGGGCCGCACCGTCTGCGGCCCTGCGGGATCTGCACGCGGCAGTGCTCCGTCATGACGACACGGCCGTCCTCGGCGGCTCGGCCGCCGCCGGCGGCTCTGTCTTCCCGGACGCAGTGCCCGCCTCGAAGGCCCCCACGGCAGCTGCCTCGCGGCGTCCCAGGGCATCGTTGCCGCCGGTGTCGGCGCAGGCCCGGCCGCGTCGCGCGGTAAACGAACTGCCCGGAAACGCAGGTAAGTTGATCGGCCGCGTCGCGGAAGTCGCCACACTGACCGCGCCCGCCCCCCACGATGCCGTCACCGTCGCGACGGTGGACGGGCCTGCCGGTGTCGGGAAGACATCGCTGCTGGTGCACGCGGCGTGGACGCTTCGCCCGCAGCACCCGGACGGCGTTCTCTTCCTCGATCTGCTCACGCACCGCTCCCCGGTGGGCGAACGCCCTTTGATGAAGCGGCTGCTCCAGCGGCTGCTGCGCACGCTCGGCACGGCCGACGCGGACGTTCCCCAGGACCGCGACGACCTGATCGCCGCATGGCGCAACGCCACCAGCGGGCTGCGGCTGCTGCTCGTTCTCGACGACGTGGGAAGCGCCGCGCAGGTGCGGCCACTGCTGCCTGCCGGTCCGGGCAGCCACGTGCTGGTGGCGGGACGGCGCAGGCTGACCGGACTGGACGCGGACCGGTGCGTGACCCTGGAGCCGCTGCCGACCGCCGACTCGATTGGTCTGCTGCGCCGCCTGATCGGCGAGGCGCGCACTGACGCCGACCTCAAGGCGGTCACCGACCTGGCGCGGCTGTGCGGGGGTCTGCCGCTGGCATTGCGGATCGCCGGCGCGCGGTTGCAGCACCGGCTGTCGTGGTCGCCGGCTCACCTAGCGGCGCGGATGGCGCGGGAGGAGCGGCGACTGGGCGAGCTGAGCGCCGGGGACCGCAGCGTGGAGGCCGCCTTCCACATGTCCTACGAGCAGTTGAGTGAGGCTCAGCAGCGGGCGTTCCGGCTGTTGGGCCATGCGCCGACGCCGGAGTTCGACGCGTGGACGCCGGCGGTGATGCTCGGGGTGGGCGTCGATGAGGCGGAGATCATGTTGGAGGAGCTGTACGACGCAAGCCTGGTGCTGCAGCCAGACCCGGGGCGGTACCGCCTCCACGACCTCGTGCGGGTCCACGCCCGGAAGCTGGCCGACGCCCGGCCCGAGGAGACGGCGCAAGCCCGCCGTAGGGTATTGCAGCTGTACGTCCATGCGGGCCGGCTCACCGGTGACGACGGCCGGGCATCGGACGGGGATCCACAGCGGTTCGACTCCGCGCGGGACGCGGCGCGGTGGCTGGACGAGGCGGGGGCGGACCTGGCGGATGTACCGAGGTACGCGGCGGAGCACGGCGAGGACGTCCTGACGGCGCAGCTGGGTGTTGCGCTGCGGGACTACTTCCTCCACCACGATCGCTACGACGAGGGCCGCGCGGCGTTGACGACGGCGCTGCAAGCCGCGGAGCGGAGCGGAGACCCGGCGCTGCGGGTCCTGGTGGCGGCGTCCTTCGGGTTACTGGACTACCAGCAGGGCCGGCTCGCGCAGGGTGGCGACTGGTTCCGGCAGGCGCTGAAGTCCGCCCGCGAGAACGGCGACGAGACGATGGCGGCGCTGCCTGTGACCGGTCTGGCCATCCAGGACTTCTTGCAGGGGCGGTACGACACGGTGACGGCCACCATGGATGAGGTGCTGCCGGTCCTGAAACGGGCCGACGACGAGTGGGGAGTGTCGCTGGCATTGGCGCTGCGGTCGATGAGCCGGTTCATGCAGGGTGAGGTGCGCACAGCGTTCGCCGACGCGCGGGCGGCGCTCGCCGCGGCAGAGCGCAACGGCCGCCCCATTCCGGTCAGCCAGCGCCTCATCTCCCTTGCGGACGGGCATGCGGGGCTCGGCGAACGGGCGGAGGCACGGGCGGTGCTACTGCGCGCTGAGACGCTGCTGCGGGAGGCCGGTGACACGATGCTGCTGGCGTTGACGTTGACACGGCTGGGGTCGGTCGCGGAGGACCTTGCAGAGGCGCAACGCCGCCATCGCCAGGCGTTGGCGCTGCACGCAGGCATCTCGCAGCGTTCGGAGCCGCACCGCACGCGGCTCGAGATGGAGATCCGGCGCCGCCTGGGTCAGTCGTACGCGGCGGCAGGTGCGCGGGCGCGGGCACGAGGCGAATTCCGTGCGGCACTGGCCCTGGAACGAGCAGCTGAACACCCGGACCTACAGGAGACGTTGCGGGCTTCGCTGGCGGAGGTGGACAGGGAGTGAGTCGGCGTCACCGGCCGGGCGCCGGGCGTCACCAACCGGGAACTTCGACGGTGCGCATTCACGCGTCACTTCCTCGGTTGATCTGGGTCATGAGCTCACGGTTGTCGCCGGCCTGGTCGATCCGAGCCTTCATGAGCATGCACTCACCCTCGTCCTGGTCGGCGTCGACAGCCCCGGCTCCGGCCTGCTGCGCGAAGGCTGCCGCGACGCCGCCACCGGCCGGTGGACCCTGCCGCCCGCCTCCCCGCGCCAGGTGAACGGCCTGGAGGCCACCACCCAGACCGAACGGCGCTTCGTGATCAGGTTCTGGCCCTCCAGCCAGTTCAGGAGATAGACGGCCGCCCGCAGATGTTGCCGGGCGACCGTGAGCTGGCTGTGCGTGATGTCCTTGCCGCGGCTGCGTCGGTGAAGCCGGCGCAGGAGGTGCCACGTCGCGTATCGGTGCAGGATTTTCCGTCCCTCAGCCGTCGCATGGGAGGTGACGAGGTCCTTCACGTGTCGTTCGAGGCGGACCATCTGCTCGTCCCGTTTCGGCAGGGCGCCGGTGGCGACGAGGACGCTGCGGATGTGTTCGACGACATTGCGTTCCGGGAGCTCGTCCAGGGCCTCGTGGGTGAGAGGGCGGCGGCCGGAGCCGAGATCGGACAGGACGGTGGAGACGATGCCCTTGGAGAGCCAGCGCATCGCGGTGCCGGCCCGTTCGGTGCCGACCAGGGCGTTGTGGAGGGGGTGCAGCTTCGGGGGGGACGGCGCCGGTGCCATCGGCGAGGAGTTCGTGGAGCCGCTGCTGGAGGGTGCAGGGCGGGCACGGTCGGAGCGGGCGGGGCCGGCGGGACGGGCGCTTGGTCGGGCTGGGCGCTCATGGCTCGTCCAGGCGGGGTCTCATCCTCACGGTAAGCGGAGCGCGCGGCGGCGGGGACAGGCATGTGGTGATCCCTTTTCCGGTTCATCGGGTCTCACACGACGACGGCCTCGCGTCGTTGCTTCAAGCCGGGGACAGGTGACGACCTGCGGAGACGATCAGTTCGTCGGTCTTGGCGACGACGCTCTCGCGGCGGCGCTGCGGCTTCAATCGGCGGGGCTCGCCAGTGGAAGCGGTCAGCCTTGACTCGGTCTGCGTCGCGCCGGGCGGAGTCGCCGTGCATCTGTTCTGATCCGTTCGGATAATGGAACTGTCTCCCGGGGGGGCAGGTGGTTAGGAGGCAGCATGACCACTGACTACAGGAGGCGTCGCGTTGTCTGCGTAACCGGCGTCTTGATGCTCGCCCTCGCTGCTCCGACCACTGCAGACGCCGTTTCGGCGGAGTCGCAACCCAGTCGGGGGTCGACGAGGGCCCCGGCCACCTGCGCGACGGCCACTACAGGCGTCCCTATCGCGCCCGGTTACGAAGGGCTGTACACCCACTACGCCGACATGATGTCCGGGTGCTCAGTGGTCAAGAACGTCGGTAGCCTGCCTCTCCAGTTCTGGAGCGACAACGGCAGCCTGATCGATGCGCCTGTGCATTCTGCGACCCCGGAGGGATGGGCTGCCGAAACCACCGCCCAGCAGATCAAGCGATGGATCCCGCCGGGCAGGGTGGTGGTCCTGCCGGGAGAATCCGCCGTGATGTACCAGCCGCCCCCCTCGTACACCGTAGATGTGGTCCCCGTCCACGTTGCCCGACAGGCCGAGTTCGCGGCGCAGTACACCAGATTGGCCCAGGCTGCGTACGACGCAGGCCAATCTGTACCGCTGAACAACCGCTTGGGGATTTCTATCAACGATTGCGCGGAAGCAGCGAGCGATACCTTGAATGAGCTGGGGCAGGGCACAGGGGTGGAGTCGCTCGCGGATACCTTCGACCGGGCGAAGGGGTTCAACTCATGCAAGAAGGCCTACGACATCATCGATCCCAGTTCCGCAAGCCCTGACAAACCCCCGGGCTGGGAGCGATGGCGCCAAAGGGCCACCGGCTTCAATGTCGAGTGGAACAAGCAGCTGACAGAAAAGATCGTCGCGCGCGCCGCCAGGATCCTGGGAACGGTCCGATAGCGGCCGCGTCAGCGGCCCAACGGGCACAGCGATAGCAACGACACGGCCACGTCAACGCGCAGCACCCCAGGCGTCGGCAACCTCCGCATGCGCCGGGAGCATCATGGCTCGTTCAACTCATTTATGACTGCGCTCGACGAGCACGTGCGCGTGGGCGACGAGTTCCTCGATGAGCCGGCGCCCTTCCGTAATGGCGGGGTCCGCCGGCGGATCGGCGGCCGGTGGAGGCGGTGCAGTACGGACGTCGCGGACAGCCTGGCGGACCACCGCGCGCACCGGGGCCTCATCGAGCGCCTGGAGGCCGCTGTGGGCGAGCGTGGCGGGATCCCTCCGCGACGTCGCCGCTGCGGCTGGAGACGGCGATCAAGGCGTGCTGGGACAGGCCGCAGTCGAGCACGGCCGCGGTGGCCGGGCCGGTGTCTCGCGTGCGGGACGTCTCGGTGCCCGCGACGACGGCGGCGTGGATCGCGGCGAGGGAGCGGGCGACGTCCAGGAGCCGGTACACCTGCCTACGGGATGCTGAACTCCGCGTCGCAGTACGACTCCCAGATGCTGTGCCCGAGGGGTGCCCAGACACGGGCGGCCCTCCTGGCCCCGCATCGCCAGTGCCGTCCGCGACGACCTCCGGCGGGTCCCGGCCGGCAGCCCCGTCACGTTGGTGGCACACAGCAACGCAGGCTTGTTTCTCCCGGCGATTCGCTCGGGCCTCGACCATCCGGTGGCCATTATCTGGCTCGATGCATGATCGACAAGACGCTACCTAAGGGCTGTCCCGTAATCGATCTTGAGGTGGAGAGCGGTCCGACCGCGGCGACCTGCTCCGAATGGCTGCTTCGATGTGCCCGGCCGACCTGACCTGCTTAGCGTCGTACTGCCGTGCCGCACAGGCTGCGGCGGACCGAGGCGATGGAGAGGAACTCCCATGGCAGTCGTGATGACCTTTGTGTGGCCCGAGCTCACGCCAGAGGCGTACGACGCGGCGCGTGACCGGGTGGGCTGGGAAGACGACGCTCCGGACGGGTTCGTGATGCACATGGGCTGGTTCGCCGACGACGGCTTCCACGCGGCCGACGTCTGGGAGACGGAGGATCACTTCACACGGTTCATCGCCGACAGGGTCGCACCCGTGGTCAAGGGGGAACTGGGCATCACGACCGAGCCCCAGGTGACGTTCGCCCCCCTCTACCGACGCTTCATCGCCCCGGACGCCAGCGGCGCCGCCTGAACTGACCTCGAACTTGTCCGGGCGATCACGTTCGGAGCCAGATGACGAGGGTTTGCGGCGGTTGCGGTGCCGAGGTAGACGTAACGACGCTTGTCGTAACGGGTGGCCACGGCCCGGTACTGTTGCTCCACAACCTCACCGCCGTGCCCCAGCAGTTTTGTGTGCTCCCGTCGGCTGATTCTCACTCCTCCTGAGTGATGACATGGATGCGCCCGGCGGTTGACGCCCGTGGGAGAAGTAGCGAATGAGACTTGAACTCCGTTGTTTGAATTGGGAGTTCAAGTGGATCGATGGGATCGGGCTGGGCGGGTCGCGGCGTATGGGGCAGCGCTGGCGCTGACGCCCTACTTGCTGATCAAGGTGTCGTGGGTGGTCGGTTCGCTCTTGGGGCTGCTGCCGGTCGGGACCGGATTCGGCAAGGCGGAGTGGGTGGTGCTCAACAGCGCCACGATCGGTATGGCAGGGATCGGGATCGCGGTGGCGCTCGCGCTGGTGCGGCCGTGGGGGATGCGCATACCGGCAGCGCCGTTGGCTTTCTGCGCTTGGGTTGGGACGGGGTTCCTCGTCCCGGTGCTGCCGTACGCCGTTCTCAGTTCGCTGCTGGGCTCGGAAGATGGCAATCCGAAGAGCGGGAGTGACGCAGGCCCGTCGATGCCGGTCTGGGAGGCCGCGCTGGTTCAGATCGGGTTTGTAGGCATGGGGCTGGGTCTGGCCATCGCGCTGCCCACGTACTTGCGGCGGCGCTGGCCGGACGCGTTCGCGGGTCGGCTCGGCGACCGTGGGGAAGGCTCGCTAAAGGCGCTGCCATGGATGACGGTGGTCGGCGCCGCAGTCGGTCTCATCTGGCTGTACTGGGCGGTGGGCGGCACCGCAGGGGTCGCCCACCGCGGCGAGCGGGACCTCGCTTGGCAGGTGCTGTCCGGCGTCTTCGGGCTCTGGGCCTTCGTGGCGTCCGCCGCCACCTGGGCTGCTGTCCGAGGCCGGCCCGCACGAGCCCCCCGATGGGGCCCGATGGTGTTCGGCTGGCTCGGCTCGGGCTCGTTGTTCGCCTGGAGCGGCTGGAAGCTTCCGTTCACCCTGTACCTGGCGGTCGCGCAGCCGGCCGATGCCGCCCTGCCGGAAAACCTCGCGCTCGCGGCGGTCCTGCACCTTGCAGCGGTGGGGACGGGCGCCGCGATGCTGCGAGCGCTCGTTCGTACGCGGCTGGTGTCATCGAGCTCGTAGCCGACCCGCCCAAGATCGTTGTGTGACGAACAACCTGGACACCCTCGCGGCAGCACTGTATGTGAGCGTCTGCTCCAGGAAGTTGGTCCATAGCAGGACCTCTTCCCGGATGCGGCGAACCCCCGAGCCAGTCAGGACTTGACGGCGTGCAGGACCCGCAGGCCGCGGGGGCCCGTTTCGTCGTGGCGGATGTCGAGGCCGGCCATGCGGCACTGGTCGGTCAACCACTGAGGAGACAGTCGGAGTTTGGGGTAGCTGCTGGTCTTCAGGTGCCAGGCGCCGTCATGGCGGGTGTGCAGCAGGTCGTGGACCAGGACCGTGTCCTGGTCGAGGTATTCGAGGAAGCAGGTGAGGATCCGGTCGGCGGTGCTGCGGACGGGGATGAAACGGTCCGGGCCGTGGAGTTCGCGTGTCAGGTCGCGGTAGCTGGCGACGAAACTCCCGCCCGGGCGCAGGCTCTTGGTGACGTCCGCGATCAACTGCTGCACGTCCGCCCGAGCAGGCAGGTGCGGCAAGGTGTCACCCATGCACACGACGGCCGCGACCGAGCCCGCAGCGGTGAGGCGGGGCAGAACACCGCGGATGTCCTCGCGGACGGGATGGACTGTCTGCCCGACCCCGGAGCGCCTGGCATGCTCCATGAGTTCGTCGAGAAGTAGGGCACTTGAGTCGATCGCCGTCACCGATGCGAAGCCGAGGCGGGCGAGGGCCAGGGTCTGCGGACCGGGGCCGCAGCCGAGGTCGACGGCAGCGGCTTGCTCTTCCGGGCCGGCAGTCAGTCCCAGCCCATGGAGGAGTTCGGCCTGTGCCGCTGCCACCGTCTCGATGTCCCCACCGAGCATCCAGGTGTAGTGCTCAGCGAGCAGGCGGTCGTAATGGTCGGCAGCAGCGGTCACAAAGGTTCCTTCGGCAGCAGTGGTCACGCACGTTCCTTTCGCGAGGTTGGTGGCACAGGCTCGTCAGGGAGTCAGTCCCGCAGGGCCAGCGCGGTGCCCAGGCCGAGCAGTCCCACGCCCGACACCCCGGCGATGCCCAGTCGGAAACCGGGGCGGCGCAGCAGGGCTTCGATGCGGGCGAGGAGCAGGAGCACCAGCACGTACCAGAGCAGAGCGAGGAACCAGAACAGCCCGGCGAGCACGGTGTGCTCCGCGGCGGGAGCCAGGCCCGGCAAGGTGAACTGGGGGAAGAGTGACAGGTAGAAGGCCGCCACCTTCGGGTTCAGAAGGTTGCTGACCAGCCCCTGCTGGAAGGAGACACGTGCGCCGCGCGCTCCGGCAGGAGCATGGCGGTGCGCCCCGGCATCCGAGACACCGTTTCGGCGCAGGCGGACGAAGTCGGCCAAGGCCTGTACGCCGAGGTAGATGAGATATACGGCCCCCGCGATGCGCAGGGCCACATAGCCGAGTTCCGAGGCAGTCAGTAGCGCCGTCAGACCGGCTACCGCGGCGGCCGCCAGCACCGCGTTCCCCAGCATGATTCCCGCCGCGGTGGCGATGCCCGCACGCCGCCCCGAGCGGGCCGTATTGGCCAGCAACAGGGCCAGATCCGGGCCGGGCACCATGATGATGACCAGGGACACGACAACGAAACCGGTCAATTCAGACACTGTTGGTTCCCCCAAGGGAGTGGATGAGGCTGGTCTATGCCCTGGCGGGCAGCCCCTGGGCCGTAGCACCGCTCACCGCGGACTCGCCCGTACGCACCCAGGCGGCGAGATCGGCGAGGTACACATTTGTCAGAGCACTCTCCAGGGCGTCCCCGAGAGCCGCCCGATATGTGGGTGTCGCCTCCACGTAGCGTCGCCGTCCGGCTGACGTGATGGTCGCGGCCACGGCACGTCCGTCACCGGCAGCGGAAGCCCGCTCGGCCAGTTCCTGGGCCTCCAAGCGCGCCACCAGACGGGTGACCGTGCTGTCTTTGAGGCCGATCCGACCTGCCAGCTCCCCCATCCGCAGTGCCGCACCGCTGTCGGGCCGGGCAAGTGCGCACAGGGCCCGGTACTCGGAAAGTGGCAGACCGTGCCGACGCTGGAGTGTCTCGTCCAGATGCTTTTCCACGCGACCCAGGAGCCGTACGGCCATGCACCAGCGGTCGTCTTGCGCGTCGTCGGCGGGCCGAGGTGTCTCTTCAGGCGTCGCAGCTGCACTCACACCACCAAAGTACCTGCTTGTACATGCAAAGATCTACCCCTGATGCGCTTCTACATAGCAACCCAGCCGGGCGCTTGGCTGGACGGCGCTCACAGATGCGCGGGCGCGGACGCCACCGCTGCCCGTCGGCGCGTGGAGTGTGGCGGTGCGGGAGTTGCTGCCGAGCGCCATGACGCACGCGGCGGATCTGGTTACTGCTGCTCGGCGACCGCAAGAACAACCACCAAGCGGTCGTGAAGTTGCAAGTCACGGGGCTGGCGTGAATCGAGGCTGGACCGCTCCAACCGCTCGGGGGACGTCTCATCTCATCCGTGACCAGCAGTTACGGGACAGCGCTACGGGGGTGTCCCGCCCGAGCAGTCCCAGCTGGGGTTGCCGTTGCCGTCCTCCCCGCCGACGCGGGGGTGTTCCGAGTGGCTTCGTTCATCTTTGGGAGCACGCCGCCGCAGGTGTCCTCTCGGCCGCGGAACGGCGTTTCCAGTACGCGACGGTCAGCACGCCCAGTAGCGGCCCCCACAGGGTCAGCGGCGCATAGCAGAAATAGAACCAGGCAGCTTCCCAGCCGCCTGCTTGGCCGGGGGAGTCGGCCGGCAGGTCGCCACCTCGGATCGTGGTACCCCTGATCTCGGAGGCGATGAACAAAAGGGTGAACAGGAGGGTGAGGCTCGCGGCTCCGATGGTGGCCGGGAGGACGGCTGCCCTTCTCGGAACCCGGCGGCCGCGAAGGATCGGGATCCAGCGCGGGAACACCTCACCCCAGCGGGCGATCAATCCGATCGCAGTAAACGCGAAGACTTCGGACAGAACCGAGAGGAAGACGATGTAGGTCCGTTCGCCGAGTCCGAGACCGTCACTGAACGCGGCCGGGAGCCGCCAGATACTGGAAGGAAGGACTGTCAACGGCACGGCGTACGCCACGAGTCGAATCCGTCGTGACACTCCGGCAACGGGCTCGTGAGCCGCCCGCCATGCGACGCGTAATCGTCCAGGACGGACGGTAGTGGGTTCTTTGGCGTGCAGGAGCTGCTGCATTGGCGATCCTCGGCTTCGGTGAACTGCTGTTCGGCCCGTTCAGTACTGAAGATCCCAGTCACGGGGGCTCCGAGCATCGCTCTGAGGGCTTGATACGGCTCCGTCTGACGGCCGACGAAGTGGTGCGACCAGCGGATGACGGCAGTGCCCGTTTGCCGCATGACCAGTACGTTTCACCATGAGCATCCCGACGCTGCCCGGGCAAGAGACCCAGTGCCTCCCAAACTCATCGACAAGCGACGTCACTACTGCCTGATAAAGCCATCCGAGTGAAGTCCTCCCCGAGACCCAGGAGGGCGAGTCCTCCCCGCCGACGCGGGGGTGTTGCGCGCGTGTGCCGGGATCGTTGGCGAGGGACTCGAAGGTTGCCTGCATGATCTCGTTGGCGGTGCCAGGGCGTTTGGCGCAGACGTCAAGCAGGTCAGCGAGCAGCCACAGGACGACACTGTGCGTGAGGACTTCCGCGCGGGGAAGCGGGCCGAACTGGTCGCGCCAGGCGGCGGCGCCGGGCCGCACTGGAGTCGCTGTTCGCCGCGCGACGGCTGACGGCGCCATGGGCGCTGTGCCCATCGACCAGCGACCCGGACACCGTTCGCGAGTGGCTGACATGGGCGGCGTCCGGACCGCTCCGGCCGACTGTCCTTGCATGCCTCATCGGGCAACGAAGTGCTCTCGCTCCGGCCGCGCCAGCAGGCGCGAGGGCGGTCAGTGCAGGGCGTCGAGGGTGGCGATGATGTCGGCCGGTTCGGCGCGGGTGGTGTAGTCGGTGTCGACGAAGGCCCAGCGGATCGCGCCGATGCGGTCGATGACGTAGGTGGCGGGCAGCGGGAGGGTGCGCGGGTGGCCGTCATTGACGCGCTGGAGGTCGAAGCCGAGCTTGTCGTAGACGGCGGCGAGGTCGTCGGGGAGGTCGAAGGCAAGGCCGTACTGTTTGGCGGTGTCGGAGCCGATGTCGCTGAGGACGTCGAAGGCGAGGTCGTGCTTTTCGGTGAGGGTGAGGGACTCGTCGGGGATCTGCGGTGAAACGGCCACCAGGCGGGCGCCGCGGGCGGTAATCGCCTCGTGGTGCTGCTGGAGGGAGCGCAGAGCGATATTGCAGTACGGACACCAGGCGCCGCGGTAGAAGGTCAGCACGACCGGGCCGTCGTTGAGCAGGTCGTCCAGGGCCAAGGTCTGCCCGGTCGCGGAGGGAAGGTTGAAGCGCGGCGCCTGCGCGCCGACGGGCAGTGCGCGGTCGGCCTGGCCGGAGTCGGCGAGTTCCTGGCTGGCCCGCTGCATGATCTGTCGGATCTCGGCGGGGATCTGCTGCTGGCGGGCTTCGTAGAAGGTGCGCAGTTCGGCGTTGAGGCTGGTCATGGTGCTCGTTCCTCCTGGTCGGCGACTGGAGCGGGGCCAAACAATCTTGAAATGACCGTTCCAAGATACGGGTATGCGTGGTCCCGCGCCAGCCATGCGGAAGTGCCGATGAGTCAGAGGCTCATGAAGGGGCGATGGTCGGCCAGGGCGAGCGCTTTGATGAACGCGGCGAGATGGACCGCGCGACGGGCGAGGTAGCGGCGGAGGCGGGGGGTCTGTGACCCGTATGCGGCCGCCCAGAGGGCTGGCATGCGATTCATGGGGGCATGGTCGCGGCGCGCGGGCCCCTGGGGATCGATCGTGGACGAAGCTGGACGCCTTGGCGCTGAGGGGGTGCCTGTCCCGCTCTGTACCTGTCGGCACCTTTGCGGCGTGCTGAACTGGGAGTATCTTGGAATCCTCATTTCAGGATGGTGGGTGAAACATGCCGGACATCAAGCACTTCGACCCCGATGCCACCCTGGAGACCGTGGTGCGGCTGTTCTGGCGGCAGGGCGTGGCCTCGACCGGGATCCAGGACGTGGTGACCGCGACCGGGCTCAACCGCTCCAGCCTCTACGCCACGTTCGGCGGCAAGCAGGAGCTCTACCTTGCCGCGCTGCGCCGCTACCTGGAGCAGCGATCCCAGCCGATGTTCCGGCGTCTGGCCGAGGACGAGCGGGGACTGCCCGCCATCTCCGAATTCTTCGGCGGCCTGATCGAGGCCCGCTGCTCGGGCGAGTACGCTCGCTGGGGCTGCATGGTCTCCAACGCGCACGCCGGGGCCGAGAACAGCGACCCGGAGGTACGCGCCGTCCTGGACCAGCACCACCAGGAGCTGCGCGAGGCAATGTATTCCGCCCTCGTCACCGCCGAGCACCAGGGCCAGCTGCCCTCCGGCGCCGACCCGGGCGCTTCCGCGGATCTGCTGGCGCTGCTCGCCTATGGCGTCAACCTGCGCTCCCGTGCCGGTGCTGACGCTGCGTCACTGCGCAAGACGGTGACCGCCGCCCTGGACTCGATCGGAGTCCGGGCGGCGGCATAGACAGAGGTTGGATCTGGCTCTCCACTGGGGTTGGGTGCGGGTGAAGTGCCCGGACGCAAGGTGGGAGCCGCCTTCGCTTCCGCTTCTGGCGCATCCGCCGTGTAGTCCCCAGGCGATGTGACGTCGATGCCCTCGGGGGCCTTCGCCGCCTTCAGTACGAAGGAGAAGACCACCGTGGCCAGAACGTTGATCACGAACGCGGTCAGGCCGATGTAGCCGATCTGGCCGATGCCCGGGATCTCCTTGGCCGAGCCGCCGAAGTGCTGCTGGGTCGGGGAGGCGACGCCTTAGGCGGCGAGGGTGCCGTAGATCATGCCGACCGCCCAGCCGGCGAGCAGGGCTGAGCGGTGGAACCAGCGGGTGAAGAGGCCACCGACCAGGGCCGGGAAGGTCTGAAGGATCCAGATACCGCCCAGCAGCTGGGAGTCTGCCTGGGTGCCTGCCTCGCTCAAGTGGCTCTGGAGGAGGCCCTCAGGACTCTCATCAGCCAGCGCGAGCCTGCCGAACTCGATATCGACGCCGTCGAGCGGATCCCGGCGCTCGCCGCATCCGTTTACCGCGATGGTTCTTCGCACCCTTTCCGGACATTGAGTGATATCCAACTAGATACATGTATAAATTCTCGTCGCTGCTGACCGTGATCTATGGAACTGTGACGCGCATGGCTCACGATTCGATCGACCAAGCACGACGCATCGTGCACGACCGTTTTCCCGACGCGCGCGGCGCGGTACTGGCGGGCTCGGTTGCCGCCGGGCAGGCGACCGCCAGCAGCGACCTCGACATCGCAATCCTCATCGGCAGCGGTGGCGAAACACGCCGGGAGACCCTGCGTTTCGAGGGACGTGTCGTGGAGCTCTTCATCCACACCCGCGCCGGCCTGAGCGACCTCTTCGCCGCGGATGTCGCCACGCGCCGTGCGGTCCTGCAGAGCATGTACGCCACCGGCCTCACCCTGATCGACGTGGAAGGGGAGGTCGAACGTGCCCGAGCCCTTGCAGACGCCGACCTCCGCAAGGGCCCGCCCGCACTGGACCGGGAAACGGTGGAGACCAAGCGCTACGGGTTGACCGACGCCCTGGACGACCTGGGCGACGCGACCGACCCCGTCGAGCGCCTTGTCGTGGCCGGATTCGTCCTCAACGCTGCCGCCGACCTGCTGTGCGACCACCACCGGGCGTGGACGGGCAGCGGAAAGTGGCTACCGCGGCGCCTGCTGGAGGCAGACCCCGAACGTGGAGCTGCCCTGCTCGGCGGGCACCTCCACCTGTGCGACACCAGGGACCCGGCCCGCCTCATCGAGGCCGCCTCGGAGATCCTCGATCTCGCCGGCGGGCCCCTCCGTGAGGGGTATAGCAGGGCCTGGCACGGAGTCATCGAGTCCGTCGCCACCGGCGTCGGACGCTGAAGTGCACCGCCCTACGGTGCTATGCACGTGTCTCTTCGATCAGGTAGCTCGTTGTTCTGATCATGCTCAGCAGGGGGGATCTGACTGACGACGAGTGGGCAGTGTTGGAGCCGCTGCTCCGGTGAGCAACAACCGGTGCGGCCGGTGGCGGGACCACCGGCAGGTGATCAACGGAATCATTCACCGGCTCAGCACCGGGGTGCAGTGGCGGGAACTTCCCGAGCGCTTCGGCCCGTGGAAAACCGTCCACAAGCGGCACTTGCTGTGGTCAGCCGACTGTATCTGGGACGCCTCGCAACCTGCGGCGAAGGCACCGATGGAGCGGGGGTGCAGCCTGCCGCCCGCCCCGCCCCTGGCGGATCATCCCGTCGGCAGGCGCAGCTCCGTCTCCGCGCCCCCCTCCGGGCGGTTGCGGAAGGTCAGGCGGGCGCCGAGCAGGCGGGCCTGGCCGGTGGCGATGGTCAGGCCGAGGCCGGTGCCGCCGGTCCGGGAGCCCGTGCGGAAGCGCTGGGGGCCGGAGGTGTGCAGCACCGCGAGCAGATCGGGCGGGAAACCGGGGCCGTGGTCGCAGACCCGGACCACGGGGCCGTCGACCTCCACCTCCACGGGTGGGGCACCGTGCCGCAGGGCGTTGGCGGCCAGGTTGGCCAGGACCCTCTCGACACGGCGCGGGTCGGTGGCCACGACCGCGTCCGCCACGACTTTCACGCGCACGCCGTCGAGCCCGGCGACCGCACGCCGGGTCATCGCGCTCACCTCGCGCTCCTCGGTCTCCACCACCGCCACCTGGGAGTCCAGGCGGGCGACTTCCAGCACGTCCTCCACCAGCCCGCGCAGCTTCTGTACGCTGCCCGCCACCAGGTCGGACGCCCGGCCGGGCGGCAGCAGGCCGACCGCTGTCGACATGCCGGCAACCGGCGTGCGCAGTTCGTGTGCGATGTCGGCGGTCACCCGGCGCTCGGCCTCCAGACGGGCGCCGAGCGCGTCCGCCATGGTGTTGACGGAGGCGGCGAGCCGGGCGATCTCGTCATGGCCGTGGGGGCGGACCCGGGCGTCGAGGTCGCCGTCGGCGATGCGTTCCGCCGTACGCGCGGCGGCCGTGGCCCGCCGTCCCATCCGCACCCCCAGCAGGAGTCCGGCCAGGGATACCAGGACGGTGACGGCCGCGCCCGTGGCGAGCAGCGTCCGGTCGAGCCGGGCCAGGTCCTCCTCCTCGTGGGCGTACGAACGGCGGATCGCGAGCACCTTCCGGTCCGAGACCCGGGTCGCCGCCCACAGCACCGGATGCTCACCGCCCTCCTGCAGGTAGGTCACCCGGACGTCGTCGCGCACGGCCCTCGCCACCGGGCCGGGCAGACCAGGGGGGTCGAGCCTGGCGTCCGACCTGCGTCCGTCGGCGTGGTCGCCGGCGGCGCTCAGCAACTCCTGGTCCAGGCCGGAGCGGGCGGTGGCCAGTTGGTCGGCGGCGGTGGTCCGGTGCACCAGCACCCCGATCGCCCCCGCCACGCACATGGCCGCGGCGGCGACGGCCAGGGCGACCTTCGCTCCCACGTTCAACGCGGGCCGTCTCATGGGCGCAGCTTGTAGCCGAAGCCGCGCACCGTCTCGATCCGCTCCCGGCCGACCTTGGAGCGCAGGCGCTGCACATGGACGTCCACCACCCGGGTGTCACCGGACCAGGCGTAGTCCCAGACCCGCTCCAGGAGCAGGTCCCGGGAGAGCACGGTCCCCGGCGCGGCGGCGAACTCACTCAGCAGCTTCAGCTCGGTCGTGGTCAGCGCGAGCGGCTTTCCGTCCCGGCGCGCGGCCAGGGACGCCGGGCAGAACTCCAGGTCCCCGAAGCGCAGGCGCGGGCTCCGACCCGGCTCCCCGGCGGGTGACGCACGGCGCAGCAGAGAGCGGATGCGGGCCACGAGGACCGGGCCGTCGAAGGGCTTGGTGACGTAGTCGTCGGCGCCCGCCTCCAGGCCCATCACCACGTCCACCGGGTCGTTGCGGGCCGAGATCAGCAGCACGGGCACCCCCGACTCCTCGCGGATGCGTCCGGCCAGGCTCACCCCGTTGAGGCCCGGCAGCATGATGTCGAGGACGGCCACGTCCGGATGGCGTTCCCGGAAGAGCGCGAGCCCGGTCAGGCCGTCGGCCGCGGTGCGGACGCGGTAGCCGCGCTCCTCCAGCGTGAGCCGCGTGGCCTCCCGGATCAACTCGTCGTCCTCGACCAGCAGCACATCCTGACCAGCGTGCATCGCGTTCCCTCTCCGACGGTCCTCTCCCGTGCCGTTCTCAGGCATCCGGTACGTCCAGGTCCGTACTGTCCCTGCCTTGCATCCAGAACGGCGCGGGGGGATGTACGGGGGTAAGCGTCGCATGGCTGTAGAACGCCACGTTCCCGCGCCTGACAGACCGCTGAGGACGACATCGACCCGGTAGCTCGGCGGGTTGCCGTCGGGGCAGCCGGACAGGCAGGTGTCGTCCGTGGCGACCCCGGTGGCCCGCGCCCGGGGCGAGCCCCAGTCCCGCCACGTCAGCTGGGTCAGGGAGACGCGCCCGGTCGCGTAGACCTCCTTGGGGTGCTGCCGGGCCCGGCCGAGCCAGTCCGTCATGTACACCGGCCCCGTCCAGGGGATCGTCGTCGCCGCCCGGCCCTCGACCCGCACGCCGCCGTCCACCCCGCCGCAGCCCGTCAGGCACGTGGCCAGCACGGCGCACGGCACGAGTCGGCGAAGCCGCATCCCTGCTCCTTCCGCCGGGCTGCCGGGTCATGGGGAGATCACTGCTGCACAAGCCGAGGGCCATGGTACGACCGGCCGCCGTCGGTCGTGCAGGGGCGGCAGTGGTCTGACCTGCACATGTAACAGCCGCCCATCGATGCGTCATCGACATCGATACGTCGTCGCCGCACAGCCGACGAACAGCCGTGCGTCCGGATTCCTACCGTGGCTCCGATCATTGCCACCCGGCATTCCAGCCCTGGGGGAACTTTGCGCAGAAAAGTGAAAGCAGCATGCGTGGGCACGGCCGCCGCGACGGTGGCGGCGGTCCTCGCCACGGGACCGATCGGCACCGCACAAGCCACGCCCGTGCAGGCCGGTACCGCGGCGGCCGCCGCCAAGACCAAGGAGTCCGCCGGCACGCACCGCATCACCCTCGTCACCGGTGACCGTGTCCTCGTCGACGCCAAGGGCGATGTCGCCGGCATGGAGCGGGCCAAGGGTCGCGAGCGGGTCCCCGTGCAGATACGGAAGGCCGGCGGCCACACCCTCGTCATCCCGACGGACGCCGCCCGGATGATCGCGAGCGGCAAGCTCGACCAGCGGCTGTTCGACATCACCGAGCTCAACAAGGCGGCCAACCGCAGGAACCAGCAGGGCGGCCTGAAGGTCATCGTCGGCTACAAGGGCACCGCACGCTCTCTCAAGGCCGCGGTCCGGGACACGGGCATGGTCCACCGGACCTTCAAGTCCCTGGGCATGGACGCCCTTCGGGCGCCCACCACGCAGACGCCGAAGTTGTGGGACGCCCTCACGAACGGTGACACCCTCGCCCCGGGCATCTCCCATGTCTGGCTCGACGGCGTCCGCAAGGCCAGCCTCGACAAGTCGGCGCCGCAGATCGGCGCGCCCACGGCCTGGGCCAAGGGCTACGACGGCAAGGGCGTCAAGGTCGCCGTCCTGGACAGCGGCCTCGACAGCGGCCATCCCGACCTCAAGGGCCAGGTGCTCGCCACCAAGAACTTCAGCTCGGCCGCCACCACCGCGGACCGGCAGGGCCACGGCACGCACGTCGCGTCCACCATCGCCGGAACCGGCGCCAGGTCCGGCGGTAAATACAAGGGCGTCGCACCTGGAGCGAAGCTCCTCATCGGCAAGGTCCTCGACGACAAGGGACAGGGCGACGACGCCGGCATCATCGCGGGCATGGAGTGGGCCGCCGACCAGGGCGCCGACGTCGTCAACCTCAGCCTGGGCGGCCGAGACACCCCGGGTGTCGACCCGATGGAGGCCACGGTCAACAGGCTTTCGCAGACCAAGGGCGTCCTCTTCGCCATCGCCGCCGGCAACGAGGGCGAGCAGGGCTTCAAGACCGTCGACTCCCCGGGCAGCGCCGCCGACGCGCTCACCGTCGGCGCCGTCGACGGCCACGACGAGGTCGCGGACTTCTCCAGCATGGGTCCGACCGCCGACGGCGCCCTCAAGCCGGACGTGACCGCGCCCGGCGTGGACATCACCGCGGCCGCCGCCAAGGGCAGCGCCATCGCCAAGGAGGTCGGCGAGAACCCGCCCGGCTACCTGACGATCTCGGGTACGTCGATGGCGACCCCGCATGTGGCGGGCGCCGCCGCCCTCCTCAAGCAGCAGCATCCCGACTGGACGTTCCGCGAGCTGAAGGCCGCACTCGTGGGCTCCACCAAGGGCAGCGACTACACCCCCTACGCGCAGGGCTCGGGCCGCGTCCAGATCGACAAGGCGATCGGCCAGAGCGTGTTCGCCGAGACGACCTCGGTGAGCTTCCCGGTCCAGCGGTGGCCGCACAACGACGACACCCCGGTCACCAGGAAGCTGACGTACCGCAACGCCGGTACGAAGGACATCACGCTGGCCCTGTCGACCGAGGCCTTCAACCCCCGGGGCGAGGCGGCCCCGCACGGCTTCTACACCCTGGGCGCGAAGACCGTCACCGTCCCCGCCGGCGGCACGGCGTCCGTGGACGTCACCGTCGACACCAGGCTCGGCGGCGGCCTCTTCGGCGGCTACTCGGCCTATGTGACGGCCAAGGGTGACGGCCAGACCGTCCGCACGGCGCTGGGAGTCGACCGGGAGGAAGAGGCGTACAACGTCACGCTGAAGTACATCAACCGCCCCGGACAGCACCCGGTCCACCTCACCACCCTGTTCCGGGACGAGCGGAACGCCTCCGGGTTCTCGGACATGTCCACCGGCGACACGGTCACCCTCCGCGTCCCCAAGGGCCGGTACATCCTCGACTCGCTCGGCGTGAAGGACCCCAACTCGACCGAGGGCGGCGTCGACTGGCTGGTCCGGCCCGTGCTGAGCGTCGACAAGGACCGGACGGTCACGCTCGACCTGAACAAGACCCGGTCGGCCGACATCACCGTGCCGGACAAGAAGGCCAAGCCGCTCCAGGCCATGGTGTTCTACGAGCACAAGGCCACGCAGGTGGCGAACTACGTCGTGATGCCCACCTTCTCCGGCATCCGTGTCGCGCACGTCGGCCCCGAGATGCCGGCCAACCTGGCGCAGACCTGGTCCGGGCAGTGGACCAAGGGCAAGGGCGCCGAGTACAACACCCTCGACGGCGGCGAGGTGAAGAAGATCACCGGGACGCACGTCCACCATTACAGGGCAAGCGAGTTCGCCACCGTGAAGGCCGGTCTGGGCGCCTCGGCCCCGGGAAAGACCGGTGTGCTCGCCCTTGCCGGCACCCTGCCTCTCATCAACGGCATCCACACCCCGCTGCCCCAGAAGCTGCCCACCACCCGGACGTACTACCTGTCCACGGGGGACGGCGCCAGATGGTACTTCGACTTCCAGCAGTTCTCGGGGAAGAAGGACGCGGACGGTGCGCCGATCGTGGAGGCCGAGTCCACCACCGGTGACTACCAGAAGCTCACCGGTGGCAAGACCTACCGGAAGACGTTCGACACGGCGGTGTTCGCGCCGCGGGTGGTCCCTGGGCTGTCCGGTGTCTTCCACGGCCCCGACGGGATCTACGGCCAGCTTCCGCTCTTCGCCGACGGCCAGCGGAACGAAGCGGTCTCCAGCCTCACCTCGGTGCGCACGACGCTGTACCGCGACGGCCGGAAGGTCGCCTCGAACGCCGACCCACTGACCGGCGCGAAGACGTTCAGGGTCCCGGCCGGCGAGGCCGAGTACACCCTGACCACGTCGGCCAGGCGAAGCGCCCGGGTCCAGGCCGCCTCCACCCGGGTCGACGCGAGCTGGACGTTCCACTCAAAGGCGCCGTCCACCGGGCTGCCGACCGAACTGCCAGTCTCCACGGTGCGCTTCGCGCCGAAGACGGGCCTGGACAGCCGGGTCGAGGCCGGCCGGACCCTCACCTACCCCGTCACCGTCGAGGGTGCGGCGAGGGGGCGGAACCTCAAGTCGCTGTCGGTGTACGTGTCGTACGACGACGGCAGGACCTGGAAGAAGGCCGAGGTCCGGAACGGAAGGATCACCGTGAAGAGCCCCGCGAAGGGCAAGGGCATCTCCCTCCGGGCCAAGATCATCGACAGGAAGGGCAACAGGGCCACGATCGCGGAGCACAACGCGTACTACGGCAAGTGAGGACCGGGTCGGTCACACCCGCCGCATACGCCGCAGGGCGGTGCGGGCCGGGAGGACGGTGGCCGAGCAGGCAGGCGGCCACCGCGCCGGTGCCCCAGGGCCAAGCCACCGACAACACCACCGGCAGGCCGAGCTGTTCGCGCAGGCCGTGGACCGTGCCGAACAGGGCCGGTGTGGCCACGGCCAGGCCCAGGGTCGCGCCCAGGGCGACGACGCAGCACGTTTCGGCCGCGAGGGCCACCAGCACCTGGCGGGGTGTCGCGCCGGACAGGCGCAGGACACGAAGTCACGCACCCGGCCGGCGGTGGCTGTCAGCCGGGTGGAGGCACGGCGATCGCCGTGTAGCCCGCCGACACGACGGCGATCCCCGCCCAGCACCACCACGAGCCCGCCGTCCGCGAGTTGCGGGACGGCCGGCCGTTTGATCTCCGGCCTCAGCCGCCTGCCGGTGCAGCCGCCGCCGAATCCGCCCTGCTCCACTTCTCCACTCCGAAGGACGCGGCCACGATCGCAGCGTTCCTGCGCACCCGCGTCTACCAGCCGGACAGCCTCGTCTGGCTGGAGGGCCTACCAGGCCCTCATCCGCTGGCGGGCCGAGAACGAGATCACCGGCCTGTACGCCATCCCCTACGACACCGAGGTCGAGGTCGGCGTCACCAAGGACTTCCGCCTGGGGCGGTGGGTGCACCAGCAGCGCAAGACGCTGCGCGCCGGTGAACTCGCCCCTGGCTGGACACACCAGTGCACGGAAGGACCCCGACCTGTCATGGCAGCCCGGGGTCTCATGCTGTTACCGCCGGCCGGGCAGTTCCGTGTCGAAGAACTAGATCACCGAGGTGACCAGCATGAGGGCGGACACCGCGTTGATCCGCGAGGACTGCGTTCGGGAGACACCGTGTGCGCTGGGGTGGCGGCCGAAGGTGCGCGGGATGGGTCGCCGTTCCGCGGAAAATACTTGGCGTGCGCGTACCAGACCGGGGCGAAGGTGCAGGCGACCTTGAACTTGCAGTCGTCCAGGTTGAACTTGATGCCCTTGGTCTTGAAGTCGTTCTTGGTGAGCTGGATGCGGGCGGCCTTGTCGAAGTGGCGCTGAAGGATGGAGTCGAGCAGGTTGGCGGCCAGCGCCTCAGCTGCGCTGGTGTGGCCGGCTCGTAGGGCATGGACGACGTCGAGGGCGAAGCCGCGGGCGTCCTGGACCGCTGGGTGGTGGACCTCTTGGCGTGACATCACGCAAGTTGAGCCTGGTGATGATGTCGCCGAAGGAGGCCGAGACGCCGTGCCACTGGGGCGGCCGGTAGGTCGCGCCCAGGGGCTGCAGGGCCTGGCGGACCATGTCGTTGAAGCCCGTCAGGTCTGCCATCTGCCTGCGGAGGTTCTCCGTCACGGAGTCGACGGCACCTGGGAGATGATCCTCACCGCCGTCCTGGCCGCAGCCGACGCCGACATCGACATCGACATCGACTGGACGGTGTCGGTGGACTCCACGGTCGTCCGGGCCCACCAGCACGCTGCTGGAGCACTCAAAAAGGGGCGGCCCACTCCGGCGAGCCCGCCGATCACGCGCTCGGACGCTCCCGCGGCGGGCTGAGCACAAAGGTCCACCTGGCCGCAGACGGCCACGCACGGCCCCTCGCCTTTACCGTCACCGCAGGCCAGGCCGGTGATGCACCCGCCTTCGAGACAGTGATGTCCCGCATCCGCGTGCCCCGCACGGGTCCGGGCAGGCCCCGGACCCAGCCCCTGGCCGTTTTGGCCGACCGCGCCTATTCCTCGCGCGCCATCCGCAGCCGTCCGACCAAGTCGGCCATCGTCTGCGGCGAGGCCGACTCGGTGGCCGTCCACCCGGCTTCGACAGGGAGGCGTGCAAGCAGCGCAACACCGTCGAGCGGTGCATCAACCGCCTCAAGCAATGACGCGGCCTGGCCACACGAACCGACAAGCTCGCGATCGCCTACCAAGCCGCACTCCACCTCGCCGGCATCCTCATCTGGACCCGACGCTGACCAAAGAGACAGAACCTAGTTCCCCAAGATGCGCCACCGGTTGTCGGCAGTGCCATTGTCCGAGTCCTGGACTGCGAACGCGCCGACAGCGGTGGAGTGGTTCGCGATGGCGAGCAACTTGCCGCTGTGCACGTTGCGGATCTTGTAGGACCCGTCTCCCTGGGCGAGCAGCGTCCAACGGTGGTCGGCGGTGCCGTTGTCCGACCACTGCAGGACGGTCGCGTTGTCTGCCGTGGACATGTCCTGGACACCGAGCACCTTGCCACTGTGGGCATTGCGGAAGCGGACCGCGTCCCCGTCGGTGATCATTTGCCAGTCGTGGTCGGCGGTGCCCGAGTCGTTCCACTGCAGAGCGCGGCCACCGTCGGCCGTGGACATGTCCAGGATGCCCAGCACGAGACCGCTGCCCACGTTGGCTAGACGGACGGTGCCGGTGCCGCTGGTGTTCCAGTAGACGGTGTAGTTGTGGCCATGCGCGTCGTGGAACGGGCCCAGGTTGACGGTGGAGCCATTGGCGGTGGCGGTGAAGGCGAGCGAACTGCTGCTGGTTCGTCTGATCGAAGACGTGTTCAGCGTCGGGAGGGAGTTGAGCGAGGAGTTGCCGTAGTTGCCGGACAGGACCACCGGGCCGTAGGTGATCGCGGCGACGTTCGCGTTGTCGTTGGCCGCTCGCATGACGATCCGCATGGGCAGGCGGACGGTGATCGTGTCACCGGAGGTCCAGGAGCGGGTCAAGGTGGCGTAACTGCCGGGCGTGGTGGTGATGTTCTGCGCCGTGCCGTTGACGCTGACGGTGGCCCCGGTGGTCCAGCTCGGGATACGGATGCGCATCGCCCAGGTTCCGCTGACGTTGCCGGTGACTTGCAGGGTGGTGGTGTCGCTGACGGGGTACGACGTGGTCTGGGTGACCGTGATTCCGCGCTCTGACCAGTTGAGCACCGAGGGCACGAACAGGTTCACGATCAGCGTGTTGTCACTGCGGAAGTAGATGGAGTCCATCAGCCTGGTGTGCATTTCCAGGCCCGTGCCCTGGCAGCACCAGAAGGTGCCGTAGTCGGTGCTCCAGGTGCCGCCGCCCCACGCCGGGCCCACACCGCGTCGGCCTCCCGGGTTGAGCGGGGTGAAGTAGGTGACGTGGCCGTGGTTGTCGGCCGGGTTCTGCTGGCCGATCATCTGGTTCAGCCACGCCCGCTCGTAGTAGTCGAACAGGGCGACCCGGTTCGGGTCCAGCGCGAACAGTTCCCGGGTGAGGGTGAGCATGTTGAAGGTGTTGCAGCTCTCGCACGTGTCCTGGTTCAGATACGCGGCGATGGCGTTCGGGGCGCGGAAATGCTCCGCCTGGCTGTTGCCACCTATGGCATAGGTGTGCGTGCCGACGCAGATGTTCCAAGCGTTGGTGGCGATGTCCCGGTAGCGAGTGGTGCCGGTGGCCTTGTACTCCCGGGCGGCCCCGATCCACTTGGGTACCTGGGTGTTGGCGTGCAGTCCGCTGAGTTGGTCCTGTTTGGACGCCAGGGGGTCGAACACCGCGGCGTGGTCGAACCGCCGGGCAACGGTCAGCCACCGCGCGTCGCCTGTCTGCTGGTAGAGATCGGTCAGCACAGCGTTCATGCCGCCGAACTCGGTTTGCAGCATGGCCTGCATCTGCTGGTTGCTCAGTCGTCCGGTGCGCCAGTCGACCCAACCCGCCAGCGCGAGCAGCACGTCGCGGGCTTGTGTGTTGCCGATGTGGCGCCATACGTCCAACAGGCCGACGAGGGTCTTGTGGATGGTGTAGTACGGCACGTTGCCGTTGGTCAGGTTCCGTTGTTCGAGAGCGGTGAAGTCGGACTCGGGGTAGCCGGAGAGGTACCCGGCGCTGAAACCGGCGGCGCTGTTGTTGGCCTGGCATTTGGCCAACTCCGCAACCATGTAGTTTGCCTTCTCCTGGCAGGTGGTGTCCCCGGTCACGGCGTACAGCTGCGCCCATGCCGTGAGGAAGTGCCCTTGGACGTGGGTGCGGAAAGGGAACGTCGGCGCGTCCCAGCCGCCGTTGGCAGCCGCGCCGTTGGTGGACAACCGGTGGTTGGCGCGGAAGTTGTACAGCAGCCGGTCGACATCGACGAACCGCAGGTAGTTCCGCGTACGGTCCTGGTTGTCCAGCCACCGGCTTGCGGTGAGCCGGACCTGGCCGAGTTCGAAGGGGTGCGCGGAGACCCCGATGTCGGCCCTTGCGGGAGGGATGGCCCCGTGGGCGGGAGAACTGCCGATGAGGGATCCCGTGGCAGAGGCGGCGACGGTGGCCCCGGCTAGTTGCAGGAGGCGCCGTCTGCTGACGGAGGAAGACATCTTGCACCCTTTCGGTGACGGGAGAACGACTGCTTGGTCGTTGGTGCGTGGGGTCACATGTCCGCGGTCGGGTGGTACCTCTCGGGCGTGGGACGGCTCCGCGCGTTGATTGCTGCGCACGGGCGAAGCGTGCAAGACCCCCGTGTTCGTAATTTCGAATGGAGTTCGTGATGCCGAAAAATGATTGGATCAGAAGATAAAAGTGGGTCATGTTCCCGTCAATAGTTTCGTCATATGTGCTTTACAAACCCGCGTGCGGAGAATCGCCCGTATGGACGGCCGCCCACCTCCATTCGCCGCACGGCCTGGTCGACAGGGCCGCGCCGGTCCCGGAGAGTCGGATTTCCCGCAGTGGGATCTCTTGTGCTCCAGGGTGCTCCCGTCACCAGCCTGTCGGCAGACCCGCGATGAACGAGGTGAGCCGGTCGGCGATGAGCCGGTCGTCGTGGGCCGAGCAGTGCCAGTCGCAGCCGAGGAAGTCCAGGCCCGAGTCGTCGAGGAACCAGTAGCGGACCCCGCTGTCGCCGGTGTGCGGAGGTTGACCACCACGAGCTGAGGGTGCCAGGTGCCCGGGTTCTGCCAGACGTCGCCGGACACGTTCTGCAGGGCACGGTCGTAGAAGGTCAACAACAAACTGCAGGAGTGGGAGGACTACTACAACTACCATCGCCCCCACGGCGCTCTTGCCGGCCAGACCCCCTACGAACGCCTACGACAGAAAGCCCAAGACCCACTGTCATAGGCGTCCGTCAGCTGCACCAGTGCCGGAACAAGCGTGTCGTCCACCTGGAACACCTGCGGGGGCACTCCGATGATGAGTGGTCCTTCAGCGGCGTGACGGGCGCCGCCCGAGCGCGGTCCGCGACCGAGACGAGACTGGTGTTCGCCAAGGGCTCCGCGCGAATGACCGTGCACGTCCGCACATCCGCGGACGGGTTGGCGCTGCGCTACGAGATGCCGTCGGGCGCGACGGTGCTGCGCGAGGCGACCTCGTTCGAACTGCCGACCGACGCCCAGCTGTCCCGGCAGGTGTTCAGTCCCGATCACGAGATGGGTTACGTCACCTCTCCGGTCGCCGACGTGGCGACGAGTTCCTACGACATGGGCATGTTCGCCCAGCACACCAACGGCGCGCGGGTGCTGCTCGCCGAGTCCGGTGTGGACGGAGGCCATTCGGGTGGCCGGTTCGCCCACACCCAGGGCACCGGCCGGTTCACCGTCACGCTGGCCGACGCGCAGATCGCGCGATCCGGCGCGTTCACCACGCCATGGCGCACGGCCACCATCGGCAGCACGGCGACGATCGTGGAGTCCACGCTGGTCGACGACGTCGCACCTGCGTCGAAGGTCTCCGACACCTCGTGGATCAAGCCGGGTGTCGCCGCGTGGCCGTGGTTGGACGGCCAGGTCGCCACGCAGCCGCACGTGCTGACCAATGAGGCCGTCCGGGGCGAGGAATACCCCGGTGGGCGGAACATCGGGCACGTGGCCGCGCTCCCGTTCACTCGCGGCCTACTCGGCCCGGCCGACTACTCGCCGATGAGCTTCCAGCAGAGCAACCCGAACAGCGACGCCGCCGAACTCGCCCTCACCGTGCTCCTGGACAGCGGCATCATGCTGCCCGGCGGCCGCATTTCGGACTACCAGGCCCGGCCCGAGGCACAGCGGTGGCTGCGTCTGCTGCCGCCCCTGTGGGACGAGACGAAGTACGTCTCGGGCGACCCGCTCACCGGAGGGGTCATCGCTCGTCGCAGCGGCGACCGGTGGTTCGTCGGAGCGTTCAGGCGCGGCGGCGCCACCATCTCCTACCCGACCACGTTCCTCGGCGCCGGTACCTGGCACGCGGAGATCACCACCGACGGTTCCGGCGGCCTGACCCGCACCAGCAAGGTCATCAAGGCCGGTGACACACTGAGCATCCCGGCGCTCGCCAACGGCGGCCACGTGGTCAGGCTGACCAAGGTCCCGGTAGTCCCGACGGGAAACCGCACGGTGGCCATCGCCGGCGGCAGCCACGTCCTCGACGTGAGGAGTGGAAGTGTCTCGGACAACGCCGAGATCATTCGCTGGCCCAGCAACGGCGGCATCAACCAGCGCTTCGCGTTCGTGCCCCTCGGCGACGGGTACACGCGGATCGTCAACCAGGCCAGTGGCAAGGACGTCGTCATCCGGAACGCATCCCGCGACGCGGGCGCGAAGGTCATCCAGTACCAGTACGAGGCCAACGCGAACACCAACGACGAGTGGCTGGCGGAAGACGCGGGCAACGGCCGCATCCGGCTCGTCAACCGCCACAGCGGTCTCTACCTCACCGCGGGCAACGCCCAAGGCGATCAGTTGGAGCAACGCCCGTTCGACGGCGCCGACCACCAGCTGTTCACCGTTTCCTGACGCCGCTGAAGAAGACAGGCGTTCGGATCCATGGAGGAGGCGAGGGCGTCCGGTCGGATCAGGGTGATCGCGGTGTCATGACACCCCGTCGTTACCGCGCGACGAGGACTGATGCGAACTGGGCACCCGACCGGTACCCAAGTCCCGGCCCGGTGGTAGGTGATCTACCCGGGCTGGGGCCTCAAGGCTGACCGTTGCAGTACCAGCAAGATGGACACCCAGGCACCCGACACCGCCCATGAAGACAAACGATCACGCGGTGACCGCAGGTCACAGCGCAGATCCTGCCCGCTGGCAGGAGGCATTCGAGGCCCTGATGCGCCGAGATGCGGGCTCTCTGGGAACTTGAAGCCCATGGCGTACGCCGCTTCGCTGAGCTCCGCCGCGGTCTGCCCGGAGTGAGCGAGAAGATGCTGACTCAACACCTGCGCGAGATGGAGGAAGACCGACTGGTGCACCGGGAGGTATATGCCGAGGTGCCGCCACGGGTGGAGTACAGCTAAGGTGCTTCGGGCAGATGTGGTTGACGCCGCGTCCGGGCGTACACCCACCGTTGCCACGGGGGTGACAGACAAGAGTCACCTGTCCAGATGCCGGGGGGCCTCGGGTTCCTGCTGATCGGCAGCCTGGTTGGACAACAGTCGTAGTGCGTCGGCCGAGGCGGTGTCGTTGGGTGTGTAGACCTCAAGCCGGTGGTCGGGGCTCTCGGGCTGGAGCCATACCTGGTAGTCGACGTCGATCCCTCCCACGGTCGGGTGTTGCAGGCGCATGGTGCCCACGGTGCAGTCCGCGACGTCGCCTTTGGCCCACAACTTGGCGAACTCGCCGCTTCGCATGGCGAGTTCGCCGATCAATTCGGCCAACCGGGCGTCGTTGGGATACCTGCCCGCGGTGAGCCGCAGGTAGGCGACATGAACACGGGCCAGTTCATCCCAGTTTCGGTGCAGGTCGCGGGTGAGGGAGTCGAGAAAGAACATCCGGGGGATGGACGGCCGTCGCGCGAGATCGTGGGGCGCGTCGAAGTCGACGTGTTCTGCGACGAGGGCATACCCGGTGCGGTTCCAGGCCAGCACGTCGCCACGGCGGCCGAGCACGACGGCCGGCGTGGTCTCCCCCAGGGAGGCCAGGAGCGCCAGCACTCGTGGGTGCGGCCTTTCCGGGCGGGGGCGGACCAATCGTGAAGGGGTGGGCTGACGGGCGAGGTTGTGCAGGTGGGCTGTCTCGGCCCGGTCGAGCCGAAGCACGTTGGCGAGCGCGTCGAGAACCTGTCGGGAGGCCGTACCGGCCTGCCCCTGTTCCAGCCGCGTGTAGTAGCCGGCGCTCACGCCCGCGAGCTGGGCGAGCTCCTCGCGACGCAGTCCCGGCACGCGGCGGGCGGTTCCGTAGGTATGCAGTCCGACGTCGGCGGGCGTGACCCGGCCGCGGCGGCTCTTGAGATAGGCCCCGAGGCTCTCCAGCTCCATGACCTCGAGCGTAGGCGGAAGGGTCCGATTCGGGGTGCCCCTGCGAGGTGTACCCATGACACGGGGATGGTTGCCGAGCGGACCGCACCGCACCATCCCCAGCATGAATGAACAGCATGTTCCTCACTCACCCGGTCCGCGGGCATGGCTCGGTCTGCTGGTGATACTCGGCCCGGTCCTGCTGGTCGCGATGGACAGTTCGGTCCTGTTCCTGGCGATGCCCAAGGTCACCGAGGCGCTGTCGCCGACCGCCGATCAGGCGCTGTGGATCCTGGACGTCTATGGATTCGCCGTCGGGTCCCTGCTCATCGCGTTCGGGACCATCGGCGACCGGTACGGCCGGCTGAAGCTTCTGATGACCGGCGCGGCGGTATTCGGCGCGGCCTCTGCGGGAGCGGCGTTCGCCCCCGGGCCGGAACCGCTGATCGCCTTCCGGGCACTGATGGGCGTGGCTGGTGCCACGCTGCTGCCGTCGGCGCTGGCGGTACTCAGCGAACTGTTCACCGATCCACGCCTGCGGGCGAAAGCGATCGGCATCTTCGCGGCCACCTTTGCCGCCGGCTTCGCAATCGGCCCGGTCGTCGGCGGGCAACTGCTGAACAGCTTCTGGTGGGGTTCGGTCTTCCTGATCAATCTTCCCGTCGTCGTGCTGTTCCTGATTCTGGCCCCGGTCCTGCTCCGCGAGGTACGTGCCACCCGGACCGGCCGCATCGACGCTCTGAGCGTTGTGCTCTCCGCTGCGGGCATCCTGCTGACCGTCTACGCGATCAAGCACGCGGCGGCGGAGGGGCTGACCGTGGCCCCGATGGTCGCAGGGATCGTCGGCGTCGTCACCCTGTGGTGGTTCGTCCGGCGGCAACTCCACTTGCAACACCCGCTGATCGACTTCCGCCTCTTCCGTGACCGGGTGTTCACGATCGCGGCCATCACCGGGCTTCTGCCTCTGGCCGCATGGTCGGCAGTGGCCTACCTCGGCGGCATCTACCTCCAGTCCGTCCTCGGACTGACCGTCCTGGACGCGGCTCTCGTCGCGCTCCCCGGCGCCGCCGTGCTCACCGTCACCTGCATCGTCACACCGGCACTGGTCGCGCGTATCGGCGGCCGGGCAGCACTCATCACCTGCCACTTCTTCATCGCAGCAGGACTGCTCCTGCTGCTGGCCACCAGCATCTCCAGCGGTATCGGCTGGTACGTGTCATCGACCGTCATCGCCGGCATCGGCTACGGCATCTCCTTCAGCGTCGTCGCCGACACCGCCATCGCCGCGGTTCCCGCAGAGCGCGCTGGGTCCGCGGCAGCGATCGCCGAGACCAGCAACGAAATCGGCAACGCCCTCGGCATCGCACTCCTCGGCTCGCTGGCTGCCCTGATCTTCCGGTTCCAGGGACCCGAGCTCGCCGGTACCCTCAACGAGACATTGCAGGTCCCCGGCCTCACGGCCGCAGTGATCGGCGATGCGAAGTCAGCCTTCGTCACCGGTCTGCACGCCGCTGCCGTCATCGCGGGCATTCTCCACGCCGCACTCGGCGCCTTCGCCCTGCGCCACCTGCCGAGGGCCTTCACCGGCACCGACGGTGCCTCGGAGCCCCTGCCCCGGGGCACCGTCGAAGAAGTCAGCGTTCGATGACCCGTGCCAGCTCCCCACTCGGTATCGAGGACCGACGACGCTTCGTCGAGCGATGCCGGATCCGGCCGATCGCCCACATCGCAGCCGAGACGGGTGTCTCCCGCGTGCAGTCGTCTTCCGACACGGTCCGGTACTGCTGCCCCGACGGCATGTGTACCGGGAAGGATCGCAGCCCTCTGGAGGTGACCCGATGAGTCACGCGCCTTCAACGACAACTACGACGCGTACGACACGGCGACGCGAACTGTCGGACACGACACCCAACTGGGGATGCCGCGACAGTGCGCCACACCTCTATATGATGCGTGCCGGGGCCGTCGCCGCTCTGGCCCTCCTGCCCATGGCCGCTCCGGCTGCCGCTTCCAAGGAGGCCGGCGTGGCGCAGGCCGGGATCGACTGCCCGGCCGGCTACGTGTGCATCTACCCAGAGATCAACTTCGGCGGTCAGCCGTGAGTGAAGCGGGCTGTGGACGGCAGCGTGAAGGACCTCCCCTCCGCGATCCGTGACCGCGGCAGCTCGATCCGCAACAACTCCGACCGCACCGCCCGCGTGTACGAGAAGCGCAACCACAGCGGCCGGCACGTGTGCGTCACCCGCAGCGGCGGCTCCATCCACGACCTGAGTGGCTACAACCTCAACGACCAGACCCGCTCCCTGAAAATCAACCGCAACGACTGCGGCTGCCCCTCCCCCACTCCCCCATCCAGGCGCCCGATTCGTATGCAGCAGTCAGACCCGCCCGGCAAGCATCACCAGACGGGGCTGATCAGGTTGCGCGGTCGTGAAAGGGCGGTCGCCTACGCGGCGAAAGGATCTGCAGGGCTTCAGCCGAACGATCTTCCGGCTGGGGTTCACACGCAGCCACACGAGGAAGTCCCCGTTGGCCCTCCGGTCAGGTGTGGATGGCGAGCTTGAATTCGGCGAGCACGAGATCGCGGGCGGCGCTGTCGTTGTGAGAGACGAGCAGCGCGAGCGGCGTGCCGACGGCGGTGAACAGGCCGTGGCTCTTGGTGAAGCACTGCATGCCGGGCGACGGCGGACGGTGGTCGGTGGCCGTCGAGTCATAGCCAGTAGACAGGTTCAGCGGATCGCGGACGAAGCGGTCCCGCAGCTCGGTGTAGGAGCCGTCCCCCCACTGGATCATCGCGTACAGCTGGCCCCAGCCCGCGGTGGAGGGCCAGATCAGGCCGGCGCGGTCGTCCGTGGCCCAGTTGGTGACGGTGTAGCCGTCCGGCTGGGCGGCCTGGTGCATACTGTGCGCATCGTACGACTCGCCGGAGCCGAACGGGAAGCGGACGATGTGGTAGGCGCCGTCGGCGGGGATCGACTGCGGAGCGTCGGTCTTTAACGAGCATATGTAGACGGTCACTTGGGTCTCCTGTGCCGTGGGCTGTATGACGCGGGTTTGGGCTTCTGTTTAGCACGGGCCATCAACAGCATCCGCCCCTTGGCGTCCGTGAGGACCATGGACTTCACGGCGTTCTGCTTGGTCATGTAGGCGCCGACATCCGCGGCCAGCCGGGCTGCCGGAGACGAACTTGTCCCGGTCTTTGCGGCCTGCGGCCGGGCGGCGCACTCGGATCTCCGTGCCGTCGATGCCTGGGCGCCGACAGCGGGACCGGGGTCGATCAACTCACGCGCCCCATCCCCCACCCTGCACAGTGCAACGAGCCACCCGAGCGCCGAGCTGACAGTTGCCCGCAGGGACTGTTGAGCTTCTACGCCGGCACCGTCCGCACCGAACTCGGCGTCACCGGAGGGAAGCTGCTCGTCCCACGCCGTACGCGGTCATTGCCAGGAGCAGTGTCTGCATCGCGCCGGGCCTTCGGCTGTGCACTCTCGCCGAGGTCATCGAGCCATCGACCGGCACAGCCCGCTGCTCGCCCTCGCCCGGGCCCGCCGTAAGCCGAAGGCGGACGAGGTCGTCATCGTCGATGGCACCCTGGTACCCACCCGTGACTTCACCGAGTCCGGCATCGACAGCGCCTGCGGCAGGGCCACCGTCCTCGCCGACGGTGGATACCAGGGCACCGGCGCTCTCATCCCGCACCGTCGCAAGGCTGGCCAGGACTGGCTCGAAGGCTGGAAGGCTGGAAGGCTGGAAGGCTGACCACAACGCCTCACACCGCCAGGTGCGCGCCCGCATCGAGCACGCCTTCGCCCGGATGAACAACTGCAAGATCCCTCGGGACTGCCGTCGCCGCGGTGAAGGCGTCTACTGGGCCGCCAGTGGCATCGCACGTATGCACAACCTGGCCCTCGACCAGTAAAAGGCGCGCCGCTTTGATGGTCGAGCACAGGTTGGGGGTCACCTTCCGTAAGCGCGCAGGAAGACGTCCATCGCAGTGTCAGCGACGGTGTCCGGGGCGGCGTCGGGGCGGTACTCCAATGGGCCGGTGAGCAGAGAGAGGAAGTGCTCGGCGGCGAGCTCCGGGTCGCACGGGCGCAGGCGGCCGGCGAGAGCCAGGCGGGCCAGGCGGTCAGCGAGGGCGGAACGTACTCGCAGGGCTGTGCGCTCGCGTACGCTCGCCGCCAGGTCGGGGAATTGAGCCGCCTGGGCGCAGGCCAACTGCCGCACGGCGCGAGCGTCTTCGTTGCTGAACGCCCGCAGCAGGCCGTGGGCCACGGCCGTGAGTGACGCGCGCGGGTCGCTGTCCGCGGCGGCCTCGCGCAGCTGCTCGACGACGGCGAGGCTCTGTGCGCCGACCCGGTCGGCGGCGGCCTCTACGGCCTCGCGGTAGAGGCTCTCCTTGTCGTTCAGGTGACTGTAGACGGTCGGCTTGGCGACGCCCGCCTCTTGCGCGATCTCCTTCACGCACGCCTGGGCGTAGCCGTGTCGCGTAAATACCGCGAACGCGCCGTCCAGGATTGCCTGCCGCCGCTCGATCCGTCCACGGGCGGGACGCCCGCTCCCGGTTGACACTTCTGAACCCATGGGTTCAGTGTAGTGACTGAACCAGCCAGAACGCATTTCTGAACCAACCGGTTCAGTCTGCATGGGAGGGGTGGGACAGGCGTGATCGTCCACATGCTGCGCTTCACGTTCAAGGAGACCGCGACCGAGGAAGATCGCGAGCAGGTACTCGCGGTCCTGCGGCGCACGGCCTCTGTTGAGTCGGTGTCGTTCTCGACGGTGGGCCAATGCCTCAGCGATCCCGACGGCTTCACCCACGCCTACTGCGTGGGCATCACCGACCTGCCGACCCTGCGGCGCTACATGCACGACCCGGTTCACCTGGCCGGCGACCCGCAGGTCACGCCCTTCCTGGCCAGGATCGCCATCGGCCCTGACCTGTCCGACGACATGAAGCCCACCCTGGCCCGGGACATCCTCGCCCTGCATGAGGAGAAGGTCGCGCTCTATCCGGAGTGGGCCGCCGAACTCGGCCCGCTGCTGGAGGCCTGAAGGAGCCCGGCGCCAGCAGTCGGCACCGCACCTTCCCAGCGCCCCATCGCAGTTACGAGACAGCCTTTTAGGAGAGTGGCATAGGTATCGCCCTTGCGCAGAGCGAAGTCGTCGACGTCCAGGACACGGACTTCCGAGGCAGGCGGGTCCGGCAACGCAGGCGATTCAAGAGCGTGTCCTTGGCGACCCAGATCTTCAACGCGGCAGCCAGACGAGCGCCGGGGCGGCCCGCCAGACAGAGCGCCATCGAAAGATTCGCCAGGACTTCAGTCGTGCGACACCGCGCTCGACCGGGGCCCGTGCTGCTGACAGTGCGCTGTTGAGGGTTTGCTGAGTTGGTGTGAGCTCGCGGCTCGGTGGGCGTCTGAGGGGTGTCGTCACCCATGAGCCGGCTCCCATGTAAGCCCGGTCAGCGAGGATTGGGACGCCTTGGCGTTCGCAGATCCGGATGATCCGGTGGGTGCGGGCCGCGGTCAGATCGTGGGCGCGGCCGCGCAGCGCGGGCGAGATCCACAGCAGCCGTCCGGTCGGATCGGTCACCACTGCACGTTCACTCCGTGCCGGCGGTGCTTGTGGGAGTAGTCGGCCCGGCTGTCGCCGACTCGGTCGCACTCCGCGAGGGTGCCGTCGAGCAGGACGTAGTCCGGGGTCGGCTTCACGCAGGGCACGCAGCAGGCCGGGTGCTCGGTCGGCGAGCAGGTGGATGACGGCCGACGCGTAGGCGTGGGCGGTGCCGACGGAGATACCGAAACCGGCGGCGATCTGGGCGAGGGTGTCGTGTCTGCGCAGGTACACCAGGCCGACGAGCGCACGCTGGTGCGACGGTAGTTTGCAGCGGCGGTCACCCTCGCGGGTGACGATGAGCATGGTGGCCCACTCGACCAGGGCATGGGGCAGGTCGAGTGCGGCAGAATGTGCAACCAACGCGGCTTCTGTGCCTGTGGGTTGAGACTTCGAACACCTCCCCCAACGGCACGGGGGCCTCGTGCGTTGCGCACACCACGAGCGTCACCCGATCAGTGGCCATGCTGAAAACCCTCACTGACAGAACGCACGTAACGTGACCGCCCCCGCCGTCCACTTGACCGACTCCACCACCACCACACCAGCTAAATGCGGCAGCAACCGTCCCAAAACCCCTGAACCGCACACCCGGTATATGCCCAGCTCAAGCGAGTGGCATCACAAGATCTCCGACAGTGCCCGTAATTCCCCAGGGTTCACGGTCACGTAATTCCCCAGGTGGTGGTTGTGGCGGCGTTCGAGCACCGGGAATCACGTGATCAGCTGGCTAGTAGTCTGCGGCCATGTCTGATCCCGTCTCCTTCGCCATGCCCACCCGTTTCGACGGAGCCCGAGATCGTGTCGCAGTTGTCGTTCCAGGTGTCGGTTACTCGCCTGCCCGGCCGCTACTGCACTTCGCCCGGAGCGTCCTGCTCCAGCACGGCTGGACGGTCCAGGAGCTGTGGTGGCAGATCCCCGATGAGTTCGCGCAGTTCACGGTGGTCGACCGGATCGCATGGGTGGAGCGGCAGGTCACCGAAGCCATCGAAGCCGAGGCGGGGGCTTGTCAGCTCGTCGTCGGCAAGTCCCTGGGCTCCCTCGCCTGCGGCATCACAGCCGACAGGAACATCCCGGCAGCCTGGCTCACCCCAGTCCTGACCATCGACCACGTTGCCGCGGCTCTCCGGCGAGCCATGGAGCCGACCCTCCTCATCGGCGGAAGCGCCGACAAGCTCTGGGATTCACGAATTGCTGCGTCCCTGCGACACGATGTCCTGGAAGTTCCCTCGGCGGACCATGGCCTAGAGCTTGCGGACGACGCCGCAGGATCGGTTGAGGTCCTGCGCCAAGTCGTCTCTCGGCTGGACCACTTCATCGGCTCGCTCGGCCGCTGAGCACGTTCCCGCTGCGCTTCCCGCTCGAGGAGGAGCCGGACGACGCGGTCTGGCACATCGAGGGGAGCTATCCGCCGGAGGGCGAGAGCGGGTACTTCACCAATCTGCGCTCCCCGGGCCGGGCGTTGCTGATGCTGTTCCTGTTCAGCGAGGTCGGTGAGGAGGATGCCCCGACCCGGATCCGGGTCGGCTCACACCTCGACGTGCCGAAGGTGTTGGAGAAGTACGGGGAGGACGGGGCGAGCGAGCTGGCCCTTGCGCCCGATCTGGTCGCGGCGTCCACCACCGGCCACTCGCCCTCGCTACCGGGTCCCCGGGCGACGTCTTCCTGTGCCATCCGTTCCTGGTGCACGCGGCGCAGCCGCACCATGGGGTGCGGCTGCGCTTCATGGCCCAGCCGCCGCTGATGCCGGCCGCGCCGTACGAACTGGTGCGGGCCGACGGCGCGTACCCACCCGTGGAGATCGCGATCCGCCGGGGCCTGGGACAGGGCACCCCGGTCACCAGCCTTCGCTGAGAAACTGTCCCTTGTCATCCAATCCAGGCAGTTGACAGCGAACCTAGTCGTGCGGGGTGAGCGCGCTGGGGGCCGCCGGAGACGGGGGCCTCCGCCGGCGAAGTCAGTCGCCGGCGTGGGTGGGGGGAGGCGCTGCGCACAGTGCTGTCGATGAGCTGGACTGGGTCAGCCGGCCAGTCGGGCGAGGGCCAGGGCGTGAGCGTGGTCGAGGGAGTCAGCAGCGGCGCAACGGATGTCCGGCTGCACACCGGTGCCCTCCCAGTTCGTGCTGGAGACGGGGTTGATGGCGCGGCCGACGGGGACGGTGGCTTCCAGATGTGGGTGCAGGGTCCAGCCCTGGCACGGGTGCGCGCCGCCGCGGGTGGGCTCGCCGACGACTACGGCGCGGCCGAGCTGCTGGAGGTCGTACGCCAGCTCCTCAGCGGCAGAGAAGGTGCTGTCGCTGGACAGCACATACAACGGCTTGCTGCCGCCGAAGCGCGCGCCGGGAACGTGCGGCAGGCTCCAGGACTGCTCGCTGCGCTCGCCGCCGTGCCAGTACATGGTGTTGAGGTGGGTGCGCTCGTCGAGCAGGTAGCTGCAGACGAAGGCGACCGTGTCCGGGTCGCCGCCCCGGTTGGCGCGCAGGTCCACGATCAGCGCCTGGGCGCGGGAGGCCAGGGTGAGCGCGGCGCTCAGCGGTTCGGCGGCCCACTCCAGCGGAAACAGCATCGGTGCCAGCTCCACCAAGGCGACCCCTCCGTCGAGCAACTGCACCCGGGGCGCACCGCCCAGAGAGGAGTCGAAGTTCCGGCGCATGGCGTCCCGGGTGGCCGCCCCCTGCTTCGGGGAGACCGGAGCGGGGTGGTGCTTCAGTCTCAGGTGCCGGTCGCCGTTGACGGACTGCAGGTCCGCGGTGACCAGGCGGGCGAGCTCCTCGGCATCGTCGACGTCGTAGGCGCCCTCGGTGAGGCGTCGTTGCAGCAGGCCGGCCAGCTGCTCAGCTATCTCGGGGAAAACGTAGTGCTCGGTCAGCAGCCGGGCCATCTCGTCGATGACAGGGGCCGGTGCAAGCTTCATCGGAGGCGTCATGGCAGGGAGTAGAGCACTGCCCTTGCGAAAGCGTCAAAGAGTTTAGACACTTTCGGTATGCGTGATCAGCCTCCCTATCCACCGCCTCCTGAGGACGTCCTGGAGATCGGTGCGCCTGAGCAGTTCGCGGCGCTCTCTCACCCATTGCGTCAGCGATTGCTCTTCGCCCTGGGCCACCGGCCTGCCACCACCAGCCAGCTTGCGGCGCAGCTCGACGCGAAGAAGGGCAACGTGGCCCACCACCTCAAAGTGCTCCGCGAAGCCGCGCTGGTCCACATCGCCGAGACCCGCCAGGTCCGCGGCGGCACCGAACAGTACTACCAGCGCACGGCCCGCCAGATGGTCGTCGCCGAACCCCAAGCGGCAGGCACCGCCGCGATGCTCGCCGCGGTCGCCCAGGAGCTGGACCGCTCTCCCGTGGAGACCCACCTGACACTGCGCCACCTGCGTCTGAGCCCTGCGAAGGCAAGAGAACTCGGCGAGGCCCTCGCCCAACTGGTCGATGAAACGGAGGAGGATGCAGAGGACCAGCCCGTGCACGGTGTGTTGGTGGCGCTCTATCAGCAGGCCCTGCCGACCAGCACCACTGGTTCCGCCTAGTGGCACCAACCTCACGAGACAGCACACCTGGCTCACTCGAGACGAGCCGCACCCATTGACATCCAACTCAGTCGCCCCAGATCAGCGCGCTGCACGCGACTATCTTCGATGTCGAAGGACACAACCACTGGGAGGCGGCGCTCACCGACGCCGGACGGCGGCCTTCCCAACGGGGTGTCGATGGTCAGGCGACGGTCGTTTACGAGGCCCGGCGTCCAGTCGTCCCCCGAGACTGCCAGCGTGATGGAGGTAGCGTCGCCTGTCAGGTCGTTGATCAGGATCTGGCGCTTCGCCGAGACGTACGTGACGACGCTGTCACCGGGCCCTAATCCGACCAGGGTGTCGCCAGCCGAGACGAGCGCGCCACCGCTCAGCTGTTTCTTGCGGTGAAGGTGAACGGCGTGCTGATAGTCGACCCTGAGGACAGGGTCGTGATGTGCCGGGGGCTCGAACGTCCCACAAGAGGCCGGCGTCCGGCGGCCCTTGCTGGGGCGCGAGCTGCGCATCATCGGCGTGCCCAACTGGTGGACGCCGTCGATCAGCGCGATGAAGTCCCACTCGCTCATGCTGCGGCGTTTGCTCTTGCCCTCTCGGTGGGTGCGCAGGCGGTGGCACAGCCGGGTGCGGGAGTCACGCGGCATGGCGATCAGCCCGGCCACGGACAGGCGTCCCGAGCGTCGCCCTGCCCCTGGGTGCACCGCGCTCTGGATGTCTGATACATGAGGCTGTTGTCATGCATCCGCCGACTAAAAGGCCGACGCCTTACCCGCGAATCCACCCCGAACTGGCGCGACACCTGAACCTCGAACCAAACAACCTTGCCGGGACAAAACGCTCTTGACTCTCTCGATCCACGACGCTTGTCCCCTCCTCTGCCCTCACCGGCCCGCGTCCTGCCGGGAAAGACCGTCGAGGATGACGTTCATCAGAGGCCGTGCCGTTGATTCCCACCCCTCCCGGTCCAGTCGGCCGAGGTAGGCGATGAGCAGGAGAACCCCGTGGGCGTCCACGTCTGCACGGATGGAACCTGCCGCTTTCCCGGCGTCCAGCAGGTGACCGAGGGCGTCCTCGATGGGGTTGTGGCTGTGGGCGACAAGGTCCTGCCACGCCGCCGGCTCAAGCGCTGCCAGGACGCCACGCTTGATCTCGGCGTAGTCGATCACTCGGTCGAGCCAGTGACGCAGGGCTTCCACGGGCTCGTGTTGCGCCAGCAGAGCGGAGGCGGCAGTCACGAGTTCTTCGACGTCGCGCCGGTAGACCTCGGCGAGGAGCGCTTCGCGGTTGGGAAAGTTCCGGTAGAGGGTTCCCTGTCCTACACCGGCGCGCTTGGCGATCTCGTTGAGGTGGACGCGGTCGGACTCGGCGAGGGCCGCGCGGGCGGCCTCCACGATGCGGGTCCGGTTCTGCGCCGCGTCCGGACGGCGTGCTGGCGCGCTCATAGGCCTCTCCTGATGTTCGGCCCACCACAAACGGACACGTGTCCGGTAAGGTGAGCCGTGCAGCGGACACGTGTCCACTTTACTTGGAGGCAGCAGTGCTCTCTCTTCACGGCAAGATCGTCGCCATCACCGGAGCGAGTGGCGGCATCGGCGAAGCCACGGCCCGTCTGCTCGCCCAGCGCGGCGCCGCGGTCGTCCTCGCAGCGCGCCGCAGTGAACGGATCGACGCCATAGCGCAGAACATCCAAGAGGAGGGGTGCCGTGCCGCCACGTGCGTCGTCGACGTCACCCAGGCCGAGGACCTGCAGCGCCTGGTCTCCACCACCATCGATCAGTACGGCCGTCTCGACGTACTGGTGAACAACGCCGGCATCGCCCCGATCAGCCCGCTGGCCGACCTCGACACCGAAAGCTGGTCGGCCATGATCGATGTCAACCTTCGCGGCACGCTCAACGGCATCGCCGCCGCACTGCCCGCCTTCCGCAAGCAAGGGGCGGGCCACCTGGTGAGCATCGTCTCCGTGGCCGGCCTGACCGTGTCCCCCTCGATGGCCGTCTACGCCGCGACCAAGAATGCGGTGCGCACCATCCACGAGGGACTGCGCACAGAGTCCACCGACGGGGTGGTGCGCACGACAGCCATCTCGCCGGGATACGTACGCACCGATCTCGCCGACTCCATGACCGACCCGCATATCCGCGAGCAGACACGCAAGAACATGGATGCGGTGGGCATCCCTCCGGCGGCAGTTGCCCGTGCGGTGGCCTTCGCCATCGAGCAGCCCGGCGACGTCGAGATCGGCGAGATCAACGTTCGCCCCACCGTCCAGGCATGACACTTGCTATCACCGCCAAGTGAGATCAGAACTTGCACTTGAGCTTGACTCTGTCCGGGACCTTGGAGTCGTCCAGGTCAGCTGCCAACGGTTCGCCAGGAGGTGAGCCGAGGGATCTTGTACTGGTCGAGATAGCTCTGGAAGGCCGTCGGCTGTCGGGGCAGGGGCTCTCCTGCGGTCGGTGGCAGTCCGCTGAGGCGCTCGATGTTGATGGTGATGGCGGTCAAGACGTGCTGGACGTGGGCCTCGCGCTGGCCTCGGTAGCGGGATCGTCGCATCCGTGGCCGTGGGCGAACTCGTTGACGGTTCCCTCCACTCCGGAGCGCACCGCGTAGCGAGCCTTTCACTCGGGGGTTTGCTGCTCCGTACGGACACGCAGCTGCAGGTCGCGGAGTTCGCGTGGGGGAACCCCACGGTGCGGGTGCTTTCGCGGGAGGTGGTGCACTGGGTGCGGGCCGGGCAGGGATGGCACTGAGCCTTGGTGAACCTGGCCACGATCAGCGGGGCCGCAGTGGGCGAGGAGGTTGGGTAGGGCCATGCCAGCCCTGCTGACTTGCCCCTGGGGGCAGGTGACCTGCTGGTGGTCGCGGGCGTAGTCCGGATCGCGGGAGGTCTTCCAGGTCTTTATGCGTTGAAACGACACGCCCTCCTCGCGGAGAAGGACCCGAAGGCCCTCGTGGCTGATGTCGTCGACCACCCCCTCGGCGACCAGGAAGTCGGCCAGCTTGGCCAGACTCCAGGCCGAGAACGACAGACCGTGCTCGGTCGGCCTGGACTTGGCGATCTTCTTGATCTCACGCCGCTCAGGCAGGGTAAATGTCCTGGGCCGACCGCCTTTGTACTTCGGGTAGAGAGAGTCGAAGCCGTCGGCGTTGAAGTTATGGATCACATCCCGGACCCGGTCCGAGCTGGTGAACGTCACCTCGACGACCTTCGCCACGGGCATGCCCTGTGCGGACAGCAGCCCCGTCTGCGCCCGCCGCCACGTCACCACCGACCCGCTGCCCCGGCGGATGATCCGCAGCAGGCGCTGCCCCTCGTCATCATCGATTTCGCGGACGCGTACTCGCTCAGCCACCAGCACAGCTTCCCTGCCGCGCACTGCCGGCGAGTGTCATTCCGTCGGCGTGCCGATCCGAAGCCGGTTGCCGTCAGGGTCGCGCAGCTCTATCTCACGCGCCCACGGAAGAACCTTCGCCTGCACCCCGAACTCGGAGGCGATGGCCTCGACATCACGAATGCGGAGGTAGACCAACGTGTCGGGGCGAGCGTCGCCCTTGTGCTCCGACACGAACAACCGCACCCCGCCCCGGGCGACCTCGACGAACGCGGGAAGTCCCGGTTCAAAGCGGTGTTCCCACTGCTTGGCGAAGCCAAGTCGCTCGTACCACGCGACCGCCGCCGCAGCGTCCTCGACGCGAAGAATGGGAATGACTTCCTCGTCCATGGAGCCATCGTTGCAGACCGCCCAGGGCGAACGTTGCCTGATGCGGCACTAGCCTGTGCGGGCACTCCCGTCAGCAAACCGGAGAACTACTCGACCGGCTGGTGACTACAGGCATCCTGGGGTCAGGCACCACAACTGGGAGACCCGAGGTGTCCTGGCAACTGCGTCAGCCGCAGGCACGAACTCGTATCTGTGTACTGCCTCGTGGCCATCGGACCCCGCGGCCCTGAGGCCGGCGTCGGGCAAAGTCATGACTCAGTGGGAACAAGCGGCTCCGCCTGTCCGTACCATCTCTACAAGGCACATGCGGCACATGTGGCGTCCCTGCCGGGCCGCCCAGATCTCGCCGAGGACAGGCATCACCCGCGCCACGGTCACACCCCGAGGAAAGGTCAGCACCATGCCCGAGACAACAGCTCCCGCCACTGAACTGGCATCGCAGTACATCACCAAGGTGACCGGCGACCTCGAGGCGAACGCCAAGGAGCAGGAACGTATCAGTGCGGAAATCGCCTCACTGCAGGAGCAGCTTGCCACTCTGCAGCTCGACCACAGCGTGCTGGTGAGCATGCAGCAGGCACTCGGCGTCACGACGGCGCCGGCTAAGCCTGCAGCAGAGTCCAAGACCGCCGCGGTGCCCTCTCCACGGCGAAAGAAGGCTGCTGCCTCGCCCGGCGGGAAGCAGAAGGAAGGAAAGTCCACTGCCGCGCCGGGACGACGAACGGCCAGGAAGTCCGCGGCCAAGACGGCGGGCGCCGTGAAGACGGCCCAGCCCACCCTCGTTGAGCTCATCCGCCGCCACCTCGCCGAGCAGCAGGAACCACGCTCCGCTGCGGAGATCTCCACAGCACTCAACCAGGCTCACCCCGATCGCGACATTGCGGCCAAGGTCGTGCGCGTCACGCTCGAGGCACTGGTGGCCAAGAGCCAGGCCGAACGCACCAAGCAGGGCCGGTCCGTCTTCTACACCACCCCCGCGTCACAGCCGGCGGCCGCGCCCGGTGCCGAGGCACAGCCCGAAGACGCCGACCGCTGACAGCGCGCGACGCACTGTTCGGGACCGGTCAGCAGGCACGCACTGAACTGGTCCCGCTGGCGCAGACATCACCAAGCCACCGCCCGCCGCTGCCACTACCGAAAAACAACCAGCTCAAGACACGAATTCTCACTGGAGTACTTAATCGCAATCGCATGGGAATCCCCACTCGAGGGCGTGCCGCTTCTGCAAGATGGTCCTGTTGGTGTGACCGGGAGCGGATTGCGGCCTGAGAGGGGACCGGATGCCTACAGGAGTGGCTGTCGTGTGCGACACCGACGACTGCTTCGCCGTCTCCTTGGTGGTGGAGACTGGCGACGACGAAGGCGCGCGCTCCGCATCCGAGGTCCCGGCAGCCGGTGATGACCTGCCCCGGCTGCGCGGACGGCCGGCGGCCCGTGCGTGAACGCGGGGACTGTCGACGGTGCATGGGCCGCGTCGACTCGGAGTCCAGGTTCGTGTACTGCCTGCGCCAGGTGGAGCCTTCACAGCCCGAGGCGGGCCAGATCTCCCCGGCCGCCGTGGCGGTGAGCCAGTCGGCGGCTTGGGCGTCGGTCATCAGCGGCACCTGAGCCGGGTGGGCGTCACCATCCTGGACGACGTGGATACGGCCCGGGGAGCGCCCTGCTCTTCGGGGCGGGGTCGACTATCGGGGCGAGCCGCTGCCACACGCCGGCGCTGACCCGGGCAAGGAGACGGTGGCGAACTGCTCGCGGGCGCCGGGGATGAGGCGACTGTTGATGGTGGCGGGTCCGTCGTAGATGACCTGGATGCGGGCCGCGCGCCCCTCCTACAGGACGGCCTCGAGGGCGGCGATGGCCGGGGACCGCTTGAGGTCGTCCTTCTGCCGGAACGTCTCCCAGTAGCGGGCGAGGTGCCCAGGGTGTCGTCGGCCCGGTCGATCAGGACCATCAGCCGCGGCACGCCGTCGAGGTCGCCGTCCAGGTCGATGCAGCGCTCCAGCTCGGCGGCGAGGCCGACCAGGGCGTCGTGGATGCCGGCGACGTTGCCGCGGTGCGTGACCGTCGGCAGGTCCTTGGCCCGCAGGTGGAGAGATGCGGGTGTGGTCGAGGACCAGGGCGTGGGCGCCCTGGTGGAGGAACTGGGCGGTAAGGGTGCGCAGGATCGTCGTGCTGCCACCGCCGGTGCCGCTGCAGACCAGGATGTGCGGCGCGGCGTCGATGTCGACGGCCATGGCCCGGCCGTCGGTGCTGATGCCGATGAGTGCGGCGGAGTCGGGCAGCACCTGAAGCGGCTCGCGCAGGCCGGGGTCGTTGAGGCGCAGCAGCTTCGGGAGCGCGGTCGTGGTCGTGGTCTTCCTCTTCTGTTCTGTGCCTGGCGAACCGGATGTTCTCCAGGGCTGAGGGGGGATCGTGTCGGCCGGACCGGAGAGGTCCCGGTTCGCGGCCGCCAGGCGGGCTTGGGTGGTCAGTCGAGGTCGGTGGTGCCGGAGGCTGCGCGGGGCCGGTTGTGCGCCCACTTCTTCAGGTCGCCGACGCGGTAGAGGAGTTCGGCGCCGCGCTTGCCGACCGGCTTGGGGAAGGTGCGGTCGTTGGCGCGGGCCGTAGCGCAGCGCGGCGACGGTGATGTCCGGCAGGTGGCGTTCGTGGGCCTCACGCAGCCCCATCGGGCACCGGGCGCTTACCGTGCCGTGACCACGCCCTCCGACGACACAGCCGGGCCGGTACCGGTGTGGGTGGTGCTGCCCGCCGACCCGGTGCTGGGACAACCGGAACAGGAAGTCGTCGCGCGGCTGTTGAGGCGGCGGCGGACCGAGACGGGCTGGCTGTGGCTGGTGGGGCTGCCGTCGTACGGGGATCGCGAAAACGGTGGGCTTAATCGCACTGAATCTCGGATCAGGAGGTCGCAGGGTCAGGGCTCGTAGGGTCCAGCGGGCTGTCGGCGTGGTGGCGGCCAGGGGACGTTGCGGCTGCTCGGGATCGAGCGGGCTAGGGTGCTGGCCATGGCTTTGGACCAAGACGGCGTGATGCTGCCGCGGCTGCGGCCGGCGGACGTTGCGCGGCGAGGCGTGACCTTCGGCCTGCTGGGCGTGGTGCCGCTCGTGGTGGCGGCTTTGAGTATCACTGGCCACAGCGACCGACGAGACTTCCTGGCCGTCGTCAGTGGTGTTGTCGGCCTCTTCGGCGCGATCCTGCTTGTGATCGGTGCCGGCTTTTGGTGGGCGAGTGCGGGGGACGTCCGCCGCGTGCGGGACTGGCGCACCCTCACGGGACAGGCCGCCTCAGTGACCGTCGTGGGTCCGCTGTTTCTGCGCTCCGGGCTGTTTCTGCTTGTCCTCGGAGCTGCCGCTTTCGGGCTGTACCAACTCGTGACCGCTGCACCTTACGGCAGCTGGTTGTACAGCTAGAACTTGCCCTCGACCGGCAAGCGGTCACAGGAACAGTGCAAGACCAGAACACTGCCTCTTCACCAGTAGGTGCAGGTCACCACCGAAGCCGTGATCGGCGCGGTCACCGGGTCGCTTGCCGCGCCCCGCACGCTGCTGCTCGGCCGCTCCAACCCGGCGGGCCGCCTGCAGTACATCGACCGCAGCGCCACTCTGTCCCGGGCCGTCGGCCGCGCTGTGGCCGGCCATCTGGCCCCGCCGCACGGCGCGCACCCGTGGACGGGCTGGACGTTCTCAGCAGGCTGGGGAACGCAGCGCAGCCCGGGGCCGACTTCAGGTTGGCTTGCGCCACACGGAGATGTGCTTCGCGGAGTCCTGGGTGAACGGCGCCCCGTCCCAGTCCGCGACGCGACGTTCCAGCTCGAGCCCAGCGATCCGTGCCATCAGGTCGAGCTCTGCCGGCCAGGCGTACCGGTGCCGGGAGTTGCCGCGACGGTAGCGGCCGTCGTCGCCATCGCGGGTGAAGTGGTGCGAGACGAGAATCTGCTCCACCAGGTCAAAGGTGTCGAAGCCGAGATGCTGCTCCGAGACGTCGAACGGTACCGCGACCTGGCCGGGCGGCAGGAACCGCAGCGGCGGCACGCCCAGCTCGATGACAAATCGGCCGCCGGGCTCCAGATGACGTGCGGCGTTGCGGAAGCACTCGACCTGCTCGTCCTGCGTGAGCAGGTTCGTGATGGTGTTGTAGACGAGATAGACCAGGGTGAACTCGCCGGGGACTACGGTGGCAGCCATGTCCCCGATGACTACCGGAAGCGTGCTCTCGTCGATCTTGCGCCGCAGAACCGCTGTCATGTGCTCGGACAGTTCGATGCCCACTACCGGCACGCCGCGTTCCCGGAGCGGGACGCCCACTCGTCCGGTTCCGATGGCGAACTCCAGCGCCCGGCCGTCTCCGGCGAGCTCGGCGAGGAAGTCGAGAGTCGGTCCGAGAACGGCGGCCGAGGACATTTCGGTCTCCTCGGCGTCATAACGGTCAGCGGTCGCACGGGTCCACAGTTCACTGCTCGTCACGGGCGGCCACTTTGCCGAGTACCGAGGGGCGCTGTCGACGTATTTATCTTCCAGCCCCCCATGCCCCCGAGCGTTCCGCTCGTGGCGCGCCTGCACAGTTCCGACGGTCGACTTTCCACGGCTTCGGCCAAGCCACACCCCCGGATCAACAGTTCGATTCCGGAGTGATCCAACCTCCTCGAAGATCATTTCGTTGGGAGTTCTTAGGGAGCGGCGCTCGACCTCCCCAGGCGTTGCGCCGCTCCCGGCCAGCCCACGTCAGTTACCCGCGGACTTCCGTCCTATGCTCACTCCGTCCGGCGGACACGCCACTGCGCCACCACTGTGGTCAGGTGTCCCTGCAGATGCGCCGGCATCGGCTGACCCCTGTCTGATGTCATCGCACCAGCGACCGACGGCGCCTGGGTGTCTACAGGTCCGGATCCTCGAAGCCGAACGCGGCCAGGTTCGCGTCGAGCCCGTCCGTGTCCTGGAGGATCATGTCCAGAACACCGGACGGCGCGTCGTTGCGGCTGTCCGGGCCGAGCAGGGCCTGTTCCGTCCAGATGCATTTTCCCGCCCGTGTGTAGCGCGTGCCCCAGCGCTGGGAGAGCGCGGTGATCAGTTGCAGGCCGCGGCCTCCTTCGTCGGTTTCCGTCGCGCGGCGGATGCGGGGCATCGTCAGACTGCCGTCGAACACCTCGCAGATCAGCTCGGTGCCGTGCAGTAGGCGCAGGCGGACGGGGCCCTTGGCGTGGCGGATGACGTTGCCCACCAGTTCGCTGGCCAGGAGTTCCGTAGTGGGTGTGAGGTCGTCCAGGCCCCAGGCGACAAGTTGCTCGCGGACGTGGCGGCGTGCCTGGCCGGCCGCGCGGGGATCCTCGGCGAGCGGCCAGGAGGCCATCCTGTCGCCGGGCAGGGCACGGAGGCGGGCGACGATGAGGGCCGCGTCGTCGGCTGCCTGGTGCTCGGGCGGCAGCAGAGCCGCTGTCAGGGTGTTGCAGAGGCGTTCCAGGTCCGTCGCCGCGCCGTCCTCGTGCGCTGTGCGCAGGACCTGGGCCAGATCCGTCATGCCTTCGTCGATCTCCCGCTTCGACGACTCGACCAGCCCGTCGGTGTAGAGCACGAGCAGACTTCCGTCGGGCACCGGCAGCTCGACCGTCTCGAACGGCGGTTTCGCCGCACCCAGCGGCGGATCGGCGGGCCGCTCCGGGAACTGCACGGTGCCGTCGGGGTGGAGCAGGGCGGGCGGCGGGTGCCCTGCGCGGGCGATGGAGCAGATCTTCGTGGTGGAGTCGTAGAGCGCGTACAGGCAGGTGACGTACGAATCCACGCCCATGCCGGCGACGATGTCGTTGAGGTGGCTCATGATCTCGTCGGGAGGCAGTTCGAGGTCGGCCAGGGTGTGGACGGCCGTGCGCAGGCGGCCCATGGTGGCCGCCTCGGGCAGGCCATGGCCCATGACGTCACCGACGACGAGAGCGACCTGTCCACCGGACAGCGGGATGATGTCGTACCAGTCGCCGCCCACCTTCGTGCCCTCTCCGGCGGGGAGGTAACGAGCGGCGGCAGTGCACATGGGCAGGTCGGGAAGGTCCCGAGGGAGCAGGCTGCGCTGGAGTTCACGGGATCGGGCGAGTTCGGCGTCGTACAGCCGGGCCCTTTCCAGGGACTGTGCGACGAGGGCGCTGATCGTGGTCAGCAGCGCGCGTTCCTCCTCGGTGAGGCGGCGCGGACGGTCGAAGGCCACCACGCACACGCCGAACGTCCGGCCGGACGCTGTGAGGGGCAGAAACGCCCATGCCTGCTTGCCGGCGTGTCCCGCCATGACGGCCAGCTGCGGCGCCCGTGCGGCCATCTCCTCCGGCGAGGACAGGAACAGTGAGCTGCCGGATGTGAGGGTGTCCCAGGCCGGGTCGCCGGGTGTCGGGGACTGACTGTTGACGGCGGCGAGGAAGTCGTCCGGGTAGCCGACGGCCCCGACGTTGTGAAGCCGGTCGCCCTCGATGACCTGTACCCGGATGCCGGTGGCGGCGAACGGCGCCAGCACCCGTCGGGCGACCGCGTTGACCACGTCACCCGAGGTCGTAGCCGCGGCGAGCGCTGCCGTCAGCTCGGTGATCCGGGCCGCTCGCTCCGCGGTGGCACGCTCGGCCGCCTGGCGCTCCTCCTCCAGGTGGCGCTTTTCGGTGACGTCAGTGAAGTAGAGGGTGCGGCCGTCGGGTCCTGGGACCAGCCGGAGGTGGTAGAGACACCCCGTGTCCGGCATGCGCACATCGAAGCCGACCGGTCCCTCCCCGGCTGCGGCCGTCCGGCACCTGCTCTCCAGACCGGTCACCTGTCGCGTGGCGGGCAGCTCCCACAGCGGGCGTCCGAACAACTCCTCCTCGGAGAACCTCAGAGTGCGCTCCGCCTCCAGGTTGGCGAAGGTGATCCGCCACTCGTCATCCACCGCCAGGAAGCCGTCGCTCATATGGCGCAGGGCCCGGCTGAGCGCGTCACGGGCGGAACGGGACTCGTTGCTCTCCCATCCGACGCCGATCATCCGCTCGGGTTCGCCCCGCTCGTCGTAGGTCGCCGTGCCCCGGGCCTGCGTCCAGCCGTACGTGTCGTCCAGGAGCCGTACGCGGTACTCGGCCTCGTAGACGGTGTGGTCGCGGATGGCCCGCTGTGCCGCCGCCAGCGTCGGCGCCAGGTCGTCGGGGTGGACGACCCTCATCCAGTTCTCGATCCTGCCTGTGAAGTCGGCCGGCCTGGTGCCGTACAGCTCCATGGCCGCTTCGTCCCAGATCAAGTCACCGGTCCGGATGTCCCAGTCCCATGATCCGACCCTGACCTCCTTGAGTGCCTGCCTCAGGCGCTCACCGTTCCGCTCTGTCTGCGGGGGCCGGGATGGGGGCGGCGCCTGGGCTATGCGCTCCTCGATCCAGCAGACGACGGATTGAAGGAACTCCCACTGCCGCGCCGTGGGCTCCCGCGGTCCTCCCGTCACGACGGTGAGCGACCCGATGCTGCGGTCCCCGCTGAACACCGGCAAGGCGGCCAGGCCGGTGCCGGGCCATGGGAATTCCGCTGCTTCCGCCGAAGGGTCGGCGGTATCGGCCTGCCCGATGGCGGATCCGGGCGGCACCCACACACCGCTGCCCTGGTGCAGGGCGCGCGCCGGGGCCAGCGGGCCCTCCTGATCGATGATCTCCCAGGAGCGGGTGAGGACAGGAGGGAGACCGGCCACCGACACCAGACGCAGCGCGGACATCGGACCGCGCAGATGAATCGTCCCGCCGAGCGCGCCCAGCTCTCCGGCTGCGTGGTGCAGTGCCAGCCGGAAGACGTCGCTCTCCTGCACACCGTGGGTCACGGCGCGCAGAAGAGCCAGCCGTGCGTTCATGATTCGAACTCTACGCTTGCGGCTTGTCGAAGCGTGTCCGTAAGAGTGGAGTAAGGACGCTGAAAGACGTCCGTCCCGTGCTGTCCACCTGTGGCTTACCGACCCACTTTCCCCCGACGCTCCGTGGCAGACGGCGACCCGCACCCGTCGCCGATCCCGCGCCATCTCGGGCCCACGGTCCCCGACGACGCTCGGCTCGCCTTCTGGTCGATCGTCTCCGCCGCGTACTCCATCCCGGACCCCGGCCCAGTGCGGCAGACGCCCAGGGCACGGGCCGCCAGGACAGCGCGGTCCGACATGCCGGGCATGGCGTAATGAGCCGCTCCGGCTGCTCGACCAGATCACGTTGTGCGGAGGCAGTGACCGGCACAGGTGACAGGAAGGCAGTGGCGACACCCGACCATGGGCAAAGACAGCGTGGACCGGTCGGAGGGTTTCGGCGAGCGGCTGCTCGGGGTGCTGCTGGGTCGGGCGCGGCTCTTGCCGCCGCAGCTGATCGCCCCGCTGATCGCGGAGGAGGTGGCCAGGATCGGCGGCCGTGACGTGTCCCTCCTGCTCCAGAACTACGCCCAGGAGCTGCTGGTGCCGCTTCCGGGCAAAGAAGCTGCACGTCGGCCAGCCCGAGCCGGTGGCCCACTCCCCCGCCGGCCGCGCCTTCCAACGCGCGGACGTCGTCGAGGTACCCGACGCCCACGGCGGCGTGCGGATGTATCTGCCCCTGCTGGACGGAAGCGATCAGGTGGGCGTCATGGCCCTGACGCTCGACAGCGTCGACGACGATGACCGCCGCCTGCTGCGCCGAATCTCCGGCATAGACACGACCGCTGACGATCAGCCTGCTGATGAAGTCGCCGTCGAGCCGGGCGGAGCGTGGCAGGCGCTCAGCGACGAGCCTGGTCACCGTCGACTTCCCAGCCCCCGGCATCCCCGTCACAATCAGGCAGTCCGGTGTCTCAGAAGTGATCACGCCCGCGATCGTGTCAGCGTGCCAGGTGGTCGGCAATCGTATGCTCACAGCGCGGCTCTCTCTCGGGCTGTTCGCTCAGCTTCTGAGCCCAAACGCCTCGGTTGGGCTCCCAGGGGCCCGCGAACGAGAACCGGACCACAGCGGCCTGGCACCGGCGGTCCTGCTCACCATTCTGGGCCGGCACGAAGTCGCCGGGACGGTCGGTGCACCGCTTCCCCTCGTTGACGACCACGAGGCGCTACTGCGGTTCTCGTGGGGCTGGGCACGCGGAAGGAGGGTCACGGCGACCGACCCGGCCGTCCCCCGGCCGGGGGGCCGGGGCGCACAGGGCCAGCCACGAGTCGGCGGTCCTCACGGCTCGGCCATGCGGTGGGGCTGAAGGAGAAGGAGCGCGATGTCGTCGCTGTGCTGGTTGACGCGGCGGGTGTGATGGACGAGGTGGTCATGGAACATGTCGTCGGGGTCGGTTCCCGTCGTGAAGTTGGCCGGGGCGCCAGTGGCGGTGCAGGATAAGGTCTCGGTGTGCTTCCAGTCCTCCGGCAGAGGCTCGGGCTCCTCGTCGTAGACGAGGAAGCTGATGGTGACCGGCTCTCTGTGTCACGGGGGCAGGCTTCTCGCGCCGCGGGGCGCAGGGGGCCTGCCGGTGCCGGGTTGGCGATGCTACTGGTCGGCCTGCACGTAGAACGTGCCTCCGGGCATGAGGTGGTAGCGGCCGAAGACATGCGCGATACGCTCGGTTGCTCAGGCGGGATCAGTCGGCGGGCTTGCCGAACCAGCGGGAGAGGTGGGCGTCCAGGTCCTTCTGATCGTCGCCGATCCAGGCGACGTGGCCGTCGGGGCGTAGCAGGACGCAGGGAACATCGAGTGCCGCAGTGGGGTCCGCGAGGTGATCGACCCGGTCTGACCAGCCGCCGGCAGTCAGGCGTTCGGTGCGGTCCAGCAGCAGGCCGCGGCCGCGATGCAGCAGACCGTAGAGGTTGCCCTGTTTCACGTCGATGTCGCGCAGGCGGCGGCCGAGCAGGTCGGGGCCCGCGCCGAAGTCGTAGCGGATGCCGATCGCGGTGATCTTCTCGATCAGATAGCGGTTCACCTCGTCGAAGTCCATCAGTTCGGCGAGCAGCCGGCGCACGGCCTGCGGGCCCGGTTCGGTGGAGTGCAGTTCCATCTGGGCGCGGGTGTTGTCGAGCACGTCCTCGGCGACCGGATGTCGTTCGGCCTGGTAGGTGTCCAGCAGTGTTGCCGGCGCCCAGCCGCGGATTTGTGCGGCCAGTTTCCAGCCGAGGTTGAATGCGTCCTGAACGCCCAGGTTGAGGCCCTGTCCGCCGGTGGGTGGATGGATGTGTGCCGCATCGCCGGCCAGCAGCACCCGCCCGACCCGATAACGTTCGGCCAGCCGGGTGGCGTCCCCGAAGCGGGACAGCCAGCGCGGGGAGTGCACGCCGAAATCGGTTCCGGCGATGGCACGCAGCTGTTGTCTGAAATCCTCGAGGGTGGGCGGTTCCTCGCGATCGCTGACTCCCCCGACGGGGATTACGACGCGGTACACACCTTCGCCGAAAGGCCTGAGATCGAATCGCTTATCGGTCTCGTGGATTTCGGTCACCTTGGCCGCGATCTCCTCCTGCGGCACACCCATTTCCATCTCGCCCATCAGCGTCTCGGTCCGCGAGGGCTCCCCGGGGAAGCCGACGCCGAGCAGTTTGCGCACCGTACTGCGGCCGCCGTCACAGCCGACGAGGTAGCGCGAACGCAGCTGTTCGCCGTCGGCCAGCTCGACGGTCACACCCTCGTCGTCCTGCTCGAAATCGGCCACCGCACAACCGCGCCGGACTTGCGCGCCCAGTTGCATCGCATGTTCCTCGAGCAGGTTGACGATGACCGGCTGCGGGATGCCCACCATGTAGGCGTGCGCGGAATCCAGGTCCTTGGGAGCGGGTTTGGTGATGGCGGCGAAGAATCCGGCGGCCGGACGCTGTCTTCCGTGTTCGAGCATGCGATCCAGCAGTCCGCGCATCGCCATCAGCTCGATACTGCGCATGTGCAGACCGACTACGCGGACGAACGACACGGGCTCGGTTTCCTTCTCCAGAACGAGTACCCGCACATCGTGCAGCCGCAGTTCGGCGGCCAGCATCGCGCCGGTCGGTCCGCAACCGGCAATGATCACGTCGTACGTGAGGGGCGCGCCATCGGCGCCGGAGGCCGGCGAGTGGAGTACGGGGACGTCGCCCGGGGTGAAGTCGCGCTCGGCCGTGTCGTTCGACGACGGCTCGGCTGTGAACTCGGGAGAGGGCATCGGTGTTGCCTTTCGGGAGGGCCTTGTTGGCGAGGCGCTCCCGGCGACACCTACGTCAGTCGCCGGCCGTGACGGGAAGGGGGGAGCACCCACGTCGATACAGCGTTCATGGGTCTCACCTCCTCGGCTGGTGTCGCGGTCAACCGCAAGCTACAAGCCCCAGCATCACCCCGTCCATTCGTTTTCCCTGCGAGACCGGTGCCCCATGGCCCGCCGCTTCACCGTGTCGGGGGGTCCGTTGCCCCCGTGGGGAATTCCTCGACACCGATGACCCGCAGCAGTTCCAGCCGCTCGCGGGCCTCGGCGTCCGCCGGGGTGAGCACCAGCAGCTGCTGGCCCTGGTCGGGAGTGACCAGGGTCTCGCAGTCCATCAGCAGGCGGCCGACCCGCGGATGCAGCAGGGTCTTGCGGTCGGCACGCCGGACCGCGACCTCGTGCTCGGCCCAGATCCGGCGGAAGTCGGCGCTCGCGGCCTGCAACCGGTCGACGAGTCCGGCGACCGTGGAGTCGCCGGTCCGGCGGCCGGCGGCCGCACGCAGGTCGGCCACGAGCTGGCGGGCGTGGCGTTCTCGTTCCCCGGGCGGGGTGACGGCGCGGGCCGCTGGGTCGGTGAACCAGCGGTATGCGACGTAGCGGCGGTCGCCGGACAAGCCCGTGTAGTCGCCCATGAGCAGGAGGGCGGCCCGGTTCTGGGCGAGGACCTCGCCCAGATCGGACAGGACCAGGGCCGGGGTGTCGCCGAGCAGGTCGAGCATGCGGATCAGGCCGGCGCGGGCCAGGCGGGCCACTCCGTCGGCGGCTGGGGGCCGGTGGCCGGCCAGGTGGAACAGGTGGTCGCGCTCGTCGTCGGAGAGGCGCAGCGCCCGGGCCAGCGCCCCGAGCAGCTGCACCGAGGGCTGGCTGCTGCGGCCCTGCTCGAGGCGTACGACGTAGTCCACTGACATGCCGGCGAGCGTGGCCACCTCTTCCCGGCGCAGACCGGAGGTGCGGCGGCGGGGGCCGTCGGCGATGCCGACCTCGGCCGGACGCATCGCCTCGCGGCGGCGGCGCAGGAAGTCGGCGAGCTGGTCACGTTGCATGTCCCCATGGTCCTCGCAGCGGCCGAGCCGATCCAGGGAGTGTCGCTCCCAGGATGAACGCTCCGCTCCCGTACGTCGTGGCGCGGTCGCAAGGTGGGCGGCAGACCGACGACGAAGGAGAACGCGATGCAGACACGAACCCTGGGCACCACCGGCCCGGCCGTTTCCGCGCTGGGCCTGGGCGCGATGGGCATGTCGGGCGCCTACGGCGAGGCCGACCGCGCGGAGAGTATCGCCACCGTCCACGCCGCGCTGGAGGCCGGCGTCGCGCTGATCGACACCGGTGATTTCTACGCCATGGGCCACAACGAGCTGCTGATCGCCGAGTCGCTGCGTGGCCGGGACCGGGACAGCTACCAGTTGAGCGTCAAGTTCGGCATGCTGCGAGGGCCGGGCCCGGAGTTCGGCGGGATGGACGGCCGTCCCGAGGCGGTGAAGAACTTCCTGGCCTACTCGCTGACCCGCCTGGGCACCGACCACATCGACATCTACCGCCCCGCCCGGCTGGACCCGGCGGTACCGATCGAGGAGACGGTGGGCGCGATCAAGGAGATGATCGACGCCGGGTACGTCCGGCACCTCGGTCTCTCGGAGGTCGACGCGGCGACGATCCGCCGGGCGCATGCCGTGCACCCGGTCGCCGACCTGCAGATCGAGTACTCGCTGATCTCCCGCGCCGTGGAGGCGGACATTCTGCCTACGCTGAGGGTGCTCGGCATCGGCCTGACCGCGTACGGAGTCCTCAGCCGCGGCCTCATCTCCGGGCACTGGTCCGTCGGCCGCACCGCCGGCCCCGGCGACAGCCGCGGCTTCAGCCCGCGGTTCTCGAGCGGGAACGTGGAACACAATCTCGCCCTCGTGGAAGCACTGCGCCGGGCCGCCGACGCCAAGGGGTGCACGGTCGCTCAACTGGCCATCGCCTGGGTGGCCGCACAGGGCGACGACATCGTGCCGCTGGTCGGCGCTCGCACCCGCGAGCGGCTGGCCGAGGCGCTGCCCGCGATGGAGCTGATCCTCACCGCGGACGACCTCGCCGAGATCGAGAAGGCGGTGCCGCCGGGCGCGGCGCGCGGCGACCGATACCCGTCCGCGTTCATGTCCAGCCTCGGTGTCGGCAACTGAGTCCCCCCTCACCGTGCCGACGGTGCCGAGTCGGGTTGTGAGCGGACGCCGAGCAAGTTCGAAGACACGCATTCAGCCCTTGACGGCGGAGCTGGCGACACCCTGGACGAACCACCGCTGGAAGAAGGCGAAGACCACCAGGACGGGCAGGACCAAGAGGACGCCGAAGGCGAGGATCTGGCCCCAGTCCGGGGGCTCCTGGCCCTGGAAGACGCTTATCTCCAGCGGCAGCGGGCGTACCGACGGGTCGGAGACCATCAGCACCGGCCACAGGAACGAGCCCCACTGGATGAGGAAGGTCAGGATCGCCACGGAGGCGAAGGCGGGCTTCGACATGGGGATGATGATCGCGAAGAAAGTACGCCAGGGGCCCGCGCCGTCGATGCGGGCGGCTTCTTCGATGCTCGGCGGGATCGAGCGGAAGAACGTGTGGAACTGGTAGACCGAGAAGGCGTTGGCGATGAACGGGAGCGCCAGGATGGGGAGGGTGTTGCGCTGGTCGTTGAACATGTAGAAGAGCGGCACCGCCACCGACTCGAACGGGACCAGCATCAGCAGCAGGATGAGTGTGAAGACGGCGTTCCGGCCACGCCACTTCAGCCGGGACAGCCCGTAGGCGGCCATCGAGTTGACGAACAGACCGCCGGTGACGACGACGAAGGCCAGCAGCAGTGAGACTCCCATGAAGCCCCAGAAGTAGCCGGTGCTGTCGGAGTCGAGACTGTCGAGGACGGCGGAGTAGTTGTCGAAGGACAGGTGGGTGGGCAGGAAGCCGGACATGCCGTTGAGGACCTCGTCGGACGGCTTGAGACTGCCCAGGAACAGGTAGATCACGGGCAGCACGAAGACGAAGGCCAGCACGCTGAGTACGGCGTAGTCCATGAAGCGGCGCAGGGGCGTAGGGGTGGTGCCCATGGGTCAGTCCTCGTTTCCGGGCCGGACGACGCGGCGCTGGATGAGCGTCAGGACGACGACGATCAGGAAGAAGACGACGGTGATCGCGGACGCCTGGCCGATGTTGTTCTGGTCGAAGGCGGTGGTGACGGCCTGGTACATCACGGTGCGGGTGGCGTCCTCGTCCAGGCCGCCGCCGCGGACGAGGACGTACACCTGGTCGAAGACCCGGAAGGAGAGCACCGAGGTGAGCATGGCGACGAAGACGAGGGTGCCGTGGATGCCGGGGAGGGTGACGTGGCGGAACTGCTGCCAGCGGGAGGCGCGGTCGAGTGCGGCGGCCTCGTAGAGCTCCCCCGGGATCTGCTGGAGGCCGGCCAGGAGGATGACCATCTGGAAGCCGACGCCCTGCCAGATCGACAGCACGATGAGCGAGGCCATGGCCGTGGCGCCGTCGCCGAGCCAGTCGAAGGCCCCCCAGTTGCCGAAACTCACCGCGTCCAGTGCGGAGTTGAGCATGCCCTGGTCGCTGCGGGCCAGGATGAGGCGCCAGATCACGGCGACCAGCGCCATGGGGAAGACGACCGGCATGAAGAACAGGGACCGGAAGAGGCCGATTGCCTTGAGTTTGCGGTTGAGCAGGATGGCCAGCCCGAGTGCCAGGGCCGTCTGCACCGGTACGACGACCACGGCGAAGGTCAGGTTGTTCAGCAGGGCCCGCAGGAACGGCCCGGAAAGGTCGGGGTCGGTGAACAGCCGCCGGTACTGCTCCAGGCCGAAGAAGGTGGGCTCCAGCGGAGAGCCGAGGCGGACGTTGTAGAAGGAGAGCACCACGGCGTAGCCGAACGGCACACCGACGAAGACGATGAGTCCGACCACGGCCGGGGCGGACATGAGCAGCCCGTGCAGCCAGTCGCGGTTCTTGCGGCCCGGACGAGTCGATCGCATCGATCGCGCGGGTTTCACGGAGGTCACGGACGGGGCCTGCCCCGGGCCGGGCGGCGGCACGGCGGGCGCGGGTTCCACGGATGTCACGGGAGGGGTCCTGTTCCCGGCGGGGCGGGCGTGCGGTGTGCGGCCCGCCCCGGCCGATGGTCCTACGGAATCTTGTAGCCGGCGTTGTCGGAGAAGTCCTGGTCGATGGCGCGGGCGGCCTTTTGCAGGGCGCTCTTGGGGTCGGCGCCGCCGTAGACGGAGTTCAGGGCCTCGCTGAACTTCGCGGTGACGGTGGGGTATCCGGCGGTCACTGGGCGGGTGACGGCGACGCAGGACTTGGTGATGTCGCTGTCACCGCAGGGCTTGGCGAGCTGGTCGGCGAAGAGCTGGAGCGGGCCGCCCTGCTTGTAGAGGCTGCTCTTGGCGAGCGCGGTCTTGGTGGCGGGCACCGCGCCGTTGGCGGTCGTCATGGCGGTGACGTTGGTGTCGTTCAGGAGGGTGTCCAGGAACGTGCCGGCCGCTTTGGCGTTCTTGGTGTCGGCGCCGATGCCCCAGGCCCAGGAGCCCTGGCCGGTCTTGGGGCCGTTGCCGAAGTCGGGCAGCGGAAGGACGACGAGGTCGTCGCCGAGGGCCTCGCTGTAGGCGGGGTACATCCAGTGGCCGACCCAGCTGAGCGCGACGCGGCCCTTGGCGAAGGCGTTGCCGTCGGTGTTGGGGTCGACGTAGGGCTTCCAGGACTGGAAGGTCTTCAGGGCCGAGACCACGGCCGGGGTGTCGAGGGCGCCTTCCGCCTTGCCGTCCTTGAGGAGGGAGCCTCCGGCGGACCAGACGATCGGAGCGAAGCCGTAGGTGCCCCACTCCTTGGCGTAGCCGCCGGACTCCTGCAGGTCGACGGTCTTGCCGTCGGGGTCCTTCGCCTTCAGCGTCTTGAGCGCGGCGGTGAACTGATCCGCCGTCCAGGCGTCGGACAAGCCCTTGGGGTACTTCACCCCGGCCGCGTCCAGCAGCTTCTTGTTGCCGTAGATGCCGAGGCCGGAGTCGAACATGCCCAGGCCGTAGTGCTTGCCGCCGACCTCGCCCTGCGCCTTGCTCGCGTCGGTGGCGTTGGACATGGTCTTGGCGGAGACGTACGTGTCGATCGGGGCGAGTTTCTTGTTGTAGACGAAGTTCGCCATGGTCGGGCCGTCGAACTCCATCACGTCCGGCAGCTCGGCGGCGTCGGTGGCGGTGATGGTCTTGGTGTAGTCGGCCTCGGGTATCAGTTTCAGGTCGACCTTGATCTTGTTCTGCGAGGAGTTGAAGGACTTCACCGCGTTCTGCAGCGCACTGGCCTCGTTCTTCTGGCCCTGGTGGGCCCAGACACTGATGGTGCCCTTGCCGCTCCCGGCCTCGGCGGAGGCATCGGTACCACCGCCCCCGCCGCAGGCGGCCAGCGCCAGCAAGGGGGCCAGGGCCAGGCCCGTACGGGCGGTGCGGCGGTACTTTCTGCTGGTCGAGATCATGGCTGTGCCTCCGTGCTGTGGCGAGGGTTCGAAGTGCGGCAGTGCTTCAGGTGGGTGGGAGTGCTTCAGGTGGGCTGAGGGTGTGGGGCTCGGGGAGTTACTGCGGTCCGCGCGGGCGCGGCGGCGCGGTGGTCTCGCGCAGCACGAGGCGGATGGGCATCTGCACCTGCTCGGCGGGTGGTTCGGCGTCCGGTTCCTCCAACTGCCGCAGCAGCAGCCGGGCGGCCTCGGCGCCCTGCTCGGCGACCGGCTGTGCGACGGTGGTCAGCCCGACCACGTCGGCGAGTTCGTGGTCGTCGAAGCCGACCACGGACACGTCGTCCGGCACCGTCAGCCGGTGGCGGCGCAGGGCGCGCAGGGCGCCCATCGCCATCTCGTCGGACTGCGCGAACACAGCCGTCGGCGGACGCGAGACGGCCAGCAGCTCGGTCATCGCCCGCTCACCGCCCTCGACGGTGTAGTCACCGTCCGCCTCCAGAGCCGGATCGGACTCGATCCCGGCGTCGGCCAGGACGTCGAGATATGCCTGTCGGCGCTCGATGGGAGTGGTCCAGTGCAGCGGACCACTGGACCCCGAGATCATGCCGATGCGGCGGTGGCCGAGGTTCACCAGATGCCGTACGGCGCTCTCGGTGCCGGCCCGGTCGTCGATGCCGACGACGGTGAAGCCGGGCCGGGTGCCGCCGACGGTCGTGGCCAGCGGCACCCCGAGTGAGCGCAGTGCGGCGGTCTCCTCCTCGTCAGGGATGAGCAGCGACAGCACCGCGTCCACCCGCTTGCGGACCGGGAGTCTGGTGAAGAAACGCTTGCGTGTCTCCGGCGAACGGAGGTTGTACAGCAGTACGTCGTACCCGGCGGTACTGAACACCTGCTCGGCGGCGTCCAGCACGGTGCCGAAGAACCAGCGGCCCACATACGGGACCACGACACCGATGGTGAAGGTGCGCCCACTGGCCAGGCTCGCCGCGGAACGTGAGGCTGTGTAGCCGAGTCGCGCGGCAACGGCCGTGATCTGCGCCCGCACCTCCTCCGACACTCCCGGCCGGCCGCGCAGCGCGCGGGACACGGTGGATGCCGAGACTCCGGCGGCGCGGGCGACATCGGTGATGCTGGCCGTCACGGCGCATTCCTCCCGTTGCTTTCACATCGGTGTGATCTGTGGGTGACGTGACCGTAAACCCGCCCACCTTGTTGCGCAAGCGTTTGCGTTCATATTTACTTGGGCCGGTCCTCAGGAGGCCTTTTCGTTATCAAGTCTCAGCGCACGCGTTTGGGCGCTGTCGAGCCGACAGGAACTGTGCATGCGATACGCCCCTCCCGGCCTCTGCCTGAACGACTTCGCCCTCCTGCGCGACGACGACGGCAGGTACGCGGTCCTGCACCTGCAGGGCCCGTGGACACCGGAGTTCGATCATCTGCGGATGGAGACCTCCTACGGCCGGGCCACCTCCACCGACCTGGTCCACTGGGAGCCGCAGGGCACCGCCTTCGGCAACGGCATGCCCGGCCGTTTCGACGAGCAGGCGGTGTGGACGATGCACCCGATCCGGCACGGTGACGGAATGGCGATGTTCTACACGGGCGTCTCCGGGCTCACGCCGGGCGGCTGGCCGCTCCAGTCGGTCGGGCTGGCGTACTCGGACCGCACCGACGGCACGGCCTGGCGGCGCCATGGGACCGCGCCGGTCGTCGAGGCGGACCCGCGGTGGTACCGCACCGGTGAACGCATGGGCTGGCGCGACCCGTTCGTCGTGCGCGACGACGAGTCGGACGGCTGGGTCATGGCCGTCTGCGCCAGCGACGCTTCCCTCCCGGTGGAGGTCAGCGGCTGCGTCGCCTGGGCCACCTCCGAGGACCTGGAGCACTGGACCGTCCACCCACCGCTCCTCTCCCCCGGCGACGTCGACGAACTGGAGTGCCCGGTCCTGGAACGTCTCGACGACGGCAGCTGGCTGCTGCTCGGCTCCATCGGCGCCACGCGCGGCTTCGAGGCATGGACGGCGCCCCGCCTGCGCGGGCCCTGGACCCGGCGCGGCCCTCTCGGCCCGACCGGCGCCTACGCTCCGCGCGTCATCGCCGCGCCCGACGGCTCCCGCGTCGTGCTGCACACCACGCCCCGCCGCGTCGGCCTCAGCGACACCGGTGACCGCTGCCGCGGCATGCTCACCCAGCCGAAGCTCCTGGTCACGCCCGAGGATGCGGCGCCCCGCCTGGAATGGTGGCCCGGGCTGAACGCCTGGCTCGGCGAGGAGACGGACCGGCCCGCCCTGCATGCCGTCGGCGACATCGGCATATCCGGACCCGTCGAGATCACCCTGCGCACCGACACCACGGACGGCGACCGCCCCGCCCTCACGGTGGGCTGCGACGGCAAGAACCTCTGGGCCACCGGCCCCGACGGCACCCGCCTCGGCGAGACCATTCTGAGCGAACCCGCCACCGCCCTGCGCATTCTCACCATCGGCGAATACGTCGAGGTGTACGCCGACGGCGTGTTCGCCCTGACCACCTTGTGCTACGCCGGTCGACCCGCCCCGTGGACGGCCGTCACGGAAGGACGCGAACGCACCGTCGCCGTCCGCCCGATCCGGTTGCCCGACCCCCACCGCGACGACGCCTCGGCCATCTGGCCCGGCCCCTCGGCTACCTGACGGGCGAGAGCCCGCGCGCGCCCGCTGCCCGACACCCGGCACGACCCCGGAAAGGCCCAGTCATGAACGTCACCGCCGACGGTCTCCGCTTCCCCGACGGCTTCCTGTGGGGCGCCTCCACCGCCGCCCATCAGATCGAGGGCAACAACGTCAACAGCGACTGGTGGCACATGGAACACAGCGGCTCCATCGCCGAGCCCAGCGGCGACGCGGCCGACAGCTACCACCGTTGGCGCGAGGACATGGACCTGCTCGCCGAACTCGGCTTCACCGACTACCGCTTCAGCATCGAATGGGCCCGCATCGAACCCGCACCCGGTCACTTCTCCCGGGCCGAGATCGCCCTCCCCCATAGCCTTAAGGGCATGGGGGTGCCCCCATCCGGCGCATGGTCGACGGCGCCGTCGAACGCGGCCTGCGACCGATGGTCACCCTGCACCACTTCACCGTGCCGCGCTGGTTCGCCGAACGCGGAGGCTGGACCGCGGACGGCGCCGCCGACCTCTTCGAGCGGTACGTGCAGGCGACCGCGCCGATCATCGGCACCGGCGTACGGCACGTGTGCACCATCAACGAACCCAACATGATCGCGGTCGCCGGCGCCGTCCGCGAACTGGGCACCGAAGCACCCCCCACGGTAGGACTCGTACTGCCGGACAAGGCCACCACCGACGCCCTGGTCCAGGCGCACCACCGTGCGACGGCCGCCGTCAAGGCGATCTCCGCCGACATCCAGGCCGGCTGGTCCGTCGCCAACCATGTCTATCAGGCCCTGCCCGGCGCCGAAGCCGCCACCGCCGCCTACAGCCACCCCCGCGAAGACGCCTTCATCGAAGCCGCCCGCGACGACGACTGGATCGGCGTCCAGTCCTACACCCGCACCAGGGTCACCACCGACGGCCCCATCCCCGCCCCCGACGACGCCGAACGCACCCTCACCGGCTGGGAGTACTACCCCCGAGCGGTCGGCTACGCCCTGCGCCACACCGCCGAGATCGTCGGCGACGTCCCTCTGATCGTCACCGAGAACGGCATCGCCACCGGCGACGACACACGCCGCATCGCTTACACCACCGGAGCGCTCCAGGAAGTCTCCGCCGCCCTGGAGGACGGCCTCGACGTCCGTGGCTACCTCCACTGGAGCGCCCTCGACAACTACGAATGGGGCTCCTACAAGCCCACCTTCGGCCTCATCTCCGTCGATCCCGACACCTTCGAACGCACCCCCAAGCCCTCCGCGGCCTGGCTCGGCGGACTGGCCCGAACGGGCCTACTTCCCCGAGCCACCTCCTGATGGTCCCGGCTCGAACTGGCCGTGGGCCCGGCCTCTTAAGAGCTTGTGGCGGGCGGGACGCGGATCGCGTCGGCCTGTCCGGACTGGCTGGGTGTCCCGGAACCGAGAAGAGTCACGATCCTCCGGGCGCCGTACGGCGAAGACGTCAGCCGGGCCCACGAACCGTCGCGGAAGGAGATCTTGAAGTCGGACTCGGCCACGCTGAACGGCTTGATCTCCGCGCCGGTGATGTCCTTCCGGGGCACTGACCATAGGACAGCATCCGACATGCGCCAGGGCCGCCGGGACGGATCGAGTTGCCAGGGCAGCGTACGAGCCGTCTCGCCCACGCCCGCCCATATGACGGGGAAGTCGTCGACTTCGTTCTCACGCTCCTCCAGCTTCCCCCGCTTCTCGGGCGACGCGGGACTGCCCAGGGCGTCGGCGATGATGTAGAGCGGCAACATCACGAGCCCGGTGACGACAGTTCAGGCCAGCCAGGCAGATCGGGCTCGATGTCGTTGCGCTCGTGGTCGCGGAACGAGCGCCGCTTCGCCACCGAGGCGGCGGTACCACTCGCGAACTCGACCCGGTAGCGCTCCGGTACCTCGTCCATTGACCTTCCTTCCCCGCCACTCCGGCAGGGCCAACTATGCCAAGTGAGCGAAGCTGGTGGTGTTCCCGTCCTGTGTCGTTGTCGCGGAGGACCGTGCGCCGTTCCTTCCACAACGGCAAGCGTCGGCCGAGGGCTCTTCGCGCTCAGGATGGACCGCGGCTACCGGACCGGGCCGCGCGAAGATCGCCGCCATGTCGCGTGACCGCCGGCGAGAGCCGTTCCCCGAGTGTCCCGGACAGCCGCCAGGCCGTCCGGGACAGTCCGGGACGCGCAGGTCCGAGGGGTGCCCGGTGTCCGGGACACCCATGGAGCCGTAGGTGTCTTGCGGCCGACCGGGCAGGTGGTCACCATCGGGCTGCACGTCGCAGCGACACCCCCGCCGCACACTCGAGAGAGGCCACGAGATGAGGCAGTACTGTCCGCCCCGCCCCGACGACGTTTCCGACCCCCGGTCGTTCGTGGACCGCATGCGTGCGCTCAAGGCGTGGTCCGGGCTGACGTACCGGGAGATCGCGGCTCGCGCGCACCGGAACGGCGACACGTTGCCGCCCAGCACGCTCGCGACCGTGCTGGGCCGCACCACGTTGCCCCGGGAGGACGTGGTACGGGCGTTCGTGCGGGTCTGTGGAGGCGAGGACGAGACGGACGCCTGGTTACGGGCGCGCAGCGGGATCGCCCTGGCCGCCTGGACGCCGGCCGGTCCGGGTGGGGCGCCCGGGCCGGACCTGAAGGACGGGGAGGGCGTCGACGGACGTCACCAGATGGCCGACGCCGCCGTCGCGGCAGTGTTCGCCGCCGGTTGCCTGACCTCCTGGTGGTGCGGCAAACGGCTCGGCAGCAGGGCCACTCGGCGACGCCACGGCCAGGGCACGCACTGAACGGGCGTCCGGGAACCGTTCGTTGATCGCTGCGACGGGTACGGGCCGTGTCGGGGACGGGGAGCGGAACAATCGGATGAGCGGGATCACCGCCGGTGCGCGCCCTCGGGCCGGGGCAGGGACCGCGTCACCACCCCGAGCACCTCGTCCAGCGGGAAGAAGCCCAACTGGCGTGAGTCCACGCTGGCGGCGGCGTTGTCGCCGAGGAGCACCAAGCGGCCCGGCGGCACCCGCCCCTCATGGCCCTCCGCGAGCAGGGGAACCAGCTCGGGCGGCACCGGCTCCCCCGGCATCGCCGCCACCCTCTTGACGATCAGCGGACTGTGCCGGTCCTGCCGCCAGATCGCCGGTGACCGGGGTCGCAGCACCACCACGACCTGCCCCCGGCGCACCGTGCGCGTACGACGTACCAGCAGCCGGTCCCCGTGGTGGTGCGTGGGGGTCATGCTCGGCCCGCGCACGGTGACGACGAGCAGACGGCGGGCGGCGCCCGCCCCGCAGGCCGCGACGACGGCCAGCGCCACCGCCGGCACCCAGACGTCCCGCCCGCCGGTCACGGTGCCGCCTCCGTCAGCGACGCCCCCTCGGACGGCCCGCCGGCGTCGGGCAGGTAGCCCGTGGCCTGGAGGGCGAAGAGCCGCGCGTACTCGCCGCCGAGCGCCAGCAGCCGGGCGTGGTCGCCGCGCTCGACGACGCGTCCGCCCGAGAGGACGACGATGACGTCGGCATTGCGGAGCGAGCCCATCCGGTGGGAGATCAGGACGCTGGTCCGGCCCTGGCGGTGCCGCGCGATCGAGGTGTGGATCTCGTACTCGGCCTCGGCGTCCAGGCGCGCCGAGGGTTCGTCGAGGATCATCAGGTCCCGCGTGCCCCGCAGGAAGGCCCGCGCCAGGGCCAGACGCTGGCTCTGGCCGCCGGACAGCAGCACACCCGACTCGGGGTCGTCCCTGTCCTCCTCCGTGAAGAACGTCCTTGTCAGCGGTGTCTGATAGCCCTTCGGCAATTCCCTGAGGGTGTCGTGCGCCCCGGCCCGTCGCGCGGCCGCCACGAGCTGCTCCTCGTCGTCGAGCGCACCCAGGTCGCCCAGCGCGATGTTCTCGGCCGCCGTCAGGTCGTACTGCACGAAGTCCTGGAACACCGCGGTGATCCGGTCGCGCAGCTCCGCCGGATCGACCTCGCGCAGGTCGACGCCGTCCCACAGGATGGCGCCCCGGGTCGGATCGTAGAAACGGCAGAGGAGTTTGACCAGCGTGGTCTTGCCCGACCCGTTGAGGCCCACCAGGGCCGTCGAACTGCCATGGGGAATGGTCAGGTTGACGCCCTTGAGAACCCAGGGGTGCCGCTTTGAGTACCGGAACCACACGTCGCGCAGCTCGATGCCCCGGCGCAGGGCGGGCAGCGGCCGGGGGTCCGGCGCGAGCACCAGGTCCGGCGGGGCCTCGATCACGTACCGGTAGTGGCTGAAGATCAGCAGCGCCTCGCCGGCACGGGCCGCCTCGTGCGCCAGCGCGGCGAACGCGGACTGGGTTCCTGCGATGGCGGCGACGAGGAGCGTGACGTCACCCGCCGACACGTCGCCCTGGTACGTACCGCGCACGGCCCACAGCAGACTCCCGCCCGTCATCAGTGAGGCGAGCAGTCCGAGGCCCGACTGCACGGCGACCTCGCGCCGGTCCACGGCCCGGCGGGCCGCGTTGGCCGTCCGCCGCTCGGCGAGCATCCGGTCCCGCAGGAAGCCGCCGATGGCGAAGAGGCGCACCTCCTTGGCCGCCTCGGCGTCCGCCAGGAGACCGCCGTAGAACCACTCGCGCCGCTCCGTTGCCCCGACTCGCCAGGCCACGCCCGCCCGCCGACGCGCAAAAGCGACCTCCGCGCAGAGCGTCGGCACCCCGGCGGCGGCCACCAGGACGGTCAGTACCGGGTTCAGCACCAGCAGGGAACCCAGGAAGCCGGTGACCGTGATCGCGGACCGGGCCAGGCCGAGTGCCGCGTTCATCACCTGTGCGGGGACACGGCCACCGCCCTGCCGGGCCAGTTGCAGCCGGTCCAGGAAATCCGGGTCCTCGAAGCGGCTCAGGCCGGGGAAGCCCGCCGCCTTCGTGAAGAGCCGGGCGTCGGCGCGGAGTGCGGTACGCCGGTCCACCTCCGCGGACAGGTAGCGGCACATGTGCGGCAGCAGGGCGGCGACGGCGCCGACGACCGTGAGGCCGAGCGCCGGGGCGAGCAGCGCGCTCATCCCCGCGTCCGATCCCAGGTTGTCCAGCACCGACTTGGTCAGCCACGCCGCGGCGACGGCCAGCAGACCGGCGGCCAGACTCAGCACGCCGTACAGCACGCACGCGACCGGAGCGGCTCCGGCCGCCAGGGTGGCGGCCAGCAGCAGCCCGCCCCGGCACGTGGACAAGGACCCGGGCCCCGATCCGGAACCGGACCTTGACCCGGACACGGACGGGTTCATCGCGGGGACGCCTCCCGCGCCAAGTCCACCATCTGACCGGTGACGACGGTACGGTCCCGGTCCGAGCGGACGCGCAGGGTCGTGGGGAACGCGTCCACGCGCAGGGCCGCGCACACCGGCCCGCCCCTCGGCTCCACGACGACCCGGGCCACCGGGCTCAGCTCCCGGACGAAGCGCTCGCACTCCTCCGGTTCGCCGACGACGACGGCGAGTGTCCGGTCCCGGCCGCCGGGCTCAGCGGCCGCGTACGCGACGAGTTCGGGCAGCTTCGCCCGGCACGGTTCGCAGTTCGGGGAGAGGAAGGCGATCACTGCCCCGTCCGGTAGCGAGGACCGGCCGACCGGGGCGCCGTCGACCGCCACGGCTGTGAAGGCGGGCAGTTCCTCTCCGGGGCGCAGCGGTGTCATCCCCCTGCCCGGCGCGCCGGCGGGCCCGGCCGGGCCGTACTCCCGCAGCTTCTTGATCACTCCGATGGTGAGCAGCAGGTCCACTGCGCACAGGATGCCGACGAGCACCACTGCCGAGGTCAGAGCAGCCATCCAGCACCTCTCGGTCACTCAGTCATGGAAGGGGTAACGGGCCGGAACAGACTCACCAGGTCCTCCGCCACGGTGACCAGGCCGCCGGCAACCGCGCCCGCGCACCACGCCACCGCGACCATCCCGGGGTCCGGTCCACCGGCCGGGTCGGTCACCATCGCCGCCGCCGCGCCCGCTCCGGCGACGGACGCCAGCAGCCCGTTCCGTACGACGTGCGCCCGCCCCAGGGGCGCGGTCGAGCGGCCGAAGCACCGGCAGCGGACGGTGGTTCCCCTGCCCACCGCCCGGGCGATGACCACGGTGAACACCGCAAGGAGCGCGGTGGCCGCCGGCAAACCCGCCCGTGTCGCCGGGGTGTACGGCAGGATGAGCGCGAGGCAGACGGCGCCCTCCAGCGCGACCACGGCGAGGGCCACCGTCCGCACGGCCGGCGCGGACAGCGCGGCGAGGGGCCGCAGCGAGTCGGCGAAGGCGGAGAACGCCCCGGCTCTGCCGACCTTGCCGACCACGGCGATGAGGAACACGGCGGTCAGCAGCGCGCGCACGCCGTGAGCGAAGTAGTTCATGGCCGCCTCTCTCAGGGCCCGGGGCCCGCTGGCCGGGGCTCCGTCGTGCACCGAGCCCCGTCGTGCACAGGAGGGAGGGCACACCGGGCGGTACGCCCCCCCCGGTCACCGGTGCTCCGCCGTCAGCAGGGGCTGATCGACGGTTCGCCCCACCAGCGGCAGTTCTTGCCCTTGTCGTTGCAGCACCAGTCCTGGTAGAAGCCCTCCGCGTTGCAGCGCACGATGCACTGGAGCGCGTCCGCGTCAGCGGAGGGGAGGAACCTCTCCAGCAGGGAGGTGCCGAGGTTTCCGAGCCTGTTGAGCATGACCACTCCTCGTTCTTCGACAGCCCCTCGTGTCCCGGAGGGAGTTGCCCCCGGCAGGGAGGCGAGGGGGTCCGGACCCGACCCGGTGAGCGGGCGGGATGAACGGTGACGAGTCTGGGGTGGGGTGAGCACTGGTTCAACGCTGGAACGGCGCTCCGACACATTCCGAACGCGTTCCGAACGCCGGGGCATGATGGGAGCGTCCGTTCGGGACGTGTTCGCAGGTTGGTTCCGAACACCGGTCGATGATCCGTCCCGGTCGGCAGCCGCTTTGGGGCCAGGGGCAGAACATGGCAGAGCGGCTTTGTAGCCCGTTCGGCATCCGGCATGTGCGCAGGAGCTGCCTTCGGCGCACGCTTCCCGCATGAGCAACGTCGACCCTCTACCGCAGCGCATTTCGCACGATGCGTCGAGCGAGCGGCCTCACGCGGACGCGCTCAGGACCGTATCCGCGCCTGAGCGGAGCGTGCGAGGGAACCTGTGAACGGTGAGGGTCCCATGCCACAGTGGCACTTTCCGGAAGGCGATGGCTTTCCGGCGCGTCAGCTCGTGGAGGGGACCTTGGCCCCCATCGTCGTTCTCGACGCGCAGCTGCGTCATCTGTACGTCAACCCTGCATGGGTGAGAGCCAGTGGCATGCCCGCCACCGCGTTCCTGGGGCGGACGCTCGGGGAAGTGCTGCCGGACCTCCAGAGCCCGGACGACGTCCTGTGCGAGGTACTCACGGACGGGCAACCTCGGGAGGCAACCGTCTCAGGAACGACAGGGGTCTCCTCGCCGCTGGGGCAAAGGCTCTGGCGCGCGGTCTATCACCGGGTGGATCTGCCGGGAGGGGAAGCGTGTCTGTGCGGCATCGGCGTGGAGATCAGTAACCTGCGCCGCTATCTGGACGACCTGGAGACCGCGCATCAGCGGCTTGCCCTGCTGGATGCCGCGGCCACGCGCGTCGGCACCACCCTCGACATCGAAACCACCTGCCAGGAGCTCGTCGACCTCCTGGCCCCCTCGCTGGCCGACATGGCCGCGGTGGGAATCGTCGAAGAGGAGTTCACCGGTGCTCCCCCGCCTCCTCCCGGTTTCCTGCGGCTGCGCAAGACGAGGGGTTCAGCGCCCCCTGGGATGGAATGGCTGCTGCGCCAGATGGGCGGGCCGGGACCGTACGTCGACGTTCCCCGGGGCGTGGCCACCCGGCATTGCCTGGACAGCGGGCGGCCGTGGCGGGGCAACCTGGCCTCGGACGAGCTGTTCCAGAAGGTGACCGTGGATCCCGAACGAACCAAGCTCTTCCGCGCGGCGGGCATCCACTCGTTTCTCATCGCCCCCCTGATCGCGAGAGGCCGCCCGGTCGGCGTCATCCTTCTGGGGCGGGCCGGGGAATCGCAGCCCTTCAACGACGACGACCTCGGGACCATCCAGGCGCTGGCCGACCGAGCCGCCGTCTCCATCGACAGCGCGCGCCGTTACAGCTACGAACACACCATGGCGCTGGAACTCCAGCGGGCCCTGCTGTCCGAACCCAGCACCCCTCACCCCGCCGTGGAAGTGGCCGCCCGCTACCTCCCGGCCGGCCACAGCGTCCTCGTCGGCGGGGACTGGTACGACTCGATCCCCCTGGCGGAATCCCGCACCTTGCTGGTCATGGGCGATGTGATGGGCCACGGCTTCCAGGCCGCTGTCGCCATGAGCCAGTACCGCTCCTTGCTGCGCACCCTTGCCGCTTCGGGCATGAGTGTCGACAAGATCCTCGGCGAGTTCGACCGCCAGGTCACACAGCTCGGCCTTGACCGCCTAGCCACCTGTCTTCTCGCGGTCATGGATCCCCGGGCGGGCACCTGCACAGTGGCCAGTGCCGGGCACCTGCCACCGGCCGTCCTGCGGCCAGGCGGCAGCGTCGAGGTCCTGTGGCCCCCGGCCGGCCCGCCCATCGGCACCGGTCTCGGTGGCTACGAATCGTTCACCGTGCGAATGGAACACGGCACCACCCTGCTGCTCTACACCGACGGACTGGTGGAACGCCGCGGCACTGACATCGACGTCTCGGTGCAAGCACTCGAAACGCTGAGTTTGCCGGCCGACGGCCCTCTGGACGACATGCTCGACACACTCCTGACGCGCCTCGCGAACGGTGCCTACGAGGACGACGTCGCGATCCTCGCCGCCCGCCGGCGCGCCGAGAATGAGTGAGCCTCATCCCCAGCAGCCAGCGCGTCGTGCCGTGGAAGGTCACCGAAGGCCCTGGCCATCCGGTCGCCGTTCCGGCCCGGGAGCGCGAAACGGACGGTCCACGCGCTCGCGCCGTACGCCAGGACGCTCGGAGTCGTGTTCGACGAGATCTCGCCAGTCGGCGTTCGCACCACGCTGCCGCACGATCTCTCTTTCCACGGTGGGCGGTGGCCTCCACGGAGGAGCGGACGTCGTTGCGACAGCCAGCCCCTTGCGTGTGGGGCGCAACACTGCCGTCGAGGTCAACATTCATGACTGCCTTGCATCCACGGCACCATCGAGGAGGGTGCGGTTCGTCAGGAGGTCAGCTCGACCGCACGCGACCGGTTCGGAGAGGGCCGCAGGATGGCGGCCGCCGCGGCGGCGGTCGCGCAGAACAGCGTAAGCAGCAGGAACGTGTGATTGAGCGCCATGAGATGAGTCATCCAGCCGATGACGGCGGGGCCTGCGAGCATGCCGATGTAGCCGAGTCCGGCGACCCGGGAGACGTTGGCGCCCGCCGCTGTGGGGTCGGCGTGTCCGGCGGCGCTGAACAGTTGCGGGATGCAACCGGAGAGGCCCAGGCCGAACAGCGCCCAGCCGGTCAGCGCCGCCCCTACCCAGGGCGAGAGGGCCACGACCGTGATGCCGACGGCGGCCAGAGCCGCGCCGTACCGCAGGACGGCGACCGGCCCGAACCGCGCGGCCACCCGGTCAGCCAGGAGCCTGCCGATGGTCATGGTGGCCGCGTAGGTCCCATAGGCGAAGGCGGCGGTGCTCTCCGGCGCGTCCAGGACGGACTTGAGGTGGAGGACGCTCCAGTCGTTGGCGGCTCCCTCGCACAGCATGACCAGCAGAGCCAGGACGGCCAGGAGCCAGATCCGGGTGGGAACAGCGCGCTTCTTCGTCGCAGGCTCATCCTCGGCATTGGCCACGGGGGCGGTCGACACGGTGGGCAGGAGGCCGCGAGCTGACACCAGGGCGATGATGACGCCGACGCCTGCGGCGGCGCCCAGTGTCGTGGCCGGGTCCCAGCCGATGTCGATCGCCGCGGCACCGGCGAGCGCGGCCAGGACACCACCGACGGAGAACGTGGCGTGGAAGGCCGACATGACAGGCCGCTCGTACGCCTTCTCCACCTGCACGGCATGCGCGTTCATGCCGACGTCGAGGGTGCCGTTTCCGAACCCGAAGAGCAGGAGGGCCACTGCCAGGGCCCACGGTTCCTGGGCGAGACCGGGCAGTGCCAGGGTCGCGCTGCACAGCACTCCGGCCAGGGGAACGACGGTGCGTGTGCCGAGCCGGTCGGACAGACGCCCGCCGACCTGCATGCCGGCGAAGGCGCCGGCCCCCAACAGCACAAGGAACCCGCCCAGGGCCGCGTGGCTGATGCCCACGCGTTCCTCGATCGCCGGGATCTGCACCACCCACATGCCCAGCAAAGTGCCATTGAGTACAAAATAGACAAACGTCACAACGCGTGATGCGCGCAGCACTGGTTCCATGCGGACACCATAACGAACAGTATGTCTGTTCGAAACAGCGCGCTTCAAACAGTCTCACTGTTCGGTGCGAGTGGTGTTGAATCGCGGTATGAGCACCAGTGAGCGTCACCGACTGATCGCCCAGGCCGTCCAGGAGGCAGGAACGGCCACAGTCAGCGAACTCGCCGACCTGACAGGTGCCTCGGAGATGACCATCCGTCGCGATCTGGACCACTTGGCAGCGCAAGGCGTCCTCGAACGGTTCCGCGGCGGCGCGCGCACCCTGCTCCTGCGAGGAGACGAACCTCCCTTCGCACTGCGCGCCCACCAAGCCATGGAAGCCAAGCGCCGGATCGCGGCGGAGGTGGCCTCACTCATCACCGACGGCGAAACCGTCCTGCTCGACAGCGGCACGACGTGTCTGGAAGTCGCACGCCTGCTGCACGGACGGCAGGTCACGGTCATGCCCCTGTCACTGCAGGCGATCGGCATCCTCAGTGACGCCCCCGAACCGACCTCACTCCTGGTCCCCGGGGGGCGGCCCCGCGCGGGCGAGGGAGCCCTCGCCGGGCCCCTCACCCTCGCCTCGCTGTCGGCGCTGCGCTTCGACACCGCCGTCCTGGGCTGTTGCGGCTTGACCGCCGGCGACGGCATGACCGCCTACGACCTCGACGAAGCAGCGGTGAAGAAGGCGGTCATCGCCTCGGCACGCCGCATCATCGCCGCTGCCGACGGCAGCAAACTCGGCCGCACCACCCACGCCTACGTCGGCCCGTCCACCCTGGCGCACATCCTCGTCACCGACACCACCGCGCCCGCGAGCGAAACCACCGCACTCGAAAACGGCGGCACCACTCTCAAGATCGTCTGACCCGGCCGGCCACCACAGGCCGCCGGGCCGGGCCGGGGCGCTGCGGGCGGGCGTGGACTTCCTCGGTGTCATGGTGGACTGGCAGGCGGAAGGCCTCACTGGCCTGCTCGGCCCGGTGCGAGACGGGTCAAGAGCGGACGTTCGCTCGGACCGCCTCTTCGATGGGTGTCGGCCCCGTGTTGAGTTCGAGGATCTGCCGGCCGATCCGGGGCTCATGGAGCAGTTCAGCGAGGGTGGCGGCGACGTCGTCGCGAGTGATCTCACCGTGGAGCTCTGCCGGCCCGAGGGAAACTGTGCCGGTTCCCGGACCGTCGAGAAGGAGTGATGGACGCAGGATCAGCCAATTCAGATCGGTGCGGCTGAGCGCGACGTCCGCGCCCTTCTTCACGGCGAAGTAGTACTCGACCTCCTCGCCGAGGTTGCGCTCGCGCCATGATTCCGGGAGCACCGACACCAGCGCAAAGCGTTCCACACCGGCGAGTTGTGCCGCCTTGATCGCTTTGACGACCCCATCGCCGTCGACAGCCGTCGTGACCTCCCTGCTGCCGCCATTCGATCCGGCACTGAAGACGATCACGTCGACGTCACCGAATGCTGCCGCCAGTTCTTCCGCAGTCATGCTGGAGAGGTCGCCGACTCGTGTGTTCACGCCCTGCGTTGCGAGTTCAGCCTGCTGGTCGTCCCGGCGAACGAGCCCGTGGACGGCGTCTCCCCGAGTGCGCAGTTTCTGCGCGAGCAGGCCACCGATACCGCCGGTGATGCCGATGATGAAGACGTCCACGCCGGATGCTCCGATCTCTCGATGCAACTCTTTGGCTCCGTCGTCAGACCGGTGCCTGGATGATCAACGATCCGCGTCCGCGCAGGTATTCCGGCATGGTCGCCACCTCCGTCGGCTACGCGGCTTTCGCCGTCCACGCCCTGATCGCGTTGCGGGGTCTCGATCCCAGCAGGCACGTTCTGGGCACCTCTGGAACGCCTGGAGCGACAACGGCGGCGACCTCGAATCCGTCTTCTCCAAGGGCGACCTGCTCACCCCCACGCCACGATCTACTGGGTGAACAACTCCATTGCCACATCAACGTCAACGCGCACGACCCCGGCGGCCACTTCATCCCCTGGGAGAACCCCGAGGCCTGGGTGAGCGACCTGCGCCGCACCTTCAACGGCCGCAGGCCCTGAACGACCTGCGAGCTCGTCCGGCGACGAGCCGGGCTGCTCACGCCGGTGACTTCCGCTCCAACGCCGCCAGCCGCAGTTCGAGTTGGTCAACGCGGTGCCGTAGCAGGGTGACCTGGGCTTCCAGGCTGACTTCGCGTTCCGCCCTGCGTTGAATGCGCGGTGACGCGGCGGCGCGCTCGATCACCGCGTCCAGCTGGACCAGGCGCTGCGGCCCGTTCGGTCCGTCCACCAGCCGGGACTGGATCTCGCCGTTGCGGTACCAGGACCGCAGGGCCGAGCGGGAAACCCCGGTCTCGGCTTCCGCCTTGGCGAGCGTGACCCAGGGCGTCTCGTCCAGCTGCTCGAACAGCTCCAGCTCGTTCTGCCAGCGCGCGAGCCGGTCCTCCCAGTCCGACGGTGTCTCCATCACACCCTCCCTTCACCACGGTGACCCTGTCAATGACAGTGTATTGACAGGGTTGAGACCATGGAACCATGACTTTTGAAAGGTTCACAGTGAAAGCCCGTCGCGTGGTCGTCACGGCCCAGGAGCAGGCGAGGCTGCTCAAGCACCACCACATCGGCACGGAGCACCTCCTGCTGGGCCTGCTCGACGTGCCGGACAGCACGGCGGCGAAGGTCCTGCACGAGCTCGGGTACGACAAGGAGACGGCGCAGGCCGACATCACCGCCGTGGTCAAGCCCGGTACGGAGGAGCTGAGCGGCCATATCCCGTTCGCGCCGCGCGCGAAGAAGACGCTGGAACTCGCCCTGCGCGAGGCGCAGCAGCTGCACCACAACTCCATCGGCACGGAACACATCCTGCTCGCCCTGGTCCGGGAAGGTGAGGGCGTCGGCGCGCAGGTGCTCGCCGAGCGGATCAATCCGATCAGCAAGATCCGCGCCGCGGTGCTGGCCTCGTTGGACGGATCGCGGGACGCCGCGGCCGGCCCCTGGCCGGCCGGCACACCTGCCACCGAGGACACCGTGTCCGCCGCCAGCGCGCTGGCCGGTGGCGCACCGGTCGGCAGCCATCACCTGCTTGAGGCGATGCTGCGGGCGGAGAACAGCATGGCGGCCAGGGTGCTGCGCGAACTCGGGGTCGATCCGGACGCGGTCGCCGCCAAGATCGACGAACTGGATCCGGAGACGACCACGGACGCGAATCCGGAGGAAGCCGCCGCCCGCAAGATGGAGATCAGGCTGGTCGACGATGAGGTGCACGTGATCCTTCGGGACCCGGCAACGGTCGCGATCGCCAAGAAGGTCACCGAGCTGTCCGACGGCCCGATCCACGGCGTCGGTCCGGTCGCCGGCCTGTTCGTCCCGCTCTGGCGGTCGACCAACCAACTGCTGCTGCAGATCCAGCGGATGCTGGAACCGGAATCCGAAGAAGAGGAGGACGGATCCGCCGCGAGCAAGGTGGCCAAGGTCGTGCGCACGGTCCTCGCGCCCCGGCTCCGCCGGTGAACCGGCTGACCAGCGGGCCGGACCCGGTCGGCGGGAAGGGCGACGACGGTGGCGTGGTGAGCGGCGATGAGCCGGCGCCCTTCTCGCCGGCGACCAGGGCGTGGTGAACAGGCGCGTTCGCCGCGCTCATCGAGGCGCAGCACGCGCCTGGCAGGCCGTCACCGCCCGCCGGCACTGACTGATGGTCGCGCCGCCGCCTGAGCAAGACACCGGCTGCATCCGCCAGGCCGATATCCGGCTTCGCGGCGATCCGTACAGTCGAGCGATGTGATCCCTCGATCGTGAGTTCTTGTGCTCTCGCGCCCGGTCTGCCCAATGCTCGGGAGAAGGGCGCGTGACCGGCGCCGCCCGGATGTTGTGTGAGTGGGGGGAACAGCATGACGCGAGAGGCGGGACGGCGCGACGGCCTGGACGAGCAGGCGGTGCTGCTGGTGGCCGGGCTGGCCGATCTAACGGTGAGTACGGTGGGTTCGGTCATGGGGACGCTGCGGGGGCTGCTGCGCCGTTCGGATACCGCAGAGTTGGCGGTGCAGGCCGAGAGCGAGCTGATGGCCCGTGGGCGCCTGGCGTTGGACCGGTACGCGTCCGCGCCCCCGGCCCACCTGGAGATCCTTGCCCGGCACGCCCAGGTCCGGAGGGCCGCCGATGGCGTCTGACCGGTGGGAGCCGGCCGTTTTCAAGTCCCGCGTCGACGCGGTACTGCACCGGTTCACCGCCCGGGAGGCCGACCAGTTCGCCGCGATTGATCCGCTCCTGGCCCCGGTGGCCGAGCAGTTGGAGGAGACGGTCGCGGACGGCAAACGGCTGCGAGCGGCGTTCTGCTACTGGGGCTGGCGCGCGGTGGGACAGCCGGACAGCGACGCGCTGGTACGAGCCGCGGCGTCCATGGAGCTGGTGCACGCCGCTGCGGTCGTGCACGACGATCTCATCGACGACAGCCCCCTGCGGCACGGTCGCCCCACCGCGCACATCGCCCTGCGCGGTGCCGTGCGGCGGCGACCGCGCGCCGACGCCGCGGCGAGGTCGCTGGCGATGCTGGTCGGAGACCTGCTCATGGCGCTGGCCGGACAGTTGTTCGCCACCAGCGGTCTGCCCGCCGCCTACCTCGCCCGGGCCCGCCCCTTGTGGTCGGTGATGGCACGCGAGCTGATCGCGGGAGAATGCCTGGAGATCCTGCGCACCGGAGCCGGTCCGGACACCACCGCGTCACTGAAGGTGATCCGCTACAAGACCGCCAAGTACACCGTCGAGCAGCCCCTGCTGATCGGCGGCGCTCTGGCCGGGGCGGGTGCGCAGTTGCGCGAGGGCTACTCCGCGTACGGGCTGCCGCTGGGCGAGGCGTTCCAGCTGCGGGACGACCTGCTCGGCCTGTTCGGAGATCCGGAACGCACCGGCAAGGCCAACACCGACGACGTGCGCGGCCACCGGCCCACGGCCCTGCTGGCAGAGACCTGGCGTCTTGCCGATCACGAAGACCGCGAACGGCTGCGTGTCCTGCTGGGCCGGCGCCGCGCGGAAGCGGATGCCCTGGACACGGTGCGCGAGATGATGCGCCGGCTGAAGGCACCCGATCGCATCGAGGACATGATCGGCGCACGCGTCCGTGAGGCACTCGGCGCTCTCCACGAACTGGACGTACCGGCGCTCGCCTCCAGCGCTCTGACCGCACTGGCGCAGTCGGCAGCGGACCGTCTGTCCTGAACTTCCGCACCCCGGCTTTCACAGCCAACCGCCATGTCCGGCCGCCGGCCCGCCCGTCGGTGTCGGCCGCCGCCGGTCCCGAAGGGACAAGGAGCCCCGCCGTGACCTACACCGAGTCATCCATGGACGCCCTGCGCCACGTCGGCGACGAACTCGCCGACGCCGCCGTCGCCGCACTCTTCGAGCGCGGCCAGGTAGGCGTGTTCAACACGCTGATGCGCTACGTCTCCACCGCCGGCGCTCCCCTGCCCGACGGGCTGCCCGATGTCGCCCGGGAGTACCTGGAAGCCACCCGCGTCCCGCCGCCCTGGGTGGACTGGGCCGAGATGGAGAAGGCCCGGCTGTTCTTCATCGACAACAACGTGCACATCTCCACCGCGTTGTCCTTCGCCTCCATGCCCGCCTGCTACGTCGTCCCCCACGTGGCGAAGCTGTTGTCGGCCACGCACGGACTGGACTACCCCTCCAAACGAATGGCGGAGACAGGTCAGTTCACCGTCTACCTGATGCAGCCCGACGCCTTCGAGGCCGGCGGCCGCTTCCTCCCCGCCGCGCAGAAGGTGCGCCTTCTGCACGCCTCCATCCGCCACCATCTCGAACGGGAGAACCGGTGGGACACCACCGCTCTGGGAACGCCGATCTGCCAGGAGGACATGATCGGCGGGCAGATGTTCTTCTCCCTGCTCGTCCTGGACAGTCTGCACCGCCTCGGCATCCACATGTCCCAGGAAGGCGCCGAAGCGTACTACTACGCCTGGCGCGTCGTCGGCGCCATGCTCGGCGTCGACCAGGACGCCGTCCCCACAACCCTCGCGGAGGCCCGCGGCTTCCTCGACCTGTACATGGTCCGGCACATGGGGCCCTGTGAGGAGGGCGCGCGCCTGACCCGGCAGCTCATCGACCTCTACGAGGAGGTCGTGCCCGGCACCTTCTTCGACCCGATCGTCTCCGCCCTCATCCGCCACCTCATCGGCAACACCTGCGCCGACTGGCTCCACGTGCCGCAGACCCCGTGGGACACCGTCGTCAAGGCCGTACCCCACCTCCTCGGCGTCCTCGAAACCATCGAGGACCGCTCACCGCTCGGTGCCTGGGCCCTGGACCGCCTCGGCCACCTGACGACCGTCCTCGAGCTGTCCTCCCTCACCCGCGGACGCGTCATGCACTACGCCATCCCCGACCAGCTCAAGAAGGACTACGGCATGTCCACCACGGTGCCGCGCACCCGCCGATGGACCCCACCGGCCGCAACGGTTTCGATGCCGTCATAGGACGTCGTAGGTCAGGTGCGTCGCGGTCGATGTCGGGGTCACGCTCCGCTGCACCAGCGTGCGTGGCGCTCCGCCGGTGAACAGTGACGTCCCGGCGCCCAGCACGACGGGCGCGAGGTGCAGCGACAGCACGTCGACCCCCGCCACGGTGACCGGGGTTCAGCAACCGTAGCCTTCCCCCATGGTGGAAGAAGGCGAGGCGAGTCCGGCCGTCCGCGTGGGCGGGGAGAGTCCGCAGGCGATCAAGCTGTGCTTCCACGGGCTGTCCCGCTCCTTCCCGGAGGAGCGGGACGATCCGATGCGCGACTTCATCGTGACAGCGCACAGTGAAGCGGTGCGGATCGAGGTCTCGGTGAGGACCTGGAGCGGTGACGGACTTGACGTCTTCCTGGCGGAGCTGGCGGAGGAGTTCCGCGGGTGGAACGGTCCCCGGACCTGGCGTTCTCTGGAACGTGACCTGACCCTGTCGGCAGAGCACGTGGGATCCCGTGTCCGGTTGACGTGGGGGCTGCACGACCGTTTTCCCGACGACGACTGGCGCTTCGAGGCGACGACCGATCACTCTCCTGGAGAGGACATGCGCAACCTCGCCATCGAGATGCGCAGCTTCCTGGAGTCCGCGCCGCTGGAGTGAGCGAAGCTGAGGGCCGGTCGCTGCCCTCGGGGAGACTTCGTGCCCAGGAACCTACACTCGCGGCATGATCCTTCCCTCTCTCGCCGCCGATCTCGCGCCCACCGGTGTCCTGCGCGCCTCCGTTAACCTCGGCAATCCCGTCCTCGCCCAGGGGACGCCGCACGCACCCAGCGGCATCACTGTCGATCTCGCCCGGGAGATCGCGGCCCGGCTCGGTGTGCCCGTGGAATTCCTCTGCTTCGATGCCGCGCGCGCCTCGTTCGAGGCGATGGCCGGTGGACGGGCCGATGTCTGCTTCCTCGCGATCGAGCCCGCCCGTGAGACGGAGGTCGCCTTCACCGCGCCGTACGTGCTCATCGAGGGCGTGTACGCCGTGCCCCAGGGCTCCGACCTGCACACGCCCGAGGACGTCGACGCGCCGGGCATCCGCATCGGCGTGAAAGCCGGCTCCGCCTACGACCTGTACCTCACCAGAACCCTGCGCCACGCCACAGTGGTTCGCGGCAAAGAGGGTATCGACACTTTCACCGCGCAGCACCTGGAGGCGGGCGCGGGCATCCGGCAGCCGATGACCGCCTACGTCGAAGCGCACCCCGAAGTGCGGCTGATCGAGAAGGAGTTCATGGAGATCCGCCAAGCCGTCGGCACCACCACGACCCGGCGGCCCGAGACCATACGATTCCTCCGGGAGCTGGTGGAGGAACTCAAGGCCGACGGCTTCGTCGCCGCGTCGCTGCGCCGCGCGGGCCAGCCCGAAACCCTCGCGGCACCGGTCCTGCCGTAACACCGTCCAGCCTCGCCGACTGACGGTCAGCGGTCGATGGTGGCCATGTTCGCCTCGTCGTGGCGCTCGCCCGCGGCCGGCGTGAGGTTGTTCAGGCGGTCGAGTTGAGCGGCGGTGAGTTCGATGCCGTCGGCGGCGGTGTTCTCTTCGACGCGTGAGACTCGCCGGGTCCCGGGGATGGGGGCGATGTCGTCGCCGCGGGTCAGCAGCCACGCCAGCGCGGTCTGTGCCGGGGTTGCGCCGATCTCCGCGCCGATGGCCTGCACTTCGTCGACGATGCGCAGGTTGCGCCGGAAGTTCTCACCGGTGAACCGCGGGTTGGTCTTGCGCCAGTCGTCGTCGGCGAAGTCGTCGACGGTGCGGATCTGCCCGGTGAGCAGGCCGTGGCCGAGCGGCGAGTAGGGAACGAACCCGATACCGAGCTCACGCAGCAGCGGGAGGATTTCGGCCTCGACGTCACGGGTCCAGAGAGAGTATTCGGTCTGCAGCGCGGCCACCGGGTGCACGGCGTGTGCCCGGCGGATCGTCTCGGGCCCGGCCTCCGACAGTCCGATGTGGCGCACCTTGCCCTCGGCGACCAGCTCGGCCAGCGCGCCGATGGTGTCTTCGATGGGCGTGTCCGGGTCGACGCGGTGCTGGTAGTACAGGTCGATGTGGTCGGTGCCGAGGCGCATGAGTGAGCCTTCGACCGCGGCCCTCACGTTGGCGGGGCTGCTGTCGATGACGCCGGGGCCGTCGCCGTGGTGGGAGACGAGACCGAACTTCGTCGCGACCACGACGTCGTCGCGACGGCCCTTGATGGCCTTGCCGACGAGTTTCTCGCTGTGGAAGGGGCCGTAGATCTCTGCGGTGTCGATGTGGGTGACCCCGAGGTCCAGGGCCCGGTGGATGGCGCGGATGGACTCGGCGTCGTCGAGCCCCTCGCCCGTGGTGTAGACGCCGGCCATGGTCATGGCTCCCAGGCCGATGCGGGAGACATCGAGCCCGCCCAGTGATACGTGCTTCATCAGGTGTTCCTTGTCGGGTCGTCAGACAGAAATGGGGTCAGTGGTCCTGAGCCGCGGGCTCCAGGACGAGGACCGGGATCTCACGGTCCGTCTTCTTCTGGTACTCGGCGTAGTCCGGGAACGCCTCGACGGCTCGGGCCCACCAGATGGCCTTCTCGTCCCCGGTCACCTCGCGGGCCAGCATGTCCCGGCGTACCGGGCCGTCCTGCAGCTCGACCCGGGGGTCGGCCACCGCGTTGTGGTACCAGACCGGGTGCTTGGGGGCTCCCGCCATGGAGGCGATCACGGCGTAGGAGCCGTCGTGCTCCACCCGCATGACCGGGGTCTTGCGGATCTTGCCGGTCTTCGCGCCCAAGGTGGTCAGGATGACGACGGGCAGGTCCCGCAGTTCCTCGTCTTCCTCGCGTGCGACCAGGACGCTCAGCGTTGTGCCTTCGGTGCCGCCGGAGCTCTCGTACAGCTCCACCTGGTCACGTACGAACTGTGCCTTGCTCGGTTCGTACTCGCCTTGGAGTGGCATGTCGCCTCTCTTCCATCTGTGGTACGGCGCCCCGTTCGAGCGGCCTGCCGCCTCGGCCGGGGTGCGGGTCGTGTCGCTCAGGCGTGGGTGTCGTCGTAGGCGAGCGTGCCGCCCAGTTCACGGGAGGCCTCGGCCTGGGCGAGGAGTTCCTTCGCCTTGGCCTCGACCGCCTCGATGGCGTCCGCGCCGGCGACGAAGCGCGGCAGGGGCTCGTCCTGCTGGACGATGGTGAGCAGCGCGCGGGCGAGCTTGGCGGGGTCGCCGGGCTGCCGGCCGTTCATGCTCTTCATGCCCTCGATCCTCGGGGCGGTCCGCGGGGCGTAGTCGTCGACGGACAGCTCGGGCCAGATGGTGGAGCCGTCCACGAGGAGTTCGGTGCGGAAGTAGCCGGGCTCCACGACCGTGGTGTGGATGTTGTACGGCTCGACGTCGTAGCGCAGGGACTCCATCCAGCCCTCCTCCGCGAACTTGGAGGCGGCGTAGGCGGAGGTGAATTCCATGCCGACCAGGCCGGCGGTCGAGGTGATCGTGATGACGTGGCCGGCGCGCTGCGCCCGCATGCGGGGCAGGACGGCGCGGGTGACGTTCATCGGGCCGAAGAGGTTCGTCTCGAACTGCCGGCGCATCTGCGCGGGTGAGATCTCCTCGAAGTAGCCGGTGAAGAGATTCCCGGCGTTGTTGATCAGGACGTCGATGCGGCCGAAGCGGTCGACGGCGGCCTGAACGGCGGCCTCGGCGTCCTCAGGGCTCGTGACGTCGAGCTTGGTGACCAGCAGGTTGTCCTGCGGGCCGCCCAGGGCCTTCTCGACCTCCTCGGGGCGGCGGCCGGTGGCGACGACCCGGTGGCCGGCGGCGAGGGCCTCGCGGGCGATGTCCGTACCCAGACCGCGTCCGGCACCGGTGACGAGAAGGACCTTGCTCATGGGGGGTTCCTTTCAGGGGCACGAGCGCCGGCATGTCCGGGCTGTTCACACCGCTGTGGGCGGTGCAGCACCAACAGAACCGGCTGTCACGGGAGTGTGGGAGTCCCTGATGAGGGGGTCACTGAGAGGGACCCCCTGCCGGGCGCGAGCGCTCGTAGAGTGGAGCTCATGGCAGGCAGAAAAGACCCTTCCGGCACCAATCGCGACGTCCGTGATGATTTCCGCGCAGAGATCCGGGAATTCCTCGGCACGCGCCGGGCCAAGGTCACCCCCGAGCAGGCCGGACTGCCCCCGTACGGCGGGGAGCGGCGACGCGTCACCGGGCTGCGCCGCGAGGAGGTCGCCCTCCTGGCGGGCATCTCCAGCGAGTACTACACCCGGCTGGAGCGCGGCAACGCCACCGGCGTCTCCGAGAGCGTCATCGAAGGCATCGCGCAGGCACTGCAGCTCGACGAAGCCGAACGGATCCACCTGCTCCATCTCCTGCGCGGAGCCGGCGCGACCCGCCCGCCGCGCCGCCGCCCCGCCCAGCAGCGCGTCAGGCCCGCGGTGCAGCGCGTCCTCGACTCGATGACCGGCACACCCGCCTTCGTCCTCAGCGGACGCGGGGACATCCTGGCCGACAACCACCTCGGGCGCGCCCTGTTCTCCCCCGTCTACGCCGACCCGGCACGGCCGCCCAACAACGCCCGGTTCGTCTTCCTCGACCCGCAGGCCACCGAGTTCTTCCGGGAGTGGGACAAGGTCGCGGGCGACACGGTCGCCATGCTGCGAGCCGAGGCCGGCCGCGATCTCCACGACCGCCGGCTGATGGACCTGATCGGCGAACTGTCGACCCGCAGCGAGGACTTCCGGCACAGCTGGGCCGCCCACAACGTCCGCATCCACACCACCGGCGTGAAGCTTCTCCACCATCCGGTCGTCGGCGACCTCGACCTGCCCTTCGAGACCTTCCCGCTCGGGGACGGCCCCAGCCAGTTCCTCCTCGCCTACACCGCCGAGCCCGACTCGCCCTCGCAGGACGCCCTGAACCTCCTGGCCAGCTGGGCTGCGGCCAACGACGACATCGAGCGGTCCGCGACGAACGGCGACTGCGAGCCGACCGACTCGACGGAATCGGCCGACTCAGCTGACTCATCCGACTGATCGACGAGCCGGCGCCTGCCGTGTCAGTCCACGATCACCTCGGCACGCGCCGCCGGGGCCGGGGCCCGCCCGACGAGCACGCCGGCGAAGTTCCCCTCGACCTCCGTCTTCTCCGCCGCGTTCGGATACGGGTTCCTGCACGCGGTGCCCGCGCTGGAACCGGACATCAGGCTCGAGCACGGTCCGGGCTTGCGGTCGGGCAGGCCCAGGATGTGCCCGAGTTCGTGGGCGGAGATACGGATCGTGTCGTAGCCCTGGTCTACGGCCTGGCGCCCGATGTAGACGGTTCCGTTGCCCAGGGTGGTGGGCAGGGCGCGCGGCCAGCCGTTGTCCGCGAGGACCCGTATGTTCGCGCGCTGCCCGGCGGCGGCCGGCCGCAGCTCGACGGCGTCGACACTCTCGTTCCAGATCGCCGCGCCCCGGTCGACCGCGCTCCTGAACTCCGCGGAGCCGCCGGCGTCGTAGAGGAGGACACGGGCGGCCAGGGGGGCATCCTCGGCGTCGGGGGGAGCGGCCGTGGCCTGGCCACCCGTCAGGGACAAGGACAGCACCAGAGCAGCGGCCAGGCCGCCGGTCAGCGTGCGGACGTACATGATCGACCTCCTTGTGGGGAAAGGCAGTCGTGCTCATGACATTCTTGGACTCACTGCCCGGTGGAGGTGAAGGTGAATCCGTCAATCCGAGTGGCCTGCGGGCCGGTCTCCGGCCGGACCGGCCGGAGACCGGAGCGCGCTCGGGTTCAGCTCCGAGTGAAGAGCTTGTGCTGGGTGGAGCCGGTGGAGCACAGCTTCTTTTCCTCGCCCGTCATCTTGCGGGACTTGACCACGACCGCGCTGTGCTTGCCGTCCGTGCCGTTCGGGGCCGGGCCGGTGACCACGTCGGGGACGAACCAGTAGTAGTGGCCCCACTTCGGGTCGTCGTAGTGGGTCTGCCACGTGCCCGTGATCTGCTGCATCACCTGGGCGCGGGAGATCCAGCCGACTTCTCCGGGCCGCACGTTCACGGTGAAGGAACTCGTCTCGGTGTGCGAGCTCTGCCATGTGTAGTTGTACGTCGCGGTCACGCTGGCCGTGATGATGCCTTCTATGCCTCCGCCCGCCGTGACCGAGCCGCCCACCGAGTGGGAGGAGCCCACCGTGTCGGCCCAGGACATCGACTGGGCGGCGGCCGAGTCGGTGCAGTTGTAGAGGAGTTCGGAGACCTGGTGCGGCTCACCGAGGTAAGCCCGGCCGACTTGTGGGGAGTTGAAGGTGCACTTGCCTTCCCCGGACGCGCAGTCGGCCATGATCTGCTCCGCGGTGGGCTGTTCCTCGGCCGCCGCGGGGACGGCCGTCGCGATCACCCCGAGCGCGGTCGCCGTCATCGCCAGTGTGCGGCTGCTGTACCGCAGTGTGCGGTTCTTCGTCATGGTTGGTGCCTCTCACCCTTGCATGGGGGGACAGTGACCACACCCCCCTGTTACAGGAGGGTGTGCAGTCACCGCCTGGTGCCCACGAGGCTCACGTAAACCGCAGTCCATCTACACCAAGGAAAAGCAAAGTTGTATTTGATTTCCAGAAATGATGAAGAGTCAACAGTGCGGTGCAGAGCCGGAGTTGGGAAGCATGGCGCAGGTCAGCTGAGGGGATCGAGGGTGAGGTAGGCCTGGCGCGGGTTGCCGTCGTGTACGAGGGACTCGTGGTGGCCCACGTCGTCGAACGCGAAGGCGTACGCCTTGCCGTCGGCCATCTGGGCGTGGATCTTGCGGGCGTAGTGGTTGGTGACGGCGTCCTTGTAGAAGGCGTCGGCGCCGGCGTCGGGCTGCTGGGAGTTGACCAGCAGGGTGGAGCGGTTGAAGCCGGCGCACAGGGTGCGGGAGATCGGGCCGCGGACCTGGTCGTTCGGCGCGTCGAGCCTTCTGTGACAGCCGAAGACGGAGGAGGCGTCCGGCTTCTGGAAGCTGGTGACGGTGGCGCCGGCGCTGTTGGTGAAGTTCATGACACCGCCGGAGACCCGGCCGTAGTACTTGATGCCCGGCTGGTCGGCGAACGGGGTGACCGTCAGGGTCGAGGTGGAGTACTTCTGCCAGACGCGGTTGATGTAGTCGTCCATGACGGTGGCCGGCAGTGCGCCGGTCTCCAGGCCGTACAGCGGGGACAGGGCGCGCAGGACGGTGCCGTCGGAGCGGGTCTGGATCAGGTCGGCCCAGCCGCCGGGCTGTCCTCTGAGGGCGTTGAAGAAGCCGTTGTAGCCGCCGGGCTTGAGGCGGCCTGTGTTCACGGTGGTTCCGTCGGCTCGCTGCACTCCTACCGCGTACGGTGCGGAGAACATGTCGACCTGTGTGCTGTTGATCCACAGGCCCGCGTCGTTGAGTGTGTACTCCGACCAGTTGAACAGGATGTTCCGGTTAGGGTCGGACGGGTTCTGCACGGCCGGCTGGACCAGGCCGCCGGTGGTGAGCTTGAACACCAGTTTCTGGCCGTAGGAGAAGTACACGCGGCCGGAGAACTTCGGCATGCGGATCGTGGTCGACTGGCCCGCTGCCGGGCCCGGGATCGAGGCGTCGGGGGCGGGAGTCGGTGGGTTGCCGCCCGCCGGCCAGGGGTGGAACGTGCCGTTGGCGTCGGCCCAGCCCTGCCGTCCGGTCGACAGGTCGGTGCCGAGGTTGTAGATGTACACCTGCTCGCCGCGGGCCGAGTTGTTGGTGATCTTCAGGGGGATCGTCGCCGGGACGGCGGCGTGGGCCGGTGCTCCCGCTCCGGTGACGAGGAGGGAGCCGGTCAGGGCTGCGGCGAGGGACAGCCCGAGAGTCCTGATGCTGTGTCCGAGGGTGCGTAGCATGCTCTGTCTCCGTTCGACGAGGGCCGATCCGGGAAGGGGTGAGAGCGCTCTCAGAGCGTGCCTCGTTGGTCCGGACCTGTCAATGCGGCGGGAAGGATGCCGAGTTGCGCGTCCCGAGGTCCGGCGTCCCCGTCCGTGACGCCGTCCGCTTCGGGGCGGCGTCACGGACGAGGCGATCAGTGCCCGAGCGTGCGGCCGGTCTCCTCGCGCAGAAGGGCGACGTAGTCGCTGGCCCAGCCCTCGATCGTGGTGTGGTCCCACAGGTCGGCCGAGTACTCGACGAAGCCCTTCAGTTCGTCGCCGGCCGGGACGAGGCCGAAGGTGAGCAACGTGCGGGACGCGGCGGGGGCCAGGTCCTCCACGGCCGTGGTCAGGCCGGGCAGTTCCACCTCGGCGTCCAGGGAGCTCTGGTACGCGAAGCCGACGTCCAGGCGGTCCGGCACCTCGGCGCCCGTGCGCTCCTGCAGCGCGGGGGCGATCCGGCGCACCGGCACGGCCCGGTCCATGCACTCCACCGCCGTACGGGCGATGCGGTCCGTCAGGGCGGCGAAGGAGCCGGCCGCGCCGCCCCGCACCGGCAGCGCGAAGCCGGAGATCGTGCAGGCCAGCAGGGACTCGAAGGCGCGGCGCTCACGGTTGGCGTAGGAGATGTTGAACACCACGTCGGACTGCCCGGACTTCCTGGCGAGCAGCCTGCCCAGTGCCGCGGCGGTGACCACGAACGGCGTCGTCCCCCGCTGCCGCGCCAGGTGCTCGACGGCGGACCGCACGCCGGCGGGCACGGTGAACGTCACCGCGCCGCCCCGGCCGCTCAGTTGCTCGGGCCGGGGCCGGTCCAGGGGCAGGCCGACCGTGAACGGCACCCCGTCGAGTGCACGCAGCCAGAAGTCCAGCGTGCGTGCGTCGGGGCCGTCGTCGGCCTGTTCCCGCTGCCAGCCGGCGTACTGTGCGGGCTGGCACGCCACGGGCGGCAGGGTGTGGGGTTGGCCCCGCAGAGCGGAGCCGTAGAGCGCGGCCAGTTCCTTCAGCAGCAGGCTGACGGACCATCCGTCGCAGGCGGAGTGGTGCAGGACGAGGAGCAGCACCCAGGTGCGCTCGCCGGTGCGCAGCAGGCGCAGGGACATGGGTGCGTCGCGGGTGGGGTCGATCGGTGTTTCGGCGGCCTGGGTGCTCGCCTGGTCCAGGGCTCGTTGCCGCTCGTGCCCGGGGCGTGCGGTGAGGTCGTCCAGCGGCAGCTGAACCGGGCCGGGCCGCAGGACCTGCTGTTCCCAGCCGTCCCCGCTGCGGGCCAGGCGGGTCCGCAGTCCCTCGTGTCGTTCGACGAGCTGGGTCAGGGCGGTGCGCAGGGCCGCGATGTCCAGATGCCCGGAAAGGGTGATCCGCAGGGCGACGTTGAAGACCTGTGGGAGGGGGTGGTCGGCGTGCACCGTGGCGAAGCGGGACTGCTGGGTGGTGGCGGGTGCCCTGTGCTCCACCGTGCCGGGGCCGTCGCCTCCCTCGGCCGCCGGGGTCGGCGTTCCTTCCGCGAGCGTTCCGGCCAGGTGGGTCGTCATGGCCCGCAGGGTCGGCTCCTGGTAGAAGTTCAGCATCGGGTACTCGGTGCCGAACTCCTCCCGGACCCCGTTGACCAGTCGCATCGCGGTGATCGAGTGGCCGCCCAGGTCGAAGAAGGAGGCGTCGGCCGTGATGGCGTCGGCATCCATGCCGAACTCGGACGCCCACAGATGTCGCAGGCGTTGTTCGATGTCCGTGCGGTGGCCGGACGCCAGCTCCCCGCCGGTGCCGCCCGGCCCGCGGCCAGGTGCCGTGGTGACGAGGTCGGGCGCCGGCAGCGCGGTGCGGTCCAGTTTGCCGTTGGCCGTCAGGGGCAGCGCGGGCGGGATCCGCCAGGCACGGGGCACCAGGTACTCCGGGAGCCGGGCGGCCAGTTCCTCGGCCAGGAGGTCGGCGAGCGCCTGCCGGTCGTCGGCCGAGGCACCGATCGTGTCGGCGGGGACGGCATAGGCCGCCAGATACGCCTCTCCCCGGTCGTTGCGGCGGGCCAGCACGGCCGCCTCGCGCACGCCGTCCAGGGAGTTCAGCACGCGGGAGACCTCCTCGGGCTCGACGCGGAAGCCACGGATCTTCACCTGGTCGTCGGCCCGGCCGCAGAACTCCAGTCTCCCGTCGCCGTTCCAGCGGACCAGGTCGCCGGTGCGGTACCTGCGGGCGTCCGGGCCGCCGCCGGGGTACGGCAGGAAACGTTCCCCGGTGAGTTCAGGGCGGTGCAGATAGCCGAGAGCGACCCCCGGGCCGCCGACGTACAACTCCCCCACCGCGCCCACGGGTACCGGGCTGCCGGCGGCGTCGAGAACGCTCAGCGTCACGTTGTCGACCGGGCGCCCCAGCGCGATGGGACGGGCGTGGTCCTGCCTGGCCGCGGTCTCCCGCGGGGACACGGTCCCCGTGGTGCACAGGACGGTGACCTCGGTGGGCCCGTACACGTTCACCGTCTCGTACGGCGCCTCGGGCCGGGGGCGGGTGCGCAGGACGTCGCCGCCGAGCAGCAGGTGACGCAGGGGCGGCTGGTCGGGCGGGGGCAGGCGGAGTACCTGTTCGCCGAGAGCGGTGGGGAGGATGGAGAAGGTGACGCCCTGCTCGGAGTACCAGCGGGCCAGGGCGACGGGGTCCCTGCGCAGGTCCTCGCCGGCGATCGTGACCGACGCTCCCGCGGTCAGCGCCGGCCAGATCTCCAGGATCGAGGCGTCGAAGCTCTGGCTGCACACGACGGCACTGCGGTCGGCCGGGGTGAGGGCGAAGCGCCGGTGCTGCCACTCGCACAGGTCGACCACGCCGCGGTGCGTCAGCACCACGCCCTTGGGGGTGCCGGTGCTGCCCGAGGTGTACAGGACGCAGCACGCGGACCGGGGATCGGGGGCGGGCACGGTGGTGTGCGGCGGGGCGGTGCGGCCGGTCGCGCCGGGCGCTACGACCGTCACGTGCGCGGGCAGGTTCAGCACGGCGGCCTCCTCCTGCGTGGACACCACCGTCCGGGCCCCGCACTCGGCGATGACCTGCTCGGCGCGTGCCCGGCCCAGCACCGGGTCGAGCGGCACATAGGCGCAGCCCGCTTTGAGCGCGGCGAGCATCGCGACGACCAGGTCGGTGGAGCGCGGCAGCCACAGGGCCACCGTGTCACCGACGCCGTCGGCCGTGGTGTGCCGCTCGCGCAGGAGCTCGGCCAACTGCCCGGACCGCTCGTCCAGTTCGCGGTAGGTGAGGCGACCGGTGTCGCTGATCACCGCCGTGCTCTCCGGCCGGGTGGCCGCCTGCCGGGCGAACAGAGCGTGGACGGCGGTGTCCGTGAGAGGGCGGGACGGGCCCTGCTGCCAGGACGGCGGTACGGGCTCCCCTTCGGCGGCGGTCTCGACGGCGGCAGGGGCGAGCCGTGACAGGGGGGCCTCGGGAGTGTCGACCGCGGCGGTGAGCAGGTCCCGGAAGGTGGCGAAGAACCCCTCGACGGTGTGCTGGTCGAACAGGTCGGTGTTGTACTCCAGATGGCAGCGGATGCCCTGCGGCTGGTCGGTGAAGTAGACGGTGAGGTCCGTCAGCGACTTGTCCGGGCCCACGTCCAGCGGTGTGGCCTCGACGCCCGGCAGGTCGAACCGGAACGGTTCGGCGCGCTGGAACTCGGCGAACGTCTGGAACACCGGCGTCCGGTCGACCACCCTGGCCGGGGCGAGTTCCCGCACGACCTTCTCGAACGGCACGCGGGCGTGATCGTACGCGTCGAGAGCGACCGAGCGCACCTGGTCCAGAAGCGCGGTGAACGCCGGGTCGCCGGACAGGTCGAAGCGCAGCGCGAGCGTGTTCACGAAGAACCCGAGCACCTGCTCGGCCCGCTCGGGCCGGTCCGAGAACGGGGTGCCGACGATGATGTCCGGCTGCCCGGTGACCCTGTGCAGCATCGCCGCGTAGCCGGCGAGCAGTGTCATGAACAGGGTGCTGCGGCGGGTTCGGCTCAACTCGCGTAACTTGCCGGAGAGTTCCGGGTCGAGCGTGTGGAAGACCGCCCGGCCGTTGGACGTCATCGGCGACGGGCGCGGCCGGTCGGTGGGCAGGGCGAGGACGGGCAGGTCGCCGCCGAGGGTGCGGCGCCAGTGGGCGAGGTCCTCGCCGGCCTCGGGGCTGTTCGCGGTGGCCGCCTGCTCCCTGGCGTGGTCGGCGTAGCTCCAGGTGAGCGCGGGCAGTTCCGGGGCGGTGCCGTCGCGTTCGCTGCGGTAGAGCGCGCAGAGGTCGCGGGCGAGGACGGTGGCGGAGGCCGCGTCGACCACGATGTGGTGCAGGGACAGCACGAGGACGTGCTCAGCCTCGCCCAGGTGGACCAGCCGCGTGACGAACAGCGGGCCTTCCGCCAGGTCGAAGCGGCGTGCGCTCTCGGCCGACAGGACGTCCTGGAGCGGGTCGTCCACGCTCTCGAAGTCGGGCTCGGTGGACGGCAGCACGACCTGTCGGGGCTCGCCCCCGGCTTCGCGGAAGACGGTACGCAGCCCCTCGTGACGGGCGACGAGGCCGCGCAGTGCCGAGTGCAGAGCGGGTACGTCGAGAGGGCCGTCGAGGCGGATCGCCTTGACCTCGTTGTAGGCGGTACGCCCCGGAAGGAGGCGCTCCAGGAACCAGATCCGTTCCTGGCCGGGCGACAACGGCGCGTCATCGGGAGCCGATGCGGCCGTGGTGCCCCGGTAGCAGCTGCGCAGAGCGTCCAAGCGCGGAAGTGCCGCGCGCAGCTCGTCCGGCGCGACACCGAAGTCGACCAGCGCCACGATCTCGTCGGCACCCGCGGCGGCCACCGCGTCCACCACCGGGCGCACGCTGTCCACCGTGCCGATCAGGGCACGCTGGTCGCAGTAGCGGCCGTAGGCACGCCGGAACACCGTCTCCAGGTCGTCCTCGCTCAGGGCGGACACGTCGATGCTGTGCCCGAGGCTGTTGGTGACGCCGCTGAACAGGGACAGGGACGCGCGCATGTAGCGGGACAGCGGTTCGTAGGCCTCGGCCCGCGCCTTGTCGTGGTCCTCGGCGAGATAGGTGTGCAGCAGAACGGCCACGCGCCCGGCGTCGGGGTCCAGGCCGTGCCGGGCCCGTGTGCGTCGGTAGCGGGCGATGTTCTCCCGGAGCTGTTCGACGGTCTGGGTCATCAGATTGGTGACGACGCCCAGGTCGTGGCGGGCGGCCAGTTCATAGGAGGCGGGGTTGCCGACCACCGCGGTGTACATGGGCGGTGCGTCCTGCACCGGTCGTGGGAAGAGCCGCAGCTCGGCCTCGCCGTCACCGGTGGTCCGGCGCACGCCTTCCCCGCGCCAGAACCTCCGCAGCTCGTCCAGCTGTTCGTACATCAGCTCCTTGTGCCGGCCGAAACGGTCGGGGAAGAAGGCGAAGTCCTTGGCGCTCCAGCCACTGGCGACGCCGATGCCGACGCGCCCGCCGGAGAGGTTGTCGACCATCGACCACTCCTCGGCGACCCGGATCGGGTCGTGGAGCGGGAGCACGACGGAACCGGCGTTGAGCCGGATGCGCTCGGTCTCACGGGACAGCGCGGCGGCGAGCACCGCCGGGTTGGGGAAGAGGCCGCCGAAGGAGTGGAAGTGGCGCTCGGGCATCCAGAGGGCGTGGAAGCCGTGCCGGTCGGCGAACCGGGCGATGTCCATGAGGAGTTCGTACTGGCTGTGGCCCGCTGAGGAGGCGTCCTGGGGGTAGTCACCGAAGAAGTAGACGCTGAAGTCGGTGGTGCGCGTGGCGGCTTCGCCCGGGGGCTCGGTCCGGGTTTCGGTGACGGCCGCGGCGTTCCAGGCCATGGAGGCCACTGGGGCAGGCATCGACGCAGGTGCAACCGCTGTCGGTGCAGCCGGTGCCGGTTCGGACGGTTCCGGTGCAGCCGGTGCCTGTTTCGGTGGCGTGGCCTTCGGCGCCACCGGCCGTCCGCCCGGGAAGAACCCCGCCGACCGCAGCTCGCGCAGCGAGTCCCGTACGGCGTCCGCCACGAACTCGATGTCGCCGTCCGAGTGGGCCGTCGACAGGAAGAAGTTGCGCCACTCCCAGACGTGCACGCCGCGCAGCATCAGGTGGTGGTAGAGGAGCTCCATGTCGGCGCGGTGCTCGAAGCGGAACTGGGAGCCGAAGTGGGTCATCCGCAGGGGGTACTCCTCGGCCTCGAAGAAGCCGTTGAGCGTCGCGGCCAGTTCCGCGGTGCGCGCGTTGAGGCGCTCCTGGAGGTGTGGGCTGTGCTCCGTGAGGTGGGTGAGTACGGCGCGGGCGGCGACCATGGACACCGGGTGCTGGATGTACGTACCGCCGAAGAACGTCGTGTCGGCGGGCGGGTAACTGTCGTCGCCGTAGGACCAGTAGCCGCCGTCGACGCCGTCCATGATGTCGGCGCGGCCCGCGATGGCGCCGATGGGGAAGCCACCGCCGAGGAGCTTGCCGTACGTGGCGAGGTCCGGGGTCACGCCGTACAGGTCCTGCGCGCCGCGCGGGGCGGGGCGGAACCCGGTCAGCATCTCGTCGAAGAGCAGCACGATGCCGTGGCGGCGGGTCAGCTCCCGCACCCTGCGGACGAACTCGACCGGTTGCAGCGAGGGGTGTCTGCTCTGCACCGGCTCCACGACGACCGCGGCGATGTCGTCGGCGTGCCGGGCGATCGCCTCCAGGGCGGCGTCACTGCCGTAGTCGAGGACCAGCAGATCCGAGACGGCCGACTGCGGGATGCCCCGGGAGACGGGCACGGTGATCCGGTCGGTGCCGCTGCCCGAGGCGCGGCCCAGGACGTTGTCGGCGTGGCCGTGGTAGGCGCCCAGGAACGTGACGATCTTGTCCCGGCCGGTGGCGGCGCGGGCCAGGCGGATGGCCGCCGCGTTCGCCTCCGTGCCGGAGTTGGCGAAGGCCACCCGCTCCAGCCCGGTGAGGCCGGCGAGGAGTTCGGCGGCCTCACCGGTCTCGGCGGCGCGGGGACCGAGCTGGATGCCGCGGGAGAGGTGCTCGCGCACGGCCTCGGTGACGAAGTCCGGCTCGTGGCCGAAGAGGAGGACGCCGAAGCCCATGGTGATGTCGACGTACTCGTTGCCGTCGACGTCCTCCAGCCGTGCTCCGCTCGCCCGGCGGCCGGCGATCGGGTACAGCATCTCCTTCGTGCCGCTGCGGAAGCCGACCACGGCACGGCTGTCGGCCAGGACGCGGCGGTAGCGCTGGGCGATCCGCTTGGAGGTGGGGGTCCTGGCGGTGTAGCGGCGGACGAGGTCGTCCAGGTGCGTCTGCTGGGTGTGCGGGGCGGAGTCCCGCACCATGCCGGAGTTCCGGGCGACCGACACCCGCGGGCCGTGGACGCGGGCCGGTTCGGGGGACTCCTGCTCCGGCTCGGGGGTGCCTGCGCCGATCTGCTCCGCGATCCGCAGGGAGAGTTCCTCCATCGCCGCCAAATCATGGTCCAGAGCGGCGGATATGCCGTTCAGCCCGCTCACTTGGCCACCGTGCCGTTGAGCCGATCCGTCACCGAGGCCGTCTGGAGCGCGAGCAACTGGGAGAGCTGGGACATCATCTGGAGCTGTATCCGGGACATCTGCTGGATCTTGTGTGCCAGGTCCTCCAGCTCCTCGCGGGTCGCGTACGCGGGAGCCGGGGCGCCGGCGGCCGGGGCGGGCGCGGGAGTCGCGTCGGGAGCGGGCGCGGGCGGCACGTCCACGGGCTCGGGGTCGGTAGCGGCGGGTGGTTGCGGTGCGGCGGTCTCCGGAGCCCGGGGCCGCTCCCCCACCCCCTCCGCCGAGCCCGTCCCGGCATCCGGCATGCGGGCCACGATGAACTCCGCGAGCCGCTGCGGCGTCCCCGTCTCCTCCAGCAACTGCCGCATCGTCACCTTGACCTGGTGCTCCTGTTCCAGCTCCCGCAGCACGCTGATCATCTGCAGCGAGTCGGCGCCGAGGTCGAAGAAGTTCGCGTCGCCGACGATCACCGTCGGATCCTCGCCGAGGTGACGGGCGATCGTCTCGACGACGCTGTGCAGTACCCGTGCGACCGCTGCCTCTTGCTGAACCACTTCGGCTCCCTTGCTCGCTGGTGTTCCGGTGCTGAGGGCCGTCGGATCCGGGCCCGTCCAGTGGTCCTGGTGCTGGAATCGGTAGCCGGGCAGCGGGACGCGTCCGCCGCCGCTGCCGGCCAGGAGCGTCTCCCAGGCGATGTCCGCTCCCGCGCAGTGCAGCCCCGCTGCCGCACCCCAGAGGGCGCCGAGTCCGGTGCCGCGTCGCAGGGACGGCAGTGCCGGTACGCCGGGCAGCGCACGGCGCGCCAGACCGCTGAGGGTGGTGTGCGGCCCGATCTCCAGCAGGATGTCGGGCCGCCCGGCGCCGATGCCGCGCAACGCCTCGTCGAAACGGACGGGTTCGCGGGTGTGCCGGAGGAAGTGGTCCGGGCCGGGAATCCAGCCGGGCGGGCGGGTCACACCGTCCAGGGCGCTGACGAACGGGATCCGGACGGGCCGGATGGCCACATCGGCGAGGACCTTGCGGAACTCCTCCAGCATCGGTTCCATCGAGGCGGTGTGGAAGGCACGGGTCACCGGCAGCCGCTGCCCCGGTGTGCCGCGGTCGTCCAGCAGTGCGCACGCCCGGTCGACGGCCGCCACGGGGCCGGCGAGCACCTGGGCACGGTCCCCGTTGGTCACGGCCGCCTCAAGTCCGGGAACCTCCGCGGCCAGGGCGAGGGCGCTCGCCCGGTCGAGCGGCACGGCCACCATGGCGCCCGGCGCGCAGCGCTGCCGCATCAGCCGGCCGCGTTCGATGGTCAGACGCAGACCGTCCTGGAGTGACAGGGCTCCGGCGGCGTACAGGGCGGCGTACTCGCCGACGCTGTGCCCGGTCACGGCGTGGGGTGCGACCCCGCAGTCGCGCCACAGCCGGACGAGGGCGCATTGCAGGGCGAACAGCGCGGGCTGCGCGGTGTCCGTGCCTGAGAGTGCCGACTGCCCCGAGTCCTCACTGCACAGCGCCGTGAGCAGGGAATCGCCGGTGAGGTCGCGGTAGTGCCGTTCGCAGGTGTCGAGCACGTCGCGTGCGGCGGGGAAACGCGCGTAGAGGGCGGCGGCCATGCCGGGGTGGTGGCTGCCCTGGCCGGTGAACTGGAACGCGACGCGCGGGGCGCCCTCCCCGGGGGCCGTCCCCGTGGTCACCGCCGCTGCGGTGGTTCCGGCGAGCCAGGTGTCGAGGGCGTCGGCGAGGGCGGCCGGGGTGGAGCCGCGGGCCGCGAGGCGGTGGCGGCCGTGGGCGCGGCCGAGGGCGGCGGTGGTGACCAGGTCCGACAGGTGCGGTGCGGGTGGCTGCCGTAATCGGTCGCGGAAGGCCCGGGCGTTGTCCGCGAGGGCCTGGGGGCTGCTGCCGGAGACGAGCAGCACGTCGGGAGGCTCGGCCGAGCCGGTCCTGGGCGCGGGCTGCGGGGCCTGTTCCAGGATCAGGTGGACGTTGGTGCCGCCGACGCCGAGTGAGGTCAGGCCCGCGCGGCGGGGCACGCCGCTCTCCGGCCAGGGCCGGGCGGTCCGGGGGATGTAGAAGGGGCTGTGGTCGAGGTCGATGAGGGGGTTGGGCTCGCTGAAGTTCGCCATCGGCGGGATCACGCCGTGTCGCAGGACCAGCAGGGTCTTGACGAGGCCGGCGAGCCCGGAGGCCGCGTCGAGGTGGCCGATGTTGGCCTTGACCGAGCCGAGGGCGCACGTGCCGTCGCGGTCGGTGTCCTCGCGGTAGGCGGCCGCCGCGCCTTCGAACTCGATCGGGTCGCCCTTCAGCGTGCCGGTGCCGTGCGTCTCCAGATAGCCGATGGTGTCCGCGCCGACGTTCGCGCGTCGCAGGGCCTGGCGGATGGCGGCGTGCTGGCCCCGGGCACTCGGCGCGGTGAAGGCCGACTTGCCCGCGCCGTCGTTGCCGATGCCCCAGCCGCGGATGACGCCGTGGATGGTGTCGCCGTCGGCGACCGCCCGGGCCAGCCGCTTCAGGACGACGGCCAGGACGCCGGTGCCTCCCACGGTGCCGTCGGCGCCGGCGTCGAAGGCCCGCAGGCGTCCGGACCTGGACAGGATCGAGCCCTTGACGTGGCGGTAGCCCAGGACCTGCGGCACGTGGACGGCGGTGGCGCCGACGAGGGCGAGGTCGCAGTCGCCCATGAGCAGCGACTGGGCGGCGGTCACCACGCCGGCCAGGGAACTGGAGCAGCCTGTCTGGAGGTTGACGGCGGGGCCGGTCAGGCCCAGCCGGTAGGCGACGCGGGTGGCGGCGAAGTCGGCGTAGTTACCGACGGTCATCTGCATGCCCTCTACCCAGTCGGACGCGGGACGGCTGGGCAGGACGTTGTTGAGCAGGTAGTTCTGGAACGTGTAGAGGTGGTATCCGGTGCTTGCGTAGACGCCGACGCGGGTGCCGCCGCGTTCCTCGGGGTAGCCGGCGTTCTCCAGGGCGTGCTGGGCGCACTCCAGGAAGATCCGTTGCTGCGGGTCGGTGAGCCGGGCCTCGCCGGTGCTCATCGCGAAGTGCTGGGCGTCAAAGCCGGCGATGTCGTCCAGCAGGCCGGAGGCGCCGACGAAGTCCTCCGCCTCGTACTCCTCGGCGGGGACACCGGCGGCGGCGAGTTCCTCGTCGGTGAAGCGGGTGATGCAGTCGGTGCCGTCCCGGATGATCCGCCACAAGTCCTCGGGTGTGTCGGCGCCCGGCAGGCGGAAGGCCATGCCGATGACGGCCATCCTGGGGTCCGGATCGCTGGTGTTCATCAGCCGCGGCCCTCCGTCATGGTCGGTCTGTCGCGGCCTGCGGGTTCTTCCGCGGGCGGGGCGGGTGTCGTCCTGCCCCGGCCGACCAGCCACAGGAGCAGCGCCGCGCACAGGGCGATGGCGAGTCCGTGGAAGGCGGCCACGACCTGGAGCGGCGAGAAGGTCTCCAGGAGGGCGCCGCTGACGAGCATGCCCAGGCCGAAGCCGGTGTTCTCGGCCGAGGCGCTGAGCCCGAAGAGGCGTCCGCGCTGGTCGTCGGGGGCGGTCTGGAGCCTCGACACGTAGACGATCTCGGTGAATCCGTCGGCGGCTCCGGCGACGAGCGCCGCGATGACGGCGGGCACGGTCGGCAGCCCGCAGAAGACCACGATGAACCCGGCCGACATCACACAGGCGCCGAGCGCGAACGCCCGCTCCCCCGGTGTCCGCCCGGTCTTCTTGGTGACCCGGCCGATCACCTGCTGGGCGACGATGTTGCCGATGGCCCAGGTGGCCCAGAACTGGCTGATGAACGTGGCCGGATGATCGGGGTCCAAGCCGCTGGAGTAGATGGGGAGGGCGACGTTGTGCGAGGAGGAGCCCAGGCCGTCGACCGCCCGGATGGCGATCATCGCCATCAGCAGCGGCGCCGTGCCCAACAGGATCCTGGCCGTCCGGCGCGCGGTGCCGGAGCCCTGCGCGGAGCCGGAGCCCTTCGCGGAGCCGGAGCCCTTCGCGAGGCCGGAGCCCCCGTCCGCCGCGGCGTCGGCCGCCCTGGTGCGGACGGGAAGCAGGGACAGCACGGTCGCGGAGACCAGGAAGGTCGCGGCGTCCAGCGCGAACGCGGCGGAGTAGCCGAGTTGCGCGACCACCACGCCCGAGGAGGCGAATCCGGCGATCATGGCGAGCGAACGCCCGGTCACCAGCAGCCCGTTGGCCCGGACCCGGTGCTCGGGGCCGACGATCTCGGGGATGCTGCTGCGCAGGGCGACCTGGGAGAGCGTCGAGCAGCCGCCCGTGACCACGGCCAGGACGTACAGCAGCCCGGGGCGTGTGCCCTCGGGGGCGAGCAGCAGCGACAGCAGGGCCACGGCCTGGCACAGGTCGGCGCCGACCATCAGGCGCTTGCGGTCGTGGACCGAGACGAGCCGCCCGCTCACCCAGCCCGACACCACACTGGTCGCCAGCCGCACGGCCATGAAGAGGCCGGCGGCCAGCGCGCTGCCGGTGGCGTCGTAGACGAAGACGTTCAGCGCCACCATATTCAGGTAACTGCCGTACGCCGAGACGCCGTTGCCCAGGACGAGCAGACGGAAGTACCTCATGCACCTTCCCCTGGTCTGCATGAAGGGTGTGACGGGAGTACGACCGGGATCCCCTTGCCCCCCAGGACGCCGCCGGCCGGAGGCCATTGGTCCGCAACCCAAGCAGACCCGGACAGCCGCGTTCAAGACTCCAAGAGTGGTCTAGACGACTTTCAGTCCGGATTTGGCGATTTCGGAGCGCTCGGGAGCGGACCCGGCCCGTTGTTCGGCGGTCAGCGTCGCAGGTCCGCCCGGTTCGCCGCCGCGATGACGGCGTCGTGTTCGGCGCGGGTGAACAGGCTCTCGGACAGCCAGCGGCCCGCGAGGGTGCGTACGGCGCTGACGAAGTGCGCGGAGCTGGGAAAGGGGGCTTGCTGCCACAGGACGTCGAGGAAGGTCCGGCCGTCGGCGCGGGCGTGGTTCGGCACGCCCGAGTCGGAGGTGCCGAACACGATCACGGGTTCGGAGCGGGTGAAGTAGGCGTGGTAGGGGGCGTCGGCGCCGATGTGGAAGGGGGCGAGGGTCAGGTTGTGCGTGGTGAAGTGCAGGGGGCGGGCCGTCGGTTTGACCGCGTCGGCCAGGTCGCCTCGGAGGGTGAAGTCCTTGTAGAAGGAGAAGGTGCGGAACTGCTGTTCCGGGCTCTGGGCGGTCAGCAGGAGCGGGCCGTAGAACAGTGACTGGACGGCCGGGTCGTCCAGGGCGCGTTCGACGCGCAGGCGGTAGGGCGTCGAGATGCGGACGCGGTCGCCTCGGCGCCAGTTCCTGTTCAGGGTGAGGTAGGTGCCGGGTTCGGCGCCGGCCCGGTGCGGGGCTCCGTTGACCGTGACCGTGACGCCTGCCGTGGCCCAGGACGGGATACGGAGTTTCAGGGCGAGCCGGCCGCCGCCCTCGCGGAACGTCAGGGCGCGGACGCCCTCGGCCGGGTAGTCGCTCGTCTGCTCGATGACGAGACCGCGTTCCGGCCAGCGCAGGGTGGAGGCCAGGTAGAGGTTGACGTACAGGGCGTTGCCGTCGGCGGAGCGGAAGTAGACCGAGTCCTGGTACTTGGTGTGGTTCTCCATGCCGGTGCCGCCGCAGCAGGTGCCGGTGTTGCCGAACTGGCGGCGTACGCCCGGGCCCATGCCGACGAAGTAGGTGACCTCGGGGCTGTCGGTGCTGGGGGCGTCCCGGCGGGAGGCGAGGATGTGGTTGGTCAGGGCCCGCTCGTAGTAGTCCATGTAGGCGGGGTCGGGGTCGTGGAAGAAGAGCTGCCGGCTCAGCTTGAGCATGTTGTACGTCGCGCAGGTCTCGGCGTTCTTGTCGTCGAGGGTGGCCGCGATGGCGCCGCGGGCGCGGAACATCTCGCCCTGCCCGGTACCGCCCAGGGCGTACATGCGGGGGCCCGCGACCATGCCCCAGAAGTTGCGGGCCGCGGCGGCGTACTGCTCCTCCCCCGTGTGGTCGAACAGGCGGAGGTAACCGGTGAACTGCGGGATGTGCTGGTTGGCGTGTCTGCCCTCCAGGATGTCACGGTCCTCGGCGCAGGCCTTCAGCAGCGCGGTGTTGTCGAAGCAGCGGGCGGCGGCGAGGTGTTCCTCCCGGCCCGTGAGCGCGTACAGGTCCGTCATGACCTCGTTCATGCCGCCGTACTCACCGGCGATGTAGATCGACCACATGCGTTCCAGTTGCGCTGTGGGGAGGTGGCCCAGCCGGCTGTGCACCCAGTCGCCCATCTTCGCGGCGATGGTCAGCGCCTGTGCGTTGCCGGCCAGGGTGTGGGCGTCCAGGAGGCCGCGCATGATCTTGTGGCAGGTGTAGTAGGGCGCCCAGATGGTGGGGTAGGTCGTGTAGCTCTCCAGGAGGATGAACTGGGTCTCCGGGTAGGCCGCCAGGTAGCCGGGGTGACTGGGCTTCGGGGAGCCGTGGTCGGCCAGGGCCTGCTGGCATTCGCCCAGGGCCGTGACCAGGTAGTCGAGCTTGGCCTTGAGCGCGGCCTCGCGTGTGTCGGCGTACGCCTGGGAGACGAGGGTGAGGAAGTGGCCGCCGTAGTGGCCGCGCAGGTTGCCGTCGGCCGTCTCCCAGCCGCCCGGCGGCCGTGCGCCGCGTGTGTCGAGTCCGGCGTTGGCGCGGAAGACCGCGAGGATGCGGTCGGCCGGGTACGACCGGGCGTAGTCGAGCATCAGATCGCGCTTGGCGCGGAAGACCCCTGTGCCGAGGGTGACCTCGTGCAGGGCGAAGGGCCGCACCGACCAGGCGGGCAGCGCTTTGCCGTCGACCCTGGCGGCCTCGGATGTGGAGGTGGCCGGGGTGGCGTGGGCTGCTTGGGCCAGCGGCCCGGAGGCCATGAGCGGGGTGGCCGCGGCGCCGGCGGTCAGGCTCAGCACGCGGCGCCGGGTGGGTGGCTGGGACATGGCGCACTCCGATCGTCGTCGGTCGTCAGCGGGCGGGAGAGGCCCCTCCGGGTCGTGCGGGCCTCGGGATCGTGCGGGCCTCCCGGTCATCCGGGGGGCGTCACCGTGATCGTGGCCGTGGCGCGGTGCGAGGTGTCCGGGACTGTTCCCTCGATCTCGAAGGTTCCGGGCCCGGCGTACTGGTCCGGGTCGACCGGGCCCCAGGTCACCTTGATGCGGCTGTCCTTGGAACCGTCGTTGTAGGTGGCGACCACCGTGGCGGGGAGCGCGGGGGGCTTGCCCGGACGGGTGGTGACACGTTCCTCGGCGATGCCGGTGATCTCCACCGCGTCGGTCTGCCGTACCCACACGGTGGCGGTGACCGGCTGTGCGGTGCGGTCGGCGAGGCCGGTGAGCGTCACGCTGGTGCCGCCCTCGGCGACCTGGTCCTCGGTCAGGGCGGGCCAGGCCACGGGTGAGCGCGCCGTGGAGCCGTCGGCGTACACCAGCGTCACCTGCCCGGGCAGGTCGGGGACGGTGCCGCGGAGGGTGGGGATGTGGGTCGCGCGTACCGACTCCGGTGTCTCGGCGTAGACCTTCCACTCCTGGACGCCGAGGGCGAGGTTCGGATGGCCGGTGAGCTTCGCCCGCAGCGCGGTCGTGGTGACCGGGGTGAAGGTGGTCCGGTTGTAGCGGTCCTCGGCGGTGCCGTAGCCGCTGGGGCCGGGGACCTCGCGCCAGGTGTCGCCGTCGCGGTACTCGATGACCCAGGACGCGGGCACGCCCACGCCGTCGGCCGCGCCCGGCTGCGCGTCGCGGAAGAAGTACAGGTCGGAGCCGGCCACGCGGACGGGGTTGTCCCAGGTGTACTGGACCCACTGGGTGTCCTTCTGCGGCCAGCTGCCCCAGCGCGGGGCGTCGGAGGACGAGGCGGGTTCACGGCCGTCGTTGATCGCGTTCACCGACTCCCAGCCGGAGGTGTAGGACGCGGTGGGGGTGGCGGACGGTGCCAGGTTCACCTGGCCGTCGCCGGGCTTCTCGGCCTTCACCACGACCCGCTTCGACGACGTCGACGCGCCGTCGTCGGCGGTGAGTTCGAGGGTGTACGTGCCTGCCTCGGTGAACCGGGCGACGGTGGTCGGGGCACGTGGGTCGTCGAAGATGACGGCGGCGCCGTCCGGGCCGTCGGTCGCTTTCCAGGAGGCGGAGAGGGTGCGCCGCGGCAGTCCGTCGTCCTCGACGATGCCGGTGAGCCTGACCTGGCCCGGGCGGGTGTACGTCGTGTCCCGCCAGGCCTCGACGTAGGGGGGCAGGTTGCGGGCCGCCGGTGGGCGCGTGCCGGTGTCGTGGGCCTGCATCTCCTTCAGGCCGCTGGTGTGGCCGTCGCGGTGGCGCAGCAGCACCCGCAGTTTGCCCGTGGTCACTTGCTTGAAGCGCACCTGGTTGAGGTTGGCGCGCGGATACGGCGGTGACTTGGCGGGGCCGGTCACGTCCCGCCACTGGCCGTCGGCGTTCTGGAACTGCACGGTGTAGAGGGCCGGTTCGGCGTATCCGCCGGGCCGTTTGTCGCTGAAGAAGTGGAGCCGGACGTCGTCGACCGTGCGGGGGCGGCCGAAGTCGAGCTCGTACCAGTCCTCGGCGTTGCCGGAGCCACGGGCGCCCCAGTAGGGCTCGTTGACGGTGAAGCCGTCGACGGCACCGGCCACGCCGTGGCCGTCGGCCTCGTGGGAGGCGCGGACGGTGGCACCGGCGGCGAGGTTGTCCCCGGCCCTGCCGGTGAGGTCGCGGCCGGCCTTGGCGAACAGGTCGGTGACGCGGTCCTTCTCGGCGTAGGTGACGTCCTGCGGGTTCGCGACGGCCGTGCGCAGGCCGGTGGTCCTCGCCTTGGCTCCTCCCCCGTCGGGGAAGCTGACCTCGCGGGTGGCGGGGTCGTAGACGAGGTGGGCGAGGCGGTCGGCGGTGAGGGCGAGCTTTCCGTCCAGGTAGACCGAGTAACCCTCGGGGACCTGGCGGCCGTACGGCCGCTTCCCGTCGCCCGGTTCGTCCCACAGGACGGCCACGTCGGTGCCGCGGTAGTTGATGTCGGTGACGGCGAAGTGCGGCCAGTCGACGTCGATCGGCCACAGCTCGATCTTCCGGTCGGTGCGCGGCCGGAAGCCCATCGCGTCCTCGATGACCGTCCAGTTGGTGGTGCCGAGGACGGTGTGGTGGATCCAGGAGCGGTAGCCGATCTTCTGCGGGTCGGCGCTGCCGTCGGACCAGAACTCGTTCTGGTCGGGCCGGCGGTTGTCGCCGTCGATGTAGTGGGCCCAGGCGTTCCAGGACAGCAGTTTCTTGTACCAGGTGCTGTCGATGTACTTGTTCGGGTACTTCCGCAGCACCGAGGACAGGAAGCGGAAGGTGACGGTGGAGTTGATGACCGAGAAGTTGTTGCTCCCGGGGTGCCCCTGCTCGGCCGCCTCCGCCTTGTCCGCCTGGTTGGCGGTGAAGAACGGGAAGACGGGGTACTGCTTCGCGTCCGCCCACAGCCGTAGCGCTTCGAGGTACTGCGGGTCCTCGTCCGGTGTGGGCATCAGGCCCACGCTGTACGGGTAGTAGTTGTTGATCTCCTTCCAGGGCACCAGGGTGTCGCTGTCGACGTGCCGGTGCTTGAGCAGCTTGTCCTTCGGGTCCCAGAGGTGTTCGAGGACGGCTTTTCGCACGCGGTTCGCCGTCGCGCGCATCTCGTCGGCCTTCGCCTTCTCGCCGAGGAGGTCGTACGCGCGGGCCGCCGCCGTCGCGTTGCTGTAGACGTACGCGGATTCGGCGCGGTCCAGGTTCCCGGGCTTCCAGTGGAACGACACCGCGTCGGCGTCGTTGCCGGTCATGGCGCCCCAGTCGTACTCGATGAGGCCGTTGCCGTCGTGGTCGTAGCTGTCCAGCTGGCCGCGGACGTCCTTCTCCGCGTAGCGGGCGAGGTTGCGCACGATGCCGTCGGGGCCGCCGTGCACCTGGTAGGAGCGCCAGGCCGCCTCGGAGAGGTACTGGGTGTAGCTGTTGGACCAGTTCTCCGGGTCGCCGGGGTTGTCGGTGTACTTGCCGTTCTTCGAGACCTCCCCGGCGGAGACCCACGGGCCGTAGGAGTAGGCCGGATCGCGCAGGTACTTGAGGTCGTCGACGAACATGCCGACGGTCAGGGCGATCGCGTTGTTGTAGCCGAGCACGCCCTCCATGGAGGTGGGGAACTGGTAGTCGTTGCCCGGGATGTCGGCATCGAGGTAGTTGTAGCGCAGCAGCCACCAGCGGTAGTACAGCGTCTTCTCGATGTTGTCGTCGGGGAGGTCGAGGTACGGCAGGTTCTCGGCCCACCAGCGGTTGTACGTCTGCACGTGCCGACGGAAGACCGTGGCCGGGGAGGCGGTGCGCACCGCGTCGTACTCGGGCCGGGAGCTGGTGATCTCCTCGGTGACGAACCCGAGTTGGACCTTGGTGGTGAGGGTCCGGCCCGCGGGCAGGGTCAGGGTGCGCGTGAGGGACTCGTCGTCGGGGGCGAAGCCGTCACCGCTGAGGCGGGGGAAGACGGTCGTGAGGTTGTTCTTCGCCGGCACCGCGCCCGTGAGCTCCCGCCCCTCGGCGGTCGTCGCGTACGGGGACGTGGCGCGCAGCCGGACCTCGCGGGGCTGCGCACCCGTGTTGGTGAGGGCCAGGTTCGTGACGGCGACGTTGGCCTCGGTGATGAACTTGGTCTGCGTCACCTTCAGGCCGGTCGCCTCGTGCGTGAACTCGCTGCGCCAGTAGCTGGGCGTCTGGGTGCGGGCGCCGGTGTTCTCCCGGAGGGTGAGGTTCTCGCCGTCGGCGTTCAGGGTGAGCGTGTACGCGGAGCGGTTGTCGATGCTCTCCCAGTAGGCGGCCTTGCCGGCGAAGCCGAGTTTCGAGGGGTCGTGTTCCTTCATGAAGACGGCGCGTCCCCGGGTGAACAGCCAGTCGCCTGCCGGGTCCTCGCCCTTGCGGGTCAGCATCCGGTCCATCCAGAAGTCGGTGCCGTTCCCCGCTTTCCGGTCGGCCTCGTACTGGGCGCGCAGGGTGCGGTGGACGGTGAAACCGGCCGGGAGGGCGGGCACGGGGTCGTCCGTGCCGGAGTAGACGGGGTAGCCGATCGCCGAGTTGTCGGCCGCGGCCGGGGCGGTCGCGGCGAGCGTGGCCAGCAGGCCCAGGGTCAGCGCTGCGGCCAGGGCGCCGTGGCGGTGCCGTCTTCGCGGTGCGGGCACGACTACCTCCGGGTGGGCGTCGTCGGGGGCGTGGTCGGGGACTGGGTGGCCGGCAGCCACACGCGCATGGTCGAGGGGCCGCGGTTCGCCCAGGAGTGGTAGGGGACCAGGGTGATCCCCGTGCGGTCGGCCGTAGGTGGGGTGGCCCGGTCGAGCGGGCGGTACGGCCAGGCGCTGTCGTGCGAGTCGACGGGTGCGGCGAGTTCGCCGGGGGCGACGACCGTGCCGTCCGGGCCGTCCTCCGGTTCGGCGGACGGGTCCACGCGGAGTGCGTCGACGTCGTGCCCGTCCGGCAGGTCGGCGGACTCGGCGCAGTAGACGAGGGGTCCGCGCTCGACGGCCACGGTGCCGCGGATCGCGTCGATACGTGGATCGGACCCGGTCCAGCGCGGGGCGACGGGCAGTTCGAGGCGTATCTCGTCGCCGGGCCGGAAGACCCGGGTGAGCCGTGCCGTGCCCGGGGCGGCCGTACGGCGTCGCCCGTCCGGGTCGACGAGCCAGGCGGTCGCGCCCGCCGTCCACGCGGGGACGCGCAGGGACAGGGTCCAGGGGCGGGCCGGGGAGCGGCTGATCCGCACGGCGACTCTCCCGCCGGACGGGTAGTCGGTGCGGACCCGCAGTGCCACGTCCTGCCCGTCGGCGAGGGTGGTGGCGAGCTCCGCGTCGGCGTACTGGTGCAGCTGGACGCCGTTGTCGTCCGCGGTCGCCAGGTACGCGGGCAGCTGGGCGAGGGTGCGCGCCACGTTGGTCGGGCAGCACGACACGGCGAACCAGGGGGCGCGCAGGCCCGAGTCGGCGCGCGGGCTGACGCGGTCCGCCGGGGGCAGGGTGCCGCGGTGGCGGCGGTGCAGGGTGTTGGCGTAGAAGAAGGCCCGGCCGTCGTCGGACGGGGACGTGGCGATCACGTTGAACAGGGTCCGCTCGGCCAGGTCCGCGAAGCGCGGTTCGCCGGTGGCGAGCAGCAGCCGCCAGGCGAGCAGCACGGAGGCGACGCCTGCGCAGGTCTCCGAGTAGGCGCGGTCCGGCGGCAGGACGAAGTCGTCGCCGAAGGACTCGTCGCGGTGGTGCGAGCCCATCCCGCCGGTCAGATAGGTGCGCCGGGCGACCGTGGCCTCCCATTGCCGTACGACGGCCGCGAGCAGGGCGTCGTCGCCGGTCTCCACGGCCACGTCGACGGCGCCGGCCGCGAGGTAGAGGGCGCGCACGGCGTGGCCGCGCAGGACGCCGGCCCTGCGGACGGGCATGTCGTCCTGGTAGTAGGCGCGGCCGAACTCGATGTCGGCGAGGGTGCCGTGGCCGCGCCGGTCGAGGAACAGAGCGGCCTGGTCGAGATAGCGCTGTTCCCCTGTCAGCCGGGCGAGTTCGACGAGGGCCGTCTCGATCTCCGGGTGTCCGCAGACGCCCGGGTTCCCGCCCGGGCCGAAGGTGGCGCAGACGTGGTCGGCGGCCCGGCGGGCGATCTTCGTCAGCTCGCCCTCGCCCCGGGCGCGGGCCTGGGCGACCCCCGCCTGGATGAGGTGCCCATGACAGTAGAGTTCGTGGCCCCATTCGAGGTCGCTGTAGCGGGGCTGCTGTCCGGGGCGGCCGAAGGCGGTGTTCAGGTAGCCGTCCGGGTCCTGGGCGGGGGCGATCGCATCGGTGAGGGCGGTGATCTCCGCGTCGTACGCGGCGCCCTCCCACGCCATGGCTTCGAGCAGTTTGTAGATCTCGGAGTCGGCGAACTCCCGCCCGCGCCGGTCCCGGTGGATCCTGCCCTCGGCGGCGGCCCGGAAGTTGCCGGTCCAGCCCTCGCGTTCCATCCAGTCCCGGCAGTGCCCGAGCGTCGCGGTCGCGTTGGTGTGGCGGCGCCGGGCCCAGAAGCCCCCGGTGATCCTGACCTCGTCCAGGCCGAGCGGGCGCAGCCGGCCGCGGGTCGGCGCCGCCGGCAGGACGGGCGACTGTGCCGTGTTCCCCTTCACCGGTTCATGCCTTCGGTACGTCCTTTCGGTCATGGTCGGATTCCCTGCGCTTCAGCCCTTGAGCGCGCCGGACATGAAGCCCCTGATGTAGTGCCGTTGCAGGAGCAGGAACAGCAGCAGGCAGGGCACGGCGAGGACCACCACGCCCGCCTCGGTCGCGCCGTAGTCGACGGCGCCCATGCTCTGCTGCCGCAGGTTGGCGACGGCCAGGGGCAGCGGCGCCTTCTCGCTGTCGGAGATGAGGATCAGCGGTGCGATGAAGTCGTTCCAGGCCGCGAGGAACGCGAACAGGCCCACCGTGATGAGCCCCGGCCGCACCGCCGGGAGCAGGACCCGGCGCAACGCGCCCGCGGTACCGCAGCCGTCGACCAGTGCCGACTCCTCCAGTTCGCGGGGCACCGCCTCGAACGAGATCCGCATCATGAAGGTGGCGAACGGCAGTTGGAACATGGCGAGGACCAGGCTCAGCCCGATCAGTGAGTTCTGCAGATGGAGCCTGCCCAGCAGGACGTAGAGGGGGATGAGGAGCGTGGCGTAGGGGACCATGAGGATGGCCAGGGTCAGCAGGAACAGCAGGTTCCGGCCGGGGAAGTCGAAGCGGGCGAAGGCGTAGCCGCCGAGCAGGGACACCCCCAGGGTCAGGGCGACGGTCAGTGCCGAGACGACGGTGCTGTTGAGGAGGTACCGCCACAGGCCCGCGTCGTAGTCGAGCAGGGTCCGGTAGTTGCCGAGGCCGTAGCCGGACTGCTGGGCGGTGCCGGGCTGGCCGCTGACCGACGCCCAGGCGTTCCACAGCAGGGGGAAGAGGAAGATGACGGCGAGGCTCGCGGCGACGACGTAGTGGGGCGTGCGGCCGAGGGCGCGGGTGAGCACCGTGGTGTCCCTTCTGCGTGCGGCGGGGGTCATGAGTCGTCGGCGTGGCGCAGGCCGCGGAACTGCAGGGCGTTCAGCAGGAGCAGCACGGCCAGGACGACGATCGACAGTGCGGCCGCGGTGCCGAGGTTCAGCCGCTGGAAGGCCTCCCGGTAGATCAACTGGACGACGGTGACGGTGCTGTTGTCCGGTCCGCCCTTGGTGAGGATGAAGAACTGGTCGAAGGCGAGCAGGGAGCCGGTCAGGCACAGCAGCAGGCACAGGGCGAGGGAGGGCCGCAGCAGCGGCAAGGTGATCGAGCGGAAGATCTGGCCGCGGCTCGCGCCGTCCATCCGGGCCGCCTCGTACACCTCGTGCGGGATGCGCTGGAGGCCGACGAGCAGGATCAGCATGTAGAAACCGGCGAACTTCCAGACGATGAGGAAGACCGTCGACAGCAGGGCCGAGGTCGGGCTGCCGAGGAAGGACACCGGGTCGTCGACCAGGCCGAGCCTCTCCAGCAGGCGGCTGAGGGGGCCGGTGGTGGGGCTGTACAGGCCCCAGAACAGCAGGGAGGCGGAGGCCAGTCCGAGGGCGCTGGGCAGGAAGTAGACCGTGCGGAAGAAGCCGGCTCCGGGGCGCGATTCCTGCACGAGCAGGGCGAGGCCGAGCGCCAGTGCGAGGAGTACGGCCGTGACGATCACGGTGTAGAGCAGGGTGAAGCGGATCGCGGGCCAGAACAGGGTGCTGCCGGTGATGTCGGTGTAGTTCTCGGGGGCGTTGAGGCCGCGGTCTCCCGCCAGCAGCGGCCAGTCGCTGAGCGACATCTGCCCGACGAGCAGCAGGGGCAGCAGGAAGAAGACGGCGACGAAGACGGCCGTGGGGGCCGCGTAGGCCAGGCCTTTGGCCGTGCGGGACCGCCACCGGGGCGGGGCGGCGGCCGGGGTCGGGCGGTGTGGTGGCGTTCGGGGCTCGGCGGCCGTTCGGTCGGGCGCCTTGACCTGCATGGCTCTCCTCTGCCGTACGACGTGGGAGGGGCGGGGCCGGTCGCTCAGTCGGCCAGGGAGGCGGTGACCGCCTCGTTGTCCTTCGCGACGGACGTCCCGTCACCGAAGACGGCGTGTCGCATCAGCGTCAGCCAGGGCCCGTTGGGGTCGTTGAAGGTCTGGCCGAACTTCAAGGCGTACGGGGTGCGGCCGTCGGCGACGAGTTCGTTGATGGTGACCAGCCGCGGGTCGGCCTTGGAGTGCTTGTTGGCGGCGAGGTCGGTGCGGGCCACCACGTCCTTGTGCGCGGCGACCACGCCGACCTGGGCCTTGTCGCCCAGGGACCAGGCGAGGAAGTTCCAGGCCTGGTCGGCCGATTCGCTGGTGGCGGAGATGCCGATGGCGTCGCCGCCGACGAAGGTGGACCTGCCGCCGTCGGGTCCGGGGATGGGTGCGACGCCGAAGTCCAGGTCCTTGGGCATGAGCCCGAGCGTGGTGGACGGCATGGGCATCACACCCACCTTGCCCTTGGGGAAGACACCGGTCCAGGTCGTGCCCGTCTCGTCGCGCGCGCCGGGGGCGACGATGTCGTCGCGCACCCAGCCGCGGTAGGTGTCGTAGACCTTCCTCGCGGTGCCGGAGGCCAGGTTCGCCTCGGTGCCGTCCTTGTCGAGGACGTCCTCGCCGGCGGCCCAGACGGACGGCCACCAGGTGAAGACGCCGCAGCCGCCGCAGTTGCCGCCGAAGAAGGTGCCGTCGACGCCGCCGCCCAGCGCGTCCACGGCCCGGGCCTGCCGGTCCCACTCGCGCAGGGTGGCGGGCGGCTTCTCGGGGTCGAGCTTCGCCTTCCGGTAGAGGTCCTTGTTGTAGAAGAGCACCGACAGGTCGAGGGTGTGCGGGACGACGTACTTCTTGTCCTCGTACGTGCCGGCCTTGATGTGCGACGGGGCGAGGTGCTCGGCGAACGGCAGGGCGTCGATGCGTTCGGTGAGGTCGGCGAACAGGCCGCTGGAGGTGTAGTTGGGCACGAACACGACGTCGGAGGCGAACAGGTCGGGCAGGTCCTTGGATCCGGCTGCCGCGCCGACCTTGGCCTGGTAGTCGTCGGTGGGGACGACGGTCAGCTCGATCTTGTTCTGGTGGCTCGCGTTGTACGCCTCGACCAGGGCCTCGCTCTGCGGCCGGGTCGCCGCCCGCGTCCACATCGTCAGCTTCGTGCCGTCGTCGACACCCTTGGCGTCCGCCGCTCCCCCTCCTCCCCCGCCGCCCGAGCCGCCGTCCCCCGACCCGCAGGCCGTCACCAGGCTCGCGGCGGCGAGCAGGGCGGTGATGCCGGTGACAAGGCGGCGCAGGTGTCGACGTGGTCCGGCCGTGCTCCCCATGTTCGATCCCCCTCGTGTCGCGGCGGGCCGTGCGCGGGCCTGCCGGTCGGGACGATAGCTGCGGTGGCGCTGAGCGGCGGAAAGAAACAGAAAAGGCTTTCTGAGACGCTAGGACTCGACTCACTACTCGTCAATCCCCTGTCACCAGACGGTTCTTGGCGAATTGCCGAAACCGCTGAAAGCCTCTTGACCGAAAACTTTCGCGCGTAGTGTGTGACGGGAGACGAGACAGGAGAACTCTCATGGCAGAGGCCACCGGCCCCGCGCGTTCGCAGCCCGCCACGCTCAGCGATGTCGCCCGGCTGGCGGGCGTGTCGATCGCCACGGCGTCCAAGGCTCTCAACGGCCGCAGCCAGGTGCGGGCGGAGACCCGGCAGCGGGTCGTCGAGGCGGCCGAGCGGCTGGCGTTCCGGCCCAATCAGGTGGCCCGGGGCCTGCTGGCCGGGCGGACGGGCACGGTGGGGCTGCTCACCAGCGACCTGGAGGGCCGGTTCAGCATCCCGATACTGATGGGCGCCGAGGACGCCTTCGGAGCGGGCGAGGTCGCGGTGTTCCTGTGCGACGCCCGGGGGGACGCGATCCGCGAACAGCACCATGTCCGCGCGTTGCTGGGCCGCCGGGTCGACGGCCTGATCGTGGTCGGCAGCCGGACCGATCCGCGTCCGTCCCTGGGCCGCGAGCTGCCCGTCCCCGTCGTCTACGCGTACGCGCCGTCGGAGGATCCGGAGGATCTGTCCATCGTCCCGGACAGTGTCGGCGCGGGTCGCCTCGCGGTGGACCATCTGCTGGCCTGCGGCCGTACCCGGATCGCGCACATCACCGGTGACCCGGGGTACGCCGCGTCACAGGAGCGCGCCGAGGGTGCCCGGGCCGCGCTCGCCGACGCCGGGCTGGCGCTGGTCGGCGAGCCGGGGTTCGGGGCGTGGTCGGAGGGCTGGGGCCGGGCGGCCACCGCGATGCTGCTCGACCGGCACCCGGAGGTGGACGCCGTGCTGTGCGGCAGCGACCAGATCGCCCGGGGCGTCATGGACATGCTGCGCGAGCGCGGGCGGCGGGTGCCGGAGGACGTGGCGGTGATGGGCTTCGACAACTGGCGGGTCCTGACGTCGGCGTCCCGGCCGCCGCTCACCAGTGTCGACATGAACCTCGAACAGGTCGGCCGCGCGGCGGCGCACGCCCTGTTCACGGCGATCGACGGCACACGGCGGTCGGGAGTCGAGGCCCTGCCCTGCCGGGTGGTGATCAGGGGGTCGACGGTGCCGCTGTCGTGAGCCGGTGAGCGGTCACGGGGCGAGGGTGACCGTCATGGGGCGAGGGTGACCGGTCACGGGGCGAGGGTGACCGGTCACGGGGAGAGCCGGTCGAGCGCGGCCAGGACCGGGGCCACGCCGTCCTCCTGGGCCAGCCGGCGTGCCAGGGCCCGGGCCCGGTCGCGGTGGGCGGGGTCGCTCGTGGCGCGGCGCAGGGCGGGGGCGAGGGCCCCGGCGGTGAGGCGGCGCAGCGGGACGGCGGTGGGAGCGGTGCCCAGCGCGACGAGGCGGGCCGCCCAGAACCCGGCGTCGAACTGCACGGGCACCGGCACGGTGGGGACGCCCGCGCGCAGGACGGCGGCGGTCGTGCCGGCCCCGGCGTGGTGGACGACGGCGGCCATGCGGGGAAACAGCGGCGCGTGCGGTACGTCGCCGACCGTGATCACATCGTCGGCGTCGGCGGCGAGGCCCGCCCAACCCTGCTGGATCACGCCGCGCAGTCCCGCCGCCCGCAGGGCGCACACGATCTCGCCGCTGAGGCGCTCGGGGTCCGGCACGGTGGCGCTGCCCAGCCCGACGAAGACCGGGGCGGGTCCGGCGGCGAGGAACTCCTCCAACTCCCGTGGCAGCGTGCGGGTGTCGTACGGCCACCAGTACCCGGCGATCTCCAGTCCTGGCCGCCAGTCCCGGGGGCGGGGCACCACCAGCTCGCTGAATCCGTGCAGCACGGGCCACCGCGCTCGCTCCTGGGCCCGGCGGAGCGCGGCCGTGCCGGGCAGGGTCATGCCGTGCCGGGTGCGCAGCCGGCGCATGGCGTCGGTGAAGACGCCGTCGACCGCGGTGGTGACGGCCAGCCCGCCCAGGTGGTTGCCCACGGCGCCGAGCGAGCGTCCGCCGAGCATGGGCGCGCCGAACTCGCGTGTCGGGTGCTGGGGTTGGAGGAACAGTCCCAGGCTGGGCAGGGCCAGGCCCTCGGCGATGGCGCGCCCCAGCGGTGCCACGGCACCGGCGGCCAGGACGGCGTCCGCGCCGCGGGCCGCCTGGACCAGGGCGTCGGTCATCTCCTCGGCCGCGGACCGCGCCATCGACGCCGCGCGCAGCAGTTTGCCGAGCCCGGTGGTGCTGGCGTGCAGGCTGCGCCCGCGGTCGGAGTGCGACACGGCGTGCGGGTCGACCGGGGTCGGATGGAACCGCACTCCGGAACCGGCGGCCAGCGGCTCGAACAGGCCGTGGGTGACGAGCGTGACCTCATGTCCGCTCCGCGCCAGCCCCGCTCCCAGCCCGGTGTACGGCGCGACGTCGCCGCGCGATCCCGCCGTCATGATCACCACGCGCATGGGTCCCAGTGTGGACCGGCCGGGCGGGCGACACGCGGTGTACGGCCGCCTACGTCCGAGAATCGCCGGTGCAGGTGATGCCGGACGGCGGGGCGGGCCGTGACGTCCCCGGGCACGCCCAGGCCGTCCAGGCCGTCCCGGGCGTTGAGCCGCAGGTGGTGGTCCGGGTCGGAGAGCAGCCGTGCGAAGGCGTGTGCGACCGCGGGTCCTTCGAGTCCCAGCCGGATGGCGGCGACCGAAGCCCCGCGCCGTAGGTGAGGGTCCGCGGCAGGGCATTGATGATCTTGCCGCCCTTCGCGTAGTGCGCGGCATCGGTCACCAGGACCTTGCATGCCCACCGCACGGTCGCGGAATCCCTCACTCCGTGATCAGTGCGTCCCACCCGGTTCGCCCGGCACCGGGTGGGTAGGCGCTCCCCCTCTCAACACCGGAGGCGGACATGGACATCGGTATAGGCCTTCCCAACACGGTTCCGGGGACCGAGGGTTCGGTTCTCGTGGAGTGGGCGCGGCGGGCCGAGGAGGCGGGGTTCAGCACGCTGGGGACGATCGGGCGGCTGGTCTACCCGGGGTACGAGGAGCTGGTCGCGCTGAGTGCGGCCGCGGCGGTCACCAGCCGGATCCGGCTGACGACGAGTGTGCTGCTGGGGCCGCTCCACACGAACAGCGCGCTGCTGGCGAAGCAGGCGGCCTCGCTCGACCGGCTCTCCGGAGGGCGGTTCGTGCTCGGCGTGGGCCTGGGCGGGCGTGACGACGACTTCGCCGCGAGCGGTCTGTCCACCGAGGGCAGGGGGCGCCGCCTGGAGGAACAGCTGACGGAGCTGAAACGCGTCTGGTCGGGCGAGGAGCGGGGGCTCGCCGGTGCGATCGGGCCGGAGCCCGTACGCGAGGGCGGTCCCGAGCTCGTCCTGGGCGGGTCGAGCCCGGTCAGTTTCCGGCGGGTGGCCCGGCTGGCCGACGGCTGGATCATGGGCGGCGGTACGCCGGAGATGTTCGCTGAGGCCTCGGCCGGCGTCGATGCCGCGTGGAAGGAGGCGGGGCGTACCGGCGAGCCGCGCAAGCTGGCGCTGGCGTACTTCGCGCTCGGCCCGGACGCCCGGGCACACGCGGACGGCTATCTCCAGCACTACTACGGCTTCCTCGGCGACGCCGCCGCGCAGATCGCGGCGAGTGCCGCGGTGAGTGCGGAGATGGTGACGTCGTACGCCGACGCGTTCGCCGCGGCCGGCTGTGACGAGCTCATCTTCGTGCCCGCGGCGTCGGGGCTCGAACAGGTGGGGCTGCTCGCCGAGGCGACCGGCTGAACCGCCGGCGCACCGTCAGTCATCCCTCGCCGGCGGCCGGTTCCGGGAGGGTGATTCCGGCCTGCCGGGCGCGGAGTTCGGAACGGACGAGTTCCAGGAGGCGCCCCGTCCAGTTCCGGCCACGGCCGCCGTTGTCGCCCCAGTAACCGGAGTCGGAATCGTCGTAGACGAGTGTCGCGTCCCGCGTGTCCAGGAGGGTCCGGGCGAGGGCCGGGTGCCGGGTGTACTTGGCCCTCAGCAGGGCGGTCATGACGGCGGTGCGGGCCTGGTCCCACCCGTCGCGCCGGGGAGCGCCGGCTGCCGTGTTCCGGGCGGCGAACACGGTGTCCGCGTCCCTGATGGCGGCCCGGGCGCCGGGGTCCGTGGTGGAGAGTGCCCAGTACGCGTGGGCGACGGAGGGGTAGGTGACGCCGTCGGCCGGGACGGGGGCGGGGAAGTCGTTGCGGAGGGCCTTCGTGCCCGGGTCGTCCGAGGGTGTGCGGGAATAGCTCTCGTACAGGTGGATCGCGGGGGCGACCGGTGTCGCGGGCCCGTCCGCCGGGACTCGTGCGGGCCGTTCGGCGATCCACTTCGCCCGGTCCTCGAAATAGGCGATCGCCTCGTCGTACTCCTCCCGCGTGACCGGCTCGCCGGGCGAGGTGCCGTCCAGGTGCTCGCCTGGGCCGGTCACCAGGACCTGGAGCGGCCAGTCCTTGCGGTCCATGTCGCCGAGCGCGTAGTGGCGTTGGGTCTCGGGGATGGCCAGGTAGGCGGCGCGGGCCGCGGCCCGGTTCCGCTCCGTCCGGTCGGCGAGGAACGTGTCGACGGCGGCCAGGCAGCGGTCCGTCGAGTCCGGGCGTCCGTTGAGCTGGTCGATGGTGTCGCGGATCTCGGCCAGCAGGAGCTCGGGGGTGAGCCAGGTGCGCGGCTCGCTGAACCGCCACGCGGCCAGCTCGTGGGCGGACACCCTCGCCCCGTCGGGGAGTTCGGTGGCGACCCACCCGCAGCGCAGCTTCTCCGCGAACTCCTCCAGGGTGACCAGACCCCAGCAGTCGATCAGCCCGTCCGCGTAGACGAACAAGTCGGTCAGGAAGTAGTCGCCGTTGCGGATGAAGGCGTGGCGCCAGGTTCCGGGGACGCGGACGCCGTCCGCCGTGCGGTAGGTGATGCGGTTGCCGATCATCCCGGCATTCTGTCGGAACCGCTGGTCGGCGCAACGTGTTTGCCGTCTGCGCCGCGACGCCCGAAAGCCGGGTCCTCCCCACCGCCGGACGGCAGGACCCGGCTCACGGGCGGCCGGTGGCTCAGGACGACTGGGCGCTCTGGTACAGGTTCTGTGCGTCCGCGCCGAAGTACGGGCCGTACATGGCGTTGGGCAGGAAGTTGTACTTGAAGCTGTTCACCGAGGACTGCAGCCCGGTCCCGGTGGCCTCGTCGAACTGGGTGAACCACGGGCCGCCGCTGGAGCCGCCGGTCATGTCGCAGGTCAGACCGTGGTCGCCGGACAGCAGGAAGTCCCGGTAGGTGGTGCCGCTGCAGTAGATGAACTTCTGGCCGTCGTAGGGAGCGGCGGCCGGGAACCCGAAGGCGTACATGGCCTTGTTGTAGCCGGTGTTGAAGGCCAGGCCCTGGCCGCCGACGACGTCGGTCAGCTTCTTTCCGTCCAGCGGGGCGACCACGGCCGCGCCGATGTCGTAGTTCATGTCCTCACTGGCGGTCCACTGCGGCGTGGAGAGTGTCTTGGACGCCGTCCAGGTGCCGTACGGGGTCTGTCCGTCGTGGTAGCCGGGAGCGAACACCCAGTTGGTGTGCCAGGCCCCCTCCAGTTTCACGCAGTGGCCGGCCGTGATCACGGTGCTCTTGTTGGCGCTGGTGACGGCGTTGCCGGAGCAGGAGGCGGTGCGGCCCTGGTAGGTGAAGAACACCCGCCCCGCGGTCTTGGTCACCGCGCCGCCCCCGGTCCAGGGGCCGCCGCCGTGCGGGATCGCCAGAGGGCCGGAGTCGGCGGCGGGCGTACTGGGTGCCACGACGGTGGCCTTGCCCTTGCGGGGTGCCGGGGCCCGCACCTCGGAACGGTCTACGGACAGGACGTCGAGCGGGGTGGCCTCGCGCATCCGCTGCGGGGTCCAGAAGGCGAGGGCGCGTTCCCGCGCCGAGGGCGCCACCGATCCCGGGTCGGGCGCGGCACTAGCCGGTGCGGCGGTGACGCCGGTCGCCAGGAGCGCGGCGACACCGGCGAGTGCGCCGAGGAGGGTGTGACGAACGGGGGTGCCGCTGCCGGAGGAGCGAAGACGGAGTGTGCCTGTCACGCGGTCTCCTTCTGCTGTGGGGGCCGGGTGGCGGGACTCATCCACCCGGTCAGGCAGGGGTGTCACTGCGAACCAGAGGGCAGCGTGCCACCGGGAGACCGAATTGGACAGGTGCATGTCACAGAGATGACCGAAACGCCACAGGTTCCCCTCGTCGGGGACACGGAAGCGGCGGGGGCCCCGGAACTCGGGGACCCGGGGACCCGGGCACAAAAGAACCCGGCCTCCACCGGTTTTGTGGTGGAGGCCGGGTCCGGGAGCGTGGGGCCCTGGGGTGTCAGAGGGGGGTGGGACCGGTGTCGCCGCCGGGCTGGATGCGGCCGCGCCACGCGCCGGACTCGCCGCCGCGCTTCTCGATGTACTGCTTGAAGCGCTTCATGTCGCCCTTGATCTGACGGTCGATCGCGCCGAGCATGTCCCCGGCCTTTTCCACGGCTCCGCTGGGCTCGACGTCCATCACGAGCTCCACCCGGGTGTGGGTGTCGTCCAGGCGCTGGAAGCGGACACTGCCCTTCTGGTGGGTGTCCCCGCTGGTCGTGCGCCAGGTGACGCGCTCGTCGGGCAGCTGGTCGACGATCTCGGTGTCGAACTCGCGCCGTACGCCGCCGATCTTGGTGGTCCAGTGGTTGTGACGGTCGTCGAGCTGCCTTACCTCCTCGACGCCCTCCATGAAGTTCGGGAACTCCTCGAACTGGGTCCACTGGTTGTACGCGGTATGGACGGGAACGTCGACTTCCACGGTTTCCTTGACGGTGCTCATCTGTATGCCTCCGTTTTCCTGATCGACTGCTGGAGGCCCATCGGCCCACACGCAGGTCCGGGCCCGTGGCGGACGAGTACCCGGGATCTTCCGGTTGCCACACGGTTCGGTGGCGTCCCGGAAAGGCACGGCCGGGCGGGTCAGACGGCGGGGGCGGTGGCCCTGGCCGTCTCGGAACGGAAGCCGTGGCCGACCTCGGGCGCCAGGCCGTGGTAGTGGCGGAAGTTGTAGATGAGCGGGCTCCAGACGGCCGGGTCGATGTGGTGGGTGCCGGGTACGACGACGCGGTCGGCGGCGTGGACGCGCAGGACCTCGCACTCGACGGTGAAGAAGAGGCCCGCTCCGCCGGGCGTCAGCACGGCGGCCCGTGCCTCCAGCTGGAGGGCGCACTCGGCGACGCGCGGCGGCTTCACGAGATCGGCGGCGACCGGGGTGAGCCCGGCCGCGGCGAACTTGTCCGGCTCGTAGCGGTACAGCGCCCGCTTGGCCTCGGGCACCGGGTCGGCCCCGGTGAGCGGTGCGAGACGTTCCACGCGCTCCCACAGCTCGGGCGAGGCCACGTTGATCACTAGTTCCGGGCGCTCGGCGAGGTTGCGCACGGTCCGGCTCTCGCTGCCGATGCCCAGGACGATGTGCTGTCCCAGGGCCCAGGCGGAGGAGATCGGGGCGAGATTGCAGGTGCCGTCGTCGTTCTCGGTGGTCAGCAGCACGACGGGCGTACCGAAGTAGAGGACGCTCGGCCGGATCACTCGGTGGGTGTCGGTCGTCATGGCCCAGGACGCTACGGGCGGGACGTTTCGACGCGCGTCGAAGTGTCGGCCGGGGACAATCGGCTGGTGACCAGTCCCGACGTCCATGCCGAAGAACCGGATCTCGCCTCGCTGGGGGCGCTGCTGGCCGATTCCACGCGCGCCGCGATCTGTCTCGCCCTGCTCGACGGCCGTGCCTGGACGGCCTCCGAGGTGGCCCGCCTGGCCGGTGTCGCGCCGTCCACGGCGACGAGCCATCTGAACCGGCTGGTGGACGGCGGTCTGCTGGCTCAGGAGCGCCGGGGGCGGCACCGCTATGTGCGTCTGGCGGACTCCGGCATCGCGGAGATGATCGAGGCGCTGGCGGCCCGGGCGCCGCGCCGGCTGGTCCCGGTCCGCTCGCTCACCGCCGCCCGCCGGCACCGCGCCGTCGGCTTCGCCCGTGTCTGCTACGACCATCTCGGCGGCTCCCTCGCCGTGGCGATGACCGATGCCATGACCGCTCGCGGGCTGCTGTCCTGGGAGTCCGGCCCGGCGCTCACCGCGTCCGGCACGGCATGGCTGGCCCGCCTCGGGATCCCGGGCGAGGCGGCGGGGCGTCCGCATGTGCGGACCTGCCTGGACTGGACGGAGCAGCGCCCGCACCTGGCGGGCGCGGTCGCCGCGGCCCTGTTCCACCACGCGCTGGAGGCGTCCTGGCTCGTGCCTGGCGACGGCTCCCGCGTCGTACGGCTGACGGAGCCGGGCCGTGACGCCCTCCGGCGGCACCTGGGTCTGGCGGACGAGGTGCTCACCACCGGCTGAGCACCTCTCCGCCCCGGGAGGCCCGGCCGGGCTCAGAACCGGTGTTGCTGCTGCGGCTGCCCGTAGGTCTGGCCGCCGTCACCGCTCGCGCTCTGGGCCTGCAACTGCTCCGCCTGTTCCTTGGTCACCTTCTGTTCCGCACCGCAGAAGGTGCACTGAGTGAGGTACTTCGTGGAGATCGGGAACAGCGGCACGAAGAACAGCGTGAACTTCGTGACGCGCTTCCTGAGGGTGTGCGCGGCGGGGTTGCCGCACTGGCCGCAGACCAGCGTCAGTATCGCCAGCTGGTACAGGTACCCCTTGGTGCCGAAGATGATCACGTGACGGTCCTTCCCGGGTCGGATCTTCCTCCAGTGTCCTGTATCGCGGGCCGGCCCGACGAGCCGGAACGTCGGAACACCGGGCCGTCCCTCACCGGTGCCCGGGCCGGCCCTCACCGGAGTTCAGGCCGGCCCGTGCCGGTGCTCAGCTGGAAAGCGCCGTCAGCACCACGGTCCTGGCCTCCTCCTGGACCTGGCGGAGGTGGTCGGGGCCGCGGAACGACTCGGCGTAGATCTTGTAGACGTCCTCCGTGCCCGAGGGGCGGGCCGCGAACCAGGCGTGGTCGGTGGTCACCTTGATGCCGCCCGATGGGTGCGCCGTTGCCGGGGGCCTCGGTGAGCACCGCGGTGACCGCGTCCCCGGCCAGGGTGTCCGCCCTGACCTGGGCCGGGGAGAGCTTGGCGAGCAGCGCCTTCTCCTCGCGGGACGCCGGGGCGTCGATCCGCGCGTACGCCGGTTCGCCGAAGCGGGCGGTGAGTGCGGCGTAGTGCTCCGAGGGGGTCTTCCCGGTGACCGCCGTGATCTCGGAGGCGAGCAGCGCCAGGATGATGCCGTCCTTGTCGGTGGTCCACACGGAGCCGTCCCGGCGCAGGAAGGACGCCCCGGCCGACTCCTCCCCGCCGAAGCCGATGGTGCCGCCGACCAGCCCGTCCACGAACCACTTGAACCCGACGGGGACCTCGGCCAGTTCGCGGCCCAGGTCGGCGGCGACCCGGTCGATCATGGCGGAGGACACCAGGGTCTTGCCGACGCCGGCGGCGGCGGGCCAGCGGTCGCGGTGGGCGTACAGGTAGGAGATGGCGACGGCAAGGTAGTGGTTGGGGTTCATCAGGCCCGCGTCGGGGGTGACGATGCCGTGCCGGTCGGCGTCGGCGTCGTTGCCGGTGGCGACGTCGAAGCGGTCGCGCTGCTCGATGAGCGAGGCCATCGCGTACGGCGACGAGCAGTCCATGCGGATCTTGCCGTCCCAGTCCAGCGTCATGAACCGCCAGGTGGGGTCGGTGTGCGGGTTGACCACGGTGAGGTCGAGGCCGTGCTGTTCGGCGATCCGGCCCCAGTAGGCGACGGACGCCCCGCCCAGCGGGTCCGCCCCGATGCGCACGCCGGCCGCGCGGATCGCGTCCAGGTCCAGGACGCCGGGCAGGTCGGTGACGTAGGTGCCCAGGAAGTCGTAGCGGCCGGTGGTGGCCGCCGCGAGGGCCCGGGCGTGGGGGATGCGCCGTACGTCCTTCAGGCCGCCGCGGATGATCTCGTTCGCCCGGTCCTGGATCCAGGAGGTCGCGTCGGAGGCGGCGGGGCCGCCGCTGGGCGGGTTGTACTTGAACCCTCCGTCGCCGGGCGGGTTGTGGGACGGGGTGACGACGACACCGTCCGCGAGAGCGGTGGTGCGGCCGCGGTTGTGGGTGAGGATGGCGTGCGACACGGCCGGGGTCGGCGTGTAGCCGTCCGCCTCGTCGATCAGCACCGTCACCTCGTTGGCGGCGAACACCTCCAGCGCGGTGACCCGCGCGGGCTCCGACAGGGCGTGGGTGTCGGCCCCGAGGAACAGCGGGCCGTCGGTGCCCTGGGCCGCGCGGTACTCGCAGATGGCCTGGCTGGTCGCGGCGATGTGGTCGTCGTTGAACGCGCCGGCCAGTGAGGTTCCGCGATGTCCGGAGGTCCCGAACGTGACGCGCTGCCCCGGGTCGTCCAGGTCGGGATGGAGCGCGTAGTACGCGGTGACCAGCCGAGCGACGTCGACGAGATCTTCGGGACCGGCCGGACTGCCCGCTCGCTCGTGCTGCATGGGCCCGCTCCTCCACATGGGTGTGATCCTTCGCTTGCGCACTCATCCTTCCTCGTCACAGCCGTGACGCGCGAGAGGGGCACCGCTGTGAGGGCCGGATGTGTGCCAAGCCACGCGGTGGACCGTCGGGCCGGGCCACGCACCACGAGGAGGCGGCGCCGCGTACCACCGGGACACCCGGTGATGCGCCGCGCCGCCTTCCGGCCTGACGGGCGTCCTGCCGGGCGCCCTCGCCTCGGGTCAGATCCGCCCGCCGGTGAGCCGCGTGAGCGGGCCGTACGTGTGGCGTTCCGCGCGGCGTCCCACCGCGTACGACGCGGCGGTCAGGGCGGTCAGGCCGGCCCCGACGCCCGCGGCGACGGCCTTGCGCTGGGCGATCACGGTCCAAGCCGTCTTCGCCGTGGCGGCGACCTGGCCGGAGGCCGCGACGACCGCCTGACGGCCCGCCTCGACGCCCTTGGCCGCGGTCTGCACGGCCGCCGTCGTCGTCTCGGCGGAGCGCTCGGCGCCGGCCTTGACGGCTGACGCCGCGTCATCGGCCTTGGTGGTCGCGCGCTTCGCGGCCCGGGTCGTCGGCTCGGTCGCCTTGTCCGCCGTGCGACGGGCCTTGGACTCCGTCGCCCGTATGGTGGTCGGCTTCTGATTCGTGCGCTTGTTCTCTTCGGTCATGGACTCCGACTTGCCTCTGACTCCCGCCGCAAACACGTTCGGTCGCGCACCGTCCGGCCCGGCGAAGGGCTGAGCACCTCGCCGGAGGGGTAAACGAGCTACAGACAAGACGACGTCAGAACACGAGGGAAGTGCACCATGGCCGGCATCCTGAATCGCATCAAGCAGTTCGCCCGGAGCCCGCAGGGGCGGCGGGCCGTCGAGCAGGCACGGCGGGCCGCCGCCGATCCCCGCAACCGGGCCCAGGCCCAGCGGCTGCTGGGCAAGCTCCGCGGCCGCCGCTGACCGGAGCAGCGCGGCGACCACGCGACGCGGTCCCCGGCCGGCGCCACGCACCGTACCGGCGTCAACCCGCTGGTCACCGGACCTCTCCCCCACCCGCCCCAGCCGCGAGCGTTCATTCCCGGCGGATGCACCACCCACGCTCGGCCGAGGGCCGGAGGCCGCCACCGCGGAACCCGGACCTCGGCGTACGGGCGTCACTGCCACGTGTAGCGGCGGCCGGCTACAGCCCTGAACGTGGTCTCACCGTCCTTCAGCAGTCCGCTGCGCACCGTCAGCCGTCGGGTGCGGGTGGCGGTGAGCGTGATGCGCGTGGGCTTCCCGTCGGTCCAGTCGATGTCGACGACCGCGCCGCCACGAGCGCGCAGTCCGCGGACGGAGCCGCTCGGCCAGGCGGAGGGCAGGGCGGGGAGGATCTCGATCACGCCGTGCTGGCTCTGCAGGAGCATCTCCACGACTCCGGACGTGGCGCCGAAGTTGCCGTCGATCTGGAACGGCGGGTGTGTGTCGAAGAGATTGGGCAGCGTCGACGACTTGAGCTGTTCACCGAGCATCTTGTGCGCGTGGTCGCCGTCGTGCAGCCGGGCCCAGAAGTTGATCTTCCAGGCCTTGGACCAGCCGGTGCCGCCGTCGCCGCGGGCGGTCAGGGAGACCTTGGCGGCCTTCGCCCAGGTGCTGCCGGGTTCGATCTGCCGACCGGGATGCAGGGCGAACAGGTGCGAGACGTGCCGGTGGTCGTCGGCCGGGTCGTCCAGGTCCTCCTTCCACTCCTGCAACTGGCCCCAGGAACCGATACGCAGGCCCGGGTCGAGATGGGCCAGGGCCTGTTCGACCCGCTGGCGGAAGTCGCGCGAGTCGCCGAGGACGCGGGCGGCTTCCAGGGTGTTGGTGAACAGGTCGTGGACGATCTGCTGGGACATGGCCGCGCCGGCCGTGAAGTCTCCGTGCTCGGGCGAGTAGCTGGGGGTGACAACGAGCCTGCCGTCGCGCGGGTCGGTGCGCAGGTTGTCCAGCCAGAACTCGGCGGCCTCCTTCATCACCGGGTAGGCCGTGGTGCGCAGGTAGTCGGTGGAGCCGCCGAACCGGTAGTGCTCGTACAGCTGCTGGGTGAGCCAGGCCGCGGCCTCCGGGAACCAGAAGGCGGTGGCCCAGTCGTGGACACCGGTGAAGCCGTACGGGTTGGTCTCGTTGTGCACGACCCAGCCGCGCGAGCCGAACATCTGCCGTGCGGTGTGTCGCCCGGGGGCGCTCAGGGCCTGTACGAAGCGGTCGTAGGGGACGGTCGTCTCGGGGAGGTTGGCGGCCTCGGCGAGCCAGTAGTTCATCTGGAGGTTGATGTTGACGTGGTAGTCGGCCGACCAGGGTGGCGAGGTGCTGTGGTTCCAGACGCCCTGGAGGTTGGCGGGCAGCGAGCCGGCGCGTGAGGAGGCGATGAGCAGGTAGCGGCCGTACTGGAAGAACAGGGCTTCCAGGGCGCGGTCCCCGGCGCTCGTTCCGCCCGTGTACGAGGCGAGCAGCCGGTCGGTGGGAACATCCGCCGGGACCGACTGGCCGATGTCGAGGGTCACGCGGGCGAACAGGGTGCGGTGGTCGGCGATGTGCCGGGCCCGCAGGGAGTCGTATCCGCGGCTGATCGCCCGGTCGACGGCGCGGGTGACGGCCGGGTGCGGGTCCGCCCCCCGGTAGTCGGGGTAGGTGTCGGCGTAGTCCGTGCCTGCGGCCAGCACGAACCAGGCGCTGTCGGCTCCGGTGACCGTGACCGTGCCGTCCGCGCCGGACGTCACGGTCCCGCCGTCACTGCGGACCTGGACCTGCGCTTCGAAGCGCAGCCCGTTGTCCTTCAGCGCGCCGCGTACGGTCAGACGTCCGCCGGTCGCGGTGGTGGTGAAGTCGCCACGCGGGGAGGTGTAGCGCAGGGTGAAGGTGATGCCGGCGGGCCGGTCGGCGCCGATCCGGCCGACGATCACCCCGTCCGGGCAGGAGGCGAAGAACTCTCTTCGGTGGCGGGCCTGTTGGTGGGTGTAGGCGACCGACGCGACGCCGGTGTCGAGAGCCAGTTCCCGGCGGTACGCCTCCGGAGTGGGCGTGCCCGGGAAGTCCAGGTACAGGTCTCCGAACGTCTGATACGCGCCGAAGCCGACGCGCGGCTGTCCCAGCCTGCCGGCGACGTCCTCCGGGGCGAGGCGTCGCCGGGTGTCGAGGTCGTCCTGCACGGCGTCGATGGCTGTGGGGCGGGGCTCACGCCAGTCGCCGTGGTCGTAGCCCTGGACCGAGCCCGGGCCACCGGTCCACAGCGTCTTCTCGTTGAACTGCAGGCGCTCGGAGGTGATCGAGCCGAACACCATGGCCCCGAGCGCGCCGTTGCCGACGGGCAGTGCCTCGCGTTCCCAGTCGTCGGCCGGCGTCGTGTACCAGAGCACCAGTGGAGCTCTCGATACATCGGATGCTTCTCCAGGGGCAGATTGGGCGGTACCGGTCGGCAAACCGCCCACGGCAAGCCCACCGGCTCCAACTGCCGCGACTTTGAGCGTGGTTCTGCGGGAGAGGTCCTGCGACTCATAAGACATGCCGAGGACCCTAGAAGTCCGATGAATTGGGTGACAAGGCTCATGACAAGGGTGCTCTGCCCGAGTTCTCCGTTTCCCCTCGGTCGGCCGGAGGGCCGGACCGTCACGGTGAACCCTCTCGGTGCCAACCCTCGCCGACGTCAGGTGTGTTCATGCCCTGAAGGGGCACTTGGGCAGCGGACCGGTACCGGACCCGGACCGGTCGCCCCCCACCTGAGAGGAGCTGGTCCGATGGGCAGGGCAAGCAACGGCAGGAAGGTCTGTGCGTTAGGCGTCGCCGGTGTCCTGGCGGGAACGGTACTGGTCGGCTGCGGCGACGACACAGGCGACGGTGCGCGGGATTCCTCGGCCGAGGGAAGCACCCAGGAGGACGGCACGCAGGCGGTGCGTTCGGCCTACGACCGGACGGCCGAGGAGGACACCGCCCGGGTGAAGCTCCAGGTGCGCACCTCGGCCCAGGGCGCCTCGGAGACCGCGAACGGACAGGGCGCCGTGGATCTGGACGACGGCGACAGCGTCATGACGCTCACGGTGCAGGGGCAGCGGATCGAGCAGCGCGTGGTCGATCAGGTGCTGTACCAGAAGATGCCGAAGGGGCAGGCGCCGGGCGGCAAGCCCTGGATCAAGATCGACCTGGGGAAGGTCTCCGCCCAGCAGGGCACCGGCGACCGGTCCATGAGCGATCCGGCGCAGTCCGCGGCGTACGCGAAAGCGATCACCGACGAGGACGTGACCAAGAAGGGCACGGCCACGATCGACGGCGTCGAGACCACGCGGTACCGCGTCTCCGTCGACGTCGCGAAGCTGCCGGGCGGCGACACGCTGCGGCAGCAGGTCGGCCCGACCCTCCCGATGGACGTGTGGCTCGACGAAGAGGGCCGCATGCGCCGCCAGCAGATCGACATGACCCTCAAGGCCGCACCGGGGTCGACGGAACGGTCCTCCACCGACGCCTCGTCCTCGCCTCAGAAGGTCACGGTGCGCACGGTCATGGACTTCACCGACTTCGGCACCGAGGTGGAGGCGGACGCGCCCCCGGCCGGACAGGTCACCGACATGACCGGCAAGGCCCTCGATCAGGGCGAGAAGCGGAGCTGACCCCGGCTCACCTCACCTCATCTCACGGCTGCGGAGCCGCCGTACGAGGTCGTCCGCGGCCGCCGGCCAGTCCGGACGTCGGAAGGTGAAGCCCGCGTCCAGGAGGCGGCCGGGGACGACTCGGCGGCTCTTCAGCAGCAGTTCGGTGTCCGAGCGCAGGACGAAGGCGCCGGCCTCGGCCATCCAGCGCGTCGCGGGCAGACCCACCGGCATACCCCACGCGGTCCGCAGGGCGCGCATGAAGTCGCGGTGCGGCAGGGGCGCGGGAGCGGCGAGATTGACCGGTCCTGTGATGTCGTCCCGGGCGAGGAGGAACCCGACCGCCCGGACGAAGTCCTGGTCGTGGATCCACGACACGTACTGTGCGCCGCCGGCGACGGGGCCGCCGAGTCCCAGCCGGGCCAGCCGCAGCAGGACGTCGAAGACGCCGCCGCGGTCCGGGCTCATCACCATGGCGGCGCGCAGAGCCACCTTCCGGGTGTGCGGGGTGCCGGCCGTCTCCTGCTCCCGCTCCCAGGCCTTGGCGATGTCGACGCTGTAGGACCAGTAGCCGGGCGCGTCGGGTTCGGTGCCGCCGATCTCGCCGGTGGCCTCGTCGTTGGGCGCGTCGTAGCGGTGGGCGTAGACGGTCGCGGTGCTCATCTGGAGCCAGACCCGGGGCGGCCAGACGGCTGCGGCGATCGCCTCGCCCACGACCCGGGTGGAGTGGACCCGTGAGTCCCTCATCTCCCGGAGGTTGGCGGGGGTGTAGCGGCAGTTCACGCTCCGGCCGGCCAGGTTGACCACGACGTCGCTGCCGTCGATCTCCCCCGCCCACGATCCCAGGGTCGCGCCGTCCCAGTGCACTTCGCCCTGCTGTCGCGGGTGCCTGCTGAGCACCACGACGTGATGTCCGGCCGCGCTCAGCGCGCGCTTCAGGACTGTTCCGACCTGCCCGGTCCCGCCGGGTATCACGATCTTCATGTCATTCCCCCTCGACGTGTGGAAGTGACCCTAGCCCATATTTTGAACACGTTCAAAATACTCGATGGGGTCGGACTCAGCCTGCGCAGATGTGCCATCGGGCAAGATGGGGCCATGAGCGTAGTCAAGATCAATGTGCTGACCGTGCCCGCCGAGCAGCGGGAGACGCTGGAGAAGCGGTTCGCTTCCCGCGCGCACACCGTGGAGAGCTCCGACGGGTTCGAGTGGTTCGAGCTCCTCCGCCCGGTGGAGGGCACCGACACGTACCTCGTCTACACCCGGTGGCGTGACGAGGAGTCGTTCCAGGCCTGGATGGAAGGGCCGATGAAGGCCGCGCACCAGGGCGGCGGCGAGGGAGGCGAGCGCCCCAAGCCCGCGGCGAGCGGATCGACGCTCTGGTCGTTCGAGGTCGTGCAGCAGGCGGGGCCGAAGAACTCCTCCTGATCCACGGGCCCCTCTAGCCGTCGCCCTCTTCCGCATCGGGTTCCGCCGCGAGGACGAGGATCGCGATCTGTACGCGGTTCTCCAGTCCGAGCCTGGTCAGGATGCGGTTGACGGTGCTCTTCACGCCGGCTTCCGTGAGGCCGAGCGACCCGGCGATCCGCGCGTTCGGGAGCCCGCGGGCAACCAGTTCCGCGACATCCCGTTCGCGCCGGGTGAGCGCGGCCAGCGGGTCGCCCGGGCCGCCGGGCGTCCCGCCGGCCGGTGACGGGCGGGGCCGCACACCGGACATCAGCGGTGGCGGCAGGTCGGAGAACGCCCGGATCAGCCGCCGTGTGACCGTCGGCGCGAGCATCGCCTCGCCGGCCGCGACCACTCCGATCGCCTCGACCAGCAGTTCCGGCGTCGTGTTCTTCAGCAAGAACCCGCTGGCCCCGGCGCGCAGCGCGGCGTGCACGTACTCGTCGAGGTCGAACGTGGTCAGCACCAGCACGCGCGGACGGGGCCCCTCGTGCGGCCAGCCCCTCAGGATCCGCGCGGTCGCCTCCACGCCGGTCATGCCGGGCATCCGTACGTCCATCAGCACCACGTCGGGGCGCAGTTCGTACGCCGCCTCGACGGCCCCGGCGCCGTCCGCCGCCTCCCCCACCACCTCGACGTCCGTGCGCCGCAGCATCGCCCGCAGCGCCGTCCTGACCAACTCCTGGTCGTCCACGGTCAGCACTCGCACCGGCGGCGTCATCGGCCGTCCTCCGGCCGGAACGTGGCCACGACCCGCCAGCCGCCGTCCGGGACCGGTTCCGCGCGGAGCGTGCCGCCGAACAGCGCGGCCCGCTCGCGCATCCCGATCAGCCCGAGCCCGGACCCGGGCATCGGGCGGCGGTCCGCGGCGGGCGCGGCGTTCTCCACCGTGACGGTCAACCGGCCGTCCCGGCAGGCCAGTGCGACGCGTACAGGGACGGCGCCGGCGTGTTTGCGTACGTTGGACAGCGCCTCCTGGACGACGCGGTACGCCGAGACCTGCACGGCGGGCGGCAGCTCCGCGACCGGCCCGGTCACCGTGAGCGTCACCGGGCAGCCCGCCGCCTCGGACTCCCCGGTCAGCCGTTCCAGATGAGACAGCGACGGCTGCGGGAGCGGCGACCCCTCTGCCGTGACGCCCGCCCCATCGGCGTCGCTCTCCGGCGGCGGGTCCGCGAGCAGGTGGACCAGGCCGCGCATCTCGTCCAGCGCGGTGTCCGCCGCCTGGCTGATCGCCGCCACCCCCTGGCCGGCGGCGCGCGTGTCGTCCGGCAGGACGACGGTGACCGCGTGTGCCTGCAAGGCGATCGCGCTGACGTGGTGCGCCACCAGGTCGTGCAGATCGCGGGCGATCCGGGCGCGTTCGGCCGCCACCGCGCGCCGGGCGCTGACCCGCTGCTCGGCGCGGAGCCGTTCGGCCAGGTCACGCAGGCGCGCCGCGTCCGCGTACAGCCGGCGCCGTGACGCGCCCAGCAGCCATACGGCGGCGGCCAGCGCGGCGGCCACCAGGTAATCGGCGAGGCCGAGCGGGATGGCTGTGTCGGCCGAGGAGAACACGTTCAGCCGGCCGCCCGCCGCCTCCGGGGCGAGCAGCACCGTGGTGAGCGCGACGGGAGCGAGGAGGCTGCGGGGCGCGGGCGTGTGCCGTGCCACCGAGTAGCAGGCCAGGAACACGGACTGGGCGTTGTCACCGGCGGGGTCGAGCAGTTCACCCGTCAGATAGCAGGCCGCCGTGGCGGTCAGCACCGGACCCGGACGCGAACGCCGCCACACCAGCGGCAGACACGACCCGGCGAGCAGTGCCACGGCGGCGGCGGACGGGCCGACGCCGTCGGGCAGCGGCTGGTGCAGCCGGAGCAGCACCGCGACGCACGTGAGGACGGCGGCGACGAGCGCGTCCGCGGGGCGCCCGGCGAGCCTGCGGCGCAGCGCGGCGGCGGACGGCCCTAGGGATCCGGCCCGCACCCGTACGGCCCCCGAGGAACCGCTCGGCACCCCAACGGACCGTAAGGACCCGTCCGTTGTGTGCCGCCGCCCCGAGCCCCCCGACATGCCCGCTCCCATCACCGCCCCCGCCCCCGCGCTCGCCGCGCGGTGTCCGCTGCCCGGCTCCGCCGTCATCGTATGACCGGCGTTTGTCGGGAGACGCAGGTCGCGAAACGAAAGTTGCCCCACCGGCCCCTCCCGGCGGACGACGCCCGCCCAGGGCTCCGCTCCTAGCGTCGGTGGTACTTCCGCACAGCGTCCGTACCTCTGGAGGATTCCGTGTCACCGAACCTGTCCCGGCGACCCGCTCAGCCGCGCCGCCGCCGCGTCGCCCTGGGGATCGCCGCCGCCCTCGCCATGGCGGTCGCCGTGCCCCCGGCCGTCACCCAAGCCGTCGCGCGGGTGAGCCCGGGCGACGGTTCCGCCTCGGCCGCCGCACGGCACACACCGTTCCAGCGCGACGCCGACGCCGTACGCGACACCGGTGCCATCGGCGTCCAGGCCCGGGTGAGCGGCGGCCGGTACGGCCCCGGCACCGTGACGAGCGGCACCGGCGACCTCCGTACGGGCCGTCCCGTGCCCGATGCCGGCTACTTCCGGATCGCCAGCAACACCAAGACCTTCGTGGCCGCCGTCGTGCTCCAGCTCGTCGGCGAGCGGAAGGTGGCGCTGGACGACACCGTCGAGAAGTGGCTGCCGGGCGTGGTGCGCGGCAACGGCAACGACGGCCGGAAGATCACCCTCCGCCAGCTGCTCCAGCACACCAGCGGCATCCACGACGACTACCCCGGCATCGAGACCGCGAAGGAGTACCGCGAGGTCCGCTTCCACCCGTTCACGCCCGAGCAGCTGGTCGAACGGGCCATGCGCCACCGCCCGGACTTCCGGCCCGGCAAGGGCTGGAGCTACTCGAACGTCGGCTACGTGCTGCTCGGCATGGTCATCGAGAAGGCCACCGGCCGCACCTGGCACGACCAGGTGCGCGACCGGCTGCTGAAGCCCCTCGGGCTGCGGCACACGTACTACCCGGGCGACTCCCCCGCCCTCCGGGATCCGCACGCGCGCGGCTATCAGCGGTTCGCCACGGAACCGAAAATCGTGGACGTGACCCTGTACCAGGACCCCAACGCGGCCGGCGGCCTCATCGGCACCACGGCCGACCTGAACCAGTTCTTCCGCGACCTGCTCGGCGGCAAGGTCCTGAGGCCCGCGCAGCTCAGGGAGATGAAACGCACGGTCCCGTTGAACGACGAGTTCCAGCTGCCGTACCCGGGCGCGCGGTACGGGCTCGGACTGCTGAAGACCAGACTGCCGTGCGGCGGCTGGTCCTGGGGCCACGGCGGGGACGAGATCGGCTACATGAGCCGGAACGCGGTGAGCGAGGACGGCCGGGTCGCCGTCACCGCCTCGATGTCCACCGGGTGGGCCACCTCCGTCGAGGACACGCTGCGGCAGCACCGGGCGGGGATGCGGCTGGTCGCGAACGCGCTGTGCCGCGAGGGGGGCTAGGGGGTCCGCAACGTCCCGCCTGCGTCGGGGTGACCGGGGTCCTGCCCCGCGGACGGCGGCCGGGCCCGCGCTCAGGTGCGCCAGGAGCGCGAGGGTGCGGCGGTACGGCCGACCGCCGCCGCCAGTTTGCGCAGGCGGCGCCAGTCCAGGCGGGGTGGCGCCTCGGGGACCCCGGGGCGGTTGCGGGGCACCCGGACGCGCAGGGCCCGGCGGGCGATGCGGCAGTGGACGGGGGCGGGCAGGGTGAGCGCCTCGCCGTCGAGGCCGACCTCCAGGTGCGGGGCGTCGGCCTCGACGACCACCTGCTGGGCGGTGAGCACCGTGAGGCCCTCCGGGCGCGGGGCCAGCAGGAGTTCGGCCGCTTCCACGGCGCTGTCGACGCGGACGGCGAGCACGCCCAGCTTCCCGGAGTCGAGCCGCTCGCGCCGGCCGAAGCCGAACGGATCGTCCATGCGGTAGGGGTTGTTGCTCACCAGCACGGCCTGCGGGTCCGCGATGGTGGTGCCGTCGGCGCCGGCCGTCAGCCGCGGGCCGCTCTGCCGGGTGAGCAGTTCGGGCAGCCGGTCCAGCGCCGCGCCCACCTTGTCCTCGCGGTAGCCCGGGCTCTGGACGACGGCCCCGTACACGCCGAACGACGCGTTGTTGACGAAGGGACGGCCGGCGGCGAAGCCGAGGTCGACGCGGAGTTCGACCCCGTCGGTGAGGGCGTCGAGGCACGTGGACGGATCGTCGCGGTCCAGGCCCAGGTCCATGGCGAAGTGGTTGCGCGTGCCGGCCGAGATGACGAGGAACGGCAGGCCGTGTTCCGCGGCGACGGCGGCGACCAGAGCCTGTGTGCCGTCGCCGCCCGCGACTCCGAGCAGATCGGCTCCGTCGGCCACGGCGGCCTTGGCGAGGGCGGTGACGTCCTGGTGCTGGTCCGCGTCGAGGAGGACGACCCGGGCGCCCAGCGCCTCGGCCTTCTCCTGGAGGCCGAACTTCGCGACCTTGCCGCCGCCGGAACGGGGGTTGAGCAGCAGGAAGGGGTGTTTCGGCGGCGGCGTGCGGTACTCCTTGACCCGTACCGGCCGCAGGCCCGTGCTGCGCAGGGCGTAGCGGCCGCTCCAGACCGCGAGGCACCACAGCACCAGGGACACGAAGACCACCCAGAGCAGATTCGCCGCCGCGAAGAGGGTGATGACGGCGACCGGGGTGACGACGGCCAGCGCGGCCGCGCCCGTGCGGGCCGGCCCCCGGCGGGACAGGACCCACCAGAGCGCGGCCGCGGTCAGGGCGAGTCCCGCCAGGCCGGCCGCGAGCAGCAGCAGTCCCCTCAGACCGCCGGTTACGAGGGGCAGCAACGCCGCCAGCGCCACCGAGGCCAGGGCTCCCCTGGCCGCCCATCTCTGCCGGCGGTGATACCGCTCGCTCATCGCCGATCCCATGTGTTCCTCCGCTCGAAGGCGCGGGCGGACCTTCCAGACCGCGCCCGGCCGTGAAACATGGTGCCCGCCGACGGATCGGCACGGCCATTGCCCTCTGTGATGGCTCCCCCACCGTCGGGCGCGTCAGACGTGACGGTCTTCCGGGGCGGAGCCATCGGTAGCGTACGCGGCCCGGTGATCGCGGTTCCGCGCCCCGGGGCACGTCGGCGCACGCCCGCGCCGCCGCTGCCGGCAATGGATGCGCACTCCCCCTTGACCTCGTGAGTCTTATTGCGCAACTCTGCTGCCTGGCACAGTTCCTGTCGACGAGGAGGCCGGCACGCGATGGAGTGGACGGGCGCGCGGTACGCGGACGGACCGACGGTCGAGGTGAGTACGTGGATCGCCGCCCCGCCGGAGCGGGTGTGGGCGCTGGTGTCGGACGTGACGCGGATGCCCGAGATGAGCGAGGAGGTCCAGTCGGTGCGGTGGGTCGACGGGGCCACCGGTCCCGTGGTCGGGGCCCGGTTCGTCGGGCGGAACCAGCACGAGGCGTTCGGCGAGTGGGAGACGACCTCCACGGTCGTCGCGTGCGAGCCCGCCCGGGTGTTCTCCTGGGCGGTCGGGGATCCGGACGAACCCAGTGCCGTCTGGCGGTTCGGCCTCGCGCCCGGGAACGGCGGGACCGAGCTGTCGCAGTGGATGCGGATGGGGCCCGGTCGCTCCGGGCTCTCCTTCGCGATCGACGCCATGCCGGAGAAGGAGCAGAAGATCGTGTTCGTGAGGTTGCGGGAGTTCGAGCGCGGCATGACCGCCGCGCTGGAGTGCATTCGGCAGTGGGCGGAGGCCTGATGCGGACGGCGACGACCGTCGAGGCGTCGGGCCTCGGCCCCTGGTCCCGGCAGGCCGACTTCGTCGTCGAGGCCGAGAAGCTGGGGCTCGACATCTGCTGGGTGGCCGAGGCGTGGGGCTCCGACGCCCCGTCCGCCCTGGGCTTCTACGCGGCCCGTACGGAACGGATGCTGCTGGGCTCCGCGGTCATGCAGGTCGGGACGCGCACGCCGGTGGCTCTCGCCCAGACGGCGATCACCCTGTCCAACCTGTCCGGCGGGCGCTTCCTGCTCGGTCTCGGACCGTCCGGTCCGCAGGTGATGGAGGGCCTGCACGGCGTGCCGTTCGCCCGTCCCCTGGCGCGCGTGCGCGAGACGGTGGAGATCGTGCGGCAGGTGCTCGCGGGCGGCAAGATCTCCTACTCCGGCTCGGAGTTCAGGATTCCGCTGCCGGGCGGGGAGGCGGTGCCGATGCGCCTTTCGATGCGGGCCGAGCACGCCGTGCCCGTCTACCTGGCCGCGCTGTCGCCCGCCATGCTGCGGCTGACCGGGCAGATCGCGGACGGCTGGCTCGGCACCAGCTTCGTCCCGGAGGGCGCGGCGGACGCCTACTTCGCCCCGCTGGACGAGGGGCTGGCCGCCGCCGGCCGCGACCGCGCCGGCTTCGACGTCTGCCAGGGCGCCGAGGTCGCGTTCGCCCGGGACGAGGAGGCGCTGGGCGCCATGGTCGCGGGCCGGAAGAAGGAACTCGCCTTCAGCCTGGGCGGCATGGGCTCCGCGTCGGCCAACTTCTACAACCGGGCCTACAGCCGGCAGGGCTGGGCCGAGGTCGCGGCCCAGGTGCGGGAGCGCTGGCAGGCGGGCGACCGGGACGGTGCGGCCGGTCTGGTCACCGACGAGATGGTGCTGGCCACGACGCTCATCGGCACGGAGGAGATGGTGCGGCGGCGGCTGCGCGTCTGGCGGGACGCCGGAGTGGACACGGTCCGCCTCTATCCGGCCGGGGAGACCCTTCAGGACCGGCTCGACACCCTCGGCCGGGCGATCGAGTTGGTCCGTGAGGTCGGCGGCACTGCCTGAACACGGCAGGCAGGTAGGCTCCCTTGCCGATCATCGGACGACATGAACAACAGGGGGCTCCGTGCGGGCCATGGGTACCGTGACGACGACCGCGCTCGCATGCCTGCTGGCGGGTGCCGCACTGACCGGGTGCGGCGCCGGCGGCACCGGCGAGGAGAAGTCCGCGGGTGACATCCTCGACGAGGCCAACGCGACGATGCGGAAGCTGAACTCGGTCACCGTCGACATCACCAACCGCACGACGAGCGGCGGTTCGGTCACCAACCGCCTCGTGACCGACCTCGACAGCCGGTGCAGATCCAGGACCACCTGGTCCCGGGGCGGCACGCTGGAGCAGATCCGGCTCGGCGAGACGGACTACGTCCGGCCGGACCGGGCCTACTTGCAGAAGTGGAAGAACTATCCGGGCCTCACCGGCGAGCAGAAGCTGTGGGTGAGGACGCCGGTGGACCCGGCCGGCCGGGGCGGTGGCGGTCTCGCCTCCTGCGAACGGCCCTTCGACTCGTTCGGCACGGCACGCAAGGGCGGCTCCACCCGCGTCGAGGGCACGAAGGCCGTCGAGCTGATCGTGACCGACAAGGCGGACAAGAAGGGGACGTACACCTTCTACGTGGCGGCCGAGGGCAAGCCGTATCTGCTCAGGACGGTCTACAAGAGCGCCGCACAGCACACCACCACCTCGTTCAGCGCCTTCGACGAGCCGCTCGACATCCGGGCCCCGAAGGCGGGCGAGGTGCTGAGGGTACCGGGCGGCAACTGACCCGGCGCCACGGGAGAACGGGCGAGCACCGACAGCGCTTTCCGTCGGAATTCGGCAGCAATTGGCCGAGCGGGGCGAATCGGCTCACAAGGGCTTGACGGGGCCGGATGCGCTCGGCCTACTGGAAAGCGCAGCCGGCCGTGTCGGGGGTGTGGTCCGGCGCCGCCCCCTCGGGTCGAATCGTTCCGTCCTCCCCCGCCGAGACGCAGGTCAGGGGTCTGATGGTGCGGCGACGATGGGCAGCGGTGGTGGGCCTGGTGGCCTGCCTGCTGTTGCTGCATCTCGTCGTCCCGGGGCTCGCGCCGGGCGGGCGCACGGCTGAGGTGGCGGTCACGGCGGCGGTGGACACGGCGGGGCCGGGAGCGGCTTGGGACGCCAGGTCCCAAAGGGCCGGCGCCGAGGGAGCCGGGGAGCCCTGTCCGTGCGAGGAGGAGCCGTCGGTCCGGCAGCCGGCGGCACGGACGCCGAGGACGGCGGGAGCGGCCCGGGCGGGCGCCGTGGTGACCGGCGCGTCCACGGTGGACCGGAGTGGTACGGACGTCCGGGCGGCGGGAACGGGCCGTCGTCCGGGGGTGGCCGCAGCCGCCCCGAACGCCGTTGAGCTGCAGACGTTTCGCTGCTGAGTGACGGCAGTACCGACCAGGGCCTGCGCCGTGCGGCCCGAGTACTGCCTGGTGCCGGTACGCGGTGATGTGCAGGCCTTCGTGTGTCCCCACGCCGATGACACAGGAGGCGGAGTTGCCCGGAAAGCGTGTTCTGATTCTGAAGCCGGACGAACTGAGCCCGTCCGACCAGAAGATGTGGCGGGAGATACGGACGGAGTCCGGTGCCCCGGCGAATCCTTTTCTCGACCCGGCGTTCACTTCGGCGGTGGGGCAGGTCAGGCCCGGGGCCAGAGTGGCGGTGTTGCAGGACGACGGTTCCCCGGTCGGGTTCTTCCCGTACGAGAGGGGCCCTTTGGGGCAGGGCAGGGCCATCGGGCTCGGCGTGTCCGACAGTCAGGGGGCCGTGCTGCGCCCCGGGATCCGGCTCGACGCCCGCAGGTTACTGCGGTCCTGCGCGCTGTCGTCCTGGGAGTTCGACAACCTCGAAGCCGGCCAGGGGGTGTTCGTGCCGCACGCGGTCGAGGAACTCGCGTCCCCGGTCGTCGATCTCGGCGAGGGGTTCGAGCGGTACACGCAGCGGCTGCGCGCGAAGTCGCCGGGCTTCCTCAGACAGACCCTGGCCAAGGAGCGCAGGCTGGCCCGGCAGGTCGGCGAGGTGCGGTTCGCGTACGACGCCCGGGACCCGGGCGCCCTGCGGGCGCTGATGGGGTGGAAGTCGGCGCAGTACCGGCGGACCGGCCGGCGCGACCGGTTCGCCCAGGAGTGGATCACCCGGCTGGTGGGGCTGCTCGGCCAGAGCGAGGAACCGGAGTGCCGTGGCGTGCTGTCCGTGCTGTACGCGGCGGACCGGCCCGTGGCCGCGCACTTCGGGCTGCGCTCGCGCACGGTGCTGTCCTGGTGGTTCCCGGCGTACGACCGCGCCTACGCCAAGTACTCCCCCGGCCTCGTGCTCCAGCTGAGGATGCTTCAGGCCGCGGCGGCCGACGGTGTCGAGACGGTCGATTTGGGGAGCGGTCCGGCCCGCTACAAGGAGTCGCTCAAGACCCGTGACCTGCGGGTGTACGAGGGGGTGGTGGTACGGCCGGTGCCGGGCGGGGCCGCCCACTGGGTGGGCCGGGAACCTGCACGGGCCGCTCGCCGTTTCGTCCGCAACCGGCCCCGCCTGGCCGGCGCGGCGGCGCGGACACTGGAGGGAGTGGGGCGGCTGCGCGGTCACTGAGACCGGCCCGGCCGGGCGCCCGGCTCCGGAAAGCCGGGCGCACCGCGGTCAGCTCGTGGCGGTCCAGCTGTGGGCGACGTCCACGATGACGCGGCCGTCCAGCTGCAGCACCCGGAAGGGCAGCCGGGCGCGGACGCCGAGCCCGATCTGCGTGTCGCCCTCGAAGCTTCCGGCGAACCGGGTGTCCCGGAAGGTGCGGTAGCCGGTGAGGTCCACGCCCGGCAGCGGGCGTCCCGCCCGGGCGGGATACGTGGCGGCGCCGGTCTCCGGGTCGTAGGCGGGTGCTGCCACCCGAACCTCGAGGACGGCTCCGCCGGCCACGGGGATGAGTCGGCCTGACCCGTCCTGGTGGAGCTGGTCGACGTAGCGGACCGAGTAGCCGACGTCGCTGCCCCCGCCGGGCACATCGATGACCATCCGGTCGAAGCAGGCGTGACGGCCGGTCCGGATGTTCGTCACCGGCGCGATCGTGCCACTGGTGTCGGTTTTAGGGAGGCTCCCCCAGCCGGTCGGGCAGGCCGTGGCCTGGGTGGCGGACAGGGTGGCGGCCGGTGCGGCACCGGCCGGGACGGCTGCCACACCCACTGTGGCGCCCATGATCGCGAGAGTCGCGCATGCTGTTCTGATTCGTACCATTACCGCCCCCGAGGCTCGGATGTTGCTGGTATGGGGTGAGACGTCCGGACGGACCGAAAGGTTGCACCCACCGCGCCGGACAGCCGACCATGGCACATCCTGGTGGGGAGCGATGGGGTCCGGTGCGTCCGTACCGGGAGGACGCGAGATGGATGAGTCAGCCGCCGTACCGGACGGGCCTCGGTCACCCGACGGCCGGGGCCGGGGCGGTGGTGACGGCCGGGCCCGGACCGGGGGCACCGGCTGGATCGAGGATGCCCTGACCGCTCCGCTGATCGAGGCCGTACGGGACCTCGGGGGCTACGGCGGACTGGTCTACCTGCGCTCCCGCGACCGGCGTTCGCTCGTGCTCGCGATGGTGACCGGGGTGCCCCGGTCGCTGCTGAGGACCTGGTGGCGGGTGCCGGTGGGCGGTGCGCTGCCCATGGCGGAGGCCTATCGCCGCAACGCGACCCTGTGGCTGCCGGACGAGCGCGCCACCATGGTGCGCTTCCCGCACTTCACCGCCGGGCTGCCGTACTCCTTCGGCTCGGCCTACCAACCCGTCCGGGCCGGCGGCGAGGCCGTGGGTGTCCTGGTCGTGCTGCGTTCGGCCGCCCGGTCGCCGCTGGACGCGGAGGCGGTGGGGCCCGCGCTGCGCCCCGCCGGGCAGGCCATGGAGGAGCGTCTCACCCGCCTCGCCGCCGGGCGCCCGGGCACGGGCTCGGCCGCGGACCGGGTCGAGTACGACGGCGAACCGGTCGGCGTGCGGCTGCCCACGCCCGCCGTCCATCCCGTCCGGGTCGGGCTCATCGACTGGGACCTGGACGGCGACCAGTGCACGGCGGACGACGAGGCCCTCGCTCTCCTCGGCATCGACCGGGCGGAGTTCGGCGGCACGATGGCGGACATCGAGGCCCGGGTCAGCCCCGACGACCTGCACGAACTGCGCGCGTGCCGGCACGACGCGCTCACGCTCGGCCGGGTCAGGTCCCGGCATTTCCGGGTGCGGGACGACTCCGCGGGCGAGGCGGAGGCCGGCTACCGGCCCGTCGAGCTGTGGGGGCATCTGGTGGGCGGCGGCACCGGTTCGAGCCGGATCCTGGTGGGGGCCCTCGTCGACGCGGTCAGCGGGCTCAGGGCGGCCGAGGCCGCCGAGCGGCTGCCCGACGGTGTCTTCTCCCTGGACCAGGACGGCCGTGTGACGTACGCGAACCACCGCTGCGAGGAACTGCTGGGCGGCGGCCGGGAGGCGCTCCTGGGCCGCTACCCGTGGGAGGTGATCACCTGGCTCCGGGATCCGGCGTACGAGGACCGCTACCGGGCGGCGATGCTGTCGCAGGAACAGGTGTCCTTCCTCGTGCGGCATCCCGCCGGGAACTGGCTGAGCTTCGTGCTCTACCCGGATGTGCACGGGCTGACGGGCCGGGTCCGTCCGGCCGGACCGCCCACCGAGGCCGGGGCAGCGCGCGAGGCGGGGGCCACCACCGGTCCCGTACCCGGGGCGCCGCCGCCCGGGCCGGTCGCCGCGGCGCGCGCCGGGGCGCTGTACCACGTGGTGCAGATGGCGAGCGTGCTCACCCAGGCGGTCACCGTCGAGGACGTGTGCCGGGCCGTCTCCGAGCAGCTGCTGCCCGCGTTCGGCGTCCGGGAGCTCGCCCTGTACACGGTGCGCGACGGCCGGATGTACCTGCTGTGGGAGTCGGGCTACCCGGAGGGCTTCCTCGCCCCGTTCGAGGGGGTCACCCTCGACACGCAGCTGCCCGGCGTGCACGCCCTGACCACGCGGCTGCCGCTCTTCTTCGAGTCGCCCGAGGACCTCTCCGTCGCCTACCCGGGCATCACCCTGGACCGTATGAGCGCCTGGTCGTTCCTGCCGCTGATCGCCTCCGGGCATCCCGTCGGCTCGTGCATCCTCGGCTGGGACACCCCGCACCGGTTCACCGCCGACGAGCGTTCCGCGCTCACCGCGCTGAGCGGACTGGCCGCGCAGGCGCTGGAGCGGGCGCGGCTCTACGACGCCGAGTCCGCCGTCGCCCGCGGTCTTCAGGAGGGGCTGCTGCCGCACCGGCTGCCCGCCGTCGAGGGGCTGCGCACCACCGGCCGCTATCTGCCCGGCACCCAGGGCATGGCCATCGGCGGCGACTGGTACGACGTGATCACCACGGGGCGCGGGGTGGCGCTGGTCATCGGGGACGTCGAGGGCCACAGTGTCGGCGCCGCCGCGGTGATGGGCCAGTTGCGCAGTGCGGTGCACGCCTTCGCCGCGAGCGAGTGGCCGCCGCAGGAGGTCATCACGCACACCAACCGGCACCTGGCCGAGCTGGAGGCGGACGTCTGCGCCACCTGCTGCTACATCGAGCTGGACCCGCGCACGGGGCGCGCGTTGGCCGTACGGGCCGGGCATCCCCCGCCGCTGCTGCGCCACCCCGACGGGCACGCGGAGACGCTGGATCTCGCGGGCGGCGTCATGCTGGGCGTGCAGCTCGACGCGGACTATCCCGTCACGGAGCTCACGCTGGCCCCCGGCAGCGTCCTGGCCCTCTACACCGACGGGCTCGTGGAGCAGCCCGGCGGCGACATCGAGACCGGCATCGAGGAGGTCCGCCGCTGCCTCGCCGACACCCCGTCGGACTCGGTGGAGCAGCTCGCCGACCGGCTGGTGCGCACGGCCCGCCGCGCCCGGGAACGGCCCGACGACGTGGCGCTGCTGCTGACGGCGTATCGCTGAGCGACCGGGCTGCCGGCGCGACCGGCGTGGGCGGCGTCGTGCGGGGTACGGTGGGCGGGACGGGCGAGCGAGGCGGTGGTGGCGGTGGAGTGGCAGCGGTACGCCGAGCAGATGGCGATGCTCGCCCGCGATCTGGTGGCGCAGGACTCGGTGCAGGCGACGCTGGACGAGATCGCGGCAGCCGCCGTGAAGCTGGTCGAGGGCTGTGACGCGGCCGGGATCCTGGCGGTCTCCAAGGGCCGGGCCCTGACGCTCTCCGTCTGCGGCGACATGGTCGAGGAGTCCGACCGGCTGCAGGGCGAGCTGGGCGAGGGACCGTGCTTTGACGCGGCCCGGCGCGTGGACGGCGAGCGGCTGTTCCGCATCGCCGACATGACGCAGCCGCAGCCGTCCTGGCCGCGGTTCTCCCAGGCGGCCCGCGACCTCGGGATCGGCAGCATGACCGGTGTGCTGCTCTACACCGGCGAGGAGGACTTCGGCGCCCTCAACCTGTACTCGCGCCGGCCGGGGGCCTTCGGCAAGGACATCGAGGCCGCGGGCTGGCTGCTCGCCTCCCATGCCGCCGTCGCGCTGGCCACCGCCCGCACCGTCGACCAGCTCGAGCACGCCCTGGAGACCCGGCACGCCATCGGGGAGGCCATGGGGATCCTCATGGAGCGTCACCGGATGAGCGAGGACGAGGCCTTCGACGTGCTGCGGCGCATCTCCCAGCACCACAACATCAAGCTGCGCGACGTCGCCCGGCACGTCCGCGTCGAGGCTGCCGACCAGGCCTGACCGGAGCGCTGCGGCGTCCTCACGACGGGCCGCCGTCGGGGTGGGAGGCGCGCAGCAGAAGCACCGTGATGTCGTCGGCGTGCTGTCCGGTGGGCGTCGTGTGGTGGACGAGCCTGTCGATGAGCCGTTCCAGGTCGTGGCCGTCGCCGGCGTCCAGGTGCCCGGCCAGGTCGGAGGTGGTCCGGGTCGTGTCGGTGCCGGGGAGCTCGACCAGGCCGTCGGTGTAGAGGGCGAGGGTGGCGCCGGGGCGCAGGGGCGCGGTGGTGACCGGGTAGGCGGCGCCGGTGTCGATGCCCAGCAGCGGGCCGGGCTCGACGTCGAGGACGCCGGCGGTGGCGTGGGCGGGGCGCAGCAGCGGGGGCACGTGGCCCGCGCTGGCGAAGGCCGCCTGGTGGTGTGCCAGGTCGAGGTGGGCGTAGAGGCAGGAGACGAGCAGTTCGGAGTCGAGGTCGGCCAGCAGCCGGTTGGTGCGGGCGAGGACCTGGCCGGGTGCGGCGCCTGCTGCGGCGTGGGCGTGGATGGCGGTGCGGACCTGGCCCATGAGCGCGGCGGCGGCGATGCTGTGGCCTTCGACGTCGCCGATGACGGCGGCCGCGGTCGTGTCGTCCAGGCGCAGGACGTCGAAGAAGTCGCCGCCGACCTCGATGCCGTGGCCGGCGGGCAGATAGCGGGCGGCGACCTCCAGGCCGGGCAGGTGCGGCAGGGCCCGGGGCAGCAGGGCGCGTTGCAGTTCGTGGACGAGTCGCTGCTGGGCGTCGTAGAGGCCGGCGCGGTCGAGGGCTTGGGCGATCAGGCCGGACAGCGAGGTGAGGACGGCGCGTTCGTCGGCGGTGAAGGCGTGCGGGTGGTCGTAGGACAGGATGCAGCAGCCCACCGGCCGGCCGGAGATGATCAACGGGAGGAACGCCCAGGCCTGTTTGCCGCTGATCTGGGGTGCCCTGGGGTAGGTGCCGGCCATCTCGGCCGGGTCGGCGAAGAAGGCGGGGGCGCCGCTGGCGAGGACCTGGCCGGCGGGGGTGAGCTCGGTGTCCAGCGACAGGGCGTCGAGGCGTTCCACGACGTCGGCCGGGTAGCCGTGGTGGCCGGTGATCTTCAGACGGCCGGCCTCGGCGGCGGACAGCATGAGGCCCTGGGCGCCGAACGCCGGCAGGATCTGGTGGGCGATCAGCGACACGAGGTCGCGCACGGTCACCGTCTCGGTGAGCGCGGCGGCGAGGTGCACGAGTTGGTAGAGGCGTCCCGTCGGTGCGGCCGCCGGGGGCCGTGCGGCGGCGGGCGGCTGCGGGGCGCCGGTCTGTTCTGCGCCCGGGACGACGCGGACGCTGATGCCGCTGGTGTCGGGGTAGAGCTGGAAGGTCAGCCAGCGGTCCGGCGGGCGGAGCGCGGTGAAGGACACGGGGGCGCGGCTGACGACCGCGGTGCGGTACTGGTCCTCGTGGACGGGGTTGTCCAGCCACGACAGGGCCTGCCAGGGCCGGGTGCCCAGCAGCCGGTCGGCCCGGCGGCCCAGCAGGCGGGCGGCGGTGGCCGTGGCGAAGGTGATGCGGCCCTCCAGGTCGAGGCCGAGGGCGCCCTCGGGGAGGCGTTCGAGGTAGTCGGCGGCGGCCAGGCCGGTCTGCACGGGGTGGTGCGCGGCGTCGACGGGGACGACGCGCGGCTGGTCCGGCAGGGTGGGCGGGCGGGAGGCGTCGTCCAGGAGGCGGGCCATGCGTCGGGCGCCGGCGGAGATGTCGCCGCGTTCGCGGGGCGTGCCGCTGCGCGGGCTGGCGGCGGGCCACATCAGCACGATTCCGCCCCAGCAGCGCCGTACGCCGCTCAGCGGAACCGCGGCCAAGGCGAACGGATACGGCAGGACGGCGGCGGCCCGCGGGTAGCGGCGGGCCATCTCGTCCTGGCTGCCGACCCAGACCGGGGCGTCGTCGCGGATGGCGTCGGCGACCGGGACGGGTGCCGTCAGCGACAGGCGCTGCCACGGGACGGTGAACGCCACCGGCAGGCCGCACAGCGCCACCAGGCGCAGCACCGGCTCCGCCGCCTCGATCAGATAGAGGCCGCCGATCGAGGCGCCGGTACCGCGCACGGTGTCGGCCAGTGCCGCCCCCAGGGCGTCGTCCAGCGATCCGACGCCCCTGGGCGGCTCGTAGCTCCCGGGCATGGTGTCCTCCCGCTCTTACCCGGACGCTACGCCTCGCGGGGCGCGGGGGCATGTCATCGGGCCGGGGCGGGGAAGGCGGAAGGTGCCGCAGGGCTTGGGCGGGCGGGGTGCAGCCGGGCACACAACGACGTGCCGGTCCTGGACGCGCTCATCGAGGCGGGGGCCGATGGGGAAACCCCCGGAGCGGTGATCGCCGGCGGTACACCGCTCGCCGACGCCCGGGCCTTCGGCCAGTGGTGTGCCGGCCGCGTACCGGCACGTCGAGCACGGTGCCCGCACCACCCCCCAGGACGCCGCCACGCTCAGGCTGCTGGACCGGGTCGGGCCTGCGTCGAGGCCGGTGAGCCGCCCGCGTCCGACGAGATCAAGAGCGCCTTCGGGGGCGCCTGCCGCGGCGGTCACCTGTCCACCGCGCAGTGCCTCCACCGGCACGGCGCCGACAGCGACCGGCGCGGCTACGACGACCGGACGCCGCTCGCAGCGTCCGCGGTGCCTCACAAGCAGTAGCGCACGAGCCACTCGTCCTGGTTGTACGCGGTGCGGGCCGGGTCGGGCGTGCTGGCGGCCCGTTCCTCGACCGTGTCCTCCAGGCGGACCGGCTCCGGCAGTGTCCCGAACCGGGCCTGGCGTGCTGCGGCCTCCGCCTCGCTGCTCCGCTGCGACGTCGCGTCGTCCACGGCGATTCCCCTCTCCGGCTGGTCTCTCCGGCCGATCGGACTCCCTCGGCAAAGAGTTGACGTGCGAACCGGGCCCATGGTTCCCGCGGAGGCCGCTTGTTCGACCCTACGAACTTTCCGCTCGGCTGTTTCCCTTGCACCCCACCAGTGATAGTAAACCTTCCTATCAGTTCTGCACGGCCAGCTCTTCCAACCCCCACCCTGCTTGGAGGCCCCGTGAGACACCCGTCAACTCCCGCAGCGCGCCGCACCGTTCTGGCGCTGTTCGGCGCGGCCCTCGCCGCCACCCCGTTCCTGAAGCCGTCGCACGCGACGGCGTCCGTCCGTGCGGCCGGGCTCGACGACCCGGCGAAGAAGGAGATCGCCATGCAACTCGTGTCGAGCGCGGAGAACTCCTCGCTCGACTGGAAGGCGCAGTACCAGTACATCGAGGACATCGGCGACGGCCGCGGCTACACCGCCGGCATCATCGGGTTCTGCTCCGGCACCGGCGACATGCTCGACCTCGTAGAGCTGTACACCGACCGCAAACCCGCCAACGTCCTGGCGAAGTACCTGCCGGCGCTGCGCAGGGTCGACGGTTCCGACTCGCACGACGGGCTCGACCCGGGCTTCCCCGGCGACTGGCGCAGGGCGGCCCGCGACGCCGAGTTCCGCCGGGCCCAGGACGACGAGCGCGACCGGGTGTACTTCGACCCGGCGGTCCGGCAGGGGAAGGCGGACGGGCTGCGGGCGCTGGGCCAGTTCGCGTACTACGACGCCATCGTCATGCACGGCGACGGCACCGACCCGCTGAGCTTCCGCAGCATCCGTCAGCGGGCGCTGCGCACCGCGAAACCACCGGCGCAGGGCGGTGACGAGGTGAGGTATCTCGACGCCTTCCTGGACGCACGCGTGTGGGCCATGAAGCAGGAGGAGGCGCACAGCGACACCAGCAGGGTCGACACGGCGCAGCGTGTCTTCCTGCGCGAGCGCAACCTCGACCTCGACCCGCCACTGGACTGGAAGGTCTACGGCGACAGCTACCACATCGGCTGAGCGCGCGGCCCGGGCAGGATTGGTCCGGTAAGCAGGCACAGAAATGGACCCCTTCCCGGGCCGCCCGGCTGCCTAGCGTCGCCCGTATGAACGCCACCACCACGCGCGGCGCCCTTCTCGCCGCGCTCGCCTGCGTCCTCGTCGGAGGGTCCTTCACGGCCAACAGCGTCCTGGGCGACTACCCGTACGCGGGCGGCCAGTTCCTGCGGTACGGGCTGGCCTGTCTGCTGCTCGTGCCGCTGGCCGGGAAGGGCGCGGCCGCCCGGCTGCGGGCACTGACACTGCGTCAGTGGGTCCGGCTCGCCCTGCTCGCCGCGGTCGGCATGGTCGGTTTCAACCTGGCCGTCATCGCCGCGGAGCGCACGGCGGAGCCGGCGGTCCCGGGGGTGTTCGTGGGCTGTGCGCCGGTGGTGGTCGCCGTGCTCGTGCCCCTGCTGGACGGGCGACGGCCTCAACGGGCAGTGCTGTACGGGGCGTTGCTCGTGGCCTTCGGTGCCTTCGCCGTCCAGGGCTGGGGGCGCACCGACGGCGCGGGCATCGCCTTCTCCGTGTGCGCCCTGGCGGGGGAGGTCGGGTTCGCCGTGCTCGCCGTGCCCGTACTGCGGCCCCTCGGTCCCCGGCTGCTGTCCGCCACGGTGTGCGCGGTCGCCGCGCTGGAGTCGGCGGTGGTCGGGGTGCCGGCCGACGGCACCGGGTGGCTGCGGCGTCCGGACGCCGTCGAGGCCTCCGCGCTGCTGTGGCAGGCGGTGGTGGTCACGGTGGTCGGCTTCGTGTGCTGGTACATGGGCATGCAGCGGATCGGCGCGGAACGCGCCACCCTGTTCTCCGGCCTCATCCCGGTCGCGGCGGCCTGCACCGCACCGCTCGTCGGCACGGGCTCCTACGGTCTCGCGCAGGCGGCCGGCAGCGCGCTGGTCGGCCTCGGTGTCGCCCTGGGGTCCGGGGCGCTGACGCTGCCTGGCAGAGGCGGGCCGTCGGTGATCCCCGCGACCGGCCGCACTCCCCCGGCGGCCACCTTCCGGGGGAACGGCCGCCCCGAGGGGCGTGGCGACGCCGTGTCCGGCATGCCGGAGTGATCCCTCGCGCATCTAATGGACGGCGTCGAACGTCCCGGCCCCCACAGGAGTTCATGTCCATGCCGCACACCCGCACCGGTGAAGAGGACGAGAAGGCCGCGCGTGCGGGGCTGCTGCGAAGGCTGGGCGAGTGGTGCGCGCACCACTTCGTGGTCGTCATCGTCGCCTGGCTCGTGGCACTGGTGGCTCTCCAGGTCGTCAGCCGGTCGGTCGGGGGCACGTACTCCGACAACTTCACCCTGCCCCAGGCGCAGTCGCAGAAGGGTCTGGACGTACTCCAGAAGCACGATCCGCAGGCCGGCGGCTACAGCAGCCAGATCGTGCTGCACGACGACGGGCAGTCCCTGACCTCTCTGAGCTCCCAGATGTCCACCACGGTCGCCGACCTGGAGAAGCTGCCGCACGTCCTGTCGGCCCAGAACCCGCTCTCCGCCCCGGGCTCGTCCTCCGGTCAGTCGCAGCAGAACGTGGGGCCGTTGTCGGACGACGGGAAGACGGCCTACATCACCGTCCGCTTCGACGTGCAGCCGTCGACCCTCGGCGACGACTATCTGAACGGGGTCGACGACGCCGTACAGCCGCTGCGTTCGGCCGGAGCGGAGGTGGAGTACGGCGGGCCGCTCGGCGAGCTCGCCCGGCCGGCCGCCGACGACCGGGTGAGCGAGCTGATCGGGTTCGGCGTGGCCGTCGTCGTACTGCTGATCGGGTTCGGGAGCGTGATCGCCGCCGGTGTCCCGCTGCTGACCGCGCTGATCAGCGTCGTCGCCGGTCTGGCGATCCTCGGGCTGCTGGCCGCCGCGTTCACCTTCGCGACCGTCTCACCGACGCTGGCCACGATGATCGGCCTCGGTGTCGGGATCGACTACGCCCTGTTCCTGATCACCCGTCACCGGCAGAACCTCATCGACGGGGCGGACCCGGTGCGGGCCGCCGGGCAGGCGGCCGCCACCAGCGGCCGCGCCGTCCTCGTCTCCGGCTGCACCGTGATCATCGCGCTGGCGGGCCTGTCCGCGTCGGGCGTCTCCTTCATCGCCAAGCTCGGGGTCGCCGCCGCCGTCACGGTCGTCTCGGCCGTCGCCGGCGCGCTCACCCTGGTCCCGGCGCTGCTCGGGCTCCTCGGCCGGCACATCGACCGCTACCGGGTGCGCCGCCCGGTCGCCGAGACCGAAGCCGGGGCGGGTGACGCACCCCAGGGCACCTGGCACCGGTACGCACAGCGGGTGGAGCGCAGGCCGCTGTGGTTCCTGGCGGCGGGTGTCGCGCTGATCGTCGTCCTGGCGATCCCGGTGCTGTCCATCCGGCTCGGCCACATCGGTGACGGCGCCGACCCGACGTCCTTCACCGACCGGCGGGCGTACGACCTGATGACCGACGCGTTCGGGCCCGGGTCCAACGGTCCGCTGACCGTGGTCGTCGACCAGACGGACGTGCCGGACTCGCAGCGCTCCGATCTGGCCTCGAAGGCCCAGCAGACGCTCGACAAGGCCGAAGACGCCGCCGTCGTCACCTCTCTGACTCCCACCCAGGACGGCGACGTCCTGATCGGCACGGTCTACTCGACGTCGTCCCCGCAGAGCGCCACGACCACGGACCTGGCCAACCGTCTGGTCGACGACACGCTGCCGGACGCCGTCCAGGGCACGGACGCCAAGGGGTACGTCACGGGCACGACGGCGGCGCAGGTCGACTTCCTGGACATCGTCGCCGCCCGGCTGCCGGTGATCATCGCCGTCGTGGTGGCCCTGGCGTTCCTGATCATCCTGGCCGTGTTCCGGGGGCTGCTCGTCGCCGTGAAGGCCGCCGTCCTCAACGTCCTGTCCATCACCGCCTCGTACGGCGTGGTCGTCGCGGTGTTCCAGTGGGGCTGGGGCGGTCCCGCCCTCGGCGTGAACGGCACGGTGCCCATCGAGAGCTATGTGCCGATGATGATGTTCGCCATCATCTTCGGTCTCAGCATGGACTACGAGATCTTCCTGTTGTCCCGGGTCCACGAGGCGTGGTTGCGCACCGGGGACGCGAAGGACTCGGTCGCGCACGCCCTGGAGATCACGGCCCGGGTCATCACCTGCGCCGCGCTGATCATGGTGAGCGTGTTCGCGGCGTTCATCATCAGCGACAGCATCGTGGTCAAGATGCTGGGGCTGGGGCTGGCCGTCAGCGTGCTCATCGACGCCACGGTCGTACGCCTGCTTATGGTGCCGGCCGTGATGACGCTGCTGGGGCGGCACGCCTGGTGGGCCCCGAGGTGGCTGGATCGGGTGCTGCCGCACATCGACGCCGAGGGGGGACGGGCGTAGGCGGTGGGTGTCAGTGGAGCACCAGGTTGACCAGGGCGACGGTGCCGACCGACACGATCAGGGTGCGCAGGACGGCGGGGCTGAAGCGGCGGCCCGTCCTGGCTCCGATCACACCGCCCAGCGCGGAGCCCACGGCGATGAGCAGGACGGCCGTCCAGTCGAAGTCCGCGAAGAAGAGGAAGAGCACTGCGGCGACGGTGTTGACGACGGCGGCCAGCACGTTCTTGACGGCGTTGAGCCGCTGGAGCGTGTCCTCCAGCAGCACGCCCATCAGGGAGACGTAGATGATGCCCTGCGCGGCGGAGAAGTAGCCGCCGTAGACGCTGGCGAGGGTCAGGCCGGTGAACAGCAGCGGGCCGCCGTCACGACGGGCGGGGCCGCCTGCCGGGCGACGGCGGCGCACCCATCGGGAGATCAGGGGCTGGCAGGCGACCAGGACGAGGGCGAGACTCACGAGGACCGGCACGATCCGCTCGAAGGCCGATGCGGGCAGGGTCAGCAGCAGGACGGCGCCCGCCAGGCCGCCCAGCGCGGCGCCGATGGCGAGCAGCAGGACGCGGCGTCGCTGCCCGCGGAGTTCCTCGCGGTAGCCGATCGCCGCGCTGATGGAGCCGGGGACCAGACCGAGCCCGTTGGACACCGTGGCGGTGACCGGGGACAGGCCGGTGGCGAGCAGGACCGGGAAAGTGATCAGCGTGCCCGAGCCGACGACGGCGTTGACGGCGCCCGCGCCCATGCCGGCGGCGAACACGGCCGCCATCTCGCCCGGCGTCACAATGCCGCTCCGCCGGGTCCGGCGTTCCTGGTGATGTTCATGGGATCACGCTAGAGGGTGGTCGGTTCGGCGGCCGTCGAAGGGTGGCGGATGACCGGGAACGAGCAACGGCGGCGGGATCCGGGCCGGATCCCGCCGCCGTTCGCCGGTCGTGCCGGTACTGCCTCTCAGCCTCGCCGGACGCGGCGCAGGACGACGAAGCCCGCGATGACCAGGACGGCGCCCGCCGCGGCCGGCCAGAGCTGGGCGCCGGTGTCGGCGAGGCCGCCGCTGCCGACCGCCTGGGGCTCGGTCCGGGACGGGAGCGACGGGGTGGGAGCGGCGCTGGTCGCCGTTCCGACGGCCTGGGACCGGCCGAGGCCGTCCTCCGTGTCCTCGCCGGCGTCGTCCTTCGCGCCGCCCTGCTCACCGGCGTTCGCGGTGCCGCCGTCGGGCGTGGGCGTCGCGAACACCTCCGGTGCGTCGGTGCTCGGCGCGGCCGTGGGCGAGCCGCCCTGCTCCGGCTGCTGCGACTGCTCCGGCTCGGGGGCCGGCTTGTTCGTCGCCGGCGGCTTGGCGGCCTCGCCCTTCCCGCCGTCGCCGTCGCCCTTCCCGCCGTCGCCCGTGTCGCCGGGCTTCCCGCCGGCGTTGCCGTCCTGCGGGGCGTCCGGGGTGCGGGTGGGCTGCTCCTGCGGGGCCTCGGGGGTCTTCGTCGGCTGCTCCTGCGGCTCCTCTCCCGGGGTGTCGCCCGGCCCGGCTTCCGCTCCGGCGCCGCATGTGCGGCCGTCGTTGATGCAGTCGGCCATCTCCCGCATCAGGTCCTCGTCGAAGACGTTGATGAAGTCGCCGTGGTCCGTGACCGGCTTGTGCAGCTGCTCCGGGAAGGAGTCCACCGCGAACAGCGGTGTCGTACGGCCGCCGTCCTTGAGGCTCGGCGCGTCGACGTCGTAGACGATGCGCTGGACCAGCTGCGGGATGGGCCGGAAGCCGGACGGGCAGTTGCCGGCGGCGTCCGTGAACGCCACGTGCGTACGGTGGTTGGCGCTGTCGATGTTGCGGCCGTCCCAGCAGCTCTGGAACTTGAAGGTGCGCACCACGTCGCTGCCCTGCGGGCACAGCGGGTACTTGTCCTTCAGCTGCCGGTCCTCGAAGCCCGTGCAGCTCCAGGAGGCGTTGGCGTTGGCCGGGCCGTTGACGAACGACTTGGCGTCACCGGTGATGATGCGCAGCAGCCGCGGCATGGCGGTGACCTTGCCGCGCGGGTTCCCCACGAAGGTCAGCGTGACCTGCTTCGGCGTGACGATCTCGCCGGCGTTGCCCTCGATGCCGCCGCCGGGCGACTTGGCGTCCTGCTCCTGGGCGCCGTTCTGCAGACGCAACACAGGCCAGTAGTAGGAGGACTTGTCGCCCTGGTCGACGCAACTGGTCTTGGCGTCAACGAGGTCCTGGTCGCTGGCGAAGGCGTTGTTGGCCTGGTTTCCGACGTAGTCGTGGAAGTGGTGGGCGCCGTTGGTGACGCCCGGGGCGGCGATGATGTTGTCGGAGTTGAACAGGCCGTTCTCGTTCACGCCGCAATCGGTGGCGAAGGAGCCCCGGGAGGCTTTCGTCCCCTGTCGGGGGCTGCCGGCGTTGGGCTGGACGCTGGTGATGGGCGCGAAGTCGGCGGCGACGGGGCCGTTGCCCGCCTGTCCGCCATTGCCGCCCTGAGCGCCCCCGTCCTGGCCGTCGCCCTGCTCCTGACCGTCGCCCTGCTCCTGGCCGGGCTGTTGGCCGCCGTCGCCGTCCTGGCCCTCGCCCTGCGCGGGGGCCTGGTTGCCGGAGTCCCGTACGGTGCAGGCGGCGAGGGCGTCGAGCCCTTCGGGGCGGTCCCCCACGCGGTCGATGGCGATCGCGATGCGCTCAAGAGCCGCTGCCCGCTTGTCCTTCAGCGGGTTCATGATCGCGCTGTCGGCGAAGCCGGAGTCCTGCCGCACCTGCTGCGCGGACTCGCTCAGCCGCTGGTAGGCCTTGGCGATCTGCTCGTCCAGGAGGGCGAGTTCCTTGTCGACCTCCCCCCGCGCCTGTTCGGGGACCGAGGTCAGCTTGCTGCCGACGTCCGGGCAGTCGATCGTGGAGCCCGCGGTCCCGACCCCCGTACCGGACCGCGTCTGGGCGGAGTCAGAGCCCGAACCGCCGTCCGTGGCCGAGGCGTAGACGTTCGCCGCCATCAGGCCGCCTCCGCCGAGGATCAGTGCGAATGCGGCGAAGGTCGCGCGTCGCGGGCCGGTAGGGCGTCTTCGCGTGTTGCGTCCCAAGGGTGCTCTCCTGCGCTTGTGGCGTACCGGGCATGAAAATCCCCTCGCCCCATACGTACGCGAGCACCGGCGCGTTCACGTCTTGCGAAAATTTTCGGAGAACTCTCATCAAGCCGCCGAACACCCGAACCCCGCCGGTCCCGTGGACCGGCGGGGAACCGCAGGTCAGCGGAAGTTCACATCACTGCACAGGAAGTAGGTCTGGTCCATGTGCGACGCCTGCCAGACCGTGTAGACGACGTGCCGGCCGGTCAGGCCCGACGTGCTCACGGGGATCTCGTAGTTCTGGCTCGGCGCGTACTTGCCGGTGCGTGCGACGAGCCGGAGGTCGTTCCAGGTCAGCGGCTGGGTGGTGGGGTCGAAGCCCTGCCGTGTGACGTACACCAGGAAGTAGTCGGCGCCGTGGCTGGCCTGGTCGTAGAGCTTCACGGTGAAGTTGGCGCCGATGTCGGTCGTCTTCCAGGCGCCGACCGTGTCGAGGGAGTTGTACCGGCCACCCTCGGTGCGTCCGCCGCTGCACAGCTGGCCGTCGGGGACCACGGCCTGGAAGTTGCCGGCCGAGCCGTTGCGGTACAGGCCGTTCCAGTTCCACATGGCGTTGGGGTTGTCCTGCCACGCCTGCCAGCACATGGGGTCCTGCTGTGCCATCGCGGGGTTCTGGAAGTCGCTGCCCCAGCGCAGCCAGCAGCCGTAGTTGCGGGAGGCCGGGTCGACGACCGAGCCGTGGGCGACGGCGGTGCCGCTCCAGGGGATGAGGCTGAGCAGCGCGGCGACCAGGACACTCAGGGCGAGCGTCAGGCGGGAACGAAGCCTGCGGTCATGACCATGACAATCCATGATCTCCTTCTTTCGGATGTGGGGGTGTGGTGCTCTGCATGTCGTTCCGTGGGGGTGCGGGAGCGCGTGCGTGGGAGCGCTCCCGCAAGCAAAGATTGCGCCCGATGCCCGGAGTCGGCAATGTGCGATTGCGCCACTTCCGTGTCTCCTGGCGCGTTCAATGCGTTCGACGCGTTCGACGCGTTCGACGGAGGGTTCTTTCAGAGCCGGTCGAGTTCCTTCGTGGTGCGGCCCAGATAGGTGGCCGAGCCGCCGCCGGGGACGTCGAGCTCATGGAAGCCCATGCGGTCGTAGAAGGCCCTGGCCCGGGTGTTGGCGGTCGCCATGGCCAGGTGGACGGCCGGCACTCCCCTGTCCTGGAGGGTCGCCAGGAACGTCCGCATCAGGCGGCGGCCGTGGCCGCGCCCCTGCCACTCGGGCAGCAGGTCGATGTGCAGGTGGGCGGGGTAGGCGGCCAGTTCGGGGGCCACCATCCGTTCGGGGTGGTGCAGCAGGCGGGCGATCGTCTCGTCCGGGGTGCGCGGCGGATGGGGCGGTTCCGGGTAGCGGCCGGCGACCAGCGGCAGCCACCTGTTGCGGAAGGCCTCGGCGAAGCGCGCGGTGCCCGCCGTGCCGAGGATGTAGCCGACCGCCTGCCCATGCCCGTCGTCCAGCACGAAGGCCAGGTCCGGCTCCAGATGGACGTACGGAGCCGCGAAGGTGACCGGAAAGACGCCGGGGTCCGTGTAGTGGGGGCGGCTGTCCTGGCCGTTGTACGCGGTGCGGACGCAGATGTCGTCGAGGGCCGGACGGTCCTCGGAGCGGTACGGGCGGATGAAGGGCGTGGTCATGGCGGCATCGTGCCCGTGCTGGGAGCGCTCCCGCAATCGGGTCGGAGAGGCTGGAGCCGCCGGGAGCACTGCAGGGCGAGCCGGCCACGGATGGTCTCCGGCGAGCGCGGCTTAACTGCGCGGCTCGGGGTTACCCGGCCCCCATGGTGAAGCTGCATATTCCGGGACGAAAAGAACATCACGCGAGCGAGGCTCCGCCTCAGGACTCCGCCCCGGACCGGGCTGCCGCTCCGGCCGCGGAAAGGCCCGCTCCACGGCCGGAGGAGGAGCCCGGGCCCGGGCCCGAAGTGGAGCGGGCCGCGCCGGACAGCCCGAGTGAGCTCCCCCGGAAGTCGTGGGGTGCGGTGCTGAAGGGGAGCCTGCGGGAGTTCAAGGACGACGAGCTGGCCGACCGGGCGGCCGCTCTCACGTACTACGGGGTGCTGGCGCTGTTCCCGGCGCTGCTGGTGCTGGTGTCGCTGCTGGGCATCACCGGCAAGTCGACCACGGACAAGGTGCTCGACAACGTCCAGCAGTTCGCCCCCGGCTCGGCGCGCAACATCATCACCAGGGCCGTCGAGCAGTTGCAGGGCAACGCCGGTATCGGCTCGCTGATGGCGGTCGTCGGTCTCGTCCTCGCGGTGTGGTCGGCGTCCGGCTACGTGGCGGCGTTCATCCGCTCCGCCAACGCCGTCTACGACATGCCCGAGGGCCGGCCGGTGTGGAAGCTGCTGCCGGTGCGGGTGGCCGTGACGGTCGTGCTGATGGTGCTGGCCGTGATCAGCGCGCTGATCGTGGTCTTCACGGGCGCGCTGGCCCGGCAGGCCGGAACCGCGCTCGGGATCGGGGACACCGCGCTGACGGTGTGGTCGATCGCGAAGTGGCCCGCTCTGGTGGTGCTGGTCACGATCATGATCGCGATCCTGTACTGGGCGACCCCGAACGCCAAGGTGAAGGGGTTCCGCTGGATCACGCCGGGCAGTCTGCTGGCTCTGCTGATCTGGATGATCGCGTCGGCCGGCTTCGCGGTCTACGTGGCCAACTTCGCCTCGTACAACAAGACCTACGGCACGATGGCCGGCGTCATCGTCTTCCTGGTGTGGCTGTGGATCACCAACCTGGCGATCCTGCTGGGCCTGGAGTTCGACGCCGAGACGGTCCGGCAGCGGGCCATCGCCGGTGGTCATCCGCCCGAGGCGGAGCCGTACACGCAGCCGCGTGACACCCGGGCGTGGGACGAACAGGACCGGCGCCGCATGGAAGGGACCTGAGCCGTTCAGCCCATGAGTCCGGCGGCGACCGTGGCGCCCAGTTCCCAGCACTTCTCGAGGTCGTCCTTGCCGGGCTCGCCGGTCACGGTCACGGCCTCGGCGGCGCGGCGCCAGCCGAGGCCCGTCGTGATCGACTCGATGCCCCGCACGGCTCCGGTGACGTCGTTGCCGCCGTGCACGAAGTACCCGAAGGGCCGGCCGCGGGTCGCGTCGAGGCAGGGGTAGTAGACCTGGTCGAAGAAGTGCTTGAGGGCTCCGGACATGTAGCCGAGGTTCGCGGGGGTGCCGAGGAGGTAGCCGTCGGCGGCGAGGACGTCGGAGGCGGTGGCGGACAGCGCCGGCACGCGGACGGTCCGGACGCCCTCGATCTCGGGGTCGCTCGCCCCGGAGACGACGGCTTCGAACATCGCCTGGCAGTTCGGCGAGGGCGTGTGATGGACGATCAGCAAGGTGGCCACGGCACCCGACCTTACAAGTCGTGACGACCATGAGTGCCTCGCGCCAGAGCTGGTACCCGTCCGTCGTTCTCCGTACGAGAAAGAGAGGTATCCCCTTGTCACAGGTAGAGGAATCCATCGAGGTCCGCGTCCCGGTGCACACCGCGTACAACCAGTGGACGCAGTTCGAGGACTTCCCCCAGTTCATGGACGGCGTGGAGCGCATCGAGCAGCGCACCGACACCCTGACGCACTGGGTGACCAAGGTCGGCGGCCAGGAGCGGGAGTTCGACGCGGAGATCACCGAGCAGATCCCCGACGAGCGCGTCGCCTGGACCACCGTGAACGGCGAGGCCCGGCAGGCCGGTGTGGTCACCTTCCACCGGATCCAGGACGACACGACCAAGGTCATGCTCCAGATGGAGTTCGACCCCAGCGGCGTGGCCGAGACCGTGGGCGACAAGCTCGGGTTCGTGAAGCGGCAGGTCTCCGGTGATCTGCGGCGGTTCAAGCAGTTCATGGAGGCCCGTGGGACGGAGACCGGGGCCTGGCGCGGCGAGGTGTGATCAGCGAGAACGGCGGCCGCCACCACTGATCGTGGTGGCGGCCGCCTTCTGTCTTCGCCCGCTACGCCGCCGCCGGCCGGGCGGTCCCGCTCTGGAGCCGTTCCCGGGCCTGCTGGGTCAGGTCGTTGAGGCGCAGGGCGAGTCGTGCCGCGGCCTCGTAGAGGGTGTGGACCGCCTGGAGGCGTTCCAGGCGCGGGGCCAGGGCCGAGAGGGCGATGGCCAGGGCCACGCCGGCCAAGCCCACGGGGCCCAGCGGGGTGCAGCCGAAGAAGTGGCTGACGCCGGGCGTCTGGACGAGGGCGGCGAGTACGGCGGCGGAGCCGAGGGCCGTGACCCACACCAGCGGGCTGTGGCGCCGGCCGGAGAGGGTCTGCACGAGCTGGGCACCGACCACACCGCACAGGGCCATGGTGGTGGACCGTCGTTCGGTGCCGGGGGTGAGGCGGCCGATGAGGTACGCCGTGACCGCGCCGAGGCAGGTGGTGACGCCCCGGCGCCGGATGGAACGCAGCAGCGGCGCGCCGAGGACGTCGAGACTCATCGGGCCGGTCGCGGCGTGCTCCGCCGTCGAGGGGTCGTCGCTCGGCGTGACCGCCACCGCCATGGCCGGGAACATGTCGGTGAGCAGGTTGACCAGCAGCAGCTGACGCGTCGACAGGGGCGAGGCGCCTGCCAGCAGGGTGCCGAGGACACTGAAGCCGACCTCGCCGGCGTTGCCGCCGATGAGGATGCTCACCGCGTCGGCGACGCTGCGCCACAGGGCGCGGCCCTCGGCGACGGCGTCCACCAGGACGGACAGGTCGCCGGAGGTGAGTACCAGGTCGGCGGCGTTGCGGGCGGCAGCGGAGCCGCGGGCCTCGACGCCGACCCCGACGTCGGCGGCGCGGATGGCGGCGGCGTCGTTGGCGCCGTCGCCGGCCATCGCCACGACCCGCCCGGCCTGCTGCAGGGCCTCCACGACGTGCAGTTTCTGCTCGGGTGCGACCCGGGCGATGACGCCCGCGCCGCGCAGCACCCGCACGCGTTCGCGGCGCTCCATGGCGACCAGTTCGTCGCCGGTCACCACCTCGGTCTCCTCCGGCCAGCCCAGTTGCAGGGCGATGGCGCGGGCGGTCTCCGGGTGGTCGCCGGTGAGCATGACGGGCAGGATTCCGGAGCGGCGCAGTGACGCGAGCAGGGCGTGCGAGGTCTCGCGGGGGACGTCGGCGAGGGCGACGAACCCGCTGAACTCGAGGTCCGCGAGCGGCGCGTCGAGTTCGGCGTCGGCGTCGCCGGCCCGGCAGGGGCGCCGGGCGACGGCGAGGACGCGCAGTCCCTGTCCCGCCAGTTCGTGGGCGGTGTCGGTCGTGCCGTCGGGGAGGTCCCGGCAGGCGGGCAGGATCGTCTCCGGGGCGCCCTTGACGACGAGGAGTTCGCCGAAGTCCGGGTCGCCGTCGCGGCCGACCGCCGCGGCGTAGCCTCGCCGCGTCTCGAAGGGCAGCTCGCCGGTCGGTGTCCAGCCCTCGTCGGGCGGGGCGACGTCGAGGACGGCCTCGTCGGTGGCGTGCGCGACCCGGCGGCCCTGGCCCGTCTCCTCCTGCGGGCAGGCGCGGGCGGCCAGGCGCAGGAGCGGTTCGGCCTGTTCGGACTCCACGGGCAGGACGGTGCCGTCGGCGGTGGCGACGCGGACCAGGCGCAGTGTGTTCTCGGTGAGGGTGCCGGTCTTGTCGAAGCAGACGGTGTCGACGCGGCCGAGCGCCTCCAGGGTGCGCGGGGTGCGGACCAGGACGCCGCGCCGGGACAGCCGGCGGGCGGCGGCCATCTGCGCGACCGTCGCGACGAGCGGGAGTCCCTCCGGTACGGCGGCGACCGCGACGGCGACGCCGCCGCTGACGGCGCGTCGTACGGGGCTGCCGCGCAGCAGGGACAGCCCGGTCACGGCCGCGCCGCCGGTGAAGGTCACCGGCAGTGCCTTGCGGGTCAGTTCCTGGAGCCGGGCCTGTACGCCGGCGGGCGGCGGGGTGCGGGCGGCGAGCGTGACGGCGCGGCCCGCCTCGGTCTGGTCGCCGGTGTCGACGACGAGGGCGGTGGCGCGTCCGGCCACGACGGTGGTGCCCTCGAACACCATGCAGGTGCGCTGGGCCACCGGCAGGCCAGGGGTGGCCTCGACGGTCTTGGTGACCGGCAGGGACTCCCCGGTGAGCGCCGACTCGTCGACCTCGAGACCGTCGACGTCGAGCAGCCGGGCGTCGGCGGGCACGACGTCGCCGGCGCCGAGGGTGATCTCGTCGCCGGGCCGCAGCCGGGCCGCGTCGACGGTGACGGTGCGCCTGCGGCCGTCCCGCTTGCGGGCCTTGGGCTGCTGCCGGGCGGCCAGCCGGGCCAGTGCCTGTTCGGCGCGCAGCCGCTGGAGTCCGCCGGTCACGGCGTTGAGGTCCATGGCTCCGACGACCAGCAGCGCGTCGACGAGCGAGCCGAGCAGCGCCGAGGCGACGGCGCCCGTGGCCAGGACGGGGGTGAGCGGATCGTCGAGTTCGCGGCGTACGGCGCCGGCGGCCTGCCAGGTCCAGCGGACGGGGGCCATGGCCGGGTGGCGGCCGACGCGAGCGGCGTGGTGCCGCGAGCGGTCGGCGACCAGGGCGAGCCCGGTGGGCTCGACGTCGGGGTCGGGGCGTCCGAGCCGGTCGCGGGCCTCGTGGGGTTCCAGGGCGTGCCAGGGGATGTGCAGCCGGGGCGGGGGCGGGGTGGCCCGGGCCACCCGGGCGGCTTCGATCCAGCCCGCGAGCAGGGCGTTCGCGGCCGCGATGTTGACCGGGGCGTGCCGGGTGAGGGGCCACAGGAGCCTGCGGCCCGGGGGCTGTCCGCCGCGTGCGACCAGGAGCCCCGAGAGGGCCGCCCCCGCGCGGGCCAGGGTCTGCGAGCGGCGTCCGACGCGCCGGGCCGCCGGGATCGCCGTGAGCAGCCGCCAGACGTCGGCGAGTCCGCCCGGGGCCAGCGCGTCGGCGCCCCAGGAGACGGCCGCGCGGTCGTCGGTGAGGGCGATCGCCACGTCGCCGGCGGGCAGTCCGGCCGCGACGTGCCCGTCGGCGGATCCGTCGAGGCGGGCGACGGTCACCACGACGTGCCCGTCGTCCTGGAGGGCCCGTACGACGTCGCCGAACGGCTTGGCGCCCGGGGCGACCTCGTCGGCGAGCCGGGTGATGTCCCTCAGGTCGGAGCCGCCGGCGATCACGACGTGCAGTCCTGCCCGGCGGGCGGCGTCGAGGACGGCCTCGGCGAAGGGATGGACCGGGTCGTCGGGCAGCCCGTCCGCGTCGCGTTCGGCGTCCTGCCGCCGGCTGCGCAGGGCGTCGGCGTGCAGGACGAGGGCGTCGGCGATCTCCAGCTGGCGCAGGCGCTCCCCGCTGAGCGCGAGGATCCCGGCCCGCGCGAGGAAGGTGCCCAGCGTCGCGCTGAAGGCGGCCGGTCCGTACCGGGCCGCCTTGGGGGATCCGGCGAGGACGGCTTCGGCCGCTTCCCCAGCGTTGTGTGTGACGAGGAGGGTGGCGGCGGCGCCGGCGAGGCTGCCGGTGCTGGCATGGGAGGCGTACTCCTGGGCGGGCGTCACCTTGAGCGGCGGCCGGGTGTCCGGGGGGCAGGGCAGGCTGGTGCGCTGCTCGTGGCAGATGTCGTCGTGCAGTGCCTCGAAGGCCGCGGCCCTGGCCACCGCCTCGGTCAGCTGGGTGCCGCGCAGCACACCGTCGAGCACGAGCGCCAGCGGGGTCTGGCCGACGCCGTGTGCGGCGGCGTTGGCGGCGGCGAGGACGAGTTCCATGCCGTGGGTGCCGAAGCGCTGCTGGAGCAGGGCCCGGAAGCGGGGGTTCTCCCGTAGCAGTGTGACGGTGGCGGTGACGATGCGTGAGGTGGGCGGCAGGCGCAGGGACCGGCCGGCGAGGGCACCGGCGGCGCCGGCGGCGTCCAGCAGGATCGCCGCCGCGGTGTGGCGCACCTCGCCGGGGTCGCCGGGGTGGGTGGTCTCCTCGGTCTCCGGGTCGGCGCCCTCGGCCAGGCCGAGGCGGGTGGCGAGCGCGGTGGCCCGCTCGCTGACCCGGTCGGTGACGGCGTCCTCGGCCACGGTGATCACCAGACGGGACAGTCCCTCGTCCCAGTACGCCGCGATGACGTCCGGGTGGTCGAGCAGTTCCCCGGCGACCTTGCGGGCGATGCCGCCGATCTCGCCGTCGGGCCGCCGCAGGGCGATGTGGACGCGCTGCCCCGCCTTCCACTGCCGGCCGCCGGACAGGGCGTTGCGCGCGACGTTGCGGACGCGCCGCGTGGTGTCGTAGGCGGACGTCACGCCCTGGGCGGTGCTGCGGGCGGCGCCTGCCGCCGCCCCGGCCATGGCCCCGACGAGCGGGGCGGCGTCGAAGCGTATGAGCATCTCCTGTTGTCCCGACTCAGCCGGTGGGCCGGCTGTCGTGTCCGTGCCGTTGGGCCTGCTCCCGGTCCGGCTCCTCGCCGTGCGGGTCGTGGTGCGCGGTGGCCTCGGCGACCTGCTTCAGCGCGGAGGCGGTGACGGTGTCGCCCACCTTGGCGGGCTGTTCGTGGACGTGGTGTTCCGGCGGGTCGTGCCGGTAGTGGGAGGCAGCGAGCTTGTCGCCGGGGCCGTACGAGGAGGTGCCCTCGTCGTCCGGCCTGGCCTGGACGCCGGCGCGGCGTTCACGGGTCCCGACGGCGGTCTGCGTGCCGCCGCCCGCTGACGCCCCGTCTGGCCGCTGTCCTGGCTTCGGCTGGGTCAGCCAGGCGACGGCCGCGCCGGTCAGCGCCACCGGCCATTCCACCACTCCGGCCACGCCGAGCACTCCGGCACCGGCGTAGACGGCCATCCGGCGGCCGCGCGGGGACACCGCGCCGATCCGGTCCAGGGCGTCTCCGGCCGCCTTGCCCACCTGCTCCGCACCCGGCAGATGCCTCAGCCCCGAGGCGACGGCCCGCAACGGCTGCGGAAGATCGGGCGAACGTGATGTCTCCTGGTTCATGGCGACCTCCACAAGCGCGTGTCCAGCGGCTTCAACCGGTTTCCCAGCTCTCTGCCCCATATTCCGCCTTTGCTGGAGCGAGCGCTTGTCGTGTCCGGCCGAGCGCCCCGTCGGGTCTCAGTCGACGACCCGCAGGACGGTCTCGCCGTCGTGGACGCCGCCCCATGCAGCGCTTGGTGTACGACTGCCATCCGTCGCCCACGGCGGAGATGACGATCGAGCCGCCACCGGCGATGCACTGGCTCGCGGTGACGTCCACCGGGCGGGCCGCGGCGTGCGCGGGCGCGGCGAGCACCATCCCGGCCAGGGCGGTGAGCAGGGCGTACGGCAGCTTGTTCATGGAGGGCTCCTTCGTGCGGGGCGGGGCCGTCGGTGCCATGCCAGCGTCACCAGGGCGGACCGGGGCTGCCACCGGACGTGGTCCGCCCCGGCCGCCGCGGGGAGGAGAGCCCGGCCGCCCTGGTAGATCGATCGATGCAGTCACCGGCTCGGCCCGGCGGGCCGTAACCCGGAGCAGCCGACGCGACCCAGCACGGCCCTCGCGGCTGGACGCGGCCGACGCGACTCAACGCGCCCGGCGGGGCTCAACACAGTCGTCGCAACCGGCACAGGCCCTCGCTCCCGGCGCAGGGAAAGCGCCCCCGGCGCTCCTCGGAGACCTCCCGTGTCGGCGTGACCGCTCCGGGTACTCAGGACTGGCACGCAGGCCGTCACGGGTCCGGGCACCGCGCGGCGGCGGGTGCCCGGTTCGGCGAATGGAGTGGTCATGACGCAGAACGGTGATGACGCGACGCTCGTCCGGCGACCGGGAATCCCCGATTTCCGGCTGGCCCCGGACCAGCCCGAGCCCGCGCCGCCCGCGCCACCACAGGACCCGCAGGCCGACGAGCCGCCCCAGGAGCTGCCTCTGGACCGCAACCAGGCGATCCTGGAGGCGGCCAAGCAGGTCGGTGCCGTGCTGAAACGCAAGGGGCACCTGTTCGCGCTCGCCGGGAGCGTGGCCGCCTACGCCCACGGCGGCGAGAAGAACCTCCAGCACGACGTCGACTTCGCCATCCGCCCCGAGGACGCGGAGGCCGTGGCGGCCACGCTCCGCGAGGCCGGGCTGACGGTCTACAGTCCGCCGGAGGACTGGCTGATCAAGGCCACGTGCTTCGGCCAGCCGGTGGACGTCATCTTCGAGCTGGCGCACCAGCCGGTCGGCGCGGACATGCTGGAGCGGGCGGAGGAGGTCTCGGTCGACTCGGTGCGCATGCCCGTACTGGCCCCGACCGACCTGCTGTGGAGCCTGATCGCCGCCTTCTCCGAGCACCACTGCGACTTCGGCGCGGCCCTGCCCATCGCGCGTGCCCTGCGCGAGAAGGTCGACTGGGAGCGGGTGCGGCGCGAGTGCGGGGAGGCGCCCATGCCCGCCGCCTTCTTCTTCCTCCTGGAGCGCCTGAACGTCATCTGATCGCATGTGATGCGGAAGGAACACCCATGAGTACCCACGGCTCACAGCACACGGGCGGCGGGGAGACTGCGCAGAACCTGGACTACCGGATCGCCCATCTCCAGGAGCGCCTCGCCTCCGGTGAGCTCGGTGAACTGGGCGTCCGGGTCGAGGCCCGCGGCCAGACGGTGCTGCTCACCGGCACCGTGCCCTCGGCGCCCTGCCGCGACGAGATTCTGCGCACCGTCCACGAGGAGCTCACCGGGATCCCGGTGCACAGCGACCTCGTGGTCACCGAGACGTCCTCCCCCGACCACGCGGAGGAACTCGCATGATCCGCATCGCAGCCGTCGGAGACATCCACCTGGGGAGCGGCGACCAGGGCCTGCTCCGCCCCGCCTTCGAGACCCTGCCCGAGTGCGCCGACCTCCTGCTGCTGGCCGGCGACCTGACCCGGCACGGCACTCCCGAGGAGGCCCGGGTGGTGGCACGGGAGATCCAGGACCTCGGGGTGCCGGTGGTCGCCGTGCTCGGCAACCACGACCATCACGACGACCGGCCCGACGAGGTCACGGCCATCCTCCGGGACACCGGCACCCAGGTCCTGGAGGGGCAGCAGACGGTCGTGACGAGCGGCGGGGCGCGGATCGGCGTGGCCGGCACCAAGGGGTTCGGCGGCGGCTTCGTCGGTCGCTGCGCCGGGGAGTTCGGAGAGCCGGTCATGAAGGAGTTCGTCAGGTACTCGCGCCGGTGCGCCGACGGCCTGCGGATGTCCCTGGAGCGGTTGGGCGAGGAGGGCTGTGACGCGCGGATCGCCCTGACCCACTTCTCCCCCGTCCCGGACACGCTGGCGGGCGAGCCGCTGGAGATCTATCCGTTCCTGGGCAGCTATCTGCTGGCCGAGGCGATCGACACCGCCGGCGCCGACCTCGCGGTGCACGGGCACGCGCACGCCGGCACGGAGCACGGCATGACGAGCGGCGGTGTGCGGGTGCGCAACGTCGCCCAGCCGGTCATCGGGCGGGCCTTCCACGTCTACCATCTGCCCGTCCACGACCACGCCACCACCGGGGCCGCCGCACCCGCGGCCCGCTAGACAATCGAGTCACCCATCCGCCGCCGGCCGACGCCGGCGGCGTTCTCGTGTCCCGTTCCGCTCTCGTACCGCCTCTGGTGTGAACGCCCCGCAAGTCGTGCCGTTTTCAGGCATTTTGTCTGCTTAGCATGCTTGCTCCGCGCTCCGTACGAGAGGACATCAGATGGCGCTGACGGGCCGTCAAAGACCACCGTCCGAGCATGCCTTCTCCCCGCACGACGCCGTACTGCGCACCGCGGCACCGCATCTCGCCCGCCGCCGCTTCCTGACCGTCACCGCGGCGGCGGCGATGCTCGCCTTCTCCACCAACCGGCCGGCCCGCGGCGCCACCGCCGCCCCCGAGCTCGACGCGGCGCGGATCACCGACGACCCGTTCACCCTCGGCGTGGCATCCGGCGACCCGCTGCCCGACTCGGTGCTGATCTGGACCCGGCTCGCTCCCGAGCCGTTCGCGGAGGACGGCGGCCTGGGCCAGCAGCGGGTCGCCGTCCAGTGGGAAGTGGCCCTCGACGAGTGGTTCGTCATCGTTCAGCACCAGGGGGTCGCCACGGCCCACCCCGAGTACGCCCACAGCGTGCACGTCGACGTCAAGGGCATGCTGCCGGACAGCCACTACTACTACCGGTTCCGGGTGGGCTCCTGGATCAGCCCCGTGGGCCGCACCCGGACGGCGCCGGCCGAGGGCAGTGACACGGACAGCCTCCGACTGGCCGCCGTCGCCTGCCAGGCCTACCAGGACGGCTACTACACCGCCCACCGTCATCTGGCCCAGGAGGACGTCGACGTGGTCTTCCACCTCGGCGACTACCTGTACGAGTACCCGGTGGACTCCGCCGGCGGGGACCGCCGCTACACCGACCGCAAGCTGCCCGACGTGTTCAACCGCGAGACCACCACGCTGGCGGACTACCGGCTGCGCTACGCGCTCTACAAGAGCGACCCGGACCTGCAGGCCGCGCACGCCCGGCACCCGTTCGTCGTCACGTGGGACGACCACGAGACCGAGAACAACTACGCGGGCGCCGTCGACGAGAAGGGCACTGCTCCCGAACAGTTCCTGGTGCGGCGTGCCGCCGCCTACCGGGCGTACTGGGAGAACCAGCCGCTGCGTGCCGAGCAGCTGCCGCAGGGGCCCGACGCCCGGTTGTACCGTCGGCTGTCCTGGGGCTCGCTCGCCCAGTTCGACATCCTGGACACCCGCCAGTACCGCTCCGACCAGGCCTACAACGACCGGCCGCACGCGCCGGGCCCCGAATCCGACGATCCGGCCCGCACTCTCACCGGCGCCGCGCAGGAACGCTGGCTGCTGGACGGCTGGCGGAACTCCGCCGCGCTGTGGCACGTGATGCCCCAGCAGGTGTGCTTCTCCCAGCGCAGGTTCGACCTGACCGCGTCGGCCCCGGTCTCCATGGACGCCTGGGACGGCTACCGCGCCTCCCGCGACCGCGTCATGGCGGGCGCGAAGGCCGCGGGCGTCGACAACTGGATGGTCCTCACCGGCGACGTCCACGTCGGGTACGCCTTCGACATCAAGGAGGACTTCGACGACCCGGCGTCCAGGACGCTGGGCACGGAGTTCACCTGCACCTCCATCGCCAGCGGCGGGAACGGCGCCCGGAAGCCCACCGAGTGGGACACGTACATGAAGGCCAACCCGCACCTGAAGTTCTTCGACGGCCGGCGCGGCTACGTCCGGGTCGCACTGGGCCGCGAGAACGCCCAGGCCGACTTCCGGACCGTCTCGGCCATCACGACGCCCGGCGCCACCGTCTCGACGGCCGCTTCCTTCGTCACGGAGGTCGGTTCGCCCGGCCTGAAGTCCGCGTGACTCGCCTGACGTCCGCAGTACTGCACTTGGCGCCCCTTCCCCGCGCCAAAGCGCGAAACGCGGCGGTCCTGGACATCGCTCCGGACCGTTCCGGCAAGGCCTATGGCCTTGTGACAGTTCCACCGTGAGCGAAGGAGACAGACCGAATGGCCCACAGACATGCCGTGACCGGCCGCCGGGCGGCCCTGACCGCGCTCGGCGCGCTCGTCGCCACCGGGATCCCCCCGGCCGTGGCGGCCGAGCCGACGCCCCCCGCGGGACCTCTGCCCTCGGCCGCCCAGACCATCGGCGCCGACCGGGCACCGGCTCCGGTACTGCGTGCTCTGCAGCGCGACCTCGGGCTGACCCCGGCCCAGGCGTCCCGGCGGCTGGTCAACGAGGCGGAGGCGGGCACCCGGGCGGGGCGGCTGCGCAACGCGCTGGGCAACCGTTTCGCGGGGGCCTGGCTGCGCGGCACGACGTCGCAGGAGCTGTTCGTGGCGACCACCCACGCGACGGATGTGCCCACCATCAAGGCCCAGGGCGCCAAAGCGGTCGTCGTGAAGAGGACGCTCCGCGACCTCGTGGCCGCCAAGCGGAAACTGGACGCGGCGGCGGGCCGCGTCAGCACGCGCAACACGCCCCTGTGGTACGTCGACATCCCGGCGAACCGAGTCTCGGTGGAAGCCACGAACAAGGCTGCGGCCGCCGCGTTCGTCAAGGCCGCGGGCCTCGACGCCAAGAGCGTGGGCGTCAAGGTGGCGGCGAACCGGCCGCGCCTTCTCGCGGACATCACGGGCGGCGACGCCTACTACATCGACGGCTCCGCCCGCTGCTCCGTCGGCTTCTCCGTCACCAAGGGCCAGCAGCAGGGCTTCGCCTCGGCGGGCCACTGCGGCAAGGCCGGCGCCAGGACGACCGGGTTCGACAACGCGGAGCAGGGCACGTTCCAGGCTTCCACTTTCCCCGGCAAGGACATGTCGTGGGTGGCCGTCAACGACCAGTGGACGGCCACCGCGAACGTGAGGGTCGACGGCGAGCAGAAGGTGCAGATCACCGGCTCGGTGCAGGCGCTCGTCGGGGCCGCGGTCTGCCGCTCCGGCTCCACCACCGGGTGGCACTGCGGCCAGATCGAGCAGCACGACACCAGTGTCAGCTACGCCGAGGGCAGGGTGGACGGGCTGACCCGGACGACGGTGTGCGCCGAGCCGGGCGACTCCGGCGGGCCCTTCGTCGCGGGCGTCCAGGCGCAGGGCGTGACCTCCGGCGGCACGGGCGACTGCAAGAGCGGGGGCACCACCTTCTACCAGCCGGTCAATCCCCTGCTCAGGGACTTCGGCCTCACGCTCAAGACCGCCGCCGTCCAGCCCTCGGCACCGCAGGACAAGGTCACGCAGGCGTGGGCCGCCGGACGGGTCTATGAGGCCGGTGTCACGGTGAGCCACGCCGGTGTGCGCTACCGGTGCCTGCAGACCCACCAGGCCCAGGGCGCGTGGGCGCCCGCCCGCACTCCGGCCCTCTGGCAGCGGGTGTGACGAGGGGTCAGGGCTGTCCGGCGCCGGCACGGCACGTGCCGGCGCCGGACGGGCCCCGCTACTCGTCTTCCGCCAGCAGCGCGTACGCGGCGGCCAGGAACGGGTCATGGGCGCGGAAGCGGCGGGTGCACAGCGCGGCCAGGGCCGTGCCGGTGTCCGGGCGGAAGCCCAGGAACGCCTGCTGGCCGAGCGTCGCGCCGCTGTGGAAGTACATCGGTCCGCCGTCGGTCGGGTGACGGAACCAGGCGATGGTGTGGACGTGCCGGTGCCCGATGCCCCGGCGGAGCACGGGGCGGCGCACCGCGCGCAGGGCGGCGGCCAGCTGCGGCGGTGCTCCGGCGGGGTCCAGGTGAGCCTCGATGAAGGTGAGCAGGTCGTGCGGCGTGGCCCGCACAGCACCCGCCGCCTGGAAGCCCCCGGCGTCGAAGGGGGGCACGGGTGACGCGCCGTCCTTGCCGTGCCCGGGGGCGTCGAAGCCGGAGTCGTCCGCCCGCAGAGTCGTGCCGGTCAGGCCGAGGGGGCGCAGGACCTGGCCGGTGAGCAGGTCCTCCCACGGTGTGCCGGTCGCGGCGGCGAGTGCGTGTCCGAGCACGGCGACGCCGTAGTTGGAGTAGCGCCAGCGGGTGCCGGGGCGGTGGCGGGGCCGGTGACGCAGGAAGGCGTCGACGACCCGGGCGGCGGGGAAACGGGCGTAGGGGTTGGTGTGCCAGGCGGGCAGGCCCCGGAGGTAGAAGCCGGCCGGCAGGGCGGGCAGCCCGGAGGTGTGGGTGATCAGGTGGGCGAGCGTCACCGGGTTCGCACCGGACGGCCGTCCCTCGTCCAGCAAGGCGGCGGCCGGTTCGCCGCCGGACAGCTCGCCGCTGTGGATCAGCCGGGCCAGCAGCAGGCCGGTGAACGTCTTGGCGGCCGAGCCGGTCTCGTAGCGGAGGTCCTCGCGGGGACGCGGCCGGGGCGGGGCGGTGCCGCCGCTCACGACGGTGCGGCGGCCGTGCCGGGAGAGGGCGAAGACGACGTCCGGGGCGTCGGAGGAGGCGACGGCGTCCGCGAGCCGCTCGGCGAGCGGGCCGTGGTCCGGGGATACAGCCGACCGAGGGACGCGCCGGGCAGTGGCATGGCGGATCGCGGCCGCAGGCGCCGTTCCGGGGGCCGCCGGCTCGTTCGTCGCCGTGTCACGAAGCGGCGGAGACTCGTCCGCCGACCGGCCGCCCAGCCCCGGAGCACGGCCCCCCGGCGTGTCGCACGCGGCCGCCGAGCCCACGTCCGCCGTCGTATCCCATCCCAGCGTTCGAGGTCCAGCCAGTCGTCGACCAGACCGGCAGCCAGGTCGCGAGGTAGTCTGCGGTGCCGGGCGGCAGGCCGTCCGGCCTCTCCCCCCAGTCGGTCAGGTGGAAGACGTTGTGCGTGACGTCGTAGGCGATGTGCCCTTCCACGGCCCAGGGCTCGGGGGTGCGGGCCAGCCAGGTCGTGTCCCGCAGTTCGGCTTCCGGCGGCCTGGGCGTGAGACCGAACCGGCGCTGGAACGCGGAGAGACCGAGTCGCCGGGTCGGGGTCGCCTCGAGCACCTGATGGGTACAAATCATGCCAAGTTACCCATGAGTTTATTTCCATAACATATTCAACATCTGTCGCATGCGTAACAGCCCTGCCTGTAATGGTCGCGGGAACCCCCGGTGCGGCTCAGCCCCGTGCCACGACCCGCAGGGTTCGCACGGAGGAGTCCGCCGCGTCAGGGATGAGGACGCCGTGATCGGCACCGCTGCGCAGGTAGTCCAGGACCTCGTCGGTGATGACCTCGCCGGGTGCCACCACGGGCACGCCCGGCGGGTAGGGGCTGATCATCTCCGCGGCGATCCGTCCCGCGGCCCGCTCGGCGGGCACGTGCTCGACCGGGGCGAAGAACGCCTCGCGGGGCAGCATCGCCTGCTCCAGTTCCAGCGCCGAGGGCTCGGGCAGATGGACCGGTGGCCGCCGCTCGATGGTGTCCGCCCGCTCGACGAGCGCGGCCAGGGCGTCCACCAGGACCGTCTCGGTCCGGTCGTCGTCGGCATGGGTGATCGAGGCGCTGATGCGGCAGGTGTCCGAGCCGCCTACGTCCACGTGGCGGTGCGTGCGCAGCCACTCCGCGGCCTGCATCCCGCTGATGCCGAGCTTCCGTACGTCGATGACGAGCTTGAGCGGATCGAGGTCGGCGGCGAGCCCCTCCTCCACGACCTCCCGGCCCATGGGCCGCAGACCCGGCAGGTCGGCGACCACCGCCCGGACGCGTTCGGCCCGGCGGATGGCCGCCTCCAGGAGCTCGTGTCCCTGTTCGACCATCTGGCGGCGCCAGCCGTCGAGCGTGGCGTACACGAGGGAGGAGGCGCTGGTGGTGCCGAGCAGGTCCTCCCGCTGTTTGAGGACCTCGGGCGAGACGCGGTCGTACTGGAGGTGGAAGACGGAGCTCTGTTCCACGGCCCCGCCCATCTTGTGCACGCTGGTCACCACCAGGTCGGCCTCGGCATCCATGCCCCAGGCGGGCAGAGCGGGGTGGAAGGGCAGATGGGCGCCCCAGGCCTCGTCGACGATGACGGGCACACCGAACTCGTGGCACGCCCTGGCCACTCCCCCGATGTCCGCGCAGGAGCCCCAGTCGGTCGGGGTGATGAGCAGCATGCCCTTGGCGTCCGGGTGCTCCCGCAGGCGGCGTCGGACGTCATCGGGCTCGGGCGGGTGGGCCACGTGCCGTTCGGTGTCGAACTTCGGGTGCACCCAGATCGGCTCGACGCCGTTGACGACGACGGCCGCGATGACGGACTTGTGGGCGTTGCGCGAGAGCAGCAGCTTCTCGCCCGGGCCGGCCACGGCCAGCATGGCGGTCTTCACGGACAGGGAGCTGCCGCAGGTGGAGAAGAACGCGTGCTCGGCGCCGACCGCGTCCGCCATGAGCTCCTGGGCCCGGTTGAGGACGCCCTGCGACTGGCGGCGGTCGTCGAGGCCGTTGAGGGAGAGCACGTCGGAGCGGAACACGTCGAGCCCGACGATCTCGGCCACCCGGGGGTCCACTCCCCTGCCCTGCTTGTGGCCCGGCGGGCCGTAGGCGATGTCGCCGCGGCGCCGGAAGTCCTCCAGCGCCTCCAGGACCGGCACGCGCGAGTGGTCCATGGTTCCTCCCAGGTCCGGCCCGCCCGGCCGCCGCCGCGGCGTCCACGCTGTCGTGGCCCGGCGGGTACACCGACCGTGTTGCACTCCGACACCGGTCGAAACGCCGTGCCGGCGGGGCACCGGGCGGTGTCCCGCCCAGGGGCACAGCCTCACGGCCCGAATACGCCGCGAGTGTCGCCGCACCCGGCGGTGAAACCCGGTCGGGGACTCACCGCAGTCGACACCGGGGAGGCCCCTGTGGAGCGCACGCTCGACGACGTACACCAGGCCGTTCGTGAGGAGGTGGCGGCGCGGGCCGACGCGTTGTGGGGCGTGGCCTCGCGGCTGCACGCCGAACCCGAGTACGCCTTCGCCGAGCACCGGGCGGCCGCCCTGCTGTCGGGCGAGCTGGAGCGGGCCGGTTTCCTAGTGGAGCGCGGGGTGGCGGGGATGCCGACCGCGTTCACGGCGCGCTCGGGCCGGGGCCGGCCCGCCGTGGCGTTGCTGCTGGAGTACGACGCCCTGCCCGGCCTCGGCCACGCGTGCGGCCACAACCTCATCGCGGCGGCGGGCCTGGGAGCCGCGCTGGCGGTAGGGGCCGTGGTGGAGGAGACGACCGGGACGGTGCTGGCGGTGGGCACGCCCGCCGAGGAGGGCGGGGGCGGCAAGGCCCTGGAGGTGGAGGCCGGGGTGTTCGACGACGTCGACGCGGCGCTGATGTTCCATCCGGGCGTTCACAGCTGGGTGCGGGCACCGCTGACCGCGCAGGTGCAGTACCGGGTGGCCTTCCACGGCCGGGCCGCGCACCCCACCGGGAACCCGACGGAGGGCATCGACGCGCTCGCCGCGCTGGTGGAGCTGTTCAACGTGCTGGCCGTGCTGGGGCGGCGGTTGCCGGAGGGCTCGCACGTGCAGGGCATCGTCACCCAGGGCGGCATCGCCACGAACATCGTCCCGGAGTACGCCGAAGGCCTGTTCGGTCTGCGCGCGGCCACGACGCCGGCGCTGGAGGAGCTCACGGAGCGGCTGCGGGAGTGTGCCGAGGGTGTGGCTCGGGCCACGGGGACGAGCGCCGAGGTGGAGCGGGCCACCGTGCGCTACGAGCACTTCCGGGACAGCGAGACGCTGTCCGAGCGGTTCGCCGCGCATCTGTCCCGCGCGGGGATCCCGCTGTCACCGCCGGTGCCGGGCGTGTACCTGGGGTCGTCCGACATCGGGAACGTCAGTACGCGGGTGCCCGCCATCCACCCGTTCGTCGCGATCATGGACGAGGACGGCTCCGACCACACGCCGGAGTTCGCCGAGGCCGCCGCCTCGCCCCGGGCCCGCGAGGTGCTGGTCGCCGCCACGCAGGCCCTCGCGTGCACCGCCGTGGACGTCCTGCTGTCCGAGGAGCTGCGCGAGGAGGCCTGGGCGCGGCACCGGGCGGCGCGAACCGGGTGAGTGCTTCCGCCCCGGGTGGGGAACCCGGCGAGCGCTGTACCCACCGACACCCTGGAGAGGGCCATGAGTCTGTTGCGCGTGCTCGGCCGTCCCATGCTGGCCTCGATGTTCCTCACGGGCGGCCTGAACTCCGTCCGCGACCCGGAGACCGTCGCCCCGGCCGCCGAGCCTGTCGTCCAACCGGTCACCGAACGCGTCTCGGCGCTGCCCGACCGCACCGAGCAGGTCGTACGGCTCAACGGCGCCGTGCAGGTCGTGGCCGGGCTGATGCTGGCCACCGGGCGCATGCCGCGTCCGGCCGCGCTGGCCATCGCGGCCACGCTGGTGCCGACGACGCTGGCGGGACACCGCTTCTGGGAGGAGGAGGACCCCTCGGAGCGGGCCCAGCAGCGGATCCACTTCTTCAAGAACATGTCCATGCTGGGCGGGCTGCTGATCGCCGCGGACGACACCGGCGCCCGCCCCTCGGTGCTGTGGCGCGGCAGCCATGCCGCCCGTGACCTGCGGCGGGACGCGGGGTTGGTGCGGCGCTCCGTCCGTGCCACCACGGGCCCGGCCGCGGCGGCCGGGCGTGTGCGGGCCAAGCTCCCGGCCTGACGCATCGGCGGGGGCCGATCCAACCGCGCGTTAGCCCCCTGGGGCCCTGGGGACCCGGGGGCTGGAGGTGAAGGACATGGGACACGGAGGAAACGTCATCGACGAGCTGGTGACCGATCACCGCGAAGTCGAGGAGATGTTCGGCAAGATCGAGGGCCTGCCGTCCGGTCACAAGGACCGCAAGATGTACGCGGACCAGGTCACGATCGAGCTGGTGCGGCACTCGGTGGCCGAGGAGGCCTACCTCTACCCGGCCGTACGCGAGCACGTGGCGGGCGGTGACGCCCTCGCCGACCAGGAGCTCCAGGACCACGCCACGGCCGAGCGGATCATGAAGGACCTGGAGGGCTGCGACCCGGGCGACCCCGAGTTCGACCGGCTGATGGGCACGCTGATGAGCGAGATCCGCTCGCACATCGCCGACGAGGAGGGCAACCTCTTCCCGGCGCTGCGGCAGGCCTGTCCGATGGACGCGCTCAACGAGCTGGGCGAGAAGGTCCGGAAGGCGAAGAAGACCGCCCCGACCCGGCCGCACCCGGCCGCCCCCGACAAGCCTCCGGCGAACAAGCTCCTGGCTCCGGGCACCGGGATGGTGGACCGGCTGCGCGACGCGCTGACCGGTCGCGGCAAGTCCGGGTAGACAAGACAGCGAGAAGGGCCCGTCGCCTCGGCGACGGGCCCTTCTCGCTGTCTTCTGTGGTCGCCGTCACGTGCTGCAGCCGGGCGGGGCCCTTGATCGACAACTGTGATCAACCACACTCGCGGCCTCAAATGCCCCCAGACCGGAGGCGGTTGGGAAGTGTGAAGGAAGCGGACGAGGTGTGGACGGAACCGACTCGGGGGTTCCCTCTGCCACGATGGTCGGCGCCGTACCCGGCGAGGGGAGCCACCGCGCAGCGCAGCCGGTGTCTCTCGTTCCCCTCGTCCCCCTCCTCCTGAGTCCTCGGACTCGTCTTGCGAGTACCGCCCTGTGTCTTCGTCGTCCTCCCCTGCCCTGCCCGTCTCGCGCTCGCCCTGGCGGTCGCTGCGGTACCGCAGCATGCGCTGGTGGTCCGCCGCGAACTTCGTGTCGAACGCCGGTACGTGGATGCAGCTCACGGTGCAGAACCTGCTGGTCCTGCAGATCACCGGGTCCGCCGCCGCGACGGGGCTGTCCATGTCCGTGCAGGCAGCCCCTGCCCTGCTGATGAGTGTCCTCGGCGGCGCGGCCGTCGACCGGTGGCCCCGCAAGCTGACGGCGGCCGTGAGCCAGGCGCTGCTCGGAGCGATCGCCTTCACGACGGCCGTCCTCGTGGCGCTGGACCGGCTCGACATGACCTCCCTGATGGTGCTGGCCGCCCTCACGGGTGTCGTCGCGACCGTCGACAACCCGGCGTGCGCGCTGCTGGGCAACGATCTCGTCCCGGCGGAGGACGTGCCGTCGGCCATCGGGGTCGGGGCGCTGGTGCACCAGTCCGGCAGGCTCGTGGGAGCGGCCATGGCCGGTGTGGCGGTGGGCTTCCTCGGCACGTCCGCGGCGTACTTCGCGAACGGCGTGTCGTTCCTGTTCGTGGCCTCGGTCATTCCGTTCCTGCGGCCGGCCGCAGGGGCGGTGCGCGAGGCCGCCGCGGGACCGAAGCACACCGGCTCGGACATGTCCGTGCGTGAAGGGCTGGCCTTCTTCGCGCGCCGGCCGCGTCTGATGGCGCTCGCCGGGGTGACCGGGATCAGCGCGGTGTTCGGCCGCAACTACGGGCTCACCCTGGCCGTGCTCGTCACCGGGCCGCTCGCGGGGGGTGCCGGTTCGTTCGGCACGGTCTCGACCGTGCTCGCCGTCGGCGGCATCCTCGGCGCGCTCCTCGGCGCCCGGCTGCGCCGGCCGTCCGTGCGGCTCGTGGGGGCGCTGGCGGCGGCCGGGGCGCTGCTCCAGGTGGTGGCCGGGCTGTCGCCCTCACTCGCGGTGCTGATCGTGCTCGTGCTGCCGATGGCCGTGGTGGAGTCCGTCTCCGACACCGCCGGCACGGCCGTCCTCCAGACCGACCCGCCCGCCCACCTGCGGGGTCGTGTGCTGGGCGTGTGGGGCAGCATCGGCACGGTGTGGAGCCTGGGCGGCCCGCCCGCGCTCGGCCTCCTCATGGAACTGGCGGGCGCCCGCGGCGCCCTCGTCACCGGCGGACTGCTCATCGCCGGCTCGATCGGCGCGGGCCACCTGCTGCGGCAGCGCCGCGCCACGACGCCGGTGGTGCTCCGGACGGAGGAGGGCGACGTCCACGGGCGGTCGGAGCTCAGCACGGCGGCCTGAGCGCAGGCCTCAGGAGCCCGACGGCCGCAGGGCCGTCGTCGCCGCCTTCGCCGCCCGGCGGGTCAGCAGGGTCGTGGAGCGGCCGTCGAGGTACGGCAGGACCACGGCCTGGCCGCCCCAGGCGCGCAGCGTTCCGGCCTCGGGCAGGTCCTGGACGGAGTAGTCGCCGCCCTTGACCCAGACGTCCGGCCGCAGCCGGGCGAGTACCGCCTCGGGGGTGTCCTCCTCGAAGACCACGACGGCGTCGACGCTGCCGAGCGCGGCGAGGACGCGGGCGCGGTCCGCCGCCGGGTTGAGCGGCCGGCCCGGGCCCTTGCGGCGGGTGACGGACGCGTCGGAGTTCAGGCACACGATGAGGCAGTCGCCGATGCGCCGGGCGCTCTCCAGCAGTCCGACGTGCCCGGCGTGCACCAGGTCGAAGCAGCCGCCGGTGGCGACCACGGTGCCGCCCCGGGCCCGGACGCTCTCCGCGAGGGCGAACGCGTCGGTCACCGCGTCGTCCGCGGGACCGGGCGGCGGTTCGGTCCGCCACAGGTCGGGGTTGCCGGCGCCGCCCGCCGCGACGAACGCGGCGGCCTCGGCGACGGCTCGTTGCAGCGCCTCCTCGGGGAGGAGGCCGTCGGCGAGGGCCGCCGCCGTCGTCGCGGCGAAGCAGTCGCCCGCGCCGCACGGGTCGCCGTCGGCCCGGTAGGGCACGGGGACGAGCATCGGCGTACCGGAGCCGGGCCGGGCCAGCAGCACCCCGCGCTCACCGAGGGTGACGGCGACTCCGGCGGCGCGCCAGCGCTCCGCGAGCCGTGTCCCGCGCTCGGCGTACGCGCCCAGTGACGTCCCTCCGGAGCCGGGGTACAGGGCTCGTGCCTCCGCCGCGTTGGGGGTGACGAGCCGGGCTCCGGGCACGGGCGGGTCGCCCTTGGGGTGCGGGTCCCACACCAGGGGGGTGCGGCGGGCGACGTCCTCCAGGTACGGCCGCAGGGCGCCTGCGGTGTGGCGCCCGTAGTCGGCGACGAGGATCGCGCGGGCGTTCGCCAGGGCCTCCCGGACGGCGCCGTCGGGTTCGCCAGGGGTGCCGCCGCCCCGGTCGATGCGGACGACGGGCCGGCCGCCCGCGAGGACCCGGGTCTTGACCGGCAGGGTGCCCTTCAGCGGGAGTTCCAGCAGCCGGACCCGGCCGCGCAGGTCACGCCGTACCGCCTCGCTGGCGTCGTCGTCGCCCAGCGCGGTCACCAGGACCACGTCCCGGCCGCCGCGGGCGGCGAGGGCGGCGGCCAGTCCGGCTCCTCCGGGGTGCCGCCGGTCGCCGGTGACGTCGACGACGGGGGCGGGGGCGTCCGGGGAGAGCCGCGTGGAGACGCCTTCGATGTCCTCGTCGAGAAGGACGTCCCCGACGACCGCGAGCGGTTCCGGTCCGGTCATGGCGTGCTCCCGTGGGTGAGGACCGTGCGCCGTGCGAGCGGTGCGGACACGGCCGTGTCGAAGCACTCGCAGAGCAGGTGGACGGCGACGAGGTGGGTCTCCTGGACGTTCGCGGTGCTGCCGGCATCGACGCACAGGGCTTCGTGAGCGGCTTCCGCGAGGGGGTTCGGGCCGCGCCCGGTGAGCGCCCACACGCGCAGTCCGCCCTGCCGGGCGGTCACGGCCGCCGCGATGAGGTTGGCGCTGCGGCCGGAGGTGGACAGCAGCAGCAGGATGTCGCCGGGGCGGCCGTGGGCGGTGACCTGGCGGGCGTAGACGTGGTCGAAGCCGTAGTCGTTGCCGATGGCGGTCACGCTGGACGTCTCGGCGTGCAGGGCGAGCGCGGAGTAGGCGCGGCGTTCCTGGCGGTAGCGGCCGACCAGCTCGGCGGTGAGGTGCTGGGCCTGAGCCGCGCTGCCGCCGTTGCCCGCGGCGAGCAGCCGGCCGCCGCCCGTGAGGACGTCGGCGAGCCGGCCGCCCCAGTCCGCTATCTGTTCGAGGCTGTGCGTGCGGAAGCGGCCGAGTGCCTCTTCCAGTGACCGGCAGTGCAGGCGGGCGGCGTCGAGCGCGGGGTGTGCAGGGTGTTCGCTCATGCTGTTCGGGCGTGCCGCCGCCCGGTGGACGGTGGCGGACCCGCACCTCCTTCGGTCTTCGGGCGTCGGCCGCGGCCGGCGGGTCGGATCGGTTCAGCCGGCGTCCGTCGCGGCGGGTTCGGCGTCGAGGACCTCGCAGTAGACGGCCTCGGTGGCCGCGGCGACCTGCCCCCAGCCGTAGCGGCTCAGGACCCGGCGGCGGCCGGCCGCCCCGCACGCCGCGCGGGCCGCCGGGTCGGCGAGCAGACCGGCGACGGCGCGGGCCAGGGCCTGCGGGTCGCGGGGCGGCACCAGGCGTCCGGTGCCCGGGTCGGCGACGGTGTCGAGCTGCCCGCCGACCGCGCTGGCGACGACGGGCACGCCGCACGCCATGGCCTCCAGCGGCACGATGCCGAAGGGCTCGTAGTCGGCGGGGCACACCACGACGTCGGCGGAGCGCAGCAGCGGCGGCACCTCCTCGCTGGGCACGGCGCCGGTGAAGCGGACCCGGTCGGCGACGCCGACGTCCCGGGCGATGCCGCGCAGCCGGCGCACCTCCGGGTCGTCGTCGAGCCGGTCCGCGGGCGGCCCGCCGACCACGACGAGCTCGGTGCCGGGCAGCAGGGCCAGGGCGGCGACGGCCACCGCGGCGCCCTTGCGCGGCACCAGCCGGCCCAGCTGGAGCAGCCGGTGCGGGTACGGTCCGCGCGGCGCGGCCGGGCCCTTCGGGGTGAACCGGTCGGGGTCGACGCCGCACGGCACGATGCCGATCTTGTGCGGGGGTAGGCCCATGCGGGTCAGTTCGGCGGCCTCGTCCCGGCAGGTGGCGACGACGCGGTCGCAGCCCCGCCCGATCTCGACCTCGCCGGGGATCCGCTCGGGCGGGCTGGTGTCGGCGAGCCGCTGGTGCCGTCGCTTCACGGTGCCGAGGGCGTGGTACGTGTGCAGCAGGGGCAGCCCGTGGGCGCGGGCCGCGTGCAGCGCGGCCAGGCCCGACATCCAGTAGTGCGAGTGCACGAGGTCGGGCGCCCGGGTGCGCCAGCAGCGTGCCAGGTAGCGGCCGAACTCGCCCATGTACGGCAGGAGTTCGTCCTTGGGGAGCGGCTCGGCCGGTCCGGCGGGGACGTGGTGCACCTCGACGCCGTCGCGCAGCTCCACCCGGCTGGGCAGGTCGGGCGCGTCACGGCGGGTGTAGACGGTGACGCGGTGGCCCCGCTCGGCGAGCGCCCCGGCGAGGCAGGCGACGTGGACGTTCTGGCCGCCGGCGTCGACCCCGCCGAGCGCGGCGAGCGGACTCGCGTGCTCCGAGACGAGCGCGATCGCGAGGACGCCCGGGTCGAGGGGGTCGCCGCCGAGCGGTCCGGTGGGGAAGGGGCTGAGGGACGGGGTCATGAGCACACCTCCGTGATCAGGCGCTCCCAGTCGGCCAGGAAGCGCTTGAGCCCGTAGCGTTCGAGGGCCGCCTGCCGGGCCCGGGCTCCGTCCGCGGCCGCGGCCTCGGGTTCGTGGAGGTAGCGGCGGGCGGCGCGGGCCAGGACGTCGGGGCGGGTGGAGAGGGTGCCGGCGCCGCGCGGGACGGCCTCGACGGCTCCGGTGGTGGCGAGGGCCAGGACGGGCAGGCCGAGGTGCATCGCCTCCAGCAGGGACAGGCCGAGGGAGGTCCAGCGCACCGGGTGCAGGTACATGCGGCGTTCGGCCAGCGCCGTGTGCAGCTCGCTCTGCGGCAGGTCGGCGGTGCGGCACCGGTCGGGTGGCAGGGCGAGGTGGCCGGCCAGGCCCTCGGTGCCCATGCCGAACACGTCGAGCGGCACCGCCTCGGCCAGGGCGGGCAGCAGGTCCGTGCCGGTGTACCGGGCGCGTCGCACGGGTTCGTTGACGACGACGGCGGCACGGGCGAGCCGGCCGGTGTAGCGGTGGCCGGGGTCGACGATGCCGTGTTCGACGACCTCGGTGCGGGTGCTGCCGCAGTCCCAGAACAGCCGGTTGAAGTGCGTGACGTGCACGATCGTCAGATCGTCGCGGTCGGCGCACGGATGCCGGGTGTCCGGTACGCCGCCGTCGGGCGCGTTGTGCTCCAGGTACAGCGCGGGCACGTCCCGGCCGGGGCGGCGTCCGCCGAGCCACCGCTCGGCCAGTTCGAGCTCGTGCGGGCGTTGCAGGAGGACCAGGTCGACGGGCGTGTCGCGGAGTTCCCCGGGGGTGGCCTCGCGGACCGAGGCGGGCCAGGAGAAGGTGCGGGCCCGCCCCAGGCCGTCCGGGTCGCGGCCCGGGGTGACGGGGACGACGTAGGTGTGCGGGCCCTGGACGAACGCGGTCGTCCAGGAGCCGTGCACGTGCCACAGCAGGATGTTCATACGGCCGCTCCTCGCTCCGTCTGTTCTCCCTGGTCCGCCGGGTCGTCCGTGAGGGCCGCCACGGCGGCGAGCACCTCGGCGTCGCCGATGCCGTCCAGGCAGGGGTGGCCCGGCACGGGGCAGCGCCGGGCCCGGGTGTCCGCGCACGCGGCATGCCGGTCGCCGAGCAGGACGTGCGGTACGCCGTAGGGGGCCCACCGTTCGGCCGGCACGACCGGTGCGAAGAGGCTGACGACGGGTGTCCCGACGGCGGCGGCGAGATGGGCGGGGCCGGTGTTCCCGGCCACCACGGCCCGCGCCCCGGCGAGGACTCCGGCCAGGTGCGGCAGGTCGGTGGCGCCGCCGAGGTCCAGCGCATACCGCCCGGCGACGCGGGCGGTCAGCTCGCGTTCGGCGCGGCTGCCGGTGACGACGACCCGGTATCCCTCGGCGGACAGGGCGGCGACGGCCCGTGCCGCACGGCCGGGGGTCCAGGCCCGGGCGGGGACGGCGGCGCCGGGGTGGACGACGACGTACGGCTCGGGGCCGGTGAGGTGCGTGGTGGAGGGCGGCGGTGTGACGCGCAGCCCGCCGTCGTCGCCGGGCGGCAGGGCGTAGCCGGCGGCGCGTGCCAGGTCGAGGGCGGCCAGGGCCTCGTGGCGGTGCGGCGGTCTGCGGTGCCGCAGGTCGAGCAGTGCGCCGGGGTAGTCCTCGCAGTCGGCGGCAATCCAGCCGATCCCGGCGAGCCTCAGCAGCAGGGCGATCGGCAGCGGGCTCTGGTGGTACGACACGAGGACGAGCGCCCGGTCGAAGCGACCCGCCATGAGCGTGTCCATCAATCGCCGGGTGGCCGTCCGCGTGACCGGCGGGGGTTCCAGCCCGACCCAGGGGGCGTCGTAGATCAGCACGTCGTCCGCCCCGGGCAGCATCCGCCCCGCCGCGGCGCCCTGCGGCCCGCACAGCAGCGCGGTGCAGGAGGACCCGGCCGCGACGGCCCGCACCGCGGGCCCGGCCAGGAGCACGTCGCCGGCGCTGTCGAGGCGGACGACGAGGGTCCGGGGGCGGCGGCTGCGGGAACGGAAGGGGGTCATCGCGGCTCCCCGGTCGACAGGGCCGGGTGGCCGCGCGGTACCGCTGCCGGCGCGGCCCGGTGACGGCGCTGCTCGCCGTCCGGCCCGGCCGGGCTGCTCCGCCACTCTCCCGTCCCCGCAGCCGAGTCGAGGACCAGGCGGACCGCAGCGGGCAGGTCGGCTGCCGTCGCGTCGGCCTCCGTGATCTCCTCGGGCCGGGTGACTTCGGTGGGAACCAGGACCCCGCGGGCTCCCGCGGCCCGCGCCGCCTCCACGTCGGCCCCGATGTCGCCGATGACGACGGTGTGTCCGGGCGGGACACCGAGTCGGCGGCACGCGGCCAGGATCAGTCCGGGGGCGGGCTTGCGGCAGCCGCAGCCCTCCCCCGGCCCGTGCGGGCACACGGCCCAGACGGCGAACGGCCCGAGCAGCTCCTCCACCCGCAGGCGTACGTCCTCGACCTGGCGAGGGGTGAGCAGGCCGCGGGCCAGGCCCGACTGGTTGGTCACGACGCCGACGGGCACCCCGGCGGCGCGCACGGCGTCGACGGCCTCCCGCGCGCCGGGCATGAGCGCGACCCGCGCCGGGTCCCCGTTGTAGGGGACGTCGGCGACCAGTGTGCCGTCGCGGTCGAAGAGGACAGCGGCGGGGAGCGGGCCGCCCGGCTCGTGCGGGGGCTGCCGTACGCCGGTGGGCCCGGTCCGCCCGGAGAGCAGCCAAGGGCCGGTGGGGCGGGTCATGACCGCAGCCGTTCCCTGACCGCCGGGCGGGCCGCGGGCGCCGGCTCGCCGGTCCCGAGCGGGGTGAGAGGCCGGGCCCTACGGTGCGCGAGTCGCCCGCGCAACCAGTGCCAGGTCGCGGCCGGCGGGATGAGTGCGCTGGTCACGGCCATGGTGAGCACCTCGTCGCGGGTGCGCGGCCCGGGCAGGATCCGGGCCAGGGCGAACTCGGCCGTGCCGGCCAGCCACGCGGCGCCGCAGGCCCCGGCCGGTCGGTGTCGGCCGAGCAGGGCGCAGCCGAGCGCCGTCACCCCCGCCCCGGTCAGGGCGAGGTGCAGGGGCAGCCGGCCGCGGGGCGCCTGCGCCCGGCGCCACCAGTGCCGGCCGTGCAGCCGGGTCATCAGCACGTCGTCGGCGTTGCCGGCCTGGAGACGGACGGAGGTCCAGCGCCCGGCCGGCCGCACGGGGTGGGTGGTGGTACGCCGGCCCGTGGTGAGGGTCCAGCCGGCGTCGAGGACGCGCAGGGCGAGGTCGGCGTCCTCCCGGAAGGCACGCCGGAAGCGCTCGTCGAATCCGCCGACGGCGGTGAGCGCGGCCCGGCGGTACGCCATGTCGGCGGTGATCCAGCGGGCGCCGGCGAGTCCGGCCGTGTTGCGTTCCCAGTCGGTGGGGCGGCGGTCGGAGGGCAGCGGCACCTCGATCCGGGCGGTGATCCCGGCGGTCCGCTCCGTCGCCGCGGCCAGGTCGAGCGTCAGGTCGTCGCCCCAGGTGGGCCCGGGGACGACGTCGTCGTCGAGGAAGACGACCCAGGGCACGTCACCGGCCGCCCGCCAGCCGAGGTTGCGTGCGGCGGCGGGTCCGCGCGCCCCGCCGGGTACGACGATGGTGCGCGAGCGCAGGGACGGCGGGATGTCGGCGGTGAGGGGCGGGTGTGCCGGGCCGGGCCGGTCGTCGACGAGGACCAGCCGGACCGGCCCCGGTCCGCTCGCCTCGGCCAGGGCGTGCAGACACACGCGCAGGCTGGGCCGGGCGAGGGTCGGGACGACGACGGCGTACTCGGCGTCCCGGGTGCGGGCGTCGGGCTCGGTCATCGCAGGCCTCCGGCTTCCTCGGAACGGAACAGGTCGCCGCGGCGGACGGCGTACGGGCCGATGGCCAGCAGGTCGACGGGCGAGGAGCCGAAACACTCCAGGGCGTCGCGCGGGTCGTCGACCATGGGCCGGCCGGCCGTGTTGAGGCTGGTGTTGACCACGACGGGCAGGCCGGTGAGGTGCTCGAACTCGCCGAGCATGCGGGCCACCAGCGGTTCGCGGGCCGGGTCGACGGTCTGGATGCGGGCGGTGCCGTCGACGTGCACGACGGCGGGGATGCGGTCCCGCCAGGCCGGCGCGACGTCGTGCACGAACAGCATGTACGGGCTGGGCAGCGGGCCGTCGAAGATCTCGGCCGCGCGGTCGGCGAGGACCATCGGGGCGACGGGCCGGAACTGCTCGCGGCCCTTGACGTCGTTGAGCCGTTCCAGGTTGCCCGCGTGCCCGGGGTGGGCGAGCAGGGAACGGTGGCCGAGCGCCCGTGGGCCGTATTCGGAGCGGCCCTGGAACCAGGCGACGATCGCGTTGTCCGCCAGGGCGCGGGCGACGGTGGCGGCGATGTCCGGGGGCCGTTCGAAGGGGACGGCGGCCGTCTTCAGCCAGGCTCCGAGCTCCGCGTCGGACCAGTCCCGGCCGAGGTCGGCGCCGGGCATGGGCTCCGGTTCGTCGCCCGCGCCGGCGGACAGCAGCAGAGCGCCGCCCAGGGCGGTACCGGCGTCTCCGGCGGCGGGCTGCACCCACACCCGGGAGAAGGGGCCCTCGCGTGCGATGCGGGAGTTGGCGACGCAGTTGAGGGCGACGCCGCCGGCGAGCGTGAGCACCCGGTCGTGGGTACGGCCGTGCAGCCAGCGCACGAGGTCGAGCAGGGTCTCCTCCAGCACGGCCTGGGCGCTGGCGGCGACGTCGGCGTGCTCCTGCGTCCACGGCTCGTCGGACCTGCGCGGCGCGCACAGCTCCCGCCACGGCACGCCGGTGGCGTGGAAGCCGCCGTCACCGGTCGGATACACGTGGCGGCGCAGTTCGGTGAGCATGCGCGGGGTGCCGTGGGAGGCGAGGGCCATCACCTTGAACTCGTCGGAGGAGCGCAGGAAGCCGAGGTGTTCGGTGAGTTCCTCGTAGACGAGGCCGAGCGAGTGCGGCAGGTCCTGGGCGTGCAGCGCCTCCAGCCGGTCGCCGACGCGGCGTGCGGCCAGGTGGGAGGCGCGTTCGCCGCGGCCGTCGAGGACCAGGACGGAGGAGTCGCCGGCCTCCGGTGCGGCGAAGGCGCCGGAGGCGGCGTGGGCCATGTGGTGGGGCACGAAGCGGACGATGCCGGGGGCGAGGCCGGGCAGGGCCGTCCGCAGGAATCCGGGCGCCTCACGGGCGTAGATCAGCCGCAGGTGGTCCCACGGGTCGTCCAGGCCCATGTCCTCGGCGGGCCGGGCGAGTGCCGGGTCGAAGGAGTAGGTGACCGCGTCGAGGTCCTGCGGGCGCAGCCCGGCCCGCTTCAGGCACCAGGCGGCTGCCTTCTCGGGCAGCTCCCAGGCGGAGAACGGCAGGGGTCTCTTCCCGTGCTTGCGCCGGGAGAACCGCTCCTCCTCCGCGGCGGCGACGGTCCGCCCGTCGATGACCAGGGCGGCGGCGGGGTCGTGGAAGAGGGCGTTGATTCCGAGGATGCGCATGGGGGCGGCGGCCTTTCGGCGGGTGGGATGGGTCCGTCGTGGCGCGGGGCCCGGGGCGGGCCCGGGTCAGTCGTCCGTTCCGTCCTCGCGGAACCAGGCGAGGGTGCGCCGCAGCCCTTCCTCGGCGCGCACCTGCGGCTCCCAGCCGAGCTTGTCGCGGGCCAGCGTGATGTCCGGGCAGCGCACGGCCGGGTCGTCCACCGGGCGTTCGATGAAGCGGATCTCCGAGGAGGAGCCGGCGAGTTCGACGACCAGCCGGGCCAGGTCGAGCATGGTGATCTCGGTAGGGTTGCCGATGTTGACGGGGCCGCGCATGCCGTGGGCGGCCGCGGCGAGGATGCCGCGCACGGTGTCGTCGACGTAGCACAGCGACCGGGTCTGATGACCGTCGCCGGTCACGGTGAGGGGCTCGCCGGCGAGGGCCTGCCGTACGAAGGTCGGCACCGCGCGTCCGTCGTGGCCGCGCATCCGCGGGCCGTAGGTGTTGAACAGCCGCACGATGCAGGTGTCGGTGCCGTGGGTGTCGGCGTGGGCGGTGGTCAGCGCCTCGCCGAAGCGTTTGGCCTCGTCGTAGACGCTGCGCGGGCCGACCGGGTTGACGTTGCCCCAGTAGCGCTCGTCCTGGGGGTTCTGCTGCGGGTCGCCGTAGACCTCGGAGGTGGAGGCGAGGACGAAACGGGCGCGCGAGCGGTGCGCGAGTTCCAGGGCGTTGCGGGTGCCGAGGCTGCCCGTCTCCATGGTGTGCAGCGGCAGGCGCAGGTAGTCGGCGGGGGACGCCGGGGAGGCGAAGTGCAGGACCAGATCGGGCGTGCGCTTGATCCGCAGGCTCTCCGCGACGTTGGCCTGCACGAGCGTGAATCCGGGACGTTCGAGCAGCGGGGATATGTTCTCGGGCCGGCCGGTGCAGAAGTCGTCCACGCAGGTGACCGCCGCGCCCGCGTCCAGCAGGGCGGCGCACAGGTGGGAGCCGACGAATCCGGCGCCGCCCGTGACGACGGCGTGTTCCCAGCTCCGTGAGAGGGCGGTGGTCATCTCGGTCTCTCCTCCGTCAGCGGCGTCACGGCCCGGCACGACGGTGTACGCCTCGCGCCGCCCAAGGTGGCCGGAGGCCGTCGAGCCCACGCTCAGCGTCCGCCGCCGGTGCGAGCACGGCACGACCGCGTACGGCAAACCGGTGAGTCACGGAGGGTGAGGGGTTGGGGTCACCGGCTGTTGACGCAGGTCGAGGCAGCAGTAGGAGAGCTTGGACGAGCCTGCGAGGGGGCATACGGGGCAGGGCTCAGACCAACGGGCGAAACCCGCGGCGGGCCGAGGGGCCGGTTGCCGCCGCAGGCACACGGACCAGCACCGTCGGCGGGTGGACTGGCCGATGCCGCCCCGGACCAGCAGCCCGGCCAGGCCTGGGTCGGCAGACACGGCCATCGGGAGCCAGCGAGCCAACGCCCCGCAGACCGGGCGACGGGCCGCGCGGGCCGACCACCATGGTCACCCCGGAGCGGCGAGGCAACGTCGCCGCAGACCTGCAGACGCATACCACCGCGGACCGGGAGACCGCCGGGAGCCGGCGGCGCGGGGCCGTCAGGGGCGTGGCCCCGTGTCAGGCGATCAGTGTGCGGCCCGGGTGCAGGCGGGCGAGGAGTTGGGCCTGGTGGAGGTCGGCCACGGGGGCCAGCAGGTCGGGGTGGCGCAGGAGGGCGGCGGCGCGCTGGTCGCTGTCGTCGGGCGCGACGAGCCGGCGGAACTCGGCCGGTGTGCCGGTGCTGTGGCTGCCCTCGGCGAGCGCGGCCACCGCCAGGGCGGCCAGCTCCGGGTCGGTGAGCAGAGTGGCCGCCCAGCTCGCCACGACCTCGTCCACCCAGGTGCGCCAGGCGTGCGCGTCCACGTCGTCGCCGAGGGACGCGTCGGCGCCGGTGAGCCAGTCCAGCCGCGCGGAGCCCCCGGGGCCCGCCATGCCGACCAGCGCGGCGTCCATCTCCGTCGGGTACCTGAGCCACGCCGCGACCGTCACGGCCTGCCGGGCCTGCACCTCGCACAGCGCTGAGGCGAGCGCGCCGCCGGAGGCGGGGAAGGCGCGGGTCAGCCACTGGGCGGTCGCCGCTATGACAGGAGAGAGATCTGCTTGCACTGCCGGGCCGTCCGAGAGGGGTGGGAAGCGGAGGGATCTGCCCGTAGACGGTAGCCGCCGCTCCGCGCACCCGGACGTGATCGGGGCCTCGTCCAGGATGTGTCCTCGGCCACATCGAAAACGGGGCGAACGGGCAGGGCCGGTGATCCCGTTTCGCCGGGAGGGGCCCGGGCACCCGCCACGCATCAACTTCCGCAAGCCGGAAAGTCCGGCGAACCCCCTGTTCCGGCCGCCTTTTGGGCGGTGTCGGGGCAGGGCCGGAGCAGGACAGGAGCAGTGCCATGACGGAACAGCGAACGGATCCGCCGGGCGCCCAGCGTGCTCCCGCCACCGACATGTCGCTGCTGGGCGTCTACCTCAACGACCATCTCGCCGGCGCCACCGCCGGGACGGCGCGGATACGCCATCTGGTGCGCTCGTGCCGGGGTACGGCGCTCGCCGACGCCCTGGCCCCGGTCGCCGCCGAGATCGCCGAGGACCGGGCGAGCCTGCTCCACATCATGCGGCGGCTCGACGTCCCGGTGCGGCGCTACAAGGTCTACGCGGGCCGGGCGGCCGAGCAGGTGGGCCGGCTGAAGAGCAACGGCAGCCTGGTACGCCGGTCCCCGCTGAGCACGCTGTGGGAGCTGGAGGCGCTGGGTCTGGGGGTGGAGGGCAAGTCGGCCGGCTGGCAGACGCTCCGCGACCTGGCCGCCACCGACGCGCGCCTCGATCCGCGGCAGCTCGACGACCTCATCGAACGGGCCCGGCGGCAGCGCGCCACGCTGGCGGAACTGCGCCGCCGTCAGGTCCAGGTCGCCTTCCGCGAGACCTGACGGGCAGGTCCCGCCGCCGGACCCGATTCACCAGAACCTGCTGCTGAGGGCCGGCTGATGCGACAGTTCCACGGCGTCCCGCAGCCGCAGCGCGACGCTGATGGTGGCCCGCAGGGCGGAGGGCCGTACGCTCTGGGCCGTCTCGGTGGCCAGGACCAGCAGGCAGGCCGCCGCCTGCTCGACGACCGACGCGGGGAGGACGAAGTCGGTGTCGGCGGCCGCGCGGAACGCCTTCAGAGAGACCGCGGCCCCGTCGATGGACCGGTGCGCGGCCTGCTCCAGATGCTGTGCGGCCTGTTCGCACACGGGGGCGGGCAGGGCGATGGTGCGCTGGAACGGTGAACTCGTCATACCCCGACTGGTCCCCCGCCGGTGGCCCGTTCTGTCGGCGGGCGGCGCGATTTCACCGTCCCGCGTGACCGGGGGGTGGCGAATGTCCCGGAATCGAAACGGCCGCCGGGCGGGGCACAACGGCGGCCGGGAACGAGAGGTCTACACCTGCGATCGGCTTCCCGCGCGAACGGTCCGCCGCGGCGCGGGGAGCACGGAGAAGAGACCACAACGGGGGTATCCAGAATGTTCCGCAACGTTGCCCGCCCGACCCGCCGGCGCCTGTTCGCAGTCGGTTGTGTCGCCGCCCTGGGCATCGGCGCGGCGGCCGTTCCGGCCGCTGCCGCGTCCGCCGTCGACGCCGACGACCGGTACACCGCCCAGGAGATCCACATGTTCCTGGAGGACTTCTACGGGGAGCAGGGGCCCGGGGACTTCGCCCGCAAGTACGGCATCTCGCCGCAGCTGAAGGAGAAGGTCGCGGCCAGCCCAAAGTTCGACGTCCTGCTGTGCGCGCAGAACATCCCGGTGTCCATCGACGTCGGTGCGGTGACGACGGCCCAGTCGGCACGGGTCGGCTGGGCGACGGTGAGCACGTACTGGAACGGCGGGTCCGACAAGGCCGACTTCAGGGCGTACGTCGACCTCGACGCGACGCGCCCGATCCAGTTGCTGGACGTCGATTGCGGCTCCGAAGGCTGAGTTCCGGGCCCCTGCGGGTGCGGTCGTACTCTGGGTGTTCGATCAAGCTCGGACCCGAGGGAGGAGCGCGTATGACCGCCCCTGCGGATGTCGTGGCCCGGCTCACCGGGCGGGCGGTCACCGGGGAACGCCCCCTGTCCGGGGGCCTCGCCGAGGTCACGCTCGACGACGGGCGGGTGGTGATCGTCAAGCGCGCCGAGGATCCCGGGGCGGCGCGAGCCGAGGCGGCCGGACTGCGCTGGCTGGCCGGCGCCGGCACGGTGCGGGTACCGGCCGTGCACGGCCACGACGGGAAATGGCTGGTCATCGACCGGGTGACGCAGGGGCGGCCGAGCCGGGAAGCGGCGGTCCGCTTCGGCCGTGACCTGGCCGCCCTGCACGCCGCCGGGGCGCCCGCGTTCGGCGCGCCGCCGCCGGACGGGCCGGCGGACGCGTACATCGGGCTCGCCCCGATGCGCAACGAGCCCGGCACGGCCTGGCCGGGCTGGTACGCCGAGCATCGCGTGCTGCCGTATCTGCGCCGCGCGGTCGACCAGGGCACCGTCCGCCCCGGCGAGGCGACCGACGTGGAGCGGGTGTGCGAGCGGCTGCCGGAGCTGGTGGGGCCCGCCGAGCCGCCCGCGCGGCTGCACGGCGACCTGTGGAACGGCAACGTGCTGTGGGCGGCCGACGGGGACGTCCGGCTGATCGACCCGGCCGCGCACGGCGGGCACCGCGAGACCGATCTGGCGATGCTGCGTCTGTTCGGCTGCCCGCATCTGGACCAGGTGCTCGACGGCTACCAGGAGGAGGCTCCGCTCGCCGAGGGCTGGGCGGACCGCGTCGGCGTGCACCAGCTGTTCCCGCTGCTGGTGCACGCCGTGCTGTTCGGCCGGAGCTACGCGGAACAGGCCCTCGCGGTGGCCCGCAGCGCCCTGGCGGGGTGACCGGTCAGCGGGTCACGACGTGCCGTTCGTCCGGCACGCAGTGGGTCATGGTGAGGCCCTCGACGTCGCGCGGCGGGTTCTTGCCCAGGTTGGCCAGGCGTTCGCGGTCCTCGTCCGTGAGGTCCTGGCTCGCCAGCGGCTCCAGACCGGCGACGTCCTCCGGGCCGATGCCCAGCCCCTCGCCGACGCGCAGACCGAGGTCGTTCTCGACCAGCAGGAAGTGCCAGACCATGCGCTCCTGCACGGGCCGGTCGCACTGGGACAGCAGGTCGGTGAAGTTCTTCACCAGGTCGTCCCGCTCCCAGTCCTCCAGCAGCAGATAGCGCTGCCCGGCCTGCAGGTAGTCGTTGGTGCGGGGGATCCGCTTGCGGGTGAGCCGCCCCTCGATCACGGGTCCCTGCTCGTCGTGGGTCGGATAGCGGGCCTCGCGCAGGCCGCCGGTGATCGACGGCTCGTAGTTGACCTGCGGGTTCTCGCCGCCACCGTCCACGTGGTACGCCATCTGGCCGTCGCGCTGGTTGGTGCGCACGTCCGCGTTCTTGGCCTGGTTGACGGGCAGTTGCAAATAGTTCGGGCCGACCCGGTAGCGCTGGGTGTCGCTGTAGGAGAAGGTCCGGCCGACGAGCATCTTGTCGTCGGAGAAGTCCAGGCCGTCGACGAGGACGCCGGTGCCGAAGGAGATCTGCTCGTTCTCGGCGAAGAAGTCCTGCGGCATCCGGTCGAGCACCATCCGGCCCACCGGCTTCGGCGGGAAGTCCTGCTCGGGCCAGGTCTTGGTGTCGTCCAGCGGGTCGAAGTCGAGCTCGGGGTGGTCGTGGTCGTCCATCATCTGGACGAGCAGCTCCCACTCCGGGTGGTCGCCGCGGGCGACGGCCTCGTACAGGTCCTTGGTGGCGTGGCCGAGGGAGTCGGCCTGGACGTTGGCGGCGTCCTCCTCGGTCATGCTGCGCACGCCCTGCTTGGGCATCCAGTGGTACTTGACCAGCTTGGTGTCGCCGTCGGCGTTGACCCACTTGTACGTGTTGACGCCGAAGCCCTGCATATGGCGGTAGCCCGCGGGGATGCCGCGCGGGCTGAAGAGGTTGACCAGCATGTGCATCGCCTCGGGCGTCTGCGACATGAAGTCGAAGATGCGGCGGGGCTGCTGCTCGAAGGTCACCGGGTCCGGTTTGAGGGCGTGGATGACGTCCGGGAACTTGATGGCGTCACGGATGAAGAAGACGCCGAGGTTGTTGCCGACCAGGTCCCAGTTGCCGTCCTCCGTGTAGAACTTCACCGCGAAACCACGCGGGTCGCGGGCGGCCTCGGAGGAGTCGCGTCCGCCGATGACGGTGGAGAAGCGGACGGCCACGTCCGTGCGCTTGCCGCGTTCCTGGAAGAGTTTGGCCCGGGTGTAGCGGCTGATCGGCTCGTCGCCCCAGGTGCCGTAGGCCTCGAAGTGGCCGTAGGCGGTGACGCCGCGGGCGTGCACGACGCGCTCGGGGATGCGTTCCCGGTCGAAGTGGCTGATCTTCTCGAGGAACTGGTAGTTCTCCAGCGTGGCGGGGCCTCGGGCGCCGATGGTGCGCTGGTTCTGGTTGTCGTAGACCGGATGGCCCTGGCGGTTGGTGAGGACCTCGCGGTCGTCGCCCGGAGCGGGACCGGTACCGGATACGTCCGTCATATGCGTGGGCTCCTTCGGCTCATGGCCGGCGGCCGACCGGGTCGGCGCCGCGAGCGGCCGCCCGGCCGGTCATGGCGGAACGCCCGGGTACCCGGTGGAGCGGGGTCAGTCACGTGCCGAGGGAAGCGCCGGTCGGCCCCGGGCAGTTTCCAGGGCCTGCCCCCCTTGGAGATGCACGATCAGGGCGTGAACCGGGGCCCGGTCAAGAACCGCTCACGCGTGCCGTCCCGCGCACCACGGACCAGACCTCCGCGAGGAGGGCCGGATGGTTCTCGCCGTACGCGGCGACGGCCGCGTACACCGCGTCGAGAGCCGCCCGGAGCGGGTCGGGTTCGGCGGCGCCGGTCACCGCGGGGAGGGCCATGTGCGGCTGCGACATCCGCAGGGACGGGTCCGGTGAGCCGAAGGTGACCGCCATGGCGTACGGGCCGGAGCCGGAGGCCCGCGGTGTCACCTCGGCGCACGGGCCGGAGTCGGAGGCCTGCAGGTTCGCCACGGCGGCCGCCGGGCCCACCACGGTCTGTGCGGCCTGTGCGGCGTCCAGGGGTTGCGGCGCGGGCGTGCCCGGGGACGCGGGCGGGCGGAAGGGCGGCCGCTCGGGCGGGACGGCCCTGCCTACCGTCCGGTCCGGGACCCCCGGGTCGGTGGCCAGGGTCTCCCACATGCGGGCGTCGTCGTCGAACGGCGGCGGCAGCGGACGGCCTTCGGACAGGGCCGTCAGCGCGCCCGCGACCCAGTCGAGGGCGGTGAGACCGGCCGCTTCACACGCCCGGCGGGCCGCGAACAGGGCCACCGCCCGCTGGGTGGCGGGGCCGGACGCGTCGATCGCGTGGACCAGGGCGGGGTCGAACTCCAGCAGGCCGCGGACGTTGCCGCCGACGTCACGCAGGGCCTGGCTGGGCAGCTGCCCGCCCCATTCCCATCGTTCGAAGGCGAGCCGGCGTTCCCGCTCCGCCGTTTCCTCGGCGAGGCGGGCCTGGCGTTCGGCTTCGGCGCGTTCGGCCGGGGTGGGAGGCGGCGGCAGTTCGCGGGCGTAGCGGTGCCAGTATGCGGCGACCTGCGAGGTCTGCTTCAGAACACGATCCGGCTCGGGCGCGGCAGGCCAGAACTGCAGGAGGTAGCAGTCGAGTCGGGGCTCGCCGTCCGTCCGGGTGTCCCGCTCGCTCGCCTGGTCCATGCCCTGGGCGCAGTACCGCACCCGGTAGTCGGTCTCCTCCAGATCGAGCTGCCAGGAGTCTCCCCCTCCCCATTCCACCAGCGCGCTGTCCGCCGACACCGGGCGGAAGGACACCTCCACCACGTCCTCCCAGGCCGGATCCAGCGGCGGCGCCTGCTCGTGCACCTCGACCGTGAAGCCCACCGAGCCGGTGTGCAGTCCGGTGTTCAGCCACAGGGCGCCCGGTGTCGCCGCCCCGCACAGTCCCGCACTCTGCCCGGCGAACGCCTCCGCGAGGCCCGGCCCGAAGCAGTCCGGATCGGTCTCGACGTAGATCTGGCCGTAGTGCACATGGGCCTCTCCCTCGACCGGTCTGCGCACGATCAGCTCCTTCTCGTCCGGGGATGGGATGGTGAGCTGTCGGCATCGTGGCATCCACCACTGACAATCAGAACGCGATCACGGGAGAGCGCAAGCATGCGGCACGTCTACTGGATCGGGGGCGGAAGCGGCGCGGGCAAGTCCACGATCGCCCGCCGGCTCGCCGCTCGGCACGGCTGGCGTCTCTACGCCACGGACGATGTGATGGGGGATCACGCCCGCCGGACCACACCCGACGAGGCGCCGCTGCTGCACGAGTTCATGGCCATGGACATGGACGAACGCTGGGTGAACCGGTCTCCGGAGACCATGCTCGAGACGTTCCACTGGTTTCGCGGCGAGGGCTTCGGGCTGATCGTCGAGGACCTGCTGCGCATGCCGCCGGACACCTGTGTCGTCGTCGAGGGCTTCCGGCTGCTGCCGCACCTCGTGCAGCCCCTGCTCCCCGGGCCCGGGCACGCCGTCTGGCTCCTGCCCACACCGGAGTTCCGGCAGGCCGCGTTCACGGGCCGGGCCGCGCCGGGCGGAAAGTTCACGGGGCGGACCAGTGACCCGGAGCGGGCGAACCGCAACATCGCCGTGCGGGACCACCTGTTCACGGAACGCCTCCGCGAGGAGACCGCACGCCTCCAACTGCCCACCGTCACGGTCGACCTCACGATGTCGGAGGACGAACTCGCCGAACGGGTGAGCGGGATTTTCGGGTTCTGACCCCGTACAGCGCGGACTCCGCCGCACGGCAGACCCGGCAGATCGCCTCGTCCGTCCTCGGCTCCGACTACAAGATCACTCTCACCGCGCTGCGTTCGACGCAGGACGAGTACGCCGCCTCGGTGCGCCTCCAGGTGTACCCGCAGTCCGACGGCGCCTGGAAGGAGTCGGACCGTGTGACCGTGGGTGACGTGGACGGCTGGTTCTGGTACCCGCTCACCGGCAAGGGCGCCGTCTGCGAGTTCTCGGCCGCGAGCACCGAGCCCGCGCCGCTGACGGTGAGCCTGCTGCGCACGCCGTCCCTCGGCTGCTCCGACCCGGCCGAGTACGTCGTGAAGGAGGGCAAGGTCTACGCCGGCTGAACCCTCCCGGACATGACAGGGCCCGGACGCCGCCGACCGGCGGTGTCCGGGCCTCGTGGCCCCGGTAGGGCCTCAGCCGCCGTTGAGGCGTGCGCGCAGGAGGTTCTTGCCCAGTTCGGCACCCTTGCGGCTGTCCGCCTGCGCCTTGCGGAACAGATCCGCGACCTCGGTGTCCTTGGCGCGCTCCGCGTCCTGGATGTAGCTCTCCAGACGCAGGGCGTTGTTCAGGCACGCCTCGACGTACCAGATCAGGTTGTAGTCCTTGTCCTGCGTACCGGTCACGCCGCCGGTCTCCGTCTCGCTGGCCATTCGGACCTCCTTCTTGCGGAGCGGACCTCTTCAGGCGCCGGACGGGTACCCGTCCTCCGGTCGGACACACAGCCCGCACGCATCACGTTCCGTGACCTTCCGGTCACGTTCTCGCCGGACGGGCGGCCGACCTGACGGTCAGACCCGTACGGACCACCAACTCCCCTCACCCGTACGGCAATACCGACAGTTGCCACAGAAGCGAACAGACGCTGGTCAGTTTCAGAACGAAGTGCCGTTCCACCGTGCGAGACCGGTCGATGACAGTGTGTACTGTGCTGCGGGTGGCTCGTGAGAGCACCTCGGACTCCGCCCTGCCCGACTCTCCCTGGACTCGACTCGATGATCGAATTACCGGACCTGGTCGTCGGCGGTCTCGCCGTCGGCACACTGTCCGCGTTCGCCCTCGGCGGCGGGTTGCTGCGCTCACGGCGGCAACTGGCCGCACAGCGCGCGAAGACGGCCGCTCTGCGGGCACAACTCGATGGCACCACACGGGCGTTCACGGCCGAGGTCGAGCACCTGGCGGCGCGGCGCGTGCCCGCCGCGGCCCGGCAGGCGGCCCATCCGCACGTCGCGGTGCCCGGCCCGCTCAGTCCGCAGCTCTCCGGTTCACCCCTGGGTCTCGCGCTGGAGCAGGTACTGAAGGGGCTGCACACCGAACTCGCCGCGCAGCGCACCCGGATCGACGCCGCCGCGCAGGCCGGGATGCGTGGGGCCACGCGGGAGATCCAGGCGGCGCTGTACCGGTTGCAGGACGCTCTGCGCGGTTTGCAACAGCGCTACGACGACCCCGAGTTGACGCAGACGCTGTTCGAGCTGGACCACGAGAACGAGCAGTCGCTGCGGCGCGCGCAGATCGCCGCGGTGGTGTGCGGGGCCTGGGTGGGGCTGGCCCGGGAGGAGTCCCACCTCGTGGACGCGGTGACGGGCGGTCAGGCCCGGCTCGCGGGCTACCAGCGTGTCCGGATCCACAACCACCTTCAGGCCGGGACGGCCCTGGTGTCCCACGCCGTCGAACCGGTCGCCATCATCGTCGCCGAGCTCCTCGACAACGCGCTGCGGCACTCCGCGCCCGACACCGAGGTCGTGGTCAACCTGGAGGTGGTCCACCACGGAGTCTGCGTCACCGTCGACGACGCCGGGCTGGGCATGACGCAGGACGAACGGGCCCGTGCCCAGCGGATGGTGGCCGGTTCCGAGCCGATCCTGCTCACCGAGCTCGGCGACCCGCCGCGCATGGGACTCGCCGCCATCGGCCGGCTGACCCGGCAGTTCGATCTGAGCGTGGACCTGTCCTCCCCGTCCCCGTACGGCGGTGTGCGGGCGGTGCTGCGGATCGACAGCCACCTGCTGACCCGCATCGATCCCGAGGAACTGCCCCCGGCGGCCAGCGCTCCGCGTTCGACGCGCAGGGCGGAGCGGGACACGGCGGGCGGTGCCGCCTCGTCCCCCGGTGGCGCGTCGTCCCACAGCGACGAGCCGGGCGTACCCGCCCCTGCCGCCCCGGCCTGCGAACCCGATCCGGCCCCAGCCCCCGCCTCCGGGAAGCCCGAGCAGCCGTCCGCCCCCACCTCACCCGACGATCACGGCTACGGCACTGACAAGGACGACCAGGACTCCGCCCCGGCCCCGGGCCACCACGGCCCCCGTGACAACGGCGGACTCCCCCAGCGGCGTCGCCGCAGCCGGGCCACGCCCCTGCCGGGCACCCCGGCCGGCACGCCCGCACCCGCACCGCAGCGCCGCCCGCGGCGTCCCGAGGAGTCCGCCGCCGCCCTCGGCGCCCTCCAGTCCGGCACGGCGGCCGCACGTTTCGCCGCCCGGCCGAACAACGGCGCCCCTCCAGCCGTACCTGAGGGTGCCCCGGCCGCGACCACGGCCGACGGGCCCGACGACACCGGCCGAGACCGGAACGACCACGAAGGGGGAACGGCTCGATGACCAGCCGCGCAACGGGGGACACGGCCTGGGTGCTCGAACCGGTTCTGGAGGTGCCGCACGTCCTGGCCGCCGTCCTGCTCACCCGGGACGGGCTCGTGACCGGCTACACCGACGCGCTGTCGCAGCCGTCGGCCGAGCGGGTCGCCGCCATCACCAGCACCGTGCAGGGCGCCTGCCGTACCGCGGCGGCGGCGTTCGCCGACACCGACCGGGCCGACATCCGGCAGGTGGTCATCGAGTCGGACCACGGCTATGTACTCATCGTGCCGACGGACCACGGCACCTGCGTGGCCGCGTACGGCGACCCCGAGGTGCGTCTGGACCTGCTCGCGCACCGGGTGCACTCGCAGGTCGCGCGGCTGGGTGAGAAGGCGATGGCCGCCGGGCCCCGAGGTGCCGACGGCGACACGCCGGCATGACCGGCCGCCGAGGCGGCCGTCCCCTGGTTCCCGCGTATCTGTCGACCGGCGGCGTGGCCCGGCCCAGCCGTTCCCATCTGGAGCGGCTGTCGGTCCTCACCGGCAGCGGCGAGCCGGCTCCCGCCGATCTGCCCGCCGCGCAGGCGGCCCTGCTGGAGGAGCTGGAGTACGGGTCGCTGACGGTGGTGGAGGCAGCGGCCCTGCTGCGGCTGCCCGTCTCCGCCGTGCTGGTGCTGGCCGCCGACCTCGTCGACCGTGACCTGGTGCTGGCCCGCGCGCCGATCCCGCCCGCCCGGCGCTTCGACCCCGACCTGCTGAAGAGAGTGGCCGATGGCCTCCGCGACCTCAAGCACCGTTGACGCCGCCTCGGGCGGCGACGGCATCCATCTCCCGGACACCGCCCGCGACCTGGTGAAGATCCTGGTCACGGGGCCCTTCGGGGTGGGCAAGACCACCCTGATCGGCTCGGTCTCGGAGATCCGCCCGCTGCACACCGAGGAGCAGCTCACCGAGGCGTCCGCGCAGGTCGACGATCTCGCCGGGGTCCGGGACAAGTCGACCACCACGGTCGCCATCGACTTCGGCCGGATCAGCCTGCCGGGCGGCATCGTGCTGTATCTGTTCGGCACGCCCGGCCAGGAACGGTTCCGGTCGCTGTGGGACGACATCGCCCATGGTGCGCTCGGCGCGCTCGTGCTGGTCGACGCCCGCCGGATCGACGCCTCGTTCGACGTGCTCGGGCTGGTCGAGGAGACCGGGCTGCCGTACACCGTCGCCTTCAACACCTTCCCGGACGCGCCCCGGCACCACACGCCCGAGCAGTTGCGCGCCGCCCTGGACCTGGAACCGACGACCCCGATGGTGACCTGCGACGCGCGGGAGGCGAACTCCTCTATCGACGCCCTGCTCGCCCTGGTCCAGCACCTGATCGACCACCGACCCGCGGAGTACCGGTGACCCACCCGTCCCCTGCCGAGCAGGCCTTCTCCCGCGCGGCGCCCGTCCGCTTGTGGGAGGACGGCTTCGCCCGCGACCCCCGCCCGTACTACGCCGCCCTGCGCGCCCAGGGCCCGGTCGGCTGGGCGGAACTCGCGCCCGGTGTGCCGGCGTACGTCGTCACGGACCGGCGGGCGGCGCTGGATCTGCTGCACGACGCGCGGAACTTCTCGCACGATCCCCGGCCGTGGCAGGCGACCGTGCCCGACGACTCCCCCGTGCTCGGGATGATGCGCTGGCGGCCCAACACCCTGTTCGCCGACGGTGCCGCTCACATCCGCTACCGCACCACGCTGATCGACGCCTTCGACCTGGTGGAGCCGCACGACCTGCGGGACCGGGTCCACCGGGCGGTGCATCTGCTGGTGAGCAGGATCGGCCCGCGGGGCGAGGCCGACCTGGTCGGCGAGTTCACCCGGCCGTTGATGGCGCTGGTGTTCAACAGCCTGTTCGGCCTGCCGGACAGCGCGAGCGACCGGCTCGACGCCGCGCTGGGCAAGCTGATCGAGGGCGGCGCCCAGGCGGCGGAGGGCGAGGCGGAGTACGCCGGGTACGTGCTGGAGCTGATCGCGGCCAAGACCGAGCGGCGCGGCGACGACCTGCCGAGCTGGCTGCTGGACCATCCGGCGGGGCTGACCCCCGAGGAGGTCACCTGGCAGGTGTTCCTCACGCTCGGCGCGGGACACGAGCCGACGGCCAACCTGGTGTCCAACGCCCTGTCCAGGATCCTCGGCAACCCGGCCTACTACTCGACGCTCACCAGCGGCGCCCGCCCGGTGACGGACGCGGTGCTGGAGGTGCTGCACCACGAGACGCCGCTCGCCAACTACGGCATCCACTACGCCCGCACGCCCGTCACCTTCCACGGCGTGTGGATCAGGGCCGCGGTGCCGGTGGTGATCTCGTACGGGGCGCTGGCGCAGGCCACCGAGCAGGAGCGCGGCGCGGACCGGCACCCGGGCGACGCCTCCCACCTGTCCTGGTCGGCGGGCCCGCACGCCTGCCCGGTCAAGCAGCACACGCTGCTCATCGCCACCGAGGCGATCGAACGGCTCACGCAGTGGCTGCCCGACCTGGAACCCGTGCTGCCCCGCGAACGTCTCACCTGGCGGCCCGGCCCGTTCCACCGCTCGCTGACGGCGCTGCCCGTCCGTTTCACTCCCCGCTCCCCCGATCAGCCAGGAGGACGACCGTGACCGTGACCGACCGCATCGCACTCGACCCCTTCGGCGCGGACATCGCGGGCGAGTACGCCCGGCTGCGCGCCCTCGGCCCGATCGTGCCCGTGGAGCTGCCCGGCGGCATCCCCGCCTGGGCGCCCACCCGCTACGACACGCTGAAGCAGCTCATCCTCGACCCGCGGGTCAGCAAGGACCCGCGGCTGCACTGGCGGCTGTGGCCCGAGATCGGCGAGCACCCGTCCTGGGGCTGGATCGTGAGCTGGGTGGGCGTGGTCAACATGCTCACCGCCTACGGCGCGGACCACACGCGGCTGCGCAAGCTGGTGGCGCCCAGCTTCACGCACCGGCGCACCGAGGCGCTGCGGCCCCGGGTGGAGGCGATCACCGCGGAGCTGCTGGACGCGCTCGACGCGGCCGGCGCCGAGGTCGTGGACATCAAGGAGGGGCTCGCCCAACCGCTGCCGATGCGGATCATCTGCGAACTGTTCGGTGTGCCCGACGAGTTACACGGGGACACCGCCCGGATGATCGCGGCCCTCATGGACACCACCGACCCGAGCCCGGAGCACGCGGCGTCCGTCCAGCGGCAGATCGGCACGGTGCTGCCCGCGCTGATCGCGCACAAGACCGCGCACCCCGGTGACGACCTGACCACCGAGCTGATCCGGGTCCGGGACGAGGACGGCGACCGGCTCAGCGACGAGGAGCTGCTGTACACGCTGCTGCTGGTCATCGGGGCCGGCTTCGAGACCACCGTCAATCTCATCGGCAACGCTGTCGTGGCCCTGCTGCGCCGCCCCGAGCAGCTCGCCGCCGTACGGTCCGGGGAGATCGGCTGGAACGCCGTCGTCGACGAGACGCTGCGCGCCCACCCGTCGATCGCCTCGCTGCCGCTCCGGTTCACCGTCACGGACCTCACCGTCGGCGACGTCACGATCCCGGCCGGAGACGCCATCCTCACGACGTACGCCGCCGCGGGGCTCGACCCCGAGCACTACGGGCCGGACGCCGGCGTCTTCGACGCCACGCGCGCCGCAGACGACCATCTGGCGTTCGGGATCGGGGTCCATCGCTGCATCGGGGCACCGCTGGCCCGCCTGGAGGCGCTGACCGCTCTGCCGGCGCTGTTCGACCGGTTCCCCGGCCTGAGCCTGGCCGCCGGTGACGAGGGCCTGCGGCAGGTGGCGTCCTTCATCGCGATCGGCTGGCAGGAGATTCCCGTGCGGCTGCGCCGCTGAGGCAACAGGAGGGCTGCCGCCCCGCAGGCAGCGCGCGGGAGCGCGACCGGTCCCCCGTTCCGGTCGAGCCCCCGCGGTTCGTCGAACCTACGTCGCCGGCCGAGGCCTTGTGAATCGCGCCGATGCCCGTTGCGCGCTCAACAGGGCTCACCCGTGCACAGCGGAGTCCGGATGGCCCGGTTTCGTCCCGCCGGGACCTGGCCAACCGGTTGCCCATGCGGCACAGCCGGTCAGTCGTGGCGGCGGAAAGCCGGCAGATCGAGGTCACCGACGGCCAGGTGGGCCAGCACGACCTCGTACAGGTCGGTGCCCGCGGCGAGGAGTTGGCGTTCCAGGACGGGTTCGGCGCTGCGGACGTGTTCGCGCACGGTCTGCGGGTGCATGCCCAGCGCCTGCGCGGCCCGTTCGGCGTTGCCGCCGGCGGTGATCCAGGCGCGCAGCGTCCGGCGCGGGTTCCTGGCGTCCGCGTCCAGCCGGCCGAGCAGGCCCTGGGCCCAGGTGCGTACGGCGGGACCGGTCAGCAGGTCGGAGAGCCGGAGCGTGGAGTTCCCGGTGTCGTCGGGGTACTGGGCGTCGGGCAGGCCGATCTGGGTGTTGAGCGCCAGGTGGACGACGGCCCGGACCGCGAGATCGGCGAAGTCGGTGCCGAGCAGGGTCTCGACGCGTTCCATGCGGGCGCGGACGGTGTTGCGGCTGACGCCGAGGACCTTGGCGGCGTTGACGGCGGTGAACTCCAGGCCGAGGCGGGTGGTGGCGAGGAGTTCGGCGCGGGTGTGGTGCGGCAGGGTGTCGAGCGGGCGCAGCACCCGGGCCGTCCAGCCGCGCAGCGCCTGCGGGTCCATGAGGCGCTCGGGACGGGTGCGCTCGGCGTAGACCGCCGTCTTGTCGGGCCGGAAGTGGGCCACGGCGAGGGCGCTGACGGCCTGTCCGTACGCGGTGGCGGTCCGGGCGAGGCTCTGCCGGACGCTGCCGCCGAGGAAGATGTCCGGGTGCCGGCCGACCAGGGACCGCAGGGTCTCGCCGGCGGTGTCGTGGGGGCTGACGACGATCACATGACCGTCCATGGCCGGACAGCGCACGACCAGGGCGTCCTCGCCGGTGCTGTCCAGGCACTCCTCGGCGATGCGGTCGCGTACGGCGGCGTCGGACTCGACGACGTACACGCACGCCGTGTCGGCGTCGAGCAGTCCGGGCCAGAGCCCGGCGGCGACGCGGCGGGCGGCGATGGTGTCCTCGACCATCAGCAGTTGCAGGATGGCCAGGCGCAGGTCGGAGGTGGCCCGTCGGAGCCGGTGCCCGGCCGCGGTCGACTCGCGCGCGGTCAGCAGGAGCTCGATCACCTGGGCGGTGTGGGTGACGACGTCGGCGGCCCGACGGTCGAAGGGGGTCTCGCGGGAGACGGCCAGGACGCAGGTGTGGGACGGGTGTTCCACCCTGACCAGGCGCTGGTGGCGCTCCTGGCTCTCCCAGGCGGCGGAGGCGATCCGGCCGGCGGTGATGTCCGTGACGAGGCCCTCGTCCAGCGGGAGCCGGGTTCCGGCGATGAGGTTGCCGGCGGCGTCCTGAAGGGCCACGGATCCGCGCACGGCGCCGGCGAGCCAGCCCACGACCCGGCGCACGTCGCGCCCCGCCGGGCGCAGGTGGTCGAGCAGTTCCTCCGCCCACGCCGGGCCCGGCCCGGCCGGTGTCCGCTGCTGCCGGTTCCCGTCCTCTCGGCCAGCCACCTCGGCCTTCCCCTCGTTGCCCGCGCCGTCTCCGGCGCACCGGTCGGGGACGTTACCCCACACGTCCCGCGCTCTCGTCCCGGGCATCCCGGGCGGACCCGCCCGGCGCCCGCCCGCAGGCCGGCACCCCGCCCTGCGCCACCGCACCGCGCGGGCGGCATAAGCTCGACGGATGGCGAAGTACTACGACGTGCACCCCGACAACCCCCAGCCCCGCACCATCGGCCAGATCGCCGACAGCATCCGTGCGGACGCTCTTGTCGCCTACCCCACGGACTCCTGTTACGCACTGGGCTGCCGCCTGGGCAGCCGTGACGGCATCGAGCGGATCCGTACGATCCGCAAGCTGGACGACCGGCACCACTTCACTCTCGTGTGCCAGGACTTCGCGCAGCTCGGGCAGTTCGTGCGGATCGACAACGACGTGTTCCGCGCGATCAAGGCGTCGACGCCCGGCAGCTACACGTTCATCCTGCCCGCGACGAAGGAGGTGCCGCGCATGCTGCAGCACCCCAAGAAGAAGACGGTCGGCGTGCGGATCCCCGACCATGTCGTCACCCAGGCCCTGCTCGCCGAGCTCGGTGAGCCGCTGCTGTCCAGCACCCTGCTGCTGCCCGGCGAGGAGGAGCCGATGACGCAGGGCTGGGAGATCAAGGACCTGCTCGACCACGTGCTGGACGGGGTGGTCGACTCCGGTGACTGCGGCACCGAGCCGACGACGGTGATCGACTTCTCCGGCGGGGAGGCCGAGATCGTGCGGCACGGCGCGGGCGACACGTCGCGGTTCGAGTAAAGGGCGTGCCACGGGGCGTTCACAGCCGTGCCGTGTGCGGGGGGTGGGCGAAATGCCCCGGGAAGCGGCGTGTCACGATGCCCGTGATCCGCCCGGCTCACGCGGACGGGTTCCTGGCCGACACCGCAGAGAGGCAGCCCAGTCATGACCGCCGTACAGGGAACCGCTGTCGACATCCCCACCGAGGACGGCACCGCCGACGCGTATCTGGCACATCCCGCCGACGGGGCCGCCCACCCGGGGGTCCTGCTCTACATGGACGCCTTCGGACTGCGTCCGCGGCTGCGGTCGATGGCCGACCGGCTGGCCGGCGAGGGCTACACGGTGCTGGTGCCCAACGTGTTCTACCGGCACGGCCGCGCCCCGCTGTTCGAGCTGCCCGAGTTCATCGACCCGGGGGCGCGGCCGGAGGTCTTCGAGCGCATCATGCCGGTCATGCAGGCCCTGACGCCCGAGCTGGCGATGCGGGACGCCGGTGCCTATCTGCGCCGGCTGGCCGAGTCGCCCGCGGTGGCCGACGGTCCGGTCGCGCTGACCGGTTACTGCATGGGGGCGCGCCTGTCGCTGCTCACGGCCGGGACCTACCCGGAGCGGGTCGCGGCCGCGGCCGGCTTCCACGGCGGGCGGCTGGCGACGGACACACCGGACAGCCCGCACCTGGTGGCCGGCAAGGTCACCGCCGAGCTGTACTTCGGCCACGCCGACCAGGACCCCTCGCTGCCCCGGGAGCAGATCGAGCGCCTGGAGGAGGCCCTGACCGCGGCGGGCGTCCGCCACCGGTGCGAGGTGTACACGGGCGCGCCGCACGGTTTCACGCAGTCCGACACCGCGTCGTACCACAAGGAGGCCGACGAGCGGCACTGGGCGGCTCTGCTCGACCTGCTGAAGCGCACATTCTGACCTCAATCGACCCCTGGCCGACAGGACTTGCCGTCCTACCGACGGTAAGGGCTTGCTTTACCACGATCCCTGCGCGTAGACCTTGCGGAACATCAGGCAGGACTCGGGGGGAGTTGGGCTCATGGAGGGCACGGTCGACGGGTTCCGCTACGGTGCGGTGACCCCGGTGGCGGCGTATCTGATGGCCTGTCTGGGAGGGGCGCTGGGGCTGCGGTGCATCGTGCGCTCGCTGCTGAACACGCGGTCCTGGAAGCCGGGTTGGCTGGCGTTAGGCGCCGCCTCCATCGGGTGCGGGATCTGGACGATGCACTTCATCGCCATGACCGGCTTCCACGTGGAGGAGACCCGGGTCCGTTATGACGCGGCCACGACGGTGCTCAGTCTCGTCGTGGCCGTCGCCGTTGTGGGCATCGGCGTGTTCATCGTCGGCTACCGCGGCCCGGGCCGGGGCCCCCTGGCGGTCGCGGGTGTCGTCACCGGACTGGGGGTGGCGGCCATGCACTACCTGGGCATGGCCGCGATGCGGCTGCACGGCGACATCGGCTACGACCCGGTCGGCGTCGTGCTGTCCGTGCTGATCGCCATCGCCGCCGCGACCGCCGCGCTGTGGTCGGCCGTCACGGTCCGCGGCCTGGTGACGAGCCTCGGGGCGAGCCTGGTGATGGGCGTGGCGGTGTCCGGGATGCACTACACCGGCATGGCCGCCGTCAGCATCCAAGTGCACGACACGACCGGCGGGACGTGGGAGGGCGATTCGGCCCTGTCGCTGCTGCTGCCGATGCTGCTGGGACCGGTCGTCTTCCTGCTGCTGGCCGGGGTCGTGATCATGTTCGACCCGCTGCTGGTCCACGGCGAGCGGGCCGGGAACCGGAAGCCCGCCCCGCACGCGGGCCGCTCCGCCGACGTCCGGGTCGCCGGCGCCGTTCCCGCGCCGCGCACTTCGCGGCACGACACGGACTCGCCCTCCCACCGCTGAACGACCCGCCTGCGGACGGCTCGAAGATCATTGTTACCGTGCAGCGGTGTCTGACTCCTCACGCCACACTGCCGAGGGCGCCGGCTGGGGCACCGCCGAACGCGGCGCGTACCGGCAGTTGATGCCGCAGCAGGTCGAGAAGATCTCCTGGCTGGACCCGAGAATGCTGTGGGCCGCCCGCAACGGCGTGCTGGCCTCCTGGTTCGGGGATCCGACCGGCCGCACCCGCGGCCGGTGGGTGGCACAGCGCGCGGCCGCCGGCGCACCGGCGGACAAGGTGATCCGGCGCGACGACCCGGACCGCTTCTCGTTCCTGGTCATCGGCGACACCGGCGAGGGCGACGACCCCCAGTACGCCGTCGTGCCGGGCCTTGTGAAGACCGGTCAGGACACCAGCTTCGCCGTACTGGCCAGTGACGTGATCTACCCGGTGGGCAGCGCGGACGACTACGGCACCAAGTTCTTCCGCCCGTACCAGGACTACCAGGCGCCGATCTACGCGATACCCGGCAACCACGACTGGTACGAGGACCTCGGCGGCTTCATGCGCGTCTTCTGCGACGACGCCCCGCCGCTGCCGCCCGAGCCCCGGCCGCGCCGGCTGACCCGGGCCTGGCTGCGGTCCCTGCTGTGGCACCGGCCGCGACCGGACGACGGTCACGACCTCGCCGAGGCCCGGAAGTTGCGCCCGGCACCCGCCCAGCAGGCCGTCCAGCCGGGCCCGTACTGGGCGATCGACGCCGGAGGGGTGCGGATCATCGGCATCGACACGGGCCTGCTGGGCACCCTCGACGCCGAGCAGGGCGCCTGGCTGCGCGAGGTCTCCCAGGGGCCCCGCCCGAAGATCCTGGTCACCGGGTCGCCCCTGTACGTGGACGGCAGGCGCGAGCCGTGCGCCATCGAAGGGGGCGGCACCGTCGACGACATCGTCCGCGACCCGGAGCACCACTACGTGGCGGCGATAGGCGGCGACATCCACAACTACCAGCGCTACCCGGTCCGGCTGGACGACGGACGCACCATCCAGTACGTGGTCGCGGGCGGCGGCGGGGCGTTCATGCACGCCACCCACACCATCCCCCGCGTCAACGTCGCGAACGTGACCGAGCGGGAGTTCCGCTGCTATCCGCTGCGCGGCGACTCCCTCGCCTTCTACAGCCGGCTCTACGGCCGCAGGCTGCGCATGCCCCGCTTCTTCACGCTCACCGAGGCGGAGGCGACGGCCGTGATCGCCGAGCGCCTGGGCATCCCGCCGACCCGCGTCCCGGGCGCGGCCACTCGCGTCACCCGGCGCGTCCGGCTGGTCGCCGGGCTGCTCGGCACCGGCCGCCGGCCCGACCGGGCCAGGCGGTTCCGGCTGCCGGTGCGCAAGATCTACACATCGCTGTTCTCGCCGGGCTCGGCGACGTACAGCCCGCCGTTCTTCAAGTGCTTCCTGCGCCTGGACGTCTCCCCGGAGTCGGTCCGGCTGCGCTGCTTCGCGGCCACCGGCAACCGCGCCCAGGAACTCGCCCCGCCGGTCGAGGACGAGGTGACGATCCCACTGCGCTGACCCGCGGGAACCGGTGCGGCGGGAACAGTACGGGCCGCGGCCGGGTTGACACAGCCGTAGGCCATTGAACGTTCAACGATGGAGGGCTCGTGTCACCGACCCCACGACCGCTGCGCAAGCTGGGCTTCCTGACCATCGGGCTGTTCGACGAGGCGGATCCGCGGCGCGGCCACGAGTCCACGCTGGAGATCATCGAACTGGGCGAGCGGCTCGGCTTCGACAGCGCGTGGGTGCGCCACCGTCATCTCCAGTACGGCATCTCCTCCCCCGTCGCCGTCCTGTCCGCGGCCTCGCAGCGGACCCGCCGGATCGAACTCGGCACGGCGGTCATCCCGCTCGGCTGGGAGAACCCGCTGCGCCTCGCCGAGGACCTGGCCACCGTCGACCTGCTGTCCGGGGGCCGGCTCAATCCGGGCGTCAGCGTGGGCCCGCCGATGCACTTCGACCAGGTCAAGGGTGCGCTCTACCCGGACACGGCCGACGCCGAGGACTTCGGCTACGGGCGGGTGGAGCGGCTGCTGGACGCCGTGCGGGGCGAGCCGGTGACGGACTTCAGCGGGACGGAAGGGTTCGAGACCTTCTCCGACCGGGTGCAGCCCCACTCTCCCGGCCTGGGCCGCCGCCTGTGGTACGGCGGCGGCAGCCTCCGGTCCGCCCGGTGGGCCGGCGAGCACGGCATGAACCTGCTCACCAGCAGCGTCGTCAAGGCCGAAGGCCCCGACGGGCCCCACGACTTCGCGGAGATCCAGCTCTCCCACATCCGGGCGTTCCGCGCCGCGCACCCCGACGGCGAGGCCGCCCGCGTCTCACAGGGTCTCGTCGTCATCCCCACGGACTCCGCCTCGCCCGGGCAGCGCGCCCGCTACGAGAAGTACGCGGCCGAGCGCACGCCCCGTACGGCCGCGCCGCAGGGCCCGGCGCGGCTGCTGTTCGCGCCGGACCTGGTGGGCACGTCGGAGGAGATCGCCGAACGGCTGCACGCGCACGCGGCGTTCCGGGAGGTGGACGAGGTCGCGTTCGCGCTGCCGTTCACCTTCGAGCACGAGGACTACGTCCAGATCCTCACCGACATGGCAACGAGGCTCGGCCCGGCTCTGGGCCGGCGAGCGGGTACTCCAGTGTGACTTCGTGATCTCGTGCCGCATCACTGCAACGCGGGTCGGCGCTTACCGTCCTTGCCGACGATCACCCCCGGCGGCGTCGTGGTGAGCACGGGTGGTCGTGGAGTTCACGCCGCGATCAGGACCTCCAGCAGGGCGGTGAAGCATCTCCGGTCACTGTGCGCCCGTCCTGAACCGCCATTCCCGTCGTCCACCCGAAGGGCGGGCCCGGCGGTGTCCGGTGCGTGCGCTCGCAAGGCGCCGGAGCCGCCCTCGATGAGGGCCCCCGCGCGAGGTCGTCCGAGCGTGAGGGAGGAGCCACGTGGGCGATTCGGCAACGCGGCGAGCCTGCGGACCAGGCGCCGCCGAGCAGACGGGATCCGGACGCCACGTCTGGCGCCGCTGACCGAACCGGAGGGGCATGGGGGTGATGCGCGGTCACTGGTTCTGCCGTGCGTCGAAGTGGGCCGTGGCCAGGACAGAGCCGTCCGCGGCCAACAGCCGGGCACCGGACACCGTGTCCGGGTCGACATGCGTGGGGGCTCCCCAGTAACCCTGGCCGGCGTCGTCCAAGGAGAACTCCCCGATGTGGACCGACGTGCCGTCCGTACGGTCCAGTCGGCAGCTGACCTTTCCGGCCTCCGGGTACACGTCGCGCGGGCCTGCGGCCTCGGACTGGTCTCGGGTCGGGAAGTCGGATCCGGACCCGTCCCGGCCGAGGTGGACCGACATGTAGACCCAGCCCGGAGATCCGGTATAGGTGAAGATCCGGCCCACCGGGCGGTGGTCGGGGGCCTCCAGAGACGCTGCGAGCAGGCCGTGCTCCGAGCCGGGGGTCTCCGAACTCCATGAGGAGGGAGCCGAAGCTCCCTCGATGGCCGTGCCGACGGCCCAGCCACCGAAGCCGAACCCGAGGGCGATCGCGGCGGCGACCGCCACGCCGGCCCGTGGTCGCCGCCGTCGTGGCGGCCGGTTCAGGCCCAGCCCGTCCGTCACCCGTGTCTCGAAGCCGGCGGGTGGCTCGCTGCCCGGGAGGAGAGAGAGCAGTCCGTCGCCGACGAGGGTCAGCTGCTCGACCTGCTCCCGGCAGGCAGGACAGCGGTCCAGATGGGCGATGGCCTCGGCGCGCTCCTGACCGGGGAGGATACCCAGCGCCAGCTCGTCGGCGACGGCCCTCAGCCACTCGCAGTGCCTGTCAGTCATGATCGGCTCGCTCGGGTCCCAGAACCTTCCGCAGTTTCCCCATCGCCGTCCTGATCCGTGTCTTCGCCGTGCCCAGGGGGATCCCTTCGAACTCGGAGATCTGCCGTGCGGTCATCCCGTAAATTCCGGCCATGACCACGGCACGCGCCTGCTGGCGCGGTAGGCCCGCCACCGCGGCCCGTATGCGGGATGCCGCCTCGTCGGCCAGTGCCCACTGTTCGGGCGTCCGGGTCATGATGCCGAGCAGAGCGTCGAGGTCCTCGGGGGAGACCGGGGTCGCGTTGCGCGCGCGGACGGCGTCGATCGCCAGGTTGTGCGTGATGGTCCCCAGCCAGGTCTTCACCGATCCGCGCCGGGAGTCGTAGACCTGCGCATGACGCCAAGCCCTTTCGAAGGTCTGCTGGGCGATGTCCTCGGCGAGCTGGGGGTCGTCGACGACAGCGATGGCGATACCGAAGACCATGCGCTGGAACCGGCGGACGAACGCCAGAGCGATCTCCGGGGCGCCGGTCGCCATTCCCGCCAGCAGCGCCTCGTCCGAGAGCTGTCCGAGTGGTGGGCCCGATCTCCGCATACCAGTGGATACGGCGAACCTCGCCGAACGGATTCCCCCGGTTCCACGCGGGATCACCGCCCCATTCTCCCGCTGATACCCGCTTGCCGGAAATCCCCTGGCGCGGTCCGTCCGTACCTCTGGACAGGAATGTTTTCTCATGGAGGGCCGAGACATGGCGACGACGCTCATGACGCTCGTGCGCAGGAACGTCGGGCCCGGGCTGGCCGCTGGAGCACTGGCGGGCATCCTCGTGGCGTGCGGAGGCGGAAACGGCAACGGTGGTGGCTCGACAACGTCAGCCCCGGAACAGAGTGGCAAGCCGGAAACCACCCAGGTGGACGTGAAGCTGGTCGACTTCAAGATGGAGCTGTCCGAGAGGACGGTGCAGGCGGGTACCCACACCTTCGTCGTCAAGAACGACGGTCATCACGACCACGCCATGGAGATCGAGGGCTCCGGAACGGAACAGAAGACGCGGACGCTGGCACCCGGAGAGTCCTCGCATCTCACCGTCTCACTGAAGGACGGCAAGTACGAGGTCTACTGCCCTGTCGACGGCCACAAGGACCTGGGCATGAAGACCGAGCTCACCGTGGGCGGAACCGCCTCAACGGGCAGCGACACCCACACGAGCAACGGCCATGGCTACTGAGCGCACCGGCGCGCTCATCGCCCTCCGGCTGGCCACGGCGGGAACGGCCGTGGCCATGGGCGCGATCCACCTCCACCTCTGGTACGACGGCTACCGATATCTGGACACGATCGGCATGCTGTTCCTGTTCAACGCGATCGGGGCCGGGCTGCTCGCGTTGTCGCTGCTGATCACGCCCACCCGCCTCCTGGCCGTCCTCGCGACGCTGGGAACGCTCTTCGCGGCCGGCTCACTGGTGGCCCTGATCGTCAGCCTCACCTCCGGTCTCTTCGGATTTCGGGAGGCTCTCGACGCGAACCTGGTCAAGCCGACCCTCGCCGTCGAAGCCGCAGGGTGCGTTCTCTTGGTGGCGCTGGCCTTGCTGAGCAGACGCGAACGGATATGACCGATGAGTTTCCGATGCCACGCGGCACCGCCGGCCGGATCGAGAACACCCAGGTCGGTGTGTTCCTCGCCTTCGCCTCCAACAGAGGACCGGCACTGATGGACCGCCGGCTCTGCCTGCCCGAACACTCCTGGCCAGGACACCGAGCGCCGCTCCCGAGCCGGGATCCCCGACCGAGTGGGGTTCCCGACCAAGCCCACCCTGGCCGGGCAGATGATCGCGCAGGCACAGGACGCCGGGAGCATCGCCTCCCGGGTGACCGCAGACGAGCCATACGATCACGACCCGGGCCTGCGTGCCCTGCTGGAGTCCCGCCGGATCGGTTAGGTCCTGGCCGTCACCTGCAGAACGCGAGTGCGGATCAACCACGGGCAAACCGCCGTCCGCGCGGACACCGTCGCCGGCCGCCTGCCCGCCTCGGCCGGGCATCGGCAGAGCGCCGGAGCCGGGGCGAAGGGACCGCGCCGGGACCAGGTGCACCGGGGGCACGCGGGGACGGCCAGGCCCAGAGGGAACAGCCTCGCGGGCACCTGGCCCGCGAGCAGGGTGAGAAGCCGTTGGCCATCCTGGTCACGGCGGGCCGACGGGCGGGCCGCGTCCCAGCACCCGTCACCCGCGTCAACAACCCAGCGCGTCACTGCACCTGGCGCGCCACCCGGTGGCGGAGGTAGACGACTCGCGAGCTGAAGGTGCGGGTCTCGACAAGTTCGAGATCCACCCGGCGCTCGGCTCGAGGAAAGAACGGAATGCCACCGCCGAGCAGCACCGGGTAGACCATGGCCCGGTACTCGTCGATCAGACCCGACGCGGCCGCCTCGGCGGCGAGAGTCGCGCCGCCGATCGCGATCTCGCCCTCCCCCGGCTCGGCTCGCAGCCGCTCGATCTCCTCCGCCAGGCCGCCGGAGGCCAGGCGGGCATGGCCCTGTACCGCCGACAGCGTGGTGGAGAACACCACCTTCGGGAGCGGCTTCCAGAGCGCGGCCCACTCGAGCTCCGCGTCGTCGAGCGATGCATTCTGGTCGGCGGTCTCCCAGTACAGCATCGTCTCGTACAGCCGTCGTCCCATCAGATGGACGCCGACGTCCCGGATCTCGTCGATCCAGAAGCGGAAGACGTCCGCGTCGGGCACCGTCCAGTCGATGCCGCCGTCCGGCCCGACGATGTAGCCGTCCAGTGAGACGCTCATCGAATAGGTCACGCTGCGCATGGGTGTCCTCCTCGGCAAGGGGTTCGACAGTACGACCACGGGACACCGCGAAACTCATCGCGACTCGCGGATCGCCTTCGTGTCACCAGCGGCCGGGTGCGGTCCCGGTGATCGGCTCCGACGCCCTGCCGTCCACCCCGACGGGCACGTCCCCGGCGAGCATCACCCGGTGCATGATCCGCGGGTGGTCGAGGTGTCCTGTGTCGCCGGGAGCCAGGTGCATCGTGGCGCGGTTGTCCCAGAACGCCACGCTGCCCGGCTCCCAGCGGAACCGGACCGTGTACTCGGGCCGGACCGCCTGCTCCAGCAGCATCTCCAAGACGGCGGCGCTCTCGGGCCGGGAGAGGCCGGCGATCTGCTCGACGTAGTAGCCGTTGACGTAGAGGATCCGCTCGCCCGTCTCCGGGTGCACGCGCACCAGGGGGTGCAGCGAGGCGACCTGGCGGTCCAGCAGGTGGCGGACGTAGGCGTCGTCGCCGGGCCGGGGCTGGTAGCCGACGCCGAGCCGGTGCTCGGCCCGCAGCCCGTCGGCGAACTGCCGCAGCGGCGCGGAGAGCCCGGCGTACGCCGCCGCGAGGTTCGACCAGCTGGTGTCGCCGCCGTAGGGCGGCACGGTCTCGGCGCGCAGGATCGTCGCGGCGGGCGGGTCGACGCGGGCGCCGTGGTCGCAGTGCCAGCCGCGCAGCAGGGTGTGGCGGCGGCGCCGCAGCCACTCGTCGTGCTCCATGCCGAACCGACCGCCCAGTTCCAGCCGGTCGGCGGTCGTCTCGATCTCGGGGAAGTCCGCGGGTGAGGCCTTGCCGCGCCGCGGCAGCACCACCGTCTCACCGAACCGCCGCGCGAACGCCACGTGCCCGGCGTGGTCCAGCCGCTGCCCCCGGAAGAACACCACCTTCCACCGCAGCACCGCCGCCCTGATCGCGGCGACCACGGTGTCGTCCAGGTCCGCGGCCAGGTCGACCCCGCTGATCTCGGCGCCGATGTGTCCGGCGACCGGCTTCACCTCCACCCCGGTCTCCCGCACCGCCTCGTCCGTCATCGGGCTGTCCGTCGTCATGCGCACTCCGCTGGTCGTGGGCGTGGTCGTGGCTACCGGAAGATCGTGACAGCGATCTCCGGCCGGGGCGACACCGCAGGACCTAACTCGTTAAAGAACAGGCCATGGAGCGTCTTGACAGGCCTGGGCGGCCCTCACATCATCTGGGGCATCACTCCTCGACTAACACGAGTTAGGCCTCACGATGACCGACTCGCACCTCACTCGCCGCGCCCTGTTGCGCTACGGCGCCTACGGCGCGGGGGCCGCCGCTCTGGCCGGCACCGCCGCGAGCTGGGACCGGCTGACCGGTGCCGACATCCCCGGCCGTGACGACGGCTCCCTCGTCGTCGCCACACTGGGCCCCGCCTACGGGCCGGAGGCCATCCGCACGCTCCGCGAGGGCTTCCGCGAGCTGCACCCCGACATCAAACTCCAGATCAACGCCGTGCAGGCCGTGGACTGGTCGGACTTCTTCGCGAAGATCCTCACGCAGGTGGCCGCCGGCACCGCCCCCGATCTGGTCTACGTGGCCACCGAGGGCGTGCAGCTGTTCGCGCAGCGGCTCGGCGTCGCCCTGGACACGTGGGTCAAGCGGGACGCGGCCGAGCTGAAGGAGTACTTCGCCGACGTCCACCCGTCGCTGGTGGAGTCGATGATGTACGAGGGCAGCCTCTTCCAGCTGCCGGTGGAGTTCAACGCGGCCGACATGTACCTCAACCGCCAGGTGCTGCGGCGGGCCGGAGCGGAGTACCCGCCGGCCGACTGGACCCGCGACGACTTCACGGCGCTGCTGCGGCACATGAAGCAGGCGAGCGGCTCCCGCTTCACGCCCTACTTCTGGACCAACCGGCTGTGGGGCGGCGTGGTGCCCTGGCTGTTCGCGAACGGCACCAATCTGCTGGCGGAGTCCAAGGCGCCCGGCGGCGCGTGGCTGTGGGACTCCTTCTATCCGGCCGAGCAGCGCAGGGGCCGCGGGAGCGGCTTCCGGTGGACGACGCCGCAGGCCACGCACGACCGGGTGGAGGAGGTCTACGACTACCTCGCCTCCCTCGTCCGGGACGACCTGTGCACCCGCCCCGAGGGCGGGAACGGACAAAACCTCATCGGCGTGTTCTCCACCGGCCGGGTCGGGGTCACCCCGGCGGGCGGCTTCTGGGCGGGCGGCCTGCACCTGGCGGGGATGGACCGGGACGGGTTCGACGTGCAGTACTTCCCGCGCTGGCGCGCCCAGCGCATGCAGTACGGCGCGGCGGGCTACGCGCTGCTGCGCACCTCGAAGAAGCAGGAGGAGGCCTGGGAGTTCATCAAGTACGCGGCCCGCAGAGACACCCTGACGCGGCTGTTCACGACGAACCAGACGACCCCGGCCCGCCGCTCGATGCTGACCGCCGACCGCTACGGGGAGACCGGCCCGGCGCACTGGCCGGTCTTCTACGACACCCTCGACCGGTTCCCCGACACCGGACCGATTCCGGCGCCGCCGCAGGTCGCCGAGGTCGAGCAGCTGCTGCTCAAGCACACCGGCACGGCCCTGGCCTCCCCGCGCTCGGTGCGTCCCGCGCTGCGCCGGTTGCAGGGCGACCTGGAGAAGGCCATGGAGCGTGACGCATGACGAACACCCGGACACCGCCCGCGCGAACCGAAGGGCCCGAGGCCCGGCCCGCCGAGGACGCACCGCGTCCCGCGGCCCGTGACCGCGGCACCCGGCTGCTGGCCACGCTGTTCCTGGCCCCGACGATCGTCGGCATCGTCGTCTTCACGGTCGTCCCGATCGTCGGCTCGGTGGTGCTGAGCCTCTTCCACTGGAACGTGATCGACTCGCCGCGCTTCGCCGGCGGCTCCAACTACGGGGCGGTCTTCGGCGACGAGACCGTGCTGGTGTCCTTCCGCAACACCCTCGTCTTCATGGTCCTCGCGGTGGCGCTGCAACTGCTGGTCGCCCTGGCGCTCGCGCTGACGCTGAACGGGCGGATGCCCCTGTGGCTGCGGTCGGTGTTCCGCTCGGCGTTCTTCTTCCCGCTGGTGCTGTCCGCCGCCTCGATCTCGGTGGTGATGAAGTACCTGTTCAACCAGGACTTCGGGGTGGTCAACTGGCTGCTCGGCTTCGTCGGGATCGCGCCGGTGCCGTGGCTGACGTCGGAGAACGCGGCGATGGTGACCGTGGTCCTGGTCTACGTGTGGCAGCAGTTCGGCTTCTCGTTCCTGCTGTTCGTCGGCGGTCTGAACAACATCCCGAAGGAGATCCACGAGGCGGCCGCGCTGGACGGCGCGACCGGCCTGCGCAAGCACCTCAGCGTCACGCTGCCGCTGCTGTCGCCGACGCTGCTGGTCGCCTCGGTGGTCGGCATCATCAACGCTCTCCAGGTCTTCGAGCAGCCGTACGTCCTGACCAACGGTGGTCCCGGCGACTCGACCCGCACGGTCGTGATGGTGATCTACGAGACCGCGTTCGAGCAGCTCCGCTTCGGCGAGGCGTCCGCGGTGGGTGTGCTGCTGTTCGTGCTGATCATGGCGGTCACGGCCCTCCAGTTCCGGCTCAGCCGGCGTTTCGTCCACTACCAGTGAGCCGGGTGAGTCTTCCCATGAGCCAAGCAACCCTGTCCTACAGCCGTGTGCGGCACGGGCTGGCGCCCTGGGCCCGGATCGCCGGGCTGACGGTGTGCGCCCTGCTGACCCTCGGCCCGGTCGTGTGGACCGTGTCGACCTCGTTGCGCACCCCCGCGGAGGCGTTCGACCTGCCGCCGCAGCTCATCCCGGCGCACCCCTCCACCGAGGCGTACCGCGGGGTGTTCGACCAGATCGACGTCTGGCTGCTGGCGTTGAACTCCACCTTGGTCACGGGGCTGATCGCGGTCGGCCAGATGATCACGGCGGGGCTGGCCGGATACGCCTTCGCCCGCCTGGAGTTCCGCTTCAAGAAGCCGCTGTTCGCCCTGGTTCTCGCGACGATGATGGTGCCCTTGCAGGTCACGATCGTGCCGGTGTTCCTGGTCCTGAAGTCGATGAGCCTGACAGACACCCTGCTCGGGCTGATCATCCCGGCCTTCCCGACGGCGTTCGGCACGTTCCTGATGCGGCAGTACTTCCTGGGCATGCCCAAGGACCTGGGCGAGGCGGCGATGCTGGACGGCGCCGGGCCCTGGCGGACGTTCCGGTCGGTGTACGCCCCGCTGGCCGCGCCGGGCCTCGCGATCGTCGGTGTGCTGGCCTTCAACTACCACTGGAACGAGTTCTTCCGGCCGCTGATCCTCGAAACGTCGGGGCAGAACTACACGTTGCCGCTGGGGCTGGTCTCCCTCCAGGGCAACCTCGGCACCGGCTCCATCTCGGTGGTGCTCGCCGGTGTCGTCCTCTCCATGATCCCCGCCGTCGCCGTGTTCGTCGTCGGCCAGCGCCCTCTGCGTGAGGGCATCACGTCCGCAGGAGTCAACCGTTGAGCCTCGGCGCTCCCCCGCAGGACCCGCACGCCCCGCGCTTCAGGGTCCGCCCGCCCGCCAACTGGATGAACGACCCCAACGGCCCGTTCTACTGGCGGGGCCGCTACCACCTGTTCTACCAGCACAACCCCGACGCCCCGGTCCACGCGAACGTCCACTGGGGCCATGCCTCCAGCCCCGACCTCGCCCGCTGGGAGCACCACCCGATCGCCCTCGCGCCGACTCCGGGCGGCCCGGACGAGGCGGGCTGCTGGTCCGGGTGCGTGGCCGACGACGGGGGCGTGCCGACGGCCGTCTACACCGGCGTCGGCCGCGACCACAGCGGGCTCGGCACGGTCTGCCTGGCCCGGGCTGCGGATCCGGACGACCCCGCGCTGACCGACTGGACTCCCCTGCCCACTCCGGTGGTGACGGGCCCGCCCGAGGGCCTGGACGTGGTGATGTTCCGCGACCCGTTCGTCTTCCGGCACGACGGACGGCGCTGGGCCCTGGTCGGCGCCGGCCAGGCCGACGGCACGGCGTCGGTGCTGCTGTACGACTGCGACGACCTGACCGACTGGCGCTTCGCGGGTGTGCTCCTGGACGGCCGGGACCCGGCCGCCGCGGCGGCCTTCGGCGACCGGGCGACCGGCTGGGAGTGCCCGCAGCTGTACGCGACGCGGGGCGGGGAGTGGGTGCTGGTCGTGTCCCTGTGGGACGGCGACCCGTGGACCACCGGTTATCTGACGGGACGTCTGGACACCGGCCCCGCTCCGACGGACCTGCGCTTCTCCGCCCGGGCGGGCGGCCGGCTCGACCACGGCCGCGACTTCTACGCGCCCGCCGTCCTCCAGGAGCCGGATAGGGCCTTGATGTGGGGCTGGTCGTGGGAGGCCCGCGAGCCGGGCGAGGCGGACTGGGCCGGCGTCCTGACCGCGCCCCGGGTCGTCGACGTCCATCCGGACGGGGCGCTGCGGGTGGCTCCGACCCCGGAACTGCACCGCCTCCACGCCGCCGCACCCTTCGTCGTCGCCCCGGGCCGGGTCGCGGCGCCCCTCGCCTACGACCTGACGGTCAGCGCCCGCGCTCACGCCACGGTGAGTCTCCTGCGGTCGTCCTCGGGCGCCGAGCTGACGGTCCGGCTGGCCCCGGACACAGGCACCGTGACACTCGACCGGGGCGACTGGCCGCGCGGGGAGGCCGAAGCGGCGGCGCCGGTCGTCGTGCGGGTGCCGCCGCGGGGGGAGCTCACGGTGCGTGTCCTCGCCGACGGCTCGCTGTACGAGCTGTTCGTCGGCGACCGGGCCATGGTCACCGAGCGCGTCTACCACCGGCCCGATGACGTAAGGGAGTTGAGCGTGCCGTCCGGCGTGGCCGTCACCGGATGGGAGCTGGTCCCACCGACGCGCGGCTGATCACCGGGCAGGCCAGGCGCCGCACGGTGGCGGGCGGGGTCCGGCCGGTGGCGATGGCGTCGAGCAGGAGCCGGGCGGCGGCCTCGCCCATCGCCCGGTGGGGCAGCGCGACGGTGGTGAGGGGCGGCGCGAGGTACGCGGCCATGTGCTCCTGGTCGTCGTAGCCCACCACCGACAGGTCGCCGGGTACGGCGATGCCGAGCCGGGTCGCAGCGTGCAGGACGCCCGCCGCGACCCGGTCGTTGTAGGTGAAGATCCCGGTGGGCCGACGGTCGGCCGGGGTGCCGTCGAAGAGGCGGACGGCACCCTCGTAGCCGCCGGAGATCTCCCCTCCGGTCCGTACGATCCAGTCCCTGGGGACGGTGATGCCCTCGGCGCGCAGCGCGTCGCGGAAGCCGCGCAGCCGCTCCGCGGAGGCGATGTCGTCCTGCCCGCCGACGAGTGCGACCCGCCGGTGCCCCTGCTCCAGCAGCAGCCGGGCCGCCGTGCGGCCGCCGGCGCGCTCGGCGGGGATGACGGCGGGCAGCGAGTCGTCCGCGGGCAGGCAGTTGGCCAGCACGGAGTGGGTGCGGTGCAGTCCCTCGGGGACCCGGACGCGGCGCAGGGACATGGCCGCGTAGATGATGCCGTCGACGCGCCGGTCGAGGAGCTCGGCGACCGCCGCGTCCTCCTTGGCCGGGTCGCCGCCGGAGTCGACGGTGAGGACCAGGTGCTCCCCGGCCCAGGCGGTGTCCATGGCGCCGCGCAGCAGCCGCCCGGCGAACGGGGAGGAGGCGATCTCGTCGGTGACCAGGCCGATCACGGCCGTACGGCTGCGGCGCAGGCCGCGGGCGACGGGGTCGGGCCGGTAGCCGAGCTGGACCGCGGCCTGCCGGATGCGCTCCTGGGTGGCGGGCGAGAGGTTGCCCTCGGCGCGACCGTTGAACACGAAGGACACCGCGGTGTGCGACACGCCGGCGAGCCGGGCGACGTCCCGCGAGGTGGGGCGCCGCGGTCGTGCCGCCGGCTTCTCCTCGGCGCTGTCCATGCCGTCCGCCGCCCTCATCCCCCACCCGTCCGGTTGATCACCGCTCACCCTATCCGTGACGCTGGAGGGACGACACAGTCAGACCGCACAGTCAACGGGAAGGCCCGACGGTGATCAGCATCCCGACGCACACGCTCAACGACGGTACGACGCTCCCCGCCCTCGGCCTCGGCACCTGGCCGCTCGGCGACGACGAGGCCCAGCAGGCGGTGCTCTCGGCCCTGGAGGCGGGTTACCGCCTGATCGACACGGCGACGAACTACCGCAACGAGACGGGGGTCGGCCGGGCCGTGGCCTCCGGGGTGGTGCCGCGCGAGGAGATCGTCGTGACGACGAAGCTCCCGGGCCGGCACCACGGCTACGAGGAGACGCTCGCCTCCTTCGAGGAGTCCCGGGCCCGTCTGGGCCTGGAGTACGTCGACCTGTACCTGATCCACTGGCCGCTGCCGCGCGTGGACCGGTACGTCGACTCCTGGAAGGCCATGATCAAGCTGCGCGAGGAGGGGCTCGTCCGGTCGATCGGCGTCTCGAACTTCACGGCCGGGCACATCGAGCGGCTGGAGAAGGAGACCGGGGTGCTGCCCTCGGTCAACCAGATCGAACTGCACCCGTTCCTGCCCCAGGACGACCTGCGCGCTTTCCATGAGGCCAAGGGCGTCCTGACCGAGAGCTGGAGCCCGCTGGGCCGGGGCACGCCCCTGCTTCGGGATCCCGCGGTGGCACGGATCGCCGAGGCGCACGGGGTGACGCCCGGGCAGGTCGTGCTGCGCTGGCACACGCAGCTGGGCGCGGTGCCCATCCCGAAGTCGGCGAACCCGGAGCGGCAGCGCGAGAACCTCGACGTCTTCGGCTTCGAGCTGAGCGAGGAGGAGATGGCCGCCGTCGCGGACCGGGCGCGGCGGCGGGTCGGCGGGGACCCCGAGGTGCACGAGGAGTTCTGACGGGTACCCGGGGCCCGCGAGGCAGGAAGGAGCCGCAGGTGGCTGAGCGGGACCGGCTGCGGGACTACCGCGGCAAACGCGACTTCGACCGGACCGGCGAGCCCCGGGGCAGCGGGGGGTCCGCCGCGGACCGGCCCCGGTTCGTGGTGCAGATACACGACGCGAGCACGATGCACTTCGACTTCCGGTTGCAGGTCAACGACGTCCTGAAGTCCTGGTCGATCCCCAAGGGCCCCTCGGCGGACCCGAAGGACAAGCGGCTGGCCGTTCCCACGGAGGACCATCCGCTGGAGTACGAGGAGTTCGAGGGTGTGATCCCCCGCGGCGAGTACGGCGGCGGCACGGTGATCGTCTGGGACCACGGCACGTACGAGCCGCTGAGCCACGACCGCAAGGGACGGCCGGTGGACTTCGCCGAGTCGCTGGAGCGGGGGCACGCCACGTTCCGGCTGAGCGGGGCGAAGCTGCGCGGCGAGTACGCCCTGACCCGGTTCCGCGGCGACGGCAGTGGTGACGGCGAGGAGGCCTGGCTGCTGGTGAAGCGGGCCGGGGGCCGGGCGCGTACGCACGGGGCCCCCGACCCGCGCCGGGCGCGTTCGGCCATGTCCGGGCGCACCCTCGCCCAGGTCGCCTCGGACGCGGCCGGGGAGTGACGGAGATGACCGGTCTCCTCGACACCCTGCCCGAGGGACAGCGGCGGCTGCTCGGGGCGGCCCGTCCGGGGGCGGAACTGGCGGCGCGCCCGATGCTCGCCACGCTGAGCGACCGGCGCGACTTCTCGGACGCGGACGAGGAGTGGGTGTTCGAGCGGAAGCTGGACGGCATCCGAGTGCTGGCGGTCCGGGACGGGAAGCGGGTGACGCTGCTGTCGCGGTCGGGCCGCCGGCTGAACGACACCTACCCGGAGATCGTGGACGCGCTCGCCGCACAGTCGTGCGCGGACTTCGTCCTCGACGGGGAGATCGTCGCGTTCTCGGGCGGGCGCACCGACTTCTCCCGGCTCCAGCAGCGCATGGGCCTGACCCGGCGTCAGGACGTGGCGGCGAGCCGGGTGGCCGTGACCTACTACGTGTTCGACCTGCTCCGGCTGGACGGGGCCGACACCAGGGGCCTGCCGCTGCGGGCCCGCAAGTCGCTGCTGCGCCGGGCTGTGGCGTACCGCTCCCCGCTCCGGCTGACGCCGCACCGCAACGCGGGCGGCGCCGAACTGCTGGCGGACGTGTGCGCCCGGGGCTGGGAGGGCCTGATCGCCAAGCGCGCCCACGGTGTCTACGAGCCGCGCAGGTCGTCGGACTGGCTGAAGCTGAAGTGCTCCCAGGGGCAGGAGTTCGTCGTCGGCGGTTTCACCGAACCGGCCGGGAGCCGGGTGGGGCTCGGCGCGCTGCTGCTCGGCCACTACGAGGGCGGGCGGCTGCGGTACGCGGGCAAGGTCGGCACGGGTTTCGGCCGGCGCACGCTGCTGGACCTGCGCGAGCGGCTCGACGGGCTGCGGGAGTCCGGCTCACCGTTCGACGGGCCGGTGCGGGAGGCGGGCGCGCGCTGGGTGCGGCCGGAACTGGTGGCGCAGATCGCGTTCTCCGAGTGGACGCGTGACGGCATGCTGCGCCACCCGCGGTACCTGGGGCTGCGGGACGACAAGAAGCCAGGGGACGTGGTGCGGGAACGCCCGTCGGGTCACGCCGCCGCGTGAGGCCGGTCAGAACAGCGGTGTGAGTGACTGTTCGCACCAGATCGTCTTGCCCCGGGTGGTCTGCCGGCTGCCCCAGCGCTGGGTGAGCTGGGCGACCAGCAGCAGTCCGCGGCCGCCCTCGTCGTCCTGGTGGGCCCGCCGCAGGTGCGGGGAGGTCGAACTGCCGTCGGAGACCTCACAGATGAGGGCCTGGTCGCGGATCAGCCGGAGCTGGATGGGCTCGGTGCCGTACCGGATGGCGTTGGTGACCAGTTCGCTGACGACGAGTTCGGTGACGAAGGCCGTCTCGTCCAGGCCCCACGCGGTGAGCTGCTCGGTGGCGGCCTGGCGGGTGGCGGCCACGTGCGCGGGGTCCGGCGACACGTCCCAGGTGGCGACCCGGTCCGCGCCGAGCGCCCGGGTACGGGCCAGCAGCAGGGCCACGTCGTCGCCGGGCTCCTCCGGCAGTACGGCCTTCAGCACGGTGTCGCACAGGGCGTCGAGCGAGTCGGCGGGCGCTGTCAGGGCGCGGCACAGCTCGTCCGTGGCGTGGTCGACGTCGCGGTCGCGGTCCTCGATGAGCCCGTCGGTGTAGAGGGCGACGACGGAGCCCTCGGGCAGTTGGAGCTCCGTCGCCTCGAACGGCAGCCCCCCGACGCCCAGCGGGGGCCCCGCGCTCATGGGGATCAGCCGAGCGGACCCGTCGGGCAGGACCAGGGCGGGGGCGGGGTGCCCGGCGGCGGCCAGGTTCAGCCGGCGCGTGACCGGGTCGTAGACCGCGTACAGGCAGGTCGCGCCGAGTTCGGCGACCTCCTCGTCGTCGTCCGACGCGAGATGGGTGACCAGGTCGTCGAGGTGGGTGAGGAGTTCGTCCGGCGGCAGGTCCACGTCGGCGAGGGTCCGTACGGCCGTGACCAGGCGGCCCATGGTCGCCGAGGAGGGGATGCCGTGGCCCACGACGTCACCGACGACGAGCGCGACCCGGCTGCCGGACAGCGGGATCACGTCGAACCAGTCGCCCCCGATGCCGGCCGCCGAGCCGGAGGGCAGATAGCGGTGGGCGACCTGGACGGCGGCCTGGCCGGGCAGTCCTCTCGGCAACAGGCTGTGCTGGAGGGCCAGCGCTGTGGTGCGTTCGCGGGCGAAGCGGCGGGCGTTGTCGACGCAGACCGCGGCCCGGCTGGCGAGTTCCTCGGCGAACACGGCGTCGTCGGCGGCGTAGTCGTCCACCTGCCGGATGCGCACGGCGACCGCGACGCCGAGGGTGGTGCCGCGGGCCCGGAGCGGCACCGCCATCATCGAGTGGACGCCCTGGCGGTAGGGGCTGCCCTGCGGGGCGCGTGTGTTGCGCTCGGCGACCCAGCGCATGAAGGACGGCTCCCCCGCCTGGCTGAGGACCGCCCGGCCCTCCCGCATCGCCCGCGCGATGGGGGAGAACGAGGGGTAGGCGTCCACTTCTCCCAGATGGACGGCGGCTTCCGGGGTGCCCTCGTTGACGGAGCCGTGGGCGACGCGGCGCAGCACGATCTCGTCGGTGGGCACGGCCGGCGACTCCTCCGCGCCGAGGACCCAGTCGAACAGGTCCACGCTCGCGAAGTCGGCGAACCGGGGCACCACGACCCCGATCAGCTCCTCGGCCGTGCGCACCACGTCCAGGGTGGTGCCGATGGCCGCCGCGGCCTCGTTCAGCAGGGCCAGCCGCTGCCGCGCCCAGTACTGCTCGGTGCTGTCGAACGCGGCCAGGGCGGTGCCCAGGAACTCGCCGGAGTGGTCGCGGACCGGCCACATCTCGGTCACCCAGGCGTGCTCCCGGTTCAGGGCCGGGGCGCCCGTGTAGCTCTCGTAGCGGAGCGGGCGGCCGGTCTCGACGACGTGCCGGAGGTGCCAGTTGAAGCCCTGGCTGTGCTCGGCCTCCTCGACGGTCTCCGGGAAGTGCCGCCCCAGCAGGGTCTCCTCGGGCACGCCCATCACATGGCAGGCGGCGTCGTTGAGCCGCAGATAGCGCTGGTCGGTGTCGAACACGGACATCGACATGGACGCCTGCTGGAAGGCCTTTCCGGCCAGGGACGTCTCGGCGCTGCCGGGGGGCTCGGCGGTGATCACGTAGCCGTCCGGTGCCCCGTCGGGGCCGGTCACGGCGCAGGCTGTGACGCGCAGCCCGACCAGATAGCCGTCGTGGTGCCGCACCATGACGGTGCCCGACCGCGCGGACAACGCCTCGGGCGGCACGTCCTCGGCGAGCAGTCCCCGTACGGACCGGCCCACGGCCTCCTCGGCCGGGTAGCCGGTCAGTCGCCGGGCACCCTCGCTCCACCCCGTCACGGTGCCGCGTGCGTCGATGATCGCAGCAGCGGAGGCGTCCTCCATATCGTCCAGGATTCTCCCATTGTCGCCCTGTATCAACCGCGCCGGAGCATTCGTGACAGTGTCAGCTCCGGTGAGCGCGCAGGGCGGCGAGCGCCCGGTCGGCGTGCGCGTTCATGCGCATTTCGCTGCGTACGACGTCGAGGACGGTGCGGTCCTGCCCTATGACGAAGGTGGTGCGTTTGGTCGGGGCCAGGGAGAAGCCGCGTTTCACGCCGAACCGCTCGCGGACCGTGCCGTCGGCGTCGGACAGCAGGGGCATGCCGAGGGCGTGCTGTCCGGCGAACTCCTGCTGGCGCTCGACGGTGTCCCCGCTGATGCCGACGGGGCGTGCGCCGATGGCGGCGAACTCGGCGGCGAGATCGCGGAAGTGGCAGGCCTGTGCGGTGCAGCCGGGGGTCAGGGCGGCCGGGTAGAAGAAGAGCACGACCGGCCCCTCGGCGAGCAGCCCGGACAGGCTGCGGACGGTGCCGGTCTCGTCGGGCAGGGCGAAGTCCTCGACCGTGTCCCCGGCCTCCACGCGCGCGGTCACGACCGGCCCCGCGCGTTCCGTGCGACGCCGCGGGCCCAGAGCACGAGGGGCAGCTGGAGCGGCAGGCGTCCGAAGGCCGCGGCCTTCTGCGGCGCGGGGCGGTGACGCCAGTCGGCCGCCATCTTCACGTTGGCGGGGAACACCCCGACGAAGAAGGCCGCCGTGGCCAGCGCGGCGGCCTTGCGGGTACGCGGCAGCGCCAGGCCCGCGGCCAGCGCGAGCTCGGCGGCTCCGCTGGCGTAGGTCCAGGTCCTGGGCGTGCCCGGCAGGCCGCTCGGGATGGTCGCGTCGAACGGGCGTGGGGTGGCGAAGTGGGCGATACCCGCGGTGGCCAGCAGGCCGGCGAGCAGCAGGGGCGAGCGTTCGGACCGGGACACGGTTCCTCCTCTGATGACCTGCCGCGCGATATTACTGGACGGTAGAAAGGTCAGTTCGCCGGGTCCTGCCGACGCCGTTGGTGAGCACCCGGGGTGTAGCCGAACGAGCGGCGGAAGACGTCGATGAAGGCACTGGCGGAGGACCAGCCGCAGCGGTGGGCGACGGTCGTGACGGGCAGGCCGTCGGCCAGCATCCGCAGGGCGTGGTAGAGCCGTGACTGGGTGCGCCACTGCGGGAACGTCATGCCGAACTCGCTGCGGAAGAGCCGGCTGAGGGTGCGCTCCCCCACCCCGGTCGCGGCACCGAGGGCGGCGAGGGTGCGGGCGTCGGCCGGGTCGGCGTGCACGAGCGCGCAGACGGCGGCCAGGCGCGGGTCGGCGGGCGTGGGCAGGCGCAGCGGCTGCTGGGGCGAGAGGCGCAGCTGGTCGCACAGGACGGCACGCAGCCGGCGTCGCTCGGGGCTGTCGTCGCCGGGGTCGCGGGTGTAGGCGAGGATCAGCTCGCGCAGCAGCGGGCTGACGGCGAGGACGGCCGGGTGGTCGAGGCCCAGGGGATTGTCGCCCGTGGGCAGGCCGATCAGGTGCAGGTCCAGCCGGCCGTGGGCGCGGTGGGCGTGCACGGTGCCGGCGGGGACCCAGAGGGCGCGGGTGCCGGGCGCGAACCAGGTGCCGGCGTCGGTGGTGACGGCGACGACGCCGGAGCCCGCGTAGACGATCTGGTGGTCGTCGTGCCGGTGCGCGTCGATGCGGTCGCCCGCGGTCAGCCGCTGGGCCCGGGTCGGGGCCGTCGGGGTGTGGCGGATGTTCGGCACAGTCCGGCAGATTATCGGAAGCGGGCCAGGCGTTCGGGCGGCGACGATCTCCGGGTGACCGCTTCCCGCCGCAACCGGCCCGTCGCTCTGATGTCCCTGGGACACGCCTGCGTGGACGTGTACCAGGGCGCCGTGGCCGCTCTGGTGCCGTACTTCGTCGCCGAACGCGCCTACTCCTACGCCGCCGCCTCCGGCGTCGTCCTGGCCGCCTCCCTGCTCTCGTCGCTGGTGCAGCCGCTGTTCGGGGTGCTCACCGACCGCTGGGCGATGCCGTGGCTGCTGCCGCTCAGCGCGCTGACGGCCGGGGCGGGCGTCGCCCTGAGCGGGGTGACCGGCTCCTACGCGTCGACCCTGGCGGTCGTCGCCGTGTCGGGGGCCGGGGTGGCCGCCTACCATCCGGAGGCCGCCCGGGTGGCCCGGGCCGTCGCGCACGGCCGGCACACGGCGATGGGCTGGTTCTCCTTCGGCGGCAACGCCGGTTTCGCCCTGGCACCGCTGCTGGTCCTCGCCGTGATGGCGATCGGCGGACTGCGCGCCTCTCCCCTGCTGGCCGTCCCGGCGGTGGCGGGAGCGGCGCTGTGCGCGGCGGCGGTGCGCGCGGCCGCGTCCGGCGCGACGCAGGCGGGTGTGCCCGTCGGCGCGGGCCATGACGACTGGCCGGCCTTCCTGCGGCTGTCCGGGGCCGTGATCTGCCGCTCGGTCGTGTTCGTCGGCCTGAGCGCGTTCGTCTCGCTGTACGTGCGGGAGCGGACCGGGGGCGGGGAGCCGGCCGGTACGGCGGCGCTGTTCGTGCTCTACGCCGGTGGCGCGGTGGGCACGCTGGCCGGGGGGCGGCTGGCCGAGCGGTACGGGCGGCTGGCGGTGGTGCGCCGGTCGTACGCGCTGACGGTGCTCGCCGTGGCCGGACTGGTCCTGGTGCCGGGGCCGGTGGTGTACCTGTTCGTCGCGCTGGCGTCGGCCGGCCTGTACGTGCCGTTCTCGCTGCACATCACCCTCGGGCAGGACTGTCTGCCCCGGCGGGTGGGGACCGCGAGCGGGGTCACGCTCGGGCTGACGGTGAGCGTCGGCGGCCTCACCGCGCCCCTGCTCGGGGTGCTGGCCGACGCGACGTCCCTGCGGACGGCCCTGCTGCCGCTCATCGCCCTGCCCGCGGTGGGCCGGCTGCTGCTGTGCCGACTGCGCGAGCCCGCACCGCCCGGTCCCGCGATCGCCGAGCGCGCGGATCCGCGCGATCCGGCCGCGCGGTGACCGGAGGGGCTCAGGCCCGGCCCGCGGGGGCGGACCGGTCCTCGGGCTCCTCGTCGACGGCGTGGGCGAGGAAGTCGTCGACCATGCGGTGGAAGAGCGTGGCGAGCTGCCGCAGCTCGTCGGGGGACCAGTCGGACAGGGCCATCTGCATGCCGCGGACCCCGGCCTCGCGGACCTTGGCGATGGCCTGCCGGCCGGTGTCGGTGAGCTCGATGCGCTGGGCGCGGCGGTCGTCCGGGTCGGGCACGCGGGTGACGTAGCCGGACTTCTGCAACTGCTGCACCGTGCGGGTGACGTGCGAGGCCTCCACTCCCAGCCGGGCGGCGAGCTCCCCCGGCCGCAGCGGCTCGGAGTCGGCGACCTGCCGCAACAGCGCGACGGCGGCCCGGTCGAGCGGCACGCCCGCCAGGGCCATCAGCCGGTCGTGCTGGCGGGCGCGCGTGCTCAGGTACGTGATACGGGTGAGCGCACGCTCGATCTCGATCACTTCCGGGGTGGGGGCGTCGGGGAGCGGTGGTGTGGCCATGCGGGCCACTTTACCATCTCGTTGCCTAACTCAAGTAATTCACGACGCACGGACCCCCTCGGGTTCGGCGACGCCGCGGCCCGGCCGGCAGCCGAAGCCGCGGCGCGTGTGGATCAGTGCCGGGGCGTCCCGGTCCACCGTGCGGCGCAGCCGGGAGACGAGCTGTTCGATCGCGTTGCCGCCGCGGAAGTCACCCCGTCGGGTCGAACGCCCGCGAGTGCGGCGGTGCGCCGCCCGTCCAGCCGCGCCACATCGGGCAGTTCGCCGTCGAGGACGACGACATCGAACCGGCGCGCTCGACCCGCGCCGGCGCTTCGGCCGCGGAGTCCGCGAGAGCGACCCGGCAAGCAAAGCCGATGGAGCGCCGACGGCGTGACCTCCGAGGCCGGCACCAGGTCGACGCCGTTCGGGGGAAAGACGCAAGAACGCGCGTGACCGGACGCACGGGCGTCCACAACTCACCCGTGGACCTGCCCCTGATCCCGCCCATGCTCGCCACGCCCGGCATCCTGCCGCCCGCCGCGCAGGACGCGCGCTGGGCCTATGAGACCAAGCAGGACGGCCAGCGCGTGGTGGCCTATCTCCCCGGGGACGGCAGCGTGCTGCTGCGCGCCCGCTCCGGGGAGGACATCACGGCCGCGTACCCCGAACTGCGGCCCCTGGGCGCCGCCTTGGGCCCCGTGCCCGCCGTGCTGGACGGGGAGATCCTTGCCCTGGACGAACAGGGCCGGGCGAGCTTCCAGTTGCTCCAGTCCCGCATGGGCCTGGCGCACGCGCCCGCGAGGGCGGCCCGGCGAGCGGCGGAGGTTCCGGTCCATCTCGTGCTGTTCGATCTGATGCATCTGCAGGACCACTCACTGATCAGGCTGCCCTACGCACGACGCCGCGCGGCGCTGGAGCACCTCGGCCTCACCGGGCCCTCCTGGTCGACCCCGGCCGCGATCGTCGGCCACGGCCCCGAGGCCCTGGCCGCCACGCGCGAGCACGGCATGGAGGGCCTGGTCTGCAAGCGGCTGGACTCGGTGTACGAGCCGGGGGTGCGCTCCAAGGCCTGGATCAAGATCCGCAACATGCGCACCGAGGACGTCCTGGTCGGCGGCTGGCAGCCCGGCAAGGGACGGCTCACCGGCCTGCCCGGCGCGGTGCTGGTCGGGCAGCGTGCCGCGGGGCGGCTGCGCTACGTCGGGAGCGTGGGCACCGGCTGGAGCGAGGCCGAACGGACGGAACTCGCCGGGCTGCTGCGGGCCGCCGCGACCGACGCCTGCCCCTTCGACCCCGCCCCGCGGGCTCCGGGCGCGCACTGGGTCGTACCCCGGCTGGTCGGCGAGGTCCGCTACAGCACCCGCACCCGGGAGGGTCTGCTGCGGCAGCCGTCCTGGCTGCGGCTCCGGCCGGATCTCGCACCCGAGGAGGCCGCGGCCGACATCCCGGACGACATGGTCTGAAGCGGCACACAACTCCGGTTGTTGCAGTGCGGTTCACCTCTGAGATCACCTCTCCCTCTTGGCATGGACGCGTTCAACCTGGAAGCTGAACCTCCCTTTCCCCCACAGCCGTTGGGCTGCGCCCAAGAGGAGGACGCAGTGTCGTCACGCCCGTTCGCACCCCCCAGGAAATGGCTCACCGGACTGGCCGGTGCCGCCGCCCTCGTCCTCGCCCTCCCCGCCACGGCCTTCGCCGCCCCGCCGCGGGCGCTGCCCGCCAACGCAGACGCGCTGGAGAAGACGTACCAGCCCGCCTACGACTACGACACCGACGGCTGCTACTCCACGCCCGCCATCGGCGCCGACGGCACCGTCAACGGCGGGCTCAACCCGACCGGCGCCCTCAACGGCGACTGCCGCGACGCCTCGGACCTGGACAACACCAACGGCTACGCGCGCTCCAAGTGCAACAACGGCTGGTGCGCCATCCTGTACGCCCTCTACTTCGAGAAGGACCAGGCGGTGGCCGGCAGCAGTATCGGCGGCCACCGGCACGACTTCGAGCACGTCGCGGTGTTCGTGCAGGACAACCAGGTCAAGTACGTCTCGACGTCCGCGCACGGTTCGTTCAGCGTGCAGGCGGCGTCGCAGGTCCGCTTCGACGGCACGCACCCGAAGATCGTCTACCACAAGGACGGGGCGAGCACCCACTGCTTCCGTCTCGCGAACGCGAACGACGAGCCGCCCGAGAACCACAAGAGCACCTGGCAGTACCCGACGCTGGTCGGCTGGAACGGTTACCCCGCCGGCGTGCGCGACAAGCTCACGTCCTACGACTTCGGCAGCGCCAATTTCGGCCTCAAGGACGCCAACTTCGCCAACCACCTCGCGTCGGCCAAGCCTTCGGGCATCGCGTTCGATCCCTACGCCTGATCCGGCACCGGTCCGGCCGGTGGCCTAGGTCCCCCGGCCGGACCGGCTTCCGCCCCGCGTCCGATCCGCCGGCGCGGGGCGGCCGCGTAGCGTCCCGTTCATGGACGCACACGACACGACGGGGACACTCGAGGAAGCCCTCGAACGGCTCCACGCCTCGGGGCCGGAGCGGCTCGGCCGGCTCACCAACCACGCCCCCATGGTCGTGGAGACGCTGGCCGCGCACGGGCAGGCGGGCGCCGTGCACCGCTGGCTGGATCTGTACCGGCCCAAGCTGGAGGACTTCCCCACCCCCGTGGCACCGGTGACCGGCGCCAACTGGCGCGAGGCGCTGGGAGATCCGCGCCGGGCCGCCGACTGGATCGGGTATTTCGGCCACGCCCTGGCGCAGCAGCCGTGGCGGGACGTCCTCGCGGCCTGGTGGCCCCGACTGCTGCCGGGGCTGTACGGCGGCTCCACGCATCCGGTGATCCGCGTCGGCCACGCCGTACGGGCGCTGGAAGCCGGCGAGAGCGCGCCGCGGCTCGCCGAACTCGCCCACGGGCTGGGCTACTGGGCGGCCCGGCACCGTCCCGTGTCCGGCATCGCCGTACTGCCCGCCGCGCCGAGTGCGGCGCGGTCCCTGGACGCCGTGCCGCCGATCGCCGATCCCCGAGGCGGCTTTCCCGACCGGCTGGCGGCCGTACGGCGGCTGCCGATGTGGGCTGGCGACGTGACCGACCCGGACACGGCACGCGCACACCTGATCGAGCTGGTCCGGGCCGCGACCCATCGGTACGCCACGCACGGCCACGGCGAGGAGACCATGCTGGTGCACGCGGCGACGGCCCCCAACGCCGTGCTGCGCGCCCTCGGTTCGCTGCCCCGCGAGCTGTGGGCTCCGAGCCTGCACGCGGCGTGGACCGCGTCCGCGGCGGTCACCGCCATGTACGCCCAAGCCGAGCCCCTCACCCACGTCCCCGCGCCCGGCCGCACCGCCGGGGAGGTGCTGGAACGGGCCCTCGCCCACGGCGACGAACACGTCATCAAGCTCACCGACACCGCCCTCGACGTGGGCGACGAGCGGGCGCTCGCCGCGGCCCTGCGGGCGGTCGAGCTGAGCGAGAGGCTCGTCCCGAACTGACGTACGCCGAAGGGCGGTCGGAGGAGGTACGGCACGGACGTACCCCCTGGAGGGTCTATCGTGTCCGCATGTCCGTCCCCGAGCTGATCCGTATCGTCTCCCGCGACTCCCCCATGGCGCTCGCCCAGGTGGAGCGAGTCCGGGACGAGCTGGCCGCCGCCCATCCCGGAGTGCGCACCGAGGTCGTACCGGTGAAGACCACCGGCGACAAGTGGATGGGTGATCTGTCCAAGGTCGAGGGCAAGGGCGCGTTCACCAAGGAGGTCGACGCGGCGCTGCTGGCCGGTGAGGCCGACCTCGCCGTGCACTGCGTGAAGGACGTGCCCGCCGACCGACCGCTCCCGGCGGGGACGGTGTTCGCCGCGTTCCTCAAGCGGGACGACATCCGGGACGCCCTGATCCACCCCGGCGGGCTCACCCTGGACGAGCTGCCGGCCGGGACGCGGATCGGCACCTCCTCGGTGCGCCGGGTCGCCCAGCTGGCCGCCACGCACCCGCATCTGGAGTGCGTGCCGTTCCGGGGCAACGCCAACCGGCGCCTGGCGAAGCTGGCCGCGGGGGAGGCCGACGCCCTGCTGCTCGCGGTCTCCGGCCTGGAGCGCATCGGCCGGCAGGACGTGATCAGCGAGATCCTCTCCACCGAGACGATGATGCCGCCCATCGGCGCGGGCGTGCTGGCGCTCCAGTGCCGCGAGGACGACGCCGACCTGATCGACGCTGTGAGCGGTCTCGGCGACCCGGACACCCACCGGGAGACCACCGCCGAGCGCATGTTCCTGCATGTGCTGCAGGGTCACTGCAACAGCCCCATCGCCGGGTTCGCTCAGGTCGACCGCAGTGGCGAACTGTCCTTGCGGGCCTGTGTGTTCACCCCGGACGGCAAGACCCGGCTGAACGCCCACGAGTGGGCGGGCCGGCTCGACCCGGCCACGCTCGGCACCTCGGTCGCCGTGGCCCTGCTGCGCCAGGGTGCCCGCGAGATCATCGACGGCATCCCGCACTGACCCGCGGGACGCCTTGACGCCGGATCAGGCGGTGCCTTCCCCCGCCTGGTCCTGGAGGAAGACGCTCACCTGGTGGGCCAAGCTGTCGCGCAGCGCGCCCTGCTGGGCCCCGGCGGGACCCTCGTGCGCGCCGATGCCGCCCGACCACAGCCGGCGGTCGGCCCACTCCTCCTCGACGCGCAGCTGGACCTGGACGTCCACGAGGCTGAGGGACACCTCGGCGCCGGCCGCGTACAGCACGGCGGTGGCCCGGCGCAGCGGGTAGACGTCGAAGCCCTCGATGAACTGCGAGTTGCGCCAGTCGAGGAAGGCACTCTCCCCGTCCGGGCCGATCCGCACGTCGACCTGGCCGTCCTCGAGATGGACGCCGAGATGCCGGCTGCCTCGGTTCTCGACGGTCACGCGGAGACTGAAGTACGTCAGCCCCTCTGCGGCGTCGTCACGGCCGCGGGGCGGCTCGGCCAGTTCCAGACGGTGGACGCGGACGCGCAGACCGGCATGCTCGTCGTACTCCTGCCAGTCTCCGACCACGTTCGGCTCGTACACGCTGCCCCTCTCGACCTCTGGAAGCTGCTTCCTATCTGTGGTCTCAGCGCACTGTCAAATGAGCGGAATGCGCTGTGGCCTGGCAGTTCATCCCATTTGATCGGTGATCAAGCCGTGCCCAGCGGTTATCCGGAAACAAACGGAGAAAGCGCTTGCGGCGGCGTGCCACACATCACTTTCCAGAGTGAAGATCAACGGGCCAGACGGCCCAGCAGGGCCGAGGCGGCGGTGACGCCGAGGGCGGCGGCCACGCACAGCACCGCGAAGTCGGACGCCAGGTGGTGCGGTGTGCCCAGGAGGAGCCCGCGCAGGGCGTCGACCTCGTAGCTGAGCGGGTTGGCCTTGCTGACCGCCTGGAGCCAGCCCGGCATCACGGACACCGGGTACAGGGCGTTGGAGCCGAAGAACAGCGGCATGGTGATCGCCTGCCCGAAACCCATGAGGCGGTCGCGGCTGAGGACGATGCCGGCGATGGTCATCGACAGGCAGGAGAAGAAGGCCGAGCCGAGGACGACGATCGCGGCGACGGCGAGCAGTTTCAGCGGGTTCCAGGTCAGCGCCACGCCGAGCAGGGCGGCGATGAGGAGCACCACGACCGCCTGGACGAGCGACTTGACGCCCGCCGCGAAGGCCTTGCCGGTGATCAGCGCGGAGCGCGGGGTCGGCGTGACGAGAAGCTTGTCGAGGGTGCCGGCGTCGCGCTCCCAGATGATCTGGATGCCGTAGAAGATGGCGATGAACATGGCGGACTGGGCGATGATGCCGGGTGCCAGGTAGTCGACGTAGGGGATGCCGCCGGTGGGGATGGCCCTGATGCGGGTGAAGGTCTGGCCGAAGATCAGCAGCCAGAGGGCCGGCTGGACCGCCCGGGTGTAGAGCTCGGTGCGGTCGTGGCGCAGCTTCTGCAGTTCGACCGCGCACATCGCGCCGACGCGGGCGGCCAGCAGCCGCCGGCCGGCGCGCGGCTGCGGGGGCTTGAGCAGCAGATCGATGCCGGGGCCGCGGGCGGGGTCAGCCGACACGGCGGGCGGTGCGGCGGGTGCTTCGGACATCGCGGAAATCTCCTGCCTCGTCGTCGAGACCGCTGCCGGCCACGTCGCGGAAGACGTCCTCCAGCGTGGGCGGCGTGTCCGCGGCCGCGCCCGCGGCGCGGCGGCGGGCGCCGAGTCCTTCCCTGAGCTCGGCCGGGGTGCCGAGGGCCCGGATCCGGCCGCGGTGCATCAGGGCGACCCGGTCGCAGTACTGGTCGGCCTCGTCCATGGAGTGGGTGGTGACGAGCACGGTCATGCCGGTGGCCGCGCGGACCGCTTCGATGTGGTCCCAGACGCCGGTGCGGGCGATCGGGTCGAGGCCGATCGTGGGCTCGTCGAGGATCAGCAGCCGCGGGGCGCTGACCAGGGCCTGGGCGAGTTCGAGCCGGCGCACCATGCCGCCGGAGCAGGTGGCGGCGAGCCGGTCGGCGGCGTCGGTGAGGCCGACCGCGGCCAGGGCCTGGGCGACGCGTTCGGCGCGTTCGCGGCGGGGCACGTCGAAGACCCGGGCGAACAGGGCGACGTTCTCCCGCCCGGTGAGTCCGGCGTCCGCCGAGAGCTGCTGCGGCACATATCCGAGCAGCCGGCGTACGGCCATGCGCTCGCGGGCGGCGTCGTGGCCGAAGACGCGGACCGTGCCGGCCGGCACCGGCAGCAGGGTGGTGAGGCAGCGGATGACCGTGGTCTTGCCGGCGCCGTTCGGGCCGAGCAGTCCGAAGACCTCGCCCTGCCGGACCGTGAGATCGAGTCCGTCGACGGCCCGGGTCGCGCCGAAGGCGTGGACGAGCCCGGTGCAGGCGACGGCGTCGGCCGGTGACCGTCCGGTGTCCCGCGTCATGACTCCTCGGCCTCCTCGTGCAGGGTGCCGGCCAGCTTGCGCAGGGCCGGGATCGCGGCGTGCAGGGCCTCGCGGTCCGCCTCGTCGAGCCGCGACACATGGCGTCGTACGAGCTCGGCGCGGCGACGGCGCCACTCGCGCAGCCGGGTCCCGGCGGCGGCCGTGGGCAGCAGCCGGGCGGCCCGCCGGTCGGCCGGGTCGGTCTCGCGGATCAGATAGCCCGTCCGCACCAGCTGGTTGACCAGGGTGGACACCGAGTTGGCCGCCAGCCCGAGGTCCTTGGCCGCGTCGGAGATGCCGATGCCAGGCCGCGTCACGGCCAGGCGCAGCAGCTCCACCTCGGCGCCGCGCAGCCGGGGGTCGGGCATCTCGCGACGCAGGCGCCGCCGCACCAGCCGCTGGACCCCGACGAGCGCGTCGGCCAGCTCTTCGGGGAAGGTTTCCGGCTCCATGCGGCCGAGATTAGCTCTGTCACAGAGGTAATCGGTCCAAGGCGGGGTCAAGAGACGCACTCGAAACGGCAGCGGCTCCCGGAAAGCCCATGCCCACGAATGGGCGTATTGTCGGAATTGTTTCGTGGTCTCCCCGCCCGGGAATGGGCGATGAAGTGCTTCGGACCGGAGGCACGTCCGTGGGAGACGCCCGGGCCCCCGGTGCCCTCCGTGAGGTCCGAGCCCGTGCTTCCCACGGTGTCTGTCCTTTCGGCACCTGCTCAGGGAGGTGCGCACCATGCGTATCGCCGGCAGCACCAGAACGCACCCCCACGACGACGCTCCCGACACAGCCGCGGCGTTCGAACGCCTCGTGCGGCTGCCCGAGGGGCCCGAGCGCAAGGCCCTGCGCGACGAGCTGGTCGAGGCCTGGCTGCCCATGGCCGAGCGGATCGCCGTCCGCTTCCGGGGCCGGGGCGAGGCCCTGGAGGACCTCTACCAGGTTGCTGCCCTCGGTCTCGTCAAGGCCGTCGACCACTACGACCCGGCCCGCGGCAACGCCTTCGAGGCCTACGCCGTGCCGACGGTCACCGGCGAGATCAAGCGCCACTTCCGCGACCACATGTGGACGCTGCACGTCCCCCGCCGGGTCCAGGACCTGCGCAACCGCGTGCGGCACGCCGCCAAGGAGCTGTCGCAGACCACCCCCGGCCGCTCCCCCACGGTCGCCGAGATCGCCGAGTACGCCCACCTCACCGAGGGCGAGGTGCGCACCGGCATGGAGGCGCTGGAGTGCTTCTCCGCCCTGTCGCTGGAGGCGGAGATGCCCGGCACGGACGGCTACGCCCTCGGGGACGCGCTCGGCGGGCCGGACCCAGCCTTCGACACGGTCGTCAACCGCGTGGCCGTCAAGCCCTGTCTGGAGGCGCTGCCGGAGCGCGAGCGGATCATCCTCTACCTGCGGTTCTTCAAGGGCATGACGCAGAGCCGCATCGCGGAGCAGCTCGGCATCTCGCAGATGCACGTCTCCCGGCTGCTCAGCAGCTGCTTCGCCCATCTGCGCGAGGAGCTGCTGACCGAGGCCCGGTGACCGCCCTTCGTCGGCGCCGCCGGGGGATCACTGCTCCGGCGGCGCTTCGGGGATCTGGGTCGGTCCGACGCGGTCGAGGGCGTCCTCCAGCTCGGCCCGTATCTCCCGGGGCATCACACCCGTGCGTCCCCACACGAGGATCAGTTCCGCGACGTTGCGCAGCTTGATGTTGGTGTGCTGGGAGACCTCCTTCAGCACGGCCCAGCCCTGGTCGGGCGAGATCCGGCCGAGCATGACGACCATCCCGATCGCCTGGTCCACGACCGCGTGGGAGACGACCGCCTCCTTCAGCTGCCGGACTTCCTCCTGCAACTGGAAGATCCGCTCCGAGCCCCCGTCCGTGGGCATGGTCACCTCCGGGTCCGGTGCGCCGCTGTCCCCATGGCCTCGTGGGGTGCTTGAGTGCCTTGACGCAGTGTCCGACGCCTCCATCGTCGTCACTCGGCCCGCCCGGTGCCACCGGGGCGGTCCGGGCCGGTCCACCACACCGTTTTGCTGCCGTCGCCGGGGTACTCGGCAGGCGCCCACGGGGGTTCCGGTTGGACACTGGTGTCATTCCTCCGGTGGCTGCCAGGCCGACGAGATCAGGACGCGACTGCCATGAACCACGACATCCCCACCCCGTCCGGCACCAAGGACGTCATCTCTTCACACTCCGTGTTCGGCGCACCGTGCTGGGTGAGCCTGACCAGCCGGGACGTCAAGGCGACCGAGGAGTTCTACGGGGCCGTGCTGGGCTGGCAATGGCGGCCCGCCAAACTCGGCGACCGCTTCCGGATCGCGCTGGCGGACGGCTCGCCGGTGGCCGGGATCGCGGGGGTGGCCACCATGTGGCAGATGGCGGTGGCGTGGACGCCGTACTTCGCCGTGCGGAGCGCGGACGACGCGGTGGCGCGGGTGCAGGAACGCATGGGCACGGTCGCGGTCGGGCCGATCTCGCTGCCGCCGGGGCGGGCGGCGCTGCTGGCCGACCGGGACGGGGCGACCTTCGGGATCTGGGAGGGCGACCTGTTCACCGACTGGGAGACCTGGCGCAACGCGCAGCCGGCCTTCATCACGCTGCACACGCGGGACGCCTTCGACGCCGCCATCTTCTACGGCGAGGTCCTCGACTGGGCGTCGGAGAGCCCCGGCTGCTGCGAGGTCCACTACGAGGGCGGGGAGGTCGTGCTGCGCAGCCGCGGTGACGTGGTGGCGCGGATCGAGTCGGGGGCGCTGGAGGCGGCCCCCGACCCGACGATCCGGCCGCACTGGCAGGTCCACTTCAGCGTCGACGACGTCGAGGCCTGCACCCGGGCCGCGGAACTGCACGGTGGCAGCGTGCTGTCCAAGGGCAGCGACGAGGCCGTGCTGCGCGACCACGACGGCGCGCAGTTCACGGTGACGGCGCGCCCGGGCCGCTGACCGATCTGCCGACATCCCCTGGTCGTCGTCAGTCAGTCAAGTCACCCGGCCTCGGTGCGGGAAGGCCGCGACATCAGCACCAGGCTGCGTGCCTCGACCGTCAGCACCGTGCCCGCCTTGTGCTCCGCCTCGTCGGGCGGGCCCTCCGGGGCGGCGGTGTCGATCAGGGCCGTCCAGCGTTCGCCGTAGGCGGCGTCCGGGAGACGGAAGTCGACCGGCTCCCAGTGGCTGTTGAACAGCAGGAGGAACGAGTCGTCGACGACGGGGCGGCCGCACGGGTCGGGTTCGGCGATGGCGTCGCCGTTGAGGAAGACCCCGACGGAGTGCGCGTCGCCGCGCTGCCAGTCGTCGTCGGTCATCTCCTGGGCGTCCGGCGCCAGCCACACCAGGTCGGGCAGCGGCTGGTCCGCGCGGGTCATGGTCTCGCCGAGGAAGAAGCGGCGGCGGCGCAGCACGGGGTGCCCGGTGCGCAGCCGGATGACGTACCGGGTGAACTCCAGCAGCTCGCGCTGCTCCTCGGTGAGCCGCCAGTCGATCCAGGAGATCTCGGTGTCCTGGCAGTAGGCGTTGTTGTTGCCGCGCTGGGTGCGGCCGAGCTCGTCGCCGTGGCAGAGCATCGGGATGCCCTGGGAGAGCAGCAGCGTGGCGAGGAAGTTGCGCTGCTGGCGGGCGCGCAGCTCCAGGACGGCCGGGTCGCGGGTGGCCCCCTCGGCGCCGCAGTTCCAGGACCGGTTGGTGCTCTCGCCGTCCTGGTTGTCCTCGCCGTTGTCCTCGTTGTGCTTGTCGTTGTAGGAGACGAGGTCGCGCAGGGTGAAACCGTCGTGCGCGGTCACGAAGTTGACGCTGGCGCGGGGCCGGCGCCGGCTGTGCTGGTACAGGTCGGAGGAGCCGGTCAGCCGGGAGGCGAACTCGCCGAGCGTGTGGTCCTCACCGCGCCAGAAGTCCCGTACCGCGTCGCGGTACATGCCGTTCCACTCCGACCACAGCGGCGGGAAGTTGCCCACCTGGTAGCCGCCCTCGCCGACGTCCCACGGCTCCGCGATCAGCTTGACGCGGCTGATCACCGGGTCCTGCTGGATCAGGTCGAAGAACGCCGACAGCCGGTCCACCTCGTGGAACTGCCGGGCCAGGGTGGCCGCGAGGTCGAAGCGGAAGCCGTCCACATGCATCTCGGTGACCCAGTACCGCAACGAGTCCATGATCAGCTGGAGCACGTAGGGGTGGCGCATCAGCAGGCTGTTGCCGGTGCCGGTGGTGTCGTAGTAGTGCTCCCAGTCGCCGTCGACCAGGCGGTAGTACGAGGAGTTGTCGATGCCGCGGAAGGACAGGGTGGGGCCCTTCTCGTTGCCCTCGGCGGTGTGGTTGTAGACCACGTCGAGGATCACCTCGAGCCCGGCCGCGTGCAGGGTCTTCACCATCGACTTGAACTCGGCGACCTGCTGGCCGCGGGTGCCGTGCGCGGCGTAGCCGTTGTGCGGCGCGAAGAAGCCGATCGTGTTGTAGCCCCAGTAGTTGGCCAGGCCGCGGTCGTGCAGCACGCCGTCGTGGACGAACTGGTGCACCGGCATCAGTTCCACCGCCGTGACGCCGAGCGAGGTGAGGTGCTCGACGGCCGCGGGGTGGGCGAGCCCGGCGTAGGTGCCGCGCAGTTCCGCGGGCACCCCGGGGTGGGTGCGGGTCAGGCCCTTGACGTGCGCCTCGTAGATCACCGTGTCGGCGTAGGGCCGGCAGGGCCGGGTGTCGTCGCCCCAGTCGAAGGCCGGGTCGGTCACCACACCGAGCATGGTGTGTCCGGCACTGTCGGCCGGGTCGGGGCCGTCCGGGTTCCGTTCGTAGAGCGAGGGGTGGTTGTCGATCTGCCCGTCGACCGCGCGTGCGTAGGGGTCGAGGAGCAGCTTCGCCGGGTTGCAGCGGTGGCCGGCGCTCGGGGCCCACGGCCCGTGCACGCGGTAGCCGTAGCGCTGGCCGGGGCCGACGCCGGGGAGGTAGCCGTGCCAGACGAAGCCGTCGACCTCGGTCAGCGGTACCCGGGTGTGGGTGCCGTCGTCGTCGACGAGGATCAGCTCGACGCGTTCGGCCACCTCGCTGAAGAGCGCGAAGTTGGTGCCCTCCCCGTCGTACTCCGCGCCCAGCGGGTAGGGGCGTCCGCTCCACGCGGACGCCGCTTTCCGGGTCTGCCGCCGGGTCACCGGGCGTCCTCCAGGACCTCGTCCGGGGTACTGGCCGGGCCGGCCAGCTGTGCGACGCGCACCTCGCGGGGCACGTCGAGGCCCTCGCTGAGGTACGGGGAGGGCGCGGTCGGCACCAGCGGGACGCGTTCGCCGGCCCGGGCGCGCTGCGAGAACCAGATGACCTTGCTGCCGGTCTCGGTGGCGCAGCAGCCCCAGCCGTCGCTCATCGCCGCGAGGTGCTCCAGGCAGCCACGCAGCTCCTGGTCCGGGCGCAGAGCGCGGTCGTTGTCCCCGATGGCGGTGATCAGGTGCTGGCCGTTCCACCACATCTCGATCGACGTGTTCTTGTCCGTGGCGTGCTCGTCGATGGCCTTGAGCAACATCTCGGCACCGCCGCAGACGGGCTGGATCAGGTTGTCCAGGTCCCAGAACCTCAGGTGAGCGGCCAGAATGCGGCTGACCTGTCCCACCCGTTCCGGGCTGACTTCCACGTCGAGGTGGTAGTAGCAGGGCACTGCGGTCTTCATCGGTCGGCTCCTCACCGCGAAGCTCAGCTCCTTCTCGCTCCCGCGGTCCTGCGGGACGAGCCCCGAACACGGAACGTGAGCGCGTATCGCTTCTGAGTCACCCTCAGCCTGAGGGCGCTAGCCCGTTCGTGCAACACGAGCGCACAGATGAGGTGCTTGAGCTCCCAGGTGAGCAAGTCTGAACGGTGTCGGCGGCTCAGCCGAGCCGCTATTGGTTGAAGATCCAACAAGACGTTGCGTCGTCACCCGTGCACCATGTGTGAAGAACTCGATCGCCGTTACGGGTCCGTGCCGCTGTGTGCACGGCCGCCGTCCGACCGTCGGGGAGACCATGCCCCTCGTAGCCCGAAAGGTGATCGGCGCCATGCTGCTACCCGCCAAAGCCGAAGTCGCCCGGCAGTTGCGGCGTTACCGGGCCTGGGAACGCGTGATGCTCGCGGCACCGAACGACCGCACGGTGCGCACCACGTTCGAGGACTCCGGCTACACGCTCTGTGTGCTGATGGGCAAGCGCTGCGCGCGGGAGGCGGCGGACGCGGCCGAGCGGTATCTGCGCACGAACCAGGTCACCTCGGTGCAGGAACAGAACCAGGCCGCCTACGCGCACGAACCGCAGGCCGCCCTTGCGCAGGAACCGCAGGTCACCTGTGCGCACGAACCGCAGGCCGCCTATGCGCAGGACCCGCAGGTCACCTGTCTGCAGGAACAGACCGAAGGGCCCCGTCCGGCCACCGCGGTCCGGCGAAGACCGCCGGCGGCGGAGCGGCGCTCCCCCGCGGGACGGTAGCCGCCGTCCCGCACATCTCGTCCCCTGGACCGGGCCCGTGGGCCCGGCTTTCGAGCACGGTGGAGGTGAGGACCATGAGTAGGACCCGGGCCATCGGCCGTATCCCGGTACGGGACGTCCGCCCGGCCGTGGAGGGCGGCAACCGGCCGGCCAAGGCGGTCGTGGGCGAGACGTTCGAGGTCACCGCCACCGTATTCCGGGAGGGGCACGACGCGGTCGCCGCCAATGTCGTCCTGAAGGATCCGGAGGGCCGCCCCGGCCCCTGGACGCCGATGCGTGAGCTGGCCCCGGGCAGCGACCGCTGGGGCGCCGAGGTCACCGCGGACGCCGTCGGCCGCTGGACGTACCGGGTGGAGGCCTGGAGCGATCCGGTGGCCACCTGGCGCCACACGGCGGGCATAAAGGTGCCGGCCGGCATCGACCCCGGTCTGGTCCTCGAAGAGGGCGCCGAACTCCACGAGCGAGCGGCGGCCGGCGTTCCCAGGGAAGCCGGCCGCGGTGTGCTGCTCGACGCCGCGCAGGCGCTGCGCGACGACGCGCTGACCCCGGCGGCGCGGCTGGCGGCGGCGCTGACGCCGGAGGTGGACGAGGTCCTGGCCCGCCATCCGCTGCGGGACCTGGTCACGACCTCCGAGCCGCTGCCCCTGCTCGTGGAGCGGGAGCGGGCCCTGTACGGCTCCTGGTACGAGTTCTTCCCGCGTTCGGAGGGCACCCGGCAGCAGCCGCACGGCACGTTCCGCACCGCCGCCCGCCGGCTGCCGGCGATCGCCGCGATGGGCTTCGACGTGGTCTACCTGCCCCCCATCCACCCCATCGGCACGACCTTCCGCAAGGGTAAGAACAACACCCTCTCCCCCGGCCCCGACGACGTCGGCGTGCCCTGGGCGATCGGCTCGCCCGAGGGCGGCCACGACGCCGTCCACCCCCGGCTCGGCACCCTGGACGACTTCGTCTGGTTCGTGGACCGGGCCCGGGATCTGGGGCTGGAGATCGCGCTGGACTTCGCCCTGCAGTGCTCCCCGGACCACCCCTGGGTACAGAAGCACCCCGAGTGGTTCCACCACCGCCCGGACGGCACCATCGCCTACGCGGAGAACCCGCCGAAGAAGTACCAGGACATCTATCCCATCGCCTTCGACGCCGACATGGACGGCCTGATCGCCGAGACCTGCCGGGTGCTGCGGCACTGGATGGACGCCGGGGTGCGGATCTTCCGGGTGGACAACCCGCACACCAAGCCGGTCGTCTTCTGGGAGCGGGTCATCGCGGACATCAACCGCACCGACCCCGACGTGATCTTCCTTGCCGAGGCGTTCACCCGGCCCGCGATGATGCACACCCTGGCCCAGATCGGCTTCCAGCAGTCCTACACGTACTTCACCTGGCGCAACACCAAGCAGGAGCTGACCGAGTACCTCACGGAGCTGTCCGGGGAGGCCGCCTCCTACATGCGGCCGAACTTCTTCGCCAACACCCCCGACATCCTGCACGCCTACCTCCAGCACGGCGGCCGCCCCGCCTTCGAGGTCCGCGCCGTCCTCGCCGCGACCCTGTCGCCGACCTGGGGCATCTACTCCGGCTACGAGCTGTGTGAGAACACCCCGCTCAGGGAGGGCGGCGAGGAGTACCTCGACTCGGAGAAGTACCAGCTCAGGCACCGCGACTGGGAAGCCGCCGAACGCGAGGGCCGCACCATCACCCCGCTGCTGACCAGGCTCAACACCATCCGCCGGGAACACCCCGCGCTGCACCGGCTCAGGAACCTCCGCTTCCACCACACCGACAACGACGCGCTCCTCGCGTACAGCAAGCGCACCGGGTCCGACGTCGTCCTGGTGGTCGCCAACCTCGACCCGCACCACGCCCAGGAGGCCACGGTCGCGTTGGACATGCCGCAACTCGGCCTGGACTGGCACGAGTCGGTGCCGGTGCGCGACGAGCTCACCGGCGAGACCTACCGCTGGAGCAGGAACAACTACGTGCGTCTGGAGCCGGGGCGGGCTCCCGCGCACGTCTTCCACGTCCACTCGCCGCCCGCCTCGCAGGGGAACGGAGGGGCAGAAACGTCATGACCGTGAACGAGCCCGTACCGGACACCTTCGAGGACACTCCCGCCAGGGACCGGGACCCGGAGTGGTTCAAGCGCGCCGTCTTCTACGAGGTGCTCGTCCGCTCGTTCCAGGACAGCGACGGCGACGGCGTCGGTGACCTGAAGGGCCTGACCTCGAAGCTCGACTACCTCCAGTGGCTCGGCGTCGACTGCCTGTGGCTGCCGCCGTTCTTCAAGTCACCCCTGCGTGACGGCGGCTACGACGTCTCCGACTACACCGCCGTGCTGCCGGAGTTCGGTGACCTGGCCGACTTCGTGGAGTTCGTCGACGCCGCCCACCAGCGCGGCATGCGCGTGATCATCGACTTCGTCATGAACCACACCAGTGACCAGCACCCGTGGTTCCAGGAGTCGCGCAAGGACCCCGACGGCCCCTACGGCGACTACTACGTGTGGGCCGACGACGACAAGGGCTATCCGGACGCCCGGATCATCTTCGTCGACACCGAGACGTCGAACTGGACATTCGACCCGGTGCGCGGCCAGTACTTCTTCCACCGCTTCTTCTCGCACCAGCCGGACCTCAACTACGAGAACCCGCGCGTCCAGGAGGAGATCCTGGCCGCGCTGAAGTTCTGGCTCGACCTCGGCATCGACGGCTTCCGGCTGGACGCGGTGCCGTACCTGTACGCGGCCGAGGACACCAACTGCGAGAACCTGCCCGCCACCCACGCGTTCCTCAAGCGCGTCCGCCGCGAGATCGACGCGCAGTACCCGGACACGGTGCTGCTGGCGGAGGCCAACCAGTGGCCCGAGGACGTCGTCGACTACTTCGGCGACTACGCGAGCGGCGGCGACGAGTGCCACATGGCGTTCCACTTCCCGGTCATGCCGCGCATCTTCATGGCCGTACGGCGGGAATCCCGCTACCCGGTCTCGGAAATCCTGGCCAAGACGCCGGCCATCCCCTCGGGCTGCCAGTGGGGCATGTTCCTGCGCAACCACGACGAGCTGACCCTCGAGATGGTCACCGACGAAGAGCGCGACTACATGTGGGCCGAGTACGCCAAGGACCCCCGCATGCGCGCCAACATCGGCATCCGCAGGCGCCTCGCTCCCCTGCTGGACAACGACCGGCACACCATCGAGCTGTTCACCGCGCTGCTGCTGGCCCTGCCCGGCTCGCCGATCCTCTACTACGGCGACGAGATCGGCATGGGCGACAACATCTGGCTCGGCGACCGGGACGCGGTGCGCACGCCGATGCAGTGGACGCCCGACCGCAACGCCGGGTTCTCCACCTGCGACCCGGGCCGCCTCTACCTGCCGGCGATCATGGACCCGGTCTACGGCCACCAGGTCACCAACGTCGAGGCGTCGATGTCGTCGCCGTCGTCGCTGCTGCACTGGACCCGCCGCATGATCGAGATCCGCAAGCAGAACCCGGCTTTCGGCCTCGGCTCGTACACGGAACTGTCGTCCTCCAACCCGGCGGTGCTGGCCTTCCTGCGGGAGTACGAGGACGACCTGGTGCTGTGCGTGAACAACTTCGCGCGGTTCGCGCAGCCCACCGAACTCGATCTGCGCGAGTTCGCCGGGCGCCATCCGGTGGAGCTGTTCGGCGGGGTCCGCTTCCCCGCGATCGGCGAGCTGCCGTATCTGCTGACCCTCGGGGGCCACGGCTTCTACTGGTTCCGGCTCACTCGAGTCGCATCCCGCATCGGCCGGCGACTGTGAGCAAGCGCCGACGAAAGGAGGCGTGACCATGCCGAAGACCGCATCCCTCCGCCCGAGTCTCACGCGCCTGGCCGAGCCCATGGAGTCGCTCGGCGGGCTGCTGCGTGACTGGCTGCCCCGGCAGCGCTGGTTCGCGGGCAAGGACCGGCCCGTCACGGAGCTCGGCCTGCTGTCGATGACCGAGCTGTTCCCGGGCTGTCTGCATCTGCTGGTCCACGCCGGTCACGCGGGTCACACGGGTGTGCCGTCCCCGGGCGGCGCTCCGCCGGCCGGCGACTGCTACCAGCTCCTGCTCGGCGTGCGGGAGCATCCGTCGCCGCGTCTCGGGCGGGCGCTCATCGGGCGGGTGCAGGACGGGCCGCTGGCCGGTCTGACGGTCTACGACGCGCTGCACGACCCCCGTTCGGCCCAGCTGCTCCTGGACCGGCTGCGGCACCCCGGCACCGCCGGTCCCCTGCGGTTCGACTGCCACCCGGACCAGCCGGTGCCCGGTGGACTGGTGCCGCGGCTGCTGGACGCGGAGCAGTCCAACTCCTCGCTGGTGTACGGCGACGAGTACATCCTGAAGGTCTTCCGGCGCATCCAGCCGGGCGTCAACCCGGACCTGGAGGTGCCGGGCGCGCTGGCCCGGCAGGGCTGCCACCGGGTGCCCGCGCCCGTGGCCTGGTTCCAGACGAAGCATCCGTTCAAGGCCACCCTCGGCGTGCTCCAGCCGTATCTGCGGGACGCCTCCGACGGCTGGACGCTGGCGCTGCACGCCCTGGCCGCCGGCGACGACTTCACGGCCCAGGCCCGGGCGCTGGGCGCGGCCACGGCGGAGGTGCACCTCGCCCTCGCCTCGGCCTTCCCGGTCGGCGAGCCCGGGGAGAACGGGCGTACGGCGGCCGCCATGACCGAGCGGCTGGCCGCCGCCGCGCACTGCGTGCCCGCGCTCCAGCCGTACGTGCCGGGCCTGCGGACCGCGTTCGCCGCCCTCACCACCTGCGACGCCGGGCCGCCCGCCCAGCGCATCCACGGCGACCTGCACCTGGGTCAGGTGCTGCGGGCCGGACGCGAGTGGTTCGTCATCGACTTCGAGGGCGAGCCGTCCAGGCCGCTCTCCGAACGGCGCAGCGCCCACTCCCCCGTGCGGGACATCGCCGGGATGCTGCGCTCCTTCGACTACGCCGCCCGGCAGCGCCGCCCCTGGCGCCCGGAGTGGGCGCGACGCTGCCGCGAGGCCTACTGCGCGGGCTATGCCGCCCGCGCCGGCTGGGACCCGCGGAAGAAGCACGGACTGCTCCGGGCCTATGAGACGGACCGGGCCGTGTACGAGGTGCTGTACGAGGCACGGCACCGCCCCGACTGGCTGCCTGTACCGATGGCGGCGATCGAGCGCCTCGCTGTGAGAGGAGACTGAGCCGTGGCCCTGCGCGACACCTCAATCCCGGAGCCGTCCGGCCCGGTCCCGGGCGCGACCGCGCCCGCCCTGAGCCCGGAGGACCGCGGGCGCCTGCTGGCGGGAGCCCATCACGATCCGCACGCGCTGCTGGGCGCCCACCCGGTCCCCGGCGGGATCCTGTTCCGGGCACTGCGCCCCTTCGCCCGCTCGGTGAGCGTGGTGACCGGCGGCAAGCGCACCCCGCTCGTCTCGGAGGGCGACGGCCTGTTCGCCGGCGTGCTGCCGCTGACGGAGATCCCCGCGTACACGCTGCACGTGGTGTACGAGGGCGGTGAGCAGGAGGTGCACGACCCGTACCGTTTCCTGCCCGCGCTCGGCGAGCTCGACCTGCACCTGATCCGCGAGGGCCGGCACGAGCAGCTGTGGCAGGCCCTCGGGGCGCAGCCCATGACCCACGAGGGCGTGCCCGGCACCCGGTTCACGGTGTGGGCGCCGAACGCGCAGGGCGTGCGGGTCGCCGCGGACTTCACCTACTGGGACGGGACGCAGTTCCCGATGCGCTCGCTCGGCGCGTCCGGTGTGTGGGAGCTGTTCCTGCCGGGCGTCGGCGAGGGCACGGCGTACAAGTTCGAGATCACCTCCCGCTACGGCCACCGCTTCCTCAAGGCGGACCCGATGGCCCGCCGCACCGAGGAGCCGCCCCACACGGCGTCGATCGTGACGGCCTCGCACTACGAGTGGGGCGACGCCCAGTGGATGGCGCACCGCGCCGACACGCCGGTGCACGAGGCGCCGTTCTCGGTGTACGAGGTGCATCTGCCGTCCTGGCGCCCGGGGCTGGACTACCGGCAGCTCGCCGAGGAACTCCCGGCGTACGTCAAGGACCTCGGCTTCACGCACGTCGAGCTGATGCCGGTCGCCGAGCACCCCTTCCACGGTTCCTGGGGCTACCAGGTCACCGGCTTCTACGCGCCGACCGCGCGGCTCGGCACCCCGGACGACTTCCGGTACTTCGTCGACGCCTGCCACCGGGCGGGCATCGGCGTGATCATGGACTGGGTGCCGGCGCACTTCCCGAAGGACGACTGGGCGCTCGCCCGGTTCGACGGGGATCCGCTGTACGAGCCCGGGGACGCGCGGCGCGCCGAGCACCCGGACTGGGGCACGTACGAGTTCGACTTCGCCCGCACCGAGGTGCGCAACTTCCTCGTGGCGAACGCGGTGTACTGGTGCGAGGAGTTCCACATCGACGGACTGCGGGTGGACGCGGTGGCGTCCATGCTCTACCTGGACTACTCGCGCGAGGACGGCCAGTGGGAGCCCAACGCCTACGGCGGCCGGGAGGACCTGGCGGCCATGGCGTTCCTCCAGGAGATGAACGCGACCGTGTACCGGCGTGCCCCGGGTGTGGTGACGATCGCGGAGGAGTCCACGGCCTGGGGCGGGGTGACGCAGCCCACCGACGCGGGCGGGCTCGGTTTCGGCCTGAAGTGGAACATGGGCTGGATGCACGACTCCTTGGAGTACCTGGCCCACGAGCCGGTGCACCGCAAGTACCACCACCACGAGATGACCTTCTCGATGGTGTACGCCTACAGCGAGAACTACGTCCTGCCGATCTCCCACGACGAGGTGGTGCACGGCAAGCAGGCGCTGGTGTCGAAGGCGCCGGGCGACTGGTGGCAGCGGCGCGCGAACGTCCGTGCCTACCTCGCCTTCATGTGGAGCCATCCCGGCAAGCAGCTGCTGTTCATGGGGCAGGAGTTCGCGCAGGGCGCCGAGTGGTCGGTGGAGCAGGGGCCGGAGTGGTGGCTGCTCGACGACGGCTACCACTCGGCGGGCGACCACCGGGGCGTGCGGGACCTGGTCCGTGACCTGAACACGGTGTACCGGGCGACGCCGGCGCTGTGGCAGTGCGACACCCGCCCGGAGGGCTTCCGGTGGGTGGCGGTGGACTCGGCCGACGACAACGTCTTCGCGTTCCTGCGGTACGACGCGCAGGGCGGGGCGTTGCTGGCCGTGTCGAACTTCTCCCCGGTCGTCCGGCACGACTACGGTCTCTGGGTCCCGGGTGACGCGGTCGCCTGGCAGGAGATCCTCAACACCGACGACCCGCGCTACGGCGGCAGCGGCGTCACCCACCCGGATCCGGTCAAACCGGAGGACGGTTGTGTCCGGATCACGCTGCCGCCGCTGGCCACCGTGTGGCTGACGCCGTTCGCTGCGTGAGGTCCCGCGGCCGCACCAGGTGTCCGACCCGCCTGTGAGGGGCACTGGGTGTCGTACCACCGGGAAGGCCCGGTGGCCGACGCGGCAGGGTCACGAAGGGCGGGCATCAGGGTGCGCACTGTCGGAGTGGAGGAGGAGCTCCTCCTGGTCGATCCCGAGACCGGGGAACCGCGGGCGATGTCCGCCGCGGTGCTCGCCCGGGCCGCGCAGGACGACGCGGATCAGGACGTCTTCGAGAAGGAACTCCACGAGCAGATGCTGGAGTTCGCGACCCATCCGCAGTCGTCCATGGAGAGCCTGCGCGCGGAGATCGTCCGCTGCCGCAAGGAGGCGGCCCGGCACGCCGGGGAGCTCGGCTGCGCGGTCGCGGCCCTCGCCACGTCCCCGCTGCCGGTCAGTCCCGCGGTCGGCGTCAACCGCCGGTACCAGTGGATGGCCGACCAGTACGGCATCGCCACCCGGGAGCAGCTCGTCCTGGGCTGCCATGTGCATGTGTCCGTCGAGTCCGACGAGGAGGGTGTCGCGGTCATCGACCGGGTGCGGCCCTGGCTCCAGGTGCTGACGGCGCTCAGCGCGAACTCGCCGTTCTGGCAGGGCAAGGACACGGGCTACAGCAGCTACCGCAGCCGGGTGTGGCTGCGCTGGCCGTCGGCCGGCCCGACCGAGATCTTCGGCTCGGCCGAGCGGTACCACCGGCTGATCGCGGACATGGTGGCCACCGGCGCGCTCCTCGACGACGGGATGATCTACTTCGACGCGCGGCTGTCCCGGCGGTATCCGACGGTGGAGGTCCGGGTGTCGGACGTCTGTCTGCACTCGGGCACGGCCGCGCTCGTCGCCACGCTCGTGCGCGGGCTGGTCGAGACCGCCGCCCGCGAGTGGCGGGCCGGCCGCGAACCGCTCGGCCACGGTGTCAGCCTGCTGCGGCTGGCCGACTGGCTGGCCGCCCGGTCCGGTCTGTCGGGCGAGCTGCTGCACCCCGCGACCATGCGGCGGCTGCCCGCCGAGGCGGTCGTGCGTGCCCTGCTGGACCACGTCGAGGAGGCCCTCACGGACACCGGTGACCTGGAACGGGCCCGGGCCGCCTGCGAGGAGCTGCTGCGGGACGGCAACGGGGCACAGGTGCAGCGCGCGCTGATGGAGCGCACGGGAAGCCTGCGGGACGTCGTCACCGAGTGCGTCCGGCACACCCAGGCCTGAGGCGTCCCGCCTCCTTCCGTCCCGCCGCACTCAGAGGATCAGAGCGAGGGCGTAGGCCAGGAAGAACGCCGCGATCAGCACCACGAGGACGATGATCACCGCCATCGGGGCCTTGGACCAGCCCTTGGGCGGGTTGTGTGTCTCCCGGGGCCCCGCCTCGGGCAGGCTGCTCTCCGCGGGCGGGGTCTCGCCCGGCGGTACGCCGCCGCCCGGTTCCAGGCCGGAGCTGCGTTCGGGTTCGGGATCGGGACTGATGTGACTCATGCCCTCCGGGTCCCCCGATCACGCCGAGATCATCAGCGGGACGACTTCCGTATTTCCCGACCCCTGAGGGCCCCGGCTCGACTACATTCGAGCCCCGCCGATGACGCTACCCGTCGGCAATGTCACACCCCGTACCCGTCAGGAGCCGCATGCGCGACCTCGCCCTCGCTCCACCGGCCGTCTCGCCCCTGACCGGCGGGCTCGCCGACAGCGTCTTCGAGACCGCGGACCGCGAACCCACCCGGCCGGTGCTCGCCCGCCGCGCCGACCCGGCCGCCACCTCCTGGGAGGAGGTGACGGCGATCGAACTGCGCGACCAGGTGGTGGACATCGCCAAGGGGCTGATCGCCTCCGGGACAGCGCCGGGACACCGCGTGGCGATCATGGCGCGCACGCGGTACGAGTGGACGGTCCTGTGCTACGCGCTGTGGGCCGTGGGTGCCGAGGTCGTCCCGGTCTACCCGACATCGTCGCGCGACCAGGTCGAGTGGATCCTGCGGGACGCCGGCTGTGTGGCCGTGGTGGTGGAGGACGAGCAGGGCGTCATGACCGTCGGCTCGGTGTGCGCGTCACTGCCGCTGCTGCGCCACGTCTGGCAGCTGGACGCGGGCGCGCTGGAGGACCTGGCCGCGCGTGGGGAGTCCGTCCCGCTCGCCACGGTCGACTCCATGCGCCGCATCGTGCTGCCGGACTCCACCGCCGTGATCGCCTACACCTCCGGCACCTCCGGCCACGCCATGGGCTGCGCCCTCAGCCACCGCAACCTGGCCGCCCCCTGCGACACGCTGCTCACGGGCTGGGGCCACACGGCGGCACCGCGCGGCGAGCAGGGCTCCGTGCTGGCGTTCCTGCCCTTCTCCCATGTGTACGGGCTGATGATCCAGGGCCTGTGCCTGCGCGGCGGTCTGCTCATGGGCCACCAGGCCGAGCTGGGCGGGGAGGCGCTGTCGTCGGCGCTGCGCTCCTTCAGGCCCACGTACTTCTACGCGGTCCCGTCGGTCTTCGAGAAGATCTACAAGAACTTCCTGCGCACGGCCCAGCAGGGCGGCCACGGTGGTCTGTTCGAGCGGGCCGCCGAGACGGCTCGGGAGTTCGCCGCGGCCCTGGAGCGCCAGCGGCTGGGCCGGGGCCGCGGGCCGGGCTTCGATCTGCGGCTCCAGCACGCCCTGTACGAGCGCACGGTGTACCGCAGGCTGCGGGCCGCGCTGGGCGGCCGGGTGCGGCGGGCGACCTCGGGCGGCTCTCCCCTCAGCCGCGATCTGTCGCTCTTCTACGAAGGCATCGGCATCTACGTGCACGACGGGTACGGCCTGACGGAGACCGGCGGCGGGGTGACGATGCAGCCGCTGGGCCGGGAGAAGTCCGGGACCGTCGGGCAGGCCCTGCCGGGCACGGAGATCCGGCTGGCGGAGGACGGGGAGATCCTGGTGCGCGGCCCGTCGGTGTTCCAGGGGTACGTGGGCGACCAGGCCCACACCCGGGCCGCGCTGCGCGGCGGCTGGCTGGCCACCGGGGACCTCGGGCAGCTGGACTCCGAGGGCTATCTGACGATCACCGGCCGCAAGAAGGACATCATCGTCACCAGCAGTGGCAAGAGCGTCGCCCCGGCCGCCCTGGAGCAGCGGCTGCGGATGCACCCGCTCGTCCACCAGGCGGTGGTCGTGGGCGACAACCAGCCCTGTGTCGGCGCCCTGATCACGCTGGACCCGGAGTTCCTGGCGCACTGGCGGGCGGCGCTGGCGCTGCAGGGCGAGATGCGGGAGGCGCGGGAGGAGAACGCGTTGCGGGAGGAGGTGGCGCGGGCCGTGGCCGCGGCCAACAGCTCCGTGTCGCGGTCGGAGTCGATCCGGGTGTTCCGGGTCCTGCCGGAGCCGTTCGACGTGACCAACGGGCTGCTGACGCCCTCGATGAAGCTGCGCCGGGACGAGATCGTGCGGCACTACGCGTCCGAGATCGACGCGATGTACCAGTCACGCAGGCGGCCCGGGCGGCCGAGCCCCCGGGACGAGCCGTCCCACTGGGACGACTCGGACAGCGTGTTCCGTTGAGCACGGAGCCGGACGCGTAGGCCTCGCCCCCTCGGGAACACGCAACAGTGGCGACGCAAGAGAAAGGACGACAGCCCTGACGACAGCCCTTGCTGACGCCGGGCCGGAAAGGCGATATGTCAACCGAGCCGCGTGGGGATGACGCACTGACCTCCGAGGAGATTCCGAGCCGCACGAACAGCTTCGTGGGCGAGCCGCACGACGTGACGGGAGCGCGGCTGGCCGCGGAGGAGTTCCTGCGGGATCTGTCACGCTCCTCGCCGCCCTCTGCCCCCGAGTACTGGGACGACATCCTGTTGGTGGTGACGGAACTGGCCGCCAACGCGGTGCAGTACGCCCCGGGTCCGTTCGCGCTGCGGATGCGCCGGACCTTCGACGGGGTGCATGTGGTGCTGCACGACACCAGTTCCACGGAACCGGCCCCGCGCCCCTTCGATCCGCGCAGCGGGGGCGGCGGCATCGGCTGGCATCTGATCCACACCTTGTGCGACCAGGTCAGCGTGGTGAGCGACGAGCGCGGCAAGGACGTGCACGTCTTCCTGCCCTGGTGAGCCGGGAGCGTCACGGGCGCGGCGCGCGCCCGTGACCGGCTCGGGGTTCAGGCCGAGGCCTTCGTGCGCGGCGGCAGCCTGTGGTAGTAGTCGCCCACGGCCGTGAGGTACTCCCGGTCCCGGGTCTCGCTGTCGGTCTGGAAGCGGGGCGCCGCCTTGGCGTCTCCCCTGGTGCAGGCCAGTGTGATCTTCCGGCCCTGCGTGTCTATGCCGGTGACGACTCCGGCCGGCACCAGGACGCTGCGGCCGAACACCCAGACGCCGGTGTCGACGACCAGGTGCCGCATGCCGTGCGGGGCGGCCTCGCGGTCCACGTGCCCGATCGTGCCGTCGGTCGCGGCGACGGTGAAACCGCTGAGGTCCAGCCCCTCGATGTGACCGCTGTCCGGCGCGTACGACCAGATTCTGTCGATGGCCACGCTGCTCCATCCTCCCTGACGGTGTGCGGGTCGCGGAGTCCGGCGGACGGTCCCCCGCCCACCCGCTCCACTGCAGCAATTACCCTCCTGCCGCAAGCGCATTCGGCGCACGCACCTTCGACCGTCGTCGGCGGCGGGCTTCGGCAGGGTTCGTCCCCTCAGGCATGGGGGACGGTTTCCGGGGTAATCGCGGGGCGCGGTGGAAACGGAGCCCGGTGGCGAAGGGAGGCAGATGAGAAACGGAAGCAGAGCCCGCACCAGAACCGGCATCGCCCCGCACCGCGGTCATCCGCAGAGGTGACCCGCCCAGGCCGTAGCACTTGTTGGAGGTACCTGTGCCCCTCGCCCAGAACCCGCTGTCCGTGGAGGTCGAACTGCCCCGGGAGGACGTGGCCCTGATCACGGTCGACGGCTACCTGGATGTCGACACCGCGACCGAGTTCCAGGCCCATCTGGCCAACCAACTGCACCACGGCCGACGCCACTTCCTGCTCGACCTGTCGTCCGTACCGTTCATGGACTCGTCCGGGATGAACATCATCCTGCGGGTGTACCAGGAGACCCGGAAGACCGCAGGCAGCGTGCACGTCATCAACCCGACGCCGGCCGTGCGACGCGTCCTCGACCTGACCGGCGTCAGCATCACGGTGCCGATATCGGAGAGCGTCGACGAGGCCCTGGCCCGCGCCGACGAGGTGCCGGCCACCCCCGAGGAGCCGGGAGCGCAGACCGCCTGACGGGCCGGGTGGCCCCGCGGGCACACCGTCGGCGGGACCGGCGGCCCGGTGCCCTCGCTCCGCCCTGCCCGGACGGCCGTCCATCCTGCGCGCGCCGGATGACGGCGATGGCCAATTACCGTTCCCCCGGACCGGATCGGTTGCACCGGATCCGGTGTCGTACGAGGTCGGCGCATGGTTAGAGTTGTCGCCCGGCAAGTGTCACAGCACCGTCCCGTTGCCTTTGGCGGGCTCGGTCGACGCAACGCGGATGAGGAGAGAACCAGGTGCCGGAGCACGAAGCGGACGGACAGCTCGCCACGCCGACACACGAGGTCAGGGACTTCCTGCACCGCAGGCGTGAGCAGATCGCCCAGCGGTGGGCGGACGAGCCCTTGTTCCGCACCGTGTTCACCGTCTCGCGTGACGAGGCGGTGGAGGCGAGCAAGGTCGTCGTGGACGCGCTGGCCCAGGTGGCCGACTCGGATCAGGTGGAGGACCCGGACGCCGCGGGATTCAGCGGGGTGCGCGAGCAGCTGGCCCGTATGGGAGCGGCCCGCTCGCGTGCCGGGCTGTCGAACACCCAGGTCGCCAGCGAGCTGGCCGCCCTGCGGCCGCCCGTGGAGAACCTGCTGGCCGCCGATCTGGAGGAGGCGCCGCCCGAGCATCTGCGGGCGTGTTCGACGGCGCTGACGGTGCTGATGGGCACCCTGCGGCTGGTCGCCATGCAGACGGCGCTGAGCGAGTGGCAGGCTCTCAGCGACCGGCAGCGGCTGCAGCTGATGGAGGTGGCGACGCCCGTCATCCGGCTGTGGGACGGCGTCGTGGCCGTGCCGCTGATCGGGACGCTGGACAGCGCCCGCAGCCAGGTGGTGATGGAGACGCTGCTGAACGCCGTCGTCGACCAGCACGCCCGGTTCGCGATCCTCGACATCACCGGGGTGCCGACGGTGGACTCGCTGGTGGCGCAGCACCTGATGAAGACGGTCGCGGCGGCGCGGCTGATGGGCGCCCAGTGCATCGTCTCGGGCATCCGCCCCGCCATCGCGCAGACCATCGTCCACCTCGGTCTGGACCTGGACGTGATCACCCGCGCGAGTCTCTCCGACGCGCTGCGGTACGCGCTGCACGAACTCGGCGCCGACATCGTGAACCCGGGTGCGGGTCAGCGGTGAGCGACGCCTACTCCCGTCCCGTCCCGGGCCACGTGCCGGTTCTCCGGCTCGGTGACGTCCTGCTGGTCACGCTCCAGGGGGACCTGCACGACAGCACGGCACAGCAGCTCCAGCAGGATCTCGCGGAGACCATCTCCCGTACCGGGGTGCGTGGTGTCCTCATCGACATCTCCGGTGTGGAGATCGTCGACTCCTTCCTCGGCCGGGTGCTGGCCGAGATCGCCGCGCAGGCCAAGCTGCTGGCCGCGCGGACCGTGGTGGCCGGCATGCGCCCGGCGGTCGCCATCACCCTGGCGGAACTGGGCCTGACGCTGCCCGGGCTGAGCACGGCGCTCAGCACCGAGGCGGGCATGGAGCTCCTCACGCAGCAGACCCCGGCGTATCGTCCGGGCGGCCCGCGTCAGGAGAGTCCGTGATGCACACTGCCGCGGGCGTGGAGGCCTGCTTGCCCATCCGGTCGGACATGGACCTGGTGTGGGTGCGACAGCATGTGCGGCAGGCCGCGGCCCAACTGGGTTTCGGCCTGGTGGACCAGACCAAGCTGGTCACGGCGGCCAGTGAGCTGGCCCGCAACACCCTCGTGCACGGTGGTGGCGGACAGATGGAGGCGACGCACCTCAGCAGCGGCGGTGTGCAGGGGCTCCGGCTGGCCTTCACCGACGAGGGGCCGGGCATCGCCGACCTGGACCAGGCGCTCAGCGACGGCTACACCTCCGGCGACGGGCTGGGGATGGGGCTGAGCGGCGCGCGGCGCCTCGTGCACGACTTCGAGATCGACAGCACGCCGGGCGACGGCACCACCGTGCGGGTGACCTGCTGGGCGGCCCGGCCGCCGCGTCCGCGCGAGGAGGCCTGATGCCGCGCGTGTGGGACGTCCCGGTGCGCGACTCGACGCGGGTGCGCGACGCGCGGGTCGCCGCGGAGAGCGCGGCCGCGCTGGCCGGTCTCGACGAGCGGCGCACGGCGGCCGCCGCGCTGGTCGCGACCGAGCTCGCCACGAATCTGCTCAAGCACGCCGAGGGCGGCCAGGTGCTCATCGAGGTCGTGGCCCCGCCCGCGCCGCGGGAAGGCGGAGCGGAGTCCCGGGTCATGCAGATCGCCGCGATCGACCACGGCCCGGGCATCGCGGACCTGCCCGCGGCCCTGCGCGACGGTTTCTCCACGACCGGTTCGCTCGGCGCGGGCCTCGGCACGTGTCAGCGGCTCGCCGACGACTTCGCCCTGCACAGCACGCCCGGCCGCGGCACGGTCGCGGTGGCCCGCGTGGGCACCACGTCCCGCGGCGGCGGTCCGGCCGTACCGGCGGGGGCCGACGTGGTGTCGGACGGCCGGGGTCCGGCGGACGGTGTTCCCGGCGCCCCGGCGTGGTCCGGGGGCGGGGCCTTCGCCGACGGCTGGTGGCCGGGCGGTGCCGCCGAGGCCGGCGACGCGCCGGCGGGAGCCGTGGCGTGCGGCACCCTGACGGGGCACGCGACGGTGCCGGGCAGCGCGTCGGGCTTCTCCGTGCGGGCCGGCAGCGCGCTCGGGGACAGCGGTGTGCCCGGGGACAGCGGCGGCCTCGGGGATGGCCCCGGCCCCCAGCAGGTCTCCGGCGCACCGGGCCGGGCAGCGCGGCCCGGCCCGTCGGGTGACCGGCCCGCGCCCGTCCTCGGCGTGCGCGCCGGAGGCGTGAACATCCCCTACGGCGGAGCCGAGTACTCCGGTGACGCCTGGGCGTGGGTGCGTTCCGGGGACCGGCTGACACTGATGCTGGCGGACGGTCTGGGGCACGGCCCGGAGGCGGCCCGGGCCTCGTCCGCCGCGGTCACGGCGCTGCACCGCTGGGCCCACCTCTCCCCCGCCGAGTCGCTGCGGCGGCTCCACGACGCACTGAAGGGCACCCGGGGCGCGGCCGTCGCCCTGGCCCAGCTCGACGTGCGGGCCGGGCGGCTGCGGTTCGCCGGCATCGGGAACGTGGGGGCGCGGCTGCGCACGGACGGCACCTGGCGTCCGCTGCTGTCGCGGCCCGGCATCGTCGGCGTGCACCGGCCCGCCACCCTCCGCGAGGAGGAGGCCGACTGGGCCGCCGACCGGCTGCTGGTCCTGCACACCGACGGTCTGCCCAGCCGCTGGACGCCGCCGTCCGACACCGGTCTGCCCGCGGCCGACCCGGCCGTGACGGCCGCCGTGGCGATACGTGACGCGAGCAGTCCCGCCCGACCGGTGCGGGACGACACCGCCGTGGCCGTGCTGACTCCGACCCCGCCGGAACACCCATGATGCGCACTTGGCAGATCACCACCGTCACCGATGCGGCCCGCGCCCGCATCGCCCTGGCGCGCCTGGCCGCCGCGTACGGTGTGCCCACCGTCGAACGGACCAGGCTGGCCGCCGCCCTCAGCGCCCATCTGCGGCAGTGCCTCACCAAGGGCGGCACCTGGCTGCTCACCCTGGACATGGCCGGGTCCCCCGCCGAGGAGGGGCTGCTGCACGCCGTGGTGACGCCGTCGCCGGACGCGTCGGCCGCCGCCGGGGAGCCGCCGTGGGAGGTCACGGTCCCCTGCCCCGAGGCGGCCGGGGCCACGGAGGCCGGCGCCGTCGAGGACGATCCCGCCGCCCTCGCGCAGGCGCTGCTCGGCGCCGACGAGGACACGGCCGTGGTGCTGGACAAGCTCAGCGAGCAGGAGGACCTGGTCGCCTTCCACCGCGAGGAGCTGCACCAGACGAACCAGGGCGTCCTAGCACTGCACGCCGAGCTGGACGCGGCCGGCCGGGCCCAGCGCGAGGCCTTCGCCGCCGAGCGCCGGGCACGCAACGAGGCGGAGAGCGCCCGCCGCAGACTGACGTTCCTCGCGGACGCGAGCGCCGTGCTGACGGCCTCGCTCAACCACGAGGAGATCGTGCGCCGGCTGCCGGACCTGCTGGTGCCGGAGTACGCCCGCAGTGTCGACGTCTGGCTGTTCGACCACGAGGACGACAAGCACCGGTCGGCGCCGCATCCGGCCGCCGCCGTGGTCGCGGCCCGGACCGGGCGGCCGCAGTACGCGGCCGACCATCCCGGCGGTCTGCCCGGCGTCGACGACCAGCCGCCGTCCGCGCTGGATCCCGCCCGGCCGCTGCTGTGCGTTCCGCTGCCGACGCGCCGGGCCCCGCTGGGCGTGCTGACCCTGTCGCCGCCCGGTGCGCGCTGGGACCCGGACGATGCGGTGATGCTGATCGAGCTCACCCGGCGGGCCAGCATCGCGATCGACAACGCCCGGCGCTTCGAGCACAACCGGGACATCGCCGAGACGCTGCAACGCGCCCTGCTCACGGATCTGCCGGCCACCCCGGGCCTCAGACTGGCCGCGCGCTATCTGCCCGCCACCCACGGGCTGAACATCGGCGGTGACTGGTACGACGCGTTCCCCCAGCGGGACGGCGGTCTCATCACCGTCGTCGGCGACGTGACCGGGCACGGTCTGCACGCGGCCGTCATGATGAGCCAGCTGCGCACGGCGCTGCGGGCGTACGCCGTCGACGGCGACAGCCCGGGCCGGCTGCTGACCCGGCTGCACCGGTTCCTGCACCATCTCCAGCCGGACCTGTACGCCACGGCCGTCATCGCCCGGTTCCACCCGGACGAGCCCACCCTGACCTGGGCCGCCGCGGGCCATCCGCCGCCGGTGCTGCGGCTGCCCGACGGAACCGTGCGCACCCTCGACGCCAAACCCGGCGCCATGCTGGGCATTCCCCTCACCCAGGAGATCGGCGACCACACGGTGCGCCTGTCGCCGGGCTCGACGCTCGCGCTGTACACGGACGGGCTGGTGGAACGGCGTGCGCAGGGCATAGACCCGGGCATCGAGCGGCTGGCCTCGGCGCTCGGCGGGTTCCGTTCGGCCGAGCTGGACGCCGATCTGGAGGGCTCGGCGGACCGGATCCTGCATCCGCTGCTGAGCGATTCCGAGCGCGACGACGACGTGTGTCTGCTGCTGTGCCATCTCCAAGGGGACATGGCGGGCTGACGTACGGTCCGGCCGTCCGGCCGGGTGTGCACGCCTTCTTCACGCCGGCCTGGTGCTTTTCGGCCACGGGGCGGGCATGGTGGTGATCGACGCGTTCGTCTGCCCGCCGCGTCCGACTGGCGTGCCGGTCGAAGACGCGGTGGGATCAATGGGGTGCGAACCAGCGATCCAGGGGCAGTCGATAGGCGTTCGAGGCAGACCGCCTGGAGCCGCAGAAAGGGATGAACACCGTGACACGACCCAGGATCCTGGTGGTTGGCGCAGGCTTCGCCGGCGTGGAGTGCGTCCGCCGTCTGGAACGGAAACTCTCCCCGGACGAGGCCGACGTCACTCTGGTGACGCCGTTCGCCTACCAGCTCTACCTGCCGCTGCTCCCCCAGGTCGCCTCCGGGGTGCTGACGCCGCAGTCGATCGCCGTCTCGCTGCGCCGCAGCAAGAAGTACCGCACGCGGATCATTCCGGGCGGGGCCATCGGAGTCGATCTGAAGTCCAAGGTCTGCGTCATCCGCACGATCACGGACCAGATCGTCAACGAGCGGTACGACTACATCGTGCTGGCGCCCGGCAGCATCACCCGCACCTTCGACATCCCGGGGCTGACGGACCACGCGTTCGGGATGAAGACGCTCGCCGAGGCCGCGTACGTCCGTGACCACGTCATCTCGCAGCTGGACCTGGCCGACGCGAGCCAGGACCCCGAGGAGCGGGCCTCGCGGCTGCAGTTCGTGGTGGTCGGCGGCGGCTACGCGGGCACCGAGACCGCGGCGTGCCTGCAGCGGCTGACGCACGCCGCCGTCAAGCGGTACCCGCGGCTGGACCCGGGCCTGATCAAGTGGCATCTGATCGACATCGCGCCGAAGCTGATGCCGGAACTCGGCGACAAGCTCGGCAGCAGCGCGCAGGAGATCCTGCGCCGGCGGGGCATCGAGATCTCCCTCGGCGTCTCCATCGCGAAGGCGGGCCCGGAGGAGGTCACCTTCACCGACGGGCGGGTGATCCCGACCCGCACGCTCATCTGGACGGCCGGGGTCGTCGCCAGTCCCCTCATCGCGACGCTGGACGCCGAGACGGTCAAGGGGCGGCTCGCGGTCGCCCCCGAGATGAACCTGCCGGGCGACGACGGGGTGTTCGCGCTGGGCGACTCGGCCGCCGTGCCCGACCTGGCCAAGGGGGACGGGGCCATGTGCCCGCCCACGGCGCAGCACGCCATGCGCCAGGGCAGGCATGTCGCCGACAACGTCATCGCGTCGCTGCGGGGCGGGGCGATGCGGCCGTACGTCCACAAGGACCTGGGGCTCGTCGTCGACCTCGGCGGCACCGACGCGGTCTCCAAGCCGCTCGGCATCGAGCTGCGCGGCCTGCCCGCCCAGGCCGTGGCACGCGGCTACCACTGGTCGGCGCTGCGCACCAACGTCGCCAAGACCCGGGTGATGACCAACTGGCTCCTCAACGCGGTCGCCGGCGACGACTTCGTCCGGACCGGGTTCCAGGCACGCAAGGCCGCGCGGCTGAAGGACTTCGAGTACACCGACGCCTATCTGACGCCGGAACAGGTACGGGCACACGCCGAGGGCACCGCCCGGCTGGAGTAGGGCCGGGCCGGAGAGGGCCTTCCGCTCGTGGCATGTCATGCTGAGGTGCGGATCTTGGTGTGGTGAGTCGGGAGAGAGTGCGGCGGCGTGAGGGCAGCGGGACGGTCGGTGCGGGCACGACTGCGGGACCGGGTCGCCGCGTCCGACCCGGGGCTGCTGCGCCTGACGGCGGGGCTGCGGACGGTCGGCGCCATCGCCCTCACGCTGGCCGTGCTCGCCCTGCTGCGGGCCGATGTGCATCTGCTGGTGGCGGCGGCCATGGCGGCGATGGTCGCCACCTTCGCCATCCGGGAGAAGCAGCTCGGCGCGCAGGCCGTGACACTGGCGCTGGGCCTGCCGGTGGCGCTGGCCTCCGTGTCGCTGGGCGCGGTGCTCAACGCGCGGCTCTACGCCGGTGACGTCTTCTTCGTCGTCCTGATCTTCTGCGCGGTCTACGGCCGCCGGTTCGGCGACCGGGGCACGGCGCTCGGGCTGATCGGCTTCCAGGTCTACTTCCTGTCCCTGTTCGTGGGCGCCGAGGTCTCCTCACTGCCCACGCTGTGCGGTGCCATCACCCTGGCGTTCTGCTCCAGTGCCCTGCTGCGCTTCGCGGTCGTGCCCGCGACCCCGGCGGGTGTCCTGCTGCGGCTGAGGCTGGCCTTCCGCGCCCGGCTCGCCCAGCTGGTGTCCGCGCAGCTCGACCTCCTCGACGCCGGCGCGGACGAGATGGACAAGGCCCTGGACGCCGTGCGCGAGGGCACCGCGGCGCTGCACGAGACGGCGATGATGATCCAGGCGCGGCTGGAGGAGGGCACCCCCGACGAGTCGGCGGCGCGGCTCGTGCAGCGCCGTATCGCGGACGCCGAGATCGCCGCTGAGCGGCTCGGACTGCTGCTGCTGACCGCCCGCAGCGCCGAACGGGCCGACACGCTCACCCTGCACCTGCCGGGCGCGCCCGCGCCGTCGGTGGGTCAGCTGGCCGTGCCGGACGAGGCCACCGCCACGCTCCGCCGCGACCTTCAGGCGCTGCGCACCCTTGTGCTGCGGGCCGGAAGCGGCGACACGGGGACCGCTCTGGCGCATGTGCGCAACCGGCTCCTCGGCTACCGGGACGAGGAGAACCTGCCGCCCGCGCCCGCCGCCGTCCAGGACGTGTTCCGGGGCATCGGCGAGGCGGCCCGCTCGGTGCTGGGGCTGCGGATCGCGCTGGACGGCCCGCAGGACGAGTCCGACGACACCCCCGCGACGGCCCGCTCCCGCGAGGAGCTGGACGCGGAGGACGCCGCGATCGACAGCGCCGAGGAGCCGTCGGAGGAGGAAGAGACGGGGCTGCGGCGGCCCACCACGCGCGCGGCCGTGCAGGTCGCCGTCGGCTCGGCGCTGGCCATCGTGGGCGGCGAGCTGCTGTCCACGCAGCGCTGGTACTGGGCGGTGCTGACGTGCTGGATCGTCTTCCTGAACACCGCCTCGACGGGCGAGATCCTGGTCAAGGGCTACCGTCGGCTGCTGGGCACGGTGTTCGGCGTGGTGGCGGGCATCCTCCTGGCGGGTCTGGTCGGAAAGCACACCGTGACGGCGTTCGCGCTGGTCCTGGTGCTGATCTTCGCGATGTTCTACGTGGCGCCGCTGTCGTACACGCTGATGTCGTTCTTCGTGACCGCGATGCTGGGGCTGCTGTACACGCTGCTGCACACCTACAGCCTCGACGTGCTCGTGCTGCGGGTGGAGGAGACGGCGCTGGGTGCGGCCTGCGGAGTGGTCGCGGCGGCGCTGGTGCTGCCGGTGCGGACCGACCGCCGGACGAACGAGCTGCTCGAAACCGTTCTGGAGCGGCTTGCCGAGGTCACCGAGGCCGCCGTCGGCCAGCTGAGCGGCGGATCGGCGGACGACCTGCTGGACAAGGCACGCGACCTCGACCAGGCGCTGGCCGACCTGCGGGCCGCCACGCAGCCGCTGACTCATCCGGTCACACCGCTGCGGGCCCGCCGCCACACGGCCCGCTACGTGGTGGCACTGCTGGAGACCTGCGCGTACCACGCGCGGACGCTGGCGGCCACCGCCGAGCTGCTGCCCACGCATCCCTCGATCGCGGCGGACCCCCGGCTGCGCGGGGCCGCGGGGCGCACCGTGCGCAACATCGAGACCATCGCGGCCCGGGTCGCCGACGAGCACGCCGCCGCGCGGATCGAGACCGGGCCGAGCATCGCCTCGCTGCTGGGCTCCGACGCCGGCACACCCCGCTACGGCCGGATCACCGACCGGGTGCTGCGGCATCTGGAGCGACTGGACGAGGCCGTGGTGGGACTCGCCCGGCCACTGGACGTGCCGGTGGCGGAACCGCGGGCCTGAGGGGCCGGGGGCCAGGGGCCAGGGGCCGGGGGCCAGGGGCCGGGGACCGGTGGCCGGGGTCCGGAGGCCGGAGAGCGAGAACCGGGGACGGAGGCCGGAAACCCAGGACCGGGGGCCGGAAGCCGGGGACCGGAGGCCGGAAGCCGGAAACCGAGGACCGGAGGCCGGAAACCGGGGAATGGGGACCGATGGCCGGGGATCGGAGGCCGGGGGCCGGAAACCCTGGACCGGAGACCGGAGACCGGAGACCGGGGGCCGGAAGCCGGAGACCCAGGACCGGGAACCGGAGGCCGGAAAACCCCGAACCGGAGATCGAGGACTGGAAGCCGGAGACCGAGGACCGGGAACGGAGGCCGGAAACCCAGGACCGGAGACCGAGGACCGGGGCCCGGAGGTCGGGGGCCCAGGGGCCCGGGGGCCCGGAGGGCGCCGGGGGCCCGGGGCCCGGGGGCCCGGAGGCCCGGGGGCCCGGGGGCCCGGAGGCCCGGGGGCCCGGAGGCCCGGAGGCCCGGGGGCCCGGAGGCCCGGGGGCCCGGAGGCCCGGGGGCCCGGAGGCCCGGAGGGCGGGCCCGGGGCCGAAGGCCGAAAGCCAGGCGCCGGGGCCGCTCAGAAGTCGGTGGGCAGGCCGCTCACCTCGGCGATGCCCCGCAGCTCCTCCGTCTGCCGGTGCCGTTCCTTGATGTAGTCGGCGATCTCGCCGAGGCGGACGGGGTCGGACGCGGTGGACGCGTCCGTGACGATCCTGACCGGGCCGGTCTCGTCGACGTCGAGTTCGATCACTTCGTTGTCCAGGCGGCCGGTGACGGCGGTGGCGATGACGAGGGCCACCTCGTCACGGACCTCCTGGGGCAGTTCGTCGTCGGCCCCGGAGTCGAGCGCGAAGTCGAGGCTGGACAGGCGCTCCTCGTCGATCGCCTGGAGGACCGGTTCCACCACGCGCATCAGGAGGCGGTAGTCGTCCGTGTCCATCCGGATGCGCAGGAGGTCCAGGTACACGTCCACGGGCCGGCCGTCGCCATGCGGAATCTCGGAATCGCTCATTGGCTTCGTGTTCCCCGGATGGCGCGGCTCAGACGCGGCGCCAGCGGGCCATGGCGAAGGAGAACACCCCGAACAGCACCAGCCCGGCCGCGACGAAGACCAGCAGCCAGGGGCCGAGGGGGGTGTCGGCGAAGCTGCGCAGGGTGTCGTCCAGGCCCTTGGCCCGGTCGGGTTCGTAGTCGATCGCCGCGCGGACGGCGAAGACCCCGGCCACGGCGAACACCAGCCCGCGGGCGGCGCCGCCCGCCACGCCGGTGACGTCCACCAGGCGCCGTGTCCGGGGGCTCAGCTGCCCGAGCCGGAGCTTGTCGTGGTACTTGCGGAGCACCGCCCGTACGCCGATCCAGCCGCCGGCCACGACGATCGCGAGGCCGGCCGCGCCGACCAGCCACTGGCCGGCGGGCATCTCCAGGGCCCTGGCGGTGGCGTCCTGGGACTGCCGGTCGCTGGATCCCCCACCGCTGCTGCCGCGGCCCGCCGCGAACGACAGCACGGAGTAGGCGACGAAGACGTAGAACGCGAAGCGGGCGGTCGCCAGCAGTCGCTTGCGTGCGCTGCGGCCGTCCGGTCCGACGGAGCCGAACAGCATCTCGGACAGCCGCCACAGGGCCATGCCGGCGAGGCCGACGCCCAGTGCCCAGAGCAGCACCGCGCCGAACGGCTGCTGCGCCAGTGCGGCCAGGGCTCCCCCGCGGTCGGCCTGCTCACCCGTGTCGCCGAAAGCGATCTGCAGTGCCAGAGCTCCGACGAGCAGATAGATCACACCCCGGGCGGCCAGGCCCGCCCGTGCCGCCCCCTCGATCGCCGAGCCCCGCGCCGCTCGCCGGGCCCGGATCCGACCGCCTTGTGCCATCGCACTCGTGTTCATGTAGACCTCCCGGCACTCCGGATGCCCCGGCTCGGTCGGCACACACCCGGCCCGTTCGCCGGACCAGGGGATTCCGGTCACGGCGGGGTCTGCCGCGTGGGGGTCAGGACCGCCGGAGCCTCGACCCCCGGCCGGCGCGGCCGAGGGCGTGCAGGTGCTCCAGGGCGTCCAGGACCACCGTGCGGTCGTGCCAGGCGAGCCACCGGCCCGCCTCACCGCCCACGGTGTCGAGAGCCTTGGTCTGGGCCGCCGTCAGTCCCTGGAGGGGCCGGTCCAGGTGCGCCGAGACCATGCCGACGCACAGGCCGGACGGCGTGGTCAGCGGAACGCTGTGACAGGCCCTGCTGCCCGCCGCGAGGATGGCCCGGCGGGCCGGTTCGCTGAACACCGGGTCGCTCTCCACGTCCCGCACGGTGACCTGGGCGAGGTCTCGGGCGGCCCGCGCACAGGCGGTTCCGTCGTCGCCGACGTGGGCGAAGAAGTCGACGAAGTCGGGCGGGTGTCCGGTGTGCTCCTCGAGGCGCAGGCCGCCCCGTGCCCGGTCGGTGAGCTGGACGTTGCCCATGTCGGTGTCGACCACTGCAAGGGTGCTGCTCAGCACGGCCTTCAGGACGGCGCCGCGGCTGCCGGACCCGGACCGGTGGGCCGAGGTGAAGGTCAGGTCCGGTTCCGGCCGGCGGACGCGGCGCGGGAACCACAGCCGTTCCCGGCTGTCGGGGGGCGGTGCGCTCACCAGGAACCCCGCCAGGGTCCGCAGCTTGACGTTGTACCGCTGGGACGCCCGCTGCATCAGCGCGAAGGCGCTCTCCCCGTCGGGCAGCGCGTACCGCTCCTGAAGCATGCCTTGTGCCTGTGAGATCAGCGGGTAGACGCGGGCCCGGGCCCGGAGGTCGCGCACCTCGGCGCGCAGGCGCTCCAGTTCGGCGTCGTCGTGTGCGGCCTTCCGTCCCGCTGTGGACATGGAACTCCCCGGTCTAGGTGGCGTGACGCGAGAGAGCCCGGCCTCGGCTGCCGCCGTCGGCCGGGCCCCTTCGGTGCCACGCCTTCCCCGTCACGTCATGCGCACACTCCGATCACGCGGGCTCCGGGGTCGGCGTGCGCTGCGCGGTGGCCGTGGCGGGTTCGCGGGCCGGTGCGGGCGCGGTCGCGAGCCACCGGTGAGCGACCTCCAGGGCACGCTCGACGTCCCGGGTGCCGGTGGACACGCACAACGTGTACGCCAGGTCACGTGCCCGCGCGCTCAGGTCGGCCGGTTCGCTCGCTCTCACGGCGGCCGACAGGGCCTCGTACTCGTCGACGAGGCGGCGGAGCACGGCTGGATGGGGCCTCAGCATGGTTCCTCGCTCCTCGGTTGCTCGGGTGGTCAGGCCGTCGTGGAGGTGCCGCGGTTGCCCGTCCGCTGCCCCAGCACCTCGTCGCGCACGCGGGCGCAGCTGCGGCTGATGAGGCGGGAGACGTGCATCTGGGAGATGCCCAGGTGATCGGCGATGCGGCTCTGTGTCATGTCCTCGAAGAACCGCATGTAGAGGATGGCCCGCTCGCGTTCCGGCAGGCGGCGCAGGCCTTCCTTGGCGGACTCGCGGTCGACGACGACGTCGTAGGACGAGTCGGCCGCGCCGAGGGTGTCCGCGAGGCTGTAGCCGTCGTCGTCGGCCGAGAGTTCGGCGTCCAGCGACAGGGTGCTGAAGCTTTCCAGCGCCTCGAGCCCGGCGCTGACCTCTTCCTCGGTCAGGCCGGTGTGGGCGGCGATGTCCGCCACGGAGGGCTCGGGGCTGCCCGGGTTCTGGGTGAGTTCACGGCGTGCCACCCGCACCTTGTTGCGCAGTTCCTGCACGCGGCGGGGGACCCGCAGAGCCCACATGCGGTCCCGGAAGTGCCGCTTGACCTCACCGGTGATGGTGGGCACGGCGTAGCTCTCGAAGGCTCCCCGGCTCGGGTCGAACCGGTCGATGGCCTTGACGAGCCCCAGGGCGGCCACCTGCCGGAGGTCCTCGATCGACTCTCCGCGGTCGCGGAAACGGCCGGCGATGCGGTGGGCCATGGGCAGCCACAGCGTGACGAGTTCGTCGCGGACGGCTTCCCGGTCGGGCCCTTCCTCCAGCTCTGCCAGCCGGGCGAAGAGGGCCGCGGTGTCCGGAGCGTCGTCGTGCCGCCGCCGGGTGGCGGTGGTCGTCGTTTCGGGCGTGCCGGGACGGTTGGTGGGCGTATCGATGAGCATGCGGATTCGCTCCTGAAGAACGGTGGTCTCAGGGACTTACCGCGGGGCGGTCGCTGCCCGGATCGCCTGGAGGGCCTCCGGGGCAGTCATACACACCGCTCCCGCTGGCGCGCCTCCGGTCCGAAGCACGAGATTGCGTCTGCCCTGGCCCCGGTGGAACAAACTCCACTTTGCTGAGCAATCTGGAGTGAACCAATCCGTGGGTGTTCAGGCCAGGGGGACGACGGCGGTGATGCACTTGCCGCCGGCGGGCAGGTCGGACACGCGGACGTCACGGGAGAGCCGGCAGACGATGGGCCAGCCGTGACCGCCGTGCCGCAGCCGTCCGTGGGGATCCGCGGGCGGCGCGGTCACCGGCAGTTCGTCGCTGCGGTCGCTCACCGAGAGCCGTACACCGGGCCCGTCGACGTCGACCTGGAAGTCGGTGACCCCGCCGCCGTGCAGGATCGCGTTGGTCGTCAGCTCCGAGGCGACGAGCAGCGCGTCGGACAGGGCGTCCGCGTCACACGCGGTATGGGTCGTGCGGCAGCGCTCGGCCACGGCGCGCTGCACGGCCCGGCGTGCCTCGGCGGGTTTGCACGGCCGGGCCCGGCGCGCACCGGGCGGCTCGAATACGGATTCGATCATGTGCTCCTCGCACATCCTTCAGCTCCCTGCTCGGTCAGAACATGACCCGGGTTCGGACCCCCGTACGTGGCCGCCCGCCCGGGCACACCTCGGGCTCACGGACCCGCTGTTCGGTGTTTCCTTCCACCGCCCGCGGTTTCGGGGCGCATCGCGTGAGCGCCGCGGGTCTCTTGGTTCGGCTGACCTCTCCCCGCACCTGCAAACCTCGGTCCGCACCACTGCCCGAAAAAGGACCCGAAAAGACCCCTGGGAGATGCGGAAGATCCGGGACGGCCGTGAATCGTTGCCATCACCACGCGTCGCCGGGGTACGCGGGGTGCATGACCGATGTGGTGGATTCCGACGAACTGCTGCGGCGCATCCAGCGCGCGAGGGCCTGCGCGGTGCACGAGGAGCGGACGTGGCAGACCAGGAGCGAGGAACTGGGCCCGACCGACCCGCAGGGGGCCCGGGACGCGACCGTGCGGCAGATGTCCTACGAGGCGGTGCTGACGGTGCTGGACGAGATCCTGACTCCGGGCAAACACACCGCGGAGGGCTGACCAGGAGGTCCGCTGCCCGCTGACGGGCAGGGGCGGATTGTGAGGGCACCCGCCGGGAACCCGGTGCGCATGACAGTCGACCACACCAGAGCACCGGTCCTGGAAGCCCTGGACGAGTACCGCCGCAAGGGGCACCTCTCCTTCACCCCGCCCGGGCACAAGCAGGCCCGCGGCGCCGACCCGGCGGTCCGGGAGGTCCTCGGTGACGCGGTCTTCCACGGCGATGTGCTGGCCTCGGGCGGTCTGGACGACCGGCTCACCCGGGGGCGGGTGCTGCAACGCGCCCAGGAGCTGATGGCCGACGCGGTGCACGCCGAGCACACGTTCTTCAGCACCTGCGGCAGTTCCCTGTCGGTGAAGGCCGCGATGCTGTCGGTCGCCGGGCCGCACGAGAAGCTGCTGATCGGGCGTGACGCCCACAAGTCGGTGGTGGCGGGGCTGATCATCTCCGGTATCGAGCCCGTCTGGGTCGAGCCGCGGTGGGACGCCGAGCGGCACCTGGCCCATCCCCCGTCCGCCGCGGACTTCGACCGGGCCTTCCACGCCCACCCGGACGCGCGGGGCGCGCTGGTCACGAGCCCCACGCCGTACGGCGGCTGCGCGGATCTGCGGGCGGTCGCCGAGGTGTGCCACCGGCGCTCGCTCCCGCTGATCGTGGACGAGGCCTGGGGCGCGCATCTGCCGTTCCACCCCGGTCTGCCGTCCTGGGCGATGGACGCGGGCGCGGACATCTGCGTGACCAGCATCCACAAGATGGGCAGCGGTCTGGAGCAGGGCTCGGTCTTCCATCTCCAGGGCGATCTGGTCCCGCCGGCGCTGCTGGGGATGCGCGCGGACCTGCTGGGCACCACCAGCCCGTCGGTGCTGATCTTCGCGGGTCTGGACGGCTGGCGGCGGCAGATGGCGCTGCACGGCGAGGAGCTGATGGGCGGCGCGCTGGAACTCGCGGCCGAGGTCCGGTCCGCCATCGAGGAGATCGACGGGCTGCACGTCAACGACCGCGACGACTTCTGCGGTCCGGGCCTGTCCGACGACCTCGACCCGCTGCCCGGCGTCATCGACCTCACCGGGCTGAGGATCACGGGCTTCCAGGCGGCGGACTGGCTGCGCGAGCACCGGCAGATCGACGCGCACCTGGTGGACCACCGCCGCATCGGCGCGCAGATCACCCACGGCGACGACCGGGAGACGACCGGGCAGTTGCTGGAGGCGCTGCGGGACCTCGCGCGGGCCGCGCGGGAACTGCCCCGGGCGCCACGGGTGGAGGTGCCGTCACCGGCGGGGCTGCGGATGGAACAGGCGGTGCTGCCCCGGGACGCGTTCTTCGGCCCGGCCGAGGACGTGCCGGTGGCGCGGGCGGCGGGCCGGGTCGCGGCGGAGATGATCACGCCGTATCCCCCCGGCATCCCGGCCGTCCTGCCCGGCGAGCGCCTCACCGAGCCGGTGCTGGCGTACCTGCGGACGGGTCTGGCCGCGGGGATGCACCTGCCCGACCCGACGGATCCCGAACTGGAGACGGTCCGGGTCCTCGCCCGGGAGGCGGAGTGACGTGAAACGGGTCACGCGACCCGGTACGGGGTGCCCGCACGCCCCCTGCATGGTTTACGGTTCATACATACGTGGTGACGGAGTCGACCCACGGTCCTCCGCATCACTGTTTACGGCCCTGGCTGGTTTCCCCCGTCCAGCCAGGGCTTTTTCATGCCCCGGAAAAGTCGGGCACGCCGAGGTGCCCAAGGCCCCGGCAGCGGCTGAAATGGGCGTAGGGAAAGCACCGGAAGTCCACCGCCCGGCGAGGAGCTCCGCGTCATGACCAAAGCGATCAAACTCCTGACCGCCCTGCCCCCGCCCCAGCGGCAGCGCCTGATGACGCTCGCCCGGGAGGTGTCCTTCCCCGAGGACGCCCGGATCTTCGAGGCGGGCGGGACGGCCGACCGCTTCTGGGTCATCCGCTCCGGCGCGGTCTCCCTGGACCAGCAGGTGAACTCCCTCCAGCGGGCGACCGTGGCCAGCCTCGGCGCCGGCGACCTGCTCGGGTGGTCCTGGCTGTTCCCGCCGTACACCTGGGACTTCGGCGCGCAGGCGTTCAGTCCCGTACGGGCCTACGAGTTCGACGCGGCGGCCGTGCTGCGGCTGTGCGAGGAGGATCCGCAGCTCGGGCTGGTGCTGGTGCGCATCGTCGCCGAGGTGCTCGCGCACCGGCTGGAGATGACCCGGGGCAAGCTGATGGAGCAGTACACGCTGCACCGGCGGGGCTCCCTGTGAGGCGTCAGACGCGGTAGCGCCGCAGCGCCGGTACGGCGGCGGCCAGGAGCAGCATCAGGGCGACGACCAGCAGCCCGCCGCCCGCGACGGCGGTCCGGGGGCCGAAGGCGGAGCCCGCGGTGCCGTGCAGCACGTCGGCCAGGCGCGGGCCGCCCGCCACGACGACGGTGAAGACGCCCTGCATGCGCCCGCGCATCTCGTCGGTCGCGGCGGAGAGCAGGATCGCCCCGCGGAAGACCATCGACACCATGTCGGCCACCCCGGCCAGGGCCAGGAAGGCCACGCCCACCCAGAGATTGCGGCTCAGCCCGAACCCTGTGATGGCCACGCCCCAGGCGACGACCGCCCCGATGACCATCCAGCCGTGCCGGCGGGCCCGGGAGAAGGTGCCGGAGAACAGTCCGCCGAGCACGGCGCCGATCGGGATCGCCGCGAACAGCAGCCCCAGCGCGAGTCCCTCGCCGTACGGCCCGTACGTCTGGGCGGCGAGCTGCGGGAACAGGGCGCGGGGCATGCCGAGGACCATGGCGATGATGTCGGCGAGGAAGGACAGCAGCAGCACGGTGTGTCCGGAGATGTAGCGGAAGCCGGCGGCGATCTCCTTCACGCCCGCGCGGCGCACGGCCGTGCCGGCCAGGGGCGGCAGCGACGGCAGCCGGTACACCGCCCACACCGTCACGCATAGCGCGAGGGCGTCGATGAGGTACAGCTCGGGCAGTCCGATGACGGGGATGAGGGCGCCCGCGAGCAGGGGGCCCGCCACCTGGCCGGTCTGCATCACGGTCGAGCCGAGGGCGTTCGCGGCGGGCAGTTCGTCCTCGGGGACGAGGCGGGCGATGGAGGCGTTGCGGGCCGGTGCGTTCAGGCCCCAGAAGGCCTGCTGCACGGCGAGCAGCACCATGAGCGCGGCCACCGACTCCAGGCCGGCGAAGGCCTGGAGCCAGAACAGCAGCGAGGTGACGGCGATGCCGCTGTTGGTGATCAGCAGCAGCTTGCGCCGGTCCATGCTGTCGGCGATCGCCCCGCCCCACAGCGCGAACACGATCAGCGGTACCAGACCGGCCAGGCTGGCGGCGCCGACCCACGCCGAGGAGCCGGTGATGTCGTAGATCTGCTTGGGCACGGCGACGGCGGTGAGCTGGCTGCCGACGGCCGTGACGATGGTCGAGCTCCACAGCCGCCGGTAGGCGGGGCGGCGCAGGGGGCGGGTGTCCATGGCCCAGCGCCGCCAGCCGCGCCGCGGCGGGGCCTGCGGCGCCGGATCCTGCTCTTCCGCCGTGCTCTCGCTCGTGTCCACTCGCCGCTTCCTGGATGCTCGCTACACCTACCGGGCCGGGGATCACTATCGCACCGGCCGCCGGGCGCCGGGGCGCCGAGGTCTCAGCTTCCGGCGATGAGCACGGCACCGAGCACGATCATGGTGGCGGCGACCAGGCCGTCCAGGACCCGCCAGGCGGCGGGCTTGGCGAGGAATCGGCCGAGCAGCCGGGCGCCGAAGCCGAGGGCGGCGAACCAGCACAGGCTGGCCAGTACGGCGCCGAGGCCGAACGTCCAGCGCAGCGGGCCGTGGTCGGCGGCGACGGAGCCGAGCAGGAACACGGTGTCGAGGTAGACGTGCGGGTTGAGCCAGGTCATGGCCAGGCAGGTGAGCACGGCCCGGCGGCGCGATCCGGCCGCCTCCCCGTCTGTGCGCAGCGCGCCGCCGTCCGGCCGGAACACCCGCCGGGCGGCCAGGGCGCCGTAGCACAGCAGGAACGCGCCGCCGATCCAGCCGATCGCCGTCAGCGCTCCCGGCCACGCCACCACCACGGCGCCGACCCCGCCGACCCCGAGCGTGATGAGGGCGGCGTCGGACAGGGCGCAGATGCCGACGACGGCGAGGACGGCGTCCCGCCGGATCCCCTGGCGCAGGACGAAGGCGTTCTGGGCGCCGATGGCGACGATGAGGGACAGGCCGGTGCCGAACCCCGCGGCTGCGGCGGTGAGGGTGCTGGTCATGGCCGTGACGCTACGGACCGGCCCGCCTCAGGTACAGCTAAGGATTCTTACGTATCGTTAGCGGACGTGATGACGGATCTGCCTCTGGACCAGGTACGGACCCTGCTCGCGGTCGTGGACGAGGGGACGTTCGACGCGGCGGCCGCCGCACTGCATGTGACGCCCTCGGCGATCAGTCAGCGCGTGAAGGCGCTGGAGCAGCGCACCGGGCGGGTGCTGCTGCTGCGGACCAAGCCGGTGCGGCCGACGGAGTCGGGCGAGGTGCTGGTGCGGCTGGCCCGGCAGGTGGCGCGGCTGGAGCGCGACGCGTACGAGGAACTCGGGCTGAGCGGTACCGGGGAGCCGACCCGGGTGTCGGTGGCGGTGAACGCGGACTCGCTGGCCACCTGGTTCCTCCGGGTACTCACGCGTGTACCGGAGGAACTGCGGCTCTACTTCGAACTGCGCCGCGAGGACGAGGACCACACGGCGGCGCTGCTGCGGGAGGGCGTGGTGATGGCCGCGGTGACCTCGTCGCCGGACCCCGTGCCGGGCTGTTCCGTCCGGTCGCTGGGGCGGATGCGCTACCTCCCCGTGGCCGCGCCCGGCTTCGCCGCGCGCCACCTCGACGGGCCGCTGGAGCAGGTGCTCCTCGACCTGCCCATGGTGGCCTTCGACCGCCGGGACGACTTCCAGGACGGCTTCGTGCGCCGGCTCACCCGCGGGCGGAGCAGCGCGAGCCCGCTGCGGCACTACGTGCCGACCTCGGAGGGTTTCGTCGAGACCGTGGCGGCCGGACTGGGCTGGGGCCTGGTGCCCGAGGCCCAGGCCGAGCCGCTGCTGCGCGAGGGGCGGCTGGTCGAGCTCGCCCCGGGCCGGACGGTGGACGTGCCGCTGTACTGGCAGCAGTGGAAGCTCGACTCTCCCGCACTGGCGCAGGTGGCGGAGGCGGTGACGGCCGCCGCGGCGCAGGCACTGCGGGTGTGACGCCCTACTCCCCCAGGACGCCCTCCAGTTGGGCCGCCGCGCTGTCACCGGAGGCCTTCCCGGCCCGCCCGTTCCTGGACCTGCTGACGGCCTACGGGCTCGTCCTGGGGGTGCGCGAGCAGTGAGCGGTTCCCGGGCGGCGCTGTTTCACCAGGCCTCGACAGGTGACCCGAAAAGGAGCAATCATCCGAACGGGCACGTTTCTACTGCGATCGCAGGTGACTTCGATGGACAACTGGCGAGACCACGCTGCCTGCCGGCACGAGGACCCCGAGCTCTTCTTCCCGATCGGCACCTCCGGGCCGGCCCTCCTTCAGACGGAGCAGGCCAAGGCGGTGTGCCGACGCTGCCCCGTCCAGGAGCAGTGCTTGCAGTGGGCTCTGGACACGGGGCAGTCCATCGGTGTGTGGGGCGGGACCAGCGAGACGGAACGGCGTGCGCTGAAGCGGCGGACGGCGGCCCGGCGCCGCTCCGGCTGACGCCCTCGCACCACCTCCCCTGGGGATCAGCTGCGGCGCAGCGGCCCCCAGGGGTTCTCCTGCCGGGACACCTCCGCCTTCGCCTCGTCGATCACCTGCTGGTCGATCCAGCACATCGGCCGGGCGTCGGTGACCAGCGGCTCGTTGTCAGGTCCGCGAGAGGTCTCCTTGCCCGCGAGCACCCACGCTCGCACACCGGGCCCCTTCTCGTGCGGCAGATGGGCGTAGTCGTGCAGACGACGCGCCACCCACACCCGGACGGGCCGGTCCTCCCACCAGTCCTCGACGTCGAGGGGGTTGGCGGACAGGCCCGGCATGGGCACGCCCGTCAGATCGTCGGTGCTGGACACGTCGCGGAGATCGGTCTCGGGGCCGCGCGACCAGCGGACGTACAGGCCCTGGTGCCGTTCGACCAGTTCGGTGAGCTCGGCGAGCGTGCGCACGACCGGCAGGTCGTCCGATCCACTCATGTCGTGACCTCCTCCCTCGACGCCGTCAGGCGGACGGAGTACCCGTTCGGCGCGAGCGGAATCGGCCCTTCGGCGCGGCCGGGCGCCGTCACCCGGTCAGGGTTACGCTCGCGGCACACCCGTCCGTCGCAGCAGCTGAGTCGCAGCAGCAGAAGGGGCCGAACATGAGCGTCCGCGTACGCCGCGTCTGCGATCCGCCCGAGCCGGAGGACGGAGTGCGGGTCCTGGTCGACCGGCTGTGGCCACGGGGCCTGGCGAAGGACGCGGCCCGGGTGGACGAGTGGCCGAAGGCGATCACCCCGTCGACGGAGCTGCGCCGCTGGTATCACGCCGGAGAGGGCTCGTACGAGGAGTTCGCCGGGCGGTACGAGGCGGAGCTCGCCGCCGGCGAGGCGGTCGAGCTCCTCGACCACGTCCGTGACCTGGTCCGCACGGGCGACGTGACGCTGCTGACCGCGTCGAAGACGCCGGAGCAGAGCCACGCCGCCGTCCTGGCCCGCCTCGTCCGGAGCTGAGAGGCGGGCCGTCCGGGCACGGTCAGGCGGTCTGCTTCGCCGCCGCCCGGCCCGCCGCCCGGCCCGAGAAGAGGCAGCCGCCGAGGAAGGTGCCCTCCAGCGCGTTGTAGCCGTGGACACCGCCGCCGCCGAATCCGGCGACCTCGCCGGCCGCGTACAGCCCCTCGATCGGCTTGCCGTCGGTCCCGAGGGCGCGCGAGTCGAGGTCGGTCTGGATGCCGCCGAGCGTCTTGCGGGTGAGGATGTGCAGTTTGACGCCGATGAGGGGGCCGGCCGCCGGATCGAGGATGCGGTGCGGGGTGGCGACCCGGCCGAGGCGGTCGCCGATGTAGCGGCGGGCGTTGCGGATGCCCTGCACCTGGGCGTCCTTGGCGTAGGGGTTGGCGATCTGCAGGTCGCGGGCCTCGATCTGGCGGCGGATCCCGGCCGCGTCGAGGAGCGGCTTGTCGGTGAGCTCGTTCATCTTCTCGACGAGCTGTTCGACACTGGGGGCGGTCACGAAGTCGGCGCCCTTGCGCAGGAACGCGTCGACCGGTCCGGGCGCGCCCTTGCCGAGGATGCGTTCCTTCAGGAACCCGGCGCGGTCCTTGGCGGTGATGTCGGGGTTCTGCTCCGAGCCCGACAGGGCGAACTCCTTCTCGATGATCTTCTGCGTGAGGATGAACCAGGAGTGGTCGTACCCGGCGATGTCCTCGGTGGTGCGCAGGTGCTTCAGGGTGCCGAGGGTGTCGTAGCCGGGCAGGTACGGCCCCGGCAGGCGGCGGCCCAGGGCGTCGAACCACATCGAGGACGGGCCGGGCAGGATGCGGATGCCGTGGCCGGGCCAGATCGGGTCCCAGTTCTGCAGGCCCTCGGTGTAGTGCCACATGCGGTCCCGGTTGACCAGCCTGACGCCCGCCTCGGCGCTGATGTCGAGCATCCGTCCGTCGACGTAGGCCGGTACGCCGGTGACCATCTCCTTCGGCGGGGTGCCGAGGCGCTCGGGCCAGTAGCGGCGGACGATGTCGTGGTCGGCGCCGATGCCGCCGCTGGTGACGACGACGGCCTGGGCGGTGAGTTCGAACTCGCCGATGGCGTCGCGGCTGGAGGCGACGCCGCGGGGTGAGGTGTCCTCGGCCAGGACCGTGCCGCGCACGCCACGGGCGCTGCCGTCCTCGACGACCAGTGCGTCGACGCGGTGACGGTGGTGGAAGGTGAGCAGTCCGTCGCGCGCGGCCTGCTTGGCGTAGCGGACGAAGGGTTCCACCACGCCGGTGCCGGTGCCCCAGGCGATGTGGAAGCGGGGCACGGTGTTGCCGTGCCCGTGCGCCGTGAGGTCACCGCGCTCGGCCCAGCCGACGGTGGGCAGGAACGTGATCCCGTGCCCGTTCAGCCAGGACCGCTTCTCCCCCGCGGCGAACTCGACGTAGGCGCGCGCCCAGCGCACGGCCCAGGAGTCCTCGTCCTCCAGCCGGTCGAAGCCGGCGCTGCCCCGCCAGTCGCTCCAGGCCAGCTCGAAGGAGTCCTTGATGCCCAGGCGCCGCTGCTCCGGCGAGTCGACGAGGAACAGCCCGCCGAAGGACCAGAACGCCTGTCCGCCGAGGTTGGCGGCGTTCTCCTGGTCGACGAGGGCGACCCTCCTGCCCCTGCTGGTCAGTTCGTGTGCCGCGACCAGGCCGGCGAGGCCCGCTCCGACGACGATGACGTCGGCATCCATGGCGACCGTTCCCTTCTTCAGTTCCGCGTGTGGCCGGGGGTGCCGCTGCCGTCGGTCAGCAGGGCCGTGAGCAGTTGCTTCAGCCAGACGCGGGCGTGCTCGGTGTCCCGGTCCAGCAGCAGCTGTGTCGTGACGCCGTCGTAGGCCGCGACCACGGCGTGGGCGGCGCCGTCCGTGTCGCCCAGCACGGCGGGCAGTGCGGTGTGCCCGCGGGCGCGGGCGAGCCGGTCGGCGATCGCCTGCCGCAGCCGCGCGCGGTGCTGCAGCAGGCTCCGCGCGACGTCCGGGTCGCGGGCGGCGTGCACCAGGAAGTCCGTCTTCACGAGGAGCCAGTCCCGGTCGAGGAGCAGCACGTCGGTGACGCGGTCCACGGCGGCCGGCACGTCGAGCCCGGGCCCGTCGAGGGCGAGCGCCCCGGACACCTGCTCCGCGATGAGGTCGGCCCGCTCCTGGTAGAGGGCGAAGAACAGCTCGTCGAGGCTGGAGAAGTTGGAGTAGAAGGCGCCCCTGCTGTAGCCGGCGGCCTCGCAGACCTCCTCGATGGAGACGTGCCCGAAGCCCTTGGCCGCGAACACGGAGAACGCCGCGTCCAGGAGGTTGGCGCGGGTGCGGACCCGGCGCCTGGTCACCCGCCCGGTCGTTCCTTCCACGGCCATGTCCCACCCCTCATTCGATACAGGACTGTATTCGATACACCGATGTATCGAAAGCCCGGCGGGCAAGGGAATCCATGGAACACACTTTCGATTACGAGGTACCCTGGGCACATGCACCTCCAGGGCTCCCTCTTCGACCAGACCGACGAGCTGCGGCTCGGGCCTCTGGACGGGATCAGCCGTACCCACCTCGGTTTCGGCGCCTGGCTCGACGTCCTGCCCGGGTGGCTCAGCGGTTCCGACGCGCTGTTCGAACAGCTGGCCGCCGAGGTGCCGTGGCGAGCGGAGCGGCGGACGATGTACGACCACGTCGTCGACGTCCCGCGCCTGCTCGCGTTCTACGGTGCCGAGGACCCGCTGCCGCACCCGGTCCTGACCGAGGCGCGCGACGCGCTGAGCGCCCACTACGGCGAGGAACTGGGCGAGCCGTTCACCACGGCCGGGCTGTGCTACTACCGCGACGGCCGGGACAGCGTGGCCTGGCACGGCGACCGGATCGGCCGCGGGGCGCGCGAGGACACGATGGTCGCCATTCTGTCGGTGGGAGCGCCTCGGGATCTGCTGCTGCGTCCGATGCGGGGCGGGCGCGACACGGTCCGACGGCCGCTGGGCCACGGCGACCTGATCGTGATGGGCGGCTCCTGCCAGCGCACCTGGGAGCACTCCATCCCCAAGAGCACACGGGCGACCGAGCCCCGCATCAGCATCCAGTTCCGCCCGCACGGCGTGCACTGAGCCCGGCCGAACGCCCCGGCCGTCCGGACCCGTTGAGGCGGACCCGGCGGTTCCGCCCGCCGTGGGCTCTGCTTTCCTTCTCTCGTCGGGCTGGGACCACACAACGCGGGGCGATCATGCGGGCAGACGTACACCACGTCGCGGACGGCACCTACCTGGTGCACGGCTCCCACACCAACTGGGTGATCCTCACGGAAGGGGACGCCGTCACGCTGGTCGACACCGGTTACCCCGGCGACCGGGAGCAGCTCCTCGCCTCCCTCGCCGAGGTGGGCAGCTCCCCGGAGGCGGTGGCGGCCGTGCTGATCACGCACGCGCACAACGACCACCTGGGCTCCGCCGAGTACCTGCGCGCCACGCACGGCACGCCCGTCTACCTCCACGAGGCCGAGGTGCCGCACGCGCGCCGCGAGTTCCTGCACCAGGTGTCCCTCGGGACGGTGCTGCGGAACGGCTGGCGCCCCGGGGTGCTGCCGTGGGCCGTGCACGCGCTGCGCTCCGGCGGCACGATGCACAACCCCGTCACGGCCCCCGAGCCCTTCCCGGCGGCGGGCGCCCTGGACCTGCCCGGGCGGCCCGTACCGGTGCACACGCCGGGCCACACCGACGGGCACAGCGCCTACCACGTGCCGGGCACCGGAGTGCTGATCTCCGGCGACGCCCTGGTCAGCGGGCACGCCACCTCGCGGGTCGAGGGGCCGCAGCTGCTGCCGGACATGTTCCACCACGAGCGCCCGCGCGCCGTGGCCTCCCTGGACGTCCTGGCGGAGCTGGAGGGCGAGCTGCTGCTGCCCGGGCACGGCCCGGTCCACCGCGGTCCGTTGCGGGACGCCGCCGACCGGGCCCGGGAGCGCGCCCTCTAATCTGAGGTGACGATCAGCGGCGAGACAAGGACACCCGGCGCATGGCACTTCAGATCAGCGCGACCAACCCGGAGCATCCCGCGCTTCTGCTGGAACTGCCGTGGGACCTGCCCCTGGAGGAGTGGCCGGAGGAGTACCTCGTGCCGCTGCCGCGCGGCATCTCCCGGCACGTGGTGCGCTACTCCCGGGCGGGCGACGAGGTGATCGCCGTCAAGGAGCTGGCCGAGCGGCCCGCGCAGCGCGAGTACGGGCTGCTGCGCGACCTGGACCGGATCGGCATCCCGGCGGTCGACCCGCTGGCCGTGGTCACCGGCCGCACCGACGCGGGCGGCGCCCCGCTGGAGAGCGTGCTGATCACCCGGCACCTGGGCGGTTCGATGCCGTACCGCTCGATGTTCGAGACGACCATGCGCCCGGCCACCATGCACCGGCTGATGGACGCGCTCGCCGTGCTCCTGGTGCGGCTGCATCTGGCCGGGTTCGCCTGGGGCGACTGCTCGTTGTCCAACACCCTCTTCCGGCGTGACGCGGGCGCCTACGCCGCGTATCTGGTGGACGCCGAGACCGGTGACCTGCATCCGCAGCTCAGCTCCGGGCAGCGCGAGTACGACCTGGACCTCGCCCGTGTGAACATCAGCGGGGAGCTGCTGGACCTGGAGGCGTCCGGGGCGCTGCACCCGTCGGTGGACCCGGTCGAGTTCGGCATGGAGATCTGCGCCCGCTACCGCGGCCTGTGGGACGAGCTGACCCGCACCTCCGTCTACCCGGCCGGCAAGCACCACTACATAGAACGCCGGATCCGCCGCCTGAACGACCTCGGCTTCGACGTCGCCGAGATGCAGATCGAGCACGCCTCGAACGGCGACACGGTCACCTTCGTGCCCAAGGTCGTCGACGCGGGGCACCACCAGCGGCAGCTGCTGCGCCTGACCGGGCTCGACGCCGAGGAGAACCAGGCCCGGCGGCTGCTGAACGACCTGGAGAGCTGGATGGCCACCCAGGACGACTACGCCCCGGGCGATCCCCTGGGTGCCCGCCCGGAGGTGCTGGCCCACCGCTGGGTGCGGGAGGTGTTCCGGCCGACCGTGCGGGCGGTGCCGCCCGAACTGCGCGGTTCCATGGACCCGGCGGAGATCTACCACCAGCTCCTCGAACACCGCTGGTACCTGTCCGAGCGGGCCCAGCACGACATCGGCATCGACACGGCGGTCGAGGACTACATCAGGAACATCCTCCCCAAGGCCCGCAAGACGCTCCAGCCGACGGCGGAATGAGCCGCACCCGCGCTCACGCGTGCGGGACCACGGCGACCGGGCAGTCCGCGTGGTGCAGCACCCCGTGCGCCACCGAGCCGATGCGGGCGCCGACGGCCGTACGGTGGGCCCGCCGGCCGACCACCATCAGCTGGGCCGTCCCGGCCACCGACAGCAGCACCTGGCCGGCGCTGCCCATCTCCACGTGCTCCTCCACCGGCACGTCGGGGAAACGCTCCCGCCACGGCCGCACCGCGGCGGCCAGGGCCCTCTTCTCGTACGGCTCCAGTCCCCCGGCCTCATCGAGGAGCTTCAGCGAGCCGGGGCTGTAGGCGAAGACGGGCGGCAGGGTCCAGGCCCGTACGACCCGGACGGTCGCCCCGCGCACGGCCGCCGTCTCGAACGCGAACCGCAGCAGGTCGGCGCTGTCCTCCTCGTCGCCCTGCTGACCCACGACGATCTCCCGCCCGGCGGCCTCGGCCGAGGGCTGGTCACCGGCCCGGACGAGCACGACGGGCCGGGTGGCCTCGGCGATGACCTGCTGGCCGACCGAGCCGAGCAGGAAGCCGACGATGGGCCCGTGCCCGCGCGAGCCGAGCACCAGCAGCTCGGCGCCGGCAGCGACGGCGACCAGGGTGTCGACGACCGGGCCCTCCACGACGTCGGTGGTCACCTCCAGGTCCGGGTGCCGTTCGGTGACGGTCCCGACGGCCTCGGTCACCGCGCTGTGCACCCACTCCGCCTGGCTGTCCGCGTCCCCGGCGATCCCCGCTCCGAGCGCCTCGTGCGGCTGGAACCGCCAGGCGTGCACCACCCGCAGCGGCCGGTCGCGCCGCACCGCCTCACGGGCCGCCCAGGCGAGGGCTGCGAGGCTCTCCTGCGTTCCGTCGACCCCTGCGGTGATCGGGCGTGTCATCCGGCTGCCTCCTTGTGTCATGCCACTGCATGGAAAAGTCACTGCGCCGATGATCAGTTTTCCCTATCCTTCCCGCATGTCTCTGGAGTGGGAGCAGGTAATGGTGGACTCGGCCGATCCCGAGGCCCTGGGCCGCTGGTGGGCCGAGGCGCTGGGCTGGACGGTGGTGAACGACGCACCCGACGAGTTCGAGATCCGGCCCGCCCCGGACCGGCTGCCGGGGTTGCTCTTCACGACGGTGCCGGAGAGCAAGACGGTCAAGAACCGCCTGCACCTCGACTTCCGGCCCGACGACCAGGAGGCCGAGGTGACCCGGCTGCTCGCGCTCGGCGCGCGGCACGCCGATGTCGGGCAGGGCGAGCAGAGCTGGGTGACGCTCGCCGACCCGGAGGGCAACGAGTTCTGCGTGCTGGCGGCCCGCCGGAGCTGATCTCCGTATCGGAGCGCGTCGGGGCGATCGAACATACGATGGGCGGAGGTCGGCGCGGTGCCCCGGGGCGCCGTGCCGTGAGTCGACCGCCCGGTGTGGGGGACGTATGGCACAGGCCGCCGATGCGGCGCGGACCGTCATCATGACCGTGGACGACGACCCGGGCGTCTCCCGGGCCGTGGCCCGGGACCTGAGGCGGCGGTACGGCGCGTCGTACCGGATCGTGCGGGCGGAGTCCGGCGAGTCCGCGCTCGACGCGCTGCGGGAGCTGAAGCTGCGCGGCGATCTCGTGGCCGTGATCCTGGCCGACTACCGGATGCCGCAGATGAACGGCATCGAGTTCCTGGAACAGGCCCTGGACGTCTACCCGGGCGCGCGGCGCGTGCTGCTGACGGCGTACGCGGACACGAACGCGGCGATCGACGCGATCAACGTCGTCGACCTCGACCACTACCTGCTCAAGCCGTGGGACCCGCCCGAGGAGAAGCTCTACCCCGTCCTCGACGACCTGCTCCGGGCGTGGCGGTCCAGCGACCACCGGCCCGTGCCGAGTACGAAGGTCGTCGGGCACCGCTGGTCGGCGCGCTCCTCGGACGTGCGGGAGTTCCTGGCTCGCAACCAGGTGCCGTACCGCTGGTACTCCTCCGACGAGCCGGAGGGCCGGCGGCTGCTGGCCGCGGCCGGTGAGGACGGGATGCGGCTGCCTGTGGTGATCACGCCGGACGGGACACCACTGATCGAGCCGGAGGCCGTCGACCTCGCGGCCCAGGTCGGGCTGGCGACGACCCCGACGGCCGACTTCTACGACCTGGTCGTGATCGGCGGCGGTCCGGCCGGGCTCGGCGCGGCGGTGTACGGCGCCTCCGAAGGGCTGCGGACCGTGCTGGTGGAGCGGTCGGCGACCGGCGGGCAGGCCGGGCAGAGCTCCCGAATCGAGAACTACCTCGGCTTCCCCGACGGCGTGTCGGGAGCCCAGCTCACCGACCGGGCCCGGCGGCAGGCGGCGAAGTTCGGCGCCGAGATCCTCACCGCGCGGGAGGTGACGGCGCTGGAGGTCAACGGCGCCGCCCGCATCGTACGGTTCTCGGACGGCTCGGCGGTCGCCGCGCACAGCGTGATCCTGGCGACCGGCGTCTTCTACCGGCAGTTGTCGGCGCCCGGCTGCGACGACCTGACCGGATGCGGGGTCTACTACGGGTCCGCCCTGACGGAGGCTCCCGCCTGCCAGGGGCAGGACGTGTACATCGTCGGCGGCGCCAACTCCGCGGGGCAGGCGGCGATGTACCTGTCGCGGGGCGCCAAGTCGGTGACGCTGCTGGTGCGCGGCGAGTCGCTGACGGCGTCGATGTCGCACTACCTGATCCAGCAGATCGAGGAGTCGCCCAACATCCAGGTGCGCGCCCGCACGGTCGTCGAGGAAGCGCACGGCGACGGCCACCTGGAGAGGCTGACGCTGCGGGACCTGGACACCGGCGAGACCGAGCAGGTCGATGCGCAGTGGGTGTTCGTGTTCATCGGCGCGGCCCCGCTGACCGACTGGCTCGACGGCACGGTGCTGCGCGACGAGCGCGGGTTCATCCTCGCCGGGCCCGACCTGACCCCCGACGGCCGCCCGCCGGAGGGCTGGGAGCTGGACCGGCCGCCGTACCACCTGGAGACCAACGTGCCCGGCGTGTTCGTGGCGGGCGACGCCCGCTCCGAGTCCGCCAAGCGGGTCGCGTCCGCCGTCGGAGAGGGAGCCATGGCCGTGATGCTCGTCCACCGTTATCTGGAGCAGTCGTGAGCGGGCAGCCCGCGCCGTGCAGCCCGCAGGAGATCGGCTCGCTGTTCCTGTTCGAGAAGCTCACGCCCGAGCAGCTGGGGCGGCTGTGCAGCGAGGGGCGGGTGGAGAAGTTCGAGCCCGGCCCCGTCTACACCGAGGGAGACCCCGCCACCTGCTTCTACGTGCTGCTGGAGGGCACGGTCGTGCTGTACCGCCGGGTCGGCGGCGACGACGTGGAGGTGACCCGGACCTCCCAGCGCGGGGTGTACGCGGGATCCATGCAGGCGTATCTGGGCGACCGGGTGCCGCAGGTCTACAACAACTCCATGCGCGTCACCGAGCCGACCCGGTTCTTCGTGCTGCCCGCCGACACGTTCGCGGGCATCATGCAGGACTGGTTCCCGATGGCGGTGCATCTGCTGGAGGGGCTCTTCTTCGGTACGAAGAACACCCAGCGGGCCATCGGGCAGCGCGAACGGCTGCTGGCGCTCGGTTCGTTGTCCGCCGGGCTCACCCACGAGCTCAACAACCCCGCGGCGGCGGCCGTGCGGGCGACCGCGACGCTGCGGGAGCGGGTGGGCAAGATGCGGCACAAGCTGGCGGTCATCGCGCAGGGTTCGTACTCCCCCGAGGTCATGGCGAACCTCATCGACATCCAGGAACGCACCGCCGAACGCGTCGCCAAGGCCCCCACGCTGAGTCCTCTGGAGGCCTCCGACCGGGAGGACGCGCTCACCGACTGGCTCGACGACCACGGCATCCCGGACGGCTGGCGGATCGCGCCCGCCTTCGTCCAGGCCGGTCTCGACGAGGACTGGCTGGACCAGGTCGCGGCGGCAGTGGACGAGGAGATCCTGCCGAGCGCCATCGGGTGGCTCAACTACACCGTCGAGACCGAGCTGCTGATGGACGAGATCAACGACTCGACCACGCGCATCTCGCATCTCGTCGACGCGGCCAAGCAGTACTCCCAGCTGGACCGGGCGCCCTTCCGACACGCCGATGTGCACGAACTTCTCGACAGCACGCTGCTGATGCTGTCGGGCAAGATCGGCCGGCGGATCAAGGTCGTCAAGGAGTACGACCGGACGCTGCCGAGGATCCCGGCGTACCCGGCGGAGCTCAACCAGGTGTGGACGAACCTGGTCGACAACGCGGTCTCGGCGATGAACAGCGCGGGCGGGGAAGGGACGCTGACCGTGCGGACGGCCCGGGACCACGACCGGCTGCTGGTGGAGTTCCGGGACACGGGCGTCGGTATCCCGGCGGCGGACCGGGGGCGGATCTTCGATCCGTTCTTCACGACGAAGCCGGTGGGTGAGGGGACCGGGCTCGGGCTCGACATCTCCTGGCGGATCGTGGTCAACAAGCATCACGGGACGATCCAGGTGGAGTCGGAGCCGGGGGACACGCGGTTCCAGGTACTGCTTCCGCTGACAGCGGTCGAGGAGGAGTCGGCATGAGTGGTGAGAACGCGATCGACCCGGGTGCTGCGCCGAGCGGCAGCGGGTGCGCGGAGTGCGAGGCGGCCGGCGGGTGGTGGTTCCACCTGCGGCGGTGTGCGCAGTGCGGGCACGTGGGGTGCTGTGACAGTTCGCCCGCGCAGCACGCGACGGCTCACTTCAGGGAGTCGGGGCATCCGTTGGTGCAGAGCTTCGAGCCGGGTGAGGGCTGGTACTGGGACTACTCGACGAACGAGTTGTACGAGTCGGGGCCGGAGCTGGCGGCGCCGGTGAGTCATCCTGCGGATCAGCCGGTGCCGGGGCCTGCGGGGCGGGTGCCGGATGATTGGGCGAGGGTTTTGCGGGCCTAGGGGCTCGGGGGTTGCTGTTCGGTGGCGGCTGCGGGTTGTGTGTGGTTGATCGCGCCCACGCGGCGGAGCCGCACAATGTCACAGCCCCGCGCCCCCAAGAGAGTAGGTCGAGTGCCGAACATTTCCTTCATCACGCCGGTTGTCGGGCGGGATTCCGAACTCGCCCGGCTCTCGGGGGTGCTGGAGCGTGCGCGTGGGGGTGAGGCGCGGGCGGTGCTGGTCGCCGGGGATGCCGGGGTGGGCAAGACACGGCTGCTGGACGAGGCCGGTGGGCTGGCCGCCGACGCCGGAATGACCGTGGTCACCGGGCACTGCGTGGATCTCGGCGACGTCGGACTGCCCTATTTGCCCTTCACCGAGATCCTTGGCGTGCTCGCCGCCGACGAGCGGTTCTCGGATGCCCTGGCCGCTCACCCCGTGGTCGAGCGGCTGCTGGGGGCCGGGACCGATTCCGCGCGGGACGTCGACGGGCGGTTGCGGCTGTTCGAGGGGATGGCCGGGCTGCTGGCCGAGGTGGCGGACACAGCGCCACTGCTGCTCGTGCTGGAGGATCTGCACTGGGCCGACCAGTCGTCGCGGGATCTGCTGCGGTTCCTGCTCGCCCGGGGTGTTCTGCGCCACCGGCTGGCGGTGTTCGCCTCGTACCGGGCGGACGACCTGCACCGGCGCCACCCACTGCGGCCGCTGCTGGCGGAGCTGATACGGCTGCCCGCCGTGGAGCGGCTGGAGCTGCGGCCGCTGGGCGATTCCGATGTGGCCCGGCTGGTGCGCCACCTCGAACGGCGTCCGCTGGCGGACGTCACGGTGCGGCGGATCGTGGAGCGGGCCGAGGGGAACGCCTTCTACGCGGAGGAGTTGCTCGCGGCGACGGACACGGAGTCCGGCGGGGTGCCCAGCGGACTGGCCGAGGTGCTGCTGATCCGTTTCGAGCAGCTGTCCGACACCGCGCAGCAGGTGCTGCGGACCGCGGCCGTCGCCGGGCGCCGGGTGGAGCACGAGCTGCTGCGGCAGGCGGTCGGGCTGCCCGAGGAGGAGCTGGAGTCGGCGCTGCGGGAGGCGGTGGGGCGGCAGTTGCTGGTCGCCGGGGACGACGACACGTACTCCTTCCGGCACGCCCTCGCCCGTGAGGCCGTCTACGCCGATCTGCTCCCCGGGGAGCGGGCGCGGCTGCACGGCGCGTTCGCCCGGCTGCTCGCCGCGCAGGGCCGGGCCGCGGAGAGCGCCGCCGAGCGGGCCCACCACTACCGGGAGAGCCACGACCTCGCCGAGGCGCTGGCCGCTTCCCTGGAGGCCGCCGATCACGCCCAGCGGGTCGGTGCGCCGGCCGAGGAGCACCGGCATCTGGAAGCGGCCCTCGATCTGTGGCCGGCGGTGGGTGCCGAGGCGCGGCCCAAAGGCGCAGGCGTCGACCGGGTGACGCTGACGTTGCGGGCCTCGGCGGCGGCCGCGCACGCCGGGGAGGTGCACCGGGCGGTCTCCCTCTCGCGGTCCGCGCTGGCGGAGCTCGGCCAGGACGCCGACTCCGAACTCGCCGCCCGGGTCCGCTACACCCTCGCCGGGAACCTGCTGAGCGTGGACAGCCTGCCGGCGGCGTTCGCCTACAGCAGCGAGGCCCTGGCGATGATCCCCGAGGACCCTCCGTCGCCCACGTGGGTGTGGGCGGCGTCCACGCATGCCATGGCCGCACGCCACGTCGGGGAGAATGAGACCGCGCTGCGGGTCGCCCGGCGGGCCCTGCGCGTGGCCGAGGAGCTGCGGGTGACCGACGCCCAGGCGGACCTGCTGATCTCCCTGGCCGTCTTCGACGGACGCGGGCGGCGCGGCGCCGAGGGCCGGGAACGGCTGACGAAGGCCCGGGACCTGGCCCGGAGTTCGGGCAACGCGGCCGTGGAACTGCGCGCCCTGTTCAACCTGGCGATGGGCTGCTACGAGTCCGGTGCCCTGGCGGAGTGCGTGCACTGGCTGACGGAGGGCCTGGACCGGGCCCGGCGCGCCGGGCTGTTGTCCTCGACGTACCCGCTGGAGATGCGGTATCTGCGGCTGCTGGTGCTGCACGTGCTGGGCCGCTGGGACGAGTGTGTGCGGGCGGCGGCGGCCGATGCCGAGGTGCTGCCGGCCGCCGGCGGGTACACGGTCGGTCCCGCGCTGTACGTCGCCCTGGCGCGGGGCGACATGACGGCCGCCGACCGGGCGCGTGCCCTGCTGGAGGGGCCCTTCGACTGGATGGCCACCCTGGTCGCGGGCATCGTGCTCACCGATGCCGCGGGGCTGCGCCGCGACCCCGAGGACGCGGTGCGGTGGATGCGGTCCACGGTCACGGCCCTCGCCGACGAAGCGGTCCCCCGCCCGGGTGTCACGGTCCGGCTCGCCGCCCTGGCGCTGTCCGCGGTGGCCGACGCGGCCGCCGGGCTGCGGCTGACCGGCGACGAGGCGGGGGCCCGCCGGTGGACGGACACCGCGACCGAACTGGTGGAACTGGCGCGGGCCACCGCCGCCCACACCCAGGACGGCACTCCCCAGGGTCCCGAGGGGCAGGCATGGCTGGCCCGGGCGGAGGCGGAGTGGATCCGGGCGGTGTCGGGGCCGGACGCGGCGGCCTGGTCGGAGGCGGTGACGGCGTTCGGCTACGGCGACGTCTACGAGCGGGCACGCTGCCGGCTGCGTTACGCCGAGGCCCTGGTGGCGGCCGGGCGTCGCGAAGAGGCGGTGGCGGAGGCCCGAGCGGTCCGGGAGACCGCCGACGAACTCGGCGCCGCGCCACTGCGGGAGCAGGTCGACGCCCTGGTCCGGCGCGGCCGGCTGTCCGGCGCACCGGCCACCGACGACCGGGTCGGCATGCTCACCGCACGCGAGCAGGAGGTGCTGCGGCTGCTCGCGCTCGGCCGCAGCAACCGGCAGATCGGCGAGGAGCTGTTCATCAGCGGCAAGACGGCGAGCGTCCACGTCTCCAACATCCTGGCCAAGTTGGGCGCGTCGAGCCGTGGCGAGGCGGTGGCGATCGCCTACCGGGAGGGTCTGATCGCGCCGGAGCCGTCGGCGTCCGGCTGACCGGCCGGGCTTCGGTACCGGCCGCTGCGTATCCCTGACCCGGCTACCGGCTCGCGCAGTCGAGGCTCTCCAGGTCGACGGCGTCGGCCATCGCCCGCATCCCCTTGTCGTTGGGGTGCAGATGGTCACCGCCGTCGAAGGCGGGGAGGATCCGCTCGGGGTCGTGGGCGCTGCGCAGGACGCGGTCGAAGTCGGTGACCGCGTCGAACTCGCCGCTGGTGCGGAGGAAGGTGTTGACCTTCCGGCGCACCGCTTCCCCGGCGGGGTCCCATTCCGGCCAGCCCTTGTAGGGAGCGATGGTGGCGGCGACGACACACTTCCCGGCCGCGTGCACCCGGTCGGCCAGCCTGCGGTATCCGGCGATGAGCTGGTCGGCCGTGGCGCCGGGCTCGGCCTTGATGTCGTTGACGCCCTGGAACAGGAACACCGTGCGCAGGCCCGGCAGTGGGAGCACGTCCCGCGACAGGCGGTTCAGCGCGCTCTGTCCGGGGCCGGCGGTGAGGACCTTGTTGCCGGCGATGCCCGCGTTGGCCACTCCCTCGACGCTCGACGCGGGGGACGCGCGCAGCCGGCGGGCGAGGTAGTCCGGCCAGCGGCGGTTGAGGCCGGTCGTGGAGTGCCAGCCGTCGGTGATCGAGTCGCCGAGGGCGGCCACGGCGCCCGCCGCGGGCCGGGGCCGCACGGTGACGGCGTCGAGGTAGAACCAGGAGCCGGTCCGCTGTGCCCAGTGGGCGCCGCTCTCCTCCGCGGTGTGGTCGCCGTCGGTGGTGTACGACGTCTGCATCGCCAGCCAGTGCCCGGTGAGCACTCCGCCCGCCCGGGGCACGTAGAGGCTGACGGCGAGATCGCTCGCGGCGGGGATGCGGACGGGCAGCGGGTCGCTGTAGACGATGCCGCCGGCCGGGACCGTGACGGAGCGGGCGCCGCCGAAGGTCAGGCGCCGGTTGCTGCCGGGGACGAGTGCGGCTCCGTGGCGCTGGAGACCGGCGTGGACGGTGCCGAACGTCACCGGCTGGTTCCCGAAGGCGTTGGACAGCCGTACCCGCAGGCCGGTGCCTCCGACGCTGGTGTGCACGACCAGCCGGTAGCCACGGCCGTCGACCGCCGCGCCGACGCGGCCGGCGGAGGACGCCCAGGTGACCACGTCGTCCCCGGTCCCCCTCGGGGCACCGGCCGGCGGGGACGGCTCGTCCCCCTGGGGTGTCCCGCCGGAACCGCAGCCCAGTGCCAGGCACAAGCAGAGAGCGGCCGGGGCGGTGCGGCCACGGGGGCGTGCGGTGCGGGGCATCGTGGGGCGCTCCTTCGTCCGGTGTGCACGGTCGGGCGGTGTCAGGCGGCGGGTTCCCGCGGCGTCGCGGAGCCACCGGGAGCGAGCCGGGCACTCCGTGCCGTCCCGGCGTACGACACGGTAGTGGTGTGGCCTGCGACTCTGTGCGGGGGTGCCGGGTCGTGTCGGTCCGGAAGATGCCGGCCGGGCTTCGAGGTGGCCGCGGGCGGACGCCGGCTTCGCGGCCGTGGGCCGGGGCTGACGTGGGAACCCGCGCGCCGCCACGGCCGTTGTCGGGGCATCGGCGTCCCCGCGGGGAGGCCGGTACGACGACAGCAGGGGGGCGTGATGAACGAGTTGGTCCCCGGTGGCAACCTGCCGCTTCCGGACGGGGCGGTGACGGTCCGGGTGCCCGGCCCGTTCGACGTGTCCGCGCTCGTCACGGACGACGGCGGAAAGGTGCGGGGCGACGGCGACTTCGTCTTCTACAACCAGCCGGCCGCGCCGGGAGCCGCGCTGCGGGGCGACGCGCTCACGGTGGACCCGGCGAGGCTGCGGACGGGCGCCACCCGGGTCACCGTCGCCGTCAGCCCCGCCGAGCCCGGAACCGCCCTCGGCCGCCTGCCCTGCCCCACGCTGCACGTCACCGACGCGGCGGGCCGCCCGCTCGCCCGGTTCACCCCGCCGCGCTCCCGCCAGGAGACGGTCCTGCTGCTCGCGGAGCTCTACCGGCGCGACCGCTGGAAGCTGCGCGCCCTGGGCCAGGGGTACGCCGACGGACTGGCGGGACTCGCCCGGGACTTCGGCGTCGACATCGTGGACGACACACCCGCGCCGGTGCCGGCCGGCGGGCCGGGCGCGCGGCCAGGACCGCTCGACGGCGGGGCTCACCGACCAGCCCGCGCAACGACCCCTGTGCCAGCGGCTGTTCCGGCCGCGTGGCGCCCGGCCGGGAGCGGACCCCCCGGCCCTCCCGCCTCCGTGCAGCCCGCCCTCGACCCGGACGGCTTCGCCGCGCTGGTCGACTCCGCCCGCGTATCCGCCGGTTCACCACCGGTCTCGCTCGACCCGCGGCTCGTGTCCGCGGCGCGGGCCCACGCCGTGGCCATGGCCGCGTCCGGACGCCTCGGCGTCGAGAGCCGGGACGGCGTGTCCGTCTACCAGCGGGTCGTCGGCGCCGGGTACGCGTATCTCACCGTGGGCGAGCACCTGGTGTCCGGGCCGCGCACCACCGCCGAGTTCGTCGCGTACTGCCTGCGCACGGACGGGCCCCGCCGTACGCTGCACGACCCGGCGTTCACCCATACCGGAGTGGCCCATGTCCACGACGGACCCACCGGCGACACCTACTGGACCGCGCTCTGGGCCAGGCCCCTCACACCGGACGGGCTGGCCGGCGCGGCGGCGGCCGTCACCGACCTCACCAACCGGGAGCGCGCCCGGGCGGGACTCCCGCCCCTGGCCGCTGATCCCCTGCTCACCGCCGCCGCCCAGGCGCACAGCGCGGACATGGTGGCCCGCGACTTCTACTCGCACACCGCGCCCGGCGGCAGCCGGCCCTGGGACCGGGCCGCCGCCGCGGGCTCCACGCGGCGGTCCATCGGCGAGAACATAGCCTGCGGCCAGCGCTCCCCCGCCGAGGTCGTGGAGGGCTGGATGAACAGCCCCGGCCACCGGGCCAACATCCTCAAGCCCGGCTTCACGCACCTCGGCGTCGGCTTCGCGGGCGGCGGCCGCGCGGGCACGTACTGGACGCAGCTCTTCGGCGGCTGACCCCGTGCCACTGTGCGCCCTGCCCGTCACCCGCCCCGATCTTGGCGGAGGGGAACGCTCCGGGTGAGGATGCGCCTATGAAGGGTGACCTCTTTTCCAGCAGGCACATGGCACAGCCGGCCGTCGCACCGGGCATGACGGTCGAGAACGCCAAGTGCCTCCGCTACACGGTGAACGGCGAGATGCTCGCCCGGCAGGGCGCGATGATCGCCTACCGCGGCAGTCTCCGGTTCGAGCGCAAGGGCCAGGGCGTGGGCGGCATGCTCAAGCGCGCGGTCACCGGGGAGGGACTGCCGCTGATGGTGGTGCGGGGAGAGGGTGAGGCCTGGTTCGCCCATGAAGCGCAGAACTGCTTCATCGTCGAGGTCGAACCCGGCGACGAGTTCACGGTCAACGGCCGCAACGTCCTGTGCTTCGACGCCACGTTGTCCTACCGCATCGCGACCGTGAAGGGCGCCGGCATCACCGGCGGCGGCCTGTTCAACAGCGTCTTCACCGGCCACGGCGGACTGGGGCTGGTCTGCGAGGGCAATCCGCTGGTCATCCCGGTCTCGCCGCAGTATCCGGTGTACGTCGACACCGACGCGATCGTCGGCTGGACGGCGGGTCTGCAGACCTCGCTGCACCGCTCACAGTCCATCGGCTCGATGCTGCGCGGCGGCTCCGGCGAGGCCGTGCAACTGGTGCTCCGGGGCGAGGGACACGTCGTCGTACGGCCGAGCGAGGCGACTCCGCAGAAGACCGGCCAGCACTGAGGTCCCCTAGGTCCTGTCGTCACATTCCCGTCGTCGCCCGGAGGGCGGCCTCGCGGCGTCAGGCGCGTGCTCTGGACGTACTTGGGCTTTCGCCCGGTGCGGCGAGTGGGGGCACGTCCCACGCCCTTAAGGCAGTGGGGGAGCGTGCATGGCGTCGCGAGGCAGACGGGAATGTGGCGACAGGGCCTAGGGTGATCTGCGCCTCACAGGCAACCCCGTCCGTGCGGCCGACGTCTTGATCCACAACAGGTGATGCCCTGGCCCTCGTGGCCAGGGCAGGCTTCCACCCTTCTATACATGCCATGTATACGCTCTGTGTATACATGGTGCGTATACGGATCGAAAGGCATCGATGTACGGCAAGGCATTCGCCCCGGAGTACCAGGGCGCGCTCACCACCCTGTCCGTCAACTCCTCACTGACCGACGTCCTGGCCGCCGGCACCGAGCAGTTGAGGGCGGCCGAGCGCGCCGGGAAGCCCGGGGAGGCGGCGCGTTCCGGACTCGCGGTGGCCGAGGCGCACCGCCGGCTGGGAAGGGTCGAGGACGCGGACCGGGCGTGGAAGGCGAGTTACCGGGCCGCCCGTCAGGCCTCGGACGTGGCGGCGATGGCCTGGGCGCTGTGGAGCGGCGGCACGCTGGCCCGGCAGCGCGGGGCGTTCCGGCTGGCCCGCCGGCTGCTCCAGCTCGCGGCGGACCTGGGCGAACGGGGCGGGGACATCGTCGTACGCGGCTACTCGCTGGCGGGCCTGGCGGAGACCGGCCGCATCCAGGGCGACTACGAGGCCGTCGGCCGGCTGCACGAGCAACTGCTCGCCGAGGCCCGGCGGCGCGGGGAGGCGCGGCACACGGTGTGGGCGCTGGAGGGCATCGCGCAGATGCACCGCAACACCGGGGACTACGACACCGCGTACGCCCTGTTCGAGGAGTCCGCCGAGATCGCCGCGCGCGCCGACGACCGGCGCGGTCACGCCTGGGCGTTGCGCGGTCTGGCCGACGTCGTGTCGGTGCGTGACGGGGACACCGAGCGGGCGCTGGAGCTGCTGAGCGAGGCGGAGGCGACGTGCCGCGCGATGCGGCTGTCCAGCGCGCTGGCCTACAACCACAAGATGCGCGGCAACGTCCTGTACCGGGCCGGGCGTTACGCCGAGGCGCGCGCCCTGTACGAGCAGGCCCTGGCGGAGTTCCGCGAGATGAGCGAGCCCCGTGGGGAGGCGCTGTCCCGGCTGGGCCTCGCCAAGTCCCTGGCCCGGCTCGGCCGCGACCACGCCGAGACGGCGGCCGAACTGGCGGAGCTCGCCGGCACGCTGGAGCGGATCGGCCTCCAGCACGCCCGCAAGATGGTGGCGCGCGCGTATGACGAACTCGGTATACCGGATGCCGGGGCCGTCGAGGCGCGGCCGGCGGAGGTGACCCGGTGACGGCGTCCTCCACAGCGGTAGAGGCGGCACGGCAGGACGCGGTCGCGTACGACGAACGGCAGCATGACGCGGTCGGCCCCCATCCCCCGGCCGACCCCCACCGGACCCTCCACCGCTGCCGCACCCTGGTACGCCCCGCCCTCGCCGAAGCCGTCGGCCGGCTGCACCCCTGGGTCGGCGAGATGGCCGCGTACTCCTTCGGCTGGTGCGAGGTGGGCGGTGCCCCGGCCGTCGCCCCGGGCGGCAAGGGCGTACGGCAGGCGCTCGCCGTGCTCGGCGCCGAGGCGGCCGGTGCGTCCGGGCGGGACGGGGTGGCCGCGGCCGTCGCGGTGGAGCTGGTGCACGCCTTCTCCCTGCTGCACGACGACATCATGGACGGCGACGCGGACCGGCGCCGTCGCCCGGCCGTGTGGAAGGCCTACGGCACGGGCCCCGCGGTCCTCGCGGGCGACGCCCTGTTCGCGCTGGCCGTCGAGACCCTGGCCGCGCAGCCGCGCGGAGCCGCGGCCGTGCGGACGCTGTCCGTCGCGCTGGGCGACCTGGTGCGCGGGCAGGCGGACGACCTGCTGTTCGCCGACCGCCCCTGGACGGGGCCACACCGGGTCCGGCCCGACGAGTACCGGGCCATGGCGGAGCAGAAGACGGGCTCGCTGCTGGGCTGCGCGGTCGCGCTGGGCGCCGTGCTGGGCGGCGCCGCCCCCGAGACGGCCGCCGCGCTCGACCGGGCCGGCCGGCACCTCGGGATCGCCTTCCAGATCGTCGACGACGTGCTGGGCATCTGGGGCGACCCCCAGGTCACCGGGAAACCCGTCCACGGTGATCTGCGAGAGGGGAAGAAGACCCTCCCGGTGCTTGTCGCGCTCGGCTCCCCGCACGGCGGCCGGCTCGCCGCGCTCCTGGAGACGGGCGACGATCCCGGTGCGGCGGCGGAGCTGATCGAGCGGGCGGGCGGCCGGGCGGCGGCCATGGCGGAGGCCCGGCACCACGTCACCGCCGTCGAGAGGGCGCTCGCCGGGGTGCCGCTGGAGGCGAGGGCCCGCGGTGAACTGCGGTCCCTGCTCGGCTTCCTGGTACGGCGCGACGTCTGAGCCGACCGCCCCCGGATAATCCGTCGCCGAATTCATCGGAGGGGTGTCGAGTTCAGCCGTTGGACACCTTGGTATTTACCGTCGGTTACCAGCAGGCCGGCCGGGGATTCGGGAATCCGCGGGGCGCGGGGGCCAATTCTCCGCACCCGCGGCGCCACCCCCGGCGACCCCCGGGCGACCCCCGAGCGGCCGAGGTGAGCCGCTCCCGAGCCCGCGAAAGACCGTTTCCTCTCGCACGCTTGATCCCCTCTTTTGAATAAAAGACAAGAATGGACGCGGAGTTGCGATCCAGTTGAACGCAGCACGGCCCATCCCCCGTACTTCTGGAAAAGGTGAGAGCCAGGTTTCCAGCGAGGGATGGCCATGGGCAGGGCGCACGTCTCCACACACCAGTTGGTCGGCGGCCGGTACCGGCTGCTCGAGATCATCCAGCGCGAGACCAACCGCATCTGCTGGTACGCCGAGGACCTCGGTGCCGGTGAGGTCTCCCGTCCGTGTCTCGTCACACAGATCGGGCTTCCGGACGACGCGTACGAGACCGAGCGACGGGCCGCCGGCCGCCTGCTGCGCACGTCCGAACGCATGGCGCTGCTGTGCCCCGGCCGGATCGCCGGCGTCGTCGACGCCGCCGAGGAGGCCGGCACCCTGTGGACCGTCAACGAGTGGATCGACGGCACCCCGCTCGGTGAACTCCTCTCGGAGCAGGGCACGTTCAACTACGTGCGGGCCGCCCGTATCGGTCTGGAGCTGCTCGACGTGCTGGACGCCGCGCACGCCGAGGGCATCACGCACGGCGAGCTCAGCCCCGGCCAGGTGTTCGTACGCGAGGACCATTCGGTCGTCGTCACCGGCTACGGCCTGGTCGGCGCCACCCTCGCGCCCCGGCTCACGGCACCCGCGTTCGCCTCCCCGGAACAGGCCCGCGACGAGCGCATCGGGCCGGCGGCCGATCTGTGGGCGCTCGGCGCGATCCTCTACACGATGGTCGAGGGCCGCCCGCCCTTCCGGGACCGGGGCCGGCCGGAGAACACCCTGAAGGGCGTGGACCGGCTGCCGCTGCGCACGCCGGTGCGCGCCGGGCCGCTCACCCAGGTCGTCCAGGGGCTGCTCCGCAAGGACGCCCGGGAGCGCCTGACCCGCCCGGTGGTCCGGGAGGCGCTGACCCGCGCGCTCAGCGAGGACCCGGAGGCGGCCATGGCGTCGGTGCCCGTGCCGCGGCTGCGCGGCGCGTACGCCGCGATGCGGCCGGGCGGCCCGGCGTGGAGCAGACGGACCATGGTCGCGGGGACCGCCCTGGCCGTGGTCACCGTCGCGGCGGCCGTGCTCGCCGCGACCCAGGGGCTGCCCGGCAGCGACACGGGCAGTGACGCGGCGGACTCCCCGGCCCGGCCACCGGTCTCCGCCGCCTCGCCGGGCGAGGGCACCGGCGGCAGCGGCCCCGACCCCTCAGGGCCGCCCAGCCGGACCGGCTCCCCCTCCCCCACACCCTCTCCGTCGTCCCCCGGCCGCACGCCCACCCCCACACCCACTCCGACGCCGTCCGCCCCGGCCACGGCCCTGCCGGCCGGTTTCCACACCTACCGCGCGCCGGAGGGCTTCTCCGTCGCGCTCCCGGAGGGCTGGGAGCGGCTGGACACCGACCGCCAGGGCGATCTGCGGTACCGCGTGACCTTCGGTGCCGACGGTGACGACCGCACGCTGGCCGTCACCTACAGCGAGGGCGTGGGCCCGGACCCCGTGGCCGTGTGGCGCGACGAAGTCGAACCCAACCTGGAGCGGTCCGGCGACTACCGGCGGATCGGCGAGATCCGCGCGACGACGTACCAGGGACGCGAGGCCGCCGACATGGAGTGGACGGTGGACGCCGACGGCACGCGGGTGCACACCTTCGGCCGGGGTCTCCTGCTGGGCGGGGGCCGGAGCTTCTCGCTGCGCTGGACGACCCCGGACGCCGACTGGGACGCCAAGGCGAACCAGGAGGCGCTGCGGACCTTCCTGAAGACGTTCCGGCCGGGCTCAGACTGAGCCGCGCGGGGCGCGCAGGGAGGTGAGCCGGCCGGGGCCGAGAGGCTGCGTGCGCCAGCTCGCGGCGAGCGTGCGGTCGGCGAGGGAGCACGTCAGCGCCAGACGGTGCGGGGTCTCCAGGAAGGCCACCTCCACGGCCAGCGTGCCGGAGTCCGTCCAGCCGCCGCTCACCGCTGTCGGGAGCGGCTTCTCCGCCACCGTCCAGCCCTCCGCTCCGATCCGCAGGTCCAGCCGGTGCTCGCCCTCGGTGAGCCGGAGCGTCCAGCCGTCCGCGTCCGATACGAGCCCGGCCGACAGAGCGGGACCGTCCCCCTTGGAGAACTCGAACTCGGCGGCTTCCCAATCCTCCGCCCGTTCCGGCGGTGCCGGCCTGCCCGGGGCGGGCGGGAGCGCGAGCCCGGCGAGGCGCTCCCGCAGGGCCTTGTCGGCGCTCTCCCGGCCGGTCAGCGGCTCGGGGCCGAAGGCGGGCAGCAGGTGCTGCCAGACCAGGTTCAGGACGTCCTGCATCCGTTCGGTCGCCGCGGTCATCGCGATCACCGCGTCCTGCTCGGGCAGCACCAGGCAGAACTGGCCGTAGGCGCCGTCGCCCCGATAGCCGTGGCGGGAGATCCAGAACTGGTATCCGTAACCCCGGTCCCAGTCCTGCCGGTCCTCGTCTCCCATGGCTCCGGCGGTGGGTATGTGCCGGCGCGTGGCCCGGGCCACCCATCCTTCGGGCAGCAGCCGCTCGCCCTCCCAGACTCCGTCGCGCAGGTACAGCTCGCCGAGCCGGGCGACGGCGTCGGTGGTGGCGTGCAGACCGCTGTAGCCGATCTCGCGGCCGGCGCGGTCCCGCTGCCAGAACACCTCGCCGATGCCCAGCGGATCCAGCAGCCGGGGCCGCAGATAGGAGGTGAGCGGCTGCCCGGTCACCCGCTGGACGATCGCGGCGAGGGTGTAGGTGGCGGGCTGGTTGTAGGCGAAGACGGTGCCGGGGTCGCGGTCCGGCGGCAGCAGCAGGAACCCGCGCACGGGCTCCTGCTTGTCCAGCGCGTAGACCTCATCGACGGTCTCCCGCTCGTGGCCGCTCGACATGGACGCCACGTGCCGGACGAGCATGGCCCGGCTGCGCGGGTCGGTGATCTCGGCATCCAGCTCCGGGAAGTAGGAGATCACCAGCGCGTCGAAGTCGAGCAGGCCCTCGGCCTCGGCCAGGGCGGCGGCGGTCCCGGTGAAGCTCTTGCTGAGCGAGTACAGCAGGTGGGGGCGGTCGGGGGTGTACGGCGCCCACCAGCCGGAGGCGACCAGCCTGCCGTGCCTCATGATCATCAGGCTGTGCGGCTCGATCTCCGGATGCGCTTCGAGGCCGTCGAGGAAGGCGTGGACACCGGACGCGTCGACGCCCTGGGCGGCGGGGCTGTCCGCAGGCAGAGAGAAGGCACTCATGAGGGCATCCTGCCCCGCCGGCGGACCTTGATCGAGCAGTTTTCACGCCTGCTGTCAGGGGACCCGGCGGTTATGGTGCAAATCGGATACACGATGATGACCGAGCAGGCCGGCCCCCGCGAGCTCGTCGACCATGTGGTGCGGGCCGAGGAGGCGGGCTTTGACTTCTCGGTGACCTCCGACCACTACTTCCCGTGGCTGCGCTCACAGGGTCACTCGCCCTACGCCTGGGCGGTGCTCGGCGCGGCCGCTCAGGCCACGTCACGTATCCCGCTGATGACGTACGTGACGTGCCCGACGTTCCGCTACCACCCGGCGGTGGTGGCGCAGAAGGCGGCGACGGTCCAGTTGCTGTCCGAGGGGCGGTTCCGGCTGGGGCTCGGCTCCGGCGAGAACCTCAACGAGCACGTGGTGGGCGGCGGCTGGCCGTCCGTCGACGTACGGCACGAGATGTTCGAGGAGGCCGTGGAGATCATCCGCGCCCTCTTCAAGGGCGGTCACGTCAACCACCGCGGCACGCACTTCGACGTGGAGTCGGCCCGGCTGTGGGACCTGCCGGAGACGGCACCGCCCATCGGCATCGCCGTCTCCGGGGAGCAGTCGTGCGAGCTCGCGGGCCGGCTGGCTGATCTGGTGATCGCCACGGAGCCCAAGGCGGGGCTGTTGGAGGCGTTCGACCGGCACGGCGGCGAGGGCAAGCCCCGTGTGGGCCAGCTGCCGGTCTGCTACGACCCCGACCGGGACACGGCGATCAAGCGGGCGCACTCCCAGTTCCGCTGGTTCGGCAGCGGCTGGAAGGTCAACTCGGAGCTGCCGCACCCGGATTCCTTCGAGGCGGCGACCCAGTTCGTCACGCCCGACGACGTCGCCGACTCGATCCCGTGCGGTGACGACCCGGACGCGTTCGTAGAGGCCGTGCGTCCGTACGCCGAGGCCGGTTTCACGGAGGTCGCCCTGGTCCAGATCGGCGGCGAGTCGCAGCCGGCGTACCTGGACTGGTCGGAGAAGACCCTGCTGCCCGCCCTGCGCGACGCGTTCGGCTGAGGTCCTCCCCCTCTCGGGCCGGCCCGGGCCATGGACACGTATAGGCTGCCGACCTGCACATACTCAACCGGCCAGCCTATTCAGGAGAGTCGTCCGTGACCCTAGCGATCACCCCGCCCGAAGCATCCCCGGCACCCGTCAGCGAGCCGATCGCGCGGGACGCGCGGGAGTTCGGGGCGTACGCCCGGACCGGAGGGTGGGCCTTCGGGCTGAAGGTGGCGCGCAGCGTGCGGCCCGGCGGGCAGGGCCCGGACGAGACGCCGAAGGTGTCGGCGAAGGAGTTCGCGGAGCTCGCCGGGTGCTCCCCGGAGCGGGTCATGCGCTACTACAAGGCGTGGGACCGGGCGGCCGACGACGGGCTGGTCCCGCACTTCGAGGCGCTGACGCCGGGTCAGGAGGTGGAACTGCCGGACGCCGACGTGTGGCTGAGCTACTACGTCTCCCGCTCCGGCGCCACGTCCGAGCGCGGCACCGCCATCGCCGAGGCCGCCCAGGCGGAGGGCATCCGGCCCACGAAGGCGCTGGAGGTCGCGGAGAACCCCACCGCTCTGCGCGCCGCGATCCTCGCCGACCCCGCTACCGCCCGCGCGGCCCGCCAGGCCCTGCTGGACCGGGTCCGGGAGGACCCGGAACTCCAGTCGGAGCTGGCCCGTGACGTCGTGCGCACCGACGAGCTGAAGAAGGCCGTCGCCGGCGAGAGCAGGGCGGCCGACCGGATCGGATACGTGCGCCAGATCGCCGAGTCGGGCCAGATCAAGACACCCGCGGGGCAGACCCTGGACGCGCCGGTCGAGCTCCGCCAGGAGGCCGAACGGCACCTGTCCCTCATCGACGAGCTGGACGAGGGCGAGGACGCCGGCGAGTGGGCCGCCGAGGCGTACGGCACCATGAAGTCCCTGGTCGTCGAGGTCGTCGAGACCGACCCGGGGCTGCGGGTGCAGGAGCGGCGCACGAAGTTCTACAGCAGCCTCCAGAAGGCCACCAAGGTGTTCGAGGAACTGACCTTCGACGACGCCGACGCCGGGGAGTTCTACGAGGACGACATGGTCCAGCGTCTGGAGGAACTCCAGCGGGCCGTGGCCGTGTGCATCGAGTCCCTGCGCGGGGCCCGGGGGAATCACCCGGAGGGCTGAGCATCTTGTGCGTATGGGGGGTACTAGAGGGCTCTACGTCGGTTGGTTCCTCCCGGAGGCCCTCTCGTGAACTCCTTCGTGCACAAGACCCTGGTGGTGCAGCTCCAGGCGGGTGACACGGACCGTTTCTCCGTGCTCGCCCACCTGAGCTACGACGCCGCGGACCCCTTCGCCGTCACCGTCGTCTTCAGCCACGACGGCCGTGTCCTCGCCCGCTGGCAGCTGGACCGGGAGATGCTCGGCGAGGGGCTGCGGCGTCCGGTCGGGGTGGGGGACGTGCGGATGCGCCCCGAGTCGCACGGCATGTGGCAGGAACTGCGCCTGGAGTTCCTCGGTGACGCCCGTCCCGACGGCGGCCGGCACCACGCGGTGGTATTCGCGTGGGCCCCGGCGTTCGCGGCGTTCCTGCGGGAGACCCACGAGATGGTCCCGCCGGGCCGCGAGGAGGTCCGCGTCGACGACTTCCTGGCGGACGTCATCGCCGGGGGCTGATCCGGGGTTCCCCGCTGACGAACTGAACCTGCGGTGCTGTCCGCGGTCGGGCGCGGGCACCACCGCAGGCCCTCACTTCGACGTGTGGCGGCGCCGGGTCCACAGAGGCAGGGCGAACCAGCACAGCAGGTACCAGCCGACCACGCCGGCGACGAGGTAGGGCACGAAGCCGTCGTGCGTCGCCACGCGCAGGATCAGCAGCAGTGAGGCGGTCGTCGTGGCGAGCAGCAGCACGAGGCCGAGCAGGGTCAGCCGGGAGGCCAGCCGCACCGCCTGGGGCTTGACGCGCCGCCCGGAGACGAGGCGGTGGAGGGAGACCGGCCCGATGAGCGCCCCGGTCGCGCACGCGCCGAGGACGACCGTCACGAGGTAGATCAGCTGGTCCGTGTCGGTCAGGTCGTCGTACTTGTCGGTGAACACCACGGTGAGCAGAAAGCCGAACAGAATCTGCACGCCCATCTGGGCCACGCGGACCTCCTGGATGAGCTCCTGCCACATCCGGTCCGCTCTCTCCTCCTCCGTCTCGTTGCGCCCCCGGCGCCTGGGCGCGCCGTCTGCCGTGTCCGCCACTGTGCCTCCCCGGTGTGAGACGTGGGTGCTTGTCTCACGCGGGTTCCCCGTAAGCGGCCGTCGTCCCGGCCCGCACGGCGGTTTGAGCGATCAGCGGACGGTTACACGGACGGCGACTGACGCACAGCCCGAGGAGGTCGTGGACGCATGTCCGGTACGCAGCTCACCGTCACGCTCAGCGGCGGGGGTGCCGACGACGCACGAGCGGTCGTCCGGGCCCTGGAAGGCACGTTCGGGGCGCCGGACGAGCTGCCCGCCGACGAGAACGCGACGGTGCACATGGCGACCTTCGACGGCGGCGGGGACGCGTCTCCGGCCGGGAGCGCCAGGGCCGGCGCCGAGCGTCTGTCCGCCCCGGTGACCGTCACGGTGCAGGGCACCCCGGAGGCGGTGCGGCGGGCGAGCGACACGCTCACCCGGGCCTTCACGTCCCGCGACGACGGTGCCGCCTCCGGTGACCAGGAGCAGGAGAGGCAGCTGCTCCTGGTGCCCTGAGGGCGCGCCTCACCAGCGGGCTTCGACCTGGCCCTTGATCCGCCGGTCGTAGAGGTCGCGGATGGCCGCCCGCGTCTCGCCGGACAGCTCCGGCAGGCGGGCGGCGTCCGCGTTGGCGCGGGCCTGCTCGGGTGAGCGGGCGCCGGGGATCACGGTCGTGACACCGGGCTGGTCGATGATCCACCGCAGGGCCAGCTGGGCCGGGGTGTACCCCTCCGGAGCGAGCGCGGCGAACTCCGCGGCGGCCTCGACACCGGTGACGTAGTCGACGCCGGAGAAGGTCTCGCCCACGTCGAAGGAATCGCCGTGCCGGTTGTAGGTGCGGTGGTCGTTCTCCGGGAAGACCGTGTCCCGGGTGTACTTGCCCGACAGCAGGCCGGAGGCCAGGGGCACGCGGGCGATGATGCCGACGCCCGCCTCGCGCGCGGCCGGGAGCACCTCGCGCAGGGGCTTCATGCGGAACGGGTTGAGGATGATCTGCACGCTGGCCACGTTCGGCCGGGCGATCGCGGTCAGCGCCTCCGCACAGGTCTCGACGCTGACGCCGTACGCGGCGATCCTCTCCTCCTCGACGAGGGTGTCGAGGGCGTCGAACACCTCGTCCGTGGAGTAGACGGGCGTGGGCGGGCAGTGCAGCTGCACCAGGTCGATACGGTCGACGCCGAGGTTGCGCCGGGAGCGGTCGTTCCAGGCGCGGAAGTTGTCGAGCACGTAGTTCCCGGGGATCTGGTCGACCCGGCGGCCCATCTTGGTGGCGACCAGGACGTGCAGGTCCGGCCTGCCGCTGAGGAACGCGGCGATGGTCTGCTCGCTGCGCCCGTCGCCGTACACGTCGGCGGTGTCGAAGAAGGTCACCCCGGCCTCGGCCGCCGCCTCCAGCACCGCGAGGGCTTCCTTGTCGTCGACGTCTCCCCAGTCGGCGCCCAGCTGCCACGTACCGAGACCGATGACGGAGGCGTGCTGGCCCGACCTGTCGAATGTGCGCTCGTCCATGGGCGTCAGTCTGTCATCCGTCACGGCCGCGCGCGGAACATCTCGCTCCGGCCGCCGTCCCGGCCCGATTCACTCACACGAGTGAATAGAGTCGACAGGGATATGTCACGTGTCAACGGGCCCCTAGCGTGGCTCGATGTGACAACTGGTGCAGTGAACAACCTTCCGTCGGGTGAGGCGCGTTGGTCGCGCCGGGGTTTCCTCCTCACCGCTGCCGCGCTGGCCGCCGTGCCGGGCCTGCCGGCGGACCCGGCCGTCGCCGCGACGGAGGTGCCGGACTTCCCGGCGGACGTCGCTCTGTACCGCTCGGCGTACCGGAACTGGGTGGGCGAGATCACCGCCGACGGCCTGTGGGCCTGTGCGCCGGGAAGCCCCGGCCAGGTGGTCGACGTCGTCAACTGGGCCTGGCGGCACGGGTGGCGGGTGCGCGCCCGGGGCGCCTCGCACGGCTGGTCGCCCCTGACGGTGACGGAGGGGACGCCGTCCGGCGCACCCGTCCTCCTCGTCGACACCGCGCCCCACCTGACCGGCCTCGCCCTGGACTCGCCGACCGCCGTACGCGCCGGGACCGGCGTGACCATGGAGGATCTGCTCACCTTCCTGGAGGAGCACGGCCTCGGTGTCACGGCGACGCCCGCTCCCGGAGTCCTCACCCTGGGTGGCGCCCTGGCGATCGACGCGCACGGCACCGCAGTTCCCGCACGGGACGAGCGGCGCCCGCCGGGGCACACCTACGGCTCGCTGAGCAACCTGATCCTGTCCCTGACGGCCGTGGTGTGGGACTCCCGGGCCGGCGCGTACGCGCTGCGCACGTTCCACCGTGACGAGGCGGACTGCGCCGCCCTGCTGACCCATCTCGGGCGGTCCCTGGTGACCGAGGTGGTGCTGCGGGTGGGCGCGAACACCGCTCTGCGGTGCGTGAGCCGGACGGACATCCCGGCCGGCGAACTGTTCGCCGCGCCCGGCTCCGGGAACGGGCACCGCACGTTCGCGAGCTTCCTGGAGGAGGCCGGGCGGGTCGAGGCGATCTGGTTCGCCTTCACCGAGCACCCCTGGCTGAAGGTGTGGAGCGTCTCCCCCACCCGGCCGCTGACCTCACGGCACGTGAGGCGGCCGTACAACTACCCGTTCTCCGACACCGTCCCGGCCCCGGTGGCGGAGCTGGTCGGCCGGATGACGTCGGAGGCGGCCTGGTATCTGGCGCCGCTGCTCGGCACCGCGCAGTACGACGCGGCCGCCCTCGGGCTGGTGGCGACGCGCTCCGGCGACATCTGGGGACCGTCCAAGAACACCCTGCTGTATCTGAAGCCGACCACGCTGCGGGTACACGCGAACGGCTACGCCGTGCTCACGTCCAGGGCCCAGGTGCAGAAGGTCGTCTCCGAGTTCGCCGGGTGCTACCGGGAGCGGCTGACGGCGTACGCGGCCCGGGGCAGCTTCCCCGTCAACGGATCGGTGGAGATCCGGGTGACCGGACTGGACGACCCCGGCGACTGCGGGGTGGCCGGGGCCCGCGCGCCGCTGCTGTCGGCGCTGCGGCCACGCACGGACCACCCCGAGTGGGACACGGCCGTGTGGCTGGACATCCTGACGCTGCCGGGCACGCCGGACGCGGAGGCGTTCCTTCGCGAGATCGAGCGGTTCCTGCTGCGCGCGTACGACGGCGGGTCCGCGCTGACCCGGGTGGAGTGGTCCAAGGGGTGGGCGTACACGGACGACGGGGTGTGGGACGACGAGGAGGTGCTGGGCACGGTGGTGCCGGCCGCGGTCGGCACGGCCGAGTGGGCCGAGGCGGACGCGGTGCTGGACCGGCTGGACCCGCACCACGTGTACGGCAACGCCTTCCTGGACCGGCTGTTCGGCCAGGGCGCTAAGGCGTGAGGTGCGCCTGCACGGCGGGTGCGTAGCGTTCCACCAGGGCGTCCACGGTGCTCGCCCGTACCTCGGTGCCGCGGGCGATGCCGTACATCACGCCCAGGCCGAGCAGGGCCGCGACGGCCAGTTCGGCGCGCAGGCCGGCGTCGGGGCCGGAGAGGCGGGCGGTGAGCAGGTCGGTCACCTGGGTGCGGAAGTTGGCGCGCAGGATGTCGCCCTGCTCGCCGTGCAGGGGCGCGAACACGATCCGCAGCAGCGGGTCGGCGCCCTGCCGGGTCTGGCTGAGCAGGACGTGCCGGACCATGTGCGGGCCGAGTTCCTCGACGGGCGCGGCCAGCAGGGCGGCGGCGTCGGTCTCGAAGGACATGACCCGGGCGAACAGCGTGTCCTTGTTGCCGAAGTACTTCAGGATCAGCGGCGGGCTCACCCCTGCGCGGTCGGCGACCGCCTTGAGCGTGATGTCGGCGTGCGCGTGCCGGGCCAGCAGATAGCGGGCCGCCTTCAGGATGGCCGCCTTGGTCGCCTCGGCGTCCCTGCGCGCCGGCGTGGGTGTGACGGGTGGAGTGCTCACGGCACTCATGCTCCCTCCATCGCCTGGTCGCGCGCGCCCCGGGTGCGGTCCGCGGCCGGTCCCGGCCCGTCCGGGACGTCCTGCGCGGCGTCGCCGGGGATGCACAGCGCCACCGCCGTGGCCACGAGGGCGACCGCGCCGGCCATCGCGAACGCCAGCAGATAGCCGTGCAGGGTGGGCACCGGCACGCCGCCGACCAGGCCGGTGTGGTGCACCAGGACGGCGGCCACGGCAGCGCTGGAGCCGGCCTGGCCGATCGTCCGCATCAGGACGTTGACGCCGTTGGCGGAGGCGGTCTGCCCGGCCGGCACGGCACGCAGGATGAGTGTGGGCAGCGCCGAGTAGGCCAGGGTGGTCCCGGTGGCGACGACCGTGGCCCCGGCGATGATCATCCAGAGGTCGCGGCTGTCGGCGATGCGGACCGCGTACCCGGCGGCGATGACCGCCGCTCCGAGGGCGAGCGTGACGCGCGGCCCGCGCGCGGCGGAGATCCGGGCGGAGACGGGCGACAGCAGCAGCATGACGACACCGCTGGGCAGCAGGCACAGGCCGGTGGCGACGATGGACAGCCCGAGCCCGTACCCGGTGGCCTTCGGCGTCTGCACCAGCTGGGCGGTGACCAGGGTGTTGGCGTAGAACGCGAACCCGGCGAGCAGGGCCGCCACATGGGACAGCCCGACCCGGGGCCGGGCGACCAGCCGCAGGTCCACGAGCGGCTGTCCGGCCCGCAGTTGCTGCCACCACCACAGGGCGAGCACGACGGCGGCACCCGCGAACAGGACCACGACGCGCACGCTGCCCCAGCCCCACTGCCCGCCCTGGGACACCCCGAGCAGCAGGCACACCAGCCCGGCGGCCAGTCCCAGCGCGCCCGGTACGTCGAACCGGCCGGGCTCCCGCACGGGCGACTCGCGCACCGCCCACCACACCAGGGTCACGCCCGTGGCGCCGAGGGCGCTGGTCACCCAGAACATGGTGTGCCAGTCGGCGTACTGCACGATCACCGCGGCCAGTGGCAGGCCGAGCGCGGCGCCGATGCCGACGGTGGAGCTCATCAGCGCCACGGCCGACCCCCGGCGCTCCGCGGGCAGTTCGTCCCGCAGGATGCTGATGGACAGCGGGACGACCGCGGCGGCGGCTCCGGACAGGGTGCGGGCGGCGATGAGCACCCCGATGTCGGAGGACAGGGCGCAGAGGACGGAACCGGCGGTCATCAGTGCGAGCGCGGACATGAGCACCCGCCGCTTGCCGTACATGTCGCCGGCCCGGCCCAGGACCGGGGTGAGGACGGCGCCGGACAGCAGGGTGGCCGTGACCATCCAGGAGACCGTGCCCGCCGAGGCGCCGGTCAGCCGGGGCAGGTCGGGCAGCAGCGGGACGACGACGGTCTGCATGACGGCCATCAGGATGCCGCCGAACGCGAGCACCGGGACGGTGAGCCGGTTGCGTATCGCAGCGGTCCGGTCCATCGGCACTCCAGCGGGCAGCGCCTGGCGAGGCGGCGGGTGAATGGCAATTCACCTTAGCCGGTGAATTGCCATTCACCTAAGGCGGGAGGTCAGGTCCACCCCGGGGCTCCCGCCGGGGCACCGGACCACCGAATCGCGCCATCTTCGCGGCGTGACGCGCACCACGAGCAGCGGAGCGCACAGGGAGAAACAGCCGTCACAGCACGCCTCACGGACGGAATCTCCCCTTCCGAGCCCGCGCATCCCTCCCTCGCGACAAGATCATCTTCGTTCAACCTTGCACGACATAAGGGGAATTGCCCGGATCGCAGCCAACCGGCTCGCGCGGATTTCTCCCGGTACCGGACGGGCCGGTAGGCATGCGGGGCCAACAGCCGAACCATCCCAGGAGGTCCGCATGCCGGAACTCAGCCGTCGCCGCGCTCTCACCGCCGCGGCCGTCCTCGCCGGCACGGCCGGTGCCCTGCCGGCCCTCGCACCGGCCGCTGCCGCCGCCGGGCACCACGACTCCCCCGAGACCTTCGACGAGGTCTACAAGGGCCGCCGGATACAGGGCCGGCCGGCCGCCGCGACCGGTCACCACCATCACGGCGCGGGGTACGCGGTGTTCGTCGACGGTGTGGAACTGCACGTGATGCGCAACGCCGACGGCACCTGGATCAGCGTCGTCAGCCACTACGACCCGGTACCCACCCCGCGCGCCGCCGCCCGCGCCGCGGTGGACGAGCTCCAGGGCGCGCCACTGCTGCCCTTCCCCGCCAACTGACCCGCCCCGAAAGGCCTCTGGAGCACCCGCACATGACCGTCCGCAAGAACCAGTCCGCCCTGACCGCCGACGAGAAGCGGCGTTTCGTCGCCGCGCTCCTGGAGCTGAAGCGCAGCGGCCGCTACGACGAGTTCGTCACGACGCACAACGCGTTCATCGTCTCCGACACCGACGACGGCGAGCGGACGGGGCACCGCTCACCGTCCTTCCTGCCCTGGCACCGGAGATTCCTCCTGGAGTTCGAGCGGGCGCTGCAGTCGATGGATCCGTCGGTGGCCCTGCCGTACTGGGACTGGAGCGTCGACCGTTCGCCGCGGGCCTCGCTCTGGGCGCCCGACTTCCTCGGCGGCACGGGGCGCGAGCGGGACGGCCGGGTCACGGACGGGCCGTTCTCCGCGTCCTCGGGGAACTGGCCGATCACCGTGCGGGTCGACGGCCGGACGTTCCTGCGGCGCTCCCTCGGCTCCGGGGGACGCCAGTTGCCGACGCCGGCCGAGGTCGAGTCGGTGCTGTCGATACCCACGTACGACATGGCGCCCTGGAACAGCGCCTCGGACGGTTTCCGCAATCACCTCGAAGGGTGGCGGGGCGTCAATCTGCACAACCGGGTCCACGTCTGGGTCGGCGGCCAGATGGCCACCGGGGTCTCCCCCAACGACCCGGTGTTCTGGCTGCACCACGCGTTCATCGACAAGCTGTGGGCCGAGTGGCAGCGGCGGCACGCCGGCTCCGGCTATCTGCCGGCCGCTGGGACGCCGAACGTCATCGACCTGCGCGAGACGATGCGGCCATGGCACGACACGAGCCCGGCGGATCTGCTGGACCACACGGCGCACTACACGTTCGACGCCTGATCAGACGGTCGCTCCCGCGCGGCACTCCGGGTGGCCCCAGCCGCTGTCGTTCTTGGCGATGGACTCACCGGCCGCGTAGGAACGGCCGCACTGGCAGCGGCCGGGGAACTTCGCCTTGATCGTGCGCGAGGAGCCCTTCGCGGCGGACGCCTTCCCGGTGCGGGTCGCGCCGCCGCGCGGACGGGACCGCGGGGCCTTGGCCGGGGCGTCAGGGGCGGGCGGCGGCTCGGGGGAGCCGAGGCCGCTGCCCGCGGGCTCCTGGACGGTGGCGGCCTGGCTGGCGGCACGGTCGGCGAAGTCGTTGAGCCGGTCGCCGTCGACCTGGTGGGCGGGCACGTAGCGGAACTCCACCGAGCGGCCGTCCAGCAGCTCGTCGATGCGCACGACGAGGTCCTGGTTGGCGACCGGCTTCCCGCCGGACGTCTTCCAGCCGTTGCGCTTCCACCCGGGCAGCCAGGTGGTGACGGCCTTCATCGCGTACTGCGAGTCCATCCGGATCTCGAGCGGCACGTCCGGGTCGGTCGCCGCCAGCAGGCGCTCCAGCGCGGTGAGTTCCGCGACGTTGTTGGTGGCCCTGCCGAGCGGCCCGGCCTCCCAGCGCACCGGGCTCTCGGAAGCGTCGGCGACGACCCAGGCCCAGCCCGCGGGCCCGGGATTTCCCTTCGAAGCCCCGTCGCACGCGGCCACAACACGTTCACGCATGGGCTCGATCATGCCATGGCCGCCTGGGCGGTCCGGCCGGAGGTCTCAGCTCACGTCGGTCGTCTTCGGCATGTCGCCCTCGGTCCTGGTGATGTCGATGACCGAGAAGTTGGCGCCCTGCGGGTCGCTGAGGGCCGCGAACCTGCCGAACGGGGTGTCCATGGGACCGAACCGCAGGACGCCGCCGAGCTTGGTGGCCTTGGCGACGGTGTCGTCGCAGTCCTCGACGGCGAAGTAGACGTTGATGTACGGCGGCATCTCGGGCGGGAAGTCGTCCGTCATCTTCATCCGGCCCAGCACGCTGCGGTCGCCGAGGTCGTAGATCCGGAAGTCCATCGCCTCGTCCGCCATCTCCTTCTGCCGGTAGGAGAAGACGGCGGGGAAGAACGCGTCGGACTTCTCGGGCTCGCGGGTGAAGACCTCCGCCCAGGTGTAGGCGCCCGGTTCGGCCGTCGTGTCGAATCCCTCGTGGGTGCCCGCCTGCCAGACGCCGAAGACGACACCGCCGGGGTCACGGGCCAGGCACATCGTGCCGAAGTCGCCGACCTGCATCGGCTCCATCAGCACCTCGCCGCCGTTGTCACGGATCCGGGCGGCCGTCGCTGCGGCGTCCTGGGCCGCGAAGTACAGGCACCACTGCGACTGGCCCTCCTGGCCGGGCACGGGCGGGACGACGGCGGCGACCGCCTTGCCGTTCGCATAGGCCTGGGTGTAGTTGCCGAACTCCGCCATCGCCTCGGCGAAGGTCCAGCCGAGGACGTCGCCGTAGAAGCTCTTGGCCCCTTCGAGGTCGCTGAACATCGCGTCGGCCCAGCACGGGGTTCCTTCAGGTTGCACGGCCATGACTGCGGCCCTTCCGAATGGGTGGTTAGTCCGTTTCCTCACGCTAGTCACCCGTGCACCGACCCGCGCGCCGAACCGGCGTGTCCGGCGCAGACTGGCCAGGGGCCTTCGTGAGGACGGGGAGCGGCGGCATGGTGGACGGGACGATGCGCGCGTGGTCGGTGGTGCGGCCGGGCCCGGTCGAGGAGGGGGCACTGCGGCTGGTCGAAAAGCCGGTGCCGGTGCCCGCGGACGACGAGCTGCTGGTGCGGGTGCGCGCCTGCGGTGTGTGCCGCACCGACCTGCACGTCGTGGAGGGCGACCTGCCCGTGCGCCGGGTGGGCGTCACGCCCGGTCACGAGGTCGTCGGGGTGGTGACCGGGGCGGGCGCGGCGGTGCGCGGCTTCGCGCCGGGCGACCGCGTCGGTGTGGCCTGGCTGCGCCGCACCGACGGCAGCTGCGCGTACTGCGCGCGCGGCGCGGAGAACCTGTGCCCCCGCTCCGCGTACACGGGCTGGCACGCCGACGGCGGCTACGCGGAGTACACGACGGTGCCGGCGGCGTTCGCCTACCGGCTGCCGGACGGCGTGCCGGACGTGGCCCTGGCTCCCCTCCTGTGCGCGGGCATCATCGGCCACCGGGCGCTGCGGCGGGCCGGGCTGCCGCCCGGCGGACGGCTCGGGCTGTACGGCTTCGGTGGCAGCGCCCATCTGTGCGCGCAGGTGGCGCTCGCCGAGGGCGCCACCGTGCACGTCATGACGCGCGGTGCGGCCGCCCGGCGGCTGGCGCTGGAGCTGGGCGCGGCCTCCGCGCAGGACGCGTACGCCAGGCCGCCGGAGCCGCTGGACAGCGCGATCCTGTTCGCTCCCGCCGGCGATCTGGTCCCGGTCGCCCTGCGCGCCCTGGACCGCGGCGGCGTCCTGGCCGTCGCCGGCATCCACCTCACCGACACGCCTCCCCTGCACTACGAGAGCGAGCTCTTCTACGAGAAGGAGTTGCGCAGCGTCGCCTCCAACACGCGCGCGGACGGCCGCGAGTTCCTGACCCTCGCGGCGAGGTACGGCGTGCGCGCGACCACGCATCCGTATCCGCTGTCGCGGGCCGTGGCGGCGCTCGCGGATCTCAAGGCCGGGCGGTTCGACGGGGCGGCGGTGCTGGTGAACGACGTGACGTGAAGTGTCTTCCCCTCGGGGTCCGGCTGTGCTTGCCTGGTGAGCCGTTTCACCGGCCCGGGGCGGGAGTTGCCGTATGCGCAGACCGTGGATCGTGGGGGTGCTGGTGGCGGGATTACTGCTCGGCGCGTGCGGCGATCCGTCGTCCGGGCCCGGGACTCCCCCGCCGTCCGCTCCGGACGTGTCCGCGACCACGCATCAACGGGCCCCCGCCTCCCCCAGTTCCCGGGCCCCCCAGAAGGCGCCCACCGTGCTGTACCTCGGCGACTCGCTCGCCATGGAGAACCAGAAGGTCCTCGGCCAGGAGCTGCGCCGGGACCTGCGCGCGAAGTACACGAGCGCCCCCTACTCGGGCACCACCCTGTGCGACTACCTGGAGGGCACGGCCGAGCGGTCCCTCGTCCCGGCCCGGGACAAGGCGGCGGCGCTGGTGCGGTCGCTGCGTCCGGACTTCGTGGTGCTGCAGTTCTGGGGCAACGCCTGGGACTTCACCTGGTGCATGGACGGGATCACGTACGACGGCGCGCGGGAGCGGTACTTCAAGCGGTACGAGGCCGACGCGCGCAGGCTCGTCGAGCAGATCGCGGCGGCCGGCGGCTCCCACCGGCCGCGGATCGTGTGGGTGCTCCAGGGCCCGGACCCGATCACGCCCGACCGGGTGCGCCGGGTGAACGGACTGTACGAGCGGCTGGCCGCCACGACGGGCGGCGTGGTCGCCGACGCCGGAAGAGCGGTCAGTCCGGGCTCGGACCGCTACGCCTGGACGCAGTACCTTCCGTGTACCGCCTACGAGCGGGCCCATCCCGACTACTGCACCCAGCCGTCCCGCGACCGGACGGCCCTGCACCGGGACGACGACTACCTGCACTTCTGCCTGGCGCCCACGACGTCCACGCCGAAACCCTGCCCGGTCCGCTCCCCCGGCATCCTGCGCATCGCCCGGGAGATCGTGAAAACCATTCGACAGTCGGCGAGTTGACCGCTCGAATGACGCCATGTGCGCGGTGCGAATGCATGAGGACGAAGTGGACATCGACGTCTCGCTCGTCGGCCGGCTGATCGCGGGACGGTTCCCGCGGTGGGCAGGGCTGCCCCTGCGGCGCCTGGAGTCCTCCGGGACGGAGAACGCCATGTTCCGCCTCGGTGCGGACAAGGTCGTACGGCTCCCCCGGCACCCCCGCGCCGTCGAGGCCATCACACACGAACTGCGCTGGCTGCCCCGGCTGGCACCGGAGCTGCCCGCCGCCGCGCCCCGGCCTCTCGGGCGCGGTGAGCCCGACGACGGCTTCCCGTGGCCCTGGGCCGTGTACGGCTGGCTGGACGGCCGCAACCCGGTGCCCGGCACGCTGGAGAAACCCGGACTGCTCGCCGAGGACCTGGGGGCGTACGTCACCGCCCTGCGCCGGATCGACGCGGCCAAGGGCCCGGTCGGGTCGCGGGGTGTGCCCCTGGCGACGCAGGACCGGTTCGTGCGTGAGGCGCTCGCCCAGCTGGCGGGGCGGATCGACACCGCGGCCGTGACGGACCTCTGGGAACAGGCCCTGCGCACCCCGGAGCACGCCGGGCCGCCGGTCTGGGCGCACGGCGATCTGATGGCCGGGAACCTGCTGGTCAGCGGCGGACGGCTGACCGCCGTGATCGACTACGGCACGGTGGGGGTGGGCGATCCCGCCGTCGACCTCATCAGCGCCTGGTGTCTGCTGCCCGCCGAGGCGCGCGGCGTCTTCCGCGAGGCCGTGGGCGCGGGCGAGGCCGAGTGGGCGCGAGGCCGGGGCTGGGCCCTGCGGATCGCGGTCATCGCACTGCCGTACTACTGGGAGACCAACCCGCCTGTCGCGGAGAACTCGCGGCATGTGATCGGCGAGATCCTGGCCGAGTCCCGGTAGGGGCAGGGGTTCCCGCCCCCGTCCGGGGCGCGTCACTCGCCGGCGTACGCCTTGTCCAGGGCCGCGATGTCGAACTTGCTCATCGCCATGAACGCCTGGGTCACCCGGGCCGCCTTCGCCGGGTCCGGGTCGGTGATCATGGCGTCGAGCCGGTCGGGGACGACCTGCCAGGACACGCCGTACCGGTCCTTGAGCCAGCCGCAGGGGCCGGGCTCGCCGCCGTTCTCGGTGAGCTTGGCCCAGTAGTAGTCGATCTCCTCCTGGTTCTCGCAGAAGATCATGAAGGAGACCGCCTCGGTGAACTTGAACTCGGGGCCGCCGTTGAGTCCGAGGAACCTGTGGCCGTTGGCCGTGAACTCTACGGTCATCACGCTGCCGGCGGGCTGGGGCGCACCCTCGGGGTAGCGGGCGGTCTTTCCGATGCTGGAGTTCTTGAAGACCGAGACGTAGAAGTGGGCGGCCTCCTCGGCCTGGCCGTCGAACCAGAGACACGTGGTGAAACCGTCGGATGCCATGAGTACCTCCTGGAGCGTGGATCACTGTCATCTGTGTCGACCGGTCCACACCGGGAAACTCATCGGCCGGGCGGGTGATATTTTCTCCGGCCGGACGAGCTGCCCGGCACGGGACGGGCGTACGGCGTGGTGATGTGCGGGCGTTCTTCCGGGAGTTGCGCGAGACGGGCTGAGCCCGGCGGTACGGGCGCGGGCTCTGCCGGGAGCGGATCTGCCGAGGGCAGAGAAACGGTCGGCGGGCATCGTCCGAGGTCAAGAGTGGAGTCGACGGCACGTCCGCGGCACGTCCGCGGCCCTTCTGCCACGACGAGGAGAACCCATGACTCCACTCACGACACTCGCCCCGCGGGCGGAGGAGGGCGACACCCCTCCGACCCGGTTCGACGACCATCTGGCCGCCCAGCTGCTCGCGCAGCGCATCGTGCTGCTGGGCACGCAGGTGGACGAGGTCTCCGCGAACCGGGTCTGCGCCCAGCTGCTGATCCTGTCCGCGGAGGACCCGCGCACCGACATCAGCCTGTACATCAACAGCCCCGGTGGGGCCGTGCACGCGGGGCTCGCCATCTACGACACGATGCGGCTCATCCCGAACGACGTCTCCACGCTGGCGATGGGCTTCGCCGCCAGCATGGGCCAGTTCCTGCTCAGCGTCGGCGCGCCGGGCAAGCGCTACGCCCTGCCGAACGCGCGGATCATGATGCACCAGCCGTCGGCGGGCATCGGCGGCACCACCGCCGACATCGAGATCCAGGCGGAGAACCTGGAGTTCACCAAACGGACCATAGAGCGGATCACCGCCGAGCACACCGGCCAGAGCCCGGAGACGATCTCCCGGGACGGTGACCGGGACCGCTGGTTCACGGCCGAGGAGGCCAGGGAGTACGGCATGGTGGACCGGGTCGTGGAATCCCTCGATGACGTCCGCCCCGCAACGACGCGACGCAGGATGGGGCTGCAGTGATGGGGAGCTACACGATTCCGAACGTCATCGAGCGCACCCCGCAGGGCGAGCGGTCCTTCGACGTCTTCAGCCGGCTGCTCAACGAGCGGATCATCTTCCTCGGCACCGAGATCGACGACGGCGTCGCCAACGTCGTCATCGCGCAGCTCCTCCATCTGGAGTCGTCGGCGCCGGAGAGCGAGATCTCGGTCTACATCAACTCCCCCGGCGGCTCGTTCACCTCCCTGATGGCCATCTACGACACGATGTCGTACGTACGGACGCCGATCTCGACGTGCTGCGTCGGACAGGCGGCCTCCACCGCGGCGGTGCTGCTGGCCGGCGGGGACCCCGGGCGGCGGTTCGTGCTGGAGCACGCGCGCGTGCTGCTCGGCCAGCCGGCGACCGGCGGGCAGCGCGGCATGGTCTCCGACCTGGCACTGCAGGCCAAGGAGATGGTGCGGATCCGCTCCCAGGTGGAGGAGGTGCTGTCCCGGCACACCCACCACGACGTGGCGACCCTGCGGGCCGACATGGACCGCGACAAGGTGTTCACCGCGCAGGAGGCCGTGAGTTACGGCCTGGCCGACGAGGTGCTCAGCCGGCGTCTCGTGCGGGTCTGAGACGCCGGCCGGCCCACCGGGCTCAGGCGGCCATGCACAGTCCGTCGAGCGACGAGGTGGACGCTCCGCGGCGGCTGCCGCCCGTGTACCGCGAAGTGACGCGGGTCAGTTCGCCCTGCGCCCTGGACAGCAGATCGCCGAGGCCCAGTCCGAGGGCGTGGGCGGCGGCCGCGAGGACCTCCGAGGAGGCCTCCTTGCGGCCGCGCTCCACCTCCGACAGATAGGGCATGGAGATCCGGGCCGCGTCGGCGACGTCCTTCAACGTGCGCTCCTGCGCCAGGCGTTCGCGCCGCAGCACGTCACCGACCAGGTCGCGCCACAGGGGCTCCTTCGCGGCGGGAGGCGGCGGCCCGTGGCGTGGCGGAGCGGTGGCCGGACGGGCGGCCTGGGGACGCGCGCCGGACGGGCGCAGGGGGATGACGCGGGCTTCGTTCGGCACGTGGTTGCTCACTTCTCCAGCCTAGGAGGCGTGGTCGCCAGGGGAAGGGGACGGCGTTCCGCTCTGGGTGGAATCGCCGAACGAGCCGTTCTCCGGGCGGCGTTGGGAGACCTGGCTCCGCCGTGCGGTCTGTCCGCCACTGCCCCGCCGGCCCGTCATCGGCCATGCCCGGTCCCGGATCCGCAGCGGCCGCGCATGTGTGGCACGGAACCGGGTACCCGCAACCCGGAGGGACCTAGGCAGATGTCCGCCGTGACATTCAGGGGAGAGGTAATGGAGGCCGCCGTGATCCGGTCGCAGGCACAGGTCGTCGAAGGGAACGCGGAGGCCGGCACGGGTGACGGAGCGCTGCCGGGAGTCGTGGACCCGCGGTCCGTGGCTCCACGGGACGCCCGGGAGCTGTCCCGTCAGTTCTTCCAGCGCCTGACGGAACTCGAAGAGGGCACGCACGAGTACCAGTACGCGCGCAACACCCTGATCGAGATGAACATGTCGCTCGTGCGGTTCGCGGCCGGCCGGTTCCGGGGCCGCGGCGACGACATGGAGGACATCGTCCAGACCGGGATGATCGGTCTGATCAAGGCCATCGACCGGTTCGAGCTGTCGCGCGAGGTCGAGTTCACCTCGTTCGCGCTGCCGTACATCGTCGGTGAGATCAAGCGGTTCTTCCGGGACACGACGTGGGCGGTGCACGTGCCGCGGCGGCTCCAGGAACTGCGGGTGGAGCTGGCCAAGGCCCGCGAGGAACTCGCCAGCCGGCTGGACCGCGAACCGACGGTCACCGAGCTCGCCACCCTGATGAACATCTCCGAGAAGGAGGTCGTCGAGGGGCAGATCGCCGCCAACGGGTACAACTCGTCGTCGCTGGACGCCGCGCTCACCGGCGACGGCCCGGAGGGCGGCGAGGCGGTCCTGGCCGACTTCATCGGCGTGGAGGAGGACGGGCTGCGGCTCGTCGAGGACTTCCACTCGCTCGCCCCGCTGATGGCGGAGCTCAGCGAGCGGGACCGGCAGATCCTCCACATGCGGTTCGTGGAGGAGGCCACACAGGCGGAGATCGGGGAGCGGCTGGGCTGCTCGCAGATGCACGTCTCCCGTCTGATCAAGCGGATCATCACGCGGCTGCGCGAGGGCATGCTGGGCGAGCTGGGCTGCGCCTGACGCGGCCGGCGACCAGCGGGTGCCGTCCCCCACGCGCGGGAGTGGGACGGCACCCGCCTCTATGTCGGCACCCGCCGCTGAGTCGGCTCCGGGGGGGCGTCGGCGGACGGTTCAGTGATCGGTTTCGCCGGCGAGCGGCAGCACGGCGCGCACCCGCTTGCCCACCGGTACCCGTTCCACGCTGACCTGCTCCGCGAGCGCGTGGACGATCTCCAGGCCGTGCCGCCCGACCCGCTCGGGGTTGCGGGGGAAGATACGCGGCAGAGCGGAGCTGCTGTCGTAGACCGACACCGTCACGGCGGTGTCCGTGCCGACGAGCTCAAGGATGTACGGCCCGTTGCTGTGCCGGTCGGCGTTGGTGACCAGCTCGCTCACGACGAGCTGCACCGCCCCACCGGCCCGGTCGTCGATGCGCGCGCACCACTCGGTCCTGAGCTGGTCGAGGAAGAGCGCGGCGAAGGACCGCGCCTCGGCGATGCAGCCCTGCTCGCCGGTGTAGTGTGCCGCCCGCCTCAGCGGTTCCACGGGCACGTCGAAACCAGTCGGTATCACTGCCCCGTCCAGGTGGTCGATCATTGTTTCTCTCTGGGAAGCCGGACTGGCCGGACGCTCTGCACAGTGCTCGTACCCCGAGCCGGGCTTCGCAGTCCTGACAGGTCTTCGGCCCGTCCGGTGCCCCCGGCATTGTCCCCTGTCCGCGGGGCACCCGGTAGAAACGGGGTCCGGCGCCGTGCGTACGGACGGCCGGGGACGGTCATCGCGGTACGGGCCCGCCCGGTGGGGAGGTCGTGCGATGAACGAGCTGAGGGCGGCACGGAGCCTGACGACCCTGCCGGTGGTCACCCTGGGCGGTGACGCCGTCGCCCAGGTCAAGGACACCGTCTTCGACACCGCCGCCGCACGGGTCACCGGCTTCACGCTCAGCGGCCGGGGACTGCTGTCGGGCCCGCCGAAGCAGAGCCTGCCCTGGACGGCCGTGCACTCTCTGGGCCATGACGCGGTCATGATCGTCGACGTCAGTGACCTGGCGGACACGCCCGTCGCGGTGGCACGCCGGGCCGCCCAGCAGGGCCGGGTGCTGCACGCGAGGGTGCTGACCGACGAGGGCGCCGAGGTGGGCACGGTGCTCGACGTCGTCGTCGAGGGCGGCACCAGCGGCCGGGTCGTGGGCTTCCGGATCTCCGCGGGCAAGGCGCTGGCACAGGGCTCCGGGCGGCGCCGGCACCGGGTGTACGTGCCACGCGGCGAGGCGCTCGCGGCCTCCGGCCGGACGCTGGTGATCCCGGCGGACGCCCTCCACTACGCGGCCGACGACCTGCCGGCCTTCGCCGCCCGGGTCGGTGCCTTCCACGACGGGCACGAGGGACAAGAGGGGACACCGCCATGATGTTGTTCTCGCAGGCCCGGGGGCTGCCGGTCCGGACGCTGACCGAGGCGGAGGAGATCGGCGTCCTCAAAGCCCTGACGGTCGACGCCCCGGCCGGTGTGGTCACCCACGTCCGGGTGCGCCGCAGGCACTCCCGCAAGGAGTCCGTGCTGGCCTGGGGTGCCCTGCACGCCATCGGCCCGGACACCGTGCTCGTCCGCTCGGCCACCGCCCCGTCCGAGGTGCCGCCGCACCACGAGCTGCCGGGCGTCAGGATCCTCACCGAGACGGGCGACGGGCTCGGCACGGTCCAGGACGTCGTGTTCGAACCGGAGACCGGCCGTATCGAGGCGATCCGCACGGCCCACGGCGACCTCCCGGCCGATCGCCTGCTCGGTCTCGGCGACTACGCCCTGGTGGTCCGTGCCGGGTGAGCCCCGGGCGATTCGGGCCGGGTCAGGAGGCCGGGGGCTGGTCCGTCGTGTCGCCCTCGGTGGTGTCCCCGGGCGGTGGCGGTGGCGGCTGCGACGACGTCCCCGTGTCCGAGGAGGGCGGCTGCTGCGACGTCCCCGTGTCCGAGGAGGGCGGTTCGCTCGTGGGAGGCTCCGTCGAGGCCGTGTCGGTCGGCGGCGACGTCGGCGTGGTGACGCTCACCGACGGCGAGGGCTTGTCGGGCTTGTCGGTCTTGCGGTCCTTCTTGCCCGTGTCGCCCTTGTGCCGCTTGAACCACTCGCCGTCGGGCTCGCACATGATGAAGACGTCGACCGGCTTGGGAGCGGGCGTGACCGCGACGACGTTCGACGGCTGGTACCCCGGCCACGCGTCCCCGGTCGTCTTCGGCGCGCTCTGCTGGGCGACCGGCGCGGACAGCGGATTGCCGCACGCGCAGCGCACCCGGGGCACGCCGCGGTCGTCGACGAGGACGGCCGTGCCGGCCTGGAGAACGGCCTGGTAGCCGGTCGCGCGGCCGTCGCTGTAGCCGTGGTTGGTGACGCGCGTGTCGATGCGCAGCACGACGGGCGTGAGCGAGCGCAGGTAGGCGGGGACGTCGGGCGGGTCGACGCGGGCGACGGAGGCGAACGCCCGCTGCTTGTCCGGAGCCCCCTGGAAGTACGTGATCTGCTTCTCCACGTCACAGCTGGCGACGTTGCGGGTGCCGCCGTACAGGCCGGGCGCTCCGCCCTGGACGCCCTGGACGGCGTTCTGCGTGGCCGGCTCGGCGGGCGAGGGCGAGACCGGTGAGGCCGTGCTCTCCTTCGCCGTGGACTCGGTGAACGGGTCCGGGCCGGTGTCGGCCGCGGGCTGGAGGAAGACCTCGCCCTCGGAGGTGCTGGTACCGCCGTCGGACGCGCCGGTGCCGCCGCCGTCGGGCCGGCTGAGCACCACGGCCAGGATCACGGCGGCCACGACGGCGGTGGCGATCAGCGCCAGGCGGGGTACCGACCCCCACCAGGGGCGGCGGGGCTCCGGCTCCTGCCCTCCCCCGCTCGGCGGCTCGGAGGGCGGCCCGCCTCCCGAGGGCGGCTGGGAGGGGCCCGACAGCGGGCCCGACGGGGGTCCTGTGGGACGGCCGGACGACGGCGGTTCGACGCTCACGAGCTCTTCTTCCCACGCGAGTTCTCGGTGACCTGCACAGCCGGACGACACATCCCGGCATATCCTCCTTTTTTTCACTACGAGTTCTTTTGTGCCCCAGTCCCGTACGGCTCGCAAGCCGACGCGGACAGACCTCCCGACGGGCGTCCGGCGTGGGTGCTGCTTAGCGTGGCAGCGTGAGTTCGCGCACCTCCTCCGGTCCGGCACGCACCTCCGGCGCGCGGGCCGTCGCCCGCCACGGCTGGGCGCATGCCCTCGTCACGGTGGTGGGCGGGCTGCTCGCCATGGCGGTGGTGTCCGCGCTGGGCCTGTGGGCGGCCGGGGCGGCGGACCTCCCGGACGGCGCGTTCGCACCGGTCGTCGCGGCGACCGTGGTCACCGCCGTCGGGGGCACCGTGAAGCTCTCCGGAAGCGCGGGCGACCTCGCCGACACGCAGGCGGGACTGACCGTCATCCCCCTGTCCGTCACGCTCACCGGGGCGTTGGTGATCGCCTGGGGCTTCCTGCGGCCCCTGCGGCACCGCGCGGTCGCCGGCACGGCGGAGCTGGCCGGCTGGGCCGCCAGGATCGCGGCCCTGTGGCTGCTCGCGCTGATCGGTCTGACCCTCGCCGCCCGCCACACGTTCGACATCTCCCTCGGGAACGACGACCTGGGCGAACTGGGCGATCTGTTCGGCGCCTCACCGAAGGTCGGTTTCACCACCGACGTACCGCTGTCCGTGTTCGTCGGCGTGGTGTGGCTGGCCGGTGTGCTGGTGCTGGCCCTGCTGGTGTCGCGCGGCGCCCCGTTGCCGGCCGGGCTGCTGCGCTTCCAGGCCTCGGTGCGGCCGGCCGCCTACGCGATGGTCGCGCTGCTGCTCGCCTGCGTCGTCATCGGCGTGGTCGTCGCCCTGGTCGTCGCGGCGACACGGGGGCACACGGCGGAGACGTTCGCCGTGATCCTGCTCGGCATGCCCAACCTGGTGTGGCTGGCGCTGACCATCGGACTCGGCGCAACCTGGAACGGCCGGGTGGAGGGGCCGTTCGGGCTGCCGATGCCGCATGTGCTCGACGAGGTGCTGCGCACCCCGGACATCTCCGAGCTGAACCTGCGGACGCTCTCCGAGCACGACGGCAGGGTGTGGTGGCTGCTGGTCGTCGACGTGGTGCTGCTGGTCGCCGCCGCGTTCGTGATGGCGGCCCGGTCACCGGCCCGGGTTCGGGCCTGGCAGCACGCCGTGCACATGGCGGTGGCGCTCGGACTGACGGTGTTCATGATCTGCCTGGTCGGACGCATCTCCGCGCACTTCGGCCTGTCCGTGCTCGGCATCGGCGACCTGGGCGGCGGCCTCGCGGGCGAGTTGTTCCTCAGGCCCCGGATGTGGGGAGCCGTGGGCCTGGCCGTCCCGTGGGGGCTGGTGACCGGGTTCGCCGGGGCGCTGTCGGCGCGACACGTGCGGCGCCGGGGTGAGGTGCGCGCCGAGCAGTCCGGCTGACGCCCGGGCCACGGGCTGCCCCGCGCCCGCTGCTCTACGTCCGCTCCACGAAGACCGGTTCGGCCCAGCGCGGGGGCGGCTTCGGCCTCTCCTCCCCCGGCGGCCGGCCCATCCGGGCGGGGGCGGGCTCGGCGCCGGATCCGACACCGGCCGTCGCGACACGCAGGGCGGCGACGAACGTGAGACAGGAGGGGTAGCGGTCGTCGGGACGCTTGGCGAGGGCCTTGGCGAACACCGGGTCCAGCTGCGGCGGGAGGTCGGGCCGGGACTCGGTCAGCGGCGGCGGGTCGTCGTACTGGTGGGCCCAGAGCAGGGCCATGTCGTCGTCCCGGAGGAAGGGCGGGTGGCCGGTGAGGATCTCGAAGACGACACAGGCGAAGCCGTACACGTCGCAGCGGGCGTCGACCGGCTTGCCGGAGATCTGCTCGGGGGCGACGTAGTCGAGCGTGCCGACGAACTGGCCGACCGTGGTGAAGCCGGTCAGCGACAGCGACTTCTTGGTCAGGCCGAAGTCGGTGAGGTAGACGTGCTCGGGGTGGTCGCTGTCGGTGCCCCCGGAGACCAGGATGTTGCCGGGCTTGACGTCCCGGTGCACCAGTCCGTGCTCGTGGGCGGCGTCGAGCGCGGAGGCGACCTGGGCTGCGACGCGTACGGCGGTGGCGGGCGGCAACGGGCCCTCCCGGTCCAGGAGATGACGCAGGTCGCTGCCGGCGACGAACCGCATCGCGATGTACAGCACGCCGTCCGTCTCGCCCGCCTCGAAGACCGGCACGATGTGCGGGTGGTCGATCGCGGCGGCGGCCCGGGACTCGTGGGTGAAGCGGCGCCGGAAGGTGTCGTTGCGGGCGAGCTCCGGGGCGAGCAGCTTGAGCGCGACGGTGCGCTCCAGACGCAGGTCCCGGGCCCGGTAGACCACGGCCATGCCGCCGCGCCCGATCTCCTGCTCGATCCGGTACCCGGCGATCTGCTGCCCGACCAGCTCGGAGGGCCGCCCCGAGAACAGACTCGCCTCGCGGCTCAACGGACGTCACCCTCGGGCGACACGATCCGTGTGGGCTCGGCCCCCACGACCCGAGTGGGCGGCGCCTCGGGCGCCCCGCCGGCCTCTTCGTCCGGAGCCGCCTCGCCGTCCCCCTCGGGGGACACGACCCGCGTGGGCGGCGCCTCAGACACGCCCCGCGTCGGTTCCGGCGCTTCAGGAGACACGGCCCGTGTGTGCTGGGGGGTCTCGGGAGACGCGACCTGTGGCGGCTCTTGGGCCTGAGGAGACCCGGCCCTTAGGGGCTCAGGAGCCTCGGGTGACACCACCCGCGTGGGGTCGGGAGCCGCGGGAGGCACGAACCGCGTGGCCTCGGGAGCCTCACTGGGCACGGCCCGAGGGGACTCCGACGACTCCGGCGACACCACCCGCGTCGGCTCCGGCGCCTCTCGAGACGCGGCCCGACGGGGATCCGGTGGTGCGGCCCGGGTGGGCGGTGTCTCGGCCGGAGGGGTCGGTCGGTCGGCCCGGGGCGGCTTCTCGACGGCCTCCGCGGGGACGACCCGGGTCGGCGTGCGTGCCGGGGCCGGGTGGGGCACGGGGTCGGAGCGGGGTGTCTCGTCCGTCGCGTACGTGGTCGCCCGGGTGCCGTCGGCGTACACCCAGTGCCCGTGCGCGGCGTCGTAGAGCCACACGGACTCGCCCTCGACGACGACGCCGATCCGCAGTCCGTGGGTGCGGGCCTGGAAGGACTCGAGGTCCGAACCGCCCGCGAGGTCCTCGACCGCGGACCGGTAGCGCGCCAGGGCCTCCTGCGTCCGGCTCAGCAGCGGACGCGGATCGGCGCTGCGGGTGAGCGGCCCGTCCGCGGCGGGCGGATCCTGCGGTACGGCGACCAGGCGGCGGCCGTCGACCCAGGCCGACCAGCCGTTGAAGCACAGCACATGCCCCCAGTCGCCCTGCCGCTCCAGCAGCTGCACCGGCAGCAGGGGGTCCAGGTCCACCGTGGGCCGGGACGGGTCGGGGGCCTCCCAGGCGGGCATCCCGTTCTGCGGGACCACGTGCGTGGGACGGAATCCGGGAGTCGTCACAGGCGCTGCCTACTTCCGCATCACGGCCGGTTCGTGGCGGCGCAGCAGCCGGGACACCAGGAAGCCGAAGAGCGCCGACAGCACGAGCAGCATCCCGACGTCGAGCAGCCACGTGCCCGCCGAGTGCTCGAAGAGCGGATCCCTGGTCAGCTCGTCGGGCACGATCCGGTCCAGCCCGACGGTGCCGGCCATCGCGGCCAGCGCCCAGCGCGCGGGCACCAGCCAGCCCAGTTGCTCCAGCCCGGGCACACCGTCCAGCTTCAGCAGGGCACCGCAGAAGACGACCTGGACGATGGCGATGAGCACGAGCAGCGGCATCGTCACCTCCTCCTTGCGCACCAGCGCGGAGATGAACAGGCCGAGCATCATCGCCGTGAACGCCAGCAGGGCGACGGCGACCGCGATCTCCACCAGGGGCGGCATCAGCACACCTTCGCCGCCGGGTGCGTCGAGGTCCACGCCGAGCAGGGCGACCAGCGTCAGCACCACCGCCTGGAGCACGGTGATGACGCCCAGGACGACGACCTTGGACATCAGGTACGCCGATCTGGACAGGCCCACCGCCCGCTCCCGCTGGTAGATCACCCGTTCCTTGACCAGTTCCCGCACGGCGTTGGCGGCCCCGGTGAGCACCGCGCCGACGCACAGGATGAGCAGGGCGTTCATCGCCGTCTCCCGCGTCAGCTCCCCGCCCGCCAGGGCCCGCGCCATGATGCCCATCACGAACGGCAGGGCGATCATGATGATCAGGAAGGTACGGTCGGCGCTGAGCGCGGACGCGTACCGCCGCACCAGCGTGCCGAGCTGGGCGGCCCGGCTGCGCGGCCGGGGCGGCGGGGTGATGACGACGGGTCCGGACCGGGGCAGCTGGGGCTGGGCGGTGGCGTCGGCGACGTACCGTCCGTGGAAGGGCGAGGCGCTGTAGTCCCCGGCCCAGTCGCGGTCGGCGTCCCGGTCGAAGGCCTCGAAGGCCTCCGGCCAGTGCTCGAAACCGAAGTACGCCAGGGCGTCCTCGGGAGGCCCGTAGTAGGCGATCTTCCCGCCGGGCGCGAGCACGAGGAGCCGGTCGCACACGTCGAGGCTGAGCACGCTGTGGGTGACCACGATGACGGTCCGGCCGTCGTCGGCGAGGCCGCGCAGCATGTGCATCACCGAGCGGTCCATGCCGGGGTCGAGTCCGGAGGTCGGCTCGTCGAGGAACAGCAGCGACGGCTTGGTCAGCAGCTCCAGGGCCACGCTGACGCGCTTGCGCTGGCCGCCGGACAGGCTGTGCACGGGCTGGTCGGCGCGCTGTGCCAGGCCCAGTTCACGGATCACCTCGTCGACCCGGGCGCGCCGCTCGGCCTTGGCGGTGTCCTGCGGGAAGCGCAGCTCGGCGGCGTAGGAGAGGGCTTTGCGAACGGTGAGCTGGGCGTGCAGGATGTCGTCCTGCGGGACGAGGCCGATGCGCTGGCGCAGCTCGGCGTAGTCGCGGTAGAGGTCGCGGCCGTCGTAGAGGACGGTGCCGTGGTCGGCGGGCCGCTGGCCGGTGAGGGCGTTGAGGAGCGTGGACTTTCCGGAGCCGCTCGGGCCGACGACGGCGAGCAGGCACTTCTCCCCCACCGGGAAAGACACGTGGTCGAGCAGCGTCTTGCGGCCCCGGTCGACGGTGACCGCGAGGTCCTGCACGTCGAGGGAGACCTCACCGGTGTCGACGTATTCCTGGAGCTGGTCGCCGACGAGGCAGAACGCCGAGTGGCCGATGCCGACGATGTCGCCCTGGCCGACGGGGGCGCTGGTGACGCGGCTGCCGTTGAGGTACGTGCCGTTGTGGCTGCCGACGTCGGTGATCTCGTACGTCCCGTCGGGCAGGGCGCGCAGTTCGGCGTGCCGGCGGGAGACCACCAGGTCGTCTATGACCAGGTCGTTGTCGGTGGCGCGGCCGATGCGGACGGTGCGGGCGGGCAGCGGCCGTACGGTCGTGGGCTGCCGGTAGGTGCCCGTCATGGCCGGCATGGAGACGGCGGAGGGGCGTTCCGGGGCCGGCGCGGGGCGGCCCGTCAGGACCACGCGTGGTCCGTCGGCCGGGTTGCCGAGGCGGATGACGCTGCCGGGGCCGACGTCCCACTCGTGGATGCGGTGGCCGTCGGCGTAGGTGCCGTTGGTGCTGTTCTCGTCCTCGATGGTCCAGTGCCCGTCGTCGGGTCTCAGTACCGCGTGGTGCCAGGAGACCCGGTCGTCGTCGATGACGATGTCGCTCATGGGGTCGCGTCCGACGTGGTAATCGCGGCCCGGGATCATCACGGTGGAGCCCGTCTCGGTCTCCAGGACGAGTTCCGGTGTTACCGACGACTGCGCCATGACCAAGATTCTACCGATTTGCCTGATGTATGACTCGGCGAGCGGCTCAGGCCACGGGTACGCCCAGGGTGGGAGCCGTCCGCTGCATCCGCAGGGCGTCCACGGACTCGGCGAGCAGTTCGTACTCGGTGGTGTCGTCGCTGGTGGCGATGCGCACCAGGCGTCCGGCCGCCAACTCCTCGGCGACCCGCTCCTGTTGGCCGGGGTCGGCGCACCAGGCGCGCAGCAGGGTGGGCACGTCGGGCACGGTCTCGGCGACCGGCACGAGCGCGCCCGGCGGTAAGTGCTCGGCGTCGGGCCGGGGGTCGAGGCGCTGGGCGATCCAGGAGGCGCGGTCGCGCAGCCACCACAGGGCGAGGGCGAGGGTCGGCGCCCGGTAGGTGCCCAGCGGGACCCCGATACGGCGGCCGTCGCAGACTCCGTACGCCGTGACATGGCACAGAAACTCGTCGTGCATGTGACCCTCCCCCGTTGCCCTGCCCGCCTGCCCGGCCTTGCTGTCCTGCGGCTCGCGTGCTGTGCGTGAGGGCGCCGTCGCTCGATGTGAAGCGCTCTCGCTGGTCAGTATGTTCACTACTGAAACACTGTCACCATGTCTTTCCGGCCAGTCTCCTGGCATATTCACACCCCGAGTTGGCCGAAATCCTGCGGGCGGTCGCCAGGGGGCATGACCCCGGAGGTAATCGACGGTCCCGCCGGGCGCGGGCAGGGTGGTCCGTGCCGGTTCGCCGCGAGCGGTGATCCGGGGTCTGACCAGCACACACGACCATTCGGAGGCTGATCGCCCATGTCCGCGCCCGCCACCCGTTACGAGAACGCCGTCGCCCGCTACTTGGAGGCCTGGAACGCCGAGGACCCGGCGGCCCGGGCGAAGGCGGTCGCCGCCGCCTGGACCGAGGACGGCGGCTACACCGACCCCCTGGCCGATGTCACCGGCCACGAGCAGATCGCCACGCTGATCGGGGCGGCCCGCGAGCAGTTCCCGGGGCTGGTGTTCCGCCTCGCCGGCGCCGTCGACGGGCACCACCACACCGCGCGTTTCTCGTGGGAGCTGGTGAGCGAGACCGACGGCTCGGCGCCGGTGGCCGGGTCGGATGTGATCACGCTGGACGAGCAGGGCCGGATCAGGGCCGTGCTCGGCTTTCTGGACCGGGTGCCCGCCGGGGCGTGAGACCGGCTCGGGCGATGAGTTCTCCGGTGCTCGGCGGTCTGTGTGAGTGAAAGGCCGCCGAGCACCGGAGGACACCATGGCCACGACCGGAAAACTGGACGCGGAATTCACCGCGGTCCTGCGCAAGAGCCCCGCCGAGGGCGGCTGGACCTACCTGGTCTGGCCCCCGTCGGCCGAGTACTTCGTCACCCGCGGCCTGGTCAAGGTCCGCGGCACGATCGACGGGCACCCGTTCCGCAGCTCGTTCATGGCCCTGGGCGACGGCACGCACAAGCTCCCCGTGAAGGCCGGCGTCCGCAAGGCCATCGGCAAGGAGGAGGGCGACACGGTGACGGTGCGCCTGGAGGAGCGGATCGGCTCGTAGCACTCGTGGAACCTGTCCCCCGGGGGCGGCCGCCCCCGGGACGGCGGGGCGGCTACTGCTTGACGACCGCGTCGATCCGGGCCAGCTCCTCCGCGCCGAAGTCCAGGTTGGCGATGGCTCCGACGCTGTCCTCCAGCTGCTGCGGGCTGCTCGCGCCGACCAGCGCGGAGGTCACCCGGCCGCCGCGCAGCACCCAGGCCAGCGCCATCTGGGCCAGGGTCTGGCCGCGCGACTTGGCGATGTCGTTCAGGTCGCGCAGCCGGCCCACCAGCTCCTCGGTCACCGCGTCGGAGTTCAGGAACGGGCTGTCGCTCGCGGCCCGGGAGCCCTCCGGGATGCCGTCGAGGTAGCGGGCGGAGAGCAGGCCCTGCTCCAGCGGGGAGAAGACGATGGACCCGACCTGGAGCTCGTCGAGGGCGTCCAGCAGGCCCTCGTCCTCGGGGCGGCGGTCCAGCATCGAGTAGCGCGGCTGGTGGATCAGGAGCGGGGTGCCCAGCTCGCCCAGGATGCGCGCGGCCTCGCGGGTCTGCTCCGCGGAGTAGTTGGAGATGCCGACGTACAGCGCCTTGCCCTGCTGCACGGCCGAGTGCAGGGCGCCCATCGTCTCCTCCAGCGGAGTCTCCGGGTCGGGGCGGTGCGAGTAGAAGATGTCGACGTAGTCCAGGCCCATCCGCGCAAGGCTCTGGTCCAGGGAGGACAGCACGTACTTGCGCGAGCCCCACTCGCCGTACGGGCCCGGCCACATCAGATAGCCGGCCTTGGTGGAGATGACCAGCTCGTCGCGGTAGGCCGCGAAGTCCGACTTGAGGAACTCGCCCAGCGCGGACTCGGCGGCACCGGGCGGCGGGCCGTAGTTGTTGGCGAGGTCGAAGTGGGTGACGCCGAGGTCGAAGGCGCGGCGCAGGATGGCTCGCTGGGTCTCGACCGGCCGGTCCGGGCCGAAGTTGTGCCACAGGCCGAGCGACAGCGCGGGGAGCTTGAGGCCGCTGCGTCCGGTGCGCCGGTAGGGCATGTCCGCGTAGCGGTCGGGGTGTGCGGTGTACAACGCGACTCCAGAGGGGTTGGCTCGGTCGGGAGGAAACCGGTGTCCACTCTGTCGTGACCTGCTCCCATGCGTCCAACAGAAGAATCCGATGGAATTCAGCGGCTACGCTTCTCAGTCATGGAACTGCGCCACTTGCAGCACTTCGTCGCGGTCGCCGAGGACCAGCACTTCACCCGGGCTGCGGAACGGCTCCTGGTGTCCCAGTCCGGCCTGTCGGCCTCGATCCGGGCGCTGGAGCGGGAGCTGCAGACGCCGCTGTTCGTGCGGACGACCCGCCGGGTGACGCTCACCCCGGCCGGGCGGGCGCTGCTCGGCGAGGCGGAGCGGATCCTGGCACAGGTGCGCGCCGCCCACGAGGCGGTGGCGGCGGTGCAGGGCGTACTGCGCGGCATGCTCGCGCTCGGCAGTGAGCAGTGCATCGCCGGGGTGCATGTCGCGGGGCTGCTCGCCGCCTTCCGGCACCAGCATCCGGACGTGGAGATCTGTCTGCGGCAGGCCGGGTCGGGCGCGCTCGCGGAGGAGGTCGCGGCCGGACGGCTCGACCTGGCGTTCGCCGTGCGGACACAGGCGGACAGCGACCAGTTGCGGTCGGTGCCGCTGAGCAGCGAGCCGATGACGCTGCTGTGCCACTCCAGCCACCCGCTCGCCACCGCCGGTGCGGCCGTCACGCCGGAGGAACTGGGCGGCGAGGTGTTCGTCGACTTCCATCCGGACTGGGGGCCGCGCCGCACCACCGACACGGTGTTCGCCGCCGCGGGCGTACGGCGGACCGTGGCCCTGGAGGTGAACGACGTGCACACCCTGCTCGACCTGGTCGACGAGAACCTCGGCGTCGCCGTCGTACCGCGGCACTTCGCGCACAAACGCGCCTCCCTGACCGCGCTGCCGGTGAAGGGAACGGGCGAGGCGGTCTACGAGACGGTGGCCCTGCTGCCGCCCCGGCAGGCCACGAGCCCGGCGGCCCGGGCGCTGATGGCGCTGCTGGAGGCCACGGGCGCGTCGACGGGGCGCACGAGCACGGCACTGGGGGCCGCGGGCGGGCCGCCGTGGACCGCGAGCGACTCGCCGGAGGCCCCAGGCGTGACACCGGGGACCGCGAGCGACTCGCCGGAGGCCACAGCCGTGACTCCGGAGACCATGGGCGCATAAGGCGCAGACCACAGGCCGCCACACCGGAGACTCCGAGCGCGCAAACGTAGACTACAGGCGCGCACGCGGAGACCACCGGCGTGTGAACCGGGGCGCACGGCGCGCGGCGATGCGCGATGGTGGAGGCATGCATGCGAAGGACATCCTCATCGACGGCTACAACCGCATCCGGGAAGAAGTCCACGCCACCGTCGGGGGCCTCGGGCCCGACGAACTGAGCGCCCGCCCCTCCCCCGACACCAATTCCATCGCCTGGCTGGTCTGGCACCTCACCCGGGTCCAGGACGACCACGTCGCCGACGCCTTCGGCCTCGACCAGGTGTGGCTGTCCCAGGACTGGGAGAAGCGCTTCGGCCTCGGCCTGCCCCGGCACGACACGGGCTACGGCCACAGCCCGGCCAAGGTCGCCAAGGTCCGGGTCGACTCCGGCGAGATGCTGACCGGCTACTACGACGCCGTGCACGACCAGACCCTCGAAGCCCTGCGCGGCCTGGCGGCCAAGGATCTGGAGCGCGTCGTCGACGAACGCTGGGACCCGCCGGTCACCCTGGGCGTCCGGCTGGTCAGCGTCCTGTCAGACGATCTCCAGCACATCGGCCAGGCCGCCTACCTCCGGGGGCTCCTTCAGAGCGCGGCCTCGTAGCCGGGCAGGACCACGTCCCGGATGAGCGCGTTCCGCTCGTCGAACGGGAGGAACGCGCTCTTCAGGGCGTTCACCGTGACCGTGCGCAGGTCCTCGACGGTCCAGCCCGCCTGCTCCACCAGCAGGGACATCTCGCGGGTCATCGTGGTGCCCGACACCAGCCGGTTGTCGGTGTTCAGGGTGACGCGGAAGCCGAGGTCCTTCAGCGCAGTGATCGGGTGCTCGGCGATCGAGGTCGCGGCGCCGGTCTGGAGGTTGGAGGTCGGGCACATCTCCAGGGCGACACGCCGGTCGCGCACCCAGCCCGCGAGACGGCCGAGCTTGCCCGACGCGAGGTCGGGGATGTCGTCGGTGATGCGCACGCCGTGCCCGATGCGCTGCGCGCCGCACACCTGAAGGGCCTGGTGGATGCTGGGCAGGCCGTGCGCCTCCCCGGCGTGGATGGTGAACGGCACGTTCTCGCGGCGCAGGTGCTCGAAGGCCGCGAGGTGGTCGGCGGGCGGGAAGCCGTCCTCGGCACCGGCGATGTCAAAGCCGACGACACCGGCGTCCCGGAACGCCACGACCAGGTCGGCGATCTCCCGGCTCCGGTCGAACATCCGCATCCCGCACAGCAGCGTTCCGACCCGCACGGGCGTCCCGGCGGCCGCCGCCTTGGCCATGCCGGCCGCGAGCCCCTCCTGCACGGTCTCGACGACCTCGGGCAGGGTCAGCCCGCCCCTGACCATCAGCTCCGGGGCGTAGCGCACCTCGCCGTAGACGACACCGTCCGCGGCGAGGTCGAGCACGTACTCCTCGGCCGTGCGCAGCAGGCCCTCGCGGGTCTGCATGACGGCGAGGGTGTGCTCGAAAGTGGCTATGTAGCGCACCAGGTCGCCGGAGTTGGCGGCCTCGTAGTACCAGGCGGCGAGTTCGGCGGGGTCGGTGGTGGGCAGGGTGTGGCCGACCGCGTCCGCGAGCTCCACCACGGTCGCGGGGCGCAGGCCGCCGTCGAGGTGGTCGTGCAGCACGGCCTTGGGCAGCCGGCGGAGAGTGTCGGTGTCGATGCGGGGCGCGGTCATGTGCGTGTTCCTCGGGAGGTGCGTTCTCAGTCGGGTGTTCGGTCGGTGGCGGGCTGGAGCAGGTCCCAGCGGTTGCCGTACAGGTCCTGGAAGACGGCGACGGTTCCGTACGGCTCGTGCCGCGGCTCCTCCAGGAACGTGACGCCCGCGGCGGTCATCCGGGCGTGATCGCGGGCGAAGTCGTCGGTGTGCAGGAAGAAGCCGACCCGCCCGCCGGTCTGGTCCCCGACCCGGCCGGCCTGAGCCTCCCCCTTGGCACGGGCGAGCAGCAGACCTGTGCCCGTTCCCGGACTCCCGGGTTCGACGACGACCCAGCGCGACCCGTCGGGCCGGGGAGCGTCCTCGGCGAGCCGGAACCCGAGGGCCTCGGTGTAGAAGCGGATCGCCTCGTCGTAGTCGTCGACGACGAGGGTGACCAGGGCGATGCGTCGCATCAGGACCTTTCGGAGCGTGTGGTTGACGGGAGAGGTTATACGTAACACCCACGGGACGCAAAACAGCCCGGCAACCTCTGTACCTACTGGTATGTACACTCGCAGTCATCGCCCCTACGGCTCCGAGGAGACCCCCGTGCCCTTCGTCCGGATCGACACGCTGCGGGCCGGCCCCGAGCGCCTCGCCGCACTCGGCCGCGCCGTCCACGACGCCCTCGTCGAAACGATCGGCATTCCACCCGACGACCGGTTCCAGGTCCTGGTCGACCACGACGGCGCGAGCAGCACCCTCCGGTACGACGACTACCTCGGCGTACACCGCGACGACGGCATCGCCTACGTCGCGATCACGCTGCGCTCGGGGCGCTCGCCCGCGCGGAAGCAGGCCCTGTACCGGAGGATCGCCGAGCTCGCGCACGCGTACGCGGGGACGGAGCCGAGGAACGTGTTCGTCGTCCTGACGGAGAACGGACCGGCCGACTGGTCGCTCGGAGAGGGGCGGGCACAGTACCTCGGTCCTGCGGAGCCTTAGGGCGTGTCCGCAAAGTCGCGTCGCGGGGCAAGCGGGACTTTGCGGACACGCCCTAGGTCTCCGGCCTACGCCCTGAGCCCGAGGCGGTCCGCCCGGCCAAGCACTAGCGTCCCGGCCATGAAGATCACCGAGCCACCCCGCACGCCCGAGCAGCGCAAGGCGGACCTCCTGGACCGTATGGAGCGGGAGATCGACATCTGGGTCGCCACGGCGGACACCGGGGGCGTGCCGTGCCTGGTCCCGCTCTGGTTCGTGTGGCACGAGGAGGCCGTGTGGCTGTGCACACGGCTGACCAATCCCACGGGCCGCAATCTGCGGGACGGCCGGCGGGCCCGGCTGGCCTTCGCAGACACCCGGGACGTCGTGCTCGTCGACGGCGACGTGGAGACCTTCACGATCCCCGAGGTGCCGCCGGCGGCCGCCGAGGCGTTCCGCGCGAAGACCGGCTGGGATCCGCGCGAGGACCACGCGTCGTACGCGTTCTTCCGGGTGCGGCCGCGCGCGGTGCAAGCCTGGTGCGAGGTGCACGAGTTGCCGCGCCGGCATCTCATGCGGGACGGGGCCTGGGTGGTCTGACCGGTCAACCGGCCGCCGCGCGCAGCGTGTTCAGCCGTTCCAGTTCCCCATCCGTGAGGCGGATCGCGCCCGCCGCCACGTTCTCCGTGAGGTGGTCGGGGTTGCCCGTGCCGGGGATGGCGAGCACGTGGGGGCCTTGGTGCAGCGTCCAGGCGATGCGGATCTGCGCGGGGCTCACGCCGTGGGCACGGGCCACTGCGCGGACCTCCTCGTCGTGGGCGGTGGCGGCGCCGCGCTCCCCGTTCTCGCCGGCGACGGCGTAGAACGGCACGAAGGCGATGCCCTGTTCGCCGCAGGTCCGCAGCAGTGCGTCGGTCGTGGGGTCGGGCCGGTCGATGGCGTACCGGTTCTGTACACAGACCACCGGCGCGATGGCCTGCGCCTCGGCGAGATGGCGGGGCTCGACGTTGGAGATGCCCAGGTGGCGTATCAGCCCGGCCTCGCGCAGTTCCGCCAGGGCACCGAAGTGCTCGGCGATCGAGTCGTACTTGGGCATCCGGCGCAGGTTGACCACGTCCAGGTGGTCGCGGCCGAGCTGGCGCAGGTTCTCCTCGACGTGCCCGCGCAGGTCCTCGGGGCGGGCCGAGGTGCCCCACTCCCCGTCGTAGGTCCGGTGGGGACCCACCTTGGTGACGATGACCAGGTCGTCGGGGTACGGCGCCAGCGCACTGTTGATGAGTTCGTTGGCGGAGCGCAGCGACGAGAAGTAGAAGGCGGCCGTGTCGATGTGGTTCACGCCGAGGTCGATCGCCTGGCGCAGGACGGCGATCGACCGGTCGCGGTCACTCGGAGTGCCGAGATGGAAGGCGGCGCTGCCCGTCAGCCGCATCGCGCCGAAGCCGAGGCGGTGGACGGGCAGGTCGCCGAGTTTCCAGGTGCCCGCGGCGTCCGCGGTGATCGTCTGTGAGCTCATCGACGGAGTCTCACACACGGCTCGCGGTCAGCAGTAGAGATTGCCGCCGGGTGACACCCCGAGGATCTGCGTGAACCGCTGGTAGTTGCTCACGCGGCTCTGCACCTGCGCGGGGTTCTTGCCGTCGCACTCCAGGGAGCCGTTGATGCTGCGGATGGTCTGGCCGAATCCGGCGCCGTTCACCATGGCGTTGTGCGGGGTCATGGTTCCGGGGCCGGTCTGGGTGTTCCAGTACCACAGGGCGGTCTTCCAGGCGACGGCCGCGTCGTTCTGGACCAGCCAGGGGTTGTTGAGCAGGTCGATGCCGAGCGCGTCGCCCGCTGCCTTGTAGTTGAAGTTCCAGCTCAGCTGGATCGGGCCGCGCCCGTAGTAGGCGGCCTGGCCGGCCGGGCAGCCGTAGGGCCGGCTCCAGTCGCAGTAGTGCGGGTAGTTGGCGGTGTTCTGCTCCACCACGTGCACCAGTCCGCCGGTCTCGTGGCCGACGTTGGCGAGGAAGGCGGCGGCCTCCTGCTTCTTCACCGTGTCGCTGCCGGTGTTGGCGAAGCCGGGGTAGGCGCTCAGGGCCGCCTTCAGCCCGCTGTAGGTGTAGAAGGGGTTCCGGTTCGGGAACATCTGGTTGAACTGCGCCTCGGTCACGACGAAGCGCGCGTCGGGCGTGCCCGGACCGCTGTCGCAGGCGTACGGCTCCCAGTACCAGGTGCTGATGGTCGGGTCGTAGCCCGGATTGGCGTGCTCGGCGATGTACGCCTTGCCGTCGGTGTAGCGGACGATGTCGCCGGCGGCGTAGGACTTGCCCGCCACCCAGTTGGGATAGCTGGAGCACGCGGCGGCGGAGGCGCTGGTGGCCGGCAGGAGCACCGGCGCGGTGCCCGCGAGGGCGAGAGCGGCCAGGACGGCGGAGACACGGCGTCTCGACACGGATCAACTCCTTTGCGGGACACGGCCGCACCCGGCAAGGCAGGGTGAAGCACAGCCGTGGGGCGGCCGTGGTGGGGGGTTGTCGGAGGCACACTCAACCGCGTTGGTCTGTACCAGTCAAGGGTGTAGACCAGTCATCGTGCGCAGGGTGCCGCCCGGCGGCTCAAAGGTGTCCGCGGGGCCTGCCTACGCCCCGGACGCTCACACGTGTGCCGACTCCGCCAGCGTCGCGGCCAGCCGGTCCAGCAGGGACCGCAGCAGTTCGTCGTCGCCGTCGTCGAGCTGGGGCCAGCCGGGCGCGCACGGCGCGGTCGAGCCGCTGCCAGTACTCCTGGCCGCGAGGAGTGAGGCGGGCGAGAATGCGACGGCGGTCGAACGGGTCGACCCGGCGGTGGACGAGGTTCTGGTCGACGAGCTGGTCGACCAGCTTGGTCAGCGTCGGAGGCGGCAGAAAGGCGGCCTCCGCGATCGCCGTCATGTGGTGCCCCTCGCCGTCGGACAGCAGCGTCAGCACCCGCCACGCGTCGAGCGAGCAGCCGTGCTCCTCCAGGACGGCCTGCAACCGCCGCGCCGCCAGCCGCTCGGCCCGCGTCAGCAGGTGCACCAGCTCGTCGGGCCGGCGCGGCGTTGGGGTAGGCATCCTGCTCCTAGTGCGACAAGAGGTGCGTCCATCCTAGGAGACGCACTGGAGTTCGTACGGCGGAGCCGGAATCATGACGCCATGGTCCCGCACGATCTCCCCGCGCCCGAGTGGTTCACGGCCGACGACTCCGTCCTCGGCGTGGCGCTCGTCTTCCCCTTGCAGGGGCCGGCCGGGATCTTCGGGCCCACCTGTGAGCTGTGCGCGCGGCTGGCCGCCGAGGAGGTCAACCGGGACGGCGGCGTGCTCGGCAGGGAGCTCCGGCTGGTGCCGGTCGACGGCTCGGGCGCACCCCGTGAGGTCGCCGGCCATGTCGAGGCGCTGGTGGACCTGGGCGTCGTGCAGGGCGTCACGGGCTGGCACATCTCCTCGGTGCGCCAGGCGCTGGCGCCGCGGATCGCGCACCGCGTCCCGTATGTGTACACCGCGCTGTACGAGGGCGGTGAGGACACGGCGGGCGTCTTCCTGACGAGCGAGACGCCGCGGGACCAACTGCGGCCCGCGATGGACCTGCTGGCGCGCGAGCGCGGGGTGCGGCGGTGGTTCGTCGTCGGCAACGACTACGTGTGGCCGCGGCGGACGGCACGGGCGGCCCGGGGGTACGCGCACACCTTTGGCGGATCCGTCGCCGGCGAGGTCTATCTCCCGCTCGGCACCCACGACTTCGAGCCGGTGCTGCGCGGCATCGAGCGCTCGGACGCCGACGGGGTGCTGATGCTGCTCGTCGGCAGCGACGCGGTGCGCTTCAACCGGGCGTTCGCGGCACACGGACTGCACGCGCGCTGTCTGCGGCTGAGCACGCTGATGGACGAGAACATGCTGATGGCGAGCGGCCCGGCGGCCACCGAGGACCTCTACAGCACGGCCGGGTTCTTCGCCTCGCTGGCCAACCGCGACACCCTCGACTTCCACGGGCAGTACGCGGCCCGCTACGGCGTCGAGGCGCCCGCCCTGGGCAGCCTCGGCGAGTCCTGCTACGAGGGTGTGCTGTTGCTGGCCGCGCTGCTGAAGCGGGCCGGAACACTGGACGTGTGCGCGATCGGTGCGGCGGCCGGCGCGGTGTCGTACGAGGGCCCGCGCGGACTGCTGCACCTGCGGGACAGCCACGTGCGCCAGCGCATCTACCTGGCCCGCGCCGACGGGCTCGACTTCGACGTGCTGACGGAACTGGATCTGCGCGGCGCGCATCCCTGACGGGCTGGGGCGAACGACACACCCCGTCGGCGGCACCCTCGCGCCGCGCGACCGCGAGAATCAGTTCCATGAGCGCCACGCCCCTCGCCTCGCCGCCCCACCCCCTCGTCGCCCGCGCACAGCGACTCGCGCGCGATCTCCTCGTCCCGCACGCCGAGCGCGTCGACCAGGAGGGGGTGCCGGCGAGCCACATCGAGGCGGTGAGACGGTCGGGGCTGCTCGGGCTGGGCGCGCCGAAGGAGTACGGCGGGGCGGACGCGCCCGTCGCCGTGGCGCGGGAGGTCGCGGAGATCCTGGCCGGGGCGTGCTGCTCCACATGGTTCGTGCAGACACAGCACCACACGCCGGTGAAGCTGCTCGCCACATACGACTCGCCGGTCCGGGAGAGGCTGCTGCGCCCGCTGGCGACCGGCGAGTCGCTGGCCGGCATCGCGTACGCGCACGTCCGTGCCTTCCCCCGGGTGCCCGTGCGGGCGGTGCCCGAGCGGGGTGGCTGGCGCTTCGAGGGCACGGTGCCCTGGTACACGGGCTGGGGTCTGAACGACGTGATGCTGCTGGCCGGTGTGACGGACACGGCCGAGGTGGTGTTCGTCGTCGCCGAGGCCCGCGAACAGCCGGGGATGCGTCCGTCGGCGCCGATGCGGCTCGCGGCCCTCACCGCCGCCCGTACGGTCTCCCTGGAGCTGGACGGCCTGTGGGTGCCGCGGGACGCCGTGGTGCTGCGCACCCCGCGGGAGCAGTTCGCCCTGATCGACCTGCCCCGGGCCGCCAACACCAGTCCGGCCGTGTTCGGCGTGGCGAGCGCGGCGCTGGACCTGGTGGCGGACACCCCGGACGGCCGGGAGCCGGCCCGGGCGCTGCGGGCCCGGCTCGACGAGGTGCGGCGGGAGGCCTACGCCCTGGCCGACCACCCCGTTCCGCACGAGTGCGTCCCGGAACGGCTTGCGCTGAAGACCCGGGCGTACGACCTGCTGCGGGCGGCCACGACCGCGGCGATCGTGGCCGGGGGCGGCCGGTCCATGGCCCTGGACAGCCGGGCGCAGCGGCTGGCACGCGAGGCGATGTTCCTGCTGGTGCAGGCCCAGACGGCCGAGGCACGCCGGACGCACCTCGGCGCGCTGGCGTCCGGCTAGGGCCTGTCCGACACATTCCCGTCGTCCGCCCGAAGGGCGGAGCAGGCGGGAATTCGTCAGACAGGCCCTAGTCCAGCCGGGGCAGCGCCGACGGCTTGTCCGTGCGGGAGGGGGCCTTGCCGCAGAACTCCGCTTCGATCACGTCGATGTAGAGCGACGGGTCCGGGAGCCAGTCACCGTTGATGTTGAACGTCAGCTGATGCTTCCCGTCCTTCGTGCCGACCATCGCGGACAGGGAGCCGTTCGTTCGGCCGCTCTTGCCCACGACCTTCACACCGCAGGACAGCTGCGCGAACTCGACGCCGAGCCCGTAACCGAGCCCGCCTCCCGCGGGCACCTCGACGAGCATCTCCTCCATCTGCTTCGGGGGCAGCAACTCGCCCTTGACCAGGGCCCGTTGGAAGCGGTTGAGGTCACCGCTGGTGGAGATGACGTCGCCGGCCGCGCCCAGCCAGGTCATGTTCTGTTCGGTGGCGACGTGGACCGGGGCGTCCGGGGCCTCCTGGTGCAGCCGGGAGTAGCCGACGGGGTGGGGTTTCGGCATGTGGGGTGACGTGCCGGGGAAGGATGTGCCGCGCAGCTTCAGGGGCCGGACGATGCGGCGGGTGATCTCCTGCGCGTACGAGCGGCCCGTCGCCTTCTCGACGACCATCCCGGCGATGACGAAGTTGGTGTTCGAGTACACCGGCTTCGTCTCCGGGTCGGGCAGCGGCGGGTACTTCAGCGCGATCGCCACGAGTTCCTCGGGCGTGTGCGTGTCGTACCGGTGCTCCGGAAAGCCGGGACCGGCGGCGTCATGGACGAACGCGGGGTCGTCGGTGTAGTTGGCGATGCCGCTGGTGTGGTTGAGGAGCTGCCGGAGAGTGATCTGGTCGCCGTCGTAGCCGTTGCCCCGCACCAGGCCCGGCAGCCATCGCTCGACGGTGTCGTCGAGGCTCAGTCTGCCTTCCGCCTCCAGCTGGAGCAGGACGGTCGCGACGAACGTCTTGGTGATGCTGGCCCCGCGGAAGTGGTCGCCGGGGGATCGCTCACGACCCGTGGCGGTGTCGGCGTGGCCGGCCGCCGCGAACCAGCTCCCCTTGCCGTCCTGGACCTTGGCGGCCACTCCGGGCAGTCCGCCCTTCTCGACGAGATCACGCAGCGCGGTCCGGGTCACCTCGTGGCCGCGCGGCGACTGTGCCGCGTATGCGGACGGGGTCAGTGCCGCCGCTCCGGCGCATAACGCCACGGTCAGGCCGAATGAGACGGTGCGTGAAACCCGCTGCTTCATGATGTGTGCCTCCCCTTCACCGAGGGGCAGGGCTGCCCCTCGGTGCTGATGACGCCCGACGCGGGTCCCGGGGTTGATCGTCGGGGCGGGAGGCCGACGGGCCCTAGGGGGTGTTTCGAAAGTCCTGTGCGGTGCCCGCGGTGTCCGGTGCGTGCTCTCGGCGTGCCGGACGAAAGCCCTCGTACTGGACGTACTTGGGGTTTCGGCCGGTGCGGCGAGAGGGCGTGCCGGGCGCCGTGGGTGCTGTGCGGGACTTTCGAAACACCCCCTAGCTCGCGAACGGCGCGAGCACGGCGGGTGCGGCGGGGGTCGTGGATGCGGTGGGTGCGGTGTCCTTGTCCGCGGGATGCCGCCACAGCCCTTGCGCGGCGAGGCGCGGCAGCACGCCCTCGCCGAACCAGTACGCCTCCTCCAGGTGGGGGTAGCCGGAGAGGATGAACTCGTCGATACCGAGGGCGTGGTACTCCTTGATCCGCTCGGCGACCTCGTCGTGGCTGCCGACCAGGGCGGTGCCCGCGCCGCCGCGCACCAGACCGATGCCGGCCCACAGGTTGGGGTGGATCTGCAGACGGTCACGCCTGCCGCCGTGCAGGGCGAGCATCCGCCGCTGGCCCTCGGACTCGCTGCGGCCGAGCCCGGCCTGCACCGACGCCACGGTCTCCGGGTCGAAGCCGTCCAGCAGCCGGTCCGCCTCGGCCCAGGCCTGCCCGGCGGTGTCGCGGGTGATGACGTGCAGCCGGATGCCGAAGCGGAGGGTGCGTCCCTCGGCGGCGGCCAGCGCCCGGATCCACGCGATCTTCTCGGCGACCTGGGCGGGCGGCTCGCCCCAGGTGAGATAGACATCGGCGTGCCGGGCGGCGATCTCTCCGGCGATGGGCGAGGAGCCCCCGAAGTACACCTGGGGAACGGGATCGGGCACGCGGGCGAGCTTCGCGTCCCGCACCCGGAGGTGCTCACCGTTCAGGTCGACGTTTCCGCCCTGCCACAACTCCCTGACGACGTGCAGGAATTCACCGGTCCGGTGGTATCGGCTGTCCTTGTCGAGGAAGTCGCCGAAGGCCCGCTGTTCCTGGTTGTCGCCGCCGGTGACGACGTTGAGCAGCAGCCGTCCGCCGGTCTGGCGCTGGAAGGTGGACGCCATCTGTGCGGCGAGGGTGGGCGAGATCAGCCCGGGCCGGAAGGCGACGAGGAACTTCAGGCGTTCGGTGTTCTGGCTGACCATGGCGGTGGTGAGCCAGGCGTCCTCGCACCAGGCGCCGGTGGGGGTGAGAGCCCCGGCGAAGCCCACCTCCTCGGCGGCGCGGGCGATCTGGCTCAGGTAGGCGACCGTCGGCGTCCGGTCGCGCCCGGACGCCGTGGGCGGGGGTGCCTTGGCCGCCACCGACGACATGGCGGCTGTCGCCGGTGGTGGGCAGGAACCAGTGGAAGGTGAGGGACACGGGGGGTCTCCGATCGAGTGGAACGTCCGGCGGCGTGACGGTGAGCGGGTGTCAGCACGCCACGGCCAGCAGCGGGGTGCGGCCGAGCGCCGTGGAGAACTGGTCGACCACCTGGGTGAGTGCCTCGGCGGCGGCCGGTGCGACGGTCAGGGACCCGTCGTCGTGCACGGTGATGTCCTTGTCGAGGGTGAACCAGCCCTGCACGGTGTGGGCCGCCCCCATGGAGGTCAGCACCGGGCGCAGGGCGTAGTCGATGGCCAGGACATGGGCGACGCTGCCGCCGGTGGCGAGCGGCAACACGGTCTTGCCGGTGAGTGCGTACTGCGGGAGCAGGTCCAGCAGCGCCTTGAGGACACCGGAGTAGGACGCCTTGTACACAGGGGTGCCGACGACGACGCCGTCGGCCCGTGCGAACAGGTCGGTGGCCTCGACGATCGCGGGGTGCCGGAAGTCCGCGCCGAGCAGGGCCTCGGCGGGGATGGTGCGGACGTCGAGCGGGATCACGTCGTGGCCCTGTGCGGTCAGCCGCTCGTCCAGGTGGCGCAGCAGTCGGCTGGTGCGGGAGGAGGCGGAGGGGCTGCCGGAGACGGACAGGACGGTGGCCATGGGGCCTCTTTCCGGGAGAGGGCGCGAGCGCGCGTGGCACCACCGAATTCGGGGGCGCCGCGTTCAACAGGCGTGAGCCGGCGCCGAATTCAGGCGTGAGGGAAAGGTGTGAGGGAAAACGCACCGCGTGTGACGTCCCGTCGGCGCGACGGTGTGCGGCCGACGGCGAATACGGCGGTGGGGAGAAGCGGCGAGCCGGGAGATCAGGCTGCGGCGCGACAGGAAGCGCTGGAGACGCGTGCGAGGTCGACGTGGCGTCGCCGCGTGAGGTCCAGTCGCATGGTCATGCCATGGATCGTGGCAGCGGGAGACGACGGCCGTCAAGGAAAGCGCGGCTCATCTCGCATCCCGGACCATGGATTTCGGTGGCGGTTCCGTTCGGTTCCGTTCAGTCCTCGTCCGACGGAACCACCACGAGGAAGGCGTCCGACTCCAGGTCCATCACGACGGTGGCCGGCTCGCCCTCGGCGCGGCGGCGTGCCGCGTATTCCTCCGCCGGCCATGATCCGCGCGGAGATCCCGCGGGGAACCGCTCCAACACCTTCGCGCCGATGGCCGTAGACACGTCCGCTGCCCTCCCCTGTCCCGCGCCGCCTGCCGGCGACCTCGATCCGTCTCTGTCGTACAGATCCGCCTGCCCCCGATCCCCCCGGACATGTACCGCGCGGTAGAAGTTCACGTCTCCACCAACCTCTACACATAAAGGAAAAATAAGAGCAGAATGTGCTTACGCGGCGCTTACCGCATACCCACCAGACGCGGTCGCCCTGCAAGACGAAGGAGACGAGTCATGGCCAACGTCTCGCCCACCAGGGGTGACATCACCAGCCACCCCGACGCCTCCGAGATGCGGGATCGGTACGCCCGTGTGCTCGGCGGTCGTGATGTGGCGCTCGTGGACGGACCGGTGTTCCTGCTGGGTCTGTACTGCGCGGCCTCCCCGTGGATAGTCCACTACACGACCAGCCAGCCGCCGCTCGTGACCCACAACCTGATCATGGGCATCGCCATCGGTCTGCTGGCGCTCGGGTTCACTCGCGCTCCGGAGCGCATGTACGGCCTGAGCTGGGCCATGTGCGCACTCGGGGTGTGGATGATCATCTCGCCGTGGGTCGTCGGCGACAGCCCGGACGCCGGCGTCGTGTGGAACAACATCATCATCGGTGCGCTGGCTGTGATTCTGGGTCTGGCGTGCACCGCCACAGCGGCGAAGGCCTCTGCGAGGCCGTAGCCCCACCGGAAGCGAAACCGAGGGCCGGTCCGCACCGCGGACCGGCCTCTCCATGTCCGCGCCGGAGTGTCCCGGCGTTCCGGGCACACCGGGTGTCACCCTGCATCAGCGGCCCGCCGACCGCATCGCGGCGAGGCCCTCACGGCTGGACGGGTACCGCGGCGTCCACCCCAGCTCGCGTTCGGCCTTGGCGGAGGAGACCACCAGCCGCGACGACATCATCGTGTGGGCGTACGACATGGGTCTCATCAGCCACAGCGGTACGGTCATCGGCTTCGGCAGTGCGAACACCCCGGCCACGGTCTCGACGTGGGCGCGGAAGCCGAGCGGGGTGCGGTCGGCGATGTTGTACGCCTGCCCGGGCCGGCCGCGTTCCACGGCGGCGACCACCGCGCGGGCCGCGTCGGTGAGTTCCACCCACGGCAGCACACGGCCCCGGTCTGCGGGCACGGGCAGTTGCCGCCTGCGCAGCAGGGGCAGCAGGACGTCGGTGCCGCCGGGGCCGTAGAACAGGCCGAAGCGGAGCGCGACACCCTCCAGCGCCTCCGTCTCGAAGGCGAGCCGCTCCTTGGTCCGCATGGCCGCGATGTGCCGCTCCAGCTGCGGGGTCCTGCCGCGCGGGCCGAAGGGGTCGTCCTCGGTGACCGGGCGGTCGCCGTGGTCACCGTAGCCGTAGCCGAAGACCATCGACTCCACGACGAAGCGGCGGGCACCGGTGACCCGGGCGGCTTCGACGAGGTGGGCCGTGCCCTCGGTGCGCAGCGCGTCGGTGGCGAACATGTCGCGGTCGCGCATGGGGGGCTTGCGCAGGGCTGTCGCGGCGTGGATCACGGTGTCGAAGTGGTGTCCGTCGACGGCGCGCAGCAGCGCGTCGCGGTCCATGAGGTCGGCGCGCACGCCGTTGTCCGGGCTCCGGCCGAGTCCGGTGACCTTGTGGCCCGCCTCGGTCAGGGCGCGGGTGACGTGCCCGCCGAGGACGCCGCTCGCGCCGGCGAGGAGGATGCTCTGGTTCTTCTGGATCGTCGTCATGACGATGCGACGGATCGGACGGCGCGGATGTGACATCCGGGCGGATGTCACACGCAGCGGGGGCGGCCGGCCGGCTACGGTGTGTACACGTACGGGGTCGTCGTGGTCAGCGGTGTGAAGCCCAGGCGTTCCAGGATGGGGCGGCTCTGGCCGGAGGCGTCGACCTGGAGGTAGCGGTAGCCGCGTGCCGCGGCGGCGTGGGCGCGGTGGGCCACCAGGGCGCGGTAGATGCCGCGGCCGCGCCAGCCCTCGACGGTGCCGCCGCCCCACAGGCCGGCGAACCGCGCGCCGGGCACGAGCTCCATGCGGGCCGCGCTCACCGGCTCGTCACCCGCCATCGCCACGACGGCGACGACGGTGTCCGGGTCGGCCGAGAGCCGGGCGAGGAGCTCCTCGCGCAGCCAGGTGCTGTCCGCGCCGAACGCCTTCTCGTGGACCTCGGCCACGAGATCCACACCCCTCGGACCGGTGACCGGCACGACGCGGACGCCCTCGGGAGGTTCGGCGTCGAGGGACAGGGCCGCGATCTCGCCGATCATCAGCGTCTCCTCTGGTTCGGGCCTGAACCCGGCCGCGCGCAGCCGCTGCCCGAGGTCCGCCGGCCGGTCGTGCCCGTACAGCTTCCACTCGAATGCGAGGCCGAGCCCGGTGTAGTGGGCGATCTGCCCGGCGATGGCCGCGTCCGCCGCCGCCTCGTCGAGGGCGGACCACAGGACGCCGTTCCAGCCCTGCGCGGTGGCGACCTGGCGCACCACGTCGCCGGTCCGCTCGACGCGGACGCCGGGGCCGTCCGGCCGCGCACCCTCGCGCAGTTCACGGTCGAACAGGGCGAGCAGCGCGGTGTGATTCACCTGAGTCATGGGCACACCCCAGCACGCGCCCGGGCAGCCGGGCAACGCGATTAATGGATGCGGCCGTACGTCCCCGGCGGCCGTACAGTCCTGCTGATCACGTCGTCACCAGGAAGGGCCGGGACCATGGTCGTGAAGGACACGGAACTGCCGTACCTGCGCCGCTGCGTGGAGCTCGCGGCCGAGGCGCTCGAAGCCGGGGACGAGCCGTTCGGTTCGGTCCTGGTCGGCGGGGACGGCACGGTCCTCGGCGAGGACCACAACCGGGTGGCCTCGGGCGATCGCACGCGGCATCCCGAGTTCGAACTGGCGCGCTGGTCGGCGGCCCGGCTCACCCCCGAGGAGCGGGCGGCGGCGACGGTCTACACCTCCGGCGAGCACTGCCCGATGTGTGCGGCCGCGCACGCCTGGGTCGGTCTGGGACGCATCGTCTACGTCGCCTCGTCCGAACAGCTCGCATCCTGGCTGAGCGACTTGGGGGTCGCCGCGCCGCCGGTGCGGACACTCCCCGTTCACGAGGTCGCACCGGGTGTGGTCGTGGACGGTCCGGTGCCCGAACTGACGGCACGGGTGAGGGAGCTGCACGTGCGGTTCCATCGGGGACGCGACTGAGGGACCCGGGCGGTTCCGGTCCGTCGGGCAGGCCCCCTCCGCCGGGGCCTCGCGAGGCCGGCCGCCCGAGATGCAGGGCCACGCTGGCGAACGTACGATCGAATTCAACAGGCCAAGCGTACGCCTCGGTCTCCCCGACGGGGGGAGGCGCGTGTCCGTGCTGTCGGCACGTCGGCTGATGGCCGCCCAGATCGCCCTCGTCACGGCTGCCACCCTCGTTGACCGTCCCGGCGGCGGCTCCGACGCGGCCCCCTGTCTCCACTCGGGGCCGTGCCCGACGGCGTCGCTGGCCACCGCGCTGGCCGGGCTGGACGTCAACGAGCGGCGGGGCGACCCCGCGGACCTGGACGCGGTCGCCGCGTATCGGTGGGAGGAGGGCGTCTACGTGACGCTCGCCGCCTATCCGCTCGTGCCCCGCGACCGGGTCGGCTTCCGCATCCAGCTCACGGCGTTCGACTCGGACCACGACGTCGACCGCCTCAACTCGACCCCGACCCGGCTGTCCGGGCGTTTCCCCCTGCGGCTGAAGGGCTGGCGTGCCATGACGACGCACAACGACGACGTGGACTGGGACCGCTGGCCGGTCGCCGACTACCTCCGCGAGAACTACCGCGAGGTGCATCCCTCGGACGCGGCGGTCATCGCGCACCACAGCGCCTTCTACCGTCGCTTCCGTCCCGGCGCCATCGCCCGCTCGGTGGAGTTCGGGGCGGGGCCCAACCTCTACCCGCTGATCCTCGCGTCCGCCGTGAGCCGCGGGATCGACGCCGTGGAGGCGGGCGCGGGCAACGTCGCCTACCTCCAGGACCAGATCTGCCACCGCCTCGACGCGAGCTGGCTCCCCTTCCACGCGCTGTGCCGACGGCTCAACCCGGACGTGCCGGCGACCCTGGCCGGGGCGCTGGCGCATGTGAACGTCGTGCACGCCGACGTCCGGACCCTGCCGGCCGGCTCGTACCAACTCGCCTCCATGCACTTCGTCGCCGAGGGCGCGACGGAGGACTTCGCCGAGTTCGCCGACTTCTGCCGCACGTTCGTCCGCACCGTCGAGCCGGGCGGCCACCTGGTCGCCGCGTTCATGGAGAACATGCCGACGTACCGCATCGGCCCGGCGTCACGCTGGCCCGGCTGCCCCGTCAGCCCGGCCACGGTGACCGATGTCTTCACCCCGGTGACCCGGGACCTGGACGTCACCCGCATCGACGCGGACCCGACCCTGCCGGACTACGGCGATTCCGGGATGGTGCTGCTGACGGGGGTGGCGGAGGCGGTCTGAGGGCGCCGCCTCCGGCGCAGTACGACTCCACCGAACACCAGTGCCGCGCCCGCCGCGACGGTCTGGAGCGTGTGGTCCGTGCCCGTGTGGGCGAGGGCGCCGTGGACCTGGGGGGCGGCGGTGTGCGGGGCCGGTTCGGGAGCGGGGTGCGGCCGGGGTGGGGTGGGCGGCTTTGCGACCGGCTCGGACGGGTGGTGGGGGCGGACCGGGTGGTCGCCGGAGGTGTTCGAGGACTCGTTGCCGGTCGACGGGTTGCCGATACCGACCACGTCCACGGTGTTGCCGGTGAGGTTGACCGGCACGTCGACGGGCAGCTGGACGCCGTTGCCGGAGACCACGCCGGGTGCATCCTTTCCACCGCCTTCCGCGGCCGCGCCGCCCGGCTTGCCCGGCCGGCCGGCCCGGCGGTCGTCCTTGTTCGCGCAGCTGTTGCCCGCGGCGGCATTGAGGAGCCCCACCACGTTCACGGTGTTCCCGCACACGTTCACCGGGACGTGCACCGGCAGCTGGACGGTGTTGCCGGAGACCACCCCGGGCGAGCCGGCCGCCGAGCCGTCCGCTCCGGAACCGGCGTACGCGGGGGCGGTCAGGGCCATCGCGCCCGAGGCGGCCGCGACGGCGATCACACCGTTTCGGGTAACCCGATTCATAGGTTCCCTGCCTTCCAGACATCGTCGCGGGCACTCACCCGCACGAGATAAAACGCGGACGGCCGATCCGAGTTATGGCTTATCGGCCTTTCACTCCATCGAGCGGCCCGGTTGTCGAACTAGCGGTAAAGCCCTTCGTATGCGCGAGGCAGCCGCGCACGATAGGGCACTCCGCCCCCGCCCGCCCGTCCGGAGGCGCGGCTTCCGGTGCCCGCTTATGGTGAGCGAGGGCGCCGCTCCCCGGTCCGCTGCGGGGCGCCCCCTGGAGGCATCGATGCTGGCCAAGCTGTCCCCGCGCTCCTCGCTGAGGCGCTGCGCGGTCCCCTGCGTGGCCGGGCTGGCCCTGCTGGGGGCGGGGCTGCCGGCCGCGGACGACCCCGCGCCGGGTCTGGCGCGCTTCTACGACCAGAAGGTCAGGTGGTCGGCGTGCGAGGGCGAGGACATGCCGAAGGACCTCCAGTGCGGCAAGGTCACCGTCCCCCTCGACTACGCCCGGCCCGGGAAAGGCACCCTCGATCTCGCCCTGGCCCGCTACCGGGCCACGGGAAAGTCCCGGGGCTCGCTGCTGCTGAACTTCGGCGGTCCGGGCGGTCAGGGCGTGGGCCAACTCGCCATGGCCGGCAAGGACTTCATGGGCCTGACGAACGGCTACGACGTGGTCGGCTTCGACCCCCGGGGCGTCGGCCGCTCCTCGCCGGTCAGCTGCGGCAACGCCCCCGACGACCCACTGGACGCGACGGACGGCGACGCGGCCGTGGCCGCCCCGCAGGCCGTTCTCGAAAAGCTGCGCGACGCGGCGGCCGAGTGCACCGAGCACTCGGGCCCCGTCCTGCGCCACATCGGCACGGTGAACGCCGCCCGCGACCTGGACGTCGTGCGCGACGCGCTCGGCGACGCCAGGCTCAACTACCTCGGCTTCTCCTACGGCAGCCGGCTCGGCGCGGTGTACGCGGCCCAGTTCCCCGGCAAGGTCGGCAGGATGGTGCTGGACGGCGTCGACACCCTCACCGAGCCGCTGTCCGAGCAGGGTGTGGTGAGCGCACAGGGACAGCAGACAGCGCTGGAGAACTTCCTCGGCTGGTGCACGCAGGACATCGCCTGCCCGTTCGGACAGAACCCGCGGGAGGCCAGGGAGCACGTCGTCGAGGTGGTCGAGTCGCTCGACCGGGACCCGGTGCCGACCGACTTCGGAGAGGCGTTCTCCGGCCAGGACTTCGCGGGCGCCCTCGCGCAGGGGCTGTTCAGCAGGGAGCTGTGGCCCTCGCTCCAGCGGGCCGTCGCACAGCTGCTCGAGGACGGCGACACCAGCCGCCTGGAGGCCTTCGCGTCCGGGGGTGTCGCCCACCCGCCGTGGCGGGCGGCGCACCGCGGGCTCACCGACCCGCAGGACGTGCCCCTGGACAACCTGCCGGCGGCGCTGATGGCGGTGAACTGCGCGGACGATCCCGACCGCCCCGCCGCCGAGCAGGTCGGCAGGGACCTCGGCCGGCTGCGCGCCCGGTACGAGCGTGCGTCGCCGGTCTTCGGCCGGTACCGGCTCACCCAGGTGCTGATGTGCTACGGCCGCCCCAAGGGCACCGACTTCATCCGTGAGGAGGTCAAGGACCTCGACACCCCGCGGATGCTCCTCGTCGGCACCCGGGGCGACCCGGCCACGCCGTACCGCTGGACGGTGGAGACGGCCGAGCGGCTCGGGTCGTCGGCCGTGGTGCTCGACAACCGGGGCGAGGGCCACACCGGCTACGGCTCCTCCAAGTGCGTGCACCGCAAGGTCGACGCGTTCCTGCTGTACGGCACGCTCCCGCCGGACGGCAGCTCCTGCGGCTCCGACCACGACACCGAGTGAGCCGGTGCGGCCACGGATCCCCCGGTCAGCCGAGTGAGACCTCGGGTGCGTAGAGGTCCAGCCACATCGCCAGGTCGAGGGCCCGCTCCAGGCCCCGGCGTGCGGCCTGGCCGCTCACGGGCGTGTCGCGGTGTGCGGCCTGCCGGAGCCGCTCGGGGTCGACGAGGTCGAAGACCGGGTGGTCCGGCCGCGCCAGGAGGTCCTTCGCCTGGTTCCGCAGGGCCGCCGCGTACTTCGGGTCCTGCGTGGACGGGTAGGGGCTCTTGACCCGGTCGTACACGGACCGGGGGATCAGGTCCGCGGTCGCCTCCCTGAGCAGGCTCTTCTCCCGGCCGTCGAAGGACTTCAGCGCCCAGGGCGCGTTGTAGACGTACTCGACGAGCCGGTGGTCGCAGAACGGCACCCGGACCTCCAGGCCGACGGCCATGCTGGCGCGGTCCTTTCGGTCGAGCAGGATCCGTACGAACCGGGTCAGGTGCAGGTGGCTGATCCGCCGCATCCGGAACTCGAAGTCGCTCTCGCCGTCGAGGCGCTGGACGCCGGCGACGGCGGAGCGGTAGCTGTCGGCGACGTACGACTCCAGGTCCAGGGCCTTGACCAGCTCCGGGCGCAGGACGTCGGCGTCGTCGCCGAAGTGCCGGCCGAGGCTCACCAGCCAGGGGAAGGTGTCGGCCTGGCGGGCCTCCTCGTCGAAGAACTGCCGGTAGCCGCCGAAGACCTCGTCGGCGGACTCGCCGGACAGGGCCACCGTGGACCGTTCGCGGATGGCCCGGAAGAGCAGGTAGAGCGAGGCGTCCATGTCGCCGAGACCGGCCGGCAGGTCACGGGCCCTGATCACCTTCTCCCGTACGCCGGAGTCGGCCAGGGCGTCCGCGTCCAGCACGATGTCCTGGTGATCGGTGCCGGCGTCCCGGGCCACGTCGTGCACGAACGGGGTGTCGGGGGTGGCGCGCAGGTCGTCGGCGACGAAGTTGTCGGCCTGGCCCGCGAAGTCGACGGCGAAGCTGCGGACCCGCTCGCCGTGCACGGCGAGCTGCCGGGCGGCGAGCGCCGTCATGGCGGAGGAGTCGAGGCCGCCGGAGAGCAGGGTGCAGCGGGGTACGTCTGCGACGAGCTGGCGGCGCACGATGTCGTCGAGGAGCGAGCGGACGGTGGCGGCGGTGGTGTCGCGGTCGTCGCTGTGGGGCAGGGTCCGCAGCTCCCAGTAGGCGCGGTGGCGCACGCCCGTGCGGTCGACGGTGACGACGGTGCCGGGCTCGACCTCGCGCATGCCCTCCCACACGGCGTGTCCAGGGGTCTTGACCATGGTGAACAGCTCGCGCAGGCCGTCGAGGCCGACGCGCCGGCGGGCCAGCGGGTTGGCGAGGATCGCCTTGGGCTCGGAGCCGAACAGGACGCCGTCGGGCGTGGGGTGGTAGTAGAGGGGCTTGATGCCCATGCGGTCGCGGATCAGCAGGAGCCGGTCGGTGCGGCCGTCCCAGACGGCGAAGGCGTACATGCCGTTCAGGCGCTCGGCTACGGCGTCGCCCCATTCGAGGTAGCCGCGCAGGACGACCTCGGTGTCGGAGTCGGTGGTGAAGCGGTGGCCGCGGGCGGTGAGCTCGCCGCGCAGTTCGGTGAAGTTGTAGGCCTCGCCCGAGTAGACCAGGGCGACGGTGCCGTGCGGGGTGGCGGCGGTCATGGGCTGGCGGCCGCCGGGCAGGTCGATGATCGCGAGCCTGCGGTGTCCGAGGCCGACGGGTCCCTCGGTCCAGACGCCGCGGTCGTCCGGGCCGCGGCAGGCCATCGTCTCGGTCATAGCGTCCAGGGTCGCCGCTTCGGCACTCAGGTCGCGGTCGAAGGAGACCCAGCCGGTGATGCCGCACATACACGTACCTCCCGCAAATCAGTTGTATGAGCCATCTATATTTCGAGCGTGTTACGCCCGCGGTCGCAGGTCAACTCGCCGGCGCCGCGAGCGGGCCCGGTCACCCCTCAGATCCAGCCGCACTTTGCACGCGCAATATCCGCGGATCCGCTGCGCGACCGGGAACTCCCGTCGGAAATCGGCCAGCGGCAAAAACTTCCCCAACTCCGGGACGAGGACACCCCGCCAGGCGGGTACCGATTGCCCCGAATGCCCTAAGGGTGAATCCGCTCTATCGTTCTGTCATGGAGCACGTTCTGAGTCCCGCGACCCTTGCCGAGCTGCGGCGCCCGCGCCCGTATCCCGCGGTCTCCGTGCTGACGCCGACCCACCGGCGCGATCCCCACAAGACCCAGGACCAGGTCCGGCTGCGCAATGCGGTGGCCGAGGCCAAGCGGCAGCTGGAGACCGATGCGGCGGTCAGCCGCGAGCGGCGGGCCGAGGTCGCCCGCCATCTCGACCAGGCCCTGTCCGAGGTCGATCTGACGCACGCCGAGGACGGCCTGGTGATCTTCGCCGCCTCCGGTGAGCACCAGGTGTGGTCGCTCGCCCGGTCCGTACCCGAACGCGTGGTGCTCTCGGACACCTTCCTCACCCGCAACCTGGTCTCCGCCCAGACGGCGGACCGGCCGTTCTGGGTGCTGTCGCTCTCCGCGGACCGCGCGACCCTGTGGAACGGCGGCGTCGACCGCGTCGCCGAGCAACGCGCCGACGGCTTCCCGCTGACCCGCCGCGTGGAGAACTTCGACCCGGAACGGCAGGAGCGGATCGGCGACCTGCCGAGTGCCTTCCGGGAGGAGCGCACCCGCCAGTTCCTGCGCGAGACCGACACCGCGATGAGCACCGTCCTGCGCGAGCACCCGCGACCGCTGTACGTCACCGGCCCGCCGCCCGCCCTCGCCCTGCTGGACGAGGTCGGCACCGCCACCAAGGGAGCGGTGCACGTCCCGCACGGCGGCCTCGCGCACGGGACGCCCGAGTCCGTGTGGCAGGCCATCCGGCCGGTGATCGAGACGGAGGCCCGCAGGGACACGGATGCCGTGACCCGCGCCCTCGAAACGGCCCGTGGACGACGGGAGTTCGCCGCCGGCGTCGACGAGCTCTGGCAGAGCGCCCGCGACGGGCGCGTCCGGCTGCTGGCCGTCGAGGAGAACTACCGCGTGACGGTCAGCGAGGCCGGGGACCATCTGATCCTCGCCGAGGACGCCGGCAGCGAGTCCCGCGAGGACATCGTGGACGAGATAGTCGAGCAGTGCCTGGAGACCGGAGCCGATGTCCGCTTCGTCCCGGACGGCGCACTCGGCGAGGCGGAGGGCATCGCCGGCGTCCTGCGGTACTGAAGTCTTCGAACACAGGGCCGTCGAACGCACGCGGCAACCGGGCGGCGCCTTCCCGACGGACCGTCAAACCCCGTGTGTAATCTACGACTTGATCCTCCGGAGGGCCCGCTCCGCACCTACCTCGGAGTAACCCCGTGAGACTGTGGCATATGCCAGAAGCACCACCGTATCGTGTGTTGCCAAATCCCTTACAGGGCGTCGCGGGCTGTGCGACAGTCGTAACCGGTCCCTCCGTCCGCCTTGGTCGTACCGTCCCCGCATCGGAGTGCGTCATGCCGTCCCACCTCTCCGCGGACCGCCCAGCCGCCGAGCCGCCCGGACGCGGCTCGGTCGACGCGCTGATATCGCAGACGCGCCGGCTCAAGGGCGACGTGGACGCCGTGCGGCGCGACGCCGAGGGAGCAGAACCGGACCACCCCCGGGGACGCTGGCAGCGCGCCCTGTACGACCTGGCCCTGCACCAGCTCAACGACCTCGACGAGCACCTGGCCCAGCTGCGGGACGGCCCCCTGCCCACGGCCGCCCCGGAACCCGCCGCACCCGCACCCGGCTCACTGCTCAGCCGGGTCGGCAGCGCGGAGTGGAACCTGCTGACGGACGAGGCCAGTTGGTCCGGGGAGCTGTACGAGATCCTGGGCCGTGACCCCGCCACTCCCCCACTCACCCTCGACGAGCTGCCGTCCCTGGTGCTCGACGAGGACCGGCCGAAGCTGACGGCGTTGGTCACGAACTGCCTCGTCGACGCCCGGCCCATCGACGGCGAGTTCCGCATCGCACGCCGGGGCGGCGACGTCCGGACCGTGCACATGATGGGCGAACCGGTGCTCGACGCCGACGGCAGCACCGCCTCGATGTGGGCCGTGCTGCGGGACGTCAGCGAACTGCGCCGCAGCCAGCGGGTGGTGAGCGAGACCCGTGACTCGCTCACCGACCGGCGGCAGGACGCGCGGACCGAGCACCGGCTCGCGGCCGAGCTGCAGGAGGCCGTGCTGCCGCCGTGGCTCGGCTCCCTGCGGCTCCCGCACCGGGGCGCCGAGGCCCTCGACCTCGCGGCCCGACGCCTGCCGGCGTCCACGCACACGCTGATCGGCGGTGACTGGTACGACGCGCTCGAACTGACCGACGGCGAGACCCTGCTCAGCATCGGCGACCTCACCGGACACGGCGTCGGCGTCACGTCGAACATGACGATGCTGCTCGGCGCCGTACGCGGCATGGCGATGGCCGGCGCCCCGCCCGGCCGGCTGATGGCCTGGCTGAACCAGTTACTCGACGCCACCGTGCAACCCGCCCTCGGCAGCGCCGTCTGCTGCCGCTACCGCCCCGCGACCCGCACCCTGGTGTGGGCACAGGCCGGACACCCCGCCCCGCTGCTGTTCCGCGACGGGACGGGGTGTGTGCTGAACGCACCGGACGGCGTCCTGCTCGGCGCCACCTCCGGCGCCGTCTACGGGCAGGCCGAAGAGACCCTCCAGGTGGGCGATCTGCTGCTTCTGCACACCGACGGGCTGGTACCCGGGCACACCGGAGCGGCGGCCGCGCACCTCCTCCTCGACCTGGCGCCGCGGCTGACCGGGGCCTCCAGCGCAGAGGACTGTCTGCGGACGGTGGTCCAGGAGTTCGGCGAGGGCGAGCGCGCGGACAACGCCTGCGTGCTCGTCGCCAGGGTCACGTCATAGGAAACTCAGGCCTGTGCGTGGTTGCCGCCCCTGCCCTTCGTCTTCGGCAGGGCGAACTCGATCTCCTCCCGCAGCTCCTGGATCTTCGGGTAACCGGAGTACTGGGCGGTGAGCCGGTACATCTGGCGCAGCCGGTCCCAGGTGCGGTGCGAGGAGTTGGAGCCCATCGACACCAGCGCCAGTCGCGCGTACCGGTCGGCCTGTTCGGGGTCGTCCGCGATGAAGCACGCCGAGGCCATCGACAGATAGTCGAAGATCTTCGACCGCTGCCGGCCGTCGACCCGCAGGGCGAGCGCCTTCTCCGCGTAGTGCTGGGCATGCGCGGCCGCGCCCGGCTCGAACTCGGCGAGCGTGCGGTAGGCCAGGGCCTGCATGCCGTAGAGGTCCTCCTCCTTGAAGGTCTGCATCCAGTCCGGCGGTGGTACGTCGGCCTTGTCGGAGACGAACAGGTCCTCGGCCTGCCCGAGCGTGCGGCGCATGGCCTGGCCCTTGCCCATGGAGGCCTGTGCCCAGGCCTCGATGGTGCAGAGCATCGCCCGGGTGCGGGGCAGCACCTCGTCGCCGGAGCCGGACGTGGCGAGCTTCATCAGGTCCAGGGCCTCGTCCGGCTTGCCCAGGTGGACCTTCTGGCGGGCCGCACGGGAGAGTGCCTCGCCCGCGCGGGGCCGGTCCCCGCCCTCTCTGGCCGCGTGCGCGGCGATGACGAAGTACTTCTGGGCCGTGGGCTCCAGGCCTACGTCGTGCGACATCCAGCCCGCGAGGACGGCCAGGTTGGCGGCGACGCCCCACAGGCGCCGCTGGAGATGGGGTGGGTGACGGTAGGCGAGCATGCCGCCCACCTCGTTGAGCTGGCCCACCACGGCCTTGCGCTGGAGCCCGCCGCCGCGGGCCGCGTCCCAGGCGCGGAACACCTCGACCGAGCGCTCCAGTTCCTCGATCTCCTGCGACCCGATGGGGGCGGCCTCGTAGCGGTCGAACCCAGCGGGGTCGGCGTACAGGGGATGGTCGAGGTCGGGAGCGTCGGCAGCCAGGGCAGGGTCGGTGTGCAGCCAGTCGTACATGGCGCTGCTGAGTGCGGATCCCGCGGCGAGCGCGGCGCCCGCGCCCACCAAGCCGCGTCGGTTGAGCATGAGGTCCATTCCCGTGAATTCGGTGAGGACCGCGGCGGTCCGCTCGGGCGCCCACGGCACTCCGTCGGGAGACTCCGCACTCCCGCCGCCCTGCCGCTTCCCCGCACGCCCGTGCCGGACCAGACCGAGGTCCTCGATGGTCACGACACGGCCGAGACGCTCGGTGAACAGAGCCGCCAGCACCCGCGGCACGGGATCGCGCGGGATCTCTCCCCTGTCGATCCACCGCCGCACCCGGGAGGTGTCGGTCGCCAGCTGGGGGTGGCCCATGGCCGCCGCCTTCCGGTTGACCAGCCTCGCGAGTTCGCCCTTGGACCAGCCGGCCAGGCCGAACAGGTCCGCGAGCCGGGTGTTGGGTTGTCCGCTCACGTCAAGCCCCCAGGTTCTCGGCTGAGTTGACAGTAGCCCGGGGAGACTTGCCGGGCGACTATTCGCCAGGGTTCGCCAGGGTGCGCCAGATGGTGTGCCACTGGTCATCGGGTGTCAGGTAGGAACGCGCCACCCCGACCCGGTCGCCGCAGGGACATTCCCCAGGGTGCTCCCGGGAGTCCGGGCCGGGTGGTGCGCTGTCGTCGCAGGCACACGAAGGGATCTGTTTCGCCCATGTACGCAGCATCGTCCTCCGTGTCCGCACCGCCCCGGTCGCTGCACCCCCGTCCCACGGACAGCGGCCCCTACCTCGCCCCCGCGCGGCCGGCGGCCCCCGTGCTCGGTGCGGGCAGGGCACGGCGCGGCGCGGTACTCGGCACCCAACCGCTCAGCGGGAGACTCGACTTGTCCGGCCCCCAGGGCGCGCAGTTGCGCACGGCGATCGCGTCGGTGCACCGCATCTGCCCGGAGTTCGCCCCGGTGCAGGTCCTGCGCCGCAGCGGGCGGTCCGTGCTCCTGGTCGGCACGACCGGTCGCAGCTCGGCCGTCGCCAAGTGTTTACTGGACCACTCCCCCGCCTGGGCCGAGCGGATCCGCCACGAGATAGCGGCGTACCGCTCGTTCGTCCGGCACCGCCCTCCGGTGCGGGTGCCGAGACTGATCGCGGCGGACCCGGACAACTGCACGCTGGTGATCGAGCGGATGCCGGGGCGGGTGGCCGCGCTCCAGCGGCACCCGGCCGAGGCGCCGCCGCGGGCGGACATCAGGGCGGCACTCGGCGCGATCTGCCGGCTGAACGCCTGGCGGCCGCCGGCGGGCACGTTCGACGCCCCGCTGGACTACGCGGCCCGGATCTCGCGGTACCACGAGCTGGGCCTGCTCACCGACCGGGACCTGGGTGATCTTCAGAAACTGCTGCACGGCATCGCGCAGGCGGCCGGGCGGCAGAGCATGGGCCAGTTCTGCCACGGCGACGCACTGCTGTCGAACATCCTCCTGTCACCGGCCGGTCCAGTGCTGGTGGACTGGGAGCACGCGGGCTGGTATCTGCCGGGGTACGACCTGGCGACGCTGTGGTCGGTGCTCGGGGACGCACCGGTGGCCCGTCGCCAGATCAGCCAGATCGCCCAGTCGGCGGGCCCGGCGTCCAGGGATGCCTTCCTGGTGAACCTGATGCTGGTGCTGACCCGGGAGATCCGTACGTACGAGACGGCCGTGCAGCGTTCGATGCACGACGCGACCCCGGCGGCACCGGGTCCGGCCCACCCTGGTGCTGCGCCGTCCGGCGAGGAGCAGCGGCTGCTGCTGCGGCGGCTGCACGACGACTGCCAGATGGCCCGGCGGGCCGTGCGCGCGGCGGTCGGCACTCGCTGACGGGGACGAAGGGGCCGCTGTGTGCCTGGCCAGGCACACAGCGGCCCCTTCGTGTGTGCGGCGGTGCCGCCCGTCGGCTCAGTCCTGCTGGAACAGCTCCGCGGGCAGCGGTTTGAGGAGGGCGTACAGGTCGTCCGTGATGGGGCGGTCCCAGGCGGCGATGGTCACCAGGACGTTGTCGCTGCGGTCGAACTGCACGCAGGAGATGCGGCCCTCGGAGAGCTTGACGCGGCGCACGATCAGGAGGTTGTCGCCCTGCATCACCGGCACGTCCTCGGTGCCGACGACGGTGACCTCCTCGTCGTTCTCCAGTGCCAGCAGCAGCTGCCCCACCTCGAAGGGGACCTGTCCCTCGGGAACCTCGCGGGCCGGGGAGCCCTCCGGCAGGTTGCCGATGATCATCGCGGGGCCGCGGCCGCCGAACAGGTCGTAACGCAGGAAGACGCCCTGGCAGGTGCCGTCGGGCGCGGGCAGCAGTCCCGCACCGAGGTTGCCGGGCCAGTCGCCCGGGTCCATGGCCAGTACGTCGAAGTCGGGCCCGGCGGGCGTGGCGCTGCGGCGGCGGAGGAACGACATGCCGCCATGGTACGTGGCCCGGCCTGCGAAGCGCCGCCCGGGCGACGACCCGATCGGGCTCAGGTGGTCTCAGGCCGTCGTCCGGTGCCGTTGCTGGTGGCGGGCCACGCGGGCGCGGTTGCCGCAGGACGGTGCGCACCACTCCTGGCGCGGGTGGTCCTTGAGGAAGTACCGCACGCAGCGGGGTGCGTGGCAGGCCCGCAGCCGGTCGCGGTCGGGGCCCGTGAGGAACGCGATCACGGCGTGCGCGAGGGCGGCCGTCAGGTCGTCACCGCCGTGTACGGGCCGGTGACGGACGTCGGGTGCGGTCCTCCCCTCGGGCCAGGTCCAGGGCGAGCCGGGCGTCCCTGCTGGTCGGTTCCCGCCTGGACCTCATGACAGGTCTGCCCGTGTCCATTACCGCGGGTCAGTCCTCCGGCGGTGCCGGCGGGACCACCGCGACGGGGCTCGCGGCGTGCAGCAGGACGGCGTGGGTGACCGAGCCCATCATGCGGGCGGGTGCCAGCAGGTGCCGCCGGTGACGGCCCACGACGACGAGGTCGGCGCCCGGGGACGCCGCCACGAGGTGTCCGGCGGCGTCCCCGGCCGACGGGACCGTCTCGGCCCGGACGTCGGGATGCCGTTCGCGGTACGGGGCGAGGAAGCCCTCGGCGAGGACCCGGGTCTCGTCCTCGATGACGTCCTGGTCGACGATCGGCGGGGGCATTTCGCCGGGCGTCATCCAGGGCTGCGCGGGCCACGGGTAGGCGGCGAGGGCCTGGAGCCGGGCGCCGCGCCGGGCGGCCTCGGCGAAGGCGAACTCGAGCGTGGCCTCGTCGGGGCCGTCCACCTTCAGGCCCACGACCACGCGCGGTCCGGGACCGGACGGCGCCTCGCCGGGGACGTCGCGTCCGGGCCGGGGCACCACCACGACGGGGCACTCGGCGTCACGGGCGGCGGCCATGCCGTTGGAACCGAGCAGCAGGCTGGCGAAGCCGCCGCGGCCCCGCGAGCCGAGGACCAGCAGCTGGGCGGAAGAGCCCAGTTCGGGCAGGACGGCGCCGGGCGCGCCCTCCAGGCCGAGGTACTCCGTGTCCGGCCGGGCGGAGAGGCTCTCCACGTGGGCGCGGACCCGGTCGAGCACCGGGTCGTCCTGCGGGTCCGGCGGCCCGGCGGCGAGCACCTCGGGCTGCGCCCAGTGGGCGTACTGGCGTACATGCACCACACGCAGGGATGCCGAACGCCGGAGGGCCGCGTCGAGGGCCCACTCCAGGGCGCGCAGGCTGCCGTCCGAACCGTCGACCGCCGCGATGACCGGCAGGGTGCTCATGGGTTCCTCGCCTTCCCGGATACGACCGTGCCTCAAGGGGCCAGCCTGGCTCAGGCGCGGGCCCCGGAAGGACGTCTCGGGTCGCGTGTCCGCACAATGCGGGCGGAACACCCCCGGATCGGCCGTGGGGCCACGGCCGGTCCGGGACGGTTCACGGGTGCCGCGGTCGAGGTCGCGCGGCGTCGCGTCAGGTGAGGTCGAACTCCCCTTCCCGCGCTCCCGACACGAACGCGCCCCACTCGGCGGGTGTGAAGATCAGGGAGGGACTCTCCGGGCGGGCACTGTTCCGCATGGCGATGAAGCCCTCGACGAAGGCGATCTGGACATCCCCCCGCCCCCGGCTGCTGGACTGCCACTGTGCGTTGGTGAGGTCCAGCTCCGGCTTGTCCCAGCCCGTGAGCGGGCGCTGCTGGGTGGTGGTCTCGGCCACGTCCGTGCTCCTCCCGGTTCGTCGTCCGCGGCCAGCCTAGCGATCGTGTCCCACGGCCGACAGAGCACGTGAGGGGGACCTTTCAGGAGTCCGGGGGCTCGGCTCCCACGAGCCACATGGAGAAGAACTGTGAGCCGCCGCCGTAGGCGTGCCCGAGGACCCTGCGGGCACCGTCCACCTGGTGCTCCCCGGCCTGTCCGCGCACCTGGAGCGCGGCCTCCGCGAAGCGGATCATGCCGGAGGCGCCGATGGGGTTGGTGGACAGCACACCGCCCGACATGTTCACGGGCAGGTCCCCGTCGAGTTCGGTCACGCCCGCCTCGGTGAGCTTCCACCCTTCGCCCTCACCGGCGAAGCCGAGGTTCTCCAGCCACATCGGCTCGTACCAGGAGAACGGGACGTAGATCTCGGCGCCGTCGATCTCGCGGCGCGGGTCGGTGATCCCGGCCTGCCGGTAGACGTCGGCCGCGCAGTCCTGGCCGGCCTGCGGGGAGACGAAGTCCTTGCCGGCGAAGAGGGTCGGTTCGCTGCGCATCGCGCCGCCGAGCATCCAGGCGGGCGGTCGCGGTGCCCGGGCGGCTCCGGCACGGTCGGTGAGGATCATGGCGCAGGCGCCGTCGGAGGAGGGGCAGGTCTCCGAGTAGCGGACCGGGTCCCACAGCATGGGCGAGGCCATGACCTTGTCGAGGGTGATGTCGTGCTCGTGCAGGTGGGCGTAGGGGTTCTTCAGGGCGTTGCGGCGGTCCTTGTAGGCGACGAGGGCGCCGATCGTCTCGGGGGCGCCGCTGCGCCGCATGTAGGCGCGGATGTGCGGGGCGAAGAACCCGCCGGCTCCGGCGAGCAGGGGCTGCTGGAAGGGGATGGGCAGGGACAGGCCCCACATGGCGTTCGACTCGGACTGCTTTTCGAAGGCGAGGGTGAGGACGGTGCCGTGGACGCGGGCCGCGACGAGGTTCGCGGCGACGAGGGCGGTGGATCCGCCGACCGAGCCCGCGGTGTGCACCCGGAGCATGGGTTTGCCGACGGCGCCGAGCGCGTCGGCGAGGTAGAGCTCCGGCATCATGACGCCCTCGAAGAAGTCGGGCGCCTTGCCGATCACGACGGCGTCGATGTCGGCCCACGTCAGCTCGGCGTCGTCCAGGGCCCGGCGGGCCGCCTCCCTGACGAGTCCCGCGAGGGACACGTCCCGGCGTGCCGCGACGTGCTGGGTCTGGCCGATGCCGACGACGGCCACGGGCTCCTTGCTCATCGGGGCTCCCCTTCGAGGACGGCGACCAGGTTCTGCTGGAGGCAGGGGCCGGAGGTGGCGTGGGCGAGGGCGCGGCGGGACGCGCCGCGGTGGATGCGGGCGGCGGCCTCGCCGATGCGGATGAGACCGGCGGCCATGATCGGGTTGGCGGCGAGGGCACCGCCGGAGGGATTGACGACGACGCCGTCGTCGAGGCGGAGGGCCTTGCGCAGGACGATCTCCTGGGCGGTGAAGGGCGCGTGGAGTTCGGCGGTGTCGACGGGCCGTTCGAAGGCGCCGGCCCGCTGGGCGGCCAGGCGCGTGGAGGGCGAGTCGGTCAGGTCGCGCACGCCGAGGCCGTGGGCCTCGATGCGGTGGTCGATGCCGCGGATCCAGGCGGGCCGTGCGCACAGGTCGCGGGCCCGGTCGCCCGCCGCGAGGATCACGGCGGCGGCCCCGTCGCCGATGGGCGGGCAGTCGCCGGTGCGCAGCGGCCGTACGAGGTGGTCGCCCTGCGGGAGCGGCCCCTTGAGCTGCGCGTGCGGGTTGGCGGTCGCCGCCTCCCGGTTGCCGGCGGCGACGGCCGCGAGCGCCGGTTCGTCCGTGTCGCCGGCGTCGATGAGGGCCTGCGCCTGGAGGGCGGCGAGCGCGACGGAGTCGGGCCACAGGGGTGCGACGTAGTACGGGTCGAGCTGGCGGGTGAGGACGTCGCGGACCGAGCCGGGCGAGGACTTGCCGTACGCGTAGACCAGGGCGGTGTCGGCGTCGCCGGTGAGGAGTTTGGTCCAGGCCTCGTACAGGGCCCAGGCCCCGTCCATCTCGACGTGCGACTCGGAGATGGGCGGCCAGGCGCCGACCCCGTCGAGGGCGAGGGTGAAGGAGAAGGCGCGGCCGGCGAGGTAGTCGCTGGAGCCGGAGCAGGTGAAGTCGATGTCGGCGGTCTTCATGCCGGTCCGGTCGAGGACCTCGTGCAGCACCGGCATGAGCATCTCCACCTCGGAGAACTCGTCGCTGGTGCGCCGGTGGACGGTCTGGGCGAAGGCGACGACGGCGATCTCGCGGTCCCCCGGTGCGCTCGTCACAGCAGCTCCTTGTAGGTGTCGTAGTCCGCGTCGGGTTCGCCCGTGGGCCGGTAGTGGTCGGGATAGCGGCCGCCCTCGGTCCACACCGGCTCGACGCGCAGCCCCATACGGACCTCGTCGTAGGGGATGCCGCCGATCCGGCCGTGCAGGGCGAGGTCGGCGCCGTCGAGGGCGATGTGGGCGTAGACGTAGGGCACCTCGATGTCGAGATTCGCCGTATGCGCAGCCTTGATGTTGACGATGCAGAACGTGGTCACTGTGCCGCGCGGCCCCACCTCGACTTGTTCGGATGTGGCCACCCCACATGTGGGGCACGCACCCCTCGGCGGGACGTAGACCTTCCGGCAGGACGGGCAGCGCTCGCCGACGGTCCGCCGGTCACCGAGGGCGTGGATGTAGGCGGTCTGGGCGCGCCCGGGCGAGTAGGTGTAGTCGAGGCGGGCGGCGGCGACGATGCCGGACACCGGATCCTCGAAGTGCCCGGTGGATCCCGTCAGTTGTAGTGGGTCGCCGTCGTGCGGCTCGAAGCAGGCGATGTCCGTGATGGCCCCGGTGCGCTCCGCCGCCCAGCGGATGCGGACGCGCATGCCGGTGTGCACGGCGTCGGGGCCCGGCGCGTCGAGGGCGTGCAGCAGGGCGGTGTCGGCGCCGTCGAGGCGGACCAGGGCCCAGGCAAAGGGGGTGGCGAGGGGCTGACCGCGGCGGGGGGCGTGGTTCCAGGCCCAGGTGGTGACCGTGCCGGTGGGGGCGACCTCGACGAGGTCGCGGATCTCCTCGGCGGTGACGGGGTCGTACTCGGCGGGCGGGACGAGGACGCGGCCGTCGCTCGCCCGCACGCCCAGGACGACACGCTCGCGCAGACCGGTCAGGAAGGCGCTCTGGACGGGGCCGAGGGAGCGGGTGAAGGGGAACTCGACGACGAGAGGGGCTTTGAGGACTTCGGGCATCGAGGGCTTGCCTCCTTGGGAGGTCGGGGTGCCAGGGCGCCCCGTAAGGGGCGCGGGAAGGTGACATGTGCGGCTCCGCCGCGTGGGCGACGCCAGCCGCATACAGCCCGCGGCCTCCAACCGGCCCGGGCCGGCGCAGCGCCTACGCGCGCTTGTAGACGGGCGGTCGCTTCTCCGCGAAGGCGCGGGCGCCCTCCTTGGCGTCGGCGGTGTCGAAGACCGGCCAGCCCCGGGTGAGTTCGGCCGCGAGACCGTCGGACTCGGTCATCTCGGCGGTCTCGTAGACGGAGGCCTTGACGGCCTCGACGGCCAGCGGGCCGCAGGCGTTGACCCGTTCGGCGATCTCCAGTGCCTTCGCGAGCGCCGTGCCGTCGGGGACGACATGGCCGACCAGGCCGATGGCGGCGGCCTCGCGGGCGCTGTAGGGGCGGCCGGTGAGGAGCATCTCCAGGGCGTGGGTGCGCGGGATCTGTCGTGGCAGCCGGACCGTGGAGCCGCCGATGGGGAACAGGCCGCGCCTCACCTCGAACAGGCCGAAGGTCGCGGACTCCCCGGCGACGCGGATGTCGGTGCCCTGGAGCATCTCGGTGCCGCCCGCGACGCAGTAGCCCTCGACGGCCGCGATCACCGGCTTGCGCGGGCGGTGGTGGCGCAGCATCGCCTTCCAGTGCAGGTCGGGGTCGGCCTTGAGCCGGTCGCGGTACTCCTCGCCCGTCATGCCGTGGCCGGCGAGGGCCTTGAGGTCCATGCCCGAGCAGAACGAGCCGCCCGCGCCGGTGAACACGATCGAGCGGACCGAGTCGTCCGCGTCGGCCTCCAGCCAGCCGTCGTAGAGGCCGACGAGCATCGGCAGCGAGAGCGCGTTCCTGGCTTCGGGCCTGTTGAGCGTGAGTATCAGCGTGGCGCCTTCGCGCTGCACGGTGAGGTGTTCCGTCCCACCCATGGCCAACTCCCCTCTCGTGGAACGAGAACAGGTTGCAGTAGGGCGGGTGGCACTTCAAGGGTTTTCTGACAGGCAGTCAGATTTCTTCCGCGCGAGCCCTTCACAGTTGGAGCGCCCTTTGCTCTGATGACCGCCGAACCGTCCGATGCCAGGCACGTCCCGGGGTCAGGAGGAGCGGTGGAGTACAACCTTGCCGACCTGTTCGAGTCGGTCGTCGACGTGGTTCCCGACCGTGAGGCGCTGGTGTACGCCGACCAGCCGGGCACGGGCGCGGAACGCCGCCTGACGTACGCGGAGCTGGACGCGGCGGCCAACCGGGTCGGTCACCATCTGCTCGACAGCGGGATACGGCCCGGTGAGCACCTCGGGCTGCACCTCTACAACGGTGTGGAGTACCTCCAGACGGTGCTGGGCTGCCTGAAGGCGCGGATCGTCCCGGTCAACGTCAACTACCGGTACGTGGAAGAGGAGTTGGTGTACCTCTACCGGGACGCGGATCTGGTGGCGCTGGTCTTCGACGCGGAGTTCACGGACCGGGTGGCGGCGGCGCGGCCCCGGGCGGAGCGGTTGCGGCATCTGATCCGGGTGGGTGTTCCTGCACCGGGGGCCGCCGAGGTGCCCTGTGTGGAGTTCGCCCATGTGGAGGCCGCGGGGTCGCCCGAGCGGGGCTTCCCGGCCCGCTCGGGCGATGACCTGTTCGTCATCTACACCGGCGGTACGACCGGCATGCCCAAGGGCGTGATGTGGCGGCAGGAGGATCTGTTCTTCGCGGGGCTCGGCGGGGGCGCGCCGACGGGTGAACCGGTGAAGAAGCCTCAGGAGCTCGCCGAGCGCGTCGCGGCCGGCGGAGCGGGGATCACCTTCTTCCCCACGGCGCCGCTGATGCACGGCACTTCCACCCTCACGGCGTTCATCGGCTTCAACTTCGGGCAGCGGGTGGTGATCCACCGCAAGTTCGTGCCCGAGGAGGTGCTGCGGACGGTCGAGAAGGAGAAGGTCAGCAGCATCTCGCTGGTGGGGGACGCGATGCTGCGGCCGCTGATCGACGCGCTGAGCGGTCCGCTGCGGCACATCGACCGCTCGTCGCTGTTCAGTGTGTCGTCGTCCGGCGCGATCATGTCGGACACGGTGCGCCGGCAGTTCCGTGAGCTGGTGCCGAACGCCATGCTGCTGAACAACTTCGGCTCCTCGGAGTCCGGTTTCAATGGGACGGCGACCGAGGACTCGGGGCCCGAGCGGGGCTTCCGGGTGCGGGTCAACGCCCGTACGCAGGTGGTGGACCCGGCCACGTACGAACCGGTGGCGGCCGGCGAGGTGGGCCGGATCGCCCAGTGCGGACATGTGCCGCTCGGCTACTACAACGACCCGGCCAAGACCGCCGTCACCTTCTTCGAGAAGGACGGTGAGCGGTGGGTGCTGCTCGGCGACATGGCCACCGTCGACGAGGAGGGCGTGGTCACCGTCCTGGGCCGTGGCTCGCAGTGCATCAACACCGGCGGCGAGAAGGTGTACCCGGAGGAGGTCGAGCAGGCCCTGAAGTCCCACCCGGACGTCTACGACGCGCTGGTGGCCGGGGTGCCGGATCCGCAGTGGGGCCACCATGTCGCGGCGGTGGTGCAGTTGCGGGAGGGTGCGGCGCGCCCGTCCCTGCAGGACATCCAGAGCCACTGCCGGGACCGGCTGGCCGGGTACAAGATCCCGCGCCAGCTGGTGATCACGGAGTCGGTCCAGCGTTCGCCGAGCGGCAAGGCGGACTATCGCTGGGCACGGGAGGTGGCGGTGGCCGCGGACGGGTGATTCTCCGGCCGGTCGATTGAACCCAACGTGACGTGCGGACGTACTGGTGGTGGCAGGCTCGTCCACCGAGCTCTGTTTGCCATGCCAGCAAGACCGCACGGAAGGACCACCGGGTGTCGCTCTTCACTCGCTCCCACCAGCAATCGGGCACTACCGGGAGCGGGGCGGAACCGGATGCCGACACGGGCACGACAGTGCCTGACGGCGACACCGACGCGGCGGAACGGGGCGGCAGCGACACGGCCCCGGCGGGCGCAGACGCCGAGGCAGACGCGGCAGAGCCGGACAGCGACACCGGCACGGCAAGCCCGGCCGGCGACGCCGACGCAGCCGAACCAGACCACGGCACAGACACGGCCGAGTCGGCCGGGGCGTCGGGCGCCGCGGCGAAGCCCGGCTGGTTCGGATGGCGGCGGCGCTACCCCCGTGCCGCGCGCGGCGTCTCCGTCGGGACGACCGTACTGGCCGGTGTGCTCGTGGTCGTCGCGCTGCTGCTGCCGAACCGGATCGAGCGGATCGAGTTCGCGTCCTTCCTCCGCATCCCCGCCGAGGGCGTGCTGCTCGCGGGTCTGCTGCTCGCGCTGCCGCCGAGGCCCCGGCGGATCATGGCGGCCGTCTCCGGCGTGTTCCTCGGGCTGGTCACGGTGCTGAAGTGCGTCGACATGGGCTTCTACCAGGTGCTGGCCCGGCCCTTCGATCTGGTCCTGGACTGGATCCTGATCGAGAACGCCACGGACTTCCTGAGGGAGACGTTCGGCCGTACCGGCCAGGTGCTGGCCGTGATCGGGGTGATCGTGCTGCTCGTCGCGGTGCTGGTCCTCACGACGCTCGCCGTGGTGCGGCTGACGAACCTGATGGTCCGGCACCGTCCCGTCGCCGCCCGGACGACACTGATCCTCGGTACGGCGTGGATCACCTGTATGACCCTGGGCGTGCAGGTCGGCACCGTGCCGATCGCCACCAAGGGCAACGCGGAGTTCCTCGGCAACCGCGTGGACCAGGTGCGCGCGGGTCTGAAGGACGCGCGGGTCTTCCAGAAGCAGGCCGCCGTGGACGCCTTCGCGAAGACGCCGCCGGACCAGTTGCTCACCGGCCTGCGCGGCAAGGACGTCCTGTTCACCTTCATCGAGAGCTACGGCCGCGTCGCGATCGATGACCCGGCGATGGCGAAGCAGACCGACGCCGTACTGAAGGAGGGCACCGGCCGGTTGAAGGCGGCCGGGTTCGAGTCACGCAGCGGCTGGTTGCAGTCGCCGGTGACGGGCGCGGGCAGCTGGCTCGCCCACTCGACCTTCCTGTCGGGTCTGTGGATCAAGAACCAGCAGCGGTACCGCAGCCTGACCACCAGCGACCGCATGACACTGACCAAGTACTTCGGAAAGACGGGCGCCTGGCGGACCGTCGGCGTCGTGCCGGGCGTGCGGCGCGCCTGGCCGGAGGGGAAGTACTTCGGCCTGGACCACATCTACGACTCCGAGCACCTCGGCTACCACGGCCCGTACTTCAGCTGGACGCCCGTGCCCGACCAGTTCAGCATGGAGGCGTTCCAGCGCCTGGAGCACGGCAGGAAGGACCGTGAGCCGATCATGGCGGAGATCATCCTGGCCTCCAGCCACAACCCCTGGTCCCCGATCGCCCACATGATCGACTGGGACGACCTCGGCGACGGTTCGGTGTTCCACCGGATCAAGAAGGAGGGCACCAACCCCACGGAGGTCTGGAAGGACCCGGAGAAGGTGCGCGCCGAGTACCGCAAGGCCATCGAGTACTCGATCCGCAGCCTGACGGAGTGGGTCGAGCGCTACGGCGACGACGACACGGTGCTGGTCTTCCTCGGCGACCACCAGCCGGTGCCGACGGTCACCGCCGGGGACACCGGCAAGGACGTGCCGGTCACGATCGTCGCCCACGACAAGAAGGTCCTCGACCGGGTCGCCGACTGGGGCTGGACCGACGGCCTCAAGCCGGCCCCGGACGCGCCCCGGTGGGGCATGGACAGGTTCCGCGACCGTTTCATGACGGCGTACGGTCCCCAGGGCTGAGGAACTCCGCCACGGCCGCGAGGAACTCCTCGGGCCGTGCCTCGTGCACGAGATGCCCGGCGTCGATGGTGACGCGCCGGGCATCGGGAAGCAGCTCGGCGAGGGCGGCGATCTGCTCCTGGGGGATCAGGCTCGCCGGCCCACCTCCGATCAGCAGCGTGGGCATGGTGATCCGCCCCATGTGGTCCCACCACACGGGATTCGGGGCGTTGCGCTGTGCGTCGGTGGCGAGGATCATCGCCCAGTCGTACGGCAGGTCCCCGCGCGGGCGTTGGGCGGGCGGACGCGGCGGGTCCAGCGGGAAGGGTGCGGGCACGTCCTCCAGGACGAGCCGCCGCACCAGCCCCGGGCTGTGCTGGGCGAGCAGGCAGGCGACGGCGCCACCGAGCGAGTGGCCCACGACGTCGGCCCGGGCGATGCCGAGCGCGCCGAGGAAGCCGAGCACGTCGTCGCGCATGGCCTCGTAGGCGTATCCGCCGGGCCAGTCGCTGCGGCCGTGCCCCCGCAGGTCGGGGGCGTACACCCGGCGTGGCCCGGCGGCCAGCGCGGGGGCGATCTCCGCCCAGTCGGCGCCGTCGGCACCGCGGGCGTGCAGGAGCACGACGGGCGGCGCGTCCGCCGGCCCCCAGACGCGGTAGGCCTGGGTGATGCCGTTCGCCCGTACGGTGCGCGGTTCGGTGTCCATGCCGGGCACGGTAGCGGGGTGAGGGCCCCGGGCCGGACCCGCTCTGCGGACAGCAGAGGATCTCAGTCCCGTGCGCGGAAGAAGTCTGCGACGCGTCGCACGAACCACTGCGGGTCGTCCAGCCACGGGTAGTGTCCCGCGCCCGGCTGCACCGCGAACTCGGCCGCCGGGAAGGCGTCGGCGGCGCGCCGGGCCAGGGCGGGACGCGGGCCGCCGTCCACCTCACCGGCGAGGACGAGCACCGGGGCGGTGACACCGGCGAGCGCGGTCCTTGTCGCGGCCGGGTCGTAGGCGCCGTCCGCGCCGTAGCGGTCCGCCGCCTCGTCGTTGGTCTCGTGCTCCTCGCGGTCGGCATGGGCGCGGGCCGTGTCATCCCAACGGCCGTGGAAGAACGGCAGGAACCCGGGGTCGAAGTCACCGGTACCGGACAGCCAGGCCTCGAACGCCGGGAACGCGTCGGCGAACCAGGGCTCCGACGTGCGCAGCCGCGCCGCCGCCAGCCGGTCCTCGACCGTCGCCGGCAGGCCGAGCGCCCACGGGGTGGCGGTGATGAGCGCCAGCCGTCCCAGCCGCTCCGGATACCGGGCCGCGTACAGCATGGCGAGACTGCCGCCCGCCGAGTGTGCGAGCACGTCCATCCGCTCCAGGCCCAGGTGGCGGCGCAGCGCCTCGACGTCGTCCACGAGCCGGTCGCAGCGGTACGTCGCCGGATCCTCGGGCACCGCGGACTGGCCGGTGCCGCGCAGGTCGAGGAAGACCAGCCGCCGGTGGGCGTCGAGTCCGCCCAGGTTCCCGAGATAGGCGGATGCGCGCATGGGCCCGCCGGGCAGCACGACCAGCGGCTCGCCCGTACCGTGTACGTGACAGGCGAGCCGGGTCCCGTCCGGGGCTGTGAAGATCGGCATGGCGTCGATCCTCACGCCCTCGCGCTCTTCGGCACAACGGGTTCCGCCGACGGGCCGCGCGGCGTCACCCGTCCGAGGCCGCGGGTCCCGCCTCTCCCCCGAGGCTCTTCCTGAGCTCCCGCTTGAGGATCTTCCCGCTGGCGTTGCGCGGGAGGCTCTCCGCGAACACCACCCGCTTCGGGGCCTTGAAGGGGGTGAGCTTCTCGCGGGTGTGGGCGATGAGTTCCGCCTCGGTGACCTCGCCGCGGGGGACGACGACGGCCGTGACTGCCTCGATCCAGCGTTCGTCGGGCAGGCCCACGACCGCGGCCTCGGCGACCTGGGGATGGGTGTAGAGGGCGTCCTCGACCTGGCGTGAAGCGACCAGTACACCGCCGGAGTTGATGACGTCCTTCACCCGGTCGACGATCGTGAAGTAACCGTGCGCGTCCCGTACGGCGAGGTCGCCGGAGCGGAACCAGCCGTCGCGGAAGGCCTCGGCGGTCTCCTCGGGCTTGTCCCAGTAGCCCTCGCACAGTTGCGGAGAGCGGTAGACGATCTCGCCGGGGGTGCCGTCCGGTACGTCCTTGCCGTCCTCGTCGACGACCCGCGCGTCGACGAACAGCACCGGGCGGCCGCAGGAGTCCATGCGCCCCTTGTGTTCGTCGGGCGCGAGGACGGTGGCCAGGGGGCCGATCTCGCTCTGTCCGAAACAGTTGTAGAACGCCAGTTCCGGCAGGCGTTCGCGCAGCCGTTCCAGGACGGGGACCGGCATGATCGACGCCCCGTAGTACGCCTTGCGCAGGCCGCTCAGGTCGCGGGTCGCGAAGTCGGGGCGGTTGGACAGCGCGATCCAGACGGTGGGCGGGGCGAACAGGCTGTCCACGCGGCCCGCTTCGACCAGGTCGAAGAGCCGGTCGCCGTCGGGCGCGTCGAGGATGACGTTCGTCGCGCCGACCGCGAGGTAGGGCAGCAGGAAGACGTGCATCTGCGCCGAGTGGTAGAGGGGCAGCGCGTGCACGGGACGGTCGCCCGCGCTGAGGTCGAGGGCGGTGATCGCGCTCAGGTACTCGTGCACCAGGGCCCGGTGCGTCATCATCGCGCCCTTGGGCAGGGCGGTCGTCCCGGATGTGTACAGCAGTTGCACCAGGTCCTCGGTGCGCGGCTCGGGGCCGTCGTACGGGGGCGCCCCGGCGAGCCGGGCGAGGAGTGAGTCGTCGGCGTCGCGCAGGGGCAACGTCCGCACGTCATCGGGGAGTCGCGCGGTGAGGTCCGGGTCGGCGAGGACCAGGGAGCTGCCGGACTGGCCGACGATGTAGGCCAGGTCGTCGCCGGTCAGGTTCTGGTTGACGGGGACGTGCACCAGGCCCGCGCGGGCGCAGGCCAGGAAGGCGATCAGGTAGGCGTCGGAGTTGTGGCCGTACGCGCCCACCCGGTCGCCCGGGGACAGCCCCTGGCCGAGGAGGACGCTCGCGGCGCGGGAGACGGCGGTGTCCAGTTCGTCGTACGTCCAGGTGCGGTCGCCGTACTCCAGCGCGACGCGCGCCGGGGTGCGCCGGGCGCTGCGTCGCAGGACTCCGTCGACCGTGCTGCCGTGTCCGGGCGTCGTCATGACACCTGATCCTCGGTTCACCGCCGGGCGAGGTCAAGGACCGACCGGCTCAACCCTGCCGCCGCTTAAGGCGTCCGAGGTGATGGTACCGATGTGCGCACGCGGCACATCCGTACCTTCAAGTCTCCTCTCCCTCACAGATGTTGGAGGGCACGATGCGCAGCCGCCTGAGACGACTCGTCCTCGGGGCCACGGCCCTGTTCACGGCCGCGTCCGCGTTACCCGCGGCCGCCACCCCTGACCCGGGACGGGCGGAGCAGCACCCGTCCCGCGACGGCCTGTCCGCCGTCATCCGCTACACCGAGTACGGCATCCCGCACATCCAGGCGAAGAACTACGCCGACCTGGGCTTCGGTACGGGCTGGGCCCAGGCCGCCGACGAGGTCTGCACGCTCGCCGACGGGTTCGTGACACTGCGGGGCGAGCGCTCCCGGTACTTCGGCGCCGGCACGGCCGCCGACGGCGCCCTCTCCGGGGCCAGGACGAATCTCGCCAGCGACCTGTACTTCCGCGGGGTCCGGGAGACCCGCACGGTGGAGAAGCTGCTCGCAGAGCCCGCGCCCGTGGGCCCGGGCCGTGAGGTCCGGGACCTGATGCGCGGCTGGGCGGCCGGTTACAACGCCTGGCTGAAGCAGAAGAAGATCACGGACCCCGCCTGTGCGGGCGCCGCCTGGGTCCGTCCGGTCACCGAGCTGGAAGTGGCCGCCCGCGGCCTCGCCATCGCCTCGATCTCCGGCGAGGGACGCTTCGTGGACACGATCACGGCCGCCCAGCCACCGACCGGGACCGGCACCCCCGCCCCGTCCTCCCGCGCCTTGGCCCGCACTCCGGACGCGAAGGCCGTGGCGAAGGCGGCCGACGAGCTGTGGGGCGACCCCGGCATGGGCTCCAACGCGGTCGCCTTCCGCGGCGACACCACGGCGAACGGCAGCGGTCTGCTGCTGGGCAACCCGCACTACCCGTGGCAGGGCGGGCGCCGGTTCTGGCAGTCGCAGCAGACGATCCCCGGCGAGCTGAACGTCTCGGGTGGCTCTCTGCTCGGCATCCCGGCGGTCTCCATCGGCTTCAACGCACATGTGGCGTGGAGCCACACCGTATCGACCGGTGTACCGGCCAACTTCCACCAGCTGACGCTGGATCCGGCCGACCCCACGACGTACCTCGTGGACGGCGAGCCGGAGCATATGAGGAAGCGGACCGTGACGGTCGCGGTGAAGGACGGCGCGCCGGTGACCCGCACCCAGTGGTGGACCCGCTACGGCCCGGTCGTCACCTCCCTCAGCTCTCAGGTCCCGTTGCCGTGGACGAGCACGACGGCGTACGCCCTGCACGATCCGAACGCCGCGAACCTCCGCTTCGCCGACACCTCGCTCGGCTTCGGCAAGGCGCGCAGCACGGACGACGTCCTCGCGTCCCTCGCCCGGCACCAGGGCATCCCCTGGGTGAACACGATCGCCGCCGACCGCGCGGGGCATTCCCTCTTCACCCAGTCCCAGGTCCTTCCGCGTATCACCGACGCGTTGGCGGAGCGCTGCTCGACGGCACTGGGCAGGACCACGTACCCGGCGTCCGGTATCGCGATCCTCGACGGCTCGCGCGGCGACTGCGCTCTCGGCAGCGATCCCGACGCGGTGGCGCGGGGCATCTTCGGCCCGGCGCGGATGCCGACGCTCAAGGACGCGCCGTACGTGGAGAACTCCAACGGCACCGCGTGGATGACCAACGCGGACCGGCCGATCACCGGATACGAGCGGGTCTTCGGCTCGGCGGGCACCCAGCTCGGCCTGCGCACGCGTGGCGCGATCGAGGACGTGGCGGCGATGGCGGACCGGGGCCGGCTGACCGTACGCGACCTGCAACGGCAGCAGCTCGCCAACCGGGTGCCCGCGGGTGATCTCACCGCGACGGACGTGGCCCGGGCGTGTGCCGCGTTGCCCGGCGGCACGGCCACGGGCAGTGACGGCAAGGCCGTCGACGTGTCGGAGGCCTGTGAGGTGCTGACGGCGTGGGACCGCACGATGGACACCGGGAGCCGGGGCGCGCTGCTGTTCGACCGTTTCTGGCGGAAGCTGGAACAGGCGGTGCCTGCGGCCGAGTTGTGGAAGGTGCCGTTCTCGGCGGCGGACCCGGTGGGTACTCCGAACACGCTGAACACGGACGCGCGCGGCTTCGCCGTCGCCCTCGCCGACGCGGTGGCGGAACTGCGCGGCGCGGGCATCGCGCTCGACGCACCGCTCGGCGCGCACCAGTTCGTCGTCCGTGGCGGCGAGCGCCTTCCGATGCCCGGCGGTTCGGGCAGGCTCGGCGTGTGGAACGTGCTCGAACCGACGTGGAACGCGGCCCAGGGCGGCTACACGGAGGTGCCGTTCGGCAGCAGCCACCTCCAGGCGGTGGGCTGGGACGCCGGCCGCTGCCCGGTGGCCCGCACCCTGCTGGCCTACTCCCAGTCGTCGAACCCCGAGTCGCCGCACTACGCCGACCAGACCCGGCTGTACGCCGGGGAGAAGTGGGTGACGTCGCGCTTCTGCGAGAAGGACATCCTGGCCTCGCCGGAGCTGAAGGTCGTCCGGGTGCACGAGCGCCGCTGACCGTGGCTGAGGGGTGCCGTCCGGTGGGGGGCACCCCTGTTCCGGTCGCGTCACGCCCGGCCGGTCCGTTCCAGGGCGGATGCCCGGGCCACGGCGGGCGGGCGCCGACCGAAGGATGATGCCCGGGCCCGCTCGGGCGACCAAAGCCGCACCGCCGCCTCACACCGGCCGCGTGCGGCCCTCCCAGTACGGCTCCCGCAGGCGTCGCTTGTACAGCTTGCCGTTGGGGTCGCGGGGCATCTCGGTGATGAAGTCGACGCTCCTGGGCCGCTTGTAGCCGGCGAGCCGGTGCGCGCAGTGGTCGAGCAGGTCGGCCGCGAGGGCGGGGCCGGGCCGGTGCCCGGGGGCCGGCTCGACGACGGCCTTGACCTCCTCGCCCCAGTCGTCGTGCGGGATGCCGAAGACGGCGGCGTCCGCGACGGCGGGGTGGGCGAGCAGGGCCGACTCGATCTCGGCCGGGTAGATGTTGACGCCGCCGGAGATGATCAGGTCGATCTTGCGGTCGCGCAGGAAGAGGTAGCCGTCCTCGTCGAGGTGGCCGAGGTCGCCGACGGTGAAGAAGTCGCCGATGCGGTTCTTGCGGGTCTTGGCCTCGTCCTTGTGGTAGGAGAAGCCGCCGGTGTTCATCTTCATGTACACGGTGCCGAGTTCGCCGGGCGGCAGCCGGTTGCCGTCGTCGTCGAAGATCGCCAGTTCGCTGATGGGCCAGGCCTTGCCGACGGTGCCGGGTTTCTTCAGCCAGTCCTCGGCGGTGGCGAAGGCGCCGCCTCCCTCGCTGGCCGCGTAGTACTCCTCCACGCACGGGCCCCACCAGTCGAGCATGTCCCGTTTCACGTGGTCGGGGCAGGGCGCGGCGCCGTGGATGGCGTGCCGCATGGAGGAGACGTCGTAGCGGTCCTTCACCTCGTCGGGCAGGGCCAGCAGGCGGTGGAACTGGGTGGGAACCATGTGGGTGTGGGTGCAGCGGTGGCGGTCGATGAGGCGAAGCATCTCCTCGGGTGTCCACTTGTCCATCAGGACCAGCCGGTGGCCGATGTGCAGGGACGCGCCCGCGAACTGGAGGACGGCCGTGTGGTAGAGCGGCGAGCACACCAGGTGCACGTTGTCGTCGAACGGCCGGATGCCGAAGATGCCGAGGAAGCCGCCGAGATAGGCCTCCTCCGGCGGTTTGCCGGGCAGCGGGCGGCGGATGCCGCGGGGGCGGCCGGTGGTGCCGGACGTGTAGTTCATGACCCAGCCGAGGGTGCGGCCGTCGGGCGCCGACTCGGGTTGCCCGTCGAGGAGTTCGGCGTACGGGCGGAAGCCCTCGACCGGGCCTACGGCGTACCGGTGGCCGGCGGGAAGGCCTGCCTCGTCGGCGGCGTGGCGTGCCGCGCCGGCGTAGCGTGCGTGGGCGAGGAGGACCTTGGCGCCGGAGTCGGAGACGATCCAGGCGATCTCCGGTCCGACCAGGTGGTGGTTGACGGGGACGAGGTAGAACCCGGCCTGGCTGGCGGCCAGGTACGCGGTGAGGAACTCGACGCCGTTGGGCAGAACGACCGCGAAGGTGTCGCCGCGTTCCAGCCCGGCCGCGCGCAGGCCGTGCACGAGCCGGTTGGCGGCGGCATGCAGGCGGCCGGCGGTCCATTCCTCGCCGTCGGGGGCGACCAGGACCGCGCGGTCGGGATCGGCGGTGGCCTGGGCCCAGAAGCCCGCGGGAACGCTGGTGCTCACTGGCCGCTCCTTCCGGCGATGCGGTTGATGCGGTCCACGGCCCGTTCGAAGCCGCGGGTGAGGTCGTCGAAGACGGCCTGGACGCTGCGTTCGCTGGTCATCCGGCCGACGATCTGCCCGACCGGGGTGCCGAGCAGCGGGTCGACCTCGTACTTCTGGATGCGGGAGACGGCCTCGGCGACCAGCAGGCCCTGCAACGGCATGGGCAGCGGGCCGGGCCCGGCCGGGTCGTCCCAGGCGTCGGTCCACTCGGTGCGCAGCTGGCGTGCGGGCTTGCCGGTCAGTGCGCGGGAGCGGACGGTGTCGCCGGAGCCGGCCGCGAGCAGCTTGCGGGTGAGGGCGGGCGAGTGGAGGTCCGCTTCTGTGGTGGTCAGCCATATGGAGCCCAGCCACACACCTTGCGCGCCGAGGGTGAGTGCTGCCGCCACCTGCTGTCCGCTGCCGATGCCGCCGGCGGCCAGCACGGGCAGGGGTGCGACGGCGTCGACGACCTCGGGGGTGAGCACCATGGAAGCGATCTCGCCGGTGTGGCCGCCGGCCTCGTAGCCCTGCGCCACGACGATGTCGATCCCGGCATCCCTGTGCTTGCGGGCGTGCCGGGCGCTGCCCGCGAGGGCGGCGACGAGGACGTCCTGGCCGTGGGCGCGGGCGATGACGTCGGCGGGCGGGGAGCCGAGGGCGTTGGCGAGGAGCCGGATCGGATACGCGAAGGCGACGTCGAGCTGGGAGCGGGCGACCTGTTCCATCCAGCCGGTGATGCGCCAGCCGGACGCCTCGCCCTCGGCGAGTTCGGGAACGCCGTGTTTGGCGAGGGTGTCCCTGACGAACTGCCGGTGCCCCTCGGGGATCATCGCCTCGACATCCGCCTCGGTGACGCCCTCGACCTTCTTGGCCGGCATGACGACGTCCAGTCCGTACGGGCGGCCGTCCACGTGCGCCTCGATCCAGTCGAGGTCGCGTTTGAGCTCGTCGGGGGCGGTGTAGCGGACCGCGCCGAGCACCCCGAAGCCGCCGGCCCGGCTGATGGCCGCGGCGACGGCGGGGAACGGCGTGAAGCCGAAGACGGCGTGCTCGACTCCCAGTTTCTGGCTCAGCTCCGTCTGCATGGGCGCAGGATGCCGGAGTCCCGCGGAGGACGGAAGAGCTTTTCTGATGCGCCGTCAGATTTCTGGTCATCGATCGATCTCACCGATTCCGTCGATTCACGGCGGCGCGCGGCGGACATACTTCCGGGGACATCCGAGGCGGCCGGGACGAAGGGGCGTGCAGTGACCGAGGGAGCGGCGGACAGAGCGGCGAGCGGCAGACCGACCCGGCGTCAACTGGGCCGGAGAGCCCTGGCACTGGGCGGTGCGCTCGCCCTGGCCTCCTTACCGGCGGGGCCCGCCGAGGCCGCCCCGGCGACCGGCCACCGCCCCACGCTGCGGCACGGCTCGGCCGCACGCGCCGGGCTGCTCGCCACCCATCTGCGGCAACTCGTCACCGACGCCGAGGCGTTTCTCGGCCCCTCCCCCAAGCACCCCTGGTACGCGGGCGCCGTCCTGCTCGCCGGACGGGGCGGCACCGTCGCCCTGCACCGGCCCGTCGGCATGGCCGTGCGCTACCGGGCCTACGACGAGAAGACCGACACCGGCGTCGAGTTCCCGGCCGGCGAGCAGATCCCCATGGCCGAGGACACCGTCTTCGACCTGGCGTCGGTGTCGAAGCTGTTCACGTCGATCCTGGCCGTGCAGCAGATGGAGCGGGGCGGGCTGGAGCTGGAGGCGAAGGTCGCCTCGTACCTGCCGGACTTCGGGCGCGCGGGCAAGCAGGACATCACGATTCGCCAGCTCCTCACGCACACCTCGGGCTTCCGCGCCTGGATCCCCCTGTACAGCGCGCTGACGTACGAGGAGAAGCTCCAGCTCGTCTGGAACGAGGCGCCGGTCAGCGCGCCGGGCACGGCGTATCTGCACTCGGACCTGAACCTCATCTCGCTCCAGCTCGTGCTGGAGCGGATCACGGGCCGCTCCCTGGACGTCCTCCTGCGCGAGGAGATCACGGCGCCGCTCGGTCTGCGCCGCACCTGCTACAACCCGCCCGCCTCCTGGCGGCCGAAAATCGCGGCCACGGAGGACGCGCGGGCTCCGTGGTCCGGGCTGGACCGGGGCCTGGTGTGGGGCGAGGTGCACGACGAGAACGCCTTCAGCCTCGGCGGGGTCGCGGGCCACGCGGGCGTGTTCTCCGACGCCTGGGACCTCGCGGTCCTCGGCCGTACGCTGCTCAACGGCGGCGTGTACGGGCGGGCGCGGATCCTGACGCCCGAGTCGGTGGAGCTGATGTTCACCGACTTCAACACCGCGTTCCCCGGGGACGAGCACGGCCTCGGTTTCGAGCTCTACCAGCACTGGTACATGGGCGCGATGGCCACGCCGCGCAGTGCCGGGCACACCGGCTTCACGGGCACCTCGCTGGTGCTCGACCCGACGACCGACTCGTTCCTCGTCGTCCTGGGCAACTCGGTGCATCCGGTGCGCAGTTGGCGATCCGGGTCGGCTCCGCGGGTGGCCGCCGCGAACAACCTGGCACGGGCCGTGCCGGTCCGCCCGGTACGGGGACGCAGGGCCTGGTTCTCCGGCACGGCGGTCTCCGCCACGGCGACGCTCGCCCTGCCCACGCTCGACACGTCGTCCGGCCGGGCGCGGCTGCGCTGCGCGCTGTGGTGGGACACCGAGCCCACGGCCGACGTCCTGGTCCTGGAGGCCACGACCGACGGCGGCACGACCTGGCATCCGGTGCCCTTCACGACGTCCCGCCGGGACGAGGACCCCCGGCCGCACCCGTCGGGCTCGGTGACCGGCTGGTCCGGCCGCGTCTGGCACGCGCTCACCGCCGACCTCCCCGCCGCGCGCCGGCTCGCCCTGCGCTGGCGGTACGCGACGGACCGGCTGTACGTCGGCCGCGGGGCCTACGTGGACGGGCTGCGCGTGGACGCGGCCGACGGCGTCCTGTTCGACGGGGCGCGCCCGGCGGACGCGTCGCGCGTCGAAGCGGTGGGGTGGACACCGTCGGCCGACTGAGCGGGTCGGGTCACTGGTTGAAGACGGCCTTCTGCACCTCGTTGGGGCCGTCGAAGCGGTCCTCCTTCAGGCCGTCGAGGGTCCTGACGACCTTCTCGTCCGCGTGGTTGCTGCGGGCACGTTCCACCAGGTGCCGCTTGTCCGTGGGGTAGTCCATGCCCTTGAGGGCCTTCTGAAGGTCGGTCGGGCTGAGCTCGGCCATGAGAGCCTCCCGTAGCTGGTACGACCGTCCGCGCGGGGGCGATCGCTGGTACGGATACCTTCGTCTGTCGGAGTGCCCCACAAGGCGGCAGTGATTCAGCCGCTCCGGCTTTCCAGCACCGCCATGGCCGCGTTGTGCCCCGGCACCCCGCTCACCCCGCCCCCGCGTACCGCGCCCGCCCCGCACAGCAGCACGTTCGCGTGCCGGGTCTCCACGCCCCAGCGGCCCGTGCCGGCCTGGGCGTGCGGCCAGCTCAGCTCGCGGTGGAAGATGTTGCCGCCCGGCAGCCCGAGGTCCCGCTCCAGGTCGAGCGGGGTCCGGGCCTCGATGCAGGGCCGTCCGTCCGCGTCGGTGGCCAGGCAGTCGGCGAGGGGTTCGGCCAGGTGGGCGTCGAGCTGGGCGAGCGTCGACTTCAGCAGCTCCTCGCGGACGGCGTCGTTGTCCCGCTCGAACAGGCGGGCCGGGGTGTGCAGGCCGAACAGGGTGAGCGTCTGGAAGCCCTGGTCGGCCAGGTCCGGGCCGAGGATGGTCGGGTCGGTGAGCGAGTGGCAGTAGATCTCGGAGGGCGGCGCGGCCGGGAGGTCACCGGCGGCGGCCTGGGCGTGGGCGGTGGCCAGCTGTTCGTAGCCCTCGGCGATGTGGAAGGTGCCGGCGAACGCCTCGCGTGGGTCGACGGTGCTGTCGCGCAGCCGCGGCAGCCGCGTGAGCAGCATGTTCACCTTCAGCTGGGCGCCCTCAGCGGGAGCCAGGGGTGTGTCGCCGGTGAGCTCCGCCAGGGCCTGCGGGGAGGCGTTCACCAGGACATGCCGGGCGGCGACGGTGCCGTCTCCGTCGGCCGTGCGGTAGGTGATCTCGGCCGTGCGGCCGTCCGTGGCGATGCGCAGCGCCTCGTGGCCGGTGGCGAGGACCGCGCCCGCGGCGCGTGCCGCGTCGGCCAGGGCGTCGGTGAGGGCGCCCATGCCGCCGACCGGCACGTCCCAGTCGCCGGTGCCGCCGCCGATCACGTGGTAGAGGAAGCAGCGGTTCTGCTTGAGTGACGGGTCGTGGGCGTCGGCGAAGGTGCCGATGAGCGCGTCGGTGAGGACCACGCCGCGTACCAGGTCGTCCGTGAAGCGCTCCTCGACGGCGACCCCGATCGGCTCATCGAACAGGATCCGCCAGGCTTCCTCGTCGTCGAGGCGGTGGCGCAGTTCCTCACGGGTGGGCAGCGGCTCGGTGAGGGTCGGGAAGACCCGCTGGGCGACGCGGCCCGTCATGCCGTAGAACTCCTGCCAGGCCCGGTACTCGCGGTCGGAGCCGGTGAGCCGGGTGAACGCCTCCCTGGTCCGCCGCTCGCCGCCGCCGACGAGGAGGCCGGTGGGGCGGCCGTCGCGTTCGGCCGGCGTGTACGAGGAGATGGTCCGGGTGCGGACCCGGAAGTCCAGGCCGAGGTCCCGCACGATCTTCTTCGGCAGCAGACTGACCAGGTACGAGTAGCGCGACAGCCGGGCGTCGACCCCGGCGAAGGGCCGGGTGGACACCGCCGCGCCGCCGGTGTGGTCCAGCCGCTCCAGCACCAGCACGGAACGGCCGGCCCGGGCCAGGTAGGCGGCGGCGACCAGGCCGTTGTGGCCGCCGCCGACGATGACGGCGTCGTACGTCCGGTGTGCGCGGGGTCCCAGGGGTGCGGTCATGGTTCTTCGTAACACGGGGTGATCCGGCTCGGCCAGACGACCGGCGCCCGGACGCACGCGTCACCGGCGGGCCGAGGCGCGCTGCCGCGAGGGGACGCCCGGCACCCGGCACGAGCCGCATCACCGAGGCCGGCCGCCCTGGCAACGCCGCCCCCGGTACAGCACCCAGCCGCCGCCCCGCCGCCTCGGCAGCACTGCCTCCGGGCCGGCGCAGGCGCCACCACTCGCCCACACGACCTTGCCCGTGCATGACCGCCACCCGCCACACGGCCGTCACGCCCAGCCCCGCACCACCGCTCCCACCCAGGCCACGGCGCACTCAGGCCAAGCCGCGCCCGGCCCGCACTACCGCCCCACCCAGGCCACGCCGCGCCCGGCCCACCGCACCAGTCACCCCGCCCCCCGCCGTCCGGGCAGCGCCACACCCCGTCACCGCCCCACCACCGCCCCCTGCCCCCGCAGGGCCGCCACCCTGCGGTACAGGGCCACCGCCTCCTCGCTGCGGCCCAGTTGCTGGAGGCAGTGCGCTTCGTCGTTGCGGCTGGCGAGGGTGTCGGGATGGTCCGCGCCGAGGACGCGTTCGCGGGACGCGGCCACCCGGCGGTATTCGGTGAGCGCGTCGGACCAGCGGCCCAGCCAGCCGAGGCCGACGGCGACCTCGCGGCGGCTGACCAGGGTGTCCGGGTGGTCGGGGCCGAGGACCCGCTCGCGAACGGCGCTCACGTCGCGGGACTCGGCGAGGGCCTCTTCCCAGCGGCCGAGCCGGCCGAGGTTGACGCAGCGGCCGTGGCGGGCCCGCAGGGTCTCGGGGTGGGTGGGGCCCTGGGCCCGGGTGCGGTCGTCGGCCAGGGCGCTGTAGAGGTCCAGGGCCTCCGCACTGCGGCCGAGGCGGCCCAGGCTGATGCCGATCTCGTGCCGGGCGGCGAGCGTGTCGGGGTGGTCGGGGCCGAGGGCACGGCCGCGGGCCTCGGCGACCTCGCGGTACGTCTCCAGGGCCTCGGCCCAGCGGCCCAGCTGACCGAGGGCGTAGGCGACTTCGCAGCGGGTGACCAGGGTGTCGGGGTGGTCCGGTCCGAGCACCCGGGCGCGGGCGGCGGCCACCTCGCGGGCCAGGCGGTAGGAGTCCTCCAGGCGGCCCAGGCGGCTGAGGTTGAAGGCGAGGTTGTGCCGGCAGCGCAGGGTGTCCGGATGGTCGGGACCCATCGTGCGCTCCCGGGCGGTGAGCACGGACGTGTACACCCGGTGCGCGTCGAAGGGGCGCCCGAGCTGGCCGAGCACGTAGGCCATCTCCTGGCGGGCGGCGAGCGTGTCGGGGTGGTCGGCGCCGAGCGTGCGGATCCTGGCCTCGGTGACGTGCTTGTACTCGCGCAGGGCGTCCGGGGCGCGGCCGGTGCGGCTGAGCGTGAAGGCGACCTCGTAGCGGCTGGCGAGGGTGTCCGGGTGGTCGGGGCCGAGGAGGTGCTCGCGTTCGGCGGCGACCGCCCGGTGCACCTCCCCCGCCTCCGCCCAGCGGCCGAGCCGGCCGAGGCTCAGGCCCGCGTTGTGCCGGCCGGCCAGGGCGGTCAGGACCTCCGGGGGCGGGGCGGGCCGCTCCGCGGGGACGGGTTCCTCGACGGGGCCGGTGGCGGGCCGCGCGATCCACTCGCCGGACAGTCCGGCCGCCGGGTCGGGCGGCGCGCCGCGCAGCCCGGTGCCGGCCGCCTTGTGGCCCGTGGTCATGCCGCGGGTCCAGGACGGCAGCCGGCCCGCGTGCGCCATCGCCGCGGGAGCGGGCCGGGCCGCCAGGACGGTCGGCACGTAGGCGGGCGCGGCGCGGTGCGCGCTGATCCGGTGGGCCAGCTCGCGGGCGTCGCCGGGCCGGTCGTCGGGTTCCTTGGCGAGCAGGTCCAGGATGACCCGCTCGAGGTATCCGGGCAGTTCGGGGCGGTGCTCGCGCGGCGGGCGGGGCGGGGTGTCGCGGTGGCCTAGGAGGATCGCCCAGGCGTCGTCGAGGTCGAACGGCGGTACCCCGGTGGCGATCTCGTACAGCACGCAGCCGAACGAGTACAGGTCGCTGCGCTGGTCGACCTCGGTGCCGCCGATCTGCTCCGGGGACATGTAGTGCGGGGTGCCCATGGCGATGCCGGTGCCGGTCAGCCGGGAGGTGAAGCCGATGTCGTGGCCGAGCCGGGCGATGCCGAAGTCGCAGATCTTCACCGTGCCGTCGCCGATCCGCATGATGTTGGCGGGCTTCAGGTCGCGGTGCACGATGCCCTGCTCGTGGCAGTAGGCGAGGGCGGCGGCGACCTGCTCGGCGATCTCCACGACGTCCGCGACCGGCAGCGGGTGCTGCTTGTTGTCCTCCAGGAGCTGGCTGAGGTTACGGCCGTCCAGCAGCTCCATGACGAGGTAGAGGACCCCGTCGGACTCGCCGAAGTCGTGGACGACGGTGATGCCGCGGTGCTGGAGCGCGGCGGCCACCCGGGCCTCACGGCGGAACCGCTCCCGCAGCACGCGGGTGAACGCGTGGTCGTGGTTCTGGCCCAGCGGTTTGAGGCACTTGACCGCGACCTGCCGGCCCAGGGACTCATCCCGTGCCCGCCACACCTCGCCCATGCCGCCGCGCCCGATCAGGTCGAGCAGCCGGTACCGGCCGTGGATGAGCCTGGTCTCCCCCATTTCGCGCGACGCTCCCCCCGGTAGCTGTACGCCCGCCCCTCCCCTGGCCCACCCAGTATGGCGGCCTATCGTCCGAGTTTGTACGGTGCCGGGCGCGCGTCCGGGCCGAGCCTCGCCATGGCGCGCAGGATGTGTTTGGGCGGGAGTTGCCACCGCACACGTGCGGGAACGCGGCGCAGCAGGAGGCCGGTGAGACGAAGTTGCCGGGTGACGGTGGCGGGTGCGGGGGCCGGTCTGCCGTACAACTTGTGGGCGTACGGAGGCAGAGAGGCGTACGCCAGTTGTGCCACGCGCCGCCACAGCACCTCGCGCAACGGTACGAGAAGGGGATGCGCCGGCGGGCGGAGCAGGAAGTCGTCCACGTCGCGCGCCTCGGGCCCCGCGGCCAGTTCGGGGCGCACCTTCTCGAAGTAGGCCGCCAGTTGGGCCCGGTCGGCGGGCACGGTGCCGGGATCGAGGCCCACCAGACGTGCGCTCTGCCGGTGTTCGTCGATGTAGCGGTCGGCCTCGGCGTCGGTGAGCCGGAATCCGGACCTGCGCAGGACGTCCAGGTAGGAGTCGATCTCGGCGCAGTGCACCCAGCGGAGCAGACCCGGTTCGTCGACGCCGTAGCGCTCGCCGGTGTCCGGGTCGGTCGCGGTCAGCATGCTGTGGATCTTCCGGACCCGGGCGCCCGCCCGCTCGGCGGCCTCGGTGGTGCCGTAGGTCGTCGTGCCGACGAAGTTCGCGGTGCGCATCAGGCGGCCCCAGGCGTCGCGCCGGAAGTCCGAGTTCTGCATGACGCCGCGTACCGCGCGGGGGTGCAGGGCCTGGAGGTAGAGCGCCCGGATGCCGGCGATCCACATCATGGGGTCGCCGTGCATCTGCCAGGTCACCGAACCGGGACCGAACAGCCCGGGGTCCGCGCCGGTCATGCGACTCACCTCCGCCCGGCGCCCACGATGACACAGTTCGAACAGCCGGTCGATACCGCCGCCCTCACCCCCCAACCGTCCGGTTGTTGAGATTTCACCCACCCGGTACGGGGTTTGGTAAGGCTCCCCTTATATGCTGTCGCCGCCGATCAAGCCCCCTCCGGGCCGCTGCGGCATGCCCGATCCCCGCACGACAGGACTGACATGCGCACCACCTCCCGCGGCCTCATAGCGGCGCTCGCTCTCACCCCTCTGCTGGCCGGCTGCTTCGCACCGGGCGACGGCGGCGACGGCACCGGGGCCGGAGCGGGATCCGGCGGGCGGCTGCGGGTCGCGCTGGCCGTGCCGCCGGTGCAGGCGCTGTCCCCGTACAGCAACGACGCCACCGTGCTGAGCAAGCTGTCCGTCGCCGAGGGCCTCACCGCCCTCGACCGCAACGGCACGGCCAAGCCCGCGCTCGCGAAGTCCTGGAAGCAGGACGACGACAGCACCTGGACCTTCGAACTGCGCAAGGCCGAGTTCCAGGACGGCACCCGGCTCACCGCCCAGTCCGTCGTCGACGCCCTCGATCACGCCGGGCAGGCCAGGCCCAAGCCCCGTGTGCTGAGCGACGTGACGCTCACCGCCAAGGCCGAGGACGCCGACACCGTCACCCTCACCACCAAGTCGCCCGACCCGGTGTTGCCGCTGCGGCTGGCCAGTCCGGCACTGGCGGTCCTGTCGGCGAAGGCGTACGCCAAGGACGGCGCCGTCAGCCCGGTCGGCACCGGCACCGGCCCGTTCCGGATCACCCGGCTCAGCGGCAAGACCAAGGCGACGCTCGACCGCTTCGACGGCTACTGGGGCGGCAAGGCGAAGGCACCCGGCATCGACGTGAGCTGGATCGCGGACGGCACCGCCCGCGCCAACGCGCTGCGCAGCGGCGAGGCCGACATCGCCGAGTGGATCCCCACCGCCCAGGCGAAGCTCCTCGACAAGGACACGCGGCACGAGGTGCCCTCGGTGCGCACCGACAGCCTCGTCCTCAACACCGGCAGCGGCCTGTTCACCGACGCCGGCCTGCGCGCGGCCGCCCGCGAGGCCGTCGACGGTTCCGCCCTCGTCGACTCCGTCTTCGGCGGCTACGCCGACCCGGCGCAGGGCCTGTTCGGGCCCGCCGTGCCGTGGGCCGCCGGCAAGCGCGTGGAGGTGACCGGCCGTGCCAAGGCGGCGACCACCGCGCAGGTGAAGGCCGAGACCAAGGGCAGGACGCTGCGGCTGGCCACCTACACCAACCGGGCCGAGCTCCCCGAGGCCGCGACCGTGCTCCAGCAGCAGCTGGAGAAGGCCGGGTTCACCGTGAAGCAGGACGTGCGCGAGTACACGCAGATGGAGGCCGACCTGCTCGCCGGGAAGTACGACGCCCTCGTCTTCTCCCGGGTGACGCTCCTCGACACCGGTGACGCGGTCGACTACCTCGCGAGCGACTTCACCAGCGAGGGCGTCTACAACATCGCCGGGCTGAAGGACGCCGCGGTGGACAAGGCCATCCGGGCCGCCGCCGCGGAGCGCGACACGCAGCGCCGCCAGGAGAAGATCATGCGGGCGGAGGCGGCGATCCTGCGCACCGACGCCGTGGTGCCGCTGGTCCACGAGCAGGCGGTGCAGGGCATCGCCACCGGCGTCGAGGGCGTGGTCCTCGACCCGCGCGAGCGCTCTCTCGTCGACGTCGACACGCACGTCGGGTAACGCATGAGCGTCGCCCACGCCTCCGGCGCCCGCCCGTCCCTCTGGCCGGCGGCGGCCGGCCGTGTGCTCGCCGGAGCCGTGCTGCTCGGTGCGGTGGCCCTGCTGCCGTGGCTGACCGGCGCCGACCCGGCCCGCACGGTGCTGCGCGCCCGCTCCGCCGACCAGAACCCGACAGCCGCGGACCTGGCCGCCGTACGCGAGCAGCTGGGGCTGGACGAAGGGCCGTTCTCGCATCTCACGCACTGGCTCGGCGGCCTGCCGCGCGGGGACGCGGGCGTCTCGTGGGTCTCCGGCGAACCGGTCATGCCGCAGGTGGGAACCGCCCTGTCGGTCTCCCTGACACTGATGCTGGGCGCGCTCGTGGTGACGGCCCTGGTGGCCGCGCTGGTGTGCGCCCGCACCGTGTTCCTCGGCTCCCGGCGCCGGCTGCGGCAGGACCGGGCCGGCGCCACGGCCGCGGTGCTGGCCGCGCTGCCGAAGTTCCTGCTCGCCTCGGTGCTGGCCACCGTGTGCGGCGTCTGGTGGGGGTGGTTCCCGTCCAGCGGCTGGGAGGGGCCGCGGTCGATGGTGCTGCCCTCGCTCGCCCTCGGCATCCCGTCCGGTGCGATGCTCGGCGGGCTGCTCGACCAGGCGCTGCCCGCCGCCTTCCACGAACCCTGGGCGCGCACGGCGTACGCCGTCGGGCTGCCGCCCGGCCACATCGCCCGCAACGCGCTGCGCCGCACCCTGCCCGGCATGCTGCCGCAGTTGCTGCCGACCGTCGTGGCCCTGGTCGGCGGTGCGGTCGCGGTGGAGAAGATCTTCGACATTCCCGGGCTCGGCCGACTCGCCCTGGAGGCCGCCGTCGCGCAGGACCTCCCGGTGCTCCAGACCGCGACCCTGGCCCTGGTCCTGCTCGGCGTGGGCGCCGGCATCCTGATCCGGGCCCTGCGCCACGCCCTCCTCGGCCGCCCCCTGCGCGACGGCGCCCTGCCGGCCCTGCACCGGCCCCCGCTCGTCCCGCCGCGTTCCCTGCGCTGGATCACCGCGGCGTGTTCCGTGGCCCTGCTCGCCCTCGTCACGGCGGGCCTGCTGCGCGACCCCTTGCAGGTCGACACGGCGGCGCGGCTGCTGCCCCCGTCCCTGGGACACCCCCTGGGCACGGACGCGCTGGGCCGGGATCTGCTGGCCCGGCTGGGGCACGGGGCGCTGCGCACGGCCGGTGTCGCTCTCGCCGTGACGGCGGTCAGCGCGGTCACCGGACTCCTGCTGGGCATGGCACCGCGGGCGAGCGCAGGCCCGACGGAGGTCGTGTCGACCCTGCCCGCCGTCCTGACCGGACTGCTGATCGCGGGCGTGACCGGACCGTCGGTGTGGGGTGCGGCGTGCGCGGTCTGCGTGGTCGGCTGGAGCCCGTACGCCGCCCAGACCGCCGCGCTGCTGGAACAGGAACGCGCGAGCGGTCACATCGCCGCGTCCGTCGCGCTCGGCGCGGGACGGCTGCACCTGCTGCGCCGTCACCTGCTCCCCGCGGTGCTGCCGGCTCTCCTGCGCAACGCCCTGCTGCGGCTGCCGACCACCGTCCTGGTCCTGGCCTCGCTCGGCTTCCTCGGCCTGGGCGAACAGCCGCCCACCCCCGAGTGGGGCCGGCTCCTGTCGGAGAACCAGCCGTACGCCGAACTGGCCCCCTGGACGGTGCTGGGCCCGGCCGCCGCGCTGGTGGTGCTGTCCGTGGTGGCGGTGACGGGCAGCGCGCTGGGACGCGGGAGGGGCGAGTAGCCAGAACGGCTCGTCCACTTTCAGCCGGAGTACGGCTCGTCCACTTTCAGCCGGAGTACGGCTCGTCCACCACGTAGCCTCGCCGCTTGTCCACGACGTTGCGCAGGGGGCGGCCTTCGATGTGGCGGGTGAGGTTGTCGAGGAACACCTCGACGAGTGCCTCCCGCTCGCTGGTGGTCTCGCCCGCGGTGTGCGGGGAGATCATCACGCCGGGCATGGTCCACAGGGGCGACTCGACCGGCAGCGGCTCCCGGCCGAAGACGTCCAGGGCGGCACCGGCGAGCCGGCCTGCGGCGAGGTGGTCGATCAGAGCCTCCTCGTCGACGAGCCCGCCGCGGCCGACGTTGATCAGCCGGGCCCCGGGCTTCATCGCGGCCAGCACGGGCGCGTCGACCATGCCCCGGGTGTCCTTGGTGAGGGGGGCGGCCAGGACGACGTAGTCCGCCTCGCCCAGGGCCGCGGGCAGGGTCGTCCTGCCGTGGACCGTGCCGAAGTCGGGGTCGTCCGTGCGGGCCTTGCGGCCGGCGCCGCAGACCCGCATCCCGACGGCACGCAGCAGCCGGGCGGTGGCCCGGCCGATGGGTCCCGTGCCCCAGACCAACGCCGTGCGTCCGGTGATGCCGTCACTGGGCCGCGGACGCCACTCGCGACGCCGCTGGTGCTCCCAGGTGCCGGGGAAGTCCTTGGCGAGGGCGAGGATCAGGCCGAGGACGTACTCGGCGGTCGGCTGGTCGTACACCCCGCGGGCGTTGGTGAGGACGACGCCGGGATCGTCCACCAGGGCGGGGAAGAGGAACGAGTCCACGCCCGCGGAGGACGCGTGCACCCAGCGGGGAGCCTTTTCGGGGTTGTCGGGCCAGGCCTCACGGATGGCCGGGGTGATGGTGACCCAGGCCAGGAGGGCGTCGGCGCCGGGGAGAAGGTAGGGCAGCTCCTCCTCGGTCGCGTAGACGGTGTCCGTGAGGCGTTCGATGAGTGCGGTGGCGGGTGGCCGGTTGCCCCGGTAGAGGACGACGAGTCGGTCGGGCACGTCAGGCTCCGACGGGGACGGCGATGTACTTGTACTCCAGGAACTCGTCGATGCCGACGCGTCCGCCTTCGCGGCCCAGGCCGGACTGCTTGACGCCGCCGAAGGGGGCGGCGGGGTTGGAGACCAGCCCGGTGTTGAGGCCGATCATGCCGCTCTCCAGACGTTCGGCGACGCGCATAGCGCGGTCGAGATTCTGGGTGAACAGGTAGGCGGCCAGGCCGAATTCGGTGTCGTTGGCGGCGGCGACGGCCTCGTCCTCGTCGTCGAAGGTGCGGAGGGCTGCGACGGGGCCGAAGATCTCCGTGTCGATGATCGCGGACTCGGGGGCGATGTCGGTGAGGACGGTGGGCGGGTAGAAGCAGCCCGGCCCCTCGGGGAGTTCACCGCCGGTCAGGACGGTGGCACCGCGCTTGACGGCGTCGCGCACCAGGTCGTGGGCCTTGCTGCGGCCGGCGACGTCGATGAGGGGGCCGACGTCGGTGCCGGGTTCGGTGCCGGGCCCGACCTTCAGGGCGGCCATGCGAGCGGCCAGGCGAGAGGCGAACTCCTCCGCCACGGACGTGTGGACGAAGATGCGGTTGGCGGCGCAGCAGGACTCGCCCATGTTGCGCATCTTGGCGACCATGGTGCCTTCGACGGCGGTGTCGAGGTCGGCGTCGTCGAAGACGATGAGGGGGGCGTTGCCGCCCAGTTCCATGGAGGTGCGGATGACGGTGTCGGCGCACTGGGCCAGCAGGATCCGGCCGACCTGGGTGGAGCCGGTGAAGGAGAGCTTGCGGATCTGCCCGCCGCGCAGGAGCGGCTCGACGACACCGGCGGCCTCGGTGGTGGTGACGATGTTGAGCACACCGGCCGGCAGACCCGCCTCGGTGAGGATCTCCGCCAGGGCGAGGCTCGCCAGGGGAGTCTGGGGGGCGGGTTTGAGGACGATGGTGCAGCCGGCGGCGAGGGCGGGGCCGATCTTGCGGGTGCCCATGGCCAGGGGGAAGTTCCAGGGTGTGATCAGCAGGCAGGGTCCGACGGGCTGGCGGGTGACCAGCAGGCGGTTCTTGCCGTCCGGCGCGGTCATCATGCCACCGTCGATACGGACCGCCTCTTCGGAGAACCAGCGGAAGAACTCGGCGGCGTAGGCGACTTCGGCACGCGCCTCTGCCAGGGGCTTGCCCATCTCCAGCGTCATCAGCAGCGCGAGGTCCTCGGTACGCGCGATGATGATGTCGTAGGCGCGGCGCAGGATCTCGCTGCGCACGCGGGGCGGGGTGGCGGCCCAGCCGGCCTGGGCGGCGACCGCCGCCTCGACGGCACGCCGGCCGTCCGCGGGGGAGGCGTCGGCGACCCGGCACAGTTCTTCACCGGTGGCCGGGGTTGTCGACGGCCAGCGTCCGGCCGGACTCCGCGTCCTGCCAGCCACCGCCGATGAAAAGCTGCTTGGGAACATCCTGGACGACAGTCATCGTGGGTCTCCTTGTATCGGTAGAGGCGCTGCCGACCGGTCAGCGGATGCGGTCCAGCGTCTTGTAGTAGGCGCCCGCGAAGGGCAGGAACCAGGCGGTGCCGTTGTAGAGGGGGATGCGGGGCGGGGCGATGTCGCGGACGGGGCTGACCTCGGGGTGGCCGTCCATCACCTCGGCCATGACCTGCCCCATGTGCGTGGCCATCTGCACACCGTGGCCCGCGTATCCCATGGAGTAGTAGACGCCGTCATCGGTCTGCCCGGCGTGCACGATGCGGTCCATCGCGAAGCCGACGGAGCCGCCCCATACGTACTCGATCTTCGTCCGCGAGAGTTGGGGGAAGACCTCGCACATCTCACGGAACAGGACGGCTCCGCTCTTCTTGTCCGAGGTGGGGTCGGACGGTGCGAAGCGGGCGCGGCCGCCGAACAGCAGCCGGTTGTCCGGGGTGAGCCGGAAGTAGTGGCAGAGGTTGTTGGAGTCGACGATGAGGCGGGCCTTGGGGATGATGTCCCGGGCGAGCGCCTCGCCGAGCGGCTCGGTCACGATGATGAAGCTGCCCAGGCAGACCTGCTGGCGGCGCAGCCACGGGAAGTTCTTGTCCGTGTAGGCATCGGTGGCCATCATGACCTGCCCGGCGCGGATCACACCGCGCTCGGTGCTGACCTCGAACCGGCCGGCGGCGGTACGCCGCACGCCGATGGCCGCGTTGCGCTCGTGGATCTCGACACCGGTGCGCTCGCAGGCCTCGGCCATGCCGCGCACGAAGCGGCCGACGTGCAGTGCGGCGCTGAACGGGTCGAGCAGGCCGCCGTGATAGGCGTCGGACCCGATCTCGGAACGCAGCTCGGACTTGCCGATCAGAGTGGTCTCGTGTCCGAAGTACTGGGCCAGGTCGCGCTGTTGGGCCTTCTTGCTCTCGAAGTGCGCGGGACGGGACGCGACGCCCAGGCGTCCGACGCGACGGAACTGGCAGTCGATGGACTCCTCGTTCACGAGCCGCTCGACGGTGTCCACGGCCTCGCCGTAGGAGTTGTAGATCTCGCGGGCCCGCTCCAGTCCGTACCGGCGGATGGCCTGGCGAACGCCGATGGTGAAGCCCAGGTTCGCCATGCCGCCGTTGCGGGCGGAGGCGCCGGAGCCGATCTGGCCCTTCTCGACGAGGGTGACGCGGGCGCCCTTGCGGGCGCTGTGCAGTGCGGTGGACAGACCGGTCAGGCCGGCGCCGACGACCACCAGGTCGGTGTCCTCGGTGAGTGGCTTGCCGGAGCGGTCGGGGAACGCCCCGGCGGTATCGATCCAGAACGGGATCGTCTTCATTTCGGGTCTCCTGCGGGGAAGTTCTCGGTGGGGTTCAGGTGAGGGGTTCGACGGGCAGGACGCCCTGCTGCTGGTTGCGGTGGCCGCCGAGTTTGCGGACGAGGGCGACCAGGGCGAGGGCCAGGACGGCGAGCGCGATGAGGACCGCGCTGACGGCGGTGACGGTCGGGTCGACGTCGAACTGCAGGGCGTTGAAGACGAGCACAGGCAGGGTGCGGGTGTCGGGTGTCGACATGAACTGGGCGATGAAGAACTCGTCGAAGCTGGTGATGAAGGAGAACACCGCTGCCGCGATCAGGCCGGGGGTGGCCAGGGGGAAGGTGATGCGCCGGGCGATGGTCATCCGGCCGGCGCCCATGCTGGCGGCGGCGTCTTCGAGCCGTTCGTCGATGCCCCGCAGGGTGGAGATCATGATGAGGACGGCGATGGGTGCGGCCAGCACGGTGTGGCCGAGGGCGATGGCCAGGGGGCTGCCGAGCATGCCGGCGGGTTCGAAGAACAGGAACAGGCCGAGCGCGATGACCACTTGCGGGATGAGCAGCGGGGCCAGGACCAGGCCGTAGACCGCCGCGTGCAGGGGCAGCCGGCCGCGGGCCAGGGCGGTGGCGGCGGTCACGCCCAGGATGAGGGAGAACACCGTGGTGAGCGTGGCGACGAGGCTGGACAGGGCGATGGAGGTGGCCCAGTCGCTGCCGGGTGCGGCCATCTGCTCGTACCAGCGGGCGCTGTACTCCTTCGGCGGGAAGGTGCCGATGCCGTCCGCGCCGAAGGAGGTGACCAGGATGATCACGATCGGCATCGCCAGGAAGAGCAGGATGGCGGTGGCGCTGATGCCGCGGCCGATGTGTCCGGCTCGGGTGGCGGGCAGTTCCATCATGAGCCGCTCCTTCGTGCGTGCGCCTTGGTGCGGCGGAGCTTGGCCAGGCCGAGCACGCCCAGGCCGGCGAAGGTGAGCAGCAGCAGGATGACGCCGAAGGCGGCGGCGGAGTTCCACTGGTCCTGCTTCATCACCTGCTGGTCGATGAGCGCGGCGACGACGGTCTGCTTGTCGCCGCCCATCAGGGCCGGGGTGATGTAGTAGCCCAGGCACAGGATGAAGCTGAGCAGCCCCGCGGTGCCGATCCCGGGCGCCACCAGCGGCAAGTAGATACGGCGGAAGATCGTCAAACGGGAGGCGCCGAAGCCTGCCGCCGCGGCCAGGAGCCGCCCGTCGACCCCCCGCATCACGCCCTGCAACACGAGGACGGTGTAGGGCAGCATCACCGAGGTGGTGCCGATGACGACACCGGTCTCGTTGTAGAGCAGCGAGTACGGCGCGCCGGGGGCGTGCACCGATGTCAACAGCGTGTTGATCAGGCCGTGTTCACCGAGCATGATGATCCACCCGTAGGTGCGCACCAGAGCGCTGATGAAGTGCGGCACCACCACGATCAGCATGGCCAGCGCGGCGAAGACGGGCCGCATCCGGGCGATGGCGTGGGCAAGGACGAAGCCCACCAGCAGGCTGAGCACCGCGGTCTCCGCGGAGATCCTGAGCGTGGAGATCAGCACGGAGAGGTTCGCGCCGCTGAGCGCGTCGGTGTACCAGTGCAGAGTGAAGCCGCCGCTGTCGCCCTTGAGGCTGAGGGAGAGGACGCCGACGATCGGATAGACGAACAGGACGAGGAGGAACACCGTCACGGGGACGGCGTTGACCAGGGCGATGCGGGAGCGGTGCCCGCGCATCGCGGACGTTTTCACACGCACCTTGCCGGGTGCGAGAGCGGTGCCGGCCATGGCTCAGCCCCCGTCCATCTCGTCGAAGACGGAGACGTCCTCACGTGCGGCGGTCACACAGACCCGCTCGCCGGGGCGCGGCGGAGTGAGGGCGGTCTCGATCCGCAGCGGAGGCGTACCGGGAGCCGCGCCGTCCAGACGGACGGTGATCCGGGTCAGCGAACCCACGTACACCGCTGTTTCGACCGTGCCGGAACAGCAGCTCTCCTCGACACCGACCAGCCGCAGCTTGCCCGGCCGCACCGCGGCCCGCACCCGTTGACCGGGAACGCACGAGTGGGCGCGGGCCGTGAGCACGCCGCCGGTGTCGAGGCGCACGCGGGTGCATCCGTCCGCGGTCGGCTCCTCGACCTTTCCGTTGAGGAAGTTGGCGGCGCCCAGGAAGTCGGCGACGAAGGGGGTGCGGGGGCGTTCGAAGAGGCCGCGGGGGGTGTCGAACTGCTCGATGCGGCCGTCCCTCATGATGGCGATGCGGTCGGACAGGACCAGGGCTTCCTCCTGGTCGTGCGTGACGTAGACGACGGTCAGGCCGAGTTCGCGCTGGATGGACTTGATCTCGGTCTGCATCTGGTCGCGCAGCTTCTTGTCCAGGGCGCCCAGCGGCTCGTCCATCAGCACGATCGGCGGACGGTAGACCAGCACCCGGCACAGCGCGACACGCTGCTGCTGACCACCGGAGAGCTCACGCGGCTTGCGGCCGGCGAACCTCGACAGCCCGGCCGCCTCCAGGGTCTCCCCCACCCGGCGGCGGATCTCCGCCTTCGGCACTCCCCGCAGTTGCAGGGGGAAGGCGACGTTCTCCGTCACGGTCATGTGCGGGAAGAGCAGGTACTGCTGGAAGACGAAACCGAAGTCGCGCTTGCCGGGGTTGAGGCCGGTGATGTCCCGGCCGTCGACGCTGACGGTACCGGAGTCGGGCTCGGTGAACCCGGCCAGCATCATCAGCGTGGTGGTCTTGCCCGACCCCGACGAGCCGAGGAAGGTGACGAACTCACCCGCCGCGATCTCCATGTCCACGCCGTCGACCACCGTCGTCCCGCTGTAGGACTTCCGCAGCCCCGTCACCGACAACGACTTGCCGGTCAGCGAGTTGGATCCCGGCGCCAGGGCCGAGGCGAGAAGCTTGGTGCGCTCAGGCATCGGCCCACTCCTGCCAGCGCTTGGTGACCGCCTCCAGGTTCTTGTCCCACCAGGCCACGTCGGTGTCGAACCCGGTCTTCAGGTTCTGCGGCGAGGTGGGCAGCGTGGCCAGGACGTCGTCCGAGAGCAGCTTGGTGGCGGCGGGGACGACCGGGCCCTGCGGGTAGATCTTGGCGAACGCGGCCTGTACCTCGGGACGCAGCGAGAAGTCGATCAGCTTGTAGGCCGCGTCCGTGTTGTCCGCGCCCTTCGGGATGCCCCAGCCGTTGCTGAGCCGCCGGGCGCCGTTCCACTGGTAGGCGACCGGCATGCCCTGCTTGATCAGCTCGTCCGCGCGGCCGCTCCACAGGCTGGTCGCGACGACCTCCTTGCGGCCCAGCAGCACCGCCGGAAGGGCGCCGGTGTTCCAGAACTTCTTCACGTCGCCGCGGATCCGCGACATCGAGGCGAACGCCCGGTCCAGGTCGAGCGGGTACAGCTTGTCCAGCGGCACGCCGTCGGCCAGCAGCGCGAACTCCAGCTCCGGGTAGTCCGCGTCAGCGCTCTGCAACGAGCGCGGACCGGCGAAGGAGTGGGTGTTCCAGAAGTCGGCCCAGCTCTTCGGCGCGCGCTTCAGACTGTCCGTGCGATAGGCCATCAGGCTCGCCCAGACGTTCTTGCCGACCGCGTGCTCCGGCAGCTGGTTCTCCGCGATTCCGGCGCCCTTGACGTTCTTCAGCCGGTCGTGGTCCACCGGCTCCAGACAGTCCAGGCGGGCCATCTTCTGGAAGATCAGCAGGGTGTTGTCCATCAGGTCGACCTGCGGCCGGCCCTGCTTGACCTGGGCGATGACCTGTGCGGACTGGTAGTTGACCGTGGTGACCGTGATGCCGGTCTCCTTGGCGAACGGCTCGTAGATCGCCTTGGTGAGAGCGTCGTTGTAGGCGCCACCACTGTTGCTGACGACGAGCCGCTTCTTGCCTCCGCCGCTCGACGAGCCACGGCTTTCGCCGGAACCCATGAGAGTGCCGCATCCGGTCAGTGCCGAGGCAGCGGCCAGCGCGCCTGCGGTGCGGAGTACGGTTCTGCGTCCTATCCGGTTGTCTTCCATGGCAGAGCCTCCTGGAGATCGCTGGGGAGTACGGGGGGATCCGTTTTTGCGGGGACGTACGGGTCCCGGGCCGTGAAGAGGGTGGGGTGTGGCGTTCGGGTCAGATGCCGAGCATCCGGTTGAGCTCGTCGAGGGACTTCACCGGCACGTAGTCGTAGCCGTGGGTCACGGGGTCGTAGCCGCGGTCCAGGAGGATGAGGTTGCGGAAGCCCATGTCGTGCATCGGCATAAGGTCGTAGCGGGTGTGCGAGGAGACGTGCACGAAGTCCTCGGGGGACGCGTCGAGCTGGTCGAGCATGTACTCGAACGCGGCGTAGCGGGGCTTGTAGTAGCCGGCCTGCTCCGCGGTGAGGACCGCGTGGAAGTCCGCGCCGAGCCGGGGCACGCTCTCCTCCAGGAAGGAGTCGTCGGCGTTGGAGAGGATCACGAGCTTGTAGTTCTCGCCCATCTTCTTCAGCGGCTCCGGCACGTCGGCGTGCGGGCCCCAGCTGCGGACGCCGTCGGCGAACCGCTTGCCCGCGTCCGGGGCCGCCTTCAGGCCCCACTTGCGGCAGACCCGCTCGAAGGAGTCCTGCAGCACCTGCTCGTAGGGGTAGTACTCGCCGCGGACCTGGTCGTAGCGGTAGCCGCGGAACTCCCGGACGAACTGGTCCCAGTGCTCGGCGGGGATCTGGTCGCCGACGAGCTCACGCGTGATGGGGGTGATCGGGTACTCGATCAACGTGCCGTAACAGTCGAACGAGACGTACTTCGGCCGGAACGAGGGTTCGCTCATGGAAGGGCTCTCTCATGCTCGGGGAACTGAAGATGCTCCAGTCCGCGTTTTTCAAGTTTTTTCGGGCACGCCTGGGACAGACGTGCCGGAGCTGGAGGGGAGGGGGAGGTTGCCCGGCTTCAGGCGGCGCCGACTCCGGCAGGTGCGAGGAAGCCGACGGGATGGTCCGTGCTGCCGTCGAGTGCCAGGTCGGCGGCGATTTCGCCCATGGCGGGGGAGAGTTTGAAGCCGCTGCCGGAGAATCCGGCCATGACGATGATGTCGTCCTCGCCGGGGAGATGACCGACGAGCGGGTTTCCGGACGCCGTGTAGCCCTCCATGTAGACCGACAGCCTGATGGGGTCGGGGTTCAGATCGGGCATCAGCTCGCCGATGAGCTCGTGGAAGGTGGCGAGTTCCTCCGGGCGGACCGTGCGGTCGAGTCGTTCGGGGTCGGGTACGGGCAGATAGCGGGCGAAGGACAGGCCCAGCTTGACGGAGATGCCGTCGGGTGACGGGAGTCCGTAGCAGTCGTGGGGGGTGCTGCGCACGAAGGCGGGGGCGCCGCCCGCGAACCAGTCGTGGCGGGTGGGCAGGTGCCAGGAGCTGATCAGCCGGCGGACGTCGACGGTCCGCGGCAGGTCCGGGAGCAGGGTGTTGATCCAGGGGCCCACGGTCACCACGGCGGCGTCCACGTGGTCCGTGCCCTGGTCGGTGACGATGTGCACCCCGCCGCCCGCCGCGGGGACGATCTCCCGCACCGGGGTGTAGCGGTGCAGCCGGGCGCCCAGCTGTTCGGCGCGGGCGGCCGCCGCCTGGACCGATGCCTCGGGCCTGATGATGGCGCCCTCGCGGTCGAGTACGGCGGTGTGGCCGTCCGGGAGGCGGTGCTGCGGGTAGCGGCGGGCGAGTTCCTCCCGGTCCAGTACTTCGTGGTCCAGCTCGTGGGTGGCGCTGGCGGAGCGGAGGAGTCGCATGGGCGGCGCGTCGGTTTCGCCCATCACCAGGCATCCGCTGCGGCGGCGCAGCGAGAACCCGGTTTCGCGCTGGAGCCGGTCCCACATCCGGTCGGCGAGCCGCAGCAGCGGAATGTAGCCGGGTTCACCGAGGTGCACGGCGCGGAAGATGCGGCTCTCGCCCCCGGCCGCGCCGCGGTCGTGACCCGGCGCGTACCGGTCGTAGCCGATGACCTCGGCTCCGCGGGCGGCGAGGCGCCACATGGCCTGGCTGCCCATGGTGCCGGCACCGATCACGGCGACGCGCTTCGGGATGCGCATGAGGTCGCTCCTTTCGCCGAGGGCCTTGGGGGGCAGTCGTGTCCCAGCACGGTGCGGACACTGAGCGGATGCTTCCGGTCCGTGCTCCGCTGGGGATGGCGTAACTTTCGACCCGGGCGAATGCCCAGGTCAACCCACACTGTGTTCCGCCTTGGGGCCTTCTCGAGACGGTCTGTCACGGCGACGGGCAAGCTTCGGAAAGTGCCCTGTCCCCTCTTGCCAGGGCGAGTGGCCGGTGCGAAGGTGACCCCCGATCCCCCGGACGAAAGCCCGCCTATGCCGCCCAGACGTCCCGCAACCGGGCACTTCCCGACCATCGAGGAGGTTCTGCGGCTCCCCGTGCTGGCCGAAGGGATGCCCCGCGTCCTCGCCGGTGAGTCACAGCTGAACCGCGCGGTGCGCTGGGTGCATGTCACCGAGCTGCTCAACCCCGCCGACTTCCTGGAGGGCGGCGAGCTGGTGCTCACGACCGGCATGCCCTACCCCGAGGACGCCTCCGACCTGCGCGGATACGTCGACCAGCTCGCCGACGTCGGCGCGGCCGGCCTGATCGTGGAGCTCGGCTACCGGTACCGGAAGGTGCCCGACGAGCTGGTGGCGGCCTGCCGTGCCCGGGACGTGCCGCTGGTCGAGCTGGCCCGCGGCGTCCGGTTCATCGACGTCACGCAGACGGTGCACGCGCTCATCCTCGACGCCCAGGGGGCGCTGCTGCGCCGCGGGCGGGACGTCCAGGACATCTTCACCGCCCTGACACTGCGGGGCGCGGATCCCGAGGAACTGGTGCACACCACCGCGGAGCTCACCGGGGCCCCCGTGGTGCTGGAGGACCTCACCCACCGGGTCCTGATGTGCGAACTGCTCGGCCGGCCGTACGAGCCGGTGGTGTCGGCCTGGTCCCGGCGTTCCCGGGCCGCCCCGACCCTGGAGAAGATCGCGCCGAGCGGTCCGGAGGGGTGGCTGATCGCGCCCGTGCAGGACCACCACGGGCTGTGGGGGCGGCTGGTCCTGCTGGAGGGCCGGCTGAACGCGGAGCCCGACCCGGAACACGTCCTGGTCCTGGAGCGTGCGGCGGTCGCCCTGACCATGGCGCGCCTGGCCGGGCCGGCCTGGTGGGAGCGCCGGGCGCACCGCTCCGTGCTGCGGGACCTGTACGAACGCCGTTTCCGCTCCCCCGCGGACGCCCGCGCCCGGGCCGAGGCACTGGGGCTTCCGGCCTTCGGGCACCGCCTCTTCGCCGTGGTCGTCCGCCACGCGCACACCGGCCCCGACGAGCACCTCGACGAACGCATGGCGAAGGCGCTGGCGCAGACCGGCATCCGCGCCCTGGTCGGGGAGACGGCCCCGGGCCGGATCGGTGTGCTCCTCGCGTTGGCGCAGGCCAGCGCCTGGCAGCCGGTCGCCGAGCGGATCGGCCGTCTCGCCCGCGAGGAACTCGGACCGGAGGCCGTGGTGGCCGTCGGCCCCGGCGTGACCGACCTCTCCGGGATCGCCCGGTCGTGGCAGGAGGCCGAGCAGACGGCCGAGGCCATCACGCCCGCCTCGCCCGACCGCTGGTTCCACGTCCCCGCCGACGTCGGACTCCCCGAACTCCTGGGCATCCTGCGCAAGGACACCCGCCTGCAGCGGTACGCGGAACGGCGGCTGACCCGTCTCATCGAGCACGACGACCGCAACGGCGGCGATCTGCTGCCCGCCCTGCGCGCGTATCTGACGGCAGCCGGGAACAAGTCGGTCGCGGCCAAGCAGGCCGGTATGTCCCGGCAGGCGTACTACCAGCGCCTCCACACCATCGAACGGCTCCTCGGCTGCGATCTCGAGTCGGGCCTGGAGTGCACGTCCCTGCACGTCGCGGTGCTCGTGCTGGACGCGCAGGGCGCGGCGCCCTCCGGCACCTGACGCGGTCAGGTGTCGCGCAGGGCCTGGTCGATCTCACCGAGTGAGCTGGTCGGACGCCCGTAGTCGTCAGGGTCCAGCGGCGCGACGAAGTACCGCTCGACGACCCGGCTCCCTCCATCCGGTCGACGAGCCGGGTGATGCCGCTACTGGTGAGCGTGAGGTCGTCGGCGAGCCGGCGCTGCGAGACGTCCTCGTCCGGCCGCCGGGAGAGCCTGGTGAGGACCTCGGACATCGTGTGGCTGATCCCGCACTCGCGCCGCAGGGCCGTGTCGATCCGCTGTTGCAGGCGGGTGGCGGCCTGCACGGCCCGAGCTGATGCTTCCCTCATCATGCGCAGCCCCCCGGCGGGCCCCTTCTCAGATCGCCGGACATCACCACTTGCCATCGACCGATGACACCCATATGGTCGTACGAACGTAAGGCGTACGATCGTAATTTCAACCAGGGAGCTCGTGATGGCGACAACTCAGCCGGTGGCGCTCGTGACAGGTGCCTCATCGGGAATCGGCAAGGAAACGGCACGCGCCCTGGCCGCGGCGGGTTTCGAGGTGATCGGAACCGGCCGCAAGACCTCCGGGCTCACCCCGCCCGCCGGTGTGACGTACCTGGATCTCGACGTGGCCAGTGACGACTCGGCCACCGCCGCGGTCGAAGAGGTGATCGCCCGGTTCGGGCGCATCGACGTCCTGGTCAACAACGCAGGCATCGGCACGGCGGGTGCCGTCGAGGAGAACTCCGTCGCCCAGGCCCAGAACCTCCTGAACGTCAACGTCCTCGGCGTCATCCGCATGACGAAGGCCGTCCTGCCGCACATGCGCGCCCAGGGGGGCGGGCGCGTCATCAACGTCTCGTCCGTCCTCGGCGTCGCCCCCCAGCCCTTCATGGCTCTCTACGTCGCGTCGAAGCACGCCGTCGAGGGCTACTCCGAATCGCTGGACCACGAGGTCCGCGAGCACGGCGTCCGGGTCCTCCTCGTCCAGCCCGCCTACACCAAGACCAGCTTCGACACCAACGCCACGCAGCCCGACACCCCGCTGCCCCTCTACGCGGAGCGACGGCGCGTCTTCGACGAAGTGATGGCACAGGCGATGAAGGACGGCGACGACCCCGCCGTCGTCGCCAAGGTGATCGTCACCGCGGCCACCGACAAGAAGCCGAAGCTGCGCTACACCGCCGGGCCGCTGGCCTCCCGTGTCACCACGGCGCGCCGCCTCGTCCCCGCCGGAGCGTTCGACAAGCAGATCCGCAAGAACAACCGCATGCCCGGCTGACCGATGTCTCCGAAGGTCCATCGCTCCGTCACTCGTTGATCCACCGAGGAGAGTCATGCAGCAGCAACGTCAGCAAACGGCCCGGCACAGTACATCCAGCGCGAGACGTTTCATGAAGAAGAACGCCGGAATCGCACTGACGGCCACCGCGACGGCGGCCGTCCTGGGGGCGGCGCCGTCCGCGTCGGCGGAGACGGGACAGTCGTACAGCAGATCCGTGGTCACCGACGTACGGACCGCGGCGACGTTCGACTACGCCGCCGGCGAGATCCCCGAGAACATCACCGTCAACCCCGACGGCTCGGTGACCCTGTCCATGCTCGGCAGTTGCGCGGTGTGCCAGCGCACGCATGGGCCGCAGCTGATGCGTATGGACGCGTCCGGGCACCGTACGGTGCTCGTCACGGGGCAGGTGGGTGAGGCGATCAGCGGCAACACCCGTGGTGATGACGGCACCGTCTACTACAGCGTGTGGGCCCCGGGGAACGCGGACCGGAACGGCGTGTACGCGCTGGGTCCGGACGGTACGCCTCAGCGCATCGCCGCTCTGCCCGCCGACTCGGGCCCCAATGGGCTGGCCATCGACTCGGCCGGACGCACCCTCTACATCGCGGACAGCCTGAAGGGCATCATCTGGTCCGTCCCGGTCTCGGGCGGATCGGCGACCCCGTGGCTGACCGATGCCGCTCTCGCGCCGGTGCCGACCGAGGCCCTGCCGATCGGTGCCAACGGACTCAGGTTCCACAACGGCGCTCTGTGGGTCAGCAACTTCAACAAGGGAACGCTGCTGCGGGTACCGGTCACCGGCACCGGCGCGGCCGGTCCCCTCCGCCTCGTCGCGGGCGGCCTGCCCGACATCGACGATCTCAGCTTCCTCACCCCCCGGTCCGATGTGGTGTTCGCGGCGCAGAACGGCTCCTCCTCGCAGAACGGTCCGGACAGGGTCGTGGTGATCTACCCGAACGGCACCTACCAGCCCGTCCTGACCAGCAAGGACGGCCTCGCCTCGCCCTCCGCGACCGCAGTCCGCGGCGACCTGCTGTACATCACCGACGGCGGGGTCCCCGAGCCCCACGACCCGAAACTGCAGACCGGGCGGATCAACTTCCCGGCTCTCCTCGCCGACGCGGCACACCGACTTTAACGTACGATCGTAATTCCATAGTCCATTGCATGAGGAACCTCCATGGAACTCTCCGCCAGCACCGCTCTTGTCACCTTGAGCCAACCGGGGCTTCGGCCGGGCACTCGCCGCCGAGCTGCTCGGCCGCGGCGCCACCGTCTACGCCGGCGCCCGCAACCCCGACCAGGTCGACCTGCCCGGCGCCAAGCCGATCGCCCTCGACATCACCGACCCCGCCTCCGTCGCGGCCGCCGCCCGGGCCACCGGTGACGTGACCCTCCTGATCAACAACGCGGGGTCCTCCACCGGCGCCGACCTGCTCACCGCCGACCTGGACGACATCCGCCTGGAGATGGACACCCACTACTTCGGCACCCTCTCGGTGGCCCGCGCCTTCGCACCCCAGATCGCGGCGGGCGGCGGCGGCACGATCCTCAACGTCCTGTCCGCCCTGTCGTGGGTCAGCTTCCCGCAGTTCGGCGCCTATTGCGCCGCCAAGTCCGCCGAGTGGTCGCTCACCAACGCCCTGCGCCTGCAACTCGCCGGCCAGGGCATCCGAGTGGCCGGCCTGCACGTCGGCTACATGGACACCGACATGGTCCGGGCAGTCGACTCGGTCAAGTCGGACCCCGCCGACGTCGCGCGGATCGCCATCGACGGCATCGCCGCCGACGCCTACGAGATCCTCGCGGACAACGCCGCCCACCAGGCGCAGGCCGCCTTGGCCGGAGGCGTCTCCACGCTCTACCCGCAGCTCCCCTGAGGGCCGACCGCCCAGGAATCCGCACCGGGCCCGGTGTATGCCGATGCTCGGTGTCGCACGCCATGCCGTCCCCCGCCGGCATCCACGTCCATTGATCCGTCGTGAAGTACGTCCGCCCAGGGAACGCCATGGAACAGCACCGCAAGCAACCGGCTCGGGGCGGCAGCGCCGTCTGGGCCGTGGCCATCACCAGCATGGCCGGATTCATCGCCGCGCTCGACAACCTGATCGTCACCACCGCCCTCCCCTCCATCCGCGAGGACCTCGGCGGCGGCCTCGAGGACCTCGAATGGACAGTGAGCGCCTGCACCCTCACCTTCGCGGTCCTGCTCATGTTCGGCGCGTCTCTCGGTGACCGCTTCGGCCGCCGAAGACTGTTCGCCATCGGGCTCGGGATCTTCACCGCGGCCTCGGCCTCGGCCGCGCTCGCACCGGGGATGGGTGAACTGATCGCCGCGCGTGCGGCGCAGGGCGTCGGGGCCGCGATCGTGACGCCGCTGACGCTCACCCTGCTGTCGGCCGCCGTCCCCGCGGAACGACGCGGCACGGCCTTCGGCATCTGGGGCGCGGCCAGCGGCATCGCCGTCGCCACCGGACCGCTCATCGGCGGCACGCTCACCGAGCACCTCTCCTGGCAGTGGATCTTCTGGGTGAACGTCCCGCTCGGCCTGGCACTGATCCCGCTCGCCCTGCTGCGGCTGGACGAGAGTCACGGCCCGAACCCGAGCCTCGACCTCGTCGGCACGGTTCTGGCCAGCGGCGGTCTGTTCGGCATCGTGTACGGCCTGGTGCGCGGCAACGCCGACGGCTGGACGAGCACGCCGGTGCTGGGCGGCTTCTTCGCGGGTACGGCGCTGCTCGTCGGATTCGTCTTCTACGAACTGCGCGCCAAGCACCCGATGCTGCCGATGCGCCTGTTCCGCCACCGTTCCTTCAGCGCCCTCAACGCCGCCAGCCTGCTGATGTTGCTGGGCATGTTCGGGTCGATCTTCCTGCTCAGCCAGTACCTGCAGATCGTCGGCGGCTACTCGCCGATGGAAGCCGGCGTGCGGATGCTGCCCTGGACCGCCATGCCCATGATCGCCGGGCCGCCGGCCGGGGCACTGTCCGACCGCATCGGCGGCGCTCCCGTCGTCACCGTGGGCATGGCCCTGAACGCGGTGGGCCTCTGTCTCTGGGCACTCGCGGTGGAACCGCAGGTGTCGTACACCTCTCTGCTGCCGGCGCTGATCGTCTGCGGAATCGGCATGGGGATGTTCTTCGCTCCCAGCGCGAACCTCGTCATGAGCACGGTCCGCCCGGAGGAGCAGGGCATCGCCTCCGGAGCCAACAACGCGATCCGAGAGGTCGGCGGGGCCATCGGCGTCGCGTCGCTGGCGGCGGTCTTCTCCGCCCAGGGCGGCTACGGGTCGGCCTCACTGTTCGTGGACGGGCTGGTTCCGGCGCTCTGGGCCGGGGCCGGTGCGGTCGCCCTGGCCGCGGCCCTGGCCTTGCTGATGACCGGACAGCGCAAGGCCGACGGCCCGACTGCCGGCCTTGTCGCCGCGGGAGGTAATCCGGCCGGCGCCGCGGCCGCGACCTGAAGCCCGACCCGAGAGGCGGCGCCCACCCGGCTGCGGGGGCGCCGCCTCCGTCACTGATGCGCGGTTCACCGGCTCGTCACCGTGGGCTTGCTGTCGCTCAGGCCGTATCCGCGCAGATCCGGCGCCACAACGGTGCGCTCCACTGGACCGCTCCCCCGCCGGCAACCGCCACTGCTGCTCAGCTCACTCGGGCGACCTCATACGAAAGGCCGGCCCGGGGACGCTCTCGATGTCCTTCGCTTCCACCGGGTGGCCTCGTTCGCAGCGGATCCGGACGTCGACCTGGGCGCCGCACTCACGGTGTCGCGCCAGTACCGCCGGCCCCTCCGGGTCGGCGCGGTAACGGTCGCCCCACTGCAGCAGCCCCATCACGGCCGGCACCAGATCCATGCCCTTGGAGGTGATCACATACTTCGGCCGACTCCGCGAACCGGGCTCCTTGTACGTCTCGGTCGCCAGGATCCCTTCCCTCACCAGCATCCGGAGCCGGGTCGCGAGGAGGTTGCGAGGACAGCCGAGGACGCGTTCGAAGTCACTGAAGCGGGACGAGCCGTACCAGACCTCACGCAGGATGAGGATCGTCCACTTCTCGCCCACGATCTCAAGAGTCCGCGCGATCGAGCAGTTGGACGTGTCCCGGTCGAGTCGGGGGTCCATGCCGGTGTCCTGAAGAACTTCGGTCCACGCATCCATGGGAGCGATTCTAACCGCGCTTCAGTTTACTTTTATGTACCCAGTCGTCGCCCCCCGGGGATCCACTACCGCTCAAGAAAGTCGAGGGCTTCCGCGACGAACCGCTCGTGGAACTGGAAGATGCCCCCGTGACCGGCGTCGGGATAGACGACCAGGTCGGCGTTCGGCAGTCGCCGGGCCAGTTCGAAGGAGTTCTTCGTCGGCACCATCCTGTCGCTCTCGCCGTTGGCGACGAGCGCCGGCTGATGGATGACCGAGAGGTCCTGGGACACCCGCCAGGGAGGTGGTACGTCAGACTCGCTGGTCGGCGTCCAGCAGGGCGAGGGCGTTGTCGATCCCCTGCTCGAGGAGCCCGTCGGCGAGTTGACGGTCCGTCAAGGCGCGGGCGAGCTGCAGTGTCCCGGCCAACAGGCCGAGGAGGCCGAGCGCCTTCACTCGCGCGGACGACGGGGCCTCGGGCGCCATGCGAGAGGCGATGCCGTCGATGAGGACCAGGACGCCGTCGGTGTACGCCTGCCTGGTCGTGTCGGTGCAGCGCCCGATCTCGTCGAGCAGAGCGGCGTTGGGGCAGCCATCGCCGAGGTTGTCGCGGTGCTGGGTCGACAGGTACCCCCGCACGATCTGCTCGATTCCGGCACGGCCAGGTGCGGCCCGCGCGACGACGTTCTCGGCCTGCACCTTCAGCTGATCGGCGATCGCCGTGGTGACGAGGTCATCCTTGGATTCGAAGTGAGCGTAGAAGGCCCCATTGGTCAGCCCCGCGTCCTTCATGAGCGTCGAGACTCCGGAGCCGTCGATGCCGTCGCACTTGAACCGGCGACCCGCCGTCTCGATGATCCGCCGCCTCGTCTCCGCCTTGTGCTCTTTTCCGTATCGCACCACAGCACACGCTCCTCGCCGGCCGGAAGGACCGGTCGCCCGTCACCGACTTCGCCAGTCTATGGTATTGCGAACGTAATCCAAATCGTCGATCCAAAGCGTCGTCCCGGCTGCCTGCCCGCACGGACCGAGGGCTCCGCCCCCGGAGTCACACCCGAGGGGCCGGCACCGGGAAGAGCATGCAGCTGCTGGTGGCGTGGGCGAGGAGACGGTCCTTCGCGTCGAGCAACTGGGCCTGGGCGAGGGCGGTTTGACGACCCTTGTTCACGACCGTGCCGACGGCGCGCACCGGGCCCGTGTCCACGGTGATCGGCCGCAGGAACTTCACGGTCAGGTCGAGCGAGGTGTACGCCATGCCCTGCGGGAGGGTGGACTGGACGGCGCAGCCCGCCGCCGAGTCGAGCAGGGTGGCGAAGACGCCGCCGTGGACGCTGCCGATCGGGTTGTAGTGCTCCTCCCCCGGCGTCAGAGAGAAGACCGCCCTGCCGGGCTCCACCTCGTCCAGGTCGAAGTCGACGGTGTGGCTGATCGGCGCCCTCGGCAGCCGCCCCGCCTGCACCTCGCGCAGGAAGTCGATGCCGGCCATGCGTCCGGCGGCCTCCGCCGAGATCGCGGGATCGTCCCAGTGATACGTACGCGTTCGCCCCACGGCCCAGCGCCCTTCCCTCTGACTGTCAGCTGACTTTTCCAGGTGAAGCTAGGCTTTACTTCAGCTGACTGTCAATGGCGCAGTCAGCTCCCTTACGATGGCGGGATGGAGTGGCTTGAGGCGAGCACGGAGAACTGCCCCGTCCAGCGCACGCTCGACGTGATCGGGGAGAAATGGACGCTGCTGATCCTGCGTGACGCCGTCAACGGCGTCCGCCGCTTCGACGACTTCCACCGCCACATCGGCCTGTCGGAAGCCGTCCTCAGCGACCGCCTCCGCAAACTGACCTCGGCCGGCATCCTGAAGACCGTCCCCTACCGGGAGCCCGGCAGCCGCTCCCGCAACGAATACCGCCTGACCCGCAAGGGCTGGGACCTGTGGCCGGTTCTGATGGCGCTGAGCCAGTGGGGCGAGGCGTACGCCCTCGGCTCCGAAGGCCCTGTACTGGACGTACGCCACACCGAGTGCGACGCCCCGGTCCGCGTCGTCGTCGAGTGCTCTGCGGAGCACTCCAGCCTCACTCCGCGGGAAGTCACCGCCCGGCTGGGAGCAGGCGCCCGCCCCCACTCGTGAGCCGTGGTCTGCCGGACCGGGACGAGTCGCGTGCGTCGCGGACCTGCGCGCTGCCGCAGGCCATGCCGGCGTCCGTCCACCGTCCCGATCCGGCAGGCGCACGGGTCTCGCGACTGCCGCGCCCGGACCGCTCGGTCAGATCTTCGTCTTCTCCCGGACCCATGCGCCGATCCGTGCGATGGCGGCGCCGGTCTCCGGAATGCGGCCGGCGCCGTAGACGTACGAGTGCCGGCCTCCGGGGACCACGACGGTCGTCGTGTCGATTCCGCCGTCCTTGACGCGGGCGGCGAACTCCTCGTCCTCGCCGGCCAGGACCTCGTACGTTCCACGCGAAAGACGGCCTTCCGATGGTGGCCACTCTGGTCGGCGCGATCCTGCTCGCCCGGGCTACGGCGGGCACAGAGCTGTCGGAGAGGATCCTGGAGTCGACCCGCGAGGCCATGACCGCACCACCCAGGCCTTGACGCCGATCTCGCGGCGCCCCACCGTCTCGGCCTTCACCTCCATGCGGCGCCATGGCCTCACCTGAGTTTACTTTCCTACACTCAGGAAGTAGCGTCGTGGGCACCACGTCAACCCGGCCGCACGCGAGAACGGGCGCGCAGGGGGACCTGCGCGAAGAATCAGATCGGCCACCGGAACTCCCACGCACAGAGAGGCGGTCGGCGTGAAGGCATTCGTCGTCGCGAAGTACGGCAAGGACGGCGCGCGCGCCGCAGAGGTGCCCGAGCCCACGGTCGGAGACCGCGACGTCCTGGTCAGAGTGAGCGCCGCCAGCGTCAACCCGCTGGACAAGATGGTCCGCAACGGGGAGTTCAAGCTGCTCCTGAAGTACAAGCTTCCGTTCGTGCTCGGCCACGACGTGGCCGGGGTCGTGACGCGGGTCGGCTCCGCCGTACGCGGCTTCGCAGTCGGCGACGAGGTCTACGCCCGTCCGCGCGACCTGCGGATCGGAAGCTTCGCGGAGTTCATCGCGATCGACATGGACGATGTCGCGCCCAAGCCGGCCTCCCTCACCCTGCGCGAGGCAGCCGCGGTGCCGCTGGTGGCCCTGGCCGCCTGGCAGGTTCTCGTCGACCGGGCCCACGTGCGGCCGGGCCAGAAGGTGCTCATCCACGCCGGTGCCGGTGGCCTCGGATCGACGGTCATCCAGCTCGCCAAGCACCTCGGCGCCACGGTGGCGACGACCGCGAACACCGACACCGAGAAGTTGGTCCGGAGCCTCGGCGCCGACATCGTCGTCGACTACACCAGGGAAGACTTCTCAAAGGTGCTGTCCGGCTACGACCTGGTGCTGGACTCCCTGGGCGGCGCGAACCTGGAGAAGTCGCTGACCGTGCTGAAGCCCGGCGGCCTGGCCATCAGTGTCGTCGGCCCACCGGACGCCGGTTTCGCCAAGCAGCTCGGCGCCCCCTCCTTCATGGGTCTGATCATGAACACGCTCAGCCGCAAGGTGCGTAAGCAGGCGAAGGCACTGGGCGTGCGCTACGAGTTCTTCTTCATGCGGGCCAACGGCTCCCAGCTGCGCGAGCTCGGCGCCCTCTACGACAGCGGGCAGCTCCGCCCGGTCATCGACAGCACCTTCCCGTTCGACCGGACGCTCGAAGCGATGGCACACGTCGAGCAGGGCCGCACGAAGGCCGGCAAGGTCGTGGTCTCGATGGCGCCCGACCACGACAACGACTGAGAGTGTGCCGGTCACAGACCCTCCGTCCGGCACGGTCAGCGGAGGGGCGACGCACCCTGCCAGTGGGGAGCGCGGTCCTTGTCGACCAGGGCCGCACGGACGCCCTCCAGGAAGTCCGGCGTGCGGATGGTCGTGCGCGTGAGGGCGAGTTCGGCGGCGAGGCACTCGCGCAGCGTGCGCTGCCTGCCCCGGGCCAGCAGAGCGTGAGTGATCTCCAGGCTCTGCGGCGAGGCGGCCTCCAGGGCGGCCAACGCGGATGCGGCCCAGGGGGTGTCGAGACGGCGCAGGCGTTTCTCGATCTCACCCAAATCCGGCGCGCCGAACGCCCAGTCCACGTCTCCGCGTACCTCCGCCAGCCCGCTCTGCGCCACCGGGGAGCGGCCGGCGAGGCGGTTCAGGACCACGTCCACCGGGTCGCCGGGGTGGTCGGCCAGGGCAGGCCCGACCGCGTCGAGCCCGTCCGCGGGGACGAAGTGCGTGGCCAGCCCTGTGTACAGGGCGTCGGCCGCGTCGAGCCGGTGCCCCGTCAGCCCCAGGTACATGCCGATCGCGCCGGGCAGCCTCGGCAGAAAGTAGCCGGCCCCGATGTCCGGGAAGAACCCGATCCCGGTCTCGGGCATCGCCAGCACCGCGCGCTCGGTGACGACGCGGAAGCTGCCGTGGACCGACAGACCGAGACCGCCGCCCATGCACACGCCGTCGATGAGCGACACGACCGGCACGGGATACTCGGCGATCCGGGCGTTGAGCCGGTACTCGGAGGCGAAGAACCGCTCACTGGCCTCGGCATCCCCGGCGAGGCTGTGCTCGCGGATCGTGCGGATGTCCCCGCCGGCACAGAACGCCTTCGTGCTGGTACTGGCGAGCACCACGGCGGACAGCGGTGTGTGCTCCCACTCGACGAGCACCCTGTCGATGGCGGCGACCATGCCTGTCGTCAGGGCGTTGAGCGCCTTGGGCCGGTTCAGGAGGATGCGGCCTACGCCCCGGTGGACGTCGGCGAGGATCTCGGCCGCAGCGGTGTCAGTCATGGGTCTTCATCTCGTTTCCGCGCGGGGTGGGCACCTCAAGATCCTGACACAGGGCTGTGCCGACGCCCCGGAAGGGCCCGACCATGCCGTCCGGCATACGGTAGTTGCGTCCGACACGGTTCCGCACGCAGCCCCACCACCGTCCCTCGATGCCACAAAGGAGTGCGCGATGGGAACGTACGAGGATGTCTTCCGCGCCAGCACCGAGGACCCGGAGAGTTTCTGGCTGACGGCGTCAGAGGCCATCGACTGGGATGTCACTCCCCGACGCGCCCTGGACTCCTCCGGCGCACCGTTCTACCGCTGGTTCCCTGACGGGCGGCTCAACGTCTGCTTCAACGCGCTCGACCGGCACGTCGAAGCCGGCCGCGGCGGACAACCCGCGCTCGTCTACGACTCCCCCGTGACCGACACCCGCCGCACCTACACCTACGGGCAGCTGAAGGACGAGGTGGCGGCCTTCGCCGGAGCCCTCGCACAGCTCGGTGTGGGGCGCGGCGATCGCGTGGTCATCTACATGCCGATGGTTCCCGAGGCTGCGGTCGCGATGCTGGCGTGTGCGCGCATCGGCGCGGTCCACTCGGTCGTCTTCGGCGGGTTCGCCCCGCACGAGCTGGCTCTCCGCATCGACGACGCCACCCCCAAGGTGGTCGTCTCCGCCTCCTGCGGCATCGAGGGCAAGCGTGTCATCGCGTACAAGCCCCTGCTCGACCGGGCGATCGAGCTCGCCGTCCACAAGCCGGAGAAGAGGGTGATCCTGCAACGCCCGCAGGAGCCGGCCGCACTGGGGCCGGACGATCTCGACTGGGCCGGCCTGGTCGCCGCCGCGCCGCCGGCCGACTGCGTTCCCGTCGCCGCCACCGATCCGCTCTACATCCTCTACACGTCCGGAACGACCGGAAAGCCCAAGGGAGTCGTGCGGGACTGCGGCGGCTACGCGGTCGCCCTGCTCTGGTCGATGGGCGCCGTCTACGACGTGGGCCCGGGCGAGACGATGTTCACCGGCTCCGATGTCGGCTGGGTCGTCGGGCACTCCTACATCGTCTACGCGCCCCTGCTGGCCGGCGCGACGACGGTGCTGTACGAGGGCAAGCCGGTCGGCACGCCGGACGCGGGACAGTTCTGGCGCGTCGCCGCCGACTACCGGGTCAAGACCATGTTCACGGCGCCCACCGCCTTCCGGGCGATCAGGAAGGAGGACCCGAAGGGGGCGCTCACGGCCGGCTACGACCTCTCCCACCTGCGCTACCTCTTCCTCGCCGGCGAGCGCCTCGACCCCGAGACCTACCACTGGGCGAGCGCCCTCCTGGGCGTTCCGGTGATCGACCACTGGTGGCAGACCGAGACCGGGTGGCCCATCGTCGCCAACCCGGTCGGCATCGAAGCCGCGCCCGTCAAGCCCGGCTCCCCCACCCGGCCGCTGCCGGGCTGGGACGTCCGCGTCCTCGACCCCTCGGGCGAACCGGCGCCCGCGGGCGTCGACGGCGCGATCGTCGTGAAGCTCCCCCTGCCGCCCGGCGCGCTCCCCACGCTCTGGAACGACGACGACCGCTACATCGCCTCCTACCTCTCCGCATACGACGGCTACTACCTCACCGGCGACAGCGGACACATCGACGAAGAGGGCTACGTCTTCGTCATGGGCCGAACCGACGACGTCATCAACGTCGCCGGCCACCGGCTGTCCACCGGCAGCATGGAAGAGGCCCTGGCCGCCCACCCCGACGTCGCCGAATGCGCCGTCATCGGCGTCGCCGACGAACTCAAGGGACAGATCCCGCGCGGCTTCGTCGTCCTCAAGGCCGGCAGCGACCGCGAACCGGGCGAGGTCGAGGCCGAACTCGTCCAGCTCGTACGCGAACGCATCGGCGCCGTCGCCGCACTCAAGGACGTCACGGTCGTGGCCGCCCTGCCCAAGACCCGCTCGGGAAAGATCCTCCGCAAGACCATGCGCGGCATCGCCGACGGCCACGACGAACCCATCCCGTCCACGGTGGACGACCCCGGCGTCATCGAGACCCTGCGCCCGGTCCTCCGCAGCACTTGCCCACACTCCGTGAACGGTCCGTAGGCAAGGTCGTGTGACGAGGATCGGTACTTGGCACTAGGCAACGTTTCTGACCTGCACTGATGCGGGATCTGCACTGCCGCGCAGTGCAGATCCCGAGCCGTGGTCACCGTGTGCGGGGCCTGTCACCTCCGATACCGCTGCGCCACTGCCGCGAAGGCGGCCTTGGGTTCCCATTCCATGTCGGGGTAGGTCTGCCCCCGGCGCCCTTCGAGGAGTTTGACGATGCCCAGGCCGGCCCGGTCCAGATCGTCCCTGGGGTCGCCGTCCGGGCGGTGCGGGTAGCCAGGCAAGGCGAACAAGAACACGAACGCGCTGTCCACGCCCTCGGTCTCGAAGATCTCCAGCAGTTCGCTCAGATATGCGGCCTGGCCGGCCTCGTCACGCTCGTATATGCCGTTCAGTCGTACAGGGGCTTTGGTCTCTGGGTCGTGCTCGACCACTTCCAGTACCCGCCCACCGCGGTCTCCCGCGCCGCGGTAGGCCGCGGTGCCGAACCCGGTGATACCGAGCGGCTTCGGGCCTTGGGCCAGGGTGCGCACCGCGTCCCGGAACCGGTCGGCGACCTCGGCGGAGCGGATCAGCTCGAACGTCACAATGTCGAAGGGAGTCCAGTCGACCTGCTCGAACTGGATGGATGCGTAGGTGAGTCTGCCCTGGAAGCGCTCGCGGACCGTGGCCGTGGCGTCGCGGAGGAATGCGTTGATGCGCACGCCAAGCTCGCGCATCGCTTCGGCCCGCCGCTCGGGTTGGCTCATCAGCTGCTCGACCCGCTCCTCGGGGCTCTCTCCGGGCAGGAACCCGCGGTTCATCACGCTCAGCTCGACCCCTGCGACGAACACGACTGTGGCCCCCTGCTGCCGGAGCCGTTCCGCTCGCTCGGCGCAGTCACGGAAGAGCGTGAGGATCTGCTCCGGATCCAGCTCCAGCGGATAGGGCGAGAACCAGACCTCCAGGCCGAGCTCGGCGGCGGCACCGGCGGCCAACTCCAGTCGGTCCGGGTCGCCGCCGATGATCTGGACCGCGTTGCAGTGCAGGTCGTCGCGGATGATGGCGAGCTCGCGCCGGACCACCGCGGGGTCGAAGTGCTCGCGGGACATCTGGCCGTGCACGACGAATCCGCTGTCGTAGGTCATTCCTCTTGCTCGCATGGTGACGTCCTCTCCGTCGGTCCCGGTCGGGTCGAGGCTGACAGTAAAAGTGCGTGCACGCAAGTTTGCGTGCACGCAGCCCTGTGTGGAACGCTGACGCCGTGACGACACCACCACCAGGGCTGCGGGAGCGGAAGAAGCAGGCCACGCGTGAGGCGCTACGCGAGGCGGCCCTGCGCCTGGCCGTGGAGCGCGGGCCGGACCAGGTCAGGGTCGAGGACATCGCCGAGGCGGCCGGGGTCTCGCCGCGCACCTACAACAACTACTTCGCCAGCCGTGAGCAGGCGATCGTCTCCGCTGTTACCGCGGACCGGGAGGCGCGGATCGCGGCGGCGGTCGTGGCCCGGCCCGCAGGAGTGCGCCTGGCTGACGCCGTCACCGAAGCAGTGGTCGAGCAGTACACGAACACCGGTGAGCGCGAACACGAGGCACTGCTGCTGATCACCACCCGGACCGCGCTGCGCGACGCGTTCCTCGACACCACCGCCGACATCGAGCCCCCTCTCACGGCGGTGATCGCCGAACGCCTAGGTGACGCCGGAGCGCACACAGCCCGCGTTCTCGCGGCGAGCGTGGCCGCGGCGGTTCGCATCGCATTGGAAGGCTGGCTCCAGCCGACCGGACACGCGGGGGCCGCCGGGAGTTTCGGCGCCGGAGGACTGGTCGTGCCCTCCGGCTCACTGCCCGACCAACTCCGCGCGGCACTGGCCCCGCTCGCGCCCGCGTTCGACGCCGCCGAGCGACGCACCCAGCCGTGAAGTCGACCCAACTGGGGCATCCGCTGGGCAAACAGTAGATCCGGAACGTGCCGATGCACCCGTCCGTCATCATCCTCGTTAGCCGATCGAACGTAGATGACGCCGTGTCAGATCGCGACCGTCCTCCGGAGCCATTCCGCGCAGAGGGACGTCCACGCGCCGGCGGGCGTCATGCCCTCGGCCAGTCCGGCGCCGTGGCCGCCGGTGGGGAAGACGTGGAGCTCCACCGGGATCTCCATGGAGGCCAGGCGCTGGGTCAGGGACAGGGCATGGTCAACCCCGACTATGTCGTCGTCCGCGCAATGCCAGATGAAGGTCGGCGGCGTCTGCGGGACGGCGATCAACTCGATGGAGACCGCGCGGCGCTTCCCGGGGGTCGAGGCGGGGCCGATGAGCGGGTCCGCGCCCGATTCGCCGGCCGCGGGCCCGAAGCTGTGCCACGACGTCGCCGGGTAGCACAGCACCGCGAACGCGGGCCGCTCGTCGTCGGCCGTGTCCGGGCCGGCGGCGAGGTGGGCGGCGAGGTGGCCGCCCGCAGAGAAGCCGAGGACGCCGATGCGCGCCGGGTCGACCCCGAGCCCCGGCGCCTCCGCGCGCGCCCGCCGCATCGCCGCCCGTGCGGAGTTGAGCGGCGCGGGGTGCACGTCCTGCGGCCCCACCGGGTACTCGAGTACCCAGGCGGCGAACCCGAGTCGCCCCAGCCACTCCGCGGCGGGCTTCCCCTCGTGCGGAGCGAGGTAGGTGTAGCCGCCGCCCGGCATGACGATCACCGCCGGGGCTCCCGCAGCCGGGCGCGGCACGTCGCTCGGAAGCGGGTGAAACGTCAGGGCTGTCGAATCGTCACTCATGACCTGTCACCCGCCGCCCTACCTGCCAGGGCCCGCCGGCGGTCGAGCGGCTCCGCGAACGCCAGTGGTACGAGGAGGAGCACGCGTGCATCATTGTTTGACGCTCCCGGTGGCCAGGCCGCTCTGCCAGTACCGCTGGAGCAGGAGGAAGGCGATGACGAGCGGCACGATGGAGATCAGGGAACCGGTGACGACGAGTGGGAGCATGTCGCTGCTGGCCCCCGCTCCGCCGTTCTGGGCCTGGGCTGCCCAGGATGCGAGTCCGACCGTGATGGGGTACAGGCGCGGGTCGTTGAGCATGATCAACGGCAGGAAGTAGTTGTTCCAGGTGGCGACGAGCGTGAAGAGCAGGACCGTCACCAGGCCCGGCGCCAGCAGCCGCAGGACGATCCGGAAGAAGATCCGCGCCTCGCCGGCCCCGTCGATGCGGGCGGCCTCCAGGAGGCTGTCCGAGACGGCGTCGGCCGCATAGACGCGCATGAGGTAGAGACCGAAGGGGTTGACGAGGGAGGGCAGGATGATGGCCCACGGGGTGTTGACCAGGCCCGCCTTGGCGAACAGCAGATAGGTCGGGATCGCCAGGGCGGTGGCCGGGACCATGATGGCGCCGAGTACGAGATTGAAGGCGGCGCGGTCGCCGCGGAAGCGGAACTTGGCGAAGCCGTACCCGGCGGCCGCCGCGAGCATCGCCGCCCCGAGCGCGCTCACGACGGCGTACATGATGGTGTTGAGCAGCCAGTGGACGAAGACACCGTCGTCCTGGGTGAAGGTCGCCCGGATGTTCGTCAGCAGCTGCGGGGCATGGGAGAACCACAGGCCGAAGGTGTTGAACAGGCCCTGGGTGCTTTTGGTGGAGGCAACCAGCAGCCAGAACAGCGGCAGCAGGAAGTAGGCCAGGGCGGCCAGCATGGCGATCGTCAGCGGGGTGCTGCGGCGGCGGTGGGCCGAAGGCTTGCGCCGCTCCCGGTGTGCGGTGGGAGCACGGTCCGCCGGTGGGGCGATCGTGGCCGCGGGAGTTGTGGTCGTCATGCGGCCCTCCGTCGGTTCGACATGAACAGGATGGCGTAGGAGGCGATCACGATGACCAGGCCCAGGAGGAAGGACACCGTGGCCGCGTAGTTGAGCTGCTGGCCGGTGAAGGCGAGGGAGTAGGCGTAAAGGTTCGCGGTGTAGGAACTGCTGATGACATCCGGCGCGAGACGCATCAGCAGGCTCGGTTCGTTGAACAGCTGGAAGCTGCCGATCACCGAGAACAGCAGGACCAGCAGGAGCGTGGGCCGCAGCGCGGGCAGCTTGATGGACCAGGCGGTCCGCCAGGCGCCTGCTCCGTCGACTTCGGCCGCCTCGTACAGCTCCGGAGGAATGGTCCGCAGAGCCGCGTACAGGATGATCATGTTGTAGCCCACGAACTCCCAGGTCACGATGTTCGCGAGGCTGCCGAGTATCCAGCCGTCGCTGAGGAAGTGCGGGGCCGGCAGGTCCAGCCTCCGGCTCAGCTGGGCGAACGGGCCGAAGTCCGGCCCGTACAGGTAGCCCCACATGAGCGTGGCGACCACGCCGGGCACGGCGTACGGCATGAAGATGCCGATCCGGATCGCGCGCGCCAGCCGCAGCAGGCCGCTGTCGAGCGCGAGGGCGAACAACAGGGCCAGCAGCAGCATCAGCGGCACCTGAATCACGAAGAACAGCGCGACGCGCCCGACCCCGTGCAGGAGGATCGGATCCTTCAGGGCGGTGACGTAGTTGCCGAGTCCGACGAAGGTCGTTCCGCCGACGAGACGTTCCTGGAAGAGGCTGAGGTAGGCGGCGTAGCCGAGCGGGGCGAGGAAGAGCAACAGGAACAGCACCAGGAACGGTGCGACGAAGAGCGGTCCGGCAGCCCGGTGGACGCGTCCGCCACCGGGCCGGCGACGCGCCGGTTCTGCTCGCATTGGCTCGTGGGCGGGAGACGCGATCGATGGGGGTAGCCCCTGTTCGAGCGCGGTCGAGAGCTTGGGGGTGGTCATCTCACGCCCCCTTGACAGTGAAGCCCTGGCTCTTGGCGTACGTCGTGATGCGCTTCTGCCAGCTGCCGAGCGCGGCGACGGTGTCGGACTTCTGGGCGAAGGACTTGCCGACGGTCTCGGTCCAGTCCGTGGCCACCTGGTCGAGGAACGGCGGCCACTGGAACGAGGGGGAGACCGTGTCGCTGATGTCGGCGAACACCTGGGTGGCCTTCTGACCGCCGTAGAAGGCACTCGTCTCGCCAGTGACACTCGAGTCCGCGAGCAGGGCCTTGGTGGACGGGAAGAGGAACTGCTTGGTGGCGAACATCTTCGTGCTCGCCGGGTCGCTGTTGAGGAACTGGGCGAACAGCGCCGCGGCGATCGCGTTCTTGGTCGTCTTGATGACCGCGATACTCGAGCCGCCCCAGTTCCCCGAGGTCGGCTTGGAGGCGTCCCATTGCGGCAGCGGCGCCGCACGCCACTTGCCCGTGGTGGCCTTGGCCGACCCGGCCAGGAAGCCCGCGCCCCAGGCCGCGGTGAGCCAGGTGGCGTACTTGCCCTTGTTGAACCCGGTGTACCACGCGTCGGCGAAGTCCGGGTCGGTGCTGATGACCCCTTCCTTCGCAAGCCCGCCCCAGAAACCGGCGAGCTTCTTGGAGATCGCGTCGTCGACGCTGATCGAGACGGTGCTCTTGCCGGAGGTTGCATACGGTTTGGCGCCTGCCTGCCACAGCAGGCCGTGCCAGGCGGCGGGCTCGTTCGGTGCGAGGTTGGTCAGGTAGACACTCGGGTCGGCCTTGTGGAGCTTGCGCGCCGCTGCCGCGAACTCGTCCCAGGTGTCCGGCACTTGGATGCCGTGCTTGTCGAAGATGTCCTTTCGGTACAGCATGCCCATCGGCCCGGTGTCCTGCGGGATCGCCCAGACCTGGCCGGCGGGTCCGCTGACCTGTACCCAGGTCCAGTCGACGAACTTGTCCTTCAGCGCCGACGCGCCGTACGGACTCAGGTCCAGCAGGCTGTTGGTGAGGGTGAAGGTCGGGATCTCCTGGTACTCGATATGTGCCACGTCCGGAGCTCCGGTGCCGGCCTTGAGCGCGGTGCGCAGTTTCGTGTACTGGGCGACGCCCTGGCCGGCGTTGACGACCTTGACCTTGATGGCCGGGTACTTCTTCTCGAAGAGCGCGATTTCCTGGTCGATGTTCTGCGCCCAGGTCCAGAACGTCAGCCGGGTGGGCGTCTTCATCGCCTTGTCGATGTCGGCCTGGCTGACCCGCTTGGCGGACGACGATCCGCCGGAGCTGCCGCCGCCGCAGGCGGACAGTGCGGCGCCGAGCGACACCGCGCCCGTCGCGGTGAGGAAGAACCGACGGTTCATGGGGGACGCGGGAACGAATGATCCGGGCATGGTGAACTCCATCGATGGGCTGAGGGACAGCGCGTCTGAATAAGGACGCGTCGCACGGCAGGCGAAGGCAGGGGAAGGGAAGGCAGTGCGCAATGTCGCTACTGCGGCATCGCGGTCGCCATGTTCAGGTGCAGGTCACGTGTGCTGTTGCCGACGTGCGTCACGCGCGGCGCACAGCGGGCAGTCCACGGTCGTGCAGGTTCAGAGGTGGTGGTGAACCAAGGCGGTCTCATCCGCCCGGCCGTGAGTGTTGTGCCGCCCGGTCAAAGGTGATCGGTTGGTGGTCTGTCTGCTGACGGGGGTGCGTGCGCCCCGTCGTGCAAGCGGGAGGCCGCGCGCCGCCCGCGCCCAGGGGCCCTCCGGGGTGCGAGGGTGCTGTCGAGGCACCGCGGACGAGTTCGACCGGCGGGTCGTTCGCGACTGCAACTGCCCGTCCGGCTTACAGCTGAGATCAGATGTGTGACCGTGGCGATAAGGTGCGCCGTCCGGCCGGGGAGGACGGTGGGGGTGCAGTCGAGGCCCGGACGACGAGTTCGACCGGTGGGTCGCTCGCCGGTGGCACTTCGGTGTCGGGCTTTTCGATGGCGTGGACGAGAAGCCTGACACCCTCTCTGGCTGCGGCGTCGAACGGCTGGCGCACGGTGGTCAAGGGTGGAGTGACGTAGGCGAAGACGGGGTTGCCGTCGAAGCCGATGACGCTGACGTCGTGGGGCACGCGCCGACCGGCTTCCGCAAGGGCGTGGATCAAGCCGATTGCCATGTCGTCGCCCGAGACGAAGACCGCGGTCACCTCCGGGTCGGCGGCCAGTTCGCGGCCCGCCTGGTAACCGGAGTCGGCGGACCAGTCGCCTTCGACAAGGGGCGGTTGGTGCCTGCCCCGTGCCGCCAGTGCTGCTCGCCATCCCTCGACACGGTCCCTGGCGGCGTACCAGCGCAGCGGTCCGGCGAGGTGGTGGACGGTCTGGTGCCCCAGATCGAGCAGGTGGTCCGTGGCGGCCCGCGCCAGCAGATCGGCGCCGGTCCCTGCGGTCATCGCTCGAGGACCGCCGAAGGCCGGTGGTGCGCCGAGGAAGAGGACCGGCACGTCGACGCGGACGGACACCTCTCCTTCGAGGACGGGCTCGGAGACGATGATGCCGTCCACGCCCTGTTCCAGGAGGGAATCCACGGCGCGGGCGATATCGTCCGGTTCGCCGTCCAGTGTGTTGACCACTCGGAGTGCGTAACCGGAGTCCCGTACGGCTTTCTCAATGGCCACGAGCAGTGAGGCGGTTCCGTACCCGGCTGTGCCCAGAGCGACCACACCGATGGATCGTGTTCGTCCAGAGGCCAGTGCCCGGGCCGCGTTGTTCAGCCGGTAGCCGAGTTTTTCGGCGGCTTCGATGACGCGTCGCCGTACGTCGTCGGAGACGTAGGGCTCGTTGTTGAGGACTCTCGACACGGTCTTGCGGGAGACGCCGGCCAGCTGGGCGACATCGGCACTGCGCGGCGCGGAGGGGCTCCCGCCCCGTCCTCCCACTGGTGTCATGGTGTCTCCTCTGGCCGAACGCCGGAATCTTTCGAGGTCATCTGTATGACCGCGCGGTCATTGTTTACGCAATTCGCGATCGCGCGTCAAGGGTGTGTGCACAGTTTCTTTCAGGCTCGCGCCCTCGGGGAGAAGCCAGGGAGCAGGTGTCGCGCGACGACCTGTCGACGGCGCAAAACTGCTTCTGAGCAGCGCATTCGCGCCCCCGAAGCGTCACTTGTCGCCGCCGGGGCCGACCATGTGGTCTTGCGGGACGCGGCACCGGCTCCCGGGCAGTCGTCTTGGCGCGGTTCGTATACGCGTCCCCGAGAACATCGGACCGCGCCACAGTGTCTTCTCCGCGCTCACCAACACCTGTCGGCTTGCCCGCCGAGCTGCCGCACAACCGCCCAGCCGACCTGGACGCCACGCTCGCGGCTCTGCGCGACCTGTGAGTCGGCAGGCGGCGCACCGGGACGCGAGGCGCGCCAAAGTCGGCCGAGTAACGGGTGGCCGGACAATCTCAGCAGCAGTCAGTGGAATGCGTGAGCGCCCCCCACAGAAGAAGCCGTCAGTGCGGCTCGCGGACGACCGCGATGCCTCCAGGAGAGACGGTGACCGTTCCGGAGACCGGCTTGCCGGTGAGTAGTTCCGTGCCTTCGGCGAGGATCTGGGCGCCCTTTCCGGTGTGGTCGATCAGGAACAGGTAGTCGGCGTCGGTACCGCGGCGCCGGACCACCTCCACCCCGGCCGGTGCGTCGCGTTCCGGTTGGATTCCGGCGTCTTGGCGGATGCGGTCGATGAGAGCGGCCAAGGTGGCGGGGTCGGGCCTGGTGGCCACGTACCAGGCGGTTCCGTTGCCGTGGTGGTGGCGGGTGACGGCCGGGACTCCGGCCAGGGAACCGTCGGTGTACGAGGCGATGGCGTCCGCGCCGGCGAGCCGTAGACGTTCCGACCACAGGTCGGCTGTGGCGCCGGGCGGCACCTCACCGGTGAGGCCGACCGTCTCGCCAGGCAGCAGCGGGAACAGTTCGTCGGTGCGCACGCCGAGGACGTCCCGGAAGGCTCCGGGATAGCCGCCGAGGCGGACGTGGCAGTTCTCGTCGACCGCGCCGCTGTGGAAGCCGACGGCCAGGGTGCCGCCGCGCTCGGTGAACGCCGCGAGGTTGGCCGCGCCCGCGTCGTCCACCAGATAGAGGGACGGGGCGAGGATGAGCCGGTAGCGGTCCAGGTCAGGGGCGTCGGGGCGTACGAAGTCGACTGCGACGCCTGCCCGCCACAGCGGCACGTACCAGTCCCGTACGAGGTCCTGGAAGCGCAGTGCGCCGCTGGGCTGGGAGGGTTGTTCGAGGGCCCAGCGGGCGTCCCAGTCCCAGACGATGGCGGTGCGGGCGGGGCTGGTGCTGCCCCGTACTTCGGCAAGTGCCTTGAGGTCTGCGCCGAGTTGTACGACGTCCTGCCAGATGCGGCTGTCGGTGCCGGCGTGCGGCAGCATCGCGGAGTGCCATTGCTCGGCGCCGGCCCTGGCGGCCCGCCACTGGAAGTAGGCGATGCCGTCGGCGCCGTGGGCGACGTGGGCGAGGGCGTTGCGGCGCATCTCGCCGGGCTTCTTGGCGCGGTTGACGGGCTGCCAGTTGACGGCTCCGGTGGAGTGCTCCATCAGCAGCCAGGGGCGGCCGCCGGCCAGTGAGCGCACCAGGTCGCCGCTGAGTGCGATGTCGATCTCGGATTCCGGGTCGTCGGACATCAGGTAGTGGTCGTTGGAGACGATGTCCAGCTCGGGTGCCCAGCGCCAGTAGTCCAGAGCGTCGAAGTTGCGCATGACCATGAAGTTGGTGGTGGCGGGAATGTCCGGGGCGGCGCGGCGAAGGACCTCGCGCTCGGCGGTGCACAGCGACAGGAGTTCGTCGGAGCAGAAGCGCCGCCAGTCGAGGCCGTGGGCGGGGTTGGGGTCGGCGCCGGTGGCGCGGGGCGGCAGGACCTCCTCCCAGGAGTAGTACCACTGGCTCCAGAAGGTGGTGCTCCAGGCGTGGTTGAGAGCGTTGATGTCGTCGGCGTAGCGGGCGCGCAGCCAGGTGCGGAAGGCGGCGGCGCTGGTGTCGCAGTAGCAGGCGGCGTTGTGGCAGCCGTACTCGTTGTGTACGTGCCACATGGCGAGGGCCGGGTGGTCGGCATACCGCTCGGCCAGGGCGCCCGCGATCCGCAGGGCGGCCTTGCGGTAGGCGGGGCTGGAGGGGCAGAAGGTCTGGCGGCTGCCGTAGGAGAGCGTGCGGCCGTCCCGGTCCACCGGCAGCGCCTCCGGGTACGCCTTGAAGAACCAGGCGGGCGGAGCGGCGGTCGGAGTGGCGAGATCGGCGGCGATGCCGTTCTCCTGGAGCATGGCGAGGATCTTGTCCATGCGGGAGAAGTCGTAGACACCTTCCGCGGGTTCGAGCAGTGCCCAGGAGAAGATCCCGACGCTGACCATGGTCACGCCCGCCTCACGCATGAGGCGCATGTCCTCGACCCAGACCTCCTCGGGCCACTGCTCGGGGTTGTAGTCCCCGCCGTAGGCGATGCCCGGCAGGCGGAGGTGGTGCTTGCTGCTCACTGGTCGTGCTCCGAAGGGTGTGGGTGTACGGGGGGGTGAGGTGGCGGTGGTACGGGGGAGGTGGCTCAGCCCTTGTTGGCGCCGAGCGTGAGCCCGCTCGCGAACTGGCGCTGGAGCACGAAGCACACGATCAGCGTGGGGATCGCGGTGAGCAGGGCGCCGGCGGGCGCGTTCTGACTCCTGACAGGGCAGTCGTGCTCGGGCAGGTGGCGTCGGCCAGAGGGTGATGAGGGGAAGCGGCCACCGAAGCGACCACAATCAAACGCGACCGAACAATTGTGATCGGCGGACGCCAGGAAGAGTGAACGTTCCTGGGAGTCATTGTCAAGGCTTCCCGTTCGACCCACGTGAATGCGAAGAAGTACTGTGACATGTCTTGACGTGCGCCCTGCGGATGCGTAGACATGACCGCGCGGTCAGGCCGCGTGGTCACAAAGCTTCCTTGTTCGACGCAGGCATACGGCCATCAGGAGACGTGATGACACCAGAGGTGGGGCGGAATGTGGACTCGCCTGCGCCGCGCAGTGCGGACGTGGCCCGCCTGGCCGGAGTCTCGCGCAAGACGGTGTCGCGAGTCCTCAACAACGAGCCGTACGTCTCCGAGAAGGCCCGGACAAAGGTCCTCGCGGCCGCTGAAGAACTCGGCTACCGGCTGAACCAGGCGGCCAGGACACTGGCCTCCGGGCGTACCGGCTCCATCGGCGTGGTCGCCCTGGGCACCGCCGGGTACGGAACCGCTTCCCTGCTCGTGCACATCGAGCGGGCCGTGCGCGACGCAGGGTACGCGCTCCGTGTGGTCAACACACCGGACGGCGACCCGAAGGGTATCGCCGGCGCCGTGGAGTCACTCCTCGAACAGGGCGTGGACGGCGTCATCGTCTCCGAACCCATCGTGGAAGGGGACGTCGGCGTCCGCGTCGGCGTCCCCGTCCTCTTCCTGGGGGCACCGCCGGCCTTCACCGCTACCCGCACAGTGACCATGGATGTGGGCGCCCACGCGCTGGCTCGGGCTGCCACCGAGCATCTGCTGGACCTGGGGCACCCGACCGTTCATCACCTCGCCGGCCCGCGGCGCTGGTACGCCACCAAGGACCGCATCGAAGGATGGCGGGCGGCGCTTGCTGCGCGGGGCGCGCACGAGCCGCCGCTGCTCAACGGTGACTGGTCGGCCGCCTCCGGCCATACCGTGGGCCGAGCGCTGGCCTCGGACAGGTCCGTGACCGCCATCTTCGCGGCGGGCGACGAGATGGCCATCGGCCTCATCCACGCCCTGCGGGAAGCCGGGCGTCGTGTGCCGGAGGACATCAGCGTCGTCGGCTTCGACGGCAACCCCGTCTTCGCCTACGTCTCGCCTCCCCTGACCACCGTGCGCCAGCCCTTCGAGGCCGCGGCCCGGGAAGGCATCCGCCTTCTGGTGCACGCCATCGAGAAGCCGGACACGGACCTGCCGCCTGCGAGCGCGCCGCCGGTAGAACTCGTCGTGCGCTCGTCGACCGCGCCCCCGCCGGCCATCCGCCGCTGAGGGACGCACTGCGTCATCGGAGCACCACCACGGCTCCGGGTCATCCACCTCGGTGAAGTGAGAAGAGACCTTCTGTGAGGAAGGTCGGGCACCAACCGGCGTAACCGCAGGCCATCCGCTCGTGCGCCGGCACCGATCCCTGCCACCAACGCGGCCGTCAGCAAGCCTGCCGGCCCGTCTCCCGGACCGTCCACCGGCTACTCCCCAGCCGGTCGACGCTGCTCCCCCGGACACCCGCCGCTTCACGCTGAGCCGATCCCCAAAGTGGCGGGCAATTCACAGCACCTCGTTCCCTCAGCTTGGAGCCGCACATGTCCCCCACGCAGACAGGCGCCAGACACCGCGCCGCTCCGCGTTCCCACCCCGTCCCCCTCATGCTTGTGCTGCTGGCCCTGGTCGCAGCCGTCGGCGGGCTCGTCCTTCCCGCCGCGGGCAAGGCGCACGCCATCTCACGCCCGTCGCAGACCCTGTACACCCCGCCGTCCGGCGCGCCCTCGCCCGGGTCGCTCTACCCAAGGGGCCTGCGCCTGCAGCACAGCGGCTCGTCCAACGGCACGATCCTCGCCACGTTCGAGCAGTACACGTCGGGCACCCCCGTCTTCCCGATCTACCGCAGCACCGACAACGGCAACAGCTGGACCAAGATCTCCAACGTCGCCGACACCCAGAACGGCTGGGGCATGCGCTGGGAACCGGAGCTGTACGAACTGCCCACCGCGATCGGCAACTACCCGGCCGGGACCATCATGGCCGCGGGTGCCTCCGTCCCCGCCGACCGATCCGCGATCAAGATCGACATGTACGCCAGCACCGACCACGGTGTGACCTGGAGCTTCGTCAGCAACATCGCCACCGGCGGCGAGGCCCAGAGCAGTAACGGCCACACTCCCGTATGGGAGCCGTTCCTGCTGGTCTCCGGCAACAAGCTGATCGCCTACTACTCCGACCAGCGCGACCCCGCCCACGGCCAGAAGGTCGTACACCAGGTCACCACGGACGGCGTCAACTGGGGCCCGGTCGTCGACGACGCCGCGGTGCCCGAGTACAGCAGCCGCCCCGGTATGCCGACCGTCGCGAAGCTCCCCAACGGCAAGTACGTCATGACGTACGAGTACGGCGGTGCGCCCGAGGGCGACTTCGCGGTGTACTACAAGATCTCCGCCGACCCGGAGGCGTTCGGGTCCGCCACCGGCATCCCGCTGAAGGCGACCGACGGGACCGTCCCCACCAGCTCGCCTTACATCACCTGGCTGCCCACCGGCGGCGCCAACGGCACCCTGGTGGTCAGCGCCCACAGCACTGACGACCTGTTCCTGAACACGCAGAACGGGGCTGCCAACACCTGGACGCGCATCGGCTCCCAGGTCCCCGGCGGGTACAGCCGCGGGATGGTCCCGCTGCCGGACGGCCACAGTCTGCTGGTGCTCAGCGGCGGCCGGCTCACCAGCACCGGCCTCAACCCCGTCACCTACGGCACCATCGACCTGGGCGGCGGCATCTCCGACGGCGCCACTTACACCGCGTCCAACGCGGGCAGCAACCTGAAGCTCACCATCGTGGGCGGCACCACGACCAACGGCACCAACGCCACCCAGCAGAACGCGGACAACGCGAGCGACCAGAAGTGGCGTTTCGTCCAGCAGACGTCCGGCTACTTCAAGATCTTCAACGTGGCCAGCGGCAAGGTGCTGGGCGTGCAGAACCAGTCCACCGCCAACGGCGCCAAGGTCCTGCAGTGGGACGACAACGGCACCCTCGACCACGAGTGGGCCGTCGCCCCGAGCCCGGCAGGTGGCTTCACCGTCCTCAACCGGCTCACCGGCAAGTACCTGGAGATCCCCAGCGCCTCCACCACCGTGGGCACCGCCGCCGGGCAGTGGGACGGCACCAGCTGCGCCTGCCAGCGGTGGAACCTCACCCAGACCGCTCTGCCGAACCTGTCCAGCGGCCAGTACTTCCTGGTCAACAAGAACAGCGGCAAGTACCTGGAGATCCCCAACGCCTCCACCACCGTGGGCACGGCCACCGACCAGTGGCAGGTCTCCGCCTCCGCCTGCCAGCTGTGGACCTTCCAGTCCCAGAGCGGCGGGGCGTGGACCGTGAAGAACGTCAACAGCGGCCTGAACCTGGACATCAGCAACGCTTCGACCTCGCCAGGCGCGGCAGTCGTCCAGAACACGTCCTCCACCGCCGGCTCCCAGAAGTGGACCCTGACCGACGCGGGCGGCGGCTACTACAAGCTCGTCAACGCGGGCAGTGGACTGGTGGCCGGCGTCGCCCAGTCCTCCACCACGAACGCATCCGTCATCCAGTGGAACGACGCCAGCGTCGACGACCAACTCTGGAACATCGTCCGGGTCAACTGACACACTCAGGATCCTCCGCTCATCCCAGTGCGCCCGCCCCTTGCTGCGAGGGGCGGGCGCCCGTTGAGGCCGTTGCCGCCGAAGGGCGCGGCGAGCTTGGTCTCGGCACCGGACGCGACGTCGACGACGAGGAGATTGCCGGTGATGTCGTGGCAGGCGAGCCGTGTGCCGTCGGACGAGAGGGCCGGGTTGAGCCGGCCTCCGGTGGCCAGGACCGTGTCCTCACCGGTGTCCGGCGAGAGATGGTGGACGGCGGCCAGACCGTCGCCGCCGGCGTCTCCGTCGTACGAGTAGACGATGCTCCTGCCGTCCCTGGCCCAGGAGGGTATCTGGACATACCGCGAGGGGGGCCGCCTGGAACAGCTTGCGGGGCCGCGCGCCGATGGGCATCAGCCACAGGGCGTTGAGGGCGGCGAAACGACGGATCCACCGTCGGGTGAGACGGTCGAGGCGGGCAGGCCCAGGATCGGGCCGATGCGGGCCGGGCCGAGCTTGCGGTCCTGCCGAAGACGGCACACCCGGGCCTCGATCGCCCCCGTCGTGCGGTGCGGTGTCGAGCGCGGACGGCTGGACCGGTCATGCAGTCCCTGCTCACCCTCGGCCCGCCAGCGGCGCATCCATTTGTCAGCGGGGACGCGGGAGATGCCCATCTCGGCGGCCACATGCGCGACAGGGCGTCCGGTGCGGACACGTTCGACCAACAACTGCCTGCCGTGAACGGTCAGCCGGGCATGACGGTGGGACACGAAGACCTCCGTGCGGTGAAGACTCGACACCTCCACCACACCGGAGGTCTTCGCCGTGATCAAGCCCGGCCGGTGTCAACAACGCTCGTGATCAATACATCTGGGCCAGGCCCACGACGTTGTTGACGGCCATCGTCGGCTCGTGGCTGTGCAAGTTGGCGAACACGGCGTGGATACGTCATCTTTCTCAATACATCTCGAAAATTTCGATCTTCGCGCGAGGTGGTGCCTCGGTGTCACCGTCGGTAGCGTCGTACAGGCAACTCGTGGGGCCGGAAGGCACATAGGGCGACCTTCGCCATCGGGTCGTCATCCAGGGGAGTCTGACTGCGCATGCGTTATCGGAAACTCGGCCGCACGGGGCTGACCGTGTCCCAAATCGGCTACGGAGCCTGGGGGCTGGGCCAAGGGGCCTGGGTCGGCGCGGACGACGACTCCGGGGTTCGCGCCCTGCACCGTGCGCTCGACCTGGGTGTCACCTTCATCGACACCGCCAGGGCGTACGACCGCAGCGAGCGCGTCGTCGGCCGTGCGCTCCGGGAGCATCCGGGCGCCGGTGACAATGTGCACGTGGCGACGAAGGTCGGGCCGAAGGTCCCGGTCTCGCTGACGCCCAGCGGGCTCGACCCCATGGCGGCGTTTCCCGGCTCGCACCTCCGCGAGAGCCTGGAGACCAGCCTCCGGGAGCTGGGCCGTGATCACGTCGACCTCCTCCAGCTGCATACCTGGGAGGACGAGTGGACCGGCCGCGGCGACTGGCTGGAGACGGTGGACGCCCTCAAACAGGAGGGCAAGATCAGGTTCTTCGGGATCTCCGTCAAGGACCACCAGCCCGAGAACGTGCTCACGGTGCTGCAGACCGGGGTTCTGGACACGGTCCAGGTCATCTACAACATCTTCGAACAATCCCCGTCCGACGCCCTGCTGCCAGCCTGCGAGGAGCACGGCGTCGGTGTGATCGGGCGGGTCGCGCTCGACGAAGGCGCCCTCACGGGCTCGATCCGGGCGGGTGTCACCTTCCCCGAGAGCGACTGGCGCAACTGGTACTTCAGAGACGACCGGCCCGCCCAGGTCGAGAAGCACGTGGACGCGCTCCTCGCCGACCTGGGAATCGGGATCGAGGAACTTCCGTCCACCGCACTGCGGTTCGCGCTCGCCGGTCAGGCGGTCTCCACCGTGATCGTCGGTATGCGCTCACTGGCGAACGTCGAACGCAACGCGGCGGTCGCCGACGCACCGCCACTGACCGACAAGGAGCTGTCGGTGCTGTCCAGGCACCGCTGGCCGAAGAACTTCTACAGCTGATCCGTCCCTCGAACACCGGCCAATGTTCGATCGAGTGGATGAGGGTGGGGGGCCTGGCGGCGGATGCCAGGCCCCGGATTCAAGCGAGGTGACGCTGGGCGGTTGCCTGCAGCCCTGACGGCGTGGGCGCCGCCGGAAGGGTGCCTACTGGACGAGCTCCCAGTCCTGGGAGCCGTCCGTGACCGCGTTCTGCAGGGTCAGCTGCGCGCCGGCGGTCGCTCCGGTCAGGTAGAGGCTGGTGTTCTTGACCGACTGCAGCTTGTAGAACCCGTCGCTGGTCTTGACAAGGTTCCAGCTGCCCGTCTTGCTGTTGTCGACCCACTGGCCGATCTTCTGGCCGACCGTGGCATTGCCGGTCCAGATGGCCGCCGCGCGGCCGCCGGACTTGTTCAGCAGGCTCACGCCGCCGTTCGGCTCGGTCGTCACGTGCCAGTACTGGGTGTCCGCGTTCGCAGCCGAGCCCGGGGCCTCGAGCCGGACGTCGGGAACGTCCCCGTTGCCGATGTTGGCGTCGTTGGTCTTGTTGCCGGTACCGATCACCTGGTCGGTCTTGCGGTTCACCAGCTGGTAGTAGGCACCGTCCGAGTGGCCGAGGTCGACTTCGGCGTAGGCGATCGTGGACGTGCCCTGGTTGTTGAGGATCGCTATGCGGCCGGTGGCGTCGACGTACTGCAGGTTGCGGCTGTAGCCGGCCTGCGAGGTGGTCTGGTACTCCTTCCACGTACCGTCGCTGCGTCCGCTCTCGTTGACCCAGACGTTGCCGCTGCCCGCCGCGTTGTAGACCAGGCGCCCCCCGGGAAGCCTGATGATCACCGGGCTGCCGTTCATCGCGAGTGCGCGCGAACCGGTGTCGAGGGGCAGGGAGTTGACCCCGGTGCCGGTGGGCGAGCCGGTGTAGAACTTCAGCGGGTCGTCGGCGATCCGGTAGCGGGTGTTGGCCCCGCCGCCCCAGTACTCGTAGGTGATCATCCACTTGCCGTCGGTCGTGCGGACGACGTTCGTCATGCCCGGGCGCCCGCCGCCGATCTCCGTCTTACCGCCGCCCATGTCCTGGGTCAGGCCGGCGATGTCGACGACGGGGGCGCTCCACTGCGCACTCCGGCCGTCCCACGTCTTGTGGACGAGGATCTGGCCCATCGAGTCCGTGGCGGTGTCGTTGGCGGGGTCCAGGGTCGGGACGCCGGTGGTCGCGTTGAAGCCGGTGTAGTCGTTCTCGTCGGAGTAGTAGCAGACGAGCTTGCCCTTGTGAACCATCAGGTACGGCTCCCAGAGGGGGTCCACCTGCTTGTTCGTGTTCGCGTTCGCGATGCTCTGCCCGAGCGCGCCCGCGCTGCCGCCCTGCCAGCCTCCGGTCGCGACGACGTTGAGGACCTTCCAGGTCGCGCCGTCGTCGGTGCTGGAGTACAGGGCGATCGCCAGGTCCTTGCGGTCTCCGTCGTTGGTCGGCGTCCAGTTGGGGTCGGCCGCCTTGTGCTCCTTGTAGTAGTAGTCGTCGCCCGACACGACGCTGGCGAGGAGGAGCGTGCCCTGCTTCAGGTTCCCGACGTCCTGCGGAAGCACGTAGAAATACGGGTTGGTCCAGTTGCTCGTGTACTTCGCGTACTGGGGGTCGCTGGAAAGGTACGCCGGAGCCTTGACCTCCGACAGCGGCTGCCACGTCGTTCCGTGGTCGTCGCTCTTGTAGACCGGGAGGGTCTGCTTGTCGGCGCTTCCCGTCTCCGTCACGACCGTGGACTTCTCGAACGACGCCACCAGACGACCGCTCGGCAGCTCGGCCGACTTCGGGTAGACCGCGCAGTTGAACCGCCCCTTCAGGCACGGTTCGCTGCCGAGCTGGTACATGGTCCCGCCCGTCGGGTCGTACGCCTGCGCGCCGCTCATGGGTATCGCGAGGATCGCGGATGTCGCCGCAAGGGTTCCGAGGGCTCGTCCAAGCCTTCTTCTCTGCATGGCCCCTCCTCAGGGGATGGATCAGGATGGGTTGGCTGCTTCAGGGGCCGACGCCCGGTCGGCGTCGGTGGAGACGAGGACGCGTACGTCCCAGGCGCCGAGGTCCAGCGTCGAGCCCGCGAGGATGGAGGTGCCCGTCAGGGCGTCGGAGAGGGCGACCGGTGCGGGGACGCTCGCGGGCTCCCAGCTCCAGTTGTGAACGATGTGGACGCGGCGGCCGTCGGGCGAGGTGCCGGTGGTCGCGGTGACGGACGCGGGAAGGTCGCGCCACCCGCTGCGCGCGGCCGGAGCCAGCCACTCCGCCAGGGTCCGGGCGAGATCGCGGCCCGGCACCGTACCGACGCAGGTGACGCGGCCCTCGCCGTGGCGGCGGGTGGTGACCGCGGGCCAGTGGCCGAAGTGCGGGTGCTCGTAACCGGCGAGCACGTCGGCGTCGACGACCGCGAGGCCCTCGATCCACTGCGTCGCCGTCGCGTCCGCGGGCACCTCGAGCGGGCTGCCGGGCATGGCGCGGACCGGGACCTCGTCCGTGAGGTTGCTGAACTCGTCGTACCGCACGCCCGCGGCGGGGACGAGACGTCCGGGTGTCGGCTCGTGGCGGGCGCGTGCCTCGTGGTCGGCGTAGGCGGTGCGCGGACCGAGCACCAGGTGGCCGCCCGCCCGGGCGTAGGCCTCCAGCCAGTCGAGCAAGGTGTCGTCGACGACGTACAGGGCCGGGGCGACCAGGACCGGGTGGCGCTTTACGGCCTCTTCCGGCGTCATCCCCTCCCTCCCCCAGCCTTCGGCCGAGGGGACCCCCACGCCGCGCGGGTCGTGCAGCTGGCGGGCGTGGACAATGCGCACCTGGCGGCCCGCGTCGAAGGCGCCGCGGTAGAAGGGGTCGAAGAACCGGTGGTACGCAGCGGCGTCCGGTCCACCGTCGGCGGTCGCGAGCGGCGGGTACTTCTGCATCAGCCACTTGCTCGGCATCGAGTAGACCATCGTGATGTCGGCGTCCGGCTCCAGCCCGGCGACGAGCGGGCCGGCGGCCTCGAACTCCGCGCCGAGACGGGCTATTTCGGCGTAGGTACGGCCGTGCTGCCCGCTGTGCGGCAGGACGCCGCCCCAGTAGGTCTCCGCGCCGAAGCGCAGCGTCTGCCACTGCCAGTACTCGATCATCCGCGCCCCGCGCGCGACGTGCGCCCAGGCGGCCTGCCGCCACTGGCCGTCGTAGCCGGGCCGGTTGTCCCACGCGAAACCGATGCTCTGGGCGTTGGTCTCCGTGACCAGGAACGGCTCCTGGCGGGAGGAGAACATCCAGTCCGCCGTCTGATACATCGACCAGACCCCGGTGGTCTTCCACTTCTGCTCGTGGGTGTCGGGCGTGGGGTCGGGCAACAGCAGGCCGTCCTGCATGTCGTAGTACGGGTTGCCCGAGGCGATGTCGAGGCGGTCGGTCATCTCGTCGTCCTCCACCCCTTGGCGGGTGTAGGAGATGCACGTGGTGACGAACTGGCCGGGGCGGGCGTACTCGCGGACCAGGTCGGCCTGCCAGCCGATGAACTCCGTGACCTGTCGGGCCTGGAACTCCCGCCATGCGACGTCGTACTGGGGCTGCTCGTTGCCGTCCGGCGTCCACAGGTCGGCCCAGGTCGACAGGCGGTGCGACCAGTAGACCAGGCCCCACTCGCGGTTCAGGGTCTCGACGTCCCCGTACTTCTCCCGCAGGTGGTCCACGAAGCGCTGGAAGACACCGCGGTTGTGGAAGAGGTGCAGGCCCGGCTCGTTGTCCACCTGCCATCCGATGACCGCCGGATGATCGACGTACCGGGCCACCATCTTGCGGATCACCCGCTCGGCGTGGAACCGGAACGCGGGGTGGGTGAAGTCGATCTCCTGGCGGGCGCCCCAGCCGAGGCGCTGCCCGGTGGCGGACTCGGCGGTGATCTCCGGGTACTGGCGGGCCAGCCACGGCGGCGCGGCGTACGTCGGTGTGCCGATGATGACGGAGATGCCGCGTTCGTGGGCGCCGTCGAGTACGGGCTGGAGCCAGTCGAGGTCGAAGCGGCCGTTCTCCGGCTCCCAGGTCGACCAGACCGACTCGCCCACCCGGATCACGGTGAAGTTCGCCTCGGCCATCAGGTCGAGGTCGGTCTTCAGCCGTTCGTCAGGCTGCAGCTCGGGATCATAGGCAGGCGTGTACTCGTGGTAGTACGCGGCGCCGAAGAGGACGCGGGCAGGCAGAGCCGCCATGAAGGGAAACCTCCGAGGAACAGGGGTGGATATGAGGAATGTGCGGGCTACTGCTTGACGCCGCCGGAGGCCAGGCCGCTCTGCCAGTAACGCTGGAGCAGCAGGAAGGCCACGACGAGCGGGATGATCGAGATCAGGGAGCCGGTCACCACCAGGGCGAGCATGTCGCTGCTGGCACCGGCTCCGCCGTTCTGGGCCTGCGCGGCCCAGGAGGAGAGTCCGACGGTGATCGGGTACAGGTCGGGGTCGTTGAGCATGATCAGCGGCAGGAAGTAGTTGTTCCAGGTCGCCACGAGAGTGAACAGCAGGACCGTCACCAGGCCGGGGCCGAGCAGCCTGAGAACGATCCGGAAGAAGATCCGGACCTCGCCCGCCCCGTCGATGCGGGCGGCCTCCAGGATGCTGTCGGGTACGGCGTCCTCGGCGTAGACGCGCATGAGGTAGAGGCCGAACGGATTGACCAGTGAGGGCAGGATGACGGCCCACGGGGTGTTGACCAGGCCCGCCTCCGCGAAGAGCAGGTAGGTCGGGATCGCCAGCGCGGTGGTCGGCACCATGACGGCGCCCACGACGAGGTTGAAGGCGGCCCGGTCGCCGCGGAAGCGGAACTTGGCGAACCCGTACCCGCCTGCCGCCGCGAGCAGCGCGGCACCGACAGCGCTGACACCCGCGTACACGGCCGTGTTGAGCAGCCAGTGCACGAAGACCCCGTCGTCCTGGGTGAAGGTCTCCGTGACGTTCGTCAGCAACTGCGGGGCGTGCGAGAACCACAGACCGAAGGTGTTGAACAGGTCCTGGGTGCTCTTGGTCGAGGCGACCAGCAGCCACAGCAGCGGCAGGAGGAAGTAGGCGAGGGCGGCCAGCATGGCGATCGTCAGCGGAGTGCTGCGGCGGTCCCTGCGGCGGTGGCGCCTTCTCGGCGGCACGGTGGGAGCCTGCTCCGTGGTCGAGATGATCGACGCCCTCGGGGACAGGGGCGCTCCCTGTGCAAGTGTGGCCGAGGACTTGGGGGAGGTCGTCACGAAGTCCTCCTGCGGTTCGCGGTGAGCAGGACGGCGTAGGAGGCGATCACGATGACGAGGCCGAGGAGGAAGGACACCGTGGCCGCGTAGTTGACCTGCTGGCCGGTGAAGGCGAGGGAGTAGGCGTAGAGGTTCGCCGTGTAGGAGCTGCTGATCACGTCCGGGGCGATGTTCATCAGCAGCTTCGGTTCGTTGAACAGCTGGAAGCTGCCGATCACGGAGAACAGCAGGGTGAGCAGGAGCGTCGGCCTCAGTGCCGGCAGCTTGATGGACCGGGCGATGCGCCAGGCACCGGCTCCGTCCATCGCGGCCGCCTCGTACAGCTCCTGGGGGATGGTGCGCAGGGCGGCGTACATGATGATCATGTTGTAGCCGACGAACTCCCAGGTCACGATGTTCGCCAGGCTGCCCAGCATCCAGCCGTCGCTGAGGAAGTGCGGAACCGGCAGGCCGAGATTCCGGCTCAGCTGGGCGAACGGGCCGAAGTCCGGGCCGTACAGGTAGCCCCACATAAGGGCGGCGACCACGCTCGGGACGGCGTACGGAATGAAGATACCCAGCCGGATCACACGTGCGAGCCGCAGCAGGCCGCTGTCGAGCGCGAGCGCGAACGACAGCGCCAGCAGCAGCATCACGGGCACCTGGATCACGAAGAACAGCGCGACGCGGCCGACACCGTGGATGAGTTGGGGATCGCCGAGAGCCTGGACGTAGTTGTCGAGGCCGACGAACACCGTCCCGCCGATCAAACGCTCCTGGTAGAGGCTGAGATAGGCGGCGTAGCCGAGGGGAGCCAGGAAGAGCAGGAGGAACAGCACCATGAAGGGTGCGACGAACAGCGGCCCTGCCGACCGGCGGTGGCGCCTGCCGCCACGCCGGGGGCGTGCCGGCCCGTCCCGGCGCCGGCCCTTGGGGTAGGCCGCGGTTGTGGCAGTCATCATCGGGCCTTTCTGAGGGGATGGGTCAGGGGTGACGAGACGGGTGGACCCCACGCCGCCGCGCGGGACCCGACGAACAGGTCAGGACGTCGTGACGGTGAAGCCCTGCTTCTTGGCGTACGTGGTGAGCCGCGACTGCCAGGTGCCGAGTGCGCGGACGGTGTCGGTCTTGTCGGCGAGCGACTTGCCGACCGTTTCGGTCCAGTCGGTCGCCGCCTGGTCGAGGAACGGCGGCCACTGGAAGCGGGAGTTGACCGTGGAGCTGATGTCGGCGAAGACCTGGTTGACCTTCTGGCCCCCGTAGAAGGACGGCGCGTCGTCCACGAACGCGGGGTCCGAGAGCAGCGCCTTCGTCGCCGGGAAGAAGAACTGCTCGGTGGCGAACATCTTCGCGCTGGCCGGGTCGCCGTTGAGGAACTGGGCGAACATCGCCGCCGCGATCGGATTCTTGGTGTTCTTGATGACGGCCGTCGTCGAACCGCCCCAGTTGCCCGAGGTCGGCTTGGCGGCGTCCCACTGCGGCAGCGGAGCCGCCCGCCACTTGCCCGCGGTGGCCTTGGCCGATCCCGAGAGGAACGCCGGGCCCCACGCGGCGGTGATCCAGGTGGCGTACTTGCCCTTGTTGAGCGCGGCATACCAGGAGTCGGCGAAGTCGGGTTCGGTGCCGATGACCCCTTCCTTCGCCAGGCCGCCCCAGAACTCGCCGAGCTTCCGGGATACGGGGGCATCGACGTCGATGGTGATGTCGCCCTTGCCCGAGGTCGCATAGGGCTTGGCGCCCGCCTGCCAGAGCAGACCGTGCCAGGCGGCGGCCTCGTTCGCCGCCAGGTTCGTCAGATAGACGTCCGGATCGGCCTTGTGGAGTTTGCGGGCCGCGGCCGCGAACTCGTCCCAGGTCTCGGGCACCTTGATGCCATGCTTGTCGAAGATGTCCTTCCGGTAGAGCATGCCCATCGGGCCGGTGTCCTGGGGGATCGCCCAGATCTCGCCGTTGCTGCCGCTGACCTGCGCCCACGTCCAGTCGACGAACGTGTTCTTGAGCGCCGTGGCGCCGTACGGACCCAGGTCGAGCAGGCTGTCCGTGATCGTGAACGTCGGGATCGCCTGGTACTCGATCTGCACGGCGTCGGGGGCGCCGCTGCCCGCCTTGAGCGCGGTGCGCAGCTTCGTGTAGTGGGCCACTCCCTGGCCGGCGTTGACGGGCTTGACCTTGATGGCCGGGTACTTCGCCTCGAAGAGCGCGATCTCCTTGTCGATGTTCGGGACCCAGCTCCAGAACGTCAGCTCGGTGGGCGTCTTCATCGCCTTGTCGATGTCGGCCTGGCTGACCCGCTTGGCGGAGGTGCCGCCGCTCTTGTCGTCTCCACCGCCGCACGCGGACAGTGTGGTCGCGAGCGTCAGGGCTCCGGTCGCGGCGAGGAAGCCGCGACGGCTCAGGGCGGCCGAGGAAGGGGCTGCGAAATATCTGGGCATGGTGGACTCCGCGAAAGGGCGTAGAGGATCGGCGCACCGGGCGACGGCGCGCTGTGTGGATGCCAAGAGGTGAGTTCGGGCGTGAGGAGCGGGGCGAGGCCGTGGGGTGACGGTGTTCCGCACGGATTCCGGGTCGGCACGTCACGCTCGTTGACTGAAAGGGGGGCGCGCCGGTGAAGGCCAAGACTGGGCGAAGGTCTGGACGAACAGTCGACTCAAGGGGAGGCGTCCAGGCCGAGGCGCTGGTTTGTGGCATGAGCGACGACCAGGTGCAGGCGGGTCGGCTCGGGGCACTCGACTGCGGGCGTCGAAGCGGGTGGCACGGGTGGACGAGCTGTGGGCGGGCGGACCTCCTATCAGGATCGGGGACTGGGTTCTTGCGGAGTCAGGCCGTGGTCCGCCGGAGTTACGGGGTCGTCCGGTTCGGCGGGGGTGCGGTCGACTCACGGACGACGAGGTTGACCGGCGGCTCCTGCACCGGAATCGGGTCCGCATCGGGGTGCTCGATGGCGTGCACGAGCCGCCTGAGGCCGTCCTGCGCCGTCGCGTCGAACGGTTGTCAGGGGAGGAGACACATACGCGGCGACCGGGATGTCGTCGAGACCGACGACACTGACGTCCTCCGGTACCCGCCGGCCGGCTTCCAGCAGCGCGCGGATCAGACCGATGGCCATGTCGTCGTTGGCGGCGAAGACGGCCGTCACGCTGTCGTCGAGGGCCAGCCGGCGGCCGGCCGCGTAGCCGGAGGCGGCCGACCAGTCGCCCGCGATGACAGGCGGTTCGCGTCTGCCGTGCGCGGCCAGCGTCGCTCTCCATCCCTCGAGGCGGTCCCTGGCCGCGTACCAGCGTTCGGGCCCGGCGAGGTGGTGGACGGTTGCGTGTCCCAGCTCCAGCAGGTGCTCCGTGACGGCCCGAGCCAACTGGTGAGAGACGAGCCCAGCGGTTACCACCCGGGGGGCCTCGAACGGCGGCGGCGCCCCAAGGACCAGGACCGGCACGTCGACGCGGACGGAGAGGTCCGCACCGCCCACCTCGTCGATCGGCTCGGAGATGACGATGCCGTCCACGCCCTGGTCGAGGAGCGAGTCGACGGCACCGGCGATGCCCGCGGCGTCACCCTCCATCGTGTTGACCACGCGGAGCGCGTAACCGGTGTCCCGGACGGCGCGCTCGACGCCCATGAGCAGCGAGGCGGGTCCGTACAGGGCCGTTCCGAGCGTCACCACTCCGATGGACCGGGTCCGCCCGGAGGCCAGCGCCCGGGCCGCATGGTTCAGCCGGTACCCGAGTTCGTCGGCAGCTTCCAAAACACGTCGGCGCACGCCGTCGGAGACGTACTGCTCGCCGTTCATGACCCGAGACACCGTCTTCTGCGAGACGCCCGCCAGATTCGCCACATCTATGCTGCGCGGTGCGGCACCGGCGCTGCGGCCTGCCAGTCCTGCCATGGGTGTCTCCTGATTTCCGGCAGTTGGCAATGAGGCCAGTCCTCGTATGACTGCGCTGCCATGACTGCGCTGACATATCTACGCAGTGGAAGGAGACACGTCAAGGCTTTGCACAGCATCTCTCTCATCTGGGGCGCGCTGTCGGGGTGGGGCCGTCAGCATGGAGGCAGCCGATGAGAGGCAGGGCGACGGCACCATCGGGTGCGGCGGAGGCGGCTCCACCGGCAGCGTCAGCCGACTGGCCGACGCAAGCCCCGTCGCTCACTGATTCCGGGCGCCGGCAGCCCCGACGACCTCGGGCCGGGCACGGACATCACGTGCAACCAGGGCCGGGCGACGGACCGAGTGTTCCACCGGACCACCGCTGGGGACCCGATGCGCCCGTCCCTGACAACCCTGGGCCCCTGCCGGGAGGCGTCCTGTCGAATCCGACCACGGCTCGGGCGAGGACTGCCTGTCTGAGCACAGGCAGAATCTCCGCGGTCGACGAGATTGCGCGCCATGCCGGTCACACTCATCCTCGTCGGCGTCGGCATCCCCACTTCGGGCCTGCTGCGCGAAGGCCGCCGCGACCCCAAGACACAGGAGTGGATCTACGAGCCGGTCAAGGATATCGGCCGCAGCCCCAACGACCACGCCGCCAGCCAGCACGAACGCCGCTTCCAGGTCGTCGACCTCGGCCCGTTCAGGTACTCCACACCTGCGGAGATGGAGGCCTGGATGGTCCATCTCCGCCGTCTGGAAGGCGAGTTGCGGTTGCTGAGCAACACCGACGGCATGCTAACCGACGGCGGCATGCCCGAGTACCTATTCGCCCGCACCAATGGCGTGGTCGGCATTCTGGAGAAGCTCATCCAGCACGGCTGCCGCCGCGCCATGGAGGACAAAAGCGAAGGCCTGACCAAGGACCTGCTCAACCAGTTCACCGTCACCCCCGGCGACATGCCCGACCTCGACGCCGAATCCGGCGAACAGCCCGATATCCCGGTGCACACGCCAACGCCGAAGAGGAATCCCAAAGGCCGCAACACCGTGTTCGACGACGACGGCCCGGAGGCCGCAGGGTCGGCGGGGTAAACCGGATGGAAAGCCGGGCACTACCCCGAAGTCTGGCCCCGTTCCCGGAGGAATCGCTGCCCGGCTTCCTCCTCCGACTCGCTTACCGGCTGGAACGGTCGCCTGCCCGCATCGGTGCGTTGTGCGGGCTCAGCACCATGCACCGTCGTCTGCCCGCCGACTTTTTGATCGCCTTGCCCCCGCAGCCTGCCAGGGCGCTCGCCAAGGCCGCGCGGCTCTCCTCCCCCGAAGCACAGTCACTCACGCTCGCCGGATCGGGGCTCACCTCCACATACGCGCCACTCGTCACGACCCGTCTGGATCAGGGCCGCAACCATGCGGCGGCGCGGCGGCGTTGGGCCATCAACCTGTCCAGCCGCTTCTACCCCCAGTGTCTGGCGGGCGACGGCAGCCCCGTACAAAACACGTTCGGCAGCGCCTGGAAACTCCGCTGGCACCTTCCCGTTGTATTCGCCTGCGCCCAGCACTCAATGCTGTTGTCCAGCACCTGCCCGCAGCACGACAACCTGCCCAATCGTCCTCCCGGAACCGAACGCTCCGGCCTGCTCATGCAGCGTGCGGCAGTCGGGCTCCATCCCGCACAGTGCCGTCATCCATTGCTGGGCACGCGCTCGACAGCGGCCGAGACCCGCTGTTGCGGAGCCCGACTCGATCAGTCACGCGGCAGCCAACCGATGATGACTCCCGAGGACCTGGATCGCGTTGTCACCCTGCAACTCCGCATTGACCAGCACCTGTTTGCCACGCCTTCCCCGCCCGCAAAGAAGGATCCCTACTTCTTCCTCGATCTGGTCGCCCTGGCTCATCTGATCAAATTCAGTTGGCCGCTAGGAGCATCGTTGGTCCGTTCGGCGCATCTCGCCTCTCTGACCGACAGCAATGCCACGGCGATCGCCCAGCGGCTGGATAGGCCGCTCGGCTCCGGGCCCGGCCCTCGACCGTCCAGCCCGTGGCCTGCCCCGGACAACCCCGCCCAGTGCGCAGCCTTGCTGGCCGCAGCCGGCGAGCTTCTCAGTCACCGTGATGAAGGCGATGCAGAGTTCCGGGACCGGGTTCAACCACTGGCGCGCACGGCCTTCGAACGGCTCCCCTCGAACCAGGCCGCAGGGTTCCGGCGAATGGACTTCTCACCAGTTCTCGCCCGTGCATTAGCTCGCAAGATCAACGGTTTCTACCACGCGGGCGGTCATCGTGGCTCCAAGCTCCGTACACCGTCACGGAAGTGTCTCTTCGGCATCGAGCACGTTCCGGCGCTACTACCCACAACATGGTCGGACGGCCACTTCGCCGAGCTTCGGGAACGCTTGGGAGCCATCACAGACTGGAACACCCGCCATCTGCGCCGGGCCACATCGCTGAAACTTGTCGAGATGGTCGCAGGCGGCACATGGTCCGAGTGTGCTGAGGCTCTCGGCATGCCCTTGACCACAGCACAGCAGAGCCTCAGAATCCTCAAGCGAGTACTGGGCGCCACGGAATCATGGGCGGAATTCGACCGAGCAGTTGAGCGAATCGCCTACGCTCTGGACTCTGATACCAATCGTTCGACTACGCTAACCGGCGCCGTGCTTTGTCACCCTGGCGCCTGTCGGATGCCGCCTGGACTGAACTCCACGATGGGTTCAAGACGTTCAGAGGCGGACCGACGTCACCGAGTCCGACAGCCGCGACCGCGCTGCTCTGGGCTCACGTCACTCAAGGCGACTATCTGCGCAGCCCTGTTCTCCATGCGCTGCGGGACTCCGGAAGTGACACCACGCCCGTGGTCGCCAGCGTGAACCAGCTCCTCCGAGCCGCTTGCCGGAGTCGAGGTGAGAAAGCCCTTTTAGCCGACCGGCTTGAGCACTACGCCGGCCGTCTGGCACGCGCGTGCGACCATGCGCACGGTAGCCAACTCGTTACAGGGTCTCTCATTGCTGAACGGGACTGTACGGTCAACGGTGGATCTTCGGGCAGAAAGTCACACCTGATGAAAGACGTGACCGTCTCCGCCGAGGCCGTGGAGGAGGTGCAGCCCGTGGGGGCTGCGGACGCCCTGGATGACCAGTTCAAGAACCAGCCGTCACCGTCCGGCAGTGATACCCGTGCACCTTCGCCGTCAGCGTCCCGCACGCGGGACACGGTACCGCCGCATCCCGAGTGCGAGCCGTGACCACCACCGCGTCACCACCGTCCGCCGCGTCCACGACGACCAGCACCGACAGCCCGGAAAACACCGTGATGACAAGGGAGTTGACATCCATCACAAGATCATGATCAAGGACGGCTACCCCGCGTCACCACCGACTACGGGCCAGAGCTGATTCATGACACTCCCCCCGGGGGGGATGCGCCCGCTGCGCGGGCCGGACGCCACCGATGAGGAGCGACGCCCGGCAACGGGCGGTCAGGTCAGGGGCGGCCGAGGGGGTGGTCGGAGCCCTGTCCGACGAGGTCGCCGAGGGCTTGGTCTCCGCCTCGGAGGCGGCGGTCGCGCTGGCTGGTGCCGAACGGACCGTAGGGGTAGTCGCCGGGTGTGGGGGTGCTGACCTGGTCGAGTGCGATGGTGGCTTCGTCGTCGAGGGTGAGGTCGGCGGCGGCGATGCTGTCGTGGAGCTGGTCGAGGGTGCGGGCGCCGAAGATCGGTGCGGTGACGCCGGGGCGGTCGGCGATCCAACTGAGGGCGACCTGGGCGGGGGTGGCGCCGGTCTCGTCGGCGATGCGGACGACTTCGGCGATGGTGGCCCAGTTACGGTCGAAGGCCGAGTACTTCGCGGACACGTACCGGTACAGCGGGTTGTCGGAACCGGCGCGGGTGTCGGGGGCGGGGGTGGTGTGGCGCTGGTATTTGCCGGTGAGGAAGCCGCCGGCCAGCGGGGACCAGGGCAGCAGGCCGATGTTGTTGTGGAGGGCGGCGGGGACCATCTCGAATTCGCTCTCGCGGGAGAGCAGGCTGTACTGATGCTGGAGGGTGAGGGGGACGTGGACGCCCATGGCCCTGGCGGTGGAGACGGTCAGCTGGAGCTGCCAGCCGGTGAAGTTCGACAGTCCCGCGTAGTGGATTTTCCCGGCGCGGATCGCGTCGTCGAGGAAGGACAGCGTCTCTTCGACGGGGGTGTGCGGGTCCCAGCCGTGCATCTGGTAGAGGTCGATCGTCTCCACGCCCAGGCGGTGCAGGGAGGCGTCCAGGGCGCGGGTGAGGTGGCGGCGGGAGAGGCCGAGGTCGTTGACGTCGGGGCCGGTGGTGTAGCGGCCCTTGGAGGTGAGCACGACGCGGTCGGTGACTTCGGTGGGGCGGGCGGCCAGCCAGCGGCCGATGATCTGTTCGGAGAGGCTGCCGGAGTAGACGTTCGAGGTGTCGAGCAGGTTGCCGCCGGCCTCGGTGAAGGCGTCGAGCAGCGCGAAGGCTTCCTCCTCGGTGTTCTGGCTGCCGAAGTACATCGTGCCGAGCGCCAGCTTGGACACGGTGAGACCGGAATTGCCGAGAGTGCGGTACTTCATCGTTTAAGTTCCTTTGATCGCTTTTTTGGGAGTTGGGCGGAGTACGGCCCGGAGAGGGCCGGCGACTGCGGGGAGTGGTCAGACTCCGGCATGGCGGGGGGCCTCCGCTGCGGGCCCGTTCGCGGGTGCGCGGTCGGTGCGGGTGGCGCGGATCGAGCCGAGGGCGGCCGGCGGCGCCAGGGCGAGAGTGACCATGGCGGTGCCCACCAGGGCTGGCCCGGTCAGGCCCAGGGAGGAGTCCGGTGCACTGCCTGCGATCCAGGAGCCGGCCGCGATGCCGACGTTGAAGGAGGGACGGCCAGTGCGGCGGTGGGGGTGGGCGCGTTGCCCGCGAAGCGCACCGCGAGGGAGGTGACGACCGGAGGTACGGACATGCCGGTCATGCCCAGCAGCACCACCAGGACGATGGTCGGTGCCGAGTGGTGGGAGAGCGGTATCAGCAGGATCAGGATCAGTGCGGCGTCGATGGCTGCGCCCGTGACGGTGGTCAGCGGCCTGCGGTCACCGAGCCGTCCGCCGAGGTTCGTGCCGGTCAGGGCGCCGATGCCGTAGCCGACCAGGACCAGCGGGACCGTTGCGGCGGAGAGGTCGGTCCGCTCGGTGAGCAGCGGGGTGAGGTAGCTGAAAGCGGCCATGGCGCCTGCTGTGATCAGGGCGGTGGCGCTCATCGACAGCCAGGGCCTGCCCTGGCGCAGCGCGGTGAACTCGGAGCGGACCGAGCTGCCGGCGGGTGGAGCCAAGGCTGTTGACGTCGGTGCCGGTACCGTAACAACCCTTGGTGGCCAGGACGACGCGGTCGATGCCGTTGCTGGCGTGGGTGGAGAACCAGCGGCCGATGATCTTTTCGCCGCTGCCGCCGCCGTAGACGTTGGAGATGTCGACGAGGCTGTCGCCTGCGTCCACGAAGGCGTCCAGGAAGGCGTCCAGGAGTGCGAACGCCTCGTCTTCAGGGGTGTGGACGCCGAAGTACATGGTGCCGAAGGCGATGCGGGAGACGGCGGTTCCGGTGTTGCCGAGCTTGCGGCACTCCATGGTGCTCCTTGTCGTTGTGCGGCTCACGCCACGGTGGTGGGAGCGCTGCGGCGGACTTCTGACGACCTGGACAGTCCGTGGCATCGGCCGGAGGCGTCGATCGGCTTCTGTGGTTCGGGGGGGACCATCCCCCTGAACCAACTGGCCGTCGTCGCCTCCGCGCCGGCTTGAGCCCGCTTGGCGGATTCTGGGGCTTCCCGGGCCGCCCAGTGGTGTCAGGGGCGTGCGGTGAGGGCGTTGAGGATGATGGTTCCGCGCTGCAGTTTCGGGGCGTGGGGTGCGTTGAATCCGGCGTTGGCGATGTACAGCTGGTTACCGTGTACGGCGGTGGTGGTGGGTGAGGCGAGTCCGTCGTCGACGGTCAGGACGGTCTCGTGGGCCCCGCTCGGGTGCACGATGCTGACCCTGTCGGTCGGGTCGTTCTGCGCGGCGAAGACGGTGTCGGAGTGGTTGTTGAGGAAGGAGAAGTCGTCGACGTCGGGGAGGTTGTCGGCGACGGTGTGGACGCGGCCGGGGGTCCCGTGGGCGGTGACCGGGATCCTCAGCAAGATGCCCTGGTTGAAGTTGCTCACCCATACGGCGCCCTTGTGGAAGCGGACGCCGTTCACGCCCAGCTTCAGGGATGCCTCGGCGTCGGGTGCGAGCTCCGGGCCGGTCAGCCAGACCCTCGCCGCCCCGCCGGAGACAGGCACGGCCCACACCGTGCCGTTCACGCCGTCGGCGGCGTAGAGGGTGCGGCCGGCCGGATCGATGGCCAGGCCGTTGGGCAGGCCGTCAGCGGGCAGGGCGGCCAGACGCTGGGGGCGGCCGTGCGGGGGCAGTTTCCATACGCCGGCCCGGGAAGTGTCGTCGGAGTCCACGTTGTAGTAGACGGTGCCGTCGCTGCCACGGGTGTTGCCGGTGATCTGATCGCCCTGGTGCCCGCCGACGAGGGTGGTGCGCTGCCCGGACGAGGTGATGCGCACGAGCTTCGGCGGCTTGTTCACGGGGACGCCCAGCATGGATACGGTCAGGGAGCCGTTCGGGTTGACGGTGATGTTCTCGGGTGAGTCGCCGGAGCCGAAGTCGAACGCGGCCGCGGTCTTCACCTGAGTGATGACGGGCTCGGTACGGTCTCCTCCGGTGGCCGCGGACGCGGCCGGGGCCGGGACGAGAACGGCCGCCACAGCGGGGATGGCCGCGACGTGGGCGAAGCGAATGCGCATGGTGTTTGCTTTCTGTGAAAGCGGGGGTGACTGGAAGGGACTGCGGGTGGGTGGCTACGGGAGGGAGGCGCGGCGGCGCCTCAGGTGTCGAACCGCACCCCGCCGAGCCCCGCGACGTTTTCGGGGTCGTGGTGGTCGAAGATGTGGCTGCGGCCCGTGTCCAGGCCGGCGATGCGTGCCATCTCGTCGGCGGTGAGCTGGAAGTCGAAGACGTCGAGGTTTTCTGCCATGCGTTCGGGCCGCACCGACTTCGGGATCACGACGATCTCGCGCTGGACCAGCCAGCGAAGGGCGATCTGCGCGACGGACTTGTCGTGGGCGCGGGCGATGTCGACGAGCACGGGGTTGTCGAAGAAGCCCTGACCGCCTTCGGCGAGCGGTCCCCAGGACTCGTGCTGGACGCCGTTCTCACGCATGAGTTGCTGGTCGTCCGCGCGCTGGAAGAACACGTGCGTCTCGATCTGGTTGACCGCGGGGACGATCTCGTTGTGGGTGATGAGGTCGGCAAGCCGGTCGGGGTAGAAGTTGCTGACCCCGATCGCCCGGGTACGCCCGGCCCGGTTGAGTTCCTCCATGGCCCGCCACGCGCCGTAGTAGTCGCCGAAGGGCTGGTGGATCAGGTAGAGGTCGAGGTGGTCGACACCGAGGCGGTCGAGCGAGCGGTCGAAGGCTCGCTCGGCGCTGTCGCGGCCGTAGTCCTGGATCCACAGCTTGGTGGTGATGAACAGTTCGTCGCGGGGGATGCCGCTGGCGGCGATGGCCCGGCCGACGGCGCGCTCGTTCTCGTACGCGGCGGCGGTGTCGAGCAGGCGGTAGCCGGCTTCGAGCGCGGCCTCCACCGCATGCTGGGTCCGGTCTTCGGGGATCTGGAAGACGCCGAAGCCGAGGATCGGCATCTGCACGCCGTTGTTGAGGGAAACCTGCGGGACCGTGCTGGTCATGGCTGAGATCTTCGCTTTCTGGCTGTGGGGGACGTCGGCAGGGAAACGGCCGCCTGGTCAGCGGTGGTTGACGCCCGCCTGGGCGGAAGTGACGAGGGTGGGTTCGGTGACGGGGACGTCGCCGAGCGCCTGGTCGGCACGGCCGTGCTGCCGCCCCCCGTGAGGGGTGCGACGGCCGACGGGTCCGGTTCCGTGGACGACGGGGGAACTCACTGACGGTCCTTTCGAGAGAGCCGGCGCGCCCCCGGTGGTCCGAAGGCGTTCCGGCAAAGCTGGAGGCGCGCCGAATATGGTGCGGACGGAGCGCTTCTGGCCCGCCGCACTCCACGAAATCAGCAGCCGAGCCCGGCAGACAGGCACGCTTGTGGGGGGTAACAGCAGGGACCCCCTCATGCCGAGAACGCGAGTGCGTACACGGTGAATCGGGGTAAACGGCCGCAGCACGCAGGTATGGGCGGCGTTGAGGGCGGGAGCTGACGGGGCGCCGGGTGCCGCGGACATGAGGTGCAGCGGGCCGAACGGCGTGAGGGCGGTGCTGGGGCCCCGGAGGGGCCGGCCGGGGTCAGCGCTCGGTGTCGGCCTGAGAGGCGGTCTCGTCCCGGTTCTGGCTCGCTGCCCAGCTGGCGAGGAGCTTCAGGGCGTCCGCGGCCGGGGTGCTGGGATCGGCGCTGTACACGGTGATGGACAGCCCCTGTTCGCCGGGCAGGTTCAGGCTTTCATGAACCAGCTCCATCTCGCCCACCGCCCGGTGGTGGAACCGCTTGGTTCCCTCGGTGAAGACGTGCACGTCGTGCGCGCCCCACATGGTGCGGAAGGCGTCGCTGCGGGTGGACAGCTCACCGATCAGGTTCGACAGCTCCCGGTCGTAGGGGTTCTTGGCGACCTCGACACGCAGCACCCCGACTCCGTCGCGGGCCACGCGTTCCCAGTCGGGGTACAGCCGGGTGGCGCGGGGGTCGAGGAAGACGAACCGGCAGGTGTTGACCGGCTCCGCCTCGAACACCTCACCGAGCAGAGCGCGGGCGAGCGGATTGGCCGCCAGGATGTCCAAACGGTTGTTGCGCACGTACGCCGGCTGGTCGTGCAGGCCCTCGACGATGCGCAGCACACTCGGCCGCACGGTCGCCTTCTTCGAGCGGCGCCGGACACGAGCCGGACCGGTGTTGGCCGCCCGGGCCAGGGCGTGGAGGTGATCCCGCTCGGTGTCGTCCAGCCGCAGGGCCTGGGCGACGGCGTCCAGGACGCTGTCGGAGACCCCGGTGAGGTTGCCGCGCTCCAGCCGCGTGTAGTACTCGACGCTCATCCCGGCCAGCATCGCGACCTCCCCGCGGCGCAGCCCGGGCACCCGCCGCTGCCCGTACACCGGCATGCCCGCCTGCTCCGGTGTGATCTTGGCGCGGCGGGACGTGAGGAATGCGCTGACTTCGGCCCGGTTGTCCATGCATCCCAGCGTAGGAAAACGAAGCGACCAGTGGGGGTCCCTGACAGTACCCCTCACGGCACGGACTCCCACAGCAGGGCCGGAGGCGATTCCCTGGGGATTGCCCCACGCCGCGGATCCCCGGCGGCGCCGCACCGCGGCTGCGAGTGCACCACACCGTCCGCACGCCGGGACGCGGACGCGCCGGCCGACGTTCGACCTTGGCAGCACGTCCCGAGGGAGCCCCGAGACAGTCGTCGCCTCGGTAGAGGATGTCGACGTCGCGCGGGAAGCTGCGGCCGGGGCCGGGGGCGAATTCGTCGGCGAGACCGAGGCCAGATGACGTAGCCCGCGAACGTGGCGTTCGGGCGCTCGGGGGAGACCAGGCCCTGGGCGTAGGAGGCGTCGTGGTGGAAGACCGCAAGGTTGCCCCAGGGCGCGTAGTAGGTCAGGTCCCCCGGCCTTCGCCGCGGTTCCCTCGGGAACCTGGTCGGTGAAGAGCTTCCTGGCAGGTCACTGATCTTCTCGGAAGACGCGAAGTCGCGCGGGGTTCAGCTGATGTCGAAGCCCTGGCGGCCGAAGCGGCGGGCGACGGCGGCGCCGAGTCCGGTTCCGGCTCCGATGAGGGCGAACGTGGTCACGAGGTACTCCTTGCGAGGGACTGACTGGGTTCGGTCAGCGGGGGGTGAGCTTGAGGGTGGTGGCGCGGGCCCGGTCGGCGACCATCGGTGGGACGTAGGCGCTGGCGGCGGCGTACTTGGTGCGGTAGGCGCCGTCGATGCGGTCGTTGAGCGCGCCGTCGTGGATCGGGGTCAAGGTGACGTCCTGGTCGATGCCGCCGCAGCGGATGTGTCCGGTGCCGCTGGCCTTCGCGGTGCGGAACCAGGCACCGTCTGGGCCGTTGTAGGAACGCACGTAGAGGTCGTCTCCTTCGCGCACCACCCAGATGGTGGTGGGCGTGCGCAGCCGGCCGTCAGCCCGCTGGGGCTGGATGTGCAGTTCTCCGGTCTGCTCGATCGTGTTGAGCTGGTCGCTGGTCCAGTGCGTCATCGCGGTGTCTCCTTCTACGCGCGGTTGTCCGTGGAGGGGGGAGCCGCAGGCCGGGGAACGGCCGACGGAGCGGCGGGGTCTTGGTCTTCTGGGGCGCCCGCTGGTGTGGGGCGGAGGTAGAGGCTGGCGGTAGCGGCGGCCAGGGTGGTCAAGGCGGCGAGGACGAGGCTGATGCGCAGCCCGGGTAGGAAGTGCGCCTGGTCGGCGATGAGGGCGCCGAAGACGGCGACGGCGAGTGCGCCGCCGAGCTGGCGGCTGGTGTTGAAGACGCCGCTGGCGGTGCCTGTCTGGTGGGCGGGGACGCTGTTGACTAGCAGCGCGGTGGTCGGGGGCATGGCGAGCGGGCCGCCGAGTCCGACCGGCAGCATCAGCAGGGCCAGCGCCCACGTCGGTGTCCCGGCCGGCACCAGGGCCAGCGAGAGCAGGCCGCAGGTCATGAGGTACATGCCGCACCCGATCGGCACCCGGGGCCCGAAGCGTTCGGCGGCGCGGGCGGAGAGCGGGTTGACGAACGCGGAGAGCACCGTCATCGGGACGAACGTGAGCCCGGTCGCGAGCGCGGACAGGCCGCGCTGCTGCTGGAGGTAGATGCTGAAGACGAACACCATGCCGTAGAAGGCAGCCATGAACGCGAACCCGGCGCCGCAGGAGATCGACACGGTCCGTCTGCGCAGGAGCTCCAGCGGCACCATCGGATGCCGGCCGCGGGCCTGGGCCCGGACGAACACCGCGGCTGCGCCCACCGTGAGCAGGGCGGCGGCCCAGACCTGGGGTGCGGCGAATCCGGCGGAACCCGCTTCGATCGCGGCGAACGTCAGCGCGCCCATCGCGAGGACCGCGCTGATCTGCCCGGTGACGTCGAAGGGCACGGCGCGGCCCGGTGAGCGGGCGGCGAAGGCCAGCAGAACCAGCGCGGCGACGCCGACCGGCAGGTTGATGAAGAAGATCGTCCGCCAGCTGATCAGGCTGGCCGCACCACCGGCGACCGGCCCGGCGGCGGAGGCGACCGCGCCGCCCACTGCCCATAGCGCCACCGCCCGGCCCCGTTTGACCGGATCGGAGTACGCCTCGCGGATCAGCGCCAGGCTGGTGGGCATCATCGCGGCCGCCCCGGCACCCTGCACCAGGCGGGCGGCGATCAGGGCGGGCAGGCTGGGGGCCAGCCCGCACGCGGCGGAAGCGGCCACGAACACCACCAGGCCCAGGGCGAACGCCCGGCGCGCGCCGACGCGGTCCGAGAGCGAACCAGCCGACAGCAGCAGGGCTGCGAACATCAAGGTGTAGCCGTCGACGACCCACTGCAGGCCCGTCATCCCGCCGCCCAGGTCGGTCCGGATGGCGGGCAGGGCGACGTTGACGACCAGGGCGTCCAGAGTGATGACGAAGAATCCCAGCAGCGCCGCTGCCAGCGCCGCGCCCGGCCGCACCCGCAGCACCGGCCCCGTCCCGGCCCGGATACGCCCGTTGACCGGCTGCCCGAGGACTGAGCCTGTGTCGTCGGCCGGCTTACGCCGGCGCAGAATGGAGCTTTTCAGCATGGTTGTTGCTCCGCCCTCGGGGCGGCTCATCCCTTCTGTTCGCGGCGAGGATTCAGCGGGCGACGTACCCGCCGTCGACCGGCAGCGCGGTCCTGACGACGAAGCCTGCCCCGAGGCTGCACAGCCACGGCAACGCCGTGGATCCGGGCCGGGTGCCGACCAAGACGGGCGGACCGGACGCACCGGATGATCTGCAGCTCGGCCATCAGACACAGGAGTGGCTCGCCTCCAGCGACGACCCCGGTCCGCCGTGTCCCGCATGGTGCGGCGGGATCATCCGTTCGGGTCTACCAGGCATACGCTTCGGGGGCTTCGCCGCCGGGGCCGGGCCAGATCTCGTCGAGCTTGTCCAGCGTTTCCTTCGACAGGTGCACGTCGAGGGCGTGCCGACTGGTCGCGAGCTGTTCGGGGGTGCGGGGGCCGACGATCGTGGCGGTGAGGACCGGATTGTGCAGCAGCCAGGCCAGAGCGACGTCGGCGGGCTGTTCGCCGATCTCGACGCACAACGCCTCGTACGCCTCCAGCTGAGGCCGGTGCCGCTCAATGGCCTCCTGCGTCTTCGGCGTCGCGCGGCGGCCTTCCTGTGCCTTCTTCAGTGCTCCGCCGAGCAGCCCGCCGCCCAGGGGGCTCCACGGGATCAGGCCGAGCCCGTAGTGGCGAAGTGCCGGGATCACTTCGAGTTCGATGGTGCGGGCGGACAGGTTGTACAGGCTCTGCTCGGACACCAGGCCGAGGAAGCTGCGGGAGGCGGCGGCGTTCTGTGCGGTCGCGATCTGCCAGCCGGCGAAGTTGCTGCTGCCGACGTAGATCACCTTGCCCTCGCGCACCAACTGCTCCATCGCCTGCCAGATCTCCTCCCAGGGAGTCGACCGGTCGATGTGGTGCATCTGGTAGAGGTCGATGTGGTCGGTCTGAAGGCGCCGCAGGCTGTCCTCCGCGGCTTTACGGATTTTGTACGCGGACAGGTACTTGTCGTTCGGGCCGGTGCCCATCGGCTGGTACACCTTCGTCGCCAGCACGATCTGCTCCCGCCGGCCGCCCTGGGCGAGCCAGCGCCCGATGATCTCCTCGGACAGCCCGTATCCCTGCTCCATGTCAGGAGACTGCGGCCCGCCGTAGACGTCGGCGGTGTCGAACAGGTTGATGCCGGCCTCCAGTGCGGAGTCCATGATCTTGAAACTGGCGGCTTCGTCCGTCGCGTCGCCGAAGTTCATGGTGCCCAGCGCGAGACGGCTGACCTTCAGGCCGGTGCGGCCCAGGTGTGCGTACTGCATGGCGTTTGCCCTTCTTGTGGGGGGCCGCGGACGGCTGCGTACCCGTGCCGCGAAGAACTGGTGGGTCAGGAGTTCGCCGTCACACGGTCGATCGGTCGCCCCGTGGCGACGGTGTGCTCAGCCACCCGTTCCGAGGCAGTGGTAGGCCGACGCAAGCTCAGCGGCTCCCGTTGACCACGGTCAGCGCCCGCTACCGTGCGACGTGACGGCCGTCGGCCGGTAGGGCGAACTCCGGCGTCCGGTCAGGGCTTCAGGAGGGCCTTGACGGCTCGGGTCTCGTCCATTGCCTTGTAGAACTCGGCCGGTGGATCGGGCCGGTGATCCGGGTCAGGGGCCGGCCCGTTCCCTGGTTGGCCTGGGCGATGATCTCCGCGGTGATGGAGACCGCCGTCTCCTCGGGCGTACGGGCTCCGAGGTCGAGGCCGATCGGAGAACGCAGCCGCGCCAACTCGTCTGCCGTGACGCCCTCCTGACGCAGGAGTCGCAGGCGCTCGTCGTGGGTGCGCCGGGAGCCCATGGCGCCCACGTAGGCGACGGGCAGGTCGAGTGCCAGGCGCAGCAGGGGGATGTCGAACTTGGCGTCGTGGGTGAGGACGCATACGGCGGTGCGCTCGTCCACCTCGGCGCGTTCGAGGTAGCGGTGGGGCCAGTCGACCACCACCTCGTCCGCGTGCGGGAAGCGGGCGGTCGTGGCGAAGACGGGGCGGGCGTCGCAGACAATGACCCGGTAGCCGAGGAAGCGGCCGGCCTGGCTGAGTGCGGCGGCGAAGTCGACGGCGCCGAAGACCAGCAGGCGCGGCCGGGACGCTTGCACGTGGACGAGGACGGACAGCCGGTCGGGGCATCCGTCTCCCTCCCCGCCGATGTCGACGCGGGCGGTGCGGCCGGCCCGCAGCAGGGCCCTGGCCTGGTCGGCCACCGCCCGGTCCGCCGACCCGCCGTCCACGCGCCCGTGGGCGGCGTGGTCACCGCCGAGCACGCTCAGCGTGGAGCCGAGGAGACGCTCCGGGCCGTCCACGACCTGTGCCACGGCGACCGGTCGCCCTCGGTCGATCTCGGAGAGAGCCGTGGACAAGTGCGGCTGGGCTGCGGGATCGATGCGCTGAACGAAGACGTCGAGTTCGCCGCCGCAGGTCAGGCCGACCGCGAAGGCGTCGTCGTCGGAGTAGCCGAACCAGGTCCGCTGCGGAGCGCCCCGGTCGTGCAGCACCTGTCGGCACAGTTCGTAGACCGCGCCCTCGACGCAGCCGCCGGAGATGCTGCCGACCGCGGTGCCGTCCTCGTCCACCGCGACCGACGTACCGACCGGCAGGGGTGCGCTGCCGTGCACGTCGACGACGGTGGCCAGGGCGAAGGGGCGTGCCTCGCGGCACCAGCGGTGCAGTGTGTCCGCGATGTTGAGCATGGCGGTTCTCCATGGCAGGACAGGATCGGAAAGTGAGCGGGCCGCCGCCACGACGCCGGGGAAAACGTCATGCGGCGGCGGCCCCTGGAGGTCCGGCGGCCGAACGGGGCGCGGGCCGCCGGACGAGCGGTGTGCACCGCGCCGGGGCGAAGCGCACGGGTCAGAGCAACGCCTCCGCGGTGATGGGCAGTTCGCGGATGCGGCGGCCGGTGGCGTTGAAGACCGCGTTGCCGATCGCGGCCGCCACACCCACCTGGACGACCTCGCCGAGCCCCTTGACGCCGAGCGCGTTGCCGTCGTTGTCCTCGCCGTCCAGGTAGATCGCCCTGACGTCGGGGACGTCGGCGTTGACGGGGACGAGGTAGTCGGCGAGGTTGGCGTTGACGATCCGGCCGTCGCGGTGGTCGGTGGCCGTGTGCTCAAGGAGGGCCGTGCCGATGCCGCCCACGATGCCGCCGATCGCCTGGCTGTCGGCGAGCTTGGGGCTGATGATGCGGCCCGCGTCGTACACGCCGAGCATGCGCCTGACCCGTACGAGGCCCAGGGTCGCGTCGACGGCGACCTCGGCGAAGGTGGCGTTGTAGGCGTGGTAGGAGTGCCGCTCGGGACTGGGCGGCCCGGTGTAGGAGCCGCCCGCTTCGAGGTGGGTGCGGTTGTTGCGGGCCAGTAGCGTCCGGTACGTCTCGCCGCGGGTCGGGTTGCCCTGCACGTGCAGCCGGCCGCCGCGTACGACCACGTCGTCCGCCTTCACCCCGTACAGCGGTGACTCGCGGTCCTCGACGGCCAGCTTGATCGCCTGCTGCCGCACCTGGTTGCAGGCGTCGTGGACGGCGGTGCCGACGCTGGCCATGGTCGCCGAGCCGCCGTGCGGCGAGGTCGGCGGGTAGAGGGAGTCGCCGAGCCGGAAGGTGACCGTGCGCATGGTCAGCCCGAGGGCGTCGGCGGCGACCTGGGTCTGGGAGGTGTAGGTGCCCGGCCCCATGTCGCTGGTGGCCGCCTCGACCACGGCGGTGCCGTCGGCATCGAGGCGGGCCCGGGCCTGTGCGGGGTAACGCCCGGGGTCGTAGACACCGGCGGCCATACCCAGGCCGATCAGCCAGTCGCCCTCGCGCCTCGAACGGGGTCGGGGGTTGCGGCGCTGCCAGCCGAACTCGCGGGCGCCGACGGTGTAGCACTCGCGCAGCCGACGGGTGGAGAACGGCAGGTTGCTCGACTCGTCCTCATTGGGTTCGTTGCGCAGGCGCAGCTCGATCGGGTCGACGCCCAGCTTGTGCGCGAGTTCGTCCATGGCCGACTCGATCACGAACGACGCCGAGGCGAAGCCGGGGCCACGCATCCAGATCGGGGTGTTCACGTCCAGGGGGACCGTCCGGTACGCCTGGCTGACGTTCGGCATGCTGTAGAGCATCTGCCCCGCGCCCATCACGGCCTCGGTGAACGTCTCGTACGACGAGGTCTCGGCGTCGATGTCGTGGATCGCGGCGGTCAGCCGGCCGCGCCGGTCGCTGCCGAGGCGCAGCCGGTACTCGTACGACGGCCGGAAGCCGGTGCCGAAGTACATCTGTTTGCGGCTCAGCACGAGCTTGACCGGACGCTTCGTCTCCCGCGCGGCCAGGGCGGCGACCACGCTGTGCGGCCAGCAGCGCAGCCCGCTGCCGAAGCCGCCGCCGACGAACGGGTTGATGACGCGCACCGACTCCGCGGGCAGGCCGAACACGGCCGCGAGCTCGTCATGCGTGCCCACCACCCACTGCGTCTTGTCCCACACGGTCAGCTTGTTGCCGTCCCAGCGGGCGATGGTGGCGTGCGGCTCCATCGGATTGTGGTGATTGCGCGCCAGTTGGTACGTCAGATCCAGCCGTACGGGAGCGCCGCGCAGGCCCGCTTCCGCATCGCCGCGCGCGTAGTTCGTCGGCTTGTCCCGCTCCCCATCGTGCAGGTCGGTCGAGGGCTGCTCGGTGTCGTACTCGACCTTCACCAGGCTCGCGCCGTGCTGCGCGGCCTCCAGGGTGGTGGCGACCACGACGGCGACCGGCTGGCCGTGGAAGAGCACCCGGTCGTCCTGGAAGACCCGCTGCCGCCGGCCCGGCGGGTTGTTCGACCCGGCGTTGTCGCGGTACGGCAGCTTCGGTGCGTTGCCGTGGTGGATCACCCGCAGCACGCCCGGCTGGGCCTCGGCGGCGCCCGTGTCGATGCCGGTGATACGCCCGCGGCCGATGCTCGCGTCCACGATGACGGCGTGCACCGCCCCGTCGACATCGAACTCGGCGGCGTACTGCGCCTTGCCCGTGACCTTCAGCCGACCGTCCACCCGGGACAGCGGCGCACCCACGGCTGCCTGCGGCTGGGGGCTCACTTCGTACCTCCTACGATGCGCAGCTGGCGTTCGACGGTCCGCTGGAGCAACTCGACCTTGAACCGGTTGTGTTGCAGGGGACGGGCGCCTTCCGCCGCCTTGGCGGCAGCGGCCGTCCACAACGAGTCCGAGGGGCGCTCGCCGACGAGGTGCCGCTCGACGGCCGGCAGCTTCCACGGCACCGTGCCCACCCCTCCGGCGGCCACTCGAGCCTCGCGGATCACCCCGCCGCGCACATGCAGCGCGACGGCCGCCGAGGTCAGGGCGAACTCGTAGGACTGCCGGTCCCGCACCTTCAGGTAGCCCGACTTCAGCGGACGCGGCACCGCGGGGATCTCCACCGCAGTGATCAACTCGCCCTTTCTCAGGGCCTGTTCACGGTTCGGGGTGCTGCCCGGCCGCAACAGGAAGTCGGCGAAGGGGACCTGGCGCTCCCCGTCCGGACCCAGCAGGCGCACCTGCGCCTCAAGCGCCGCGAACGCCACGGCGACGTCGGAGGGGTGGGTGGCCACGCAGGCGTCGGAGGTGCCCAGGATGGCGTGCGTACGGTTGACGCCCTCCAGCGCCGCACAGCCGGAACCGGGCTCGCGCCTGTTGCAGTCGGCGGTCACATCACGGAAGTACGTGCACCGGGTGCGCTGCATGATGTTGCCGCCGATGGTGGCCATGTTCCGCAACTGGGCCGACGCGCTCAGCTCCAGCGCCTCGGAGATGACCGGGAACAAGGTGCGCACCTTGCGGTGGGCGGCGGCCTCGGACATGGTCACCAGCGCACCGATACGCAGCCCGCCGCGCTCGGTGACGGTGACCTCGTCCAGCGGCAGCCCGCTGATGTCGACCAACGCCTCGGGGCGCTCGACGGTCTCCCGCATCAGGTCGACCAGCGTGGTGCCGCCGGCGATGTAACGACCGCCGCGGCGACCGGCGTTGAGGGCTTCCCGCGTGTCGGACACGCGGGTGTAGGTGAAGGGATGCATGACGGCCGCTCCTTACTTCCGGGCGGCGGTCTGCTCGACCGCGCGCACGATTTTCACGTAACAGCCGCAGCGGCAGATGTTGCCGCTCATCCACTCCCGGATCTCCTCCGGAGATCCGGTGTGGCCCTCCTGGATGCAGCCGACACCGGAGACGATCTGGCCGGGGGTGCAGTAGCCGCACTGGAAGGCGTCCTCGTCGATGAACGCCTGCTGCAGCGGGTGGAGTCGGTCGCCGTCGGCCAGGCCCTCAATGGTGGTGATCTCGGCGTCCTCCAGGCGAACGGCCAGCGTCAGACAGGCATTGACCCGCCGGCCGTCGACCAGCACGGTGCACGCGCCGCAGGCCCCGGCGTTGCAGCCCTTCTTGGAGCCGGTCAGGTCGAAGTGCTCGCGCAGCAGGTCCAGCAGCGACGTGCGGTTGTCGACCGTCACGGTCCGGCGAGTGCCGTTGACCGTCAGGGACACGCGGCTGGAGGGCGGCGCCTCGGCGGCGGCCACCTCCTCCGGGGCCGCGAGGAATGATCCTCCGATCACGCCGCCCGCGACGACCGCACCACCGACCGCCGTGCTGGTGGCGATGAAGGTGCGCCGAGTGGGCGCCGGGGAGGGCTCGCCGGCTCCGTTGGGGGGTGGAACGGCAGACTCAGGGAGTTCAGTGGACATACGTACGCCTTCGTATCGCGGACGGATCGGCCGTACTCGACAGCGGGACGGGAGACTGGATCGTCGTCACCGCGGGGAACCGGGCAACCGCGCACCTTGGCAGCGGAGACCGGTCACTCGGGAGTCTTGCACCACCAGCAACGCTCGTGGCAGGGAGACTTTCCTCCCCCTTTACGCTCCGTCAGGAGCGAATGGCCGACGTCATCGGGGGCACTTTCGCGCGGGATACGGCAGGGAGGAGCCGCGTCGCCCCGTTCGTGGACGCGTCCGGGGCCGTGACGTCCTGAGTCGGCCCGGCCTGCGTGATCGAGGGGCCGGGGCTACCGGTTGCGGGTGCGGGGGCCGTTGTACTGCTGGTCGGTGACCGGCTCGGCCCAGGCGGTCTCGGGGCTGCCGTCGCCCGTGCCCTCCCACAGGGCGATGTGCTCCATGAACCGGTCGGGGACGGCATCGTGCCAGTGCTCCTCGTTCGGCGGACACGCGACGGTCTCACCGGGGTGGGCCTCGAAGACAGTGCCGTCCCGGGTGCCGATCAGGGCGATGCCGGAAACGACGTGCAGGGTCTGGCCCACAGCGTGGGAATGCCAGTTGGTGCGGGCGCCCGGCGAGAAGCGGACCAGGTTGGCGCGCATCCTGGAGGGTTCCTGGCCGGCCACGATGACGTCCCACCACACGTCGCCGGTGAACCAGTTGGCCGGGGCCTTGCTGCTGGGCTGCTGCTTGATGAATCCATGGTGTCTCTCCAGAGTTGTCGGTGCGCGGATCGTCTCTAGCGGGCGACGTAGCCGCCGTCCACGGGGAGGGCGACGCCTACGACGAAGCCCGCTCCGGGGCTGCACAGCCACAGGACGGCCTGGGCGATCTCCTCGGCGGTGCCGAGCCGGTTGATGGGCTGGTTGGCCTCGGCCTCGGCGCGGTCGAGTTCTCCCTTGGCGATCATGTCGCTGACCATGGGGGTGTCGATGGTGCCGGGGCAGATCGCGTTGACGCGGATGCCGCGCGGGGCGTATTCGAGTGCGGCGCTGGTGGTCAGACCGATCACGCCGTGTTTGGAGGCGTGGTAGGAGGCGCGGCCGGGGAGGCCGACGAGGCCGCCGAGGGAGGAGCAGTTGACGATGGCTCCGCTGCCCTGGGCACGCATGTGCCGCAGTTCGTGCTTCATACAGGCCCACACGCCGCGGAGGTTGATGGCGTTGACGCGGTCGAAGCGTTCGGCGGGTTCGTCGGCGGCGTCGCTGGGCGGGATCTGGATGCCGGCGTTGTTGTAGGCCATGTCCAGGCGACCGAAGGCCTCCACGGTGCGGTCGACCGCGGCGGCGACCTGGTCCTCGTCGCTGACATCGCAGGTGAGGGCGAGGACTTGGTGGCCGGCGTCGGTGAGTTCCTTCGCGGCCGCGTCGAGGGCCGCTTCGTCGATGTCGGTGAGGGCGACCGCGGCTCCGGACTCGGCGAACGCGCGGGCGGTCGCCAGGCCCATACCGGCGCCGGCCCCGGTGACGAGGGCGACCTGGCCGGTGAAGTCGTAGCTGGGGTTCATGTCGGGTTCTCCCTTCGAGCATTGAGCTGTGGCAGCGCGCGTGTGGTGCCGGGCTGCTTGGCTTCCGCCTTGCTGCGGTGGCGCTGCGCCTTGCCGTGGGCCGCCGTCAGACGGTTTGGCCGCCGTCGATGACCAGGGCATGGCCGGTGGCGAAGGAGGCGGCGTCCGAGCAGAGCCAGAGCACGGCGGCGGCGATCTCGTCCGGTGTGCCGAGGCGTCCGATGGGCTCGTCCGCGATCAGGACGTCGCGTCCTCCGGGTGTGCTTTCGGCGAAGCGCTGGATCATCTCGGTGTCGATGATGCCGGGGCAGATGGCGTTGACGCGGATGTCGGATGCCGCGTAGTCGAGGGCGGTGGAGCGGGTCAGGCCGATGACGCCGTGTTTAGCGGCGGCGTAGGCCGCTTGTCCCTCGAAGCCCTTGACGCCGGCGCCGGACGAGGCGTTGACGATCGCGCCGCCCCCTGCTGGAGCATGAGGGGGATCTGATGCTTCATGCACAGGAACATCCCGGTCAGGCTGACGCCGATGACCCGGTCCCACTCGTCCTTCTCGATGTCCGCGGCCGGCTTGACCGGCTGCTCGACGCCGGCGTTGTTGAACGCGGCGTCCAACCGTCCGAACGCCCGAATGGTGGCGTCCAGCGCGGACCGTACGTCGTCATCGCTGGTGACGTCACAGGTCAGGGCCAGGGCCTGGCCGCCCGCTTCCTCGATGAGCCGAGCGGTCTCCCGCAGGCCGTCCACGGACAGGTCGGCGAGGGCGACGCGGGCGCCAGCGCGAGCGAAGGCAACGGCGGTGGCACGGCCGATGCCGGAGCCGGCTCCCGTCACGAAGGCCGCCTTCCCGGTGAAGGCCGCGTTGGTCACGGTCATGGGCGGAGTCCTCTCGCTTGCGGATACGTCGTCGGTTCGCATTCGGCAGGACGCGGATCGGGGCATGGGTCAGTGCTGCGACGGCACCTGCGCGGGTTCGTCGTGTCGCGTCTGCGTGGGCGGGCTGCTCTGGGCCACGATCCGGCCCTTGCCGGAGACGCCGTGGACGGCGAGGGCGATCAGCGGGAGGAGGGTGAGGGCGGCGATGACGGTGCCGACCAGGGGCGGGCCGGTCAGGCCGAGGGAGGAGTCCAGGGCCGTACCGGCGATCGCCGAGCCGGCGGCGATGCCCGTGTTGAAGGCGGAGGTGGTCAGCGCCGAGGTGAGGGTGGGCGCGTCGCCGGCGAAGCGCATGGCGAGGGCGGTGACGACCGGGTTGACCGTGAAGCCGGTCAAGCCCATCAGGAAGACGAGCAGGGTGGCTGTCACCGGGTTGCCGGACAGCGGGATCAGCAGGAGCAGGACCAGAGCGGTGGCCGCGGCGGCCGTGATGGTGGTGACCATGGGACGCCGGTCGCCCAGGCGGCCGCCCGTGGTGGTGCCCCCCAGGGCGCCCACGCCGAAGGCGATGAGGACGAGCGGTACGGCGCCTGCGGGGATGCCGGCGCGGTCGGTCAGCAGCGGCGTGACATAGGTGTACGTCGCCAGCACACCGCCCATGATGAGCATCGCGGCGGCGAGCGCCAGCCACAGCCGGCCCTGACGCAGAGCCCGGACCTCGGCCCGGATGGACACCTCGACGCGCTGCCCCTGGGCCGGGATGAAGCGGCCGATGAACACGGCGGCAAGCCCGGAGAGGACGGCCAGGGCCCAGAAGGGGCCGCGCCAGCCGGTGAACTGACCGGCGAAGGACCCGATCGGCACGCCGACGACGTTGGCCAGGGTCAGACCGCCGATCATGACGCCCGTGGCGCGGGTGGCGTTGTTCGGGCCCGCGGCGGTGGTGGCGACGACGAAGCCGACGGACCAGAACGCTCCGGTGGCCAGGGCTGTGACGACGCGGGCGGCGAGGACGATCGTGAAGGAGGTACTCAGGGCGGCGACGAGGTGTCCGAGGCAGAAGACGGCCAGGGCGAGGATCAGAGTCCGGCGCTGGGGAAGACGCAGGGTCGCCAGGGCCATGGTCGGCGAGCCGATGATCATGCCGATGGCGAAGGCGGTGATCAGCAGGCCGGCGTGGGAGACGCTGACTCCGAGGTCACCGGCCAGCTCCGGCAGCAGGCCGGCGACGACGAACTCGGTGGTCCCCATCAGGAACGTGCCGGCGGCGAGCACCCAGACGACGAAGGGGAGCTTGCCGGGGGTGGTCCCGGATGCGGAAGGCATAGGTGTGGTCTCTCCTTGCGTGGAATTCGGCGGATCATGGTGGCGGCTGAAGCCGTCGCGGCAGACAGTGGACGGCGCGGCCACGTCTTTCACGGTTCCACGGAGCGAACCGGACGAAAAGGGGAGGATCTCCTCCCCCCTTCCTGCGGGGGGCGCCACGTGAGGAGCGGTGGGGCGGGTCAGGGCGCGGCTTCGATGGTGATCTCGTCGGCGGTGGCGAGCTGCTCGGCGCCGCCGTCGGCCATGTGCCCGAGGATGACCAGGCCGGTCGCGTACGGGGCGTCGCGGTAGTAGGTGGCGAGATGGTTCCAGGGCGCGTAGTAGGCGAGATCACCGACCTGAGGGTCGGCGCCTTCCGGGGCGCCGGTGGTGGACAGCTTCCGGGGCAGATCGGCGGTCTTCTCGGCCTGGTTGAAGTCGCGCACAGACAGGGTGAGAGGGAGCTGGGCGGCGAAGTCGCGGGCGGTGGGGCTGTCGTTCAGGGTGGCGTCGAAGCGGTGGCCGTTGATGGTGAGCCGGATGTTCATGGCGGTAGTCCTGGCGGACGGTGAGGTGGTGGCCGGGGCTGTCGAAGCCTGCGGCGACGCGGGCTTCGATGAGGAGGATGGGGAGTCGTAGTTGCAGGCGGTCACAGCCAGCAGCAATGCGGCTGCCGGGACCACGCGGGCGAGAGTTCGCAAGGGTGCCGGGTTCACGAGTTCGTCCAGGGGATTAGTCAGGCAGGGGCTCGGCGTAGTGGCGGAAGCCGTCCCGCAGCTGGTGGATGTCGAGCAGGCGCTCGGCCAGGACGTCGGGGCTGCTGTGCTCGGCGTCGGGCCGGATGGCTCCCGGGATGATCAGCTGCGCGACGTGGACGTTCTCCGGGGCGAGCGCGTCGTACAGCATGCGGGCGTAGGCGCTCTCGGCGGCGAAGGCGATCGAGGTGCCGGCGGCCTTCGGGTTGGGGCGTACGGCGCTGGCGCCGTTGACGAACAGCAGGGTGCCGCGGCCGAGTTCGCGCATGCCGGGCAGGACGGCGTTGACCGCGGTGACCGGGCCCTTGACGGAGAAGGACAGGGGCGCGTCCAGGTCGTCGGCGCTCGTGTCGAGGACCGGCTTCATGAAGTCGGCGCGGGGCACGGGGCTGTACTGGAGAATCTCGACGGTGCCCAGGTCGGCCGCGGCTGCGTACAGGGCCGAGGTCAGGGACTCGATGTCGAGGACATCGGCCGTGTAGCCGCGCGCCTGGACGTCGTCACGGGCGAGGGTGGCCGTCAGACCGTCCAGCTTCTGCGCGTCGCGGGCGATGAGGGCGACGGTGTGGCCGGCGGCGCCGAAGCGGCGGGCGGCGGCAAGTCCGAGACCGGGTCCGGCACCGATGAGGGCGAAGGTCGTCATGGTCAGTCCTTGTGCGAGCGGGTGGTTGCCGTCCTGGGGCCGCACCGCATCGGTGCGGCCCCAGGTGTGGACGCGTCTGCGCTCAGGGCTTGAGCAGGGTCTTGATGGCGCGGCGCTCGTCCATCGCCTTGTAGCCCTCGGCGACCTGGTCCAGGGGCAGGGTGAGGTCGAAGACCTTGCCCGGGTTGATCCGGCCGGACAGGACCCGGTCGATCAGGTCGGGCAGGTAGCGGCGCACGGGGGCGGGGCCGCCGCGCAGACCGACGTGGGAGAAGAACAGCTCCTGGCCGTCGATGGCCACGTCGTGCGGGACGCCGACGAAGCCGACGTTGCCGCCGGGCCGGGCGGAGTGCAGGGCCTGCCGCATCGACTCGGCGGTGCCCACGCACTCCAGTACGGAGTCGGCGCCGATGCCGCCGGTGAGGTCCTTGACGCGGGCGATGCCTTCGTCGCCGCGTTCACTGACGATGTCGGTGGCACCGAACTCCAGGGCCAGCTTCTGGCGGGTTTCATGGCGGCTCATGGCGATGATCCGCTCGGCGCCCAGTTCCCTGGCCGCGATGACACCGCACAGACCGACCGCACCGTCCCCGACCACGACGGCGGTGGAGCCGGGCTGCACTTCGGCGGCGAGGGCGGCGTACCAGCCGGTGCCCATCACGTCGGAGACGGCCAGCAGGCCGGGCACCACCTCGGCGTCCGGGTGCTCGTCGGTGGCGACCAGGGTGCCGTGCGCGTTGGGGATACGGACGTAGTCGGCCTGGCAGGTGCTCATGAACTCGCGGTGCAGGCAATTGGACTGCCAGCCGTTCAGGCAGTTCGCGCAGGTGTTGTCCGAGGTGGCGAAGGAGCCGACCACGAACTGGCCCGGCCTGACGTTGGTGACCTCGCCGCCCACCTCCTCGACGATGCCGACGTACTCGTGCCCCATCGGATGGGGTTCGCCGACGGGTTCCGCGCCGCGGTAGGGCCACAGGTCCGAGCCGCACACGCAGGTGGCGACCGTACGGATCACCGCGTCGGTCGGCTGGAGGATCTTCGGGTCGTCAAGGGTCTCGAAGCGCACATCGCCGGGGGCGTGAATGACTGCTCCGCGCATGGGGGTGCTTCCTTCGGTACGAGGGTCGGTGTGCCGCAGCCGGTGGTCGTGACCGGCTGCTCGACAGCGAGCCTCACACGCGAGGGCGGGCGCGAAAAGCGGAGAAATCCATCCCGGGAGGGGAACATCCTGGGAGTAAATTCTCCCCCCTTTCTCGAGTGGAATCGGTGTCATGCTGGGAAGCATGACCGCCAACGTCCCCCTCAATGAGCTGGGAGAATTCCTCAAGAAGCGCCGCTCGGAGCTGAGCCCGCGCACGGTCGGACTACCCGAGACCGACCGGCCCCGCCGGGTGGCCGGGCTGCGCCGCGAGGAGGTCGCCCAGCTCGCCAGCATCAGCACCGACTACTACACCCGGCTCGAACAGGGCCGTATGCAGGCATCGGCACCCGTGCTGGACGTCCTCGCCCGCGTCCTCCACCTGGACGACGACGAGCGCGGCTACCTCTTCCAGCTCGCCGGCAAGACCACCACCCGCACCCGGCGGCGCGGCCGGCAGCAGGTCCAGCCCCAACTGCAGCGGGTCCTGGACGACCTCACCGCCACCCCGGCCATCGTGCAGGGCCGGCGCGGTGACATCCTCGCCTGGAACGCCCTGGCCGCCGCCCTGGTCACCGACTTCTCCCACCTCCCGGAAAAGCACCGCAACTATCCCCGGATCATCTTCACCGATCCGGCCATGCGCACCCTGTACGCCGACTGGGAGACCTCCGCGCACATCGCCGTGGCCCAGCTGCGGATGGAGGCCGCGAAGTATCCCGAGGACCCCCGCCTGATCGAGCTGGTCGGTGAACTGTCCCTGCGGGACAAGCAGTTCGCCCGATGGTGGGGCGACCACCGGGTGGCCGCCCGCACCGTGGGCACGAAGACCCTCAACCACCCGGTCGTCGGCGAACTCGTCCTGGACTGGGACACCCTCACCGCCAACACGGACCCCGACCAGAACCTCACTGTCTGGACCGCCGCCCCCGGCTCCCCCACCCATGAACGACTGCGCATCCTCGCCTCCTGGGCCGCCGACCAGCACCTGCCCGCGTCGCCACCACTCACCTGACCCCGTCGGCCGCCTCCACGACTCCGGCGACAGACGGCCGAGGGCGTTCACCGTGCCCCTCAGCCGCTCTGACTCTCGCGCCATGAACGGGCGCTTCCCGCGCCTGAGCCGGGCTTTCGTTCACCCTCACCCGCCACCGCGCAAGGAGCACCGCGATGCACACCCGCACCCTCGGCCAGGGCCTCGAGGTCTCGGCGATCGGACTGGGCTGCATGGGCATGTCCCAGAGCTATGGCCCAAACCCCGGAGACCGGCAGGACATGATCGGTGTGCTCCGCGCCGCCGTCGACCGCGGCATCACCTTCTTCGACACCGCCGAGGTATACGGCCCCTACGCCAACGAAGAACTCGTGGGCGAGGCGCTCGCCCCGGTGCGCGACCAGGTCGTCATCGCCACCAAGTTCGGCTGGCGCATCGAGGGCGGCACGTCGGTGGGGCTCGACAGTCGGCCCGAACAGATCAAGCAGGTCGCCGACGCCTCGCTGCGCCGGCTGCGCACGGACACCATCGACCTCTTCTACCAGCACCGGGTCGACCCCGACGTCCCCATCGAGGACGTCGCGGACGCGGTCGCAGAACTCGTACAGGCGGGCAAGGTACGCCACTTCGGCCTGTCCGAAGCCGCCGCGGCGACGATCCGCAGGGCCCACGCCGTCCACCCCGTGACCGCCGTGCAGAGCGAGTACTCCCTGTGGACCCGCGACCCCGAATCCGAGGTACTGCCCACACTCGCCGAACTCGGCATCGGATTCGTGCCGTTCAGCCCGCTCGGCAAGGGCTTCCTCACCGGCACCGTCGACACCACGACCGCGTTCACCGAAGGCGACATCCGCACCACCATCCCCCGGTTCAACGAGGACAACCTCGCAGCCAACCAGGCCCTGGTCAACCACGTCATCACGCTCGCCCGCGCCAGGAACGCCACCCCCGGACAGATCGCCCTGGCCTGGCTCCTCGCCCAGCAGCCCTGGATCGCCCCGATACCCGGCACCCGCCGCATCGAACGCCTGGAAGAGAACGCCGGCTCCACCCAGGTCGCTCTGTCCGCCGACGACATGGCCGACCTCGACGCCACGGCGGCCCGCATCGGCGTGCACGGCGACCGCTACAACGACCAGCACATGCGCCTCGTCGGCAAGTGAGACGATCGCATGCTGGGGACATTGGTCGAACTCGGAGTCACGTGACGACACAACCGTGACGGGTGAGGGCCTCCGGGAGTCAGTGTGGAGCCGTCTGACGGCCTCCCACCGACCTCCAGGAGGTCCTGGCGTCCCACGCTGACGCGGCTCCGAACCCACGTGCCCGTCTGCGGCAGGCACGAACGGTCGCGACGGCGTGCGGTTGAGCCCTCTGTGGGGGTAGGGCGAGTCCTTCGTAGCCCTGGGCCGCACCCCCGCCTTGCCCGAGGAGTTCATCCGACAGTTCACCCTCGAAAACGCTGCCCTGCGCGCCGACGGCGAGGACACCGCGTACATGTGTCAGTGCGGCGCTGACCCCTCCGATCGAGCCTGTGTCGCGGCGCCTGGCGGGCCTGTGGACGTTCACGTATTTCCCCGGGGCTGAGTTCACGTAATTCCCCGGGTCTGTCAAACGAGCGGTGTAACCGGGGTTGACGGTTACTGACGGGCGGCGGGGTCAGGCTTTCGCCAGCCGCAGCAGAAGCAGTTGTTCCGGGTGGAGGTTGGGGATCTGGATGCCGACGTGTTCCAGGACTGTGCCGGGCAGGGTGATGCCGCCCTTGGCGCACCATGCGGGGGTGCCGCGTTCCATGCCGGGTGCCTGGTCGGCGGGCGGCAGCGAGCGCAGGCGGTAAGTGGCGTCGGGATCGAGGCCGCGCAGTCGTAGCGTGCCGGGCTGGGCGGAGATCGGGGTGGCCATGGCGGTGAGGGCGAAGATGGCTTCCGTGCGGTCGTGGGAGATGACGCCGTGTGCCCACAGGGCCGGGTCGGGGTGGTCGATGCGTACGACGCGGCCGGTGTGCAGCAGCCCGCGCAGCTGTTTGTACAGGGTGATCCATCTGGCCAGTTCGGTGCGTTCGGTCTCGGTTGTGCGGGTGAGGTCACATTCGATGCCGAGGTGACCGAAGAGCGCGGTGCCCGCCCGGAAGGCCAGGTCGTGGGTGCGACCGGTGGTGTGAGAACGGGCGGCGCCGATGTGCGAGCCGATGAGTTCGGGCGGCAGGAGCAGCTGGGTCCAGCGATTGATCGACTGGCGTTCCAGGGCGTCGTTGCAGTCGCTGGCCCAGACGCGGTCGGTGCGCTCCAGGATGGCGAGGTCGACGCGTCCGCCGCCGCTTGCGCAGGACTCGATCTCCAACCTGGGGTGGCGTCGGCGCAGTTCGTCCAGGAGGGCGTAGACGGCGAGGGTCTGGGCGTGCACGGCGGGCTCGCCGCCCGGTGCGTGGCCGGCGTCGACCAGTTCGCGGTTGTGGTCCCACTTGAGGTAGGCGATGTCGTACTCGCTGAGCAGGGCGTCGAGGCGCTGCAGGATGTGGGCGTACGCCTCGGGGTGGGTGAGGTCCAGGACCTGCTGGAAACGGCGGTCGGCGGGGGTGCGGCCACCGGTGCCCAGGATCCATTCGGGGTGGGCCCGGGCCAGGTCGGAGTCGGGGTTGACCATTTCCGGCTCGACCCACAGGCCGAACTCCATGCCCAGGCCGCGAACGTGGTCGATGAGCGGATGAAGTCCCGTCGGCCAGACGGTCTCGTCGACGTACCAGTCGCCGAGTCCGGCCCGGTCGTCGCGACGGTGGCGGAACCAGCCGTCGTCCAGGACGAAACGCTCCACGCCGACCTCGGCGCCGCGGTCGGCAAGGTGGGTGAGCCGGTCGAGATCGTGGTCGAAGTAGACGGCCTCCCAGGTGTTGAGCACCACCGGGCGAGGGCGGTCGGGGTGGCCGGGACGGGCGCGGAGGTGGTCGTGGAAGCGGGCGGAGAGGCCGTCGAGCCCCTGGCCGCTGTGGGAGGCGTACAGCCACGGGCCGGTGTACTCCTCGCCCGGGCCGAGGATGACCTCACCCGGCAGCAGCAGTTCGCCGGCAGCGATGACCGGACGGCCGGTGGGGAGTCGCTCGGCCAGTACGCGGTGGTTGCCGCTCCAGGCCAGGTGCAGGCCCCATACCTCGCCGGTGCCGAAGCCGAAGCCGGGTGTGCCGGCCACCAGGACAAGAGGGGCGTCGTGGCCGGTGCGCCCACTGCGAGTCTCGCGCAACCAGGTGCCGTGGGTGAAGGACCGGCGTTGCGGGACCCGTTCGCGGCACCAGCGGCCGGTGAGGTCGAGCAGTTCGGTGGCGGAGTCGGGTACCGGCAGGGCGAGCAGCAGGCCGTTGAGTGTGTAGCCGCGGTTTGGGTCGTCGTTGCGTGCGGCGGCTCGCATGCGCACGAGGCCGGACGTGGTGAGTCCGGCTTCCAGTACCAGGCTGAGCCTGGCTGCGGCGTCGGTGGCCCGCACCTTCACGGATTGTGCTGCGGTATCCAGTTCCAGTGAGTCGCGGGTGAACAGGGGTGACCAGTCGGCTCCCTGACGGTGTCCCGTGAGTCCGGGCTGTCCGGGCCAGCCGGTGCCGTGTTCGGGCAGCAGTGCGGCACGCGGTACGGCGTCGGGGAATCCCGCGATCGGCGGCATGGTGACGGCCTCGGCCAACCGGTGCAGGTCCTGGCGGCTGAGGTCACCGAGGTCGGCGCCCCAGTGCAGAACGGCGGGCAGACCGTTGCCCCGCAGGTCGAGTACCAGGCTCACACCTGCTGCGCGGAGATGAATGACGCCCTCGGCTGCGGCTTCGGTCGGAGTGGTCACGATGGCCCCTCTCGGCAGTCTCACTACGGGGATCTGTAGGTGCGGCTTCGTCACCCCACCCGGGCTCGACCACGGGGTGAGGGGTCGCTGGCGGCGGCGTGGTCGTCAGATCGGGTGGCGCGCATCAGCGCGAGTGCGGTCAGCGGTACGAGGGTCAGGGCGGCGGTCACCGTGCCGACCAGCGGAGGCCCGGCCTGCCGCAGTGGTGAGGCCAGGGCGATGCCTGCCGCCCAGGAGCCGACGGCGACGCCCACGTTGGACGACGAACTGGCCAGCGCGGAGGCGAGCGTGGGCGCGGAACCGGCGAAGCGCCTGACCAGCGCGCCGAGCACCGGGGAGGCGGCGAACGCGGTCACCCCCATGACCGTCACCAGGACGACGGTCGCCACGGGGCTCGTGGAGAAGAACACCAGCAGGAGCAGGATCAGGCTGCTCGCGGCGGCGGCTGTGATGAGGGTGGCGAGCGGCCGACGGTCACCCAGGCGCCCGCCGACCGTGGTGCCCAGCAGGGCGCCCGCACCGTAGCCGGTCAGGACCAGGGGCACGGCCGCGGCGGGGATCTGGGCCCGCTCGGTGAGCAGGGGCGAGATGTAGGTGTAGGTCGCCAGGACACCTCCCATGAGCAAGGCGATGGCGCTCAGCGCCAGCCAGACCCGGCCCTGGCGCAGCGCGGCGAACTCAGCCCGGACAGAACGCGCTTCGCGCTGCTCCTCGTCGGGGATGTACCGGCCGATGACCGCCGCCGCGGCGGCCGACAGGGCGGCCAGCACCCAGAACGGCCCCCGCCAGTTGGATACCTGCCCCAGCCACGAGCCCAGCGGTACGCCGGCGATGTTGGCCATGGTCATGCCCCCGAGCAGCATGCCCAGGGCCCGGGACGTCATTGCCGGTCCTGCCGCGGTTGTCGCCACGACTGCGGCGACGCACCAGAAGGTACCTGTGGCCAGTGCGGTCACCACGCGAGCCGCGAGCACGATCGCGAAGGACGGACTGAGGGCGGCGACCACGTGGCCGAGCGCGAAGACGGTGAGCGCGAGGACCAGCGTGAACCGCCGCGGCAGGCGCAGCGTCGCGATCGCCATCGCCGGTGCGCCGACGATCATGCCTGCCGCGAAGGCCGTGATCAGCAGCCCCGCGTGGGACACGCTGACGCCCAGATCGTCCGAGATCTCGGGCAACAGGCCCGCGATGACGAACTCGGTGGTGCCCATCAGAAAGATCCCGGCTGCCAGCACCAGGACGACGAAAGGCAGCTTGGCGGATCGGTCGTCGGTCAGGGGTGGCATCTGAGTGGTGTTCTCTTTCCGGAGCGAACCGCGACTGGCCGCGGGGAGTGCTGACGCCGCACAGCTTCGCACCGGATATCCGTTCTGTGAGGGGGAGGAAATTCTCCCTTGCCGGATGCAAAGAGTCCGCGTATGCGAATTCATCCGTCCAACAGTTACTGGGAGAGCGTCAGGGGTGGCGTCCCGCCAGGGGCGTAGCCGGGCAGTTTCGCGGCCTCTCGTGGCGGCGATCGGCCCCACACGGGAGCGTCAGGGCGCGCGTGCCCGCCCTGCGGGAAATGCCTGGAAATCCCCGGTGGCTCCACCGCCGACGGTGCGACGGCCGATCAGTGGACCTGCGACGGCGGCACGCATCAACTCTGGCGCAAGACGGCGGCGATAGGCGGTTACGTCACGTTCACCAACGTCAACAGCGGTTTGTGCCTCCAGGTCGCCGGAGCATCGACCACCAATGGAGCCGCCCTCAGTCAGTCGAGCTGCAACGGCGGCGTGAACCAGCAGTGGCTCGTCGTCGGACGATCAGGGAGGGACGTCTTCACTGCAGCAGCAGAGCGAGCGGGCCGAAGAGCACCTCAGACCCGCTCGCCCCGTTGCGGAACCGCTCGCTGTCATTGAAGGAGCGGGGTCGGTCATAGCGGCTGTCCTGTCCGTCTTTCTGTCGTCTTTCGGCTGGTTGAGGTCAGCGTGACGCACGGCCCGACGCCAAGATCGCGCGCCAGGGGCAGGAGTGTAAAGCTGTTTGCCTCGCCCCGACGCTGGGGTCACGCGCTCGACAGGCTCGGGTGTTGATGATCCCTTCGCGGGCACGCGTCCAGCCGGCGGGCTGGACGAGCCTCTGCATGGGGCGTTTCGCGACGGCCGACGGGATCTGATCAGAATGACGGCCACGCCGCCGCGGCGGAAGCCAGACCGAGAACGATGGCGCGCCGGCCGTGTCCCGGCGTGCCCATGCCGTGAGAGTCTTCGTCAGGCAGGACTTCGCCGTCGCGCAGGTCGTAGAACCCGGAAGAGCAACGGTGGACGAGGTCCAAAGGGCTTCTGGACCTTCCACCAGGCATGGCTCCAGATCGAGGCCACAACCGTCGCAGGCCCCTACGCAACCCTCGTGGCCACGGCGCGAGCGGAGGCCGGCGCGCAGATGAGCCTCGCCTGGCAGCAGCCACCGATCGACGCAGACAGCGGCATGAACCTCGGAAACCCGTACCCCCGGGATCGATCGAACGCGGCCCGAGCCAGGTGCATCGAAGTGATGCGCCGTCACCTCTGAGAATGACGGTGATCTTGATGCCAACTATCCCTCTTTTGTGCCAACTATAAATCCTCGTCACAGGTCGTCAGCGTCGCACCCGCGGCATCCCCAGCCCGATCCACGAGATGATCTCCCGCTGGATCTCGTTGTTGCCGCCGCCGAAGGTGAAGATGACCGCCGAGCGGTAGCCGCGTTCCAGCTCGCCGTGCAGGACCTCGCCCGCCGAGCCCTCCTTCAGCGCGCCGGGGGCGGCGACGATCTCCATGAGCCAGGCGTAGGCGTCGCGCCGGGCCTCGGAGCCGTAGACCTTGACGGCGGAGGCGTCCTGCGGGGTGAGGGTGCCGTCCTGCACCGCGCCGACCATCCGCCAGTTGAGCAGCTTCAGCGCGTCCAGCCGGGCGTGGGTCCGGGCCAGGAGGCGGCGTACCCAGGGCAGGTCGGCGACCCGGCGGCCGTCGGCGAGCTTGGTCTCCATCGCCCAGCGCTGCACGTCGTGCAGGGCGCGGATCGCCATGGTGCCGTGGGCGGCCAGGGTCACGCGTTCGTGGTTGAGCTGGTTGGTGATCAGCCGCCAGCCCTGGTTCTCGGCGCCGACCCGGTGGGAGACTGGGACGCGGACGTTCTCGTAGTAGCTGGCCGTGGTGTCGTGCGAGGCGAGGGTGTTGATGAGGGTGCAGGAGTAGCCGGGGTCGGTGGTCGGCATGAGCAGCATGGTGATGCCCTTGTGGGGCGGGGCCTCCGGATCCGTACGGACCGCCAGCCACACCCAGTCCGCCGTGTCACCGTTGGTCGTCCAGATCTTCTGGCCGTTGACGACGTAGTCGTCGCCCTCCCGTACCGCGCGGGTCCGCAGGGACGCGAGGTCGGTGCCCGCGCCGGGCTCGCTGTAGCCGATGGCGAAGTCGATCTCGCCGGAGAGGATCCGCGGCAGGAAGTACGCCTTCTGCTCGTCGGTGCCGTACTGCATGATCGTCGGGCCGACGGTGTTCAGCGCCATGAGCGGCAGCGGGACGCCGGCCTGGGCGGCCTCGTCGAAGAAGATGAACTGCTCCATCGCCGTCAGGCCGCGCCCGCCGTACTCCTCGGGCCAGCCCACGCCGAGCCAGCCGTCCGCGCCGAGCCGCCGGATGGTCTCGCGGTAGAACCGCTTCCGGGCGGCCGGGTCGCCGTGCCGGGCGTACGCGTGGTCCGGGACCAGTTCGGCGAAGTAGCCGCGCAGTTCGGTGCGCAGCCGCTGCTGCTCGGGCGTGTATTCGAGGTGCACGGCGCCTCCAGGCTCCCAAGGCCGGTCCTGTCGGCGCACACCGTAGAACGTGTTACAGAAATTGGGAATGGCGAGCGACGGGGAACATCCCCGGGCCGGCCCGCTGCAAAAAGCCTCCTCAGTTCAACGTCGAGAGGAAGTCCGTGCACGCCCGCGCGCACGTCCGGCACGCCGCCGCCGAGTCCTCCGCTCCCGGCTGCCGGTCGAAGACATGCGCGGCCTCCAGGCACACGGTCCGACACCACTCCACCTGAACGCGGATGGTCGACTCGTCCACCTGGTTCTGCTCGGACAGCACACGGCAGGTCGCGTCGCAGACCTCCGCGCACATGATGCCCTTGCGTCGTACGAGTTCCTGGTTCTCGGTGCCGTCGGGGTCCACGAGGCTCGCACGCAACGCGCACGCCCGGGCGCACTCGGTGCACGCCTGGGCACAGGCGAAGCGGTCCTCCAGGAACCGGAACAGCTCCTGCTGGGATGTCGTCACACCGCGCGGGTAGCCCCCCCGACGCCGGTCAAACCCGGTGCCGCCAAGGGTTCCGTACGGTTTTCCGGCCTTGCCGACCGGGCACCCGGCAGCCCGGGAACGACGACGCACGGAGGTGAGTCACATGCCCGGGCGACAGGAACTCCCGTCGACCCTGGAGCGGTCCGCCGAGGAGGCGCAGCGCACCTGGATCAAGGCGCACGACTCTGCCGTGGAGCAGTACGGCGAGGGGGAGCGCGCGCACCGCGTGGCCTTCGGCGCGCTGAAGCACACCCACGAGAAGGTCGGCGACCACTGGGAGCGCAAGGAGGGCGGCCGGAAGGCCCCGTCGGACCCGCGCTCGGCCCGGCCCCGGCAGCAGGGCGGCCGCAGCGGCGAGGGCGTCGACGAGCGGGCCTCGAAGGAGCACCTGTACGACCTCGCGAAGCGGCTGGGCGTCGAGGGGCGGTCCCGCATGTCGAAGGCGGAGCTGCTGGACGCCGTCCGCAAGGAGAACCGGTCGAAGACCCGGTCCGCCCGGTCGGGGTGAACAGGTTCATGGTGAGGACCAGGGGTACTCGCGTGCCATGACTAGCGCATGGATGGAGATGGCCGCGGGCCGCGGGGCCCTCGGCATCGGGCTGATCGTGGCGGGTGTGGTGGTCGTGGTCCTACTGCTGGGGGCCTTCGTCCTCGGCGTGCGCGTCAAGCGCAGGGAGCTGCCCACGCCGCGGCCCGACGAGCAGCCGCGACTGCCCGACGGCGGCCCGGTCCGTGAGACGAGTGAGCGTCGGGAGCCCGACGAGGTGCCGAGAAGCCAGGACCGTCTGACGCCGCACGAGCTGAAGACCCACGGCAACCAGAGCGACCGCAGGAGCGCGACCCAGGAGCGTCCCCGCTGGAACGAGGGCAGCAGCGGCTCGTTCGGCAGCGGCGGCCCCGGCGGCCGCTGAGCCCCGCTCCCCAAGGCACTGCGCTCCGTACCCCAGGTCGTACGTGAACACGCCGGACCCACGTCGTACACAGGGAAGTGAGAACCATGGCCGATCCCGCCCGCAACACGCTGCCGCTGCCGGACTACGACCACCTGCCGATCGGCGGCCTGGAGAGCCGTGTGCGGTCGCTGTCCGCGGACGAGGTGGAGGAACTGCTGGCGTACGAGCGTTCGCACGCCGACCGGCTGCCGGTGACCGAGCTGCTGGGCTCCCGCCTGGAGCAGCTGCGCGAGGGCGCGGAGCCGACGTCCGGCGATCCGGGCGCGCTGCGTCCCGAGGCGGGCGAGGGGCACGGGGGCTCTCCGGTGTCGCCCGCCACGTCTCCGCAGCCGTTCAGCCCGCCGCCGCACGGCACGCCCGACCAGCGGGGCAAGCCGAAGGGCGACCGCACGTAGGCGTCACCGCCGGACAGAGCTGACCAGAAGGGCCCGTGCCTGTGCACGGGCCCTTTTCGCGCGCAGTGCGTCTTTTCAGTGGTGCAGGGGGTCACTGAGACGCGGGGCGACGCGTCCCTCTACACGGCCCTCGCCGCATGGGCCTGTCACGCCGTCATGTCCCGCCGCTGGCTCACCGCGGGGCTGCTGACCTGCGCGGCAGGACTCTGCCGGCCCACCGCCGCCGCGCTGGTCGCCGCCCTCGCGGTCGCCGCCCTGCTGTCCCTGCGCCGGCGCGAGGACGGGGTCTGATGGCCGTCCCTGGCCGCGGTGCTCGGCACGGCCGCGCTGGCCTCCGGGTCGTACGCGGGGTATGTGCTGTTCGAACTCGGGGTGCCGTAGAACGGCCTTCGGCCCTCGCGCGATGCCACCGAAACATTCCCTTCACGCAGGAAGTATTTAGGGGTAACGACCGCTGCCTACCGTGCCTGCCTTGTCAGTCCCCAACCCGCAGCAAGGAGGCGTGGCATGAGTACCGAGCCACGACTGGCCGAGGTCACCGAGCCGGAACCCGCGCAGAAGGCAGCACCGGGCGCCGACCAGGCCGTCAAGGAGACCCTCGAGGACTACACGCTCCGCTTCGCGCCGCGCAGTTACCGGCGCTGGACCCCGATGGTGGTGGCGACGACCGCGCTCGGCGGCATCGCCTACATGGCCGACTTCTCCATCGGCGCCGGCATCGGTCTGGCCCACGGGACGGGCAACGCGCTGCTGGCGATCGCCGTCGCCGCCGTCGTCATCTTCGTGACCGGCTTCCCGCTGGCCTACTACGGGGCCCGCTACAACATCGACCTGGACCTGATCACGCGCGGCTCGGGCTTCGGCTACTTCGGCTCGGTCCTCACCAGCGTCATCTTCGCCAGCTTCACCTTCATCTTCTTCGCCCTCGAAGGCTCGATCATGGCCCAGGGCCTGAAACTTGGCCTCGGACTGCCGCTGTGGCTGGGCTACTTGGTGTCCACGCTCATGGTGATCCCGCTGGTCGTCTACGGCATGACGGCGCTGAGCAAGCTCCAGGTGTGGACCACCCCGGTCTGGCTGCTGCTGATGGTCGGCCCGCTGGTCTACCTGGTCGCCACCGACCCGGGGACCGTCGACCGCTTCCTCGCCTACGCGGGCACCGACGGGGACGGCGGCGTCAACACCGCCTCCGTGCTGCTGGGCGCGGGCGTGTGTCTGTCGCTGATCGCGCAGATCGGCGAGCAGATCGACTACCTGCGTTTCATGCCGCCCAAGACCGAGGCGAACAAGCGGAGTTGGTGGACGGCCGTGGTGATGGCCGGCCCGGGCTGGGTGGTGCTGGGCGCGCTGAAGCAGGCCATCGGCGTGTTCCTCGCGGTCTACATCATCGCCGAGGTCGGCCCCACCGCCGCGCCGGAGCCGATCCAGCAGTTCAAGCACGCCTTCGACGCGATGATGCCGTCCTGGCTCGTCCTGCCGCTGGCCGTTGCCCTGGTCGTGATCAGCCAGATCAAGATCAACGTCACGAACGCGTACTCCGGCTCCCTCGCCTGGACCAACTCCTTCACCCGCCTCACGCGGCGCTACCCGGGCCGGCTGGTCTTCGTCCTGGTCAACCTGGGCTTCGCGCTCGCCCTGATGGAGGCCGACATGTTCAGCTTCCTCAACAGCATCCTGGGCTTCTACTCGAACTGCGCGATCGCCTGGGTGGTCACCGTGGCCACCGACATCGGCATCAACAAGTACGTGCTGAAGCTGTCCCCGCACGCCCCCGAGTTCCGCCGCGGCATGCTCTACGCCGTCAACCCGGTCGGGGTCGTCGCCTTCGCCGCCGCCTCCGGGCTGTCCATCGCCATGTACTTCCACGCGCTGGGCGACACGCTCCAGCCGTACTCCCCCGTCGCCGCCGCCGTGATCGCGTTCGTCCTCACCCCACTGATGGCCATGGTCACCAAGGGCAGGTACTACCTGCGCCGCACCGACGACGGCATCGCCGAGCCGCTGCTCGACGAGGACGGCAACCCCAGCGCCGTCACCTACGAGTGCCATGTGTGCCGGCAGCAGTTCGAGCGGCCGGACGTGGCCGCCTGCCGGACGCACGATGCCGTGGTCTGCTCGCTCTGCCTGAGCACCGACAAGGTCGGCGACCACGTCCTACCGGAGGCACCCGCCGTCGTCTGACCACCGAGGGGGCGGAGGCCGCGTAGCGCCTCCGCCCCTCGACGCGTACTCCCGCGGCGACTGCGCTGCCCTCTGCACGCCGGGGCCCGGAGGGGCGAGGGCGTCCAGGGCCGCTCGCCCGCCCCGGCGGCCTTCGTCACCGGCGCGCCGGACCCTCCTCACCCCGCGCACGGGGGTACCAAGTCGGTCTCGGACTCCCTTCGCCGGCCCCCCGTGAAGGGGCGCTCTCGCGCACCGGACGGCATACTGATCTTGTGTTGCGCAGTGCTGCGGGCCGATGGTCGGAGAGGAGATGACGGGACGTGACCAGCGAAGGACCGGGCGGCGGACGGGGAACGCCCGACGAGCCGGTCGGCACTCCCCCGGTCCCGGACGACGTGTGGCTGAGGTTCCTCACGGACAGCGAGCACGCCATACGCGCCTCCGCGCCCAGGGAGCCTTCCGCGCAGGAGCGGGCGGCGGGACGGCGGCTCCAACCCCCGTACGCCGTCGGTGACCTGTGGCAGCCGGAGGACCTGTGGATCCGCGTGTCCTGGGGCGACCTGGACCGCCGTGCCAAGGTCCGGCGCGTGGGACGGGTCGTCGCCACCGCCGCCGCGGTGGCTCTGGCGCTGGGAGCCTGGTCCCAGTTGTCCGCCGGCGCGGGCACGGACACCCGGCCGGGGACGGGCACCGTGCGGCAGGTGGAGGGGGCGACCGCGAGGCTGCCCACGGCCACTCCCTTCCCGTCCGGATCCCCCGTCCCGGCACCCTCCAGGTAGCGCACGCGAGACGGGTACGGTCCCGCACGGCCGCCTAGGATGAGCTCACAGGCCTGATCCGGGCGCTCGTCCGGGCGCGGCCCCCGCAGGCGAGTCATCAGGAACGCGCACGCCGACGAAAGGGGGACAGACATGAGCGCGCCCCGCCTCAGCAGTACGCCGTTGCCGGGCATAGGTGTCCGCTACGACCTGACGACCCGGGAGAGCCGCCGGCTGTCCGTGGTCGCCCACCGCGACGGCCACCGGACCATCAGCGCCTACCGCGAGGACGACCCGGACGCCTGCGACCTGTCGGTGCGTCTGACGGCGGAGGAGGCGGCGATGGTCATCGACGCGATGATGCCCGCGCACCACACGCCGAACCTGCTGTCCACCACCGACCTGGGGCTCGTCGCCGAGCGGATCGAACTGTCCGGCACCTCGCACTGGAACGGCCGGCTGCTGGGCGAGTCCCGGATCCGCACCGACACCGGCGCGTCCATCGTGGCGGTGCTGCGCCGGGCCGAGGCGATCCCCTCCCCCGCGCCGGACTTCCGGCTCGCCGGCGGTGACACGCTCATCGTCATCGGGACCCGCGAGGGCGTGGAGGCCGCCGCCGCGATACTCGGGCGGGAGTGACCCGCCATGCACTCCTCCGCGGTCTTCCTGATCGAGTTCGGCTGCCTCATCCTGGGGCTCGGGCTGCTCGGCCGCCTCGCCGGGCGCTTCGGCTTCTCGCCGATCCCTCTCTATCTGCTGGCCGGGCTGGCCTTCGGCGAGGGCGGACTGCTGCCGCTCGTCGCCAGCGAGGACTTCGTCGCCATCGGTGCCGAGATCGGTGTCATCCTGCTGCTGCTCATGCTGGGCCTGGAGTACACGGCCGCCGACCTCGTCTCCAACCTCAGGACCCACTACCCGGCCGGGGTCGTCGACGCCGTCCTCAACGCCCTGCCCGGTGCGGTGCTCGCCCTGCTGCTCGGCTGGGGACCGGTCGCGGCCGTCGTACTGGCCGGGGTCACCTGGGTCTCCTCCTCCGGCGTCATCGCCAGGGTCCTGGGCGAGCTGGGGCGGCTCGGCAACCGCGAGACCCCGGCCATCCTGAGCATCCTGGTCCTCGAGGACCTCTCCATGGCGGTCTACCTGCCGATCGTCACCGCCCTGCTGGCCGGGGTCGGCCTGGCCGCGGGCGCCGTCACGCTGGCCATCGCCCTGGGCGTGGCCACGCTCGTGCTCGTCCTCGCCGTGCGCTACGGCCGCCATGTCTCCCGCTTCGTCTCCAGCGACGACCCCGAGAAACTGCTGCTGGTGGTGCTCGGCGTGACCCTGGTGGTCGCCGGGCTCGCGCAGCGACTCCAGGTGTCCGCGGCGGTGGGCGCCTTCCTGGTGGGCATCGCCCTGTCCGGCGAGGTCGCCGAGGGCGCGACGAGCCTGCTCGCGCCGCTGCGGGACCTGTTCGCCGCGGTGTTCTTCGTCTTCTTCGGCCTGCACACCGACCCCGCCAGCATCCCGCCCGTGCTGGTGCCGGCCCTCGCCCTGGCGGCCGTCACCACCGCGACGAAGATCGCCACCGGCTACTGGGCCGCGCGCCGCGCCGGGATCGGGCCCAAGGGGCGCTGGCGCGCCGGCGGCACGCTCGTGGCCCGCGGCGAGTTCTCCATCGTCATCGCCGGGCTCGCCGTCACGTCCGGCATCGAGCCCGCCCTCGGCCCGCTGGCCACGGCGTACGTCCTCATCCTGGTCCTGCTCGGCCCCCTGACCGCGCGCTGCACCGAGCCCGTGGCGACCGGCCTGACCGGCCGACTGCGCCGGAGGAGGACCACATCCGGCGCACTGTCGCCACCTGCTCCCCCGGGCGCCCGCGAGACCATCGACGACCAGGACATCGTCGGGCGCACGTGACCGACCCGGCCGGGGCAGTCCACCGACCGCGCGCTTCGCTTCCAGCATCACGCCCCCTGCGGGGGGACGGGGTACGGCTGCGCTCCCGTGCCGGGGTCAGCCCGTCTTCCAGCCGCGGCGTGTGTCGATCCGTTCCCATTCCGCGGCCCACTGGGCCATGCGCCGCCGGTCCAGGGACAGCCGGGTCAGCCAGGCGGCGCCCAGGACCACCCCGCCCGCGAGGACTCCTGCCAGACCGCCGCCCACGGTCGTGTGCAGCCAGGCCTCGCCCCCGGACACCGGTGGGATCGTGATGTCACCGCTCCGGTTCACCCACAGGGGGATCGTGCTCCCGGCGGGAGTCCTCGGCGGCACCCGCGCCTGCTCCGTGTGCGTCGAGCCGTCCGGCGCGGTCCACCGCACCTTGGCCCACACCCGGTGGTCGCTCGCCGCCCGGGCCGGTGACGGGCCCGGCGCGTCCTCGACGGCGACCGCGGAGACCTGACGGCTCTCCGCCTGCTGGTGTTCGACGGCCCGCTCGACCGCGCCCGCCGCCATCAGCCCGGCGCACACACCGGCGAGCAGGGCCAACGCCCAGCCGGCGAGCACGACCCAGGCTTCGACGACGTCGATACGCCGTTTGAGCGCATTGCGCCGCCACCGCCACCACCGCACGGTCACACGCTCTGAGGTTTCCATCGGCCGACACCCCCTCGTGAGCACCGGCAGCACCCTTCCAGTGTGCGCCTGAATGCTCCTGTCGGCGTATCGCTCAGCCGGAGGACGAGGTGATCCGTACCCGGTCGCTCTCGCCACCGGAGAGGAAGGACGCCACTGCCCGCCCTTCCTCGGCGACGGACGCGCGGTCGGCCCGAGAGAAGCGGCGCAGCAGGGTGACCAGGACGGTGTCCGCCTCGACTTTCCAGGTCGCGGCGACCCGGCCGTCGACCAGGACGACGCGGGCGCCTTCGACCGACAGGCCGCGGTGGGCGTCGTCGATGATCCGGCCGCGGTCGTGGTAGCCGAGGATCGCGTTGTCGAACGCCGGCAGGAACCGCACCGGCACGGGGGTGCCGAGGTCGGGGCGCGGCGCGTCGGGGAGGTCCAGCAGTTCCCGGCCGCGCTCGTCGCGGAAGGCGACCAGTTCCTCGCGCAGGGCGGAGACCGCGGCCGGCAGTCCCGCCAGTCCGCACCAGGCGCGCAGATCGGCCGAGGCGGCGGGTCCGAACGCGGCCAGGTACCGCCTTACCAGTGCCTGTCCCACGGGATCGGAGCCGTCCGGGTCCGGTGGGTCGATCTCGCGCCCCAGCCAGGAGGAGACCAGGGCGTAGCGCACTCCCGCCGTCGTGCGCCACAGGCCGCGAGGCGGCAGCTGCACCATCGGGAGCAGGCCGGCGACCAGCATCTCGCCCAGTGGCCGGAGCCCCGCTGCCGGCCAGCGCCCGGCGACGGCTCGCGCGAGGTCGCCCATGGAACGGGGTTGGCCGTCGGCCATGACCTGCCGCCCCGCCGCCGCGAGTTCGCCGAGGTCCACGCCCTCCAACTCGCGGCGGTACGTGCCGAGTACCCGCTGGCGCAGCATCGCGTCGTGGCGGGCCCGCCAGGCCACGAGGTCGTCGGCGGTGACGAGGTGGACGGTGCGGCGCATGAGATGGGTCCGCACGACGCGCCGCCCGGTCAGCAGTTCCGACAGCACCGCCGGGTCGAACGCCCGCAGCCGGGACCAGAGCCCGATGAACGGTTCCTGCGGTTCCTGCGCCTGGAGACCGCCCAGGTGCGCGACGGCGTCGAGGACCGGCAGGTCGGCGCGGTCGAGGAGCAACTGCCGCGCGAGGGTGGCGCGGTTGAGCGCCCGGGCGTCGAGAACCGTCAAGGGAGCACCTCGGCCTTCGAGTCGTGTGCCGGCCCGTGGTTCGAGGGGCCCGGGCGGCTTGCCCGACCACCGTCGCAGGCGATGCGGTCAGGCTGTGACCGCATCCGCCCTCAGCCACGCGGCCCGGCCCCGTTCCCGCCGCGGCGAGCGGCTCAGCGGCGTTGCCATTCCTCGGCGAGGAGCCGGTACGAGCGCACCCGGTCGGCGTGGTCGTGGGTGATGGTGGTGACGAGCAGTTCGTCGGCGCCGGTGGCCTCCCGCAGTTGTTCGAGCCGGTCGGCGACGCGTCCGGGCGAGCCGACGAACTGGGTGTCGACGCGGTCGGCGACCAGGGCCCGGTCCTGCTCGGTCCAGTCGTGGGCGCGGGCCTGTTCGGAGGTCGGGTAGGGGATCGCTCCCTCGGCGGTGCGGATGCTGCGGACCCACAGGCCGTAGCCGGTGGCCAGTTCGCGGGCGGTGTCGTCGTCCTCGGCGACGACGACGTCGGCGGAGACGCTGACGTAGGGCTTGTCGAGGTGGTCAGACGGCTGGAACGCGGCCCGGTACCCCTCGGCCGCCTCCAGTACGGTGGCCGGGCTGACGTGGTAGTTGGCGGCGAAGCGCAGGCCGTTGCGGCCCGCGACGTCGGCGCTCTCCCCGCCGCTGCTGCCGAGGATCCACACCTGCACGTCGGCGCCTTCTCCGGGGACGGCGTGTGCTTCGAGCCCGTCCGCCGAGCGGTAGTCGCCGCGCAGCAACGCGAGGATGTCGCCGACCTGTTCGCCGTAGTCCTGGTGACGGGCGCCCGGTTGCCGCAGCAGTTGCTGCTGGAGCCTGAGGCGTGGTGAGTCGCGCAGGTGGTCGGGGGAGAACCGGGGCGGGATCTTCAGGCCGTTGGGGGTGCGCCCGTCGACGACGGGGGTGGTCGTCGGGCGGGGTCCCGCCGGCTGTCCCGGGGGACGTCCGCCGGAGCGGCCGAGGCCCAGGTCGAGTCGCCCGGGGTGCAGGGCGTCGATGAGGCCGAACTCCTCGACGGTGGACAGGGCCGTGCGGTGGCCGAGTTGCACGGCGCCGGAGCCGATCCTGATCGTGGAGGTCGCCGCGGCGGTCAGGGCCAGCAGCACCGCGGGAGAGGTGCCGGCCACGCCCGGGTTGAGGTGGTGCTCGGCGAACCAGTAACGGCTGTAGCCGAACCGCTCGGTCTGCCGCGCGAGGTCGATGGTGTGGTGCAGCGCGTCGGCGGAGGTGGAGCCGGACGGGACGGGGACGAGGTCGAGGACCCCGAGAGGGATGCCGGACATGGTCGGGTGCTCCTCAGCGGTCGGTGGGCAGGGCTGCGGGCCGGCGGACGGTCAGCCGCCGGTCTTCGGCAGGCCGGGCGGGTTGATCTCCGACCTGGTCACGGCCTCGCCGGACAGACCCCAGCGCTTCAGCACCTTCGCGTACGTGCCGTTGCCGATGACGTGGTTCAGCGCGTCGGCGAGCGGTTTCGCCAGTCCGCTGTCCTTCTTGGTGGTGGCCGCGATGAGGCCCTGGAGGCGGGCGCCGGCGCCCGAGTACGTGCCGACGACCTCCGTCCTGCCGGTGGTGGCCGCGTGGTAGGCGGCGGTCGGGTTGGGGCCGAGGCAGAGGTCGATCCGGCCGGACTGGAGAGCGAGGTAGGTGTCGCTGTCGTTCTGGTAGTACTTGATGTCCACCGGCTTGCGGCCGGCCTTCTTGTTCTCCGCCGACCACTCGATCAGCAGTTTCTCCTGGTTGGTGCCGCTGCCCACGGCGACGGTCTTTCCGGCGACGTCCTTCGGCCCGGTGACCTTCAGGCCGCTGCCCTTCTTCGCCTCGAAGGCCAGGTTGTCCTCGCGGTAGGTGGCGAAGTCGTACTTCTCCTTGCGTTCCTCGGTGACGGTGATGTTGCTGAGGCCGGCGTCGTACTTGCCGCTGTCGAGGCCGACGAAGATGTTCTCCCACGACACGGTGTTGAGGTGCGCCTTGAGACCGAGGACGTCGGCGACCAGGTGGGCGATGTCGGGCTCGACGCCGATGACGGTCTTGTTGTCGGTGGCGTAGAAGGTCAGGGGCGCGGCGGAGCCGGACGAGGAGACGAGTTCCAGGGTGCCTCTCCTGCGGATCTTCTCGGGGACTTCTGCCGCTATGGAGTCGACCTTTCCGGTCGTGACGCGGTTCTGGTCGGGGCTGATGTTGATCTTCGTCTTGCTGCCGGATGTGGCCGCGACCTCGGTCGTGCCGCCGTCGGTGGGGTTGGCGCAGCCGGCGAGGACGAGGGCGGTGGCGAGTCCGAGCGTTGCTGCGGTGGTGCGGCGGGCGTCGAGGGTGGCCACGGTGGTGCTCCTTGCGTGTGTGACGGTCGGGTGGTCAGAGGACCTTGGAGAGAAAGGCGCGGGTGCGCTCGTGCTGCGGGGCGTCGAGGACGGCCGAGGGCGGGCCCTGCTCCACGACGACTCCGCCGTCCATGAAGACCACGGTGTCGGCGACCTCGCGCGCGAAGCCGATCTCGTGGGTCACGACGATCATGGTGGTCCCGGTGCGCGCCAGGTCCTTGATGACGTCGAGGACCTCGCCGACCAGCTCCGGGTCGAGCGCCGAGGTGGGTTCGTCGAAGAGCAGCACCTTGGGTTCGAGGGCGAGTGCGCGGGCGATGGCGACGCGCTGTTGCTGGCCGCCGGACAACTGCCGGGGATAGGCGCCGGTCTTGTCGGCGAGCCCGACCCGCTCCAGCAGCCGGCGGGCGGTCTCCTCCGCGTCCCTGCGCGGGCGGCGCAGGGCGGAGACGGGGGCCTCGACGAGGTTCTCCAGGACGGTCAGGTGTGGGAAGAGGTTGAAGTTCTGGAAGACGAACCCGATGTGGGTGCGCTGCCTCAGAACGTCCTTCTCCTTGAGTTCGTGCAGCTTGTTCCCGGAGCGGCGGTAGCCGATGAGTTCGCCGTCGATGCTGATCCAGCCGCGGTCGACCTTCTCCAGGTGGTTGATGGTGCGCAGCAGGGTGGACTTCCCTGAGCCGGACGGGCCGAGGACCACGGTGACCTCGCCGGCGCGGACCGTGAGGTCGACGCCGCGCAGCACCTGAAGGGGGCCGAAGTTCTTGTGGACGCCGTGGACGTCGACCATGGCGGCACTCATGTGCTCTCCTTCGTCACGAAGCGCCGGGCGCGCTGGAGCGGGGTGGGCGGCGGGGTGCGGTCGGCGCCCCGGGCGTAGCGGCGCTCCACGTAGTACTGGGCGATCGACAGCAGGGAGGTCAGTACGACGTACCAGGCGGTGGCGACCAGCAGCAGCGGGATCACCCGGCCGTTGCGGCCGTAGATCACCTGCACCTGGTAGAAGAGCTCGCCGATGGACATCACGTAGACCACCGAGGTGCCCTTGAGCAGGCCGATGATCTCGTTGCCCGCAGTGGGCAGGATGGCGCGCATGGCCTGCGGGAGCACGATCCGGCGGATCTGCCGCAGCCGGGGGATGCCCAGCGCGGCGGCGGCCTCCAGTTGTCCGTGGTCGACGGCGATGACGCCGCCGCGGACGATCTCGGCGGCGTAGGCGGCCTGGTGCAGGGTCAGCCCGATGACGGCGGCGCCGATGGTGCCGATGAGCGTGTTGCTGTCGACGGACCAGAACACCGGCCCGAAGGGGACGCCGACGCCCAACTCCTTGTACAGGGCGCTGAGGTTGAACCAGAACACCAGCTGGACGATCATCGGGATGGACCGGAAGATCCAGATGTAGGTCCAGGCGACGGTCGAGAGCACCGGGCTGCGCGACAGCCGCATGAAGGCGAGCACGGTGCCGAGGAGGAAGCCGAGGACGGTGGCGTAGGCGGTGAGCTGGAGGGTCACCCACACCGCTTGGACGATCGTCTCGGAGAAGACGTAGTCGCTGAAGACGTGCCACTCCCAGACGGGGTTGGTGGCCAGGCCGTGGACGAACTGGGCGATCAGCACGACCACGGCGGCGCCGGCGGCCCAGCGGGCGTAGTGGCGGGTGGGTACGACCTTCAGCTCGGCCGGGTCTTCTACCAGCCTCGGGGCCGGTTCTGTGATGGTGTCGCTGCTCATGGGTCACCTGTGCTCGGGCGGGTTGATCTGCGATGCGTCGATCGCGGAGGCGGAGGTGCCCCACTTCTTGAGGATCCGGACGTACGTACCGTCCTTGATGAGCTCGTCGACGGCGGCCTGGAAGGCCTTGGTGAGCGGGGAGTTCTTCCGGAAGGCGAAGCCGACGTCGAGGCGGTGGTACTCGCCGAGGAAGGTGGTCTGCGCCGCGGGCTGGGCCGCCTGGTAGCGCAGGCCGTTGATGGTCGACATGATCACGTCGATGCGGCCCTGCTGGAGCGCGGTGAGCGTCGCGGCGTTCTCCGAGTAGACCTTCACCTCGTACGGCTTCTTGCCGGCCTTCGCGCAGACGTCTTTCTGCGCGGTGAGGGTGGTCTCGAAGGTGGTGCCGGCGCCGGTGCCGATGGTCAGCCCGCACAGCTGCTTGAGGTCGGTGACCTTCGTCTTGAGGGTGGTGTTGCCCTTCTTCACCGCGAAGCCCTGGCCGTCGTTGATGTAGGTGACGAAGTCGACGGTCTTCAGGCGCTGGGTGGTGACGCCGAAGTTGCCGGTGCCGACGTCGTACTTGCCGCTGCCCAGGGCGGGCAGGATCGTTTCGAAGGAGGCGTCCTGCCGCACCGCCTTCACGCCGAGGACCTTCGCCACCGCGTCGGTGATGTCGATGTCCTGGCCCGCGGGCGCCTTGCCGGGGCCGTTCGGATAGTAGGCCCCGGGCGGGAACCCGACGGAGCTCCCGATGCGCAGGGTGCCCGACCTGCGGACGTCGGCGGGCAGCAGGGCGGCGACGGAGTCCACCTTGCGTACGGCGGCGACCGGGTCGGAGGTCGGTGCGGGGGACTGCGCGCCCACCGGACCGGTCCCGGCCGTGCCGCCGGAGCCGCAGGCCGTCAGCGCCAGGGCGGGCAGCAGCGCGAGGGCGGCGGTTGCGCGCGGGCGGGTTCTGATCGTGCGGGTGTTCACGGGTGGAGGGCCTCTCGGAGGTGTTTCTCGAACGGCAGCGGCCCGATGGACTCCGGGTCGGCCTCTGTGTCAAACAGCGGGGTGTAACCGGTGGCCAGATACAGGGCGCGGGCCTCGGGCTGGCGCGGGCCGGTGGTGAGGAAGATCCGGCGGTAGCCGCGCAGGGCCGCCTCGCGCTCCAGCTCGGCGACGACGCGCCGGGCCAGACCGCGCCGCCGGTGGGCGGAGTGGGTCCAGATCCGCTTCAGCTCGGCCGTGGCCAGGTCGTACCGGCGGAAGGCGCCGCCCGCGACGGGCTCGCCCCGCTCCAGCAGCAACAGGAGCAGACCGCCGTGCGGTTCGGTGAACTCGTCATCCGGGTAGCGGGCGATCTCGGCGTGCGCATCCCTGCCGTAGCGGGTCGAGTACTCGTGGCCCAGTTCGCGCAGCAGCGGTTCCACGCGGGGGTCCGAGACGGGCACGTGAATGAACGTCAGTTCCGGTGCGGAGGTCACCCGTTCACCGCCGCGAGGGTCTGCGTCCCGCGGGCCGCCCGCTCGGCGTCGCGCTTGGCGACCTCCTCGCGGACGAGGGGGATCACGTACCGGCCGAAGTCGATGGCGTCGCCCAGCAGGTCGTAGCCGCGGGCGGAGAGGATGTCGACACCGAGGTCGTAGTAGTCGAGCAGGGCCCGGGCGACCGTCTCCGGGGTGCCGACCAGGGCGTTGGAGTTGCCCGCGCCGCCGGTCGCGGTGGCCGTCGGGGTCCACAGGGCGCGGTCGTAGCGCTCCCCCTCCTCGGCGATGGCGAGCAGTCGCTGCGATCCGGTGTTCTGCGGGGAGTCGGTACGGTGGCGCCGCTTGAGCCCTGCCGCGCCCTGCTCCCTGATGGCGCCGACCGTGCGGTGGGCCTTCTCCCAGGCCAGTTCCTCGGTCGGGGCGATGATCGGGCGGAAGGCGATCTGGATGCGCGGCACGTCGGTGCGGCCCGCCGCCTTCGCCGCGGCCTTCACGGCCTCGACCTGCTCGGCGGTCTTCTCCAGCGGTTCTCCCCACAGGCAGTAGACGTCGGCCTCGGCACCCCCGGCGGCATACGCGGCGGGCGACGAGCCGCCGAACGACACGTTCGGGCGGGGCCGCTGGACCGGGAAGACGTCACTGACGAAGTCGTGGAAGCGGTAGTGCTCGCCCTCGTGGTCGAAGGGCTCGTGCGTCGTCCAGATCTTCTTGACGACGCGGATGTACTCGCGGGTGCGGGCGTAGCGCTCGTCCTTGCTGAGGGTGTCACCCTCGCGGCCCTGTTCGTGGTCGTTGCCGCCCGTGATGAAGTGCACGGTCAGGCGGCCCTCGCTGATCTGGTCGAGGGTCGCGAAGGTCTTGGCGGCGAAGGTCGGGTACGAGACGTTGGGCCGGTGGGCGAGGAGGATCTGGAGACGGTCCAGCCGGCTTGCGATGTACGCGGCGGCCGGTGCCGGATCCGGCGATCCGGAGCCGTAGGCGAACAGCACCCGGTCCCAGCCGTGCTCCTCGTGCGCCCGGGCGAGCCGGAGCGTGTACTCCTTGTCGAAGGCGGCGCCGGAGCGCGGGGTGGTTTCGGAGCCGTCGTTGGTGGCGGCGATGCCAAGGAACTCCACGGGCATGGGTATGGCCTTTCCTCAAGTCCTGTGATGCCGTGCCGAGGGTTCGGTCCGAGGGCACGGGGGCACGGCGGGGCGGCCCTCGGCGCGGTCGGGAACGACGGCGCCTCAGGGCAGGGGAATGCGGGTGAAGAGCGGGCGTGATGACGCCGGGGTGTGGGCCCCGGGCGAGGTGGGGCGGCGACGGCAGCGCGTGTCAGGGAGGAGACTCGGCCCGCGACGGGGACACCGAGGGAGGGAAGGGCCGGTCAGACGGCCCGCTGCCGGGTCAGACGCAACACGCCGCGGACCACACCCGACCGAAGTCGATGTGGCCACGGGTGACCAGGCGCTGCTCGGCATTCATGCGCATACTTGAGCAGGACAACTCACGTTCCGTCAACCACGGCCCGGATGGCGGACGGAAGGTGAATGCAGCCCATGTGTGGTTGACACCTATGTGCGTCGACCCCATACGATCGACGGCACCGCGTTGAGGGACGCGGCGAGCGTGATGACGCCCCGGCCGGGCTCCGGTCCCGTATCCACGCCGTGCTTCCCTCCCTGGAGAGCCTTCTGATGGTCTCGCCGCCCGATCTCCCCGCACCCCTCCGCGCACCCGCAGCCGCGTCTGCGTCTGTGCCGCCCCCGGAGGGTGCGAAAGCCGAGGATCTTCCGCGGATCGTGCCGCGCCGGAACCCCGGCCGCCTGCTGTCCGCCGCCGTCGCGTTGCTGCTCTTCGCGATGGCGGTCAACTCCGTCGTCCGCAACCGTGCCTTCCAGTGGGAGGTGGTCGGCCGGTACTTCACCAGTGCCGCCGTGCTCGACGGGTTGCTGCTCACCCTGTGGCTGACCGGGGTGGTGATGGTGCTCGGTTTTCTGCTGGGCATTCCGCTGGCCGTGATGCGGCTGTCGGCCAACCCGGTCCTGGGCACCCTGAGTTGGGGCTATGTGTGGATCTTCCGGTCCACTCCCCTGCTGGTGCAGCTGCTGTTCTGGTTCAACATCGGCGCCCTCTACCCGACGCTCGGCCTGGGCATCCCCTTCGGTCCGCAGTTCGTCACCGTCAAGACGGTGAACCTGCTCGGCCCCGCCCTCACGGCCGTCATCGGCATGACCCTGCACGAGGCCGCCTACGCCGCGGAGGTGGTGCGCGGCGGGATCCTCTCCGTGGACGCGGGGCAGACGGAGGCCGCCCAGGCCCTCGGCATCGGGAAGGTGCGCGCCCTGCGGCGGATCGTCGTGCCGCAGGCGATGCGCTCAATCGTGCCGACCGCCGGCAACATGCTGATCGGCACCCTGAAGGGCACGAGCATCGTCAGCGTGCTGGCCGTGCACGACCTGCTGTACTCGGCGCAGTTGGTCTACAACCAGACGTACCAGGTCATCCCGCTGCTGATGGTCGCCACCCTCTGGTACATCGCCGTCACCACCGTGCTCGGTGTGGGGCAGTTCTATGTCGAGCGCCACTACGCGCGGGGCGCCGCGCGGGCCCTGCCGCCCACCCCTGTGCAGCGGCTGGCCGCGGCCGGGCGGGCACGGTTGGCCACATATCGCCGCGCTCTGCGCTCCTAGCTTCCCTACTTTTCCTATAGAATTACTAGGGAAGTATTGACGGCGCCCAGCGGCGCTGCACAGGATGACGTTACGTGCCTCAGACATCGACTTGAGGAGACCTCTGCCATGGGCGTTGCCCCTGCTCCGTCGGGCTCCGACGCGGAGTCGGACCGGACCGGGCCCGGGAGTGCTCACTGGCTGCGCGTGGCCCGCGAGACCGCGGACGACCTGGCCACGGACGCGGTGGCCAGGGACCAGGCGGGCAAGCCCCCGTTCGACGAGGTGTCGCGGCTGCGCGAGTCGGGACTGCTGACACTCCTCGTACCGGCCGGGCTCAAAGGCGGCGGCGCGGACTGGCCGACGGCGTACGCGGTGGTCCGGGAGATCGCCGCGGCCGACGGTGCGATAGGCCAGCTGCTCGGCTGTCACTACTTCATGTCGTGGAGCGCCCGGTTCTTCGCCGAGCCCGCTCTCGCCGCCCGGCTGGAGCAGCGGTCCGCGGCTCAGGAATGGTGTTGGGGTGGTGGTCTGGCGCGTCAGGAACCGGCTCTGACGCTGATCAAGGACGGGCAGGGGTATGTGCTGACCGGCCGGCAGAGCTTTGCCGCCGGCGTCCTGGTCGCCGACCGCCTCGCCGTGCGGGCGGTGCGGGCCGACACCGGCGAACCACTCGCCGTCGTGGTCGATCCGGCTCTGCCGGGCGTGGTGGTCGACGGCGACGCCGACCCCTTCGGGCAACGGCTCGCGGCCGGCGGAAGCGTGGAGTTCGACGCCGTGCCGATCGCCGCCGACGACGTCCTGGGCTCGCTGGCCGCGGACGAGGACGTGCTGTCGCCCCTGACCGCTCTGGTGTCCCCGGTCGGACGGCTCCTCTCGGTGCAACTGCGTCTCGGCATGGCGGAGGGAGTGCTCGCGGAGGCCCGCGAGTACAGCAGGACCGGCCGGTCCCTCTGGCACCCGGACTGGCCGGTCGGCTCACCTCAGGACCCGCAGGTGCTGACCGTGTACGGGGAACTCACCGTGCTCACCCGCTCCGCGTCCGCCCTCGCCGACCAGGCGCGGGACGCCGTACACGGCGGGCTGGCCCGTGGTGAGGACCTCGGCTACGACGAGTACGCGGAGATCTCCGTCCTCGTCGCCATGGCCGAAGCGGCCGCGTCCAGGGCCGTGCAGGAGTCCACCGCCCGTGCCCTCGACATCATCGGTGCCCGCTCCGCGTCCTCACGGCTGGGCTTCGACCGCTTCTGGCGCAATGCCCGGACCCACACCCTGTACGAACCCGTGGCCCACCGGCTCCGCGATGTCGGGGACTACTTCCTCAACGGTGCGCACCCTCCGTTCGTGCTCCCCGTCTGAAAGGCGTGCACCCGCCTGAAAGGCGTGCCTCCCGTCTGAAAGGACTGCGCACATGACCACCAGCACCGGCTTCGACGTCCGCCAGATCGGAGGCCGTATCGGCGCCGAGATCCTCGGTGTGGATCTCTCCGGCGGCCTCGACCCCGCCCTCGTCTCCGAGATCAACTCCGCGCTCCTGGAGCACAAGGCGCTCCTCTTCCGCGATCAGCACCTCGACGACGCGGGCCAGCTCCGCTTCGCCTCCTTGTTCGGCGAGCTCACCACCGCCCACCCCACCGTGCCCTCCGTAGAAGGCCAGCCCCGGATCCTGCCCGTCGACGCCGACGAGGGCATCCGCTCCAACGTGTGGCACACGGACGTCACGTTCGTCCGTACGCCCCCGAAGGCGTCCACGCTGCGCGGCATCGTCGTCCCGCCCTACGGCGGCAACACCCTCATCGCCAACTCGGCCGCCGCGTACCGGGATCTGCCCGAGCCGCTGCGCGAGCTGGCGGACCGGCTGTGGGCCGTGCACACCAACGCCTACGACTACGCGGCCCCGAAGAGCGAAAAGGCGGCCGAGTACCGCAAGCGGTTCGTCTCCCGCGCGTACCGCACCGTCCACCCGGTCGTCCGGGTCCACCCCGAGACCGGGGAGCGGGGCCTGTTCATCGGCGGTTTCGCCCAGAGCATCGTCGGTCTCGGCCCGTCCGACTCCCGTGACCTGCTGCGCATCTTCCAGTCGTACGTCACCCGCCCGGAGAACATCGTGCGGGTGGCCTGGACGCCGGGCGACGTCGTCCTGTTCGACAACCGCATCACCCAGCACTACGCCCCCGACGACTACGGCGACCTGCCGCGCCTGCTGCACCGGGTGACCGTCGCGGGCGACGTCCCCGCCGGCGTCGACGGCACCCTCAGCCACGTCCTCGAAGGTGACGACGCCTCCCACTACACCCCTGCCGTGGCCTGAGCCGCCGGGAGGGGACATGTCCCCCTGCCGGCGGCTCCGGCGCTCCGTCAGGCGTCGGCGTCGACGCGCGGGAGCGGGCCGCCCGCGGTGGTCCTGCCGGCGTTCGCCGACTCCTCGGAGAGCCGCTCCATGCCACTGGTGTTCTTCAGCGGCTTCTCCCTGATGAACAGCACGGCGATCAGCGCGAGCGCCGCGAACGGGGTGGCGACGAGGAAGAGTTCGGCGGTGGCGACCCCGTAGGCGTGCTCCACGATCTCCCGCATCGGCTCCGGCAGGGCGGTCATGTCGGGCACTCCCCCGTGCCCGGCCTGGCCTCCGCCCTCGACGGCACCCCCCGCGTCCTTCAGGCTCCTGGTCATCTCGGAGGCGACGCGGTGGGCCAGGATCGCGCCGAGCACGCTGGTGCCGATGGTGCCGCCCATGCTGCGGAAGAAGGACAACACCGAGGTCGCCGCGCCCAGTTCGGCCGCCGGTACGTCGTTCTGCGCGGCCAGCACCAGGTTCTGCATCAGCATGCCGACACCGATGCCCATGACCGCCATGTAGACGCTGAGGAGACCGAAGTGGGTGTCCCTCCCGATGGTGGAGAGCAGTCCGAGACCGACGGTCATGGTGACGGCGCCCCCGACGAGGTACACCTTCCACCGGCCGGTCGCGCTGATGATCTGCCCCGCGATGGTGGAGGAGACCAGCAGGCCAAGGATCATGGGCAGGCTCATCAGACCCGCCATCGTCGGGGACTTGCCGAGCGACACCTGGAAGTACTGCGACAGGAAGACCGTGCCGCCGAACATGGCCACACCGACGAAGAGGCTGGCCAGGGTGGTCAGCGCCACCGTCCGGTTGCGGAAGATGCCGAGCGGAATGACCGGCTCGGCGACCTTCGCCTCGACCGCGACCGCGAGGGCCAGCAGCACCACTCCGCCGCCGGTCAGAGCGGCGGTCTGCCACGACGCCCAGTCGAACTCGTTCCCGGCGAGCGTGACCCAGATCAGCAGCGCGCAGACACCCGCGACGATCAGGAAGGCGCCCAGGTAGTCGATCTTCGCCTCGCGGCGGACGGTGGGCAGGTGCAGCGTGCGCTGGAGCAGCGCGATGGCGAGCAGGGCGAAGGGCACGCCGATGAAGAAGCACCAGCGCCAGCCGAGCCACGAGGTGTCCACCAGGACGCCGCCGATCAGCGGACCGGCCACGGTGCCCACGGCGAAGACGGCGCCGAAGATTCCCGCGTACTTGCCCAGCCTGCGGGGCGGGATGATCGCCGCCATCACGACCTGCGCGAGCGCCGTGAGACCGCCGGCGCCGATGCCCTGGGCCACCCGGCTGAAGATGAGCAATCCCACGTCGTGAGAGAAGCCCGCCAGCAGCGACCCCACGACGAACAGGCCAAGGGAGAGCTGGAGCAGCAGTTTCTTGTTGTAGAGGTCTGACAGCTTGCCCCACAGCGGCACGGTCGCCGTCATGGCCAGCAGTTCGGCGGTGACGACCCAGGTGTAGGAGGACTGGCTGGCCCCGAGGTCGGCGATGATCCGGGGCAGCGCGTTGGACACCACGGTGCCGGCCAGGATGGCGACGAACATGCCCGCCATCAGTCCCGACATGGCCTGGAGTATCTGCCGGTTGGACATGGCGGACGGTGACGCCTCTGCGGGCGCCGCTGAAGAATTCACATCATCTCTTTCACGCGGTCTTGGACAAGGACCGGGACGGACCCGGGTCCCGGAGCGATGAGCGGTTGCCTACCGGTCCGCCGGTCCCGCCGGTGCCGGAGCCGGAAGCCCCGCCGCCAGGTGCTCGAACGTCTCCCGGAAGACGTCCGCGAAGGCGAGTTCGTCCTGCCGGACGCACCAGTGCTCGACGGCGACCCGGACGGCCGCGATGCCGACGGCGGCCAGCAGACGGGGGTGGAGACCCAGCGCCCGCCTCCTGCGTTCGTCGTCCGGCGACCCGAGCGCGGCCCGGTCCCCGGCGAAGAGCGGCGAGCCGGCACCCATGCGCTCGGCGAGCGTCTCGGCCAGGGCGAGTTCGTCGGCCATGTGGGCGCCGAGACTGCGTGCGAGCAGGTGCGGTGAGCGGCGCAGCACCTCGGCGTGCAGGCGCCACAGTTCCTGCTGCTGCTCGATCTCCGCCAGCTCGTTCGCCATGGCGTCGCGCAGCGCCTCCAGCGGGGACAGTTCGGCGGGCGCCGCCAGTACGGCCTGCCGGACCCTCGCACTGGCGTCCGCGCCGATCATGACGAAGACGTCGTCCCGGGCGTCGAAGTAGTTGAAGAACGTCCGCGCGGACACCCCGGCTGCCTCGCTGATCGCGTCGACGGTGACGTGCTCCGCCCCGTGTTCCGCCGCGAGCCGCACCGCGGCCGCCACCAGGGCGGCACGGGTCGCCCGCTTCTTGCGCTCACGCAGCCCGACGCCCGCCGGGTTCCCCTCCGTCATGATTGCATGGTACGCAAAGATGCAGACTCTGCAAAAAAGTCGCTGACACCGACGGCAGACGGAGCCTGATGGTTATGGCCGGGTAGGCCGGGAACGCGGTGCGCTGAACGAACCCGACGCGAGGCCGGTGCCGCGATGACCGAGTACGAACGTTCACGCACGATGCCCGCACAGCCCGAGCAGGTCTTCGACCAGGCCGCGAACATCGGCCAGTTGGACAGCTGGCTGCCGGCGGCCCTGCACGTCGAGGCCGGGGAGCTGCCCGCCGTCACCGTGCACGAGGACCGCACGGACGAGGACACCTCCGCCCTGCTGCGTGCCCAGCGCGACCAGATGCGGCTCGAATGGGGCACCCGCGACCAGGGCAGCTACACGGGCTGGCTCCAGGTCGCCGGGATCGACGGCGGGGCCAGTGAGGTGACGGTGCACCTGTCGTTCTTCGACGACAGCCACGACCCCGGCGAGACGATGGTCCGCGACGCCCTGGACAGCAGCCTTCAGCGCCTGGAGGAGCAGGTGCGGCTGCGCGTCGACCACGCGGCCGGCTGATCAGGGGCCGCACACCATGGCACGCGTCAAGCAGTACGCCGTCGCGGCGTCCGGGCAGTGGACCGACGAGGAGGAGGGCCGGCGCCGCCTGCCGTCCGGGGAGGTGCACGCCTGGGAGCCGGGGCTGAACCAGACCGTCTGCGGACTGTCCCTCAGCCGCTCCCGGCTGGTCCGCTTCCCGCACGTCACCTGGCCGGACACCTTCCCGGAGTCCGGCGGTGCGGCGGACCGGGTACGGCGCCAGTGCCCGCGCTGCGCCTCGGTCGCCGGGCGGCGCGGCAAGGACGCTCGCCCCCGGTGGCAGCGCACGAACCCGCGGCCGTGACGCCGTACAGGCGCGGACGTGGATCCGCCGGATGAGCCGGGCGGCGTTTCCCGCCGGGGCCGACGGGCACTCGCCGCGCCATGAATCAGAGTCGTCGTCCACCGATCGCCGACAGCTCTCTCGCCCTCCTGGCCAAGGGGTACACCTGGCTGCCCGACCGAAGGCGCCGCACCACCGCTCCGCTCGTGCGCACCCGGCTGATGGGACAGCACGCCGTCGCCCTGTACGGGCTGGAGGCGGTGCGGTTCTTCTACGACGAGCGGCATGTGGAGCGCAGGACCGCGCTGCCCGGCCCGGTGCTGAGCACGCTGTTCGGGCACGGAGCCGTGCACACCCTGGACGGGCGGGACCACCGCGTACGCAAGGAGATGTTCCTGTCCCTGCTCACCGGGGCGGAGGCGGTCGCCGGGCTCGTGGACCGCGTCACCGCGGTGTGGGACGAGGCGGTGGAGTCCTGGTCCGGCCGCCGGGTCGTGCTGTTCGACGAGACGAGCCGCGTGCTCACCCGGGGCGTGTGCCGGTGGGCCGGGATCCCCCTCGAGGACGCCGAACCGGTGGCCCGGGACCTGATCGCCATGGTCGACGGTTTCGCCACGCCGGGGCCGCGCCACTGGCGGGCCCGGCGCGCCCGCGCCCGCGGTGAGGCGTGGCTGGGGCGTCTGGTCGAGGACGTGCGGGCGGGGTCCGTCACCGCGCCGGCCGAGTCGGCGCTGGACGTGGTGGTCCGGCACCGGGACGCCGACGGCCGGCTCCTCGACGCGCACACCGCCGCCGTCGAGCTGCTCAATGTCATCCGCCCGACCGTGGCCGTGTCCTGGTTCGTCGCCTACGCCGGTCACGCGCTGCGTCTGCGGCCCGGCCTCCGGGAACGCCTGCGGCAGGACGACCCCGCCTACGCCGTGGCGTTCGCCCACGAGCTGCGGCGCTTCTACCCCTTCGCGCCCTTCGTCGGCGGCCGGGCCGTCACCGACCTGGAGTGGCGGGGGGAACCGATTCCGTCCGGCACGCTGATCCTGCTCGACCTGTACGGGCAGAACCACGACCCCGCCCTCTGGGACGATCCGTACACCTTCGAACCGCAGCGCTTCCTCGACCGGCCGCCCGGGCGCGACGAACTGATCCCCCAGGGCGGTGGCGACCGCGCCGCCGGTCACCGCTGCCCTGGCGAGGACGTCACGGTCGCTCTGCTGCGGGCCCTCGGGCCACGGCTGGCCCAGCTGGAGTACGACGTGCCCGACCAGGACCTGCGTATCCCGCTGACCCGCGTTCCGGCCCGTGTGCGCAGCGGGTTCGTCATCGAATCCGTCCGCGCTCCAGCGCTTTCGGTCGGGGCCCGGGCGGGCGGCATGGCGAGGACGACATCCTGAGGACGACCGGGGCCGGCCCGGGACGAGACGGCTGAGGACGGCCGACCCGGGGGGCCACGACGCGCGATCCGCCGGGCGGGTGCGCAACCCGGCGCTGCGGAGTGCCGCCGCGCCCACCCGCGCCGCCCCCAGCGGCACGACAGCCCGCAGCTCTGCCCGGAGAACGCCCGAGCGCACCCGGGCACACCCCGCAGCACGACCGCCCCAGCGGCACGACTGCCCGCAGCTTCAGCCGGCTACGGCGGGCGCGCGGGCCCACCCCCGGACGGTGCCCGCGCGTTGCCCGTCAGGTGCCCGTCGCGCCGTGAGTCGCCCGCCGCCCGGCGGCCACGGCCGCGCCCGCCAGCGCTGCGGCGACGGCCGTCCTGCGCAGGGCGGTGCGCCGTCGGCCGCCCCAGCCGCCGTGCACCGACCCCTCCCCCTCGGCCGGTACGTGCAGCGTTCCGTGCGTGGCCGGGGCCTCCTCGTCGTGGGACAGGTGGGTCTTGTCCGTCTGCCGTGCCATGGCCCGCTCCGCGAGTCCGGGTGCCATCCGGGCCTGGCGTACCAGCGCGCGGCCCGCGGGGCCGACCACCACTTCGCGACGCGGCCGGCCGGCGGCGAGCCGCACGACGGCCCGGGCGACCCGCTCGGGGCTGTACACGGGCGGCATGGCCACGACCTTGCGCCCGGTGTAGTTGGCCGCCTGCTGGAAATGCGGCGTGTCGATGGTCGCGGGCAGGACCGTGCACACCTCGATGCCCTTCACACCCTCCACCCGGAGCTGCTGCCGAAGGCTGGAGCCGAGCCCGCGGACGGCGTGCTTGGACATGCCGTACGGGTGACTGTAGGGCTGCGCCACGGCACCCACGATGGACGCGATGTTGATCAGCGTGCCCGTGCCCTGCTCCCGCATCACCCGCAGAGCCGCCCGGGCCCCGTGCACATAGCCCATGATGTTGACGTCCAAGACCTTGCGGAAGTCCTCCAGAGGTACGTCCTCGAAGCGACCGAAGGCGTTGACGGCCGCGTTGTTGACCCAGACGTCGATGCGGCCGAACTCCTCCACGGCACGCCGCGCCAGGTCCTCGACCGCCTTGGCGTCCGTCGTGTCGGTCGGCACGACCAGTGTCCGTGCCCCACGGTGCTTCGCGCACGCGTGCGCCGTCGCCTCCAGCGCCTCCTCGCGTCGCGCGGCCAGCACCACGGCACACCCCTTGCGCGCGAACGCCTCGGCCGTGGCGCGTCCGATCCCGCTGGACGCTCCGGTCACCACCACCACGTGATTGCGCAGACCCATCCCGTACCTCCTCACGTCCGCCCGAGCCGGGCGGACGTGCCCGGCTCCGCGGCGGGACGAGTACCCGGCACCGCCGACTCACCCCAGCATCATGCTTTGCCATGGTTTGTCCTGCCGTGGCCGCGGCACTCGGGGCACGCGCGAGCGTCGAGTCGACAGCGTCCGGCCGACGCCGCGCGAGCCGGCCCCGGCGACGGGGCAGAACAGAGGGTGACCGATGACGACGATCGGTGTGGAAGAGGAGTACCTGCTCCTCGACCCGGTGACCGGGCTGCCGGTACCCCTGGCCGACAAGGTGCGTGCGGCGGCGGGTCTGGCGCATCTCGTGGCCGACCAGGAAGTGCAGTGCGAGCTGCTCCAGGCGCAGGTCGAGGTGGCCACGCCGGTGTGCGGCACGCTGGAGGAGGCAGGGGGACATCTGCTGCGGCTGCGGCACGCCATCGGGGCGGCGGCCGAAGAGCACGGCTGCCGGATCGCGGCCTGTGGAACGCCCCCGCTGCGCCATCGTCACCCGGTGGCCGTCACCGACCAGGCCCGCTATCGGGCGATGCTCACGCAGGCGCCCCAGCTGGTGGCGGAGCAGCTGGTCAACGGCATGCACGTGCACGTGGCCGTGCCCGACCGGGAGACCGGGGTGCAGGTCCTGAACCGGGTCCGGGTCTGGCTGCCGACCCTGACGGCCATGTCGGCGAACTCCCCGCTCTGGGACGGCCACGACACCGGCTTCGCCAGCTGGCGCACCGTGATCTTCGGCCGCTGGCCGGTCAGCGGAGCGCCCCCGTTCTTCCGTGACGTGGCCGACTACGACCGGCGCGTGACGCGACTGCTGGAGACCGGTGTGATCTCGGACATCGGGCAGTTGTACTGGCAGGCCCGCCTGTCGGCCCGGTACCCCACCGTCGAGGTGCGCTGCCTGGACGTTCAACTGCGCGCGGACGACGCGGTCATGCTCGCGGGCATGACCCACGCTCTCGTGGACACGGCCATCAGGGAAACGGCCGCCGGGGCGCCGCTGCCCGACTGCGAACCGGAGCTTCTCCAGATCGCTCTGTGGCATGCCGCCCGTCACGGTCTGAGCGACACCTTGATCTGCCCGGGCGGCCGGCCGCGCCGCGCCGGGGACGTGCTGTACCAGCTCCTGCGGCACGTCGCTCCGGCCCTTGAGGCGTCCGGCGCGACCCGGCAGGTGACGGCCCTGGTCCACCGGCTCCTCCAGAACGGGACCGGAGCGGACAGACAGCGCGCCGCTCTCGCCGAGGGGGGCATACGGGCCGTCACCGACCTGATCGGCGCGGAAAGCAGCATGTCCTGACTCCCCGCGGCCCGTCAGACCGCGATGCCCTCCATGCCGGACTCGCCGAAGGCGGGCAGACCCTCCGCCGTCGTGACCTTGGTGAGGGCGCCGTTCGCCTCGACGCGGAAGCCGTCGACGGTGCCCGAGACGGCGTTCTGGACGTAGACGAACTTGCCGCCGTAGAAGTAGTCGCCCGCGCGCTCCAGCCGGCACAGGGTCTCCTGGCTGCTGGGTGGGGTTCTTGGAGCACCTTCAGCTTTCCGTCGCGCTTCACCCGGTACGAGGTGACCGTGGACTTCTCCGCCTCCGCGACCAGCATCCGCTTCCCGCTCCGGTCGAAGCTGATCGCGAACGGAACACCACCCGCGGAGTCGTTCACGACGGGCCTTCGTGGTGACCACCAGGTCGCGTCCGTCCGGGGTGAACTCGGCCTCGCCCGGCGAGGTGTCGAAGCGCGGTGTCGCCTCGTTGTCCAGGCCCAGGGAACGGTGCGACCCCTTCAGCGGCCTGAGCCCCTCACCGGTGATCCTGAAGCCCTGGACGCTGCCCTCGCCGACCGCGTTCATGACGTACGCGACATCGCCGTGCCGCTGCCCGCGTCGGCCACCGTGGCCGCCGCGGCGACGGCGAGGGCTCCGCCGCCGAACAGGATGCGCCGTGTCCTGGACTTGGCCCGGTGACCCCTGCGGCTGCCGTGCATGTTCACGTCCGTTTCCTCAATCTCTCCGCGCTGCCCGCGCGGCGCTGTCCGCGACCGCGGACGTGACCAGAGTGGCCAGAGGGAGGGGTGGGCTGATGCGGAACGGCGGTCGCGTCAGACTCCCGTAAGAGTCCCGCAGAGCGTCCGAACCTGACGGCCCGTCATCGGGGTCGGCATCGCGCGGGGATCCGTGCCGCCGCAGCCCGCTGCCGGCAACCGCGAACCGCCAAGATCGACAACTGGTCAAGCCCGAGAGGGCCTGCGAGGATGAAGGCAGAGGCGCAAGGGCTAGTCTCACCAGGAGGTACCCGTGAAGATGCTGATCAACGTCCCGGAGACCGTGGTCGCGGACGCGCTGCGTGGTCTGGCGGCCGCCCACCCGGAGCTGACCGTGGACGTGGAGAACCGGGTGATCGTGCGGCGGGATGCTCCCGTGGCCGGAAAAGTGGGGCTGGTCTCGGGCGGTGGTTCGGGGCACGAGCCGCTGCACGGGGGTTTCGTAGGGCCCGGCATGCTGTCGGCCGCCTGTCCGGGCGAGGTGTTCACCTCCCCGGTGCCCGACCAGATGCTGCGTGCGGCCGCCGCCGTGGACAGCGGGGCCGGGGTCCTGTTCATCGTGAAGAACTACACCGGTGACGTGCTCAACTTCGACATGGCCGCCGAGCTGGCCGAGGACGAGGGCATTCAGATCGCGAAGGTGCTGGTCAACGATGATGTGGCGGTGACCGACAGCCTGTACACGGCCGGGCGGCGCGGCACCGGAGCGACCCTCTTCGTGGAGAAGATCGCGGGCGCCGCCGCCGACGAGGGCATGCCGCTGGAGCGGGTGGAGGCCATCGCCAGGCAGGTCAATGAGAACTCCCGCAGTTTCGGTGTCGCGCTGAGCGCGTGCAGCACCCCGGCCAAGGGCAGCCCCACCTTCGATCTGCCGCCCGGCGAGCTGGAGTTGGGCATCGGCATCCACGGCGAACCCGGCCGCGAGCGGCGGGCGATGATGACCTCCGGCGAGATCGCCGAGGCCGCCGTCGAGGCGGTGGTGGAGGACCTGAGGCCGCGCAATCCGGTGCTGGTCCTGGTCAACGGCATGGGGGCGACGCCCCTGCTGGAGCTGTACGGCTTCAACGCCGAGGTGCACCGCGTGCTCGCCGCCCGCGGGGTCCCCGTCGCCCGCGTGCTCGTGGGCAGCTACGTCACCTCCCTGGACATGGCGGGCGCCTCCCTCACCCTGTGCCAGGCCGACGAGGACATGCTGCGACTGTGGGACGCGCCGGTGAAGACGCCGGGTCTGCGCTGGGGCATGTGACGCGGAAGGGGTAGAGGACCACCACGTACCTACCAGGCAAGGAGACCCAGTGCTCGACGCCGATTTCTTCCGCCGTTGGATGACGGCGACCGCCGCGTCCGTCGACCGGGAGGCGGAACGGCTCACCGCCCTCGACTCGCCCATCGGGGACGCCGACCACGGCAGCAACCTCCAGCGCGGCTTCACGGCCGTGACCGCGGCCCTGGAGAAGGAGGCTCCCGGCACGCCCGGCGGCGTCCTGACCCTGGCCGGGCGTCAGCTGATCTCGACGGTCGGCGGTGCCTCGGGGCCGCTGTACGGCACGCTGCTGCGCCGTACCGGCAAGGCGCTCGGGGACGCCGCCGAGGTCAGCCCGGAGCAGCTGGCCGAGGCGCTGCGGGCCGGGGTGGACGCGGTCAGGACGCTGGGCGGTGCCGCGCCGGGCGACAAGACCATGATCGACGCCCTGGTGCCCGCGGTGGACGCGCTGGGCGACTCGTTCACGGCGGCCCGGACCGCCGCGGAGGAGGGCGCCGTGGCGACGACGCCCTTGCAGGCACGCAAGGGCCGGGCGAGCTATCTGGGCGAGCGCAGCATCGGGCACCAGGACCCGGGTGCCACCTCGTCGGCGCTGCTCGTCGCCGGACTCGCGGAGGCCGCCGGTGAGTGACGAGCGGCTCGTGGGAATCGTGCTGGTGTCGCACAGCGCGGAGGTGGCCGCGTCGGTCGCCGAGCTGGCGAAGGGGCTCGCCGGCGGCGGCCCGGCAGTGCCCGTCGCCCCGGCGGGCGGGACCGAGAGCGGCGGGCTCGGCACCAGCGCCGAACTGATCGCCGCGGCGGCCGCGTCCGTCGACCGGGGTGCCGGCGTCGCCGTGCTGACCGATCTGGGCAGTGCGGTGCTGACCGTGAAGGCGCTGCTCGCGGAGGGTGACGAACTCCCGGAGCAGACGCGGCTGGTGGACGCTCCGTTCGTGGAGGGAGCCGTCGCCGCGGTCGTCACGGCGGCCACCGGGGCCGACCTGGCGGCGGTGGAGTCGGCCGCCGCGGAGGCGTACACGTACCGGAAGGTGTGAGACCGGGCCGGGCGCGCCGGAGAACGGCGTGCCCGGCGGTTTACTCGCGTTTTCCCTGACGCTCCGTCAATTGCTCAAGGCCGATGAACCGCCTCGCCAGCCGCTCCCCCGTCGCCTCGGTCGCCGCCTGGTCCTCGATGGGCGACACGCGGGCGTTCTTGAAGACGATGTAGGTGACGCCGGACGGCGCGCCGCCGCCGTGCGGGTCGGCGCGAATACCGAGGGCCTTGGCGGTCGCGTAGGACGCCTCTCCGATGATGTTCTGCGGGCCCTTGTCCCCGACGACCGCGTACTGCACGCGGTCGCGGTGGACGACGGCCACGACGGAACCGCCGCCCACGCCGTACTCCCGGTGGTCCCAGATGCGGCTCGGGGCGGGCACGACGACGAAGGGGAGGCGTTCGGCGCTCAGGGGGCGGCCGTCGGACTGTACGTAGGCGGTGCTGCCGGAGAAGTGGGGGTCCGTGCGGCGGTTGCAGCGGGGTCCGGGGCGGCCGTCGCAGTCGATGTCCATGTCGGCCTTCCAGAACACGGCGTCCCGGGTGTCGCAGACCGGGATGTCCGCGGGAGCGCCGCTGTCGCTGCGGTACCGGCCGCGGGAGACCGGGGCGCAGTCCCGCACCTTGGCCAGCAGGTCGGCGGCGCGGACGGGGGGCTCGCGCCACGCCACCGGCCGGGGCGGAACGACGGAGGGTGTCGTCGGGGCGAGCAGAGCGGCGCTGGCCGCGGCCAGGGTGAGCGACTGGACACGCACGATAGTGAAGCCTCTCGGAGGAAACCTGACGGGCACTCAGCCAATCTGGCCCCGAGGCGATCACCTGGCCACCGCTGGGGGGCCGGACGGTGCATGGCCCCAACCTCCGACAGGGGCCGGGGGCCTGAGTCCCTGTAAGGACTCGGGCCGGCCCGGCCACCCGCGCCGGCGCGGGATCTGCGACGACAGCGGTCCGCGCGACGGGCCCGAACTCCCTGGTGTCCGCCAGGAGTTCGGCCGTGAGGACTTCAGCATACGTAACTCTCCCGGGTGGTCACGAACGGCGGGAGGTGACGCCCCCACAGAGAGCTCCCCGACCCGCCCCTCTTGATGTGACCACGCCAGCCGCGCCATATTGGTCCGGACCATTCCCGTATGCCGGCCCCGGGAGGCAGTGTCGTGCGAGGCCTTTCCTTCCGCCCCTCCCACCTCCTTCGCCTCGCGCTGTGCGCGGCCCTCGTCCCGGTCGCCTCCTGCGGACGGACCGGCACGGGCCAAGGGGACGGCGGCTCTCCGCCCGGCGCGCCGACAGGCGTCACCGCGACAGCGGGCACGGCGACGAGCGTGCACATCATGTGGAACACGACCGCCCGGGCCGAGGCCTACGAGGTGTATCGCGGCACCACGAAGGTCAGGGAAGTGCCGGGTTCGAAGCACATGGTGGACGTCACCAAGCTTCGGCCCTCCACCCTGTATGTCTTCACCGTGCGGGCCCGGGATGCCGAGGGTCGGCCGGGACCTCGCAGCCGGGAGGTCCGGGCGAGGACACCCGCGGCCGTCGCGGACGACCGCTCCGCGCCCACCCGCCCGTCAGCGCCGCACGGCCGGGCGGTCGGCGACCGGGCAGTCCAGCTGTCCTGGTCCGCCTCGACGGACGAACGGGGCGTGGCGTCGTACGACATCCACCAGGGGGACGCGAAGATCCACAGCGTGAGCGGGTCTCAGACGGCCGCCGTGGTCACGGGGCTGCGGCCCGGCACGGCCTACTCGTTCACCGTCCGGGCCAGGGACGCGGCCGGGAACGTCTCCCCCGCCGCTCCCGCCGTCCGCGTCACCACGCCAGGCACGGACGACGGCCGCGCGACGGCCCCCACCGGCTTCCGGGCGAGAAGCCACCGCGCGGACGGGGCGTACTACATCGACCTGAGCTGGGTGCCGCCGCGCGTGGACGGCGAGGTCGCCGAGTACCAGATCCATCTGGACGGCCGGCCCGCCACCTCTCTGGTGTACGGCGGGGACGCGCCGCGCGACCGGGCCGCGTACAGCTTCTACGTGGGACGGGACGCCGGTGTCCGTCACCGGGTCCGGGTCCGTGCGGTGCTGCCGGACGGCACCTGGGGAGGGTTCTCGACGGAGCGGACGGTGACGACGGGTCCGGGGCCCTGACGCGCTCCCCGGCATGGTCCGGCCGCGGGAACCCGTCACCTGCATGGGGGCGCCCGGCGTGCGGCCGGGGCCGGGGGCGCCTTGGCTGACCCTGAGGCAGCACGGGCGTTCCCCGACCCTCGGCGGCGCAAGGGATGTACCGCCGACCGTGCCGCCGGAGGGCAGTCCACATGCGCAACTCATCGCCGCTTCTCCGCTCCGGCCTGACCGTGGCAGCCGCTGCCGCGCTGCCCCTCTCCCTGGCCGCGGTGCCCGCTGCCGCCGGCCCCGGCATCTCCGTGAGCACCACGGGTTCCACGGTGTCGGTCACGACCAGCGCGTGCACCCAGATCAACGGCAGCTGGGGCACCGCCTCGCTTCTCACCAGCAGTCAGGGCAGTTTCGCCCAGGGCCGCCAGGTGACCCTGTCGGGGACGTCGACCAGTCAGTCCGCCGCCTGGTCGAACGTCTCCGCGGGGACGTTCACCGTCATCGTCATCTGCTCGGACGGCACCACCGCCGGCACGCAGTCGGTCGTCGTCTCCCCCGCTCCCTCCCGCACGAGGTCGCCGTCCCCGTCGGCATCGCCGTCCCGCGGTGTCATGGGCGGGGCCGGCGGGGCTGCCAGGGACTACGGCACCGTCACACTCGTGGCGGGCGGCACGCTGGTCGGCACCGGCCTCCTCGCGACGGCCTGGTACCTGCGCCGCCGCAACAGGCCGTACCGGCTCTGATCCGGTACGAACGGCGGCCCGACCTGCCGAAGCGCTCCGGTCGGGCGGGCCGCCGCCACATCCCGGTCGGGCCGGCGGCCCGTCGCCGCACGCCGGTCAGGCCGGGCGGGCCGGCTCGTCGTCCGGGAGAGCGGCGACGTCCGCCAACGCGCGCCTGAGCCACTGCGTCCAGAACGTCTCCAGGTCGATGCCGGCCTGGAGCACCAGATGCCGCAGCCGGTCCTCGGCACCGTCCCGCCCGGGCGGGAAGTCGCGCCTGTCGATCTCCTGATATTCCGCCAGCTGCCGTTCGTGCAGCTCGAGGTGGCGCCGCAGGTCGGCCTCCAGGCCCGCGGTGCCGACCACGGCCGCCGCCCTCAGCCGCAGCAGCAGCGCGTCGCGGTGCGGCTTGGGGTCCTGCGAGGCGGCCGTCCAGCGGACCAGTTCGGCACGGCCCGCCGGCAGGACCTCGTAGCTCTTCTTCTGCCCGCGCGTCGGCTGCTCGGCGGGCAGGGCCCGGATCAGGCCGTCGGCCTCCAGCTTTCCCAGCTCGCGATAGATCTGCTGGTGCGTCGCGGACCAGAAGTACCCGATCGACCGGTCGAACCGGCGGGTCAGCTCCAGCCCGGACGACGGCTTCTCGAGCAGGGCGGTGAGGATCGCGTGCGGGAGTGACATGGCCTCATCCTAGGGACGCGTATCCGCACTACAGGGCGGCCGCCAACTCGGTGCCCTGCTTGATGGCGCGCTTGGCGTCCAGTTCCGCGGCCACGTCGGCGCCGCCGATGAGGTGGGCGCTGCGCCCGGCCGCGATCAGTTCCTCGTACAGTCCGCGGCGCGGCTCCTGGCCCGTGCACAGCACGATCGTGTCGACCTCCAGGAGCGTGCTCTCCTCACCGACGGTGATGTGCAGTCCGGCGTCGTCGATCCGGTCGTAGCGCACGCCCGGGACCATGGTGACGCCGCGGTGCTTGAGTTCGGTGCGGTGGATCCAGCCGGTGGTCTTGCCGAGGCCGGCGCCGACCTTGGAGGTCTTGCGCTGGAGCAGGTGGACGGTGCGCGGCGGGGCGGGCCGCTCGGGCGCGGCGAGGCCGCCGGGGGCGCGGTAGTCCAGGTCGACGCCCCACTGGCGGAAGTACGTCTGCGGGTCCTCGTGCGCCTTGTCGCCGCTGTCCGTGAGGTACTCGGCGACGTCGAAGCCGATGCCGCCCGCGCCGAGGATCGCGACCCGGTCGCCGACGGGGGCGCCCTCGCGCAGGACGTCGAGGTAGCCGAGGACGCTCGGGTGGTCGACGCCGGGGATGTCGGGGGTGCGCGGGGTGACGCCGGTGGCGACGACGACCTCGTCGAAGTCGTCGAGGTCGCCGGCCGTGACGGGGGTGTTCAGCCGGATGTCGACGCCGTGCCAGTCGAGCTGGGTGCGGAAGTAGCGGAGTGTCTCGTCGAATTCCTGCTTGCCGGGGACCTTACGGGCGACGTTGAGCTGGCCGCCGATCTCGCTCGCCGCGTCGAACAGCGTCACCTCGTGCCCGCGTTCGGCGGTGGAGACCGCGCACGCCAGTCCCGCCGGTCCGGCGCCGACGACCGCGACGCGCTTGCGCAGCCGGGTCGGCGAGAGCACCAGTTCGGTCTCGTGGCAGGCGCGCGGGTTGACCAGGCAGGAGGTGATGAGGCCGCTGAAGGTGTGGTCGAGGCAGGCCTGGTTGCAGCCGATGCAGGTGTTGATCGCCTCGGGCCGGCCGGCGGCGGCCTTGATGACGAAGTCCGGGTCGGCGAGCATCGGGCGGGCCATCGACACCATGTCGGCCGCGCCCTCGGCGAGCAGCTCCTCGGCGAGTTCGGGGGTGTTGATGCGGTTGGTGGTGACGAGCGGGACGGACACCTCGCCCATCAGCCGCTTGGTCACCCAGGTGTAGGCGCCGCGCGGCACGGAGGTGGCGATGGTGGGGATGCGGGCCTCGTGCCAGCCGATGCCCGTGTTGATGATGGTGGCGCCGGCGGCCTCGACGGCCTTGGCGAGGGTGATCACCTCGTCGAGCGTGGAGCCGCCCGGGACGAGGTCGAGCATGGACAGCCGGTAGACGACGATGAAGTCCTCGCCGACCGCCTCGCGCACCCGGCGCACGATCTCCAGGGGGAAGCGCGTGCGGTTCTCGTACGAGCCGCCCCAGCGGTCGGTGCGCTGGTTGGTCTGCCGTGCGATGAACTCGTTGATGAGGTAGCCCTCGGAGCCCATGATCTCGACGCCGTCGTAGCCCGCGTGCCGGGCCAGGCGGGCGGCGCGCGCGTAGTCGTCGATGGTCCGCTCGATGTCGGCGTCGGTGAGTTCGCGGGGCGGGTGGGGGCTGATCGGGGCCTGCAGCGGGCTGGGCGCGACCAGGTCCCGGTGGTAGGCGTACCGGCCGAAGTGCAGGATCTGCATCGCGATCCGCCCGCCCTCGCGGTGCACGGCGTCGGTGATGACCCGGTGCTGCTCGGCCTCCGCCTCGGTGGTGAGCTTCGCGCCGCCCTGGTAGGGGCGTCCCTCGTCGTTGGGTGCGATGCCGCCGGTGACGATCAGGCCCACTCCGCCGCGGGCACGGGCGGCGTAGAAGGCGGCCATGCGGGCGAAACCGCCCTCGGCCTCCTCCAGACCGACGTGCATGGAGCCCATGAGGACCCGGTTGGGCAGGGTCGTGAAGCCCAGGTCGAGGGGGGTCAGCAGGTGCGGGTAACGGCTCATCGGGCCCTCCGTGCGCGGTGTCGTGTCTGTAGTTGTAGAGGACCGCGGACGGTTTATGCAACTAGTTGCACAAGGTGATGGAGGGCACAGTGGGCCGATGACCAGGGGCTCCAGGGCGCACGCGTCTACCGGCAGGCCGTCCTCGGCCTGCCGGAAGGGTGAAGGGCGGTCACCGGCTTTCGAGGCGCACGTGCAGTTCCGTCTCCTGGTCGCCGGAGACCGTGCTGAGGTCCCGCACGTCGAACAGCGAGTCCAGCCTCATGCGGAACTGCTCGATCGCCCAGTAACCACCGTGCAGGTCGGCGTCGACGGAGGACGACAGCCGGGCCGGTCGGGCCCCCTCGTGCGTGTCGGCGACGTCGAACGTGCCGAGCCACACGGTCGGGCGGGTCGCGTGCAGATCCTCGGGTACGTCGTCGGCGCACCGGTCGGACTCGAAGCAGGAGCACAGCGTGTCGAACACGATCCGGGCGTCCTGCTTGCTGCACCCGCTGATCTCCACCGAGACGGAGTGGGGGTGCGGTCGCTCCTCGTCCATCGTGGTCGCTCCTCTCGTGGCGTATCCGCCCCTACCCCAGCAAAGCACCACCTTCTGCCGAGCACTACCGGCGGCGCACCTGGCGTGATGACGGGTCTGCGGAGCGGGCGGCTCCGTGTTGGGAGATGGTGGAAGGTGACGGAAGGGGCCTCGGATCGACGGCTCCGCGCGGTAGAACAGCGGTAGAACATGGGGTGTCGGCACCGTGACGGCGTGCCGCGAGATCCGAGATCGGCGAAGGCGGGGCGTGGGATGAGTGCAGCCGGGTCTCCCCTGGCCGAGGGCGACGAGCCGGCGCGCGCGCCGGTGCGGCCGAGCGGGCTGCTCGACGTCCTGCGCGTGGCCTCGGTGGTCCTGGACGCCGAGGGCCGCATCGTGCTGTGGAGCCCGCAGGCCGAGGAACTGTTCGGGTACGAGGCGCGGGAGGCGCTCGGGGAGTACGCCGCCCGGATCATGGTCCACGAGCAGCACATCGACCTCGTGGTCAAGCTGTTCGCGGACGTCATGGGGACGGGACAGAGCTGGGCCGGGGCCTTCCCCGTCCGCCGCAAGGACGGCACCACACGGCTCGTGGAGTTCCGCAACATGCGGCTGCTGGACGACCAGGGGGACGTCTACGCGCTCGGTCTGTGCGCCGACCAGTCGACCGTGCACCGGCTGGAGCGCGAGGTGGCGCTGTCCACGCGGATGATCGCCCAATCCCCGATCGGGCTGGCCGTGCTGGACACCGGCCTGCGGTACGTCTCGGTCAACCCGGCGCTGGAGGAGCTGAACGGCGTGCCGGCCGAGGAGCACCTGGGCCGGACGGTCCGCGAGGTGGTGCCGCTGATGGACGTCGACGCCCTGGAGGCCGCGGCGCGCCGGGTGCTGGACACCGGGCAGCCGGTCGTCGACCAGTCCACGATCGGCCGCACCCCGGCCGACCCGCACCAGGACCACGCCTGGTCGATCTCGCTGTACCGGCTGGAGAACGCCTTCGGGACCGTGCTGGGCGTGGCCCTGTCGGTCGTGGACGTCACCGAGCAGTACCGCGCGGGCATCGAGGCCGAGGCCGCGCGGCGCCGCCTGGCCGTGATCGCCGACGCCTCCGGCCGCATCGGCACCACGCTGGACCTGGACCGCACGGCCCGCGAGCTCGCCGACGTGGCCGTGCCGGAACTCGCCGACATCGCGGCCGTGGACCTGCTGGACGCGGTGGTGCAGGGCCGGCGCACCAGCCTCGGCCCGGCCGAGGCGGCCGTCATCCGCGCGCTGGCGGTGCAGGGCTACGACTCCGCCGAGGCGCTGGAGGCGGCCGACCCGCCCGGGCAGGTCGCCGCGTACGCGTCCGACCGGCTCGTCACCCAGTGCGTGCGCACGGGCAGTCCGGTGATGCTTCCGGAGGTCACGGACGACGACCTGCCGCGCATCGCCCGGTCCCCGGAAGCGGCCGGGCTGCTGGGCCGGGCCGGGGTGCACTCGTATCTGGCGGTGCCGCTGATCGCGCGCGGCGAGGTGCTGGGCGCCCTGGACCTCAAGCGCACGCGCAATCCGCTGCCGTTCACCGAGGACGACCTGCTGCTGGCCCGCGAGCTGGCCGCGCGGGCCGCGGTGCAGATCGACAACGCCCGCTGGTACCAGAGCGCCCGCGAGACCGCGCTCACGCTCCAGCGCAGTCTGCTGCCCAGCCATCCGCCCGTGACGGGCGGGCTGGAGGTCGCCTCCCGCTACCAGCCGGCCGGGGCCACGAGCGAGGTGGGCGGCGACTGGTTCGACGTGATCGGCCTGGAGGGCGGCAAGACCGCGCTCGTCGTGGGCGATGTGATGGGCAGCGGCATCCCCGCGGCGGCGGCCATGGGGCGGCTGCGGACGGCGACCAACACGCTGGCCTCCCTCGACCTCGATCCCGCCCGGCTCCTGGAACACCTCGACAAGATCACCGCAGGGCTGGAACAGGCCATCGCCACCTGCGTCTACGCCGTCCACGATCCGCACCTGCGGCAGTGCCGGATCGCCAACGCCGGGCATCTGCCGCCGGTGCGCCTGCGGGCCGGGCGGCCTCCCGAACTGCTCGACCTGCCGACCGGGGTGCCGCTCGGGGTCGGCGGTGTCGCCTTCGCCACGACGACCGTCGACCTCGAGCCGGGCGACCGGCTGGTGTTCTACACCGACGGCCTCGTCGAGACCCGGCGCGACTCGCTCGACGACCGTCTCGACACGCTGCTGTCCCTGCTCGACGGGCCCGACCGTCCGCTGGAGGAGGTCTGCGACCTGCTGCTGCGCACCCTGCACGAGCCGGACAACTTCGACGACGTGGCACTGCTCATCGCGCGGGCGACGACACCGGAGTGACGGGGGCGCACCGGCGTTCGCCTGCCCGCGCGGTCGCTACGGTGCGACGCCGATCACCACTTGGGCGTACAGCTCCTCCGAGACGGCCAGGTGCGCCGTCAGGCCGCCGCGTTCGAAGGCGTCGAGCGCGGCCGGTGCCTGGTGGCGGCTCGTCTCCACCAGGACGCAGCCGCCGGGGGCGAGCCAGCGGGGCGCCTCGGCCGCGACCCGGCGCAGGACGTCGAGGCCGTCCGCGCCGCCGTCGAGGGCGACCAGCGGCTCGTGGGCGCGGGCCTCCGGCGGCAGCAGGCCGATCTCGCCGCTCGGGACGTACGGCACGTTGGCCGCGAGGATGCCGACGCGGCCCCGCAGGTCGGCGGGCAGCGCCTCGAACAGGTCGCCCTGGTGGACGTGGCCGCCGGCGGCGGCGACGTTGCCGCGGGCGCAGCGCACGGCGGCGGGGTCGAGGTCGGCGGCGTGCAGTTCGACGCGGCCGAGTCCGGCGGCCAGCGCCGCGCCGACGGCGCCCGAGCCGCAGCACAGGTCCACGACGACACCGGCGCCGGGCGCCCGGGCCAGGGCCTGTTCGACCAGGAACTCGGTGCGGCGACGCGGCACGAAGACGCCCGGGTCGACGGTGATGCGCAGGCCCCGGAACTCGGCCCAGCCGACGACGAGTTCGAGGGGCAGGCCCGCGACGCGGCGTTCGACCATGGCGGCGGCTTCGGCCGGGGTGCGGGCGGTGGTGAGGATCAACTCGGCCTCGTCCTCGGCGAAGACGCAGCCCGCGGCGCGCAGGGCGACGACGACGGAGTCACGGGAGGACGGCGGGACGGGAGACACGGAGGGCATGGAGCCAGGAGCCTTTCGAGATGCGAAGGGCGCTCCTGCGGTCGCCTACGGCCGGCGATCCGCGCGACATCGAGGAGAGAGCACCCGGGCTGACACAGCGGTAATGGGTCTCACCTCCTCGGTTTCCGACGGCTGGGGTCCGTCCACAGCCGGACGGCAACACTACCCGACGGCCCGGCCGGCCGGTACGGCACCTGATCCGCCGCCCCGTCGGCGGGTGGTTGGGTTATGCAACCATGGAAGAAGTCATGGAAGACCGGAGGACGACGTGGTGAGGGAGGTCCGATGAAGCCTGCCGATGCCGTGGAGACGATCCAGCGGGAGATGACGGTCTTCGCCCGCCGTGCCCGTGCCGCGGCGGGGCGGATGCACCCGGAGCTGTCGCTGGTGTCGTACACGCTGCTCGGACACCTGGAGGAGAGCGGCGGGTGCCGTGCCACGGACCTGGCCGCCCACTACGCCCTGGACAAGTCCACGGTCAGCCGTCAGGTGGCCGCGCTGGAACGCGCCGGTCTGATCGAACGCCGCCCTGACACGGAGGACCAGCGTGTCCTGGTGCTGCATCTGACGGAGGCCGGCCGGCGCATCCTGGCCCAGGTCACCGAGAGCCGCCGGGCGGCCTTCCGCGAGCGGCTGGCGGACTGGCCGGCCGAGGACCTGGAGCGATTCGCCGGCTACCTCGTGCGCTACAACGCGGGCCCTGGTCCCGGCCGGCACGACCAGGGGCGCGCCGCACGTACGGTTGATTAGGCAACTACTGAGTACGCCGGTCCGGTGGGGCACCGTCGGCCGGCCCGGAGGCACACCGCATGCACATCACCCGAGGCTTCACCGGGCGCCCACGCGTGGCCGAACCCGGTCTGCCGCCCGGCCAGTACGACGCGGGCGACGACTGGCCCGTGCTGTCCGCGGAGGTCACGCCCGACCTCGCACCCGCCGACTGGACGTTCCGTATCGACGGTCTGGTGGACGAGCCGCGCACCTGGGACTGGGAGGAGGCGCACCGGCTGCCGCCGTCGGCGTACGAGGGCGCCATCCACTGTGTGACGAGCTGGTCGAAGTTCGGGGTGCGCTTCGCGGGGGTGTCCCTGGACGCGTTCTGGGATGTGGTCCGGCCCCAAGGGTCGGCGACCCATGCCGTCGCCTACTCGCACACCGGCTACACCACGAACCTCCCGCTCGCCGACCTGACCGGCGGGCGCGCCTGGATCGCGTGGGAGTACGACGGCAGGCCGCTCGCCCCGGAGCACGGCGGCCCGGCGCGGCTGCTGGTGCCGCACCTGTACTTCTGGAAGAGCGCCAAGTGGATAGCCGGCCTGCGGGTCCTCGACCACGACGAGCCGGGTTTCTGGGAGCGGAACGGCTATCACGAGCGGGGCAACCCCTGGGAGGAGCAGAGGTACTCCGGTGACTGAGACGTTCGTGCCTCCCACGCGCTTCGCGGTGCCCGGGCGCATCGCCGTGAACGAGCAGGCCGCCTCCGTGTGGCAGACCGCGACGCTCACCGGGATCCGCCGCGAGACCGCGCGCGCCGCCACCTACCGGTTCGCCGTGCCCGGCTGGCGGGGTCACCTGCCCGGCCAGCACCTGCTGCTGCGGCTGACCGCCGAGGACGGCTACGCGGCACAGCGCCACTACTCGATCGCGTCCGCGCCCGACGACTCCGGGCACGTCGAACTGACCCTGGACCACGTCGAGGGCGGCGAGGTCTCGGGCTGGTTCCACACCGTCGCCCGGCCCGGCGACCAGGTCGAGGTGCGGGGCCCGGTCAGCGGCTTCTTCGCCTGGCCGGGTGACCGGCCCGCGCTGCTGATCGGCGCCGGCTCCGGCGTCGTACCGCTGATGTCGATGGTCCGGCACCACCGGGCGCGGAACCTGGCCGTGCCGCTGCGCCTGCTGGTGTCCGCGCGCAGCCCCGAGGAGCTCATCTACGCCCGGGAGTTCGGACCCGAGACGACGCCCGTGTTCACGCGGAGCGCGCCGGAGGGTGTGGCGGTGGGACGTATGGCGGCCGCACATGTGGCGCCGTTCCTGGCCGAGCAGCCTTCCGGTGGGTGGGAGGCCTATGTGTGCGGCTCCAACTCCTTCGCCGAGCACGCCTCCCGGCTGCTCGTGACGGCCGGTCAGCCGGTGGACCGTATCCGGATCGAACGGTTCGGCTGAGCTGGACGGCGGCTCCTCCCCCGGTGGCCCCGACAGGCCCTTCCCCCGGTGGTGTCAGCAGCCCCTCCCCGGCGGTGTCACCCGCGTGGCGTGTGACGCGCCACAGGGGCGCGCCCCGGTGTTTCACCGCGGCGGGCCCGGGCACTCCGGCCGAAGGGCTCCGGCATGCGGCGACCCGGGCCGTGCCGAGCGATCGATGTGTGTCGGAGGGGGTACCCGACCCGTGTGGGCACTCGCACATGCGACGTGACGTGGAGGGAGCGGCGGCACCGCCACCGCACGGCCGGTCCGGCCCTCCGGCCGCGGTGACGGCGAGGAGGTCGACATGCGAACCCGGGTGCGCGGCTGGCGTTGGCGGCGCAGTCCGCTGCGGCGCCGGTCGGATGTCGTCGAGGCGTGGACGCTGCTGGTGGTCGCCGTCCTGATACTGGTGGGAGCGCCCCTGGCGGGGGCGACCGCCGCCTGGTGGGCCCACGACGAGGCGCGGTCGGTCGCGGCGGAGCAACAGGCCGAGCGTCACCGTGTCCGTGCCGAGGTCGTCGGCGAGCGGGGCGACTCGCTGCCGTCGGTGCAGGCCGACGGGCGGCACGCGTACCGGGCCACCGTGCGCTGGACCGAGCCGGGCCAGGGCACGCGCACCGCGACGGCACGGGTCCCCGGCGGCACCCGGCCGGGTGAGGCCGTGGACGTGTGGTTCGACTCCCGGGGTCGGAGTGTGACCCCGCCGATGGACGGCACGGCGATCTGGCAGCACACCCTCACCATGGGCACGTGCGCCGCGGGCGGTGTGGTGCTCGTGGTGCTCCTCGGCCACTCCGCCGTACGCCGGGTCGCGCTGCGCCGCCGGCTGGCCGAGTGGGAGCGGGAGTGGGCCCGTACGGAGCCGGAGTGGACGCATCGCGGCGTCTGACGCGGCCGACGCACGGCAGGTGAACGGGCTGCGGCAAAAGGCCTGGCGAGTCCTCGGAGCCCACACGTAGTGTGATCATCCGCACTGTCTCCGCAGCCGTTCCTCACCCAAGGCGGTCCTACATGGCCCAGTTCGACCTTCCTGTCGACGAACTCCGCGAGTACCGCAGCGCGTCCACCGAGCCCGAGGACTTCGACGCGTTCTGGTCCAAGACGCTCCAGGAGGCGCGTGAGCACGACCTGGACGCCCGCTTCGAACCGGTCGACACGGGGCTGTCCACTGTGCAGGTGTTCGACGTGACGTTCGCCGGGTTCGGCGGCCATCCGGTCAAGGGCTGGCTGACGCTGCCGGCGGGGGCGGACGGCCCGCTGCCGCTGGTCGTGGAGTTCATCGGCTACGGCGGCGGACGCGGGCTGCCGCACGAGCATCTGCTGTGGGCGTCCACGGGCCGGGCGCACTTCGTGATGGACACCCGCGGGCAGGGCAGCGCCTGGGGCGGGGGCGGCGGCACGGCGGACCCGGTGGGCGGCGCGCCCGCGTACCCCGGTTTCATGACGCGCGGTATCGACGCCCCGGAGAACTACTACTACCGCCGGGTGTTCACGGACGCCGTGCGTGCCGTGGAGGCGGCCCGCTCGCACCCGCTCACCGACCCGGCGCGCACGGTCGCCGTCGGCGGCAGCCAGGGCGGCGGCATCACGATCGCGGTGGGCGGCCTGCTCCCGGACCTGGCGGGCATAGCGCCGGACGTGCCGTTCCTGTGCGACTACCCGCGCGCGGCGACGCTCACGGACCGCCACCCGTACCGGGAGATCGGCCTGTACCTCAAGACGCACCGCGGCCGTAGCGAGCAGGCCCTGCGCACGCTCTCCTACTTCGACGGCGTCCACTTCGCCGCCCGTGGCCGGGCCCCCGCGCTCTTCTCGGCCGCCCTCGAAGACCAGACCTGCCCGCCCTCGACCGTCTTCGCGGCCTTCAACGCCTGGAACCACGAGGACAAGACGATCGAGGTGTACGACTTCAACGACCACGAGGGCGGCGGTCCCTTCCAGGAGGAGGCCAAGCTGCGCTGGATGCGCTCGTACATCTGATCCCGCCGCCGGCCGGCGACTGATCCCGGCCGTTCCGGCGGCGGCGGGCTTCCACCGAGTCCGACCAGTCGGTACGTTCTTCGCGCCCGGGCCGCACCTCGGCGGCCCGGCCCGGCGAGGTGGTGGAGGGGCCCATGTCAGAGCACCAGGCACAGGTGCGCGGTCACTGCGACGTGCGTTTCACGGCGGTGCGCAGGGCGTTCGAGGAGAACTTCCGGGAGCGGGGCGAGGTGGGGGCCGCGGTGGCCGTCACCGTCGGCGGCGAGACGGTGGTGGACCTGTGGGGCGGTTGGTCCGACGCGGCACACACCCGGCCGTGGGAACAGGACACGCTGGTCAACGTGTGGTCCACGACCAAGGGGCCGGTGGCGCTGTGCGCGCACATCCTGGCCGACCGGGGGCTGCTGGATCTCGACGCGCCGGTGGCCGCGTACTGGCCGGAGTTCGCCGCGGCGGGCAAGGAGAAGGTCCTCGTACGGCACCTGCTGTCCCACCGCGCCGGCCTGGCCGGGCTGCGCGAACCGCACTCCCCGGAGCAGCTCTGCGACTGGGAGCTCACCACCCAGCGGCTCGCGGCGACGCAGCCCTGGTGGGAGCCGGGAACCACGTCCGGCTATCACGCGCTGACCTACGGCCATCTGGTCGGTGAGGTCGTCCGGCGGGTGTCGGGGCTGCTGCCGGGGGCCTTCCTGGAGCGGGAGGTGACCGGTCCGCTCGGCATCGACTTCCGCATCGGCCTGCCGGAGAAGGACTACGGGCGGGCGGCCGAACTGGTCCAGCCGCCGGTCGCGCCGAGCAGTGAACAGGCCGCCGTCTTCGCCCAGTTGGCGCCCGCGGCGATCGCCGCGCTGACCAACCCCGCGGTGTCCGCCGCCGGGGCCCTCACGCCCGGGTGGCGGGCCGCCGAGATACCGGCGGCGAACGGGCACGGCACCGCGCGTGCGGTCGCCGACCTGTACGGCGTCTTCGCGGGGCGCGGCACGTACGGCGGCAAGCGCATCCTGTCCCCCGAGGCCGCCGAGCGGGTGCGGGAGGGACAGGGCAGCTGCCGGGATCTGGTGATCGGTGCCGGGTTCGCGGGCGAGACCGAGGCGGGGCTCGGCCTGTGGCTCAGCGGATCCGACGGCTCCTACGGGCCCAACCCGCGCGCTTTCGGTCATGACGGCTTCGGCGGCTCCTGCGGGCTCGCCGACCCGGAGGCGGACGTGTCGCTGGGATACGTGATGAACCGTATGGGGCCTCATATCGCCAACGACCCGCGCAAGATGGCGCTGGTCGACGCCGTGTACAGCGCTCTGTGACGGCCGGTGCGGGCGGTCCGGTTTCGGCCGAACCGCCCGGCCGCCCTTCCCAGCTGGTTTAGACCAATGCTAGACCTGGTGGCGCACCGAGCCCGCGCGGCTACCGAACGTCACCAACAGGAGGCGCGGCATGGCCCGCACCACCCGCACGACCACCCGCCGACCGAAGGAGAGCCCCTGTACCGGCGGATCGCCATGGAGTTGCTCGGCGAACTGCGCGACGGCACCGTGCCGCCCGGCGAACGACTGCCCGGCGAGCGGCGGCTGGCCGGGCACTTCGGGGTCAGCCGGGAAACCGTACGGCAGGCGCTGGAACTGCTGCGCCGCGACGGTCTCGTCGCCACCGACCGGCGCGGCAGCCACGCCACCCTGCCCGGCCTGCCGGTCGAGACCCCGGCCTCGCTCACCTTCCCGGTCGGCGCCCGGGCCACGGCCCCGGGCACGGTCGCCCGCGCCACCGTGACCTGGGAGCCGCCCCCGCAGGACCACGCGGAGGCCCTGGGACTGGCCCCGGGCCGGCCGACCCTGATCCACCGCTACCGGTGCGCGACGGCCGACGGACGCGGGCTGCGTACCGCCGTGACGTCCTTCTCCGCCGTGGCGCTCGCCGAAGTGGCGGAGCTGGCCCTCCCCCACTGCCTGAACGGCGTGGGAGGTGCCCCCATCCGCGACCGCGCCGACGGCACCGCCACCGCGCATCTGCGGCGGGCCTACGACTGGATGCGGCGGGCCGGTCTGACCCTGCACCACCGCGACGCCATCACCCGCCTGGCGGGCACACCGTCGGTACGGGTCACGCGCCACGTGCACGATCAGTATGCGCGCCCGCTGGAGATGACCGACTTGGTGGTGGACGCCCAACGGGACGCCCTGGTCTACGAGTTCACCCTGCCGGGCCGGACGCCGGCGCCGAGTGGCGCGTGAAGCGGCCGGGGTCGCTCAGGACCCGGGCCGGGTACGCCCCCGCGGGGGGCCCGTCTCCTGCCGGCACCGACGGCGCGAACCCGGGATCACGGAGATCATCGAGAAGAAGCTCGACATCACACCCCGATGCCGCACCGAGAGGATGCTTCATGAGCACGTTCACCACGTCCGACGGAACCGAGATCTACTACAAGGACTGGGGTGAGGGGCAGCCCGTGGTGTTCAGCCACGGCTGGCCCCTCAACGCGGACGCCTGGGACGGACAGGCGCGGCTGGTGGCCGAGCACGGGTTCCGGGCGATCGCGCACGACCGCCGCGGGCACGGCCGCTCGGGTCAGCCGTGGCAGGGCAACCACATGGACCGGTACGCCGACGACCTGGCCGAGCTGATCGAGGCGCTGGACCTCACCGACGCGGTCCTGGTGGGCCATTCGACCGGCGGCGGAGAGGTGGCCCGCTACATCGGGCGGCACGGGACCGCGCGGGTCGCCAAGGCCGTGCTGCTGGGCGCGGTGCCGCCGCTGATGCTGCGGACGGAGGCCAACCCGGAGGGCACCCCGAAGGACGCCTTCGACGGGATCCGCGCGGCGGTGGCGGCGGACCGCTCGCAGTTCTACTGGGACCTGAGCGAGAGCTTCTACGGCTTCAACCGGCCCGGGGCCGCCGTGTCGGAGGGCATGCGGCGGGCGTTCTGGATGTGGAGCATGCAGGCCGGGCTGAAGGGCGCCTACGACTGCGTCGCGCAGTTCTCGGAGACCGACTTCACGGAGGACCTGCGGCGGATCGACGTACCGACGCTGGTCGCGCACGGCGACGACGACCAGATCGTGCCGATCGGCGCCTCGGCCCACCGGACCGCCCAGCTCGTCAAGGACGCGACGCTGAAGGTGTACCCGGGCGCCCCGCACGGCCTGGTGGGCGACTACGAGCAGGCGTTCAACAACGATCTGCTGAACTTCCTGCGCGGCTGACTAGCCCGGAGTCCGGGCGACGACCAGCCGCACCCGCGGGCTGCCGTCCCGTCGCCGCCCGAACTCCGGCAGCGCGTGGAGGTCCACCCGGAAGCCGGCCCGGGCGAGCTCACGCCGTACGTCCCCGAAGCGGAACGCGCGGTAGTACATGACGAACGGAGGCCGCCACAGCGCGTTGCGCACCCGCATCACCGCGTCGAAGCCGAGCAGCATCCAGTAGCCGAGCGAGCCCGGGCGGGGCGGCGCGACCAGCGGAAACGCGAAGCAGCCGCCCGGCCGCAGGACGGAGCGGGCCTGCGCGAACAGTCCGGGCAGCTCGCTGGGCAGGAAGTGCCCGAAGGCCCCGAAGCTCACCACCAGGTCGAAGTCGGGCCCGAAGGGCAGGGCACGGGCGTCCGCACGGACGAAGGAGACCGGCGGCCCCGCCGGCCGGACCCGCTCCCGGGCCACGTCGAGCATCCCCGCACTGAAGTCGACCCCGACGACCCGCTCCCGGCACACCCCCGCCAGCACGCCGACGCCCGCTCCGGTGCCGCAGCACAGGTCGAGTCCGGCGTCGAAGGGGCCGGTCCGCCGCAAGGCCGATTCGACGGCGCCGAGGACCGCGTCGGGCGTCCGGAAGGGGGTGTGGTCGAACTTCGGCGCGAGGAGGTCGTAGCCGCGTTCGACGGACGACAGCGCCTGAACGGCGAGTTCGCGCAGACTGGGGCCTTCGGGGCTGAACATCGGCTCAGCCTAGGACAGCTCGCTGCTTGAGGATCGTAAGGACGCGTGCGCACCAGCGGAGGTTCTCCTCCTCGTAGGCGATGCCTCCCATCAGCGTGAGGTAGGGGCCGATGCGGTCGGCCTCCCGCAGGTACTCCTCCTCGCCGCGGCCGGCCAGGAGGCGTTCGCGGACGCGCTCGTAGCGGGCGAGCTTGCCGCGCGACCACGCCTCGCGCTCCTCGACCAGCGCGCGGGTCGCCTCGGGGTCCGCTCCGTCCATGGCCTGGATCTTGATGAGGAGTTCGTCGCGGATGGCGGTGGGCCGGCGGGGCGGTGTGACGGCGAAGGCGCGCAGGTCCTGACGGCCCGCCTCGGTGAGCGTGAACATCCGCTTGTCGGGCCGCCGTTCCTGGCGTACGACCCTGGCCTCGATCAACCCGTCCTGCGCGAGCCGCTCCAGTTCCCGGTAGAGCTGCTGCGGGGTCGCGGCCCAGAAGTTCGCGAGCGACACGTCGAACACCTTGGACAGCTCGTAGCCCGAGGCCTCGCCCTCCAGGAGAGCGGCCAGCACGGCGTACTTGAGAGACATATGGACACCGTATCAACCGTTGATTAATCTACTCCGCACCTACTCAATTAATTGACTAAGGCGGGTTCGATGCGTGCATTCCGTGAGGCGGTCGAGGCACTCGACCTCGACGCCGCCGAGGCGCTGCTGGCGCCGGACGTCGTCTTCACCAGCCCGGTCGTGTTCAAGCCGTACACCGGCAAGCCGATCACGGCGGCGATCCTGCGCGCCGTCTGCGGTGTCTTCGAGGACTTCCGCTACGTGCGCGAGATCAACGACGCGAACGGCCGGGACCACGCCCTGGTCTTCACCGCCCGCGTGGGCGACCGGGAGCTGAACGGCTGCGACTTCATCCACGTCGACGAGAACGGGCTCATCGATGAACTGACCGTGATGGTGCGCCCGTTGTCGGCGGCGCAGGCCCTGGCGGCGGCCATGGGCGCGCAGTTCGAGCGGATCGCCGAGGAGGCGCGGGCGCGCTCGATGTGAGCGACACGTGACGACACATCCGGGGTCCGTTTCCCGCGTTCTGCCGCCGCTCACGGCCCGCCGGCGGTTGGATGTCCCCATGACGTCCGTCGATCACGACCGGCTGATGCGGGCCAACCAGGCGAACTGGGACGCCCGCACGCCCGTCCATCTCGCCAGCCGGTTCTACGGTCTCGACCAGGACCCCGACCCCGAGCGCTGGTTCGCGCCCTGGGAGTGGGAGGACCTCGGCGAGCTGGCCGGCCGTGACGTGCTGCACCTCCAGTGCCACCTCGGCACGGAGACGATCGCCTTCGCACGGCGCGGCGCCCGGGCCGTCGGCCTCGACTTCTCCGAGGCGTCCGTGGCTGCGGCGACCGGCATCGCCGCGAAGGCCGGCGCGGACGTGTCGTACGTGCGGGCGAACGTGTACGACGCCGACGAGGCCCTGGAGGGGCGGCGGTTCGACGTCGTCTACACCGGCAAGGGCGCCCTGTGTTACCTGCCGGACCTGGACCGGTGGGCGGAGGTCGTGGGCCGGCTCCTGCGTCCCGGCGGCCGGTTGTACGTCGTCGAGTTCCATCCCCTGCTCAACTCGCTCGGGCCGAAACCCGCTCCGGGCGAGGGCCCCGAACTGCTCCTGCGCCATGACTACCTGGGCGGCGGCGGTCCCGTGCACCGGGACGCGACCCACACGTACACGGACGGCCCGGCCGTCGAGGGCGCCACGGACAGTTACGAGTGGATGCATGGAATGGGCGAGGTCGTCAACGCGTTGACGGAAGCGGGACTGACCGTCCGGCGGCTGCGGGAAAGCGACGAACTGCCCTGGCCGCGCTGGCCGCGGATGGTCCGCACGGAGTCCGGCTGGTGGCGGCTGCCCGAGCCGCGTATTCCCCTGCTGTACGGGCTGCTGGCCACCCGCTGACGCGCATCTCTCTCCCCCACCGCCCCAACGGGTGGTAGCCTGCAAACAGCACTCGTGCACGCCCCTCTCTGTGTGGGCGCCGGTGCGGTTCTTCCTTTCTCTCCATCATTTCCGGCATCTCGTCGGGCTCTGTCGTACCCGAGGTGCTGTTCCCCCGCCGCCGGAGGCCTGCCCCAGGCCCTCCCTTCGCGGCTCTCTCCCTTTCCCTTCGCATGTCCCATGCCTGCCGTCCGTGAAAGGACACATCACCATGACCACCACACTCGACACCCCACCCGCCCAGCGGCAGTCCGAGCCCCGGACCGCCCTCGGCGTCCTCGACATCGACACGAGCGGGAAGGGGCATCTGCGCGGCGCGAACTGCCTGCCCGCGCCCGCCGACCCCGCCGTCTCCCCCGCCCTGATCCGCCGCCACGGCCTGCGCAAGGGCGACCTCGTCGAGGGCCCCTTGGGCGACCGGCACGCTCTCAGCGACGTCGCACGGGCCGACGGCCGTACGCCCGCGGAACTGCGCGGCCGCCGGCACTTCCGGGACCTGACGCCCCTGCATCCGCACGAGCGCCTGCGTCTCGAACACCCGGCCGCCGGACTGGCCGGCCGGGTCGTCGACCTGATCGCACCGGTCGGCAAGGGCCAGCGCGGGCTTCTCGTGGCCCCGCCCAAGACCGGCAAGACCGTCCTCCTCCAGCAGCTCGCCGCCGCCGTCACCGGCAACCATCCCGAGTGCCGGCTGATGATGCTGCTGCTCGACGAGCGGCCCGAGGAGGTCACCGACATGCGGCGCAGCGTGCGGGGCGAAGTGTACGCCTCGACCTTCGACCGGAGCGCCCGGCAGCACATCGCGCTCGCCGACCTCGTGATCGAGCGGGCCAAGCGGCTCGTCGAGGCCGGTGAGGACGTCGTGATCCTCCTCGACTCCCTCACCCGGCTGTGCCGGGCGCACAACAACGCGGCCGCCTCCGGGGGCCGCATCCTCACCGGGGGCGTCGACGCGTCGGCGCTGACCGGCCCGAAGCGGTTCTTCGGCGCCGCCCGGTCGGCCGAGGAGGGCGGTTCCCTCACGATCCTCGCGACGGCGCTGGTGGAGACCGGTTCCCGGGCCGACGACTTCTACTTCGAGGAGCTGAAGAGCACGGGCAACATGGAGCTCCGCCTGAGCCGCGAACCGGCGTCCCAGCGCGTGTTCCCGGCCGTCGACATCATCCCCTCCGGCACCCGACGCGAGGAACTCCTGCTGCCCCCGGTCGAGTTGGCGGCGGTACACGGCCTGCGGCGTGTGCTGCAGAACCGGGACGGGCAGGGCGCCCTGGAGACCCTCCTGGAACGGATGCGCGAGACCCCGGACAACGCGACGTTCCTGCGGCGCATCCAGCCGACGCTGCCCCAGGGAGCGTCTTGACTGGTCGAGCCAGATGAGGAACCCGCCTCCGGGGCCCCACGGTCCCGGACCGCGCCCGGATCTCTGCCGTCAGGAGATGCGGATGTCCGACCAGTTCGTCGTCTTGCCGACCTGGGACCGGTTGTCGAAACCGCCCTTGCCGTTGCCCCGGTTCAGCCAGGCTCGGCCGTCCTTGTCGAGTGAGACCAGGTCGGCCCGGCCGTCGCCGGACAGGTCGAGTCCGCCGACGACGTCCTTGTAGGAGGTGCCCCAGTCCTTGAAGACCAGCGAGCGCGGCTTGAAGGTGCCGGCGCCGGTCCCGTCGAACCGCCACAGCTCGTTCGACGCGTCGATGGCCAGCAGGTCGTTCTTGCCGTCGCCGCCCAGGTCTCCCGCGGCGATCAGCCTCTTGTAGCCGCCGAAGCCGGACCCGGCGAGCGCTTGGGCCTTGAAGCCGCCCGCGCCGTTGTTCGCGTACACGTACAGCTTCCCGGTCGAGGTGGACCGGGTCAGCAGGTCGGCCCTGCCGTCGCCCGTCACGTCGCCGGGCGAGACGACCGCGTTGTACGCGCTCCAGTCCGAGGAGACCTTCATGGAGAACGACTGCTGGTCGGGCAGCCCGCCGTCGCAGATCGTCGGGTGGACGCGGGCCTCGCCCTTCGGGGAGCGGACGAACACGTCGTTGCAGCGGTCGCCGTCGAGGTCACCGAAGGGCAGGACGAGCGTGCCCGTCGGCCAGCCGCTCGCGCGCTGCCCCGCGGTCAGCTTCGTCGCGTCACCCGCGTACACCTTGAGCCCGGCACTGCCCCGGCCGAACAGGTCGGCTTTGCCGTCGTCGGTGTAGTCACGCCACTTGGGCAGCGCGCGGCCGGTGGTGGTGGCCTGGTACACGCCGTCCAGGACGGTGTTGTTCGTCTCGCCCCGCAGGTACTCGTCCCACAGCACGACGGGCCGGCCGAGCGCGTCGGCGGCCACCTGTGGCGGCCCGGCGAACTGGGCGCTCTTCGCACTCAGCCGCCGCGGGGTGGACCAGGTGCCGCCCTTGAAGACGGCGGCCATCGTGTACTCCTCGTACGAGTAGCCCTCCCGCCACGTCACCGTGACCGTGCCGCCGGAGGTGGCGGCCGCGGCGACATTGCGCACCTTCTGGTGAGTGGAGAAGCGCTGCGCGTACGACCGCCAGAGGCCGGTGGCCGCAGAACGCACCGCGTACCAGGGGGTGGTGGGCCCGCCGGCCACGAAGAGGTCGCCGTTGGGCAGGTGGACGGGCGCCGTCATCCTGTACGTGCTGCCATGGCTGTCGGCGGACTGCGGGGTGCTCCACTGCATGGCGCCGGCGGGTCGGCGGGAGTGCATGAGATGCGCGAGGTCGTCGTAGAAGACGTCGAAGCCGCCCTGCGGATCGGCGAACACCTTCGGGCGCGCGAGATCCTTGTCCGGGACCGGGAAGCCCTCGACGGCGGTCCAGGCGGACGCGCCGGGGGCCTTCTCCAGGGCGACGACGGCCTTGCTCGCCTGCCACTGCCACACCAGCAGGGCGGTGCCGTCCTCGGCGACCGCCAGGTCCATGTTGGCGATGTCGCGGCTGCCGGACGGCGGCTGCGCGTTGAGGTCGGCCGGAGCGGTCCACGCGGCCTGCGGACCGGCCTTCTCGGCGGCCCTCACGACACCGGAGACCGACCACACGGCGACCAGCCGGCCGTCGGGGGCCGCCGCCAGATGGTGATAGCCCTTCTCGGGGACCGCGGCGACGTATTCGGGCTCGGAGAAGGCGGTCGCGCCGGGCGTGAGGGTGGCGACCTTCAGCCAGTGGTTGCCGTGGTCGTCGGCGCGCTTGGCCCGCCAGGCCAGGCGCACCGAGCCGTCGCCGAGCGAGACCAACTCGGTGCTGTACTGGCCGGCGTCCGGCCAGTTCTGCGGGGTGAGCCAGCGGGTGCTGCCGGCGGGCCGGATCCGGGTGGAACGCCCGTCGCGGGTGAGGGAGACCAGGGCGCCGTCCCCGGCCGACACCAGGGCGGTCAGCCCGCCCGCGGCGTCACCCGGGTTGGGGGCCGGGGCGTGCAGGGCGCGGGTACCCCACGGGCCCGGCGCACGCGTCTCGACGGCGGCCGTGGCGGTGGTGACGGCGGCCGTGTCGGTGGTGTGGGCGGCGGCCGGGTCGGCGGCCGCCAGAGCGAAGACGGGAGTGAGCGCGATGCCGAGCACCGCGCGGGACTGCGAAGTCATGGGAATGCCCCCCCGGGCAGGACGAATCGGTTGACACGGATTCGCCAAACAGTTCGAACAAGTCAGACGCAGCGTATATCAACAAGATCGTCCCGCCTGGGGGAATTTGCTCCCCGTGCCCGGTGGTGTTCGGCGCCGTACGTGCGGCATCCGGGTGCTCGCGCGTGGTATCCGGCCCGGTCGTCGCGGCACGGAGGACATCCGTTTCTACGTTGATCATATGATCAACGGATTCTCTTCCCGGGTGGCCGCGTCGACCTGTGCGCTCTGTGCGGCGGGGCTGCTGGCCCTGATGCCCGCCGCGGCGGCCCGTTCCGGCGGGGCGGAGCCCAGTCCCCCGGCCGGTCCGAGGACGGCCCCGCACTCTTCGCTGCTGCACCGTCCGGGCACTCAGGTCCGCCCGCGCGCCGGGGCGCCCCGCCTCCCGAAGCCCTCCGCGCTGTCCTGGCTGGTGGCCGACGCCCGCACCGGCGACGTGCTCGCCGCCCACAACGCGCACCGCAGGCTGCCCCCGGCCAGCACCCTGAAGACCCTGTTCGCCCTCACCCTGCTGCCCACGCTGCCGGCCGGCACCCGGCACACGGTCCGCGCGGAGGAACTCCGGGGCATCGGGGCCGGCAGCAGCATGGTCGGGGTCACCGAGGGCCGTACCTACCGGGTCGCCGACCTGTGGCGGGGCGTCTTCCTCAACTCCGGCAACGACGCCGTCCATGTCCTGGCCGAACTCAACGGCGGCTGGCGCGTCACGGCTCAGCGCATGCAGGCCAAGGCCCGGTCCCTCGGCGCCCGCGACACCCACGTGGTCTCCCCGGACGGCTACGACGCGCCGGGCCAGGTGTCCTCGGCGTTCGATCTGGCGGTCTTCGGCCGGGTCGGGCTGCGCAACCCCGACTTCGCCCGGTACTGCGCCACCGCCGAGGCCAGGTTCCCGGGCGGCGGACGCTGGTCGTACCCGATCCGCAACACCAACCGGCTGCTGAGCGGCGCCGGCGGTGTGAAGCCGTACCCGGGACTGATCGGCATCAAGAACGGCTACACCAGCAAGGCGGGCAACACGCTCGTCGCGGCGGCGCGACGCGACGGCCGCACCCTCGTCGTGACGGTGATGAACCCTCAGGAGGGCGGCTCCGCGGTGTACGAGGAGGCCCGCTCACTGCTCGACTGGGGTTTCGAGGCGGGCAGCCGGGTCGAGCCGGTGGGTTCGCTGGAGGCGTCGAAGCCTGCCGCGCGACCGGCCGCGGCGACTACGCCCGCCGTGGCGGCCGCCGTGCCGGAGGAGGCCGGCTCCGGCTGGAGGAAAGCGGGGCTGATCGCGGGTGCCGCCGGACTGGGCGCGGCGGCCGTGGTGCTGGTGCTGCGGCTGCCGGTCCGCCGTTCCGGAGACCGCTGACCGGCCGGCAGCCACAGCAGCAGGCCCAGGGTGATCCAGGCGTAGGTGTTGCTGCCCAGGAAGCCGTCGACGCCGGACGCGTCGTCGAACCACAGCCACACCACGCTGGTGCACAGCGCCGCGTACAGGGCGCCTGCGATCCGGGCGTGCCCGGTGCGGATCAGCACGGCGAAGGACGGCAGCAGCCACACGAGATGGTGCACCCAGGTGACCGGGCTGACGAGACAGGCGGCGAGACCGGTCAGGGCGAACGCCGCCGTCCAGTCCCCCGCGGCGACCGCCCGGTGGGCCCGCAGCACCCACACGCCGAGGACCAGCAGGACCGCCGCCGCCCACACGGCCCGGTCCGCTTCGCCCAGGCGGGCCAGGATGCCCTGCACCGACTGGTTCGAGACGTAGCCGAGGCGGCCCACCCGGTTGGTGTCCCACAGCGCCTCGGTCCAGTAGAAGCGTGAGGCGCCGGGGTCCACCCACGCCGCGAGGGCCGTGGCACCGAGGGCGACGGCCGTGGCGACCGCCGCCGCACACCACCTTCTGGCCACCAGCAGCAGACCGATGAACAACGCCGGCGTGAGCTTGATCGCGGCCGCCAGCCCGATGCCGATGCCGGCCCAGCGGGTGCGCCCGGTGGCGAGCAGCGCCGCGTCGGTGAGCACGAGCGCCAGCAGCAGGAGATTCACCTGGCCGAAGCTGAAGGTGTCGCGGAGCGGCTCGAACAGCGCGAGGACGCAGGCGGTCAGGGCCCAGCCGTACCAGCCGTGGCGCCGCCAGGCCGGGCCGGCGAGCAGCCGCAGGATCAGTGCCAGGGCCGCCGCATTGAGCAGCAGGGCGGCGGCGATCGCGGTGCGCAGGTCCAGCAGGGCCATCGGCAGCATGACGACGGCGGCGAACGGCGGGTAGGTGAAGCCGTACACCGTGCCGGGGACCCGGTAGTCGTAGATCCGGCCGCCGTGGTGGACCCAGCTGTCGATGGTTCCGTAGTAGACGCGCAGGTCGAACCAGTCGCGCAGCAGGGGCACGGTCGCCGTGAAGACCGTCACCACCGTGGCGAGCGCGAGCAGGAGCAGCAGTCGTCCGCGGTCGGAGCGCGGCAGGCCCGGGGTCATGCCGTGTGTCCCAGCGCCGGTGCCAGCTCGGCCTGGTGGGCCTGCCACAGCACGACGACCGCGAGGGCGCCGCCGGAGACGGCCAGCACGAGTTGCCCGGTGTCGGCCGGACCGCCGCCGGGCAGGACGCAGAGCGCGAGCACGCCGGTCACGGCCGCCATGCGGTGGCGTACGGAGGTGCTGGGCGCGGCGGCGGCGATGAGGAACAGGCCCCACAGGGCGTACCAGGGGCGGATCGCCGGGCCGAGCGCGGCGACCGCCGCCAGGCTCAGACCCAGCGCGTACAGCGGTCGTGGCCGTAGCCGGAGCCATATCAGGACGATCGCGGCCCCGGCCGCCACGACGCCCAGCGCGTGCCAGGCGGGGATCGCCAGGGGCGCGAGATCGCTGCCGAGGTGTTCCAACAGGGCGCGGGTGGCGCGGCCGAGGAGGGTGGTCAGGGCCCAGTTCTGGGGCGAGACGGGGGTGTTCAGGGCACCGATCCAGCCGTATCCGGTGCCCGCCGCGGCCGTGGCCGCGACGGTCGTCCCCGCGGCCGCGACGGTGGTCGTGACGAGGGCCTTCGGCGTACTGCGGCCCGCACGGACTTGAAGGACGACGACAGCGGCGAGACCCAGCGCGGCGGGCGCCTTGACCAGCGCGGCGAGCGTGACGAGGACCGCGCCGAGGAACGGCCACCGGCCGAGCGCCGCCACCAGGCCGGCGCCGAGCAGGCCCAGCATGACGGCGTCGTTGTGCGCGCCCGCGACCAGATGCAGCAGGACGAGCGGGTTGAGGGCGCCCAGCCACAGCGCGGCGGCCGGGTCGGCGCCGCTGTGGCGGGCGAGGCGGGGCAGCGCGGCGGCCATCAGGGCCACGCCGGCGAGCGCGACGAGCCGCATCCCGAACAGTCCGGCGGGCAGTTCACCGCGCGTCAGCGCCGACAAGGCCGCCGCGACGGCGAGGAACACCGGCCCGTACGGGGCGCCGGTGTGGCGCCAGAGCGGGGCGACCTCGCCGGCGAGCGGGCCGCCGAGCTGCGACGGCCCGTGCGCGTAGACGTCCATGTGCGCCTCGACCATCGCCCCTTGGGCGAGGTAGCTGTACACGTCCCGGCTGAACAGCGGCGGGGCGAGCAGCAGCGGGGCGGCCCAGACGGCGAGCACGAGCAGCAGGGCGCGGGGCGCGGGCGGTCGCGGCCCCCGGACCAGCCGGCCCAGCAGTGCCCAGGCCGCGATCAGCAGGACGAGTCCGAAGTACACCGCCACCAGGCCGAGGGCGGCGCGTGCGGAGGCCGGGTGCAGGAGGTCGCGTACGGGCAGGGCTCCGGCCGTCTCACCGCCTGCCGTGAGGAAGGCGGTACCGGCCAGACCGAGTATCTGGCAGCGGCGGAGATCGACGGGGAAAGCCATGGCCAACACTCGGGCAGCGTGTCAACGTGGGGTGGCTCGAAAGCGACGTGGAGTGCTCCGGCGGGAAGCCGAAGTGTGTCCGGCCGGTGATCGGGTGCGGGGCGGTGGGGACCGGCGAGCAGCTGCCGGGTGCGGTGGTGTGCGGAGTGCGGGCTCGTCGTGGCTTGTCGCGCAGTTCCCCGCGCCCCTGAGGCATCACAGCACGCTCTGCCGGGAAGTTCTGTCAGAACACCGACAGGCCCGTCAGCGTCGTGAATCTGTCCAGGGCCGCCACGCCCGCCACCGAGTTGCCCCGTTCGTCCAGGCCGGGGCTCCACACGCACAGCGTGCAGCGGCCCGGGACGACGGCGATGATGCCGCCGCCCACGCCGCTCTTGCCGGGCAGGCCCACGCGGTAGGCGAAGTCGCCCGCCGCGTCGTACGTGCCGCAGGTGAGCATGATCGCGTTGATCTGCTTGGCCTGGCTGCGGGTGAGCAGGCGGGTGCCGTCGGCGCGTATGCCGTGCCGGGCGAGGAAGGTGGTGGCGAGGGCGAGGTCGGCGCAGGACGCCGCGATCGAGCACTGCCGGAAGTACTGGTCGAGCAGGACCGGCACCGGGTTGTCGATGTTGCCGTAGGACGCCATGAAGTGGCCGAGGGCGGCGTTGCGGTCGCCGTGGGCGGACTCGGACGCCGCGACCTCCTGGTCGAAGGTCAGGTCCGTGTTGCCGCTCTCCGCCCGCAGGAACTCCAGCAGTTCGCCCGACGCGTCGCCGGTACGGGTGTGCAGCCGGTCGGTGACGACGAGGGCGCCCGCGTTGATGAACGGGTTGCGCGGGATGCCGTTCTCGTACTCCAGCTGGACCAGGGAGTTGAAGGGGTTGCCGGACGGCTCGCGGCCGACGTGTTCCCACAGGGCGTCGCCCTCGCGGGCCAGGACGAGGGCGAGGGTGAAGAGCTTGGTGATGGACTGCGCGGAGAAGGGCCGCCGCCAGTCCCCCACGCCGTACACCGTGCCGTCCGGCTCGGCGACGGCCATGCCGAAGCTGCGCGGGTCGCGGGCGGCGAGCGCCGGGATGTAGTCGGCGGGCCGGCCCCGCCCGGGCGTGCGCTCGATCTCCTCGGCGATGCGCTCCAGGACCGGCTGAAAGGTCGTCGACGACGTCATGATCCGATTGTCCCTCCGTGCCGGTCCCGGTGCGCTCGTGTCCGTCAGGCCGCAGGGGCCGGGCCGCTGCCGGCCAGGACCTCCGGACGCAGCAGGCCGGCGAGCGTCTCGGCGGGCAGCAGGCCCTTCTCCAGGACGAGTTCCGCCACGCCCCGGCCGCTGGCGAGGGCCTCCTTGGCGATGTCGGTGGCGGCCGTGTAGCCGATGTGCGGGTTGAGGGCGGTGACGAGGCCGATGGAGTTCTCGACGGTCGCGCGCAGCGCCTCGGTGTTGGCGGTGATGCCGGCCACGCAGCGTTCGGCGAGGGTGAGGCAGGCCGCGCGAAGGTGCGTGATGCTCTCCGACAGGGAGTGCAGGATGATCGGCTCGAAGGCGTTGAGCTGAAGCTGTCCGGCCTCGGCGGCCATGGTGATGGTGACGTCGTTGCCGATCACCTCGAAGGCGACCTGGTTGACGACCTCGGGGATCACCGGGTTGACCTTGCCGGGCATGATGGACGAACCGGCCTGCACCGGCGGCAGGTTGATCTCGCCGAGCCCGGCGCGCGGGCCGGACGACAGCAGCCGCAGGTCGTTGCAGCTCTTGGAGAGCTTGACCGCGATGCGCTTGAGCACGCCCGACATCTGGACGAAGGCGCCGCAGTCCTGGGTCGCCTCGACGAGGTTGGCCGCCGTCACCAGGGGCAGCCCGGTGATGGCCGCGAGGTGGCGGCGGGCCGACTCGGCGTATCCGGCGGGGGCGTTGAGACCGGTGCCGATCGCCGTGGCGCCGAGGTTGATCTCATGGATCAGCTCGACGGCCTCGGCAAGACGTGACCGGTCCTCGTCCATCATGACGGCGTACGCGGAGAACTCTTGACCCAGCGTCATCGGCACCGCGTCCTGCAACTGTGTACGGCCCATCTTGAGCACGTCGCGGAACTCGACGGCCTTGCGGGCGAAGGTCTCCTGGAGGACGGACATCGCGTCAAGCAGGCCGCGCACCGCGAACACCGTCGCGATCTTGACGGCGGTCGGGTAGACGTCGTTGGTGGACTGGCCGAGGTTGACGTCCTCGTTGGGGTGCAGATACCGGTACTGGCCCTTGGCGTGGCCCAGCAGTTCCAGCGCCCGGTTCGCCACGACCTCGTTGGCGTTCATGTTGGTGGAGGTGCCGGCGCCGCCCTGGACGACGTCGACGACGAACTGGTCGTGCAGCTTGCCGTCGCGGATCTCCCGGCAGGCGGCGACGATGGCGGTGGCCTTCTCCGGCTCCAGCAGGCCGAGTTCCTCGTTGGCGAGGGCGGCTGCCTCCTTGACGGCGGCCAGCGCGTCGATCAGGTGCGGGTAGGCGGAGATGGGCATGCCCGTGATGGGAAAGTTCTCCGTGGCACGCAGGGTGTGCACACCCCAGTAGGCCTCGGCGGGAACATCCCGGTCCCCGAGCAGATCGTGTTCGGAACGGGTGGCGGCGGTCATGAGGGTGAGGTGCCTCTTTATCTGACGGAGTGAAGGTGGACGCCCCGAGGGGCGCGGGGAACTGCGCGATCAAGCGGCGGCGCGGACGGACGGCCGTCGGCCGGGCGACAACCCGCAGTCCCCCATCGGATTCGGCATGGAGCTACAGGTCAGCCGTCACCGGCAGTGCATCCAGCGCACGCACCGGCCGTACGCGTCCCACCGGCTCCCCGCCCCCGAGCAGCTGCTCACCCGCGAACTCCGTGAGCGACTCCGGGTCGACGCCCGCCCGGGCCAGCGCGGCGGCGGTGACCGGGATCCGCGCCCGGTTCGCCCCGTCCGCGATCTTCACCGCCACAGCCCGCCCGTCGGCCAGCGCAGCGACCTGCACGCCCTCGAAGCCGTCCTTGGTGAGCAGGCCCGGCACGGCCCGCATCAGCGCGGCGACGTCCCGGCCGGAGCCGGAGGCCATCTCGGCGTGCTCGCGCATCGCGTCGGCGACCCGGGCCTCGGGCGTGCCCGGCGCGGCGGTGACGATCCGGGCGGTGGCCCGGGCGAGGCCGTGCAGGGAGATGGAGAACAGGGGCGCGCCGCAGCCGTCGACGGTGACCCGGGCGATGCGCTGCCCGGTGAGGTCCTCGACGATCTCGGCGATGGCCTGCTGGAGCGGGTGGCCGGGGTCGAGGTAGTTCTCCAGCGGCCAGCCGTTGAGGGTGCAGGTGTAGAGCATGGCCGCGTGCTTGCCGGAGCAGTTCTGCGCGAGCCGGGAGGGCAGCCGGCCCTCACGCACCCAGGCGTCCCGGACGACCGGATCGAACGGCAGGTCCGGGACGTTGCGCAGGTGCTCCTCGGTGAGCCCGGCAAGTTCGAGGATGCGCCGGGTACCGGCGAGGTGGCGTTCCTCACCGGAGTGGCTGGCCGCGGTCAGCGACAGCAGGTCGCCATCGAGCGGGAGCCCGGCCCGGGCCATGGCCACGGCCTGGACGGGCTTGATCGCGGAGCGGGGATAGAAGGCGGCCTCGATGTCTCCGATCTGGAGCTGGACCTCTGAGTCGGCGCCGAGGACGACGACGGAGCCGTAGTGGATGCCTTCGACGATTCCGCCGCGGATGAGGTGGGCGACGGGGGCGTGGACGGGTTCACGGACAAGGGGTGCGTCCGCGAGGGAACTGCTGTACATCACTGCCTGCTTCTCGTGGAGCGGCGCGTCTGTCACGCGTCGGCTCCGGTGGTGGACTTGCGCGCGACACGGCCGCGGACGGCGAACCATCCGGCGACCAGTGCCCCGACGATCAGCGGCAGGCACAGCACGGTGGTGCGTCCCGCGCCGCCGTCGGCGTACATGAGGACCAGGACGGAGGCGAGGAACGCCAGCGTCACGATCTCGGTCCAGGGGGAGCCCGGCAGCCGGTAGCCCGGGCGGCTCAGCTCGCCCTTCTGGGTCTTCTGCCAGAAGAGGAGGTGACAGAGCATGATCATGCCCCAGGTGGCGAGGATACCGATCGCCGCGAAGTTCAGCACGATCTCGAACGCCTCGGCGGGCACGACGAAGTTGAGGCCGACGCCCAGGACGCAGATGCCGCTGGTCAGCAGGATGCCGCCGTAGGGGACCTGGCTGCGGCTCATCACGGAGGTGAACTTGGGCGCGGAGCCGGCCATGGCCATGGAGCGCAGGATGCGGCCGGTGGAGTAGAGGCCGGAGTTGAGGGAGGACATCGCGGCGGTGAGGACGACGAGGTTCATCACGCCGCCGGCCGCCGGGACGCCGATGTTGGACAGCACCGTGACGAAGGGGCTCTCCCCCGCCGTGTACTTGTTCCACGGCAGCAGCATCGACAGCAGGACGACGGAGCCGACGTAGAACACGCCCACGCGCCACATGATCGAGTTGATCGCCTTCGGCATGATCTTCTCGGGGTTCCGGGTCTCCCCGGCGGCGACGCCGACGAGCTCGACCGAGGCGTAGGCGAAGACGACGCCCTGGATGATCAGCAGCATCGGCAGCAGGCCGTGCGGGAAGATGCCGCCGCTGTCGCTGATGAGGGACGGGCCGGGGCTATGGCCGTCGACGGGGTGCTGGGTGACCAGCAGGAAGATGCCTATGCACATGAAGACGACGAGCGCGCCGACCTTGACGATCGCGAACCAGAACTCCAGTTCGCCGAAGATCTTCACCGAGATCAGGTTCACGGTGAGCACGACCGCCAGCGCGATGAGCGCGATCACCCACTGCGGGATGTCGGAGAACATGCCCCAGTAATGGGTGTAGGTGGCCACGGCGGTGATGTCGGCGATGCCGGTGGTCGCCCAGTTGAGGAAGTACATCCAGCCGGCGGTGTAGGCGCCCTTCTCTCCCATGAACTCGCGGGCGTACGACACGAAGGCGCCGGAGGAGGGCCGGTAGAGGACGAGTTCGCCGAGGGCGCGCACGACGAGGAAGGCGAAGAGGCCGCAGACCGCGTAGGCGATGAAGAGGGAGGGGCCGGCGTCGGCGAGGCGGCCGCCGGCGCCGAGGAAGAGGCCGGTGCCGATGGCGCCGCCGATGGCGATCATGTTGACGTGCCGGGACTTCAGGGACTTGCTGTAGCCGGCGTCTCCGGCGTCGACATGGCCGGAACGTTTCTGCACGCCTTCGTGCAGGGACTGCTCGCTCACGCCTCGGGTCCGCCTTCCGTGGGGGTGTCCGTGCGCGCGGGGCGCACGATGTCGGTGAGGGTGGTCTCGACGCGGTCGAGGTGGTGGGCCATGGCCTCCACCGCGTCGTTCTCGGAACCGTCGATCAGCGCCTCGACGATCGCCCGGTGCTCGCGGTTGGACTGCTCGCGGCGGCCGCCCAGCTCGTTGAGGAAGGCGGACTGGCGGGCCAGCGCGTCCCGGATCTCCTCGATGACCCGGCGGAAGACCGGGTTCTGGGCGGCCTCGGCCACGGCGAGGTGGAACAGCGTGTCCATCGCGACCCAGGCGGTGGTGTCCGTCTCCTGTTCCATCCGGTCCAGGAGGTGGGCCAGGTGGTCGAGGTTCTCCGGGGTGCGGCGCCGGGCCGCGTACCCGGCGACCGGGATCTCGACGTGGCGGCGCACCTCCAGCAGGTCGCTGGCCGAGTAGTCGCCGAACGTGGGGTCCTCGACGGTGCTGGCGACGACGAAGGTGCCCTTGCCGGTCCTGGAGACGGTCAGGCCCATGGTCTGCAGGGCTCGCAACGCCTCGCGCAGCACGGGCCGGGAGACCTCCAGGGTGCGGCACAGCTCCGCCTCGGAGGGGAGCTTGTCGCCGATCGCGTAGTCGCCGCGCTCGATGGCGCCGCGCAGATACGCCAGCACCGCTTCCATGGCACTGACGCGCCGCACGGGCTGTCCGGCTGTCCGGCTGTCTGACAGGTTCACGGTGGCGATCCTGGGGGTCGCGGCAGGCGCCTGTCAAGGGGTCGCAACAAAACGTTCAGGGGGCCGGAAGCCCGCGTTCACGCTTCCGGCCCGCGCCCGGCCTCCTGGCCGTCGCGACCGGTCAGCCGGTGAGCACACCCGTCCCGAGCAGGCCGAACAGCAGCACTCCCACGACGATCCGGTAGATCACGAAGGCGTTGAAGGAGTGCTTGGCGACGAACTTCAGCAGCCAAGCGATGGAGCCGTAGGCCACCGCGAAGGACACGATCGTGCCGACGGCGAGCGGGGCCGCGCCCACGCCGGTGCCCAGGGCGTCCTTGAGTTCGTAGAGGCCGGCGCCGGTCAGGGCGGGGATGCCGAGGAAGAAGGAGAGCCGGGTGGCGGCGACCCGGTCCAGATCGAGGATCAGCGCCGTGGACATGGTGGCGCCGGAGCGGGAGAAGCCGGGGAAGAGCAGGGCGAGGATCTGGGAGCTGCCGACGAGCATGGCGTCCTTGAAGGAGGTGTCGTCCTCGCCGCGCTTGTGCCGGCCCATCTGGTCCGCCACCCACATGACCCCGCTGCCGGCGATCAGCGAGCCGGCCACCACCCACAGCGAGGCGAGCGGGCCCTGGATGAGCGGCTTGGCGGCGAGTCCGACGGCGACGATCGGGATCGTCGCGTAGATGACCCACCAGGCGAACTTGTAGTCGTGGTGGTACCGCTCCTCACGGTCGCGCAGACCCCGCCCCCACGCGGAGACGATCCGCACGATGTCCTTGAAGAAGTACACGAGCACCGCGGCGATCGCGCCGACCTGGATGACGGCCGAGAACCCGACCACGGCGTGATCGTCGACGGGGATGCCCATGAGCCCTTCGGCGATCTTCAGATGGCCGGTGGAGGAGACGGGCAGGAACTCGGTCACCCCCTCGACGGCTCCGAGGACGACGGCCTGACCGACACTGATGACGCTCATGGGATCCAGTTCTGTGCGGGTGAGACGGGCGCGGAGAGGACCGTCTTACTACACGCGGGCGAGAACGGGGCTCACAGACGCGCGAGTGCCACCCCCGTGAACGCCGCCCCGAGACCGGCCGCCAGGCTCGCCGTCACATTGAGGACGGCGTAGCCGCGGGCCCCCGTCTCCACCAGCCGCAGCGTCTCGTAGGAGAACGTCGAGTACGTCGTCAGGGCCCCGCACAGCCCGGTGCCGAGCAGCAGTTGGACGTGTCCGGCGACGCCGGTGAGCAGGCCGAGGATCAGACAGCCGGTGACGTTCACCGCGAAGGTGCCCCAGGGGAAGACGGAGTCGTGCCGGGCCTGCACCGCGCGGTCGGTGAGGTAGCGCAGCGGGGCACCGACCATGGCGCCCCCGACGACCAGCAGCCAGTTCACAACGACCTCTTACCCTTCCCGTCCGTTTCGCCCGGGGTGTCCGCCCGGCCGGTGTACCGGATGACTTGGCAGTCGTCGAGAGTCACCAGGCCCTCGGTGACGAGTTCGTCGAGCTGGGGCAGGAAGGCCCGCACGCGTGGCTCGGTGTCGACGATCACGACGGCGACGGGCAGGTCCTCGCTCAGCGACAGCAGCCGCGAGGTGTGGATCAGCGAGGAGGCGCCGAAACCCTCGACACCCCGGAAGACGCTGGCGCCCGCGAGGCCCGCCGCGTGGGCCCGGTGGACGATCTCCGAGTAGAGGGGCTTGTGGTGCCAGGTGTCGTTCTCGCCGACGAAGACGGTCAGGCGCAGGGCCCTGCCGGTCAGCCGTGTCATGACTGCCTCCACTTCAGGGCACGGCGGGTCGACCAGGCCGCGAGCCATACCGCCGTGAGCGCCGCGAGCGGGGTCGCGGCGAGGTAGGCCAGGCCGGTGCGGAGGTGGCCGCCGTCGGCCAGCTTCTGGATGTCGACGGCGTAGGTCGAGAAGGTCGTGAACCCCCCGAGCACGCCGGTGCCGAAGAAGGGTCGGACCAGGCGGTGGGCGGCCCGGACCTCGGTGATGACCACCATGAACACGCCGATCACGGCGCAGCCGGCGACGTTGACCCAGAAGATCGTCCAGGGGAAGCCGCCCGTGTGCGAGGGCCACCACAGGGACGCCGCGTAGCGGGCGGCGGCCCCCACTCCCCCGCCGAGCGCCACCGCCGCGACGACCGGCGCCTGGGCGCGCCAGGCGGGCGGGTGCGGTGCGGCGGGCCGGATGCGCAGGCTTTCCGTCTCGGGGGCCGTCATGGTCGTACGTCTCCTACTCGCCGGGGCCCGGAATCTGCGGGCGCGTGCCGTCGCAAGTAGGGACCGTTGGCGGCGTCCGTGCCGCGGTTCGGGTACGGCGGGCCCCACCGCCGCGCCGCGAGAGGTGGCGCGGCCGGGGTTCAGGTTAACCCCGGTGGCGAACCGGCGTCACTTCGGGCTGGGTGGCTCGCAGACCGCCACGCCCGGCTCCCAGAGGCTGCCCAGCACGAGGTTTCCGCCCGCCTCGCACACGCTGGTGACCATCCGGTACCCGGAGTGGCGGCGGGCGAGGTGGTGGACGACGCGGCCCGCGTCGTCGAAGGCCAGGACGGCGATCGTGCCGGTGGGACGGAAGGGGGCGTGTACGGCCGCGCGGGCGGCGGCCCGGCGGACCGCGGGCGCGCTGCGGTGGAACAGGTCGAGGGCGGGGACGCGGGGCCCGGCCAGCGCGACCCAGACCGGTCCGTCCGGGGCACCGCGCCACAGGTTGTCGGGCATGCCCGGGAGGTTCTCGGCGAAGGGCTCGCTCCGGCCGGCGCCGGGTCCGGTGAGCCGGTAGCGGATGAGCCGGCGGGCGCCGGTCTCGGCGACGACGAGGAACGACTCGTCGGCCCCGGCGGCGAGCCCGTTGGCGAACTGGAGGCCGTCCAGCACCACCTCGGGGGTGTCCGCGCCGGGGGCGAGGCGCAGCAGGCGTCCCGTCCCGGTGTGTTCGACGATGTCGCCGATCCAGTGGTCCAGGGGATGGCGGCGGCTGGAGACGGTGAAGTACACGCTGCCGTCGGAGAGGGACACGACGTTGCTGGCGAACCGCAGCCGCTCCCCCGCCACCGAGTCGGCGAGAACGCGGACCGTGCCGTCGCCGGTGCCGACGCGCAGCAGTCCGCGTTCGGCGTCGCACACCAGCAGGTCGCCGTCCGGGAGGAGTTCGAGCCCGAGCGGCCTGCCGCCGGTCTCGGCGATCACCTCGGTCCGGGCCGTCACCGGGTCCCCCAGGCCGTCCAGGCGCAGGATGCGGCCGTCCGCCAGGCCGGTCAGCACGCGGCCGCGCGGGTCGGCGACCACGTCCTCGGGGCCGTGGCCCACGGCGACGTAGTGGCGTGGGACGAGTGCCGTGGGGCGTTCCATCGTGTGCGTGTCCTTCACCGTCGGGGGGATTCCGCTGTACCGGGCTGTACCGGGTCGACTACCAGCCCTTTTCAAACATCCGGGCGACCTCGGCAATCCGCATCTCGTCGCGGTGGTAGTGCACGCGGCCCGCGGACCGGCTGGTGCGCAGCATGCCGGTGGCCTGGAGCAGCCGGAGGTGGGTGACGGCGACCGGGCGGGGCATCGAGAACCTCTCGGCGACGGCGTCCGCGGTGACGCCGTGCGCGGCGGGGCCGGGTTCCTTCAGCCAGGCCAGGATGCGCAGGCGCGTCTCGTCCGTGGGAGTCCTCAGCATGTCGTGCCCCTGCCTCGCGGCTCTGGTCCTCTCACCGCGTCTTCCCACTGTCCCGCAGTCGAAGCCGCCGCGTCCGGGACTCGGCATCCTTGACCGATACCGAACTTCCGTAGGCCACAAGTGAGTTCGAGAACGGGCGAGGGCCCGGCCGCGGGTGTGCGGCCGGGCCCCCCTCCCCGTGGTCAGCGGTGGCGGAACCAGGACGTCGACGACAGCGCCCGGTCGTCGTAGCCGAACAGCGCCTGGTTCTCCCAGGCGTTGCCGGAGGACGGGTCGGTCGGGTCCCAGCCGTTGCCGTTCACCGCGGTCCAGGTCGCCTCCCAGTAGAAGATGCCGAGGCCACGGCCGTTCGGGACGGCCTCCACGATGCTCGCCACGTCGTTCATCCACCGGGTCTGGCCGGCCACGCTCGCCGGGTAGCCGGAGACCAGTTCGGCACTGGTGTCGATGATGTTCTCGTGCGAGTCCTCGCTGTCCAGGCGGAACGGGTAGGCGGTCTCGGCGACGAAGACCGGCTTGCCGTAACGGGAGGCCGCGTCGTCGAGGGTCGTCTGGAAGTCGGCCAGCGTGCCGTGCCAGTAGCCGTAGTACGACAGGCCGATCGCGTCGAACTTCACGCCGCCCGAGCGCGCGCTGTCGAACCACCAGCGGGTGCCGGGCAGGTCACCGCCCTTGGCGAGGTGCAGGGCGACGGTCGTGCCGGAGTTGACCGCCTTGACCGCGTCATAGCCGGAGTTGAGCAGACCGGCCAGCTGCGTCCAGTTGGAGGTCGATCCCTCGTTCCACAGCATGCCGCCGTTGATCTCGTTGCCGACCTGGACCATGTCGGCGGTGGTGCCCTGCGCCTTCAAGGCGTTCAACACGTCGTACGTGTGGTTGTACACGTCGGTCTTGAGTTGACTGTACGAGTGTCCGGTCCAGGCGGCGGGCTTGTCCTGGCGGCCCGGGTCGGCCCAGAAGTCCGAGTAGTGGAAGTCGACCAGCAGCTTCATGCCCTGCGCCTTGACGCGCTTGGCCGTGGCGAGGACGCGCGCCTTGTTGTTGTAGCCGTCGGCCGGGTTCACCCAGACCTTGAGGCGCGCGTAGTTCATGCCGGACGACTTGAGGATCGCCAGGGGGTCGCCGGCCGTGCCGGAGCTGTTCCGGTAGACGCCGCCCTTGGCCTCGCTCTTGGCCAGGGACGAGATGTCGGCGCCCTTGATCGACGTACCGGACGTGCCCGACGTGAAGGTCAGGTCGTCAACATTGATCCAGTTGCCCGCGTTCGCGTCACTGTTGACGCTGATCGTGCACTGGTTGCTGGTCACATTGACCGGCACGACGATCCGGATCCACCCACTGGCCGAGACCGGCAGGTCGGTGCGCTGCTCGGCTCCGCCGCAGTTCTTCAGCGCGATGTACGCGGACTTCTGCCCGCCGCCGGAGCGCACCCAGGCGGTGAGCTTGTAGGCGCCGTTGGTGAGTCCGGACAGGTACTGGTACGTCTCCACCTTGTAGGCGGTGGAGGCCCAGTGGCTCAGGCGGTAGCTGCCGCCGTGGCCGCCGGACTCGGTGAACGAGGCGCCGGTGTCGCCGTACTCGGACCAGCCGCCCGGTGTGGCCGCGCCCGCGCCGTCGGCCTCGAAACCGCCGTTGGCCGGCGTGCTCGCGGCGTGGGCGGAGGTGGCGGGAAGGGCGGTGAGGGCGAGCCCCGCCGCGAGCGGGAGCAGCAGGGTCCTGAGCGTGCGTCTGGGATGGAACATCGTCGTCCGTCGTCCCTTCGACGTGGGGGTTGAGGGTGCCCCTCGCCCGGAGGAGGGGCGAGAGGGCCCCTCCGCCCGCGGCTCCTGCGGCTCGCACGGGCGGAGGGGAGTCGGTTCAGCCGTCGAGCCGGACGACCCGGACGGCTCCGGCCGGGACCGGCAGCCGGCCCACGGCGCGTTCACCGGTCAGCAGCTCGGTGCCGGGGGCCTCCAGCGGCACCTTGGCGTCCGAGCCGGTGTGGTTGACGGCGAACAGGTAGGTGCCCGACTCGCCGGTGCGGCGGACCACTTCGACGTCCCGGGGCAGGTCGGCGCGCGGGGCGAGCCGCGCGTCCTCGGCCGCCCAGCCGAGCAGCGCGTCGAGGCCGTCGGATCCCAGCCGGGTGGAGATGTACCAGGCGGTGCCCTCGCCACGGCGGTGCCGGGTGACGGCGGGCCGCCCGGCGGCGAGGCCGTCGGCGTACGTCAGTACGGTCTCGGCGCCGCGCGGCACCACGAACTCCGTCCACACGTCGGCGCCCAGCTCGGATCCGTCGGGGCCGCTGACGTGCACCCGTTCGCCGGGAAGCAGCGGCGAGAACTCCTCGACGGTGAGGCCGAGGACGTCCCGCAGCGGGCCCGGGTAGGCGCCCTCGTGGACGGCGTCGTGCTCGTCGACGATGCCGGAGAAGTAACTGACGACCAGCGTGCCGCCGTTCTCGACGTACGCCGTGAGGTTGTTCCCGGCCGCCTCCGTCATCAGGTACAGGGCCGGTACGACGACAAGGGGATACCTCGACAAGTCGGCTTCCGGGTGGGCGAAGTCGACGGTGAGGTGGCGGTCGTAGAGTGCCTCGTAGAAGGCGTCGGCGCGCTCGCGGGCGTCGTGGTCGACGCTGGGACGCCATTCGAGGTTCTGCGCCCACCAGGAGTGCCAGTCCCACAGCACGGCCGCGTCGGCTGCGGTGCGGGTGCCGCGGATCTCGCTCAACGCGTCGACGGCCGAGCCGAGTTCGACGACCTCGCGCCACACCCTGGTGTCGATGCCGCCGTGCGGGAGCATCGCCGAGTGGAACTTCTCGGCGCCGCGCCGGGACTGGCGCCACTGGAAGAACATGGCGCCGTCGGAGCCGCGCGCCACGTGCGTGAGGGAGTTGCGGGCCATCTGGCCGGGGGCCTTGGCCGGGTTGCGGGGCTGCCAGTTGACGCCCGAGGTGGAGTGTTCCAGCAGCAGCCAGGGGGCGCCGCCCGCGACGGAGCGGGTGAGGTCGGCGGCCATCGCCAGGTTGACGTGGGTGCGGCGGCCGTCGGTGATCAGGTAGTGGTCGTTGGTGACGATGTCGACCTCGCGGCCCCAGGCCCAGTAGTCGACGGAGTCGCACTGGCTCAGCGCCGTCATGAAGTTGGTGGTGACCGGGACGCCCGGGGAGAGGCGGTGCAGGATGTCCCGCTCCGTCACGAAGTTCTCTCGCATGGTCGCGTCGGCGAACCGCTTGTAGTCCAGCGCCTGGCTCGGGTTGACGGCCGCGGGGGTGAGCCGGGGCGGGTTGATCTGGCCGAAGTCGGTGTAGCGCTGACCCCAGAAGGCCGTGCCCCAGGCCTCGTTGACCGCGTCGACCGTGCCGTACGTCGTCCCCAGCCAGCGGCGGAAGTGCGCGGCGCACGAGTCGCAGTAGCAGGCCGAGACGGGGACGCCGTACTCGTTGTGCACGTGCCACATCGCCAGCGCCGGGTGGTCGCCGTAGCGCTCGGCGAGCTTCGTGGTGATGGCCGCGGCGGCCGCGCGGTAGTCCGCGTTGCTGTGGCAGATCGCCGCGCGGGAGCCGAACTCGTAGCGCACGCCCTCGCGGGTGACCGGCAGGGCGTCGGGGTGGGCCCGGTAGAACCAGACGGGCGGCACGACGGTGGGGGTGCCGAGGTCGACGCGGATGCCGTGTTCGTGCAGCAGGTCCAGGAGCCGGTCGAGCCAGCCGAAGTCGTAGGTGCCGGGCGAGGGCTCCAGCAGTGCCCAGGAGAAGATCCCGACGCTCACCATGGTGACGCCGGCTTCCCGCATCAGCCGGACGTCCTCCTGCCAGACGCTCTCCGGCCACTGCTCGGGGTTGTAGTCCCCACCGAAGGCGAGCCTGGTGAGGCCCCTGGGGGTGGTCTCCGGCATGGATGGTCTCCCGGTCGATCGATCAATTGGGAACGTGCACACACAATGACACGGTGCGGAGCCCAACATAACCGCACAGCAACAACCATTGACAAGTGTCCGGGATGTTTCTCTACTGTGAACGCTCACAGAAGCATGGCAGGTTCTCGCAACAGGCGAGAACCCCAGGTCAGGGGAGAGATCCATGCCGTACACGAAGCGCCGCCGCCTCGTGACATCCGCCGTCGCCCTCGCGCTCGGCGGCCACCGCCCTCGCCGCCTGCGGCTCGGAATCCGGGGACAGCGAGACCGAGTCGGGGCCGGTCTCGCTGACGTACTGGACCTGGACGCCCGGCATGGACAAGGTCGTGGACCTGTGGAACAAGGGGCCGGGCAAGAAGGACCAGATCACCGTAACGGTGAAGAAGCAGGCGTCCGGCGACACGCTCGTCACCAAGATCCTCACCGCGCACAAGGCGGGCAAGGCGCCCGACCTGGTGCAGGCGGAATACCAGGCGCTGCCCACGCTGGTCAGCAACGACGCCCTGGCGGACATATCCAAGAACGTGGGTGACGCGAAGGACAGGTTCGCCGACGGCGTCTGGCAGCAGACGACGCTGGGCACGGACGCGGTCTACGCGGTCCCGCAGGACATCGGGCCGATGATGTTCTACTACCGCGAGGACCTGTTCAAGGAGTACGGCCTGACGGTCCCGACGACCTGGGAGGAGTTCGCCGAGACGGCCCGCAATCTCAAGAAGGCCGCCCCGGACAAGGACCTCACCACCTTCTCCGCCAATGACTCCGGCCTCTTCGCGGGTCTCGCCCAGCAGGCGGGCGCCAAGTGGTGGACGACCTCCGGCGACCAGTGGAAGGTCTCCATCAACGACGCGGCGACGCAGAAGGTCGCGAAGTTCTGGGGCGGCCTGGTCAAGGAGGGCGCCATCGACAACCAGCCGATGTACACCCCCGCCTGGAACAAGGCACTCAACACCGGCAAGCAGATCGCCTGGGTCAGCGCCGTGTGGGCACCGGGCACGCTGACGACGGCCGCCCCCGCCACCAAGGGCAAGTGGGCCATGGCCCCGCTCCCCCAGTGGTCCGCGAACGAGAACCGCACGGGCAGCTGGGGTGGCTCCTCCACCGCCGTCACCACGGACTCCAAGCACCAGCAGGCCGCCGCCGAGTTCGCCACCTGGCTGAACACCGACCGTGACGCCCTGAACGCGCTGGCCAAGGAGAGCGGCATCTACCCGGCCGCCAAGAACGCCCAGACCAGCGGCGCCTTCCTCAAGCCGCCGGCCTACTTCTCCGGCCAGGCCGACTTCTACAGCAAGGCCGCCGACATCGCGGAGACCACGGCGCCGTCCGCCTGGGGGCCCAACGTGAACGTCGCCTACACCACCTTCAAGGACGCCTTCGGCGCCGCCGCGAAGAACAAGTCGGACTTCGGCGCCGCGCTGGAGAAGATGCAGGACGACACCGTCGCCGACATGAAGAAGCAGGGCTTCGAGGTCGCGGAGTGAAAAGCACGGCACGCCGGCAGTCGTACGGGGTCAAGGGCGCCCCGTACGCCCACCCGTCTCCCACCACCACCCTCAAACGAGCGCGAAGCGCCCCCTATTTTTTCCTTGTCCCCGCGACGATTCTGTTCGCGCTGTTCTTCGCACTGCCCATCGGCTACGCGCTCTGGCTCAGCCTCCACAAGGTGAAGGTCTCCGGCCTCGGTCTCGGCTCCGGCGCTCGCAAGGAGGTCTGGGCCGGTCTGGAGAACTACACCGACGCCCTCACCGACAGCGAGCTGGTGAACGGCGCCCTGCGCGTGCTGGGCTACGGCTGCATGGTCGTCCCCGTCATGCTGGGCCTCGCCCTGCTGTTCGCGCTGATGCTCGACTCCGAGAAGGTGCGGCTGGCCCCCTTCACCCGGCTCGCGATCTTCCTGCCGTACGCCATCCCCGGCGTGGTGGCGGCGCTGCTCTGGGGGTTCCTGTACCTGCCGGACGTCAGCCCCTTCTACTTCGTCCTCGACAGGCTGGGGCTGCCGCAGCCGGACCTGCTGGACGGCGGGCCGCTGTACCTGGCCCTGTCGAACATCGCGGTCTGGGGCGGCACCGGCTTCAACATGATCGTCATCTACACCTCGCTCCAGTCGATCCCGGCGGAGGTGTACGAGGCGGCGAAGCTGGACGGCGCCACCCCGGCGCAGATCGCGCTGCGGATCAAGATCCCGATGGTGGCGCCCTCGCTGGTGCTGACCTTCTTCTTCTCGATCATCGCGACGCTGCAGGTGTTCAACGAGCCGACCACCCTCAAGCCGCTCACCAACTCCGTGTCCACAACGTGGAGTCCGCTGATGAAGGTGTACCGGGACGCGTTCGGCGAGGGTGACATCTACGGGGCCGCGGCGCAGGCCGTGATCATCGCGTTCGCCACGCTCCTGCTGTCCTTCGGCTTCCTGCGGGCCGCGAACCGCCGTCAGAAGCAGGAGGCAGCCCGATGAGTTCCCTTGCCGTTTCCCAGGCCGAGCCGGTGGCGGGCAGCACGCCCGGGACCGCCCAGGGCCGCCCGCCGCTGCGCCGCCGGATCGCCCTGATCCCGACGGCCACCCTGCTCCTGGGGGCGATCTACTGCCTGCTGCCGGTGGCCTGGGTGGTCATCGCCGCCACGAAGTCCGGCAGTGAGCTGTTCTCCACGTTCACGTTCCGGCCGGGCACGGGCTTCGCCGACAACTTCCACGATCTGAGCGCCTACCGCGACGGCGTCTACTGGGAGTGGATGGGCAACTCCGCCCTGTACGCCGTCCTGGGCGCCCTGCTGTCGACGTGCGTGTCCGCGATCAGCGGCTACGCGCTGGCGACCTACCGCTTCCGCAGCCGCGAGACGATCTTCAACGTGCTGCTCGCGGGTGTGCTGATGCCGCCGGTGATCCTGGCCATCCCGCAGTACCTGCTGCTGGCGAAGGCCGACCTCACGGACTCCTACCTCTCCGTCCTGCTGCCGCAGATCCTGTCGCCGTACGGCGTCTACCTCGCGCGGATCTACGCCGCCGCCGCGGTCCCCGCCGACGTGGTCGAGGCCGGCCGGATGGACGGGGCGAGCGAGTGGCGGATCTTCACACGGATCGCGCTGCCGATGATGATCCCCGGCATGGTGACGGTGTTCCTCTTCCAGTTCGTGGCGATCTGGAACAACTTCCTGCTGCCGTACATCATGCTCAGCGACGACGAGAAGTTCCCGATCACCCTCGGCCTGTTCACGTTGCTGGAGCAGGGCGCCAACACCCCGGCGATGTACACCCTGGTGATCACGGGCGCGTTCCTCGCGGTGCTGCCGCTGGTCGCTCTCTTCCTGGTCATCCAGCGGTTCTGGAGTCTGGATCTGCTCTCCGGAGCCGTAAAGTCATGACCATGAACGCTGCGGGGGGCAGGCGCAGGCCGCCCACGATCCACGACGTGGCGCGCGAGGCGGGGGTCTCGCGCGGCACGGTCTCGCGTGTACTCAACGGCGGCCACTACGTCAGCCCGGCCGCCCAGGAAGCGGTCAACGCGGCCATCCGCAGGACGGGTTACGTCGTCAACCGGCACGCCCGCTCCCTGATCACCGGGCGGTCCGACTCGATCGGCTTCCTGCTCACCGAACCGCAGGAGCGGTTCTTCGAGGACCCCAACTTCAACGTCCTGTTGCGCGGCTGCACCCAGGCGCTCGCCACGCACGACATCCCGCTGCTGCTGATGCTGGCGGGCACCGAGGACGAACGGCGCCGCCTCACCCGGTACATCACCGCCGGGCATGTCGACGGGGTGCTGCTGGTCTCCAACCACTCCGGTGACCCCGTCGCCGAGCAGTTGCGCGGGGCCGGGGTGCCGCTGGTGGCGTGCGGGAAGCCGATCGGAATGGGCTCCAAGGTGAGTTACGTGGCCGCCGACGACCGCGACGGCGCCCGCGACATGGTCCGCCATCTGCTGTCGCTCGGGCGGCGCCGGGTGGGCATGGTGACCGGGCCGCTGGACACACCCGGCGGTGTCGAGCGTCTCGCCGGCTACCAGGAGGTGCTCGCGGAGGCGGGCTTCGACTTCGACGAGCGCCTCGTCGTCTCCGGCGACTACAGCCGCGCCAGTGGCGAGGCGGGCGCCGAGCGGCTGCTGGAGCGGGTCCCGGACCTGGACGCGGTGTTCGTCGCCTCGGACCTCATGGCGCAGGGCGTGCTGGCGGCCCTCCACCGGGCGGGGCGGCGCGTGCCGCAGGACGTGGCGGTCGGCGGTTTCGACGACTCCCCGGCCGCCCTGGCGTCCAGCCCGGAGCTCACGACCATCCGGCAGCCGTGGGACCGCATCAGCGCCGAGATGGTGCGGGTGCTGCTCGCGCAGATCGGGGGCGAGGATCCGGCGGCGGTGATCCTGCCGACGGAGCTGGTCAAACGGGAGTCGACGTAGGCTCCCGCCGTCCGGCGAGGGACGCGCACCGCGCGCACTGCATGCACGGTCATCGAATGCCGCGCCGGTGTTACCGTTCACATATGGCGTCGAAAACGGCTGGTGCGCGGCTCGAGGAACGGTGGCGGGACATCCTGTCGGCGCACGCGCGCACGATGTGCGAGATCGACCGTGTGCTGCATCCGCACGGGCTCGGCGCGTCCGACTTCGAGGTCCTGGACATCCTCGCCACGGCCGCGCCCGAGGAGGGCGAGCAGTGCCGGGTGCAGAACCTGGTCGGGCGGGTCCATCTCAGCCAGAGCGCGCTGTCCCGGCTCATCGCCCGGCTGGAGAAGGACGGGCTGGTGACGCGTTCGGTGTGCGTGGAGGACCGGCGCGGTGTGTGGGTGACCCTGACCTCCAAGGGCCGTGACCTGCACGCGGAGGCACTGCCGCTGCAGCGGGCCGCACTGGCCCGGACCCTGGGCGAGTAACCCGCCCGGGCCCGGCGCACGGCGTCCTACGGACGTGCCAGCAGGGTGCGTACTCCCTCCGAGGTGAGCGTCAGGCGGTGCTCCGAGCTGCCGTCTATGGTGAGCGACAGGTCGTCGGCCGGCCACTGGGCGGCCAGGGCGCCGAGCGGCACCAGGCGGTAGCGGGAGACGAACGGCAGCAGCCCGGCCATCTCCACCTCGGAGGTGAACACGGGCACCACCGGCTCGCCGCCGGGCTGCTCCAGCACCGGCAGCGCCACCGCCGAGGGATTGGCGGTGTCGGCGTCGTTCGCGTCGTCGGGCACGGGGATGAGCACGTCGCTGTTGGCGAGCGCGTCCAGAGCCGCCGCGTCCTCGGTGTTCTCGGTGAGGACGTCCAGAGCCCGCTGGGCGGGCGTGGGCGTGGGGTCGTTTGCGGGTGTCTCCATGGCAGATTCCCTGGTAGCGGCGGTCGTGCGGCCTGCCCGGGGCATGATCCGCCCCGGACGCGGTGTTGCTCGCGTACCCGATCGTGCCCGGGGCAATCCTGCTTGATCTTCGAGGTTCTCGGGATGTGCGGGCCGGAGGCTCAGGGGCTCTGTGGCGGTGACGTCAAACGGTCCCGAGCAACCGACACGGCAGCGCACGCTCCCTCACGCCACCACCCTCGTCCGGCTCCACCCGGTACACCCCGGCTCCCCGCGCCCGGGTGACGGCCTCCGTCAGCACACCGCCCGTGAACAGCGCCGCGGCCCCGTCCTCCACCGCCCAGCCTGCCGGCAACCGCCCCGCTGCCACGGCCGCGCGGTAGGAGGGGCGGCGGCCCGGTTCACTGTCGTAGTGCGGGCAGACGGAGCCGAGCAGCAGCCCCAAGCCGTCGGGGAGGTACGTCAACGGCCCGAAGGAGTCGGTGTGCGAGCCCTCGGCCCAGCAGTTGGCACCGGCGCTGATGCCGCACAGCAGCGTGCCGCGGCCGTAGGCCTCCCGCAGCAGCCGGTCCACGCCGTGGGTTCGCCATACGGCGAGGACGTTGGCCGTGTTGCCGCCGCCCACGTAGATGACGTCCTGGGCGAGCAGGAAGGAGCGCAGTGCGTCGTCGTCCAGCTCGCGGCGGAACAAGTGCAGGACGGAGGGTTCGCAGGCGCGGCGGCTCCCGAACGCCGCACGGAACTGTTCGATGTAGGCCGGCGCGTCTCCGCCGGCCGTGGGTACGAAGCACACCTTGGGGCGGGGCACGCGTGCCCGGGCCAGTACCCAGTCGTCGAGGCGGCCGTCGTCGTCGGTGGAGAAGCCACCGCCGAGGAGGGCGAGGCGCTGCGGGGGTTCGGCGGCCATGGCTGTGCCTTCCTGGACGGGTGACAACGAGCTGCTCGACACCGGCCTGTGCAAGCCACAGCTGTCGGTCACCGGGAATTCAACCGTGGGAATCCAGGCCGTTGCGATCGAGTGCCGCCCGGATCTGGCTGAGCCACTCCCCGGCCAGCCGGCGCCCGTCGGGGAGCTGGTCGTCCCGGTCCCAGCGCCACGTTGTGATCATCGCCAGCACCAGGATCCGGCACTCGCGCAGCAGGTCCTGATCGACACCCGGGTAGTGCTCGCCGACTTCTTCGGGTGCATGGGCGAGGTCGAATTCGACCGGCCCACGGCAACACGTCTCGAGGTCGATGAACAGCAGGCCGTTCTGCGTGGTGAGCAGGTTGCCCGGGTGCGGCTCGCCGTGCAGCAGCTGTTCCGCGCCGCCGCGCTCGCCGATCGCTCGTCTCAGGCTCCGCAGCGTGTCGCCGAGCAGTTTCCGGTCCGCGTCGGCGAGCGCCGGAGTGCGGTCGTGGTTCGCCACGAGTTGTTGAGCCTGCTCGACTCGGTCCGTGAAGTGCGGCGTGGGAACGTCGATTTGGCGCATGCCGGTGTGCAGCAGATTGAGCGCGGTGGCGTAGTCGGCCGGTGAGATCTCGGAAGGTGTCGCGGGTTCGTAGTAGGTCCACAGCGTGATCTCGTAGCCGTCACGCTCGTGGACGCGTGGCTCCACCCGAGGCTCGAGAGCAGCCACAGGGCACCCGGCTCCGGCGAGCCGCTGGGCGAGCTCGACTTCGAACCGTGCGATCTGATGCGCCGCAGGTGCCACCCGGGCCAGGACATCGCAAGGCAGCAGACGCAGAGTGAGCTTGTTCGAGTCATGGAGAACGAGCGCGTCGTCGGCTGTCAGGCCGAGTGAAGAGGCGGTCGACAGGGCCGCGGCCACCGCACGACGGACCTCAGACGCCTGCATCGTCGCCTGCCCCCTCTCCCCTGAGCACTAGGGAGTGTGCAGGACGGCGAAGACCCCGCGGGCACGAGTGCCGTCCGGGAGCTGCCAGGTGCCGGTGACCTGGCCGGTCGCCCCCTGGGACGGCGGAAGCGGGCCGTCCGGGGCAGGCCGCAGGACGCGGTGCAGGTGGAGGGTCGTGCCGTGCGGGGCGGTCAGCCGGGTGCCGTCCTGGTCGTCAGCGGCGACGAAGTCCGTGGGGAGGGGGCCTTCGCCGGTGTGGGAGGCGGCGACCTCCCGGTCGGGTTCGTGGCTGACGCTCTGGGCCTGGGCCTGCACCCGCCCCTCGATCAGGGCAGCCAACTGGGCGACCAGCACGGGGTCGTGGCACCCGTCGTAGGCCCAGCGCTGCCCGAGCACGCCGTGCTCCATGGTGCCCACGAGGGCGTGCTCAGCCCCGTCGAGCGGGGCACCGCGATAGGTGAGCGGCACCAGGTAGGTGACGGGCTGAGGGCCCGAGGTGTCGGTGACGACCATGAACTCGATCCCGACCTCGCCCTGCGGGTCGTCCAGCCGGAACCCGCCGGCCTTGGCGAGCTTCGGCTCGGCCGCGCCACCGCGGTACCACGGGCGGGACGGCAGCCAGACGGTGAGCAGTTCCAGCTTGGTCGGTGTCACCGTAGTGCGGTGGATGACTGCCATGCCGAGGGTTTCCTTCCGTCCGTTGCGCCGGCCAGAGGGCGCGGGTGGCCCATGCGCGCATTAGATCAGCCGCCGCACCGGCTTCACCACGCGATTATCGGGAGGGGCCGCGGCAGCGCGGAGCTTGCCCGGGCTTTTCATTCTGCCGTCAAGGGGTGTCGGCGAGGGTGATGTTACCGGTAACATCACCCTCGCCCGCCCTCGCTTCGAGCCGTACGCGACCTGTTCTCCGCCCGCCCCACCCGGCCGGCCGTCCCCGGGAGTCCGCGTGACCGACCAGCCCACCGCGCAGCGCGCGGTCAGCCTCTCCCCCGCTTCGTCGGCCCCGGTGTTCAGCGGGGCCGCCGTGGTGGCCTCCTGTGCGGGCTTCGTGCTCATGGGTGCGTTGCAGGCCCTGTACGGGCCCGCGATCCCCGGCGTCCGTGCGGAGTTCGGGCTCTCGCCGTCCGCCGCGGGGCTGGGGCTCAGCGCGCACTTCGTCGGCGGCGTGGCCGGTGTGCTGCTCTTCGACCGGCTCTACGGGCGGGTCGGCAACCGGCACCTCCTCGGCAGTTCCTACCTGCTGATGGCGCTCGGCGCGGCGGGCTTCGCGCTGGCACCCGGCTGGCCCACCGCCCTGGCTGCGGCCCTGCTCGCCGGGCTCGGTTTCGGCGGCATCGACTACGGGCTCAACCAGCTGTTCGCCGTCGGCTTCGGCCACCGTTCGACCGCGATGCTGAACATCCTCCACGCCCACTTCGGCATCGGCGCCATCCTCGGCCCCGCCCTGATCGGCGTGGTCGGCTCGGAGCACTACCCGGCCGTCTTCCTCGGGTTCGCCCTCGCCAACCTGCCGTTGCTGCTGTGCCTGAGGGGCGTACGGAACGACGCGCCCGTCCCGCCCGGGGACGCGACGGGCGGTGGCGGGGTCCTCCGGCGGAGCCTCGCCTCGGTACTCGCCGTCTTCGTCGCGCTCTACGTCCTGCACGTCGGCATCGAGGCCGGTGTCGGCGGCTGGGAGCCCACGCATCTGGAGACCGTCGGCTACGGCGCGGGCGTCGCCGCCACCGCCACGTCCGTGTACTGGCTGATGATGACCGTCGGCCGCTTCCTGGTCGCGCCGCTCGCGCTCCGCTTCTCCGCCCAGGCGATCATCACCGTCTCCTGCGCGGGGATGACGGTGTGTCTGCTGGCCGCTTCCGTGCCGGCGCTGGCCCTGTACGCGTACGCCGGTGTCGGTCTGTTCATCGCGCCGATCTTCCCCACCGGTCTGCCCTGGCTGAACCGGGCGGCCCCGCGCGCCCGCAGAGCCGGTGCCCTGGTCATCGCGGCGTCCATGATCGGCGGTGTCGCCGCCGGGCCGGCGCTGGGCAAGGCCATCGAGTGGTCGGGGGTCCGCGCGGTGCCCCTCCTGCTGTGCGGAGTCTCGGCGGTGTGCCTGGGCGCCACGCTCTGGCTGATCCGCGTCACCCGCTCTCGCTGAAAGTCCCATCGACTTCCATTGACCTGCGCCCGCCCCCCGAAGGGAAGCCTCGTATGCCCGCCCTGACGACGACGTCCGACGGATTCCTGCTGCACGGCGAGCCGTTCCGGATCGTCTCCGGTGCCCTGCACTACTTCCGTGTCCACCCCGGCCTGTGGTCCGACCGGCTGCGCAAGGCGCGGCTGATGGGCCTCAACACGGTGGAGACGTACCTCCCGTGGAACCACCACCAGCCCGATCCCGAGGGCCCGCTCGTGCTCGACGGCTTCCTCGACCTGCCCCGGTTCCTCGAACTCGCCCAGGACGAGGGGCTGCACGTGCTGCTGCGTCCCGGACCGTTCATCTGCGCCGAGTGGGACGGCGGCGGGCTGCCCGACTGGCTGACCTCGGACCCGGACATCCGGCTGCGGTCCAGCGATCCGCGTTTCACCGGGGCCGTCGACCGCTACCTGGACCTGCTGCTGCCCGCGCTCCGGCCGCACCTGGCCGCGGCGGGCGGTCCCGTCATCGCCGTGCAGGTGGAGAACGAGTACGGGGCCTACGGCGACGACGGCGCGTACCTCAAGCACCTGGCCGACGCGTTCCGCTCCCGGGGCGTCGAGGAGCTGCTGTTCACCTGCGACCAGGCCGACCCAGAGCACCTGGCCGCCGGGAGCCTGCCGGGCGTGCTGACCGCCAGTACGTTCGGCAGCCGGGTCGAGCAGTGCCTCGGGCGGCTGCGCGAGTACCAGACCGAAGGCCCGCTGTTCTGCGCGGAGTTCTGGATCGGCTGGTTCGACCACTGGGGCGGGCCGCATCACGTCCGGGACGCGGCCGACGCCGCCGCCGATCTGGACCGGCTGCTGTCCGCCGGGGCGTCCGTCAACCTCTACATGTTCCACGGCGGCACCAACTACGGCTTCACCAACGGCGCCAACCACAAGCACGCCTACGAGCCCACCGTCACGTCGTACGACTACGACGCCGCGCTCACCGAGTGCGGCGACCCGGGCCCGAAGTACCACGCCTTCCGCGAGGTCATCGCCCGCCACGTCGGCGTCCCAGAGGAGCCCGTGCCGGTGCCCGGCCCCAAACTGCCGCCGACCGGCGTGGAGTTGGACCGCCGGGCACCTCTGCTTCCCCTCGCCGACGTGCTCGCCGCGCCCGTCCGCACCGACGACCCGGTGACCCTGGGCGAGCTCGGGCAGCACACCGGCTACGCGCTCTACCGCACCGTCCTGCCCGCCTCCGGTGACGGCCTGCTGCACTTCGCCGGCGGTGTCGGCGACCGCGCCCAGGTCTTCGTCGACGGCGCCCCCGTCGGCGTGCTGGAGCGCGAACGCCACGACGAGACGCTGCCGGTGCGTGTCCCGCGCCCGGGCGCCGAGCTGGAGGTGCTGGTCGAGAACATGGGCGGTGTCAACTACGGGCCCCGCATCGGCGCCCCGAAGGGCCTGCTCGGACCCGTCTCCTGCAACGGCACCGCCCTGCGCGGCTGGGACTGCCACCCGCTGCCGCTTCACGACCTGGACGCGGTGCCGTTCGCCCCGGGCGACGGGGCGGCGGTCACCGTGCCGGCCTTCCACCGCGGCACGTTCGAGGTGGACACGCCCGCCGACGCCTTCCTCGCCCTGCCCGGCTGGACGAAGGGGCAGGCCTGGGTCAACGGCTTCCACCTGGGCCGCTACTGGAACCGCGGCCCGCAGCACACGCTCTACGTCCCCGCGCCGGTACTGCGGCCGGGCACCAATGAGCTGGTCCTGCTGGAACTGCACGGCACCGCCGCCACCCGCGCGCAGCTGACCGACACGCCCGACCTCGGCCCGGAGAACACCTGGTGACCCCGCACCGGCTGCGCGTGCCCGCGCCCTCCGCTCCCCCGCCGACCGGCCACCTGCCCTTCGCGGACGCGCCGGGCGTGCCCGATCCGATCGAGGTCACCGGCCGCTGGCTCACCCGTGGCGGCCGCCCCTGGTTCCCGGTCTCCGGCGAGTTCCACTACTCCCGCCACCCGGCCCGGGAGTGGGAGGAGGAGTTGCTGAAGATGAAGGCGGGCGGGGTGAGTGCCGTCGCCTCCTACGTCATCTGGATCCACCACGAGGAGATCGCGGGGCGGATCCGCTTCGACGGCGACCGCGACCTGCGCCGCTTCGCCGAGCTGTGCGCCCGCCACGGCCTGGACTTCATCCCGCGGATCGGCCCGTGGTGCCACGCGGAGGTGCGCAACGGCGGCCTGCCCGACTGGCTGCTCGCCCGCGCCTGTACGCCGCGCACCGACGATCCGGCCTATCTGGAGCCCGTACGCGCCTGGTTCGCGGCCGTCGCGGAGCAACTGCGCGGTCTGGACCGGGCGCACGGGGGTCCGGTCGTCGCGATCCAGATCGAGAACGAGCTCTACGACCAGCCCGGTCATCTGCGCACCCTGAAGCGCCTGGCCCAGGAGGCCGGACTGAGCGCGCCCCTGTGGACGTCGACCGCCTGGGGCGGGGTCCGGCTCCCGGGTGACGAACTGCTCCCGCTGTACGGCGGCTATCCGGAGGCGTTCTGGACGGAGGCGGACGGCGGCTGGCCCGACACCTGCCGCAAGCACTTCTTCTTCACCCACGAGCGCGACGACGAGGGCATCGGCGCCGACCTGCGGCCCACGACCGAACGCGGCGCCGACCCGGTACCGGCGGACCGATTTCCCTGGGCCACCTGCGAGCTGGGCGGCGGCATGGCGGTGGCCTACCACCGGCGTCCCCGGGTGGAGGCCGCCGACGTGGCGGCGCTGGGGCTCACCAAGATCGGCTGCGGTTCGGTCTGGCAGGGCTACTACATGTTCCACGGCGGCACCAACCCGCCCGGAGAGCTGACGACCCTTCAGGAGTCGCACGCCACCGGCTACCCCAACGACCTGCCGGTCCTGACCTACGACTTCCAGGCCCCGCTCGGCGAGTACGGCCAGGTGCGGCCCTCGTACCACGAACTGCGGCTCCAGCACCTGCTGCTGGAGTGCTTCGGGGACCGGATCGCGCCCATGGAGTCCGTGCTGCCCGAGCGGCTGCCGACCGGGCAGCACGACCGGGACACGCTGCGCTGGGCCGTCCGGACCGACGGCACGTCGGGCTTCCTGTTCGTGACCAACCACCAGCCGCACGAGCCGCTGCCCGACCACCCGGACACGGCCTTCACGGTCGCCTTCCCGGACGCACCCGCGCTGACGCTGCCGAGCACTCCCGTGACCGTGCCGTCCGGCGCCTGCTTCTGCTGGCCGCTGCGGCTGGACGTGGCCGGGCTGCGGCTGGAGTGGGCGACCGCGCAGCCGGTGTGCACCGTGGAGGCGGGCGGCCGTACGGTCCTGGTGCTGGCCGCGACCGACGGCATCGTGCCCGAACTGGTCCTGGACGCGGACACGGTCGCGTCCGTCGCGACACCGTCCGGCGACGTCACACCGGTCGGCGACCGGGTCCTGGTCAGCGGAGTGCGGCCCGGCACCGACGCCCTGGTCGAGGTGGAGGCCGCCGACGGTTCACGCGTCGGGCTGCTGGTCCTGGACGCGGCGACGGCCCGTACCGTCTACCGGGGGGACGCCTGGGGAGCCGAGCGCCTGGTGCTGTGCGGGGACGGTGTCGTCTTCGACGGTGCCGAGGTACGGCTGCACAGCCCGGCCGCCAAACCGTCGTTCGCGGTGCTGCCCGCGCCGGATTCCGCCCCGGTGGTGGCGGGGACACGGGCGCGGGAGGCGGCGGACGGCGTGTTCACCCGCTACACGATCGAGGCCGCGCCCCTCCCGGACAGTGCGGTGCCCGTCACCCTGGTCAGGCCCGCCGGACCGGCGCCCGAGCCGGTGACCGGCGTGCAGGGCCGGGCGAGCGTGCCGGCGGACAAGTATGTCGAGACGGTGGCCGCCGAGTACCGCGTCGACGTACCGGAGGAACTGCTGCGGGCGCCCGCCGGTGTTCTGCTGCGGCTGCGCTGGACGGGTGACCTGGCCCGGGCGTATGTGGGGGACGTCTTGGTCGCCGACCAGTTCTTCTCGGGCCGGGTCTGGGACGTCGGCCTGGAGCGGCTGCCGGTCGAGGCGCTGAGAACGGAAGGCCTGCGGCTGAGGGTGCTGCCGTTGGCGGCGGATGCCCGGGTTCATGTGCCGGGGCAGGTGGGTGAAGCGTGGCGTGCGGCGGGTGTGCAGCACGCCGAGTGGGTGGTCACACGCTCGTGGACGGTGCGGGCCGGCTGAGCAACCCCACGGGTGCCGCCCGGCCTATGCTGTGCTCCTGCCGGGCGGGGTCAGGACCGCCGTAACCGACGTCGAGGAATCACCCGCCATGACACCGAGCGCCACCGACAGCCCTGTCCCCAAGGGCCGCAGCCGGCGCAACTTCGCGGGCGCGCGGCCGGTGATGGCCGACGTGGCCCGGCTGGCCGGCGTCTCCAAGCAGACCGTCTCCCGGGTGCTCAACGACCATCCGGCCGTCCGCCCCCAGACGCGCGAGGCGGTCCTGGACGCCATGCGCACCCTCGGCTACCGGCCCAGCCGCAGCGCGCGGTCGCTGGCCAGCGGCCGGACCCGGATGCTCGGGGTCATCTCCTTCGACGCCGCCCGGTACGGGCCCGCGTCCATTCTGACCGCCATCAACACCGCGGCCCAGGACGCCGGTTACCTGGTGAGCTCCATCGCGCTCGACACGGCCGACCACGACACCGTCGTCGAGGCCGTGAACCGGCTGTCGGCCGAGGGCGCGGACGGCGTCATCGCGATCGCCCCGCAGCAGTGGGTCGGCCGGACCCTGGCGCAGACCGACCTCGGGACTCCCCTGGTGGTGCTGGAGAGCGCCCTCGACGACAGCACGCCCCCGGTCACCGGCGACTCCCGCACCGGTGCCCGCAAGGCCACCGAGCACCTGCTCGGCCTCGGGCACGCCACCGTCTGGCACATCGCGGGCCCGGCCGGCTGGACGTCCGCCGACCACCGGCTGGCGAGCTGGCAGGAGACACTCCAGGCGGCCGGTGCCGACGTCCCGGCCCCGCTCGCCGGGGACTGGAGCGCCGACTCCGGTTACGACCTGGGCCGCCGACTGGCCCGGCGCCCGGAGGTGACGGCGGTGTTCGTCTCGAACGACCAGATGGCGCTGGGCCTGCTGCACGCCCTGCACGAGTCCGGGCGCTCCGTTCCCGGGGACGTCAGCGTCGTCGGCTACGACGACATCCCCGAGGCCGCGCATCTCCTGCCGCCGCTGACCACCGTCCGCACCGACTTCACCGAGATCGGCACCCGTTCCCTGCGGCTTCTCCTGGACCGCATCGACGGACCCGGGGAACAGCCTCGCGTCGACACGCTCGTTCCCGTGGATCTCGTGGTGCGTGCCAGCACCGGCCGGCCGCCGGTGGGCTGACGGCGTTCGTCAGTCGCTGCCCTCGGCTGCCGCCCGCTGCCAGGCCGTCTCCCGCAGCAGACGCAGGCCGTTCAGACCGACCAGGACCGTGGAGCCCTCGTGGCCCGCGACGCCCAGCGGCAGTGGCAGGTTTCCGGCCAGGTCCCAGACGACGAGACCGGCGATGAACACCCCGGCGATGACGAGGTTCTGCACGACCAGCCGGCGCGCGCGGCGCGAGAGGGCCACGGTGGTGGGGACCGCCGCGAGTTCGTCGCGCACGATCACGGCGTCGGCGGTCTCCAGCGCGAGGTCGGAGCCCGCCCGGCCCATGGCGATCCCGGTGTGGGCGGCGGCCAGGGCGGGTGCGTCGTTGACGCCGTCCCCGACGACCAGGACCTTGCGGCCCGCGCGCTCCATCTCCTGAACGGCCGTCAGCTTGTCCTGGGGCAGCAGTCCGGCGCGCACGTCGTCGATGCCGGCCTCGGCGGCGAGGCGGGCGGCGGCCCGGGGGTTGTCGCCGGTGAGGAGCGCCGGGGCGGTTCCCGTGAGCCGGGTGAGCGCGGCGACGGTGGCGGCGGCGTCCGGGCGCAGCCGGTCGGCGATGCCGAGCAGCCCGGCGGGGGCGCCGTCGACGAGGACCAGGACGGCGGTACGGCCGGACTCCTCCAGCTCCCCGGCGACGGCGGCGACCGTGCTGCCCGTGCCGTCCAGGAGACGGGACGGGGCGCCGACGGCGACCGCACGGCCGCTCACGACGGCGGTCACTCCCACACCGGGCGCGGAGGTGAAGTCCTGCGCGTCGGGCAGTCCGAGACCGCGCTCGCGGGCCGCGTCCACGACCGCCCGGGCCAGCGGATGCTCGCTGGGCCGCTCGGCGGCTGCCGCCAGCGTCAGCAACTCCCCCTCGTCCAGACCGGACGCGGGCAGCGGCCGGACGTCGGTGACCCGCGGGCTGCCCTCGGTCAGCGTGCCGGTCTTGTCCAGCGCGACCGCGTCGACCTGCCCGAGCCGCTCCATCACCACGGCCGACTTCACCAGCACGCCGTGCCGTCCGGCGTTGGCGATGGCCGACAGCAGGGGCGGCATGGTCGCCAGCACGACCGCGCACGGCGAGGCCACGATCATGAACGTCATGGCGCGCAGCAGCGCGTCGGTGAGCTGGGCGCCGAAGGCGAGCGGCACCAGGAAGACGGCCAGCGTCGCCGCCACCATGCCCAGTGAGTAACGCTGTTCGACCTTCTCGATGAACAGCTGAGTGGGCGCCTTGGTCTCGGACGCCTCCTGCACCATCCGGACGATCCGCGCGATAACCGAGTCGGACGCGTCGCGCTCGACCCGGACCCGCAGGGCGCCGGTGCCGTTGAGGGTGCCGGCGAAGACCTCGTCGCCCTGCTCCTTCGCCACGGGGAGCGGCTCGCCGGTGATGGTCGCCTGGTCCACGTCGCTCGCCCCGTCCAGCACACGGCCGTCGGCGCCGACGCGCTCACCGGGGCGGACGAGGACGGTGTCGCCGACCGCCAGCTCCTCGACGGACACGGCTTCTTCGCCGCCGTCCGGGGTCAGCCGGGTGGCCGTGGCGGGGGCGAGATCGAGCAGGCCGCGGACGGAGTCGGCGGTGCGGGCGGTGGCCAGCGCCTCCAGCGCGCCGGAGGTGGCGAAGATGACGATGAGCAGGGCACCGTCCATGACCTGCCCGATCGCCGCCGCGCCCAGGGCGGCGACGACCATCAGCAGGTCGACGTCGAGCGTGCGCTCCTTGAGCGCCTTGAGCCCTTCCCAGCCCGGCTCCCAGCCGCCCGTGACGTACGACAGGGCGTAGAGCGGGCCCCAGGTCCAGGCGGGTGCGCCGGTCAGCTGCAAGGGCAGCGCGAGCAGGAAGAGGACGGTGGCCGCCGCGGCCCAGCGCGCCTCGGGGAGCGCGAGGACACGGGTACGCCGCCGGGGTGCGGTCCCGGTGCGCGCGGGCTCCGCCCGGTCGACCGGAGGCGGCGTGAGGGTGGAGGTCATCAGGAGTCCTTCAGGCGGGTGCGCGTGCCTCCCCACCATACAGGAACACATGAAGACTGATTCATGTCTTCATCGATGACCGTCTGCCCCGGGTTCAGTGCTTCTCGGCGGCCCCCCAGGTGTCGAGGTAGGACTCGGCGCCGCGGAACAGGTCGTCCACCACGTCCTTGCCGCCGACCCGGCGGATGTCCTCGATCCAGTCCGGGACGAGGCCGTAGTGGGCGGCGCCGTCGGTGTTCAGGTCCCAGGTGCGCTCGCCGGTGGTCTGCCGGTCGATGACGGAGCCGCCGTCGACGCTCTTGAAGGGGTACGTGACCTTGTCGGGGGCGTCCGCGCCGCGCGGGGCCGGCCAGCCGCCGACGCCGTTCATGTCGGTGCCGTATCCGTAGCCCACGCCGTACTTGTCGCGCAGGGCCTGGGTGCGCTTCGACTCCGCGACGAAGCCCTCGGACCCGTGCATGTACTGGGCGATGAAGCCGCCGAGGCCGTAGACCCGTTCGGTCCAGTCCAGGTCCATCCAGCTGTGCGAGGAGAGCACGCCGGGATAGGACTCGGCCTCGAAGATGTCGAGCACCCGGCCGGTGGCCTTGACGCTCATGTGGTCGATCTCCAGCATCATCCCGCGCCGCATCATGCCGCGGACGGCGTATTCCCCGAGTCCGGTGAGTCCTCGCACGTTGCACTGGGCGTCCGCCTTGTACGAGGGAACCCGCACGCCCGCCGGGAGCTTCTCCTCGGCCGCGGCCGCCGTCGCGTTGCCGATGGGGTTGTCGTGCTGCGGGCCCTTGCACGTCTCCGTCTTCCAGAAGGTGCCCGTCGACAGGAACTGTCCGACGTTGATGGCCGTTCCGAGCGAACCCGAGTCGAAGCGGACACCGCACAGCGCGTTGTCGAACTTGTGGCACAGGAACATGCTGCGCACGCCCAGCGCGTACAGCTCGTCCAGACCCTTGTCGATGTCGGCCCTGCTGCACTGCGGGATGTCGAGGATCTGCTTGCAGCCGAAGGGCTCGGAGGTCTCGACGCCGAGGACGACCGCCAGCTTGCCCTGCTCGATCACCTCACGGGCCTGCGCGCTGTCGGTGACGATCCGGAACCAGCCCTTGCCGGGCCCGCCGTACATCTTGTCCACGAAGGACTGCATGTCGTACGTCAGTTTGGCCTGGAGCCGGATGGACGTCATCTCGTCGCAGCCGCGGTCCTTGAAGAAGTACACGGAGCAGATGACGCCGTTGGTGACGAGGTCGTTCACCAGCACCCGCTGACCGCCGCGCCAGGCCCGCTCCACCCAGGCGTAGTAGTTCTGCTGGTGCGTCAGCGAATCGTGGGCCGGCCAGTCCTTGAAGGTGGGCCAGCCGACCGGGTCGTGCCTGCCGTCACCCCCGTTGGTGATGAAGTCGAAGACCGCGAGCGAGCCGTCCGGGTAGTGCTCGGGACAGTCCTTGAGCGCGTCGGCGACGCCCTGGTCGGAGAACGGCTTTCCGCAGATCAGACGGCCCCCGAAGCCCTCGTTGGCGAAAATGTGGTCGTGCGCGTCGACGAAGCCGCGCACGTCGCCCTTGGCATCGGTGCCGGTGAAGGGCTCGCCCGTGATGTTGATCCGGGAGTCCGGAGCGGGCCGTGCGGTCGGGTTCCACCAGCCGGAGCCGGCCGCCGAACTGGGCGTCGGACCCAGCGCGACGGCCAGCACGAACAGGAGGAGCGACACTACGGTGACGTTCTTGCGTCGGCGGTACGGGCGTCCTGCACTGGTCACGGCCCACGTCCTCGGTCGGGGGGGTGGCGGGGTCGACGTACCGGCCGCCCGAGGCCCCCGAAGGCCGGGGAACGACGGCCGGGTTGTCATGACCTCATCCAAGGTGCGACGAGGATGACCAACTGCCGCGTCACGAGTCAAGGGTCCGTGGCTGATGGCCTACTGACGGGTCATCAGTTCACGCCTGCCGGAACGTGCTCAGCGCAGGCGGTCCTTCGCCTTGTAGTACGCGCCTCCGAACGGCAGGAACCAGGGGGTGCCGTTGTAGAACGGGACGGGGACCTTCGGGAAGCCGAGGCCGCGCAGCGGGTTGGCCTCCGGGCGGCCGTCCATCATCTCGGCGACGGCACGGCCCATGTAGGTGGCCATCTGAACACCGTGGCCGCAGTAACCCATCGAGTAGTACAGGCCGTTCGCCTCGCCGGCGTGCGGGAGCCGGTCCCAGGAGAAGCCGACCATGCCGCCCCACACGTAGTCGATCCGCACCCCGGCGAGCTGCGGGAAGATCTCGGTCATCTCCCCCTTCAGGACGTCGCCGCTCTTGACGTCGGAGGCCGGGTTGGAGGGGGCGAAGCGGGCCCGGCCGCCGAAGGCGAGGCGGTGGTCGGGGGTGAGGCGGATGTAGTGGCCGATGTTCTTGGAGTCGACCACCAGACGGCCGTTCGGGATCAGCGCCTTGGCGCGCGCCTCGCCGAGCGGCTCGGTGACAATGATGAAGCTGCCGACATTGATGAGCCGCTTGCGGAACCACGGCAGCGCCTTGTCGGTGTAGGCGTCGGTGGCGGCCATGACCTGCTTGGCGCGGATCGTGCCGTTCAGGGTCTCGACCACGAAACCGCCGCCCGGCAGGCGGGTGAGGCCGGTGGCAGCGTTCCGCTCGTGGATCTCCGCACCGGCCCGTTCGGCGGCCTCCGCGAGGCCGTGCACGTACTTGCCGACGTGCAGGGCGGCGCTCAGCGGGTCGAGCAGGGCACCGTGGTAGTAGTCCGAGCCCAGCTCCGACTTCAGCTCGCCGCGGGTCAGGAGCTGGGTCTCGTGGCCGAAGTTGTCGGCCAGGTCGCGCTGGGTGGCCCGCATCGACTCGAAGTGCTGCGGCTTGAAGGCCACTCCGAGCCGGCCGGCCCGATGGAAGTCGCAGTCGATCTGCTCCGTCCGCGTGATCTCCTCGACCACGTCGACCGCCTCGCGGAAGGAGTCGTACAGCTCGCGGGCGCGCTCCTGGCCGTAGCGCTTGCGGGCCTCGCCGGGGCTGATGGTGAGGCCCTGGGTGCACATGCTGCCGTTGCGCCCGGAGGCACCCGAGCCGACCTTGTCCTTCTCGACGAGGACGACCCGGGCGCCCTTGCGCGCGGCGTGGTAGGCGGTGGAGAGGCCGGTGAGGCCGCCGCCGATCACCACCACGTCCGCCTCGTCGGGCAGGTCATTTCCGGAACGGTCGGGCAGGGCGGGGGCGGTGTCGAGCCAGTAGGGGATCTGCTTCATGGCGTGCGTCCTCTGTCTTTCGGTCCTGGGTCGCCGTCGGTCAGCAGCCGAGGAGCTGCGGCAGGCCCGACAGGTCGGGCAGTTCGTCGTACGGCTGGTAGTCGGCGCTGCCCGGGCGGCCGAAGCGGTTGATCCACACGCGGCGCTTGAGGCCGAGGTCGCGGGTCGGGATGTGGTCGTACTCCCAGCCCTGGGCGGTGTGGATGACCTGGGACGGCTCGACGCCCATGGTCGTGAAGGCGTGCTCGAAGGTCTGCCGGTCCGGCTTGTAGGCGCCGGCCTGCTGGGCGGTGATGACGTGGTCGAACTCCACGCCGATGTTCTCGACGTTGCGCGCGATCAGGTTGTCGTCGGTGTTGGAGATGATGGCGATCTCGTACCTGCTCTTCAGGGCGCGCAGGGCGTCCGGGACCTCCGGGAACGGGCCGAAGGTGGGGACGGCGTCGACCAGGGCGTCGCCGTCGGACTCGCGGTACTCCAGGCCGTGCAGGCGCATGGCGTTGCGCAGGCTGGAGTGCAGGATTTCGTGGTAAGGGCGGTAGGCCTCCAGGACGGCCTGGAAGCGCATGACGCGGAAGTCGTCGAGGAACTCGTCGACGTCCAGGTTGTCCAGGTCCAGCCGGTCGGACAGGACCTTCAGGGTGGTCGGGCCGAGCTGGAAGTCGACCAGGGTGCCGTAGGCGTCGAAGGTGACGATCTCTCGCATGGTGTTCAGCCTCGTTTCAAGAAATGTGACAGGGGGTCAGACGACCCGTTCACCGGGGGTGACGATCGCGTCGAGGGCGGCCAGGTCAGCCGTGTCGGGGAGCCAGTCGGCCGCCGCCGCGTTGGCGGTGACCTGCGCGGGCGTCATGGCGCCGCAGATGACCGAGCCGACCGCGGGCAGTGCGGCCAGTCCGCCGACGGCGACCTGGAGGAGGGTCAGGCCGCGCTCGGCCGCGTACGCGGTGAGCGACTCGACGCGGTCCAGGGCGGCGTCGGTGAGCCAGCCCTGCCGCCAGGACAGCCGGCTGCCGGGCGGGGGCTGCTCGCCGCGCCGGTACTTGCCGCTGAGCAGGCCGTTGGCCAGCGGGTAGTACGGCAGGAGACCCAGGCCGTGGCGCAGACAGGCCGGGATCAGGTCGTTCTCCACGCTGCGGTCGAGCAGGTGGTAGCGGGCCTGCGTCGACACGAAGGCGTCGGTGAGCTGCTCGGGCGGGAGGTCGGAGCAGCCGAGGTACCGGATCTTGCCCTCGGCCACGAGTTCCCGCAGGGCGGCGACGGTCTCCTCCAGCGGGGTGACGCCGTCCGGCTCGTGGTACTGGTACAGGTCGATGCGGTCGGTGCCGAGCCGGCGCAGGGAGGCCTCGACGGCGTACCGGATGTACGCGCGGGCGCCGCGCCGGCCGTACCGGTCGGCGTCCGGGCTCATCTCCATGCCGAACTTGGTGGCCAGGACGATGTCGTCGCGGTGCCCCTTCAGTGCGGCGCCCAGCAGTCGTTCGCCGTCGCCGCGTGCCCCGCCCAGCTCGCCGAACCCGCCGTACATGTCGGCGGTGTCGAACAGGGTGATCCCCGCGTCCAGGGCCGCGTGGACGACCGCCTTCGTGCCTTCCTCGTCCAGGCGGGAGCCGAAGTTGTTGCCGCCGACGCCGACGACGGAGACGGTGGGGCCGCGTTCGCCCAGCGTGCGATACCTCATGACCGGTCTCCGAATCCGATGCAGACGTTTTTGGTCTGCGTGTAGCTCGCCAACGCTTCGAGGCCCTTCTCGCGGCCCCAGCCGCTGTGCTTGTAGCCGCCGAAGGGCAGCTCGATGCCCGTGCCGGCGCTGGTGACGTTGACATAGACCTGTCCGGCCCGGATGCCTTCGGCCAGGCGCATCGCCTTGTCGATGTCGCGGGTCCAGACGTAGGAGGACAGGCCGTACGGGCTGTCGTTGGCTACCTGGAGGGCCTCGTCGGCGTCGTCGAACTCGATGACGGTGACCACGGGCCCGAAGATCTCCTCGCGGGCGCAGCGAGCGTCGTTGGTCAGGCCGGTGAGGACGGTCGGCTCGATGTAGTAGCCGTCGGCCAGGGCGGGATCGGACGGTGCTCCTCCCCCGACGCGTGCCACGGCGCCTTCCTGCCGGGCCAGTTCCAGGTATCCGAGGACCCGGTCGCGCTGACGGGCGGCGACCAGCGGGCCGATGTCCGGGTCCGTGAGGCCGGGACCGACGCGCAGGGCGGCGATCTTCTCGGTCAGCCGGTCCAGGAACTCCTCGGCGCCGCGCTGGAGCAGCAGGCGTGTGCCCGCCGAGCACATCTGCCCGGCGTTGCTGAACGACCAGCCCAGGATCGCGGTCAGCGCCAGGTCGAAGTCGGCGTCGGCGAAGACGACGAACGGCGACTTGCCGCCCAGCTCCGTGACGGAGGGCACCACGTTGGCGGCGGCGGCCTGGGCGACCTTGATGCCGGTCGGCACCGAGCCGGTGAAGGTGACCTGATCGATGCCGGGGTGCCCGGCGAGTGCCGCGCCGGTCTCGCCGTCGCCGGGTACGACGTTCAGCACGCCCGGCGGCAGTCCGCACTCCAGCGCGATACGGCCGACCTCCAGCGGGGTGAGCGGCGCCTCCGGGGAGGGCTTGAGCACGATCGTGCACCCTGCCGCGAGTGCCGGGGCGGAACCCCTCGCGGTGTTCTGGAGCGGGTAGTTGAAGGGGATGATCTGGCCGGAGACGCCGATCGGCTCGCGCAGGGTGTAGTCGATCAGGCCGGGGCCGAGCGGGACCGTGGAGCCGCCGAGCTTGTCGGCGATGCCCGCGTAGAACTCGAAGTAGCGGGCGGCGGACTCGACATCGGCCTTGGCCTGGCGGAGCGGCTTTCCGACATCCTGGCTCTCCAGGCGTGCCAGCGATGCGCCCTCGCGGCGGATCGCGTCCGCGATGCGGTGCAGCAGCCGCCCCCGGCCGGCGGGGCGCATCCGGGCCCACTCGGGTGCGGTGAGGGCCGCGCGGGCCGCCGCCACCGCCTGGTCCACGTCCGCCGGTCCGGCCAGCGCCACCTGGGTGATGGCCGTCCCGTCCGCCGGGTCGAGGACGGTGAAGGTGCGGCCGTCGGCGGCGGGCACCTGCTTGCCGTCGACGAGGAGCAACTGGGTTTCGCCGCTCATGGCTGGATCTCCCCCTGCACCTCACCGAAGATGACCACCTCGTCGCCCGGCCGCACGGTGCGGATTCGGCGCACCCAGAGCACGATGCCGTCCTGTGGGGCGCGGACCTCCTCCAGCGTGTTGCCGTAGTGGTCGACGATCTGGGCGATCAGGTCGCCTTCCTTGCAGGTCTCGCCGGGCTCGGCGTGACCGAGGAAGAAGCCGCCGGCAGCGGACCGGGCGAAGGTGCCGGAGACGGTCGTGTAGTTGTCGCGCAGTTCCGCCTCGCCGTCGATCATGCCGAGCTGTCGCATGATGTTGCGGATCGAGTGGACGTGCAGGGCGACGTTCTGCTCGCGGTAGGTGCCGCCGCCCGCCTCGATGGTGACGGCGGGCTTGCCGGCGGCGAGGGTGGGGTGGCGGACCGTGCCGCCCCACTTGCCGCCCTTCCAGACCAGCTCGTGCCCGGCCGCGAGGGCGAGGTCGGTCGCCAGGTCCTCGTAGCCGCCCTGGAGGATGACGAGCGGGGCGATCTCACCGAACGTGCCGCCCGTGTGCAGGTCGACCAGGGCGTCGACGGCGGGGACGACCTGCTCGACGAAGGTGGCGGCCAGGCGCAGCGAGTACGAGCCGTCCGCGTCACCCGGGAAGATCCGGTTGAGGTTCAGGTGGTCCAGGCCGCTGGTGCGGGCCGCCGCCTCGAAGGCGGGGGTGTTCATGCAGGGGATGCCGACGAGGGTGCCGCGCAAGCCCGCCGGGTCTATCGCGGCGAGGACGCGGCGGATGGCCTCCTGACCGTCGTACTCGTCTCCGTGGACACCGGCGTCCACGCACAACACGGGACCGTCCTCGGTGCCGTTGACGACGATCAGCGGGATGCCGAGCTCCACGCCGTACGTGCTGGTGCCGACCGGGATCAGACCCTGGGCACGCTCACCGGGGGCGACGGTCAGGGGGCCGATGGAGTACATGTCGTTCCTTTCGAAAAGGTGGATCACAGGCGGGCGGAGGCCTCGGCGAGGGTGTCCGCGATGATGTCGGCGATACGGTCCAGCAGTGCGCGGTCGCTGATCAGCGGGGGCGCGATCTGCACCAGCGGGGCGGCGCGGTTGTAGACGCGGGCGAGCAGCCCGGCCTCGCGCAGCCGGCGCGGGATCAGGTCGGCGACGAGCGCGGCGCGGGCGGTGTCGCCGAAGCCGCCGCCGTCGAGGTCGCCGACGAGCTCGACGGCGTAGAAGAACCCGGTGCCGCGGACGTCGCCCACGATCGGCAGCTCGCCCAGGGACGCCATGCGCCGGGCCAGGTGGTCCTGGTGGTGGCGGACGTTCTCCAGGATCCGGTCGCGCTCCATGATGTCCAGGCTGCGCAGGGCGATGGCCGCGCTCAGCGGGTGGCCGCTGAAGGTGTAGCCGTGGTTGAGGACCTGGCCGGGCCGGTTGATCACCTCGGCGACGCGGTCCGAGACCAGGGTCGCGCCCATCGGGGCGTAGCCGGCGGTGATGCCCTTGGCGACGGTGACGATGTCCGGGCGGGCGCCGTACCGCTCGCCGCCGAACCACTCCCCCAGCCGGCCGAAGGCGGTGATGACCTCGTCGGCGACCAGCAGGAAGCCGTACTGGTCGGCCAGTCGGCGCAGGCCCGGCCAGTAGCCGTCGGGCGGGGTGATGCACCCGCCGCGGTTCTGCACCGGCTCGGCGATGAGCATGGCGACGCTCTCCGGCCCGGCCGCGAGGACCGTGGCCTCCACGTCGGCGAGCAGGTACTCGGTGAAGGCCGCCTCGTCGAGGGGCTGTTGCAGGGCGGCCTGGTTGGTGTTGGCGACGAAGTGGGTCTCCACGGCGGGCGGCCCGTACGGCTCGGTGAGGCCGGGGTCGTCGGTGAAGGACAGCGCCCCGAGGGTCAGGCCGTGGTAGGCGCCGCGCCTGGCGATCGCCTTGATCCGGCCCGCCTCGCCGCGCAGGGTGTGGTACCTGCGGGCGATCTTCCAGGCGGTCTCCACCGCCTCGGCGCCGCCGCCGCTGAAGAAGACGTGCTCGATGCCGTCGGGGGCCAGGGCGGCGAGGCGCTCCGCGAGAGCCAGGCCGGTGGGGTGCGCGGACTCCGACCACAGGGGGCTGTAGCAGAGTTCGCGCAGTTGCTTCTGGGCCGCTTCGGCGATCTCGTCGGCGTAGGAGTAGCCGATCTGGCAGCAGTAGAGCCCGGACAGGCCGTCGATGTAGCGGTTGCCGGCCGCGTCGTCGACGTAGGGGCCCTCGCCATGGCGCACGACGAAGAGGTCCTTTGCCGGGCTTCGCGAGCGATCCGTTGGCGGTCATGTTCAGCAGCAGGTGCCGCTGAGCGGTGGTGGTCATACGGGCTCACCTCCGGGGGTGGCGATCCCTGTCGCGGTCTCGACCGACAGCAGGGAGTCCTGCCGTCCCGAGCCGAGCCAGCGCACCAGGGCCACGAGGGCGAGAGCGAGGAACGCGCCTGCGATGAGGATCGCGCTGATCGCGGTGACGCTGGGATCGATGTCGAAGGTCAGGGAGTTGTAGATCTGCACCGGCAGGGTGACGGTGTCGACGGAGGACAGGAACTGGGAGATGTAGAACTCGTCGAAGCTGGTGATGAAGGAGAAGATCGCGGCGGCGATCACGCCGGGGGCGGCGAGGGGGAAGGTGATCCGCCGGGCGATGGTCAGCCGGTTCGCGCCCATGCTGGCGGCGGCGTCCTCCAGCCGTTCGTCGATGCCGCGCAGGGTCGCCACCAGGATCAGCACCGCGATCGGTGAGGCCAGCACGGTGTGGCCGAGGGCGATCGCGATGGGGCTGCCCAGCATGGAGGCGGGTTCGAAGAGCAGGAACAGGCCGAGGGCAGTGACGATCTGGGGGATGAGCAGGGGCCCGAGGACCAGGGCGTAGACCGCGGAGCGCAGCGGGAGTTCGCTGCGGGTCAGCGCGGTCGCCGCGGTCACACCGATGATCAGCGAGAACACGGTGCTCAGGCAGGCCACCAGCGCGCTCATCGACATCGCGGCCGGCCACTTGCTGCCGTCGGCGAACAGCGACTTGTACCAGCCCAGCGTCCACGCTTCCGGCGGGAACGAGCCGAAGGCGTTCTTGCTGAACGAGGTGACGAGGATGACCACGATCGGCAGCGCCAGGAACAGCAGGATCATGGTGGCGACCGCCGTCAGGGCGATCCGGCCACCCAGGGTGCTGCGCAGCTCCATCATGACGCGCTCCTCTTCTTACGGCTGGCGCCGAGGGAGGTGACGAGCTTGACCAGCACCAGTCCGGCGAAGGTCATCAGCAGCAGGACGACGCCCTCGGCGGCCGCCCCGTTCCACTGGTTCTGCTTCATCACCTGCTGGTTGATCAGGGAGGCGATCATCGTCTGGTCGGGGCCGCCCATCAGGGCCGGGGTGATGTAGTAGCCCAGCGACAGGATGAAACTGAGCAGTCCGGCACTGGCCAGGCCAGGGGCGACCAGGGGCAGGTAGACCCGGCGGAAGATGGTCACGCGTCCCGCGCCCATGCTGGCCGCGGCGGCGAGCAGTCGCCGGTCCACGCCGCGCATCACGCCATACAGCAGCAGCACGGTGTAGGGCAGCATCACCGAGGTGGTGCCGATGACCACGCCGATCTCGTTGTAGAGCAGCTGGTACGGCGCCCCGGGGACCCACAGGTGGGCCATGGCCTCGTTCACCAGGCCCTTGTCCCCGAGCAGGATGATCCAGCCGTAGGTGCGCACCAGGGCGCTGATGAAGTGCGGGACGACCACGATCAGCATGGCCAGTCCCGCCCACAGGGGCTTCAGCCGGGAGATCGCGTTCGCCAGGACGAACCCGAAGACGAGACTGAACAGCGCCGTCTCCGCGGAGATCCGCACCGTGGTGAACAGCACGGAGAGGTTGATCCCCGTGAGCGCGTCGACGTACCAGTGCAGCGTCAGTGATCCGTCGGGGTTCTTCAGGCTGAGGAAGAGCGTGCTGAGGATCGGGTAGACGAACAGCACCAGCAGGTAGACGACGACGGGCAGCGCGTAGAGGATGCCGATCCGCGTTCTGCGGGAGGCCAGGAGCTTGCGGGGGCGCGCCGGGGCGCCCGCGAGGGTGGCGGCCATGACTCACCCGCCCTGTTCGGAGAGGAAGAGGTTGACGTCGTCCGGGTCGGCGGTGATGCCGACCCGCTCGCCGGTGACGGGTCCGCGGCCGGCGGGTACCTCCAGGCGCAGCAGTGGCGCGTCACCGCCGTCGACCCGCACCCCGGCGCGGACCAAGGTGCCCACATAGGTGGCGGTCTCCACCGTGCCGGTACAGAAACCGTCGTTCGGTGCGCCGGCGCGCAGCCGGCCCGGCTGGACGGCGGCCTTAACCGGGGTGCCGGGGGCCAGGGCGTGTCGCCTGGCCGTCAGCAGACCGCCGCTGTGGTCGAGGCGGACCACGGTGTGGTCGTCGGTGTTCAGTTCCACGCGGCCGGGCAGGAAGTTGGCCGCGCCGAGGAAGTCCGCGACGAAGGGGGTCTTCGGCCGCTCGAACAGTTCCCTGGGTGTGTCGAACTGCTCGATCAGGCCGTTGCGCATCACCGCGATGCGGTCCGAGAGGACCAGCGCCTCTTCCTGATCATGTGTCACGTAGATGACGGTCAGGCCGAGTTCCTGCTGGATGGCCTTGATCTCGACCTGGAGCTGGTCGCGGAGCTTTTTGTCCAGGGCGCCGAGCGGCTCGTCCATGAGGATGACCGGCGGGCGGTAGACCAGCGCCCGGCACAGGGCGACACGCTGCTGCTGACCACCCGACAGCTCGCGCGGCTTGCGGCCGCCGAAGCCGGACAGGCCGGCGATCTCCAGGGTCTCCCCGACCCGCCTGCGGATCTCGTTCTTCGGCACCCCGCGCAGGGTCAGGGGGAATGCGACGTTCTCACTGACCGTCATGTGCGGGAACAGCAGGTACTGCTGGAAGACGAAGCCGAGGTTGCGTTTCTGCGGGGCGAGCCGGGTGACGTCGCGGCCTCCGACGGTGATGGTGCCGGAGTCCGGTTCGCAGAATCCGGCGATCATCATGAGGGTCGTTGTCTTGCCCGACCCGGAGGCGCCGAGGAAGGTGACGAACTCCCCGGCCGCGATCTCCATGGACGCCTCGTCGACAGCGACGACGTCCCCGTATGTCTTGCGCAGGGCCACCACCGACAGCGCTTTGCCGGTCGTGGTGACCGGCTTGCCGCCGGCCACCTCGACGGACGGTGTGGCGACACCGAATTCAGCCACGAGCCCACTCCAACCAGCGCTTGGTGACGGCGGCTTCGTTCTTGATCCACCAGTTGATGTCCGCGTCGAAGCCCTTGTCGTAGTACTGCGGCGCACCGGCGAGTGCGTTGCGCTCCTCCTTGGTGAGCTTCTCGTAGGCCACCGGTGAAGACGGGTTCGACGGGAAGGCCTTGGCCAGGGCGGCCTGGACATCGGGACGCAGCGCGTAGTCCATGAGCTGGTAGGCGGCGTCCACGTGGGCCGCGCCCTTGGCGATGCCGTAGCCCTGGAACTGGCGGCGCATGCCGTTGAGCTGCCGTGCGACCGGGACGCCCTGCTTCTCCAGGTCGGCGATCCGGCCGTCCCAGACGGTGGACATCGTCACTTCCTGGCGGCTGAGGAGCACACCGGGGAGCGGGCCGCTGTCCCAGAACTTCTTGATGTCGGACCGCAGCCGGGTCAGCACCTTGAAGGCGCGGTCCAGGTCGAGCGGGTACAGCTTGTCCATCGGGACGCCGTCGGCCAGCAGCGCGAACTCCAGCTCGGGCAGGTCGGCGTCCGGGTTGCACATCGAGCGGCTGCCCTTGAACGCCTTGGTGTCCCAGAAGTCCGCCCAGGACTCCGGCTTGCGGCCGCCGAAGGCGTCGGTGCGGTACGCCATGCACTGGCCGTAGAAGCTGTTGCCGATGGCATGGTCGGTGATCTGATTGTCAGGGATCTTGGCGCTCTTCAGGCTCTTGATCCGGTCGAGGTCCAGTTTCTCCAAGGCGTCCTGGGCCCCGAACTTGATGTGGTCCATCATCGAGTTGTTGATGAGGTCGAACTGAGGGCGGCCCTGGTTGATCTGGGCCAGCATCTGGGTGCCCTGGAGGTTGACGACCTGGACGTTGATGCCGGTCTCCTGGGTGAACGGCGTGTAGACCGCCTTCTGGAGGGCCTCGCCGTAGGAGCCGCCGCTGTCGCGGACGACCACCGTCTTGCCGCCCTTGCCGCCGCCGGACGCGGCGCGGCTGGTGCCGGTGCCGCAGGCTGAGAGGGAGGGCAGGGCGGCGAGGGCTGCGAGGCCGCCGGCTCCGCGCAGGAGCGCTCTGCGACCGATCATGGGATCACTCATGACAAATCTCCTGGAATTGGCGCGTGGGGACCAGCTGTTCGGGGTGAGTGGTGGTTCGGGGACCTGTGGTGGTACCGGTCAGTCGTGCGGCACCGCGATGGCGGCGAGTTCCGCGCCGGGGCCGACGGTGAGCCCGTTCATGCCGTAGAGGATCTGTCCGGTGGCGGTGGCGGTGACCTTGTGTTCGCTGCCGTCGGCCGGGTCGATGACGCGGCCGATGGACTGACCCACGGTCACCTCGTCGCCGGTGGCCGCGTCCGGGTACCACAGGCCGGTGGCCGGGGAGACGACGGATCCGGTCCAGACCCAGTCGCGCGGCCGCACGGTCACGGGCGCGACGTGCTGCGGTGCCTCGATGACGCCGAGGTGGTGCAGGAGCCGGTACAGACCGTCGAGCAGGGCCCGTGCCTGGGCGGGGTCCCGTTCGCCGAGCTGGCCGGTCTCGATGAGGATGGCCGGGATGCCCTGCCGGGCGGCCGCGGCGTGACTGTTGCCGCCCTCGGCGTTGCGACCGAAGAGGACGCGTTCGTAGCCGACGGAGTGGGCCATGGCCCGTGTCCTGGCGTCGAGTTCCGCGTCGGAGGTCAGGCGGTAGCCGACGAAGTCGAGCAGGGTCTCGTCGATGCCGCCGCTGTGCAGGTCCGCGTAGGCATCGGCGCCGGAGATGATGTTCTCGAAGAGCCAGGCCGCCAGCCGCTCGGTCGGTCCTCCGGCGGGATCGCCGGGGAAGACGCGGTTGATGTTGACGTCGTCCAGCGGGGACTTGCCCAGGCGGCCGTCGTACACGGCCGGCGGGTTGGCCACGGGGCAGATCACCACCTGGCCGGTGACGTCGTCCGGCTCCAGGAACCCGCCGAGTCGGGTCGCCGCGTCGATGCCGACGAACTCGCCGCCGTGGACACCGCCGGTGATGACGACCCGGGGTCCGGGACGGGAGCCGTTGACGAGAACCAGGGGGATCTCGACGGTCGAGAGTCCGAGGTCCACGGGGATCGCCCCGCGGACCTTGCGGCCCGGCTCGGCCCGCAGCGGGCCTACGGTGAGTGTCATGTCGTACCTCATTCAGGCGGTGGTGCGGCCGAGCGTGGAGATGAAGTCGATCGGCTGGGCGGTGCGGCGCTCCAGGGCGAGGTCCGCGGCGATGTCGCCCGGGCCGGGCGAGAGTGTGAAGTCCGGGGGCTGGTGGTCGGGGCCGGTTCAGGCCGTGGTGCGGCCGACGGTCGAGATGAAGTCGATGGGCTGGGATGAGGTGCCGTCCAGCGCCAGGTCGGCGGCGATGTCGCCGAAGGCGGGCGACAGCTTGAAGCCGTGGCCGGAGAAGCCGGCGAGCAGTACGACCTTGTCGGCGCCGGGCAGCGGGCCGATCAGCGGGCGGCTGCTCTCGGTGTAGGCCTCCATGTAGACGGAGATCCGGGTCGGGTCGGGGTGCAGGTCCGGCATGTGGCGCCCGATCAGCTCCGTGAAGATGTCCAGTTCCTCCGGCTGGACGGTGCGGTCCAGCGCGTTGGGGTCACCCACGGGCTTGTGCAGGGTGCGGGACAGGCCGAGCTTGACGGAGACGCCGTCCGGGGAGGGCAGTCCGTAGCAGTGCGTGGGGGCGGTGCGGATGAAGGCCGGGCGTTCCTCACCGAACCAGGCGTCCGTGGTGGGCACGTACCAGGCGCTGATGAGGCGGCGGATCTCCACGTCCCACGGCAGGTCGGACAGCAGGTCGTTCACCCAGGGGCCGACGGTGACGACGACGGTGTCGAAGTGCTCGCTGCCTGCGTCGGTGCGGATCTCGACGCCGTTCGCGACGGGGACGATCTCGCGGACCGGGGTGTAGCGGTGGATACGGGCACCCAGCTGCTCGGCGCGGCGGGCGGCGGTCTGGACGGTCAGCTCGGGGCGGATGAAGCCGGCGCGGCGGTCCAGCACGGCCGCGTCACCGCCCTCGAGCCGGTACTGCGGGAAGCGCTTGGCCAGCGTCTCGGCGTCGAACACCTCATGGTCGAGCCCGTGCTCGGCGATGGACTCGAGAACGGTGGCCATCTGCTGGTGCTCGGTGGGCCCCATCAGCAGGCATCCGGTCAGGCGGCGCAGCTCGCGGCCGGTCTCCTGCTGGAGCCGCTCCCACAGGACGTCGGCGTGCTTGAGCAGCGGGACGTACCGGGAGTCCTCGAAGTGCGCGCTGCGGAAGATACGGGTTTCGCCACCGGCGGCGCTGCGGTCGTGGCCGGGGGCGAAGCGGTCGTAGGCGACGACTTCCGCGCCACGGGCCGCGAGGCGCCAGGCGGCCTGGCTGCCCATGGTTCCCACGCCGACGACGGCGACTCGCTTCCTGGCAGCTGACACGGGGCTTTCCTTTCGTATCGCAGCGGCGCATGCTGAGCCCCTGCGTGAGACTGTTCGGTTCGAGGTGGTTTGGGCGGAGGGGGCGGGTCCTTCGGGGGACCTCGGCTCACGAACGCCCTGTCTCGGAGTTCCGGCTGCGTCCTCGGGATCTCCCGGAGCCGTGCCACATTGTGGAATGCTGTGCTAGTATCTGGCACAGAGAATGACAGTGGCTCCCAGGGGAGTCAAGAGGTGTCCGCCAGAGATTCTGAGGATTAACAGGGGGAAACCGGATGGAAATGAAGAGCGTCACCAGGTCGCTGCGCATCCTGGAGGCGGTCGCCCAGCATCAGCCGGTCACCGTCGGGGAATTGACGAAGCTCTTCGGCCTTCCGAAGTCGACCGTGCAGCGCACCCTGGTCACGCTGGCCGAGGCCGGCTGGCTGCGGGCCAACCGCAAGGACACCACCCGCTGGGAGATCGGCGCCCGAGTCCTGGCCGTACGGCCCGCCGCCCTCCAGGGGTCCAGCTTGTTCGCCGCAGCGCGCGAGCCCATGGTCCGCCTGAGGGACACGGTGAACGAGACGATCCACCTGTCGGTGCCGGACGCCCTGCAGTGCATGGTCGTGGTGGACCGCGTGGACTGCTCTCACGCCGTACGGACGTTCCACACCGTCGGCGACACCTCGCCCCTGCACGCCACCGCGACCGGGCGTGCCGTCCTGGCCCATCTGCCGAAGCAGGACGTCGAGGAGCTCATCACACAGGGGCTGGAGCGCTACAGCGACGCGACGCCCACCGACCCGGACGAACTGCGGGCCGAGCTGGACCGGATCCGCATCGACGGATACGCGGTCAACCGCAACCAGTACCGGCCGGACGTCTGCGCGATCGCCGCGCCCGTCCTCGACGAGGAGGGCACACCACTGGCCACCGTGGCCATCTCCATGCCCGACTCGCGCTACGACGCGGACCGGCTGCCCGAGTGGGGCCGCCTGGTCGCCGACGCCGCCGCGGAGATCACGGGGCGCCGCTTGGGCGCCTGAACGAGAGTCCGACATCGGCAAGGGCCGTCCCCCACGCTGACGCGTGGGGGACGGCCCTTGCTCACGTTCGGACGACAGCCGCCGCCCTGCGCCCGGCCGGGAGAAAGGCCGGACGCAGGGGGCTGCCCCGCGGGGGCAGGCGCGGTCAGGGCGCTGCCACCGTCCATCACCTGCGGGGTGCGTCGGATCCCGCATGCGTGCCGTATTGTGGAACGCCGTGCTAGAATCCGGCACGATCATGCCCGCGGCTCCGGGAGGGAGTCAAGAGGTGAGACCGGCGAACGAGAACTGACGGGGCCCCGATGGAAATGAAGAGCGTGACCAGGTCGCTGCGCATCCTGGAGGCGGTCGCGCACCACCAGCCCGTGACGGTAGGCGAGTTGACGAAGCTCTTCGGTCTGCCCAAGTCGACGATGCAGCGCACGCTGGTCAGCCTGAACGAGGCGGGATGGCTGCGGGCGAACCGCCGGGACACCACCCGCTGGGAGATCGGCGCCCGGGTGCTCGCCGTACGTCCGGCGGCGCTTCAGGGCTCCAGTCTGTTTGCGGCGGCGAGGGAGCCCATGATCCGGCTGCGGGACGCGCTGAACGAGACGATCCACCTGTCGGTGCCGGACGCTTTGCAGTGCATGGTCGTCGTCGACCGGGTGGACTGCGCTCACGCGGTGCGGACGTACTACGCGATCGGCGACACCTCTCCCCTGCACGCCACCGCCACCGGGCGCGCGATCCTGGCCCATCTGCCGCCCGCCGACGTGGACGAACTGGTCGCCCAGAGGCTGGAGCGCTACAGCGACGCGACGACGGTCGACCCGGCCGAGTTGCGCGCCGAGCTGCAGCGGGTGCGCACGCACGGCTACGCCGTCAACCGCAACCAGTACCGTCCCGATGTCTGCGCGATCGCCGCACCCGTCCTCGACGAGAACGGCACACCGCTCGCCTCCGTGGCCGTCTCCATGCCCGACTCCCGCTACGACGCCGACCGGCTGCCCGAGTGGGGCCGCCTGGTCGCCTACACGGCGTCCGGCATCAGCGACCGCCGACTGGGTGCGTGACAACCCGGCACGCACGACGGCGCCCCCTGCTGCCGGCCGGCAGGGGCGAGGCGTTTCCGCGTCAGGGGCGGCCCGCGCTCTGCTTGTCCACCACTTCCGCGAGAGCGTCCACGAAGCGGTCGAGCTCGCTCTCGCGCATGTAGATGTGGGGCGACACGCGCATGCCGCTCAGGTGCCGTACCTCCCGGTATTTCACATGCACCTGGTGCGCGTCCCGGAGCTCCTGTTCCACGGCTCTGGCGTCCAGGCCGTCGACGGAGAAGAGGCTCACCGCGCCCAGGGTCTCCGAGTCCAGCGGCGTGTGCAGCCTGAACCCGGGGATCGCGGCAGCACGCTCCACCCAGTACCGCGTCAGCTCCCGCACGCGCGCGTGGACGGCCCGGGCCCCGATCTCCCGGTGGAAGCGCGCCGCCGGCAGGATGCCGGCCTGCAGGGCCGAGTTGTACGTGCCGAGGTTCCAGTGGTCGAACTTGTCGACGCGCAGTGGCGGCGGATCGAAGGGGGCCAGCAGGGGCCACGTACGGTCGATGACTCCCTCCCTGACGACCAGCATGCCGTTGCCGACCGGCGCGCCCATCCACTTGTGCAGACTGGTGATGAAGAAGTCGCAGTCCAGGTCACGGAAGCTCACCGGCATCTGCGCGAAGGTCTGGGCGCCGTCCACCACGGTGAGCGTCCCGTTGTCCTTCGCCAGCCGGCACAGCCGCTTCGCCGGCACGACCCGTCCCGTCCAGTGGGACATGTGGGTGATCTGAAGGACACGGGTGCGCGGTGTCAGGACCGCCGCGTACGCCTCGAAGATCTCCTCGTCGCTGTCCATGAGGTCGTAGTCGGCGGTGACGACCTCGATACCCTCGCGTTCCTGCCGCTGGAACCAGGCGGCGCGGACGCTCGGGTAGTCCCAGTGCGAGACCACGACCTGGTCGCCGGCGGCCAGCGGGATACCGAAGATCGCCGTGCACAGGCCCTCGGTGGAGTTCCGGTTCAGCGCGATCTCGCCGGGGGCGCAGTCGATCAGCTCGGCGAGTTCCGCCTTGGCCTCGGGGAGCGCGAGGTCGAGGTTGCTCCACATGGTGCGGTCGGGGTTCCGGTTGACCAGCCGGTAGGCGTCGATCGTCGCCTGCTCGACGACCAGGGGCGGCGGGCTGACCGCCGCGTTGTTCAGGTTGAGCAGGGGCAGCTGCTCCGGGTAAGCCGCGCGGACGTACTCCCAGAAGTCGTCCTGGCCCGGGGTGGGAATCGCCATGATGCTCTTCTCCGATGTCATGAGGCCGGTGCGCCGGGCGTGTCGGCCTGTGCCCCGTGCCCGGGCCGGGGGAGGCCGGGCACGGGGCGACCCGCCTAGGGCCCGGGGGGGGCGGGCCGGGTGCGCGGGGGCCGCCGCGCGGTGCGCGACGGGGCGTGTCAGGGCGTGAACGCCGTCATCGCACGGGCACCGCGACGTACTGGTACTCCAGGAACTCCTCGATGCCGACCCGGCCGCCCTCACGACCGAGCCCGGACTGCTTGACCCCGCCGAAGGGCGCGGGCCGGGTTGGAGACGAGGCCGGTGTTGAGGCCCACCATGCCGACCTCCAGGCGTTCGCTGACGCGCAGGCCGCGGTCCAGGCCCTCGGTGAAGACGTAGCCGACGAGACCCCAGGGCGTGTCGTTGGCCCGGCGCAGGACCTCGTCCTCGTCGTCGAAGGTGAGGATCGCGGCCACGGGGCCGAAGATCTCCGTGTCCATCAGGCGGCTCTCGGGAGAGACGTCCGTGAGCACGGTCGGCGGGTAGAAGCAGCCCGGTCCCTCCGGCGTACGGCCGCCGACCAGCACCTGGGCGCCGCGCTCCACCGCGTCGGCGACGAGTTCCTCGACCTTGCGCCGTCCGGTGGCGTCGATCAGCGGGCCGACGTCGACACCGTCGCGGGTGCCGGGGCCGACCACGAGCGCACCCATCCGCTCGGCGAGCCGCCGGCCGAACTCCGCTGCCACCGACCGGTGGACGAAGAAGCGGTTCGCGGCCGTGCAGGCCTCGCCCATGTTGCGCATCTTGGCGACCATCGCGCCGTCCACGGCCACGTCCAGATCGGCGTCGTCGAAGACGATGAACGGCGCGTTGCCGCCCAGCTCCATCGACGTGCGGACGACCGTGTCGGCGCACTGGGCGAGCAGGATGCGGCCGACGCCCGTGGAGCCGGTGAAGGAGAGCTTGCGGATCCGGCCGCCGCGCAGCAGCGGCTCGCACACCTCTCCGGCGCGGGAGGTGGTGACGACGTTCAGCACGCCGTCCGGCAGGCCGGCCTCCTTGAGGATGCCGGCCAGCGCGAGGCTGGACAGCGGGGTCTGCGGGGCGGGCTTGAGGATCATCGTGCAGCCCGCCGCGATCGCCGGGCCGATCTTGCGGGTGCCCATGGCCAGCGGGAAGTTCCACGGCGTGATCAGCAGGCAGGGCCCGACCGGGCGGCGGGAGAGCAGCATGCGGTTGCGCCCGTCGGGCAGCGTGCCGCATCCGCCGTCGATGCGGACGGCCTCCTCGGAGAACCAGCGGAAGAACTCGGCGGCGTACGCCACTTCTCCCCTGGCTTCGGCGAGCGGCTTGCCCATCTCCGACGTCATCAGGTGGGCGAGCTCGTCGGTGCGCTCCAGGATGAGCTCGTAGGCGCGGCGCAGGATCTCGCTGCGCGCCCGGGGCGCCGTACGGGCCCACTCCTGCTGTGCCTGGACCGCCGCCTCCTCCGCGAGCCGGGCGTCCTTGGGGCCCGCGTCGGCGACCTGGCAGAGGATCTCGCCGGTCGCGGGGTCGTCGACGGGCATGGTGGCGCCGTCCGCGGCGTCCACCCAGGCACCGCCGATGAACAGCTGGGTCAGTACCTCGGTCATGTCGTCTCTCCTGGTCGGTCGGCGGCGGGGTCGAGGAGTTCCGCGAGGTGCAGGGCGCGCACGCCCCGGCCTCCGGCGAGATGGTCGATCTGGGTGGCGCAGCTGAAGCCGTCGGCCACGACGGTGCGTCCGGCGAGCTGGTCGATGCGGGGTTTGAGGGCGAGATCCGCGACGGCCATCGAGGTGTCGTAGTGCTCTGCCTCGAAGCCGAAGTTCCCGGCGAGTCCGCAGCAGCCCTCGGCCTCGTCGACGTCGCGTACGCCGAGCCGGCGCAGCACGTCGGCGGGGCGGCGGCCCTTGAAGGTGGCGTACTCGTGGCAGTGAGTCTGGAGCACGACGTTCTCCGGCAGGGGAGGCGGCGTCCAGTCCTGGTCGGCGAGGTCGGTCAGGGCCCCGGTGAAGGTGTGGACGCGGCCCGCCACGCGCTGGGCGGCCTCGGTGCCGAGCAGTTCGGGGACGTCACGCTTCAACGCGGCCGCACAGCTCGGCTCGGCCACGATGATCGGCCGGTCGTCACCGTCGTCGAGCGCGGCGACCGTGCGGGCCATGATCTTGCGGGCGACGTTCAGCTGTCCGGTGCTGACCCAGGTCAGCCCGCAGCACAGTCCGCTCTGCGGCGCGCAGGGGATACCGGCATCGGCCAGCACACGGCTCGCGGCTCCCGCGACCTCGGGACGGAAGGCGCGGGTGAAGCTGTCCACGAAGAGCACGGCCTTCGCGGGCCCTGGCGTCTCGGCCGCGCGCAGCGTCCTGCGCAGGGCGCGCCGGGAGGCGAAGGCGGGGATCCGGCGCTTGGTGGTCACGCCTCCGAGACGGGCGAGGAGCCTGCCGACCGGCCCGCGCAGCAGTGCGTTGATCGGACGGGCCGCATATCCGGCGAGGGCGGAGGTCCGGGGCAGCCAGCCGAGCGAATAGTGGGAGCGGGGGCGCAGGCGGCCCTTGTAGTGCTGGTGCAGGAACTCCGCCTTGTACGTCGCCATGTCGACACCGACCGGGCAGTCGCTGGAGCAGGCCTTGCAGGACAGGCACAGGTCGAGGGCGTCGCGCACCTCGGTCGAGCGCCAGCCGTCCTGGACGGCCTCGCCGCGCACCATCTCCTGGAGCAGCCGGGCCCGGCCGCGGGTGGAGGCGTTCTCCTCGCCGGTGGCGCGGTAGCTCGGGCACATCACACCGCCCGCGTCACTGCGGCAGCGGCCCACACCGACGCAGCGGCGTACGGCGCCCGCGAAACCGTCCTCGTCGTGCGGGAAGGTGAACGTCGTGTCCACGAGTGGGAGTTCGCGCAGGGCGAGATCGGTGTCGAGGGGGGCGGGGTCGACGATCACACCGGGGTTCAGCAGTCCCTCGGGATCGAAGACCTTCTTGAACGCGGCGAACGCGGCGATCATGCGGTGGCTGTACATGACCTCCAGCAGTTCGCTGCGGGCCCGCCCGTCACCGTGCTCACCCGACAACGTGCCGCCGTGCTCGACGACCAGCGCGGCCGCCTCGGTCAGGAACCGGCGCATGACCGTTCGGCCGGCCTCCGTGGCCGGGTCGAAGTCGATCCGCACGTGCACGCATCCCGCGCCGAAGTGCCCGTAGAGCACGCCGGTCAGGTCATGGGTGGTCAGCAGTTTGCGGAAGCCGCGCAGGTAGGCGGCGAGGTTCTCGGGCGCGACGGCCGCGTCCTCCCAGCCGGGCCAGGACTCTCCGCCGTCCACGAGCCGGGCGGCCAGCCCGGCCCCGTCCTCACGCACCCGCCACAGCGAGCGCCGCTCGGCCGGGGTCTCGACGACCCGGCCGCCGGTCATCCGCCCCTGGGCCCGGAGCGCGTCGAGCAGCTCGGCGGCCCTGCCGTTCACCGAGGCCTGGTCGTCGTCTTCGAGTTCGACGTACAGCCAGGCCCGCCCCTCGGGCAGCCCGGTCACCGCATCCGCCCCGCGGCGGGCGCGCATGGTGGCGACGATCGCCTCGTCCATGCCCTCCACGGCGCTGGGCGACCAGCGCAGGATCTCCGGTACGTCCTCGGCGGCGTCGACGACGTCTGCGTAGCCGAGGGTCAGCAGCGCTGATGCCTGTGCGGTCGCCACCAGGCGGACCGTCGCGGCGGTGACGACCGCACAGGTGCCTTCGGTGCCCACGAGGGCGCGGGCCAGGTCGAAGCGGTTCTCGGGCAGCAGGTGGTGCAGCTGGTAGCCGGAGACCTGGCGCGGGATGCGGCCCAGTTCGGTGCGGACCGGCGCCAGGTTGTCGTCGATCAGGCGCCGGAGGTCCGCTTCGAGCCGGGCGACGCGCCGTACGGCCTCCGCGTCGCCCGGCTCGGCGGCGTGCAGCCCGGAGTGGTCGGCGACGGCCCGCACGCCGTCGGCCGTCACGATCTCCAGGGCCTCGACGTGGCCGCTGGTCCGTCCGTCGCGCACGGACCGGTTGCCGCACGCGTCGTTGCCGATCATGCCGCCGAGGGTGCAGCGGCTGTGCGAGGACGGGTCGGGTCCGAAGTCGAGCCCGTGCGGGGCGGTCGCGCCGCGCAGGGCGTCCAGGACGACACCGGCCTCCACCCGCGCGGTACGCGCCTCGACGTCGATGTCCAGGATCCGGTTCATGTACCGGGAGAGGTCCAGGACGACCCCGGGGCCCACGGCGTTGCCCGCCATGCTGGTGCCACCGCCACGGGCCGTGACCGGCACGCCCGCCTCCCGGCAGGCCCGCAGCACCGCGACCACGTCGTCGGCGGTGCGCGGGAAGGCCACGGCCCGGGGCGGCACACGGTAGTTGGAGGCGTCGTAGGCGTAAGGGCCCGTCGCCCCCGGGCCGGTCTCCACCCGCAGGCCGGGCGCGATCTCGGCGATGCGGGCCGCCAGACCCGCCAGGTCGCGGGTGGTGGTGGTCATCGGCCCGCCGCTCCCGAGGTGCCGGCCTCGACGGCGTTCGCCCAGGCCCGGAGGCCCTCGTCCACGCCCGCCTCGTCGATCACGAGGGCGGGGATCATGCGGACGACCTGGTTCCACGCGCCGCACAGCAACAGGAGCAGGCCCTCGTCGACGGCGGCGCGCTGCACGCGGGCGGCGGTCTCGGGATCGGGGTTGCCCTCCTCGGTGACGAACTCGGTGGCGAGCATGAGGCCGAGGCCGCGGACGTCGCCGATGCCCGGGGTCCGGTCGGCCACCGCCTCCAGGCCGTGGCGCAGCCGCTTGCCCATCGCCTCGGCGTTCTCGACGAGCTTCTCGTCGCGGACGACGTCGAGGGTCGCGCAGGCCGCGGCGCAGGCGACGGCGTTGGCGCCGTACGTGCCGCCCTGCGATCCGGGCCAGGCCCTGGTCATCAGTTCCTCGGAGGCGGCGATGCCGGAGAGGGGGAAGCCGCTGGCCAGGCCCTTGGCGGTGACGAGGATGTCCGGGGTGACGCCGAAGTGGTCGTGGCCCCAGAAGCGCCCGGTGCGGCCGACGCCGGTCTGCACCTCGTCGAGGATCAGCAGGAAGCCGTGCCGGTCGGCCCGCTCCCGCAGCCCCGCCATGAAGGCGCTGTTCGCGGGCACGTACCCGCCCTCGCCCAGCACCGGCTCGACGATGATCGCGGCCGTGTCGGCGGGCGACGAGATCGTCTGGAGCGTGTAGTCGAGCTCCTTCAGCGCGAAGCGGGTGGCGGTCTCCTCGTCCCAGCCGTAGCGGAAGGCCGTCGGGAACGGGGTGACGACCACACCGCTCATCAGCGGGGAGAAACCGGACCGGAAGCGGGTCCCGGAGGTGGTCATGGAGGCGGCGGCCACCGTGCGGCCGTGGAAACCGCCGTGGCAGACGATGACGTTGGGCCGGCCGGTGGCCTGGCGGGCCAGCCGCAGGGCCGCCTCGACGGCCTCGCTGCCGGAGTTGGTGAAGAACAGGCTGTCCAGACCGGCCGGCAGCACCTCGCCCAGCTTGTCGACGAGGCGGCGCAGCGGCTGGTGCATGACGGTCGTGTACTGGCCGTGGATCAGCGTGCCCACCTGCTCCTGCGCCGCCGCCACGACCTTGGGGTGGCAGTGCCCGGTGCTGGTGACGCCGATGCCGGCGGTGAAGTCGAGGTAGCGGCGGCCGTCCTCACCGTAGAGGTGGACGCCTTCGCCCCGGGCCGCCACCACGGGCGTGGCCTGGCGAAGGTGCGGCGACAGTGCGGTCATTTCGTCTCCCGGCCGTACGTCGAGGTCTGATGGGTTGCTCAGCTCCGGTTTCCGAGCATCCAAGCCCCCGCGAAGGGCGACAACGCGTGATCTGTCCAGCCGGAACGCGTTGTTCGGACGTTGTGTCAACCGCCGGACCCCTCGGGTCCCGCCGGCCCCTCCCGTGGACAGCTCTTGCGCAGGTCAGTGCCGCTTGTCAGAGTGACCGGGCGAGCAGGGAGACACCGTGAACGAGAACCACCCGACGGCCCCGGCCGGTCGCGCGCCGACCGTCGCCGACGTCCTGGCCCTGCCCGTCCTGGCCGCCGGACAGCCCCAGGTCGTCACCGGGCTGGCCCAGCTGGACCGGCCGGTGCGCTGGGTGCACATCACCGAGCTGACGGACCCGGCCTCCTTCCTCAAGGGCGGCGAGCTGGTCCTGACCACGGGCATGCCGATGCCCGAGGACGCCGCGGGGGTCCGCCGGTACGTCGACGAACTCACGGAGGTGGGAGCGGCCGCCCTGGTCATCGAGCTGGTACGGCGCTACCACCGTCCGCCCGAGGCCCTCGTCCAGGCCTGCCGGGCCCGGGGGCTGCCCCTGGTGACCCTGGCTCGGGACGTCAACTTCCTGGAGGTCACCCAGGTCGTCCACGCCCTCATCCTCGGCAACCAGGCGGAGGCGATGCGCCGGACGCAGCGTGTCCACGAGGCGTTCACGGCTCTGACGTTGCGCGGTGCGGGCCCGCAGGACGTGGTGCGCGCGGCGGCGGAGATGAGCGGCCGGACGGTCGTCCTGGAGAACCTGGTGCACCAGGCGCTGATCTGCGAGCCGTCGGGGAGCACGGTGGGGGAGGCGCTCACCGGCTGGGAGCAGCGCTCCCGGGCCACCGCGCCCGGCGACCACACGGAGGTGGGCGGCCCGGAGGGCTGGCTCACCGCGCCGGTGTCCTACCAGGGCGAACGCTGGGGCCGCCTGGCCATGCTCCCGTCCGCCGGCGAGGGGCCGGGCTTCGGGCCGGAGCACGTCACCGTCCTGGAGAGAACGGCGATGGCCCTGACCGTCGCCCGGCTCATCCACGCCACGCCCTGGGAGCACACGGCCCACCGCGACGCCCTGCGGGAGCTGGCGGAGCAGCGCCACCACTCTCCCGAGGACGCCCGCGCCCGTTGCGCCGCGCTCGGCCTGCCCACGCGGGACAGCCGTTTCCTGGCGATCCTCGTCGACCTGGGCACCGGTGCCGGGGGGAGCGAGCCCGAGAGCCGGCTGCACGGGGAGCTCCGATCGGCGGGGGTCGCGGCGCTGGTCGGGGAGCTCTCCCCCGGCCGCCTCGGCGTGCTGCTGGCCCTGCGCCCCTCCCAGCCCTGGCGCCCCGTGGCCGAACGCCTGAGCCGCACCGCGCTGGGTCTGGCGCCGGAGGCGATCGTGAGCGTCGGCTCGGAGGTGGCGGAACTCGCCGACACCGCACGCTCCTTCCGGGAGGCGGCTCGGGTCACCGAGGCCACCCCGCCCGGCCAGCCCCTCCCGGCGGACCGCTCCTTCCACGAGCTGCCGGACATCGACCTGCGCCGCCTGCTGTACGCCCTGCGCGAGGACACCCGTGTCCAGGACTACACCGAACGGCGGCTCGGCCGGCTCATCGACCACGACACCCGGCACGGCACGGATCTGCTGACGACGCTGGGCCACTACCTCGACGCCGCCGGCAACAAGACCACCGCGGCCCGCCGCGGCGGCCTGTCCCGGGAGACCATGTACCAGCGTCTGCGCACCATCGAACGCCTCCTCGGCACCGACCTGGAATCCGGTGAGCGGCGCACCGAACTCCACGTGGCGCTCACGGCGTTGCGTGTCCTGCGCGCCGAGTGAGCGTCACTCGGGCCGGGGCCCCGCCTGCCGGACCAGCCGCCATTCCTGTGAGCCGTCCGCGGCCTCGTGCTGGAGGGTGAGCGGCGCCCCTCGGGACGCGCCGGTGAGGTACAGGTCCGGGTTCTTCGCCGCCTGGAACCTGTAGGAGCCGTCGTCGGTCCTGATGACGTTCCAGCTGCCGGTGGCGTTGTCGTCGACCCACTGGCCGATGCGCTGCCCGGCGGAAGCGGTCCCGGTCCAGATCGCCGCCGCCCGGCCGCCCGACTTGTTCAGCAGGCTCGTACCGCCCTGCGGCCGGGTCACCACATGCCAGTACTGGGTGTCCTGGTCCGCGGTCGCGCCGGTGTCCTCCAGGCGGACGTCGGGGACGTCACCGTTGCCGATGTTCGCGTCGTTGGTCTTGCCGCCGGTGCCGATGACCTGGCCGGTCCGGCGGTTGACGAGCCGGTAGTAGGCGCCGTCCGAGTGGCCGAGGTCGACCTCGGCGTGGGCGATCACCGACGTGTCCTGGTTGTTGAGGATCACGATGCGGCCGGTGCCCGCGACGTACTGGAGGTTGCGGCTGTAGCCGGCCCGCGAGGTCGTCTGGTACTCCTTCCACACTCCGTCGCCACGGCCGCTGTCGTTGACCCAGACGTTGCCGCTGCCGGCCGCGTTGTAGACCAGGCGCCCGTCGGGGAGCCGGACGACGACCGGGCTGCCGCCGGTGGCGAGGGTGCGGGAACCGGCGTCGACCGGCAGGGAGGTGACGGGGTTGTCCGCCGAGGCGCGGTAGAACGTCAACGGGTCGTCGGCGAGCGCGTACCTGGTGTTGGCTCCGCCGGCCCAGTACTCGAAGGTGAGCAGCCACTTGCCGTCCGAGGTCCGCACGACGTTCGTCATGCCGGGGCGCCCGCCGCCGATCTCCGTCTTGCCGCCGCCCATGTCCTGGGTCAGCCCCGCGACGTCGACGACGGGTTCGCTCCACCGGGCGGCGCGTCCGTCCCAGGTCTTGTGCACGAGGATCTGGCCGTGCGAGTCCGGTGCGGTGTCGTTCGCGGGGTCCGGTGTGGGCACGCCGGTGACCGGGTCAAAGCCGAGGTAGTCGTTCTCGTCGGAGTAGTAGCAGACGAGCCGGCCCTTGTGGACCATCAGGTACGGCTCCCAGAGGGGGTCCACCTGCCGGTGTGTGTTCGCCCTCGCGATGTTCTTGCCTGTCGCGCCCGCGCTGCCGCCCTGCCGGCCGCCGGTCGCGATGACGTTGACGACCTTCCAGGACCTGCCCTCGTCCGTGCTGGAGTAGAGGGCGATCGCCAGGTTCTCGCGGTCCCCGTCGTTGGACGGCGTCCAGTCGGGATCGGCCGCCTTGTGCTCCTTGTAGTACGGGTCGTCGCCCGACACGACGCTCGCGAGCAGGAGTGTGCCCTTCTTCAGCTTCCCGACGGTCTGGGGGAGCACGTAGAGGTACGGATTGGTCCAGTTGCTCGTGTACTTCGCGTACCGGGGGTCCCGGGAGAGGTACGCCGGAGCCTTGACCTCTGACAGCGGCTGCCAGGAGGTGCCGTGGTCGTCGCTCTTGTAGACCGGCAGCGTCTCCCCGTCGGCGCTGCCCGTCCGCGGCACGACCGTGGCCTTCTCGAAGGACGCGACGAGACGTCCGCCCGGTAGTTGCGCCGACTTGGGGTAGACGGCGCAGTTGCCGCCGGCCCTTCAGGCACGGCTCGTCCCCGAGCCGGTACACGATGCCGCCCGTCGGGTTGTAGGCCTGCGCGGTGGCCATGGGTATCGCCAGCAACGCGGCCGCCGCGATGAAGCTGCCCAGCACCTTGGCCGGTCTTCCTCCGTACATGGCCCCTCCACCCTCGGCGTCGCCGTATGACTGCGCAGTCAGAGGGGAGTCTGTGGGCGGTGTCGCGCCGCAGTCAAGACTCCGGCGCGATCTGGCGAGTGAGGGTTGCGCTGGGGTGACTTGACGTCGGCTCAGGTGTCGAAGTCCACCGTCAGGGCGTCGGAGACCGGGAACGACTGGCAGGTGAGGACGTAGCCCGCGTCGACCTCGGCCGGTTCGAGGGCGAAGTTGCGGCGCATGTCGGCCTTGCCGTCGGTGACCAGGGCGCGGCAGGTGCCGCAGACCCCGCCCTTGCAGGCGAACGGCAGGTCGGGGCGGGTCTGCTGGGCGCCTTCGAGGATGGTCCGCTCGCGGGGCAGAGCGGAGGTGGTGGAGCGGCCGTCGAGGGTGACGGTGACCTGGCTGACCGGGCCGGACGGGCCGGGCTCGGTGTGCTGGACCTCGCGTACTGGTTCGTCGTCGGCGTAGAACAGCTCCTGGTGGACGCGGTCGCCGGGGACGCCGAGACCGGCCAGGACGTCCTGGGCGGCGCGGACCATGCCGTGCGGACCGCACAGCCACCAGTGGTCGGCGGACTCCGCGTCGATCAGCGCGTCGACGAGCGCCGAGAGGCGGTCGGCGTCGAGACGGCCGGAGAGCACCTCGGCCTCGCGGGGCTCGCGAGAGAGGACGTGGGCGAGCTGGAAGCGCGTCGGGTAGAGGTCCTTCAGGTCGGCCAGTTCGTCGGCGAACATCACCGTGCCGGTGCGGCGGTTGCCGTAGAGGAGGGTGACCGTCGAGCGGGAGTCGGCGGCCAGGACGGACTCGGCGATGGAGACCATGGGCGTGATGCCGGAGCCGGCCGCGATCAGGACGTGGTGGCCGGGGGTGGTGAGGTCGGGGGTGAAGGCGCCGGTGGGGGCCATCACCTCGACGGTGTCGCCGGGGCGCACCTCGTGCACCAGCCAGGAGGAGAACAGCCCGCCGGGCACGACCCGGACGCCGATGCGCGGTGTCGTGCCGGCGGGTGAGCAGATCGAGTAGGAGCGGCGTTCGTCGCGGCCGTCGATCTCACGCCGCAGGGTGAGCGACTGGCCGGGCGCGAAGGCGAACTCCTCGGCCAGCTCGCCCGGGATGTCGAAGCTGACGGCCGCCGCGTCCTCGCACAGCGGCTGCACGGCGGCGACGCGCAGGGGGTGGAAGACCGGACGTCGGCGGGCTCGCGCGCGGGCCGCCGGGGCGGGGGCCGGCTGCATCAGGTCCTCCATCAGATCTCCTTGACGTACTCGAACGGCTCGCGGCAGGCGAGGCAGCGCCACAGCGCCTTGCAGGACGTGGCGCCGAAGCGGGAGGTCTCCTCGGTGTCGGGGTGGCCGCACCGGGGGCAGGGCACCGAGCGGCGGGCCGGCGACAGCACGAGCGGGACCGGGCCGGCGGCACGCGCGGGCGCGGCGCCGGGCGGGGCGATGCCGTGCTCGGCGAGCTTGCGACGGCCGTCCGGGGTGATCCAGTCGCTGGTCCACGGCGGGTCGAGGACGGTGCGGATCTCCACGCGCGGGTAGCCGGCGGCCTGGAGCCGGGCGGCCACGCCGGCACGCATCTCCGCCATGGCCGGGCAGCCCGAGTAGGTCGGGGTCAGGCTCGCGACGACCGTACCGTCCGGCTCCAGGGACACCTCGCGCAGCACCCCCAGGTCGGCCAGCGTGAGCATGGGCAGCTCGGGGTCGGGCACCTGCTCGGCGATGCGCCGGGCCCGTCGCGCGTCCAGGGCCGTCGTCACCATGTCGCCTCCGGGTGGGCGCGGGCCACGCCCTGCAACTCGGCCAGCAGCGGGGCGAGATGCTCGGTGTGCTCCCCGGCGCGGCCCGAGCCGGGCAGCGGCCGGTAGACGGGCATGGGCAGCCCGGCCGCCTCGGTGACCTGGCGCAGGACCGCGACGACCTCGTCCCGTACGTCGTGCGCCGTGAACAACTCCCCCAGGTAGGGCGCCACCTGCTCCAGCGCCGTGCGCGTCCGGCGGCGGGACTCCTCGGTGCCGTCGCCCAGCCGCACCGCCCACTCGGCCGCGTACTGCCGGTGGTAGGCCAGTTCCTTCACTCCCTTGGCGGCGATCGCCGCGAGCACCGGGTCGCGGTGGGCGGTGAGCCGCTCGAAGTGCGCGAGGCGCCAGCCGGCGAGCACCAGCAGCCGCACGACCGAGAACGCGAAGTCGCCATTGGGGAGTTCGGCCAGGCGTACGTTGCGGAACTCGCCGGCGTCGCGGAAGTAGGCGTAGGCGTCCTCGTCGCGCCCGGTCCCGTCGACCTGGCCGGCGCGGGAGTACAGCAGGCGGGCCTGGCCGAGCAGGTCGAGCCCGATGTTGGCCAGCGCCACCTCCTCCTCCAGCTCGGGCGCCCGGGTGGTCCACTCGGCCAGCCGCTGGGCCGAGACCAGCGCGTCGTCGGCGAGGGTGACGCACAGGGCGGCCAGTTCCCCGGCGTCCACACCGTCGGGGACGGCGGTGTCCACGCCGTGCAGGGGGTCCTCGAAGCCGGTGCCATAGGCCCAGCGGGTGTCGTCCTCGTGCCCCTCGGCGAGGGTCATGTAGACGTGGTCGTCGCTCATGCCCTCTCCTCAGATGTGCGGGACGTCGTCGGGGATGTCGTAGAAGGTCGGATGCCGGTAGACCTTGTCGGCGCTGGGCTCGAAGAACGGGTCCTTCTCGTCGCGGGTCGAGGCGGCTATGTGCTCGGAGCGCACGACCCAGATGCTCACGCCCTCGTTGCGCCGCGTGTACAGGTCACGTGCGTGGGTGAGCGCCATGCGGTCGTCGGCGGCGTGCAGCGAGCCCACGTGGACGTGGTTCAGCCCGCGCTTGCCGCGCACGAACACCTCGTACAGCGGCCAGTTCTGCTTCTCGGCGGTCATGCCACCGCTCCCTTCTCCGCGCGGGCGGCCTGCTTGGCGGCGTGGGCGGTGGCCGCCTCACGCACCCAGGCGCCCTCCTCATGAGCGGTGCGACGCCGCTCCATCCGCTGGGCGTTGCACGGGCCGTCGCCCTTGATGACCCGCATCAGCTCGTCCCAGTCGGGGGTGCCAAAGTCGTGATGTCCGCGCTCCTCGTTCCAGCGCAGCTCCGGATCGGGCAGCGTCACGCCGAGCTTCTCGGCCTGCGGGACCGTCATGTCGACAAAACGCTGACGCAGCTCGTCGTTGCTGTGCCGCTTGATCTTCCAGGCCATCGACTGCGCCGAGTTGGGCGAGGCGTCGTCGGGCGGGCCGAACATCATCAGCGACGGCCACCACCAGCGGTCCACCGCGTCCTGCACCATCGCACGCTGTGCCTCGGTCCCCCGCATCATCGTCATCAGCAGCTCGTAGCCCTGCCGCTGATGGAACGACTCCTCCTTGCAGATCCGCACCATCGCCCGCGCGTAGGGGCCGTAGGAGCTGCGGCACAGCGGCACCTGGTTGCAGATCGCCGCGCCGTCCACGAACCAGCCGATCACCCCGACGTCCGCGAAGGACAGCGTGGGGTAGTTGAAGATCGACGAGTACTTCTGGCGGCCCTCGATCAGCCGCTCGGTCAGATCCGCGCGGTCGGCGCCCAGCGTCTCCGCCGCCGAGTACAGATACAGCCCGTGTCCGGCCTCGTCCTGGACCTTCGCGAACAGAATGGCCTTACGGCGCAACGACGGCGCGCGTGTGATCCACTCGCCCTCCGGCTGCATGCCGATGATCTCCGAGTGCGCGTGCTGCGCGATCTGCCGGACGAGTGTCTTCCGGTAGCCCTCCGGCATCCAGTCACGCGGCTCGATCCGCTGATCCCGCGCGATCGTCGCGTCGAAGTGCTCCTGGAGAACCGGCTCGGCGCCGTCCGCCCCCGGGGGGCTGGAGTGTGTCGTGTCCATCCGTCCCACTTCCCAACCGACCATTCGTTCGGTCCATCATAGAACGACCCGCGCGCCTTGGTAAGACCCCGACTCTTGACAGGCCCCGAGGCGGCTGGATTACTTGGCAACGCCGAAGCTAACCGAATGGTCGGTCGGGTCACAAGAGGATGCGATCGAACTACAGGGTGGTGCGAGAAGTGACTCATACCGCTGTCCTCCGGATGACCGTGGCGGCCGGGGCCGACATCGCGTTCGTGGCTCCGGCGTACGAGGGCGATGTCCTCGTGGCGCGCGCCGAGGAACGGACCCGGTACGGCCGCAGCGGCCTCTACGACGTGACCGTGCCGCGGAGTGAGGACGTGAGCGCGGAGTTCCGGGGCCGCAGCCGCAGCATCGGGAGCACGAGCGCGAGTACGACGTCAAAGGAGTCGCGATGACGGGCGAGCTCCTCCCCCACGATCTGCTGGACGACGCCGAGCGCCTCACCCGCGAGCAGCTGCGCGAGCTCCAGCTCGACCGTCTGCGCCGGAGCCTGCGACACGCCTACGACCACGTGGAGGCGTACCGGAAGAAGTTCGACGGCGCCGGGGTCACTCCCGAGGACTGCCGCTCGCTGGAGGACCTGTCCCGGTTCCCCTTCACGACCAAGGCCGATCTGCGCGACACCTACCCGTTCGGCATGTTCGCCGTCCCCATGGAGCAGGTCCGCCGCGTCCACGCCTCCAGCGGCACCACCGGCCGCCCCACGGTCGTCGGCTACACGGAGAACGACCTGTCGATGTGGGCAGACCTGGTCGCCCGCTCGATCCGGGCCGCCGGCGGCCGCCCGGGGCACAAGGTGCACGTCTCCTACGGGTACGGGCTGTTCACCGGAGGTCTCGGCGCGCATAACGGCGCGGAGCGCGCCGGCTGTCTGGTGATCCCGGCCTCGGGAGGCATGACCGCACGCCAGGTGCAGATCATCCAGGACTTCCAGCCCGAGATCATCATGGTCACCCCGTCCTACATGCTGACGCTCCTCGACGAGTTCGAGCGTCAGGGCGTCGACCCCCGCTCGACCTCGCTGAGGGTCGGGATCTTCGGTGCCGAGCCGTGGACGGAGGAGATGCGCCGCGAGATCGAGGAGCGCCTGGACATCCACGCCGTCGACATATACGGCCTGTCCGAGGTCATCGGCCCGGGCGTCGCCCAGGAGTGCGTGGAGACCAAGGACGGCCTGCACGTGTGGGAGGACCACTTCTACCCCGAGGTCGTCGACCCGCTCACGGGCGAGGTGCTGCCCGACGGTGAGGAGGGCGAACTGGTCTTCACGTCCCTGACCAAGGAGGCCCTGCCGGTCGTCCGCTACCGCACCCGCGACCTGACCCGGCTGCTGCCCGGCACGGCCCGGCCCGCCTTCCGCCGCATCGAGAAGATCACGGGCCGCTGCGACGACATGATCATCCTGCGTGGGGTGAACGTCTTCCCCAGCCAGATCGAGGAGATCGTGCTGCGCACACCCGGCGTCGCCCCGCACTTCCAGATCGAGCTGACCCGGCGCGGCCGGATGGACCACATGACCGTCCGCGTCGAAACCCGCCCGGGCACGCCCGCCGGCCTGCGCGACGCCGCCGCCCGCGCGATCGCGCAGGACGTCAAGGACGGCGTCGGCGTCACCGTCGACGTGGCGGTCGTCGAACCGGAGACGCTGGAGCGGTCGGTCGGCAAGCTCCGCCGGGTGAAGGATCTGCGGTGAAGTCCTACCGCTCGGCTGCCGGGCAGCCGGTTTCAGTGGACTGGTTGTGCAGATAGCGGGACTGTTCCAGCGGTGTGAGCGTGGTGTCGATGGCCTCGCAGATGGTGCGGATCGCACGGGCCGGGTCGGGCAGTTCGACGTTCCACAGCTCGACGGAGCTGCCCGCGCTGATGGCCAGGGTCCGGCCGTCCGGGCTGAACGCCACGGCTGCGTGCGAGCGGGTCGGCAGGGTGCTTCTGATCTGACTGGTGGCGAGGTCCCACAAGTGGACTCCTCGTTCGTTGCTCGCGGCCAGGGTGCCTCCATCGGAGCTGAAGGCCAGCGATCGCACCTCTCCGCTGACGCTGAAGCTGTCTTGGAGCTGACCGGTGCGTGCGTTCCAGGTCTTCACGGCTCCCTTGGCGCTGCTTGCGGTGGCCAGGGTGTGGCCGTCCGGGCTGAACGCGAGGGACAGCACCATTCGGGCGCCCGGCTTGACAGTGCGCTGGGTCCGGCCGGTCGCGGCGTCGAGCAGTCTGACCTGTTCGTCACCGGCCCTGACGTGCACGACGGCCAGTGTGCGGCCGTCCGGGGAGAACACCGGCGTCCTGACGGGTTCGCCGTGGCCCGGGTAGGCGGTGTGTAGTGCGCCGGTCGAAAGGTGCCAGATGCGAACCGATCCGTCATGGCCGATAAGGGCGAGCCGTGTCCCGTCGGGACTGAAGAGCACCGTGTCGATGTGGCCCAGGGCACGGCTTTGGCGAAGGCGGCCCGTGGCGACATCCCGGACCTCGAACACGCCGTTGTCAGTGGCCCTGGCAGCCAGGGCCCGCCCGGTCGGACTGAACCCCACAGCGCCTGGGTGGTGAAGCGTGACGGGCAGCCGCTCCCGCCGGGGTGCCGGGCCGGTGTGGAGCGCCAGTGTGCCTTTGCGATCTCCGGTTCTGACATCCCACAGCTGTACCGACCCCCGACCGGACGGCCCTTGGCGAACTGTGGCCACCGCGCGTCCGTCCGGACTGAAAGCCATGTCGGCGATGAACGTGTCGACATGGCCTGACAGAGTCGTCCGCGCGTGATCGGCAGACAGGTGGTGGACGCGGATGGCGGCATCCCGGCTGCTGCTGGTCACCAGGGTGCGGCCGTCCGCGCTGAGGGCCATGTCCGTCAGTCCCCGGCCACGGTGACCGGCGGTCACGGTGGCCCGCGCTGCACCGGTGGCGGTGTCCCACAGTCGTACCGTGTCATCACGGCCCCGGATGGCGAGGGTCCGCCCGTCCGAGGCGAAGGCCACCTCGTTCACCCCGACGGGACCATCACTGATGGTGCGTTGAACAATGCCGGTGGCCACCTCCCGCAGTTGCACCGAACTGTCGGTGCGGACCACCGCGTACGTCCGGCCGTCAGGGCTGACAGCCACGGCATGGCCCTCGCTGTGGCTGTCGCGGGCGGTCCGGGTGCGACCGGTGGCCACATCCCACACCCGTACAGCTCCGTTGAGGCCTAGGGCGGCGACGCTACGTCCGTCGGAGCCGAAGGAGACTGCCTGCGGGTCGGGGTGGCTGGTGAAGCTGTGCCGCGTGCGGCCGGTGGCCACATCCCACACCCGTACAGCCGCCGGGGAGGCGGCTGCCACGGTACGCCCGTCAGGGCTGAAGGCCATTCCTCGTACCGCACCGTCGGGGACGGTGAAGGTTCTGAGCTTCGTGCCGGTGACCGGCTCCCACAGGTCTATCTCCGTGCCGGAATCATCGGCCGCGGCGACAGCGAGAGTGCGCCCGTCGGGACTGAACACCACGACCTGGCTGGTGTCATGGGCGGTGAAGCTGTGTCGGAGCCGGCCCCCGGGCAGATCCCAGACCCGCACCTTGCCGTCTTTGCTCTGGGTGGCGACGGTACGTCCGTCCGGACTGACGGCAACGGAATAGACAGGTTCGTTGACGCTGACCAGACGCTTGCGCAGCGGTAGCGCCGCGGCGGCATACAGGGCGGCGGCGGCTTCCCGCGTAGGGCTGGTGCGGTAGGCATGGACGGCGAGAAGCGAGGCGAGATCGGGTTCGGAGTCCCGCAGTGCGCTGGACTCGGCGGCCAACTGCCGGGACTGGGCCACATGCTGGGCAGTGACCGCGCTCTGCCACTGCCCCACGGCGAGACCCGCGGCGACAAGCGCGAGGCACAACGCGGCGGTGACCGTGGTGAGCACCAGCCGGGACCGGCGACGGCCCTTCTGCTCGTGGGCGCGGCTGGCGTCGAGGAAGGCGTGCTCCAGGTCGGTCAAGTCCTCGCGCGGCGCGTCGCCGAAGTGTTCCCGGGCGGCGGCGAGCCGACTTCCCCGGCTCAACGCGTCATCCTCGCGGCCCAGTTCCTGCCAGGCGTGAGCCGCTTCGGTCAGGTTCCGGTGCACACGCAAGCGTTCGCGGTCTTCCTCGATCCACCCGCGCAGCCGGGGCCAGGCCGTGATCAGGGCCTCGTGGGCCATCTCGACCGTGTCGCCGTCCAGGGTGAGCAGCCGCGCCCCGGCGAGCGCGTCGACCACCCGGGCGGTGTCGTCCCGGCCGGTGCCGGGCAGTTCCGCGCGCTCGACGGGACGGCGTGTGTCGGGCGTGCCGTCGCCGGGGGCGACCAGGCGCAGCAACACCCGGCGGGCGGCAGCCGCCTGGTCTTCGGTGAACCGGCCGTAGACCTCCTCGGCGGTCCTGGCGATCGCGCCGTCCAGGCATCCGGCCGCCTCGTACCCCGCCAGGGTCAGTGTCTTGCCGCGGCGGCGGCGCCAGGTCTCCAGCAACGCGTGGGACAGCAGCGGCAGCCCGCCCGGCGCGTCGGCGACCTCCTCGACCAGCCGGGCGGTGAGGGTCCGTTCCACGGTCAGTCCGGCGGCCTTGGCCGGCTTGACGACGGCGGCGCGCAGTTCCGCCGAACTCATCGCTCCGGCCAGGAGGTTGGCATCGCGCAGTGCGTCAGCCAGGTCGCGGTGCTCGGCGCAGCGGCCGTAGAAGTCACCGCGCACCGCCAGCAGCACCCGCACGCGGCTCCCGGGCTGCCGGGCTGTCAGCAACAGGTCGATGAAGCGGGCGCGTTCGGCCGGGTCGTGGCAGAGCGTGAAGACCTCCTCGAACTGGTCGACGATCACGAGCGTGTCCGCTCCGGCGCTGCCGCCGCGGGGCGTTGCGGGTGTGAGGAGGGGTGCGTGGCTGCGGACGGGTCGTTCGCCCGGTGTCAGGATCCGGATCGCGGCCGGGCGCAGGTCCGGCTCCTGGGCGTGCCGGAGCACGGGTATCAGGCCGGCCCGTAACAGGGAGGACTTGCCGCTGCCGGAGGGGCCGAAGAGCGCGGCGAACCGCCGCCGGCGCAGCAGATCGACCAGGTCGGCGGTGAGCTGCTCCCGGCCGAAGAACAGACCGCTGTCCCCGGCCTCGAACCGTGCCAGCCCCCGGTACGGCGGGAGGGATCCGCCGTCGTCCCGGGAGTCGTCACCGGCGGACTCCTCCACCGCCTCCTTCCACCGGGCCTCCCATTCGGCCGGGTCTCCGCCGCACGCCTCCGCATAGGCGAGGGCCACCGGCAGCGTCGGCAACCGCTCGCCTCCCGCCGCCTGCGCAAGCGTGGTCACCGAGTAGCCCGCCCGTTGGGCCAGCGACCGGTAGGTGATCCCGTCCGCCTCCGCCCTCAGCTTGCGTAACTCGAACGCGAACCGCTGCACCGGTCCCGCCGCCGGATCCACCGGCACCTCATGACGCCCCGCCACGCCTTCACCCCCTCCAGCCCCGCATCATTGTCAGGCCGCCAGAACGGTACTGCCGAACAATGCTTCAGCCGCTGAAGTCGGTGGCATGGAACCCCCACCCCTCGTCCCGGCCTCCCCACCGCATGCGCTCTCCCGGACATCGCGATTCCCCAACGCCCTCGCGACGGCCGGTCCGTCGCGGTCGGGCTGGCTGGACGCCTTGCGCGGCATCGCCGCACTCGTCGTGGTGTTCGACCACTCGTCGTACACCTTCATGCCGGAGTTCCGGCGGGAGCTGATGCCGGAGTTCAACACCAGCCGCTACGGCATCATGGTGTTCTTCCTGGTGAGCGGCTACATCATCCCGGCCTCGCTGGAGCGACGGGGCTGCGTCCGGACGTTCTGGGTCGGACGGTTCTTCCGCGTGTATCCGCTGTGGGCGGTTGTCGTCACCGTGCTTCTCGCCCTCAACCTCTCCGGCATCGCGGAGCTGCGTGACTTCGGTGGGCAGGGCGCCGTCACCGTGGCTGTCGCCCACGCCACGATGCTCCAGGAGTTACTGGGGACACCCAATCTCCTGCTCGTCCTGTGGACGCTCTCGTACGAGATGTCCTTCTACCTGCTGGTCGTCGCTCTGTTCACGGTCCGCCTGCACCAGCGGTCCGCGGCGGTCTCGGTCGTCCTGGCCGGGCTCGCCGCCGTGAGCGTGACGACAGGGGTGGTGCTGCCGGTCTCCGCCCTGTCCGGCCTGGTCGGCAACGGCCCGCTGATCGCGATCGCCGCGATCGCCATGGTGGTCGCCATCGGCTGCGCCAGTACCGGGGCACCCGTGCTCCGCGGCTTCGGGGGTGTGCTGGGCGGGGTACTGGCGCTCGTCCTGGTCCCGCTCAACGGCACAGTCCCGCTGTGGGAGGGCCTGGTGATCCTCGCCGTGATGTTCCTCGGCACCGCCGTCCACCGTGCCGAGAACGGTCAGGGCACCTGGCGCGATGCGGCCGTCACCGCCGTCTTGGTGGTTGCCTGTGCCGTGGGGAGTGCGTACGGGTACGGCGACGTCGAGCACTTCACTCGGCGCGGCTGGATCGTCGCGTTCCTGCTGGCTGTGCTCACGTTCGGCGCCGGACTGTGGTCGCGGCGCCTGCGCATACCCAGGGTGCCGGCCGGACTGGGAACGATCAGCTACTCGGTCTATCTGGTGCATCCGGTGCTGCTGACGGTGATCGACAACACGATCGGCCGACGGCGGCAGGACAGTCTTGCACTCGAAGTGGCCTTCATCGCCACGCTGCTGCCCCTGTGCCTGCTGACCTACCGTTGCGTCGAAGCGCCGAGCCAGACCTGGGGCCGCAGAGTGGCACGCCGCGTGCGGCCGAGTGACGACGAGCGTCAGCGGCATTCCGCTTCGGAAGCCGGAGCGTGAACCGTGGGAGCCATGCTGCCGGGATCGATCGCCACGGCAGCTCCTGCTTCGGATGCCACCGGCTTACGGATCAGGAGCAGGGCCGCGTCGTCGTGCAGTCGGCCGCCGACGTGGGCCAGCAGTTCGTCGTGGAGTGCGCCGAGGGTGCGGGACGGGTCGTGGGAGACGTGGCGCTCCAGTCCTTCGGCGAGCGGGTAGAAGGCACGGCCGTGGTCGCGGGCCTCGGTGACACCGTCGGTGTAGAGCAGCAACTGGTCGCCGTCGGCGAACGGGAGCGTCTGGAGGCCGGGCGCGTGGCCGGCGAGGGCGCGCAGTCCGAGGGGCGGGGACGGAAGATCGGGCTCGACCGGCGTGACACCCCCCGAGGCCCGCACCAGCAGTGGCGGCGTGTGCCCGCAGTTCACCACCTCCAGATGTCCTGCCTGCGGGTATCCGGCGACTATGGCGGTGACGAAGTCGTCGCGGCCGAGATTGCGCGCCAGGCTGCGCTCGATCCTTTCGACCACGGCGAGCAGGTCGGGCTCGTCGTGGGCGGCCTCGCGGAAGACACCCAGCACCAGGGCGGCCGTACCCACGGCGGGCAGTCCCTTGCCCCGCACGTCGCCGACGATCAGCCGCACGCCGTGCGGGGTGGGTATCAGGGCGTAGAGGTCGCCGCCGATCCGGGCCTCTGCGGCAGCCGCGCTGTAGCGGACGGCCACCTGAAAGGGTCCGACGGTCGCCGGCACGGGCTTGAGCAGCGCGTGCTGGGCGGTCTCCGCGACCGAGCGGACGGCAGCAAGCACCCGTTCACGGCGTCCGCGCAGGGCGCTGGCCAGGCCGCTCGCGAGGGTGACGGCCATCAGGGCCGACAGTACGGCGGCCAGTTCCCGGCCCGGCACCCCGTCCCGGATGCCGAGTGTCGCACCGAGCGTCACGGCGATGAACCCGATCCCGAGGACCCCGCGCGAGCCGTTGGTCGTGGCCGCGAGGGCCGGACCGGCCGCGAGCAGGGGCAGCCAGATCATCCCCGCCCCGTCGACGATGTCACCGAGCACGACGACGCAAACCAGCAGTACGGGCAGGAGGGGGGCACCTGCGGCCCCGTGCGCGGCGACGCGCCGGCGGGCCGAAGCCCAGGCGCCGGCCACTCGGTCCCTGAACGGCCGTACAGGCCGGTAGTCGCCACCAAGGTCTCGCGCATGGCTCATGTTCTTGTCCGCAATCCTCACCTGTGCGCGGGGCGCACCCCTGAAATGTCGGTTTCATCCAGAAAACGGGGTGAGGCCGGACACCCACAAGGGGAGGATTTTCAGATAGTGAGCGAGAGACTCCGGGTCACCCGGCCCGCGGTCGGGAGCAGCCGCTCCCGGACCTCCTGCAGCTGGGAGAGCCGGTTCACCGGGAGCGAGACGCCGAGAGAACCGATGGTGTCCCCGCTGTAGACCGGGACAGCGACACAGACCGTGCCGAGGGCGTACTCCTCCAGGTCCGTGACGGCCGGAGCCATGGGGGCGGTTTCCAGCCGCCGGAGCAGTTCCGGCAGGCTGGTGATCGTCCGTGGCGTGAGGTCGGCGAGCTGATGGCGCGAGAGATAGTCCTTGCGGGCCTCGACGTCCATCTCCCGCAGCACGGACTTGCCCAGTGCGGTCGCGTGCCCCGCGTCCTCGAAGCCCACCCAGAGATCCACCCGGGGCGTTCCGGGGCCGTCGACGATCTCGGCGACCCGGATCTCGCCGTCCTCGTAGAAGGTGAGGTAGGCGGCGGACGCGAGCTCGTCCCGCAGCGCGCCGAGCGTGGGCCGGACACGGCTGAGCAGCGCCTGCGCCCGGCCCGTGGTCCGCAGCGTCTGCAGCTTGTCGCCGAGGACGAACCCGCCGTCGTCCAGCTTCCGCACGTACCCGTCGTGGACCAGGGTCCGCAGCAGGTGATAGGCGGTGGCCAGGGGCAGGCCCGTCTCGCGTGCCAGCTGCTTCGCCGGCGCGCCGTTCTCATGCCCGCTCACGGCCTCCAGCAGGCGCATGGCCCGCTGGACGGAGGTGATCAGCGTGGGCACGGCTTGCTCAGCCATACGACCAGCGTGCGTCAGGCGTACGGCACGGGCAAGCGTCCTGGCGGAGCAGCGGCACACGCACCCGCCCTCCCTCGGGCTCGGGGCGGCCGCGGTGTTTGTGATGACTTCTTCACAGCCCGAAGGGTTGGCTTGAAACCGCCTGCTCGCTATCGTTCACGCACCTCACTCAATCGTTCAGCGAACGAATAGCGACAGGGAAGGTCGGTTCATGTCCGACATCCACCACCCGGGGCGCCGCTCGGTGCTCGCCGTGGGCGCCGCCGGTGCGGCCTCGCTCGGCGCGTCCTGGCTGCTGTCCGGCTGTTCGGGCGCCACCGCCGCTCCCGTACTGCCGGCCGCCGCCCGGCAGGGCACGCCCGACCGCGGCGGCACCCTGCGGATCGCCCGTCCGCCCGCCTCCGACGCTGAGACCCTCGATCCGGCCAGTGCCCTGTCGGCGTACGAATACCTGGGCGCGCTCTACAGCCGGCTGGTCCGCATCGGCGCGGACGGCCAGGTGGCGCCCGACCTCGCCGAGTCCTGGGAGCCGGACAGCACAGCACGCACCTGGACCTTCCGGCTCCGCAAGGGCGTCACCTTCCACGACGGCCGTGCCTTCACCTCCGCCGACGCCGCCTACACGCTGCGTCACATCCTCGACAAGGCGACGGCGTCCCCGCAGGCCGGCGTCCTCGCCCCGCTCGTCGACCCCGGGCGGCTGCGCACACCCGACGCACACACCCTCGTCGTGCCGCTGAAGACCCCGAACGCCGAGTTTCCGAGCCTGCTCACGCACTACAACTGTTACGTCGTCCCCGAGGGCAGCGGGAAGTCCATCGGCCGCACCGGCATCGGCACCGGCCCCTTCCGGCTGGAGTCCTTCGCACCGGCCGGCCCCGGCCGCGTCACCGCGTACAAGGACCACTGGGCGGGCCGCCCCGTGCTCGACGCGATCGCCTTCTACTCGGTCGCGGACATGTCCGCCCGCTCGGGCGCCCTGCTCGCCGGGCAGGTCGACCTGCTGTCCCAGACCAATCTGGACTTCGCCACCGCCCGCGTCGTGGCCGCCTCCGATCGCGCCACCATCGCCCGGGTGAAGAACGCCCAGTGGTACGTGCTGCCGATGCTCACCACCGACAAGCCCTTCACCGACGTTCGCGTCCGCCGGGCCATGAAGCTCGCCTACGACCCCGAGCACATCGTGAAGGCCGCGCTGCAGGGCGCGGGCAAGGCCGGCTGGGACAACCCGGTGCCTCCGGACGACCCGGCACACATCGCCGCGCACCCCGAGCACGATCCGGAGCAGGCCCGGTACCTGCTGAAGAAGGCGGGCCACGAGAACCTGGCCGTCGACCTCTACACCTCGGCGTACGACCCCCTCTTCACCCCCATGGCGCTCGCCTACCAGGAGTCGGCGAAGCGGGCGGGCGTCCGGATCCGCGTCAAGACGGCATCGGCGGACTCGTACTACACACAGATCTGGATGAAGCAGCCGCTGATGGCCACCTACTGGTACACCGGCCGGCCGGTCGACCAGCTCTTCAACCAGGTCTTCCGCGGCGGCTCCTCGTACAACGAGACCGCCTGGTCCGACAAGGGCTTCGACGCGCTGCTCGACCGGGCGCGTGCCGAGACCGACGACACCCGACGCCGTGACCTCTACGGCGAGGCGCAGACCTGGGTGATCGACAAGGGCGGCGCGATGACCCCGATGTTCGCCGACCGGCTGGTGGGCATCTCGCGCAAGGTGCGCGGTTACGCCGAGCACGGCTTCGAGTTCGACTACCTCGGCATCGGCCTGAAGGGGGCCTGACCATGCTCTCCTTCGTCGCCCGACGGACCGTGGCAGCGCTCGGCACGCTCCTGCTCTCCTCGCTGCTGGTCTTCCTCGCCGTGCAGGCCCTGCCCGGGGACGTCGCCACCCAGGTCCTCGGCAAGGACGCGACCCCGCGGGCGGTCGCCGAGCTGCGCGGCAGTCTCGGACTCGACCGGCCCGCCTTCGAACGCTACGGCGACTGGATGTGGGGCGCCCTGCACGGCGACTTCGGCACGTCCCTCGTCTCCGGGACGGCGGTCGGCGGTGACGTCGCGCAGTACCTGGGCAACTCCGCGCTCATCGCCCTCATCACCATCCTGTTCGCGGTGACCGGCTCGCTGCTGCTGGGCATCCTCGCCGGGCTCTACCGCGACCGCTGGCCCGACCACCTCATCTCGACCGTCAGCCTCGTCGGCATGAGCGTCCCCGAGTTCGTCGTGGCCACCGTCCTCGTGCTGTGCTTCTCGGTGGCACTGCCGTGGTTCCCCGCGGTCGTCCTCTACGGTCCCGACGCCACCGTCGGCCAGCTCCTGCCCGCCGTCTGGCTCCCGGCCCTCGCCCTCGCGGTGGTCATGGCCGCCTACATCGTCCGCATGGCCCGCACCTCCGTGATCGACGTGATGGCGAGCGAGTACGTCACCACCGCCCGCCTCAAGGGCCTGTCCACCTGGCGGGTCGTCACCCGGCACGCCCTGCCCAGCGCCCTGCTGCCCGTCCTGCACGTGATCGCGCTCAACGTGGCCTGGCTGCTGGGCGGCGTCGCCGTCGTCGAGAACGTCTTCAACTACCCGGGCATCGGCAAGCTGATGCTCTCCTCGGTGCAGAACCGGGACCTGCCCGTCATCCAGGCCATCGCCCTGATCAGCGCCGTCGTCTACGTCGTGTGCAACCTCGCCGCCGACCTCGGCGCCATGGCCCTCAATCCCAGGCTCCGCACCCGAGGGAGGACCCGATGACCACGGTCGACACCGTCCGGGCCGACGCCCCGGCCCCGCGCGCGGCCCGTGCGTGGCGCACTCTGCGCTCCTCGCGCGCGGCCGTCGTCGGGCTCGCGATCGTCGCCGTCCACGTCGTGATCGCGCTGCTGGCCCCGCTGCTCACCTCGTACGACCCGATCGCGGGCAACGCCTCGCAGGCCCTGCTCGGTCCGGGCGGGGCGCACTGGGCGGGCACCGACCAGTACGGCCGCGACGTCCTCGCGCGTGTCCTGTACGGCGGCCGGTACGCGCTCGGAGTGTCCGTCGCCGCCACCGTGGTGAGCGTCGTCCTCGGCACGGTCATCGGCTGCGCGACCGCCCTGCGCGGCGGCTGGTTCGACGACCTGACCGGGCGAGTGCTGGACGCCGTACTGGCCGTGCCGGCGGTCCTGGCGCTGCTCGTGGTCGTGACCGCGCTCGGCACCGGACCGGCGGTCATCGTCCTGGCCGTCGCCGTCGTGTTCGTGCCCCAGGTGGTACGGGTCGTGCGCGGGGCCGCCCTGGCGGTCGTGCCCGCCGACTACGTGACCGCCGCACGGGCCCGTGGCGAAGGCACCTGGTCGATCCTGCGCCGTGAGGTCCTGCCGAACATCGTCGACGTGGTGTGCGTCGAGTTCGCGATGCGCGCGTCCTGGGTCGTGCTGCTGATCTCCTCGCTGTCCTTCCTAGGCTTCGGCGCCGACCCGCCCACTCCCGACTGGGGCCTGATGGTCGCCGAGAACCGCACCGCCATCACCGTCGTGCCGATGGCGAGCGTCGCGCCGATCATCGCCCTGGCCACGCTCGTGATCGGACTCAATCTCGCGGCCGACGGCCTGTCCAAGGCCTGGGGCGTCGACCGGATCAGGGAGGGCTTCTGATGACCCCGCTCGTCTCCGTAAACTCCCTGTCCGTGGCCTACCGTTCCGGCGGTCGCCGGATACCCGTGGTGCACGAGGTGTCGCTCCAGGCCGCCGCCGGGCGGACACTCGCGCTGGTCGGCGAGTCCGGCAGCGGCAAGTCGACCCTCGCCGCGGCCCTGCTGGGGCATCTGCGGCACGGCTCCCACGTCACCGGCGGTTCGGTGTCGGTGGACGGCCGGGACGTCTTCGCCCTGTCCGCTCCCGAGCTGCGGCGGCTGCGCGGCCGGACCGTCGCCATGGTCGCCCAGAACGCGGGCCAGGCGCTGACACCCTCCATGCGCGTCGGCCGGCAGATCGCGGAGGCGGGCGGCGACATCCCCGTCACCGAACTGCTCGAACAGGTCCGGCTGCCGCGCCCCGCCGAGCTGGCCCGCCGCTATCCGCACGAGCTGTCCGGCGGCCAGCAGCAGCGCGTCGCCCTCGCCATGGCCCTCGCCGCCCGCCCCAAGGTGCTGGTCCTCGACGAGCCGACGACCGGCCTGGACGTCGTCACCCAGCGGGGCGTGCTCGACCTGATCGCCGCCCTGCGCGATGAACTCGGCCTGGCGGCCGTGCTGGTGAGTCACGATCTGGGCGTCGTCGCGCACCTGGCCGACGAGGTGTGTGTGCTGAAGTCGGGCCGTGTGGTGGAGTCGGCGCCCACGCGGCAACTGTTCGCGCTGCCCGAGCAGCCGTACACGAAGCGGCTGCTGGCGAGCGTGCCGCGGCTGGACGACGCCGGTCTCGCTCTCGTGCGGGAGACGGGCGAGCGCGAGATCCGCCCGAGGGCCGTCGTGCCCGAGGACGCGCCGGTCGCCGTCTCGGCCCGTGACGTCACCGTCGACTACGGCAGCTCCCGTGCCGTGCACGGTGTCTCCTTCGCGGTCCGGCGCGGTGAGGTGCTCGCCCTCGTCGGCGAGTCGGGCAGCGGCAAGTCCACGCTGGCCTGGGCCCTGGCGGGGCTGCGCACACCGTCCGGCGGCACCATGAGCCACGAGTCGGGCGATCTGGCCCGGCCCGCGCAGCGGCGGCCGATGTCCCTGCGGCGACGGGTGCAGCTCGTCTTCCAGAACGCGGACACCTCGCTCAATCCCCGGCGCTCGGTCGGCGACGCCATCCGGCGCCCGCTGCGGTTCTTCGGCACGGCCTCCGGCCGGGCGGAGTCGGCCGAACGCGCCCGGCGGCTCATCGCCGACGTACGCCTGGACCCGGCGCTCGCCGACCGGCTGCCCGCCCAGCTCTCCGGCGGCCAGCGTCAGCGCATCGGCATCGCCCGGGCGCTGGCGGGCGAGCCGGACGTCCTCATCGCCGACGAGATCACCACCGCGCTGGACGTCTCCGTCCAGGCCGACGTACTGCACCTGGTCGACGACCTGCGCCGGGACCGAGACCTGGCCTGCCTGTTCATCAGCCATGACCTGGCCGTCGTCCGCGGCATCGCGGACCGCGTCGTCGTCCTGCGCGGCGGTGTCGTGGTCGAGGAGGGCCCGACGGAAGCCGTGTTCTCGGCTCCTCAGCACCCCTACACGTGCCAGCTGATGGCGGCCGCCCTCGAACCCGACCCCGACGCCCAGCCGCCGGTCGAGGCGGCCCCCGACTGGGCCGACGCCGCCCAGGAGGGCGAGGTGTGGACCGACCACGGCGGCGGCCACCGCGCACGCCGCTGGCGGCCCGCCGGCACCCCCGACGACAACCCGACCGCTCCCGTCGCAGAAGGAGTTTCGTGAAGTACCGCGACCGGTTCGAACGCCAGGTCGTCCGCGAGGACGTGTGGATCCCCACCCGGGACGGCACGACCCGCCTGCACGCCCGGGTATGGCGCCCGGCCGACGCCGAGTCGGACCCCGTTCCCGCGCTGCTCGAGTACCTGCCGTACCGCAAGAGCGACTGGACCGCCCCGCGCGACGCACAGCGCCACCCCTGGTACGCCGGTCACGGCTACGCCTCCGTCCGGGTGGACATCCGCGGCCACGGCGACAGCGAGGGCACACCCGGCGACGAGTACGACGCCCAGGAGCTCGCGGACGGCGTGGACGTCGTCAACTGGCTTGCCGCACAACCCTGGTGCACCGGCAAGGTCGGCATGTTCGGCATCTCCTGGGGCGGTTTCAACTCCCTCCAGATCGCCGCCCTCGCCCCCGAACCGCTCAAGGCGATCGTGACGGTCTGCTCGACCGACGACCGCTACGACAACGACGTCCACTACACGGGCGGCGCTGTCCTCGGCATCGACATGCTCGCGTGGGCCGGCACCATGCTCGCCTTCACCGCACGCCCGCCGGACCCCGCGAACGTCGGCGCGGAACGCTGGCTTCCCATGTGGCGCGAGCGCCTCGACACGCTCGAGCCCTTCCTGCACACCTGGCTGGAGCACCAGCAGCGGGACGATTACTGGCGGCACGGCAGCGTCTGCGAGGACTACACGGCGATCGACGCGGCCGTGCTCGCGGTCGGCGGCTGGAACGACCCGTACCGGGACACGGTGCTGCGGCTCGTGGAACACCTCCCCGGCGACCGGGTGCGGGGCATCATCGGCCCCTGGTCGCACCAGTACCCCGACCGCGGACTACCGCCCGGCCCGGCCATCGGGTTCCTCCAGGAGACACTGCGCTGGTGGGACCAGCACCTCAAGGGCATCGACGCCGGGGTCATGGCGGAGCCGTTGCTGCGCGCCTGGCTGGGCGACCCCGTACCGCCCGCCCCGTCGCACGAGGAGATGCCCGGACGCTGGGTGAGCGACGCCGAGTGGCCCAGCCCCTACGTCACGTGGGACACCCGTCCGCTCGGTGAGAGCCACGACCCGGTCCTCGTACGTTCCCCACAGCACACCGGCCTCGACGCCGGCCGCTTCTTCCCGTTCGGCAACGCCGCCGACCTGCCGCCCGACCAGCGCGAGGAGGACGGCCGTTCGGTCTGCTTCGACTCGGTGCCCCTCACCGAACGGGTCGAGATCCTCGGCCGCCCCCGCGTCCGGCTCCGCCTCGACAGCGACACCCCACGAGCCCATGTCATCGCCCGCGTGTGCGACGTCGCTCCCGACGGCTCGTCGACGCTCGTCACCCGGGGCGTGCTCAACCTGCTCAGCCGACGGGGTCGTGAGCACGCGGTCGAGTGGACTCCGGGGACGTACGAGGACGTCGAGTTCGAGCTGAACGGCATCGGCTACGCCTTCCCGCCCGGTCACCGCATCCGCGTCGCCGTCTCCGACGCGTACTGGCCCTGGGTGTGGCCGCACGGCGAACGCGGGGCGCTGCACGTCGTTCCGGCGGGCAGCGCGGTCCTGCTGCCCGTGCGCGAGGCCGCCGACGAGGCCTCCGTCCGCTTCGAGGAACCGGAGCAGGCGGTACCGATGCCGGTCACCTACGACACTCCCCCGGACCCCCGCCCCGAGCGGCTGGTCACGCAAGACGTGGCCAAGGGCGAGTGGACCCTGGAGGTCGATCCCGGGTACGGGGGGTCCCGGACGTACCCGGACGGGCTGCGCTACGAGGAGAGCGCCCGCGAGACGTACACCATCCGCACGGACGACCCGCTGTCGGCGCGAGCCGTCTCCGAGTGGCACATCCGGCTGCGGCGCGGGGACGACTGGGACGCTGAGATCATGACGCGGACGGAGCTGCGCGCCACGGCCGCGGAGTTCATCATGGACAGCCGTATCGAAGCGCGGGGGAACGGAGAGACAGTGACCGAGCGCTCATGGCACCGCACCGCCCCGAGGACGTCGGGATGACGGCCGCCGAGCAGCCGCGGCATGGCGCGAGGGGCCCGCGCCGTGCCGTCGCCGCCCGCGACCGGACCCGGCAGCCCACCGAGGTGCGCCGGCGCCTCATCATCGACGCGGCCGTCCCTCTGATCGCGGAGCGCGGTTACAAGTCGGTCGGCGTGCGCGATGTGGCGGCCGCGGCCGGAGTGTCCGTCGGCACGGTTACCTACCACTTCGACAGCGTTCAGGAGGTCCTCTCCGAGGCCATGGTGCTGCACATCGAGCAGTACTACGCGGCGCTCAGCGAGGCCGCCGAGCAAGCGACCAGCGCGGCCGAGGCGCTCAGGCTGCTGGTCGACGCGCTGTTCACCGAGGACACCGACCGGCACTGGCGGATGTGGTTCGACTTCTGGCACGCGGGCGAGCAGAGCACGGACGAGGCGTTCGCCCGGGGGCAGGCCGACCGATACGGGGCCTGGCACCGGCAGATCCACGACTTGGCCGAACGGGGCGTCGCCGACGGCGAGTTCAGCTGCGACGACCTCGACGGCTTCACGGCCCGCTTCGCCGCCCTCGCCGACGGTCTCGCCCTGCAACGGCTGCGCCAGGCACCTCCTCTGACCACGCAGGAGGCACGGCACCACCTCAACCGGTTCATCGAACGGGAACTCGTTCCGCGCTCACCCGCGTGACGGTGCTCGCAGCCGTGACGGTGCTCGCAGCCGTGGCGGTGCGGTCGAGGCGCGGACGACGAGTTCGACCGGTGGGTCGTTCACAGGCGGCAGGTCCGCGTCCGGGCGCTCGATCGCCCGCACCAGGAGCCGGAGCCCCTCTCGCGCCACGGCGTCGAACGGCTGGCGCACCGTGGTCAGCGGCGGGGTCACGTACGCGGCGACGGGGATGTCGTCGAAGCCGACCACGCTGACGTCGTCCGGCACGCGCCGCCCGGCCTCCGTCAGGGCGCGGATCACGCCGATGGCCATGTCGTCGTTGGCGGCGAACACGGCGGTGACGTCGCCGTCGGCGGCGAGCGCGCGGCCCGCCTCGTGGCCCGACGCGGCCGACCAGTCGCCGACGAGCACGGCCGGCTGCTCCGCGCCGCGCGCGGTGAGGGCGCTGCGCCAGCCCTCCAGGCGGTCCCGGGCGGCGAACCACCGTTCGGGGCCCGCGACGTGGTGGACCGTCCTGTGGCCGAGGTCCAGCAGGTGTTCCGTGGCCGTGCGGGCGAGGGGTTCGGCGCCGACGCCCGTGGCGACGGTCCGGGTGCCGCCGAACGCGGCCGGCGCTCCGAGGACGAGGACCGGCACGTCGACACTCAGGGACACCGCTCCCTCGTCGATGGGCTCGGAGACGACGATGCCGTCCACGCCCTGCTCCAGCAGCGACTCCACGGCGCCGACGACACCTCCCGGGTCGCCTTCCAGGGTGTTGACCACCCGCAGCGCGTATCCCGCGTCCCGCGCGGCCCGCTCGACGCCGATCAGGAGCGACGCGGGCCCGTAGAGGGCGGTCCCGAGCGTGACCACGCCGATGGAGCGGGTCCGCCCGGAGGCCAGCGCCCGGGCCGCGCTGTTCAGCCGGTAGCCGAGTTCCCCGGCCGCCTCCAGCACCCGCCGCCGCACCTCGTCGGAGACGTACCGCTCCCCGTTGAGGACTCTCGACACCGTCTTCTGCGAGACGCCGGCCAGCCGGGCCACGTCCACGCTGCGCGGCGCGGGGCCGCCGGCCCGTCCTCCCTCTCGCGTCATGCGTCTCTCCCTGGGTCCTGGTGTCCTGCCGGACTGCGCAGTCATGCGTACGCAGTGAAACGGGCCGCGTCAAGCGCGAGCAACGCCGGCCTGAAAGGTTTTCCGGAATCGCGACAACGCCGTGGGCACACGCGTCGGCCCCACCGCATCGCCTAGCCCTCCAACTCTTGTCTCATACAGCTCCCTTGACACTTCATCAGCTCCCTCCTACGTTGCGAAAACCTTTTAGGTCGTTTCCGTGCTCTTCCCGGTCCGGACAGGGAGCATCCGATGAGAAGACCACTGGTACTGCCGGCCGCACTGGTGCTCGGTGTCTGCTGCCTCGTCCCGGCCGGTCCGGCCGCGGCGGCGCAGACCATCGGGTTCCCCACGTTCAGCGGCCCCTCGATCCCCGCCCCGCCCGTCGCCCACACGCCGGGCGACATGATGCGGGCGATCTACGACGCGGAGAGTTCGGGGACCGACTTCTGGATGGACCGCCTGCTGGCCCGCTCGGGCAACGATCCGGCCGGACCCTGGCTGATGAGCAGGGGACGCGCGGTCTTCATGAAGGAGCACGACCCCGCCCGGTTCGGCTTCGGCGGCAAGGTCGCCTACTGGGAGAGCATCACCGGCGACAACGCCTACACCGTCGCGGTGTCCCCCGGCACCTTCACCGAACAGGTCGCACAGCGCCGGCAGACGCCCAGCCACTGGAAGAGCGTGCACACCAGCGGCTCGGTCACGGTCGACCAGACGAAGTTCATCACGGACAACAACGTGGCCGTGACCAACCTGTCGATCAGGAACAACGGCACCGCCTCCACCACGCTCCGGTTACGGGCGACCTCTCCCTACGCCACCACGGGCAGCGGCAGCGAGCTGACCGGGCAGGTGAACGCCTACAACAACCTCACCACCATCCGCCCGCGGCTCACCGGTGACGGGTTCGCGGCCTCCGGCGGCGGCCTCGACCGGTCGGTGACGGTCGCGGCCGGGGCCACCGTCACCGCCAAGGTGGTCATGGGCTTCGTCACCGACGAGATCCCCGAGTCCCGCACGGAGTACGAGGCCTACGCGGGCTATTCGGCCGCCACCGCCTTCGCGACCCACGTCAGGGCCTACAACCGGTGGTGGGCGCAGAACGTCCCCTACATCGACGTGCCCGAGCCCGCGATCAAGAAGAACATCTACTACCGCTGGTGGCTGATGCGTTTCAACCACCTCGACGCCGACATCCCCGGGCAGACCTTCCAGTTCCCGACCTCGACCGAAGGCGTCCTCGGCTACAACAACGCCATCGCGCTCACCCAGCCGATGCACATCGACGACCTGAAGTACCTGCGCGACCCGTCCTACGCCTACGGCGACTGGATCGGTGTCGGCCAGACCTCCAAGGGCGGCCGGTTCATGGACAACCCGGGCGACCCGGAGAACTGGTCCAACAGCTACACCCAGTACATCGCCGAGGCGGCCTGGAAGAGCTACCAGATCCACGGGGGCCAGCCGGCCATCGCCGCCAGTCTCGCCCGGTACGCCGAGGGTGACGTCAAGGGTCAGCTCGCCCATTACGACCACGACGACAACAAGCTCATCGAGTACGACTGGGGCGCCCTGACGGGCAACGACGCCGACGCGGTCTCCTTCCACTGGAAGCCCGGAAACATGGACCGCGCCGAGTCCGCCTACCAGTACAGCGGGGCACTGGCCGCCGCGCAGGCGTACGAGGCGACCGGCAACACGGCCAAGGCGAGCGAGATGCGCACGCTGGCCAACCAGATCAAGGACGCCATCGTCAATGTGCTGTGGAACCCCAGCCGGCAGTTGTTCGAGCACCGGCTGAAGTCGACGAACGAGTGGGTGCCCTGGAAGGAGATCAACAACTACTACCCGTTCTCGGTCGGCGCCGTCCCCGACACGGCGACGTACCGGCAGGCCCTGCGGCTCTTCGACGACCCGGCCCAGTACCCGGTCTTCCCCTTCTACACGGCCAACCAGGCCGACAAGAAGGCGGCGGCCGAGGCCGGTGAACCGGGCTCCAACAACTTCTCCACCATCAACTCCACCGTCCAGTTCCGGCTCTACTCCTCGGTGCTGCGCAACTACCCCAACTCCTGGATGAACGCCACCGACTACAAGAAGCTCCTCTACTGGAACACCTGGGCGCAGTACGTCGGCGGCAACACCCAGTGGCCGGACGCGAACGAGTTCTGGTCCGACTGGAACGGCAACTCGATCAGCTACCGCTCGTGGATCCACCACAACATCCTGGGCAGCAGCAACTGGACCGTGATCGAGGACGTGGCGGGCCTGCGGCCGCGGGGCGACGCGAAGGTCGAGCTCTCCCCCATCGACATCGGCTGGTCCCACTTCACCGTCAACAACCTCCGCTACCGGGGCGCCGACCTGTCCATCGTCTGGGACGATCCGGCCGACGGCGTGACGCGCTACCCGGGCATCCCGGAGGGCTACTCGATCTACGTCAACGGTGACCGGGCCGCCACCGTCAGCTCCCTGGTGCCCTTCACCTGGGACCCGGCCACCGGCGAGGTCACCACCAGCGGCACGGTCACCCACCACACGGCCGTCCCCGGGCTGAAGGCTCCCACGCAGGTCGTGCAGGACAGTCCCCGCATGGTCGACATGCTCGCCAAGGCCGGTGTCGACCTCACCGCCGACCTGGCGAACCTCGCCTCCGGAGCGACCGCGTCCGCCTCCCACACCGGGCCGGGGAGCACGGTCTCCGGCGCCGTCGACGGCTATCCCGTCAACGAGCCGTTCTGGGGCGCGGGCGGCTCCGCCGGCAGCCAGGACTGGTACGAACTGAACTTCGGCACCGCCCGGACGCTGAACGAGATACGCCTGTACTTCAAGGACAGCCGCCCGGCGAGCACGACCTACCGGGCTCCGTCCGCGTACACGGTCCAGTACCACAACGGCAGTTCCTGGGTGAACGTGCCCGAGCAGACGAAGAGCCCGGCCGCACCCCGGGCCAACTACAACCTGGTGCGGTTCCCGGCGATCAGTGCCCAGCGCGTCCGGGTCCTGCTCACCCACGCCTCCGGGGCGAAGACGGGCCTGACCGAGATCAAGGTCCACCACCGGGGCGGCACCCAGCCATCCGCCAACCTGGCACCGTCGGCGACGGCGTCCGCCTCGTACACCTCCCCCTGGGAGAGCGTCACCGCCGTCAACGACGGGGTCGACCCGCCCTCGTCCGACGACACCGCGAATCCGCGCTGGGGCACCTGGCCGGAGAGCGGGCAGCAGTGGGCCGAGCTGACCTGGCCGTCGGCGAAGACGCTGAACAAGGCCGAGGTGTACTTCTTCGACGACGACCAGGGCATCGACATGCCCGCCTCGTGGAAGCTCCAGTACTGGAACGGCAGTGCCTACGTGGACGTGCCCGGTGCGAGCGGCTACCCGGTGGCGAAGAACCGGTACAACACCGTCACGTTCACCGCGACGAACACCACGCGACTGCGCGTGCAGCTCACCAGCAACGGCTCCAACTCCGTCGGCCTCCTCGAAGCAAAGGTGTACGGCCCGTGACCCGTTCCCGATGTCTGTCCGCGCTCCTCGCCTCACTCACCCTGGCGGTCGCCTTCCTGGCCGCGCCGCCGCCCGCTGCCGCCGCCGTCGCCTTCACCTCGACGGGGGTCAACCAGAACGGCGGCAACTGCCTGGACCTGCCGGGCGGTTCGACGGCCGACGGGACGCAGCTGCGTGCCTTCGCGTGCGACTCCGGTGCGAACCAGATCCTCGGCTTCGCCCCCGTCCCGGGGACGAGCGACACGTACACGATCACGACCCGGTCCGGTAGGTGCGTCGACGTCCACGGTGCCTCCGCGGCGGACAACGCGCCGATCATCCAGTGGCCCTGCCACGGCGGCACCAACCAGCGGTGGCGGCTCGTGCCGGCCGGCGGCGGAGACAAGACCTTCAACCTGGTCTCCGCGAGTTCGGGCAAGTGCGTCACGCCCGGCGGAGGTTCGCCGGCGTCGGACACCGGCCTGGTGCAACTGCCGTGCTCCACTGCGAACGGCAGGGTGTGGCGGCTGCCCGGCTTCACCGGCGGCGGCCCGAGCCCGAACACCTTCACGAACCCGATCGCCCAGCGCGGCCCCGACCCCTGGATGACCTACCACGACGGCTACTACTACCTCGCCACCACGACCTGGAACTCGACGATCACCATGCGCAAGTCCCGCACTCTGGCGGGACTGGCCACGGCCACCGAGCAGGTCGTCTTCCACCTGACCCGGCCCAACGGGGCGGGCACGATGTGGGCGCCCGAGTTTCATCTGCTCGACGGTCCGAACGGCAAGCGCTGGTACTTCTACTACACCGCCGGGCGGGAGCCGTACGACCTGGGCACCCAGCGGATCCACGTCCTGGAGAGCGCCGGCCTGGACCCCATGGGGCCCTACACCTTCAAGGCCGACCTGCTCGACCCGGCCCAGGACGACACCTGGGAGCTGGACCCGGGCATCCTCCAGCTGAACGGCAAGCTCTACCTGCTCGGCACGTTCTACAACGGATCGCAGCCGATGTTCATCCGGCCGCTGTCGAACCCGTGGACCGCGAGCGGCACCCGCCGGATCCTGTCCACCCCCACCTACAGCTGGGAGACGGTCGGCGGCGCGGTCAACGAGGGCGCCGAGGTGCTCCAGCGCAACGGGAAGACGTTCATCGTCTACTCCGCCAGCCACTGCTCGACGCCCGACTACAAGCTGGGCATGCTCACGTACAACGGCGGCGACCCGCTCAGCTCCTCCTCCTGGACCAAGTCGCCGAACCCGGTCTTCCAGCGGTCAGGCGCCAATGGGGTGTACGGCCCCGGTCACAACGGCTTCTTCAAGTCACCGGACGGCACGGAGGACTGGATGGTGTACCACGCGAACAGTTCGGCGAACGGCGGCTGCGACATGAACCGTTCGACCAGGGCCCAGAAGTTCACCTGGAACGCCGACGGCACGCCGAACTTCGGCACGCCGGTCGGCCTGGGTGTCCCGCTGACGGCGCCTTCGGGCGAGTAGCCCCTGTCGGTCAGCTGCCGGCCAGGGTGCGGTCGAGGAGGGGGAGCAGGCGGTCCCAGTGGCGCTGCAGTCCGGCGGCGTCGAAGGCGTCGGTGTCGGCCATGGTGAAACCGTGGATGGTGCCCGGGTAGATCTCGGAGGTGTAGCGGACACCGGCGGCGTCCAGGGCCCGGTTGAGCTCGCCGAGGGTCTGCGGCGTCAGGTCGCTCTCGGCGTGGCCGAAGTGGACCTGGGCGGTGATCCCGGCGAGGGCGTCGGGCCCGTCCGCGCCCACGGGCCCGTGGAACGCGGCGACGGCGGCCACTCGGCCGGGGTGGGCCGCGGCCGTGCGCGTCGCGAGGAGGCCGCCTATGCAGTAGCCGGTCACCGCGACTGGTCCGGCGCCGACCTCGGGCTGAGTGGTGAGGAACCTGAGGTAGGCGTCGGCGTCGCTCAGGACACGTTCGGCGGTGTGCTTCTCGATCAAGGGCATCACCTGGGCCATGAGCGCGGGCCGGACCTCTTCTCCGATGTGCTCGGGCAGGTCGATCACCGGTGCCGGGCCGTGCCGGTAGAAGGGGTTGGGGACGAGCACGTAGTACCCGTGCCCGGCCAGTTCGCGGGCCATCTCCCGCAGCACGGGCCGGATGCCGAAGCCGTCCGCGTACATCAGCACCCCCGGGTGCCGCTCGCGGTGGTCGGGGAAGGCGGCGAAGGCGTCGGCCCGGCCGTCCGGGGTGGGGATCTGCAGCGTCTTGATGGGCATGTTCCGCTCTCCTGTCGTGGTTGATGTGCCGAGCCTGTGATCAACACGACGGAGGCGGAGCCCGCGCAGCAACGCAGGATCCTCGATCGAACACCGGGCCCGCACCGGCCCGTACGGCGCTCAGAAGAGCACCGGGTCACCGATCCGTGTGTGGCGCGAAGCCGTCCCGGTATTCATGGCCGCACAGCCTAGCCCACCGGGCAGAAGCCCGCCCGGACGTCGAGAACGGACAGCGGGCGATCCGGATGGAGCAAGAGGCCCGGGAAGACAGGCGAAACGCCGCCGTGGTCCTTCGCGGGCCTCCCCGGACCGGCGACCATGCGATGTCATGGACATCTTGCTCGTCGCCAGCGCGTTCAACAGCCTGACCCAGCGTGTGTACGCGGAACTGTCGGACCACGGGCACCACGTGGACGTCGTCCTCGCCTCCCACGGGCCCGACGCGGTCCGGGCCGCCGTGCGCGAGGTGCGCCCGGAACTGATCGTCGCCCCGATGCTGAAGTCCGCCCTGCCGGAGGACGTGTGGCAGGAACACACCTGTCTCATCGTGCATCCGGGGCCGCCCGGCGACCGGGGCCCGTCGTCGCTGGACTGGGCGATCGCCGAGGAGGAGCCCGAGTGGGGCGTGACGGTGCTCCAGGCCGAGGCGGCGATGGACGCGGGAGACATCTGGGCGGACGGGGCCTTCCCGGTGCCGCCGGCCGGCAAGAGCGACGTGTACCGCAATGAACTGTCCGACGCCGCCGTGGCCGCCGTGCTGCTGGCCGTGCGGCGGTACGCCGACGGATCGTTCAAGCCGCGGCCGCAGAGCGATCCCGGGATCCGTGTGGTGTGGCGGGACTTCTTCCGCCAGGAACAGCGGCGGATCGACTGGGAGAACGACAGCACGGAGACGGTGTTGCGCAAGCTCCGCGGGGCCGACTCGCAGCCGGGCGTCCTGGACGAACTCTGCGGCCGGGAGGTGTTCCTGCACGGCGGGCATCCCGAGGACCGGCTGCGCGGCCGGCCGGGCGAGCTGCTCGCGACCCGGTCCGGCGCTCTGTGCCGGGCCACCCGGGACGGCGCGGTGTGGATCCCGGAACTGCGCCCCCGCAAGAGCTCCGGCGACCCGGCCCCCTTCCGCCGCCCGGCGGCCTCGGTCCTCTCCTCCTTCCCGGCGCCGCCCGGCAGCGGCCCGGGCATGCCGGGTTCGAACGACCGCCCGTACTGGCTGCCGGAGATCGCCGCCCCGCTCGAACTGCCGCCGAAGCGCACCACCTGGTCCGACATCCGCTACCGGCAGCGGGACGGCATCGGCTTTCTGTCCTTCTCGTTCCCGGGCGGGGCGATGAGCACCAACCACTGCCGCAGGCTGCTCGCCGCCTACCGGTACGCGCTCACCCGCTCCACCTCGGTACTGGTGCTCGGCGGCGCCCGCGACTTCTTCTCCAACGGCATCCACCTGAACGTCATCGAGGCGTCGAGCGACCCGGCGGGCGAGTCCTGGTCCAACCTCACCGCCATGAACGACCTGGTCGAAGCCGTGCTGCGCACCACCGACCGGCTGGTGGTGGCGGCGCTCGGCGGCAACGCGGCGGCCGGCGGTGTCATGCTGGCCCTGGCCGCCGACGAGGTCTGGTGCCGCACGGGCAGCGTCCTCAACCCGCACTACCGGAACATGGGCCTGTACGGATCGGAGTTCTGGACGTACTCGCTGCCGCGCCGCGTGGGAGCCGAGACGGCCGAGCGGCTGACGAGCGAGGCGTTGCCGGTGAGCGCCGCGACGGCCGAGCGGATCGGGCTGGTGGATCGTCTGGTGCCGGTTCCTTCCCAGGAGTTCGCCGCGGAGGTCGAGCGTCTGGCCGGCGAGGTGGCGGGCGACCCGGATCTCGCCCGCCGGATCACCGCCAAGGCCACGGCACGGCACGCGGACGAGCTCCAGCGTCCCCTCGCCGAACACCGGCGGAGCGAACTCGCCCGCATGCGCGCCATCTTCTTCGATCCGCAGGCCCCGTACCACGGGCTGCGGTCCGCCTTCGTCCGCAAGAACCCGACCGGCTCCGCCCGGCCGCTGGCCCCCGCAGACGCGGTATGAGGACGCGGCTGCTCGTGGCGGGCGTCGGCAACATCTTCCTCGCGGACGACGCCTTCGGCCCCGAGGTGATCCGTGCCCTGGACCGGCGTCCGCTGCCGCCCGAGGTCCGGGTCCGGGACTTCGGCATCCGCGGCCTGGACCTCGCGTACGCACTCCTCGACGGCTACGACACGGCCGTCCTGGTCGACGCGGCCGTACGGGGGCACGAGCCGGGCACCCTGTCGCTGATCGAGCCGGACCTGCCCGGCCGCGCCACGGCCGGCGCCCCGCCCGAGGCGCACGGCATGGACCCGGCGAAGGTCCTCGCCCTGGCCGCCCACCTGGGTGACGAGCCGCTCCCGCGCGTCCTCGTCCTGGCCTGCGAGCCGGAACTGCGGGCACCGGCCGACGAGGACATCGCCCCGGGGATCAGCGCGACGGTACGCGAAGCGGTCGGGCGGGCCGTCGCGGCGCTGCACGCCATGGTCCCGGTGCTGCTGGCCGACCCGGCGGCCACACCCCCGTTGAGCCGCCCGGACGAATCCCCCGCCCTGTCCCCGCCGGGCTGCCGGGCACCGTGAGGGACGGCGCCGAGGATCGGTGGCGGACCGATTTCCCCACCGACCGCGAGGAGCGGCGCCCATGTGCGATTCCGTGGACGAGGTCACTCAGGCCGTCCTGGCGAAGAACGACGGTCTGGCCGCGGGCCTGCGCGAGACGCTGGCCCGCCGTGGCGTGAGCGTGGTCAATCTGCTGTCCAGCCCGGGCAGCGGCAAGACGGAGCTGCTCGGGCGGGTGCTCGCCCGGGCGGTGGAGCGGGGCCTTCCGGTGGCCGCGCTCACCGCCGACCTGGCGACCGAGAACGACGCCGACCGGCTGGCCCGTTCGGGAGCCCCGGTGAAGCAGCTGCTGACGGACGGGCTGTGCCATCTGGAGGCGCGGCAGCTGCGCGGCCATGTGGAGAGCTGGCTCCCCGAGGACACCTCGCTGCTGTTCGTGGAGAACGTCGGCAACCTCGTCTGCCCGGCGTCCTACGACCTCGGCGAGCGTCTGCGGATCGTGCTCATGGCGGTGACGGAGGGCGAGGACAAGCCGCTGAAGTACCCGACGGCCTTCGGGTCCGCCCATCTGGTGGTGCTGACCAAGACCGACCTGGCGGGACCCGCCGGGTTCGACGAGACCGCCTTCGACACCCATGTCCAGCGGGTCAACCCCGGGGTGGAGGTGCTGCGGTCCTGCGCCCGCACCGGCGCCGGCGTCGACGCCCTACTGGAGCGGGTGCTCGCCGTACGGGACGGGGCCCCGGTGCACCGGCCTCCGCTGACGCCCCGCCCGCACACGCACGAGAGCGCCGAAGCCGGCCTCGTCTCGTGACAGCGCCCGTCACACAGGCGGTGCGCCGCCGCGTCACCGTGCGCGGCACCGTGCAGGGCGTGGGGTTCCGCCCCTTCGTGCACCGCCTGGCCACCGACCTCTCGCTCGCGGGGTTCGTGAGCAACACGGCGAACGGAGTCCTCATCGAGGTGGAGGGCCCGCCGGACCGTGTCGCCGGCTTCTGCGACCGGCTGGCGACCGAGCCTCCGCCGTTGGCCGCCGTCACCGGTGTCGGGTTCGAGGACCTGCCCGTCACCGGCGCCGAGGACACCTTCGCCATCCGTGCCACCGACCACTCCCTGGGCCGCACCCATCTCCCGCCCGACACGGCGACCTGCGCCGACTGTCTGCGGGAACTGGCCGATCCCGCCGACCGCCGGCACCGGCACCCGTTCGTCACGTGCACCCACTGCGGGCCCCGCTTCACCATCGCCACGGGCATGCCGTACGACCGGGCGGTCACGACCATGACCGGCTTCCCGATGTGCGCGGACTGCGCCCGGGAGTACGGCGATCCCCTCGACCGACGCTTCCACGCCCAGCCCGTGGCCTGCCCCGGCTGCGGTCCCCGGCTGCGCCTGGTGCCCGCGCCCGGCAGCGAGGTCCGCCCGGCGCGGGACGCCGACGCCCTGGCGGTGGCACGGGCGCTGCTGGCCGCCGGGCGGATCGTCGCCGTCAAGGGCCTCGGCGGCTACCACCTGGCGTGCGACGCGACCCACGCACGGGCCGTCGCGACGCTGCGCAGCCGCAAGGCACGCGGCGGCAAGCCGTTCGCGGTGATGTGCGCCGACCTGGACACCGTACGGCGGATCGCCGTGCTCTCCACGCCCGAACTGGCCGCCCTCACGAGCCCCCGGCGCCCCATCGTCCTGCTGCGCCGGCGCGCGGAGCAGTCGGGTCTCGCGTCCGGCGTCTGCCCCGGCAGCCCCCACCTGGGCGTCATGCTGCCCTACACGCCCCTGCACACCCTGCTGTTCGGCCTGCCCGGCGATCCGCCGGGGCCGCGCGTGCTGGTCATGACGAGCGGCAACCGCTCGGGAGAACCGATCGTCACGGACGACGACGAGGCACTGACCCGGCTCGCCGGGCTGGCCGACGCGTGGCTCGCCCACGACCGGCCCATCGCCTCGCCCTGTGACGACTCCCTGCTGCGGGTGCGCCCCGACGGCACCGAGCAGGTGCTGCGCCGGTCCCGGGGGTACGTGCCCCGCCCGCTGCGGCTGCCGGTACCGGTGCGGCCCGCGCTCGCCGTGGGCGGCGATCTGAAGAACGTCCTGTGCCTGGGCGAGGGCGACCACGCCTGGTTCGGCCCGCACATCGGGGACATGGGCGATCTGACCACCCTGGAGGCGGCCCGGCGGGCTGAGGCGCACATGCGGTGCCTGACCGGCGTCGCTCCCGACGTCGTCGCCGCGGACCGGCACCCCGGATACCACTCGGCGAGGTGGGCCGCCCGGCTGGCCGGGCACGCCCCGGTGCTGGTCCAGCACCATCACGCGCACATCGCCTCCGCGATGGCCGAGCACGGTCTCGACGGCTCCGCACCCGTGATCGGCGTCGCCTTCGACGGCACCGGCTACGGCGACGACGGCACTGTCTGGGGCGGCGAGATCCTGCTCGCCGGCTACAGCGGCTTCCGGCGCTACGCCCATCTGGCCCCCGCCCCGCTGCCCGGCGGCGACGCGGGCGTGGCCAACCCGTGCCGCCTGGCGCTGGCCCGGCTGTGGGCGGCGGGCCTGCCGTGGGACGCGGGCCTGCCCTGCGTCCAGGCCTGCGCAGCCGATGAACTGGAGCTACTGCAGAAGCAGTTGGAGCGTGGTCTGGCCTGTGTGACGACCTCCAGCATGGGCCGGCTCTTCGACGCCGTGTCGTCGCTCGTCGGCGTGTGCCATCGCGCGGGGTACGAGGCCCAGGCCGCCCTGGAACTGGAGGCGGCGGCCGCTTCGGCCTGGGACGCCGACACCTCGGCGTACGCCTTCGGCGGCGATCTGGACCCGGCACCCGTGCTCAGCGCCCTGGTCGCCGATCTGCGGCGCGGCACCCCGGCCCCCGTACTCGCCGCCCGCTTCCACCGCGCGGTGGCACGGGCCGTCGCGGAGATCTGCCGGCGTGCGCGCCGGGACACCGGCCTGGCCACCGTCGCCCTCAGCGGCGGGGTCTTCGCCAACGCGCTGCTGGAGGAGGAGTGCGCGCGCCTCCTGACCGGCGACGGATTCGCGGTGCTCCGCCACGGCGAAGTCCCCCCGAACGACGGCGGATTGGCCCTCGGCCAGCTGGTGGTCGCGGCGCACCTACGACAGGAGGAGTGACCCATGTGTTTGGCAGTGCCCGGCAAGGTCGTGGCCATCGACGACAGCGCGGATCCGCTCACCGGACTGATCGACTTCGGCGGAGTGCAGAAACAGGCGTGTCTGGAGTACGTGCCCGAGGTACGGGTGGGCGAGTACGTCATCGTGCACGTCGGCTTCGCGCTCCAGCGCCTGGACGAGGAGTCGGCCCTGGCCTCGCTCAAGCTGTTCGAGGAACTGGGGCTGCTGGAGGAAGAGTTCGGCGACGCCTGGGAGCAGGCGGCGAAGGAGGCGGGAACGGCGTGAAGTACATCGACGAGTTCAACGACCCGGAGCTGGCCCGGCGGCTGCTGGACGAGATCCGGGCCACCGCGACCCGGCCGTGGGCCCTGATGGAGGTGTGCGGCGGGCAGACCCACTCGATCATCCGGCACGGCATCGACCAACTGCTTCCCGAGCAGGTCGAGTTGATCCACGGCCCCGGCTGCCCCGTCTGTGTCACGCCGCTGGAGGTCATCGACAAGGCGCTGGAGATCGCCGCGCGGCCCGGGGTGATCTTCTGTTCCTTCGGCGACATGCTCCGGGTGCCGGGCACCGGCCGCGATCTGTTCCGGGTCAAAGGCGAGGGCGGCGACGTGCGCGTGGTCTACTCGCCGCTCGACGCCCTGGAGCTGGCCCGCCGCCACCCGGAGCGGGAGGTGGTGTTCTTCGCGATCGGCTTCGAGACCACGGCCCCGGCCAACGCGATGGCCGTGCACCAGGCGCGCAGGCTGGGTCTGAGCAATTTCAGCCTGCTGGTGTCGCATGTGCGGGTGCCCCCGGCCGTCGAGGCGATCATGACGGCTCCGGCCTGCCGGGTGCAGGGCTTCCTGGCCGCCGGGCACGTGTGCAGCGTGATGGGCACGGCGGAGTACCCGGAGCTGGCCGAGCGGTTCGGTGTGCCGATGGTGGTGACCGGGTTCGAGCCGCTGGACATCCTGGAGGGCATCCGACGGGCGGTCCGCCAGCTGGAGCGGGGCGAGCACCGGGTGGAGAACGCGTATCCGCGTGCCGTGCGCGAGGAGGGCAATCCGGCCGCCGTGCGCATGATCGAGGAGGTGTTCGAGGTCACCGACCGGTCCTGGCGCGGTATCGGCCGGATCCCGGCCAGTGGCTGGCGGCTGCGCGACACCTTCCGCGCGTACGACGCCGAGCACCGCTTCGACGTCACGGGGATCCGTACCGAGGAGCCCGCGGAGTGCCGCAGCGGTGAGGTGCTCCAGGGGCTGATCAAGCCGACCGAGTGCGCCGCGTTCGGCACCACCTGCACCCCGCGCACCCCGCTCGGCGCCACCATGGTCTCCAGCGAGGGCGCCTGCGCGGCCTACTACCTGTACCGCCGGATGAACGCCCCGACGCCGCAAGCCGGCCGCGCCACCCAGGAAGGGGTGACTCCCGTTGCCTGAGCAACTCGCCGAGGTCGTCGACCCGGCCAACTGGACCTGCCCCGCCCCGCTGCGCGACCAGGGTGTCGTGGTGATGGGCCACGGCGGCGGCGGAGCCCTGTCGGCGGAGCTGATGGAGCAGGTCTTCACGCCCGCCTACGGCAACGCCACCCTCGCCGGTCTCGCCGACTCCGCCGTCCTCGAACTGGGCGGCGCGCGGCTGGCCTTCTCCACGGACTCCTACGTCGTCCGGCCGCTGTTCTTCCCCGGCGGCAGCCTGGGCGACCTCGCGGTCAACGGCACCGTCAACGACCTGGCGATGAGCGGTGCGCGGCCCGCGTACCTCTCCGCCGCGTTCGTGCTGGAGGAAGGCGTCGAGCTGACCGTCGTGGAGCGGATCGCCCGCGCGATGGGTGCGGCGGCCGAGACCGCCGGGGTCACCATCGCCACGGGCGACACCAAGGTGGTGGAGTCCGGGCACGGCGACGGTGTGTACGTCACCACCGCCGGTGTCGGGCTCGTCCCGGACGGGGTGGACATCCGGCCCCAGCGTGCGCGGCCCGGCGACGCCGTGATCGTCAGCGGGCCGATCGGCCTGCACGGGGTGGCGATCATGAGCGTGCGGGAGGGGCTGGAGTTCGGGGTGGAGATCGCCAGCGACACCGCGCCGCTGGCGGATCTGGTGGCGGCGATGCTGGCCGTCACTCCGGACATCCATGTGCTGCGCGATCCCACCCGGGGCGGCCTGGCGGCGTCGCTCAACGAGATCGCCCGTGCCTCGGGGACCGGGGTCCGGCTTCAGGAGCGCGCCATTCCGGTGCCGGACGCGGTGGCGAACGCGTGCGGCTTCCTGGGGCTCGATCCCCTCTACGTCGCGAATGAGGGCAGGCTGGTCGCCTTCGTACCGCCGGAGGAGGCGGAGCAGGTGCTCGCCGCGATGCGTGCCCACCCGCAGGGCGCCGGGGCCACGCTGATCGGCGAGTGCGTCGCCGACCACCCCGGGATGGTGGTGGTCGCCACCGGCCTGGGCGGGACCCGGGTGGTGGATCTGCCCCTCGGAGAGCAGTTGCCGCGTATCTGCTGAGCAGCGCGAAAGGGCCCCGCCGACGGATCGGCGGGGCTGTTCGCTATGCCGGGGCCGGTGCCGGCTCGATCCCGGCGATCTCCAGCTCCCGGCCGCTGCGCAGGTCGTTGGAGGGCTGGTCGCAGCGTGGGCACCAGAAGAACGGTGGCATGCCCACCGGGAACTCCTCGGCGCACGGACCGCACCAGGCCAGCGCGGGGACCTGCTCGACCACGAGCCGGGCCCCGGCCAGGGCGGTGCCGTCGCGGGCCACCTCGAAGGCGAAGTCCAGGGCGTCGGGGACGACGCCCGCCAGCTCGCCGACCCGGACGGTCACCGCCGAGACGGCGTCCGTCCCGTCCGCCCGAGCCAGCTCGTCGGCCCGCTCGATGATCGCGGTCGCGATCGACAGTTCGTGCACGGCCGGCTCACGGGTAGCGGTGCCCGGCGCGGAAACCGCCGGCCATCCGCCAGATCCGCACCTCCCGCCTCAGGCTGGGAATCTCCCAGCACAACAGTGCCAGGGCCACACCGCCCACCAGGGCGGCCTCGGCCTTCAGCACCCGCTGCCCGTTCATCCCGCCTCGCCTGCGCGCGACGGGTCTGCGCGTTCGTCGGACTTTCATTGCGGCGCCTTTCTGGTCTCTCATCACGGCTCTCATCCCGGCGAGATGTTCGGCATGGTCTCGGCGAGGGCGTCATGCCGCTTCCAGTGGATCCCCGTGGAGCGGCGCGCGTCGGCGGTGCCGTCCTCGTGGTGTCCCTTCTGCTCGTCGTACCGTCCCTTGTTGCCCTGGTGCATGCCGGCGACGTGCCCGGGTGTGTCGGGCCTCGCCTGGGCACGGCCCACTCTGATGCTGCCCATGGGGTGTTCTCCTTCCTCGCCTCCGGCCTGCGGAGTGCGTGTTCACGGCCGCTCGGTGAGCTCCTCGAAGAACCGCTCGACGGCCGGCCAGACCCGGCCACCGCCGGACAGGCCGCGCCACTCCCTGCGTACGAGGGCGACCATCCGGTAGCAGACGTCGACCGGCACGATCCAGTGGTGGTCCAGGCCGTGGACGGTGTTCACCAGCAGGGCCTCCACATCGGGTTCCACGCCGGCGAGCTGCGGACACGTCCCGGCCAGCTCCTGCCAGGCCGCCGCGTCCACCTCCCACCGCATGGCCCCCGCCGGGCTCGGGCCCTCCGCCGTGACGGTGCCGTCCGCCCGGGGCACGAAGAAGACCAGGCCCACGGGTACGCCCAGCACCGCCGTGTCGACGTGGGGCAGCCGGACCCGGCGCCGGGGCACGAGCCGGTAGTGCCCGTCGCCCGCGCCGGCGCCGGCGAACAGCACCGAGCAGGGGCCGCAGACGCAGCGCACCTCCTCCTGCCCGGTGTCGTACAGGTGGGCGTGCTCGTCGGCGACCGGCGCGGCACACAGCTCGCACCTCTCCACCGCGGTCGCCGCCGTACGGTCGGCCGAGGAGCGGATGAGGCGGGCCAGTGCCCCGTCGGTGGTCACCGTGCGCCTCGGTGCGTCAGCGTGGTCAGGGGGACGAACGCGGGCGCCGGCGTGCTCGGCAGCGGCTCCACCGCCGTCAGCTCGGGAGCGACGGCGAGCACCGCCTCCCGGACCGCGTCGGTGACGTCGGAGCCGCCACCGCCGCAGCCGGAGCCGCAGCCGCCCGTGGTCAGACGCACCCGCCCGACCTGCCCATCAACACCGGCCCACTCCACGTCTCCACCGCGCTCCCGTACGGCGGGCCGCAGCCGTTCGACCGCGCGGGCCGCCCGGCGTTCGGCGGGCTCGGGGTGGATGTCGTGCAGCACCAGCAGATGGCCCAGCAGCTCGTCGTCGGCCAGGCGTTCCGCCAGCTGCTCGTCCGCCTGGTCCACGACGCGGGCCAGGGCCTCGCCGTAGACCTCGGTCAGCAGCCGGACCGCTTCCGTGGCGGCGCCGGGGAGGGGCTCGAGGCTCTCCAGCACCTCGTCGAGCCGGGCGAGCCGGGCCTCGACGTCCGGGTCGGCCAGCCGGGTGCCGACGGTCTCAGCCATGGTTCGCCCCGTAGGTGGGCGAGTGCAGGGTGGTGAGCGTCTTGCCCTTGCCGACGTACATGTGCACACCGCACGGCAGACAGGGGTCGAAGCTGCGGACCGTGCGCATGATGTCGACGCCCTTGAAGTCGTCCGGGCCGTTCTCCTCGAAGATGGGCTGGCCCTGGACGGCGTCCTCGTAGGGGCCGGGCGTGCCGAACTTGTCGCGGGGGCTGGCGTTCCACGGGGTGGGCGGGTACGGGTGGTAGTTGGCGATCTTCTTGTCCTTGATCACCAGGTGGTGGGAGAGGACGCCGCGCACCGCCTCGTGGAAGCCGCAGCCGATCGCCTCGTCGGGCACCTCGTAGTTCTCGAACACCTTGGTCTCGCCCGCGCGCACGAGCCCCATGGCCTCTTCCAGGAACTGGAGGGCCATGGCGGCCGCGTAGGCGATGAAGTACGGCCGGGCGCGGTCGCGTTCGATGGTGTTGCTCCACTGCGGGATGCGCCATTCCAGGGTCGTCTCCGGCAGTTTCTCGCCCTTGGGCAGGGAGATGCGCACGCTGTGGCCGGTGGCCTTGACGTACGGGGTGTCGACCAGGCCGTTCAGCGCGGTCGACCACAAGCGGGCGAGCGGGCCGCCGCCGGTGTCCAGGGCGAGGTGGTCGCCGGTGCGCTGGTCGAACCAGCGCGGGCTCATGACCCAGCTGTACTTGTCGGCGAAGTCGCGCTTCTGCGGCACCGGGACGGTGGTCTGGTTCCACGGGTGGCGCATGTCGACGGGGTTGCCGAGCGGGTCGTGGGTGACGAAGGGCGATTCGTTGACCCAGTCCTCGTAGTACGAGCTGCCGAGCAGGATGCGCAGACCGAGGTTGATGTCGACGAGGTTGTTGGTGACCAGCTCGCCGTCGACGATGATGCCGGGGGTGACGTACATGTCCTTGCCCCAGGAGTTCATCGTCTCGTAGCGGTAGTCGACGGTCTTGGGGTCCTGGAAGGCGCCCCAGCAGCCCAGCAGGACGCGGCGGCGGCCGACCTCCTCGTAGCCGGGCAGCGCCTCGTAGAAGAAGTCGAAGACGTCGTCGTTCAGGGCGACGGCCTTCTTCACGAAGTCGATGACCCGCATGAGCCGGCTGAGGTAGTCGGTGAAGGTGTTCGGCTGCGGCATCGTGCCGACGCCACCGGGGTAGAGCGTGGACGGGTGGACGTGCCGGCCCTCCATGAGGCAGAACATCTCACGGGTGATCCGGCTCATCTTCAGGGCTTCCTTGTAGACCTCGCCCTCGAAGGGGTTGAAGGCCCGCATGATGTCGGCGATCGTCCGGTAGCCGTGGATGTCCCCGTGGGGCGCTTCGGTGCGTTCGGCGCGGGCCAGCACACCGGGGTTGGTGGCCTTGACCATCGCCTCGCAGAAGTCCACGAACACCAGGTTGTCCTGGAAGATCGTGTGGTCGAACATGTACTCGGCCGCTTCGCCGAGGTTGACGATGTAGTCGGCCAGCGGGGGCGGCTTGACGCCGTAGGCCATCTGCTGGGCGTAGTCGGAGCAGGTGGTGTGGTTGTCGCCGCAGATGCCGCAGATCCGGGACGTGATGAAGCCCGCGTCGCGCGGGTCCTTGCCCTTCATGAACACCGAGTAGCCGCGGAACAGCGACGAGGTGCTGTGGCATTCCACGACTTCCCGGTTGGCGAAGTCGATCTTCGTGTAGATGCCCAGGTTCCCGATGATCCGGGTGATGGGATCCCAGGACATGTCCACGAGCTGGGGTGGTTTGCGCTCGGTGGGCCGGGCCTCGGTGGTGGTCATCTGCGGTACTGCCCCTCACTGTCGGTGGTGGGATGGGTCGCGGGTCTCATCAGGGGCGCCAGTGCGGGTCGTAGCCGCTGGTCAGCTTGCGCTTGTTGTGGCGCCATCTGGGCTCGTGGTTGACCAGTTCGTTGGTCATGCCGCGCAGGCGGCGGATGACGGCCCCGTACGGCTTGATGGCCAGGGACGACAGGGTTCCGCCGGGGGGCTCGTCCATGAACGGCATGAACGCGTCGGGGAAGCCGGGCATCGTGCAGCCGATGCAGATGCCGCCGACGTTCGGGCAGCCGCCGATGCCCGCCATCCAGCCGCGCTTGGGCACGTTGCAGTTGACGACCGGGCCCCAGCAGCCCGCCTTGACCAGGCACTTGGGCGAGTTGTAGTCCTTGGCGAAGCTGGCCTGCTCGTAGTACGAGCCGCGGTCGCAGCCCTCGTGGACCGTCTTCCCGAACAGCCACTGCGGGCGCAGCATGTGGTCCAGTGGGGGCGGGGGCGCGGAGCCGGCCGCGTGGTAGAGGACCCAGACCAGGGTCTCCATGAAGTTCTCGGGCTGGATGGGGCAGCCGGGCACGTTGACGATCGGCAGGCCGCCCTGGGAGGTGAAGTCCCAGCCCAGGTAGTCGGCCAGGCCCATGCAGCCGGTCGGGTTGCCGGACATGGCGTGGATGCCGCCGAAGGTGGCGCAGGTGCCGGCGGCGACCACCGCCCAGGCCTTGGGGGCCAGTTGGTCGATCCACCAGTTGAGGGTCTGCGGCTCGCCGGTCTCCGGGTCGTTGCCGAAGGACGTCCAGTAGCCGTCGCCCTCGATGATGTTCTGGTTGGGGATCGAGCCCTCGATGACGAGGATGAACGGGCCGAGTTCGCCGCGTACGGCCGCCCGGTAGGGGGCGAGGAAGTCCTCGCCGCCGAGGCTCGGGGAGAGCACCTTGTTGACGAGGTTCACCTTGGGCAGGCCCGGGATCAGCCCGAGCACCAGGTCCTCGATGGAGGGCTGGCCGGCGGCGGTGAGGGAGACGGTGTCGCCGTCGCAGCTCATGCCTTCGGAGATCCAGAGGATGTGGATCTCCTCCATGCCCTGCCGTTCCTCGGTCCGGTCGGGTTCCTTGCTGACTTCGGTGGTGCTGCTGTGTGTGGTCATCACTCGGCCTCCGCTGCGGGGGTCTCGGAGTCGGTCGTGTGCCGCGAAGGGGCTGCGGCGGGAGCCGGTGCCGACGGCTCGTCCGGGGATCCGGCGGGTTCGAGGGGTTCGAGCTCGTCGGGCCGGAAGTAGTGGAAGCGGCCGTACCAGGAGTGGAGTTCGGCCGCGGGGTCGTCGTCGAGGGTGACGGCGAGGTGCACGCTCCCGTCCACGTCGTGGAAGACGGCGGCGACCTCGGCGGTGCGGCCGGCCAGGAACATGTCCTGGGCATCGGCACCGCGTCCCCGGGGGCAGAGCCGCACGCGACTCCCGCCGCCCAGCGGGACGCCGCCGACGAGCACGGTGTCGGTGACCGGGGAGAGGCCGTCGTCGGCGCCCTCCTGCCACCACGCGGGGCGGTCGGTGGGGGTGGGTGGCGTGGGCGCCGGGGGCGCGGGGGCGGGCGTCATGAGGGCGGGAGCCCCGGGTGTCGGGGTCACAGGGGCGGGAGTCCCAGGCACCGGTGTTACGGGCACGGGTGTCACGGGAGCGGGAGCCCCAGGCGCCGAGGTCCTGGGGACGGCAGTCCCAGGCACCGGGGCCGCGGGCGCGGGCGTCGGGGTCGCCGGCACGGGTGTCACGGGAGCGGGAGCCCCCGGCGTCGGGGTCACAGGGGCGGGAGTCCCAGGCGCCGGGGTCACGGGTGCGGGCGTCACGGGGTCGGGAACCCCGGGCGCCGGAGTCGCAGGCGCGGACGTCACGGGCGCGCCAGCCCCAGGCACCGGTGCCACGGGCGCGGGCGTCACGGGGGCGGGAGTCCCAGTCGCTGGGGTCACGGACGCGGCAGTCCCCGGCACCGGCACGGGCGCGGCAGTCCCAGGCACCGGTGCCACGGGCGCGGGCGTCACGGGGGCGGCAGCCCCGGGCGCCGAAGTCGCAAGCGCGGCAGTCCCCGGCGCCGGGGTCGCGGGGGCCCCGGCCGCCGAAGTCGCAAGCGCGGGCGTCACGGGCGCGGCACCCGCAGGCGCCAAAGTCGCAGGCGCGGCACCCGCAGGCGCCGCAGTCGCAGGGGTGGCCGGTGTCAGGGAGCGGACGGCGCCGTGGAGGCGTTCGAAGACCTCCTGCGGCATCGTGTCGACGCGGTCGAGGATCGCCGCCGCCCTCGGGTCGGTGGCCCGCGCCTCGCGCTTCTCCTCGTCGGTCAGCAGCATCGTGCGCAGCGTGAGGATCTCGTCGATCTCCGCGGCGTCGTGCAGGTCGCCCGGGCTCTCGGGGGCCACCTGGGGGTGGTCGGGCAGGATGATGGGCGCGGAGAGCAGGACGTCGCCGTCGTCGCCGCCGAGGACGGGGAAGGTGAACTCGTTCCGGCACGAACGGGCGAGTGCGCTCAGGTCCGTCGGCGGGTCGATCAGCGAGACGAACTCCACGCCATCGCCGCCGATGAGCGTGTGGGTGGCGATGAGGGCCCGGCGCAGTGCCTCGTCACGAGCGGTCCGCGGTTCCGGTGCGGGCCCGGTGTTCGTGGTGCGCACGCGGAGCCGGCAGAGGTCGTCCGACAGTTGCTCGGCGGTGACGGTGATGTCGGCCCGTACCTCGTCGCGGTGTCGCACCACCCGCCCGGCGTGACCGGGCAGTGGCTCGACGTCCACTCCGGCCGCTGCGACCACGGGGACGGTGTGTCCACCCCGAAGGAGCTCGTCGAGCGGGACCTCGACCTCGCGTTCACGCGGCACGGCCTCGTCGAAGGTCAGATGCGTCGTGCCGTCGGCGGTGCGCAGCGACTCGACGACGTGATGACGGCCCTCCCGGCTCTCCTCCACCTGCTTGCGCTGCATCTGGAGGTGACGGATCCGCACACGTACGGACGCACTGCCGGGCCGCCGGATCCTCAGCAGGCACTCGGTCTGCTGGTACCAGGAGTCGGCGGAGCCGGAGACACCCGGGGCCACGGAGCCGTCCGCCTCCACCCAGTCCCTCGGGAACAGAACCCCGAACTGCCATCGGACGCGGTTCTTGGCCGAGGACCGGCGGTAGGGGTAGAGGAGATAGCCCTCGTAGAGGACGGCGTCGGCGACGGCGCTCACCCGCTCGAAGGCGTCCGGTGACCGGTCGGGGGGCGGATCCTCGCCGCCTCTCGTGGCAGCGCACGCCGTGCCGCCCTCGGCCAGTCCCTCCGCCATCGCGTCTCCTCGTCCGGGTGTGCACACGCTTCAGGGGTGCACGCGCATCCCTTCCACCACGGTCACACCGCTCATCCACGGTCGCCTCCTACGGCGCAGTGCCGTTGGGCCGTTCGGGGCTGTCGCGTGGTGCACGACGACGGCCCGTCCGCGGTGAGCGCGACGGGCCGGTGTCGGGATCGTGGGAGTCGAGGGCGTCACCTCCGCACGTGGGACAGCCGCCGTGCCACCAGGGGGACGATCACCGCGGCGGCCACCCCGTGCGACAGGGCGAGGACGATCTGGGTGGACGTGGCCGTGTGCGGGGCGACGGCCGGACCGGCGAGGGACAGTGCGGTGAGGACGACGGTGGTCACGGTGAAGGTGCGGGCGGGCTGCTTCGCCCAGCGGGCGAGCACCACCGCCAGGACGATCCCGGCGACCGACCAGAACACCACGCCGCCGCCGAAGCCGCCGACGGGGATGGCCGCGGCCTCCTCGGCGCCGGGACCGGCCGCCTCCATCGGGACGCCCGCGGCCCGGGCGACGAGCGCGAACGCCTCGGTCACGACGGCACCGGCGAGCGTCGCCAGGACGCCGACCAGCCATACGGGGCGCGTGGAAAGGAAGCCGGCGGTGTGCCGGGAGTCGGTCCGGGTCTGCGTCTGCGAGGTCGTCACGCTCATGTCGCCTTCTCCTGCTCGGTGTTGGGCTCGGTACGCCTGACGGAGAGGTAGACCGGGGGACGCGCCGGAACTCATCGGTGCTCCGGGGACCGGCAGACCGTTCGGCCGAGCAGCGCAAGTCGCCTGCACGAACCGGCGAGTCCGGGGAAGGCGTCACCCCATGGACCAGCCGAAGACCCCGCACCCCCGCACGACCACCAGCCCCGCCCTCACCACCCTGGCCGACCCGCTCGTCAACAAGGGCACCGCCTTCAGCCGGCAGGAGCGCGCCGAGCTCGGCATCGACGGGCTGCTGCCGCCCGCCGTGGAGACCCTGGACGAGCAGGTCGCCCGCGCCTACGAGGCGTTCCACGGCTATGACAAGCCCCTCAACCGGCACATCTACCTGCGCCAGCTCCAGGACACCAACGAGGTGCTCTTCTACCGCCTGGTCACCGAGTACCTGGAGGAGCTGCTGCCCGTCGTCTACACGCCGACGGTGGGCGAGGCCTGCCGGCGTTTCAGCGAGATCTACCGGCGGCCGCGCGGGCTGTTCCTGACGTGGGAGGACCGGCACCGCTTCCGGGACATCCTGCGCAACCGCCCGCACCGCGACAAGGACGTGGACGTCATCGTCGTCACCGACGGGCAGCGCATCCTCGGCCTGGGCGACCAGGGCGTCGGCGGGATGGGCATCCCGATCGGCAAGCTCAGCCTCTACACGGCGATCGGCGGCATCCACCCCGCCCGCACCCTGCCGATCCTGCTGGACGTCGGCACCGACAACGAGGACCTGCTCGGCAACCCGCGCTACCTCGGCCGGCGTGCCCGCAGGCTGACCGGCGCCGACTACGACGAGATGATCGAGGCGTTCGTCTCGGCGGTGGAGGCGGAGTTGCCCGGCACGCTGCTCCAGTGGGAGGACTTCGCCACCGCCCACGCCTATCCCATCCTCTCGCGCTACCGGGACCGGCTGCTCACCTTCAACGACGACATCCAGGGCACGGCGGCCGTCACGCTCGGCGCCCTGTCCACAGCCGCGAACGTGTCCGGCACTCCGCTGTCCGAGCAGCGCCTGGTGATCCTGGGGGCGGGGTCGGCCGCCATCGGTGTCGCCGACATGATCCGGACGGCCATGATCGAGGAGGGCCTGTCCGAGGACGAGGCCACGGCACGGTTCTGGATCCTCGACGTCGACGGCCTGCTGGTGCGCTCGCGCACGGAACTGACCCCGCAGCAGCGGGTGTTCGCGCGGGACGACGGCGAGGTGAACGGCTGGGACGGCACCGGCCTCGCCGAGGTGGTGCGCCGTGTCGAGCCGACGGCGCTCATCGGGTTGTCGACGGCTCACGGCGCGTTCACCGAGGAGATCGTGCGGCAGATGGGCTCGACCTGCGAACGGCCCGTCATCTTCCCGCTTTCCAACCCCACTTCTCACTCCGAGGCCGATCCGGCGGACCTCACCCGCTGGACCGACGGCCGGGCGCTGATCGCCACCGGCTCGCCCTTCCCGCCGCTGACGGTGAACGGGCACGAGGTGCCGGTGGCGCAGTCGAACAACGTGTACGTCTTCCCGGCCATGGGCCTCGCGGTGACGGCGAGCCGGGCCACGCGCGTCACGGACCGCATGATGGTGGCCGCCGCCCGGGCCGTCGCCGAGTGCGCGGTACGGGCGGCGCCCGGCGACGACGGCCCCGTGCCGCTGCTGCCGCCCCTGACGGGGATGCGCGAGTCCGCTCGCGAGATCGCCCTGGCGGCGGCTCTCGCCGCGGTCGAGGACGGGGTCGCTCCGCAGGCGACGGAGGACGAATTGCGCAAGGCGGTCGCGCAGGCGCAGTGGACACCTCGTTACGACGACTGAGCGCCGCCACATGCACCGGCTCCGAGGGTCGTACTGTCTGAGGCACGACGGTCGACCCGCGGAGGCATCGGCAGCATGGACCAGGGACAGCCCCTCACCGACGGCGCGCTGGACGCGGCCGCGGACGCGTTCGAGCGCCTGCGTCCCCGGCTGTTCGGTATCGCCTACCGCGTTCTGGGCAGCGTGTCCGAGGCCGAGGACGTGGTGCAGGACGTGTGGCTGCGCTGGCAGGGCGCGGACCGGAGCGCCGTGCTGGACGACGGGGCGTTCCTGGCGAAGATCACCACACGTCTGGCGATCAACGTGGCCCAGTCGGCGCGGGTTCGCCGGGAGGCCTATGTGGGGCCGTGGCTGCCGGAGCCGGTGGACACCAGTGTGGATCCGCAGGTCGGCGCGGAGCGGGGCGAGGCGCTGGAGCTGGCCGTGCTGCTGGTCCTGGAGCGGCTGAACCCGGTGGAGCGGGCGGCCTATGTACTGCGGGAGGCGTTCGACTACGCGTACGACGAGATCGCGGGCATGCTCCGGTTGAGCCAGGCCAACACGCGGCAGATCGTCAGCCGGGCCCGCAAGCGCCTGTCCGCCGAGCGCCGTGACCCGGTCGACCCGGCACAGCACCGGCGCCTGCTCGAAGCCTTCGTCGCCGCCGCGCGGCACGGTGACGTCGCGGCGCTGGAGAACGTGCTGTCGGCCGACGTCGTCGCCTACGCGGACGGCAACGGCATGCGCGGCGTGGCACGGCTGGAGATCGTGGGGCCCGAGCGCGTGGCCAGGGTCACCGCCTTCGCCCGGAAGTTCTTCCCCGGGGCCGAGTACGGCATCGTCGAGGCCAACGGACGGCCCAGCCTGCTGCTCGCCCGGGACGGGGCCGCCGTCGCCCTGGTGAGCGCCACCGTGGGACCGGACGGCATCGACGGGCTCTACTGGGTCCTGACGCCGGACAAGCTGAGGGCGTACGAGCGGTCGGCGCGCAGGCTCACCGACCGCCCGTAGGGCCTGTCCGACGACGGACATCGTCAGTTCTGCTTGACCCATTCCTCGTAGCGGGTGGACGCGAGATGCGCGGTGCCGTCGCCGGTGAGCACGTCGGGCATGCCCGCGAACAGGCCGGCGGTCTCGTCGGTGACGACGCTACGGCCGTCCGGCTTCGCCGCCAGGGTGAGTTCACCGAGCCGGTCGAGCCGGTGCACTTCGGGTCCCGCGATGGTCCGGATGCCGTTCGACGGTTCGCCCTGGGCGGCCTCGGCGACGGCCGCCGCGACATCGGCGGAGGCGATCGGGCGCAGCCGCGTGGACGGCAGCCGCACCTCACCGTCCTGGGTGGACATGTCCATCACCGGGGCGACGAACTCGAAGAACTGGGTGGCGCGCACGATGCTGTAGGGCACGCCGCTGCCGCGCACGGCGTTCTCCTGGGCGACCTTGGCCTCGTAGTAGCCGTATCCGGGCACCTGGTCGACGCCGACGATGGAGAGCCCGACATGGTGGCGGACGCCCGCCTCCTTCTCCGCGGCGAACAGGTTCCGTGCCGAGCGGGTGAAGAAGTCCAGCGCCGGCTCGCTGTCGAAGGACGGCGAGTTCGACACGTCCACGACCACGTCCGCGCCCTTGAGGGCCTCGGCCAGTCCCTCGCCGGTGAGGGTGTCGACCCCCGTGGAGGGAGCGGCGGCCACGGCGTCGTGGCCCTTGTCGCGCAGCAGCGCGACGACCTGCGAGCCGATGAGTCCGGTACCGCCGACGACCACGATCTTCATCACTGTCTCCGTTTCGCTGAGGGATTGACTCACCGGAGAGACAGGGCGGGGCCCGGGTCTGTGACAGCCGCCCCGGCCTGCGAGCCCTCTTCCCCACTGGAGACCGCCGTGTCAAGACCTGACGATCATCGATACATCGGCCTGAACAGGACGTCAGTCACGCAGCCGCGGCGCGAGCATCCCGCCCCGCTTCAGCGAGCCCAGGACCATCGACACATCCACCGACACGACCTCGCGCAGCCACGGGGCACGTGTGACGAAGTCGTGGAGCGCCGCCTCGTCCGGAAACGCGGTCAGGACCAGCAGCTGGCGTTCGCCGGTGACGAAGCTGACGTACCGGACGTGCGGGGACCCGGCGAGCGCCGCCGTCACCGCGTCGGCCTCCGACGGCACGGTCCGCACCCACAGCACCGCCTCCACCGGCAGCCCGAGCAGCACCGGTTCGATCACGGCACGGACGCGGACCCGACCCGCCCGGCGCAGGGCGCCCAGCCGGCGCCGGGCGGTGGCCTCGGACACCCCGGACACCCGGGCCAGTTCGTCGAACGTGCACCGCCCGTCCTCGGCCAGGGCGTGCACCAGCAGCCGGTCGGCGCGGGAGAGCTCTCCGGCCCCGTCGAACGGGGGCGACACGTCCGCCGACGCGGGGAGGGCTCCGGTCCCTTCGGTGAGTGCGGCGATCTCGGCCTCGGTGAGCAGACCCGCGTGCCACTCGCGAATCGTCCGCACGTGCCGCAGCACCGGGAGCGTCAGCGTCCTCACGACCCCGGGCAGGCCCGGCAGGTCGTCCATGACGAGTCCCGCGAGACGGTCGCGCGGGCACTGCACCTCCGCGACGCAGTCCCAGGTCCCGGTCAGGAGCTGGGCGAAGGCACAGTCGGGCCGGCGCGCGAGCGCGGTGGCGACCACGCGGGCCTGGCCGGGCGCGCAGCGCACTCCGATCACGGTGCTGCGTCCGCGCACCGGCATGGCGCCGATCCGTACCAGCCCGGAGTCCAGCAGCCGGGTGCCCCGGCGGACGACGGTGCGCTCCGGTTCGCCGAGCGCCGTCGCGATGGCGTGCCACGAGGCACGGCCGTCGATCTGCAGCGCGCTGATGATGCGCCGGTCCAGCGAATCGGCCACGAAGCCGGTGTGCGGTGCGTCCATCGGCCTGAGCGTATGGCCGATTCCGTCGATTTCCCAGGGAATCTTGTTCCCATCCGTCGCCGTGCCCGACTCTGCCGGGAAGCCGGACCGCACTCTCCCCACCTCCGGAGGTGGCCGACATGACCGCGACACCCGGAAGTCCCCCTCACCCGCCGACGGCTGCCCCGTCCCCCGAGTCCTTCCCCGCCCCCACCACCCGGCGCGGACGGCTGGCCGTCCTCGGGCCGGGGCTGGTCCTGGCGGCCGCCAGCGTGGGCGCCGGCGACATGGTGACGTCGCTGGCGGGCGCCGCCGGCTACGGCATGGCCCTGCTGTGGGCGATCCTCATCGGCGTCGTGCTCAAGTACGCGCTGACCGAAGCGGTAGGACGCCTGTATCTGGCGACCGGGCTGACGGTGATCGCGAGCCTGCGCTCGGCCGCCCGCTGGCTCCCGTACGCCTTCTTCGGATTCGTCCTGGTCATCGGGCTGCTCTACGGGGCGGCCCTGAGCTCGGTGGCGTCGCTCGCGCTGTCGACGCTGTTCCCCGTCCTGCCGGTGAGGCCACTGGCCCTGGTGATCGCGCTGGCGTCGGCCGGAATCGTCTACGTGGGCCGGTACACGCTGTTCGAGCTGGTGATGAGCGGGTTCATGCTGGCCAAGTTCGTCGGCATGGTCGTGCTGGCCGTGGCCACGCTGGCCACCATGGACGACCCGTCCGGACTGGTGTCCTCACTGCGGCCGCGGCTGCCGGAGGGCGACGTCATCACGGTCCTGGCCCTGGTCGGCGGGGTGGGCGGCACGGCCGGAGTGGCCTCATACAGCTACTGGGTGCGGGAGAAGCGCTGGCGGCACGCGAGCTGGCTGCCCGTCATGCGGGCCGACACGGCGATGAGCTACACGGTCACGTTCCTGTTCGTGGTGTGCACGTCGATCGTGGGCACCGGCCTGCTGTACGGCAGCGGCCGGACGATCACCGGCAACGAAGGGCTCGCCGCACTGGCCGAACCGCTCGGCGCGGATATGGGGTCGGCAGCCCGGGTGCTGTTCCTGGGCACCTTCTTCCTCGTCACCCTGAGCGCCCTGGTCGGCGGCTTCAACGCCCTGTGCTATCTGCTGGCCGACTCGCTGCGCACCCTGCGCTCAGTGCCGGACGACGAGGCCGAGCGGCACATGGGCCAGCGCAGCCTCCCGTTCCGCCTGTTCGTGCTCTACTGCGCGGCCACGTCCGTGGCGGTGACCTTCGCCGGGAAGCCGGTCCCCCTGCTGCTCACCTACGCCGCCGTGGGCTCCCTCGTCCTGCCGTTGCTGTCCGGGGCGCTGCTGGTCCTTCTCAACCGGCGAGGCCTTCAGCCGCCGTACCGCAACAAGACTCTTTCGAACGTGCTGCTGTCGGGCTCCTTCGTCCTGTTCGGGGTGCTCGCCGTCGTGCAGCTCAAGGAAACCCTGGGAGGACTGTGAACCCCGCCGACCTGTGCTTCAGCACCGCGACCGAGCTCGCCGCGGCCCTGCGGAGTCGTGAGATCTCCGCCCGCGAGGTCGTCACCGCCCATCTGGAACAAATCGACCGGGTGAACCAGTCGGTGAACGCGATCGTCACCCTCGTCGCCGACCGGGCTCTGGAGGCGGCGGCCGAAGCCGACGAACGGACCGTCTCACAGGCGGAGTTGGGACCGCTGCACGGGCTGCCCGTCGCGCACAAGGACCTCCACGACACCGCGGGCATCCGCACGACGTACGGCTCACCCGTCCTCGCCGACCACGTCCCGGCCCGGGACCACCTGGTCGTCGAGCGCCTCAAGCGGGCCGGGGCCATCACGCTCGGCAAGACGAACGTGCCCGAACTCGGGATGGGCTCGCACACCGTCAACCCCGTCTTCGGCGCGACCCGCAACCCCTACGACCTCTCGCGCAGCGCGGGCGGCAGCAGCGGCGGCGCCGGGGCCGCGCTCGCGTGCGGTTTGCAGCCGATCGCCGACGGCAGCGACACCGGCGGCTCGCTGCGCAACCCGGCGTCCTTCAACAACGTGGTCGGCCTGCGCCCCTCCCCCGGCCGGGTCCCCTCTTGGCCCGACAAGGCGCCGTGGGGGCAGCTGTCGGTCAAGGGCCCCATGGCGCGGACCGTGCAGGACGTCGCCCTGACGCTGTCGGTGCTGGCCGGGCCGGATCCGCGCAGCCCGCTCGCCCTGGAGACGCCGGGTTCCCTGTTCTCGGGCCGGCTCGACGGCGATGTGCGCGGCTGGCGGGTCGCCTGGTCGCCCGACCTCGGCGGGAGCGTGCCGGTCGACCCGGAGGTCCGGGACGTGGTGCGCGGCGCGGTGCAGGTGTTCGGGGAGCTGGGCTGCGAGGTCGAGGAGGCCTGTCCCGACCTGTCCGGCGCCGACGAGGCGTTCCTCGTCCAGCGCGCCTGGCAGATGGAGCTCGCCTACGGGCCCCTGCTGGACGAGCACCGGCACCGCATGGCCCCGGACGTCGTCTGGAACATCGAGGAGGGCCGCAAGCTCACCGGCCCGGACCTGGGCCGCGCCCAGCTGCTCCAGGCGGCGCTGTTCCACCGGGTGCGCGAGTTCTTCGGGAGGTACGACGTCCTGCTGCTGCCGGTGAGTCAGGTCCCGCCCTTCGACGTCCGCCTCGCTTACCCGGCCTCGGTGGACGGCGTCGCCATGGAGACGTATCTGGACTGGATGCGCTCGGCGTCCCTGATCACGATGACCGGCTGCCCGGCCCTGTCGGTCCCGGCCGGCTTCACCCCGGCCGGGCTGCCGGTCGGGCTCCAGGTGGTCGGGCCGCACCGGGGGGACGCGGCCGTGCTGAGGGCGGGATACGCGTTCGAGCAGGCGACCCGGGTCGGGGAACGGCGACCGGACATCGCGGTGCACACGGATGTGGCGGAAGGCGGTCGGTCATGAGCCCGCGCAGTGTCGTGGTGGTGGGTGCGGGCATGGCCGGGCTGTCGACGGCCTGGTTCCTCCAGGAGGCCGGTGTCGAGGTCACCGTGGTCGACCGGCGGGGCGTCGCGGCCGGCGCGTCCTGGGGCAACGCGGGCTGGTTGTCCCCCGCCCTGACCGTGCCCCTGCCCGAGCCGGCCGCTCTGAAGCTGGGGTTGCGCACGCTTCTCTCCCCCGCCTCCCCGCTCTACATCCCGCCCCGCCCCGATCCGCGGCTGGCCCGCTTCCTGCTGGCGTTCACCCGGAACTGCACCCACCAGCGCTGGCAGGTGGGGATGGCGGCACTCGCCGCGCTGAACCGCCGGGCGCTGTCGGCGTACGACGATCTGGCCCGGGGCGGGGTCACCGAGCCGACGCGCTCGGGCGAGGCGTGCCTGCTCGCCTTCACCTCCGCGGCCGGCCGCGCCCCGCTCGTGGCGGAGCTGGACGCGGTGCGCGCGGCGGGGCAGGAGGTCGACTACGACCTGCTCACAGGGGCCGAGGCGCGCGCGTGGGAACCCGCGCTCTCCTCTCGCGTCGACGCGGCCGTACGGCTGCACGGCCAGCGTCACCTCGATCCCGGGGCCTTCGTCACGGCACTGGCCGACGCGGTCCGCGACCGGGGCGGAAAGATCGTCACCGGCCTGGAGATCACCCGGGTACGGGACCTGGGCACCGGGGTCGTCGCCCTCGCCCCGGACGGCACGTCCGTGCGGGCCGACGCTGCCGTCCTCGCGCCCGGGGCCTGGCTCGGCCGCCTGGCCTCGCCCTTCGGCGTGCGCGTCCGGGTGCAGTCCGGGCGCGGCTACAGTTTCTCTCTTCCTCCGGAGGGGCTGCCCACCCGGCCCACCTACTTCGCCGAGCGGCGGGTGGTCTGCACACCGCTCGGGGACCGCGTGCGGGTGGCGGGAATGATGGAGTTCACGGCGCCCGACCGCCCTGCGGACCCCCGCCGTATCGAGGCGGTCGTCAACGCGGTCCGCGATCTGCTCCCTTCGGCCGACCTCACCCGCCGCACCGACGCCTGGGCCGGCCCTCGCCCGTGCACGGCGGACGGCCTGCCCCTGGTCGGCCCGACCCGCTCGCCCCGGGTCCACGTCTGCGGCGGCCACGGCATGTGGGGCATCGCCCTGGGCCCCCTCAGCGGCAAGCTGCTGGCGGAGTCGATCGTCACGGGCCGCCGGGCTGCCGAGTTGACGGCGCTGCATCCGCTGCGGTGACGCACGGTCAGTGGCGGCCCCGGTGGGCGTGTGCTTCGGCGAGGAGGAGGTAGCTCGCGGCGGTCCAGGTGTAGGCGCGGTCGCGCAGACCCGTGCCTGTGAGGGCGTCGAAGTTCTCGGCGAAGCCGTGGGTCTCGCACAGTGCGCGGAAGCGGGCGCTGATGTCGTCCGCGAGCCGGTCGTGGCCGGCGCGGCGCAGGCCGTCCTCGATGAGGACGGTGGCGGGGGCCCAGACGGGGCCGCGCCAGTAGCCGTCGGAGAGGTAGTGCGGTGAGGTGGGCAGTTCGGTGGCGAGGCCGTACGGGGTCAGATGAGCCTTGATGTGGTCGGCCAGCGCGCTGCCGATCTCGCCGGGCAGGTGCTCACCCAGCACGATGGGCATGAGGTCGAGGAGGCTTGAGCTGCTCCAGGTGTGCCCGGTGGCGGCTCCCCGGGCGACGAACCGTTCGCCGGTCCAGAGCTCGTCCAGCAGCGCCGACTGGATCTCGTGTGCCGTGCGCGTCCAGCGGCTCGCTTCGTCCGGCTGGTCCAACTCCGCCGCCAGGGCGGCGAGTTCGTGGAGCTGCAGGACGAGGAAGGCGGCCAGGTCGGCGGTGACGACCACCCGCTCGGGGTCGAAGGTGGTGGCGTTGTCCCAGCCGCTGTCGTTGCCGTGCTGGTAGTGGGGCAGGGCGGCGCCGGGTGCGCGTCGTGCGGTGAGCCAGAAGTCCGTCCAGCGTGCCAGCCGGTCGTACGTCTCGGCCAGTTCCGCCCGGCTGGGAGGCTCCGGCAGGCGGCGGCGCAGACGGCCCGACGCCCAGCCGTGGACGGGCGGTTTGACGAAGTTGCGGAGGACCTCGGAGTGGGTGACGGAGTCGGGCAGGGCTCCGCTGCCGTCCTGGTGGTCGAAGGGCAGGGCGAACTGGTCCACGGCCAGCTCGGGACAGCCCGGGGCCAGGGCCAGGGCGTTGAAACAGTGGTCCCAGCTCCAGACCTTGTCCATCCAGTGCTTGGACATGAGGACGGCGGGCCGGGTGACGAGTCCGGTCCGGCGTACGGTCGCCGACCAGAGGACGTAGGCGGCGAGTTCGGCGGCCGGGGTGGCGGACGAGCGCCAGGGCGCCACCGCGTCGGCGAAGTCCGCGAAGGATCGGCGGGCCCCCGCCACGATCTCGCCGAAGGCCGCCGAGGACGCGTACGGCGGGCGAGCGGTGTCGAGTTCCTCGACGGCGATCTCCCACGCCCCGTCCGCCGCAGCGGCCACGGCGAGGCCGCGGTCGCCACCGCCCAGCGCCTGGGCGCCGGCAGTGTGGGCGATACGGCCGGACAGGACGGTCACGCGGTAGCGGCGTCCTGTCTCGTACGACGTGAACACGTGCGCGTCCGCCGCCGGGTCGTGGAAGAAGTACGTCCCGCTGAACGGCGTCAGGACCTGCGCGGCCGCGAAGACGCCGAGGCCCAGGCCGCTCCCCCGCAGGCGCACGGTGTCCGGCGACTCGTAGGCGAGGTCGATGCGCCCGGCCGGGCCGACCCAGCTGAGCAGTCCCGGAGTCGCCTCGACACGGGTGCCGGTGCGCTCGCCCGTCGCCGGGTCCAGCGGGACGAGGCGGAGGACGGCGTGCATGCCGTTCTGGTGCGAGACGAGGTGGAGGTCCTCGGCGTACGTCTTCTCCGCCACCACGGGTGAGATGCCGAACCAGGATCCGAACGTGCTGAACGGGATGTCGTGGACCGAGAAGGCAGGTCCGGACGACGGGGCGGCGGTCATGGAGGCGTGACTCGTTTCTCGAGCAGGGATCGTCGGCAGAAGCAGGGATCGTCGGCGGAAGGGCAGGTTCAGCGGGCGGTCAGTCCTTGACGGCACCGGCGGTCACGCCGGCGGCGACGTAGCGCTGGGCCAGGACGAGGATCACCGCGGCGGGCAGCGAGGCCACGACGGCGGTCGCCATGATGGCGTTCCACTCCTGGTTGTTGTTGCCGATGTAGTGGTAGATGCCCAGGGTGATCGGCTCGTGCGCACCGCCGTTGACGAGGGTGCCGGCGAAGACGAAGTCGGACCACGACCACAGGAACGCGAACAGCGACACCGTGACGACGGCGTTGCGGCTCATCGGCAGGACGATGGACCGGAAGGTGGTCAGGGGTCCGGCGCCGTCCATCGTCGCCGCCTGGAGCAGTTCGCCGGGGATGCCGGACATGAACGCCGTGAAGATGAGCACCGCGAACGGGACGGCCAGGGTGGAGTCGGCGACGATCAGGCCGGGCACGGACCGGAGCAGGCCGAGCTGGAGGTAGATCGCGTAGAAGCCCATCGCCATGATGATGCCGGGGATCATCTGGGCGACCAGGAAGAGGAAGCCGAGCAGACCCCCGCCGCGTGGGCGGAGTTTGGCCAGGGCGTAGCCGGCGGGGGCGGCCAGTGCCACGGTCAGGACGACCGTGCCCAGGCCGATGACCAGGCTGGTCGCGAGGTAGGGCAACTGCTCGTCCAGGACGGTGCGGTAGCCGGCCAGGGTGCCGTGCAGCGGCAGCAGGTCCGGCGGGCTCTTGCGCATGTCCTGGTCGCGGGTGAGGGAGACGTTGAGCATCCAGTAGACCGGGAAGAGCATGATCCCGGTCAGCAGCACACCGATGGCCGTCTTCCACCCCGTGCGGCCGGTGCGTCGGTTCATGACAGCGCCTGCTTTCGCTGGACCCGGATGTAGACGAGGCCGAACACCAGCGCGGCGACGACGAGCAGGTTGCCGACGGCCGCTCCGGGGCCGAAGGCGGGCAGGAGGTTGCCGAAGCCGAGCTGGTAGGACCAGGTGGCGAAGGTGGTGGACGCGTCCGCCGGGCCGCCCTTGGTCATGATCCAGATGATGTCGAAGACCTTGAGTGTGTAGACGAGGCCCAGGAGCAGGGTGATCGCGGACACCGGGCGCAGCAGCGGGAAGGTGATGCGCCAGAAGCGGTGCCAGGCGTTCGCCCCGTCCAGTGCCGCGGCCTCGTACAGGCTGGCGGGGATGGACTGCAGGCCGCTGTGGAGCACGACCAGGTTGAAGGGGACGCCGATCCAGATGTTGGCGATGATCACCGAGGTCAGTGACCAGGACGGTGAGGTCAGCCAGTTCACCGGGTCGATGCCGACGGTGCTCAGCAGGGCGTTGACGATGCCGGAGTCGCTGTTGAGCATCCACGACCAGGTGGAGGCCGACACGATCAGCGGCAGCAGCCAGGGCACCAGGAACAGGGCCCGCAGGGTCGCCGACAGCCGGAAGTTCTGATGGAAGAAGACCGCGAGGGCCAGGCCGATGGCGTACTGGAAGACCAGGCACACGGCGGTGAACACCACGGTGTGGAGCAGGGCCGGGGCGAAGGTCGGGTCGTCGAGGACCTTCGCGTAGTTCTCCAGGCCCGTGAAGGGCGCGTTGCCCTGGACGAAGGAGCGGACGGTGTAGTCGCGCAGGCTCAGGTCGAGGTTGCGGTACAGCGGATAGGCGTAGAAGAGGACGAGGTAGAGGGTCACCGGGGTGAGGAAGGCCCAGGCGGCCCATTGCTGGGAGGTCGGACGGCGTCGTGTCCCGGGACGGGCCGGGTGCGGGGCGAAGGCCCCCGCCGGCCCGGTCGGGGTGCGCACGGGCCGGTGGTCCGGCGGGTGTGCCGTCTGCTTCATCGGGCCCATGTCACTTGACCGCGGCCTGAGCCGACGTCAGGGCGTCCTTGGGCGACTTCGCCCCGCTGAGGGCGGACTGGACCGCCTTCCACAACTGCTCCGAGATCTTGGGGTACTTGGTGCCGAGGTCGCCGCTGGTGCGTCCCTTGGCCGACTTGACCGCGTCGACCCAGGGCTTCAGTGCGGGGTTCGCCGCCACCTGCTTGTCCTGGACCTCACCGGTGGGGGCCACGTAGGACAGGGTGGTGTCGGTGTCGTACAGGTTCTGGGTGCTGGTCAGGCAGGTCGCCAGCTTCTGCGACGTGGTGTAGCGGCCGGTGTCCTCCTGGACCGGGAGGGTGACGAACTCGCCGCCGGTCGGGGCGGCGGCGTGGCCCCCGTCGGAGCCCGGGATCGGCAGGACGCCGTACTCGAAGCCGGCCTTCTCGGCGTTGGCGAGCTGCCAGGTCCCGTTCTCGGCGAAGGCGTAGTCGCCGCCGGCGAACTCCTGCCAGCTGGTCGTCTGGGTGTTGTTGATGACCGAGTTGGGGGCGTAGCCCTTGTCCAGCCAGCCCTTCCACAGCGACAGTGCGGACACGGCCTCGTCCGAGTCGGCCTGGGTGAGCTGCGCGCCCGATCCCCAGAACCAGGGCAGGAACTGGAAGCTGCCCTCCTCGGTGCCGATCGCCGAGAAGGTGATGCCCTTCTTGCCCGCCTTCTTGACCTTCGCCAGCGCCGCCGTCAGCGACGTCCAGTCCTTGACCGAGGCGATGTCCACCCCGGCCTCCTTCAGCACCTTCTTGTTGTAGTAGAGGGCGAGGGTGTTGGCGCCGATGGGTGTGCCGTACGTCTTGCCGCCCGACTGGCCGGCCGCGAGCAGGTTGGGGTCCACCTTGGAGGTGTCCAGCTTGTTCTCGTCGGTCGTGGTGAGCACGCCCGCCTCGGCCAGGGTCGAGACGACCGGATTGTCGACGATCAGGACGTCCGGGGAGTTGCCCTGCTGGGCGGCGAGCAGCGTCTTGTTGGCCAGGTCGCTGGTGTCGTAGCCGGTCCGCTGGACCTTCACGCCGGCCCGGGTGCCGCACTTGTCCAGCAGCTTCGTCCAGGCCGAGCCCTTGGCGAACTGCGGGTACGGGTCCCAGATCGTGTAGGTGCCGCTGTCAGCGTCCTTGGCGTCGGTGCTGCCCGCGCCGGAGGAACAGGCGGTGCCGACGACGGCGACGACGGTCGACAGGGCCACGGCCGTGAGGAGCCGTCTGGAGGAGCTGTGCATGGCGGGTCCTTCGTTCTCGGCATACGGGTGCCGTGGGAGGGGTGGCGGGCTGTGCGGGTACGCCGAAGGGCGGCGGCGTGCCTGATGAAGTGCGGAGAGTGCGAGGAGGGTCGAGGGTCAGACGGGGGGCGTACCGCCGGCGGGCCCGGTGCTGGCCCGCAGCGAGATGGGCGGTGCGAGAAGGTGGTGCCGAGGCGGCGCGCCGGGATGGTCGAGCCGTTCGATGAGCAGGTCGACGGCGCGACGGCCCATCTCCTCGGCCGGTACGTCCGCCGCGGTGAGCTGCGGGGTCACCGTCTCCGCCCACCGGCCGGCGACGACTCCGGTGACGGAGAAGTCGCGCGGCACATGACGGCCCGCCTGGGAGAGCCCTCGGTACAGACCGCCCAGGGCGGCCTCGTTCAGGGTGACCAGGGCCGTCGTCGCGGGATCGTCGTGCAGGATCTGTTCCAGGCACGCCTGGCCGGAGGCGGCGTCGTCCCCGCAGCAGTACGTCCGCACCGTCAGCCCGCGCTCGGCCGCCGCCTTGGTGAAGCCGTCCAGCCCCCGGTGCGCGGACTCGTATCCCGCCCGCAGGAGCTGTTCCGGCCGGTTGACGAAGGCGACCCGGTGATGACCGAGGTCCGCGAGATGGTGGACGCACGCCGCCGCCAGTGCGGTGTGGTCCAGGCCCACCCACCAGCCGCTCTCCGGGTGCGCGGTGCGGCCGATGGCCACGGAGGGGAAGTCCAGCGCGGCCAGGTGGTCGACCCGGTCGTCCTGCAGCCGGATCTCCATCAGGATCGCGCCGTCGACCCGCCGCTCCCCCAGCAGCCGCTGGAACGAGCGGTCGCTGTCCACGCCGCTCGGGGACAGCAGCACGTCGTAGTCATACGCTGCCGCGGCCTCCACCACGCTGCCGATGAAGTCCAACTGCATGCCCGTGTAGTGGTTCCCGGCGGGCGGGAAGACCAGGCCGATCGTGCTGGTCCGGCCGTTGGCCAGGGCGCGGGCACTGGCGTTGGGCCGGTAGCCCAGCTCGTCGATGACGTCCTGGATCTTCCGGCGGGTCTCGTCCGACACCGGACGCTTGCCGCTCAGCGCGTAGGACACGGTGCTCCGCGAGACACCGGCCCGCCGGGCGATCTCACCGATGTTCACGGGCGACTCCTTGCGTGGGCTGTCGAACCGGCGAGTGTCGAACCGGTTCGCGTGAAGTGAAGCTAAGAACTGCCCGGGCGGCTGTCAACACCCCGCACAGCACTTCTTGTCCTGCGACAGGGGTATTGCTGGGAGATTTCGCCGGTGCTAGCTTCCTGCGAACCGGTTCGACGAGCGGCCGCCTCCGCGTGCCGCAAGGGATGACGGACGGATCGCAACCCACTTTCGATGCGCAAGAGTCGAACCGGTTCGACTCCCTCAGTGTCCGATTCAGCGTCCGAGCAGTACGGAAACCACGGAGACCTCAGTGCGACGAAGCAGAACGACTGTGGCCGGAGCCGTCGCGACGGCCGCCCTCGCCACGCTCCTGGCCGGCCCGTCCGCGGGCACCGCCGGGGCCGTGGAGCGGGAACGGCTCGTCATCGATCTCGCCACCGACACCGGAGCCTTCCACGGCGGTGCCGCCGGCTCGCTGTACGGCGTGTACGGCGACGGCGTGCCGAGCCGCAGCCTCATCGAGGGCATGCGTCTGCGCACGGTGTCGACGAAGGCGCAGGACGGTCCGCAGCACCCGGGAGCGGACGCGCTGGAGATGCTGCCGCCGTTCGTGGACTCGGGCGGCAAGGACGTCTACATCTACATGACCGACATCTACCGCGGCTTCCCGTACCAGTGGCCGGGTGCGAGCGGCCCCGAGCGGCTCGCGGACTTCAAGACGAAGATCAAGAAGCAGGTCCAGCAGGTCCTGACCATGGGCAAGTACAAGGACCACGTCGTCTACGTGCCCTTCAACGAGCCCGAGGGCAACATGTTCGGGACCGGCGAGTGGAGTTACGACAAGGTCTCCTGGCTGAACGACCCGCAGCACTACTTCGCGGCCTGGAAGGAGGTCTACCGCCTCATCAAGGGCCTCGACCCGGACGCCCGCATCGCCGGTCCCAACACCAGCGTGCTCTACGACCAGGTCAAGGGCTTCCTGCAGTACGCCAAGGCCAACGACGTGGTGCCGGACGTGATGACCTGGCACGAGCTGTCGTCACCTGCCGCGGTCCGCACGAACGTGGCGAAGTACCGGCAGATGGAGAAGGACGTCGGCGTCGGGCCGCTGCCGGTCAACGTCAACGAGTACGGGCACAACTACCACCTGTCCGTGCCCGGCCAGGTCGTCCAGTGGGTCTCCGCCATCGAGGAGTCGAAGATCGACGCCGACCTGGCGTACTGGAACATCGACGGCAACCTCAACGACTCGGCCGTGGAGGCCAACAAGGGCAACGGCCAGTGGTGGCTGTTCAACGCCTACGGGCAGATGTCCGGCCACACGGTCGAGGTGACCGCCCCGCACCCCAACCAGCAGTACACCCTCCAGGGCGTGGCCACCCTCGACGAGGACAAGAAGCAGTCCCGGGCGCTCTTCGGCGGCAAGAGCGGCGACGCCGACATCGTCTTCGACCACATCGACCCGAGGCTGTTCGGGAAGACCGTGCGCGCCACCGTCCAGGAGATCCCCTGGACCGGCCAGGTCGGCGACTCCGCCCAGCCGTTGCGGCTCGCGGACCAGGAACTGACGGTCGGCGCGGACGGCTCGGTGACACTGCCGATGACCGGCATGAACGAGATGTCCGCCTACCAGGTCATCCTCTCCCCCGGCGGCAGCGGCGGGAAGCCGGACGCGCCTTCCGTGAGCTGGCGCGAGACGTACGAGGCCGAGAACGCCGCCTACACCGGCAAGGGCTACTCCAGGAACGGCCCCGAGGGCACGCCCTCCGACGTCGGCAAGTTCGCCACGTCGGGCGCCTACAACGTGGGCGGTCTGCGCACCGGCTCCGACGGAGTGCTCTCCTTCGACGTCGAGGTCCCGCGGGACGGCACCTACGACCTGAGCGTCTTCGCCAACTCCTACAACCTGTACGACCTGGTGAAGGAGCAGGGCCCGACCAACGTCTTCCTGCGGGTCGACGGCAAGGAGCCACAGGAACTGCGGCTGCCGCTGGGCTACAAGTGGGTGGTCTGGGGCCACACCGACACGACGGTGAAGCTGACGGCGGGCAAGCACCGGATCACGCTGGCCGCTCAGGACCCCGACCTCGGGGTCACCAAGGGTGACGCGATCATCGACAAGATCGACCTCGCCCTGCGCGACGAGAAGGTGACCGCCCCGGCGCTCTACGAGGCCGAGTACGCCACCCTCACCGGCACGGAGCCGCGCTACACGTACGGCGGTGCCTCGGGGCCGGGCGCGGTTCCGCTGCCGAAGGGCGCCTCCGCGACGTTCTGGGTCCACTCCCCCGCCGATGGTGAATCGACCGTGTCGGTCGACCACTTGGGCGGCGGACGGGCGAGCCTGGCACTCAACGGCGAGAAGCTCGACCTGCCCAAGGTCGGCGGGGCGGGGAAGGGCACGGACACGGTCCGACTGTTCCTGTCCGGCGGCATCAACAAGATCACCGTCACCGGTACGGCGGGCGAGCCGGTCCTCGACCGGCTGCGGGTCGCCCCGTCGAAGGGCACCCTGGTGCCCACCGTCTACCAGGCCGAGAACGGCACGCTCACCGGCGCCGCGAAGGTCACCGACGCCTACCCCTTCGCCACGAACGGCAAGGCCGTCACGGACATCGGCGACGGCAAGGCCAACGCCCTCACCGTCGACGTGGTCGCCGCCAGGGCCGGGCGGCACGCGCTGACCATCCGCTACTCCAACGCCGAGCAGGCGCCCGCCACCCACTACAACCCCGACCCGATCGCCCGCCACGCCGACCTCTCCGTCAACGGCGGCCCGGCCCGCCGGGTGCTGTTCCCGACCACCTTCCACTTCAACAACTTCTGGGACCTGACCGTCCCGGTCACCCTGAAGAAGGGCACGAACCGGCTCACCTTCACCGCCGAGGAACTGCCCGACTTCAACGGCGACACGTACAACCAGTACGACCAGCGGTCCCCGTACGCACCGGTCATCGACCGGCTCGCCGTCACGCCGATGGCGGCGAAGTAGCCCCTGGTGAAGGCGAGGCGCCGATCCGGAACCCCGGTCGGCGCCTCGCCCCGCGCGTCGGCGCCTGCGCCATGTCACCTACAGGGGGAAAGGGGAGCCGGGTCAGTCGAGGGCGACGCCCGTGTGCCGCTCCAGGGCTGCGATGAGCTGCTCCTGGAACCGTTCGTCCTGCGTGGCGGGGTGGGGTGTCCGGGGTTGCCGGTGGTACCAGTAGCCGCCGGTGCTCGGGGTCACGTCGTCGTGGGTGGCGAGCCATGCCTGGGTCTCGTGCCCGGCGGTCAGATCGTCCGGGGCGCCGCGACCGCCCATGCGGGTGGGGACCCAGCCGGGGTCGACCGCGTGGCTGGAGGTTCCTTCCCAGCGGGAGGCGAAGGCCAGCGCGAGGGTCGTGACCCACAGTTTGGTGTCGTCGTAGGAAGCGGATCCGACGGCCAGCCGGCGCAAATCGGTGGAGCCGGTGTGGTGCATGGAGCTGCTGAGGTAGACGAGCCGGGCCGGCTTGCCCATCAGCGCCGTCAGCATGTAGGGCGCGACCGTGTTGACGGTGACGTCTTCCGGGCGGTTCATGACGCCGGCGTTGTGGATGACGGCGTCGAAGCGGCCGAACCCGGCGGCCTGCCGGGCGACCTCGCGGATCTCGTCCAGGTCGGCCAGGTCCCCCGTGACGACGCCTTGCCACCGGGCGGTGTCGTCCGCGGCGGCGAGCCGGGCCCGGTTGCGCACGTGGACGACCACGTCGTGCCCGTCGCCGGCCAGCGCGTCCGCCGTGTCGCGCCCGAGCCCGCCGGCCGCCCCGGTCACCAGAACCAATGCCATGTCAGTTCCCTCTCCTGTCGTCGTCGGGAGCTCGTCAGAGAGTGAGGAGCACCTTGGTGGCGCGTCGCTCGTCCATGGCCTTGTATCCCTCCGCGGCCTCCTCCAGCGGGAGGGTGAGGTCGAAGACCTTGCCGGGGTCGATCTTCCGGTCCCAGACGAGCTGGATCAGCTCGGGCAGGAACCGGCGCACCGGGGCGGGGCCGCCCTCCACGTGGATGTTCGCGAAGAACAGGTCGATGCCCGGGATCGTGACGTCGTAGTTGACGCCGACGAAGCCGAGGCGGCCGCCGGGGCGGGTGGAGTTGATGGCCTGCATGGTCGACTCCTGGGTGCCGACGGCCTCGACCACCGAGTGCGCGCCGAGCCCGTCCGTGAGTTCCTTGACCCTCGCCACGCCCGCGTCACCGCGCTCCTCGACGATATCGGTCGCCCCGTAGAACCGGGCGAGCTCCTGCCGCTCGGGGTGGCGGGACATGGCGATGATCCTCCCCCGGTCTCGGCTTCGCTCGACCGGGGGCGCCCCCATCGCGCCCAGCTGCTTGGCCGCCAGGACGGCCATGAGGCCGACCGCGCCGTCGCCGACGACCGCGACCGTCTTGCCCGGGCCGGCCTCGGCGGCGACAGCCCCGTACCAGCCGGTGCCGAGCACGTCGGAGGCGGCCCCACCCAGGAGGCGGGCTCCGCCACGCGGTAGGCGGACCGGCCCGGGCGTCAGCCCTTCTTGCCCGGCGCGGGCGCGGTGGGGCCTTCCGGGCCGGCGCGGAGCATCGCCTTGTAGAGGGCGTCGTGCTCGGGCGGGTCGGGCAGGGGGCCGCGGGCCGGGGCCTCCAACGACTGGATCACCAGGGCGACGACGCGCCGCCAGGCATCCGGGGCGGCGTCGCCGGTGGCGTTGACGACGCCCGCGTTGGCCATGTGGATCAGCACCAGGTCCGAGGGGTCGAAGTCCTCACGCAGCCGGCCCGCGGCCTTGGCCCGGTCGATGAGCCGGACCAGGGCCTCGTACGCCTCGTCGCGGCGCTGCTCCAGGGCCTTGGCGGTGGGGAAGGTCATGGTCAGGACGTCGGCGAAGCCGTGGTCGGCGGCCTGCATCGCACAGGCGGCCTCGATGTAACCGACGAAACCGTGCCAGGGGTCCGGGTCGTCCAGGGCGGCCGCGACCGCGTCGGCGTACGCGTCCATGCGGTCGGAGAAGACGGCCTCGACCAGCTCCTCCTTCGTCGGGAAGCGGCGGAACATGGTGGCGATGCCCACGCCCGCCTCGCGGGCCACCGACGCCATCGAGGCGCTCAGACCGTCCCGCGCGAACACCGAGCCCGCGGCGGCGATGATCCGCTCCCGGTTGCGCTCGGCGTCCTTGCGCAGCGGCGGGGCGGCGGGACCGTCGGATTGCTGGGCGCCAGGACTCATACCGGCCACTCTAGCGATCGGGTCGCCCTGTCCGGTTCCCTCCCTCACGGCTTGGTCGGAACCTCCGGCAGCGGTGTCCGGCCGGTGAGGTTCTCCGGGCGCAGGATCGTGGCCAGTTGCTCCGTCGTGAGCAGACCCGTCTCCGTGGCCAGCTCCTTGATGCCGCGTCCCGTGGCGAGGGCACGGCGGGCCAGCGTGGTGGAGGCGGCGTAGCCGATGTGCGGGGCGAGCGCGGTCACCAGGCCGATGGAGCGGTGGACCGTGTCGTGGAGGTGTTCGCGGTTGGCGGTGATGCCGGGGACGCAGCGGGTGGCGAGCGTGTCGCAGGCGGCCCGCAGATGGGGCAGGGAGCGCAACAGGCTGTAGGCGATGACCGGTTCGAAGGCGTTGAGCTGGAGCTGCCCGGCTTCGGCGGCCATGGTGACGGTCAGGTCGTTGCCGATGACCTCGAAGGCGACCTGGTTGACGACTTCGGGGATCACCGGGTTGACCTTGCCGGGCATGATGGACGAACCGGCCTGTACCGGCGGCAGGTTGATCTCGCCGAGCCCGGCGGTGGGGCCGGAGGACATCAGACGCAGGTCGTTGCACGTCTTGGAGAGTTTCACCGCGACGCGTTTGAGGACGCCGGAGAGCTGGACGAAGGCGCCGCAGTCCTGGGTGGCTTCGATGAAGTCGCCCGCGGGCCGGACGAGTTCGCCGCTGATGTCGGCGAGGTGGCGGCAGGCGAGTTCGGCGTAGCGGGGGTGGCCGTTGATGGAGGTGCCGATCGCCGTGCCGCCGAGGTTGGATTCCAGCAGGAGATCGGCGGCCTCGTCCAGGCGCTGGCGGTCCTCCTCGATCATGACGGCGTAGGTGGTGAACTCCTGGCCGAGGGTCATGGGAACGGCGTCCTGGAGCTGGGTGCGGCCCATCTTCAGGACGTCTCCGAACTCCGTCGCCTTCACCGTGAAGGCCGTGGCCAGGGCCCCCAGGGAGGCGCCGAGCCGGCGCAGTGAGGCGACCAGGGCCAGACGTACGGCGGTGGGGTAGACGTCGTTGGTGCTCTGGCCGAGGTTGACGTGGTCGAGCGGGTGGATGACGTCGTAGCGGCCGCGGGGGTGGCCGAGGATCTCCAGGGCGCGGTTGGCGATGACCTCGTTGGCGTTCATGTTCGTCGAGGTGCCGGCCCCGCCCTGGACGGGGTCGACGACGAACTGCTCGTGCAGTTGTCCGGAGCCGATCTCCTCGCAGGCCCTGATGATCGCACCGGCGATGTCCGGCGGCAGCAGGCCCAGGTCGCGGTTGGCCCGCGCGGCTGCCTGCTTGACGGCGGCCAGTGAGGTGATCAGGTCGGGGAACTGCGCGATGGTCGACCCGGTGATCGCGAAGTTCTCCACGGCCCGCACCGTGTGCACGCCGTAGTAGGCGTCGGCCGGGACCTCCTTGTCCCCCACCAGGTCGTGTTCCACGCGTGTGGTCGGCGCCATCTGATGCTCCTCGTCCGTGCGGGCCCCTTGACAGGCCGCTGCTTCCGGCATCAGTGTTACCGGCCAACACGCAGAACGCAATATATTGCATGTCAGGAGCATCATGAATCGCGTTCACCCTCACCCCACCAGCACGGACACCCCAGCGACCCGGCCCTCAGGCTTCTGGCGGCGCTGTCTGCGGATGCCGATCGGAGTCCAGTCGGTCATCGCCGTCGGCCTCGGCGCCCTCATCGGAACCCTCGCCCCGTCGGCGGGCGAGCAGATGAAGACCCTCGGGGAGGTGTTCCTGAACCTGGTGCAGGTCGTGGTCCTGCCGCTGGTCTTCCCGCTCATCGTGCTGGGCATCGCCCGCATGGAGTCGGTCAAGAAGGTCGGCCGGATCGCCGGCAAGGCCATCCTCTACTTCGAGATCGTCACCACCGTCATCCTGCTGATCGCGGTGGGACTGGCCAAGCTCACGGGCATCGGCAAGGGCGCTCCCGTTCACGGGGCCGACGCCAAGGACCTGGACGGCATGAGCCAGGGCATCGACTTCCACGAACTGCTCCTGCACGCCGTACCGAAGAACATCTTCGCCGCGTTCAGCGAGGGCAACCTGCTCGGCGCGATCGTCTTCGCCCTCCTCGTCGGCGTCGCCATGGCCGCCATCGGGGAGAAGTCCGAGCCCTTCGCCGCCGTCCTGGAGTCCGTCTCCGCGGTGATGTTCAAGGTCGTCGGCTACGTCATCCGCATCGCACCGCTCGGCGTGCTCGGCTTCATCTCCTACGACGTCGCCCACTACGGCTTCGGCAACCTGCGCAGCCTGCTGGGGTTCATCGCCGTGGTCTACGCGGGCCTGGCCATCGTCGTCGGCGTGCTCTTCCCGCTCATCGCCGCGCTCTACCGCATCCGCTACGTCGAGCTGATGAAGTCGATCGCCGGGCTGGCCGGGATCGCCTTCGTCACCCGCAGCTCCGAGTCCGTCCTGGCACCGCTCATGGGCAAGCTCGAGGCGTTCGGTCTCAGCCGCTCGACGACCTCGTTCGTCGTCCCCCTCGGCTACTCCTTCAACACCGACGGCTCCGTCCTCTACCAGGCCGCCGCCCTGGTCTTCCTCGCCAACGCCTACGGCGCCGACACCTCCCTGCCCGCCCTGCTCCTGATGGTCGGCGTGCTGGTGATCCTCTCCAAGGGCATGGCCGGTGTCGCCTCCGCATCCATCGTCGTCCTCATCGCCGCCGGCAACTCCGTCGGACTGCCCGCCGAGGGCATCGCCCTGCTCCTCGGCGTGGACTTCATCGTCGACATGGCCCGCACCGGCGTGAACGTCATCGGCAACTCGCTCGCCGCCGCCGTCGTGGACAGCTCCGAGAAGCGGCGTGAGGCGAAACACGGCGGGCGTGACATCCCCGGCAGCCCGGCCGAGGCCGACGCTCCGGCCCTGACGAAGGAACCCGTGCAGTGACCACCCCCACCGCGGAGATCATCGGCATCCTGGGCGGCATGGGGCCCGCGGCCACCGCCGACTTCTACGCCAAGCTGGTGTCGATGACTCCGGGCAGCAGCGATCAGGACCACCTCCGGACGGTCATCTGGTCCGACCCCACCATCCCCGACCGCACCGACGCCCTGCTGGGCGGCGGCCCCGATCCCACGCCCTGGCTCCTCGACGGCAGCCGCGTCCTGCGCGAGGCCGGCGCCACGGTCATCGCCATCCCCTGCAACACCGCGCACGCCTTCGTCCCGCGCATCGCCGACCACGTCGGCCTGCCCATCGTCCACATGATCGGCGAAGTGGCCCGGCACCTCACCACCGTGAGCCCGCGCATCCACACCGCCGGACTGCTCGCCACCACCGGCACCCTGAGCGCGGGCCTGTACCAGGAGTGGCTGGACCGCTTCGGGATCCGCCTGGTGCTGCCCGACGCCGACAGCCAGGACCATGAGGTGATGGCCGGCATCCGTGCGGTGAAGGCCGGTGACCGGGACGGCGCGGCCGCTACCCTGGAGCGGGCCGCGCGGCGCCTGATCGCACAGGGCGCCCAGGCCGTGATCGCGGGCTGCACCGAGATCCCCCTCGGCCTGCCCGCCGACGCCGTGGACGCTCCCCTCATCGACCCCGCGCTCGTCCTGGCCCAGGCACTCGTCCGCCGGGTCAGAAGCGGAACCACAGCCGGAGAGGCCGGGTAGGGCGATGTACTGTACGCAATATGTCACTGGACAGCCCTGTCTCCCGCCGCCTCCTCAGCGACGAGGTCTTTCACCGCCTGCGTGACTCCATCGTGCGCGGAGAACTTGCTCCCGGGGAAAAAGTCAAGGACGGTGAACTCGCCGAGCGCCTCGGGCTCAGCCGCACCCCGGTGCGCGAGGCGCTCGCCCGGCTCGCGGACATCGGCCTGGTCGAGGCGAAGCCCGGCGTCTACACGCGCATCACCACCCTCAACCGCCGCGACGTCGAGAAGACCCTCGCCGTGCTGCGCTCCCTGGACCAGCTCGCCGTCGAGACGGCCGTGCCGGTCATGACCGAGCAGGACCTTCAGCGGATGCGCGAGGCCAACCGGGACTTCGAACGGGCCGTCGCCGCCAACGACACCGACGCCGCCCTCGCCGCCGACGACCGCTTCCACGCCGTCCCCATCGCGGCGGCGGACAACCCCGTCCTCAGCCGGATCGTCGAGCAGCTCCACCCGCAGATCCACCGCATCCTCTACCGGAAGTTCTCCACCCTCCTCGGTGGCCGCAACACCATCGAGCACCACGGCCGGCTCGTCGAGGTCTGCGCCGGCGGCGACGCCCGCGCGGCGGCCGAACTCTCCGGACAGCACTGGTCCGAACTCGGCGGCCACATCAACCGGCTCTTCGACACCAACCAGTTCACCGAAGCCGGGCCCGGCTGACACGACGGGGAGGGCGCCTTCAGCGCCGGCGCCGCCAGGACCAGGCCGCCACTCCCTGACCGGTACGGGGACGCTGAGCACCGCGCCGTACCTGGCCGTGGTGACGAGGAGGCGGTTGTCGCTCGGGGGCAGGCAGACCGACGTGGGGTGCGGGGCGGGCACGGTCATCCTTCGGCGTCGCGTAGGCGGGTGGAGGTCTCCGGGGTGCCGGAGAGGTGGCCCGAGACGTGGTCGACCCGGCAGCGGAGGATCGCGCCCTCGGCCGTGTCGGCGAGGTACATGGTCGTGCCGTCGGCGCTGAAGGCCGGGCCGTTGGCGATGGTCAGACGCCATCCCCGCCGTCCTCGGTGAAGGGGTGGTGGGGTACACGCCTCTCCTGACGCGCTTCGAGGAGGACGCCGTCGGCAAGGACATCGCGGAGTTCGTCGTCGACCGCCTGCTCGCGGCGGGTCTCCACGGTGTCGTCCTGACGTCCAACGCGGCACCCCACCACCCCATGTGGCACACCGACGGGGACTGGATGCGGCCGGTGAACGCCCGGATCACTTCCTCCTGATGGTGAACCCGCTGCGCCGCCCGCCCGGCCGGCGGCCCCGGTCAGCGCAGCGCGGCGGACAGCCGGTACCGTCCGGACGGCAGGCGGTACGAGCAGATGCCGTCCGCGGCTCCGAGGAAACGCACTCCGGGCACCCGGGCCAGCGGGGTGCGTCCCTCGCGGACGGTGTCGGCGGAGGTCGCCGGAAGGCGCAGGGTCGCCTCGCTGTTGGCGGGCACGACGGCGTCGTACACCAGGGTCCGGCCCGCCTCGGCGACCTCCCACGCACTTCTGATCTCGCCGTACGGCGACTCGTACGAGCCCGACACCCGCGTGATCCTGCCCGTGGTATCGAGGTGGGGACGGAGCAGGAAGTGCCGGAAGCCGGGGCTGTCCGGGTCCGGGGCGATGCCGGCCATGTGCGTGTACATCCATTCCATGATCGCGCCGTAGGCGTAGTGGTTGAAGGAGTTCATGCTGACCGGGCCGAAGCCGGCGTCGTCGGCGTAGGAGTTCCAGCGCTCCCAGACCGTGGTGGCGCCGTTGCGCACCGAGTACAGCCAGGACGGCAGGGCGTCCTGGTGCAGCAGTGCGTACGCCAGGTCGGCGCGGCCCTCGTCGGTGAGGACGGGGGCGAGGACGTTGACGCCGAGGAAGCCGACGGACAGGGTGTTCTCGGCGTACCTGACCCGGCTGCTGTCCGGGTGCGCCGCCTTGTAGGCCGCGTCGTTGCGGATGTTGTCGGCCAAGTGCCCGATCAGGGCGCGGCGTTGTGCTTCCGTCTCGTAGAACCCGAGCTTGAGGACCCACAGGAGTGCTGTCTGGCTGTTGTCCTCCGTCTTCTGGTCGGGGTCGGCGCCCGGCTCGATCGGGGAGGCGTCGCCCAGGCTGGACTTCACCGTGACCTGACCGTCCGAGGTGCTCAGGTACGTGCTGATGAAGGCCTGCCTGATGCGTGCGAAGAGGCGCTGGTACTTCTCCGCCTCCGCCGTCCTGCCGATCGCCCGGGCCATCCGGGCCATCAGCCGCGCGGAGTAGCCGTAGTAGACGTCGCTCATGAGCTGGGCGCTGGTCTTCTGCGGTGCCAGCCAGTCACCGGTGAGGGAGCCCTGCCCGGCGTAGGTGTCACCGGTCTGCTCGTGGATCCAGTCCAGGTAGCGGGTCATCGCCGGCCAGTTGTCCTCGACGATGCTCGCGTCGCCCGTCATCTGCCAGACGGTCCACGGGACGATCACCCCGCAGTCCGCCCAGCCGCTGCCGCCGCCGGGGAAGTTGTACCGGCCGCCGGGGGCCACGCCGGTGAACTGCGCTCCGTCCGTGCCGTAGACGGCCTGGGAGTCGACGACGGTCGTCTGGAAGTGGTCGAGGAAGGCAGCGGCGTCGGCGTTGAACAGGCCGGTCGTGGCGAAGACCTGGGTGTCGCCGGTCCAGCCGAGGCGTTCGTCGCGCTGCGGGCAGTCGGTCGGCACCCAGAGGTAGTTGCCGCGCTGGCCCCAACGGATGTTGCTCACCAGCCTGTTGATGTCGGCGTCGTCGGTGGTGAGGGTGCCGGTCTCGCGGATCGCGGACGTGGCGACCTTGCCGGTCAGGCCGGTGATCGTGACGGTGTCCGTCGCGGTGACGGAGACGTAGCGGAAGCCGTAGAAGGTCAGGGCGTCCTGATGAGTCTCGCCGTGCCGGTCACCCTTGAGGATGTACGTGCTGGTGGCTTTGGCGCTGCGGAGGTTGGCCCGGTAGACGGATCCCTCGGGGCCGTCCGCGCCGGCGCTGTCGTCGTTGAGCATCTCGCCGAACCTGAACTCGACCCGGGTGCCGGCCGGGCCGCGCAGGCCGTAGCGGGCGACGCCGACCATGTTCTGGCCGAGGTCGAAGACGGCGGTCTCGCCGCTGCCGATGGTGACGGCGGCGGAGGCCGCCTGCTCCGGGTCGGTCACCGTCCGGGCGGGGTCCACGACGATGCGCCCCTTGCCGTTCGGGCTCCCCTCCTGGCCGGTCACTCCGGTGGCGACGGTGATCGACCGCGGCCGCCGGTCCCACCGCGGCATCAGGCGTGCCGTCTCGGCCGGGTAGGCGACGAGCCGCGCGTCCGGGTACCTGTCGTCGAAGGCGACGCGTTCCACGTCCGTCCACGCGCTGTCGTCGAAGCCGGGTGCCGTCCAGCCGGGCAGTTCCCTGCGGGCGTCGTAGGTCTGGCCGTCGTAGATGTCGTCGGCCCGGTACGGCCCCGTGTCCGTGGCCTTCCAGCCGCCGTCCGGCTCGGTGACGACCGTCTGCGCCGTGCCGTCGGTGTACCGGATGAGCAGCTTGGCCTTCACCGCCAGGGCGTTGCCGTCCTGCGAGTAGTACGTGCTGCCTTCGGAGACACGGCCGTTGTACCAGCCGTTGCCCAGGACGAAGGCCAGGGTGACGGTCCGTTGCCGTGTCACGAGGTCGGTGACGTCGTACGTCAGGTACGTGACGCGCTTGTCGTAGTTGGTCCAGCCCGGGGGCAGCAGCTCGATCGTGGTGCCGCCGTCCTGCGGGACGGTGACGTGCTCTCCGTTGACGTGGGCGTCGTAGACGCCGAGGGCCGACACGTACAGCCGCGCCTCGCGCACCTGCCGCCGGCCGTCGGCCTTGAGGGGTGTCTCTTTCCGCAGCATGGGAGCGCCGGCCGAGCCGGGGGCCTTCCCCTGCATCCCGGTCCATTGCGCGCCGTCCCATCCGGTCACGCCGTCGGTGCTCATCAGGCCGGTCTCGAAGGTGGCCGGGGCGGCGACCCCGACCGGACGATCCTCGCTGTCCCAGACGGTGACGGTCCAGTGGTAGCGGGTCGAGGCGCTGAGCGGCTCGCCCTCGTAGCGGACGGCCACGGAGTCGGCGGAGCGGACGCGCCCGCTGTCCCAGAGGTCCGCGCGGGCGGTGGAGAGCTTGTCGGGCGAACTCGCGACGAGGATCCGGTACGACCCCTGCATCCGGCCGCGGGTCGCCGACCGCATACGCCATCCGAAGCGCGGCCTGTTCGCGTCCATACCGAGCGGGTCGGTGCGGTGCTCGACGGTCAGCCCCCACACCGCGGCGCCTTCCGGCGCGCGGGACGGCTCCGCCGCCGCGCTCGTGCCGCCTCCCGTGGCCCCGGCCCCTACCGACATGGCACCGGCCGTCGCGGCGAGCACGGTCCGTCGACGCACCGCCGTGCTGTGCGCGCGGGGAAGCTCTCCCGCGCCGGGCTCTCGGCCGCCGCCGTCCGCACTGCGCTCCTCATGCCTCACACCTGCTTCCTTTCGGTTCTTGAATCGATTCAAAAACAGCGTTTTGGGTAACGTTTTCCAAAGAGGGGTGGGCCGACCTTAGAGAGCAGCCCGAGTGACGTCAAGAGGCCCCGCATACACTCGGCGGCACACGTTTCCCGGAGAGGCAAGGGACCGGATGGAACCGTCGGCACCACGTCGCAGAGTCACCATCGTCGACGTCGCCCGACACGCCCAGGTGTCCACCACCGCTGTGTCGAAGGTGCTGCGCAATGCCTACGGCGCCAGCCCCGAGATGCGTGCCAAGGTGCGCCGGGCGATCGACGAGCTGGGCTACCGGCCGCACGCGGGCGCCCGGGGCCTGCGCGGGCAGACCTACACCATCGGCGTGATGCTGCCCGACATCCGCAACCCGTTCTTCCCCGAGATCCTCGACGGCATCACGGGCGCGCTGGAGGACACCGAGTACCAGGTGCTCCTCGGACCGGGCTGCAACGGCGAGCAGGCGGAAGCCCAGAGTCACCGAGGCGATGATCGACCGCGGCATGGACGGCCTCGTCCTGGTCGCCCCCGTCTCGTCGCGAGCCCGCCTCGACCACGTCGCCTCCGCGGTGCCGACCGTCGTCATCGGCCGGCACGGAACGTCCGCGCTGTACGACACGGTGGTGGACGACGACGTCGAGGGCGCCTCGCTGGTCGTCGGCCACCTCGCCGGTCTCGGGCACCGCCGGATCGCCCACATCGAGCACCACGAAACCGATCCCGCGCGCCTCGCCGAGATGCCCAACGCCCGGCGCGCCGACGGCTACCGGCGGGCCATGCGGGCGCACGGCCTGGAGAAATGGACCGACGTGGTCTCCACCAGCTACACCCAGGAAGGCGGCTACGAGGGCGCGAAGCGACTGCTGACCCGACGGCACCGCCCCACGGCCGTCTTCGCCGGAGCGGACATCGTCGCGATGGGCGTGCTCGAAGCGGTCGCCGAGGCCGGACTGTCCGTCCCCGGCGACCTGTCCGTCGCCGGATACGACAACACCACTTTCGCCGCCCTGGGTCCCATCTCCCTGACCAGCGTCGACCAGGCAGGCCGCGAGATGGGCACAACCGCCGTGCGCCTCCTCCTGGAACGGATCGCCGACCGCCACCGGCCGTCGGACCGAATCGTGCTCTCCCCCACCCTCGTACCCCGCCGGACCACGGCCCCGGCCCCGGCGTAGGCGGTCTCGCCGATCCGGGGCACGCGTCGGACGGCTGCTACCCGACGCGTATCTCGGCGAGTTGCAAGCGGTACCTGGCCGTCTCGTCGGCGGCGGGCGCGCCCAGCCTGGTGGCGCGCAGGCGCAGATAGCGGCCCCTGGCGGAGGCGAGGGTGCCCCGGAGGCGCCCTGATCTCCCGCAACCGCGACCTCGACGACCTCGTCGGCGAGCTCTCGCCACGGCATCGACGTACTGGAGTACTCCCCGGCCGGAGCCCTCGACTCAACGCCTCCCAGCACAGCGAGCGAGACACCTGTGTACGGCGCCATCACCGCCACCCGCACGGTACTGCCCGCGATGCGCGAGGCCGGCTCGGGCCCTGCTCTTCACCACCGGCTCCGGTTCTGTCCGCCCCGTCCCGCGTGCCGCGTCCGCGGCCTTGCGCAACTCGGCGACGAACCTCCACAAGGAGCCGGCCGGCACGGGCATCCAGGCCGCTCATGTCGCCCTCGACGTGACGATCGGCGTCACGAACCCTCGATCGACGCCAGGGCGAACGTCAACGGCAGTGTGGCGGCGGCGAGGGCGAGCCCCGCGGCCGCCATCTCCGCACGGATCACCGAAGCCACGCTCATGACGCGGCAGCGCGAGAGGAAGAGTTCAAGGTCGTCGACCCCACCGAGGAAACTCATGACCGGACTGTCTTCTCCTTCTTCTCCCGCGTGCAAGGCGTGATCGTAACCACCGCCGCCCACCGGACTAGGTCTTTGGTGCCTGGTCCACTCGGCCCGGGGCCCGATTCGCCGCTCCCCGGCAACAGCTAGCGTCCCACTCATGCGCTTAGGACTACTCGGTACCGGTAACGTCGCCCGAGCACTGGCCCACGGCTGGAGCGCCGCGGGGCACGACGTGCTCCTAGGCTCACGCCGACCCGAGGAACGGGCGGGCCTCGGCCTCCCTGTAGCGAGCCTGAAGGACACCGCCGCCCATGCGGAGGTACTCGTCAACGCCACCCCGGGGACCGTCTCCGTTGAACTCCTGCACTCCATCGGGGCACCGGAGCTGGCCGGCACCCTGCTGATCGACGTCGGGGTCGGTCTCTCCGACGACTTCGCCGAGCTCTCGCACCCCAACAGCAGCCTGGGAGAACAGATCCAGGAAGCCTTCCCCCTGACACCCGTCGTGAAGACGCTGTGCACCATGGACTCGTCGGTGATGGTCGCCCCGGGCGATCTGGCCGGCCCGAGCACCGTCTTCCTCTCCGGTGACGACGCCGAAGCCAAACGGATCACCGGCCGATTGCTCACCGACCTCGGCTGGCCCCCGTCCTCCCAGCTCGACATCGGCGGCATCACCACAGCCCGCGGGCAGGAGCACTTCGCCCTGCTCTTCATGGGCATCGCGGGCGGACTGGGGTCTCACGTGTTCAACATCAACGTCGTGGCCGGCCCTTCTGCCTGACAGGCTCGACGTGTCGCCTCCCTGGTCAGTCGTCGCCGGCGGCGCGCTCCTCGTCCCCGGACGTCCCGTCGTCGTCTTCGGGTACCGGTCCCAGCAGGACCTCGATGCCCGCGCGCAGGTACCGCTCCAGCGTGGCGTCCGGCGCCGAGGCCAGGGCGGGTGGGAACGCCTGCCGGCCGCCCTGGCGAGTCGGCCGGCCTTCCCGGTCCCCGGCGCGGGCCGCTCCGGAACCCCGGGGCGGCCCGCGCCCGCGGCGCCGTACCCGCCCACACCCCCGAGGACGACACGTGACCTTCTCCGACACCCAAGAACAGGGCGCGGCCGGGGACATGCCCCCGCGGCTCAGTCACCGGCAGATCACCACGGTCATGTCCGGGCTGGTGCTCGGCATGTTCCTGGGGGCGCTGGACCAGACGGTGGTCTCGTCCGCGCTGCGGACCATCGCCGACGACCTGCACGGGCTGACCGCCCAGGCATGGGTGACCACCGCATATCTCATCACCGCCACCCTCGCGACGCCGCTCTACGGCAAGCTCTCCGACATCCACGGCCGCAGGCCCGTCTACCTCGCCGCGATCGCCCTGTTCACCGCCGGCTCGCTGCTGTGCGGATGTGCCACGTCGATCTACGAACTCGCGGCGTTCCGCGCCGTGCAGGGGCTCGGCGGCGGCGGGCTGATGTCGCTGGCGATGACGATCGTCGCCGACATCACCACCCCGCGCGAACGGGGCCGCTACCAGGGCTACTTCATGGCCGTGTTCGGCGGCGCCAGTATCGTCGGGCCGCTGGTGGGCGGGGCGTTCGCGGACCGGGCCGACCTGCTCGGGATGGCCGGCTGGCGCTGGATCTTCCTGATCAACGTGCCGCTCGCGGCCGCGGCCGCGGTGGCGATCACGCGCGTGCTGCGCTTCCCGCACCGCAGGGTGCGGCACCGGCTCGACTACGCCGGGGCACTCGCCCTGGCCGTGGGCCTTGTGCCGCTGCTGACCGTCGCCGAGCAGGGCCGCACCTGGGGGTGGGACTCGCCCCGGGCCCTGCTGATGTACGCGATCGGCGTGGCGGGGCTCGCGGTGTTCGTCGTGGTGGAGCGGCGGTCGGGCGACGCCGCGCTGCTGCCGCCGCGCCTGTTCCGCATCCGGACCTTCCGGCTGGGCGTCGGGCTGCACTTCGTCGTCGGCATCGGCATGTTCGGCGCGATGACGACGCTGCCGCTCTATCTCCAGCTCGTGCGCGGCATGAGCCCCATCGAGGCGGGCCTGGCCACCCTGCCCACGGTCGCCGCGAACCTCGCGGTGACTCTGCTGACGGGCCGGATGATCGCCCGGACCGGCCGGTTCAAGGTCCATCTCGTCGCCGGTGTCGGCTCGTTCACCGCCGCCATGCTCGTGTTCGCCACGCTGCGCGTGGACAGTCCGCTGTGGCACCCGGCGCTCGGCATGGCCCTGATGGGCGCGGGACTCGGTGCGTCGATGCAGACGCTGACCACGCTCGCGCAGAGCGAGGTGCCCCGCACGGACATGGGCGCGGCGACGGCGTCCGTCAACTTCTTCCGCTCCAACGGCGGTACGGTCGGCACCGCGGCGTTCCTGTCGATCCTGTTCACCACGGCGGCCGGAAGCATCGCCGAGCGACTGGCCGAGGCCCGCCGCGACCCGGCCTACCGCCACCTCCTGGCCCAGCCCGACACCGCGCACGCCCTGACGGGCGTCCTGCGCCCCGGCGGCGGCGTCAACCTGGAGGACTCCGCCTTCCTGCGCACCCTCGACCCGAGCGCGGCACTGCCGTTCCTGGAGGGCTACGTCACCTCGATGCGTTTGGTCTTTCTCACCGGCGCCGCGGTGTCCCTGGCCGCCTTCGCGCTGGCGGCCTGGCGGGTCCCGGACCTCACGCTCTCCGACGAGTAGCGTCCACCGGGGTGCCGCCCCCGGTGCCTCCGCTGCCCCCGGTGGTTGGGGCCGGGGATCGCCGTAGGGGAAGCATCGTGGGGATCGGCTCCTTGGCGAGGAAGTCGAGGATGATCCGGTTGACCTCGCGGGGCTTCTCCATGAGCAGCGCGTGCGACGTTCCCGGCACGACGGCCAGTTGGGATCCGGGGATCGCGCGATACAGGGCAATCGTGTGTTCGAGGGTCATCAGGTCGTCGTCCCCGACGAGGACGAGCGTGGGCGCCGTGATGCGAGCCAGGTCCTCGGTGGGGATGGTCGGCTCGGTGCGGAACATGGCGGCCAGCTTGCCCACGACGACCGGCCAGTGGGCCGCGCCGTCGGGCGACACGGCTTCGTACGCCTCGCGGAACATGGTCAGGTCGGGTGCGCCGGGCGTGATCTGGTCGAGCATCTCCGGAGCCGCGCCACTCTGGGGGCCCGGGAGGAAGTTGGCCCCGATGGCGACGACCTTCCGGACCAGGTCGGGGCGGGCGATGGCGACGAGCAGGGCGACGACCCCGCCGTCGCTCCATCCGACGAGATGGGCGGGACCGCCGACGACCTCCTCGATGAAGGCGACGGTGTCGTCGGCCATGTCCTGGTAGGAGAGCGGCCCGTCGACATCGGGCGTGTGCCCGTGCCCACGGCGCTCGGGAAGCAGCACACGGAAGTTCGCCGCGAGATCGGGCCGCTGAGCCTGCCACGTCTCGTTCGTGCAGAGGCCGCCGTGGAGAAGGAGCAGCGGGTCGCCGGCGCCATCGGTCTCGTACCACGTCCTGACGCCGGGGAGCTCCACATAGTCACCCATGGCTCCGGGCCTTTCCGGGATGCCGCCGTGTACCTTCAGTCTCCGCCGCTGCCTGGACGACCTGCAATGCGAGCGCCGTCAGAGGGTGGCGCGCAGATGGCTGACGGTGACGAAGTGGTAGCCGCGGGCGGTCAGGGTGCGCAGGATCTGGGGGACCGCTGCGACCGACGTGGGGTGGATGTCGTGCATCAGGACGACGTCGTTGCGCCGCACCTTGGCGATGACGGTCCGCGCGACCTTGTCGGCGTCGCGGTACTTCCAGTCCTCGGTGTCCACGTCCCACAGCACCGGGGAAAGACGGGTGGCGGCCCGGACCCGGCGGTCGACGGCACCGTAGGGCGGGCGGAAGAGGGTGGGGGCCTTGCCGGTGGCGGCCTCGATGGCGGCGCTCGTGCGGTTGAGCTGGGAGACGACCTGCCCGCGGGCGAGCTTGGTGAGATCGGGGTGGTTCCAGGAGTGGTTGCCGATCTCGTTCCCGGCGCGGGCGGCGGCGCGGACCAGGCCGGGGTGGGCGGCGACGTTCTGGCCGACGGTGAAGAAGGTGGCGCGCGCCTTGTACCGCGCCAGGTAGGTCAGCAGGGTCGCGGTCTCCGGCGCTGCCGGGCCGTCGTCGAAGGTCAGCGCGACGCACCTGACCTTCTTGCAGTCGGTGTCGTCGTCGCCGGAAGCGGTGTGGGTGGGGACGGCCTGCGTGGGGACGTGCGTCGCGCCCAGGTCGAGCGACGGGCTGGGCGTCACCGTCTGCCGCTGGGCACGCTTGCCGAACGCGGACAGCCAGGGGGTGACCTTCTCCTTGGGGAGAGTCACGGTGACGGCACCGGCGGCCGGTACGGCCACGTCGCCGCGGTCGAAGGCCACCCGCAGTCCGCCGTCGGCGGTGAACGCCATGTCGTCCAGGGCGGCGGTGCGGGAGGCCCGGTCGGAGAACGTGTCGTCGAGGGAGGCGGCGTCCACGCCTTCGCGTCCCTTGAGCCGGTCCTTCAAGGCGCTGAGGAAGGCGTCCCGGGAGCCGTCGGCGACGAGTCCCAGGGCCGTGCGGTACGCGCCCGCCTTGCCGTCGTACCAGTACGTCGTCGCCGACTGCCCCGACCCGGCGCTGCTGGGGTCCTGGGTGCTGAGCCGGACGCCGAGGACGTCGCCGGAGGCGACCAGGAATTGGTGACTGATGTTGAGCTCGCCGCTGTCCGCGCCGCCCGTGCCGTCCTGGCAGATCGCCGAGCCCGAGCGGAAGGCGGCCAGACGCCGCTCCACGTCCTTCTTCATCGCTGCCGTCATCGCCTCGGCGCCGGGCACGTCGGGATAGCTCGTCGCGAAGGGGCAGGACTTGTTCTCGCTGCTGTCGCTGACGATCTCCAGGCCCTTGATCTTCGACGGGTCGACGCTGCGGACGGGTGACGGGCCGGGGGTGGAGCCGGGCTGCGCGGAGGCCGCGCCCGCGGACCCGGACGGTTCGCCGGGTCCGGACGAGCAGGCCGCCGTGAAGGAGAGGGTGCCGAGCAGCAGAAGGGAGGGGACCAGAGGGTGCATGCGCATGAGTGGGACCAGAACCTGACTGAGGGGATTCGCGGACACCGCCGACGGGACGCCGCGGTCGTTCTGGTCATGGAGCGTGCAGGTCAGAGGCGTTTTTCAGCGACCCGGAACGGCCTCTGAAAAAAATCAATCCCCACAGACGGGCTCGTACGGCGCGTCAGGGACGTAGGTGCGCCACTGCGTCTCGGTCAGTCCGCCACCGGCACGGGCGCAGATCGTCCGGACGGCCTGGTCCGGGGCGACGGGGAAACGCTGGAGCGGCACGTTCGGGCCGCTGGCGTACACCGTGCCGCCGTCCTCGGCGAAGGCGAGGGACCGGATCTCGTCGCCGGGCGTGGGCAGGTCCGAACCGAGGAGCTGCTGCCCCCCGGTGTCCCACAGCCGCAGGGTCCCGTTCGCGCCGCCCACGGCCAGCGTGCTGCCGTCGGACGAGAAGGCGAGCGCCTCCACCGCCTCCGGCTCGCCCTCGGAGACCGTGTCGGAGGTGCCCGTCAGCGCACCCGCGCGGTGCCGGAGGTCGCCGTCCCACAGCGTGACGTGCCCGGTGGTGTCGCCGACGGCGAGCCGGGAACCGTCGGGGCTGAAGGCCAGCGCGGTGACCTCACGGCCGTCGGCGAGCGCCCGCCCGGTGACCTTTCCGGACACCGGATCGGCGTACTGATCGTCGGAGCCCACGAGCAGACCTCCGTCCGGCCGTACTGTCAGCCCCGCCCCGGACGGGCCGGGTATGGCCCGGGACCGCCGATGGTTCCGGGTGTCCCAGACCTCCGTCACCTGGCTGCCCGCAGCGTCACGGACGGCCAGCAGCGTGCGGCCGCCGGGCCCCAGAGCCAGAGCGGTGGCCGGGCGGTCCGCCGCGCCGGAGGTGTCGATGACCGTACGCACCCGGTGTCCGCCCACGTCCCACACGGTGAAGCGCAACCGCGGTGAGCCGTGTGTCGACGCGGTGTCGGCGACGGCCAGCGTACGGCCGTCCGGGCTGAACGCCGGCAGCGGGGTTTCCTCGTCGGACAGGTTCGACAGCGGGCCGAGCGTCGCATGGGCGCGGACCGTGCCGGTGCGTGTGGAACGCAACTCGAACCGGTATCCGCCGCCGGACCGGGTGACGGTGGCCAGGGCGGCGCCGTCCGGGCTGAGCAGGCTGGCGTCGGCCGGAGTGCTCTGCCACCGCGGGGTGAGGCGGTCGGTCAGGTCGAGGGTGTGGACCGTGGCGCCGTCGAGGTAGCGCAGGAGGCGATGGCTGCCCGCGTCCCAGGTCAGCCCCCTCATGTCCGCACCGGACAGCGGCCGGTGGAAGACCTGGGTACCGCCGGTGGCCAGCCGCCATACGGCGAGCTCGTGGTCGTCCGCCGTGGCCAGGAACTCCCCGTCGGGAGAGAGGCCGGCCTGCGTGAAGCCGACGTCATCGCCACTGGTGAAGTCGCCGAGTGTGCGTCCACTGGCAACGTCCCACACCACGGCCGTCGTGCCGTAGACGGCGGCCAGCCGCTTGCCGTCCGGGCTGAACCGCAGCAGGCGTGAGCCGCCGTCCGCGCCGGTGCCGGTCCCGCACAGGGTCTTGTCGGCCTTCTCCCAGTCCCCCGGCAGTCGCTTTCCGCGGGCTGCGTCCCACAGCTGGAGCGGCCCGCCGGCGGGGCAGAGGGCGAGCAGACGTCCGCCGGGGCCGACGGCCACCGAGGAGAGGGGGCGCGGCATGCCGGTACTGAAAAGGACCTTGCCGTCGTTCGCCCGGTGCAGCCGGACCGTGCCCGGGCCGTCCAGCGGGCCGGTGAGGTACGCGCTCCCGTCGTCCGCGCTGCCCTGCAACGACACGTCACCCAGCTCGGCGACGGATCCGCCGCGGGGAAGGCTCCACAGCTTCTCGTCCCCGTCCGGGGCCATGACGTCGAGGAACCGGGAGCCGGGACCGGCCGCGACCACTTCCGTACCGCTCGGCAGGTGGTGGGTGGCGGTGACCTTGTGATCGGCCACGTTCCGGACGGTCACCGTGCCGTCGTCCGCGCTGAGCAGGGTCCGGCCCCCGTCGGTGAGGAAATGCCGGACGTCTCTGCCGACCCGGGGGTCGGTGAAGGCGTCGCGTTCCGGTTGCGCGAGAGCACCCAACAGCGCCGAGCGGGACTCGGTGAGCGGGGCCGTCTTCCACGCGGCGGCCCCGAGCAGGGCGGCCGTGCGCGGATCGGTGGAGCGGAGGCTGTCGGCCACCGTGGCCAGGCGGCGGGCGGTGGCCTTGGCGGCCTCTTCCTCACTCACCCGGTCACGCTGCCAGGCGATCAGCCCGGCGGCCAGCGCCAGCACGAGGCCCACGGCCAAGCCGACGCCCAGGAACCGCGTCCGCCGCGCGGCACGACTCTCGGCCTCCAGCTCGGCACCCCGGGCAGCAAGCGAAGCGGTGAGGAAGGCCCGCTCCAGGGGGGTGAGGTCGTCGTCGGGCTCGGACGACCGGGTGGGGTCGTCGTCGGGCTCAACCCGCTGGAGCTCACCGCCGCGCCGAACCGACCACGCAGGACCGCCCTCCGGCCGAATCCGCCCCGTGGAGCCCCCGTCCGACCGTCGTGCGAACAGTTCCTCCGCCCTCGCCAACCGCGCCCCGCGATACAGCGCCCCAGGGTCGCGCTCCAGTTCCTCCCAGCCGCGAGCCGCCTCGCCGAGCCGGCGTTGTGCGCGCAGGCGGTCGCGGCCCTCCTCGATCCAGCCGGCCAGGCGCGGCCACCCGGTGATCAGGGCCTCGTGCGCCAGCTCCACCGAGTCACCGTCCAGGGTGACCAGACGGGCGGCGGCGAGGCGCTCCAGCACGTCCCGCGCACCACTGCCGAGTTCGGCCCGGGAGGCCGGGCGGCGGGTGTCGGCCGTGCCGTCACCCGGCGCGATCAACCGCAGCAGGATCCGCCGGGCGACACGCCCCTGCTCCGCCGGCAGCCCGCCGTACGCCTCCTCGGCGGTGGCGGCGATCGCGCCGCGGACGCCGCCCGCCTCCTCGTACGCCGCCAGGGTCAGCATCCGGCCGCGACGGCGGCGCCAGGTCTCCAGCAGGGCGTGCGAGAGCATGGGCAGCGCGCCCGGCTGGTCGACGACTTCGTCGACGATCCGGGCGGTGAGAGCACGTTCCACGGTCAGTCCTGCGGTGCCGGCCGGCCCGGTGATCACTTCGCGCAGCTCGTCCCGGCCCAGCGGTCCGACCAGCAGGTTCGCCCGGCAGACGGCCTCGGCCAGTTCACGGTGGTCGGCGCAGTGACCGTAGAAGTCGCCGCGGACCGCGACCACGATGCGCAGCCGGCTCTCCGGCCGCAGGGCCGCCAGCAGCAGAGCGAGGAACCGGTCGCGTTCCGCGCGGTCGTGGCACAGGGTGAACAGTTCCTCGAACTGGTCGACGATCACCCAGGTCTCCGCGTCGCCGTCGCGCGCGACGAGCGCCTGCTGGTGCGTGCGCGCGGGCCGCTCCCCCGGTGTGAGCACCCGGATCACCGCCGGCCGCTCCGCCCCCGCCGCCTGCCGCAGCCGCGGAATCAGCCCCGCCCGCAGCAACGACGATTTTCCGCTGCCTGACGCCCCGAACACCGCCGCGAACCGGTGCTCGCGCACCAGCTCCCTCAGGTCGGTGACGAGCCCCTCCCGGCCGAAGAACAGATCGCTGTCGTCCGGCTCGAAGCGGGCCAGCCCCCGGTACGGCGGCCGCTCGTCCGGCGCGGGCGCGCGGACCTCGGCGTCCGCCTTCCGCCAGCGCCGTTCCCACTCGTCCGGGTCGCCGTCCAGCGCCTCGGCGTACGCGCGCACCACCGCGAGGGACGGCAGCTGCTCGCCGGCCGCCGCCTGGGACACTGCGGTGATCGAGTAGCCGGCCCGCTGGGCGATCTCCCGGTACGGGGGCTTCCCGGCCTTCTCCCGAAGCACACGCAGATCGTGCGCAAGCCGCTGTACGGGACCGGCGTCGGGGTCGACCGGCTTCTCGCGTCGCCCCACCGGGACACCTCTTCAACACGCAGCTCGACGAACAGGCGTTCAAGCTACGTTTCCGCCGCATCTCGCGCAATCTCCGCGTGAGCGCGAGATCATCGTGGCGGACGGCCGGGGACGAGCTGACGCTCACCGTCGAGGTGCCGCCGGCCACCACCGCCCGCGTGATCTTCCCCGACGGCACCACCGATACCGCCACGACGGGCACCTTCCGTGCCACTCGCCGTATGAAGAGGACGCCGTGACCGGTGGTAGGTTTTCAGCGGTCAATCGCTGCGCACGACCTGTCCGGACCGGCTTCGTTGGGGGAGAGTGAGCGCACCGTGGGTCAGGCAACAGCGCGCGGGCCGTACGCCAGGACACCAACGCGGGCGCACACAGTTCGCCGATGGGTTCCTCGACGAGGCCGCCCGCGGCCGGCTGCGCGAGGGGGTCAGCCCCGAGAGCGCCGCGGCTCTCTTCCCCGCCGTGCTCAACGGCCTCCAGTTGCAGTGGGTCCTCGACCAGGACCTCGACATCATCGGACCGCTCAACGACTTCGTACGCCTGCTTCTCGACCAGAGCGACCGGGACGACCGCGATGACCGGGAGGACCGGGAGGACCAGTAGGCGCAGCGCAACCCGGGCGGACAAGGGCGCGGCGGGGCGCCGGCCCGCGAGGGGCCGGGCCTGCATAACGTACGGGAGAGATCACGAACCGCCCGGGAGTTCCCATGATCGACACCCGCCGGAGAAGGCCGTCGGACGCCCTTGAGGCGATCGAGCCGCCGGGCAACGCCGAGCTGGCCGTCGGCGTGCTCTCGGTGACGGCCCTGGTGGAGATCCTGGGCGCCCTGTCCGGGTCCGCGGTGTGGCTCCTCGGTCTCCTGGTCTTCCTTCCGGGTACGGCGTCGGCGCTGTGCACCGCTGCGCAGACGAGGTTCGTCGCCGCCTGGACCACGGCCATCGTCACCCTCACCGTGCTGCTGCGCGGCAGCGACGTGGGACGGTCGCTCGACCGCGCCCTGCTGGTCCTGCTCACCCTCGCCCTGGGAGTGACCTCCGTCTACGCCTGCCAGCGCCGCATCAGACGCGAGCACGAGATGCTCCGCCTGCGCTCCACCGCCGCCGCAATGCAGCGGCACATCCTGCACCCCCTGCCCCTGGTCACCGACGACGTCCTGGTCAACGGCGTCTACGAACCCGTACAGGAGGACCGGCTGGTGGGCGGCGACATCTACGAGGTCATCGCCTCGCCCTTCGGGACACGGGTGCTGATCGGTGACGTGCAGGGCAAGGGGCTGGCCGCCGTGGGGGCCGCGTTCGCCGTGATCGGCGCCTTCCGTGAGGCGGCCCACCGGGAACCCACGCTCACCGCACTCGTCGACACCCTGGACGCCGCGGTCGTCCGGCACAACTCCTACGCCGAACAGAACGGCGACGACGAGCGGTTCGTCACCGCGCTCGTCGTCTCCGTCGACGCCCACGCCGAGGTGCAGATCGTCAACTGCGGGCACATTCCGCCCCGCTTGATCCACGACGGCGTCGTCGCGGCGCCGCCGCTGGAGTCCGGTGTGCCGCTCGGTCTCGCCGAGCTGTCTACCGAACCGACGACCGTGGGCTGGTTCGACTTCCCGGCCGGTTCGACACTGCTGCTGACCACCGACGGCCTCACCGAGACCCGTGCCACGGACGGCACGTTCTACCCGGTCGACGAGCGACTGGCGGAACACCTCGCCCTCTCCCCCACCGAACTGCCCCGGGCCCTGTACGAGGACGCCCGCGCCTTCGCCGGCGGCGTCAACCAGCACGACGACGTCGCCGTCCTGACCGTCCGCCGCTCCCCGTACCGCTGACCCACGCCACGGCAAACGCCCTCCGCCCGTGTGAGCGACATCACAGCATGCAAATCTTTGTCCTCAGGTCATCATATGACCTGATCTCCCCTCGGGGATTCGGAGCCGACCCCTCTGGACGACACGGCAGGACGAGGATGGGCATGGACGACGAGAACAAGTCCGCACGACCGCGTGTGGGCGTGGTGGGACTGGGAGCCATGGGCCTCGGGATGGCCCGCAGTCTGCGGAACGCGGGCTACGACGTGGGGGTCCACGACCTGCGGCCGGAGGCGGCCGCGGCCTTCGCCCGCGACGGCGGCACGGCGTTCGCCTCCTGCGGCGAGCTGGCAGCCGCGGTGGACGTCCTGGTCGGCGTGGTGGTCAACGCGGACCAGGTCGAGTCCGTGCTGTTCGGCGCCGACGGGGCGGCCGGACGGCTCCGCCCGGGCTCGGTCTTCGTCATGTGCTCCACGGTCGACCCGGGCTGGTCCGCGCGTCTCGAAGGCCGCCTGGCCGAGTCGGGGGTGCTCTACCTGGACGCTCCCGTCTCCGGGGGCGCCGCCCGTGCGGCGGCCGGCGAGCTCACGATGATGACGTCGGGCTCTGCCGCCGCGTACTCCGTCGCCGACCCGGTGCTGGAAGCCATGAGCAGCACCGTCTACCGCCTGGGCGACCGCGCCGGACTCGGCTCGAAGGTCAAGATCGTGAACCAGCTCCTCGCGGGCGTGCACATCGCCGCCGCGGCCGAGGCGATGGCCCTCGGCATCAGGTCCGGCGTTCCCGCCGAGGCGCTCTACGAGGTCATCACGCACAGCGCCGGCAACTCCTGGATGTTCGAGAACCGCATGGCCCACGTGCTCGCCGGCGATTACACGCCCCTGTCCGCCGTCGACATCTTCGTCAAGGACCTGGGGCTCGTGCTGGACGCCGCCCGCCCGGAGCGGTTCCCGCTCCCCCTCGCCGCCACCGCCCACCAGATGTTCCTCCAGGCATCGGCGTCCGGACTGGGGACCGAGGACGACAGCGCGGTGATCAAGATCTTCCCGGGGATCGCCCTGCCCGAGCCGGTGGAGGCGTGACATGGGAATCCGCCTCGGATGCATCGCCGACGACTTCACCGGCGCCACCGACCTGGCCAACAACCTGGTGCGCGCGGGCATGCGCGTCGTCCAGCTGATCGACGTGCCGCCTGCCGGCGCCGCACAGGCGGTGGACGCCGACGCCGTGGTCATCGCCCTCAAGTCGCGGACCGTCCCGGCCGCCGACGCCGTCGCGGCCTCACTCCGGGCCCTCGCCTGGCTGCGGTCCATGGGCGCCGAGCAGGTGTACTTCAAGTACTGCTCCACCTTCGACTCGACACCGGCCGGCAACATCGGGCCGGTCACCGAGGCGCTGATGGACGCGCTGGGCACCGACTTCACGGTCGCGACGCCCGCGTTCCCCGACAACGGGCGCACGGTCTTCAAGGGCCATCTCTTCGTCGGTGACGTGCTGCTCGGCGACAGCGGCATGCGCCACCATCCGCTGACCCCGATGACCGACTCCAACCTGGTCTCCGTGCTCGGCGCGCAGACCAGGCGGGCAGTCGGCCTCATCGACCACACGGTCGTCGCGGGCGGCGCCGAGGCGATCCGGGCCCGCATCGACGCCCTGCGCGAGGACGGTGTCGGGATCGCCATCGCCGACGCCGTCTCCAACGACGACCTCCTGCGCCTGGGTGCGGCGGTCCGGGGGCTTCCGCTGGTGACCGCCGGTTCGGGTCTGGCGATCGGCCTGCCCCCGAACTGGGGGGTCGAGCCGTCCCCTGCCGCCGCGCGGCTGCCGCCTCCCGGCGGCCACCGGGCCATCGTCTCCGGCTCGGTCTCCGTCGCCACCAACGGCCAGGTCCGCCGGTACCTGAACAGCGGCCGGCCCGCGTTCCGCGTGGATCCGCTGCGCGTGGCGGCCGGTGAGGACGTGGCCGGACAGGCCCTGGCCTTCGCTGCGTCACACCTGGACGACGGTCCGGTCCTGGTCTACTCCACCGAGCCGGCCGACACGGTCCGCTCGGTCCAGGGCCGGCTCGGTGCCGCCGAGGCCGGTGAGCTCGTGGAGCGGACGCTGGCCCGCGTCGCACAGGGGCTGGTGGAACGGGGCGTCCGCCGGCTCGTCGTCGCCGGCGGTGAGACCTCGGGAGCGGTCGTCCGGGCGCTCGGTGTCACCGGGCTCAGGATCGGACCGCAGATCGACCCCGGTGTGCCGTGGTGCGCGGCCACCCTCCCCGGCGGGGACACGCTCCACATCACGCTCAAGTCCGGCAACTTCGGCGGCCCCGACTTCTTCACCTCCGCCTTCGCCCTGCTGGACGAGGAGGCCGCATGACCGAGCAGCCGGGCACCACCGCCGGGACAGGCCACGACGAGGCCATCCACGACGCTGTCGACGAGGCGCGCCACGAGATCGTCCGCGTGGGCACCAGCCTGTTCGCCCGGGGCTACGTCCACGCCAGCGCCGGCAACATCAGCGCCAAGGCCGGCGACCACCACCTGATCACCCCCACCGACGCCGCCCTGGGGTTCCTCGAACCCGGCCGCCTCGCCCTGGTCGACGCCCGTGGCGAGCAGATCGCGGGCGACCGCGCCAGCAAGACCCTGACCCTGCACCGCCGCATCTGCTCCGCCGACCCCACGGCCCGGTTCGTCATCCACACCCACTCCACGCACCTGGTCGCGCTCACCCTGGCCGGGGTGTGGAGCCAGGCCGACGTGCTTCCGCCCCTCACGCCGTACTACGTGATGAAGGTCGGGCACGTCCCGCTCATCCCCTACCACCGGCCCGGCGACCCGCGCGTGGCCGACCTGGTGACCGCCCGCATCGCCGCACACGCGGCGAGCCGTACGCCCCTCAAGGCCGTGCTGCTCGACAGGCTGGGCCCCGTCGTCTGGGGACCCGACGCGGCCACCGCCCTCGCCGTCCTCGAAGAACTCGAGGAGACGGCACGTCTCTGGCTCCTGACCCACCGTCGCCCCGAGCCGCTCCCGTCCCACGCGCTCGACGAACTGAGGTCCACGTTCGACGCCGCGTGGTGACCCGCTCCTCACCCGTCAGAGAATTCCCCCGAGCCGCACGAGGGATCACCCATGTCCATGCCCATAACGACGTCCGCATCCGCCGACGTCGCCCGTGAGAACGCCGTCTTCCGCAAGGTCGTGCGGCGTATCGTCCCCTTCCTCGTCCTGTGCTACGTCGTCTCCTACCTGGACCGGGTCAACGTCGGCTTCGCCAAGCTCCAGATGGCCGACGACCTCGGCTTCAGCGAGGCGGCGTACGGCCTCGGCGCCGGACTGTTCTTCATCGGCTACTTCCTCTTCGAGGTGCCGTCGAACCTGATGCTCCAGCGCGTCGGCGCCCGCACCTGGATCGCCCGGATCATGATCAGCTGGGGCCTCGTCTCGGGGGCGTTCATGTTCGTCCACAACGAGGCGATGTTCTACGTCCTCAGGTTCCTCCTCGGAGCCGCGGAGGCGGGGTTCTACCCGGGGGTGATCCTGTACTGCACCTATTGGTTCCCCTCCCACCGCCGTGCCCGGGTGATCGCGCTCTTCATGTCCGCCATCCCGGTGGCCGGCATCTTCGGCAATCCGCTCTCCGGCTGGATCATGGACCGGTTCCAGGGCGTGAACGGCTGGGAGGGCTGGCAGTGGATGTTCCTGCTGGAGGCGATCCCGGCGCTCCTCATCGGCGTGGCCACGCTGTTCTACCTCGACAACAGCGTGCGTGCCGCGAAGTGGCTCACCGACGAGGAGAAGGTCGTCGTCGAGCGGGCGATCGCCGAGGACGCCGCACACCAGACCGTGCACGGCCGGGTCTGGGACGCCTTCCGCGAGCCCAAGGTGTGGCTGATGTGCCTCATCTACTTCTGCTTCGTGATGGGCCAGTACGCCCTGACCTTCTGGATGCCCACGTTCATCGAGTCCACCGGCATCGAGGGCAACCTCGCGATCGGCCTGCTCAGCGCGGTGCCGTTCCTGGCCGCGCTCGTCACGATGAACCTGCTCGGGCGTTCGGCGGACAAGCGCCGTGAGCGCCGCTGGCATCTGGTGGTGCCCAGTCTCATGGGCGCGGTCGGCTTCTCGCTGGCGGCGGGCTGGGCCGGGTCGACCGCGCTGTCCCTGGCCGCGCTGTCCATCGCCGCGGCGGGCGTGCTGACTTGCGCGCCGCTGTTCTGGTCCCTGCCCACCGCGTTCCTCGGCGGCACCGCCGCCGCGGTCGGCCTCGCCGCGATCAACTCGGTCGGCAACCTCGCCGGCTTCGTCAGTCCCTACATGATCGGCGCGCTGAAGGACGCCACGGGCTCGACATCACTCCCGATGTACGTCCTGGCGCTCAGCCTCGTCGTCGGCGCCGCCGCCGTGCTCACCACCGACAAACACGTCGTCAACCGCTGACCGGGCCTCCCGGTCCCCACACAGGAGCCACCATGCCGAGGTTCGCAGCGAACCTGTCCCTGATGTACACCGAGCACGATTTCCCCGACCGCTTCGCCGCGGCCTCGGCGGACGGCTTCACCGCCGTCGAATACCTCTTCCCCTACGCCTACGACGCCACGGAGCTGCGCCGCCGGCTCGACGACCACGGCCTCAGGCAGGTGCTGTTCAACGCCCCTCCCGGGACGTGGGAGTCCGGAGAACGCGGGATCGCGGCGCTGCCCGGCCGCGAGGCGGAGCTCCGCTCCGGCATCGCCCGGGCTCTGGAGTACGCCGCCGCCTTGGACTGCCCGCGGCTGCACGTGATGGCCGGGCTCCTGCCGCCCGACGCCACGCCGGAGGAACGGGCCGAGCACCGCGCCACCTACCTGGCCAACCTCGGCTGGGCCGCCGGGCGAGCCGCCGCGCTGGGCGTCGACATCCTGATCGAGCCGATCAACGGCCGCGACATGCCGGGCTACTTCCTGTCCCGGCAGGCGGAGGCGCACGCGGTCGTGCGGGAGGTGGGTGCCCCGAACCTCAAGGTGCAACTCGACCTCTACCACTGCCAGATCGTCGAAGGCGACCTCACCACCACCCTGCGCCGCGATCTGCCGACCGGCCGGGTCGGTCATCTGCAGATCGCGGGCGTGCCCGACCGCCACGAGCCCGACCAGGGCGAACTCGCCGTGAGCCACCTGTTCCGTGTCGTCGACGACCTGGGCTTCGACGGGTGGATCGGCTGCGAGTACGTCCCCCTCGCCGGCACGAGCGAAGGCCTCGGCTGGCTGGACGACTACCGTTGAACGACTACCGAGGAGACACCGTATGAGGATCGTCATCACGGGCGGCTTCGGCTTTCTGGGACGACAGGTCACCGGCACCCTGCTCAGGACGCGGACCTTCCGCGGTGCGCCGATCGACCGGCTGGTGCTCGCCGACCGGATCGTGCCGCCCGGTGCTCCGGAGACGGCCGACCCGCTCGTGGAGACGGTGCGCGGTGACCTGGCCGAGTGCCTCGACGAGGTGTTCGCGGAGCCGGTGGACGTGCTGATCCACCTCGCCGCCGCCGTCTCGGCCGAGTGCGAGGCCGACTTCGACCTGGGCATGAGCGCCAACCTGGACACCACCCGCGCGCTCCTCGAAGCCGCCCGGGCGCAGTCGGCCGCCGGCGGGCCTCGACCGCGCCTGGTGTTCGCCAGCAGCGTGGCGGTCTACGGCTCCGACCCGGCGCTGCCGCTCCCGCCGGTGGTCAGCGAGTCGACCCTGCCCACGCCCCGCTCCAGCTACGGCATCCAGAAACTCGTCTGCGAGCAGCTTGTCGCGGACTACACCCGCCGGGGGTTCCTCGACGGACGCGTGGCCCGCCTGATGACCGTGTCGGTGCGGCCCGGCAAGCCGAACGCGGCCGCCTCCGGCTTCCTGTCCGGCATCATCCGCGAGCCGCTGGCGGGCCTGCCCGCGATCTGCCCGGTACGTCCCGACCTGCGGGTGGTCCTGGCGTCGCCCCGGCGCACGGTCGAGGGGATCCTCCGCATCGCGGAAGCGGAGCGCGGTTCCGGGAGGGGCCGGTTGGAGGGCGGGCTGCCGGTCAACCTTCCGGGGCTCACGGTCTCGGTCGCCGAGATGCTGTCCACGCTGCGGCAGCTGGCCGGTGACGCCGTCGCCGACCTGGTGACGATCGCGCCCGACCCTGATGTCGAGGCCATCGTGGGTTCGTGGCCTTCCGTCTTCGACACCACGCGGGCCGCGGCACTCGGGCTCCAGCCCGATCCGGACTTCGCAGCGGTGGTACGGGACTACGCCGCCGACCACCGTGACGCGGTCCTGGTCGGCGGGCCGCTCACGGCGGGGCAGCCGAGCGAGGGTCTATAGACTGAAAACCATGTTTTCCAAGGTGCCCGGTCCTGTCCGGCTCGCCGACCAGGTCGCCGCGACGCTCTCCGAGGAGATCGAGTCGGGGCGGCTCGCCGAGGGTGACCGGCTGCCGACCGAGGTGGAGCTGGTCAAGCAGCTGGGCGTCAGCCGCACCGTGGTGCGCGAGGCCCTGTCGAGGCTCCGCAACGCGGGCCTGATCGAACCGCGGCAGGGCATCGGCGTGTTCGTCCTGCCGCGGCGCACCCGCCCGCTCGACCTCGACGCCGCCGACACCAAGGCGAAGGTGCTGCAGATCGTGGAGGTACGCCGGGCCATGGAGGGCGAGGCGGCCAGCCTCGCCGCCACCCGGGCCACACCGCACGACCTCGCGCGGATGCGCCAGGCACTGGACACCATCGACTCGGCGGTCGCGGCCGGCGGCGACGGCGTGGACGAGGACCTCGCCTTCCACCGGTCCATCGCCGAGTCGACCGGCAACGCCGTGATGGTCTCGACGGTGCGGTACCTGGGCGACGTGTCACGCAGCGGCATCCGCGTCACGCGCGCGAACGAGGCACGCCGGAACGACTTCATCGAAGCGGTCCGGGACGAGCACCACGCCATCCTCGCCGCCATCGAGGCGGGCGACCCCGAAGCGGCACGGGCCGCCGCACGCCGCCATATGAAACACGCCGCCGGCCGGCTCCAGGACGCCGATGACAGCTTCTGGACTCAGACCGAGGAACTGGCCGTGGATCTCGGCACGGCTCCCTGACAGCGGGCGGGCCGCCGTCACGAGTCAGGCCGGACTACTCCGACAGTGCGCCCATCGCCCGGTCGAGCGGCACGGCCGGCGGAACCGTGCGCTCGGCCTGGTGCCCTCCGGCCGCCCGGGCGCTACCTGAGATACGCGGCGAGCGGGAGGTTCTGCCGGCGCACGTCACCGGCGACGAGCGTGGCGATCTGCTGCGCCCCGTAGGTTTCGAAGTGGGTGTGGTCGTTGCAGAAGAAGGCGCCCACGGGGCCCGATCCGTAGTCGCCGTTGTTCGGGCAGAAGCGCAGGCTGTTGTAGCGCGAGACGCTGAGCGCCTGCAGGTCGACGACCGGCGCCCCGGTCGCGGATCCGGCGGCGAAGGTCTGGGAGACGAAGCCGCGGTTCTTGGTCGCCATGCCGCCGGAGCAGGTGATCGCGGCCACCGGGGTGAGCAGCACCGGGTGCGCGCCCCGGGCCAGGGCGGCCTTCGCCATCATGGTCATCAGCTGCTGGTACCGGGCCGGGCCGACGTGCCGGGGGCAGGTCGAGGAGGAGTCGTTGATGCCGAACTGGATGAAGAGATAGTCGCCGGCCTTCATGCCGGTGCTCGAGTTCAGCATCGCCTGCCAGCGGGACGAGTACGTGGTGGACGTGAGGCGGCACTCGCCGTCCGAGCCCTTGGTGCTGCTCACGTTCCCCTCGTACAGCCAGGTCTGGATGCTGCGGCCTCCCACCGCTTGGTTCCTGACCGTCACGTCGCTGTTGAACAGAGCGTCGAACTGGCTGCCCCAGCCGACCGGGCAACGGGCGGCGCCCGGGTTGGCCATGGTGGAGTCACCGGCCAGCCACACAGTGACCGGCGCGGCCGCCGCTCGTGCCGCCGGGGTGTGGGAGGCGCCGGTGCAGTTCGCCGCCACGCTGTCGGCCGCGGACGCGGTGCGAACGCCGAGGCTGGACAAGGCGATCACCAGTGCGGTCGTGACGAGTATCCGAAGGTTTCTCATCGGGTCCTTTCCCGGGGACGGGCGCCGCCGCGCCTCGGTCAGCGCAGGTACGCGGCCAGGGGCAGGCGCTGCTCCCGGATGCTCTGGAGCACCAGCCCGCCGATCTGCGTCGCGCCGTACTGCGAGAAGTGGGTGTTGTCCGTGACACCGTCGACGGAGGAGCGCAGGAAGAGCTGTGCGGAGGCGGACGGGCCGAGGGACTCGACCAGCGTCCTGCTCTTGGCGGTCAGATCGATCACCGGCACCTTCTGTGCCGTGCCGACCGAGCGCATCTGGGCGGGCAGGTCGACTCCGACGCCGTTTACGTGCAGCGCCGTTGGCGTGAGCCGGTTGCCGTCGAACAGCCGGCGGACCGGCGGGGTCACCAGGACCGGGACGCCGCCCTTCGCGCGGACCTGCGTGATCATGGAGGTGAGGTTGTTCCGGAAGGCGGACGCGCTGGTCTGCTTGTCGTTGTGGCCGAACTGGATGAACACCGCGTCGTTCGCCCTGACCTTCGACAGCAGCGCCGGGAAGAGCGCCGAGTTGGACAGGAAGCTGCCCGAACTCTCCCCCGAATCAGCGTAGTTGGCGACAGCTGCGCCGGGACGCACCGCAGTCGTGATCATCTGGCCCCATCCGGTGTAGGGGGCGGCCGGCTGGTCGCACACGGTCGAGTCACCGGCCAGGTAGGCGACCATCGGCTGGGCCGCCGGTTTCACGGAGACGGCCGACACCTGCGGGTTGGCCCCCGCGAACCGGATGTCCAGACCGGGGTTTCCAGTGCCGCCCTGGCCGGTCGGCTGCCCCTCGGGCTGCCGCACGTTGACCGTGAACGAGTACGTGGCGACGGCGCCGGCCGCCGTCTTCGTCGCCGGAAGCATCAGGCGCCGGGCCTCCACCCACATCTCGGTCTGCCCGGCGGAAGCAGCGCCGCCGATGGAGACCGTCACGTCGTAGTTGCCGGGCGAGACCGCGTAGTGACACTTGATCGGCGAAGTTCCGGAACAACCGGCCGGCAGAGCCCGCGTGGCGGCGTCGGCATGCGCCGCACCGGTGCCGACCAATGTCACAAAGGTCAGCAGACCCGCTGCACCCAGCCTGATTCCATGCCCTTCGAGGTCTAATGTCATGCGCATTTCAATATCCCAATCCTTGACCGGAGAGATCCCCGGGTTGAGGTCCACGGCCGTCGCTCAGGCCTGGGTGAAGCCGTTCATGATGACGGTGGGGCGCTGCGTGGCGGAGTCCCAGGCGCCCATGTTGTAGCCGGTGAACGGGGACATGCACTCCGGCTCCCAGTAGAAGATGCCCTGCCCGCCGTTGGCCTTCAGCGCCTTGATGTAGGCGACCAGCGAGGCTTGGGTCGAGGAAGCCCGGTCCACCCGGCCGCCGAACTCGCTCTGGAGGAACGGCTTGCCGTAGGCGTCGGAGATCTTCCTCATGTTCGCCACGATCCCGGGGGCGACGTCGGCGCTGCCGTAGGAGGAGAACACCGACATGTCCCACTTGCCGCCGTTCGCGGCGTAGCGGCTGAAGAACGTCGTCATCACGTCGTACTTCTGCGGCTGGGCCAGGTGGATGCACACGATCGAGTTCGGGGACACGGTCTTGACCTGGGTGTACGCCGCGTTGAGCAGCCCGGTCAGCTGCGCCGGGTTGGAGACGCTGCCGACGGGGCGGCAGATCCCGCTGTTGATCTCGTTGCCGATCTGGACCCACGTGGGGAGCACGTCGTTGTTCCTCATAACCGTCATGGTCTGGTTCACGTAGGTGCTCATGGCGGTGCGCATCTGGCTGTAGCTCATGTTCCGCCAGGCGGCGGGCGGGTTCTGCACGCCGACGGAGTTCCAGGTGTCGCCGAACATGTAGTCGAGCATGATCGACATTCCGGCGGCCTTGACCCGCTTGGCGAAGGCGGCGGCCTCGTTGATGCCGCAGTGCCCGTCGGTGGGGCTGCTGGAGGGGTTGACGAACGTGCGCAACCGCACCGCGCTGATGCCGTACCCCTTGAGAATGGTCAGCAGGTCCTGCTTCTGACCGCTCGCGTTCTTCCAGGAGAAGCCGCGCGCCTCCATCTGCGGCACCCAGCTGATGTCGACGCCCTTGACGAAACTCGCGGCGGCGTTGGCCGGCGTCTCCAGTTCGGCGAGCGCGGCGGCGGTGACGATCGCCCCGGCGGTGGCGGTGGTGGCCTTGAGCAGGGTCCTGCGGCTGATACGCCCGGAACCGACAGCCTCGGTGGGGTGCATGATCTCTCCTTCAGGGCGTGTAGACGGTCGGACGGGGAGCCGTCGGCATGGCGTTGCCGATGAAGAAGCTCGGGTGCGGGGGCTGGTTGTAGGCGGTGTTCTGCCAGGCCAGGGCCGTGCGGTACTGCGTGTCGTGCAGCAGGGTCGTGATCTTCGTGCTGGTCTCGTGCGGGGTCGAGTAGATCCGCAGGGCCCTGTTGTCCGACGTCGGCCAGACGACCTCTTCCCGCCAGTCGCCGAGGATGTCCCCGGCGAGCGACGGCGTGGCCTTGGTCCCGTTGTTGGAGTGGACCCCGGATCCGGTCAGCAGGCGGGTGTCGCCCGAGGTGCCGTACTTGTCGATGCGGGTGCCGTCGAGGAGTTCACGGACCGGGTCGCCGTCCCACCAGGACAGGAAGTTCATGCTGGACGGCTCCCGGCCGAGCGAGGCGCCGGTGGCCGAGCGCAGGGTCGTGTCGGATGCCGACCAGGCCTCCGCGCCCGGGCTGCCGGCGTAGATGTCGGCGGCGACGCCCCGGCCGTTGTCCGAGCCGGAGGCCGTCTGCCACAGCACCTGGCCGGTGCGGGCGTCGGCCATCCAGGAGCCCGGTGAGCTGGAGTTCTCGGAGACCTTGAAATACTCCAGGCCGGCGCGGGTGGGGTTGAGGTCGCCGACGTGGCCGGCGTCGCCGTGGCCCAGCCTGGTCGTCCACAGTCCGTTGCCGTTGTCGTCGACGGTCATCGCGCCGTAGACGATCTCGTCCTTGCCGTCGGCGTCGACGTCCGCGACGGACAGACTGTGGTTGCCCTGGCCGTCGTAGCCCTTGCCGCTGTTGGTCGAGGAGCTGGTGTCGAAGGTCCAGCGGCGGGTGAAGGAGCCGTTCCGCCAGTCCCAGGCCGCTATCACCGTGCGGGTGTAGTAACCGCGCGCCATGATCAGCGACGGGCGGGAGCCGTCCAGATACGCCGTGCCCGCCAGGAAGCGGTCGACGCGGTTGCCGTAGTTGTCGCCCCAGGAGGAGACGGTGCCCCGGCCCGGGACGTAGTCGACGCTCTGCATCGCCTTGCCCGTCTGGCCGTTGAACATCGTCAGGAACTCCGGCCCGGACAGGACATAGCCGCTGGAGTTGCGGTGGTCGGCCGAGGAACTGCCGATCACCGCGCCGGTGCCGTCCCTGGTGCCGTCGGCCGTCTTCATGGCGACCTCGGCCTTGCCGTCGCCGTCGTAGTCGTACACCTGGAACTGCGTGTAGTGCGCCCCGGAGCGGATGTTGCGACCCAGGTCGATACGCCACAGCCGGGTACCGTCCAGCTTGATGCCGTCGACGATCGTGTTGCCCGTGTAACCGGACTGCGAGTTGTCCTTGGCGTTGGTCGGCTGCCACTTCAGGACCAGGTCGAGCCTGCCGTCGCCGTCGAGGTCGCCGAGGGAGGCGTCGTTGGCCTCGTAGGTGTACGCCGAGTTGCCCGGGGCGGTGCCGCCTGCGGGCGGGGTGATGGGGACGTCCAGGTATCCCGACCGGAACTGCAAGGCGCGCTCGGAGGGGGCCTGTTCGGTTCCGTTCACCACCGGGCGCACCGTGTAGTCGGCGGAGTCCTGGGCGCCGGAGTCGAAGTAGTTCGTGGAGCCGGTGATCGGCGAGGAGTTGAGCTTGGTGGCGCCGCGGTAGACGTTGAACGCCACGTCGTTCGGGTCAGTGGCCAGCCAGCGCCACGACACCAGGTTCCCGCTACTGGTGTGGACGCTGACCAGACCTCGGTCGAGGCGCTCCACCTGTCGCGCGGTCGCGGCCTGCGCGGTCTGGGGCAGCACGGTGAGCGCGGAGGCGGCCAGCGTGAAGGCGGCGGCCAGAACGCCTGCCACACGGCCACCCGAAGCTCGGCGGATTCTTCGTGGACGCGGCGCCGTGCGTAGGCGCGGGTGAGAGTCGGTCACAGTGACCTCCGGTGTGGGGGGGGCGGTGCATGCCTGGTGAAGCGCCCGTCGTGGACCCGGCGATCGAGCGCCTCGCTGTACGCGTTCGTGGATGATCAGGGGACGGCCGTCCCGCACGCCCATTGAGTGACGTGATCATGACAATTCTGTCGGACGAGCCTCACGTGCGGGCACGTCACGCCGGGCGTGCGGAGCGGCTGCTTCTCAGCGCAGGACGGATTCCCACTTGGTGTTGGACCCGGCCGCGTCGGCAGGGAGGCGGTCCCGTGCGGCGGTGTCGCCGTACATGCTCCAGCGGGCCCAGTCGACGACGGTGTTCGGGAAGCGCTTGTCGCTCCAGAAGCTGGTGTGGCTGCCGCCGACGAAGGTGAGGAACGCCTTGGGCCAGGCTATCTCCTTGTACGCCTGCCGGGCCGAGTTGTACCCCGTGGTCGAGTCCCGGTCTCCGTGGACGAACAGGACCTTGGCGGAGACCGAACTGGACGGGTTGCCCATGTCGACGCACGACTGCGGGTTGGCGGAGATGATCCGGCGGTCGGGCCAGGAGGTCAGCAGGCCATGGGTGATCATGCCGCCCAGGGAGTGGCCGGAGACGCCGACGCCGAGCCCGGTGTTGATGTGCCCGGCCAACGGACCGCTCGCGTTGAGCGCGAGGGTGTTGGTGAGGATCTGCGAGACGTCCTTGGAGGAGTTGCCGTTGTCGACGTCATTGAAGTTGTGGTTGAAGTGCGGCGCGGGGACGATGAATCCCGCAGAGGCCAGGGCCCGGATGATGAACAGGGAGTTCTGCGGACTGCTTCCGTAGCCGTGGGTGAAGTTGTAGACGGGGAAGACACCGCCCGCGACCGGGGCGTTCGTCACCGGGTTGCCGCCGGGGGTGCCGGTGGCGGGGTAGTAGACGTATGTGGTGCACGGGCGGCTGCCGCGGGTCCAGTCGTACCGGCGCACGCCGACCGCGAACGGCGTGGTCGGTGCGCCCTGCGGCCTGGCGATGGCGCCTGCCTGCCCGGTGCCGAGCAGGGACGCGCCCATGCCCGCTGCTCCGGCCGCGCTCAGTGCCAGGAAAGTACGCCGTTGCATGCTCATGGATGACTCCTGTGTGAGTGGGGGGTTGCACGCGTGGAGCCCGAGGCGGTGAGGAGCGATGCGGTGGAGTCTGCTCTCTGGGGTCACATGACTGTGAACGCTCCCACACCAGGTTTGAATAACAGAAAGAGTCACCACCGGACTCTCATCTGTCAATCGCTGTGACGCAAATACGTCTGAACTCAGGGTCAGACGACGGGTCTTCAGCCGTGGCTGTGACCGATTCCAGCGCTCATGCCGGCGATCGTGTGGGCACTGATGTCGAGGTGCGGACCGTCCGCGGACCGGGCCGCCACCGAACGGACGTGTTCCTGGGCGGGGTGGGCCAGACCGTCGTACACCGCGACGCACACGTCCCGCGCACGGGAACGGGGCCAGTCAGCCGGCAGCAGATCGATGGGCAGCAGGGGGTCCAGTACCGGGAAGTGACGGTAGGTGTTCATCACTTCGGTGCGGGCACGCACCGCCGCGGCGCCGGTGACGTCACCGGCGCTGATGTGAGGCCGCAGACTGCTCCACCGCCGGATGAAGATCTCGTACTGCTCGGCGATGCCGGGCAGGTCCCATGCCTCGATCGGGTTGCGGTTGGCCTCCGTCTCGAGATCCACCTGTCGCGCGCGGAACACGCTCACCGCCCCCAGCGCCAAGTCCGCCAGTTCGGCACGCCCCTTGGGGGTGAGCGGGTGCGGCGACGCCCAGACCGCGTCGTACAGCGGCGCGAACCCCCGCCACCGCAGCGCGGTGCGCAGCGCGCGCCGTCGTGTGCTCTCCTGTTCCGGCACGGAGAAGGCGACCAGCGTCCACCATCCGTCCCATGAGTCGGGCTGCGTGGTGAACGTGGCGATGGAGCCACCGCCGCTCCACAGATCGACAGCGGCCTGACGCGTCAGCCGGTACGAGCTGTACCGCCCCTGCCGACTGCCCTCCAGCACCCCTCGGCGCGCCAGCCTGCTGATCGTCGTACGGGCGGCGCCGGCGGCCACGTCGAACTCCCCCAGCAACGCCACGATCGCCGCCGCCGGCAACCAAGCCCGGCCCGGAAACGTGTAGTCAGCGATCAAGGTGACCGCCAGGCTCGCTGGTGAACCGCCGGCCTGCCAGCGCGGCAGCCTCATCGGCCTGGTGCCCTCGCCGGAGAAGATCTCCTCGAGGTGGGACAGGTTCGCCAAGGTCTGCTCCGACGCGTCGAATACGGCGAGCCTCACTGTAACGGCCCGGCCCGACACCCAGCAGATATGACAGTTCCGAGCCCGATCGGATGACTGAGTGAAGCATGTTCCCGGGCCGTGCCGTCACCCGGTCGCTTGAGGTCTCCTCAGTGGATGTGGGACCCGCCGTTGACGTCGTACGTCGCGCCGGTGAGGTAACCCGACTCGGGCCGGGCCAGGAAGGCGATGACGTCGGCCACGTCCTCGACATCGCCGATGCGGCGTACCGGAACGTCCGCGATCATGGCGGCCTTGCGCTCCTCGTCCAGCTTCCCTTGTGTGATGTCGGTGTTGATCAGGCCCGGGGCCACGGAGTTGACCGTGACTCCGGACGGGCCGAGTTCACGGGCGAGGGCCCGGGCGAAGCCCAGGAGTGCGGCCTTGGCCGCCGAGTAGGCCACTCCCCCGAACACTCCGCCACCGCGCTCGGCGGAGACGGACGACAGGAAGACGATGCGGCCGAAGCCCCGCTCGGCCATCCGGCCGGCCACGCGGTGGGTGACCAGGAAGCTCCCGCGGACGTTGACCTCGAAGATCCGGTCCCACTCCGTGGGCGTGACGTCGACGAAGCGGGTCGGGGACGTGATCCCCGCGTTGTTGACGAGGGCTCCGATCGGCGGGAGTGCTGCTTCGATCTCCCCGATCGCGGCGTCGACCGCGTCGGCGTCGGTGACATCCGCCGCGAGCCCCAGGGCTTTCACCCCGTGCCGGTCGGCGACCTCCCGGGCGGTGTCCTCGGCGGCCTCCTTGTCCAGGTCGAGGACGGCGATGTGGTAGCCGGCGGCGGCCAGGGCGTGCGTGGTGGCGCGTCCGATGCCTCGCAGGGATCCCGCCCCGGTGACGACTGCGGTGCGGGGGGTGTGTTCGGTGACCATGGGGTCCTCCTGAGGAGTGGGAAACGGGGTGAGCCTCGACGACCTGCGCGGTCCTCAGAGTTCGCGGCGGACGCGTTCCTTGATCGCCGCGACGGAGAGGCCATAGCGGTCATGGAGGGTGGGCAGCGCGCCCGCGGCGAGGAATTCGTCCGGCAGCCCGATCGGTACGAGGCGTGCCGTTTGCCGTGCGAAGGCCAGGCAGGACGCCACGGACTCCGCGAGGCCTCCGACGACGCTGTGGTTCTCGAGGGTCACCACCAGGCGTCCCATCGCGGATTCCCGCAGCACCGTCTCGCGGTCGAACGGCTTGATCGTCGGCACGTGGAGGACGGCGACGTCCACATGGTCGTCCTCGAGTTCCTGGGCCGCTGTCAGGGCACGGACCGTCATCAGTCCGGTCGAGATGAACAGCACGTCACGGCCACCACGCAGCTCCGCCGCCTTGCCGAGTTCGAACCGGTAGTCGTACTCGTCCAGGACCGTGGGCACGGCTCCGCGCAGCAGCCGCATGTAGGTGGGACCCGGGTGGGCCGCCAGAGCCGGCACGGCCTGCTCGATGTCCACTGAGTCCGCCGGGTCCACGATCGTCAGGCCGGGCATGCCGCGCAGGATGGCCAGGTCCTCGGTCGCCTGGTGGCTGGGGCCGTAGCCGGTGGTCAGGCCGGGCAGGGCGCCGACGACGTTGACGCCCAGCTGGGGCTCGGCGATGTCGAGGCAGAGGAAGTCGTAGGCGCGGCGGGTGGCGAAGACGGAGTAGGTGGAGGCGAACGGGGTCAGGCCCACCTCGGCCAGCCCCGCGGCCGCACCCAGCATGACCTGTTCCGCCATGCCCATCTGGAAGAAGCGGTCGGGGTGGGCCTCGCGGAAGACGTGCATGTCGGTGTACTTGGCCAGGTCCGCGGAGAGTCCGACCACGTCGGGGCGTTCGTCGGCGAGCCGGGCCAGCGCGTGTCCGAAGGGGGCCTTGGTGGTGCGCTGTCCCTCTTCGGCGATCGAGGCGATCATCGCGGAGGTGGTGAGCTTGCGCTGGGCGACCTGGGTCGGTGCCGGGGTGTTCATCGAACGGTTCCCTCTTTCCGGGCGGCGGTACGGTGACGCTCCGTCAACTGCTCGCGGGCCAGCTGCCATTCGTGCTCCTCGACGCGCATGAAGTGTGCTTTCTCCCGGGTCTCCAGCATCGGTACGCCGCATCCGATCCTGGTGTCGCAGATGAGCACGGCCGGTGATCCCCGGTGCCCGCGCAGGCTGTCGAAGGCCGCGAGGAGCGCCTCGATGTCGTTGCCGTCCACGCGGAGGGCGTGCCAGCCGAACGCCTCCCACTTGGCCGTGACCGGCTCGGTGCGCAGCACGCCCTTGGTCGGGCCGTCCGCCTGGAGGGCGTTGACGTCGACGATAGCGGTGACGTTGTCCAGACCGTGGTGGGCGCAGGCGAGCGCCGCCTCCCAGGTGGAGCCCTCGTCCAGCTCACCGTCCGACAGCAGGTTGTACACGTGCGCGTCGCTGCCCTGGTGGCGCAGGCCGAGCGCCATGCCGGTGGCGACGCCCAGTCCGTGGCCGAGGGAGCCGCCGGAGATCTCCATGCCGGGTGTGTAGGACGCCATGCCCGACATGGGCAGGCGCGAGTCGTCGCTGCCGTAGGTGGCGAGTTCGGCGACGTCCAGCACGCCGGCCTCGGCGAGCGCCGCGTACAGGGCGATGGCGTAGTGGCCGATCGACAGCAGGAACCTGTCGCGCTGCGGCCAGTCCGGCTCGTCGGCACGGTGGTTGAGGACGTCCTGGTAGACGACGGCCAGGATGTCGGCCACGCCGAGCGCCTGTCCGATGTAGCCCTGGCCCTGGGTCTCCCCCATGTCCAGCGCGTGCCTACGGATGCGGTAGGCGGAGTCCTTCAGGGCGGCGGTGCGCCGGAGGGACGGCACCCCTGTTGCGGGTGCCTGAGTGGACATCACGTTGTTCCTCATCTCTGTCAGTGGGCAGCGGGGAGAGCGGGTTCGGCGGACGCGGTCACGGCGCGGTCGGCTTCCCGGCGCTCGTCGACGCCCCACGTCTCACGCGTCAGCAACGTCGCCAGGAGGCCCAACAGCCCGTAGCAGCTGAAGAGAACCGCGGGCCCGGTCCATCCGGTGGCGGAGTACAGGGCAGTGGCGATCATGGGAGTGAACCCGGAGACGACCGCGGAGAGTTGGTAGGCGAGGGAGGTTCCGGCGGTGCGCGTCCTGGCGGCGAACAGCTCGCAGAACCAGGCTCCTTGGACGCCGGCCAGTGAGTTCTGGCAGACGGCATAGCTGATCACGAAGGTGATCAGGATGAGTGCCGCGGCTTCGGTGTTGACGAGCAGGAAGAGCGGGACGCCCCATACGACGCTCACCGCGCAGCCCAGCAGATAGACCGGGCGGCGGCCGACCCTGTCCGACAGGCGGCCCCAGAGCGTGGTGGCGGCGATGCCGAGGGCGGCGGCGGTGACCAGGGCGGTGAGGCTGGTGGTGCCGGAGACGTCGGGGGCGTCGCCGTCGTCCAGGTAGGACAGGACGAAGGTGACCGAGACGGCGTATCCCGCCGTTTCGGTGATGCGCAGGCAGAAGGCCCGCAGCACGTTGCGCCAGTCGTCCCGGATCACCGCGAACAGCGGGTTCTTGACGACCTCGCCGGACTCCTTGAGGGCCTCGAACTGGGGTGATTCGTCGATCTTGAGCCGGATGAAGATGCCCACGGCGATGAGGACGGCACTGAGCAGGAACGGCACGCGCCAGGCCCAGTTGTCGTCCAGCGTGTGCCGGCTCAGGAGGAAGGCGAGGTTGGCGAGCAGCAGACCCACCGGGAAGCCGGCCTGCGTGATGCCCGTGTAGAGGCCGCGTCGTCGCCACGGGGCGTGCTCGAAGGTCATCAGGATGGCACCGCCCCACTCGGCGCCGAAGGCGAGCCCCTGGATCACGCGGACGGCCACCAGCAGGATCGGCGCCCAGACTCCGACCATCTGGTAGGTGGGCAGACAGCCGATCAGCACGGTCGCGATGCCCATGAGCAGCAGCGATCCGACCAGTACGGGTTTGCGGCCGACGCGGTCGCCGAGGTGCCCGGCGACGATGCCGCCCAGGGGCCGTGCGGCGAAGCCGATACCGAGCGTCGCGAAGGACAGCAAGGTGGCTGACAGCGGGTCGGAGTCGGGGAAGAACACGTCGCCGAAGTAGAGGGCCGCGGCCGTTCCGAAGCCGATGAAGTCGTACGTCTCGATGGTCGCGCCGACTCCGCATCCGATGGCGACTCTCAGGCGCTCCGGCGAACCCTGCGCCGCCTGCTGCGGCGCTGTGAACTCAGCCATGCCGATCCTCCTTGATCGTAGGCGGGCGTCCCAGATCGGGCTGTTGGCTGTCGACTGTTAACAGTCGAGAGTCGATGCTGAGCCCGGCGGCAAGACGTGTCAACCCACCCGGCAGGGATCGGCCCAGAATTGCCGACTGTCAACAGATGACAGCGTCGCGGGCTACTATGATCACTCGTGGAGTTGAAGGGGGTTCGACCGTGTCCGGTCAGGCGCTTTCCAGTCTCACCCGCTCGACGACCCTCCGGGAGCAGGCGCTCGTGGCCCTGCGGACGGCCATCACGACCGGCCAGTACCGCCCCGGCGACCACCTCGGCGAGGTGGAGATCGCCGAGCACCTGTCGGTGAGCCGCGGCACGGTACGGGAGGCCCTGCGCCATCTCCAGCAGGAGGGGCTCGTCACGGCGGGAGCCCGGGGCATGCTGCGTGTGTCCCAGTTGACCCCGACCGAAGTGCGGGAACTCTTCCAGGTCCGGGAGGCGCTGGAGGGACTCGCGGTGGCACAGATCATCGCGTCACCGCGCAGGCAGGAAGCGGCCGAGGCCCTGCGCAAGGCCCTGGAGAAGCTTCACGACGCCTTCACGACAGGCGCGGATCTGGCCGCGAAGGTCGAAGCCGATCTCGGCTTCCATCTCCTGCTGTGTGAACTCTCCGGCAACTCGATACTCCTGAAGACCTGGCGGCAACTCGAGGGACCGATGCGCGTGGTCATCATGAGCGCTGCCGGCGAACGCCGCGATCTGGCCATGTCCGCGACGTCCCACACGCCCATCGCCGACGCGATCGCGCGCGGAGACGCGGCAGCGGCCCAGGAGATCCTGCACGCGCACATGACGTCGGCGATCGAGCAGTTGGGCATCGAGCGCGAAGACGTCCGCGACGCCTGAGCAGTTGGGGGCGCTGTAGAAGCCCGCCTCGTTCAGTGGCGGACAGCGCAGATCGGCATGGTCAGGTGAGTCGAGGGCACCCAACTCCGGGCGATGACGGCGGACGCCCATCTGCGCGTGGGCGTGGCGCAGCCAGGACGTGACCGCGGGAACGCCCGCGGCGTGGTCCTTCGGCGGGCCCACCCGCAGACGGGAGTCACCTGGGTCCTCGGCAGTGCCCCGCGGACACCCCCTAACGAGCTCGTTAGCTCTCCGCGAGGTTCGCGCGGGTGCCCAGGCGGTCCTGGACCCAGTCGTGGAACTCGCCGATGTGGTGCTCGCTGGGCACCAGGACGCCACCCTTGGCGTACAGCCGGGAGCTCATCGCGGGCTGGCAGCGCTCACAGGCGTCGAAGTCCTGCCGGTTGACGCGGTCGAACAACTCCACCGACCGGCTCACGTCCCGGCCGCTTGCCACCACGCCCTTCAGGTACAGCCAGTCGCACTCCACGATCGTGCGGTCGACCGCCACCGGGAACATCCGGTGGAAGATCACGTGGTCGGGCACCAGGTTGATGAACACCTGCGGGCGCACCGTGATCGCGTAGTACCGGCGGTCCTGTTCCTCGGAGACCGTGGGGATGCGGTCCAGGCCCTGCGAGCCGTCCACGGTGAAGCCCTGGACGTCCGAGCCGAACTCGGCGCCGTGCCCCACGTAGAACTGCGCCGCGTAGCCGTCGGCGAACTCCGGGAGGACCTCCGTCAGCTCGGGGTGGATCGTCGCGCAGTGATAGCACTCCATGAAGTTCTCGATGATGAGCTTCCAGTTGGCCTTGACGTCGTAGACGATCCGCCGGCCGACCTCCAGGCTCTCGACGTCGTACCGCTCGATGGACTCCACGTCGCCCAGGCGGGCCACCACGTCTCCGATCACCGACTGCTCGAACGAGGGCGGGTTCTCGGCCAGGCACACCCACACATAGCCGAGCCACTCGCGTACCGCCACGCTCGCCAGGCCGTACTCGGTGCGGCCGACGTCCGGCATCTTGGTCAGGTTGGGGGCCGCGACCAGCTTGCCGTTGAAGTCGTACGTCCAGGCGTGGTACGGGCACTGGAAAGCCCGCTTCACCTCGCCGGACTCCTGCGTGCACAGCTTCGCGCCCCGGTGCCGGCACACGTTGAAGAAGGCCCGGACGGAGCCGTCCCGCGACCGGGTCAGCAGGATGCTCTCGCGCCCGACGTCCACGGTCCGGAAGGCGCCCGGCTTCGCCAGCTCCGACGCGCGTGCCGCGCAAAACCACATGGATTCAAATATGCGTTCCTGCTCCAGGCGGAAGATCTCCGGGTCCGTGTAGTGGTCACCGGGGAGGGTCGCGATCAGGCTCTCCGGCAGGCCGGTCGTAGTCATGGTTCACCTCGGAGTGAAGCGCCTCGGGTGGGGCGAGCGGTTGCCTCATGTGCAACGAGCTTCTTGCTACGCAACTCACGGTGCAGTCCGCCCGAAGCAGTGTCAAGCCCTTGACCGCAGACGGTCGCAGCCTGGACCATGTTGCGTATCAGTCAGCTCGTTGCGTAATACGCACTTCCTCTGGGAGGGCTCCGTGTCTCATGGACCCACAGCCGGCCGCGAGTTCGTCCTCACCCTGTCGTGCCCCGACCGCTCGGGCCTCGTCCACGCCGTCACCGGCTTCCTGGTCCGGCACTCCGGGAACATCCAGGAGAGCCAGCAGTTCGACGACCGGCTGCTGGACCGCTTCTTCATGCGGGTGCACTTCGACGTCTCGGATCCGGGCATGACGCTGGAGGACCTGAAGTCCGGCTTCGCCCAGGTGGCGGAGGCGTACCGGATCTCCTGGCAGCTGTACGAGGCGTCGACGCCGACGCGCACGCTGATCATGGTGTCGAAGTTCGGGCACTGCCTGAACGACCTGCTCTTCCGCTGCCGCACCGGCGCGTTGAACATCGAGGTGCCGGCGATCGTCTCCAACCACCGCGACTTCGAGCCGCTCGCCGAGAGCTACGGAATCCCCTTCCACCACGTGCCCGTCACCCGGGAGACGAAGCCCGAGGCGGAGGCGCGGCTGATGGAGCTCGTCGACGAGCTGGACATCGACCTGGTGGTCCTCGCCCGCTACATGCAGATCCTGTCGAACGACCTGTGCAAGCAGCTCGAAGGCCGGGCGATCAACATCCACCACTCGTTCCTGCCGAGCTTCAAGGGCGCCCGCCCCTATGTCCAGGCGTACGAACGCGGCGTCAAGCTCGTCGGAGCGACGGCCCACTACGTCACCCCGGACCTCGACGAGGGACCCATCATCGAGCAGGATGTCATCCGCGTGAACCACTCACAGGGGCCTGACAGTATGGTCGCCCTGGGGCGCGACGTCGAGGCGCAGGTCCTGGCGCGGGCGGTGGAATGGCACACTCAGAGCCGCGTCATGGTCAACGGCAACCGTACGGTCGTCTTCCGTTGAGGATCCCGCTGGGGGATCTGCTGAGGAACCCGCTGAGAAATCCGCCGAGGAAAATAGCCTCCACCCCCTCACGCCTGTTGCTCATTCCACCTAGAGTTTCGCCATGAGCAACCTCGGCGCTGAGACCGCAGGCGCTCCCAGTGGCGGAGTGCAATCCGTTGACCGTGCCGTCGCCGTGCTGGAGATCCTCGCCCAGCACGGAGAGGCGGGCGTGAGTGAAGTGGCCGCGGCGATCGACGTCCACAAGTCCACCGCCTTCCGTCTGCTCGGCGCGCTGGAAGCGCACGGGATGGTCGAGCAGGAGAGCGAACGGGGAAAGTACCGTCTCGGCTTCGGCGTGGTGCGCCTGGCCGGCGCCGTGACGGGCCGTATCGCCGTCACCAGACACGGGCGCGGGATCTGTGAGCGTCTCGTCGACGAAGTGGGCGAGACGCTGAACATCGCCGTGCTCGAGTCCCACCACGCGATCAACCTCTACCAGGTACGCGGCTCGTCGGCCATCGCCGCGCAGAACTGGGTGGGACGGCTGACGCCGCTGCACTGCACGTCGAGCGGCAAGGTCCTCCTGGCCCACCTCACCCGCGAGGAACGCGACGAGCTCCTCGCCGAGGCCGGTCTCCCCCGTCTGACACCGCGCACGGTGACCTCCAGGAAGAAACTGGAGGCGGACCTGGCCGAAGCCCGTGAACAGGGCTATGCCATCACGCTGGAGGAATACGAGGAGGGCCTCAACGCCCTGTCCGTTCCCGTGCGTTCGGCGGACGGCGAGGTCGTCGCCGCCCTCAGCGCGTCAGGGCCGGCCTTCCGGCTCACCCTGGAGCGGATACACGAACTCGCGCCGCTGCTGGTCGCGGGAGCGGACGAGCTCAGCCGCCGTCTCGGTCATGCGGGCTGAGGTTCACGACAAGCGCGGAACAGGCCCCTCGTGACAAGCGGCGGTCGGTGATCCGGACACCGGATCACCGACCGCCGCTTCACGCTGCCCGCGTCAGCCCGTCCACTCCACGGCCGCGTCCAGCAGCCAGTCCGTCAGGTAGCCGGCGAAGGACGACCGGACCAGCACCCAGAACCCGGCCCGGGGCTCGTCACGGGCGACCAGGACGACCTGCGTGCGGGCCAGGTTCGTCTGGGCGCAGCGCCCCGGGCCGAAGACCCGGGGGTGAAGATCGAGCGAGCAGCCGTGGGCCAGCAGGTCGCGGGCCCGGGGGCCCGCGACGAGGAGCGTGGTGCGCTGAGCCGACACATCGATGACGGACACGGGCTCGTCGCCCGCGGCCTCACGGATCCGGCCCTCCAGGTCCTGCCCACCGCCCGGTGGTCCCACCACGAGCCACTCGTCGGGACCGAGCCACAGCGCGGTCAGGTCCCCTGCGCGGACGACGGTGCCGGGTTCGACGGGGAGTTGGAGGCCCAGCGCCAGCCCCACGGCGTCCGCCGCCGCGCCCTTGGGGTCGAGGCGCACATTGATCTGGGTCAGGAAGGGCAGTTCCGCCAGCCGGATCGCGCCCCCGGAGGCGCGGGTCGCGGCGGCCAGCCGGCCGGCGGCATGCGACAGGGGGCTGCGGAGCGGGGTGGTAACGGCGGTGTCAGCCATCGCGGCGGGCTCCCTCGGGGTCGTAGAGGACGGGGCTCGCGACGGTCACCGGGACCAGCCGGTCGCCCACGGGGGCGTAGAGGCGCTCACCGATGCGGTCCCGGCCGCCCTTGACGAGCGCGAGGGCGAAGGTCCGGCCGAGGGCCGCGCTGCGGTAACTGGAGGTGACGTGACCGAGCATCGGGACGGGCGGCGCGGGCAGCACACCGCCCGCGACCAGGTGTGTGCCTTCTGGGAGGAACGTGCCCGGGTCCTCCGGAAGCAGCCCGACCAGGTGCTTGCGGTCGGGGCGGGCGGTGTCGGCGCGGGCGAAGGAACGCTTGCCGATGAAGTCCTTCTTCTTCTTGGACACCGCCCAGCTCATGCCGAGGTCCTGCGGCGTCACGGTGCCGTCGGTGTCCTGGCCGACGATCGGATAGCCCTTCTCCGCGCGCAGGACGTGCATGGTCTCCGTGCCGTAGGGGGTGATGCCGTACGGGGCGCCGGCCTCGTACAACGCCTCCCACAGGGCGAGGGCCTCCCACGGTGACACGTTGATCTCGTAGGCGAGTTCGCCGGAGAAGCTGATCCGGCACACCCGCGCGTCGGTGCCGGCGACCGCCGTCTCGCGCCACGCCATGAACGGGAAGTCCTCGGCTGCGACGGCGAGTCGGGGGGCGAGCGTGCCCAGGACCTCGCGGGAGCGCGGGCCGACCAGGGCGACGGTGGCCCACTGCTCGGTCACCGACGTGCAGTGGACGCGCAGTTCGGGCCACTCCGTCTGGAGCCACTCCTCCATCCAGTCCAGCACGGCGGCGGCGTTGCCCGTCGTGGTGGTGACCAGGTAGCGGTCCCGGTCGAGGCGGATCACCGTGCCGTCGTCGAAGACCATCCCGTCCGGGCGGCACATCACGCCGTAGCGGATCATGCCGACCTTCAGGGTGCTCATCATGTTGGTGTAGAGCAGGTCGAGGAAGACCCCGGCGTCCGGGCCCTGGACGTCGATCTTGCCGAGGGTGGAGGCGTCCATGAAGGCGACGCCCTCGCGGGCGGCGGCGCACTCGCGCAGCACCGCCGTCTCCCTGTCCTCGCCGTCCTGCGGGTAGTACCAGGGGCGCTTCCACTGGCCGACGTTCTCGAACAGGGCGCCGTGCGCGACATGCCACGCGTGCAGGGCCGTGGTGCGGATCGGGTCGTGCAGGGCACCGCGGTGCCGGCCGGCGAGAGCGGCGAAGGAGACCGGGGTGTACGGCGGCCGGAAGGTGGTGGTGCCGAGCGCGGAGATGTCCACGCCGAGCAGTTCGGCGACGACGCCGCCGGCCAGGACGCCGGAGGTCTTGCCCTGGTCGTTCGCCGTGCCGGCCGTGGTGTAGCGCTTGGTGTGCTCGACGGAGCGCAGGCCGGCACCGGTCGCCCGGGCCAGGTCGTCGACGGTGACGTCGCGTTGCAGGTCGACGAAGCGCGGGGCGCCTTCCCGGCCCGGGACGGTGAAGACCGGCATGGGCGGCGTCTGCGGCATGGTGGCCACCCGTGGCAGGTGGACCTCTTCCGGGGTGTAGCCCTCGGCCTCGATCCCGCGGGCTCCTGCGGCGGCCCCTTGGGCGAGAACTCGCGCCAGATCGAAGACGCCGCTCGCGCCGCCCGCGACCTCGACCGCCTGGCGGCAGGTGTCGGGGACGAAGGTGCCGAGTTCCTCGTCGTGGCGGAGCTTGCCTCCCGCCTGGCTGAACAGGTGCGCGACCGGGTTCCAGCCGCCGGAGACCAGGAGGAGGTCGGCCGCGAACTCCCGTCCGCCTGTTGTCTCTCCGTTTGTCTCCCCGTACGGGGCGACGGTCACGGACGTGAGACGGGGAGCGCCTTCCGTGCCGGTGACGGCGTGGCCCGCCAGCACCTCGATGCCGGCCTGCCGGGCACGCTCCGCCCACTCCCCCGGCTCGGCGCGGGTGTCGACGACGGCCTCGACGGCCACGCCCGCCGCGGCGAGGTCCAGTGCTGCCGCATAGGCGCTGTCGTTGGTGGTGAAGACGACCGCGTGGCGGCCGGGCAGGACGCCGTGGCGGTTGACGTGGGCGCGGGCCGAGGCGGCCAGCATCACGCCGGGGCGGTCGTTGTCCGCGAAGGCCAGCGAGCGTTCGTGCGCGCCGGTGGCGAGGACGACGCGGCGGGCGCGGATGCGCCAGACGCGTTCGCGGGAGACGTGTTCCAGGGCCTCGGCGCCGAGGTGGTTGGTGCGGCGCTCCACGGCGAGGAGGTGGTTGTCGTCGTAGTAGCCGAAGACGGTGGTGCGACGCAGGACGTGGACGTCGGGGGCGGCGTCGAGCCGGGCGGTCGTCTCGGTCACCCAGTCGAGGTGCTCTCCGGTGCCGAGGAGACTGCCGCCCGGTTCCGGCTGGTCGTCGGCGAGGATGACGCGGGCGCCCGAGCGGGCGGCGGCTGCCGCTGCGGCGAGGCCGGCCGGGCCCGCGCCGACGACCAGGAGGTCGCAGTGGGTGTGTACGGCGTCGTAGCGGGCCGGGTCCGGGGCGGTGGCGAGGCGGCCCTGGCCGGGGAGGCCGGTCGCGACGAGGCCGTCGTAGAGCTCGACGGTGGTGGCCGGGAGCATGGGCTCGGGGAACGGGGCCTCGATCTGGACGACCGCGTTGGGTTCCTCGGCGCCGGCCGAGAAGATGCCGCGTGGGCGGCCGAGCTTGATGCTGGTGCCGGTCTGGATGACGCCGTTGGCGAGGAGGGCGGAGGCGAGGGTGTCGCCCTTGTAGCCCTGGTATGCGGTGCCGTCGAAGGTGAAGGTGATCGGGGTGTCGCGGTGGATTCGGCCGTGGGTGGGGTGGCGGAACGGCTGGGTTTCCTCGCCCCCGCCGCCCCTACCCGTCCCATCCTGAAGGGGCTCCGCCCCTTCGACCCCGCTGGGGGCTGCGCCCCCAGACCCCCGCGGGGGCTGCGCCCCCTGCACCCCCATCGGGGCTGCCGCCCCGGACCCCGCTTCGGCCTGAACGGCCTCGTCCTCAAGCGCCGGACGGGCTGGTTGTGCCCGACTCGGCTGGAAAGTGGCTGGACGCGGCTCCACCGTTTCCGGGCGCTCCTCCCCCGCCCGGTACACCGTCAGGATCTCGTTCGTGGACGTGTCCCGCACCGCGTTGAACCAGCGGCGGCAGCCTGCCGCGTGGCTCCAGCGTTCGGCGAAGGGGCCCCTGGGGTTGTCGCGGAAGAAGAGGTAGCGGGCCCACTCCTCGTCGGTGAGGGAGGACGGGTCCTGCGGGTACGGCACATGGGCCTGGCCGCCGTAGTGGAACTCGGCCTCGTCGCGGGGCCCGCACCACGGGCAGGGGATCAGCAGCATGGGTCGGCTCCCTGATGGTCCTAGTGGGCGACCGCGGCCGCGCCGTGCTCGTCGACGAGCGCGCCGGTGGTGAAACGGTCGAGCGAGAAGGGGGCGTTCAGCGGATGCGGTGAGTCGTGGGCGATGGTGTGGGCGTAGACCCAGCCGACGCCCGGGGTGGCCTTGAAACCGCCGGTTCCCCAGCCGCAGTTGAGGTAGAGGTTGTCCACCGGGCTGAGGCCGATGATCGGTGAGGCGTCGGGGCTGACGTCGACGATGCCGCCCCAGGTGCGCAGGACGTGGGCCCGGGCGAAGACCGGGAAGAGCTCCAGGGCCGCCGACATCTGCTCTTCGATGATGTGGAAGGCGCCGCGCTGGGTGTAGGAGTTGTACGCGTCGATGCCCGCGCCCATGACCAGCTCGCCCTTGTGGGCCTGGCTGACGTACACGTGGACCGCGTTGGACATGACGACCGTCGGGTGGACGGGTTCCAGCAGCTCCGACACCAGCGCCTGCAACGGGTGGCTCTGGAGGGGGAGTTCGATGCCCGCCATGGCCGCGAGGACCGAGGTGTGGCCCGCCGAGCAGAGCGCGACCTTGCCCGCCGCGATCGGGCCGCGGGTGGTCCGTACTCCCACGACCCGGTCGCCGACGACGTCGAGGCCGGTCACCTCGCAGTTCTGGATGATGTCGATCCCGGCGGCGTCGGCGGAGCGGGCCAGACCCCATGCCACGTGGTCGTGCTTGGCGATGCCCGCGCGCGGCTGGTAGGTCGCGCCCAGGACGGGGTAGCGCACGTCCTGGGAGATGTTGACGATCGGGCAGACGTCCTTGACGCCGTCCGCGTCGAGCCACTCGGCGTCCACGCCGTTGAGGCGGTTGGCCTCGACGCGGCGCACGCTGTCGCGGACGTCCTGGAGGCTGTGGGCGAGGTTCAGTACGCCACGCTGGGAGAAGAGGATCGGGTAGTCGAGTTCCTCGGCCAGGCCCTCCCACAGTTTGAGCGCGTGTTCGTAGATGCCGGCGCTCTCGTCCCAGAGGTAGTTGGAGCGGATGATCGTGGTGTTGCGGGCCATGTTTCCGCCTGCCAGCCAGCCCTTCTCCAGCACGGCGACGTTGGTGATGCCGTGGTTCCTCGCCAGGTAGTGGGCGGTGGCCAGGCCGTGACCGCCGCCGCCTACGACGACGACGTCGTACGAGCGCTTCGGCTCGGGGTTGCGCCACAGCCAGTCGGGGTGTTCGGGAAGCTCGGCGCCGGGGGTGCGGGGGCTCATCGGGCGTCTCCGTCTTCGGACAGGTGGGGGTAGAGCGGGTGCTTGGCGGCCAGGGCCTCCGTGCGGGCGCGCAGGGCGGGCACGTCCGGCTCCGGCTGGAGGGCGAGGGCGATCACGTCCGCGACCTCGGCGAAGTCCGCCTCGGTGAAGCCGCGGGTGGCCAGGGCCGGGGTGCCGATGCGCAGGCCCGAGGTGACCATGGGCGGGCGCGGGTCGAAGGGCACTGCGTTGCGGTTGACGGTGATGCCGATCTCGTGGAGCAGATCCTCGGCCTGCCGGCCGTCCAGCTCCGACGCGCGCAGGTCGACCAGGACGAGGTGGACGTCCGTGCCTCCGGTCAGGACCCGTACCCCGGCCGCTGCCGCGTCCGCCCGGGTGAGGCGTTCGGCGAGGATGCGGGAGCCGGCGAGCGTACGGGCCTGGCGCTCGGCGAACTCCGGTGACGCGGCGACCTTGAACGACACCGCCTTCGCGGCGATGACGTGCTCCAGGGGCCCGCCCTGCATGCCGGGGAAGACCGCCGAGTTGATCTTCTTGGCGAGATCGGCCTCGTTGGTGAGGATGACGCCGCCGCGCGGGCCGCCGAGGGTCTTGTGGGTCGTGGTGGTCGTGACGTGGGCGTGCGGTACGGGGTTGGGGTGCAGTCCCGCCGCCACCAGTCCGGCGAAGTGGGCCATGTCGACCATCAGCAGGGCACCGACCTCGTCGGCGATCCTCCGGAAGGCCGCGAAGTCCAGCTGCCTCGGGTACGCCGACCAGCCCGCGATGATCATCTTGGGGCGGTGTTCCTTGGCGAGGTGCTCGACCTCGTCCATGTCGACGAGGTTGTCCCCGTCCGACACGTGGTACGGCACGACGTTCAGCATCTTGCCGCTGTAGTTGATGCGCATGCCGTGCGTGAGGTGCCCGCCGTGCGCGAGGTCGAGGCCGAGGACGGTGTCGCCGGGCTGGAGCAGGGCGAAGAAGACGGCGGTGTTGGCCTGGGCGCCCGAGTGCGGCTGCACGTTGGCGAAGCCCGCGCCGAAGAGGGACCTGACGCGCTCGATGGCCAGCCGTTCGGTGACGTCGACGTGTTCGCATCCGCCGTAGTAGCGGCGGCCGGGGTAGCCCTCGGCGTACTTGTTGGTCGCGACCGAGCCCTGGGCCTCCATCACCGCGGAGGGCGCGAAGTTCTCGGAGGCGATCATCTCCAGGGTGGACTGCTGGCGGCGCAGTTCGGCGCGGAGCGCGGCGTGGACTTCGGGGTCCAGCTCCGCCAGGGGTGTGTTCAGCGCGTTCATACGGCGTTCGCGTTCCTCTCGGCGGCCTCGACGACATTGGCGAGCAGCATGGCCCGGGTCATGGGGCCCACTCCCCCGGGCATCGGCGCCAGCCATCCGGCGACCTGGGCGGCGTCGGGGTGGATGTCCCCCACCAGGCCCTGGTCGGTGCGGGTGATGCCGACGTCGAGGACGGCCGCGCCGGGGCGCAGCATGTCCTTGGTGATCAGTCCGGGCGAGCCTGCGGCCGCGACGACGATGTCCGCCTCGCGCACATGCCAGGCCAGGCCCCTGGTGCCGGTGTGGCACAGGGTCACGGTGGCGTTCTCGGACCTGCGGGTGAGCAGCAGTCCGATGGGCCGTCCGACGGTGACGCCCCGGCCGATCACGCACACCCGCGCTCCCGCGAGCGGCACGTCGTGGCGGCGGAGCAGTTCGACGATGCCGCGCGGGGTGCACGGCAGCGGGGCCTCGGCACCGAGGACGAGCCGGCCGAGGTTGACGGGGTGCAGTCCGTCGGCGTCCTTGGCCGGGTCCATGCGTTCCAGTACGGCGCCCGCGTCGAGATGGCGCGGCAACGGGAGCTGGACGATGTAGCCGGTGCAGGCAGGGTCGGCGTTGAGTTCGTCGATCGTCTCCTCGACCTGCCGCTGCGAGGCGTCGGCGGGCAGCTCCCGGCGGAGGGAGGCGATGCCCACCTGGGCGCAGTCCCGGTGCTTGCCGCCGACGTATGCGTGGCTGCCGGGATCGTCACCGACCAGCACGGTACCGAGACCCGGCGCACGGCCCGTGGTCGCGGTCAACTTGGCCACGCGCTCGGCGAGTTCGAGCCGGATGGCGGCGGCGGTCGCCTTGCCGTCGAGGAGTTGTGCGGTCACCTGGGGTTCCTTCCAACGAGGCTGTGGCTGACGCCCCCAAGGGGCGCGGGGAACTGCGCGACCAGCCACGACGAAGCCGCACTCGAAAGCTCAGCCACGAAGACGGGACATGGCGGGATCGAACAGTGGCTCATCGGCAACCACGGCCTCGACGGACTCGTCGAAGTACCCGATGTGCACCACGGTCCCCGGAGCCGCAAGCTCCGCCGGCAGCCACGCATAGGCAATCCCCTTGCCGATCGTGTAGCCGTACGCCGCACTCGTGACGTACCCGACCGCACAGTCACCGTCGTACACCGGCTCCTTGCCCATCACGACCGCCCTCGGGTCCTCGATCGTGAGACACGTGAGCTTGCGCCGCACCTGCGCCTTACGCCGCTCCAGCGCCGCCTTGCCGATGAAGTCGTCCTTGTCGAGCTTGACGGCGAACCCGACACCGGCCTCGTAGGGATCGTGCTCGTAGGTCATGTCGGTACCGAAGGAGCGGTAGCCCTTCTCCAGACGCAGGCTGTTGAAGGCGCCGCGGCCGGCGACGATGCCGCCGAGCGGTTCGGCCGCCTGCCAGAGGGTGTCCCACAGCTTCTGGCCCAGGTCGGCGGTGGTGTAGAGCTCCCAGCCGAGCTCTCCGACGTACGACAGGCGCATGGCCGTCACCGGGACGGAGCCGATGTGGGCGCTCCGGGCGCGGAAGTACTTCAGGCCGGTCGCCGAGAAGTCGGCGTCGGTGAGCGGCTGGAGGACCTCGCGGGCGCGCGGCCCCCACAGGCCGATGCAGCACGTGCCGGGCGTGATGTCGCGGACCTGGACCGTGCCGTCGGCCGGGAGGTGACGGGTGAACCAGTCGAGGTCCAGGTTGCCGTTGGCGCCGACCTGGAAGCGGTCGGGGGCCAGCCGGGCGACCGTGATGTCGCTGCGGATGCCGCCGTCGTGGTCGAGCAGCAGCGTGTACGTCACCGAGCCGACGGACTTGGCGACCTTGCCGGTGCACAACCGCTCCAGGAAGGCGGCGGCACCGGGGCCGCTCACTTCCAGGCGCTTGAGGGCCGTCATGTCGTACATCGCGACGGTCTCGCGGGTGACCTGGGCCTCGGCGCCGACGATGGGCGACCAGTACCGGGCGGCCCAGTCGTTGGGGGTCGGGATGGAACGGCCTTCGACCAGGCCGGCGTTGGCCTCGTACCACTGGGGGCGCTCCCAGCCGTTCGCCTCCAGGAAGAAGGCGCCCAGCTCCTGCTGGCGGGCGTGGAACGGGCTGGTGCGGATCGGGCGCGGGTCCCCCGAGGGCTGGAGGGGGTGGAGGATGTCGTAGACCTCGACGAAGTTCTGGCAGTCGCGGGCCAGCACGTACTCCGGCGAGAGCTGGTGCGGCTCGAAGCGGTTGACGTCGCACTCGTGCAGGTCGAACGAGGAGCAGTGGCCGTCGACCAGCCACTCGGCCATGGCCCGTCCGACGCCCGCGGAGTGGGTGACCCAGACGGCCTCGGCGACCCAGAAGCCCTTGAGGTCCGGGGATTCGCCGAGCAGCGGCAGGCCGTCGGTGGTGAAGGAGAACAGGCCGTTGATGCCCTCTTCGACCTTGGCGTCCTTCGTCGCGGGGAGCAGCGACCGGGTCTCGCTCCAGGCCTCCTCGAAGTCCTCCTCGGTGAACTTCAGGACGGACGGCATGTCCTCGGCCTCCCCCACGGAGAGGATGTCGTCGGCGGAGACCGGCATCGGGCGGTGGCCGTAGTAGCCGATGCCCAGGGCGTCGAAGCGGTCGCGGTAGTAGAGGTCGGCGTCCTGGTGGCGCAGGATCGGGCGGACCGCCTCCTGCGTCTGGCCCGCCAGGGCCGGTACCGGGCCCGTCCAGGCGAGCTGGTGGGCGAGCGGCGTGAGCGGGAGGTTCATGCCGGCCATGCGGGCGATCTTCGGACCCCAGATGCCGGCACAGCACACGACGATGTCGGCGGGGATCTCGCCCTGGTCGGTGAGGACGCCGGTCACCTCGCCGTCGGCCTTTGGTACGTCGAGGACTTCGTGGCGGGCGAGGAAGCGCACGCCGCGCTCGGTGGCCCGGCGGATCTGCGCCTCGACGGCGAGGACCGCCTTCGCGAGGCCGTCCGTGGGCACGTGGAGGCCGGCGAGGACCTTGTCCGGGTTGACGAGCGGGTGCTGTGCGACGCACTCCTCGGTGCTCAGCAGCCGGGACTCGATGCCCCAGGAGGTGAGCCAGCCGTGGCGCCGCTGGAGTTCCGCGACGCGCTCCGGGCTGGTCGCCACCTCCAGGCCGCCGACCTGGAGGAAGCAGGGCTGGCCGTCCACGTCGAGCGAGCAGAACTTCTCGACGGTGTAACGGGCCATCTCGGTCATGGTCTTGGAGGGGTTGGTCTGGAAGACCAGGCCCGGGGCGTGTGACGACGATCCCCCGGTGGCGGGCAGCGGGCCCTGGTCGACGACGGTCACATTGGTCCAGCCTCGCGCGGAGATCTCATCGGCGAGCGCTGCCCCCACGACGCCCGCTCCGATGATGACCACCCGGGGTCCCGCCATCGCCGCACCTCCGACGTTGAAAGCGATGCAGTTGCTGTGTGCGCAACAGAGTTCAGGTTGCGCAACTCAATGTGCCCGCCGTGGACAGGCGTGTCAAGGGGTCCGCGACGCCGGAAAAACCCCGGAAGCGGCGGGGAGGAATCACCGGAAAACGCAGAGGCCCGGCAGGCTGGAGACACAGCCTGCCGGGCCTTTCCGGCGGGGTTCACACAGACAGTCGTGCGCCCTACTTGATCCAGGCGTCGACCTTGCCGCGGTTGGCCTCGACCCACTTCTTCGCCGCGGCCTCGGGCGCCATCTTGTCCACCGCGATGTACTTGGCCACGGTGTTCTGGTCGTCGTTGGTCCAGTTGAACTTCTTCACCAGGTCATAGGCCGGGCTGCCCGACTTGGCGAACTTGGCGCTGACTATCTTGTCGAGTTCGTACACCGGGTAGTCGCAGGCGACCTTCTCGGCGTCGGCGTCGCAGCCCGTCTTGTACGCGGGCAGGCTGACCTTCTTGAGCGGCACCTCGGACAGGAACCACTGCGGCTCGTAGAAGTAGCCGATCACCCATTCCTTGTTCTTCTCGGCGTTGCGGTAGGCCTGGATGAGCGCGGTCTCGCTGCCGGCGTACACCACCTTGAAGTCCAGCTTCAGGTTCTTCACCAGCGCCTCGTCGTTGGTGACGTACGAGGGGTCACCGTCGAGGAGCTGCCCCTTGCCGCCCGACTCCGAGGTCTTGAACTTCGACGCGTACTTGTCGAGGTTCTTCCAGTCGAGGATGTCCGGGTGCGCCTTCGCCAGCCACGGCGGCACGTACCAGCCGATGAGGCCTTTGTTGCCGGTCGGGCCCGCTTCTACGGCGGTCTTCTGCTGGGTGATGTACTTCTTCTTCAGATCGTCGTGGCCCCAGTTCTCGACTACGGCGTCGACCTCGCCCGTCCCGAAGCCCTGCCAGGCGATCTCCTCCTTCAGGTTCTTCTGCTCGACCTTGCAGCCGAGGTCGTGCTCGGCGACGTAGGCGAGGACCGCCGCGTTCGCCTCGTAGCCCACCCAGGGGTTGATGGCGAGGTTGAAGGTGCCGCACTTGCCCGAGCTGCCCGAGCCGCCCGCGCTGTCGTCACCGACCTTCGCGCCCGAGCAGGCCGTGAGGGTGAGGCCGAGGACGGCCAGGCCGGCAGCGCCGGCTCTGAAGTGTCGTGCCATGGTGTGGTGCTCCTTATGCGCCGGCGCGGCGAGCCGCTGCCTGAGTGATCCGGTCGAACATGACTCCGAGCAGGACGATGGCGAGCCCCGCGGCGAGTCCCTTGCCGTACAGCTGGCCCTGTGAGAACCCGGCCACGACGTCGTAGCCGAGGGCACCCGCACCCACCAGGCCGCCCACCACGACCATCGACAGCACGTAGATCAGGCCCTGGTTGGTCGCGAGGGTGAGGGCGCCCCGCGACATGGGCAGTTGGACCTTGGTGATGATCTGCCAGGTGTTGCACCCGGTGGACGTCGCCGCCTCGACGGTGGTCTCGGGCACGGCCCGCACCCCGTCCGCGATGATCTTGATGGCGACCGGCGCCGCGTAGACGACCGCGGCGACGATGGCCGTGAACCGTGTCGCGCCGAACAGCGCGAGGAACGGCACGAGATAGACGAACGGCGGCATGACCTGGGCCGCGTCCAGGGTGGGCCGCAGCAGCCGGTCCACGAGCGCGCTGCGTCCCATCCACACCCCGAGGACGACGCCGAGCAGCATCACCAGCACCGTCGCCACCGCGGTGGACGCCAGCGTCGTCATGCCGTCCGACCAGACACCGGTACCGACGAGCAGGCCCACGCACACGGCGGTGGTGACCCCGGCGCGCCACCCGCCGAGCACCGTGCCGAGGGCGACGAGGGCGGCGCCGACGAGCCACCACGGGGAGTCGGTGAGCACGGTCTGGAACGGATTGAGCAGGCCGTTGGTGAGGGCGTCGCGGAAGGCGTTGGTCAGGCCCGACAGGTTGTCCTGTGCCCAGGTGGTCACATCGGCCGTCGTCCTGGCGATGCTGCTGCCGATGCCGCCGTCGCCGGGGAACTCGGCCGCCCACACATACGTGTGCGACAGGTACGCCAGCACCAGCGCCACCACCGCGCCGCCCGCGAGCAGCTGCCGCCGCCACTTGAGGAAGGGGCTGTCCGAGCCCCGGGCCGTCTCCGCCCGTGCGCTCGCCGCGGTGGTGACCCGGTCCAGCACGATGGCCATGACGACGATGGCCAGACCGGCGTTGAAGGCCGTGCCGACGTCCAGCGACTGGAGGGCCTGGACGACGGTCTTGCCGAGGCCGGGCGCGTCGATCAGGGCCGCGATGGTCACCATGGCCAGGGCGGCCATGATCGTCTGGTTGACGCCCATCACCACGGTCCGCTTGGACATCGGCAGCAGGACCTTGAGCAGCGCCTGCCGCCGCGTCGCGCCCATCGAGTCCGCCGCCTCGACCGTGGTCTGAGGTACGGAGCGGATGGCGTGCGCGGTGATGCGGATCGCCGGTGGCGCCGCGTAGATGGCGGTGGCGATCGTGGCCGAGGCGGGACCGATCAGGAAGAACAGGGTCAGCGGCGCCAGATAGACGAAGGTCGGCATCGTCTGCATGAAGTCCAGGAACGGCGTGACGATCCGGTGGAACCGTTCCGACAGCCCGGCCCACACGCCCAGGGGAATGGCGAACAGCAGCGCGACGAAGACCGCGGAGAGGGTCAGCGCCAGCGTGTCCATGCTCTCCTGCCAGAGCCCTTGCAGGCCGAGGAAGGTGAAGCCGGCCACGGCCAGCAGCGCGACGCGCCAGTTGCCCACGGCCCAGGAGACATAGCCGGCGATGCCGACGACACCGAGCCAGCCGATCTGCGGAACCGGGCGGTCCGCGGGCGGCTGCGAGATCAGCTCCTGGACGAAGGTCACCAGGGTGTCGATGACCAGGCGGATCTCGTTGAAGAAGTAGAGGAAGAGGGGGTTGGAGTTGCGGTCGGCGCCGATCGAGTCGTTGACGTCGTTGAACCACCGGTGCAGATCGGTCAGGTCGGCCGCCGCGAGGGACAGGGTCTGCTTGCCGCGCAGCACGGCGAAGAGCACCAGCCAGAGCACCAGGATCGCGGCTACCACCACGGCGCGGTTGACCGTACGCACGCGCCGGGCGGGAGCGGGCGGCTCCGCGGTCCCGGTCTTCTCCGGTTTCTCCGTCGCGACGGTCATCACGCGTCGCCTTCCTGCCCGGCGACCACCGCGAGGATCTCCTCGTCGCCGACGATGCCGAGCAGCTTGCCGTTCTCGACGACCTTGACCGGCTTCTCGGCGGCGAGCACCGCGCGCGTGGCCTCCTTCACCACGACGTCGGGGCCGAGCTCGGGACCGTCCAGGGGGTCGTCGGGCTCCGCCGGGCGCATGATCCACCGCAGGGTCAGTACGTCACCGCGGGGCACGTCCCTGACGAAGTCGCGTACGTAGTCGTCGGCGGGAGCGCCGACCAGTTCGTCGCCGGTGCCGCACTGGACGGTCCTGCCGTCGCGCATGATGAGGATGCGGTCGCCCAGCTTGAGCGCCTCGGACAGGTCGTGGGTGATGAACACCATCGTCTTGCCGACCTCGTGGTGCAGCCGGATGACCTCGTTCTGCATGTCGCGGCGGATCAGCGGGTCGAGCGCCGAGAACGGCTCGTCGAAGAGGAGCACGTCCGGGTCGCCGGCCAGCGCGCGGGCGAGCCCGACGCGCTGCTGCATACCGCCGGAGAGCTGGTCGGGGTAGGAGCTCTCGTACCCCGAGAGGCCGACGAGCTCGACGACCTCCAGGGCCCGCTTGGTGCGCTCGGCCCGGCCCATGCCGCGTATCTCCAGCCCGAACGCCACGTTGTCGACGACCCGCCGGTGCGGCAGCAGTCCGAAGTGCTGGAAGACCATGGAGAACTTGCTCCGGCGCAGTTCGCGCAGGCGGCCCGCGTCCGCGTCGCGGATGTTCTCGCCCTCGAAGAGGATCTCGCCGGCGGTGGGTTCGATGAGCCGGGTCAGACAGCGCGCCAGGGTGGACTTGCCGGAGCCGGACAGGCCCATGACGACGAACACCTCGCCGGGCGCGACGTCGAAGCTCACGTCGCGCACGGCGGCGGTGCATCCGGTACGGTCCATCAGTTCGCGGCGGGTGAGCCCGCGCAGTTCCTCGGAGCCCGGTACCTGGTCCGCCTTCGGCCCGAACACCTTCCACAGCTCGCGTACGGAGATGACCGGCGTGCCTGCCGCGTCCTGGGGTGTGCCGCGCCGCTGCGGCACCTCGGTCGTTGCTGGGGTCATGTTCGACCTCTTTTCGGCGTTCAGCCGCGGAACCAGTGCTGCGGCCTGGGTTGGATGTTCTGCCAGATGTGTTTGGGCTCCCGGTACTCGTCCAGGCCGGTCGGGCCCAGCTCCCGGCCCACGCCGGAGTGCCCGAACCCGCCCCACTCCGCCTGCGGCACATAGGGGTGGTAGTCGTTGATCCACACCGTGCCGTGGCGCAGCCGGCGGGCGACCCGCTGGGCCTTGCCGGCGTCCTGCGTCCAGACGGCGCCGGCGAGTCCGTACTCGGTGTCGTTGGCGATGCGTACGGCGTCGTCCTCGTCGGTGAAGCGCTCCACGGTGAGCACGGGCCCGAAGGACTCCTCGTGTACGACCCGCATGTCCTGACCGCACTCGTCGAGCACGGTGGGCGGGTAGTAGTGGCCGCCGGCCAGGACCGGGTCGTCGGGGCGTGCGCCCCCGCAGCGCAGGACGGCGCCCTCGGCGAGTCCGGCCGCGACACAGGCCTCGACCTTCGCCAGGTGCTGCGCGGAGATCAGCGGGCCGGTCTCGGCCTGCGGATCGAAGGGGCCGCCGAGCCGGATCTGCCGGGCGCGGCGGACCACCTCGTCGACGAACCGGTCGTGCAGCGCGTCCTCGACGATCAGCCGGGCGCCGGCCGAGCAGACCTGGCCCGAATGCAGGAAGACGGCCGTGAGCGCGAAGTCCACGGCCGTCTCGAAGTCGGCGTCGGCGAAGACGACATTGGGGTTTTTGCCGCCGAGTTCCAGGGCGACCTTCTTCACGGTCGCGGCGGCGGTGGCCATGATGCGTCTGCCGGTGTCCAGGCCGCCGGTGAAGGAGACCATGTCGACGGCCCGGTCCTCGGCGAGCGGTGCACCCACCTCGGGCCCGGGCCCCAGGACGAGGTTGGCGGCACCGGCCGGAAGCCCGGCCTCCGCCAGCGCCTTCATCAGCAGGACGGACGTCGAGGGGGTGAGCTCACTGGGCTTGAGGACGATCGTGTTGCCCGCGAGGAGAGCGGGCGCCACCTTCCAACTCGCCTGGAGCAGCGGGTAGTTCCAGGGGGTGATCAGTGCGCACACGCCGATCGGCTCGTACACGACGCGGCTGACGGCGTCGGCGCGGCCGGTGTCGATCACCCGGCCCGCGTCGGTGCCGCCGAGCCCTCCGTAGTAGCGGAAGCAGGAGACGACGTCGGCGATGTCGTACTCGCTCTCCACCAGCCGTTTGCCGGTGTCCAGCGATTCGGCGCGGGCGAAGGCGTCGGCGTCGCGTTCGAGGAGGTCGGCGGTGCGCAGCAGGAGCGCACCGCGCTCACGCTCGGGGGTGCGCGGCCAGGGCCCTTCGTCGAAGGCCCGGCGGGCCGCGGCGATGGCTGCCTCGGCGTCGGGGCGGGCGCCTTCGGACACCGTCACGGAGAGCGAGCCGTCGGCGGGGCAACGGATCTCCCGGTGGCCGCCGGCCACGGGATCCCGCCATTTTCCGTCCACGTACAGGTCTGCCACGTCGAGGGCCCTTCGAGCGAATCGCGTTGCGCATCGTGCATCGAATTGCTTGTGGTGGAACACTCTGGAGAAGGCTGCAACCCACGTCAAGGGGTTGGCCGATGACGGTTTCGCCAAGGAGACAGCCACGAGGACGCGGCACCGGCAGGCCCGGAACGCCTCGCCTCCGGGCCGGTCGGCGGTCTGAAAACTGCTGGTTACGGCAGGGAGCGGTGCCGGTAATAGGCGGCGGCGGACGGTGGAAGCGGGTTCTTCCCGAGGATGAGATCGGCCGCCTTCTCCGCGATCATCATCACCGGTGCGTAGATGTTGCCGTTGGTAATGTACGGCATCACCGACGCGTCGACGACACGCAGCCCCTCCACCCCGTGCACCCGCATACTGGCCGGATCCACGACGGCCATCTCGTCGGTGCCCATCTTGCAGGTGCATGACGGATGCAGCGCGGTCTCGCCGTCCTTGGCGACCCAGGCGAGGATCTCCTCGTCGGTCTCGACGGTCGGCCCCGGCGAGATCTCCCCGGCGTTGTAGGGGGCCATGGCGGGCTGGTTGAGCAGCCTGCGGGCGACCCTGACGGCCTCGACCCACTCACGTCGGTCCTGCTCGGTGGACAGATAGTTGAAGCGCAGCGCGGGGTGCTCGGCCGGGTCCTTGCTCTTGATCTTCACCGAGCCGACGGCGTCGGAGTACATGGGCCCGACGTGCACCTGGTAGCCATGGCCGCCTGCGGGCACGGAGCCGTCGTAGCGGACCGCGACGGGCAGGAAGTGGAACATCAGGTTGGGGTAGGCCACCTCCTCGTTGCCGCGGACGAAGCCGCCCGCCTCGAAGTGGTTGGTCGCGGCGGGGCCGGTGCGGAAGAGCCACTGGAGGCCGATGAAGGGGGCGCGCCACTTCGCGAGGTACGGCTGCATGGAGACGGGCTGCTTGCAGGCGTACTGGATGTACACCTCCAGGTGGTCCTGGAGGTTCTCGCCGACACCCGGCAGATCGTGTACGACGTCGACGCCGAGGGCGCGCAGCTCCTCTGCGTTGCCGACGCCCGAGAGCTGGAGCAGCTGCGGGGAGTTGATCGCGCCTCCGCAGAGGATGACTTCGCGGGCACGCACCCGCTGGGGTCTGCCCTGGCCCCGCCGGTACTCGACGCCGACGGCCTTCTTGCCTTCGAAGAGGACGCGGGTGACCAGGGAGCGCGTCCTGACCGTGAGGTTGGGGCGCTTGCGTACGGGTTTGAGGTAGGCCTTGGAGGCCGACAGGCGGCGGCCGCGGTGGACATTGCGGTCGAACCGGGCGAAACCTTCCTGCCGATAGCCGTTCACATCGTCGGTGGGAGCGTGGCCCGCCTCCTCGGTGGCCTTCAGAAAGGCCTCGAAGAGCGGATTCGTCCCCGGGCCGCGCTCCAGGACGAGAGGGCCGTCGTGACCGCGGAACTCGTCGTCCGGGTCGGCGGCGAGGCAGTTCTCCATCCGCCGGAAGTACGGCAGGCAGTGCGCGTAGTCCCAGGTCTCCATGCCCGGGTCGGCCGCCCAGCGCTCGTAGTCCATGGGGTTGCCGCGCTGGAAGATCATGCCGTTGATGCTGCTGGAACCGCCCAGCACCTTGCCTCGCGCGTGGTAGACGCGCCGGCCGCCCATGTGGGGCTCCGGTTCGGACTCGTACTTCCAGTCGTAGAACCGGCTGCCGATCGGGTAGGTCAGTGCCGCGGGCATGTGGATGAAGACATCCCAGGGGTAGTCGGGCCGGCCGGCCTCCAGGACCAGCACCTGGTTGCCCGGGTCCGCGGAGAGCCGGTTGGCCAGGGCACTGCCGGCCGATCCACCACCGACGATGACGAAGTCGTACTGCACGTGAGCCATGGGGCCTCGTCTCGCTCGCGCCGTTGAGAATGCGCGGCATGCTAGTACTCGTACCGCTATGCGCACCAGGTTGCGAACCGCGCAACTTCTCCGAGGTCTGCACAAGGCCTTGACCTGCACTACTGGCCGCCATGTTTAACGCCCGTATAGTTGCGTTGTGAGCAACTACCATGCAGATGCCGAAACGACAACCGCGCCGACCGGTGGGGTGCAGTCCGTCGACCGCGCCATCACCGTGCTGGAGATTCTGGCCCGGCGCGGCGAGGCGGGAGTCAGCGAGGTTGCCGCCGAGATCGATGTCCACAAGTCGACCGCGTTCCGGCTGCTCGGCGCCCTGGAGGTGCGCGGTCTGGTGGAACAGGCGGGCGAGCGCGGCAAGTACCGCCTCGGCTTCGGCCTCGTCCGGCTCGCCGGCGCGGTCACCGGCCGCATCGACATCACCCAGCAGAGCCGCCCGGTCTGCGAGCGTCTCGCCGAGGAGATCGGCGAGACCGTGAACCTCGCCGTGATGCAGGAGCACTACGCGATCAACCTGTACCAGGTACGCGGTCCCGGCGCTGTCACGGCGTTCAACTGGGTCGGCCAGCTGACGCCGCTGCACGCCACCTCCAGCGGCAAGATCCTGCTGGCCCACATGCCGCCGAAGGAGCGTGCCGCGCTGCTGTCGGAGACCGGCCTGAAGAAGCTGACCCCCCGCACCCTGACCGCGAAGACGAAGCTCGAGAAGAACCTCGTCGAGGCTCTCGAACGCGGCTACTCCTGGACTCTGGAGGAGTTCGAGGTGGGACTGCACGCCATGGCGGCCCCGGTCCGCAACAGGGACGGCGAGGTCATCGCGGCGCTCAGCGCCTCGGGACCGGCGTACCGGCTCACCGAGGACCGGATGCACGAACTCGCCCCTGCGCTGGTCAAGGGCGCGGACGAGATCAGCCACCGCATGGGCTACCTGGGCTGACCTACTGCGGCCGGCCCGTGCCGAGGCGCTCCTGGACGAAGGCGTGGAACTCGCCGATGTGGTGCTCGCTGGGTACGAGCACTCCGCCCTTGGCGTACAGCCGGGAGCTCATCGCGGGCTGACAGCGCTCGCACGCGTCGAAGTCCTGCCGGTTGACCCGGTCGAAGAGCTCCACCGACCGGCTGACATCCTTGCCGCTCTCGACGACGTGCCGGAGGTAGAGCCAGTCGCACTCGACGATGGTGCGGTCCGCGGCGACCGGGTACATCCGGTGGAAGATCACATGGTCGGGCACGAGGTTGATGAACACCTGCGGCCGGACGGTGATTGCGTAGTACCGGCGGTCCTGGTCCTCGGTGATGCCCGGAATGCGGTCGAGGCCTTCGGAGCCGTCGACGGTGAAGCCCTTGATTTCGGAGCCGAACTCCGCGCCGTGTCCCACGTAGTACTGAGCGGCGTATCCGTCCGCGAACTCGGGGAGTACCTCGGTCAGTTCGGGGTGGATCGTCGCGCAGTGGTAGCACTCCATGAAGTTCTCGACGATGAGTTTCCAGTTCGCCCGCACGTCGTAGACGATCCGTCGGCCGACGTCGAGGTTGTCGATGTCGTAGTGCTCGATCGACTCCGTGTCGCCGAGGCGCGCGACCACATCGCCCACGACCTCGTCGAAGGGGGGCGGGTTCGCCGCGAGGCACACCCAGACATAGCCGAGCCATTCCCGCGTGGCAACGGGGGCCAGGCCGTACTCGGTGCGGCTGACGTCGGGCATCTTGGTGAGGTTGGGCGCCGCGACGAGTTTGCCCGTCAGGTCGTACGTCCAGGCGTGGTAGGGGCACTGGAAGGCGCGTTTGACCTCGCCGGTCTCCGCCGTGCAGAGCCTGGCTCCACGGTGTCGGCAGACGTTGAGGAAGGCGCGGACGGAGGTGTCCCGTGCCCGGGTGATCAGGACGCTCTCACGGCCCACCTCGACGGTGCGGAAGGCACCGGGCCCGGCGAGGTCGGCGGAGCGCACGGCACAGAACCACATCGCCTCGAAGATGTGTTCCTGCTCCTGGGCGAAGACCGCGGGATCCGTGTAGGAAGAGCCGGGGAGGGTGGCGATCAGGCTGTCCGGCAGGCCGGTCGAGGTCACTGTGCACTCCTCGGGGAAGCGTGGTGGATCGCCCCTGTCAGGGCGCCTTGGCCGCGAGTTGCTTGCGCCAGCGCGTGAACAGCTTCGGCTGGTTCATCCCGAGCACGGCGACCGGGTGTCCGGCCCGCCGGTAGACGGCGAGGACGTCGCGGTCGTCCGCAGTGCCCGCCTCGATCGTCACGCTGTCGGCGCGGGCCGCGTTGCCGGCGAACTGGATCTTCACGCCGTACTGGTCGGACCAGAAGTACGGCGGCCGGGGCAGGCCCGGTTCGCACTCGCCCCAGGACAGCAGGGCGGCCACGGCCGCGGCGGGGCGTTCGCGGGCGCCGGTCCAGTGCTCGACGCGGCGGTGGGTGCCCGCGCGCGGGTCGTACCAGGAGGCGCAGTCGCCGACCGCGACCACGCCGGCCAGGCTGGTACGGCCGTCCGCACCGCACCTGACGCCGTCGTCGAGTTCGATGCCGGAGCCGGCCAGCCAGTCGACGCAGGGACGGGCCCCGACACCCACGACGACGATGTCGGCGGGGATGCTGCGGCCGTCCTCCATCAGGACGGCGTCGACGCGGGTCTCGCCGCTCAGGCCCTTGACGCCCACGCCGCACAACAGGCGTACGCCGTGGTCCGCGTGGAGGGCGGAGACGATGCGTCCCATGGCCGGGCCGAGCGGTCCGGCCAGGGGGGTGGGCGCCGCCTCGACGATGGTCACGTCGAGGCCGAGCGCGGAGGCGGTGGAGGCGACCTCGGCACCGATGAAGCCGCCGCCGATGACGACCAGGCGTCCGCCCCGGGCCAGTTCGTCCCGCAGGGCGCGGGCGTCGTCCAGGGTGCGCAGGGTGTGCACGCCGGCCAGTCCGTCCATGCCGGGCAGGGTCCGGGCGGCGGCGCCGGTGGCGATGACGATGCCGTCGGCCCGCACCTGCCGGCCGTCGGTGAGCCGCACGGCGCGGGGCGTGGTGTCGAGTCCGGCGGCGCGGGCTCCGAGCAGCCACTCCGCTTGCAGGTCCTCGTCGTCCGGCTCCAGCGCGAGTTCGGCTTCGCCGATGCCGCCGGCCAGGAACTCCTTGGACAGGGGCGGCCTGTCGTACGGGCGGTGGATCTCGTCGCCGATGACGACCAGCCGTCCGTCGTATCCCTGTTTGCGCAACGAGCGCGCCGCCGACAGACCGGCCAGCGACGCGCCCACCACGGCCACTGTCCTCACGCGACGCCCCCGGCGAGCCGGGCGGCGATGCAGGGAGGCAGGTTCGGGGCTGCCGTGGACAGCCGGACGTAGATCATGCCGTCCTCGACGAAGACCTCGTGCGTGCGCACCGGGAGCTTGGCCGGCGGGGCGTCGACGGCTCCGGTCTTGAGGTTGAACTTCGAGGCGTGCAGCGGGCATTCGACCTCACAGCCCTCCAGCCAGCCGTCGGCGAGCGAGGCGTCCTGGTGGGTGCATGTGTCGTCGATGGCGAAGAGTTCGCCGTCGTCGGTGTGGAACACCGAGACCGGCGGGTCGATGTCGAGCCTGTGGGCCTCGCCTCGGGGCAGATCCACGAGACGGCACGCGGCAATCATCATGACACCTCGGTGCGTATAGCGAAACGGATTGCGGTGAACGCAACGCCAGTTTGAGGGCGCCTTCAAACGCTTGTCAAGGAGTTCGTGGGACACCCGGCGGCCTCAATTTTTGTTGCGCGATATGAAACTTTCTGCGCTATAAGAAACGCAGGTCAGGGCGGAGCACCTGCCAGAACCGGGGCGCGAGCGCCCCGGCCGGCCTGGCGGCGTGCTGTCACCAGCCGCGGGCGGCCCACTCCTCCAGGTGCGGCGCCTCAGCCTCGACCGTCGTCGTCTCGCCGTGTCCGGTGTGGACGACCGTCTCGCCCGGGAGGGTCAGCAGCCGGTCACCGATGGAGCCGATGATCGTGCCGAAGTCGCTGTACGAGCGCCCGGTCGCGCCGGGCCCGCCGGCGAACAGCGTGTCACCGCTGAACAGCGCACCCAGATCGGGTGCGTACAGACACACCGCACCCGGAGCGTGTCCGGGCGTGTGGAGGACACGCAGGACGAGGCCCGCCACCGTGAGTACGTCGCCGTCGGCGAGCGGCCTGTCGGGCCGTCGGCCCGGGTGCGCCATCTTCCACAGCACCTGGTCGTCGGGGTGCAGGAGGATGGGCGCGCCCGCGGCCAGGGCGACGTCCGGCGCGGCGCGCACATGGTCGTCGTGGGCGTGGGTGCACACGATGGCCGACAGCCGGCGGTCACCGACGGCCGCCAGGACGGCGTCGGAATCGTGGGCCGCGTCGATGACGACCACCTCGTCGTCGTCACCGATGATCCAGACGTTGTTGTCGACGTCCCAGGTCCCGCCGTCGAGGCTGAAGGTCCCGCTGGTGACGAGGTGTTCGATGCGCGGTGCGCCGGCCATCACAGCACCACCACCGAGCGCAGCACATCGCCGCGGTGCATCTTCTCGAACGCCTCCTCCACGTCACCGAGGCCGATGGTCTCGGAGACGAACGCGTCCAGGTCGAAACGGCCTCCGAGGTACAGGTCGATGAGGGCCGGGAAGTCGCGCGAGGGCAGGCAGTCGCCGTACCAGCTCGACTTCAGCGAGCCGCCCCGTCCGAAGACGTCGAGCAGGGGCAGCTCCACCTTCATCTCCGGGGTGGGCACGCCGACCAGCACCACCGTGCCCGCCAGGTCGCGGGCGTAGAAGGCCTGCCGGTACGTCTCGGGGCGGCCGACGGCCTCCACGACGACGTCCGCGCCGAAGCCGCCCGTCAGCTCGCGCACCGCTTCCACGACGTCGCCCTTGGACCCGTCGACCGTGTGGGTGGCTCCCATGGCCATGGCCCGGTCCAGCTTGCGCTGGTCGATGTCGACGGCGATGACCTTGCTCGCTCCGGCCAGCCTCGCCCCCGCGACGGCGGCCATTCCGACACCACCGCAGCCGATGACGGCGACGGAGTCGCCCCGGCCGACGGCACCGGTGTTCACGGCCGCGCCGAAGCCCGCCATGACGCCGCACCCGAGCAGACCGGCTGCCGCGGCCGGGGCCGCCGGGTCCACCTTGGTGCACTGCCCGGCGGCGACCAGCGTCTTCTCCGCGAACGCGCCGATGCCGAGCGCCGGCGAGAGCGGGGTGCCGTCGAGCAGCGTCATCGGTTGCGTCGCGTTGTGGGTGGCGAAGCAGTACCAGGGCCTGCCCCGGCTGCAGGCCCGGCACTGGCCGCACACCGCACGCCAGTTGAGGATGACGAAGTCGCCGGGCCCGACACCGGTGACTCCCTCCCCGACCGCCTCGACGCGACCCGCCGCCTCGTGCCCCAGCAGGAAGGGGAACTCGTCGTTGATCCCGCCCTCGCGGTAGTGGAGATCGGTATGACAGACGCCGCAGGCCTCGACCTGGACCAGCGCCTCACCCGGACCGGGGTCGGGGACGACGATCGTTTCGACGGAGACCGGTGTGCCCTTCTTACGGGCGACGACGGCACGAACCTCGTGAGCCATGAGCTGCTCCTCAAGCGGGAAACCCTCGTCGATGCGTTGCCTCATTCGCTACACGCACCGCTATACGCAACCGAGCATCCAGGAGGAGCACACCGAGGGTCAAGGGCTCGGTTCCAGCCGGGCCGACACGTGTGCGGCCGATCCGATCCGGCCGCACACGGTCAGCGGTTCAGGCGGTCATGCCGTCAGGCGGCGACGGGCTGCGGCCCGGCCGCCTGAGCTGCCAGACGGCCCGTGCGGTGCAGACCCCACAGTGCTGCCGCGCACGCGAGGCCGAGTGCGCACAAGCAGATCCACGGCAGCGCGGGCATCCCCGCCTCGCGGGCGGCGTCGAGCGACGCGCCGGTGAGGAGGTTGCCGAGGGTGATGCCGATGCCGCAGATGGTGTTGTAGAGCCCGTAGTGCGTGGCGACGAGCCGGTCACCGGAGAGGCGGACGATGGTGTCCATCTCGAAGGGATAGGCGATCATCGTGCCGACGGCCAGCAGCAGCGCGGCCAGCATGGGCGGTACCGCGGCCAGCAGCCACAGGCCCACGCCCGAGTCCGGAACGGGCACCGCGGTGGCCAGCGACAGGGGCACGAAGGCCAGGCCCATGGCGGCCAGTCCCCGGGTCAGGGCCTGGCCCGGCTCGTAGCGGGCCTTGCACCAGGCGGTCACCCGCGTCTGGCCGGCGATCGTGCTCAGCCCGGAGGCGGCGAAGAGCGCGGCCACCGCCGCTGTGCCGAACTCCCCGTCACCGCCGACCCGTCGTACCTCCAGCGGCAGCGCGAGATAGACCTGGAAGGAGAGGACGTACGAGCCGATCATGGCGCCGGAGAAGAGCAGGAACGGCCGGTTGGCGAGGATGCCGCGCCACTGGGCCAGTACGCCGTCGCGGTCCTGCCCCTCCGTGCCGCCCTTGGTGTCGTCGGCCCGTCGCGCCGGCAGGGCACGGATCTGCACGATGCTGAGCAGCGCGAAGATCCCGGCCGAGACCAGGCAGGTGACGCGGAAGTCCACGCCGGTCAGCACCATGCCCACGAGCGGACCCAGCAGGATCCCGGCCTGGTAGAAGACGTTGAACAGGGCGAACGCCTCGACCCTGCGCTCCCCCGCGTCCGCGGCGAGATACGCCCGGACGGCCGGGTTGAACAGGGCCCCGGCGAGCCCGGTGGCCGCGGAGGCGGCGATCAGCGCGGCAAGCGAGTCGACCAGGCCGAGCGTGGCGAAGCCGGCCGTGCGCAGCACGCATCCGGCCACGATCATCGGCTTGTAGCCGAACCGGTCGGCGAGCGTCCCGCCGACCAGGAACATGCCCTGCTGGCTGAAGTTCCGCACGCCGAGGACCAGTCCGACGATCCAGCCGGCCAGTCCGAGGGTGCCGGACAGGTGAGCGGCCAGGTAGGGCATCAGCATGTAGAAGCCCAGGTTGATGGTGAACTGATTGACCATCAACAGCTGGACGCTGCGTTCGTAACCGCGTACCTGTGCGAGGGTGCCCTTCACCGGTTCTCCTCCGCAGCGTCGGCGTGACCGCGCCCGGCGTTCTCGCCGGTTCCTTCCTCGCGGTCGAGTGCGTCGAGCACGTCGGGTTCCTGTGCCGGCTCGGCGAGGGTGAGCGGGTCGACCACGGTGGCGCACCGGGTCCAGCGTGCGACCTCCTTCTCGTCCGCGCGCCCGATCACCTCCGGTTCCGGAGCAGGAGGAGCGTCGAGGAGGCCGTGCGCGCCGCAGTAGTCGTCGTCGAAGACCGTCCCGAGGTAACGCTGCGGACCATCCGGGAAGATCGCGGCGATCCGGCTGTCGGCGGGCAGGGTGCGGGCCAGCCATCCGGCGACCAGGGCGACGGCGCCGACGCTCCACCCGCCGGTGGCGTAGTGCGAGCCGGCCAGCTGGCGGCAGGTCCAGACCGCCTCGGCCGGGGCCACCCAGTGCACCTCGGCGAAGTTGTCGTAGGCGACGTTGCGGGGGTAGATGCTCGACCCCAGGCCCCGCATCAGCCGTGGCCGGGCCGGCTGGCCGAAGATCGTGGAGCCGATGGTGTCGACGCCGACCACCTTCAGCTCGGGGTAGAGCTGCTTCAGCACGCGGGAGACGCCGGCGGAGTGCCCGCCCGTGCCGACACTGCACACGAGGACGTCGATGTGGCCCAGCTCGGACGCCAGTTCCAGGGCGAGCGGGGTGTAGGCGGTGGTGTTGTCCGGGTTGTTGTACTGATCGGGGCACCACGCACCCGGATGCCGCGCCATGAGCTGCTCCACGCGCTCACGGCGAGCCTGCTGCCATCCGCCGGTGGGGTGCGGCTCGGAGACGACGTTGACCTGGGCGCCGTACGCGGTCAGCAGCCGGGTCATCGACCTCTCCAGGCCGGGGTCGGTGACCAGGGTGACCGGGTGGCCGTACACCATTCCGGCCAGGGCGAGGCCCAGCCCGAGGGTGCCGCTGGTGGACTCGATGATCCGGGCTCCGGGGCGCAGGTCGCCCCGGGCGCGGGCGCGTTCCACCATGTACAGACCCGGCCGGTCCTTGATGCCGCCGGGGTTGAAGCCCTCCAGCTTCGCCCAGAAGCCGCGGTCCGGGGGCGTCAGGGGCTGGGACACCCGCAGCAGCGGCGTGTTGCCCACCAGTGCTGACAAGGCGGACCGCTCGGGCAGGGCGGCGGTGTTCGTCATCGACTGCATGTCTTTTCGCTCTCGCTCGATGAATACGCGGTGCACGTTCATCTCGCGCCTCGGCCACGCGGGGGACGGTCGCTCCGTCCGAGGTCGTGGGGCCGTCGCGCGGCAGTCGGGCGGGGCCGGCTGCGAGCGAGAGGTCTAGATCCGCCACCGCGAGGTGCGGACCAGCGCGGTTCTGCCGGTACGTCTTATGCGGGTTCGCAACTGCCGATGCCGGGGCTGCGGCCGTAGGAGAGCCTCGGGAAGGCCGGCGAACGCCGTCGTTCCGGCCTCGCCGGGTGGCTGGTGGGCGGCCTGCGCCGTCGTGCGGGCGGCCCCGTCCAGGCCGCACTCCTCGGCCTCATGGTGCCGATGCGGCCCATGAGGCACCACATCGCTCGCCACCGCCGGCCGTCCGAAGGCCGTGGCGACAGTGGGTGTCAGCCGCTCCTGCTCTTGTAACTGCCCATGCGGCAGGGCGCACAGCCCCAGCATCACGAGCAACGCTCCGGACAGCAGAGCGAGAAGCGGGCGCCGCCGACACGAGTCGGCGGGGTCGCGCGGGGCAGGCATGGGGGTACGGGAGTGTGTCGGCACAGGTTCTCCGTGCGCTCGCCCCTTTCGGCCACGGCGGCAGCCACGGCGGGAAGGAGCGGCGGGCAGGGGTGGGGGAAGTACGGCGTCGACGAGGCGGAGCCCACGCCCGTCGGCAGGCGTGGCCGGAGCAGCCGTGGGAAGAAAGACGACCGCTGTTTCTAGACCTGCTGAACCACGGACAATCTCAGAGCGGACGACGACGCGGCAGACAGGGCCGGCTCGTTGCGGCCCGGCCTGCCCGAGACGCGCCCGGGGTCGGTCGATTCGGCGACCGACTGCGCGAAGCACGGCGGTGTCAGCACCGGGCCCTGCTGCGGCTGGCCGGAGACGCAGTGCTCACCGGTGTGCGAGGGGCCATGACCATCGCCCGGCTCACCTATCGCGACGAGCCGCGGCGCGGCCTGCTCGTCCAGCGGGGCCACAGGTGCCACCGCGCCGGTCACCAGGTGTCCTGCAGCGCTCTCGGCGCTCAGTCCGTGAGCGGACAGGACGCCGAACAGCAACACGACCATGGCCAGCACGCGCAGCAACGGACCCGCAGACGCGCGAGCCCGCACCAGGCGCGGGAGTGACCAGGTCGTGATCATGCCGTGATCCTAACGGCTCGCAGACCTTGGTCCGGTCAACTCCCGCGCAACAGCGCGTTAACGAGCCACACACATGACCGATTCGCTTCGGCGGAGATCACGGACCGCCTGTGGGCGGCCCTCCACCTTGCATATACCCCCTAGGGGTATACTGTTGACTCGTTCGAGAGGAGCGGGGACGAGCCGCTCCCGAAGCGTCCACGCATCGACATCCGAGGATGAAAAGCCATGACCGACCTGAAGAACACCGGCCCCTGCTGCTCCACCGACAGTTCGTGCCACTCCGGCGCCGCGGCCGGCACCCAGGGCGGCGGGGGCACCACCGTCTACAAGGTGTCCGGCATGACCTGCGGGCACTGCGAGGGCGCGGTCTCGCAGGAGATATCCGCACTGAGCGGCGTCACCGCGGTCACGGCAGTCGCCGAGACCGGTGAAGTGACGGTCACCTCCGCCACCCCGCTCGACGAGGAGGCCGTCCGTGCCGCCGTCGACGAGGCGGGTTACGAGCTCGTCGGCACGGCGTGAGCCCGTCCGGGGCCAAGCGGCCCCGGACCACCGCTCACCGCCGCCTGGCACTGTCAGTCCCAGGCGCTGGTGGGCGCTCGCCGTGCTCGCCACTGCCCAGTTCATGGTGATCATGGACACCTCGATCATCGGGGTCGCACTCCCCGAGATGCAGAAGGACCTCGGCTTCTCGCAGGGCGAGCTGCAGTGGGTCTTCAACGCCTACGTCATCGCCTTCGGCGGACTGCTGCTCCTCGGCGGGCGCCTCTCCGACCTGCTCGGCGCCCGCCGGATCTTCTCCGCCGGCTGGACCGTGCTGATCGGCGGGTCCGTCGTCGCGGCGGCAGCGCAGACCGCGTGGGTGGAGGTCGTCGGACGCGCGGTGCAGGGCGTCGGCGGGGCCCTCATCGCCCCGGCCGCGATGACCCTGCTGGTGACACTCTTCGCACACGACCCGAGGGAACTCGGCAAGGCCATGGCCCTCTACGGCGCCGCCGCGCCGGCGGGCGGCACCGCAGGCGTCTTCCTCGGCGGCGTGTTCACCGAGTGGCTCAGCTGGCCGTGGGTGTTCATCATCTACATCCCGATCGGCGTCGCCACACTCGCCGCCACCAGGCTGCTGCCGCCGGTCGCCCCGCGCCGCGGCGCCATCGACGTCCTGGGCGCCGTCGCGGTCACCGCGGGCCTCGCGCTCGCCGTCTTCGCCGTCGTACGCGCACCGGAGACCGGCTGGGGATCCACACGGACCGTGCTCCAACTCCTCGGCGCCGCGGCCCTGCTGGCTCTCTTCTTCGTCATCCAGAAGTCCGTACGTCAGCCGCTGATGCCGCTCGGCATCTGGCGCGTGCCGCGGCTCGGGTCGGCCAACCTGGCGATGACACTGCTCGGGGCCGCCTGGATCCCGATGTGGTACTTCCTCAACCTCTACCTCCAGCAGGTCCTCGGCTACGGGGCGTTCGCCTCGGGTGCCGCGCTGCTGCCGATGACCGTGTTGCTGATGGCCTTCATGACCGCCATCACCGCTCGGCTGCTGGCCCGGTTCGGCGCCAAGCCGCTGATCGGCGGCGGGCTGCTGGTCCTCGCGCTGGGTCTGGCGTGGCTGTCGGCCGTCGAACCGAGCGGCTCCTTCGTCGTCGACGTACTGCCCGCCTCACTGGTCGCGGCGCTCGGCATGTCGCTGGCGTACATCCCGGCGATGATGGCGGCCATGTCCGGCGCCCCGCAGGAACAGGCGGGTCTGGCCTCCGGCATCGTCAACACGACCTACCAGATCGGCTCGGCCCTCGGCCTGGCCGCACTCACCGCCCTGGCCACCTCGCAGGGTGCGGGCCGGCTCGGAGACCTGCCGGCCCTGACCGAAGGCTTCAGCTCGGCGTTCACCGCGGCGGCGGTCATCGCCGCCGTAGGCGGCCTCGTCACGCTCCTGGTGATGGGCGCCGAGAAGTCCTCTGCGACCGCCGTCCAGGAGCAGACCGAACGGGCGGAGCCGGCCCATCGGCCCGGGATCTGACCGATGAGCTGCCGAACCGAGAGAAAGGCGATGTCAGGGCCGACGGTCCGCCGGATCCGCGCAGGAGTCCGGCGGGCCGTCGGCGCATACCGGCGCGTCAGCGACTCCAGCGCGTCCGGCTCGACTTCGTCGACACGGGCCCGAGCTCAGTGGTCCCACCCCGGACCGTAGTGCCCGAGGAACATGTCCACCCCGCTGACGATGAGCCGGTCCGTGAGGCTGTCCTCGATGTGGGTGCCGTAGGTGCTGAAGACCATGTGGGGGAAGACCAGCAGCGCGTAGAGCTGCATGATCGCGACTTCCAGGTCGGGGATGACCAGCCGGCCCTGGTCCGCGAGCGTGCGCAGGGCACCGGCGACGGCCGGATGGTGACCCTCGGGACCATGGCGGTGCCAGGCCCGCCCGAGCTCGGGGAAGCGGTGCTGTTCGGCGGCGACCAGGTTGCGCAGGGCGGTGATGTCCTTGTTCGTCCTGACGGTGTGCACCCAGCTGTGGGCGGCGTCGATGAGGGCCGCGCGCAGGTCCTCGGCCTCGGGCAGCTCTTCGAGCGCGGCCGAGGAGGCGTGGCCGAGGGGTTCGTCGAGGGCGCTGGTGATGACAGCGGTGAACAGCGCTTCCTTGCTTCCGAAGTGGTTGTAGACGGTCACTTTGGACACGCCCGCCTCGGCGGCGATGGCGTCCATTCCGACGCCGAAGCCGTCCCGCAGGAAGAGTTCGCGCGCCGCCCGGACGATGGCCTGCCGCTTCAGTTCGGCACGGGGGCCGCTGGGGGGCTGCTTGACACTGTCCACGCTCATGAGCCGATCCTAGCAATTGACTGAACTGAACAGTTGAGTTCATATGTACTGCCCCGTACAGTTCAGTTGTGGGCGGAGACCGTTTCCCGCCTCTGCTCCGACAGGAGGACCCGTCATGACGCATCCGGCTCATTCCGCAAGCCACACCCACCACGCGCCGGAACATCACCCGCCGTCGGCCGACCCTCGCCGCTGGGCGGCGCTGGCCCTCATCTGCGTCGCCCAGTTCATGTTGATCCTCGACGTCACCGTGGTGAACGTCGCGCTGCCCGACATGGCCGCCGACCTGGACCTCGACCGGGCCACACTGACCTGGGCAGTGACGGCGTACACGCTCTGCTTCGGCGGGCTGATGCTGCTGGGCGGCCGCCTCGCCGACGCCGTGGGCGCCCGCCGCACGCTCCTGGCCGGCCTCGCGGTCTTCACCGCCGCCTCCCTGGTCACCGGCCTCGCCGGAACCGCCTCCGTGCTGCTCGGCGGGCGGATCGCCCAGGGCGTCGGCGCCGCTCTCCTCTCCCCCGCGGCCCTCTCGATCGTCACCACGACCTTCCACGGCACGGAGCGCAACAAGGCACTGGGCGTGTGGGCCGCGATCGGCGGCTCGGGCGCCGCGGCCGGCGTCCTGATCGGCGGCGCCCTGACCGACGGTCCGGGCTGGCAGTGGGTCTTCTACATCAACGTGCCGATCGGCCTCGCCGTCCTCGCCGCCCTGCCGGCGCTCGTCCCCGCCCACGCCCCGCAGCCGGCACGACTCGACCTGCCCGGCGCCCTCCTGGTCACCGCGGGAACGGGCTCGCTCATCTACGGCCTGGTGGAGGCGGGCGACTCCGGCTGGGCCGACACGGCCACGCTGCTGCCGCTGGCCGCCTCGGTGGTGCTGTACGCGGGGTTCGCCGTGGTGGAACGGGCGAGCCGCGCCCCGTTGATGGATTTGCGGATGTTCACCCGCCGACCGGTACTCGCGGGTGCGTTCCTCATGCTCATCGCCACCGCGCTGCTGATCGCGTACTTCTTCCTCGGCTCGGTCTACCTCCAGCACATCCGCGGGCTCACGCCGCTCAGGACCGGCTTGCTGTTCCTGCCGGCGGCCGTGGCCACCGGTCTCGGCGCCCATCTCGCCTCCCGCCTCGTCGGCCGGATCGGCGCTCGCGCCGTCGCCGTGGCCGGCATGGCGATCGCCGCCGTCGGATCGGCACCCCTGACCCGGTTGTCCGACGAGGGCAGCGTGTACGCCGGCCTGCTCCCCGGCTTCGTCGCCGCTTCCTTCGGCCTCGGCATGGTCTTCGTCACCGCCACCACCACCGCGCTGGGCATGATCGACCACCACGAGGCGGGTCTCGCCTCCGGTGTCGTCAACACCTTCCACGAGGTGGGCGGTTCGATCGGCGTGGCGATCGTCTCCACGATCGCCGCCTCGGGCATCGAGTCCGGCTCCGTCGGCGGCTTCACCGACGCCTTCACGGTCTGCGCCGTCGCGGCGGCCGCGAGTGCCGCGGTGGCTCTGGGGCTCGTACCGCGCGGCAAGCCGCAGGTGAGCGGGGGGCCGCACGTGCACTGAGGACCGTTCCACCCGATTCGCGTGAACAAAGCCTTGGCGATATACCCCCAGGGGGTATATCGTTCTGGCTGTGGGGCTCAAGGAACGGGCCGCATTCGACGGGATTGGGGAAGAAGGTCATGGACCACACCGCTCACCACACCGGCGACGGGCACGACCACGCCACCCACGCGGGTCACCACGGCCACGCGGACCATGACGGGCACGCCGGAGCGTCCTGGGGAATGGCGGTCAAGGCGACGCTGCACTGCCTGACCGGCTGCGCCATCGGCGAGATCCTCGGCATGGTCATCGGCACAGCCCTTGCGTGGGGGAACGTGCCCACCATGATCCTGGCGATCGCGCTCGCGTTCCTCTTCGGCTACTCGTTCACGCTGTTCGCGGTCCGCCGGGCCGGCCTTGACTTCAAGACCGCGCTGAAGGTCGCGCTCGCCGCCGACACCGTCTCCATCGCCGTGATGGAGATCGTCGACAACGCCATCATCGCCATCACGCCCGGCGCGATGGACGCCCACCTGTCCGACGGGCTGTTCTGGTACGCACTGCTGGGCGGCTTCGCGATCGCCTTCCTGATCACCACGCCGGTCAACAAGTGGATGATCGGCCGCGGCAAGGGCCACGCCGTCGTCCACGCCTACCACTGACCATCAGCCGGACCGGTCCAGAACACGCCTGGGCGCCCCGCACCAGTCGGGGCGCTCAGGCGCGTCCGTCGACGGCGCCCATCCTCAGATTCCAACGGCCGTTGCGGCCGGTGAGCGCGACTGCGGACAGCGGCGGAACATCGACGCGCCAGAACGACGACATCGGCGCATCCAGCGCAAGGAGCACCGCGGTTCGCGCCACGGCCTGTTCCACCACGGCGTGCGCCCGTCCCGTATCAGCCGGCAGTGTGTCCAGCCAGGCGGCAACCCGGCCACAGACGTCCGCCACGGATTCGCCGCCGTGCGGGGCGGCTTCCGGATCCGACATCCAGGCAGCCAGGCTGGCACCGTCGTCAGCGGCGACCTCGGCGAGGGTCCGGCCCTGCCAGCTCCCCATGTCCATGTCCCGCAGCGGCGGTTCGACCACCACCGCGTCCCAGCCCAGGGACCGCGCCGTCTGCCGGCACCGCTCCGACGGCGCCGTATACCAAGCCGACGCCGCCGGCAGAGCTCCGGCGGCCGCTCGCGCCTGCCGCACCGCCCGTTCGTCGAGCGGCGTGTCGCCGAAGCGCACATCGCGCTCCGCAGGGGCGGCGGCACACAGCAGGGTGAGCCGGACGGTCATGGCAGTCCCTTCGCTGGATTCCGCCAGTGGGCGGTTCATCGTACGTGGCGTACGCCATGTTGGCCGAAGCCGTACTTGCCCCTACCATCTGGGACGACAAGGACGACGGCGCCACGGAAGTCCGGTGCAAGCCCGGCACGGTCGCGCCACTGTGTGCCACCCTCCCCCGAGGTGTGGTGAGTCAGACCCAACGCCGTCGTCGAGTGCTCCACACGATGCGGGACGCGATGTTCCCGAGGAGGTCTCGCCATGGCGCAGTCCACTGCCGCCCCCACTCCCACCACCACCCAGACCCTCACGCCGCTGCCGCTGCGGGCGATCGCCCCCTGGGCCGTCTTCTTCGGCGTCCTGATGCTCGTTCTGCTCTACTTCGTCGGCGCCGAGCAGGGCGCCACCGCACTGGTCTCCGGTGAGGGCGTACACGAGTGGGTGCACGACGCCCGCCACCTCCTCGGCTTCCCCTGCCACTGACAGGGCGCCCTTCATGAACTCCACGACCGTACGCACCCTGTTGGTGCGCGGCATGCTCGCCGGCCTCGCCGCCGGCGTGCTCGCCTTCGTCTTCGCCTATGTCGTGGGAGAGGGATCCGTCGACGCGGCCATCGCGTTCGAAGAGTCCACATCCCATGAGCACGGCGAGGAACTCGTCAGCCGGTCCTTGCAGTCGACGGCCGGTCTCGCGACGGGCGTCCTCGTCTTCGGCGTCGCCATCGGCGGCATCGCGGCGCTCGCGTTCTGCTTCGCGCTGGGCCGCATCCGCCGGTTCGGCGCCCGGGCGACCGCCGCGTTGACCGCGCTCGCCGGGTTCCTCCTCGTCTACCTGGTGCCGATTTTGAAGTACCCGGCGAACCCGCCGGCCGTCGGCGACCCGGACACCATCGGCCAACGCACGGCCCTGTACGTGCTGATGATCGCCCTGAGCGTCCTGCTGGGCACAGGCGCCGTCCTGCTGGGCCGCGGGCTCGCGCCGGGCTGGGGCAACTGGAACGCCTCCATCACCGCCGGCGTCTCCTTCGTGGCGGCGGTCGGGGTCGCGATGGCGATCCTGCCGCACGGGGACAACATCCCCAAGGGCTTCCCCGCCGCCGACCTCTGGGAGTTCCGCCTGGCCTCGATCGGCATCCAGGCCGTGCTGTGGTCGGCGTTCGGGCTCCTGTTCGGCTACCTGGCCGAACGCGTCCTCGAACCGCGGCCCGTACGCGGGCGGGTCTCCACACTGACGGCCTGACAAGGAGGCCTTGTGGCGGAGGGGGTACCGGGGGCGCGCCCGGTACCCCCTCCGCTCGTAGTCGCGTGAAACCCCCGGCGGCCGGGGCGTCTGCCCCGCTTCCCCGTCAGCCGGGCTGCCGCACCGGCTCCCATGCGTCCCGTCGTGCGTACCCCGCCCAGTCCACGATCTGTACCGCCGCTCCGGCGGCTTCCCTGCCCCGGCAGTGGGCGTGGTGCCTGCGGGCGATGCCGTCCAGATCGAGACGGGAGCCGAAGGCGGGGTGCGCCGCCAGCCGTCGTGCGTACGCCCACAGACGGGGGTGGTCGGTGATGCGGTGCACCGCGGCGGCATCCAGGTGGTGGCGGTGCACGGTGTCCAGCTGCACCAGCGTCACCCACAACTGCACGTCCGCGAGGCTGAGTTCGCCGCCCAGCACGTACTCCTGGGAGGCGAACCGCCACTCCAGCACGTCCAGGGCGCTCAGCAGGGTGGCCAGCGCGGTGTCGCGTGCTGCCGAGTCGGCGCCGGGCTGCCCGGCACGCTGGGCGGTTCGGGTGATGCCCTGCTCACAGAGCCGGCCCACGCCCTCGATCGCCTTCTCGGCACCACAGGGGTGGAGGTCAGGGCCATGACCACCGAACCTCGTCAGGTCCCGAAGGATGTCCGGGGCATGCGTGCTCACGATCCGCCCGGTCCAGCCGTCGCTGAGCACCGGCGCCACGGCCGGACCCGGGTGCTGGTGCCAACTGGCCTCGTACAGCGGACGCAGTGCCCGGTATCCGCCGCCGGGTGCGTCGGGCACGGCGGGCAGCAGCGTCACCGGGAGCGTGTCGCCGAGGCCGAGCAGGCTGTGCGTCACGGCGATCTGCAGGCCGTGCGGACAGGAGAGGGCGAGATGGAGCCGGTAGCGGCGCGGCGCGGCGTAGTAACCGCTGCGCGCGTCACAGCCGATCCTGCTCCGGAAGGACGGCACGGCTGTCGGGGATGTCGCGGACATGCGTCTCCTTGGGCGTGCTTGGTCATGGGCGTACGACGGCGACGGCACGCGGCAGCTCCGGCGCGGCCGGGATGCGGTACTGCTGCGGAAGGGTCAGGCGTGAGCGGGGGCTGAGCCGCCATCGCGCAGGGAACTCGCCGCACTGCAGACACGCACGAGATCGATGTGGCGGCGGGACGTCAGCAGGGGCAGCGGCCGGACGGCGACCCGGACGGCGACGCCGCCGAGGTCCAACGCGACAAAGGCCATGATTCCCTACCAGCTCACTAGGATTCCCGTAGTGAAGTGTCAGGCCGTGTCCACGCCGCGTCAAGAGGGCCGCTCAAGGGGCGTGTCCGGGATGCGGCCAGTAGCGCGCGGACCGCCTCGACGGCGGCGCCGGTCACTGAGGGGTCCGCGCCGTGCCGGGGGCGCGCGCTGAGTCGTACCGGAGGAACGGTGGGCAAGCCCTCGACCGGGCTCAGCCCCTCGGGGTGCTGGTCGCCGGGCACGGCGAGCAGCGCGGTGCCCAGTCCGGCGCGGGCCGCGTCCAGGACACCCGCGAGATATCCAGCCTCGGCGACGACCGTGGCCGGTGTGCGGTGGGCGGCCAGCGCGGCGAGGGCGCGGCGGCGGATGACGCAGGGTTCGTTGATCGCGACCAGCGGCATCGGGGCGGGGGCGACGGGCGGCTTCCAGTCAGGGGCGGCGAACCAGCTCAGCGGTAGTCCGCCCACGGGGTTGCCCGCCGCGGCGGTCGCCTCAGTGACGTAGACGGCGAGGTCGAGTTCGCCGCGGTCGACCGCGTCCGTCAGTCGTGCCGAGCGGTCGATCCGCACGCGGACCTCGGCGCCCGGACGCACCTCCCGTACGGCCTCGGTGAGCACCGGGAGGATCTGGTCGGCGCCGTGCTCGGTGGCGCCGACGACGACGGTGGCGGTTCCGGGACCGCCCTCACCCAGGAGCCTGCGCACGGCCGCGTCGTGCGCTCCGACGATCAGCCGTGCCTCCTCCAGGAGTTGGGCGCCGCTCGCGGTGAACCGGGTCTTGCGGCCGTCGCGTTCGACGACGGGACGGCCCAGCGTCTTCTCCAGCCGTCGTACGTGCTGGCTGACCGCGGACTGGCTGAGGGCGAGCGCGCCGGCCGCGCGGTGGAAGCCGCCGTAGTCGGCTACGGCGATCAGGCTGCGCAGTGCCACGATGTCCAGGACCGGTCGCATGCGCGCAGGCTAGCACCCATCGATCAGGGATCGTGATCGGTTTTGATGGCGAATCGTCGTTGGACGTGCGGCTTTCGCCTCCTGCATGCTGGGCGCATGCCGCGTACAGCCGACGCGCCGGCCTGCGGGCCGCGCCCCCACAGCACCGGATCCCGGCCGTCGGCCGTCGGGTCGGCCGTGTGCTGCGGTGCGGGCACGTGGCTGACGCAGCGGCGGGTGGTCGACCTCGGCCGCGCCGTCACCATGCGCTGTCGCTGATCCGCGTACGCGCGATGCTCCGTTGAGCCGAAGCCGGTCCAGCTGATCCAGCACGCCAGGTGGCGGGCCCTCCGCGCAGGTACGCATCACGCTCCCCCTCCCCCGGCCCACGGCACGGGTGCGCCCCGCCTCTCTGAGCCCTCCGATGAATCGAGTCACCATGAGCTCTCCTCAGCCTGTCCACGCCTGGGACGAACCAGAGGGGATCGCCCCGCGCGGCACCCTCGTCCTCCTCCCCGGCCGTGGTGAACACGGCGGCGTGTACGAGCGGTTCGGCCGCCGCATCGCTGCCGACGGCTACCGCGTACGGGCCCTGGCGGATCCCTCCCCCGCCCCGGATGCGGTCATCGACCAGGCCGCCAAGCTCCTTCGCGACGAGACACTGCCGGGTCCCCGGGTCCTGGTCGGCTCCGACACCGGGGCCGTGTACGCGGCCTGGCTCGCGGCGCGTGGCGCACCGGGCCTGGACGGGCTGATCCTCGCCGGGCTGCCCACCACGCCGCACGCCGTCGCGGCGACGTCCGGCTGGGAGGCCGAACTCGACCAGCGCACCGCCTGCCCCACGCACCGCGGCAGGCTCGCCTCCGACGACGCGTTCCGGCGCGGTGCGCTCACGGACACGGACCCTGCCGGCCTGCCTGCCCTGGAGGGCGTCTCCGTCCCCGTCCTCGCCCTGCACGGCGCCGACGACCCGGTCAGCCCGCTCCCTGAGGCCGTCCGCGCCTACCGCGCACTGCCCGGCGTGGAACTGGTGAGTCTGGCCGGGACCCGGCACGACGCCCTCAACGACCTCACCCACCGCACGGCCGCCGCCACGATCGTGCTGTACCTGGAGCGGCTGCGGCTCTCCTCGGACCTCGCACCCATCGCCGTACGGGAGGACCTCGCATGACCGCCCCGGTGCTGACCGGCGTGGCCGAGCTCCGCTCCCTGCTGCACAGCGGTGAGCCGAGCCCCGTCGTCCTCGACGTGCGGTGGCGGCTCGGCGACCCGCACGGCCGCGAGCACTACCTCAAGGAGCACATCCCCGGCGCCGTCTACGTGGACCTCGACACCGAACTCGCCGCCCCGTCCTCGCCCGAGGGCGGTCGCCATCCCCTCCCCGACCCGGCGGACCTGCAGGCGGCCGCGCGCCGCTGGGGCCTCACCGCGGGCCGCCCGGTGATCGTGCACGACGACAACGGCAACACCGCCGCCGCCCGCGCCTGGTGGCTGCTGCGCTGGGCGGGAGTCGAGCGGGTGACGCTGCTCGACGGGGCCCTGGGCGCCTGGCGCGCGGCCGGGCTGCCGACGGAGGCCGGGGAGCCGGAGGCTCCCGCACCGGGCGACATCGTGCTCAGCCCGGGGCGGTTGCCCGTGCTGGACGCGGACGCGGCGGCCGACGTCGCCCGGGACGGTGTGCTGCTGGACGCCCGCGCCGCCGAGCGGTACCGGGGCGAGAGCGAGCCGGTCGATGCGCGTGCCGGGCACATCCCCGGCGCGCTGTCCGCCCCCACGGGCGACAACCTCGGTCCCGACGGAACCTTCCGCGACGCGGCGGAACTCGCCGCGCGGTTCACGGCGCTGGGCGCCGGCGACGCGACCGAGGTGGGGGTCTACTGCGGCTCCGGTGTCACGGCCGCCCACCAGGTCGCGGCGCTCGCCCACGCCGGCATCCCCGCCGCGCTGTACCCCGGTTCCTGGTCCGCCTGGTCCGCCGACCCCGACCGCCCGGCCGTGCTGGGCGAACAGCCGTACTGAATCCCCGACATCCGTCCCACTCCTCCCCGAGAGGCCACCCCATGCCCTCCCCGAACACCACCGTCTCCGGAACGTCCCCGCCGACGCACACGCCCGTGCGGCCGGCGCCACCGGCCCCGGCCCCCACGAAGAGCGACCGCCCCGCAGGTCCACGCCGGCGTCCCGCCCTGCGCGTGCCGCGTGGCGTGCGCCGAGCCGCCGGCCCGGTCGGGCTGCTGGTGGTGTGGTTCCTGGGGAGCACCACCGGTGTGCTTCCCGAGTCCGTGCTCGCCTCCCCGATCGACGTCGTCCAGCGGGCCGTCGACCTGACCGGGACCGGTGAACTGCCCCAGGCCATCGCCGCGTCCGGCCGCCGCGCGGCGATCGGGTTCCTCATCGGTGCGGCCGTCGCCCTCGCGCTGTCGCTCACCGCGGGACTGTTCCGGCTGGGCGAGGACGTCATCGACGCGTCGATGGGCATGTTCCGGGCCATCCCCTGGGTGGGTCTGATCCCCCTGTTCATCGTCTGGTTCGGCATCGACGAGACCCCGAAGATCGCGCTGGTCGCGCTCGGCGTGACGTACCCGCTGTACTTCAACGTCTACGGCGGCATCCGCTCGGCCGACGCCCAGCTCATCGAAGCGGGACGGATGGCGGGGCTCGGCCGCGTCGGTCTCATCCGGTACGTGATCCTGCCGTCCGCACTGCCAGGAGCCCTTGTGGGTCTGCGGTACGCGCTGTCCACCGCCTGGCTCGCCCTGGTCTTCGCCGAGCAGGTCAACGCGGACGCCGGCATCGGCTATCTGATGAGCAACGCCCAGCAGTACTTCCAGACCGATGTCATCGTCCTGTGCCTGGCCGTCTACGCGGTCCTCGGCCTGCTGTGCGACTTCGCCGTACGGCTGCTGTCGCGGCGGCTGCTGGCCTGGCGGGCCTCGTTCGACGGCGAAGGAGCGTGACCGGCATGACGGAGACAGCGAACGTGAAGGTCCGCAGGCTGACCCGGGCCTTCGACGACAAGACGGTCATCGACGGGCTGGATCTCACCCTGCGCCAGGGCGAGTTCGTCGCCCTGCTCGGTCACAGCGGCTGCGGCAAGTCGACGCTGCTGAAGATCCTCGCCGGGCTCGACAACGAGACCGAGGGCGAGGTGACCGTGCCGGAGCGCCGCTCGGTGGCCTTCCAGTCGCCGCGGCTGATGCCCTGGCTGCGCGTGTGGCGCAACGTGGTGCTCGGCCTGCCCGGCTCCCCGGACCGGGCACTCGCCGAGCGGTATCTGGGCGAGGTGGGCATCGAGGAGTACGCAGGCAGCTGGCCCAAGACCCTTTCCGGCGGTCAGGCCCAGCGCGTCTCACTGGCCCGCGCCCTGGTGCGCGAACCCGAACTGCTCCTGCTCGACGAGCCGTTCGGCGCCCTGGACGCCCTGACCCGAGGCAAGGCGCAACGCCTGGTCGCAGACCTGTGGCAGCGGCACGGCTGCTCGGTGCTGCTGGTCACCCACGACGTGGAGGAGGCGCTGCTGCTGGCCGACCGGGTCCTGGTGATGGACGGCGGGCGGATCGCGTACGAGGCCGAAGTCGGCCTGGATCGACCGCGCGACCTCGGCTCCCCCGAATTCGTACGACTCCGTGGCGAACTGCTGCGTCGCCTGGGCGTCCACGACGCCTCGGCGCATCCCCTGGAAGAGGCACCCGCATGAACCCCGTCCACCGCGTCAGCCGTGCGCTGAGCTCCACACTCGTCCTCACCGCGCTCCTCGCCACCGCGGCCTGCGGCGGGAACACCGAGGCCGCGTCCGGTGGCTCCTCATCGCGGGTAACCCTCACCATCGGCGACCAGGCGAAGAACCTGCAGACCCTGCTCGACGCCTCCGGCGCCCTCAAAGGCACGTCGTACCAGGTGAAGTGGGCCGAGTTCGAGGGTGCGGCCCCCCTCTTCCAGGCCGTGCAGGCGGGCGCCGCGGACACCTCGTACGCCGCCGACCTCCCCACGCTCCAAGCGCTCTCGGGGGGTGTACCGGTCAAGGCGGTGGGGGCGCTGCACAACGACGGCACGCACACCGGGATCGTGGTCCGTGACGACTCGTCGGTGAAGAGCGTCAAGGACCTCAAGGGCAAGAAGGTCGTGGTGTCCTCGGCGAAGGGGTCCATCGCCGAGTACCTCCTCGCGAACGTGCTTCAGCGGGCGGGGCTGAGCTACGACGACGTCGAGGTGCAGTACCTGCTGCCGACCGACGCGCAGGCCGCGTTCACCTCGGGCAAGATCGAGGCGTGGGCCACCTTCGGGGTCTACAAGTCCGTCGCCGAGCAGCAGGGCGGCCGGCTCCTCGTCAACGGCGCCGACGGTCGCGTGAGCGGTTACGGCTTCATCGGCGCCTCCGAGAAGGCGCTGGCCGACCAGGGCAAGAAGGCCGCCGTCTCCGACTACCTGCGCCGCCTGGACAAGGCCCTCGCCTGGTCGCGGGCACACCCGGACGACTACGCCGAGGCCATCCAGCGGAACACCGGTGCCTCCCCCGAAATCGCGAAGACCCTGGTGAGCCAGGCCAACAGCGAGCTGCTTCCGGTGAGTTCGCAGGTCGTCCAGTCCGTGCAGAAGGTCGGCGACACCATGCACGGCATCGGCGTCCTCACCCCGAACCCGACCGTCGCCGACCACATCGACACCAGCCTCGTCAAGGAATGAGCCCCGCCATGCCCGTCGAGTTCATCAGTGCCGTCCATCCCAACCCCGCCACCGAGGGCGACCCCACCGCGGGCACGGGCATCGACGTCGACTACGCCCGCCGCTACGCCCGCGCCCTGGACGACGGCGGCTTCGACTACACCCTCGTCACCTACCACTCCGCCTCCCCCGACGCGCTTCAGCTGGCCCAGTTCGTGGCCCACCACACCGAACGCATCAAGCCCGTCCTCGCTCACCGCCCCGGCGTGATCTTCCCGACCCACGCGGCCCGTGCCCTGGCGACGCTGGACCGGATCAGCAAGGGCCGGCTGGTGGTGCACATCATCTCCGGCGGAAGCGACGAGGAGCAGCGCCGCGAGGGCGACTACCTGAGCAAGAGCGAGCGGTACGCGCGTTCGGACGAGTACATCCGGATCCTGCGGGACGTGTGGGCGGCCGACGGGCCCCTTTCCCACGAGGGCGCGTACTACCGCTTCGAGGGCTTCCGCTCCGACGTCACCCCGTACCACGGCACGATCCCCATCTCGGTGGGCGGCTCCTCGGAGGACGCCTACCGGGTGGGCGGGCAGCAGGGCGACATCTTCGGGCTGTGGGGCGAGCCGCTGAAGGAGACCGCAGAGCAGATCGCCGCGGTCAACGCCCACGCGGACGCCGCCGGCCGGCCCCGCCCCCGGATCTGGGTGTCGTTCCGCCCGATCATCGCGCCCACCGACGAACTGGCCTGGGAAAAGGCGCACCGCATCCTCGGCCGGATCAAGACCAACCACGCCGAGCGCGCCAAGCAACGCCACTACCCGGCGCTCGGCCAGGGCACCCCCGCCAACGTCGGCTCGCAGCGGCTGCTGGCCGTCGCCGATCGCGGCGAGGTCCACGACCGCTGCCTGTGGACCGCGCCCGCCTCCGCCACCAACGCCGCCGGCGCCTCCACCGCGCTCGTCGGCTCACCCGAGACGGTCGCCAAGGCACTGCTCGACTACGTCGACATCGGCTGTGAACTGCTGTCCGTCCGCGGCTACGACCCGCTCAACGACGCGATCGACTACGCCCGTCACGTCCTCCCGCTGGTCCGCCAGGAGCTGGCACACCGCGCCGCCTCGGGAGCGGCCGCGTGAGGCGGGGCGGGCACGCCCTCGCACTCGCCGGGCTCCTCGTCGTGGCACTCAGCGCCTGCGGTGGCCCCGCGGGCGCCGAGGACGGCGGTGACTCGGTCACGCTGCGCGTGGGCGCAACGGGCTGGAAGCGCGAGGAGGCCCTCCTGGAGTTCGCCCACCTCGACGACACGCCGTACCAGGTGCGTTGGAGCCTCTTCCAGGGCGGCGACAAGCAGCTGGAGGCGGTCCGGGCCGGAGCTCTCGACGTGGCGAGCTCCAGCGAGATCCCGCCGGTGTTCGCCGCCGCCGACGGCAAACCCAACTTCAAGGTCGTCGCCGTGCAGCGCGGCACCACGCTCAACCAGGAGGTCATCGCCCCCAAGGGCTCGGACCTCACCTCGATCGCGCAGCTCAAGGGCAAGAAGGTCGGCTACGTCAAGAACACCACCGCCCACTACTTCCTCTACGAGCTGCTCCAGCAGGCCGGGCTCGGCTGGGACGACATCACCGCCGCCCCGCTGGAACCCGACAAGGCGCTGGCCGCGCTGAACGGCGGTTCGATCGATGCCTTCGCCGGATACGGCAACGCGATCATCACCGCCCACCAGCAGGGCGCCCGCACCCTCGGTTCCGGCAAGGACATCCTCTCCGGGAACTTCCTGTGGTCCGCCTCCGACGACACGCTCGGCAGCGCGGCCGAACGCGCGGCCCTGGCCGATCTGCTCGCCCGGATCGACAAGGCGTACGCGTACGTCCGCGACGGGCACGAGAAGGAGTACGCGAAGGTCGTCGCCGCCGCCACGCACCAGCCGGTCGACGAGGCGCTGGAGGAGTTCGAGGAGGGCGAGGCACAGCGGAAGACCGAGGTGCGGGTGGTGACCGCGCAGGCCACCGCGTCCCAGCAGGAGGTCGCCGACGCCTTCCGGGGTCTCGGCGCGCTGAAGCAGCCGCTGACGGTCTCCGCGTTCTGGTCCGACCGTCTCAACTCCCCACTGCGGAAGGCCCTTTCCTCATGACGACCGCTCTGCGGCTGCCCGCGCCGGATCTCGCCGGGCTCGCCTCGGTGACGGGCCGGCTCGCCGCCACGGCTGCCGCGTACGACCGCACGGGCGCCTTCCCCTCCGACGGGATCCGCGCCGCGCACGAGGCAGGGCTGCTGACCGCCACCGTCGCCGAGCGCTACGGCGGGCCGGGCCTCGGGGTCGCCGCCACCGCGCGCATCCTGCACGCACTGGGCGAAGGAGACCCCTCGGTCGCGCTCCTCGCGGCGATGAGCCTGACCATCCACCACCGCCAGGCCGTACGGCCGCACTGGCCCGAGGAGTTGTACGGGCAGGTACTGGCCGCAGCGGCCCGGCGGCCGGTGCTGCTCAACCATGTGCGGGTGGAGCCCGAGCTGGGCTCGCCCGCGCGCGGCGGGCTGCCCGCGACGGTGGCCCGGCGCACGGCGACCGGCTGGTCCCTCACCGGCCGCAAGCGCTTCGCCACCGGCATCGAGGGGCTCGACTGGCTGCTGGTGTGGGCCACCACGGACGAGCCCACACCGCGGGTCGGCACGTTCGCCGTGCCCCGCTCCTCCCCCGGCATCGAGATCACCCACCGCTGGGACCACCTGGGTCTGCGGGCCAGCGGGAGCCACGACATCGCACTGCACGAGGTCGAGATCCCCGCGGGGAACGTGGTCGACATCGCCGCACACGGTCCGGGCGCCGAGCAGGACAACCGGGCAGCCGCCGCCCTCCATCTCCCGCTCGCCGCTCTCTACCTGGGCGTGGCCCGCGCGGCCCAGCGGTACTTCCACCGCTTCGCCCACGAACGGGTCCCCGCCAACCTCGGCCACCCGGTCGCCCGCACGGAACGCTTCCGGCGGGCCGCCGGTGAGATCGCCCTGCGGCTGGACTCCGCCGAACAGTTGGTGTTCGGCGGCGCCGAGCGGGTGGACGTGACCGACGACACGTACACCCCCGAACTGGCTCTGGGTGCCCGCATCCTGGCCGACCGGCACGCCGTGGAAGCGGTCGGGCTGGCGGTACGGCTGCTGGGCAACCCGGGGCTGAGCCGCGACAACCCGCTGGAGCGCCACTTCCGCGACATCCAGTGCGCCCCGGTGCACGCCCCGCAGGAGGACATCGCGCTGCTCGCCGTCGGCGGCCGTGCGCTGGAGGGCACCGGATGACCGTCACCCAACCCCGCACCGCCGAGGCCCTGCTGACCGCCCTGAGCCGCGACCTTCCGGGGGACGCGCTCATCACCGGCCCCGAGGCCACCGCCCCGTACGCCGCCGACCGCTCCGGCAGCCGCCCGGACGGTGAGCCCCTGGCCGTCGTGCGCGCGGCGAACGCCGAGCAGGTGCGGACGACACTGCGGCATGCACACGCGCTGCGGGTGCCGGTCGTGCCGCGCGGGGCCGGGACCGGACTGTCCGGTGGTGCGAACGCCGGCACGGGCACGGTCGTTCTGGACCTGTCGCGGATGAACCGGATCCTCGACCTGGACCCGCACGACCAGATCGCCGTCGTCGAACCGGGCGTCATCACCGCCGAACTGGATCGCGCGGCGGGCGAGTTCGGGCTGCGCTACGCCCCCGACCCGGCGAGCGCGGCGATCTCCACGGTGGGCGGCAACATCGCCACCAACGCGGGCGGGCTGCGGTGCGCCAAATACGGGGTGACCCGGGACGCGGTGCTGGGCCTCGACGTGGTCCTCGCGGACGGCACGCCGATACGGACCGGCCGGCGCACCGTCAAGGGGGTCACCGGCTACGACCTGACGGCCCTGCTCACCGGCTCCGAGGGCACCCTGGCCGTGATCACCGCGGCCACGCTGCGACTGCGCCCGGTGCCGGAGAGGACAGCCACCGTCGCGGCGTACTTCGACACCTTCGCCGAAGGAGCCGAGGCCGTGTCGGCGCTGACCGCCGCCCGGCTGGAGCCTTCCATGGCGGAGTTGCTGGACGGTCCGGTGCTCGGCGCCGTGGACGACGCGCAGGGCACGGACCTGCGCTCCCGTGGCGGTGCGCTGCTGCTCGTGCAGTGCGACGGACAGGCGGCCGCGACGGAGGCGGAGCGGGCGGTACGGCTGCTGCGCGGGCGCGCGACATCGGTCGAGACCACCGACGACCCGGCGGAGGCGGACCGGCTGCTCACGGCCCGCAGGCTCGCTCTGCCCGCCCTGGAGCGGCTGGGGCGGGTGTTGATCGAGGACATCGCGGTGCCCAGGTCCCACCTGGCCGCCGCGGTACGGGAGATCACGGCCGCCGCCGAGCGTCACGACGTACGGATCTTCACCTTGGCCCATGCCGCGGACGGCAACCTCCACCCCATTCTCGTCCTCGACCCCGGCACGCCCGGCATCCCTGACGCGGCCTGGCAGGCGGCGGGCGACATCTTTACCGCCGCACTGCGCCTGGGCGGCACCCTCACCGGGGAGCACGGCGTGGGCACCCTCAAGCGGCGGTGGCTCGCGGACGAACTCGGCCCGGAGCAGCACGCGTTGCAGCACCGCATCAAGGCGGCCTTCGACCCGCACCACATCCTCAACCCGGGCAAAGCCCTCTGAAGAGGAAGACTAGGGAAGTGTCCGTGCTCCGGCTGATTCCCGCTCCCGGGAGGCGAGTTCACGAAATCGCGCGGCCGGGTGGTCGTCTGGGACCCGAGGGCCGCTGCCCGGTCCGTGCAGGCGCTCGCGGAGCGTGGAACCGGCCTTCGGGTCCGGGACCCTGCCGCGGGCGCGCAGTTCCGGGACGACCAGGTCGACGAAGTCGGTGAAGGTGCCGGGGGTCACGGCGTAGGCGAGGTTGAAGCCGTCGACGTCGGCCTCCTCGACCCAGCGTTCCAGTTCGTCCGCGACCGTTGCCGGGGAGCCGGCCACCACCGGTCCGATGCCGCCGATGCCCAGGTAGCGGGCGATCTGGTCGGGGGTCCAGCGGCGGGTCGGGTCGGCGGTGGAGAAGATCGCGAGCGCCGAGCGGACGGCGTCGGTGTCGATGTACTCCAGCGGCTGGTCCGGGGCGAGTGCGGACAGGTCGAGGCCGCTCCAGCCGCCGTAGAGGGCGAGGGCGCCCTCGTAGGAGGCGTGGGAGAGGAGGTCGGCGTGCTTGGCGCGGGCCTCCTCGTCGGTGGGGGCGGTGATGGCGGTGAGCAGGATGAAGATCTTGACGCTGTAGGGGTCGCGGCCCGCGGCGGCGGCTTTGGCCCGGATGTCGTCGACGACGCGGCGGGTGGCCTGCGGGTTCACGGCGTTGATGAAGACCCCCTCACCGTGCCGGGCGGCGAAGGACCGGCCGCGCGGGGAGGCGCCGGCCTGGAAGATGACCGGGGTGCGCTGCGGGGACGGCTCGGACAGGAACACGCCCGGGACGGTGAAGTGACGGCCCTTGTGGGCGATGTCGCGGATGCGGCCGGGGTCGGTGTAGACGCCGCGCTCACGGTCGCGGACGACGGCGTCGTCGTCCCACGAGTACTCCCACAGCTTGTAGCAGACCTCCAGGAACTCCTCGGCGACCTCGTAGCGGTCGTCGTGGGCGACCTGTTCGCCGAGTCCCAGGTTGCGGGCGGCGCTCTCCAGGTAGGAGGTGACGACGTTCCAGGCGATCCGGCCCTTGGTGAGGTGGTCGAGGGTGGTGAGGGTGCGGGCGAGCTTGTACGGCTGCTCGTAGGTGAGGGACACCGTGACGCCGAAGCCGAGGCGCTCGGTCACCGCGGCCATCGCGGACACGGCGGGCAGCGGGTCGGACAGCGGGATCTGGGCGCCCTGGCGGACGGCGGCGTCCCGCGAGCCCTGGTAGACGTCGTACACGCCGAGCACGTCGGCGATGAAGAGGGAGTCGAACCCGCCGCGCTCCAGCAGCCGCGCCAGATCGGTCCAGTAGGCGAGATCGGTGTAGCGGTGCGCCTGGTCGTCGGGGTGTCGCCACAGGCCTGGCGACTGGTGGCCGACGCAGGCCATGTCGAAGGCGTTGAGGTGGATACGGCGGGTCACTTGAGGGCTCCGGAGGACAGGCCGGCGACGAGCCGGCGTTGGGCGGCCACGGCCAGGACGTAGACGGGCGCGACGCCGATGAGGGACACCACCGCCTGCTGGCCGAACTCGACGTTCTTGTCGCCCTGGAAGAGGGAGAGCAGCACCGGCAGGGTCTGCGCGGTGCTGTCCTGGGCGAAGCTCAGGGCGAAGAGGAACTCGTTGTAGCTGAGGAAGAAGCAGATCAGCGCGGCGGCCGCGACGCCCGGCGAGATCAGCGGCAGCACGACGCGGCGCAGGCTCGCCCACGTCCCGAGCCCGTCGAGCCAGGCGGCTTCCTCGATCTCCTTCGGCACCTGCCGTACGAAACCGTCCAGGAGCCAGATCGCCACGGGCACGTTGGCCAGCCCGTCGACGAGGGCGAGCCCGGCGACGGTGTTGTTCAGCTCCAGGTTCCGCAGCAGGTAGAACAGCGGCAGGACGGCGACGACGGGCGGCGCGCAGTAGCTGGACAGCACCAGGGTGGCGAGCCTGGCCCCGCGGCGTCCGGCCCGGGCGGTGAAGTACGCGCCCGGGACGGCGACGAGCAGCGTCAGCACCACGGAACCAGCTGCGACCACCCAGGAGTTGGCGATGTAGTGGCCGAGGTCGACGGCCCGGAACGCGTCGGGCCAGTTCTGCCAGAACAAGCGGGAGGGCAGCAGCCCGCCGTTGAGGACGTCGTCGCGGGAGCGGACGGACAGTGAGGCGACGTACAGCACCGGTACGGCGGCGAGGAGGGCGATCACCGCGAGCAGTGCGGTGAGGCCGGTCGTACGGCGGCGGGCGGCCGGTCGGGCCGGGGACCTGACCGCGGTTTCGAGGGCGACCGCTTCTCCGGTGGCTTCGAGCGTGGTCATACGGCCACCTCCTCGTGCCGCTTCCGGCGCACCGCGACCACGCTCGTGACCAGGCCGATGAGCAGGGAGAACAGCACGGTGGCAGCGGCCGCGCCGCCGACGTCGAACTCCTGGAGGGCGGTGCGCTGGATGTCGTAGGTGCTGGTGGTGGTCGAGAAGCCGGGGCCCCCGGCCGTCACGACGTAGACGATGTCGAACACCTTGAAGCCGATCACCAGCTTCAGCAGCACGACCGACAGCAGCGTCGGTTCGATGTACGGCAGGACGACCGAGCGGATGGTGCGCCAGCGGCCGGCGCCGTCGAGGGCGGCGGCCTCGCGCAGGTCGTCCGGCACGCCGAGCAGGGCCGCGTACACGAGCAGCATCACGAACGGCGTCCACTGCCAGCTGTCGATCACGACGAGGGTCACGAACGCCCCGGTGGCGCTGCCGAGCGGGTTCACGCCGGGCAGGCCCAGGGCGTGCAGCACGCCGTTGAGGGCCCCGCCGACCGGGGCGAGCAGCAGTTTCCACGCCACGCCGACCATGACGGGCGGGGTGACCAGCGGCAGCAGCAGGAGGGTGCCGAGCAGGCCAGGGCGCCGGGCCCGGGCGCGCAGCAGGAGCGCGAGGGCGGTGCCCAGCACCAGCTGGACCGCGGCGGCGAGCACCGCGAAGAGCACCGACCGCCACAGCGAGCCGGTGAACGACTGGCTCTCCAGCGCGGTACGGAAGTTGTCGAACCCCGTCCAGCGTTGCAACGGCCGGGCGAGGGTGGAGTCGGTGAACGCCAGGCCGATGACGTAGACGAGCGGGTAGGCGGCGAACAGCGCGAGGAAGGCCACCGGCGGCACGGCGAGCGCGCCGGGGACGCGTACGGCGGACCTGGCCGTCATCCGGACGCTCCCTTGAGTTCCTTGGCCCAGGCCCGCTGCGTGTTGGCCAGGGCGGTCTTCGCGCTCTGCTTGCCCTGCAGGCCCAGCGCGAGCTCGTCCACGAGGGTCTGCAGCAGCTCCGGGGCCTTCGGCACGGTCGGCCAGGGCAGGGGGTCGCCCGCGAGACCGGTGCGGACGACCTCGTAGGAGCCGGGCGAGTTCTTCCGGAACGCCGCGGAGTTGAGCGTGCTGGTGCGGACCGGGTCGGCGCCCGCGTCGGACTCGGCCAGCACGAGGAGGTTCTGCCGCGCGGCAGTGGCCCACTTGACGAAGGCGGCCGCGGCCTCCTTCTGCTTCGACGCCGTGGACACCGCGAGCCCGAAGCCCGCGTCCAGCGAGGTGCGCGGCTTGGTGTTGTCGCCGCCGACGGGGAGGGTGGTGACGGCCCACTTGTCGACGACCTTGGACTGCTTGGGGTCCTGGGCGCGCTTGGCGAAGTCGGTCCAGAAGTCGAGCATGGCGCCCTTGCCGTCGAGGAAGGCGGGCAGCGCCTGGTCGAAGCCGATCTGCAGCGGGGTGGGCAGGGCGTGCGGCGCGGCGTCGAACAGCACCTGGGCGGCGGCGATCGCCTCCGGGGTGTCGAGCGTGGGCGCGCCCGACGCGTCGAGGAACGAACCTCCGTATCCGGCGAGGCGGTTGGCGAAGTCGCAGCCGAGGATGACCGGGACCTGCTGGGCCTCGATGATGGTGCCGTAGTACCTGCCCCTGGCGTCCTTGGTGATCTTCGCGGCGATGTCGTTGTACTCGTCCCAGGTTCGGGGCGCCTCCACCTTGTGCCGTTCGAAGATCTCGGTGTTGTAGAAGAGGATGTGGGTGTCTCCGTCGTAGGGCAGCCCCCAGCGCTTGCCGTCGTACCGGGTGTACGTGTCGTACAGGGACGGCAGGAAGTCGCTCTCCTCGATGTCCTTGTGCGCCTTGATGTACGCGGTCAGGTCCTCGATGACGCCGCCCTCGGCGAGGGTGCCGACGGCCGCGTACCAGTACATGAAGACGTCGAACTGGCCCGCCCCCGACTGCACGTCGAGCACCGCCTTGGCCGTGAGCTTGTCGTACGGCACCGGCGTCACCTTGAGCTTGGCGCCGGTGGCCTCCTCGAAGGGCCTTCTCAGGTACTCGAAGGACAGGGCGTTGGGCTGGTTGGCGAGGATCTTGAGGGTGACGCCGTCCAGATCCGGCTTGGCGGTCGGGTCGAGGGCGGCGGAGGCGGAGCCGCCGCAGGCGGTGAGGAGGGGGCCGGCGGCGGTGAGGGCGGCGGCGCCGGCGGAGGCGCGCAGGAGCGTTCTGCGGGACAGCGGGGACGACGGGGACATGGGGTGGTTCTCCTGGCTTGTTACGTGTAGAGGGTGAACGGCGGGTGGGTGCCGTTGAGGAAGTGATCGCCGACCTCGCGGAGCTTGTAGGCGACCGGGTCGTGCAGGGTGTGGGTGCGTACGTTGCGCCAGAACCGGTCGAAGCCGTACGCGGAGGCGGTGGACCGGGCGCCGGTGGCCTCGAGGATGCGGGCGGTGATGTCGAGGGCGGCCTGGGTGGAGGCGACTTTCGCGGTGGCGACGGTGACGGCGATCTCGCCGCGCTCGTCGGCGGTGAGGTCCGGGCCGCGGTCGAGGCCGCGCTGGACCGCTTCGGCCGCGTGGTCGGCGAGGACCCGCACCGAGCGGGCGGAGACGGCGAGTTCGCCGTAGGTGGCGAGCGTGTACGGATCCTCGGTGGCGGACTCGACGCCCGACAGCAGCCAGGGACGGGTGGCGGTCCTGGTGTACTCGGCCGCGGCGGCGAGCGCGCCCTCGGCGATGCCCAGGTAGAAGTGGACGAAGACCAGTTGGATCGCGGGCGTCACCAGCGTGGCGAACGGGGACAGCGCCTCCTCGTCCTGGGACAGGGAGCCGAGAATGTCCTCCTCCGCCACCGGCACGGCGTGGAACTCCACACTGCCGCTCGCCGACAACCGCTGTCCGAAGTTGTCCCAGTCGTCGTTGCGTACGACTCCGGGGTGGGCCGGGTCGACGAAGACGACGACGGGTTCGCCGGTGTCGGCTCGGGCGGCGCCGACGACAAGCCGGTCGGCCACGCGGGCGCCGGTGGCGAAGGACTTGCGTCCGTCGAGCCGGAAGCCGGCGCCGTCCGGGGTCAGGGTGACGTCGGGGTCGCGCGGGTTGAAGGCCCCGCCCCACAGCCAGGCACCGTCGGCGGCGGCGCGCTCCAGGCGCTCGACCGTGGCGGGCCGGCCGAAGAAGCGGGGGTTCCAGGACAGCAGGTAGTGGTAGCCGAGGAGCTGGCCGATGGAGCCGTCTCCGGCGGCGATCTCGCGGATGACGGCGTAGGCGGTGCGCCAGTCCGCTCCGCCGCCGCCGCGCTCGGCCGGCACGAGGAGGGTGAGCAGGCCGGCCGCGCGCAGCCGCTCGATCTCGTCGAAGGGCGGCTTGTTGGCCTTGTCGCGTGCGGCGGCGTCCTGGGCGAGATCGGCGGCGACCGCGCGGGCGGTGGCGATCCAGTCGGCGTGGGGTCGGGGGGCTGTGCCGGTCATGGTGGTGCCGTCCTCAGACGATTCCGTTGGCGGGCGGGTGGACGCCGTTGAGGGCGTGGTTGCCGAGGTGCTGGATCTTCCATCGGCGCGGGTCGTGGAGGGTGTGGGTGCGGGCGTTGCGCCAGTGCCGGTCCAGGTTTCGGCCGCCGGTCACGGACCGGGTGCCGATGAGCGCGAAGACGTCGTTCGCCACGGTCAGCGAGGCCGTGTCGGCCTGCGCGCGGGCGGCGGTGACGGCGAGGGACGCCCCGGCGGCGAGCTCCGCGTCGGCGGGTGCGCGGCGGGCGGCGTCGATGGCGGCGCCCGCCCGGTCGAGGAGGGCTTCGGCGGCACGGACGAGGAGGGCCAGTTCGCCGAACTGCTGGATCACCAGCGGTTCCTCGCTCGCCCGGTCGGCGCCCGACTCGCCCCAGGGCCGGGCGAGCGTACGGATCAGCTCGCCGCCCTCCTCCAGCGCCGCGCGGGCGATGCCGGTGTCGACGGCCGCGTGGATGAACTGGCCGAAGGCGCCGAAGACTTCGGGCCGTTCGAAGGTGAGGTGGTGGGGCACGACCCGGTCGGCGGGCACGGGCACGTCCTCGAACTTCACGGTGCCGCTGGCGGTGCCGCGCTGGCCGATGCCGTCCCAGTCGTCGACGACGGTGACGCCGGGGGCGTCGTGCGGGACGAACGCGGCGGTGAGGCTGTCGTCCGGGGCGAGTGCGAAGACCGGGATCCAGTGGGCGAACAGGGCGCCGGTGGAGTAGTTCTTGGTGCCGGTCAGGGTGTACGAGCCGTCGGGCCGGGGCTCCAGTCGGGTGGCGAACTCCAGCGCGTGTCCGGTGCCCTTCTCCGCCAGGGCGTTGCCGAACCTGCGTCCGGCCAGCACCTCGGCGTAGAAGAAGTCGCGCTGCTGCGCCGTCGCGTTCTCCTTCAGCACCTCCACGAAGAAGAAGTGGTTCTGCGGGATCTGGCCGATGCTGGAGTCGGCCGCCGACAGCAGCCGGACGACCTCCCCGAGGGTGCGGGCGCCGACTTCGGCGCCGCCGTGGGAGCGGGGCACGGTGATGCCGAGCAGCCCGGAGTCCGACAGTTCGTCGAGTTCGGCGCGGGGCAGGATCCGCTCGGCGTCGCGCAGGGCAGCCTCGCGGGAGAACTTGTCGGCCAGCTCGGCGGCGACGGCGACGGCCTCGGCGTCGTCGGCGATGACGTGGGTCATCGTGGGCTCCCGGCGCCCGCGAAGGGGATCTGCGCCGAGGGGGCGGCTTGCTCGCCGACCGGGTGCTGCCACAGGCCCTGGGCCTGGAGCCGCGGCAGGACGCCCTCGCCGAACCAGTACGCCTCCTCCAGGTGGGGGTAGCCGGAGAAGATGAACTCGTCGATGCCGAGGGCGTGGTACTCCTTGATCCGCTCGGCGACCTCGTCGTGGCTGCCGACCAGGGCGGTGCCCGCGCCGCCGCGCACCAGGCCGATGCCGGCCCACAGGTTGGGGTGGATCTCCAGGCGGTCGCGGCTGCCGCCGCCGTGCAGGGCGAGCATGCGCCGCTGGCCCTCGGACTCGCTGCGGGCGAGGCCGGCCTGCACCGACGCCACCGTCTCCGGGTCGAAGCCGTCCAGCAGCCGGTTCGCCTCGGCCCAGGCCTGCTCGGAGGTGTCGCGGGTGATGACGTGCAGCCGGATGCCGAAGCGGATGCTCCGGCCCTCCTTCTCGGCCAGCGCCCGGATCCACGCGATCTTCTCGGCGACCTTCGCGGGCGGCTCCCCCCAGGTGAGGTAGACGTCGACGTGCTTGGCGGCTACGTCGCCGGCGATCGGCGAGGAGCCGCCGAAGTACACCTCCGGAACCGGGTCGGGCACCCGGGCCAGCCTGGCGCCCTCGACCTGGAGGTGCTCGCCGACCAGGTCGACGCTCTTGCCCTGCCACAACTCCCGTACGACTTCGAGGAACTCACCGGTACGGCGGTACCGGGCGTCCTTGTCGAGGAAGTCTCCGTACGCCCGCTGCTCGTGGCTCTCGCCGCCCGTGACGACGTTGAGCAGGAGCCGTCCGCCGGTCTGCCGCTGGAAGGTGGACGCCATCTGCGCGGCGAGGGTGGGCGAGACGAAGCCGGGCCGGAAGGCGACGAGGAACTTCAGGCGTTCGGTGTTCTGGCTGACCATGGCGGTGGTCAGCCAGGCGTCCTCGCACCAGGCGCCGGTGGGGGTGAGCGCGCCGACGAAGCCGAGGTCCTCGGCTGCGCGGGCGATCTGGCTCAGGTAGGCGACCGTCGGCGGCCGGTCCCGGCCGGAAGCGGTGGCCGGGGTGCCGTGGCCGCCGCCGACGACATGGCGGCTGTCGCCGTTGGTGGGCAGGAACCAGTGAAAGGTGAGGGACACGTGGGGTCTCCGATCGGGGTTGTCCGTTACAGCAGGCCGTGCCGGGGCGGCTGGGTGCCGTTCAGGAGGTAGCGGCCGATGTGCTGGACCTTCCAGCGGGCCGGGTCGTGCAGGGTGTGGGTGCGGGCGTCACGCCAGTGGCGGTGCAGGCCCAGGGAGTCGAGCGCCGAACGGGTGCCGGACACCTCGAAGAGGGCGCTGCCGACCTCCACGGCCGCCTCCGCCGCCGTCACCTTGGCCGCGGCCACCGCGATCGACGCCGCGGCGGCCGAGTCGTCGGTCAGGTCGGCGTGGGCGGAGTCCACGGACCGCGCCGCGGTGGACAGCAGCGCCTCGGCGGCCCGTACCCGGATCGCCAGTTCGCCGAAGCGCTGGATCAGCAGCGGGTCCTCGGTGGCGCTCTCGTGTCCTTCGGCGACGCTCTCGAACCAGGGGCGGCTCTTGGTGCGGACGAAGTCCACCGCCTCGGCCAGCGCGCCGGAGGCGATCCCGGCGTCGATGGCGGCGTGCAGCAACTGTGCGACCGCTCCGTGGAGTTGGGGTCCCTGGAAGGTGAGGTGGTGCGGCACGACCCGGTCGGCGGGCACGGGCACCGATTCCAGGCGGACGGTTCCGCTGGCGGTGGTGCGCTGTCCCATGCCGTCCCAGTCGTCCACGACCGTGAGGCCGGGTGCGTCGCGCGGTACGTACGCCACGTGCAGGTTGTCGTCGTCGGCACGGGCGAGGACGGGGATCCAGTCGGCGAACAGGGCGCCGGTGGAGTAGTGCTTGACGCCGTCCAGGACGTACGACCCGTCCGGGCGCCGCGCGAGCCGGGTGCGGATGTCCTGCACATGGCTGGTGCCCGCCTCGGACTGGGCGTTGCCGAACCGCTTGCCCGCCAGCACCTCGCCGAAGAGGAACTCCTTCTGCTCCCGCGTCCCCTGCCGGCGCAGTACGCCCACGTACACGAAGTGGCTCTGCGGGATCTGGGCGAGACTCGCGTCGGCCGAGGCCAGCAGCCGGAAGATCTCGGCGAGTGTCTCCGTACGGACGTCCGCGCCGCCGAACTCCGCGGGCACCGTCACGGCGAGCAGTCCGGAGGCGGACAGCCGCTCCAGCTCCGGACGCGGAAGCCTGCGCCGTGCGTCCCGCTCGGCGGCGTCCTTGCGGAAGTCCGCGGCCAGTTCGGCGGCGACGGCAAGGGCCTCGGCGTCGTCGGCGATCACGGTCACGGCACTCATGCCGTGGCCGCCAGCAGTGTCGAGCGGCCTTCGAGAGCGAGCGAGAACTGGTCGGTGACCTGGGCCAGGGGCTCGGCGGCGCCCGGTGCGACGGTCAGCGTGCCGTCGTCGCCCACGGTGATGTCCTTGTCGAGCGTGAACCAGCCCGGGGTGATGTGGGCGGCGCCCAGGGAGCTCAGCACCGGGCGCAGGGCGTAGTCGATGGCCAGGACGTGGGCGGTGCTGCCGCCGGTGGCCAGCGGGAGGACGGTCTTGCCCGCCAGCGCGTACTGCGGGAGCAGGTCCAGCAGCGACTTCAGCAGGCCGGAGTAGGCGGCCTTGTAGACGGGGGTGCCGATCACGACCCCGTCCGCCTGCTCGAACAGCGCGGTGGCCTCGACGATCGCCGGGTGGCCGAAGTCGGCGCGCAGCAGGGCCTCGGGCGGGAGAGTGCGGACGTCCAGAGGGATCACCTCATGCCCCTGGGCCGTGAGCCGGTCGTCCAGGTGGCGCAGGAGACGGGCGGTGCGGGAGGTGGCGGACGGGCTTCCGGAGACGGACAGGACGGTGGCCATGTGAGGACCTTTCAGAAGTACCGGGTGGGGTGGGGAAGTGCGCCGTTTCTGGAGCGGTCAGGCGTGGGCGGCGACGGGCGCGGGCTCCTGTGCTTCCAGTTCGCGCACGAGGGGCAGGACCCGCTTGCCGAAGTACTCGACCTCCTCCAGGTAGTGCAGGAAGCCGAGGAGGAAGAGGTCCACGCCGAGCCGCTTGTAGGCGACGATCCGCTCGGCGATCTGCTCGGGGGTGCCGATCAGGCCCGTACGGAAGCCGTCGTTGTACTGCACGAGGTCTTCGAAGCCGGAGCCCTGCCACATGCCCTTGCCGTCCGAGGTGGACGGACCGGCCTGCTGCACGGCGTCACGGAAGCCGTGCACGGCCGGTGTGTCGGCCTTGGCGACGATCTCGCGGAGCGTCTCGCGGGCCTCGGCCTCGCTGTCGCGGGCGATGAGGAAGCCGTTGAGGCCGAACTTCGGGGGTGTACGGCCCGCTTGGGCGGCGGACGCGCGGACGTCCGCGATCTGCTCGGTGACGCCGTCGAAGTCCTTGCCGTTGCTGAAGTACCAGTCGGAGACGCGGCCCGCCATGGCGCGGGCGGCGGTGGAGTTGCCGCCCTGGAAGATCTCGGGGTGCGGGCGCTCGGGGGTGTTGAGGGGCTTGGGCTTGAGGGAGAAGTCGCGCAACCGGTAGAAGTCACCGGCGAGTTCGGTGTGGTCCTCGGTCCAGATCTGGCGCAGGGCTCGGATGAACTCCTCGGAACGCCGGTAGCGCTCGTCGTGCTCCAGCCAGGGCTCACCGAGGGCGGTGAACTCGCCCTTGAACCAGCCGGAGACGACGTTGACGGCGAAGCGGCCCTTCGACAGGTGGTCGGCGGTGGCGCCCAGCTTCGCGAGCACGCCCGGGTGCCACAGACCGGGGTGGACGGCGGCGATGACCTTCAGCCGCTGGGTCGCGAGCAGCAGGGCGAGGCTGAAGCTGGTCGACTCGTGCTGGTACTCGGCGCCGTAGCTCGCCATGTAGCGGACCTGGCTGAGGGCGTAGTCAAAGCCGTTGTTCTCGGCGAGGACGGCGAGTTCGCGGTTGTAGTCGTATCCCCAGTCGGTGCGCTGCTCGATGGTGCTGGTGACCAGGCCGCCGCTGACGTTCGGCACCCAGTAGGCGAAGCGGAGGGGGTCGGACACGGGCGGTACGGGCATGGGGAGCTCCTGGTAAAAGCACACACGAAAAAAGCACGCGTGGTGAGAGGGAAAAGAGTGCGGTGATCGGGACTCAGGCGTGCGGGGACGCCGCATCCGGCACAGCCGAAATCACCATGGATAGCGGCCGGCAGTGGAATTCACGAGAGAGATCGGCGCAGGTGCGAGGGTTTCCCTCGGATGCGCTCAGGCGCGACAGCGACAGCAGGAGCTGGAGACACGCGCAAGGTCGACATGGCGTCGCCGCGTGAGATCCTGTCGCTTCATGTCATCGATCCAACCAGCGGGGAGTCGGGCCGGTCAAGAAAGCCCGGACGTGATTCCACATTCTGAGAGTCGGTATTCACGAGGTTGTGACAGGGATTCCCTTGAACCCGGTGTCCGGCGGACGGCAGTCTCCTGGCGTGCGTATCGAACAGCTTGAATACATCGCCGCCGTCACACGGTTGGGATCACTGCGGCGCGCCGCCGAGGAACTGCACCTGTCCCAGCCCGCGCTCAGCGAGACCATGCGCAATCTGGAGCGCGAGCTCGGCGTGGACCTGCTGGAGCGCAAGCGGTCCGGGGCGAAGATCAGCGACGAGGGCCGGGAACTGCTGCCGCACATCATGAGCGTGCTGGACGCGGTCGACCGTCTGCGCGGCGCGGCCGGTGACCAGCACCGCATCAGCCGCATGGTCCGGCTCGGCACGGTCAACACGGCCACCGTCCCGCTGGTCATCCCGACGGTGCGGGAGTTCCGGGCCGCGCACCCGGTCACCCAGGTCGAGTTGGTCGGCGCTCAGCAGTCCGAGATCCACCGCGGGCTGCTGGAGGGCGCGTTCGACCTGGGGCTGGTGAACTACCTCGGGGGCGATGACATGCCACCCGGCTTCGCAACCACGGAACTCCTGCGCGGCCGGCCCGTGGTGTGCCTGCGCCCGGACAGTCCGCTGGCGGCCCTGGACGCGGTGGACGTGGACAGCCTCCTGGCCGAGCCGCTGGTCGTGATGCGGTCCGGCTATGTCATGCACCGATTCGTGCACCGCCTGCTCGGCGGCCGAACACCGTCCTTCTCGTACTCCACCGACGGCGCGGAAATGGGCAAGCTGATGGTCGCCGAGGGCCTGGGGGCGACGGTGCTGCCGGACTTCAGCGTCGTCGGCGACCCTCTGGAGCGGCGGGGCGCGATCACCGTACGGCCGCTCGCAGGGGACGCGACCGAGGTGCTGCTGGTCCTGCAGCGCCGCCACTCCGGCTCCGTCCCCCGGGCCGTGCGCGATCTGCACGAGCTGTTCGTGCGCAATTCCCGCGCGTATGAGGCCTCTTCGTGAAGGGGGCTCGGCCGGTCCGTCGGACAGCCTTGCCTGCCGGGGAGCGGATCCAGCGGCGCCGCAAGTCCGTCAGGCGTCGAGCGCGTCGATCAGGGCCTTGGTCACTTCGTCCGTCGTGGCCGTGCCGCCGACGTCGCGGGTGAGGATGCCCGCGGCGGTCGTGGTCTCGATCGCCTTGTGCAGACGGGCCGCCTGGTCGGGCAGGCCGAAGTGCTCCAGCATCAGGGCAGCGCTGCCGACCGCGCCGATCGGATTGGCCAGGCCCTGGCCCGCGATGTCCGGGGCGGAACCGTGCACCGGCTCGAACATGCTGGGGAAGCGGCGCTCGGGGTTGAGGTTGGCGCTGGCGGCCAGGCCCAGGCTGCCGGCCAGGGCGCTGCCGAGGTCGGAGAGGATGTCGGCGTTGAGGTTGGAGGCGACGACGACCGAGAGATCCTCGGGGTGCAGGACGAACTTGGCGGACATCGCGTCCACGAGCACGCTCTCGGTCTCGACGTCCGGGTAGTCGGCGGCGACGCGCTTGAAGACGTCGTCCCACAGGACCATGCCGTACTGCTGGGCGTTGCTCTTGGTCACGGAGGAGACCTTCTTGTGCACCCTGGTCCGGGCCAGGTCGAAGGCGAACCGCATGATCCGCTCACAGCCCACCTCGGTGAACAGGGCTGACTGCACGGCGACTTCACCGCCGGGTCCGCGGCCGGAGAGGTTGCGGCCGCCGAGGCCCGCGTACTCGCCCTCGCTGTTCTCGCGGACGACGACCCAGTCCAGCTCCGTGTCGTCGGCCTTGCGCAGCGGGCTCTGGACGCCGGGCAGGAAGTGCACGGGGCGGACGTTGGCCCACTGGTCGAAGCTCTGGCAGATCTTCAGGCGCAGGCCCCACAGGCTGACGTGGTCGGGGACGGTCGGCCAGCCGACAGCGCCGAAGTAGATCGCGTCGAAGTCCTTGAGCCGCTCCAGACCGTCGTCGTCGATCATCGTGCCGGTGCGCTCGTAGAACGCGCAGCCCCAGGGGAACTCCTCCCAGGCGAAGGCGAAGGGAGCCGCGGAGCCCTGGGAGGTCTCGGCCAGGGCGTCGAGGACGGCTCGTCCGGCGGCGACGACCTCCTTGCCCACCCCGTCGGCGGGGATGGCGGCGATGCGGAACGTGCGGGGTGCGGCTGTCATGAGGGCCTCCGGCTCGCTGTCGTGCGGTCGGTTCGAGTCAACACACCGGTGTCACCGCGCGTCCAAGACCTGCTTCCGATACGACGTATAGGCGTGGCCGATCGGTCCTGCGTCAGGCGGCGTGCACCCGCCGCTGCGCCAGCGACCTGGTGAGGGCGAGGAACGCCCGCGCCGCCGGCGTGAGGTGCGCGGGCAGGCTGACCATCGCCACGTGGAGGTGGGCCGTCGGCTCGATGGGGGCGACCACGGCGCCGCAGCGGCGGGCCAGCCGGGTCCAGGAGGACGGCAGGACCGCGACGCCCACCCCGGTGAGGACGAGCGGCAGGATCGAGGTGCGGTGGTCGACGACCGTCACGATCTGGGTGCCGGTGCCGTCCGCGGTGATGTCGTCGACGATGCTGCGCATCAGGCTGCCGGTGCGGGACGCTATGAGCTTCTGGCCGGCCAGGTCCTCGGGCCGGATCGTGACATCGTCCTCGATCGCCCCGCCGGGTGCGGCGACGACCACGAACGGCTGGTCCTCGACGTGCAGGACATCGAGCCCGGACGGGTGCACGGGGGCGGCGCTGCCCAGCAGGCCCAGTTCGCAAGCGCCGCTGCGGACCAGGGAGATGACCTCGTCCGGGGTGAAGGCGGCCTGGGTGCTCACCGTCACCGACGGATGCAGCTCGGTGAAGCGGTGGATGAGCGTGGTGAGCGGTTCGATGCCGGGCGAGGGCATGGTGGCGACCTCGACGGTGCCGCCGTGCAGCCCGGCGAGCGCGGCCGCGGTGTCCCGTACGGCGGTCAGGTCCCGCAGCACGCGCCGGCTCGGCTCCAGCAGTTCCTGTCCGGCTTCGCTCAGGACGACGCCCCGCCCCACCCGGTGGAAGAGGGCCACCCCGAGATCGGCCTCCAGGTTCGCCATCGCCTGGGACAGTGACGGCTGGGCCACGTGGAGGGCGGCGGCGGCCTTGCTGAAACCACCGTGCTCGACGATGGCGAGGAAGTACTCCAGTTGCCGGGCGTCCACGGTGCCTCCCCGCTCTGTGCTGGTACGACAGGCGGAGCGAGCCTACCTGCCGGTTTCCGTTCGTTCACGCCCGATCCAGCGGTCGGCGAGGGTCCGCCCGCACTGGGCGAGCAGCCGCGCGGACAGGGCGCTGTCCCGCGCGCAGTCCTGGTCGGTCAGGTCCGTCAGGGCCTGGACGGAACGGAAGTGGGCGGCGGTCCGGGCCGCGGGCAGGGTGCAGCGGCCGGCCACCGCGTGCACCGCCACGCCCAGTCGACGGGCCCGCCGCGCGAGCGCGACCGGCAGTTTGCCGGACAGGGACTGCTCGTCGAGGCTGCCTTCGCCGGTCACGACGAAGTCGCTCCCGGCCAGCAGGTCGTCGGCGCCGAGCAGGGTGAGGAAGTAGTCGGCCCCGGAGCGCACCTTCCCGCCCAGCAGCAGCCCGGCGTACCCCAGCCCGCCGGCCGCCCCGGCACCAGGGGCGTCGGCATCACGTACCGCCTCATCGTTTCCGGCCGCCGCCAGCCGCCCTACGAAACCGGCGAGAGCGCCGTCCAGTTCCCGTACGTCGCCCGGGCTCGCCCCCTTCTGGGGACCGTAGACGGCCGCCGTGCCCGTCGGTCCCAGCAGCGGGTTGTCCACATCGGTGGCCAGGACGAGATCGACCCCGGCCAGCGCTGCGCGGGCGTCGACGAGGTCGACCGTGTGGAGGTCGGCGAGCCCGGCGCCGCCCGGGCCGATCGGAGTGCCGTCGTCACGGGCCAGGACCGCGCCGAGGGACTGCAGCAGGCCCGCACCACCGTCGGTCGTGGCGACACCGCCGAGTGCGAGGATGATCGTGTCGGCCCCACCCGCCAGCGCGTACCGGACGGCCTGGCCGAGGCCTCGGCTGGTGGCCGTGAGCGGTGCCGTGCGGCCGCCCGGCAGGACACCGAGTCCGCAGACGGCCGCCGCTTCGATGAGGACGGTACGGCCGTGCACCGCGACCTCGGCCGTGACGGGCTGCCCGGCCGGCCCGGTCACCGATACCTTCTCGGAACGGAACCGGCCCGCGCAGGCGGCGGCCACGCTGCCCTCACCCCCGTCCGCCGGCGCGAGCCGTCGGACCCGCGCGTGCGGGGCGGCGTCCAGCAACCCGTGCTCCAGCGCGCGGGCGACCTCGTCGGCGCTGAGGGAACCCTTGAACTTGTCCGGGGCGACCAGGACGGAGACCATCAGGACGCCACCTCGGCGCCGGAAGCCACGGCCGGCCGGCTCGTCGCGGCTTCCGTCTCGACGGGCACCGGCGGTTCCACCGCCCTGCCCGCCAGTACCTCGCGTGCCCGCGCCAGATCCAGGGTCTTCTCCCACCGGGCGATGAAGAGGGTGGCGACGGCGTTGCCGGAGAAGTTCACCATGGCCCGGCACTCGGACATGAACTTGTCGATGCCGAAGACGAGCATGATGCCGGCGGCGGGAAGGGTGCCGACCGTCGACAGGGTCGCGGTGAGCGCGATGAAACCGCCGCCCGCGACACCCGCGGCGCCCTTGGACGTCAGCAGCATGACGGCGAGCAGCCCGAGTTGCTGGGTGACGGACAGCGGGGTGTCGGTGGCCTGGGCGATGTAGAGCGTGGCGAGGGAGAGGTAGATCGCCGCGCCGTCGAGGTTGAAGCTGTAGCCGGTCGGCACGACCAGGCCGACCGTGGACCTCTCGACTCCCATGTGCTGGAGCTTGCGCATCAGCCCGGGTAGCGCGGGCTCGGCGGTGGACGTGCCGAGCACCAGCAGGTACTCCTCCTTGAAGTAGCGGAAGAGCTGGAAGATGTTCAGCTTCACGTACGCGGCCAGCACACCGCCGAGCACCACCACGACGAACAGGGCGGAGGTGACGTAGAAGAGCAGGATCAGCGAACCCAGGCTGGTCAGGGTGGACAGGCCGAACTCGCCGATCGCGTACGCCATCGCGCCGAAGGCGCCCAGCGGCGCGACCTTCATGATGTACGACAGCACCTTGAAGACGACCTCGGTCAGCCGCTGCACAGCCGCGATGGCCGGCTCACCCGCCTTCCCCACCGCCTTCAGCGCGATGCCGAAGATCACCGCGAGGAAGATCACCTGGAGGATGTCGCCCTCGACGAACGGGCCGAAGAAGCTGTTCGGCACGATGTGAGTGAGGAACTCCCACCACTGCTGGTGCTCGCCCTGTTCGATGTACGTGCCCGCTTCGCCGGAGGTGTCGAGGGTCGACGGGTCGGCATGCACACCGTCGCCGAGCCGGAAGATGTTGATGGCCACCAGGCCCGCCGCCATGGCGAGGATCGTGCCGACCTGGAAGTAGGTCAGCGCCTTGATCCCGGTGAGCCCGACCCTCTTCAGGTCCGCGACGCCCGCTATGCCGCCGATGATGGTCAGGAACACGATCGGGCCGATCAGCATCTTCATCGCGGTGATGAACGTCGTGCCGAGCGGCTCCATGTCGGTGGCGAGATCCGGCCACCGCCAGCCCAGCACGATGCCGATCACGATCGCCACGAGGACCTGGACGTACAACTGCCGGTACCACGGTTTCGCCGCGATGCGCGTGGCCTGTGCGGCTCGCTCGTTGTCCGGGGTTTGCGTCATTGCAGCCTCCCTGATCGCGCGCCACCGAGCCCGATCGGTAGCTTGGGCCACAGTGAACCGGGCCACATGTCAGGGGGTCCACGACCAAAAATCGATGCCCCGTATAGGCCGGGCCTATCAGTACCGGCACCGGCCGTGTCAGGTTCCACCTCGCGGCCTGGCACTGTCGCGGACGTATGAAGGCGGTGGCGGCAGCTTGAGCAGACCGGCCACTGAGCCGGTCTCGTGCGGGCGGACGTGGTGCAGGGCAGTGGTGAAGAACGGCACGGCGTACAGGCCTTGGCCGAGTCCGGCCACCACCAGTGCCGGGAGCAGCGGCCACGGGTAGGTCGCCGTCGCCGGGGTCAGGGCCTGCTGCGCGTCACCGACCTCGTTGCGGCCACCGGCTGGTCGGCCGCCGCCGTCGCGCGCCCGCTGGCTGATCTGCGGGGTGGCGGCGCCCTCTTCTTCGACGTCGAGCTCGACAACACCCTGCTGGGCGTCACCACTCAGGCCACGCTGTGGATGGCCGACCCGCACCCGCCGGCCAGGTAGTCACGTCCGGCCGGCGGAATCGGGAGAGCGGGATATGTCGTTGCGCCGGCGCGGTGCCGAGGCTTGGCTGAACGCCATGTCCGTGTGGCTTGCGAGACCTGGCGGACGCGCGCACGATCCGATACGACCCGTACGTCGGGGACGACGCCCTCCGCAGGGCTGAGCGACATCCTGACGGTGCGACTGGTCGGCAGGCGCGACAGAGATCGTGGAAGTACCGTCCCCGCGGCCATCGGCGAGCGGCACTACTGGGAGGCTGTGGGACGGCTGTGGTCGGAGCTCGTCGCGACCACGTTCGACGAGTCCGTGAGTCCGTGCCCGGGGCGGGGTTCGGGCAGGGCGACTGGCCTGCCCGAGGGCGACCATCGTCCACATCAAGCGCCACCCCGTCGCGGTGGTCGCCTCACATGTCGACCAGCCATGGGCACCGCCCACGGTCGACGGCGCGCTCGCATGGCTCAAACCGGTCTACGACCGATGGCTCGCCTGAAAGGCCCGGTCGATCTGACGGCCAAACGCTATGTGGAGGTGAAGGCCGAGGATCTCGCAGCCGACTGGCCCGAGCAGCGCCGCGCCCAGTTCGAACTGCGGTGTCGACGACTTCGCGACCAGATCGACGTTCCAGTCACACTGGCTGGACCATCGCCATGACCAATTCGACCGCCGCACCCGTGAGTTCGTCGAACGAAGCCTTGGCGGTGTCATCCCGGCCATGGGATACGCGTAACCCGTGCCTACGCAAGCAATCTCGCCCGCACCGTTGACGCACCGGCCGGGCTGCCCTTCATAATCGGGCACTCGATGTCATCGCTGACACAAGTCAACGTTGACACCTCGGTCGGTGGCGTGGACGACGACGCCGACCCGAGGCGTCACTTTTTGGTCCGTCCGCACCGGAGCCCGCAGTCACCGCTGCACGGACGGCCGCGGGACAAGGAGACACGATGAGCTCTGTACGCGTATCCCGGCACGCCCGGCTGCGATCGATGGCGGCGGTGGCGACGGTCTGCGCCCTGTCCGCCGCTCCGCTCGCCCCCCAGGCGGTCGCCGCCGGCACCCCGGCATACAGCGAGACCTACAGGCCCCAGTTCCACTTCACCCCGGAGAAGAACTGGATGAACGACCCCAACGGCCTCGTTTACTACAAGGGCGAGTACCACCTCTTCTACCAGTACAACCCGAACGGCAACTCCTGGGGCGACATGTCCTGGGGGCACGCGGTGAGCAAGGACCTCGTGCACTGGACGGAGTTGCCGCTCGCCCTGTCGCACGACGACGAGGAGATGGTGTTCTCCGGCAGCGCGGTCGTCGACTGGAACAACACCACCGGCTTCGGCACGAAGGACAACCCGCCCATGGTGGCGATCTACACCAGCGCCTACAAGAACGGCGGCAAGCAGGCCCAGTCGCTCGCCTACAGCACCGATCGCGGCCGCACCTGGACCAAGTACCAGGGCAACCCCGTCATCGACATCGGCTCCACCAACTTCCGCGACCCCAAGGTCCAGTGGTACGCGCCGACCAAGAGCTGGCTGATGACGGTGTCGCTGTCCGCCGAGCACAAGGTGCGGTTCTACTCGTCGAAGAACCTCAAGGACTGGGAGCTGCTGAGCGAGTTCGGGCCGGCCGGTGCGACGGGTGGCGTGTGGGAGTGCCCGGACCTGTTCCCCCTCGCGGTCGACGGGGACAAGAGGAACATCAAGTGGGTCCTGGTCGTCAACATCAACCCCGGGGGCATCGCGGGCGGTTCGGCCGCCCAGTACTTCGTCGGCGACTTCGACGGCAAGAAGTTCACCGCCGAGGACAAGGGCACGTACACCCCGCCCACCGGCAAGGTCGTGCAGGACTTCGAGGGCACCGGCTTCGGTACGTGGGCGGCCACGGGCACCGCGTTCGGTCAGGGACCGGCAGCCGGGGCGGTGGACGGGCAGGGGACCGTCGAGGGCTTCGACGGCAAGGGCCTCGCCAACAGCTTCCACTCGGGTGACGGATCCACCGGCACGCTCACCTCTCCCCCATTCACCGTCGACAGCCCCTACCTGAACTTCAAGATCGGCGGCGGGCGGCATCCGCGCGAGGCCGGAACCGTCATGGACAGCACTCCGCCCGAGGGCACGGTCCTCACCGACTTCGAAGGCGGAACCTACGGCGACTGGACGGCGACCGGGGACGCCTTCGGCACCGCGCCGGCCACCGGCACCCTCCCCGGCCAGGGACAGGTCTCCGGCTTCCTGGGAGACGGGCTGGCCAACACCTTCCTCAACGGCGACTCCACCACCGGCACTCTCACCTCGCCCGAGTTCACCATCGACAAGAAACACATCAACTTCCTCATCGGCGGCGGCAATCACCCCGCCGGCTCCGACCACCCGACCGCCGTCGAGCTCCTCGTGGACGGCCAGGTCGTCCGCAGCGCCACCGGAAGGGACGCCGAGGCACTCAACTGGGCCTCCTGGGACGTCAGCGACCTCGCCGGCAAGCAGGCGCGGATCAGGATCGTCGACGACAACACCGGTGGCTGGGGCCACGTCAACGTCGACCACATCGTGCTGTCCGACACCCAGGCCCGGCGCGTCTCCCAGGAGACGTCCGTCAACCTGATCGTCGACGGCCAGGTCGTCCGCAGCGCGACCGGCGCCGACAGCGAGTCCCTGGACTGGGCCTCCTTCGACATGCGCCCGTACGCCGGCAAGAAGGCGCAGATCCAGGTCGTCGACATGAACACCGGCGGCTGGGGCCACGTCCTGGCCGACCGGTTCACCGCCGCCGACAAGCCCGCCCAGTCCGTCGTACAGCGCGCCGACTGGGCCGACTACGGCAAGGACTACTACGCGGCGGTCTCCTGGGAGAACGCACCGGGCGGCAAGCGTTACATGATCGGCTGGATGAACAACTGGGACTACGGCCAGTCCGTCCCCACCTCCCCCTGGCGCGGTGCGCAGAGCGTTCCCCGAGAAATGGCCCTGCGCACCGTCGACGGCCGGATCCGGCTGACCAGCAAGCCGGTGGGCAGCCTGGAATCCCTCCGGGACAAGCGGCCGGCGACGGCGTCCGACGTCACCGTCAAGAGCGCGTCCAAGCCCCTGATCCGCCCCGCGGCCAAGGGCAAGGCACTCGACATCGAGGCGACGTTCTCCCTCAAGGACGCCGACCGCTTCGGCCTGAAGGTCCGCACCGGAGCGGGCGGCGAGGAGACCGTCATCGGCTACGACACCACGACCCAGGAACTGTACGTCGACCGCACCCGCTCCGGCGCCGGGGACTTCAACAGCACCTTCCCCGGCGTCCAGACCGCACCTCTGAAACCCCAGGACGGCAAGGTCAAGCTGCGGATCCTGGTCGACTGGTCGTCCGTCGAGGTCTTCGGCGGCGACGGCGAGGCAGTGATCACCGACCAGATCTTCCCCGACCCCTCCAGCACCGGCGTCGAGGTCTTCGCCCAGGGCGGCACCGCCACCCTCGACCGCATGCAGGCGTGGCAGCTGAAGTCCATCTGGCGGTGACGAGCCGCGGCGTCCGGCGTGCGGACCCGGTCAGAAGTGGGTGGTGATCCCGAACCTCTGCCGGAGTCGGGCCATGTCATGAAGGTCGTGAGCAGCAGGTCTGTAGCCCTGGTGGAAGTGGACCTGCTGCTCGGGCGACAGGCACGGGACCGTGGCGCCGAGGATCGTGCCGGTGACGAAGCACGAGGCAGGATAGGCGAACGGGCGCTCGGGGTCGGGTGACGCCTGCACGGCGGATCCGTCCGCGGCGAAGATCAGAGGGTGAAGATCGATCTCCCGGTCCTGAGGGTCGGTGACGACGAACCGCACGGGGCGCCAGTCGAGGGTCTCGACGAACCCGACGTCCGCGAGAGCCGACACGACGGCCGCTTCCTGGTTCTCGCGGTGCATCAGGTCCAGATCGCGGTGCTCGCGGGTCTGCTCGCCGACCAGGGCGTCGATGCCCCAGCCACCGCCGATCCAGATGTCGACGTCCGCGTTCCGCAGCACGGCGAGGATGGACAACACATCGTCGGCCGTCATCATCTGGGACACGCTAGCGGTGACCGTCTCGGCCGGCGAGCGGACTTACCCGCTACGGATGCGTGGCCAGCGGATCGAGGAACGTCAGGACCGACGCGTCCTCCTCGATCAGCGGCGTGAGGGCGGCGTTGAACGGGGCGCCGTACGGGGCGTCCAGGTGTGCCTTGAAGGCGTCCTCGTCCCGGTAGACCTCGAAGATCCAGTAGGCACGCGGGGCGGCCGCCTTGGTGTAGACGTCGAAGGCCAGGTTGCCTTCCTCTTCGCGCACTTTCAGGGCGTACTCCCGGATCAGGCGGGCGACCTCGGCCTCCGCTCCCTCTCGGGCGGTGAACTCGGCGAGCAGGGTTTTCGTCATGGTTTCCGGTCCTTCCAGTCAGTGGAGTCAGCGGGTGGAGTCGACGTGCCGCACGACGGCCTCGTCCGTCGGAGCCTGGGCCAGCTGGTCGTGCCAGGGTGGGTTCGGTCCGGCGACCGAGCAGGTCAGGGCCGCGACCTGCGTGGCGAACAGGCAGGCCGCCTCGACATCGCCGAGACGCAGGTCCGTCAGCCTGCCGCCGAGGAGTCCGCGGGTGCCGAGGTGGTGCAGCAGTCCCGCGGTGAAGGAGTCCCCCGCCCCGACCGTGTCGACGACCTGCGCCGACGCCGCGGGCACCTGCACCCGTTCCCCGTCGAGTGAGGCCAGCGCGCCGTCCGCGCCGCGCGTGATCACGACGAGCCGCGCCCCGGCCGCATGCCAGGTGTCGCACGCCTGCTCGGGCGGCGTCCCGGGCAGCAGGAGCTCCAGGTCGTCCTCGCTCAGCCGCAGCACATCCGCGAGGCCGCACCAGTGCGCCAACCGGGCACGGTAGACCTCGGGGTGCACCAGGAGGGGGCGGACGTTGGGGTCGATGCTGATGGTGGCGTGCGGCGCGGCCGTCGCCAGGAAGTCCTCCACCACCCCCGCCCCGGGGTCCTTGACCAGGGCCAGTGACCCGCTGTGGAGGCAGGCGGTGCCGGCCAGGTCCACCCCGGCCAGTTCCGCGTTCGTCCACTGCCAGTCCGCGGTGGCCTGGGCGTGGAAGGAGAACGCGGCCTGTCCCTGGGTATCCAGTTCGGCCACGGCCAGCGTGCTGGGCTCGGCGGCCTCGACGGCGTGCGACAGGTCCACGCCGGAGGCCTCCAGGTGGGCGCGGAAGAGGCGGCCGAACACGTCGCCGGACAGCCGTGCGAGGAAGCGGGCCGGGGTGCCCAGCCGGGCCAGGGCCACGGCCGTGTTGGCCGGTCCGCCGCCCGGCAGGACGCGCAGGGCGAGTTCGTTCCGGGTCCCTGCGGACTGGGTGAACGCGTCGGCGACGCACTCCCCCAGGACGGTGATCTGGCGCGGGCACATGGGCGGCTCTTCTCTTGGGACGCGTCGGCGAAACGGGCAATTGCGAGCAGTCCCCGGACCGGTTCGGGCGGGTGGCGGCCACGGCGTTGCCGATTTGTGACGGGTGAAAGGCATTGACGTTGCCTGAAGGCGGAGTCCATCATCCTCGCCAAGCAGTGTCAACGCTGACATGAGTCAACGATGACACCTCGGGCGGCATGCGCCCGATGCCGGCCGCTCGTCCGCAATCCCGCAGGAGTCGTTCATGTCACGTATTTCTCGTCTGCCTTCCTCCCTGATCAGGGCCGCCGCGTGCACGGGCATCGCGGCCCTCACCCTGACCGCCTGTGGATCCGGATCCGGATCGGGCACGGCGAACGCCGGATCGGGCAGCGTCAAGGTCGGTCTGATCACCAAGACCGACACCAACCCGTTCTTCGTGAAGATGAAGGAAGGCGCGGAGAAGGCCGCCAAGGACAACGGCGTCCAACTCGTCACCGCGGCGGGCAAGTTCGACGGGGACAACGCCGGGCAGGTCACCGCCGTCGAGAACATGGTCGCCTCCGGGGTGAAGGGCATCCTGATCACGCCGAGTGACTCCAAGGCGATCGTGCCGGCGATCGAGAAGGCCAAGGCCAAGGGTGTTCTGGTCATCGCCCTGGACACCCCGACCGACCCGGAGAGCGCGGCCGACGCCCTGTTCGCCACCGACAACCTCAAGGCGGGCGAGCTGATCGGCGAGTACGCCAAGGCCGCCATGAAGGGCAAGACCGCGAAGATAGCCGCCCTCGACCTCGCGCCGGGTGTGTCCGTCGGCGTTCAGCGGCACAACGGTTTCCTCAAGGGCTTCGGCGCCACCGACAAGGACGTCGCCTGTGCTCAGGACACCGGCGGCGACCAGTCCAAGGGCCAGACGGCGATGGAGAACTGCCTCCAGAAGGAACCCGGCATCAACGTCGTCTACACGATCAACGAACCGGCCGCGCTCGGCGCGTACACGGCACTGAAGGCCAAGGGCCGGGAGAAGGACGTGCTGATCGTCTCCGTCGACGGCGGCTGCACCGGCACCAAGGCCGTCAAGGACGGCAAGATCGCCGCGACCTCGCAGCAGTACCCGCTGAAGATGGCCGCCGAGGGCGTCAAGGCCGTCGCGACGTACGCCAAGGACGGCAAGAAGGCGTCCGGTTACACCGACACCGGCGTCACGCTGATCACCGACAAGGCGCAGGACGGGGTCACGTCCAAGGACACCGCCTACGGCCTGGACAACTGCTGGGGCTGAGCCGCCGGCCGACCCCCGGCTGCCGCCGTAGCTGCCGCCGTTCGACACCTCTCAGCGGGGTGGCCGGCCCCTCCTCCCCGACCGGGGACGGCCGCCCCCTCGTCCTCTTGCCGTCCGAGAAGGACAACTTCCCGTCCGACAAGGACCGGCAAGGACTTCTGTCTTCCGACAAGGACCTCGCATGACTGCCACGTCCACGCCACCCTCCACGTCCACCCCGTACGCCGAGCTCAAAGCACCGACCACGGTCCGCAGACTGCTCACGCAGCCGACCACCGGCCCGCTGGCCGCCCTCCTCCTGGCCTGTGTCTTCTTCTCCGTCTCGACCGACCAGTTCCTCACCGGCGGGAACTTCTCGCTGATCGTGCAGCAGGTCATGGTCGTCGGCACCCTCGCCATCGGCCAGACGCTGATCATCCTCACCGCGGGCATCGACCTGTCCTGCGGAGCGGTGATGGCGTTCGGCAGCATCGTGATCGCCAAGATGGCAGCGGAGGGCTCCCTGCCGCCGCTCGCCGCGATCGCGTTGGGCCTGGTCGTCTGCGCCGGCTTCGGCCTGCTCAACGGCGCGCTGGTGCAGCGGATTCCGCTCCCGCCCTTCATCGTCACCCTCGGCATGCTCAACGTGGCGTTCGCGCTGACCCACATCTACTCCGAGGAGCAGACCGTCACCAACCTGCCCGGCCCGCTGACGGCGCTCGGGCAGACCTTCCCGCTCGGCAAGACCGACATCACCTACGGCTCGCTGGTCACCATCGGCCTGTTCCTGCTCTTCGCGTACGCGCTGAGCAGCACCAGCTGGGGCCGGCACGTCTACGCCCTGGGCAACAGCCCGGAAGCCGCGCGGCTGAACGGCATCCGCACCTCCCGGCTGACCATCGGCGTCTACACCGTGGCCGGTCTGATGTACGGCGTCGCCGCCCTGCTGCTCATCTCCCGCACCGGAGTCGGTGACCCCCAGGCGGGGCAGACCGACAACCTCGACAGCATCACCGCCGTGGTGCTCGGCGGCACCAGCCTCTTCGGCGGACGCGGCTCCGTCCTGGGCACGTTCATCGGCGTCCTCATCGTCGGCGTCTTCCGAAACGGCCTTCAGCTGATGGGCGTCGCCTCCATCTACCAGACCCTCATCACCGGAGTCCTGGTGATCCTCGCGGTGACCGTGGACCAGATCTCCCGGAAGAAGGCCCGATGACCACCACCACTGCGACCCCCGTCCTGCAGGCCCGCGGCCTGGTCAAGCGCTACGGCCACGTCACCGCCATCGACGGCGCCGACTTCGACCTGCTGCCCGGCGAGGTGCTCGCCGTCATCGGCGACAACGGCGCCGGCAAGACCAGCCTCATCAAGGCCCTCACCGGCGCGGTGGTCCCCGACGCGGGCGAGATACGCCTGAACGGCGAGCCCATCACCTTCTCCGGCCCGCAGAGCGCGCGCGCCCACGGCATCGAGACGGTCTATCAGGACCTGGCCGTGGCCGCCTCGATGGACATCGCCTCCAACATGTTCCTCGGCCGCGAACTGCGCCGCCCCGGCATCCTCGGCAGCGCCTTCCGCATGCTCGACAAGAAGCGCATGCGCAAGGAGGCCGCCGAGCACATGGCCGACCTGAAGATCGGGCTGCGCTCGCTGACCCAGTCGGTCGAGACCCTCTCCGGCGGACAGCGGCAGGCCGTCGCGGTGGCCCGGGCCGTGGCCTGGGCCCGCAGTGTCGTCGTCATGGACGAACCCACCGCCGCCCTCGGCGTCAAGGAGTCCGGACAGGTCCTCGACCTCATCCGCCGTGTCCGCGACAAGGGCATGCCGGTCGTCCTGATCAGCCACAACATGCCCCACGTCTTCGAGATCGCCGACCGGATCCACGTCCACCGGCTGGGCCGGCGCGCCGCCGTGATCAAGCCCTCCGACTACTCCATGGCGGAGGTCGTCGCCATCATGACCGGCGCGCTCAGCGTCGACGAGGCCGGAGATACTGTCGTAGCGGATTCCGCTGCGGCGAAGGCCGCCGGAGTCCAGGCCACTTGACAGCTCAACCCCGCTCTCGCATGTTCCGGCCGAGGCCGCGGCCGGAACCCGAGAACACACAGGAGACGGTTTCCTCCATGGCAGCGAGCCGCCGCCCCACCCTTGCCGATGTCGCACAAGAAGTCGGCGTCAGCGCCAAGACAGTCTCGCGCGTCCTCAACGAGGACGGTCCCGTCTCGGCGCAGACGCGGGAACAGGTACTCGCCGCGGTGGCCAAGCTGGGCTTCCAGCCGAACCTGATGGCACGCAACATGCGCGTCGGCGGTCCGGACACCACCATCGGACTGGTCATCCCCGACCTGGGCAACCCCTTCTTCGGGGCCGTGGCCCGCGCCATCGAGGACACGGTCCGCGAACGCGGACTGACCCTGCTCATGGGCTCGTCCGCGGACGACCCCGACCGCGAACGCGCCCTGACGGACAAGTTCCTCGCCCGTCGCGTGAGCATGCTCATCGTGGTGCCGTCCGTCGGCGCCGACCACTCCCACCTCAAGGCCCACCGCTCGGCGGGGCTGCCCGTCGTCTTCCTCGACCGCCCGGGAGCCGGCCTGCCCACGGACAGCATCGTCAGCTCCAACCGTGCCGGGGCCCAGGAAGGCGTCGCCCACCTCATCGCCCACGGGCACCGCCGCATCGGATTCGTCGGCGACCTGCCCGTCAGGCTGTACACCCGCCGCGAGCGCCTCGCCGGATACCGCGCGGCCCTGCAGGAAGCCGGCCTCCCCTACGACCGCTCGCTCGTCGCCAACGCCCACGACCAGCCGGGCGCCGAGGCCGCGACCGCCCGGCTCCTCGAACTGGCCGATCCCCCCACCGCCCTGTTCGCCGGGAACAACATCATGGCGCTCGGCATCGTCGCCCAACTCGCCCGCGGCAAGCGCAAGGACGTGGCAGTCGTCGCCTTCGACGACGTCTCCCTCGCCGAGGCACTCGAACCGGCCCTGACCGTCGTCGCGCAGGACCCCGAAGAACTCGGCCGCAGCGCCGCGGCCACCGCCCTGGCCCGCCTCGACGGCGACCGCTCCCGGGCTCGCACCATCACCGTTCCCACCCGGCTGATCGTCCGGGGCTCGGGGGAGCAGGCCGCGCCCCGCCCCTGAGAGGGGGCATCACCGCCGCCGCGTTCCCCGCGGACGTCCTCGACCGCGACGCGCTCATCCAGGCCCTCAAGGACGCCGCCGTCCGGTTCGACGGCATCGACGTCCTGGAGTACTCCCCGGTCGGGACGTTCGGCACCACCACGCTGACCGCTCCGGCCACCACCGCACCGTCCGATGTGGGGTTCGATATGAACTTCCAGCTCTACGGGGCCATCGCCGCCACCCGGGTGGTGCTGCCCGGGATGCCAGAGGCCGGCGCGGGCAGCATGGCCTTGTAAAGGGGTTCGTGCCCGGGTGAGGCGGGCAGGGGGCCGCGCGCCGGGGCCTCGAAAGGACTGGATGAGCAGGGCGACGACGCGTCGCCAGGCATCCGGGGCGGCCGCGTTGGCCATGTGGACCAGGACCAGGTCCGAGGGGTCGAAGTCCTCGCGCCGCCGACCGATGGCCTTGGCGCGGTCGATGAGGCGCAGCATGGCCTCGCACGCCTCGTCGCGGCGCTGCTCCAGGGCCTTGGCGGTGGGGAAGGTCATGGTCAGGACGTCGGCGAAGCCGTGGTCGGCGGCCTGCATCGCACAGGCGGCCTCGATGTAACCGACGAAACCGTGCCAGGGGTCCGGGTCGTCCAGGGCGGCCGCGACCGCGCTGAACAAGCATCCCCGCACCCCGCCGGGTGAGTGGCCCGGCGGGGTGCGGGGATGCGGGCGGTCAGCAGGGGGAGTTGGTCTGCGTGAGCAGGCCCATCCGCCAGGGCTTGGTGAGGTAGTCGCCGTCGGCTTTGGGATCTATGCCCTGGTAGACGTACTGCAGTCGGCAGGGATTGATGGTCAGGGTCTGGTCGTTGCCGGCGCGGACCATCTCGCCGTGGCTGATGTCCTCCGTCCAGACGCCGCCGGGGAAGGTGACGTTGTCACGGCCGGCGAAGGGCTGGTTCTCCGTGGCGGCCAGGGGCGTCCAGTTACCGGTGAGGCTGGTGGCGGTGAAGGCCTTGAAGTAGCGTCGCCATGTGGTGTTGTTGATGGCCTCCTGGAGCAGCAGGTACTGGTTGCTGCCGGCGACCTTGTACACATTGGTCGCCTCGAACAGGTTGTTCTTGGTGTCCGACATCACCAACTGCGTGTTTCCGAATCCGTTCGGGAAGTTCGCCAGGCTGGTCTGGGCGCGGTAGATGTGGCCGTTGTCGTCACTGAAGAACAGGTGGCAGTTGGTGGTGTCGCAGATGACCCAGAAGTCGATCCACGTGCCGTCGCCCTTGTTGTCCTTGACGATCTGCGGCTCCTCGGACATGAGGAGGCGCGGCGCGGACCAGGAGTGCGGGTCGGCGGGGTTGGTGCTGGTGGAGTAGGTGGGCGGACCGGTCTGATAGACCATGTACCACAGGTTCTGCGGCGCGTTGTAGAACACCTGGGGCGCGGCCCGGTAGTTGCCGCCTATGGGCGTGGTCTCGTCGAGGTAGGTGTGCGGTGCAGACGCTGCCTGGGACCAGTCGGAGAAGCTGAACTGCGCCAGACCCCAGTAGGAGGTGGGGCTGGCGGTGGTCGCGAAGACCAGCCACTGGTTGTTGTACCGCACGACGGAGAAGTCCTTGATCGCCGCCACATCGGGGTGCCGGGCGTCCGGCTTCGGACCGGCCAGGACGCCGCTGGAGGACCACCGGAACGTCGAGGGCAGCGCACCGCCGCCGCTGTCGACGCGGACCAGCTGCCATTGCTGGTTGGCCCCGCCCCAGTCGGTGAACTGCACGACCTTGGCACCGTCGTCGGTCGAGGCGTTCTGGACCTCGACGGCCTTGCCGCTATTGCGGTTGATCAGCCGGACGTAACCGTCCGCGGAATCGGCCAGCCGGAACTGCTGGTTGACGCCGCCCGCATCGCCCCACTGCACGATGTCAGCGTGATCGGCGCCGGAGAAGTTGTAGACGTCCAGCACCTTGCCCGAGTGCTGCGCCTTCACCCGGTAGTAGCCGCCGCCCGAGTCGACGAACTGGAAGCGCTGGTTGGCGCCGTCGTGACGGGTCCACTGCGACAGGGCCGCCCCGTCGGCGGTGCTCCCTCCCGACACGTCGAGCGCCTTGCCGCTGCCTCGGTTGACCAGCACGTACCACGCGTTCGTATCCACCGTGGCCGCCTGCGCCGTCCCAGCGGCACCGAGTCCGGTCAGGAGCGCGGCCATCAAGGCAGTCACGGCGGCGAGCACTCCCGTACGTCTCCCGCATGCCCTGAGCATGCCCTTCATCTGTCTCTCCTTTGCCGGGGCTGCTGCAGGACAGTAGGCATGCGGCATGCCCTCGTCAATGGCTACCCGGGGTAATACATCCCATGACATGCGATCTCGCGACCGAACCCACGCCTCAACTCCTGCGCGCATGAAGGATTCCTGTCCCACCCGTGGACAGGTCCCCCGCGCTTACCCCCTAATACATCCTATGTTTTTGCGCTCCGAACCGATCAGTCGCCGCGTGCACGACGCTTTCCGCTCGGGTGTGCAGCACGGTGAAGGGGCAGGGCCGCCGCGTCCTGGCATCCTTGCGTCTTCGCCGAACCCTGACGCCCCTCCCCACGAAAGACGGGAAAGCCATGCACTCCGTACGTCCTTGCGCGGGCGACACGACCTCGCCCGCGCCGGCCCTGGTCGCGCTCCCCGACCGCGGGATCCATGACACCGCTCCCGCCGATGCGTGGACCGACGGCTTCCTCACCGGCAACGGCGAATACGGGGCCGTGGTGTACGGGGACCCTCGTCCCGTTCGCCGGCCTCCACGAAACCCCGTATCACCTCTACTTCCCCCTGGCGGAACCGGAGCGGCTCCAGGAGCGGCGGGCGGAGCTGCGCGCGGCCGACGAGGCGGTACTCGCGCTGCGCGACCGCACCGTCGGCGCCGTTGCCGCCGGCGAGCAACAGCCGGAAAGCGACCACCGGTTCGAGGGGCAGGACACGTGGTCGGGACTCACCGACGGGCTGACGTGGCGGGCCGCGACGGGCTGGTGGTCCTACCGCCTGACGGGCCCGGACGGCACCGCCACCGGCCCTGCAGGTGACCCACCTCCGCGACGGGAGCGCCGGATCGACGCGTGTGCTGGTCGACGGCCGGCTGGACGCACACCGTCGTGCCGGGACCGCCGGGATCCGGTTCGAAGCGGTGGGCTCCGCGACCACGATCCGGCTGCGCGACGTGCGCCTGGTGCGCTGAGGCTACCGCCGCCCGCCCCTCAGTTCCGCTCGGTCGTTCCGACGGGGAGCGGTTCGCTGGAGTGCAGGTGTTCCCTCAGCCACTGCTCGGTGTTGCTGACGTGGAGCAGCGCGGCGGCCTGGCTGAGGGCGGCGTCACGAGTGGACAGCGCCTTGAAGATCGCCTCGTGCTCGGCGAGGGTGCGGCCCGCCGCCTTGTCGTCGACCAGACCGCGCCAGATGCGGGCGCGCAGGGTGCGGCCGGAGATCCCTTCCAGGAGGGTGAGGAGGCTCTCGTTGCCCGTGGCCGAGACGACCGCGCGGTGGAAGGCGGCGTCGTGGGCGTTGAGCTGTTCGACGTCGTCGCGGGCCTCGCGCATGGCCTCCAGGTGCCCCTTCACCTCGGCCAGTTGGGCGTCGGAGATCCGGGTCGCGGCAAGGGCCGTGGCGACGGGTTCCAGGAGCCGCCGTACCTCCATGAGGTCCTGCAGGGCGACCGAGTCGCCCTGCAGCAGTTCCACCGCGCCGCCGAGACCCTCCAGCAGCAGGCTCGGCTGCAGGCTGGTCACGTACGTGCCGTCGCCCCGCCGGACCTCCAGGACCCGCGCGACGGCCAGCGCCTTGACCGCTTCGCGGGCGAGGTTGCGGGACAGGCCCAGCTGGGCGGCGAGGTCCGGCTCCGGAGGGAGCTTGGAGCCCGGGGGCAGGGCACCGGTCCGGATCAGCTCACGGATCTGCTCGATGGCCTTGTCCGTCAGAGACACCGCTCGTCCCTCCCCCCCACCGTGCCCGTGAGCACGTCCGACCTGATCAGCGTGACGTCGATGATACTGGGACGCGGATGCGGGACGGCGATCACCCGGACATGAAGCACTGCAAGACATGCCATGTCTGGTGATCGAAATGCACGCCGGTTCAGGGCAAACCGGTCAACTAACCTGAAGAAACGGCCACTTTCATCCCTGCACGCTGGTTGACATCCCATGGCGACATGACCGACCTTCATGCGTGGTCCTGCATTCCCCCCTGCCCCTTCCGCATCAGGGATGTGTCCATGTCGAGCTCGATCAACAGACGCCAGTTCGTGGCCGGTGCAACCTGCGTGGCCGCGGCGACCGTTGCCGGAGATGTGTTCGGTGCGTCAGTCGCCGAGGCGGCGCCCGGCACGTACACGCCCGACTGGGACTCGGTCGACCAGCATCCGCCGGCCCCGGAGTGGTTCCAGGACGCGAAGTTCGGGATCTACTTCCACTGGGGCGCCTTCAGCGTCCCCGCCTTCGACAACGAGTGGTACCCGCGCAGCATGTACCAGGCCGGGAGCTCGCCCAACAAGCACCACATCGCGACCTACGGCCAGCCGTCGGCGTGGCCCTACCACAACTTCATCAACGGAGCGAAGGACCTGGCGGGCAACGCCGTGAAGTTCGCGCCGAAGCTGAAGTCGGCCGGCGGGAAGTTCGACCCCGACGAGTGGGTGCAGCTGTTCGTCGACGCCGGTGCCAGGTTCGCCGGCCCGGTCGCCGAGCACCACGACGGCTTCTCCATGTGGGACAGCCAGGTCAACGAGTGGAACTCGGTGAAGAAGGGCCCTGGTCTCGATCTGCTGCGGCTGTTCTCCACGGCCATCCGCGCCAAGGGCCTGAAGCTGCTGGTGGCCATGCACCACGCTTACAACTTCACCGGCTTCTACGAGTACGCCCCCGCCCAGACGGACCCCAGCCTCAAGAAGCTCTACGGGCAGTTGGGGCCGGCCGCCCAGAACCAGCTCTGGTTCGACAAGCTCAAGGAGGTCGTCGACCGCGCCCGGCCCGACATCCTGTGGCAGGACTTCAATCTGGACGCCGTCGACGAGAAACAGCGCCTGAACTTCCTGGCGTACTACTACAACCAGGCCAACAGCTGGGGCCGTGAAGTCGTCGCCACCTACAAGGACGGCATGAACGGCAAGGGCGAGGTCTTCGACTACGAACGCGGCGGCCCGGCCGATCTCACCACCCCCTACTGGCTGACCGACGACAGCATCTCCAGCAGCAGCTGGTGCTACACGCAGGGCATCGGCTACTACACCACCCAGCAGATGCTGCACTCGTTCATCGACCGGGTCAGCAAGAACGGCAACGTGCTGCTGAACATCGCGCCGATGGCCGACGGCACCATCCCCCAGGCGCAGAAGGACATCCTGCTCGGTATCGGGGACCACCTGAAGCGCTTCGGCGAGTCGGTGTACGCGACCCGCGCCTGGACGGCGTACGGCGAGGGCCCGACGAAGATGGGCGGCGGCTCGTTCACCACCCCGCACGCCGGTACCGCACAGGACATCCGCTTCACCCGCAACAAGGCGAACAACGTCCTGTACGCCACCGTCCTGGGCTGGCCCGGCAGCTCGCTGACCATCAAGACTCTCGGCTCGGACCGGATCAACCTCTCCTCGCTGACCTCGGTGAAGCTCCTCGGCACCACCGCCGGGACCTACATCGACCTCCCCGCGCCGGCCCAGAGCGCCTCGGGCCTCAGGGTCACCCTGCCGTCGTCGGCGCCGTACAGCGCGGGCGCCTACGTCCTGAGGCTCGAATTCTCCGGCAGGATCCCCGGCCTGCGGCCGCTCGCCGGCGCCGTCGCCTTCACGGACGTCGACTACACCGGCGGCTCCGCCGTCCTCACCGTCGGCGACTACACCGCGGCCGACCTGTCCGCGGCCGGACCGGGCCCGCGCACCCTCTCCTCCCTCCGGCCGGCCCCCGGGTACCGGGTGATCGGCTACTCCGGAGACAACTTCACCGGTACCTCCTGGACCTTCGCCGCCGACAACCCCGACCTCAGGGTCACCGGCAACAACGACCAGATCACCTCACTGAGGGTCCAGTTCAACCCGGCGGCGTACTTCCGGATCACCAACGCCACCAACGGCCTCGCCCTGGACAGCGGGGGCGACGTCGCCTCCGGCTCCGACCTCAAGCAGTGGACCTGGGACGGCAGTCCGAACCTGCAGTGGCATGCGGAGGCTGTCGGAGGCGGCTACTACCGGCTGGTCAACCGCACGAACGGCATGGTCGCCGACGGCTGGGGCGCCACCGCCGACGGCTCCGCCGCCCGGCAGGCCCCCTGGAACGGCGGCACCAACCAGCAGTGGACCATCACCCACCGGGGCGGCGACCGCTATTCGATCGCCAACCGCACTACCGGCCTGGTCCTCGACGGCGGCGGCAACGTCGCCTCGGGCTCCATCACCAAGCAGTGGACCTATGGCAACAGCACCAACCTGCTGTGGACCTTCACCGCGCTGTAACCCGTGGAGCAGGAGATGGCATGTATCTGACATTCAAGGTGTCGAGGCAGGCAGGCAGGAGGCGTACGGGAGTGCTCGCCGCGGTGACCGCCATGACGGCGGCGCTCCTGACCGGTACCGGTACCGCCAGGACGGCGCAGGCGGCCATGGTGGACACGAACGCGGGGAACGTGCTGGAACAGGTGCACACCGCCGGGCGGGTCAAGGACGCCGGAAACACCGTGCAGTACAGCTGGCCCGGCGTGTACTTCGAGGGCCGCGTCAGGGGCACCGGCGTGGGCATCGTACTCGGCGACTCGGCCGCCGACTACGACGTCCAGGTCGACGGGACCACCGTCGCCACACTCGTCACGCCCGGCAACACCACGCACTGGATCAACGGGCTGCAGAACCGTGAGCACACCGTCCGGCTCGTCAAGCGCAACGACAGCCCGGGGAGCACCAGTACCTTCGGGGGCTTCAGGGCCGCGCCGGGCGGTGCGGTCCTGAGCAGACCGGCGGCCCGCAACCGCCAGATCGAGTTCATCGGTGACTCCCTCACGGTGGGCTACGGCAACCTCTCGACGTCCCGCGACTGCACCTCTGACCAGGTCAAACGGACCACCGACACCGACCTGAGCTACGGCGCCCTCACCGCCCGGCGACTGAACGCCGACTACCAGATCAACGGCTATTCGGGCCTCGGCATGGTGCGCAACTACAACGGAGGCTCGCCGGACGTCACGTACCGGACCTTCTACGACCGTGCCCTGCTGAACGTGTCCGGCGACGTCTGGCAGAACCCGGGCACGTGGCGCCCTCAGCTCGTGGTGGTCAACCTCGGCACCAACGACTTCTCGACCGCCGTCAACCCCGGTGAGCCGTGGACGCCCGAAAGCCTCGCTGCCGCCTACCGCGGCGCCTACGGCGACTTCCTCAAGAAACTGCGGACGCGCTACGGGACCGGCACGACCATCGTGGCCGTCGGCACCGGCCAGTTCGCCGGGCAGGTCCAGCAGGTGGTCAAGGCGCGCAACGACGCCGGCGACGGCGGGGTCCGCTACTGGTTCCTCGACAGTTCGGATCTGGACTTCCTCGGCTGCCACTGGCACTACTCGGCCCGCGACGACCGGGTCGTCTCCGACCGGCTCACCTCGTTCATCGCCGGACTGCCGATGAACTGGTGACGGCACCGACCGCCCGGGAGCACCACAGATCCGGCTGCGAGTTGTCCGAGCGGGGCAGGCGCCGGCCCCGCTCAGCCACGCCCCCGGCGGTCCGGCACACCCCGGCCGGGGCGCCGTGGAACAGAGGCCGACTTAATCTGGAAGCTGCGGCTGGAAACCAGTCCTGACGGGCCCAGGTGTCCGGACGGAGGCGAGGCGCGTGGACATGGCCGGCAAGCAGGACGCCCGGGCTGCCGCGCTTGTGGTGGGCCCGGACGGCGTGGTGAGCGGCTGGAGCGAGAGCGGGCGGCTGCTTCTGGGCTGGACGGCGAAGGAGGCCGTCGGGCGCCCCGTGACCGACCTGCTGGCCGCTCCCCCGCCACCCGGCTTCCCCGAGAGCTCCGGCAGCGGCCCCGACCACACGGCGCTCATCCCCCTGCGCCACCGGGACGGCTCCACGGTGGACGCTCTGGTGTCGGCTCACCCGCTGTTCGGCGCCGACGGCCGGGCGCTGGGCCATGCGGTGACCGTCCAGCGCTGGGAACGCCGCCCGGTGATCGCCGACCTGGCCTTCGAGCAGAGCCCCTTCGCTCTGGGCGTCTACGACCCTGAGCTGCGGTTTCTGTGGATCAACGCATCCTCGGGGCGGGTGATCGCGCACTCCGAGGAGCAAGTGCTCGGTAAGAAGTACCGCGAGCTGTTTCCCGAATTCGACCGCGAACTGTTCCCCGAGAGGGACGACAAGCCCTACACCGACCAGCTCTCCGAAGTGGCGAGGACGGGCAAGCCCGCACGTCTCATCACCGTCTTCCAGCCGCTCGGCAGTAACTACGCCAACGCCTGGGCCACCAGCATCTGGCCCGTCCGGGATGCCGAGGGCAGGGTCCGCGCGGTCGCCAACTGGGGATTCGACATGAGCGCGGAGTACTGGGCCAGGCAGCGCCTGCTCATGCTCAACGAGGCCAGCCGCGGCATCGGCCGGACACTCGACGTGATCGGCACCGCCCAGGAACTGGCCAGGACCTCCGTGCCAGGATTCGTCGACTTCGTCACCGTGGATCTCTTCGACGAGGTGCTGCGCGGAGAGGAACCGCCTCTTTCCCCCGCCTCCGGTTCCGGCTCGGGCGAAGCCATCGCGCTGAGCCGCGCCGCCACTCACCGCGCGAAGGACGACACCGACCGGGCTCCCGGGCCCCCGGTGCCGGTCAGTCACGCTCCCGCTTCCGTCGCCGTCCGCTGCATGGCCACCGGCAGGTCCACGGTCGAGCTCGCCACCGAACCGGGCGAGGGCGGCGAATGGGCCTTCGGGCCCGGGCTCGCCGCCGACCCGGCCCACTGGCCGCCGGGCAACCCGTTGATCGACGAGTCGATCGCCGCGGAGGGGCTGACCGGCCGGATCACCGTGCCGCTCCGGGCCCGCGGCGCGCTGCTCGGCGTGGTCGCGTTCTCCCGCAGCGACCGGCCCGAGGCCTTCACCGCCGACGACCTGATCCTCGCCGAAGAGCTGACCGCCAAGGCAGCCGTCGCCATCGACAACGCCCGCCGGTACTCGCGCGAGCGCACGACCGCACTGACGCTGCAGCGCAGTCTGCTGCTGCAGCGGCTGCCCAGCCAGGAGGCGCTCGAGGTGGCCTCCCGCTACCTGCCCGCCGGAACCGGCGCCGAAGTGGGTGGTGACTGGTTCGACGTCATTCCGCTCTCCGGCGCGCGGGTCGCCCTGGTCGTCGGCGATGTGGTCGGTCACGGGCTGCACGCCTCGGCCAGCATGGGCCGGTTGCGCACGGCGGTCCGCACGCTCGCCGACGTGGACCTGCCGCCGGACGAGCTGCTGACCCACCTGGACGACCTGGTCATCCACCTCGCCAGCGACCTCCAGCCCGCCGGCCACTTCCAGCCGACCGGCGAGTTCGGGGCCACCTGCCTGTACACCGTCTACGACCCGGTCTCCCGCCGCTTCACGATGGCGAGCGCAGGGCATCCGCTGCCGCTGATCATCTCCCCGGACGGCACCAGGACCCCGGCGCGCGCGCAGCCGGGACCACCGCTCGGCATCGGTGGGCTGCCGTTCGAGGCCACCGAACTCGGGCTGCCCGAGGGCAGCCTGCTCGCCCTCTACACGGACGGACTGGTGGAGAGCCGTGAGCGCGACGTCGACCAGGGGGTCGCCGAGCTGCTGCGGGTCCTGAACCACTCGGTGACCTCGCTGGAGGGCCTCTGCGACACGGTGATGGACGCCCTGCTTCCCGAACGCCGCACCGACGACGCCGCCCTGCTGGTCGCTCGCACACGCGCGCTGGATCCCCAGCATGTCGCCGACTGGGACGTCGTACCCGATCCCGCACAGGTGCCTCGCGCCAGGAAGTTCGCCCTGGAGCAGCTGGATGCCTGGGGCCTGGAGGAGGCGTCGTTCGTCACCGAACTCGTGGTCAGCGAACTGGTCACCAACGCCATCAGGTACGGCGAGCCCCCGATCATGCTGCGGCTGATTCGCGACTCCTCCCTGATCTGCGAGGTCTCCGACGCCAGCAACACCGCCCCGCACCTGCGCCGGGCGCGCGCCTTCGACGAGGGCGGCCGGGGCCTGCTGCTCGTCGCCCAGCTCACCCAGGGGTGGGGCACCCGGCACACCACCGACGGCAAGACGATCTGGTGCGCGCAGACCCTTGGTGAGCCACAGCCGCGCTGATACATGGGATGTTAAGGGGTCAGCGTCGGTGAGGTAGAGGGTGCCGAACACCCCCCGACGGCAGGGACGTTGGGACGAAACCGGGCAGAACTCGCCTCTGTACCTCCGATCTCTGAATCTCGCAGCCATGGGATGTCCAGACAGGGATGCTGCGTGATATCTGTACGAGTGCGCTCAAGGGGCCTGGCCAGGACTGAGCAATCACTCGCAGAAGAGGACTCCTTCATGAGACAGCCTTGGCTTCTTCCCCTGCTCACGCTTGTCGCCGCCGCGCTCGGGCTGACGGCGGCTGGTGCGGCCCCTGCCTCCGCCGCCTCGAACACACCCTTGCGGGTGATGCCGTTGGGCGACTCGATCACGTGGGGCGTCGGAAGCAGTACGGGCAACGGCTACCGGGCTCCGTTGTGGAACCAGCTTGCGGCGGACGGCCATCCGCTGGACTTCGTCGGCACGGGGCGGGGCGGTTCGATGTCCGACCCCGACAACGAGGGCCACTCCGGGTACAAGATCCACCAGATCGCCGCCCTCGCCGACGCCTCGCTGACCCGCTACCGGCCCAACGTCGTGACGCTGATGATCGGCACCAACGACCTCAACGAGAGCTACCAGGTCTCCACCGCCACCGCCCGGCTGAAGTCGCTGGTCGACCAGGTCACCGCCGCGGCCCCCGACGCGACCGTCCTCGTGGCTTCCCTGGTCGTGTCCACCAGCGGCTCGGAGGAGCAGTACCGTGCCGCGTACAACCAGGCGATCCCCCAGATCGTGAGGGATGCGCAGTCCGCGGGCAAGCACGTCGCATACGTGGACATGAGCGGCCTGACCACGGCCGACCTGGCCGACGCCCTGCATCCCAATGACGCGGGGTACCAGAAGATGGCCGACGCCTTCCACCGCGGCGTCCGGGCCGCGGACGGCGCCGGGTGGCTGAGGAACCCGGCCCCCGCCCCCGCACGCGTGTCCTCCGGCATCGCCGGCAAGTGCCTGGATGTCAACGGCGCGAGCACCGCCGACGGGGCCGCCGTCCAGATCTGGGGCTGCGGCGACACCGCCAACCAGTTCTGGTCCGCCTACCCCGACGGCACCCTGCGCTCCATGGGCAAGTGCCTCGACGCCGCCGGCTGGGGCACCGCGAACGGCACCAAGGTGCAGACCTGGAGCTGCAACGGCGGCTCCAACCAGGTGTGGCAGCCGTACAACGGCGGCTACCGCAATCCCGCCTCCGGCCGCTGCCTCGACGTTCCGGGCTCCTCCACGGCCGACGGCACGCAACTCCAGCTGTGGGACTGCAACGGCGGCTCCAACCAGAAGTGGACCACTCTGGCCGCCGGATGACCCGCTTCCGCAGGCCCGAGCGGCTTTGTCGAAGCGCTTCGACGATCCCATTCACCCCGGTGGGCATCAGTAAACCAAGCCGTAGCTTGTGTGTTGCGGCAGGGCCCCTTGTTTCGCATGAAAATCGTCCGCTACCTTGCGCGTGGCAGTGAAGCGCTTCGACAGCCGCTGAAGGGGCCGACCATGTCCAAGGAACAAGGGACCTTCCACTGGGGGCACGAGGCCCTTCACGTGGAGATCGTCCTCGATGACGACGGCAGCCCGCGCCTCCGGCATCTCGGGCTGCCCGGCGAGGCGGGCAGCGGCCCCCAGGGGTCCCTGCCTCTGGTGGAGGTGACGGCCGCGGGTCACGGGCGCGGCTGGTCGGGCGGCCGCCTGATCCATACGGATCTCGGCGGACGACTGCGCCACAGGAGCCACCGCGCGACCCGCGACGGCGACTGGCACATCCTGACCGTGCACCTCCACGACCCGGACACCGGGCTGGCCGCGGAGGTGACCTACCGGTCGCCGGACGGCATCCCCGTGCTGCGCGGCGAGGTGATCCTGCGCAACGAAGGGCAGGCCACGCTCCACCTGGAATCGGTCAGCTCGCTCACGGTGGGCTGCCTCACCCCGCCGGACCCGGCGGCCATCGACGCCGCGGACCTGCTGTGGGCGGAGAACGACTGGCTCGCCGAATGCCGCTGGCAGCGACAGCCGATGCGCCGGACCACACCGTCCCTCAGCGGACGCGTGAGCTACGGGCACGGCAAAGCGGGCTTCGCCCTGAACGGGCAGGGCACCTGGTCCAGTTGCGGACACCTGCCGATGGGCGGCGTGACGGACCGGCGTACCGGCCGCACCTGGGTGTGGCAGGTCGAGCACAACGGCGGGGGCTGGCGCTGGGAGTGCGGCGAGCAGGACAAGGCGGCCTACGCGGCGCTGTTCGGCCCCACCGACACCCACCACGGCTGGCGGCACCCCCTTGAGCCCGGCGCCGCCTTCCGCACCGTACCCGCCGCCCTGTCCTTCAGCGCGGACGGCGGCCCCGACGCCGCGTTCGCCGCGCTGACCCGCTACCGCCGCGCCCAGCGGCGCCCGCACTCCGACCACCAGCGCCTGCCCGTCATCTTCAACGACTACATGAACTGCCTGATGGGCGACCCCACGACCGAGAAGCTGCTCCCCCACATCGATGCGGCGGCCGACGCGGGCGCGGAGTACTTCGTCATCGACGCCGGCTGGTACGACGACGACAACGGCGGCTGGTGGACCACCGTCGGCGCCTGGGAACCGGCCGCCTCACGCTTCCCCGGGGAGAAGGGGATCCACGAGGTGCTGGACCGCATCCGGGAGCGCGGCATGGTTCCCGGTCTCTGGCTGGAGCCGGAGGTGATCGGCGTCCGCAGCTCCATGGCCGAGTCTCTGCCCGACGAGGCGTTCTTCCGCCGCGACGGCGCCCGCGTCACGGAAGCCGGCCGGCACCACCTGGACCTGCGCCACCCGGCCGCCCGCGCCCACCTGGACCAGGTCGTGGACCGCCTGGTCGGCGAGTGGGGCGTCGGCTACCTCAAGCTCGACCACAACATCGACCCCGGCTCCGGCACCAGCGCCCACCCCGGCGAGACCCCGGGCGCCGGCCTGCTCGGCCACAACCGCGCCCACCTCGACTGGCTCGACGGCATCCTGGACCGCTATCCGCACTTGGTGCTGGAGAACTGCTCCTCCGGCGGCATGCGCTGGGACCACGCCCTGTTGTCCCGGATGCAGCTGCAGTCCACCAGCGACCAGCAGAACCTCCACCTCTACGCGCCCATCGCGGCCTCCGCGCCCACCGCCGTCACCCCCGAACAGGGCGCCGTCTGGGCCTACCCCCAGCCGGAGGACTCCCCCGACGAGGTCGCCTTCACCATGGCGAGCGCGCTCCTCGGACGGATCCATCTCTCCGGCCGCATTCCCGAACTCGCCCCGGACGTCCGTGCTTTGGTCCACGAGGCGGTAGCGGCGTACAAGGCCATCCGCGCCGACCTGCCGCACGCCGTGCCGTGCTGGCCTCTGGGCCTTCCCGCCTGGGACGACCCCTGGATCGCCCTGGCCCTGCGCACTCCCGCCACCACCTACCTCACCGCCTGGCGCCGCCCCGGAACCGACGCCACGGCGACGCTTCAGCTGCCCCACCTGCGGGACACCGCCGCCCGTGTCGACCTGCTCTACCCCTCGGTCAGCCGGGCCGTTTCCGCCTGGATGCCCGGCACGGCCGAGCTGAGCCTGACCCTGCCCACCGCGCCCTCCGCCGTCCTGCTCCGCATCACCCCCACGGACGCCGGCGCTTCCTGAACACCCCACGCCCCCCATCACGAATCGACGAGAGGACCTCTCGGGTGCCCCCTCTGAGCCAGCCGGACGGACGCGTCGCCAACCCCACCAACCCCGTGATCCCCGGCTTCCACCCCGACCCCAGCGTCTGCCGCGTCGGCGACGACTACTACCTGGCCTGCTCCAGCTTCGAGTACTTCCCCGGGGTGCCCCTCTTCCACAGCCGTGACCTGGTGCACTGGACGCAGATCGGCAACGTCCTGGACCGGCCGGAGCAGCTGCGGCTGTCGGACGCGTGGTCCTCCGGCGGGATCTACGCCCCCACCCTGCGCCATCACGACGGCCGCTTCTGGCTGATCGTCACCAACTGCACCGAGGGCGGCGGCAACCTGATCGTCACGGCCACCGACCCCGCCGGGCCGTGGTCGGACCCCATCTGGGCGCCGGGTGTCCCCGGTATCGATCCCGACCTGGTCTGGGACGAGGACGGCACCTGCTGGTGCACGGTCGCCGGGGTCTCGCAGGTCCGTCTCGACCCCTCCAGCGGGCAGACGTACGGGACACCGCACAGACTCTGGTCCGGCGGTCCCGGCGCCAAGGCCCCGGAGGCGCCGCACCTGTACCGGATCGGCGACTACTGGTACCTGCTCATCGCCGAGGGCGGCACCGAGCGCGGCCACGGTGTCTCGATCGCGCGCAGCCGTACGCCCCAGGGCCCGTTCGAGCCGTGCCCGGCCAACCCGGTCCTCACCCATCGCGGCACCGACCACCCCGTCCAGAACACCGGGCACGCCGACCTGGTCCAGGGCCCCGACGGTTCCTGGTGGATGGTGCTGCTCGGCGTCCGGCCCGGCGGCGGTACCCCGGGCTGGCACGTGCTCGGCCGGGAGACCTTCCTGGCCCCCGTGACCTGGGTGGACGACTGGCCGGTCGTCGGCAAGGTCGCTCTGGACCTGCCCGAGCTCCCGTGGCCGCTCTCCCCCGGCCCTGTCGAGGAGCACCGGGACGACTTCGAGCTCGCCGAACTGCGGCCGTACTGGCTCTCCCTGCGGGACCGCCCCGCCGAGCACTGCACCACCAAGGAGCGCCCCGGATGGCTGACGCTCCGCGCGCGGGGTGGCTCCCTGGACGAACCCGACGTGGTGTTCACCGGCCGGCGCCAGCAGCATCTGTCGTGCCGGGCGCGCACGCTGGTCGACGCCGCGGAGGGCAGCGGTGGCCTCGCCGTACGGCTCGACGAGCGGCACCACTACGAGATCGAGGTGTCGGGCACGCAGGTCCAAGTGATCGCGCGCGTCGGCTCGTTGCGCACGGTCGTGGCCGCACAGTCCGTGCCCGCCGGGCCGGTGGTCCTCGCCGTCACGATCACTGACCCGCCGCCGCCGCACGGCCCGTGCACCGGACCCGACGTCGTCTCCCTCGGCGTCGAACAGCCCGACGGCACGTTCACCGAACTCGCGGCCCTCGACGGCCGCTACCTGTCGACCGAGGTCGCCGGCGGCTTCACCGGCCGGGTCATCGGCATGTACGCCGCGGCAGGCACCGTCCACTTCGACTGGTTCGACTACGAGCCCCTCGACGGCTGAACCAGGCCCTTTCCCCCCCGCTCGACCGAAAGGCATGACACGTGGACATACGGCAACCCGCACACCACCGCAGACGCGGCCCCGGCCGCCTGGCCGGCCTGCTGATGGCACTGCTCGTCGTCCTGGGCCTGTCCGGCAGCACCGCGCTCGCCTCGCCCGGCGCCACGGCACAGCAGGCAGGCTCCACGGTCAAGGTTCCGGCCCGCGCCATGGACGCCGTCGCCGCGATGCAGCCCAGCTGGAACCTGGGCAACACCCTGGACGCGATTCCCGACGAGACGTCCTGGGGCAACCCCAAGGCCGGCAGGGAACTGTTCAAGACCCTCCGGGCGGAGGGCTTCCGCAGCGTCCGCATCCCGGTGACCTGGAGCGCACACCAGTCCGCCACCGCGCCCTACGCCGTCGACGACGCGTATGTGAACCGCGTCAAGCAGGTGGTCGACTGGGCGCAGGCCGAGAACCTCTACGTCGTGCTCAACGTCCACCACGACTCATGGCAGTGGATCTCGAAGATCTCCTCCGACCACGACAAGGTGCTCGCCCGCTACGACGCCCTGTGGACCCAGATCTCCGCCGCGTTCCGGGACGAGCCGCGCACCCTGCTCTTCGAGAGCGTCAACGAGCCGGGCTTCGACGACGCCACGGCCGCGCAGAAGACCCAGCTCATGAACGAGCTGAACACCTCGTTCCACAAGATCGTCCGCGCTTCGGGCGGCGGGAACAAGGGCCGCCTGCTCGTCCTGACCACACAGGGCGGCACCCCGTCCCAGGTGCTCATGGACGACCTGTACACCACGATCAAGTCGCTGCACGACAGCAACCTGGTCGCCACCGTGCACTACTACAGCTGGTACCCGTTCAGCGTGAACATCGCGGGCGGCACCCACTACGACGAAGCCGCCCAGAGCGACCTCAACGACGCCTTCGCCCGCATGCGCGACACCTTCGTCGCCAGGGGCATCCCCGTCTACGTCGGTGAGTTGGGCCTGCTCGGCTACCCCGACCACAACCATCCTTCCCGCGTCGAGCGGGGCGAGGCACTGAAGTACTACGAGCACGTCGGACACGCGACGCGGCTCGCCGGAGTCACCACCGCGCTGTGGGACCCCGGAACCTGGGCCTACCTGAACCGGGAGACCCTGAAGTGGACGGACCCCGCGCTGATGGCCTGGATCAAGTCCAGCTGGACCATCCGTTCGGCAACGGCCTCCTTCGACAAGGTCTTCCTGGAGAAGAAGGAGCCGATCACGGCCAAGGGGGTCACCCTGAATCTGAACGGGACCACGTTCCGGGGTCTGTGGCACGGTGAGACCAAGCTGGTCGAGGGACGGGACTACACCCTCTTCGACAAGACGCGGCTCATCCTCTCGGCCGGCGCGCTGACCCGGCTGTCGGGCGACCGCGACTACGGGGTGAACGCCACGCTCCAGGCCCGGTTCTCCCGCGGACTGCCCTGGCAGATCGAGGTGGTCACCTACGACGAGCCGGTGCTGTCCGACGCCACGGGCAACACCGACGCGCTCACGATCCCCACGCAGTACAAGGGTGACGTGCTGGCGGCCATGGAGGCCAGGTACGGCGACGGCAGCAACGCCGGCCCGAAGGACTGGACCGTGTACCAGGAGTTCAACGCGACCTTCTCGCCGGACTACCCGAACGGCGCCATCATCCTGCAGCCCGAGTTCCTGAAGTCGCTGCGCGACGGCGAACTGGTGACCCTGACCTTCAACTTCTACAGCGGCAAGAAGGTCATGTACCACGTCAAGAAGTCCGGGGACTCGGTCACCGGCACTCACGTCCCGCCCATCTCCTGACCGACCCGCCGTCGCCCTGGTTGCCACCTCCCCGGCAACCAGGGCACCGGCGTCTCTGCGCGCCGGAGCGCCTTGCCGGTCAGGTGACGGCGCAGGCGGTGCCGTTGAGGGTGAAGGACCGGGGCGTGGCCGTATCGCCGTTGTGGGCGGCCTGGAATCCGATACCGACCGACGTGCCGGGGGCGATCGTGGTGTTGTGGGACACGTTCCTGGCGGTCACTGTGCCGGAGGCGGGCGAGTAGTCCGCGTTCCAGCCGGAGGTGATGGTCTGCCCGTCGGGCAGGGTGAAGGCCAGGGACCAGCCGTCGATCGCGCTGGTGCCGGTGTTGGTGATGGTGATGTTCGAGGTCATGCCGGTGTTCCAGGCGGTGACGGTGTCCGTGACCCGGCAGGTCGCCGTCCCCGGCGACGGATCGGAGGTCCGGAACTGCGTGAAGAACTTCCACACCTCTGCCGGCAGCCACGTCCTGCCGCTGTCACCCGGGGCTCCGTCCTGCGGCGCGGCGATGTGTCCTTCGTCGAACGCGGCCCAGGCGACCGGATGTCCGGCCGAGCAGCCCGAGTAGGTGGTGATCCGGTGCGTCAGGCTGCCCTGCGCCGGCTCCGGCGGGTTCTGGGCGGTGCAGCCGTTGTTCCTGACGAACCTGTCCCGCATCGCCCGTCCGCCGGAGATGCCGAGGACGTTGTCCCGGAGGCCGTGCACGCCGAGGTAGGCGATGGGCTGGGTGCCACCGCTGCATCCGCTGAGCTGCCCGCCGCTCTGGACCGCGACCGCGCGGAAGACCGTCGCCCGGGAACACGCGAGCGCGTACGACATGGCGGCGCCGTAGCTGAATCCCAGAGCGAAGCGCTGGGTCGTGTCCACGCACAGGTCCGCTTCGATCCGCTTGATCATGTCGTCGACGAAGGTGACGTCTTCCCCGCCGGAGTTGGCCCAGCCGTTGTCGAGGCCTTGGGGCGATATGAAGATGGCGCTGTTGTTCGCCAGCCGCTGGAGCCCGTAGTAGGCCCAGGTGCCCGTTTCCACGGTGCGGCCCGTGGCGACGTCGGTGGAGGTGCCGCCCCACCAGTGGAACCCGAGGACCAGCCGGTAGGCATGGTCGCGGTCATAACCCTCCGGGATCTGCAGGATGAAGCTGCGGTTCTTGCCGTTGCTCCGGATCGTGTGCGTACCGCTCGTCAGGGTGGGGGCCTTGCCGCATCCGGGGCTCGCGGCGGCGGGGCCGGAGGCCGGGCGTGGCGTGTTCTCGCCCTGGCCGGCTCCCAGTGCCGTGCCGCCCAGGCTCAGGACGACCAGCACCGCGACCACGGCGGGCCATGAGAGGGACCTTGCCCTTGTCATCATGCAACTCCCCTTCATGCCAGTCCCCTTCTGAAACAGCGGTCCCTCACGCGCGGGTCCACTTCTGGCCGGCCTGGCCGTTGCAGGTCCACAGGACCAGCGGGGTCCCGTTGGCAGTGCCGGCCCCGTTGAGGTCGAGGCAGAGGCCGGCGTGGGCGTTGCGGATCGTCCCGTCGGAGCCGATGGTCCATTTCTGGTTGTTCTGGCCGTTGCAGGGCCAGGTGATGACCCGGGTGCCGTTGGTGGTGCCCTGGTTGTAGGCGTCGAGGCACTTGTCGCCGAAGACGCGGATCTCGCCGCCGGCCCAGGTGGTCCACAGTTGGTTGGCAGCCGTGTGGCAGTCCCAGAGCAGCACACTGGCTCCGGCGGCGGTGGAGGCGTTGTCGACGTCCATGCAGCGGCCGGAGGCGGTGCCGCGCAGCCGGGAGGTGGTGGCGGCCAGCGGGCTGCCCCCGCTCACGCGGAACACGGCCACGCCGTGCGCGGGGACGCTCGCCGAGATCTGGCCGGAGGTGTTCGACGTACCGCCGGTCCACAGGTCGGTGAGGCTGAACGACCCGCCGGACAGGCCGACTTGCGCCGCTGTCGTGGTGACCGTCGCCGTGCCGCCGCCCCGGTTGAACAGGCCCACCGCGACCGAACCGTCGGACAGGGGTTTGGCGAACACTTCGGTGTTGCCGTCGTCGCGGACCCTGCGCCCGCCCGCACCCAGCGCATCCTGGTTCACCGCGAGCAGGCGGGGGTTGCGCAGGATCGCGCTCACGTCGGCGGACATGGTGCGGATGTCGTTGCCGGCCATGAGCGGTGCGCTCAGAAGTGCCCAGAGGGCGAAGTGGGAGCGGGACTCGGTCAGGGACAGGCCGGGGCGGCCGACGACCAGCATGTCGGGGTCGTTCCAGTGTCCTGGGCCGGACTGCGCTGCCAGCGGTGCGGTGACGTCCAGGACGTTGCCGACGCCCATCGGGTAGCTGTTGGTGTTGCCGTTCTGCCAGATGTCGAGCAGGTCCTCGGTCGTCCGCCACAGGTCGGCGACCTCGCCCCAGTTGTACGTGGCGCCGGTGATGGCGTGGAAGCTGTTGGGGTTGATGCTGTAGACGATCGGCCGCCCGGTGGCACGCAGGGCGTCGCGCATGAGTTTGAAGCGCGCGACCTGCTCGTCACGGGTGCCGCTGGAGGAGCACCAGTCGTACTTGAGGTAGTCGACGCCCCATGAGGCGAAGGTGTTGGCGTCCTGGGTCTCGTGACCCTTGCTGCCCGTCGAGCCGGGATAGGCGCCGCTGGTCTGCGCACAGGTGCGTTCGCCCGGCACCTGGTAGATCCCGAATTTCAGGCCCTTGCTGTGGATGTAGTCCCCGAGGGCCTTCATTCCGCTGGGGAACTTGGTGGGGTTGGCGCGCAGGTTGCCCGCCGCGTCGCGCTGGGGGTCGAACCAGCAGTCGTCGACCACCACGTACCGGTAGCCGGCGTCCTTCATGCCGGAGGACACCATCGCGTCGGCGGCCTGGCGGACCTGAGCCTCGGTGATCCCGCACCCGAAGCTGTTCCAGCTGTTCCAGCCCAGGGGCGGGGTGAGTGCCGGGCTGCCGGGTGCGGCCGAGGCGGTGGAGGAAGCGGAGGCCGTCACCGACGCGGTGATGGTCAGCGCGGCGGCGGCGAGGAGACGGAGCAGTCGTCTGCCTGATCGTCTGGGCACCGTGGGTTCCTTTCGTCGGCAGGTCGGCACGAGACAGGGGATGGCTCCTGCACTGCAGCCCATCTTCGGCAGGTGCATGACATTTCAGGTCATTCGAAATTTCGACCTGCTTTCGATCGTGGACGCCACGGATACTAGGGGGGTGGCCGGGCTTGTCAACTCCGCCGACCGTGCGGGATTCCTCCCGGCACCCTCCGCGCAGACATCGAGTCGGCGAAAATTTCGGAGAGTTGAACGAATCATGCGAGACGTATTGACGGGAGCTCTGAACCTCCTAGCATCCAGGATGCTCATCAGTCGACAACCGTCCGCCATCTCGAACACCGCAGAGGGAGCGACACATGGATATGTCATGCCCTCGTCAACCCATGGGGCGCCGCCGGGTACTGACCACCGGCACCGGCCTGGTCGCCGGTACCCTCCTGCCGCCGGCCGCAGCCTCCCGGACCGCCGCGGCCGCCCCGGCGTACACCAACCCGGTCATCTGGCAGGACTTCGCGGACATCGACGTCATCCGCGTCGGCGCCACCTACTACGCCTCCGCCTCCACGATGCACTACTCGCCGGGCGCCCCTGTCCTGCGTTCGTACGACCTGGTGAACTGGGAGATCGCCGGTCACTCGGTGCCCGTCCTCGACTTCGGCGCCAAGTACGACCTGAACGGCGCCCGTGGCTACGTCCGGGGCATCTGGGCGTCGTCGCTGGCCTACCGGCCGAGCAACAGGACCTTCTACTGGCTCGGCCAGATCGACTTCGCCAGGACGTACGTCTACACCGCCACCGACGTCGAGGGCCCGTGGAACCGGCTCACGACGATCAGCACTCCCTACTACGACGCGGGACTGCTCGTCGACACCGACGACACCCTCTACGTGGCGTACGGGAACACCACCATCAGCGTGGCCCAGCTGTCCCGCGACGGGCGCACCCAGGTCCGCACGCAGCAGGTGTTCAGCACACCGTCGAGCGTCGGCACCCTGGAGGGCTCCCGCTTCTACAAGATCAACGGGCAGTACTACATCTTCCTGACCCGACCGGCCAACGGCCAGTACATCCTGAAGTCGTCCAGCGGCCCCTTCGGCCCCTACACGATGCGGCAGGTCCTGCTCGACCTGCGCGGGCCGATCCCCGGCGGCGGCGTCCCGCACCAGGGCGGGCTGGTCCAGACGCAGAGCGGCGCCTGGTACTACATGGCCTTCGTCGACGCGTACCCCGGCGGCCGGATGCCTGCCCTGGCGCCGGTCACCTGGACTCCGGACGGCTGGCCCGTCGTGCAACTGGTGAACGGCGCCTGGGGCACCTCGTATCCCAGTCCGGCCGTGCCCACTCCGCCCCGCCAGGTCGCCCCCATGACCGGCGTCGACACCTTCGACGGCACGCGCCTCAAGCCGAGGTGGGAGTGGAACCACAACCCGGACAACACCAAGTGGTCCGTCGACAACGGGCTGACCCTGCGGACCGCGACCGTCACCAACGACCTGTACTGGGCTCGCAACACCCTCACGCACCGCATCCAGGGCCCCACCTCCACCGCGACGGCCCTGCTCGACTTCTCGGCGATGCGGGACGGAGACCGGGCCGGACTCGCGCTGCTGCGTGACTCCTCCGCCTGGATCGGCGTCAAGCGCGACGGCGGCGCGACACGGGTGGTGATGGTCAACGGGCTGACCATGGACGGCAACTGGAACACCACCGGCACCGGCACCGAGGTCGCGAGCGCGCCCGTCTCCGGCGGCCGGATCTGGCTGCGCGCGAGCGCGGACATCCGCCCCGGAGCGGCACGCCCCGGCACCTTCTCCTACAGCACCGACGGCACCAACTTCACCCGCCTCGGCCCCTCCTTCTCCATGGGCAACGACTGGCGGTTCTTCATGGGCTACCGATTCGCCCTCTTCAACCACGCCACCAAGGCGCTCGGCGGCGCGGTCCGCGTCCCGCGGTTCGAGCTGTCCACGCCCTGACCCGATCCCACCGATCGCACCACCCAACCCCCCGCCAACACGAGGAGAACCATGAACCCGCTGAAACGGCTCGGCCGTCGCCGAGCGTCGGTGTTATCCCTGCTGGCCTTGGGCGCCCTGGTGACGCCCGGTGCCGCCACCGCCGCACCCGACGCGCCCGGCGGCGTCCGGGCCTCCACGCTCGGGGCTCAAGCGGCCCAGTCCGGGCGGTACTTCGGGGCCGCCGTGGCCGCCGGAAGGCTCGGCGACGGCACGTACACCGGCATCCTGGGCCGCGAGTTCAACTCGGTCACACCCGAGAACGAGATGAAGTGGGACGCGACCGAGCGGTCCCGCGGACAGTTCACCTTCGGCGCCGCCGACCAGATCGTGAACGGCGCGACGGCCCGCGGACAGCGCGTGCGGGGCCACACGCTGGTGTGGCACTCCCAGTTGCCCGACTGGGTCAAGGGCATCAGGGACGCGAACACGCTGCGCGGCGTGATGAACAACCACATCACCACGGTGATGAACCGCTACAAGGGCCGGATCCACTCCTGGGACGTGGTCAACGAGGCCTTCGCCGACGGAGGCAGCGGCCAGCTGCGCGGCTCGGTCTTCCGGGACGTCCTGGGCACCGGCTTCCTCGAGCAGGCCTTCCGCACCGCGCGGTCGGCCGACCCGGCGGCCAAGCTCTGCTACAACGACTACAACATCGAGAACTGGAACGACGCCAAGACCCAGGGCGTCTACCGCATGGTCCGCGACTTCAAGGCCCGCGGCGTGCCCATCGACTGCGTCGGCCTCCAGTCCCACTTCGGCGCCGGCGGTCCCCCCGGCAGCTTCCAGACGACGCTGTCGAACTTCGCCGCGCTCGGCGTGGACGTCCAGATCACCGAGCTGGACATCGCGCAGGCGCCGCCGAACGCGTACGCGAACACGGTCAGGGCCTGCATGAACGTGGCGCGCTGCACCGGCATCACCGTCTGGGGCATCCGCGACAGCGACTCCTGGCGCAGCGGGGAGAACCCGCTGCTGTTCGACCGCAACGGCAACAAGAAGCCCGCCTATCAGGCAACGCTCACCGCGCTGGGTGGCAGGGCCGCGGCACAGCGGCCCGACACCCGTTCAGCCCGGTCCGCCCCGGCACAGCGGCCTGACACCCGCTCGGCCCGGTCCGCCGCGGCACTCCCCTCCTCCTTCCGCTGGAACTCGAGCGGATCCCTGATCTCCCCCAAGCCGGACGCGACCCACAGGATCGCCGGGATCAAGGACCCGTCGGTCGTCTACCACAACGGCAAGTACCACGTGTTCGCGAGCACCGCGAGCTCCTCCGGGTACAACCTGGTGTACCTGAACTTCAGTGACTGGTCGCAGGCGAATTCGGCCACGCACCACTATCTCGACCGCACCGCCATCGGCGCCGGGTACCGGGCCGCGCCGCAGGTCTTCTACTACGCGCCGCAGCGCCTGTGGTACCTCGTCTACCAGACGGGCAACGCCTCGTACTCCACCAACCCCGACATCAGCAATCCGAACGGGTGGAGCGCCCCGCGCAACTTCTACTCGTCGATGCCGGACATCATCAAGCAGAACATCGGCAACGGCTTCTGGGTCGACATGTGGGTGATCTGCGACAGCGCCAACTGCTACCTGTTCTCGTCCGACGACAACGGGCACCTGTACCGCTCCCAGACGACCGTCGGCCAGTTCCCGAACGGCTTCACCAACACCGTCATCGCGGCGCGGGACTCCAAGTACGCCATGTTCGAGGCGAGCAACGTCTACAAGGTGCAGGGCAGTAACCAGTATCTGCTGCTCGTCGAGGCCATCGCCTCGGACGGCAGGCGCTACTTCCGCTCCTGGACCTCGAACAGCCTCGCCGGCTCGTGGTCACCGCTGGCCGCGTCCGAGGGCAACCCCTTCGCCAAGTCGAGCAACGTGACGTTCCCCGCCGGTACCTGGACCCGGGACATCAGTCACGGCGAGATGATCCGCGCGGGCAACGACCAGACGCTCACGATCCCGGCCTGCAAGCTGCAGTACCTGTACCAGGGCAAGGATCCCAACGCCGGCGGTGACTACAACAGCCTGCCGTGGCGGCTGGGCCTGCTCACCCAGACCAACTCCAGCTGCTGACCCGTTGACGCCGTGGGCCCCGCCGCTCGTGCGGGGCCCATGCCGGTGGTGGCCGGGCTCGCCGTCGACGCTTCGAGGCGGTGCCGGGCGTGGCAGCGAACGTGAGCCTCGGCGGCCAGGCGCAGCCGCTCCACCACGTCCTCACAGCCCGCGACGGCAGCGCGATGGTTCCGCAGCAGGTCGTCCATCGTGCCCGTCATGATCTGGGTGAGCAGTTCCTGCTTGGACCCGACGTGCTTGTACAGACTCGGCCCGCGCATCCCCACCGCTTCGCCGATGTCGGCCATCGTGGTGGCGGCGTACCCTCGCTCGGCGAACAGGACGAGGGCGGCGTTCCGGATCTCCACCGCACGCGGCCCCGGAGCCCGACCGGCCGCCGTACGGCCCCGGGCGGTTACCGCCGACTGATTGCCGCGCTGTGACGTCACGCTTCCCTGCCTTGTCCACTGGCCGGCGGCGCGTAGCCGCATGCCCCGTCCACTTCGCCAGGGGCACCGTAAGCCATCCGAGGGAGGCCGCCGCGGCGATCACCAACTGGCGAGGAGGTGCCGGGCTCGGCGGTATAGACAGTCAGGTCGTACACGGCGCGGTCGGACAGCGGCAGATCCATGGATCGGTACGCCAGCTCCAGTCGTCCGACGTCGGGGTGCTGCAGCCGCTTGATGCCGTGGTGGCGGATGCGGAGGGGGTGTGCGGCCCACTGGGTGCGGAGCCGGGTGCTGAGCGTGGACAGTTCGCCGATGAGCTCGCGCAGGGCACGGTCACGGGGTTCGCGACCGGCCTCGGCGCGTATCAGCGCGACAGTGGTCACGGCGGCGGCCTCCCAGTCGACCAACAAATCGGCTGAGCCCGGATCGAGGAAGATGGGCGATGACATCCATGCGGCCGTATGACCACCCATGCGATCTGACTGCCGATACGTCCTGGCGGCCTGCAGTGTGGAACCTCGTTGTCGCTGTTGTTCGCCATCGGATGCAGGCCAGTTGGAGCCATCCCTGCTTTCTGACGAAGACGGCCAGGAGCGGTGGCTGCGGCTGGATGAGATTCCGCTGCCGCCGACCACCCCTGCCACATGGCCACGTTCACAGGCGGGTGACGGCTCGGCGGCCAGGCGCCACGCCTCCGCGGCCCTGGCGAACCGCCGCCCCGTGCCGTGCCTGTCCGGCTCTCAGCTGAAGATGTCCAGGAAGTCCGGCCAGGAGCCGTCGCCGGCGGGGCGGGCCCGCATCGGGCGTGGCTCCGGGTAGGTTGCCGCTGCGGCCCTCGCGCGGACGATTTCCGGCCCGCCGCACGCCGCGACTGCGAAGGCGCCGAAACTCTTGGCGAACGCGGCCGGGTCGCGAAACTCCACGCCGAACGCCCGGCCGTCCCGCAGCGGCACCCACACCACCCGGTCGAACCGTGTCCATTCCAGCACCGGCTGGTCGTCCGCGGTCGACCGCCCCTCCAGCCACAGCCGCGCCACGTGCAGCAGGTTCACCTCTTCCATCGGCAGTCGCTTACGCCGTACACGCAGTTCACCCGCCGTCAGCTCGACGCGCTGGTCCTTCTTCGGATACCAGACGACGCCGATCCCGAACGGCACCCACAGCAGGATCCCGATCACCGGCCAGACCAGAGCGTCGCCCCACGACCGGAGCAGCCCGCCGTCCAACAGGTACAGGGCCCCGAAGACCAGAACCCACTTCGCCGTCATCCGCCAGAACCCAGTGCCCTGCCGGTACAGGACCCGCCGCTTCCCCGTCATCGCCATGCCCGCACGCTATCCTGCCGCCCCGCAGCTAACCGACAAAGCCAGCTGCGTGCATCCGCACCGGCATCGTGTCTGCCTATTGCGCGAAGAGGACCGAGCGCCCATTATCAGGAATCCTGTTAATTTAAAGTTGTAGCGAAGGGTGGCCGAGGCATGTTCTTGAGTCCCGGGATCCAGGCCAGAGGGATCCAACTGCTGCTCGGTCGGATGATGTCGCGGGTCCACAAGGACCTGCGCTTCGCGGACATCCCGAAGCGGACCGAAGCCCTCCTGGTGGAGACCGGCGCCGGCCCGGTGCCCTGCACGGTCTACCGGCCGCCGGCCGGCACCGGAACTCCTGCCCCCGTGTACGTCAACTTCCACGGCGGCGGTTTCGTGGTCGCCCGCCCGGAGCAGGACGACCACATCTGCCGTTACATAGCCGCCACGGCCGGCTGCGTCGTGATCAACGTGGACTATGCCGTCGCCCCGCAGAGGCGGTTTCCGGTGCCCGTCACCCAGGCGTACGACGTCACCGCGTGGGTCGCCGAGAACGGTCCCACGGGCGGCTGGGACGGCTCGCGCCTTGCCGTGGGCGGACACAGCGCCGGCGCCAACCTGACGGCCGCGGTCTGCCGCATGGCCCGAGACCGCGGAACCTTCTCGCCCCGGCTCCAGATCATCGACTCCGCTCCGCTCGATCAGCTCGCCGACCCTGCCACCAAGCAGTCCCTCATCGCCAAGCCGCTGCTCAGCCCGCAGCTCATGCGGGTCTTCACGGCCGCCTACGTCCCCGACCCCGCCCACCGTGCCGACCCCCTTGCCTCGCCCGCACTGGCCGATGATCTCGTCGGGCTCCCTCCCGCCCTGGTCATCACCGCGGAGAACGACCGCCTGCGCGAGGAGGGCGACGCCTACGCCAAGGCTCTGGAAGCCGCCGGCGTTCCGGTCATCCACCGAGTCTTCGAGGGAGTCGATCACTACTTCACCCACACCGGTCCGGTACCGGCGGGGAAGGCCGCCATCGACATGATGGCAACCACCTTGCGCACCGCACTCAGCGTCTGATGCCGGCCGGTCGAGGCAGGTGAACACCGCTGACCGGGGCGGCCGAGCCACCCCGGCCGGGCCTCATCGGATGTGCTTCGCCGGCTTGGTGGCGGCGTTGAGCAGGTACTCCAGGGGTCCGCGGCGGAAGAAGCGGGACCAGATCCCGGCGAACACGATCGCCCCGAGGACGAACATGAGCAGCGTCACCCAGGACTCCTCGTCGTAGGTCGCGCCGAGCCCGGGCAACCAGCCCTGTATCACGAAGTGGCCGACGTAGGCGGTCAGGGACATGGTGCCCACGGCGACGACCGGTGTGGCCAGGCGGCGCAGTCGCGGCAGGCGGTCCATCGCCACCGTCGCGCCCACGATCAGCGATCGTGATGATGGCGTTCCTCGACGTCGTGCTGCCGGGTGTGACGCTCGGCGTGATCGTGCTGGTCGGCGGGGCCGCCGCGCTGGTGATGCCGAGAATCGCCCGCGCCGCCGAACGCTCGCAGGAGGCGGTCGGGGAGATCTCCGTCGCGCTGGAGCGGGCCTTCGGTGCGTTTCGCACGGTGAAGGTGTCCGGTGCCGAGGAGCGGGAGACCGCCCGGGTGGAGGCGGCGGCACGACGGGCGTGGCGGCACGGCGTGAAGAGCGCGAAGTGGGAGGCCGTGGCAGGCTCGACGGACGAACTCGCCGTACAGCTGGCCTTCCTCGCGATGCTCGCGGTCGGCGGGGCGCGAGTAGCCTCCGGGGACATCCCCGTGTCCACCCTCATCGCCTTCCTGCTGTACCTCTTCTACCTGATCGAGCCGGTGTCCAAGCTGGTCGACGCCGTGTCCCACTATCAGGAGGGGGCGGCCGCGATCTCCCGGATCGCGCAGGTGGAACGCCTGTCGACGGAGCCGACCGCCCGGCAGAAGAGCGCCCTGCCCAGGCAGCGGGCAGCAGTGCCGGGCCCGGCGTCGGTCCGCTTCGAGGACGTGTCCTTCCGCTACCGTCCGGGCCTGCCGTACATCCACCAGCAGGTGAGCTTCGAGGTACCGGGCACCGGGACGACGGCCCTCGTCGGCCCCTCCGGTGCCGGCAAGTCGACCGTGTTCGCGCTCATCGAGCGGTTCTACGAGGCCACCGGCGGCCGGGTCCTGGTCGACGGCAAGGACGTACAGGACTGGTCATTGTCCGAGCTGCGGTCTGCCATCGGGTACGTGGAGCAGGACGCTCCTGTGCTGGCCGGCACGCTGCGCGAGAACCTGGTCTTCGCCGCGCCCGGGGCAACGGACGACGACATCCGCGACGTCCTGGCCCGGACGAAGCTCGACACCCTCGTCGAGCGCCTGCCCCACGGCCTGGACACCCCGGTCGGACACCGCGGCTCGAAGCTGTCGGGCGGCGAGCGGCAGCGCATCGCGATCGCCCGCGCCCTGTTGCGGCGGCCCCGGCTGCTGCTGTTGGACGAGGCGACCTCGCAGCTCGACGCGGTCAACGAGCCGGCGCTGCGGGACGTCGTCGCGGAGGTGGCCCGGCAGACCACCGTGCTGGTGGTGGCCCACCGCCTGTCCACGGTGACAGGCGCCGACCGGATCGTCGTCATGGACGCCGGCCGGGTCCGGTCGGTGGGCACCCATGAGGAACTGGTGGCCCAGGACCGGCTGTACGCGCAGCTGGCGGCCGCGCAGCTCCTGGTGGGCGGTCAGTCCGCGTTGAGCGGCACCCGGTAGCCGCCCTCGCGGTGGGGCCCGCCTCCGGGCTCCCGTGCGGCGCTCATGACGCCGTGCCGGCCGAGGCGGCGTCGCGCAGGAACCCCGCGAAGGCCTGGGCGGCGGGCGTCAGGACGCGGTCGCTCATGCGGACCAGGAGGATGCGGCGTACGGGGGCGGGGGGCTGGAGGGGCAGGACGCTGACGCCGGCCCGGGTGCCTTCAAGGGCCAGGGTGGGCGCGAGGGCGACGCCGATACCCGCGGCGACCATGGCCTGGGCCTCCTGGTAGTCATGTGCCTCGTAGGCGATCTGCGGTTCAAAACCGGCCGCGTGACAACTGCGGGCGAGGGCCTCGGCCACCGGGTGGTGGTCGGCACGGGTGATCCAGGGGTCGTCCGCGAAATCGGCGAGGGCGGCCGAAGAGCGGCCGGCGAGGGGGTGGTCCTTGCTGACGAGGAGGGCCGGCGGGTCGTCGGCGAGTGGGGCGACGACGATGTCCTCGCGGTCGATGCGGTTCCAGTCGTAGTCCCACATCAGGGACATCTCGATCTCGCGGTTCTCCAGCATCGCCCACAGGCCCGCGATGCGGGCGCTGCGCACGGTCAGCCGCACCTCGGGGTGCGCTTCCCGGAAGGCGATCACGGCCCGCGGGAGGAGGGAGGCGCCGACGGTGGGAAAGGTTCCGACCCGGAGAGTGCCCGCGCGCAGTCCCGCGAAGTCGGCGAGCTCGTTCTCCGCGGCCGTCAGTTCGCGCTCGATCCGCTCCCCGCGTTCGGCCAGGGCGCGGCCCGCGTCGGTGAGCGTGACGCCCCGCGCATGACGTTCCAACAGCGGCTGCCCGGCCTCCGCTTCCAGGCGGCTGACCTGCTGGGACACGGCTGACGGCGTGTAGTTGAGGGCCCGCGCGGTCGCGGTGACCGAGCCTCGGCGGGCGACTTCGGTGAAGAGCAGGATGCGCCGGACGTCCAGCACCACAGCACCTCCAGCACTAGCTGCAGCGTTAACCACAGCTTAATAGCTGTGCAGATTTCCGAGATTGTACTTCACGCTCGCCGAGCCCAGTGTGGATCGCACCCCGCACGGAAGTGCCGTCGGGGTTGCCATGAGGAGTCTGTTGTGTTGCGTCTGCAGGGCGAGATGATCCGCGGCGGTACGAGCAAGTGCTGGATCTTCGACCACCACGAGGTGGCCGCGACCGGCGTGGACGCCGACACCCTGCTGCTCGCCGCCTACAACGCCGCCGACCCCCGCCAGATCGACGGCGTCGGCGGTGCCTCCTCCACCACCTCCAAGGCCGCGATCGTCCGGACGTCGGCCGAGCCGGGCGTCGACGTCGAGTACGCCTTCGCACAGGTCGGCATCGGTGACGAGCGCGTGGAGTGGGCCAGCAACTGCGGCAACTGCGCCACCGCCGTCGCCCTCTACGCCGTCCACAACGGTCTGGTACCGGTCACGTCGGAGTCCACCACGGTGCGGATGCGCAACGTCAACACCGGGGCCCGGCTCACCGGCACCATCCCCACCCCGGGGCGTACGGCTCCCGACGAGGGCACGGCCGCGGTGCCCGGCACCGCCGCACTCGGTGTGCCGGTCCTGCTCGGCTTCGAGGACCCGGCGGGTTCGACGACGGGTCGTACCCTGCCGACCGGCCGCGCCCTGGACACCCTGAGCGGACCGACCGGCCGGGTCGAGGCGTCTCTGGTCGACGCCGGAGCCCCGGCCGCGCTGTTCGAGGCCAAGGCGTTCGGTCTGCAGGGCACCGAGTCCCTGGCCGAGTTCGCCGCGGCCTTGCCCGCGCTCACCGTGCTGCGCCGTCAGGCCGCCCTTGCCATGGGCCTGGCCAGGGAGCACGATCCCGTCAGCCACGCCGTGCCGAAGGTCGGCGTGGTCGCCCGGCCCGCCCCCTACCGCACCTCCGACGGCACCCCGGTCGGAGAGGACGACTACGACCTGGCCGTACGCATGGTCTCCATGCACGCCCCCCACCCGGCGATCGGCCTCACCTCGGCCGTCGCCCTGGCCACCGCGGCCGCCACCCCCGGCACCCTCGCCCACCGCGTAGCCCGGCAGACCGCCGACGGCACGCTCCGCCTGGGCACCCCGGCCGGTGTCATCACCGCCCGAGCCGTACCCACGGCGGACGGCACTTCCCCCACGGTGCTGCTGCACCGCGCCGCCCGCCGCATCGCCCGAGCCGAACTCCTCGTTCCCGTCCTGGAAGGACGCCCCGCATGAGCCGCAACGACGCCGCCCCGGGTCCCGTCGCCGCGCCGCCCGGCCGCATCCGCCGCGCACTGTCCCTGCTCTACGTCCAGTGCCTGATAGGCGTTCTCGCCGGGGCTGCGGTCGGCTGGCTGTGGCCGTCGTTCGGAGCCGATCTGAAACCCCTGGGCGACGGGTTCATCGCCCTGGTGCGCATGATGATCGCGCCGGTCATCTTCTGTACCGTCGTCCACGGCATCGCCTCCATGGGCAACGCGCGTGCCGTCGGCCGGGTCAGCCTCAAGGCGCTGATCTACTTCGAGGTCCTGACGACCGTCGCCATGGTGATCGGCCTGGTCGTCGTCAACATCGTCAAGCCCGGCAGCGGACTGCACGTCGACCCCTCCACCCTCTCCACCGAGGGCCTGCCGCCGGAGGCGACCCAGAGCCACGAGAGCGTCTCCGCGTTCGTCCTCTCCATCATTCCGGACACGCTGCCCAGCGCGCTGACCGGCCATGAGATCCTGCCGGTGCTGCTGATCTCGGTCCTGTTCGGCTTCGGGCTGAACGCCGCCGGCGAGGCGGGTGCGGGGATCACCCACGGCGTCGAGAAGCTGTCCAAGGTCCTGTTCACGCTCATCCGCTGGGTCATGCGGCTGGCCCCGATCGGCGCCTTCGGCTCCATGGCCTTCACGATCGGCAGCTACGGTCTGGACACCCTGCGCCACCTCTCCCTGCTGGTCGGCTCCTTCTGGCTCACCGCCCTGTTCTTCGTCCTGGTCGTCCTCGGTACGGTCATGCGCATCAACGGCCTGCGTCTGCTGCCCTTCCTCCGCTACATCAAGGAGGAACTGCTGATCGTCCTGGGCACCTCGTCCAGCGAGCCGGTGCTGCCGCGCATGATGGCCAAACTCCAGCACGCGGGCGCCTCCAAGCCGGTCGTCGGCATCACACTGCCCGCCGGGTACTCCTTCAACCTCGACGGCACCGCGATCTACCTGACCATGGGCTCGGTCTTCCTCGCCCAAGCCCTCGGCATCGACCTCAGCCTCACTCAGCAACTGACGATGCTCGCCGTCATGCTGCTCACCTCCAAGGGCGCCGCCGGCGTCACCGGCTCCGGCTTCATCGCCCTGGCCGCCACCCTCAGCGCCGTTCCGCACGTCCCCGTCGCCGCCCTGGCCCTCATCTTCGGCATCGACCGCTTCATGTCCGAGGCCCGCGCCCTGACCAGCGTGATCGGGAACGGTGTCGCCACCCTGGCGGTGGCCAAGTGGGAGGGACAGCTCGACGAGGACCGCGCCAAGGCGGTCCTCCGCGGCGATGTCCCGTACGCCTCGGTCCCCGAGGCCGAACACACCACCGAGCCGCAGGCCGACCCCGTCCCCGGTGAGAAGCCCGCGGACACCGGCCCGAAGGCAGCGGCGGGAACGGACCGCGACCCCGTCCCCGCCGCCGGCTGACGCGGCCCTCCCCCACGGCCGGCCCGGAGCCCGTGCTCCGGGCCGGCCCCTGCTCGCACCGCAGCAGGAGATGATCGCCGCAGACCCCCCACTCCGTCTCACCCGGCCACCGGTCACCGGTATCGGTCATCGGTCACACCGCACCGGATCCCTCTTGCCTCCGACGGGACGGCACCGTACGCTCACCGCTCGTACCGACCGGCCGGTATGTCAGGCGCACGGGGTCGGTACGCGACGACGGCGGGCCTGCAACGGCCGCGCTGACCGCCGATCCCACGCGACCGTCGAAGGAGCCGCCGGAGATGAGCAGAATCAACCACCAGGTGCGTCTGGCCGCACGTCCTGTGGGCGAGCCACGGCCCACCGACTGGGAGCACGTCGAGGAGCCGGCCGGGGAGCCGGGCGACGGGGAATTCCTGGTGCAGGTGCTCTGCCTGTCGATCGACCCGGCGATGCGCGGCTGGATGAACGCGGGCCGGTCCTACATCCGTCCGGTGGAGATCGGCGAGGTGATGCGCGCCGGCGCGGTGGGAAGGGTGATCGCCTCCCGGCATTCCGGGTTCGCGGTCGGCGACCATGTGTCGGGCTCGTTCGGCGTGCAGGAGTACTGCGTGTCGGACGGCCGCGACGTGACCAAGGTCGACCCGGAGGCCGCCCCTTTGCCGACCTATCTCGGCACTCTCGGCATGTCGGGCCTGACGGCCTACTTCGGCCTGATCGACATCGGGCGTCCCGAGCCCGGTCAGACCGTCGTCGTCTCCGGCGCGGCGGGGGCGGTCGGCAGCGTCGTCGGGCAGATCGCCAAGATCCTGGGCTGCCGGGTCATCGGCATCGCCGGCGGCGAGTCCAAGTGCCGGCTGATGGTCGACGAGTTCGGCTTCGACGCCGCGATCGACTACCAGAAGGAGGACATCCGCAAGGCGCTGCGCGAGCACGCCCCCGACGGCGTCGACGTGTACTTCGACAACGTCGGCGGTGAGGTTCTGGACGCCGTGCTGCTGCGGCTGGCGCGCGGTGCCCGCATCGTCGTGTGCGGCGCGATCTCCCAGTACAACAGCACCACACCGCAAGGCCCCGGCAACTACCTGTCGCTGCTGGTGAACCGCGCCTCCATGACGGGCATGGTGGTGTTCGACTACGCCGACCGGTACGCCGAGGGCATCGCGCAACTGGCCGCATGGCGCGCAGAGGGCCGGCTGAAGTCCCTGGAGGACGTGGTGTCCGGCGGCGTGGCGGCGTTCCCCGACACCCTGATGCGGCTCTTCCGTGGTGAGAACCACGGCAAGCTCGTGCTGAAGATCGCGGACTGACCGGGCGGAGGGAGGGAGGAATCCGGTGAAAGCACTGAGCTACCACGGACGTCACGACATCCGCTACGGGGACGTCCCCGAGCCCGCCGTCACCAACCCCACCGATGCGGTCGTCCAGGTCACCACGGCCGGTATCTGCGGCAGCGACCTGCACATCTACCACGGCAACCCGTTCAGCCCGGACCTGGGCTACACACCGGGACACGAGTGCGTCGGTGTGGTGGCCGACACCGGCGACCAGGTCACCCGGTTCAAGCCCGGCGACCGGGTTCTGGTGCCCGCCTCGGTCGGCTGTGCCGAGTGCCGGTCGTGCGCGGCCGGATTCACCGCCCGGTGCGAGCGCGCCAAGTCCAGCACGGAACTCTGTTACGGGGTGAGCCCGCAGCTTCAGGGCAGCCAGGCCCAGGCCCTCGCGGTGCCGTACGCCGATGTCAATCTGGTGCGCCTGCCCGAGGACATCTCCGACGAGGCCGCAGTCGTCCTGACGGACAACGCCCCCACGGCCTGGTACGGCTGCCGCCGTGCCCGCATCCAGCCCGGTGAGACGGTCCTGGTCATCGGGCTCGGTCCGGTCGGCCTCATGGCCGCCCAGGGCGCCTTCGCGATGGGCGCCGCGCGGGTGCTGGGCGCGGACCTGGTCGCGGAACGCCGGGCTTTCGCCGCCACCCTGGGTGTCGAGCCGGTCGAGGGCGAGGACGCACGGACGGCCATTCGGGAGATGACCGGCGGACGCGGGCCGGACGCCGTGGTGGAGGCCGTGGGCTCGGACGCCACCATCGAGCTCGCCCTCAAGGCCGTCCGGCAGGCCGGCCGGGTCAGCGTCATCGGGGTCAGCCAGAGCAAGGCGTTCCCTTTCCACATGGGGCTGGCGCAGGTCAAGGAACTGGAGTTCGCCATCGGACTGTGCTCGGTGCACTACGAACTCCCTCCCCTGATCGCCCTGACCCGTGCCGGCCGGATCAAGCCGGAGGTGGTCGTCTCCCACCGCTTCGCCCTCTCCGAAGGTCCGGCGGCGTACGAACTGTTCGCGGACCGCTCCGACGGCGTGCGCAAGATCCTCCTCGATCCCACCCACTGACCCTGCCTGAGAGGGAAGACACGGCTTCCCTCTCACACAGGGCTCTTCCTGGCGCGGGTGAACTGCCCCTGCGCGGCTGACGTCGTACGGTCTTGTCACCACGCATCACAAGGAGACAGGAAGGCTGATGATCTTCATCACCGCCAAGTTCCGAGTCCGTCCCGAGCATGCCGACCGGTGGCCGGACATCACCGCCGACTTCACCGAAGCCACGCGCCGAGAGCCCGGCTGCCTCTGGTTCGACTGGTCGCGAAGCCTGACGGACCCCACGGAGTACGTCCTGGTCGAGGCCTTCCGCGATGACGAAGCAGGCGCCGCGCACGTGCAGTCGGCGCACTTCAGGGCCGCGCAGCAGACCTTGCCGCCCCATCTGGCCGAGACACCCCGCATCGTGAACGCGAACGTTCCGCAGGACGACTGGTCGCTCCTGGGTGAGATGGCCGTCGACGAGCAGGGGTAAGACGGTCTGCGAGTGCGGTCGGCTCATGGCCGAAATGTGACCTACGACAGACTTACAGGCATTCCAACCAGTCGGTATGGTGCGCCGCCTGAAGCATCCTTTCCCGTTCACCGCACGGATCCGTGCCGCAGTGGAAGGCCAGGCGATGACATACGCGGACGAGAACCGGTACCCACCCTCAGCACCTACGGGATGGCCGGAGTCGTACGGGCACGACGCCCCGCGATACGACGCGTACGGGTGGCAAGCCCCTTGGGACGCGCCCTACCACCCCTACGCGCACGAGACCCATCGGGACGACGCCGACCTCGCCGCCCTCCGCTCGGCCTACCGCCTGCTCCGGAGGACCTCCACGCTCACCGCGCTCGGCTCCTTCGTGGTGTATGTCGTGCTGTCCTGCTACGCGCCCGCTCTGATGGGATCCAAGGTCACCGGAGAGCTGAGTCTGGGCATGGCCTTGGGCGTCCTCCAACTCGTCGTCACCTTCGCGGCGGTCTTCTGGTACGGCCGCAGCGCACAACGCTCTGTGGATCCGCTGGCCCGGGCCGTCAGGCAGCGGGCGGCCCTCGCCGGCGGGAACGCGGGGACGGCGAGATGAACGACTTCAGCTCCGGGACACAGGCCCTCGTCCTGGTTCTGTTCACCACGCTGGTCACCGTCACGCTGCTGATGTGCGTCATGGCGGGACCGGACCGCGACGACCTGGCGAACTTCTACACCGGCTACCTGTCGCTCACCCCGCTCAAGAACGGCCTGGCGATCGCGGGCGACTACATCTCCGCCGCAACGGTGCTGAGCACCACCGGCATCATCGCGCTCACCGGGTACGACGGCTACGTCCTCGCGGTCAGCACCGCCCTGTCCCTGGTGCTGCTGATGTTCCTGCTGGCCGAACCCCTGCGCAACGCGGGCAGGTTCACCATGGGCGATGTCCTGGCCCGCAACATGCCCGGACGGGCCGTGCGTATCGCGGCCTGCCTGGTGACGCTCTCGGCCACCCTGCCTTTCCTGGTCGTCCAGCTCTCCGGGGCCGGATCGCTGCTCACCTTCATCCTCGACATCCCGCACGCGGCGGGCGCCAGGACGGCGTCCATCGTCATCGTCGGCACTCTGATGATCATCTATGCCGCGATCGGAGGTATGCGGGGCACCGCGCTCATTCAGATGATCAAGATCGTGCTCCTGCTCGGCACCAGCATCGTCGTCGCCGCTCTCGTGCTCAAGCGCTTCGACTGGAGCCCCGGCGACATCCTCAGGGCCGCCCAGCACGGCAGCGGCGCGGGCCCCGCCTACCTTGAGCAGGGCCTGCAGCTGGGCACTTCCACCGGTGGCCGGCTGGACTTCGTCAGTCTCCAGATCACCGTCATCCTCGGCGTGGCCTGCCTGCCACACATCACGATGCGCCTGTACTCGGCGAAGGACGTGCCGGCCGTGCGTCGCTCCATGTCATGGGCGGTCGGCACGGTCACCACGTTCTGCCTGCTCGTGATCGTCATGGGGACGGGCGCGGCGGCCCTGGTGGGATCGCGGTACATCACCGCCGCCGACCCGCACGGCAGAACATCGGTGCTCATGCTGCCCCAGGTGCTCGGCGGGGCCCCCGGCTCCGCGGGCGCGACGATCCTGTACTCGGCCGTGGCAGGCATGGTGTTCATCACCCTGCTGTCGTCCGTCGCGGGGATGACCCTGGCCGCGGCTTCGTCACTCGCCCACGACCTGTTCGCCCATGCGCTGCGGCGGGGACAGGCCGCGCCGCGCACCGAGATGACGGTGGCGGCGTGGACGAGCGTGGCCGTGGGGATCGTCGCCATCGGGCTCGCCGCCATGGTGCAGAACTGGGACGTCGGCGTGCTGACCACGCTGGCCATCTGCATCGGGGCATCGGCGGTGGCACCCGCGCTCACCTACTCCCTGTTCTGGCGCGGGTTCACCCGCACCGGCCTGCTCGCCACCCTCTACGGCGGCGCGGCCTGCGCGTTGCTGCTCATGGTCTTCTCCAGGGCCGTTTCGGGCGCGCCGTCCGCCGTCTTCCCGCATGCCGACTTCGACCTGTTCCCCATGCAGTCCACCGGGCTGGTCTCCATCCCGTTCGGCTACCTCGCGGGCTGGCTGGGCAGCCGCCTGGACCACCGTCGCCGGGCCGCCGACAGCCATGAGCAGCGGCGCCTGTACGAGGAGAGCGAGGCACGGCTGCTCGCCGCGGCCGAATGACGACGGCGGCGCGGGCGGGCCGGCTCCGGGCGGCCTCCCGCGCCGGCCGCGGCCCGAGACGATCAGACGGGCGTGCCGGTCAGTGGTTGTTCGGTCCACACGGTCTTGCCGTCGCGGGTGTAGCGGGTACCCCAGCGTTCGGTCATCTGGGCCACCAGGAGCAGGCCGCGCCCGCCCTCGTCGGTCGTACGGGCGCGGCGCAGGTGTGGTGAGGTGTGGCTGGTGTCGCTGACCTCGCACACCAGACACTGCTCACGGATCAGCCGTAGGGTCGCGGGGCCGCCGGCGTAGCGATAGACGTTGGTGACCAGTTCGCTGGCGACCAACTCGGTGGTGAACGCCAAATGCTCCAGACCCCACTCGGTCAGCTTGGCCGAGATCAAAGCCCTGGCCTGGCCGGCGCTGGCGGGTTCCGGCGGCAGGCGCCAGGAGGCGACATTGTCCGGTGGCAGCATGCGGGTGCGGGCGATCAGCAGGACGACGTCGTCGCTGGGGCGCGAGGGCACCAGCGCGTCGACCACCGCCTGGCAGGTGCGCTCCAGCGCGCCCGCGGGGCGGGCGAGCGCCGCACACAGCTTCGTCAGGCCGATGTCGGCATCGATGTGGCGCTCGCCGATGATTCCGTTGGTGTACAGGCACAGCAGGCTTCCCTCGGCCAGTTCGATGTCCCGGGCCTCGAACGGCAGGCCGCCCAGGCCGAGCGGTGGGCCGGCGGGCAGGTCGAGCAGAGCCACCTGGCCGTCCGGAGCGGTCACCACCGGCGGCGGATGACCGGCGCGGGCCACGGAGCAGCGTCCGGAGACCGGGTCGTACACGGCGTACAGGCACGTAGCGCCCACGACCTGCTCCCCCACGGGCCGTTCGCCGACTGCCTCCTGTTCGGCCGCCAGCAGGTTGACCAGGTCGTCGAGGCGGGAGAGAACCTCGTCCGGTTCCAGGTCGAGGCTGGCGAGCGTATGGACGGCGGTGCGCAGCCGGCCCATGGTGGCGGCGGCGTGGATGCCGCGTCCCACCACGTCGCCGACGACGAGGGCGACCCGGGCCCCGGACAGGGGAATGACGTCGAACCAGTCGCCGCCCAGACCCGGGCCTGCGCTGGCCGGCAGGTACCGCAGCGCCACCTCGACGGCCGGCTGGTCCGGAACCGACCGGGGCAGCAGGCTGCTCTGCAGGGTGAACGCGGTCTGCTGCTGCTGGGTGAATCGCCGGGCGTTGTCGATGGCGACGGCGGCGCGCGAGGCGAGTTCCTGAGCGAGGGTGAGGTCGTCCGCCTCGAAGGCATCGGGGCGGCGCGAGCGCCACAGGGTCATCACACCGAGCACCAGGCCACGCGCGGCAAGAGGTACCACGATCAGGGAGTGGGCGCTCAGGTCCGGAGCCTGGGCCCCCTGACGGCCTGCCGCCGAGACCCAGTCGGGCGGGAGAACCGGCTCCAGGACGGGCCGGCCCTCGGTCAGGCATCCGGCCTGCGGTGTGTCGGGCCCGAACTCCACGGGCTCGCCCTCGGGGTGGGGCGGGCCGGGTTGCTGGGCACCGACGCTGCAGGTCCCCAGCCGGACCACGGGCCCTGCCCCGGCGCGCGTTGGTTCCTCACCGCGCGTCACCGCCTGAAGCAGGTCCACCGACGCGTGGTCGGCGAGGTGAGGCACCATCACTTCGGCCAGTTCCCGGGCGGTCTCGGCCACGTCGAGCGTGGTTCCGATACGGCTGCCCACCTGGTCGAGGAGCGCGAGCCGACGCCGGGCCCGATAGCGGTCGGTGATGTCCTCGATCATCTCGGCCACACCCAGGACGCGGCCGGAGGGATCCTCCATCCGGAAGGACGAGACCAACGCGACCCGCTCTCGTGCCGGATCCTGCTCCAGGCGAACGAACTGCTCGGAGTAGACCAGGGGTCTGCCGGTCTGCATCACCTGGCGCACACGGTCCACAGCCTTGCGCGCGTCGTCGGAGAGGAGCAACCGGCCGGTGGACAGCCCCCGGAAGTCCGCTGCCGGGACGCCGCTGAACCGTTCGATGGCCCGATTGACCCGGAGAATCCTCTGGTCGGGGCCGTGGACGACCAAGCCGATCGGGCACTGGCGGTACAGTCCGTCGAGAACCGCGCGGTCCCTTTGCCATTCGAGGACGTCATCCGCGGGTGCCCCGGCAAGAAACCACTCACGGCCCCGGTCACCGCGTGACAGCTCATGGGCCCTGAGCCCCACCTCCACGAGCTGCCCGTCGCGGTGGCGCAGTGTGAGTACGCCGAACCAGCCGCCGGCTCTCCTGCACTTCGCCGCGGCCTCGGTGACAGCCGGCAGATCACGAGGATCGACAAGGACCTCGAACGCGTGACGACCGATCACGGCTGTGTCCGGATGGCCGAGCAGCTCCTGAGCCCGCCGGTTCCATCCGACCACTACGCCCCGGTCGTCGAGCACCACCAGGGCGGCGAGGTGCAGGGCGAACGGATCGTCGTGACTTTCGCTGAGCTCCGTCATCGGCTTCTCCACCGCTGGCCACCACCGTGTGCTCGGTCGCCGATGTCTCCTGCTGACCTTGTAAGCCTATTGAAACCCGGCAGAAGCCGCGGCCTTGTCCGGCGCGCGGCGCGGCGTGGCGGGCAGGAGGGGCGGTGACGGGCTGGGCGGGGCCGGTCCCCAGGGGTCGGTGCCCCGACCCCTGGGGCCCCGCAGGCTCACTTCGCCGGCGGGCCGAACTCCTTGCGGGTGTCCACCGGCTTGCCGAACAGCTGCCACCGCTCGCCCTTGAACCGCATCAGCTGCATCGTCTCGATCGGGAAGGCGTCATCGGGCCCGGTGGCGAGGGTGACGCCGGGGAGCAGCATGTCCACCTTGACGTCCTTGAGGTTGCGCACCGCGTCCCGCAGCCCCTCCCTGGTCGGGCACTTCATCGCGTCCAGGGCCTTGTGCAGGCTGGAGGCGGCGGCCCAGCCGTAGGCGTTGAACTGGTTGGCCGGGTCGGAGCCGGGCGCGTACTTGCGCAGCGCTTCCCGGTACGTCTTCATCTCCGCGTCGTTCGCCCACTGCGGGTCGGCGGGGTCCTTGAAGTAGGTCGCCGAGACCACGCCCTGGACGTTCTTGAACCCGACGGGCTTGAGCACGGTGGCGGACGAGGACACGTTGTTCACGAGGTGCAGCGGGTTCCATTTGGTGTTCTTGGCATCGGCGGCGAGGGCCTGGCTGCCGAACTTCGGCGTGGTGATGTTGAGCAGCACATCCGCCTCGGACCGGGCGAGGCTCGTCATCTGCGCCGAGACGGAGGGGTCGGTGACCTCGTAGCTCTCCTCGGCGACGACCTTGATGCCGCTGCCGGCGATCGCCTTCCTGAACCCGCCCAGCAGGTCCTTGCCGAAGTCGTCGTTCTGGTAGAGGACGGCGACCTCGGCCTTCGGCTTCTTCTCCTTGAGGTATTTGGCGTACACGCGTGCCTCGGCGACGTAGTTGGGCTGCCAGCCGGTGGTCCACGGGTGCTCGTCGTCCGTGCCCCAGACGGAGGCGCCGGTGGCGACGAAAGGCTGCGGCACCTTCCGCTTGTCGAGGTAGTCCCACACCGCGGCCGTGGACGGGGTGCCCAGGGTCTGGAAGACGGCGAAGACCTTCTCCTGCTCGACGAGTCTGCGGGCCTCCTCGACCGCCTTGGGCGGCTGGTAGCCGTCGTCGCGGACGACGAAGTCGACCGTGCGGCCGTCGATGCCGCCCTTGTCGTTGACGTGCTTGAAGTAGGCGCTCACGCCCTTGCTGATCGTGCCGTACGCGGAGGCCGGTCCCGACAGGGGGTAGATGCCGCCCAGCTTGATGCTCTTGTCGGTGATGCCGGTGGTCTGCTGGCCCTGGCACGCCCCGTCGGCGGCGGCGTCCTTGTCGTCCTGCCCGCGCTGGCTGGTGCAGGCGGTGGCGAGGAGCAGGGCGGCGGACGCGGCCGCGGCCGCCCGCACAGTGGTCTTCTTGCGCATGTGATTCATTCCTTTTCCGTGCGGGACGGTGCGCCCACGGGTTCGGCATCGGCAGGGGCGGGATCCGCCGGGGTGGGGGGCGCGGAGGGTTCGGGGCCGGGCGCCTGGTCGGCGTCGCGGGTGGTGCGAGAGGGGCGACGGGCCGCGGCGCTCCGGACTCGTGTCGCCAGACCGGCCAGTCCCGTCGGCGCCACGAACATCACCGCGATGATCAGCAGGCCGAACACCACACCGGGTGCCGCCTCGCTGATGTCCTGGGCCACGCTCGGCACGTACATCACGAAGGCCGCCCCCAGCAGCGGTCCGTACAGCGAGGCGAGCCCTCCGACGACCAGGCCGGCCAGCAGTGTGATGGAGAGGACGAAGCTGAACGAGTCGGGTGAGACGAAGCCGATCACCCAGGTGTAGACGCACCCGGAGACACCCGCGAACAGCGCGCTCCACGCGAAGGCGAGGGTCTTGTGCAGCGACAGCCGTACGCCCATGACCTCCGCAGCGCTCTCGTTGTCCCGCACGGCGAGCAGTGCCCGGCCGATGCGTGACCGCAGCAGGTTGCGGGCGAGCAGCAGGGCCACCGCGGTGACGGCGAGGACGACGAAGTACGTCCACTGGTCCTCGGCCAGCCCGCTCCACGCGGGTGGCTGCAGCTTGTCCACGGTCAGCCCCATGGAACCGCCCGTCACCGGTTCGAGCCGTTTGAGCAGCGGAGGCAGGAACACCGCGAACGCGAGTGTGACCAGGGCCAGGTACAGCCCGCGCAGCCGCAGGGCAGGCACGCCGAAGCCGAGGCCCAGCAGGAAGCATCCGGCGGCCGCGACCGGCAGCGTGGCCAGGTGGCCGGTGTCGTACCGGTCGAGCATGACCGCCGCCGTGTAGGCCCCCGCCGCGAAGAACGCGCCGTGCCCGAGCGAGATCTGCCCGCCGAATCCGACCAGCAGGTTCAGTCCGGCCAGCGCCACGGCGTACAGCAGCACCATGGTCAGCTGGAAGACCTGGAAGGGAGCGAAGTAGAACGGTGCGCCGACGGCCACGGCCGCCACGAGCAGCGCGGTGAGCGCGGCCCGCAGGCGCCGGGCGCGGTCGGTGCCGAGTGGTGCGACGATCGTGCTCATGCGCGCTCCACCGCCGCCCGTCCGAACAGGCCCTGGGGCCGCACCAGCAGCACAGCCAGGATGATCACCAGGGGTACGCCCACCTTCAGATCGGCACCGATCACGTCCACGTACGCCCCGGCCAGCGTCTCCGCGACGCCCACGAACAGGCCGCCGACGACCGCGCCGACCGGGCTGTCGAAGCCTCCGAGGGTGGCCGCGGCGAACGCGTAGATCAGCACCCCGCCCATCATGTTGGGCTCGAGGAACAGCAGCGGGGCGACGAGCACGCCCGACACGGCGCCGACCGTCGCGGCCAGCCCCCAGCCGAGCATCAGCACCCGGCCCACTCTGATGCCCGACAGCCGGGCGGATGCGGGGTTGCAGGCGACCGCCCGCATCACCAGGCCGGCGGAGGTGTGCTGGAACAGCAGATACAGCAGCCCCATCACGGCGGCGACGACCGCGATGATCCCGAGCGTCGACCAGTCCACGCGCACCCCGGCCAGGTCGATCCCGCCGCCGGGGAACGGCTGTGGGAAGTCCTTCACGGTGAACGACCAGATCAGACCGGCCATCGCGTTGACGAAGATGAACAGGCCCACGGTGACGATGACCATCGTCAGCTCGGGCGCGCTGCGCACGGGACGGATGACGATCCGCTCGACCAGCATGCCGCCGGCGAAGGACACCGCCAGGGTGACCGGCAGCGCGAGCCAGAAGGACATCCCGGACGCCACGAGCTGCCACGCCACGTACGTGGAGATCATGGCGAGCTCACCCTGCGCGAAGTTCACGATCCCGGTGAACCGGTGGATCAGCACCAACGCGAGTGCCAGGCTGGCGTAGACCGCGCCGGAGCCGACCCCTTCCACCACTTGCTGGAGCAGTTCGGTCACGGTGCTCCCCCGTCCTTTCCGGAGCGGACGGAGACACCGAGGTACACCTCGGCGACCTGCCCGTCCTCGCGGATCTCCCGGGACGGCCCGGACAGCACCAGGCGGCCGGCCTCCAGTACGTGCGCCCGGTGCGCCACATCCAATGCGAGCTGGGCGTTCTGCTCGACGACGACCACGGTGGTGCGCTCCTCCTCGTTGACGGCACGGACGATCTCGAACAGCTCCCGCGTGACCAGCGGCGCGAGCCCCAGCGACGGCTCGTCCAGGAGCAGCAGGGCGGGCCGCAGCATCAGCGCCCTGCCGATGGCGAGCATCTGCTGTTCGCCGCCGCTGAGACTGCCGGCGGCCTGGCGGGACCGCTGGCGCAGCTTGGGGAAGTAGTCGTAGATCCGTTCCAGGTCGGCCGTCACGGCCGCCCGTTCGGCGCTGCCCCGCCGCCACCGCCCGGTACGCACGTGCGCGCCGACGCGCAGGTTCTCCTCGACGGTCAGGTCGTTGAAGGTGCCCCGGCCCTCGGGTACGTGCGCCGCGCCGAGACGGGCGGTCTGCTCGGGCGAGCGGCCCAGCAGCTCCGTGCCGTTCAACGTCACCGAGCCACGTCCGCGGACCATGCCGCACAGGGCCCGCAGGGTTGTCGTCTTGCCCGCGCCGTTGGGTCCGAGGATCGCGCACACCTCGCCGCGTGCGACGGAGAAGCCGAGCCCCTGGAGCACACGGGCCTGGCCGTATCCGGCATGCAGGCCGGTGACCTTCAGAAAATCCGGCTCCGCATGCGCCTGCCCGGCTTCGGTGCTGTCGGTGGTGGGTTCCGTCATGCCGCCACCCCCAGGTACGCCTCGATGACCGCCGGGTCGCGCTGGATCTCCTCCGGCGAGCCCTCGGCGATCTTGCGCCCGAAGTCGAGGCAGACCACCTTGTCGCATAGGCCCATCACAAAACCCATGTGGTGTTCGACCACCACGAGCGTGAGGTCGAACTCCTGACGGACCGCCCGGACCAGATCCCCGAATTGGCCGACCTCGCCGTGGCTGAGTCCGTTGACGGGTTCGTCGAGCAGCAGCAGCCGGGGCCGTACCGCGAGGGCCCGGGCGAGTTCGACGCGTTTGAGCGTGCCGAACGGCAGCCCGGAGGCGGGGTGGTCGGCGACCTCCGCCAGGCCGAGACGCCGTAGCAAGTCGTCCGCCTGGTCACGTAGTTCCCTCTCCTCCCGCCGGACGCGGGGCAGCCGGAGCGCCGCGGCGAGGTGTCCCGTGCGCCCCCGGCTGTGGGCGCCGACCATGACGTTCTCCCGGACCGTGAGCAGCGGGAACAGACCCAGGTTCTGGAAGGTGCGGGCGATGCCGCGCCCGGCCACGGAGTGCGGCGGGAGGGCGAGCAGGTCCTCGTCCTGGAACCGCACCGTCCCCGCATCGGGGGTGCAGCGCCTGGTGAGGCAGTTGAACAAGGTGGTCTTGCCGGCTCCGTTCGGTCCGATGAGCCCCACGGCGGTGCCCGGCTCGACGGTGAACGCGACACCGTCCAGTGCCGTGATCCCGCCGAAGCGCACGCTGATACCGTCGACCGCGAGCATGAGTGACGCCCCTTCCGAGGTGCTGGGGGGGGTGGGCGAGCGTCACAGTAGGTGGGGGCCTTCCGAGCGCACATTGGGTGCGAGCACCCAACTTCGAGGCCGGAGACTTGTGCGCCGCGCCCAGCTCCCCCGGTATCTCTCCGGCCTACCCTGTTGACGGGACACGAGGAGGGCGGCGACGATCGGCGCCATGTCCCGCGGACCCGCCCTGGGCGCCCCCGCACTCTCCGACCCGCTCAGCCGGGAGCGGCACCGGATCCTGAACGCCGTCCAGGACCGGCTCGAGGACGTGGCGCAGACCGCTGTCGCGGTCATGCGCACGGAGATCCCGTCGTACGCGCTGCAGGACGAGCGGTTCTTCGACGACGTACGGGACCAGGTCCTCACGCACTACCGGATGCAGCTGGCGGCGCTGGCCGGTGACCGGGACATGGCCCCCGAAGACCTGGTCTTCAGCCGCTCGGCAGCCATGCGCAGAGCACGCGCGGGGTTCGCCCTGGAGGACTGGATCAGTGCCTTCCGGGTCGGCCGGCAGGTGTTGTGGGACGTGCTGCTGGACTGCGCGGGCACGTCCGCCGAGGCACAGCAGGCCGCGCTGTCCCTCGTCACACCGCTGATGCGGTACGTCGACTTCGCCAGCACGCATGCCGCGCAGGCCTATGTCGAGTACCAGCAGCACGTGGTCGCCGACGCGGACCGGGAGCGCCGGGACCTCCTGGACCAGCTCCTGGCCGGCGCGGCACCGACGCGCGGTGCGCTGTTCGCCGCGGCGCAGGCGTACGGTATCGGGCCGCACTCGCCGATGATGGCGGTCGTGGCGGTGTGCGTCGGCGATACCCGCACCGGCGACCTCACCTCGGCCGAGCACGGCTACGCGACCAGCGCTTCCATCGGCGTCGCCGGGCCCTGGGCCGGCCGGACCCTGGTCGTCGTGCGCCACGGCGAGGTGGTGGCCGTGCCGGTGGTGCGCACCGGCATGGACGCGGAGGACATCTGTGCCCACTTCGAGGCGGTGCAGCGGCGGCTCGCGCGCGAGGGAACGATGCTCTCCATGGGCATCAGCACGGTCGCCGAGGGCGCCGGCGAACTGCCGCGCGCCTACGAGGAGGCACGGGCCGCCCTCGACCTCGTGCCGAGCGGGGGCGGGGTGGCGGCGCTGCCACGCCTGTCCCCCTTCGACTACCTGGCGCTGCGCGCCGACGACCTCGCCCGCCAGCTGGTCGATCCCCGCGTGCGGGCGCTGCTGGAGGAGGACCGCAGACGTGGCGACACGCTGGCGGCCACCGTACGGGCCTTCGCGGAGGCGGACCTCAACCTGCGGCTGGCCGCCGACCGGCTGCGGATACACCACAACACGGCGCACTACCGGTTGCGCCGGATCGAGGAACGCACGGGGCGCAATCCGCGCCGGATCGCCGACCTCCTGGAACTGCTGGTCGCCCTCGCCATCCGCGACGGGGCCGGGGAAGGCGGGCATCACCAGTGAGCGGCATCGTGGAGTCCGCGGGGACCGAGGAGGCACCCACCGGGCAGCACCGAACGGTCCGGAGTGCGCTTCTGGACGCGGCGCTGGAGGTGTTCACCGAGCGCGGTTACGCCGACGCGGGTCTCGCCGAGATCGCGGCGCGCTCCGGCATCCCGGTGGGCAGCCTCTTCCAGCACTACGGTGGAAAGCGAGGACTTTACCTCGCTCTTTGGGAGGAGTTCCGGGAGGCACAGGAGCGCCGGACCGCGGCCACGCTGACCGCCGAGCGAGGCCGTGGCGTGGACGACCCCATCGCCCTTTTCGTGGCGGGAGCCAGGGCGTACCTGGAGGGCGCCTGGGACAACAGGCGGTTCGGCAGACTCCTCGTGGAGGACGACGGCCCCCCGGGCTTCGACGCGCTGCGCCGCCAGTGGGACCGCGCGTGGGTACGGCGCAACGCCCGGCTCCTGGAGGTGGACGAGAAGCGACGTGCCGGCCGGGTCCGGGTGAGGGTGCTCACCACGGTGATCGGCGGGGCGGCACGCGAGCTGGGCGACTGCGGGGACGAGACGGAGGCCCAGGAGATCGTGGACGAGGTGTGCGGCATCCTGATCCACCTGTCGGCACCGCCCGGCTGAATCGTCCGGCGCCTGCGCAGTCCGACGCAGCGGTCGGCGCCGCGGCCCCGATCAGGTTGTCTCCTGCGGGTCCTCGGGGTGCAGGCGCCCCAGCAGCTCGTAGAGACTGCGGCGCCCCTCCTCGTCCAGACGCGCGAAGGCTTCCGAGGTGCCCCGCATGTCGGCGCGGATGAGGCGGACCGCCTCCCGTCCCTCTTCGGTGGCGACCACGTTCTTGATCCGCCGGTCGGCCGTGTCGGCCTGTCTGGAGACCAGTCCCCGCGCCTCCAGCCGGTCGACGAGTCCGGTGATGTTGGAGGCGTCGCAGGCGAGCCGTCCTGCGAGGGCGCGCATGGGCAGCGGTTGCCGCCGGAGCAGGATGAGCATCTTGGCCTGCGTCATCGTGAGCCCGTGCAGTGCGGCCGCCGCTGTCAGGTCCCGGTAGTAACCGGCAGCAGCGCGTGCCAGGCGCTCCATGAGTGCGTCGTGGTCGGGGTCGCTGTCCTGCGCAGCGGAGCGGGCGGCGGGCAGAGCGGGGGTGTGGGCCATGCCGCAAGTGTAGGCCAACCTCAACGTTTGACCTCATCAACCTTTGAGGTCTACCGTCTCCGTCATTGCTTTGCTGCATCAAGCATCTAACCGCCGACCAGGCCACCGCGCGACCCTCGCGCACTGAGAAGGAGACAGTTGTGACCGCAGTTCTGTTCGTCGTCACCGGCGCCGACCACTGGACGCTCGCCGACGGCACCTCCCACCCGACCGGCTACTGGGCCGAGGAACTCGCCACACCGCACCGGCTGCTCAGCGAGGCCGGGTTCGACGTCACCATCGCCACACCCGGCGGCGTGGCTCCGACCGTCGACGCCGTCAGCCTCGCCGCCGAGTCCACCGGCGGCAAGGAGCAGTCCGATGCCATCGCCGCGTACCTGGCTGCCATCCGCGCCGACCTGGAGAACCCCGTCAAGCTCGAAGAGGTCGACCTCGACGCGTACGCCGCCGTCCTCTACCCCGGTGGCCACGGCCCCATGGAGGACCTCGCCGTCAACGCCGGCTCCGGTCGCCTGCTCACCGCCGCGCTGGACTCCGGCAAGCCGCTCGCGGTGCTGTGCCACGCCCCGGCGGCCCTGCTCGCCGCCCGGCGCGAGGACGGCAGCTGGCCGTTCGCCGGTTACCGCATGACCGGCTTCACCAACGCCGAGGAGACCGCAGCCGGCTTCGCCGACAAGGCCAAGTGGCTGCTCGAGGACCGCCTGGTGGAACTGGGGGCCGACTTCCAGGCCGCGGCCCCGTTCAGCGAGCACGTGGTGGCGGACCGCAATCTGCACACCGGTCAGAACCCCGCCTCCTCGGCGCGGCTCGCCCGGAACCTCATCAACACCCTGAACCGCCGCTGATCCCCCGGTCGACGCCCGGCCTGCCCCGCCGCGCGGCGACACGCCCCCGTCCCCGTACCGCACCTGTGAGGGAACCATGAACGACCCCGCGCCCGAGCAGCCCGCCGAGCTCGTCGCCCGGCTGCGCGCCACCTTCCGCGCCGGCAGGACCAAGCCCGTGGCCTGGCGCACCGAGCAGCTGTCCCGGCTGCGTACCCTGCTCACCGAGCAGGGGGAGATCTTCGCCGCGGCGCTCCACGCCGACCTGGGAAAGAGCTCCGCCGAGGCCTACCGCACGGAGATCGACTTCGTCATACGCGAGATCGACCACACCCTGGAGCATCTCGACGGGTGGCTGCGCCCCGAACCGGCCCCCGTCCCGGCGTTCATCGGCGAGGCGAGTGCCTGGACGCAGTACGACCCCCTGGGCGTCGTACTGGTCATCGCCCCCTGGAACTACCCGGCGCAGCTGCTGCTGGCCCCGGTGGCCGGTGCCCTGGCCGCGGGCAACGCGGTGGTCGCCAAGCCCAGCGAACTGGCCCCGGCCACCTCCGCCGCCCTCGCCCGCCTCGTGCCGCAGTACCTCGACACCGACGCGGTCGCCGTGGTCGAAGGCGGGGTGCCCGAGACCACTGCCCTGCTCGAGCAGCGCTTCGACCACATCCTCTACACCGGCAACGGCACGGTCGGCCGCATCGTGATGTCCGCGGCCGCCCGGCACCTCACGCCCGTCACCCTCGAACTGGGCGGCAAGTCCCCGGTGTTCGTGGACCGGGGCACCGACTTGGACACCGTCGCCGCCCGCCTCGCGGCCGGGAAGTTCCTCAACGCCGGGCAGACCTGCGTCGCGCCCGACTACGTCCTCACCGACCCCGGGACCGCGCGTGCCCTGGAAGCCGCCCTGGCCAAGGCCGTCGAAGGGCTGTACGGGTCCGACCCCGCCGCCTCCCCGGAATACGGCCGTATCGTCAACGAACGCCACTTCGACCGGCTGACCGCTCTCCTGGACTCCGGCCGTCAGGTCACCGGCGGCGCGTACGACCGCGAGACGAAGTACATCGCGCCGACCGTCCTGGCCGAGGTGTCACCGGACGCACCCGTCATGCAGGAGGAGATCTTCGGCCCGATCCTCCCCGTCGTCGAAGTGACCGGGCTCGACGAGGCCATCGACTTCATCAACGACCGCGACAAGCCGCTGGCCCTGTACGCGTTCACCGACTCCGACACCACCCGGGAGCGGCTCGCCGCCGAAACCTCCTCCGGCGGCCTCGGGTTCGGCCTGCCGCTGGCCCATCTCACCATCTCCGACCTGCCGTTCGGGGGCGTCGGGGAGAGCGGCATGGGCAGCTACCACGGCCGCTACTCCATCGAGACCTTCAGCCACCGCAAGGCCGTCCTGGCCAGGCCCCTCTGACGAACGGTCGGTCAATGCGGGCCGGGGACAGCCGGAGCGGGTGACGGCGGGGAGCTTCCCTGTCGCCGCCCTCCGCCGGCCGGGGCCGGTCGAAACGCATGATCGCCCGGCCGTGCTCGGCCGACGGGGAGGCCTGGGCGGATGCGGAAGCCGCCGCCGTCGCGGATCCGCTCGACCAGATGGCCGGTCGGCTCGTGCGGACCCCCGGTGACGACGGCGGTGCGACCGGTGAGAGCGCGTCCTGCCGTCTCAGCTCACCGCCGCCGTCGCCGCGTCGCGGTACTGCCGCAACTCCTGCCTGGCGATGGCCCGCTTGTGCACCTCGTCGGGACCGTCCGCCAGCCGCAGCGTCCGCAGATGCGCGTACATCATGGCCAGCGGGAAGTCGTCGGTCACTCCCGCTCCCCCGTGCACCTGGATCGCGCGGTCGACGATCTTCAACGCGATCCCGGGAGCGGCCACCTTGATGGCCGCGATCTCGGTGCGCGCTTCCTTGTTCCCGACCGTGTCCATCAGGTACGCGGCCTTGAGCGTGAGCAGGCGGATCATCTCGATGTCGATACGCGCTTCCGCGATCCAGTCCTGGATGTTGGACCGTTCGGCGACCGGGCTGCCGAAGGTCACCCGTGACTGTGCGCGCCGGCACATCAGTTCCAGCGCCCGCTCGGCCGCACCGATGGCCCGCATGCAGTGGTGGATACGACCGGGCCCGAGCCGGGCCTGGCTGATCGCGAAACCCTCGCCCTCGCCCTTGAGCACGTCCTTGGCCGGCACCCGGACATTCTCGAAGACCATCTCCGCATGGCCCTCGCGATCCGCGTACCCGAACACCGGGAGGTTCCGGACCACGGTGACCCCGGGGGCGTCCACGGGTACGACCATCATCGACTGCTGGCGGTGGGGGGCCGCCGTGGGGTCGGTCTTGCCCATCACGATGAGCACCTTGCAGTTCTTGTGCATCGCGTTCGAGGCGAACCACTTGCGGCCGTTGAGCACGTACGCGTCCCCGTCGCGCTCCATCCGCAGCTCGATGTTGGTGGCGTCGGAGCTGGCGACACGCGGCTCGGTCATCGCGAAGGCCGAGGCCATCGTCCCGTCGAGCAGGGGCTTGAGGTACTTCTCCTTGTGCTCGTCGGTGCCGAAGAGGGTGAGCACTTCCATGTTGCCGGTGTCGGGCGCGTTGCAGTTGCACGCCTCGGAGGCGATGTGGCTGCGGCCCATGATCTCCGCCAGCGGCGCGTACTCGAGGTTCGTCAGACCGGGGCCCCACTCCGGGTGCGGGTGGAACAGGTTCCACAGGCCGCGCCTGCGTGCCTCCGCCTTGAGCTCCTCCAGGATCGGCGGGTGGAAGTGCGGGTCACCCGACGCGCGCATCTGCTCGTGGTACACCGCCTCGGCGGGGTAGATGTGCGCATCCATGAACTCGAGCAGATCCGCCTGGTACTTCTTGGCGCGGTCCGACATCTGAAACAGGGACATCCGAACTCCTGACGGGTAGGGAGGGAAAGTCGGGCGGGCGCTTGTCCAGGTGACTGGCCACGCCCTCGACGACGTCGGACCCGCGGAAGGCCTGGAGCATGAGGCCTTCCGCCCGGGCCACGGAATCGGCGTAGGTGCCGTCCGCGTCGTTGCTCAACTGGCTCTTGATGGTGGCCATGGATGCCGGGGAGCAGCGCCTCGCCAGATCGGCGGCGTAGGCGACAGCGGCGTCCACCACGCTGCCGGTGGGAACCAGGTGGTCGAGGAGTCCGACACGGAAGGCCTCCTCGGCATCCACCATGCGACTCGACAGCAACAGGTCCGCTGCCCGGCTGTGCCCCACCAGCCGGGGCAACAGCCAGGAGATCCCGTACTCGGCGATCAGCCCGCGTTGCGCGAACGCCGTGGTGAACCGCGCCGAGGGCGAGCCGAAGCGAAGGTCGCAGCAGAGCGCCTCCACCATGCCCAGGCCGGCGGCCACCCCGTTGATCGCCCCGATCAGCGGTTTGCGCAGGGTCCGCGGAACGTCCCGCGGACGGCGCCGTGCCCGGTCCGCCTCGGAGACCTCGCCGACCGCCTGCAGCTGTTGCAGGTCGGCTCCGGCGCAGAATCCGCGTCCCGCGCCGGTGACCACGACGGCGCGCACGTCCGGGTCGTCCTCGGCGGCGTCGAGCAGCGCGAAGTAGCGGTCCTCGAGTTCGCCGGTCCAGGCGTTCAGCTTGGCGGGCCGGTTGAACGTGAGCACCAGTACCGGCCCTCGGTGTTCGGCGAGGACGAGCTCGCCCGGCGCGCCGGTCATGCCTGCGCCAAGAGGGAGCTCTGGTACCGGCGCATCCCGCGCAGCCACCGGTCGTAGTCCGAGCCCTTGTGCCGGTACATGTCGAGAACGTCTTCGTGCGGCAGGATCAGGAAGCGCTCGTCCTCCATCGCGGCCAGGACGGCGTCGGCGACTTCGGCCGGCTCCAGGACGTCACCGGCGGAGGTGACGGCCCGCGTCGCGGCTCTTCCCAGCGCGTCCCCGGAGTCCTTCCCGGAGTACAGCAGCTTGGTGTTCACGCCCATCGGGCACAGACAGCTGACCCGGACCCCGCGATCGCCGTAGGTGACACTCAGCCATTCGGCGAAGGCGACGGCCGCGTGCTTGGTGACGGCGTACGTGGCGGAGCCGATCTGGGTGAGCAGTCCGGCCGCCGAGGCCGTGCTGACGAAGTAGCCCTCACCGCGCTCGAGCCACCCTGGTACCAGCAGCTTTGCCGCACGGATGTGGGCTCGCAGGTTGACGTCGATCGAGCGGTCCCAGTCCTGCTCGCTCGCGTCGAGGCCTGGCGCCCCGGCGATGCCCGCGTTCGCGAAGTAGAGATCGACCGGGCCGAAGGTGCTTTCCGCCAGGTCGACCAACCGCTGGATCTGCTCGGTGTCCGACACGTCCGCGCCGGCGCCGACGGTGCTTCCCGGATGGTCGGCGTTGACTGCCTCCGACACCGCCCGCGCGCTGTCCGCGTCGAGGTCCGCGACGACGACCCGGGCGCCCTCGCGAGCGAGCCGTGCGGCCAGCGCTCTGCCGATGCCTGCGCCACCACCGGTGACGACGGCGACTCTTTGTGCAACGTCCACAGCGAACCCTCTCCGTTACGGGGCGTGCGATGCGTCCGACCTGTATAGTTGAATCCGACGTCAAGTTCAATAGCCAACCGCACGGGTCGACATGGAAAAAGCCGCCCACCCCCAGAGGGATGAGCGGCTACGAGGCAGTCGGATCAGCGGTGGCCGGGAAACCGTAGGGCGTTGGCCCAGAGCCGGGTCACCGTGGACACGAGTTCCTCGAAGTCCACCGGCGTACCTTCTTCCTGCCGTTCGCCGAGCACGAAGGCGTTGTAGGCCATGACGCTGACCATGCCCGACAGCGCACGGGAGGCCATCATCGGATCGACCTCGCTGTCGGCGACGCCCCGCGCCTGCAGGTCGGCGATGCCACGCGCATTGCGGCGGATGAACGCGTCGGCGCGCCGACGCCGGAACTCACGGAATTCGGGCTCCACCTGGGCGACCTGCTCGAGCAGGCCCATCAGCTTCGCGTTCCGTTTGTATGCCTCGAGGTACGCGCGATTGCTCGCCTCGAGTACCGCATGGGGATCGTCGGTACCCTCCAGCCGGCCCATGCCGGGGTGCATCATGTCCTCCTGCGCCTCCAGGAGGACGGCGGCAAGCACCTCTTCCTTGTTGGCGAAGTAGGTGTAGAAGGATCCCGCCGCGCACTGAGCCTCTTTGGTGATGTCGGTGAGACGGGTGTCGAGGTAGCCGTCCCGTTCGAACACCTTCCGGGCGGCTTTCACCAAAGCGGCCCGGGTCCGCGCTCCGCGCTTCGTCGTGGGGGGCTCACGAAGGTGCGTCAGCGGCGCCATGGGCGGCGCCTGCTCGCCGTCGATCTCCTCGGGCGCAGTGGTCTCCATCCCGGGAACTGTACTTGAATCCGACACCATAATCACGAACGGGCGCTGCCTCAGTGGCGGCGAGCCGCAACGTCGGCGGGCGCCCTGTCGCGGGTCAGAGCCGAACGGTCGATGGACCGCTTGAAGATCTTCCCGGTCGGACCCTTGGGCAGCGCGTCGACGAACCGGACGATGCGCGGGATCTTGTGGGCGGAGAGCCGCTCTCGTGCCCAGCTCGACACCTCGGCGGCACCGAGCTCCGCACCGGGCCGGGCGGCGATGAGCGCGGCGACCTCCTCGCCGTAGCGCTCGTCGGGAACGCCGATCACGGCACGCCGGGACAGACGTTGTAGCCGCCGCAGATGCTCAGGTCCTTGATGCGGTCGACGATACGAAGGTCGCCGTCCGCGTCGGTTTCACCGAGGTCGCCGGGAAAAAACGCTGGTCGCGGGCGGTGCCTTCCGCATCAAGTCCTAGGGCGTGTCCGCAAAGTCCCGGCGTCCGCCCGGAGGGCGGGCCCCGCGGCGTCCGGTGCGTGCTCTGGGGTCCCCCCGGCCGAAGGCTGGGGAGCGCCGGGCGGACGCCCGCGTACTGGTGGTACGCGGGTGGTCGCCCGGTGCGGCGAGAGGGCGTGCCGGGCGTCGCGGGGCAGGCGGGACTTTGCGGACACCCCTAGGACGGTGCGGCCGGATGACCGACCTCACTGTGTCCGTCGGTGGGTCGTCAGGTGGTGATTCCGAAGCGTTCGGCGAGTTGGCGGCGAGTGTCGGCGGCGCTGGTGTGCAGTACGCCCCCGATTCCGATCCGTGCCGCTCCGTCGAGGTTCTGCCGCAGATCGTCGATCATGACCGCCTGCTCGGGGTCGATGCCGAGGCGTTCGCACGCGATCGCGTAGATCCGCCGGGAGGGCTTGCGGATCCCGACCTCGGCGGAGATGACGATCACGTCGGCGAGGGACGCGAGTTCGACGCCGTCGTAGGTTCCGGTACCGAACGAATTGGACACGAGCGCGACGGGATGCCCGGCGGCTCGGAGATCACCGAGCAGCGCGAGCATGTCCTGGTCGATCGACATTCCCGCCTGCATACGGGCCGTGAGCCCCTCGGCCGTCACGTCGGCACCGTGGGCACGGAGCCGTTCGGCGAACCCTCGCTCGAAGGCTTCGGCGTCGATACGGCCGCACTCGTGGTCGGCCAGGAGGGTGCGTGACGCCTCGTCCCGGGCGAGGAGATCGAGCGGCAGGCGCGGATCGACGCCGAGCGAGGAGCCGAAGTCGGTGAAAGCCCGCAGCACACTGGAGGTGATGACACCGCCGAAGTCCACGAGGACCGCGGTTCGCGCCTTGTCCGTCGCGTTCGACACCTCAGGCGACCTCGAACAGCCCGGCCGCGCCCATGCCGCCCCCGACGCACATCGAGATCACCACATACCGGACGCCGCGGCGCTTGCCCTCGATGAGGGCGTGCCCCACCAGCCGGGCGCCGGTCATTCCGTACGGATGACCGACCGAGATGGCGCCGCCGTTGACGTTGAACCGCTCCGGGTCGATGTGCAGGTCGTCCCGGCAGTACAGCGCCTGGGAGGCGAACGCCTCGTTGAGTTCCCACAGGCCGATGTCGTCGATGGTGAGGTCGTGCTGCTTCAGCAGCTTCGGAATGGCGAACACCGGGCCGATGCCCATCTCGTCCGGCCCACAACCGGCAACGGTCATACCCCGGTAGACGCCCAGCGGTTCCAGTCCGCGGCGTTCGGCCTCCTTCGCCTCCATCAGCACCGACGCCGAAGCCCCGTCCGACAGCTGCGAGGAGTTGCCCGCCGTGACGCTGGATCGCGCGCTCACCTCACCGTCGGCCAGCACCGGCGCCAATCCGGCCAGGCCCTCGAGCGTCGTCGACGCCCGGTTGCCCTCGTCTCGGGTCAGGGTCACGGCTTCATCCCGCACCTCCCCGGACTGCTTGTCCAGGACCTTCTTGACGCTGTCGAGCGCCACGATCTCCTGGTCGAACCGGCCGGCCTCCTGCGCCGCCGCCGTGCGCTGCTGTGACACCAGCGCGAACTCGTCCTGGCGTTCCCGGCTCACGCCATAGCGTTCGGCGACGATCTCCGCCGTGTGCAGCATCGGCAGGTAGATGCTCGGCTTGTGCTCGACCAGCCAGGGATCGGCCATGCGGTGGGTGTTCATGTGGTCGTTCTGCACCAGGGAGATCGACTCGACACCGCCGCCGACAGCGACCTGCATGCCGTCCGTGACGATCTGCTTGGCGGCCGTCGCGATGGCCATCAGGCCCGACGAACACTGCCGGTCGATCGTCATCCCCGGCACGACGTCCGGAAGTCCGGCGCGAAGAGCGGCCTGACGCGCGACGTTGAAACCCGAGGACCCCTGCTGCACGGCGCAGTCGAAGATCACATCCTCGACCTCACCTCCCTCGAGCCCGGCCCGCCGCACCGCGTGCGCAAGGGCATGTCCGGCAAGCTCCTGCGCCTGGGTGTCGTTGAACGCGCCGCGGTAAGCCTTTCCGATCGGCGTGCGTGCCGTCGAAACGATGACTGCTTCCCTCATGTCGCCTCACTGCTTCCTGTTGGCCCGGTTCGTCCGTCCGCCGGTTATATTTGAATTCGGCGTCAGGTTCAACCACGACCAGCTCTTGACAGTCCACCCTCACGACTGGAGGGTACCGACCAGTCGGTACGAAGAGGTGGGTCGTGACTCAGCTGAGCATCTCCACGGGGGCGGGCGTGTTCGACGCGATCGCGGCGGGTCCGCCCGAGGGCCGCCCGGCGCTGCTGCTGCACGGCTTCCCGCAGACCGGGCTGGTGTGGCGGCGGCAGATCGAGGCGCCGGCCGCGCACGGCTACCGCGTGGTGGCACCCGACCAGCGTGGGTACTCCCCCGGCTCCCGCCCCCAGCGGCCCGAGGACTATCGCATCAGCCTTCTCGTGGACGACGTGATCGCGATCAGTGAGGAACTGGGCTGGGCGGCATTCGACCTCGTCGGCCATGACTGGGGAGGCGCGGTGGCCTGGTGGACCGCGCACGCCCACCCCGGCCGCGTCCGCACCCTGACGGTGATCTCGACTCCGCACCCCGGCGCTCTGGCCACCACCCTGCGCACCGACCAGGATCAGCGCACACGCTCCCACTACATGATCGACTGGCGCGACACCCCCGCGACCGAGGAACGCATGCTCGCCCACGATGCCCAGGAGCTTCGCGATTTCTACGCCGGCAAGGTCCCGCAGGACAGCGCCGACGCCTACGTGTCGCACCTGTCCCAGCCGGGCGCCCTCACCGCGGCCCTGAACTGGTACCGGGCCGGCCGCCCCGACGGCGCGATCGGCGTCATCGACGTGCCCACGCTGTACGTCTGGAGCACGGAGGACAGCGCGTTCGGTCCGGCAGCCGCACAGGAGACCGAGCGATGGGTCAAGGGGCCGTACCGATTCGAGACCCTCCAGGGCGTCGGCCACTGGATCCCCGAGGAAGCGCCCGAAACGCTCAGCCGCCTGCTGCTCGAACACCTGCAGGCCCACGGCAAGTAGTGAACCCGCAGCGAATGTCCCACTCGCCGACTCTCCGAAGAGGTGACCCGATGCAGACCGCCCGCGCGGCCTGGCGCCGTCTCGAGCCCGTCCACGGCATGATCTACTTCGTCCCCGAGGCAAGGCGACGGTACGCCGACCTCGGCCTGAGCGGTCGCGCCGGGTACTTCACCTCCAGGAGCGCCGCATTCGGCCGGGCTTCCGCCGAGCTGGTCATCTCGACCTTCTACAACTTCAACCCCGATGTCGTACGGCAGGCGGTCGACGGGGCCTGGGACGCGACGACGCCGCAGCAGGTGCTGGACGCACGGTACGCCGCGGCGGGCGAAGCCCTGCGACGGGCGGGAATCCACGAGTTGCCCACCGTGGACGAGGTGCTGGCGCTGACCCGCCGGGCTGCCGAGGCGGCCTGTGAACACGCGCAGGGCCGCCCGCTGTTCGCGGCGCATGCCGCACTGCCGTGGCCGGAGGAGCCGGTGCTGCAGCTGTGGCATGCCCAGACACTGCTCCGGGAGTTCCGTGGAGACGGCCATGTCGCATGCCTGCTGAGCGAGGGTGTCGGAGGCCTGGAGGCGCTGATTCTGCACGCCGCGACCGGTGAGGTGCCCGTCGACTTCCTCAAAGCGAGTCGTGCATGGCCCGAGGAGGAGTGGGCCGGCACTCAGGAGCGCCTGCGCGAGCGAGGTCTCCTGGACGGCGACTTGCTCAGCCCGGAAGGCGTACGCCTGCGCCGGCACATCGAGGACCGCACCGACCGCCTGGCCCTTCCCGCCTACGCCGCCCTCGGTGACGCCGGCTGTGAGCGCCTCGCCGAACTCGCGGGCCCCTTCGGCAGTGCCGTCGTCGAAGCCGGCCTTCTCAAACTGGGCTGACCGGGCCCGCCCCTTCGAGCGGTCGACGGGCGGGCGGCAGTGTTCACAAGCAAGTCCCCGCCCGTCCGCGAGTCGGGGCAGGCCCGCTCGATGGTGGGGTTGATCTTTCCGTCAACGCACCCTTCCGCGCGGCCTCAGACGTGTCGATGGCAACTCGGGGGCCGGCAGCGGATCCCCGTCGTACCCCTTCACCTCGCCGAATCCCGACGCTTCCATCCAGTCCTGCCGCGAGGAGCAACTCAAGCACCGCAAGGTGGGCCGATCGGCTAGGGGCCGTCGACCGGCACGACCGCGTCGGCCCGGCCCATACCTGCAAGTGCAGCCGTCCGCCTTCTCTTGTCGATCGTTTGCCGAGTGTGGGGATACTCGGCAAACGATCCGACGTGTCGCCTTCCGAACCGTTCCTCCAGACCCAGCGGAGTTCCCCCTTGGTAGACCGCGCCGTACGCCGACGCCGTCGAGCTTTGTTCCTCTTGTTCTTCCTTCCAGGCATCGCCATGTCGTCCTGGGTCACGCGCACCCCCGATGTCCGCGATCAACTGGGCTTGTCCACTGGTCAGATGGGGCTGGTCCTGTTCGGTCTGTCCATCGGTTCCATGAGCGGCATCCTGTGTTCCGGCCGTTTCGTATCCCGGTTCGGCACCCGGCCGGTCATCGCGCTCGGCACTGTCCTGATCATCGCTGGCACGGTCGTCATCGGTATGGGCAGCGCCGTGCGGTCGGCACCCCTGGTCACCGCGGGGCTGTGCCTGTTCGGCGCGGGCATGGGCGGGGGCGAAGTGGCGGTCAACGTGGACGGCGCCGACGTGGAGCGCATCACCGGGACCGCGGTGCTGCCCACGCTGCACGGCTGTTTCAGCCTGGGCACGGTCATCGGGGGGTCGGCCGGAATGGCGGCCACCGCCGTCGCGTTCCCCGTCCACTGGCATCTGACCGTGGTCGCCCTGGTCGCCACGGGGATGCTGGTCCACGCTCTTCGTGCCGTTCCCGCCGGCACCGGCATCAGCGCCGCGCCGTCGACGCCGGGGCCGGTTCCGCGGCGACCATCCAAGCCGCAGGTGTGGAAGGACCGGAAATTGCTGCTGATCGGCGCCATCGTGCTGGCCATGGCGCTGGCCGAGGGCGCCGCCAACGACTGGCTGCCGCTGCTCATGGTCGACGGCCACGGCCTTGACGCCGCGATGGGCTCGCTCGTCTTCGTGGGGTTCGCGGCGGCGATGACCCTGGGCCGCTTCAGCGGCAGCTTCTTCCTCAGTCGTTTCGGGCGGGCCACTGTCGTGCGCGCGAGTGCCGTCTCCGGTGCCGTCGGACTCCTCCTGGTCATCTTCTCCGACAACGCTGTCGTAGCGGCAACAGCCGTGCTTTTCTGGGGGCTTGGGGCTTCCCTCGGTTTCCCGGTGGCTCTGTCGGCGGCGGGGGACTCGGGCCCCGACCAGACCGCCCGCGTCTCGCTGGTCGCCGTCATCGGCTACGTCGCCTTCCTCGTGGGGCCGCCCGCCCTCGGGTTCCTGGGCGACCACTACGGGCTGCGCTCGGCCATGGTGGTGGTTCTGGTGTTCGTGTCCGCCGCCATCGTCATCGCTCCCGCCGCCGACACCCGTGACCGCGCCGCCGCCGCGGTGGACCCGGCCCAGCGCAGGCGATCCGGCACAACTCCCGCAGGACAACACCAAGGAGACCACTCATGAGCCCGCAGGAAGCGTCCGGCACCATCGGCGTCCTCCTCCCCCGCGACATCCCCCGGGCCGACGTCATCGCCTTCGCCCAGGAGGCAGACGCCTACGGCTTCGACGAACTGTGGGTCGTCGAAGACCTCGGCTACCGCGGAGGCCTGGTGCAGGCCGCCACCGTGCTGGCCTGCACCCGCCGGATCCGTGTCGGAGTCGGGCTGCTGCCCGCCGCGGCCCGCAACGTCGCCTTTGCCGCGATGGAAGTGGCCACTCTCGCCCAACTCCACCCAGGCCGCCTCGACATCGCGGTCGGACACGGCATGCCCGACTGGATGCGCCGCGTCGGAGCCTGGCCGGCCAGCCCTCTGACATTGCTGGGCGAGTACATCCACACCCTCAGGACACTGCTGGCAGGTCGGCCGGCCGATACGGACGGTCGCTATATCCGGCTCGACGGACTCCTCCTGCACCCATCGGCGCTGCCCGAGCACGCCCCCGACATCTTCGCCGGCGTTCGCGGCCCCAAGTCGCTCGCCCTCGCGGGTGAAGTGGCCGACGGCACCCTGCTCGCCGAGCCGGTATCACCCGAGTACGTCCGCCAAGCCCTCACCAGCATCAACCCGCAGCGCCCGCACCGGATCACCGCCTACAACATCACCGTCGTCGACGACGACCCGCACAACGCCCTCCGCGCGGCACGGCCCGCCCTGCAACCCTTGGGCGATCCCGACTGGGCGCCCCACATCGTCCCCCTCGGCTTCCATGACGAGCTCGCCGCGCTGCGCCACACCAGCAAGAGTGCCGAGGCGTTCGCTCAAGCGGTACCCGAGGAGTGGGCACACCGGCTGGCCTTGACGGGCACCCCCGAGCAGGTCCGTGCCCGCGTACAAGACCTCTTCGAGTCAGGCGTCACCACCACCGTCCTCAGCCCGGTCGGCCCCGACTACCGGTCCGCGCTCGCCAGTCTGGCCAAGATCCTCTGACAGCGGGGCGAGTTCCCGTCCGGTGATCCAGTCCTGGTCACGGACGGAGGGGTCCCACACGTGGTGGTGTGTGTCGATGACGCCCTCAGCGTTGTTCGCCTCCAGGGCGGTCACCTCCACGACTTTTCGACTCCTCCTTCGGCCGATCGGCTTCGACGACCGGCATGGCAGCAGGGACCGGGACGCGCCGGGGCAGCAGCCCCTCGGCGCGCAGGCCGTCCCAGACCGCGGCCGGCATCGTTCGCCGCAGCTGATCCACCGTGTCGCGGACCTCCTCGGCGGAACGCGCGCCGGACAGTACGCTTGCGACCGCCGGATGGCCGAACGGGAAGCGCAGAGCGGCCGCGCGCAGCGGTACGCCGTGGCGTTCGACGACCGCCTTCATGTGCAGGGCCCGGTCGAGCACATCTGATGGAGTGGGCGCGTAGTCGTACATGGCCCCGGGCCTCGGGTCGGTGAGCAGACCGGAGTTGAACACCCCGCCGACGATGACACTCCTGCCGCGGGCGGCGGCCTCCGGCAGTACCTCCGCAAGCCCCTCCTGCTCCAGCAGGGTGTAGCGGCCGGCGAGCAGCACCACGTCGATGTCGGTCTCGCGCAGGAAACGGGCGGGGAGCGCGCACTGGTTCACTCCGATGCCGATCGCCTTGACGACACCTTCTCCGCGCAGCCGTTCCAGCGCCGGGTACGCCTCGGTGAGGGCCTGCTCGGCGTGGTGGTCCGGGTCGTGCAGCAAGGCGATGTCCACACGGTCCAGGCCGAGGCGGTCCAGGCTGGCTTCCAGGGAGCGCAGGACTCCGTCGGAGCTGAAGTCCCAGACGCGACGGTGGGTGTCGGGTACGGCGAAGCCGTGGGCGAGGTCGTCGCCGCGGCCACCTTCCGGGTGGGGTTCGAGCCGCCGCCCGACCTTGGTGGAGACGGTGTACGCGTCGCGGTCGCGTCCGCGCAGCGCGGCCCCCAGGCGTCGCTCGGACAGCCCGAGCCCGTAGTGCGGGGCGGTGTCGAAGGTGCGTACGCCCGCGTCCCAGGCCGCCTCCACCGCGGCGAACGCGGCCTCGTCGGTGACCGGGCGGAAGAGGTTGCCGATGCCGGCGGTCCCGAACGACAGCTCGGTGACCCTGACACCGGTGCCCCCCAGCGTGGTCGCTCTCATGCGCCGACCGCCGGGCGCAGCCGGAGCCCCTGCATGCCACCGTCGACGGCGAGGGCGATGCCGGTGACGGAGGCCGCGGCGGGGCTCGCCAGGTAGGACAGCCCGATGCCGGACGCGCCGCCGGTGACGACGGCCTTCAGCCCTGACAGGCCGCTCAAGCGGGTCAACTTGCTCAAGGGGGCGCCTTTCACGCTTGGCCGAAGGTCTGGCGCTGGGCGCCGAGGCCGTCTACGGAGAGCTCGACGGTGTCGCCGGGGCGGAGGTAGGGCAATGGAGGCGCTGGCGGCCGTCACGGTGTGCCGGGATCGCTCAGATGCCAGATCTCGGTCAGGTCCGACCAGCTGCCCCCGGCGCCGGTATCGGCCCAGGGCTCCTGGCAGGGGCCGGTGACCTTCCACCAGGCCTGCGTGGCCGCGTCGGCGCCGATCGCGGCCATGTCGGCCTCGAAGTCGTCGCCGTGGTACTCGAAGTAGCCGAACAGCGTGTCCTCGCGCAGAAAGATGCTGTAGTTGCGGATGTTCGCGGCCCGCAGCGCGGCCTCGACGCCCGGCCAGACCGCGGAGTGCAGGCGCAGATACGGCTCACGGTGCTCGGGCCGCAGGCGGATCGTCTGGGCAACACGTTTCATCGAGGTCCTTCCGGTGAGGGTGGGCGGCGTTGCCGGGCAGTTCTCCATGGGCCTGTCCGGTGACGCGGTGGCGTGGCCGTCCGCACGGCGTGGGGCTCGGCACGACGCCGACGTGAGGGAACGCCGGTTGAATACGACGGCGGCGCCGAGGGTGCGGCCGCCGCCTCACTCCTTTGTCGCGCCGGCGAGCATGCCGGCCACGAGAGCGCGTTGGGAGAAGAGGAACACGATCAGAACAGGGACGATGGTCACCAGGGTGGCCAGGGCCAGTTCGGGCCGCATGATCTGGTTTCCCGTGCCGCTGGAGGTGTTGAACAGCGGCGAGGCGGCGAGCAGGTTGTTCAGCCCCACCTGCGCCGGATATTGGGAGCTGTCGGGCAGCATCACGAACGGCAGGAAGAAGTTGTTCCAGTTGCCGACGAAGTTGAAGAAGCCGACCAGGGCGATCACGGGCTTGGCCAGCGGCATCGCGATGAGACGGAAGACCTGCCACTCCGAGCAGCCGTCGATGCGCGCTGCGGCCAGCAGGTCGGAGGGGACGTTGGAGGAGAAGTAGATGTAGGTGAGGTAGACCCCGAACGGGAAGAAGGAGAAGGGCAGGATGACCGACCAGATCGTGCCGTCCAGGTGCACGGCGTTCATCCCCAGGTACAGGGGCAGCACCATCGCGGCCGTCGGCATGAGCATCACGAGCATGGTGATGGTCAGCAGCGTCCGTCGCCCGATGAACTGGGTCAGAGCCAGCGCGTACCCGGCGGGAATCGACGTCACCAGGGTCACGGCCAGCGCGCCGAACGCGTAGAGCGCCGAGTTCAGCAGCCAGGTGAGGATGGCGCCGTCCTGGAACGCGTAGAGGTGGTGCCAGGTGTCGGTGACCGCGCCGAGAGAGCCGAAGGAGAACGGGTTGTCCCGCACGATCTGGCTGTCGGTCTTGGTCGGGGCCAGCAGGAGCCACACCACCGGCACACAGAAGAACAGCGCGGCCAGGGCCATGACGATGAGCCAGGCCAGCCGGGCCGCCAGTGAGCTCGGGCGGCGCTTCCGGCGCATGGGGTTCCTCGGGCTGGTGCGGGCGCCGGCGGTACGGGACGACGGGGTTCGGCGGGCTGTGGTCGTGGGAGCTGTGGTCATCCTTCGTCCCTGTCGAACAGGCCGGTACGGAAGACGACGAGCGCCGCGCAGGCGAGGCCCAGGGTGAGGAGGTCGACGGAGAGCGCCGCCGCGCCGTTGAAGTCGCCTGCCTGGAAGGCGTACTGGTAGGAGAGCTGGTTCGGTGACCAGCTGTCGGGGATCATGCCCCAGCTGGCGAGGGAGACCAGTTGCGGCTCGACGAAGAGCTGGGTGCCGGCCGCGAAGGCCAGGATCAGCATGTACGCGATCCACTTGGTGATCATCGGGATCTGGATGCGCAGGGCGATCTGGAGCGTACTGGCGCCGTCGATGCGAGCGGCCTCCAGGACCTCGTCGGGGATGCTGTTGAGCGCGCCGTACATGACCACGATCCAGCCGCCGGCGCCGGTCCAGAAGGCGATGACGGTGAAGAGCACCGGCAGGTGACCGGGGGCGTTGACCTGGGCGCGGGTGTTCCAGCCGAAGCTCTTCAGCAGCCAGCCGACGGGGCTGGCCGCCGGGTCGAGGAGGATCAGGAAGAGCAGTACGCTCGCCACCCCGGCGAGGGCACCCGGCAGGTAGAACAGGAACCGCAGGCTGGTGGAGGTCCTGCGCATGCGGCCGTGCAGCATCAGGGAGAGCAGCACCACCAGGATCATCAGGCTGGCCAGCCACACCACCAGGTACAGGCCGATGTGGAGGAAGGCCGGTCCGAAGCGGTAGTCGGTGAACGTCCGGGTGAAGTTGCCTAGTCCGACGAGCTGGTTGCGGGAGTTGGACAGCGCCAGCCACACCGCGTAACAGGTCGGCAGGACGCCGAAGGCGAACAGGAGGAGGACATAGCCGGAGACGAAGACGTAACCGGCGTGTCCGACCGGGTTGCGGGCCGAGCGGCCGCGGCGGCCGCTCCGCTCCGTTGCGAGGTGGGTGGTCATCGGTCCGCTTCGCTAGTTGACGGTGTATCCGAGGGACTTGGCCTTGTCGGTGATGGCCGTCTGCCAGATGTCCAGGGTGTCGGTGAGGGTCTTGCCGGAGTTCAGGGCGGGGACCACCGTGGAGGAGTAGATGGCTTCCTGGCTGTACTGCGTGGCGGACCAGCCGGGCCAGATCAGTTCCGCGGATTCCTTGAAGACGGGGCCGACGTCCTCGGCGAAGTAGCCGGTCTTCTTCTGGTTGGCGAGCCAGATGACCGCGGCCTTCTTGTATGCGGGGTAGGTGCCCGCGGTGCCCTGGTAGGCGTCGGAAGTCGTCATCCAGGTGACCAGGTCGGCCGCCGCCTTGAGGTTCTTGCTGTGGGAGGAGACGAACCACAGTCCGCCGCCGACGTTGCCGGTGTAGTTCTTGGCGTCGCCCTCGAACTTCAGCGGGGATGCGGCGGCGATCTGCCCCTTGGGGGTCTTGAAGGTGGAGTTGAAGAGCACCTGGCCGAACCAGGAGGGGCCAGGGAGCATCAGGACCTTGCTCGCCTTGTTCTTGATGAAGCCGGCGCTGAAGACGGTGTCCTTGGAGACCGAGCCCTTGGCGATCAGGCTGTCGAGCAGCTCGGCCATCCGGGTGCACCTGGAATCCTGCAGGTCGACCTTGACCTTCCTGGCACCGGTCGCCGTGCTGGCAGGGCACTGGCTCGCCCAGAAGTACACCTCGGGGCTCCAGGCGTCCCCGGCGGTTCCGACCAGGTAGCCGGGGTGCTCCTTGGCGACCTTCTTACCGAGTGCCTGGTACTCCTCCCAGGTGGTCGGGACGGAGTACCCGAACTTGTCCATGAGCGCTTTGTTGTACCAGAGCACGTTCTGCGCCAGGTCGTTGCGCAGGCAGTAGGTGGCGCCGTTGAAGGCGCAGGGTCCCAGCGCACCGTCGGCGAAGCCCTTGAGCGTGGACTGGGAGACCACGCCCTGGCTGAGGGGCGCGGCATAGGGGGTCTTGCCCTGGGATGCCCAGCTGGCGTCGTTGACATTGGCGCTGAAGGCGACGTCGGGCCACCCGCCGCCGGCCCGGTCGAACAGTTGGACCTTGGTCTGCAGATCGTTGGCACCGTTGGCGTCCCCGCTGTACGTGACGATCTTGATCTTCTCGTCCGGGTGAGCCTTCTGGTACGCCTGCACGCCAGGAACGCGGGTGGCGTCCGCCCAGACCGTGATCTCACTGCCTTCCTTCTGCGCGACAGGTTTGAACGCGGCGGGGGAGGAAGTCTTCGGCGGTGTGGGGTCCGCACTTCCGCAGGCAGCGAGCACGAGCAGGGAGACGGCGCCCAGGACAGCGACGGCCGAATGTCTGAGCGGGCGGCGGGAGGAAACCGGAACGTCGTCGTTCATGACTGACCTCAGATCTTGGGAAAAGACGCACAGCGGTGGGAGGCGCCGCGTTCGGGGAGCTCGGGACAGGCGGTCGGGCCTGGGGCTCCGGTCATCAGGCCCGGGGTGGGATGACAGTCTCCTTGTCGACAAATGCCTGAAGGGCGGGAGGGTAGTCCAAGCCCGCCGGAAGGGCGACGCCCGGACCGGTGGGGGCATAGACGAGGCCGTGGGCGTCGATGCCGCTCTCGCGACTGATGGGGTTGCCCATGACCAGCGACTCGTAGTAAGTGGTGTTCGAGATGGCCATGCACAGGTGCCGGTTGGGGATCTCCGGCCCGTGCACCTCGGCGCGCAGCCGGTAGGCGTCGGCGAGGTGGGCGGTGCGCATCGCGCCGGTGAAGCCGCCGCGCAGTTGGGTGGAGGCGCGGACTCCGAAGGTGGCGGCGCCGGCCTGGATGAAATCGGCCGAGTTCATGTGCGCCCCGTCGGAGGTCTCGGCCACGAGGAGGGGAACGGCCACCGCGTCGGCGAGGCGCTTGTACGCGGTGACACTGAACTCCCTCATCGGCTCCTCGTACCAGAGGTAGCCGGCGTCCGAGAGAGCGTGCCCGAGATGGATCGCGTCGGGGAGGTCGAAGCCCGCCGACCCGTCGAACATCAGCGGGATGTCGTCCCCCACATGCTCGCGCAGTGCCACCGACAGGCGGGCGTCGCGACGGGCGTCACCCCAGGCATGGAGCTTGATGGCGGGGTAGCCGAGCTCCAGGGCCTGGTCGGCGATGTCCAGGTACTCCTCGACCGAGGAGTACGTGACAGTGGAGGCGTAGGCGGGTATCGACGTGCGGTATCCGCCGAGCATCTGCCAGGTGGGCCGGTCGGCGAGTCGTCCGGCGAGGTCCCACAGCGCGATGTCGACCAGCCCCAGCAGGTAGAGCGGGAGCTCCTCCGTGCGGTCCAGCTCCCACATGCGGTGCCAGAGCCATTCCCGCTGCAGGGGATCGTGCCCCACCAACTCCTTGCGCAGTACGCGGTCCAGCAGATCCGTGAGGATCACACTGCTGCCCCGCCGGGGGGACATCGCCACCCCCTCGACCCCTTCGTCCGTGCAGATGCGCAGCACCGCGGCCTCACCCTCGGACGGGCTGCCCAGGAGTCCGTCCCGCCAGACGAAGGGCGGACTGACTCCCGGCACCCGGACCGGATGGCACTCGACTTCGGTGATGCGCACGGCTTGCACCCCTTGCACGGGAAAGTGCTGCTACGAAATTTCCGTGTAACGTAAGTCGTCATACGAATGCTGTCAAGGAGTTTCCGCGCAGTAGACTCGCCGTCATCCGCATCAGCAAGGGGATATCGCATGGCCAAGGACAGCACCGGCAGAACAGGAGAGCCTCCCGTTCTCAAGCCCTGGCCCAAGCGTCCGGCCCGACTGGCGCAGGCCGTCATGGAGAGCCTGACCGACACGATCGTGTCGGGCGCCATTCCACCAGGATCGACCCTGCCGGTGGAACCCGAGCTCTGCGAGACGTTCGGCGTCAGCCGGATCACCATCCGCGAGGCGGTCAAGTCCCTGGAGGCCAAGGGGCTGGTCCTGGCCCGGCAGGGCTACGGCACCACCGTCACCCCACCCGAGGAATGGAACCTCCTCGACCCCGTCGTGCTCGCCGCGACCGTCCAGCACGACGACCAGCTCGTCGTCCTGGACCAGTTGGTCGACATCCGGTCGACGCTGGAGGCCCAGATGACAGCCCAGGCCGCGACGCTGGCCACCGACGACGACCTGAGAGACATCGAGCGGCTGCTCGCCCGGCTCGACGAGGAGACCACCGTCCCGGCGCGCTTCATCGAGACCGATGTGGCCTTCCACGACCGGATCCTGCAGGCATCCCACAACAGGCTCGGCCGTTCCATCATCCGGATCCTCCACGCCCAGGCGCGCACGACGTTCCTGTACAACGGCACACCGGACGCGACCGCATGCGAGCGGGCGAACGAGGAGCACCGCGCGGTCGCCGAGCGCCTACTGGCCCGGGACTCCGACGGGGCCGCGCAGGCCATGGCGGCACACATCCAGAGCGCGTGGAGCCGTCGCCGCTTGCCGAACGTCGGCTCGCCCCCCTCCTGAGAGCACTGCCACCGACTCGCCCCCGAGCCACAGGCCGGGGGCGTTCGCATGTCGAGGTCCGGCCGAGCCGGCCGCGCGACCTATTGACGAAATTCGTATGACGTCTAATGTTACATCGCCGCTCTTACCCCTTCCCCCTCTTGCCGCTGGGCTCTCCCCCGCCCGCCAAGAGCACCACGGGCCCCCTGAACCTCCCGGAAGGTGCCACATGCGAACATCCCGCAGACGTCCCGCGGTTCCTGACCGTCTCCGATCATGGCTGGCCGCAGCCGCCGTCCTCACTGCCTCGACCGCGGCGGTCCTCACCCAGGCCGGCCCCGCCTCCGCGGCCGGCACGACGCTCTACGCCTCATCGAACGGCTCCGGGACCGCCTGCTCCGTGAGCCGGCCGTGCTCCGTCACCCAGGCCAAGACCAAGGTGCGGGCGACCAACAACTCCATGACAGGCGACATCACCGTCGAGCTCGCCGACGGCACCTACCGGCTCTCCGCGCCGCTCGCCTTCACCTCTGCGGACTCCGGCACAGGCGGCTACACGGTGACCTGGAAGGCCGCGCTGGGCGCCCATCCCGTCATCACCGGAGCGCAGAAGGCCACCGGCTGGACCGTGCAGGACTCGGCCAAGAACATCTGGAAGAGCAACGTCGGCACCGGCTTCGACACGCGCCATCTGTTCGTCGACGGCGTCCTGGCCACCCGGGCCCGCGCCGCGGTCCCCCGCTCGGACCTGACCGCGACCACCAGCGGCTACACGTTCACCAACAGCTCGCTGAGCTACCTCAACAGCCTCGCGCAGCCCGGCCGGACCGAGATCCACGGCATCGGCTCCTTCACCGACCGCTACGCCCCGGTGACCGGCATCAGCAGCGGCACCATCACCATGGCCCAGCCCGCGTGGGACAACAACACGTTCGGCTACGACACTCTTACGAGCCCCTTCCGGGCCGGCCCCCTCTACATCGAGAACGCCTACGAGTTCCTCGACACGGCCGGCGAGTGGTACCTCGACACCGCCACCGGCACCCTGTACTACAAGCCGCTCACCGGGCAGGACATGAGTGAGGCCGACGTCGAGGTGCCGAAGCTGGAGTCGCTCATCAGCGTCGGAGGGACGTACTCCTCCCCCGCCACCCACATCGCCTTCTCAGGGCTGCAGTTCTCCGGCACGAGTTGGCTGGACCCCACCGCCCACGGCTACGCCAGCCAGCAGACCGGCGCGTACCTCTCCGGTACCTGGGACCGTCCGTCGGACGCGCTGACCTCGTGTCAGAGCGGCTGCCCGCTCTTCGAGGCGGCACGCCCTCACTGGGAGCAGATGCCCTCCGCCGTCCAGGTCTCGGCCGCCGACCACATCGCGTTCACGGGTAACCGGTTCACCCAGCTCGGACAGAGCGGCCTCGGCATCGGCAACGACGCCAACGCCCACACCACCGGCGTGGGACTCGGCGCCCGCACCATCACCGCGACCGGCAACGTCTTCACCCAGAACGCGGGCGGCGGCATCGTCGTCGGCGGCGTTCAGGCGGACGCGCACCACCCCAGTGACAGGCGGATGACCAACCGGAACATCACGCTGAGCAACAACCTCATCCATGATGTGGCGCTGGAATACCGTGACATGTCGGCCATCCTCGTCACCTACGTGAACGGCGCGACCGTCTCGCACAACGAGGTGTACAACCTGCCCTACTCCGGCCTCACCATCGGCTACGGCTGGGGCGCCAACGACATCGGCGGCAGCCAGGACTACGTCAACCGGGGCCTGTACAGCTACCAGCCCATCTACACGACCGCGACCACCGCCGCGAACAACCACGTCACCGACAACTACATCCACGACCTCATGCAGCAGATGACCGACGGCGGCTGCATGTACACCCTGTCGGCGTCACCGGGCAGCACGTTCGAACGCAACTACTGCCACAGCAACAACGGTTGGTTCGGCTTCTACCACGACGAGGGCTCCCGGAACTTCACGGACACCAACAACGTCTTCCGGAACACCGGCGAATGGGGTCACGAGAACAGCAGTGCGACCAACAACACCGGCGCCCTGACCCTGACCGACAACTGGACGACCAACAGTTCCGCGAACATCACCAACACCAACGGCCGTGGTGACGTAGTCAGCGGCACCGTAGTCGTCAGGGACGGAAATTGGCCGTCGGCCGCGAAGACGGTCATGAACAACGCCGGTATCCAGCCCCGGTACCGTCCGCTGACCACCGACCCCGTCAGCTCCCCCTACAGCGCCTACTCCTCCACCCCCGCCAACACGGGCCAGAGCGGCGGCCACTTCACGATCACCGACGCGGGCGAGGACATCCGGGGTGCCGGCGGACAGCACTCAGACGAGTACGGCACCGTCTTCCGCAACGGGGCAGCTGTCGACGGCACGTCAGTGACCGCCCGGGTCGACAGCCTGGACAAGACCAGCGGCCGGGCCAAGGCCGGCGTCGTCCTGCGCAACGACCTCAGGGACGACGGCTCCTCCGCCGGATACGCGGCTGTGGTCGTGACCCCGAACAACGGCGTCAGCTTCCAGCGGGACTCCAACGCCGACGGCTACCTCGACAAGCTCACGTCCACCGCCGCCACCGTCAAGGCACCGGTCTGGTTGCGGCTCACCCGCACTGCCACCCAGGTGTCCGCCTACTACTCCACCGATGGATCCACCTTCACCCAGGTCGGCTCGAAGGTGACCCTGCCGTCCATGGCGACCACCCAGGATGCCGGTGTCATCCACACAGCCCACAGCCCCACCGCCGGCAGTGCGACCTTCAGCAACCTGCGCATCGTCACTTCTCCCTACAGGGCATACAGTTCGATCCCGGCCGCCGTCAGCCAAAGCGGCCCAGTGACCTCCCTGACCGGCGCAGGCATCGACGTATGGCGCTCCGGCACGGCTTACGACGACGAGTATTCCGCCGCCTACCGGACGGGGGCCGCTGGAACGTCCTCGACCGTCACCGTCCGCGTCGCCAGTCAGGACAAGACCAACAGCTGGGCCAAAGCCGGCCTGATGCTGCGAAACAACATCGCCTCCGCCGGCTCGTCCACCGGGTACCTCGTCCTCGCCACCACCCCCGGCAACGGAATCGCCCTGTCGTCGGACTCCGACGGTGACGGTTACCTCGACACCAACACCATCAAGACCGGGAGCGCCACCGTCGCCCCGGTCTGGCTCCGCCTGGTCAGGAGCGGCACGTCGGTCATCGGCTCTTACTCCGCCAACGGCACGGCCTGGACGACTGTCGGCACTGCGACACTGACCGGGGCGAACAGCACCCTGGACGCGGGCATGTTCTCCACGGCCCACGCCGGAAGTACCGGCACCGCGACCTTCAGCCAGTTCTCTGTCAGCTGACGAAGAGGTTCGGGCCACGATCTCCGAAACGAGCTCCGCGTGTGGCACCCGCTCGGCCGGCAGGCTCCAGCGGAGCACCCTTTCACAGCCACGTCGGCCATCCGTGAGCGCCCCGGCGCCCAGGCCGTGACTGCGCTCCGGGGCGTTGTCACCGCAATCAATGCCATCGATCCACAGGAGTGGGCCATGTCCTCACGAAGAATGACTCGTCGTACGCTTCTCGGTGCGGCGGGGGCGGCAACCGCCGCGACCGCCCTGCCGATCGTCCCCGGCTTCTCCCGCCTTCTACCGCAGGCGGCCGCCGCGGACACGCAGACCAACCTGAGCAAGATGGTCGACATGCGGTTCGGCATGTTCAACCACTTCAGCCTGGGCACGTTCACGGACCAGGAGTGGGCCGAACCCAACCAGAGCCCCACCCTCTTCGCTCCCCCGAGCGTCAACTGCGCGCAGTGGGCCGACGCGGCGGCCGCCGCGAAGATGAGTTACGGCATCCTGACCACCAAGCACCACGACGGCTTCGCCCTGTGGCCGAGCGCCTACGGCACCCAGAACGTCGCGAACAGCTCCTACAAGCAGGACGTGGTGCGGGCGTACTGCGATGCGTTCCGGGCGAAGGGGCTGAAGGTCGGGTTCTACTACTCGATCTGGGACCGCACCTTCGGCGTCGAGGCATGGGAGAGCCGGCACAAGGTGACCGGGCTCGACATCACCGATGCCATCCAGCCCGGCGACATGGCCTTCATCCTCGGCCAGATCACCGAGTTGCTCACCCACTACGGCACCATCGACATGTTCATGACCGACGGCTACGCATGGCAGATGGGGCAGCAGGCCGTCTCCTACCAGAGGATCCGCTCGCTGGTGAAGCAGCTGCAGCCGGACTGCGTCATGATCGACATCGGCGGACTGACCGAGCCCTTCCTCAGCGACGCGATCTTCTTCGAGGAGCCGCTGGGGATCACCGCGCCGGCGGGCAACACCTACGCCGGAATGCAGGGGCAGACCATCAGCAACGGATGGTTCTGGCACCCCTCCACCCCGACCGAGAGCCTCATGAGCAAGGCCGCGATCCTGTCGCACCTGGCCGACCTGGAGCCGAAGTACACCTCCTTCATCCTCAACTGCCCGCCCAACCGCGACGGCCTGCTGGACACCAACATCGTCAACCGGCTCGCCGAAGTGGGTGCCGCCTGGAGCCCGAACACCTCCCGGCCACCGCTGCCCACACAGCCACTGCGCGCCGAGCACCCGGTCACACCCGTCAACGCGTATGCGACCGCCTTCCACACCGGCGAGGGACCACTCCACGCCATCGACGGACTCAGCGACGTCCGCTACGAAACCTGCTGGTCGACCTGGGGCCTGCCGCTGCCGCAGTCCATCACCATCGACCTGGGCGGGGTGTGGAGCAACGTCTCCACCCTGGAGTACCTGCCCAAGCAGTGGAACCGCACCGACTCCACCGACGGTGACATCACCTCGTACACCATCTCCACCAGCACCGACGGGGTCACCTTCACCCAGGTCGCCACCGGCACCTGGGCCGGCAACGGCAAGTTCAAGCTGGTCGAGTGGCCGGCCAGGAACGTGGGCTTCGTACGGATCAAGGTCAACGCGGCCACCGGCGGCTACGCCAACATCGGCGGCCTCAGGATCGGCGGCCGGACGGCCAAGCCCGCGCCGGTATCCACCACACTGCCCGGCGACGGCACCGTCTACCGGCTGGTCGCCCGGCACAGCGGCAAGGTCGCCGACGTGGAGGGCGGGCGCACCGCCAACGGCACCAACGTCCATCAGTGGCCCTGGCTCAACCAGGCGAACCAGAAGTGGACCTTCACCAGCACCGGCGACGGCTACTACAAGATCAAGGGCGTGGGCAGCGGCAAGCTTCTGGAGGTCGCCGGTCTCTCCCGCGCGGACGGCGGCAACGTCGGCATCTGGGCAGACGCCAACGCCCCCCAGCAGCACTGGGCCGTCACGCCCACCGGTGACGGAAACTACATCCTCGTCAACCGCTACAGCGGGCTCTGTCTCGGCGTCGACGAGGGCAGCACCGCCGACGGGGCCAACATCGAGCAGCAGCCGTACGCGTCGCAGACGCGGCAGCAATGGCAGCTCATCCCGTCCTGACCTGTCCTCCGCCCCCTCCTCCATGGCAGAGAATCCCCGCCGGCACTCCGGCGGGGATCACGTCAGGCTGAGCGCGGCACTCGGCACCGTGACGTGTAGCGCCACGGTCAGCGTCAGGTCGGCGAAACGACTCGGACCTCACGTGGAAGCGGGCAAGATCCTCGGCGGCACTGCAGGGGCCGGCCCGGGCCGACGCCCCCGCCGCTTCGAACCGACGAATGCCGGTCCGGCCGCGGGCGGTCACCACGGGCCGCACCCCGCGGGTAGCGGTGGTGTGCATGCCGTCGGGCTAGATGAGTTCCGCGATGCCGGGCGAGTCGACCCGCTGCTCCCGGTCGAAGGCGACGGGGTCGAAGGCCGGGTCGGCCATCGCGGTATCCGGCGGGAAAGCACGTCCTCCACCGTCGGGGCCGGTGCCCGGAGCAGGGCGGATGCCGCCGTGCGGACGAACAGCCGGTGCCGGTCCTCCGTCAGGTACTCCACCGGGGACTTGCCGTCCACGCGCGCGAGCAGCAGCGCGGGCAACAGGGAGGCGGCTCGTGCCTCGACGGCAGGCCGGGGCTCCCAGTCGGCGGATGAGAACACACGACGGAAAGTCAATCATCCGCCACCGACGAACGCTCATTTTCGCAGGTCAGCGCACTCTGCCCCGTGGCTTCAGAGGCGTCACCGGCAGCTCAGGGGCAGGCAGGGGATCCCCGTCGTACCCCTTCACCTCACCAAAACGTGTCCCTTCCATCCAGTCCCGCCGCGCCTGTTCGATCTCCTCCTGCGACCGTCCGATCCAGTTCCAGAACATGATCAGTTCCTCCTCGAACGGCTCGCCGCCCAGGAGCATCAGGCCCGCGTCCGACTCCGCCCGCAGCGGCAGTTCGCTGCGGCCGCAGCCGAGGTAGAGCATCGAGCCTGGCAGGACCGGGACGCCGTCCACGTGGGCCTCGCCGGACATGGACAGGACGGCGTACTCGAAGTCCGGTTCCAGCGGGAGGCGTACGTCCGCGCCTCGGGTGAGGGCCAGGTCGGCGCCGGTGATCGGGGTGTACGCCGTGCCGGGCGAGGTCGCGCCGTCAAGGTCGCCGAGGATCAGCGTCGCCTTGATGCCGGGTGCCGTGACGACCGGCAGGTCGGCGTGGTGTTCGAAGCGCGGGTCGGTGTGGCGGTGGCCGTCCGGCAGGGCGACCCACAGTTGCGCGCCGTGCAGGAAACGGGCGTGCGAGCGGGGGCTCTCCTCGGAGTGGCTGATCGCCCGGCCCGAGGTCATCAGGCCCAGTTCGCGCGGCCGGATCGTCTGGAGGCTGCCGGTGGAGTCGCGGTGCAGGACCTCCCCCTCGTGCAGCCAGCTGACCGTCTGGAGTCCCATGTGGGGATGCGGCGGCACCTGCATACCGGGTTCGTCGGCGATGTCGTCGGGGCCGTAGTGGTCGACGAAGCACCAGGCTCCGACCATGCGGCGGCCGAGGTTGGGCAGCAGCCTGCGGACCTCGCTGGATTCGCCCAGCTTGACGTGGCGCGGACTGAGGAGTTCGCGAACCGGCTCCGCTACGACGAAGCCGCGGCCACCGCACAGGGAGGGAGCCGCCTCGCGCTCAAGATTGCTCATGACGCACAACCTAGTCCGGTGGAAGGGCCCGCGTCAGCGCGTCATTCGGGCTGTGGCCGGGCGTCCCGGCCTGGCCGAACCTGCCGCCCTCGGCGAGTACCAGCTGATCCAGTAGTGGAATATTAAACCAACACGTTCGGTTGTCGGCCTCGAAGGAGGCACGAGTGAACACGACCTACGACGCGACGTACTACGCCCACGGGACACCGGCGGAGCGCTGGGAGCGCGCGCAGATGTTCTTCGACGCCAAGGACTACGCCGCCGCCGCGCGGGTCCTGGGCGGGCTGGTCGAGGAGGTGCCCGAGCAGACCGGGCCCCGGCTGCTGCTGGCGCGCTCCTACTACCACTCGGCCCAACTGCGCCGCGCGGAGGCCGAGTTGCGGACGATCGTCGAGCGGGACCCGGTCGAGCACTACGCCCGGCTGATGCTCGGCCGCACGCTCCAGCGGCAGAACCGGCACGAGGAGGCGGAGCCGCATCTGCGGATCGCCTCGGCGCTCGCGGGTGACTTCGAGCAGCGCTGACCGGTACGTACCTGACGGTGCCCGGCCCCCCACGGGGAGCCGGGCACCTGCGCGTCGGCCGGTCCGCTACCGCGCCGGCGTCCCCGCCCCGTACGTCCGCCGTCCCCGTCGGTAGGCGATCTCGCCCAGCAGGATGTCGACGGCCAGGAAGGCCGCGAGCGGGATGCCGAACAGAGGCAGGAAGTAGCCGAGGACGGCGACCCCCGCCAGCAGCGGCACCAGGATCTGTGGCGGCACCCGCTGCCACGCGCCGCGTGGGACCGGGCGGCCGAAGGCGGAGCCACGGCCACGCTGCCACCACATGCGGTAGCCCCACACGATCAGCAGGATCAGACAGAGCGCGAGCAGCATCAGGGCGATCTGGTTGGCCAGGCCGAACAGGATGCCGGTGTGCAGGTCGATGCCCCACCGGGTGAGCTTCGCGAGCACCGGGTAGTCGGCGAACCGCACCACGTCCATGACCTCGCCACCGGCCGGGTCGATCGCGACGGAGTCCTGCTTCTCCGGCCAGCTGCGCTGTACCTGCCGGACGACGTACGCCGACTGCGCGTCCGCCGGCGGCACGATCTCCACCGGGTCGCCCAGCCCCTCGGCCCGGGCCGCCGCCAGGACCTTGTCCAGGCCCACCCCGTGCGCGGCGTCTCCGGCCTGCCCGGCGGCCGAACCGTGGCCGGTGTGTTCGCCACTCGCCGACGCCGACACCGCCGGGGTGGCCTGCCCCAGCGAGGTCCGCAACTCGTCGATGTTCGCCCCGGCGTGGGCCGACCAGGTCAGGCCGGTCGCCGAGAGGAAGAAGAACCCGGCCGCCGCCCACACGCCGACGCTGCCGTGCAGCCCGAGGGTGCGGCGCTGTCCGTTCGTGCCCCGCACCCTGCGCAGGGCACGGCGGCGGGAGAACCACAGCACCAGTCCGCCGGCCGAGATCACCCACAGCCAGCTGGCCGCCAGTTCGCTGTACAGCCGCCCCGGCTCGCCCAGGTGCAGGTCCCGGTGGAACTCGTCGATCCAGGTGCGCAGGGGCAGCGCACCGGTCGAGCCGTACTGGTCGAGGGAGCCGCGCACCTTCGCGGTGTACGGGTCGACGAACACGGCGAGCGTGTGTCCCTCGTCGACGCCCGGAACACCGGACAGCATCACCCTGGTCGTCGCGTCCGCCTCGGGTGAGGGGCGTACGGCCGAGACCGTGCCCTCGGGATGGGCCTCGCGGGCGGCGGCCACCTGCTCGCTGATCGGCAGCTTCCGCTCACCCGCGGGGACGGTCAGTTCATGGTCGTACACGATCTTCTCGGCCTGGAAGGAGGCGGCGTACAGCAGGCCGGTGGTGGCGGCGACGATGAGGAACGGCGCCACCAGTACCCCGGCGTAGAAGTGCAGGCGGAGGATGAGCGGGCGTAGTGGGGCCCAGTTGTTCTTCGACGGCGCCGGGGCGGCGGGTCGCGGGGCCTCGTCCGTGGTGGTCGAGGGAGCGGTGGTCATCGGCGGGTTCTCCCGGGGACGTCTTCGTGGCCGTTGCGGTGCAGTAGTCGGGCTGAGGGGGCGTCCAGTTCCCGGGAAGTGCGTGTGACGTGCGACACGCGAGGGTGGGGGGTGCCATGTCATCCTGACGCGATGGGAACTCCGAGCGATCGTGCACCCCTGGCCGAGCGGGTCGAGGAACTCCTCGCCGGTGGCGGCCCGTTGACCATCGTGGCGGCCGGTGATCCGGTGCTGCGGCGCGGCACCGAGCCGTACGACGGTCAGCTGGGGCCCGCGCTGCTGGCCCGGTTCGTCGAGGCCCTGCGGAGCACCATGCGCGCGGCGCCCGGGGTCGGCCTGGCGGCGCCGCAGGTCGGTGTGGAGCTCAGGATCGCGGTGATCGAGGACCCGGCGCCGGTGCCGGAGGAGGTGCGGCTGGCGCGCGGGCGGGTGCCGCAGCCGTTCCGGGTGCTGGTCAATCCCGTCTACGAGCCCGTCGGCGGCGCGCGGGCCGCGTTCTTCGAGGGCTGTCTGAGCGTGCCGGGCTGGCAGGCGGTGGTGGCGCGGGCCGCCGAGGTGCGGCTGACCGGGCAGGACGAGCACGGGCACGCGCTGGACGAGGTGTTCACGGGCTGGCCCGCGCGGATCGTGCAGCACGAGACGGACCATCTCGACGGGGTTCTGTATCTCGACCGGGCCGAGTCGCGGTCGCTGTCGTCCAACCAGGCGGTGACGGAGCGCTGGGCTCAGCCGACGCCGGAGGAGGCCGCGCGGGCGCTCGGCTTCGAGCTGCCGTAACGCCGACTGCCGCCATGACGCCGACCGCCGCGGAAATTCGGAGGCGCCCGGCAGGCGCCTCCGTTACCGTGACGTTCATGTCTACGCCCCGAATTTCCTAGCCGAGGACCCGCTTCCACGCCACCCGTGTGTCCTCTTGCTTGTTCGGATTGCTTGTTCGGAGCGTTTTCTCATGATCACCGTTCGTGACGTCGACGTGCGCGTGGGCGCGCGTCTGCTGCTGTCCGGCGTCTCCTTCCACGTCTCCCCCGGCGACCGCATCGGCCTGGTCGGCCGCAACGGCGCGGGGAAGACGACCCTGTTGCACACCCTGGCGGGCACCCTGCGGCCCGCCGCCGGGACCGTCACCCGCACCGGTGACGTCGGTCATCTCCCGCAGGATTCGCGCGCGGCCGACCAGTCGGTCACCGTCACCGACCGGATCCTGTCCGCGCGCGGCCTGGACCACGCCGTACGGGCCCTGCGCCGCGCCGAGGCCGCGATGGCCGACGGGACGGAGCGGTCGATGAACGCCTATGTGCGGGCCGAGGCCGAGTTCCAGGCGCGCGGCGGATACGCGGCCGAGGCGGAGGCCGCCCGGGTCGCCGCCGGCGTCGGACTGCCGGCGGGGCTGATGGACCGGCCGCTGCGCGCCCTGTCGGGCGGTCAGCGCCGGCGCGCGGAGCTGGCCCGCATCCTGTTCGCCGGGCACGGCACACTGCTGCTGGACGAGCCGACGAACCATCTGGACGCGGACTCGGTCGCCTGGCTGCGCGGGTTCCTCACGAGCCACCAGGGCGGGCTGGTGATGATCAGCCACGACACGTCCCTGCTGGCCGGCACCGTGAACCGGGTCTTCCACCTGGATCCCGGGCGGGCCGCGCTCGACGTCCACAACACCGGCTGGGAGGAGTATCTGGCCCAGCGGGACGCCGACGAGCGGCGGCGGGCCCGCGAGCGGGCGAACGCCGAGCGCAAGGCGGCGGCGTTGCACGCCCAGGCCGGCAAGATGCGGGCCCGGGTGGCGACCGCGGTGGCCGCGCGGAACATGGCCCGCCGCGCCGACCGGATGCTCGCGGACCTCGAACCGGCCCGGCGCGCCGAGAAGACCGCCAGGATCCGGCTGCCCGAGCCGGCGCCCTGTGGCCGGATCCCGCTCGGCGCGGTCAGTCTGACCAGGTCGTACGCCGGGCAGCACGTCCTGCGTGGCGTCGATCTCGCCGTCGACCGGGGCAGCCGCCTGGTGGTGCTCGGGCCCAACGGCGCCGGAAAGACGACCCTGTTGCGGATCCTCGCCGGGCAGGACACGCCGGACAGCGGCCGGGTGGTCCACGGGCACGGGCTGCGCCTCGGCTACTTCGCCCAGGAACACGACACGCTGGAACCGGAACTGACGGTGCGTGAGCATCTGGCGGGTGCCGCACCGCACCTCGCCGACGGCGAAGTGCGCCAGGTCCTGGGCGCGTTCCTGTTCTCCGGCGACGACGCCGACAAGCGCGTCGGCGTCCTCTCCGGCGGCGAGAAGACCCGGCTCGCCCTGGCGGGGCTGGTGCACTCGGGCGCGAACGTGCTGCTCCTCGACGAGCCCACCAACAACCTCGACCCGGCCTCGCGTGCCGAGGTCCTGGCCGCGGTGGGCACGTACCCGGGCGCGATCGTCATGGTCACGCACGACGAGGGCGCCGTCGACGCGCTGCGGCCCGACCGGGTGCTGTTGCTGCCGGAGGCGGAGGAGGACCTGTGGAGCGAGGACTACCGGGAGCTGGTGGTGCCCGCGCACGCGTGACCGTCGGGCCCGGCCGGCGCCGGAAGCCCGGGGCCGGTCCCGGGCCCGGCGGGAACCGCCCCGGGGCCGGACCGGCCGGACGATGCGGAGGTCAGGCGTCGCGATAGGCCTCCAGCAGCCGCAGCCACACCTCGCTGATCGTCGGGTACGACGGGACGGCGTGCCACAGGCGGCCGATCGGGACCTGGCCGGCGACGGCGATCGTGGCGGAGTGGATGAGCTCGCCGACGCCGGGGCCGACGAGGGTCACTCCGCGCAGGATCTCGTCCTCCAGGTCCACGACCATGCGGGCGCGGCCCTTGTAGCCGTCGGCGTACAGGCCCGCGCCCGCGACGGTGGACAGGTCCACGTCGACGGCCTTCACCCGGTGCCCCGCCTGCTCGGCCTCGGCGAGTGACAGGCCGACGGCCGCCGCCTCCGGGTCGGTGAAGACGACCTGGGGGACGGCCGCGTGGTCGGCGGTCGCGGCGTGGGCGCCCCAGGGCTGGGCGAGGAGGGATTCGCCGGTCGCCCGCGCGGCGATGGCGGCGCCCGCGATCCGGGCCTGGTACTTGCCCTGGTGGGTGAGGAGGGCGCGCCGGTTGACGTCGCCGACCGCGTACAGCCAGTCGTGGCCGGTGACGCGGAGGCTGTCGTCGACGTCGAGCCAGGAGCCCGGTTCCAGACCGATCGTCTCCAGCCCGAGGTCGTCGGTGCGCGGCGCGCGGCCGGTCGCGAAGAGGATCTCGTCGCCCTCGACGCGGTCGCCGCCGTCCGTGACGGCGACGACGGTGCCGTTCTGGCGGGTCACCGACTCCACCGATGTGCCGGTGCGGACGTCGGCGCCGGCCTCGGTGAGCGCCTCGGCGACGAGCTCTCCGGTGAAGGGCTCCATCCGGGGGAGCAGGCCCTTGCCGCGGACCAGCATGGTGACCTTCGAGCCGAGGGCCTGCCAGACGGTGGCCATCTCGGTGGCGACGACGCCGCCACCGACCACGATCAGGCGGCCGGGCACGCTCTTGGAGCTGGTGGCCTCCCGGCTGGTCCACGGCCGGACCGCGTCGAGTCCGGGCAGGCCGGGCAGGGCGGCGCGGCTGCCGGTGCAGACGGCGACGGCGTGCCGGGCGGTCAGGACGCGGTCACCGCCGTCCGGGCCGGTGACCGTCACCGTGCGCGGGCCGGTCAGGCGCCCGTGGCCGCGGTACAGGTCGGCGCCGATGCTGTCGAGCCATCCGACCTGCCCGTCGTCCTTCCAGTTCGAGGTGTAGTAATCCCGGTGGGCGAGGACCGCGGACGCGTCGAGGGGGCCCTGCACCGACTGGCTCAGGCCCGGCACGCGGCGGGCGTCCGCGCGGGCGATGACCGGCCGCAGCAGGGCCTTGCTGGGCATGCACGCCCAGTACGAGCACTCGCCGCCGACCAGTTCGCTCTCCACGACCGCGGTGGTCAGACCGGCCGCGCGGGTGCGGTCGGCGACGTTCTCCCCCACGGGTCCGGCCCCGAGCACCACGACGTCGTACGCGTTGGTTTCCGTTTCCGTCATGAGGTCAGTCTGGTGGGTGGTGTGCGCCCTGGCCACACGGGTAGGGGCGCGGAATACGTACCAGGTCGGCCGTGTTGTGCCGACGGCTTGACCCACACCAGGAAGAGGGATTTACGCCATGAGCAGCACCGTGGAGCTCACCAAGGAGAACTTCGACCAGACGGTCACGGACAACGAGTTCGTCCTGATCGACTTCTGGGCGTCCTGGTGCGGGCCGTGCAAGCAGTTCGCGCCGGTCTACGAGAAGGCGGCGGAGGAGAACCCGGACCTCGTGTTCGGCAAGGTGGACACCGAGGCGCAGCCGGAGCTGGCCGCGGCCTTCGGTATCCAGTCGATTCCGACGCTGATGATCGTCCGTGACCAGGTCGCCGTGTTCGCCCAGCCGGGCGCCCTGCCCGAGGCCGCCCTGACGGACGTCATCGGGCAGGCCCGCAACCTCGACATGGACGAGGTCCGCAAGGCGATCGCCGAGCAGCAGGCCCAGGAGGGGCAGCAGGCGCCGCAGGGCTAGAACGGATACGGAGCCACGTCTCCGCGTACCGTCGTCCAGCGCAGTTCGGTGAAGGCCTCCAGGTTGGCCTCGCCGCCGAAGCGGGCGCCGGTGCCGGAGGCGGCGACTCCGCCGAAGGGTGCCACGGCCTCGTCGTTGACGGTCTGGTCGTTGATGTGGACGATGCCGGTCGGTATGCGCTCGGCGAGGTCCAGGCCACGGGCCGTATCGCGGGTGACGATGCCCAGGGAGAGTCCGTAGGAGCTCTGCGCGGCCAGGGCCGCCGCCTCGTCGGGGGTGGTGAAGGAGCGTACGGGCGCCACGGGCCCGAAGACCTCCTCCGTGTACGCCGGGGTGTGGTCGCCGACGTGGGCGAGGACCGTGGGCCGGTAGAAGAGCCGGTCGTGGGTGCCGCCCGCGGCGAGCTTGGCACCCGACGCCTTGCTGGACTCGACCAGGCCGCTGATCTTGGCGAGCTGGCCGGAGTCGATGATCGGGCCCAGGTGGACCTGTTCGCGGAACGGGTCGCCGACGGCGAGCGAGTCCGCCTTGGCGGCGAGCCGCTCGACGTACTCGTCGTACAGGGACGCGTGCACCAGGTGGCGCCCGGTCGTCATGCAGATCTGGCCCTGGTGGAAGAAGGAGCCCCAGGCGGCGGTGGAGATCACCGCGTCGAGGTCGGCGTCCGCCAGCACGATCATGGCCGAGTTGCCGCCCAGTTCCAGGTGGGCCCGCTTGAGGTGACGGCCTGCGGCCTCGCCCACGGCCCGCCCGGCGGGGGTGGAGCCGGTGAAGGAGATGACCGGCACGCGCGGGTCGGCGACCAGGGCCTGTCCGGCGTCCGGGCCGCCGGGGAGCACGTGCAGCAGGTCCTGCGGCAGGCCCGCGGCGGCGAAGACCGCGGCGAGGGACAGCCCTCCGCAGACGGCGGTGCGCGGATCCGGCTTGAGGACGACCGCGTTGCCGAGGGCCAGGGCGGGTGCGACGGAGCGGATGGACAGGATCAGTGGGGCGTTGAACGGGGAGATCACGCCCACGACACCGGCCGGGACGCGGCGCGTGTACGACAGGCGCGGCGCCTCGCTGGGCAGGACCTGGCCGGCCGGGCGGGAGGCGAGTGCGGCGGCCTCGTAGCACTCCTGGGCGGCGACGTGCAGTTCGAAGTCGGCCTTGCCGGGGACGGAACCGGACTCGCGGACGAGCCATTCGCGCAGTTCGGCGGCGTGTGCCGTGAACAGGTCGCCGGCCCTGCGGAGCACGGCGGCCCGGGCGAAGTGCGGGGCACGGGCCCACTCGCGCTGGGCGGCGGCGGCCCTCTCGGCGGCGGCCTCGACGTCCTTCGGGCCGGCGAGGGCGAGGCTGCCGAGGGCTTGGCCGGTGGCGGGCTCGGTGACGGTGTACCCGGGGCCCGTCAGGCTCTGGGGCTGCCAGGTCCTGCTGTCGAGCAACGGCATGACGGCTCTCCGATCGATCGGTCACCGGCTGACGGGGCGAGCGGAACTCCCGTGCGTGCGCGGCCGGTTCGGCGGTCACATGGCGGGACGCGCCGACCGGTCCGCAGCGGTGGGTGCCGCGGCGGCGTTCGTAAGCGTCCGCATTTTGTTGAGCATGCAACATCCTAGTCATGCCGAGGGACGCCGCCCGGGCCGACCGCCCTCCGCGGCGGCCGCGCGGTCCGGACCGGTGGCCGCGCGGTCATGGCCGGGGGGCCCGTGCGGGCCGGGCCGGGGGCCCGGTCCGGACCGGTGGCCGTGCGAACCGACCGGTGATCCCGAGTGGCTACCGAGCGGCGGCCGCGCGGTCCGGACCGGTGGCCGCGCAGTCATGGCCGGGGGCCCGTGCGGGCCGGACCGGCAAGCCGTGCCGTCCGGACCGGGAACCCGTGCCGTCCGGACCGGGGGCCCGTGCGGTCCGGACCGGGGCCCCGGTCCGGACCGGTGGCCGCGCGAACCGACCGGCGATCCCGAGTGGCTGCCGAGCGGTGGCCGCGCGAACCCGAACGGTCGCGCGCGATCCGGACCGCCTGCCGCGCGATCCCGAACGGTGACCGGGGATTCCCCGACCGTGACCGCGGGATCTCCGAGCAGCTGCCGCGCGAACCCGACCGGCTGCCAAGGGAAGCCGAGTGGTGGCCACGCGAACCAAACCGCCGCCACTCCAACCCGACCGGCTACCCGCGAACCCGAGCAGTGGCCGCGCGAACCCGACGAGCCGCCGCTGAGCCGCACCCGGCAGGGACGGCTAGCTCGACTCTCGGTGCAGCACCGTCGCGCCCAGGACCTTGTGCGTCTCGGGCTCGGTACCGGGCTTGCGCACGGCGCGGTCGACCAGTTCGGCGAGTTCCCGGCCGGAGGGCAGTTCCAGGCGGACCGTGCTGAGCCGCGGCCGCAGCAGCCGGCCGAGCATCAGGTCGTCGGCGCCGATCACGGCCGTCTCCTCAGGGATGCGGACGCCCTCGTCCTGCAGGGCCCGCATCAGCAGCATCGCGTACTCGTCGTTGTAGGTGAACACGGCGTCCAGGCCGAGGCCCCGCCAGCGGGCGGCGAGGCGTGCGGCGGCCTCCTCGTCGTAGGCGAGGGGCAGTTCGGTCAAGGTGGCGTCGGTACCCCGCAGGGACTCGCGCACACCGTGGAGCCGGGGCGCGGAGAACGCCTCGAGGCCGGGTTCCCGCGGGACGACGACGCCGATACGGCGCCTGCCCCGGTCGTAGAGGTGGGAGCCCGCGCTGTGGCCGACCACGTCGTGGTCCATGAGCAGGGCGTGCGCGCCCTCGATGGTCTCGGGGCCTAGGGTGACCACGGCCCGCGCCCCCGAGCGCTTGAGCACCGCCACCCCGCGCGGGCCGAGCCCGGAACCGGGCACGAGCACGGCCACGGGCCGCAGTTCGGCCCAGGCGCGGGCGGCTTCGTCGCCGTGCGGGCCGCCGGTGCCGTACTGCACCACCGTGTAGTCCAGGCTGCCGAGCGCACCCTGCAGGTCGGCGAGGAACCGGCTGTAGAGCGGGCCGACGGGGAAGGTCGGCGCGGGGATCAGGACCATACGACTGTGCCCGGCACGCAGGCTGCGGGCCGCCGCGTGCGGGACGTACCCGAGTTCCTTCGCGGCCTCGTGGACCCGGCGGCGGGTGGGCTCGCTGATCCGTACGGCGCTGGTGTTGTTGAGGACGTAGGAGACGGTCGCGCGCGAGACGCCGGCCAGGCGGGCCACATCGGCGCTCGTGGGCACGGAGCGCAGCGGTGCGGGCGACGGGGGCGCGGGCGTTTTGGGTATCTGCACCATGACGTACGGCATCTTGGCAGAAGCCCCAATGCGCCTGTCGGGCGGGGGAGTTGTGAGGAAGCCGTGAGCGGTCACGGGAGCCCGGGACGGGCGCTCAGCCGCCCGCGGCCGTGCCCGTCACCCGGTCGACGAGGTCGGCCCAGGCGTCCTCCAGGCGGGCCATGGGTATCCCGCACTGCCTGGTCAGGTGGTGGATCAGCGCCGGGTCGAGCTGGCCCATCAGAGTGTGGGAGAGCAGTTCGCAGTCCGCTTCCGGGACGGCCTGGCGCAGCAGCATGGTCACGTGGTGGCGCAGCACCCGGCGGGGCGGGGCGGTGAAGCGGCGGCTGGCGCCCGGCTCGGCCGCCAGTTGCAGCTCCAGTTCGTCGGCCGAGCGGCGCAGCATCGCGTGGCCGAATGCGCGCAGCCGCTCCACGGGCGGCGCTCCGGGTCCGAGCGGCGGCGGCCCGGCGAGGAAGGCGGCCTGGAACTTCTTCTCGGAGTGGTCGAGCAGCGCCGTCAGCAGGCCGGTGCGGTCGCCGAACCGGCGGAAGACCGTGCCCTTGCCCACACGGGCCTCGGCGGCCACCGCCTCCATCGTGACGGCGTCCGCGCCGCGCTCCGCCACCAGCCGCGCGGCGGCCTCCAGCAGCCGGGCCCGGTTGCGCGCGGCGTCGGCCCGCAGGCACGGCTCGTCGGGCGCCGGCGCGGTGCCCAGCTGGAACAGCTCGGGATGACCGACGGATTCCTGAGGCGTCGGGAAGGGGGGTGGGACGGTGGCCATGAAGCCAGCGTAAAGCATCGGGAACAAAACTGGACCGCGGTCCGGTTAGGATGATACAACTTTAAACGGACCCCGGTCCGGATCGTAACGGCAGTGTTTCGGAGCCGTCCTTCACTACGTGGGAGTCACCATGTCTGTTCGTATCCTCGCCCTCGTCGGCAGCCTTCGCGCGGGTTCGCACAACCGCCAGCTCGCGGAGGCCGCCGTCAAGCTCGCCCCCGAGGGTGCGGAGGTGGAGCTGTTCGAGGGGCTGGCGGAGATCCCCTTCTACAACGAGGACATCGACGTCGAGGGCGACGTACCGGCCGCCGCCGCGAAGCTGCGCGAGGCCGCCAACGCCGCCGACGGCCTGATCCTGTTCACGCCCGAGTACAACGGCACCATCCCGGCCGTCCTGAAGAACGCCATCGACTGGCTGTCCCGCCCGTTCGGTGCCGGTGCCCTCAGCGGCAAGCCGGTGGCCGTGGTCGGCACCGCGTACGGCCAGTACGGCGGTGTCTGGGCGCACGACGAGACGCGCAAGTCCGTGGGCGTGGCCGGCGGCAAGGTGCTGGAGGACGTCAAGCTGTCCATCCCCGGCTCCGTGACCCGCTTCGCCGAGACGCACCCGGCCGACGACGCCGAGGTCGCCGCGCAGCTGACCGAGGTCGTCGCCCGTCTGCACGGCCGCGTCACGGAGCCGGCCGCTGCCTGACCCGCTCGCGCGCGATGCCACGGAGGGGCCCCGGCCGTCATCGGCCGCGGCCCCTCCGGCATGTCGTCGGCGAGGGTACCGCTCAGACCGGCTGCGGCAGCGGCCCGGCCGCCCGCTCGTCCCGGTGGATCGGGGTGTCCGCGCCGGTGAGCGGCCGGCCCGTGCCGCCGTGCCGCGCGGCGACGATCTCGGCCGCGATGGACAGGGCGGTCTCCTCGGGCGTACGGGCGCCCAGGTCGAGGCCGATGGGTGACCTGAGCCGGGCCAGCTCGCGCTCGCCGACGCCTGCCTCCCGTAGCCGCCGGTTGCGGTCCTGGTGGGTGCGGCGGGAGCCCATGGCGCCGACGTAGGCGACGGGCAGCCGCAGGGCTTCGGTCAGCAGGGGAATGTCGAACTTGGCGTCGTGGGTGAGCACGCACAGCACCGTCCGCGCGTCCGTGTCCGTGCTCGCCAGGTAGCGGTGGGGCCAGTCGACGACGATCTCGTCGGCCTCGGGGAAGCGGGTCCTGGTCGCGAAGACGGGGCGGGCGTCGCAGACCGTCACGTGGTAGCCGAGGAACTTGCCCGCGCGTACGAGGGCGGCGGCGAAGTCGATCGCACCGAAGACGATCATGCGGGGCGGTGGGACGGCCGACTCGACGAGCAGCGTGAGACCGCCCGGGCAGTGCGAGCCGTCCTGGGAAACCTCGACCGTGCCGGTGCGGCCGGCCTCCAGCAGGGCGCGGGCCTGGGCGATCGCCGTGCGGTCCAGCTCGGGGTGGCCGCCGAGGCCGCCTTCGTGGCTGCCGTCGGGGCGTACGAGCACCGCCCGGCCGAGGAGGCCGGCCGGGCCGTGGACCACTCGGGCGAGAGCGACCGGCTCGTCGTGGGCGGCGGCCGACAGTGCGGCGGTCCGGGCCGCATCGTCGGCGTCGTACGGGGTGACCATGATGTCGATGACCCCGCCGCAGGTCAGTCCGACCGCGAAGGCGTCCTCGTCGCTGTAGCCGAACCGCTCGACCCGGGTCTCCCTGTCCTGGAGTGCCTGGAGGCACAGGTCGTACACCGCGCCCTCCACACAGCCGCCGGAGACCGAGCCGATGGCCGTGCCGTCCGCGCAGACGGCCAGGGCGGCGCCGGGAGGGCGCGGGGCGCTGCCGCCGACCGCCACGACGGTGGCGACGGCGAAGTCCCGGCCCTCCTCGGCCCATTCGTGCAGGTGCCCGGCGAGGTCAAGCATCGCCGTCCGCCATCAGCACACGGTCGGGGCGGATGGGCAGGTGGCGGTGGCGGACGCCGGTCGCGTGCCACACGGCGTTGGCGACCGCCGCGGCGGCGCCCACGATGCCTATCTCGCCGATGCCCTTGATGCCGACCGGGTCGTCCGGGTCGGGGTCGTCGACCCAGTCGGCCTCGATGTGCGGGATGTCGGCGTGCGCGGCGACGTGGTAGCCCGCGAGGTCGGCGCCGTAGACACCGCCCGTGGCCCTGTCCCGGACGGCTTCCTCGTGCAGGGCCATCGAGATGCCCCAGATCATGCCGCCGACCAGCTGGTTGCGGGCGGTGAGCGGGTTGACGATCCGGCCGGCCGCGAAGATGCCCAGCATGCGGCGCACCCGGACCTCACCGGTGGCCGGGTCGACGGCGACCTCGGCGAACTGCGCCCCGAAGGAGTGCCGTTCCTTCTGGGCGAGGGCGCCGATGGCCTCGGCCGTGTTCGACCGTACGGTGATGCCCTCGGGCGGAATGTCGGCGCCCGGCGCGAGGCTCTGCCGCAGCTCCTCGGCGGCGGCCGTGACGGCCCACGCCCAGGAGCGGGTGCCCATCGAACCGCCGGCGATCATGGCCGGACCGAGGTCGCTGTCCCCGAGGCGCACCCGGACGCGGTCCGTCGGCACGCCCAGCGCGTCGGCGGCGACCAGGGTGAGCGCGGTCCGGGCGCCGGTGCCGATGTCCGCGGCGTTGACCCCCACCGTGAAGGTGCCGTCCGCCTCCGCGGTGACGGCCGCCGTGGAGGGCATGGCTCCCGAGGGGAAGGAGGCCGCCGCGGTGCCCGTGCCGAGCAGCCAGCGGCCGTCGCGGCGCACTCCGGGCCGCGGGTCCCGGCCGGCCCAGCCGAACCTGCGGGCGCCTTCCCGGAAGCAGGCGATCAGGTTGCGGCTGCTGAACGGCAGCCCCGACACCGGGCCGCGCTCGGGCTCGTTGCGCACGCGCAGCTCGATCGGGTCGATGCCGCACCGCTCGGCGAGCTCGTCCAACGCCGACTCCAGCGCGAACGAGCCGGGCGCCTCCCCGGGGGCCCGCATCCAGGTCGGGGTGGGCACGTCGAGCCGCACGATCCGGCTGGCCGTGTGATGCGCGTCGGCGTCGTACAGTACGCGGCCGGCCGCGGCGCTCGGCTCCACGAACTCGTGCACGGACGAGGTCATGTTCAGGGACTGGTGCTCCAGGGCGCGCAGCCGCCCGTCCGCGTCGGCGCCGAGCCTGACCCGCTGGGCCGTGGGGCTGCGGTAGCCGGCGAGCGAGAACATCTGCCGGCGGGTCATGACGACCCGGACCGGGCGTTGCAGGACGGTCGCGGCCATCACGGCGGCCACCTGGTGCGCGCGGACACCCTTGCTGCCGAAGCCGCCGCCGACGTGCTCGGAGCGCACCCGCACGGAGGCGGGGTCGAGGGAGAACAGGTTCGCGAGCTCGCCGGCGACCCAGATCGTGCCCTGGTTGGAGTCGACGACCTCCAGCCGGCCGCCCTCCCACAGGGCCGTCGCGGCGTGCGGCTCCATCGGGTTGTGGTACTCCTCCGGAGTGGTGTACTCCGCGTCCACCACGACGGCGGAGGAGGCCAGTCGGGCCTCCAGGTCGCCCTTCTCCACCACGCCCGGCAGGTGGGCGTCGACCGGATACGCCTCGGTCTGCCGCTCGGCGGAGAACGCGACGTCGTGCGGCTCCTCGTCGTACGTCACGACGAGGGCCTCGGCGGCCTCTCTGGCCTGCTCGGACGTCTCGGCGACGACCAGCGCCACCGGCCAGCCCATGTGGGCCACCCGGTCGTGCTGGAAGAGGGCGACCGTCGGGTCCGGCCGGGCACCCAGCAAGCCGACGTAGTCGCTGTCGACGCGCGGGGCGTTGTGGTGGTGGAGCACGGTGAGGACGCCGGGCATGGCGAGGACGGGTTCGGTGTCCACGGCGCGGATGCGGCCGCGGGCGACGGTGGACAGGACCAGCCAGCCGTGGGCGAGTTCGGCGAAGGGGATCTCGGCGGCGTAGCGGGCGGCTCCGGTGACCTTGTCGCGGCCTTCCACGCGGGTGTGGGAGGTGCCGACGGAGCCCTGGGTGGCGGTGGTCATCGGGCGGCCTCCTCGGCGAGTTCGCTCAAGCCGGCCACGACGAGGTTGCGCATCAGGGTCACCTTGTATCCGTTGTGGGGCAGCGGTTTCGCATCGGCCAGTTCGGCGTCCGCGGCGGCGGCGAAGTTCTCGGCGTCGGCTCGGGCCCCGATCAGGGCGCGTTCGGCCGCGCGGGCCCGCCAGGGGCGGGAGGCGACCGCCCCGAAGGCCAGGCGTACGTCCTGTACGAGGCCGTCCTGGACGTCGAGGGCGGCGGCGATGGAGCCGATGGCGAAGGCGTACGAGGCACGCTCGCGCACCTTGCGGTAGCGGGAGCGGGCCGCGACCGGGGCGGGCGGCAGGGTGACGGCGGTGATCAGCGCACCCGGCGGCAGCGCCGTCTCCAGATGCGGGGTCTCCCCCACGGGCAGATAGAAGTCGGCGAGCGGCAACTCCCCCGGCCCGTCGGCCGTTTCGTAGGAGACGACGGCGTCGAACGCGGCGAGCGCCACGCCCATGTCGGAGGGGTGCGTGGCCACGCAGTGGTCGGAGGCGCCAAGGATGGCGTGATTGTGGTGCTCACCGGTGATCGCGGGGCAGCCGCTGCCGGGGTTGCGCTTGTTGCAGGCGGAAGTGACGTCGGCGAAGTAGCCGCAGCGGGTGCGCTGGAGCAGGTTCCCGCCGACGGTGGCCATGTTGCGCAGCTGCCCGGAGGCCCCGGCCAGCACCGCCTGCGCCAACGCCGGGTAGCGGCGCCGGACTTCGGAGTGCGCGGCGAGGTCGCTGTTGGTGACCGTGGCACCGATGCGCAGTCCGCCGTCGCCGGTCGGCTCGATGCGGTTCAGGGGCAGTTCGCGGACGTCGACGAGCAGGGCGGGCCGCTCGACGCCGGTCTTCATCAGGTCGACGAGGTTGGTGCCGCCGCCGAGGAAACGGGCTTCCCCGTCGCCTTCGAGCAGCGCCACGGCGCCGGAGACGTCGTAGGCGCGCTGGTAGCCGAACTCCCTCATGCCGCCGCCCCCTTGGCCTCGGCGGCGCGGGCCACGGCCTGGACGATCGACACGTACGCGCCGCAACGGCACAGGTTGCCGCTCATCCGCTCCCGGATCTCCTCCGGCGTCAGCGGTGGCGGTCCCGCGTCGGGGCGTATGTCGTCGGTGGCGGCGCTGGGCCAGCCCGCCACGTGCTCCTCGATCACCGCGATGGCCGAGCAGATCTGCCCCGGCGTGCAGTATCCGCACTGGTAACCGTCGAGGTCGAGGAACGCCTCCTGCACCGGGTGCAGTTGATCGCCGTCGGCCACGCCCTCGATGGTGGTGATCTCACGCCCCTCGGCCGCCACCGCGAGCTGGAGGCAGGACACGGCCCGGCGGCCGTCGACCAGGACCGTGCAGGCACCGCACTGGCCCTGGTCGCAGCCCTTCTTCGTGCCGGTCAGATCCAGGCGCTCGCGCAGGGCGTCGAGGAGGGTGGTGCGGTGGTCGACGGTCAGCGTGTACTTCTCGCCGTTGACGGACAGGGTGAGGTCGCTGGACGTCGATGGGGGCATGGAAGCCTTCTTTCTCACGTCTCAAGGTCAGGCGGCAGGGGGTGTGGGTGGCGGGGCCGGTTCACAAAGGTGCAGGATGCGGGGCAGGCCGGCCGCGGCGCGGCCGTCTCGGGCTGTCCGCGCGGGCGTCCCGCCGATACGATGAGGCAAGCGGACACTTGTCCGTTACCCGGGAAAACGTAACGGACAGCTGTCCGCTTATCAAGGACCGGTTTCGGCCAAGGACTGCGAGGAGGGCGAGTGCGGCAGAAGAAGGACGCTCCTCTGCGCTCGGACGCGCAACGCAATCGCGAGCGGATCCTGGAGGTTGCGCTGGTCGAACTGACGCGTTCGGCGGACGCTCCGCTGAGTGCGATCGCCAAGAAGGCGGGCGTCGGGCAGGGGACCTTCTACCGCCACTTCCCGAGCCGTGAGGCGCTCGTCATGGAGATCTACCGGCACGAGATGCAGCAGGTCGCCGACACCGCGGCACCGCTGCTGGAATGCCGGGAACCGGACCAGGCACTGCGCGAGTGGCTGAACCGTTGCGCGCAGTTCGCCATGACGAAGGCCGGTCTGGCCGACGCGATCCGCCAGGCCACCGGCGGCCCGGGAAAGCCGGCGAAGCCGGCCCCTACGCCGCTGACCGAGGCGGCCGAAATCCTCCTGCGCGCGAACGAGAAGGCCGGCACCATCCGCCCGGGGATCACCGCGGACGATCTCTTCCTGGCCGTCGGCGGCCTCTGGACGATCGACCCGCACACCGACTGGCAACCACGCGCCAACCGCCTGCTGGACCTCGTCATGGACGCGCTGCGGGTGGGGGCGCCCGGGGCCTGACCCTTGCCGTCCGCGGGTGCGCGGTGGCTGTTCGCGCAGTTCCCCGCGCCCCTGAGTGCGCTCAGCGCTTCAGGCGACTGCCGTGGGAGCCAGTTCCCGTAGTTCGCGGAGGGCCGTCGCCACCGCCGGGCGGGCGTGGCCGCCGCCGCGGGTGCAGGTCAGGAGCTTGCGGTGGGGGTTGCCTTCGCAGCGCACCCGGGTGATCGGGAGATGCGGGGTCAGATGGGCGAGCCGCGGGATGAGGGCGACGCCCAGCCGGTGGGCGACGAGGTGGGCGGCCACGTTCCAGTCCAGGGCGTGATGGACGACGTCGGGCGTGAACCCTGCCGCGCCGCAGGCGGACAGGACGTGTGGGCGGCAGGCGCTCTCCTCCACCGGCGCGATCCACGCCTCGTGTGCCGCCTCCGCGAGATCGACCCGGGCCCGTCCGGCCAGCCGGTGCCCGTCGGGGACGACCAGGTCGAACGGGTCGTCGAGCAACGGCTGCTGGTCGAACCGCGTGTCGCTCAGCGGCGGGTTGTGCGGGGTCGACTCGACGATCGCCAGATCGATGTCACCCTCGAAGAGGAGGTCGAAGCTCTCCGGGACGCCCGCCTCGGTGATCCGTACGGACAGCCGCGGGTGCCGCTCCCCCAGCCGGGCCGCCATCGGCGCCAGCAGGACCGAGATGGCCACCGGGAAGCCCGTCACGCGCAGCACGCCGGACGGCGCCCCGTGGTCGGCCCGCAGATCGAGTTCCGCCTGGTCCCAGCGGGCCTGAATGGCGTCGGCATGCGCGAGCAGGCTCTCGGCGGCCGGAGTCAGGCGGACTCCGCGCCCCTGCGGCTCCAGGAGGTCGACGCCCAGGTCACGGGCGAGCTGCCGGATCTGCTGGGAGGCGGCGGACGGGGTGAAGTGCAGGGCTCGGGCGGCCGCGGTGACCGTGCCGTAGTGGGCGACCGCCCTCAGGACGTGCAGCCGGCGCAGGTCAATCATGAAGTACACGCTTCACAATGACGTCCACAAAGTCAACCTGGACGTGTACGGAGTCTTCGACGCACCCTGGCTGTGTCGCGACGGTCAACCAGCCACGAAACGCGAGGAGTCAGAGACATGACCAGCACCACCGGCACCGTCTGCCCGCACTGCGGCTGGCCGGACGGAGGCGATCCGTTCCAGGTGCTGTCCCGGCACACCACCGCGACGGGCCGCACGGAGTGGACGCGCTGCGGTTGCGGCTCGCTGCAGGTCCGGGTCGTCGACGGCTGCGGCATGCGCGTCGTCTCACGCAGCAGGCCGCCGTCCGGGTCCGCTCCGGCCCGGTCCGGCACGGCGCGCCACTGAGCGTTCAGGCCGGGCCGTGCTGGGCCAGCCGCTCCCCCAGCGGGCTGCGCCGGTAGAGGACGTGGCGGCCGTCGCGGGCGCGGGTGACCAGGCCCGTCGCGTGCAGGACGCGCAGGTGCTGGGACACGGCGCTCGGGGTCACCCCGAGGCGCCGGGCCAGCTCCACCGTCGCCAGGGGCTCGGCCAGCAGCCGCAGCAGGGTGCTGCGGGGCGCGCCGAGCAGGGCGGTCAGGGCGGGGGCGTCCGGCTCGGGCTCCGGTTCCCACAGGGTGGCGGCGCCCCGGCCGGGGTAGGCGAGCATCGGCGGTTCCGCGGCGCTGACCGGGGGCGCCGGCTGGTGCGCGAAGAGGGACGGCACCAGGCGCAGGCCGCGTCCGGAGCCGTCCACGTGATGACGTCCGCGCATGCGGTCGACGCGCAGGACGCCGTCGTCCCAGCGCAGGTTGCGGTGCAGGTCGGCGAAGAGCAGCCGGGCGCCGCCGGTGGCCAGCTGCCGTGCCCGGTGGGTGATGTCGGCCTCCAGCACGAGCCGCATCCGGGGCCAGTACGGCGACAGCGCCGACTCCCAGTACCGCCGCAGGAGGGCGCACAGCTCCTCCAGCAGCTCCGCGACGGGTGCGTCACCGGGCGCGGTGACCGCCCGCAGGGCCGGCGGCAGGGGCCTGGGCGCGTGGGCGGCGAGCAGGTCGCGGCGTACGGCCTCGGGGGGTGTGGCGCGTACGACGGTCAGCTGCTCGTCGAGAGCGGGCGCGAAGGATTCCGGCCTGGGGGTCAGGAAGTCGGGCAGCGCCAAGCTGTCCCCCACCAGGGCCGCGAGCAGCCGGGCATCGGCCGGGTCGAGCTGCTGGAGCACGGCGGCGCGCCACCGGACGTGCAGGGGGTAGAGCGCGGGGGCGCGCAGGGCACGCAGGCTGCCCATCACCTCGCGCAGAGGCGAGATCGCGAAGCGGGTGTCGGCGAGGTCCGCGGCGTCGAGCCGGAAGCTGATCATTGAGGCCCCCGCTACATCCTTTGGCAACCGCCCTGCCATGGCGTGGACTTCGGTCCATGACGGATCAGGATCGACGGCAGCCTACCGCGCACCCGGGCGCGAGTCCCCGGGTGATCCTCGCCCTGGCGCTCGTCTGCGGCGCGGCCGTGGGCAACGTCTACTTCCCGCAGGCCCTCAGCCCACTGATCGCGTCCGGGCTGCACGTCTCGCCCGACGCGGCCGCCGGCGTCGTCACCGCGACGCAGTTCGGCTACGCGGCCGGGATCTGCCTGCTCGTCCCCCTCGGTGACCGCCTCCCGTACCGCCCGCTGCTGGTCACCCTCCTGACGCTGACCGGCCTAGGGCTGTTCGCGGCGAGTGCCGCGCCGGGGCTGGTGCCGCTCGTCGCCGCCAGTGCCCTGGTGGGGGTGACGACGGTGGCGGCGCCGCTCGCCGGGCCGCTGGCGGCCGGTCTGGTGCCGCAGGAGCGGCGGGGCGTCACCGGCGGCACCCTGCTGAGCGGCTCCCTCGCGGGCATGCTGCGCGCACCGCCGGCGGCGCGCTCGGCGAGTGGCTGGGCTGGCGGGCCCCGTACGTCCTGGCCGCCGTGCTGTCCCTGGCGGTGGCCGCGCTGTCGGCACGCCTGCTTCCGCTGACGTCCGCGTCCTCCTCCCAGTGTTACGTCGCGCTCCTGGCCGAGCCGCTGCGGCTGCTGCGCTCGGAGCCCGGACTGCGGCGCTCCTGCCTGTACCAGGCCCTGGTGTTCGCCGGTTTCTCCGCGGTGTGGACGGGCGTGGCGCTGCTGCTCACGGGTCCGGTGTACGGCAGGGGCGCGGGGGCCGTGGGGCTGCTCGCCCTGGTCAACGCGGTGACCATGGTGTGCACGCCGGTCGCGGGCCGCCAGGTCGACCGGCGGGGGCCGGACGCGGTCAACCGGGTGTGCTTCCTGGTGGTGGGCGCCTCGACCGCGGTGCTGGCGCTGGGCGGCGTAGGCGGTGCGGCGGGGGTGGCGGCCCTGATCGTGGGCACGCTGCTGCTCGACGTCGGCATGCAGTCCGGGATGGTCGCCAACACGGTGCGGATCCAGGCGCTGCGCGCCGAGGTGCGCAGCCGGCTCACCACCGCCTATATGACCTGCGCGTATCTTGGGGGCGCCGTCGGCTCGTGGCTGGGTGTGCGGGCGTACGGCAGCTTCGGGTGGCTCGGGGTGTGCGCGTTGGTCGCGGCGCTCACGGCCGTGGCCCTCGCCCGCCACCGGTGGGCCACCCGCCGTACGGCGGGGAGGTTCCGCCGGACGGCGGCGCCCGGGTCCGGTGCGGCGGGACCGATCATGGCAGCACGAGCCGCCGCGACCTCGCCCGAGGAGACGTCATGACGCATGTTCCGCCCCCGTTCGACCCGGAACTCGCCGGAGCCCTGGAGCTGATCAAGGACATGATCAGCCCGGGTCTCACCCTGGACGAGATCGCCGAGGTGCGCCAGGGCCCTGGGATACAGCTGCTGGCCGATATGGACCTGACGATGGGCGGGACGTTCGAGGTGGAGGACCGGCAGGTGCCCGGGCCGCAGGGCGAGCCCGACATCTCGCTGCTGATCTGCCGGCCGACCGCTCCGGCGAGCGCCGGGGCGCGGCCCGTCATCTACCACGTGCACGGCGGCGGCATGGTCATCGGGAACAACCGGGTCGGCGTCGACGTCCCGCTGGCGTGGGCGCAGGCGCTGGATGCGGTGGTGGTGTCGGTGGAGTACCGGCTGGCGCCCGAGCATCCGCACCCCGCGCCGATCGAGGACGTGTACGCCGGGCTGCTGTGGACGGCGGACCACGCCGCCGAGTTCGGTGCCGACCCCGAGCGGATCGTCATCGCGGGCGCCAGCGCGGGTGGCGGGCTGTGCGCGGCCCTGGCCCTGCTCACGCGGGACCGCAAAGGGCCGCAGCCGATCGGGCAGGTCCTGCTGTGCCCGATGCTCGACGACCGCAACGACACGCCGTCGACGTACCAGATGGCGGGCCTCGGGGTGTGGGACCGCACCGCCAACGAGACCGGCTGGACGGCGCTGCTGGGCTCGCGGCGCGGCGGCCCCGACGTACCGGCGTACGCGGCACCGGCCCGTGCGGAGGACCTGACCGGGCTGCCCCCGGCGTTCCTCGACGTCGGCTCCGCGGAGACCTTCCGGGACGAGGTCGTCGCCTACGCCTCGCGCATCTGGCAGGCCGGCGGCGTGGCCGAGCTGCACGTGTGGCCCGGCGGCTTCCACGGCTTCGACGGCTTCGCGCCGCAGGCGGCGCTCTCCCAGTCGGCGCGGGCGGCGCATGTGAACTGGCTGCGGAGGCTGCTGAGCGCGTGACGGGCGGGGGGCCCGGTGCGCCGGCCACGGCCGGAGCGCTCGGGCCGCCACCGGCGATCGGGGCCCGTTCGGCGGCCGCATGCCGCACCATGGCCCTATGAAAGAGCTGGCCGGGCGCCTGACCGCGCTCGATCCCGATGCCGGTGCGGCGGTCCGGGTCATCGCCTACTTCGACCGCCTGGCCGAGTCCAGGGCCGGTGTGGAGGCGCTCGTACGCGGTGCCGCCGTACTGGCCGGCTGCCCGGCCCGGCTGGTCGACCCCGAACGGCGCGTGCACGTACGCGTGGAGCCCGACGGCACCAGACGGGACACGCAGGATCCACCGGACCCCGCCTGGCCGTCCGCCCGGCTGTCCCCGGAGGGCACGGCGGCCCTGTGGCTGGAGCGGGCCGGGGCGGCGCGCGGCGTTGTGCCCGCGAGCCGCACCGGGTCGGCGAGCGCGCACCCTGGCGGCTCGGCGCCGGGCATGGTGAAAGCCGACCTCGGCGGGCCGGCACCGGGCGTTGTGACAGCGGACCGTGGCGGGTCGGCGCCGGGCACCACGACAGCGGACCGCGCCGGGGGCGCATCCCACGCAGCCGACATCGACCGCGCCGGAGCGGCGGCCCGCAGGGGTGGCCTTGGGCACGCCCGGGGCGGGTCCAGTGTGGTCGACGCGGTGATTCTCGAGCGGGCCGCCGGTGTGCTGCGGCTCGTGCTCGACCGTACCCGCGGACGGGTCCCGGCCGACGATCCGGCGCTGGTCGAGACCCTGCTCGACGGCACGGCCCCGGAAGCGGCCCGGCTGCATGCCGCCCGCCGCCTCGGCCTGGACCCCGCCCTTCCGGCCCGGGCTCTCGCCCCGCTGAACGAGCGGCCTCGGGTCGTACCCGCCGGGGCGGAGGCCGACGGGGTCGTACGGCTCGGCGTCGGGCCCGCCGTACCCGTGCTGGAACTCCCCCGGTCGTGGGCCGAGGCCCGTACCGCCCTGCGGTTCACCGCCGAGGGCACCCCGCGGGACCCCGGGCCGCGCGTCGTGTACGCCGAGGAGCTGGGCGGCATCGCCCTCCTCGCCGATCTCGTCGTACCCGGCGCGGAACCGCCGCCGGACGTCCGTGCCCTGGAGACAGCCGCGGCGAGCGCGCCCTGGCTGGCGGCGACCCTGCACGCGGTCGCGTCCACGGCGAGCTTGCGGGCGGCGGCCTCCGAGATCAACGTCCACCACTCGACGCTCCAGGACCGGCTGGCCCACGCCGAGCACCTGCTCGGCTGGCCGGTGCGCACCCCGCAGGGCCGGCTCCGGCTGCAACTGGCGCTGGCGATGCGGCACCTGGCCCGCTCTTGAAGCCCGGGCTCAACCGCCGCCGTCCGGCTGGGAGAGACTGTCCGGGCGCCGTCCGGTACGAGGTTCAGGAGCATGAGGCATGAGCGTGCAGCGGTATCCCCTGGCCGGGGTCACGGTGGTCAGCCTGGAGCAGGCCGTGGCCGCGCCCTACGCCACCCGGCAGCTCGCCGACCTCGGCGCCCGCGTCATCAAGGTGGAGCGGCCGGGCGGCGGCGACTTCGCCCGCCGGTACGACACGACCGTGCACGGCCACTCCAGCTATTTCGTGTGGCTCAACCGCTCCAAGGAGTCCCTCACCCTGGACCTCAAGGATCCACGGGGCCGCGAGATCCTGCACGAACTCCTCGACGGCGCCGACGTGTTCGTGCAGAACCTCGCCCCGGGCGCCGCCGGCCGGCTCGGTCTGGACGCCGCCACCGTCACCAGCCGCCGCCCCGGTCTGATCCCGTGCACGATATCCGGCTGGGGCACGACCGGCCCCTGGGCCGACCGCAAGGCCTACGACCTGCTCGTGCAGTGCCAGACCGGGCTGGTGTCCCTGACGGGAACCCCGGAGGGGACCGCCCGGACCGGGATCTCCGTCGCCGACATCGCCGCCGGGATGTACGCCTACAGCGGCGTCCTCACGGCCCTGTACACCCGCGCCGTCACCGGCGAGGCCCACCCGGTGGACGTGTCCCTGTTCGAGGCGCTGGCGGAGTGGATGGGCCAGCCCGCCTACTACACCCGGCACGGCGGCACCCAGCCCCCGCGCCTGGGCACCCAGCACGCCACCATCGCGCCGTACGGGACGTACGAGGCCGCCGACGGCAAGGAGGTGCTGTTCTCCATCCAGAACGAGCGGGAGTGGGCGGCCCTGTGCGCCGAGTTCCTCGGCCGGCCGGAGCTGGTCGCCGATCCGCGCTTCGCCACCGCCTCCGACCGCGTCGCCCACCGCGAGGAGCTCAACGCGATCGTCGCCGCGCGCTTCGCCCGGTCCGGCTCCGAGGAGATCCTCAAGGACCTGGAGGCCATCGGCATCGCCTGCGCCGGGGTCAACGACGTCGCCGCGTTCCTGGACCACCCGGTGCTGGCCGCCCGCGGCCGCTGGACCGAGGTCGAGGTGCCTGGCGCCACGGTGGAGGCCCTGCTCCCGCCGGCCGACCTCGCGGGCCTGCCCGCCCGGATGGACCCCGTACCGGCGGTCGGCGAGCACACCGGGGCGATCCTCGCCGAGCTTGGCCGCACCGCCGAGGAGGTGTCGGCCCTGCGCGCGGACGGCGTCGTCTGACGCCCCCGGCCGGCAGAACCTACCGGGACCCGGTGACCCCCTCCGCCTCCCCGGCCTCGGCCTCCTGCTTCTTCGAGGCCCGCAGGCTGGTGAACGTCGTCACGGCCAGCACCAGCACGATGAAGCCGAGCGAGAAGGGGATGCTGATCTCGGGCACATGCACGCCCGACTCGTGCAGGGCGTGCAGCACCAGCTTGACGCCGATGAAGCCCAGGATGATCGACAGGCCGTAGGAGAGGTGGACCAGCTTCTTCAGCAGGCCGCCGATGAGGAAGTACAGCTGGCGCAGGCCCATGAGGGCGAAGGCGTTCGCGGTGAACACGATGTACGGGTCCTGCGTCAGACCGTAGATCGCGGGGATCGAGTCGAGCGCGAACAGCACGTCGGTGGAGCCGATGGCGAGCATCACGACCAGCATCGGCGTCATGATCCGCTTGCCGTTCTCGGTGACGAACAGCTTCGTGCCGTGGTAGCGGTCGGCCACCCCGAAGCGCCGCTCCGCCATCCTCAGCAGCTTGTTCTCCTGGTACTCCTCCTCGTGATCCTGCTTGCGGGCGTCCTGGATCAGCTTCCAGGCGGTCCAGACGAGGAACGCGCCGAAGAGGTAGAACACCCAGGAGAAGGCGGAGATGATCGCCGCGCCGGCCGCGATGAAGCCGGCCCGCAGCACCAGGGCCATCAGGACGCCGACCATCAGCACCCGCTGCTGGTACTGCGAGGGCACCGCGAACTTCCCCATGATCAGGACGAACACGAAGAGGTTGTCGACGCTCAGCGACTTCTCCGTGATGTAACCGGCGAAGAACTCACCCGTGGGCCCGCTCCCACCGAAGTACCACAGCCCCAGCCCGAACAGCACGGCCAGGACGATCCACACCACCGTCCACGTCCCGGCTTCCTTCACAGACACGTCGTGGGGCTTGCGGCCGACGAGGAAGTCGACGGCGACGAGCAGACACAGAGCTGCCACGGTCAGCAGCCACACGGTGGGCGAGACGTTCACTGATGCTCCTGTTGCAGGTGTGGGGGTGGAACATCCTTGTCCGTCGTGGCTGATTTCCGCCACACCTGACAGGTGAACAATGGATCACAGTTGCGCGTGCAGCGCCTCCAGGACGTCCTGGTCCGTCAGCTGGTCGAAGTTCTCGTACCAGAGGCCCACGGCCATGAACGCGGCCGGCTGGTACAGGCAGATCACCTCGTCGGCCTCGGCGCGCATCAGCTCGGCCGCCTCCGGGGAGCACACCGGCGCGGCCAGCACCACCCGTTCGGGCGCCTGACGGCGGACGAATCGCAGCGCGGCCCGGGCCGTGGACCCGGTCGCCAGGCCGTCGTCGACCACGATCACGGTGCGTCCGCGCAGGTCGGGTGCGGGGCGGCCCTGCCGGTACAGCGCCTCGCGACGGCGCAGTTCCGCGCGCTCCCGCTCGATGACGGGCGCGAGGGCGGCCTCCCTGAGGCCCAGATGGCGCATGGCGTCCTCGTCGAGGAGCGGCACCTCGTCCCCGGCCATCGCGCCGACGCCGAGCTCCTCCTGGAAGGGCGCCCCCGATCTTCCGTACGACGAGGACGTCGAGCGGGGCGTCCAGCGCCCCGGCCACCTCGCGCGCCACGGCGACCCCGCCGCGGGGCAGGGCGAGGACGAGGGGATCGGGCAGCGCCCCCTCGATCTGCCGGGCACGCAGTGTTTCGGCCAGTTCCCCGCCGGCCTGCCGGCGATCACGGAACCGCATGACGGTCACCTCTGCTTCCCGCACGGAGAGGGCCCTTCGCCGGTCCGGCTCCCGCGTACCCCCGGCCCACCGGACAATGCGCACCTTCCGGACCTCCGTCACACTCGGAACGCGGGGTGTTTCCGGCCGTGCGGCCCAGGCAACCCGGGACCGTGCGCACGGCACGGACCGTGCGCACGGGCACGGCCCCCTCCGCACCACCGGCGCAGCGCACCAGGGCACTGAGCAGACTCCGACGCGACGGGAGCACCCGGATGACCACTGCCCCTTCTCATCCGCAGCCCGCCCGGCCGGGCCCGCGCATCGGCGTGCTCGGTTCGTACGGCGGCTTCAACATCGGCGACGAGTCGATCCTGACCTGCGTCCTGCACTGTCTGCGCGCCCAGCGGCCCGAGGCCCGGCTGGTCGTCTTCAGCCGGAACGCCGAGCACACCCGGGCCCATCACCCGGGCGCCGACGAGGTGGTGGACTGGGAGGGCGTCAGCCGCCACCAGGTGCTGGACGCCCTGGCCTCGCTCGATCTGCTGGTCCTGGGCGGCGGCGGGCTTCTCTTCGACGGCGAGGCGCGGCGTTATCTGCGCCTGGTCCGGGCCGCCCAGGAGCGTGGCATCCGCACCTTCGCCTACGCCATCGGCGCCGGCCCGCTGCGCGAGCCCGACGACCGGGAGGCCGTGCGGACGGTGCTGGCGGACATGGACGACGTCGTGGTGCGGGACGAGGAGTCCAAGCTGGTGCTGGAGGAGGTCGGTGTCGAACGCGACGTCGTCGTCACCGCCGACCCGGCGCTGCTGCTGGAGCCGGAGCCGTTCACCGACGAGATGATGCGTCACGAGGGCGTGCCCACCGACTCGCGTCTGGTGGGGATGTCGGTGCGGGAGCCGGGCCGGGCGGCCGAGAAGCTGGACGAGGGCGACTACCACGCGCTGCTCGCCGACGTCGCCGACTTCCTCGTCCGCCGACTGGACGCGCACGTGGTGTTCCTGCCGATGGAGCGGCACGACGTGCGGCACGCGCACGCCGTGCTGTCCCACATGACCGCTCCCGACAAGGGGCGGATCCTGCACGGCGCGTACAGCCCGGGGCAGGTGCTCGGCTTCATGCGCCATCTGGATCTGGCGGTCGGCATGCGCCTGCACTTCGTGATCTTCGCGGCGCTCTCCGGGCTGCCGGTGCTGCCGCTCCCCTACTCCGGCAAGGTCTTCGACTTCGCACGCCGGATGGGGGCTCCGGCCCTGGTGGGCGTGGCTCGGGAGCAGGCCGGGCTGCTGCTGGCGGAGGTGGACCGGCTGTGGGACGAGTACCCGGAGCGCCGGGAGGAGCTGCACTCCCGCGTCCGGGAGCTGTCCGGGCAGGCCCTGGAGACCTGTGCACGCTGCGGACTGCTGCTGGACGAGGTCGACGGCGGGACGGAGTCGGCCGTCGGCGCCGCCCCCCTGGACACGCAGGCGGATCCACCGCCCGCGCCCACCACCGACCCCCGTCCGCTGGGCGTGTGACGCCGCCACCGAGGCCCCGCCCGCGGGAGGACCCGAATGCCGATCCTGCAAGAACCGCGCGAGCCCCGCACCGTCACCCTGCCCGAGCGGCCCGCCCGGCACGGCGGCCGGACGCAGGTCCTGGTGGTCGGCGGCGGCCCGGCCGGGTTCGCCGCGGCGGTCGCGGCGGCCGACGCCGGGGCCGAGGTCGTCCTGGTGGAGCGCTACGGGTTCCTCGGCGGCAACGCGACGGCGGCGCTGGTCATGCCGCTGATGTCGTTCCACAACGAGCACAAGCAGGCCACGTTCAGCGAGTCCGGTGAGGACGCCCGGCTGCTGCCCACCGACCACGGCGAGGGAGAGCCGGTCGTGCAGGGGGTGCTGTGGCGGCTGCTGGACCGGCTCATGGGGCGCGGTGGCTGTCTGAAGCCCTCCCCGAGGACCGGGTACACGGTCCCCTTCGACCCCGAGCTCTTCAAACTGGTCCTGCTCGACATGGTGGACGAGGCGGGCGTGCGGATGCTGTTCCACGCCTTCGCCTCCACGGCGCTGCGCCTCGACGACGGCTGGCGTGTGGTGTTCGAGACCAAGTCGGGGCCGGTGGTGATCGACGCCGACGTGGTGGTGGACGGCACGGGCGACGGCGACGTCGCGGCGGCCTGCGGGGCGCCGTACGAGATCGGGCGGCCGGAGGACGGGCTGGTGCAGCCGATGACGCTGATGTTCCGGGTCGCGGACTTCGCACGGCCGGACTTCTCGGAGTACGTGCGGGAGCATCCCGACCAGTGGCGCGGGGTGCACGGCCTGTGGGACCTGGTCGAGGAGGCCCGGGCGGACGGTGATCTGCGGTTGCCGCGCGAGGACATCCTGTTCTTCGCGACGCCGCATCCGCGCGAGGTCAGTGTCAACAGCACCCGCGTGAACAGGGTGCTGGGCACCAGCGTGTGGGACCTGACCCGGGCCGAGTACACCGCCCGGCGCCAGCTCGCGGAGATCGACCGCTTCCTGCGCACCCGCGTGCCCGGTTTCGAGGAGTCGTACGTGGTGCAGAGCGGCACGCACATCGGTGTCCGGGAGACCCGGCGGGTCATCGGCGACTACCACCTCACCGGCCACGACATCCTGGCCGCCCGCCGCTTCCCGGACGTCGTCGCGCACGGCGCCTACCCGGTCGACATCCACAACCCGCGCGGCTCCGGAACGGTCCTGAAGCGGGTGCCCGCGGGCAGCTTCTACGACATCCCGCTGCGCTGTCTCGTCCCGCAGGGCACGGAGCGGCTGCTGGTGGCGGGCCGGTGCATCTCGGGGACACACGTGGCGCACTCGTCGTACCGGGTCATGCCGATCGCGATGGCGACCGGACAGGCGGCGGGTGTGTGCGCCGCGCTGACCGTGCGTCACGGGCACGGGCCGCGGGGTGTGCCGTACCGGCTCGTGCAGCGGGAACTGCTGCGGCAGGGCGCCCGGTTGCGCATCGATCTGCCGGTGGGCGGCTGACGCCGGCCGCCGTCAGCCCGCGGCGGTTCTCAGCTGGTCGTGGCACCACTGCCGGGCCACCTCGGTGACCTGGTCGAGCGCGCCCGGCTCCTCGAACAGATGCGTGGCGCCGGGCACCACGTGGAGGGTGTGCGGGACGTGCAGCCGCCGGGCCGCTTCCTCGTTGAGCCGCAGCACGTGCTGGTCCCGGCCGCCCACGATCAGCAGCACCGGCGCCCGGACGGCGTCCAGGGCGTCGCCGGCCAGGTCGGGCCGCCCGCCGCGCGAGACGACCCCGGGTACCCGGTCGGGCCGTTCGGCGGCGGCGACCAGGGCCGCGCCCGCGCCGGTGCTGGCGCCGAACAGGACGACGGGCAGGCCCTGGGTGCCGGGCGACTGTGCCAGCCAGTCGATGGCGGCCACGAGCCGGCGGCCCAGCAGGGGGATGTCGAAGCGGAGTTCGGCGGTGCGGACGTCCAGCCGTTCCTCCTCCTCGGTGAGCAGGTCGATCAGCAGGGTGCCGAGTCCGGCGGTGCGCAGGCCGGCGGCGACCTCGCGGTTGCGGGGGCTGTGCCGGGAGCTGCCGCTGCCGTGCGCGAACAGCACGACCGCGCGGGCGGCCGGCGGCACGGTCAGATCGCCGGTGAGCGCGGCGCCGCCGACGTCCACGGTGACCGTCTGGGAGATCATCACAGGCCTCCTCTCCCCCGGTTCGCTCGTCCTGCCGCCCGCCTACCCACACTGCGGCGACCGTCCCGCCTCGCCGCAGGCATGGCGCGATCCGTGGGGTGCGTGTCGTTGACGCCATGCGCAGGGCCGGAGGAGCGTGGAGGGCATGACGTCCCGCCGTATCGTCTTCGTCGTCTTCGACGGCTTCCAGCCGCTCGACCTCACCGGTCCGCACGAGGTGTTCCACAGTGCGGGCGACGACTACGTCTGCGAGGTCGTGGCGCCCCGGGCGGGACCGGTCAGGTCGGCCGGCGGGCTGGTCGTGCATGCCGGGCACGGCGTTGCGGACCTCGGCCCGGCCGGGATCGACACGCTCGTGGTGGTCGGCGGCCGGGGTGTCGACCAGGCGCGGCAGGACAAGGCGCTGGTCTCCTGGATCGCCGCCGCGGCGGCCGGTGCCCGGCGCGTGGCCTCGGTGTGCAGCGGGGCGTTCCTGCTGGCGGCGGCGGGGCTGCTGGACGGGCGCCAGGTCACCACGCACTGGGCCCGCGAGGAGCAGCTGGCCCGGGAGCACCCCGAGGTGCGGGTGGACTGCGAGCCGATCTTCGTCCGGGACGGGCCGGTGTGGACGTCGGCCGGTGTGACGGCCGGGATGGATCTGGCGCTCGCCCTCGTGGAGGACGACCTGGGCCGGGACGTCGCGCACGCGGTGGCCCGCCAACTGGTGCTGTTCCTGCGGCGGCCGGGCGGCCAGTCGCAGTTCAGCGTGGCGTTGTGGTCGCGGCAGCCGGCGACGGACCCGGTGCGGGCCGCCGTCACCGCGATCCACGCCGATCCGGGTGCCCGGCACGACATCGCCGGCCTCGCCGCGCACGCCGGGCTGAGCCCGCGGCACCTCCAGCGCCGCTTCACCGCCGAACTGGGCGTGCCCCCGGCCGCGTACGTCGAGCGGGTGCGCGTCGAGGCGGCCCAGCGCGCCCTCACCGAGGGGGACGAACCGGTCGAGGCCATCGCCCGCCGCTACGGCTTCACCACCGCGGAGACCCTGCGCCGCACGTTCCACCGCCGGCTCGGCATCGCGCCGTCGGACTACCGCGCCCGCTTCCGCTCCACCGCGGAGCCCGCCGGCGCCCACCACCTCTCACGGAATGGGGAATCCCTATGACGACATACGGTCTGCTGGTCTTCGAGGAAGCCGAGGAGCTCGACTTCGTGGGGCCCTGGGAGGTCTTCACCGTCTCCGCCCGGCTCCGGGACAGCGCCGACTCGGCCGTGATCGTCGCCGAGCACTCCGGCCCCGTGCGCTGCAACAAGGGCCTGCGCGTCCTGCCCGACCACACCCTCGACGACCATCCGCCGCTGGACGTGCTGCACGTACCGGGCGGCCGGGGCGCGCGCGAGGTGCAGGTGCACAACCCGGTGGTCACCGACTGGATCGGCAAGACGGCGGAGCGGGCCGCGTGGGTGCACGGCGTGTGCACCGGCACCTTCCTGCTGCACGCCGCGGGTCCCGCGCGCGGGCGGCGGGTGGCCACGCACTGGAGCCAGGAGGACACCCTGGAGGCCCGCGGTGACGTGACGGTCGTCCGGGACGTCCGCTACGTCGTGGACGGCAACCTGGTCACCAGCCAGGGTGTCTCGGCCGGTATCGACAGCGCGCTGTGGCTGGTCGGGCGGCTGCACGGCCGGGACCACGCGCGGGCCGTACGGCGCTACATCCAGTACGACCCGGCGCCGCCGTACCTCGCGGACGAGCCCGTCTGAACCAGCGCCGGGCCGGTCGCTGCATGGGTGGGGCAGCCTCGGGCAGTCGATGTTCATGGGTGGTGACAGGGGCGACGACGGGCAGGGACGGCAGGCGGGCGAGTGCGGGCACCGGGCGGTGCCGCATCCGGAGAACATCCGGATCGAGGCGTGGGCGGCGTGCCGGGAGCACTGTCTGGCGGAGGCCGTCCTGGCGATGGTGGAGTGCTTCGCGGACGTCTCCGGAGTGCGTCCGACCGCCGTGGACCGGGTACGGCTGGCCGAGGCCAGCGACGACGACCTGCTCGCCGCACTGCTGGACGAGATCATCTTCCGGTTGGAGGTGTACGGCCAGGTGCCGGTGGACGTGGAGGCGGACGAGGCCGACGGCGGGCTGGACGTACGGCTGGCGGTCACCGGCCTCGCGGACGTGGAGGTCACCGGGGCGGTCCCGAGGGCGGTGGCGTGGGACGAGTTGCGGATCGGGCCGGGTCCGTACGGGTGGTCGTGTGCGGTGACGGTCGACGCGTGACCCCGCCGGCCGGGGTGCGCCTACCGTGGAGATGTGGGCGGCGGCGTCGTGACGCTGTTCCTGTGCGGTGACGTGATGCTCGGGCGCGGCGTCGACCAGATTCTGGCGCACCCCGGTGATCCGGCACTGCGGGAGGCGTACGTCGAGGACGCGCGGTCCTACGTCCGGCTGGCGGAGTCGGCGCACGGCCCGGTGCCCGCGCCCGTCGTTCCGTCCTGGCCGTGGGGCGAGGCGCTGCGGGTGCTGGACGAGGCGGCCCCGGACGCCCGGATCGTGAACCTGGAGACGTCGGTGACGTCCGCGGACACGTTCGCCCCGGACAAGGAGATCCACTACCGGATGCACCCGGCCAACCTGCCTGCCCTGGCCGTGGCCCGGCCCGACGTGACCGTCCTCGCCAACAACCACGTCCTGGACTTCGGCCGCCCGGGCCTGCGGGAGACGCTGGACGCGCTGGCCCGGGCGGGCCTGCGGACGGCGGGTGCGGGGCGTGACGCCGAGGAGGCGTACGCACCCGCCGCGGTTCCGCTCCCCGGCGGCCGCCGGCTCCTGGTCTTCGCCGTGGGCGCGCGCTCCAGCGGCATCCCGTCCGGCTGGGCGGCGACGGCCGGCATCCCCGGTGTGGCGTACCTGCCGGAGCTCTCGCCCGCCGCGGCCGACACCGTACTGCGGCACGTCCGGCGGTCCCGCCGGGCCGGTGACCTGACCGTGGTGTCCGTCCACTGGGGCACGAACTGGGGGTTCCGCGTCCCCCGCGAGGAGGTCCGTTTCGCGCACGCCCTGGTGGACGGCGGGGTCGACGTCGTCCACGGCCACTCCTCACACCACCCCCGCCCGCTGGAGGTGTACCGGGACCGGCTGATCCTGTACGGCTGCGGCGACTTCATCGACGACTACGAGGGCATCACCGGCTACGAGGAGTACCGCGACGACCTGCGGCTCGCGTTCCTCGCCTCGGTCGAGGCGGACAGCGGACGACTGGCGGGCCTGCGCATGGTTCCGCTCCGGGCACGCCGCATGCGCCTGGAGCCCGCGTCCCGGGCGGACCGCGCGTGGCTGCGGGCGACTCTTGACCGGATCAGCGGCGGGGTGAGGGTGACACCGATCCCGGACGGCTCACTGGCGTTGACGGGTGGGTGAACCGGGGGTGGTGGCTCGGGCGGGGGATGTCAGCCCGCCCAGGCCATCAACCGCTCGCGGTTCTCGGGCGCCCGTAGGCGGGCGAGGGACTCCTTTTCCAGCTGGCGTACCCGCTCGCGGGTCAGGCCGACGCGGCGGGCGACCTCTTCGCGGCTGCGGGTGTGGCCGTCGTGCAGGCCGTAGCGGAGGCTGAGGATCATGGCCTCGCGGGGCGCGAGCGTGCCGACGGCCTCCTGCAGTTCCTCGGCGAGGGCCTGGTACTCGGCCACCTCCGGGGCCTGGAGCACCTCGGTGTCGGGGATGAGGTCGCCGACGACGGTCTCGCCGGTCTCGTCCACGGGCGTGTCCAGGCTGACGGCCTGCCGGCCGACGCGGCGCAGCCAGCCGATCCTGTCGGCGGCGAGGCCGCTCTCGCGGGCCACTTTGTCGACGCTCGGTTCGCGACCCAGGTCGAGTTGCAGACGCCGTTCGATCTTGGCGACCTTCTGGAGCTGCTCGACGACGTGCATCGGCAGCCGGACCGTGCGGGCGTGCGCGGCCAGGCCCCGTTCGATCGCCTGACGGATCCACCAGGTCGCGTAGGTGGAGAACTTGAAGCCCTTGGTGTGGTCGAACTTCTCCACGGCCCGGATCAGCCCCAGGTTGCCCTCCTGGATGACGTCCAGCAGGGGCAGCCCCCGGTGGGCGTGCCGTTTGGCCATCGACACGACGAGCCGGAGGTTGGCCCGGACCATGTGGTCCTTGGCGGCCTGCCCGTCCCGTGCGGCCTCCTCCAGCTCTCCTCGCCGCTCCGGCGCGAGGTCGAGCTCACCGGCGTCGGCCCGTTCCAGTTCCTCAAGCGCCCGCACACCGGCCTCCATCCGCCGGGCCAGCCGGACCTCGTCCTCCGCCGTGAGCAGCGGTGTCGCCGCGATCTGCGCGAGGTACTGGCCGAGGAGGTCGGGCTCCTCGTCGGGCTCGGGGATGCGGTTGCGCAGCCGTGCGGTGCGGGCGGGGGCGCGGCGGTCCTCCCGGGGGTGTGCCGCGGAGTCTTCTGCCAGGGGAGACATCCTCGTGATCCTCCGTCCCCTACCTCTTCACGGCTGGATCCGGAGCACTTTTCCGGCGCGTTCCGGACGGCTCACGGGTACCCGAGGCGGTCCGTCCCGAACCGCATGCCCGGGTCCCGCGGGGGTACCCCGGGGCACATGACCGGCATCGAACTGCGCAGCAACGCGTTCAACGACCACTCCTTCATCGCGCGCCGGTACGCGTACGAGGGACCGAACGTCTCTCCGCCGCTGACCTGGAGCGGCGTACCGGACGACGCGGCCGAGCTGGTCCTGCTCTGCGAGGATCCCGACGCCCCGTCGGGCACCTTCGCGCACTGGGTCGTCGTCGGCATCGACCCGCACAGCGACGGCGTCGAGGCCGGGCACTGCCCGCCGGGCGGCACGGAACTCGTGAACGGCTACGGGCAGCAGGGCTGGGGCGGCCCGCATCCCCCGCCCGGGGACGACGCACACCACTACTTCTTCCGGCTCTACGCCCTGTCCGAGCCGTGCGTCCTGCCCGACGCGCCCCGCCCGGACCAGGTGCACGAGGAGGTCGAGAAGCGCCGCATCGCGGACGGCACGCTGGTGGGTCTCTACCAACGCTGAGACGACCCACACGCGGACCGTCCCTCGCCCGGGGCACAACCAATCGTTGTGTCACGGGTGACGGACGGTTGTTTGCCCGGGCGTCCCGCCGCCCGCTTGGATGGCTGCCGGTCAACACCGGGTTGTCCGCGGGAGCTGGGGGTGTGCGCCGGGTATGGCGGGCAGACGGTCGCTGGGGCGGCGGTTCGGGTGGCTGTGGGGCGCGTACGCGGTCAGCACGGCCGGCACATGGCTCGCGTTCGACGCGTTCGCGCTGCTCGCGGTACTGGTGCTGGACGCCGGTCCGACACAGGTGTCGCTGCTGGCGGCGGTGGGACCGGCGGTCGGCGCGGCCGTGTCGGTGCCGCTCGGGCCGTGGGTGGAGGTCCGCCGCAAGCGGCCGGTGATGATCGCGACGGACCTGGTCCGGTGCGCGGTGCTGCTGAGCATCCCCGTGGCGTTCGCCCTGGGCCGGCTGGGCTTCGTACAACTGCTGCTGGTGTCGGTGGCCGTAGCGGCGGCCGACATCACCTTCAACGCGGCGGCCGGGGCGTTCCTGAAGGATCTGGTGCCGCGGCGGGACCTGCTCGTCGCGAACGGCCGGTTCGAGGCGACGAGCTGGACGGCCAGCATGGTCGGGCCGCCGCTGGGCGGGGCCGCGATCGGCCTGTTCGGTCCGGTGACGACCGTGGTGGCCGACGCGGTGAGCTATCTGCTCTCGGCGTTCGGCCTCCGGGCGATGGGCGGCGAGGAGAAACACCCGGTGCGGCCCGCGGCCGGCCAGGCCCGGCCCCGGGCGGGCGACCTGCTCGCCGGCTGGCGCTACATCCTGGCCGACCCGGCGCTGCGCCCGCTCTTCTTCAACACGGTCCTCGCCAACTCCCTGATCATGGCGGCTTCTCCCCCGCTCATGGTCCTGATGGTCGGTGAGCTGCGGTTCGCTCCCTGGCAGTACGCGCTCGCCTTCGCGGTGCCCTGCACGGGCGGTCTGCTCGGCTCACGTCTGGCACCACGGCTCGTCGCGCGGTGGGGCCGGCACCGGGTCATGTTCACGGCGGGGGTGCTGCGGGCGTGCTGGTCGCTCGGGCTGGCCTTCGTCGGTCCCGGTGCGGCCGGGCTGGCGCTGGTCATGGTGATCGAGTTCGGGCTGATCACCTGCTGTGCCGTGTTCAATCCGGTGTTCGCCACGTACCGTCTCGACCGGACCCCCGCGGACCGGATCACCCGCACCTTGTCCGCCTGGTCGGCCACCGGCAAGGCCACCACGGCGGCCGTGACCGCCCTGTGGGGCCTGGTGGCCCATCTGACCGGCCCCCGTACGGCCATCGCCCTGGCCGGCGCCTTCCTCCTCCTCACCCCCGTCCTGCTCCCCCGCCGCGACCAGGGACCGCCGGACACCGGCGGACCCGAGCCGGCTTCCCTGGCGCTGCAGGACGGCGCCTGAACAGCCGGTCCGGGGCCGGGACCGGGAACAGGCAGCTCGGTTCACGAAGTCCCGTTCCCGGCCCCTGCCCGGCTCAGATCGCCCCGGGCACGTCCTCCGTGACGCCGTTCAGCGGCGAGGAAGGGTCCGCGCCGTACGGGCGGGTGATGATCTCCAGGCCGTGGCCCGCCGGGTCGAGGAAGTACACGCCCCGGCCACCGTCGTTCCGGTTGATCTTGCGCGGGTGGTTGCCGTGCGGGTCGGCCTGGATGGGGATCCGGGCCGCGACGAGCCGGGCGAGGGCCTCGTCGAACTCGTCCTCGGAGACGAGGAACGCGTAGTGCTGCATGGGGATGTCGGCGTCGATGGTGAGGAAGTCCAGCGTGACACCGTTGGCGGTCGTCACCGGCAGGAACACCCCGGCCGGTGCCCCGACCTCCAGACCCAGGATCTCCGCGAGAAAGCGGGCGGACTTCTCCCGGTCACGGGACAGGACGATGGTGTGATTGAACTCGACTGACACGGTTGAATGCCTCCACGGGCATCTCCGCGGCACCTCCATGCCTCACCCGGACGGTGACCGACACGCGATGCCGCGCGGTGGATCGTAGACAGAGCCGGCTGTGGTCGTCGAGCGGTTTTCGGCCGTATCGCGCCGCCCACACCCGGCGGGCCAAGTCCCGCCGTGCGCACCCCAGTTGTTTCGCCCGACCCTGACAATTGTCAGGGACCGTGTCGCCCCTGGTCTCCCTACAGTTCTGAGCGTCAGGCCAGACCTCAGGGGGAACTCGACATGTCCACTCGCATCTTCACCAGGGCCGCGCTCGTCGGCGCCGGGGCGCTCGCACTGCTCGGCCCGCTCACCGCGGGGACCGCCGCCGCGTCGACCGCCGGCGAGCAGGGCGGCGCCCGCGTCATGGCCGCGCCGTACGCCGTCGTGCCGTACGAGACCGTCAACGTCCGCTACGGACCGGGCACTTCCTACGGAATCCTCGCCACCGTTCCGGCGGGCCGGCCGCTCGGCGCCTACTGCTGGACCCGCGGCGAGCGCATCACCGACAACGGCTACTCCAACGACGTCTGGGTGAAGCTCCTCGAGGGCTACGTCAGTGCCGTGTACCTCAAGGGCAACGAGTACGGCGACCTGCCCGCCTCGGCGCACTGCTGACCCGGACCATGACCACGCCCGACCACACCATCGTCCCACGGGGGACAGACACATGAAGCGAATGATCAGCCGTACCGCCATGGGCCTCGCCGTTGCCGCGCTCGCCGTCGGCGGCCTCGCCACCACCGCCCAGGCGGCCCCGGCCGCCGCTGCCAACAGCGGCGACCCGACCCTGACCGACGTCTACGTCTGGGCCACCGACGTCAACCTGCGCCAGCAGCCGACCTCCGACTCCCCTCGTCTCGCGGTCCGTTCGAAGTGGTGGGCGGACGCCGTGTGCCAGACGCAGGGCCAGACCGTGCACGACCCGGCCGTCGGCACCAACAACTGGTGGACGGCGGTGCAGGAGTTCGCCGGCAGTGACATCGCCTGGGTGAACAACCTCTACATCCGGGGCGGCCAGAAGATCGCCGGAGTCCCGGACTGCTGACGCCCCGTCCCCTCCACACGCCCGCGGCGGGCCACCGGGAAACCGGTGCCCCGCCGTGGGCTCGTGCCCGGTGGGCCGTCAGGTAGACCCAGTGGCCCGTCGGCGTTCCAGCAGTGCGCGGTGAACGTCTCGCGGAAGTAGCCCTGGCTACCTGCTGCGTGTCCGCCGCCGAAGCGGGCGCCTGCCCCTGCGCGCGGGCGGGTGCGCGAAGGGGGGCCGTCGGTGCTCCCGTCGGCCCCCCTGTGGCGTGTGTGCGGCTCAGTACCAGCCGGTCTCGGTCAGGTCGTGGCCGTCGCACGCGAGCAGGGCGCGCGAGACGCGGCCGTTGAGGTTGTTGCCCATCTGCGTGTAGGCGTAGGTGATGCCGGGGTCGACGGTCTCGGAGACCCAGCCGTCGACACGTCCCACGCCGCTGTCGGAACGCTGGAGCACGGCGGCGCAACCGGGCCGGGAGTTCTCGATCCGGGCGAAGGAACCGCACTTGTCGGAGTAGAAGTACTTCAGGGCCATGCCTTCGGCGTACTTGGTGGCCCCGACCTGCCGGAACGTGCCCGAGCAGTAGTTGGTGGTGGGGTACTGCCCCTCGTTACCGTAGGCCCCGTAGTCGCCGCCCGAGTGCGGCGCGGCGTGGGCGGCGGTCGGGAGGAGCGCCATCACCGCGGCGGCGCCCCCGGCGGCCAGCAGTGTCCTGAGCGATCGGCGGCTCATGAGCCCCCTCTTTCGTGTGTGTCGGCGGGTGTTCTGCTGGTGCGCGAGCCGGCCGGCGGTCCGTCCGGCACATCGCTCACCGGGGTGACCGTACGGGCGGTCACGAGGCCGGCGACACCTGACACTTATCAGGGTCGAACTCCCAGGTCGTCCCGTTTCGGCGGAGCCCTGACATCCGTCAGGACCGCCCGTACCGCCCTGGCTCCTACCGTGTTCGCGCGGGGCGGCGCTCCGCGTCCGGCCGGGTGATCGGAAAGGGCAACCATGCGCATGCTCCCGCGCGGCGCCGCCGCGCTCGCGACCCTCGTGACGGTCGCGTCGCTCACGGGCGGTGCGGCCGCGGCTCCCCGGCCGGGGACGGCCGCCCCCTCGGCACAGGCCGCCCGGATCCCGGACGGCGTCACCGCCGGGATCGCGGTCTTCGATCGCCGGACGGGCACGTTCACCGAACAGGTCGACGAGAGCGCGCGGTTCCGGTCCGCCTCGGTCGTCAAACTCCTGCTGACCCTGGACTTCCTGTGGGACCGCGGCCCCGCGTACACGGTCCCCGAGGCCGACCGGGCGCTGCTGGAGCCGATGCTGCGCGGCAGCGACGACGATGCCGCGAACCACTACTGGTCGGAGTACGGCGGCCCGGCGATCATCGACCGGATGACGGCCCGGCTCGGTCTGCGCGACACCGCGCCGCCGCCCGCCGGGTACGAGGGCTACTGGGGCTACACCGCCCTGTCGGCCCGGGACACCGTCGCCGTCTACCGCTACCTCCTGGACAAGGCGCCCGCCCCCGTCCGCGACTTCGTCATGGACAACCTGCGCCGCTCCACGCGCTGCGCCTCGGACCACTTCGACCAGCACTTCGGCATCGCGGGCTCGTTCGACCGCCCCTGGGCGGTGAAGCAGGGCTGGTCCGGTCAGTACGCGAAGGGGACGTGCGGCGCCTCGGAAACGGCGGCCGACACGCAACCGGCCGCCGCTCCCGCGACCAAGGCCGCCGCCGGCGTGGACCTCACCCGCCCGGCACTGCACACCACCGGCACGGTGGGCGCCGACGACCGCACGATCGTGGCCGTGCTGACGCTGCATCCGGTCGGTACTTCGTACGGGAAGGCGTACACCGACCTCGGCCGGCTGACCCGCTCGCTGAACGTGCCGGGCGGGGCGCGGCCCGCGGGGGCGTGGTTCGGCACCTGGGGCGAGTTCGTGAACGTGCGCAAGGGCCCGGCCACCGCTGACGCCCGGGTCACGCAACTCCCGGCCGGCGTCGAGGTGCTGGTGGGCTGCCAAGCCCGGGGCCAGGTGGTCAGCGTGCCGCCCTACACCAACGAGTGGTGGGCCTATCTGCCCCAGTACGGGGGCTACATCTCCAACATCTACATCAGCTCACCCGAGAACCGGGTGCCGGACGTCCCGGAGTGCGGGTCGGGAGGTCAGCGCTCGTATTCGGCGAGGTAGCCCAGCACCTTGTCCACGTGCGGGCGTACCCGTGCGGGGACGCCGCGATCCTCGATGACCGTGCGGTCGCTGGTGCGGTAGCCGGCCGCCACCAGCGCGGGCAGGTCCTTCTTCGGCAGTCCCGCCTGTTTGAAGCGCTGGTCGAGCCAGCACACGTACAGGCTCATGGTGGCGATCGCGTCCGGCGGCGACATGTGGTCCTTGTCGCCGTCCCCGTCACCGTCCACCGCCCAGACCCGGAACACCGACGGCGTCACTTCGATGTCGGGTCCAGGGCGAAGGGGTGGACGGTCAGCTCCCCGCCGCCCGGCGCGGACCGCTCGCCGAGGTAGGCGTGCTGGGGTGCGAACACCTTGAAGGCCGCTGTGCCGGAGAGGGCCGGAAGCACCACGCGGGAGAACTCGAACGGCACGGGCGCGCCGAGCCGCCCCGGGGCGACGGTCAGGTACTCGCCGGCTCCCTCCAGGTTCTCCACGACGTACGAGATGCTGCTGCTGAAGTTGGAGAGCCGCCATTAGTCCCCGGCCGCCTCCAACTGCCCGGCACGGCGCGAGACCCCGGGGTCGGGCAGCACGATGGGCACCCCGGCCGCACCGGGCGTGCCGCGGCCGAAGTCGGCGATGTCCCCGGGGCCCAGATGGATCAGGTCGGGCCTGCCCGGCTCGTCCCCGCCGCACTGGGCGGCCCCGGGCAACTGCACGATGATGGTTTCCACGCGGACTCCCCCGCTGCTGACGCCCCCGATTTGGTCGCCAGGATTGTACGGGCGGACTCCGCTTGTACGGAGGCGGCAGGGCCCCGCGTCAGCGGGCTGTTCGCAAACGCCGTGCGACGAACACGAACTCCCGGCCCGGCCGGTCGGGCGCGTCGCGCACGTCCTCCACCGCGTAGCCCTGCGCGACGAGTTCCGCCTCGACCTCGTCCCGCTCCCGGAAGCGCAGTGTCGAGTCGGACGTCAGCACCTGCCCGTCCGCGGCGAACACATAGGTCCACCGGAACGTCACCAGCGGCCCGCGCACCTCGAGCAGATCGACCCAGGACTCGACGGCGCCGACGCCGGGGACGTCCGTCACGGAGTGCGTGGCCTCGCGGTTCCACTCCTCCCAGGCGCGGCGGGCCGGCACCCGGGTCTCGAACACGAAACGGCCGCCGGGCCGCAGGGCCGCACGGGCCCCTCGCAGGGTCCTTCGCCAGTCCTCGGGATCGACGACCGCCTGGGCGGCGTTGCCCGTCATCGTGGCGAGGTCGGCGGTCAGGGGCGGAAGGGTCGTCGCATCACCGTGGATCCACCGCACCCGCTCGCCGCCCGGCTTGCCGCGGGCCACGTCCAGGGACGCGCCGGCGGGATCGACGCCGACGACGTCGGCACCGCGTTCCGCCAGGAGCAGCGCCAGCACGCCCGTGCCGCAGCCGATGTCGAGCACCCGGCGCGCCCCGAACTCCTCCGCCATGCGCAGGTACGGTTCGAGGTCGGCGCGGTCGGGGTCGAGCCGGTCGTAGACCGCGGCGAGCCGCGGATGCCGGAAGCACTCGTCTGCCATGCGTCCGAAGCTACTCAGCCCAGGCAGATGACCAGCAGGCAGAGCTCCTTGGAGTCGGAGCCGGAACCGGAGTTCGAGGGCGGCGTCGCGGACGGCGTGGGGCTCGCCGTGGACGGGGTCGTCTCGGGGGACGTGGCCTGCTGCGAGTCCTTGCCGGTACCGGCCGCGGGCGGGGTCGTCTGCTGCTCGGTCACCGTCGACGTGGGCTTGCCGGCGCCGCCGGTGGCGGTGCCGACGGTGTCCGGGACGCTGGTCCTCGGCTGCGTCGTCTTCGGCAGCTCGCGGGGCGCCGTGGCCGCGTCCGTCCGCGGGTCCGCCGGCGTGCTGCGGGGGGCGGTGGACCGGGGCTGCTCGCGCTGCGCGGTGCGGTCGGCGTGCGGCGGGGTGGTGGGCGTGCGCGAGGACCGCTGGGTCTCGCGCCGGGTCGACGTCGGTTCGGTGTACGTCGGCGCCTGACCGTCGGCGCCGCCCATGGTCGTGTCCCCGGGCGCCGTGGCCGACTGCACGCCGTTCGTCGAGTCGCCCTTCATGGCGGCGACGGTGAGACCGCCTCCGACCAGCGCGACGGCGGTCGCCACCACGGCCCGGCGCTGGTTCTTCTTCCAGCGGGCCATCTGACGGCGCCGTGCCGCGCGCCCCTGCTGCGGGGCCTGGTAGCCGTCGCTCCCGGTGGCGCCTGCGGCGTCGTGGCCGTCGGACGGGTCCGTGGCCGGCGTCTCCTGACCGTCGGACGGGCTGGGGCCCAGCGGCTCGCGGCGGCCGCCGGACGATCCGGTGTATGCGAGGGGCAGCTCGCGCGTGCCGGCGCGGTCCGTCTCCCACACGCTGCCGTCGTCCCACACGTTCCCGTCGCGCCATGCGCCGGAGGCGGCCGGGTACTCCCCTGCGGCCGGGCCGGTACGGCCGTCGGCGGCGGGGTCTATGTCCGGGGCGTAGGCGCCGCACCCCGGGCAGACCAAGGCGCCGTTGAGGTGCCTGCGGCACGAGGAGCAGTAGTCCATGTGTGGTCTTCCCGATCTGGCTGTGTCGGCGGCTCACCGGCCGCGGCTGGGTCACGATCGCACGTGGGATCGAGCCGTAACGCTAACGAGACTTTGGAAGGGGGATGTGCAGCATGTGTGACACCCCTGAGCAGATCCTCGGGATCTCGCGTGCACTGTAAGTGACTCGCGAGTAAAGACGCCGGAACCTGGGCATCCTCGGGCACCGGCCGCCGACGACGAGACACCGGCCCCCGGCCCGCCGAGCGGGATTCGCGCGCTCGCACCCCCAACTCCCCGAATTTTCCCGCGAACTGACGCACAACCCTTTGAGTGTCCGGCGGGTCACATCATGCAGGAGCAACCACTCGAAGAGTTGCAAGGGGGAAATATGCGATTCACCCGTTCCGTCCTGGCCGCGTCGGCCTTGGCGGCGCTGACCGTGGGGACCACGACCGCCCTGGCGTCACCCGCCTCCGCCGCGCCCAACACCACTCCGCAGAAGGTCTGCGGAAGCGCCTACAAGACCGTGAACTCGGCGGCCGTAGGCTCCCTGGGCACGGTCTACCTGACGTACAACGCCGCCAACGGACTCAACTGCGTCACGACCATCCGCAACAACCCGGGCACCGCCGTGGACATGTCCGCGTGGGTCTCCGTGCCCGACACCGAGGAGTTCCACGAGGACGCCGGGCGCTTCTCGTCCTTCGCCGGACCGACCTACGTCTACGGCAAGGGCCACTGCGTCGACTGGGGCGGCAGCATCAAGAACGTGTACGTGCAGGTGTACGGCTCGAACTGCGGCGCCCTGAAGGAACACCGGGTCACGTTCACCCGCTGACCGGACCGCCGTGAAACACCCCCTGCCGGGCCATCACGCTCCCTCCGCGGTCGCGCGGGAGCCGTGGTGGCCCGGCGCGGTTCGCGGCACACCGCCGGGCGGTCGCGCTGCTCACGCCTCGCCGCGTACCTTCAGCACCGCCTTGTTGAGCACCCACAGCCCGATGCCGATGGCCACCAGCACGCCCGCCCGGATGTAGACCTCCGCGGGCCGGTCGGACAACGGGCTGGCCAGGATCAGGGCGGTGATCGCGCCGAGCACCGGCAGGGCGGTCGGCGTACGGAAGTGCCGGTGCTCGACGCGGTCGCGGCGCAGGACGAGGACCGCGATGTTGACGACGGCGAAGACGCACAGCAGGAGGAAGGCCGTGGTGTCGCCGAGGCCCTCGATCTCCCCGGTGGAGACCAGGCCGATGGCCAGGAGCGAGACGAAGACGATGCCGACGACCGGGGTGCGGCGCCGGGGCAGTACCCGGCCCAGGGCACGCGGCAGGATGCGCTCGTTCGCCATGCCGTAGCAGAGGCGGGACGCCATCATGATGTTGATCAGTGCCGAGTTGGTGACCGCGAACAGCGCGATGAGGGCGAAGAGCTTGGGCGGGAAGTCGATCCCGCCGGCCTTGACGACCTCCAGCAGCGGGCCGCTGGAGTCCTCCAGTACGCGGTAGTCGACGAGGAGCGAGGAGACCAGGGCGACCAGGACGTAGATGGTGCCGGTGACGGCGACGCCGGTGAAGATGGCGCGCGGGAACGTCCGCACCGGATCCTTGGTCTCCTCGGCCATGTTGACGGAGTCCTCGAAGCCCACGAAGGCGAAGAAGCCGAGGGCCGTCGCCCCCAGCACGCTGGTGAGCAGTGTGTAACCGGTGCCGTCCGCCTGGAACTCACCGAGCCGGGAGGGTTCACCGTCACCGGTCAGGACGGCCCAGGCGCCGATCGTGAGGATGACGAGCAGGCCGGTCAGTTCGACCACGGTGAGGACCACGTTGGTCTTCACGGACTCCGACACGCCTCGCAGGTTCAGGCCCGCCAGGGCGAGGATGAACAGGATCGCGACGAGGGTGGGCGGGAGGAAGTCCGTGAACTCGGACAGGTAGTCGCCGCTGAACGCACGGGCCGCCGCGCTCGCCGAGGACAGGCCCGAGCACATGACCATGAAGGCGACGATGAACGTCAGGAACGGGACCTGGAACGCCTTTTGGGTGTAGAGCGCGGCTCCGGCGGCCTTCGGGTACTTGCCGACGAGTTCGACGTACGAGGCGGCTGTGAGGATCGCGACGACGAACCCGATGACGAACGGCAGCCACAGCGCCCCGCCGACCTTGCCGGCGACCTGACCGGTGGTGGCGTAGATGCCGGTGCCGAGGATGTCGCCGATCACGAACAGAATAAGGAGTTTGGGGCCTATGGCGCGCCGCAGCGGGGTGTCGTCCCCTCTCTCCGCGGCGGCTGCATCCCTGTCGGTTGTGGACACGAAAGCTCCCTGAGGCGTTCGACACGGACCGGAACACCGTCTCCCTGCCCGGAAGACCGGGAGTGATGCCTCGGTGACCGGGCGGGGGTGCCGGACCGGCCCTGCGATGAGTTCCGGCGGGGCCCGGAGTCTGTTCCGGTGAGCGTCGCAGGACGTCGTACGACGCTGCCCGGCACCCGACACCACGGAGGACACCATGACGACCACACCGGACGACCCGACCACCGCGCTGCCCGGCCGCCCGCCCGTCGTCGACCCGGCCACCTGGCAGGCCGCCCGTGACGAGCTCCTGGTCCGCGAGAAGGCCCACACCCGTGAGGGCGACGCCATCGCCGCGGCCCGCCGCCGGCTGCCCATGGTGGAGTTCGACGGGACGGTCGAGGTCGTCGGACCCGACGGCCCGGTCCCGTTCCTGGACCTGTTCCAGGGCCGCGACGAGCTCGTGGTCTACAAGCACATGTGGCACGACGGCGCGCCGCACCAGGGGCAGTGCGAGGGCTGCACCACCACGGCCTGGCATCTGAAGGACGCCGTCTATCTCAACGCCCGCGGCGTCTCGTTCGCCGTCCTGACCACGGGCCGCCCGGACGAGGTGGCCTCCTACGTCGAGTTCATGGGCTACACCCAGCCCTGGTACTCGGTGCGCGAGGTGGACGCGCCGGTCGGCGGAGACATGGGGTACCTCACCTGCTTCCTGCGCGACGGCGACCGCGCCTTCCTCACCTACTCCACGACGGGCCGTGGCAACGAGCGGGTCAACGGCTCCATGGGCCTGCTCGACATGACGCCCTACGGCCGCGGCGAGGCGTGGGAGGAGTCCCCCGAGGGCCGGCCGAAGGGGCGCGAGGCGTGCTGGTCCTGGCGCTCGGACGCGGACGGGAACGCGACCTGGGGCCCGACCAGCCGCCCGGTGCCGCAGTGGACCCGCCCCGGCGCGACGCCCGTGGAGACCCTCGGCCGGCAGGGCCACCACCACTGACGACTACTCACCCCGGGCGCCCCGGGCCCGGTCGCGGAAGGCTGCCGGGGTCTCCCCGGCCCGCTGCCGGAAGAAGCGGGCGAAGGCCGTGGGGCCGGGGAAGCCGACGCGTTCGCCGACGGCGGTGGTGGGCAGGTCGGTGTGTACCAGCAGGCGCTTGGCCTCCAGCAGCACCCGGTCGTCGATCAGGCGCTTGGCGCCGGACCCGGTCACGGCCCGGGTCGCGCGCGTGAGGGTGCGCACGCTGTAGCCCAGCTGCCGGGCGTAGTCCTCCACCCGGTGGCTGCGGGCGAAGTCACGCTCCACGGCCTGCCGGAAGCGCCGGAACGCCGCGCTGCCCGCCTCGTCGCCGTCCTGGGCGCCGCGCAGGTGGGCCAGGCGCAGCACGAGGACGGCGAGCAGCTGCCGGACCACCTCGATGTGCACGTCCAGGGGCAGTTCGGCGAGCCGGCGGTGCTCGCTCTCCAGCAGGTCGAGGACGCGTCGGACGGCCTGCCGCTGGTCGTCGTCCCGGGGCACGAGCGGCTGCCGCGGGGCCGGCTGGTCGACCCGGGCCGCCTCGACCGTGGGGCTGCCGAGGAAGCCGGACGGGAAGAGCACGACGGTGCCCCGGGCTTCGGCGAGGCCGGCGCCGAACTGGAGGATCTGGCCGGGCCGCGCCCAGAGCCAGTCGCCCGCGGACAGCGTGTGGTCGGTGAAGTCCAGCGAGCAGCGCAACGCACCGGAGCGCACCGTGATCAGGTGGTGGAAGGCGGGGCGCAGGGGGGCGAAGGCGTCGACCCCGTGGCCGTGCGCCCGGGCGAGCAACCCGGCGAAGTCCAGCACCTCGACTCCCGGCGGGGCGCCGACGGAGGGCCGGAACGGGAGGTCGGTGACGTCGTCATGTCCGTTTCTGTTCATAGCCTGTCGCCAGGATAGGCGCTTGAGCCTCACCTACGCACCTAGCGTGGAGTGGTCGGAGGTGAGCGGTGACCGAAAATGACACGCCGGTCGCCGTCGCCGCATCGCTGCGAGGGAGCTGACCGCTGTGCGACTGATCGTGGGAATGACGGGCGCGACGGGTGCCGCCTTCGGCGTCCGCCTGTTGGAGAACCTGCGCGAGCTGCCCGGGGTGGAGACCCACCTGGTGCTCTCCCGCTGGGCGCGCACCACCATCGAGCTGGAGACCGGGCTCTCCGTCGCCGAGGTCGGCGCACTGGCCGACGTCACACACCCGCCCGAGGACCAGGGCGCGACCATCTCCTCGGGCTCCTTCACGACCGACGGCATGGTGATCGTCCCCTGCTCGATGAAGACACTGGCCGGGATCCGGGCCGGTTACGCGGAGGGGCTGGTGGGCCGCGCCGCCGACGTGGTCCTGAAAGAGCGCCGAAAGCTGGTCCTCGTCCCGCGGGAGACCCCGCTGAGCGAGATCCATCTGGAGAACATGCTCGCCCTGGCGCGGCTCGGCGTGCAGATGGTGCCGCCGATGCCCGCCTTCTACAACCACCCGGCCTCCGTCGACGACATCGTCGACCACATCACCGCCCGCATCCTCGACCAGTTCGAGCTTCCCGCGCCCGCCGCCAAGCGCTGGGAGGGCATGCGCGCCGCCCGCGCCCTGAGGACCGCGGTCTGACCACCGCCCTCCCCGCCCCACAGACACACCCCGCCCATAGACAAGGACATCCTCGCCATGGCCTATGACGACCTGCGTTCCTTCCTGGAGACCCTCGACAAGGAGGGCCAACTGCTGCACATCGCCGAGGAGGTGAACCCCGAGCCGGACATCGCCGCCGCCGCCAACGCCGCCCCGCGCCTGGGCGACGCGGCCCCGGCCCTGTACTTCGACAACGTGAGGGGCTTCACCGACGCCCGGATCGCGATGAACGTGCACGGTTCCTGGGCCAACCACGCGCTCGCCCTCGGCCTGCCCAAGGAGACGGGTACCAAGGAGCAGGTCGAGGAGTTCATCCGCCGCTGGGCGGAGTTCCCCGTCGCCCCCGAGCGGCGGGACGACCCGCCGTGGTCCCGGAACACCCAGGAGGGCGACGACGTCGACATCTTCCAGGTGCTCCCGCTGATCCGGCTCAACGACGGCGACGGCGGCTTCTACATCGACAAGGCGGCGGTCGTCTCCAAGGACCCGGAGGACCCCGAGCACTCCGGCAAGCAGAACGTCGGCATCTACCGCATCCAGGTCAAGGGCAAGCGCAAGCTCGCCCTCCAGCCGGTCCCGATGCACGACATCGCCCAGCATCTGCGCAAGGCCGAGGAGACCGGCGAGGACCTCCCCGTCGCCATCACCATCGGCAACGACCCGGTGATCTCCATCGTGGCATCGACTCCGATGAAGTACGACGAGAACGAGTACGAGCTGGCCGGTGCCCTGCGCGGCGCCCCGGCGCCGATCGCCGAGGCCCCGCTGACCGGGCTGCCCGTGCCGTGGGGGTCGGAGGTCGTCATCGAGGGCGTGATCGAGGGCCGCAAGCGGGAGGTCGAAGGCCCCTTCGGCGAGTTCACCGGCCACTACTCCGGCGGCCGCAACATGACCGTCATCCGCATCGACCGGATCTCCTACCGCACGGACCCGATCTTCGAACACCTCTACCTCGGCATGCCGTGGACCGAGGTCGACTACCTGATCGCCGCGAGCACCTGCGTGCCGCTGTACGAGCAGCTCAAGAAGGACTTTCCCGAGGTCCAAGCCGTCAACGCCATGTACACCCACGGGCTGGTCGTCATCGTCTCGACGAAGAAGCGCTACGGCGGCTTCGCCAAGGCCGTCGGCACGCGCGTGCTCACCACCGCGCACGGCCTCGGCTACGCCGCCACGGTCATCGTGGTCGACGAGGATGTCGACCCCTTCAATCTCCCGCAGGTGATGTGGGCGCTGTCCACGAAGATGAACCCGTCCGGCGACCTGATCACCATCCCCAATCTGCCTGTGCTGGAGCTGGCCCCGCAGGCGCAGTCCCCGGGCATCGTCGACAAGCTCGTCATCGACGCCACCACGCCCGTCGAGCCCGACCGCCGCGGCAACTACAGCACCCAGGTCCACGACCTGCCCGAGGCCGCCGAGTGGCTCACCCGGCTGCAGCGGCTCTCCGCCCGCCGCTGACCACCGCCCGACCAACCCCCGGAAAGGACACCGGCCATGGCCGACCCGACCGCCACCATCTGCCCTCGCTGTGCCCACCAGAGCGTCGACCTGGTCTTCAGCTCGCCCGTCCCGGGTGTCTGGGACGTGTTGCAGTGCCCGCAGTGCCTGTACATGTGGCGCACGAGCGAGCCCGACCGCCGCACCCGGCGCGACGCGTACCCCGAGCCGTTCCGCATGACCGCCGAGGACATCCGCAACGCTCCCGAGGTACCCGCCGTCCCGCCGCTGAGGACGCCCTGAGCTCAGTTGGTGCGGTCGGACCAGCCCCGCGGGAGGTCTCCGGGGGCCGTGGAGACGACCGTGTCGTCGTCGGGGCCGACGTACTCGAAGAGCGTGATCTTGGCGAATTCCGGGACGACGTAGATCGGATAGGTCGGGCCCTCGTCGCGGTACTTGCGCATCTCGTCGAGGTGGTCGTTCTGGTAGACGACGGTGCGTTCGCCGTGTTCCTCCACCCAGCGCGGGAAGAAGATCACGCCGTGCAGCCGGCGCTTGCCGGGCATGACGTTGACGGAGACCGACGTCCCGGTCGGCTCGTTCCAGGAGATCTTGTAGTGGTCGTCGTCCAGTTGGACGAGGTCGACCGGCTGGTCCTTGACCCAGCGGCCGCCCACCATGCCGGAGTGGATCCGGTAGTCGATGGTGGTCGGGTTCTTCACGTACATCTCGTACTGCCAGCCGTTGGCGTAGGTGTAGATGAAGCGGTGGCCGACGATCCCGGCGAGCTCCTGCGCGGGGACAGGGTTCTCGACGGTGGTCACGTGTGCTCCGTTGCTGGCCATGGTGGTACCTCCTTGCTGCCGCGCGGTGCCCATGCGGCGAACCGTACGAGTAGCCACGTTCGCATAGGCTCAACATCGTTGCGGAGCGGGGATTCGGAAGGCGGAGACATGAGGCGTGACGAGCTGATACGGCCGGTGCCGGAGCTGTTACGGCGGCACGCCGAGGCGGCCGGGCAGCGGGTCGCCTACTCCGACTCCGCGCGCAGCGTCACCTACGCCGAGCTGGAGCGGCGCACGCGCTCACTGGCCGTGTACCTCACCGGGACAGGGCTGCGGCGCGGCGACCGGGTCGCGATCTGTCTCGGCAACCGCGTGGAGACGGTGGAGAGCTGCCTCGCCGTCCTGCGGGCCGGGATGGTCGGCGTCCCGCTCAACCCGCGGTCCTCCGACGCCGAGTTGGCCCACTTCCTCCAGGACAGCGGCGCCGCGTTCGTCATCACCGACGCCGCGCACCTCGCACAACTGCGGCGCCTGGGACGGCCGTACGACGACTTGGGCGCCCTGGTCACCGGGAGCGGACCGGTCCCGGACGGCGCCCGGTCGTTCCGGGACGCGGCCGAGAGCGGCCAGGACGTGGAGACCGGCGGGGCGGCGGAGATCGACACGCTCGGTCTCGACGATCCGGCCTGGATGCTCTACACCTCCGGCACCACGCACGGTCCCAAAGGTGTGCTGTCCACGCAGCGGGCCGCGCTGTGGTCCGTGGCCGCCTGCTACGCCCCGATCTTCGGTCTCTCGCCGGACGACCGGCTGCTCTGGCCGCTTCCGCTGTTCCACAGCTTCAGCCACTCGCTGGCGATCCTGGGCGTGACGGCCGTGGGCGCGAGCGCCCGGATCGCCGGTGACCTGCTGCCGCCGGGCGGTCTGCGGCAGGAGCTGCTCGCCGCGCACGCCGGGCTCGGCGGGCCCTTCACCCTGCTGGCCGGCGTCCCCGCGACATATCACCGGCTGCTCGACTCGGGCGGCGGTACCCCGCCGGCGCTGCGGCTGTGCCTCGTGGCCGGCGCGCCGAGTGGTCCCGCTCTGCGCGCGGCCGTGGAGGAGACCCTGGGGGCGCCGCTGCTGGACGCGTACGGCAGTACCGAGACGTGCGGCATGATCGCGGTGAACCGTCCGGACGGGCCGAGGGTCGACGGTTCCTGCGGGCCGCCCGTTCCGGGCACGGACGTACGCCTCGTCGATCCGCGGAGCGGCGAGGACGTCCCGGACGGGGCCGAGGGCGAGGTCTGGGTGCGGGGGCCGGGCCTGATGAGCGGGTACCACGGGCAGTCCGAGGCGACGGCCGCCGCGCTGCGGGACGGCTGGTACCGCACGGGCGACCTCGGCCGCCGCGTCGAGCACGGCCATCTCCGGCTCACCGGCCGGGTCAGCGAGCTGATCATCCGCGGCGGCGAGAACATCCACCCGACCGAGATCGAGCAGGCGCTGTCGCAGTGCCCCGGCGTGTCCGAGGCCGTGGTCGTGGCGGTGCCGCACGACGTGCTCGGCGAGGTGCCGGTCGCCTACGTCGTACCGGGTCCGGACGGGTTCGACGCCCGGCAGGTGCTCGCCGCGTGCCGGAGCCGGCTGGCCGACTACAAGGTGCCGGCCGAGATCCGCGAGATCGCCGCCGTCCCGCGCACCGCGTCCGGCAAGATCGCCCGGCACGAGCTGACCGCCCCGGCCCCGGCCGCGGCCGGCACCGCCCCCGCCGCCCTGCGTGAGCGGCTTGCACCCCTCTCGCGCGACGACCAGGAGCGCGCGTTACGCGAAACGGTGCTCGCCGAAACGGCCGAGGTCTGCCGGCGCGCACCGGGCGATCTGCCCGACGCGGACAGCCCCTTCACCGATCTCGGCATGACCTCCGTCGGCGTCGTCGAGCTGGTGGACCGGCTCGGCGCGCTGACCGGTCTGAGCCTGCCGTCGACGCTGGTCTTCGACCACCCGACACCGGCCGAGGTGGCCCGGCACCTGCGCGAGGCGCTCTTCGAGGGCGGGCCCGTCGGGCATCCGCAGGCGTACGGCGGACCGGGCCGGTCTCCCGAGGACGACGATCCCGTCGTGATCGTCGCGATGAGCTGCCGGTACCCCGGTGGCGTCGACTCCCCCGAGGACCTGTGGGAGTTGGTGTCACAGGGGCGGGACGCCATCTCGGAGTTCCCGGCCGACCGCGGCTGGGACCTGGACGCCCTGTACGACCCCGATCCCGACCGGACCGGCACGTCGTACACGCGACACGGCGGCTTCCTGCACCGGGCCGCCGAGTTCGACGCCGGGCTGTTCGGGATCTCGCCGCGCGAGGCGCTCGCGATGGATCCGCAGCAGCGGCTGCTCCTGGAGACGTCCTGGGAGGTGTGGGAGCGGGCCGGGATCGACCCGGCGTCGGTGCGCGAGAGCGACACCGGTGTCTTCGTGGGCGTGATGTACGGCGACTACTCCGCCCGCTTCACGCGCCCCCACGAGCTGGAAGCGCACCTGGGGCTGGGCTCGGCGGGCAGCGTGGCCTCCGGGCGGATCTCGTACGTGTACGGTCTGCGCGGGCCCGCGATCACGGTCGACACCGCCTGCTCGTCCTCACTGGTGGCACTGCACTGGGCGGCGCGTGCGCTGCGCTCGGGCGAGTGCTCGCTGGCGCTGGCCGGCGGGGTCACGGTGATGGCGACGCCCAAGCCGTTCCTCGCCTTCAGCCGGCAGCGCGGGCTGTCGCCGGACGGGCGCTGCAAGTCGTTCTCGGCGGCTGCCGACGGTACGGCCTGGGGCGAGGGCGTGGGACTCGTCCTGCTGGAGCGGTTGTCCGATGCGCGACGCAACGGCCATCCGGTCCTGGCCGTGCTCCGCGGCTCCGCCGTCAACTCCGACGGCGCGTCCAACGGGCTCGCCGCGCCCCACGGACCGGCCCAGCGGCGGCTGATCGCGCAGGCACTGGCGGACGCGGGGTTGCGCGCCGGTGACGTGGACGCGGTGGAGGCCCACGGTACGGGCACCCGGCTGGGCGACCCCATCGAGGCGCAGGCCCTGCTGGCCACGTACGGGCAGGGCCGCGAGCGGCCGCTGTGGCTCGGGTCGGTGAAGTCCAACCTCGGGCACACGCAGGCGGCGGCCGGAGTCGCCGGCGTCATCAAGATGGTGCAGGCCCTGCGCCACGGCGAACTGCCCCGGACCCTGCACGCCGACTCGCCCACGCCGCACGTCGACTGGTCCGCCGGCCGCGTGGAACTGCTGACCGCACCCCGGCCCTGGCCGGCCTCGGACCGGCCGCGACGTGCGGGGGTCTCGGCCTTCGGGATCGGCGGGACCAACGCGCATGTGATTCTGGAGGAAGCGCCGGAGCAGGAGACCGCGGTCTTCCCTGAGACAGCCGCGGCGCCGCCCGTTCCGTGGCTGCTCTCCGGCGCCGACGAAACCGCTCTGCGTGCCCAGGCCCAGCGGCTCGCAACCGCCGGAGTGGTGAACCGGCCGACCATACCGCCCTCCGACGTCGCCCACTCGCTGGCGGTGTCGCGCTCCGCCCTCCCCCACCGCGCGCTCGTACCGGCCGGTGACCGGGCCCGGATGCTGGACGCGCTGAACGCTTTCGCGCAGGGCCGGGACACCCCGGGAGTCGTCCGGGGACTGGCCGATCCGGAGATCCGTACGGCCTTCCTGTTCACCGGGCAAGGCGCACAGCGTCCCCGGATGGGCGCCGAACTGCGCGCCGCCTTCCCCGTCTTCGCCGACGCCTTCGACGAGGTCTGCCGGTACCTGGACGACCGTCTCCCCCAGCCGCTGAGCGCGATGCTGTCGGCCGAGCCGGGCTCGCCGGAAGCGGCTCTGGTGGACCGTACGGACTTCACCCAGGCGGGACTGTTCTCCTTCGAGGTGGCACTGTTCCGGCTGCTGGAGTCGTGGGGCGTGCGGGCCGACCGCCTTGTGGGCCACTCCGTCGGTGAGCTGACGGCCGCGCATGTCGCCGGCGTGCTCGATCTGCCCGACGCCGCGAGACTCGTCGCCGCTCGCGGCCGGCTGATGCAGGCCTTGCCCGACGGGGGTGCGATGGCGGCGCTGGACGGGACCGAGGAGGAAGTCGCCACCGCGCTCGCGGAGTCAGGGGCACAGGTGACCGTCGCGTCCGTCAACGGGCCCCGTTCGGTGGTGATCTCCGGGGAACGGGACGCCGTGCTCGCGGTCGCGGCCGGCTTCGAGGCGCGCGGCCGCAGGGCCGTCCGGCTGCGGGTGAGTCACGCCTTCCACTCGCCCCTGGTGACGCCGATGCTCGACGAATTCCTGGGCGTGGCCCAGTCGTTGACCTTCCGACCGCCGCGCATTCCGATCGTCTCCACCGTGACGGGCCGGCTCGCCGAGCCCGCGGAACTGTGCTCGCCCGAGTACTGGGCGCGGCACGCCCGGCTGCCCGTGCGCTTCGCCGACGCCGTGCGCCGGCTCGCGGACGACGGGGTCTCGGCCTACCTGGAACTCGGCCCCGGGCCCGTACTCACCGCGGCGGCCGCCGACTGTCTTCCCGACGCGCCCACGAGCGGCTCCGTTCTCGCCGTGGCCACACGCGGCGGTGCGTACGAACCGGAGACGCTCCTGTCGGCCGTGGCACGGCTGCATGTGGCCGGGGCCGCTGTCGACTGGGCGGCGGTGTACGCGGGTTCCGGCGCACGCCGCGTGGATCTGCCGACGTACGCCTTCCAGCGGCAGCGGTACTGGCTGGACGCGCCGCGCCCGGGGACGGCCGACGCCGGGGCCCTGCTGGGGCCGGCCTTCCCGGTGCCGGACACCGGCCGGACGGTGCTGACCGGGCTGTTGTCCCTCGCGTCTCATCCGTGGCTCGCGGACCATGTCGTCGCCGGAAGGGTCGTCGTGCCGGCGACGGTGTTCGTGGAGATGGCCCTGCGGGCGGGCGAGGAGGTGGGCTGCGGGACGGTCGACGAACTCGTGATGCTGTCGCCGCTCGCCCTGCCCGGTTCCCCGGGGGTACGGGTCCAGGTCGTGGTGGGTGCGAGGGACGACGACTCGGGCCGGAGGCCGGTGGACGTCTACTCGCGACCGGAGGAGCCGGAGCCGGAGGAGTCCGCGGCCACATGGACCCGGAATGTCTCCGGGCAGCTCGGCCGGGTCCGCGCTCCGCGGGAGGAGCCGGCTCAGTGGCCGCCCCAGGGCGCCGAGGCGGTGGAGCTCACCGGCGCGTACGCGGCCCTCGCCGACGCCGGGCTCGCCTACGGGCCCGCCTTCCAGGGGGTCGGCGCGCTGTGGCGGCGCGGCGACGACGTCTTCGCGGAGGTCCGGCTGCCCGCGTCGCACACGCCGGAAGCGGGCCGTTTCGGACTCCATCCGGCGCTGTTCGACGCGGCGTCGCACGCGCCGCTGCTGGCCGCGTCCGCCGGCACGGGCACGGTCCGGGTGCCGTTCGCGTGGAGTGGGGTGAGCCTGCACGCCTCGGGAGCCACGGAGGTGCGGGTCAGGGTGACGCCGAAGGGCCCGGACACGGTTTCGCTGACCCTGGCCGACCCGTCCGGCCGGCTCGTGGCACGCGTGGACTCGCTGACCACCAGGGAACTCCCGGCCGACCGGGCAGAGCGGGCCGACATGCCGGACGGCCTCGTCGGAAGGGCCCTGCTGCGTCCTGAGTGGGACCGCCTCGACGTCTCCGGCGACGCCGATCGGCGCGCGTGGGCCGTGCGCGGACCGGACGAGCTGGACCTCGCCGCGTTCCTGCCCGGCGGCACGGATCCCGAAGTCGTCGCCGTCACAGCCGTCGCCCGTGTGACCGGCTCCGATCCGCTGTCGGCCACGCACGAGTTGACGGGGCGCGTCCTCAAGGCGCTCCAGGACTGGCAGGACGACCCGGCCACGGCCGGCTCACGGCTGGTCGTGGTCACGCGGGACGCCACCGGCCCAGTGCCGGACCTGGCCGGCGCGGCGGTCTGGGGGCTGGTGCGCACGGCGCAGTCGGAGCTGCCCGGTCGTGTCGTCCTGGTGGATGTCGACGGGCGGCCCGAGTCACTGCGGATGCTGCCGTCGGCCGTCGCCACCGGCGAGTCGCAACTCCGGGTGCGGGGCGGTCAGGTGACGATTCCGAGGCTGGCTGCGGCCGGTGATGCCTCGGGCACCGGGGCCTTCAGCGGCCCGGACGGTACGGTGCTGATCACCGGAGGCACCGGCGCGCTGGGCGCGGAGCTGGCTCGTCACCTGGTCGCCGAACACGGCGTACGGCATCTGCTGCTGACCGGACGCCGCGGGCCGCAGGCGCCCGGAGCAGCGGAACTGCGCGACGCCCTGGAGGAGTTGGGGGCCCGGGTCGGCATCGTCGCCTGTGACGCGGCCGACCGTGCCGCGCTGGGAGAAGTGGTCAAGCGCTGCGAGCCGACGCTGACCGCTGTGGTGCACGCCGCCGGGGTTCTCGACGACGGCGTGCTGGACGCACTGACCCCCGAACGGCTCGCGGCCGTGCTGCGGCCGAAGGCCGACGCGGCCTGGAATCTGCACGAACTGACCCGGGACATGGGTCTTTCGGCGTTCGTCCTGTTCTCCTCCGTCTCCGGTCTGCTGGGCCGGGCGGGACAGGGCAATTACGCGGCCGCGAACTCGTTCCTCGATGCCCTCGCCCTCCGCCGCACCGCCGAGGGGCTGCCGGCGCTCTCGCTGGCGTGGGGTCCGTGGGAGCACGCCGGGGGCATGGCGGCGGGGCAGCCCTCACAGCGCCCACAGGCACGTGATGTGTTGATGCCGCTGTCCACCCAGCAGGGCCTGGCCCTGTTCGACGCGGCGCTGCGCTCGGCGGAGCCGGTCCTGGCGCCGATGCTGTTGGACCGGGCGGCCCTTCGGTCCGGCCGGACCGGTGCGGGGCACCTGCCGCCGCCGTTGCGCGGCCTCGTCCGGCAGCGCCGGCCGACCGCAGCGGCGACGCCCTCGGGTTCCGCCGCCTCCCCCGGTTCCCCCGGCCAGATGCTGGAGCCCGGAGCCTGGCGGAAGCGGCTGGCCCCGCTGCCCCCCGGCGAACGGGAGCCGGTGCTCGTGGAGTTGCTGCGGGCCGACGTGGCGGCGGTGCTCGGCTACCCGCACGCCGACGCGCTCCCGGCCGGTAAGTCCCTCGCCGACCTGGGGTTCGACTCCCTCACCGCCGTGCAGATCCGCAACCGGCTGAGCATGGCGCTGAAGCTCCGGCTGTCGGCCGCGGTGGTGTTCGAGCACCGTACGGCCGAGGAACTGGCACGCCACCTGCTCGGCCTGCTGGACGGCGAACCGGCCGCCGCAGCCGCCCCTGAGGCCGCAGGAGCCGTTGGGGCCACGGGGCCCGAGCGGCCCGCGTACACCCTCTCCTCGCTGTTCCGGACGGTCAGTGCCGCCGGGCAGCCGGTGGCGGCGATGCATCTGCTCGTCACCGCGTCCTGGGCGCTGCCCACCTTCACGGCCGCCCGGGGGCGCGAGCATGCGCTGCCCCCGATCCGCCGCTCCCCCGGCCGCTCCGGTTCCGGAGGGCCGACGGTCGTCTACTTCCCGGCCTACCATCCGTCGCTCGCGTCGGACGGCGGGGACTTCCCTCGCTTCCACCGCGCTTTCCAGGACGATCTGGAGGTCCTGGAGTTCCCGCACCCCGGGATCGGCGCCGGTGCGGCCGTACCGCAGGACCGCGACGCGCTGGCGCGTACGCAGGCCGAGAACGTGCTGCGGCACGTCGGGGGCGGGCCCTTCGTGGTCGTGGGACGGTCGGCGGGCGGCAACGTGGCGCACGTGGTGGCCCACGAGCTGGAGAACATGGGCCGGGCACCGGCGGGTCTGGTGCTGCTGGACACCTACCACATCACGCCGGACAACAGCGGCAAGGACTGGCTGCTGTCCCTGGCCGCCCCACCGCCGGGGGACAGTCGGCCGCCGGGCACCGGGGAGCCCCTGGTCACCGGGGACGACGACAGCGCCCTGGCCGCGATCGGTGCCTACAACCGGATCTTCCTCGGCTGGGACCCCGAGCCGGTCGCCACGCCCACGCTCCTCGTACGCGCGCTGCGGCCCACGGCCGCCATGGCGGCCTCCGCCGACGCGGACGACTGGCGGACGTCCTGGCCGGCGGCGCACGACGTCGTGGACGTCCCCGGAGACCATCGGACGATGATGCGGGAACACGCGGAGACAACCGCGTCGGCGGTCCGCACCTGGATCGACGCGCGAACGGCGAAGGGAGAACGGTGAGTTCCGCCAACCCCCGACAGGACTTCGACGTCATCGTGGTCGGCGGCGGCCCGGCCGGGGCCACCGTCTCGGCGGCCGTCGCCCTGCGCGGCCATCGCGTCCTCCTCGTCGAGAAGGAGACCTTCCCCCGGTACCAGATCGGCGAGTCCCTGCTGCCCTCCACCGTGCACGGGGTGTGCCGGATCCTCGGCGTCGAGGACGAGATGGCGCGTGCGGGCTTCAAGCCGAAGCGCGGCGGCACGTTCCGCTGGGGCCGCAATCCGGAGCCCTGGCAGTTCTCCTTCGCGCTGTCGCCCCGGCTGGCCGACCCGACCTCGTTCGCCTACCAGGTCGAGCGGTCCCGGTTCGACGCGATCCTCCTGGACAACGCCCGCCGGGTCGGCGTCGACGTACGGGAAGGCTGCCGTGTGACCGGCGTGCTCGCCGACGAGGAGCGGGTCCGCGGGGTGCGCTGGACCGGGCCCGGCGGTGAGGTCCGCGAGGCCGGTGCCCGGTACGTCGTGGACGCCTCCGGCAACGGCAGCAGGATCCACCCGCACGTCGGCGGGAAGCGGATCCACTCCGACTTCTTCCGCAACATCGCGGTGTTCGGCTACTTCGCCGGTGGCGCGCGGCTCCCGGCACCGAACGAGGGCAACATCTTCTGTGCCGCCTTCGACGAGGGCTGGCTCTGGTACATCCCGCTCCGGGACGACCTGACCAGCGTCGGAGCCGTGGTCGCCCGCGAGCACGCCGAGGCCGTCCAGCGGGACCCGGCGACCGCCTGGCGCCGTCTGATCGACGCCTGCCCGGAGGTACGCGGCTTCCTCGACGGCGTCCCGCGGGCCACACAGAGGCCCTACGACCAGGTCCGCGTCCGCAAGGACTGGTCGTACTGGAAGTCACGGCTGTGGCGGCCCGGCATGGCACTCGTCGGGGACGCGGCGTGTTTCGTCGACCCGGTCCTGTCCAGCGGAGTCCACCTCGCGACCTACGGCGGGCTGCTCGCCGCCCGGTCCATCAACGGCTGTCTCGCCGGAGACCCGGACGAGAGCCGTCTGTTCGCCGAGTTCGAGGCCCGCTACCGGCACGAGTACGGCCTGTTCCACGAGTTCCTGGTGTCCTTCTACGACCTGCACCAGGACGAGCGGTCGTACTTCTGGAAGGCACGCAAGGTCACCAGCGTCGGCACGACGGAACTCGAGGCGTTCGTCGAGCTGGTGGGCGGCCTGGCGTCCGGCGACGCCTCGCTCACCGGAGCCGGGCCGGCGGGCGAACGGCTCACCGCGTCCGCCGGCGACTTCGAGCGAGCCGTGCGCCGTCTCCCCGACGCCGACGACCTGCGCAATCCCCTCTACGAGTCCGAGACCTTCCGGCAGGTGTTCCAAGAGGGAACCGTCCTGCAGGAACGCGGCCTGTTCGGCGGCCCGTTGGAACCTGAGGCACCGCTGCGCCCCGGCGGCCTGGTGGCGTCGGAGGACGGGCTGGCCTGGGTCGAAGCCGAGGCGTAGGCGAGTCGTGTGCGCCCGGTGCGGCCGGACGGCCGCCGTCAGTGGCCGATGGCGGCCAGGGCGGCGGTGTACTGCTCGTCGGTGACGGGCTCCAGCCAGGTCGTGCCGTCGCCGCTCTCGTCGCCGACGACCATGGCGATGTGGGCCATGAGGGTGGTGTCGGTGGCGCCGTGCCAGTGCTCCTCGCCGGGCGGGCATTTGACGGTCTCACCGGCGGTGATCCGCACCACATCGCCGTCCCGGGTGCCGACCAGGCCGACGCCGTCGGTGACGTAAAGGACCTGGCCCTTGGCGTGGGAGTGCCAGTTCGTCCGGGCACCGGGGGTGAACCGCACCAGCGCGGACGCCAGGCGGGCCGGCTCGGCGGGCGCCTCGATCATGTTCAGGTGGACCTCGCCGGTGAAGCGCTCGGCCGGGGCTTTGACGGTGGGGGTTTCCGTGATGTGTTCCACGACTGTTTTCCTTGCTCCGATGAGGTGGCTGGATGCGGGCGGCTCGGGCGTCAGGAGGCTCGCTCGTCGGCGATCTTCTTCAGCTGGGTGATGGCCGTCATGGCGTTGGGCCAGCCGGCGTAGAAGGCCAGGTGCGTGATCGCCTCGGACAGCTCCTGCACCGTGAGGCCGTTCTCCAGCGCGACACCCAGGTGGTAGGGCAACTGCTCGCTGCGGTACAGCGCGGCCAGCACGCTCACCGTCACCAGGCTCCGGTCCCGCGGGGACAGCCCGGCGCGTTCCCACACGTCACCGAAGAGCACGTCGTCGGTGACCTCGACGAGCTTCGGCGCGATCCGGGCCAGCTCCTGAGGTGCGGACTGCTTCGGCATCTCATGACTCCCTGTGATGACTTCGCGTACGTTCCGGTGGATCCACGACGATCCGCCGACTTCGAGGAAACCGCAGGTCAGCTGGGCGGGGAAGGCACGGTCGTTCCAGGTACTGACAGGACCCCCCTCATCCGGGCCGGCCGTCCTAGCCTGGAATGCGTGAGTACCGAGAGCGACATCCGCGGGTTCCTCGCCTCCCGGCGCGCGAAGATCACCCCGCAGCAGGCCGGTCTGCCCGCCTACGGAGGCAACCGGCGCGTGCCGGGGCTGCGGCGTGAGGAGGTCGCGCTGCTCGCCGGGGTCAGCGTCGACTACTACGTCCGTCTGGAGCGCGGTCACCTCGCCGGGGCGTCCGAGGAGGTCCTCGACGCCGTCGCGAACGCCCTGCGGCTGGATGACGCCGAACGCGCCCACCTGTACGACCTGGCCCGCGCCGTCGCCAGACGTCCCGCCCGCCGCGCGAAACGCGCCCGCGGCCCGCTGCCGGACAGTGTGCTGCGTGTCCTGGACTCCATGACGGACTCCCCGGCCTTCATCCGCAACGGCCGCCTCGACATCCTCGCCGTGAACCGCCTCGGACGCGCGCTGTACGCGCCCCTGTTCGCCGATCACGGGGTTCAGACGGTCAACATCGCCCGCTTCCAGTTCCTGGACCCCGCGGGCAGGGACTTCTTCCCCGACTGGGAGGAGTCCCTCAACACCACGGTGTCCCTGCTGCGCACGGAGGCCGGACGGGCTCCCGGCGACACCGATCTGACCGGGCTGATCGGCGAACTCGTCACCCGCAGCGAGGAGTTCCGCACCGCCTGGGCCAAGCACAACGTGCGCCTGCACCACACCGGCCGCAAGGCCTTCCGCCACCCGGCCATCGGCGAGATCACCCTCGACTTCGACGCGATGGAACTGCCCTCGCAGCCGGGCCTGACCCTGACCGCCTATTCCGCCGAGCCCGCCACCCCGGCCCACGACACGCTGCAACTGCTGGCCGCGTGGGCGTCCACCGAGGACGCGTCCGCTGCCGACCGCGGGTGAACAGCGCCCCGACCATCTGGACCCGGGGTGATGTAGGTTTCGGCAACGGAACCGTCGCGCGGGAGGCGCCCACCCATGAATTCGCCGCCATGGCCCCCTGCAGCGGAGCGGACTGACGGATCGGCCGTCCGGATCGGCGCTCTCGTTCCGCTGACCCGGCCCGGCTGGGTCGAGGCGGGCCGGCACCTGCTCGCCGGGCTCGACCTGGCCGTGGGCGAGGCCAATGACGCGGGCGGGATCGCCGGAAGGCCTCTGGAGCTGGTGGTCCGGGACACCGCGGCTGATCCCGAGAGGGCCGCGGCGGCCGTGGACGAGTTGGCCGGACTGGGCGTGGCCGCCCTGGCCGGGGAGTATCACAGCGTCGTGGCCCGCGCCGCTGCCGCCAGGGCGGACGCGCTCGGGCTGCCGTTCCTCTGTTCGTCGGCGGTTCTCGACGGCCTCACCGAACAGCCGACGGAATGGGTCGCGCGCCTCTCCCCGCCGCAGTCCCGCGGCTGGCAGGTCTACGCGGACTTCCTCCTCGGCGCGGGCCACAGCCGCATCGCCGTAGCCGCCCAGCCGAGTGTCTACTGGGCGTCCGGAACCCGCGTTCTGCGGGATTACCTCACTCCGCGCGGCGGCACCGTCATCGAGCTCGACATGAGCGTGCTCACCCCCACGGCCGTCCGCGACGAACTCGTCGGTCATCGCGCGACGGCCCTCCTCCTTCTGGTCGGCCACCCGGAGCCGGCCGTGTCGATCGTCCGGTCCGTCCGCCGCGACCAGCGCCTCGCCCGGATCATGATCGGTGCTCCGGCCGGGCAGCCGGAGTTCGCGGAATGGGTGACGCTGCTGGGCGACGACGGCGCCGCGATCCCGTTCCTGCGCTACCGGCCCGAGCGCCTCGGCGCACTCGGTACACGAGTCGAGACGACCCTTTGCGAACGCCTGGCCGAAGCGCCCTCCTTCGTGGCCTTCGAGGGCTATGACACGATCGCCGTCCTCGCCGACCTGCTGCGCACGCACGGCAAGGACCGGGCGCGCACGGCCGCATCCTGGCCGCGCGTGGACGTGGCAGGCACCCGCGGCCGGATCCGGTTCTCGCGCGTGCCGGGCGTCAATGTGTGGCAATGGGCCGTGCCACCGGTCCAAGTCGTGGACCGAGACCCGGCGAGTCCCGATCGCTTCCGGATCCTCCACGCCGGTTGAGCCTCCGCGCGCCTGTGAAACACCACTTGCGCTGGATGGTTGGCTCGTCTTCATCATCGTCGTGGGCATCCTCTGGTCGATCTATGAGTACGCCCGGCCCCTCCCTCCCGACGCGTGCCTCGACTGCCGAGGCAGGGGGAGGACGCTGACTGGGCTCGGGGAAGACGCGGTAGCGTCGGCGCCGTGCAGCCCTCACCCACCACGCTCAGCCTCTGGCGTCACCAGCTCGGGGAAGTGCCCGCGTCGGTCTGGCGACGGACCGAACTGGAGGTGCTGATTCTGGCGGACAACGGGCTCACGGATCTGTCCCCCGAGATCGGGCGACTGCGCCGTCTCACGACCCTGGACCTCGGCCACAACAAGCTCACGTCGCTTCCTGACACTCTCGGCGACCTGGCCGAACTCAGCGGCTGCCTCTATCTGCACGACAACCGCCTGACCCAACTCCCTGACACCCTGGGGAATCTGACACGGCTGCGCTATCTCAATGTCGGGGAGAACCCTCTCACCGCCCTGCCCGAAACCATCGGCCGGATGGCGGATCTGGTCGAACTGCGTGCCCAGCACAGCCTGTTGAGTAGGTTGCCCGTCGCCATCGGCTTCCTCCGCACGCTGCGCGAACTCTGGCTCCGGGGGAACAAGCTGACCAGTCTGCCGGACTCGGTCAGCGAACTGGCCGAGCTACGCCACCTGGACCTGCGGGAGAACGCGCTCGGCGAGGTGCCGGAGCCCCTGATGCGCCTGCCCCGGCTCCGCCAGCTCGACCTGCGCGGCAACCGCGTCGTCCAACTGCCGGACCGGGTGGCCCGGATGCCCGCGCTGGAGAAGCTGGATCTGCGCTGGAACCCCTGTACGCCCTCCCCGCATCTGCTCGCGGAGCTGGAGCGGCGCGGCTGCGTGGTCCTGCTGTGAAGTGCGTCAGGCCTCGTCCGCCCTGGTCAGGGCTTCGGTGATCATGCGGGTGGCGAAGTCGCGGTCGTCGGTGAGCCGGTTGATGTGCTCCGCGAGCAGGAAGGCGGTGGCTTCCAGGGGATTCATCTCGTCCATGGTCCAGTCTCCGTACTGCTTGCGCCACAGGCTGGGGCTCAGGCCGGTGCCTGCCGCGACGAGCAGTCCCGCCATGGTGGGGATGGCTTCGGGCCGGACGCTCCTGGGCATCATGCGCATCGTGGCCACGACGTTGGGCACCACGCACTCGACGACGTCCTTGCCGTGATCCTCGTAGGCCATCCGCAGCCACTGCATGAACATGTAGATGAGCGTGCAGGCGCCGTCGAGGAGGTCGTCGGCCCCCCGCGGGCCCAGGGACACGGCGAACTGGTCGGTCAGCGCCTGTTGCTCGGCGTCGGTCCCGGACCTGCCGTCGTGGACGGCCTTGAGCCGAGAGTCGATCATCATGAGTGCTGCGCCCACATCTCCGGCGGGAGCGTGCTCGGGATCGCAGGGCGATGACACAGTTTTTCCTCCTCGGTTGACCGAGAGCAGCGCGGCGTGTTCGTACAGTAGCCCGCCGGGGGTCGGGGGGGCCGACGAACCCCCGTGACGGGCTTCCGGTGTCAGGAGTCGCGTGGGGCCACCAGGCCGGATTCGTAGGCGAGGACCACGAGCTGGGCCCGGTCACGGGCGTGGAGCTTGGTCATGGCCCGGTTGATGTGGGTCTTCGCGGTGAGCGGGCTGATCACCAGACGGTCGGCGATCTCGTCGTTGGACAGGCCGCGCGCGACGAGGACCACAGCCTCGCGTTCGCGGGCGGTCAGCTCCTCCAGCGCCGAGCCGGTGTGGGTGGGGAGCGGCTGGGTGACGTACCGGTTGATCAGTTTGCGGGTGATCGAGGGGGCGAGCAGGGCGTCGCCGCGCGCCGCGACGCGTACGGCGTGCAGGAAGTCCTCCGGCACGATGTCCTTGACCAGGAATCCGGCAGCGCCGGCGCGCAGCGCGTCGAACACGTACTCGTCGAGGCCGTAGTTGGTCAGGATGACGACGTGCACTCCGGCCAGATCCGGGTCCGCGGCGATGCGCCGGGTCGCCTCGATGCCGTCGACGACGGGCATCTGGATGTCGACGAGGGCGACATCGGGCAGGTGCTGTCGGGCGAGTTCCAGGCCCGCGCCGCCGTCGGCGGCCTCCGCCACCACCTCGATGTCGTCCTCCAGGTCGAGGAGCGCGCGGAATCCGCTGCGGATGAGCGGCTGGTCGTCGACGAGCAGGACGCGGATCATGACGCCCCGTCCAGGGGGAGTTCGGCCTGGACGGTGAAGCCGCCCTCGCCGCGCGGCTCCGCCCGCAGCCGGCCGCCGAGGGCGGTGACGCGCTCACGCATGCCCTGCAGCCCGACGCCGGGCGTCGGCGCGACGGCCGGGGTGGCCTTGCCGTCGTCGTCGACACGGAGGGCGAGGGTGTCCGGACGGCAGTCGATGCGGACCGAGGCCGTGCCGGCGTCCGCGTGCCGGGCGATGTTGGTCAGCGACTCCTGGACGATCCGGTAGACGGTCCGGCCCACCGCGGCCGGCACGTCGTGCCGCTGTCCCTCGATCGTCAGGGTCGCCTTCAGACCGGTTCTGCCGGCCCGTTCCACCAGTTCGGGTATGTCGTCGAGGCCGCGCGGCGGCGTCGTGTCGTCGTCGCGCAGCGCTTCCAGCGTCACGCGCAGCTCCCGGGCCGCCTCACGGCCGGCCTCCCGGATCGCCAGCAGGGCCTCCGACACCTCTTCGCCTCGTCTGCGGGCCACGTGGACGGCCACGTCGGCCTGCACCTTGATGACCGAGATCTGATGGGTCAGCGCATCGTGCAATTCCCGTGCGATGCGCAGCCGTTCCTCGTCGGCGCGGCGTCGCGCGGTCTCTTCCCGGGTGCGTTCGGCCTCGTCCGCCCGCCGCTCGGCCTGCCGCAGCGCCTCTCCCGCGGCCCCGGCGGCGATCAGCCAGGCGATTTCGAGGGCCCCCCGGGCCTGCGCGAACGCCTCGCCGGTGTCGTGGAGGCCGGAGGTGAGAGCCGCGAGCGGGAGAGCAGCCAGCACGGTCAGGCTGGCCGCGACGGCGGCGACCCGGTGTCCCGCCCGCACGGCGGCGTACACCGCGAACAGGTAGGCGACGGCGGGCACATCGAAGCCGGCCGCCTGATACGCCACCGCGCACAGCCCGGTGACGGCCAGGACGGCGACCGGGGCCCGGCGGCGCGCGGCCAGTGCCAGGCCGCCGACGGCCAGCAGCGCGTACCCGAGTACGTCCCGGTCCGTGACGGAGGGTTGCCCGGACACTCCCGTCACCAGCAGCGCCCCCGCCACGCCCACGGCGATGACCCAGTCTCCGACCAGGGCCCGGACGCGGGTCTCACCTGCATTCATGCGCGCACCCTAACCGGCCGCGGCCCAGGGCGAGTCAGCCTCGCGGGCGAGTGGCCGGCTACCGCACGCGCAGTACGCGCGCGCCTCCTGCGGCTTTCGCGGTAGGCCGCTGCGGCGTCGGCGGCAGGGCGAAGTGTCCGCGTCCGCCGGACGCCCGGGCCCGGCCCGGGCGGACATGCTCGGACGACATCCAGTCACGGGAAGAGAAGGAGCATCTCGATGTCCGCTCACCACCTGTTCGCCGCCGGCGTCTACGACTTCGGTATCGGGCGCCTCGGGGCCACCACAGGCGCGCTGCTGGGGCTGGCCGGCCTCGTCGTCGCCGGGCTGGCCCTGGCCCGCCCGGCCGGCCGTATCGGCTCCGCCAACCGCTCTCTCGTGGCCGGGGCGGCCATGGTGGCGGGGCTGGTCGGCATGGCCCTCGGCGGGCTGGTCGCGGCCACCGCCGACGGTGGTCTGGGCACCGGCAACGGGCTGGGCGGGGCCTATGTGGCGATGCTGGTGGGGCTGATCGCCACGGTCCTCGGCGGGCTGGCCCTGACCCGCTCGCGCCGCAACACGAGCGTACGTGCGGGTTCTTGAGGGCCAACGCCCCCCCACGGCGCTTCAGGAGTGCAGCCCCGTCAGGGAGAGGAACTCGGCGCGTGAGCGGGCGTCGTGGCGGAGTGTGCCGAGGAGGGTGGAGGTGAGCGTGCTGGACCCCGTGGCCTGGACGCCGCGCAGGGTCATGCAGCTGTGCTCGGCTTCGATGACGACGCCGACGCCCTTGGGTTCGAGATGGGCCTGGAGCCAGTCGGCGACCTGCTTGGTCAGGCGTTCCTGGACCTGGGGCCGGCAGGCGAAGTGCTCGACCACGCGGGCCAGTTTGGACAGGCCGAGGATGCGGTGGCCGGGGAGATAGCCGACGTGGGCGGTGCCGGTGAAGGGCAGCAGATGGTGCTCGCACACGGAGCGCACCGGGATGCTGCGCGCCAGCACGAGCTCGTCGTAGCCCTCGTCGTTGGGGAAGGTCGTCAGGTCGAAGGGGCGGGGGCTGAACAGTTCGGCGTAGGCGCGGGCCATGCGGCCGGGGGTGCCGCGCAGGCTCTCGGTGCTGGTGTCGATGCCGAGTGCGGCGAGGAAGCGTGCGGCGGCGCGTTCGGCTTCGGCCAGGTCTATGCCGTCGGTGTCGTGAACGACGCGCAGGGGGCTGGGAGCGGGTGCCGAGGCCTGCGGGCGGGGAATGCTCGCGGAGGGGGCGGGCAGGTCGGCAGTGCTCGATGCGTGGCTGTTGATCGATCCGGCGAGATCCATGACGTGCCTCTCGTGTGACGGGGGAAGGGGGCCGGCGGGCGGCGAGTGGTGGGTCAGGGACTCGCAGTCGCGGGCGGGGAGGAAGCCGGCTCCAGACGGACACAGCAGTGGCCGGGGCTGGGCGCCAGGCATGCGTGGCGGCTGCTGTCCTCGAGTCCTTCGAGGACGCCCCGGAGCAGGTGGAGGTTCATGCCGCACACCGTCTGGGTGTGTTCGCGGGCGAGCGCGTGGAAGGGGCAGTTCCCCAGCACGATCGCGTCCCCGTCGAGGCGAGGCTCGAACCCGTACCGCTCCAGGAGGTCGAACACGTCCGGGCCGCCCTGCCCGGCGAGCCGGGCGCCGAGACGGTGGGCCTTTCGGTGCAGGACGGCGCGGACCGGTTCGCCCGTGGCCTCGGATTCCTCCAGGGCCTGGGCGAGGAGCCGTCCGGCCAGCTCGTAGTTCCGTTCGGGCAGGCTGACGGTGACCTGCTTGGCGGAACGCTTGTAGAGCTTGGCCGGCCTGCCCGCTCCGGGACCGGTGCGTCCGCTGCGGCGTTCGTAGACGACGTCGAGGAGCGCTTCGTCGGCCAGGCGGTCCAGGTGGAAGGCCGCCGTCTGGCGCGCCAGGCCGAGGGCGGCGGCGGCTTCGTCGCGGCTGACCGGTCCCGACTGGCGCACGACGTGGTCGTACAGCCGCCTGCGGGTCGGCTCGTCCAGGGCGGCGACGGCGGAGACGTCGGGGCGGGGTGCTTCTTTCGGGTGGTCCACGAACACCAGTGTAAAACCCATGGGCCTTGACTAAAGAAGCTACCGCCGCTTCTATTGATAGCAAGAGTTGTCGATAGAAGGAACGGTGCGTCATGACGTCCACAAGCCACCCCTCCCCGTCCGTCGCGTCCCGGCGGGCCGCGCTCGGCGACCCCGGCTACCAGGCGTTCGTCATCCTGCGCGTCGGGTTCACGGTGGCGCCGATCCTGTTCGGGCTGGACAAGTTCGCCAACCTGCTCGTGGACTGGCCCGCGTACCTGGCGCCGTGGATCAACGACATCGTGCCCGGCAGCGCCCAGGCGGCCATGTACGCCGTCGGAGTCATCGAGATCGTCGCCGGTCTCGCCGTCGCTCTCGCCCCGCGCTTCGGAGCCTGGCTGGTGGCCGGATGGCTGGCCGGCATCATCGTCAACCTGCTGACCATTCCGGACTACTACGACATCGCGCTGCGCGACTTCGGCCTCCTGCTCGGCGCGGTCGCCCTCGCCCGGCTCGCCCAGCGCTACCACGGCGAGCGGCAGCCGCACTGACACGGCGGCGCGGACGGACGGGGGAAGGCGGGTGAGCCGCTTGATGCTCACCCGCCTCACCCGCGCCCGGTCCCCCGCCGGGGTCAGGCGCGCTCCGGCTGCCGGGCTGCCGGGTTGCCGACGGGACGGGTGCGGCGATCGAGCCGGATCGCGACGGGGGCGGCGGTGAGGACGGAGGAGTACGTACCGACCACGAGGCCGATGAGCAGGGCCAGGGCGAAGTCGGTGAGCGAGGACCCGCCGAGCACGGCGAGGGCGGTGAGGATGAACGCGGCGCCCATGCCCGTGTTCACGGTCCGGGGCAGGGTCTGCTCGATGGCCCGGTCGGTGAGGTCGGGCAGCGGCGCCTCGGGAGTCCTGCGGGCGAGTTCCCGCACGCGGTCGAAGAGGACCACGGAGTCGTTGACCGAGTAGCCGATGACGGTGAGCAGCGCCGCCAGGAACACCCCGTCGACGGGCCTGCCGAGCCAGGCGAAGACGCCGACGAGGATCACCACGTCGTGGGCGAGGGCGACGACCGCCGCCGTGCCGAACACCCACCGGAAGCGTGCCGCGAGGTAGACGAACTGGGCGCCGAGCGCCACGGCGAGTGCGATCAGGGCACCCCGGCGCAACTCCTCCCCCAGGCTGGGGCCGACCAGTTCGTCACGGACCTTGTCGGCTCCGCCCGCGAGATCGCGCACGGTACCGGTGACCTCCGTCTCCTCGGTGTTGGTCAGCGGGTCGGTGCGCACGGTCAGGCCCGTTGCGCCGGAGGACTGGACGACGGCCCGGGGGAACCCGGCGTCGGCGAGGGCCGTGCGGACCCGGTCGGGGTCGACAGGGCTGGTGGTGGCGTACTCGATCAGGCGGCCACCGGTGAACTCCACACCGAGGTCGATGCCGCGCACCGCGATGCCCGAGCCGGCCAGGACCAGAGCGACGGCCGACACGGCCAGCCAGCGGTGCGGCCGGCGCATCAGCCGGGGCGTGCGGCGGGTGAGGCGGTCGCGGACCGCGCCGGTGGTGGCGATGCCGGTGAGGCGGGGGCGGCGGCGTACCCGGGGGCGGCTCACGGCGGCCTCGGCGAGCACGCGGGTGATCACCAGCGCGCTGAACATGGAGGCGAGCACACCGATGCCCAGGGTGACGCCGAAGCCCCGCACCGGCCCGGAGGCGAGGAAGAACAGCAGGGCGGCCGCGATCAGCGTGGTGATGTTGGAGTCGGCGATCGCGCCGAAGGCGTTGCGGAACCCGGCCGCCAGCGCCGAGCGCGTACTGGGCCGGCGGCGGGCCGCGTACTCCTCGCGGGCCCGTTCGAAGACCAGCACGTTGGCGTCCACGGCCATGCCGATCGCCAGGACGAAACCGGCCAGGCCCGGCAGGGTCAGGGTGGCGCCCAGCGCGGCCAGGGCGGCGTAGGAGACGAGGCCGTAGCAGACCAGGCCGAGGGCGGCCAGGACACCCATCAGCCGGTAGACGCCGATGATGAACAGCGAGGTCAGCGCGGTGCCGATGGCCGCCGCCCAGGCGCTCGCGGTGATGGCCTGCGCACCGAGGGTCGGACCGACGGTGCGTTGCTCCACGGTCTCGACGGGCACGGGCAGGGCCCCGCCGTTGACGAGCAGGGAGAGTTCCCGGGCCTCCTCCGGGGCGAAGGAGCCCGTGATCTGCGTGGCACCGTCGCGGATGCCGGTCCGGCAGGCGACGGACGGCTCGACCTGCGGCGAGGAGATGACCTTGTCGTCGAGGACGATGGCCACGCGCCGCGCCGGGTCGCCCGCCGGGTGACAGGCGGCCTCACCGGTCAGCCGGGCCCAGCCGGCCCGGCCGGCCCCCTCGAAGCCGACGGTGACGTGCCATCCGGCTCCGCCCTGCTGGTCGAACCGGGCGGCGGCCTCCTTGACGTCCTCGCCGGTCAGCGCCGCGGCCCCGAGGCGCAGCGGGGTGCCGGACTCGTCGGGCAGGGCCTGTTCCCGGGGGCGCTTCGGCAGCGGCCGGGAGGCCTCGCTGGTGCGGTCTGCGATGCCGAGCACCGGGTGGAAGGTGAGCTGTGCGGTACGGCCCAGCACCTCGGCCGCCTTCTTCGGGTCCTGCACGCCGGGCAGTTCGACGATGATCCGGTTCTCGCCGGAGCGGACGAGGGTGGGTTCGGCGACGCCGAGTCCGTCGATACGGCCGCGCAGCACCTCCAGGGTGCGGTCGGTGGCCTCACGGCCGGCGTCGGTGGTGGGAGTGGAGCGGGTTTCCAGCACGAGCTGCGTACCGCCGCGCAGATCGAGTCCGAGGCGGACCGGCACGGTGACGGCGATGTAGAGGGAGAGGGCGATCACGGCGAGGGCGAGCAGCGCCCTCACGCGCATGGAACGGTTCAACGGGGCCTCCGGCAGGCGCGACCGCGGCCACGCGGGCGCGGCCGGGGTGCTGTCGAGGAGAGGGAGGGGAAGGGGTGTCAGATGCCGGAGGCCGCAGGGGGTGCCCGCCCGCGGTCACGGGGTGCGTGAGGATCCGAGGAGGGGGTGTGCGCGGCCGGTGCGGGGAGCCGCGCGGCGCTGTCGGCTGGGGCGACGTCGGTGCCGACGAGGTGCCCGCGGGGCGCGGGATGCTCGCTGTGCGACTCCGGGCGGGTTGCCGCGCGGATGGCGAGGACGGTGTCGGACCCGTCGCCGGCACGCGGCCCGTGGGCCTCGACGGTGTCGCCGTCGCCGGCACATGGCCCGGCGCCCCCGACAGCGTCACACCCGTCGCCGGCACGCAGCCCGTGCGCCCGGAGGTCACACCCCTCGCCAGTGCCCGGACCGTGGGCCCCGACGGCATCGCACCCGTCCCCGGCACTCGGCACGGCGCCCCCGACAGCGTCACACCCGTCGCCGGCACGCGGCCCGTGGGCCCGGAGGTCACACCCCTCGCCGGCACATGGCCCGGCGCCCCCCACAGCGTCACACCCGTCGCCGGCACGCAGCCCGTGGGCCCCGACGGCGCCACATCCCTCGCCGGCGCATGGCCCGCTGGCCCCGACGGCGCCACATCCCTCGCCGGCGCATGGCCCGCTGGCCCCGACGGCGCCACGCCCCTCGCCCACCCACGGCCCGTGGGGCCGGACGGCGCCACACCCCTCCCCCACGCCCGGGCCGGTGGCCCCGGGCCGGGCGGCCGTTGCCGCCGCTGTGGCCACCGGCTCGGCCGTCGTGCCGGGCGGCGGAGCCGTGATGCCGAGCGCGGCCAGCAGCGCCAGGAGGACGGCTGCCAGGGCCGTGACGCGGGGCCGGGCGCCGCCGGTAGCGGGGGCGGTGCGCGCGGTGCGGTGCATGCGCCGTCCCCCTTTCATGGTGGTGCTCGGTGCGAACCGCCCGCTCAGGCTTCGATCAGGCCGGCGCGGATGGCGTACCGCGTGAGGTCCAGGCGGTCCCGCAGGCCGAGTTTCTGGAGCAGGTTGGCGCGGTGCCGCTGGACGGTCTTGATGCTGATGAACAGCAGGTCGGCGATCTCCTTGGACGAATGCCCCTCGGCCACCAGCTTGAGGACCTCTTCCTCACGGGGCGTGAGGATCTGGTCGGGCGTCTCCTCGCCGTGGCGGGCCCGGTCGAGGTAGTTGCGGATCAGCGCGGTGACCGCGCCCGGATACAGGAAGGGCTCGTCCCGCATCGCGGCCCGGCACGCGGCGACCAGGTCCCGGTCGGCGACGGACTTCAGCACGTACCCGTTCGCACCGGCCTTCAGGGCCTGGAAGAAGTACTGCTCGTTGTCGTGCATCGTGAGCATCATGATCCGCAGGCCCGGCTTGAGGGCGGCCAGTTCCCGGGCGGCCTGGAGGCCGGTCAGACGCGGCATGGCGATGTCCAGCACGGCCAGGTCGACATCGCGGGTGCGGGCCATCTCGATGGCCTCGGCGCCGTTCCCGGCCTCGGCGACCACTTCGAGGTCCGGTTCCCGGTCGAGGATGAGCCGCACGCCGCGGCGCACCAGCGCATGGTCGTCGGCGAGCAGGATGCGGATCGGGCTCGTTCCCGGCGTGGCGGTCGAGGTCGCTTCGGGCATGGTCAGGGCTGCTTCCTGGATACGGGCGCGGTGAGCTGGACCCGGGTGCCGGTGTCGGGTGCCGGGGTGATCTCGAGACTGCCGCCGATGAGCAGCGCCCGCTCGCGCATGCCGCGGATGCCGGCGCCTTCCCGGGGGGCCTCGACGCCGCAGCCGTCGTCGGTGACGGCCAGCACCACGCGGTCGTCGGTGTGGCGCAGGGCGACGGTGACCTGGGTGGCGTCCGCGTGCCGGGCGACGTTGGTCATCGACTCCTGGGCGACGCGGTACAGCACCAGTTCCGTCTCGGGCTCCAGAGCCGGCAGGTCGGCATCGAGACGGCGGGTGACCTGCAACCCGGTGTGGATGGCGAAGTCCTCGGTGAGCGAGATCAGCGCGCTGACCAGGCCCAGGTCGTCCAGCACTCCGGGCCGGAGCCTGCGGGCCAGGCGGCGCACCTCGTCCAGGCTCTCGCGGGTGATCTCCTGAACCTCGTGCAACTGCTCGCGCAGCGGGGGCGGTGCCTCGTCCGAGGCGCGCTTGAGCTCCAGCAGGATCGCGGTCATGCTCTGGCCGACCTCGTCGTGGAGTTCCTGCGCGATGCGGCGCCGTTCGGCCTCCTGGGCCAGCAGGGCCCGGGCACTGCTGGTGGCCCTTTCGTGCTCCAGCCGCTCCAGCATGGCGTTGAACGTACGGATCACCTCGGTGATCTCGCCGCCGCCGGATGCGGGCAGGCGCTGGCCGGGACGCAGCAGGTCCACGGTGGTCATCAGCTTCGTGAGCCGGCCCAGGGGGGCCAGGCCGAGCCTGAGCAGCGCGGCGTTGGCGACCAGCATGACGACCAGCCCCCCGACGAGGATGATCGCCTCGGTGAGCAGGACGGGCACGGAGACGGTCACCGGGGCCCACAGCAGCAGGGCCGTGGCCGTGCCCAGCACCACGGCGTTGAGGGCGAAGATCCGCCAGAACAAGGACAACCGCCCTCAGCCTCTCTCCTGGAAAACCCCTGGAAACCCTGGACACCCCCGGAAAGAGCCTGCCCGGTCCCGGGCTCCCCGTCGATGGGGTCCGGCCCCCATTTCCCCGGTGGTGCACCACCCATGACGCGGCCGCGTGGATCCCCCGCCCCGGCACAAATGGGTCCCGCGCCCGATAGGTATCCGTCACCGGCCCGGCCAGGGTGGAAGACACCCGAACCGCCCAGGTATGCCGCCTGTGCCGCCGAGAAAGGGACCGACCATGTCGCTCGATGTCACCCGGGCCGAGCCCCACCTTCACGACGCCCGTCAACGCCTGGAACACGCCCGCACCTCACGGCTGGCGCAGTTGCAGGCCCTCGACGAGGCCGGGACCAGCGCGGACGACGAGCACCTGCTGGCCGTCCAGAAGACCGCGATGGAGCGGGCCCTCAAAGAGATCGAGGAAGCTTTCGCCCGCATCGAGGACGGCACCTACGGAACGTGCCTGGGCTGCGCCAAACCCGTCCCCCCGGAACGCCTGGAGATCCTCCCCTACACCCGCTACTGCGTCGCCTGCCGGCGCCGGGCCGCCTGACCGGCCCGACTGCCCGACGCCCGTACCGACCTCCTACGCCCTGCCTCAAAAGGGGTGACGTGGTGACCCACCAGACCATCGGCGAGAGCACGGCCCATCTGTCGGCCGCCGACCTCGCGGCGCTGCGCGAGAACCTGCACGAGCAGCGCCTGTTCCGCCAAGAGCAACTGCGTCAGCTCGCCGGACCGGCCACCTCCCGGGCCGAGGACCGGCGCGGGCGGCAGGCCGCCGCGCAGATGGAGGTCCGCGTCAAGCTCGCGGCGTCCGCCCGTATGGTCCTCGCCGACGTCGAGGCGGCCCTCGCCCGCATGCAGGAGGGCTCCTACGGCACCTGCCACCTGTGCCGGCGCCCCGTCGACCGGCAACGGCTGATGATCGTGCCGCAGGCCCGCTACTGCGCCCGCTGCCAGCAGGTCAAGGAGGCCACCTCATGACCGGCGCACACCACCTGTCGGGCACCGCTGCCCGCACTCCAAAACCAGGGGGCGTCCTGCGTCCGGAGATCACCTCTTGCCGTGGTCATGGGCGTAGGCGGCCAGAATGTGCTGCCGGGTGCCTGCGGTGTGCAGGAAGCGTTCGTCGAGTACGGCGGCGAGGTCATCGAGTGAGACGGCGAGCACGGCTGCGGCGCCCCGGGTGTCCGGGTGCTCGGTCAGTCGTGCCTCCTTGGCGAGGTCTGCGGCGTAGCCGAGGTTGAGGGCCAGCGAGATGTCTCCGAGGCCGTCGTGGAAGTAGTACGACTCGGGGTACTGGAGGAAATCCACGCATGCGCGTGCGAGGTCGGCGGCGAGTTGGTCGACGACGGCGCCCCCTGCGCCGGAGGCCGCATGTCCGGCCGCCGGGCCGGCGCGGCGCAGCTGGGAGATGCGCAGCGCCAGCGCCCGTCGCCGCGCGAGGGCCGGATAGATACCGAGGATCCAGGAGACCGTGGCGGTCAGCAGCGCGAAGCCGACCAGTGCCTCCAGTGGCGCGACGATGCGCACCCAGTCGGCGGAGGGCGCGATGTCGCCCAGGCCGAGCGTCGCGACGGTCACCAGGGAGAGGTACATCGCGTCCACCGGCCCGGAGTGCTCCGACGGCTTCAGCGCGCCGGAGAAGGAGAAGGCTTCCGGCATGTGCGGCCAGTAGACCAGGGCCCAGCCCACGGCCATGGCGCAGGCCCACGTGGCCACCACGGTCACCATGCCGACGGGCCCGGCCAGCCCTGCGGCTCTCCGGCTCGTACGGCCCCGGGTGGACAGCCGCCACAGCAGCGTCATGACGAACCTGCTCAGACCCCCGTGGCGGGTGGGGTGCCACAGGGTGTGGAACACGTCCCGCAGGATGATCAGCACCAGCACCGCGCCGATCAGTGTGACCAGCCATTCCATGCAGCCTCCCGCAGACGCGCCGGCCGGTCACCGTTCTTACACGCGTTGGGGCACCACGGCGACCGGACACGCGGCGTGATGCAGCGGCGTGTGAGCGACCAGGCCGAGTCGCAGCCCCGCAGATCCGCGCCGTGGGACGCGTCCAGGAGCACCGACCCGTCGTCGTGTCCGCCGCGTACCACGATCACGGGGCAGTCAGCCCGGCCGGCCACGGTCAGACTGACGGAACCGAGCAACAGCTCGGCGACATCGCCGCGACCGCGGGACCCGAGGATCAGCACGGTGGCAATGTGCCCCTCGCGCACCAGAACAGTCGTCGGCACGCACGGCTCTCGGACGAGCCGTCGAGGCCCACGGTGACGTTGCGGGACATACGGTCCACCTCCTGGATCGGGGTTCTGATCGCAGGATGCGGGCGCGGAGGGAGACAGGGCAGAGGCCGCAGGTCCCCATCGAGGGCCGACGGGCCCATGACGAGTTACTCGCGGGCCGTTCGGCGTCTCGGGAGGGCAATCCACTGCCCCACGACGCCATCGTGTTCCTGTACGGCCCGCTGCCGCTCACGGGCGAGGTGCGCGGGCATCTGCTGCGTGGCGGCGTCCCGGCCCGGCCCATCCGATACGAGGTCCTGGCCCCGACCTGTGGCTGCCCGGCCCGACGGCTCGCGGAGTCCCCCCCCCCCGGGTACCGGCGGCGCAGAACGTACGGCCGGTCACGGTGGTGGGCCGTCCCACGGCGAAGGCGCCGCCGGCCGTCAGCGGGGCGGGTGAGACGGGAGGGCATCGGGGGTGACGCCCTCGGCCTTGGCGGCGTCGGCGAGGGCCGCGGCAGCGGCTTGAGCTGCCTGTGCCGTGTCGTCGGCGGTCTGGGCGGCCATGTCGTCCGAGGGCTTCTCAACGGTGGCCGGCGACGGGGGCAGCACCTCGGTGAAGGCGCGGGACATGCCCTGGAGTGCGGCGGTGATCTCGCTGGGGATCACCCAGAAATTGTTGCCCTGGCCCTGCGCGAGCTGGGGCAGCGTCTGGAGGTACTGCCAGGCGAGCAGCTTGGGGTCGGGGTCGTTGCGGTGCACGGCCTGGAACACCTCGTCGATGGCCCGGGACTGGCCCTCGGCCTGGAGGATCGCGGCCGTGCGGTTTCCCTCCGCGCGCAGGACGGCGGCCTGCTTGTCGCCTTCGGCGGTGAGAATCTGCGACTGGCGTTGTCCTTCCGCCCCGAGGATCGCGGCTCGCTTGTCCCGCTCGGCTCGCATCTGCTTCTGCATCGCGTCCTTGATGGACTGCGGGGGGTCGATGGCCTTGATCTCCACCCGGTTGACCCTCAGTCCCCATTTGCCGGTGGCCTCGTCCAGCACGCCGCGGAGCTGGCTGTTGATGGTGTCCCGGGAGGTGAGGGTCTTTTCCAGGTCCATGGATCCCACGACGTTGCGCAAGGTGGTGACGGTGAGCTGCTCGACCGCCTGAAGAAAATTCGCGATCTCGTAGAAAGCGGCTCGCGGATCCGTGACCTGGAAATACAGAACGGTGTCGATCTCGACGACAAGATTGTCCTCGGTGATGACCGGCTGCGGTTTGAAGGAGACGACCTGTTCCCGTAGGTCGATCACCGGATGAACCCGGTCGATGTAAGGGATCACGAGACTGAGACCGGGATTCAGGGTCCGGTGGTAACGGCCGAGCCGCTCGACATTACGAGCGCGTGCCTGGGGAACGATACGGACCGCCCGCACCACGGTGAAAACCGCGATCAGCGCGACGATCAGGCCGGCAATCAAGAACGCCGAGGTTTCCATGGTTTCAGTCCCGGGGGTAGACGATCGCTGTCGCGCCGCTGATCTCCATGACGTCGACGGTCTTTCCGGCAGGAATCACCAGCGTCTCGTCGTAGGCGCGGGCCGTCCACTCCTCGCCGTCGATGCGGACCCTGCCGCCCAGGCCCGTCACCTCCGAGACGACATAGGCAGCCCTGCCGACCAGTGCGTCGACGCCGAAGCGCTCCGTTTGGGGCTGGAAGACGTGGCGCAGCGCGATGGGGCGTACGAACAGCACGGTGACTGTCGCGACGACGGTGAACACCAGGAATTGGAACGGCACCGGCAGCCCGACCGCGGCGGACCCCGCCGTGACCAAAGCGGCCGCACTCAGCATTCCGAGTGCAGCTGTAAGGGTGAAGATCTCCGCCGCGGCCAGCACGGCTGCGATGATCAACCAGATCAGCCATGGATCCATTGCGTGCCTCTCCTGACCGGCGCTGCACGGAGAGCCTGACTCCCTACCATTGGACCCCGTACGGGACGGCCGCGATACCCCTCGGAAAGGAAATCCTGCCGGCGGAATTTCAGGGCGTGCATATCGGAGATGCACAGTCGGCAGGGCAAGAGGACACTGGTGGCGCCGGGTCCGGTGCTCCTGGAGGGACGGGCGCGTCTGGCCTGTCCCGCCCCGCCGTGACGGACCGCTGTCAGCCTTGTTCTGATGTGAGTCGTCGGTTGATTTCTTCAGGGGCAGAGGGCGCACATGGACATTCGGCAGCTGGAGTACTTCCTCGCGATTGTTGATCACGAGGGGTTCAACCGTGCGGCCTCGGCTCTGTACGTGTCGCAGCCGTCGCTGTCGCAGGCCGTGCGGGCGCTGGAGCGTGATCTCGGCTCGGAGTTGTTCCATCGCATCGGGCGCAGGGCGGTCCTGACGGAGGCCGGAAGGGCCCTGATCGAGCCTGCCCGGGAGGCCGTGCGGAGTCTGGAGACGGCGCGGGCGAGTGTCGCAGCTGTGCGTGAGCTGCGTGAGGGGCGCCTGGATGTGGCGTCGATGCCGTCGCAGGCGGTGGAGCCGCTGACGACCTTGGTGAGTGCCTTCAGCGACCGGTATCCCGGCGTCTCTGTGGCCATCAATGCGGCGTTCACGTCGCGTGATGTGATCGACATGGTGCGCACGGGTGCCGTGGAGTTGGGGCTCCTGGCGTCCGCCGGTCCGGTCTCCGACCGGGAGGTCGTCTCGCATGTGCTGGGGCGGCAGCGTTTTGTGCTGGTGGTGCCGGCCGACGGCCCGTTCGCCGGCCGGACGGCGGTGGAGTGCCGGGAGCTCGCGGGACAGCGGCTGATCGTCGGGCAGCGGGGTACCGGGATGCGCGCCTACGTGGACGCGGTGCGGGAGCAGGGCATCGAGTTCACCGTCGCGGCCGAGACCGAGCACCGCGTGTCGCTCATGCCGCTGGTACTGGCCGGGGTCGGGCTCGCGGTGGTCACGGATTCGTGGCGGGACCTCGCCCGGCGACTGGGCGCCCGCGTCCTGGACATCGAGCCGGAGACCACCTTGGACATCGCCCTGGTCAGCCGGCGCGGCAGCCTGTCGCCCGCAGCCGCCGCGTTCGTCAGGAGCGCGACCACGGCCGCCGACGGCTGATAGGCACCCCTTATAAGGGAGATCCGCTTTGCGTCTTGGACGCCCCACGGGCCGCCTTGCTGCAATCAGGGCATGACGACGAACCACCGCATTGCCCTGATCCCCGGCGACGGCATCGGTGCCGAGGTACTGCCCCCGGCACAGCAGGTGCTCGATGTTCTCGGCCGCCGCCACGGCTTCAGCCTGTCCTACACGTCGTACGACTGGTCGTGCGAGCGGTACCTGCGGGAGGGCGCCATGATGCCCGCCGACGGGATCGACCAGCTGCGAGACAAGGACGCGATCCTGCTGGGCGCGGTGGGATACCCGGGGGTGCCCGACCACGAGTCGCTGTGGGGGCTGCTGATCCCGATCCGGCGCAGCTTCCGCCAGTACGTCAACCTCCGGCCCATCCGTGTCTTCGAAGGCATCGACAGTCCGGTGCGCGGCGCACGGGCGGGCGAGGTCGATTTCGTCGTCGTGCGCGAGAACATGGAAGGCGAGTACAGCGAGGTCGGCGGCCGGCTCAACCGGGGCTTCCCGGACGAGATCGCCGTGCAGGAGGCCGTGTTCACCCGGGCCGGCGTCACACGCCTGCTGGACTACGCTTTCACGCTCGCCTCCCGGCGCGGCGGCCGCCTGACCTCCGCGACGAAGTCGAACGGCATCGTGCACACCATGCCGTTCTGGGACCAGCTCGTCACCGAGCGGGCCGCCTCGTTCCCGCAGGTCGCCTGGGACCAGGAGCACATCGACGCGCTGGCCGCCAAGTTCGTCCTCGACCCCGCCCGCTTCGACGTCGTCGTCGCCTCCAACCTCTTCGGCGACATCCTCAGCGACCTCGCGGCCGCGGTCGCCGGATCCATCGGGATCGCCCCGGCGGCCAACCTCAACCCCGAGCGGGACTTCCCCTCGATGTTCGAGCCGGTGCACGGCTCCGCGCCCGACATCGCGGGCCAGGGCATCGCCAACCCGCTGGGCGCGATCTGGTCCGCGGGGATGATGCTCGACCACCTCGGCCATCCCGCCGCGGCCAGGGACATCACGGACGCGATCGCCTCGGTCCTGGCCAAGACCGATATCCGCACCCGTGACCTGGGTGGAACCGCGAGCACCGCCGAGTTGACCGACAAGCTGATCGAGCTCCTCTGAGCCATCCCCCCGACCACACCATCGAAAAGGAGCGACCTCATGCGCCTCCCGAAGCGCGTCGCCGTGATCGGTGCCGGCACGATGGGCAGCCAGGCCATGTGGCGCCTCGCCGCCCGCGGAGCCGAGGTCATCGGCTACGACCGGTACGCGCCGGGTCACGACCGTGGCGCGGCCGGGGGCGAGAGCCGCATCTTCCGCGCGGTGCACCTCGGTGAACCCGGCTACATTCCGCTGCTGCGGCTCGCCGACCGGATGTGGGAGCGGCTCCAGGCGGAGACGGGCCGGTCGCTGCGCCGCCGCAGCGGCTGTCTCGTGATGGGGGAGACCGCGTCACCGGCCATGCGCCTCCTCCTGTCTTCCAGTGCCACCCATCGTCTGGATCACGAGGTACTGGACCGGGAGGAACTCGCCCGCCGCTACCCGCAGCACCGCCTCCCGGACGGCCACACCGCCGTACTCGACCGCGAGGGCGCCATCATCAGGCCCGAGGCATCGGTCCAGGCGGCGGCCGCCCGCGCCGAACAGCTGGGCGCCCGGCTGCACCGCTACGCCCCGGTGCGGGAGATCGTCCCCGCGGCGGGCGGCGGCGTGCACATCGTCACCGACCACGGCACGGACCACGTGGACACCGCGGTGGTGACCGTGGGCCCCTGGATCAACACCCTGCTCCCGGACCTTCCCCGGAGCGTCGACGTGCGCCGGGTGGTCTGCTCCTGGCACCTGCCCACCCGTCACGACTGGTTCGCGGGCGGGGCTCCCCCCTTCGTGCGCGCCACACCCCACGACTGCTTCGGGATCCCGTCGCCCGACGGCATATCCGTCAAGCTCGGTCTCTCCTTCGCACGCCATCTGCCGGTGCCCGAGCCCGAACGGCTCGACCGTACGGTCCGGCCCGAAGAACTCGGCATCTTCCGCGAGCTCATCGCCGAGCTGGTGCCCGATCTGAACCCCGACCCCATCAGGATGCAGGCCTACATGGAGGGCTACACGGAGTCCGGAAACCCGCTCGTCGGTCATCTCCCCGGCGAGGACGACATCATCGTCATGGCCGGATTCTCCGGCAGCGGCTTCAAACTCTCCCCCGCCATGGGCGAGATCGCCGCTGACCTGGCACTCGACGGCAGCACGGACCACCCCATCGGCTTCCTCGCTCCGGCAGGAGTGGGCGCCGCCTGATCCCCGTCATGGGCATGCCCGAAAAGGCACGCACCGGCCGTAACCCGTTCCCCGCAGCAAAGACAGGAGCATCCTCATGCCCATTCCCTCGTTTCAGTTCCGCCCGAAGTACGTCTCCTTCGACTGTTACGGCACGTTGATCGAGTGGCCGATGACCCCCATCACGCGTGAGCTCGTCGGCGACCAGGTCCCCGCCGAGCACTGGGACCAGTTCGTACGGGAGTTCCGCGGCTACCGCTACGACCAGGTCCGCGGCGAGTACTACCCCTACGAGCAGGTGCTGCAGGACTCCTTCGAGCGGGTCTGCCGCAAGTGGGGCCTGAAGGCGGCCCCGGACGCGGGCAAGCGGTTCGCCGACGGCGTCCGCAGCTGGGGCCCGCACGCCGACGTGCCGGAGCCGCTGAAGAAGATGGGCGAGAACTACAAGCTCGTGATCCTGTCCAACGCCGACGACTCCTTCCTGGAGGAGAGCGTGCCCCGGCTCGGCGCGGACTTCCACGCGGTCCTCACCGCGGAGCAGGCCGGCTACTACAAGCCCCGCTACGCCGCGTTCGAGTACATGCTCGACCAGCTCGACGCGTCCCCCGAGGACTTCGTGCACGTCTCCTCGCACACCCGCTACGACCTGATGCCGATGCACGACATGGGCTTCCGCAACCTCATCCTCCTGGACCGCGGCTGTGATCCGGTCACCCACGGCTACGACTACGTCACCGTGAAGTCCCTCGACGAGCTCAACACCATGCTCGGCATCTGACACCCGACGCGCATCGTCCTGGGCCGGGAAGGGATCGAGGCGATCTTCGCCGAACGCCACGCTCAGCGGTGCTCGGGGTTGTCGGCCCCCGGCCGGCAGCCCGCGTCCCACTCCGTGCGCTGGTTGCCGTGGGCCGGGATCCCTCCGGCGCGTTTGAGCAGGGCCGCCAGGTGCATCAGGTTCCAGGTCATGAAGGCGGTGTTGCGGTTGGTGAAGTCGTTCTCCGGGCCGCCCGAGCCGGGGTCCAGGTACGAGGGGCCGGGCCCCGCGGCACCGATCCAGCCCGCGTCCGCCTGCGGCGGGACGGTGTAGCCGAGGTGCTGAAGGCTGTAGAGGACGTTCATGGCGCAGTGCTTGACACCGTCCTCGTTGCCGGTGATCAGACACCCTCCGACACGACCGTAGTAGGCGTACTGTCCCTGGGAGTTGAGCAGGCTGGAGCAGCTGTACAGGCGCTCGATGACCTGCTTGGTGACGGAGCTGTTGTCGCCCAGCCAGATGGGTCCGGCCAGGACCAGGATGTCCGCGGCCATCACCTGCCCGTACAGCGCCGGCCAGGCGTCGGTGGCGAAGCCGTGTTCGGTCATGTCGGGGTAGACGCCCGGCGCGATGTCGTGATCGACCGCGCGGACGAGCTCCGTGCTCACCCCTTGCGCGTCCATGATCGCCCGGCTCTTGTCGATGAGTCCCTGGGTGTGACTGAGCTGGGGCGACGGCTTGAGCGTGCAGTTGATGAAGAGAGCACGCAGGTCGTCGAAGCGGTATCCGTCCTCAGTGGACGACGCCGGCGATGCTGCCATGGCGGACTCCGGGGGGGAGAGGGGTCAAGGGGTGAAGGGCGGGTGCCGACGGCAGCGTCTCGCGTAAACCGCGCGCTGTCCGGTTACGACGCACCGGCACCCGTGTGCTACCCCGACGACCGGCGCCTCGCCGTTCTCGTCCAGGATCCCCAAGATGATCACGGAGCCGTGCCGGCCGGCCTTGCGTTTCCGTCCGCCACCCCGGGAAACCCGCCGTGTGTGGTCGCGTATGGAGCCGAGCAGCGGGTGCGCGTTCCCGCGCTTCGGGCCGGCTGGGTGAGGCAGACGTTCGTCCACTGGGCCTTCCCGCCGGACGCGGTCCAGGCGCTGCTGCCCGGGGAACTGGTGGTGGACGAGTACGAGGGGGCGGCCTGGGTGGGGCTCACCCCCTTCGTGATGGCGGATGTGCGCCCTTCCGGGGTGCCCGCCCGGGTGCCCGGGCTCCCGACATTCGCGGAGACCAACCTGCGGACCTTCGTGCGGCACCGGGACGGGACGGACGGGCTGTGGTTCCTGTCCATCGAGGTGGCCTGCCCACTGATGCTGGCGGCCCGGGCCGTCGGCGCGCCGTACCACCCGGGCACGCTGAGCGTGTCCCTGGACGGGGACGCCGTGTCGTACGCCGGGTCCAGGTGGACCGGCGAGGCCTCCTACCGCCTGGTGGTCCGGCCCGGCGACCCGATCACCCCCACCGAGCGGGACGTGTGGCTGACCTCGCGCTGGCGGGCGTACACCCATCGGTTCGGCATGCTCTGGGAGACGCCGGTGGAACACGAGCCCTGGCCGCTGGCGGACGCCGCCGTCGACGTGCTGGAGGAGACGCTGACCGCCGCGGCAGGCCTGCCCGCGCCCACCGCCGAGCCCCTGGTGCACTTCTCGGAAGGGGTACGGCACGTGCGGCTGGGGGTGTCGAGGCCGCGTGTCCCGACGCCGGGCCGGTCCGGGGAGTAGCACCGTGAGCCGCACGCGCGGCACCCGCGGAGGGCGCTCGCGGCTGCGCTTCGACGGCTGGATCGCGGGCGTGGGCACCTCCTCCGGGACGCGCGTCGTGGTGGGGCACTGGCAGCGCTCGCCGTTCGGGCCGTTCAGTGACGTGATGATCGAGCGGGCGGACGGGGAACGGCTGCTGCTCGCCCCCTCGCACCCGACGGCGGACTTCGTCAGTGGCACCTACGGCTTCGACACGGTACGTGTCGTGCCGGTCGACGTGAGCGTCGCGGACGACACCTGGACGGTCACCGCGGGGCCGCTCGAACTGCGCTTCACCGTCGGCCGGCGACGGCCGGCGGGGGTCCTCCTGCGGGCCGTACCCGGCGTACTCGCCGCCCGCCCGGCATGGGCCGCCCTGACGAACGGGCCCGCCCACCTGCTGCCGACCCACGTGCGAACCCGCGGCCGCAGCGGCGCGCGACGCCGCGAGTGGTACGGCGTCCGCGACATGCGGCCGGTCGGTACGGTGTCCGCGGTCTTCGAGGGCGTCGACCTCGGGGGCATGGCGCCGGTCGCACCGCCCGTGCGCTTCGGGTTCGGTTCGGTGCCCCGGAAACCCACCCTCACGCGGGTCACGACGACGGTGGAGCTGGGGGGTGCCCCTAGTGCCAGTCGCTGATCCGGACGTCGTCGGGTGCCGGCCTGCCGTGTCCGGTCTCCACGAAGTCCTTGAGGCTCATCAGGAAGGTCGCCCACTTCGTGCTGCAGTGGTGCATGAACTCGACCGGCTCACGCCAGCCCTCGTGCTTGAACAGGACGATCGTGTACGCGTCGCGCCGGCTGAGGCTCCAGTCGATCTCGGTCCCGATCCACTCCGCGGGGCCGCCCGTGACGCGCCACCGCACCCGGCCGACGGGGTCGAGCTCGAGGATTTCCATGTCGAAGCCGCCGACGTCGCCGAAGCGGAACGCCAGCCGACCGCCGACCTCGCTCTTGCCGGTGGTGTCGGTCGTCCACCAGCCGGCGATGCCCTCGGGCGTCGCGATGGCACGGTAGACGTCGTCCAGCGGCGCGACGGCGCCGACGCGATGCAGGATGTCGGGCATCTTCATGCTCCTTCGGTGTGGTCGCGGCGGCGTTCGATCGCCTCCGCGATGTGCTTGATCCGGCGCAGCCGGGCGTCCCAGGACGTGCCGACCGCGGCCAGTTGCGCGGCCGCGCGGGCGAGTTGTGCCTCGTCGACCCGGTAGCGCCGCTCGCGGCCGGCCGGCTCGGCACGGACCAGCCCGACCCGGCCGAGGACGGCGAGGTGTTTGGACACGGCCTGCCGGGTGAGGGGCAGGTCCGCGCTGAGCGATGTGGCCGTTCCGGCTCCGGACGCGAGGAGCAGGTCGATCAGGGTGCGCCGGGTGGGGTCACCTATCGCCGACCACAGTGCGTCGTCGACCGGCGTGCTCATGAGGCCGACTCCAGCCGCGCGATGTACGCGCCCAGCCGGGGGATGTAGTGGTCCCACGCGGTCGCGTGATCGCGGTAGTGCTCCTCGAGTACGGCGATCTCCCAGCCCATCTCGCGGAACCCGGTCTCGGTCATCCGCACCCGGGTCCCCCGCTCCGTCGGCGCCAGGTCGAAGGTGACCAGCAACGAGTCCCCGCCCCGTTCGGCGTCGGTGTAGCACCACCTGAACGAGAACCGCGACGGCGGATCGACCTCGACGACGGTGAGCGCGACGGTCATCGTCTCGCCGGTCGTCCCGTCCCGCCAGAAGAGCTCACCGGGCGCCCCTGCGACGGACTCGAACCGGGCATCGTCCGGCCACCACTCCCGCATGTGCTCCGGTCGGCTGACGACCTCGAAGACCACCTCCGGTGATGCGTCGACGTGGATCTCGCGCTCGATACTGCCGTACTCCATGGCCGGACCCTTTCGCAACCTTTAGTTGCGTATCAGCGTACGACAGGAAGCGGCGACGCGCAATGTTTGGTTGCGCGTGAGGCCCGACTGCCGTTGTCAGCCGTCGGCGACACCCGTGCGCGACTGCCGGTAGGGCCGCACCGCGCGGCGCGTTATGGCGAAGCGGTGCGTCTCCGACGGGCCGTCGTAGATGCGGAACGGCCGCACCTCCCGGAACAGGCGGGCCGGCGGGGCGTCGGCGGCCGAGATGCCGAGCGCTCCGCAGATCTGCACCGCGCGGTCGACCACTCGGTTCACCGCCTCCGCCACGAAGGTCTTGGAGACCGAGGTGAGCTGCGAGGCAGCGGCTGAGCCGGTGTCCAGCTCCCAGGCGGTGCGCAGAATCAGGGCCCGGCTCGCCTCGATGTCGATCTCGGAGTCCGCCAGCATCTGCTGGACCATGCCGAGGTCTCCCAGCGCCGAGCCGAACGCCATCCGGCTCCCCGCCCGCTCCAGCGCCACGTCCTGGGCGCGGCGGGACTGAGCCGGACCTGGGCGCCGTCGAAACCGTGGTCCACCGCGCCGAGCACCTGCTCCTCCCCCACCAGGCACCCCTCGAAGGCGATCTCGCTGTGCCCGGCGAAGAGCGACTCGTCCAGCGTCTCGATCCTCGACCGCGCGCCCCGGCCGGTGCTGTGCCTCAAGCGGTACGGCCGCGGCGAGGTCTGCTACCGGGCGGACCGGCTCCTTCTGTGTCGGGGTCAACCTCGCGGTGGACGGCGGGCTGCTCACCCGCGTCCAGTACTGAGCCGTGGCGGGCCCGGCCGGCCGCCTGGATGCCCGAGATCAACGAGGCGTTCGCCGGAGTGGCCCTGGCCTCCGTACGGGAGCTGGACATCCCTCTCGACAAGGTGAACGTCAACGGCGGAGCGATCGCGCTCGGCCACCCGGTCGGCATGACCGGAGCCCGGCTGGTCGGTCGACACGGCCCTTGTCGTGGCGGCCCGTACCCTCGCCGCCGACGGCGTCGTCTCCCTCACCCTGCGCCGCCCCGACGGCGGGATGCTCCCCGCCTGGACACCGGGCGCCCACATCGACGTACTCCTGGCCGGCGCCGACGGGCAAGACGGAGATCTGATCCGTCAGTACTCCCTGTGCGGAAACCCGGCCGCACACGACTTCTGGCAGATCGCCGTGCTGCGCGAGCCGCAGGGCCGCGGCGGCTCCGCGTACGTCCACGACCACCTGCGCGAAGGCGCCGCCGTGCGGGTCCGCGGACCGCGGAACACCTTCCCACTGCGGCCCGCCGCACGCCACCTGTTCATCGCCGGTGGCGTCGGTATCACGCCCATCCTTCCCATGGTGGAGGCCGCCGAGGCCGCGGGGGCCGACTGGCGTCTGCTGTACGGCGGGCGCATCCGTACCTCCATGGCGTTCCTGGACCGCCTCGCCCCGCGCGGGGACCGGGTGCTCGTCCGTCCGCAGGACGAGCACGGCCTGCTGGACCTCACGGCCCTCCTCGGCGTGCCCGAGGAGGGCACCCTGGTGCACGCCTGCGGTCCCGAGCCCCTGCTGCAGGCGGTGCAGGAGCAGTGCGCGGGCTGCCCCCCCCCCCGGCACGCTGGGCGTCGAACGGTTCACCCCGGTGCGGACGGCCACGACCGGCCCGGCCGGGGCCTTCGAGGTGGACCTCGCCCGATCCGGGCTCACCCTCACCGTGCCGGCGGACCGCTCGATCCTCGAAGCCGTGGAGCAAGCCGGTGTCGCGGTCGACTTCTCCTGCCGGGAAGGCACGTGCGGCACCTGCGAGACCGACGTGCTCGACGGCAAGCCCGACCACCGCGACTCGCTGCTGACCGAGGACGAGCGGGCCGCCGGCGACACGATGCTCATCTGTGTCTCCCGCTCGTGCGGGACGCGCCTTGTCCTCGATCTGTGACGGCGATCACCCCCAGCAATTTACTAGGACGTCCTAGTATCTCTGTGTCGGCAGTACCCCCGCCCCGTCCGGGAAGGCCCCCCATGAGCGATCTGCACCGGCCCGCGCACCCTGTCCGCCTGGTCACGGCTTCGGCTCTGTTCGACGGGCACGACGCGTCGATCAACATCATGCGGCGCATCTTCCAGTCCCAGGGCGCCGAGGTGATCCACCTCGGACACAACCGGTCGGTGCGGGAGGTCGTCGACGCCGCTCTGGAGGAGGACGCCCACGGAGTCGCCGTCTCGTCGTACCAGGGCGGGCACGTGGAGTACTTCGAGTACCTGGTCGAGTCGCTGCGCGCGGCGGGAGCCGACCACATCCGTGTGGTGGGCGGCGGAGGCGGCGTCATCGTGCCCGAGGAGATCGCCCGGCTGCGTGACAGCGGGGTGGCCATCTTCTCCCCCGAGGACGGGCAGCGGATGGGCCTGGCCGGGATGGTCAACTCGGTCGTGAAGGACTGCGACTTCGACCTCTGGGACGGCAAGCCGGCCGACGCGGCTGCCCTGCTGGCAGGCGACCGGTTCGCGATCGCCCGCGCCATCACCGGCGCGGAACTGGGCAAGCTGCCCCCGGATCTCCTGGAGCGGCTGCGTGCCGCAGCCGCGGCACGGGTCGTGCCGGTGCTCGGCATCACCGGCACGGGCGGCTCGGGCAAGTCGTCACTCACGGACGAGCTGGTGCGCCGCTTCCGCCTCGACCAGCAGGACAAGCTGCGGATCGCCGTGATCGCGGTCGACCCGACCCGCCGGCGCGGCGGCGGGGCACTGCTCGGGGACCGGATCCGCATGAACTCCCTGGACGGGAACCGGGTCTTCTTCCGCAGTCTGGCCACCCGTGGCAGTCGCGAGCTGCCCGAGCACCTGTCCGACGTCATCGACGTGGCCAAGGCCGCCGGATTCGATCTGGTGATCGTGGAGACGCCGGGCATCGGCCAGGGCGACGCGGCGATCGTGCCGTTCGTCGACACCTCGCTGTATGTGATGACACCGGAGTTCGGTGCCGCCTCGCAGCTGGAGAAGATCGACATGCTCGACTTCGCCGACGTGGTGGCGATCAACAAGTTCGAGCGGCGCGGCGCGCAGGACGCGCTGCGCGACGTGGGCCGCCAACTGGTCCGCAACCGTGAGGCGTTCGGCATGCGGCCCGAGGACATGCCGGTGTACGGCACGTCGGCGGCGACGTTCAACGACGACGGTGTCACCGCGCTCTACCAGCACCTGAAGACGGGCCTGGCCGAGAAGGGCCTGCCGCTGTCCGAGGGCGCGCTGGCACCGGTCGGGGTACGCCACTCCTCCGGCATCCGGCAGGTGGTCCCCGCCGCCCGGGTGCGCTACCTCGCCGAGATCACCGACACGGTCCGCGCGTACCACGCCGAGACCGAGCGCCTGGTGGACGCGGCCAGGAGGGTGCAGCACCTGGAGGCGGTCAGGGACGAGCTCGTCGAGGCCGGCTCCGACGCGGCGAACGTGCAGGCGCTCCTCGACGACGCCCGCAAGCAGCTCCCGCATCAGATCGCGGAGCAGATCGGGAACTGGCCCGCCGTCATCGCCTCCTACTCCGGCGACGAACAGGTGGTGAAGGTCCGGGACAGGGAGATCCGCACCAAGCTGACCCGGGAGTCCCTGTCCGGCAACAAGGTCCCGCGCGTCGCCCTGCCCCGCTTCACCGACCACGGGGAGCTGGTGCGGTTCTGGCGCGGGGAGAACCTGCCGGGCTACTTCCCCTTCACAGCCGGGGTGTTCCCCTTCAAGCGCGACGGCGAGGACCCGGCGCGGATGTTCGCCGGTGAGGGCGATCCGTTCCGCACGAACCGGCGCTTCAAGCTGCTCTCCGAGGGCCAGCCGGCCACCCGCCTGTCCACCGCCTTCGACTCGGTCACGCTCTACGGCCGGGACCCGGACGAACGCCCCGACATCTACGGCAAGGTCGGCACGTCCGGGGTGTCGGTGGCCACGCTCGCGGACATGAAGGCCCTCTACGACGGCTTCGACCTGACCGCGCCCACGACCTCGGTCTCCATGACCATCAACGGCCCCGCGCCGACGATCCTGGCGTTCTTCCTCAACACCGCCATGGACCAGCAGACGGAGAAGTTCCGAGCCGCCGAGGGCCGTGACCCGTCGCCCGAGGAGGCGGCCGAGCTGCGGGCCCACGCGCTCGCGAGCGTGCGCGGCACCGTGCAGGCCGACATCCTCAAGGAGGACCAGGGCCAGAACACCTGCCTGTTCTCCACCGAGTTCTCGCTGCGGATGATGGCCGACATCCAGGAGTGGTTCATCGCCCACAAGGTCCGCAACTTCTACTCCGTGTCCATCTCCGGCTACCACATCGCCGAAGCCGGCGCGAACCCCATCAGCCAGCTCGCCTTCACCCTGGCCAACGGCTTCACCTACGTCGAGGCCTACCTCGCCCGGGGCATGCACATCGACGACTTCGCCCCGAACCTGTCGTTCTTCTTCTCCAACGGCATGGACCCCGAGTACAGCGTCCTCGGTCGCGTCGCCCGCCGCATCTGGGCCGTCGCGATGAAGGAGAAGTACGGCGCGAACGAGCGCAGCCAGAAGCTGAAGTACCACGTCCAGACCTCCGGACGCTCCCTGCACGCCCAAGAGATGGACTTCAACGACATCCGCACCACCCTCCAGGCCCTCACGGCCCATCTACGACAACGCGAACTCGCTGCACACCAACGCCTACGACGAGGCCGTCACCACCCCGTCCGAGGAGTCGGTGCGGCGGGCGCTGGCGATCCAGCTCGTCATCAACCGCGAGTGGGGCCTGGCGATGAACGAGAACCCTCTCCAGGGATCGTTCATCATCGACGAACTCACGGACCTGGTGGAGGAGGCCGTCCTCCAGGAGTTCGAGCGGATCAGCGAGCGCGGGGGCGTACTCGGCGCGATGGAGACCGGCTACCAGCGGGGCCGCATCCAGGACGAGTCGATGCTGTACGAGCAGCGCAAGCACGACGGCACCCTGCCCATCATCGGCGTCAACACCTTCCTCCGCCCCGGGGGCGACAGCCGGCCTCAGGAGCTGGAACTCGCCCGGGCCACCGAGGAGGAGAAGCAGTCCCAGCTGGAGCGCGTGCGGGACTTCCACACCGGCCACCGCGACCAGGCCCACGACGCCCTGGCCGCTCTCAAGCACGCGGCGACGAGCGGCGACAACGTCTTCGCCGTCCTCATGGACGCCACCCGGGTCTGCTCGCTCCAGCAGATCACCGAGGCCTTCTTCGAGGTGGGCGGCCAGTACCGCCGCAACGTCTGACCCGGCCCCGTAACCCCAAAAGCCACCCCGCAGCGACTCAGCAGATAGGACCTCACATGGATCCCGTTACTCGTCTCGGCGTGGTCGGATGCGGCCTCATGGGCTCCGGCATCGCCGAAGTCGCGGCCCGCAGCGGCATCGACGTCCGAGTCGCCGAGGCCACGCCGGACGCCCTCGACGCAGGCCGCCGCCGGCTCACCGCCTCACTCGACCGAGGCGTACGGCGTGGCAAGCTCAGCGAGGAGCAGCGGGACCAGGCCCTCGCCGGGCTTTCCTTCACCCACGACCTCAGCGACTTGGCCGACCGCCAGTTCGTCGTCGAGGCGGTCGCCGAGAACCGCGACATCAAGACGGACGTCCTGCGCACCCTCGACAAGGCGGTCGAAGACCCCGCGGCGGTCCTGGCCACCAACACCTCCTCGATCCCCGTCGTCGATCTCGCCGTGGCCACGGAGCGGCCCGCGCAGGTCATCGGCATGCATTTCTTCAACCCCGTGCCCGTGCAGCAACTGGTGGAGCTCATTCCCGCCCTCACCACCAGCGCGGACACCGTGCGGCGCACCCGCGGCTTCGCCGAGCAGCTGGGCAAACAGGCCATCCAGGCGCCCGACCGCTCCGGCTTCGTCGTCAACGCCCTCCTCGTGCCCTACCTGCTCAGCGCGGTACGGATGGTGGAGTCGGGCTCCGCGCAGCCGGAGGACATCGACCGTGGCATGGAACTCGGATGCGCCCACCCCATGGGGCCGTTGCGGCTGCTCGACCTCATCGGCCTCGACACCGCCCAGGCCGTGGCCGAGTCGATGTACGAGGAGTTCAAGGAGCCGCTGTACGCACCGCCCGCCCTCCTGCGCCGCATGGTCGCCGCGGGTCACCTCGGCCGCAAGAGCGGCCGGGGCTTCCACACCTACGACGCCTGAACGACGGGCGCGCCTGCCGGTTCACGCATTCAGTTGGGCGATTGCCGGTCAATCGCCCTATCCCGCGCTCCCCGAGCGGCAGTTGGCCCTGCTTCAGTACGTCGCCGAGCACGACGGCGCGACCGTCCACCAGGCGGCCGAGGCGCTGCGGATGATGCCGAACAACGTCAGCGCCCTGGTCACCCGCCTCACCGAAGCGGGCCTGCTGGAGCGGCATCGGGACGACACCGACAGGCGTGTGGCGCACCTGTGCGTCACCACCAAGGCGCGGCAGCGCATCGGCGAGGTGGAGAACATCGCGGCGACGCAGCTCGCGTCCGCGCTGCGTACCCTCACCGACGGCGACCGCGACGCCCTCGGCTCGGCGCTCGGCGCCCTGGAAGCTCTCACCCGGCACCTGCGCGACCACTCCGCCTGACCGGTCCGGCTCGCCGTACGCCCACTGCCGTTGCCGCTGCCGCGGCGGGGGCTGGGTGTGCTGCTCGCATACTCATCTCCCCCTCATACACACGTCCACGCGCCCCAGCCGCGCGCCGCACGTCCCGAGGACAGCTCACCCATGTCTGTCACCGCTGTCTCCACAGCGTCCACTCCCGTATCCGACCCCCACCCCCGCGGTCTTCGCGCCAACCCCTGGCTGACGCTGGTCGCCGTCGCGTTCGGCCTGTTCATGGTCGGCCTCGACGGCTCCGTCGTCTCGATCGCCAACGCCGAGATCGCCCGTGACCTGAACGCCTCCACGGCCGAACTGCAGTGGGTCACCAACTCCTACCTGCTCGCCCTCGCCGCCGCCCTGATCCTCGGCGGCAAGCTCGGCGACCGCCTCGGGCGCCGTACGGTCTACCTCGTCGGCGTCGTCGGATTCACCGCCGCGTCCGTCGCGATCGGCCTCGTCGGCTCGATCGAGGGCGTCATCGCCTTCCGTGCCGTACAGGGCCGATCGTCGGCGGACTGCTCGTCGAGCACGTCAACTGGGAATCGGTCTTCTACATCAACGCCCCCATCGGCGTCATCGCCCTCGTCTTCGGCCTCGTGGTGCTGCCGCAGTCCAGGAACGAGGCGGCCGCGAGCGAGAAGTTCGACGTGCCCGGCGTCGTGCTGCTCGCGCTCGGACTGCTCGCCGTCGTCTTCGGCGTCGTCAAGGGCGAGACGTGGGGCTGGACTTCGGCCGGCACGCTCGGCGCGATCGTCGGCGGTGTCGTCGTCCTGGCCCTCTTCGCCTGGTACGAGACCCGCGTCGCGCACCCGCTCCTGCCCATGCGGCTGTTCCGCAACCCGGCCCTGACCATCGGTACGTTGGTCACCGCGCTGAACTTCTTCGTCCTGCTCGGTGTGATCTTCTTCGTGATGCTGTACCTGCAGAACGTACGCGGCTTCTCGCCCGACGAGTCCGGTGTGCGCACCCTGCCGCTCAGTCTCGCCTCCATGGTGGCCTCGCCGCTCGGCGCGAAGCTCACCGAGAAGTTCGGCGCGCGCCTGACCATGCCGCTCGGGATGGTGCTCCAGGCCGGCGCCGCGTTCACGATGCTCACGTGGAGCGACGACTCCTCGTACGCCACCCTGTGGCCGCCGTTCGTCGCGCTCGGTCTCGGCGTCGGCATGGTGATGTCAGCGTCCTCCGATGCGATCGTCGGCAACGCCCCCGTCGAGGACGGTGGCATCGCGGGCGGCCTCTAGGCGACCTCGCTGCAGGTCGGCGGGGCACTCGGCACCTCGGTGCTGGTCTCCCTCATCAGCAGCCGCGTCGGCTCCACCCTCACCGACTCGCTGACCGACGCCGGCGTGCCCCACTCGGCGGCCGCTCGCTTCGAGGAGGCGAAGGACGCGGTCGCCATGGGCGTCGGCCCGGTCTCCGAGGCGGTGCCGGCGCAGCTCAGGGCGGCCGTGGTGGAGGGCAGCCACAGCGCCTTCATGAACGGCGTCCACACCGCCGTCCTGGTCACCGGCGTCCTCGCCCTCGTGGGCGCGGCCCTGGCGGCGTTCGGCCTTCGAGGCCGGGAGGACGAGACGGACGAGACTGACGGGGGCACCGAGAACGACGAGAACGTGCCGAGCCCGGCCGCTGCCGCGGTCCGGCCCTCCGGCGGCATCCCGGTCAGCGGCCACGTCATCGGCGGCACCAGCGGCCTGGCCGGCACGTGCGCGGCGACGTGCTCGCCGCCGGACCGACCGACACGGACGGCACCTTCGGCTTCACCGAGCTGGTGCCCGGCCGGCTGACCCTCGCGGTGACCGCGTCCGGCCACCGGCCGATCGCGCTGCCCGTCGAGATCGCCGCGCAGGGCGTCACCAGGACCGAGGTCGAACTCTCTCCCGGCCTGCAGGTGCAGGGCGTGGTCCAGGCCGCGGGCGGGCCGCTGAACGACGCGCGGGTCACGCTCGTCGACGCGGCCGGCAACGTGGTGGCCACCGCGACCACCGGCGAGGACGGGGGCTACGCCTTCACCGACCTGGGCGGCGGCGCGTACACGGTCACGGCGGCCGGCTACCCCCGAAGGCCACCCACCTGACGGTGCGCGGCTCGGGTGTGGAGAGCCACGGCATCGAGCTCTCCCACCCGGGCGAGTGACAGTCGCCGGGCCGGACGCGCCAAGAGCGCCGGCCCGGCGGTGAAGAATCCCGGCCCCGGTGGTCGATGGCGGCAGGGCACGGCCTGCCGCCACCGAGCCCCCTGCCGCTCAGCGGGACGCCGAACGCGAGCGGGCCTCGGCGAGCGTGTCCTGGGCGGCTGCCAAGGCGGCGAGAACATCCTGAGCGGCTGCGCGGAACGTGCCCTCGTCCGGTCCGGCGGAGGGCTCCAGGGCTGCTTCGATCGTGCGGCCGAGCAGGTCCGCCCGGTGTTCCGGGGGAACTCCTCGCCGGTCGGCGCCAGGCTCGGCAAGGCCCTGATCGGCCGGCACCTCACGGAACGCCGACATGCAATGACCCGGACGACCGAGACCGCGGTAGTCGGTCAGTCGGCCGAGCCCGTTCCACGCCGTCATGCTCGTCAGTCAGGCCCGTCAGGCGCTCGAACGGATGACCAGGCGCGTGGGCAGGATCAACGGGGTGGGGTCGTGTCCGTTGACGACCGTGACGAGCATGCGCGCCATCTCCCGCCCGAGAGCCGTTATGGGCTGATGGACGGTCGTGAGGGGCGGATCGGCGACCTGGGCGACGGTCAGGTCGTCGAAGCCGACCACAGCGATGTCGGCGGGGACCGCCCGGCCGGCCGAGCGCAAGGTGCGCAGCGCCCCGGCCGCCATGTTGTCGTTGGCGGCGAACACCCCGTCCACGTCGGGATGGTGCGCCAGCAGGACGGCCATGGCGGCGGCTCCGCTGGGCTCGGTGAAGTCCCCCTCCTGCGGTGGCAACGGATCGAGGCCGGCCGCCAGCATGGCGTCCCGGTAGCCGCGGTACCGGGCCCGTCCGGCCTCGGTGTCCAGACGCCCGCAGATCGCGGCCACGCGAGTCCGGCCGCGCGACACCAGGTACTCGGTCGCCTCGCGCGCTCCGCCGACGTTGTCGACGTCCACATACCACCGGGGAGTCGAACCGACCGGGCGCCCTCCGAACACGATGGGCATCTCCGCCTCCTCGGCCATACCGGCCAGCGGATCGTCCTCGCGCAGCGCCATCAGCATGACACCGTCGGCCCCCTTGGACCGGAAGAGCTCCTGCACCCGCTTGCGCCCCCGGTCGGAAGCGGCCAGGCACAGCATCAGATGCAGATCGGCCTCCTCCAGAGCGCTCGACGCCCCCACGATCACCTGGGCGTAGAACGGGTCCGCGAAGATCGACGGATCCTCTCCCGAGACGACCAGGGCGGCCGCTCCCGTCTGACGCGTGGCCAGAGCACGGGCGGTCGGGTTGGGCACGTAACCGAGTTGCCGGACCGCCCGTTCCACCGCCTCCCGTTTGGCACGGCTGACATGCGGAGCGTTGTTCAGGGCACGGGAGGCCACGGAACGGGAGACACCGGCGCGTTCGGCCACCTCGTCGAGCGTCGGCTGCCGACGCGGCGCAACTTCTGCCATGAAGCATGAGCCTTTCCCGGGACCTCGGCGTCCGCAAGTCTGGAACCGCTTCCAGACTTGCGGCCGTGGGGGTGTGTTCTCGCCATACAAATCGCGCTGGGTGTCGGCTCTTGACACCTCAACTACCCCGCAACACCATACCGAACACACCCCGACGATTTTCCCCTCCTGCTGGGAGCGCTTCCAGTGGGAGCGCTCCCAAGATCAGGTCAGACGCATCCCTGCCAGGAAATCGAGGTTCAGTCATGCGCAGCAGACTCCGCGCCTTGGCAGCAGCGCTCTTCGCCCTGCCACTGGCGTTGGCCGCCGCACCGTCCGCCCACGCGGCCGACCCCACCACCATGACCAGTGGGTTCTACGTGGACCCCGACTCCAGCGCGAAGAGGTGGGCCGCCGCCAATCCGGGCGACGGCCGGGCGGCCGCCATCAACGCGAACATCGCCAACACACCGATGGCCCGCTGGTTCGGCTCCTGGAGCGGCACCATCGGCACCGCCACGGGCGGGTTCGCGGGAGCGGCGGACCGCGTCGACAAGCTCCCCCTCCTCGTCGCCTACAACATCTACAACCGCGACTACTGCGGCGGGCACTCCGCGGGCGGCGCCGCCTCGCCGTCCGCCTACGCCGACTGGATCGCCCAGTTCGCCGGCGGGATCGCCAACCGCCCTGCCGTCGTCATCCTCGAACCGGACTCCCTCGGGGACTACGGCTGCATGACCCAGGCCCAGATCGACGAACGTGAGGGCATGCTCTCCGGCGCCCTCGCCCAGTTCAGCCGTCAGGCCCCCAACACCTGGGTCTACATGGACGCCGGCAATCCGCGCTGGGCCGACGCGGCGACCATGGCCCGGCGCCTCCACGAAGCCGGCCTGCGACAGGCTCACGGCTTCTCGCTCAACATCTCCAACTATGTCGCCACCGACGAGAACACCGCCTACGGCAACGCCGTCAACCGTGAACTGAGCGCCCGCTACGGCTACACCAAGCCGTTCGTCGTGGACACCAGCCGCAACGGCAACGGCTCCAACGGCCAGTGGTGCAACCCCTCGGGCCGCCGCATCGGCACCCCCACCCGGCTGGGCGGCGGCGCCGAGATGCTTTTGTGGATCAAGGTTCCGGGCGAGTCCGACGGCAACTGCGGAGTCGGAGGCGGCTCCTCGGCCGGGCAGTTCCTCCCCGAGGTCGCCTACAAGATGATCTACGGCTACTGATCCCGGACTCCCGTGGCCCGGTACGCGCTTCCCCACGACCGGGCCACGGTGCCGTCCACCAGACCCCGGCCGGACCCGTACCCTTCTGGTGTCTACGGCGTCACATAGCGGGCGCCAAACCACTGGAGGCAACACCCCGTGCTGATTGCTCAGCGTCCGTCCCTGACCGAAGAGGTCGTCGACGAGTTCCGCTCCCGGTTCGTGATCGAGCCGCTGGAGCCGGGCTTCGGTTACACCCTCGGCAACTCCCTCCGCCGCACCCTCCTGTCGTCGATCCCCGGCGCGGCTGTGACGTCCATCCGCGTCGACGGTGTCCTGCACGAGTTCACGACCGTGCCGGGCGTCAAGGAGGACGTCACCGACCTGATCCTCAACATCAAGCAGCTGGTCGTGAGCAGTGAGCAGGACGAGCCCGTCGTGATGTACCTGCGCAAGCAGGGCCCGGGTCTGGTCACCGCCGCCGACATCGCGCCGCCGGCCGGTGTCGAGGTGCACAACCCCGACCTCGTCCTCGCCACGCTCAACGGCAAGGGCAAGCTGGAGATGGAGCTGACGGTCGAGCGTGGCCGCGGTTACGTCTCCGCCGTGCAGAACAAGCAGGCCGGCCAGGAGATCGGCCGGATCCCGGTCGACTCGATCTACTCGCCGGTGCTCAAGGTCACGTACAAGGTCGAGGCCACGCGTGTCGAGCAGCGGACCGACTTCGACAAGCTGATCGTCGACGTCGAGACCAAGCAGGCCATGCGTCCGCGTGACGCCATGGCGTCGGCCGGCAAGACCCTGGTCGAGCTGTTCGGTCTCGCCCGCGAGCTCAACTTCGACGCCGAGGGCATCGACATGGGCCCGTCCCCCACGGACGCCGCCCTCGCCGCCGACCTGGTACTGCCCATCGAGGACCTCGACCTCACCGTCCGGTCGTACAACTGCCTCAAGCGCGAGGGCGTCCACTCCGTGGGTGAGCTCATCACCCGCTCCGAGGCGGACCTCCTGGACATCCGCAACTTCGGTGCGAAGTCCATCGACGAGGTCAAGGTAAAGCTCGCCGGCATGGGCCTGGCCCTGAAGGACAGCCCGCCCGGCTTCGACCCGACCGTCGCCGCCGACGCCCTGGGCGCGGACAGTCACGCGGACGGAGCGTTCATGGAGAACGAGCAATACTGAACCCGTCGCTCTGTCCTCTGACCCGTTGATCCACATCCTGAGCGGGTAGACGGGTCGGCATGGCTGAAGTGGTACAGGCTGGACTGTGGGGGCTGGTGGCGGGCTCGGCGCTGCTGCTGGGTGCCGCGCTGGGATACGGGCTGCGGGTGCCGCAGAAGGTGATCGCGATCGTGATGGCCTTCGGGGCCGGAGTGCTGATCTCAGCGGTCTCCTTCGAACTGGTCGGTGAGGCGTACGAGCAGGCGGGGCTCGCCCCCGCGGCCGTCGGCACCCTCGTCGGCGCCTTGGCCTACACCGGGGGCAACGTGTGGCTGGCCCGCCGGGGTGCGCGCCACCGCAAGCGCTCCGGTCGCGATCGGGCGCAGGCGCAGCCGTCGGAGGCCGAGCAGGGCGGGTCCGGGACGGCGCTCGCTCTCGGCGCCCTGCTCGACGGTGTGCCGGAGTCCGCGGTGATCGGCGTCAGCCTGCTCGACGGCGGTGCGGTCAGCCTCGTGACCGTGGCCGCGGTGTTCATCAGCAACGTCCCCGAGGGGCTGTCCAGTTCGGCGGGGATGAAGAAGGCCGGCCGCACCAAGGGGTACGTCTTCGGCGTCTGGGCGACGATCGCCGCGGCCAGCACGGTGTCGGCCGTCCTCGGTTACACGGTGGTCGGTTCCTTCTCCCCCGCCGTGATCGCCGCGGTGACCGCAGTGGCGGCCGGGGCGATCCTCGCCATGATCGCCGACACGATGATCCCTGAGGCGTTCGACGAGGCCCACCTGGCCATCGGGCTTGTCACCGTCAGCGGCTTCCTCGTCTCCTTCGCCCTCTCCCACACCTGACCGCCGCGTTGGTGCCCTGACGGCAACGCCCGGTTTCAGGGCGTTGAAAGCACCCTGAAACCGCGCTGAATGCGCCCTGCCGCACCCTCTGCGGCATGACGACAACGACATCCCGCTCACTCGCCATCGCGGCCGAGGGACTGCGCAAGGCGTACGGGGACAAGACGGTCCTCGACGGCATCGACCTGGCGGTGCCGACCGGCACCGTCTTCTCCCTGCTCGGCCCGAACGGCGCCGGCAAGACCACCGCCGTCAAGATCCTCTCCACCCTCATCACCGCCGACGCCGGCGAGTTGCACGTCGGCGGCCACGACCTGGCCACCGCGCCGCAGGCGGTGCGGGCCGCGATCGGTGTCACCGGGCAGTTCTCCGCCGTGGACGGGCTGATCACCGGGGAGGAGAACATGCTCCTCATGGCGGACCTGCACCACCTCTCCCGCGGCGAGGGCCGCCGCACCGCCGCCGAACTCCTTGAACGCCTGGACCTGGTGGAGGCGGCGAAGAAGCCCGTCTCCACCTACTCGGGCGGCATGAAGCGCCGCCTCGACATCGCCATGACGCTGGTCGGCGATCCGCGGATCATCTTCCTCGACGAGCCGACCACCGGCCTCGACCCGCGCTCCCGGCACAACATGTGGCAGATCATCCGCGAACTGGTCTCCGGCGGCGTCACCGTCTTCCTCACCACCCAGTACCTGGAGGAGGCCGACGAGCTCGCCGACCGCATCGCGGTGCTGAGCGACGGCAAGATCGCCGCCGAGGGAAGCGCCGACGAGCTGAAGCGGCTCGTCCCGGGCGGGCACGTGCGGCTGCGGTTCACCGACCCGGCCGCGTACCGGTCCGCCGCCGTCGCCCTGCGCGAGGCCACCCTCCCCCACTCTCGGCTTCGCTCGAGCGGGGGGACCCCCATCGACGAGGCGCTGTCGCTGCAGATCCCCAGCGACGGCAGCCAGCGGGAGCTGCGCGCCATCCTCGACTGGCTGGACTCGGCCGGCGTCGAGGCGGACGAGCTGACCGTGCACACCCCCGACCTCGACGACGTGTTCTTCGCCCTGACCGGCGGTGTCGGCGTCCCCAACCAGCGCAAGGAGACCGTCCGATGAGCGCTTTCTCCCTCGCCGTACGCGACTCGTCCACGATGCTGCGACGCAACCTGCTGCACGCACGGCGCTACCCGTCCATGACCCTGAACCTGCTGCTCACCCCGATCATGCTGCTGTTGCTCTTCGTCTACGTCTTCGGCGGCGTGATGAGCGCGGGCATCGGTGGCGGCGGCGCCGACCGCTCGGACTACATCGCCTATCTCGTCCCGGGCCTGCTGATCATGACCATCGGCTCCACCGTGATCGGGGCCGCGATCTCCGTCTCCATGGACATGACCGAAGGCCTCATCGCCCGCTTCCGGACGATGGCGGTCTACCGCGGGTCCGTGCTCGTCGGGCACGTCGTCGGCAGCGTGCTGCAGGTGCTCGCCAGTCTGGTCCTGGTCGGTGCCATCGCCGTGGCCATCGGCTTCCGGTCCAGGGACGCCACGGCCCTGGAGTGGCTGGCGGCGTTCGGACTGATCGCGCTGTTCACCCTGGCGCTCACCTGGATCGCGGTCGGTATGGGAATGGCCAGCCCGAACCCCGAGGCGGCGAGCAACATGGCGACGCCGCTGATCCTGCTGCCGCTCATCTCCAGCGCCTTCGTCCCCATCGACGCGATCCCGGGCTGGTTCCAGCCGATCGCCGAGTACCAGCCGTTCACGCCGGCCATCGAGACCCTGCGCGGCCTGCTGCTCGGCACCGAGATCGGCAACAACGGGTGGATCGCGATCGCCTGGTGCCTCGGTCTGACCGCGCTCGGCTACCGCTGGTCGACGGCACTGTTCAACCGCGACCCGAAGTAGCCGACATGACCGCGCGGGCCGCCTCCCGCAACTCGTCCCGCCCCAGGGCGGCGTACTCCGACACCGCGTCGGCGTACGCCGCCCGGTCGGCGTCCTCGGCCGCCTTCCGGGCGCGGTCCGCCGACATCGTCGGCTGGAAGTCGCGCAGCACCCGCAGCCGTTCGGCCAGCGCGATCATCCGTACGGCACCGGCGTCACCGGAGGCGAGCCCCGCCATACCGAGGGCGTGCAGCACCGTCCCGATCACGGGGAGCTCCATCGGGGAGCCGGGCGGACCGGAGAGCAGGATCCGCAGCCCCTGCCGCAGCCGGTCGACCGGCTCCGCTACCAGTTCGAGACGCCCGGCGTGCGCGTGCGCCGTCACCGCCACCGCCAGGACCTGCAGCACCCACCGGTCGAAGAAGGGGTCGCCGCCGTGCAGCGAGTCGGCTGCGGCCAGCGGCTGCACGGCGCTGCGCCACAAGCCGAGCCCGACCTCCGTCAGTCCGCGGGCGAGCGCGATCTCGGCGCGCCCGAGGAGGGCCATGCTGTAGTCCTCCTGCTGCGCGGTGTTGGCGCCCTCGGCCTGCCGCAGCCAGTACTCGGCCTCGTCGGGGTCGCCGCGCTGCAGGCAGGCGAGGACGAGGCCCCAGCGGACGCCGACGAGATCGTGGTCGTCGCCGAGCTGCGGCAGCGCCTGGAGCGCCGCCTTGAGGTGTCCGTACGCGGCCTCGCCCTGCTCCGTCTGCAAGCACAGCTCGCTCAGCCGGGCGTAACCCATGACCTGAAGGAACGGATTCTCGACCGGCGCCAGTACGGCGATCATCCGCCGAGCGGAGGCGAGCGCGCGGTCGATGTCGTGCTCCGACTCCCAGACGTAGGTGGCGACGCCCTCCGCGATGCCGGCGAGCAGCGGCTGCTCGCTCTCGCAGAGCCGGTGCAGCACGTCGTAGTCGGGCGGCAGCATCTCCGGGATCGCGCTCACCACCACCGCGACGGCCCGCAGCAGCGTGTCCGGCGGGGCCGGGGGCAGCCGCCGGAGGGTGACGAGCTGGCGTACGACGTGCGGGCCGAAGCCCATGAACAGGCTCGTCGTGGACAACACAGCAGCGGCGCGGGCGACTTCGACGTGTTCGGGCTCGGGGTGGTAGTGCGACAGCGGCGGGCCGGTGTCCGCGGCGAGGGCGGTGAGGCGGGCGTAATTGGAACCCGTGGACCACAGGGCGGCGAGGACGGCGGTGAGGGCGGCGGTGGTGGGGCCGTCCATACGGGCCAGGGCGTGCCGCAGGGCCAGCACGAGGTTGTCCTGCTCGGCCCTGACCCGCTCCCAGGCGGTCAGCGGTTCGGAGCGGAAGAGCCAGTCGTGGTACGCGACCCCGAAGTCCCGCGCCCAGGCGAGGAACCGGCCGACGGCCTCCGTTTCCTCGCCCGCCTCCGCACGCCGGGCCGCGCTGAACTCCCGTACGGTCTCCAACATCCGGAACCGCACGCCGGCCGGGGTGTCGGCGACGGTGAGCAGCGACTGGTCGGCCAACTCCTCCAGCAGGAACAGCGCGTCCTCGCCCAGCACCTGCTCCGCCGCCTCGCCCGAGAAGCCACCGGGGAAGACGGACAGCATGCGCATCGCCGCCCTGGCGTCCTCGTCGAGCAGGTTCCAGCTCCAGTCCACGACCGCGTGCAGGGTGCGGTGGCGCTCCGGCACGTCCCGTGCCCCGCCGCGCAGCAGCGCGAACCGGTCGCCGAGGCGGCGGGCGATCTCCGGCACCGACAGCACCCGCACCCGCGCCGCGGCCAACTCCACGGCGAGCGGCAGCCCGTCGAGGTGGCGGCACAGCTCGGACACCTCGTCCGGCGGCAGTTCCACGCCGGGCCGGGCGGCCCGGGCCCGCTGCGTGAACAGCTCGACCGAGGTGTCCAGAGGGAGTTCCGGCAACGCGTACACCGCCTCCGACGTGAGACCCAACGGGGCCCGGCTGGTGGCGAGCACCCGCAGGTCCTTCGAGGAGGAGACCAGGGCCCGTACGAGGCCGGCGGCACCCTCGATGACCTGCTCGCAGTTGTCCAGCACCAGCAGAGCGGGTCCGGAGCCGAGCACGCCGAGGATGCCGGACACCGGGTCGGCCGAGGCGTGGCCGCTCACGGCGCCGTGCCGTGCCTCGCCCGCGCCGAGCGCGGAAGCCACCTCCGCGGCCACGTCCGCGTCGGCGGTGACGCCGGCGAGCGGCACGACATACACCACGCGCTGCTCGGCCCGGCGGCTGACGGCGTGCGCGAGCCGGGTCTTGCCGAGGCCGCCGGGGCCGACGACGGTGACGGCACGCGAGGCGCGCAGCAGCCGCCTCACCGCCGCGATGTCGTCGTCCCGGCCGAGCAGCGGGTTCGGCTCGTGCGGCACGCCGTGCCTGGCCACGGGCGCCTCGCCGCTCAGCAGCTCCCGCTGGAGGGCCTTGAGCCCGGCGCCCGGATCCGTGCCGAGCGTCTCGCGCAGCTCACGGCGGTAGGCCTCGTACCGCGCCAGCGCGGCGGACGGGCCGGCCGTCGCCGCCTCGCAGCGCAGTAGCTCGACGAGCACCTCTTCGTCGCGCGGACGATCCGCGGCGGCCACGGCCAGCGGCCCGGCCGCCTCCGCGTGCCGTCCGAGGCGGGCGAGCGCGAGCGCCCGCGCGCGTATGAGAGTGCCACGGACGGGGGCGCGCTCGGCGCGCAGCGCGGCGACCGGGTCGTCGGTGTCGTACGCCTCGTCAGGGGCGCCCTCCCACAGGGCGAGCCCGGCCTCGGCCGCGGCCAGCGAACCCGCGTGGTCCCCGGCCCTGGCCCGGTCCGCGCTCGCGGCGGCGTGCAGCAGCAGGGCGGAGCTGTCGACCTGGTCCTCGGCGAGGGTGAGCCGGTATCCGGTCGGCGTGCCGGCGATGACGTCGGCGCCCAGCTGGGCCCGCGCCCTGGACACCAGGACCTGCACCGCCTTCGCCGGCCGCTCCGGCAACTCGTCCGGCCACAGCCCCGCCACCAGGCGCTCGGTGCTGCAGCCCGTGCGCAAGTCGCCGGCGAGCAGCGCGAGAAGGCCGCGGAGCCGGGGCGCGGTGATCTCCTGTCCGCGATGGGCGACACGCGGCAGGAGGGTGAGGTCGGTGGTCACGCGTGCAGGTTAGCCAAGGTGCCCGCCACCGCCTTCTCTTGAGCGTCCGCCTCCACGTCGGGTATGACGCCCGTTATAGAGCCGCCACGGAGCGGGAGCCGGGCCGAGCGGGTCCGGGCGGCGATCGGCGCCTGAGCCCGGTCCAGCTGTCAGCTCGAAGGACCGAGCGCCCCGGCGATCAGCCCTTCGAGCTGCTGCGCGACCTGGTCGAGCGGTTCCGGGCGTCGCCCGCGACAACGTCCGGGACCACATTCCCGACGCCCTCGACCTCGCCCGCTCCGGCAAGGTCGACCCCGCACGGGTCGTCTCCCGCGTACTCGACTGGGGCCACCGGGCGTGGAGGGGGTGGTTGTGCGTCTGCGGCCGCCGTCATCGAGGGCCGGGCCCTGTCCTCGATGACGGCATCCTGGCCGACCGTGCCTACCGTCTGCTGCCCGCCAGAGGGCCCGGCCTCACTTCAGGTGTCGGTCCAGGAACCGGCACGCGTCCTCCAGCTCGAACCACGGGGTGCCGGTGTGCCCGCCCGGATTGGCGTGCAGCGTCTTCTCCTTGCTGCCGAAGGCCTCGAACAGGTCCAGGGCCCGTTGCCGGGGGTTCCCTTCGTCGTCCCACTGGAGCAGGAACAGCAGCGGAATGGTGACCTGCCGGGCCTCCTCGCGCTGGGCGCGGGGCACGTACCCCCCGGCGAAGAAGCCTGCGGCCGCGATGCGCGGCTCGACCACCGCCAGCCGAATGCCGAGGGCGGTCCACCCCCCGGAGTACCCGACCGGGCCGCCGATCTCGGGCAGTTCAAGGAGGGCGTCCAGAGTGGTCCGCCATTCCGGGACCGCATTTTCGACCAGCGGGCCGATGAAGGACTCCAAGATCTCGTCGACCGGCTCGCCGGCCTGCATCGCCCGCCGGAGGTCGGCACGGGCCTGCTCGTCGGAGGCGGAACGGGGACGGTCACCGCACCCGGCGGCGTCGATGGTGGCCACCGTGTAGCCGCGCGCCGCGGTGTACCGGGCCCGGGCCACCAGCCGGGGTTCCGCCTTGGGCAGGCCGTTGTTGTGGGCCATCAGGACCAGCGGGGCAGGTGCGGATCCAGACGTCCACAGCGTGCCGGGGATCTCGCCGAGGGTGAATTCGCGCTCGAGGACGCCGTCATCGAGGCGCTGTTCGGAAGTGAAGTGCATGGTCGTGCCTTTCGGGAGGGCTCGTGATCGGCGCTCCCGGACGACCTATCGCCCGACCGTGACCCCGGAGGGGAGCACCCATGTCGATACTGCGTTCACGGGTACCACCTCCTCGTTCTCTCGCACGGCCCTCGGGACGTTAGCAGTGGTCGCCGTGGTCCGCCACGGGTTTTCGCGCAGGCTTTGCCGGCAGGGGGTCGGGCAACGCCTTGAGCCGGATCAGGCGGTGATCGAGTGCCCGATCGCCGAGCCGCGTTCACCGATGAGCGGCCAGCACTGCCGCGAGGCCTTCTTGCAGGTCCTTGACGAAATACTCGGGAACCTCCAGCGACGGGAAGTGTCCCCCGGCTTCGGGCGTACTCCATCGGACGATCTGCCGGTACCGCTCCTGCGCCCAGGGGCGCGGACACTTCTCGACGTCGCGGGGATACATGGTGAGTGCTGACGGGACGTCGACCCGAAGTTCGGGGTCCAGCGAGTTGTGGCTTTCGTAGTAGATGCGGGCCGCCGAAGCGCCGGTCCGGGTCAGCCAGTACAGGGTGACGTCGTCAAGAATGCGGTCTCTGGAAATCGTCTCGAACGGGCTGTCTTCGGTGTCTGACCACTCGGCGAACTTGTCGAGGATCCAGGCGAGAAGCCCGACCGGTGAGTCGACGAGCGAGTAGCCGATGGTCTGCGGCCGGGTCGCCTGCTGCTTCGCGTACGCCGCGCGGTGGCGCCAGAAATCGCGGGTTTCCTCGGTCCACTTGCGCTCGACCGCCGTCAGCCCGTCCGTTGTCAGCCCGGGCGGTCCCTCCGCGAACGTCGTGTGGATGCCGAGAACGTGCGCGGGGAACCTGCCGCCGAGGACGGTGGTGATATTGCCTCCCCAGTCGCCGCCGTGGGCTACGAACTTGCTGTAGCCGAGCCTTCCCATCAGTTCCACCCATGCGGCCGCGATCTTCTCGGTTCCCCACCCGGTGGTGGCCGGCTTGTCGCTGTAACCAAAGCCTGGCAGCGACGGCACCACGACGTGGAACGCCGGCGCGTCCGCATCTGCCGGATCCGCCAGCTCGTCCACTACATCGATGAACCGAGCAATGCTGTCCGGCCAGCCGTGCGTCAAGATCACAGGAGTGGCATCCGCGCGCGCGGATCGGCGGTGCAGGAAGTGGATTCCCAGACCATCGATGGTCGTACGGAACTGGCCGATCCGGTTGAGGCGCTCCTCGAACGGCCGCCAGTCGTACCCGGTGCGCCAGTAGTTCACGACATCGACGAGATCGGCGAGAGGAACGCCCTGTTCCCATCGGCGAGGGTCGGGCGCGGCGCGATGGACCGTCTCAGCCTCCGGTAGCCGCGCGGCGGCCAGTCGCGCGCGCAGATCGTCTAGGTCAGCGTCGGTTGCGTGGGCTTCAAAGGCTTGCACATCGCTGGTTGGACGGGACATGAGACCTCCTGGCCGTCGTGAAACCGGCCACGATCTACCGCGAACCGGCTAAGACGGTTCTAGCAGTTCTCCGTGCCACGCTGCAACCGGCTAAGGTGGTTCCATGCGTGCTGCCTTCCCTGACTTCCGCCTCGGCAACGTGCTGGCGACCAGCTTCACGGGGACTCTGTCGGAGCGTCACGGCAACGCTGTGGAGCGCATCCCCACGCCGCAGCGACTCATGGACTGGCTGGCAGTGAACGGCCTCGCCGTGGACTCCTGCACCACCGCCCAGCTCGACCTCGCTCGGGAACTGAGGGAGTCGATTCACGCCGCCGCGACAGCGGCCGCGCTCCAGGACGCTCTCCCGGCGTCTGCTGTCCACGTCATCAATGACCGCAGCGCTCAGGGCCGGTCCGCGGCGATCCTGACGCCCGAGGGTGAGCGGCGATGGCGGCTCAGCTCGGCTTCCCGCGTGGAAGATGCCCTCAGCGTGATCGCCGCCGACGCGATCAGCATCATCGCGGGCGAACGAGACGGGAAATTGGCCTTGTGCGCATCGCCGACCTGCCAAGCCGCCTTCTTCGACACCAGCCAAAGCCGCACCCGCAAATGGTGCGACATGAACACGTGTGGGAATCGCCAGAAGAAAGCACGCTTCAACGCCAACCGGCGCAAAAACCCCAGATCAGCGGAGTGACCGTCACCTCGGCACATCAGGACGACACGCGCGCCCAGCCGCTCACCCTTTGCCCCTGAGGCCGAACCGGGTCACCTTGCCGCCGCCCGAGCGCGGATTCATGACCAGGAACGGGCCTCGGGATGGCGGCGTGTGCCCAGGTCGGCAGCGGTGCAGATCACCCCCAGGCAGCCACCGGCACGAACGAACTGTCCTGCCGGAACTGGTCCGTCCCATCGGTGCGTTCCACGCGGAGCTGGTAGGCGTAGTGGCGCAGGTAGTACCCGGGGTAGTTGTACGACTCGAACCGGACCGAGCCCGATGCCGTGCCGGTCCGCAGGACGAACGTGGCGTCCTTGGCGAACGTGCTCGTGCCGTCGTTCGCGTCGAAGCGGGCGCGGAAGTCCCAGTGGCGCAGGTAGTTGCCGGCCGTGTCGCGGAAGGAGTAGCCGGTCGCGTCGGCCAGGCCGGCGACGACCGTGAAGGTGGCGGCCTGCTTCTCGGCGGTGGTGCTGGAGCCGCTGACCACGGGCAGGTTGAGGAGTGCGGACTGCTGCTGCCAGTAGCGGGTCGGGTAGTTGGCCGAGCGGAAGGAGCGGGTGGTGTTCCGGGCGAGGTTCGGGCCGCCGGAGACCGTCTCCTTGACGGCCGTGAAGTGCCGGGCCGTGCCGGAGATGCCGGGAAGTGCGGCCGGTGCCGTCCAGGTGGCGAAGGTGTCGTAGCTGTCGGAGTAGTAGTAGTTGCCGTCGCCGTAGCCGTCGAAGAAGATGCGCCAGCCGCCGTTGTCGAGCCGCACCAGCGCCGGGCCCTCGCGGTAGCTGCCCCAGCCCGCCCAGTCGCCCGTCCTGCGGATCGTGTACGGGCCGGTGAGGTTCGAGGCGGTGGCGTACTCGATGTACTTCGTCGTCTCGTTCTTCGGGAAGGCGTGGTAGGTGGATCCGGTCTTCACGATGAACGTGTCGATGTGGTTGGCGCCGATTCCCGCCAGTGTCACCGGCGAACTCCACGCCGTCAGGGCGGAGTTCGTGGCCCGCAGCAGATACGGCGTGAAGATCCACTCGTCGTTCGTGGTGGAGCAGGACACGATGACGCTGACGCTGCCGTCGCTGTCGACGAACCACTCGGGCGCCCAGGCGCGGGAGAGGTTCGCGACGGGGACGGTGTAGTCGTACAGGAACGTCCAGTTGACGCGGTCGGAGCTGCGGGCGAAGCCGATGGTCCTGCTGGTGTCCTGCCAGGTGTGCGTGGTGTAGGTGACGTAGTAGTAACCGTCGGTGTGTCTGATGACGCTCGCGTCGCGGATCCGGTTCGCGGGTGGCGTGTACGCGGAAGAGCGCAGCAGCCGGAAGTCGGTGGCGTCGTCCGACTGGTAGACGTTGACCGTGCCGTCGTTGCTGTTCAGGAACGGCACGATCGTGTAGCGCGTGGCCGAGCCGTTCGGGGGCGCTGCGGCCAGGGCGCTGCCGAGCAGTCCGGGCGCCTCGCCCAGCAGCACCGCCGAGGCGGGCAGGGCGGCCAGGGCGCGCAGCAGCGTACGGCGGGACGGGGCGGCGGCGGGGTGTGAGGTCACGGGCGGCTCTCCCTGAGACACAGGGATCGATATACCGAACAAGGTTCGGCAACTCGATCAGACGTGGGGGATCAGAAAGTAAGGGCGAGGCGCAGGGGCGTCAATGGTTTGAACAGGAGCGGATGAGCCCAGTGAGGTAGAGGTGGCCCGTGGGTGAACGTCCACTCCTGTCGTCGGCGTACCACCACCGGCCATCGGACGTTACCGTTCGGTAGAGAGGTTGCTTCCGGAGGTGTCCGTATGACGCTCGACCGTGCTGCAGGCCTGGCGGAGACCGCCCGTGCGCTGGCCGCCGGGGACGTGACGTCCCGGGCGCTGGTCGAGCGGACGCTGGCGCGGATCGAGGCGACGCAGGGCAGCATCAACGCCTTCCGGATCGTCCGGGCCGAGGCGGCCCTCGCCGAGGCCGAGGCCGCCGACCGGGAGCTCGCCGCGGGCGTGCGGGGGCCGCTGCTCGGGGTGCCCGTCGCCGTGAAGGACGACATGGACGTGGCCGGTGAGCCGACCGCCTTCGGCTGCTGCGGGGAGTTCCCGCCGGTCGCCGAGGACGGCGAGGCGGTGCGGCGGCTGCGCGCGGCCGGGGCCGTGATCGTCGGCAAGACCAACACCTGCGAGTTCGGGCAGTGGCCCTTCACCGAGGGGCCGGCCTTCGGGGCCACGCGCAATCCGTGGAGCACGGCCCATACGCCGGGTGGTTCCTCGGGCGGCTCGGCCGCCGCGGTCGCCGCCGGTCTGGTGCCCGCCGCGCTCGGCTCGGACGGCGCCGGCTCGGTGCGGATCCCGGCCGCGTGGACCCATCTGGTCGGCATCAAGCCACAGCGCGGCCGTATCTCCACCTGGCCGCGCGGGGAGTCCTTCCAGGGCATCACCGTCAACGGCACCCTGGCCCGTACGGTCGCCGACGCGGCCCTGCTGCTGGACGCGGCGAGCGGCAACCACCCGCTGGACCCGCACCGGCCCCCGGCCGTCGACGCGTCGGCGGCCGTCGGCCGCGACCCCGGGCGGCTGCGCGTCGCGCTCGCCCTCAAGCCGCCGTTCACGGCCGTTCCCGCCCGGCTCCTGCCTCAGGTACGGACCCGGGTCGTCGAACTCGCCGAGCAGCTGGCGGCGTTGGGGCACACCGTCGAAGAGGCGGACCCGCCGTACGGGCAGATCGGGCTGACCTTCGTGCCGCGCGCGACGGCCGGGATCGCCGAGCGGGTGGCCGAGGCGCCCTTCCCGGCGCTGCTGGACCGGCGCACCCGGGACGCGGCCCGGCTGGGCCGGCTGCTCGGCGGGGCACCGCTGCGGGCGGCCCGGCGTGCGGAAACCGTCCTGCACCGTCGTATCGGCGGGTTCTTCACCTCGTACGACGTAATCCTCGCGCCCACCACCGCCGCTCCCCCGCCCCGTATCGGCGCCCTGCTGGAACTCAGCGGTTTCGCCACCGACCGGGCGATGATCGCCGCCTGCCCGTACGCATGGCCGTGGAACGTGCTGGGCTGGCCGGGCGTCAACGTGCCCGCCGGTTTCACGGCGGACGGTCTGCCCGTCGGGGCCCAGTTGCTCGGCCCGGCGAACAGCGAACCGCTTCTGGTGCAGGTGGCCGCGCAGTTGGAGGCGGAGCTGCGCTGGCACGAGAAGTGGCCTGCGCCGCCGGTCGCGGAACGTTCCGCTGCCGCCTGAGCGACCGTACGCCGTTCGTGTGGCGGACCGGTCGGTGGCCGGGCTCACGGGAGCAGCGTCTAGGGTGCCCGGGTGACCGCGTTTACCGATGAGAACGTCCCGGGCCGCTCCGGCCCCTCCGCCACCACTCAGGCCGATCCGCGCGCGGTGGGCCGGGTGCGCACCGAGTACTCGCCCGCGCACGACGGCGATCCCGACCCCGGCGAGATCGTCTGGACGTGGGTGCCCTTCGAGGAGAACGACGGGCGCGGCAAGGACCGCCCGGTGCTCGTGGTCGCCCGCGAGCCGGCGGGAACGTTCCTCGCCGTGCAGTTGTCCAGCAAGCGGCACGACGGCGACCGGGAGTGGGTGCCGATCGGCAGCGGCCCGTGGGACCGGTCGGGCCGCGAGTCGTGGGTCGATGTCGACCGGGTCCTGCGTCTGCACGAGGACGGCATGCGCCGGGAGGCCTGCGCCCTGGACCGTATGCGGTTCAACCTCGTCCGGCACCGGCTGCGGGAGCGCTACGGCTGGAGCTGAAGGCCTGCTCGAACGCGCCCCGCACCCGGGCGTCCGGCGTCCGGTCCAGCACCCCGAACACCACGTGCTCGAAGGCCCCCGCGAAGCGCCCGCCGGGTTCCAGCAGTGTCCGGAACGCCCCGGCGACCTGCGCCGGGTCGTTGCGGAAGACGCCGCATCCCCACGCGCCCAGCACCAGATGCCGGTATCCGTGGGCGGCGGCCGTCTCCAGGACCCGTTCGGCGCGGACGGCCAGGGCCGTCGGCAGCTCCGGGGCCCGCTCGGGTGCCGTGCGGTGCACCACGCCCGCGTTGGGCGCTGCCGCGGTCAGGAAGCCGGCGGTGTACGGCTCGTTCAGCAGGCGGCCCCGGTCGTCGCGGAAGACGGGCACGGCGGGTGAGTGGATGACACGGTCCGTGTAGAACGGGTCGCGGTGGGCGCGGTGGTGGTCGTAGAACGCGCGGGCCCGGAGCAGGCAGGTGTACAGCGCGGAGGCCCGGCACAGGGCCTCTTCCTGGGCCTGGGCGCCGTTGAGGTAGCCGCCGCCGGGGTTGCGGGCCGAGGCGAAGTTCAGTACGGCCACGTGTCCGCCGAGCCGGCGGGCCGCCTCCAGGCTGCTCTCGCCCGTGACCTCGACCAGCGTCCGAGTCACCCGGATGGAGGGCATCCGCGCCGGCACCGGTTCCGGACCGTACATGCGCGTGCCCTCACGCGCGGCCCGCAGCTCGTCGGCGATCGACACCTCGCGCCCGTCCGGCGCCCGGTAGGCCCCCGCCGCCACGATCTGCTCGGTCTGCTGTGCGACACCGCGCAGGCGCGCGCTCACGGCGCCACCCCCGTGTGCGCCGTGACCGCGCGCCGCGCGGCCGGTCTTGTCGTGCTCACGCAGGCATCGTGGGTGACACCGGACGTGCGGTGCAACGGAGTTTTCGCCACGGGAGAACACCGGGGAAAGCGCCCGGAAACGCCCGGTCGAGCCCGATGAGCGCCCCGGAACGCCCCGGAACGCCCCCTTGTGCCGAGCGACGCGAGGGACTTGGGTGGGACGAGTGATCCCGGCTCGGGCCGCCGAAGTGCCCGAACCGGTGGCATGGTGGAATCTCAGGAGGATCCCGACATGTCCGATGCGCCCACTGCCCCGGCGGGTGGCTGTACCCAGCCGCACCCCGCCCTGTCCGAAGCCGAGGTCGAAGCTCTGGTCCGCGGCATCTGCTTCAAGACCGGCCCGCCGCGCCGCCTCGGCGTCGAGGTGGAATGGCTCGTCCACGAGCTGCGCGCACCGCAGCTCCCCGTCACACCCGAACGACTCGACGCGGCCTACGCCGCACTGCGGCCCCTGTCCCTGAGGTCGGCGCTCACCGTGGAGCCCGGCGGCCAGCTGGAGCTGAGCTCGCCCCCCGCCGCCTCGCTGACGGACGTCATCGCCACCGTCTCCGCCGACCTCGACGCCGTCCGCGCGGTCCTGCGCGAGAACGGCCTCACGCTGGTCGGCCTCGGCCATGATCCCTGGCACGAACCGCGCCGGTTCCTGCGCGAACCGCGCTACGACGCCATGGAGGCGTGCCTCGACCGCACCGGCCCCTTTGGCCGCGCCATGATGTGCGCCTCGGCCTCCGTGCAGGTGTGCGTGGACGCCGGCCACGAGGAGCCCGGGCCCCTCGGCCATGTGCGGCGCTGGTGGCTGGCCCATCACCTGGGCGCGGTCCTGGTGGCCGCCTTCGCCAACTCCCCGCTCGCCGGTCACCGGCCGACCGGCTGGCTGTCCACCCGGCAGCTGACGTGGACCCGGATCGGCCCCGGCCGGGCGGGCGGACCACCCCTGGACGCCGCCCCGCGCGACGCCTGGGCCCGGCACGTGCTGGACTCCCCCGTGATGTGCGTACGGCGCGACGGCGGGCCCTGGGACGTCCCGGAGGGGCTCACCTTCCGCGAGTGGATCCGCACGGGCGCCCCCCGGCCGCCCACGCGGGAGGACCTCGACTACCACGTCACGACGCTGTTCCCGCCGGTCAGGCCGCGCGGCCACCTCGAACTGCGCATGATCGACGCGCAGCCGGGTGACGACGGCTGGATCGTGCCGCTGGCCGTGACGGCGGCGCTGTTCGACGACCCGGAGGCCGCCGAGACCGCCTACCGGGCCGTGAAGCCGCTGGCCGAGCGCACACTGGGGCTGCCCGCGCCGCACAACCCGCTGTGGGTCGACGCGGCCCGGAGCGGGCTCGCCGACGCCGAACTGCGCGAGGTGGCCGTCACGTGCTTCACGGCCGCGCTGAACGCCCTGCCCCGGCTCGGCGCCGCACCCGAGGTCGTCGAGGCCGTCACGGCCCATCTGGACCGCTATGTCGTCCTGGGCCGCTGCCCCGCCGACGACCTGCTCGACCGACAGCGCGGCACGGACGGTCGCGCCCACGGGAAGGACCCGCGCTCATGACCGACACCAGCCCGGCTGTCGAGACCGACACCACCGACCCCGAGGTCCTGCGCGAGCGGGCGGTCGCCTCGCTGGTTCTCGCCCGCGACCGCACCACCCTGCTGACGAGCTGCGTCGAGGACCCCGACCTGACGGCACAGCACTCGCCGCTGATGTCACCGCTCGTGTGGGACCTGGCGCACATCGGAAACCAGGAGGAGCAGTGGCTGCTGCGGGCCGTCGCCGGACACGAGGCGATACGGCCCGAGATCGACGGCCTCTACGACGCGTTCGAGCATCCGCGGGCCGAGCGGCCGAAGCTGCCTCTGCTGTCGCCCGCCGAGGCCCGCACGTACGCGGCCGATGTGCGCGGCCGCGCGCTGGACGTGCTGGAGAAGGCCGCGTTCCACGGGACGCGGCTGACGGAGGCGGGGTTCGCCTTCGGGATGATCGCGCAGCACGAACAGCAGCACGACGAGACCATGCTGATCACCCATCAGCTGCGCCGGGGCCCGCAGGCGCTGACCGCGCCCGACCCGGAGCCGGTGCCGCTGTTCACCGGCCCGTCCGAAGTCCTCGTCCCGGGCGGCCCGTTCACGATGGGCACCTCCGACGAGCCCTGGGCCCTGGACAACGAACGGCCCGCGCACCGGCGCGAGGTGGCGCCCTTCCGGATCGACACCACGCCGGTGACCAACGGCGCGTACCAGGCGTTCATCGAGGACGGCGGCTACGACGACCCGCGCTGGTGGACGGCGGACGGCTGGGCCCACATCCGCCGGAACTCCCTTACGGCCCCGCTGTTCTGGCGGCGCGACGGCAGGCAGTGGCTGCGTCGGCGCTTCGGCGTCACCGAGGTCGTCCCGCCGGACGAGCCGGTGCTGCACGTGTGCTGGTACGAGGCCGACGCCTACGCCCGCTGGGCGGGACGCCGGCTGCCCACGGAGGCCGAGTGGGAGAAGGCGGCCCGCTACGACCCGGCCGGTGACCGTTCCATGCGCTACCCGTGGGGCGACGCCGACCCGGGGCCCGAGCACGCCAACCTCGGCCAGCGGCATCTGCGTCCGGCGCCCGCCGGGAGCTACCCGGCCGGCGAGTCGCCGCTCGGGGTACGGCAGTTGATCGGCGACGTGTGGGAGTGGACGGCGAGCGACTTCCTGCCGTACCCGGGGTTCAGGGCGTTCCCGTACAAGGAGTACTCGGAGGTCTTCTTCGGCTCCGACTACAAGGTGCTGCGCGGCGGTTCGTTCGCCGTGGACGCGGTGGCCTGCCGGGGCACGTTCCGCAACTGGGACCACCCGATCCGGCGGCAGATCTTCTCCGGGTTCCGCACGGCCCGCTCGGAGGACGTCTGATGTGCCGTCATGTGGCGTACGTGGGACCGGCGGAGCCGCTCGGCGGACTCCTCGTGGAGCCCCCTCACGGTCTGTACCGGCAGTCGTGGGCGCCCCGCCGGCAGCGGTACGGGACGGTCAACGCCGACGGTTTCGGCGTCGGCTGGTACGCCGAGGGCGATCCGGTGCCGGCGCGCTACCGCCGGGCGGGGCCGATCTGGGCGGACCTGTCGTTCGCCGATCTCGCCCGGGTCGTACGGTCCACGGCACTGCTCGCCGCGGTGCGGGACGCGACGCTGTCGGGTGCGGACGCGGAGGCCGCGGCGGCGCCGTTCGCTGCGGGGACCTGGCTGTTCAGCCACAACGGGGCGGTCAAGGGCTGGCCCGGCTCGCTCGCGCCGGTGTCCCGCACCCTGCCGCCACAGGACCTGCTGTCGCTGGAGGCCCGCAACGACTCGGCGCTCGTGTGGGCCCTGGTCCTGGCCCGGCTCAGGAGCGGCGACGAACAGGGCCAGGCGCTGGCCGACACGGTCCTGGAGGTCGCCGCCGCCGCGCCCGGTTCCCGGCTCAACCTCCTGCTCACCGACGGCCACACCATCACCGCCACCGCCTGGGGCGACACCCTCTGGTATCTCACCCGGCCCGGCGGCGGCACCGTCGTGGCCTCGGAGCCCTACGACGACGATCCGCACTGGCAGGAGGTGCCCGACCGCACGCTGCTCGCGGCGAGCCGCACGGACGTGCTGCTCACGCCGCTGAAGGAGCCGGCCGACACCTTCGTACCCGCCTCACCCAAGGAGCCCCGTACGTGAGCCCGTTCCACCTCACCCGCACGCTGCCCGAGGACGCCACGGACGCCGCGCTGCGCGCCGACGTCCACCGGGGTCTGACCGGCCGTCCCAAGACGCTGCCGCCGAAGTGGTTCTACGACGCCCACGGCAGCGACCTCTTCGAGAAGATCACCGAACTCCCCGAGTACTACCCGACGCGCGCCGAACGGGAGATCCTCCTCGCGCGGTCCGGTGACATCGCCGCGGCGACGCGGGCCCGCACCCTGGTCGAGCTCGGCTCCGGGTCCTCGGAGAAGACGCGGCATCTGCTCGACGCCCTGTCGGACCTGCACACCTACGTCCCCGTCGACGTCAGCGAGAGCGCCCTCACCCAGGCCGGGCAGGCGCTCGCCGCCGAGCGGCCGGGGCTCGACGTGCACGCGCTGATCGCCGACTTCACCGCGGAGCTGACGCTGCCGGAGACCCCGGGGCCGCGGCTGGTGGCGTTCCTCGGCGGCACGATCGGCAACCTGCTGCCCGTCGAGCGTGCCGCGTTCCTGGCGTCCGTGCGGGCCCTGCTCGCCCCGGGCGACGCGCTGCTGCTGGGCACGGACCTGGTCAAGGACGAGGAGGTGCTGGTCCGGGCGTACGACGACGCGGCCGGGGTGACGGCCGCGTTCAACAAGAACGTGCTCACCGTGATCAACCGTGAGCTCGGCGCCGACTTCGAGTTCGCCGCGTTCGACCATGTGGCGCTGTGGGACGCCGAGCACGAGTGGATCGAGATGCGGCTGCGCTCCCGCACGGCGCAGACCGTGAAGGTGCCGGCGCTCGACCTCGCCGTCGACTTCGCGGCGGGCGAGGAGCTGCGCACCGAGGTGTCGGCGAAGTTCCGGCAGGAGGGAGTGCGCGCCGAACTGTCCGCGGCGGGGCTGGACCTGGCCCACTGGTGGACGGACGAGGCGGGCCGGTTCGCGCTGTCGCTGAGCGTCGTGCGCTGACATCTGTGGCATTTCTGTGCCCCCTGGACGGCGGCGGGGCGGGAGACGACGTCTCGCGCTTCGCCGCCGTTTGGGGCACGGTGGAGTCACGTGTGACACCCGTCACTGAAGAGGAGCAGCGGCATGTCGAACCACACCTACCGGGTCACGGAGATCGTCGGCACCTCCCCCGACGGCGTCGACGAGGCCATCCGCAACGGCATCGACCGGGCCTCGCAGACGCTGCGCAACCTGGACTGGTTCGAGGTGACGCAGGTGCGCGGGCAGCTCGAGGACGGGCAGATCGCCCACTGGCAGGTGGGGCTGAAGGTGGGCTTCCGGCTGGAGGAGTCCGAGTAGCCCGCCGCGCTGCGAACGGCCGGCTCAGTCCGGCAGGGGTGCCGAGGGGGAGCGGCCCGGCTGCCTGCCCTCCGGCGGGTAGTCGCAGTCGATGCTGCTCACCTCGCGGTCGCCGTCCTCGGAGTCGACGATCGCCACGCCCGTGCAGGCCCGGCCGTGTTCGTCCGTCCAGGTGACGATCTCGCTCCGGTCGGGCTTCGCACAGCCGGTGAGCAGAACGGCCCCGACGAGCGCGGCTGCCGCGAGCGTGCCCCTACGACTTCCCTTCATGGCATCCCCCGTATGTCCGCTGTCCCCTGTGCCCGGAGATACCCGGCGGAGGTGAACACTCCGCCAACGCGAACTCTCAGGTGCGCCCTTCCCGCTCCTGCGCCACCTTCAGCTCGGCGGACCTGGCCGCCCAGTCGGCCCGTACGACGGTGAAGCCCGCGCGCCGGGCGTCCTCGCAGACCAGTTCGTCGTCGTCCACGAGGACGCGGATTTCCCGGGTGCGGGCGAGCCGCCGCAGGATCTCCAGCTTGGTGGACCGGGCGGGCCGGCGGTCGGCGTCGCGCCGCATGTACACCCGCCCCTCCGGCAGTTCCTGCGCGGCGAGCCAGTCGAGCGTGTCGCGCCGGCAGCGCTCGGGCCGCCCGGTGAGGTAGACGATCTCGCACTCCCGCGCGCTCTCCTTGACCAGGGCGATGCCCTCCGGGAGCGGCGGGTCCTCGGGCGCCGCCGAGAAGAACCCGTCCCAGTCCCGCGGCCGGCGCTCCAGGAACCGCTGCCGGTGCGCGGTGTCGGCGAGGGTGTTGTCCAGGTCGAACACGGCCAGCGGTGCCGCACGGCGATCGTCACTCACGCCGCCCACCCTAGGCCGTCCGGCGGTTCCAGTCGCCCGCCCAGGGCACGCCGACCGCGCGAACGCCGGGGCGGGCGGCGATGGTCCCCTGCCGGGTCCCGGCAGGCGGGCCCCCGGGCCGCCTCCCTCGGAGCCGGTGCGTGGCCCGGACCGTACCGGCAGTACTCGCCGACGTCCGCCCCGGCCGGGGGGGGAACGGGGCTGCGCCCACGGCCGACCGCCACCCGGGCGGCGGGCCCCTGCCCGGCCCCAGTCCGGCAGAACACGAGACCGCACCCGGAGCCCGTCCCTCGCCCCGCCCCGCCCCGCACCGCGCCCCAGCCCGCAGCCCGCAGCCCGCAGCCCGCAGCCCGCAGCCCGCAGGAACGGGAACCCGGCCACGGCCGAGACGAACACCCTGGCGGCATGCCCGCTGCGTGGCTCCCGTCCACGGGCTGGCGAGAGCCGTGCTGTGCCCACGCTCACACCCGGCCCCCGCGAAGGGCCCCGCCCACGGCCGACCCGACAACCGAGCAGCGAGCCCACTGCCCGGCTTCAGCCGGCGTGCCCGGCAGGCCCTGCGGACCACGGCGTGCCCCGCACCTGCACTCCCGCCGCCAGCCCCGAGGGCGGTGCCGCGCCCGTGCCCGCCCCCTCCCCCACCCCGCCGACCGGGTCCGGCAGCCTCGCCGCGAACTGCCTGCCCGCCCTCCCCGCCCCCGCCGCGTCCCGTGCCCCGGCAACCTTCACCCCCCGGGCGGCCACTGGTCTGCGACACCCATGCAAGTACAGGCAGGAGGACGTATGCGTAACGCAGCGATCTGGTCCGTGGCGACGGCGGGGGCCGCGGTGGCCATGGCGCTGGGCGGGCCGGCGGGGTCGGCAGCCGCGGCGGGGACGACCCTGGTCGTGGCGCCGGGCGGGGACGACTCCGGCCCGGGGACGCTCGACCGGCCGTTGAGGAGCATTCAGCGGGCCGTGGACCTGGCGAAGCCGGGCGACACCATCAGCGTGCGCGGCGGGACGTACGCCCTCACCGACAACATCACCATCACCGGCTCGGGAACCGCCTCCCAGCCCATCACCCTCGCGCCCCACCAGGGCGAGCGCGTGGTCGTCGACGGGGAGAAGCTGCCCGCCGGCCACACCCCGGTCGGCGGCAGCATCCCGCGTGCCGAGCGCGGGGCGATCCACATGGAGGCGTCGCACTGGCGGATCTCGGGCCTGGAGATCGTCAACGGCCCGTACGGCGTGTACTGCGACGGCTGCAACAGCAATGTCTTCGCACGCCTGAGCACGCACGACAACTACGAGTCCGGCTTCCAGCTCCAGGGCGCCTCCAGCAACAATCAAATCCTGAACCTGGACAGTTACGGCAACCGCGACCCCCGCAAGAACGGCGAGAGCGCCGACGGCCTGGCCGTCAAGGAGGGCAGCGGTTCGGGCAACGTGGTGCGCGGCGCCCGGCTGTGGAACAACGTCGACGACGGCTTCGACGCCTGGAAGTTCGACTCCCCGGTCACGATCGAGAACACCGTGGCGTACGGCAACGGCTTCAACCGCTGGAACTTCCCCGACTTCGCGGGCGACGGGAACGGTTTCAAACTCGGCGGCGGCAGCCCGGCCCCGGCCGTGTCCCACATCGTCCGGGGCAGCGTCGCGTTCAAGAACGCCAAGCACGGCTTCACCGACAACGGCAACCCCGGCTCCCTCGCCCTGAGCCGCAACTCCACGTACGCCAACGCCGGTACGGGCTTCGACGCCGACGTCTCGGGCGGAACCGCCAGGCTCACCGGCAACCTCTCCATCGCCGACCAGCGCCCGGCTGCCGTCGGGTCCAAAACCGTCGCCAGCGGCAACACATGGAACATCGGCGGCACTTGGGACGCCGCCTCGGTCCTGAGCGCCGACCCGGCCCCGCTCACCGGCCCCCGGGCGGCGGACGGCTCGCTGCCGAAGGCGCCGGCGTTCCTCGTCCCCCGGTCCGGCACCGCCGTCGGCGCCCGCTTCTGACCAGGCCGTCCGGAGAAATGGTCCGTACTACTCACCGGCGGCCTCCACTATCGCCAATCTTCGACCGTGGCGTGAATGAGCCATGCAGAGCCGTCAATTGACCCACACAGTTGATGGCTCAAGCGTCGCACTGACATACTCCGCATTCAGCCTCGCCACCACCCGTGGGCGGGGCTGGCCGGGGATCTCCACACAGAACCCCGAGGCAGTTCGCGTGAATCCGGACAGCGAGTTTTCCGGTTTCACGAGATCCCCACAGAGCCCGCACCCCCACAGTGCGCCCGGCATCCCTCCACCCTGCTCGAAAGCCGGACGAGACCACTGACTCGAAGGGGTCGAGTGCGGGGCACGAAGCAGCGAAGAAGGTGCGCCTGTGCCCGAATTTCCACCGCGACGGGATGACACTCCCACATTTCCGCTTCCGCACATCGAACACACTCCGCCCTCTCGTATATCCGATCATCCCGAATTCCACTCGCTGCGTCGCGCGCAGCGCCGGTTCGGCACCCGGGCGACGATCCTGTCCGTCGGCGGATTCCTGCTGTATGTGCTGTTGTCGAGTTTTGTGCCCGCGGTGATGAACCAGCCACTGTTCGGCCACCTCACGATCGGACTCACCCTCGGCCTCGGCCAGTTCGTCATCATGGGCGTGACCGCGTGGTGCTACGTCCGGCACATGCGCACCCGCGTCGATCCGCTCGCCCGCGGCCTGAGGTCCCGGCAGCACGAGAACGACAACCGCCGCGCCCGCTCGGCGGCGGCACCCCAAGGGGCCGGGCAGTCCCTCCAGCACGGGACGAGGGGGTTCCGCACGTGGTGACGCTCGCCGCCATCGACGACAGCAGCCTCCAGCTGACGTTCGTCCTGTTCCTGACCGTCGTCGTGATCACCCTGTTCACGGCACTGCTGACGGCGCCTCAGCGCGACGAGATCAGCGAGTTCTACCTCGGCAACCGCGCCATGTCGCCGTTGCGCAACGGCCTCGCCATGTGCGGCGACTACCTCTCCGCCGCCACCCTGCTGGGCAGCACCGGACTGGTCGCCCTGACCGGGTACGACGGGCTGATGTACCTCGGCGGCACGACCGTCGCCTGGATGATGGTGCTGCTGCTCATCGCCGAACCCCTGCACCGCACGGGCAGGTTCACCCTGGGCGACACGGTGGCGCTGCGTCTGCCCCGGCAGCAGCGGCCGGTGCGGGTCGCGCTGGCCGTCTGCATCCTGGCGATCGCGACCCTCTACCTGGTGGCCCAACTCGTGGGCAGCGTCACCCTGTTGACCCAGTTCACCGGCGTCCCGAGCGGCACCACCCGTACCCTGTGCGTGGTCGTGATCGGTACCTTCGTGATCCTCTACGCCTCGCTCGGCGGCATGCCCGGAGCGACGGTCGTCCAGATCATCAAGGCCGTGATGCTGGTCGCGGGCGTGCTGTTCACCGCGGGCTGGGTGCTCTACCGCTTCGACTGGAACCCCAACGCCCTGCTGGAAAGGGCGGCCGACCGCAGCGGAACGGGCCTGACCTTCCTCGAACCCGGGCTGCGCTACGGCGGCACCGTCAGCAACAAGCTGGACTTCCTCAGCCTCGAACTGGCCATCGTCCTCGGTCTCGCCGCCCTTCCGCACGTGCTGATGCGGCTGCTCGCCCCGCGCAGCAGCGGCGTCCTGCGCTCCTCCGTGCTGTGGGCCGTCGGCCTGGTCGGCGCGGTCTGCTTCGGGGCCGGCATCCTCGGCCTCGGTGCCACCGCGCTCCTCGGCCGGGAGGCCATCGAGAGCACGGACCGCACCGGCAACGCCTCCGTCCTGCTGCTCGCGCACGAGCTGGGCGGCAGTGTCCTCACCGCGCTGCTGACCTGCCTGGCGTACCTGACGCTGCTCGCCGTGGCGGTGGGCCTCACCCTGGCCGCGGCCTCGTCCCTGGCGCATGACCTGTACAGCGAGGTGATCCGCAAGGGCCGGGCGAGCGAGACGGAGGAGCTGACCGTCGCCCGGCTGTCCGGGGCCGTCATCGGCATCCTCGGCATCCTGCTCGCCCTCGTCGCCTGGGGGGCGAACACCGCGACGCTCGCGTTCCTCGCCTTCGCGATCGCGGCGTCCGCGATCCTGCCGACGATCATCTACACCCTCTTCTGGCGCCGCTTCACGGCGAAGGGAGCACTGCTCAGCCTCTACGGCGGCCTGCTCTGCTCCGTCCTGCTCGCGGTGTTCTCCCCCGTGGTCTCCTCCGCCCCGGCCTCGTTCTACCCCGAGGCCGACTTCGCCTGGTTCCCGCTCCAGAACCCCGGCATCGTCTCCATCCCCGTGGGCTTCCTGCTGGGCTGGCTCGGCACGGTTCTGGACAAGGACCCGGCCGAGGACGGCAGCGCTCACGAGGAGTTCGAGGTGCGGATGCTCGTGGGCGCCGACGACTGACGCACCGGACCGGGACACCGGACGACGGGCACGGGGCATCGAGGGCGCGAATTGTTAATGGGATCCATTTTCATGTAGCGTCCTCGATGCCTGCCCACCGAGGAGGAGTCCCATGGCTGTCCCGAAGCGGAAGATGTCCCGCAGCAACACCCGTCACCGCCGCGCCCAGTGGAAGGCCGCCACGCCGACGCTGGTCCCGGTCACCGTCGACGGCGTCCGTCACCTCGTACCGCAGAACCTGGTCAAGGCCTACGAGCGCGGCCTGCTGCGCCCCGAGGGCTGACACCGTGTCGTACGCACGACTGCCCGTCACCGTGCTCTCCGGATTCCTCGGGGCGGGCAAGACCACCCTGCTCAACCACGTCCTGGCCAATCGCCAGGGACTGCGCGTCGCCGTCATCGTCAACGACATGAGCGAGGTCAACATCGACGCGGCCCTGGTGCGTGGCGGCGATGCCGCCCTGTCGCGGACCGAGGAACGCCTGGTCGAGATGACCAACGGCTGCATCTGCTGCACGCTCCGCGACGACCTGCTGGACGAGGTGGACCGGCTGGCCCGCGAGGGCCGGTTCGACCATCTCCTCATCGAGAGCTCCGGCATATCGGAGCCGATGCCCGTCGCGGCCACCTTCGCCTTCGCCCGTGACGACGGCGCCACCCTCGACGACGTGGCCCTGCTCGACACCATGGTCACGGTCGTCGACGCGGCCAACTTCCTCGCCGAGCTGGAGAGCGGCGACGACCTCGCCGAGCGGGATCTCGCCCCGTACGAGGACGACGAGCGCACGGTCAGCGATCTGCTCGTCGACCAGGTCGAGTTCGCCGACGTCCTGGTCCTCAACAAGCTCGACCTGGTCGACGAGGAGGCCGCGGCCCGGCTGCGGGCGGCCCTGACCCGGCTGAACCCGCTCGCCCGGCTGGTCCCGGCGACGCACGGCCGGGTGGACCTCCGCCAGGTGCTCGGCACCCGCCTTTTCGACCTGGACCGCGCCCAGCAGGCGCCGGGCTGGGTCCGTGAACTCAACGGCGACCACGTCCCCGAGACGGAGGAGTACGGCATCTCCTCCACCGTCTTCCGCTCCGAACTCCCCTTCCACCCCCAGCGGTTGTGGACCTTCGTCACGGAGGAACCGGACACCGGCGGACACGGGCGGATCCTGCGCTCCAAGGGCTTCTTCACCCTGGCGAGCCGGCCGCACGTGACGGGCCTGTGGTCACAGGCCGGCTCCGTCGCCCGCTTCGAACCGTCCGTGGCCCGCGACGCCGGCGCCCCGCACGCGCAGGAGCTGGTGTTCATCGGGACGGGGCTGGACGCTCCGGCTCTGCACTCCGCCCTGACCGACTGCCTGATGGCACCCGGCGAGCCCGTGCCGGCGGACGACCCGTTCCCCGCCTGGGACACCTACGGCATCGACGAGGCCTGCGAGCACGAGCACGACGGGGCGGTCTCCGCGGTGTAGAAGAGGCCGCGGACCCGGCGCAGCCACGCCTCGACGGCCGCCTCGTCGGGCCGCTCGGGCAGCACGGTGGGCGTCTCGTCGAAGGCGGCCTCGTAGTGCCTGAGCAGGGGCAGCGCGGCCGCCGGGTCGGCGGCGACGCGCTCGCCGAAGGCGTGGTACTCCTCGGGGTCCTCGACGCGGATCTCCAGTCGGCCGGTGGTGTACAGCGACAGGCCCTGGTGACACAGCCGCTTCAGATGCCGGGCGTGCTTCGCGGTGCGCTTTCGGGTGTCCGCCGAGAACGAACCGTCCCCGCGGTTCTCGAGCCGGCGGAACTGCTGGGTGGCGTAGCCGAGATAGGCGTCCCGGACGCGCTTCGCGCACAGGAACGACGCACGTATGCCGATCAGTTCGTCGCCCAGCGGGGTACGCACCTCGTACAGCTCGTCCGGGAGCCACACCAGTTCCATGGCGGTCGGATTGCCGCCGAGGGCGAGTCGGCACCACTTGGCGGCCTCGTGCAGGGTGCGGTCCGGTGCCGTGGTGACGTGGGACTCCTTCGGCGTGTGGAGCCCGTGCAGAGCCTCCGTGGGCGCGGCGAACATGCCGAGGCGGTCTATGTCCGAGCCCTGGTGGGCCAGGCCGTACGCGGTCGAGCCGACGATGCCGGACAGCAGGATGTTCGCGACGGCCATGGCCGGTCCCCCTCTTCACGCGCTGTACCCGGCGGTGCCGGGCCGTGCCGCTCCATTGTCCTGACGTGCGGGGATGCGGTCACCGGGTTTTCGACGAGGCGGCACCGGCGGGAATGCCACGATCCGTCACGCGTTGAACCCGGTGTGAGTTCCTCGATCGCCTCCACCCGTTTCTCCGTCCTCGACCGCTCCCGCACCCGCGAGGGGCACACGCATCCCGAGGCGCTGCGTGACACCGTGCGGCTGGCCGGGGAGCTGGAGGGGCTCGGGTACCACCGGCTGTGGGTCTCGGAGCACCACGGCGTTCCCGGGGTCGCCGGTTCCGCGCCGACCGTGCTGGCGGCGGCCGTCGCCGCCGCGACGCGGACGATCCGGGTCGGTACCGGCGGGGTGATGCTGCCCAACCACCGGCCGCTGGTCGTGGCCGAGCAGTTCGGGGTGCTGGAGTCGCTGTTCCCGGGGCGGATCGACATGGGGCTGGGACGGTCCGTCGGCTTCACGGACGGGGTGCGCAGGGCGCTGGGCCGTGACAAGGAGGACGCCGAGGACTTCGAGGCCCAGCTGCGGGAGCTGCTCGGCTGGTTCCGGGGCACCTCCCCGACCGGGGTGCACGCCCGCCCCGCCGAGGGACTGGCCGTACCGCCGTTCGTCCTGGCCATGGGCGAGGGCGCCGGCATCGCGGCCCGCCTCGGGCTGCCCATGGTGATCGGCGACCTCCGCAACCGGGACAAGATGCGGCGCGGCATCGACCACTACCGCGACGCTTTCCGCCCCTCGGCCTGGGCGAGCGAGCCCTACGTCGTCATCTCCGGCACGATCGCCGTGGCCGACACCCCCGAGGAGGCCCGGCGGCTGCTGATCCCCGAGGCCTGGGCGATGGCGTACTCCCGCACCCACGGCACCTTCCCGCCCCTGCCGCCCGCGCAGCGCGTGGAGGCGCTCACCATGACCGCCAAGGAGCGCGGCTTCTACGAGTCCGGGCTGACCGGCCACATCGCCGGCACCGAGGAGCAGGTCGCACACGAACTGGAGACGGTGCTGAAGGAGTCGGGAGCGCAGGAGGTCCTGGTCACCACCAGCACGTACGACCGCGAGGCGCTGCGGGACTCCTACCGGCGGCTGGCCGCGATCGCCGCCGGTTAGAGTCGTTGCCCATGCACGACCCTCACGGCCCCCACGACCCGTACGTCCGCGTCCGCGGCGCCCGCGAGCACAATCTCAAGGGCGTCGACGTCGACATCCCCCGGGACGTGCTGGCCGTGTTCACCGGCGTGTCCGGCTCGGGCAAGTCGTCGCTGGCGTTCGGCACGATCTACGCGGAGGCGCAGCGGCGTTACTTCGAGTCGGTCGCGCCGTACGCGCGACGGCTGATCCACCAGGTCGGCGCGCCGAAGGTCGGGGAGATCACCGGTCTGCCCCCGGCCGTCTCGCTCCAGCAGCGCCGCGCGGCACCCACCTCGCGCTCCTCGGTCGGCACCGTCACCAACCTCTCGAACTCGCTGCGCATGCTGTTCTCCCGGGCCGGCACCTACCCGCCCGGTGCCGGGCGCCTGGACTCCGACGCCTTCTCGCCCAACACGGCGGCCGGGGCCTGCCCGGAGTGCCACGGGCTCGGCCGGGTGCACCGTACGAGCGAGGAGTTACTGGTCCCCGATCCGTCGCTGTCGATCCGCGAGGGCGCGATCGCCGCGTGGCCGGGCGCCTGGCAGGGCAAGAACCTGCGGGACGTCCTCGACGCGCTCGGGTACGACGTGGACCGGCCGTGGCGGGAGCTGCCCGCCGAGGCGCGTGAGTGGATCCTGTTCACGGACGAGCAGCCGGTGGTCACCGTGCACCCGGTGCGGGACGCGGACCGCATCCAGCGGCCGTACCAGGGCACGTACATGAGCGCCCGGCGGTACGTGATGAAGACGTTCTCGGACTCCAAGAGCCCGGCTCTGCGAGCGAAGGCCGAGCGGTTCCTGACCAGCGCGCCCTGCCCGGCCTGCGGTGGCAGCCGACTGCGGCCGGAGGCCCTGGCGGTGACGTTCGGCGGCCGGACCGTCGCCGAGCTGGCGGCGCTGCCGCTGGTGGAGCTGGCCGCCGCGCTCGACGCGACATCCCATACCGCCCGGGTCCTCACCGACGACCTCACCTCGCGCATCGCGCCGGTCGTCGAACTCGGCCTCGGCTACCTCAGCCTGGACCGGCCCACCCCCACCCTCTCCGCCGGCGAGCTGCAACGCCTGCGCCTGGCCACCCAGCTGCGTTCCGGCCTGTTCGGTGTCGTCTACGTCCTGGACGAGCCGTCGGCCGGGCTGCACCCGGCGGACACCGAGGCGCTGCTGGTCGTGCTGGAGCGGCTGAAGGCGGCCGGGAACTCGGTGTTCGTGGTCGAGCACCACCTCGATGTGGTGCGCGGTGCCGACTGGCTGGTGGACGTGGGTCCGCACGCGGGTGAGCACGGCGGGCGGGTGCTGCACAGCGGCCCGGTCGCCGGGCTGGCGGCCGTCGAGGAGTCGGCGACGGCCCGGTACCTGTTCGACCGCTCCCCCGTCCCGGCGCGCGAGGTCCGCGCACCGAGCGGGTGGCTGAAGACCGGGCCGATCACCCGGCACAACCTGCGCGGTGTGTCCGCCGCGTTCCCGCTCGGCGCGTTCACCGCGGTCACCGGGGTGTCCGGCTCCGGCAAGTCCACGCTCATCGGGGAGATCACGCAGGACACGGCCGGGGTGGGACGGCTGGTCTCGGTCGACCAGAAGCCGATCGGACGCACCCCCCGCTCGAACCTCGCGACGTACACCGGTCTCTTCGACGTCGTGCGCAAGGTGTTCGCGGCCACCGACGGGGCGCTGGAACGGGGCTACGGCGTCGGCCGGTTCTCCTTCAACGTGGCGGGCGGGCGCTGCGAGACCTGCCAGGGCGAAGGGTTCGTCAGCGTGGAGCTGCTGTTCCTGCCGAGCACGTACGCGCCCTGCCCGGCCTGCGGCGGGGCCCGGTACAACCCGGAGACGCTGGAGGTGACGTACCGGGGGCGGAACATCGCCCAGGTGCTGGATCTGACGGTGGAGAGCGCGGCGGAGTTCTTCGCCGACACCCCGGCCGTCGCCCGCAGCCTCGCCACCCTGCTCGACGTGGGCCTTGGCTACCTCCGCCTCGGCCAGCCCGCGACCGAGCTGTCCGGCGGCGAGGCCCAGCGCATCAAACTGGCGAGCGAACTGCAGCGCGGCCGGCGCGGCCACACCCTCTACCTCCTCGACGAGCCCACGACCGGCCTCCACCCGGCCGACGTGGACGTCCTGATGCGCCAGCTGCACGGCCTCGTCGACGCCGGGCACACCGTGATCGTCGTCGAGCACGACATGTCCGTCGTCGCGGGCGCGGACTGGGTCGTCGATCTCGGCCCGGGCGGCGGCGACGCGGGCGGCCGGATCGTGGCGGCGGGACCGCCGGCGGAGGTGGCACGCTCGGAGCAGAGCAGGACAGCGCCGTATCTCGCGCGCGTACTGTCCGGCTCTCGCTGAAACGTCCGCGGCCGCTACGCCACCAGCACCGTGTGCGTCCACGCCGGCATCGCCGTCTCCTGGGACTGTGCGGAGCGGGCGAGAGACCGGCGGTCGGGGCGGCTGCCCGGCGGGATGGCCGGCCGTACCTCGACCTCCGCGACCAGGCCGCGGGTCGTCGCGACCCGCCACAGGGAGGCGAGCAGGGTGTCGTCGCCGACGAACGCGGGAGCGGTGGTGGCGGTTCCGCCGGTGACCCGGTAGCCGATCCGGACCGGCTGGACCGGCACCCCGGCGTCCAGGGCGGCCTGGAAGACGGCACGGCGGAAGGTGCCCTGGGCCCGGCCGCACCAGGTGCTGCCCTCGGGGAAGGCCGCGACGGCGGCGCCCTCGCGCAGGGCCCGGGCGATACGGGCGACGGTGTCCGGGAGGGCCCGCAGCCGGTCCCGGTCGATGAACACGGTGCCGCCTCGGGCGGCCAGCGGGCCGGCGACGGGCCACCTCCGTACCTCGGTCTTGGCCAGCATCCGGGCGGGGCGTACGGCGGCGAGCAGCGGGATGTCCAGCCACGAGATGTGGTTGGCGACCAGCAGCAGCCCGCCGGCGGGGGCGGCGGCGCCGGTGACGCGGACCCGGACCCCCGCGGCCCGTACGATCCACCGGCACCACCGCCGGATCAGGGATGCCGGTATCCGTGCGCCGAGCGGCGACAGGGCGATCCCCGCGAGCAGCAGCAGGGCGACCCCGGTCAGCCGCAGCACGGCACGCGGCACGGCCCGCGCCGGCAGCCCCGCCGGCGCCTCGACGCAGGCCTGCGGTGTGCACGGCGCGGTGGGCAGCCAGGCACTCATCAGGCGGGCACGAGGGACAGGAAGTGCCGCAGGTAGCGCGGGTTGACCCGGCTCATCGGCAGCAGCACGTACAGGTCGGCGACGCCGAAGGCCGGGTCGTGGGCGGGTTCGCCGCACACCCAGGCGCCGAGGCGCAGATAGCCGCGCAGCAGGGCGGGCAGTTCGACGCGGGTGGCGGGCGCGGGGCCCGGGACCCACGGCAGCAGCGGCCGGACGCGGTACTCCTGCGGCGACAGGTGCTTGGCGCTCACCCGGTCCCAGGTGGCGGAGGCGAGGGTGCCGCCGTCGGCGAGCGGGACGGAGCAGCAGCCGGCGAGCCACTCGTGGCCCCGGTCGGTCATGTAGCGGGCGATCCCGGCCCAGATGAGGCTGATGACCGCGCCGTCGCGGTGGTCGGGGTGCACACAGGAGCGGCCGACCTCGACGAGCTCCGGCCGGATTCCGGCGAGGGAGCCCAGGTCGAACTCGCTCTCGGAGTACAGCCGCCCGGCGACCGCCGCGCGCTCCGGCGGCAGCAGCCGGTAGGTGCCGACGACCTGGCCGGTCGTCTCCTCGCGGACGAGCAGGTGGTCGCAGTACGCGTCGAACGGGTCGACGTCCAGGCCCGGTTGCGGGCCGGCCAGCAGGGCGCCGAGCTCCCCGGCGAAGACGTCGTGCCGCAGCCGCTGGGCGGCGCGCACGTCCTCCTCGGTGCGGGCGAGGGTGACGGTGTAGCGGGTGGGGGCCGTGGGCTGCGCGGGGCGGTCGACGGTCAGTACGCCGGTCATGGCTCTCTCCTGGTCACGGGCCGGGGGCGGCGAGCGGTGCCGCCGCCACTGTTGTGCCCGTGCCGCCTGACCTTCGCGTGACCAGTGCCGGGAGCGCGGATGCCGGGATGTTGAATGCCTGGAGCCCGGAAAGGCGAGACGGGGCCGGTGAGCACCAACCGGCCCCGCCCGTCCGCACCAGACGGCGAACGCTCTACCTGCCCGGACCTACCGCTTGCTCACCTTCCGCGTAGCCCGCAGCCACTCCTTGTTCATGCCGGTGATGGACATGAGCGGAATCCCCTTGGGACAGGCCGTGGCGCACTCCCCGGCGAGCGTGCACCCCCCGAACCCCTCCTCGTCCATCTGCGCCACCATGTCCAGCACCCGCGTCTCCCGCTCGGGCGCCCCCTGCGGCAGCACGTTGAGATGGTTGATCTTGGCGGACGTGAACAGCATCGCCGCCCCGTTCGGGCACGCCGCGACACACGCACCGCACCCGATGCACTCGGCGTGTTCGAAGGCGAAGTCGGCGTCCGGCTTCGGCACCGGCGTGGCGTGTGCTTCCGGAGCCGCACCCGTGGGCGCGGTGATGTACCCGCCGGCCTGGATGATCCGGTCGAACGCCGAACGGTCGACGACCAGGTCCTTGATCACCGGGAACGCGGACGCCCTCCACGGCTCGATGTCGATGGTGTCGCCGTCCGAGAACGACCTCATGTGCAGCTGGCACGTGGTCGTCCGCTCGGGCCCGTGCGCATCGCCGTTGATGACGAGCGAACACGCGCCGCAGATGCCCTCGCGGCAGTCGTGGTCGAAGGCGACCGGGTCCTCGCCCTTGAGGATGAGCTCCTCGTTGAGGGTGTCGAGCATCTCCAGGAAGGACATGTCGGGGGAGATCCCGTCCACCTCGTACGTGGACATGGCGCCTTCGGCGTCGGCGTTCTGCTGGCGCCAGACGCGCAGGGTGAGCTTCATGCGTAGCTCCGCTGGGTGGGGTGGACGTACTCGAAGACCAGGTCTTCCTTGTGCAGGGTCGGAGCCTCGCCGGTGCCGTTGAACTCCCAGGCGGCCGCGTACGCGAACTCCTCGTCCTTGCGGGCGGCCTCGCCGTCGGGCGTCTGGGAGTCCTCGCGGAAGTGGCCGCCGCAGGACTCGCCGCGGTGCAGCGCGTCGAGGCACATCAGCTCGGCCAGCTCCAGGTAGTCGACGACGCGGTTGGCCTTCTCCAGCGACTGGTTGAACTCCTCGCCGGTGCCGGGGACCTTGATGCGCCGCCAGAACTCCTCGCGGATCTGCGGGATGCGCTCCAGCGCCTTGCGCAGCCCCGAGTCGGTGCGGGCCATGCCGCAGAACTCCCACATGAGCTCGCCGACCTCGCGGTGGAAGGAGTCGGGCGTGCGGTCGCCGTCGACGGACAGCAGCAGGTGGAGCCGGTCCTCGGTCTCGGCCAGCACCTCCTGGACGACCGGGTGGGCGGCGTCGACCCGGTCCCCCAGCGGGTTGCGGGCGAGGTAGTCGTTGATGGTCGCCGGGAGCACGAAGTAGCCGTCGGCCAGGCCCTGCATCAGCGCGGAGGCGCCGAGCCGGTTGGCCCCGTGGTCGGAGAAGTTGGCCTCGCCGATAGCGAACAGGCCGGGGATGGTGGTCTGGAGGTCGTAGTCGACCCACAGGCCGCCCATCGTGTAGTGCACGGCGGGGTAGATCCGCATGGGGACCCGGTACGGATCCTCGTCGGTGATCCGCTGGTACATGTCGAAGAGGTTGCCGTACTTGGCCTCGACGGCCTTACGGCCCATGCGCTCGATGGCGTCGGCGAAGTCGAGGTAGACGCCCTGCCCACCGGGGCCGACGCCCCGCCCCTCGTCGCAGACGTTCTTCGCGGCGCGGGAGGCGATGTCACGCGGCACCAGGTTGCCGAAGGACGGGTAGATGCGCTCCAGGTAGTAGTCGCGCTCGTCCTCGGGGATCTCGTTCGGCGGGCGGTCGTCGCCCTTGGCCTTCGGCACCCAGATGCGGCCGTCGTTGCGCAGCGACTCGCTCATCAGCGTCAGCTTGGACTGGTGGTCGCCGGTGCGCGGGATGCAGGTGGGGTGGATCTGGGTGAAGCAGGGGTTGGCGAAGTAGGCGCCGCGCCGGTGCGCCCGCCAGATCGCGGTGGCGTTGGAGTTCATGGCGTTCGTCGACAGGTAGAAGACGTTGCCGTAGCCGCCGCTCGCCAGCACCACCGCGTCCGCGAAGTACGTGTCGATCTTGCCGGTGATGAGGTCGCGGGCGACGATCCCGCGCGCCCGCCCGTCGACGACGATCAGGTCGAGCATCTCGGTGCGCGGGTGCATCTCGACGTTCCCCGCGGCGATCTGCCGGCTGAGGGCCTGGTAGGCGCCGAGCAGCAGCTGCTGTCCCGTCTGTCCGCGGGCGTAGAAGGTCCGCGAGACCTGGACGCCGCCGAAGGAACGGGTGTCGAGCAGGCCGCCGTACTCGCGGGCGAACGGCACGCCCTGGGCCACGCACTGGTCGATGATCTCGACGGAGATCTGCGCGAGGCGGTGGACGTTGGACTCGCGGGCCCGGAAGTCGCCGCCCTTGACGGTGTCGTAGAACAGCCGGTGGACGGAGTCGCCGTCGTTGCGGTAGTTCTTCGCGGCGTTGATGCCGCCCTGCGCGGCGATGGAGTGGGCGCGGCGCGGGGAGTCCTGGTAGCAGAACTGGACGACGTGGTAGCCCTGTTCGGCGAGGGTGGCCCCGGCGGACCCGCCGGCGAGGCCGGTGCCGACGACGATGACGGTGTGCTTGCGCCGGTTGGCGGGGTTGACCAGCTTGGCCTCGAAGCGGCGCTTGTCCCAGCGCTCGTGGACGGGGCCCTGCGGGGCCTTGGTGTCGACGACCGGTGCACCGGTCGTGTAGTCGGTGTAGGTCATGTCAGCTCACCACTCCGGTCATGACGCCCACGGGTACGGCGATGAACCCGGCCGTGAGCAGCAGCGCGAGGACGTTGGCGACGATCTTGAGCGCACGGTCGCGGGTGCGGCTGCCGGCGCCGAGGGTCTGGGCGGCACTCCAGAAGCCGTGCCGGATGTGCAGGCCGAGCGCGAGCATCGCGACGATGTAGATGGCGTTGCCGTACCAGGTGGAGAAGGTGTCCACGACGTTCTGGTACGGGTGGCCCTCCTGGAAGCCTCCCGAGTGCACGGTGCCGGTGGTCAGGTCGAGGACGTGCCAGACGATGAACAGGCCGAGGATGATCCCGCCCCAGCGCATGGTGCGCGTCGCGTAACTGGCCCGCGGCCTCTTGTGCACGTACTTGCCGGGGCGCGCCCTGATGTCGCGGCGGCTGAGCTGGTACGCGGAGACGGCGTGCGCGACGACGGCGGCCACCAGCACGACGCGGATCAGCCACAGCGTCCACTCGTAGTGCATGAACGGCTCGCCGACGGTGCGCAGCCAGTGTCCGTACGCGTTGAACTCGCCGGCCCCGAAGTAGATCTTCAGGTTTCCGATCATGTGGGCGACCAGGTACAGCAGCATGATCAGGCCGCTGACCGCCATCACGGTCTTCTTGCCGAGGGTGGAGTCCCACACGGTGCGTGCCATGGACGGCCGTCGTTCCGTCCGCGTTGCCAGAGCCATGCCACAGCACGCTACGGACACGCGGCCGATCGGTCCAAGACATGGTGCGGCTTGATTCCATAGGCCGGGGCTATCGTACGAGTATGCAGTTCCATCAGCTCCAGTACTTCGTGGCCGTCGCCGAGACCCGGCACTTCACTCGGGCCGCCGATCTGGTCCATGTCGCGCAGCCCTCGCTGTCGCAGCAGATCAAGGCGCTGGAGCGGGAGCTGGGCGCGGACCTGTTCCTGCGGGCGCGCGGCAACATCACGCTCACGGACGCCGGTGAGGCCCTGCTCCCCCTGGCCCGGCGCATCCTGGCCGACGCGGACACCGCCCGGCACGAGGTGCTGGAGCTGGTGCAGCTGCGGCAGGGGCGGGTGCGGCTCGGTGCCACGCCCAGCCTGTGCACGGGCCTGCTGCCGGACGTGCTGCGCGCCTTCCACGACCGCTACCCGGGCATCCGGCTGCTGATCGAGGAGGGCGGTTCGCACGACCTGGTGCGGGAGCTGGCCCGCGGCGCGCTGGATCTCGCCCTGGTGGTGCTGCCCCTGCCGACGCCGTCCCCGGCGCTGACCACGGTGGAGCTGCTGCGCGAGGACCTCGTCGTGGTCTCCTCCCCCGAGGCGCCGAGACCCGGCCGGGGCCGGCGCACCGTTCGCGTCGCCGACCTGGAGGGCGAGCGCCTGGTGATGTTCCGGCACGGCTACGACCTGCGCGAACTGACCGTGGCGGCGTGCCGCGCGGAGGGGTTCGAGCCGGACTTCGCGGTGGAGGGCGGGGAGATGGACGCGGTGCTGGGGTTCGTGCGGGCGGGGCTGGGGGTGGCCGTCGTGCCGCGCATGGTGGCCGCGCGGTCCGGGCGCGGCCTGCGGGTCACGCCGCTGGCCCGGCCCGGCCTGCACCGCACGATCGCCCTCGCACACCGCAGCGATGTGGCTCCGCCACGGGCCGCGAGGGAGTTGCAGCGGATGCTGCTGGAGCGGTGAGCCCCCTGCAGGACACGGATATTCGCCGCAACCTGGAGCCTTCGTGCGTACGCTCGACCTGTGTGTGGTGAGCAGGACGCCAGGTATGGGGACGACACGAAGGTGCTGGCGGCGATCGGGACCCACGTCGCGACGCAGACCGACCGGGTCACGGTGCGGCTGCCGAGGGCACTGGCCGAGGCGGCGGTGGCCGCGTGGGAGCGCGAGGAGAACGACGCGCCGGCAGAGGAGACGCCCGAGCGATACGCGCTGCGTGACCGTGCCGCCGAGCTGGCGCTGATCGGTCTCGCGATCACGGAACGCGGCCGCTGGGAGGGCGAGGAGGTCGCCGTCGACCTGGACCTCGCCTCCGCGGGAGCGGCCGTCCGAGCCGCGCAGTGACCGGCCGGCCCCGCTCGGCCGCGTCACCCGGTGGCGGCCGCGGGTTCCCGCCCGGCGTGCGGCCGCTGCGGCCCGTATCCGCTCCGGCGAGGTCCGGGCCTGTTCGCACGACGTGGCCAGGTCGAAGCGGACCGCCTCGCCCGCCATCGAGCCGCCCCGGAAGGGGACCATGCCGGCGAAGGGCGCCTCGAAGGCGGTGTTGCCTGGGCGGGACCCCCGTCAGCCCGTTGCGTCCGCCAGTGCCAGCTCGTGCAACCTGTCCGGCGGGCCGGGGCGGGCGTAGTACCAGCCCTGGGCGGTGTCGCAGCCCAGGATGCGGAGCTGCTCGGCCTGCGCCCCTGTCTCGACGCCTTCCACGGTGACCGCGAGGTCCAGGCTGTGGGCCAGGGAGACGATCCCCTCGACGATCTTCAGGTCGACGGGGTCGGCCGGGAACTGCTGCATGCTCTGGGTGAAGGAGCGGTCCAGTTTCAGGATGCTGACCGGCAGGCGGCGCAGGTTGGCGAGGTTGGAGTAGCCGGTGCCGAAGTCGTCCAGGGCGATGTCGACGCCCATCTCCGCCAGGCGGCGCAACGGTTTCAGCAGGTCGTCGTCCGCGCCGATCAGCGCCGACTCCGTGACCTCCAGGCAGAGCGCGTCCGGTTCGATGCCCGTGCGTTCCAGGATGTCGACGGTGTCCTGGACCAGCCCGGGGTGGGTCAACTGGCAGGGCGAGAGGTTGACGTTGATCCGCAGCGGGCCCACCGCCTCGAGGCCGCCGTGCAGTTCACGCCACTCGCGGGCCTGCCGTACCGACTGTTCCAGGACCCACCGGCCCAGCGGCACGATCAGCCCGGTGTGTTCGGCGAGCGGGATGAACCGGTCCGGGCCGAGTACCCCGTGCTGCGGATGCAGCCAGCGCACCAGGGCCTCCGCACCGCGCACACTGCCGTCGCCGAGATGGACCAGCGGCTGGTACTCGATGAAGAACTCGCCCCGCTCCAGGGCCGTCGGCAGCGCCGTGGTCAGCCCGTGCCGGGTGATGGCGCGGGCGTCCGCCTCCGGGTCGGCTAGTTCGAAGCGGTTGCCGCCCGCCGACTTGGCCCGGTACATGGTGATGTCGGCGCTGCGCAGCACCTCCGCCGGGCTGCGCTCCCCGGCCGGGCCCTCGACGATGCCGATGCTGCCGCGCACGGTCAGTTCCCGGCCGTCGACGCTGATCGGGGCGAGCAGCGCGTTCATGATGCGCGTGGCGAGCTCGTCGACCTCGCGCTGGGTGTCGGGGCCCGTGGTGAGAGCCACGAACTCGTCGCCGCCGAGCCGGGCGACCATCTCTCCGGGCGCGGTGGCGCAGGACTGGAGCCGGTCGGCGACCTCCACCAGCAGCCGGTCGCCGGCCGCGTGGCCGAGGCTGTCGTTGATGGTCTTGAAGCCGTCGAGGTCGAGGTAGCACAGGCCGAACCGCTGGCCCTTCCCGGCGCCCAGTGCCTTCTCCAGGCGCTCGAAGAAGAAGGTGCGGTTCGGCAGCCCGGTCAGCGCGTCGTGCGTGGCCTCGTAGCGCAGCCTCAGGTTGAGCAGCCGGCGCTCGGTGGTGTCCTCCATCAGCGCGAGCTGGTACTGCGGGCTGCCGTCGGCGTCCCGCAGCAGGGAGACCGTCAGGTTGGTCCACAGGACCGTTCCGTCGGGGCGGTAGAACGCCTTCTCCACGTGGTAGTGCTCACGCTCGCCGCGCACGAGTTCGTCGTAGAGCCGCCAGGTCTGCGGCGCGTCGTCCGGGTGGGTCCACTCCCTGACGTTGCGGGTGCGCATCGTCTGCTCGGAGACCCCGAACATGCGCAGCAGCGCGCCGTTGACCTGGAGGATGTTGCCGTCGAGGTCGGCCATGCCGATGCCTATGGCCGCGCCCTCGAAGACCGCGCGGAAGCGGGCCTCGGTCGCGTGCAGGGCCTGCGCCACCACGCCCTGCGCCCGCAGGGCGGCCTGGGCGATGGCCTCCTGCTCGGCCAGCGTCCGTTCGCGCAGCGCCTGCGCGAAGCCGGCGGCCATCGCGTGCTGGAGCCGTGCGGAGCGCGCCCGCAGGTCCTCCTGGTCGCCGTCACCGCCGCAGTACAGGACCAGGTAGGCGTCCACACAGTCCAGCGTGCGGCTGAGCGCCTCCGGGTCGGTGCAGTGCGCGTCCACGAGGGCGGCGCCCACCGCCCTGCCCTCGTCGGCGTCGAAGGCCCGGGCCAGCAGTGCCCGGCTCAGCCTCCGGGCCAGCGGCAGCAGGTGTTCCTCGAACTCGGGCCGGGTCGACGACGTCGAGGTCACCGGGAAGACGGCCCGGCTCCAGATCGTCGCGAACCGGCGCAGTCTGTCCTCCGGCCCGTCCGGTTCCGCGATCACGCCGTACGCCCCACGCCCGCGAAACCGGAGAACGCATACGGATCCTCGTCCTCCGGTGCGGTGTCGGGCCGCCAGCGCGGCATCGCCACCAGTCCGGGTTCCACCATGTCGTACCCCTTGAAGAACCGCGCGATCTCCTCGCGCGAGCGCATGATCAGCGGGTTGCGGATGTCCTGGTACACGTTCACCGCGCCCCCGGCCCGCTCCGGCGGCAGCGGGATGCCCTCGTACGAGGCATGGGTGAGCACGAGCAGGCTGCCGGGCGCGAGTGCCTCGCCCAGCTCGGCCACCGCCCCGTACGGGTCGTCCTCGTCTTCCACGAAGTGCAGTATGGCAACGAGGAGCAGCGCCACTGGCTGATTCAGGTCGATCAGCCGCTCCACTTCGGGGCTGCGCAGGATCTCCTGGGGCTTGAGCAGGTCCGCGGCGACGACGGCCGCGTCGTCGTTGCCCTCCAGGACCACCTGGCTGTGCGCCACGGCCACCGGGTCGTGGTCGACGTACACCACGCGCGCGCCGGGGCGGGCGGCCTGGGCCACCTCGTGCACATTGCCGAAGGTGGGTATGCCGGAGCCGATGTCCAGGAACTGGCTGATGCCCTGGTCGGCCGCGTACCGCACGGCGCGGCGCATGAACGCCCGGTTCGCCTGCATGATCTTGGGGAGTCCCGGCATGAACTCCATGGCCCTGCGGGCCGCTTGCCGGTCGACCTCGAAGTTGTGCGATCCGCCCAGGTAGTAGTCGTACATCCGGGAGACGCTGGGCACCGAGATGTCGATGCTCCGTGGGGCCCAGGCGGGACGCTCCATCTATCTCTCCAAGGCGTAGGCGATCCGGTGTTCGAGCAGAGGCTACTGATCGCCCGCCAATGGAGCGACCCGAAACGGAAATTGACCATCCGTTCCCGGTCACTGCCTGCGGCACGTGCCGAATTGATACCCGTGCGCCCGCCCTTCGAACATGTGGCGAACATTCCATGACTTCCGGCGAAGCACGGCAAAACGGTCCGCCCCTCCGTGGGTACGGAGGGGCGGACCGGGTCGGTTCCGTCGGGTGGACGAGGTGATCAACCCTGGGGAGGTTTCTCTACTTCTCCGACGCGCCGACCAGCTTGCCGTCGGGGCGCACGGCGTACCAGGTGCCGCCGACGCCCTGGCCGTTGGTGTCGCCGGGGGCCTTGTCACCGGCGAAGGTGTAGATCGGCGAGCAGTTGATCGTCTGCTGCTTGCCCTTGCCGTCGGTCCGGTCGAAGACCATGTAGCCCTTCTCCTGGATGCCCTTGGTGTCGGCGTAGTCGACGGGCTCCACGAGCGGCCACTTCTCCAGGCACGCGCCGGTGCAGTTGGAGACGGGCTTGGGCCAGGCCTCGTCCTTCTTGAACCGGTAGACGGTCATGCCGTTCTTGTCGACGACGATCTCGCCGAGCTTGGGGTCGTTGCGGGTGGACAGCCCGGGCTGCGCCTCGGCCCCGGCGCCGCCGGCCCCGCCGCCCTGCGCCTTCTTGCCGTCGGGGGCCAGCGCGTACCACTTGCCGCCCACGCCCTGGCCCTTGACGTCACCGGCGTTGACGTCCTTGGCGTAGCGGTAGGCCGGCCAGCCGGCGACGGTGAGCTGCTTGGTGCCGTCGGCGCGGGTGACCGAGCCGAGCAGCGACTTGTCGATGCCCTCGCCGGCCTCGGCGTCGTCCGCGGGCACCGGCGGCCAGGTCTTGGCGCAGTCGCCGTCGCAGTTCGACTTGGGCGGCTGGTCGGTGTCCTGGTCGAATCGGTACAGGGTGAGGCCCAGGCTGTCGGTCACCACCTTGCCGACCTCCTCGGCGGTGGCGACGGAGAGCTTGCCCGCGGGGCTGGACGGGCTGGAAGGGCTCGGCGCGGCCTGCTGGCCGCCCGCGGTGCCACCCACCGAGTTCCCGGCGCCGATGCTTCCGTAGTCCCCGGGCGCTGCCGAGGCACCCACGTTCTGGCTGGCCGCCGGAGGGCTGTCCTGACCACACGCCGTCGTCAGCGCCAGGACCGCCGCGGCGCTCGCCACGAGTGAGGCGCTCCGCCAGGAGGTCTTCATCGTCAACTCCCCATAATCGCAAGGGTGTTGCAGCGCCCTACTGCGCCGCCGCACGGTCATGAGTACGCATGGCGGGCGTGATTGTGTTCAACGACCGGCCAAATTTCTTTCCGGAACCCGTGACCGCGCCGCCCGCCACCGCACACGGGTACGGGCCGATGGCTCCGCGGGCGACCGCGTGGCAAACCGGCGGCACCCGGATATCCCTCTTTCGGGGCAATCCCCTTGCGCTCCGGCACGTCCCGGCGGCAGAGGGCTCATGATCTTCGTCGTGCATGGACCCCTATCGACTCAATCCGCCCTCGCCGCAAAGGCCTTGGCGGCGGCGACGCTGACGTGGGCGCTCGTCGGCGCACCGTCAGGGGTGGCGGTGGCCGACGCCTGCGCGTACGCCTCGACGGGGCCGGACGGCACGGAGGCGGTGGCGGTCGCCGGAAGCAGGACCTGGCCGCAGCCGCCGTGCCCGCCACCCACACCGACCCCCACGCCCACGCCGACCCCGACCCCGACGCCCCCGCCACCGAAGCCGCCACCGCCGGTGCCGACTCCGAAGCCCCCGCCGCCACCGAAGCCGACTCCGAAGCCGCCGCCCCCTGAGCCCCCGCCCCCGAAACCGGCCCCCCCGGCCAGACCGGAGCCACCGCCTCCGCCTCCGCCGCCCCCGCCACGCCCGGCGCCACCACCCCGGCCGGCCCCCCGGCCGATCCCTCCCCCGCCCCCCGCCCCGGCACCGAAGCCGTCGGCGAAGCCCACTCCGCGTCCGTCCGCGGCACCCGTGCACTACCCGCGGTACCGCGCCGCGCCGCGGCCCCGGCCGGTGCGCCACTCCATGTCGCCGCTCACCTTCGTCCTGCTCGTCACGGTGCCCGCGGTGGTCGCCGTCGCCGCGCTGCGCGCGCGCTGATCCCTGAAGCTCTGGAGGCATCTCTTGCCGGAATGGCTTGTTCTCACCTTCGCGATGCTGGCCGCCGGTGTCGTGGTGGTCGTCGTCACCCTCGTACGCCACCGCACGGCGTCCGACGACGAGGACCCCAGCGAGACCCCGGACGTCATCGAGTACATGACGATGTGGATCGGCGTGGTGTACGCCATCGTCCTGGGTCTGGCGATCGCCGGTGTGTGGGAGGGACGCAGCGCCGCCCAGGACCACGTCCAGGCGGAGGCCACCGCGCTGCACGAGGTCTCGGAGCGGGTCCGGGTCTACCCGGACGACGTGCGCGACCGCATCCGGGGCGACATCCATACGTACGTGAGCCATGTCGTCACCACCGAGTGGGACACCATGGCCGACCGGGGCCAGGTCACCGAACGCGGCGGTGAGCTCTTCGAGCGCGTCCGGCACGACGTCACCGACTACGAACCGAAGACCGACTTCGAGGCGCAGGCCTACCAGCCGCTCGTCGACCAGGTGACCGCCGCCAGCCAGGCCCGGATCGCCCGGTCGGAGTCGACCGGGGAGACCATGCCGGGCGTGGTGTGGTTCGGGCTGATCGCCGGAGCCGTCGTCACCATCGGGATGATCTTCGTCCTCCAGATCCGCAGAACGACGCGTGAACTGATCCTCGCCGGGCTGTTCTCGGCACTGATCGCCTTCCTGCTGTTCCTGATCTGGGACTTCGACTCGCCCTACAGCAGGGGCGTGACCGCGTCGGCGGACCCGTTCCTGAACCTCTTCCCGGGTGCCGGGGACTGACCGCACCCGCACCACGGAACCGGGCCCGGGGGCGAGCGACACACCGTCGCCGCCCCCGGTCGCGTCAACGGGGTTCCCCCTGGCGGCCCACACGTGTGACCCATTCGCGCTACTGCGATCGCGCCGCCGCGTACACGTTCTTAGCGTTTCGGGCATCGAGGTGCATTTCCGGCGCGAGCGGAACAGGTCCGCGGCTGCTCCTCGGGGACCCGGAGGTTTCACCATGCGCGTGATACGCGTCGCTTCGGCCTCGGCCGTACTGCTGGGCGCCGGCGCCCTCACCTCCTGCATGCCGGCCGCCGACGCGGCCGACCGGACCGATTTCGCCTTCGACGTACAGCCCTCCACCGTCGCGGCGGACGGCCTGGTCACGCTGGTGGTGGAGCGCAACCAGGCGTGCGAGGGGGAGGCGGCGGTCTCCTCGCCGGTCTTCGACGTGGTCGCCCTTCCGCCGGAGAAGTCGGCGGCGACGGCCAGGGTCGCCGGGGACGCCAGGCCCGGCGCCGTGTACGACGTGGAGTTCATCTGTGACGGGTCGAGCGGCACCGCCCGCCTGACCATCGCCGGCGGCGATCCGGCGCATCCCCCGACGCACCACCACCGCCACCATCCCCCGACGCACCACCACCGCCACCCGTGGAAGGGCGTGCACGCCGGAGAGGGCGGCACCCTCGGCGGTTTCGACCTCAAGGAGATCGGCCTCGGCGCCGCGCTGATCACCGGCGCGCTGGGCACGGCGTACCACTTCGCCCGTCGCCGCACCGAGGAGGACGCCGGCTGACCGGCCCTTCGCACGCGCAGGTCTTCGCCCCGGATCCGTCGAGGGATCCGGGGCGAAGACCTGCGCGTGCGAGGCGGCTCGTACCGAAGGGGTCCAAAGCGGCGTGGAGCGAGGCGTCAGACGCGCCGCTCGGCGCGACGGCGCATCCAGAACACCCCGCCGCCGACGACCGCGGCGGTCACGAGCCCGCCGCCGATGGCCATGTCGGTCGGGGTCGCACCGGTGGTGCTGCCGCCGATACCACCGCGGACACCGCCGATGACGGTGAAGGCATGCGGCTTGGTCAGGGTCTTGCCGTCGCAGGTGACCGTGATGTCGTACGGCCCCGGGCGGGCGTTGTTCCTGATGGTGGCGGTTCCCCTCGCCGTCTCCCTGGGGCCGTGGATGGGCGAGAGCTTCGCCGGCATCGTGAACGCGTTGGAGGTAGCCGTGCCACCGTGGCGGCAGCCGTCGACCGTGATGGTCAGCTGGCCGCCGCGGGCGATCACGCTGGGCAGGGCGACGATGTTGCTGGGTGTGTCCCACGCGACGGCCGCGGGGGCGGAGAGGCCGAGGGCCGCGACCGCGGCGCCGGCGACCGCCAGGGCACGAGTGTTACGCATGTGAACCTCCGCGGAAGACGCCCCGGGACCCGTCCCCGGTCGATCGGCGAGAAAGCGCCTCCCAGAAAGACAGTCAGTTGCCTTGCGCGGACCCGCATTTCGGGAATGGTCCGTCCTGGTGAGAGAAGGCACCGCGGGAAAACCGCGCAATCGGATATCACCGCAGGTCACGGACCGTCAGAAATTTCCTCGCGGCGGCAACTCGGATGGCGCACCTCACGGCCGCGGGTCGCCCCGGACAGCCCGTGACCACCCCGGACAGCCCTGCGCCACCCGTTCGCTCCAGCCCCGTCGCCGGTTTCGCGCGCGGCACTTAGCGTTCTGATATGCGCGAACGACACGGCACGGCCGCGTCGAGAGGGGATGGCCCATGTCTGCGTCCGAGCTGGCCGAGGCGGAAGAGGAGGCGCGGCGGAAGAAGCGCGCCCCGTGGGGCGTGATCGCGCTGGTTCTGCTGACCGGCCTCGCGCTCATCCGAAATGGTTCGGGGGAATTCGACGAGGGCCCGCCGCAGCCGGCGACCGCGGCCGCGGCGGACAGCCGCCTGCCCGGGGCCACCTTCGCCGGGGCCGTCAAGCCCCTCCCCTACTCCCTCCCGGACCGGGTCCGGATCCCGGCGATCCAGGTCGACGCGCCGATGATTCCCGTGGGCCTGGACGCGGACGGCTGGGTCGGCGCGCCGCCCCCGGAGGACCCGAACCTGGCCGGCTGGTTCACCGGTGCCGTCGCCCCCGGCGAGAAGGGCACCGCGGTCGTCGTCGGCCATGTCGACAACCAGCAGGGCCCCGCCGTGTTCTACGCGCTCGGGGCCCTGAAGAAGGGAAACCGCGTCGAGATCGCCCGGCAGGACGGGAAGACCGCCGTGTTCGAGATCTACGGCATCGAGGTGTTCGCGAAGGACAACTTCCCCGGTGACCGTGTCTACGCCTCCAAGGGCGCGGCGGAACTGCGGGTCATCACCTGCGGCGGCGGCTTCTCCCAGCAGAACGGCTACGAGGGCAACGTCGTCGCCTTCGCCCGCCTGGTCGAGGTGCGCTGAGCGTTCCCCGGCCGGGCGGGCGAGAGCCCGACGGCAGGTCTCAGGCGTAGTCCCGCCGGGGCACCGTGACGTGATAGCCGGAGTCCAGCAGTTCGGGCAGGTAGCGCCGCAGGGCCCGCACGCTCTGCGAACGGTCGCCCCCGGCGTCGTGTGAGAGGACCACGACGCCGGGGGCGGCGCCGTTCTCGACCCGGTCGACGATGGACCGGGTACCGGGGGTGGACCAGTCGAGGGTGTCGACCGTCCAGGCGAGGGGTTCCATGCCGAGTTCGGCGCCCAGTTGGAAGGCGGCGCGGTTCCAGGCGCCGTAGGGGGCGCGGAACCACTCGGGGCGCTCGCCGTAGGCCTCCTCGATGACGTCACAGGTGCGTTCCATCTGGGAGCGGATCTGCCGGCGGGTGAGGCGGGTGAGCAGCGGGTGGGACCAGGTGTGGTTGCCGACGACATGGCCCTCGTCGGCCATCCGGGCCAGCAGCACCTTGTGGTCGGCGGCCATCTCCCCGCACACGAAGAACATGGCGCGCACGTCGTACTCGGCCAGGGTGTCGAGGATGGCCGGGGTGTAGCGGGGGTCGGGACCGTCGTCGAAGGTCAGCACCATGGTCCGGCCGCGTCCGGAGACGCGCAGCAGCGGTTCGCGGCGTACCAGGGTCCGGCGCGGCGCGGCCTGCGGCGGGCCGTATCCGGTCAGGGGCTGCAGACGGTACGCGGAGGCGCTGCGGGGGCGGCGGGGCTGGGCCCCCGCCGCCGGGACGGATCCGGCGGGGCCCTCCCCGGTGACCGCCGTGAGCACACCGGCCGTGGCGGCCGCTCCCACGGCGCCGGTGCCCGCGATCAACAGCCGGCGGCGGGTGAGCAACTGATCCTTCTTCATGACTCATCAGTCGCCCGGCGGAAGGCCGACGCACCTGAGCAACACCGGTGCGGCGGCACGTTTCCACCCGAACGGCCCACGCAGACGGGTCAGCGGCGGCGCGCAGCCGGTCGAGCTTGCGGTGCCGTTGGCGGACCTTGGCCGGGCAGGCCGGAGAGAGGGTCGGCGGGCTCGGTCCCGTCCCCTCCGGCGAGGCCGAGCGCCGCCAGTGACTGCAGCCCCCGCGTGGTGGCGGGCCGCTGTCCGCCCTTCGGGTGCCCTTTTCCCCAGAGCTTGTGCAGGGAACGTACGGCCAGAGGCGGAGCACCGGCCCGGCACGATGCGGGCGCCCTCTTCGAACACGGAGCGGAAGACGACGAAGTTCAGCACCCGCGTCGTCTCGCCCCGCGAAGGCTCCCGCCGCAGGACCGGAGCTGCGGCCTCCGATAACCTCGCGGCGTGACGGAACAGCACTCCCCTCAGTTCGAACGGGGCACGGACGGGCCGAAGGTGATCGTGGCCGGGGTGGACGGCTCCGACTCGTCCCTGCGGGCCGCGGCCTACGCCGCCGGTCTGGCCCGCCGCCAGCACGCGCTGCTCGCCGTGGTGTACGTGCAGCCGGTGCTGGCGGCGGGCGCGGCGCTCGGGGCGCCGGTGGCCGAGACGACCGACGAGATCGCCGAGGACCTGGTGGCGTACATCCGGGACGCGGCCGAGCGGCTCAAGGGGATATTCGAGGTCCGGTGGGAGTTCCACACGTTCCGCGGCGACCCGTACAGCGGCCTGGTGAAGGCGGCGGACGAACTCAAGGCGGACGCGGTGGTCGTGGGCGCGTCGGAGCAGGCGGGCCACCGGATCGTCGGATCGGTGGCGGTGCGTCTGGTGAAGGCCGGGCGGTGGCCGGTGACGGTGGTGCCGTAGGCCTTGACCGGCATACCGGAGACCTAGGTCCCCGGTCGGTGGCCGCGGGGGCACGGGGGCGCGGGGGCCCGATGACGGCGGTGACTTCCAACGCCTTCGACGTGGACGCCTTCCTGCGCCGGCCCCTCACCGCATGCCTCGCCACCAACGGGCCGACGGTCCGCCCCGTCTGGTTCCTGTGGGAGGAGGGCGCCTTCTGGGTGCTGACCGAGCCCTGGGCCCGCCTCTTCGGCCGGGTGCGGGCCGATCCCGAGGTCGCGCTGGTGGTGGACGAGTGCGATCTGGTCCGGCAGGTGATCGCGCGGGGCCGGGCCGAGCTGGTGCCCGTTCGGTGTCGAGCGCGGCAGGCGCAAGCTGGTCCGTTATCTGGGCGCGGACGAGGAGCGGTGGGACGAGCGCTTCATGCGCTGTCTGTACGACGACCCCGCGGGGGACGGTGTGGCTGCGGCTGGAGCCCGTGTCCCTCGTCGCGCACGACCTGAGCTACGCCGTGGCCCCGTGAGGCGGCGGGGCCTTGCGCGATGTCTTCCGTCGCGGGGGCGCCTGGGCCATCATGATCCGCCATCAGCCGCTTGCCGATCGCGAAGAGGTGAGGCGCATGGCCGGGCTCCGGATGGGACAAGGGATTCTCCGTCGCAAACCTATCGAGCAGATCGATGCTACGACGCCATGTCGACGGCGGCCGAGGAGTCCAAGGACGCGCAGCGGCACATGCCGAAGGCGATCGTCTACTCGCTCGTCATCTCGATGGTGCTGTACGTGGCGGCCTGCCTGGTGCTGACGGGCATGCAGGACTACAAGGACATCGACAAGGAGAGCGGCTTCTCGACGGCGTTCAAGTCGGTGGGGCTGAGCGGTCTCGCGGACGTCATCGCGGTCGGGGCGATCATCGGCATCCTCACGGTGATGTTCACGTTCATGCTGGGCGTGACCCGCATGCGGCAGAGTGAACATTGGTCTCCATCAGCAGTTCCGGGATGACCCAGGTCCGACTCCACGATCTCGGGGACCATGATCTGGTTGAAGCGCGGCATGCCGAATCAGTCACCGTCGGCGAGGGCGGTCAAGTGCTTGGCGCCGGTGGCCTGGCGTGATCGTTAGGTTGGGTGCCGTGATGGCGATGGTGGAGCGTCTGGTGCCGGACGCGTTGTGGGAGTTGTTCCAGCAGGTGGTGCCGGCCGCTCCGGTGAGGCCGCAGGGCGGGGGCCGACGTCGGTATGGGGACCGGCAGGTGCTGGCGGCCATAGTGTTCGTGGCCACGACAGGCTGTGCATGGCGGCAGCTGCCGCCGGGCTTCGGCCCGTCCGGGCCGACCGCGCACCGCCGCTTTACCGAGTGGAGCCAGGCCCGTGTGTGGGGCAAACTCCACCGCCTGGTCCTGGACGAGCTCGGCGCCAGAGGCGAACTGGACTGGTCGCGGTGCGCCATCGACTCGGTGAACATGCGCGCGACGAAAGGGGGGACCTGACAGGTCCGAATCCCGTAGATCGCGGCAAGAAAGGTTCAAAGATCCACTTGATCACCGAGCGGACCGGTCTGCCCCTCTCGATCGGTATCTCCGCGGCGAACACGCACGACAGCCAGGGACTTGAACCCCTGGTACGGGGCATACCTCCCATCCGTTCCCGGCGCGGGCCACGCCGACGGCGGCCCGCCAAGCTCCATGGAGACAAGGGCTACGACTACGACCACCTGCGGAAATGGCTCCGCTCGCGAAACATCACCCCGCGCCTCGCCCGCAGAAACATCGAGTCCTCCCAGAAGCTGGGCCGCCACCGGTGGACCGTGGAGCGGACAGTGGCGTGGCTGTCTGGGTGCCGTCGCCTGCACCGCCGCTACGAGCGCAAGGCCGAGCATTTCCTGGCCTTCGCCGGTATCGCGGTCAGCCTGATCTGCTTCCGCCGACTCGGCGGTTGAGCCATTCCCCTATGATCTCGATCATGGGCAACTTCTCCTGAGCGGGCCGCGACGGTCCACAGACATCCGCCCGGCAGGTGCCGGGCCCCGTCAGCGTGCCCGCACGCTCACCTCAGGAGACACGACCACACCATGTCCGTTCACTCTGCCCGTTCCGCCCTGGACGACCGCATCGCACGCCTGCGACAGCTCGCCCACGCCGACGCCCGGCTGGAGGGCGTACTGCTCTACGGCTCGTGGACCGTGGGCGAGGCCGACGCCCATTCCGACATCGAGGCATACCTCTACATCCAGGACGACCACCTTGCCGACTTCGACGGCCCCGGCTTCCTGGCGCAGCTCGCCCCGCTCAAGCTCTCCTACACCAACATGTACGGCATCCTCGCCGTCGTCTTCGACGACCTGATGCGCGGCGAGTTCCACCTCACCCCGGCCGGTCCCGGCATCGACGAAGTCCCCACCTGGCAAGGGATGGTGCACCTACCCCGCCCCGACGACGCCGTCCTGCTCGACCGCACCGGCCGGCTCACCCAGGCCGCCCGACAGCTGGCCACCTTCCAGCCGCCCGAGCCGGTGACCACCGCCCAGCAGCTCACCGACGAGCTGACCAACTGGACGCTCATGCTCGCCCACGTCCTCGCCCGCGGCGAGATCGCCCGCGCCCACGCCCTGTTGCACACCGTCATCGCACCCCAGCAACTCCAGCTCTGCCGCCTGTTGCGCAACAGCACAGCCCACTGGCTCACCCCCAGCCGCGCGCTCGAACAGGACCTGCCCGACACTGACCGCCATCGCTACGCCTCCACCACGGCTACCGCCCGCGACCAGGACGTGCGCACCGCGGCACGCAACAGCTGGCGCTGGAGCCGCGACCTGGCCGCCGAGGCCGCCGACCGCTGGACCATCCACCTGCCGCACGAACTCCACGAACAAATCAGCAACCGCCTGAACAACCCTCGCTGACCCCATCCGGCTGGGGCCACCGGACTCATCCAGTGGCCCCAGCCTGGCGGCCACGGCCGCCGCACAACGCCAATTGAGATCATCTCTTAGGGCGTTTCGTTTGGATCAGCGGGCGGACCTTGGTGGCAGTCCAGTTGGAGCAGTGAGAGTTGCGGACGCTTGGCCTGCAGGATGCGATGTGCAGGTGGCTGGGAAACTGAGCGCCGATGGGCTTCGCCGTATCGCTCGTCGCCGTCACGTCCGCCGGCGTCGACACTACGGCCGATCGACGGCGCCCAGATCTGTGGGACGGGACCGGATGCAATTGGTCACGCTGATCGCGATCAGCCTGCCGGGGCTCGCTGCTCTCGGCGCGTTGCTGTTCACCTGGATGCAGGTCGGACAGGCCAGCAGGGAACTACGGATCTCCGAGCACGGTCAGATCACCAGCCGGTTCAATAACGCGATCAACAATCTCGGATCGCAGTCGCTGGATGTTCGACTGGGTGGCATTTACGCCTTGGGGCGCATCATGCAGGACTCTGCCCGCGACCATCCGACGGTCGTCTCCGTGCTGACCGCCTTCGCGCAACGGCACGCCGGGTCGAGCGTGGACAGTCTGAAAAAACCGGTTGACCCCGAGGCAGTTCCCACCCCGGAGGCGGATGTACGGGCGGCGATCGCCACGCTGGCCCATCGCCGCCCCGACCGCGACAGGGGCACGCTCATCGACCTGAGCAAAACCGACCTGCGCGGCCTCCGCTTCACTGAAAGGGCACCCATCAAGCTCCCCGGGGTGGATCTGTCCGACGCGGACCTCCGCTGGGCCGAGCTGACCGGCGCGGATCTGTATAAGGCGACGTTGTACAAGGCGAACCTGGAATCTGCCGTCCTCGATGGGGCGAATCTGTGGGGTTCGTTTATGAAGGGGGCAAGCCTCCCCAGTGCGCAACTAAAGGGCGCGGATCTTCGACGGGCGGAGCTGACCTGTGCGGAGGAACTGCTCAGCCCGGAGACCGGCGAAGTGGTATTGCGAAACAACTGCGTGGACCTGCACTACGCCTGGCTTCCGGATGCGGATCTTCGAAACGCCAAGGTGAGCGACGTAAATCTCGAATTCGCGACCCTGTCAGGCGCAGATCTTCGGGGTGCAGACCTTGCTCGCTCGAACCTGAGCAACACGGACCTGACCAATGCGGACTTCCGTGGCGCCAAGCTAACCGATGCGAAACTGAACGGCGCCACACGGACCGGCGCGCGGGGGCTCCCGCCGGAGGGCTAGGTGTATGACGCCAGGACGTTGGTTACGCCTGCGCGTAGTCGCCGGGCTGGCGGTTGGCCCCCAGCTGCACCGTGAGGCCGGTGGTAGTTGCAGTGGATGTTCCAGACGTCAAGGGCATCTCGTCGCTGATCCTCCGAGGCCCAGCGACGGGCGTAGAGGAACTCTTCGGCGATGATTCGGTTGTAGCGCTCCACCTTGCCGTTGTGACGAGGCGTGTACGGCGTGATGCGCTGGTGTTGCGCCCCCAGCATGGCCCGGGCGAACGTGCCGGCGCGGTAGCAGGCGCCGTTGTCCGTGACGATGCGTTCGATTCGGACGATGCCGTGGGCTGCGAACCAGGCCCTGGCCCGGTGCAGAAACGCGATGGCGGTGACGGCCTTCTCGTCGGGCAGTGCTTCGGTGTAGGCAAGCCGACTAAATCCGTCGACGGCGGAATGCAGGTAGATGTAGCCGCCGCGTGCGCCCTTGTTCTTGCGCCGCTCGACAGTCTTGGCCTGGCGGCTTCCGCGCCCATGGACCCGCCAGCCACCGCCATCCGGGATCCGGCCGACCTTCTTCACGTCGATGTGGACCATGTGTCCTGGACGGCGAGCGGTGATCTTCCGCGGTTCCCGGTTGAGGTCGCCGCTGGGATCGATGAACCGGCGCCGGTTCAGGCCGAGGGCGAGCAGATGCCGCGACACGGTGCGGCGACTGAGCGAGATCCCTTCGGCCTGGAGCTCGAATGCGATCCGGGAGGCAGACCACTTCTCGGCACGGCGGAGTGCCTCGATCCTGGCGACAACGTCAGAGCTCGTCGCCGTTGGCTGGCGCCGAGGTGTGGAGGAGCGGTCCAGCAGCCCGAGTTCACCGTGCTGACGGTAGCGGTTGACCCATTTCGACGCGCAGGCACGGGAGATCCCCATCTCGGCTGCCACGTGGGCAATTGGGCGGTGCTGACAACGCTGCACGAGCCGAAGTCGGCCCTCGGGGGGACAGCGGAGCATTGTGGTGAAGCACAGGCGTTCCTAGCGCCAGGGATCGAGGGCCAGCTTGCCCCGGGTCTGGCCCGCTTCGAGTTGCTGGAGCACTGCCGGTCCTTCGGACAGGGGATGCACGTGGGGGGTGCCGGGCGGGTAGACGCCTTGGGCGATGAGTGCCTCGATCTCGACGAGCAACGAGTGGTATAGGGATGGGGCTGCGGCCGCCAGCGTGCCAATGTGCAGGCCCTTGATCTGAACCTGGTGGGTGAAGACCAGGTCGTGCGTGGTCAGAGTGGCGTCACCGGAGGCGGCTCCGAACACGACGATGCGTCCGGTAAAGGGCCTGGTAACCGACAGGCTGGCCTCGAACGTGGCCTGGCCCACCGATTCCAGGACCAGGTCGACCCCGCCGGTCAGGCGGGTGACCTCCTCAGCCAGATCGGGGCGTCGACTGTCCAGCACCTCGTCGGCCCCGAGGGCTTTGACGGTGTCGTGCTTCTCCGGCGAGGCCGTCGCGATCACGCGCGCACCGTAGTGGCGGGCGAGACGAACGGCAGCCTGCCCGACCCCGCCGGCCGCGGCGTGAACGAGCACCGCCTCACCCGTCTTGATCTCGCCCAACGGCTTCAGTGCCGCCAACGCGGTGGCCCAGTTCAGCACCAGACCGAGAGCCTGGGCATCGTTCCAGCCGGAAGGCACGGGAAGTACCCCCGCGGCCGGCATCGTCATGTACTGCGCGAAGGCGCCCGGGCCGACTCCGACGACATGGGTGCCGAGCGGCAGCGGCTTCTCAACGTCCGCGCCGACCCCCACGATCTCACCGGCCGCCTCAAAGCCCGCCACGTAGGGTGGCTTCGGGCCTCCTCCGTAGGCGCCATGGGTCTGCATGACATCGGCGAAGTTGACCCCGGCGGCGCCGACGCGGATCAGGTACTCGCCCGGCCCCGGGGCAGGGCGGCGGTGATCCGTCGCAAGAGTCAGGTCCTTCGGCCCACGGTGCGACCGCTGGACCAGTGCTCGAACGGTCTGCTCGGCGGCGTTCTGCTGCTCGTTGATCTCCATGAATCGAACGTAGGAACCTCACACTTGCGTCAAGGTCAAGCGGCCGTCAGAGATCAGTACGGCGGGCCTCTCTCAGGTAGGCGTCCAGTGCCGCCTGCTGATCGCTGAGAACGGCAATGCGAGCAGCGAGCCGATCGCGATAGCCCTGCACCTCGTGCAGGAACTCCGCACACACCACCTCGGTGCCGGCATTGGATCCGTCAGTGAGGCTGGGCAGGACTTCCCTGATCAACCTCACGGGCAACCCGGACTCCAGCAGCGACCGGATGACGAGTACCCGATCGATCGTGGACTGGCAGTAGTCACGGAACCCATTGCTGAAACGCCCAGGGACGATCAAGCCCTCGTCCTCGTAGTGCCGCAACGACCGCGCACTCACACCGCTGACTCTGGAAGCCTCGCTGATCTTCATACCTGCAGCCAACGTCCAGCCGCACCGCAATCTTCCGGCACTCGCTGCGACGAGTTGAAGACCTGATCAGGCGTCAACAACCTCATGTCCCGCAACAGCTAGGCCCCTTCTGATGGCTCTTGCTGGGGTGGGTGGATCAGTGCTCGGGCTGGGCACCTGCGCCTTATGGTGCGGCGACATGAGCTCACGGACGCGCAGTGGCAGAAGCTTGAGGCTTTACTGCCCGTCAACGGCAAGCCCGGCGGGCAGTGGGCCGATCATCGCAAAGTGATCAACGGGGTGCTGTTCCGGGCCCGTACCGGAGCGCCCTGGCCGGACCTGCCCGAACGATACGGCCCTTGGCAGACCGTTTACGAGCGGCACCGCCGCTGGTCAGCGGACGGCACCTGGCAGCAGATCCTGACCGAGTTACAGATCGAGGCTGACACCGCCGATCCGGATGGGGTATTGGCCGAGGCCGTCGAGAAGGAAAGCGTCCGGCAGCGGGAATGGGCGGTGAACATCGACTCCACGTCCTGCCGGGCCCATCAGCACGCAGCCGGTGCCCGCCGCCTGCCGCCGCGTGACTTCCCGCAAAAGGGGGCGGTTCGCGTGAGGAAAGCGATGGGCGTGAGGCGCTGGGACGCTCAAGAGGCAGACTGACCAGCAAAGTCCATCTATTGGCCGACGACCGGGCCCGCCCGCTGACCTGGCAGACCTCTCCAGGCCAGCGGGGCGATAGTCCCATGTTCGTCCCCGTGCTGGAGGGCCTGCGGATCCGGCGGCGCGGGCCGGGCCGACCACGCAGCCGACCGGATCGCGTTCGCGGTGACAAGGCGTACTCCAGCTCAGGCAACCGCGCTTATCTGCGGCGACGGGGGATCATGGCGACCATCGCCCAGCCCGATGACCAGCAGGCGAAGCGCCGGCGAAAGGGCCGGGCCGGCGGACGTCCTCCAGCCTTCGACAAGGCTCAGTACCGCCGCCGCAGTGCTGTCGAGCGGTGCGTCAGCAAGTGGAAGCAGTACCGTGCAGTGGCCAGCAGGTACGACAAACGTGACTACATCTTCAACGGCACCCTGGCCGTTGCAGCGATCGTCATCTGGCTCCGCGACACCGTCCAAGAGCCACCGCGGACAATCTAAACCGGGGGCGAGAAGCCCTCGGGCGCCGTGCCCTCAACGAACAGCATGCCCACACGAACCTTGCCCTCACGTATCGCCCGGGCACGCCGGTACTCCGGGGAGTCGTACCACTCCCGGATCCGGTCCATGTCGGGAAACTCGATGACCACGAACCGGGAGGAATCCCAGGTGCCTTCGGCGGGCTCAGGTGTCGGGCCTGCGACCAGGTAACGGCCGCCGTGGCTGAGGATGGACTCTTGGGCCACGGGTGCGTAGGCCAGGCCAGCCTCCTCGTCGAGCACATCGACGTTGACGATGACGTAAGCGGGCATGAGATCCCCGTCCTTAGGGCACGGCGTGTACTGATGTCAGGGGCGAGACTATTCGGGAGACGCATCAGAGGATCAGTGCTTGCTCGGAGCTCAGCTTTGAAGCCATGGATGGAAAGTGGCTCATCCGAGAGCTTCTGGCTCTTCAACGGCACCCGGGCCGTTTGCCGCGATCGTCATCAGGCTCTGCGGCACCGTCCAAGAGTCATCAGAAACGGCCTAGTGCTCTGAACGGGGTGGTTCGCCGGGTTGGTGGTCGTGGCGGTTGGATGTGCGGTGACGTCCGTCCGATCGTTGGGGGTGTGGTGGCAGAACCTGTCCGTGTGCGTAGGTTGACCGACCAGGAGGGGCAGAAGCTGCAGCAGATCGTGCGCCGCGGCAGCACCAGTTCGGTGCGCTACCGGCGCGCGATGATGCTGCTGGTCTCGGCCGGCGGTAACCGTGTGCCGGTGATCGCGCAGCTGGTCCAGGCCGACGAGGACACCGTCCGGGATGTGATCCACCGGTTCAACGAGATCGGGCTGGCCTGTCTGGACCCTCGTTGGGCGGGAGGCCGTCCCCGCCTTCTCAGCCCTGACGACGAGGACTTCGTCGTCCAGACGGCCACTACCCGCCCTACCAAGCTCGGCGAACCCTTCACCCGCTGGTCCATTCGCAAACTTGCCGCCTACCTGCGGAAAGTACACGGCCGCGTGATCAGGATCGGGCGTGAGGCGTTACGGTCACGTGCTGGAGCATCTCCCGGACCGCGTCTTCGCGTTCGACGAGTTCGGCCCGCTCGGCATCCGTCCCACGGCCGGATCGTGCTGGGCCCCTGCCGGTCACCCCGAGCGCCATCCCGCGACCTACCACCGCACCCACGGCGTCAGGTACTTCCACGGCTGCTATTCGGTCGGCGACGACACCCTGTGGGGTGTCAACCGCCGCAAGAAGGGCGCCGCGAACACCCTGGCCGCGCTGAAGTCGATCCGCGCTGCCCGCCCTGACGGCGCCCCGATCTACGTCATCTTGGACAACCTATCCGCCCACAAGGGCGACACGATCCGGCGCTGGGCGAGGAAGAACCGGGTCGAGCTGTGCTTCACCCCGACTTAGAGGTCCTAACAAAGGCGTTGGACGTGTCGGTGGGTGATCAGGCATGTGGCGAGGCCGAGGAAGGCTTCGTGGATGTCGTCGCGCCGTTCCCAGCGGATGCGTAGGCGGCGGAAGCCGTGTAGCCAGGCGATGGTGCGCTCAACCACCCAGCGGAAGACGCCCAAGCCGGAGCCGTGTTCCTGACCGCGTTCGGCGATCACCGGCGTGATGCCGCGAGCTCGCACAAGGCGCCGGTACTTGTCGTGGTCGTAGCCGCGGTCGGCGAGCAGTGCATCCGGGCGCCGGCGGGGTCGGCCGATGAGCCCGGCAACCGGCGGAACCTTGTCGAGCAGGGGCAGCAACTGCGTGACGTCGTTGCGGTTGCCGCTGGTCAGCGACACCGCGAGCGGGATGCCCTGGCCGTCGGTCAGGACGTGGTGCTTGCTGCCCGGCCGTGCACGATCGACCGGGCTGGGTCCGCTTTTGGGTCGCGCCGGGCCGCCCGGACGTGGGGGAATCGATCACCGCCCGCGACCAGTCCAGCCTCGTGGCCGACCGCAGCTTCCTGAGCAGCACGACGTGCAGCTCCTCCCACACGCCGGCCTCGTTCCAGGCTGCCAGACGCCGCCAGCAGGTCATGCCCGAGCCAAAGCCCAGCTCCTGCGGCAGGTACTCCCACTGGATGCCGGTGTGCAACACGAACAAGATCCCGCACAGTGCCTGCCGGTCCGGCACCCGCGGCCGCCCCTCCTTCAGCTTCGGACCCGGCTGCGGCAGCAACGGCTCGATCAGCGACCACAGTTCATCGGACACGATCCACGGCTGCGACTGACGCTTCCCCACGACCAGACCAACGAGCACACAAGCCGACAGTCACCCCCAACGTCAGTTTCTGTTAGGACCTCTTACGTCCTGGGCCAACCCGATCGAGGCCCATTTCGGGCCACTGCGGCAGTTCACCGTCGCCAACTCCCACCACCGCAACCACACCGTCCAGACTCGCGCTCTGAACGCCTACCTGCGCTGGCGCAACACCAACGCCCGCCATCCAGATGTCCTCGCGGCCCAGCGCCGCGAGCGAGCCCGCATCCGCAGCGAGAAGGGCCTGCGCTGGGGCGGACGACTGGCGAAAATCGCGTGACCCTACCAATGGGACCGGCGACACTGACGCCATGACCGGTTCTGCACTGCCTCAACTGCTTCGACCGCGTGCCCTGAGGCCCGGAGATCTCGTTGTCATCGCATCGCTGTCCGGTCCGCTGCCGGCCGCTTACGAGCCCAACGTCGAGCGGACGGTGGTTGTGCTCGAGCGGATGGGATTCCGCGTGCGTCGGGCTCCGCTACTCGAAGTAGGGCGGCGCCATTGGTGGAGCGCGGCTACGCCGGCGGAGATCGCCGGGGAGCTCAATGGTCTTCTGCGTGATCCTGAGGTGCGCGCGATCATCGCGAGTGACGGTGGCCAGACGGCGCTCGGCTACCTTGACCTGATCGACGTTGAGGCGATCGGGGCCGACCCCAAGCCGATCCTGGGCTACAGCGACATCTCACTGCTGCATCTGGTGCTCTATGCGCGCACGGGTCTGGTCGGGTTCCATGCCGACATGGCCGTCCCTGGCTTCGGCGGGCACTGGCAGTCTGCGCCCGTGGCGCGCCAAGCGGAACTCGAGAAGCTTTACTCCAGGTTGCTGACCGGTACCGCGGCGATCGGTGCGCTGCCTGCGAGCCCGTCGTGGGAGTGCTGGCGTCCTGGTCGTGTCGAAGGTCGGCTGATCGGCGGGGTGATCAATCGCATCGTGCTGGCGCAGGCGACGCGTTTCGCGCTGCCGCTCGAATGGTTCGATGGCGCGGTGCTGTTCTGGGAGGAGATGGGTGGCCTGGCATCGTACGTGTGGGGCTATCTGCAGGTGATGCGACACTGCGGCATCCTCGATCGGATCTCCGGCATGGTCGTTGGCGTTCCGCGCGAGGTCAGTGGACTCGAGCCCGGCGTGTCCCCGACCCTGCCCGAGATAGTCCTCGACGTCCTCGGCGACCGTGACATCCCGGTCCTGGGCAACGTCGAGTTCGGGCACGCTGGCCCGAATCTGCCGATGCCGGTCGGCATCCGCGTCGGTCTCGATGCGCAGCAGCGGACGTTGTCGCTGCTCGAACCGGCGGTAGGGCCGCACGCGATGACGGGACTGGTCGGCTGAGCGCCGCGGATCAGTGAACCGACGGCCCCCGGCAGCACCCCCTGGGGCCGACTCACGCTTTGGTGACCGCCGCCTTGCGTCGCTTGTTCGGCCTGTAGGAAGGGCCATGAACACATGGTGGCTCGTGTTGATCTAGAAGCTCGGCTCCTGACGTCAGGGATCACCGACCCGGTGAACGTATGCGGTCACAGCACTAGCTAACGAGCTCGTGCATAGTTGGCGGTGAGACGTCGAAGGCATCTGTGGGGCTCGGGTTCACATCTGCCGTGCAGATTTCAGGTCCGTGATCTGTTGGTGGGACAGCAGGCCGGCGACGGCTTGGAGAGTGTCGCTCATGTGCTCGCGGCGGCCGAGGTGGCGGGCCAGGGCCCGCCAATTCTTCAGGTGTGCGATGCCGTGCTCGACACGGATACGGCGTGAGGAGTGCGCTTTGCGCTGGCGCTCGTACATCTCCTCGTACCAGTCCGGGGCATTCTTCTTGAACTTGCGATGTGGTGGTGTCACCACGCGTCCGCCAGTCTGAGCGCCCAGACCCTGATAGCCGGCATCGGCAAGGATCTCGACCGCGGGCCCGTCGGCCAGGAGCTTGACCAGACCCAATTGGCGGGCGTGGGTGATGTCCGCGCAACTTCCGGGCTTGGTCGGGCTGCAGAACAGCACTCGGCCGTCCTCGTCCGTGACCACCATGGATTTGACGGCGTTCTGCTTGTTCTTGCCGGAGATGAACTTGTCCCGCTCCTTGCGTCCGGCAGCCGGGCGGCGGACCCGGATCTCGGTGCCGTCGATGATGCCGGTCTTCCCGGTCGCGCCGAGATGCTCCACGACCTCAGCCAGGCTTCGCAGCCGCACGTCGGGGCTGATCGTGCACCCACGCTCCGCGAGCAGGGGCCGCACCTCACCGACAGCCCGGGTGATGGTCGAGCGGTCCACTCCGAACCAGCAGGCCAGCACGTCGTGGGTGGCACCATGACGGAGGTGGACCAGGGTGGCCAGCAACCGGTCGACGAACACCAGCCGGTGCTTCACCGGCGCCCACTGCACGCTTCCGCTGCCTGGAGGAGAGCCGGGCCTGGTGGCGCTCGTGCCACAACGGGCCGATCTCAGCCACGAGTTCAGAGATCACATCGCCCGTCAGGCCCGTGATCCGCCGGTTGCCGATGATCACTGTACGAGTCGCGGTCCCCGCCATCCGACCATGATCAACGATCAAGGGCTCGACGTCTCACCGCCAACTATGCACGAGCTCGTTAGGCAGCAGAGCCGCTGCCGGGGCGGGTCTGAGACCCCTTGAGCTTTCCCCCCCGTCGCTCAAGGGGTCTCTCCATGTCCTGGCCCCACCGCCCGGAGGGCTGAGCCACCTCGGGGCGGCGGGTGGCTCAGTCGCCGTCGAGCGGGATGATTCCGCCGATCATCGACATGAGGACCTTGAGGGCGATCCATCCCTCCTTCGAGGTGACGATCCCCACCTTGTCGCCGAAGTCGGCGACGACCATGGGTATGGGCTGCGCCCCGTCAGGCAGGGCGGCATTCTCCGTCTCCGGGATCGCCTCGCCGTTGGCGAGTGCCTCCAGGGCCGCCACGCCGTGATCGACTTGGGCCTTGCAGTTGCTGCACATGGTTAACCCCCTCTCGGGGTGTAGAGCCCAGGGCCCGGCGGACGCCGGGCCCCGTGTCCGATCAGACGGGCAGCTCTTCGCGGTCGACCATCAGGCCGTCACCGGCGCCGATGCTGACTTCGTCGCCCTCGTCGTCGATGAACTTCACGTTGTCGATGACGTCGGAGACGACCTCGCGAAGGGCCTTGTCCAGGGACGGCGAGGTCTTCTCCTCGTCGGCCGCGTGCATCAGGTCCAGCTGCGGCTTCAGGGAGTTGGCCGCGCCCACGAAGTCCGACGTGGTGAGCATCGTGGGCTTGCCGCCCTCGCGGGCGATGGCGTAACGCTTCGCCCGGCTGATGGCCTCCTTGGCGAATGCGGGCGTGAACTCCTTGAAGGACTCGAAGACCTTGCCGTAGTCCATGACCCGCAGCATGTCCTCCGACACGTGCGCCTTGATCAGCTTCTCCACCCGCACCTGGTCCAGGTGGTTGATGGAGATCACGGTGTCCAGGCGGCCGGGCCTCAGCATGCCCTTGTCGATCTTGTCCTTGCGGTTGGTGGTCAGGATCGCCACCACCTCGGCACCCTTGGCGCCGATGCCGTCGAAGGAGTCGAGGAGCTTCGAGACCCGGGCCGGATCGCCGGCCTCGCCGATGACGTCGATGTCCTCGAAGAACACGACGGCCGGCGAGTAGAGCTGAGCCGTGCGCACGGGATGGCCAGTCGGCCCTGATACTGCTCGTGTCCCGTCAGTGGCCTACGTACGATGCCCAGGCGGAACGTAGCGGCTGCGGCGGGGTTGAGACCTCTCGTCGTCAGGTAGGCCTGGGCGGCGGTATCGGCCGCGAGATCGGCTTGGTACGTCGATACCGCCTGCTCGAAGTATCTCCTCTGCTCGTCGCTCAGCGGCCTCACGTGTCTTCGCCTTCTCGTCCATGAACATGATGAACTGCACCGCAGCACCGCCGCGCTGGCACCCGAAGCAGTGAAAGACCCCCTTCTCAAGATCAATCGAGAGAGAGGGGGTCCTGTCGTCGTGGTCGGGGAGCACGCAGCGGATGGTGCTGTGGCCCCAACGGGCCTCTTTCGGGTCTACGCCGTAGTACGCGAGTACAGGAGCGATCGGGAATTGAGCAGGAGCCTCACGGCGAACTGAAGATCCATACGCACCCATCCCACTGACTCCTCACGGCCGAAGCCGACCACCTGTGCCTGAGGCATGTAGGCGTCCCACTCCTGGACGCTCTTGTACGGCCGCTTGACCACCAACAGGCAGTACTGCGCCCTTGGCGTTCTCCTGCTCCGTCAGGGTCTCCCGATGCCACTTCGTCAGCTCTTGGCGCGTCGCGGCCTTGATCTCCACAACAACACCGGGGACCCCGGCGACGTCGCCCTTGTCCTTGCTGCCGGACAGGGCCCGCCGCTCCGCTGAGGGCCACCAGCTTTGGAGATACCGGACCACGTCCCGCTCCGCGGCGGTGCCCTTCTGTTTGGCGGCAGGCGGCCAGTTCCATCACGAACTTAAAGGTCACTTCGCCATACGCTTGCCGTGACCCGGGTGTGGTTCTCCATGTCCCGTGACGGGCTGCTGCCCAAGTGGTTCGCGAAGACGCACCCGACGCGGCACGTGCCCACGCGTGTCACCTGGATCGTGGGGGTCGCGTCGGCCGCCATCGCCGGTTTCCTGCCGATCGGCGAGGCGGCCGAGCTGACCAACATCGGCATCCTGCTGGCGTTCGTGGTGGTGTGCGCGGCGGTGATCGTGCTGCGCTACCGGCAGCCGGACCTGCCGCGCACGTTCCGTACGCCGTGGATGCCGGTGGTGCCGGCGTTGGGCATCGTCTTCTCGATCTGGCTGATCACCTTCCTCCAGTGGCAGACGTGGGTGCGGTTCGCCGTCTGGTTCGCGATCGGGCTCGTGATCTACTTCGCGTACTCCTACCGGCGCTCGGAGCTGGCGCGGCGCTGACCGGGCGGCTGCGCCGTGCCTACTCCCCCATCACCAGGCCGTCCTCGGCCGCGCCGCGGCTGAGCACGATGTCGCGGATGCGGTCGCGGACGGCCTGGACGCCGGCGCCCTGGGCGATCGCCCGGTTGAGGTTGACGACCCGGCCGGCGTCGACGTCGAACCACTGCGGGACGAACTCGGCCTTCGTCACCTCCCAGCGGCCGCCGGGCCGTGCGGGCGGGGCGAAGGTGAAGCGGCCGAGGGTGGACTGGTTGCCGCGCGGGTCCTTGGCGCCCTGGTGGTTGGTCATCTCGCCGGCGATCTGGTCCCCCATCCCGTAGATCACCCAGGTGCCGTTGACCTTCTCGTAGGCCTGCGGGACGTGGGCGTGGGTGCCGAGGATCAGGTCGATGTCGGGGCGGCCCCCGCTGAGCGCGGCGGTGAGACTGCGGGCCAGGGTCAGCTGCCGTTCGTCGGGGGCGTCCTGCCATTCGGTGCCCCAGTGCAGGGAGACCACGACCACGTCGGCGCCCGCCTCGCGCGCGGCCCGGGCGTCCGCGAGGATCTTGGCCTCGTCGATGAGGTTCACGGCCCAGGGCCGGCCGTCGGGGAGCGGGATGCCGTTGGTGTCGTAGGTGTAGGCGAGGTGGGCGACCTTCGCCGGCCCGGCCTGGAGGACCGTCACCGTGCGGGCCTCCTCCTCGTTACGTGCCGAGCCGGCGTGCCGGACGCCCGCGCGGTCGAGGGCGTCGAGGGTGCGGCCGATGCCGTCGGCGCCGTCGTCGAGGGTGTGGTTGGAGGCGGTGGAGCAGCCGTCGTAGCCGGTGGCGGCGAGGGCCGGGGCCACCTCGGGCGGGGACTTGAAGGCGGGGTAGCCGGTGTACTGGCCGTTCGCGCCGTACACGGTCTCCATGTGGCACAGGGCCACGTCGGCGCGGGAGACGACGGAGCGGATCCCGGAGAGCATCGGCCGGAAGTCGTAGCCGGTGCCTCCGGCGTCGAAGCGGGCCCGGTCGATGATCGAGCTGTGCGGGAGGACGTCGCCGGAGGCGACCAGTGTGAAGCCGCGTGGCGCGGCCACGGACGGTGCCGGGCGTCCGTGCCCGCCCGGTTCGTGACTGCGGGCCTGGCAGGCGGCTCCCGCGGCGAGGGCGGCGGTCAGGGCCAGGGCCACCTGTCGACTGCGTGCGATCATCCATTCACCCCACTGTGGGCGTTGTGGTCGTATTTACACACAAACAGGAAAGAAGGCACACGACGTCCCACGCGGCTCCGACACGCTCATCAGCCCGTCCGGCACCCGCATGGCCGGGCGCCGTGACCGTTCGTCGAACCGTTCGTCGACGCGATCGACCGTCCGCCGCACAAGCCGGTACGTGCCCTGTCCCCCGGCCGCACCCTGCGGTGGCATACGGCCATGACGGCCGGATCCACTCTCACGAACGGGACGACCGCCGAGCACGAGCTCGCCGCACTGCAGCGCGAGCACGGCCGGCCCCTCTTCGCGCTCCTGCTCCGGCTCTGCGACGGCGACCGGCAGCGCGCGGAGGACCTGGTACAGGAGACGCTGGTGCGTGCCTGGCAGCACCCCGAGGCCCTGCGCGCCGACGACTTCGACTCCGTACGGCCCTGGCTCATGACCGTCGGGCGGCGGCTCGCGATCGACGCCCGGCGGGCCCGGCAGGCGCGTCCGGCCGAGGTCGGCGACGCGGTGCTGGAGAACGCGCGGGTCATCTCCGACCACGCCGAGCGGGCCGCGGCGATGCTCGACGTCCGCCAGGCTGTGAAGACACTCACTCCGGAACACCGTGAAGTCCTGGTGCTCGTGTACTTCCAGGGGGCGAGTGTGGCGGAAGCAGCGGCGACCCTCGGCATCCCGCCCGGTACCGTGAAGTCCCGCGCGTACTACGCGCTGCGCGCCCTGCGCCGGGTGCTTCCGGGATACGCCGCCGACCTGCGCTGAAACCAATGGCCGAGTCAAGCCTCCGTAAAGCGCCTTGCTGAGGACCCCGGTTGAGTAATCGGCTGTTCCCATCCGTGTTCCGGATGGGGCATCCAGCGCCCCGGGGCCCGGTGTCGGGCAACGCGCACGTACCGGAGGAAGGCAGGAAGGGATGCTGCACAGAAGCGACGAGGGCACGGACGGCGCCGACGGTGAACTGACCGTCCCCATGGCGTGGTTGTATGCCGAGTACATCGCCGACGAGCTGCTGCGGACCGGCGATCTGATGCCGCCGACGTCCTTCGAGTTCCGCGCGGGGCGGGACGCACTGGCACTGACCATCTTCCTCTCCGACACCGAGGGAGAGCTGTCCGGCATCAGGGTCGTCACGCAGCTGGAGACGTGGCTGTCACTGACGGCCTACGACCAGCCGTGGCAGGAGTGGGTGCGCGAGCGGCTGGCCGAGCTCACCGCCGCGGCCGCGCAGTCGGGCCGGCCCGCGCCGGACCTGGACCTGGCGGACGAGGCCTGGCGCTGGCTCCAGGAGACCGAGCTGCTCGCGCCCGACCTGAACGCGGTGCCGGGCGGCGCTCCGGTGGTCGGGGAGGACGAGGGACCGAAGGTCTGGACGCCCGCCTGGCAGCTCGGGCTGCCACTGGGACACCTCGCCATCCACCTTTTCTAGATTTCTGCGGCCCCGGACCAATCCGCGGGCCGGAGGGCTCCGAATCCTTTGGTTGCGATTGTGTCACCGGCTTGAGTGATTCCGCTGCCTGGTCCGTACCGGTGGGAGCAAGGAGTAACCCCACCCGCACCCAACGGCACGAGGATTCGGCATGAGGTCCCTGGAAAGGCATCGCGACGTCGGCGCCTACGCGCTCGGCGTGCTGGACGAGGCGGAGGCCTTCCGCTTCGAGGACCACCTCATGGAGTGCCCTCGGTGCGCCGCAGAGGTGACGGAATTCGGCCCGACGACACGGCAGTTGATGCTCTACCGGCGGGCGACGCCACGGTTCGTGCACCCGATGGCGCAGCCCGGGCCGCGCATGCTGGACCGGTTGCTGGCCGAGGTGGCGACGCGGCGCCGGGCCGGACGCCGGCGCATGCTGTTCGGCCTGGCCGCGTCGGTGGTGATCGCCGTATCGGTACCCGGCGTCGCGATGATGGCGCGGGGCGGCGCCGAGGAGCCGGTGCGGATCGCGGCGACCGACGCGCGGTCGGGTGTCTGGGCCCAGGTCACGGTGGAGGACAAGGCCTCGGGCAGCCAGGTCGAGCTGAAGGTGAAGGACGCCGCCGGTCCCCGCCCCTGCCACCTGGTCATCATCGGCCGTGACGGCACCGAGGAGACCGCGACCAGCTGGCACGGGCCCGGACACGACGACCGGCCCAGCACGATGATGGCCAGCTCCTCCAAGCATCCCGACGAGACGGCCCGCTACGAGGTCCGCTCGGCGTCCGGAGAGGTCCTGGTCAGACTCCAGCCGCAGTAGCCCGGTCCGCCCAGGGGCTGTCGTCCGTCCGCCCCTGTCGCCGGGCACCCCGTGCACCCCGGTGTGAGACTGCTGGACGACACACCCGGCAGGCCCCGGGTGCCCGCGGTCCCGGCGCCCGCTGCACCGAGGCCCTGGGCCTGAAGCACTCCGTGGTCTCTCTCGCCGACATCCAGCAGCGCCGGCTCGTCCCGCTCGGCGACATCGCCCCGCCCCTGCTCGTCGACGACTCACTCGCGGGCTGGGCCTGCCGCACCCAGTCCCTGCGCGTGGCGGAGTCCGAGTCGGGCGGCATGACGGCCTGGGTCCCCCTCGTGGAGGGCGCGGAACGCCTCGGCGTCCTCGCCGTGCAGGCGCCGTCGCTGACGCCGGCCGTTCTGCGCCGCGGCCGGGCCCTCGCCACGCTGCCCGCCATGATGATCACGTCGGCCCGGGGGTGCCAGGACTCCTCGGCCGGCGCACGCGCACGAACCCGGTGGCCCTGCCGGCCGAGATGCTGCGGGCCTTCCTGCCGCCCCGCACGATCGGCACCGGGCGCGTCGTGTCCACGGCCGTGCTGGAGCCCGCCCACGAGATCGCGGCGACGCCTTCGACCACTCCCTGACGGAGACGACCCTGCTGATCGTCGACGCGATGCGGCGCGAGCCGGAACCGCCGATGGGGCTGCCGTCACTGTTCGCCGGAGGGCAGCGGCAGACGCACGAGATCGCGCTGAAGCCGGGCGATCGAGTGCGCCCGAGACGCTGCGGCGCCTCATCCACTCCATCCTCGACTCGTCCGCCGGCCGGCTGCGGGACGACGCGACCATCCTGATGTTCGAGTGGAACGGTATGTCCCGTCCCCCTCGTCCACCAGGGGCGCCCGGCCGCCGGATCCGTCCAAGTGACGACCGGGGTGCGGTTGGACACCGGGCCCCCCGGGGGCCGGGCCGGCGCATTGATGGTCAGCGAACCGCGGAGGCATAGTGAAGCGCGGTCAAGCCGCCGCGCACCCCTTCGTTCTTCGAGAGAGGGCAACGCTGTGCCGAATCCTTTTGAAGACCCCGACGCCACCTATCTCGTCCTGGTCAACGACGAGGGCCAGCACTCGCTCTGGCCTGTGTTCGCCACCGTTCCCGATGGCTGGAACACCGTTTTCGGGGAGGCCGGACGCCAGGAATGCCTCGACTACATCGAGAAGAACTGGACCGACATGCGGCCCAAGAGCCTCATCGAGGCGATGGAAAACCAGCGCTGACGCCATGACAGTCGACCTCACCGGATTCCGGAGCCTGGGCGATGCCTTCGCCGCGCGTGTCGCCGCTCATCCCGAACGGACCGCACTCACTCTCTATCACGGCTCCACCGGGGCGGACCCCGAAAGCATCACCTACGGGGAACTGGCCCGCCGGTCCCGGGCGCGCGCGCAGGAGCTGAGCAGCAGACTGGCCCCCGGCGAACGGGTGCTCATCGCCCTGCCGACCGGCATCGAGTTCGCGGAGGTCTACCTCGCCTGCCTGTCCGCCGGGCTGGTCGCCGTGCCCTCGCCGATGCCGGGTGGTTCGGCGAGCGCCGGTGAGCGGATCGCCGCGATCGCGGCCGACTGCTCGCCCGGCCTGGCCCTGACCACGCAAGCCGCCCAGGCGCAGGTCACCACGCACCTGCGCGACCACAGCCTGGACCGGCTCGGCGTCGAGGCCGTCCTGCCCACGGACGCGGAACCTGCCTCCGGGGCGAAGGCGGTCGGGCAGGAGACGGTCGGGCGGGTCGTCGCCCGCGACGCGGACGCGATCCTGCAATACAGCTCAGGATCCACCGGCTCGCCGAAGGGGGTGATCCTCACCCATGGCGCGGTCCTGGCCAACATCGAGGCGGTGTGCAGACACGTCGGGCTCGGTCCGCAGCACCGGTTCGGCAGTTGGCTGCCGCTGCACCACGACATGGGCCTGTTCACCCAGCTCACCGCGGCCCTGCTGTGCGGCGCGACCCTCACGCTGATGCAGCCGACCCTGTTCATCCGACGGCCGGTCGAGTGGTTCCGCATGATGGACCGGTTCCGGATCACCTTCACCTGCGCCCCCAACTTCGCGTACGACCTGTGCACCCGCCTCATCACCGACGAGATGGCGGAGGGACTCGATCTGTCGGCTCTCCGTTACGCCGGTAACGGCGCCGAGCCGATCCACGCACCGACCATGGAGGCATTCACCGAACGGTTCGCCCGGATCGGCCTGCGCGCTCTCGCCCACTCCCCCGGCTACGGCCTCGCCGAGTCCACGGCGTACGTGACATGCGTGCCCGAGGACGTCCGGCCGACCGTGCTCACGGTGGATCCGCGGCGTCTGGAATCACGTGGGCGGCCGGAGTTGCACCCGGCGTCCGGCGGCGCGGGCCGGCCGCTGACCGGCCTCGGCCGGCCGCACGCCTTCGACCTGCGGATCGTCGACCCGCAGACCCGCAGTCCGCTGCCCGAGGGCAGGGTCGGTGAGATCTGGTTGCGCGGGGAGAGCGTCGGCCGCGGTTACTGGGGCAAGCCGGAGTTGAGCGCGCGGGTCTTCGACGCTCGTCTGGCCGGCGCCGACCAGGGGCCCGGCTGGCTGCGCACCGGTGATCTGGGGGCGCTGGTGGAGGGCGAGTTGTTCGTCACGGGCCGCCTCAAGGAAATGCTGATCGTCCATGGCCGCAACTTCTTTCCGCAGGACATCGAGCACGAGGCACGGGGTGCGCACGAAGCGCTCAGCGGCCAGGTCGGGGCCGCGTTCGGGATCGGCTCGCCGGACGAGCGCGTCGTCCTCGTGCACGAGGTGCACCCGAAGACCCCGAAGGCCGAACTGCCGGAGGTCGTCACCGCGGTCAGCCGCCGGCTCAGCCGGTCGTTCGGCCTCCCCATGCGCAACATCGTGCTGGTGCGACGCGGCACCGTACGCCGCACGACCAGCGGCAAGATCCGGCGCACCGCCATGCGGGACCGGTTCCTCGCGGGCGACATGACCGTGCTGCACGCCGAGTTGGAGCCCGCGCTGCGGGCGACACCGACGGGGCCGGGGCGGTGACACCGGTCCGCGCCGGCGCGGGCACGGAGCTGGAGACGGCGCTCGACGCGGCCCTGGCCGAGGTCGCGCCCCGTGGTCCCGCGGGCCTCGGCCCGGACGGGGCCGGGTTCGGGACGGGCCGCCTGAGCGCCGAGCTGGACGCCGCCGAGGTGTTCCCCGCTCCGCTCGTCGAACGGCTCGACTCGTTCGGCCTGCCCGCGTACTACGTGCCGGCCGAGTGGGGTGGCGCCGACAGCGACCATGAACTGCTGCTGCGCCTGTGGCGTACGGTGGCCCGGCACGACCTGAGCGCCGCGATCGCGCACGGCAAGACCTATCTCGGCGCCGCGTCGGTCTGGTGCGCCGGCCACGCCGAACAGGCCACCACGGTGGCGGCGGCGATCCTGGCCGGCGAACCCGTCGCCTGGGCACTGTCCGAACCGCACCACGGCGCCGACCTGCTCAACGGGGACCTGACCGCGACCGTGCACGGCGGCGGATACCGGCTGGACGGTGTGAAGTGGCCCGTCAACAACGCCACCCGGGCCAGGTACCTGACCGTCCTGGCCCGCACCGGAACGCCCGGCACCGGGCGGGGCCAGAGCCTCTTCCTCGTGGACAAGACCGCGCTCGCTCCCGGCACCTGGCGTGCCCTGCCCAAGGAACCCACGCACGGCATCCGGGGCATCGACATCTCCGGCATCGCGTTCGAGGGGGCGAGCGTGCACCCCGGTGCCCTGCTCGGCCGCGAGGGCACGGGGGTCGAGACCGTGCTGCGGGCGCTTCAGCTCACCCGGACCATGTGCGCGGCTCTGTCGCTCGGTGCCGGCGAGCACGCGCTGCGGATCGCCGCGACGTTCGTCGCCGAGCGGATCGTCCAGCGGCGCCCGCTGCTGGACCGCGCCCACCCGCGGGCGATCCTCGGCCGGTGCGCGGCGCTGCTGGCCGCCACCGAGGCGGCGGCCCTGGTCGGCAGCCGCACCATCCACGCCCTGACGGGCGAGATGAGCGTGGTGTCCGCGGTGGTCAAGTCCCTCGCGCCGACCCTGACCGACTCGGTGATCCACGAGCTGGCCGAACTGCTCGGAGCACGGTCCTTCCTCACCGGCGTGTACGCGCACGGGGCCTTCCAGAAGACCTGGCGCGACCATCAGATCGTGTCGGTGTTCGACGGCAGCACTCCGGTGAACCGCGCCGCTCTCGTGCAGCAGTTCCCGCGCCTGGTGCGCGAGTACTCCGCCGGCGCGGCCGACCAGGAGGGGCTGGCGGAGGCGGCGTCGGCGGGCGAGCCGCTGCGGCCGCTGGACCGCGGGGCTCTGACACTGCTGTCCCGCAGGGGATGTTCCGTGGTGCAGTCCCTCCCCGCGCTGTCCGGGGCCCTCGCCACCGGAACGGCTCCCGAGGGGCTCGCGGAGCATGCCGCCGCTGTCGAAGCCGCCACCGCCGAAGTCCATCAGCTGATGGCGGCTGTGCCTCCGGCCGCCCACCCGCCGATGGCCGCCTACGAGATCGCCGCCGCCTACGAACTCTGTTACGCGGCGGCGGCGTGCCTGCACGCCTGGTCGGCCGGACGGCACCGGCAGGACGGCGAACCGTTGTGGGAGGACGGCCTGTGGGTGCGGGCCGCCCTGCGAGCCCTGCGCGCCAGGCTCGCCGCGACACTGCGGATCCCGGCACCGGTCGCGGCACCGGGAGACGACCGGATCGACGACCTGCTCGCACAGCGGGTGGCGCAGGCGGCGCGCTCCGGCGGTCCCGTGTCCCCGTTCGGAACGCCGGCGCACCGGCTCCGGGACGGCCGCTGATGAGCGCCGCGGAGCTGGACGTGCTGCTGGGCGACGTCTGGGACGACCGGAACCCGGTGGGTCAGCGGGCGGTTCTGGACGCCGACGAACGGCAGGAGATGCTCGCCGAGGGCGAGCGGGTGCTGGACGACTACCGTCTGAACGCCGAGTTCGTGCCGGTGGCGTACGGCGGCCGCCTGGAGCGCGCCGACCGGCTCGCCGAGGTGCTGCGGACCCTGTGGCGGCGCGACCCCTGTCTCGGTCTCGGATACGGCTTCAGCTCCCTCATCGCCTCCGTCAACATCTGGAGCAGCGGCAGCGAGGAGCAGCGGCGCCGGGCGGCGGACCTGTTGCTGGGGAACGGCCGGATCGCTGCGGCGTTCCACGAGCTGGCGCACGGCAACGACTTCGCGCACGCGGAGTGCGCCGCCCACCCGGAGGGAACGGGCTGGCGGCTGTCCGGGCGCAAGGAGATCGTGACGAACGTGCGGCGGGCGGAGGCCATGGTGCTGTTCGCCCGGACCGGGCCGGGCGCGGGCAGCCGCAGCCACAGCCAGTTCCTCCTCACGCGCGACGACCTGCCCGCCGGGACGATCCGGGACCTGCCGCGTTTCCACAGCTCCGGCATGCGCGGCGTCCAGCTCGGCGGCGTGGAGTTCGCCGGCTGTCCCCTCCCCGAGGACGCGCTGATCGGCTCGCCGGGGCAGGGCATCGAGGTGGCGCTGCGCTCGTACCAGCTGACCCGCTCGGTGGGCCCGGCGATGATCGTCGGGCCACTGGACACCGCGCTGCGCCTCGCGGTCCGGTCCTCCCTCGACCGCCGTCTGTACGGCGGCAGGGTCGCCGACCTGCCGTACGTGCGCGCGGTGATCGCCCGCGCCTACGCCGACCTTCTGGCCATGGACGTGTTCTCGGCGGTGATCGTGCGGGCGCTGCACCTGGAGCCGGAGTCGATGGCGGTCTACGCCCCGGCGGCGAAGTACCTCAACGCGCGGCTCCTGCTCGACGCGTTCGAGGACCTGCGGGCGGTCCTGGGCGCGAGATCCTACCTGCGGCAGGGCCCGTACGCGCTGTTCCAGAAGCTGGCCCGGGACGTCGCTCCCGCCACCTTCGCCCATGTGTCGCTCAGCGCCGCCCTGGTGACGCTGCTGCCGCAACTCCCCCGGCTGGCCCGCAGGTCCTGGTTGGACGGCCCGCCTGCCGCGCCGTCGCTGTTCGACCCGGTCGGCGACCTGCCCGCGTTGTCCCTGGAGCGGCTGAGCACCGGTATGCCACGCCACGACGGCATCGTCGGCGCGCTCACCGAGCTCGCGGACGGTGTGCCGGCCGACGACCCGGATCCGGTCCGCCGGTTCGCCGCCCGGTGCCGGGACGAGCTGCGGGCGGTGCGGGACGGGTGCGCGGCGCTCGGACCGGCGGACATCACGATCGACGCCTCGCCCGCCGCGTTCGCCCTCGCCGACCGGTACACGACGGTCCTCGCGGCCGCCTCCGCGCTGGCGGTGTGGCGCCGGTGCGGCACCCGCTACCCCGATGCCGCCCTGCTGGGCGCCCTGGACCGGCTGACCGGGAGGATGGGCGGTCCGCCGGTCCTCACCCCGGCCGAACGCGAGGACGTGGAGCGGCGTCTGTTCGACCTGGCCGTCGAGCGCTGTCTGGACAGCCGTCTGTTCGACCTGTCCGCGCGGCGCGTCCCGGATGCGTCGAGCCCGCACGCCCCGCGGACATGAGCCCGGCCCAGCCGGAACCGGTCCAAAGCACGGCTTCGTCCACGCTCTTCCGTACTTTCGGCCGGTCCGCGACGTGCGTCGGCTTCCTAGCCTGAGCGCATGACTTCAGCGGAGCAGCCGACAAGGCCACCGGGAAAGATGTTCAACGTCGGGCTGGGCGTCGTGCTCGCCCTGGGAATCCTTTTCACCGCATTCATGTTCATGACCAGCTGGGGCGGCGCCTCCTGGATGTTCGGGTGCGCCGTCTCGATCGTCATGACCGGCCTCGCGCTGTTGCGCGAGCGGCACAAATTGCTCATCTCGCTCGCGGGTCTGGTCGTGACGGCCGTCGCCATCGCGGTGTCCCTGAAGGTCGGGGACGATCTGCCGCAGGAGCCCGCGCCCGTCACGGCGTTCGCCCTGGCGGTGCTGGTCGGCTCCGCGCTCAGGACACTGCCGGCGGGGCCGGCCGCCGCGATCGCCCTGGGCGGCGTCGTGGTGACCGCGGTCCCCTGGAGCGACGGGTTGAGCGGGGTGACGGCCCTGGCCACGATGGCGATGATCATCGCTCTCGTGCTGGGTCCGGTGCTGCGCGGCCTCGACAGCCGGGCGCTGGCCACCGCCCGGACCTCACAGGACTCCTGGGCCAACCCGCCGCAGCCGTAGCATGCCAGGAGATCTGAACGCGATGAGCGCCGCCCAGCACACCGCCCGCACCGCGGAGCCACCCGGCACCCCGCCCGCGACCCCGCCGAACCGGGCGGACCGCGGGCCCGGATTCGGTAGCCTGATCAACGTGACCATTCCGAACCCATGGGCCAAGGGCGTGTCCACGGTCGGGCTCGGCGTCACGTTCCTCGCGGCGATCGCCATCCAGGCCGTCGCCCTCGCACAGACCTGGGGAGCCGCGTCCTGGGTACCGGGCGCGGCTGCCGCGGTGGTGGTGTGCGGGCTCGCTCTGATGCGTCATCGGGGGCGGACCTGGACGGCGGTCGCGGGCCTCGTCGTGGCCGCGGTGGCCTTCGTCGTCCCCCTGCTGCCGGACGTCCAACTGCCCGCCGGGCTCGGCCCGTCCATCGCCCTGGGCCTGGCGGTGCTCATCGGATCCGCGGTCCGGGTGCTGCCGACGGTGCGGGCCGGGGCCATCGCGGGCTGCGGACTCCTGCTGGTGGCCGCCCAGTTCGTGTCCCGGCCGGCGACGGCCGTCACGGCCATCGCCGCGGTGGCCTGGCTGGCCGCGCTCGGGGTGGGGTTGTCGCTGCGCAGGCTCGACGACCGGGCGAAGGCCAACGCCAAACGGGTCCGCCGGTCCGAACGGCTGGAGCTGGCCCGGGAGTTGCACGACATCGTGGCCCACCACATCACCGGGATGCTGATCCAGGCGCAGGCCGCTCAGGTCGTGGCCCGCCGGGACCCGGAGAACGTGGCGGACTCGCTGACCGAGATCGAGGCCGCCGGGTTCGAAGCCATGGCCGCGATGCGCCGGGTGGTCGGCCTGCTGCGCGACACCGACGACGCCGCGCCCGCCTCGCCCGGGCCGGAGGGGCTGAGCAGGCTGGTCGAACGCTTCAGCCGCCAGGGCCCGAAGGTGCGCCTGCACGCGCCGGAGGACGACACCGAGTGGCCGCCCGAGGTGACGAGCACGGTGTACCGCATCGTCCAGGAGGCCCTGACGAACGTCCTGCGGCACGCGCAGCACGCCCGCTCCATCGACGTCACCGTCAGCCGCGACACCGAGACCGTCACCGTCGAGGTCGCCGACGACGCCCCGCCGAACGCCCCCCGCCCCCACCACCGCGGCGGGTACGGTTTGATCGGCATGCGCGAACGCGTCGAGACGCTCGGCGGCTCACTGTGCGCCGGGCCCCGCCCAGGCGTCGGCTGGTCCGTGCGGGCGACCCTGCCCGTCCCCACCAGGGAGCCCGGATGACCATCAAGGTCCTGCTCGCCGACGACCAGGCGATGATCCGCCGCGGCCTGCGGCTGATCCTGGAGGATCAACCCGACATCTCCGTCCTCGGCGAGGCCGAGGACGGCGTCGAGGCGATCTCCATGGCCAGGCGGCTGCGGCCGGACGTCTGTCTGGTGGACATCAGGATGCCCAGGCTCGACGGCATCGAGGTCACCCGCGCGCTGGCCGGCCCGGGGGTGACCGATCCGATCCGGGTCATCGTGGTCACCACGTTCGACCTCGACGACTACGTGTACGGGGCACTGCGGGGCGGCGCGGCGGGGTTCGTCCTCAAGGACGCCGGTCCCGCCCTGCTCATCGAAGCCGTCCGCGCCGCCTACAACGGCGAGGCGCTGGTCTCGCCGTCGGTCACCCTGCGGCTGCTGAAGCACCTGAACGAGACCCAGGCGATGCCCCGGGGCCGCGCCAAGGACACTCCGCAGCTGTCCGGACGCGCGCTGGAGGTCGTCAAGGCCATCGCGCGCGGCCGCACCAACCAGGAGATCGCCGCCGAGCTGTTCATCTCGCTCAGCACGGTCAAGAGCCACCTGTCGGGCATCCAGACCAAGCTCGGGGTGCGCAACCGAACCGAGATCGCCGTCTGGGCCTGGGAGAACCGCGTCGTCGAGAGCACCTCCGAGTAAGCCGGTCACTCCCTCAGCACGACTGCCAGCTCCCGCACCGTCGGGTTGAGGTAGAGCACGCGTATGTGCAGGGGCGGCAGGCCCCGTTCGCGCATCATCGAGGCCATCCTGACGGCGAGCAGCGAGTTCCCGCCCAGTTCCCAGAAGCTGTCGGACAGGCTCACGGTGAAGCCGAAGAGCTGCTCCCACAGCGTCAGCAACTCGCCGGAGAGGTCGTCCTCGTCCACCGCCGGCTCTTCTCTCCCGCGGGAGGAGGACGCTGCCGGTTCGGGCAGGGCGGCGAGGTCGACCTTCCCGTTCGCCGTCATGGGAAGCGCCGGCACAGCCGTGACGGTCGAGGGCAGCATGTAGTCGGGGAGGATCCGGGCGGCCCGCTCCCGTACGCCCGCGGTGGAGCCCTCGGAGAGGACCACGTAGGCGTCGAGCCGGCCGGTCGCCGCGTCGTTCGGATCCACCTGACGCAGCATCACGGCGGCGGCGGTCACCCCGGGGCACTCGGCCAGCACCGAACGGATCTCGTCCAGCTCGATGCGGAACCCCCGCAACTTGACCTGGTTGTCGAGGCGTCCCAGATGCTCCAGCGCGCCGTCCGGCCGCAACCGCCCCCGGTCTCCGGTGCGGTACATCAGCCCGCCGCCGAACGGATCGGGGCGGAACCGCTCCCGTGTCAGCTCCGGGCGCCGCAGATAACCGAGCGCCACCCCGGCGCCGCCGACGTGGATCTCGCCGGCCACCCCGGGAGGCGCGAGTCGCCCCGCCGCGTCCAGGACGTACACCCGCCAGCCGGGGAGCGCCCTGCCCACGGACCGGGAGCCGGCCAGGGCGAGTCGTCGCGTGACGGTCTCGGCGGTGACGTGCACGGTGGTCTCGGTGATCCCGAACATGTTGACCAGGCGGCAGCGGGATTCGGGGTACCGGTCGAGCCACGGCAGCAGGCTCCGGGCGTCCAGCGGCTCGCCCCCGAAGATCACCAGCCGCACCCCGAGCCGCCTGCCCTTGGCGCGGTCGGCCTCCGCGAGTTGGGCGAAGGCGGACGGTGTCTGGCTGAGCACGGTGACCTTATGGACGGCGACGAGGTCGTGGAACTGCTCGGGCGACCGGGACACCCAGTACGGGACGACGACGAGACGGCCGCCGGTCATCAGACAGCCCCAGATCTCCCAGACCGAGAAGTCGAACGCCACGGAGTGGAAGAACGTCCACACGTCGGCGGCGCCGAGGGTGAAGTCGTCGCGGGTGGCGTCCATCAGGGCGACGACGTTGGCGTGCGGGACGAGCACCCCCTTGGGTCTGCCGGTGGACCCCGAGGTGTAGATCACGTACGCCGGGTCCTCGGGTCCGGTGCCGGTCACGGGCGGACCGTCCGCTCGGTCGTCGCTCAGCCCCAGCACCTGTGCGGGCGTGAGCACGTCGACGCCCGGGGAGCCGGGGAACCCCTCCGGCTCGGTGATTACGACCCGCAAGCGGGAGTCCGCGACCGTGTAGGCGAGACGTTCCGACGGATACGCCGGATCCAGCGGCACATAGACCGCCCCCGCCTTGAGCACGGCCAGCAGGACCGCCACGAGGTGCGCCGATCGCTCCAGGCAGACACCGACCAGGGTCCCGTCGCTCACCCCGGCCGCGCGCAGACCGTGCGCGAGCCGGTCGGACCACCGGTCGAGCTCGCGGTAGGTCACCGGGAGGTCCTCGTCGAGGAGCGCGACCGCGTCGGGACGCTCGGCGACCCTCTCGGCGATCACGTCCGGGATCCGTCGCGACGTGCCGCGCGGCGGCCGCGGCGCTCGCCCGAGCCGCAGGATCCGGTCGCGTTCCGCCGCGTCGAAGAGGTCGGACGGGCCGGTGAGCTGCCGATGCGCCTCGGCCAGATGGCGGACGAACTGTCTCGCGATCGGCTCGCTCACGCGGTCGAGTCTGTGGTCGCAGCGCAGGCCGTCCTCGCCGACTGTGACCGTCAACGGGAAGACGGGCGCCAGGCACGGCACGTACTCCCCCTCGCCGCCCAGGTCGAAGACCAGCCCGGCGCTCACGGCCCCGGCCGGCGGGAGGCCGCCCCGTTCACCGGTGTCCAGCGCGGCGACCACCGGCGATCGCTCCGGCTCGTACCGGGAGAGCACGACGGCGAGCGCCGCCTGCCAGCCCGCCGGATCACGGGACGTCCCCTCGGGCAGCGTGACCAGGTGGCCCGCCGAGGCTTCCCCCTGACTCCGGTCCCCCAGCCCCCAGGAGGGTGCGTGGTCGAAGTCTCCCGGCGGGTCTGCTCGTGCCGGCACGGGCTTCCCGCCGTCGCGCACCGCGGCCGCCAGGCGGCGTAACGCCCGCTGGTCGAACGCGGCCCGGTGCGCCACGACGACGAGGTCGGCCGGGCCGTCGGTGTAGCGGATCAGCACGGTGCGCGATCCACGGCCGGCGTCGACCGGCCGGTACAGCTCGCGCTCGCGGCGGCGCTCGGCGCCCGGCTCGTCGCTCGCGAAGGGCACCTGTTCCACCCAGGGCACGTCCACGCTGTCGGAGGCTTCGAGGCGGACGCGCAGCGCGTGGCACTGACCGGCGTCCTCGCCTGACTGGAAGGTGACCACGTCCCACTCCCTGCGGTTCAGCGGGCCGTGAACCCGCCGTCGACGGTGATGACCGATCCCGTGACCTGCCGGGACCCGTCGGAGGCGAGCCAGACCGCGGCCGAGGCGACATCGTCCGGCTCGATCAGGGCGTTCATGGGCTGCGCCTGGACGAACGCCTCCTCGTGCTCGGTGACCGGCACCTGAAGCGACCTGGCGATCTCCGACAGCATCCGGCCCTCCACCACCGCGTCGTCCCGGACCGAGCCCGGGCACAGGGCGTTGACCCTGACCTTCACCGGGGCGAAGTCGAGAGCCGCGGCCTTGGTGAGCCCGATGACGCCGTGCTTGGCCGCCACGTAACCCGCGAAGTTGCGGTATCCGACCTGCCCGGCCGTGGACGCGACGTTGACGATGCTGCCGGCCCGCTGGGCCTTAAGGATCTTGCCGACCGCCTTGATCGCGCGCCACGCGCCGGAGAGATCCACATCGATCATGAGCTGCCACTCGTCCTCGTCGATCTCGTCGGCGGGCTTGCCGGAAGGGGCGGCGATCCCGGCGTTGTTGAGCAGCACGTCGATGCGTCCGAACCGGCCGTGGGCGTCGTCCACGGCGTGCCGCAGAGCGGCGAGGTCGCGGACATCGGTCTGCCGGGCCAGGACGGCGGCGCCGTGCTCGCGGCACAGTTCGGCGGTGTGGTCGAGCTGACCCGCGTTGCCCAGCGGATACGGCACGCCGGGCAGGTCGGCGCAGAGGTCGAGGAGGACGAGATCGGCGCCCTCCCGGGCGAAGGCGACCGCGCAGGCACGTCCCAGGCCCCGCGCGGCACCGGTGACGATCGCGGTCTTGCCGGCAAGCTGCATGGCCGCTCCTAACGGGCGAGTGCGTCGTCGACCAGACGCAGCAGGCTGCCGGGGTCCTCGGCGATGTACATGTGCCCGCCCTCCACCTCGGCCTGGGTGAAATCGGCGCTGGTCGCCTTGGCCCATTCGCCGGTCTGCTCGGCCGTGACCAGGTCGTCCCCGGTGCCGCGCACGGCGGTGACGGGCAGCGGCAGCGGCCGGTCCGTGGAGGGGACGTAGTTCTCGTGCATCTCGACGTCGGCCCGCAGGGTCGGCAGGATCAGCTGGCGCATGTCCGGATCGGACAGCGCCTCGTGGTCGTAGCCGGCGAACTCCTTGACGCGCAGCAGGAACTCCTCGTCGGGCAGGCCGGTGGCCCGCCTGGTCCGCCGCGTCCAGGGGCCCGGTGAGCCGCTCACGAAGAGCCGCGCCACGTCGGCTTGGGTGCGGTCGGCCAGCAGGTGGGCGAGTTCGTACGCCAGCACCGCGCCGAGGCTGTGCCCGAAGATCGCGACCCGGTCGCCCGGGCTGATCTCCTCGGTCACGGCGGGGAACAGCCCGGCGGCGGCCTGCGCCACGTCCCGGTACGGGTTCTCGGAGAGCCGCCACTCCCGGCCCGGTAACTGGAGTGCCACGATCCGCGGGTTCCCGTCCGTCAGCGCCGCCCATGGGTGGAAGAACGAGGCGCCGGCACCCGCGAAGGGGACACACAGCAGGGATGTCCGTCGCATGTCTGCTCTCTCCGTTCCTTTGGTCATCGGGATTCCAGCCAGGCCGAGATCGCCTGCCACGCCAGGCCCATCATGTCGGGACGGACCATGTCCACGTGCCCGCACGGAATGGACACTTCCGTGATCTCGCCGGAGACGTAGGGCGCCCATTTCGCGGTGAGGGGTCCGTCTTCCGGCGCGTTGTCCGTCGAGGTGAGGATCAGCGTGTCGCCGTCGAAACGGCCGGTGGTGTGCGCGGCCCTGATCCGGGTGTTGTTCTGGAACGTCCGCGCGACGAAGGCGATCTCGTCGTCGGAGAATCCGCCGAGCAGGTGGCCGAACTCCGCGCGGATCGCATCCTCCCAGGACAGGTCGCCGCCGTCGGCGGTGGCGCCGTCCTGGGCGCCGGTGGCCGTGACCTCGTCGTCGATCGGGAACGAGTCCATGACGACCAGAGCGGCCACTTCCTCTCCCCGCGCCCGCAGCTGAACGGCGATCTCATGTGCGGGAGCCGCGCCGAAGGAGTATCCGACGATGTGGTAGGGGCCGGTCGGCTGCACCGCGCGCATCTGTTCGATGTAGTCGGCGGCCATGTCCGTCAGCGAGCCCGCGAAGGGCGCCTCGCCGTCGACGCCGCGGGCCTGCAGCCCGTAGACGGGCTGGTCTTCGGGCGCGTGCTGGGCGAAGGGCGTGTAGCACCAGCTCAGTCCGCCCGCGGGGTGGACGCAGAACAGGGGCGGTCGTTCACCGCCGCCGCGGATCGTCAGCAGTACGCCGAGCGAGTCCCGCATCGACGACAGGCTGAGCGTGTTCCGCAGGGCGGCCACGGTCGGGGCGGCCATCACGTCCCGGACGGAGACGGTGATGCCCCGGGCCTCCAGCCGGTGCACCAGCCTCACCGCCAGCAGCGAGTGGCCGCCGAGTGCGAAGAAGTCGTCGTCGACCCCGACGCCGGGCAGCCCCAGCACCTCGGCGAACGCCTGGCACATGGCCTGTTCGACCGCCGCCATCGGCCCGTGGGCCACCGCGTCGGCGGCCCCGTGCGCGAGCTGGGGGTCGGGCAGGGCTTTGCGGTCGAGCTTGCCGTTGGCCGTCAGTGGCAGGGTGTCCAGTTCCACGAAAGCCGTCGGCACCATGTACGACGGCAACAGCTCCCCGGCGTACTCCCGGACCGCGTCCGTAACCGGTGCTCCCGCCTCGGCGGGCACCAGATAGGCGATCAGCCGCTTGTCCCCCGGGGTGTCCTCGCGGACCACCACGGCCGCTTGGGAGAGCGCGGGATGGTCCGCCAGGACAGCCTCGATCTCGCCCGGCTCGACCCGGAAGCCACGGATCTTCACCTGCTCGTCCGCCCGGCCCACGAACACGAGCCGGCCCTCGGCATCCCAACGGGCCAGGTCCCCGGTGCGGTACATCCGCTCCCCGGCCGGCCCGAACGGGCAGGCCACGAACCGCTCGCCCGTCAGCCCCTGCCGGTTCAGGTAACCCCGCGCGACACCGGCTCCGGCCACGTACAGCTCCCCGGCCACACCCGCGGGCACCGGGTCGAGCTTGCCGTCCAGGACGTACACCCGCGTGTTGTCCAGCGGCCGCCCGATCGGCAGCACCCCGTCGAGGTCACCGGCGTCGCCGACCTCGTACCGGGTCGCGCACAAGGTCACCTCGGTCGGCCCGTAGAGGTGGCGTACCACCACACCCGGGTTGGCCTCCAGCACCCGCCGCACCGACCCGGCCGGCACCACGTCCCCGCCCGTCAGCACCTCACCCACACCGGCGAAACAGCCCGGGTCCTGATCGGCCAGCACCCGCAGCAGACCCGCCGTCACATGCACATGCGACAGACCCTGCTCAGCGATCAGGCGACGCAGGACCGCTCCGTCCACCGCCTCGTCCGGCGCCACCACCACCGTGCCACCCGACAGCAACGGCACCCACAACTCATACGACGACGCATCGAACGCGTGCGGGGCGTGGAACAGCACCCGCGGCGTCGCCCCCCAGGACCGGTCCCGGGCCAGTGCGACCACGTCCCGGTGCGTGGCCACCACGCCCTTGGGCACACCCGTCGAACCCGACGTGTACATCACGTACGCGGCCGCGTCCGCAGCCACCGGCGCGGGCAGCGGGGCCTCGGCATCCGCGTGCGCGTCGAGCGGCACCACCGTGGCTCCGAGCAGCTCATGTTCGGTCGCCTGCTCGCGCACCACCAGCACGGGGGCACTCGCGTCGTCGATCACCGCGCGCATCCGCGCCACCGGCCATCCGGGATCCAGCGGCAGATACGCACCGCCGGCCTTCAGCACCGCCAGCAGTGTCACCACCAGCTCGACGGACCGTTCCATCAGCACGGCGACGACCGTCTCCGGTCCCACGCCCGACGCGACCAGCACGCGCGCCAGCGCATCGGCCCGCGCGTCCAGTTGGCCGTACGTCACCTCGTCGCCGCCGGACACCAGCGCCACGGCGTCGCGGGCGGCCGCCGCTCGCTGCGCGAACACGTCCGGCACCGAGGCGTCCGCCATCGCGACCGCCGTGTCTTTGTGCCCCTCGACCAGCTCGGACCGCTCGGCCTCGCTCAGTACGTCCACTGCCGACAAGGGCGTCCCGGGTGCCTCGTCGAGGGCTGTGACCAGGTTCTCCAGGCAGGTGTGCAGGAGGGCGCAGACGTCGGCGGGATCGACGGGCGCCACCGCGTCCACGGCGATGGTGAAGCCGCCTCCTCCGACATCGACGGCCACGGCGAGCGGGTAGTCGGTGATGTCGCGGTCGGACAGCAGTTCCATGCCCTCCAGGGCTTCGGCGGCCTCCTCGGACACCTCCGGGTTGTGCCGGTAGTTGAAGAGGGAGGTGAACAGCGGGCTGCCGCCGGGCAGGCCACTGGCCGCCTGGGCCAGGGCCAGCGGCGCGTGCTCGTGGACCATCAGGTCGGCGAGCTGGTGCCGCAGGCCGGTCAGCGCCTCCCCGACTGCGAGGCCGGCCAGGCGCACCCGCACCGGCAGCGTGTTGATGAACAGGCCCGGTACGCGGTCGGAACCCGCCCCGGAGTTCATCCTGCCGAAGAGGATCGTGCCGAACACCACGTCGTCGCGGCTCGACAGGGCCGCGAGTACGCGCGCCCAGGCCAGGTGGAAGACCGTCGCCGGGCTCACGCCCAGCGACCGGGCGACGTCCTTCAGCCGCCCGGCCAGCTCGCCGGCGACCCGGAGGGCGGCCTGGGTCACCGCCGTGCCGTCGCCGTGTACCTCGGCCAGCCCGTACGGTGCGGTCGGTTCGGTCACGTCACCGAGGAGGCCGGCGAAGTAGCGCTGATACTCCTCGCGGGAAACCCCGAGGCGTGCCTGCGCCACGAAGTCCCGGAACGGCAGCGGCTTCGGCAGGTGCGCGGTCCGCCCTTGCAGGCGGGCCCGCAGCTCGTCGAGCATCACCTGCAGGCCGGTGTGGTCCTGCAACAGGTGGTGGACGCGGAGCAGGCACAGCCACCGGCCGCTTCGCGGGTCGGCGGCGATGTGCGTCGTCATCAGCGGTGCCCGGTCCAGCTCCATCCAGCCGCTGACGGCGGCGGTCAACTGCTCGGCCGCGTCCGGGCCCTCCGGGTTCAGGGCCACCTCCTCGACCGGCAGGTCGGCGTGGCGCAGCACCACCTGAACGGGCTCCGGAAGACCGTCGGACAGGAACGCGGTGCGGTAGACGTCGTGCCGGTCCAGCACCCACTGCATCGCGTCGAGGAAATCGTCCAGGCGTCGCCGTGAGTCGAACTCGATCACCGTGGGCGTCACGTACACGTCCGTGCCGTCCCGGCCGAGCATCAGGTGGTGGAAGAAGATGCCTTCCTGGAGCGGGGCCAGCGGGTACACGTCCTGGATGCCGGCCGCACCGCCCGGCACCTGCTCCACCATCCGTCCGACCTCGGCCTCGCTCAGATCGACGAGCGGGAGCATCTCCGGCGTGATCCTGGTGGCGTCGTCCGGGATCAGGTTGGGCGGCACCACCACGGTCTCCGGCCCCGCGGCCGCCGCCAGTCCGGCCGGCGTCGGCGTCGTGAACAGCGCCCGCACCGACACGGACACCCCGTGCTGCCGCAGCCATTCCACCAGCGACACCGCCAGCAGCGAATGGCCGCCCAGGGCGAAGAAGTCGTCGTCCACACCGACCGACGGGATGCCCAGGACCTCGGCGAACGCCTGGCAGAGCAGCTCTTCCCCGACCGTGGCCGCGGCCCGCCCGCCACGGGAGGTGAACGCCGGGGCCGGCAGGGCCTTGCGGTCGAGTTTCCCGTTCGCGGTCAGTGGCAGCGTGTCCACCGCCACCACCGCCGAGGGCACCATGTACGACGGCAGGTGCTCGGCCGCGTGGGCGTGCGCGGCTGCCGCCACATCGCCGGCGTCCGGGCCGCCGGCCACCACGTAGGCGACGAGCCGCTTGTCGCCCGGGACGTCCTCCCGCACGACGGCGGCGGCGTGCCCGACCGCCGGGTGGCCGCTCAGCACGGCCTCCACCTCACCCAGCTCGATCCGGAATCCCCGGATCTTCACCTGGTCGTCCGCCCGGCCGAGGAACTCCAGCTCGCCGCCCGTCCGCCGGCGCACCACGTCGCCGGTGCGGTACATGCGCTCCCCGGCGGGCCCGAACGGGCATGCCACGAAGCGCTCCGCCGACAGTCCCGGACGTTCCAGGTACCCGCGTGCGAGCTGCGCTCCGGCCAGATAAAGCTCACCGGACACGCCCGGCGGCACCGGCTGGAGCGCGCCGTCCAGCACATAGGCCCGCGTGTTGTCGACCGGGTGGCCGATCGGCACCTGGGACAGGTCCGCCCCCGCCGCGACATCGGCCAACGTCGCGTAGACCGTCGCCTCGGTCGGGCCGTACAGGTTGGTGACCGTGCTGCCGACCGCCGCCATACGGGCGGCGAGGGACCCGGACAGCGCCTCGCCCGCGACGAGCAGCCGCAGTCCCCGCGCGATCTCCGCGTTCGCGGTCAGCAGCGCGTGCCACAACGCCGGGGTGCCCTGCATCATGGTCACGCCGAACCGGTCGACGAGTTCGGCCACAGCCGCCGGGTCCCGCACGTCTCCGTCCGGGGCGACCACGACCCCGGCGCCCGCGAGGAGCGGGGCGTACAGCTCGAAGACGTGGATGTCGAAGGTCACCGTCGTCACGGCCAGCAGGCGGTCCGTGGTGTCCATCGGGAAGCGCCGGCCCATCGCCGTGACGAGGTTCGCCATGGCGCCGTGCGGGACCACGACTCCCTTGGGGCGCCCGGTGGAACCCGACGTGTAGATCACATAGGCCGGGTGGTCCGGGAGCAGCGGCGTGAGGCGTTCCGCGTCGGTGAGGGGGCCGTCGTCCATGCCGGACAGCTCCGCGACCGTACCGGGATCGTCCACGGCGAGCCGTTCCGGCCGGTTCTCCACTGCCGCGATACCGCCGCCGGTGAGGACCAACCCGGGCCGGGCGTCGTCGAGCATCAGCGCGATGCGCTCGGCCGGATGCCCCGGGTCGATCGGCAGATACGCGCCCCCGGCCCTCAGTACGGCCAGCAGAGCCACGAGCAGGTCCGCCGAACGCGCCATGCACACCGCGACGCGCGACTCCGGGCCGACACCGCGCCGTACGAGCAGCCGCGCCAGCCGGTTCACCCGGGCGTTCAGCTCGGCGTAGGTCAGCCGGGCTTCGCCGCACAGAACCGCCACCGCGTCCGGTGTCCTCAGCGCCTGGGCCTCGAACATCTCGGAGAGGGGCCGGGCGGGCAGCGGGGCCTGCGTGTCGTTCCACTCCTCGACGACCAGCCGCCGTTCGTCCGCGTCGAGCACGTCGACCGCGCTCAGGCGCACGTCGGTGTCCTCGGCGATCGCCTCCAGGACGCGCACCAGGCAGGCCGCGATCCGCTCGGCCGTCTCCCGGTCGAACAGGTCGGCGGCGGCGATCAGCATGCCTTGCAGCCCCGCCGGCGCGCCGGCGGCGTCGAACATCTCACCGACGGACACGTCCAGGTCGAACTTCGCCGCCGCACGTCCCATGGGCAGCGTGTCGGTCCGCAGACCCGGCAGTTCCGCGGCGGGGCCGCCACCGGGACCGGCCGTGTTCTGGAGGGTGAGCATGACCTGGAAGAGGGGGTGGCGGGCCAGTGAGCGGGCCGGGGCCAGTTCCTCGACCAGCCGCTCGAAGGGCACGTCCTGGTTCTCGTACGCCGACAGGCTCACCGCCCGGACCCGCGCGAGCAGTGCGCGAAACGTCGGGTCACCGGACAGGTCCGTGCGCAGGACGAGCGTGTTGACGAAGAAGCCGACCAGTTCGTTGAGGTTCTCGTCCGTCCGTCCCGCGACCGATGCCCCGATGGGGACGTCGCTGCCCGCGCCGAGGCGGTGCAACAGCGTCGCGAGTGCGGCCTGGAGCACCATGAAGACGGTGACGCCCTCGACGCGCGCCATCTCCACGAGCCGCTCGTGGAGATCGGCGGGCACCAGCACCGGCACGTCATGCCCCCGGGTGGAGGCCTCAGCGGGCCGGGGCCGGTCGGCGGGCAGTCGCAGTTCTTCCGGCGCACCGGCGAGCGCATCGCGCCAGTACGCCACCTGACGCGCCAGGACGCTGTCGGCGTCGTCCTCGTTTCCGAGCAACTCGCGCTGCCAGACGGCGTAGTCGACGTACTGCACGGGCAGCGGCGTCCAGGCGGGGGCGCGCTCCTCGCGGCGGGCCGCGTAGGCCTCCGCCATGTCGCGGGCCAGCGGCTCCATGGACCAGGCGTCACCGGCGATGTGGTGGACCACCAGGACCAGTACGTGCTCCCCGGGCGCCGTCGCGAACAGCCACGCCCGCAGCGGGATCTCCGTGGAGAGGTCGAACGCGTACCCGGCCGCCTCGGTCACCGCGGCCTCGAGCCGGTCCTCGGCGACGTCCACGACCGGCAGTGCGAACCCGGCGTCGTCGACCGGCAGCACCCGCTGGTACGGCTCCCCGTCCGTCAGGGAGAACACGGTTCGCAGGACCTCGTGCCGCTCGATCACGTCACGGAACGCTTCCGTCAGCGCCGCCCGGTCCAGCTCCCCGGTCAGCCGCAGGCTGAGGGGGATGTTGTACGTGGCGCTCGGTCCGTCCAGCTGCCCGAGGAACCACAACCGCCGTTGCGCGAACGACAGCGGCGCTCGCTCCGGCCGCTCCCGCGCCTCCAGCGCCTTGCGTCCCGGCCGGGCGTGAGCGAGCCCGCGCGCGAGGGCCGCCGGGGTCGGCGTGTCGAAGAGGGCCCGGATCGGCAGCTCGACGTCCAGCACCGCCCGCACCCGGCTCACCAGGCGCGTCGCCAGCAGCGAGTGGCCGCCCAGCGCGAAGAAGTCGTCGTCCACGCCGACGGCCGGCAGGCCGAGCACCTGGGCGAAGGCTCCGCACAGCAGTTCCTCGCGGGCGTCGGCCGCCGCCCTGCCCGCACCGGCCGCGTAGTCGGGGGCGGGCAGTGCCTTGCGGTCGAGCTTGCCGTTCGGCGTCAGCGGGAAGCCGTCCAGCTCCACGATCGCCGAGGGCACCATGTAGCCGGGCAGTTGCTCGGCGGCGTAGGAGCGCAGTGTCCCGGGCAGGGTGGCGGCGTCCACGCCGGCGGCGGCGACCACGTATCCGGTCAGTCGTTTGTCGCCGGGGATGTCCTCCCGTACCACCACCGCGGCCTGGGCCACAGCCGGATGCCCCGCCAGGACCGACTCCACCTCACCCGGCTCGATCCGGAACCCACGGATCTTCACCTGATCATCCGCACGCCCCGCGAACACCAACTCACCCCCGGCCGACCACCGCACCCGGTCCCCGGTCCGATACATCCGCTCACCCGGCACGAAGGGGCACGCCACAAACCGCTCCGCCGTCAGCCCCGCACGACCCAGATACCCACGCCCCAGCTGAGGACCCGCCACATACAACTCGCCGACCACACCCACCGGAACCGGCCGCAACCCGCCATCCAGCACGAACACCCGCGCATGAGCCACCGGACGCCCGATCGGCACCCCCCACCCCAGACCCACAGCCCCGGCACGCCACACCGTGACATTCACCGTCGCCTCACTGGGCCCATAACTGTTGAACAGCGTCCGCCCGGCAGCCACCCACCGCTCCACCAGACCAGGCGGACACACCTCACCACCCACATCCAGCACAAACCCCGGATCCAGCACACCCTCCGCCATCAACGCCGCCACCGCCGGCGGCAACGTCGCATGCGTCACCCCCCCATCCACCAGGAACCGCACCAACTCATCACCCAACCGCCGATCCGACGGCACCGTCACCAACGCCGCCCCCCGCAGCAACGCCAGCCACCACTCCTCACAGAACGCGTCAAAACCCACCGACGCGAACTGCGCCACCCGACTGCCCCCACCCACCCCATACCGCTCATGACTGACCACATAACTCACACACGCCTCATGCGGAATCACCACGCCCTTCGGACGCCCCGTCGACCCCGACGTGTAGATCACATACGCCGGATGAGACGCCAGCAACGGAGCCAGACGATCAGCATCCGACACCGCACCCTCATCAAACCCGTCCGTCTCCGCGAAGAACTCCGGCCCGTCCAGCACCAGCACCGGCGCCGCGTCCTCGATCACGAACCGGATGCGCTCCGCCGGCTGCCCCGGATCGATCGGCAGATACGCACCCCCCGCCTTCAGCACCGCCAGCACCGCCACCACCAACTCCGGCGACCGCTCCAGCACCAAAGCCACCACCGACTCCGGACCCACCCCCCGCGCGATCAACTTCCGCGCAAGCCGATTCGCCCGCTCCTCCACCTGCGCATACGACCACTCCACACCCTCACCCACCAACGCCACCGCACCCGGCGACCGCCCCACCTGCGCCGCAAACAAATCCGGCAACAGAGCAGCGGGCACCGGCCCCGCAGTGGCATTCCACTCGTGAAGGAGCCGGTGGTGTTCCTCCGTGTCCAGCACCTCCACCGCCGCCAGCCCGGTGCCGGGCGCCGTTTCGAGGACGGAGACCAGACGGTCCAGGCAGGTGTGCAGCAGCCGGCAGGCCTGTTCGGGATCGACCGGGGCTTGTGCCTCGGCGGTCAGCAGGAACCACTCACCGGCGTCGTCGACGGACATGGTCAGCGGGTAGTGGCTCTGTTCCCGGTAGGCCAGCAGGCTGATGCCGTCGGCGGAATCGGCCTGTTCCGCGGCGGGTCCGGCGTCCGGAGCCGCGGTGAACCGGTAGTTGAACAGCGAGGTGAACAGGGGGGTGCCGCCGGGTACGCCACTGGCCGCCTGGGCCAGTGTGAGCGGTGCGTGCTCGTGCACCATCAGCTCGGCGAGCTGGTTGCGCATGTCCGACAGCGCGGCATCCGCCGCGGTGCCGCCGAGGCGGACGCGCACCGGCAGCGTGTTCATGAACAGGCCCGGTACGCGGTCGGAACCGGTCCCCGAGTTCATCCGGCCGAAGACGATCGTGCCGAAGACCACGTCGTCGCGTCCCGACAGCGTGCCGAGCACCCGGGCCCAGGCCAGGTGGAAGACGGTCGCCGCGCTGACTCCCCTCGACCGGGCCAGCCCGCGCACCCGTTCGGCCAGCTCGTCGTCGATCCGGTGCTGCGCGCGGGCCTGGGGGCCGCCGTCACCGTGCACGTCCGACAGGCCGTACGGCGCGGTCGGCTCGGTCAGGTCGCCGAGCAGGCCGGAGAAGTAGGCCTCGTGCTCCTCGCGCGCGGTCCCGAGCCGCGCCTGCGCCACGTATCCGCGGAACGGCACCGGTTCGGGCAGTTCGTCGGCGTGTCCGGACAGGATCGCCCGCACCTCGTCCAGCAGCACGTCCAGGGCGGTGTGGTCCTGCACCAGGTGGTGGATGAGCAGCAGCGCCACCCATCGGCCGGTGCCCGGCTCGGCGGCGATCCGGACCCGCATCAGCGGTGCCCGGTCCAGCGCGTGCCAGGTTCCCGCCTCGGCCAGCAGGTGCTCGGCCGGGTCGGCGGCGGCGTCGAGGACGACCTCGTCCACCGGCAGCTCGGCGGTGCGCCACACGACCTGCACGGGCTCCCGCAGTCCTTCCCAGACGACCGCCGTCCGGTAGGTGTCGTGCCGGTCGACGACCTGCTGGAGCGCTGCCAGGAACCCGTCGAGGAGGTCGCGCGAGGCGAAGCCGAGCACCGTCGGGAGCACGTACACGTCACCGTCGTCGCCGCCCGCCATCAAGTGGTGGAAGAACATGCCCTCCTGGAGGGGGGCCAGCGGGTACACGTCCGCGACGTTGGCCGCGCCGCCGGGCACCGTGGCAACCACTGTGGCGATCTCCGCCTCGGTCAGGTCGGCCAGGGTCAGCATGTCCGGCGTGATCTCGTTCGCGCCCGGCGGGATGAGGTTCGGCGGCACCGTCACCTCCTCCGGACCGGCCGCGGCCGCGAGTCCGGCAGGGGTGGCGTTCTGGAACAGTGCCCGCACCGACACCGCGACCCCGCGCTCGCGCAGGTGCTCGACGAGGGAAACGGCCAGCAGCGAGTGCCCGCCCAGGGCGAAGAAGTCGTCGTCCACGCCGACGCGTTCGAGGCCCAGTACCTGTGCGAAGGCCAGGCACAGCAGTTCCTCGCGCGGACCCGCCGGGGCCCGGCCCGAGCCGGCCACCGCCGCGAAGTCCGGCGCGGGCAGCGCCCTGCGGTCGAGCTTGCCGTTCGCGGTCAGCGGCAGCGCGTCCAGCACCACGACCGCGGCGGGCACCATGTACGACGGCAGCCGCTCAGCTGCTTCGGCGCGCAGCGCTTCCGCCAGATCGTGCGGTGCGGGGGCGCCGGCCACCACGTAGGCGACGAGCCGTTTGCCGCCCGGGACGTCCTCGCGCACGGCCGCGGCGGCCCGTTCGACGGCCGGGTGGCGGCCCAGCACGGCCTCGACCTCACCGAGCTCGATCCGGAACCCGCGGATCTTCACCTGGTCGTCCGCGCGGCCCAGGAACTCCAGTTGACCGTCCGCGCGCCAGCGGACCACGTCACCGGTGCGGTACATGCGCTCGCCGGAGCCGAACGGGCAGGCCACGAACCGCTCCGCGGACAGCCCCGCTCGCCCCTGATACCCGCGCGCCAGCTGGACGCCGGCCAGGTAGAGCTCGCCCGAGGAGCCCGGCGGCACGGGCCGCAGGGCGTCGTCGAGCACGTACGCCCGGGTGTTGGCCACCGGGCGGCCGATCGGCACCTGGGCCGTCGTGGCATCCGCCTCGATGCCGGCCGTGGTCGCCCAGACCGTCACCTCGGTCGGGCCGTACAGGTTCGTGACGGTGTTCCCGACGGCCGCCAGGCGGGCGGCCAGGGCCCCCGGCAGCGCCTCGCCGCCGACGAGTATGCGCAGTCCCCTCGCGGCCTCGGCGTGCTCCGTCAGCAGCGCCTGCCACAGTGACGGGGTCGCCTGCATCACGGTCACGCCGGTTGCGCCGATGAGCGCGGCCAGCGCCGCCGGATCCCGTACGGCCGCGTCGTCCGCGAGCACGACCCCGGCGCCCGCGAGCAGCGGCACGTAGAGCTCCAGGACGTGGATGTCGAAGGAGACCGTCGTCACGGCCAGCAGACGGTCGGCCTCGCCCATGGGGAAGCGCTCCCCCATCGCCGCGACGAAGTTCGCCATGGCGCCGTGCGGGACGACGACCCCCTTGGGCCGTCCGGTGGATCCCGACGTGTAGATGACGTAGGCCGGGTGCTCGGGCAGGAGCGCACCGAGGCGCTCGGAGGCGGCCAGGTCGCGGCCGTCCAGCTTCCGGAGCCTGGCCGCCGTACGGGGAGCGTCCACGACGATTCGTTTCGCCCCGGCCACGGCGGCATCGGTCTCCCGGCTGGTGAGCAGCAGCTCGGGGCGACTGTCGTCGAGTATGTGCCCGATGCGCTCGGCGGGGTGGTCGGGGTCGATCGGCACGTAGGCGCCACCGGCCTTGAGCACCGCCAGCAGTGCCACGGGCAGGTCGGCCGAACGGCGCATGCACACCGCCACGGGCAGTTCCGGGCCGATGCCGTGCCGGACGAGCAGCCGGGCCAGCCGGTTGGCCCGGGCGTTCAGCTCGGCGTAGGTCAGCCGGGTGTCACCGGCCAGCACCGCGACGGCGTCGGGCGTTCTCGCCGCCCGGTCCTCGAACGACGCGGGCACGGGCAGAGCCGGCAGCGGGGCGTCGGTGGCGTTCCACTCCTCGACGACCCGTCGCCGCTCGCCCGCGTCGAGCAGGTCCACCGCGCTCAGGCGCACGTCCGTGGCCTCGGTGAGCAGGCTCAGGACCCGCACGAGGCAGCCCGCGATGCGATCGGCCGTCGCCTGGTCGAACAGGTCGGCGGAGGCGACGAGCGTGCCCTGGATTCCCGCGGGGGCGCCCGAGGCGTCGAAGGTCTCGCCCATGGACACGTCGAGGTCGAACTTGGCGGCCACGCCGTCGGTGGGCAGCGACTCGGTCCGCAGGCCGGGCAGCGCCGCGGCGGGGCCGCCGCGCGCCCCGCCCGCGTTCTGGAGGGTGAGCATGACCTGGAACAGGGGATGCCGGGCCAGCGACCGGGCCGGTGCCAGCTCCTCGACCAGCTTTTCGAACGGCACGTCCTGGTGGGTGAACGCCGCGAGCGAGGTGTCGCGCACCCTCCGCAGGACGTCGGCGACGGTGGGGTCGCCGCTGAGGTCGGTCCGCAGGACGATGGTGTTGACGAAGAACCCGATCAGGTCGTCCAGGGCCTGGTCGGTGCGTCCGGCGACCGCGGTGCCGACGGGGATGTCGGTGCCCGCGCCCAGCCGGGACAGAGCCACGGCCAGCGCGGTCTGCACGGTCATGAACAGGGTCACCTTGTGCTCGCGCGCCACCTCCTGGAGGCGTTCGTGCACCCCGGCGGGAATGTCGACGGAGGCGAGGTGTCCGCGGAAGGACGTCGTCGGCGGGCGCGGCCGGTCGGTCGGCAGGCGCAGTTCCTCCGGCGCGCCGTCCAGGGTGTCGCGCCAGTAGGCGACCTGCCGGCGGATCAGGCTGTCCGGGTCGTCCTCGTCCCCGAGCAACTCGCGCTGCCAGAGCGCGTAGTCGGCGTACTGCACGGGCAACGGTGTCCAGGCCGGCTCCTCGTCGGCGCACCGCGCCGCGTACGCCGTCGCGACATCGCGGATCAGAGGCGCCATGGACCAGGCGTCCGCCGCGATGTGGTGGACCACCAGGACCAGGACGTGCTCGTCGGGCGTCACCGCGAGCAGCGTCGCACGCACCGGGATCTCCCTGGCGAGGTCGAAGGGGTGTTGCGCCGCCCGGGCCACCGCGTCGGTCACGTCGCCGGGGCTCACCTCGACGACCGGCAGTGCGAAGCCGCAGGCGTCGAGGGGAAGGCTCCGCTGGCAGGGCTCGCTGCCGTCCATCGCGAAGACCGTGCGCAGGACTTCGTGCCGGTCGATCACGTCACGCAGCGCGGTCTCCAGCGCGGTCCGGTTCAGCGGGCCGGTGATCCGCGTCCCGAGGGGAATGTTGTACGTGGCGCTGGGGCCCTCCAGCTGTCCGAGGAACCACAGGCGGCGCTGGGCGAACGACAGCGGGACCCTCTCCGGCCGTTCCCGCACGGCCAGTTCGATCCGTCCGGGCCGGGCCTGGACGAGCCAGCGGGCGAGGCGCGCCGGGGTCGGCGCGTCGAACAGCGCGACGATGTTCAGCTCCACGTGGAACGTCGCCCGGATCCGGCTGACGAGGACGGTCGCCAGCAGTGAGTGCCCGCCCAGGGTGAAGAAGTCGTCGTCCACGCCGACCGCGGGCAGCCCGAGCACCTCGGCGAACGCCTGGCACAGCAGCTCCTCGCGGAGGTCGGCCGGCGCCCGGCCGGCACCCGCCGCATAGTCCGGCGCGGGCAACGCGGCCCGGTCCACCTTCCCGTTGGCGCTCAGCGGCAGGGCGTCCAACTCGACCATGGCCGACGGCAACATGTACTCCGGCAGCCGTTCGGCGGCGTACGAGCGGACGGTGACGCCGACGGCCGTGCCCGGGTCGGCGGGCACCAGATAGGCCACCAGCCTCTTGTCCCCGGGGATGTCCTCGCGGACGAGCACGGTCGCCTGCGCGACCGCCGGGTGTGCGGCGAGGGCGGCCTCGACCTCGCCGGGCTCCACCCGGAACCCGCGGATCTTCACCTGTTCGTCCGCACGCCCGACGAACACCAGCCGCCCGTCCGGGGTCCACCGGACCAGGTCGCCGGTGCGGTACATCCGCTCGCCGGAGCCGGTGAAGGGGCAGGCCACGAACCGCTCACCCGTCAGCACGGGCCGGTCGAGGTAACCGCGTGCGACCCCGGCTCCGGCGACGTACAGCTCTCCGGCCACGCCCACCGGCACCGGTTCGAGACCGGCGTCGAGGACGTACACGCGGGTGTTGTCGAGTGGGCGCCCGATCGGCAGGACGGAGTGCACCCGGCCGGCGTCGGCGACCTCGTGCTGAGTGGCGCACAGCGTCACCTCGGTCGGCCCGTACAACTGCCGCACGGTCACACCCGGGTTGGCCTCCAGCACCCGCCGTACCGACTCCGCCGGGACCATGTCACCGCCGGTCAGCACCTCACGGACACCGGTGAAGCAGCCGGGGTCCTCGTCCGCCAGCACCCTCAGCAGGCCGGCTGTCACATGCAGATGCGACAACTCGTGGTCGGTGACCAACCGCCGCACCACCGCCGCGTCCACACGCTCGTTCGGTGCGATGACGACCGTGCCGCCGGACAGCAGCGGGGCCCACAGCTCGTACGACGAGGCGTCGAACGCGTGCGGGGCGTGGAACAGCACCCGCGAGGGCCGGTCCCAGCACCGGTCGGTCGCCAGCCGCACGACGTCCCGGTGCGTGGCGACCACGCCCTTCGGGACACCGGTCGAGCCGGAGGTGTACATCACGTACGCCGCCTGCTGCGGAGACCACTGCCGGGGCAGCGCGCACTCCTCCGCTTCCGCCGTCACCGAGAGCGCGGGGATGTCGAGGGCGCGCAGGAACTCGTGGCCGGCCGTCGGCTCGTGCACCACCACGCACCGGGCGCCCGCGTCCTCCAGCACCGTCCGCATCCGTACGGCCGGCCAGCCCGCGTCCAGTGGCACGTACACGCCGCCGGCCTTCAGGACGGCCAGCAGCGTCACGACCAGCTCGACGGAACGCTCCATCACCACCGCGACGGTCGTCTCCGCGGCCACGCCCGCCTTCACCAGGGCTCGCGCCAGCCGGTCCGAGCGGGCGTCCAGCTCTGCGTAACCGATCTCGACGTCACCGCAGACCAGCGCCGTGGCCTGCGGAACACGTGCGGCCTGCGCGGCGAACGCGGCCGGAACGGTCAGGTCGGGCACGTCCACGGCCGTGTCGTTCCATTCGACGGACATCCGGTGCCGGGCCCGCGTGCCCAGGACGTCCACTTGGGTGAGCGGGGTGTCCGGGGCTTCCGCCAGGGCGGTGACCAGGTGGGTGAGGCAGGTGTGCATGAGTGCGCAGACCTGGTCGGGGTCTGCGGGCGCCATCACGTTCGCCGTGATGACGAAGCCGGGTCCGTCGTTGTCGATGGACATGTGCAGCGGGTAGTTGGTGTGCTCCCGGGTGAAGACCGTCCGGACGCCCTGGATGCCCTCGCCGGGCTCGGGCTCGTCCTGGTTGTGCCGGTAGTTGAAGAGCGAGGTGAACAGCGGGCTGCCGCCGGGCAGTCCGGCGGCGGCCTGGGCCAGCGTCAGCGGGGCCTGCTCGTGGACCATGAGGTCGGCGAGGTGCCGGCGCAGCTCGGTCAGGGCCTCTGCCACGCTCTTCCCGGCCATGGGTACGCGCACCGGCAGGGTGTTGAGGAACAGGCCCGGTGCCCGGTCGGAGCCCGCTCCCGCGCCCATCCGGCCGAACAGCAGCGTTCCGAACACCACGTCGTCGCGGCCCGACACCGCGCCGAGGACGCGCGCCCACGCCAGATGGAACAGGGACGCCGGGCTCACCCCGAGCGACCGCGCCACCTGCCGCATCCGCTCGGTCAGGGCGTCGTCGACCCGCAGTTGGGCATGCGCGGCCCCCTCACCGTCACCGTGCACGTCCGTCAGGCCGTAGGGGGCGGTGGTCTCCGTGACATCGCCGAGGAGCCCGGTGAAGTACCGCTCGTGCTCCTCCCGCGACGTCCCCAGCCGTGCCTGCGCGACGAACTCGCGGAACGGCACCGGCGCCGGGAGCCGGTCGCCCTCCCCGGCCAGGAACGCCCGCAGGTCCTCCAGCAGCACCTCCACGGAGGTGTGGTCCTGGACCAGGTGGTGGATGCGCAGCAGCATCAGCCAGCCCCGTCCGGGCGCGGCGGCGACGTGCGCCCGCAGCAGTGGCGCGCTGTCCAGCTCGATCCGGCCGCCCGCCGCCGTGCGCAGCTGCTCGATCGCGTCCGGGCCGTCGGGGTCGAGTTCCATCTCCTCGACGGGCAGTTCGGCATGGCGCCACACCACCTGGACCGGTTCGCGCAGTCCTTCCCACACGATCGCGGTGCGATAGATGTCGTGCCGGTCCAGCACCCGCTGCATCGCCGCGAGGAAGGCGTCGAGTCGCTCGCGGGAGTCGAAGTCGAGCACGGTCGGCGTCACGTAGACGTCCGTGCCGTCGGGGTCGGCCGCGAGGTGGTGGAAGAAGATTCCTTCCTGCAGGGGGGCCAGGGGGTACACGTCCGCGATGTTGGCCGCGCCGCCGGGTACCCGCTCCACCACCCGCGCGACCTCGGCCTCGGTCAGCTCGACCAGGGGCAGCATCTCCGGCGTGATCCCGGTGGCGCCCCGGGGGATCGCGCGGGGCGGCACCACCACCGGCTCCGGGCCTGCCACGGCGGCCAGCCCGGCCGGGGTCGGTGTCACGAACAAGGCCCGTACCGAGACGGACATGCCGCGCTGCCGCAGCCACTCGACCAGCGAAACCGCCAGGAGCGAGTGCCCGCCGAGTGCGAAGAAGTCGTCGTCGACCCCGACGGACGGCAGGCCCAGCACCTCGGCGAAGGCCTGACAGAGCAGTTCCTCCTCGGGGCCGTCCGGGGCACGGCCGCCGCCCGCGGTGTACGCCGGCGCCGGCAGGGCCCTGCGGTCCAGCTTGCCGTTGACCGTCAACGGCAGGACGCCCAGCACCACGAACGCCGAGGGCACCATGTACGACGGCAGCCGCTGCGCGGCGAACCCACGCACCAGCTCGGACAGCCCGCCGGCGTCCACTCCCTCACCAGGGGTCACGTAGCCGACCAGCCGCTTTCCGCCCAGGGGGTCGTCGCCCGCGACGACGGCGGCCTGCGCCACGTCCGGATGCGACGCCAGCACGGCCGACACCTCGCCCGGTTCGATCCGGAACCCGCGGATCTTCACCTGCTCGTCCGCACGGCCCTCGAACACCAGCCGGCCGTCCGGGGTCCACCGGGCCCGGTCACCCGACCGGTACATCCGCTGCCCGCCCGCACCGAACGGGCACGCCACGAACCGCTCACCGGTCAGTGCCGGGCGGCCCACGTAGCCACGGGCCACCTGGGGCCCGGCCACGTACAGCTCGCCCGTCACCCCCACAGGAGCCGGGCGCAGCCACTCGTCCAGCACATACACCGACAGCCCCTGAAGACCACGGCCGATCACACTGCCGTCCCCGGCATCGTCCGGCGACAGGTCGTGGTGGGTGACGTGCACGGTGGTCTCGGTGATGCCGTACATGTTCACCAGCCGCGGCCCGGACCCGCCGTACCGCTCCCACCAGCCGGCGAGCCGCGCGGGCTCCAGTGCCTCTCCGGCGAACACCACCGCCCGCAGGTCGCGCAGCGTGTCCGCGCGGTGCGACTCGGCCTCCATCAGCTGGTAGAACGCCGACGGCGTCTGGCTCAGCACCGTCACCCGCTCGCGCTCCAGCAGCTCCGCGAAGTCCGCCGGCGACCGCGACACGTCGAACGGCACCATCACGACGCGCCCGCCGTGCAGCAGCGCGCCCCACAGCTCCCACACCGAGACGTCGAACGCGGACGAGTGGAACAGGCTCCACACGTCGTCCGCGCCGAACTCGAACACGTTCCGGGCAGCCGTGAGCAGCGCGATCACGTTGCGGTGGGGCACCAGCACGCCCTTCGGCGTCCCGGTCGACCCCGATGTGTAGATCACGTACGCCGCCTGGTCGGGGCGCGCGGGCTCCAGCCGTTCCCCGCCGGCCGTCTCGTCGGACTCGGGAGCGTCCGCCGGCACCGCCGCCACGCCCTCCGGCAGGATCGGCGCGAAGTCGGCCGTCGTCACGGCGCACGCGGCTCCCGCGTCGGCCAGTACGAACGCGATGCGTTCGGCCGGGTAGTCCGGGTCGACGGGCAGATACGCGCCGCCCGCCTTCAGCACCGCCAGAACGGCCACCGCCAGGTCGGCGGAGCGGGGCAGGAGCACACCGACGACCGACTCCGGGCCGACCCCCAGCCCGGCCAGACGCCGCGCCAGCCGGTCGGCACGGGCGTCCAGCTCCGCATAGGACACGGCGGTATCGCCCGCCGTCACAGCCGTCGCGTCCGGCGTCCTCGCCGCCTGCGCCTCGAACAGCTCGGCCAGCGTCGCCTCCGGTACCGGGAGCGCCGGGTCGTTCCATTCCGCGACGAGGACGGAGAGTTCGGTCTCGTCCAGCACGTCGACGGCGCCGAGACGCACGTCCGTGCGGCGGGTCAGCGCCTCGAGTGCCCGGGCGAACCAGGTGACGATCCGGTCGGCCGTGTCCGGGTCGAACAGGTCGGTGGCCGCGACGAGCGTGCCGTGCATCCCGGTGGGTTCGCCGTCCGGGTCGAAGGTTTCGGCGAAGGCGAGGTCGAGGTCGAACTTGGCGGGCACCGCGCCTGTCGGCAGCACGGCGGTCTCCAGGCCGGGCAGCTCGGCGGACGCGCCGCCGGCGGCCCGAGCGGTGTTCTGCAGGGTGAGCATCACCTGGAACAACGGATGCCGCGTCAGCGACCGGGCCGGGGCCAGTTCCTCCACCAGCCGCTCGAACGGGACGTCCTGGTGGGCCAGGGCGGTCAGCAGGCCGTCGCGGACCCGCTCCAGCACCTCGGCGAAGGTCGGGTTGCCGGTCAGGTCGGTGCGCAGGACCAGGGTGTTGACGAAGAATCCGGCCAGGTCGTCCAGGGCCTGGTCGGTGCGTCCGGCGACCGCGGTGCCGACGGGGATGTCGGTGCCCGCGCCCAGCCGCGACAGCGTCACCGCCAGTGCGGCCTGAAGCACCATGAAGACCGTCACGCCCTCGGCGCGCGCCACCTCCCGCAGCCGCCGGTGCAGTTCGGCCGGAAGCTCGACCTCGGCGAGGTGGCCGCGGTAGGAGAACTCGGCAGGGCGCGGCCGGTCGGTCGGCAGGTCCAGCTCCTCCGGGGCGCCGTCCAGGGTGTCGCGCCAGTGGGCGACCTGCCGGCGGATCAGGCTGTCCGGGTCGTCCTCGTCCCCGAGCAACTCGCGCTGCCAGAGCGCGTAGTCGGCGTACTGCACGGGCAGCGGCTGCCACGCCGGGGCCTCGCCCCTCAGCCGCGCCGCGTACGCCGCCGCCACGTCCCGGGCCAGGGGGTCCATCGACCAGGCGTCACCCGCGATGTGATGCACCACCAGGACCAGCACGTGCTCGTCCGGTGCCACCGCGAACAGCGTGGCACGCACCGGGTTCTCCACGGCCAGGTCGAACGCGTACGCCGCCGCTCGCGCGATCGCGTCGGTCAGGCCGTCGGACGGCACCTGAACGACCTCGGGCGCGAACGCCGTCTCCGCCTCCGGCAGGACCCGCTGGTACGGCGTGCCGTCATCGGCCACCGCGAAGACGGTACGCAGCACCTCATGGCGTGCGACCGTGTCGCGCAGCGCGGCCACGAACGCCTCGCGGTCCAGCGGCCCGGTCAGGCGCAGTGCCAGCGGAAGGTTGTACGTCGGGCTCGGCCCCTCCAGTTGTGCCAGGAACCACAGGCGCTGCTGCGCGAAGGACAAGGGCGGCTGCTCCGGCCTCTCCCGCGACGCCAGCGCCCTGCGTCCCGGTCGGGCGGCTTCGGCGAGCCGGGCAGCCAGACGGCCGGGCGTCGGCGCATCGAACACCGTCCGGATCGACAGCTCCACGTCCAGGGTCGCGCGCACCCGGCTCACCAGGCGCGTCACCAGCAGCGAGTGGCCGCCGAGCGTGAAGAAGTCGTCGTCCACGGCGACCGCGGGCAGTCCCAGGACCTCGGCGAACGCCTGGCACAGCAGCTCTTCGCGGGCGTCGGCCGGCAACCGCCCGGCGCCCGTCGCGTAGCGGGGAGCGGGCAGCGCCGCCCGGTCCACCTTCCCGTTGACCGTCAGCGGGAAGGCGTCCAGCTCGACGAATGCCGCGGGAACCATGTACTCGGGCAGGCGATCGGCCGCGTACGCGCGCACCGCCGCGGCGACCGGGCCGTCCTGCCCGGCGGGCACCAGATAGGCGATCAGCCGCTTGTCCCCGGGGGTGTCCTCCCGTACGGCGACGGCCGCCTGGGCCACGGCCGGGTGCGTGGCGAGAACCGCCTCGATCTCGCCCGGCTCCACCCGGAAACCACGGATCTTCACCTGGTCGTCCGCCCGCCCGGCGAAGACCAGCCGGCCCTCGGGCGTCCACCTGGCCAGGTCTCCGGTGCGGTACATCCGCCCGCCCGACCCGAACGGGCAGGCCACGAACCGCTCCGCCGTCGTTCGCGCGCGGTTGACGTAGCCCCGGGCGACGCCGGCCCCGGCCACGTACAGTTCCCCGGCCACGCCCACCGGCACCACGTTCAGGCCGTTGTCCAGGACGTACACGCGGGTGTTGTCCAGCGGCCGTCCGATCGGCAGCGGTCCGTCGGCCTCGGCGACGTCGGCGACCTCGTACTGGGTGGCGCACAACGTCACCTCGGTCGGCCCGTACATGTGCCGCACGACGACCCGGGAGTTGGCTTCCAGGATTCTGCGGACCGCTTCGGCGGGGACCACGTCGCCGCCCGTCAGCACTTCCCGCACGCCGGTGAAGCAGCCGGGATCGTCCTCGGCGAGCACCCGCAGCAGACCTGCGGTGACATGGACGTGCGTCAGCTCGTGCTCAGCGGTCAGGCGCCGCATCAGGGCCGCGTCCATGCGCTCGCGGGGCGCTACCACGACGGTGCCCCCCGACAGCAGCGGCACCCACAGCTCGTAGGAGGAGGCGTCGAACGCGTGCGGGGCGTGGAACAGCACGCGCGGCGTCGCACCCCAGCACCGGTCCATGGCCAGCCGCACCACGTCCCGGTGGGTGGTCACCACGCCCTTCGGCTCCCCCGTCGAGCCCGACGTGTACATCACGTACGCGGCCCCGCCCGGCGGAACCGGCCCCGGCAGGTCCACCGCGGCCTCGGCCGTGGCGTCCACCGGGAGCAGCGCTACCCCGACTTCCAGCTCTGTCGTCGCCTCGCGCACCAGGACCAGGCAGGCGTCCGCGTCCTCGACCACCGCGCGCATCCGCGCCGCGGGCCATCCCATGTCCAACGGCACGAACACACCACCGGCCCTGGAGACGGCCAGCAGCGCCACGACGAGTTCGACGGACCGTTCCATCGCCACCGCGACGGTCGACTCCGGCCGCACTCCTGACGCCACCAGCGTCCGGGCCAGACGGTCCGATCGCGCGTCCAGTTCGCGGTAGGTGACCGCCACGTCGCCGCACACCAGCGCGACCGCGTCCGGATCGGCCGCCGCACGGGCCGTGAAGGCCTCCGGAAGCGACAGGTCCGGCACGGCGACCGTGGTGTCGTTCCACCCGTCCACCAGCGCGGACAGCTCGGTCCCGTCCAGCACGTCGACGGCGAGGAGCGGGGTGGCCGGTTCCTCCTGGAGGGCGGACGTGAGGGAGTCCAGGCACGTGGTCAGCAACGCGCCCACCTGTGCCGGATCGGCCGGCGCCACGGCGTCCACGGTGATCGAGTAGCCTGCCGCGTCGGCGTCGACCGCCACGGAGAGCGGGTAGTTGGTGAGGTCGCGGGCGGACAGGACCTGCATCCCGTCCAGCGCGGGACGCGTCGCGTTCGGCTCGGCCGCGTTGTGCCGGTAGTTCAGGATCGAGGTGAACAGCGGGCTGCCGCCGGGCAGGCCACTGGCCGCCTGGGCCAGGGTGAGCGGTGCGTGCTCGTGCACGAGCAGGTCGGCGAGCTGGTGCCGCAGGCCGGTCAGTGCCTCCCCCACCCCCTGCCGGTCGAGCCGCAGTCGGACCGGGAGCGTGTTGATGAACAGGCCCGGTACCCGGTCCGCGCCGTCGCCGGCGTTCATCCGCCCGAACAGGACGGTGCCGAACACGACGTCGTCACGTCCGGAGACGGCGCCCAGGACGCGCGCCCAGGCCAGGTGGAACAGCGTCGCCGGGCTCGCGCCGATCGACCTCGCCACCGCGCGTATGCGCTCGGCCAGGGCGTCGTCGACCCGCAGGCGGGCCTGTTCCGATCCCGTGCCGTCACCGTGCACATCGACCAGGCCGTACGGAGCGGTGGTCTCGGTGACGTCCCCGAGCAGCCCGGCGAAGTGCCGCTCGTGTTCCTCCTGCGGCGTCCCGAGCCGCGCCTGTGCCACGAAGTCCCGGAAGGGGATCGGCGCAGGCAACGCGTCGACCCGTCCGGAAAGGAAGGCCCACAGGTCGTCGAAGAGCACGTCCTGGGTGGTGTGGTCCTGCAACAGGTGGTGGATTCGGAGCAGGGCCAGCCACCGGTCGCCGCTCGGGTCGGCGGCGATGTGCGCGGACATCAGCGGGACCTGGTCCAGCTCCATCCGGCCGCCGGCCGCGGCCAGCATCTGCTCGACCGGATCCGGCCCGTCGGCGTCGAGGACGATTTCCTCGACCGGCAGTTCGGCCCGGCGGACCACGACCTGCACCGGTTCCCGAAGCCCTTCGGAGACGACCGCGGTGCGATAGATGTCGTGCCGGTCCACCATCCACCGCAGCGCGGCGAAGAAGTCGTCGAGGCGGCCGCGCGAGTCGAACTCGATGACCGCGGGCGTGATGTAGACGTCCGTGCCGTCCCGGTCCGCCATCAGGTGATGGAAGAGGAGACCTTCCTGCAAGGGGGCGAGCGGGTAGATGTCCGCGATGTTGGCCGCGCCGCCGGGCACCGCCGCCGCCACCCGGGAGATCTCCTGCTCGGTCAGGTCGACCAGGGTCAGCATCTCCGGTGTGATCTCACGCGCGTCCGCCGGGATGAGATTCGGCGGCACCTCCACCTGTTCCGGTCCGGCCGCGGCCGCCAGTGCGGCCGGGGTCGCCGACACGAACAGCGCCCGCACGGACACCGACACCCCGCGCTGTCGCAGCCACTCCACCAGGGACACCGCGAGCAGCGAGTGCCCACCGAGGGCGAAGAAATCGTCCTCCACCCCGACCGTGGAGTGATCCAGACCGAGAACCTCCGCGAACGCCTGGCAGACCAGCTCTTCCTGCGCGTTCGCCGGCGCACGCCCCGCACGCTCGCCCTTGTACTCGGGAACCGGCAGTGCCTCGCGGTCCAGTTTGCCGTTCGCCGTCATCGGGAGCGCGTCCAGCTCCACGATCGCCGAGGGCACCATGTAGCCCGGAAGCCGTTCCGCCGCATGGTCGCGGACAGCGGCGCTGATGGCCGTGCCGGGCTGCCGGGGCACGAGATATCCGGTCAGTCGTTTGTCGCCGGGGACGTCCTCCCGTACCACCACCGCGGCCTGGGCCACAGCCGGATGCCCCGCCAGGACCGACTCCACCTCACCCGGCTCGATCCGGAACCCACGGATCTTCACCTGATCATCCGCACGCCCCGCGAACACCAACTCACCCCCGGCCGACCACCGCACCCGGTCCCCGGTCCGATACATCCGCTCACCCGGCACGAAGGGGCACGCCACAAACCGCTCCGCCGTCAGCCCCGCACGACCCAGATACCCACGCCCCAGCTGAGGACCCGCCACATACAACTCACCGACCACACCCACCGGAACCGGCCGCAACCCGCCATCCAGCACAAACACCCGCGCATGAGCCACCGGACGCCCGATCGGCACCCCCCACCCCACACCCACAGCCCCGGCACGCCACACCGTGACATTCACCGTCGCCTCACTGGGCCCATAACTGTTGAACAGCGTCCGCCCGGCAGCCACCCACCGCTCCACCAGACCAGGCGGACACACCTCACCACCCACATCCAGCACAAACCCCGGATCCAGCACACCCTCCGCCATCAACGCCGCCACCGCCGGCGGCAACGTCGCATGCGTCACCCCCCCATCCACCAGGAACCGCACCAACTCATCACCCAACCGCCGATCCGACGGCACCGTCACCAACGCCGCCCCCCGCAGCAACGCCAGCCACCACTCCTCACAGAACGCGTCAAAACCCACCGACGCGAACTGCGCCACCCGACTGCCCCCACCCACCCCATACCGGTCATGACTGACCACATAACTCACACACGCCTCATGCGGAATCACCACGCCCTTCGGACGCCCCGTCGACCCCGACGTGTAGATCACATACGCCGGATGGGACGGCAGCAACGGAGCCAGACGATCAGCGTCCGACACCGCACCCGCATCAAACCCGCCCGTCTCCGCGAAGAACTCCGGCCCGTCCAGCACCAGCACCGGCGCCGCATCCTCGATCACGAACCGGATGCGCTCCGCCGGCTGCCCCGGATCGATCGGCAGATACGCACCCCCCGCCTTCAGCACCGCCAGCACCGCCACCACCAACTCCGGCGACCGCTCCAGCACCAAAGCCACCACCGACTCCGGACCCACCCCCCGCGCGATCAACTTCCGCGCAAGCCGATTCGCCCGCTCCTCCACCTGCGCATACGACCACTCCACACCCTCACCCACCAACGCCACCGCACCCGGCGACCGCCCCACCTGCGCCGCAAACACATCCGGCAACAGACCAGCGGGCACCGGCCCCGCAGTGGCATTCCATTCCTGGACGATCCGCCGGTACTCGTCCGGGCCGAGCACGTCCAGCGAGGCGACGGGGGCCGACGGGTCGGCGGCGGTCCTCTCCAGGACGCGCGCCATCATGTCCGCGATCCGCTGGACCGTTCCGGCGTCGAACAGGTCGGCGGAGCCGATGAGGGCGCCCCGCAGGCCCGCGGGCCGCCCGTCGTCGTCGAGCGTCTCGCGCAGCACCAGGTCGAGGTCGAGGTCGCGCGCCTGCTCTTCGCCGGCGATCATCTCGACCCGCAGACCGGGCAGTTCCAGGGCGGGCCCGCCGCGCCGCCCGGAGGACATCGGGTCCTCGGTCTCGACGGCCGCCATCACCTGGAAGAGGGGGTGCCTGGACAGCGACCGGGTCGGGGCCAGTTCCTCGACCAGTTTCTCGAACGGCACGTCCTGGTGCTCGTAGGCGTCCAGGGAAGCCTCACGTACCCGCCGAAGCACGTCGGTGAAGGTCGGGGCACCCGACAGGTCGGCGCGGATCACCAGGTTGTTGACGAAGAAGCCGACGAGGTCGTTGAGTCCTTCGTCGGTCCGTCCCGCGACCAGGGTGCCGATGGGGAGGTCTTCGCCCGCCCCCATCCGGGACAGCAGCACGGCCAGTGCGGAGTGCGCCACCATGAGCAGGGTCGCCCCGTGCTCCCCGGCCACCTCGAGCAGCCGTCGGTGGGCGTCAGCGGAGATCTCCAGCTCGGCGGTGTGACCGTGGGACGTGATCTGTGCCGGGCGCGGCCGGTCGGTGGGCAGTGCGAGTTCCTCCGGCGCGCCGGCGAGGGTGTCCCGCCAGTACGTCACCTGCTCGGACAGGATGCTGTCCGGGTCGTCCTGGGTACCGAGGACTTCGCGCTGCCACAGGGCGTAGTCCGCGTACTGCACCGGCAGCGGCTCCCACCGCGGCTCCTGGCCCGCCAGCCGCGCGGTGTAGGCGGTGGAGAGGTCGCGCAGCAGGGGTCCCATCGACCAGCCGTCGGCCGCGATGTGGTGCACCACCAGGACCAGCACGTGCTCGTCCGGGTTCACCGTGAACAGCTGGGCCCGTAACGGGATTTCACCGGCCAGGTCGAAGGCGTACTCGCTCGCGCGCCGCACCTCGTCCGCCACAGCCTCCGGCGACACCCGGGCGACCCGCAGCTCGAAGCCCGCCTCGTCGGTCGGCAGGATCCGCTGGTACGGCTCGCCGTCCGCGGCCGGGAGGACGGTGCGCAGCACCTCGTGGCGCTCGATGACGTCCCGCAGGGCGGCGGCGAGCGCGTCGCCGTCCAGCGGCCCGGTCAGCCGCAGGGCCAGCGGAATGTTGAACGTGTCGGCGGGGCCCTCCAGCTGCCACAGGAACCACAGGCGACGCTGCGCGAACGACAACGGAATCATCAGAACTCCTTCTTCTGCCTACGCATCGGCCGCAGCGTCGGCCTGGTCTTCTTCCGTGAGCCGGTCTGCGCCGTCAGCCACTCGGCGACACCGGCGGGTGTGGGGTTCGCGAACAGGACCCGGACGGGCACGTCGAGGCCCGTCACCGTCCGCACCCGGCTGAGCAGTCTGGTGGCCAGCAGGGAGTGCCCGCCGAGCGCGAAGAAGTCGTCGTCGGCCCCGACTCCGGGCAGGTCGAGGACGTCGGCGAACGCCCGGCAGACCAGTTCCTCCTGCGGGGTGGCGGGCGGACGTCCGGTGCCGGCCTTGCCGTAGTCGGGTGCGGGCAGCGCCTTTCGGTCCACCTTGCCGTTGACCGTCAGCGGCACGGTGTCCAGCACCACCACGGCCACCGGCACCATGTACGACGGCAGCCGCTCCGCCGCGAACTCGCGTACGGCCCGGGGCAGTTCCTCGGCGTCCGTGTCTTCGCCGGGGACGACGTAGCCGACGATCCGCAGTTCGCCGGGCGAGTCCTCCCGTACGATCACCGCGGCCTGGGCGACGGCCGGGTGCGCCGCGAGTACGGCCTCGACCTCGCCCGGTTCGATCCGGAAGCCGCGGATCTTCACCTGGTCGTCCGCACGGCCCGCGAAGACCAGCTGCCCGTCGGCGTTCCACTTCACGCGGTCGCCGGTGCGGTACATCCGCTGTCCCGGCCCGAACGGGCATGCCACGAAGCGCTGGGCCGTCAGCCCGGGACGATTCAGGTAGCCGCGTGCCAGGCCCGTGCCCGCGAGGTACAGCTCGCCCACCACCCCCGTCGGCACGGGCCGGAGCGCGGCGTCCAGCACGTACGCCCGGGTGTTGATGACGGGCCGGCCGATCGGTACCGCCGCCCCTGCCTCCAGGCCTGGGCTGCACCGCCACACTGTGGCGTCCACGGTCGTCTCGGTGGGCCCGTAGGTGTTGAACATGGTGCGGCCGTCCGCGGTCCAGCGTTCGACCAGCTCGGGCGGGCAGGCCTCGCCGCCGACGTCGAGCACGAACGCCGGGTCCAGAAGCCCGTCGGGGATCGTCGCCGCGACCGCGGGCGGCAGCGCCGCGTGCGTCACTCCTCGATCGACCAGGAACCGCCCCAGGTCGGCTCCCAGCCGACGATCCGCCGGTACGGTCACCAGCGCCGCGCCCCGCAGCAGTGCGAGCAGCCACTCCTCGCAGAACATGTCGAAGCCGACGGACGCGAACTGGGCCACCCTGCTCCCGGCCCGCACGCCGTACCAGTCATGGCTCGACGACAGGTTGACGCAGCTCTCATGCGTGACGACCACGCCCTTCGGGCGGCCGGTCGATCCCGACGTGTAGATCACATACGCCGGATGGGACGGCAGCAACGGAGCCAGACGATCAGCGTCCGCCACCGGACCCGCCTCGAACCCGTCCGTCTCCGCGAGGAACTCCGGCGCGTCCAGCACCAGCACGGGCGCCGCGTCCTCGATCACGAACCGGATGCGCTCCGCCGGCTGCCCCGGATCGATCGGCAGATACGCGCCCCCCGCCTTCAGCACCGCCAGCACCGCCACCACCAACTCCGGCGAACGCTCCAGCACCAAAGCCACCACCGACTCCGGACCCACCCCCCGCGCGATCAACTTCCGCGCAAGCCGATTCGCCCGCTCCTCCACCTCCCCGTAACTCAGCTGCCCCTCGACACCAACCAGCGCCACCGCCTCCGGCGCCCGCGCCGCCTGCACCGCGAACAGATCCGGCACCAGCGCCTCAGGCACCGCACGCGCCGTGTCGTTCCATTCGGTCACGATCCGTCGGTACTCGTCCGGGGAGAGCAACTCCACCGCGCTCAGGGGCACTTCCGCGTCGGCGGTGACCACCGTGAGCAGCCGGACCAGGTGGCCCGCGATCCGCTCGGCCGTCGCCCGGTCGAACATGTCGGCCGCCGTCGTGAGGGTGCCGTACATCCCGTCCGGGCCGCCCTGCCCGTCGCGGCGCTCCGACAGGCTCAGCGCGAGGTCGTACCTGGCGACACCGTGGGCGAGCGGTTCGCCGCTCACCTCCAGGCCGGGCAGTCGCAGCCCGGCTTCCGGGACGTTCTGCACATCCAGCGCCACCTGGAACAGCGGTTGCCGTGCCAGGGAGCGCTCGGGGACGAGCTCCTCCACCACGTGGTCGAAGGGCAGGTCCTGGTGCGCGTACGCCGCCAGGTCGGTGTCGCGCACCCGTCGCAGCAGCTCGGTGAAGCTCGGGTCGCCGGACACGTCGGTGCGCAGCACGAGCATGTTGACGAAGAAGCCGATCAGATCGTCGAGCGCGTCGTCGGTGCGGCCGGCCAAGGCGGTGCCGATCGGGATGTCGTGCCCCGCTCCCAGCCTGCTCAGCAGCGCCGCGAGGCCCGTCTGGAGCACCATGAACACGGTGACCTGCTCGGTGGCGGCCAGTTCCGTGATGCGCCGGTGCAGGTCCGCGGGGAGTTCCACGCGGATCTCGTCCCCCCGGCGCGTCGGCACCGCGGGACGGGGCCGGTCCGTGGGCAGCGCCATCTCGTCGGGGACCCCTGCGAGGGTGTCTCGCCAGAACGCCAGCTGCCGGGCCCGGACACTGTCCGGGTCGCCCGCGTCGCCCAGGATGTCCCGCTGCCACAGGGCGTAGTCGGCGTACTGCACCGACAGGGGCGTCCAGTCCGGTGCCCGGCCCTCCAGGCGCGCCGCGTACGCGGCCGACAGGTCCTGTGCCAGTGGCGCGATCGACCAGCCGTCGGTCGCGATGTGATGCACGGCCAGCACGAGGACGTGCTCGTCCGGCGCCAGGGTGAGCAGCCAGGCCCGGATGGGGATCTCCGTGGCGAGGTCGAAGGGGTGTCCCGCCACACGGCCGATCTCGGCCGCGACGTCCCCGGCGTCGACCTCTACGGCGGTCAGCTCGAAGTCGATCTCCTCGGTGCGCAGGATCCGCTGGTAGGGCTCGCCGTCCTCGGCCGGGAGCACCGTCCGCAGCACCTCGTGGCGGCCGATCACGTCCCGCAGCGCGGCGCTCAGCGCTTCCACGTCCAGGGTTCCGCGCAGCCGCAGGGCGGTGGTGTTGCTGTAGCTGGCGCTGGAGCCCTCCAGCTGTCCGATGAACCACAACCGGCGCTGCGCGAAGGACAGGGGCGGCCGCTCGGGGCGTTCCTGTGCGATGAGGGCCGTACGGCCGGGTGCGACCGGGCGCAGTCGCTCGGCCAGGCGGCCCGGTGTCAGCGATTCGAACAGCGCCCGTATCGACACCTCCATCCCGAGTGCCGACCGCATGCGGCTGACCAGCCGGGTCGCCAGCAGGGAGTTCCCGCCGAGCGTGAAGAAGTCGTCGTCGGGACCGACCCGTTCCCGGCCCAGCACGTGGGCGAAGGCTTGGCAGAGCAGTTCCTCGTGGGCGGTGGCGGGGGCGCGGCCGGTACCCGGCCGTGCCCCGTCCGCCTGCGGTACGAGCACGGCCCGCCCGCCGGCCGGGGCGGGGGCCTCGTCCTCGTGGATCCGTTCCGCGGCGCCGGGAACGTCCACCGACAGCAGGGGGAGGTCGGGAGTGTGCTCCAAGGCGGTGGTGAGGTGGGCGAGGGTCGTCTCCAGCAGTGCGGCGACCCGGTCGGCGTCCACGGGACGGGCTGCGTCCACGGTGACGCCGTACGTCTCGCCGTCGTCGTCGATCGAGACGCCCAGCGGGTAGTTGTTGCGCTCCTGTGTGAAGAGGGTCGTGACGTCCGCGAGCACGCCGTCCTGCTCGTGGGCGGGCGGCCTGCCGTGCCGGTAGTTGAACAGCGCGGTGAACAGGGGTGCCCCGGCGGGCAGGCCGCTGGCCGCCTGAGCCAGTGTCAGCGGCGCGTGCTCGTGCGCCAGCAGTTCGGCGAGCTGGTCGCGCAGGTCCGTCAGCGCCCGCCCCACCGGCTGCCCGGCCAGCTTGACCCTGACCGGCAGGGTGTTCATGAACAGTCCCGGAACCCGGTCGGCTCCGACGGTGGCCCGACCCAGCAGCACGGTCCCGAACACGAGGTCGTCGCGGCCCGACACCGCTGCCAGCATCCGGGCCCACGCCAGGTGGAAGACCGTGGCGGGACTGACCCCCCGCGAGCGTGCCAGGGCCTGGACGCGCTCTGTCAGTTCGTCGTCCACCTTCCGTCTGGCCTGCGTGAGGTCCGTGCCGTCGCCGCGGACGTCATGGAGTCCGTAGGGGGCGGTGGTGTCCGTGACATCCCCGAGGAGCCCGGAGAAGTACTCGCGGTGGGCTTCTTCGGACACGCCCAGCCTGGCCTGCGCGACGAAGTCGCGGAACGGCACCGGCGCCGGGAGCCGGTCGGCCTCTCCGGCCAGCAACGCCTTGACCTCGTCGAGGACCATGTCGAGCGCGGTGTGGTCCTGGACCAGGTGATGCATCCGGACGAGCGCCAGCCAGCCCTCGCCGCCCGGCTCGGCCGCGGTGTGCACCGTCAGCAACGGCGCGCGATCCAGCTCCATACGCCCGCCGGCCGCCGCCAGCAGCCGCCCGACCGCGTCCCCCTCACCGGCGCCGAGCTCCACCTCGGTGACCGGCAGCTCCGCCCGCCGCCACACCACCTGGACCGGCTCCGGCAGCCCCTCCCACACGATCGCCGTGCGGTACACGTCATGCCGGTCCACCACCTGCTGCAAGGCGGCCAGGAACGAGTCCAGACGCTCTCGCGCCCCGAAGCGCAGGGCGAAGGGCATGGCATAGACGTCCGTGCCCTCCCCGTCGGCCATGAGGTGGTGGAAGAAGATGCCCTCCTGCAACGGAGCCAGCGGATACACGTCCTGCACGTTGGCCGCACCACCCGGCACCGCCGCCACCACCCGCGCGACCTCCGCCTGCGACAACTCCACCAGCGGCAACATCTCCGGACCCAAAACCGAAGCACCCTCCGGAATCAGATTCGCCGGCACCTCCACCAACCCCGGCCCCGCCACCGCCGCAAGAGCAGCCGGCGTCGGCGTCACGAACAACGCCCGCACCGACACCGACACCCCACGCTGCCGCAACCACTCCACCAGCGACACCGCCAGCAACGAATGACCACCCAAAGCGAAGAAATCGTCATCCACCCCGACCGTGGGCAGCCCCAAGACCTCAGCGAACCCCCGACACAGCAGCTCCTCACGGACATTCGCAGGCGCCCGACCCGCACCCCCGACACGCTGGGGCGCGGGCAACGCCGCCCGGTCCACCTTCCCGTTGACCGTCAACGGCAGAGCGTCCAACTCCACGAACACCGCCGGCACCATGTACGACGGCAACCGCTCCCCGACGTACTCCCGCACCGCATCCGCAACCGGTGCCCCCGCCTCAGCAGGCACCAGATAGCCGACCAGCCGCTTGTCCCCCGGCACGTCCTCACGGACCACCACCGCAGCCTGAGCCACCGCCGGATGCGCGGCGAGGACAGCCTCGACCTCACCCGGCTCCACCCGGAACCCACGGATCTTCACCTGCTCATCCGCCCGCCCGGCGAACACCAGCCGACCGTCCCCGGCCCACCGGACCAGGTCGCCGGTGCGGTACATCCGCTGCCCACCGTCACCGAACGGGCAGGCCACGAACCGCTCCGCCGTCTGCTGCGGGCGATTCAGATAACCCCGCGCGACACCGGCCCCGGCCACATACAGCTCCCCGGCCACACCCACCGGCACCGGACTCAGCCTGTCGTCCAAGACGTAGACGCGCGTGTTGTCCAACGGCCGCCCGATCGGCAGTACCCCGTCGATCCCGTCCGGATCCACGACCCGATGCTGCGTCGCACACAAGGTCACCTCGGTCGGCCCGTACAACTGCCGCACCGCCACACCCGGGTTGGCCTCCAGCACCCGCCGCACCGACCCGGCCGGCACCACGTCCCCGCCCGTCAGCACCTCACCCACACCGGCGAAACAGCCCGGGTCCTGATCGGCCAGCACCCGCAGCAGACCCGCCGTCACATGCACGTGCGACAGACCCTGATCAGCGATCAGGCGACGCAGGACCTCTCCGTCCACCGCCTCGTCCGGCGCCACCACGACCGTGCCACCCGACAGCAACGGCACCCACAGTTCATACGACGACGCATCGAACGCGTGCGGGGCGTGGAACAGCACCCGCGGTGTCGCCCCCCAGGACCGGTCCCGAGCCAGTGCGACCACGTCCCGGTGCGTGGCCACCACACCCTTGGGCACACCCGTCGAACCCGACGTGTACATCACATACGCGGACGAGCCCGGCTCCACCCTGGGCAGGACCACCTCGGCGACCGCCTCCGCGGTGTCGTCGGCCGGCACCACGTCCAGTTCCGTCGTACGGACGAACTCGTGCCCGGTCGTCGCCCGATGGGTGACGACCCACCGCGCGCCGGCGTCCTCGACCACCGCACGCATCCGCGCCACCGGCCACGTCATGTCCAGCGGCAGATACGTACCACCGGCCTTCAGCACGGCCAGCAACGCCACCACCAGCTCCGCCGACCGCTCCATGACCACGGCGACGGCCGACTCCGGGCCCACTCCGGCGGCCACCAGGCGTCGTGCCAGCTCGTCGGCGCGCGCGTCCAGTTCGCCGTAGGCGAGCCGGACGTCACCGGAGCGCACCGCGAGCGCATCGGGATCGACCGCCGTCCGGCGGGCGAACGCCTCGGGCACCGAGACGTCGGGTACGGCCACCGACGTGTCGTTCCACTCCGTCAGCAACCGCCGGCGCTCTTCCCCACCGAGCACATCGACGTCGGTGATCCGGGTGGCGGGAGCCGCGCCCAACGTCCGCAGCACCCGTACCAGTCGTTCCGCCAGCCGTTCCGCGGTCTCCTGGTCGAACAGGTCGGCCGAGGCGATGAGCAGGCCGTTGATCCCGGCCGGGGCGCCGGCCTCGTCGAAGGTCTCGCCGAGATTCAGGTCGAGGTCGAACTTGAGGGCGGTGACGTCGGTGGCCAGTGCGGTGGTGCGCACCCCGGGCAGGGCCACAGCCGGGCCGCCCGCGACCCCGTGGGTGTTCTGAAGGGTCATCATCACCTGGAACAGCGGATGACGTGCGAGGGACCGGGCCGGAGCCAGTTCTTCCACCAGGCGCTCGAACGGCACGTCCTGATGGGCCAGGGCAGCCAGCGACGTCTCGCGGACCCGCCCCAGCACCTCGGTGAGGCTCGGGTCGCCGGAGAGGTCCGTGCGCATGACGAGGGTGTTCACGAAGAACCCGACCAGGTCCTCCAACGCCCGGTCGGTACGGCCCGCCACCGCCACGCCGATCGGGATGTCCGTGCCCGCTCCGAGGCGGGACAGCGTCACCGTCAGCGCGGCCTGGAGGACCATGAACACCGTCACGCCCTCGGCCCGCGCCACCTCCCGCAGCCGCCGGTGCAGCTCGGCGGGGATCGCGACCTCGGCGAGCCGTCCGACGCGTGAGGTCTCCGCGGGGCGAGGCCGGTCGGCCGGCAGCTCCAGTTCCTCGGGTGCTCCCGCCAGGGCGTCACGCCAGTGCGCGACCTGGCGCGACAGCAGGCTCTCCGGGTCCTCCTCGTCCCCGAGCAGCTCTCGTTGCCACAGCGCGTAGTCGGCGTACTGCACCGGCAGCGGCTCCCACACCGGGGCCTCGCCCGCCAGCCGTGCCGCGTACGCCGCCGACACGTCGCGGGCCAGCGGTTCCATCGACCAGCCGTCACCCGCGATGTGGTGCACGACCAGCACCAGCACGTGGTCGTCCGGCGCCAGTACGAACAGCGACGCCCGCACCGGGAGCTCGACGGCGAGATCGAACGCGTACCGGGCAGCCTGCGCCACCCGGTCGGGCAGGTCGTCGTCCGACACCTCGACGATGTCCGGGGCGAACGCCGCCTCCTCCGGCGACAGCACCCGCTGGAACGGTTCTCCCGCGGCCGTCCCGAATACGGTGCGGAGCACCTCGTGGCGCTCGATCACGTCGCGCAGTGCCGCGGTGAAGGCCTCTCGATGCAGCGTCCCGGTCAGACGCAGCGCCAGCGGAATGTTGTACGTGGGGCTCGGTCCGTCCAGTTGGCCCAGGAACCACAAGCGCCGCTGGGCGAACGACAGCGGCACGCGCTCGGGCCGCTCGCGCGCCACCAGCGCCGTCCGGCCGGGCTCGGCCTCGGCCGACCACGCCGCCAGCCCCGCCGGTGTCCGGGCCTCGAACAACGCCCGCAGCGGCATTTCCACACCCAGCGCCCTGCGGACCCGGCTGACCAGCCGCATGGCCAGCAGCGAGTGCCCGCCGAGCTGGAAGAAGTCGTCGTCCACTCCGACCGTGGGCAGTCCCAGGGTCTCCGCGAACACCTGGCACAGCAGCTCTTCCCGGACGTTCGCGGGTGCCCTGCCCGTACCCGCGACGCGCTGGGGCGCGGGCAGCGCCGCCCGGTCCACCTTCCCGTTGACCGTCAGCGGCAGGGCGTCCAGTTCCACGAACACCGCCGGCACCATGTACGACGGCAACCGCTCCCCGACGTACTCCCGCACCGCGTCCGCAACCGGTGCCCCCGCCCCGGCAGGCACCAGATAGGCAATGAGCCGCTTGTCCCCCGGGATGTCCTCACGGACCACCACGCCAGCCTGAGCCACCGCCGGGTGCGCGGCGAGGACAGCTTCGACCTCACCCGGCTCCACCCGGAACCCACGGATCTTCACCTGCTCATCCGCCCGCCCGGCGAACACCAACCGACCGTCCCCGGCCCACCGGACCAGGTCGCCGGTGCGGTACATCCGCTGCCCACCGTCACCGAACGGGCAGGCCACGAACCGCTCCGCCGTCTGCTGCGGGCGATTCAGATAACCCCGCGCGACACCGGCCCCGGCCACATACAGTTCCCCGGCCACACCCACCGGCACCGGACTCAGCCTGTCGTCCAGGACGTAGACGCGCGTGTTGTCCAACGGCCGCCCGATCGGCACCACGCCATTGAGACCACCCGCGTCACCCACCTCGTGCTGCGTCGCACACAAGGTCACCTCGGTCGGCCCGTACAACTGCCGCACCACCACGCCCGGGTTGGCCTCCAGCACCCGCCGCACCGACCCGGCCGGCACCACATCCCCGCCCGTCAACACCTCACCCACACCGGCAAAACAGCCCGGATCCTGATCCGCCAGCACCCGCAGCAGACCCGCCGTCACATGCACATGCGACAAGCCGTGACCGGCGACCAACCGTCGTACCGCTGTCGCATCGATGCGGTCGTTCGGTGCGACGACCACCGTGCCGCCCGACAGCAGCGGCACCCACAGTTCATAGGACGACGCGTCGAAGGCGTGCGGGGCGTGGAACAACACCCGCGGCGTCGCACCCCAGGACCGGTCCCGGGCCAGCGCCACCACATCCCGGTGCGTGGCCACCACACCCTTGGGCACACCCGTCGAACCCGACGTGTACATCACATACGCGGCCGCCGAGTCCTCCACCACCGGAAGCAGCCCCTCGTCCGAGCCGGCAGCCACGGACACTTCCGCGATCCCGAGGTCCTGCCCGGCCGCCGCCTCGCTCACCAGGACCAGTCCGGCGCCCGCGTCCTCGACCACCGCACGCATCCGCGCCACCGGCCACGTCACATCCAACGGCAGATACGTACCGCCGGCCTTCAGCACGGCCAGCAACGCCACCACCAGCTCCGCCGACCGCTCCATCAGCACCGCGACAGCCGACTCCTGCCCGACCCCCGAGGCCACCAGAGCCCGCGCCAGCCGGTCCGAGCGCGCGTCCAGGTCCTGGTAGGTGAGCTCCACGCCGCCGGCGACCACGGCCACCGCGATTGGATCGGCTGCGACGCGTTCGGCGAAGGCCTGGGGCGCCGAGACACCCGGCGTGAGCGCCGCCGTGTCGTTCCAGTCCGTCAGGATCCGTGTGCGCTCGGCCGGGCCGAGCACGTCGACCGTCGTCAGGGGCGTTTCCGGGGCCTGTTCCAGGGCGGTCGCCAGGCCCTCGAGGCACGTGAGCAGGAGCCTGCCCGCCCCTGCGGGATCGACCGGAGCGACGGCCTCCACCTCCACCTCGAAACCTGTGCCGTCGTCGTCGACGGACACGACCACCGGGTAGTTGGAGTAGTCCCGGTGCATCACGAGGCTCACGCCGTCGAGGCCGGCGCCGGGATGCCGTTCGGTCGGCAGGTTGTGCCGGTAGTTGAACAGGGAGGTGAACAGCGGACCGGCTCCGGGCACCGCACTGGCCTGCTGCGCCAGGGCGAGCGGGGCGTGCTCGTGGACCATCAGGCGGGCGAGCTGGCCGCGCATGTCCGTGAGGACGTCGGCCACGCTCTTGCCCGCCAGACGCAGCCGCACCGGAAGAGTGTTGATGAAGAGGCCCGGGGCGCGGTCGGCACCGGCACCCGCGTTCATCCGCCCGAACAGGATCGTGCCGAACACGACGTCGTCGCGGCCCGACAGGGTGCCGAGCACCCGCCCCCATGCCACGTGGAACAGCGTCGCGGGGCTCACGCCGAGCGAGCGCGCCAGGGTCCGGATCCGTCCGGTCAGGGTGTCGTCGATCGGCAGCCTGACCTGTGCGGCGTCCGTGCCGTCTCCGTACACGTCCATCAGGCCGTACGGGGCCGTGGTCTCGGTGACGTCGCCCAGCAGGTCGGTGAAATACCGCTCGTGCTCCTGCTGCGACACCCCGGCCCGCGCCCGGGCCACGAACTCGCGGAACGGCACGGGCGCGGGCAGCCGGTCCCCCTGCCCGTTCATGAACGCCCGGAGTTCGTCGAGCACCACGTCGAAGGTGGTGTGGTCCTGAATCAGGTGATGGATGCGCAGCAGCACCAGCCATCCGCCGTCCGGGAGCGCCGTCACCCGGACCCGCAGCAACGGCGCGCGCGTCAGGTCGACGGCGGACTCGCCCGCCGAGAGGAGCTGGTCGGCGGCCTCGGGCCCGTCGGGGTCGAGGGCGATCTCCTCGACCGGCAGTTCCGCATGGCGTACGACCACCTGGACCGGCTCGCGCAGCCCTTCCCACATGATCGCGGTGCGGTAGATGTCGTTGCGCTCCACCATCTGCCGCAGCGCCTCGAGGAACGCGTCGAGTCGTTCCCTGGATTCGACGGTGAGGACCATCGGTGTCGCGTAGACGTCCGTGCCGTCCCGGTCGGCCAGCAGGTGGTGGAAGAAGATGCCCTCCTGTAGCGGGGCCAGCGGATAGACGTCCTGGATGTTGGGCGCGCCACCCGGAACGGCCGTCACGAGGCCGGCCAGTTCCTCGTCCGTCAACTCGACCAGGGGGAGCATGTCCGGCGTGATCTCGGTGGCGTCGCCGGGAATCCGGCCGGGCGGCACCTCGACCTGATCGGGTCCTGCCACCGCGGCCAGGCGGGCAGGGGTCGCGGACGCGAACAGGGCCCGCACGGACACCGTGACACCGCGGCGCCGCAGCCACTCCACCAGCGACACCGCCAGCAGGGAGTGCCCGCCCAGGGCGAAGAAATCGTCATCGACCCCGACCCGGTCCAGGCCGAGCACGTCGGCGAACGCCGCACACAGCAGCTCTTCCCGGGCGGTGACCGGAGTGCGTCCGGTGCCGGCACCGGCGTGGTCCGGCTCCGGCAACGCCCTGCGGTCCAGCTTGCCGTTGACCGTCAGCGGGAGGGCGTCGAGCTCCACGAACGCCGCCGGCACCATGTACGACGGCAGCCGCTCGGCGGCGTGTGCGCGCACCTCGTCCGTGACAGTGTCGCAGCCGTCGGCGGGCACGACGTAGCCGATGAGCCGCATGCCGCCCGGTGCGCCGTCACGGGCGACGACCGCTGCCTGGGCGACGGCCGGGTGCGCCGCGAGTACGGCCTCGACCTCGCCCGGTTCGATCCGGAACCCGCGGATCTTCACCTGGTCGTCCGCGCGGCCTTCGAACACCAGCCGGCCTTCGGAGTCCCAGCGGGCCCGGTCACCCGTCCGGTACATCCGCTGCCCGCCCACACCGAACGGACATGCCACGAACCGTTCACCGGTCAGCGCCGCACGCCCGGCGTAGCCACGCGCCAACTGGGTCCCGGCCACGTACAGTTCGCCCGCCACGCCGGCCGGAACCGGCCGCAGGCACTCGTCCAGCACGTACACCGACAGCCCCGGAAGACCGCGGCCGATCACGCTGCCGTGCGCGCCGTCGTCCGGCCCGAGACCATGGTGCGTGACATGCACCGTGGTCTCGGTGATCCCGTACATGTTCACCAACCGCGGCCCGGAACCGCCGTACCGCTCCCACCAGCCCGAGAGCCGCGCGGGCTCCAGCGCCTCCCCGCCGAAGACCACCGCGCGCACGGCACCGAGCCCGCCCCCGCCCTCCGGCAGCGCGCCCAACAACTGGTAGAACGCCGACGGCGTCTGGCTCAGCACCGTCACCCGTTCACGCTCGACCAGCTCCAGGAACTCCGCCGGCGACCGCGACACCTCGAACGGCACCACCACGACCCGCCCGCCGTGCAGCAGCGCCCCCCACAACTCCCACACGGAGAAGTCGAAGGCCAGCGAATGGAACCAGCTCCACACGTCATCCGCACCGAAGTCGACCACCTCCCGCGCAGCGGCGAACAACGCCACGACGTTGCGGTGCGGCACCAGCACGCCCTTCGGGCGGCCGGTCGATCCCGACGTGTAGATCACATACGCCGGATGGGACGGCAGCAACGGAGCCAGACGATCAGCGTCCGACACCGGACCCGCCTCGAACCCGTCCGTCTCCACGAGGAACTCCGGCGCGTCCAGCACCAGCACGGGCGCCGCGTCCTCGATCACGAACCGGATGCGCTCCGCCGGCTGCCCCGGATCGATCGGCAAGTACGCGCCCCCCGCCTTCAGCACCGCCAGCACCGCCACCACCAACTCCGGCGAACGCTCCAGCACCAAAGCCACCACCGACTCCGGACCCACCCCCCGCGCGATCAACTTCCGCGCAAGCCGATTCGCCCGCTCCTCCACCTCCCCGTAACTCAGCTGCCCCTCGACACCAACCAGCGCCACCGCCTCCGGCGCCCGCGCCGCCTGCACCGCGAACAGATCCGGCACCAGCGCCTCAGGCACCGCACGCGCCGTGTCGTCGCTTCGGCACAGCAGGTCGGCGTACTCCGCGTCGAGGACGTCGATCGCACCGAGGGGCATGTCCGGGGATTGCGCCAGGGCCGTGACCAGGTTCGCCAGACAGGTGTGCAGCAGTCGGCACACCTCCGTCGGGTCGACCTGCGCCACAGCCTCCACGACCAGTTCGAAGCCGGTCGCGCTCTGGTCCACCGAGACCGTGAGCGGGTAGTTGGTGTGGTCCTGAACCGAGAGGACCTCCACGCCGTCGAGCTTCGCCCCGCCGGCAGGGGTGCCCTCGATGTGCCGGTAGTTGAAGAGGGAGGTGAACAGGGGTCCGCCACCGGACAGTCCGCTCGCCGCCTGGGCGAGGGCCAGCGACGCGTGCTCGTGCACGAGCAGCTCCGCGAGCCGGCCGCGCAGTCCGGTCAGCGCCTCCACGACCCCCTGTCCGGCCAGATGCACGCGCACCGGGAGGGTGTTGATGAACAGCCCCGTCACCCGGTCGGCCGCCTCACCGGCGTTCATCCGTCCGAACATCACCGTGCCGAAGACGACATCGCTGCGACCGGACACCGCCCCGAGCACGCGCGCCCACGCCAGGTGGAACACCGTCGCCGGGCTGACGCCCAGCGAACGCGCCACGTCCCACACGCGCCGGGCCAGGGCAGCGTCCACGGGCAGCCGGCCCGACCGGGCCGCACCGCCGTCGCCGAGAACGTCCATCAGGCCGTACGGGGCCGTGGCCTCGGTGACGTCTCCGAGAAGCTCGGCGAAGTACCGCTCGTGTTCCTCCCGGGGCATCCCCAGCCGTGCCCGGGCCACGAACTCACGGAACGGTACCGGTGGCGGCAGCCGGTCGGCCTGCCCGGCCATGAACGCCCGCACCTCGTCGAGCAGCACGTCCGATGCCGTGTGGTCCTGCACCAGGTGGTGGATGCGCACGAGCGCCAGCCATCCCCCGGTGCCCGGCTCGGCCGCCACGCGCACGTCCATCAGCGGTGCCCGGCCGATGTCCATCCATCCGCCGGCCGCCGCGAGCAGCCGTTCCGCCGAATCCTCGGTGACCGTCAGCTGCGCGTGGCGTACCACCACTTGTACCGGCTCGGGCAGCCCCTCCCACACGATCGCCGTGCGGTACACGTCGTTGCGGTCCACGACCTGCCGCAGCGCGACGAGGAATGCGTCCAGGCGGCTGCGCGAGTCGAACCGCAGCGTCGACGGCGTCACGTAGACGTCCGTGCCGTCCCGGTCCGCGATCAGGTGGTGGAAGAAGATGCCCTCCTGGAGGGGCGCCAGCGGATACACGTCCTGGATGTTGGGCGCGCCCCCGGGCACCGCGGCCACCAGTCGTTCGATCTCGGCTTCGGTGAGCCGGACCAGCGGCAGCATCTCCGGGGTGATCTCCTGCGCGCCCGGCGGGATCCCGTTGGGCGGCACCGTCACGACATCCGGCCCCGCGGCAGCCGCCAGCCCGGCGGGCGTCGGCGTCATGAACAGCGCCCGCACCGACACCGGCACCCCGCGCTGTCGCAGTCGCTCCACCAGCGAGACGACGAGCAGCGAGTGCCCGCCCAGGGCGAAGAAGTCGTCGTCGACCCCGACCCGCTCCAGCCCGAGGACCTCCGCGAAGGCCGCGCAGATGGTCTCCTCGCGCAGGCCGGCCGGGGCACGGCGCGTCCCGGCGGCCGCCGAGTAGGCCGGCGCGGGGAGCGCCTTGCGGTCCAGCTTGGCGTTCGGTGTCAGCGGGAACGCGTCCAGCACCACCACGGCCGACGGGACCATGTGGGACGGCAGCTGCCGGGCCGCGAGATCGCGTACCAGCGAGGGCAGTTCGTCGGCGTCCGCGTCCCCGGCGGGGATGACGTAACCGACCAGCCGCAGGTCGCCGGGGTTGTCCTCCCGCACGACGACCGCGGCCTGCTCCACCCAGGGGTGGGCCGCCAGCGCGGCCTCGATCTCGCCCGGCTCGATCCGGAACCCGCGGAGCTTCACCTGCTCGTCCGCACGCCCGGCGAACACCAGCTCCCCGTCGGTGTTCCACCGCACCCGGTCGCCGGTGCGGTACATCCGCTGCCCCGGTTCGAAGGGACAGGCCACGAACCGTTCGGCGGTCAGGCCCGCGCGTCCCAGGTAGCCGCGCGCCAGGCCCGTACCCGTCACGTACAACTCGCCCAGTACGCCCGCCGGAACAGGCTGGAGCGCGTCGTCGAGCACATGGACCCGGGTGTTGGCGATCGGGCGGCCGATCGGCACGGCCGCCCCCGCTTCCAGATCGGGCCGGCACTCCCAGACGGCCGCGTTCACCGTCGTCTCCGTCGGCCCGTAGCTGTTGAACATCTTCCGCCCGGCCGCCCACCGGGCGACCACCTCGGCCGGCAGCGCCTCGCCGCCCACGTCCAGCACGAAGTCGTCGTCGAGAGCGCCCTGCGGGATCGTGGCCACCACAGCGGGAGGCAGCGTCGCATGGGTCACCCCGGACTCCGACAGAAACTCCGCGAACTCGGCACCGAGCCGCCGCTCGGCCGGGACGGTCACCAGAGCCGCCCCCGACAACAGCGCCAGCAGCCACTCCTCGCAGAACATGTCGAAACCCACGGACGCGAACTGCGCCACCCGGCTCCCCGGCCCCACACCGAACCGGCCGTGGCTCACCGAGAGGTTCGCGAAACCCTCGTGCGAGACGACGACACCCTTCGGCCGCCCGGTCGAACCGGACGTGTAGATCACATAGGCGGGATGCCCCGGCAGCAGCGGAGCGAGCCGATCGGCGTCGGACACCGCCGCATCGGCATACCCCTCCGCCTCCACCCGCAGCGCGGCTTCGTCGAGCACGAGAACCGGTGCGGCGTCCTCGATCATGAACGCCACCCGCTCGGCCGGCTGGTCCGGATCGATCGGCAGATACGCGCCACCGGCCTTCAGCACCGTGAGGATCGCCACCAGCAGATCCGGTGAACGTTCCAGCACCAGCGCGACCACCGACTCCGGCCCCACGCCCTCGGCGATCAGCTGTCTGGCCCACCGGTTCGACCGGGCCTCGACCTCGCCGTAGCTCAGCTCGACGCCGGGCCCCACCAGCGCCACCGCCTCGGGCAGCCGCGCCGCCTGCGCGGTGAACAGCGCGGGCACGAGACCGTCCGGTGCGGGCGCGGCGGTGTCGTTGACGTGCCGCAGCAACTCGGTGTGCTCGGGATCGACGATGTCCACCGCCGCGAGCCGGCCGTCCGGGGTGTCCTCCAACGCCCTGGCCAGGTTGGCCACCGAGGTGTGCAGAAGCCGGCACACTCCCGTCGGGTCGACCGGTGCCGTCGCCTCCACGACGATCTCGAAGCCGGAGGCGCTCTGGTTGACGGACACGTCCAGGGGATAGTTCGTCGGGTCCCTCGTCAGGACGGCGTCGACGCCCTCGATTCCGGTGCCCGACTGCTCGACGTCCGCCTGCAGGTGCCGGTAGTTGAAGATCGAGGTGAAGAGCGGGCTACCGCCCGGCAGGCCACTGGCCGCCTGCGCCAGAGCCAGCGGCGCGTGCTCGTGGACCAGGAGCTCGGCGAGCCGGCCGCGCATGTCCGCCAGGGCCTGATCCACGGTCCGGTCGGCCACCTCGACCCTGACCGGGAGGGTGTTCATGAAGAGCCCCGGAACGCGATGCGCTCCGACGCTCGCCCGCCCCAGCAGCACGGTGCCGAACACGACGTCGTCACGCCCGGACAGCGCCGCCAGTACTCGCCCCCACGCCACGTGGAACACGGTCGCGGGACTCACCGCGAGCGCCCGCGCCACCTGGTGCACACGGGCGGCCACATCACCCTCCACGGCCAGCCGGCCCTGGGCGACGCCCAAGCCGTCACCGTGCACGTCGAGCAGTCCGTAGGGGGCGGTGGTGTCCGTGACATCGCCGAGGAGCCCGGAGAAGTACTCGCGGTGCGCCTCTTCGGACACGCCCAGCCTGGCCTGCGCCACGAAGTCACGGAAGGGCACCGGCGGCGGCAACGCCTCCGTCCGTCCGGCCAGCAACGTTCTCACCTCGTCCAGAACCACTTCCAAGGCGGTGTGGTCCTGGACCAGGTGATGCATCCGGACGAGCGCCAGCCAGCCCTCGCCGCCCGGCTCGGCCGCGATGTGCACCGTCAGCAACGGCGCGCGATCCAGCTCCATACGCCCGCCGGCCGCCGCCAGCAGCCGCCCGACCGCGTCCCCCTCACCGGCGCCGAGCTCCACCTCGGTGACCGGCAGCTCCGCCCGCCGCCACACCACCTGGACCGGCTCCGGCAGCCCCTCCCACACGATCGCCGTGCGATACACGTCATGCCGGTCAACCACCTGCTGCAACGCCGAGAGGAAGGAGTCGAGCCGGGCCCGCGAGTCCATCCGCAGAACGAAGGGCATGGCATAGACGTCCGTGCCCTCCCCGTCGGCCATGAGGTGGTGGAAGAAGATGCCCTCCTGCAACGGAGCCAGCGGATACACGTCCTGCACGTTGGCCGCACCACCCGGCACCGCCGCCACCACCCGCGCGACCTCCGCCTGCGACAACTCCACCAGCGGCAACATCTCCGGACCCAAAACCGAAGCACCCTCCGGAATCAGATTCGCCGGCACCTCCACCAACCCCGGCCCCGCCACCGCCGCAAGAGCAGCCGGCGTCGGCGTCACGAACAACGCCCGCACCGACACCGACACCCCACGCTGCCGCAACCACTCCACCAGCGACACCGCCAGCAACGAATGACCACCCAAAGCGAAGAAATCGTCATCCACCCCGACCGTGGGCAGCCCCAAGACCTCAGCGAACCCCCGACACAGCAGCTCCTCACGGACGCTCGCGGGCGCCCTGCCCATACCCGCGACGCGCTGGGGCGCGGGCAGCGCCGCCCGGTCCACCTTCCCGTTCACCGTCAACGGCAGAGCGTCCAACTCCACGAACACCGCCGGCACCATGTACGACGGCAACCGCTCCCCGACGTACTCCCGCACCGCATCCGCAACCGGCGCCCCCGCCCCGGCAGACACCAGATAGCCGACCAGCCGCTTCTCCCCCGGCACGTCCTCACGGACCACCACCGCAGCCTGAGCCACCGCCGGATGCGCGGCGAGGACAGCCTCGACCTCACCCGGCTCCACCCGGAAACCACGGATCTTCACCTGCTCATCCGCCCGCCCGGCGAACACCAACCGGCCCTCGGCATCCCAACGCACCAAGTCCCCAGTGCGGTACATGCGTTCACCGAAGCCACCGAACGGGCAGGCCACGAACCGCTCACCCGTCTGCTGCGGGTGATTCAGATAACCCCGCGCGACACCGGCCCCGGCTACATACAGCTCCCCGGCCACACCCACCGGCACCGGACTCAGCCTGTCGTCCAAGACGTAGACGCGGGTGTTGTCCAACGGCCGCCCGATCGGCAGTACCCCGTCGATCCCGTCCGGATCCACGACCCGATGCTGCGTCGCACACAAGGTCACCTCGGTCGGCCCGTACAACTGCCGCACCACCACACCCGGGTTGGCCTCCAGCACCCGCCGCACCGACCCGGCCGGCACCACATCCCCGCCCGTCAACACCTCACCCACACCGGCAAAACAGCCCGGATCCTGATCCGCCAGCACCCGCAGCAGACCCGCCGTCACATGCACATGCGACAGACCCTGATCAGCGATCAGGCGACGCAGGACCGCCGCGTCCACCGCCTCGTCCGGCGCCACCACGACCGTGCCACCCGACAGCAACGGCACCCACAGTTCATAGGACGACGCGTCGAAGGCGTGCGGGGCGTGGAACAGCACCCGCGGTGTCGCCCCCCAGGACCGGTCCCGGGCCAGCGCCACCACATCCCGGTGCGTGGCCACCACACCCTTGGGCACACCCGTCGAACCCGACGTGTACATCACATACGCGGCCGCCGAGTCCTCCACCACCGGAAGCAGCCCCTCGTCCGAAACGGCAGCCACGGACACTTCCGCGATCCCGAGGTCCTGCCCGGCCGACACCTCGCTCACCAGGACCAGTCCGGCGCCCGCGTCCTCGACCACCGCACGCATCCGCGCCACCGGCCACGTCACATCCAACGGCAGATACACACCACCGGCCTTCAGCACGGCCAGCAACGCCACCACCAGCTCCGCCGACCGCTCCATCAGCACCGCGACAGCCGACTCCTGCCCGACCCCCGAGGCCACCAGAGCCCATGCCAGCCGGTCCGAGCGCGCGTCCAACTCGGCGTACGACATCCCGGCATCGCCGCACACCACGGCCGGCGCCTGCGGATCCGCCGCCAGCCGTTCCGCGAACGCCTCCGGCAGCGACATGCCGCGCACCGGCACCGCCGTGTCGTTGAATTGCTCCACCAGCCGGGAAAACTCGTCCGGGCCCAGGACATCGGCCGAGCCGATGCGCATCTCGGGGTCGTCGGCCATCGCCGTCAGCACCCGCACCAGGCAGCCCGCGATCCGTTCGACCGTGCCCGCGTCGAACAGGTCCGCCGCCCCCGTGACCACGCCCCGTAAGCCCGCCGGGGCGCCGTCGTCGAAGGCCTCGCCCAGCGACACCTCCAGGTCGAACTTGGCCGTGGCACGGCCGATCGAGAGCGTGTCACCCCGCAGGTCGTGGAGGTCGATCGGGGCCCCGTCGTCGAGCGGGGCGAGGACGACCTGGAACAGGGGGTGACGCGCCAGGGATCGGGCGGGGGCGAGTTCCTCCACCAGGCGCTCGAACGGCACGTCCTGGTGGCCGAAGGCGCGCACGGCCGTGGTGCGCACCCGGTCGATCACCTCGGCGAACGTCGGGTCTCCGGCGAGGTCGGCCCGGACCACCAAGGTGTTGACGAAGAATCCGATCAGGTCGTCGAGAGCCTCGTCGGACCGCCCCGCGGTCGGCGTCCCGATGGGGATGTCGTGACCGGAGCCGAGCCGCGACAGCGTCACGGCGAGCCCGGCCTGGAACACCATGGACGGGGTGGCGCGGTGGCGGCGGGCCACCGCGGCCAGCAGGGCGTGGGTGCGGGCGGGCAGGCCGATCGCGACCGCGTGCCCGCGGTGGGAGGGTGTCACCGGGCGGGGCCGGTCGGTCGGCAGGGCCAGCTCCTCCGGGGCTCCCGCCAGGGCGTCACGCCAGTAGGCGATCTGGCGGGAGAGGACGCTGCCCTCGTCGGCCTGGCTGCCGAGGAGTTCACGCTGCCACAGGGTGTAGTCGGTGTACTGCACCGGCAGCGGGGCCCAGTCCGGGGCCCGGCCCTGGCTGCGGGCGGTGTACGCGGTCGCCAGGTCGCGGGTGAACGGGCCGGCCGACCAGCCGTCGGTCGCGATGTGGTGGACGACTGTCACCAGTACGTGCTCGTCGGGAGCCACGGCGAACAGCCATGCCCGTACGGGGATCTCCGTGGACAGGTCGAAGGTGTGGGCCGCCACGCGCGCGACCGCGCCGGGCAGGTCTCCGGCGTCGATCCGGCCCGTCGGCAGGTCGCCGGTCGCCTCGGCTGTCGGCAGGGCCAGGACCGGTTCGTCCCAGCACAGTTCGTCCATCGTGTACAGCCGTTGGTGCGGCGTACGGGCTTCGCCCCCGGTCACCTCGACCACGGGCAGTTCCCAGTCCAGTTCGGCGACGGGCACGATCCGCTGGTGGGGTTCGCCGTCCACCTCGGGGAAGACGGTGCGCAGGGCTTCGTGCCGGGTGACGACGTCACGCAGCGCGGCCTCCAGTGCCCGCCGGTCCAGTTCTCCCGTCAGCCGCAGGATGGTGGGGCTGTTGTAGGTGGCGCTGGGCCCCTCGATCCGCCATTGCAGCCACAACCGCCGCTGAGCGAACGACGCGGGAATCATGTGAACCCCTTTCCTTCAGCGCATCGGGCGCAGCGCGGGCCTGGTGCTCCCGGTCCGGCCACCGTGCTCGGCAAGCCAGGCCGCGAGTGCGGCTGGTGTAGGCGTCGCGAACAGTTCCTCGATCGGCAGTTCCGCACGCAGCGAGGTACGGACGCGGGCGATGAGCCGGGTCGCGAGCAGGGAGTGCCCGCCGAGTGCGAAGAAGTCGTCGTCGACCCCGACGGACGGCAGGCCCAGCACCTCGGCGAAGGTCTGGCAGAGCAGTTCCTCCTCGGGGCCGTCCGGGGCACGGCCGCCGCCCGCGGTGTACGCCGGCGCCGGCAGGGCCCTGCGGTCCAGCTTGCCGTTGACCGTCAACGGCAGGACATCCAGCACCACGAACGCCGAGGGCACCATGTACGACGGCAGCCGCTGCGCGGCGAACCCACGCACCAGCTCGGACAGCCCACCGGCGTCCACTCCCTCACCGGGAACGACATAACCCACGAGTCGCCGGTCACCGGGCGAGTCCTCGCGTACGGTCACCACGGCCTGGGCGACGGCCGGGTGCGCCGCCAGTACCGCCCCGACCTCGCCCGGTTCGATCCGGAACCCGCGGATCTTCACCTGCTCGTCGGTACGACCTTCGAACACCAGCCGGCCGTCCGGGGTCCACCGGGCCCGGTCGCCCGACCGGTACATCCGCTGCCCGCCCGCACCGAACGGGCACGCCACGAACCGCTCACCGGTCAGCCCCGGACGCCCGGCGTAGCCACGCGCCAGCTGGGTCCCGGCCACGTACAACTCGCCCGCCACACCCACCGGAACCGGCCGCAGCCACTCGTCCAGCACGAACACCGACAACCCGGGGAGCCCACGGCCGATCACACTGCCCTGCCCGCTGCTGTCCGGAGACAGGTCGTGATGCGTGACATGCACCGTGGTCTCGGTGATCCCGTACATGTTCACCAGCCGCGGCCCGGACCCGCCGTACCGCTCCCACCAGCCCGAGAGCCGCGCGGGCTCCAGCGCCTCCCCGCCGAAGACCACCGCGCGCACGGCACCGAGCCCGCCCCCGCCCTCCGGCAGCGCGCCCAACAACTGGTAGAACGCCGACGGCGTCTGGCTCAGCATCGTCACCCGTTCACGCTCGACCAGCTCCAGGAACTCCGCCGGCGACCGCGACACCTCGAACGGCACCACCACGACCCGCCCGCCGTGCAGCAGCGCCCCCCACAACTCCCACACGGAGAAGTCGAAGGCCAGCGAATGGAACCAGCTCCACACGTCATCCGCACCGAAGTCGACCACCTCCCGCGCAGCGGCGAACAACGCCACCGCGCTGCGGTGCGGCACCGGCACGCCCTTCGGTGTCCCGGTCGATCCCGACGTGTAGATCACATACGCCGCCTGATCCGGGAGCGCGGCCTCCAGCGGCTCTCCGCCGGTCGCCACGTCGGACTCGGGAGCGTCCGTCACCACCACCGGCACGTCTTTCGGCAGGGCCGACGCGAAGTCGGCCGTCGTCACGGCGCACGCGGCCTGCGCGTCGGCCAGCAGGAACGCGATGCGTTCGGCCGGGTGGTCCGGGTCGACGGGCAGATACGCACCGCCCGCCTTCAGCACCGCCACCACCGCCACCACCAAGTCGGCGGAGCGCGGCATGAACACACCGACGACCGACTCCGGGCCCACCCCCCGCCGCACCAGACGCCGCGCCAGCCGGTCGGCACGGGCGTCCAGCTCCGCGTACGACACGGCCACCTCACCCGCCGTCACCGCCGTCGCCTGCGGTGTCCTTGCCACCTGCGCCTCGAACAAGGACAGCAGCGTCGCTTCGGACACCTCGGTGCCGGGGGCGTGGACCTCGACCAGCAGCCGGTGCCGCTCATCGGCGGTCAGCAGATCCAGGTCGCCCAGGCGCCGCCCCGGGTCGTCGGCCACCTGCTCCAGCAGCCGGACGAGCCGGTCCAGGAGGGTCTGGACGGTACCGGCGTCGAAGAGGTCGGCCGCGTACTCGACCGTCCCCTCCACACCGGCCGGGGCCCCGCCACCATCATGACGGTCGGTGAGGTTGATCATCAGGTCGAACCGGGCGGTGCCGGTGCCGACCGGCTCCGGCCGGGTGCCGAGGCCGGGGAGTTCGACGGCCCCGGGTGAGACGTTCTGGAGGCTGAGGCTGATCTGGAACAGGGGGTGGTGGGCCGGGGAGCGTTCGGGGTTGATCACCTCCACCAGGTGCTCGAAGGGGACGTCCTGGTGCTCGTAGGCGGCCAGGTCGGTCTCCCGGACCTGGTCGAGGAGGTCGGTGAAGGCCGGGTTCCCGCCGGTGTCGGCCCGCAGGACCAGTGTGTTCACGAAGCAGCCGGCGAGGTCGTCGAGCGCCTCGTCGGTGCGCCCGGCGATCGGGGCGCCCAGCGGGATGTCGGTGCCGGCGCCCAGCCGGGTCAGCAGTGCCGCCACGGCCGCGTGCAGCACCATGAACAGGGTGGCTCCCCGTTCCCGGGCGAGCCGCGTCAGCGCCTGGTGCACAGGCGCCTCCACCCGGAAGCTCCGCAGGCCGCCGCGGCGAGAGGCCACCGCGGGGCGGGGCCGGTCGGTGGGCAGCTCCAGCCGGACGGGCAGCCCGGCCAACTGGTCCTTCCAGTAGCGGATCTGGTGGCCGATCAGGCTGTCCGGGTCGCTTTCCGCGCCCAGCAACCGCTGCTGCCACAGGGTGTAGTCGGCGTACTGCACCGGCAGCGCCGGCCAGTCCGGCGCCCTGCCGCGGCTGCGGGCGGCGTACGCCGTGGCCAGGTCGCGTGCCAGCGGGCCCACCGACCAGGCGTCGGCGGCGATGTGGTGCACGACCAGGACCAGTACGTGCTCCTCCGGCCCCTCGGTCAGCAGTTCGGCCCGCAGCGGCACCTCGCGGCTGAGGTCGAAGGCGTGCCGTGCGGCGGCCTCGATCTGCCCGGGCCCGCTCGCCCGGGCCGTCTCCAGCCGGGGGCGCGCCTCTTCCGGGGTGAGGATCCGCTGGCGGGGCGCCCCGTCCTGGTCCGGGAAGACGGTGCGCAGTGCCTGGTGCCGGGCCACGACGTCCCCCAGCGCCGCCTGGAGGGCTTCTCGGTCCAGCGCCCCGGTGATCCGCAGTCCCAGGGGGACGTTGTAGGTCGCCGACGGGCCCTCCAGGTGGTGCAGGAACCACAGGCGGCGCTGTGCCGGCGACAGCGGCAGGGGGTCCGGGTGCGGTACGGGCCGCAGGGCCGGCCGGGCGGGCCCGCCCCTGTCCAGCCAGGCGTCCAGGGCCGACACCGTGGGCGCGGCGAACAGCGCCTTCATCGGCACCTCGGCGCCCAGGGTGGCCCGGATGCGGCTGATGAGCCGGGTGGCCGGCAGCGAATGCCCGCCGAGGGCGAAGAAGTCGTCGTCGACCCCCACCCGGTCCAGGCCGAGCACCTCGGCGAACAGTCCGCACAAGATGGTCTTCCGCGGGGTGCGCGGCGCGCGATCCGAGGTGAGGAACACGGGTGCGGGCAGCGCACGCCGGTCGGCCTTCCCGTTCGCCGTCAGCGGCATGGCGTCCAGCGGCATCACCGTCGCGGGCACCATGTGTGCCGGCAGAGCGCGTGCGGCGAACCGGCGCAACTCCCGTGGGTCCACGTCCTGCCCGGGGGTGGCGACCACGTAGGCCACCAGTTGCTGGGGGCCGCCGGGTGCCGTGCGGGGCACGACGACCGCCCGGCCGACCGCGGGGTGCCGGGTGAGTGCGGCTTCGATCTCGGCGGGCTCGACCCGGTATCCGCTGATCTTGATCTGGTCGTCGGCCCGGCCGGCGAACTCCAGTTGCCCGTCGGCGGTCCACCGCACCAGGTCGCCGGTGCGGTACATCCGCTGCCCGGCCGGGCCGAACGGGCAGGCCACGAACCGTTCCGCGGTCAGTCCCGTGCGCCCGGCGTAGCCGCGGGCCAGTCCCGCACCGGCGACGTACAGCTCTCCCAGGGTGCCGACGGGGACCGGGTTGAGGGCGTCGTCCAGCGCGTACAGGCGGGTGTTGGCGATCGGCCGGCCGATCGGCACCGTGTCGCCCACGGGTTGCCCGGGGGGTATCTCGAAGACGCAGCAGCCGACGACCGTTTCGGTCGGGCCGTAGTGGTTGACCACCACCGTGTCGGGCGCGTTGTCCCGCCAGGCCCGTACGAGGGCCCCCGGCAGTGCCTCGCCGCCCACCACCAGCGTCCGGGCCGCGGTGCCCTGCTCGTGGGCCGTGAGCATCGTGGCCAGCAGCGGGAGGTGCCCGGGCACCATCTTGACCAGGCCGAACCCGTCACCGGCGCGCGCCTTCATCAGCGCGGCGAGCCCCTCGGCGCCGCCTTCGGGGCTGACGTCCACCGTGCCGCCGCACACCAGCGGTACCAGCACGCCGGTCAGGGGCAGGTCGAAGGCCATCGACGAGTGCAGGGGCGATCGGTCCCCGGGGCGCATCCGGAAGAACCCGGCCGCCCAGAGAGCGTAGTTGGCCAGGCCGTCGTGGGTGACCGCGACCCCTTTCGGGACGCCTGTCGAACCGGAGGTGAACATCACGTAGGCCAGTTGGCCGGGCAGCAGGTCCCGCGACGCGTGCGGTTCTCCGGCCTCGGGTGCGGTCGCTTCCGGGGCGTCCGGGTCGACGACCGGGACGCCGCTCCCCCGCAGGTCGTCGAGGAGCTCCCCGGTGGCGATCAGCGCGGCTGCCCGGCTCTCGGTGAGCGTGAGCCGCGCCCGCTCGGCGGGATGCTCGGGATCCATCGGCAGATATGCCGCTCCGGCCTTCCAGGTGGCCAGCATCGCGGTCAGCAGGAGCGGGCCGCGCGGCAGGCACAGCGCGACCACCGACTCGGGGCCGATGCCGTGGCGGCGCAGTTGCCGGGCCAGTCGGCCGGCCCGCGCGTTCAGTTCCCGGTAGGTGATCTCCGAGGCGCCGCACACCACGGCGATGGCGCCCGGGTCGCGGGCGGCGTGCGCCTCGAAGCAGCCCAGCACGGTCCGGCCGCTGTCGCCGGTCCCGGTGCGGTTCCACGTCACGAGGACCTGCCGCCGTTCGTCCTCGTCCAGGGCGTCGATCCGGTCGGCGTACTCGTCGGCTGGTGCCTCGGCCAGTCGGCGGAGCACCGTGCGGAACCGGCGGGAGATCTCCGCTCCCGCCTCCCGGGGCGTGCCGGTCGGGGTTGGTCTGCACGATCGTCCGGAGGCCGCCGTCCGTCTGGTCGTACATGTCGATCGTGACGTCGTCGACCGGGCCGCTCGACAGGCCGGTCCGCGTGGCGACGGCGTCCGCGAACCGCAGCGGCCGGTTCAGGAACATCAGGTTGACGCTCAGGTCGCGCAGCCGGCCGCGGCCGACGAGTCCCAGGTCGGCGAGGATGTTCCCGTACGGGTAGCGCTGGTGCCTCAGGCAGTCGGACACCGCGCCGGCGGTCCGCCGCAGGAGTTCGGCGACGGTGATGCCGCGGTCGACGGCCAGCCGGAGCGGCACCACGTTGGAGGTCATGCCGGGGATGCCGAGTTCCCCTCTGGTGGTCCGCCCGGTGACGGGGACACCGAGGACGACGTCGCGCGTTCCGGTCGAACGCTGCCGGTACAGGGCGGCGGCCGAGAGGGCGAGGCCGGCGAGGCTGGTGCGCAACCGGCGTGCCGCCGCCCGCAGGTCGGCGGCCGCGGCCGCGTCGCTGTCGTGCACGTGCAGCAGCGGCGGCCCGGGAAGGTCCCGGGTGCGGTCTCCTCGCGCGCCGTCCAGGTCCGGCAGGTCCGACAGCGACTCGAGCCAGAAGGCCCGGTCCCGTTCGTATGCCGCCGACCGGAGGTAGGAGCTGTCCGCGTCGTGCAGTACGGACCACGGCTTCAGCGCGCCGTCCGTGGGTTCCCGCCCGGCCGCGAGCGCCGTGTAGACGTCCGCCACGCGGGCGGCGAACGTCGAGAGGCTGGTCCCGTCGAGGACGATGTGGTGGGCGCGCTGGTACCAGAGGACCCGGTCCGGCCCCAGGCGGAACACGGCGTGGGCGGACAGCGGGCCGGCGAGGAGGTCCGCCGGACGGTTCAGGTCGGCCGACATCCACTCCTCGGCCGCCGCGCGGGGGTCCTCGGCGGCGCTGAGGTCGGCGACGTGCACGGGAAGGTCCGCCGCGTCGTCGACGTACTGCCGGGGTGTCCCGCCCTGCAGCCGGAACCGGAGCCGACAGGTCTCCGCCTCGCGCACGGCGTGCCGCAGCGCCGACAGGAGGAGCTCGATGTCCACGTCACCGCGGATGTCCATGTACTCGGCGACGTTGTACACGCGGCTGCCGGGTTCGAGTTGCTGGGCGTACCAGATGCCTAGCTGGCCGGACATCAGCTCCCGAAGGTCCTGTCGACGCATCGTCCTCCCCCCTCGAAGGCCTTCAGTCGGTTGTGAGTTCGGCCAGATGGGTGGTGAGCCCGGTGATGGTGTCGACGTCCCAGAGCAGGACGGGTTCGACGACGAGACCGAGGTCGTCCTCGATGTCGCCGCAGAGCGCGAAGGCGTACACCGAGTCCAGTCCGTAGTGCGGCAGCGGAACGTCGGCGTCGATCTCTTCGGCGGGCACCTTGGCGTAGTAGGCGACGCGTTCGACGAGCCAGGACCGGATCTTCTCGGGCGTCGGCCGGGTGGCCGGCAGGTCGGAGGCTGACAAGAGGGTCCCTCCCTCGGCCCGGCGGGGCGCCAGGCGGCCGATGCGGAAAGTGCGCGGGGACTTGGATGAGCATCAGGGGCTCACGGCGCCCAATATGGCTCAGCCCCGAGCAGCGGATCAACCGTCGGCCGGGCGTACTTGGACGCCATCGGCGCGCGTCCAACTGAGGGCGTTACCGCAGTTGGACGGGTGGACAGGGGGTGTCCAGGCCGGCGCCTCGCACCCACTGCACCACGCCGGGGCCGCGTGCGATAGTGAGCCGCCCCGAAGACCAGGACGCAGCGGAACGGCACTGCCTTGCGCCGACGAGGAGGGAGAGGTGGCATGGGCTACGCCGCGGGCCGAAGCGCCACGCACTTCGTCACGGTGGGCGGGATCCGGCTCGCCTACGAGCGTTCGGGCCAGGGCGATCCGGTGCTCATGATCATGGGATCGGGATCGGCCGGCCACGCCTGGACGATGCACCAGACACCGGCGCTGCACGCGGCCGGCTACGCCTCGGTCGTCTTCGACCACCGCGGCATCCCGCCGTCCGACGCACCACCGGGCAGGTACTCGCTCCTGGACATGACCGCCGACGTCAAGGGTTTGATCGAGGCGCTGGACCTGGCTCCGTGCCGGGTCGTCGGCACCTCCCTGGGGGCGATGATCGCGCAGGAGCTGGCGATCGGCCATCCGGAACTGGTGCGGTGCGCCGTGCTCATCGCCACCCGGGCCCGCGCGGACGCCGCGCGGCGGGCCCAGACCCAGGCGGAGATCGCCCTGGTGGAGAGCGGCGTGCGGCTGCCGGCCGGATACGAGGCCGCGACGACGGTGTTCAGGATGTTCTCGCCGGTCACGCTCAACGACGACGGCGCCGTGACCGCCTGGCTGGACATCTTCGAGTTGTCCGGGGGCGGGGACGCTCAGGCCCGGCATGCCTGGGCCGACATCGCCGACGACCGCCGTCCGGCGCTGCGCGGCGTGACCGCGCCCTGTCGGGTCGTGACCTTCGCCGACGACCTCATCACTCCGCCGCACCTGGGCGCGGAGGTCGCCGAGGCCATCCCCGGCTGCGATCTCGTCGAGATCTCCGGCTGCGGGCACCTCGGGTATCTCGAACGGCCCGATGTGCTCAACGCGGCGATCATCGAGTTTCTCGACAACCACTGAGGAGTTTCTCCGTGACCCCAGGACACGACCCGACCATGGGCACGATCGGATTGCGCGTCGAAGGGTTGGTGGATCCGCAGCGGGTCAAACCCGGCACGTTCAAGCGCATCATTCCCTACGCCATGCGCTACCGCCGGGCACTGGCCATCGTGATGCTGGCGACGATCGTCGACTCCGTCATCACCGTGTCGATCCCGCTGATGCTCAAGATGATCGTCGACGACGGCATAGTGGCCGGCAAGGCCTCGGTCGTGTTCGGTCTCGCCGGGCTCGTCGCGGGCCTCGCCCTGCTGAACGTGGTGGCGATCTACATACAGGCCTGGTTCTCCGGCCGGGTCGGCCAGGGCCTCATCTTCGACCTCCGTACCAAGGTCTTCGCGCACATCCAGCGGCAGCCGGTGGCGTTCTTCACCCGCACGCAGACCGGTTCGCTGGTCAGCCGGATCAACACCGACATCGTCGGTGCGGAGCAGGCCCTCACGACGCTGCTCTCGCAGTCGCTGTCCACCATGCTGACGCTGATCCTGGTGCTCGGCGCGATGTTCTACCTGTCGTGGCCGATCACGCTGGCGGCGCTGGTGATGATCCCGCTGTTCTTCATCCCGGGGAAGATCATCGCCCAGCGGATGGAGAGGCTGGCCCGCAGCGGTATGCAGAAGGACGCCGAGCTGGGCTCGATGATGACCGAGCGGTTCAACGTCTCCGGCGCGATGCTCGTCAAGCTCTACGGCAGGCCCGAGGAGGAGTCCGCCGAGTTCTCCAAGAAGGCGCGCCTCGTGCGCGACATCGCCATCTCGATGGATGTGCACGCCCGTCTGCTGTTCATTCTCGTCACCCTGCTCACCACGGTCACCACCGCCCTGGTCTACGGCTTCGGCGGCTGGTTCGTCATCGACGGCCAGATCCAGATCGGCACGCTGGTGGCCATGGTCGCCCTGCTGATGATGCTGTACAGCCCCATCAACCAGCTGACGAACATTCAGAGCGACGTCATGACCGCGCTGGTCAGCTTCGACCGCGTCTTCGAGGTGCTGGACCTCCAGCCGCTCATCACCGAGCGGCCCGAGGCGCGCGTACTGCCGGCCCGGGTTTCGGAACACGGGAACGGCGTGGCGCCCCACGTCGAATTCGACAACGTCGCCTTCCGCTACCCCAGCGCCGAGGAAGTGTCCCTGCCCTCCCTGGAGTTGCTGCCGCTGCGCAAGAGCGAGCACGGTCCGGGCGCGCTGGTGCTGAACGACGTGAGCTTCCACGCCCCCGCCGGGCGGCTCACCGCGCTGGTCGGGCCGTCCGGGGCCGGGAAGACCACCATCACCCAGCTGGTGCCGCGACTCTACGACGCCACGTCCGGATCGGTGCGGATCGGTGGTCACGACGTCCGCGACCTGACCCTCGACTCGCTGGGCGACACGGTCGGCGTCGTCACGCAGGACGCGCATCTGTTCCACGACACCATCCGGACCAACCTCCTCTACGCGCGCCCGGACGCCACCGAACCCGACATCGTCGAGGCGTGCGAGGCGGCGCTGATCTGGCCGACGATCTCGCAGCTGCCCGACGGTCTCGACACGGTCGTCGGTGACCGCGGCTACCGGTTGTCCGGCGGCGAGAAGCAGCGGCTGGCCATCGCGAGACTGCTGCTCAAGTCGCCGCCGATCGTCGTCCTCGACGAGGCGACGGCGCACCTGGACTCCGAGTCCGAGCTGGCCATCCAGCGGGCGCTGAAGGCCGCTCTGACCGGACGGACGTCACTGGTCATCGCACACCGCCTGTCCACCATCCTGGACGCGGACCAGATCCTCGTCATCGACGAGGGACGCATCCAGGAGCGCGGCACCCACGACCAACTGCTCGCAGGCGGCGGGCTCTACGCCGAGTTGTACCGGACTCAGTTCGCCCACCAGGGCCGCAGCCCCCAACCAGCCGAAAGTACGGCCGCCGGCAACGGGAACCGTGCTTTGGACTGATGCTGGAAAAGGCGGGGAATTCGAGGATGGGGGCATGCCTCACGCAGACGCCCCTCCCGCACTTCACGCAGAGGGCTTGACGAAGAAATACGGCCGCCGCGGCAGGCTGGCCCTGAGCGACGTCAACCTCACCATCCCCGCCGGCCGTGTCATCGGCTTGGTCGGCCCGAACGGGGCCGGGAAATCCACCCTGCTGCACCTGGCCTGCGGGCTGACCGAGCCGACCTCCGGGTCGCTGACCGTGCTGGGATCCCGTCCGGCGGCCAATGCCTCGCATCTGGCCCGGGTGGGGTTCGTCGCTCAGAACACGCCGGTGTACGGCTCGTTCACCATCGCCGAGCACATGAAGCTCGGCGCGAAGATGAATCCGAGCTGGGACCCGGTCCTGGCCGAACGGCGTATCAGCCAGGTGGGGCTGAACCCGGAGCAGAAGGCGGGGCAGCTCTCGGGTGGTCAGCGGGCGCAGCTGGCGCTGACCATCGCGGCGGCCAAACGCCCCGAGCTGCTGATCTTCGACGAGCCGGCGGCGGCCCTGGACCCCCTGGCGCGCAAGGGGTTCCTCCAGAACCTGATGGAGTTCGTCCTGGAACTCGGCGCCAGCGCCGTGCTCTCCTCGCATCTCCTCGGCGACGTCGAACAGGTCTGCGACTACATCATCGTCCTGTGCGACTCGCGGGTGCAGGTCGCCGGTGACACCCGGGACCTGCTGGCCGGCCACGCACGACTGGTCGTGCCGCGCGGCGAGTTCGACCATCCGCCCGCCGGGGTCGAGGTGATCTCGATCGAGCACAGCGGCAAGCACAGCAACGCGATCGTCCGTACCAGCGGCCCGCCCGGGGAGCTGCCCTACCAGGCGGAGCCCGTCACGCTCGAAGAACTCGTCCTCGCCTACATGACCCGGGCGGCCGCCGTGCCCGCCGCCCGGACCGAAGCCGCAGCCTGGGGGGCCCCGCGATGATGTGGCTGAGCTGGCGGCAGTTCCGCGTCCAGGCGCTGGTCGGCGCCGGTGCGCTCGCCGTGATCGCCGTGTACCTGGTGTATCTCGGCGGGGACATCCGTGACGCCCATGACGTCTACCGAGCCAACTGCGAGAACTCGGCCAACTGCGCGCAGGCGCGAGCCCAGTTCCGCAGCGCCTACCAGAACACCCTGCTGTTCATGGCGACCGGACTCGCCCTGATCCCCGCCCTCATCGGCACCTTCTGGGGCGCTCCCCTGGTCGCCCGGGAACTCGAGAACGGCACCCACCGGCTGGTGTGGAACCAGAGCGTCACCCGGCCGCGCTGGCTCCTGAGCAAGATCCTGCTCATGGGCGCGGCCGCCGTGCTCGTGACCGGCGCTGCCGCGGCCCTGCTGACCTGGGCGGCCCGGCCCTTCGACAATGTGGTCAAGGAGCAGTTCGACACCTTCGTGTTCGGGGCGCGCAACATCGCCCCGATCGGCTACGCCGCGGTGGCCTTCACGCTCGGCACCGTGATCGGGCTGCTGCTGCGCCGGACCCTGCCGGCGATGGCGGTGACGCTCGTCGTCTTCCTCGCCTTCCAGTTCTTCTTCCCCAACGTGGTGCGGCCCAGCCTCATGCCGCCGGAGAAGGCCACGTTGCAGATGACGGAGCAGGCCATCAACCAGGCGCAGAATCTCGGCAGTCTCGGTGGCGGTTCGGTGATCGGCGGGGTGAAGATCCCGGGCGCGCCCGACGCGTGGATCGCCGAGACGAGCCCGCTGCGTACCGCGGACGGGCAGACATTGAGCGGGGCCAAGTTCAACGACTGCCTCGACAGCCCGCCCAAGACAGGGGCCGGGGGCACCTTCGGCGACACGGCGGTGTGCCTCGCCAAGCAGAACCTGCATGTCGATGTCCTCTACCAACCGCGCAGCCGTTACTGGGCCTTCCAGGGGCTGGAGACCGGGATCTATCTGGTGCTCAGCGTGATCCTCACCGCGTTCGGTCTTTGGCGAATCCGGCGACGGGTGAGCTGACCCCCGTCTCGACCGCCGCCGGTAAGGGCGCCGCCGGGAATTATCCCGGCGGCGCCTTTTTCTGTTGCGCGGCGCGTTTTCTCGGGTGTCCATCCACGGGAAATCGTCCAGCCTTTGGGGGATGCCGGATCTGTGGAACGCTGACAAAAGAGTCACCAGCGCAATGATCACATCGGTGCGTTCCGGGAGGCCGAATGAGCACAGCACAGCACGAGGAATTCGACGTGGTGGTCGTGGGCGGTGGCCCGTCGGGGTCGACATTGTCGTCACTGGTGGCCATGCAGGGGCACCGCGTCCTGTTGCTGGAGAAGGAGAGCTTTCCCAGGTATCAGATCGGCGAGTCGCTTCTTCCGTCCACCATTCACGGCATCTGCCACCTGCTCGGCGTCACCGATGAACTCGCCGCGGCAGGATTTCCCCACAAGCGTGGCGGCACCTTCCGATGGGGCGCGAACCCCACCCCGTGGAACTTCTCCTTCTCCGTCTCGTCCAAGGTCTCCGGACCGACCTCGTTCGCCTATCAGGTCGAGCGGAGCAAGTTCGACAAGATCCTGCTCGACAACGCCGTCCGCAAGGGCGTCGACGTCCGGGAGAACCGCACGGTGACCGAGGTCGTGGAGGGCGACGACGGGCGGGTGAGCGGGCTGCGGTACACCGACCCGGACGGCACCGAGCGCGAGGTGTCGGCCCGGTACGTCGTGGACGCCTCGGGCAACACCAGCCGCATCCACAAGCAGGTCGGCGGCTCGCGGAAGTACTCGGACTTCTTCCGCAGCCTGGCGCTGTTCGGTTACTTCGAGAACGGCAAGCGGCTGCCGGCGCCGAACACCAACAACATCCTGTGCGTCGCGTTCGGCAGCGGATGGTTCTGGTACATCCCGCTCAGCGACACGCTGACCAGCGTCGGCGCTGTCGTCCGCCGGGAGGACGCGGCCAAGATCCAGGGTGACCCGGAGGCCGCGCTGCGCAACCTCATCGCCGAGTGTCCGCTGATCCAGGAGCACCTGGCCGACGCCACCCGTGTCACGGAAGGCCAGTACGGCCAGATACGGGTGCGCAAGGACTACTCCTACCACCACACGAACTTCTGGCGGCCGGGCATGGTGCTGGTCGGCGACGCGGCGTGCTTCGTCGACCCGGTGTTCTCCTCCGGGGTCCATCTGGCCACCTACAGCTCGCTGCTGGCGGCCCGCTCCATCAACAGCGTCCTGGCGGGGAAGATCGGCGAGCAGCGGGCCTTCGACGAGTTCGAGGCGAGGTACCGCCGGGAGTACAGCGTCTTCTACGAGTTCCTGACGTCGTTCTACGACATGCACGTCGACGAGGACTCCTACTTCTGGTCGGCGAAGAAGGTCATCAACAGCGACCACGCCGAACTGGAGTCGTTCGTCGAGCTGGTGGCGGGCATGTCCAGCACCGACTTCGACCTCTCCGACGCCGAGTCGGGCGCCCTCCGGCTCAAGCAGCGGTCGGCGGAGTTCGCCGACGCCATCGACAGCCTGGTCGACCAGCGGGAGGAGAACATGGCTCCGCTGTTCCGGTCGTCGGTGGTGCGCCAGGCGATGCAGGAGGGTTCGCAGGTGCAGACCCGGGCCCAGCTGGGCGAGTATGCGGGCGATGACATTCCCGTCTTCGAGGGCGGCCTCGTCGCCTCGTCCGACAGCATGTTCTGGGAGGAGCCGGATCCGGCCTGACCGTACGGCTCCCGCCCCGCGGACGACGCGGAGGGCCCCGCTCGTGGGAGCGGGGCCCTCTGCGTCGTCGCGGGGGTTCAGCGCACCGCGTCCGCGCTCTCGAACTCGATGAACTCGGCCAGCCGTGCGATTCCCTTCTCGATGTCGGTGTGGGTCAGATAGCTGGTGGAGAGCCTGATGGTGTGGCCGCCGCCGCCCTGCGGATAGAAGTACGCCATCGGCGTCCAGATGACCCCGAAGTCCTGTGCGGAGCGGGCCAGTGCGGCGTTGTCGGCACGGAACGGCACCTGGAGCGTCAGGAAGAAGCCGCCGCTGGGCTCGTTCCAGCTCACCTGCAGCCGGCTCCTGCGCTCGGCCGGGAACTCCCGCGCCAGGCACTCCAGGGTGAAGCGCATGGCTTCCCCGTAGTGGGCGGCGGTCAGCGTGTTCAGCTCCGAGACGCGGCCGTCGCACTCCAGCAGCGCACCGGCCACCACCGCCTGGCTGAGCGGCGAGGTGTTCACGGTGACCATGCTCTTGATCTTGGCGAGCTGGTCCGCCAGGAGAGTCGTGCTGCCGTCCGGCGCCAGCACCGGCTGGTCCGCCACCGCGAACCCGATGCGTGCCCCGGGGAAGACGGTCTTGGCGTACGAGCCGAGGTGGATCACACGCCGGGTCCGGTCGAGGGACTTCAGCGACGCCACCTGTGTGCCCGGGCTGACGTGCCGGTACGGGCTGTCCTCGAGGACGAGGATGTCGAGCCGCTCGGCCAGGTCCATGAGGGCCAGTCTGGCCTCCAGCGGCATGGTGACGCCGGACGGGTTCGAGTGGTCCGGCACCAGGTAGACGGCCCGCGGTCGTCTGCCCCGCGCCCGCTCCGCCGTGACGGCGGCCTCCAGGGCGTCGCACGACAGTCCGTTCTCGCCCTCCTCGACGGCGGTCAGCCGGACGTCCAGCAGCCTGGCGGCCCCGGTGATGCCCACGTAGCAGGGGCTGGAGACCAGCAGCACGTCGTCCGGCCCGGACATGAGCGCACGCAGCGTCAGGAACATCGCTTCCTGGCAGCCGACCGTGACCACGATCGACTCGGGCGGCACGTCGATGTCCTCGTCCACCCGCAGGGAGTGGGCGATCAGCTCGCGGATCAGACCTGCGGACGGCCCGTACTGGAACAGCGCGTCGCGCACCTGCGCCTGCGAACGGCCCTGCTCGGTCAGGTGATCCATGTAGCGGCGCAGGTGACCCATGACCTGATCGGTCTCGAAGAACCCCGCGTACGGCCGGCCGGGGGCGAAGGACACCGCCTCGGGATAGCGCAGCGTCACCTCGTTCAGGAAGTTCATGGTGTCCATGACCGGGTCGGCGACGCTCGGATGCAGGTCCGCGATCCGCAGCGCTGCCCCGCCCCCGGTCTCGGTGTGCCCGTGCGCCGCGGCCGTCACGGTGTCCGGGCGAGGAGTGTGCGGGGCCGGGCGGACGAGATCGGGGCCGATGTCCGCGACGGTCTTCAGACCGGCCAGCGACATGGCGTCGGTCAGTTCCTCCAGGAGAACGGAGAAGACGCCGGTCACCCCCTCGGCTCCGTCGGCCGCCAGGCCGTGCAGCACCGGGCGGCCGATGAGGACCGCGTCGGCGCCGAGCGCGAGCGCCGCGAGAACGTCCCGGCCCCGGCGCACCCCGCCGTCGAGCAGGACGGGGAGGCGGCCGCCGATCGCCGCCGCGACCTCGGGCAGGACGTCGAGCGTGGCCGGCACACCGTCGAGCTGACGGCCTCCGTGGTTGGAGACCACGATGCCGTCCGCTCCGGCCTCGGCGCCGCGTACCGCGTCGGGTCCGGTGAGGACCCCCTTGATCAGGATCGGCAGTGTGGAGACCGAGCGCAGCCAGTCCAGCACCGACCAGTCCAGGTCGGGATCGAACTCGGCACGCGAGTGCGCGGCCGGCGCCGCGAAGCCGTCACCCGCGAGGTTGGCGGGGACCATGCCCGGAGGCAGCCGGAAGTCGTTGCGCAGGTCCCGCAGCCGGCGGCCGAGGCGGGGCGCGTCCACGGTGAGGACCAGTGCCTCGAAGCCCGCGTTCTCCGCCCGCTCGATGAGGCCGCGGGTGACCGAGTGGTCCCGCATGCAGTACACCTGCAGCCACAGGGGGGTGGTGGCCTCGGCGGCGATGTCCTCGAAGGTGCGTCCGGCGAAGGTACTGATCACGACCGGGACCTTGGCGGCCGCCGCCGTTCCGCGGACGGTGGCCTGCTCGCCGAGCGGGTCCGCGAGCGTGTGGTAGGCCACCGGGGCGACCGCCAGGGGCGCGTCCCAGGTCCGGCCCAGGATCCTGGTGGCGGTCTGCGGGCTGCCCGCCCCTGTCAGCACCGACGGCCGCAGCAGGACGCGGTCGAACGCCGCGGTGTTCGCGGCGAGGGTCCGTTCCTCTCCGGCGCCGCCTTCGATGAAATCCCAGACCGCGGGATCCAGCCGTTCCTGGGCACGTAACGCGAATTCACCGAGCGACAGTTCCATCAAGGCCCCACTTCACGGCTCACAACGAGATATCTGCGGCGGTGCCTCATGCCAGGTGGGCGGTTTCCGCCGCCTGCTGGCGCTCCACGGCTTCGTACAGGGCGTGGATGTTGTTGCTGCCGAACGTGTGGGCTCCGCGGCGGTCGATCAGTTCCCAGAACAGGGTCCGCCTCGGGTGCGTCGACTCGGTGAAGATCTGCAACATGACCCCCGACGGGTCGCGGTCGGCGAGGATGTGGAGCGCGCTGAGCTCCTCCACCGGCACGCCGATCCGGCCCAGCCGCGCGGGCAGCATCTCATAGTAGCTGGGCGGCGTGGTGAGGAATCGCACCCCGCGTTCCCCGCAGGCGCGTACGGCGACGGCGATGTCGTCGGTGAGGAACGCGACATGCTGCACGCCGGCCCCGCCATGGGACGCGACGAACGCGTCGATCTGGCCCGGGTCGCGGGTGGCGTCGGGCTCGATGATCGTGAAGGTGACCGTCTCGGACTCGTTCTGGACGACTTTGGAGTCCATGGCCTGCGAGCCCACGACGATCCGTTCCTCGAACGTCTGGGTGAGGCCGAACGCCTCCTGGTAGTGGCGGACCGTCTCGTCCAGCTCACCGGCCGGCACGCACACCGCGAAGTGGTCGACCCGCTTCAGCATGCCGCCGGGCTCGTGGGGGACCGTCTCCTCGATGACGGGCGCGAAGGGCCCCTGAGGGTTCTCCCGGGACACGAAGCGGTGCTCCACGTCGCCGAACCCCGTCACCGACGCGAAGGTGACCCGCGCGCCGGCGGGCCCGAACTCCTCGGGCGGGGCCGTCGGGACGGCTCCGCGCGCCACCGCTTCGGCGAACGCGGTGTGCGCGTCGTCCACGCGGATGCCGATCACCGCGACGCCGTCGCCGTGCAGTCGAACGTACTCGGCGGCACGATGGTCGGCGCCGGAGGCCGTGGTCAGCAGCAGGGCAATGTCGTTCTGGCGCAGCAGGACCGATTCACAGCCCTTCAGGCCGGTCGCCGCGCCGCCGCGGCCGGCGAGCGTGAAGCCGAAGGAGTCGCACAGCTGACCTGCCGTCTTTTCCGCGTCCTCGACAAACAATTCGACGTGATCGATCGATCGTATCTCCATGGCCGCCTCCGTAAAGCTTCGTAGTGTGGACACTTCTCGGGGTCGCGCCCTTCCGCTAGCTCAGGTCCGAGGCATTTCGTTCGATACGCGATGCGATCTCGGACCATTTCTCGGCGCAGGAGCGGGCCAGTTGGGCCACCGTCTCCATGCGGTGCGGCGGAACGCTTTCGATGATTCGGTTCCAGTCCTCGGACCGTACGGTGTGGATGTTCAGAAGCCGCAACAGGTCGCGCCCGCTCTCGTTCAGGCGCAACGCGGGATCCGCGTGCAATCGCTTCACCACGAGGGCCGGCGCCGGTTTCGCCTCGCATTCGGCGGGGGCTTTCGTGACGAGTTCGGCCCGGTGGCCGCCGGTACGGTCGCCGGCACCGTGCTCGACGACGTTGCGCGGCCGCGCCCTGGGCACCGGGTCCTCGCCGCGGAGCATCCGGTGTCTGACGTCTCTGACGGTCTCCGGCGAGATCCCCGCGGCACGGGCCACCTGACGCAGCGACAGACCGGGATCGCGAACGATCATTTCGTGGGCCAGCTTCCGGCCCTCGCTCACGTCGACCGGCCGGACCCGGCCGTCCCGTCCGATGCGGGTGGATCCTGCCGTCCCACCTGCGTCGGCAGTGCGGCGGATCTCGGCGACCGTCTTGGCGGACGTGCCGACGACCGAGGCGATCATCCGGTCGGACCAGCGGGGGTGCGTGGCGATGATGCGCTCGGCGGCGTGCCTGCGGTCGGTGGCCGACAGCGGCAGACCGTGCGTGATGTTCGACTTCACGGCCAGGACGAAGGCGTCCTCTTCGGTGCCGTCGAAGAACCTCACCGCGATCGTCTTGCGGCCCATGAGCATCGAGGCCCGGAGCCGGTGCATGCCGTCGATGACCCGTGTGGTGGGCCGGTGCACCATGATCGGTGGAAGCGGTACGTCGACAGCGGCCAGCATTTCCACGTGTTCCGGGCTCTCACCGGAAATTCGCGGGGAATCACCCATGGAAAGAGAGCTGATTTCCACTTCTTCTATCGGATGCAGGTCGTCGTGGTTCAGTGCTGACTGCAACGTCCAACTCCTTAGATCCGGCGAGAACCACACCTGTGCCGCAGACGGAACACAATGCCCCAGCGATTCGGCATGTCGCCACCGTGTTCGACTGCTGCCGTGCCGCAGTTGAACACCTGCGGAGCACCCGTCGTCCGTGCTCGGTCGGCATGTGCGAAGGACCGGAAAGGCAGGCGTTTTAGCCAGCGGCCAAAGGCCGTAGAGTGGGTCGCTCAATTGCGTAAAGATCTTTTGTGTGCGGGAAATCGGCGCCAGGCGGCCGGGAAACCCCCGCGAGGAGGGACGTGACGTGCGGACGCTCCACGGGACCGGGGATCGGTCGGGTACCCTGCTCGTCACCGGACGCGGGAACGACCGGGTGACCGAACTCCCGCGCCCTGGCCGGGGGCAGGTCGACAAGGCTCCGAAGTCGCGGCACGCCGACGCCGTCCCGTTCGCAGAACCGGACCACCCGCACCGCAGGTTCGATCCCCACCGCAGGCACCTCGTTCGCTGACCGGTCGTCAGAGGCGTCCTCCCCCACTCCCCCGTCGCACGGCGTCCGACGTACGTCCGCCCGTCCCGCTGCCGGGAAACCGTGACTTCTCAGAGAGGCATACCTGTGCCCGGAACACTGCAAGGCAAGGCCCACGCTGCGCACGCCGGATCAGGCGCGGAAAACCTCACCCAACTCGAATTCCTCGCTCTCAACAGCGAGTTCAACATCGCCGACGGACACGCCCGCCAGCCGCTCACACCCGGGCAGAGCAAGATCGTCAACGATCTCCCGCTGCTGTTCGAGGAGGGCGAGAAACGCCCTGTCGAGGAGCTCGAACGCGAGGCGCACGCGGCGTTCTTCAAGGCCCTCGGCCAGCACAGCTACCCGTCCGCCCCCGGCCGTGTGCTGAGCTGCTACTCCTCGTCGGTGGCCATGGAGATCCTCTCCCGCGCCCTGTCCGGCACCACCGGCTCCGTGGCGCTGGTCCATCCCACCTTCGACAACATCGCCGACCTGCTGCGCGGCAACGGCCTGAAGCTGGTCCCCCTGGAAGAGGGCCCCCTGCACGAGGACGATCTGGCCCCGGGCCTGCTGAAGTCCGTGAGCTGTGTCTTCGTCACCACGCCCAACAACCCGACGGGGCGGGTCATGGCTCCGGAGCGGCTGCGCCGGCTGGCCGAACAGTGCGCCGAGCACGGGGTCGTGCTCGCCCTGGACACCTCGTTCCGCGGCTTCGACACCCGCGCCCAGTACGACCACTACGAGATCCTCGATGCCAGCGGCGCACGCTGGGTCGTCATCGAGGACACCGGCAAGCTGTGGCCCACCCTCGACCTGAAGGTCGGCATGCTGGCCCACTCCGAGCACCTGGGCCTGCCGGTGGAGAAGATCTACTCCGACATACTGCTCGGCGTCTCCCCGTTGATCCTCGGGATGGTCCGCCGCTTCTCGGAGGACGCCGCCGCCGGGGGGCTGGCGGAGCTGCACGAGTTCATCGCCGCACAGCGTGCCGTCGTACGCTCCGGGCTGGCGGACCTGTCCACGGTCGGCGTGCCCGACCCCGAAAGCCGGGCCAGCGTGGAGCGGGTGCTGATCAAGCACATGAGCGGGACCCAGGCCTGGGACGCACTGCGCGAGCACAACATCTACGCCCTGCCCTGCCGGCCCTTCTACTGGGCGGACCCGGACCGGGGCGACCCCACGCTGCGGCTGGCACTGGCGCGAGCGTCCGCCCCGCTGTCCCAGTGCGTACGGGCACTGCGTCACGTACTGACACCGCGCTGATGGCCCGGGCCGGCGAACGGGCTCTCCCGTACGGCGTCGCGCACCCGCTGTCGCACACACGGCAGTGGCGTCGCGGTGTCGTGCAGGAGGTCGCCCCCACGGGCATCCTCGATCTGGGGCCCGGGTACATCGAACCAGCACTCCTGCCCGTGGAACTGGTTCGGGACGCTTACGCACGCGCGCTGGAGGAGTACGGGTCGGCGACGCTCGGCTACGGCCACAACCCGGGTGCCCTGCCGCTGCGCGCCCAGCTGGCCGCCCGGGCCGGCGCACAGGGGGGACACCCCTGCGGCCCGGAGCACGTGGTCGTCACGGCGGGCACGTCTCAGGCCCTGTACCTGCTGGCGACCTCGCTCGCGGCCCCCGGCGACACCGTGCTGGTGGAGAACCTCGGCTACGACCTCGGGCAGCAGATCTTCAGGGACTGCTCGCTGCGTCCCCGCAGGGTCGCCGTGGACGAGTCGGGCATGCTGCCCGAAGAACTCGACCGCGCCCTCGCGGGCGACGCTCCGGGAGGTGACGGCGTCCGGGGCCGGATCGCGTTCGTGTACCTCACCCCGACCCACCACAATCCGACGGGCGCCACCATGCCGTTGGAACGCCGTCGCCGGCTCCTCCACGTGGCCGCGGAACACGACGTTCTGGTCGTGGAGGACGATGCCTACGGCGAACTGACCCTGACGGACGACCCCGTGCCTCCCCCTCCGCTGGCAGCCCTCGCCGGCTACCGGGGTGTCATCCGGCTGGGCAGCTTCTCCAAGACCCTGGGGCCCGGACTCCGGCTGGGCTGGCTGGAGACCGAGCCGGCACTGGCCGAACGGATCGCCTCGCACGGGCTGTTCGTCAGCGGCGGCTCTCTGAACCACATCACCTCACTCGCCGTGAGCGGGCTGCTGGCCGACGGTGGCTACGACCGGCATCTCGGTGTGCTGCGCGCGCGACTGAGGCGGCGCCGCGACACGCTCGTGGACGTGCTGCGAGGAGCGATGGACCACCGGGTGCGGATCCGGCGTCCGCAGGGGGGCTTCTTCCTCTGGCTCCGTTGCGACCTGGGGCTCAGCGAGGACGACCTCCTCGCCCGGGCGGACAGGGCCGGCGTGCGGGTCGCCGCCGGTTCGCGCTTCGGCGTCGCCCACGTCCCGAGCGTGCGCCTGGCCTTCAGCTTCAACGCGCCCGCCCTGCTCAAACGCGCCGCGCGACGTCTGACCACCGCCTGGTCCAGCGGCACGCCGGGCCCTGAGAACGGAGAGGAACCGTGACGACCACCACCGCGCACAGCGAGGGGCATCCGGCTGCTGACCCCGGCACCGCCTCCCCTTGCGGATACAGCCTTCCGCTCTCCCCCTCCGGGAAGGCGTCCATGCTCACTCCTCCGCCGTGGCACTTCTCCGGCGAGATCCTCATGGTCGACTACCGCGTCGACCCCGATGCCGCCCGGCGCTTCCTCCCGCCGGGCCTCGGCCCCGGAGCGGATCCGGGCGCCGCGGCCGCCGTGTTCGCCACCTGGCAGTGGTGCTCCGAGGACGGCGGGGAGCTGGCCGACCCGGCCGTCTGCCGGTTCTCCGAGTTCCTGATCCTTCTCTCGTGCGCCTTCGAGGGCCGGCCGATGGCGCGCTGTCCCTTCGCCTGGGTCGACGAGCCCGTACCGATGATGCGCGGCTGGGTCCAGGGCATGCCCAAGCAGTTCGGTGCCATCCACCACACCAGGCCGGTCGCCGTGGGCCGGGCGGGTTCGCGGCTCGCTCCCGGCGGGCGCTTCGACGGCGCGCTCTCCGTCCATGGCCGGCGCCTGGTGGAGGCGTCGGTCACGATCGAGCACTCCACCGAGCGGGCCCCGGCGCTGCACGACGTCCCTCTGGCGCACAGCCTCGTGTTTCCGCAGTGGGTGCAGTCCGACGCCCCGCCACGGACGCGGCTGGTCGCCTCTCAGGTGAGCGGCGTCGAGTTCTCGCGGATCTGGAGCGGTCCCGGACAACTCTCTTTCCTGGACGGCCCGGTGGAGGATTTCGGGTTGCTCTCGCCGTTGGAAGTGAGCGCGGGCCATGTGTTCGCGTACGGGGAGACGCTGCACGGGGGGCGCCTTCTCCGGGAGTCGTGAGTTCCCTCGACCAGCCCCGGGCCCGGCACTCCCGTCGAGCCGAAATCCGGCATCACCGCACAGGCCGAGCCGATCCCGTATCACCGCACAGGCCGAGCCCGTCCCGTATCACCGCACATATGGGAGCACGATGAAGACGACGACAGTCATCGGCACCGGAGCCATCGGCACGTCCGTGGCGCTCGCGCTGACCCGGCGCGGGGTGAGCGTGCACCTGGAGGACGTCGACCGGGCGGCGGCCAGGACGGCGCAGGCCATGGGCGCGGGTTCCCTGGACCCGCCGGACCAGCAGGTCGACCTGGCGGTGCTGGCCGTGCCGCCCGCCCAGGTCGGAAGCGTGCTCGCGCGCGTCCAGGAAAGCCGGATGGCCCGCGCCTACGTCGACGTCGCCAGCGTCAAGAAGGTGCCGCACGACGACGTACGCGCCATGCGGGCCGATCCGACCAGCTACATAGGCAGCCATCCGCTGGCCGGCACCGAGCGCTCCGGGCCGCTCGCCGCCCGGGCCGACCTCTTCGAAGGGCGTCCGTGGGTGCTCACCCCGTCGGAAGCGACCGGCCAGGAGGTGCTGAACCGTGCGCTGGAGTTGGTGGCGCTGTGCGACGGCATGCCCGTGGTCATGGACGCCGGCGTGCACGACCACGCGGTGGCCCTGGTCTCGCACGCGCCCCATCTGGTCTCCTCGTTGCTGGCCGCGCGTCTGGAGCACGCGACGGAGGAGAGCGTCAGGCTGGCGGGACAGGGGGTCGCCGACGTCACCCGGATCGCCGCCGGTGACGCCCGCCTCTGGGGGGACATCCTCCGCTCCAACGCCTCGGCGGTGGCGGACGTCCTCGACGCGTTCGCCACCGGCCTGGGCCGGGCGATCGGTGCGCTGCGCGCCGTCTCCGACGCCGACGCCGACCCGGCGAAGCGCCGAGGCGCTCAGGAGGATCTTGAGGACCTGCTGCGGGAAGGTAACCGGGGATGCGCCAGAATCGCGCGCAAACCGGGAACGTGGCGGACGGAACTCGCGACCGTCTCGGTGGCCATCTCCGACAAGCCGGGGGCCCTGGCCGAGCTGTTCACCTCGATCGGCGAGATCGGCGTGAACATCGAGGACGTCCGGATCGAGCATGCGCAGGACCAGACGCGCGGCCTCGTCGAACTGGTCGTGCAGAAGGATTCGGCGGCGGAGCTGTCCCGCTGGTTGGGCGCGGGCGGCACCTGGGCTGTTTCGGGCTGATGCCGGATACCGTCGGCGTTTCCGGCCGCCATGCGAATTACGAGGTGGGTATTTCCCGCCGAAAGTTCGGTTTCGGCGGGAAATACTCGCCTCGTTTCGTACGACGTGGCCGCGAGCGCGTAACCTTGTTCCATTGCACTGGAAAGGTCAGGCCGGCTCACCGAGTTTCTCGGCGAAGCACTGCCAGGCATCCCGGTAATGTTGCGCGAGATTGATGACCAGAGACCGGCAATGGGGAGGTACGGCGTCGGACAGGATCATCAGGTCCTGCACACCGACCGCGTTCTGGCGGAGCAGGTGAAGCAGTTGACGGCCCCCTTCCTTGTGACGCAGGGAAGGGTCACGCAGCAGCTTCGCCAGTACGGGAACGGGATCCACGTAGGTCTGGCCGTTGCGGGTGTCGGATCCCGATCGCTGGGTGAGGTTCCCGCTCCTGTCGGTCTCGGGAGGTTCGGCGGACTCCGGCTTGGACGGCAGGGGAGACTCCCCGGCGGCCAGCCGCCGGCGGACGTCGCTCACCGTCGCGGGTGACACCCCGGAGAGCCGGGCGACCTCGCGCAACGACGCCTCGGGATGCTCGGTCAGTACCGCCACGGCCCTGAGCCGGCCGTCGACCCCGTTCAGCGGCCGGATTCTGCCGTCTCGGCCGACACGGCTGTTCAACTGCGGCACGGCGGCAGTCGAACTGCGCCGGATGCTCGCGACGGTCTTCGCTCCCAGCCCGGAGGCCCGCGCTATTGCCCTGTCCGACATCTGCGGATGGGACGACATGATCCGTGCGGCGGCGGCCCGGCGATCGGGCTGCGACAGCGGAAGCCCGTGCATCACGTTCGCCTTGACGGCGCGCAGAAAGGCCTCTTCCGGAGTTCCGTCGAACAGCTCCGCCTCGATCGTCCGGCGGCCGTTCAGCAGAGCCGCGAGGAGCCTGTGCATTCCGTCGATGACCCGCATGGTTCTTCGGTCGACGAGAATCGGCGGGAGTGGCGCGTCGATCTCCGCCAGTACCGCGACGTGATGTTGCTCGACACCTTTCGACCGTAAGGACTCACCCGGTATCAGGGACTCAATCTGTACTGTGATCGTCTCTGATTCCGGCGGCCGTTCACATGCAACCTCCGCCGTCCGTACATCGAGCTGTCCAGCCGAGGGTAATTCCCTTCTCACTACCTGCGAGCGCTTCAATGCATTCCCCCTAGAGCACCCACCTCCAGTCACCGTCGCGCTGGGAGACCGCCGATAACCGCTGGTGGGCACGATGGACGTTGCGCCGGCTTGCACGTACGGACCAAGAATCACAAGTGCTCAGGGTTATGTCCAGGTGCGCTCCAGAACTGACCCAAGTTCTGCCGGCCGACGGCGCCCCGACTGCACACGGACGCACGACGGTGGCGGAAGTGGGAATTCCGGAATATCGTCGGGTGCGCGATGGTCTCACCCCCCAGCCGGAATTCGGCATTCAGTGAGGATCCTCAATGCGGACGGCATCCGTCAATCCGGTGTCTGTGAAATCCATGTGAGCGCTCCCGGGCGCTCCAAGCGGCGCCGGCACCGGTGTGGCCGGGCCGCGGCGTCACTTCAGCAACCGGGACATCCTGCGGTCCGCCAGCGGCTTGCCGCCCGTCTGGCAGGTCGGACAGTACTGGAGCGAGGAGTCGCTGAAGGACACCTCGCGGATGGTGTCGCCGCACACCGGGCAGGCCTCGCCGGTGCGGCCGTGCACGCGCAGGCCGCTCTTCTTCTCGGCCTTCAGCCGGCCGGCCGCCACGCCCCGGGAGCGTTCGACCGCCTCGGTGAGCGTGTCGCGCAGGGCCGCGTACAGCCGTCCGGTCTCCTCCTCGCTCAGGGACGCGGCCAGCTTGAAGGGCGACATCTTCGCCGCGTGCAGGATCTCGTCGCTGTAGGCGTTGCCCACGCCCGCGATCAGGGCCTGGTCGCGCAAGGCGCCCTTCAGCTGCCGCCGTTCACCGGCCAGCAGCTCCGCGAGGCGCCGCTCGTCGAAGTCGTCGGCCAGCGGGTCCGGGCCGAGCCGGACGATGCCAGGGATCTCCTGCGGGTCCGCCACGACGTACACCGCGAGCCGCTTCTGGGTGCCGGCCTCGGTCAGGTCGAACCCGGCACCGGTCTCCAGGGCGACGCGCAGCGCGAGGGGCCCCTTGCCGGGGCGGGGCGGGCCGTCGGGGAGGCGGTCCTTCCAGTGCAGCCAGCCGGCGCGGGCCAGATGCGTCACGAAGTGCGGCCCGTCGGCGGTCGCGAGGGCGAGGAACTTGCCGTACCGGCGCACGGCGGCGACCTCGTGCCCCTCCAGCGCGGACAGGGGCGGGTCGTACGTCTTCAGGACGCTGATCGCGACGGGCAGCACCCGTACGATCTCGTGGCCGACGAGATGCTCGGTGAGGAAGTCCTTGAGCGCCTCGACCTCGGGGAGTTCCGGCATAGGACCAGAGTGCCACGCGGGGTCAGGGTCCTTCTCCTGCGGAGATCCACCAGAAGGACCCTAATCCTGGTCGGGCACCACGAACTCGCACCACACCGCCTTGCCGCCGCCGCGTGCCTCCACGCCCCACACGTCGGCGAGCAGCTCGACCAGCAGCAGGCCCCGGCCGGAGACACCCGACTCGCCGGCCTCGCGACGGCGTGGCAGAGCGCTGGAGGAGTCCTCGACCTCGACGCGCAGCCGGCGCTCGGAGCCGGTGAGGGCCCGCAGGGTGACGATCGCGGAGCCCTCGGTGTGCATCAGGGCGTTGGTGATCAGCTCGTCGGCGACGAGCTCGATGTCGTCGGCGCGCTCCCGGGCTCCCCAGACGCCGACCGCGGTGCGAATCATGTGCCGGGCCTCGGCCAGGGCCGCCGGGTCGCCCGGCGCGACGTGCCGCTGGAGCCGCTGGCCGGACCGCGGGCTCTCCGGGCCGCGCCGGCGCAGCAGGAGCAGCGCCACGTCGTCGTCACCGCCGCGCTCGGCGGCCACGTCGATGAGCCGGTCGGCGAGGTCCCGTACGTCGTCGGGACCGGTGGCGACGAGTGCGGTGAGGGTGCGCATACCGTCGTCGAGGTCGGCGCCGGGCTGCTCCACCAGGCCGTCGGTGCACAGCAGCAGGGTCTCGTCCGGGTCCAGCTCCACGGTGCTCACCGGGTAGTCGAGGCGGCCGAACTCGGCGGACAGGCCGAGCGGCAGGCCGCCCGGGACGGTGACGCGGCGGCAGGAGCCGTCGGTGTGCCGCACGAGCGGGTCGATGTGGCCGGCCCGGACCATCTGGAGCACGCCGGTGGACAGGTCGGCCTCCGCGTAGAGGCAGGTCGCGGAGCGGTCGGTGTCGAGTTCGTGCAGGAAGACGGAGGCGCGGGCCATCACGGTCGCCGGCGTGTGCCCCTCGGCGGCGTAGGCGCGCAGCACGATGCGCAGCTGGCCCATCACGGCCGCCGCGTGCGTGTCGTGGCCCTGGACATCGCCGATGACGGCGCCGACCCGGCCGCCGGGCAGCGGGATCAGGTCGTACCAGTCGCCGCCGATGTCCCGGCCGACGGAGCCGCCGATGGTGGCGGCGCGGTAGCGGACGGCTATGTCGGCCCCGGGCACGCTCGGGATGGTCCGGGGCAGCATGGCCTGCTGGAGACCCTGAGCCAGGTCCATCTCCTGCTCGTAGAACATGGCCCGCTGGAGGCTCTGCGCGATGCTGCTGCCGAGGGCCACGAGGATGTTGCGCTCCTCGGGCGTGAAGCCGCGCCGGTCGCTGTAGAGCAGGCCCATGGCGCCGATCGGCCGGGCCTGGACGATGAGCGGCAGATAGGCGGCCGAGGTGATGTTCAGGTCGGTGATGTGCGGCCAGAGGATCGGGTAGCGCTCGGCGAACTCCTCCGGCGACTCGATGAAGCAGGGGCCGAGGGTCCGTACGGCCTCGCTCATCGGGTAGGGCTCGTCGATCCGGGTGACGCGGGTGCCGGGCACGAAGCTGTCCGAGGGGCCCTCGGCGACCAGACGTATGCGGCCCGCCTCGACCAGGCCCATGACGAGGCTGGTGGCGCCCAGGTGGGTGAGCCCGTGGGTGTCCTTGAGGACGTCGATGACGTCCTGGACGGTGCGGGCGTGGGCGAGGGCGGCCGTGGTCAGTTCGACGACGCTGGTCTGCTGCCGGCGGGCCTCGTCCTGGGCGGCCTCGTCGCTGCGGGCCTCGCTCTCGGCGAGTTCCCGGGTGGCGTCCCGGAGGATGCCGATGATGCGGCGGGGCCGTCCGGTGTCGTCGCGGCGGATGTAGCCCTGGGTGTGGGTCCAGCGCACGGAGCCGTCGCGGCGGCGGACGCGGAAGTAGGCGCCGTAGTTCTCGCTGCCGTCCTTCAGGGCCTGGGAGACCGCGGTGTCCAGGCGCCGGGACTCACCGGGCGGGAGGCGCTGGGCGAGCGTCTCGGGATGGTCGTCGTACTCGTCGGGACGCACGTCGAAGATGTCGTGGGCCTGGGCGTCCATGTGCATCAGGCCGGTGTCCAGGTCCCAGTCGAAGCTGCCCATCCGGTTGAGCGCGAGCACCGGGTCCGGGTGGGCGGGCCAGTCGTCCGGGAGGGACAGGGCACTCGCTCCCCGATCAGCCATGGGCCCACCTTGCCAGGATTCGTCCGATTCTTCGACCGGATGTGCTGAGTTTACGGGTCACTCCGCTCAAGCGGCCCTCCGTTACCGAAGACGTCCGTGGGGCTGCCGAGGACGACGTCGGTGGCCCGGTCGTGGCGTACGTCGTGGCCGGTGCGCCGCGTTCGGGGCACGGGGGACGGGGTAGCCGTCGTGGTGGCCGCACCTCGCCTCCAGCTCACTCCGCCCCTTACAGCACATATATGCCACTTCATCACTATGGTTTGCTTCACTCACTCGGGTTACGCAACCGGAGCGTTGGTACACGGAACGTGACACCGGGGTCCGGCGCCGCACTGGGAGGAACGCACGGCCGTGGACTGGTTCACCGCATCCGACTACTGGCTGAGCCGGCTGGTCTTCCAGCGGGCGCTGGCCGCCGTGTACCTGGTCGGGTTCCTGACGGCCGCGCTGCAGTTCCGCGCGCTGCTCGGGGAACGCGGCATGCTGCCGGTGCCGAAGTTCGTCGAGCGGGTGCCGTTCAAGCGGGCGCCGAGCCTGTTCCAGCTGCACTACTCGGACCGCTTCTTCGCCGTCTGCGCGTGGGCGGGCTGTGCGGTGTCGGCGGCGCTGCTGGCCGGGCTCGACTCGCTGCTGCCCCTGTGGGGCGGCATGCTGCTGTGGCTGGTGCCGTGGGTGCTGTACCTGTCGATCGTCAACGTCGGGCAGACCTGGTACTCGTTCGGCTGGGAGTCGCTGCTGCTGGAGGTCGGCTTCCTCGCCGTGTTCCTCGGCAACGACGAGGTGGCACCGCCCGTGGTCGTGCTGTTCCTGCTGCGGTGGATCCTGTTCCGCGTGGAGTTCGGCGCGGGGCTGATCAAGATGCGCGGTGACGAGTGCTGGCGGAAGCTGACGTGCCTGGACCACCATCACGAGACGCAGCCGATGCCGGGCCCGCTGAGCTGGTTCTTCCACCATCTGCCCCGGCCCCTGCACCGGGTCGAGGTGGCCGCGAACCACGTCACGCAACTTGTGGTGCCGTTCGCGCTGTTCACCCCGCAGCCGGTCGCGTCGGCCGCCGCCGCGCTGATGATCGTCACCCAGTTGTGGCTGGTGCTGTCGGGCAACTTCTCCTGGCTGAACTGGATCACGATCGTGCTGGCCCTGTCGGCGGTGGAGTTCCCGGCCGACCCGCCGTCGGTGCCCGGCGCGCCGCTCTGGTACGAGGTCGTGGTCCTCGCGGTCGCCGCGCTGCTGGTGGGGCTCAGCTACCAGCCGGTCCGCAACATGATCTCCCCCCGGCAGATCATGAACCGCTCCTTCGACCCGCTCCATCTGGTCAACACCTACGGCGCGTTCGGCAGCGTCGGCCGGGTCCGCTACGAGGTGGTCGTCGAGGGCACGGCCGACGACATCCCCCGCGAGGACTCCGACTGGCGGGAGTACGAGTTCAAGGGCAAGCCCGGTGATCCCCGGCACTGGCCGCGGCAGTTCGCGCCGTACCATCTGCGCCTCGACTGGATGATGTGGTTCGCGGCCCTCTCCCCCGCGTACGCCGGGGTATGGTTCGGCGCCCTGGTGGAGCGGCTGCTGGAGAACGACCGCGACACGCTGAAGCTGCTGCGCCGCTCCCCGTTCCCGCCCGACGCACCGCCCCGTTTCGTCCGCGCCCGCCTCTTCCGCTACCGGTACACGACCTGGCGCGAGCTGCGGGAGACGGGCGCGTGCTGGGAACGGACGTACGTACGGGAGTATCTGCCGCCGACGCGGCTGACGGGGGTGGCTCAGAGGTCGTAGACGCGGGTGGCGGTGGCCCCGAAGATCCGGGCGTGTTCGGACGGGCCGGTCAGCCGGCGTGCGGTGTCGAGCACTTCGCCGTAGGCCGCCGCGAGGGTGCACACCGGCCAGTCCGAGCCGAACATCAGGCGGTCCGGGCCGAAGGCCTGCAGCACGACGTCGGCGCACGGACGCAGGTCGTCGATCGTCCAGGACGCGAGGTCGGCTTCGGTGACCATGCCGGAGAGCTTGCAGACCGTGTTGGGCAGCGCCGCGAGGCCGCGGAGGCCGGACGCCCAGGGTTCGAGGGCGCCGGAGGCGATGGGCGGCTTGCCCAAGTGGTCCAGGACGAAGGTGAGGTGCGGCACGGACGCGGCCGCCTTGGTGCAGGCCGGGAGCTGGTGGGGCAGCACGACCAGGTCGTACACCAGCCCCGCGTCGGCCACGGCGGTCAGGCCCCGCCGTACGTCCGGACGCAGCAGCCACTCCGGATCCGGCTCGCCCTGGACCTGGTGCCGGATGCCCTTGAGGTACCGCCCGCCGGGCAGTTCGCGCAGCCGGGCCAGCTCGTCGGCCACGTCGGGGCGGGTGAGGTCGGTCCAGCCGACGACCCCGGCGATCAGCTCGTGCTCGTCGGCCAGGGCCAGGAACTCCGGTGTCTCCTCAGGGACGGTGACGGTCTGGACGAGGACGGTACGGTCGACGCCCACCGCGCGAGCCTCGGCCGCGAGCTCCTCCACCGTGAAATCACGCCGGATCGGGCTGCCTTCCGCGATCCAGTCCTGGTCCCGCACGGACAGGTCCCAGACGTGGTGGTGGGCGTCGACCACGGTCATGACGGCAGCTCCCAGACGACGGGCAGGCCGGCGTCGGCGCCCTCGCCGGAGTAGTCGTGCACCACGTCCAGCAGTTCGGCCATCCGCGCCTGCCAGGCGACGTTGACCGGCAGTTTCTCCAGCTCGGCGAGGAGACGGGCGTAGTCCTCGCACTCCAGGACGTGGAACAGGTCGGTGCCGCTGCGCCAGATCGTCCAGGAGGTGGCGCCGGCGGCGCGGATGGCGTCGGTGAGCTCCTCGGGCACCTCTCGGTGGGCAGCTTCGTACGCGGCGATCCGGTCGGCGTGGACCTTGGTGTGCAGGGCGACTCTCATGACGGCTCCTTCGACGGCACCTCGCCGGGGACGGGGGCGTCGGCGGGCAGCAGGCCCTTGGCGCGCAGGTCCTGCCAGAACCCGGCGGGCACGCGGGCGGCGAACTGGTGGGCGCAGTCGCGGACTTCGTGCGCCGAGCGGGCTCCGACGAGGACGCTCGCGACGGCCGGGTGGGCGGCGCAGAAGGCCAGTGCGGCGGCGCGCAGCGTGGTGCCGTGGCGGTGGGCGACGGACTTCAGACGCAGCGCCCGCTGGACCAGGTCGGAGGGTGCGACGGTGTAGTTGTACTTCGCGCCCGGCTGCGGGTTCGCCAGCAGGCCGGAGTTGAAGGCGCCGCCGATGACGACGGACTTGCCGCGTTCGTGGGCGGCGGGCAGCAGACCGGTGAGGGCGCTCTGGTCCAGCAGGGTGTAGCGGCCGGCGCACAGCACCACGTCGACGTCGGTGTCGCGGATGAAGCGGGTGAGCATCTCCGCCTGGTTCATGCCGGCGCCGATCGCCCCGATCACGCCCTCCGAGCGAAGCTTCTCCAGCGCCGGGTAGCCCTCGCGGAAGGCCCACTCGGCGTGCTCGTCCGGGTCGTGGAGGTAGACGATGTCGACCCGGTCAAGGCCGAGGCGTTCCAGGCTGGACTCCAGGGTGCGGCGGATGCCGTCGGCGCTGAAGTCCCAGACGCGCCGGTGGGTGGCGGGCACGGCGAAGCCGCCGGCGAGGTCGTCGCCGGTGCCGTCCGAGGGTTCCAGGCGGCGGCCCACCTTGGTGGAGATCGTGTACTGCTCGCGGGGGTGGCCGCGCAGGGCGGCGCCGAGGCGGCGTTCGGACAGGCCGAGGCCGTAGTGCGGGGCGGTGTCGAAGTAGCGGATGCCCCGCTGCCAGGCGGCCTCCACTGCCTCGTGGGCCTGCTCCTCGCCGACCTCGGTGTACAGGTTGCCGATCGCGGCCGCGCCGAAGGACAGGGCGCTGACCTCGACGCCGCTGGCGCCGAGCCGGTTCACCGGGCCACCGGGCGCAGCCGCAGGCCCTGCATGCCGCCGTCGACGGCGAGCGAGGTGCCCGTGGTGGCGCCGGACAAGGGGCTCGCCAGGTAGGCGATGGCGCCCGCGACCTCGCCGGCGCCGACCAGGCGGCCGGTGGGCTGGCGGGCCTCCAGGGCGGCGCGTTCGGCGCCCGGGTCGGGTGCCGCGTCGAGCAGGCGGCCGACCCATGGGGTGTCGACCGTGCCGGGGTTGACGCAGTTGACGCGGATGCCCTCGCGGACGTGGTCGGCGGCCATAGCGAGGGTCAGTGAGTACACGGCGCCCTTGGTGGCGCTGTACAGGGCGCGTTGCGGCAGACCGGCGGTGGCCGCGATGGAGCAGGTGTTGACGATCGCCGCGTGCGCGGAGGCGCGCAGGTGGGGCAGGCAGGCGCGGGCGGTGCGGACCATGCCGACGACGTTGACGTCGTAGACGCGGTGCCAGTCGTCGTCGGAGTTGTCCTCGACGGTGCCCTGGGCGCCGATGCCCGCGTTGTTGACCAGGACGTCCAGCCCGTCGAGGTCGGCGACCGCCGCCGCGACGGCCTCGCGCACGGACGCGTCGTCGGTGACGTCCGCGCGGTAGGCCAGCAGGGGCTTGTCGACCGACGACGGGTCCAGGTCGAGGACGGCGACCTGGGCGCCGCGCTCGGCCAGGAGTTCCGCGGTCGCCCGGCCGATGCCGGAGGCGCCGCCCGTCACCAGGGCCCTGATGCCCTCGAAGTCGCTCATGCAGCCCGACCCTTCTTCTGCTTGTCGAGGTCGGCGGCCCAGAACTCGCCGCCCGGGTAGGTGTACCGCGCCAGCGACTCGGGCCGCATGGCGGCCGAGAAGCCCGGCGCGGTGGGTGCCGTGTAATGACCTTCGCTGATGACGACCGGGTCGAGGAAGTGGGCGTGCAGATGGTCGACGTATTCGATGACCCGGTCCTCGGTGGTTCCGGCCAGGGCCACGTAGTCGAACATCGACAGGTGCTGGACGAGTTCGCACAGGCCGACGCCGCCCGCGTGCGGGCAGACCGGGACGCCGAACTTGGCCGCGAGCAGCAGGATCGCGAGGTTCTCCGGGACGCCGCCGACGCGGGCCGCGTCGATCTGGACGACATCCAGCGCGCCGGCCTGGAGGAGCTGTTTGAAGACGATCCGGTTGTGCACGTGCTCGCCGGTGGCGACCTTCACGGGGGCGACGGCGCGGCGGATCGCCGCGTGGCCGAGGATGTCGTCGGGGCTGGTGGGCTCCTCGATCCAGTAGGGGTCGAACTCGGCGAGGGCCTTGGTCCAGCGGATCGCCTCGTCGACGTCCCAGCGCTGGTTGGCGTCGACGGCCATGCGGATGTCCGGGCCGATGACGGACCGGGCGACGCGGCAGCGGCGGATGTCGTCGTCGAGGTCGGCGCCGACCTTGAGCTTGATCTGCCGGAAGCCGTCGGCGACGGCCCGGGCCGCGAGCCGGGTGAGCTTGTCGTCGTCGTAGCCGAGCCAGCCGGGCGAGGTGGTGTAGGCGGGGTAGCCGCGCTCCAGCAGCCGGGCCGTGCGCTGTTCGGCGCCCTTTCTGCCGTGGCGCAGCAGGGTCAGGGCCTCCTCGGGGGTGAGGGCGTCGGTGAGGTAGCGGAAGTCGACCTGGCGGACCAGCCATTCGGGTTCGGCCTCGACGAGCAGCCGCCACAGCGGCAGGCCGGCGCGCTTGGCGGCCAGGTCCCACACGGCGTTGACGACCGCGCCGATCGCCATGTGCATCACGCCCTTCTCGGGGCCGAGCCAGCGCAGTTGGCTGTCGCCGATCAGGTCGCGGTTCAGGGTGGACGGGTCGGCGCACAGGTCGTCGACGGAGCGGTCGATCAGGTGTCCGCGCAGCGCGTCGATCGCGGCGACCTGCACCTCGTTGCCCCGCCCGATGGTGAAGGCGAATCCGTGTCCCTCGTGCCCGTCGGCCGCGTCCGTGCGCAGGACGACGTAGGCCGCCGAGTAGTCGGGGTCCGGGTTCATCGCGTCGGAGCCGTCGAGTTCGCGTGAGGTGGGGAAGCGGATGTCGTGGGTGTCGACCGCGATGATGCGGGCGGGCGTCGGGGACACTGAGGGCCTTTCTGGTCGGTTGCGGAGGCGGGCGGGTCAGTCCTGGGCGCGGCCCGTGGTGACCCGGGCGATCATGAGGGCGATCAGGATGATCCCGCCGTAGATGGCCTGGATCCAGAACGACGGCACCTGGGCGAGGGTGAGCAGGTTCTGCACGACGCCCAGCAGGAGGACGCCGGTCAGGGCGCCGAACATGGTGCCCTTGCCACCGTCGAGGGCGATGCCGCCGATCACCGCCGCGGCGAACACCGTGAAGATCATGTTCTGGCCCTGGTTGGCGCTGATCGCGCCGACGTACCCGGTCTGCATGATGCCGCCGACGGCGGCGAGGGCGCCCGCGACGACGAACACGCCGAGCATGACGCGCTCCACGCGGATGCCCGCCGCCCGGGCCGCGTCCGCGTTGCCGCCGATGGCGTACAGGGCGCGGCCGACCCGGTGGTACTTCAGGACCAGCCCGGCGACGGCGAAGGCGATCGCGGCGAGCCACACCGACAGCGGCACGGTGAGGAAGGTGGTGGTCGCCAGCGCGTAGAAGCTGTCGGGCATCCCGAACAGCGTCTTGCCCTTGGTGGCGCCGACCAGCAGGCCGCGCAGCACGATCAGCATCGCGAGCGTCACGATGAACGCGTTGAGCTTGAACTTCACGACGAGCAGGCCGTTGAAGGCGCCCACGGCCGCACCCGCGACCAGGATCGCCGACAGGGCCAGGGCGGCGGGGAGTTCGGTGCCCCAGCCGGACTGGGCGGCGGGCAGGACGAGCAGGGCGCCCACGGCGGGTGCGATGCCGACGACCGATTCCAGGGACAGGTCGAACTTGCCGGTGATGAGCACGAGGGACTCGGCGAGCACGACCATCGCGAGGGCGGCCGAAGCACCGAGGATCGAGACGATGTTCCGCTCGGTGAGGAACGAGTCGTTGACCACCGCGCCGAGCACGAGGAGCAGCAACAGGGCGGGAACGAGGGCGAGTTCGCGGGCGCGGCGGAGCAGGACGGCCTTGGCGGCGCGCGGGTCGGTGACTCGCGCGGGCGCGAGCGGCGGGGCCGTCTTGGTCTCAGCCATGGTCCACTCCTTCGATGGAGGCGATGAGCTCGTGGTCGCGCCAGCCCGCCGGGTGCTCGGCGACGACACGGCCGTGGAAGAGGACGAGGACCCGGTCGCAGCGCCTGAGGTCGTCGAGTTCGTCGGAGACGACGAGCACGGCGGTGCCGTCCTCGCGGGCGCTGTCCACCCGGGCGAGCAGGGACTCCTTGGACTTCACGTCGACGCCCGCGGTCGGGTTGACCAGGACGAGGAGCCGTGGGTCGGAGGCGAGGGCCCGGGCCATGACGACCTTCTGCGCGTTGCCGCCGGACAGGTCCGAGACGGGCTGGTCGGGGCCCTGGGCGTGGATGTCGAGGCGTTCGATCAGCGCCGTGGCGACCCCGCGCTTGCGGTCGGTGCCGACGAAGCCGAAGCGGCCGAGCCGGTCCAGGACGCTGAGGGTGGCGTTGTCGCCGATGGACATGCCGAAGACCAGGCCCTCGTCGTGCCGGTCGCGGGGCACGAAGCCGACACCGGCCTTCAGCGCCGCCTGGACGTCACCGAACGGCAGCGGGGCGCCGTCGATCCGGGCCGTCCCGCCGGTGGGGGTGTGCAGTCCGGTGAACGACTCGGCAAGCTCGATCTTGCCGCTGGCGCTGGATCCGGCGAGTCCGACGACCTCGCCGCGGCGGACGGTGAGGTCGACGTTCTCGTATGCGGGCGAGGTGAGGCCGTGGACGTCGAGGAGGACGGGCCCGGCGGCCGAGACGGTCCGCAGCCGCTCGGCCTGTTCGGCGATCGTCTCCCCCGCCATGGCCTCCACCAGGGCCTGGCGGGGCAGGTCGGCGACCGGGGCCGTGGTGATCCAGCGGGCGTCGCGCAACACCGTGACGGTCTGGCAGACCTCGTACACCTCCTGGAGGTGGTGGGAGATGAACAGGAAGGTGACGCCCGAGTCCTGGAGGGCGCGCATGCGTGTGAACAGCCGCTCGATCTCGCGGTTGTCGAGCTGGGCGGTGGGTTCGTCGAGGATGATGAAGCGGGCGCCGAAGCTGAGGGCCCGGGCGATCTCCACCATCTGCCGGTCCTCGACCTTGAGGTCGGCGGTGCGGGCGCCGGGGTCGACGCGCACGTCCCAGGTGTCGAGGAGCCGGGACGCCTCGGTCTGCAGGCGGCGCCAGCTGATGAACCCGCGCCGGAGCGGCTGCCGGTTGATGAACAGGTTCTCGGCCACGGTCAGTTCGGGGACGACCGTCGGGTGCTGGTAGACGCAGGCGACCTTGCGGCGCCAGGCGTCGCGGTCGGTGAGCGGGGGCGCGGGGTCGCCGTCGAAGCGGACGGTGCCCTCGTCGGGGGCCTCCAGACCGGTGAGGATCCTGACGAGGGTCGACTTGCCGGCGCCGTTGCGTCCGACGAGGGCGTGGGACTCGCCCGGCAGGACGGTGAGTTGTCCGTCGGCGAGGGCGGTGGTGGGGCCGTACCGCTTGACGACGCCCCGCGCTTCAGCCAGGGGGGTACTCATTTGACCGTGTTGCCCCAGAGCTTGGGGTCGTCGACGTTGTCCTTCGTCACCAGGGGCGCGGGCAACTGGTCCTCCAGGATGCCGCTGGGCAGCTTGACGATGGTCGAATCGTGGTCGGTCGGGCCCGGTTTGAACGTCTTCCCCTGCATCGCCGCCTTGATGTAGTACATGCCGTACTTGGCGTAGGCGTCGGCGGGCTGGGAGACGGTCGCGTCGATCTCGCCCTTGCGGATCGCGTCGAACTCCTGCGGGATGCCGTCGTTGGAGACGATGGCGATGTGCCCCGGCTGCCCGGCCTTCTTCAGCATCCCCTTGGACTTCAGGGTCTGGAGGGTGGGCGCGAGGTAGACGCCGCCCGCCTGCATGTAGATGCCCTTGAGGTCGGGGTTGGCGTTGAGGAGGGTGTCGAGTTTCGAAGCCGCCGCGTCGGACTCCCACTTGGCGGGGATCTCGAGGACCTTCAGCTTCGGGAAGTTCTTCTTCACGCAGGCCCGGAACGCCTCGGAGCGGTCGCGGCCGTTGACCGAGGCCAGGTCGCCCATGATCTGCACGACCTTGCCGGAGGTGATGTGCTCGCCGAGGTACTGGCAGGCCTTCTCGCCGTACGCCACGTTGTTCGCCCGGACCACCATCGCGACCTTGCCCTTGTCGGGCGCCACGTCCACGGCGACGACCGGCACGCCCTTGCGTTCGGCCTGGTCGAGGCCCGCCTCGATGGCGGCGCTGTCCAGCGGGGCTACGACCAGGCCCTTGACGCCCTGGTTGAGCTGGTTGTTGATGTCGGTGATCTGCTGCGAGGGATCGCTGTTGGAGTTGACGGTCTTCATCGCGTCCACGCCCTCGGACTTCGCCATCTTCGGCACGTAGTCGTTGTACGACTGCCAGAAGGGCGAGGTCAGCAGGGGCAGAACGACCCCGACCTTGCCGCTGCCGTCGCCGCCGCCGGTACTGGAGGCGCCGGTGTCCTTGGTGCTGCCGCACGCGGCGAGCAGGAGGGAGGCGCCGGCGGCCAGGGCCACCGTGCCGACGATCCGGGACCTGTTCCGCTTGCGGGCTGTGCTTCCGGGCATCTGAGGCCCTCCCATCGACCGGTCTTCAGCAGATGCCCGCATACTTATCAGACCACTCCACCGCCGGAACACCCTGCGACGCCACTTTTTCGCGCTTCTGGCGCATAGTGGTCCGACCACATCGCCGATTAGACTGCGCTGCAGCCGGTGATCGGAGGAATGGCGTGGACGACGAGACAGCCCCGCAGAAGGGCACCGTGACGCAGCGCGCCATCGAGCGGATCAAGGCGATGATCGGCGAGGGCCGGCTGGAGCCGGGCCAGCGGCTGCCGACCGAACGTGATCTCGCGGCCCAGCTCGGCATGTCCCGCAGCTCGATGCGGGAGGCGATCCGCGCGCTCACGGTGCTGGGCGTGCTGGAGGCCCGGCACGGGTCGGGCATCTACGTGACGCAGCTGGAGGCCGGCGACCTGCTGGAGACCTTCGGGGTCGTGGCGGACCTGTCGCGCGGCCCGCGTCTGGTGGAGCTGCTGGAGATCCGGCGGATCCTGGAGTCGACGGCGACGGCACTGGCCGCCGCCCGGATCACCGCGGACCAGCTGGCCGAGGTCGAGAGGCACCTGGCGGCGATGAACGCCACGGACGACCCGGAGGAGATCCTCGCCCACGACCTGGCCTTCCACCGCGAGATCGCGGTGGCCGCGGGCAACGAGACCATGGCCGCGATCCTGGAGGGCCTGTCGTCGCGGACGTTCCGCGCCCGCGTCTGGCGCGGCTACCAGGAGGAGGGCGCCTTCGCCCGCACCCGCCGCGAACACGCCGCGATCCACCGGGCCCTGGCGGCCCGCGACCCGGAGGCGGCCCGCACGGCGGCGGCCGCGCACGTGGGCGAGGTGGAGGAGTGGCTGCGGGCACAGCTCGGGCCCTAGGAACAGTCCCCAGGGCCCGATGTGCCGCCGCTACTTGAACTGACCGGGCTGGTAGTCGCCCGCCGGCTGCTGGAGGACGACGTTCAGCCGGTTCGCCGTGTTCATGAAGGCGATCAGGGTCACCAGCGCGACGAGCTGCTCCTCGTCGTAGTGCTTGGCGGCCCGCTCCCACACCTCGTCCGGCACCCCGCCGGCGCCGTCCGCGATCCGGGTCGCCTGCTCGGCCAGTTCCAGAGCGGCACGCTCGGCCTCGGTGTAGACCGTGGCCTCCCGCCAGGCGGCGACCAGGTTGATGCGTACGGAAGTCTCACCCGCCGCCGCGGCCTCCTTGGTGTGCATGTCGATGCAGACCGCGCAGCCGTTGATCTGGCTCACCCTCAGCGAGACCAGCTCCCGGGTGGCGGCCGGCAGCGGTGACTCCACGACCAGCCGCCCCAGGGACATGAACTGCTTGATGACCTTGCCGGCGCTCGGGATGGCGAAGACGTCCAGACGCGCGCTCATGGTGAACTCCTCTGTCGTTGTCGATGCTTACGCCCTTATGAGCCGGCGGCCCGGCCCGATGTGACATCGAGGAATGTGACGTGCGTCTCCCGCCGCCCCGCCGCCCCGTTACCGGCCTCGACGTGCGCCCCCGGCCGGTGCACAGTTCTCCCTACGTACTCGTCAGTAAGTCCCGTCCCTCCACGCCGAGGAGCCTCTGTGACCACCTGGGCCGGCCGCACCGCCGCCGAGATATCCGCCGCCGTACGCGAGAAGCGGGTCACCCCGCGCGAGGTGGCCGCCGAGCACCTCGCCCGGATCGAGCGGCTCGACGGCCGTGTCGGGGCCTTCCGCACCGTGCGCGCCGAGGCGGCGCTGGCGGAGGCCGACGAGGTGGCCGCACGCGGCGACTTCGCCTCTCTGCCCCTGGCCGGGGTGCCGGTGGCCGTCAAGGACAATCTCGCCGTGCGCGGCGAGTCCACCCGCATCGGCTCGGCCGCGACACCGGACACTCCCGCCGCCCAGGACCATGTGACGGTCGCCCGGCTGCGGGCGGCGGGCGCGGTGGTCGTGGGGCTGACGAACGTGCCCGAGCTGTGCGTCTTCGGCACGACGGACGGCGTACTGGGCACCGCCCGCAACCCCTGGGACCCGACGCGCTCGGCCGGTGGCTCGTCGGGCGGCAGTGCCGCCGCGGTCGCCGCCGGGATGGTGCCGATCGCCCTCGGCAACGACGGCATGGGGTCCCTGCGCATACCGGCCGCCAACTGCGGCCTCGTCACCATCAAGCCGGGGCACGGAGTGGTCCCGACGGGCGCCGGGGACAGCGGCTGGTTCGGCATGGCGGAGCACGGACCGCTCGCCACGACCGTCGAGGACACCCGCCTGATGCTCTCGGTGCTCGCGGGCGACGAGCCCGCCCTGCGCTCCGAGCCCGGTCCGCTCAGGGTCGCCGTGTCGCTGCGCAGTCCGCTGGCCGGCGTCACCGTCAGCCGGCCGTACACGGCGGCCGCGCGGGAGGCGGCCGGGGTGCTGATGAAGGCGGGCCATCAGGTCCGGCGCGCCGACCCGCCCTACCCGATGTCCCTCGCCCTGACCTCACTGGTCCACTGGACGGCGGGCACCGCCGCGGACGCCCGGCACCTCGACGCACACCTGCTGACCCGGCGCACCCGGGTCCACGCGAGACTCGGCCGGCCCTTCCTGGACAGGGCGCGCTCGGGGGCGGCACGGGAGCAGTTGCGCCGGCGGCTGGAGCCGTTCTTCGCCGAGTACGACGTGCTGCTCACGCCCGCGCTCGCCCGCCGCTCCCCGAAGGCCGGGCCCTGGCACGAGCGGGGCTGGCTGAGCAACGTCCTGGCGAACACGAACTACTCGCCCCTGACGCCCCCGTGGAACCTGACCGGCTGGCCCGCGATGTCGGTCCCCTGCGGAACCCTCCCCTCCGGCGCCCCCTGTGCCGTGCAGCTCGTGGGCCGCCCCGGCACGGAGTACCAACTCCTGGAACTGGCCGAGCAGTTGCAGGAACGTAATCCGTGGCGGCGTACGGCGCCGATGAACTAGAGTCGGCCGGGTGACTGCCGGGTCGGCCGTAGGCCATGCACGAGTGAGGCGCCCGGCCTCGGAGTGAGCGCGGCGGGGGCGACCCCGCGCGGGCCCCGCCGGGAGCCGGAGAGGGCACGAGCCCCGCCTGGCGTCTCCGCGTTTCCTCATCCCCTGGCGCCGTCGCGGCGCTTCACCAAGGATCCCGAGACCGGAGAGTTTCACACCCATGCCCCACGCACCGCACGCACCAGAACCGCCGGCCGCCGTCGCCCGCCTCGATCACACCGCCGTCTACGCCTCGGACCGCCGCCTGTCGGCGGAGTTCCTGGCGGCGGTCCTGGGCCTGGAGGTGGGCGCCCCCTTCGGGCCGTTCCTGCCCGTCGACCTGGGCAACGGCGTGACCCTCGACTACTACGAGAAGACCGACGAGCCGATCCAGGGCCAGCACTACGCGTTCCTCGTGCCCGAGAAGCAGTTCGACACCATGATCGCCCGGCTGGAGGCGCTGGGGGTCACCTACTACGCCGACCCGAGACACACCGAGCCCGGCCGGGTCAACGACCTCTTCGGCGGCCGGGGCGCCTACTTCGCCGACCCGGACGGCCACAACATGGAGATCATGACGCGGCCGTACGTTCGTCCCTGACGGCCGCGCGGGGGACGGTCCTGCCCACCACCCAGTGGTGGGTGCCGAGGCGCCGGCTCCGCTCGAAGCCATGACTCTCGAACAGCGTCACCGTGCCGGAGTACAGGAACGACGCGGAGACCGACCGCCCCTCGGCGTCCTCGGGACAGCCCTCCACGGTTCCGCCGCCGAGGCGTGCGATCTCCTGGAGGGCTCCGCCGAGGGCGGCGGCCACGCAGAATGCCGGCCATGGAACCCTCCGATGTCCTGATGCCCTACAGCGCCCGGTACATGATGTGCAGCCCCACCAGGCCGTGCCGGGGATGCTCGAACGCGTCGGGCACCGTACCGAGGATCGTGAAGCCGAGGGAGGTCCACAACGTCACGGCCGGGTTGGTCTCGACGACGGCGTTGAACACCATGCCCCAGTAGCCGGCGGCCCTGGCCTCGGTCAGGAGGTGGTCGGCAAGGGCACGGCCGTAGCCCCGGCCGCCCTGGTCCGGGTCGACCATGAAGCCGGCGTTGGCGATGCGGGCGGCGGGCCCGCCGTAGTTGGGGGTGAGGTACGCGGAGGCGACGACACTGCCGTTGTCGTCCTCGACGACGTAGACGCGTTTCGCCGGATTCATCCACAGGACCCGGGCCTCGTCCTCGGAGGTGCCCGGGTCCCATGCGTAGGTCTCGCCCGCGGCGACGATGCGGTGCCAGAACGGCCAGATGCGCGGCCAGTCGTCAGCCGCTGCTTCCCTGATCAGCATGGGCGTGAGTCTGGCACGCCCATGCTGGTCGGCGAACGCGGAGGGCTCGCGCCCGGTCAGTCGACGCTGGGCAGGATGTGGGGCTCGGCGAGGTCCTCCTCGTAGCCTGCGAGTCGGATGGGGGCCGACCGGGCCCACACGTCGAGGCTGCCGAGCTCGTCGGACCGGCGGCCCTTGCGCTCCGTGCGTTCCTTGGGGCGTTGCTCGCGATTCGTCTTCTCCGGTGTCACCGCGCACTCCTTATGTGTCGGTCACCCTCGGGACGGTGCGCCATCCTGCTCTGCGCCTGACGCCCGCTCGGGTCTGATGCCAAATGCAGTTCGGACGCGGTGGCGCCGGTAACTCGCGGGAGCGCAGGCCGTGGTGTACCGGCTAGTCCCATGACGGACCGTGGGTGTGGGTCCCGTCCTGCTGTCCGTCCGCCCCAGGTTAACCAAATGAGCGGCCCCCCGCTCGATGGGGCTGAAAACAAGCGGTAACGATCGCGCGTCATCCCGTGTTCAGCTCGGGTTTACGCACCGTTTCGCCCCACGGAAGGGGGTTTTGCGGATCACCCGAACGAGGTAAACCCGCACCCGCGATTTCCAGACGTCAGCCGGGAAGCCGGGAAGCCCTACCACTTGCCCGGCGCGTAATCCTTCAGGAACACCCCGTACAGATCCTCCCCGGCCTCACCCCGCACGATCGGGTCGTAGACCCGAGCCGCACCGTCGACGAGGTCCAGCGGCGCGTGGAACCCGGCCTCCGCGAGCCGCAGCTTGTCGTAGTGCGGCCGCTCGTCCGTGATCCACCCCGTGTCGACCGAGGTCATCAGGATCCCGTCGGTCTGGAACATCTCCTGCGCACTGGTCCGCGTCACCATGTTCATCGCGGCCTTCGCGGCGTTCGTGTTCGGATGCCCCGCACCCTTGTAGCCGCGGCCGAACACGCCCTCCATCGCCGAGACGTTCACGACGTACGCCCGTCCGCTCGCCGCCTTCTTCGCGGCCTCGGCCATGACCGGGCGGAGCCGGCTGATCAGGATGAACGGCGCCGTGTAGTTGCACAGCTGGGTCTCCAGCAGCTCCACCGGGGAGATCTGCTCGATCGTCTGTACCCAGGTGTTGGAGTCGACGACGTCGGGCACCAGCCCGCCCGCGTCGATCGCCGTGCCGTCGAGGTGCCGCTCGACGCTGGCGTTGCCCGCGACCAGGGCGAGGTCGGCGACCTGCTGGGCGTCGAGTCCGCTGGTGCCGAGGGGCAGGGCGGCCAGACCGTCGACAGCGCCGGAGTTGAACGCGCCGATGACGTGGTGGGCGGGCAGCTCACCGGCGGGCAGCGGGGCGCTCTCGCCCTCGACCAGGGCGGCGTAGGCGGAGGGGAGGCGGCGTACGGTCTGGGTCGCGTTGTTGACGAGGATGTCGAGCGGGCCCGCCTCGGCGACCTGCTCCGCGAGGGCCACGGCCTGGGCGGGGTCGCGCAGGTCGATGCCGACGACCTCCAGGCGGTGGATCCAGTCCGCGGAGTCGTCCATCGCCTTGAAGCGGCGGATGGCGTCCTTGGGGAAGCGCGTGGTGATCGTGGTGTGCGCGCCGTCGCGCAGCAGCCTGAGCGCGATGTACATGCCGATCTTGGCGCGGCCGCCGGTGAGCAGGGCGCGCTTGCCGGAGAGGTCGGCGCGGACGTCGCGCTTGGCGCGGTTCACGGCGGCGCAGTCGGGACAGAGCTGGTGGTAGAAGTAGTCGACTTCCACGTACCGGGTCTTGCAGGTGTAGCAGGAGCGCGGGCGCTGGAGTATCCCCGCGATCCTGCCCTCCTCGGTGCGCGAGGAGGGCAGCAGGCCCTCGGTCTCGTCGTCGATGCGCTGGGCGGAGCCGGTCGCCGTGGCCTCCGTGACCGCCTTGTCGTGGGCGGTCTTGGCGGCCCGGCGCTCCTGGCGGCGGCGCTGCTTGACCTGGCGGTAGACACCCGCGGTGGCCCGGCGCACGGCCACGGCGTCCGGGTGGTCGATCTCCAGCTTGTCGAGCTCCTCGAGCACGCTGAGGCAGACGGCCAGCCGCTCCGGGTCGATGCCGGGTCCGTACGAGAGCCCGCTCGCCTCGTCCATGGCCTGCGGACCGTCCTCTGTCACCGTCATCGCCGCTGTCGTTCCCTGCTCTGCTGTGGCGGCGCGCCGGTCGCGCCCGCTTTCGAAGGGCGGATTTTACGCGAGCGGCGGGCCGCACCGCCAAACCCGCCCGATTCAGGACCGGCAGGCGATGATCAGCGTGCGCACCTCCTCCGAGACGGCCGCCGCGAGCCGGTCGAGGTCCGGCACGGCATGGCCGTCGGCGACGAGCCCGTAGTGGACGCTCCCCCGGTACGTCGAGACCGCCACCGCCACGGAGTGGCCGGGGGCCAGCGGGGCGAACGGGAAGACGGCGGTGAGCGGGTTGCCGCCGAGCTTCAGGCCGAGGCTGGGCAGGGGCACGCTGGTGACCAGGATGTCGAACCAGAGCCGGGCCGCCTGGCCGACCAGGGGTCCGCCCAGCCGGTGGGCCAGGGCCGGGACATGGTCGGCGAGCAGGGCGACGGCGCCCGCGCCCCGGTTGGGGCCGGCGTCCTTGTTGCGGTCCATGGCGGTGCGGACCGAGGCGAGGCGGGCCAGCGGGTCCGGGTCGTCCACCGGAAGCCGTATCAGGTAGCCGGAGAGCCGGTTGCCCTGTGGGTACGCGGTGCGCGGGCGGCGTTTGGAGACGGGGATCAGGGCGCGGGGCGCGACGTCCTCGCTGCCGTCGCCGCGCTCGTCGAGCCAGCGGCGCAGCGCGCCCGCGACCACCGCGATCAGCACGTCGTTGACGGTGCCGCCGACGGTCTTGCGGACGCGGTGCACGTCGTCGAGGTCGAGCAGCACTCCGGCGGTGCGGCGGGTGCCGCTCGGCTCGCAGGTGAGGGCGGGCGTGGAGCGCACGTCGAGGGAGGAGCGGGCGACGGAGGCGCCGATGTCCAGGGCCCGGCTCATGTCGGACAGGGCGCCGCGCACCATCCCGGGCAGCTCGCGCACGTCCGGCAGCAGACCGCGCGGGGGCTCGGCGGGGCGGGGCCGGGGCGCGGGCATGTCGATCGGGTCCATGACGCCCGCGGCGAGGGTCAGCGCCCGCAGCCCGTCGGCCAGGGCGTGGTGGAACTTGAACAGCACCGCGAAGGAGACCCCGTCCTCGCCGGGCAGCACATGAGCCTCCCACGGCGGCCGGCCACGCTTCAGCGGACGTCCCATGAGCCGGCCCGCGACCGTGTGGAAGTCGGCGGTCGGGGCGTGCAGCCGCACGTGGTTCAGGGCGTCGAAGTCCGGGTCGGGTTCGCGGGCCGCGCCGCCGAAGGCGAGGGGCCGGCGCAGCGCGGAGGGCAGCGGCTGCCACACGTCGCGGATCCGCATCCGCAGTCCGGGCACGCCGGCGGCGCGGGCCGCGAGCAGGTCGGCCGCGTGGGCGCCGGCGGCGGGCGAGTGGGCCGAGAAGATCCCGAGCGCGCCGAGGTGCATCGGGTGGTCCGCGGACTCGATGTTCCAGAACGCCAGGTCGAGAGGAGCGAGCAGGTCAGCAGTCAAGGGCTTGCCTCGCGTCGACGTCGGGTGGGCCAGCAGTCAATCGCCCCCAGCCGATTACGGTCAAGTACGATCAGGCTACGTACAGTTAACAACACATTAAGTCCCGCCCCGGCGAGAGGGACGGGACTTATGGTGCATGTGTGGTCAGTTCAGCACAGGTTACGGCGCCGGGCACCCCGTGGGAGTCACCCGGGAGGCGTCACGGATCAGCGCCTGGTGGGCTGCCTTCAGCCGGGCCGTGTCCGGTTTCAGCACGGCCCGGTCGTACGTCAGGAAGCCGTTCAGTTCGCCCTCGACGTCGGTGATCTGGGTGTAGACCGCCCCGTTGCCGCCCCGGCATGCCAGAGCCCGGACCTCGTCCAGTTTCGCCAGGTAGTCGTCCGTGTAGGTGGCCGGGTCGACGTCGACGTACGACTGCTGCACCGACCAGGCGTGACCGGGCACCGCGAGGCCCAGGCCGCCGTACTCGCCGCTGACCAGGGCGCGCTCGCCGTCGGGGCGGGGCGGCAGGGCCGGGCTCGGATAGCCGTGCTCGTCCATGATGTCGCCGGTGCCGCCGTCGGCGCCGAGGTTCAGTCCGGACTGGCCGTTGACGAGCCTCGTGGGGTCCCACGCCTTGGCCTGCTCGGCTATCCGGCCCACGTCGTACTGGCCCCAGCCCTCGTTGAAGGTCACCCACATGACGACCGACGGGCTGCTGACGTGCTCGTCGATCATCTCCTTCAGCTCGCGCTCGTAGCGGGCGCGGGAGGCAGCACTCGGGTTCACCCCGGCCGTCATCGCGGGCATGTCCTGCCACACCAGCAGTCCGAGCCGGTCGGCCCAGTGGAACCAGCGGTCCGGCTCGACCTTGATGTGCTTGCGGACGGAGTTGAAGCCGAGCCGCTTGTGCGCCTTCAGGTCGGAGGCTAGGGCCTCGTCGGTGGGTGCGGTGTGCAGGCCGTCCGGCCAGAAGCCCTGGTCGAGCGTGGCCATCATGAAGACGGGCTCGCCGTTGAGGACCGTGCGCGGGACGCCGTTCACCTTCTCGACGGCGATGGACCGCATCCCGAAGTAGCTGCCGACCCGGTCGGCGCCGGCCTTCACCTTCAGGCCGTAGAGGAACGGGTCGTCGGGTGACCACAGGCGGGGGTGGTGGACGGTCAGGGTCAGCGGGCTGCCGGTGCGGCCGCTCGCCGTGGCCACCTTGCGCCGGCCGTCGTACGCCGTCGCCGTGATCGGTACGCCGTCCCGGACGCCCCGGGCCTCCACGGTGACCTTCTCGCCGGCCACGTCGGGGGTGAGCTTCAGCGAGTCCACGTGGTCGCGGGCCACCGGCTCCATCCAGACCGTCTGCCAGATGCCGGAGGACGGGGTGTACCAGATGCCGCTGGGGTCCAGGCGCTGCTTGCCGAGCGGCGGGTTCTCCCCGGAGGCGGCGTCGGTCGGGTCGTAGACGCCGACGATCAGCTCCTGGGTCCGCCCGGGCTTGAGCGCGTCGGTGATGTCGGCGCTGAACTTGTCGTAGCCGCCCTCGTGCTCGGCGACCTGGGTGCCGTTGACGTACACCTCGGACCGCCAGTCGACGGCGCCGAAGTTGAGCCTGAGCCGCTTGGCCGAGCCGATGTACCAGTCGGACGGGACCGTGAAGGTGCGGCGGTACCACATGCGGTCCTCGTGCCGCTCGATGCCGGAGAGCTGGGACTCCACCGGGTACGGGACGAGGATGCGCTCCTTCAATGTCCTGCCGACGGGCGGCTGCTCGCCCGGCTCGGCGGAGGCGAACTGCCAGCGGCCGTTGAGGTTCTGCCAGGCGTCCCGGGTCAGCTGCGGGCGCGGGTACTCCGGGAGGGCGTTGCCGGGCCCGACCTCGTCGGCCCAGCGGGTGCGCAGCTGGTACGTCGAGCGGTTCGGGCCGCTGGTCCAGAACTCCTTGACAACGTTGCCGTCGGCATCGGTGAGGCCGCCCTGCCCGTCGTAGCGGACGTCGGCGGTGCCGCGGGCCGTGCCGGTCTTGTTGCCGACGACCGGTTCGTCGAGCGTCACCAGGAGGGAGGAGGGGTCGGACGGGTCCGGCCGTGCCGCGCCCAGGGGCCAGGCGGCGCCGCCGATCACCGCCTTGAGGTGGTCGGTGAAGCCCGCGGGGGGCGCGGCGAGGGGCTGGGCGAAGTCGAGCTTGAGGGTGCGGCCGGTGGGCTGGACCGTGGCCGCGAGGGCGCCGTCGTAGTCGAAGCCGTCGGGGAGGCGGAACGCCGACTGCGGGACGGGTTCCTTGCCGCCGCCGGGCTGCGTCCAGCGGAGGTGGAGGTTGGAGCCGCCGTAGTGCTCGAAGTACTCGACCTTGATGTCGTGGGGCCGGCCGGCGGTCAGGTCGACGGGCCGGGCGGTCTGCTCGCGGTCCCAGTCGTCGACCCAGTGGTCGATGGCGAGCTGCCCGTCGATCCAGAGGCGGAAGCCGTTGTCGCCGATGATCGAGAAGGTGTGGGGGCCGGTCTTCTCCGGGACGATCCTGCCGGTCCAGCGGACGCTGACGTCGTCGGACTGTCCTGTGGTGAAGGTCAGGCGCGGCTCCAGGTTGTCGAAGTCGAGGTCCTGGTCGAAGGTCGTCGCCTTGAGGGTGTGGAAGTCGAAGGCGCCGGGGGCGGAGTGCGTGTAGTACTCGCCCTTGAGGCCGTGGATCTCGGCCGGGTCGTCCGCGAGGGCGGGTGCCGCGGTCAGGCCGGTGAGGGCGAGGAGCGCGGTGAGCAGTAACGCGAGTCGGGCTCTGAGACGTCCGGTACGCACGGAACCTCCATAACAACGTTGTCATGGACATGAGTTGGCATGACAACATCACGGATTCCGTTCTTCGTCCAGAGGCAGGACAAAGTCCCGCGGCTGCTCCTCCTCAGGTGACCAGCTGCCCCTTGCCGAGGGCGATGACTCCGCCCTTGGACACCGTGTACAGCTCCGCGTCGCGCTCCGGGTTGACGCCGATCGTCGCGCCCGGCGGCACCTCGACGTTCTTGTCCAGCACGGCACCACGCACCACCGCGCCCCGGCCGATGTGCACGTTGTCGTGCAGCACCGACCCCTGCACGACGGCCCCCGGGTCGACCACCACACCCGGCGACAGCACGGACCGCGTGACCTGCCCGCGGATGAGGCAGCCGGCGCTGATGATGGACTCGCTGGCGATGCCCCCGGCGTTGAAGCGGGCCGGCGAGAGCTGGTACGAGTGCGTGTAGATGGGCCAGCTGCGGTTGTACAGGTTGAAGGCCGGACGCTCGGCGATCAGGTCCATGTGGGCCTCGTAGTAGGCGTCCAGCGTGCCGACATCCCGCCAGTAGCCCTGGTCGCGGGTGGTCTCGCCGGGCACGTGGTTGGCGCTGAAGTCGTACAGCGCGGCCTCACCCCGGTCGGTGAGCTGGGGCAGGATCGAGCCGCCCATGTCGTGCACGGAGTGCTCGTCCTCCGCGTCCCGCTGGAGCGCCTCGATGAGGGCCTTCGTGGTGAAGATGTAGTTGCCCATGGAGGCGAAGACCATCTCGGGGTCGTCGGCCAGGCCGGGTGGGTCCGTCGGCTTCTCCAGGAAGCGCTCCACCGTCTGGCCGTCCGAGCCCGGGGTGATCACGCCGAACGCCGAGGACTCGGTGCGCGGCACCCGGATCCCGGCCACCGTGACGCCCGCCCCGCTGTCGATGTGCTGGGTGAGCATCTGGCGGGGGTCCATGCGGTAGACGTGGTCGGCGCCGAAGACGGCGACGTACTCGGGGCGCTCGTCGTAGATCAGGTTCAGCGACTGCAGGATCGCGTCGGCGCTGCCCAGGTACCAGCGCGGGCCCAGGCGCTGCTGGGCGGGCACGGGGGTGACGTAGTTGCCGAGCAGGCTGGACATCCGCCAGGTGGTGGTGATGTGCCGGTCCAGCGAGTGCGACTTGTACTGCGTCAGCACGCAGATGCGCAGCACGTCGGCGTTGACCAGGTTGGACAGGACGAAGTCGACCAGGCGGTAGGTACCGCCGAAGGTCACCGCGGGTTTCGCCCGGTCCGCGGTCAAGGGCATCAGACGCTTGCCCTCTCCGCCCGCCAGCACGATTCCCAGGACCGAAGGACCACCACGACGCATGGCCGCTCCCCTCACGCAGATTTCCCGATGCCTGCCCCTGAGCAGCTCGGACTAAGCCTGTTTCAGGATCTCCTCGTAGAGCCGGACCGTGCGGCGGGCCACCGCGTCCCAGCCGAACTCGCCGACCGCGCGTTCCCGCCCGGCCTCACCCATCCGCCGGGCGGCCTGCGGGTCGCCCAGGACGGAGTCCATGGCCCGGGCGAGTCCCGCCTCGAAGCCGTCGCCGGCCGGGACGAGCAGTCCCGTCCTGCCGTCGTCCACGACCTCGGGGATGCCGCCGACCGCCGAGGCCACCACGGGCGTGCCGCAGGCCATCGCCTCCAGGTTCACGATGCCGAGCGGCTCGTACACCGAGGGGCAGACGAACAGGGCGGCGTGCGTGAGGAGCTGGATCACCTCCGGGCGCGGCAGCATCTTCGGAATCCAGAACACGCCGTCGCGGACCCGGCTCAGCTCCCCGAACAGCTCGCGGAACTCCTGGTCGATCTCCGGCGTGTCCGGCGCGCCCGCGCACAGCACGACCTGCGCGGCCGGGTCGATGTCGCGCACCGCGCGCAGCAGGTGGGGCACGCCCTTCTGGCGGGTGATGCGGCCGACGAACAGCACGTACGGACGGGAGCGGTCGAGGCCGACGCGGTCCAGGGCGTCCGTGCCGTGGTCGGGCCGGTACAGGCTCGTGTCGATGCCGTTGTGGATGACGTGGACCTTCTCCGGGTCCAGGGCCGGGTAGCAGCCGAGGATGTCCTCGCGCATGGCACCCGACACGGCGACCACCGCGTCGGCGGCCTCGATCGCGGTGCGCTCGGCCCAGCTCGACAGCTCGTAGCCGCCGCCGAGCTGCTCGGCCTTCCACGGGCGCAGGGGCTCCAGGGAGTGGGCGGTCATCACGTGCGGGATGCCGTGGAGCATCTTGGCGAGGTGGCCGCCGAGGTTGGCGTACCAGGTGTGGGTGTGGACCAGTTCGCGGCCTTCCAGGGCGGCGGCCATGGCCAGGTCGACGGAGAAGGTGCGCAGCGCGTCGTTGGCCCCGTCGAGCGTGGACCAGGGGCGATGGCGCAGCACGCCGTCGGCGCGCCCCTCGCCCCAGCAGTGCACGTCGAGGTCGACCAGTGGTCGCAGCTCCCGGGCCAGGAACTCCACATGGACGCCTGCGCCGCCGTACACATCCGGCGGGTACTCCCGGGTCAGCAGTCCGACGCGCACCCGCAACTCCCTGCTCTCAGCGGCCGTTCCCTTTCATGGTCACCCAGATGAGGCGTGTGGGGAAGAGCGAGGCGGCCGTGTGAAGCAACAGTCACCACACAGGCCCCCGCCGGGCACGCGGTAGTACAGACAGCAGCTGCGGCGCCGGAAGGCCGTGCCGGTGAGGGTTCCGGAGCCGGTCAGCAGAGGGTGCGCGAGGAGTTCGGCGGTCAGGGAACGGGCCCGGGCGGCGGTGTCCGTACGGCCGTGCCGCCGGGCCCAGCGGTCGAGTTCCCGGGCGGCGCCCGCCAGCGCGGAGGCGGCGTTGCCCCGCAGCAGGCCCGGTGCGAGGCGGTAGTGGGCGCGCAGGGCGGCCGAGAGGGGTTCGAGGTGGCCGTGCAGGACGACGTCGGCGAGGGTCGGCGCGTCCCCGGGGAGCGGCCGTACGTCCGAGAGCCACAGGTCGTCGGGGGCGCCGGCGTCGGCGTCCCAGTGCAGCAGCCGGGGGTCGAGGTCGGGGAGACGGCCGTAGAGCGCGGCGCAGCCGAGTGCCACGGACCAGAGGCGGGCCGCGAGTCCGAGGTGGGCCACGGACGCCGCGACGCGCAACTCCGGGGCGCGCAGAGCATCGGCGACTTTGCCGACACGGAAAATCAGGGGATTTCCGTACACATCCGGTGACGCGGCGGCGTAGGCCTGTGCGAGAGTGGGAGGAGGCCCCGCCGCCGCTTCTCCCGTGCGCAGCACGAAGTAGCCGCCGAGCGGGCGGAGCGCGGCAAGGCCGGGGTCGAGGTCCACGAAGAGCAGTAGTACCAAGGCCCCTAAGGGATGCGACCCGGTGCCCCCGACCAAGGTCGCCCACCCTGGGGATGATGGGGGTCCCCTCGTACTCCATCGGCAGTAGGACCCAATGAGTGCTCAGGGACGACGACGGGAAGACCTGGACACGGCAGGGTGTTGGTCATGAAAGCCGACCATTCGCCGCGCCGGGCCGAGCGCCCCCGCATGACGCAGAGGAGCAGCCGATGAGCGCCCTCGCGTTGTCCGTCCTGCTGTCCCTCGTGTCCGCGTTCGCCTACGCGGGCGGGGCGATCGTGCAGGAGCGGGTGGCGGAGTCCTCGCCGGACGAGCAGTACGCGCCGCTGCGGCGGCCGGGCTGGTGGGCGGCGGTCGCGCTGAACGGCCTCGGTGGTCTGCTGCACGTGGTGGCGCTGGCGTACGGTCCGCTCAGTCTGGTGCAGCCGCTCGGCGCGCTGACCATCGTGGTGGCCCTGCCGATGGCGGCGCTGTTCGTCGGCCGCAAGGCCGGTGCCACGGCGTGGCGGGGCGCGATCATGGCGACGGTGGGACTCGCGGGTCTGCTGTCCCTGGTCGCCGCGTCCGACGCGCGGTCGCTCGACGCGGCGGAGCGGGTGGCCGTGGCCCTGGTCACCGCGGCTGTGGTCGTGGCGCTGATGATCGCCGGCCGGGCCGCGCACCGGCATGCGGCGGTCCGCAGCATGCTGCTGGCGACGGCCTCGGGTATCGCGTTCGGCATGTCCTCGGTGTTCACCAAGACCGTCGCGGTCGACTGGACCGGCGGTGTGTCGGCGGCGGACGTGCCGTCCCTCGCGGTGATCGGTGTCCTTGCCACGGCCGGCATGCTGCTGTCGCAGGCCTCCTACCGGGGCGCCGGCCTCGCGGCCCCGCTGGCCACGCTGACGGTGGTGAACCCGGTGGTGGCGGCCGCCGTCGGCATCACGATGTTCGGCGAAACCTTCCGGTACGGCACGACGGGCACGGCGCTCGCCCTGAGCTGCGGCGTGGTGGCGGCGGGCGGCCTGATCCTGCTGACGACGGAGCGGCTCACCCACGCCGAGCCGGAGCGTGCGGGGAGTGTCGGGCCGGAGGTCGCCGGGACGGGGCTGGTTCCTGCGGACACCGGCCTCGGGGCGACGGGGATGCTGCCCGGGCCCGCGGGGGAGCCGGCCGGGAGCGTGCGGGGCCCGCTGGAGACGGTGGATGTCGACGAGTCGGGGCGCGTGGGCGGCTTGGCAGAGACGGTGGGTGTCGAGTCCGGGCGTGTGGGTGCCTTGGTCGGGGCCGTGGGTCGCCCGCCCGGAAGCGGAGGCGTATTGCCCGGCCCGGTGGACGCGTCGCTTCCCGAGACGGTGGACGCGCTGCTTCCCGAGCCCGTGGGCGCGCCGCTTGCCGAGCCCGTGGGCGCCTCGCTGCCCGGGACCGTGGGTGCGCCGCCGGTCGCCGTGGGGGCGCTGCCCGGGGCGATGGGTGCCGGGGCCGGCCGGGGTGCGTCAGGGGACGTGCCGGTGTCCGTGCCTGCGGTTGCCGGTGCCGTTGCCGGTGAAGCCGAGGCCGGACCGGACGGCGCGTACGAGAGCGGGGAGCGCCCGCTCTCCTACGCTGCCTGCTACGGCATCCCGTACGTGCCGATGCCCACCGTGGACCGGCACCGCACACGTATCAGATCCTGACGCCGCCGGCCCTCAGGTAGGCGATGGGGTCGACGTCCGAGCCGAACCCGGGCCCCGTCCGCACCTCGAAGTGCAGATGCGGGCCCGAGCTGTTCCCGGTGGAACCGGAGCGGCCGATGCGCTGGCCCGCGCTCACCGTCTGCCCGTCCCGCACGGAGATCGCCGACAGGTGGGCGTACTGGCTGTAGCGGCCGTCGCCGTGCCGGATGACGACCTGGTAGCCGAACGAACCGCCCCACCCCGCGCTGACGACGCTGCCCGAGGCGACCGACTCGACGGACGTGCCCGTGGGCACGGGGAAGTCGACGCCGGTGTGGTACCCCTTCGACCAGGACGGGCCCGCCTTGCGGTAGGGCGTCCCCAGGGAGGCGCTGACGGGGGCGACCAGGCCCTGCCGGGTGGTCGTGGACCGTGCGGCGCGCTCCTTGCTCTCGTCCTTGGACCGGTCCTTGGCACGGTCGGGGGATTTCGACGACGACTTCTTCGCCGGCTCCTTCGCCGGCTCCTTCGTCGACGGCTTGGCCGACGGAGCCGGGGCCCGCTCGGGCGCGGGACGCGTCTTCGTGGCGCCCTCGCCGCGCAGCGCGAGCCGCTGGCCGGGCACGATCAGGTCGGGATCGCCCCCTATGGCCGAGCGGTTGGCGGCGTACAGACCCCGCCAGCCGCCCCGCACCTCCCGTTCCTCCGCGATGCCGGAGAGCGTGTCGCCCCGCACCACCGTGTACATCTCGGCACTGCCCGCCCGGGACTGCGGCGTGGACTGCGGCCGCACATCCTCGATGGACGTCTTGGCCCTGGTCTTCCGGTCCGCCTTCTCGCTCTTGCGCGTGCTCTCGGCGGCCGGCCGGATGTCGGGCTCGGCTCCGCCCCGGGGCAATCCGGCCCGGTCGGAGCACACCGGCCAGGCGCCCGGCCCCTGTCCGTCGAGCACCTTTTCGGCCACGGCGATCTGCTGGTGCTTCGAGGCCAGGTCCGCGCGCGCCGCGTAGGCCCGGCCGCCGTACGCCTCCCAGGTGGACTGGGTGAACTGGAGCCCGCCGTAGAACCCGTTGCCGGTGTTGATGTTCCAGTCGTTGCTCGACTCGCAGGCGGCGACCTTGTTCCAGGTGTCCACGTCCGCCGCCTGGGCGGTGCCGGCGCCCATGAACGGGAGCGCCATGCCCGCGCCGCCCGCCGTGACGGTGAGTGAGGCGCGGTTGATCCTGTTCGGCTGATACCGGCGATGCCGGCCGCGTACGGCCATCGAGAGCCCCCCTAGACATGCGTCAGGAGGGGCAAAAGTAAGCGCTGCGAACCGGCCAGGACAAGGCGGCTATCGGCCGCCCGGTTGCCCAAATGGCCGGGATGAGGCCCCTGTTGCGCGACGTGCGCCCCGGCGGCGCACCGTGTACGTCACCCGGTGCGCGGGTGCGGCGCGCGCGGGGACGCGTACCTCGGGTGAGTGCGACGGGGGCTCTTGTGCGTATCTGCGTGCGCGACGTCGTACGACCCGCGCGTGCGGACGGAGTAGCGGCACGTCAGGATGGGCGACGGGGCATGCTGGTGGACACGCTGGTGGACACCATCCGCAGCACCGATACCGAGGTCTTTAGGAGCCAACCGAATGAGCAGTACAGCGCAGATCGGCGTCACGGGTCTCGCGGTCATGGGCCGCAACCTCGCCCGCAACTTCGCCCGCAACGGCTACACGGTGGCGGTGCACAACCGGACGCCCTCGCGCACGCGCGCCCTGGTCGAGGAGTTCGGCGGGGAGGGGGAGTTCGTCGCGTGCGAGTCCGCGAAGGACTTCGTGGCGGCACTGGAGCGGCCGCGGCGGCTGGTCGTGATGGTGAAGGCCGGTGAGCCGACGGACGCGGTGATCCAGGAGTTCGCCCCGCTGCTGGAGCCCGGCGACATGATCATCGACGGCGGCAACGCTCACTTCGCGGACACCCGGCGCCGGGAGCGCGACCTGCGCGAGCAGGGCATCCACTTCGTCGGCATGGGCGTCTCCGGCGGTGAGGAGGGCGCGCTCAACGGGCCGAGCATCATGCCGGGCGGCCCGAAGGAGTCGTACGACTCGCTGGGCCCGATGCTGGAGAAGATCTCGGCGAAGGCGGCCGACGGTTCGCCGTGCGTCTCCCACGTCGGTCCGGACGGTGCCGGGCACTTCGTGAAGATGGTGCACAACGGCATCGAGTACGCGGACATGCAGCTCATCGGCGAGGCGTACCAGCTGCTGCGCGATGTCGCCGGGTACTCCCCCGCCCAGATCGCGGAGATCTTCCGCACCTGGAACCAGGGCCGCCTCGACTCGTACCTGATCGAGATCACGGCCGAGGTGCTGTCGCACGTGGACGCGGAGTCGGGCAAGCCGTTCGTGGACGTGGTGGTGGACCAGGCCGAGCAGAAGGGCACCGGCCGCTGGACCGTGCAGATCGCGCTCGACCTGGGTGTGCCGGTGTCCGGCATCGCCGAGGCGGTCTTCGCGCGCTCGCTGTCCGGGCACGCGGCGCTGCGGGAGGCCTCGCGCGGCCTGGCCGGCCCGCAGGCGAAGCCGCTCAGCGAGGCGGAGGCCCGGGCCTTCGCCGACCGGGTGGAGCAGGCGCTGTACGCCTCGAAGATCGTGTCGTACACGCAGGGCTTCCACGAGATCGACGCGGCCCGCGACGAGTACGGCTGGGACATCGACCTCGGTGCGGTGTCCGCGCTGTGGCGGGGCGGCTGCATCATCCGCGCGGCGTTCCTGGACCGGATCCGCGCGGCCTACGACGCCCGGCCCGACCTGCCGAGCCTGCTGTCGGACGCGACGTTCGCGCAGGAGATCGCGGATGCCCAGGACGACTGGCGCGAGGTGCTGGTCGCGGCCACCCGCCAGGGTGTGCCGACGCCCGGTTTCGCCGCGGCGCTCGCCTACTACGACGCCCTGCGCGCGGAGCGGCTGCCGGCGGCGCTGACGCAGGGACAGCGGGACTACTTCGGTGCGCACACCTACCGGAGGGTGGACCGGGACGGGTCGTTCCACACGCTGTGGGGTGGGGACCGGTCGGAGGTCTCCGCGTAGGCGGTGCTCGCTGACGGTGACGATGCGGGGCCGGTGGACGGCTGTGACGGCTGTCCACCGGCCCCGTTCTCTTGCCGGTTCTCCTGCCGGTTCTCTTGCTGGTTGTCTTGCCGGTTGTCTTGCCGGTTGTCTTGCCGCCGTTCAGGACAGCGGCGGGCCCGGTTCGGGGTTCGGTACGGGTTCCGGTCCCGGCGGGATCGGGGACGGGTCGGGTCCCGGCACCGGGTCCGGGCCCGGGGGTGTCGGCGGGGTCGGACCCGGGGGTGTCGGGCCCGGGGGTGTCGGGCCCGGGGGCGGGGTCGGGGCCGGGGGCGGCGGGGTCGGCTCCGGGCCCGGCGGCGGCTGCGGATTCGGCACCGGATCGGGGTGCGGCTCCGGGGGCTGGGGCTCGGGGCCCGGTGTCGGCCCCGGCGGCACGGGGTCGGGATACGGATTCGTCATGAGGTCCTCCAGCCAGTCGCTCGACTCCGGCTCTGGACTACTCCCCCGCCTACCCGTCGGCTCCTTCCCCAGTCACTCCCGCGCAGGACGGGGAGGGGCCAGGTGGAGGTAAGGGGACGGGGCCGGGCACCGGGTGTCCCGGCTCGGGAGCTCGGATCCGGGAGTCAGAAACGGCCGGGGTGTTCGGCCAGCCAGTCCTTCGCCGCCGTCAGCAGGGTCTGGCCGGCCGGTGGGGCCTCGTCGGGGTGGCGTTCGGCCCACTTGACGACGTAGGGGCAGAGCGGGGCGACGGCACTGTGCTCGCGGGCGGCGATCCCGTAGAGCTCTCGTGCCAGCGCGCCCGCGATGCCCTGGCCCTCGTGGGCCGGTTCGACGATCGTGTGCACGGGCACGAGCGCGCGTTCGGGGCTGTCGAGGACGAAGTACTCGATGCGGCCGACGACTTCACCGCCGGACAGCGCCTCCAGCCGGCCCGCCGCCCGGTCGTCGCGGATCTCCAGGTCCCTCATGGACACGCTCCTGTCCCCTGTACGTCGGTCAGGCCCGGACGGCCTGCGGGCTGCGCTGCTGGTCCGAGCCCGGTACCGGCTCGGACGGGTCGGCGCCGAGGTCCACGATCCTGTTGTCGCGGTCCACGTGCACGACCCGCGGGGCGAGTGCCCGGGCCTCGGCGTCCGTCACCTGGGCGTAGCTGATGATGATCACCAGATCGCCGGGGTGGACGAGATGGGCGGCGGCCCCGTTGATCCCGACGACGCCGGACCCGCGCTCGCCCTCGATGACGTACGTCTCCAGCCGGGCGCCGTTGGTGATGTCCACGATGTGCACGAGCTCGCCGGGCAGCAGGTCGGCGGCGTCGAGCAGGTCGGCGTCGATGGTCACCGATCCCACGTAGTGCAGGTCGGCCTGGGTGACGGTGGCTCGGTGGATCTTGGACTTGAACATCGTACGCAGCATCGCGGCACTCCCACAGGTAGGCTCCCTGCCCGCCTTTTCGCAGGTCAAGGGCTGTTTCCACACCGTACAACGAGTCGCATGTTCGGGCAGCTGTCGCTAGGTTTTCAGGACTCATGCTGACCGAATGCCGACTTTTCTGACGGGGCATCAGGCGCCGGGACGGGCACTCGGGGTGGTCCTTGCCTCCCGGGGGCGCCCCTCACGAACGGCCGCGATCAGCGTACTCAACGGCCCCCGAAGACTCTCGTGACGATCGCCACAGCAGGGTTCGACTACCTGACCATCAGGTCGAACAAGATCCGTCGACGTGAAACACGCTTCGAGTAACAGAGGGCTCTCGCCCGCCGCCCTGACTGCGAGTGCCACGGACGGTCCGCCCGCATTGCCTCGACGGGGCGGCGGGCGGTCAGGGCCGGATGCAGCCGGCGACTCCCAGGCCGCCCCCAAAGCGCAAGCACGCGTTCAGGACGCCATCAACCTTCCTGACCGGGAAGAACACGCTGAATCACCGACATTGCCGGTCAGGGGCACTTACTACGTGTGACGTGGAAGCTTCACAAGCCGGACAATCGGCCGCGATCGCGCTATGTGCGCACCGTCGTGTCCACCGCCAAGAAGTACGGAGCGGCCACAGTCTACTGGGACAACGGCGCAACCGGACGGTACGGGTTCGGGCTATTCGACCGACATTCCTATGCGGTGACCCAGCAGGGCATTATTGATGCCATCATGAGCGGCGGTGGTGGCGGTGGTGGCAGCCCGGGCCTACCGTCTGCCACCTACAAGATCAGAAACGTGGCGACGGGCAAGTACCTGGACTCGGACGCGAACGGCGTGGTCACCCTCGCCGCCGCCAGCTCGTACGACGACCAGGACTGGGTCGTCACGCAGCACTCCTCCGGCGCTTGGACGATCCGGAACGCCAGAAACGGGCGATTCTACGCCGACTCCGGACCGAACAACACCGTCATCTGGAACTCCGGCGAAGTCACCCCGGATTCGCTATGGAGGCTCGAAACAACCTCCGGAGGCTTCCGGCTCAACAACGAACAATCCGACAGGCACCACATGTACGGAACCTCAGCCGGCGAAGTGAAATGGAACACCGGATCGACCGACAGCAGCACAATCTGGTCCTTCGAACGCAAGCAGCCAAAATCCAAGAGTATTATCCTCGATGGTTCATGAGTCCTCGTCGGTTTACTGACGGGGACTCTGTGTTTGTGTGGTGCGGTCTTTTCGGGGCAGCGGGCGCCGTTCCGCCCGCTCTCACACAGCTGTCACGAACTGGGCAAAACACTCCCGTACCATGCGGTCCTGACCTGCAATTTTGTGCCCGCCCTGGAGTGGCTGGACGCCCATGGACAGTCGTCACAACCTGTGTCAGGTGGCGGCCCGTATCGTGCTACGCGGCCCGTGGCTGCCCCGGGGAGGCCGGCGTCCAGCACCGGAACAAGGGCGGCGCCATGGTCAGCCTCGGTGGCACCGCGAGGCGGCTCGGCACGGCGAGGAACCCCCGACGGCTCCCGGGCGGACCGAAGCTTCGCACCGACGTATCGAGTCGGTCAGCCGGAGGCCATTTCACAGCGATGGAGCGGTCAACAGGGCGCCAAATAGCCGTCTCTGTCCGGCATGGTCCACTTAAGCTCAGCTCGGCGCCGGTCGCTTGAACTGACACAGGAGCAAAAAACAGTGGGCCATTCACCTGCCACCACTGTGCGGGACTGACAGTCCAGCACTTCCGGTAAGGCGGAGCCTTCTCACCCGCACGCACGGCCGGCGGAGCGGTCTATCAGCTGAGCCGATCGGCCCGCTACGGGAGGCACCCGAACCCGGGGCTGTCACGCCTCTTACGACCGACTCCGGCATGCGTATCTCACTGAAGGCAACAAGGATGAGCGATTACCGCAGCGAGCCTCCTTCGCGAAATTCCCGGGGTCATTCCGGCCCGTATCCGGTGCGGGAGGGGACGGGGCCTGCGGGCGGACAGCCCGGGATGACCCGAGCGGAGATGCGCAGGACCGCCCGGACGGCGAACCGGCGCTGGTCGCGCAGGACGACGGAGAGAGGACACGCCCCGGGTGTGCGTCCGGCCGCTTCCTCCCGGCGCGGGACGTCCGGGAAGCGGCGGCTGATCGACTATCCGCGGGCCGGCAGACGCGGTCTGCGGCGCTGGCTACCGTCCTGGAAGCAGGTGTTGACCGTCCTCATGCTGCTCTTCGGCGGCACGGTCGGCACGGTCGGCTTCGCCTACGCGACAGTGTCCATTCCGAGCGTCAACCCGAACACGCAGCTGCAGAACAACGTGTTCTACTGGTCGGACGGCTCGCAGATGGCCAGCGTAGGCCAGGTGAACCGGCAGAACGTGAGCTTGTCGCGCGTTCCGTCCGATGTGCGGTGGGACTTCCTCGCGGCGGAGAACGCGTCCTTCTACACCGATCCGGGCGTCGACCCCCAGGGCATCCTCCGAGCGCTGTACCACATGGCGGAGGGCGGCCAGGTGCAGTCCGGGTCGACCATCACGCAGCAGTTCGTGAAGAACACCTACCTCAGCCAGGACCAGACCCTCTCGCGCAAATTCAAGGAGATCATGATCTCTTTGAAGATCGGTGCGAAGCTCAGCAAGCAGCAGATTCTGCAGGGCTATCTGAACAGCAACTACTACGGTCGCGGGGCCTACGGCATCGAGGCCGCCGCTCAGGCGTACTACCACCTCCCCGTGGAGAAGCTGAACGCCAGCCAGGGAGCGTTCCTGGCGGCCACGGTGAACGAGCCGAGTGTGATGATGAACGCCGACGACCCGCAGGCCCGCCCCCAGGCCACCGCCCGCTGGAAGTACGTGCTGAACCGGATGGCCGCCATCGGGAAGTTGAGCCCGACACAGGAACAGCGGTATCTGCGGGCCGGCTTCCCGGTGCCGAAACCGATGACCCACTCCGGCTCGCTGAACGGGCAGGTCGGCTACCTCGTCCAGATCGCGCAGCAGTACGTCGAGCAGCACTCGTCCCTCACCGACCAGCAGCTGAACCAGGGCGGCTACCAGATCTACACCACGTTCGACAGGCACCAGGTCGCTGAGCTGAGCGCCTCGGTGGCCAGTATGCGCAAGCAGCACCTGAACCCGCGGCACGGGCCGGCGGACCGGAACGTGCAGGTCGGCGCTGCCTCCGTCGACCCGGCCACCGGGGCGGTGGTGGCCCTGTACGGCGGTGACGGCTGGAACGAGGGCCACTACACGGACAACGCCAACAGTTCCGGCGTGCCGGTCGGTTCCACCTTCAAGCCCTTCGACCTCGCCGCCGCCCTGGACCACGGCGCGGTCCTCTCCCCCGGGCAGCCGCCGTCGCCGATCACGCCGGAGAGCAGGTTCGACGGCGACAACGGCATCAAGATAAAGAACCAGCAGGGACAGTACCTCCCGGACGGCAGCGACCCCACCGGGCTGCTCCACCAGCAGAACGACGTCTCCACCAAGTGGGGTTACATCACCCTGCGCAAGGCAATGGAGCAGTCCGTCAACACCCCGTACGTCCAGCTGGGCGAGTATGTCGGGTACGACACCGTGGAGAACGAGGCGCTGGCGGCCGGCCTGCTGCGCAGCAGCCTCCAGTACGACACCGCCGGCTTCTACATCGGCACCTCCACCCCGTCGGCCATCCGCATGGCCGACGCCTACGGCACCTTCGCCGCGGACGGGGTCCACCACGAGCCCTACTCGGTCACCAAGGTCCTCGACGGCGGGCGGCAACTCCCCGGTTTCACCCCGCCCGTCGGCGCCCGGGCCATGCCCGCCTCGACCGCCGACACCGTCACCAACGTGCTGCGGGACGTGGTGAAGCACGGCACCGGCACCAACGCCTTGGCCCTCGGACGGCCCGCCGCAGGCAAGACCGGCACCACGGACGACTACAAGTCCGCCTGGTTCATCGGCTACACCCCGCAGTTGTCCACGGCGGTCACCATGTTCAAGGAGGGCTCCGGCAACTCGGGCCTGCGGTCCATGTCCGGAGTCGGCGGCTACAGCAAGGTCTTCGGCGCGGACATGCCCACCCAGGTATGGCTCGGCTACATGTCCGCCGCCCTCCAGGACCTGCCCGTGAAGTCCTTCCCTCCGGCACCGCCACTCGGCCAGGGAGCCAACGAGAACGGCGCTCCGTCCGCCACCCCCTCGGCCTCCCCGACCGAGTCGCCCTCGAGCACCCCCTCACCAACCACACCGGCACCGTCCCCGTCCATCACGCCGTGCAGCGACATCCCGGGCGGGTGCGCCTCCCCCACCGCTCCCACACCCTCCCCCTCGCCGACCAGTCCCGGCCTGACAGGAGGTCTCTTCGGCCCGGGAGGCGGCAAGCAAGGAAACGGTGGCGGGCCATCACCACACCGATGACCTGGGGCTCCGGCGCCGGCCCCGCCAGAACGTCTCAGGATGAGGTGCGCAGGCGGCGGAGCCCGATCCTTACCGCTTTCATGCCCAGAAGTGAAGAAACCATGACTATTCCGCAATAACCTGTGTGCATTCAGCGATCGTTGTCGCCTTTTGTAGGTGCTTGTCGGCGCTGCGAGAGGACCCGCCCTGCACACGTACGCCCGGGCGCCGCGACGACACCGCATTCGCCGCCGCGCCGACATGCCGCTCATAGGCGGCGTCCGCCCGCCGGTCGCCATCCTGATGGTGCTTCTGCTCTCGGTCGCCGGACTCACCGTCTACGCCCTCGGCTCCGTCCCCGGCGAGCACCTGCCGCTTGCGGTGCGGGACACCGAGCAGCAGATCGCCGCGGACGCCGCCGTGTCGGTCCGTGGCTCCATCAGCGCCGAGGCGAGCACGCTGCGCCGTGCTGCCGAGGCATACACCCCGACGAGTACGACCGCGCCCGCGACGGCCCTCAAGGCGGTCGTCTCCGGCCGCCGGTCGGTGCGCGGCGCCGCCCTGGTCGATCCGGCCACCGGTCACCTGCTGGCCGCGAGCGGCTCGACTGTGCCGCTCGCCGGGATCGGCGTGGGGGACCTGGCCGTAGACGCGGAGCGCACCATCGTCGCGCCGCGGCTCGTGACCGCCGCCTCCGGCGCCCGCATCCTCTACTTCGCCCGGCTCACCGTGCCCGAGCACCACCAGGACACCAACGCCGACCAGAGCCAGGACCAGACACAGCAGCAGACCAAGCACTGGCTGGTGGTGGTCCTCGAACCTCTGCCGACACCCGCGGCGCACGGAGACGGCCGCGGCACTTGGCTGGTGGGGGGCGACGGCACCGTCCTGGCGGCCGCTACCCCCGTGCGGGCCCCCTCCGGCGCGGACCGGACGCTCCCCCGAACCGCAGCCCGGGCCGCCGGGGTCTCCGGATGGCAGAGTGACGCCTCCGGCAGCCTGCTCGGCGCCGCCGCCTCCGGTACGCGCACCGTGGCCGGTTGGGCGGTGGTCGCACCGCAGCGGACCGCCGCCGGCAACACCGGCACGGACAACACCAGCGGCCTTCACCTGACAGTCGTGACCGTGCAGTCCGTCGCGCTCACCGCCCAGTCCACCGACTACCTGCGGGTCGCCCTGCTGACGGGCGGCGCGCTCGCCGCCATCGCCGTGCTGAACTGGCTGTTGCTGGTCTTCGCCGTGCAGCGCCCGTTGCTGCGGCTGCACCTGTCCGCCGCGCGCCTCGCCCGGGGCGCCGTCGGTCGGCACCCGCTCGCCTCCGAGGACCTGTCGCGGCCCGTAACGGTGCCCGCATACGGCGAACCGCGTCGCACAGGCCGGGCGTTGGAGGCCCTGCGGCGGCAGCTGCTCGGTACGGACCCGCCGGAGGAGATCCTCGCCCCACGGGGGCCGGGCAGCCGGGCGCTGGTGGCCTGCTGCGCTCTGCTGGTCACCGCCTGGGCCGCCCCGATGCTCTTCGTCGTCGACCACGTGGACACGCCCGCCTCCGTGCCCGTGAGCGTGGTGGCCGGGCAGCAGACGCGCACCCAGTACGCGGCCGACCGGGTGCGGCGGTCCCTCGACCAGTCGTACACCGACCTGGTCGACGTCGCCGCGTCGCTGAAGGGCAAGAGCACGGCCCAGCGGCGCCGGGTGCTGCGGAAGACGCTGGCCGACCACGGCCGGTACCGCTCGCTTTACGTGCTCGACCGTGCCGGCTCCATCGTGCTGCGGGTCGGCCAGACTCCGCTGCGCACCATCGTCCACGTGCCGGGCGGCAACGGCATCACCGGCGTCAACACGTACGGGAAGATCCCGGCCATCGCCGCGTACGCGCACATCCCGGCGGCGAAGGCCGGGACGAAGGCTTCCGGTGTGGTGGTCTTCGGCGAGATCGACGTGAAGGTGCTCGACGGTCTGCTCCCCGAGCCCGGCCTGGGCAGTGTGTGGCTGACGGACAGCCACGACCGAGTGCTGGCCGCGGGCGTGGGCTTCCGGGCGTTCCAGCCTCTGTCCGGCCCGGGGCTCGCGCGGCTCGCCGACCGTACCCGGGCGCCCGGCACCGCCGGCACCCCGACCAGCGCGGTGCTGACCTCCTCGGGCGTCTCGCGGGCGATGTCCGTGGCCGCCGCCGCGCCACTGGCCGAGGCCGGCCCGGCCGCGGGGCTGGGCTGGCGGGTCGTCACCTCCGAGCCGGCCGCCTCGCTGCGGCTGCCCGCCTTCCGGGCCGAGCGGATGACCATGCTGGCCGGGCTGCTGGGGTTCGCGGTGGGGGTGGCCTGCCTGAGCTGGGTGCACATCGTGGTGGTACGTCCGCTGCGCGAACTGGCGCGACTCGCCGAGCGGTTGGCGGGCGGCGACCGCCGCACCGTGCTGTACCCGGTGAACCACGACGAGACCGGCTCCGTCACCCGCAGTCTGGAGCTGATCAGGCAGGCGCTTGCCGACCGGGCCGGTCGGGGACGGCATTCCCTGCCGCACCCCGCGCGGAAGCCTCGTCCGCCGGTCACGGCCGAGTACACACACAGCAGTGAACAGGAAGGCGGACTGAGGTGCTCTTCCTCTACATCATGTTGCTGCTGAGCAGCGCCGTGCTGGTGACAGCCGGTGTCATCGAGCAGCGGCGGCACTACGCGGCGCTGGATCAGATCCCGGTGCGGGTCCTGGTGAACGGCATCCGCGGCAAGTCCTCCATCACCCGGCTGTGCGCAGGGGCGTTGCGCGGTAGCGGGCTGGTGGCGGTGGCCAAGACCACCGGCACGGCCGCCCGTTTCATCCACCCGGACGCCACCGAGGAGCCGGTATACCGAAAGTTCGGGCTGCCCAACATCGTGGAGCAGATCGGCATCGTGCGGCGGGCGGCGGCGTACACGCCGGACGCGCTGGTGATCGAGTGCATGGCCGTGCTGCCCGCGCTGCAGGAGGTCAATCAGGAGAAGCTGATCCGCTCCACCATCGGCGTGCTGTGCAACGTCCGCGAGGACCACCTGGCCGAGATGGGTCCCACACTGGACGACGTCGCCCGTTCGCTGTCCCGCTCGATGCCGGTCGGCGGGGTGTGCGTCACCGCGGAGAAGGAGCGGCTTCACATCCTGCGCGAGGAGGCCGAAAAGCGGAACTGCCGCCTCGTCGCGGTGGATCCGGAGACGGTCAGCGACGCGGAACTGCGGGGCTTCAGCTGGTTCACGTTCAAGGAGAACGTGGCCATCGCGCTGGCCGTCGCCGAACTGATGGGTGTGGAACGGGAGACGGCGCTCAGGGGCATGTGGGACGCGCCGCCGGACCCGGGCGTTCTCTCCGTGGAGCGCTACCGCACGCACGACGGCAAGCGACTGCGGTTCGCCAACGTCTTCGCCGCCAACGACCCGGAGTCGACGCTGATGAACGTCCGTCAGCTGCTGGATCTCGGTGCGATCCGCCGCCCGCTCAACGTGGTCGTCAACTGCCGCCCGGACCGGGTGGAGCGCAACGGTCAGATGGGCGCGATCATCCGCGACCTCGGCCCCGACGCGGTCTTCCTCATCGGCCATCCGACCAAGAGCGCCAAGGACGCCATCCCGTCCTCGTTCGCCGGCCAGGTGATCGACCTGGGCGGCGACCGCCGTGACCCGCGGGAGCTGACCGAGACCGTTCTGGCCGAGCTCGGCCCGGCCTCCTCGCTGGTGGCGGTGGGCAACATCCACGGTCAGGGCGAGCTGCTGCTGGAAATTCTTGCCGAGTTGCCGCTGGACGACTCGGACGAGCCGCTCACCCCGGCGCCGTACTCCGGGCCTCTGGGCGAGGACACCCTGCGGATCGTGGTGGCCAGCCCGCCCGAGCCCGAGCCCTTCAGCTGGGTGGCACCGCTGGAGACCCCGGCGCACGGCATCCACATCCCTGGCCGCCGCGGACGGGCCCGCCACAACGCGCACCGGAACGCCCACCGATCCGAACCGAGGCCGGACGGCTCCCCGACCCAGCCGATGAGGAACCAGCCGTGATATCCGCCAACCTCACACCGCAGGTCGCCGCGCTGGGAATCGCGCTGGGCCTGGTCTTCTCTCTCGTGTGCTACCTGACCACCAACCTCTCACCCGGCGGGATGATCACCCCCGGCTGGGTGGCGCTGACACTGGTCACCCATGTGCAACTGGCGGCGATGATGGTCGGCGTGGCCGCGGTCACCTACGGCGCGACCCGGCTGTTGCAGCGCAACGTGATCCTCTACGGCAAGCGGCTGTTCGCCGCGGTGGTCGTGTGCGCAGTGGTCATGCAGACCACCGTGATGCTTGCGCTCAACCATCAGTTCCCGCTGCTGTACACCTCGCAGACGCTGGGTTTCATCGTGCCCGGCCTGATCGCGTACCAGCTCGTCCGCCAGCCGTTCGGGGCGACCGTGCTCTCCACCACGGCCGTCACCCTGGCCACCTACGTGATCATCGCCGCCGGGCTGCTGCTCGGCGCTGTGCCCACCACCTGACCCACCGCCTCGCACGCCTCAGGAGGACGAGATGTATCCCGACTCCAGGTCCGGTCACGGCAAGGACGGCGGCCTGATCCGCCGCCAGGTCTTCGGCTCCCTCGTCGGCCTCGCTGTGGCGGGCGCGGGCGGCGCCTACGCCTGGCAGCGCCTCGAACACCGCCCCGGTGCGAACATCCCCACGGTGGACGGCTCCGTGCCCCGGGCAAGGCCCGTGGGCGGTCACCGGGTCGAGCGGCTCGGGAACCCGGCCCGCACCGTGGTACGGGACGCCGACGGCAGCGTCGTAGCGACGTTCACCGACGGGGCACGCACGGCCGTGCTCACCGGTCCGTCCCGCACCTTCAGCGAACCTCGCACCACCACAGCCACCGTCACCACGGACGCCTGGGTGCGCGTCCTGCCCAGCGAGTGGCGGCAGGGCAGGGAGGAGAGCTCCTGGTTCAAGCGGTGGTTCCCCGAGGCGCTGCGCGACACCAGCCCGGACGTCTTCGCGGTCGCGTTCCAGTACAGCAGCGCCGGGGCGCCGGACAAGCACAACTCCGCCGGGGTGCGCTACGCCGGCACGGCCCACTTCGGGCCGCGCAATCCAGGTGTCGGTTCCTCGCTGGACTTCGGCTACCACGACGAGCGGTCCGACTTCTACGACTACCTCGGCATTCCGTGGACCTTCCCGGACGGCAGCCGCGTCGAGCCGGAGAAGGCCCGCTACGGCGACGTCGACTGCTCCGGCTTCCAGCGCCTGGTGTGGGGCTACCGGATGGGCATACCCACGCACAACACCAACACCGCGGGCGTCGGCCTGCCCCGCCGCGCCTACTCCATCGCCGCCTACGGCCCCGGGAAACTGCTCATCCCCGACAAGGGCCGGCAACCCACCGACCTCAGCGCGCTGCAACCCGGCGATCTGGTCTTCTTCGCCATCATCAAGAACGAGCCGAACGTCATCGACCACTGCGGCATGTACCTGGGCCTCGACAACGCGGGCCGCCCTCGCTTCTATTCGAGCCGCTCCGCCGCCAACGGTCCCACCATGGGTGACCTCGCGGGCCACGCCCTGCTCGACGGCACCGACTTCTACGCCCGCGGCTTCCGCGCCGCCCGCCGCCTGTAGCGGTACCTCCACCCGAGCCCGACCAGCACCGCACGAAGGACGACCCCGTCATGGCCATCGCTCCCCGTGCCCGGGAAACCGGCGCGCACCGCCGCAGGGCCGACCGCTCCCGTCGCAGAAGCGCCCTTGACGGGGGGCGGGACATCCCCGCGCGCTGGGAGCGCGTGAGCCTGCTCGGCGTGCTCGCCGTCGCCGCGCTGCTCTACGGCTGGGGCCTGAACCACGCCGCTGTGCACCCGTACTACGGCGCGGCCATCCGCTCCATGGCCACCAGCGGGCGGGCGTTCCTCTTCGGCGGGCTCGACCCCAGCGGCACGATCAGCATCGACAAGACACCCGGCGGTTTCTGGCCCGACGCGGCCTCGGTGTGGCTCTTCGGCCCGCACACCTGGGCGGTGGCGCTGCCGCACGTGCTGGAGGGCGTGCTCACCGTCTACGTGCTGCACCGGACGGTGCGCGCCTGGGCCGGGCCGCTGGCCGCCCTGTTCGCGGCACTGGCGCTCACCGCCACTCCCGTGACGGCGGTGCTCGACCGGGCCACCATCCCGGACGAGCTGCTCACCCTGCTGCTGGTGCTGGCCGCCGGGGCGCTGCTGACGGCGGTGCGCAGCGGACGGTTGCTGCCGCTGCTGGCCTGCGGCCTGTGGGTCGGCCTGGCCTTCCAGGCGAAGATGCTTCAGGCCTGGCTGCTGCTGCCGGTCTTCGTGGCGGTCTACCTGCTGGCGGCCCCGGGCGGGGCGTTGCGTCGCGTCGGGCGGGCGGTCCTGCTGGGCGCCACCGCGCTGGCGGTCTCCTCTTCTTGGCTGCTGCTGGTGCTGGCGACGCGCCCGGCCGACCGCCCCTACCTGGACGGCACCATCAACAACAATCCCTTCACTCTGGTCTTCGGCTACAACGGCATCAGCCGCTTCGGCGGTGACGCCGGCGCGCTGGGAGCCGTGCCGGGCACGTCCGCCAGCCGCACCACGGGCAACACCGGGTGGGGGATGCTGGTCAACCACACCGTCGGCCCTCAGATCGCCTGGCTCCTGCCGCTGGCCGTGCTGGCGGCGCTGCTGGGGGTGCTGTGGCGTGCCGGGCAGCCGCGCGGCGACCTGGCACGGGCCGGCTTCCTGCTCTGGGGCGGCTGGCTCGCCCTGCACGTGGCCGTCTTCAGCACCTCCAACGGAAACCACGCTTACTACACCGCCGTCATCGCCCCCGCGCTCGCCGCGCTGAGCGGCGGCGGCCTGGCCACCTTCTGGAGGGAGCACCGGGCACCTCAGGCCGCCTGGCATCGCGCGGTACTGCCCGCGGCGATCGCGCTGACCTCGGGCTGGGCCCTACTGCTGGACGCCCACACCCTCTTCGCCGCCTGGCTGCTGCCCGTGGTGGTGATGCTCGCCCTGTGCAGCGTCGCCACGCTGTGCCAGCGCGGGCCGCGCACGGGCTCCCGGCAGCGAGCCTGGGCACTGGCCGCCGGTGTCGCCGCCGTGCTCGTCCTCCCCACGGCCTGGGCGGTGTCCAGCATCGACCCGCTCTACGCAGGGGCCGCCACCTCCCCACTGGCCGGCCCGGTCGGTGGCAACTACGCCGACCTGGACGGCCACGAGCCGACGATCAACACCGGGCTGTCCACGCCGAGCGCCCGCGACAAGGCCCTGCTCACCTACCTGGAGGCCCACCGGAGCGGCGAGAAGTACCTGCTGGCCACGCAGGCCGCGTACACCGCCGAGCCGTTGCTGCGGGCCGCCTCCGATCCACTGCTGGTCATGGGCGGTTTCACCGGGCTGACACCCTTCCCGACCGCGGCGCAGCTGAGCACGCTGATGGGCAGGCACCAGGTCCGCTACGCCATGCTGACGACCCAGCGTCCGAGCACCCCGGCGACCACCTGGGTCAAGGGCCACTGCTCACGCGTGTCCCCACGCGCATACGAAGAGCGTCGGACGGATGGGAGTTTCACCCTCTATGACTGCCGTCCGACGGCCGGCTGACCGGCGCGGCGTTGATGCCGCGACGTAGCGGGTGCGGAGTCGTATGAAGTGATGGAGCAACTCCGAGGTCGTGCGGCAGGGAGTTCCAGCTGACAGACGGCATGTACCGGCCACAGCTCCGCGATGTACTCGCCGACGGTGATCACACAGTCGCGCTGCTGCCACGTCACGGCGTCAGAAACGGATGCTGCGCAGCAGCAGTCGTCTGGCCGGGCGTTCCAGACCCTCGTACAAGGCCCAGGACAACCCCAGCGCCACGGTGAACGCGACGACCGTGGCGGTCAGCGCGGGCAGCACGCCGAAGTGCGGAGAGGTGCCGAGCAGGTTGGTACCGATCCGCAGCACAAGTAGATGGATCATGTAGAAGGCGAAGGAGAGTTCACCCAGCCGCACCAGCCTTCGGTGCCGCCACAGCGAGGGGAGGCCGCGTAGGTCGGCGACGGCCGCCGCCGGGATGAGGAGAGCGAAGCCGATGAGGGTGCAGGTGGTGGCCGGATACCCGGCGGGGACTTGGGGGACGAGGAAGTAGCCGATGATCGCCAGAGCGAGTGAGGCCTCCAGGCTGGGCCCGCGCCATTGCCCGAGACTGACCACACGGGCGACAGCGGCGCCGAGGACGAACTCGGGGAGGCGGGCCGCCGGGAAGGAGTAGAGCGGCTGGCCCAGCCAGTGGTGCGTGTCCGACCAGGCCAGCACCAGCACCGCCAGTACCGATACCCCGGCCAGGACGGCCGATCCCCGGGCTCCCAGGCGACGCAGCCAGAGAGCCAGCAGCGGAAAGACGGCATAGAAAAAGGCCTCGCAGGCAAGCGACCAGCTGACGGGATCCAGCGTCTGCCACCAGGGGCGCCACCAGGAATGCAACAGCAGCACATTGGCCAGGGCCTGATAAAGGGTGGGCTTCCCCTGATGGGCCAGGGTGAGTCCCATGAGCAGCGCGATCGCGGCGGTGACGAGGTGGACCGGATAGATCCGGGCGATACGCCGCCACCAGAACGCCGGTGCTCGGTCGCCCGGCCGTGCGGACCACATCAGGACGAAGCCGGAGAGGATGAAGAAGAACGACACCCCTGTGGCCCCGGCCCCGAACCCCCACGTCGCGATACGCCCGCCGGTACCCCCGAAGTATCCGAAATTGCGCACATGCAGCCCGAAGACCAGCAACGCCGCCATCCATCGCAGTCCCGTGAGTGACGGCAGTGACCGCAGTGACGGCACCGGTGTGGTGGAAGTGGCCTCGTCTGCGGTCGCTGTGGCGGGCAGCGTCCGGGGCGCCCCGGTCGCCGCCGCCATCACGTCACCTGCCGAGGGTTGTGCATGTGCGGCATGCGCCTGAGCTTTGCCCGGTCGTCGCCATTCATTCCAGGCTCGTGGGGAGCATCACATCGGTGTGGGCCGCCCGCCCGCGGACTCCGTCTGTGCGTTCCACACAGCGGGAGCCGCACATCGCGCCGCTCGGGATGCCCCCCCGGCATGCCCGAGGGGTCACCGCACGACCGGTTCGACAAGGGCCATTCTTTGATCGTTGTTGACAGGACAAGTGTGTCGGACGGGCAACCGCGAGGGCTAGCCTCGCCACGTCCGCACCCCCTGTACCCACCCCCACCTGAGGTGGCGGACGCGCAAGTCCCCTTTCGAACTCAAGGAAGGACTCTGATGGCACGCACCATCAGACGGTGGCTACTCGCGGGGGTGGGAGCCCTCAGCCTCGCGGCGGCGGGCGCCGTCCCTGCGACGAGCGCGGCCTACCAGGCCGCCTATCCGCGAGTACGGCCTACCGTGGCCGACTACACGCAGGTGACCACCAGCCAGACCCCACCCACCCAGTCGCAGTGTGCGTCAGCAGGACGCCGCTGCTTCACCCCGCAGGCCATCCAGGCCGCCTACAACGTGGGCCCGCTGCACTCAGCCGGGGACGACGGACGCGGTCAGACGATCGCCATCGTCGACTCCTACGGCAGCGACACCATGGCCCACGACCTGCATGTCTTCGACCGTGCATTCGGCATTGCGCCCATGTGCGGGGAAGAGGGCGTCAGCTGTGCGTCCGGCATGCCGACCTTCAGCGAGCTTCATCTACAGGGCTCGCCCGCCACCAAAGCGCCGCCGTCCACGAGCAACAGCCCCGGGCAGGAGGACAAAAGCGCCTGGGCGCTGGAGGTGGCTCTCGACGTCGAGACCGCCCATGCCATGGCGCCCGGCGCCAACATCCTGCTGGTGACCACCCCCACCGCCGAGACCCTCGGGGTACAGGGCTTCCCTCAGATGATGGCTGCCGAGCAGTACGTGGTCGAGCATCACCTCGCCACCGTCATCTCCCAGTCGTTCGCCTCCGCGGAGGGTGCCTTCGGCAGCGCCCGGTCGCTTCAGAACCTGCGCTACGCCTTCAAGTCGGCGGCCCAGGACGGCGTCACCGTTCTCGGCTCGTCGGGTGACGACGGAAGCGCCGGCTCGGCCAAGACACCGGTGGGCCAGGGCGGGTCGACGCTCTCCGGCCCCGCTGTCGAGTGGCCGGCGTCCGATCCGCTGGTCACCGGAGTGGGCGGCACGAACCTGTGCACCGACCCGGGTGCGACCAGCGGCAGGGTCGTCGACAGCGCCGCCCCGCCGGGGGCTTGCCAGAATGCCCCCGGCGGGGCGGAGACCGGCTGGACCGGCTCCGGCGGCGGCTACAGCAGCGTCTTCGCCAAGCCGGACTACCAGTCGGGCGTGCTGCCGGCCGGCAGCACAGCCATCGGCGCCATGCGCGGCGTTCCGGACATCTCCCTCCAGGCAAGTCCGTCGACGGGAGCACTGGTGTACCTGTCCCTCCCGCCCGACGGCCAGAGCGGGCTGAAGTGCGGCAGCACACCGTGCAGCACGGGCTGGTACGACATCGGCGGCACGTCACTGGCGTGTCCTCAGTGGGCGGGGCTGGTCTCCATCGCCGCCCAGATCAACCACGGTGGACTCGGACGGATCAACCCGGCTCTGTACAAGCTCGCGTCCGACCCGGCCACCTACGCGGCCGACTTCAACGACGTCACCGTGGGCAACAACACCGCCGACACGTCGGTCTTGGGCTATTCGGCCGGCGCAGGATGGGACCCCGTCACCGGACTGGGGACGCCGAACGCGGCGAAGCTCCTGCCCGACCTCGTCAGCGCCGTGCACGGCGGCTGACCTTCCGGGCCCCGCGCACCGGCTGTCCGGACGATGCCCTCCGCCGTGGCGACTTCAATCTCCTCTTGAGCAAGCCAAGAGGTTCTCTCACCAGAGCCAGGTCCACGTCATCCAGGACCACGGGCGTCATGCCCTCGCGCCGGCATCGTTTCAGGACGTCATGCAGGTCGGCTCTGGGCCGCCGGAACATCGATGCCCTCGTGCAGATGGCGGTGGCCGGTGGCCCGGGAGGCTCCCCGCGTCACGGGCCAGGCAGTGCACGCAGCCGCGCTCGCGGAACCAGCGCAGGACCAGCACTGCCTGACGGAACGGCCCGAGCGCCCGTGAGCCCTTCGGCGTGCCCATCCGGCGGTGGGCGGTCAGCAGACTGCGCCCCGGTCCTCCGGCGGTGTATCGGGCGCAACCGCTCGACCGGCACCCAACGCACCCTGGCCGCGGGGCCGTCGACCGCGCCCTGCCGCTCCCTGGCACGCGCTGGCGCGCCGGGAGCGGCGCGCCGTCGGCCTGGCCGGCGGCGACGTGCGTGATCACCTGGAGACCGCGGTCATGTCCGGGTTGCCGTAGTAGGCGTCCGGGCCGTGCTTGCGGGTGTAGTGGCGGTCGAGCAGGTGGCGGGGCGGTGGGGCGGCCGGGGCGAGGCTGAGGGTGTGAAGGGCGATGTCGGCGACCGCCTCGCAGACGATCGCGTGTTCCAGGGACTTGCGGGCAGTGATGCCCCAGGTGAAAGGGCCGTGGTTGGCGACGAGGGCGCCGGGAACCTCGACGGCCTTCCGGTCGTCCTCCTCGAGCATGTCCACGATGATGCGGCCGGTGTTGTACTCGTAGTCCTTCGCGCACTGCTCCGCGGTCAGGTCGGGGGTGCAGGGGATGGGGCCGTTGAAGGTGTCGGCATGGGTGGTGCCGAGGACGGGGATGTCACGGCGGGCCTGAGCGAAGGCGACCGCGTGGGTGGAGTGGGTGTGGGTGACCCCGCCGGTGGAGGGGAACGCCAGGTAGAGGCAGCGGTGAGTCTCGGTGTCGGTGGAAGGCCGCAGGCCGCCGTCGACGACGGCGCCGTCGGCCAGGCGAACCGTCACCAGGTGGTCGATCGTGAGGTCCTCGTAGGGGACTCCGGAAGGCTTGATGACGAACACCCCTGCCTCCCGGTCGACCCCGCTCACATTGCCCCAGGTCAGGGTCGCGAGGCCGGCCTGCGGGATGGCGAGGTTCGCCTCCAGTACCTCCTGCCGCAGGCCGTCGCGTACAGCTAGGGTCATCGCTCGTCTCCTTCGATGCGGTCGTACGTCACAGGGCCTGGGCGAGCCGGTGGTAAGCGGCGTTCCAGCGGATTTCCTTGGCGAGTTGTCCGGCAGTGGTGTTCTCGTCGATGGTCAGCAGTTCGACGCCGGTCATGGCGGCGAAGTCGGTCAGCGTCTCGGCGTCGACGGCGGAACTGAGCACGGTGTGGTGCGGAGCGCCTGCGAGCAGCCAGCTCTCGGCCGATTCCGCGAGTGAGGGGCGCGGCTTCCACACGGCCCGGGCGACGGGCAGGTGGGGCAGCGGCTGGCTGAGGGCGACGACGTCGACCTCGTTGGCGGTCAGCCGGAAGCGGTCGCCGAGGTCGGCCAGGCCGACGACGAGGGCGGGGCCGGGCGCCGCGTCGAAGACGAGGCGGACGGGGTCCTCACGGCCGCCGATGGACAGCGGGTGGATCTCGCAGCGCGGGCGCTCGGCGGCCACCGACGGGCAGACCTCCAGCATGTGCGCGCCGAGGATGCGGGGCGTGCCCGGTCCGAGGTGGTAGGTGTAGTCCTCCATGAAGGTGGAGCCGCCGGGCTGTCCCTGTCCCATGACCTTCATGACGCGCAGCAGCGCGGAGGTCTTCCAGTCGCCCTCGCCGCCGAATCCGTATCCGTCGGCCATCAGTCGCTGCACCGCCAGACCGGGCAGCTGACGCAGACCGCCGAGGTCCTCGAAGTTGGTGGTGAAGGCGGTGAAGCCACCCTCGGTGAGGAAGGTACGCAGGCCGAGCTCCTGGCGGGCGGCGTACCGCAGCGAGTCGTGGCGGATACCGTCGGGGCGCAGGGAGGGGACGACGTTGTAGGACTCGACGTACTCGGCGGCGAGTTCGGTCACGTCCTTGTCCTCGACGGCGTCGACCACGGCGACCAGGTCGTTGACACCGTAGGTGTTGACGGAGAAGCCGAACCGCATTTGGGCCTCGACCTTGTCGCCCTCGGTGACGGCGACGTCGCGCATGTTGTCGCCGAAGCGGGCCAGGCGCAGGGTGCGTGCCGCGTGGCGGCCGGCGGCGGCCCGCGACCAGGCGGCGATCCGCCCCACGACCCGGGGGTCGGTGGCGTGACCGGCGACGATCTTGCGGTCGATACCGAGCCGGGCCTCGATGTGGGCGAACTCGCGGTCGCCGTGGGCGGCCTGGTTGAGGTTCATGAAGTGCATGTCGATGCTCGACCAGGGCAGCGACAGGTTGTACTGGGTGTGCAGGTGCAGCACGGGCCGGTCGAGCGCGCTGAGTCCGGCGATCCACATCTTCGCCGGGGAGAAGGTGTGCATCCACACGATCACCCCCACGCAGTCGTCGGAGGCGGTGGCCTCCTGGCACAGCCGGCGGATCGCTTCGGCATCGGTGAGGACGGGCTTCCACACGATCCGCAGCGGGATCGGGTCGGCCGAGTCGAGTCTTTCGGCTATCTGCCGGGACTGGTGGGCGACCTGCTTCAGGACGTCGTCGCCGTACAGGCCCTGACTGCCGGTGAGAAACCAGATCTCCTGGCCGGCGGACGGCTTTTCGGGTGCGGTCATGACGGGGTTCCTTTCGAGTGGAGCGACTTGCGGGCAGGAGGGGCACGAGCGGTGGAGCCGCTCAGGCGGATGCCTCGGCTCGAATGCGGCGCAGGCGGTGCATGACGTCATTGGCGCCGCGGCCGAAGTAGTCGTGCAGGAGCCGGTACTCCTCGTACAGGCGGTCGTAGGCCGCCGCGCGGTCCGGGTCCGGCTGGTACGCGCCCCGGCCGGCCTTGCCCATGGACCGGGCAGCGGCCTGGATGTCGGGGTAGGCCCCGGCCGCCACCGCGGCGTGCATGGCCGCGCCGAGAGCGGGGCCCTGTGTGGAGCCGATGACGCCGAGGGGGCGGCGGGTGACGTCCGCGTAGATCTGCATCAGCAGCACGTTCTTCGTGAGTCCGCCGGCGATGATCAACTCGCGTACCGGTACGCCGGCCGTCTCGAAGGCCTCGATGATGATCCGGGTGCCGAAGGCGGTGGCCTCCAGCAGCGCCCGGTAGACGTCCTCCGGGCGGGTCGACAGCGTCAGGCCCACCACCACACCGCTCAGTTCGTGGTCGACCAGCACGGAGCGGTTGCCGCTGTGCCAGTCCAGGGCGATCAGGCCGTGTTCGCCGACCTTCTGCTCGGCGGCGAGTGCGGTGAGGTGCTCGTGCGCATCGCGCCCGAGTGCGGCGGCCGCTTCGGTGTACGCGGCGGGGAAGCCGGTGCGTACGAGCCAGGCGAAGATGTCGCCGACGCCGCTCTGACCGGCCTCGTAACCCCACAGGCCCGGCAGGATGCCGCCGTCGACGACACCGCACATGCCCGGCACCGCGCCCTGCTGGTCGGAGCTCATCACATGACAGGTCGACGTGCCCATGATGGCCACCATCTGCCCCGGTTCCACCGCCCCCGCAGCGGGCGCCGTGACATGGGCGTCGACGTTGCCCACGCACACCGCGATGCCCTCGGGCAGACCCGTCCAGGCCGCCGCCTCGGCCGTCAAGTGCCCGGCCTTCGCGCCCAACTCGCCGATCGGGTGCTCCAGTTTATCCGTCACGAAGTCGGCGAAGCCGGGGTTGAGTGATTCCAGGTAGGCACGGGAGGGATAGGCGCCGTCCTGGAACTGGCCTTTGTAACCGGCGGTGCAGGCATTGCGCAGGTAGGTGCCGCACAGCCGCCAGACGATCCAGTCCGCCGCTTCCACCCACCGCTCCGTGCGGTGGTAGATCTCGGGGTCCTCCTCCAGCACCTGCAGGGCCTTGGCGAACTCCCATTCCGAGGAGATCTTCCCGCCGTACCGCTCCAGCCACGCCTCCTTGCGCTCCGCGGCCAGTGCCGTGATCCGGTCGGCCTGCGGCTGGGCCGCGTGGTGGCGCCACAGCTTGACGTAGGCGTGTGGGCGGCCGGAGAGGCCGGGAAGCTCGCACAGCGGCGTGCCGTCCCCGAGCACCGGCAGCACCGTGCACGCGGTGAAGTCCGTGCCGATGCCGATGACCTGCTCCGGCCGCACACCGGCGGTCGCGAGCGCCGCCGGCACCGCGTGGCGCAGCACGTCGACGTAGTCCGACGGCACCTGGAGGGCCCAGTCCGGGGGCAGCCGGGTACCGTCCGGCAGCTCCCGGTCCAGGACCGCGTGCCGGTACTCGTGCTCGGCCGTCCCCAACTCCGCGCCGTCCCGCACGCGGACCACCACGGCTCGGCCGGACAGCGTCCCGAAGTCGACTCCTACGACGCAGGGTTCCGGGTTCCCGGCTGTCTCGTCTCCGGCGTTCACCATCAGCCTCCTCACTTTGCGGTATTCGATATATCGATCACTGTTCGGTCTTCTGGGGGCGCCGAGGCGGTGTCTGCGGCCGGATCGGCGGAGTCGACGGACGTGCTAGGCGCGGCTCCTGCCGAAGTAGCGGGCGCGCACCCGGTCGAGCAGGATGGCGACGCCGAGAACCGCTCCCTGGACCACCTGCTGGTCGTACGGGCTGACCTTGAGCGCGAGCAGGCCGTTGGTGATGAACTCCAGCAGGATCGCGCCGGCCGCGATGCCGGCGATGCGCCCCTCGCCGCCGGAGAGCGACATGCCCCCGACCACCGCGGCGGCGATCGCGGTCAGTTCCCAGCCGGCGCCGACCGAGGGGTCGGCCACGTTCATCCGGCCGATCACCATGATGCCGACCAGACCGGCCAGCGCGGCGCTGGCGACGTAGGTGGAGGTGATCCGGCGGGCGGTCGGGATGCCGGCCAGCCGGGCGGCTTCCTTGTTGCCGCCGACCGCGTAGATCTGGCGGCCGACGTAGGTGCGCTCCAGCACGAACCAGGCGATGGCGGCCGCTCCCACGAAGAACAGTGCGGGAACCGGCACTTGGCCGATGTAGTACTGGCTCAGGTTGCTGAACATCGGGTCCAGGTTGTTGATGGGCGAGCCGCTGGTGATCGCGAGCGCCAGGCCCTGGGCGACGGTGTAGGTGACCAGGGTGATCACGAAGGGCGGCACGTTCAGGCGGGTGACCATGACGCCGTGCCACAGGCCGACCCCACCGCAGATCACGAGCGTGAGCAGCATGGCGAGGGGCGCGGGCAGGCCCTCGTTCACGTTCATCCAGGCGGCCAGGATGCCGGCCAGACCGGCCAGCGCGCCCACCGAGAGGTCGATGCCACCGGTCAGGATGACCAGCGACTCGCCGATCGCCAGGATGCCGACCTGCGACAGGTCGCGGCCCATGACCTGCAGGTTGCCCACCGCGGTGTACGTGTCCGCGTTGGCCGCGATCCCGGCGAACACCAGCACGCAGGCGATGATCACGCCGGCCTCCGGGGAGGCGGCGAGCTTGCGGGCGAGGCTCGATATGGCCGGGCGGGAAGGCGGCGCGACCTCGTCGGGTGCGAGCGTGATCTGCGCGCTCATGCTGTGGCTCCGTTCGTCAGCTGTTCCTGGTCGGGCGCTGGCTGGATGAGGGGGGACGTGCCGGCCGCGGCCGTCATGATCCGTTCCTTGGTGGCATCGGCCCGGTCGAGGACCGTGACGACCCGCCCGTGGTTCATCACCGCGATGCGATGGCAGATCCACAGCAGCTCCTCCAGTTCGGAGGAGGCCACCACCAGCGCCATGCCCTGATCGGCCGCACGGTCGATCAGCTTGTAGATCTCCGCCTTGGCGCCCACGTCCACGCCGCGGGTCGGCTCGTCGAGCAGCAGCAGACGCGGCTGCGCGGCGAAGGCACGGCCGAAGATGGCGCGCTGCTGGTTGCCGCCGGACAGCGAGCCGATCGGCTGCTCCACCGACTGCATCCGCACGTTGACGTTCTCGGTGATCTTCCGTGCCTCGGCTCGTTCCCGTCCCGGGCCGAGCAGGCCCCGGGTACTGATCCGCTTGAGCACCGAGACGACGACGTTCGACCGGATGGACGCGAACAGCACCAGCGACTGCTCCTTGCGGTCCTCGGGGATCAGCGCGATCCCGGCCGCTACACCGTCACCCGCGCCCCGCGGCCGGTAGGGATCGCCGCCCAGCCGCATCCGGCCGCCCGTTGAGGGCTGCGCGCCGGCGATCGTGTGGACGAGGCGGCTGCGGCCCGACCCCATCAGTCCGGCCACGCCGAGGATCTCGCCCTCGCGCACCTCCAGGTCGACGGGGCCGATACCGTCCGCGGTCAGGCCCTCGACCTGCAGCAGGACCGGGCTCGCCGCCGGCGCCTTCGGCTCGCCCTGCGTGACCTCGCCGCCGACCATCTCCCGGATCAGCCGTTCCTCGGTGGCCTCGGCCGGTTCGAGGTCGGCGACCAGCCTGCCGTTGCGCAGCACCAGGACGCGGTCGCTGATGTCCCGCACCTCGTCAAGGCGGTGCCCGATGAACAGCACCGTGCCGCCGCGTTCGGCCAGTTGCCGGGCCAGGCCCAGCACCATCTCGGCCTCGACCGGGCCCAGGGAGGAGGTCGGCTCGTCAAGGATCAGCAGCTTGGGCTCGCGGCCCCAGGCCTTGGCGATCTCGATCATCTGCCGCGTCGGCACCGGAAGGGTGCGCACCTCCCGGCTCACCGCGATCGTCTCCGCGGACAGACCGATCTCCGTCAGCATCGCCTCGGCCTCGGCCCGCTGTGCGGCGCTGTCCACGAGGAACCGCCGCTTCGACTTCCGTGGACGGCGGCCCAGCAGCAGGTTCTCGGCCACCGAGAGTTGTCCGACCAGAGGGAACTCCTGGGAGACCATGGCGATACCGAGCTGTCCCGCGGCTTCGGTGGATCCCGCGACGAGGGGCTCGCCGTCGATCAGGATCTCGCCGCCGTCCCGGTGGACCGATCCGGCCAGTGTGCCCATCAGCGTGGACTTTCCGGCGCCGTTCTCGCCGACCACGCCGATCACCTGGCCGGCGTAGAGGTCGAGCTCCGGCAGGTCGAGGACGCGCACCGGCCCGTAGGACTTGTGTACTCCTCGAAGCCGCGCCGTGATCGCGCGGCCCGGGGTGCTCTTCGTGGCCGTCATGCTCAGCCGATCCCGAGCTTCGACTGGAGGGACTGGTACGCGCTCAGGTCGGACTTGGTGACCAGACCCACGCCGGAGCTCAGGGTCGAGCCGTCCTTCTCCAGGTAGGGCTTGACGATCGCCATCGTCTTGGTCTTGCCCAGCACCTTCTCCGCGGCCAGGATGTACGCCCCGGTGTAGCCCTGCTGGTACGGCATCTGCACCACGGTGCCGGAGATGACGCCGGACTTGATGAACTTCAGGGTCTGGGCGTCGGAGTCGTCCGACACGATGTGCACCGAAGACGTCTTGCCCGCAGAGGTCACCGCCTGCGCCAGCGCGGGGCCGTCGTAGGAGTAGACGCCGTAAAGCCCGTTGACGTCGGGGTTGTTGGCCAGGATGGTCTCGGCGTCGGAGGTCGCGGTGCTGGCCTGGAGGTTGTCGTTGACCTTCTGAGCGACCGTGATCTTGGTGCCCTTGAGCGCGGCCTCGAAGCCCGCGATCCGCTGGGTGGCGTTCGACGCGGTGAGCGAGCCGACCAGGATCGCCACCTTGCCCTTGCCGCCGAGCACCTGCTTCATCGCAGTGCCGGCCTGGAATCCGGCGGTGTAGTTGGGGGTACCGAGGTAGAGCGAGGCGGCGTCGGTGCCCGGCAGCGGCGAGTCGATCGCCAGGACGCCGATGCCCTTCTGGACGTCGGTGTGGATGGTGCCCGCGGCCGAGGTCGGGTCGATCGCCGAGATCGAGTAGCCGGTGACGCCCTGCGAGCGCAGGGTCTCCAGTTCCGAGTTCTGCTCGGTCAACTTGCCGTTGGCCGGGGCGAAGTACGTGCACTTGCTCTTCGGGATGCCGAGGTCGGAGCAGCCCTTGAGGAACCCGACCTGACCGGCCTTCCAGTAGTCGGCGGCCACATTCACGACCATCGCGATGTCGACCTTGGACAGGTCCTTGCCGGCCAGCGCCGACTTCAGCGCCGCGTCGAGCTTGGCCAGGTTCGTCTGGTTGAAGGTGACCGAACCGGCCAGCGCGACCGGGGCCGCGCTGGAGCCCGCGCTCGAGCCGGCCGAGTTGGAGGAGTCGGAGCCGCCCGCGTTCTTGGAGCAGCCGGCAGCGGTGAGTGAGATGAGCACGGCGGTCGCGGCGGCCACAGTGCGGGCTCGTCTGGTGCGAATCATTGGTGATCAGCGCCCTTCTAGGCGTGTCGGGGGGAGCCCACGGCCGGGAACGGATGTGGGCAACCAGGGATGACGGGATCGCGATCCCGTCCGCAGGCCCCGGCCGATGGGCATGCCGGTGCCTGGGAGGGGGCCGGGGGTAGTTGGGTGGTGGTTCCGCTCGGGGGCGGTAGGGGGCGCAGCGGGCAGTTGTCGGCGTGTGGGAGCCGACCGTGGGGGCCGTGTGCGCGACAACGAGGTAGGGGTGCCTGACGGCGAGTCAGGGCTTGAAGGCCGTCGGGTGGGCACCGTGGCCGGGGTGGAGCTGTCGCGACCGGCGGGCGTCGCGGAGCATCTCATGCGGCCGGCGCATCACGTCGCCGGTCGCAGGTCCCAAGTGATCTGAGGAGAAAGGCCGTTCGGGCTCCGGCACTCAGATGTGACGGGCCCCTGGCCTTCGGGGGCGTGGTGCCGCAGCCGGATCGTCGGCGCTCACCGAGTGGAAGCGGCCCACGGCGGAGTTCCCTTTCTCTGGGCAGGCGGGTGGTGTGACCGAGGCCTCGGTCAGGGGCTGGGGCGGGTCGCCGAGGTTCGCACCACCAAACTGGGCGGGATGACGATGTGGGGTGTCTCGTCGGCCGCCGGTATCCCGGCGTCGGGATCACCGACGATCTCGATCAGCGCGCGCAGGGCACGTCGGCCGAGTTCGTCGAAGTCCTGGCGGACGGTGGTCAGTGACGGGCCGAAGTACTCGGCCTCCGGCGTGTCGTCGAAACCGATGACGCTGATGTCCTCGGGCACCCGGTGCCCGGCCTGTTGCAGCGCCCGCAGCAGGCCGAGCGCCATGTGGTCGTTGGCGCAGAACACCGCGGTGACATCGGGGTCGGCGACGATCCGTTGACCGTGCTCATATCCGGTGCGGGCCGTCCAGTCACCGCCGACCAGCGGATCGGCCACCGCGGCGCCCCGCTTTTCCAGGGCGTTGCGCCATCCGGTCTCGCGCTCCTGCGCGTCGAGCCACGAACGCGGCCCGACCAGGTGGTGCACCGTGCGATGGCCGAGGTCGAGCAGGTAGTTGGTGGCGAGTTCGGCACCGGCCTCGTTGTCCACGGCGACCGAGGCCAGCGCGGTGTGGGTGCCGCAGCCGACCGCGACCAGGGGCACGTCCGGCGGTGCGTTCGCCAGTGCGCCGACCGCGGAGGTCTGCGGGGCGATGACGATGACTCCCTCGACACCCTGGTCCCGAAGCCTGTCGACGGCATCCAGCAGCGAACGCCGGTCGAGCGTGCCGACGGCGGCCACGGTGACGAAGTACTCGTGCTGCCGGGCCGCCTGTTCGATGCCGTAGAGCATGCAAGCCGGGCCGTACAGCGTGGTGTTGAAGCTGATCACACCCAGGGTGCGGGTGCGTCGGGTCGCCAGTGTGCGGGCGGCGGCGTTGGGGCGGTAGCCGAGTTCGCGGACCGCCGCGAGGACACGGTCCCGGGTGGCGGGCCGCACGTTCGGACGGTCGTTGAGGACCCTTGAGACGGTCTGGTGCGAGACGCCCGCGATCCGGGCCACGTCCGCCATCACCGGTGCACGATCCCCGTCCATGCTCTCCACCTCCTGACGCGCCATCACGTTCTGGATCGGGTGCGTTCTCCGGGTGGGAGCCGGCGCGCCGTGGGGAATTGTTAACGCACACATTCTGAAGGGGTCAATTGCTCCAGCCGCTCTCTTTCGAAATTCTTAACAGTGCTGTCATCCACCCTGTAGCCGCCTGACCTGCTCATCCGTCACCAGCAACGCGCTGCTGCGCCATGGCCGAGCGCCGGAACCAAAGGAATGCATGACCTTTGTTTCCATACTCTTGACTGTTCAACATGTGTTGCCTGCTGTTCACACCAGCGTAAAAAGATGGGGTCGCGAGACCGGTCGATCACCGCCGAGCCGTGCGAGAACGGCGCAGCTCGGCAGCAGTGCTCCGAAGAACAGCACGCAGCCCGGTCGTACCCGTCCCCGTAGAGCTCGGATGAGTGGCGGCATCCGAGGGTCCTGCTTGTTAGCGCTCACATTCCCCTGTCGGGCTGTCGGCGAGTCGCGTTCAGCGCCGGACTCCGCGGCCCGGCGGCAATCCCCCACGACGGAAGAGGTTCACAGTGATAGCCAGACATCTGAGAGGACTCCGGCTGAGGGTGGTGGGCGCGGTCCTCGCACTGCTCGCCGGCGTCCTGGCCGGGGCCATCGGCACCGCGGGGACGGCTCAGGCCGCTTCGTCCCTGCCGTGCGACATCTACGCCTCCGCAGGGACACCCTGCGCCGCGGCACACAGCACCACACGGGCGCTCTACACCGCCTACGACGGTCCTCTCTACCAGGTCAAACGCGCCTCGGACTCCGCCACCACCGACATCGGCGTACTCACCGCCGGCGGCTACGCCAACGCCGCGGCGCAGGACTCCTTCTGCGCCGGCACGACCTGTGTCATCACCAAGATCTACGACCAGAGCCCGAACCACAACGACCTGACCATCGAGGGACCGGGCGGCAACGGCGGACAGGACGTCGGTGCGATCGCCAACGCCCTGCCGGTCACGGTCGGCGGCCATGCGGCGTACGGCGTCTTCGTGTCGGCCGGCGTCGGTTACCGCGACAACAGCACCAGGGGCATCGCCACCGGCAGCTCTCCAGAGGGCGCGTACATGGTGACCAGCGGTCACCACGTGAACAACCGGTGCTGCTTCGACTACGGCAACGCCGAGACGTCCGGCAACGACACCGGCAACGGCCACATGGACGCGATCAACTTCGGCACCGAGTGCTGGTTCTCTCCCTGTTCGGGATCAGGGCCGTGGGTCCAGGCAGACCTGGAGAACGGTCTGTTCGCCGGCGGCAACGGCTCGAACACGAACAACAAGGGCAACTCCAGCGAGTACGTCACCGCCATGGAGAAGAACAACGGCACGACGACCTACGCCGTCAAGGGAGGCAACGCACAGTCGGGCTCCTTGACCACCTGGTACAACGGTGCCCTTCCCAATCTCGGCGGATACACCCCGATGCACATGGAGGGCGCCATCGTCCTCGGCACCGGCGGTGACGACAGCAACGGGTCCGACGGCTCCTTCTTCGAAGGCGTCATGACCTCCGGCTACCCGACCGACGCCGCCGACAACGCCGTACAGGCCAACATCACCTCTGTCGCCTACACCACCCCGGCCGCCGCCTTCCCCGCCGCCGGCACCGCCTACCGCCTGACCAACGTCAACAGCGGCAAGGTCCTCGACGCGGTGAACTGCGGTACTGCCAACGGAACCTCGGTCGACCAGTGGTCCTCGCTCGGCAACACCTGCCAGCAGTGGAAGTTCGCCGGCGCGGGCAACGGCCACTACACCATCACCAACGTCAACAGCGGCACCGTCCTGGACGACAAGAACTGCGGGCAGAGCAACGGCACCGCGGTCCAGCTGTGGGCCTCGCTCGGCAGCACCTGCCAGCAGTGGGACGTCACCAGGGTCGGCAGCCACTACACCATCACCAACGTCAACACCGGAATGGCGCTGGACGTCGCGAACTGCGGAACGGCCAACGGGACCGTGGTCCGCCAGTGGCAGCAGCTCGACAACACCTGCCAGCAGTGGAACATCGCGCCCTGACCGAACCGACCGGGTCACCGCCGGCGGCGGCGAGCACTGCGGCACCGAGGGCAGTACCGCCCGCCGCTCGCCGGCGGTGGAGGCCCGCACGGGTGGCGACCGTCGTGGGCCCGACCACGGACAGCGACCGGTGGCCATCGGTGCCAAGGCGTGCGATCACCACCGCCCGGATGCGGGCGGCACGCACCGCGGAACGGCAATCACTCCCCTTCCGTCATGGTCCTCCCCCGCCACACCCCACCCCGCAGTTGCCCTGACCGACTCGTCTCTCGCTAAGGAACGTCGCACATGTCTTCAGAAGCCGGGCTGCCCCGCAGGACCGTCCTCACAGCCGCCCTTGGCGCCACGTCCCTTGCCGGGACATTCGCCGCCTCCACTCCCGCCCGTGCCGCCGAGCGCTCCGGCGCGGCCGCGGACGCCCCTGCCGCGGACCTCCCCGCCGCAGCCGCGCACTGGACCTTCGACGAGGGCTCCGGCACCTCCGCCGCCGACTCTTCGGGCAACGCTCGCACCGCGGTCCTTCAGGGGGCGGCCACCTGGGACACCGGCAAGGCCGGCTCCCACTGCCTGAGCCTCACGGCCGGCGGCAACGCCGCGGCGTCCGGGCCGGCCCTCGACACCTCCAAGGCATTCTCGGTGGCCGCCTGGGTCAACCTCGCTCAGACGGGCGGCTACCAGACCGCTGTCAGCATCGACGGCAAGGTCGTCAGCTCCTTCTACCTGGGGCTGCGCGACGACACCGGCACCTTCGCCTTCGCCCGGCTGAACGGGGACGACACCGGAAACGCCGCCGTGGCGGCCGCCGCCTCAGCCCCCGCTCCCGGCGTCTGGACCCATCTGGTCGGCGTCAGCGACCCCTCAGCCGGCGTCACCCGCCTCTACGTCAACGGCGTGCTGGAAGGGGAAACCGCCTACACGGCAGGCTGGGCCGGCAGCGGCGACACCGCCATCGGCCGCGCGCTCTACGGCGGCGGGCACGTCGACCAGTGGCACGGCCTGATCGACGACGTGTGGATGTTCCCGTCCGTCCTCACCTCCGACCAGATCGCGGCGCTGGCCGGGGTGCCGGTGGAGACCACGACACCGCTGCTGAGCGTGGACGTCGCCAACCCCGCGCACGCCGTGTCCCCCATCCTTCCCGGCCTGATGTTCGAGGACATCAACCACTCGGGCGAGGGAGGAATCTACGCCGAACTGGTGCAGAACCGCTCGATGATGGCCAGCGACACCGCGCCGGTCCACTGGTCCGCCATCGGTGGGACGGCTCTCGCGCTCGACACCGCCGCTCCACTCAACGACGCGCTCAAGCGTTCCCTCAAGGTCGTGCTGCCGAGCAGCACCGGGGCCGGAAACCGGTCCGGGGTGGCCAATGACGGCTTCTGGGGCATACCGGTACGGCCCCGAACCACGTACACAGCCCGGCTGTTCGCCAAGGCATCGCGCCGGATCGGGCCCCTCACGGTGACCATCGAGTCGGCGGACGGCGCGACGGTGTACGCGTCCGCACACGTGCCCCACGTCGGCACCACGTTCGCCGACCGCCCTGTCGAGCTCACCCTGCGCACCGGTCCAGGCACCCCCGTGGTAGGTGACGCGAAGCTGACCGTTACCACCGCCGATCCCGCCGCCGCGGGCGAGACCCTCTGGCTCCAGCACGTCTCCCTCTTCCCACCCACCTACAACAACCGTCCCAACGGGCTGCGCATCGACCTGATGGAGAAACTGGTCGCCCTGAAGCCGAAGTTCCTGCGCTTCCCCGGCGGGAACTTCGTCGAGGGCAACACGATCGCCACTCGGTTCGACTGGAAGAACACCATCGGTCCGGTCTGGGAGCGTCCCGGCCACATGGACGACGCCTGGGGCTACTGGTCCACGGACGGGCTCGGGCTGCTGGAATACCTGGAATGGGTCGAGGACATGGACGCCCAGCCGGTCCTCGCCGTCTTCGCCGGCTACGCGCTGAACGGCGAACACGTGACCGGCGACGCGCTCAAGCCGTACGTCCAGGACGCACTCGACGAGATCGAGTACATCACCGGCCCCGTGACCAGCACCTGGGGCGCGAAGCGGGCCGCCGACGGACACCCGGAGCCGTTCCCGCTCGAGTTCGTGGAGATCGGCAACGAGGACTTCTTCGACCGCTCCGGATCGTACGAGGAACGGTATGCGGCCTTCCACGACGCGATCAAGGCGAAGTACCCGCAACTGAAGCTGATCGCCACGACGCCGGTGACGAGTCGCGAACCGGACCTGATCGACGAGCACTACTACCTCGCGCCGTCCGCCGCTCAGGCCGCCACCCACAAGTACGACAGCCGAGACCGCAACTCGACGAAGGTGTTCGTCGGGGAATGGGCCGCGCAGGAGGGCCGCCCCACACCCGACCTCAACGCCGCGCTGGGCGACGCCGCATGGCTGGCCGGGCTGATCCGCAACTCCGACCAGGTCCTCATGGAGTGCTACGCGCCGCTCTTCTCGCACGTCAAGAACAACGTCTGGGCGACCAACCTGATCGCCTACGACAACCTCACCAGCTACGTCTCACCCAGCTACTGGGCGCAGCACATGCTGACGAGCAGGCTGGGCAGCACAGTGCTGCCGGCCACCCCCCGTGCACTGCCGGCCGTCGCCACCGTCGCCACCCGCTCGGGGAGCCGCCTCTACCTCGCGGTCGTCAACTACGGGACGGAGAAAGTGAAGGTGCCGGTCGAACTGAAGGGGCTGGCCAAGGGGGTCGAGAGGAACGCCACCGCCACCGTCCTGACCGGACCCTCACGTACCACCACCAACACGCTGACCGAACCCAGCACTGTGGTGCCCAGGACCAGCACCGTCACCGGCGCCGCGGCCTCCTTCACCAGCACCCTGCCGCCGCTGTCCGTCACCGTCCTGGAGCTCACCCTGACCTGATCGCCGCTCCGGCAACGCGAAGCCTTCGCCCGGGAGCACGGCAGCGCTTCAGCTCCCCTGCTCCCGGGCTCCCTTCGCCGGTCGGCGAACGGAGCGTGTCCCCGGTGGCTCTGCGCTACATCGACATTCGGTAGATCAGCAAGCTGGGACGCCACCCTGCCTCATGCTGTCAGCTGTCGCCACGTGTTTCAGTCCTCACACTGACCCGTTGCACTCGTAGTCGGCCGCTCGCATACGCCACCCCTCGGCGCCGTACCACTGCATGATCCGACCGTCGTCGCCCTCCTGCCGGAGCCTTCCGTCAGTTCTCGCCGACGACGACCACCGCGTCCTGGACCGACCAGCGGCGCCGCTCCGCTTTGGGCGGGTTGATCCGCACGCCGTAGCCGGGACTCGTCGACGAGTCGTGGTACGACGCCTACCGCACCGGCCGCGCCGCCGGGGGCAGTGCGGGGGGGGTGTGGTCCTGGCCTCCTACAGCTGGGCGGACGACGCGCTGCGCTGGGACTCCCTGGACGACGAGGCACGGTACCCACACGCTCTGTGCGGTCTCCAGCAGGTCTACGGCCAGCGCATCGAGGTCTTCTACACGGGCGCGGGCCGCACGCAGAGCCGGCTGCGCGACCCCTACGCCTACGGGGAGGCGTCCGTGCTCCTGCCCGGGCAGCACACGGAGTTGCTGCCCGCCATCCCCGTGCGCGAAGGGCCGTTGCACTTCGCCGGGGACCACACGTCCGTCAAGCCGGCGTGGATCGAGGGAGCCGTGGAGTCCGCCGTGCGTGCCGCCTTGGAGATCCACACCGCGTGAGCCGCGCGGTCCGCTGAGCCACGGCGCACACGCAGGCCCCCGCCCCGACGGCGGGGCCATCAGCCTTACGTCGCGACCTCATCGCCGTCCGCTTCCGGCGTATCCGCCGTCGGTGTCAACGTCGGTCAACAGGAACTGCCACAGGATGACGAACTGCCGCAGGACGACGAGCTGCCGCAGGACGAGGAGCTACTGCAGGACGACGAGCTGCCGCCGGAACAGGAGGAGGAACCGCCGCAAGAACCGGACGGCGAGGGGTCACAGGCGTCACCCGCGGCGTACCAGGACGAACTGCTGGACGCCGTGCCAACGCCTCCTGCAGCTGATGCCGGACCCGTACCGCTGCTCGTCGGCCACGGCCCGTACCCCTGCCCACTCCACAGGCCGTACCCGGGCGCCTGCCGGCCCAGATCGTCCCAGGCACGCCGCCAAGCCCGACGCACGAGCCAGGCACACAGCACGGCCATCACCAGCACGGCGACAACCACCACGACCAAAGCGATCACGATCACTTCCCCCCGTCCACCGGGCCAGGCGCACCGGCTGTCCGGACCATGCCCCCTCCCGTGACGACTTCAATCTCCCCTTGAGCAAGCCAAGAGGTTCTCTCACCAGAGCCAGGTACTGAATGTCCGCTGCGTGCGGTGTGCATGCTGCGGCACGACTCACACTGATCCGTACCCGCCGCCCGACAGCACCCGCAGCGCCGACGTCACGGCATCGGCCATCGCCCGGCGCGCCGCGGTGAGGGCGGGCCGGGGGTCGACGGCCGCGGGCGCCGCGGCGAGGGTGTCGGACCGCGCCGGTGAAGGCGGCGTTCAGCGCCGTACCGATGTTGACCTTGACCATGCCGGCCGCCACCGCCTTCCGGAGCTCCCCGTCGGGCACGCCCGTCGAGCCGTGCAGAACCAGCGGTACGGGGACCGCCGCCGCGAGGCGGGCGATGAGACCGTGGTCCAGCCGGGCGGTGCGCGTGGTCATGGCGTGGGAGCTGCCGACCGCGACGGCCAGTGCGTCGACCCCGGTGGCGGACACGAAGTCGCGCGCCTGACCGGGGTCCGTACGCGCGGAGGCTGCGTGCACTCCGTCCTTGCCGCCGATCTCGCCGAGTTCCGCCTACACCCACGGACCCCGGGCATGCGCCCACTGCGCCGCCGCGCGCGTGGCGGCGACGTTCTCGGTGTGCGGCAGCGCGGACGCGTCGAACATGACGGATCCGAAGCCGCAGTCCGCTGCGCGGCGCAGCAGCTCTTCGTCGGTGACGTGGTCGAGGTGCAGCGCCACGGGAACGGCGGCCGCCTCGGCGAGCGCGGCGGTGGCGAGGGCTATCGGGGCGAGCCGGCTGCCGTGGAACCGCACGGCGTTCTCGCTGATCTGGCAGATGACCGGGCAGCCCGCGGCTTCCGCCCCGGTGACCACGGCCTCGGCGTGCTCCAGGGTGATCACGTTGAACGCGCCGACGGCCCGTCCGTCGCCGCACGCGGAGCTCACCACGTCGGCGGTGGGAGTCAGCGGCACGGACGGCCTCCTGTCGCGGGCGACAGAGGCAAGGTCTTGTGACACGTGCAGGGTTTTGTTCGTTTGAGCACCATAAAACACCCAATCAAGCGCCGTGGTTTCATGGAGATGCGCACATCGTGGCGCACATCACCGACAAGGAGTTGTGAGAGATGGCGGCACCGCAGGCCCGCTGGAGCGCGCTGCTGGAGATGCTGACGCGCGACGGACGGATCGAAGTCGAGCCGGCTGCCGAGGAGTTGGGGGTCTCCGCCGCGACGATCAGGCGCGACCTCGACGAGCTGGCCCGCCAGCAGATGGTCACCCGCACGCACGGCGGAGCCGTGATCAACGCCATCGCCTACGACCTGCCGCTGCGTTACAAGGCCGCGCGCAAGGCTCCGGAGAAGGAGCGGATCGCGGACGCGGCGGCCGGGCTGGTCAAGGCCGGCGCCGTGGTGGGGCTCAACGGCGGCACCACGACCACCGAGGTGGCGCGGGCGCTGGCCACCCGGTCCGACCTGAGTTCCGGCGGCGCGGAGACGGCGGTCACCGTGGTGACCAACGCCCTGAACATCGCCAACGAACTGGTCGTACGGCGTCACGTGAAGCTCGTGGTGACCGGCGGGGTGGCCAGGCCGGCGTCCTACGAGCTGATCGGGCCGCTGGCCACCGAACTGCTGGCGGAGATCGCGCTGGACCAGGTCTTCATCGGGGTGGATGCCATCGACGTGGCCCACGGGGCGACCGCCCACCACGAGGGGGAGGCCAGTATCAACCGGGCGCTGGCCCGCCGCGCGCAGCAGGTCGTCGCGGTCGCCGACTCCTCCAAGCTGGACCGGCGGGCCTTCGCCCGCATCTGCCCGGTGGAGGACATCGACGTCCTGGTGACCGACAAGGCCGCCTCGGACGAGCTGACCGAGGCGTTCACGGCGGCCGGTGTGGAGGTCATCCGCGCCTGACACCGCACGCGGCTTCCCTGGCGGCTCCGATGCGCGTCCCGGTGTCATCCCCGGACGCCGCCCGCGGTCAGGCCGGCGACGAGGTGGCGCTCCACGAAGGCGAACAGCACCACCACGGGAACGATCGCGACGAGCGACGTGGCGAACAGGTACTGCCATTGCTCGTGGTACGAGGTGACGAAGCCGGGAATCGCCTTGGTCAGGGTCATCCGGTCACCGGACGAGGTGATGGTGAGCGCCACCACGTACTCGTTCCACGCGCTGATGAAGGTGTAGACGAGCGCGGTCACCACACCGGGCATCGCGAGGGGCAGGACGACACGGGTGAGGGAGCCGAGCCGCCCGGTGCCGTCGAGCCAGGCCGCCTCCTCCAGTTCCCGGGGGATGCTCGCGAAGTACGCGTTGAGGATCCACACGCAGAACGGCAGGTTGAACGCCGCGCTCACCAGGATGAGGCCCTCGGCGGTGTCGGTCAGGTCGAGGCTGACCATCTCCCGGTAGATGCCGACCAGCAGCGCGGTCGGAGCGAACATCTGGGTGACGAGTACGAGCAGCAGGAAGGCGCCGCGCCCGCGGAAGCGGTGCCGGGCGGTGTAGTACGCGGCGGGCATCCCGACCGCCAGGGCCAGCAGTGTCGAGGCCCCGGCGACGTACAGCGAGAACATCAGCGCGTCCGCGACGCGCGGGTCGGTGAGCGACCAGATGTGCGTGAAGTTCGACCACTCCCATGCGGAGGGCAGATAGGACGGCGGGGACTTCATCAGTTCGGGCGTCGGTTTGAGCGCCGTCAGCAGCATCTCCGCGTAGGGCGCGAGAAACACCACCGCCACCAGCCATCCGACGGCGGTGAGCAGGACGGTGCGCAGCTTCATCGGTCCTCGCCGCCTCCTGGGCGGAGCGGCTTCGCGGGACATGACGGCGGTCCTGCTCACGGGGTGTCCTCCTGTCGGCGGACGACGCGCAGATAGACCAGCACCACAGCCAGGATCAACCCGAAGTTGACGACGGCCATGGCGGCCGACTCCCCCACCGACTGGTTGTCGAAGGCGAGTTTGTACAGGTAGGCGGTGGTCGTGTCGGTGGCGAAACCGGGGCCGCCGCGCGTCATGGCCCAGATGATGGGGAACGAGAGCAGCCGGTTGATCACGCCGTAGAAGTTGTTGAGCATCCAGCGCCAGATGAGTGCCGTCATCAGCACGGACGAGGCCCAGGGCACGATCAGCGCCCACCGCACCAGCCGGCGCCCGGGGAACCGGGAGTTCAGCAGTTGGGTCAGGCCGAGGGAGACCACGATCGTGACGGTGACGACCCCGACGACCCACACGAGGGTGCGCAGCAGCACTCCGGGCAGGTCGCCCTCGGCGAACAGGTCGGTGTAGTTGCGGACTCCGGCGAACCCCTGGGACAGACCCGTGGAACTCACCCGCGTCAGGGACGTACGGATCATCTCGACGACGGGCCAGACGACCATGGTCAGGATGAGGGCTGTCGCGGGACCGAGCCACAACAGGGGCTCCAGCGCGCGCCATGTCCTGCGGCCGCGGCGCGGCGAGGGCGGGCTCGTCCGCCGCACAGGACGTCGAGGTCTTCATGACCGCGGCCAACGGCTGGACCGACGGACGGGGCATCGCCACGTTCGACGGATTCACGGTGGTCTGATGTCGCAGTGGCCGTAGCCAGGACCTGCCGTTATCCGGAGAGGACGTCCCCCGTTTCCTGGGCGCGGGACAGCAGGCGGTACTGCGCGCTGCCGGCCAGCAGTTCGTCGTGGGTGCCCGTGGCGACGACGCGGCCCGCGTCGAGGACGATGATCAGATCCGCGGCGCGGATCGTCGACATGCGGTGGGCGATCACCAGCAGCGTGCACTCGTCCGCGGTCTCCCGGATCGACCTGCGGAGCGCCACCTCGCTGACCGCGTCCAGATGGGCGGTCGGCTCGTCCAGCAGGAGCAGGCGTGGCCGGGTCAGCAGGGCACGGGCGATCGCGATCCGCTGGCGCTCGCCACCGGAGAGCGCCATGCCGTGCTCGCCGGCGGCGGTGTCGAGGCCCCGCGGAAGGCGGTCGACCAGGTCCGTCAGGTGCGCCAGCTCGACCACTCGGTCCAGCTCGTCCGGTCCGGCGTCCGGGACGGCGTAGGTCAGGTTCTCCCGCAGCGTGCCGTACAGCACCGGGGAATGCTGCTCCACCAGGCCGACCCGGCCCCGGTGGTCGGCCCGGCCGAGCGCCCGTATGTCACGGCCGTCGAAGAGGATCCGGCCGTGATCCGGGTCGTAGAACCGCTCGATGAGGGCGAAGACGGTGGACTTTCCTACGCCTGAGTCGCCGATCAGGGCGACATGGGAGTGCTCCGGCACCTCGAAGCTCACGCCGCGCAGGACCGGGCGCTGCGGTTGATAGCCGAACCAGACGTCCCGGAACTCCAGCACGGGTGCCCTCGGCCGTCCGCCGCTGCCGCTCGCGAGGGACGGCTCCGAAGCCCCGGGTTCGGACACCGTGTCCTGTTCTGTGGGCAGCGTCAGCACTTCCCTGACCCTGCGGTACGCGCCCGTGCCCTGCTCCATGGTGCTGAGGGACTGGAACAGCGTGCCGATCGGCTCCACCAGATAGATCATGTACAGCAGGAAGGCGGCGAGATCGGCGATCGATCCCTGCCGGTCGGCGACCCGCATGCCGCCGATGAGCAGGACGACGATGAACGACCCCTTGACGGCCAGCTGGATCGCCGGCGACACCACCGCATCCAGCTTGGCCATCCGCACGCTGCCCTCGTATGCCGCGTTCGCGCCGACCGCTATCCGGTCGGACTCGCGCTGCTCCGCGCGGCTGGCCCGGACGGTGCGGATGGCACCGAGCGCGCGCTCCAGGTCCGCGGTCATCGCGCCCGTCGCCCGCTGGGTGGACAGTGACGCGACCTCGATGCCGCGCAGCACCGAGGCGACGATCACGGTGGCGATGGCCACCATGGCCAGTACGAGCAGGAACATCAGCCAGTCGAGCCAGATCATCAGCGCCACGACGCCGATCAGCCCGATGGCCCCGGTCACCGCCTCGGTGAAGCCCTCGGCGACGAGCAGCCGCAGGGTCGTGCTGTCGGTGCTGGTGCGTGAGATCAGATCGCCGATGCGGTGGCGGTCGTAGACGGCCATCGGCAGCCGCAGCACATGCTTGATCAGACCGAGCCGGACCCCCAGAACGATGCCTTCGCCCGTGCGGGACAGGACGAACTGGGCGAGTCCCTGGACCAGTGCCTGGGCGACGAAGAGCACGACGAGCAGCGTCAGCACGTACCCGATCGCGCCGCCGGACTGGGTCGTCTCGATCACCTGCTTGACCAGCAGCGGCTGGGCCAGGCTCAGCGCCGAGGCGCCCAGCGTCAGCAGCACGGCGAGGGCGATCCACCGGCGGTGTCCGTGCAGCAGGTGCAGGACGCCCCGTAGGCCGACCCGGTCCTGCTCGTTCGTCTCATCCGTCGCTGGGGACTTCATGGATCACGGACTCACGGCTGAGGGGATCAGGAGCGCAGGGCACGGTGAACAGGGGGCGGAAGTAGTCGGGCGGGTGGCCCTCACCCACCGGCACGCCCTCCGCCTCCACCCAGGCGTGCGCACCGAAGGGCGCCAGCCGCCGTGCCCCCACGCACCAGGTGGGCCACTGCCCGTGCAGGCGGCACAGCAGGATCGTGGCGAGGGAGCGGGGCAGACACCCTTCCCGTCCCGCGCACGCCAGACTGACCGCGACGACGGTCCTGATGCGCCGGGGGTGCCGGCGGGCCAGGAGCCGCGCGGCGCCCACGGCGAGCCGGACCTGCGCCCGGCGCGGCAGGGGCACCGAGCGCGGGTCGTGGACGATGACCTCCGGCGAAGTCATCGGCTCTTCTTCCCCTGCTGTCGGCCGCGCAGGTGCGGCCATCGGGCGTGTACCCGGCCGCGGCGCACCTGCCGTACCGATGGGGCCGACGCGGTGTTCCCGGTGCTCTCTTCGGCCAGTCCCGCCGCGTGCAGTCCGCCGACCAGCTCCCGGACGTCCCGGTGCGCGGTGTCGAGGTCCACGGAGTACTCCTCGGTGAGCGTCCGTGCGGCGTCGGCTTCCGTGCCGCCGTCCAAGAGCTTCCGCAGGGCGAGGGCGGCGCTGGGATTGAGCGTCCAGTACTGGTCGTGGTCCTCGTCGAGCAGTGCGATTCCGTAGTCGGTCTCGGCCGTGAACACGCTCTCACGCAGCTTGAATGTCATCGGCCCTCTCCATTCAGCCCGGAGCGGGGGTGGTGGCGGTGTCCAGCGTGCGCAGCCACATCTCGCACGCCACGGTCTGGTACAGCGCGTCGAACGGCAGGGTCGGCGGCAGGGGGCGACTGGACATCTCGCGCAGCACGTTCGCGTCGATCAGGCCGAGGCGGGCCAGCCGGGAGTCCTCGCACAAGGCCAGCAACTCGGCGCGCTGCTCCCGCATCCCCATCTCCGCCTCGTAGGAACCCTCGTCCTTGGTGTGGCGGGTCAGGCTCTCGGCAGGGACGATCCCGCGCATCGCCTCGACGATGAGCGGCTTGTACCGCCAGGGGGTGATCCTGTCCTGCGGCCGTACGGCCAGGCCCGCTTCGATCACGCGGTCGTCGTAGTAGGGGGCGGTGAGGGTGAGCCCGGCGCGGGCGGCCATCTGGCCCACCTGCCGGACCATGCGGGAATTCGCTCCCATGGCTTCCAGCTCGACGTGCAGTCCCCGCCTCGGTGCCAGTGGTTCGGTGGTACGGGCCGCGGTGCGGATCAGCTCTCGTGCGGCGTCGACGGCGTCCGGCGTCGCCCATGGGGGCAGCCGCGGCGGTGTCCCCCAGTCCAGCGCGGGCGTCTCGAGGGGGGGGCGGTACGGCGGTCAGCTCGTCACCGGCTCGCACGAGCCACTGCCGGTAGTCGCTGGTGTCCCACAACTGCCGGAGCGTTTCCCGGTACGGCCACGGGCCCTGGGCGGCGAACCCGCGCACGCGCTGCCACGCGGTCCTGGGCCGGGTGCGCATCAGCGTGTGCAGGTGGGCCGGGGAACCGGCGAGCAGCTCGTCCCCGCCGAAACCCGTCAGGTGCAGCCGCGAGCCGCGTGCCCCGGCCAGCCGCGGAATGAGCAGGCACCGGCTGGGGTGCATCGCGGCCGGGCACGGCTCGTCGAAGCGGTCGTCCAGGTCCTGCAGGCCCTCGTACACCATCGGCAGCCGCTCCCCGGCGATGACGTGGTGTTCGACGTCGCCCAGTCCGGCAATGGTCCGGCGAGCCCAGGTCACGTCGTCGCAGAGAGGGTCGAGACCGTCGGCGGTGTAGGCGATGACCTTCGCCCCGCCACGGGCGGCCAGGGCGCATACCGACGTCGAGTCCAGCCCGCCCAGATCGCAGCTCACCAGGTCTCGGCCCCGGGTGCGGACCTCCACCGCGGCGGACAACGCCTCCCGCAACGCCGACGCGCCCTCGGCCATCGGTACCACCGGATCGGGAGGCGCCCACCACGCGACGGTCCGTCCCCGGCCGTCGGCGTCGAGCGCCAGGCAGTGGCCGGTCTCCAGAGCGCTCACCCCATGCCACACCGGCAGGGCTGCCAGCGGGTGCGGCGCGCACGGATTCAGCAGTCGGGCCGCCAGCCGTTGCTCGTCGACTTCAGCGTCGAGCAGGGCGGCGAGTACGTCGGCCCGGTCCGCGGCCACCGTGGTGTCACCGATCCTGGCGTGGAACACCCGTCGAAGGCCGCTGACGCTCCCCTGGACACGCACGCGTCCGGTGACCGAGGCGACCAGATAAGAACTGCCCGTCATTTCGCGGGCCAGTTCATCGAGGTCGGCGATCGTGCGGATCCGGCCGGCCGCTGTGGTGAGCCGGTCGGCGGTGACGGCGTGTTCACCGAGGACCGCGATCTTCACCTGGCCTGCCACACCGACGGCCATGGCACGGGCAGACCAGTCGCCGAGCAGCCAGGGCCGACCCGATGGGTGGCTGACCTCTTGTACCGCCCGGCTGCGGAGTGCGCCGCCGGCCCGGGCCGCCGAAGCGCAGTCCGGAAGGACGACGAACCAGCCCGGCCGCTCGCCGGAATCAGGAAAATCAGCCATGCCCGGCGTCCTTCCTGGAGGACCTGCCGTCCGGTGATCACAGAATCTGGGCGGCGGGACCCGCGTCCCACCGCCACAACGGGGTGCTCGGGCGAGAGGGGAGGCTCAGAAGAACCTCCTGCGGAAGAACCAGAACCGTTCCGGTCCATCCCTGAAGCCGATACCGGTCTTGCGGAAAGTGCCAGCCGCGGTCAGCGTCGGGCGCTCGTAAGTGCGCATGTCGTTACACCTCCTCTCAACTGTCCGGAGCTCGTTTGGAGAGTTCAGAGGTGTGATCCTCGACGTGCGTCCACGATGTCGGATCTCTTTCCACAATAGACGCTCACGTTGCCCATCGCCTGGCTCGGCACATCGCGAACTATTGTTTCCCATTCAATATTTGAAACGGAGAGTCGCGTGACCGTGACAGCGCCCGGTCGGTCACCAACTCCTGACGAGGACCTGCGCGTTGCGCCGCGGGTCCAGCGACTCGGCCCAGGCCCGCGGCGCCAGGCGCGCGGCCGTGGGCGTGAAGCCGTAGCGGAGGAACAGCCCGCCACCGCCGGTGGTCGCCGTGAACAGGGCGGAGAGCGTCCGGGCGCGGGCCGTGGCCAGCACGGCACGCAGCAGCCGGCCTCCCAGTCCGCTGCCCTGCCGGTGCCGGGCCACGCAGAAGTTGTAGAGAACGCCCGCGGGACCGCGGCTCCCCTCTGCGTCGGCCGCGTGGACGCGCAGGGCCAGGCAGCCCTCCAAGGTGCCGTCGGGTCCCTCGGCCACGAGGAAGTCGGCCGCGTGGGCGGCGTAGAGCGAGACGGGGCGCGGCCGTAACGCCCCCGAGTGCACGAAGGGTCGGGACAGGGCCGCGAGTGCGGCGGCGTCCTCCGGGCGGGCGGGGCGTACGACCGAGGTCGCCGTGAGAGGAGCACACGGCAGCGGCGGTGCCGTGGACGGCTCAGCCGTGTTCACGGCGTCCCTGCCCCGCTTCCGGATCCGCCGTCGCGTCGATCGCGGCCGTCGACGTATGTCGCCACGACCTCGATGTCGCCGATGCGGGAGGTGTCGACGCGCCACGGGTCGTCGCCGAGCACCACCAGGTCGGCGCGCTTGCCCGGGGAGAGGCTGCCTGCGCTGTCCGCCCAGTGGCAGGCGTAGGCACCGGCGACGGTGTAGGCGCGCACCGCCTCGTCCACGGTGATGCCCTCGTCCGGGCCGATCACCCGGCCGGACTCGGAGGCGCGTTCGACCATGAACTGAACGGCCCGCAGCGGGGATCCGTCGGTGACCGGCCGGTCCGAGCTGCCGACGAGGGTGATGCCGTGGTCCAGGAATCCCTTGCCCCGGTACAGCCACGGCGCGCGCTCCTCGCCCATGATCGCCGCGTAGTCGTCGCCGAAGTAGCGCAGGAAGTTGGGCTGGACGACGGCGCTCACGCCGAGTTGCGCCATGCGCGAGAGCTGGTCGGGGCGGATGAGGCCCGCGTGTTCGATGCGGTGCCGGACGCCGTGGCGCGGACGGAGGCGCTGGGCCCGTTCCAGGGCGTCCAGGGCGACGTCGGCCGCGCGGTCGCCGATCGCGTGCACGGCGAGCTGCCAGCCGGCGAGGTGGCCGGCCACGATCGTCTCGGTGAGCGTCTCCGGGTCGTCCTGCAACTGGCCGGTGTGGTCCAGCCCTTCGTACGGACCGCTCAGCGCGGCGGTACGGGCCATCATGCCGCCGTCGGTGTAGACCTTCAGGGCGCCGACGGAGAGCCAGTCGTCGCCGAGGCCTGTGCGCAGGCCGAGGTCGAGGGCCCTGGGAATGCCGTCGGCCTCGTGTGCGGCGACGGGCCGCAGCCGGTCGGCGGCGACCATGAGCTGCACCCGTAGCGGCAACAGGCCCTTTTCACGGGCGAGTTGGTAGGCACCGAGTTCGACGGGGCTGTGCCCGAACAGGGCACCTCCGATGCCTGCCTCGGCGCAGGCGGTGACGCCTTCGGCGACGCAGGTCCGGGCGGCGCGTCCGATCGCCTCGGCGAGTTCCTCCTGGGAGTACGGCAGGCGCAGGGCGCGGGCGGCGCCCATCGCGCCCTCGGCGAGGAAGCCGTTCTCGTGGGGGACATCGGCGGGGAGCAGGTCCAGGACGGCGGTGTTGACGACGCAGCCGTGTCCGGAGTCGTGCAGCACGAACACCTTGCGTCCGTGGCTCACCCGGTCCAGTTCGGCGGCGGTCAGATGACGGCCCAGGGCCCGCTGGTCGTAGCCGGCGATGCTGACCCAGGCGTCGGGCGAGGCCGTGCGGCGGACGGCTTCCGCCACGACGGCGAGCGCGTCGTCGATCCGCGTGCGGCCCGCGATGCTCGGCGTGTTCTGCTTGAACCCGGTCCAGGCCAGATGCACATGGGCGTCGATGAACCCGGGCAGCACGGTGGCACCCTGAAGGTCGGTCACCTCCCGTGCGGGCAGCGAGGTCACGGCCTCGTCCAGGCCGACGATCCGGCCCCGCCAGATGCCCAGGTCGTGGGCGACGGGGTGGGCCGGGTCCATGGTGACGAAGCGGGCGTTCGTCAGTCTGGTGCAGAGCATCGGGCGTCAGGCGTCGAGGGACTCGGCGAGGGAACGGGGGCGCAGGTCCGTCCAGTTGGCCTCGACGTACTCCAGGCAGGCCTCTCGGGTGTTCTCCTCGAAGGCGATCGTCCAGCCCCCGGGCACGTCCGCGAAGGACGGCCAGAGCGAGTGCTGGCCCTCGTCGTTCACGAGGACGAGGAAACGGCCGTCGGCGTCGTCGAAGGGGTTGGTGCTCATGTGCCGGTGCCTCCTATGAAAATTAGGTTAGGCTCGCCTAATCGCAAGTGAGCTTAGCCTTCTCGCTTTCCGCTCCACAAGGAGACGTTGCATGAGGTTGGTGGGGGACGACCCGTTCGCCGCGTTCGGACTGCCCGGCACACCCGGCACCGACGCGTTCTGGGCGGCCGCGCGGACACCCTCGTCGATACCCGACGGCGACGGCTGGACCACCCTCTTCCTCTGGCGTGGGTCCGGTGCGGCGACCATCGACTTCGAGAGCTGGTCCGAGCCGGTTCCGTTGGGCCGGTTCGGTGACACGGACTGCTGGTACGCCGAGGTGCGCATGCCCGCGCGGCTGCGCGTGACGTACCGGCTCCGCGTGGGCGAGGAGGCGTACGCGGATCCGTTCAACCCGGTCGGGGCCGGTGGCGACCGGTCCATCGCCGCGACGCCGGACGCGCCGGCCCAGCCGCACTGGCCCGCCGTCGGCACGGACGGTGTGCTGCCCCTCCCCCGTACCCGGATCCGCTGGGCCAGTGAACGGCTGGGCGGGCGGCGGACCGTGCGTGTGCATCCTGCGGGTGGGGGCGGGCCGGTGGTCCTGCTGCTGGACGGGGACGACTGGCTGTATCTCCACCCGGCCATGACCGCGTTCGACTCGGCGGTCGCCAGTGGGGAGATGCCGCCGGTCACGCTCGTCTTCCTGCCGGCCAGGGACAGGGAGGCGGAGTTCGCGTGCCGGCCCGAGCTGTGGGAGGCGGTCCGGGACGAACTGCTGCCGCTGGTGGCGGAGTCCGGGGTTCCTGCCGACCTCGACCGGTTGGTGGTCGCCGGGCAGAGCCTGGGCGGCCTGAGCGCGCTGTACGCGGCGTTGGAGTTTCCGGAGCTGGTGACCCGCGTCGCCTGTCAGTCGGGGTCGTTCTGGTGGACACCCGACGCCCTGGGCCTGGCCGACCCCTTGGGCGGCCCGGTCGGCGGCACCATCGCCACGCGCCTGCGGGAGCGCCCGGACCTGTCCGGTCTGCGGGTCGCGTTCGACGTGGGGGAACACGAGACGCGGATGCTGCCCCACTGCGAACTGACCGAGACCCTGGCGGAACGGGCCGGCGCCACCGTACGGGTCTCCCGGTCGCCGTCGGGCCACGACCGGGCGGGCTGGCGTCACGCCCTGCTCAGGGATGTCGCCTGGGCGCTCGCTTGAGGCGTGCGGACCGGCGGGCAGTAGGCCGGGGCCGGCAGTCCGGGCAGTACGGCCCGCTGCCCCACGGTCCGCGTCACCCCCGCTGCGGCGGGATCAACGCTGACGCGGGGGCCAGTTCCCGGCCGCCGTCCCGGTCGTCGGGGAGCGCCGCGTCGTGCCCCGGCGTGTCGTCCCGTATCAGGTTCTCGCGGATGAGGACGGCCGCGGTGGCGCCGCCGCTCTCCGAGGGGCGCAGTTCGACTCTCAGGCCCTGCCGGGCGGCGATGCGGTTGACCACGAAGAGGCCGATCTGCTTGGCGTCGAGCAGGTCGATGTTCTCGGACTGGATCTTGCGGTTGGCCTCGGCCATCGCCTCCTCGTTCATGCCGAAGCCGCTGTCCTCGATCTCGATGAGGAGGCCGTCCCGCAGCCGGGCGGCCCGCAGCCGGACCTGGGTACTGGGCGGTGAGAACGAGGCCGCGTTCTCGACGAGTTCGGCGAGCAGGTGGATGACGTCGGCGACGGAGCCGCCGTTGACGGAGACATGCGGTACGGGCCAGAGCTGGACCCGGTCCGGCTGCTCTATCTCCGCGACGGCGGCCCGCAGGACGTCCGCCAGCGGGATGGGGTCGCGCCAGCCGCGTCCGGGTGCGATGCCGGACAGGATGAGCAGGCTCTCGGAGTGGCGGCGCATCCGGGTGGCGAGGTAGTCGACCTGGTACAGCTCCTGCACCTCGGCCGGGTCGCGCGGGCGCTGCTCCAGCTGGTGGAGCAGGTCGAGCTGGCGGTGCAGCAGCACCTGGCCGCGGCGGGCGATGCTGACGTACACCCCGGAGATGCCGCTGCGCAGTTCGGCGCGCTCGGAGGCGGCCTTGAGCGCGGCCCGCTGCACGGCGGTGAGTGCGGTGCCCACCTGGGCGAGTTCGTCGCCGACGAGGCGGCGCATCGGGGCCTCGGCGTCGATGTCCACGCCGTGCCCGGCGTGCAGTCTGCGCATGGCCTGCGGCAACCGGCGCCCGGCGACCTCCAGGGCGGAGTTGCGCAGGTCGAGCAGTTCGACGATGAGTCCGCGGCCGACGCCCACGGACACCAGCAGCGACAGCAGCACACCCACCAGACCGAGGATGACGGCGATGCCCGAGGCGCCCAGCGTGTCCCAGCCGAACGGGTTCGCCTTGGCCGTGGCGCCCGTGCCGGCGTCCGACTGGGCCTCGGCCAGGTCCTTCAGCACGGCGTCGGCACCCGTGTCCCAGTCCTTCAGGAAACCGGCGGAGACGACCCGGGCGCCGGGTCCGGCGCTGCGCACCCGATCCTCGCCCGCCGCGAGCCCGTCGTAACTCTGGCCGGTCAGCACCTCGTTGTACACGGCCCGGTGCGCCGGCTTCAGGTCGGCGACCGCGGGCTTCAGCAGCTCCCGCTGGGTGGCGACGGCCCCGACGAACAGCGTGTACTGCTCCGTGGTGAGCTTTCCCGCCCCGCTCCCCGCGGCGAGGAGGGACTGTTCCTGGGCCACCGCCTCGCGGGCGCGGGCGAGTTCCAGGACGACCCGAGCCTCTGACGCGGCGTGAGTGCCGTTCTCCCCGGTGAGCGCGCCGGTGACGGCGAAGGCGTCCTCGATGATGGTCGAGTACCCCGTGAAGGCCTTCTGAGCGGCGCCCTTCGCGTCGGTCTTCGCGCGCAGCGCCGTGAGTCCGTGCGCGTCGGCTTCCAGGCGGTCGATGCGGGCGGGCAGGCCCGCGTCGAGCAGCTCGGCGTCCGCGGCGGCGGCGTCGGCGCCCTGACGGAAGGCGGCGGCCTCGTCGGTGGCCTTCCGGGCCTCCTCGACCCTGCCGGGACCGGCCGAGTCCGGCGCGGCTGCGTGGCGGGTGACGGCGGTCCGCTCGGCCTGCAACGCGGTGACGAACTCGTCGAGGGGGGCGAGGAGTTCGGTGTTGACGTCCTTGACCCGCTCGGTGTCGCCGATGCTGGAGGCCGTCGTCACCGCTGCGAAGCCCCACAGGGCCATGAGGGCGCTCCGTACGCGATGCGCATGGCCGAAAAGCGTTCAGGAAGGGGTTACGGACACCCGGGTCGGCCGCGACGGCCGACCGCCCCAGCGGGTCACCGGGCCACCGCCAGGCAGTAGTCCTCGTCCGTGGCCAGGAGGTTGCGATGGGTGTCCTCGGCGGTGATGACGCCGTCATCCAGGACGAGGACCCGGTCGGCGGCGTCCAGGAGGGCTGGGCTGCTGGTGAGGACGATGGTGGTGCGGCCCCGGCGCAGCTTCGCCACAGTGCGGGCGATGAGCTGTTCCGTGACCGCGTCGACGGCCGTCGTCGGGTCGTGCAGGACGAGGACGTCGCTGTCGGCGGCCAGGGCGCGGGCCAGGGAGAGCCGTTGGCGCTGTCCCCCGGAGAGGTTGGCGCCACGGTCGCGGACGGCGTAGTCGAGGCCTTCGCGGTGCAGGGCGACGACGTCGGTCAGCATGGACGCCTCGACGGCCTCGGGGACCATGCGGCTGGTGCCCGACGGGTCGATGTTCGAGCGGAGCGTCCCCGCGAAGATCTCCCCGTCGTACGGGTTCACCAGCACGTGCTCGCGGACCGCCTCGACCGAGAGGCCCGCGAGGTCCCGGCCGCCGACCCGTACCGTTCCCTCGTACGCGCCGGGCGGGACGTTCACGGCCAGGATCGACGCGAGGTCGGCCGCCGCGCGCGGCTGGTAGGCGGCGATCGCCACGAACTCTCCGGCCGACACCTGGAACTTCAGCTTGCGCAGGGTTCCGTACTGGACACAGTCGAGCTCCACGTCCCCGTTCTCAGCAGGGCGTTCGGATCCCGGCGTCATCACCGGTGGCGCGGTCAGCACCAGCGCCATGCGCTCGGCCGAGGCGCGCGCCATCATCACGTACTTCGGCATCTCCGAGAACAGCTTCAGCGGTTCCATGATGAACTGCGCCAGGCCGACGGCCATGACCAGTTCGCCGATGCTGATCCGGCCGTCGAACGCCAGCCGGCCGGCCAGCAGTGTCACGGCGCCGGCGAGCACCGCGTTGAGGGCCAGCGCGGTGCCCGCGTACGCGCCGTTCACCTTGGCGACGGTGATCGCCTGGACCTTCGCCTGCGTGCTGACCTTCCGGTAGGACCGGAACGCCGCGTGGTTGCCGCCGAAGCCGTGCAGCGGGCGCAGGCCGGTGATGAGGTCGGCGACCTTCGCGCCCGCCCGCGCCACCCGGGCCTGCTGTTCCTGGGTGCTGGTGCCGATCCGCTTGGACAGCACGCTCAGGCAGGACAGGATGGCGACGGTTCCCACGATCACCAGCAGGCCGAGCCGGAGGTCGGCCAGGCCGAGCGCGAGAGCCGCGACCACCACCGCGACCAGCGAGCTGATCAGCAGCGGCACGACCTCGATGATGTCGGCGGTCTGGTCGGCGTCCTCGGTGGCGATGGTCAGCACCTCGCCGGACTTGAGGTCGACGTCCCTGGCGACCGGCTGGAGCCCGCAGGCGGCGACCTTCACGCGCCAGCGGTGTGCCTCCGTCGTGTTGGCCTTCTGCAGGATGCGCATCCCGAACCGCCAGGACAGCGACACGGTCGTGATGATCACGGCCAGCACGGCGATCGAGAGGCCGAGCGCGCCGAGGCTGCGGTCCCGCATCGTGTGCTCGACGATCAGGCCGAGCGCGATGGGGAAGGCCGTCTCGCCCGCCTGGTACAGGCCCATGAGGAGGGTGCCGCCGGCCATGGCGCCGACGTTGCGGCGCAGGGCGGTGCGGAGGATGTCGGACCCCGAGCGGGGCCGCTGCGTGTCAGGAGTTGTCATCGAGGTGGCGGGCAATCGCTTCCGGGGTGCGCAGGGTGAACAGATCGCGGATCGTGATCACGGGACCGTACTCGCGGCGGAGCAGCCCGATCAGCCGCACCGCCAGCATGGAGTGTCCTCCGAGGGACACGAAGTCGCTCACCGCGCTCACCTCGTCGTCGTCCAGGTCCAGTGCCTCGGCGAAGTACTCGCACACCACGGTCTCGGTCTCGGTCGCGGGTCCCCGCTCCCCCGCCGTGGTCAGCGCGCCCAGCGGCTTGGCCTCCGGCAGCGCCTTGGTGTCAGCCTTCCCGTTCACCGTCAGCGGGATGCTGTCGACCTGGGCGTAGTGGGTGGGGCGCAGGAAGTCCGGCAGTGCGGCGCCGACTTCGGCGGCGACCGTGGCCGGCTCCGCGCCTTGCAGGACCAGATAGGCGGCCAGGCGGTACGCGCCGTCGACCTGCGGGTCGGGCTGGGCGACCGCGGCGGCGAACCGCACCGCCGGGTGCGCGGCGAACGCGGCCTCCACCTCGCCGAGTTCGACGCGGTGCCCGCGGATCTTGACCTGCTGGTCGGTGCGGCCCAGGTACATCAGGTTGCCGTCGGGCCGGCGGACCACCAGGTCCCCGGTGCGGTACATGCGCTCGCCCGGTTCCCCGAACGGGCAGGCGACGAAGCGGTGCGCGGTCTGGGCGGGCTGCCCGAGGTAGCCGCGGGCGATGCCGATGCCCGCCACGTACAGCTCACCGGGGACACCGTCCGGCAGCGGCCGCAGCCACGGGTCCAGGACGTAGACGTCGGTGTTGTCGATCGCCACGCCCACCACGGGGTCCGCGCACTCGAAGGTGCCGACGCCGAGGGTGTTGATGGTGTACTCGGTGGGTCCGTACAGGTTGTAGCCGACCGTTCCCTCGGTCTCGGCGAGCCGCTGCCACAGCGTCGGGGTGACGGCCTCACCGCCGAGCAGCACCAGCGGCGGCCGGCGTTCCGGGTCGTCGAGCAGGCCCTCGGCCACGAGCTGCTGAGCGTAGGTCGGGGTCACGTTGACGACGTCGATCCCGTGCTCCAGGCAGTACGCGACCAGCCGGGGCGCGTCGCGGCGCAACTCCTCGTCGCAGACGTGCACTTCATGCCCGTCGGCGAGCCACAGCAGCTCCTCCCAGGACATGTCGAACGCGAACGACACGGTGTGCGCGATCCGGAAGACGCGGTGGCCGTGCTCCGCCAGCACCGGCTCGAAGATCCGGCGCTGATGGTTGATCAGCATGTTGGTGAGTCCCGCGTACTCGGTCACCACGCCCTTGGGCTTGCCGGTCGAGCCGGAGGTGTAGATCGTGTACGCGGGGTGCCGCAGGCGGTCCGGGTCGTCCGGTGCGAACGTCCGATACGGCTCGGCCTCGGGCAGCGGGCGGTCCAGTTCGATCAGGTCGGCGTTCAGCGAGGCCAGCCGGGGCGACACGCCGCTCACGGTGAGGATCACCTCCGGGCGGGCGTCCTCGACGATCGCGGCGATCCGCTCGTCCGGATGGTCCAGCTCCAGCGGCACATACGCGGCGCCGACCCGCAGCACGGCGAACAGCGCCACGATCGAGTCGAGGGAGCGCGGGATCGCGAGACCCACGTTCGTCTCGGATCCTATGCCCCGCCGGGCGAGCACACCCGCCACCGCGCGGCTGCGGTCACGGAGTTCGGCGAAGGTCATCCTCGAACCGTGGGAGACGAGCGCGATCCGCTCCGGTGCGCGGTCCGCCGCCTGGTCGAACCGGTCGACGACGGTGTCCGTGCCGACGTCCGTACGCTCGCCCCGCGAGGGCTCCGGCCCCAGGCCCCGCAGCGCGCCCACCGGGCCGGTCGACCGGGCCAGGTCCTGAAGCACGCGCAGGTAGTCGTCGAGGAGACGACGGGCGCCCGCGGTGTCCGCGTCGCGGTACTCCAGCTTGACGGTGAGCCGGTCGCCGGGCGTGACGACCCAGGTGAACGGATAGTGCGTGGAGTCGTCGGCCTGCACCGAGGTGATGCCGTGCCGGGTGTTCATCTCGGCGAAGGCGTCCCTGTCCAGGAAGTTCTGGAGCACGAACAGGTTGTCGAACAGGGTGTCGTGCCCGCTGGCCCGCTGGATCTCGCCGAGCCCCAGGTGCTCGTGCTCCATCGCCTCGACCCTGGCCGTCTGCACGGCCGAGAGGTAGTCGCGGACCGTGTCGTCCGGCCGCGGCCGCGTCCACATCGGCACGGTGTTGAGCAGCACGCCGACGATGTCGGACAGCCCCTCGCCCTCGCGGCCGGAGACCGTCACGCCGAACACGGCGTCACTGCGGCCCGTGTGGGCGCCCAGGAGCAGGCCGAAGGCTCCGGTCAGCACGGAGTTCAGCGTGACGCCGTGCGTCCTGGCCGCCTCCCGCAACAGGTCGGACTGCTCGGCCGACAGCGTGTGCACGAGCGCGCGCGGCAGGTCGTCCGAGAAGGCCGGCGCCGGTCCGGCGAGCAGCGTGGGGCCGGGGAGGCCGGCCAGGTGCTCCGCCCAGAAGCGTTCCGAGACGGCGGAGTCCCTGGCGTCGACAGCCCGGGCGTAGTCCTCGAAGCCCGGCGTGGCCGGAACCGCGTCGAGCGGCTCCCCCGCGACGACCGCCTGGTAGGCGTCGAACAGGTCCCGCAGCACGATCTCGCGGGACCAGCCGTCCCACAGCAGCAGGTGGTAACTGAGGAGCAGGCCGTCGCGGTCGTCGGGCAGCCGCACCACGGTCAGCCGGATCAACGGTGGCTCACCCGGGTCGAACCCGGTGTCGCGGTCCCGGGCCCGCAGGGCGTCGACCTCGGCGTCCGTCGCCAGCTCGATCGTGCGGACGTCGACCCGCCGGCCGGCCTTGAGGACCTGGACGGGGCTGCCGTCGGAGTCGGTCGTGAACCCGGCGCCCACGACCGGGTGCCGGGTGATCACGTACGCCATCGCCTCGGCCAGCGCGCCCGTGTCCAGGCGCCGGTCGAACGTGAACCAGCTCTGCGCCACGTAGTGCCCGGCCGAGCCCGCCATCTGGGCCTGGAAGAACAGGCCTCGCTGGAGCGGGGTGACCGGTGCGGTGCGCTCCGCTGTCGTGGCGGCGTCCGCGATGCGCCGGAGGGCGCGGTGCCAGTGCTCGGTGATCTCGTCGGGGATGCCCTCGGCGAGGGTGAACTCCGCGTGCAGGCTGCGGGTGGTCCCGTCGAGCCAGGCGTTGACCTCGACGGCGTACGGGCTGCCCTGGTCGCCGCCGGTGAGGTGCACCGCCTGGGACTCGCTGCCTCGGCCGAGGTAGTTGAACAGCACTCGCGGGTGGGCGGTGTTGAGCAGCGGGGCTGTCTGCGGGTTGAGATACCTGAGCTGTCCGTAGGCGACGTGGGCGCGCTCGTCCGGCTGGCGTTCGGCGACCTCGCGCGCGGCTGCGACGGGGTCGGTGTGTGCGGTGAGGCGTACAGGTGCGATCGCGGTGAACCAGCCGACCGTACGGGTGTAGTCGTGGTGTTCCAGCACCGGGACCCGGCCGTGCCGCTCCAGGTCGATCGCGAGGTCGGTGGGCGAGGGCTGGATGTGGGTCAGCGCGGTGCGCAGGGCGCCGCACAGCAGCTCGGTGAGGCCGACGCCGAGTGCGGCGGGGGCGGTACGGGTCAGGCGGTCGGTCGGCTCGGGCGGGAGGACGACCGTGGTCTCCCGCAGCCCTTCGACGGCGGGGAGCAGCGGGGGCGCCTGGAGCGTGGTGAGCCAGTGCCCGAGGTCGTCGATCGCGTGGGCGGACCGGAGGGCCAGTGCTTCGGCGTACTCGGCGTACGACGTGGTCGGTGCGGCCAGGGCTGCCCCGCGCAGGGCGGCGGCCAGGTCGTCCAGCAGGATCAGCCAGGACACCGCGTCGACGGCGAGGTGGTGCACGGTGACGACCAGGGTCCGGGTCGCCTCCAGCCACGAGAAGGCGACGACTTCCCCCGACTCGGGGTCGAGCCGTCCGGCGGCCTGGTTCGCGGCGGTCGTCGGGTCGGTGGGCTCCAGTACGACGGTGACTTGGCGGGCTGGTTCGGTGCGGAGGGTCCACACTCCGTGTTCAGTGTGGAGGCGCAGGCGCAGGGTGGGGTGTGCGGCGACTACGGCGTTGGCGGCTCGTTCGATGTCGGCGAAGGAGCAGCTCTCGGGGACCGCCAGTGTCCTGGCCTGGGCGAACCGGGTGAGTGAGCCGCCGAGTTCGCGTTGCCGCAGGATGATCGGCGTGGGGGCGAGCGGGCCGTCCTCGCGATGGGTGGGGGCGGCGGACTGTGGTGTGCGCGTCGGCAGGTGTGCGGCGAGTGCGCGGGGGGTCTTGTGCAGGAACACGTCCCGGGGGGACAGGGGCAGGCCGAGTGTCCTGGCCTTGTTCACGACCGTGATGGCGATGATGCTGTCGCCTCCGGCGTGGAAGAAGTCGGTGTCGGCGTCCACGGCGGTGCCGGGCAGCGTCTGGGTGAAGATTTCGACGAGCGTGGCAAGCGTTGAGTCTTCGCCTGCGGATGCGTCGTGGCTGGTCGCGCCCCGCGGCGGAGCCGCAAATTGATACAGCCCCGCGCCCCTGAAAAGGGTCCGCTTCTCCAAAGCCTTTCGATCCAGCTTGCCGTTGACCGTCAGCGGCAGGGCGTCGATCGTGAGCACCCGGCCCGGGACCATGTGAACGGGCAACTTCTCGGACAGCTGGGCAGCGAAATCCCCCGGCACCCCGCCCACCACGTGCGCCACAAGGTGATCCCCGCTGTCCGCCACGGTCACGGCCACGTCGGTCACGCCGTCGAGTTCGCGGATCGCGGTCTCGACCTCGCCCAGTTCGATACGGAAGCCCTTGAGCTGGACCTGGTCGTCGGCGCGGCCGACGAACTCCAGGTCGCCGTCCAGGGTGCGGCGGGCCAGGTCGCCCGTGTGGTACATGCGGGAGCCGTCGCCCGCGAAGGGGTCCGCCACGAACCGGCCCGCGGTGAGCCCGGGCCTGCCCAGGTAGCCGAGCGAGACCTGGTCGCCGGCGACGTAGATGGCGCCCACCCGGCCCGGCGGCACCGGGCGGAGCCGGTCGTCGAGGAGGTGGGTGACCAGGCCGGGCAGGGGGCCGCCGATCGGGCTGGCGTCGTCGCCGGGGACGAAGTCCTCCTCGGTCAGCACGCGGTGGGTGACGTGGACGGTGGTCTCGGTGATGCCGTACATGTTGACCAGCTCGGGCGAGCCGGTGCCGTGCCGTTCGACCCAGCCGCGCAGCCGCCCGAGATCCAGCGCCTCCCCGCCGAAGATGATGCGGCGCAGGGCGGGCAGGGGCTCGGCGGCGTGCCGGTCGGCCTCGATGAACTGGTAGAAGGCGGACGGCGTCTGGTTGAGCACGGTCACCCCGCGCTCGCGCACCAGCCGGTGGAAGTCCACCGGGGAGCGGGTCAGCCCGTACTCCGGCACCAGCAGCTCACCGCCGTACGCCAGCGCTCCCCAGAGCTCCCAGACCGCGAAGTCGAAGGAGAACGAGTGGAACTGGACCCAGACGTCGTGCGGGCCGAAGTCCATGTCGGGCTGGGTGTGGGCGAGCAGCGTCACCACGCTGGAGTGCGGGACGATGACGCCCTTGGGCCGGCCGGTCGACCCGGAGGTGTAGATCACGTAGGCGGGGTCGTGCCAACCGGCCCCGTGGCCCGGCTCGGTCGTGGCTTGCGGAAGGTCGTCGCCCTGGACGAGTACCCGGGACTGAACGCCCGTACGGGCCAGGAGTTCCGTGAAGCGGTCGCGCTGCTCCCGGTCCACGAGGACGACCTGCGGAGCCGCGTCGGCGAGGATGTACTCCAGCCGTTCGTCCGGGTAGGCGAGGTCCAGCGGTACGTATGCGCCGCCCGCGGTGACGATGGCGACCAGGGCGACGACCTGCTCGACGGACCGCGGGACGGCGACGGCGACCCGTCCGCCGGGGCCGACACCGGCCGCGCGCAGAGCCGAGGCCAACTCGTTCTTGGCCTGCGCCAGTTCGCCGTAGGTCAGGGACCGGGTGCCGCCGTCGAGGCCGCACTGGGTGACGGCGGTGGCGGCCGGGTCGCGTCGCGCGGCGGCGTCGAACAGGCCGCCGAGAGTGGTCGGGGCGATGCGCGCGGGGCGCCGGCCGTCCTCGGAGGCCACGTCGTCGACCAGGGCGTCCGGTCGGGTGAGCAGGGCGGTGAGGGTCGAGGTGAACGTACGCAGGATCGCCTGGGCGGTCGTCTCCCGCAGCAGTTCGCCGTCGTAGATCAGGTTGAAGCGCGGGCGACCGTCGAGTGCGCGTTCCACGACCAGGGTCAACGGGTAGTGGGGTGCGCCCTCGTTGACGAGGTCGGTGACGACCAGGGTGTCGCCGGGCCGGCGCAGCGCGTCCACGTCGGTCGCGACGTCGAACACCACCAGGGTGTCGAACAGGGAGCCGGCGTCGGCCTGGCGGCCGATCCTGGCCAGGGAGACGTGCTGGTGCGGCAGGACCGCGCCCTGGTGTTCCCGCACCGAGGCGAGGAGGTCGCGTGCGGTGGTGGTGGCGGTCCAACGGGCGCGGACGGGGATCGTGTTGATGAACAGGCCCACCATGTCCTCGATGCCGGGCACCTGCGCGTCGCGGCCGGACACCGTGGAGCCGAACACCACGTCCCTGCCGTGCAGGATGCCGCCCAATGTCACCGCCCAGGCGCTGTGCACGGCCACGCTCAGCGGCACGCCGGCCGACCGTGCGGCCGCGTCGATGTCGTGCTCCGGGCGCACGGCGGTGTCGGCGAACCGGTCGGACGGGGTGTGCCCCTCGGCGACGATCGACGGGCCGGGCAGCTCCGCGAGTTGCTCGCGCCACACCCGGTCGCTCTCGTCGGCGTCGCGTCCGGCGAGCCGGCGCACGTAGTCGGAGAAGCGGCCGGTCGGGTACACGGTCCCGGGCGCGTGGTACTCGGCGAGCAGGGCACGGAGCATCGGTGGCACCGACCAGCCGTCGGCGATGATGTGGTGCACGGTCTGTACGAGGACGTTCCGGCCGGGACCCGAGCGGATGAGGGTGTACCGCATCAGCGGACCCGTCGCCAGGTCGAATCCGGCGCGGCGGTCCCGCTCGGCCAGGTCGCGCAGCTGGGCGTCGGTGATGCCGGGGCGGTCCACGGTGGTGAAGGGCGCCTCGACGCCGCTCTCCAGTACGGAGACCACGCGGCCGTCGGCGAGGGCCACGAAGCGCGCGGCCAGGTTGGGGTAGAGCGTGAGCAGCCGGGTGGCCGCGGCGGCGAGCCGGTCGGCGTCCACCTCGCCGTCCAGGGTGAGCAGTTGCTGTTCGACGTAGGTGCCGGCCGAGTCGTCGTCGAAGACGGAGTGGAAGTACAGGCCCTCCTGCAGCGGTGTCAGCGGCAGGATGTCCCGCAGCGCCGGGCCGTCCAGGGCGTCGACGTCGGCCTGGGTCAGCGGCACGAGGGGGAAGTCGCTGGGCGAGTGGCCGCCGTGCGGGTCGAGTGCGGCCAGCCCGGCCAGGGCGTCCCGGAAGTATCCGCCGATGGTCGCGATGTCCTCGTCGGTGAACATCCCCTCGGGCCAGGAGATGGTGGTGACCAGGTCGTACTCGCCGGTCGGGGCGGGTTCGGCGATCGCGTTGAACTCCAGGGCGCGAGGCAGGCGCATGCGGGGATCGCGCTTCTCACCCAACTGGTCGGTGGTCTGCGCGAGTTGCCAGTCACCGGGCTCGCCGGCGGCGAAGCGGCCCAGGTAGTTGAAGAGCACCTGCGGTGCGGGCGCGTCGAACTCGGTGTCGGTCAGGTACCGCAGGGCGCCGTAGGAGACGCCGTTGTCCGGGACCCGGGCGAGGTCTTCCTTGACCGCCTTGAGGGCGGCGGTCAGGTACGCGGGTGCGGTGAAGTCGGCCGCCGTGCCGGGGTCGACGGTGACAGGGAAGAGGGTGGTGAACCAGCCCACGGTTCGGGACAGTTCGGGCTCGAAGCCGGCGGAGGCCGCCACGAACTGCCCTTCGCGGCCGTGACCTTCCAGTTCGATGTGCGCGAAGGTCTGGTCCTGTCCCAGGTCGCGGCGCCACCGGGCGAGCGCGACGGCGAGCCCGGTCAGCAGGACGTCGTTGACGCCCGCGTGGAACTTCGCGGGGGTCTCGCCCAGCAGCGCGGCCGTGATGTCCGGGCCGGCCGAGACGGTCCGCAGCCGCTCCGTGGCGACGGTGTCGGCTTCGGACAGCGCGCGCCTGCCCACCGGGTGGTCCTCTCCGGGCAGGGGGCGCCAGTAGTAGGAGCTGTCCGCGTCGAACGCCGCGCGCTCCAGCAGCTGCGTCCAGCGCCGGAAGGACGTGCCGACCGGGGGCAGCTCGACCGGGGTGCCGGAGGTGAACTGCCGCCAGGCGGTGGCCAGGTCGTCCATCAGGATCCGCCAGGACACGCCGTCGATCACCACGTGATGGGCGACCAGGACCAGCTGCCCCGCCGCGCGGCGCCAGACGGCGCGCAGCATCACGCCGTTGTCGGGGTCCAGGGCGTCGGTGGCGAGTGCGACGCACGCGTCGAGCGGCCGGTCGCTCTCCTGCCATCCGGCGACGGCGCGGTCCGGCTCCGGGATGTCGAAGCTCCAGCGGTCTGCGCGCACCAGCCTGGCGCGCAGCATGCCGTGCCGGCGGACCAGGGCGGTGAGGATCTCGTCGAGCGCGTCGGCGGTCAGGTCCGGCGGGGTGTTCAGGACGACGGACTGTACGAAGCCGTCGATGGCGTCGGTGGTCTCGCCGAGCCACTGCACGATGGGCGATCCCACGACGGGCCCGGTCGCGACATCGCGGTGGTCGACCGTGGAGACGTCCTCCCGGCTCGCGACCGCGGCCAGGGCTCCCACGGTGCTGTGGGTGAAGATCTGCCGTGCCGTGACGTAGAGGCCCGCGTCGCGCAGCGCGGTCAGCAGCGAGATGGCCAGGATGCTGTCGCCGCCGAGCTGGAAGAAGTCCTGGTCGACGCCGACCTCTTCGAGCCGCAGCACGGCCGCGACCGCCGCGCAGACCGCGCGTTCGTTGTCGGTGGTGGGCCGTACGAGCGTGCCCGTGCCGATCACGGGCTCCGGCAGGGCGTTGCGGTCGAGCTTGCCGTTGGCGGTGAGCGGGAACTCCGTGAGCACGACGATGTGGGCGGGCACCATGTACTCGACCATGTGCTCGGCGGCCCACGCCTTGACCTCGTCCGCCCGCAGGTCCTCGCTGCCCGCGGCCGGGATGACGTAGCCCACCAGGTAGGTGCCGCCCGCCGCGTTCTTCCGGGCGACGACGCAGGTGTGCCGTACGCCGGGGTGCTCGGCGAGGCCGGCCTCGACGTCCTCGATCTCCAGCCGCATACCGCGGATCTTGATCTGGTTGTCGGCACGGCCGAGGAAGTCCAGGGAGCCGTCCGGGGCGTATCGGGCGAGGTCACCGGTGCGGTACAGGCGGGAGCCGTCGTTCGCGAAGGGGTTGGCGACGAACCGGGAGGCCGTCAGACCGGGCGCGCCCACGTAGCCGCGCCCCAGGAGGAACCCGCCCACGTACAGTTCACCGCCGACCCCGACGGGGACCGGGCGCAGCTCCTCGTCCAGGACGTACAGCTGGGTGTTGGGGTTGGCCTTGCCGATGGACGTCGACAGGCGCTCCGCCTCGCCCCGGTAGATGACGTGGGAGACGCCGATGGTCGTCTCGGCCGGGCCGTAGCCGTGGTACATGGGGATGTCGAGCTTGGTGCGGAACCGCTCGTACAGCTCCGGGGTCAGCACCTCGCCGCCGCACCACACGTGCCTGAGGCTGTCGAGCCGGCCGGAGTCGCCGGCGATCTCCAGCAGCACGTCCAGCATGGAGGACACGAGGTAGGTGAAGGTGACGCGCTGCTCGGCGATGACGCTCAGCAGGTGGTGCGGGTCGCGTTCGCCGCCGGGGCGCAGCACCACCAGCCGGGCGCCGGACACCAGCGGCAGGAATATCTCGTTGATGGAGATGTCGAAGGACAACGGCGCCTTGAACAGCGAGGCGTCGTCGTGGCCGAAGCCGAGGATCTCGTTCACCTGCCACAGCAGGCGCTCGCTGATCGCCTCGTGCCGGATCATGGCGCCCTTGGGCCGTCCGGTCGAGCCGGACGTGAAGATCACATACGCGAGGGAGTCGCCGTGGACGGTGACGCCGGTCCCCTCGGTGGGGTGGGAACCGTGGCGCCAGTCGTCGAGGTCGACGGCCACGGCCGGCGGTTCGGCCGGGTCGTGCTCGCCCGAGTCGTTGAGCTGCACGACGACCCGGGCGTCCTCGATGACGACGGCCCGGCGCGCGGCGGGCCACTGCGGATCGAGCGGCACGAACGCGCACCCCGCCCGCAGCGCGGCGAGCAGCCCGACGACCATCTCGGCGGAGCGGCCCAGTGAGATGCCGACGACCTGTTCGTGGCCGAGGCCGCGCTCGATCAGGTGGTGGGCCAACTGGCTGGAGAGCTCGGCTGTCTGACGGTAGGTCAGTGACCGGCGCTCGTCCACGATGGCCACGGCGTCCGGCCTGGTCCGCGCCTGCTCGTGGAACATCTCGACGATGGTGGGGCGGATGCGGTCGGCCTCGGTGTCGTTCCACCGGGCCAGGAGTTCGAGTCTGGCCGCCACGCTGGAGGGGCCGATGGTGCCGAGGGGCCGGTCCGGGAAGTCGGCCAGGTCGTCCAGTGCGAGCTGCGCGTCGGCCGGTGCGATGCCGTCGGGCACGGTGATGCTCCGGCCGTCCGCGCCGACCTTCCAGTCGCCGGGCCCGGCCCCGCCGTTGTCGACCCAGCCGAGGACGTCGGCGAACAGGGTGCCGGGGGTGAGGTCGATGCCGTCGGGGCTCTCGCCCGTCGTCCAGTACGACAGCCCGATGGCGCACGCTTCGGTGATGGTCCTGTCGGAGTGGTCGCCGGTCCGCCGGCGTACGTCGGCCAGGCGTGCGGGAGAAAGCCGTACGAGACGAGCGCTCGGTTCCATCATCGAAGACTCAGCACCCTTTCAAGGAAACCAAAGTGAGCCCAACCTGACTCGGGCTTGCCTAACTGCCCTCGCGCCATGCCTGCCACAGCCGTGCGTACCGGCCGCCCAGAGCCACCAACTCGTCGTGCGTGCCCTGCTCGACGACGCGGCCCGCGTCCAGCACGGCGATCCGGTCCGCCGCCATCGCCTGGGTCAGCCGGTGCGCCACGAACAGGGTGGTCCGGCCCGCGCACGCGGCCACGACCGCGCGTTCCAGCTCGGCGGCGCCCTCGCTGCCGGCCTCCGCCGTGGACTCGTCGAGCACCACCACGGGCGAGCGGGCCAGCACCAGCCGGGCCAGGGCGATCTGGGCGACCTTGGTGACGTCCAGACGCTCACCGCCCTCGCCGACCGTGGTGTGCAGCCCGTCGGGCAGCGCCTCGACCCATGCGTCGGCACCCGCGGTGCGCAGCGCGTCCGTCAGCTCGGCGTCACTCGCCCCGGGCGCGGACAGCCGCAGGTCGTCGGCGAGCGGGCCGGAGAACACGTGCGTCTCCTGCGTCAGGATGCTCACCAGGGCCCGCGCCCCGGCCTCGTCCAGACCCGCCAGGTCCGTCGCGCCGATGCGCACCGACCCGGCCTCGGGCGTGCCGATGCCCGCGATCAGCGCGGCCAGGGTCGTCTTGCCCGCACCCGTCGCACCCACCAGGGCGAGCGAACCCCCGGCCGGGATCGTCAGATCGACGTCCCTCAGCACCGGTTCCTCGGCGCCGGGGTAACGGAACGTCAGCCCCCGCACGGTCACCGGCAACGGCTCGGCGTCCGCCGGCGCGACGGCCGGGTCACCCACCAGCCGGCCCTCACCGGCCTCCCCCAGCACGCCGACCAGCCGGGTCAGGCTCGCACCCGACTTCTGCGCCTCGTCGAAGGTGAACATGATCAGGCCGAGCGGGCCGAACAGCCGGTGGAACAGCAGCGGGGCCGCCGACACCTCGCCCAGGGTGGCGGCGTCGGCCTCCAGCAGGGCGTATCCCACCACGATGATCAGGACCAGCCCGATGAACTCGGCGCGGTTCTCCCGGCCGACGAACCGGCCGAAGAACCGGAACACCTCGATACCGAGATCACGCACCCGCCAGGACTCGCTGGTGACCTTCTCGCGGAAGGCGCCCTCCAGGCGGTACGCACGGACCGTGTCGATCCCGTTCAGACCACTGATCAACGCCTGCGCGCGGTCGGCCTGGGCCACCCGCTGTTTGCGGTAGAGCGGGGCGGAGCGGGGCAGGTACCAGCACAGGGCCAGCGCGTAGGCGGGCAGCGCGCCGGCGCCCGCCAGTCCGAGCCGCCAGTCCAGCCCGAACATGCCGAACGTGGCGATGGTGACCAGGACTCCGGCCGAGAACACCGTGGGGATGGCCGTACGGATGCCCTTGGAGATGACGGCCACGTCGTCGCCGACCCGGGAGAGCACGTCACCCCGGCCGACCTGTTCGATGCGGGCGCTCGGCATCCCCAGCACGGCCCGGACGGCCCCCTCCCGCAGCCGTGCGAGCAGGTCGGCGCCCAGCCGGCCGATCAGATAGGTCGACACCGCGGTGGCCGCCGCGCCGAGCAGCGCGGCAGCCCCGATCAGCACCCCGATGGTGACCAGGACCGAGCGCGACTCACCCACGACCACGCCGTCGACCACCCGGCCGAGCAGCAGGACCGGGAGCACCTGGAGCGCCGCGCCGGCCACCGTGGTGAGCACGGTGGCCGCCGACAGCCAGGGCACCTCGCGGCAGTGCGCCGCGACCCATCGGGTGGCCTCGCGCCCGGTCGCCGTGTGCAGGGCCGCCGCCGGGGCGGGGCGGGTGGCGGTCTCGCTCACACCGCGCCCCGGGCGGGCAGAGGACAGGACAGGGTGACCGGCATCGCTACTCGGCCACCGACTTCACGAGCTCGTCGACGGCGTACGGCATGGACAGCAGCGTGCCCTGGGAGATGGCCGCGCCGACCGCCGGGCCCTCGCTGTCCAGCAGGTAGGACACGTTGCCCTTCTTCACGGCGTCCAGGTTGGCGAACAGCTTGAACTTCTTCAGGGCCGCCGTGTCGGCCTTGTCGTTGATCACGAAGATGCGGTCGACGTCGACCAGGTCGACGCGCTCGGGCGAGAGCTTGGTGTAGAAGCTGCCGTCCGCGACCTTGTCGATCTCGGTCTGGTACTGGAAGCCGATGCCCGTCACGAGCCGGCCGCGCACGTCGGTGGAGGTGAACGGCGCCACCGAGTTCTCGTACCAGGACAGTACGACGGCCTTCTGCTTCGCGAGTTCTGGGTGCGCCTTCTTGGCCGCGTCGAGCTTGGCCTGGATGTCCCGCACCATCTTCTCGCCCTCCTCGGCCTTGCCGAGTGCCTTGGCGATGTGCAGGGCGTTGTCCTGCCAGGGGGCACTGAACGGCTCCTTCTCGGCCTTGGTGCGGGCCACCGTCGGCGCGATCCTGGAGAGTTTGTCGTAGCCGGCCTGGTCGATCTCGGAGTAGACCGCGATGATCAGGTCCGGGCGCAGGGCGGCGATCTTCTCGTAGTTGGGGCCGGAGTCACCGTTCTTCATGATGACCTCGGGCAGGGCGCCGCCCCACTTGTCCTTCACCCAGGGCCACTGGGTGTTGATGTCGGGGCTCTTGCCCGCCGGGTTCGGGTACTGGTCCGTCATGCCGACCGGCTTGATGCCGAACGCCAGGACGCTCTGGTCGTCGGTGTAGCCGACGGTGACGACCCGCTTCGGGGCCTCGGTGACCTTCGTCGTGCCGAACGCGTGCTCCACGGTGACCGGGAAGGCGCCGGCCGCGGCGGTCGAGGAGTTGTCGCTGCCCTTGTCCGCCGAGTCCGATTCGGAACCGCACCCCGCGAGGAGGCCGACGCCCAGCGTGGCGGCGCAGAGCAGTGCCGCGACCCGCCGCCAGGGCTTCCTGCGCGTCGTTCTGTGGAGGAGCATCCGTCAATCCCCTTGCTTTTTCGCACGGTCCACTACGCCCCCGGGTAAGGGCAGGCAAACCGTACCGCAAGCCAGTAAGGCAAGCCTAGCCTTACTTCCGTAACTTTATGGCGGACTAGTCGAGTTGGACGTGCGTGCGACCGATCGGCACGATGAGCGGCCGGTCGCCCACCGGGTCGTCGATGACCTTGGCGTGCAGCCCGAACGCCTCATGCAGCAGCTCGGCGGTCAGCACGTCACGGGGGTGCCCCTGCGCCAGGATCGACCCGGCCCGCATCACGACGAGGTTGTCGCTGTAGCGCGCGGCCAGATTGAGGTCGTGCAGCACCATCACCACCGTGCATCCCGACTCGTGCAGATCGTCGACCAGATCGAGCACGTCCATCGCGTGCGCCAGGTCGAGATAGGTGGTCGGCTCGTCCAGCAGGAGCAGATCGGTGCCCTGGGCCAAGGTCATCGAGATCCAGACGCGCTGCCGCTGCCCTCCGGACAGCGCGTCGACCGGGCGGTCGGCCAGGTCGGACACCCCGGTCATGGCCAGTGCGCGTTCCACCACCTCGGCGTCGTCCGAGGACCACTGCCGCAGCCAGCTCTGGTGCGGATGGCGGCCCCTGGCGACCAGGTCGGCCACCGTCAGCCCCTCGGGCGCGACCGGCGCCTGCGGCAGCAGGCCGAGCTTCCTCGCCACGTCCCTGGTCCTGAGCCGGGCGATGTCGTCACCGTCCAGCACGACCGACCCCCTGGACGGCTTGAGCAGCCTCGACAGGGTCCGCAACAGGGTTGATTTCCCGCAGCCGTTGGGGCCGATGATGGTGGTGATCACGCCGGGGGGTATCGCCACGTCGAGATCGTCGATGACGGTCCGGGCGCCGTACCCGACCGTGACGCCCCTGGCGGCCAGCCGTGCGGTGTGACCGGACTCGGACTCGACCCCTGTGACGGACTGAGTGTCCACAAGGCCCCCTCACTTAGGCTTGCCTGACTTTGTATCAGCTATCTGCGGTTCGCCCGTACCAGCAGATGGACGAGGAAGGGGCCGCCGATCGCCGCGGTGACCACGCCGACCGGGAGACTGACGGGCAGTGCCGTGCGGGCGACCAGGTCCGCGCCGGTCAGCAGCAGCGCACCGACCAGCGCGGAGGCCACCACGGGCGGCGTCGGGCAGCGCGCCAGACGCATCGCCACCTGCGGCGCCACCAGCGCCACGAACGGGACCGGGCCCGCCGCGCTCACCGCCACGCCGGCCAGCAGCACCGCGCACAGCAGGAGCACCGCCCGCACGGCCCCGTAACGGACTCCCAGGCCCGCGGCGACGTCGTCACCGAGGTGCATCGGCTTGAACTGGAACGCGGCGCCCGCCACGACGACCAGCAGCACGAGCGTGCCCCACAGGGCCACCTGGACCTCGTCCCACGACCGGTCGTCCAGCGAGCCGACCAGCCACGCCTGGGCCTGGGCCACGTCCCTGATGTCGGCCGTGACCAGCAGCCAGGTCGTCAGGGCCTCCGTCACGGCGCTCACCGAGATGCCGATGAGGATGAGCCGGAGGCCGTCGATGCCGCGCCGCCAGGCGAGGAAGTACACCAGCAGGCCCGTGCCGAGACCGCCCATGAGGGCCGCCGCCGACAGGCCCACCGAGCTGACGATCGCCGCGGCCGTCCCGCCCGACACCGTCACCAGGAACACCGCGACCGCGCTGGCGCCGCCCGTGATCCCGAGGACGTCCGGACTGGCCAGCGGATTGCGGGCGATGGACTGCGTGAGCGCCCCGGACACCCCGAGCGCGACGCCCACGACGAGCCCGGCCAGGGCCCGCGGCATCCGCAAATCCATGATCACGAACTCGTCGACCCGCTCGCCCCGGCCGAAGATCGTGGCGATCACCTGGGGCAGTCCGATGGGGAAGTCCCCGACGCCGATGGACAGACAGAACACCAGGAACGTCGCCGCCGCGAGCAGCAGCGAGACGCACACGATCCACGGTCGCCAGACGAACGACACCTGGCCGAGCCGCACGCCCGGCGTCACCGACGGCTTCACGTCTGTCCCGTTCATGCGCGGCTTCACGCCTGTCCTGTTCATGCGCTCTTGAACTTTCCGCGCCACACCAGAGCCGCGAAGAACGGGGCGCCCAGCAGAGCGACGACGACACCCGCGTCCAGCTCGCTCGGCCGCACCACCAGGCGGCCCACGATGTCGCAGACCAGCAGGACGACGGCGCCGAGCAGACCCGCGTACGGCACCAGCCAGCGGTAGTCGGGGCCGGTCAGATACCGGGCCACGTGGGCCACCATGAGCCCGAGGAACGCGATGGGCCCGCACGCGGCCGTCGCGGCGCCCGCCAGCAGGGTGATGGCGATGATGCCGATGGTCCGGCTCAGCGCGATGTTCACCCCGAGCCCGCGCGCCACGTCGTCACCCAGGTTGAGCAGGTTGATGGCGGGCAGTGTGATCAGGGCCAGCACCAGTCCGGCCGCGATGAACCCGGTCACCGGCCAGATGACGCCGAATCCGACGCCGGCGACCGAGCCCGCGTTCCAGAACCGCAGCGCGTTCAGCGACTTCTGGTCCGACAGCGCGATCGCGGTGGTCATCGCCGCGAGGAACACCGTGACTCCCTGCCCGGCCAGGGCGAGCGTCAGCGGGTTCCCGGCGCCCCGGCCGATGCTCGCCAGCCCGAAGACCACGACCCCGGCGACCGCCGCCCCGAGGAACGCGAACCAGATGTACTGGAACGGGTCGGAGAGCCCGAACACGGCGATCACCGTCACCACAGCGAACGAGGCACCGGAGTTCACGCCCAGCAGGCCGGTGTCGGCGATCGGGTTGCGCGTGTACCCCTGGATCAGCGCGCCGCCGACCCCGAGGGCGACGCCCGCCACGATCGCGAGCACCGTCCGGGGCACCCGCACGGTCTCCACGATGAGCCGGATCTCGGTGAGCCGCTGGTCGGACTCCGGTGCCGCGAACAGCCCGTGCCACACCTCGCCGGGGCTCAACGCGCGCGCCCCGACGGCCAACGACACCGCGCCGGCGGCCACAAGGGTCAGCACCAGCACGCCCAGGCCCACAACTCGCCGCCGACGGGCCGGAGTCGTGGCCTTGGACGTGGGACGCTCCACTGCGATCGTGCCCATGTCGACGTACGTCATCCCTTTGATCTGTGCTGTCGTGCCTGCCGGGTGGGGTGGGTGGACTAACGCGCCGCGCTGCCCGTTCCGTCCGCGACCGTCCGGGCCGCGTCGGAAGCGGACTTGCGGCCCCGGTCGAGGAGCGAGTCGAGGATGTCGCCGACCCTGACGGCGGTGTTGGACAGCAGGGACGAGGTGATGCCGTGCGTGTGCTCGGTGCCGCCCTGGAGGTAGATGCCGCAGTGCAGATCCGGCTCCGTCGCGATGCGGTAGTCGCGTTCGACGCGGACGCGGCCCTCGTCGTCCCGCAGGCAGCGGTCGGCCACCTCGCCGAGCAGACCGACGGGGTCGGCGGGGCTGTAGCCGGTGGCGAACACCACGACGTCGGCGTCCAGGAGGGTCTCCTCGCCGGTGACGAGGGAGGTGACGGCGGCCGTGACCTTGTCCGGCGTCTCCGCGACACCGGTGAGCCGGGAGACGTTGAGGAAGCGCAGGCGCTCGCTGCCGAGGACCTTCTCCCGGTACATCTGCCGGTACAGGTCGTCGATCAGGTCGATGTCCACCACGGAGTAGTTGGTGTTGCCGTGGTAGTCCATCAGCCGGCGTTTGACGTCCTTCGGCGCCGCGAAGAACTCGTCGACGGCCTCGGGGTCGAAGATCCGGTTGGCGAAGGCGCTGTCGTCGGCGGGGCTGTAGCCGTAGCGGGAGAAGACGGCGCAGACCTCGGCCTCGGGGAAGCGCCGGTGCAGGTAGGCGACGTTCTCGGCGGCGCTCTGCCCGGCTCCGACGACGACGAACCGGGAGGGCGAGGAGCCCTCCAACGCGTCGACCCTGCCCAGCAGTTCGGAGTTGTGCCAGATGCGGTCGCCGCGCTCCACGCCCTCCGGCATGAGGGGGCGCAGGCCGGTGCCGAGGACGAGGTTGCGGGCCCGGTGGACCTCCAGGCCCTCCCCCGACCGGACCGTCACGTCCAGGTACTCCACCGCGCCGTCGCGCACGACGGGCATGACGCCGACGACCTCGTGGCCGTAGGAGACCATGTCGTCCACCTGGCCCGCGGCCCACTCGAAGTAGTCGTGGAACTCCACCCGCAGCGGGAAGAGGTTCTTGTGGTTGATGAAGTCGATCAGCCGTCCCTTGCTCTTGAGGTAGCACAGGAAGCTGTACTCGCTGGCCGGGTTCCGGAGCGTCACCAGGTCCTTGAGGAAGGACACCTGCATGGTCGCGTCGTCGATGAGCATGCCGCGGTGCCAGCCGAAGCGCGGCTGCTGCTCGAAGAAGTGAGCGGAAACCGCCTCTCCCCCGCCGACGCGCGCGTTGTGCTCGCTGAGCGCGATCGCCATGGCCACATTGGACGGCCCGAAGCCGATGCCAATGAGGTCGTGGATCAAAGGGGCGTCGCCAGGACGAGCCTGTGCCATGTCACTCCCATCGTACGAAGTCGGGCACGCCGAAAGAGGCACCGCCCAAAACTTAGGTAAGGCTAAGCTCATCCGATAGGGCTGTCCATAGACAAAACGGACTCGCGCGCAGGCGGCGATCGTCAACACGCCCGCAAACTGGCCCCGTTGACCACTTAGGTAAGCCTTGCTTTACTGGCCACGGCCAATCCCTGCTTCGAGGAGGAACCCCATGCGGGTCGTCATGTTCGGTTACCAGACCTGGGGGCACCGCACCCTGCAAGCCCTCCTGGACTCCGAGCACGACGTGGTCCTGGTCGTGACGCACCCCAAGAGCGAACACGCCTACGAGAAGATCTGGAGCGACTCGGTCGCCGACCTCGCCGAGGAGAACGGCGTACCGGTCGTGATCCGCAACCGCCCTGACGACGACGAGCTGTTCGAGCGCCTCAAGGAGGCCGACCCGGACATCATCGTGGCCAACAACTGGCGTACGTGGATTCCGCCGCGCATCTTCGACCTGCCGCGCCACGGCACGCTGAACGTGCACGACTCACTGCTGCCGAAGTACGCCGGCTTCTCGCCGCTGATCTGGGCGCTGATCAACGGAGAGCCCGAAGTGGGCGTGACCGCGCACATGATGAACGACGAACTCGACGCCGGCGACATCGTGCGGCAGGAGGCGGTCGCGGTCGGGCCGACCGACACGGCGACCGACCTGTTCCACAAGACCGTCGACCTCATCGCCCCGGTCACGATCGGCGCGCTCGGGCTCATCGCCTCCGGCCAGACGGAGTTCACCCGGCAGGACCGCTCCCGGGCCAGCTTCTTCCACAAGCGGTCCATCGAGGACAGCCGCATCGACTGGACCTGGCCGGCCGAGGACCTGGAGCGGCTGGTCCGCGCCCAGTCCGAGCCGTACCCCAGCGCGTTCACCTTCCACAAGGGCAAGCGCCTGGAGGTCCTGGCCGCCGTCGTCTCGCAGGGGCGGTACGGCGGCACGCCCGGCCGCATCTTCTACCGCGAGGGCGAGGGCGTGGTCATCGTCGCCGGCGCCGACGCCCGCACCGGCCGCAACCACGGCCTCGCGCTCACGCACGTCCGGACCGAGGACGGCCGCGAGCTGCCCGCGAGCGAGTACTTCACCGCCATGGGCGGCTACCTGACCAACCAGCCCTGAGGCCGCTGTGAAACTTCTGTGCAAACGCGTGGGGCTTTAAGTTTCAAGATTCCTCTCGCCCGGCGGCGGCTGCGACAGTGAGTCCCATGGGGGCAGTACATGATGTCGAGTCGAACCACCGGGACGACAGTTGGCCTACCACGACACCTACCACCGGACCGCCGGCACGCTCCTGAGCCCCGTCCTCGGCTGGGTCCTGGCACTCACCGGGGCCGTGGTGCTCCCCCTGACCGTCGCCACGGCCGCCGGCCAGGATTCGGGGCAGTGGCGTGACCAGAGCCCGAGCCGGTACACCGTGAGGATCGCGGAGGACACGGCGGAGCAGCCGGCCGCCTCGACGCCGGAGGGCCGAGGCGGCTCCGTCGCGCCGGTCTCCGCCCCGGCCCCCGCGCCTTCCCCCTTGCCGGCACCGGCGGCTCCGCACGGCGACGGCCCGCAGTAGACCGGCGGATCACGCCCGCCAGGAGTACCGCCGTTCGGGCCGGCCGGCGACGCCGTAGCGCAGGGACACCTCCGCGCTGCCGGTGCCGTGGAAGTACTCCAGGTAGCGGCGGGCGCTCACCCGGGACACGCCGGTCAACGCGGCGCACTCGGTGGCGGACAGGGTGCCGTCCGCCGCGCGCAGGGCCCGCTCGACGAGTTCGGCGGTCTCCACACTCATGCCCTTCGGCAGCGCGGGGGCCGGTGCGGGGACGCCCGCTCCGGCCAGCACCCGGTCGATGTCGGCCTGGCCTCGCACCACCGCCGTGAGCAGCCGGCCCCGCTGAGCGGCGTAGCGCTCCAGGCGGGGGCGCAAGTCCTCGAAGTCGAAGGGTTTCAGCAGGTAGTCGACGACCCCCTGCCGGACGGCGCCGCGGACCGTCTCGGCCTCCTGTGCGGCGCTGATGACCATGACGTCGCAGTCGTGGCCGGCGGTGCGCAGCCGGGGGATGACGTCGAGGCCGAACAGGTCGGGGAGATACAGGTCGAGCAGGACGAGGTCGGGGCGCAGTTCGTCCACGGCCTCGATCGCCTGTGCGCCGGTGTGGGCCACACCGACGACCCGGAACGGCTCGACGCGTTCGACGAACGCGCGGTGGACCCGGGCCACCATGAAGTCGTCGTCGACCACGAGGACGTCGATCGTGCCCGCCTCGGCGCGCGTTCCGGTCATGTCGCGCGTTGCGGTCATGGGGCCGCTCCTTCCGCCACCGCTTCGGGGAGGTGGCTGACGGTCATGCGTGCGGTGAACACGGCACCGTCGGGGGTGTTGGCCACCGAGATCTCTCCTCCGTGCCGTTCGCAGACCAGCTTGGTCAGGGCCAGTCCGATGCCGCGCTCACCCTCCCGTGCGGCCTTGGTGGTGAAGCCGTGGGAGAACACCTCGCGGGCCAGTTCGGGAGCCACGCCCGGTCCCGAGTCCCGGACCGCGATCTCCACGCTGGAGGCGTCCTGCCGCAGCGCCACCTCGACCCACCGCTCCCCGGCGTGCGCGGCGGCGTCGACGGCGTTGTCCACGAGGTTGCCCACGACGGTCGCCACGTCGGCGGCGTCCTCCGGGGCCAGCCGCTCCAGCGCGGTGTCGTCCGAGATGCGCAGGCTGACCTTCCGTTCGGCCGCGAGGGACGCCTTCGCCATCAGCAGGGCGGCCACCGCGGTGTCCCGGACACGGCGGCTGAGGGTGACGTCCAGGGACTGGCGGCGCTGGTTCAACGCGCGGATGTAGCGCACGACTTCGTCCTGCTCGCCGATCTGGATCAGTCCGGAGATGGTGTGCAGCTGGTTGGCGAACTCGTGCGCCTGCGCCCGCAGCAGCTCCGAGGAGCTGCGGAAGGAGCCGATCTCCCGCTCCAGGCGGGCCAGTTCGGTGCGGTCGCGCAGGGTGGTGACCGAGCCGAGGAGCCGGCCGTCCTTGGTGACGGTCATCCGGTTCATCACCAGCACCCGGCCGTGGCGGACGACCACCTCGTCCCGCTCGCCCGGGGCGGTCCCGGCCAGTACGTCGCGCAGCCGTCCGTCGATGCCCAGGCCGTCGAGGTTCTGGCCGACGCAGTCCTCGGGCAGGTCGAGCAGGCGGCGGCCCATGTCGTTGACGAGGGTGAGCCGGTGCTGCGGGTCCAGGGCGATGACGCCCTCGGCGATCCCGTACAGCATCGCCTCCCGGTGCTCGGCGAGCCCCGCGATCTCCCCCGGCTCCAGGCCGAGGGTCTGCCGCTTCACCCGCCGCGCGAGCAGCCAGGAGCCGGCCACGCCGAGCCCGCTGGCGATGCCCAGGTAGGCGAGCAGATACGAGGAGGCGCCGCTGAGCCGCTGCCAGACGGTCGGATCGGCCTCGCCGATCATCACCGTGCCGAGGATCCGGCCGAGGTTCCCCTCCGTCGCCCCGAGGACGGGGACCTGGGCGGCCAGTTCGCGGTTGCCGTCCAGCGTCAGCTGTCCCGACCAGCCCCGCGCCTGGTCGGCGCCCGGCTCGGCGGGCAGCCGCTCGCCGACGACCGTGGGGTTCGTGGAGCTGACGATCCGGCCGGAGGCGTCGGCCACCGTCACCGAGGTCACTCCGGACTGCGCCTGCGTGGCGAGCACCAGCGGGGCGAGCGTCTCCCCGGGCGCGGGACGCACCAGCTGGCTGCGCACCAGGGGGTTGGCGGCCAGCTGTTCGGCCAGCGCGCTCACCCGGCGTCCCTCGACCCGGTTGAAGGTGGCCTGCGACTGGGCGAGCGAGACCGCGGCGACCGCCAGCAGCACCACCACGACGATGGCGAGCTGGAGCACCAGCATCTCGCCCGCGAGCGAATGGCGACGAAAGGTGGCGACCACGATGAACTCAATCTTCAATGCCGACACAGGTGGGGCAGCTCATGTGCCGAGTCGCACAATCATGACCCCGGCCAGGGAAAACCGGAAGTGAGGTGTCATGAGACGTCCCGCACGCGCCGTGCTCGGAGCCTGCGCCGCCCTGGTTCTGCCTTTCGATCTGCCCGGCGCCGGCGGCACGGTGGGCCTGAAGCGCCTCGCCGACGAGAGGGGCAACGGCGCTCTCGCCCTGCAGATGGGCCTCGGCGTCGTGGGCGCCGCGCACGCGGCCGGGTCGCGGGTGACCGTCACCGACACCACCCCCATCGCCCGCCTCGTCGAGGAGTCCGGCGCGATCGTCGTCCGGAAGGACTCGCCGTACCGGACGATCGGCGCGCTGGTGGACGCCTGGCGCGCGGATCCCGGGAGCATCAGGGTGGGCGGCGGATCCTCCGTCGGCGGCCCCGACCACCTCCTGCCGATGCGGCTGGCGCAGACGGTCGGCATCGACCCGCGGAAGGTCGCCTACGTGGCTGGTCGGACGTGTTCGCCACCGGCCGTGCCTTCGAGTCCCGTCTGGCCCGGCAGGACGAGCAGGTCGCCGGTCTGGTCGGCCGGCTCGGGCAGCGGTGAGGTCAGGAGGCGCTCGGGCTGGGGCCGATGCCCCGCAGCTTCCTGACCGTGCCGCCGAGTTTGGCGCGGAGGGGCTCCAGCATCTCCGGCTTGGCGCTGACCACCCAGCGCATGCCGACGAGGTAGGTGCCCCCGTACACGCGGGCCGCCTCCAGCCAGGTCTCCTTGAGCTTCTCCTGGGGGAAGGTGGTGATGAGGTAGTCGCCCTTTGCGGTGTGGCAGACGCCCTCGCGCAGTTCGTCCGCCTCGGTGCGGATCTTCACCTTGCAGCCGGTCAGGCCGGCGATCACCTCCACCTTCGCCGGCGCGACGACTCCGGCGGCGGGAGCGGCGGACCCGCTCGGCGCCGCCGTCCTGCCGGCGGAGGCCGGCTCGTCGTCACCGCCGCCGCAGGCGGTGACCAGGGGAAGCATGACCAGCGCGGCGGCCGGCGCGGCGGCGCGCAGCCGAGGGGCGCGGGACAGGGGCCGGTGGTGGGATCGTGCGTGCGGTTGCTGCTGGGACACGTCGTCTCTCCGGATGCGGACCGTCCCGCCCTCGCGGGCGGGCAGGAGTACTCGTCAGGGGTACGGACGCGCGCCCGGAACCGTTCACCCAGGTCGGGCGTGTTACGCGGCGGCCTCGTCCACGACCGTGCTCTCCGTCCCGCCGAACTGGGTCCGGTACAGCTCCGCGTAGCGCTCCCCCGCTGCCAGGAGCTCCTCGTGCGTGCCGCGTTCCACGATCCGGCCGGCCTCGACGACCAGGATCTGGTCGGCCGTGCGGACCGTGGAGAGCCGGTGGGCGATCACGACCGCCGTCCTGCCTTCCAGGGCTTCGGCGAGTGCCTCCTGGACGGCGGCCTCGGAGGTGTTGTCGAGGTGGGCGGTGGCCTCGTCGAGGATGACGACGCGCTGCCGGGCCAGCAGGAGCCGGGCGATGGTCATGCGCTGGCGTTCCCCTCCGGAGAGCCGGTAGCCGCGTTCGCCGACCACCGTGTCGAGACCGTCGGGCAACGACCGTACGAGGTCGTCGAGACGGGCCCGGCGCAGGGCGTCCCACAGGTCGCTCTCCGTGGCCGAGGGGCGGGCCAGCAGCAGGTTGGCGCGGACGGTGTCGTGGAAGAGGTGCCCGTCCTGGGTGACCATGCCGAGGGTCTCCCGCAGGGACCGCGCGCTCAGGTCGCGGACGTCGACGCCGCCGACGCGTACGGCGCCCTCGTCGACGTCGTACAGGCGCGGCAGCAGTTGCGCGACGGTCGACTTGCCCGCGCCGGAGGAGCCGACGAGCGCCACGGTCTGCCCCGGTTCGGCGCGGAAGGAGATGCCGTGCAGGACCTCGTCACCGCCCCGCTTGTCGAGCGTGGCGACCTCCTCCAGGGAGGCCAGGGAGACCTTGTCGGCGGACGGGTAGCCGAAGCGTACCTGGTCGAACTCGACGGCCACGGGCCCGTCGGGCACCCTGCGCGCGTCCGGCTTCTCCTCGATGAGCGGCTTCAGGTCGAGCACCTCGAAGACCCGCTCGAAGCTGACGAGGGCGCTCATCACCTCGACCCGCGCCCCGGCGAGCGCGGTCAGCGGCGCGTACAGCCGGGTGAGGAGCAGCGCAAGCGACACGACCGCGCCGGGCTCCAGCGTGCCGCGCAGGGCGAGGGCGCCGCCGAGGCCGTAGACCAGGGCGAGGGCGAGCGCGGAGACCAGGGTGAGTGCGGTGATGAACGCGGCCTGGGCGGTCGCCGTCCGGACGCCGATGTCCGCGACCCGACGGGCGCGTTCGGCGAACTCCGCCGACTCCTCCTCGGGGCGCCCGAAGAGCTTGACGAGGGTGGCGCCGGGTGCGGAGAAGCGCTCGGTCATGCGGGTGCCCATCGCCGCGTTCAGCGTCGCCGCCTCCCGCTGCATACGGGCCATACGGCTGCCCATGCGCCGGGCCGGGACGACGAACACCGGCAGCAGCACCAGCGCGAGCAGGGTGATCTGCCAGGACAGCGTGAGCATCACGGCGAGGGTGAGCAGCAGCGTGACGAGGTTGCTGACCACTCCGGACAGGGTGTTGCTGAACGCGCGCTGGGCGCCGATGACGTCGTTGTTGAGTCGGGAGACCAGGGCGCCCGTACGAGTGCGTGTGAAGAACGCCACGGGCATGCGCTGCACATGGTCGAAGACGGCGGTCCGCAGATCGAGGATGAGGTGCTCGCCGAGCGTCGCCGACAGTCTCCGGCCGAGGATGCCGAGCGCCGCTTCCGCCACCGCGATCAGCGCGATGAGCAGGGACAGGCGTACGACGGTGCCCTCGGTGCCGTCAGAGACGATCGCGTCGACGACACTCCCGGCCAGAACGGGGGTCGCCACGGCGAGCAGGGCGGTCCCCACCCCGAGCAGGACGAACAGGGCGATACGGCGCCGGTGCGGGCGGGCGAACGTTCCGATGCGGCGCAGGGTGGCGAGGGCGAGGGGGCGGCGCTCCTCCTGGGCGTTCATGACGCTGTGCAGTTGTGTCCACGCTGTGGTCTCCATACTCATGACAGAGAACCTAGAACCTCAAGCAATCTTGAGGTCAAGGCGCTCGCACATCGCCCCGACATCCCGCACAATCGGCCCGAACCCCCTTTCCTCGATCGCCCTTTCCCCGCTCCCCGGCTCCCTGCTCCCCGACTCCCCGGTCCCGTCTCCCCGTTCCCCCCGCAAAGGCCCCGATGACGCTCTCCTCCCAGCCGCTCCCCGTACGTAAGACGCCGTCCGCACGTCCGCAACCCGCCGTTGGCGGGGCATGGGAAGCCTCTGCGGATGTGACAGCGGTACAACTCCCCGAACTCCGCCCGGGACGACTCCCCCGTCGCGTCCCGGTCCGCCGCCTGCGTCAGATCCTGTGTCTGCTTCCACTCCTGCTGGTCACCGTGGTCGCGGTGCGGCACCGGTCGGTGCTCGCCGAGGGCTTCGCGCATCTGGGCGACGCCGAGTGGCCGTGGCTGCTGGCCGCGATCGGCGCGACCTGTCTGACCTGGGTCGCCGCCGCCTGCACCCGGCAGGGCGCGGTCGTCGAGCGGCTGCCCCGACGGCGGCTCGTGGCCACGCAGTTCGCGGCGGGCGCGGCCAACCACCTGCTGCCGACCGGGCTGGGCGCGAGCGCGGTCAACCTGCGGTTCATGACGGTGTGCGGGCTGCCGCTCGCCCGTTCCTCGGCGGCTCTCGCCCTGTATCTGCTGGCGGAGAGCGTCGGCCGGGTGGCCCTGCTGGGCGCCCTGCTCGTCGCGTTCCCCGACGCGTTGCGGCTCGGCACGCTGGTTCCCGAGACGGCGTTCGGTCCGCTGCTGGCCGGTGCCGGTGTGGTGCTCGTCATCGCGGTGGCCGTGCTGACCCTGGTCCGGCGGGTGCGTTCGGCCGTGCTGTCCTTCCTGCGGACGGCGCTCGGCGAGGCCCGCTCCGTGCACACCCGCCCGGGCCGGGCCCTGGCCCTGTGGGGCGGGGCCTTCGCCTTCCCCGCGTTGCAGGCGGCCGTCCTGGTGCTGGTGGGCCGGGCGATGGGCCTGGACGTGCCGCCCGCGCACATGGCGGTGGCCTACCTGGCGGCGACCGTCGCCGTCGCGTTGGTCCCCACCCCGGGCGGGATCGGCTCGGTGGAGGCGGCGCTGGTCATGGCGCTGGTGGCGGCGGGCGGCCCGGCCGCGGTGGCCACGGCCGTGGTCCTGGCCTTCCGCGTCATCACGGTCTGGCTGCCGCTGCTGCCGGGCGCGCTGACGCTGGCGGCGCTGGTACGGCTGAAGGTCATCTGACCGCCCGGCAGGCCTCCGGAGTGCCCTGGTGGTACCGCCCGGGCTCGGCCCGTTCCCCGGTACGAAACCCCGTACGGAATGCGGCAGGATGAACGGTCGTGCCGACCGCAGGTCAGGGTGGCCGGGCACGGCGGAACATCCCGCAGGACGAACAGGTGACGACGTGACGAAACTTCACATCCGGCGGCCGGCAACGGCATTCGCCGCAGTTCTTCTTCCCGGAGGTGACCGGTGAACCGGGCGCTCACCGCGGACGATCTGGTCTTCGCCGGCATCGCCCTGGCGTCGGGCCTGCTGGCGGCCTTCGCGCTGCGCATGCTGCTGCGCTGGCTGGGCGGGCACGCGGACCGCACCCGCTGGAGCGGGGACGACGTCATCGTGCACGCGCTGCGGGCCGTGCTGCCGTGGGCCGCGGTGGTGGGCGGCGCGGCGGGCGCGGCGGCGGTGCTGCCGCTGACCCGGACGGTGCAGCAGCACACCAATCAGGTGCTGACGGTGCTGCTCATCTTCGTGGCGACGGTGTCGGCGGCGCGGGTGGTGACCGGCCTGGTGCGCACGGTCACCCAGTCCCGCTCCGGGGTCGCCGGCTCGGCCACGATCTTCGTCAACATCACCCGGATCCTGGTCCTGGCGATCGGCTTCCTGGTGGTGCTCCAGACGCTGGGGATCTCCATAGCCCCCATGCTCACCGCCCTGGGCGTGGGCGGCCTGGCGGTCGCGCTGGCGCTGCAGGACACCCTCGCCAACCTCTTCGCGGGCATCCACATCCTCGCGTCCAAGACCGTCCAGCCCGGCGACTACATCCGCCTCAGCAGCGCCGAGGAGGGCTACGTCGAGGACATCAACTGGCGGCAGACGACCATCCGCAACCTGTCCAACAACCTCGTCGTGATCCCCAACGGCCAGCTCGCCAAGGCGAACATGACCAACTTCATGCGGCCGGAGGAGCAGCTGACCATCCTGGTCCAGGTCGGGGTGGCCTACGACAGTGACCTGGAACACGTGGAGCGGGTGACCAACGAGGTCATCGCCGAGACGATGACCGAGGTCGAGGGCGCCGTGCCGGACCACGAGCCGATCATCCGGTTCCACACCTTCGGCGATTCCCGTATCGGCTTCACGGTGATTCTGGGCGTCGGAGAGTTCAGCGACCAGTACCGGGTCAAGCACGAGTTCATCAAGCGGCTGCACAAGCGGTACCGCGCGGAGGGCATCCGCATCCCCGCCCCGGCCCGTACGGTGGCCCTCCAGCAGGGCGGCGTCGTCATCCCCCAGCAGCGGACCGGCGCGATCGAGCCGGGCGACATGACCTCGGCCCGGTTCGACTGAGCCGACTCTCGTGGCAGGGCCCGTCCCACCGGCTGTGCGGCCCGGCCGGGGACGGGCCGTTCAGTCCGGGTGGCCGCCGACGTGGACGGACCGCGCCTCCAGGCCGAGCCCGTCGAGGAAGAAGCAGGTCAGGGACCGCCGCCGCGCCGTTGCGGGCCGCCGCCGGTCCGTTCCCGCGCCGCGAGATCCCCTGGCCCGCATCGGCTCGGACGGCTGTCGGGTCCCGGTCACCCGAAACTGGTCCCGGACCCCTGTCGAGACGAGGTCCGTCAGGAGATATCTTGATGTCGAGCAATGTTGCAGACGTGGAGCGGAGCACCCGGTGACTGACTCGACCATCATCTATACGCACACTGACGAGGCCCCGGCCCTGGCGACGTATTCCTTCCTGCCGGTGGTCCAGGCGTACGCCTCGCAGGCGGGTGTCGCCGTCGAAACCCGCGACATCTCGCTGGCCGGGCGCATCATCGCCCTGTTCCCGGAGTACCTCACGGAGGACCAGCGCATCCCGGACGCGCTCGCGGAGCTCGGCCAGCTGGCCAAGACGCCCGCCGCCAACATCATCAAGCTGCCGAACATCTCGGCGTCGATCCCGCAGCTCAAGGCCGCCATCGCCGAGCTCCAGGGCCAGGGCTACGCGCTGCCGGACTACCCGGACGACCCGAAGACCGACGAGGAGCGCGAGATCCGCGCCCGTTACGACAAGGTCAAGGGCTCCGCCGTGAACCCGGTCCTGCGTGAGGGCAACTCGGACCGCCGTGCCCCCGCCTCGGTCAAGAACTACGCCAAGTCCCACCCGCACCGCATGGGCGCCTGGTCCGCCGACTCGAAGACGAGCGTGGCGACCATGGGCCAGAACGACTTCCGCTCCACCGAGAAGTCCGTGGTGATCGCCGAGGACGGCGCGCTGCGCATCGAGCTCGTCGGCGACGACGGCACCACCACCGTGCTGCGCGAGTCCGTACCCGTCCAGAAGGGCGAGGTCGTCGACGCCTCCGTGATGCGGGTCGCCGCGCTGCGCGAGTTCCTGACGGCGCAGGTCGCCGAGGCCAAGGCCCAGGGCGTGCTGTTCTCGGTGCACCTGAAGGCGACGATGATGAAGGTCTCCGACCCGATCGTCTTCGGCCACGTGGTGCGCGCCTTCTTCCCGAAGACGTTCGCGAAGTACGGCGACAAGCTCGCCGCGGCCGGCCTGACCCCGAACGACGGTCTGGGCGGCATCTACAAGGGCCTGGACGCCCTGCCGGAGGGCGCCGAGATCAAGGCCTCCTTCGACGCCGAGCTCACCGAGGGCCCGGAGCTGGCGATGGTCGACTCCGACAAGGGCATCACCAACCTGCACGTGCCCTCCGACGTCATCATCGACGCCTCCATGCCGGCCATGATCCGCACCTCCGGCCACATGTGGGGCGCGGACGGGCAGGAGCACGACGCCCTGGCGGTCATCCCGGACTCCTCCTACGCGGGCGTCTACCAGGCCGTGATCGAGGACTGCAAGGCCAACGGCGCCTTCGACCCGTCCACCATGGGCACGGTGCCGAACGTCGGCCTCATGGCCCAGAAGGCCGAGGAGTACGGCAGCCACGACAAGACCTTCGAGATCGCCACCACGGGCACGGTCCGCCTGGTCGACCAGAACGGCACCGCGCTCATCGAGCAGACCGTCTCGGCCGGTGACATCTTCCGCGCCTGCCAGACCAAGGACGCGCCGATCCGGGACTGGGTGAAGCTGGCCGTCACCCGCGCCCGCGCCACCGGCGACCCGGCGGTGTTCTGGCTGGACGAGACCCGCGCGCACGACGCCAACCTGATCGCCAAGGTCAAGGCGTACCTGCCGGAGCACGACACCGAGGGCCTGGACATCCGGATCCTGAACCCGGTCGAGGCCACGAAGCTGTCGGTGGAGCGCATCCGCCGCGGCGAGAACACCATCTCGGTGACCGGCAACGTGCTGCGCGACTACCTGACCGACCTGTTCCCGATCCTGGAGCTGGGCACCAGCGCCAAGATGCTGTCGGTCGTCCCGCTGATGGCGGGCGGCGGCCTGTTCGAGACGGGTGCGGGCGGCTCGGCACCGAAGCACGTGCAGCAGCTGGTCAAGGAGAACTACCTGCGCTGGGACTCCCTGGGCGAGTTCTTCGCCCTGGTGCCGTCCCTCGAGCAGTTCGCCAAGGTGACGGGCAACGCCCGCGCCCAGGTCCTCGCCGACACCCTCGACCGCGCCACGGCGACCTTCCTCAACGAGGACAAGTCGCCGACCCGGCGCGTCGGCGGCATCGACAACCGCGGCAGCCACTTCTACCTGTCCCTGTACTGGGCGCAGGAGCTGGCCCAGCAGACCGACGACGCGGACCTGGCGAAGGCCTTCGCGCCGATCGCCGAGACGCTCGCCGCCAACGAGCAGAAGATCGTCGACGAGCTGGCCGCCGTCCAGGGCAAGCCGGCCGACATCGGCGGCTACTACCAGCCCGACCCGGCGAAGGCCGCCGAGGTCATGCGCCCGTCCGCCACGTGGAACGAGGCGCTGGCGTCCCTGAGCTGACGCCCCGGGCCCCATCGGCCCACCCGCTCCGCCCCGGCCGGCGCACCGCCCGGCCGGGGCGGAGTTATGTTCGAAGAGGCCGGGCTTTCGAGCGAAGCCCCTCGACCACGTCCCCGTGGAGCCGCCGCGTGACCGACGACCCCCCGTCCTTCGACATCCTGCCCGGCGCCGGGCACTCCCCCGTGATCCTGCATGTCCCGCACTCGGCGCGGGAGATACCGCCGTCCGTCCGGGCGGACATCGTGCTGGGCGACGACGAGCTCGCGCGGGAACTGGACCACATCACCGACGCGCACACGGCTCAGATCGCCGAGGCGGCGGCCCGGGCGGCCGGTGTCGTCCCCTGGCGGTTCGTCAACCGGCTGTCGCGACTGGTCGTCGACCCCGAGCGCTTCCCCGACGAACGGGAGGAGATGCGGGCCGTCGGCATGGGGGCGGTCTACACCCGGACCACGCACGGCGCCGTGCTGCGGTCCGGGCACGTCGAGGCCGGGCCGCTCGTCGCGCGGTACTTCCTGCCGTACGCGCGGGCGATGACCCAGGCGGTGGCGGACCGGCTGGCGGCCACCGGGCGGGCTCTGATCATCGACGTGCACTCCTACCCCCGGACCCGGCTGCCGTACGAGCTGCACGGCGAGGGGCCCCGGCCGCCGGTGTGTCTCGGCACCGACTCCTTCCACACCTCTCCCGGGCTGCTGGACGCCGCGCGGCAGGCCTTCGGGGACATCGGGGAGACGGAACTCGACAGCCCCTTCAGGGGGGCCTACGTGCCGCTGCAGTTCTACGGGACCGACCCGCGGGTCGAGGCGCTCATGGTGGAGATCCGCCGGGACACGTACATGACCGAGCCGGGCGGTCCCGCTGGCCCCGGTCTGGAGCGGCTCGCCGCCGCGCTGGCCCGCCTGGTCGACGCCGTGTCCGGCTGACCGGCACCGGCTGGAGCACCCCTACGCCCGCAGCCACTCCGTCACCACCACATCCCCGCCGGTCCGCAGCCGCAGGGCGAACGGGCCCGACGGCGGTGTGTCGGCGGTGAAGCGGCCCAGGTCGTCGGCCGTGAGCGGGGAGCCGGGGCGTGGTCCGCCCAGGACCTCGATCCTGGCCGGCTGCGGCGGCAGCACCTGGCCCATCAGGCCGTGCGGGGTGACCTCGACGTCGACGGTGACCTCGCCCGCCTGGAAGGTCAGCATCCGGGGCGCGCCGCCGGCTCCCCTGACCGGGAGGGCGTCGACCAGCGAGTCGAAGGTGAGTTCCGCGACGCGGGCGTCCAGGTCGTGCAGCGCGTAGGCGTCGAAGGCGATCTGCTGGAGCTCCGCCGGCACGGGGTCCAGGACGGCGGCGGCCCGCCGGAGCTCCTCCTCCAGCAGCCCCGCGTCCAACTCCTCGTGCCCCCAGTCCTCTTCGCCGAACAGCTCGTCGTCGTTCATGTCGCTCACATCGCCCCCCGCGCTTCGAGCCGGGCCCGCAGGCGCCGCAGACAGCGCTGGCGCAGCGGCCCGATGCTGCCCACCGCGATCCCGAGCGCGGCGGACACGTCCTGGTAGCTGGGCGGCGGCGTGGCCATCAGCACCCGCAGCAACTGCCGGCACCGCTCGCCCAGTTCCTCGAACTCCTGCCACAACCGCCGTACGCGTTCGCTCTGGGCGGCCGCCTCCTCGGAGTCGAGCAGCGACTGTTCCGGCGTGCCGTCCTCGCTGACCCGGTCCAGGAGCTGCGGATCGTCCGTCAGGGTCAGCCGCTGCGAGCTCCGGATGACCTTCAGGCACTCGTGGCGCGCGGTGCTCGCCAGCCAGGCGCCCGCCTTGCCGGGTTCCCGGATCCGGCCGAGGTGCTGGGCGAAGCGGAACCAGGCGGTCTGGTAGACCTCGTGGGCGTCCGCGTCGGACAGCCGGTGGGCCCGCACCACGGACCACACCAGGGGGCTCAGCCCTTCCACGAGCGCTTTCCAGGCCGCCGCGTCGCCGTCGGCGGCGGCCTGGACGAGCGCGCCGGCATCAGTACGGTCCACGGCAGCCCCACCCCTCGAGTACGGCACGTCATCGTACGCCGCGGAGGGGGCGGTTTTGGCCTTCACGGCCCGGGGGTGGGGCGCACGACCGGGACGGGGCGCCAGGTGGGAGGGCGCAGCGCGGGCACCTGCGCCCCGCGCACGTCCGCGACCCCGGCGCCGCCGTCGAGCAGTTGCCGCCGGGCCGCGCGCGGGTCGGTCTCCTTGTGCGCCGTCATGTGGGCGGCGACCAGGCCGGCGGTCACCGGGGTGGCGAAGGAGGTGCCGCTCCACTGCGCGTACCCCTCGAACATCACCTGGTCGGGCTTGGCGGCGGCGTTCTCGTCGCTGAGCACGCCGGTGTGGCGGGGGTGCCGGCAGGTACAGCCGTAGGTGAAGCCGTAGCGGCAGGCGTCGTACGTGGAGTGCTGGTAGACGTACGGAACGGGCGTCTCGAAGCCGGTGAGGGCGCTGGTGAGGCGCTCGCCGGGGGCGTAGACCTTCACCCAGGGGCCGTGGTTGGTGAAGCAGGCGGCGGACTCGCCGTCGCTGCGCAGCGCGCCGACCGACAGCACGGAGTCCTCCCAGCCGGGCAGGTCGGCGTAGGCGGCGGGCCAGAAGGGGGTGGCGCTGCCGTTGTTCCCGGCGGCGGCGACCAGCAGGGTCCGCTGCTCGCGCAGTTCCCGCATGAAGTTCTCCACGCCGAGCAGGCCGTCGGTGCGGCCGTTGGCGGTGCCGGCGGAGAGGCTGAGGACGTCGGGCCAGCCGCCGGCGTCGACGGCCTCGAAGAGCTTCTCGCCGAACTCCGACTCCAGGATCGCGCCTGCGTCGTTGAGGCTGCCGCGCACGGCGATGTCGGTGTTGGGCGCGACGGCGGCGACGAGCCCGGCGATGAACGTGCCGTGCCCGACGTACTGCCGGAGGATCCCCTGCTCGTCGCACTCCTGGACCTGCGCGTCGCCGTCGGTGTGGGCGAGGAGCGCGCAGGAGCGGTAGTCGTGCGTGAGGCCGGTGTCGACGACGAGGACGCCGACGGCGCTGTCCGGGTCGTACGCCGTGTCCGCGGCGGCCGGGTTGGGCGGCTCGGTCACCGGGACGGGGACGGGTTCGTCGCCGGGGCAGGCGTTGACCGCGATGTGCACCACGTGGTTGCGGGCGACCATCCGGTGCCCGGCGCGGGCCTCGCGCTCGTGTACGGCCCGCAGCGCCTGTGCGACGGCCCGGTCCGCTCCCCGGCCGCCCTCGCCGGGGTCGCCGACCCGGATCCGGGTGACGCCGCTGCGGTTGCGCTGCGGGCCGGCCCGGCGGACCTGGTCCTGGTCGAGGTCGGGTGCCGCCGTGAAGTGCGCCCGTACGGTGTCCTCGACGACCTGGGCCTCCTCCCCGTCGCGGACGAGGACGACGCCCTTCTCGTACATGAACTCGGCCGAGTCGTCCGGTCCCATCGCCAGGGGGACGTCGGGCATCGAGCCCTGGATCTGGTCGAACTGCTCGTGGAATCGCTGAGGTGCCATGCGGGTCCTCCCACTGGGCGACGGCGTCGGTCGGTGCGGCGAACGGTCGTCGGTTCTCCTCGACAAGAGCCGCCGGGCCGTCTTTTGATACAGCGCCACCCCTGTGGCGTGGTTCCGGGGCCACTACCATCCGAGGAGTGACAGCGGGAAGCGACGCGGTGCAGGAACTGCTGCCGATGGTGTTCGCCGACCCGGGCGAGGCTCTCGCGAGGGCCCGGGCGCTGCTCGGCGCCGATCCCTCCCCGCTGCACGCGTCCGTCGCCCACCAGGTGATCGGCATCTGGCAGCGGGACTTCGGTGATCTGCGGCTCGCGCTGAACCATCTGCGGCGGGCCCGGGCGTTCGCGGCGCGGGCGGACTCGGCCGACCGGGAGGCGGACGTGCTGGCCACCCTGGGGGTGGCGCTGGTGCACGCGGGCCGTACCCGGGAGGGCCTGGCGGCGTTCGAGCGGGGCGTCGCGCGGGGCGGCGGGCACACGCGGGCGCGGGTGCTGTACCGGCGGGCGTACGTGTGGTGGGTGCTCGGTCACCATCGCGAGGCGCTGGAGGACGTACGCCGGGCGATACCGGTGCTGCGGCAGGCGGAGGACGTGATCTGGACGGCGCGGGCGCTGACCCTGCGGGCGACCGTGCATCTGGCGCTGGGGGCGGTGGAGCGGGCCGAGGCGGACTTCACCGCGGCCGAGGCGCTGTGGGACACCACGGGCCAGGAGCACGACAAGGCCGACGCGGTGGAGAGCCGGGGGCTCGCCGCGTTCCGGTCCGGTGACGTGCCGGCGGCCCTGCGGCTGCTCGATGAGGCGGAGGAGCGGTACGCCCGGCTGGGCACGCCGACGTTCATGCTGAACATCCGGCGCTGCGAGGTGCTGATGGCGGCCGGGCTGGCGCCCGAGGCACTGGCCGAGGCGGACGCGGCGATCGGGAAACTGGACGGGATCGGCGGGCAGTCCACCCGCAAGGCCGAGCTGCTGCTGGCCGCCGCGCGGGCCGCACGGCTGGCCGGTGACCCGCACACCGCGATCGCCCGTGCCGCCCTGGCCGTACGGCTGTTCGCCGGGCAGCGGCGCACCTGGTGGGAGACGCACGCCCGGCTGGTGCTGATCGAGGCGCGGCACGCGGCCGGGCGCGGCTCGGGGCGGCTGGTCGCCGACGCGGCCGCGGTGGCCGAGAAGCTGGCCGCCTTCGGTGCGCCGGCCGCGCCGGAGGCGTCGCTGCTGGCGGGCCGGATCGCGCTGGGTCTTGGCTGGACGGCGGACGCGGAGCGGCATCTGGCCGTCGCCGCCCGCAGCCGGCGGGGCGGCCCGCCGCTGGCGCGGATGACGGGCTGGGCGGCGCAGGCGCTGCGGGCCCGGGCCGCCGGATCGCCCCGGGGCGTGCTGGAGGCGTGCCGGCGCGGTTTGGACGTGCTCGACGACCACCGGATGACGCTGGGCGCCTCGGAACTGCGGGCCCATGCCACCGAACAGGGGGCGGAACTGGCCGCGTTGGCCGGGCGGGCCAGTCTGGTCTCCGGCGGGCCGCGGCGGCTGCTGGTGTGGAGCGAGCGCTGGCGGGCGACCGTGCTGTCGACCCCGCCGACCCGGCCGCCCGCCGACCGGGAGCTGCTCAGCGGCATGACCGCCTTCCGGGAGATCGCCTCCCGCGCGGAGGCCGCCCGGATGGAGGGCCGGCCGGTTTTGGCACTGGAGCGTGAACAGCGGCGCCTGGAGCGGCAGATCCGGTCCCGGACGCTGCACATGCGCGGTGAGGCGCCCGGTGGCGGCGACCGTTTCGACGTCGGCCGGCTGCTGGAGCGGCTGGGCGACGAGGTACGGCTCGTGGAACTCGCCGTGCTGGACGGGCGGGTGCAGGTGCTGCTGTGCGGGCAGGGGCGGGTGCGCAGGTTCGAGGCCGGGCTGCTGGCCGACGCGGAGACCGAGGCCGAGCACGTGCAGGCGGGACTCCGGCGGCTGGCGCACCCCGGGGCCGAGGCGCGGCTTCCGGTGGTGGAGGCCGCGGGGCGGCGGCTGGAGGAGCTGCTGCTCGGGCCGGCCGCGGCGCATCTGGGCGGCGGCCCGGTGGTGATCGTGCCGCCGGGGCGGCTGCACCGGGTGCCGTGGGCGCTGCTGCCGTCGCTGCGGGAACGGGTGCTCAGCGTGTCGCCCTCGGCGGGCAGTTGGCTGCGGGCGCGGGAGACGACACCGCCGCCGGACGGCCGCCATGTGCTGGTACGCGGCCCGGGCCTGGCCACGGGCGGCGCCGAGGTGCCCGAACTGGCCGGCCGGTACGCCTGCGCGACGGTCCTGGAGGACGACGAGGCGCGGGTGCCGCGAGTGCTGGAGGAGCTGGACGGGGCCGCGCTGGCGCACATCGCCGCGCACGGCACGTTCCGCGCGGACAGCCCGCTGTTCTCCTCGCTGCGGATGGCCGACGGCCCGATCGTCGTACACGACTTCGAGCGTCTGGACCGCAGCCCCTACCGGATCATCCTGTCCTGCTGCGACACCGCGCTCCTCGCCTCCGTCGGCGCCGACGAGCTGCTCGGCCTGGTCACCGCGCTGCTGCCGCTGGGCACGGCCGGGGTGGTGGCGTGCAGCGCGCCCGTCAACGACGCCGCGGTGGTGCCGCTGATGCTCGCGCTGCACAAGGGTCTCGGGGCCGGGCTGTCCCTGGCGGAGGCGCTGCGCGACGCCCGGGCCGCCCTGCCGGGCGACGCGCTGCACCAGGCCACGGGCTGGGCGTTCTCGGCGTTCGGGGCGGCCTGACCCGTCCCCTGTTCGGGTCAGGCCGCCGGTCTTGGGAGCAGGGCCTAGGCCGGCTGGGCTTCCGGGACTTCCGTCAGCCAGGGCAGGGCGCCGCGGTCGTTCGCGCCGAGCCGGGCGTAGGCGCTGTACAGGTGGTTGCCGACGGTCCGGATGGACAGGGTGAGGCGTTCGGCGATCTGCCGGTTGCTCAGGCCCGCCGCCGCGAGTGTGACGATCTGCCGTTGTCTGGCGGTGAGTTCGCCGAGAACCAGCCCTGACAGGGCGGGTGTGCGGGCGCCCTGGCAGCGCCGGGCCAGGGCGACGGCCCGGGTGCGGGAGTGCCGGGCGGCGCTCGGAGCGCGGTGGGCGCGCACGGCCTGGGCGTACGCCTCTGCCGCGAACAGCGTGAAACCGCGCCGCTCCAGCTCTTCGGCCACCTCGTCCAGGGCCGGTCCGTCGGCCCGGGTGAGCGCGTCGGCGTGCCGGGCGAACACGCCGGTCAGCCGGTCGATGACCTTCTCGGGGCAGCCGAGGCGTACGGCGTCGTAAGGCTCGGCGAGGGTGTCCGGGTCCAGGTCCCGGCCGCTGTCCACCGGTGCGCAGGCGCGGGCGAGTTCCGCCCGGCACGCCACGTCCTCGGGGTCGCCCCGCAGGCCCTCCCTCGCCCAGGCCGCCGCCTCCCTCAGTTCCCCCCGCAGCCGCGCGAACCGGGCGCGTACTGCGGCGTACCGGCCGGGCAGCGGGCCGCCCTCGGCGACCAGCCACTCCCCCACCGGCGTGGGCATCGCCCGTACGTCGTCCTGGTCGATCCGGTGGGCCAGTGCGGCCGACTCGGCGTCGAGGGCGGCGGCGTACGCGTCCGGTGTCCGGGCCAGCCGGCGTGCCCGCAGCCGGCCCGCCGCGGCTCTGAGCACCGGGCCGTGGAGGGGGTGGGCCAGACGGACACGACCCAGGTCGTCGACCTCGACCAGGCCGTCGGACTCCAGGACTTCCAGGGCCCCGAGGTCCAGATCGTCGAGCGTCGGCGACAGCGGTTCGGCGAAGGCGAGGCGGTCGAGGGTCTCCCGTTCGAGCGGGCAGGCGCGGCCCAGGACGGGGACGGTGCACTCACGGACGGCCATGGTAACCGGCACGGGGCCCCGCCACGCCCGTTCGCCGGTGTCCGGGACGAGGGTGAGCCGCCCCCGCACCGCCCCGAGCAGGTCGCGCAGCAGCCGCAGGTCGCCCCGGCTCAGGCGCCGCAGCCGGTTGACGGTGAGCGGTTCGAGAGGGCCGGCGCCGGCGGTGAGCAGCTGCGCGGTCTCCTCCTCGGGCAGCGGCTCCAGAGTGAGCCGCGGCAGGAGTTCCCCCGTCCACAGCCGGGAGATCGCGCCCGGCACGGCCGTGCCGTCCGTGGCGACGACCAGCAGACGGGTGCGGCCGTGCACGGCGAGCTGGTGGACCAGGGCGGCGGAGGCGTCGTCGAGGAAGTGGGCGTCGTCCACGAGCAGCGTGCGCAGACCGGACAGGAGCTGGACGGCGCGGTGCAGGGTGACCGACTCGGGCAGCAGGTGGGCGAACGCGGCGAAGGGGATGGTTCGGCTCTCGGGCGTGCCCGCCGCCCGGGCGCAGTCGGTGCCGCGGATCGCCTCGGTGACGAGTCGGGTCTTGCCGCAGCCCGCCGGGCCCGTCACCACGATGCCGCGGCGTGCGCCGGCCAGGGACCGGCGGACCAGCTCCAGTTCGTCCTCCCGCCCGGCGAACGGCCAGGGCAGCTCCAGCGTCGTCGCGTCCCTCTCGTAAGTCGTCACACAGACATGAGCGCGGCTACTCACTTCTGATACAGGGCGACTTGAGTAGCCCCCGACTCAGGCGCCCGGGACCGGCGGCGGGGCAGGCTGTGGCCATGACCGCACGCTACTGCTCGCTGGCACAGGCGCCGGCGCCCGCCTTCGCACCGGGGCTGGCGACCGAGCGGCTGAGCGCGCTCGCGAGCGGGCGCCGGATGTGGGTCAACGGCACGGTTCTGCACTACTGCTTCTTCGACCGTGACACCGACGCGTCCGTCATCCCCGTGCCGGGGACGGGGATGACGCGACGCGTGCCGTGGGCCGGTGGCGAGGAGCAGCGGGACGTGGTGCGCGGGTGCTTCACGGAGTGGCAGGACCTCGGCATCGGGATCGTCTTCGCCGAGGTCGACGACCGCTCGGAGGCAGAACTGCGCATCGGGTTCCAGTTCGGCGCCGGCTCCTGGTCGGCGGTGGGGCGGGACGCGCTGCTGGCCGGCCGGCACGAGCGCACCATGAACTTCGGCTGGGACCTGACCGTGCCCGGGGAGCGCGGGACGGCCCTGCACGAGATCGGGCACGCGCTCGGCATGCTGCACGAGCACCAGAGCCCGTTCGCCGGCATCCACTGGGACGACGAGGCCGTGTACGCCGAGCTGGCGGGCCCGCCCAACCACTGGAGCCGGGAGCGGACGCACCACAACATCCTGCGCAAGCTCGACCCGGACGAAGTCAACGGCTCCGTCTGGGACCCGCAGTCGATCATGGAGTTTCCGTTCTCGTCGGGGCTGGTGCTGGAGCCGGAGCAGTACCGGGCGGGTCTCCACCCGCCGGGCACCCTGTCCGCCGCCGACAAGGAGTTCGTGCTCCGCTGGTATCCGGCGGCGGATCAGCCGCGTCCGCCCGCGCTGGTGCCGTTCCGTTCGGCACCGCTCGGTCTCGGGCCGGGTGAGCAGGCCGACTTCGTCGTCGACCCGCCACAGACCCGCACGTACACGCTGGGCACCTTCGGCGACGGCGACGCCGTCGTCGTGGTCTTCGAGGTGCGGGACGGGGAACCCCGCTACCTCGCCGGGCAGGACGACGGGGGAACTCCGCACAACGCCGCGATCAGTGCGCGGCTCGTCAAGGGCCGCCGCTACCTCGTCCGCGTACGCCTGTACTCCGCCTGGGGTTCCGGCGAGACGGCGGTGATGTGCTGGTGACGGCACGGATCCGCCGCGTGGACACCTGAGCCACAGTCCGGCGCCGGGGGAGCGGTCGAGGACGTCACCTCATCGGGGGGTGGGTGACGTCCTCGACCACGCCATGCGTGCAGAACCGTCGCGGTCCGAACCTTCGTGTTCCGCCCGCCGGCGCGTGCGCCGCCGTCCGCTCGTTCACGCCGAGGTCCGGCCGGGGCGGGGGGGCGCACGGCCGTCGGACGTGACGCGGTCGAGGGCCTCGCCGAGGGCGGCGGGGGCGGACGCGGGGCGCACCGGCCGTGTGCCGTGGATCCACCCCAGGGGTGAAGGGCGTTCAACGGCCGCCGAGGCCGGGCATCGTGCAAGGGAACGGCCGGCAATGGCGTTACGCCGTCCGGATGATGATGCCTACGCTTGATTGCTCTCGCGGTTGCACGTCCGTACCAGAAAGCGCACGAGGTGCCGGCGGCCCGACTACGCTCGCGGCGTAACACCGGGGGATGGGGGGAGCCAGTGGAGACGTCCCGACGCAACCGTGCCCGGCGGCCGAGACTGCCGGAGGCGGTTCCGGCCGTTCTGCTCGGCGCGCTCGGCGCTCTGGTCCTCGGGACGGTGATCGGCCTGGCGACGGATCCGTCGCGCATGGTCGGCACCACCGGATACGTCTTCGCCACCGGGCTGCTGCTGGCCGTCGGCCTGTACGGCAGCACGTACGGCATCGACCTCGCCGACCTGCGCCGTGATCTGCGCGGTGTGGTGGCGGCCGTGACCCTGGGGGTCGTCCTCAAGGCGGGGCTCATCTCGGGTGTCATGGTCCTGGCCTTCGACCGCCCGGAGTACCTGATCCTCGGCATCGTCGTCGCGCAGATCGACCCGCTGTCGGTGGCCGCCCTCAGCAGGGACGGGCACATGTCGCGGCGCGCCCGGTCCCTGCTCACCGCGTGGGCCTCCTTCGACGACCCGATGACGGTCCTGCTGACGCTGTACGTCGCCGGATACGCGTACACGGCCGCGGGGCACACGGGCACGCCCTCGATGGTGGGCGGCGGCACCCGCGGCTACGCCCTCGGACTCGCGCTCAACGCGCTGCTGCTGGCCGGTGCCCTGCTGTTGTGGTGGGCGGGCGGCAGGCTGTGGCCCGCCCGGCAGGAGCTCGACGCCGACGGGACCCGGCGGCCCGCGACGCCGCTCGCCGCCCTGCTGGTCGTGGCCATGCTCGTGCTCGCCGCCGCGAACATGCTGATGCTCGCCGTGGCCGTCGCCGGGCTGTTCCTGCGCGCGAAGGCGTTCACCCGGCCGCTCGCGCGGGCGGTCTCCAGTGCCTTCCTGCTCGCCACCGCACTGCTGGGGCTGTTCGTCGCCCAGGGGGTGTCGCCGGTCCCGGGTGTGCTGCTCGGTGCCACGGCGTTCGTGGCGCAGGCGGTGGTGGCCGCGCTGCTGATGCCCCTCTTCGTCCGCGGTCTGTCGGGAAGGGACCGGTTCCTGCTGGGGATCGGCCAGCAGAACGGCCTCACGGCCGTGCTGCTCGCCCTCACCCTCGAACGCGACTTCCCGAAGACGGTCGGCATCGTCGCCCCCGCCGTGGTGACGGTCAACCTCCTGCACTACGGGGCACAGATCGGGTTCGGCTGCTGGTCGCGGCACCGGTCCCGGAGGAACCGGCAACCCGGGGGCGGCCTGCGGCGTCTCCCCGGGCGTCCGGCGGGCGAGGGCGGCGGGCCGCCGGCCCCTCCGGCCACGGCCGACGGACTGCGGTCCTCCGCATAACCGGATGGTGTGCGGCGGCCGGGCGCGGCCGCGGCCAGGGGCACGGGGGAGGTCGGATGGGCGAACGGAGAGGGAGCGGGGGCGGTGGGCGGGCTGTGCTCGGCGTCCCGCTCCTCGGCCTGTTACTGCTGTCGGCGACCGCCGGGCCGGCCGTCGCGGACACCGGCAGGAGTGATGTCCGGCTGGTGTACTGCCTGGCCGACGAGCACCGGGGCGAACTCCGGGACGCGGCGCTGCGGCTCGGTGTGGTGCGACGGCCCACGGGGACGGGCGGCGGGGTGGAGGCCGTCGAGGTTCCCGGGCGCGAGGGCGGTGTGCTGTCGCTGGACGAGTGGGCGAAGCGGCACCGGGGCGACTTCGAGCGGGTGTGCGACGCGCTGCTGGCCGCCGCGGGCGACCCGCCGGGGGCGTCGGCGGACCAGGGTGGTTCGGGGCAGGGCGGGTTCCTCGACGCGGTGTACCTGCTCGCGGCGGGAGCCGCGCTCACCCTCGTCGGGCAGATGACGGAACGGATCTCGGCGGAGCGGCGCACGCGCAGCCGGCAACTGGCGGCGGCGGTACGGGAATTCCGGAGGATCGCATGGCTGTATCTCGCGGCGTACGAGCAGGATCCCGATGCGGACCACGCGGAGGCGCTACGGGCCAGGGAGGCGCTCTCCGGCCTGCTGGCCCAGGTGCCCGGCCCGGCTCCGCGCGGCGAGGCGGCCCGCCGGCTGGCCGACTCCCTGCCCCTGGCGGAGGCACTGCCACCCAGCCGGGACGGGCAACTCCTGGGACCGCACGAGAGAAAGAGCGAGGCGAGCGCCGTGCGCACCACCTTGGACCGGCAGGCACGGGAGGTGGGGGAACTGCTGCGCCCCGCGCCCCTGTGGTGGCTGCGGAGATCACGCGGCAACGGCCGTCCCACAAGCTCCGGAGGACCCCACGCATGACCAGCTCCGACTGGGCGAACCCCTACGGAGTGCGCAAACCGTACGGACCGAACGGCATGAGCAGCGGTCACGTCGGTCAGAACGGCGCCTCCACGCTCAGCGCCGACCACCCCCTGGTGCCGTGGAAAGAGCCGGACCACGTGCACCAGTGGGTGGACGTCGACCACTCGCAGGAGGCACTGGACCACTTCAGCGGGAGCTTGTCCGAGCTGGGCGAAGTCCTCGACTCGAACAAGGGGTACGGCCGTGTCGTGATCGTCAGCGGCCCGGCCGGCATGGGGAAGACGACGCTCATCCACCGGTGCCTGTACGAGGTGAAGCGGCGTCTGGCGGTGGACGGGGCCGCGGTGGGGAACCCGCTCCCGGTGTTCGTGCCGACGGCGGGGCTGGAGAACGACGGCCACCGGATCAGTGTCGATCCGGACGGCGAGTCGTTCGCGCCGACCAGGCTGATCAACGACCGCATACGCCGCGAGCTCGCGAAGCGGCTCCGGACCCACGACTTCCCCGAGTCCCGCGTCAAGGCGATCATCGACGAAAAGGATCCCTTCCAGGCCTACGGCGAGATGAGCGATCTGCTGGTCCATCGCAACGCGCTGCTCTTCGCCGTGATCCCGCACATACGGTGGAACGACGCACACCTCAGGGCGGCGTTTCTGCGCACCTGTCTGAGCCATGCGCACCCGAGGATCGTACTGTTCGTCGAAGTGAGCCAGGGCGCTGCGGAGACGGCGAAGGAAGTGGCCGACGCCCTCAGCGGATCGACGGCGGTCACCCATCTCGCGCTGAGCGAGCTGAACAGCGAGGACATCTGGCGGTTCAGCCACAGCGCCCGGCCGGGCCACGGCGGACCGCACGTCCTGGTCAAGCCGGACAGGAGCTCTCTGATGGCAGCACACGACGAGTGGAAGCCCCGCGACGTACGCGAACTGCGGAAGGTCTTCCACTCGGCGGCGGACGCGCTCCGCAGCGCGCCGCACCCCTGGCCGATCGACGCCGACGCGCTCAGACCCCACTGGGAGCCGCGGCGGACGGGCCGCGACGCCCTGCTCCGTGATCCGATCCGGCCCCGCCCCGGCGGCTGACGCCCGCCACGCCACCCCGACCGCGCCTGACAGGACCCGCAAGGAGTGCCATCGTGGCCGCAAACAGCGCAGACACCTGGTACAGCAACCCTTTCCCCCTGGTGCCGGTGGTGCGGCTCGGCCCCTCGGCCGATCTCGGTGACGCCCCGGTCGAGGCCGCGGACTCGGGCAACGCCCATGTCCCCACCCGGATCCTGGGCGAACTCCAGGACCTGGTGCGCGACTACCTCCGCGACCAGCCCCGGGGCGGCCGGCGCGGCCGGGCCATCGCCGTGGTGGGCGAGTTCGGGCTCGGCAAGAGCCACGCGGCCCGGGAGGTGTGCAACGGGCTGGCCCGTCCGGACGGCCCGGCCATGTGGATCGTCGACGAACCGGCGCAGGACTTCGGCCGGATGTACCGCGACCGGCTGCGCGGCCCCGCGGACACCCCGGAGGGCCGGGCCGCGTTCGAGGAACTCGTCCGGGACTACTACGCCTATGTGACGGCGGCCCGGGTCGACGAGCAGAGCTCCGGCCCGCGGCCCGGCCGGGCGGACGACGTCCCGCTCGACGACATCGCCCTCGACGACATCGCCACCGGGCTGCGCGACCGCGTGCTCGACCCCGACAAGGTGGTCTCCGCCCTGCGCTACGACCCCGAGGTGCTGCACGCCGGTCTGCGGGTCACCCTCGGCGAGGTGACGGAGCACCGCAGGTTCGCCACCGCGCTCGCCCTGCTCCAGGACCCGCGGTTCACCTCGATGGTGTGGGCGTGGCTGACCGGGGACGAGCCGGCGCAGCAGCTGAAGGAACGCGGCATCAAGGACGCCGTCACGGGCATCGACCCGGTCTTCGACGCACTGGCCGTCCAGGGCTTCCTGCACGGCAGGGTCGGCAAACCGTACGTCCTGCTGATCGACTCGCTGGAGAAGGTGCTGGACTGGCCGGAGGAGTCCCGGCGTACGTTCGTCGACGCCTTCGAGCGCCTGGTCAACGTCTATGTGAGCCGGGGCGGCCTGCTGGTGTTCTGCACCTCGCCGCGCGGGCTCAGCGCGTTCCGTCCGAGCCTGCACGAGCGCGTGGTGCAGTTGTGGCCGGCCCGTTTCTCCGCGGAACTCACCGCCGAGCTCGTCGCCGAGTACATCGGTTCGGGTCCCCGTCCCGCCTCTGCCGAGGGCGCGGACGCGGTCGAGCGCTGGCCCGCGCCGTTCGGCGCCGAGTCGGTGGCGATCCTTCAGGAACTCACCGGCGGGGTACCTCGCGAGATCCTCAAGACCTGCCATCACGCCTGGCAGTTGAGCGAGGACGACGCAGGCGCGGTCCGGGAGGTGACCGCCGCGACCGTGCTGAGGGCCGTACGCGGGCTGCACGGCAACGTGTCCGAGGACCAGGTGCTCTCCACGATCCATGACGCGCTGGCCCTCGGGCAGTGGCGCATCGCCTCGCGCGACCCGGTCCCGGCGCGGGCGTCGTCCGACGACGGGTCGCTGGTGGTGGCGTACTGGCTGGAGCCCGTCCCGAACGCCTACATCGCGATCGTGGTCACCGGTTCGGTGCTCGTCGCGGACGACCAGGAACGCATCACCGCGCGCGTCCGGGCGCTGCGCGGCGCGCTGCACCCGGCCCAGGCCGAAGTGCTGCTCGTGGTCAACGGCCATGTGTCGCGGACCATGCGGGACCGGCTGGCGCGCTCGCTCGGCTCGCAGCCCCTGCTGTACCGCCCGGGCGACTTCCCGAGGGCCGTGAACGAGGCTCTGGACCGGCTGCGGGCCCGCCTCACGGAGCTGCGCCAGGAGGCCGATCTGGCGGAGCTGACGAGCGAGTTGCGCGGTGCGCTCGGCGAGCAGAGCGCCCAACTGGGCCGGCTGCGCAGGACGGTGAGCGATCTCGCCCGGCGCGATCTGGTCGCGGTGGCGCCCGGCCCGGCGCGTTCGGCGCTGCCGGAGCGCGTCGAAGGGCGGTTCGAGGAGGTGTTCGCGCTGCTCGACGCGGCCGTGGAGCGGCTGGCCGGCCGCCCGGCCGACGACGGCGAGGGCCCGCCACCGCGGGCGGAGCGGGCCGATCTGACGGCGCTGGGATGCGCCACCCTCGTCCGGCAGCTGACGGAGCGGTTCCGCACGGGCGCCGACACCTGGTTCCGCTCGGCCGCGCCCGGCGCGCCGACCGAGGAGCAGTGGGCACGGCTGCGCCGGGTCTGCCGTGAGTACGAGACGGCGGTGGAGGTGCTGCCCGTGCAGTCCCTCGGCAGTCCCGGCCCGGCGCACCGCCCCACGGCGGCGCGCGCCGTGGAGGCGCTCGCCGACGAGGTGTGGGGCGCGCTGGTCAGTGCCGTTCGGGCGCCGTGACCTCGCGCAGGGCGTCCGCCAGGTCGTGCAGCCGGTTCTCCGCGTGGCCGACCTGCCGCTGGTCCAGCGTCACCCCGAGGACGTAGTCCCGCGGCGACAGCCAGGTCACGAACACGGCGCCCTCCTGGACGTCCAGGACCAGGCGGTCGGCGGGCGGCTGCACCACCAGCCGCAGGGCGTCGGTGAGCCGGGCGAGATGGCCGCGCAGGTTCTGGGCGAGGTCGCGGTAGGCGGTACGGCGTGAGCGCACGCTGACGTCGAGGAAGCGGGGGCCGAGCTCGGGGTTCTCGAAGACGTCGCCCGCGCAGACGAGTTTCCAGTCCCGGTAGAAGGCGGCGTACTGCAGGTCGAGGGTGTTGACGTGGCCGCCCCACAGGGCCCGCAGCCGCATCTCGGACAGTCCGTCGTGTCCGGCCGCCGCCGTCCCGAAGTCGATGCGCAGCCGCTCCTTGTGCTCCGGCAGCGGCTCCGGAGGGTCCGTCAGACCACCGGGCAGTTCGTCGGGAAGGGTGTGCACCCGGGTGCGGATGGCGGTGACGAGACCGTTCATGGCCGCGTCCGCGGCGGGCATCCCGCCGGGGGTGTCGGTGAGGGCGGACAGGTACTCCCCCGCCTTGACCCGGCCGCCCCACAGACCGCCGCGCGCATTGGCCAGCACGACGCGCATCAGCTCGCCCGTGCCCAGTGGCCGCATCAGGGCGTTCAGGTCCTGGGTGCACAGCAGGAGCCGGCTGCCGGGCAGGGACTCGTTCGCGATGTCCTGGCCGCGCTCGGTGACCAGGCTGCTCAGCGGCGGGCAGTCGCCCCTGCGGACGACGAAGTCGATGATGCCGTTGCTGTAGTGGGACACCGACCTGAGGGCGGGGGCGCCGGCGAAGGCCCCTTGGCACAGCTCTGTTATTCGGCCGTGGACCTCCGGGGACCAGTGGGACTCGGTGAAGAGCTCGGTCTCCGGATGCGGGGCTGCTGCCACGTACGCTCACCTTTCCGTCGTGGAACCGTCGCCGGGCGACGGCGCCGGGTCTTCTGCCCGGATGCCGGGCTCAGATGCCGGGCAGTTCCAGATCGATGTCGAAGTCCCCGGCCGGTGGGGTGGATCCGGTGGTCCGGGAGGTCAGCCAGGTGTGGTGGGCGCCCACCCGCCGCCCGTCGGGCCGATGCCCCATGTCCAGGTCCCGCAAACGGCGCAGGGCGCGCTCGGCGAGTGCGACGGCCTCCTCGGTCCGCCCGGCCGCGGCGAGGGTCGCCGCGAGGGAGTTCTCCGCGGCCGACACCCAGGCGTGGCTGTCGCCCAGCCGGTCCTGAAGGAGGTTGAGCGCGGCCCTGCCGGTGGCCTCGGCCTCCTCGACGGCGCCCGTGGCCCGCAGGTACACCCCGTGCCGGACGCCGGCCAGTCCGGCGTAGGGGTGCCAGGCGCCGAGCGTGCGCTCCAGGGCGCGGCTGCACTGGCGGGCCTCGTGTTCGGCCTCGTCGTGCTTGCCGAGCGCCTGCAGGTCGGCCGCCAGGCTGAAGCGGCAGCGCACGGTGTCGAGGTGCTCGGCGCCGAACCGGCTGGTGGACTCGGCGAGCACCCGCCGGTCGCGCTCCAGGGCCTTCTCGTAGCCGTAGACGGTCTCGTGCGAGCGGGCGGAGTTGTAGGTGATGCGCCGTTCGCTGATGGCGAGACCCCGTTCGATGCCAAGCCGGGTGCCGGCCGCGACGTCGCCGTGCCGGTGCAGCCACTGCCGCAGCAGGTCCTGGGACTCCGCGTCGCGGCCCAGGGTCCGGTAGACCCAGGCGAGCAGGTCGGCGAGCTGCCAGACGGCCGGGTCGTCCTCGCCGCCGACGGCCTGGCGGTAGCGGAACCGGGCGAGGAGCCGGGCCAGTGCGTCGGGGCCCCGGCCGCTCAGCGCCTCCGTGAACGCCAGGTTGCGCTCGGCCTGCACGGTCGCGGGGTGCTGCGGGCCGAGCAGCAGCGTCAGGCCCTCCAGCACGGGGCGGGCCTGGAACAGCGCGTCGGAGAACCTGCCGAGGGAGCGCAGGACGGCGCCGTAGGAGTCGGCGGACAGCAGCGTTCTGGGGTGCAGCGGGCCCAGCAGTCTGCGGTGGCCGCGCAGGGCCTGTTCGGCCAGTTGGCGGGCCTGCTCGTAGGAGCCGTCGAGGCGGTGGGCGCGGGCCGTGAGGTTGAGCAGGCGCAGGTACTCCGGTGACGGGTCGTCGGCCTCCGGGCACCAGGCCCGCTGCGCGCGCTCGGAGATGTCGAGCATGCGGGCCCGGTCGGCGGTCTCGCCGCGCTGGCTCAGGGCGTTGAGGTGGCGCAGCAGGGACCGTCTCACGCGGGGCCGGTGGTCCTCCCACAGCCGCAGGGAGTACACCTCGCGGGCCCAGTCGGCGGGCAGGTCGCGGTTCTCGTCCGGGGTGAACTCGGCGAGGGTGCCGCGCAGCACGTGCTCGATGTGGGCGCGCTCCGCCGGTTCCATACCGGCGCGCACGGCGTCCCGTACGGCGTGGTGCTGTCCGAGGGGCTGTTCGGGCCGGTCGAAGTCGACGTCCAGGAGCCCGACCCGGGACAGGGCCCACAGGGCGACGCTCACCATGTGCTCGTCGGGCAGCCGGGTGTCGGCCGGGGTCCGGGGCGCGCCGGGGTTGCGGGCCGTCGTACCGTCGCGGGCCAGTTCCGCGAGGATGCGTCTCGACCGCAGCAGTTCCAGCCCCATGCCGCGCCCGGTGAGCAGGGACGCAGCGTTCAGCAGCCAGCCGAGGGCGTCGCTGGTGCGGCTCTCGGCACGCCAGGCGGCGGCGCCCGGGGTGTGCAGCACCGTCTGCCGGGCCACCCGCACCATGACCGTCACGGGCGGGGCCGCGCTGTCGCGTTCGAGCAGGGCCTGCTGGGCGGTGCGGTACTCGGCGAGGAGGTGGGCGACGGCCGCCCGGGCGGCGGCCCCCTCGCCCATGCTGTCGTCGCGCCGGTGCGCCGCGGCGCGCTCGGCGAGGCAGAGGGCGGCGATGCGTACGGCGAGCGGGACGAAGCCCACGACCTGTCCGACGCGCTGGGCCTGGTCCTCGTCGATCTCCGGGAGCTGCTCCGCCAGGACGGCGCGGCATTCGGCGGGCGACATGGGCGGCAGGGCGAAGGCCGCCATGCCGGGCGTGGCCGGGGCGGTGCGGCTGGTGATCAGTACGTGCCCGCGGGCGTGCGGGGTGGGCAGCAACTCCCGCAGCCCGTCGGGGCTTTCGGCTCCGTCGTAGACGAGCAGCCAGCTCTGGGTGTCGGTGCGGGAGAGGTGCTCGAACAGCTCAGGGGAGGCGCCGTCGCCCGTCGTGACGAGGTCCAGCCGGCCGGCGAGCCGGTGCAGGCCGCGGCGGGCACGCGGGATCTCCCAGGAGCGCACCCACCAGACGACGTCGTAGGCGGAGCCGAAACGGTGGCACAGCTCCCGGACGGTCTCGCTCTTGCCCCAGCCGCTCGCGGCGTGCACGACCAGCGGGGTGCGGTCCCGGCCGGCCGTGTGCAGTTCCTCCAGGAGGGTGCCGAGGACGTCGTCCCTGCCGACGAAACCGCTGTAGCGGGGGGCCACGTTGGTCACGGCGGGCAGGCGCGGGAACCGGGGGCCGGGGTGGCCGTCCACCGGGGGCGGGGTGCCGAGGCCGAGTCCGGACCACAGCCGCCGCACGGCCTCGTCCTCGTCGGTCCCGCGCAGGTCGATGCGCTCGTGGTGCGCGGCCCCCGGGTCCGGGAACGGCTCGTCGGCCAGCACGATCCGGACGTCGGGGTGGGACAGCGCGGCGAGCTGTGCCAGCGCGGCGTGGTCCATGTCCGCCGGGGAGAGGAACAGCAGGGCCGTGCCGGGAGCCGGACGGTCGCCGGAGTAGGCGTCCTGGGCGCGCAGTTCGCTGCGGATGCCGCCGCGCCGGAACTGGTCCTCCAGCCAGGCGGCCCAGGGCGCGTGCCGCTGGGAGTGGACGATGGTGACCCGGCTGAGCGGCACCGGCCGCCGGTTGCGCAGCCAGTCGGCGAGCCGCTCGTAGTAGGGGCGCAGCCCGGTCACGGAGCCTTCCGGCTCGCTCTCCACGGCGAGTTGCCGGGTGTCCAGGTAGAGCGGGTTGTACGGGATCTCCAGGAAGGCGAGCTCGGCCGTGCCGGAGGTCCGCGTCAGGGGGCCGAACTTGCGGCGCACCCGTTCGCGGGCGCCGCGCAGCCGGTCGTGCGACTCGACGTTGCTCTTCAGACCGAGGGCCATGAGGCGTACGGGCCGGCCGGAGCGGCCGGCGCTCATCTGCTCGGCCAGGGCGGCGGCACCGTCGATGGACCAGGCCGTCATGGCGAAGCAGAGCACCAGTGAGTCGGCCAGTGCACCGAGCCTGCCCTCGGGCGGTGCGCCGGGGGCGTCGGGCAGCGGGGCTTCGACGAGGACGTGGTCGTAGCGCAGGGCGGCGGCGTCCGAGGCGAGGGCGAGGAGGGACGCGGCGTCCGGACGCGCCACCAGGGCGATCCGTCCGGGCTCCGGCTCGGGCACGGGCGTCGATGTCTCCTCCGGCGTGCCCGTGGCGCGGCCGTCCACGATCAGGACGCTGCGGTTGCCCGCGGCCAGCAGGTCGGCGACGTTGCGCACGGTCGTGCTGACGCCGAGGTTCTCCGCGGTGGAGCAGAAGAGGGCGAACCGTCCCGGGCGGTCGGCTGCGTGGGTGTCGGGCATGGCCACTCCGCTTCGACGGCAGGTGCTGGACGGTGGGGCACGGCAGTCAGGGACGGTCAGTATAAGGCGGGTTGCCCCTGATCAGGCGGTTTCGCGCTAGGGGGTGGTGTCCGCACCCGGAGCCGGTCACTGGCTCTCGCTGAACCCGGTGACGAAGGGGTCGCCCGGGGTGCGCCCCGTCCGCAGCCGGCGCAGGGTCTCCCCGAGCACCGAGGACGGCAGGGCGGCGACGTCGTCCAGCGGCACGTCGGTGAGGTCCAGCACGACGGACTCCAGGGTCGCCTCGCCCTGCTCGGCACCCGCTTCCTCGAGCTCTGCCATGGCCCATCCTCCGCGGTGCCCGACGGACCGCCGTTCGCGGCGGCCTCGCACGCCTGCGCGTCCGTGTCCGGGGACGTCGTGTCCAGTGGTGACGTCCCCACGGGGCGGCCCGGGAAAACGGCTACTTTCGGGCGGCGGCGGCCCGGACGACGGAATCTCGATGTTGACGGTCTGTCACCGGCGCCGAATACTGAGGCCAATGGCGTGGGCCGGCCGGACGGGCACCGGGCCGGTCGGCATGCGAACCGGGGGGTACGTATGAATCGACTGCGCCATGCGGAGCCACCGTGGCCGGTCGCGGCCGATGTCGCGGCGCGGGAAGCGACCGGATGGGCGCCCACTCCGTTCCACTCCTTCGTGCTGAAGGTGCACAGCCGCTGCGACCTCGCCTGCCAGTACTGCTACATGTACCGCTCGCACGACAGCAGTTGGCGCGAGCAGCCGCGCACCATGGAGCCTCAGACGCTCGACCGCACGGCCGAGCGCATCGCCGAGCACCTGGCGGCGCACGGGGTGCGCGAGGCCGGGGTGGTGCTGCACGGGGGCGAGCCGCTGCTCGCCGGGGAGGCCGCCGTCGGCCGGGCCGCCTCGGTCCTGCGCGCCGCGGCCGGTCCGGGCGTACGGCTGCACCTCGCGCTCCAGACCAACGGCGTACGGCTGACCGAACGCTGGCTCGACCTGTGCGGCGCGCACGACATCCGGGTCTCGGTCAGCCTGGACGGCGACCGCGCCGCACACGACCGGCACCGCCGGGGTGCCGACGGACGCGGCAGCCACGCCCGGGTCGCCGCCGCCCTGCACCGGCTGGCCGACGGGCCCCATCGCGAGCTGTTCGCGGGCCTGTTGTGCACCATCGACCTCCGCAACGATCCCGTGCGCTGCTACGAGCACCTGCTGACGTACCGTCCGCCCGCGGTGGATTTCCTGCTGCCGCAGGGCAACTGGCACACTCCCCCGCCCGGACTGCGGCCGGGTCTGTCCGGCACGCCGTACGCGGACTGGCTGTGGCGGGTGTTCGAGCGGTGGTACGGGGCTCCGCGGCGGGAGACGCGGGTGCGGCTGCTCGACGACCTGATGACGCTGCTGCTCGGCGGCGCCCCGGAGACGGAGGCGCTGGGATTGGCGCCCGTGCGGTACGCCGTGGTGGAGACGGACGGCGCTCTCGCCCAGGACGACACGCTGCGCACCGCCTATTCCGGCGCCGCGCGGACCGGCCTTCATGTCGAGCGGGACTCCTTCGATGCGCTGCTGCGCCATCCTGGCGTCGCGGCCCGCCAGTGGGGTGCCGACGGTGTGTCCGCGCAGTGCCGGGACTGCCGGCTGCTGCGGGTGTGCGGGGGCGGCCACTACGCCAACCGCTACCGGCCGGCCACCGGGTTCGCCAACCCCAGTGTCTACTGCGCCGACCTGGCCGCGCTGATCGTGCGGGTCAGGGAGCGGCTGGCCGGGGACCTGGAACGGCTGCGCGGTGCCCCGGCGGAAGCGGCATGAGGCCCGTGCCGATCCGGATGCCCGGCAGGCTCTTCACCGCGCTCGCCACGGGCGGCGGCGGGGCCGAGGCCCTGGACCTGCTCGCCCGCGCCGAGTACAGCCGCCGTCTGGCCTGCGCGCACGCGGTCACGGAGGCCGCCCGGGAGATCGGCGGCGGCGTGGCCGAGGCGGCCGGGCAGGCCTGGGAGCTCCTCGCGGCCGCCCATCGGGCCGATCCCCGGGCGGTGTCGGCGGTCCTCACCCATCCGTCGGCGGGCACGGCGCTGGTCGGACTGCTGGCCCGGCTGGACCGCGTCGTCGAGGGCGGGGCCGGGGCGGTGGGTGAGCCGCCGGTCCGCTGGTTCAGCTCCCTCGCCGCGTCGGCCGCGGTCCGCGCGGGCGTGTCCGCGCGGGTGCGGTGGCCCCTGACGACGGACCAGGTCTTCCTGCCCTCGCTCGGCGGCGCCCGCTTCTCCGGTGCCGGGCCGGGCGACCTGGCCGAGGTGGCGATCGATGCCGCCGGTGCGGCCCGGGTCGACGTCGCGGGGCGGGGCTCCGTTCCCGGCCCTGTGGCCGTGCCGAAGGCTCCGTACACCTCGTCGGGACGGTGGCGGGCGGCGCACCGGCTCGCCGTGCTGGACACCGGCGCGCCCCTGCTCCTGGACGACGTGGACCCGCTGCGCTTCCCCGGCGTGCCCGAGCGGCCGCTGGGACTGACGGCGGACGATCTGCACTGGTGGGAGGTGACGGCCCGGGAGGCCTGCCGGTTGCTGCGGGACCACCACCCGGGGACATTCGCCGAACTCGCCGCCGGCCCGCGCACCTTGGTGCCCCTCGGCCGCACGGGCGGCTTCAGCGGAAGCAGCGCGGAGGCGTTCGGCTCCATGGCGCTGTCCCGGCCGCGCACCGGCCGCGCTCTCGCCCTGTCCCTCGCCCACGAGTTGCAGCACAGCAAGTTCGCCGCCGTCCTGCACCTCTTCGACCTGTTCGAGCCCGGCGGCGAGGAGCGGTACTACGCGCCCTGGCGTCCGGATCCCCGGCCCCTGCTCGGCCTGTTCCACGGGGCGTACGCACACCTCGGTGTGGCACAGTTCTGGAACCGGCACCGGGACGTGGAGCAGGACCCCGAGGAACTGGCCCGGGCACACGCCCAGTTCGCCCGCTGGCGCGCGGGCGCCCGGGAGGCCACGGAGGTCCTGCTGTCCTCGGGCCGCCTCACGGCGCTGGGGCAGGACTTCGCGGAGACGATGCTGCGCACGCTCGACGCGCTGTGCCGGCTCCCCGTACCCGCCGAGGCCGGCCGCCGGGGTCTGGCCCTGGCCGCCGAGCACCGGGTGGAGTGGGTGCGCAGGAACGACCGAGAGGCCGTACCGGAAAGCTCCCGGTACGGCCTCTGGTCTGCTGCTTCACACGTCGGGACGACAGGATTTGAACCTGCGACCCCTTGACCCCCAGTCAAGTGCGCTACCAAGCTGCGCCACGTCCCGATGCGGCTCGCGCGGGTGAACCGCGTGATCGCGCAGGTCAACCCTACCGCATCCGCACCCCTGGCCCGCGTGGGCGTCGGGCGGGGTGGGACCGGTGGGGTGCGGCGGGAGGAGCGCGTACGCACCGAGGGGCGTGTCACCGTCCTCCAGGCCGGCCTCGTCGCGTCCCCCGCGCCGGCGGCCGAGATGTGCCCCGGTCCAGCCGGCGAGGCCCGCCGTCGACACGGCGACGGCGAGGACGGCCCACCAGGGCAGGTCCGCCTTGGTCGCGTGTCCGGCGCAGGACGCGAGGGCGAGGAGCCCTGTGACGGCTCCTCCGGTCGTTTCGGCTCGCCGGACACGCCGGTCCCGCGCCTCGTCCACCCGTTGCTCCCCCTTCGCCCTAGGATGCCCACACACCTCACCCCGTGGGCATATGCCGCAAACAATACGCTAAGTCGACGGGTCCCCCCGACCAGGGCATAGAGGTCGAGACGGACACCCCCGGTCCGATCCGGTGCGGGCCTCTAGGACGGCCGGCCCGTCGTCCCCCGGATCTCCAGCGTGGGGGCCGCCAGATGGATCCGCCCCTCTCCCCCGGGCCGCTCGAAGCGGTCGAGGAGGAAGCGGGCGGCGCGGCGGCCGACCTCGTGGCCGGCGTTGTCGACGGTGGTGAGCCACAGGTGGCGCAGCCGGGAGATGCTCGTGTTGTCGTAGCCGACGACGGACACGTCGTGCGGGACGCGCAGGCCCAGTTCCTCCGCCGCCGAGAGGGCGCCGACGCAGGTGATGTCGTTGACGGCGAAGACGGCGGTGGGCCGGTCGGGACGGCTGAGGAGGCGGACGGTGGCGCGGTAGCCGCCCTCCTCGGTCATGTCGCCGCTCTCGACGACGGCCCGGTCCGCCAGGCCGTGCGCCCGCATCGTCGCCTCGAAGCTGCGGCGGCGCAGTTCGCCGACGGCTCCGTAGCCCGCGAGGTGCGCGATGCGGCGGTGACCGAGGCCGATGAGGTGCTCGGTGACCAGCCGGGCGCCCTGCTCGTCGTCGCCGGCGACCTGGTCCACCCCGGGCGGCACGGGCTCGCGGGCGCCCGCCAGGACGACCGGCATCCGCTCGGCGACCGCGCCGAGGGCCGCCGGGTCGGGCAGGGTGCCGACCACGACCAGGCCGTCGACGCGCAGGTCCAGGAGCGGGTCGGCCGGGTCCTGGCCGGTGCGGCGGTTGAGGCGGGCGTCGGCGAGCAGCATGTGCAGGCCGTTGGCGTGCAGCAGCGAGTTCAGGCCGTCGAGGAGGTCGACGAACCAGGGGTTGCGCAGGTCGTTCAGCAGGACGCCGACCGTGCGGGTGCGCTGCTCGCTGAGACTGCGGGCGGCGGCGTTGGGCCGGTAGCCCAGCTCCTGGGCGGCCCGGAGCACGGCCTCCCGCTTCTCGGGGCGCACCTGGTCGGAGCCGCGCAGCACCAGGGAGACCAGCGACTTGGAGACGCCGGCCCGTTCGGCGACGTCGCGGATGGTCGGCGGTCTCATGAGATGGACCGTTCCATACGGGTCGTGGCCTTGTCAAAGGGTTGACAGGCACGGGAAACCGCGCCCAGGGTGGGCTGGACAGGTTGTGGAACGGTCCAAGAGGGGCTCTCATGGTGGACACGCTCGGCGTCGCCGTCGTCGGTTTCGGCTGGATGGGGCGGGTGCACACCCAGGCGTACGCGCGCGTGCGGCACCACTATCCGCATCTGCCCCTCGTCCCGGAGCTGGTCACGGTCGCCGAGGAGGTGCCGGGGCGGGCCGAGGAGGCCGCCGCGCAGTTCGGGTTCGCGTCGACGACGCGTGACTGGCGCGAGGTGGTCGCCGACCCGCGGGTGAAGGCGGTCAGCATCACCGCGCCGAACTTCCTGCACCGCGAGATCGGCGTCGCCATGGCCGAGGCGGGCAAGCACATCTGGATCGAGAAGCCGGTGGGTCTGACCGCCGAGGACGCCCGTGCGGTGGCGGACGCGGTGGCCGAGGCGGGTGTGCAGGGCACCGTCGGCTTCAACTACCGCAACGCGCCCGCCGTCGAGGCGGCCCGCGAGCTGATCGCCTCGGGGGAGATCGGCACGGTCACGCATGTCCGCATCCGGCTGTTCAGCGACTACGCGGCCCATCCCGAGGGCGCGCTGACCTGGCGGTACGAGCGGGAGCGGGGCGGCAGCGGCGTACTGGGCGACCTCGCCTCGCACGGCGCGGACCTGGCGCGTCATCTGCTGGGCGACATCACGTCCCTGACGGCCGACACGGCGATCTTCCTGCCGGAGCGGGCCCGTCCCACCGGGGCGACGGCGGGTCACAGCCGCGCCTCGGGCGGCGAACTCGGCCCGGTGGAGAACGAGGACTACGTCAGTTGCCTGCTGCGCTTCGCCTCCGGGGCGCGCGGTGTGCTGGAGGCCTGCCGGGTCTCGGTCGGCGAGCAGAACAACTACGGCTTCGAGGTGCACGGCACCAAGGGCGCGGTCTTCTGGGACTTCCGCCGCATGAACGAGCTGGGGATCAGCCGCGGGACGACGTACCAGGACCAGGCCGTGACGAGGGTGTACGTCGGCCCGGGCCACGGCGAGTTCGCCGCGTTCCAGCCCGGTGCGGCGAACGCCATGGGGTACGACGACCTGAAGGTCATCGAGGCGTACCGCTTCCTCCGGTCGGTCGCCGAGGGCACTGCGCACGGGGCGACCCTCGCGGACGCCGTGCACAGTGCGGCCGCCCTGGACGCGATGGCGCGGTCGGCGTCGAGCGGCACCTGGGCGGAGGTGGCCGCGGGGGCGTGAGGTTCAGCCGGCCTTCTGGAGGCGGCGGCCCAGGACGTACCTCACCGGGACGAGGACCAGCCACAGCCACATGGCCGCCGCCCCGATCACCAGGGCCAGCGGGACGGTCACGGCGAACACCACCACCAGCGTGGCGCTCTCGAGGAGGTAGGGGGTGCTGCCGGTGTCGGAGGGGGTGCCGTCGCGGAGCCAGGGGCGCTTCGCGAGGACGGCGGCCAGCGCCAGATGACAGGCGCCGAGCGCGGCGACCGCCGCCGCGTAGACGGCGACCGACGCGGGCACGTCGCCGTACTCCGCGAGCAGCCTGGTCGGGAAAGGCACCAGGGCCGCGACACCCAGGCCGGTGAGGGACAGGATGATCACATGTCCGTCCACCTCCCGTACGTCACGGAAGATCCTGCGGTGGTCGCGCCAGAAACTGCCGAGCACGGCGACACTGAGCGCGTAGGCCCCGAGGTCCGGGAGCAGCTGGTGCAGGGCTTCCCGATACCTGTCCGCGTCCAGGTCTCGCGGGACGTAGAGGTCCAGGACCAGCAGCGTGATGGCGATGGCGAACACGCCGTCGGCGAGCGTCAGCAACCGGTCCGGCCCGCCGTCCGGGCGCGAGGTCCACATGAGGACGACGGTAGGGGCCTCGGCGCACCGCGCTCCCGATACACGCCGGGGTCCCACCCCGCGACATCGCCCCGGCTCACACGGCCGTCGCCTGCGGGGGCATGTTGTACGGCGTCACCACCTGGATCGCCGACGGCAGCGACGGCCCGGCCGGCGGGAGCGCGCCGTGCGCCCGCATGACGATGTGGCAGGCCTCGCGTACGTCCTGCCGCAGGTCGTGGTGGAGCACGGCGGACAGGCGGTGCGCACGCAGCAGCCGGGTGTTGTCGTGGTCGAGGTCGTGCGCGACGAACACGGCGCACTCGCGGCCGAGGTCGTCGAAGGCCCGCAGTGTGGCGATGTTGCCGCCGCCGATCGAGTACACGGCGCGGATGTCCGGATCGCGTTCCAGCGCCGCCCGCACGAGGTCGTACTGGGTGGCGTCCAGACCCTGCCCCTCGGCGATCTCGACCAGGGTGCGCTCGGGGTGGCGGGCCCGCATGGCGCTGCGGAAACCCATCTCGCGCTCCTCCTCGTTGCGGAAGAAACCGCTGCTGAGGCTGGTCAGGATGTTGCCGGGGCGCTCCCCCAGCCACTGGCCCGTCAGATACGCGGCTGTCGCGCCCGCCGCCCGGTCGTCGATGCCGACGTAGGCGCGGCGGGCGCTGGCGGGCAGGTCGGTCACCAGGGTCACGACCGGGATGCCGGCGGCTTCGAGGCGGCCGACGGCGGCGGTGACCTCGGGGACGTCCGGGGCCTTGAGGATCACGCCCTGCGAGCCGCGCCGGGCGATCCGGTCCAGGGTCCGCACCAGCTCCCCGGCCGGGCCGGTCTCGCGGAAGTGGAAGCGGGAGCGCAGCACCGCCGGGTGCAGGGACGGCAGCTCGGCCTCCAGGGCGGCGCGGATCGCGGTGGTGAAGCGCTCGGGCGCCTGCATCACGATGTCGACCATGAACGTCCGGCCGACGAGCCGGACCTGGGTGCGCTGCCGGTCCAGGTCGGCGATGGCCTGGCGCACCTCCCGGGCCGTGCTCTCCCGCACCCCTCCCCTGCCGTTCAGGACCCGGTCGACGGTCGCCTCGCTCAGGCCCGCCTGACGTGCGATCTCCCGGATCGGGAAGGGGTGGCCCATGCTCCGGCTCCTTGAGGGGTTTTTGATGGCTCGCTGCTGGTTGTTCGAGGGGTTTGTACTGACAAGAATGACAGGGCTGCGTCGCTCCGTGACCCCGAAGGGACGACGATGTCCTTCACTTCCGTACACCGCCGCGCCTGGCTGTCCGAACAGGACTGCGACCTCGACGCGTTCCGCGCGCTGGTCGAGCAGGCGACCGATCCCGCCGACTATCCGCACGCCTTTGCCGTGGAGCGGAACGTGCCGGTCTACGACACCGCCCTGCTCGAAGGCGACCGGGTGGTCCAGGCCGAGCTGGTGCGCGCGCTCGCCGACGGGCCCGGCATCGTCGTCTTCCGCGGCGCCTTCCCCGACCCGGAGGTCGTGGACCGCACCACCGCCGTGTTCGACGCCCTGATCGCCGAGCAGCGCGCCTCGGGCGCGACGGCCGGTGACCACTTCGCGAAGCCGGGCGCCAACGACCGGGTGTGGAACGCGCTGGAGAAGGCGGCCCTGTACGACGCGGAGGTGTTCGCCGACTACTACGCCAACGACGTCCTCGCCCTCGTCGCGACGGCCTGGCTGGGCCCCGGCTACCAGGTCACCTCGCAGCTCAACGTGGTCAACCCGGGCGGTGCCGCCCAGACCGCGCACCGCGACTACCATCTGGGCTTCCTCTCCAACGAGGTCGCCGCCGCCTACCCCGGGCACGTGCACCGCCTCTCCCCCGTGCTGACCCTCCAGGGCGCGGTCGCGCACTGCGACATGCCGGTGGAGTCCGGTCCGACGATGTACCTGCCGCACTCGCAGAAGTACGAGCCGGGCTATCTCGCCTGGCGGCTCCCGGAGTTCCGGGCGTACTTCGAGGCGCACCAGGTGCAGCTGCCGCTCGCCAAGGGCGACGCGGTCTTCTTCAACCCGGCCCTCTTCCACGCCGCCGGCACCAACCGCTCGGCGGACATCCGGCGCATGGCCAACCTGCTGCAGGTGTCGTCCGCGTTCGGGCGGGCGATGGAGACGGTGGACCGGGAGGCCGTGGCCAACGCGGTGTACCCCGTGCTGCTGAAGCGGAAGGCCGAGGGCGCGAGCGACGCGTGGCTGGGCAACGTCATCGCGGCGAGCGCCGAGGGCTACCCGTTCCCGACCAACCTCGACAGCGACCCGCCGGTCGACGGCCTCGCCCCGCCCTCGCAGGCGGATCTCGTACGGCGGGCCCTGTACGAGGAGTGGACGCCCGAGGCGCTCCGTGCGGAGCTGCGGGCCGGTACCGCACGGCGAGAGAGCTGAGGAACCTCGTGGGACTTCTCGACGACAAGATCGTCCTGGTCAACGGCGGCACTCAGGGTGTCGGCGCCGCCATCGCGCGGGCCGCGGTCCGCGAGGGGGCGGTCGTGGCCGTCACCGGGCGGCGCCCCGAACCCGGCGAGGCCCTGGTGGCGGAGCTGACCGCCGCGGGCGGCAAGGCCCTGTACGTGCGGGCCGACCTGGCGGACGCCGAGCAGGCGAAGACCTCAGTGGCCCGGGTCGTGGAGGCGTACGGCCGCGTCGACTGCCTCGTGAACTCCGCCGGGCTGACGTCCCGGGGGACGCTGCTGGACACCACGCCCGAGCTGTTCGACCAGCACATCGCGATCAACCTCAAGGGTCCGTTCTTCGCGATGCAGGCCGCGGTCGCGGACATGGTCGCGCGTCAGGCGCCCGGCACGGTCGTCAACATCATCACCTCGTCGGCGCACGGCGGGCAGCCGTTCCTGGCGCCGTACGTCGCCGCGAAGGCCGGCCTCATCGGCCTCACCCGTAATGCCGCGCACGCGCACCGGTGGGACCGGGTCCGGATCAACGGGCTGAACATCGGCTGGACGGCGACGGAAGGGGAGGACGCCACGCAGAAGTTTTTTCACGGGGCGGGGGACGACTGGCGTGAGGAGGCTGCTGGGAAGTTGCCGATGGGCAAGTTGGGCCAACCGGATGAGATCGCCGACTTTGTTGTGTTCCTGCTGTCGGAGCGGTCAGGCGTGGTCACCGGATCGGTCATCGACTGGGATCAGAACGTGCTGGGCGGACTCGACTGAGGATTGCCGCACGTTGTCGTCGGTCGTGTGCGGCACCGTGGTGGCTGGCCGCGCAGTTCCCCGCGCCCCTGAGGGCGTAGCACCACCCCCTGTTTACAACTAGGAGCAATACCCATGCGTATCGGAATTCTCGGGCTCGGCCGTATCGGTGCCTTTCATGCCGAGACCCTCTCCGGGCTCGACGCCGTCGAGTCCCTCGTCGTCACCGACCCGTTCGCGGACGCCGCCAAGGCCGCCGCCGAGCGGTTCGGAGCCGAGGTCGTGGACTCGCCGGAGGCCCTGCTGGCCGCCGGCGTGGACGGCATCGTCGTCGCGGCCGCCACGGACGCCCACCCCGCGCTGATCCTGGCCGGGGTCGAGGCCGGCATCCCGGTCTTCTGCGAGAAGCCCGTCGCCAAGACGATGAGCGAGGGCGTCGGCGTACTGAAGGCCGTACGCGGCAGTGACGTGCCGATCCAGATCGGCTACAACCGCCGTTTTGACACCGGTTTCGTCAACGCCCGCGCCGCCGTGCGGAGCGGCGAGCTCGGCACGCTGCACACGGTCCGCTCGACCACGCTCGACCCGGCGCCGCCGCCCGCCGCCTACATCGCCGCCTCCGGTGGCATCTTCCGCGACTGCTCGGTGCACGACTTCGACATCATCCGCTGGGTGACCGGCCGCGAGGTGACCGAGGTGTACGCCGTGGGCGGCAACCGCGGGGCCGACTTCATCAAGGAGGCCGGTGACGCCGACACCACCGGCGCGATCCTCACCCTGGACGACGGCACGATCGCCGTGGTGTCCAACTCCCGTCACAACGCCCGTGGTTACGACGTCCGCATGGAGATCCACGGCTTCACGGACTCCATCGCCGTCGGCCTGGAGGACAAGCTGCCGCTGCGCTCGGTCGAGCCGGGCGTGACCTTCCCGGCGGGCACCCCGCACGACTTCTTCATGGACCGCTTCACCGCGGCCTACCGCGCCGAACTGACCGCGTTCACCGAGGTCGTCGCCGGCACTCGCCCCTCGCCCTGCACGATCGAGGACGCCCTGGAGGCGGGCTGGATCGCCGAGGCGTGCACCCTGTCGCTGCACGAGCACCGGCCCGTGACGATCGAGGAGGTACGGCAGGCATGAGCGACGAGGGCCGGGAACCCCTGCGCATAGGTGTGCTGGGAGCCGCGCGGATCACCGAGCGCTCCCTGATCGACCCGGCCCGGGCGACCGGCCACCGCCTCGTCGCGGTGGCCGCCCGCGACCGCACCCGAGCCGAGGCGTTCGCCGCCGAGCACGGCGTGGAGCGGGTGGCGGGTTCGTACTCCGAGCTGGTGGCCGATCCCGAGGTGGACGTCGTCTACAACCCGCTCGCCAACGGTCTGCACGGCCCGTGGAACCTGGCCGCCCTCGCGGCGGGCAAGCACGTGCTGTCGGAGAAGCCGTCGGCGAGCAACGCGCGGGAGGCGGCGGAGGTGCGGGAGGCCGCCGGGAAGGCCGGGACGGTCTTCATGGAGGCCTTCCACTACCTCTTCCACCCGGTCACCCGCCGCCTGCACGAGCTGCTGGACTCCGGCGAACTCGGGGAACTGCGGCATGTGGAGGCGATGGTCGCCATCGCCTCCCCGCCGGACACCGACCCGCGCTGGTCGCTGCCGCTGGCCGGCGGCGCCCTGATGGACCTGGGCTGCTACAGCCTGCACGCGCTGCGCATGCTGGCGCCCTGGGCGGGCGGCGCGCCGCGCCTGGCCGGGGCCCGGGGCAAGGAGCGCGCGGGTGCGCCCGGGGTCGACGAGTGGCTGGACGCCGACCTGGAGTTCCCCGGCGGCGCGACGGGCTCGGCCCGCTGCCACATGGCGTACGACGACGGGCTGGACATGAGCATCCGGGTCGTCGGCTCCCGGGGCGAGGTGACGGCCCCGAACTTCGTGCTGCCCCAACTGGACGACCGGATCGTGGTCCGCACCCCGGAGGGCGAACGCACGGAGCACCTCGGGACGCGCTCGTCGTACACGTACCAGCTGGAGGCGTTCGCGGCCCGGGTGCGTGACGGTGCGGCGCTGCCGCTGGACGCGGACGACGCGGTGACGACGATGCAGCTCATCGACGACTGTTACAGGGCTGCCGGGTTCGCGCCCCGGCCCCGCACCAGGATCTGAGAACACGCCGAGCGGGCCGGGGGCACACCCCCGGCCCGTTCACGCGTACAGCGCGGGCTTCCCGACCAGTTCCACCTCGACCCGGCCGCCGTCCTCCAGCGCCCGTACCCCCGCCTCGCACACCGCGGCGGCGGCGTAGCCGTCCCAGACGCTCGGGCCGGTGACCTCGCCGCGGCGGGTGGCGTCGACCCAGGCCTGGAGCTCCCGGTCGTAGGCCGTCTCGAAGCGTTCGGTCCAGTCCTGGGCGATGGTGCCGCCCCAGCGGCCGGCCATGTTCGTGACCAGGGCGTGGCCGTCGCCGATGCGGGCGGTGCCGCGTTCGCAGACCACCTCGGCCTGGACCTGGTAGCCGAAGCCGCAGTTGACGAAGATCTCGACGTCGCTGAGGGCGCCGCCGTCGGTCTCGAAGACGACGAACTGCGGATCGCGCAGTCCGTCGGGGGCGTTGGCGGACGGCGCCGGGCGCAGCACCGTGACCGCCGTGATCTCGTGGTCCAGCAGCCAGCGGGTCGCGTCCGCCTCGTGGGCGACGGAGTCGCTGATGAGCATGGAGCTGGTGAAGAAGGGCGGGCTGGCGACGTTGCGGTGCCGGTTGTGCAGCATCAGCGGACGGCCCAGCTGACCCGTCGTCAGCAGGGCCTTCAGCTTCGCGTACTCGGGGTCGTAGCGGCGCATGAAGCCGACCTGGACACGGCGGTGGCCGAGGCGCAGTTCGGCTTCGAGGACGCGCAGGGCGGAGGCCGCGTCGGGGGTGAGCGGCTTCTCGCACAGGACGGGCAGATCGCGCTCGAAGGCGGCGAGCAGGGTGGCCTCGTGAGCCGGGCCCGGGGAGGCGATCAGGACGGCGTCCACGTCGGCGGCCGCCAGCGCGGCGGCCGGGTCGGTGTGGGCGCTGCAGCCGTCGACGCGGGCGGCGACGGCCTTCGCGCGCTCCGCGTCGACGTCGGCGACGGCGACCACCCGTGCTCCGCTGATGACTTCGTGGATGCGGCGCACATGGTCCGCGCCCATCCTTCCGGTACCGATGACCGCGACTCCCAGGGTGGCGCGCTCAGCCATGGCCGTCCGTCCTTTCGGGTCGTCAGGCGCCGCAGGACCTCAGGAACTTGCGGGTGCGCACCGCGATCGGCAGCGGCTTGTCCGGCTCGCAGGGGTACATGTCCTGCTCGACGATGGCGAACAGGTCCACGCCCAGCTTCTGGGCGGCCGTGAGCACCGGACCCAGCTCGGGGACACCGGCGGGCGGTTCGCACATCACTCCGCGCGCCACGGCGGGTCCGAACGGGACCTCGTTCTTGACCACGTCGGCGAGGATGTCCGGGTCGACCTGCTTGAGGTGCAGGTAGCCGATGCGCTCGCCGTACGTCTCGATCAGCTTGACGCTGTCGCCGCCGCAGTAGGCGTAGTGGCCCGTGTCCAGGCAGAGGTTGACCGCGTCGGAGTCGGTCGAGTCGAGGAACTGCTCGACGTGCTCCTCGGTGTCGATGTGGGTGTCGGCGTGCGGGTGGACGACGATGTCCAGGCCGTAGCGGTCCTTCACCTCACGGCCGAGGCGCTCCATGCCCGTGGTGAGGTTGCGCCACTGCTCGGTGGTGAGCTCCGGGGGCTCCAGGATCTCGGCGGTCTTGTCGTCCCGCCAGAAGGACGGGATGACGACCAGGTGCTTCGCGTCCATGGCCTGGGTGAGGGCGGCGACCCGGCTGACCTGCTCCCAGGTGGAGTCCCACTCGGACGGGCCGCGGTGCAGGCCGCAGAAGATCGTGCCGGCGGAGACCTTCAGGTTCCGCTTGGTCACCTCGTCGGTGAGCCGGGCCGGGTCGGTCGGCAGGTAGCCGTACGGGCCGAGTTCGATCCACGAGTAGCCGGCCTCGGCGACCTCGTCGAGGAAGCGTTCCCAGGGCACCTGCTGGGGGTCGTCGGGGAACCAGACGCCCCAGGAGTCGGGTGCGGAGCCGACCCGGATGCGGTCGAGCGCGAGGGCCATGTCAGGACTTTCCTTCCGAAGACGTGGCTACGGGGGCGGTGAGGTCTCCCGCCTCGGGGAGCTCCTCGACGTCGACGCCGCGGACCTGCGCCAACTCGTGCTTGAGGGAGGCCAGTTCGGTGCCGCCGGCCATGTGGTTGGTCAGCTCCTCGAGGCTGACCTCGCTGCGGGAGGCGGACAGTTCCATGGTGCCCAGGCGCAGCACGCTGAAGTGGTCGCCGACCATGTAGGCGTGGTGCGGGTTGTGGGTGATGAAGATGACGCCCAGGCCCTTCTCGCGGGCGGCGGCGATGTACTTCAGCACCACACCGGACTGCTTGACGCCGAGGGCGGCGGTCGGCTCGTCCAGGATGAGGACGCGGGCACCGAAGTAGACGGCGCGGGCGATCGCGACGCACTGGCGCTGGCCGCCGGAGAGCGTGCCGATGGGCTGCTCCATGTCGTCGAGGACGATGCCCATGTTGCGCAGTTCCTCGTCGGCGGTCTTCTTCATCTTCTCGATGTCGAGACGGCGGACGGGCCAGGGGCCCTTGGTCATCTCGGAGCCGAGGAAGAAGTTGCGCCACACCGGCATCAGCGGGACGACCGCGAGGTCCTGGTAGACCGTGGCGATGCCCTTGTCGAGGGCCTCGCGCGGGGTGGAGAAGCGCACCGGTTCGCCGTCGACGAGGAACTCGCCCTCGGTGTGCTGGTGCAAACCCGAGATGATCTTGATGAGGGTGGACTTGCCGGCGCCGTTGTCGCCGAGGACGCAGGTGACCCGGTTGGGGAAGACCTTCAGGTCGACGCCGTGCAGGGCGCGGATGTTGCCGTAGGACTTGCCCGCGCCGCGGAGTTCGACGAGGGCTCGGTCCTCCGCGGGCGGCGTGTCCTTCAGGACGGCCCCGTGGGTGCCGGTTTCGTTGCTGGTCATTGCGGTCACCTCCGGGTCGCCGTGCGCTGGACCCACAGATTGATGAGGACGGCGCCGAGGAGCATCACGCCGAGGAAGGCCTTGAACCAGTCGGGGTTCCAGCCGGCGTAGACGATGCCCTGCTGCACCATGCCGAACATGAAGGCGCCGAAGACCGGGCCGATCGCGGAGCCGTAGCCACCGGTCAGCAGACAGCCGCCGATGACGGCCGCGGCGATGTAGATGAGCTCCTGGCCCACGCCCTCGCCGGACTGGACGGTGTTGAAGGAGAACAGCTGGTGCATGCCGACGAACCAGGCGCCGAAGCCGACCAGCATGAACAGGGAGATCTTGGTGAAGGTCACCGGGACACCGACGGCCCGGGCGGAGTACTTGTTGCCGCCGACCGCGAAGATCCAGTTGCCGTACTTGGTGCGCAGCAGCACCCAGGTGGCCAGGGCCGCGAAGACCAGCCACCACACGACGGTGATCTTGACGTTGACCCCGCCGACCTCGAACGTCGACGCGAAGATCTTCTGCGCCTGGCCGAAGCCGTCCATGTCGCTGATGTCGTCGGTGGCGACGTTGCCGGTGACCAGCTTGGTGATCGCGAGGTTCACGCCCTGGAGGATCAGGAAGGTCCCCAGGGTGACCAGGAAGCTCGGCAGGCCGGTCTTGACCAGCAGCCAGCCGTTGAACGCGCCGATCGCGAGCGACACGAGCAGGGCGACGATCACGCCCACCCAGACGTTCATGGTCAGCTGGTAGCTGAGCATCGACGCGGTGAGCGCCGAGGTGACCACGGCGACACCGGCCGACAGGTCGAACTCGCCGCCGATCATCAGCAGGGCCACGGGCAGCGCCATGATCCCGATGGTCGACGACTGGTAGAGGATGTTGGCCATCGAGCTGCCGTCGCGCACCGGCGGTGCCGCGAACAGGAAGAACACGAGCACGGCGACGGCGCCGAGGAAGACGCCGACCTCGGGCCGGGCGAGCAGCCGCAGCGCCAGGGGGCGCTGCCGTGTCCGGCCGTCGGACTGCTTCTGGCCGGGGGCCGGCGGTGTGTCCACCGCCGGCGTGGCCTGCTGGGTCATGCTCATCACCGGGTGCCCTTCGCGGCGAACTCCCCGATCTTGTCGACGTTGGACTTGTCGACGAAGGCCGGGCCGGTCAGCACGGGCTGCTCGCCGCCGCCGCTGTAGTTGCCGTTGTTCTTGTAGAGCCACAGGCCGTCGACGGCCAGGTAGCCCTGGAGGTAGGGCTGCTGGTCGACCGCGAACTGGATGTCGCCGCCCTTGATGGCCTTGATGAGGTCCTTGTTGAGGTCGAAGGTGGCGACCTTCGCCTTGCTGCCGGCGTCGCCGACCGACTGCACCGCGGTCAGCGCGAAGGGGGCGCCCAGCGTGACGACGTAGTCGATGGAGGGGTCCTGCTTCAGCTTGGCGGTGATCGTCGACTTCACGGCCGGCATGTCGGTGCCGTTGACGTTCTGCGGGTCGACCTTGCCCTCGAAGGTCTTCGCCACACCGTCGCAGCGCTGCGTCAGGCCGACGTTGCCCTGCTCCTGCATGACGCAGAGGACCTTCTTGGCGCCGACCTCGTTCAGCTTCTTGCCGAAGGCCTCGCCGGCAACGGACTCGTCCTGGCCGAAGAACTCCAGCAGGTTGAGCTTCTTCCAGTCGCTCAGGCCGGAGTTGAGTCCGACCACGGGTATGCCGGACTTCTCGGCCTTGCCTATGACGCCCTTGAGGGCGTCCGGCTTGGCCAGGGTGACGGCGATGCCGTCGACCTTCTGGTCGATCGCGTTCTGGACCAGGTTGGCCTGGTTGCCCGCGTTCGGGTCGGCGGAGTAGACGAGCTTGATGTTGTCCTTGGCGGCGGCGGCCTCGGCGCCCTTGCGCACGGTGTCCCAGAAGGTGTCACCGGGCGCCTGGTGCGTGACCAGGGCGACCGTCATACGGGGCGTGGTCGCCTTGCCGGCGGAGGCGTTCGCGGCGCCTTCCTCCGACTTCTTGCCCCCGGAACTGCTGGAGCAGCCGGCGAGGGTCAGGGCCGCCGCCGCGGCAACGGCGACAACCGGCGCGATCCTGCGGGAGCGGGGGTGAGAAGAGCGGTCCATCTTTCCTGGCACCTCACTGTGCTACTGCGGGGGAAAGGGGAGGGGATCACGAGGGATCCGTGGTCCCGGAGCCTTACGGAGTCCGGATCATGATGCCGCAAACACACTGTTGCGATGCCACGGGATCCAAGTCCTTGCCGCGCTCGCTGTCAATACTTTGTTAAGACATCATTTCACAAGCAGGTCCGAATGTAAGTACAAACTATTGACAGGGCCGTCCTCCGCCCCCTACACCTGTAGGGCGGCAGGTCCCAGGTCATCCACGCCCCACGGTGTCAGGACGGCTCCGGACCCGCATCCCCAGCTTCCCGAGGAGGTCGCGCATGGCCGGGCCAGCCCAGTATTTCGACTTGATCACGATGGGCCGCATCGGGGTCGACCTCTATCCCCTCCAGACCGGCGTCCCGCTCCCCCAGGTGGAGACGTTCGGGAAATTTCTGGGAGGTTCGGCGGCCAATGTGGCGGTCGCCGCGGCGCGCCTCGGACGCCGTACGGCCGTGATCACCCGGACCGGCAACGACCCCTTCGGCACCTATCTGCACGAGGAGCTGACGTCCTTCGGCGTGGACGACCGCTGGGTCACCCCGGTCGACGCCTACCCGACGCCGGTCACCTTCTGCGAGATCTTCCCGCCGGACGACTTCCCGCTGTACTTCTACCGCCGCCCCAAGGCTCCCGACCTGGAGATCCAGACCGACGAGCTGGACTTCTTCGCGATCCGCGGGGCCCGGATCTTCTGGATCACCGGGACCGGCCTGAGCGAGGAGCCGAGCCGCTCCGCCACGCTCGCCGCCCTCAAGGCCCGCGACAAGGCGGGCATCACCGTCTTCGACCTCGACTGGCGGCCGATGTTCTGGGCCGACCCCGAGGAGGCCCGCCTGTACTACCGCGAGGCGCTGCGCCACGCCACCGTCGCGGTCGGCAACCTCGACGAGTGCGAGATCGCCACCGGCGTGCGCGAGCCGCAGGCCTGCGCCGACGCGCTGCTGGAGGCGGGCGTGGAACTGGCCGTCGTCAAACAGGGCCCCAAGGGCGTCCTGGCCGTGCACCGCGACGGCACCCGGGCCGAAGTACCGCCGGTGCCGGTCGAGGTGGTCAACGGCCTGGGCGCCGGCGACGCCTTCGGCGGCTCCCTCTGCCACGGTCTGCTCGCCGGCTGGGACCTGGAGAAGACCATGCGGCACGCCAACGCCGCCGGCGCCCTCGTCGCCTCCCGCCTCGCCTGCTCCTCCGCGATGCCCGCCGAGTCCGAGGTCGAGGACCTCCTGGCCACGGTGCCGTCGCCGAGCACGAGTCACTGAACGGAGCCTGCATTGAACATCGGCATCCCCGACCTCACCACGGTCCGGGCCCGCAATCCCGAGGCCGTCGCCGAGGCGGCGGCCCGCCGGGTGCGCCGCCCGCTGATCGGCGACAGCGGCCGGCTGATGATCGTGGCCGCCGACCACCCGGCGCGCGGCGCCCTCGGGGTCGGCGACCGGCGCCTGGCCATGGCCAACCGCGCCGATCTGCTGGAACGGCTCTGCGTCGCGCTGTCGAGGCCCGGTGTCGACGGGGTGCTCGCCACCGCCGACATCCTGGAGGACCTGCTCCTGCTCGGGGTGCTGGAGAACAAGGTCGTCATGGGCTCGATGAACCGCGGCGGCCTCGCCGGCGCCTCGTTCGAGATGGACGACCGTTTCACCGGCCACCGCGCCGAGGACATCGCCCGGCTCCGCTTCGACGCGGGCAAGCTCCTGGTCCGCATCGACTACGACGACCCGGGCTCCCTCACCACCCTGGAGTCCACCGCGCGGGCGATCGACGCCATGGCGGCCCGGCAGCTCCCCCTGTTCGTCGAGCCGTTCATCTCCCGGCGGGTCGACGGCACGGTGCGCAACGACCTGTCCGCCGAGGCCGTCACCCGGTCCATCGCGATCTCCGCCGGCCTGGGCGGCACCTCCGCCTACACCTGGCTGAAGCTGCCCGTCACCGACGACCCGGACGACATGGCCCAGGTCCTGGAGACCTCCACGCTCCCCGTCGTGCTGCTCGGCGGCGAGGTCGGCGGCGACCAGGAGGGCGCGTACGAACGCTGGCGCAAGGCCCTGCGCCTGCCCACCGTGCAGGGCATGGTCGTCGGGCGCTCGCTGCTCTACCCGGCCGGGGGCAGCGTGGAAGAGGCGGTGGACACGGCCGTCGGTCTGCTGTGAACAGGCCTGTCGAATCTGTCTGTTGTGAGTCGCTCCGCTGTGATCCGAAAGGCACACGATGACGTATCACCTTCCCGCGGGTAAGGCCCTCGGCGGCCCCTACATCGTCGACGTCACGCCCGAGAAGGCCGGCTGGGACCACTCCAGCCTGCGGATCCTGGAGCTGCCGCCGGGCGGCACGCACTCCTTCGACACCGGCGACAGCGAGTGGATCGTCGTCCCGCTGAGCGGCGGCTGCACGGTCGCCGCGACGGACGACTTCGGCCAGGACACCTTCGAGCTCCAGGGCCGCCGGGACGTCTTCAGCGGCGTCAGCGACTTCGCGTACGTGCCGCGCGACGCCCGGGCGAGCGTGACCTCCGCCGCCGGCGGCCGGTTCGCGCTGACCGGCGCGCGCTGCACCCGCCGGCTGCCCGCCCGCTACGGCCCGGCCTCCGAGGTGCCCGTGGAGCTGCGCGGCACCGGGAACTGCTCCCGGCAGGTCAACAACTTCGGCGCGGCGGGCGTGTTCGAGTGCGACAAGCTCATCGCGGTCGAGGTGATCACCCCGGGCGGCAACTGGTCGTCGTTCCCGCCGCACAAGCACGACGAGCACCGGCCGGGCGAGGAGTCCGTGCTGGAGGAGATCTACTACTTCGAGTTCGCCGGCCACGACGGCATCCCCGGCCTCGGCTACCAGCGCGTCTCCCCGTCCGGTCCGGGCCGGGACACCGACGTGCTGGCGGAGGTCCGCGACGGCGACGTCGTCCTGATCCCGGACGGCTGGCACGGACCGTCGATGGCCACGCCCGGCCACCACATGTACTACCTCAACGTCATGGCGGGCCCGGAGGCCGAGCGCGCCTGGCTGATCTGCGACCACCCCGACCACGCCTGGGTCCGCGACACCTGGCCCGACCAGCCGGTCGATCCCCGACTCCCTCTCTACACCGCCCCGGAGACCTCCGCATGAACGCCACCACCCGCCGACTGACGACCGCCCAGGCGCTGGTGCGGTTCCTGTCCGTCCAGTACACCGAGCGGGACGGCGTGCGGCGCCGGCTGATCGCCGGGACCTGGGGCATCTTCGGCCACGGCAACGTGGCCGGCGTCGGCCAGGCGCTCCTGGAGGCGGGCGAGGACGTCATGCCGTTCCACCAGGGACGCAACGAGCAGTCGATGGTGCACGCGGCGGTCGGCTACGCCCGGCAGCTGAACCGCCTGTCCGCGCAGGCGGTGACGACCTCGATCGGCCCGGGCGCCACCAACCTGGTCACCGGTGCGGCCCTGGCGACGATCAACCGGCTGCCGGTGCTGCTCCTGCCCGGCGACTACTTCGCCTCGCACGCCCCGGACCCGCTGCTCCAGCAGCTGGAGCACCCGGTCGAGGCCGATGTGTCGGTCAACGACACCCTGCGCCCGGTGTCCAGGTACTTCGACCGCATCACCCGCCCCGAGGCGCTCATCCCGTCGGCGCTCCAGGCCATGCGCGTGCTGGCCGACCCGGCCGAGACCGGCGCCGTCACCCTCGCCCTGCCGCAGGACGTGCAGGCGGAGGCGTACGACTGGCCGGAGGAGTTCTTCGCCGAGCGCGTCTGGTACGTACGGCGTCCCGCGCCGGACCCGGTGGAGCTGACGGCGGCCGTCGAGGCGATCCGGTCGGCCGAGCGGCCCCTGATCGTGGCGGGCGGAGGCGTCCACCACAGCGAGGCCGAGGCGGCCCTGAAGGCCTTCGTGGACGCCACCGGCATCCCCGTCGCCTCCACCCAGGCCGGCAAGGGCGCCCTGCGGTACGACCACCCCGCCGACCTCGGCGGCATCGGCCACACCGGCACGGCGGTCAGCGACGACCTCGCCCGCACCGCCGACCTCGTCATCGGTGTCGGCACCCGCTACACGGACTTCACCACCGCCTCCGGCACGCTCTTCCAGAACCCGGGCGTGCGGTTCCTCAACCTCAACATCACCGGCTTCGACGCGCACAAGCTGGCCGCGCGCACGCTGGTGTGCGACGCGAGGTCCGGCCTTGAAAGGCTGCTGGAGGCGCTCTCCGGCCACCGGGTGAGCGAGGAGTACGAGGCCGCGTACCGCGCCGGCAAGGAGCGCTGGGACGAGGTCGTCGAGGCCGCTTACCGCGCCGACGACGAGAGCGCGGTCCCGACCCAGACGCAGGTGCTCGGCGCGCTGGACGCGGCCGTCGGCGACGACGACGTGGTGATCAACGCGGCCGGCTCGCTCCCCGGCGACCTGCACAAACTGTGGCGCTCCCGCAGCCCGCGCCAGTACCACCTGGAGTACGGCTACTCCTGCATGGGCTACGAGATCCCGGCCGGCATCGGCGTCCAGCAGGCCGCTCCCCGCACACCGGTGTGGGCGCTGGTCGGCGACGGCACCTACCTGATGATGCCGACGGAGATCGTCACGGCCGTCCAGGAGGGCCTGCCGCTCAACATCGTGCTCCTCCAGAACCACGGCTACGCCTCCATCGGCGGTCTGTCGGAGGAGACCGGCGGCGAGCGGTTCGGCACCGCCTACCGGTTCCGGGCCGCCGACGGCACCTTCACCGGCGCCCCACTGCCGGTCGACCTGGCCGCCAACGCCGCCAGCCTCGGCATGGAGGTCCTGCGCGCCAAGACGGTGCGCGAGCTGCGCGAGGCGCTGGCCACGGCTCGTGCCTCCGACCGGCCGACGTGCGTGTACGTCGAGACCGACCCGGCCCCGACCGCTCCCCCGGCCGAGGCCTGGTGGGACGTGCCGGTGGCCGAGACCGCCTCCCGCGAGGCCGCCGTCGAGGCACGCGAGCGCTACGACCGCCAGGTCGCCGGACGCCGCCGTCACCTCTGAACATCCGCGAACTCCCCGCGAACTCCCCGTGAACTCAGGCTCCACGAAAGGCCCTTGCGCACCATGAAGACCATCACCCACTGGATCGACGGCAAGCCCGTCGAAGGCACCTCCGGCCGCTTCGGCCCCGTCTACAACCCGGCCACCGGCGCCCAGGAGAAGCAGGTCGCGTTCGCGACCGTCGACGAGGTGGACGCCGCCGTCGCCTCCGCCAAGGCCGCCTTCGAGTCCTGGGGCGACTCCTCGCTCGCCAAGCGCACGGCGGTGCTGTTCAAGTACCGCGAGCTGCTGGACGCCCACCGCGACGAGATCGCCGAGCTGATCACCGCCGAGCACGGCAAGGTGCACTCCGACGCGCTCGGCGAGGTCGCGCGCGGCATGGAGATCGTCGAACTCGCGTGCGGGATCAGCGTCCAGCTCAAGGGCGAGCTGTCCACGCAGGTCTCCACGCGGGTCGACGTCGCCTCGATCCGCCAGCCGCTGGGCGTGGTCGCGGGCATCACGCCGTTCAACTTCCCGGCGATGGTGCCGATGTGGATGTTCCCGCTGGCCATCGCGTGCGGCAACACGTTCGTGCTGAAGCCGTCGGAGAAGGACCCGTCGGCCTCCTTCCGCCTGGCCGAGCTGGCCAGTGAAGCGGGCCTGCCGGACGGCGTCCTGAACATCGTGCAGGGCGACAAGACGGCCGTGGACCGCATCCTGGAGCACCCGGACATCGAGGCGGTCTCCTTCGTCGGCTCGACCCCGATCGCCAAGTACATCCAGCTCAAGGCAGTCGAGCACGGCAAGCGCGTGCAGGCCCTGGGCGGCGCCAAGAACCACATGCTGGTCCTGCCCGACGCGGACCTGGACCTCGCCGCCGACCAGGCGATCAACGCGGCCTACGGCTCCGCGGGCGAGCGCTGCATGGCCGTGTCGGTCGTGGTCGCGGTCGGCGACACCGGCGACGAGCTGGTCGGCAAGATCGCGGAGCGGGCGAAGAACCTGAAGATCGGCCCCGGCAACGACCCGGCGTCCGAGATGGGTCCGCTGATCACTCGCGAGCACCGCGACAAGGTCGCCTCGTACGTGGCGGGCGCGGCCGAGCAGGGCGCCGAGGTCGTGGTCGACGGCACCGGCTTCTCGGTCGACGGCCACGAGGACGGCTTCTTCCTCGGCGTCTCCCTCCTGGACCGGGTGCCGCTGACGGCGGACGCGTACCGGGACGAGATCTTCGGCCCGGTGCTGTGCGTGGTCCGCGCGGAGACGTACGAGGAGGCCATCAAGCTGATCAACGACTCCCGCTGGGGCAACGGCACCGCGATCTTCACCCGGGACGGCGGCGCGGCGCGCCGCTTCCAGCTGGAGGTCAAGGCGGGCATGGTCGGCGTCAACGTGCCGATCCCGGTCCCGGTCGGCTACCACTCCTTCGGCGGCTGGAAGGACTCGCTCTTCGGCGACCTGCACGTCTACGGCAACGACGGCATCGCCTTCTACACCCAGGGCAAGGTCATCACCACGCGCTGGCCGGACCCGGCGGACGCCGGCGGCATCAACCTCGGTTTCCCGAGCAACTCCTGACGTCCGAAAGGGGGGTTCATCCATGGCGAGGACCGGTGGCCGGGCCCGTACCGCTGCCGCGCCTGCGCTCAGCTCGCTGGACTTCGCCCTGGACCGGGGCAGTCCCGTGCCGCTGTACTACCAGCTCGCGCGGCAGCTGGAGGCGGCGATCGAGCACGGGGTCCTCGCGCCGGGGGACCTCCTGGGCAACGAGGTCGACCTCTCGGTGCGCCTCGGCCTGTCCCGTCCCACCGTCCGCCAGGCCATCCAGTCCCTCGTGGACAAGGGGCTGCTGGTCCGGCGGCGCGGGGTGGGCACGCAGGTGGTGCACAGCCAGGTCAAGCGCCCGCTGGAGCTGAGCAGCCTCTACGACGACCTGGAGGAGGCCGGGCAGGGGCCCACCACACAGGTCGTGCGCCACGAGGTCGTCCCGGCCTCCTGCGACGTGGCCGCCGCCCTCGGCGTCGCGGAGGGCGGCGAGGTCACCGTCCTGGAGCGGCTGCGCTGCACACACGGCCAGCCGGTGGCCCTGCTGTGCAACTACCTGCCGGCGTCTGTCGTGGACCTCGACGACGCCCGCCTGGAGTCGACGGGGCTGTACCGGATCATGCGCTCGGCGGGCATCACCCTGCACAGCGCCCGGCAGCGCGTCAGCGCCCGCGCGGCCACCGCGCGGGAGGCCGCCCGTCTGGACGAGGAGGAGGGCGCGGCGCTGCTCACCATGCAGCGCACGGCGTACGACGACACCGGGCGCGCGGTCGAGTACGGGACGCACCTCTACCGGGCGTCGCGGTACACGTTCGACTTCCAGTTGCTGGTGAGGCCTTGACCGACCTCCGACCAGGTGCAAAGTCGTACGTATACACGGACGACGGCGAGGACGCCGAATGGCGAGCCGAACTGCACCGGATCGCCCGCACGACCTACGACGTGTGCCTCGCGCACCCCCAGGCCGTGCCGCTGCTGGCCACGCGGCTGCATGGTGGACAATCCGGACGAGACCGATCCCGCCTTCCGGCTCGGGCTGCACCGTCTGTCCGCCAAGGAGCTGCCGACGCTGCGGGAGACCGCGGCGGCGCTCGCCGAGCGGGGCGGCCCCGAGGGTCTCGCTGCCGGGCTCGACGCGCTGCTCGACAGCTTCACGGGCGGTTCCGGGTGCGGCTCGCCTTCCGCAGCATCCCGCTGAACGGCGTCTCCGGGCGCTCCAGGCGCTCGCCGTCCAGCGTGATGTCGACGGCCTCGTTGAAGAAGGCGACGCGCCCCTGGATCGCCGCCACCGCGGGCAGCGGGTCGGGGTAGCTCCAGACGATGTCGGGCGGCACATCGCCCCCGCCGCGCCAGGACCAGTACTCGGCGGTGCCCTTGTAGGGACATCCGGTGCTGTGGTCGGTGCCGTCGAACAGGTCCAGGCGGACGTCCTCGCGGGGGAAGTAATAGCGGGTCGGCAGGGAGGTCTCGAAGAGCAGCACGGGGGCGTGGGTGTCCGCGACGACCTGGCCGTCGATCTCGACCTGCACCTGGCGGCTGCTCGGCAGCGCGTCGACGCGTTTGTGCGGGTCACGGGGGTGGATGAAGATCTCTTCCTCCTCCTCGTACCAGTGGTCGAGGCCCGTGTCGGTGCGCCGGAACCACTCGAAGGCGATGTGGCCCGCCAGGTCGTCGGCGGGGAACGTCCAGGCCGCGTTCGGGCGCACCTCGCCGTCGGCGTCGAGGTCGTAGAAGATCCGGGAGCCGGTGTGCTTGCCGGTGGGCGGGTCCTGCGCCGGGCGGAGGAGGTCGGTGCGGACGTCGTCGTGCGGGAAGGCGTACTGCGGCACGGGCAGGTGGGGTTCCCAGACGAGGACGGGGTGCCGGCTGTCGACGACGGTGATGTCGCCCTTGCGGCCGCGCACCCAGCGCTCGCTGGGCTCCCACATGAGGCCTTCGGGGGTGGTCCTGATCGACCGTGCGGCGGGGTGGGCCGGGTGGGTGGTCATGGCCGGTGCTCCTTCCGGAGGTCCGGATGTCCGGTTCCCTCCACGGTCCCACGAGCTCAGTGGGCCGCGTCCAGCCTGGCCCGCTGCTCGGCGGTCAGTTCCAGGTCCACCGCGGCGAGGTTCTCCTCCAGCTGAGCCAGCGAGGAGACCCCGGCGAGCGGAACGATGGGCAGGTCGCCGCCGATCTGCCAGGCCAGCACGACCTGGTTGACGGTCGCCCCGGTCTCCCGGGCCACCTCCCGCAGCGCCGCCAGCCTCACCGGGGTGCCGGGGTGGTCGAAGTCCGCGGGCAGCCGGTCCGGGCGGGTGTAGGCACCCTTCAGCAGGGGCGAGTAGGCGACCAGGGTCAGGCCGGGCTCGGCCCTCAGGTAGCCGAGCAGGTCGGGGCCGGCGTGGCCGAGGCTGCCGTCCGGGAAGAGGGCCTCGGGTACGTCGGTGCGGGGGCGCAGGTGGCTGTGCGCGTACTGGAGCACCTCGTAGCCGGGCAGTCCGGCCGCGGCGGCGAGGGCGCGGGCCCGCTCGACCCGCCAGGTCGCGTGGTTGCTGACGCCGAGCAGTCCTACGGTGCCCTCGGCGACCAGGTCGGCGAAGCCCTCGACGGTCTCCCGGAGGGGGACCTTGTGGTCCTCGATGTGGGCGTACAGCAGGTCGAGCTTCGCCACGCCGAGCCGCTCGCGGCTGCGTTCGGCGGACTCCCGGATCACCTTCGCCGACAGGCCTTCGGGGTTGTCGACGTAGCTGGTGCCGGGGGCCAGGGGGCGGGCGCCGAGCTTGGTCGCGATGACGATCTCGTCGCCGATGCCGCGGCTGCGCCGCCAGCGGCCGAGGAGCTCCTCGCTCTGGCCGCCCTGGCCGCCGTCGGCCCAGAAGGCGTAGTTGTCGGACGTGTCGATGAAGTTCCCGCCGGCCTCGACGTACCGGTCGAGGACGGCGAAGGACGTCTTCTCGTCCGTCACCGAGCCGAACAGCATCGCGCCGAGGGCGAGCACGCTCACCTCGCGGCGGGTGCGCGGGTCCGTGCCGATCGTGCGGTAGCGCATGGCTGTTGCTCCCTCCCTTGCCGCCCCGGATCTCGGGGCGGCAAGGGGAGTCTTCAGCTTGGAGCGCACTTGAGGTCAAGGGCGTGCGGCGGAAAGGGAGGCCGCACCATGGGACCGCACAACGCAAAAGGCCATGTGCATCGCGCCCTGTGTGGTGCGTCGTCAGGCCGCCCTCAACGGATGCGTGAGGTTGGCTCCGGTTCCCGGGTCGAACACGTGCGCCTTGGCCATGTCGACCTGCAGCTCCACGGGTTCGCCCTCGCGGGCACGCGTGGCGGCGTCCAGGCGGGCCACCATGTGACTGGCGTCAGCGCCGGTGTCGCGCATGCCCGAGTCCGTGGCCAGCTCCTCCAACTCGGCGCTCGTCGCGGGACCTCCCTCCGCGGTGAAGTAGACATACACATCGGAGCCCAGCGACTCCAGTACCTCCACGGTGATGGTGAAGACCGGGCGCGTTCGGTCACGGTCGTGCGCCACGGCCACATCCTCGAATGCCTCCGGCCGAAGCCCGAGGATGACCTGGCGGGGGGCGTTCTGCCGTTCCAGTGCCTGCCTCGTACGGTCGTCGAGGGGAAGGTCACCCACGGGCGAGCGCAGGACACCGCCCTCCAGGGTGGCGTTCAGGAAGTTCATCGCCGGGGAGCCGATGAAACCCGCGACGAAGATGTTGCGCGGGAGGTCATACAGCTCGGCGGGTGTGCCGATCTGCTGGACCAGGCCCTGCCTCATGACCACGACCCGGTCGCCGAGCGTCATCGCCTCGGTCTGGTCGTGGGTGACGTACACGGTGGTCGTGCCGAGGCGGCGCTGCAGCCGGGAGATCTGGGTGCGCATCTGTACCCGGAGTTTTGCGTCCAGGTTGGACAGCGGCTCGTCCATCAAGAACGCCTTGGGATCACGGACGATCGCCCGGCCCATGGCCACGCGCTGGCGCTGGCCGCCCGAGAGGTTGGCGGGCTTGCGGTCCAGGTGCTCGGTCAGGTCAAGGATCCGGGCGGCTTCCGCCACCTTGGCGTCGATGGTGGCCTTGTCCACCTTGGCCAGGCGCAGCGGGAAGCCCATGTTCTCCCCAACGCTCATGTGCGGGTACAGGGCATAGCTCTGGAACACCATGGCGACGTCGCGTTCCTTGGGAGCCAGGTCGTTGACGACTCGGTCTCCGATACGCAGGGTGCCCTCGGTGATGTCCTCAAGTCCGGCGATCATGTTCAGTGTGGTGGACTTGCCGCATCCCGACGGACCGACCAGGATCACGAACTCGCCGTCGGCGATCTCGAGGTCCACGTCCTTCACGGCGAGGGCCCCGTCGGGAAAGCGCTTGGTGACTCCCTCAAGGATGATCTCGGCCATCGATGGTGCCTCCTTGCCTTCATGCCTTCCGGGTCCGGATACCGCGGTCGGTGTCGCGGACCGGTGGCCTGTCTGCCGCGGTCGGCCCGTTCACCCCTTGACTGCCCCTGAGGTCAGTCCGGCGACGATCCGCCGCTGGAAGAACAGGACGAAAACGATGATCGGGATGGTGATGACCACAGCGGCGGCGGCGATCGACCCTGTGGGCTGCTGGAACTGGGAGCTCCCGGTGAAGAAGGCGATCGCGGCAGGCACCGTGCGCGCGGCCTCGGTGGACGTCAGCGAGATCGCGAACAGGAAGTCGTTCCAGCAGAAGATGAACACGAGAATGGCCGTGGTGAACACGCCCGGCGCGGCCAGCGGCACGATGACCATCCGGAAGGCCTGCGCGGGCGTCGCCCCGTCGACCTTGGCGGCCTTCTCCAGATCCCAGGGAATCTCCCGGAAGAACGCCGACAGGGTGTAGATCGCGAGCGGCAGGGAGAAGGTCATGTACGGGATGATCAGTCCGACCCAGGTGTCGAAGATCCCGATGATCCGCTCGATGTTGAACAGTGGTGACACCAGCGAGATCGGCGGGAACATGGCGATCAGCAGTGACATGCCGATGAGCACCCGCTTGCCGGGGAAGCGCAGCCTGGCCACCGCATAGGCGGCCATGGTGCCCAGCGCCACCGCGATCACCGTGGCGATGAGCGCGATGCCGATGGAGTTGATCAGCGCCCGGGTGAACTCGGAGGTCGCGAAGATGCCCCGGTAGTTCTCCCAGGTCCAGTCCCTCGGGATGTAGTCGCCGTCGGTGAGGGTGCCGGGGTCCTTGAACGACAGCGCGGCGATCCACCACACCGGGAACAGGGCGTACAGCACCACCACGACGTTCACGACGGTCCATCGGGCGGCGTGCGTTTTGCCTACGGCGGCCATCAGCGCTTCACCTCCGCGCCGGGTGCAGCCGCGCCGAACAGCTTGACGAAGGCGAAGGCGATGATCCCGACGCAGATGAAGATCAGGACCGAGATCGCCGACCCGATGCCCAGGTTCAGCGCGGTGAACAGGTTGTCGTACCCGAGAATCGACACGGAGCCGGTTCCCTGGGCCCCCGCGGTCAGGATGTAGATGTTGTCGAAGATCCGGAATGCGTCCAGTGTGCGGAAGAGCAGCGCCACCAGGATGGCCGGCTTCATCAGCGGCACCATGACCCTGGTGAAACGCTGCCACGGGGTGGCGCCGTCCACCATGGCCGCCCTCAGGGTCTCCTCGGGGACCAGGGCGAGGCCGGCGAGCAGCAGCAGGGCCATGAACGGGGTCGTCTTCCACACTTCCGCGAGGACGATCAGCCACAGGGCCGGCCACTGCTCGGTCAGCGGAGCGTCACCTGCGGGCAGCAGTTCGGCGAGGTAGCCGAGGTCCGGGGTCCAGGCGTACTGCCACGAGAACGCGGCGACCACGGTGACGATGCCGTACGGGATGAGGACCGACGTGCGGACGACGCCCCGCGCGAAGATCGTGCGGTGCATGACCAGGGCGAGGCACATGCCGAGGACCAGCTCGATGGCCACGGACACGGCGGTGACGAACAGCGTCACCCAGAACGCGTCCCACCAGAACTGAGAGGTCAGCACGGCCCCGTAGTTGCTCAGGCCCACGAACTTCGCCTGCCCTGGAAAGCGCAGGTCGTACCGCTGGAGGGACAGGTAGACGGCGTATCCGATGGGGTACGCGGTCACGGCGAGCATGACGACGACGGCGGGTGCGCACAGCAGCCAGCCGAGCCGCCGCTCCTGCCGGGCGCCCACCGAGAGCGCCGCCTTGTCCTGCCGTGTCCGCTCTGCCTCGGGGGGTACCGGTGCTCCGGCCGGTTCCGCTTGCATGCTCACGGGATCACACCCTCGGATCGCAGGGCATCGTCGATCTGATCCCTGATGGTCTCGATCGAGCTCTCCGGCTTGATCCCCGACGGCGGGGACAGCGTGTGGGAGATCGCGATCGAGATGTTCTGGTAGGCCGGAGTGAGCGGCCGTACGCTCGCCTCCTGCAGGGCGGCCAGCACCTCCCGCGAGAACGGGTACGCCTTCATGAACGCCGGCTCGTCGTACAGGCTGCGCAACGTGGGCGGCAGACCGCCCTCGAGCGCGGCCGTGAGCTGGTTCTCCCGGTTACGCAGGCACAGCGCCGCCTCGAAGGCCAGGTCGGGGTGGCGCGAGTAGGCGCTCACAGCCAGATCGATGCCGCCGATCGTGGGCCGTGCCGGGCGGTTCGCGTCGACCCGCGGGTACGGCGCCCAGCGAAAGTTCTTGAACAACGCGGCGTTGTTCGCCTTCATCGACGGATAGACGAACGGGTAGTTGATCTCGAACGCCGCTACCCCCGACTCCATGGCGAGCCGGTTCTGGTCCTCCATCTGGTTGGACAGGGAGGGGTCCGCGGCCGGGGACTTCGCCAGATCACGCATGATTCCGGCGGCCCGCGAGGCAGGAGGACCGAGAGAAGGCTCGGTCGCGCTCGCGTTGAGGATGGAGCCGCCCGCACTGTTGATCAGCGTGTTGAACCAGACGGTCAGACCCTCGTACTGGGCGCCCTGGATCTCGACGAAGTGCGGCTTGCCCTGCCGCGCGAGGACGCCGGCCATGTCCAGCATTTCGGCCCAGGTCCTGGGCGGGGTGGGCACCAGGTCCTTGCGGTACCACAGGAGCTGGGTGTTGGTGTTGTACGGGACGGCGTACAGCTTGCCTTTCCAGGTCGCGGTCTGCAGCGGTACGCGCAGGGTGCCCTCGACGGCCTGCCGTTTCGCCGTCCCCGTCCATTCCCGGATCCAGCGCGCCTCGGCGAACTCCGCCGCCCAGGTGACGTCCAGGCCCAGGATGTCGAGCGAGTCGTCCTCGGCGGCGAGTCTGCGGACAAGCTGCTGGCGCTGGCCGTCCGCCGCACGCGGGAGTTTGTTGTAGCTGATCCTGTAGCGGCCGCCCGACGCCTGGCTGCACCGGTCGGCCGCCTTCTGGAGCGCACCGGAGTCGTCGGGGAAGTTGTACCAGTTCAGGGTGGGCCTACCGGAGCCCTCGTCACTGCCACAAGCGGCGAGCACCGAAGCCAGCAACGGCAGAACTGCGAACGCTCGCAGCCATCGCGTCCCCCTGGGACGTCCCATCTGACCCGAAAGGGGCCGGCAGCCGCACCTCGCGCGCACGCGCTCCACACCTCGTTTCCGGACGGTGGCACAGGACTCGGACCTCGCAGCGCTTCCCTCCCGGCGAACACTAGGGGCCCCATAAAGCAAGACCAAGCACATATCGCGACAAATCGCCCAGTGACTCGCAGAGGACCCCGGCGCGGTGCATGAGCCGTATTGATGTGGAAGAGGCCGCCGAAGCTGAGTGGGACGGCAGTTGTGTGCAGCCGTGCACTGTTGCCGGACGCGGTAACAAGGGAAACGACGAAGAGGCCACTTCCGAACAACGGAAATGGCCTCCGACCTGCTCCATCGCAAGTCGGGACGACAGGATTTGAACCTGCGACCCCTTGACCCCCAGTCAAGTGCGCTACCAAGCTGCGCCACGTCCCGGTGCGCGCCCACCGCGGTGAACCGCGTGATCGCGCGAACAGCACTTTACCCCACACCCCGGGCCATCCCGAAAGTCGGCCCCCGGCGCGGGACAATCGCCGTATGGGCAGCACAGACAGCAGGGGAAGCTCCGAGAACACCGGCCACACGGGGAACACGGTCGGGGGCCGGTCCGGCGGCGCCCGGGACCGCGACAGCGAGGGGCGGGCGCGCAACGCCCGGCCTCGGGACGGCCTCGGCCGGCCGCTGCCGTACGACGCGCCGGGCGTGCCGCGGCAGCCCGAGGGCGTCGTCCGCACGCCGGAGGAGACCGTCGCCGAGGCGCAGCGGCTGCTGGACGAGGGGAAACCGTTCCACGCGCACGAGGTCTTCGAGGACGCCTGGAAGTCGGGCCCCGACAGGGAACGGGAACTGTGGCGCGGCCTCGCCCAGCTCGCGGTCGGCCTGACCCACACCGCCCGCGGCAACCTCACGGGCGGGGCGCGCCTGCTGCGGCGCGGTGCGGGCGCGGCCGAGGCGTGGGCATCCGCCTCCGGCGAGGCGACGCCGCACGGGATCGACATCGGCAGCGTCGCCGCCTGGGCACGGGAGTTGGCCGAGGAGGTGGAGAGGGAGCGCCGCCCGGTGGACGCGGGGGCTCGGGCGCCGCGGTTGCGGGGTGCGGCCGCTGGGCGCTGACCGGGGGACAGGGAGTACGAGCACGCCCGGTGCGGAGCCGAGCGCGGGGCGCCGACCTGGGCCCGGCGCCCGCGGTGCAGGGGCCCCGGCTGGGGCCACAGGCGCGGGGCCATGCCCCGGCACCCAGGCACGGGCACAGGGCCCGGATCCACACCCGCGGCACGAACACACCCACCCCGGCTACGGCCAGGCACGCGCCCGCCCCGGGCACCCGGGCACGGGCACACGGCCCGGATCCCCGGCTTACAGCCACCCCCAGCAGCAGCCACGGACACGCCGCCCCCAGCCCAGACACCGGACCCGGGACGCGAGCCCCCGGCGCGAGGCGTGTGCCGGAGTGGGGCGCGCCCGGCGTTGTCAGTGGGGTGCGGGAGACTCGGCGGGGTGCGGAAGATTCATGTCATCGGTATCGGCGCGGGCGACCCCGAGCAGCTCACCCTCCAGGCCATCAGGGCGCTGCGGAGCACGGACGTGTTCTTCGTCCTGGACAAGGGCGAGGTGAAGGCCGACCTCACCCGGCTGCGGCGGGACATGCTCGACGCGCACCTACCGGACGGGGCGTCGTACCGGGTCGTCGAGGCCCGTGACCCGAAGCGGGACCGGGCCGCCGGCGGCGCGGCCTACTCCCCCGCCGTCGGGGACTGGCGCAGCGCCCGCGCCGGTGTCTACGAGCGGCTGATCGGCGAGGAGCTCGGCGCGGAGGAGACGGGCGCGTTCCTGGTGTGGGGCGACCCCGCGCTGTACGACAGCACGCTGGGGATCCTGGAAGAGGTGCTGGAGCGGGGCGCGGTGGCGTTCGAGTACGACGTCGTGCCGGGCATATCCAGCGTCTCGGCGCTCGCCGCGCGGCACCGGACGGGGCTCAACCGGGTCGCCCGGCCCGTGCAGATCACCACCGGACGGCGACTCGCGGAGGGCTTCCCGGAGGGCGTGGACGATGTGGTGGTGATGCTCGACGCGCACCAGGCCTTCCGGCGGTACATGCAGGACGACATCGACATCTACTGGGGCGCCTACATCGGCACCCCGGACGAGATCCTCGTCTCCGGCCCGATCGCCGAGGCCGCGCCCCGCATCGAGCGGCTGCGTGCCGAGGCCCGTGAGCGCAAGGGCTGGATCATGGACACGTATCTGCTGCGCCGGCACCCTCGCGACCGACCCGACCGGCACGACTGAGGCGCACATCACCGGGCACCCGTGCGGACGTTCTGGCATGCGCACGTAGCCCACAGGTGTGAAGGTGACGTCGTGACCGTCGTGGAGGAAACCACACTGCCCGCCTCGCAGCCCCCGGTGCTGGACACCCGTCGACGCAACGTCGTCTTCGTGACGATCATGCTGGGGATGCTGCTCGCGGCCCTCGACCAGACCATCGTCGGCACCGCTCTGCCGACCATCGTCTCGGACCTCGGCGGGGCGGATCACATGTCGTGGGTGGTCACCTCGTATCTCCTCGCGGAGACCGTCGCGACCGTGCTGGTCGGCAAGTTCGGCGACCTGTTCGGCCGCAAGGTGGTCTTCCAGGTCTCGGCGATCGTCTTCATCACGGGCTCGTTCCTGTGCGGTCTGGCCACCAACATGTCCCTGCTGATCGCCTGGCGGGCGATGCAGGGCATCGGCGCGGGCGGGCTGATGGTCACGTCGATGGCGCTGATCGCCGACGTCATCCCGCTGCGCGAGCGCGGCAAGTACCAGGGCGCGATCGGCGCGGTGTTCGGTGTGTCCACCGTCATCGGGCCGCTGCTCGGCGGGCTGTTCACCGACCATCTGACGTGGCGGTGGGCGTTCTACGTCAACGTCCCCATCGCGGTGGTCGTCGTCCTGGCGGCGGCCCGGACCATTCCGGTGGTGAAGTCCGTCTCCCGGCCGGTCATCGACTACCTGGGCATCGCGCTCGTCGCGCTCGGCGCCAGCGCGCTGATCCTGGCGACGAGCTGGGGCGGCAACGAGTACGCGTGGGGTTCGGGCGTGATCATCGCCCTGTTCGTGGGCGGGGTGATCGCGCTCGGCCTGTTCTGCTGGGTGGAGATCCGGGCGCGCGAACCGATGCTGCCCATGCGGCTGTTCGCCAACCCGGTGTTCACCGTCTGCTCGGTGCTGAGCTTCATCGTCGGCTTCGCGATGCTCGGCGCGCTGACGTATCTGCCGACGTATCTCCAGTACGTCGACGGCGACTCGGCCACAATCTCCGGTGTGCGGACGCTGCCGATGGTGGCCGGGCTGCTCATCGCGTCGGTCTTCAGCGGCAGCGTCGTCAGCAGGACCGGACGGTATCGCGTGTTCCCGATCGTCGGCGCACTGGTGATGGGCGCCGGCCTGTTTCTCATGTCCCTCATGGGGCCGGACACCGGCGCGGGGCTGGAGTCGCTGTACATGTTCGTCATGGGCACCGGCATCGGGCTGTGCATGCAGGTGCTGACGATCGCGGTGCAGAACACCGTCGACTACGCCGACCTGGGAACGGCGACCTCCGGGGTGACGTTCTTCCGTACGCTGGGCAGCTCGTTCGGCACGGCCGTCTTCGGCACGATCTACACCAACGCGCTGGCGCCCAACCTCCGCGAGGGAGTGGCGCAGGCGGCGCGGACCGGTGGCGTGGAGCCGGACGTGGTCGCCAGGGCGGCGACCAGCCCGGACGGCGTGCACCGGCTGCCGGCGGCCACGGCCGGCCCGATCATCGACGCCTACGCCGACACCCTCCAGACCGTGTTCCGGTGGACGGTGCCGGTCGCCGCACTGGGCTTCCTCGTCGCCCTGTTCCTCAAGGAGGTCCGGCTGCGCGACACCGCGCGAACGGGGTCGACCGACATGGGCGAGGGTTTCGCCTCACCGCACGGCGCGGACTCGCAGCGGGTGCTCGAGGCCGCCGTCGGCAAGATCATCGGCGGTACGGACCTGGACACCGCGCGCCGGATCATCCTGGAGTCGGACACGCGGCTCGATGTGGCGGGGGCCTGGGCGGTGATGCAGGTCGAGCTGTTCACGCGGATGGTCGGTCATGCCAGTCTCGGGTTGATCGCCGCGCGGCGCCGGATGCCGCCCGAAGTGCTGCTGCCGGTCTTCGAGCGGATGGTCGACGAGGGGTTCCTGACCCGGCACGGGCCCCTCCTCTCCCACACGGAGGCCGGCGCCCGCGAGGCCGCGGTCATCACCAGGGCCTGGGCCTCCTGGCTGGAGGACCGGCTGGGGCAGGACATCGGCCGCCCGTCGGACGGCGACCTGCGGATCGCGGTCGACGCGATCGCGAAACGGCTGCTGGTGGAGGACCTGAGCCACGGCCTGCCGGGCGTGCCGGCGAAGGCCCTGGCGACCAGCTCGGCATGACGGGCGGCTGCTGCCCTGCCCGCTGCTGGAGACCCGGGCCGACCGGCGGACACAGCGCGGCGTGGTTATCGTCCAGGCATGGAGTCCGTGCGTGCCGTGCTCGTCGACATCGACGGGGTGCTGACCGTCTCGTGGCGGCCCCTGCCGGGGGCCGTGGAGGCGTTGCGGGAGATCCGGGAAGCCGGGCTCGCCGTGCTGCTGGTCACCAACACGACGTCCCGGACGCGGGCGTCGATCGCCGGGACGCTCGCGGACGCGGGGTTCCCGGTGTCGGCCGAGGACATCCTGACCGCGCCCGCCGCCACCGCCGGCTACCTCGCCGAGCACGGTCCGGGTGCCCGCTGTGCCCTGCTGAACAGCGGCGACATCGCGGAGGACCTCGACGGGGTGACCGTCGTCGACGCGGCGGACTCCTCCACCGTGCCGGATGTGGTGCTGATCGGCGGGGCCGGTCCGGAGTTCGGTTACGCGGAGCTGGACCGGGCGTTCGGGCATCTCCAGCGCGGGGCCCGGCTGGTGGCGATGCACCGCAACCTGTACTGGCGTACGGCCGAGGGGCTGCGGCTGGACTCGGGGGCGTTCCTGGCCGGTCTTGAGCAGGCCGCCCGGGTGGAGGCCGAGATCACCGGCAAACCGGCCCGGGCGTTCTTCGAGGCGGCGCTGGCCAGGCTGGGCGCCGGTGCGGGCGAGGCCCTGATGGTCGGGGACGACATCGAGTCCGACGTGCTCGCGGCGCAGCGGGCCGGGATCACCGGGGTCCTCGTCCGGACCGGCAAGTTCCAGCCGGAGGACCTCCGCGCCGCCGACGGCACGCCCGACCACGTGATCGACTCCTTCGCCGGCCTTCCGGCGCTGCTGCGGGGTTCGGCACAGCGGTAGGTGGGTCGGCACAGCGGTAGTGCGAATCAGCGCAGCGGCAATCGCGGGTCAGCGCAGCAGTAGCTGCAGGCCGCCCACGACCGTCGCCGCGATGACCAGCTGTTCGAACAACCGCTGGTTGATCTTGTTGACCGCCCACTTGCCGAAGAACGCGCCGGGCACGACGAACACCACGAGCGCCAGGTCGAGGAGCAGGGAGCGGCCGTCGATCAGGCCGAGCCCGGCACTGAAGGGCAGCTTGGAGACGTTGACGATCAGGAAGAAGAAGGCCGACGTGCCGAGGAAGCCGAGTTTGCGGAAGCCCGCGGACAGCAGGTACATGGACATCACCGGGCCGCCCGCGTTGGCGACCATGGTGGTGAAGCCGCCGAGGACGCCGTAGGAGCGGGCCTTGACCCGGCCCGCCCGGCTGGTGACCGACTCCGGCTCGGGCTCCTGTCCCGCGGCGGCCGTACGCCTGCGCCAGACCGTCACTCCGGCCATCAGCAGCAGGATCGCGCCGATCGAGGTCCGTACGATCGCGTCGTCCGCCCACATCAGGAACACCGTGCCGACGACGACGCCCGCGGCGACCGCCGGGAACAGCCGCCACAGTGTGGGCCAGTGGGCGTGCCGCCGGTAGGTGGCGACGGCGAGCAGGTCACCGGCGATCAGCACCGGCAGCAGCACGCCGGTGGAGGCGCGGGCGGGCAGCACCGCGGCGAAGATGGCGAGGCTGACCGTGTTGGCCCCGCTCACGGCGGTCTTCGAGAAGCCGACGAGCAGGGCCGCGAAGGCGAGCGCGGCGAACTCCCAGCCGGTGATGTGCCAGAGCGTCATCGTGTTCATGCGAGCACTGATGCTATGTGCAACGAACCGGAGCCCGCAGGGCCGTCTCGCCGGTCGGGCATAATCAGCGGCCGTGTCCGCCCCTCCCGATCCCGCCGTTCTGTATCCCGATGCCGCGGCCTGCGGCAGTCTCGCCGCAGCGCTCCGGGCGGTAGCGGGAGGCTGCCTGGGCCTCGTGCCCGTCACGTCCCCGGATTCCGCTCCGCTGCTCCACGCGACGGTGGCGAGCCTCCTCCCGCACCGCGAGCCGCTGCGGATCAGCGCGTGGGCGCACGAACGGCGGTGGTCGGTCCGGGGCGCGGATCGGCTCCAGGGCCTCCCGCTCGTCGACGGCAGGACGGACGATCTGGGGAAGGTGGCCAGGGCGGCCCGGGCGTGGCACGACGGGGCGGTCCTGGAGGACGTCCGCCGGGCGGCGCCCTTCGTGCGTCTGACCGGCCGGTTCGAGGTGCCCGACCACGATCCCGCGCGCCTGACGGAATCCGAGTGGCAGGGCATGCGCCAGGAGGCGAGCGAACTGGAGTACGACTGGCAGGCGGCGTACCAGGCCCTGATCGAGGCGGCGTACGCCGAGCCGGCGCTGCGCGCGCTGTACCCGTTCACGAGTCACTGGGCGCTGCGCTTCTCGGCCACCACCCGGCCGGGCCTGACCACTGTCGGGCCGTGCCTGACCGCGGGCAGCGACGGCAGGTACGGGGTGGGCCGGGGCTTCGTCACCGCGGACCTCGGCCTGTTCACCACGGCGCGGGAGGCCGCGGCGCTGGCCGTGCGCCTGCTGCCCACCGGCCTCGGCCCGACCGCGCTCGGCGGCTGACCGCGCCCGACAGCCAACCGATGGGACGCGCTGCAGCGCACCGACCGAGTGGCTCGGTCCGCGGCGGCTACGCCCGCTCGACCAGCACCGCACTCCCCTGGCCCACCCCGACACACATCGTCGCCAGGCCCCGGCCCGCCCCGGTCCGCCGCATCCGGTGGAGCAGCGTCGTCAGGATGCGGGCACCCGAGCAGCCCAGCGGATGGCCGAGGGCGATGGCTCCGCCGCTCGGGTTGACCAGGTCGGGGTCGATGCCGAGCTGGTCCACGCAGGCCAGGGCCTGGGCCGCGAAGGCCTCGTTGAACTCGGCCTCCTCCAGGTCGCCGATGCTCCAGCCGGCTCGGGCCAGTACCTTGCGGGTGGCGGGGACCGGGCCGATGCCCATGACGTCGGGGTGGACGCCCGCGGAGGCTCCGGCGACGTAGCGGCCCAGGGACTCCAGGCCCAGCTCGTGCAGGGCGTCCTCGCTGACCAGGAGGAGGCCGGCGGCGCCGTCGTTCATCGGGGAGGCGTTGCCCGCGGTGACCGTGCCGCCGTCCCGGAAGACCGGCTTCAGCCGGGACAGCTTCTCGGACGAGGTGTCCTCGCGGACGCACTCGTCGGTGTCGACGACGACCCCGTCGGGCCGTTCCACGGGCAGGAGTTCGTCGTCGAAGTGGCCGTATCTGCGGGCGAGGGCGGCGCGCTGGTGGCTGCGCAGGGCGAAGTCGTCCTGGCGTTCACGGGGGATGCCGTAGCGCTCGGCGACCTCCTCCGCCGTCTCGCCCATGGAGAGCAGGCCGTGCAGGTCCCGCATCGCGGGGTTGACCAGGCGCCAGCCGAGGCGGGTGTCGGCGGTCTCGATGCGGTGCGGCAGGGCCTCGTCGGGGCGGGGCAGGACGAAGGGGGCGCGGCTCATCGACTCGGAGCCGCCCGCGATCACGATGTCGGCCTCGCCGGCGGCGATGGTGCGGGCCGCCGTGGTCACGGCCTCAAGGCCGGACGCGCAGAGGCGGTTGACGGTGGCGCCGGGCACGGACTCGGGGAGGCCGGCGAGCAGCGCGGCCATGCGGGCGACGTTGCGGTTGTCCTCGCCGGCCTGGTTGGCGGCACCCCAGTAGACGTCGTCGATCCGGGCGGGGTCGAGGTCGGGCACGTCGGCCAGGGCGCGGACGACGGTCGCGGCGAGGTCGTCGGGCCGTACCGAGGAAAGGGATCCCCGCAGCTTGCCGATGGGGGTGCGGCGGGCGGCCGCGAAGTGGACGGGACGCACGAGAGGACTCCTCACACCGCTTAATTAGCACTGCTAGTTTCGGACTATAGACCCTCGGTCTGCCCCTGTGAAGATTCCGGGGGCAGAAGTGCCCCCGGAGGGCGTTATCGCAGGCCGGAACAACCGGCCCGCATGGTTCCGCATCGGGGTTTGCCCCAGGGGGCCCGGGGCACCCGCGCGTTCATGGAGTGGTTGCGGAGCGCCGCCTGTGTGGACGAGGACCCCGAACTGTTCTTCCCCGTGGGCACGACAGGCCCGGCCTTGCGGGATGTCGACGCCGCGAAGCGGATCTGTGCGCGCTGCCCGGTGACCGACCAGTGCCTGAGCTTCGCGCTGAGCAGCGGCCAGGCAGCGGGCGTGTGGGGCGGGACCTGCGAGGAGGAGCGCGACGCACTGCTCCGGACCACGAGGAACGACGCGAGGAGGAGAAGCGCCCTATGACGGCTGTGCGGAGCACACTGCCCGACGAGGCCCGCCGGGTCTCGTGCGAGGCACTCCAGGACACCTTGGTGGACCTGCTCGGACTCTCGCTGATCGGGAAGCAGGCGCACTGGAACATCGTCGGACCACGGTTCCGGTCGATCCACCTCCAGCTGGACGAGGTGGTCTCGGCCGCGCGGAACTTCGCCGACACGGTGGCCGAGCGGTCCGCAGCGCTCGGCGTCCCGCCGGACGGCCGGCCGGAGACCATCGCCAAGGCCTTCACGCTGCCCGCCCCCAAGGAGGGCTGGGTGCGCGACGCGGACGCCGTGCAGGTGATGGTGGAGTCCCTCCAGGACGCCATCGGCCGGCTGCGCGAGCGCATCGACGCGACCGAGAAGGCCGACCTGGTCACGCAGGATCTGCTGATCAGCATCACCGCCGAGCTGGAGAAGCAGCGGTGGATGTTCGACGCGGAGAACTTCCCCCGCGAGGGCTGACCGGCGCGCGCACGTACGGGGCGCGCGCACGTACGTACGGAAGGGGCATGTGATGACCGACGCCCTTGAACTGGACGCGCTGTGGGAGGACTTCCACCGCGTGGTGAACATGACCTCGCAGGAGCTCGCGGCCTGGTTGCGGATGCGGGACGCCGACGAGGACGCGGAGCCGCTGCCCGAGCAGGCCGGGACCGAGACCGGACAGCACGTCCTGGCGATCCTCCAGAAGCGGCGCACCGACCTGACCGAGGACGACCTGCGCGTGATGCGGAACGTCGTGGACAGGGTCACCTCGCAGGTCGACCTGGAGAACGAGCCGTTGCCCGAGGTGACGGCCGAGGACACACGCCGCCGGCGCCGGCTGATGACGGTCGGCCACGATCCGCTCAAGGGGTAGATCGTGGACCGGCAGGAGCGCGTCGTGCGCGAACTGCTCTCCGCGCACGGCCGGACGTACGCGGACGAGGCGGGGATCCGGCTGAAGGACACCCCGCAGCCGCTGTACCGGCTGCTCGTGCTGGCCCATCTGCTCAGCGCCCGCATCCGCGGTTCGATCGCGCTGGCCACCGCCCGTGCCCTGCACGAGGCGGGGCTGCGCGACCCGCGCCGCATGGCGGAGGCCGACTGGCAGGAGCGGGTGGACGCGCTCGGCCGGGGCGGCTACCGGCGCTACGACGAGCGTACGGCGACCCAGCTCGGCGAGGCCGCCGAGCTGTTGACCGAGCGGTGGGGCGGGGATCTGCGGCGGCTGCGCCGGGAGGCGGACGGCAAGGTGTCCGAACTGCGCCATCTGCTGCAGGAGTTCCCCGGGGTGGGCCCGGCCGGAGCCGACATCTTCCTGCGCGAGGTGCAGGCTGTGTGGCCGGAGGCCGCCCCCTACCTCGACGCCAAGGCCCTCCAGGGTGCCGAACGGTTGAAGCTGCCGAAGGATCCGGACCGTCTCACCGAACTGGCCGGGCGGACCGGCCCGGCCGTCCTCGCCGCGGCGCTGGTGCGGGCGGCGGTGGACAAGGACGTGGCCGAGGACACGCTGCGGCGGGCCGGGTGAACCGGCCTGCTCTCAGCCGAGCAACCACCCTCCGTCCACCGTCAGTTCGACGGCATTGACCGACCGGTTGCGCAGCAGGAAGTCGACCGCGTCCACCACGTCCGCCATGGAGGCCAGCCGTCCGGTGGGCGTCTCGGTGCGCAGCACGTCGAGGACCTTCTCCGGTTTGGCCTGCCAGTACGGGCTGTCGCCGACGACGCCGGGGTGCACCGCGTTGACCCGGACGGGTGCGAGTTCGACGGCGAGGGAGTTCATCAGGCCCCGCACGCCCGCGTTGACCGTCGCCACCGTGGTCGCCCCCGGGTAGGGGCGTTCCTTGGCCTGTCCGCCGAAGAGCACGATGGCGCTGTCGTCGTGCAGCCGGGCCCGCAGCGTGTGCACGACCTCCGTGTAGCCGACGAGCTTGAGGGTGACCAGCCGCAGCGCGGCGTCGATGTCGTACTCGCTGACTTTGTTGTCGTCCCGGGAGACGCCCGCGACCACCAGATGGTCGACGCGTCCCACGCCGGCCAGCGCCGCCGCGATCTCCAGCGGCCGCGCCAGGTCGAGGGCGATGCCCCGGGCGCCGAACTCCTTGGCGATCAGGTCGGCGCGGTGGGCGTCGCGGCCGGTCAGGACGACTTCGTCGCCGCGCTCGGCGCGGGCCCGGGCGAACGCGAGGCCGATGCCCGACGTGCCGCCGACGACAAGGACACTGCTCATGAGCCCTCCTGAAGCGTCTGGCGCAGATAGTCCCAGTCCCTGGTGAACCGGTACGAGTGCCGCGGCGGTGGCTGCGGCGCCTGGGTCTCCAGCCACCGCAGGGGCCCCTGCCCGGCATTGACGAACCCATGCACACAGCCGGCGCCCGCCCACGCGAGGTCCCCGGGCTCCAGCCGGTACCGCTCGCCGTCGAGGGTGGTCTCGGCGACGCCCTCCAGGATCAGATACGTCTCCTCGAAGGGGTGGTCGTGGGTGCCGATGACGCCGTCGGACGCGTACTGCACCATGAACATCGTCGAGCCGACCGCGCCCAGGTCGCTGTCGACCATCATCTTCACGGTGATGCCGCTGTAGACCAGCAGCGCGGTGCGCATGCTCGCCGTGACGGCGAGCAGGTCCTGGGACTGCTTGCCGGGGTCCATCTGGGCGGGCTCGAAGTGCCCGAAGGAGCGGGTGCGCGGGTCGCGGACGTCGACCCGGACGGGGTCGCGCACGGGCACGTCCGGCACGGTCTGGGTGTCGTACCCGTAGCGGGCCCGCGGCACGGGGGCGAGCATGTCCGCCCAGCGGCCGGCGGTGTCCCCGGCGCCGCGCCAGGCATGCGGGACGCCGATCGGCAGCAGGCCGTAGTCGCCCTCCTCCAGCAGGTACGAGCCCTCGGGCACGTCGAGGACCACGGCCCCGTCGAGGACGTGGAAGCTCTCCTCGTACGAGTGCACATGGGCCGGCACACGGCCGTCGGGGCGCAGTTCGCACAGGCCGAACCCGGTGTGCACACTGCCGTCGTCCTCGCCGACCAGCGTCCGCCGCCGGTGGCCCAGGGCGTCGTACGGCGGCTCGGGCAACTCGGCCGCGCGGCGCACCAGATGACGCGTCATGCCGGGGCCTTCTCCCCCTTCGACTGCTTGATCTCCTTCGCCGCGAGGAGCCGGTCGCGGGCCTCGGAGACGAGCCGCAGGGCGCGCCCGGTGTCGGCGGCCAGCCTGCCGTCGCGCTTGCGGATCACACCGTCGACGAGGACGGTGTCCACATTGGACACGTCCGCGCACAGCGTCACCGCGGCCGCCGCGTCGTGCACGGGTGCGACGTTCAGCGCGGTGGCGTCGATCGCGACGATGTCGGCGCGCTTTCCGGGGGTCAGGGAGCCGGTGCGGTCCTCCAGGCCCGCGACATGGGCGCCGTTGACGGTGGCGATCTCCAGCATCTGACGCGCTGTCAGCATGTTGCTCGGGACGGGCAGGTTGGCCTGCCAGCAGTCGGCGTTGACGCGGGCGCGTTCGGCGCCGAAGGCCGCGCGGATCTGGGTGAACATGTCGCCGGGCACGGTGGTGACGACGTCGATGCTGAGCGACGGCCGCAGCCCGTGTTCGATCGCCTGCATCACGGGCGGCCAGCCGTGTCCCATCTGGAGCTCCACCTGCGGCGCGACGGACACCGTGCCCCCGCTGTCGGCGACCATCCGCCACTCCTCCTCGCTGAGGTAGCAGCAGTGGACGTAGGTGGTGTCCGGGCCGAGGAGCCCCATGCCGTGGAGCTGCTTGACCATGCCGAAACGGCCGGCCAGCCGCCCCATGGCCACGTGCACGGTGATCGGGATGCCGAGTTCGCGGGCGAGGGCCCACTCGGCGGCGACGACGTCACCTACGCAGAAGCCGGGTCCACGGGTGGCGAGGCCCATGGTCAGCAGGCCGTCGTCGGACGCGAAGTGCGTCGTGCGGATCCGCCGGACGTCCTCGGCCGGTATCGCGATCTTGCTCTCGAACCAGTAGTCGGCGAGGGAGGTGTTGGCGCTGCCGTACGCGTACTGCGCCCGGATGCCGGACTCCTTCAGGCCCTGGATCGCGGCGTCCGGGTGGTCCGGGGTGTTGTTGATGTGCGACCAGTCGACGAGCGTGGTGATGCCGGCGTCGAGGCACTCCAGCGCGCCCGCGAGGTTGGCCGCGTAGACGTCCTCCGGGGTGTACAGGGGTGCGAAGGTGTCGAGGATGTCGACGAAGTAGTCGTCGAGGGTGGCGTCGGGTGCGACGCCCCGGATCGGCGCCTCCCAGGTGTGGCGGTGGGTGTCGACGAAGCCGGGGATCACGATGTGGCCGCTCATGTCCAGGACTTCGGCGTCGGCGCTGATCTCGGGCTCGACGGCCGCGATCCTGCCGTCCTCGACGAGGACGTCCCCCTGGGGCAGCTCACCGACGGCGGGGTCCATCGAGATCACGTGACCGGAGCGCAGCAGTGTTCTTGTCGTCATCGCGCTTCCTCCAGGGTGTCGGTGCGGGGGCGGTGGGCGGCGTCGATGGGCGGCTCAGTAGGCGGCGAGTGCGCGGACCGCCGTGACGACCTTGCCGGCGGTGGGGATGACCTGTTCCTCCAGCGCGTCGGCGAACGGCAGCGGGACGCACTCCCCCGCCACCCGCCGCACGGGCGCGTCCAGCAGGCCGAAGCCCTCGTCGGCGACGATCGAGACGACGGTGCCGCCCCAGCCGCCCTGATACGGGTTCTCCTCGACGGTGACGAGCCGCGAAGTCTTGCTCAGCGAGGCGAGGACGGTCGCGGCGTCCAGCGGGACCAGGCAGCGCAGGTCGACCACCTCCGCCTCGATCCCCTCCCCCGACAGCACGTCGGCGGCCTTCAGCGCCAGGGGCACCGTCGAGGCGAGCGCGACGAGCGTGACGTCGGCGCCCTCGCGTACGACGGCGGCCCGGCCCAGCTCGACGACATGGTCAGGCGATGGCGGCGGCCCCTTGGTGGCCAGGAGGGCCTTGTGCTCGAAGAAGACCACGGGGTCGTCGCTGCGGATCGCCGCCGCCATCATGCCGATGACGTCGGCGGGTGTGGCCGGTGCCGCGATCTTCAGGCCGGGGACGGCCAGGGCCCAGTTCTCGGTGGCCTGGGAGTGCTGGGCGCCGAAGCCGAGCCCGCCGCCGTTGGCGGTGCGCACGACGAGCGGCACCGTCACCTGGCCGCCGGTCATGTAGCGGACCTTGGGGATCTCGTTGGCGAGGTAGTCCCAGCAGCAGGCCAGGAAGTCGGAGAACATGATCTCCGCGACGGGCCGCAGCCCGGTCATCGCGGCACCCATCGCCGCGCCCACGATGGCCTGTTCGGATATGGGCGTGTCCCACACCCGCTCGGGCCCGAACTCCTTCAACAGGCCCACGGTCGTCTTGAACACACCGCCGGCCGCGGCGATGTCCTCCCCGAGGCACACGACGGAGGTGTCCCGGCGCATCTCGCGCGCGATGCCCTCGGCGACCGCTTCCCGGTAGGTGATCACGTCCGCCATGCGGCACCTCCGTCCGCCCACACGTCGGTCAGCGCCTCCCGCGGATCGGGCGGCGGCCCGGCCTTCGCCGCCTCGACGGCCCGCTCCACGACGGCCCGGGCCCGCTCGTCGGCCTCCGCGACCGCCTCCGCCCCGGCCCCCAGCTCGGCGAGCCGCCCCCGGGCGAGGTCCAGCGGGTCGTGCTTCAGCCACCGTTCGACCTCCTCGGCCGGACGGTACGCCGCCGGGTCGGAGCGGCTGTGCCCGAAGTGCCGGTAGGTCTCGGCCTCCAGCACGGCGGGCCCGTCCCCCGCCCGGGCCCGCCGCGCGAGCCGCGCCACCGCCTCCTCGACGGCGACGACGTCGTTGCCGTCGACGACCTCGCCGGGGATACCGTGGGCGGGCGCCCGGTCGGCGGCGGGCCGGGCCACCGCCGTGACGTCGGCGATCGGCGTGTACTCCATGTACAGGTTGTTCTCGCACACGAAGAGCACCGGCAGCTTCCACACGGCGGCCAGATTGAGCGACTCGTGGAAGGCGCCGATGTTGGTCGCGCCGTCACCGAAGAAGGCGACCGCCAGCTGGTCCGTACCGCGCAGCCGGGCCGACCAGGCCGCGCCGACCGCCATCGGCAGATGCGCACCGACGATGGCGTACGAGCCGAGCATGCCGGTGGCCGCCTTGGTCAGGTGCATGGAGCCGCCCTTGGCCTTGCACAGCCCGGTCGCCCGGCTCATCAGCTCGGCGAGGCACTCCTCGGGGGTGGCGCCCCGGGCGAGGGCATGGTGGTGGCCCCTATAGGTGGCGAACACATAGTCGTCCGGGTGCAGGGCGGCGCTCGCACCCACGGCGATCGCCTCCTGCCCGGCGGCGAGATGCGTGGTGCCCTTGACCAGGCCCTGGAGGAACAGGTCGTGGGCGGCCTTCTCCGTACGGCGGATGACGGCCATCCGCTCGTAGCAGGCGAGGAGTCCGGCGGCGTCCATCAGTCCGCTCCGTCGCCATGAGACGTGTCGCGAGAGGTGTTGAGATGGGACTGCGCCTCCCGGCGGGTGTTCAGTTCGCCGCCCACCGTCCAGTACTTGCGCCCGGCCACCAGCAGTTCCTCGGCGGGGAACTTGGTGATGACCTCGCAGCCGTCGGCGGTGACGACGAGCTCCTCCTCGATCCGGGCGGCGGACCAGCCGTCGGCGGCCGGCCAGTAGGTCTCCAGGGCGAACACCATGCCCTCTTCGAGGACTTCGGGGTGATCGAGGGAGACCAGGCGGCTGAAGATCGGCTTCTCCCAGATCGACAGGCCGACGCCATGGCCGTACTGGAGGGCGAACGCGGCGGTCTCGTCGGCGAAGCCGAACTCCTCCGCACGCGGCCACACCCGCACGATGTCGGCGGTGGTCGCGCCCGGCCGGACGAGCGCGATCGCCTGGTCCATGTACGCGCGGCAGCGCACATAGGCGTCCCGCTGCGCACGGGAGGCGCTGCCGACGGCGAACGTGCGGTAGTAGCAGGTGCGGTAGCCCAGGTGGCTGTGCAGGATGTCGAAGAAGGCCGGGTCGCCGGGGCGGATCAGGCGGTCGCTGTAGACGTGCGGATGCGGTGAACACCGTTCGCCCGAGATGGCGTTGACGCCCTCGACGTACTCGCTGCCGAGGTCGTACAGGGCCTTGGCCACGACCCCGACGCACTCGTTCTCGCGCACGCCCGGGCGCAGCTGGCCGTACAGCTCCTCGTAGGCCGCGTCGACCATGGCGCAGGCCTGGGTGAGCAGGGCGATCTCGTCGCCGGTCTTGATGCGGCGGGCCTCCAGGAAGACCTGCTGTCCGTCGACGACGTCGATGCCCTCGGCGCGCAGGGCGGCGAGGACGGGCATCTCGGCGACGTCGACGCCGAGCGGTTCGTTCGCCACCCCGTGGTCGCGCAGCTCGGCGGCGATCTTGGCGGCCACGTCCTCAGCGATACCCGCGTCCGGGTGGAAGGCGCCGCGCAGGGTGGAGATGCCGGCGCGGGCGCCGGTGGGCGGGCCGCCCTTGCCGTCGCTGTAGTCGAGCCACGGGTTGTACAGCTGGTGGTGCCGGGCGGCGGAGCCGAAGTCCCAGACGACCGGTTCCCCGTCGCGCACCAGCAGGGCGAAGCGGATCAGCTTGTCCATCGCCCAGGTGCCGATGTGCGTGGCGGTCATGTAGCGGATGTTGGCGAAGTCGAAGCTGAGCACCGCGCCCAGCTCGGAGCGGTTCAGGGACTCGTGCAGCCGGGCCAGGCGCTGTCCGCGCAGCCGGTCCAGGTCGATGCGCTCTTCCCAGTCGACGGCGTTGGGGCCGTATGTGCGGATCGCCATGGCGACCACCCCCACTTCGGAGTGAACGCCCGGGGCCTGCGGGTGTCAAGTGTCACTGAACACCGCCGGAGACGAACCAGACACCGACAGCCGGTACCTCTCCATCGTTGCGGTAGCGGTGGGGGGTCGTCGACTCGAAGGAGACGGCGTCGCCCGGGCGCACGGTGTACTCGTCGAAACCGAGGGTGAGGATCAGTTCACCGGAGGTCAGATAGCCGTACTCGGTACCGGCGTGCCGCATCAGGGCGCCGGAGCCGGAGGAGGAGCCGCCGGGCCGGTAGGTCACCAGCAGGAAGTCGACATCCGCGCCCGGCACCCGGCCCAGACGCTCCCAGACGACGCCCGAGTCCAGCTCCAGCGTCTCGCGCTCACCCGCACCGACCAGCGGGCCGATCCGCCGCCCCGGGTCGGCGGCGAAGGCGGCCAGGGCGTGCAGGACGGTGCCGGGGGCCGTCGCCGCGAGCGGGGTCGCTCCCCGCTCCGGGACTTCGGCTCTCTCCCGGGCGTCGAAGAGGGACTCGACGGAGATGCCCAGGGCCGTCGTGATCGCGTACAGCGTGCTGACGGAGGGCTGGCTCTTGCCGGTCTCGATCTGCGACACGAGGCTCGCCGAGACGCCGGCCTCCCGGGCGAGCGCGCGCAGGCTCGTCCCGCGCTCCAGCCGCGCTTGCCGGATACGCGCGCCGACGGGCGGCACGACGGCGGGGGACACGGGCGGCTCCTCTCCCGAGTGGCGGGTGTGCAGCCTCATTGAACAGCCGGTGGGCTGTGCCACGCCAGAGACAGCGCACACCCGGGGCCGGGTGAGTGCCCCGGGCCGCGCTCACCCGAACAGTCCGGTGCCGGTGGTGGGCCGTCGGTGCCGGTGGTGCGCTGAGGGCACGCGTCACGCTCTCAGGAGGCACTGCCGATGACCCGTCGTCCGTACCGGCTCGCCCGTGTTCTCTCCTCCGCCCTGGCGGCAGGCACGCTGCTGACCACCACGGCCTGCTCGGACGACGGTGACACGGACGGTTCGCGCGTCTCGGACGTCGCCGCGTCACAGGTCGCCGGGAAGCGGCAGACCCTCTCGCCGACCGCCACCCTCACCACGGACGGCGCACGGACCGCGCTGATCACCGAGGCGGACATCGAGGACGACTGGACCCAGGTCAAGGACACGGAGGCCGAGAACTGGCACGACAGCCTGCTCATCGGCAGGGTCGACGTCTCCGACTTCCTCACCGCCAAGGCCCAGGCCGCCGACTGCCGGCGGCTCCTCGACTCCCTCTTCGACGACGATCTGCTGGGCAGGCCGTCCGGGGCGTCCGCACTGCGCGGCTTCGAGCAGGGCGACTCGCGCCTGCTGTACCAGGTGGCCTCCTACGAACGGACAGATCCGCAGGACTCCTTGAACTGGATGGCGAGCCTGCCGGAGAAGTGCGACCAGTTCACCGTCACCGACGACGGCGAACAGCGCACCGTCCAGGTCGTCGAGACCTCGCTGCCCGACGTGGGCGACGCCCGTGAGGGCCTGCGCGTGACGGTACGGGGCACGACCGGCGGCACGCAGGCCACGCTGACCCTGGACGTGGCCGCCGTACGCGTCGGCGACGACGCGATCACCGTCACGGCGGGCGGGCTCGACGGGGGCGAGAGCGACTCCGTCGGGCAGGCGGTGCGGCTCGGCACCCAGCGCCTGAAGGACGTGCTGGCCGGTAAGACGCCCGCCCCGAACCCCAGCGAGGTGGAGTAGCACGGTCGGCAGCTCTCCCCCCGCCGCGCGCCTACGCTCCCCGACGGCTTCTGCCGATTCCGGGGACAGGTGATCATCGGAGCGACACAATGGCCGCGGTGACCGGCACCGGTCGCTCGTGCGAGGAGAGGAAGAGACGTGAGTGAGAGCCACACCCCGCCGAGCGGCTCGGCGCGGCTGAACACCGGTGTGGCGCACAACGCGCGCGTGTGGAACTACTGGATCGGCGGCAAGGACAACTACGAGGTCGACCAGAAGGTCGGCGAGCAGGTGGCCGGCATGTTCCCGATCATCCGGGACATCGCCCGGGCGGACCGGGACTTCCTGGGCCGGGCCGTGTCGTTCCTGGCCGGCGAGCGCGGAGTGCGGCAGTTCCTCGACATCGGCACGGGGCTGCCGACGGCGGCCAACACCCACCAGATCGCCCAGCGGCTCGCGCCCGACTCCCGGATCGTCTACGTCGACAACGACCCGATCGTGCTGGTGCACGCCCGCACCCTGCTGGCCGGCAGCCCCGACGGCGTCACCGCCTACATCGACGCCGACGTGCACGACCCGGACGCCATCCTCGAACGGGCCGGGCACACCCTCGACCTCACCCAACCCGTCGCCGTCATGATGCTGGGCATCCTCAACTTCGTCCTGGACACGGAGAAGGCCCGGGACATCGTGCGCCGTGTGATGGCCGCGGTCCCCTCCGGCAGCCACCTGGTCCTCACCCACCCCACCTTCGACGACGTGCTCGGCGGCGCGGGGCAGATCCCGGCCATGAAGTTCTGGAACGAGAACGCCACTCCCCCGATCACCGCCCGCAGCGGCGCGGACATCGCCGCGTTCTTCGAAGGCCTGGAGCTGCTCGATCCGGGACTGGTGTCGTGCGGCCAGTGGCGCGCCGACGCCGGCTCGGCCGTGCTGGTGCCGCAGTACGGCGCGGTGGCCGTCAAGCCCTGACGCCCGGCGACCGTCCCGGCGGGGAGGACGTATCGAGGAGGACGTATGACGACCCTGGCCGATCCGGTGCCCGGCGGCCGTCCCGGCGATGTCGAGCGGGCCACCGCGCTGAGCGGCGAGCTGTCGGGGCGGGGTGTGCACGGCGTCGTGCTGTCCTACGTCGACACCGCGGGCATCGGCAGGGTGAAGACGATCCCGACGGCCCGGCTCGCCTCCGCCGCCGCCTGGGGCGTCGGCATGTCCCCGGTGTTCGACACGTTCCTGGCGAACGACTCCATCGTGACCACCGACGTCCTCGGCTCCCCCGACGGCGATCTGCGCCTCTACCCGGACCTCGACCAGCTCGTGGTGCTGGCCGGGCAGCCGGGCTGGGCGTGGGCGCCGGTCGACCGGGTCACGCAGGACGGGGAGCGTCATCCCGGCTGCGCGCGTACGTTCCTGCGCCGGGTCGTCGCCGAGGCGGCCGAGCGGCACGGCCTGACGTTCAAGGCGGCCGTGGAGGTCGAGTGGACCCTGGCCCGCGAGGACGCGCCCGGCGACGCGTTCGTGCCCGCGACGACCGGTCCGGCGTACGGGGCCGCACGGCAGGTGGAGCTCGGTGACTGCACCGCCGACCTGCTGGCCGCGTGCGCGGCCCAGGGCCTCGACGTGGAACAGGTCCATCCCGAGTACGCGGCCGGGCAGTTCGAGATCTCGGTGGGTGCCGTCGACCCGGTGGCGGCGGCCGACCGCAGCGTGCTGGTGCGGCAGACGGTCCGGGCGGTGTCCCGGCGGCACGGGCTGCGCGTCTCCTTCGCCCCGGCCGTCGTGGGGCAGGGCGTCGGCAACGGCGGGCACGTCCATCTCTCCGCCTGGCGCGGCGGGGCCAATCTGCACTCCGGGGGCGAGGGCCGCTACGGCATGACGGCCGAGGCGGAGTCGTTCACGGCCGGCCTCCTCGCCCATCTGCCCGGTCTCACGGCCGTGACCGCGCCGAGCCCCGCCAGCTATCTGCGGCTCAGGCCCTCCCAGTGGGCCGGGGTGTTCACCGCGTGGGGCCGCGAGACCCGGGAGACCGCCTTGCGCGTCGTCACGGGCACCGCGGGACTGCGCGACCAGGCGGCCAACCTGGAGATCAAACCGATCGACCTGGCCGCGAACCCCTATCTCGCGATCGGCTCCCTGATCGCCGCCGGACTGGACGGCCTGGCCTCGTCCGCCGCCCTGCCCGAGGAGACCACCGGGGATCCGGCACGGCTGGGCGAGGCCGAGGCGGCGGCCCGGGGCGTACGGCGGCTGCCGGTCTCGCTGGAGCGGGCCGTCGAGGAATTCCGCGAGGACGACGTGCTGCGGGCGGCCCTCGGCCCGGTCCTGGCCGACGCGGTGATCGCCGTACGGCGGGGAGAGCTGGCGTCCGTCGCCGGTCTCGACGACGACCAGGTGGCGGCGGCGTACCGGTGGAAGTACTGACGTGGGCGCGGTCCGCGAAGCGCTCGACGCGCTGCGCCTGGTCGACCACCACTGCCACGGCACGGTGGCCGCCGATCTCGGCCGGGAGGCCTTCGAGCCGCTCCTCACGGAGGGTGACGCGTGGCCGGGCGTCTCGCCCTTCGACAGTCCCGTGGGCGTGGCCGTGCGCCGCCACTGCGCTCCCCTGCTGGACCTGCCGCGGCACGCCCCCGTCGAGCAGTACCTGGCCCGGCGCTCGGAGCTCGGCTGGCGCGAGGTGCAGCGGCGCTTCCTGAGCGCCTCGGGCACGGACGTCTTCTGCGTCGACACCGGTATCGCCGCCGAGCGGCTCACCACCCCGGGTGACGTCGCCGAGGCCGCGGGCGGGTCCGCGTACGAGGTCGTGCGGCTGGAGAGCGTCGCCGAGTCGGTGCGGGCCGCGGGGGTCGAGCCGGACGCCTACGCGGACGCCTTCCGCGCGGCGGCGCTGGACGCCGTTCGGCGACCCGGCGTGGTGGCGGTGAAGTCGGTGGCGGCCTACCGCACCGGCTTCGGCCTGGACCCGGCCCGCCCCTCGGACGCGGAGGTCACCGGCGCCGCCCGGCGCTGGACGGCCCGCGGCGGCCGTCTGGACGATCCGGTCCTGGTGCGGCACCTGCTGTGGACCGCCGTCGACCTCGGCCTGCCGCTGCAGCTGCACACCGGGTTCGGCGACAACGACATCCGGCTGCACCGGGCCGACCCGGCCCTCCTCACGGACTGGCTGCACCTGACCGCCGGGACGATCCCGGTCCTGCTGCTGCACTGCTGGCCCTACCAGCGGCAGGCCGCCTACCTCGCGGCGGTCTTCGAGCAGGTGCATCTCGACGTGGGCCTCACCCTCCACCACGTCGGCCCGGCCCGGGCCGCTGCCGTCCTGGCGGAGGCTCTGGAGATCACACCGTTCCGCAAGCTGCTGTACAGCTCCGACGCGTACGGTGTGCCGGAGTTCTTCCACCTCGGGGCGCTCGCCTTCCGGCAGGGCCTGGCGGAACTGCTCCAGGAGCGGGTGGACGCCGACGAGCTGTCCCCGCCGGACGCGCTGCGGATCGCCCGGTGGGCCGGGCGGGACAACGCCCGCCGGGTCTACGGGCTCCCGGACGACCTCCCGGGAGGCGGCTGAACGGCGTGTGGCCGGTCACAGTTCCTCCCGAGCGGCTACCCAGGAAGTCCGAACGGCTGAAAGTATGATCAAGCGATGTCTGACATGACCGAAACCACGCCCGGCTGGCTGTCCTCCGACGAACTGGAGATGACGCGCGCCCGCATGCCGATCCTGTACGTCGATGCGGTCCCGGTCCGGGTCGACGACAGCGGCGAAGTCACCAGTGTCGGGGTGCTGCTGCGCATGGGACCCGACGGGACGGTCAGCCGGACGCTGGTGTCCGGCCGGGTGCTGCACCACGAACGCGTCCGCGACGCCCTGCTGCGCCATCTGGAGAAGGACCTCGGCCCGGTCGCGCTGCCCCGGGTCCCGACGTCGCTCCAGCCGTTCACGGTCGCGGAGTACTTCCCGACGCAGGGCATCACGCCGTACCACGACCCCCGCCAGCACGCGGTGTCCCTGGCCTACATCGTGCCGGTGACGGGTGACTGCCGGCCCCGGCAGGACGCCCTCGACCTGGTGTGGTTCAGCCCGCAGGAGGCCGTCTCGGAGGCGGTGCAGAGCGAGATGCCGGGCGGTCACGGGGTGCTGCTCAAGCAGGCGCTGGCCCATGCGGGCTGCGTGATCTGACGGGTGCGGGCCATTACCGAGGGGTGAGCTGATGCGGCTTCCCGACATGCCGCTGCACGACCCGTTCGTCGTCGCCGACGAATCGACGCGCACCTACCACCTCTACACGTCCAACGACCCCTCCGTATCGGGCGTGGACGGCACCGGCACGATGGTCTACCGCAGTCACGACCTGCGCGACTGGACGCGCCCCGTCGTGGTGTTCCTGACCGCCGAGCAGGAGGGCATCTGGGCGGCGGACGGCGCATGGGCCCCGGAGGTGCACGCCTGGGACGGCAGGTACTACCTCTTCACCACACTGCACGACGAGGACCGGCCGCTCCCGGTCCCGCCGCCCAACCAGTGGGGTGTCCCGTTCCGGACCCCGACCCATGTGCGGGGCACGATCACGGCGGTCTCCGACTCGCTGCTGGGCCCGTTCACCGTGCTCGACCCGGCCCGCCCGGTCCCGCCCGAGCACCTCATGACCCTCGACGGCACGCTGTACGTCGACCCGTCCGGGCAGCCCTGGATGGTGTACGCGCACGAGTGGCTCCAGACGATCGACGGAACGATGGAGGCGGTCCGGCTGACTCCCGACCTGTCCCGGACGGTCGGCGACCCGGTGTACCTCTTCAAGGGCTCGGACGCGCCCTGGACCGCCGAGCAGATCCCCGCGGGCGTACCGCACCAGCTGCCGCCGTACATCACCGACGGTCCTCAGCTGTACCGCACCCCCGACGGGTCCCTGCTGATGCTGTGGTCGACGTACGAGAAGAACACGGCCGGTCCTGACGGCACGGTCAGCGGCGGCTATGTGCAGACCTACGCCGTGTCGAGGTCCGGGGACCTCCAGGGCCCGTGGCGGCAGCACCGGCCGCTGGTCCGCGACGACAGCGGCCACGGCATGCTGTTCCACACCTTCGACGGCCGCCTGATGATGATCCTCCACCGGCCCTTCGAGAACGCGCGCGGGAAGCTGTACGAGATGGGACTGCGCGGTCACGAGCTGGAGGTACTGCGCCGCCGCGACGACCTGGACGGGGGCGGCTGACCCGCCTTTTCCCGTCACCGAGGCGGCGGTAGGCCCGGCCGGCGTGATCATGGCGGGGCCGCGTCGGATGGCTCCGACGCGGCCCGGCACTAAGCTGTACCAGGTGAGAAGGCCTGTTGTGGCGACATCCGCCGGCCGGCGCCCCGTCGGGGTGGATTCCGCGACAGTTGCCCCCCGAAGGTGACCCGAGACCGGGCAAGAGGCGCTCGCGATGGCAGGAGAGCGGCAAGAGCAGCACCCGAGGCAGCCGCAGCTGCCCGATCTGCACCTGCGCCTGCGGAGCGAGCTGAGCCGGATCGACGAGCAGCTGCGCGCCCTGCTGGATGCCATGGACCGGATGCAGGGCCTGCTGGACGCGGTGGTGGCCATCACTCGGGAGGTGGAACTGACCGCTGTGCTGCGCCGCATCGTGACCACCGCCATGGAGCTGGTCGGCGCCCGCTACGGGGCACTGGGCGTGCTCAACGAGTCGGGGGAGCACTTGGAGGACTTCATCACGGCCGGGCTTTCCGAGCAGGAACGCGCCGAGCTGGACGATACCGATCTGCCTCGCGGACTGGGTGTCCTCGGTCATCTCATCAGCCACCCCGAGCCCCTGCGGATCGACGACATCCCTGCCCATCGCTCCTCGGCCGGCTTCCCGCCCCGTCATCCGCACATGCGTACGTTGCTCGGGGTCGCCATCAGCGTCCGCGGCGCGATCTACGGCGACCTGTACCTCGCCGAGCGGCGCGACGGACAGCCCTTCGACATCCACGACCAGAACGTCGTCACGGCCCTGGCCAGCGCCGCCGGCATCGCGATCGAGAACGTCCGCCTGTTCGAACAGGTTCGTCTCGGAGCCGAGCAGTTCCAGCGGCTGCTCCTGCCCGCGCTGCCCGACCTGCGGCCCTTCACCGCCGCCGCCGTCTACCGGCCTGCCGCCGAGCCCAGCAGACTCGGAGGGGACTGGTACGACGCGATTCCCCTGCCCGGCGACGTCGTGGCGGTCGTCATCGGTGACGTGGTCGGTCACGACCTGGAAGCCGCGGCCGCCATGGCCTCGACGCGCAACATGCTGCGCGCTCTGCTGTTCGAACGGGGCAGTACGCCCGGTGCGGTCCTCGCCCGGCTCGACCGCACGCTCCAGGCCATCACGACCAACCCCGTCACGACCACCGCCCTGGCCCGCATCGAACCGGAGGGGCCGGGCTGGCGCATTCACTGGAGCACCGCGGGCCACGTCCCACCTCTGCTGCTCACCCCTGAAGGACGAGCGGAATATCTTTCCGCCGAACCCGGGCTGCCGCTCGGGGTCGACCTCCAGGAACCCCGCCCCGACCACTCGCGATTCCTCTCCCCGGGGGCCACACTGGTCTTCTTCACCGACGGGCTGATCGAACATCCTGCCCACTGCATCGACGAGAGCATGAAGGAGCTCGCCGATCTCGCCACCGTCCATGCGGCTCTGCCCTTGGACGAGCTGGTGCGGGCACTGGCCGATCAGCACCCGAGCGACGGTCATGACGACATGGCCGTCCTCGCCCTGCGCATCCCGCCCGCCCGGGCAGAACACCCGGCTCAACGATCGCGTGGAGGTTTCGGCGGATCCGGCGGATGATGGTCCGGAAGGATGTCGATGCGGAGGTCCCCGATGACTGTCGCACGGCATGCCTGGCCCCGGCGCGTTGGCTCGGCCGCCCTGGAAATCTGCGTCGTCGCCGCGCTGTACTACGGCTCGGCCGAGATCGGACTGCTCCAGCAGCTGGTACGTGGCCAGGTCACCCCCTTGTGGCCGCCGAGCGGTATCGCGCTGGCCGGCCTGCTCCTCCGCGGCCCGCGGGTCTGGCCCGGGATCGCTCTCGGCGCGTTCCTGGTGAACATCTCGCTGGGGCCCTCGCTCCTGGCCGTACTCGTGATCGCGTCGGGCAACACGCTCGCACCTCTGTGCTCGTACGCCTTGCTCCGCCGTACCGGGTTCCGCAGGGAGATGGACCGTCTGCGGGACGCCCTCGCACTGATCTTCCTCGGCGCCTTCACCGGCATGCTGGTCAGCGCCACGCTGGGCAGTGGGACGCTGATCCTCACCGGTGTGCTGGACCTGGGCGACTTCTGGCCGACGTGGTCGGTCTGGTGGACCGGCGACGCGATGGGTGTCCTGGTGGTGACTCCGGTCCTGCTGGTGCTCCGCTCGGCCCGCCTGCCCCGGGGCGCTCCGCTGTCCCGATGGGTGGAGGGGGTCTTCCTCCTGGCCGTCACGGTCTGCGTCGGTTTCGTCGAGACCAGCAGCACGCCTCTGCTGTTCCTCGGTTTCCCGCTGCTGATCTGGGCGGCCTTCCGCTTCCAGTTGGCCGGGGCCGCGCCCTGCGCCCTCGCCGTGTCGACCTTCGCGATCATCGCGGCCGGCCAGAAGACGGGTCCGTTCACCGGGCACGATCTGCTCACCAACATGATCACCCTGCAGGCGTTCAACGGTTCCGCCTCGCTGACCGCCCTCCTGGTCGGAGCGGCCGTCAGTGAACGCGCCCAGGCCGAGAGGGAGATCACGCTGGCGTGCGGACAGCTCGCCGCGATGGTCACCAGAATCGCCGCCAATGATCGCCGCCCGACTCACCCCACCAGTGAGGGAGAGCAAGCGGAGAGGGATACGGCTCCGAAATGACGAAGGGCCCCGTCCCACCGAAGTGGAACAAGGCCCTGAACCGGGGTGACACCCCAGACACTCTGTCGGGACGACAGGATTTGAACCTGCGACCCCTTGACCCCCAGTCAAGTGCGCTACCAAGCTGCGCCACGTCCCGTTGCCCGTCTGACCTGGGGGTTTCCCTCGGCCGAACGCGCAGGGAAACAATACCGCACTCGCGCCGGTGATCGCGCATCCGTTTCCGGGGCCCACCCTCTCTCAGTCCGCCGCCGGGAGGCCCAGCCGGGGATGTGCCTCCAGGAGCCGGGTGGGGGCCGCCTGGCGCCAGGAGTCGGCCAGGACGTCCCGCAGTTCGCCCTCGTCCTCCAGCGCGGCGAGCCGGACCCGCACCCAGGCGAACTGCGCCTCGTGGCCGGCGATCCAGAACTTCCCCGGCTCGGCGAGCACCAGTTCGTCCCGCTCCTCCTTGGGGCAGCGCACGGCGATGGACGTCTCGTCCTCCGGCAGCGTGGCGAACATCTTTCCCGCGACCCGGAACGTGGGCATGCTCCAGGCGATCTTCTCCGTCGTGTCCGGCAGGGACAGGGCGATACGTCGTACGTCTTCGGCATCCGGCATGGCAGGCACGGTATCGACTGCCACTGACAATCACCTGGTGAGAGCGGTTGCCGGTACGTGCTTGTAGTAGATCGTCGTCGGCCGGAGCCGCCCGTCGGGGCTCGCCGCGTAGTCGGGGATCGCGCCGATCGCCGTCCAGCCGGCGGACCGGTACAGCTGCTCGGCGGGGCTGCCGGTCTCGGTGTCCAGGTGCAGGAGCGTGACGCCGGCCTCGGCGGCGGCGCCCTCGGCCGTGGCCAGGAGCCCGCGTCCGAGGCCACGGCCGCGGGCGTCCCGGTGCACCATGAGCTTGACGAGCTCGGCGCGGTGACGGCTGTTCGGCTTGCCGGGGAAGGCCAGGCTCACGGTGCCCAGCACCCGGCCCCCCTCGTACGCCGCCCACACGGCGAGCCGTCCCGCTGCCACGTCGCCCGCCCGTTCCTCCCACCAGGCGAGCGCCTCCGCCCGGTCGAGCGGGGCGAGGAAGCCGACCGAGGCACCGCCGTTCACGGTGTCGGCCAGCAGATCCGCCAACCCGGCCTTGTCCCCGGCGAGTCTGGCCGCGTCCAGGCGCTCGACGATCACGGCCGCACCACCGCCAGCAGATACCGGACGCCCTCGTCAGCGGCGCACCGGAACCGGGTCGGGCCCCACACGCGCATGCGCAGGCAGTCACCGGGGCCGAGGTGGTGTGCGGTGCCCTGCTCGGTCACGTCGAGGGCTCCTTCCAGGACCCAGATGTGCTGCTCCAGGCCGGTGACGGGCGGACGGTCGTAGGCGATGTCGGCCCCGGGCGAGAGGCGTGCCTCGACGAGTTCGCCGCGCAGGGCGGGGTGCGGCGGCGACACGGACCGCCGTACGAAGCCGGAGGCCTGGTCCTGCCAGACGGGCTGGTCGGCGGCCCGCAGTACGGGCGCAGGCTCGGCCTCGACCTCGCTGAGCAGCTGGGACATGGTCCGCCCGTAGACGGCGCACAGACGGTTCAGGAGGGAGGCCGTGGGACTGATCTCCGCCCGCTCGGCCCGGGACAGCGTGGACCGGCTCACTCCGCTGCGGTCAGCCAACTCGCCCAGGGAGTAGCCATGTTCGGTCCGCAGCTCGGCCAGGCGGGCGCCCAGCCGGGTGTCGATCGCGCCCGTGTCGTCACTTCTCATATCTGAGATGATATCCCGGATGCGAGACGACCGGTCAACGGGTCCTCACACGGGAGCAGCCGCGGCGAGCGCGTCCAGCACCGGGCGGATCAGGGGATGCTCCTCGGCTCCCCGGCGTACCGCGGCGAAGACCCGCCGGGTGGGCGCCGTGCCGTCGACGGGGCGGACGACCACCCCGGCGAGGTCCATGCCGCGCAGCGCCGAGCGCGGCACGAGGGCGACGCCCGCGTCGGCGGAGGCGAGGGCGACGACCGCGCGGAAGTCGTCCGAGGAGTGCTCCATGCGGGGCTGGAAGCCGGCGTTCTCGCAGGCCAGGACCACCACGTCGTGGCACGGGTTGCCGGGGTACGGGCCGATCCACGCATCCTTGGCCAGTTCGGCGAGCGGGATCTCCGCCGCCCCGGCCAGGCGGTGGGCGACCGGGACGACCGCGTCGAAGGGCTCGGCGTACAGCGGTACGTGGGTCAGCCGCGGGTCGTCGGCGGCCGGGGCGCCCCGGTATTCGACGGCGACGGCGACATCGACCTGCCGGTCCAGCACCATCGGCAGACTGGCGTCGCCCTCGGCGTCCTGGACGCGGATGCGGATACCGGGCGCCGACTCGGTGAGGCGGGCCACCGCGGGTGCGACGACCAGCGCGATGCCGGTCGCGAAGGAGGCGACCGTGACGGTGCCGGCCGCGCCCGAGCTGTAGGCGGCCAACTCGGCCTCCGCTCGCTCCAGTTGGGCGAGGACCGCGTTGGTGTGGCTGAGCAGGATCTCGCCGGCGGGGGTGAGGCGTACGCCCTTGGCGCCGCGCTCGACGAGCCGGTGCCCGGTCTCCTGCTCCAGTGCGGCGAGCTGCTGGGACACGGCCGACGGGGTCAGGTACAGCGCGGCGGCAGCCGCCGTCACCGTACGGTGGTCGGCCACCGCACGGAGGATGTGGAGCCGCCGCGCTTCGATCATGCGATCGATTCTCTCAGGTCGGCGGCGGTTCTCAGCCGTCCAGCTCCGCCCGGGCCGCCACGAAGGCGTCCACCGCCCGGTTCACGTCCTTGGTGGAGTGCGCGGCCGACAGCTGGACGCGGATCCGGGCCTGGTCCTGCGGGACCACCGGGTACGAGAAGCCGATCACGTACACGCCGCGCTCCAGCAGCAGCTCCGCCATGCGCCCGGCGACCGCCGCGTCACCGATCATCACGGGGGCGATGGGGTGGTCACCGGGGAGGACGTCGAAGCCCTCCTCGGTCATCCGGCCGCGGAAGAGCGCCGTGTTCTCGGCGAGCCGGACGCGCAGGTCGTCCGCCGACTCCAGCAGGTCGAGCACCTTCAGGGAGGCCGCCGCGATCACCGGGGCGAGCGTGTTCGAGAAGAGGTACGGCCGGGAGCGCTGACGCAGCAGCGCGACGATCTCGGCGCGGGCGGCGACATAGCCGCCCGAGGCGCCGCCCAGGGCCTTGCCGAGGGTGCCGGTGATGATGTCGACGCGGTCCATGACGCCGTGCAGCTCGGGCGTGCCGCGGCCGCCGGGACCGACGAAGCCGACGGCGTGCGAGTCGTCGACCATGACCATCGCGTCGTAACGGTCGGCGAGGTCGCAGATCTCGCGCAGCGGTGCCACGTAGCCGTCCATGGAGAAGACGCCGTCGGTGACGATCAGGCGGCGGCGCGCGTCGGAGGCCTCCTTCAGGCGGGCCTCCAGCTCGGCGAGGTCGCGGTTGGCGTAGCGGAGGCGGCGGGCCTTGGACAGCCGGATGCCGTCGATGATCGACGCGTGGTTGAGGGCGTCGGAGATGACCGCGTCCTCCGGGCCGAGCAGCGTCTCGAACACGCCGCCGTTGGCGTCGAAGCAGGAGGAGTACAGGATCGTGTCCTCCTGCCCGAGGAACGCCGACAGCCGCGCCTCCAGCTCCTTGTGCACCTCCTGCGTGCCGCAGATGAAGCGGACGGAGGCCATGCCGTAGCCCCAGCGGTCCAGGGCCTCGTGGGCGGCGGCGACGACCTCGGGGTGATCGGCGAGGCCGAGGTAGTTGTTGGCGCAGAAGTTGAGGACCCCGCCGGGGCGGCCGCCGGCGGTGACGCTGACGGTCGCGGACTGCGGGCTGCCGATCACGCGCTCGGGCTTGTGCAGGCCGGCGGCGCGGATCTCGTCGAGGGTGGCGCGCAGGTCGTCGCGCACGGAGTCGAACATGAGGGCTCCTGAAGTGCTTGCGGTGAGGGGGAGTTACGCGGTCCAGTCGAGGATGACCTTGCCGCCGCGGCCGCTCGCCGCGTCGGCGAACGCCGCCTCGAAGTCGCGGTAGCCGTACCGGCCGGTGATCACGGGCGCGAGGTCGAGGCCGCCTTCCAGCAGCACGGACATCGCGTACCAGGTCTCGAACATCTCGCGGCCGTAGATGCCCTTGATCGTGATCATCGAGGTGACGATCCGGGCCCAGTCGACGGGGAACTCCTGCGCGGGCAGGCCGAGCATCGCGATCCGGCCGCCGTGCGTCATGTTGGCGATCATGTCCCGCATGGCCTCGGGGCGGCCGGACATCTCCAGGCCGACGTCGAAGCCCTCGCGCAGGCCGAGCGTGCGCTGCCCGTCGGCGATGGTGGCGTCCGCGACATTGAGCGCGAGGCTGACCCCGATCTTGCGGGCCAGGTCCAGCCGCTCCTCGCTGACGTCGGTGATCATGATGTTGCGGGCTCCCGCGTGCCGGGCCACGGCGGCGGCCATCAGCCCGATCGGGCCCGCACCGGTGATCAGTACGTCCTCGCCGACGAGCGGGAAGGACAGCGCGGTGTGCACGGCGTTGCCGAACGGGTCGAAGATCGCGGCCACGTCGAGGTCGACGGGCACCCGGTGCACCCAGACGTTGGCGGCGGGCAGGACGACGTACTCGGCGAACGCCCCGTCGCGGCCCACGCCCAGCCCTATGGTGGCCCGGCACAGATGGCGGCGGCCGGCCTGGCAGTTGCGGCACTTGCCGCACACCAGGTGGCCCTCGCCGCTCACCCGGTCGCCGACGGCGATGTCGGTGACGTCCCGCCCGGTCTCGACGACCTCGCCGACGAACTCGTGCCCGACCACGAGCGGGGTACGGATCGCCTGCCGCGCCCAGCCGTCCCAGGCCCTGATGTGCAGGTCGGTGCCGCAGATACCGGTGCGCAGCACCTTGATCAGTACGTCGCCCGGTCCGACGGCGGGCTCCGGGACGTCCGCGAGCCACAGCCCGGGCTCCGCCTTCTGTTTGACCAGCGCCTTCACCGCTACGGCTCCTGGGGGTGAGTTCCGGCTCCGGGCACGCCGAAGGAGCCCCTGGGCCGGGAGAGGAGTGGGATCGCCCAGCAATCTGCCGTACGCCGGCCGTACCGGTCCATCGAGGTTTTCTTAAGCGCCGCCTCAGCTTTCCTTCACGCCCCCCGCGTGCGCTGCGGAAACACGGGGCACGTCAGTAGGGCAGCGTGCCGTCCCGGCCCTCCAGCTGCGCGACGAGCTGCGCGGCGTGTTCCTTGATGGCCGTCAGGCCCGGCTTCCCCCACGGCCGGGGCCCGACGTCGGCGACGCTGACCGTGCCCAGCACCAGGCCCGTACCGTCGATGAGCGGTGCTCCCAGATAGGAACGGATACCGAACTCGTCGACCACCGGATTGCCCGCGAACCGCGGATAGTCGTGGACGTCCTCCAGGACCAGGGCCTTGCGTCGCGCCACCACATGGGGGCAGAAGCCATGGTCGCGGGGAAGAGTACGGCCCACTCGTGGACTGGTGCCGTCGCTCCGCACCACCGGCGCGACGGCCGGAACGTACAGGCCCGCATAGAACTGGCCCCGCTCGTCCGGGAAGTTGACCATGGCGTACGGCGCCCCGGTGAGCTCGGCGAGGCCGTGCGCGAAGGCATCCAGTGCGGGTTCGGGACGCTCCCCCAGACCCAGCAGGCGCAGTCGGCCGGCGCGGGCGGGGGCCTCCTTGTCCTCGGGTGTGAGCAGCAGACGACCGGCCGGACGCGGCGGGTCGTAGCTCATGGGCGTCCTCCCGGACTGTGGGCATGCGTCATATTCGAGCTCCCTGACGGGCGTTGGGGGATGACATGTGGGGATCACTGGTGGCGTTCACATGTGGGCGCCATACCCCGTCGCGGGGGCGGGCGCATGGGCGATGAGGTGGCGCACGAGGGTCAGCAGGGTCTGGACCCCGGAGCTGGAGATCCGGGCGTCACAGCACACGACGGGGATCTCCTCGGACAGGTCGAGGGCCGCGCGCACCTCCTCCGGGTCGTAACGGTAGGCGCCGTCGAACTCGTTGACGGCGATGATGAAGCCGAGGCCGCGTTGTTCGAAGAAGTCGACGGCCGCGAAACACTCCTGGAGGCGGCGGGTGTCGGCGAGGATGACCGCCCCGAGTGCGCCCTCGCACAACTCGTCCCACATGAACCAGAACCGTTCCTGTCCGGGTGTGCCGAACAGGTACAGCACGTGTTTCGGGTCGAGCGTGATGCGGCCGAAGTCCATGGCCACGGTCGTCTCGACCTTGTTCTCGATGCCGTCGAGGTTGTCGGTCGCGGCACTGACGGTGGTGAGCAGTTCCTCCGTGCTGAGCGGCGCGATCTCGCTGACCGCGCCGACGAAGGTCGTCTTGCCCACGCCGAACCCGCCCGCCACCAGGATCTTGAGAGCGGTGGGGAACGGGTCGCCGCCGTGGCCGGAATCGCCGGCGTAGTCAGAGCTGTCGTCGTAGTCCATCGAGCACTGCCTCCAGAAGGGCCCGGTCCGTCGGGTTGTGGTGGAACGCGGGGGGCTTGGTGGTCAGCGCCCCGCAGTCGACGAGGTCCGCCAGCAGCACCTTGGTGACGGCCACCGGCAGCTTCAGATGGGCGGCGACCTCCGCGACAGCGACAGGCACACTGCACCGCTCGAGTGCCTGTGCGTGCTCGGGGCCGAGGTAGCCGAGGGGGGTCGCCCCGGTGGCCATCACCTGCGACATCAGGTCGAGCGCGACGGTGGGACGGGTGCGGCCGTTGCTGACCGTGAACGGGCGCACCAGCCGCCCGGCCGCGTCGTCGAGCCAGGGCCCGTCACCGGCCGCCGCCACCCTCAAGGCCTCATCGCCGGGGATTCGACGGACTGCTGGCGGGGAGCGGTGACCAGGTACGGGCGGACGCTCTTGACCAGCATCGCCATCTCGTAGCCGAGGACGGCCGCGTCGGCCTCGCGGCCGGCGAGGACGGCCAGGCAGGTGCCGGAGCCGGCGGTGGTGACGAACAGCAGGGTCGAGGCGAGTTCGACCACGACCTGCCGGACGTCGCCGCCGTCGCCGAAGCGGACGCCGGCGCTGCGGCCGAGGGAGTACAGGCCGGAGGCCAGGGCGGCCATGTGGTCGGCACTGTCCGGGTCGAGGCCGTGCACGGACTTCACGAGCCCGTCGCAGGACAGGAGCACCGCGGCGCTCGTGTGCGGTACGCGCTGCACGAGGCCGCTCATCAGCCAGTCGAGATCGGATACATGGGCGGTCGGCGCATCGCTCGCCATGGTGGATCGACTCCTTGGGGTACGAAGGTCTGCGGGAGCGCTGGGGGTGGAGGTGGAAACGGGGGTGGTCATCCGGCGGGTGCGCTCCCGTCGTGCCGGGTGGTGGTGTGGTCGGGGCGGGACGCGGTCGCACCGTCCCGGGCGCCGCGCGCCTCGGTTGTGCGGGCCGCGTCCACGGCGGGTCGGGACTCGGTGTGCACCGGCTCCATGGGGATCGGGTTCCGGGGAACCGGGTCCTGGTGGGTCACGTGTGCCGGCTCGGTGTGCGTCGGCGGGTCCATGGGGGTCGACGGCTCCATGTGCGTCGACGGGGCCTTGTCGCCCCACTCCATGGTCCCGGCCTCCATGTGCTGTTGGGCCTCGGCGAGGCCGATGCCCCGCTGGAAGGCCGCCATCAGGCCGGGATCGTGACCGACGAGGAGCTCGGGGTCCTGGCGCGGCGTGGGACCGTCGCGCAGCTGGGGGGCGATGTGTTCCTGGGCACGGCGGCGGGGCAGCTGGGGCTTGCCCATGGTGCCCCGCACCGTGCCGTTGCGCGGGGTGGGCGGTGTGGTCACGTTCTCGGCGAGGACGCGCCGGTCGTCGGGGCTGATCCCGGGCCTCGCCTCGGCCGGGTTGGGCCGCTCCCGATGGGTCCCGCGCACGGGCAGGGGCGCGGGCCGGCCGCTCTGCGGGCTTGTGCCCAAGGCCCGTTCGGCCTCCTGCTGGTGCGCCCGGGATGCGGTGCCCGCGGTCTGCGGAACCGACGGCAACGCCTGGGACGCGGCACCCGACCCGGAGGCGAGCCCGTAGACCGCCGAGGCCCCTGACACAGCCCCATCGGCCCCCTCGGCTCGGGAACCGTGCTGCCCGGCCTGTCCTTGCTGCCGGGTCTGCCGCAGCGGTACGGCCGGACGATCCGTACCGCCCGCCCCGCCCTCGGTCTGCCCGGTGCCCCCGGGCGCGCCCGCCTCCGCCCCCAGCAGCGCCTGCGGCACGACGAGCACCGCCTGCACTCCGCCGTAGATGTTGCTCTGGAGGCGGACGGTGATGCCGTGCCGCCGGGCCAGCTGCGAGACGACGAACAACCCGATGCGGCCGTCCGCGAGGAGCCGGGCGACGTTCACCTGGTCCGGGTCGGCGAGCAGGGCGTTCATCCGCGTCTGCTCCTCCAGGGGCATGCCCAGTCCGCGGTCCTCGACCTCGACGGCGAGCCCGGAGGTGACGAGGTTGGCGCGCAGCAGCACCTGGGTGTGCGGGGCGGAGAACACCGTGGCGTTCTCGACGAGTTCGGCCAGCAGGTGGATGACGTCGGCCACGGCGTGTCCGCGCAGGGTGCCGTCGATCGGCGGCACGAGCTTGACCCGCGAGTACTGCTCGACCTCGGCGATGGCGGAGCGCAGCACCTCGGTCATGCAGACCGGGTTGCTCCACTGACGGCGGGAGACGGCCCCGCCGAGCACGGCGAGGTTCTCGGCGTGGCGGCGGATGCGGGTGGCGAGGTGGTCGACGTGGAAGAGCCCCTTGAGCAGGTCGGGGTCCTCCATCTCGTTCTCCAGCTCGTCGAGGATGGAAATCTCGCGGTGCACGAGCGACTGCAGGCGCCGGGCGAGGTTGACGAACACCTCGAGCTTCTGCTCGCTGCCCGCCTGGCTGGAGAGCTGCGAGGCCTGGACGACGGCCGTGACGGCGCCGTCGTGCGCTCGGGTGAGGTCGGCGGCGAGGAGTTCGAAGTCGTCGGCGCCCTCGGCGGGGCCGCCACGCGGCTTGCTCTGCGGGCCGGGCTGCGGCGGCCCGTCGCCGCGGCGCAGCGCCTCGACCAGGGTGCGCAGGTCGGCCTCGCGCCGCGCGGTGGTGCGGCGCAGGACGGCGATGCGGTCGTTCACGGACCGGGCGGCCCGGTTGGCGGCCACCGCGGCGACGACGATGCCGACGAGGGTCACCGAGACCGCCCCGGCGAGCACGGCCCACAGCGTCGGCCCCGGCCGCGCCCCGGTGGACCGGACGGTGAAGAGGACGGCGGCACAGCCGCTGAGGGCGACGGCGATGGGCGGCAGCACGGCGAGACGCAGCAGCTGGGGCCGTATGTGGGTCTCGTGCAGCGCGGGTGCGGTGCGGGCGGCCGGCCGCCCGTGCCGCCCGCCCTCACGGCGGTCTGCGCGTGCGCCCGGGGGGCGGAGGTGAGACATCGGTGTCCTCGTACTGGTCCGTCGGTCCTGGGTGCCAGGGGGGCTTGCGGTGGTACGGCCGGGCTCACGTGGCCGCGTCAGCGCGCCCTGGGCCACCCGGCGGGACTCGCCCGCGTCGGTCGTGCGCGGGCAGCGGGGATCCCCTTCGCGTCGACTCCGCCGTCCGCCTTGCGCCTGCACGTGCCGGCCCCCGCTCCCTGATCCGCCCTGTTTCCCGACGGCCACTGACAGTAGTCACCAGCGCATCATGTGCGGTGGGCAGTTGACAAACTCATACGGTGAGCGTCCTGCTCTGGTATGAGGTCTCGTACGACAGACCGATAAGTCCTCGGCTCAAGGCTTCCGTGAAGAGTAAGAGTTCGATCTGACCTGGTCAGAAGTAGTCATGGGGAGACGGCGAGGGCCGGGGGCTTGTGCGCCCCCGGCCCTCGCCGTCTGCCTTTCACCCGCCGGTCGTCCGCCCGCGGTCAGCCCGCCGACAGCGTTTCAGCGTCCCCGGCACACCTGGTCGCCTCTCCCTGTTCGTCACTGACCGTGTCGGCCTGGGCCATGGCTCCCCGGGTCCGGTCGGCACCGGTCGCCAACCCGGTCACCGTCTCGGCCGCCGCCTCCCCCGCCCGCCGGAGCCGACTTGAAACCGGAGCCCGACCAGCCCGCCGCCACGACGGTGCGCGCAAGGCCGGGGACGGGTCCCAGCAGAGCCGCCGGACTGACGAACAGATCCCGGCCGCGCACGCCGGTGAGCGCCCTCGCCGCGGTCAGGAACGGCAGCCGCGGACCCACCCGTTCCCGGAGCAGGCCGATCTGAGCTGACGTCAGGGCGGTGTCGGCGGTGGGCGGCACGTTCCACTCCTCGACCGGAAATCCGGCCAGCACCGCGTCCAGGCCGTCGGGCCGTGCCCACATCCCGGTGGTCAGGTCGACCAGCACGGGGAAGGGTTCGCCCTCCGTGCCGGACGGCCGCTCGAAGATCGCGTACTGGATCCGTTTGGTGCGGGCGGTGTGCCCGGCCGGCCAGTGTTCACCGAGCAGTTCCGGTGTGCCGCAGCCCGCCGCCAGCACCACCGCCTCCGCGTGCAGCCGACCGTCCAGCACGACTCCGGACCCGGCGTCGCACGCCAGCGTCCGCACCGCGTGGCCGTCCACGATGTGCGCTCCGGCCCGGCGTGCCCGGTCCGTCATCGCGGCCAGCGCCACGGCCGCCACGGCGTACCCGCCGCCCGGCTCCCAGACCGCGCCCTCCAGGCCCTCGCCCTCGATCAGGGGCCAGCGGCGGGTGACGTCGTCGATGTCCAGGACCTCGGCGGCCAGGCCCGCGGCGACCAGTTCGGCCGCCCCTTCCGTCGCGGCGGTCCTGCCCCCGGGCCCGAACAGGACCAACGCGCCGGTCCTGCGGAAGCCATGAGCGGCCGCCCGCTCCTCGCTGCCCCACAGCAGCCGGAAGGATCTGATCGCCCGGGCCCGCTCGGCGGCGTCGGCCTCATAGGCTCGCACCAGTGCCCCGGACACCGTGCTGGCGGCGTCTCCTCCGCCGTCCAGCAACATCACCGACCGCCCCCGCTCGGCGACTTCGGCCGCCGTCGCCCGGCCGACCACGCCTCCGCCGACCACTGCCACGTCGAAGGGGCCCTGAGGTGGGGGCGGGACGGCGACGGGCAGCACCTCCCAGCCGGCGCGGGGTGAGCCCTTCACCGGCTCGCCCCGCGCGTCCAGCGCCCAGGCCAGTTCGCCCCGCACGGTCTCCGCCAGCCGCTCGGCACGGCGCTCCGGATGCTTGCCGAGAGCTCCGGCCAGCGCCGCGCAGGCCGCCACGACCCGTGCCGCGGGTCCGCCGGCCAGCCGCGCCACCCGCACGCCCTCGACGGCGGCCCCGGCGAGCTCGGCGAACTCGGGTATGTCGCAGTCGTCGGTCGCGACGACCCACTGCCCGGGAGCCGGCGTCGTCCGGTTCCGCAGCAGCGCGGCCGCCCCGTGGTGGACACCGCACAGCGCGACCGCCGTCGCCGGGGTCGCCGGCCACTGCGCGTGGACGCCCACCGACAGCTCCGGTTCGGCGGCCTCCCGCAGGAGTCCGGCCAGCCGCAGCCCGTAGCCGGTACCGTCGTGCACCACGTCCAGGTGCTCTTGCCCCTGCTCGCGGCAGGCCGCCACCACGGCCGCGGCCTGCCCGGCGTCGTCGGAGCACAACCTGAGCGCGAGGCCGTCGGACCCGTCGAGCAGGCCTGGCGCCGTGGCGAGCGGCAGCAGCACCGGCAGCCGGTGCTCCTGGTAGACCGGCAGAGCGCCGCGGGCACCGAGGCTGTTGAAGTGGCCGACGACCGCGGCGAACCCGCCGTCGGCGACGACCTCACGCGCCCTGACGTCGCCCTGCTCCGCGTCACCCTGGTCGTCGAAGAACCGCCACTCGACCGGGGCCCGGCGCACCGCGTCGACCGCGCTGCTCAGGAGCTCGCCCCAGGCGGCGCGCGGCCCGCTGAAGGGCCCCACCACCGCCACCCGGGGGCGTCGCGTCGCTTCCCGTGCGCTCATCGGCCGTCAGCTCCCGAAGAGCGGGCCGTCCGGCAGCGTGAGCACCGTACCCGCCGGGGGCGGGGTCAGTGCCGCCGCGTCCACGCGCCGCGCGGGCTCCCACCCCAGTGCCTCGCTGAGCCGGGCGGCGCCCACGGGGACGACCGGGGCCGCCCAGGCGGCCAGCGCCGATGCCACGGCGAGTTCGCCGCTGAGCGCCGCCCGGTACGCGGCGCGGCCCGCGGGGCGTTCCCGCTCGTGGCGGTGGACATGCCCGAAGTCGGCCCCGCAGGACACGGCTTCGTCGAGGAGGGCGACCGCGCGGCGGGTGTCGAAGCCCTCGACGGAGTACGCCTCGCGCAGCTCGCCGCAGAGGCGGGTGAGTCGCGCCTTGAGCAACTCCCAGCCGTCCCCCGCCGGTTGCTCGCCGGGGACGACGCCGCCCGTCTCCGCGCGCACGGCCTCGACCAGGCGGTTCAGCCAGCCGTTCCACGCGGTGTCCAGGTGCTCGCGAGACCGGGCGAGGTCGCCGCGGCTGAAGTTGGTCTGGCGGCCGTTGGGCCGGTCACGCAGCGCGTGGAAGCGCAGGGCGTCGGCGCCGCCCTCCTTCAGCGCCTCCAGCGCCCACACCGCGTGCCGGCGGCTCGTGGAGAACTTCTTTCCCTCCAGCCGGTAGAACTCGTTGACGACGAAGGCCCTGGCCAGCGGCATCTCCGGGTCCCAGGCCATGAAGAGCGCCGGGAAGAGGACGGCGTGGAAGTAGCCGTTGTCGAAGCCGAAGAACTGGACGGGTCCGGAGGTGGGCCGGGCGGAGTCGGGGTCGCACTGCAGGAGGTAGCCCGGAGCCATCTCGAACCAGACGAAGATCCGCTGGTCCTCGAAGCCGGGCAAGGTCACCGGGACGCCCCAGTCGGAGGGGTGACTGACCGCGATCTCCGGCATGCCGTCCCCGAGCATCCGCTCGCACAGCCCGCGCAGGTGCGGCGGCATGAGCGTGTCCCGCCAGAAACGGGCCAGGCGGTCGGCGAAGGGCGCGAGCGGCAGGTAGAGGCGGGTCTGGGGGCGCAGTTCGGCTGCCGCGCCGCACACGACGCAGTGCGGATCGACGAGGTCGCCGCAGTCGTTGGGCCGCCCGCACGGCTCGCAGGCGTTGCCGTTGGAGCCGCTGCCGCAGTGCGGGCAGCCACCGGAGACGTACGCCTCGTAGAGCCAGCGGTCACAGGGCACGCAGTACGGGAGCGGTCGGGTACGGGGCACCAGGACGCCGTTGTCGTACAGCTTCTGGAAGAACGCCTGGACGAACTCGGCGTATCCCTGGTCGCGGCGCGGCGCGATCAGCCGGTCGAAGCCGGCTCCGGCGAGCTGCCAGCCGCGGGTGATGCGCTCGCCGTTGAGGTCGGCGACCTCCTCGCCGGTGTGTCCGTCGAGTTCTCCGCGCACGGCGACGTAGCTCTGGTGGTCGTCGAGGCCACTGGTCATCAGGACGCGCTCGTCCTCGGCCAGGGTGAAGCGGCGCAGCACGTCGGCGGCGAGGTAGGGGCCCGCCAGGTGGCCCACGTGCAGTTCGCCGTTGGGCGTCGGCGGGGTCGCGGTGATCCAGGTCGGGGTCGGCGCGCTCATGCCTCGTCCCCGCTCTTCGGCTCGTGCAGGGGCCAGTAGAAGGAGACCCAGCTGAGGTCGGTGTCACCGGCGTTGTGCACGGTGTGGGCCTGGTTGCGGGGAATGACCAGCACCGTGCCGGCGCCGATGGGGGCGCTCTCCTCGCCGACGTCGACGGTGCCACGGCCGCCTAAGGTGATCATCACCTCGTCCTGGTCGTGGCAGTCGGGTGCGGATCTGTCTCCGGCGGGCAGGAAGCAGGCCATGGCGCCGAAGGGCGGCTCCTCGTCCTGTCCGGCCCAGGGCACCAGGCGCTGGCAGGCCATGCCGAACTCCTGGGCCGCGTTCTCTTCGTGGATACGGAACGTCCTGATCATGTGCCTCTCGCTCTCTCAGCACGCGCTTGTGGGGCGTCCATCGGTCCTGGCCGGCTGTCAGTGCGACGAAACCGGGGCCACGTCCTGCCGTGCGACGGCCGGGCCGGCCACGCGTCCGCGGTCGAGCACGGATCCGAGGATCTCGCCCGCGCGTACGGCGGCGTTGGACAGCAGTGAGGAGGTGATGCCGTGGGAGTGCTCGGTGGCGCCGCACAGGTACACGCCGGCGTGGACCTCTGCCGCGGTGGCGACCCGGTACTCGCGCTCGACGAGCAGCCTGCCCTCCGCGTCACGGCGCAGCAGGTCTCCGGCGGGGCCGAGCAGGTCCAGCGGGTCGGCGGCCCGGTAACCAGTGGCGCACACCAGCAGATCCGCCTCGACATCGGTGCTCCGGCCGGAGGCCAGATGATGGATCGTCAGCTTGACGGACTCGTCGGACTCCTGGACGTCGCGCAGCACCGAGACGTTGTGCAGGCTCAGGCGCTCGACGCCGACGATCTTGTCCTCGTAGATCCGGCGGTACATCTCCTCGATGAGGTCGACGTCCACGACCGAGTAGTTGGTGTTGGCGTGGTAGCCGAAGAGGGAGTCCTTCACCTGCGGCGGCGCGGCGTGGAAGTCGTCGACGGCCGAGGGGTCGAAGATCCTGTTGGCGAACGGGCTGTCGTCGGCCTGGCTGTATCCGAAACGGGAGAAGACGGCGTGCACGTCGGCGGCCGGGTAGGAGCGGTGCAGGTGGTCGGCGACCTCGGCCGCGCTCTGCCCGGCGCCCAGGACGACGAGCCGGCGGGGGGTGCGCCCCGACGCGTCCAGCCGCGCGAGGTCGTGGAGCGTGGTGGAGCTGTGCCGTATGTGCGCGGAGACCTCCAGCCCGCTGGGCATGCGGGGTACCAGGCCCGGGGCGAGGACCAGGTTGCGGGCCTTCCTGACGACCAGTTCGCCCTTGTCCGCGTCGCGGGCGATGACCTCGAAGTGGGTGACGACCCCCTCCTCGGCGACCGGCCGGGCGGAGACCATCTCGTGGCCGTAGCTGACCAGGTGGTCCAGCTGGCCCGCGCACCAGGAGAGGTAGTCGTGGAACTCGACCCGCGACGGATACAGGACCTTGTGGTTGATGAAGTCGACGAGCCGGTCCCGGGCGTGCAGGTAGGGCACGAAGCCGAACCGGCTGACCGGATTGCGCAGCGTCGCCAGGTCCTTGAGGAAGGCCACCTGCATGGTGGCGCCCTCGATGAGCATGCCGCCGTGCCAGTCGAACGCGGGTTTGCGTTCGAGGAACTCGGCTGTCAGCGGCGGTCCTTCGCCGGTCTCGTTGTGTTCGGTGACCGCGATGGCGAGTGCCAGGTTGGCCGGGCCGAACCCCACGCCCAGTACGTCGACGACGGGGCTGTCCGTCCGCGACGGATCCATGTGTTTCCCTTTCAGTCTTGTGCCGGCCCGACGAGTTCGGAGCCCCCCGCGTCGAGCGCGGCCCGCTCCCTGGCGCGCGCGACCAGGACGGTGCGGTACTTGAGGATGATCACGACCCCGAAGAGGGCGTACAGCACCGCGATACCCCAGCGCGAGACGACCGCTCCGAGGGTCATGCACAGGGAGGCGATGAGCAGGGCGAGGCGGACGTTGAGGTTGAAGACCGCCATGTACTTGGTGCGCGACCGCTCGGGAACCAGGTCGGCGAGCATGGTCTGCTGCACGGGCACGTTGAGCAGTTCGCCGACGGTGAGGACGAGCATGGACAGCAGCAGTACCCAGCCGTTGCCGGACACGGCCATCACCATGTAGCCGGCGGTGAACAGGATCACGCCGGCGTACAGCCGCGGTCCGTCGCTCATCCGGCGCAGCAGCCGGTGGACGACCAGGGCGAGCAGGACCACCAGCAGGGTGTTCTCGGCGCGCAGGATGCCGAGGATCTCCACTCCGTTGACGGTCGCGTCCCAGGAGCCGAAGCTGAACAGCCGCTGCTCCTCGAAGGTCTCGCTGACCCGTACGTTGATGTAGTAGTTGATCTGCACTTCGATGGCCATCCGCAGGGTGGCCGCGATCAGCAGCGCCGAGAAGAGCCGGTCGGCGAGGACCGCGCGGTAGCCGGACGCGAAGCTGCGGACGTAGGCGCGCGCCGACTCGGTCTTCTCCGACACCGCACCGGCCGGAGCCGTCTCACTGATCTTGAAGAACGTGACCAGGAGGACGGCGAGCGATCCGGCGGCGACGGCGACGAGCATCTGGGGGAAGTAATCCCCGTACAGGAAGCCGCCGATGAGCACGCCGCAGGCGAGGGCGAGGTTGATCGACCAGTAGTTGATCGTGTAGACGAACTGCCGTGACTCGGGGGTGCTGACGTCGACGATCATCGCGTCGTTCGCCGGCACCGCGAGGTTGGAGGCGAGACTCCCGGCGAGGAAACCGGCGTAGATGACGCCGGCGTTCTCCCACCGGGGCATCGCGGCGACCGCCATCGTCGCGTACGCGACGACGACACCCGCCTCGCCCGCCAGCAGCAGCGGACGGCGGCCGTGGATGTCGGCCAGGTAGCCACCGATCAGCGATCCCGACACCTCGCACACCGCGATGGCCAGGACCATCGCACCCGCCACCGCGACACCGAACCGCTCGGCCAGGAACACGGTCATCAGAGGCATGACCATGACGTGGAGGAAGCGCTGCACGGCTCCCACGACGATCCGCACGCGGAGGTTGGGGTGCAGAGACCGGAATTTCATGTCAGGAACGCACTCCGGTGTAGATGTCGTAGTACTCGCCCGCGACGGGCGTCTTGCGCACGTCGGTGAGGCCGCAGCCCTTGAGGATGTCGACGAGCTGGTCGTGGCGCAGGTAGCGGGACCGCCGCTGGAACTCCCACGTGGCACCGTCCAGCGTCAGACTGCTCGACCAGGTGCGGATCCCCGTGGACCGGTCGATCGAGATGGTCTCGGCGATGTCGACGGTGTGCTGCCCGATGAGCAGGGTGGGGTGGACGACCGACTGGTCCTCGCGCCGCTCCAGGTCCGCCGCACGCGTGATGTCGACGTAGAAGCGCCCGCCGGGACGCACGCAGGCCACCCACTGCCCGATGGCCTCGGCCATCGTGGCCTGGTCGGCCAGCCCTTCGTCGTCCCAGGCTCCGGCGTAGATGTAGTTGCCCCCGCCGCGGTTCATCACCACGTCGAAGCCCTCGGCGTACCGGCGCGGGAGGTCCTCCCACAGCACGCGCTCGGGCCGGACGTCGAGGCCCTCGATGCCGGCGTTGCGCCGGAAGTGCGTCAGCATCAGTTCGCTGCCGTCGGTACAGGTGATGTCGTAGCCGCGACGGATCAGCTCCAGGGCGGGAAAGCCGCTTCCGCAGGCGCAGTCGAGAATGCGAAGGCCCTCCGCAGGCCCCAGCCACTTGGCTATTCCGTCGGCCGTCTCCTCACGGTCGAACTCGAAGAGCATGCACAGTTCCCACAGGGTTCCGATATCCGGATCCCCGGCATCGAGGGCTGCCTCGATGCGCGCATCGGAAACCGACACGGCTTTACTGTTCGTCAGGGCTGATGCTTTTCCCACGCCCCGTCCCTCCGCTGTCATGTGAAATTTGACTATGACCTTCGCAGCACGTCGAGCGCCCTGTCAAGCGGCTTCTGAAAGCAGCTCAGGCCACCTGGTCGCGCTATAGAGCCGCGTTATGAGCTGATTAGGAGAAGGAATTGGACAGCCCCTGATGCGAGGCTGCACATTGCTCCATACCGGAAATTCGCCAGCACACCGGAGGAAGTCTTTGATGCGCGATGAGCACACGCGTGTGTTCCGCAAGCGGCGCTATCTCATGTGTCCGCCGACCCATTTCGACGTCACCTACTCGATCAATCCGTGGATGGACCTGAGCAAACCGGTCGACCAACGGCTGGCGGTCGCGCAGTGGGAGGAACTGCGCGATCTGTACGTCGCCCTCGGACACACCGTCGAGCTGATCGACCCCCTGCCCGGTCTGCCGGACATGGTGTTCGCCGCGAACGGGGCCACCGTCGTGGACGGACGGGTGCTGGCCGCCCGCTTCCGCAACGCGGAGCGCGCCGCCGAAGGGCCGGCCTACGCCGCGTGGTTCCGCGCCAAGGGCTTCCCCGAGGTGCGCGAGTCCGACCACGTGAACGAGGGTGAGGGCGACTACCTCGTCACCGGCCGCTGGCTGCTGGCCGGCAGCGGCTTCCGCTCGGACCCGGCGGGCCACCTGAAGGCCCAGGAGTTCTTCCAGCGCCCGGTCGTGAGCCTCACCCTGACCGATCCCCGCTACTACCACCTCGACACCGCTCTCGCCGTGCTCGACGACGACCAGATCATGTACAACCCCTCCGCGTTCTCGCCCGGCAGCCTCGCCGTGCTGCGCGACCTGTTCCCCGACGCGCTGATCGCCTCCGACGCCGACGCGGCGGTCTTCGGCCTCAACGCGGTCAGCGACGGATACAACGTGGTCCTGGCCCAGGCCGCGACCGGGCTGATCGAGCAGTTGCGCGCGCACGGTTTCCATCCCCTGGGCGTCGACCTGTCCGAGTTGCTGAAGGCCGGCGGCGGCGTCAAGTGCTGCACGCTGGAGATCCGCACGCCGCTCACCGCCGGGCCGCGGACGGCCGCAGTTCCCGCATAGCCCGGGTGCGCGGGATCCGGGAAACCGTCGCACCGTCCGCCGGCTGTCCGTGTCTCCCCTGCCCGGCGACGACGGCGTCCGCGGCCGGCGAAGGAGGCACCGCCGGTCCGACGGCACCGTGCACGAACGACACGAAGGTGAGCAGGGCGGCATGGGCGTTGTCCTTCCGCCAGGCCAGGGCCATCGGCACGGCGACCGGCACCGTGAAGGGCTTGAACACCACGCCCGGCACGGCCAGCAGCGCCGCCGACGGCTCGGTGACCAGCGTGATGCCCGCGCCCTGTGCCACGGCCGCCAGCATGTGGGCCTCGTCGGGTTCCAGGCGGCTGATCTCCGGCGCGGCACCCTGTCCGTACACCGCGCCGAGCATCGACTCCCACAGGCCGCTGCGCTCACGCGGGAAGAACACCAGCGGCTCGCCGACGAGGTCCGCCGGTGCGACGCCCGGCCGGTCCGCGAGAGGGTGGCCGACCGGGACGGCGACGAGCACCCGGTCGTAGGCGATGACGGAGCACTGGAGGTCGTCGCCGTCGATCGGCGGCCGTACGAAGCCGACGTCGATCGTGCGCATCCGGATCCTCTCGACGTTCGCGTGGGTGTGCCCGGTGGCGGTCTCGACCGTCATGTGGGGGTACTGCTCACGGAACCGGCGGGTCAGTTCGGTCGGCAGTCCGATGCCGCCCGAGCGGGAGAAGGAGAGGGTGAGCCGCCCGTTGTGCCGGCCTGCCAGAACACTGGCGAAGCGGTCGAACTCCTCGGCGTGGGCCAGCAGTTGGCGGGCCTTCGGCTCCAGCACCCGGCCCGCCGCCGTCAGGGCGACACTCTGCCGGTCGCGCTCGAACAGCGGCATGCCGAGCCGGCGCTCCAGCGCCTTGATGCCCTGGGAGAGCCCCGGCTGCGTCATGTGCAGGCGCACGGCGGCCCGGCCGAAGCTCAGCTCGTCGGCGACGGCGAGGAAGTAGCGCAGGGAGCGCAGGTCGCCGGCGGTGATGCCCTCGCCCTCGAAGACGGTCTGACCGTTCACGGCGCACGCTCCAGCAGCCCACGGGTACGCAGCACGTACCGCTCCAATGGTGCGAAGACGAGGAGGTCGACAGCGATGCCGACGCACAGGATCAGCAGGATCGTCGCGAGGACCAGAGGCATGTCCTGCGCCACGCGCCCGTTCTCCAGCATCTGGCCCAGTCCGTACCCCATCTCCGGGGATCCCGCGATGAGTTCGGCGGCCATCAGGGACCGCCAGGAGAACGCCCAGCCCTGTTTCAGCCCGGCGAGGTAACCGGGCAGCGCGGCGGGCAGCAGGACGTGACGCACCGCCCGCAGTCCCTGTGCGCCCAGCGTCCGCCCGGCGCGCAGGAACAGCGGCGGCACCTGGTCCAGCCCTGCCACCAGCCCGTTGGCGACGGACGGTACGGCACCGAGCAGCACGACCGCGTAGATGGCCGTGTCCGTCAGGCCGAACCAGATGACCGAGGCCGGGACCCAGGCCACCGAGGGCAGGGACTGCAGACCGGTCAGGATCGGCCCGATCGCGGTCCTGACGGGGCGCACACTCCACACGAACAGCCCGAGCGGCGTGCCGATCGCGACCGCCGCGAGGAAGCCGAGTGCTCCGTGGGAGACGCTCTGCCCGATCACGCCCAGCGTGGTGCCCAGGTACCACTGCTCCACCAGGGCGTCCCACACCGCGCGCGGGCCGGGCAGGACGTAGTCCGGCTTGACCCCCGACAGGTGGACCAGCTCCCAGACCGTCAAGATCAGCACGCAGGCCACCACGGGAGGCGCCACACGCCCCAGCAGCACCCTGCCCAGCCGGGCGCCGCCCGTGTGCTGTGTGCTCTGCAGAGCGTCCAGCCCGGTGCTCAGCCCGGCCAGGTCGGCCGCCTCCGGAGGCCGTCTGATGTCAGCTCCCGGCATGACGGCTGATTTCCTTGCGTAACTCTTCGGTGATTTCCTTCGACTTCTCGGCCACTGCCTCGTCCTCCAGACGCCTCGGGTACGTCAGGTCGATGCGCCACTGGCGGGCGATGCGGCCGGGCCGGGAGGCCAGCAACACCACCCGCCCGCCGAGCCGCACCGCCTCCCGGACGTTGTGGGTCACGAAGAGCACCGACAGGCTGCGGGCGCCGCCGGCGGGCTGGTTCCACTCGTGCCAGACCCGGATCAGCTCGTCGTGCAGCAGGTCGCGGGTGATCGCGTCCAGCGCCGCGAAGGGCTCGTCCATCAGCAGCACTTGGGACGCCTGCGCCAGGGCGCGGGCGAGCGCGACGCGCTGGCGCATGCCGCCGGACAGCTCGTGCACCCGTTTGCCGTACGCGCCGTTCAGCCGGACGAGCCCCAGCAGGCGTTCGGCCTCGGGTCGGCGCTCACGGCGGGGAACTCCTCTGAGTCTGAGGGCCAGTTCGATGTTCTTCCCGGCGGTCAGCCACGGGAACAGCGCATGTTCCTGGAACATCAGCGCGGGGCGCGGGCCCTCCGCCGAGACCGTCCCCGCGCTGGGCTCGTCGATCCCCGCCGCCAGGCCGAGCAGGGTTGACTTGCCGCAGCCGGAGGCGCCCAGGAGACACACGAACTCGCCGGGTGCGACGGCCAGGCTGATGTCGTCGAGCACGAGCTGATCGCCGCCGGGGTGGCCGAAGGACTTGGACACGCCCCGCAGTTCCAGCGCGGGCGGGACGGCGGAGGCCCGCACCGGGACCGCCTGCGGGGCCGGCGGCGCCTCGGCCGTCGCGAGGGACTCCGCCGTTCGCGGGCTGTCGTACACCGGCCGGCTCACAGGCCTCCCCCGCAGCCGTCCGTGAACGCGGCGCCCGCCATGCCCGCGGCCAGCGTCGCCCCGTCGGCCGGGTCGATCAGCAGGAAGGATCCGGTGCGGCGCGAGTGCGCGTATCCGTCCATCGGGAGCGGCTCGGAGGTGTGCAGCACCACCGTCGCGATGTCGTTGGCCGTCAGGGACTCCGGCCGGGGACGGCGGGCCGGCCCGTTCGCCGTGTCGATCCGGTAGGGCAGGTCCTTGACGACCGCCTTGACCGTGCGCGTGGTGTGCTTGAGCAGCACGTGAGCCCCCGGGACCAGGGGCCGCTCGTGCAGATGGCAGACCGTCGCCTCGATGCGGCGGGTGAGTTCGGGGGCTGCCCCGCTCGGCACGACCAGGTCACCGCGCGACACGTCCAGGGCGTCGGCGAGCAGGACGGTCACGGACTCGGGGGCCGAGGCACTCGGGACGGGGACGCCCAGGGCGTCGATCGCCGCGACGGTCGTCACGTGGCCGGAGGGCAGCACGGTGACGGAGTCACCGACGTGGAAGCTGCCGGCGGCGATCTGGCCCGCGTATCCGCGGTAGTCGGGGTGCTCGGCGGTCTGCGGCCGGATCACGTACTGCACCGGGAAGCGCGCCGGGTGACCGGAGGGGTCGCGGCTGACCGGGACGCTCTCCAGGTGTTCGAGGACGGTGGGGCCGCCGTACCAGTCCATGTGCGCGGACGGCTCGACGACGTTGTCCCCGGCCAGCGCGGAGATCGGGATCGCGGTGATCTCCGGAACGCCCAGCTCGGCCGCGTACGCCGTCAGCTCGACCGCGATCCGCGCGAACACCGACTCCTCGTATCCGACGAGATCCATCTTGTTCACCGCGAGCACCACGTGCGGGACCCGCAGCAGAGCGGCGATGGCCACATGGCGGCGGGTCTGCTCCACCACTCCCTTGCGGGCGTCGACGAGGACGAGGGTCAGTTCGGCGGTGGAGGTGCCGGTGACCATATTCCGGGTGTACTGCTCGTGGCCCGGGGAGTCGGCCAGGATGTACCGGCGCCGCGCGGTGGCGAAGTAGCGGTACGCCACGTCGATGGTGATGCCCTGCTCGCGCTCGGCGCGCAGACCGTCGGTCAGCAGCGCGAGGTCCGGGGTGTCCCGGCCGCGGTTGCGGGACGCCTGCTCGACGGCCTCCAACTGGTCGGCCAGCACGTTCTTGGAGTCGTACAGCAGCCGTCCGACGAGAGTGGACTTGCCGTCGTCGACGGAGCCCGCGGTGGCGAAGCGCAGCAGGGTGGTGGTGTCCGCCGGATCCTCGGTGGTCTGCTCGGTGGTCTTGCCCATGTCTAGAAGTACCCTTCGCGCTTGCGGTCTTCCATCGCCGCTTCGGAGAGCTTGTCGTCGGCGCGCGTGGCGCCCCGCTCGGTCAGCCGGGTGGCGGCGATCTCCGTGATGACCTGCTCGACGGTCGCGGCGTCCGAGTCCACCGCGCCGGTGCAGGACATGTCCCCGACCGTCCGGTAGCGGACCAGGCGCTTTTCCACCGGTTCCGACGCGGTGGGTCCGCCCCACTCCCCTGCTGTCAGCCACATCCCGGAGCGCCGGAACACCTCCCGTTGGTGGGCGAAGTAGATCTCCGGCAGCTCGATCCGCTCGCGCTGGACGTACTGCCACACGTCCAGCTCGGTCCAGTTGGACAACGGGAAGACCCGCACGTGCTCGCCGGGAGCGTGGCGGCCGTTGTAGAGCTGCCACAGCTCGGGGCGCTGGCGGCGCGGATCCCACTGCGAGAACTCGTCCCTCAGGGAAAACACCCGTTCCTTGGCACGCGCCTTCTCCTCGTCCCGGCGAGCGCCGCCGAACACCGCGTCGAAGCGGTGCCGGCGGATGGCCTCGGTCAGCGGGAGGGTCTGGAGCGGGTTGCGGGTGCCGTCCGGGCGTTCGCGCAGGACTCCGCGGTCGATGTAGCCCTGCACGTCGGCCACGAGCAGCCGCAGCCCGTACCGGGCCACCGTCCTGTCCCGGTAGGCCAGCACCTCCGGGAAGTTGTGCCCGGTGTCGACGTGCAGCAGCGGGAACGGGACCGGTGCCGGGGCGAACGCCTTCAGCGCCAGGTGCAGCATGACGATGGAGTCCTTGCCGCCGGAGAACAGCAGCACCGGGTTCTCCAGCTCGCCCGCCACCTCGCGGAAGATGTGCACCGCCTCCGACTCCAGCGAGTCCAGGTGGCTCCAGCACCGCGTCACCTGCGTGTGTGACTGTGCTGCGGTCGCCCGCGTCACAACAACCCCCTCACGATCAGCAAAGCGTGGAGCATCACGGCGGACTCCCGCACCGTCTGGTTCTGGGTCTCGATGCGCAGGTCCGGGAACTCGGGCACCTCGTAGGGGTCGTCCACACCTGTCAGACCGGTCAGTTCGCCCGCGGCCTGCCTGGCGTACAGCCCCTTCACATCGCGCTTCGCGCACACCTCCACGGGCGTGGCGACGTGAACCTCCAGATAGGGGGTCCCGCTCTGTTCGTGGCGCTTGCGCACGGCCTCGCGGCTGGCCCGGTACGGGGCGATCACCGGCACCAGGGCGATGATCCGGTTCCGGGCGAGGATCTCGGCGACCAGCCCGATGCGCTGGACGTTCGTGTCGCGGTCCTCGCGGCTGAAGCCGAGGCCGGCCGAGAGGAACGAGCGGATCACGTCGCCGTCGAGCACCTCGACGCGGTGTCCGTCGCCGCGCAGCCGTTCGGCGAGTGCGGTGGCTATGGTGGTCTTGCCGGAGCTCGGCAGCCCGGTCAGCCAGACGGTACAGCCCTGCTGTACGACGGCCGTCATACGCCCGCGCCCGCTTCGGCGGCCGACCAGTCGGGGCAGACCCGGGCGAACGCCGCGCGGAACGGTTCGTGCAGCTCAGGCGTACAGACGGCCAGGTCGGGCAGTGTCGGATCCGCCCGGTTGTAGCGGGGCACGCTGCCGTCGAGCCGGAGAACGGTGCAGCCGTAGTGGGCGGCGACCGCCGCGGGTGCCGCCGAGTCCCACTCGTACTGGCCGCCGGCGTGCACGTACAGGTCGGCCTCGCCGAGCACGACGGACGCCGTCTTGGCCCCGGCCGAGCCCTGGGGTACGACGTCCGCGCCCAGTTCCTCGGCCAGACGTGTGACGAACTCGGGCGGCCGGGTGCGGCTGACCAGCATCCGGGGCCGTCGCCGGACGGACGCCCGGGGCGGCACCGAATCGTCGGTGCACAGGACGGTGCCGCGGGCGGGCAGTGCGACGGCTCCCGCCCTCAGCTCGCCTTCCTCCCACAGGGCCACGTGCACGGCCCAGTCCTCGCGCGGGGGCTCGGCGAACTCGCGGGTGCCGTCGAGCGGATCGATGATCCAGACGCGCCGGGCGGCCAGACGGCCACGGTCGTCGGCCGCCTCCTCCGACAGGACCGCGTCGTCGGGCCGGTGCCGCTCGAGCAGGCCGGCCAGGACGGACTGGGCACCACGGTCTCCGGCGGCTCTCAGCTCGCGGGGGTCGGTGCCCGGCGCCGCCGCGGCTCTGATCTCCATGAGACGCGCGCCCGCTGCCCCGGCGCAGGCGCGCGCCAAGGCGTGGTCGTCGTGCGCCTCACGTGTGTCGTGTGCGTCAGTGGTACTCATGTGTTCTCCCCGTGCTGGTCGTGCCCGGCCCCACAGAGCCCTGCGGTCCGAGAACTCGGTGGAGGAAGGTGCGGGTGCGCTCGTGGCGGGGATCGTCGATGACCTGCGACGGCAGGCCCTCCTCAACGATCACTCCGGCGTCCATGAAGACGACGCGGTCGGCCACGTCCCGGGCGAAGGCCATCTCGTGCGTGACGACGAGCATCGTCATGCCGTCCGTCCCGAGGTCGCGGATGACGGTGAGCACCTCGCCGACGAGCTCGGGGTCGAGGGCGGAGGTCGGCTCGTCGAAGAGCATCACGCTGGGGTTCATCGCCAGGGCGCGGGCTATGGCGACGCGTTGCTGCTGTCCGCCCGACAGCTGCGCCGGGTAGGCGTCGGCCTTGTCCTCGACACCGACGCGGGCCAGGCAGTCACGCCCGACGCGCTCCGCCTCGGCGCGGTCCCTCTTCAGTACGCGTCGCTGGGCGATGGTCACGTTGCCCAGCACCGTCAGGTGAGGGAACAGGTTGAACATCTGGAAGACCATGCCCATGCGCCGCCGGGCCGCGTCCAGGTCGGTGTCGGGGTGGTTGAGGCGGACCCCGTCGACCAGGACGACCCCCGAGGTGGGTTCCTCGAGCAGGTTCACACAGCGCAGCAGTGTGGACTTGCCGGACCCGGAGGGGCCGATGACGCACACGACCTCGCCCGCCGCGACGCTCAGGTCGACCCCCTTGAGGACGTCGAGCCCTCCGTACGACTTGTGCAGTCCCGCCACTTCGACGGCGGGTCGAGCCGTGGCCATGCGTCAGCCCCTTTCGGCGCGGCGGCTCTCCAGCCGGCGCACCAGGATCCCGAGCGGGACGGTGATGAGGAGGTAGCCGAGGCCGGCCACCACGAGCGGGGTCGAGTCGGCCTGGTCGGCGGCCACATCGGAGCCGAACTTGGCGAGTTCGGTGGTGGCCGCCGTGACCCCCAGGACGAAGGCCAGCGAGGAGTCCTTGAAGAGCAGGACGAGCTCGTTGGTCAGCGGCGGCACGACGATGCGCAGGGCCTGCGGGACCACGATCGAGAACATGGCCCGGGTGTGCGACATGCCCAGGCAACGGGCGCTCTCCAGCTGTCCCTTGGGCACGGCCTGGATGCCGGCCCGGAAGGTCTCGGCCATGTACGCCGCCGCGACCAGGCCCAGTGCCAGCGCCACCTGCCCGTAGATGCCCCCGGGCAGCGCGAATCCGGGGAAGGCGACCGGGATCCCGAAGCCGATGACCAGGAAGATCACCAGCGCCGGCAGCCCCCGGAAGATCTCGATGTAGAGCAGGGCGGTCCAGCGGTGCAGCGGTACGGAGGACAGGCGCATCAGGGCGAGTACGAGCCCGAGCAGGAAGCCGAGGACGTAGCCGCCGAGTGTGTACAGGACGGTGTTGCGCAGCGCCACCGTGAGCAGGTCGGGGAAGGTCTCGCGGGCGACACCCAGGTCCAGGAAGTGCTCCTGGACGGCGGCCCAGTCGACCTGGAGCGCCACGGCGGCGACAACGATGACGAACACCGCGTACTGCACGGTCAGACTGATGCGCTTGCGGCGACGCGGACTGGAACCGGCCGTCGCGGGAGGTGGGGGAACGGAACCGAGGTTCAGGGGAGCTGCGGACGTCTTGGCCATGGCTCCCTCAGGACGTCGTGCTGTGTTCGGGTGCGACGCCGAGCCACTTCTGGTGGAGACGGGCGTAACTGCCGTCCTGCTTCGCGTCCGCGATCACGTCGTTGATCACCTTGAGCAGGTCCTCGCTGCCCTTCTTCTTCACCACGAAGCCGTAGTGCGCTCCGGTGCTGATGGGCTGTCCGGCGGTGAACTTCCCGGCGAGTTCGGGCTTCTTGAGCCAGCTGGTGACCACGGGGAGGTCCTGCACGATGACGTCGACGCTGCCCGACCGCAGGGCCGTGAGCTGCTTGCCGGAGTCCTTGTACTCCTGCGGCTCGATGCCCTCGTCCACCGCGGCCTTCATGCTCGTGGTGCCGGTCAGCACGCCGACGCGCAGTTTGCCGGCCCTGGCCTCGTCGAGCGTGGCCACCGGCTTGCCCGCGGGGCTCATCAGGCTGAGCGCCTCGTCGAAGTACGAGTCCGAGAAGGCCACGTTCTTCCTGCGCTCCTGAGTGATCGTGATGCCGGCTGCCGCGACGTCGCACCTGCCGGAGTTGAGGGCCGCGCCGCTGCGGATCGGGTCGAAGTCGATGTCGACGATCTCCTGCTTCACCCCGAGCCGCTGGGACACCTTGTCCATGAGCGCGATGTCGAAGCCGACGACCTTGCCGTTCCGGGTGAAGGAGAACGGCTCGTAGGGCACGTTGGTGCACACCACGAACTTCCCGGACTTCACCAGCGTGACGTTCTTGACCAGGGGCGACGCGGCCTTCTCGGCGCCCTGCCCACCGCAGGACGCGATGAGGAGGGCCACCGGCACCATCGCGCCGCCGACGGCCCGGCACCGTCTGCGGTGGCGCGTCGTCCTCACTGGGCCGTCAGCCCTTGCGCCTCGCCGGCGTCGACCACTTCCACGTCGAGTTTCTCGGCGAGGGAGCGCGCCACGTCGTGGACGACGGCCGGGTCCTGGCCGGGCTGCCAGGGGTGCCACACCGACAGCAGGCCGGTGAAGTCGAAGCCCTTCTCACCGGAGACGACGTCCGTGCCGGGCTTGGCCACGGGGAAGTACGTGCGGAAGTACGGCGAGTGCATGGCCTCGCCCACGCTGTTGCGCACGACACGGCCGTTGCGGTAGACGACCTTGGCGCACACGGTCATCCGGGGCGGCTGCTTCTGGTTCTCCTGGGCGAGGATGTCCTCGACGCTCTCGCCGCACGCCGCGCGCAGGAACATGCGCACGAAGTCGATGGCGTACACGTCCTTGATGTGCCGGTAGACATGGCCGCCGGAGACGCGGATCGAGAACTCGACAACCCGGTACCGGCCTTGTGCGTCCTGCCGCATCTCGGCGTTGAACAGGCCGTGCCGCACGCCGAGCGCACGGGTGATGCTCGCGGCGATGCCGGCGACCTCGTCCTCGCGCTCCGGGGTCTTGAACGGCAGCGTGTACAGGTCTTCTTCGAAGTGCGGGCCGGTCGAGTGCTTCTTGTTGTGGACGCCGCCGAGGATGAACTGCCCGTCGAGTACGACACCGTCGAGGGTGATCTCCTCGCCCGGCAGGTACTCCTCCAGGACCGCCCAGGACTCCGGGGCGCCGGAGAAGTAGAAGTTGCGGCCGCTCTCGATGTAGCCCTGGATCACCTTGAGGGAGGCCCTCAACCGGTCCGCGTCCCCGACGAGTTCGACACAGTCGCTGGCGGCGGCCCGGGTCGGCTTGACCATGAGCGGCAGTCCGTGGGCGGTGGCCGCCTCGACGGCCGACTCGATGTCGGTAACCGGGTGGAACCAGACCGACGGGATGTCGTGCTCGGCCAGGAACACCCGCTGGCGATGCTTGTCGCGGCAGATGCGGGCGCTCTCCGGGATCGCCCAGTCGAGGCCGAGCTCGGCGTTGGCCTCCTCGACGATCTCGATGTCCGGCTCGATGAAGGTGACGACGGCCGAGGCACCGCGTTCCCGGGCGGTCTCGACGGCGGCCTTCACGAAGTCACGCTGGTCCGAGTCGTGCGGGAGCCGGCGCACGGAGGCGAAGCGGGGATCGTTCGCCCAGGGCTCCGTGTCAACGGTGAGGAGGTGGGTCCGTATGTCCAGGTCGAGCATGGTCTGAACGTGGTCCGGCGACGTACTGAGCCCACGTCTCATCACGAGCACGAGGGTGCGCGGCCGGCTGGTGACCTTTGTCATGCGGCTTCGGAGCTCCTTGGTTCGGCGTGCGAGGAAACGAGAGCCCGCGGGCGACGGCCCAGGGGGAGGGTTCTGGGGGACGGTTCAGGCCTGGTAGCCGTACAGCTCCAGGGCCTTGGCCAGGCGCTCCTGCGCCAGTTGCCCGACCCGGGGCGTGAACGCCTCCCGCCAGCTGCCGATCTGGCCCTTGAAGAAGGAGAACGAGTCCCTGCGGAAGATCCCGTCAGCGGTCTTCTCGGGGTCCGCGTCGGCATCGACGAACTCGATCACGCGCCGTACGGCGTCGAGCTGGGCCTCGGCCGAGCCACCGCCCTGCGGGCCCACCATTTCCTCGAACGAGATGTTGCAGACCTTGGGATGGTTGAGGAGCCAGAGCATCCGCTCGTGATCACCGCTGCCCGGGAAGGCCGGATCCGACAGCGCGTAAAGAAGACGCTCCTCCAAGGAGCCCTTGGCCGCCAGAATGTTGTTGAAAACTTGAAACTCACTGAAGTTGCCGAATCCCTGGACGGTCTTACCGAGCAGGAAGTTCACCATCGACAGGACCATGTCGCGGGGGTCGCGGTACATGAAGAGGATCCGCGGCTCGCCGGTCCGGGTCCATTCTTCGATGAATTTCCCGTCGACCCTCTTGATGTCGAGTTCCGGAATGATCCAGCAGGTGTTCTCCGGCGTCGCGGAGAAAGGTGTGCCCGAGGTGCGCCGCAGGGCCTGATCGACGGCGTCGGTATGAGTGAGCTGAGCGCCGTAGCGGTTGACGAGAGGCATCCCGAGACGCTGTTGCCAGGCCCAGCCGAGCGCCTCCCATGCCTGGTCGGAGCCCGTCCGGAAGGCCTCTTCGCCCTGCACCTTGAGGGCGTCGGCCGCCTGGTCGCCGTGCACCATGCGCATGACCCGGTCACGGGTCGCGTCGGACAGAACGGGCCGGATTTCCTGCGGAATCCTGGACTGACCGTAGATCTTGTAGCCGAGAGCCAGCATCAGTTCCTGCACGAGATGGGTGCCGGATTTCATCAGCGAGACAACGACGACTCTTTCCGCCCGCATACCGCCGACATCCGGAACCTGTTGCTGCACAGTCATCCCCTCACTTGTCCGCCGATACCTTTTGGCACTCAGCTGACAACTCTGACTCTAATGTTGATCAAATCGTTGCAACTGCTTGACATCAATGTCAACCAAAGAAACTTCCACCCCATCCGTCCAGAGCGCCTTTCAGCCAAGAAAGTTCCACCATCGACGCCCGCACCACTCTGGCGGCACAGATAAGCGCTCCTTATGAGGAAAGTGGGGCGAACGGAACATTGCCTCGCCTCCGACACCAGGACACCCCTGCACACTCACGCCACTCATAACGTTTACTTTTTCTTAGCGGCAGCAAATAAGAGGAAGGGGGCATTCCGATCGGTGAAGAAAGGTGCACGCTGCAGTTTGCGAGCGCCGTCCGATTGTCCGAGACGCCCCCGTGGACGCACATCAATCCGGCTGATTCGTCAGAACGCCCGACTCACCCTTGACGAGGCCGAGTTGCCATGGACCAGCCGTGCCGACGAAGAGTTCCTCTTGAGCGCACGTTTGGCAGATGAGTACGCTGAGGCGGCCGGGGCGGCACGGCTGCTGCTCACCCATCTGCGGCCGGGCCCCGGTCGGGCACCTCCGCCGGTCTCCACCCCTGACCTCTAGGACCCCGCCATGCGCTCTGCCCCGTTACCGTTACCGCCCCTGACTCGACTGCTCGCAGCGGTGGCGCTCGCCATCGCGCTGAGCCTGCTGGCGGGATGCGGATACGGAAAGAACCGGCCGATCGCGGCAGACGCGGCCGGTCCGCCCGCCCGTGGCCCCAAGCTCTCCGTCGACACCGTGCGCATCGGCTACCTGCCCAACATCACCCACGCCACGGCGCTCATCGGCCTCGAACGGGGCTTCTTCGCCCGGGAGTTGAAGGGGACCGCCGTCGCTCCCCGCACCTTCGGCTCCGGCCCGACCGCCATCGAGGCCCTCAACGCCGGTTCCGTCGACATCGCCTGGACCGGCCCGTCACCCGCGATCAACGGATTCCTGCGGTCGGGCGGGGACGCGCTGCGGATCGTGGCGGGCTCCGCCTCCGGTGGCGTGCGGCTCGTGGTGAACCCCGACCGCATCCGCTCCCTGAACGAGGTGAAGGGCAAACGGATCGCCACGCCGCAAGTGGGCAACACCCAGGACGTGGCATTCCTGCACTGGGCGGCGAGCCGTGGGTGGAAGATCGACCCGGCGACCGGCCGGGGCGACGTCTCGCTGGTCCGCAGCGACAACCGGGTCACGGTGGACGCCTACCGCTCCGGCTCCCTGGACGGCGCCTGGGTTCCCGAGCCGACCGCCTCGATGCTGGTCGCGGAGGGGGCACGCGTGCTGCTGGACGAGGCGGACCTCTGGCCCGGACGCCGTTTCACCACGACGAACGTCATCGTCTCACCCACGTTCCTGGCGAAGCACCGGGACGTGGTCGACGCGGTCGTACGGGCATCCGTCGCCGCCACCACCTGGATGGCCGCCCATCCCCGGGAAGCCAGGACCGCGGCGGGTGCCCATCTCGAACGCCTGACGGGCAAGGCGCTTCCGGCCGCGGTGCTCGACGCCGCCTGGCAGGGGGTCACGTTCACGAACGACCCGCTGCCGCCGACCCTGCGCGCCCAAGCCCGGCACGCGGCCCGGCTGCACCTGCTCGCGTCGGACGACCTGACGGGGATCTACGACCTGGGCCCGCTCAACAGGGCGTTGCGGTCGGCGGGGCTTCCGCCGGTCGAGGAATGACTTACGTGACCACAGCGCGCGCCCGCGCCGCGGCACCACCGCATCACTTCTCGCCCGCGAGGTCGAGATCATCTGGAGCGGCCGGCGTGACGGCCACCGTCTTGGTACGTCGCCACGGATGAACAAGGGGCGCGGACACCGCCCGCCACCAAGCCTCCCCGGGGAGCTTCCCGGCCGGCTCGAAGGGCTCGCCCGGCCGGGGGAACGCCACGTCCTGTCCCGCCTCCTCGGCCAGGTCCTTCGTCCACTCCCCCGGCTCGGCCCAGGCATGGGTGGCGAGGTTGAACGTGCCCCAGTGGATCGGAAGCAGCACCCCGTGGGGCGTGCCTCCCTGGAGGTCGAGCTGAGCCTGGATCCCCTCCGGAGGCGTCATGTGGATGTCCGGCCAGAAGTCGGAGTACGCACCGAGCTGGATCATCGTGGCGTCGAACGGCCCGTGTTCGGCGCCGATCTCCTTGAAGCCGTCGAAGTAGCCGGTGTCTCCGCTGTGGTAGATCCGGTGCTCCTCGCCGGCGACGACCCAGGAGGCCCACAGGGTGTGCTGGGTGTTGCGCAGGCCCCGGCCGCAGAAGTGCCGGGCCGGAGTGGCGGTCAGGGTGAGGCCGTCGATCTTCGTCGACTCGTGCCAGTCCAGTTCGCGCAGCCGGCCGGCGGACACGCCCCAGTGCTCCAGGTGCGCCCCGACGCCGAGCGGCACGGCGAACTGCGTGTCCGTGCCGGCCAGGGCCTTGATGGTGGGCATGTCCAGGTGGTCGTAGTGGTCGTGCGAGATGACCACGACGTCGACCGGGCCGAGCGCGGCCAGCGGCAGGGGCACCGGGTGCAGCCGCTTCGGCCCGGCGAACGGGAACGGGGAGCAGCGCTCGCCCCACACCGGGTCGAACAGCACGCGCCGGCCGTCGATCTCGGCGAGCACGCTGGAGTGCCCCATCCAGGTCAGGCGCAGCCCGGTGGCCGGGGGCCGGGCGAGGTCGGCGAGGATGGTGGCGTGCACCGGCACGGTGCCCTTCGGGGCACGGCGGGGCCGGGCCTCCTTGTCGAAGAAGACCTTGGCGAAGTCGACGGTGGAGCCCGAGGGCCGGGTCCGCGCGGGACCTCCGGGGTTCTGGAAGACCCCGTCCTTGAAGTGGGGCGATCTGCGGATGCGCGCCATGCGCTCACCGCTGGGGTCCGCGCCGAACGCCCCGGGCTGGAACGCGCGGAGCCCGGAGCTCGGGGAACGGAAACCGGCCACGCTACCTCCAGGTGGAGTCGGTCAGGCTTTCCATTATGGTCGGCCCCTCCAAAAACACCGGGGCCCAGGGGTCCCATGACGGTGATACTGAACCAGTATTCAGTAATCACGGCGAAGGAGCCCGCATGGCCGGCCCCCTGCTGTCCCTCACCTGGACCGACCACCTCACCGGCCGCCAGGGCTTCCTGGTCGTCGACCGGCTGGTGCGCGGTGTCGCCAGTGGCGGTCTGCGGATGCGCCCGGGCTGCACCCTGGACGAGGTCACCGGCCTGGCCCGCGGCATGACCATGAAGGAGGCCCTCCACTACGACCCCGCCGCCCGCTACGTCCCGCTCGGCGGCGCCAAGGGCGGCATCGACTGCGACCCGCGCGACCCGGAGGCCTACCCGCTGCTGGTGCGGTACCTGCGCGCCATGCGGCCGTACATCGAGAACTTCTGGACGACCGGGGAGGACCTCGGACTCACCCAGGACCTGGTGGACCGGGCCGCGGCCGAGGCGGGGCTGGTCTCCTCCATCCAGGCCGTCTACCCGCTGCTGGACGACGAGGCGGAGGCCCGGCGGCGGCTCCGGGACGCCTTCGCGGTGGAGGTGGACGGCATCGGCCTGGACGAGCTGGTCGGGGGCTGCGGTGTCGCCGAGGCGGCCCTCACGGCGCTGGCCCACGCCGGGGTGCCCCACGCGGGGACGCGGGTCGCCCTCCAGGGGCTGGGCACCATGGGCGGGGCCACCGCGCGCTTCCTCTCCCGGGCGGGACTCACGGTCGTGGCCGTCGCCGACATCAAGGGGACGATCGCCAACCCGGCGGGGCTCGACGTCGAGGCACTGCTCGCCGCGCGGGATGCGCACGGCACCGTGGACCGCTCCGCGCTGCGCCCCGGTGACCGCGAACTGCCGGACGACGCCTGGCTGTCGGCCGACGCGGACGTCCTGGTGCCCGCGGCCGTCTCGTACGCGATCGACGCCGGGAACCAGGAGCGGATCACGGCCCGCTGGATCGTCGAGGCGGCCAACATGCCCGTACGACCGGAGGCGGAGCCGCTGCTCGCCGCGCGTGGGGTGACCGTGTTGCCGGACGTCGTGGTCAACTCCGGGACGAACGCCTGGTGGTGGTGGACGCTGTTCGGGGACATCGGCGCCGACGCCGAGGAGGCGTTCGCGCACACACGCCGCTCGATGCGGTCCCTGGTCGAGCGGATGCTGGCCCGCGCCCGGGCCGACGGCACGACACCGCGGGCCGCCGCCCATGCGCTCGTGGCGGACCGGCTGCCGGTCATGACGGAACGATTCGGCTGCTACCGCTGACAGCCGGCGGGACAGTGCCGGGCCCCGTGCCGTACCGGCCGAACGCACCGGTCAAGCGGGTGCACGCGCGTGTGTAGGGTGACGGCGTGACGAGAGTCCGGTTGAGCGTGGCGGAACGGCGCGGGGAGCTGCTGCGAGCCGCCGTCGAGCAGATCGAGGCACGGGGTGTGGCGGCGGTCAGGATCGCCGACGTGGCCTCGGCGCTCGGTGTGAGCAACGCGCTGGTGCTCTACCACTTCTCGACGAAGGAGAAGCTGGTCGCCGCCGCGTTCCGGCACGCGGCCGAGGCCGACCTCGCGCATCTGCGCAGGCTGCTCGGCCGCCGTACGTCGGCCCTGCGGCGGCTGCGGTCGGCCGTACGGTGGTACGCCCCGACCGGCCAGGCCAAGGGCTGGCGGCTGTGGATCGAGGGCTGGGCGGCGGCACTGCGCGAGCCCGCGCTGCGGGAGGTCACCCAGGACCTCGACCGGCAGTGGAAGGCGGCCCTCGCCGAGGTGATCACGGAGGGCATGGCGGCCGGCGAGTTCCACTGCCCCGACCCCCACGGCGCGGCCCTGCGCCTCACCGCCCTCCTCGACGGCCTCGCCGTCCAGCTGACGTCCTACCCGGGCGCGGTGCCGCGGGCACGGGCCCAGGAGTGGGCCGAGGAAGCACTGGCCCGCGAACTGGGCCTGGAATCGGCGGCCTTGACCCGGCCCTGACCGAGCCGTCTATCCGACGGTGCCGCCTGAGCTCGTCTCGGGTTTGCTGTGGAGCACCTCACGGGCCTGCTCTGCGGCACGGATGAGGCTCTCGGCGACGAAGTCGACGAAGCGGGCGATGTTCTCGAGGCGGGTGGCGGCCGGCGTGTCGGAACCGAGGACGCCGACGCCCTGCCGTGCGGCCGCGGCCAGTTGGGCGCTGGACCGGGCGCTGGCGATCATCGACTGGTAGAAGACGTCGTCGTCGACGGCGTAGCGCTCGCGGCGGCCCTCGCCGCGCTCCCGGCGGATGAGCCCCTGACTCTCCAGGAACGCGACCGCCTTGGACACGGAGGCCGGGCTGACCTGAAGGTGCCGGACGAGTTCGGACGCGGTGAGGCTGCCCGCGTCGGTGGTGTAGAGGCAGGTCAGCACCCGGGACATCATCTTGGGCAGGCCCTGCTGCATGAGGAGGGTGGTGAACATCTCCTCGTACTCGCGCACGGCCTCGACATCACGTCCGTGGGCCGGCGCGGGCGCCTGCGCCCCCCGGGGAGCGGCCTGCCTGCGCCGGTGGGTCCGGCGCTCGGTGGCGCGGTGGGCCAGGTCGGCACGGTAGGCGGTCGGGCCGCCGTTGCGCATCACCTCACGCGTGACCGTCGAGGTCGGCCGCCCGAGACGCCTGGCGATCTCCGCGTAGGCGAGACCATCACCCAGCCCCTGCGCGATCTGCTGACGTTCCTGCTGGGTGAGCCTGCCTCCCGGCATAGCGAACTCCTTAGCGCTCCTGGGTGCCGGCAGCATAGCGTTAATTGTCCAACCATTGCAACGATCGGACCTCACTCGTTGCATTGATTTCACAGCCATTGCAACGATTTCTCGGCCTTCACCAGCGATTACAACATCTGTACGCAACGACTGCGTTGCCGCACTCGCGAACGCAACGTAGCTTTCCATTCATCGAAACAACGAGCCCAAGGAGAGCACAATGGCGGACCGCCCGGAGTTGCAGAAGGCCATTCAGGAGATCGTCGATTCCGGTTTCACCGGGGTGCAGCTGCGTGTGCACGACGAGCAGGGCGAGTGGGTCGGCAGCGCCGGCTTGGGCGAGCTGGGTGAGAGCGCCGAGCCGCCGACCGACGGACACTGCCGGATCGGCAGCAACACCAAGACCTTCATCGCGACCCTGGTGCTGCAACTGGTGGCCGAGGGCAGGATCGGGCTGGACACACCGGCGGACGACTACCTGCCCGAGTTCGGGCTGGACCGGCGGATCACCGTCCGGATGGTGCTCCAGCACACCAGCGGGGTGTTCAACTTCACCGGCGAGTTCTACGACGACGGGACGTTCGCGCCGGGCATCCCCGTCACCGGCATGGAGTGGGTGGACAACCGATTCAAGACCTACCGGCCGGAAGAGCTGGTACGGCTGGCGTTGTCCAAGCCGGCGCGGTTCGAGCCGGGGACGGACTGGAGTTACTCCAACACCAACTACGTGCTGGCCAAGCTGCTGATCGAGAAGGTCGCCGGCTGCCCACTGGCCGATGAGATGCAGCGGCGGATCCTGGGGCCGCTCGGACTGTCGGGCACCGTGGCGCCGTACACCCAGCAGGAGGTCCCCGAGCCGCACGCCCACGCCTACTACCGGTACGAGGAGGAGGACGGCCGGCAGAAGACGGTGGACGTCACCCGCCAGAACCCCTCCTGGATCTCCGGCGGCGGTGACATGATCTCGACCACCCAGGACCTGCACACGTTCATCTCCGCGCTCCTGGCGGGCAAGCTCCTGCCGGCCCCGCTGCTGGCCGAGATGTGCACGTCGCATCCCAAGGCGGGCTACGGCCTGGGGGTGTTCGTCCAGGACACGGAAGCCGGCGGCACGATCATCACCCACAACGGCGGCATCACGGGCCACGCGGCGCTGATGTACAGCACGCCCGACGGCAGCAAGACCCTGACCGCCGCGCTGAACTACGTGGACGACGCAGCGATGTCCCTGGCCGAGCCGTTCCAGAAGGCGACACAGAGGCTCGTCAAGGAGGTGTTCGGCGGCGGTCGGACCGAGCGGACCGCGTCGACGGGCTGAGCCGGAAGGGTCGGGGAGCAGCCGAGACACGCCCGCAGCCGCGCACGCACGGAAGGGGACGTGGCGGGGGGCCTCCCGCAGCGGTTGGCGCGTCAACGCCAGTCAGTCGGTGTGTGACCCCATCGCGCCGTTCCGAGGACGGACACGCCCCGGCGCGGCCCCGACCCACAAGCCAGCCGCAGGCGAACGGCGGCCGCAGCCGCTGGCGTCACGCCACCGAAGCGATCCGCATCCTGATGTCCTCCGGCGACAGCGCCCCCTTCGCCGTCACGTGATCCCCCGACGACTCCCCACGCAGCCGCCGCCCGATCCACGGCACCAGAAACTCCCGCGCCCAGTGCACGTCGTCCCGCCGCACCTCGAGAGGCCCCCGAGCCGGCAGCGGCGGCCACGGCTGCTCCGGGTCCGCCGGAACCTCCAGCCCGAGCACCTGCCCCGCGCGGAGCGCCACCCGCGTGTGCCCCTCGGGCGACAGGTGCAGCCGGTCGGCGTCCCAGGCCCTGCGGTCCTGCACACTGCGCAGGGACCACAGGTCGAGCACCGGGCAGCCGTACCGGTCGGCGATGGCCCGGACATGCCCGTTGTACGTCGCGATCTTGCCGCGCAGGTGCTTGAGCACGGGCACCCCACGCGTGTCGAACCCGGTCGTCACCATCACCGTGCCGGCCACGGCGGTGAGCCGCACAAGGGCCCGCTCGAAGCGCTCGGCCACCTCGTCCGGGTCGGTACCCGGCCGGAGGATGTCGTTGCCCCCGGCGCAGAACGAGACGAGGTCCGGGGCCATGTCGACGGCCCGCGGAACCTGGTCCGCCACGATCTGGTCGAGGAGCTTCCCGCGCACGGCGAGGTTGGTGTACTGGAAGTCGCCTTCTGGCCGGCGGTCGGCGAGCAGGACGGCGAACCGGTCGGCCCAGCCGACGAACGCCCCGTCGGGGCCGGGATCACCGACGCCCTCGGTGAAGCTGTCCCCCACCGCCACGTACGACCCGATCACTGCTCTGCTGTCACTCTTCGAATCGTCTGCCACAGCAGCACATGATTCACCTTCGAATGTGACTTACGCGACCGTAGGAAGGGGTTGACGGACGGTGAGATAAGCCACTCCTAAAGTGTTCACCAACTCCGGAATAGGCCACCCGTCAGCGATGTCGGGGGGTCTGTCGCCACACCCGGAATCCCGCGATCCGGAAGTGACTCCACACGGTCCGGAAGCCGAAGTGCCCACCCGTGTACGGCTCCGGATCGCTGTAGTCGAACACGAGCCTCCCGTTGTTCCACCACCGCACCGTCGAACCGTCGGAGACGATCCGCACCCGGTTCGGCTCACCCGGCACCAGAAGCGGCTCGGTGTAGTCGTAGATCAGGGGCCGGACACCGGGCTCCCCGACGTACCGCCGCAGCCGGGTCGTGGTGTTGTAGTTGGCCCCGAAACCGGCGTAGTACGTCGTCAGGTGGTCGTACTCCTCCAGCGCCCCACCGCGCGGCGTGGCGAAGAGATCTCCCGGGGAGCGGACGTCGGTCGCGTTCCAGAAGTTGTTGAGGTCCGAGACCCGGTCGTTGACCCCGCCCTCGGAGACAGGCGTGGCGGTGTACTCAAGGACGTACGGGCCTTCGAGCCGCCGCCTGAACCACACGGTCGCCCCGCTCGGCACGTCGATCTCCAGAACGCCGCGAGAGGCGGTGACGGTGCCGCCGTCCTGGAGTTCGGTCGCCCACTGGCCGAGGCCGTGGCAGAAGTCGTCATGGGCGATGAGGCGATGGCGCCGGGGCGCGGCGTACGCGGCGCCCGTCGGAACGAGGGCCGCCAGGGCGGCTCCGGCGGCCAGGCCTGCGAACGCTCTACGAGTGGTCGGCACGGGACACGTCTCCTCGGGGATCCGCCTGGAAGGCTCCAGAAAGCGCTTGCACTCCGGTCGGGATCACTCTGTCCCAACTGCCGCCCGCTGTCGATCCCTTGGCCCGATCAGCACCCGCACACACCGAAGGCCGGACCCGGGGATCGGGGTCCGGCCTTCGGTCGCGTGTCAGGCGGGTGGTGGTGCGGTCGGTCAGCCGACGGAGACGCCGTGCGAGCGCAGGAAGGCGACCGGGTCCACGTCCGAGCCGTAGTCCGGCGTGGTGCGGATCTCGAAGTGCAGGTGCGGTCCCGTCACGTTGCCGGTGGCGCCCGACAGTCCGACCTGCTGCCCGGCCGTCACGGTCTGGCCGGCCGAGACGGAGAGCTGGGACAGGTGGGCGTACTGGGCGTAGTAGCCGTCGGCGAGCTTGATGACGACCTGGTTGCCGTACGCGCCGCCCCAGCCGGCGGAGACGACCGTGCCCGCGCCGACGGCCTTCAGCGAGGTGCCGGTCGGGACGACGAAGTCGACACCGGTGTGGTAGCCGCTGGACCACATGCTGCCGGCCATGTGGTACGGCGTACCGACGGTGGCACCGGTCACCGGGAGAGTGAAACCACTGGAGTTGCTCTCGGCGGCGGGCTTGGCGGCGGCCGGCTTGGCGGCGGTCTCCGCCTTCGGGGCCGACTCGGCGGCGGACGGCTTCGGGGCCGAGGCCTTCGGCGCGGACGGGGCAGAGGCCTTCGGGGCGCTCACCGCCTTCTTGCCGATCGCCAGCCTCAGCCCCGGGTGGATCAGCGACGGGTCGTCGCCGACGGCGTCACGGTTGTCCGCGTAGAGCTTCTTCCAGCCCCCGTCGACGTTCTGCTCGTCGGCGATCTTCGCGAGACAGTCACCGGCCCGCACGGTGTACGAGCGGGCGCCCGTGGCCTTTTCGGCGGCCTTCTTCCCGGCGGCCGGAGCGGACTGGACGGCCTTTTCCGGAGTCGACTGCGGGGTGGCGGCATGGGCGCCGGCGGCCCCCATGAGCGGAAGGGCGAGAGCGGCCCCACCGGTTCCGGCGACGGCGATGGAGCGGGTGAAACGCTGGGACTTCGGGCGGCGGTGCTTACCCTTCGCGGGCATGGCGAATTCCTCTCCGTCGCCTGCGAGGTGAGCTGTCGGGTGCGGACTGGAGATGCCCGGCCACGCGGAGGCGCGGCTTAACCCCAAGCCGTTCCGGGAACCGGAACAGGCGTCTTACCTGTGGGTCCCCCGCTCCTGCCGTACGTCGGGTCAGCGTGTGGGGCTCCGGGCGGCGGCAGGATTAGGCGTCCGTCCGGATTGGTGTGGAAGGTAAGCGACCAGGACGCAAAGGAACAAGCTTGCGGTTGCCTCTGACGGCGTTTTTCTTGACGCGCCGACACCTTTTCCGTCACGGAGCGTGGATTACCGATCTCCCGCATCCCGCAATACCCCTGAATAACGCCAGAATTACGTGCACATGGCAACAACACATCGTCACGAATATGACGATGCTCACGCACCCCGACCTCATCTCCTTTACAGTCGGGGCACGTTATGCCTAAATACCCGAAGCGCTCCCTATTCGGACAGAAGGGCTACTTGCGCTTAAGTCGGACGACAGTGGCGTCCAGATCCCCGCGCAGACCGACCCGCAGCCCGTGGTGGAGCAGCACGGCACCCCGGTGAACTTCGCCCGTTTCGAGGCATTCGTACGATGCCGCGGGGTCGAGGCCCCGCAGCCGGAGCGCCGGAACGGGCTCGCCGTAGCGCTGCGCCTGGAGCCAGGCGAGGACGACGGTCTTGTCGCCGAGGGCGTACTGCACGGCGCTCAGGCCACCCTCCGGCGGGCGCAGCCGGTACAGGTCGCCGCGCTGCACCACGGGCCTGATCTCCTTGTAGAGCTCCACCCAGTCCCGCGCCTCGGCGAGGTCCCGCTCCGTCCACTTCGTGAGGTCGCCGCCGACCCCGAGCACCCCGGCCATGGCGCTGACGAACCGGAACCGCAGGGAGCTGGCCCGCTGGTTGAGCATGGCGTTCGGGCTGTCGGTGACCCAGGCGGCCATGACCCGGGCCGGGTGGATCTGGCTGAAGCCGTGCTGGATCGCGAGCCGGTCGAGCGGGTCGGTGTTGTCCGAGGTCCACACCTGGTCCGTGCGTCCGAGCACGCCGAGGTCGATCCGGCCGCCGCCGCCCGAGCAGGACTCGAAGGCCACTTGGGGGTGGGCGGCCCGCAGCCGGTCCAGCAGGCCGTACAGGGCATGGACGTGGTCGACCCACAGCCGCTGCGGGTAGGGGTCGTCCGGCCAGCCTGCGTCGGTGAAGCAGCGGTTGAAGTCCCACTTGACGTAGTCGATCGGGGCGCTGGACAGGAGCCCGTCGAGCTGCTCCCAGAGGTACTCCTGGACGCCCTCGCGGGCGAGGTTCAGTACGAGCTGATTACGGAACTCCGTCCGCTTTCGTCCCGGTTGGTACTGCACCCAGTCCGGGTGTGCGCGGTACAGGTCGCTGTCCGGGTTGACCATCTCCGGCTCGACCCAGATGCCGAACTGCATACCGAGGCCGTGCACGTGCTCGGCGAGCGGCTTGAGGCCGCCCGGGAAGCGGTCGGGGTTGGGGGTCCAGTCGCCGAGTCCGGCCCGGTCACTGGTGCGCGCCCCGAACCAGCCGTCGTCGACCACGAACAGTTCGACGCCCATGGCGGCGGCCCGCTCGGCGAGCGCCCGCTGCTGCTCCTCGGAGATGTCGAACTCGGTGGCCTCCCAGGAGTTGAACAGCACCGGCCGGTCCTGGTCGGCGTCCGGGATCACGTACGTCCGCTGGTAGGCGTGCCAGGCGCGGCTGGCCCCGCCGTGGCCGCCGTCGCTCCACAGCCCGGCGAAGACGGGGGTCGTGTACGACTCCCCCGTGCCCAGCATCAGCAGGCCCGAGTCGTCGTACCCGGCCCCGCCGGTGATCTGCACGCGTGCGTCCGGGAGCTGGGCGACGGCGATCCGCCAGGACCCGGACCAGCCCAGGGCGCATCCGTAGACCTCGCCGTGCTCCTCGGTCGCGTCGGTGTCGAGCGCGACCCAGGGCAGGTGCTGGTGGCCGGTGTGGCCGCGGCGGCTGCCGATGACCTTCTCGCCGTGGGTGAGGCCGGAGCGTTCCAGCCGGGACTCGGCGCCCCAGCGGCCGTGCAGCTGGGACAGCCGCCAGGTGTCGCGGTCGGGCAGGGTCCAGGTGGCGGAGTCGGCGCGCAGCACCTCGACGGCGGGCCCGTGGTTGTCGAGGGTCACCCAGCGTTCGACGACGTCCGTCGAGGGGGGCATCCGGTAGTGCAGCGTGATGGCCAGGCCGCCGTCGCGGAAGCGCAGCCGCAGCTCACCGTCCTCGGTGTCATGACCCTCGTAGGTCCACTCCGTGCCGCGCCGCTCGCCGGTGCGTACGGACAGGGCGGGCCGTGCGAAACGAGGGCCGCCCTCGACCGGATACTCCTCGCGCCCGTCGAGCGGTGACTCGAAGGGCCAGTAGTCCGGCAGCGGCCGGACGGCGAGGGCCTCGGCGTCGGCGAGGCCGATCCGGGCGCCCCAGTGCAGGTGCAGCAGTTCGTCGCGGTCGGTGACATGGACGGCGTAGCTGCTGGCTGGCCCGGAGAGCACCCATGTACGACCGTCTTCGGAGATGTCCAGCATCAAGGCCTCACAGATTCGAACAGGCCCGATCAGGTGCGACCAGGCTCCGACATCATCAAGGGCCGCGGGGGCTCCCGGCAACGCCTGTGGACAACTCATTGCCCCAGGCAGGCATGTCGTATCGTCGGGTGGTGCCCGTCGACGAGCCGCGTCGGCGGCGCCGAAGGGGAGGAGCCCTCGTGACACAGCAGGTCCCGTCGACCGAGCCCGAGCTGGCCGGAGTGCGCAACTTCCGCGATGTGGGCGGACTGCCGACCGTGGACGGGCGGCGGGTGCGACAGGGAGTGCTGTTCCGCAGCGGCCACCTCGCCCATGCGACCGGGGAGGACGCCGCCTTCCTGGCCACCCTGGGCCTGCACACGATCTTCGACTTCCGCAACGCGGCCGACCAGAAGCTCGAAGGGCCGGACGTCGAGCTGCCGGGCGTGCGCAATGTGAACCTGCCGCTGAGCGACCCCGCCGACGGCGCCGAGTTCTGGAAGATGGTGCGCGACGGCGACCTGGACCAGCTGCGCGCGATCCTCGCGGACGGCAAGGGCGCGGACCGGATGATCGCCTCGTACCGCACGATCATCCGGAGCCGCACGGCCGAGCACTCCCGGGTGCTGCACGCGCTCGCCGAGGACAGCGTCCCCGCCCTGATGCACTGCGCGGCGGGCAAGGACCGCGCGGGTCTGTCCATCGCGGTGACGCTGCTCGCCCTGGGCGTCGAGCGCGAGGCGATCGTCGACGACTACCTGAAGTCCAACGCCAAGCACCGCCGCTACAAGGTGCACCGCAGCAGCTCCGCCGCCTCGGCCTATTCCCCCGAGGTCATGGAGCTGCTCAACCCCCTGTTCGACGCGCGCGCCGAGTACCTGACGGCGGCCTTCGACACCATCGAGGAGACCTGGGGCGGCGTCGACGCCTATCTGGAGAAGGGGCTCGGGCTCACCCCGCAGACCCGGGAGCGGCTGCGCGAGCGGTTGCTCGACTGACGTACGGCGGCGGCCCGGCGGCTACTTGGCTCCGACCTCGAACAGCAGATAGACGAAGGCCGCGAAGACGTGCCCCACGACGAGGTAGATGAACAGCCGCACCCACAGGGCGCGGGGGAACTTCTCCTCCATGTCCTTCACGGCGTGTCTCCCGGGGTGGGGCCCAGGCACAGGGCGGCCGTGGGGCTCTGCAGGAGGGTGTGGACGAAGAGCAGTTCGACGCCGTCCGGGTCCTGGGCGGCGATCCGGTGCGGAGTCAGCGAGTCGAAGTGGGCGCTGTCTCCGGGCGCGAGCTGGTGCGTGGTGTCGCCGAGGCGCAGCCGCAGCCGTCCCCGCAGCACATGGAGCCACTCCTCGCCGGGGTGGACGCGCACGATGTCGCCCTGTGAGCCGTACGGGACGTGGACGCGCAGGGCCTGCATCCCGCGCCCGGGTGCGCCGGCCTGCCAGTACGTCCAGCCGCCCGCCGCGGTCGGTTCCATGTCGGCGGCGCGGATGACGGCGTCCCGGGCGGCGGGCGTCTCGCCGAGCAGCTCGGCGACCGTCGTACCGTAGATCCGGGCGAGCGCGAGCAGCATCGGCAGGGAGGGCTGGCGCTGCCCGGTCTCCAGGCGGGAGAGGTGGGCGGGCGACAGCCCGGCGGCGCGCGCCGCGGCCTCCAGGGTCAGAGAGGCCTGGCGCCGAAGCGACCGCAGTTGCGGCGCGACGGCGGGCAGCGCATCCGCTGCCTGGTCAGCGGACGGGGCGGCCCCGGAGGACCGCTCGGTCTCGGAGGAGCTCATGCCTCCATTCAGCCCGAGCCTTGCCCCACCGGCAAATTTCTTGCCTCAGAGGCAAAAACTCAGCGGTTCGCCACCGCCTGTTTGACGAGCGTCTTGCCGAAATCCCACATCAGGCCCCCGTCGTGCGCGTCGTCCATCACGGCCGTGAAGGCGTCGACGAACCGGTCCACCTCCCGCTCGCCGATGATCAGCGGCGGGATCAGCTTGATCACCTCCATGTGGTCGCCGGAGACCTGGGTGAGGATCCGGTGCTTCTGGAGCAGCGGTACGACGACCATCTGCGCGAACAGCCCCTTGCGCGCGGCCTGGAGCACGGCCCAGCGGCTGCGCAGCTTCAGCGACTTCGGCCGGCCGAACTCGATGCCGATCATCAGGCCCCGCCCGCGGACGTCGGCGAGCATCTCGTACTTGTCCGTCAGCGCCGCGAGCCGGGATCTGAACAGTTCCCCGGTGGTGCGGACTCCCGCGACGATCTGCTCGTTCTCCATCACCGACAGCACCGCCAGGCCCGCCGCCATGGCCTGCGCGTTGGACCCGAAGCTCGCCGAGTGGACCAGCACCCGGTCCATCGACGAGTAGACCTTCTTGAAGATCCAGTCCTTGCCGAGTGTCGCGCCCACCGGCACATAGCCGCCGGAGAGCGCCTTGGCCACGCACACCAGGTCGGGTTCCACCCCCTCCTCGTGCTGGTAGGCGTAGAAGTCGCCGGTGCGGCCGAGGCCCGTCTGCACCTCGTCGGCGATGAGCAGCGCCTTGTGCCGGTGCAGCAGTTCCTGGGCGGCGAGGAGATAGCCGGGCGGGGCCTCCAGCACGCCCTTGCCCTGGATCGGCTCGACGATCAGGGCGGCGACGTCGCCCTTCCTCAACTCCCTTTCCAGCGCGTCGAGGTCGCCGAGCGGTACGGCCGTGTCGGGCAGCAGCGGGGCGAAGCCGTCACGGAAGCCGGACTCGCCGTTGACGGAGAGGGAGCCGGTGGTCAGGCCGTGGAAGGCGTGCGCGCAGTACAGGATCCTGGGCCTGCCGGTGACGTACCGGGCGAACTTCAGCGCTCCCTCGACCGCCTCCGTGCCGCTGTTGCCGAAGAACACCCGGTCCAGGTGCGGACTGTGCGCGAGCAGCTTCTCGGCCAGCAGGCCCGGGAGCGGCTGGCAGTCGAACCGGGTGAGGTCGGCGAGCTGGGCGTCCAGGACGTCGTGCAGCGCCTTGCGCACGACGGGGTGGTGGCGGCCGAGGCCCATCACCCCGAACCCGGCGAGCATGTCCAGGTAGTCGTTGCCGTCCGCGTCGTAGAAGTAGGCGCCCTCGGCGCGCTCGTAGACCTTGTCGAAGCCGATGGTGTGCAGCATGCGCGGGAGCTGGTGGTTGAGGTACCGGGTGTGCAGCTCGTAGCGCTCGGCTCCGCGCTCGGCCAGCGTTGCGCCGAGGTCGAACTCCCCGGCCTGCGACGACTCCGACGCGGATTCGGCGGTGGTCATTCCTGTGGCTCCTTGGACAGCTCTTTCTTCACGGTCAGGCTCGCGCTGATCCGTCCGGCGACCTCGACGGGTGTCAGGCCGATGTCGGCGAGCACCTCCCCGCGCTTGGCGTGCGCGAGGAACTGCTCGGGGATCCCGAAGCGCCTTACGGGGACGTCGACTTCGGCATCGCCCAGGGCCAGCGCCACGGCCGAGCCGACCCCGGCCGCCCGGCTGTTGTCCTCGACGACGGCGACCAGGCGGTGTTCGGCGGCGAGCCCCGGGAGTGCCGGGTCGACGGGCTTGACCCAGCGGGGGTCGACGACGGTGCAGCCGATGCCGCGGGCTTCGAGCAGCTCCGCGGCCTGGAGGCAGACCGGCGCCATGACACCGACGGCGACCAGAAGCACCTCCGCTCGGTCGGCGCGGTGCAGCACGTCGAGTCCGCCCACCCGGTCGACCGCCGGGATCGACGGGCCGACGGACTCCTTCGGGAAGCGCAGCAGCGTCGGCGCGTCGTCGACGGCGACGGCCTCGCGCAGCTGGGCGCGCAGCTGGTCGGCGTCCCGCGGCGCGGCGATCCTCAGGCCGGGGACGACCTGGAGGACGGACATGTCCCACATGCCGTTGTGGGAGGGCCCGTCGACGCCGGTGACACCGGCCCGGTCGAGCACGAAGGTCACCCCGCACCGGTGCAGGGCCACGTCCATCAGGAGCTGGTCGAAGGCACGGTTGAGGAAGGTGGCGTAGACGGCGACGACCGGGTGCAGGCCGCCCGTAGCCAGGCCCGCCGCGGACACGGCCGCGTGCTGCTCGGCGATACCGACGTCCCACACCCGGTCCGGGAACCGCTCGGCGAACCGTCCCAGGCCGACCGGATGCAGCATGGCGGCGGTTATCGCGACGATGTCGTCCCGTTCCTCGCCGATCCGGACGATCTCGTCGCCGAACACCGAGGTCCACGAGGGGCCGCCCGCCGGGGAGAGCGGCGCGCAGGTCAGCGGGTCCATGACGCCGACGGTGTGGAAGTGGTCCTCCTCGTGCGCGAGGGCGGGTTCGTAGCCGCGGCCCTTCTCCGTGAGGCAGTGGACGAGGACCGGCCCGTGGAAGCGTTTCGCCCGGCGCAGGGCGGACTCCACGGCCCCGATGTCGTGCCCGTCGATCGGGCCCACGTACTTCAGGCCCAGATCCTCGAACAGGCCCTGCGGGGCGAACGCGTCCTTGAAGCCCTTCTTCGCGCCGTGCAGGGCCTCGTAGAGGGTGGTGCCGACCAGGGGCGTGGCCTGGAGGACGTCCTTGCCCCAGGCGAGGACCCGTTCGTAACCGTCGGTCGTGCGTAGCGTCGCGAGGTGGTTGGCGAGGCCGCCGATGGTCGGGGCGTAGGAGCGTTCGTTGTCGTTGACGACGATGATCAGCGGGCGGTTCTTGGCGGCCGCGATGTTGTTGAGGGCCTCCCAGGCCATGCCGCCGGTCAGGGCGCCGTCGCCGGTCACCGCGACGACATGGCCCTTCTCCCCGCGCACCTGGCGGGCCTTGGCGAGCCCGTCGGCCCAGCCCAGCGCCGTGGAGGCATGGCTGTTCTCGATGACGTCGTGCTCGGACTCCTCGCGCGAGGGGTAGCCCGACAGGCCGCCCTTGCCGCGCAGCTTGGAGAAGTCCTGGCGTCCCGTCAGCAGTTTGTGGACGTAGCTCTGGTGGCCGGTGTCCCACAGGATGCGGTCGACCGGCGATTCGAAGACCCGGTGCAGGGCGACGGTGAGCTCCACCACCCCCAGGTTGGGTCCCAGATGACCCCCGGTCCTGGCGACCGCGTGCACCAGGAACTCCCTGATCTCATCGGACAGTTCGCCGAGTTCCGGCTCGGACAGCGCCTTCAGGTCGCGTGGTCCCCGGATGCTCTCCAGAATCGTCACGCTCGGGCCCCCTTCGCATTCCGTGCTCTTCAGCTCACGGTGACGGCCGGCTCCCCCGGCCCCACGCCGTCCTGGTCCATCTGCTCGGCGAGCTTCATCGCCTCTTCGATCAGCGTCTCGACGATCTTCGACTCGGGAACGGTCTTGATGACCTCGCCCTTGACGAAGATCTGGCCCTTGCCGTTGCCGGAGGCCACCCCCAGATCGGCCTCCCGTGCCTCGCCGGGTCCGTTGACCACACACCCCATGACGGCGACCCGCAACGGCACTTCCATGCCCTCGAGTCCTGCCGTGACCTCGTCGGCGAGCTTGTAGACGTCGACCTGGGCGCGTCCGCAGGAGGGGCAGGAGACGATCTCCAGCCTGCGCTGCCGCAGCCCCAGCGACTCCAGGATCTGGATGCCGACCTTGACCTCCTCGGCCGGTGGCGCCGACAGCGACACCCGGATCGTGTCGCCGATGCCCCGCGACAGCAGCGCGCCGAAGGCCACCGCCGACTTGATCGTTCCCTGGAACGCCGGGCCCGCCTCCGTCACGCCCAGGTGCAGCGGGTAGTCGCACTGCTCGGCGAGCTGCCGGTACGCCTCGATCATCACGACCGGGTCGTTGTGCTTGACGGAGATCTTGATGTCCCGGAACTCGTGCTCCTCGAACAGGGACGCCTCCCACAGCGCGCTCTCCACGAGCGCCTCCGGGGTCGCCTTGCCGTACTTCTGCAACAGCCGCCGGTCCAGCGACCCGGCGTTGACGCCGATCCGGATCGGGGTGCCGTGGTCCTTGGCGGCCTGCGCGATCTCCTTGACCCGGTCGTCGAACTGCTTGATGTTGCCGGGGTTGACGCGGACCGCCGCACAACCCGCCTCGATGGCCGCGAAGACGTACTTCGGCTGGAAGTGGATGTCGGCGATCACCGGGATCTGCGACTTGCGCGCGATGGTCGCGAGCGCGTCCGCGTCGTCCTGCGTGGGGCAGGCGACCCGGACGATCTGGCAGCCGGACGCGGTGAGTTCGGCGATCTGCTGCAGGGTGGCGCCGATGTCCGACGTACGGGTCGTCGTCATCGACTGCACCGACACCGGGGCCCCGCCCCCGACCGCCACCGGGCCGACCTGGATCCGGCGCGAGACACGCCGCTCGGTGATCGGCCGGACCGGCACCTCGGGAACGCCCAGCGGGATGGCGGTCATGGCCTCACTCCCGGTTTCCGGAGACCGTCTCACGCATGGCGCGCAGGGACTCCTTCAGCGATCCCATGGTGGCGAGGACGGCGGTGGGCTCGTAGCCGCAGTGCGCCATGCAGTTGGCGCAGCGCGGGTCCTTGCCGCGGCCGTACTTGTCCCAGTCGGTGTCCTCGACCAGCTCCCGGTACGTCGGCACGTAACCGTCGCTCATCAGGTAGCAGGGGCGCTGCCAGCCGAACAGCGAGTAGTTCGGGATCGCCCACGCCGTGCACGGGAAGTCGACCTTGCCCTCCAGGAAGTCCAGGAAGAGCGGGGAGTGGTTGAGCCGCCAGCGCCGCCGGTTGCCACCCGCGAAGGCCTTCTTGAACAGCTCGCGGGTCTGCTCCACGCCGAGGAAGTGCTCCTGGTCGGGGGCCTTCTCGTAGGCATAGGCGGGCGAGATCATCATCTCGTCGACCTTGAGGTCGTCGTTGAGGAAGTTCAGCACCTCGATGATGGTCTGCGGGGTGTCGGTGTTGAAGAAGGTCGAGTTGGTGGTCACCCGGAAGCCGCGCCGCTTGGCCTCCTTGATGGCCTCGACCGCCTCGTCGAACACGCCCTCCTTCGCCACCGACTCGTCGTGCCGCTCGCGCAGCCCGTCGATGTGCACCGCGAAGGCGAAGTAGGGGGAGGGCTTGAACTTGTCCATCTTCTTGCGCAGCAGCAGGGCGTTGGTGCACAGGAAAACGTACTTCCGCCTGGCCACCAGCTGCCGCACGATCTCGTCGATCTGCGGGTGCATCAGCGGCTCGCCGCCGGCGATGGACACCATGGGGGCACCGGACTCCAGCACGGCCCCCACGGCCTGCGCGACCGGCATCCGCTGCTTGAGCACCCCGGCCGGGTGCTGGATCTTGCCGCACCCCTCGCACTTGAGGTTGCAGGCGTACAACGGCTCCAGCTCGACGATGAGCGGGAACTTGTCCCGCCGGCGCAGCTTCTGTTCAGCCAAGTACGTAGCGACCTTGATGGACTGTCGGAGCGGCATGGCCATCTGGCTCACCTCCTGGGGAGCAGCAAGGAACGGTGCCATTCGAAGAAAGCGGGAAGGACGGAACGAAGAACACGGAAAGCTGATATTCCACCGCGCACCGTGCCGATCCGGACGAGTTCATGTTCTGGAGCGTCCACGACCACCCGGACGGCCGCAACCGGGCGCTCACCCGCACGCACGGCGCTCAGGAGCGTGGCCGCCGATTCCATGTCGGTCGCGATCGCGCCCGTCGCGAGCAGATCGGACCGCTCCTGACCGCGTACGACGTGGTCGGAGCCGGTGAGCGGCCCGGTGTGCACGGTCCGCCCGGGCACCGTGCGGACCAGCTCCTTGACCAGCAGATCGGTCCCGACGCAGGGGGTCGAGCCGCGAGGATCACGGGTCTCCTCGGCGACGACCAGGTCACCGGGGTGCATCCCGGGCGCGAGCCCCGCGCAGAAGCCGGTGGCCAGGACGGCGGCGTCGCGCAGGGCCGGGGCGGCGAGCATCCGGGTGACGGACCGCTCGGCCGCCGCCGGCCCCATGCCGGTCCGCAGCACGGTGACCGGCCCGCCGGCGCCGCCCCGGTCCCCCGCGCGCAGGGCGAACTGCTCGATGCCGAGCGCGCAGGCGATCAGCAGCGGGGCCGGAGCGGGCTGTGTGCTCATTCAGTTCCCTTGGCCTCGGCCGGCGGTTTCCGGGCCGCCCCGCTGCCCTGGTGGCGGTCGGCGAAGGGATCGCCGTGCAGATACCGGCCGAGTGCGGTGAGCGGGAACACCTGCCGGTAGAGGTGGTAGTTGATGGAGAAGTCCCACGGGAAGCCCGTCCCCGTGAAATACGGCTCGTCCCAGGAACCGTCCTCCTGCTGGGTGGCGGCGAGCCACTCGATGCCGCGTTCGACGGCCTTGGAGTCCCGCTCCCCCGCCGCGAGCAGGGCCATCAGGGCCCATGCCGTCTGGGAGGCGGTCGAGGCGCCCCTGCCGCTCCACTCCTTGACGTCCTTGTAGGAGCGCAGGTCCTCGCCCCAGCCGCCGTCGTCGTTCTGGACCGACTCCAGCCAGGTCACGGCCCGGCGGATCGCCGGGTGCGCGGCGGGGATGCCCGCGGCCACCAGAGCGGGTACGACGGACCCGGTGCCGTAGACGTAGTTGACGCCCCAGCGCCCGAACCAGGAGCCGTCGGGTTCCTGTTCGGCCAGCAGCCACTCGATGCCGCGCCGGGTGCGCGGGTCGTGGGCGAGGCCCTCCACCGCGAGCATCTCGACGACGTGTGCGGTGACGTCGGCGGAGGGCGGGTCGATGACCTCCCCGAAGTCGCAGAAGGGCAGCCGGTTCGGGAACGGGCTGGTGTTGTCGACGTCGAAGGCGGCCCATGCGCCGTTCTTCGACTGCATGCCGAGCGTCCAGCGCACCCCGCGCCCGACGGCCTTGTCGACCCGCACCGGGTCGTGGTGGGCGATCCGGCGCAGCGCGAGGACCACCTCGGCGGTGTCGTCGATGTCGGGGTAGTTGTCGTTGTGGAACTCGAACGCCCAGCCCCCTGGGGGCAGTCCGGGCCGCTGCACCGACCAGTCACCGGGCCTGACGATCTCCTCGCCCAGCATCCAGTCCGCGGCCTTCACCAACTGCGGGTGGTCGGCGGGCAGTCCGGCGTCCGCGAGCGCGATCGCGGCCAGGCAGGTGTCCCACACCGGCGACTGGCAGGCCTCGATCATCCGGGCCCCGTCCTCGCGCCACACGGCGAACCGGTCGAGCGAGGCGAGCCCCTCGCGCATCACGGGATGCCGGAGGTCGTAACCGAGCAGGTGCAGGGCGATGATCGAGTACACGGCCGGGGGCTGGATGCCGCCCCAGCAGCCGTCGTTCTCCTGCCGCTCGATGATCCAGCGGGCGGCGCTGTTCATCGCGGCTCTGCGCAGCCGGCGCGGCGCGACCTTCCGCAGGGCGTGCAGGCCCTTGTCCATCCGCTGGAAGGCACCGTCCCAACTGAAACCCGGGGCAAGCGGCTTGGCCGGGTTCGGGCGGGCCGGGTCGGTGTGCAGCTCGTCCAGCGGGAAGGGCGCGGGGCGGACCGGCCGCTTCGCGGAGACGATCGTCAGCGGGACGATGGTCTGCCGCGCCCAGCAGCCGAAGTCGTAGATGTTGAGCGGCACCCACTTCGGGAAGTAGATGAGCTCCGGGGGCAGTTCGGGCAGGTCCTCCCACTTCCACCAGCCGAACAGGGCCAGCCAGATGCGGGTGAAGACCCGGGCGGCGGCGATGCCGCCCTGCTCGCGGATCCATCTGGAGGCCTTCGCCATGTGCGGTGCGCCGGGCTCGTCGCCGGCCAGGCGGAGGGCGACGTAGGCCTCGATGGTGGCGGAGAGTTCGCCGGGGCCGCCGTAGAAGGTGGCCCAGGTGCCGTCCTCGCGCTGCTCGCCGCGGATGAAGAGCGCGGCGGCCCGGGTGGTCTTCTCGTCGCGGATGCCGAGGAACTGGCGGAGCATCAGGTCCTCGGCGTCCATCGTGACGTTGGTCTCGAGGTCGCCCTTCCACCAGCCCTGGGCGTCCTGGAGGGAGAGCAGGAAGTCGGTGGCGCGTTGTGCGGCGCGTGCGGCGGCTTGCGGTGCCCCGGCCGCGGCGGGGGTGGTGCTGTCGATGGCGGTGTCGCTGGCCGCGGCAGCGCGGGGTGGCAGGGCCCCGGTGCTTCCGTCGGTCGTCGCTGTCATGGCTTCCCCTTCGTGCAGTGGTGCAAGGTGTGCAGCTGCTGTGGGTCCGCCGTCGGCCGGTGCTCCGTGGTGTCTCGCGGCACCGGCCGGCGACTACGCGAGGGCTATTCGACCGATAGTGATCATCTCTTTCGTACGACGACGAAGTCCGCGAGGGCCGTGAACTGCTCCCGCACCCGGTCGGGCATGTCGACGGCGTCGAGGGCTTCGATGGCGATGGTGTGCTGACGGCGTGCCTCGTCGGCGGTCCATTCGCGGCCGCCCGCCTCCTCGATGAGGGCGGCGCGGGCCGCGAACTCCTCCTCGGAGAAGTTCTCGACGTCGCTGCTCTTGGCGTCGGCGGCGAGGATCTCGCCGAGCCGCTCGGATGCGGGGCCGCCCGCCGCGAGCGCGGCGACGACCGGCAGCGACTTCTTGCGCTGGCGCAGGTCGCTCCAGGTCTGCTTGCCGGTGGCGTCCGGGTCGCCCCAGATGCCGAGGAGGTCGTCGACGGCCTGGAAGGCGAGGCCCAGGTGGTAGCCGTACTTCTCCAGCGTGTCGGCGGTGCGGTCGTCGGCGCCGCCGAGGACCGCGCCGATGGAGCTGGCGCAGGCGAGCAGGGCGCCGGTCTTGTTGCCCTCCATCTCCAGGCACTCCTCGACGGTGACGCGGTCGCGGTGCTCGTAGGAGATGTCCTGGGCCTGACCGTCGATCAGGGCGCGGGTGGCGGTGGTCAGGCGGCGGGTGGCGCGGCCGGCCTCGACGGTGCCGAGTTCGAGGAGCACCTCACCCGCGAGGGCGAACAGGGCGTCGCCGACCAGGATGGCCTGGGCGGGGCCGTGCACCTTCCAGACCGTGTCGCGGTGGCGGCGCTGTTCGTCGCCGTCCATCAGGTCGTCGTGGAGGAGGGAGAAGTTGTGGACCAGTTCCACGGCGACGGCGCCGGGGATGCCGGTCTCGGGGGCGGCGGACATGACCTCGGCGGACAGCACCGCGAGGGCGGGGCGTACGGCCTTGCCGCCGTCGCCCGCCGCGGGCCGGCCCTGGGCGTCGATCCATCCGAAGTGGTAGGCGGCAACAGTGTCCATAGGAGGTGCCAGGCGGTCGATGGCCGCCCGCAGTACCGGAGTGGCCAGGGTCCGGCCGCGCTCCAGGAGCGCGGTCACGTCCACCGCCTCGGCAGTCTTCGAGGCCGGGGGCACAGTGGGCACAGTCTCTCCTCTTGTTGCGGTACCGGGGGTGCGGGGGCCGCCAGCCGCGCTGTCCTGAGCGAGCATCACGCCGCCTCCTCGAACGCGAAGAGGTGCTGCGGGCGGGGCCGGCCCAGGGCGCCCAGCACGGCGTCCGCCGCGCCGACTCCACTGCGGACCGCACTCTCCATGGTCGCGGGCCACCCGGTGGCGGTCCACGCTCCGGCCAGGTACAGGCCGGATGCCTTGGTGCGGGCGCCGGGCCTGAGGCGCCCGACGCCGGGGGTGGGAGCGAATGTCGCGGTGCGCTCCCGGGTGACGAAGAAGTCCTTCACCGCGGCGCCGCGGGCCGGCGGCAGCAGCCGCTCCAGCTCGGGCAGGTACCTCTCGCGCAGCACGGCCACGGGGTCGTCGATCTCGTCCTGGGCCACCGACTGCGACAGCGCGAGGTACTGCCCCTCGCGCAGCCCGGACGCCTCGGTCCGGTCGAACACCCACTGCACCGGGGTGCCGAGGGCGGCGAAGAACGGCCGGGCGAGCACCTTGCGGTCGTACACCACATGGACGTTGAGGATGGGAGCGGTGCCGATCTCCAGGAGCCGCTCCGGCGCGTCGAGGGCACCCGCGGGCAGCAGGTCGTACGCCTCGCGCTGCGGTACGGCGAGCACGACGGCGTCGGCCTGGAGCGTCTCGCCGGGAACCTGGACGCTCCACGCTCCGTTCGCGTTCTCGGAGACGGCGGTGACGCGGGTACGGACCTCGGTGCGGACGCCGGCGGAGTCGAGCGCCTCGCGGGCCAGCCGGTCGTGCAGGTCGCCGAGCGGGACCCGCGCCCAGCCGATGTCGGCCGCGCCCGGGTCGGACAGCAGACCGGTCTTGAACACCATCGCGGCGAGCCCCAGGGAGGCGTCGCCCGCGACGGCGTTGAGGGTGGCGACCCCGACCAGGTCCCACAGGGCTTCGACGGCGCGCTTCGACTGGCCGTGCGCGGCCAGCCAGCTGCCGAAGTCCTGCGTGTCCAGGGCCGGATCGGCGAGGTCGAGCCCCTTGAGGGCGAGCGCTGCGCGGCCCACCTTGGCGCGGTCGGCGAGTGACAGGTGCGGATACGTGGCGAGGCTGCGGCCCAGGTGCAGGGGCACGGGCAGCGCGTCGCGCCGCAGCCTGCCGAGCCGTCGCCCCGCGGGCCGCGCGGCGTCCAGGACGGGCACGTCGAGCCGGTCCTGGAGCGGGGCCAGCGCCGCGCCCTCGATGCGGTCGAGGAACCAGCGGTAGGCGGTGCAGCAGCGCAGGTACACATGCTGTCCGTTGTCGACGGTCAGCTCGCCGCGCTGGAAGGAGAAGGCCAGGCCGCCGAGTCTCGGCCTGCCCTCCAGCAGGGTGACGCGTACGCCGGCGTCGGCGAGCGCGAGCGCGGCGGTGATGCCGGCGAGCCCGCCGCCCACCACGACGGTGTGCCGCCCGTCGGCGACCGGTCCCCGGGATCCCGTGCCTTGGGTCATCGTGCACCCTCCCCTGCGCGGCGGCCGCACGGCCCGAACGATGGGCAACCAACCGTCTCCGTCAGGGACGCGGCCCCACGCCGGAGGGTTGCCCACCACTTGTCCCCGACGGCGGGGGAAGAAGGGGCGTCGCTCCCACGGCGGGCCGCCGGGGTCACGCCGGCGAGACCACCCGACCCGGAACCGACGAGGCTGCGGCCCCGGTGCAGGGGTACGTGCAGCGCGTCGCGCCGCGGCCTGCCGAGCCGTCGCCCCGCGGACCGCGCGGCGTCCAGGACGGGCACGTCGAGCCGGTCCCGGAGCGGGGCCGACGCCGCGCCCTCGGCGACCCCGACGCGCCCGCAGCGGTCCAGGGAGAACATCGGCTCGGTCCCGTCGCAGGCCTGCGGGGCGTCGCACCCGCGCCCCACCGCCGGGGTCACGCGCGCGCAACCGCCCGACCCGCCGCCGACGCTTCCCCGTCGGCGGGCCGGGGAGAACACCGGCGCGGTCCCGTGGCGGGCCTGCCGGGCGTGCGGTGACGTGCTCCGAGGCGCTGTCCGGTAGCGGGGGACCGCGCCCGCAGAGCGCATGTCGGTGGCGTCTTGCCGGACCGGTTCGTTCGTCACGCGCGCCTCCTGACGGTCCGTCGGGTCACGTGGCGGGCGTCGAGGCCGGACAGGCCGCGCACGGCGACGTAGGCCTTCTCCCTGCCGGGCAGGGAAACGCGGCCGCGCAGCACGGCCTCCGGGTCGCGCTCGATGCGGTCGAGGAGACGGCGGTAGATGCCGGCCATGGCGGCGACACACGCGCCGCTGCGGCGGTCGAGCATGGGGAGCAGCCGGTAGCCCTCGGCGAAAAGAGCGCGGGCCCGTCGCACTTCGAAGTGCACGAGGCCCGCGAAGTCGGAGCCCTCCGGTGGCCGTGGCCCGGAGAACCCGGCCGAGCAGCCGAATTTGGCGAGGTCGTCGGCGGGCAGATAGGTGCGCCCGCCCACGGCGTCCTCACGGACGTCCCTCAGGATGTTGGTGAGCTGGAGCGCGAGGCCGAGCGTGTCGGCATACTCCGGCGCGCGGTCGACCCCCCGCGCCCCCGGTTCCGTGCCGAACACACCGAGCGAGAGCCGCCCGATGGCCCCCGCCACACAGCGGCAGTACACCTTCAGGTCGTCCCAGGTCTCGTACGTCTCGCCGCGTACGTCCATCAGGACGCCGTCGATGAGCTCGTCCAGGCCGCCGAGCGGGATCGGGAAGTGCCCGGCGGCGTGCGAGAGGGCGACGGCGACCGGGTCGGTGTCGTCCTGGGCCACCTCGCCCTCGCGGATCCGGGTGAGCAGCGCCCGGGTCTCCTCCAGCCTGGCCACCTTGACGTCACCGGCGAGCGCACCGTCGCCGATGTCGTCGACCCGCCGCGAGAACGCGTACAGCGCCGACATCGCACGGCGCTGGGGCGTCGGCAGCAGCCGGATGCCGTAGGCGAAGTTACGGGCCTGCCGCCCGGTGACGGCCTCGCAGTAGCTGTAGGCGGCGAGTACCGGTGGGGACGCGTGTGGTTCCGACTCCACGGTCCGGATCACCCCTCTCCTCGCAGAGTCACGCCCACCTCACGCAGCAACCGGACCTTGCCGGGCTTGGGCGGGCCGGGAAGTACGTCGTAATCGGCGGCGGCGATCGCGTGGACGGCCGCCCTTCCTCCCGCCACGAACCCTGCGAGCAGCAGCTTCAACCTGCCGTGGACGCTACCCACCAGGGGGGCGCCTTCATTCAGGAGATCCCGGGCCCTTTGGGCTTCGTACGCAATCAGCGCACGGACCGACGCTCCGGCGGAGGTCGCTGCGAGGTCCGCCTCCTCGACGTGAAAGCGCTTCATGTCGGCGGCGGGCAGGTAGATACGGTCGCGGCCGAGGTCCTCGGCCACGTCCTGGAGGTGCTCGACGATCTGGAGGGCCGTGCAGATCATGTCGGAGCGGCGGATCCGCTCGGGCGTCGAGGTGCCGGTGACGGCGAGGACGAGACGGCCGACGGGGTTGGCGGACAGCTCGCAGTAGGCGAGGAGGTCGTCGTAGGTCTCGTACCGGCCGACCAGCTGGTCCTGGCGGTTGGCGGCGATCAGGCCGAGGAACGGCTCGGGGGTCAGCGAGCAGCGCCGGACGGTCGGCTGGAGGCGGCGCAGCAGGGGGTGACGGGGGGTCGAGTCGAAGACCCTGCGCAGGTCGGCCTCGAAGGCGTCCAGCAGGACCAGCCGGTCCTCGGCCTCCTGTGGGGACACGCCGAGCAGCCGGGCATCGGCGCCGCCGGGGGCCAGGTCGCCGTCGCCGATGTCGTCGACCAGGCGGGCGAAGCCGTAGACGGCCATGAGGTCGGTGCGCCAGGCGCGGGGCAGGAAGAACGGGGCCACGGGGAAGTTCTCGCCCGCGGCCTTGTCGAGCGTGCCCCGCTCCGGGTCGAGGGCGCGCGCCGTGCCGGTTCCCGTCACCGCCGGCTGCCCGGCGCGAGGACGGCACGTGCTGCGTGGAGCTGGGGAGTTTCCGTAGCCATCGCCGTCACATCTCCCGTTCTACACTGCCGACCCAATACACACTATTTCGGACACGCCGCCCAGCCGTCCGCACGGCGGTGCGACGAGCGATGTCGCGCATTATCGCCCTGATTGCCGCGTTTCGGGACCGGTACAGCTTACGTTGTACAGCGCATCGGGGATCGCCAGGGTGTCCCGCACATCACGAGAACACACCGATTGACCCCAAGATTCCTGACATGGGCCGGAGTTGACGCATCTTTTGCAGACGCGGGGCCCCACCGGAACAGTTCCGGCGGGGCCCTGGCCGGGCCGGACTACTTGCCGGTGAACTTCTCGTACTCCTTGAGCACCTCGTCGGTCGGGCCGTCCATGCGCAGCTCGCCGCGTTCCAGCCACAGGACGCGGTTGCAGGTGTCGCGGATGGACTTGTTGTTGTGGCTGACCAGAAACACGGTGCCGGCTTCCTTGCGCAGCTCCCGGATGCGGTCCTCGGAGCGCTTCTGGAACTTGCGGTCACCGGTGGCCAGGGCCTCGTCGATCATCAGGACGTCGTGGTCCTTGGCCGCGGCGATGGAGAAGCGGAGCCGGGCCGCCATGCCGGAGGAGTAGGTGCGCATGGGCAGGGTGATGAAGTCGCCCTTCTCGTTGATGCCGGAGAAGTCGACGATGTCCTGGTAGCGCTCCTTGATCTCCTCCCGGGACATGCCCATGGCGAGCCCGCCCAATATGACGTTCCGCTCGCCGGTGAGGTCGTTCATCAGGGCCGCGTTGACCCCGAGCAGCGAGGGCTGACCGTCGGTGTAGACCTTGCCCTGCTCGGCGGGGAGCAGACCGGCGATGGCGCGCAGCAGGGTCGACTTGCCGGAGCCGTTGGAGCCGATCAGGCCGATGGCCTCGCCGCGGTACGCGACGAAGGAGACGCCTCGCACTGCGTGCACCTTGCGCACGCCGCGCTCCTCGCCGCGCTTGAGGATGCGGCTGAGGGCGGCGGTGGCGCTGCCCTTGCCGCTCTTGGCGCCGTTGACGCGGTAGACGATGTGCAGGTCGTCCGCGATGACGGTGGGGATCCGTTCGTCCTGCTTCTGCTCAGCCACGGCCGTACCTCTCCTCCGCCTTCCAGAAGTACACGAAGCCGCCCAGGGCGAACAGCACGGCCCAGCCGCCCGCGGCCGCCCACACGTGGTCGGGGAGGTACTCCGAGCCGTAGTCGTCGATGAGGGCGAAGCGCATCAGGTCCATGTAGATCGCGGCCGGGTTCCACTGGAGGATGTTCGCGATCCAGTCCGGCTTGTCCTTGAGGAAGATCGGGATGGAGAACATCACACCGGACGCGTACATCCAGGTCCGCATCACGAACGGCATCAGCTGCGCGAGGTCCGGGGTCTTGGCGCCCGCCCGGGCCATGATCAGCGCGAGGCCGGTGTTGAAGCAGAACTGCAGGACGAGCACCGGCACGATCAGCAGCCAGGACAGGTCCGGGTATTGACCGAAGCCGACCGCGACGGCGAACAGCACGATCATCGAGAACAGCAGCTGCTGGAGCTGCTGGAGCGCGAAGGAGATCGGCAGCGAGGCGCGTGGGAAGTGCAGGGCGCGGACCAGGCCGAGATTGCCGGAGATCGCGCGCACGCCCGCCATCACCGAGCTCTGCGTGAAGGTGAACACGAACACGCCCGTGACCAGGAACGGGATGTACACCTCGCGGGGCAGACCGCGGTCGGCCTCCAGGAGCAGGCCGAAGATGAAGAAGTACACGGCCGCGTTCAGCAGTGGTGTGGCCACCTGCCACAGCTGGCCGAGCTTGGCCTGGCTGTACTGGGCGGTCAGCTTCGCGCGGGAGAAGGCGAGGATGAAGTGCCGCCGGTCCCAGAGCTGACGGACGTACTCGATGAGGGACGGCCGGGCGCCGCTCACGCTGAGCCCGTACTTGGCGGCGAGCTCCCTCGCCGTGAGTCCCTCGTCGGGCGCCGCGGGCGCGCTGACCGCGACCGTGGCGTCGTGCGTTGTCTCACTCACTAGTGGAAACTTTCGTCTTCGAGATGCGCGGCCTGTCCGGGCCTGCATGAGCCGGGGGCCAGGGTACGGCCCGGGTGCTCCCGGCTACTCCGATACGAGCTTGTCAGATGACGGGGGGCCGGCCCAGCCGGGTCAGCCGCCACACCGTACGCCACTTCATGGGACGGCGCGGCCCGCACGGGGTCGTCCAGCCCTCGCGGAATCCGCCGAACCAGGCCCGCAGGGCGGGGCCGGAGGGACGGCGTACGAGGGTGAGCAGCAGCCACACGCCGAGGTAGACCGGGACGAGCGGCGCGGGGAGGTTGCGGCGGGCGAGCCAGACGCGGTTGCGGGCGACCATGCGGTGGTAGACCGCGTGACGCGAGGGAGCGGTCGTCGGGTGGTACAGCACCATGTCGGACCGGTAGTCGATCATCCAGCCCGCGTCGAGGGCCCGCCATGCCAGGTCGGTTTCCTCGTGGGCGTAGAAGAATGCGTCCGGGAGTCCGCCGACGTCGGCGAAGACCCGGGTGCGCACGGCGTTGGCGCCGCCGAGGAAGGTGGTGACCCGGGAGGAGCGCATCGGATCGGCGGCGCGCAGCCGGGGCACGTGGCGGCGCTGGGTGGCGCCGGTGTCCGGGTCGGCTATGCGGAAGCTGATGATGCCGAGCTTCGGGTCGGCCTCGAAGGCCTTCCGGCACAGCTCGGCGGTGTCGTGGCCGGCGAGCAGCCCGTCGTCGTCGAGGAACAGCAGGATGTCGACGTCCCGGCCGGCCGGGCCGAAGGCCTCGATGCCGACGTTGCGGCCGCCGGGGATGCCGAGGTTCTCGGGCAGTTCGATCGTGCGGACGCCCTCGGGGACGTCCGGGACGGGCGAGCCGTTGCCGACGACGACCACCTCGACCGGGTCGCCGTCCTGCCCCGCGACCGAGTCGAGAAGGGCCCGCAGCTCGTCGGGGCGGTTGCCCATGGTGATGATGACGGCGCCGACCTTCATACCGCTCACTTCAGCCTGCTCGAAGCGAGGATGGACACCAGGTGCAGCAGGGTCTGCACCAGCGCGATGCCGGCCAGCACGGCCACGCCGAGCCGGGAGAAGAACAGGTCGCCGCGAGTCTGGTCGACGATGGCCAGGACGAGGATCAGCAGGGACGCCTCGATGCCGAGGATCAGGCGGTGGAACTTGAGCGCGGCGGCGGCCTTGCGGGCCAGCGCCATGCCGGAGGAGCGGATCTCGGCGGCGGCCTCCTGGACCGGCGGCTTCCCGGCCTGGTGCCGGGCGACGCCGACGAGGTCGGTCTCGGCCTTGATCAGGATGGCGCCGAGGGCGGCCAGGGTGCCGAGGAAAGCCCACAGCCAGTCGATCCGGCCGCTGCCCCACAGGTCGGCGGCGCGCAGGCCGAAGCCGACGAGCACGGCGGCGTCGGTGAGGTAGGCGCCGACGCGGTCCAGGTAGACGCCGTTGAGCGAGTACTGCTTCTTCCAGCGCGCGATCTCGCCGTCGACGCAGTCCAGCAGGAGGTACATCTGGACGCACACCACGCCGAGCACGGCACCCGGGATCCCCGGCATGAGAAGTGCCGGGGCCGCGAGCACACCGAAGACGGTCATCAGGTAGGTGAGCTGGTTGGGCGTGACCCTGGTGTTGACCAGGTAACGGTCGACACGCAGGGACACCTCACGCATGTAGAGGCGTCCCATCCAGTGCTCACCGCTGCGCCGGTCCTTCACCCCCGCGGGGTGAACGACGGGGCGTAGTTCAGCTACCGATGGCCTTGACATAGTCGGCGTAGGTGTCCTTGATCTGTTCGGTGTTCAGGTCGAGGTGTTCGAGGATGGTGTAGCGGCCGGGCCGGGTCTCCGGGGCGAACTCGACGGCCTTGACGAACTCGTCCGTCGTGAAGCCGATCTCGTCCGGCAGCACGGGCAGCCCGTGCCGGCGCAGTACCTCGGCCATGTACGCCGACTGTTCGTGCGCCCCGCGCAGCCACATCGCGAAGGCCGCGCCGAGACCGCACTGCTCGCCGTGGGCGGCGGCCCGCTTCGGGTAGAGCAGGTCGAAGGCGTGGTTGATCTCGTGGCACGCCCCGGAGGACGGCCGCGAGTCGCCCGACACCGACATCGCGATGCCGCTGAGGACCAGCGCCTCGGCGAGCACCTGGAGGAAGTCGTTGTCCCCGATGCCGCCCGGGTGCCGCAGTACGGCCTCGCCGGCCTGGCGGGCCATGGCCGCGGCGAGTCCGTCGATCCGCTCGCCCTTGACCCGATTGGCCAGCTCCCAGTCCGCGATCGCGGAGATGTTGGAGACGGCGTCGCCGATGCCGGCGCGGACGAAACGGACCGGGGCCTCGCGGATGACGTCCAGGTCGATGACGACCGCGATCGGGTTCGGCACGCCGTAGGAGCCGCGGCCCGCGTCGTTGTCGAGGGTGGCGACCGGCGAGCACAGGCCGTCATGCGCGAGGTTCGTGGGCACGGCGACCAGGGGCAGGCCGACGCGTGCCGCGGCGAACTTGGCGCAGTCGATGATCTTGCCGCCGCCGAGGCCGACGACCGCGTCGAAGTGGCCGGCCTTTATGTCGCTCGCCAGCCGGACCGCGTCGTCGAGGGTGCCGCCGCCCACCTCGTACCAGGTGGCGCCGGGCATGCTCGGCGAGATGCGCTCGCGCAGCCTGGCGCCGGAGCCGCCGCTGACGGCGACGGCGAGGCGGCCGGAGTGCGAGATGCGCTCGTCGGCGAGGACGCACGCCAGGTCGTCGAGGGCACCCGGGCGGATGTCCACGACCAGCGGCGAGGGGATGAGCCGGGTCAGTACTGGCATGCGATCTCCCGTCCACGGGCGAGATCGTCGTGGTTGTCGATCTCCACCCACTTGACGTCGCCGATCGGCGCCACGTCGATACGGAAGCCGCGGTTCACCAGCTCCTGGTAGCCGTGCTCGTAGAACTGCTGCGGGTCGGTCTCCCACACGGTCTTGAGCGCGTCGGCCAGTTCGGGGGCCGCGTCGCCCTCGATGAGGGTGACGCCGATGTACTCGCCGGTGGCCTCGGCGGGGTCCATCAGCTTGGTGATCTTCGTCATGCCCTTCTCGGGGTCGACGACGACCTTCATCTCCTCGTCGGCCAGGTCCTTGACCGTGTCCAGGGCGAGGATGATCTTCTTGCCGTCGCCGCGGGCGGCGAGCAGCGTCTTCTCGACGGAGACCGGGTGGACGGTGTCGCCGTTGGCGAGGATCACACCGTCCTTGAGGGCGTCACGCCCGCACCACAGGGAGTAGGCGTTGTTCCACTCCTCGGCCTTGTCGTTGTCGATGAGGGTGAGCTTGAGGCCGTACTTCTGTTCCAGGGCCGCCTTGCGCTCGTACACGGCTTCCTTGCGGTAACCGACGATGATCGCGACCTCGGTGAGACCGATCTCGGCGAAGTTGCCGAGTGTCAGGTCGAGAACCGTGGGTTCGCCCTCTATACCCGCGGGACCCACCGGCACCAGCGCCTTGGGAAGGCTGTCGGTGTAGGGGCGCAGACGCCGTCCGGCGCCGGCCGCCAGCACGAGGCCGATCATGCGGGTTCTCCTTCATCGTGTACGGCGGGCGCCCCAGCGGACACCCAGAAGCGGATGCTCTCGACGAGCACCACCAGGGCCACGGCCACGGCGAGAGCCGTGAGCGCGACCGTGAACTGCGAAGCGGTGAGCAGCGCGGCGAGGACGGTGACGAGCAGCGTCCGTCCTTCGTGCCCCCCGATGGAACGCACCAGCCAGGCCGGGGGCGCTCCGGCGTCGCCGCGGATGCGGTACACCGTGTCGTAGTGATGGTAGGCGACCGCGGCCACCAGCCCGAAAGCCGCAGGAAGGGCTCCGTTCACGTCCGCTCGGGCCGCCAGGACCAGGACGGTGCCGTACTCGGCGGCGCGGAGGAACGGCGGGACCAGCCAGTCGAGGGCGCCCTTGAGGGGGCGGGCGACGGCGAGGCCGGAGGTGAGGGCGTAGGCGAGTGCCGCGACGATCGGCCAGGGTCCGCCGAAGCCGGTCAGTGCGGCCGTGAGGACCACGGCGAGACCGCCGAGGAGGGCGACGGCGGGGGTCGCGAAGCCCGGCAGCCCGCGGGCGGGCTGCCTGAGGGCCTGCGCCACGCCCTGGGCGAGCGGGCCGCTGTCCGCGAGGTCGGCGAGCGCCCCGGCCGCCCGGTCGGTGCGCCGCGCCTTGCGGGTCAGGGAGCGCAGCACGCGGCCCGCCGTGGTGTACGTCGCCGCGAAGGCGCAGCCGATGAGCAGCGCGTAGAAGGTGATACGGGGCGTGGTGGCCGCCGTGAGTACCGCGATCATCGCCCAGCGCTCGCCGATGGGCAGGACGATCATGCGGCGCACCCAGACCGTCCAGCCGACGCTGTCGAGCTTGTCGGAGAGGGCCGCGGTGGGGCTGGTGTTGGCGGTGGCGTCGTGGTTGGCCTCGTTGAAGGAGAAGTCCACGACGTGCCGGCAGGTCTGCAGGACCATGGCGCCGAGGGCGAGGGCCCAGACGTCGTCGCCGCCGCGGGCCGCTCCCAGGGCGAGGCCGGCGTAGTAGGCGTACTCCTTGGCCCGGTCGAAGGTGGCGTCGAGCCAGGCGCCGAGCGTGGAGTACTGCAGGGAGTAGCGGGCGAGCTGGCCGTCCGTGCAGTCCAGTACGAAGGACGCGATGAGCAGGACGCCGGCTGCGACGAAGCCGCCGCGGGTGCCGGTGGCCGCGCAGGCCGCCGCTATGAGCGCGGTGAGCAGCGAGGCGGTGGTGACCTGGTTCGGGGTCAGGCCTCGGCGGGCGCACCAGCGGGCGATGTACCGGGAGTACGGGCTGATGCAGTAGGTGGTGAAGAAGCCGTCGCGGGACTTCACGGCCGACTTCAGGCGTACGGCCTCGTCGTCGACGTCCGTCACCGCCTGCCGTGCCTCGTTGCGGGCCTGCGGGTCGGCGGGGACGGCGGCGACGAGGCTGCCCAGCTCGGGGCGGTGCACCTCGGTGCCGTCGGCGTCCAGGGCGGTGACGATGCGGTCGGCGAGGCTGTCGACCATGGTGGTGCCGCCGCCCGCGGAGTTCTCACGGGCCATCGCCCGGGTCAGTGCCTGGCGGCCGACGGGCTGGGCCGTGACGGCGCCGGGGATCGCGGCGAGCGGGAAGCGGGGGTCGGTGAGGCCGAGGCGCAGCGCGTGCACATGCCCCACGAACCGGGCGTCGACCAGGGCCACGCGCTCCTCGCCCGGCACCCCGGCGAGCAGGGTCTCGGCCTCGGCGGCGTCGGCCGCGACCCGCACGTCGAAGCCGAGGGACCGCAGATCGCCCTCGATCGACGATCCGGGGACCGGCTGACCGGTGAGGATGGCGGTCGACAACCGAATTCACTCCCTGGGTACCGACGCGTCCGCGCCAGTGCTGTACATGGTGGGGGCGCCCGCGCCGGAAAGCTCCCGGGCGGCATGACGGCAGAGGCTATCGGATGCCGGGAGGGCCGCGTTCACCGCCTGTTCGGCGGATCGATCGACGTGGTTCGCACAGGCCTTTGCCGCGATCATCATCGTGGATCCGGGGCCCGCCCCACAAACCGCGCCCCCCAGACCGGACATCGAGGACATCGGGCAGGGTCCGGCCAGGGCCGCATAGGGTGGGCGACCATGACTTGGCTGATCACCGGCGGGGCCGGCTACATCGGGGCCCACGTGGCCAGGGCCATGAACGAGGCCGGGGAGCGGGTGCTCGCCCTGGACGACCTCTCGGCCGGGGTACCGGCGCGGCTGCCGGCGGACGTACCGCTCGTCGAGGGCTCGTCGCTCGACGGTGACCTGCTGAAACGGGTGTTCGCCGAGCACGGCGTGACGGGTGTGGTGCATCTCGCGGCGCGCAAGCAGGTCGCCGAGTCCGTCGCGCAGCCCACGCGGTACTACCGGGAGAACGTCGGCGGTCTGGTGACCCTTCTGGACGCGGTCGCCGGGGCCGGGATCGAGCGCTTCGTGTTCTCGTCGTCGGCGGCGGTGTACGGCGACCCGGGTGTGGACCTCATCACGGAGGACACGCCCTGCGCGCCGGTGAACCCGTACGGCGAGACCAAGCTCGCCGGGGAGTGGCTGGTGCGGGCGGCGGGCCGGGCGCACGGGATCTCCACGGTATGTCTGCGCTATTTCAACGTGGCGGGCGCGGCCGCGCCGGAACTGGCCGACACGGGCGTCTTCAACATCGTCCCGATGGTCTTCGACCGGCTGACGCGCGACGAGGCGCCCAGGATCTTCGGTGACGACTACCCCACCCCGGACGGCACCTGCGTCCGTGACTACATTCACGTCGCCGACCTGGCCGAGGCGCATCTCGCGGCGGCCCGGCGGCTCGGCGGCGAGGGTGTCACGGGCGATCTGACGGTCAACATCGGCCGGGGCGAGGGCGTCTCGGTGCGCGAACTCATCACGGTCATCGGTGAGGTCACCGGCGACCGCCGGCCACCGCTCGTCGAGGGCCGCCGCCCCGGGGACGCGCCCCGGGCGGTCGCCTCGGCATCCCGGGCGGCGGAGGAACTCGGCTGGACCGCGCGGCGCGGGGTGCGCGAGATGGCCGAGTCGGCCTGGCGCGGCTGGCTCCTGCACCACAGCTCCTGACCTCCTGAGGGCGCCCTGACCTGCGCATCGTTTCCGCAGGTCAGGGCACATGACAACGGTGTTCAGTGCCGCGTTGCGCATACCCCCTCCCCGTAGTTCACTGGGGTGCTCGGCGCGATCAGAGCGACAATCGGACGGACACCGGAGGGCGGCTTTCATGGGGGCTGGGCACGATCACGGGCACGCGCACGGCGCGGCGGCCGGCGGTACGGCGACCTCGGCGTACCGCGGCAGGCTGCGGGTCGCGCTGGCGATCACGCTCGGCATCGTGGTCGTCCAGATCGTCGGCGGGCTGCTCGCCGACTCGCTCGCGCTCGTCGCGGACTCGGCGCACATGGCGACGGACGCGCTGGGCCTGGGCATGGCGCTGCTCGCGATCCACTTCGCGAACCGGCCGCCCAGCGACCGGGCGACCTTCGGCTACGCCCGCGCCGAGATACTCGCCGCCCTGGCCAACTGCCTGCTGCTGCTCGGGGTCGGCGGGTACGTCCTGTACGAGTCGGTCCAGCGCTTCGTCACTCCGGCGGACACCGAGGGCCACCTCGCTGTCGTGTTCGGTGTCATCGGCCTGGTCGCGAACATGGTGTCGCTGGCGCTGCTGATGCGCGGCCAGAAAGAGAGCCTGAACGTCCGCGGCGCGTTCCTGGAGGTGGCGGCGGACGCCCTGGGTTCGGTCACGGTGATCGTCTCGTCCCTGGTGATCATGACCACCGGCTGGCAGGCCGCCGACCCCATCGCCTCGCTCGTCATCGCGCTGATGATCGTGCCGCGCACGGTGAAGCTGCTGCGCGAGACCCTGAACGTCCTGCTGGAGGCGGCGCCCAAGGGTGTCGACATGGCGGAGGTGCGGGCCCACATCCTGGCGACCGACGGGGTGGAGGACGTCCACGACCTGCACGCCTGGACGATCACCTCCGGCATGCCGGTGCTGTCGGCGCACGTCGTCGTCAGCTCGGACGTGCTGAGCGCGATCGGCCACGAGAAGATGCTCCACGAGCTCCAGGACTGTCTCGGCGGTCACTTCGACGTGGAGCACTGCACCTTCCAGCTGGAGCCGGGCGGGCACGCGGAGCACGAGGCGCGCCTCTGTCACTGACGCGCCCGCTTACGGGACTTCCGGGGCTGATGGAGCTGGTGGGGCGCGTTGTGCTGTGAGTGCGCCGGGGTACGCAGCCCTCCGGCGCGCGCCCGCGCCCTGGCTCTCACCGCACCCGCGGGGACGATTTTCGGCCCACCGCACCGGGCACGATCTCCTACTGGGTCCCTCTTCCGGTGTCCGAGCGGCGCCGTCCGCGCTCCGCGCCACCGCGCGGGACATGCGGGGCGCGTCGCGAAGTGCCGGGAGTGCCGGATTCGTACGGCAGACTTGGGGCGCGAAGACCGATGTGAAGGATGGGTATGCCGATCACACCTGCCACCGCGACGCACAACCCGTCGAACGGCACCGCAGACGCGATTTTGCTGGAACTGGTCGACGAGGACGGCGTGACGATCGGCACCGCGGAGAAGCTCGCCGCCCATCAGCCACCCGGGCAGTTGCACCGCGCGTTCTCCGTGTTCCTCTTCGACGAGTACGGCCGGCTGCTGCTCCAGCAGCGGGCGCTGGGCAAGTACCACTCCCCCGGCGTGTGGTCGAACACCTGCTGCGGCCACCCCTACCCCGGTGAGGCGCCCTTCGCGGCGGCGGCGCGGCGGACCTTCGAGGAACTCGGCGCCTCCCCGTCCCTGCTGGCCGAGGCGGGCACGGTCCGCTACAACCACCCGGACCCGGAGTCCGGTCTGGTGGAGCAGGAGTACAACCACCTCTTCGTCGGCATGGTGCAGGCGGTGCTGCGGCCGGATCCGGAGGAGGTGGCGTCGACGGCGTTCGTGACCCCGCCCGAGCTGGCGGAGCGGCACGCCAAGGACACCTTCTCGTCCTGGTTCATGACCGTCCTGGACGCAGCCCGGCCGGCGATCAGGGAGCTGACCGGCGCGTCGGCCGGATGGTGACGACGGCCCTGGCGGACCGGGTTGTCAGGGGAAGCGCACGGGTTTGAGCGGCAGGGTGGCCCAGATCACCTTGCCGCCGCTCGCGGTGTGGTCGACCTCGCAGACACCGCCGGCCTCGCGTGTGATCTCGCGCACCAGCAGCAGTCCGCGGCCGCCGGTCCGGCCGTGGTCGGTCTCCAGTGCGGTCGGCCGGTACGGGTGGTTGTCCTCCACGGACACGCGCAGCCACTCGGCGCCGACGGCCAGCTCGACGGCGATGGTCGGTGAGAGCACCGCCGCGTGCTTCACGGCGTTCGTCACCAGCTCCGAGACGATCAGCAGCAGCCCTTGGGCCAGGTCGTCCGAGGCCGGCACCCCCTGACGCAGCAGCAGGTCCCGTACGGCGTGCCGCGCCTGCGGCACCGAGGCGTCGACCGCCGGTGCGGTGAACCGCCAGACCCCTTCGTACGGCAGCGGATCCGCGGGCCCGGGGCCGAAGGGCGCCGCGCCGCCCTCTGGGCGTGGGCCGAACCCACGCCCGTCGTCGTCCATCGTCCGGTCGCCACCCTCACGCTCGATTGTCGCCACACCCCGAGTGTTGGTAACGATGCGCTCCCTACCCCAGGGCTGAACAGAAGTCAGCAACTATCGAGCACTTATGACCGTTGGCGTATGACACGGTCAGTTGTGGGACTGGTCCTGTCCCCGTTGTGCCGTCTCGGCGAACTATTCGGGTTGTACGGGTTTGGCATCCGGATAGCATCCGGCGCATGGAGCCGCAGTTGCTGTACAGCGTGACCGACTCGGTCGCGACGGTCGTCATCCATCATCCCGAGAAGCGCAACGCCATGACGGCCGGGATGTGGCGTTCCCTGCCGCCGCTGCTGGAGCGGCTCGCGGGTGATCCGGCCGTGCGGGCGCTGGTGCTCAGCGGCGAGGGCGGGACGTTCTGCGCCGGGGCCGACATCTCGACACTGCGGGGCTCGCCGGAGGAGGCGCAGCGGCTCGCCGTGGCGGCCGAGGAGGCGCTCGCCGCGTTCCCGAAGCCGACGCTGGCGGCGGTGCGCGGGCACTGCGTGGGCGGCGGGGCGCAGCTGGCGGCGGCCTGTGATCTGCGGTTCGCCGAGGAGGGGGCGCTGTTCGGGGTGACGCCGGCGAAGCTCGGCATCGTGTATCCGGCGTCCTCGACCCGGCGGCTGGTCTCCCTGGTCGGGCCGGCCACCGCCAAGTACCTGCTGTTCTCCGGCGAACTGATCGACGCGGAGCGGGCGCTGCGCACCGGGCTGGCCGACGAAGTGCTGCCCGACGGCGAACTGGGCAAGCGGGTCGCCGAGTTCACCCGGATCCTGACGTCGCGTTCGCAGCTGACGCAGGCCGCGGCCAAGGAGTTCGCGAACGGCCGCACGGACCGCGACGCCCACTGGGCCGCGCGGGCACGCGAGAGCGGCGACACCGCGGAGGGCGTCACCGCGTTCCTGGAGCGCAGGCAGCCGCGGTTCGGCTGGAGCGTGCCTACGTGAGGATGACGCCGGAGTGCGACCGGAGCAGTTCGACCACGTGCGCGGGGGCCTTCTCGGGTGATCCGGCGTCGTAGGGCGGCTGCGGGTCGTACTCGGCGGCGAGCTGGACGATCTGCGCGTGGGTGTCGCCCGCGATCCGGCCCAGCAGAGTCAGTCCCATGTCGATGCCGGCGGAGACGCCGGCCGCGGTGACGTACTTGCCGTCGGTGACGACCCGCTCCCCCGTCGGCTCGGCGCCGTGGCGCTTCAGCTCCTCCAGGGCCAGCCAGTGGGAGGTCGCGCGGCGGCCCCGGAGGAGTCCGGCGGCGGCGAGCAGCAGGGAGCCGGTGCACACGGACGTCGTCCAGGTGCTGCCGGCGTCGGCGGAGCGCAGCCAGGTGAGCAGGGGTCCGTCCGCCGCGAGCGGGAGCGGGCCCGGGCTGCCGGGGACCACGATGATGTCGGGGTTCGGTACGTCGGCCAGGGTCCGGTCGGCGACGAGGGCGAGGTTGCCGGATTCGTTCCGTACGGGGCCGGCTTCCTCGGCGACGAAGACGGTCTCCGCGTCCGGGAGCCGGCCGAGGGTCTCGTAGGGGCCCACGGCGTCGAGGGCGGTGAAGCGGTCGTAGAGGACGATGGCGATCTGCATGGGAACCTTCCGGTCGGTTTAGTGGGGGTCAGGACGTCGTCGCCGGGCGGAAGCGGCGGCGGTACTCCGCCGGGGGCGTGCCCAGAGCCTTGACGAAGGCGCGGCGCATGGCCTCGGGGGTGCCGTAGCCGCTGGTGCGGGAGATCTCCTCGATGCCGTCGGCGGTGTCCTCCAGCAGGCGGCGGGCGTGTTCGAGTCGGACCCGGTCCACGTAGCGGCCCGGCGTCATACCCGTCTCGGACCGGAAGGCGCGGGCGAAGTGGCGGGGCGACAGACGGGCGCGGGCGGCGAGGGCCTCGACGGAGAGGTCGGCGTCGGGGCGTTCGGTGATGAAGCGCTGGACCTCCCTCAGGGGCTCGCGGTGTGCGGTCTGGGCCGCGAGCTGGGCGCTGAACTGGGCCTGGTTCCCGGGCCGGCGCAGGAACACGACCAGGTGGCGGGCGATGGTGAGGGCGGCGTCCCGGCCCAGGTCCTCCTCCACCAGGGCGAGGGCGAGGTCGATGCCGGCGGTGACACCGGCCGAGGTGGCGATGTGTCCGTCGCGTACGTAGACGGGGTCGGGGTCGATCTCGACGGCCGGGTGGTCGCGGGCGAGCCGGTCGCAGTACGCCCAGTGGGTCGTGGCCCGGCGGCCGTCCAGCAGGCCGGCCGCGGCGAGCACGGACGCGCCGGTGCACACGGAGACCAGGCGGGCGGCGCGCGGCCCGTGCTCGCGCACCCAGTCGACCAGGCGCGGGTCGGGGCGCAGGCTGCCCGTGCCGCCGGGGACGAGGAGGATGTCCGGGTCGGGCGCGGTGGCCAGGGACACGTCGGGCACGAGGGTCAGACCGCTGGTGGTCCGTACGGGCGCCCCGTCCAGGGACGCCGTGTGGATCCGGTACGCGCCCGGCGAGAGCAGCTCCGCGCCCGCGAAGACCTCCACGGGCCCGGTGACGTCGAGGCTCTGCACTCCCTCGAAGAGGACGGCGAGAACGGTGCGCTGGGCCATGCCGTCGATTCTTCGCGGGCCCGGGGTGTGGCCGCAATGACGAAGTCCCCACCTTTTCTGCCATGAGGACTGCGGCCGTAGAGGGCATACCAAGCGGTTGGTAACCTCCCGGGCATGACGACTGCCGCCCTTGAGCCGCGCGCCGGCCGACGCTGCCACAACGTGCTCAACTCCCTGCACTCCACGCACTACTTCTCACCCGATGTGGGCCGGGAACTGCGTGCCGTCGGGGTCACCGATCCCCGCGCCGTGAACTTCGCCGTGCGCGCCGCCGCCCTCGGGCCGGTCGGGGCCGGGGCGGTGACCGCGGCCTTCTACAACTACAAGTACGAGCTGGTGGCCCGGCACGTGCCGGCGGTGTGGGAGACCGCGACACCCGGCCAGGTGCTGGCGGCACGCGCGCGTGCGGTCGACGCGACGCTGCGCCGGCTGCTGGGCGAAGAGGCCGTGGCGTCGGCCGGGATGGCCGAGGCCGCGCGGCTCGCGCTGCGCGCCGCGGAGGCCTGCTCGCGCGGGGCGCGGCCCCTGTACGCCGCCCATGCCGACCTGCCCGTCCCCGAGGAACCGCATCTCGCGTACTGGCATGCGGCGACCCTGCTGCGCGAGCACCGGGGCGACGGGCATCTGGCCGTGCTGATGTCCGCGGGGCTGGACGGGCTGGAGGCCATGGTGACCCACACGGCGACGGGCAAGGGCATGACACCGAAGTGGGTCTTCGGCACCCGCGGCTGGAGCCAGGAGGACTGGGACGCGGCGACGGGCCGGCTGCGTGAGCGCGGGCTGCTGGACGCGACCGGTGAGCTCACCGAGCGCGGTGTTGCCCTGCGCGAGGAGATCGAGCAGGAGACGGACCGCCTGGACCGGGCCCCGTACGAGCACCTGGGCGCGCAGGGGGTGGCGCGGCTGACCGAGCTGGGGGCGGGGTTCGCGCAGGCGGCGCTGAAGGCCGGGGCGTATCCGGCGGACCTGCTCGGCAAGCGCTGACGGGTGCTGCCCACGGTCCCGGGCAACTGTGCCGGGCCGTGACGCATGGTGAGGCTTTGGCGAGGTACCCGGTCTCTCCCGGCCGCTGCGGTCGGGAGAGGAAAGGGGAATTACGTGTTCCGTGCCATTGCAGACGTGCTGCGCCAGATCGGCGGCGCCATCGCCACCGTCGTCACGCTGCCCTTCCGGGCCCTGGCCCGGCTCTTCGGCGGCGCTTCGTCCTCGACCCGCAGCCGCAGGGTCTGAGCCTCGGGGTCGCAGCCGCGAGGTTCTGACAAGAACCGTCCCGACCTGCCGGGTGCCGCCCTGACCCCGAGTGTCGGTGTCACCTGCCACAATTGCCGCGCAACCTCAGTGGAGAAGGCGGTACGGGACGTGACGACACCCGGGTCCCTCGAAGTAGGGTCCATCGAAGGCAGGATCGCCGAGGAGCTCGGCGTACGGGAGCGGCAGGTCAGGGCTGCCGTGGAGCTGCTCGACAGCGGTTCTACGGTGCCCTTCATCGCCCGCTACCGCAAGGAAGCGACCGAGATGCTCGACGATGCGCAGCTGCGCACCGTCGAGGAGCGGCTGCGCTATCTGCGGGAGCTGGAGGAGCGGCGGACGGCGATCCTGGAGTCGGTGCGCGAGCAGGGCAAGCTCACCGAGGAACTGGAGGCGCGGATCCGGGGTGCCGAGACCAAGGCGCGCCTGGAGGACATCTACCTCCCGTACAAGCCCAAGCGGCGCACCAAGGCGCAGATCGCGCGCGAGGCCGGTCTCGAGCCGCTGGCGGAGGGGCTGCTCGGCGATCCGACCGTCGAGCCCCTCGCCGCGGCCGCCGCGTTCGTCGACGCCGACAAGGGCGTGGCCGATCCGCAGGCGGCCCTCGACGGCGCCCGGGCGATCCTCACCGAGCGGTTCTCGGAGGACGCCGACCTGATCGGCGAGCTGCGCGAGCGCATGTGGGTGCGCGGGCGGCTGGCCGCCAAGGTGCGGGACGGCAAGGAGGAGGCGGGCGCGAAGTTCGCCGACTACTTCGACTTCGCCGAGCCGTTCACGGAGCTCCCCTCGCACCGCATCCTGGCGATGCTGCGCGGCGAGAAGGAGGAGGTCCTCGACCTCGTCCTGGAGCCCGAGGAGCCGACCGACGGCCCCTCGTCGTACGAGGGGATGGTCGCGCACCGGTTCGGGATCGCCGATCGGGGCCGCCCGGGCGACAAATGGCTGCAGGACACGGTCCGCTGGGCGTGGCGCACCCGCATCCTCGTCCACCTCGGCATCGACCTCAGGCTGCGGCTGCGCACGGCCGCCGAGGACGAGGCCGTGCGGGTCTTCGCGGCGAACCTGCGCGACCTGCTGCTCGCCGCCCCGGCGGGCACGCGCGCGACGCTCGGGCTGGACCCCGGTTTCCGTACGGGTGTGAAGGTCGCCGTCGTCGACGCGACCGGCAAGGTCGTCGCCACGGACGTCATCCACCCGCACGTCCCGGCCAACCGGTGGGACGAGGCCATCGCCAAGCTGGCCCGGCTCGCGAAGGAGCACGCGGTCGAGCTGATCGCCATCGGCAACGGCACGGCCTCCCGCGAGACCGACAAGCTCGCCGGGGAACTGATCACCAAGCACCCGGAGCTGAAGCTCACGAAGGTGATGGTGTCCGAGGCCGGCGCGTCCGTGTACTCGGCGTCCGCCTTCGCCTCGCAGGAGCTGCCCGACATGGACGTGTCGCTGCGCGGCGCCGTGTCGATCGCCCGGCGGCTCCAGGACCCGCTGGCCGAGCTGGTGAAGATCGACCCGAAGTCGATCGGTGTCGGCCAGTACCAGCACGACCTGTCCGAGGTGAAGCTGTCGCGTTCGCTGGACGCGGTGGTGGAGGACTGTGTGAACGGCGTGGGCGTGGACGTCAACACGGCGTCGGCCCCGCTGCTCTCGCGGGTCTCCGGCATCACCTCCGGGCTCGCCGAGAACATCGTGGCGCACCGGGACGCCAACGGCCCGTTCAAGTCCCGCGGTGAGCTGAAGAAGGTGGCGCGGCTGGGCCCGAAGGCGTACGAGCAGTGCGCGGGCTTCCTGCGGATCCGCGGCGGTGACGACCCGCTGGACGCGTCCAGCGTGCACCCGGAGGCCTACCCGGTGGTCCGGCGCATGGTGAAGACCGCCGGGCAGGAGGTCGCGGGGCTCATCGGCAACACGGCGGTGCTGCGCTCGCTGAAGCCGCAGGACTTCGTGGACGAGACGTTCGGTCTGCCGACGGTCACGGACATCCTCAAGGAGCTGGAGAAGCCCGGCCGCGACCCGCGTCCGGCCTTCAAGACGGCCGCCTTCAAGGAGGGCGTGGAGAAGATCTCGGACCTCTCGTCCGGGATGGTCCTGGAGGGCGTCGTGACGAACGTCGCCGCGTTCGGCGCGTTCGTGGACGTCGGTGTCCACCAGGACGGTCTGGTGCACGTGTCCGCGATGTCGAAGACGTTCGTCAAGGATCCGCGGGACGTGGTGAAGCCCGGCGACATCGTCAAGGTGAAGGTCCTCGACGTCGACATCCCGCGCAAGCGGATCTCGCTGACGCTGCGCCTGGACGACGAGGCGGCACCGCAGGGGCAGGGCGGCTCCGGCGAGCGCCGGCAGCGCGGTGGGCGTCCGCCGCAGCAGCGGCAGGGCGGCGCCGCCGGGCGCCGTGGTGGCGGTGGCGGTTCTCGTCAGGCGCCGCCGCCTGCCAACGGGGCGATGGCTGACGCGCTGCGCCGGGCCGGTCTTGTCGACCCGGGGAAGGGGCGCCGCTGACGGCTCCGCCGGGGGCCGCGGGGAGCTGCGGGTTCGTTGTGGCTGGTCGCGCAGTTCCCCGCGCCCCTGAAAAGGGGCGCTTCGCGCCCTTTCAGTTTTAGAGTGGCCGGCATGTCTGCTGCGCGTGTCATCACCTGGGAAGTGTCCGCCAGCCGGGGGGTCGAGACCGCCTGGGTCGAGCTTGGGGACGGCGTGATGCAGGCACGCGGGCGGGTCGTCGGGACCGATCCGGAGCCGTACTGGGTCACATACGAACTCGACACCACCGAGGGCTTCGTGACCCGTCGGCTGCGGGTGACGGCCGAGTCCGCCGACGGCAGCCGCACGCTGGACCTGCGGCACGACGGCCGGGGCGGATGGACCGCGGACGGCGAGCCGCTGCCCGGCGTCGACGGCGCCCTCGACTGCGATCTGGGGCTGTGCCCGCTCACCAACACCATGCCGGTGCTCCGGCACGGGCTGCATCAGGCGCCCGGCGAACGGGAGTTCCTGATGGCCTGGGTGTCGGTGCCGGACCTGGCGGTGCGGCCGTCCCGCCAGACGTACACGCATCTCGGACCCGGGCGGGTCCGGTACGCCTCCGGTGACTTCCGCAGCGATCTGGAGTTCGACGAGGAGGGGTACGTCGTCGACTACCCCCAGCTGGCCCGCCGCCTGACGGCCCGTTAGCGCTCGGTCACCTTGCCGTCCGCCACCTCGATGCGGCGGGTGACGCGCACGGCGTCGAGCATGCGGCGGTCGTGGGTGACCAGCAGGAGGGTGCCCTCGTAGGAGTCGAGCGCGGACTCCAACTGCTCGATGGCGGGCAGGTCGAGGTGGTTGGTCGGCTCGTCGAGGACCAGGAGGTTGACGCCGCGGCCCTGGAGCAGCGCCAGGGCCGCTCGGGTGCGCTCGCCCGGGGAGAGGGTCGCCGCGGGGCGCAGGACGTGGTGCGACTTGAGGCCGAACTTGGCCAGGAGGGTGCGTACCTCGGCCGGTTCGGTGTCCGGGACGGCCGCGCGGAAGGCGTCCATCAAGGGCTCCTGGCCGTGGAACAGCTTCCGGGCCTGGTCGACCTCGCCGAGCAGGACGCCCGAGCCGAGGGCCGCGTGCCCGGCGTCGAGCGGGACGCGGCCGAGCAGGGCGGCGAGCAGGGTGGACTTGCCGGCGCCGTTCGCGCCCGTCACCGCCACCCGGTCCGCCCAGTCGATCTGGAGGGACACCGGGCCGAGGACGAAGCCGCCGCGGCGCACCTCGGCGTCCCGCAGGGTCGCGACGACGGCGCCCGAGCGCGGGGCCGACGCGATCTCCATGCGCAGTTCCCACTCCTTGCGGGGCTCCTCGACGACGTCCAGCCGCTCGATCATGCGCTGGGTCTGCCGCGCCTTCGCGGCCTGTTTCTCGCTGGCCTCGCTGCGGAACTTGCGGCCGATCTTGTCGTTGTCGTTGCCCGCCTTGCGGCGCGCGTTCTTCACGCCCTTGTCCATCCAGGAGCGCTGCGTCTGCGCGCGGTCCTGGAGGGCCGCCTTCTTGTCGGCGTACTCCTCGAACTCGTCGCGGGCGTGCCGGCGCGCGACCTCCCGCTCCTCCAGATAGGCCTCGTAGCCACCGCCGTAGAGGTTGATCTGCCGCTGGGCGAGGTCGAGTTCGAGGACCTTGGTGACCGTGCGGGTGAGGAACTCGCGGTCGTGGCTGACGACCACCGTCCCGGCGCGCAGGCCGCTCACGAAGCGTTCGAGGCGCTCCAGGCCGTCCAGGTCGAGGTCGTTGGTGGGCTCGTCGAGGAGGAAGACGTCGTAGCGGGACAGGAGCAGGGAAGCGAGGCCGGCGCGGGCGGCCTGGCCGCCGGACAGCGACGTCATCAGCTGGTCCAGATCGACCGCGAGACCCAGGGAGTCGGCGACCTCCTCGGCGCGTTCGTCGAGGTCGGCGCCGCCGAGTCCGAGCCAGCGCTCCAGGCTCGTGGCGTAGGCGTCGTCGGCGCCGGGCGCCCCGTCGACCAGGGCCTGGGTCGCCTCGTCCATGAGCCGCTGGGCCTCGGCGACGCCGGTGCGGCGGGACAGGAACGCCCGTACGGTCTCGCCGGGGCGGCGGTCCGGCTCCTGCGGCAGGTGGCCGACGGTGGCGGCCGGCGGGGACAGGCGCAGCTCGCCCTGCTCGGGGGTGGTGAGTCCGGCGAGCATCCTGAGCAGGGTGGACTTGCCGGCGCCGTTGGCTCCGACCAGGCCGATCACGTCGCCGGGCGCGACGACGAGGTCGAGTCCGGTGAACAGGGAGCGGTCGCCGTGGCCGGCGGCGAGGTTCTTGGCGACGAGGGTGGCAGTCATCAGAGTGCAGATCCTAATGGGCCCTCAGTGGGTGACGGCCGTCACCAGGACACCTCCGGACGTGCGCGCCACGACGAAGGACGGTCCCTTGACCGCCTTGGCGTCGAGAGCGATGCGGTGGCGGCCCGGTTCCAGGACGCCGTCGAAGATCTCGTGGGTGCGGGTGCGGGAGAACCGGTCGAGGCGGTACGCGGCGAGGGTGACCCGGCAGGCGGAGGTGATCTCGATGTCGGCTTCGCCATCGGTGACGGCCAGGCCGGTGAGGCGGCGCTGCTCCAGCGGGCTGCGGTCCAGGGCGTGTTCGATCTGCGCGACGAGGAGGGGGACGATCGGGGCGAGACCGTCGACGCGGGCGACGGGGACCTCGGCGCGTTCGAAGGCGCGGCGGACGGCGGCACGTTGCTGCTCGCCGGTCCCGGGCGCGAAGGCGACGGCGCCGTAGGCGCGCAGTTCGTCGGCGGGCACGTGGTCGGCGTCGTGGGCGATGTCGGCGCCGACGCCGATGGTGCGGAGCGCCGCGGCGAGCTTGGCCAGGACGGCGACGCGGGCGCCGATCAGCAGGACGCGGCGGCGGGGGTCCGGGGCGGAGCCGCCCAGCAGGGCGCTCAGCGCGGCGCGGTACTCGGCGCCGCGGAAGCGGAACGGGCCGATGCCGTGGTAGCCGTTGAGCTCCAGGTCGGCGTGTTCGTCGGTCTGCCAGGCGAAGTCCCGCCAGATGACGTCCTCGCCGTCCGGCTGGATGACGGCGGTGACGGCGCCGCAGGCCAGGTCCTCGCACTCGGGGCACCCATAGACGACGTAGCGGCCGCCGGGCAGCGGTGCCGGGCTCTCCAGGAGCAGGCTGCGGACCTGCGCGGTGAAGATCGCGGGTGGTACGTCGGAGGCGAGCGGGGAGACCGCGTCGAGGTCGGAGAGCCGGAACAGCAGCGGGCGTCCGTCGACGATGAAGTCCACGAAGTCCCGGTGGACCTGGTAACCACCGTCGGTGAGGACTCCGCCGGCCCGCATCGCGGGTGCCAGGCCGAAGGTCGTGTACTCGGCACACATACGGTGAGTATTCCCACACCGGGCGTGATGTGAGCACGGCATGGCACATTCCGCTACGGTCCGGGCATGGCTGGTGAGCGCGGTGACGAGATCGTGGTGGTCGGTGGCGGGGTGGTCGGGCTGACGACCGCGGTGGTTCTCGCCGAGCGGGGGCGGCGGGTACGGGTGTGGACGCGGGACCGCGTCGAGGGGACCACCTCGGCGGTTGCGGGGGCGTTGTGGTGGCCGTACCGGATCGAGCCGCTCGCGCTGGCGCGGGTGTGGGCGCTGCGGTCGCTGGAGGTGTACGAGGAGCTGGCCGCCGGGTCCGGGGCGGGCGGCGTGCGCCTGGTCGACGGGGTACTGGGCGAGACGCGTCTCGACGAGGTCGACGGGTGGCTGACGGAGCGGGTGCCGGAGCTGCGGGCGACCACGGCCGCGGAGTACGCGGGGGCGGGGGTCCGGGCGCGGTTGCCGCTCATCGACATGCCGGTTCATCTGCCCTGGCTGCGGGAGCGGTTGGCGGCGGCGGGCGGTGTGGTCGAGGCTCGTACGGTGTCCGGGCTCGCGGAGGCCGACGCGCCGGTCGTGGTCAACTGCACGGGGCTCGCCGCGCGGGAGCTGGTGCCGGATCCGTCCGTGCGGCCCGTGCGCGGGCAGTTGGTCGTCGTGGAGAACCCGGGGATCGACACCTGGCTGGTCTCCACCGACGCGGCCGGCGAGTACGCGTACATGTTCCCGCAGCCGGGCGGGCTCGTCCTCGGCGGTACGGCGGAGGAGGACGCGTGGTCGCTGGAGCCGGACCCCGCGACGGCCGAGGCGATCATCCGCCGCTGCGCGGCGCTGCGGCCGGAGATCGCCGGGGCTCGGGTACTGGAACACCGGGTGGGACTGCGCCCCACCCGCCCGGCCGTCCGCCTGGAGCGCGACACCCTGCCGGACGGCCGCCTGTTGATCCACAACTACGGCCACGGCGGCGCGGGCGTGACCGTGGCCTGGGGATGTGCGGAGGAGGCGGCCCGGCTGGTCGGCTAGGGGGTGTCTGGAAAGTCCTGTGCGGTGCCCGCGGTGTAGGGGCTGTCCGACCCTGACGCCCCCGGCCGATGGCGGCCGGGGGCGTCAGGCTGAACCGGAGGGGGCGGCCGGGTCAGTGCTTGCCGATGGGGTCGCCCTCGACGTCCGGGCCGCGGCCCGGGCCGACGCGGAACTCGAACTCGCCGTCGTACTTCTTGTGGCCTTCGATGACGGCCTGTTCCACCGCCTCGGAGCCCATCTGTTCGCGCACCATCACCGGGTCGCGGCGCAGGTCGCGCATGAGGGCCACGCACATGAAGACCATCACGACGACGAATGGCGCCGCCGCGAGGATCGTGAGGTTCTGCAGGCCCGTCAGCGCGTCGCCCTGGCCGCTGCCGACCAGGAGCATGATCGCGGCCACCGCGCCGGTGACGACGCCCCAGAACACCACGACCAGACGGCCCGGTTCGAGCGCGCCCTTCTGCGACAGGGTGCCCATGACGATCGACGCCGCGTCGGCGCCCGACACGAAGAAGATGCCGACGAGGATCATCACGAGCAGGCTCGTGGCGGTGGCCCACGGGAACTGCTGGAGCACGTCGAAGAGCTGGCCCTCCGGGGTCGCCTCCTTGCCGAGCCTGCCCTGCTCCTGCATCTTCATCGCCGAGCCGCCGAAGACCGCGAACCAGATCAGGCTGACCGTGCTGGGCACGAGGATGACACCGCCGACGAACTGCCGGATCGTGCGGCCCCGGCTGATGCGGGCGATGAACATGCCCACGAACGGCGTCCAGGAGATCCACCACGCCCAGTAGAAGACGGTCCAGCTGGACAGCCAGTCCGCGACACCCTCCCCGCCGCTGGCCTCCGTACGGCCGGCCAGCTGGGGCAGGTCGCCGAGGTAGGCGAACACGGACGTGGGCAGCAGGTCCAGGACGATGATCGTCGGACCCGCCACGAACACGAACACGGCGAGCACCAGCGCCAGCACCATGTTCGTGTTGGACAGCCACTGGATGCCCTTCTCCACACCCGAGATCGCGGACGCGACGAAGGCCAGGGTCAGCACCGCGATGATGGCGACGAGCAGCCCGGTGCTCACCTTGTCCATCCAGTTCAGCTCCTGCACACCGGAGCCGATCTGGAGCGCGCCGAGGCCCAGCGAGGCGGCAGAGCCGAAGACGGTCGCGATGATCGCGAGAACGTCGATGGCCCGGCCGATGCCGCCGTTGGCGTTCTTCGTGCCGATCAGCGGTGTGAACACGGCACTGATGGTCTGGCGGCGCCGCCTGCGGAAGGTGCTGTAGGCGATGGCGAGGCCCACCACGGCGTAGATCGCCCACGGGTGGAGCGTCCAGTGGAACAGGGTGGTGGCCATGGCCGTCTCCATGCGCTCACCGGAGTCGGCCGGGTCGGTGCCCGGCGGGGCCGTCGAGTAGTGCGACAACGGCTCGCTCACGCCGTAGAACATCAGGCCGATGCCCATGCCGGCGCTGAACATCATCGCGACCCAGGACACCGTGCGGAACTCGGGCTCCTCGCCCTCGGCCCCGAGGTGGATACGGCCGTAGCGGCTGGCCGCGAGCCAGAGGGCGAACACGACGAAGGCGGAGGCGGCGAGCATGAACGCCCAGCCGCCGTTGTGCATCAGCCCGCCGAGCATGCTGGTGGAGACGTCTTCGAGCGAGTCGGTCGCCGCAGCTCCCCAGACCACGAAGGCGAGGGTGAGCACGGCCGTGACCCCGAAGACAATGCGGTCGGTTCTGGGGCGTTCCTGACCGGGGAGGCCCGCTTCCGAACCCGGAAGCGCGGCCCCTTCTTGGTGATCGCTCTCACTTGGTCGGTCGTGCGTCACAGGCGGCACCTTTCATCGGAACGTAGGAGGAACGTAAGTCCTCCGTACGCCCCTACCACGTGTGGCGTAATTTCACCCCCCTCAACATTGCGCTTCCGGTTCTCCTGCCGTCAGGTGGTACGTTCCGCGCTCGTCGAGCAGCAGTGGCACGAGCGCCCGCAGAGGCTGGCGCAGCGGTACGAACGCGCCGTGCGCGTCCCGGCGTACGCGCACTCCGTGCAGCGCGAGTTCGTCTCCCACCTCGGCGTACTGCGCGGCCGTGAGCCGGTAGCCGCAGGGCGGGTTCTGGATCACCTCGGCCGGTTCGGGCGCGTCGTTGTCCGCGCCACCCAGGTAGACGGGGCCGGAGGTGGCGTAGCCCGCGAGCCGGGCCCTGCCCGTCGCCGCCTCGACCGCACCGCGCCGCTGGTCGGTGTATCCGAACAGGCCCTTGAGCCCGTCCAGTTGAGAGGTGACGCGGCGGCGGTTGTTCAGCGCCTCGTCCGCCTTCTCGGCCTCGGTGAGCGGGTCCACGCGGCTCTCGATGAGCAGTCCGATGCCATGTTTGATGCCGGACATGTTGCGCAAAATGCGCTCCTGTCCGTCTCCGGCGACCTGCTTCACCGGCTCACCGGTCTCCGGGTCGGTCCAGATGCCGTAGGTGCCGGTCGAGTGTCCGGCCCGCTGGGCCGCGGGGCGGACGTACTTCTCGGAGAGGGTCTTCGCCTCGTCGTGGACCGCCTCGTGGGTGTTGAGGTTGCGCGGCCACAGGTCGAAGAGGTCCTTGTCGTAGTACGGGGGTGTGGCGCCGTACTCGTGCAGGTCGTAGACGAGGTCGGGGCCCTGGTCGCGGACGAGCCCGGCCAGCGCCCGGCCTTCGGCGGTCCGGAGCGCGAGGTGGTCGCGGTTGATGTCGACGCCGTCGCTGTTGCCCCGCGTGTCGGCGGCCCGGCCGTCGGGGTTGGCGGTGGGCACGACGAGGACCGTGGTGCGGTCCAGGAAGCGCCGGGTGCGGCTGTCACGGGCGTACGCGAGGTCGCGGACGGTGGTCAGACAGGCCTCACGGCCGGAGGGTTCGTCGCCGTGCTGGCTGCACACGAGCAGGACCTTGTTGGGGGTCGGACGGGTGCCGATCCGTACGAGTTGCAGCGGGCGGCCCTGCTTCGTCGTGCCGAAGCGGGTCATGGAGACGCGGCTGCTCGACCGGTCGACGGTGTTGAGGAAGTCCTGTTCCTCGGGCTGGGTGGTCCAGCGGGCGCCGTTCGTCTGCTCGAAGCCGGTGCGGGGCGGGGAGTCGGTGGCGGCCCGGGCCGGGACGGCGACCAGGGACGCGGCGACGGCCGCGGCGGTCAGGGTCAGGGCACGGACTCGGGTCGTGGCGCGGGTCACTGGCTTCCCTCCGGGACGCGGTGGGCGGTACGCGGATCCCGTACGCCGTCCAGGAGCGTGGCGTCGGGCGTGGCGGACGCGGCGCCCGTGGTGGCGCGGGCGAAGGCGGTGGCTCCGCCGACGAACGGGACGCGCGCCGAGGTGCGGGACAGGTCGAGGATCAGCCTGGGCTTGTCCGCGGGAGGGTCGGTGAGGTCCTTGTCGGTGCCCGCGACGATCAGCGCCAGGCGGTGGCCTTCGGGGACGACGTGGTCGGTCGCGGCCAGGTCGAGGGTGATCGTGTACCGCTTGCCCGGGGTGAGCGGAGCGCCCTTCTGGTCGGAGGCGTGGTTGCCGAGGTCGGCCCAACCGCGGCTGACGATCGTGTAGTCCACGTCGGCGGTCTTGGCCTTCGTCTCCTTGAAGCAGGAGCTGTCGCCGGCGGTGCTCGCGCCCCAGCAGGTGCGGTCGGTGAGGGTGGTGATGCCCTCGCCCGCGTCGGCGTAGTCGCGGATGGTGGCGGGGCCGATGTCCACGAGGACGGCGGAGAGGTGGGCCGTCGGGGTGGAGGGTGTCGCGGTGACGGCGACCTCGGAGGAGCCGGACAGACGCAGGTCGCGGCTGAGCGGCCGGGTGACGAAACCGGCCTTCTCCGGTGTCGACTTGTCGATCTGCGCGGCCCAGTCGGTCTCGCTCAGCTCCGGGTCGTCCGTGAAGGTCTCGGTGCCGCGGCCGCGGTGCAGGCCGAGGGTGCCGACGCCGGCCTGGGCGCCCCGGCCGGGGCGCAGGGTGGCGGCGCGGGTGCCGCTCGGCGGCCAGGTGCTGGAGGTGGTCCACTGGTCGGGCGCGCGTTCGATGTCGGCCACGGGTTCGCGGTCGATGCCGTTGTCGTAGCCCATGAGTTCGTGGTCGAACCAGCGGTGCAGCGTCTCGACCCAGGCACCACGGCGGAAGTCGAAGGGGTCGACGTGGCCCGTCTGGGACAGCCAGATCTTGCGCTCCACGCCGTTCTTCGCGAGGGCGTCCCACCACTGGCCGACGTGCTTCATACGCACGTTGAGGTCCTGCATGCCGTGCACGAGGAAGACGCTGGCCTTGACCTTCCGTGCGGCCCTGACGTAGTCGCGCTCGGTCCACAGCGAGGTCCAGTCGCCGGTGCGCGGGGCTCCGTCGACGAGCCTGCGCTGCACGGCGGCGCACTTGGCGCGGGCGTCGGGGCTGTCGACGTAGTCCGACAGCCATTCGGGGCCGGAGTCGTACAGCGGGGCGCCCTGCTGGAAGTAGTAGTCGTACCAGGAGGAGATGGCGCTGATCGGGACGATGGTCTTCAGTCCCTCGACACCGGTCGCGGCGACGCCGTTGGCGATGGTGCCGTCCCAGCTCTTGCCGATCATGCCGGTGCGGCCGTTGGTCCAGGCGGCCTTGGCGCGGGTCGTGCCCGTGCGGGTGGTGTAGGCCTTGGCGCGGCCGTTGAGCCAGTCGACGACGGCCTTCGCGGACTGGATGTCGGAGCGGCCGCCGACGTCGACGCAACCGTCGGAGCGATTGGTTCCGGCCAGGTCGACGCCGACGAAGGCGTAGCCGCGCGGCACGAAGTAGTTGTCGTAGAACAGCGGCATCTGTACGACGTCGCCGTTCGCGTCGTACGTCTTCTTCTGGCTCTCGTTGCCGCGCCCGCAGCAGGAGTAGTACGGGCTGGCGTCCATGATGACGGGGACCTTGCGGCCCTGCCGGGCGGGTTCGCGGGGGCGGACGATGTCCACGGCGACCCGGTCGGCCTTCCCGTCACGGTCGCCGTCGAGTCCGGTGTCCACCCAGACGGCCTCGCGGATGGCGTTCTCGTACGAGTGGACGGGCCGGCTCTCCCCCGGGGCGGCTTCTGCCGCGGCCGGGGTGAGCAGTGTGGCCATCAGGGCGGCCGTGGCCACCGTCGCGAGCGGTCTCCAGGTCGTGAAGCGCGTGCGTTTCGGCATGCGGCGGACGCTACATCGGTGAAGTCCTGTTCAGAAGGGGGCAACTGACGGACCGGCGTGTCCGGGACGGACCCTTGGGTCGGGTGTCTCATGTCGGCCGAATGGCGATCGTGTGACATCAGGGGCCATGGACATGATCAGGGGCACCGGGAGCCAATAGGCTCCGGACAGACTTCGGGACCCTACGACTTGGAGTTTTTCGTGCACCGCAGAATCATCGCGCCGGGAGCCCTCGCCGCGGCCGTTCTCCTGCTGGCGATCCCGGCATCGGCCGCGCCCCACTCCCCCGGCGCACCGGGTATCGGTGACCCCTACTACCCGGCCTACGGCAACGGCGGATACGACGTCTCCCACTACGACCTCAGGCTGAAGTACCAGCCGGCCACGGACGAACTCGAGGGCACGGCGACCCTCGTGGCCCGCACCACACAGGACCTGTCCAGCTTCAACCTGGACTTCCTGCTGGACGTCGGCGAGGTGCGGGTCAACGGCGCGAAGGCGTCGCTGCGGACGTCGGGCGAGCACGAGCTGGAGATCACGCCGAGGACCCCGCTGGCCAAGGGCACACCCGTCACCGTCGTCGTGCGCTACCGCGGCGTGCCGTCGTCGAAGAAGGCGTACGGCTTCACCAGCTGGCACCGCACACCGGACGGGGGCGTCGCGGCGAACGAGCCCGAGGCGGCGGCCTGGTGGTTCCCGAGCAACGACCACCCGCTCGACAAGGCCACCTACGACGTGTCCGTGCAGGTCCCGGACGGCACGCAGGCCATCTCCAACGGCACGCTCCAGTCGAAGAGTTCGCGCCTGGGCTGGACCCGCTGGAACTGGCGCTCCGACAAGCCGCAGACCACGTACCTCGCCACGCTCGCGGTCGGGAAGTTCGACATCACGACCGGCACGACCGAGAGCGGCATCCCGGTCCTCAACGCCTACAGCGAGGACCTGGGCGAACACGCCGGCGCGGCGCGGGCGAGCATCGAACGGACCGGGGAGGTCGCCGACTGGCTGTCCGGCTACTTCGGGCCGTACCCCTACAGCGCGCTCGGCGGATACGTGCCGAACACCACCACCGGTTACGCGCTGGAGACCCAGACCCGGCCGTACTACAGCCCGCGGCAGTTCGCGAACGGGTCGAACGTCTCCCTCGTCGTCCATGAGCTGGCGCACCAGTGGTACGGGGACGACGTGTCGCTCAAGCGCTGGAAGGACATCTGGATCAACGAGGGCTTCGCGCGGTACGCGCAGTGGCTGTGGTCCGAGCACGAGGGCGAGGGCACGGCGCAGGAACTCGCCGACTACGTGTACGCCTCGCACCCCGCCGACGACCCGTTCTGGACGGTGAAGCCCGGGGATCCGGGGCCGGAGAACCAGTTCGACATCGCGGTGTACGACCGGGGCGCGCTGGCCGTCCAGGCGCTGCGCAACGAGATCGGTGACGAGGCGTTCTTCGCGGTCCTCCAGGGCTGGCCGCGGAAGTACGCCCACGGCAACGCGTCGGTCGCCGACTTCCAGCGGTACGCCGAGGAGGTGTCGGGCAAGCCCCTGGCCGCCCTGTTCGACACGTGGCTGTACCAGCCGTCGAAGCCGGGGGTGCCGGCGGCCCGGGCCGCGGCGGTGGCGAAGGGGGCGGGGGCTGTGCCGCAGCCGAGGTCGTGGAAGAAGATCGGGGCGACGAACGGGGTGCACGAGCACGCGGGCGCGGAGCACGGGCGCTGAGGTGCGTTGTCACGCTTGGCTGCGGGCAGTCGTGCCTCCCCCAGTGCCTTGAGGGCCTGGGAGGTACCCCCAGGGCGGCACGGGTGGGCGCAGCGGTACCTCGTCGCGCCGAGGTGCGCAACGCCCGCCCAGTCGCGCAGGCACCTGGCCTGCTGAACGCCGTCCCTCGGTCTGCGGTGGGGCGGTACCGGCGGGCCGCGTCGAACCACCCCGTACAGCCCGGAGCCGGACCCGGACACCGGCGTCCTGAAACCCCGGCGGCATCGCCGCGTACTCCACCGCACTGGCCGACACCGTCGGCGGTGTCCTCGACGACGGCCGGTTCCCCGTCGTGCTCGGCGGCGATGGCCTCCATGGAACTCGCCCTCGCCACCGGGCGCGGCCCGCGCGTGCCGGCCGGCCTGGAGGGCCGGGGCCCGCTGGTGCGGGACGGGGACGTCGTCGCGCTGGGGTTCCGGGACGCGGAGGAGTCCGCGGCGTACGGCATGCAGCCACTGCCCTCCGCGCTGCACGCACTGGAGCTGGACACCGTGCGCGCCCTGGGAGCGGGCGAGGCGGCCATCGTTCGACAGGGACGGCCCGGACTGAGACGGGGCCGGTCAGTCCCCGTGGTCGTACACCGTCACCGGTATCCCCCGCCGTATGAGCCGCTCCTCGATCAGCGGTTCGACCCGCGACCACTTGCCGCCGGCGAGGCCGCAGCCGATCCGGGGCATGTGGACGGTCGCGCCCAGTTCACCGGCCCGCGCGGCCAGGGCCTCCAGCGCCGTGTCGATCGCCTCGTAGCGGACGGGGACGCCCTTGCTGCCGGTCTTGGTGCCGCGCTGGCCGATCATGTTGGCCACCCACACGTGCCGCTCGACCTGCACGAACTGCACCGCGCCGAGCCCGAAGTCGTTCCCCGCGCGGCCCCGGTGCCAGGCCCGGTACGCCGCCTCCGGCTCGGGCCAGCGGCGCGATATCGCCAGGACGAAGCCCTTGCCCCAGCCCCCGATGTCGTTGCAGACATGGGCGATGACCTTGACGCCCTTCACCGACGGAACGGTGGCGTCACCCCGGACGTACGTGATCCCCGACATGACGCCACCGTATGCGCTGCCACTGACAGTGGCCCCCGGCCTGCTACTTCGTGAACTGCGACAGCTCCTGGTCGGCCGTCTGCGACACCCGGCGGCGGATGCCGAACCAGCCCGCGACCAGCATGGCCGCGATCACCGGGATGAGCAGGAGCGTCTTGCGGCCGACCTCGGGGTCGTTCCACATCATGCCGAGGCAGGCCAGCAGGAAGGCGATCGTGGTGATCTCCGTGACCGGGCTGCCGGGGAGCCGGAAGGAAGGCCGCTCGACCAGGCCCGCCCTGGCGCGGCGGACGAAGACGAGGTGGCAGATCATGATGATCACCCAGGTGCTGATGATGCCGAGTGAGGCGACGTTCAGCACGATCTCGAAGGCCTGGGCCGGGACCAGGAAGTTCAGGCCGACGCCGAGGACGCACACCGCGCAGGTCAGCAGGATGCCGCCGTAGGGAACCTGGCTGCGGTTCATGCGGGCGGTGAACTTCGGCGCGGAGCCGGCCATCGCCATCGAGCGCAGGATGCGGCCCGTGGAGTACAGGCCCGAGTTCAGCGAGGACATCGCCGCCGTCAGGACCACCAGGTTCATCACGTCGCCCGCCGCCGGTACGCCGATCTTCGACAGGACCGTGACGAAGGGGCTCTGGTCGGCCGAGTAGACCGAGCCGGGGAGCAGGAGAGCCAGCAGGACGACCGAGCCGACGTAGAACAGGCCGACCCGCCACATGATCGAGTTCACCGCGCGCGGGACGACCTTCTCCGGCTCGGCGGTCTCGCCCGCGGCGACACCGACCAGCTCCAGCGCGGCGTACGCGAAGATCACGCCCTGCATGACCAGGACGACGGGCATCATGCCGTGCGGGAGGACGCCGCCGTTGTCGGTGATGACGCTCAGGCCCGGGGTCTGGCCGCCCACCTCGTGCTGGGTGGCGAGGAGGAAGATGCCGATGAACATGAAGCCGACGAGCGTCGCGACCTTGATGATCGCGAACCAGAACTCCATCTCGCCGAAGATCTTCACCGAGATCAGGTTCACCGCCAGCACGACCGCGAGGGCGGCCAGCGCGAGCACCCACTGCGGGATGTCGGTGAACAGGCTCCAGTAGTGCGTGTAGAGGGCGATCGCGGTGATGTCGGCGATGCCGGTGGTCGACCAGTTCAGGAAGTACATCCAGCCGGCGACGTAGGCGCCCTTCTCGCCGAGGAACTCGCGCGCGTAGGACACGAAGGAGCCCGAGGAGGGGCGGTAGAGGACGAGTTCGCCGAGGGCCCTGACCACGAAGAAGGCGAAGATTCCGCAGACCAGGTAGGCGATCGCCAGCGCCGGGCCCGCGTCGTGGAGGCGGCCGCCGGCGCCGAGGAAGAGGCCGGTGCCGATGGCCCCGCCGATGGCGATCATGTTGACGTGGCGGGCCTTGAGGTCCTTGCTGTAGCCGGCGTCGCCCGCGTCCGCGGGCACCTGGGCCGCATCGGTACGCGGCGTGGCCGCAGCCGTGTTCACGGCGTCCTTGCTCACGGGTGGTTCCACTCTCTGGATCGCCCCGGACATCGTGGGCCCGGGGTCCGTACAGTGCGATGGCCCGTACCACCCTTGTGACGCGGCACAGACCAAGCCAGCACCTTCCCACACCGATCCGCTCGCACACGGTGACCGGCGTCACACAGCGTGACTTTTCACAAGGTCCACCAGGGAGCGGCACCGCCGCCACCCGTCGTTCACGTCAGGGTCATGCGGGGGTGCGGACGAGGTTTCACAGCACTGGTGAGACAGCGATACTGCTGCACATGACGACCGACACCGAGGAACCGACCCTCACGATCGACGAACTGGCGGCCCGGGCCGGTGTCACGGTGCGCACGGTCCGCTTCTACGGCACGAAGGGCCTGCTGCCGCCGCCGGTGCTCGGTCCCCGGCGCGTGGGGCACTACGGGCGGGAGCATCTGGCCCGGCTGGCGCTGATCGAGGAGTTGCAGCACCAGGGCATGACGCTGGCGGGCATCGAGCGCTATCTGCGCCGGTTGCCGCCGGACCTGAGCCCGCGCGACCTCGCCGTGCACCGGGCGGTGGTGGCCTCCTGGGCGCCGGACGCCGTGGAGATGGTCACGCGGGCGGAGCTTCAGCGGCGGGCCGGGCGGCCGCTCGGCGACGAGGACGTCGAGCGGCTCGTCGCGATGGGCGTGCTCCGGCCCGCCGACGGCGGGTACGAGGCCGATCTCGGTCTGCTCCGGCTGGGTGTCGGGCTGCTGGACGTGCCGCTCTCCCCGGAGGCGATCTTCGCGGCGCGCACGGTTCTCACCGAGCACGCGCGCGCCGCGGCCCGTGAACTCTCCCGGCTCTTCCGCGGTGAGGTGGCCGAGCGGGACGCGCGGGACGTGCGGTCCCTGTCGGCGCACATGCACCCCTTGGTGGTGCAGGCGCTCCTCACCGCCTTTCAGCGGTCGCTGAAGGAAGAGCTCGGCGAGTGGCTCTCCGAGCCCTCGGAAGAGTCACGCTGAGTCGCTGAACCGCTCCCCCTTCTCGGCCTTCTCCACCAGCAGCGCGGGCGGCGTGAACCGGTCGCCGTAGCGCTCGGCGAGTTCACGCGCGCGTGCCACGAACCCGGGCAGGCCGCCCTCGTAGCCGTTGATGTACTGGAGCACGCCGCCGGTCCAGCCGGGGAAGCCGATGCCGAAGATGGAGCCGATGTTGGCGTCGGCGACGGAGGTCAGCACGCCTTCCTCCAGCAGCCGGACGGTGTCCAGCGCCTCGGAGAACAGCATGCGCTCCTGCATGTCCTCGAACGGGATCCGGTACCCGGCCTTGGTGAAGTGCTCCCGCAGGCCCGGCCAGAGTCCGGTGCGCTTGCCGTCGTCCCCGTAGTCGTAGAAACCCGCACCGCCGCTGCGGCCCGTGCGGCCGAACTCGTCGACCATGCGGTCGATGACGGCCTCGGCGGGGTGGGCCGTCCAGGTGCCGCCCGCCTCCTCCACGGCCCGCTTGGTCTCGGCCCGGATCTTGCGGGGCAGGGTCAGCGTCAGCTCGTCCATGAGGGAGAGGACCTTGGCCGGGTAGCCCGCCTGGGCGGCGGCCTGCTCGACCGACGCCGGCTCGATGCCCTCGCCGACCATGGCGACGCCCTCGTTGATGAAGTGCCCGATGACGCGGGAGGTGAAGAAGCCGCGCGAGTCGTTGACGACGATCGGGGTCTTGTTGATCTGCCGGACCAGGTCGAAGGCGCGGGCCAGGGCCTCCTGGCCCGTGCGCTCGCCCTTGATGATCTCGACGAGCGGCATCTTGTCGACGGGCGAGAAGAAGTGCAGGCCGATGAAGTCGCCCTGGCGCTCCACGCCCTCGGCGAGCGCCGTGATGGGCAGGGTGGAGGTGTTGGAGCACAGCAGCGCGTCGGGCGCCACGACACCCTGGATCTCCTGGAACACCTTGTGCTTGAGGGACGTGTCCTCGAAGACGGCCTCGATGACGGCGTCGCAGCCGGTCAGGTCCCGCACCTCGGCGGTGGGGGTGATGCGGGCGAGCAGCGCGTCCGCCTTCTCCTGCGTCGTACGGCCCTTGGCGACGGCCTTGGCGCACAGCTTCTCGGAGTAGCCCTTGCCCTTGAGAGCCGCCTCCAGGGAGACGTCCTTCAGGACGACGTCGATGCCGGCGCGGGCGCAGGAGTAGGCGATGCCGGCGCCCATCATCCCGGCGCCGAGGACGGCGACCTTGCGGACCTTGCGGGGCTCGATGCCCTGGGGGCGGTTGGCGCCGGAGTTGACCGCCTGGAGGTCGAAGAAGAACGCCTGGATCATGTTCTTCGAGGTCTGCCCGGCCGCGAGTTCCACGAAGTAGCGGGCCTCGATGACCTGGGCGGTCTCGAAGTCGACCTGGGAGCCCTCGACGGCGGCGGCGAGGATGTTGCGAGGGGCCGGGTAGGGGGCGCCGTTCGTCTGCTTGCGCAAGCTGGCCGGGAAGGCGGGCAGGTTCGCCGCGAACTTGGGGTTGGCCGGGGTGCCGCCCGGGATCTTGTACCCCGGCTTGTCCCAGGGCTGCTGCGACTCGGGGTGGGCGTCGATGAAGGCGCGGGCCTTTTCGAGGAGTTCCTCCTGGGTGGTGGCCACGTCGTCGACGAGGCCGTTCTCCAGGGCGCGGCGCGGGTTGTACTGGGTGCCCTGGAGGAGGACCTTCAGCAGGGCGTCGGCGATGCCGAGCAGGCGGACGGTGCGGACGACGCCGCCGCCTCCGGGCAGCAGGCCGAGGGTGACCTCGGGGCAGCCGATCTTGGAGCCGGGCGCGTCGAGGGCGATGCGGTGATGGCAGGCCAGGGCGATCTCGTAACCGCCGCCGAGGGCCGCGCCGTTGAGAGCCGCGACGACCGGCTTGCCGAGTGTCTCGATGCGGCGCAGGTTCCGCTTGATGGCCATGCCGCCGTCGAACAGTTCCTGGGCCGTCTCCGGCGTGACGCGGATCAGGTCGCGCAGGTCGCCGCCGGCGAAGAAGGTCTTCTTCGCGGAGGTGATGATGACGCCCCGGATGGTGTCCTTCTCGGCCTCCAGGCGGTCGGTGACGGCGGCGAGCGAGTCGCGGAACGCCTGGTTCATGGTGTTCGCGGACTGGTTCGGGTCGTCGATGACCAGGGTGACGAGGCCGGTGCGGTCCTGTTCCCAGCGGATGGTGGTGGACTCAGTGCTCATGTGGAGGTGCTCCGTGTGATCCGTCGGGAGGGGGTCAGATGCGCTCGACGATGGTCGCGACGCCCATGCCGCCGCCGACGCACAGCGTGGCGAGGCCGTAGCGCTTGTCCTGGCGCTCCAGTTCGTCGACGAGGGTGCCGAGGATCATCGCGCCGGTCGCGCCGAGGGGGTGGCCGAGCGCGATCGCGCCGCCGTTGACGTTGACCTTGTCCAGAGACAGGCCCATGTCCTTCACGAAGCGCAGTACGACCGCCGCGAACGCCTCGTTGATCTCGACGAGGTCGATGTCGTCGATGGTGAGCCCGGCCTTGGCGAGGGCCTTGCGGGTGGCGGGGGCGGGGCCGGTGAGCATGATGGTGGGCTCGGAGCCGGAGACGGCGGCGGAGACGATCCGCGCGCGGGGCGTGAGGCCGTAGCGCTCGCCGACCTCCTTCGAGCCGATCGCGACGAGCGAGGCGCCGTCCACGATGCCGGAGGAGTTGCCCGCGTGGTGGACGTGGTCGATCTTCTCCACCCAGTGGTACTGCTGGAGCGCGACCGCGTCGAAGCCGCCGAGTTCGCCGATGTCCGCGAAGGACGGCTTCAGCCCCGCGAGGGAGTCGGCGGTGGTGCCGGGGCGCAGGTGCTCGTCGTGGTCGAGGACGACGAGGCCGCTGCGGTCCTTCACCGGGACGACGGACTTGTCGAAGCGGCCCTCCTTCCAGGCGGTGGCCGCGCGCTCCTGGGAGAGGGCCGCGTACTCGTCGACGTCGCGCCGCGAGAAGCCCTCGATGGTGGCGATCAGGTCGGCGCCGATGCCCTGCGGCACGAAGTTGACCTGGAGGTTGGTCATCGGGTCGTTGAACCAGGCGCCGCCGTCCGAGGCCATCGGCACCCGGGACATCGATTCGACGCCGCCGGCGAGGACGAGGTCCTCCCAGCCCGAACGGACCTTGGCGGCCGCCAGGTTGACGGCCTCCAGACCCGAGGCACAGAAGCGGTTCTCCTGCACACCGGCCACCGTGTCGGGCAGCCCCGCGGCGATGGCGGCGATCCGGGCGATGTCGGAGCCCTGGTCGCCGACGGGGGCCGACGACCCCGAGCACGATGTCGTCGACGGCGGCCGGGTCCAGGTCCGGGAAGCGGGCGCGGATCTCGTGGATGAGTCCGACGACCAGGTCGATGGGCTTGGTGCCGTGCAGCGCGCCGCTGGCCTTGCCGCGCCCGCGCGGAGTGCGGATCGCGTCGTACACATACGCTTCGGTGCTCACGAGGAGGCCTTTCACTGAGGGGTGCGGGACGACGGGAGGAGCCCGGGGACGTCCCAGTCCCGGGCGACGTCCGCCGTGTCGGCGCCCGGCCGGGCCGGGCCGGTGCGGACGGTGGTCGGGGTCGCGGAGAAGCGGGGGGCCGGGGCGGGCTGGGTGATGCCGCCGTGGTCGGTGAAGGTGCCGCGGGCGGCCAGGTGCGGGTGGTGCGGGGCCTCGCGCAGCGACAGCACGGGCGCCACGCACGCGTCGGTGCCGTCGAAGACGGCCGTCCACTCGTCCCTGGTCCGGGTCTTGAAACGGGCGGCGACCTGTTCGCGCAGTTCACTCCACCGGGTGACGTCCTTGCGGGCGGCGGCCTGGTCCTCGATGCCGAGGAGGGCGAGGAACTCCGCGTAGAACCGCGGCTCCAGGGCGCCGACGGCCATGTACCGGCCGTCGGCCGTCTCGTACGTCCCGTAGTACGGGCAGCCGCCGTCCAGGAGGTTGGCGCCGCGGCGGTCCTGCCAGCCGCCGGCGGCGAGCATGCCGTGGATCATCGTGGCGAGGTGGGAGACGCCGTCGACGATGGCGGCGTCGACGACCTGGCCGGTGCCGGTCGCCCGCGCGTGGTGCAGGGCGGCGAGGACGCCCACGACGAGGTAGAGGGAGCCGCCCGCGTAGTCGCCGAGCAGGTTGGCCGGGACCGGCGGCGGCTCGTCCGGGCGGCCGATCATGCCGAGCGCGCCGGTGGGGGCGAGGTACGCGATGTCGTGCCCGGCGCGGTCGGCGAGCGGGCCGTCCTGGCCCCAGCCGGTCATCCGGCCGTAGACGAGGGCCGGGTTGCGGGCGTGGCAGGGCTCGGGGCCGACGCCGAGGCGCTCGGCGACACCGGGGCGGTAGCCCTCGACCAGGACGTCGGCGCGGGCGGCCAGGTCGAGCACCTGGTCCGGCCCGTCCGGGGCCTTCAGGTCGACGACCACCGAGCGCTTGTTGCGGTTGGTGACGTCGTACGCCGGGTCGATCGCGAGGCCGGGGCCGCCGGGTCGGTCCACGCGCACGACGTCGGCGCCGAGGTCGGCCAGGAGCATGGCGGCGAACGGGCCGGGCCCGATGCCGGCCAGCTCGACGACGCGCACGCCGGTGAGCGGGCCCTGTCCTGGCGTCCTTGCCGTGGCCATCCAGCCCCCAGTGCTGTGACACAACCGATGTAACACCAGTGATGCTAAGAACACGTTCCACTCTTCACAAGAGCTGAACGAGCAAGCGCTTAGCAATCTGCCCGACGGGTCGGCTCCCGTCCAGTTCCGCCGTCAGCCGGGCCCGTCGTCGCGCTCCGCACTCCTCACGCTAGCCTCGGCCACCGACAGCGGCACGGGCTGCACGACCGAGGGGTGTCATGAGCAGGCTGAAAACGGACCGTCCGTACGACATCGTGCTCTTCGGAGCGACGAGTTTCGCCGGAGCGCTCACCGCCGAGTACCTCGCGGCCCACGCGCCCGAGGGGCTGCGGTGGGCGATCGCGGGCCGCAGCACGGAGAAGCTGGAGCGGCTGCGGGAGCGGCTGCCCGGCGGCACGGAGGTCGGGGTGCTGCGGGCGGACGTCTCCGACCCGGCGTCGGTGCGCGCCCTCGCCGAGCACGCGCGCGTGGTGGCCACGACGGTCGGCCCGTACGTGACGTACGGCGAGGAACTCGTCGCCGCCTGCGCGGACACCGGGACCGACTACCTCGACCTCTGCGGCGAGCCCGAGTTCGTGGACCTGATGTACGTCAAGCACGACGCACGCGCGCGGGAGACCGGCGCACGGCTGGTGCACGCCGCGGGCTTCGACTCGATTCCGCACGACCTGGGCGTGTACTTCACCGTGCAGCAGCTGCCCGAGGACGTGCCGCTGACCGTGGAGGGCTTCGTGACCGCCGACGCGGCGTTCTCGGGCGGGACCTTCGCCTCCGCCCTCAACCAGTTCGCGCGGCAGCGGGAGATGGCGGCGGCCGCACGGGACCGACGGCGGCACGAGCCGCGGCTGGTGGGCCGGCGGGCGTCGGCGCCGGCGGGTGCGCCGCGGTTCGCCAAGGAGGTGGGCGCGTGGGCGCTGCCGATGCCGACGATCGACCCGCAGATCGTGCGGCGGTCGGCGTCGGCCCTCGACCGGTACGGACCCGACTTCCGCTACCGGCAGTACGCTGCCGTCCGGCGTCTGCCCGTCGCGGTGGGCGGTGTCGCGGCCGTCGGCGCGCTGGTGGCGGCGGCCCAGGTGCCGCCGGCGCGGCGCTGGTTGTCGGGCCGGCTCAGGCCCGGGGACGGGCCGAGCCCCGAGAAGCGGGCGAAGAGCTGGTTCTCCCTGCGCTTCGTGGGCGAGGGCGGCGGCCGGCGGGTGTTCACGGAGGTCTCGGGCGGCGATCCCGGCTACGACGAGACGGCGAAGATGCTCGCCGAGTCGGCACTGTGCCTGGCCTTCGACGACCTTCCGAAGACCGCCGGGCAGGTCACCACGGCGGTGGCGATGGGCGACGCGCTGATCGGCCGGCTGCGCGCGGCGGGCATCCGCTTCCGCGTGGCGTCGACCCGCTGAAGGTCCTGCTGACGGTCCTACAGCGGCCACTCGGCGATGGTGTAGATCATCCCGGCGATCCAGCCGAGCCCCGCCAGCACGGCGAGGATCAGCCCTATGGTGACGGCCCGCTCGACGGTCTGGGTCGGGCCGGCAACAGGCTTGGGGGCGCGGTGCGTTGTCATGCGCCCCAGCCTGCCGACGGGGGTGGGGGCCGGGCATCCGTACGGGTACTCAGAGCCGGTACTCAGATCTGCCGCCCCGCCGTGGGCAGGCCCGTCCCCCGGCCCCGCCCCCGACCCCTCCCCCGGTTTGAGGCTTTCCGCCGCCCGCTCCTGGTGACAGCTCGAAAAGTGCCAACAAGGAGTTCAATGAAACCATTGAAGGCATGAAGTTCCTTCTCGAAGTCAGCATGGACGACGCGGCGTTGGCCGAGGACCCGGCGGGCGAGCTGGGCCGGATCCTCAGGTACTGGGGCGGCAACCTGCGCCACTACGCGCTCCGGCCCGGGGACGGGTCGGTCATCTACGACTCGGAGTACCGCGAGGTGGGCCACTGGAGCGTGGCCGGTCAGGCGGAATAGGTCTCCCGCAACGCCGTCCGGCACAGCGCGTCCGCCCTGCGCGTGGTCTCCGGGAGGCGGTAGTCGGGGGTCAGCGCGAGGGTGTGGGCGCAGGCGTTCGAAAGAGTCACGCGGTGGCCGACGGAGACGAAGACGGGCTTCACGCCGTCGCGCGTGCGCAGGGCGCGGCCGACCTCCTCGGAGCCGGCGAGCAGCGCGGACGTACTGCCACGCGGGGTGTCCGGGTCGTCGTAGGTGAAGGTGAACGGGTTCTTGGCGACGCCGATCGTGGGCAGCCCGGTCAGGACGCCGAGGTGGCTGGCGAGGCCGAAGCGGCGGGGGTGGGCGAGGCCGTAGCCGTCGCAGACGACCAGCCCGGGCGGGCACGGCAGGGCGTCGAGGGCGGCGAGGACCGCGGGGAGCTCGCGGAAGGCGAGCAGTCCGGGCACGTAGGGGAAGGAGACCCGGCCCACCGCCGTGGCCTCGGCGACGACGTCGAGGCTCGACGCGTCCAGGACGACGGCGGCGGCCGCGACGACATCGCGCTCGTCGTCGTACGCGACGTCGACCCCCGTCACACGGCCCGTTCCGGGCGGCGGCCCGGCTTCGTCGAAGATCACACGTTCACGCAGTCCGTCCTGGACGGCGCGGGCCTGCTCCTCGGTGGCGGGCCAGTCCTCGGGGGTGCGTACGGTCGTCGTCATGATGCCCCTGAGCCTATGGGCTGCTGATCCTCGGGGCTGCTGAGAACCCTGCGCTGCCGAGCCTCTGAGCAGCTCGAAGGCCGGCGGAACCCGGGAGTCCCGCCGGCCTTCGGGGGGGGCGTGCGGACTACTTGCCCAGCGCGCGCTGGAGCTGGCTCTTGTTCATGTTGGAACGGCCCTCGACGCCGCGGCGCTTGGCCTCCTGGTACAGCTGGTCGTAGGTGGGGCCCTGGGAGCCCTGGCCCGACCGCTGGCCGCCGCGCTTGCCGGAGGACATGTCCTTCGTCGAGGTGCGGCTGGCCGTCTTCGACTCGCCGGAGCGGGCGCGTTCCTTGTTGACCGTCCGCGAGGCGATCTCCTTGGCGCGGCCGGTGCTCTCGCCCCGGTCCTGCGCGCTCTTCTTGATGTGCTCGTACTGGCGCTCCCGCTTGGAGCTCGAACCGCGTGGCATGACCGCTCACTTCCTTTCGCCTTCAGTGAACGAGTACCCACACTGCCAACAATCAGGGCATACCGCGCGCTCAATGCTCCAGGCGGGCAACCCGCCCCTTCTCGCCGGCGGCCCAGCACCCTTGGTCCGGGGTGCAGTCGACGGTGTCGTAGGAGCCGGTGTCGACCGTGCGCCAGCTGCGGCCGCCGTCCGTGGTGAGGTCGGTGCCGGTGGGGCCGACGGCGAGGGCGGCGGTGCGGCTGTGCGGGAGCCAGGCGACGCCGGAGCGGTAGGCGGGCGGGGGCGTGCCGGCGGGGCGCCAGGTGCGGCCGCCGTCGCCGGTGTGCGCGGCGGCGTTCGGCGAGGGCCGGCCGGCGGTGAAGTCGCCGCCGACGGCGAGACCGTGGGCGCGGTCGCGGAAGGCCAGCGCGAAGACACCGCGGGCCGGGTCGCCCGCCGGGAGGGGCGCGGCGGTGGCCGTCCAGGTGCGTCCCCGGTCGGCGGAGTGCAGCACGCGCGCGTGCGCGGCCCCGCCGGTGGCGAGCCAGACGTCCTTCGGGCCGGAGCTGACCAGACACTGGCCGCTCGCGGCGAATCCGGCCTCGCCCTCCTGCGCGGCCGGCATGCCCTCGCTCGGCAGCACCTTCCACGACCGGCCGCCGTCGCGGGTCGACAGGATGCGGAACTTCCCGTCCACCGGGTCGCTCATCGCGAGGCCGTGGCGGCGGTCGAAGAAGGTGAGGCAGTCGTAGAAGGCCTTCGGGTCGGTGTTGCGGAAGGACTCCGTCCAGGTCGCCCCGCCGTCGTCGGTGCGGTACACGCGGGACGCCTCGCCCTCGCCGATGGCCAGGACCACGGCCCGGCGCGCGTCGAACGCCTCGACGTCCCGGAACTGCAACTCCGCCGCGCCCGGCGGCGAGACGTTTCGCCAGGTGGTGCCGCCGTCGGTGGTGCGCAGGACCGTGCCGCCGGTCCCGGCGAGCCAGGCGGTGTTCCGGCTGACGGCGGCCAGGCCGCGGAACCGTACGTCCGGGGTGCCGGTGTCCTTGAGTTCCCAGTGCGGCACCCGGCGTTCCGGCTCGTGCGCCTGCGCCGGTACGGCGGTCAGGGCCGCGAGGGCGACCAGTGCCGCCGCGCCCGCCGCCACTCCGGTCGCCCTGCTCCGTGTCCGTCCCGTCCGTCGCGTGCTCCCCAAGCGCCTCATGGCCGGCGAAGCTAGCCCACCCCCAGGGCGCCGTCCAGACGGCCTCGCCCGTGCTCCCGGTCGCCCGGGTGGGGCCACAAGTGCCCTGGGGGGCACAGGAGGAGAGTCACGTCACTCTCGTGCATGAACGCGGTGACAGAGGTCACTCGCACTTCGTGTGCACGGATTGGCTGATTCCGTCGTCTCTTCCAGTGCCCGGCCTCATCCGCCCGGAAGTGTCCCGTCCAGCCGTCACAAGGGAGCAAGGCGTTGTCCATCGTCATCGAGCAGCCCGTGGAGGCCCGCCTCGTCGCCGCCGCGCCGCGTATGCCGAACATTCCCGCGACGCTCCACTACGACCGACGTGATCCGTTCGCCGTCCGTATGACCTTCCCGGCCCCGGCCACGCTGGAGGGCGTCGAGGTCTGCTGGACCTTCTCCCGCGAGCTGCTCGCCGCGGGCCTCAAGAACGCCGAGGGCCACGGCGACGTGCGGGTGCGGCCGTACGGGTACGACCGCACGGTGCTGGAGTTCCACGCCCCCGAGGGCACGGCCGTCGTGCACGTCCGTTCCGGTGAGGTGCGCCGGTTCCTGGAGGCCACGAGCGAGCTGGTGCCGGTCGGTCTGGAACACCTCCAGCTGGATCTGGACCACGACCTGGCGGAGCTGATGCGGGACGCGTGCTGAGCTGACGCGCGCCGAGTGATCCCCCGGGTCGACGGCCCCGGGCAGGGATCCGGCGTGGAAGTGGGTCAGGGCAGAGCCGTCGCCGTCGCGGCCAGGGCCGTGCGGATCTCGCCGACGATCTCCGCGAGCCCGGGCGCAGACGCCACGGCGCGCTCCGCCAGTTCCCGTACGCGCCGCTCGTGAGCGCCGGCGTCCTCTGCGGGGACCAGTTCCGCCGAGGCGGCCAGCGTCGCGACCGCCGCGTCCCGCTCGGAGACCTGGGCGACCGGCCGCGGTCCTCGGAGCGTCCGACGTGTCTCCTCCCGCAGCGCCTCCGCGGCGGCGACGCGCTCCAGCGCGTACTCCACGGACGGGAACACCCCGAGGACCCGCTTCTTCTCCGCCCGCAGATACCCCTGGGCCACCAGCTGCTCCCGCACCGCGTCGAGGGTCACCCGCGATCGCAGCGTCACCCAGGTCCGCCAGCGGTGCGGGCACGACTCGCGGACGAGGTCCAGCAGCCCGTCGAGGACCGCGTCACCCGTGCGGGAGTCCAGGTCGACCGGCGTGGCGATGCCGTCCTCGTCGACGAGCAGGCCGTGCCGGGCCAGCTCGGTGAGGGCGCCGGCCCGTACCGGGCCGGACAGCTGGGCGGTGCCGGTGCCCGGCGGCCGCGCGGGGGCCCAGGCCAGCAGGCAGAGCCGGGCCGGCAGCGAGAGCGGGCCGTCGGGCACGGGTCCTCCTCGGGGCGGGAGATCGGGTCTCACGTTAATCCGTTGACAGGCCCGACGCCCCCTCGTACGTTGTTCAGCGTCCTGTTGCCGCCGATTGGAGAAGGACGTTGCTCGTCTGAGGTCCTGAGACACCGCGTCACCCACCTCTGGTGTGTGCGCTGCGTGCGACCTCGGCGTTCGAGCCGTCCTCCGGTGCAGGGCTTCATTTCTGCCCCTGGAGCCCCTCCTCCCTGGTCGCAGGTGTCTCGATACGCGTTTGCCCCTGACCACATCGAGCAACCGCGAAAGAGGCCCGCATGCCTACTTCCATCACCGTCACCTCCCTCGCCTTCACCTGGCCCGACGGCACCCCCGTCTTCGAGGGCCTCGACGTGGCCTTCGGCCCGGGCCGGACCGGCCTGGTCGGCGTCAACGGGTCCGGAAAATCCACCCTGTTGAAGCTCATCGCCGGGGAACTCGCCCCGGCCGACGGCACCGTCCGCGTGGCCGGCGAGGTCGGATACCTCCCGCAGAACGTCACGCTCGACACCACCCTGCGCGTCGACGAGGCGCTCGGCATCGCCGACCAGCGGGCCGCCCTGCACGCCATCGAGGCGGGCGACGTCTCCGAGGCGCACTTCGAGACCGTCGGCGACGACTGGGACGTGGAGGAACGCGCCCTGGCCACCCTCGGCGAACTCGGCCTCGGTCACGTCGAGTTGGACCGCACCATCGGCGAGGTGTCGGGCGGCGAGTCGGTGCTGCTGCGGCTGGCGTCGCTGCTGCTGCGCCGGCCCGACGTGCTGCTGCTGGACGAGCCGACCAACAACCTCGACCTGTACGCCCGCAGGCGGCTGTACGCGGCCGTGGAGTCCTGGCCGGGCGTGATGGTCGTCGTCAGCCACGACCGGGAACTGCTGGACCTCGTCGACCAGATCGCGGATCTGCGCTCCGGGGAGATCAGCTGGTACGGCGGCAACTACTCCGACTACGAGGAGGCCCTCGCGATCGAACAGGACGCGGCCGAGCGCATGGTGCGCGTCGCCGAGGCGGACTTCCGCAAGCAGAAGCGCGAACTGGCCGACGCCCAGATGAAGCTGGCCCGCCGCAAGCGGTACGGGCAGAAGATGTGGGACCAGAAACGCGAGCCGAAGATCGTCATGGGGGCGCGCAAGCGCGCGGCGCAGGAGTCCGCGGGCAAGCACCGGATCATGCACGAGGAGAAGCTCGCCGAGGCCAGGGAGCGGCTGGACGAGGCGGTGGACGCCGTACGGGACGACGACGAGATCCGTGTCGACCTGCCGTACACGGCCGTGCCGCCGGGACGTACCGTCCTGACCCTGCTGGATCTCCGGCTCCGGTACGGCGCCCGTGTGGACGGCGGTTTCGACCTGCGCGGACCCGAGCGGGTCGCGCTGATCGGGCGCAACGGCGCGGGCAAGACGACGCTGCTGCGCACCATCAGCGGGGAGCTCGCTCCGGAGTCGGGCGAGGTGACGGCGCACGTCCCGCTGCGGTTCCTGCCGCAGCGGCTCGACGTCCTCGACGGGGAGCTGACCGTCGCCGAGAACGTGGCCCGGTTCGCGCCGGGCGCCACCAACAACCGGGTCCGGGCGCGGCTGGCCCGCTTCCTGTTCCGGGGCGCCCGTGCCGACCAGAAGGCGGCGACGCTGTCCGGCGGCGAACGCTTCCGGGCGGCGCTGGCCGCCCTGATGCTGGCCGAGCCCGCGCCGCAGTTGCTCATGCTGGACGAGCCGACCAACAACCTCGACATGGCGAGCGTGCGGCAGCTGACCACGGCCCTGGAGTCGTACGAGGGGGCACTGATCGTGGCCAGTCACGACCTGCCGTTCCTGGAGTCGATCGGCATCACGCGCTGGCTGCTGCTGGAGGAGGGAGAACTGAAGGAAATCACGCCAGAGGCTGTCGGGTTTCCCGCCTAGCGTCGATGGCATGACCGACTTCACGCACGATGTCATCACCCTGACAGGAGCTCGCGAGAACAACCTCAAGGACGTCACCCTCCGCATCCCGAAAGGCCGGCTGACCGTGTTCACCGGCGTTTCGGGGTCGGGGAAGTCGTCCGTCGTCTTCGACACGATCGCGGTGGAGTCGCAGCGCCAGCTGAACGAGACGTACCCGTGGTTCGTCCGCAACCGGCTGCCCAAGTACGAGCGGCCGCAGGCGGACGGCCTGGAGGACCTCTCCCCCGCGATCGTCGTCGACCAGCGGCCGGTCGGCGGCCACTCCCGGTCGACCGTCGGCACCATGACGGACATCTACTCGGTGATCCGGGTGCTGTTCTCCCGGCACGGCACCCCGAGCGCCGGGCCGGCGACCGCGTACTCGTTCAACGACCCGTCGGGCATGTGCCCCGAGTGCGACGGCCTCGGCCGGACGGTACGGCCCGACTGGGACCGCATCCTGGATCCCGACCGTTCCCTCGCGGAGGGGGCGGTCCGCTTCCCGCCGTTCGCCGCGGGCACCTGGCAGGGCCAGGCGTACACGAACAGCGCCGACCTGGACCCCGACAAGCCGGTGGGGCGGTTCACCGCCGACGAGCGCGAGTTCCTGATGCGCGGACGGCCCGGCAGCAAGGTCACCGTCAACGGCAGCGGCGGCACCTGGACCACCGACTACGAGGGGCTGGCCGACCGTTTCGAGCGGCTGTACCTGAAGCGGGACCTGTCGGCCATGAGCCAGAAGACCCGCGACCTCGTCCGGGAGTTCCTGGTGGAGGGCACCTGCCCGGCCTGCCGGGGAGCCCGGCTCAACGCGGCGGCGCTCACCACCCGGATCGGCGGCCGGAACATCGCCGACTGCGCACGGATGCAGATCACGGACCTGATCGCCGTACTGAAGGAGATCGACGACCCGGTGGCCGGGCCGATCGCGCGGGCGGCCGTGACCGCGCTGGAGCGCGTCGAGGCGATCGGCCTCGGCTATCTCAGCCTCGACCGGGAGACGTCGACCCTCAGCGGCGGGGAGGGGCAGCGGCTGAAGACGGTGCGGCACCTCGGCTCCAGCCTGACCGGGATGACGTACATCTTCGACGAGCCGAGTGTCGGGCTGCACCCGCGCGACGTGGGCCGCCTCGGAGATCTGCTGCTGCGGCTGCGCGACAAGGGCAACACCGTGCTGGTCGTCGAGCACGACCCGGACGTCATCGCGCTGGCCGACCACGTCGTGGACATGGGGCCTGGCGCCGGCGCCGAGGGCGGCCGCGTGGTCTTCGAGGGCACACCGGCCTCACTGGCCGCCTCCGACACCCTCACCGGGCGCTGCCTGCGCCGCCGCACGGCGGTCAAGGAACAGGTACGGCAGGCCGGCGGCGAGCTGTGGGTCAAGGGCGCCGACCGGCACAACCTGCGCGACGTGACCGTGCGGTTCCCGGCCGGTGTGCTCACGGCCGTGACCGGGGTCGCGGGATCCGGGAAGAGCACCCTGGTCGGGGAGTTCACCGCCGCGCACCCCGACGCCGTGGTCGTCGACCAGTCGTCGATCGGGATCTCGGGCCGGTCCACTCCGGCGACCTACCTGGGGATCATGGACACCGTACGGAAGATCTTCGCCCGCGAGACGGGGGCCGAGGCCGGTCTCTTCAGCTTCAACTCCGGCGGCGCCTGCGGCACCTGTGAGGGCCGCGGCATCATCCACACCGACCTCGCCTTCATGGACCCGGTGACGACGACCTGCCACGACTGCGAGGGGCGGCGCTTCAAGGAGGAGGTGCTGCGGCTGACCGTCCAGGGCAGCTCCATCGCCGACGTCCTCCAGATGACGGCCGAGCAGGCGCTCGCCTTCTTCGACGACACGGGCGTACGACGCCGGCTGCGGGCCCTGCGGGACGTCGGACTGACGTATCTGACGCTCGGCCAGCCCCTCTCCACGCTCTCCGGCGGCGAGCGGCAGCGCATCAAGCTGGCTACACGGTTGCACCGGACGGGCTCGGTCTACGTGCTCGACGAACCGACGACCGGGCTGCACATGGCGGACGTGGAGGGACTCGTCGCCCTGCTGGACCGGCTGGTCGACACGGGCAACACGGTCGTCGTCGTGGAGCACAACCTGGACGTGGTCGCCCGGGCCGACTGGGTGATCGACCTCGGCCCGGACGGCGGCCGGGACGGCGGCGAGATCGTCTTCGAGGGGACGCCGCGACAGCTGCTGGAGGCGCGGGGATCGTTCACCGGGGAGCACCTGCGGCGGGCCGTCGCGGCATCGGCCGTCACCTCGCCGGTGTGAGCTCCCCGGTGAGCGGGACGTCCGGGAGCGCCGTGTTGCTGACGACGGCGAGGCGCGGGCCGTCCGGGCCGTGCTGCCACTGCCCGCCGACCAGCGGCAGCAGGGCGGTGTCGGGGGGCGGTCCGCCGGTCCAGTCGAGGGTGCCGGCGATGGTGTCGGGGGTCGTGTCGGCGAGGGCCTGCGCGAGCGACGCCCGGTCGGTGGGATCGGCCGCGACGGTGAGGGCGTGGTGGGCGGTCTCCACCAGGGCGTGGGCGAGGCCGAGGGGCGCCGCTGGCACCGACCAAGAACGGCCCACGCCAAGTCTCGCCCGCGCCGACAGCAAACCGCCCCTGGGCCGGAGGCGGCGGCCTGGAGCCGCCCGGGTCGGCAGCAGACCGGCCCGGGCGGTGCTGTCCGGTGATCCGCACGCGTCGGGCCGGGTGCAGGACCCGCCAGGAGCCGGCCGGGCCCGGAGGCGGGCACTCACCCCTGCTGCCTGCCAAGGCGCCGGACTCCCCCAGGGGTGTCCTCTTCCGGGATCGCCCTGCATGATGGTCGGCCGACGCCCGATGGGTTCCGGCCGACCCCGGAGGCTCCGTCGGCGCCGTCCAGACACGTCCCATCCGATACGGAGTCACGCTCGTGCCCAGCAAGAAGGCCCTCGTCCGCCGCCCCAGCCCGCGTCTTGCCGAAGGGCTGGTGACACACATCGAGCGGGAGAGGGTCGACGCCGACCTCGCGGTCGAGCAGTGGGAGGCGTACGTGGCGGCCCTGCGCACGCACGGCTGGGAGACCATCGAGGTGGACCCGGCCGGCGACTGCCCGGACTCGGTGTTCGTCGAGGACACGGTCGTGATGTACAAGAACGTGGCGCTGATCGCCCGCCCGGGCGCCGAGTCCCGGCGTGACGAGACCGCCGGGGTCGAGGAGGCCGTGGCCGGTCTGGGCTGCTCGGTGAACTGGATCTGGGAGCCGGGCACCCTGGAGGGCGGTGACGTACTGAAGATCGGCGACACCGTGTACGTGGGCCGGGGCGGGCGCACCAACGCCGCCGGCGTCCAGCAGCTGCGGGCCGCGTTCGAACCGCTGGGCGCGCGGGTCGTCGCCGTACCGGTCACCAAGGTGCTGCACCTGAAGTCGGCGGTCACGGCGCTGCCGGACGGGACGGTCATCGGGCACATCCCGAAGATGGACGCGCCTTCGCTGTTCGCGCGCTTCCTGCCGGTGCCGGAGGAGTCCGGTTCGCACGTCGTGCTGCTCGGCGGTGACAAACTGCTGATGGCGGCCAGCGCGCCGAAGACCGCGGAGCTGTTCGCGGACCTGGGGTACGAACCGGTCGTCGTGGACATCAGCGAGTTCGAGAAGCTCGAGGGATGTGTGACGTGCCTCTCGGTGCGGCTGCGGGGGCTGTACGCCTGAGGAGGCCGTACGCCCTCGGTCCAGCCCCTCGACCTGCGGCTCCGGGGCGGGGTGGGGCGCGGACGAGCGACACCGCTGATCAGGTGCCTTTACAGCGCCCTTAACCTACGGCATCGTAACCTACGGGAACGTAGCCTACGATGCCGTAGGTTACCGCTCACCGCTCGTACGCATGTCCCCCTGGAGAGTCCATGACGATCACCACTCCCCACCTCGGCAGCCCCGCCGGCGCCTGGACCGACGCTCAGCTGCTGTACGCACTGGAGGAAGTGGTCGAGCAGGAACTCAACCGGCATCTGCAGGTCGCCAAGGACTGGATGCCGCACGAGTACGTGCCCTGGAGCGACGCGCGCAACTTCCCCGGCCTCTTCGAGGACGGCGAGGCCTGGGACAAGGAGCAGTCGAAGGTCACCGAGATCGGCCGCATCGCGCTCGTCGTGAACCTGCTGACCGAGGACAACCTGCCCAGCTACCACCACGAGATCGCCTCGCTCTTCGGCCGCGACGGCGCCTGGGGCACCTGGGTGCACCGCTGGACGGCCGAGGAGGGCCGGCACGGCATCGTGATGCGGGACTACCTGCTCGCCTCGCGCGCGGTGGACCCGGACAAGCTGGAGCAGTTCCGCATGTCCCACATGAGCGAGGGCTTCGAGTCGGACAACCGGCACTCGATGCTGCACTCGATCGCTTACGTCGCCTTCCAGGAGCTGGCCACCCGCATCTCGCACCGCAACACCGGCCACCAGTCCGGCGACCCGGTCTGCGACCGCATGCTGGCGCGCATCGCGACCGACGAGAACCTGCACATGGTCTTCTACCGCAACCTCCTGAAGTCGGCGTTCGAGCTGGCTCCCGACCTGACCATGCAGGCCGTGCGGGACGTGGTCGTGAACTTCCGGATGCCCGGCCACGGCATCCCCGGCTTCGAGCGCGCCGCCGCGCAGATGGCGATCGGCGAGGTCTACAACCTGCGCATCCACCACGACGACGTGCTCCAGCCCGTGCTGCGCTTCCTGAAGATCATGGAGATCGACGGCCTGGGCCCCGAGGGCCTCAAGGCGCAGGAGGAACTGGGCCTGTACATGGGCGGCCTGGACAGCGAGGCGGCGAAGTTCGACGAGAAGCTGGCCGCGCGCAAGGCCCGTATGGCGGCCCGGGCGGGCGCCGCCGGCGCCTGACGGCCGCCCCGGCCGATCCGGCCCCATGACTGCGAGGCCCCGACCGCCACGAGCGGCCGGGGCCTCGGCGTTGCGCGCGCCCGCCCGGCCCCCACCCCGGCTGATACGCGCACACGGCTACCGGGACGTACGCCGCAGTTCCAGCCGCTCCTTCTCCGACAGACCGCCCCAGACACCGAACCGTTCGTCGTTGTCCATCGCGTACTCCAGGCAGGCGTCACGGATCGGGCACAGGCCGCAGATCCGCTTCGCCTCCCGTACCGAGCTGCCGGGCTCGGGGAAGAAGAAGTCCGCCCCGGTCTGCGCGCACAACGCTTCCTGCTGCCAGGCGAGTTCGGGCGAGATCATGGTGTCGATGTGCATGCCCAGAAGCGTTCCGGAGGGCGAAAAACGTTCGATCAACGCGGGATCAACACCACACGGGCGGACCTGAGGCCACCTTGATGGACGCGCCTCGGGCCACCTTGATGGTCACCCGCCGGACCCGCCGACGCACGGCGGCGCGCGGAAACCCGGCGTCACGCTCCGGCGGCGCTCCGGCGGCGCTTGTCAGTGGCCGGTGCGAGACTCGGCAGAGCAGACGACGGAACCTGTGCGAGGAGACCGACGATGCTCACCACCCGTTATGTGACCGGCGCTCCGAACTGGATCGATCTCGGCACCCCCGACATCGACGGCGCCGCCGCCTTCTACGGCGGCCTGTTCGGCTGGCGGTTCCAGCCGGGTGGGCCCGAGGTCGGCGGGTACGGCCTCTTCCAGCTCGACGGCAGGACCACGGCCGGTGGCATGCAGACCACCCCGGAGCAGGGCCCGCCCTCCTGGACGGTGTACTTCCAGGCGCCGGACGCGGACGCCACGGCGCGGGCGGCCGGTGAGGCGCACGGCTCGGTGCTGATGCAGCCCATGGACGTGCAGGACCTGGGCCGTATGGCGATCCTCGCCGACCAGGCGGGGGTGCCCTTCGGCCTGTGGCAGCCGGGCCGGAACAAGGGCCTGGACGTCGTCCGGGAGCCCGGCTCGCTGTGCTGGCTGGAGCTGTACACGGCGGACGTCCCGGCCGCTGCCGCCTTCTACCACTCCGTGCTCGGCCTGGAGACCGTCGGCGTCGACTTCCCCGGCGGCACCTACACCACCCTCACCCCGCCCGGAGAGAGCGAGGACGCCATGTTCGGCGGCCTCGTCCCCCTGGCCGACGCGGCCGAGGAGGAGGCCCACTGGCTGCCGTACCTCGAGGTCACCGACCCGGACGCCACCGTCGCCCGGGCCCGGGAACTGGGCGGCACGGTCCGTATGCCCGCCACGGACCTGCCGGGCGTGGGCCGCCTCGCCAAGCTCACGGACCCGTACGGGGCGCGGTTCGCGGTGATCCGCAGTGAACCGCAGCCTGGCTGAGGCACCTGAGCGGGACTACGCGGACGCCCGCCGTACCAGGGTCGTCGGGAGGACGACGCCGGAGGGCGTGTCGCCGACGCCCTCCTGAGGAGTGCCGCGGTCGAACCCCCGCAGCAGCAGGCGGGCCATCAGACGGCCCATCTCCTCGATGTCCTGACGGACCGTCGTCAGGGGCGGATCGGTCTGTTCCGCGAGGGGCAGCATGTCGTCGAAGCCGATCACGGCGACGTCGTCGGGGACCCGCCGCCCGGCCTCGCGCAGGACGCGCAGCGCCCCCGAGGCGGTGAGGTCGTTGGCGGCGAACACCGCGTCCAGGTCCGGGCAACGGCCGAGGAGTTCCCGCATTGCCCGTTCGCCCCCGGCCGGGGTGAAGTCGGCCTCGGCGATCAGCCGCGGGTCGGCGTCCACCATGACGTCCCGGTAGCCGTCGAGCCGGTCCACGGCGGACGTCTGGTCGAGGGCGCCGGTGATGTGCGCGATACGGGTGCGGCCGAGGCCGGCCAGGTGGCGGACCGCGTCACGGGCGCCGCCGCGGTTGTCGCTGTCGACGTACACCACGCCGCGCCGGTCACCGCTCCAGCCGGGCCGCCCGCCGAAGACGGTCGGGACGCCGGCCCGCTGGATCAGCCCGGGCAGCGGGTCGTCGAGGTGCAGGGAGAAGACGAGCGCCCCGTCGACATGCCCGCCGGCGAGGTACCGGCCGACCCGGGCGTGGTCGTCCCGGCCCTCCGTGAGCAGCAGGACGAGCTGGTTGTCGTGGGCCGTGAGTTCCTTGCTGATGCCACGCAGCTGGAGTGCGAAGAACGGGTCGGCGAACACGCGGGTCTCCGGTTCGGCGACGACGACCGCGATCGCGTCGTGCCGCCGGGTCACCAGGCTGCGGGCCGCCTGGTTGGGCACGTACCCGAGCTCCTCCACCGCCTTGCGGACCCGCTCGACGAGGATGTCCCTGACCCCGTCCCCGCCGTTGACCACGCGCGAGACGGTGGCCCGCGAGACACCGGCCCGGGCGGCCACGGCCTCCAGCGTGGGACGCGGCGCTGTGTCGGTCACTTGGGGGCTCCTCACCTGCGGGTGCGGATCAGGATAGCCCCGCCGGCGCAGGTGGTGAGAGCGCTCTCGCGCCCGCGCGACCGTCAGTGCTCGTGCTCCCGCTGGTCGCCCTCCTGGGGATCGTGCTCCCCGTGCCCGTGCGGGTCGTAGCCGGGAATCGTGCCGTCCGGCTTCTTCACCAGGAACAGTCCCACCATCCCCATGTCGGAGTGGCTCTGCACATGGCAGTGGTACATCCAGGCGCCGGCGCCTACCCCCTCCCCCGCGATCACCTGGAAGCCGAACGAGTCGGCCGGGCCCGTGATCTTGTTGTCGATGACCTGGCTGGGGTCGTCGGGGCCGGTCAGCATGCCGGTGCGGTTGTCCGCCCAGCGGTGACCGTGCATGTGGAACGTGTGGTAGAACTCGCCGTGCGTGATCACGATGAACTCGACGCGATCACCCACCGTGGCCTCGAAGTTCGGCCCGGAGTGCGGCGGCCTGTTGTTGATGAGCATGTCGTTGAAGACGACCGTGTGCGTCCGGTCGGGCAGGACGTCGCCCTTGCGGCGGACGATGACCGGGCCGAACAGGCCCTTCTGAAGCCCCTGCGTGCCGTGGTCCGTGCCGACGACGTGGTCGTGGTAGTGCCAGTAACCCGCGCTGCCCGCCCGCCAGGTGCCGTCCTTGCGGCGGCCGGGGGCGTGGGTGCGCCAGGTGTAGGTGCGGGTGCCGCCCGGCTCGACATGACTGCGGTTCAGCTTCGTGCCGTCGCTGGTGATCTCGTAGTCCAGGCCGTGGACGTGCAGGCTCACCGCCACGTCCATGGTGTTCTCGAACTCGATGTGCAGCGTGTCGCCCTCGTTGAGCCCGATGAGCGGGCCGGGGACGGTCGCCTTGCCCTTCTCCAGGCCGTAGCCCATCTGCCCGTCGGCGAGCTTCTCGGCGTACAGCTTGATGCGCTTCACCTCGCCCCCGGCCGGTGCCGTCTTCGCCGGTCCGGTGGCGCTGACGGCCTCCGGCGCCACGGACAACGAGGTCGCGACGGCCGCGCTCCCCAGCAGGACCCGCCGGTTGAAGCTGCGTCTGTCCATGCGGAACTCCCCACCCTGGTAAGGCTTTTACGACAGACGTACCTGTGACGAACCTGTGAGACGGTACCGGCCGGGCTCCCGTTTATCCACACTCAAGACAAAGTTGGGGCCATCACGGTCATAGGTATTGGCGAGACATGAAAAGGGGTTTAGCTTCCTTGGCGGTGTTGCTGTGACCGAGGAGGTGCCCATGCACTTACGAGGGTTGAGCAAGGGAAGACGTGTCTGGGCGGCCTCCGTGGCCGCCGGGGCCGTGACCGCCGGACTGCTGTCGGGGCCCGCCCACGCGGGCCCGTACCCGGGACCCCCGCTGACAACGATGTCGATCAAGTCGCCGCCGGGCGGCGCGAATGCACGGGTGCTGATCTTCCACGGTTCCGCGGCGGCCGGGGAGGAGTCGCCGGTCGTGAACGCCGGGATCGAGGCCATCGAGGACATCGGGCTGTCGGGACCGGCGAACCGCCGTTTCAAGGTTCAGGCCACCGACGACGCCTCGGTGTTCACCGACGAGACGAAACTCGGCCGCTTCAACGCGATCGTGTTCCTGACCGGCGGGGGCGATGTCCTCGACGCGGAGCAGGAGGCGGGCCTGGAGGCCTACATGGAGGCCGGCGGCGGGTTCGTCGGCATTCATGACGCGGCGCGCGCGGAGCCGTACTCGGACTGGTTCACCGGACTGGTGGGGGCCCGGCCGGCGGCGTCGAGCCCGGCCGCCGCCCAGCGGGCGACCGTCGAGGTCGGCGACCGCCGGCACCCGGCCACCAAGGACCTGCCGGTGCAGTGGAAGCGCCCCGACAAGTGGCTGAACTGGGTGAAGAACCCGTCGGGCGACGTCCACACGGTGGCCCGGGTCCGGGAGTCGACCTATCAGCCGGGGGCGGGTGCCAACGGCTGGGACCATCCCGTGAGCTGGTGCCGTGACTACGACGGCGGACGCTCCTTCTACACCGGCATGGGCGGCACGGTCTCGTCGTACGACGAGACCGACTTCCGGGCCCATCTGCGCGGCGCGCTGATGTGGACGACCCGGCTGGAGCAGGCCGACTGCAAGGCGACCATCAACGCCAACTACGCGGCGGAGCGGCTGACCAAGCCCAACCAGCCGGGGCAGAACGACCAGATCGGCGAGCCGCACGGGCTGGTCACCGCGCCCGACGGCCGGGTGTTCTACATCGGCCGGGGCGGCGCCGACTCCTCGCAGCCCGTGGTCACCGACTGGAACAACCCCGACATCGGCAAGGGCAAGGGCGAGATCCACGTCTACGACCCGAAGACCAAGCAGGTCACGCTCGCCGGGGCGCTCACCGTCTTCGGCAACAAGGGCGGCGGCGACGAACTGGTCAAGGTCGAGGAGGGGCTGCTCGGGATCGAACTGGACCCCGGGTTCGAGCAGAACGGCTGGGTGTATCTGCACTACACGCCTCACTCGCAGATCAACCGGCACACACGGATGGCCGAGCGGCGGGTCTCCCGCTTCACGCTCGACCAGGCGACCGACAAGCTGGACCTGGGCAGCGAGAAGGTGCTGCTGAAGTGGCCGGTGCAGATCCACAGTTGCTGCCACTCGGGCGGCGGGATGGCCTGGGACTCCAAGGGCAACCTGTACATCGCCACGGGTGACAACAACTCCAGCGGGTTCAGCGGTGGTTACTCGGGCAACAACCCGCAGCCGAACTACAAGGGCGTCTCCTTCGCGGACGCGCGCCGCACGGCCGGCAACACCAACAACCTCAACGGCAAGATCCTGCGCATCCACCCGGAGCCGGACGGGACGTACACGCTCCCCGAGGGCAACCTCTTCACCGGGAAGGAGACCGACGAGGGCGGCGGCAAGACACGCGGCGAGATCTATGTGATGGGGGTCAGGAACCCCGCCCGTATCTTCATCGACAAGTCGACCGACGTGCTGTATGCGGGCTGGGTCGGCCCGGACGCGAGCGCGCCCTCGACGACCTGGGGGCCGGCCAAGTACGACACGTTCGCCGCCATCACCAAGGCGAGCAACCGTGGCTGGCCGTACTGCATGGGCAACAAGCAGCCCTACCGGGACCGCAATCTGCCGGACCCGTCCCAGCCGCTCGGCTGGTACGACTGCGACCACCCGAAGAACGAGTCGCCGAACAACGACGGTCTGGTCAATCTGCCGCCGGTCACCGGCAACAACATCTGGTACTCGCCGCAGGGCGGCGCGCCGGACTACCCGCGGGACGCGAACGGTGTCCCGTCGTACAAGCCGGAGGAGGCGACGTACCGGCTGCCCTGGCTGAAGGGCGGCGGGCAGGCCGCGATGAACGGGCCGGTCTACCGGTACGACACCGGCAGCACGAGTGCGACCAAGTGGCCCGCCTACTGGGACGGCAAGTGGTTCGTCGGTGACTTCTACGACGCCGACCAGCCGCGCAACGCGGTGCTCCTGGACCCGAAGACGCAAGGCGACGGCGGTCTGCCGGTGCACTCGGAGTCGCTGAAGAAGATCGTGCCGATCGGCAACGACGGCATCAAGAACCTCATGGACTGGAAGTTCGGTCCGGACGGCGCGCTGTACGTCCTCGACTACGGGCGCGGCTTCTTCACCTCGGACTCCAAGTCGGCCCTGTGGCGGGTCACCTACAAGGGCGGCGGGCCGACCCCGGCCGCCGGTCAGCTGGCGAGGGGGACCGAGTGATCCGGCAGCGAAGAATCTGGGCAGCCCTGCTGGCCGCCCTGCTCGTGATGCTCGGTGTGCAGGCGATGCCCGCCGCCGGGCAGACGCAGGCGCCGGCCGCCGAACAGGTCCTCACCTGGACGGCCGGCAACGACATCGACAAGTACCTCTCGGCGCCCAAGACGGCGGTCGCCGGCAGCGCGACGATCGTGTTCGAGAACAGTGCGGCCACCGGCAACACCACGGGCATGCCGCACACGCTGACGTTCGTGACCAGCGATCCCGAGTTCAACAACGACGTGCAGCTCAACATCCTGGCCAATCCGAACGACGCCCAGGGCGGCAAGCACACCGCCCAGGTCACCCTCACGCCCGGCCGGTACTTCTACCATTGCACGATCCCCGGCCACGGCCAGATGCAGGGCATCCTGGTGGTGACCGAGGGCACCGGCGAGGACACCACCGCACCCGAGGCGTCGGCGCAGGTGAGCGGGACGCAGAACGCGCAGGGCGAGTACGTCGGTTCGGCGAGCGTGGCCATCCGCGCCACCGACGAGGGCGGCTCCGGCGTCGAGAGGATCGAGTACGCGATCGGTGACACGGGCGCCTGGCAGCCGTACACGGCGCCGGTCGTCATCGATCAGGTGGGCGCCCACAAGGTCCGCTACCGCGCCTTCGACAAGGCGGGGAACGTCTCCGCCGAGAAGAGCACCGCGTTCACGGTGGTGGCGCCGCAGTCGGACGACACGACGGCGCCGGAGACCTCGGCGACGGTGACCGGCGAGCGCGACCCGGACGGGGCGTACATCGACATGGCGACGGTCACCGTCTCCGCGTCCGACACGGGCTCCGGGGTGAACACGATCGAGTACGCGATCGGCTCCGGTGCCTGGCAGCCGTACACCGCGCCCGTGATGGTGCACCAGGTGGGCGCGCACACCGTCCGCTACCGCGCCACGGACAAGGCGGGCAACGTGGCGGCCGAGAAGAGCGTGCAGTTCACGGTCGTCGCGGCGCCGCCGCAGGACACCACCCCGCCGGTGACGGGCGTGACCGTGGAGGGCACGAAGAACTCCGACGGGGCGTACGTCAACAGCGCCCGGGTGACCGTCACGGCCACCGACGAGCACGGCTCGGGCGTCGAGAAGATCGAGTACTCGCTGGACGGCGGACCGTACCTGGCGTACACGGCGCCGGTGGTGGTCGACCGGGCGGGCGCGCACACCGTGGCGTACCGGGCGACCGACAAGGCCGGCAACACCTCGGCGGCGCGTACCGTGACCTTCACGGTCGTCTCCGGGCAGGTGCCGGCGCCGAACTGCCCGGAGTACGACGAGCGGCTGACGGTGATCGTCGGTGACGTCGACTCCGGCGTGCGCAACCGGGTCACGGACAACCGCTGCCGGATCGGCGAGCTGATCGAGGACGAGAAGGAGTGGACGTCCCACGCGCTGTTCCTCAAGCACGTGACGTCCGTCCTCGACGCGCTGCTGAAGGAGGGCGTGATCGACCAGCGCGAGTACACCGCCATCCGCAAGGCCGCCCGCCAGTCCGGCATCGGCAAGCCGGGGCAGACCGAGGGCTACCGGGCGCTCTTCGACGGCAGTGCCGAGTCGCTGGCCAAGTGGCAGCAGGTGGGCGGTGGTTCGTTCGCGCTGAACCCCGACAAGACGATCACCTCCAGCACCACCACGCCCGGCATGGGCATGCTGTGGTTCCCGCAGCGCAAGTACGGCGACTTCTCGCTGAAGCTCCAGTGGCGTGACGACGCCCCGGGCACGGGCAACGCCAACTCCGGTGTTTTCGTGCGCTTCCCGTGGGTCCACGACCACCCGGAGGAGTCCCGGCCGGAGTGGGTCGCCATCAAGTACGGGCACGAGGTCCAGGTGCTCGACCGGCCCGACGGCGACATGTACAAGACGGGCTCGGTCTACGGGTTCGACCGGGTGGGCCTCGCCGGCGCCGGTGTGACACAGAAGGGCACCTGGAACGACTACGAGATCCGCGTGGTCGGCCAGCACTACTCGGTGTTCCGCAACGGCGTGCTGATCAACGAGTTCGACAACACCGGCGGCCAGGAGTTCAGCCCGCCCCGCTCGGACGACCCGGGCACGGACGGGCGGCGGTTCGCCTCCGGCTACATCGGGCTCCAGGTGCACGGCACGACGGATGTGGTCTCGTACCGCGACATCCGGATCAAGGAGTTGTAGGCCCGCCGGTCGCCTTCCTGGCCCTGCTCGGCTGTACCCGCCTCGGTTCCCCCGGCATCTTCGGATACTCGGGCGGGTACGGCAGGTCTCCCAGCCCGTGGTCGTGTTCGTCGCGGCGGGCGAGGTCGAGCAGGGCCTCCAGGGAGTAGCGGTGGTCGTCCATGTCCGCGTGCACGTCGCCGAGTTCGGCGAAGCGCGCGGGCATCGTCGCGAGGTCGAAGTCCTGGGGGTGCGCGACCCCCACCTCGTCCCAGCGCAGGGGTGCGGAGACGGGGGCGTGCGGGCGGGGGCGTACGGAGTAGGCGGAGGCGATCGTGCGGTCGCGGGCCGTCTGGTTGTAGTCGATGAAGATGCGCTTGCCCCGCTCCTCCTTCCACCACTTGATGGTGACCTGCTCGGGCATCCGCCGCTCCATCTCCCGGCCGACGGCGATGGCGGCGCGCCGGACCTGGGTGAAGGTCCAGCGGGGTTCGATGGGCACGAAGACGTGCAGGCCCCGGCCGCCGGAGGTCTTGGGGAAGCCGCGCAGCCCGCCGAACTCGTCGAGGACGGCCCGCAGTTCGTGGGCGGCGCGGACGGCGTCCTCGTAGTCGGTGCCGGGCTGCGGGTCGAGGTCGATGCGGAGTTCGTCCGGGCGGTCGACGTCGTCGCGGCGGACCGGCCAGGGGTGGAAGGTGAGCGTGCCGAACTGGGCGGCCCACACCACGGCACCGACCTCGGTGGGGCACATCTCGTCGGCGCTGCGGCCGCTGGGGAAGGTGATGTGCGCGGTCGGGATCCAGTCGGGCATGTTCTTCGGCGCCCGCTTCTGGAAGAAGTTCTCGCCGTTCACGCCCTCGGGGTAGCGCTCCAGGGTGGTGGGGCGGTCGCGCAGGGCGCGCAGGATGCCGGGGCCGACGGCCAGGTAGTAGCGGGCGAGGTCCAGCTTGGTGAAGCCCCGCTCCGGAAAGAACACCTTGTCCGGGCTGGACAGCCGTACGGTCCGGCCGCCCGTCTCCAGCTCCACCGCGTCACCCATGCGAGCCACGGTAGGCGCACCCCGCATACCTCGCACATCGGGCGTTCTCCGGCACATGGGCGCAGAATCGGACCATGGATCTGCCGGTGATGCCCCCTGTCCTGCCGATGCTCGCCAAGTCGGTGGCGACGATCCCGTCGGGCATGCAGTACGAGGCGAAGTGGGACGGGTTCCGGGCGATCGTCTTCCGCGACGGGGACGAGGTCGAGCTCGGCAGCCGTACGGGCAAGCCTCTGACCCGGTACTTTCCTGAGTTGGTGACGGCCGTGCGGGAGCGGTTGCCGGAGCGCTCGGTGGTGGACGGGGAGATCGTGATCGCCCGGGAGGGGCATCTGGACTTCGACGCGCTGACGGAGCGGATCCACCCGGCGGACTCGCGGGTGCGGATGCTGGCCGAGCGGACACCGGCCTCGTTCGTCGCCTTCGATCTGCTGGCGCTGGGGGACGAGTCGCTGATGGACGTCCCGCTGACCGAGCGGCGGGAGCTGCTGGACAGGGAGCTGTCGGGGGTGACCGCGCCGGTGCACCTGGCTCCGGCGACCACCGACATCGAGGTGGCGCGCAGCTGGTTCGAGCAGTACGAGGGTGCGGGGCTGGACGGGGTCATCGCCAAGCCGCTGACCGTGCGCTACCGGCCGGACGAGCGCGCCATGTTCAAGATCAAGCACGAGCGGACGGCGGACGTGGTCGTCGCCGGGTACCGCCTGCACAAGAGCGGCCCCGTGGTGGGCTCGCTGCTGCTCGGCCTGTACGACGACCGGGGCACCCTCCAGCACGTGGGCGTGTCCGCCGCGTTCCCGATGAAGCGGCGCGCCGAGCTGGTGGAGGAGCTGGAGCCGCTGCGCATGGACGATGTCCGGGGACATCCGTGGGCGGCCTGGTCCGAGGAGGCCGCGCACGAGAAGGCCCGGCTGCCGGGGGCGCCGAGCCGCTGGTCGGGCCGCAAGGACCTGTCGTGGGTGCCGCTGCGGCCGGAGCGGGTGGCCGAGGTGGCCTACGACCACATGGAGGACGGGCAGCGCTTCCGGCACACCGCCCGTTTCCGCCGCTGGCGCCCGGACCGGACCCCGGAGAGCTGCACGTACGCGCAGCTCCAGGAGCCGGTCCGCTACGACCTGGCGGAGATCCTGGGCGTGTAGAGCACACAAAGACCCGTCAGGGCTGCATCAGCACCTTGACCGCGCCGTCCTGCTTGCGCTGGAACATCTCGTACGCGTGCGGGGCCTCCGACAGCGGCACCCGGTGCGTGGCGAAGTCCTCGACGCCGAGCGGGTCCTCGTCGGTCAGGTACGGGATGATGTCGTCGCTCCAGCGGCGGACGTTGGCCTGGCCCATCCGCATCTGGATCTGCTTGTCGAACAGGGTGAGCATCGGCATCGGGTCCGCCATGCCGCCGTACACGCCGGACAGCGAGATGGTGCCGCCGCGCCGGACCAGGTCGATGGCGGTGTAGAGGGCGGCGAGGCGGTCGATGCTGAAGCGTTCGGCGAACGGGCCGCTCAGCTTGCGGGGCATGACCGCCGTGGCCTGCTGGGCGAGCTTGGCCGCCGCGCTGCCGTGGGCCTCGGTGCCGACCGCGTCGATCACGGCGTCGGGGCCGCGGCCGTCGGTCTCGTCGCGGATCGCCTCGATGAGTTCCTTCTCGTCGTCGAAGGACCTGAGGTCGTACGTCTCCACCCCGCGCGAGCGGGCCCGGCGCAGCCGCTCCGGGACCAGGTCCACGCCGAACACCCGCCCCGCGCCCTTGACCTGGGCGACGCGGCAGGCCATGTCCCCGATGGGGCCGAGGCCGAGCACGGCGATGCTGCCGCCCTGCGGGACGTCGGCGTAGGCGACCGCCTGCCAGGCGGTGGGCAGGACGTCGGAGAGGTAGACGAACCGGTCGTCGGGCGGGCCTTCCGGCACCTTGATCGGGCCGTACTGCGCCTGCGGGACGCGCAGGTACTCGGCCTGGGCGCCCGGCACCGAGCCGTACAGGCGGGTGTAGCCGAACAGGGCGGCGCCCATGCCCTCGCCGTGGACCTGGGTGGTCTCGCACTGGGTGGGCAGGCCGGTCAGGCACATCCAGCAGTTGCCGCAGGCGATCTGGAACGGCACCACGACCCGGTCTCCGGCCTGGAGGTCCGGGACGCCGGCGCCGACCTCCTCGACGATGCCGATGGGTTCGTGGCCGAGGATGTCCCCGGGGGTCATGAACGGCGTGAGCACTTCGTACAGGTGCAGGTCGGAACCGCACAGTCCGGTGGAGGTGACGCGGATGACCGCGTCCGTCGGTTCCCGGATCTCCGGATCGGGCACGTTCTCCACCCGGACGTCCCGCTTCCCCTGCCAGGTCACAGCCCTCATCGCCTCGCGCTCCCTCCGTCAGCGTGCGCGTCGGTCGGCCGGTCGGTCAGTCGGCGAGGCCCGGGTACCCGGGCGTATCCACGCTCAACCTTGAGCCGAACGGCGGGCGAAGCGGAGCCCCTCCGTCAAAATTGATCAGGTATGGCCATCGGTAGACATATAAGTGCACAATCTAGACACATCGAGGACATGGAGCCGGTGGCGACGGTGAGCAGGGAACGAGGGGCGCGCGGACGGCGCGCAGCGACGACAGCGGCGCTGCTGGCCGCCACGGTGACGGCCGCCCTGGCGGCGGGCTGCACCAGCGGGGGCACTCCCGGCGACGACGGACGGGGCACCTCCCGGCAGCCGGAGCAAGGCACATCATCGTCGTCTGCGGCGACCGGCTCCCCCGTGCTCGCCGTCAAGCTCGACAACGCCGCCGCGGCCCGGCCGCACACCGGCGTCGACGCGGCGGACGTGGTGTACGCGGAGCAGGTCGAGGGCGGGCTGAGCCGGCTGATGGCGGTGTACGCGACGCGGTTGCCGGAGGCGGTCGGCCCGGTGCGCAGCGCCCGCGAGTCGGATCTGGAGCTGTTGCGCCAGTTCGACCGGCCCGTACTCGCCTTCTCGGGCGCGCAGAAGAGGCTCCTGCCGCTGATCGACAGGGCACCGCTGGAGTCGGAGACGCCGGGCAGCACCCCCGACGCCTACTTCCGCGGCCCCGGCAGGACCGCCCCGCACAACCTCTATCTGCGGCCCGAGCGGATCGTGCCCGAGGTTCCCGGCCGGGCCGCCCTGACCACCGGTTTCCGCTACGGCTCCGCCCCGGCCGGCGGCACGCCGACGACCTCGCAGACGGTGCGCTACCCGGCGGCCCGTTTCACCTTCACCTGGTCGGACTCCCGGGACCGCTGGCTGGTCGGCATGGACGGCGCGCCCGCCACGACGGCCGACGGGAAGCGGATGGCGGCCGCGACGGTCGTCGTGCAGTACGTGAAGGTGCGCGAGTCCGCCTTCCGCGACTTCCTCGGCCACAACACGCCGTACACGCAGACGGTGGGCTCCGGAAAGGCCAGGGTCCTGCGCGACGGGCGGGCCTACGACGTGCACTGGAAGCGCGAGGAGGGCGCGGACGGCACGGCGTTCACCACCGGCGACGGCACACCGGTGAACTTCGCGAAGGGCCAGGTGTGGGTGGTGTACGCCAAGGCGTCCTGACCCGCGGGCCGCGCCCGTCAGCGGGGCGCCACCAGGGACTCCCCCGGGTTGCGCAGCCCCTCGGCCGCGTCCGCGACACGCCGGATGAGGTCGAAGAACACCGTCCGCTCCTCGGCCGACAGCGGGGCGAGGAACACCTGGTTCATCCGGGCGGTGCGCACGGTCAGCTTGCGGTGGGTGCGCTCGCCCTCGTCCGTGAGACGCAGCAGGGAACGGCGGCCGTCCTCGGGGTCGCGGATCTTGTCGAGGAGTCCGCGCCGGCTGAGCCGGCTGATCACCTCGGCGATGGTCGACCGGTCCAGGCCCACCCGCTCCCCCACCGTGCGCTGGTCCAGCCCGGGCTCGTCGACGAGCGTGTTGAGGACCGCGTACTGGGGCGAGGTGATCTCCTCGGAGACCATCGTGTTCCACAGCAGGTAGTGCGCCTGCTGGAGCCGCCGGGCCAGGTGCCCGGGGTGGGTGGTGAGGTCCGCCGCCGCCATGTGCACCCCTCGCTCGTATTCGTCGGTGCACTGAACAATACCCGGCCGCTCATGGACTGTCTGCCGTCCGCACAAGGGACCGGAGGTGGATACACCGAGGTCTTGACGCCCTTCCGTCCCGGTGGCAGCGTGAGAGCAGCTTCGCGAAAATACTCAGTGCCCTGACTAAATGGGGTCGGGTCGCTCGGAAGAGATGGGGCTTCTCGGATGGACAAGGTGGTCGCCACAGCCCTGGAGGCGGTGGCCGACGTCCCGGACGGCGCGTCGCTCGCGGTGGGCGGTTTCGGGCTGAGCGGTGTGCCGAACGTGCTGATCGGGGCGCTGTACGAGCGCGGGGTGGCCGGGCTGTCGGTGGTCTCCAACAACTGCGGGGCGATGGAGACGGGCCTGGCCGTCCTGCTGGCGGCCGGCCGGATCGCCCGGGTGACGGGGTCCTACATCGGCGCCAACAAGGAGTTCGCCCGGCAGTACCTGGCCGGTGAGCTGGAGGTCGAGCTGATCCCGCAGGGCACGCTGGCCGAGCGGCTGCGCGCCGGCGGCGCCGGGATCCCCGCCTTCTACACCCCGGCCGGGGTGGGCACGCAGGTCGCCGAGGGCGGACTGCCGTGGCGCTACGACGGGCAGGGCGGGGTCGCGATCGCCTCCCCGGCGAAGGAGGTCCGGGAGTTCGACGGCGCGGAGTACGTGCTGGAGCGGGGCATCCGCACCGACTTCGCCCTGGTCCGGGCCGCGAAGGGCGACCGGCACGGCAACCTGGTCTTCGGCAAGTCCGCCCGGAACTTCAACCCGCTGGCCGCGATGGCCGGACGGGTCACGATCGCCGAGGTGGAGGAGCTGGTGGAGCCCGGCGAGATCGACCCGGACGCGGTGCATCTGCCCGGCATCTTCGTGCGGAGGGTGCTCGCGCTCACCCCTGAGCAGGCGGCGGACAAGAAGATCGAGCAGCGGACGGTGAGGTCCTGATGGCCTGGAGTCGCGAGGAGATGGCCGCGCGGGCGGCACGGGAGCTGAGGGACGGCCAGTACGTCAATCTCGGCATCGGGCTGCCCACCCTCATCCCCAACTACCTCCCCGAGGGCGTCGAGGTCGTCCTCGAATCCGAGAACGGCATCCTGGGCACGGGTCCGTACCCCGCGGAGGAGCAGGTCGACCCGGACCTGATCAACGCGGGGAAGGAGACGGTGACGGTCCTGCCGGGCGCGTCGTTCTTCGACTCGGCGCTGTCGTTCTCGATGATCCGGGGCGGGCACATCGACGTGGCGGTGCTCGGTGCCATGCAGGTGTCCGAGCGGGGCGACCTGGCCAACTGGGCGATCCCCGGCAAGCTGATCACCGGGATCGGCGGGGCGATGGACCTGGTGCACGGCGCCCGTACGGTCGTCGTCGTCATGACGCACACCGCCAAGGACGGCTCGCCGAAGATCCTCACCGAGTGCGCCCTGCCGCTGACCGGCAAGGGGTGCGTGAACCGGATCATCACCGACCTCGGCGTCCTGGACGTCACCGACGACGGACTCGTCCTGATCGAGACCGCGCCGGGCGTGACCGCCGCCGAGATCGCCGGCAAGACCGACGCCGAACTGACCGTGCCGGAGGGCGTGAAGTGAAGGACGTCTACATCGTCGACGCGGTCCGCACGCCGATCGGCCGCTACAACGGCGCACTGGCCGGCGTGCGCCCGGACGACCTGGCCGCGCACGCCGTCCGCGAACTCCTTGCCCGCACTCCGCACTTGGACCCGGCGCGCATCGAGGACGTGTACTTCGGCAACGCCAACGGCGCCGGTGAGGAGAACCGCAACGTCGGCCGGATGGCCGCCCTGCTCGCGGGCCTGCCCACCTCCGTGCCGGGCGTGACCGTCAACCGGCTGTGCGCGTCCGGCCTGGAGGCCGTGATCCAGGCGGCCCGTGCGATCGCCGTCGGCGACGCCTCGATCGCGCTGGCCGGCGGGGTCGAGTCCATGACCCGGGCGCCGTACGTCCTGCCGAAGAGCGACAGGCCCTTCCCGGCCGGGCACACCGAGCTGTACTCGACGACCCTCGGCTGGCGGATGGTCAACCCGCGGATGGAGCCGCAGTGGACCATCCCGCTGGGCGAGTCGGCCGAACTCATCGCCGACAAGCACAAGATCGGCCGGGAGCAGCAGGACGAGTTCGCGCTGGCCTCCCATGTGAAGGCCGCGGATGCTCAGCGGGCCGGGTTGTTCGACGCCGAGCTGGCCCCCGTGGCGATTCCGCAGCGCAAGGGCGACCCGGTCGTCTTCGCCGCCGACGAGTGTGTCCGGCCGGATGCGTCCCTGGCGGCGATGTCCAGGCTGAAGCCGTCGTTCCGTACGGAGGGGGGCACGGTGACGGCGGGCAATGCGTCGCCGTTGAACGACGGTGCGGCGGCGCTGCTGCTGGTCGACGAGGAGGGGTTGAGGGCGACCGGGCGTGAGCCGCTGGCCCGGGTGTCCGCCACCGGAGTCTCCGCGATCGACCCGCACTACTTCGGGCTGGCGCCCGTGGAGGCGGTCAACCGGGCGTTGGCCAAGGCGGGCAGGGGCTTCGACGACCTGTCCGTGCTGGAGCTGAACGAGGCCTTCGCGGCGCAGGTGCTGGGGTGTGTGGCCGAGTGGCCCGAGTTCGATCCCGCGATTCTCAATCCGCAGGGTGGGGCGATTGCTATCGGGCATCCGCTGGGTGCGTCCGGGGCTCGGCTCGCCGGCACTGTTGCCCATCAGCTGGCCCGGCTTGGCAGTGGCGTTGGTGTCGCCACGCTTTGTATCGGGGTGGGCCAGGGGCTTGCGCTCGTTCTGGAACGGTAGACGTTCGGCTGCGGGCCGGATGTGGCTGGTCGCGCCCGCGCGGCGGAGCCGCACATCGACAACAGCCCCGCTCCCCTTTCGGGGTGCGATCCACAAGGACCTTTCAGGGGACCCCCATGACTCTCACTCAGCACGACATCGACCAGGAGATCGCGGCCGAGCGTGCCGCGTACGAGAAGCGGCTCGCCGACGGTGGGACCGTCGAGCATCAGCCGCGGCGTGACTACGCGCCGTACCGGTCCTCGGTGCTCCGGCATCCCAAGCAGCCGCCGGTCACGATCGACGTCGGCAAGGATCCGGAGCTGGTGGAGCTGGCCTCCCCGGCGTTCGGGGAGCGGGACATCACCGAGATCGACAACGACCTCACCCGGCAGCACGACGGTGAGCCGATCGGTGAGCGGATCACCGTCTCCGGGCGGTTGCTGGACCGTGACGGCCGCCCGGTGCGCGGCCAGCTCGTGGAGATCTGGCAGGCCAACTCGGCGGGCCGGTACGCCCATCAGCGCGAGCAGCACGACGCCCCGCTGGACCCGAACTTCACCGGCGTGGGCCGCACCCTCACCGACGGCGAGGGCCGCTACCACTTCACCACCGTCCAGCCGGGCCCCTACCCGTGGCGCCAGCACCTCAACGCCTGGCGGCCGGCGCACATCCACTTCTCGCTCTTCGGCACGGCGTTCACCCAGCGGCTCGTGACGCAGATGTACTTCCCGAGCGACCCGCTGTTCCCCTACGACCCGATCATCCAGTCGGTGACCGACGACGCGGCCCGGCAGCGGCTGGTCGCGACGTACGACCACAGCCTGTCGGTGCCGGAGTTCTCGATGGGCTACCACTGGGACATCGTGCTGGACGGCCCGCAGGCCACCTGGATCGAAGAAGGGCGCTGACCTGCCATGACGAAGATCGACACCAGCAGGCCGGAGAGCGTGCTGCCCACCCCGTCGCACACCGTCGGCCCGTTCTACGGCCACGCCCTGCCGTTCCGCGGCGGCGAGGAGATCGCGCCCCTCGGGCATCCGGACACCGTCACCCTGCACGGGTACGTCACCGACGGCGCCGGCACTCCGTTGCCGGACGCCCTGATCGAGCTGTGGGGCGCGGACCCGGACGGCAACGTGCCGACGGCGGACGGTTCGATGCGCCGTGACCCGGCGTCGGGCGGCTTCCTGGGGCGCAACGGCGTGGAGTTCACGGGCTGGGGACGTATCCAGACCGATGCCAACGGCCACTGGTACGCGCGCACGCTACGGCCCGGCGCGCGCGGGCGGAGCGCTCCGTACATCAGCGTGTGCGTCTTCGCGCGGGGGCTTCTCGTGCACCTGTACACCCGTATCTACCTGCCCGACGACGAGGCGGTGCTCGCCGCCGATCCGCTGCTGTCCGGGCTGGAGGACGGGCGCCGCGACACGCTGATCGCCGTGGCGGAGGCGGCCGGCACGTACCGTTTCGACATCCGCCTTCAGGGCGAAGGCGAGACGGTCTTCCTGGAGTTCCAGTGACAGCTGCCCACGGTGACACCGGCCTGCTCGCCCCGGGGTGGGCCGACTCGGCGGCGGCGTCCGCCACGAGCGACCACGCCTATCTGCGGGCGCTGCTCGACGCGGAGGCCGCGCTGACCCGGGCCCAGGCGGCGCTGGGGCTGGCCCCCGCCGAGGCGGCGACGGCGGTGACCGAGGCGGCCGGTGCCGGCGCCTTCGACGTACGGTCCCTCGCCGAGCGGGCCCGCGCGGGCGGCAATCCCGTCATCCCCCTGGTCGCGGAGCTGACGAAGGCAGTCGGTGAGGAGTACGGCCCCTACGTCCACCGGGGCGCGACCAGCCAGGACATCATGGACACCGCGACGATGCTGGTCGCCGTGCGCACGCTGGACCTGGTGCTCGCCGATCTCGGCCGCACGCAGCGGGCGCTGGGGCGGCTGGCCGCCGAGCACCGTGACACCGCGATGCCGGGGCGGACGCTCACCCAGCACGCCGTACCGACGACGTTCGGGCTGAAGGCGGCCGGCTGGCGCGCGCTCGTCCTCGACGCGCGGGACCGCATCACCCGGGTACGCGGGGGCCTCCCCGTCCAGCTCGGCGGCGCGGCGGGCACCCTGGCGGCCTTCGGGGCGTACGGCGCGAGCGATCCGGCCGCGCTGCCGGCGGCCTACGCCCGTGAACTCGGCCTGTGCGCCCCCGATCTGCCCTGGCACACCCTGCGGACGCCCGTCGCCGATCTGGCCGGCTGCCTCGCCTTCACGGCGGGCGCGCTCGGCAAGCTCGCCGTGGACGTGCTGACCCTCTCGCGCACCGAGATCGCCGAGGTCGCCGAGGGCAGCGGCGGGGGTTCGTCGGCCATGCCGCACAAGTCCAATCCCGTACGGTCCACCCTCATCGCATCCGCCGCGCGGCGGGCACCGCAGCTCGCGGCCACGCTGTACGGGTCGCTGGCGGCGGAGGACGAGCGGCCGGCCGGGGCCTGGCACGCGGAGTGGGAACCCCTGCGGGACCTGCTGCGGCTGGCCGGCGGGGCCGCCCGGGACGCCGCCGAGCTGGCGGAGGGACTGCGGGTCAGGCCCGAGGTGATGCGCGAGCATCTGGATCTCACCGGCGGGTTGATCGTCTCCGAACGGCTGTCCGCCGAGCTGGCGCCGGTGCTGGGCCGCGCCCGCGCCAAGGAGCTCCTCACCCGGCTGGCCGCCGAGGGACGCCCGCCGGCCCAAGCGCCGGAGCTGGCGGACGTCGACCTCGATCCCACCCACTACACCGGCTCCGCCGGAGCCCTCACCGACCGTGCTCTGGAGCGACGTTGACACTTCTCGCCCACCGTGCCGAAGGACCCCCTTCCGCACCCCCGCTGCTGCTCGGCCCCTCCCTCGGCACGTCGAACGCCCTGTGGGACAAGGTCGCGCCCGAGCTGTCGATCACCCACCGGGTGGTCCGCTGGGACCTGCCGGGACACGGCAGCTCGGCGGCCGGTCTCATCGAGGCGGGCGCGACGGTCGGTGACCTCGCCGACCTGGTGCTGGCGCTCGCCGACTCGCTCGGCATCGAACGGTTCGCGTACGCGGGCGTGTCCCTGGGCGGGGCCGTGGGGCTGCACTTGGCCGTACACCGTCCGGAGCGGCTGTCGTCCCTCGCCGTGATCTGTTCCTCCGCGCACTTCAACGGGGCGAAGCCCTGGCAGGAGCGGGCCGCGCTGGTGCGGCGGGAAGGGCTGGCCGGGCTGGCGGAGAGTGCGGACGCGCGCTGGTTCACGTCCGGTTTCACCGTGCCGGAGCTGGTGGAGGACCACCGTCGCGCCGACCCGGAGGCGTATGCGGCCTGCTGTGACGCGCTCGCCGCGTTCGATCTGCGGGACCGGCTGGCCGAGATCGCCGTACCGGCCCTGCTGGTCGCCGGACGGAACGACCCGGCGACGCCGCCCGCGCATCTGCGGGAGATCGCGGACGCGGTGCCGGGCGCGACGCTCGTGGAGCTCCCGGGCGCCTCGCACCTGGCGCCCGCGCAGTGCCCGGAGGCGGTGCTGACCGCGCTGCGGGCGCACCTCGGCGGTCCCGCCGGCCGCGGTATGGAGGTGCGGCGCGAGGTGCTCGGCGACGCGCACGTCGACCGGGCGCAGGCCCGGCAGACCCCCTTCACGGCGCGCTTCCAGGACTTCATCTCGCGCTACGCCTGGGGCGAGATCTGGACCGACCCGACGCTGTCGCGCCGCGAGCGCAGCATGATCACCCTCACCGCGCTGGTCGCGCACGGCCACTACGACGAACTCGCCATGCACGTCCGGGCGGCTCGCCGGGGTGGGCTCACACCGGAGGAGATCGGCGCGGTGCTGCTGCAGAGCGCGGTGTACTGCGGGGTGCCGGCGGCGAACTCGGCGTTCGCGACGGCCCAGCGGGTGCTGGCGGAGGAGGACGGCACGGCAGGGTGATCCTGCTGGTCGTAGGCTCGACGGCAGCTCGCTCCGGCCCGCCCTGCGTGCCTACGGTGGGGGCATGTCCACGATCCTGATCACCGGCGCCACCTCGGGGCTCGGCCGGTACGTCGCCTTCGAACTCGTCCGTTCCGGGCATGTCGTCCTCGTCCACGGCCGGGACGCGGGCCGCACCGAGCGGCTGGCCGGGGAGCTGCGCGCCGAGGGGGACGCCGAGGCTTTCGTCGCCGACCTGGCCTCGCTGGCGCAGGTGCGTGAGCTGGCCGGGCACGTCGCCGACGCGCATCCCGAGCTCGACGTGCTGGTCAACAACGCGGGCGTGGGGTCCGGGACGCCCGGTGCGGGCCGTGAGCTGAGCGTCGACGGGCACGAGTTGCGGCTGGCGGTGAACTATCTGGCGCCGGTCGTGCTGACCCGGGCCCTGCTGCCGGTGCTGCGGGCGAACGCGCCGGCGCGGATCGTCAACGTCGGTTCGGCCGGTCAGGAACCCCTCGTCGCCGAGGACCCCGAGTTCACCCGCGGCTACGACGGCGTGTCGGCGTACTGCCGCAGCAAGTTCGCGCTCGCCGCCCACACGTTCGCGCTCGCCGGGGAACTGGACGGCACCGGCGTCTCGGTGAACGTGCTGCACCCGGCGACCTACATGGACACGGCGATGGTCCGCGAGGCGGAGGTCACGCCGTGGAACACGGTCGCCGACGGGGCGGCCGGGGTGCTGGCCCTGGCCACGCGCGACCTGGGCAGCGGCCGGTACTACGACGGGACGAGACCGGCGCGGGCCCATGAGGCGGCGTACGACCCCGGGGTGCGCGAGCGACTCGCCGCGGTGACCGACCAGTTGCTCGGCCTCTGAGCTACCCGGGCCCGGCGCCCGCCTTCAGCGCCGCGCGTGCCCGTGCCGCCAGTCCGTCCGCGCCGCAGGAGACCGCCAGGTCCAGGCCGCGGTCGAGGTCGGTCGCCGAGCGGGCGGCGATGCCGTACTCGATGCGGGCCGCCGCGTGCTCGTACTGGCAGGGCGAGGACTCCAGGAAGGTGACGGCCTGGGCGGCGAGGCGGACCGCGCGCTGGCCCGTCTCCAGGGCGGCGGCGCAGCGCAGGGCCTCGCCTATGGCGGTGTCCGTGCCGAAGCGCTCGGCCTGGCGGCGGACGTCGACGGCGAGCCGGGCGGCACGGGCCGGGTCCTCGGTGGCCAGGGCCCGGGCGAGGTCGGCCGCCCAGGGGACGAGCACGGGGTTGTGGTGCCCGCGCGCTGCCGCCGCCTTCTCGGCTGCCTCCAGTTCGTTGATGCCGTCCTTGAGGCGGCCGACGGCGAGCAGCAGCCGGCCGCGCACCGCCGGCGGATCCGGCAGCACTATGGTCGACGGGTAGGGCGGGGCGAAGCCGTACCGTTCGGCGATGTCCCAGGCCTCGTCGACATGACCGCGGGCGAGCAGCGTGTCGACGAGATTGCAGGTCACGGTCCAGTACAGGGGCAGTCCGCGACCGACCCGCTCGGCGAGGGGCAGCGCCTCGCGCAGGGACTGTTCCGCGTCCTCGAGACGGCCGCGCCTGCGGTGCGCGACGCCGACATAGGCGTGCGCCAGGGCGAGGTGTCCGCCGGTCCAGCCGGCGATCTCGTAGTTGCGCACGGCCTCGTTGAAGAGGCTTTCGGCGCGGTCGACGCGGTCGGTGAAGGCGTACGCGTTGGCCAGCATCAGCAGCAGTTCGATGCCCCACTCGGTGTCGGTCCAGCCGAGTCCGGGGGCCAGGCGGCCGTTGACGAGGGCGCGGTCGCACAGCTCGACGACCTCCTCGGCGTTCTCCCCGTGCATCAGGGCGTCGAATCCGCGCAGGATGAGCAGGGCGCGTTCGGAGTTGTTCCGGCCGGTGCAGGTCCGCGCGAGCTCGGCCAGGCGCTCGGAGCGGCCCGGCGATGACACCTCACCGGCGTGGATCCCCTCCCACATGATGCGCACGGCCTCCAGGCGCATCCGGGCCGGTCCGGGTTCCAGCCGGGCCGCCTCCGACCCGACCATGCGGACGGCCTCCTGCAGCTGGTCGTTGTGGACCAGTGCCTGGGACAGGCGGATGACGGCGTCCACCCGGTCGTCGCCGACGAGGCCGGGCATGCCGAGCGCGGTCCGCAGGTGGCCTATCGTCCTGGCGGGCACGGTCAGAAGTGTGGCGCAGCCCAGTTCGTACAGGACCTGTGCGTGGATGTCGGGCCGGGGCGGTTCCTCCAGCGCGCGTTCCAGGCAGCGCCGGGCGGCGTCGGGGGCGCCGACCGCGAGGTGTTCGCGGGCGGCCTCGCGCAGCTGCTCGACGAGTTCCTCGTCGTCGTCCGGGTGGACTTCGATGAGGTGGCGGGCGGCGGCAGCGGCGCCGTGTCCCTCGTCGGTGACGATGCGGGCGGCGATGCCGTGCATGGCGGTGCGCAGGGCGTCCGGGATCGAGTTGTAGACGGCGGTGGCGATCAGGGGGTGGACGAACTCCAGGTCGCCTTCGGCGGTGCGGCCGGTCGCGGGGTCGGGGGCGGTGAGGATGCGGGCGGTGCGCAGCAGTCCGGCGCAGCGGCGGGCCTCGTCGGGTTTCAGGGTGGCGAGCTTGGCGACCAGGTCGACGGAGATGCCGGTGCCGAGGATGGCTGCGGCCCAGGCGAACCTGGTGGCGTCGATGCCGAGTTCCTCCAGGCGGGCGACGATGCCGCCGCCGCGGGCCGAGCGGTTCAGCTCGCGCAGTTCCCCGGCCCGGGCCTCGACCGGTTCGAGTTCGCTGTCCCGCACCTTGGCGAGGAGTTCGACGGTGTCGTAGGGGTTGCCGGCGGTGACGGCCCAGACCTCGCGGCAGAACGCGGCGTCGGCGTGCTCGCCCAGGGCGGCGCGGGTGAGTCCGGCCGTGGCGTCCGGGGTGAGGGCACTCAGGGTCGTGACGGGGCCGTCCGCGGCGGCGGCGACGGTGTCGAGGTGCCGGGCGCTCGTGCCGGAGACCTCGCCCGGGCGGCGGGTGACCACGACCAGGACGGACATCTCGTCGCGGCGTTCGGCCAGCGCGGCGAGCCAGTGCAGGGTCTCCTGGTCGGCCCAGTGGGCGTCGTCGATGAGCAGCACCAGCGGCCAGTCCCGGCGGGAGAGCCGGCGCACGGCGGCGACGAGGCCGTCGCACACGCCCTGCGGGTCAGCCTGCCGGTCGCCCGGGTCCGCAATGCCGAGGGCGGGCCCGGCGATGTCGTACCAGTCGCCGAGGTACTCGCGGGCCTCCTCCTGCAGCATCGACATCAGCGCGGGTTGCAGTAACTGCCGTACGACGTTGAAGGGGACCGACCTGAGGGTCTCGCCACCGCGGGCCGACCAGACCTGGCAGCCGCGTGCCTCGGCGATGCGGCGGGTTTCGGCCAGCAGCGCGGTCTTGCCGAGTCCGGCCTCGCCGCGGAAGACCAGCAGCCCGCCGGACGAGGAGCGGTCCGCGCACAGGCTGTCGACCGCCCGCGCGACGGCGGCGACTTCCTCGTCGCGCTCCCACAGGGAAGCCGAGGCTGCGGCCGTGGGCCGTACCTCCGTCATCCCGCTACCTCCCCAAGTCGCCCGAATGACGTACAGACGTCGAGCGTAGCCGTCCGATTGCCTGAGTGGAGGATGCTCGGGGCACCTGTTGCCGTGATGGGTGACACCGGGTGCGGTCGGACGACGCATCCGGGCCGTCACCAGCCGTCTTCGCGTCAACGGCGTGCAATTGCAGGGGAGGTGACGTTCATTCACCACACCGGGGAGACACGGCGGGGCCGGCGGGCGCTGGTCGCCGGGTCGGTGGGCAATCTCATCGAGTGGTACGAGTTCGGCGTCTACGGCTACTTCGCGACGATCATCGCGGCGCGGTTCTTCACGCCGGAGGGCGGCAGTGAGATCGAGGGGCTGGTGAAGACGTACGCCTCGTTCGCGCTGGCGTTCTTCTTCCGGCCCGTCGGCGCGGCGCTTTTCGGCCGACTGGGTGACCGGATCGGCCGTCGTCCGGTGCTGGTCCTGGTGATCACGCTGATGACGGTGGCGACGACGCTGATCGGCGCGCTGCCGACGTACGCGCAGGCGGGTGCCCTGGCGCCCTGGCTGCTCACCTTCCTGCGGGTGCTCCAAGGGCTGTCGGCCGGTGGGGAGTTCGGCGGGGCCGTGTCGGTGATGACGGAGTTCGCGCCGCCCGGCCGGCGGGGGCTGTACGGGTCGTGGCAGTCGTTCACGGTGGCGCTCGGGCTGCTGGCCGGCGCGGGCGCGGCGGCGGTGCTCGCCACGGTGCTGACGGCGGAGCAGCTGGGATCGTGGGGGTGGCGGCTGCCGTTCCTGCTGACGCTGCCGCTCGGGCTGGGGGCGTTGTGGCTGCGGCTGCGGCTGGACGAGACGCCGGCGTTCGTGGCGGAGCGGTCCGAGGAGACCCCTCCCGCGCGCGAGGTCGTCAGGGCGGTCGTGCTGGGCGCGGGACGGATCATGGGCTGGGCCGCGGCCGGTTACACGTTCCTCGTCGTGCTGCCGTCGTATCTCCAGAGTTCGCTGGGCGCGACCTTCCAGCAGGCGCTGGTCGCCACCGTGCTGGCCAACCTGGGCTTCGCGGTGACGATCGTGCCGGCGGGGCTGCTCAGCGACCTGCTCGGGCGGCGGGCGGTGATGCTGACGGGGGCCGTGCTGGTGGTGGTCCTCGCGGTGCCACTGCTCAACCTTCTTCAGGAGCCCGGCGTTTCGAACACCGTGAAGGGTGTGGCGGTGTTCGGCGCCGGTGCGGTGCTGGGCCTGATGGCGGGGCCGGGTCCGGCGATGTTGTCGGAGATGTTCCCGACGCGGGTGCGCTGCACGGGCCTGGGACTCGCCTACGCGCTGTCCAATGCGGTGTTCTCGGGGTGCGCCGGGCTCATCATCACGGAGACGATCGAACGGACGGGGAGCGTCGACATCCCGGCGTACTACGCGGCGGCGGCGTGCGCGGTGAGCGTGCCGGCGCTGGTCACGCTGTCCGGGCGGCGGACGGGGATGGCCAAGGTGGCGGAAGAGAGGGCTGGTTGAGCGGATGCGGGTGATCGGACTCATGTCCGGGACGTCGTACGACGCCATCGACGCGGCGGCTGCCGACCTGGACCTCGTCGGCGACAGCCTGGTGCTGAAGCCGCTCGGCACGGTGAGCGAGCCGTACGACGGTGAACTGCGCGAGACCCTGACCGCCGCCCTGCCGCCGGGCACCACCACGCTGGGCGAGGTGTGCCGGCTGGACACCCTCGTCGGGCAGGCCTTCGCGGCCGCCGCGGTCCGGGCCGACCGGGAGCTGTGCGAGGGGCGGGCCGAGTTGGTGGCCTCGCACGGGCAGACCGTCTACCACTGGGGCACCGGGAAGGAGGTGCACGGCACGCTCCAGCTCGGGCAGCCGGCGTGGATCGCCGAGGCGACCGGGCTGCCGGTGGTCGCCGACTTCCGGCCGCGGGACATCGCCGCCGGCGGACAGGGCGCCCCGCTGGTCAGCCTGTTCGACCTGCTATGGCTGCGGGGCCGGCCGGGCAGGCCCGTCGCGCTGAACATCGGCGGCATCGCCAACCTCACCGCGCCCGACGGGACCGCGTTCGACACCGGGCCGGGCTGCGCGCTGATCGACGCGGCGGCCCGGGGGTTCAGCGGCGGCGCCCTGGCCTACGACACGGACGGGGCCCTGGCCGGGCACGGGCGGGTGCACGGGCCGCTGCTGGACCGGCTGCTGGAGGAGCCGTACTACGCGCTGCCCGCGCCCAAGACGACGGGCAAGGAGCTGTTCCACCTCGGTCGTCTGCGGGACGCGCTGGCCGGGTTCGGAACGCTGCCGGCCGAGGACGTCGTCGCCACCCTGACGATGCTCACGGCCAGGACGGTGGCGGACGCCGTGCGGTCGGTGGGCGCGACGGAGGTCGTCGCCTCGGGCGGCGGGACCCGCAACCCGGTGCTGATGGGGATGCTCGGGGAGCTGCTGCCGGGGGTGGCGGTGCGCATTTCGGACGAACTGGGGCTGCCGTCCGGGGCGAAGGAGGCCTACGCCTTCGCGGTCCTGGGGTTCCTGACCCTGCACGACCTGCCCGGAACCGAGCCCGCGAGCACGGGTGCGCGGCATCCGAGCGTGCTCGGTTCGGTGACCCCGGGCCGGGACGGGCTGCGGCCGCCCCCGCCGGCCGGCCGTCGGCCGACGCGTCTGCTGCTGGACTGACGCGATCCGTTCGGCTCCTCTCATCCCGCTTTCACCGACGCCTCATACGGTGGGGGCATGACGCAGGAGACTCCTCCCGGGTGGTACCCCGACCCCGGACAGAAAAGTGACGGGCCCGCCACCGTGCGCTGGTGGGACGGCAAGACCTGGACGGACCGCATCCGCCCGGCGCAGCCGACCGCGACCTGGGCTCCCCCTGCCCAGGATCCGGCCCCTGGTGAGGCTCCGTCGGGAGATCCGGCCTCTTCAGCTGATATGTCGCCCGCGGAGCAGCAGGGTGCCGCCGGGCATCCGGGCGGTGCCGGGAATCCGCCTGGCGCCGGACAGCCGACCGGCGTTGGACAGCCGCAAGCGCAGCAGCCCGCCGATGCCGGGGCACCAGGAGCCGCCGGGAGGCCGGCCGGTGCCGGAGAGCCGGCCGGTGCCGGAACCCCGGGAGCACCCGGGCACCCGGCGAGTGCCGAACCACCGGGACATACCGGGAATCCGGCCGGTGCCGGAGAGCCGGCCGGCGCCGGAACCCCCGGAGCACCCGGGCAACCGGCGAGTGCCGAACTACCGGGACATACCGGGAATCTGCCCGACGCCGGAGAGCCGGCCGGTGCCGGAACCCCGGGAGCATCCGGGCACCCGGCGAGTGCCGGAGCAGCGGGACCCACCGGGAATCCGGCCGGTGCCGGAGCCCCAGGGCCCTCCGGATATCCGGGTGGTGCCGGACAACCGGCCGTCGCGGCGTATCCGGGCGGCCCTGGGTATCCGCCCGGCGCCGGGTATCCGGCAGCCCCCGGGTATCCCGCCTACCCCGCCGCGCCTCCGGCCGCCGGCCGAGGGCGAGGGCTGCGGATCGGGATAGCCGTGGCGGCAGCCGTCGTCGTCCTCGCCAGCATCGGTGTCGGCGTGTACGCGCTGACCGACAACGGCGGCTCGGGCGGCGGTTCCGCCACCTCGCAGGGACCGGGCGGTCCGGGCGGACCCGGGGGCCAGGGCGGGCCGTTCGGCGGACCGGGCGGATCCGGGGGGTCCGGAGGCGACGGTGGATCCGGAGGCTCCGGCGGGGACGGCGGCTCCGGCGGGGACGGCGGCTCCGGCGGGCCGAGCCCCTCGCCCGAGCAGTCCGAGCCGCCGAAGATCAGGAGCGGGTCGGTGACCGACGCGGTCAGCGGGATCAGCCTGCCGATCCCCAAGGGCTGGTACGGCCAGGAGGTCAGGGCCGGCGCGCAGGTGACGTCCGACGACTCCTACAAGTGCCCGGGCGACACCTCCTCGACCTGCATGAAGGGCGGAGCCTACTCGGCCCCGGCCCTGGCCCTCGGCACCAAGGGCAGCACCGCCGAGGAGATCGCCAAGGCGGACATCGCGGCGAACGCCGAGGAGTCCTACGGCGGCAAGTCCTACGGCGGGATCACCTCCCACGACGTGCTGGACTCCAAGGCCGTGACCGTGGCCGGGCAGAAGGGCTACCTGGTCCGCTGGAAGGCCGTCACGAGCAAGGGCGCCGACGGCATCGTGGAGTCGCTCGCGTTCCCCTCCCCCGCGAACGCCAAGCAGATGGTCGTCGTGCGCTTCGGCGTCGACGCCGACCAGAAGGAGTCCGTCCTGGACGAGATCACCAAGGGCATCGAGGTCGCGACGGGCGGCGGCAACGGCCAGAACGTCTGACCGGCCCCGACCCGGCCGGGCCACAAGGGGGCCCGGACACCGTCGGCCGGGTGGGGCGCCCCCGCCGCTCACAGGGGCACCCCGCCCGGCCGGGGGGTGCGCGCCGCCCCCGTCCCCACGGGTCGGCGCGGTCGGGTCGCCGTCCGGTCACCCCGTGGACGGCGGCCCGGGTCTCAGGTGAGGCCCAGTGCCGGCAGTACCGCCGCCTCCACGAACCGGACCAGATAGTCCGGGTCCGCGTCCTCGCCCTCCAGCACGGGCCGGATGCGCAGGACGCCGAACATCTGCGCCGGGATGTACTCCAGCGCCGGATGATCCGCGGGCACCTCTCCCCGTTCGACCCCGCGCCGGATGATCTCCTTGAGCGCGGCGATCTCCGGTTCCACCAGCGCCTCGCGCAGCGCGCGCTTCAGCTCGGGGTCCTGGGGCGCGGCATGGGCGAGCGCCTGGAGGAGCTTGGTGTCCCGGCCCGACAGCTCGCCCGCCGCCCGGGCGGCCTCGCGCAGATCGTCCGCGAGCGAGCCGGTGTCGATGCAGCGCGTCCGCCGGTGGGAGCGCAGCGCCGCCGCCACGAACTGGGGTTTGGTCTTCCACTGCCGGTAGAGCGTGGACTTGCTGCACCGGGTGCTGGCCGCGATCCCCTCCATGGTGACGGAGTCGTATCCGCACTCGCGGAGCTGCCCCAGCACGGCGTCGTAGAACTCCTGCTCACGCTCGGGCGTGATCTTGGAGCGGCGCGTGACACCGACCGGCTCGGGCCGGTCCGCAGCCTGCGACGTCATGGGCGGTGCTCCCTGGCTTTCGTCGGGCGGCCGGAAAATTCCCGGCCGGCGCTGTGTCGTTCGTCTATCGATACGCCAGTGTACCGGTACGCGGCCGTATCGGTACACTGGCGTATCGGTACGCACTCGTACCGATAACAGCACCACCGTCACCGAAGGGGCCGGGGGAATGAATGCCCGCACCGAGCCTGCGCCGGCGGGGTCCGACGCGCTAGCGCGACCGCCGCTCGTCCGGGAGCTCCTGCTCGTCGCAGGGCTCTTCCTCGTCTACAAGCTCGGCCGGCAGCTGGCCACGGGCCACACCGGCGAGGCCTTCCACAACGCGCACCGCGTGTGGGACCTCGAACGAGCGGTTCACCTGCCCGGCGAGGGGGCGGTGCAGTCCCTGCTGCTGCACGGCGACGGCCTGGTGCACATCGCGAACACCTACTACGCGGCCGTCCACTTCCCGGCCACCGCCGCCTTCCTGATCTGGCTCTACCTGCGCCGCCCGGCCCACTACGTGTGGGCCCGCCGGGTGCTGGCCGCCGTCACCGCCGCCGCCCTGGCGCTGCACCTGCTGTTCCCGCTCGCCCCGCCGCGCATGCTGGCAGGGACCGGCCTGGTGGACACGGCGCGGGTGTACGGCCCGTCGGTGTACGGCACTCCCGCGACGGACTCCCTGTCGAACCAGTTCGCGGCGATGCCGTCGCTGCACTTCGGCTGGGCGCTGATGGTGGCGGTCGGCCTGATCGCGGCGACCCGCTCGCGCCGGCGCGGGCTGTGGCTGCTGCATCCCCTGCTGACGCTGCTGGTGATCGTCGGCACCGCGAACCACTACTGGCTCGACGCGATCGTGGCGACGGCGTTGCTGGGTCTGGCCCTGGCGGCAATCCATCTGCCGCACCGCACGGTGACGACGGCGGGCCGGGCGCAGGGACGGCTCGTACCGGCCCGGCCTCAGGCTCGGGCCGAGGAGCAGGTGCTGGCGGGTGCGGGCCGATGAGCGCCGTCCTCGTCGCCGTGGTCCTGTCCCTCGTCTCCGCCGTCGCCTACGCGGCCGCGGCGGTGGCCCAGGAGCGGCTCGCCTCCCGCTCGCCCGGCTCGGGCACGCTCCGGCTGCTCGCCCATGGCGCCTGGTGGTGGTCGGTCGGGCTGAACGCGGGTGCCGCGCTGCTCCACGTCGTGGCGCTGAAGTACGGTCCGCTGACCGTGGTCCAGCCGCTCGGCGCGCTCACCCTGGTCGCGGCGGTGCCGATGGGGGCGCGGCTCGCGGGGCGGCGGGTGAGCGCCGTCGAGTGGCGCGGCACCGCGCTGACGCTGCTCGGCCTGGCCGCGATCCTGGTCACGGCGTCCGGGCCGGCGCCCGACGACGTGCTGAGCGTGCCCGAGGCGCTGACGGTCGCGGGCACCACCGCGGCCCTCATCGGGGTGCTGTCCCGGCCGGGCGCCCGTCCCGGGCTGCGGCACGCGAGCGCGTCCGGCGTGGCCTCCGGGGTCGCCTCGGCCCTCACGCAGACCGTGACGGTGGCCGCGACGGACCGGTCCGGTCCGCTGCTGAGCGTGCAGGTGGTCGGGGTGGCGCTGCTCGTGGCGGCGTTCGCGGCCGGCGGGCTGCTGCTGTCGCAGACGGCCTACCGGGGCGGTCTCGGCGGCCCGCTCGCGATGGTGACCCTGGCCAATCCGCTGGCCGCCGCGGTGATCGGCCTGGCGCTGCTGGGAGAACGCCTCCAGGGCGGCCCGGCGGGCGTGTTGCTCGCACTCGCCGGGGCCGGCCTGGCGTCCTGGGGCGTGGTGCTGCTCAGCCGGACGACGCCCGCAGCCGTCCCGGCGGACGACGACCATCCGGTGGCCGCCGTCCTGGCTCTGGAACCCGGCTCCGCCACGGCCGAACCGGTGCTGGTTCCCCGGCCGCACGATCCGGGGCACCTCACCGCGGCTACTCGGTGATGATCGCCGGGTCACTCACGCCCGGCTGCCCGTTCTCGACGTGTCCCGCGAACCGCCGCAGGAACGTCTTGTCGCCCTCGGCGGTGACGGTCAGGTCGTACCAGCGGCGGCCGGCGGCGAGGTCCACGGTCCGGCACGCCTTCGCGCCCGGGCGGAGGGTGACGGTCGAGGGCCGGCCGCCGTAGCCGTCGGAGAGCTTGAGACGTGCCGTGCCGGAGCCCTTGTTGGTGAAGGTCAGCTCGATGTCGTCGCCGGTGTGGCGTGCGGTGACCTCGCAGCCGGCCGTGGTGTTCGACCCCTTGAAGACCCGCACGAAGCCGTTCGGTCCGTGCACGGTCAGGTCGTAGGAGCCCGCCGGCCAGGCCGAGTCCCAGGTGTCGGAGAGTGTCTTGCCGGCCTCGGTGGTGTACACCCAGGGGCCGTCGGTGCGGTTGCCCGAGGTGATGTGGAACGCGGCGCCGGCCTTCGGCCCGGAGGCGAAGGTGAGGGTGAGCTTCCCGGCGGCCGCGTCGACCGAGGCGTCCACATGCGGGGCGTACTTCAGCGGCCGGGCGCGGCGCAGACCGCGTTCCTGCCGGGGCATGCGCGGGTCGGCGGGCGGGGTGGGCTTGTAGTCGGGGTGGCGTTCGCGGTCCTGCGGCTCGTACGCGTCGGTGCCGGGCAGCGGGGCGGGCCTCGTGTCCTTGCGGGAGAAGTCGAAGGCGGAGGTCAGGTCACCGCAGATCGCCCGGCGCCAGGGCGAGATGTTGGTCTCGCGCACGCCGAAGCGGCGCTCCATGAACCGCAGGATCGAGGTGTGGTCGAACGTCTCCGAGCAGACGTATCCGCCCTTGCTCCACGGCGAGACCACCAGCATCGGCACCCGCGGGCCGAGGCCGTAGGGGCCGGCCGTGTTCTTGCCGTCGCCCGGGAAGAGGTCGAGGGAGACGTCGACGGTGGACTTGCCGCGGGAGGCGTCCTTCGGCGGCAGGGGCGGTACGACGTGGTCGAAGAAGCCGTCGTTCTCGTCGTAGGTGATGAACAGGGCCGTCTTCGACCAGACCTCCGGGTCGGCGGTGAGGGCGTCCAGGACCTGGGCGATGTACCAGGCGCCGTAGTTCGACGGCCAGTTGGAGTGCTCGGAGAAGGCCTCGGGGGCGGCGATCCAGGAGATCTGCGGCAGCCTGCCGGCCTTGACGTCGGCCTTCAGCACATCGAAGTAGCCGTCGCCGGCCTTGGCGTTCGTGCCGGTGCGGGCCTTGTCGTACCAGGGGTCGCCGGGCTTCGCGTCGCGGTACTTGTTGAAGTACAGCAGCGAGTTGTCGCCGTAGTTGCCGCGGTAGGCGTCCTCGATCCAGCCCCAGGAGCCCTTCGCGTCGAGGCCGTCGCCGATGTCCTGGTAGATCTTCCAGGAGATGCCGGCCTGCTCCAGGCGCTCCGGGTAGGTCGTCCAGCCGTAGCCGAGCTCGTCGTTGCCGAGGACCGGGCCGCCACCGGTGCCGTCGTTGCCCGTGTAACCGGACCACATGTAGTAGCGGTTCGGGTCGGTGGAGCCGATGAACGAGCAGTGGTAGGCGTCGCAGACGGCGAAGGAGTCGGCGAGGGCGTAGTGGAAGGGGATGTCCTCGCGGGTCAAGTAGGCCATGGTCGTGGTGCCCTTGGCGGGTACCCACCGGTCGTACTTGCCGCCGTCGTAGGCCTGGTGGCCGTCGGGCCAGGAGTGCGGCAGGCCCTCCAGGAACTGCATGCCGAGGTCGTCGGCGTCCGGGTGGAACGGCAGGATCTCCTTGCCGTCCTTCTCCTGGTGCCAGACCGGCTTGCCGTTGTCGAGCGTGACCGGACGCGGGTCGCCGAAGCCGCGCACGCCTCTCAGGGTGCCGAAGTAGTGATCGAAGGAACGGTTCTCCTGCATCAGGACGACGATGTGCTCGACGTCCTCGATCGAACCGGTGCGGTGGTTGGCCGGGAGCGCGGCGGCACGCTGGATGCTGGCGGACAGCGCGCTGAAGGCCGTGGTGGCACCCGCGAGTTGGAGAAAGCGGCGCCGGTTGACTTCGGACATGAAGGACAGACCTCTCATCCTGAGGTACGGGATGGCCGGAACGTGACGGAATCTGCGCGGAAGGAGTGTTTCAGGGACACCAAACGACAAGGAAGGGGCCGGTGACACTCGTGTGAAAGTCGCCGGTACGTGAGGTGTGCCGGGGCGTTGTCAGGGGAGGGTCATGGACGTGACAGAGACGCAGACGGCCTCCCCGCCGACGAAACGGCCCGTTCGCCAGCTCCTCGCCGCCTCCGTGGGCAACGCCGTGGAGTGGTACGACTGGTACGCCTACACGTTTCTGGCCACCTACATCGCCGCCCAGGTCTTCCCGAAGAGCGCGGACAACTCGCTGGTGCCGCTGCTGTCCACGTTCGCGGTGTTCGCGGTGGGCTTCTTCATGCGGCCGGTCGGCGGGCTGCTGATGGGCGCGGTCGCGGACCGGCACGGACGGCGGGCCGCGCTGACGGTCACCATCCTGCTGATGGGCGGCAGCAGCCTGCTGGTCGGGCTGACCCCGACGTACGCGGCGGTGGGCGTACTGGCGCCGGTGATCCTCGTCCTGGCGCGGTTGCTGCAAGGCCTGTCCGTGGGCGGCGAGTTCGCGGCCTCGACGACCTTCCTGGTCGAGTCGGCGGCCCCCGGCCGGCGCGGGCTGTTCTCCAGCTTCCAGTACGTGTCGACGACCGTGGGACAGCTCGTCGCCTCCGGCATCGCCACGCTGCTCGTGGACACGCTGAACGACGGGCAGATGAACGGCTGGGGCTGGCGGGTGCCGTTCATGCTGGGGGCCGTGCTGAGCCTGGTCGGCTTCTGGATCCGGCAGGGCGCGCAGGAGACCCGCAGCGCCGAGCAGCAGCAGGCCCCGCGCCCCGGCCTGTTCGAGGCGCTGCGCCGGCACCCGCGCGAGTCGCTCCTCATCGGCGGCATCACGGCGGGCGGCACCATCGCCTACTACACATGGACGTCGTACCTGCCCACGTACGCCGAACTCAACGCGGGGCTGGACAAGTCGGACGCGCTGCTCGCGGGCACGATCTCACTGGCCTTCTTCGCCCTGCTGCAACCGCTCGGCGGCCTCCTGTCGGACCGCTTCGGCCGCCGGCCGCTGCTCCTCTTCTTCGGCCTGGGCTTCGCCCTGCTCACGGTGCCCCTGCTGCACGCCCTGCGGGACTCGTTCGCCGTGCTGCTGCTCGTGCAGTGCGCCGGCATGGTGCTGCTGACCGGGTTCACCTCGATCAGCGCGGCCGTGAACGCGGAGATCTTCCCGCCCCGGGTCCGCGCGGCCGGCATCGGCTTCCCGTACTCGCTGACGGTCGCCCTCTTCGGCGGCACGGCTCCGTACGTGGGAACGCTGTTCAAGGAGGTGGGCCACGCCGGGCTGTTCCCCTGGTACGTCGCGGTGCTCTGCCTGCTGTCGTCGCTGGTGTACCTGCGGCTGCCGGAGACGGCTCACACACCTCTGCGGCGATGAGCGGGCGGCCGGGTCAGGGCCCGGCTCGTGCGCGAGTCCCGTCCGCTCCGTCGTCCGCGGGCTCTTTCTCGCGCGTCCCCTCCTGTGCCCCCTCATGCGGTCCCGCGCCGTCCTGGAAGGCGGCCTGCGGTCCGGGCGCCCTGGTCTCTCCCGGCACGTCGCTCTCCTTGACGGCGGCTCTCTCGGCGTCGACCACGGCGTCGGTCGTCCTGCCCACCTCCGCCAGCGTCATCTGGGCGCGGTCGTCGACCAGCCGGGTCACCAGGTGCTGGGCGGCGCCGAAGGCCGCGGCCCAGCCGAGGACCTGCGCCCTGCTGTCGAGATCACTGAGCCCGGGGACGAAAGCGCCCCGGATCAGGAGCAGTCCGAGGAAGGCGGACAGGGCTCCGGTGGGGAACTTCAGCACCGCCGACGCCAGGGGCAGCATGTAGGGCGAGTCGGTGCCCCGGATGCGGCGCAGGGAGGCGATGACGGTGAGTGCCGCGCCGGCGAGCCCGGCGATCTCGACGGTGAGGATGTCCCTCGGCTCGGCCAGGTCGCTGGCGGGGATTCCCGCCGGCACATTGGGATGCTCCGCGGTAGGGCACACGACATCGATCCCGCCCGCGTTCCCGGGGTCGACCTTGGGCGTGAAGCACATGCTCAGCGACTGAGGGAAGAACCAGCCGTAGACGGCGAGGCCCGCGACACCGAACAGGACGAGGAACGTCGCGGTCCACAGGATGTTGCGCAGGCTGCGCACCCGGGCCAGTTCGTCGTCCAGCGCGTTGTACGCGGCGTCGAGCGCCCGGACCATGAGGTCACGGTCGCTCGGTGAGATCTCGCCGGAGATGATGGAACGGAGCCGCCGGGCCAGACGGACACGTCGCGGGTCGTCCGTTTCCAGATGATCCTTGACCAGCGCCATGACCTCGCTGGCACGGCCGGCGGCTTCCTCGTCGGAGACCAGTTGCAGGAGCATCACCTCCGCGCTGCGAATGTTCGACCAGACGCCCTCACGCGCGGCCGACCCGGACCAGGCACGCCGCCATCCGAAATCCTCGTCGGCAGCCGAGCCGGCCTTTTTCAAATGACCCCGCATTCCCTCGACGAGCGCCTTGCGGTCTTCGGAGCAGGGCGTGACACGCTCGCGTTCCAGCTGTGCTTCGAGATAGGCGATCCGGGTTTTCGCCCGTGCGCGCCAAGCGGTCCGCGGTGGCCGGCCCGGAGCGGTTCCGGTCACTCGTATACGGCGGGCCGGCGCACTACTCACCCTGCATTTCCGGGGGAGCCACACGGATCCGCTGTCCGGGGTGAATGAGATCCGGATTCGTGATCTGGGGGTTCCACTCCAGAATCTGGTCCAGCGTTACGCGGTACATAACCGCGATCTCACTGAGCGTGTCGCCACGTTTCACCACGTAGAACTCTGCTGTCTTTTCCATGTGTCCACACTAAGCGAATTACCCGCCACGGAAAAGTCGAGAATTCCGTTTCAATTTCACTTTTTGATACGGAAACGGCTTCCGTTGAAACCGCCTCACAGGCGGACCACGACCAGGGCGATGTCGTCGTCCCGACCACCGCCGGGGACGCCCATGTCGATCAGCAGTTCCTCGGCGAGTTCTTCCACCGAGAGGGCGCCGTGCCGGGCGAGAGCGTCGATCAGCCGGGCCAGGCCGGTGTCGATGTCCTCGTCGCGGCGTTCGATGAGGCCGTCGGTGTAGAGCACGAGGGTGTCCCCTCGGGAGTAGGACAGACCCGCCTGGGGGCGGGGCACGTGTTCCGGCCGGGCACCCAGCGGCGGGTCGGTGGCCTGATCCAGCAGTTGGCAGCTGCCGTCCGGGCTGAGCAGTATCGGCGGTGGGTGGCCGGCGTTGCTGTAGATGATCAGCCGGCTGCGCGGGTCGATGAGCACCTTGGCCACGGTGGTGGCCAGCGCGCCGTCCACCGCCCTGGCGTACAGGCCCAGCACCTCCAGGGCCTGTGCGGGGCTGGGCACGGCCCGGATGGCGGCGCTCAGGGCGCTGCGCAGCATGCCCATCACGGCGGCGGCCTCCAGGCCGTGGCCGACGACGTCCCCGATGGCGATGGAGTAGCGGTCCGGCGGCAGATCGACCACGTCGTACCAGTCGCCGCACACGTTGAGCGATCCGCTGGCCGGCAGATAGCGCACGGCGATCTCCCGGTGCCTGTCCAGGTCGGGCGAGCGGAGCATGACCTCCTGGAGGGTGACGGCGATCTCGCGTTCGCGGGCGTGCGCCTGGCGCAGCCGCTCGTTCAGCTGTTCAAGATCCTGGGAACGGGCGTACACCTGGGCCGCGATCCCTGTCACCTGGTTGCTCAGCGGCGGGGTGAGCTCCCGGATGAGGGGGGAACGCATCAACTCGGTGACGTCGTCGGCCCGCGCGATGATCCATTTCACGGCGCCGTCCGTCCCCAGGACGGGGCTGGACATCCCGCACCACCAGCGCTCCTCCACCTCGCCCGGCTTGCCGTCGACGGGAATGTCGAATCGCCGCGGTGCCACCACGTCGGTCGCGTGGGTGTCCAGCACGCGCTGGAGCGAGGCGCCGAAGTCACGCGCCGCCTCCGGCGCGCCGGGGGTGTCCGGAAACGCCTCCAGGATGTACCGCCCGGCCAGCTCTTCGCGGCTCCTGCCGGTGACCTGGAGGTAGGCCCGGTTCGCATGGCAGACCACCAGGTCGGCGTCCAGCACCAGGTACGGATTCGGTGCGGCGTCGAACAGCTCCTCGAAATCGATCTCCGCTGACGTCACGCTGACCTGCCGATCTTTACAGGCGCGACCGCTGCAACTCCAACCTAAGGGCAGCTCGCCGGGCACGCCCGCCGGACGACCAACGACAGGAGAATACGCCCGCCCGCACGGGTGCCCCGGCCGGCCGCTCGGGCCGGGGTGAGCCGACGGGCCGGCACACCCCGAGTCACGCTGCCCTTCTGGTCCTCGCCGAAGGAGACCGGACCAAGGTCGGTGGCCTGCCCGCAGGCCGCGAGCACGGAGACGCGGCCCGACGTGTTCGTGTGCAGGACACGGCCCGCCGGGTCCAGCCCACTGCCGGGGCACGGAGGCCGCCGGAGCGGCGGTGCAGATCGTGGCGTACGGGACGAGGAGAGGTACCTGCTGGGCGCGGCCGGCGCATGCTCCCGGGCATCAGCTCGGCTGGAAGGAGTGACCCCGTCGGCGCCATTCCTCCGCGAGCAGTTCGTATGAACGGACCCGGTCCGTGTGGTCGTGGGTGATCGTCGTGATGAGCAACTCGTCCGCGCCCGTGGCCTCCTGGAGTTGTTCCAACTGGTCGGCCACCCGGCCCGGTGAACCGACGAACTGGGTGTCGAGGCGGTCCTGGACGAGGGCCCGGTCCTCGTCGGTCCATGGATGGGCACGTGCTTCCTGCGGCGTCGGGAACTCGATGGCGCCCTCGGCGGTGCGGATGCTGCGGACCCACGGGCCGTAGCCGGTGGCGAGTTCTCGGGCGGTGGCGTCGTTCTCGGCGACGACGACGTCCGCCGAGACGCTGACGTACGGCTTGTCCAGGAACTCGGAAGGCTGGAAGAAGGACCGGTAGCCCTCCACCGCCTCCAGGACCGTGGCCGGGCTGACGTGGTAGTTCGCCGCGAACCGCAGTCCGTTGCGGCCCGCGACAGCGGCGCTCTGACCACCGCTGCTGCCCAGGATCCACACCTCCACGTCGGCGCCCTCCCCTGGCACGACGTGCGCCTCGACGCCCTCCGGGGAGCGGTAGGTGCCGGCGAGCAGGGCGAGGATGTCGTCGATCTGCTCGGCGTAGTCCTGCGACTCGGCGCCCGGCAGCAGAAGCAGCCTGCGCTGCAGCGCGATGCGGGGGGACCCGAGCAGCTGCTCGAAGGAGAAACGGGGCGGGATCAACAGGCCGTTCGGCGTGTGGCCGTCGACGACCGGGGTCGCCGTCGGCAACGGTGCGGCCGGCTGTCCCGGCGGACGGCCGCCCGAGCGGCCCAGGCCCAGGTCGAAGCGGCCCGGGTGCAGCGCGTCGAGCAGGCCGAACTCCTCCACGGTGGACAGCGCCGTGCGGTGCCCGAGCTGCACGGCCCCGGAACCGAGCCGGATGGTGGAGGTGGCGGATGCGGTCAGCCCCAGGACGACCGCGGGGGACGTACCCGCCACGCCCGGATTGAGATGGTGCTCGGCGAACCAGTAGCGGGCGTATCCGAAGCGCTCGGCGTGCTGTGCGAGGTCGATGGAGCTGCGCAGGGCATCGGCCGCCGTCGATCCGGAGGGGACCGGGACCAGGTCGAGAACACCGAGGGGGATATCAGACATGGACGGACTCCTGGGTGAGCGGGGGCGCCGGAAGCACGGGTCCCCATACGAACGGCGGGTCCGGGATCTCGCGGCGCAGCACGGGGGCGGCCTTGGACTGGAACAGCTCGAGGGAGGCACGGTGCTGGGACTCCGTCAGCCCGCTCGCGTCGGCGTGCAGGTGGAGCACGGTGTGCCCGAACTGTTCGTGGTAGCGGTGCACCTTGTCGATGACCTGTTGCGGGCTGCCGATCAGAGCGGAGCTGCGTTCGACGAAGTCCTCCAGGCTCTCGAAGACGACCGGCAGGCCGGCCTTCTTGAAGAACGCCAGGTTGGACTCGAAGACCGGCCGGTACGCCGCCATCGCCTCCTGCGAGGTGCGGGCGACGTAGACGCCCGCCGTGCCCGCGCCGACGGTGACCTGCGCCGGGTCGTGGCCGTAGTGCTCCCAGCGCTCGCGGTAGTGGCGGATCAACTCGGCATACGGCCCGATGGGGTTGGTGACGTTCGCCGAGAACAGCGGGTCGCCGTAGCGGGCGGCCAGGTCGGCCGACTCCTTGCTGGTCGCGCTGCCGTGCCAGACCCGGACCGGCCGCTGATACGGGCGCGGCCACACCTCGGCGTCCGTCAGCGGGGGACGGAAGCGGGTGTCGGCGGTGACCTTGTCCTGGCGCCAGATCTTCCGGAAGACCTCGTAACTCTCGGCATTGCGGTCCCACTGGTCCTCGGGCGTGACGTGGAACAGGTCGCGCTGAGCGGCGCCGTTGCCCTTGCCGATGATCAGGTCGAGGCGCCCGTTGGACAGGTGGTCGAGGGTGGCGTAGTCCTCGTATGCCCGGACCGGGTCCAGCAGGCTGAGCGTCGTGACGGCCGTGAACAGGCGGATCCGCTTCGTCAGGGCGGCCACATGGCTGAGTACGACGGTCGGGGAGGAGGAGATGAACGGCCGCTCGTGGCGCTCCCCCACGCCGAAGCCGTCGAAGCCCAGCTCCTCGGCGAGCAGCGCGTTGCCGAGTACCTCGCGGAAGCGGTCGTGGGTGGACTTCTGCACCCCGGTGACGGGGTCCGGGCGGTGCACGATGAGTGTGATGGCGAGGAATTTCACGACGCCACCCCCTCGTCGGACCCCTCGTCCGGGTGGGCGAGGCCGAGGTGGTGGCGGAGGGTCGGGCCCTCGTAGTCGGTGCGGAAGACGCCCTGTTCCTGTAGGAGCGGTACGACCTGGTCGGCGAAGTCGTCGAGGCCGGTGGGGGTGATGTGCGGGACGAGGATGAAGCCGTCACTCGCGTCCGCCTGGACGTACTCGTTGATGGTCCGGGCGACGGTCGCCGGTGATCCGATGAAGTTCTGGCGGTTGCCCGTCTCGATGACCAGGTCGCGGATGGACCAGTTGTGGGCGGCGGCGAGCTCACGCCACTCGCGGGCGGTGGCCAGCGGGTCACGGTACATGCGGACCTGGGCGCGGCCCTTTGAGATGTGGTCGGCGCTGACGTCCGGGTCGATGTCGGGCAGCGGGCCTTCGGGATCGTAGGAGGACAGGTCCCGGTTCCAGACGAACTCCAGGTGCTTGAGGGCGGTGGCCCCGCTGACCTGCTGTCGGCGCACCTCCCTGGCCAGTTCCCCGGCCTCTTCGTCCGTGTCGGCGAGGACGAAGCTCGCGGCGGGCAGGATGAGCAGTTCGTCTTGGCGGCGGCCGTACTTGGCGAGGCGGCTCTTGACGTCCGTGTAGAAGGCCTGGCCGCCCTCCAGGGTGGCGTACCGGCTGAAGATGGCGTCGGCGGAGGAGGCGGCGAACTCGCGGCCCTCGTCGGAGTCACCGGCCTGGAAGACGACCGGGCGGCCCTGCGGTGAGCGCGGGACGTTGAACTGGCCATGGATGTCGAAGTGTCGCCCGCTGTGGGCGAAGGAGCCGGCCTTCGCGTCGCGCAGGAAGACGCCCGCGGCCTGGTCGGCGAGGATCTCGTCGCCGTGCCAGGAGTCGAAGAGCTCGTTCGCCGTGGCCAGGAACTCCTTGGCGCGGGAGTAGCGCTCCGACTGGGGCAGGAAGCCGCCGCGGCGGAAGTTCTCGCCGGTGAAGGCGTCCCAGGAGGTGACGACGTTCCAGGCGGAGCGGCCGCCGGAGAGGTGGTCGAGACTGGCGAACTGGCGGGCCACCTCATAGGGCTCGTTGAAGGTGGAGTTGATGGTGCCGGTCAGGCCGAGGTGCTCGGTGACGGCCGCGAGCGCGGTGAGGACGGTGAAGGTGTCGGGGCGGCCGACCACGTCCAAGTCGTAGATCTTCCCGCCCTGTTCGCGCAGGCGCAGGCCCTCGGCAAGGAAGAGGAAGTCGAACTTGGCGCGTTCGGCGGTCTGTGCGAAGTGGACGAAGGAGCTGAACTCGATGTGACTGCCCGCCTTCGGGTCGCTCCACACGGTGGTGTTGTTGACGCCGGGGAAGTGTGCGGCCAGATGGATCTGCTTCAGCGGCTTGCTCATGTCGGTGCGGTCCTTCCGGCTCAGGCGGCGGCGTAGCGGTTGGCGGGGCGGGGCAGGCCCAGCAGGCCGCGTAGGGTGTCGGCCTCGTAGGCGGTGCGGAAGGCGCCCCGGTCCTGGAGTTCGGGGACCAGGCCCTGGGTGATGGCGGGCAGGTCGTGTCCCGCGACCGCGGGGCGCAGTCGGAAGCCGCTCAGGCCTGATTCCGCCCATTCCTGGAGCAGATCGGCGAGTTGAAGGGGCGTACCGGCGAAGATGCGCGCGTCGCTCGTGTACGGCTCGCCCGCGAGGGCGTCGAGCCGTGCGCGTCGGTCCTCGGCGGCGCTCTGGTCGTCGTCGAGGAAGACCACCACGTCACCGAAGAGGTGCAGGAGTTCGCCCGAACGCCCGGCCGCCGCCTGTTCGGCGCGGATCTCGGCGACGATCGCGCGGGCCTGGTCGGTGTCGTGCGGGGTGACGTAGCCGATGTCGGCCTGGCGGGCGACCAGCCGGTAGGGGACGGTCTGGTGGGCGAGGGCGGTGACCAGCGGCTGGCCCTGCGGCGGGCGCGGGGTGATGGACGGGCCCTTGACGCTGAAGTGACGGCCCTCGAAGTCGATGTGGTGCAGCTTGTCGCGGTCGACGAAGCGGCCGGTGGCGACGTCCCGGATCTCGGCGTCGTCCTCCCAGCTGTCCCAGAGCCGGCGCACCACCTCGATGTAGTCGGCAGCCTCGTCGAACAGATCGGTGAGGCGTTCCTGCCCGGTCGGCGTCCGCAACCCCTCCAGGCTGATCGGCGGGAAGGTGCGGCGGCCGAAGTGGTCGGCTTCGTGCGGTCGGGCGGAGATCTGCACCCGCAGGCCCGCGCGGCGGGTGCTGACGTAGTCGAGGGTGGCGATCGCCTTGGAGATGTGGAACGGCTCCGTGTGGGTGGCGATCACCGTCGGCACCAGGCCGATGTGCCGGGTGAGGGGAGCGATGCGGGAGGCGATCAGTACGGCGTCGAGGCGGCCGCGCACCTGGTCGGTGCGGCCGTCCGGCTCGCCGTAGTGCGAGGACTGCAGGCCGAGGCCGTCCTCCAGGGTGACGAAGTCGAGCAGGCCGCGCTCGGCCTCGGCCACCAGGTCGGCCCAGTATCCGGCGGTGAAAAGGTCCCGGGGGCGGGCGACTTGCTCACGCCAGGAGGCGGGGTGCCAGCCGGTGCCGTCCAGGGCGACGGCAAGGTGCAGGGGGGAAACGGGAGTTGAGGACACGAGGGTGCCTTCCTGGAGTCCGTACGAGATCGCCGGCCCGCGGACAGGGGGCGCACGGCGGATGGCGACCGAAGGGAGACGGGGGTCCCCCGGCCGAAGGCCGGGGGGAGGGTCAGGACCTACAGAGGGCGCCGGCCACGCGCTGGAGGTCGATGTGGGGCCGGCCGTGGAGGCGCACGGCGCTCAGTACACGTGTCACGCGGCCCACCTCCACGTCATCGCCTTCGACAAGGGCAACGGCACAGCTGTGCCGTTTCTTCCAGGACGGCGCCCTGGCGCACCCTGCGACGGCTCCGAGTGGGCTCTGTACGACACCCGCACCGACCCGACGGAGATCCAAGTGAGCGCCACGACGCCGGTGAGCGAACGGAGAGTCAGCGCGGAGCCAAGAGCCGTCCCGCGTCGTGCAGGACGTACCGTGCCACGTTCGTGCCGAGCGTGATCCCCGCCTCGTCGGCCGACCTCGTGTGGATACCGGAGAAGACCCGGGCGTCGACGTTTTCGTCCGATAGCTGCTTCCAGGTGGTGTAGGTCCGGGTCACGCCCGGCGCGGTGGGGCTGGTCAGTGCGAACGGGGCGCTACGCGGACCTGCGAGCGCCGACAGGACGGTCTGCGCGGCGCCCGCGTAGGTGGTGTGGCCGCTCGGGTAGTCCGGATGCGCCGGGGTGGTGTGCAGCGGCGTCCAGCCGAGGTCGGGTTCGATCGCGCCCGTTCGGATCGCGGTCACGGGACGCCAGCGTTCATAGGCGTACTTGCTGTCGGAGGTGGCGATCTGCGTGTCCACCAGCGCCACATGGAACAGAGCGACCAGCCGCGCCTGCCCGGCGATCCCCTGATGTGTGCGGGAGAGCGCCACGCGCAGCGGCTCGGTATAGAGGGTGAGGGAGGAGCCGAGCCAGAAGGTGGCGGTCTCGGTCTGGCGAGCGCTGCGCACCGCGCTGTCCGCAGCGCCGTACGCCCGTACCTCCGCGAGGTCGGCGGCATAGCGCCGTGAGTCCAGGGCGGGCGGCGGGGCGAGCCGGAACTGGCTCTGCGTCCTGAGCAGGAACGGCTTGGCGACACGGTTGCCGTACTGGGCCGCCGGCGCGTGGTCGGGTGGCGTCGGCTGCCACACGCCCGGCGCCGCGGGCTTGACGGGATAGGGCGCGTTGACCGCGGCGGGGCCGAGACCGTCGCCCTCCCGCGACGCGAGGACGATGTCCGCCTGCCGCTCTCCCACCGCGACACCCCGCTCCTCGGCCGGGCCGTCGGGAATCGCGTCGAGAGTCTCCTTGAACTTCGCGTCGAGCTGCTCCGTTCGGCTCGGGGCCAGCGTCACCAGCGCGCGGTGTACAGCCCCGGCGAGCGCCGCCTCCTGATACGCACCGCGGTCGACGCCGGCGGGCACGCTCCGGGTGGCCCGGGCAGCCGCGAGCCAACCGATGGCCCATGTGCGGCTGTTGGTGATCTGGGTGGACGCCCCGGCCGTCGCGATGGTCTCGGCTGTCGCGTCGTACCAGGCGAGAGCCGTGGGCGTACGTCCGGCCGCCGAGGCCTGCGGAACGGTGACGGACGCGGCCAACAGCGCCGCCGCGCCCAGGACGAAGAGGGCGGGCCGGGTTCTGGTCGAACTCACGTGTTCTCCTGGGGCTGGTGGGGTGAGGAAGTCGTCACGGTCCGCGTCGGGGGCGTGGAAGCGGGAGATGTCGATGCCAGGCAGGACCGTGGACCGGGCCATGAGGGTTTCCTTCACGGCAGAGCGGACGCGCACGCCTCACAACTACGCCCGAGGGCGGGCTGGTTGAGGGACGCGAGAAGGCTGCAGTCAGAAAGAGAAGAGCGAGATCGCGAGCCGTCGAACGGCGATCAGCAACAGACCTCGTCGAACTGGTCGGCGCGGCGGCTCACCCAGAACGGGTCGAGCAGCACCGTGTGCGCCGGGCCAGTGGTCTCCATGGCCGGATCAAAGCACAACGGGAAAGATGCGTCCACCATGCGTCCCAGCGGATGAGATGGCCTTCGCCCTGTTCGACCTTGACACTCACAGGGGCGGGCGACGGCTCATCACCTGGCGGATCCGGTGGGCCGAGTCGGCGCGGTGGAGCGGGCGGCCTTCGTCGCAGCGTCCACGAGCACCACCGGGATCGCGCCCGTCGTCCCGGTCACGTACGCCGAACCATTCCACGTCTCCGCCCAGTTGGCGCCCCCTGTACCGCGTCTCCGCTGCTCGCGCCGGGCGGTGGTGACGGAGGAGGAGCGTCCCGAGGCGGCCCGCGCCCGGGGGGCGGCCGCCCTTGGCGGCTCGTGGCGTACGGCTGCATCCGCTGGTGCTGGACGAGGACCTGCCCGTCCTCTCCGGCCTCGTGCTGCCGACCCGGTCCGAGCGGCGCCTCTTCACCCGTCGGCTGCCCGGTACGTCCCTGCGCTCAGCCCCTTCCACTCAGGACTGAGTACACATGACTGACAAGAAGCTGTCACACACGGACAGGAATGCGGGTCCGGCCGGCGCCCGTTCTGACTGACATGACTGTTGGAGTAGCGCTCAACGCGTCCGACGCGCCGAACCAGGTCGACGCCACCGTAGAACTGGCCCGGGAAGCAGCGGAGTTCGCTCTCACGTCGGCCTGGTTCGGGCAGACCTTCGGCGCGGACTCACCTCAGCTCGCGGCGATCGTCGGGCGGGAAGTGCCCGCACTTCAGGTCGGCACCTCCGCGATCCCTGTCTTCGGCCGCCACCCGCTGCTGGTCTCCAGCCAGGCCCAGACCGCCCAGGCCGCGACCCACGGCCGCTACCACCTCGGTCTGGCGCTGGGCACGAAACTGCTGACGGAGGCCGGCTTCGGCCTGCCTTTCGAACGCCCCATCGCCCGGCTGCGTGAATTCCTCACAGCCCTGCGGCAGTTGACCGAGACCGGCACGGCCGATTTCCACGGTGAGCTGCTCACCGCGGCCACCCCGATCCCTGCGCGGGTACCGGGTGCCGAGAGCGGTGTCCCCCTGCTGATCGCCGCGATGGGGCCGCAGGCGCTGCGGGTCAGTGGTGAGCTGGCCGACGGGATCCTGCCCTACCTGGCAGGACCGCGCGCCCTGGCGGAACACATCGTGCCCGCCCTGACCACCGCGGCCGAGGCCGCCGGCCGTCCCGCGCCCCGGATCGTGGCCCTGGTGCCCGGCGTGGTCACGGACGACGTGGAGGCGGTGCGGGCGAAGGCCACCGAGAACCTCGCGTTCTACGAACGGATCCCGTCCTACGCGCGGGTCATCGAACTCTCCGGCGGCCGGCGGGCCGCCGACCTGGCCGTGATCGGCGACGAGAAGACCGTCGAGGCCGAGGTACGCCGTTACCGCGACGCCGGCGCCACCGAGGTCGTGTTCTCGGGCACCGAGATCGCGGGAGAAGCCGACCGGCGACGCACCTGGCGACTCCTCGGCGAACTGGCCCGCTGAGCACGCCGGTCGAACCGACGGACCGACCGGCCCCCCTGCACCCTCTGGACGAAGGAGAACCCATGACCACCGAGGCCACCACGACCGACTTCCATGCCTTCACGGAGAACTGGCTGGAGTGGTACCGCGCCCAGGAGGACCGGCTCGCCGACCCGCACGGGTTCCTGGCGATCACCGGCCTGCACTGGCTCGACGACCGGTCCCAGCGCTTCCCGGACGCGCCCGGTGCGTGGCGCACCGGCCCCGACGGGGTCGTCGTAGACCTCGACGACGGCGAGGAACTGGTCGTCGACGGAACGCCGGTGAACGGTGAACACCGCTTCGGCGTGCTTCCCGAACGCGGCAGTGTCGACGCCGTCTGGGGAGACGCCGTCATCGAGGTCGCCAGGCGCGGCGGGCACGACATCGTGCGCCCCAGGCACCCGGACGCGCCGCTGCGCACGGCCTTCACCGGAACGCCCGCCTACGCCCCCGACCCGCGCTGGGCCGTGACGGGCCGCTACATCCCCTTCGACACGCCACGACCGACCACCGTGGGCGCCGCGGTCGAGGGCCTTGAGCATGTGTACGACGCTCCGGGCAGGGTCGAGTTCGAGCTGGACGGGCGCCCCCTGTCGCTGACCACGTTCCCCGGCCACGGCGCGGGCCGGCTGATGGTGCTGTTCACCGACGAGACTTCCGGGGTCACCACCTACGCAGCCAACCGGTCCCTCGCCCTGGAGCCGCCCGCCGCCGACGGTACGGTCGTCCTGGACTTCAACCGCGCCGCGAACCTGCCGTGCGCCTACACGGACCTGGCCACCTGCCCGCTGCCCCCGGCCGAGAACAGGCTGCCGGTGGCGATCGAGGCCGGCCAGAAGATTCCCCGCGAGCGCGGCGGTTCCTGAGCCGGACCCGGAGCCGGTCCGATCGCCCCGGCGTCAAGCCCCGGCTCGCAAGGCCCTGACCAGCCCTTCCGCAGAGACGCTTCCGCCTGACGGAAGCCGTCTTGCGCGGCGACCGCAGCCGTCACGACCCTGAATCCAACCACGGCACGCGGGGCGACGGCGCCCCGCCGACAGGGACGGGAACGCCATGCCCCACATGACCGCCTTCGCCAGGAACCAGTGGTACGTCGCCGCCTACAGTCACGAGGTCGGGCGGGAGTTGCTCGGACGGACGATCCTCGGTGAGACGCTCGTGCTCTACCGGACCGAGGAGGAGGGCACGCCGGTCGTGCTGCACGACCGGTGTGTGCACCGCCGGTACCCGCTGTCCGAGGCCCCGACGCGCCTCGACGGCGACCGGATCGTGTGCGGGTATCACGGGTTCACGTACGACACGACCGGTACGTGCGTGTACGTGCCGGGGCAGAAGCGGGTGCCGCGCACGGCCCGGGTCGCCTCCTACCCGGTCGTCGAGCAGGACTCGCTGATCTGGGTGTGGATCGGCGACCCGGCGCTCGCCGATCCGCAGAGCATCCCGCGGGCCAGGCACCTCGACTCCCCCGGCTGGGTCACCGTGCGCGGCATGGAGCCCATCGACTGCGACTACGGACTCCTCGTCGACAACCTCCTGGACCTGTCGCACGAGACGTATCTGCACGGCGGCTACATCGGCACCCCCGAGGTCGCCGAGACGCCGATCACGACGGAGGTCGACGAGGGCGCCGGGATCGTCCGGGTGAGCCGGCACATGGACGACGCCGAGTGCCCGCCCTTCTACGCCAGGTCCACCGGCATCGAGGGGCGGATCACCCGCTGGCAGGACATCGAGTACCACGCGCCCTGCCTGTATCTGCTGCACAGCCGCATCGCCCCGGTCGGTGTGCTGCCCGAGCCGGACGGCAGCGACCCGAACGGCTTCCACACCGAGATCACGTACGCGATCACCCCGTCCGGCGACGGCAAGGTGTACGACTTCTGGGCCGTCTCGCGCGACTGGGCGATCGACGACGCCGAGGTCACCGAGTTCCTGCGCGGCAACAACCACACGGTCGTGATGCAGGACGTCACCGCGCTCAACCTGCTCCAGAAGACCCTCGGCACCGAGCGCACCGGCTACCAGGAGCTGAGCATCAGCATCGACACCGGTGGTCTGGCCGCCCGCCGTATCCTCGCCCGGCTGGTGGAGCAGGGCGAGAAGCCGGTGGAGAAGGTCCAGTGACGAGCCCGACCGGCGAGATCTACCGCATCGACTGGCTGCCCGGCACCGACGTCCTGCACGGCACCTGCCACTGCGGCCGTGAGCACACCGCGCAGGACCCGGTGGAGATGTGGGAGTGGATGCTCGCCCACCCGCAGGGGCATGACGTCGACGAGCCGCAAGGGAACAGCTGATGAGCGTGTACGAAGCCGAACTCGTCGTCGAGCGGCGTGAGTTCGCCGCCGACGGCGTGCTCGCCCTCACCCTGCGCCACCCGCTCGGCGAGCCGCTCCCGGTGTGGGAGCCGGGCGCGCACATCGACGTCGTGCTCGGCCCCGGGCTGGAGCGGCAGTACTCGCTGTGCGGCGATCCGGCTGACCGGTCGGCCTGGCGGATCGCGGTGCTGCGCGAGCCGGACGGCCGGGGTGGTTCGGCGCATGTGCACGAGCAGGTGGGGCAGGGCGACAAGGTCCGGGTGCGCGGGCCCCGTAACAACTTCGGCCTGGAGCCCGCCCCCCGCTACCGTTTCGTCGCGGGCGGCATCGGCATCACCCCGATCCTGCCGATGCTGGCGGCGGCCGAGGCGGCGGGCGCCGAGTGGACGCTGCTGTACGGCGGGCGCACCCGCCGGTCGATGGCGTTCGGCGAGGAACTGGCCCGGTACGGCGACCGGGTGACGATCGCGCCCGAGGACGAGACGGGGCTGCTGGACCTGCCCTCGGTGCTGGACGACGTACCCGAGGGCACGCTCGTCTACTGCTGCGGCCCCGGGCCGCTGCTGGACGCGGTCGAGGAGCGCTGCCCGTCCGGAGTGCTGCGCGTCGAGCGGTTCCGGCCGAAGGAGCAGGAGACGGGCGGCACCACCGAGTTCGAGGTGGAGCTGGCGCGGAGCGGCAGGACACTCACCGTGGCTCCGGACGTGTCGGTCCTGGACGCCGTGCGCGAGGCCGGTGTCGAGGTGCTCTTCTCCTGCACCGAGGGCACCTGCGGCACGTGCGAGACCGACGTGCTGGAGGGCGAGCCGGACCATCGTGACTCGGTGCTCACCGACGACGAACGCGCGGCGGGCGAGACCATGCTCATCTGTGTGTCCCGCTGCCGCGGCAAGCGGCTCGTGCTGGACCTCTGACCCGCCGTCGGCCCCCGCCGTCCCGGTCCGGCACCGGGACGGCGAGCAGGCGTCAGGGACCTGCGGGTCCTGCCCACAGACCCCGGACGTGCCCGAGATGCCGGGTCATCACCGTCCGTACGGCGTCCTCGTCCCGGGCGAGCAGCGCGTCCAGGATCTCCAGGTGCTCCTCCGCCGACGCCTCCAGCCGCCCCTGCTCGACGAGCGCGGTCAGTCCGTACAGCCGGGAGCGGCGTCTGAGGTCCCGTACGACGTCGACGAGATGGCCGTTGCCCGCGAGGGCCAGCAGGCCGAGGTGGAAGCGCAGGTCGGCCTCGACGTAGGCGATGAGGTCGCCGGCCGCTGCGGAGGTGACGATCTCCTGGGCGACCGGCCTGAGTGCCTCCAGCGCCACCGGGTCGGCCGTGGCCGCGAGACTCGCCGTCGTGGGGATCTCGATCAGCGCCCGGATGTGGGTGTACTCGTCCAGTTGCCTCTCGGAGACGGCCGTGACCCGGAAGCCCTTGTTGGGCACGGTGGCGACGAGGCCTTCCTTGGCGAGGTCGAGCATGGCCTCGCGCACGGGGGTGGCGGAGACGCCGAAGCGGGTGGCGAGGCCGGGGGCCGAGTAGACCTCGCCGGGGAGCAGCTCGCCGGCGATCAGTGCGGCCCGCAGCGCGTCCGCGACCCGCTCCCGGTGGCTGGGTTTCCTGCTGCCCAGCACGGGCAGCGCGGGTGTGCGGCTCACAGGACGAACCCCGCCGGGAACGGGTCCTCGGGGTCCAGCAGGTACTGGGCGGTGCCGGTGATCCAGGCGCGTCCGGTGAAGCTGGGCAGCACGGCCGGGCGGCCGGCCACCTCGGTGGTGCCGAGCAGTCGGCCGGTGAACCGGGTGCCGATGAAGGACTCGTTCACGAACTCGGTGTGCAGCGGGAGTTCACCGCGGGCGTGCAACTGTGCCATGCGGGCGCTGGTGCCCGTGCCGCAGGGCGAGCGGTCGAACCAGCCGGGGTGGATGGCCATGGCGTGCCGGGAGTGGCGGGCGGTCGAGCCGGGGGCGGCCAGGTAGACGTGGTGGAGGCCGTGGATGGACGGGTCCTCCGGGTGGACGGGCGGGTCCTCGGCGTTGACGGCGGCCATGAGGGACAGGCCGGCCCTGAGGATGTCGTCCTTGCGGGACCGGTCGAAGGGCAGGCCGAACCGCTCCAGCGGCAGGATGGCGTAGAAGTTGCCGCCGAAGGCGAGGTCGTACGTCACCGTCCGGCCGTCGGCGAGGGTGGCCTCGCGGTCGAGGTCGACGGCGAAGGAGGGCACGTTCCGCAAGGTGACCGACGTGGCGACCCCGTCCGCCACGGCCACCTCGGCGACGACCGGGCCCGCCGGGGTGTCGAGCCGGATGGTGGTGACCGGCTCGGTGACCTCGACCATGCCGGTCTCGACGAGGACGGTCGCCACGCCGATCGTGCCGTGCCCGCACATCGGCAGATAGCCGGAGACCTCGATGTAGACGACGCCCCAGTCGCAGTCGGGGCGGGTCGGCGGCTGGAGGATCGCGCCGCTCATGGCGGAGTGGCCGCGCGGCTCGTTCATCAGCAACTGCTTGATGTCGTCGCGGTGTTCGCGGAAGTACAGCCGCCGCTCGTTCATGGTGGCGCCGGGGATGGTGCCGATGCCGCCGGTGATCACACGGGTCGGCATGCCCTCGGTGTGCGAGTCGACGGCGTGCAGGACGAGTCTGCTGCGCATGATCCCTACGACAATCCGGCCGCGACGGCCTTCTCGGTGGCGGACCGGACGGCGGCCTCCTGCTCGGGCAGCAGCGGCATGCGCGGCGGCCGGCAGGGTCCGCCGTGGCGGCCGACCAGGTCCATGGAGAGTTTGATGGCCTGGACGAACTCCACCCGCGAGTCCCACCGCAGCAGCGGATGCAGCTGCCGGTACAGGGGCCGCGCGGTGTCGAGGTCGCCGTCGACGGCCGCGTGGTACAGCTCGACGGACGCCTGCGGCAGCGCGTTCGGGTAGCCGGCCACCCAGCCCTTCGCGCCCGCGACTGCCAGCTCCAGCAGGACGTCGTCCGCGCCGATCAGCAGGTCGAGTTCGGGGGCGAGTTCGGCGATGCGGTAGGCCCGCCGGACGTCTCCGGAGAACTCCTTGACCGCCCGGATGTACCCCTCGCCGTGCAGCCGGGCGAGCAGCTCCGGCACGAGGTCGACCTTGGTGTCGACGGGGTTGTTGTACGCGACGACCGGCAGGCCCGCCTGCGCGACCTCGGCGTAGTGGGCGAGGACGGAGCGCTCGTCGGCGCGGTAGGCGTTCGGCGGCAGCAGCATCACCGCCCGGCAGCCCGCCTCGCCCGCCTGCTCGGCCCAGCGCCGGGACTCGGCGGACCCGTACGCGGCGACGCCGGGCATGACGCGCTGCCCGCCGATCGCGGCGACGGCCGTTTCGACGACCCGGGCGCGCTCCTCGGGGGTGAGCACCTGGTACTCGCCGAGGGAGCCGTTCGGCACGACGCCGTCGCAGCCGTTCTCGACCAGCCAGGCGCAGTGCTCGGCGTACTTGTCGTAGTTCACGGAGAGGTCGTCGTTCAGCGGGAGCGCCGTGGCGACGAGGACGCCGCGCCAGGGGCGGTGGTCGGTCATGACAGTTCCTCCTGGGAGTGTTGCCGTGCGAGGACGCCGAGCGGTACCGGACGGGCGAACGGCCTTCTGGACGGGGAGGGCGGGCAGCCGGCGAGACCCGCGACGGCGGCTGCGCACATCCGGCCCTGGCACCAGCCCATGCCGGCCCGGGTCAGCAGCTTCACGGTGCGCTCGTCACCCGCGCCGAGGTCCAGGGCGTCGCGCACGGCACCGGCGGTGACCTCCTCACAGCGGCAGACCACGGTGTCGTCGGTGACCTGCTCGGGCCAGTGCGCGGGCGGCACGTAGGCGGCGTCGAGGGCGGCTGCCGAACTGCTGAGCTTCGTACGGGCCTTGAGGGCGGCTGGGGCCGGGTCGGGGGCGGTGCCGCGCAGGAACGCGGCGGCGGAGCACCCGGCGATGTGCCCCTCGGCGAGGGCGAGGGCCGCGCCGCCGATACCGGTGGACTCCCCGGCCGCCCACACGCCGGGTACGTCCGTGCGCTGCTCGGCGTCGACGGCCACGGCGAGCCCGTCCAGGCCGCAGCCGATGCCCTCCGCCAGATCGGTGTGCGGGAGCATGCCGTGGCCGACGGCCAGGGTGTCGCAGACCAACTGCCGCTCCGTGCCGGGCCGGACGCGTCCGGCGGTGTCGAGGGCGGCGACCGTGACGCCGGTCAGCCGGTCGTCGCCGTGGGCGCGGACGACGGTGTGGCGGGCCAGCACCGGCACGCGGTGGCGCAGCAGCCGGGCGGCGTATCCGGCTCCTTCGGGGAGCTTGCCGGCCAGGGCGAGGCCGTGGCGGGCCAGGCGCCCGGGGCCGGTGGACTCGACGAGCGCGGCGACCTCGACGCCCGCTGCCGCGAGCCCGGTCGCCACGGGCAGCAGCAGCGGCCCGGTCCCGGCCACGACGGCCCGGCGCCCCGGCACCACAAGGCCGCCCTTGAGCATGGCCTGGGCGCCCCCGGCGGTGACGACGCCCGGAAGGGTCCAGCCGGGGAAGGGCAGCACGTGTTCGTATCCGCCGGTGGCCAGGAGCACGGCACGGGCGTGCACCTCGGCCGGTTCTTCCTGTTCCGGGCCGAGCAGCGCGTGCACGGTGAAGCCGCCGGACTCGCGTTCCACGCACCACACGTGATGATCCGTCAGCACGCGTACGGAACTGGCTGCGAGGCCGTCCCTCAGCCGCTCCCAGGTCCGCCACCGGTGGTGCAGCGCCTCGGGCCGTCCGGCTGCGAGCCCGGCGGCGGGCTGCCGGTAGAACTGCCCGCCGGTCTCCGTCGCCGCGTCGACGAGGGCGACCCGCGTGCCGCGCGCGGCGGCCGCCAGGGACGCGGCCAGCCCGGCCGGTCCGGCGCCGATCACCGCGAGCTCAGTCCGCATGACCGTCTCCCCCGTCGTTCGCCCCGTGGTCGCCCGTCCCCTCGTGGCCCGCCTCCGCATGGCCCGTCCCCTCCTGCGTGCCGATCACGTCACCCGGCCGCACCGCGAGCAGGCAAGCGCGTTGGTTGGGGCGGCCGTTGACGGTCACCAGGCAGTCGAAGCAGACGCCGATCCCGCAGAACACCCCGCGCGGGCGGCCCTCGCCCCGGGTGGTGCGCCAGGAGGTGACGCCCGCCGCCCACAGCACGGCGGCGACCGTCTGACCGGGCAGCGCCTCGACCGGCCGCCCGTCGAAGGTGACCGTGAAGGCGGGGCCGGGTCTGGCCCCCGCCAGCTCCAGGGGATTCACTCGGCCTCCTTGGGAAAGCGGTCGGGCCGGAACGGGCCGAGATCCAGGTCGGGCGTCCGCCCCGTCAGCACCTGGGCGATCAGCTGCCCGGTGCCGGTGGCCAGACCGATGCCCGCGCCCTCGTGCCCGCAGGCGTGCAGCAGTCCGGGCGCCCGGGGGTCGGGGCCGATCGCGGGCAGATGGTCCGGCAGATACGGCCGGAAGCCGGCGTACGTCCGCATGGCCCGGACACCGGCGAGGAACGGGAAGAGCCGCGTCGCGCCCGCCGCCAGCGCCCGCAGCGCCGGGAGCGACAACGACCGGTCGAAGCCGACCCGTTCGCGGCTCGCGCCGATGAGCACCGGCCCGGCGGGCGTGCCCTCGACCACCGGGGAGGTCTGGAGGGCCGCCGAGTCGCTGGCGACGTCGGCCACGTAGTCGGCGGCGTACACCTTGTGCCGGATCCGGGGCGGCAGCGGCTCGGTGACCAGGACGAAACCGCGCCGGGGCAGCACCGGCAGCGACACCCCGGCGCGGGCCGCCACCTCGCCGCCCCAGGTGCCGGACGCGTTGACGACCGCCGGGGCGTGGACGTCGCCCCGGTCGGTCCGCACGCCGCGCACCGCACCGTCGGAGCCGCGCAGCACCCCGGTCATCTCACGGCCGGTGAGCAGCCGGGCGTTCGAGGCGCGCAGCAGGTGCGCCGCCGCCAGGGCGGGCATCACCTGGGCGTCCTGCGGGTAGTGCACGCCGCCCGCGAGGCCGGGGGCCAGGTACGGCTCCAGGTCGGGGAGCCGGTCCGGCGGCACCGGGACCGCCTCCACCCCGGCCGCGCGCTGCCCGGCGGCGAGCCTCTCCAGCCCGGCCAGCGCTTCGCCGGTGCCGGCGACGACGACCCCGCCCTTGGCCTGGTACTCGACCGCCTTTCCCAGCCCCTCCTCGGCCAGTCCGGCCCACAGCCGGGCGGACAGCAGGGCCAGGTCGAGCTCGGGGCCGGGTTCCTTGTCGGAGACGAGGAGGTTGCCCTCTCCCGCGCCGGTCGTGCCGCCGGCCACCGGGCCGCGGTCCAGCACGACGGTGTCCAGGCCCGCGCGGGCCGCGTACAGGGCACAGGCGGCGCCCACCATTCCGGCTCCGACCACCACGACATCGCAGGTCAGCGGCTCGCTCACGGCAGTACTATGTCACACACCACATCGCCTGGGAATGGGGGCGAACGCCGGCGACGCGCGATGTGGTGCTGCGGTGACAGGGGTGAAACCGGCGGAGCTCAGTCGGCCGCCGGGACGACCCTCAGGTGGGAGGCGGTACGGCGCGTCCGGCGGTCCCGGGACGGGGTGCGGCGGGCCTCGCGCAGCACGAACGTGAGCCGGGCGCAGCCCAGTTCGTCGAGCGTCCTGGACGTCTCGACGACGATCCGGCAGTCGGTGGCGCCCCAGCGCGGATCCGGGTGCAGCAGCGGCCGTACGGCACCGTCCTGCTCGACGGCGCTCTCGCCGACCGAGCGGATCCAGTGCGGCAGGCCGTGCCGGTAGGCGGCCTCCATGATCGGGTCCTGGGCGATGTCGCGGCGGATGGCCTGGAGGCCGTGGTCGGGACCGTGGCTCTCCACGGTCCGCGCGAAGTGCGCGAGCATCGGCAGGCACCAGCTCGCCTCGTGCTCGCCGAGCACCGTGGGGGCGTCGGGGTGGAACAGCACGAACCTGAGGAAGTTGTCGCCCGGCATAGCCGTCGGGTGCGGGCCGACGCCACCGAAAAGTGACCGGAAGGCGCTGTTGGCCAGCACCACGTCCCAGCAGTGGTCGACGACGAGCGAGGGGAAGGAGACGGCCTCCAGAAGCCCGGCGTAGTCCTCCAGGTAGGCCTGGACATCGGAAGTCTGGGGGACGGGCCGCGGTGCCGGCCGCTGCCCTCCTGCCTGATATGCCATCGGGAGGTCACCCCTCTTGCCCGTGCGGCCCTGACGCGGCGCCCCGATCCTGGTGCCCGGAGCTGAGGCGTGTCAACTATCGTGGCATTTCGTGCTGGTTGACGGCTGAAATTGGCCACAGTTGTGGCGAGACCTGGATGTGAGTTCGAACCACCGGCTACGCTCCGGGAAGTTCACGCCGGGGTAGGTCACGGCATCCACTTGTGAGAAGCCTGTGAGAGACGTAGGAGATCTGTCGGTGGCGGGTGGCTTCGTCGAAGGTCCGGGCGCCACGCCGACGGCCGTGCTGGCGGCCGTCGTCTCCCGTGTCTCCGCGCTCGCCGACCGGCTCGGCGTGCCGCACGCCGAGGTCTTCGACATCGGCCGGCTGTCCGTCGCCTCCGGCGTCCCGGAGCCCGTGGTCAAGGCCCTGCTCGGCGGCCGGCCGGCGGGCGAGCCCGATGTGCAGGCCCGGTTCCTCCAGCGCCTGGACCTGCTGCGCCGGACCCGGCTCAAGCCCAACGGCCGCAAGTACACCCAGCAGGAGATCGCCGACGGCGCGGGCATGTCCCGGCAGCAGGCCGGTGCCCTCATCAACGGCGACCGGCGGCCGACCATGGAGCACTGCGACGCCCTCCAGCGTTTCTTCCGGGTGCATGCCGGGTTCCTCACGGCCGAGGACCCCGAGGCACTGGTGAGCGCCCTCCAGCACACCGAGCAGGAGCTGCTCCAGAAGCTCGCCGACCGCGAGCGGGAGGCGGCCGCGGCGGCCGACGACCCGCTGGAGCGGCTGTTGCAGGACCACGGCGTGCGCGGCATCGCCTGGCGGGCCGCGCAGCTGCCCACCGACCAGCACCGCGACAAGGTGGCGGAGTGGCTGGACATGCTCCTGGAGAGCGTCAAGCGGCCCGAGTCGTGACCGTGGGGAGAACTGTGGGCATCGGTAAGGAAATGCGCCGCCTGTGCGGCGAACTGGTCGCGGAGCTGACCCTCCCCGCGCCGGCGCGGCCCGAGGAGCTGTACGCCGCGCTGTGCGACGCCATGAGCAGACGCCGGGGCCGCCCCGTCCACTTCCGTACGGCCGCCTTCCCGCCCGGGACCGCGAGCGGGCTGTGGCTCGACATGGCCGAGCAGGACCTCGTCGTGATCGAGGAACGCACAGCTCCCGATCACCAGTTGGTGATCCTGGGGCACGAGCTGTGGCACATGAAGGCGGGGCACTGCTCCCACCACGTCGAGGGCGCCGCCGTCGCGGCCCGGCTGCTCCACGACGGCGCCGACCTCCAGGAGACGGTGCTGAAGGTCGCCGCGCGCACCCGCTTCGACCTCGACGAGGAGAAGGAGGCGGAGAGCTTCGGGCTGCTGCTGGCCAGCAAGTGCCGGGCGTGGCTGGCGGGTTCGTCGTCGCGGGGCCCGGTGCAGCGGGACCACCTGGCGGGGCGGATCGAGGCGTCGCTGGGATATCCGGGGTCGCAGGGCTGAGGTGGGGTTCCGCCTCCGCCGAGCGGGCGAACCGACGGGCGACGGGGCCGGATTGTCAGTGGTGGGCGGCAAGCTGGAGGTGCGCCCCTTGTGTGCGGGGCGCGCGACCGATGACTCCGACACGGGGAGAGCCGACCGATGCCCACCGCCGTACTGACCGACCGCGAACGCACCGCCGTCCAGGCCTATCTGCGGCTGCTGCACACGGTCCGGGCCGCCTTCGACCTGGAGCCGGGCCCGCCCGGAGCCTCCCGGCCCCCGGTCGTCCCGCCCGCCGTCCTCGCCGAGGCGGAAGAGGCCCTCGAACGAGCGGGCCTCACCGGCAACGAGGAGTCATTCTTCCGCCTCCTCCAGAACTGGTGCCCGGAGCCGGGGCCCTGACGTGACGCCGGCAGCGGGGCCGGGCCCGATCACCGACGGCCCGGCCCCCGAGCGGAGGGCGCGACCCGCAGTTGGCCGTACCTCTCGGCATCGGGTTCAGGAACCGCCGGAGCGGATCTGCCTGAGGCCTCCTGTCCGGTCGAGGCACGCCCCTGCGGGAGCCCGACGAGAGAATCGATGCTGCGGGGTGTGCGCTTGAATCAGGACGGGAACAACCACAGGCACCGGCGAGGCGACCAGCGGCGCGTTCTCATCGTCGCCTACGACAACGCGCAGATACTCGACATCGCCTGTCCCAGCGGCGCCTTGGACATCGCCAACCGGTACGGCGCGCAGCCGCCCTACGCCATCGAACTGGGCACCCTCGGCCGCCGGGCTGCCCGAAGCTCGGCCGGGATTCTGCTGACACCCGGGCAGAGCCTGGAGGCGGTGGTGGGACGCCTGGACACACTGATCGTCGTGGGCGGCATCGGCTGTGAAGAGGCGGCGACGGACGAGCGCTTACTGGACCAGGTGCGGCGGCTGGCCGCACACAGCCGGCGTGTGGCCTCCGTCTGCACCGGCGCCCACGTGCTGGCCGCTGCCGGACTGCTCGACCGCAGACGGGTGACAACCCACTGGGGATGGGCAGACCGGCTCGCAGAGCGCCACCCGGACGTGGCAGTGGACGCACGTCCCCTCTACATCCGCGACGGAAACGTCTACACCTCGGCCGGGGTCACCAGCGCCCTCGACCTGACACTGGCCCTGATCGAGGACGACCACGGCCCGACCCTCGCCCGGACCGTCGCCCGCGAACTGGTCACTCATCTGCACCGGCCCGCCGACCAGGCCCAGATATCGATGTTCCTTGCCGCACCACCGCCGGAAGACCGGCTGGTACGGGACCTGTTGGGCCATATCACCGGCCACCTGGCCGAGGACCTCAGCCCTGCGGCTCTGGCGGCCCGGGCGGGGGTCAGCCCCCGGCACCTGACCCGTCTGTTCACCGCGCACCTCGGTACAACTCCCGCGCGGGCCGTACGCGTGGCACGCACCGAAGCGGCGGCGCACCTCGTGCGCTCCAGCGCACTGTCCATGGCAGCGATCGCCCGGCGCTGCGGATTCCGGTCGACGGAGACGCTGCGGCAGGCGTTCCTCGACCACTACGGGGTCACGGGGGACAGACTTCGCAGGATGCCGGACATGCCACCCCCACATGCCGCACCGAGGCAGAAGACTCCCGGCCCATGAGCCATTCCACGACACGCAGAAACGTCCTGCGCGGGACCGTGGCCACCGCCGCGCTCGCGGCCACGGCTGCAGCCGCCCGGACCGAAGCGGCGTACGCGGCCCCGCACGGCGGCGCGACGGGCCCGAACATCGGCATCCTGCTGTACGACGGCTACAGCCTGCTGGACCCCACCGGCCCGGCCGAGGTCCTGTCCCGGCTGCCGGACGCCACCGTGACCATGATCGCCGAGAAACGCGGAGCCGTCCGCACGGACACGGCAGACGTGGCCGTGGTCGCCGAGCGCTCCATCGCCGAGGTCGACCGTCTCGACGTCCTCCTGGTGCCAGGCGCGGGCAACCGCGGAACCACCGGTGCGATGAACAACCAGGTGCTCCTGCGCTGGATCCGCAAGATCCACCGCCACACCCGGTGGACCACCTCCGTCTGCACCGGCAGCATCGTCCTCGCCGCGGCCGGCCTGCTGGACGGCCGGGAGGCGACGACCTACTGGGCCTCCGCCGACTACCTCCAGTCCACGTTCGACGTCACCTACCTGCCCCAGCGCTACGTACGCTCCGGAAAGATCATCACCGCGGCCGGGGTATCGGCGGGAATGGACATGGCCCTGTACCTCGCGTCCCTGGTCGCGGACGAAGACACGGCCAGAGCCATCCAGCTCGCCGTCGAATACGACCCCCAACCCCCCTTCGACTCCGGCAACGCCTCAGACGCCAGTCCCCGACTGAAGCAGCGTGCACTGCAGTTGCTCGCCGCATCACAGGTTTAGGGGACGCGGACGCTTGTGCGCATGAGCCGAGGAACGGGCTGTACCACGCGGCGCAGCCTCTCTGACTGAGCGCTTCAGTTGGCCGGCCAGGCCCCAGCCGGCCACCGACAGCCGGGCCCTGGGTCGGGCGAGGGCCCGCACGCCGGCCCGATGATCGCCGGAATCAGCCGTTCGGTACGGCGATCGCCGTCGTGACCAGGCCGTGGTCGGTGGTCCACCGGCCGTCGAAATGGTCCAGGCGGCGGTCGCCGACCCGGGGGCCGGGGACGAGGAGCGTGGCGCGGAACGTGCCGCGCGGTCGGTCGCCGGGGTCGGGGGAGAGTTCGATGTCGGCCTCCGTGAAGTCCAGCCACTTGCCGGTGAGGGGGAACCACGCCTTGTAGACGGCCTCCTTCGCGCTGAACAGCAGCCGATCCCAGTGGACGTCGGGGCGCTGCGCCGCCAGGTGCCGCAGGCGCTCGGTCTCGGACGGGAGGGCCACGGCGGGCAGGACGCCCTCGGGCAGCGGCCCGTGGGTCTCGGCGTCGATGCCGAGGGAGGCGAGGTCGGCCGCACGGACCAGGGCGGCGGCGCAGTAGCCGTCGCAGTGGGTCATGCTGCCGGCCAGCCCGGCCGGCCAGCGCGGGGCGCCGCGCTCCCCGGGCAGGACCGGCTGCGGCGGCACGCCGAGCTTCTCCATGGCCCGGCGGGCGCAGGAGCGGACGGCGGCGAACTCCCGGCGCCGCTTGGCGACCGCCCGCGTCACGAGCGCCGCCTCCTCGGGGTACAGCGGGGCGTCCGCGCCCTCGTCGCCGTACGCCTCCACGGTGACGACGGTCTGTGGCAACAGTTCCCCGATCACCGCTCCTCGCCCTCTTCCGGTTCCGGTTCCGGCAGGATGCGCCGCAGCCGCCCCGGCTCCCCGGCTCGCTTGCGCCACTCCCGGGGGTAGCCCACCGACACCTCCTCGAAGCGCACGCCCTCGTGCCAGGTGGTGCGGGGGATGTGCAGGTGGCCGTAGACCATCGCGCGGACGCGGAACCTGCGGTGCCAGTCGGCGGTCAGGCCGGTGCCGCACCACATGGCGAACTCGGGGTGCCACAGGACGTCCATCGGGTGCCGGTGCAGCGGGTAGTGGTTGACCGGGATCACGGGCAGGCCGTCGGGCAGTTCGGCGAGTCTGCGTTCGGTCTCGGCGACCCGGGCCCGGCACCAGGCCTCCCTGCTCGGGTACGGGTCGGGGTGCAGCAGGTACTCGTCGGTGCACACGATGCCCGTGCCCTGGGCGTACGCCAGGCCCTGCTCCTTGGTCGCGCAGTCGTCCGGCAGCAACGAGTAGTCGTACAGGAGGAAAAGCGGCGCGACGGCGACGGGGCCGCCGGGGCCGTCCCAGACGGGGTAGGGGTCCTCCGGTGTCGTCACGCCGAGGTCCCGGCACAGTTCGACCAGGTGGTCGTACCGGGCGACGCCGCGCAGGGTGACGGGGTCGCTCGGATGGGTCCACAGCTCGTGGTTCCCGGGCACCCAGACGACTTTGCGGAAGCGGCCGGCGAGCGTCTTGAGGGTCCAGCGGACGTCGGCCACGGTCTCGGCGACATCGCCGGCCACGAGCAGCCAGTCGTCGTCCGTCCCGGGCCGCATCCGTTCGACCAGCGCGCGGTTCTCCGGGTAGCCGATGTGCAGATCGCTGATGGCCAGCAGTTGTCCGGCGCCACCGGCCGTCGACGTCACTCCTCGTCCCCCTCCGCGTCCCGACGCGAACGCCACCACGAGATCACATCACCGCGCCCGGGGACAAGGGCGGCCGGACGGCCGGGGATCGTCAATCCGTAACCCGCGCGTTGCACGACAGGGCCCGCCGAGGCCGTATGATCTGGCCCAACACCACCGCTGAAAACTTCCCTCTCGCAGGGGCGGTTTGGTGTCCCTCCATTCATCCTGCCCGGGCACGGGCTGCTGAGCCCTGCCCGCGAACCGGAAAGGCGGCCTGCATGGTCTCTCGCGTACGCGTCTGGCTCAACCGCACGTACGCGGAGAACGTGTTCTTCATGGATCAGCTGCGGAGAAATCCCAGCGACCGGGCCGTCGAGATCCATGCGACGCACGGCGACCCCGACTCCCCCGTGCTGGCCGCCGCCGACACCGCCGAGCTGGAACCCGAGAACCTCTCCCCCGCCGGGTACGTCGAGTACGCGCTGGACCAGTGCGCGCGGCGCGGTATCGACGTGTTCGTGCCCCGGCTGCACCAGTCGGCGATCGTGGCGCATCGCGCCGAGTTCGAGGCGGCCGGTACGGCGGTGCTGGCACCGCCGCCCGAGGCGGTGGCCGTCTTCCACGACAAGGTGATCGCCTACGAGGCGGTCCAGGCGATCGGCGTGCCGGTGCCGCCGTGGTGGCGGGTCCGGTCGGGTGACGAACTCGTCGCCGCGGTCGAGGAGTTGGAGGCCGCCGGGCACAAGGCGTGCTTCAAGCCGGCGTCCGGGGCGGGCGGGGTGGGCTTCCGCGTGATCACGCGCGCGCCCTTCTCGATGATGCACCTGAGCGGGTTCCCGAGCCCGTACGTGCCGCTCGACCTGGTGCTGGAGGCGCTGGAGCGGGCCGAGGAACAGGTCGACTGGCTGGTGATGCCGCGCCTGGAGCAGCCCGAGGTGTCGGTGGACTGCCTGACGGGTCCGGACAACCGGGTCCGGCTGGCCGTCGGCCGCACCAAGAACGGCCGCCGCCGGGGCTTCACGCTGCACGAGCAGTGGCTGGACCCGGCCCGGCGGATCGCGGAGGGCTTCGGTCTGCACTACCTGTCCAACATCCAGTTCCGGATGTTCGGCGACCGGCCGGTCCTGATGGACGTCAACACCCGTCCGGCCGGCGGCCTGCACCAGCTGTCGCTGTGCGGTGTCAACGCCCCCTGGGCCGCCGTCCAGCTGGCGCTCGGCGAGGACCCGGGCGAGGTGGTCCCGCCCTTCCTGGGCCAGGACTACACGGTCGTGTCGGGGCCGCGTCCGCTGCGGCCGGTGCAACTGCCGCAGCAGCGGCCGGAGGTCGCGGAGCCGCTGTCGGCGGTAGCCGCGCAGGTTGCCGCCGGACCGGTCGAGTCCGTCGGGGCGGCGGCTCAGGCGGCGCCGCTCCCGGGCCTGGCCGCGAGCGCCGCGCGCCACACCGGGCTGTCGACGTAGTGGTTGTCGAAGCGTTCCGAGGAGTCCTTGATCTCCTGCGGGTCGGCCTCGCCGCGCATCACCCGGCCCAGTAGCCGGAGATAGTCGAAGCGCCCCGCGCCCGGGGTGAAGACGAACAGCACATCGGCTGTCGCACCGGGCGCGGCGGCGAAGGCGTGCGGGGTGTTCGGCGGCACCAGAAGGAAGTCGCCGGCCTCCAGCACGGTGATCTCCTCGCCCACCAGCACCTGGAGGGCGCCGTCGATCACGTAGAACATCTCGGACGCCTTGGTGTGCAGGTGGGCGGGCGCACCGACCGCGCCCTCGGCGAACGTCGACCGGTAGCTGGTCAGCCGCCCGCCGGTGTCCCCGGAGTCGGCGAGGAGGGTCATCACGCTGCTGGGGTCCCGCGTCGTCTCGGCCTCGGCGGCACGGGTGAGAACCGGCGGGAAGCCGCCGGTGTCTGACGTCCCGTCGGTGTGTCCCGTCTCGTTCTGCGTCGTCGTCATGACCATGACCGTACCGAGCCGGGCGACCCATGGCAGGGGCATTCGGGTGTCGTGATCCGGGTCAATTCGGCGGCGTCAGAAGCGGCCCCCACCCCGGTACAGTTCCAGTTCGCCGTCCAGTTCGACGGCGAGAACGGTGGCGTGCGGGTCGAGGTCCCGCGTCGCGGGAGGTTCGATCCACAAGACGCCCGGGGTTTCGTGGAGCCCGCCCGTGACGCTGTGGGTCAGTTCCGTCCCGGTGCCCAGGACCGAGATGCGCCGGACCTCGCTGAGCAGGCCGCGCACATTGATCTCCGCGCGCGGGGCGTCGAAGAGGGTCAGGTAGAGGGTGCGGCGGTCCTTGGAGAGGGTGCTCGGGCCGTAGTGGTGGCCCGGCGGGAGTCCCCGTTCGGTGCCGTACACCGCTTCCGCGTGCCGGGCGATCCAGTCGCCGAGCCCTTCCAGCCGCTGCGCCTGTTCGGCCGGGATCGTGCCGTCCTCCCGCGGGCCGACGCTGAGCAGCAGGTTGCCTCCGCCGCCGATGGTCTCGGTGAAGTAGCGGATCAGCTGGTCGACCGACTTGTGGTTGTGGTCGTGGTGCTGGTGGCCCCAGGAGTCGTTGATCGTCAGGCACAGCTCCCAGGGGCCCTCGGGCGGGACGACCGGGGCGCCCTGTTCCGGCGTCGCGTAGTCGCCCTCGCTGAGCATGCGGGCGTTGAAGACGACGTCGGGTACCTCGGAGCGGATGAGGGCGGCGAGTTCGGGGATGCGCCACTGCTCCTCGCTGCGGTCCCACTCGCCGTCGAACCACAGCAGGTCCGGCTTGTAACGGGAGGTCAGTTCGCGGATCTGGCCGTCGCGGTAGGCGAGGAACCTCTCCCAGGCCCGAAGGTCCTCGTCCTCGGCGGCGACCTCCGAGTAGCGGTTGTCCTCCAGCTCCGGCGGTCGGCCCGGCTTGCGGGTGGAGGCGTAGTCGGGGTGACTCCAGTCCGAGTGCGAGTAGTACAGCCCGACCTTGAGGCCCTGCTCGCGCAGGGCGTCGGCGTAGCCGCCGATCAGGTCGCGGCCCACGTTCAGGTCGCCGTAGGCCGTGTCCCACAGGGCGACGCCGTCGTGATGGCGGCTGGTCAGCACGGCGTACTTGGCGCCGGCCCGCGCGAAGAGCTTCGCCCAGTCGCGCGGTGCGTAGCGGGAGGCCGTGAAGCGGTCGAACTGGGACATGTACTGGTCGTAGGGGACGATGTCGTCGTAGAACGACCAGGACTCCTGGACGCCGTCGACGGCGTAGATGCCCCAGTGGATGAAGATCCCCAGCTTGGCGTCGGTGAACCAGGGGTGCATGGCCATGGGTCAGCTCCTGCGCAGACGCAGGGTCAGGATCTGGAAGGGCCGCAGGGCGACGGGGACACCGCCGTCGCCGTCCACGCTCGCCTCCTCCAGCGGTCGCTCCAGCAGGTCGGTGATCTGGGCGCCGGCGAGCGGGAAGCCGGTGCGCAGGACGCCCTGGGCCCGGCCGCCGCGGGACTCGTAGAGCCGTACGACGACGTCGCCGGAGGCGTCGTCGGCGAGCTTGACCGCCTCCACGGTCACGCCCTCGCCCTCGGTGGAGACGACCGGTGCGGGGGCGCCCGCCGCGTCGGCCACCCGGAGCGGGAGGTTGAGGGCGTAGCCCTCGGCGACGGCGTCCTCGATGGTCGCGCCGGGCAGCAGCGCGTAGGTGAAGCGGTGGCGGCCCTGGTCGGCCTCGGGGTCCGGGATGCGCGGGGCACGGACCAGGCTGAGGCGGACGGTGGTCGTGGTCCCGCCGTCCTCGCGGACCGTGCGGGAGACGTCGTGGCCGTAGGTGGAGTCGTTGATGACGGCGACGCCGTAGCCGGGTTCGCCGATGTGCACCCAGCGGTGGCCGGAGACCTCGAAGCGGGCCGCCTCCCAGCTGGTGTTGGTGTGGGTGGGCCGCTGGATGTGGCCGAACTGGATCTCGGCGGAGGAGTGCGGAGCCCGGATGTCGACCGGGAAGGCCGCCTTGAGGATCTTCTCGGTCTCGTGCCAGTCGATATCGGTCTCGATGTCGATCCGGGGGCTGCCGGCGCGGACGGTGATCGTCTGGGTGATCTTCGAACCCTTGCCGAAGTCCCGCTCGACGCGGATCGCGCCGATGAGCGGGTCCTGCTCGACGACCGAGACGGACGAGGCGTCGAGGAGGTCCGTGTAGCGGTTCTTGTAGTGCTTGTCGATGTCCCAGGCGTCCCAGTAGTTGGGCAGGTCGGTGTGGAGGCGGAGCAGGTTGCCCTGGTCGGCCAGGACCTCGCGGTCGGCGCGCAGGTCGCGGACGGACGAGAGGGTGCCGTCCTCGGCCACCTCCACGCGGACCAGCCCGTTGTCGAGCACCCGGCCGCTCACGGTCACCGGCTGCGGGGGCTCGGCCTCGGCGAGGGGCGCGGAGCCGCTCGCGGGCACCTCCACGTACACCGGTGCGCCGTCGGGGGTGCGGACCATCTCGGCCCGGTCGTAGGGGCTGGTGTTGAAGACGCGGGTCCCTCCGGAGCCGAGCGCGGCCACCGCCTCGGCGGTCAGCGCCTGGAGCTCACCGGCCACGCGGGCGTACTCGGCCTCGGCCTCCCGGTGCACCCAGGCGATCGACGAGCCGGGCAGGATGTCGTGGAACTGGTGCAGCAGCACCGTCTTCCAGAGCCGGTCCAGCTTCTCGTGCGGGTACGTGTAGCCCGGCGCGTGCAGCGCGGCCGTGGTCGCCCACAGCTCGGCCTCGCGCAGGAGGTGCTCGGAGCGGCGGTTGCCCTGCTTGGTGCGGGCCTGGGAGGTGTAGGTGGCGCGGTGCAGCTCCAGGTAGAGCTCGCCGACCCAGACGGGCGCGTCCGGGTACTCCTCGCGGGCCTTGGCGAAGAACTCGTCGGGGTGTTCGACGACGACCTTCGCGGAGCCCTCCAGGTCCGCCAGCCGGCGGGCGCGCTCCATGATCTCGCGGGTCGGGCCGCCACCGCCGTCGCCCCAGCCGAACGGGGCCAGGGAACGGCTCGCGCCGCCCTTCTCCTGGTAGTTGCGGACCGCGCGGGACATCTCCTCGCCGCTGAAGCGGGCGTTGTAGGTGTCGACCGGCGGGAAGTGGGTGAAGATCCGGGTGCCGTCGATGCCCTCCCACCAGAAGGTGTGGTGGGGGAACCTGTTGGTCTGGTTCCAGGAGATCTTCTGCGTGAGGAACCACTCGTTGCCGGCGAGCTTGGCGAGCTGCGGGTAGGCCGCGTTGTAGCCGAAGGAGTCCGGCAGCCACACGCCCTTGGTCTCGATGCCGAAGTGCTCGATGAAGAACCGCTTGCCGTGGATGAACTGGCGGGCGACGGCCTCGCCGCCGGGCAGGTTGCCGTCGGCCTCGACCCACATGCCGCCGACCGGCGCCCACTGGCCCTTCTTGACCGACTCCCGGATGCGCGACCAGACCTTGGGATAGTTGTCGCGCACCCACTCGTACTGCTGGGCCTGGGAGCAGGCGAAGATGAAGTCGTCGTACTCGTCGGCCAGGGACGTGACGTTGGAGAAGGTGCGGGACGTCTTGCGCTTGGTCTCGCGGATCGGCCAGAGCCAGGCGGAGTCGATGTGGGCGTGGCCGACGCCGGAGATCGTGTGCGCGCTGGCGTGCGCGGGCTTGGACAGCACCGGCTTCAGCGCCTCGCGGACGGCGGGCGCGGAGCCGGAGACGTCGTCCAGGTCCAGCAGGTCCATCGCCCGGTCGAGCGCGTGCGCGATCTCGTGCCGGCGCGGGTCGTGCTCGCCGAGCTCCAGCATCAGCTCGCGCAGCACCTGGACGTCGAGGTCGAGGTGCCAGACCTCCTCGTCGAGGATGGCGATGTCGGCGCTGCGGAAGGTGTAGAGCGGCTTGTCCCCGGCGGTGAGAATGTCGCCGAGCGGGGTGGTCCTCGAGAAGTTGTCGGCAAGGATGTCCGGGTTGGAGGCGGCCTCGACCAGGTACTCGACGGTCTCGCCGCCCGTCGCCGGGTCGGCGATCGCCACGTACTGGTTGAGCGGGTTGACGGCCTTCAGCGGGGTGCCGTCCGTGAGGTGCACGAGGGCCTCGGCCTGGTTGCCGGGCCAGTCGCCCACGAAACCGAGGTCGATGACGGCCTCGACGCGGCGGCCCGCCCACGCCTCGGGCACCTGTCCGCGCATGCGGAACCAGGTGGTGCCCCAGGGCGGGCCCCAGGGGGTGCCCATCGCGAAGGGCGCGTACGAGGCGGCGGCGGCCTCCTCGAACGGGACCGGTTCCCCCGGGGCCTGCCAGGCCTCTACCTCGAAGGGGACGGTGGCCGCGTAGACCGCGGTCTTGATGCGCTGGTCGTGAAGGCGCTGCACGCGCTCCTCGATGCGGCGGCTTTCGTCGTGCATGAGATGTCTCCAGGAAGCGGGAAGAGCGAGCAGGCGGGAAGCGACGGGGAAAGCGCTTACCGAGCGGCGTTCACCTAAGGTACGCCAGCCCGGGATGGACGTCGGTGTAGCCCTCGACCAGCCTGCGGGCCACGTTGACGGAGTCGACGAGCGGGTGCAGCGCGAAGGCCTTGACGGCGGTGGCGCGGGAGCCGGAGTCGGCGGCGGCCAGCACCTCGCGCTCGACGGCCTTGACCGCGCAGACCAGCCCGGTGGCGTGGCCGGGCAGCGGGTCGACGGTGACGGGGTGGGCGCCGTTGGCGTCGACGAGGCAGGGGACCTCGATGACGGCGTCCGTGTCCAGGACCGACAGGGTGCGCTGGTTGCGGACGTTGAGGATCAGGGTCGTGCGCTCGTCCCGGGCGATCGCCCGCATCAGGGCGAGGGCCACCTTCTCGTAGCCGCCGGACAGGTCGTCCTCGTCGCGTTCGCCGGCTCCGGCGGTCTCCCGGTTCTCGGCCATGTAGGTGGCCTCGCGCTCGGCGCGGGTCCGCTCCCAGACCTTCCACGCGGGGGCGTCCGGGTTGCTCATCTCGGCGTAGAAGCGGGCCTGCTGGTCGTGCAGGAACGCGCCGCGGGTCTTCTCGGCCTGCTGGTAGGCGCGGACGGCTTCCCGGTTGAAGTAGTAGTAGTGCAGGTATTCGTTGGGGATCGCGCCCAGGGACCGGAGCCAGTCGACGCCGAAGAGCTTGCCCTCCTCGAAGGAGCCGAGCAGGTCCGGGTCGGCGAGCAGGCGCGGGAGCTCGTCGCGGCCGGCGACGCGCAGGCCGCGCACCCAGCCGAGGTGGTTGAGGCCGACGTAGTCGATCCAGGCCTCTTTCGGGTTCGCGCCGAGCACCCGGGCGATGCGGCGGCCGAGGCCGACCGGGGAGTCGCAGATGCCGATGACGCGGTCGCCGAGGTGGCGGGACATGGCCTCGGTGACCAGGCCGGCCGGGTTGGTGAAGTTGATGACCCAGGCGTCCGGCGCCAGGTGGGCGACCCGGCGGGCGATGTCGACGGCGACCGGGACGGTGCGCAGCCCGTAGGCGATGCCGCCCGCGCCGACCGTCTCCTGGCCGAGAACGCCCTCGGCCAGGGCCACCCGCTCGTCGTGCGCGCGGCCCTCCAGGCCGCCGACGCGGATCGCGGAGAACACGAAGTCGGCGCCGCGCAGGGCCTCGTCCAGATCGGTGGTGGCGCTCACCTCGGGCGCGTCCGGGACTCCGGCCGCCTGCTCGGCGAGGACGCGCGTCACCGCGGACAGTCGCGCGGGATCCAGATCATGCAGGACGACGTGCGTCACCCGGCCCTCGGCGTGGTCCTGGAGGAGCGCCCCGTACACCAGCGGCACGCGGAATCCTCCGCCGCCCAGAATCGTCAGCTTCACGTCTGCACCCTTCCCGTCACGACGACCTCGACTCCTGCGTCCTGCAACGAGGACCGCGTCGCCGTGTCGACCGGCTCGTTCGTCACCACCACGTCCAGCTCCTCGGGACCGCAGACCTTCGCCATCCCGTGCCCGGGGAACTTCGCCGCGTCGGCGAGCAGCACGACCTTCTCGCCCGCCTTGATCATGGCGCGCTTGACCGGCACCTCCACGACCGTCGTGTCCATGACCTGCCCGCCGGGCCGCACACCGCTGGTGCCGAGGAAGAGCCAGTCGGCGTGCAGCTGGCGCAGGTTGTCCTCGGTGAGAAAGCCGACCAGGGAGCGGTACTCGCGGCGGACCATGCCGCCGAGCAGGACCAGCTCGATGCCCTCGTCGTCGGCGAGTTCCTCGTAGACCACCAGGTTGCTGGTGATCACGGTGAGCCGGCGGCCGTGCAGCTGCCGGGCCAGGCGGTAGGCCGTCGTCCCGATGTCCAGCAGCACCGACTGGCCGTCCCTGACCATGGCCGCCGCGCGCTCGGCTATGGCGTCCTTCTCGGCCACGCGCACCTCGGCGACCTCGGCGAAGGGCTGGTCGCCCTCCTCGACCACGGCGCCGCCGTGGACGCGCGTGAGCAGCCCGTCTTCTTCCAGTTTGACCAGGTCACGCCTGATGGTGGCGGGACTCACGCCGAGTTGCTCCGAGAGGTCGGTCACGGACGCGGGCCCGCCGGAGCGCAGGGCCCGCAGGATGAGTTGGTGTCGTCGTTCTGCCAGCACGGCGTGAACAGTACTCGTCATCTCCAATCATTTCCATGCTCACTTCTGCTCGGGTATTGACCAATCTCTCCGATCGGCGCACGATTCCGGTCACCGAAATGAAGAGTTTTGACGAGCTCGCGGGGTGGGCTCCTCGAACGCTTCCGAACGAGAGGACCCCTCCGTGGACGACGACCGGCCCGATGTGCTGCTGACCGGGCTGCTCTTCTACGACCTCGTCCTCACGGGACTCGGCAAGCCCCCGACCCCGGGCGAGGAGATCTGGACGACGGGCATGGGCTGCGGCCCGGGCGGCATCGCCAACCTGGCGGTGGCGGCCGCCCGCTTCGGCCTGCGCACCTCGCTGGCCACGGTGTTCGGCGACGACCTCTACGGCGAGTTCTGCCGGGACATCCTGTGCGACCAGGAGGACGTCGACCTCTCCCTCTCCCGTACGGCCGACGGCTGGCCCACCCCGGTCACCGTCGCCCTGGCGCACGGCACGGACCGTGCCCTGGTCACCCACGGCCAGGAGCCCCCGTACTCGCAGGACGCGCTGGTGGGCGACCCGCCCGCGGCGCGTACCGCCCTGGTGCACATCGAGGCGCAGCCCCGCGAGTGGCTCGCCAAGGCCGCCGCGGGCGGCACGCAGATCTACGCAGACGTCGGCTGGGACCCCAGCCAGGAGTGGTCGACGGCCCTCCTGGACCAGCTCGCCCTGTGCCACGCCTTCCTCCCGAACGAGACGGAGGCCATGGCCTACACCCGCACGGACAGCGCGGTGGCCGCGCTCGGCACGCTGTCCGAACTGGTGCCGGTCGCGGTCGTCACCCGGGGCGGGGACGGCGCGGTGGCCGTCGACCAGATGACCGGCGAGTACGCCGACGTGCCCGCCCTCGACGTCGAGGTGCTGGACGCGACGGGCGCCGGGGACGTCTTCGGCGCCGCGTTCGTCACCGCCTCGCTCGGCGGCTGGCCGCTCGCGGAGCGACTGCGGTTCGCGGTGCTCGCCGCCGGGCTGTCCGTCCGGCACCACGGCGGGGCGCTGGCCGCCCCCGGCTGGTACGGCGTCGACCGCTGGTGGCGCTCCCTGACCGACCCCGAACTGAAGCGGACCTACGGCTTCCTGGCGGACCGGCTCCCGGAGAACCCCGGGCCGCCGGTCGCGTACGCCCCCGTCACCCCTCCCGCACGGCAGCAGTGACCTTCACCCACCCCTCAGCACCACGAACAGGAAAATCAGGAGTGACCCGTGGACCTTTCTCGTAGAGGCTTCCTCCAGGCCGCCGCGCTGACCGCGGCCGCCTCCGGCCTGACCGTCGCATGCGGCGGCGGCTCGGGATCGGGCGGTACCAAGAACGGCAAGAGCCTCACCATGTGGTACTGGGGTGGCGCACTGAGCGACAAGGTGGTCGCGGAGGCCAAGGCGCACTTCGGCAGCCAGGTCAAGCTGACCGCTGCCTCCATCGGCGGCGACTTCAAGCAGAAGCTCACCACCACGCTCGCGGCGGGCAGCTCCGTGCCCGACATCACCGGCATCAAGGGCGAGGACATCGCGTCCTTCCTGCCCAACGCCGACCGCTTCCTCGACCTGAACGACCTGGGCTTCAAGAAGATCTCGTCCCAGTACCTGGACTGGAAGACCAAGCTCGCCCAGACCAAGGACGGCAAGCAGATCGGCTTCCCGATCGACATCGGCCCCACCGCGCTCTTCTACCGCGCGGACCTGTTCCGCAAGGCCGGGCTGCCCACCGACCCCGACAAGGTCGCCGCCGAGGCCGGGACCTGGGACGACTACTTCGCGCTCGGCTCCGAGCTGAAGAAGGCCGTGCCCGGCACCTACCTGATCAACAACATGGGCTCGGTGTTCAACATCGCGGTCGGCCAGGGCACCAAGCGGTTCATCGACGAGAGCAACCACTTCATCGGCGACCAGGACCACATCCGCGCCGCGTGGACCACGGCGGTCCGCCCCTACACGCTCGGCATCGACGCCAAAATCAACGACCAGACCTGGAACGCCGCCATCGGCAAGAACCTCGGCACCGAACTCGGCGCGGCCTGGCACGCGCTGGACATCGAGCAGGCCGCCCCTGGCACCAAGGGCAAGTGGCGGGTCTGTGCGACGCCCGGCGGGCCGGCCAACCAGGGCGGCTCCTACCTGGCGCTGCCCAAGCAGTGCCGTAACCCCGAAGAGGCATTCAAGATCCTCAGCTGGATCCTCAGCCCGGCCAACAACGCCCGCGGTTTCACCGACGCCGCCATCTTCCCCGCCTCCCCGGCCTCGTACGCCATGCCCGCCATGACGGGCCCGGACCCCTTCTTCGGCGGGCAGAAGATCATCGAGGTCTTCGGCCCGGCCGCCAAGGCCATCCCGGTCAGCTACGAGGCACCCGCCGACGCCGCGGTCATGGCCCCCTACTTCACCGAGCTGACCAACATCGAGGCCAAGGGCAAGAAGCCCGACGCCGCCTGGAAGGACGCCGTCAGCCAGGCCAAGCAGATCGCCCGGCGACAGGGGGTGAACTGAGGTGTCATCACCTCCGGTCACCGGTCCCGCCACGGTGCCCGAGCACCGCGGCGGGCCGGGCCCGGCCCGGTTCCGCCCGCGGCGCACGCCGCCCGCGGGCACGGTCCGGCCGAGCCGGCGCGGGGTGCTGTCGCACTGGCGGCAGTACCTGGCGATCTCGCCGTTCTACCTGATCTTCATCGGCTTCTCCTTCTTCCCCGTCCTCTACTCGCTGTATCTGGCCTTCCAGCGCTACGACGGCCTCGGCACCAAGCAGTTCGTGGGCCTCCAGCAGTTCGAGTTCCTCTGGAACGACCCGGTCTTCTGGCTGTCGATCCGCAACACCCTGGTGATCTGGGTGCTGTCCACCGTTCCCACGCTCTTCGGCGCCCTGGTCCTGGCGACGCTGCTGCATTCGGTGCGTCGCTTCAAGGGCTTCTACCGCATCGCCCTCTACGTACCGAACGTCACCTCGATCGTGGCCGTGGCGATCTTCTTCGGCGCGGTGTTCAGCAACAACTTCGGCCTGGTCAACGCCATCCTGGGCACGGTCGGCATCTCGCCCGTCCCGTGGCTGAGCAATCCGTGGCTGATCAAGCTGGTCATCGCGCTGCTGATGACCTGGATGTGGACCGGCTACAACATGATCATCTATCTGGCGGGTCTCCAGGCGATCCCGACCTCGATCTACGAGGCGGCGAAGATGGACGGTGCCGGCGCCGTCCGCACGTTCTTCCAGATCACCATTCCGATCATGCGGCCGATCATCCTGTTCACCGTCGTCATCTCGACCATCAACGGCCTGCAGAGCTTCAGCGAACCCCAGGTCCTCTTCGCCAGCAACGCCGCCAACCAGAACCTCGGCGGCCCGGGCCAGGCGGGCCTGACCACGCTGCTGTACTTCTACCAGTCGGCCTTCCTCAACAACGACTACGGCTACGGAGCGGCCATCGTGTGGGCCTTCTTCGTCCTGATCATGGTGCTCGTCGTCATCAACTGGCGCCTCGTGCAGCGCGGGAGGAAGTCATGACGACAGCGGACACGACGCCACCGGTCTCGGGCACGCGGCGGCTGCGCCGCCCCAGGGGCCTGACCGCGCACCTCTTCCTCATCCTGGCCGTCCTGGTCTCGGTCTTCCCGTTCGTGTGGACGATCGTGATGGCGACCAACACCACCGAGGACATCTACAAGAGCCCGCCGAAGCTGACCTTCGGCTCCCACCTGCTGGAGAACATCCGGCATGTGCTGAACACCATCGACTTCTTCGGGTCGATGCTCAACACGATCGTCGTCGCCTGCGTCACCACCGCCCTGGTGCTGTTCATCGACTCGCTGGCGGCCTTCGCCTTCGCCAAGTTCGACTTCCCCGGGCGCAAGCTGCTCTTCGGCACGTTGCTGGTGTTCATGATGCTGCCGCTCCAGCTGGCCGTCCTGCCGCAGTTCATCCTCATGTCCGAGATCGGCTGGGTCGGCATGCTCAAGGCGCTGGCCCTGCCCGCCCTCGCCAACGCCTTCGGCATCTTCTGGCTGCACCAGTACATACAGAACGGCGTGCCCGACGAACTGCTCGACGCCGCGCGCATCGACGGCGCCGGGTTCTTCCGCCAGTACTGGAACATCGCGCTGCCGATGATCAAGCCCGCGCTGTCCTTCCTCGCCATCTACGCCTTCGTCAACGCCTGGAACGACTACGTCTGGCCGCTCATCGTGCTCACCGACCCCAGCCACGTCACGCTCCAGGTCGAGCTCGCCCAGCTCCATGTAGGCCACACCACCGACTACAGCATGGTCATGGCCGGTGTCCTCATGGCGGCCCTGCCGCTGGTCGTGGTCTTCGCCGTCTTCGCGCGCGGCTTCATCGCGGGGGCGACGGAGGGAGCGGTGCAGGGCAGCTGACGCCCCCCGCAGGGGGGCGCCCCAAAGGGACGCGGGCTGTGTCGATGTGCGGCTCCGCCGCGTGGGCGCGACAAGCCCGACGGACGCGCGGTCGACAACCGGCAGGAGGCCCCGAGCTCGTGGTCGTCGGGCCGCAAGCGCGAGCGACGAGGGAGGCAAGCAGTGGCGGACAGCAGCGCACGCGCCAAGGTGCTCGTCGTCGGCATGGACGGGCTCCGCCACGACCGGCTGATCCGGTCCCACGCCACCGCACCCGTGCTGCACGGCCTGATGGCCGCCGGCGCCCACGGCAGCAGCCTGCTGCCCTACGGCGAGGCGGACGGCCAGGCCGAGCACGGGCCGTCGACCAGCATGGCCTACACCGACTCCGGCCCCGGCTGGTCGAGCGTGCTGACCGGGGTGTGGCCCGACCGTCACGGGGTGACCGGCAACGACTTCACCGGCGCCGACTACACCCGCTACCCCGACTTCCTCAGCCGCGCCGTCGCCGCGCGGCCCGCGCTGCGCACCGCGGCCGTGGTGTCCTGGCCGGAACTGGTCCACCGCGGCACCCTCGGCCCGGCCATCGGCCGGCGCGTGCATTACGACGGCGAGTCCGACGGTTACGGGACCGCGGACCGCCTCGTCGCCCGCACCGCCGCACAGTGGCTCACCGAGGACGACCCGGACGTCGTGTTCGTGTACTTCGGCGCCACCGACGAGGCCGGCCACGCCACGGGCCCCCTCAGCCCCGCCTACGACCGGGCCCTCCTCGCCCAGGACACCCACGTCGGGCGGCTGCTGGACGCGATCGGCTCCCGGCGCTCCGACCCCGCCCGTGCGGACGAGCAGTGGACGGTGCTGGTCACCACGGACCACGGACATCTGGACGCCGGCGGCCACGGCGGCGACACCCGGGCCGAGCGAGAGGTGTTCGTCGTCCTCGCCGGGCCGGGCGTGCCCGGCGGCACCCGGCTGGACACGCCCCGCCTCATCGACATCGCCCCCACCGTCCTGGACCGTCTCGGTATCCCCGTCGACCCCGCCTGGGGCCTGCGGGGCCGTGCCCTGCCCCGGCCCACCCCACCGACTTCGGAATGGTCATGAGCGACGCACTCCCCGATCCCCTGATCGCCCTGCGCCCCTGGGAGGCACCCGAGGTGACCTCCTGGCGGCGGCTTCCGATGAACGCCGTCGACCGGAGGGCCGGTGCCCTCTCCCTGGACGGCGACTGGCGTTTCCAGCTGCTGCCCGCGCCGGACGCCCCGCTCGGGGAGGTGTGGTCGTCGGCGTACGTCCCCGGTGTCTGGACCCTGCAGGGCACGGTCGACCTTCCGCAGTACCTGAACGTCCGCATGCCGTTCCCGGAGTTCCCGCCGGAGGTACCCGCCGCCAACCCGACGGGCGTGTACGAGCGGGCGGTGGACGTGCCGGCCGAGTGGGCCGGGCGGCGGATCGTGCTCCAGGTCGGGGCAGCGGAGAGCGTGCTGCTGGTGCACGTGGACGGGCGGCCCGTCGGCGTCTCCAAGGACTCCCACCTGGCCGCCGAGTTCGATCTGACTCCGGTGGTGCGCCCCGGGGAGCGGGCCACCCTGCGCCTGACCGTCGTGAAGTGGTCGGACGCCTCGCACATCGAGGACCAGGACCAGTGGTGGCACGGCGGCCTCACGCGCTCGGTGCTGCTGTACGCCACCGACCCGCTGTATCTGGCGGACGTGACCGTGCGGGCCCGGCACGACGGTGACCTGCGCGTCGACTGCCTGGTGCGGGACGCGGGCGGTGCCCTGCCCGAGGGCTGGTACGTCAGCGGGGAGCTGGACGGGCAGCTGCTCACGCAGGACGCGGAGTTCGACCGGGCCAACGCCGAGGACGAGCGCGTCTCCGCCTTCCTCGGCGAGGCCCGGCTGCGGGCCGCCGTGCCGGACGTGCGCACCTGGACCGCCGAGACGCCCGAGCTGTACGGCCTGACCGTCCGTCTGCACCGCGCCGACGGCACGGTCACCGACAGCTCGCACCACCGGACCGGCTTCCGTGACGTCGAGATCACCGGCCGGGACCTGCTGGTCAACGGCGAGCGCGTGTTCATCCGGGGCGTCAACCGGCACGACTTCCATCCGCTGACCGGCCGGACGGTGTCGTACGACGACATGCGCGCCGACCTCGTCCTGCTGAAGCGGTTCGGCTTCAACGCGATCCGCACCGCGCACTACCCGAACGACCCGGCCCTGTACGACCTGGCCGACGAGCTCGGCTTCTACGTCGTGGACGAGGCCGACATCGAGTCCCACGACCACGCGCACGAGATCGCCGACGACCCGTGCTATCTGGGGGCCTTCGTCGACCGGGTCGCGCGGATGGTGCTGCGGGACAAGAACCACCCGTCCGTCATCATCTGGTCGCTGGGCAACGAGTCCGACTACGGCGCGAACCACGACGCGGCCGCGGGCTGGGTACGCCGGCACGACCCGACCCGGCCGGTGCAGTACGAGGGCGCGGCCAGGCGCGGCTGGGCCGATCCGGGCCTGGCCTCCGACATCGCCTGCCCGATGTACACGCCGCTGGAGGAGTGCCTGGCGCACGCCATGTCCGGGAGGCAGACCAAGCCGCTCATCCAGTGCGAGTACTCGCACGCCATGGGCAACAGCAACGGCACGCTGGCGGACCATTGGGCGGCCATCGAGGCCACCCCGGGGCTTCAGGGCGGGTTCATCTGGGAGTTCTGGGACCACGGCATCCTCCAGCGTGTGAACGACGGCAGACCGGCCGGGCGTGGGGGCGCCGGGCTCCATGACAACGGTGTCGCCGCGCCCGGGCACCGCTGGGCGTACGGCGGCGACTTCGGGGAGACCGACCACGACGGCGCCTTCATCGCCGACGGGGTCGTCTTCCCCGACCGCACGCCCAAGCCCGTGATGTCCGAGCACCGGGAGATCGCCGCGCCGGTGCGCATCGAGTGCTTCCGGCACGAGGGTGTCGTCCTGGGCAACCACCAGCACTTCCGGGGCCTGGACTGGCTGTCCGGCGAGTGGGAGCTGTCCCTCGCCGACGGCGGCACCCGGACCGCCCCCGCCCGGCTGCCCGAGCTGCGGCCGGGCGAGACGGCCGCCGTACCGGTGCCGTTCGAACTGCCGGAGGACGGCGGCGAGGCGTGGCTGACGCTGCGCGTCACGACGGCCCGGGACGAGCCGTGGGCGCCGCGCGGCACGGTCGTGTGCCTGCCGCAGGTGCGGCTGCGGGCGGCACAGCCGGTGCGGCACGCCCCCGTCACGAACCGACCGGTCGAGGTCGACGAGGACGGGCTGCTGGTCCATCCGCTGCTGACGGCCGGGCCGACGCTGTCGCTGTGGCGGGCGCCCACCGACAACGACGAACTGGGCGGCATGGCGGCCCGCTGGCGGGGCTGGGGTCTCGACGCGCTCACCCGCGAGGTCGTCGCCGTTCGGCGTGACCCCGGGCGGGTGGGGGTGATCTGCGACTACCTCGGCCCGGGCGGGACCGTCCGGCACGAGCAGGTCTTCACGGCGGTCGAGGGCGGGCTGCTCGTGGAGGAGTGCGCCGAGCTGCCCGAGCCGCTGGACGACGTGGCCCGGGTAGGGTCGGTCTTCGAGACGGCCGCCGGGCTGAACCTGCTGGAGTGGTTCGGGCAGGGCCCCTGGGAGTCGTATCCGGACCGGGGCGCGGGGGCGCCCGTCGGTCACCACTCGCTGCCGGTGGACGAGCTGTTCACGCCGTATCTGCGGCCCCAGGAGAGCGGCGGGCGGCACGGCGTGCGGCGGTTCACGCTGTCCGCGCCGGACGCGACCGGGCTCGCGGTGCGGCTGGACCGGCCCCGCCAGGTCTGCGTGACCCGGCATCGCGCGGCCGACCTCGCCTCGTCCGCGCATCACGACGAACTGGTGCCGCGGGCGGGGTGCGTGGTGCACATCGACGCGGCGCACCGCGGTCTCGGCACGGCCTCCTGCGGGCCCGACACCTTCGCCACCTATCTCGTCCCGGCCGGCGTTCATCGCTGGAGCTGGACACTGCGCGTTCTCTGAGTTCTCCCCCTCTCACGTCACCTGGAGCACCCGTGTGCACTTCGCATGATCACGACCTGGGCGAGGCCCCCCAGGCCGGTGCCGGCAGACGCAGTTTCCTTCGCGCCACCGCGCTGCTCGGCGCGACCGCCACGGCGGTGGCCGCGCTGCCGGCCGTCACCGCCCGGGCGGCACCGTCGAGTTGGCGCCCCGACACCCGCAGCCGCCGCTTCACGCTCGCGGTGATGCCGGACACGCAGTACCTCTTCGACGGTCCGAGTATCGACAAGGCCCCGGTCGAGGCGTCGCTGCGCTATCTGCTGGAGCACGGCGAGGAGGAGAACCTCGTCTTCCTGTCCCACCTCGGCGACCTCACGCAGAACGGCGCGAAGGAGGAGTTCGCGGCGATCGGTGAGGCGTTCTCGCTGCTGGACCGGCGGGGCGTCGGCTACAGCGTCCTGGCCGGCAACCACGACGTGAAGTCGTCGACGACCGACCAGCGCGGTGCGACTCCGTATCTGGACGCCTTCGGGCCCGAGCGGTTCAAGGGGCAGCGGACGTTCGGCGGGGCCTCCCCGGACGGCTACAACACCTTCCACCTGTTCACCGCGGGCGGCCGGGAGTGGCTGGTGCTCGCGCTGGACTGGCGGCTGTCGCCGCAGGGCTACGCGTGGGCGAAGGAGGTCATGGCGCGGCACCCGAAGACGCCCGTGATCCTCACGACGCACGAACTGGTCGTCGAGGACGACTCGTTGTCGGACTACGGCCGGCAGCTGTGGGACCAGCTGGTCGAGGACCACGACCAGATCTTCCTCACCCTCAACGGGCACTACTGGCCCGCCGCCCGCGCTACCCGCAAGAACGCGGCCGGGCACGAGGTCCATCTGCATCTGACGAACTACCAGAACCGCTATTTCGGCGGCGCGGCGATGATCCGCCTCTACCGGTTCGACCTGGACCGGAACGTCATCGACGTGGAGACGGTCTCCCCGTGGATCCTGGGCCGGGCCGGGAAGGGGCTCAACGAGCTGGAGCGGCAGGAGATGGAGCTGAGCGGCGACGCCGACCGGTTCTCCGTCGAGATCGACTTCGAGAAGCGCTTCTCCGGCTTCGCGCCCGTGCCCGCCCGTCCGGCGCGGCCCGCCCCGACGATGCTGATCCAGGGCACCGCGGCGTACTGGCGATTCGAGAAACCCGTCGACGGCACGGCCGGCACGGTCCGGGACCTGTCCGGGCGCGGCAACGACCTCTCGCTCGTCACGGTGGGCGGCGGTGCGCTGGGCTGGTCGGCGGACCACCACCCCGACCAGCCGGGCCACGGCAGCCTGGAGTTCCAGGGCTTCAAGTCCCCGCTGAAGGGCGCCTACCTGCGCACGGTCGACGGCGCCCCGCTCAACTCGGCCACGTTCGCGGACGGTTACACCATCGAGGCGTTCTACCGGCTGCCCGCCGACTGGGACCCGGACCACAACGCCTGGTCGGGCCTGGTCGGCCGCACGGGCACGGGCGGTGCCGCCGGGAAGACCGCCGACGACCCCGACGAGCCGCTGGCCACACTGTCCCTGTCCAACGACCGCGAACCCCAGTGGGCGATGCGGCCGCTCAACCAGCAGGGCATCGCCACCAACTGGGGCCAGGAGACCCCGCTTCAGACCTGGTGGCACCTCGCGGTCGTCAACGACGGCAGGCACACCACGCTGTACGTCGAGGGCTGCCCGGTCGTCCGCAACCCCAAGGCACCCTCGGTCGGCATCACCTCCGTCGGCCTGCCGTGGCTGCTCGGCGGCTACGAGTACGCCGGCACGATCGACCAGATCTTCCACGGCCGGCTCGGCGACGTCCGGATCGTCGCCCGGGCGCTGCCGGTCACCTCCTTCATGAACCACTGACATCCCAGGGAACTCTCATGACAGAGCAGCAGCTGCCCGCCTGGGCCGACCCGTCCGTCTCCCCCGCCGCCCTCGACGCGCAGGGCGTCTCCCGCCGCGGACTCCTGCGCCGCGCGGGCCTGTTCGGCGCCGCGTTCGCACTGGGCTCAGCGGCGACCCCGGCCCTGGCCGCCGACGGCGACAGCGAACGGCTGGGCGGCGAGGACCCCCGCGTCGCCTACCTCGTCGGCGACCACCACATCCACTCCGTCTACAGCCACGACGCCAAGTACACCTTCTCCCAGCTGGCCGCCGCGGGCGCGAAGTACGGCCTGGACTGGATGGTGTTCACCGAGCACTCCAACTTCGGGCACGCCGACTTCGGGGCCGCGCTGGAGCACCAGGAGATCCTGGACGCCCGAGCGGACAACCCGCGTCAGCTGATCTTCCAGGGCCTGGAGTGGTACATCCCGGCGGCCGAGCACTGCACGGTCTTCAGTCCGCCCGGCGGGAACGAGGTGGATCTGCTCACCCGCTTCGAGCGCGCCTACGACGGCAAGCTCCTCGGCTACGACAAGGGCGGCCCGGCCGACGCGGACACCGCCCGCAACGAGGCGCACGCCGTCAAGGCCGTCAAGTGGCTGGCCGAGCAGCGCCGTTCGGGCTACGTCGACGACGTGCTGGTCATCGCCAACCACCCCATGCGGCTGGGCATCGACTCCCCGCACGAGATGCGCGCCTGGCGGGACGCGGCGCCCGGGATCGTGATCGGCATGGAGGGCGCGCCGGGCGCCCAGGGCGCCGCCCTCCCCGGCTGGCGGGGAGCCACCTCGATCCGCGGGGAGTACGAGAACAAGCCGTCCGCGCAGTCCTGGCCCGGCTACCCGGCGGACGCCTATGTGACGTACGGCGGCTTCGACTGGGCGACCGCCACGGTCGGCGGGCTGTGGGACTCGATGCTCGCCGAGGGGCGGCTGTTCTCGGTCACCACCAACTCCGACGCCCACCGGATCGTCTTCGACACCTGGCGGAACGGCGACTGGCAGCCCGGCCAGACCTTCGACTCCACCGGGAAGCTGCCCGACCCCATGAACACGGACACCCCGCAGCCGGGCAGCGACTTCTGGCCCGGCGAGTTCAGCCGTACGCACGTGGGCGTGACCCGCTACGGCTACCGCGCGGTCATGGCGGGCCTGCGGGCGGGCCGGGTCTGGCTCGACCACGGGCATCTGCTCGACGGGCTCGACGTCCGGCTGAAGCGGGACGTCGACCGGGGCCGGGGCGTGACGCTGGGCGGCCGGCTGCGGGTCCGCAAGGGCGAGAAGCTCACCCTGGACGTCACCGTGACGACCGCCTCCCGGCCCAACCCGCAGGGCATCCTGCCGGAGTTGGCGCACGTGGACGTCATCCGCGGCGCGGTGCGCGGCCCGGTCGCCGACCGCGACACCTGGAAGGCGCCCGACACCCGCGTCGTCCGCTCGCAGGACGTCACCGGCCGCACGGGCACCTACACCCTGCGCATCCCGCTGACCGCGGGCGAGGAGTCCTTCTACATCCGGCTGCGCGGCAGCGACGGCAACCGGAACGGCACCGGCTACCTCGGCGCCTCGGTCGACCCGCACGGGCCGGTTCCGCACGCGCCCGGGGACGGTGACCCGTGGACGGATACGTGGTTCTATGCGAACCCGGTATTCGTCGACGTGGAAGGTGCCTGACCTGATGAGACGTCAACTACTCGCCGCCACCGCGTTATTAGGTGCCTTCGCGCTGGGCACCGGCACGGCCTCGGCCGCCGGTGCCCCACGGTGGGCCGAGACCGGCACGGCGTACACCGACAGCCTCGGCGGCGGACAGGGCCTGGCCGCCCGCGCGGACGGCACCCTGCTCTACCGCGGGCTGGCCTCCATCCCGCTGGACCTGCGGGTCAAGGGCTGGAACCACATAGGCGACCCGGACATCGCGCGCGGCCATGTCTTCGACGCCTACCAGGGATCGGACACGGCCACGTCGAAGATGTTCGCGGTCACCACCCCGGCCGGGAAGCGCTACGAGTACGTCCACCCGCTGAACCCGGGCGAGAAGCTGAACAACTCCTTCGCCGCCGTCTCACCCGACGGTCAGTGGCTGGTCTCGGGCGAGTGGGGCACACAGAACCGGCTCCAGGTCTTCCCGGCCCCCCTGCTCAACCCATCGACCCCGCCCACCGGTGGCGAGCTGAAGGAGGCCGGGCAGATCACCCTGGACAAGCCGGTGCGCGACATCCAGGGCTGCGACTTCGTCACCGAGACCCGCCTGCTGTGCACCTCGAACGACGCCTCGGGCACCCTCTTCCCGGAGATCCGGCCGCTGCTCCGGGTCGACCTGCCCCGCAAGCCGGACGGGCAGCCGGTCACCGGCACGGTGACCAGCCTCTTCGCGCTGCCGCAGCGCAGCGTGTGCACGGGCACCTTCGAGACGGAGGGCGTCGACTACGACGCCAGCAGCGGCACCCTGCGGGCGCAGGTGATCCCGCCCGGCGTGTGCGCGGTGACGACGGCCGTCCACGCGTACCAGCAGGTCACGGACTGATCGAGCGGAGGTACGGTGGGCCGCGTGACCGGTGAAGAGTCGCTGCGGCCCCAGTCCCTCATGCTGACGTTCCTGGGCGACCAGGTGCTCGGGCGCGACGTGTGCGTGTACTCGGGCAGCGTCATCGACGTGTTCGCCCGCGCCGGGATCGGCGAGCAGGCGACCCGCTCGACGCTGACCCGGATGGTCAACCGTGACCTGCTGCGCCGCCAGCGGGAGGGCCGCCGGATGTACTTCGGGCTGACCGAGCGCTCGGAGGCCGTGCTGCGCGACGGCGAGCGGCGCATCTGGCAGACCGGCGCCGTCAACCGGCACTGGGACGGCACCTGGACCCTGCTCGGTTTCTCCCTGCCCGAGTCCTGGCAGCGCCAGCGCCACGACCTGCGCTCCCAGCTGACCTGGAGCGGCTTCGGCCCGCTGTTCAACGGCCTGTGGATCGCCCCGGGCGAGGTCGACGTGTCGGCGCTGGTCGCCGAGCTCGGCCTGTCCGCCCATGTGAAGGTCTTCCGGGCGCACGCCGACGCCGGGATGAACATCGGGCAGATGATCGAGGAGACGTGGGAGCTGTCCGACCTGGCCGGCCGCTACGAGGCGTTCGCGGGGCGCTGGCAGTCCTGGGAGGACCGGCTGCCGGACGCCGACGACGCTCTCGTGCTGCGGCTGCGGCTGCAGACCGAGTGGCTGCGGATCGTCCGGCGCGATCCGCGCCTGCCCGTCAAGCATCTGCCGGACGACTGGCCTGCGGAACAGGCCGAGAAGACGTTCCGGGCCGTGCACGACCGGCTCTCACCGCTCGCGCGCGATGCCTCGCAGCGCCTTCTCGACCTGGTGCCCGCGCGGCCTCAGGACTGAGGGGTGTCCTCAGGCGTAGAACCGCGACAGGCTCTGGAGCACCGCGGCCGGTTTGCCGCCGCCCTCGATCTCGATGGCGCCGTCGACCGTGATCTGCACGCCGCCCGGCACCTCCTCGACCTCGGCGAGCTTCGCCGTCAGCCGGATGCGGGAGCCGACCTTCACCGGCGAGGGGAAACGCACCTTGTTGAGGCCGTAGTTGACCTTCGTCGTCACGCCCTGGACGTCCAGCAGCTCGGTGAACAGCGGGATGAAGAGGGAGAGGGTCAGGTAGCCGTGCGCGATGGGGGCGCCGAACGGGCCCTCCTTGGCCTTCTCGGGGTCCACGTGGATCCACTGGTGGTCCCCGGTCGCGTCGGCGAAGGTGTCGATCCGCTCCTGCGTGACCTCGATCCACTCGCTGGTGCCGAGGTCGCTGCCCGCGAGCTTCTTCAGTTCGTCGAGGCCGTTGACGGTGATGCTCATGGAGCCGTCCTTCACTGGGAGTCGGTGCCGTAGCGCTTGCGCACACGGGATTTCAGGAGCTTCCCGGAGGCGGTGCGGGGCAGTTCGTCCGCCACCACGACCGACTTCGGGATCTTGTACTTGGCGAGGCGGCCGGCGAGCGACGCCAGCACCTCGTCGGGGTCGAGTGCGGCGCCTTCGCGGGGTACGACGACCGCGCGGGGCACCTCGCCCCACTTGTCGTCCGGCACCCCGATCACCGCGCACTCGACGATGTCCGGGTGGGCGAGGAGCTGGTCCTCGATCTCGGCGGGGTAGATGTTCTCGCCGCCGGAGATGATCATGTCCTTGATGCGGTCGACGATGTAGACGTAGCCGTCCTCGTCGACCTGGGCGGCGTCGCCGCTGCGGAACCAGCCGTCCGCGAAGGACGCGGCCGTCTCCTCGGGCAGCCCCCAGTAGCCGGGCATGACGTGCGGCCCGCGCACCACGACCTCGCCGACCTCGCCGACGCCGACCGGCGCGAGGTCCGGCCGTACGACGCGTACGTCGCTGAAGAAGTGCGGCACGCCCGCCGACCCCGCCTTGGTGACGGCGTGCTCGGCGTCCAGGAACAGCGTGCCGGGGGCGGCCTCGGTCATGCCGTAGCCCTGGAGGAAGGTCAGGCCGCGCCGCTGGTACGCCGCGATCAGCGGGGTCGGGACGGGGGAGCCGCCGCAGGTCAGGATGCGCAGCGACGACAGGTCGGCGTCCGGCCAGCGCCGGTGCCGGGCCACCTGGTCGAACATCGTGGGCACGCCGAACATGAAGGTGATCCGGTGCTGTTCGATCAGGTCGAAGGTGGCGTCCGGGTCGAAGGCCTCGACCAGGACACAGGTGCCGCCCTTGAGCAGGACCGGGAGGGTCAGCATGTTCAGCCCTGCGGTGTGGAACAGCGGGGCGGAGACCAGGGCGCGTTCGTCGGCGACCAGGTCGTGGTCGATGAGGACGTTGACCGCGTTCCAGGTGAGGTTGCCGTGGGTGAGCATCGCGCCCTTGGGACGGCCGGTCGTGCCCGAGGTGTACATGATGATGCAGGTGTCGTCCGGAGCGACCGGCGTGTCGATGGGCTCCCGGGCGGCCGAGGCCAGTTCCTCCTCGTACTCGGCGCCCACTTCGACGTACGTACGGACGTCCGTGCTGCCCGGCAGTCCCGCGACCAGGCCGGCGTGCGAGGGACCGTAGACGAGTGCCTTGGCGCCGGAGTCGGCGAGCTGGTAGGCGATCTCGGGGCCGGCCAGGCGGGTGTTGAGGGGGACGAAGACCGCGCCGAGCGTGCCGGCCGCGAACAGGGTCTCCAGGTAGGAGGGGTGGTTCGGGCCGAGGTAGGCGATCCGGTCGCCGCGGCGCACGCCCCGCTCGCGCAGGGCGTGCGCGAGGCGGGTGGTGCGGTCGTACAGGCCGGCGTAGGTGCGGGTGGTGTCGCCGTGGATCAGGGCGGTGCGGTGCGGGGTCTTGCGGGCCCGGCGTGCGGGCCATGACCCCAGTCCCTCGTTGCGCATGTCACGCCCCTTACGGTTTCGTCAGCCCGAGCAGACGGGCGGCGTTCTCCTTGAGGATCTTCGGCCGGACCTCTTCCTTGATCGTCAGCTTGTCGAAGTCGGCGAGCCAGCGGTCGGGGGTGAGGACGGGGAAGTCGGAGCCGAAGAGCACCTTGTCCTTCAGCAGCGTGTTGGCGTACTGCACGAGCTGCGGCGGGAAGTACTTCGGCGACCAGCCGGACAGGTCGATGTGCACGCCCGGCTTGTGCGTGGCGACGGCCAGGGCCTCGTCCTGCCAGGGGAACGACGGGTGCGCCAGGATGATCTTCAGGTGCGGGAAGTCGGCGGCGACGTCGTCGACGTGCAGCGGGTTGGAGTACTTGAGCCTGATGCCTCCCCCGCCGGGCACGCCGGCGCCGATGCCGGTCTGGCCGGTGTGGAACAGGGCGATCGTGCCGGTCTCCTCGATCACCTCGTAGAGGTCGTACGCCACCGACCGGTCGTTGGGGAAGAAGCCCTGGATGCTCGGGTGGAACTTGAAGCCCCGCACCCCGTACTCCTCGACCAGGCGGCGGGCCTGCTTGACCCCCGCCTTTCCCCGGAAGGGGTCGATGGAGGCGAAGGGGATGAGGACGTCGGCGTTGGCGGCGGCGGCCTCGGCGACCTCCTCGTTGGGGACGGGCGCCGTGCCGGTGGCGGACTCGGCGTCGACCGTGAAGATCACGGCGGCCATCTTCCGCTCGCGGTAGTACGCGGCGGTCTCCTCCAGGGTCGGCTTCCGCTTGCCCTCGACCTTGAAGTAGGCGGAGGAGGCGTCGTGCAGGTCGTCGTCCAGGGAGGAGTGGCCCTTGGAGGACACCTCCGCGTGGGTGTGGACGTCGATCGCGACGAGGTCGTTCAGGTCCATCACGCCTCCGGGAACTTCGGTGCCGGGATGCCGACCGACTGCGGTTCGGCACCGACCGAGGTGGGCCAGGCGTCCGCCAGGGCGCCGGGGGTCCAGCCGCCGTCGGCGTAGGCCGCCCTGATCTCCTGCGGATGCGACCAGAGTGCCACCTTGTCACCGCCGATGCCGATGCACTGGCCGGTCACGCCGCGCGCGGCCTCGGAGGCCAGGAACGGGACCAGCGCGGCGCAGTCCTCCGGGGTGCCGAAGCCCTCGCCCTTGCGCAGGAAGTCCGGCAGCGGCTCGCCGTTCCTCATCGCCTCGATGTAGGGGGCGAAGGCCGGGATCGTCTCGGTCATCGCGGTCGCGGCGACCGGCACGATCGCGTTGACGGTGATGTTCGCGCGGCCCAGCTCCATCGACCAGGTGCGGGCCATCGCCGCGATGCCGGCCTTGGCGGCGGCGTAGTTCGTCTGGCCGAAGTTGCCCCGCTGGCCGGCCGGGGAGCCGACCAGGATCAGCGAGCCGCCCTCGCCCTGCTCGCGCATCCGGACGGCGGCGGCGCGGGCGCAGGTGAAGGTGCCCTTGAGGTGGGTGGTGATCACCGCGTCGAAGTCGTCGTCGGTCATCTTCCACAGCACCTTGTCGCGGAGGATTCCGGCGTTGGTGACCAGGATGTCCAGCCGGCCGAACTCCTCGACCGCGCGGGCGACCAGCCGGTCCGCCGCCTCGGCCGTGCCGACCGGGACCACCTCCGCCACGGCCTTGCCGCCCGCCTCGGTGATGGACTTCACGGCCGCCTCGGCCACCGCCTCGTCGACGTCGTTGACGACCACGGACGCGCCGTGGGCGGCCAGGGCGTGGGCATAGGCGAGGCCGAGGCCCCGGCCGCTTCCGGTGACGACGGCGGCCTTGCCGGTGAGATCGATGCTGGGCACGGATGGGTCCCTTCACATGGAGTGCGATCACATGAGATGCGGCTACGAGATCGAAGCTAAGAGCAATAATTGTTGACGTCAATAGTTGTTGAGGACCTGCGGATGCGGGATGCTGGAATCTCCAGGACGCATCGAGCACAGGGAGCCCGCCATCGCACGCCAGCACGCCACCCCGAAGCCCATCGACGCGCACGAGCCGTGGATGCGCGGGCTGCACGCCGACACGGGCTACCTGCTGTACCGCCTGGGCCTGCGCTCGGGACAGCTCTTCAACGCCTGCCTCCAGGAGTCGGGCCTGCGCCTGCGCCACTACGCGGTGCTGCGCTTCCTCGCCACCTCCGAGGGCGCCCTCCAGCGCGAGCTGAGCACCCGGCTCGGCTACGACCCGAGCGCGATCGTCGGCCTGGTCGACGACCTGGAGAAGCAGGACTTCGCCGAGCGCCGCCCCTCCCCCGACGACCGCCGCAGCCGGATCGTCGCGCTGACCGAGAAGGGCCGCGCGTTCCTGCGCGACACCGACGAGGCCGGCCAGCGGGTGACGAACGAGCTCCTGGGCCCGCTGGACCCGGCCGAGCGGGACGCGCTGCACGCGCTGCTGCTGCGGATCGCCGAGGACGGACTCAACTGATGTTGTGCAAATGATTGACGGCTGCACGAGAGATGCATAACTTCATCGGCCAACCGAGACCCGTCCCCAGGGAGCTCCCGTGCAGCCATCCCCTTCTGCCGCTCAACCCGCCCCTGATTCCCGGCAGTTGCGCCGCGTGGCCGTCTCCGGCCTGCTCGGTACGGCCGTCGAGTTCTACGACTTCCTCGTCTACGGCACGGTCGCCGCGCTCGTCTTCGGCGAGCTGTTCTTCCCCCGGGCCGACCCGGCGGTCGGCACCATCGCCGCGTTCGGCACCTTCGCCGCGGGCTATCTCGCCCGCCCGCTCGGCGGCATCGTCTTCGGCCACTTCGGCGACCGGATCGGCCGCAAGTCGATGATGCTGCTGACCATGGTCCTGATGGGCTCGGGCAGCTTCCTCATCGGCCTGCTGCCCACGTACGACGCGATCGGCGTCTGGGCCCCGGTCCTGCTGGTCGCCCTGCGCGTGGTGCAGGGCATCGCGATCGGCGGCGAGTGGGGCGGCGCGATGCTGATGGTCGTCGAGCACGCCGAGCACGCGCAGGGTTCCCGGCGCGGCCTGTGGTCCAGCTTCACCCAGCTCGGCGCCCCGCTCGGTTCCGTGCTGTCGGCCGGTGTGGTCACGCTCGTCGCCGGCCTGCCCGACGACGAGTTCCGCTCCTGGGGCTGGCGGGTGCCGTTCCTGCTGAGCATCCTGCTGCTGGCCGTCGGACTGTTCGTGCGCCTCAAGGTCGCCGAGAGCCCGCTGTTCGCCCAGGTCAAGCGGCACCCGGTGGACAAGCCGCCGATCGTGGAGGTGCTGCGCCGCCCGAAGCCCGTACTGCTGGCCGCGTGCGTCGGCATCGGCGCCTTCACCGCGCAGTCACTGCTGACGAGCTTCATGATCTCCTACGCCGTCGACGAGGGGTACACCCGCCCGCAGGTGCTGACCGCGGTGACCGTCGCCTCCTGCGTGGCCCTCGTCGTCCTGCCCGCCGCGTCCGCGCTGTCGGACCGGGTCGGCCGCCGGCCCGTCGTGCTCGCCGGAGCGGTCGCCTCGGCAGCGCTCGCCTTCCCCGTGCTGGCGCTGGTCGACTCCGGCTCGCCCGGACTGCTGATCCTCGCCCTCGCCCTCGGTCATGGCGTCGCCCAGTCCACGATGTACGGGCCGCTGGGCGCCCTGCTCACCGAGATGTTCGGCACCCGCGTCCGCTACACCGGCGCCTCCCTCGGCTACCAGGCGGCCACCCTGGTCGGCGCCGGGTTCTCCCCGCTCATCGCCGGCAGCCTCCTCGCCTCGTACGGGGGCGGGAGCACGCCCGTCTCGCTGCTGCTGTGCGCGGGTGCGGCGATCACCGCCGTCACCGTGTGGCGGCTGCGCGAGACGCACACCGACGCCCTCGACTCCCCCGCCACCACCACCCCCACCCTGGAAGGGACCCCGCGTTGAGGATCCGCCTCGCTTTACTGACCGCCTGCCTGTCCCTCGCGACCGCGCTGCCGGCGCAGGCCGCCGGCAGCGCCGACGCCCACCTGGAGGGCGAGCTGTCTTCCGGCGCCGTGTACGTGATGGACGTGCCCGCGTCCTGGAACGGCACGGTGCTGCTGTACAGCCACGGCTACGCCCCGGCCGGATCCCCCAAGCGGGCCCAGAACACGCCGAGTGCTGCCGCCCGGGACAAGCTGCTGGCCGAGGGTTACGCCCTGATCGGCTCCTCGTACGCGACGAACGGCTGGGCCGTCACCGAGGCGGTGCCCGACCAGCTCGCCACGCTGGACCTGTTCACCGAGAAGTTCGGGGCGGCCCGGCGGACCCTGGCCTGGGGCACCTCGTACGGCGGTTTCGTCACCACGATGCTCGCCGAGCGGCACGCCGGCCGGTTCGACGGTTCGCTGTCGATGTGCGGGCTGGTGCAGGGCGGCGTCGCCAACTGGAACAGCACCCTGGACCCGGTGTTCGCGCTGCGCACGCTCCTCGCGCCGGACTCCGGGATCCGGCTCACGGGCTTCGCCGGCCAGACGGAGGCGGTCGCCGCCGGAAAAGCGCTCACGACGAAGGTCGACGCCGCCCAGAAGACCCCCGAGGGAAGGGCCCGGATCGCGCTCGCCGCCGCCCTGCACAACATCCCCGGCTACAACGACACGTCGCAGACCGAGCCGGGCCCCACAGACTGGCAGGCACAGCAGGCCAACCAGTACGGCGCCGTCCGGGGCCTGCTCCAGATGCCCGCGTTCAGCTGGCGGCAGGAGGCCGAGAGCCGGGCGGGCGGCAACCCGTCGTGGAACACCGGTGTCGACTACACCGCCATGCTCGCCCGCTCCCCGCTGTACAAAGAGGTGACGGAGCTCTACAAGGAGGCGGGAGTGTCCTTGCGTACCGACCTCTCGGCCCTGGGCCGGGCACCCCGGATCTCCGCCGATCAGCCGGCCGTGCGGTGGATGCGGAACACCAGCGTGCTCTCCGGCCGGCTCGCCGACCCGCAGCTGAACATCCACACGACCGGTGACGCGCTGATACCGGTGCAGTCGGAGAGCGCCTACCGGCGGGCGGCGACCGCGACCGGCTCCGCACCGCTGTTCCGCCAGGCCTACGTCGACGCCCCCGGCCACTGCACGTTCACCCCCGGCGAGACCCTGGCCGCCCTGCACACCCTGGAACACCGCCTGGACGCGGGCCGCTGGGACACCTCACCCGCCGCCCTCAATTCCCGTGCTACTACGGCAGATCCGGCAACGGCCCCCCGCTACGTCGGGTACCGGCCGACCGCCTACCCCCGCCCCTACGACCTCGCCCATCCGGGAGACACCCGGCCATGACCGCACTGCCCCGAGTCCTGGACTCCGCTCGTACCGGGGGCGCCCCCACCGCGACCGACCGGCTGCTGTCCGTCCTCGCGGCCTTCGACCACGAGCACCCGGCCCTGTGCCTGACGGACATCAGCCGGCGGGCCGGGCTGAGCCTGACCACCGCGCACCGGCTGGTGGGCGCGCTCACCGAGTGGGGAGCCCTGGAACGGGACGAGTCCGGCGTCTACCACGTCGGGCTCCGGCTGTGGGAGATCGCCGCACTGGCGCCGCGCGGCCTCGCCCTGCGGCAGATCGCGCTGCCGTACCTGGAGGACCTGTACGAGGCGACGCACGAGAACGTGCAGCTGGCGGTGCGGGACGGCTCGGACGTCGTCTACATCGAGTGGCTGTCGGGGCGTTCGGCGGTCGGCGTGCACATCCGCGTGGGCGCGCGCTGGCCGCTGCACGCCACCGGGGTCGGGCTCGCCCTGCTGGCCCACGGGGACCCGGAGTTCCAGGAGGAGTACTGCGCGGGCACGCTCGCGTCCTTCACGCCGTACACGATCACCGACCCGGCGCGGCTGCGGCGGGAGCTCGCCGGAGTGCGCCGGACCGGCGTGGCGGTGAGCGACCGTCAGGTCACGGAGGACGCCCTGTCGGTGGCCGCTCCGGTGCGCACGGCGGACGGCTCGGTGGCCGCCGCCGTGTCCATCGTGGTGCCGCACGCCGACGCCCAGGTACCGGTGCTGGTCCCGGCGGTCCGGGTGGCGGCACGCGGGATCTCCCGGGCTCTGGGGTGGCGGCCGGAGCGGGCCTGAACGGGTGGGTGCAGCACTTGCCGGGCATCGGCTCTCCGGCAGAGCGATCGGTGGCACTCAGCCCACGCAGAACTCATTGCCCTCCGGATCCCGCAGCACGACGCCGTAGTAGTCCATGTCCGGTTCGTCCATGACCCGCAGCACGGTCGCTCCGGCCGCGGTCAGCCGGTCCACCTTCGCCGTGACCCTCCGGGTGCGCTCCGGCAGGGGAACGCCTCTGCCGCCGCCGGCCTTCAGGTCGAGATGCACCCGGTTCTTGACGGTCTTGCCCTCCGGCACCTGCTGGAACCAGACGCGGGGCCCCTGCCCCTCCGGGTCGACGATCGACTCGGGGGTCTCCCCCGAACCCTCGGGCAGTTCCTCCGCGGGCACCCCCATGTCCTCCCAGTAGGCCCGCCAGGTGGGGTGCCCACCGGGGGGCGGTTCCGGCACGTATCCGAGGGCCTCGGCCCAGAAGGGCACGAGCTTCGCCGGGTCGGCGCAGTCGATGGTCAGCTGCAAGGTGACATCCATGCGGTGAGCATCGCAGCAGGGTCTGACAACGGCCCCCGACAACCTGGTCGGCAAAGCCCGTTCAGGACGTGCACTCATCGACCGCCCCGCACTTTTCCCGGCTTCACCTCTTGACGACCCGGGTGACGTGGAGCACATTGACGACACTCTGAGAGCGCTCTCACGTTCCCGCACCCGTACCCGTATCCGAGAGGCATCCCCACATGAGTGACACCTCCGGCAGACCCCGCGCACGGCGCCCGTTCCGGCGGGCGCTCGTCGCCGTCGTCAGTACGCTCGGCCTCGCCGCCGTCGCCGCCACCGCCGCGACGCCCTCCGCGAGCGCCTCCGCCCCGCCGCCCCCGTCGGGCTGGAACCAGGTCTTCCTCGACGACTTCAACGGCCCGGCCGGCAGCGGCGTCAACACCTCCAACTGGCAGTACGCCACCGGCAAGGGCTACCCGGGCGGCCCCGCCAACTGGGGCACCGGCGAGATCGAGACGATGACGAGCAGCACCGACAACGTCGCGCTCGACGGCAACGGCAACCTCCGCATCACCCCACGGCGGGACAGTGGCGGCAACTGGACCTCCGGCCGCATCGAGACCAACCGCACCGACTTCCAGCCCCCGGCCGGCGGCAAGCTCCGCGTGGAGTCGCGCATCCAGGTGCCGAACGTCACCGGGGCCGCGGCCAAGGGCTACTGGCCCGCGTTCTGGATGCTGGGCTCCCCCTACCGCGGCAACTACTGGAACTGGCCGGCCGTCGGCGAGCTGGACATCATGGAGAACACCCAGGGCCAGAACACGGTGTTCGCGACGATGCACTGCGGCACCTCGCCGGGCGGCCCCTGCAACGAGACCAGCGGCATCGGCAGTTCGACCACCTGCCAGGGCACCACCTGCCAGGCCGGCTTCCACACCTACCGGATGGAGTGGGACCGCTCGACGAGCGTCGAGGAGATCCGCTTCTACCTCGACGGCGTCAACTACCACACCGTGCGCGCCAACCAGGTCGACGCGACGACCTGGCGGAACGCCACGGACCACGGCTTCTTCATCATCCTGAACGTCGCGATGGGCGGCGGCTTCCCGGACGCGTTCGGCGGCGGCCCGGACGCGGGGACGCAGCCCGGTCACGCGATGGTCGTCGACTATGTCCAGGTCCTGTCGTCCGGCGGCGGCACCACGCCTCCTCCGACCGGCAACCGCGACGCCTACTCCACCATCCAGGCCGAGTCCTACGACGGCCAGTCCGGTGTGATGACCGAGACGACGTCCGACTCCGGCGGCGGTCAGAACGTCGGCGCGCTGGCCAATGGCGACTGGCTGCACTTCAAGGGCGTGAACTTCGGCTCCACCGCGGCCCGGCAGTTCAGCGCCCGGGTCGCGAGCGGTGCGGCCGGCGGCGTCAGCGGACTGGTCGAGGTGCGGCTGGACAGCCGGAGCAACGCGCCCGTCGGGAGCTTCGCCGTGGGCAACACCGGCGGCTGGCAGTCATGGCGGACCGTTCCGGCGAACATCGCCTCCGTGACGGGCACGCACGACGTGTATCTGACCTTCACGAGCGGGCAGCCGGCGGACTTCGTGAACGTCAACTGGTTCACCTTCGGGCACTGACGATCCCCGGCAGGGGGCTCCACGCGCGCGTGGAGCCCCTTTTCGCTGCCCGGCCTCCGTGTCCTCAGCTGTGTCCTCAGCGCAGTTCCGCCCGGAACGCCGCCGGCGTCTGGTCCGTGTGCTGATGGAAGAACTTGGAGAAGTTCGCGGCGTCGGGGAAGCCGACCGCCGCCCCGACCCGCCCGATCGGCAGGTCGGTGTGGGCCAGGAGCCGTTTGGCCTCCAGGACCACGCGCTTGTCGATGAAGGCCTTGGGGGTGTCCCCGGTCGCGCCGCGGACCGCGCGGACCAGGGTGCGGCGGGAGTAGCCGAGCGCGTCGGCGTAGGCGCTGACGCTGTGGTTGGTGGCGAAGTCCCGCTCCACCGCGTCCCGGAAGAGGGTGAACGTGGAGTCGGACGTCTGCCGTACCGACTCCGCCGTACTGGCGGCGAGATGGGCGAGCCGCAGCAGGAACGCCGTCAGCGTGTGGCGCAGGACGGCGGTGTGCAGGCTCAGCGGCAGCGTCTCCGTGTCCTCGTACTCGCGTCGCAGCTGCCCGAGCGCGTCGCGCAGACCGGCGAGTTGGGCCGCGTCGGGGCGCAGCAGCGGCGGCAGGTCGTAGCGGTACAGGCCGGTGGCCTCGACGGTCGCGCGGGGCAGGAAGCCCGGCTGCATGGTCAGCACGGTTCCGCGGTACTCGCTCGTGCGGGAGAAGCGGTGGACCTGCCCCGGGCGGATCCACAGCAGGTCCCCGGCCGTGGCCTCGTACTCGGTGAAGTCGACCATGTGCCGGACCGGGCCTTCGCCGAACAGCAGCACGACGTGGAAGTCGATGCGGTGCACGCGCTCCAGCGGCGCGTCGGCGTGCCAGGTGCGGCCGGTGCCCATCGGGCCGACCTGCATGCCGACGCCGCCGACACTCAGCTCGACCGGGAAGGGGAACGTTCTGATCCCGTCGCCGCCTTGGATGGTTCTGTCTGCCATATCCGCCATATCCGCCATGTCCGCCTCGTGCCGCCCCGTTCGCGCGCCGCGCTGCCTTCGGGTGTCCCACTTTCACCACAGGCTGGCACACGGCGACCTTCCGTCGAAAAAGTCAGACTTTTAGTTTTGAAGACGTCAGACCAGCCACTTCGCTCCTATCGAGGACTTCTTGAAGATGAGCACGCAGACAGCGGACAGCTTCGAATGGACCGAACTCGACCGGCGTGCCGTCGACACCGCCCGTGTGCTGGCGGCCGATGCCGTCCAGCGGGTCGGAAACGGCCATCCCGGCACCGCGATGAGCCTGGCGCCGGCCGCCTACACGATCTTTCAGAAGGTGATGCGGCACGACCCGGCCGATCCGGAGTGGACCGGCCGTGACCGCTTCGTCCTCTCCCCGGGTCACACGTCGCTGACCCTCTACACGCAGCTGTACCTGGCGGGCTACGAGCTGGAGCTGGACGACCTGAAGGCGTTCCGCACGCACGGCTCGAAGACGCCCGGCCACCCCGAGTACGGGCACACCGCGGGCGTGGAGACCACCACCGGCCCGCTCGGCCAGGGCGTCGCGAACGCGGTCGGCATGGCGATGGCCGCCCGCTACGAGCGCGGTCTGTTCGACCCCGAGGCGCCGGAGGGCGAGTCCCCCTTCGACCACACCGTCTGGGCCATCGTCTCCGACGGCGACCTCCAGGAGGGCGTCTCCGCCGAGGCCTCCTCGCTGGCCGGCCACCAGAAGCTCGGCAACCTGGTCTTCCTCTACGACGACAACCACATCTCCATCGAGGGCGACACCGCGACCGCGTTCTCCGAGGACGTGCTGAAGCGGTACGAGGCGTACGGCTGGCACGTCCAGCGGATCGAGCCGCGGGAGGACGGCGACGTCGACGTGCGCGCGCTGTACGCGGCGCTGAAGGAAGCTCAGGCCGAGACCGGGCGCCCCTCGATCATCGCGATGCGCACCGTCATCGCCTGGCCCGCCCCGAACGCGCGGAACACCGAGGCCTCCCACGGCTCGGCGCTCGGCGAGGACGAGGTCGCCGCCACGAAGCGTCTCCTCGGCTTCGACCCGGAGCAGAGCTTCGAGGTCGCCGACGAGGTGCTGGCGCACACCCGTGGGGCCCTGGACCGGGGCGCCGAGGCGCACGCCGCCTGGGACAAGCGGATCGCCGCCTGGCGCGGTGAGAACCCGGAGCGCGCCGCCACGTTCGACCGGGTCAGCAAGGGCGAGCTGCCCGCCGGCTGGGAGGACGCCCTGCCGGTGTTCGAGCCGGGCAAGGCGGTCGCCACCCGTGCCGCGTCCGGCAAGGTGCTCCAGTCCCTCGGCGCCGTCCTCCCCGAGCTGTGGGGCGGCTCGGCCGACCTGGCCGGTTCGAACAACACCACGATCGACAAGACGTCGTCCTTCCTGCCGGAGGGCAACCCGCTGCCGGAGGCCGACCCGTACGGCCGGACGATCCACTTCGGCATCCGCGAGTTCTCCATGGCCGCGGAGATGAACGGCATCGCGCTGCACGGCAACACGCGGATCTACGGCGGCACCTTCCTGGTGTTCTCCGACTACATGCGCAACGCCGTCCGGATGTCGGCCCTGATGCAGCTGCCGGTGACGTACGTGTGGACGCACGACTCCATCGGCCTGGGCGAGGACGGCCCGACCCACCAGCCGGTCGAGCACCTGGCCGCGCTGCGTGCCATCCCGGGCCTGAACGTCGTACGCCCGGCCGACGCCAACGAGACCGCGCTGGCCTGGGCCGAGATCCTGAAGCGGCACACCACCGACCCGGCCCCGCACGGCCTCGCGCTCACCCGCCAGGGCGTGCCCACCTACGAGCCGGACCCGGACGTGGCACGCGGCGGTTATGTGCGCGCCGAGGCGGAAGGCGGCGAGCCGCAGGTGATCCTGATCGCCACCGGTTCCGAGGTGCACCTCGCCGTCGAGGCCCGTGAGCGGCTCCAGGCGGCGGGCGTGCCCACGCGGGTCGTGTCCATGCCGTCCGTGGAGTGGTTCGAGGAGCAGCCCCGCGCGTACCGGGACAGCGTCCTGCCGCCGTCCGTGAAGGCCCGGGTCGCGGTCGAGGCCGGTATCGGCCTGACCTGGCACCGGTTCGTGGGGGACGCGGGACGCATCGTCTCCCTGGAGCACTTCGGTGCCTCCGCCGACGCGAAGACCCTGTTCGCCGAGTACGGCTTCACCCCCGAGAACGTCGTCGCCGCAGCCCGGGAATCCCTCGCCGCTGCGCGCGGTTGATCCGACCGCCCGAAAGAAGATGATCACTGTGACCGAAGCGACCGCGAGCGCGGGAGCACTCCAGCGCCTGTCCGACGAGGGCGTGTCGATCTGGCTGGACGACCTGTCCCGCCGACGGATCGAGTCCGGCAACCTGGCCGGGCTCGTGGCGACGAGGAACGTCGTCGGCGTCACCACCAACCCGTCCATCTTCCAGGCCGCGATCGGCTCCGGCGAAGGCTACGAGGAGCAGCTCGCCGACCTGGCGGTGCGGGGCGTCACCGTCGACGAGGCCGTACGGATGATGACGACGGCCGATGTCCGGGCCGCCGCCGACGTCCTGCGGCCGGTGTACGACGCGACCGGCGGCCGGGACGGCCGGGTGTCCATCGAGGTCGACCCGCGGCTGGCCCACGACACGGCGGCCACCGTCGCCGAGGCCCGGCAGCTCGCCTGGCTGGTGGACCGCCCCAACGTGATGATCAAGATCCCGGCGACGAAGGCCGGCCTGCCGGCGATCACCGAGGTGATCGGCGCGGGCATCAGCGTGAACGTGACGCTGATCTTCTCGCTGGAGCGCTACCGCGAGGTGATGGACGCCTACCTCGCCGGCCTGGAGAGGGCACAGGCGGCCGGTCTCGACCTGGCGGCCATCCACTCGGTCGCGTCCTTCTTCGTCTCCCGCGTCGACGCCGAGATCGACAAGCGGCTGACGCTGCTGGGCACGGACGAGGCCCTCGCCCTGAAGGGCAGGGCGGCCCTGGCCAACGCGCGGCTCGCCTACGAGGCGTACGAACAGGTCTTCGCCGGGCCGCGCTGGCAGGCCCTGGGCGGTGTCCGCGCGAACCGGCAGCGCCCCCTTTGGGCCTCCACCGGTGTGAAGGACCCCGCTTACAAGGACACCCTGTACGTGGACGAGCTGGTCGCCCCCGGCACGGTCAACACCATGCCGGAGGCCACGCTGAACGCCGTCGCCGACCACGGTGACGTCCAGGGCGACACCGTCAGCGGCGGTTACGCCCAGGCGCGTGCCGACCTGGCGGCCGTCGAGCGGCTCGGCATTTCCTACGACGAGGTGGTGCGGCAACTGGAGGACGAAGGCGTCGCCAAGTTCGAGGTGGCCTGGCAGGACCTGCTGGATGCGGTCACCAAGTCCTTGAACAGCAAGGGAGTTGACGCGGAATGACTGAGGGCATCCCCCAGACGGCCGAGCAGGAGACCATCGGAACCAAGGAGGACAAGGAGGCCCGGGCGGCGCAGGAGGCCGCCGGGGTCGAGCAGACCGGGGTGAGCGGCCGGGCCGCACCGCGCTCGGAGTACGGCGGCACCGACTTCGCCAATCCCCTGCGCGACCCGCGCGACCGCCGTCTGCCCAGGATCGCGGGCCCGTCCGGGCTCGTCATCTTCGGTGTGACCGGCGACCTGTCCCGCAAGAAGCTGATGCCGGCCGTGTACGACCTGGCCAACCGCGGCCTGCTGCCGCCTGGCTTCTCCCTGGTGGGTTTCGCCCGCCGGGACTGGGAGGACCAGGACTTCGCGCAGGTGGTGCACGACGCGGTCCGTGAGCACGCGCGGACCCCGTTCCGCGAGGAGGTCTGGCAGCAGCTCGCCGAGGGCATGCGCTTCATCCCGGGCGACTTCGACGACGACACGGCGTTCAAGCAGCTGCGCTCCGCCGTCGAGGAGCTGGACGCCTCACGGGGCACCAGCGGCAACTACGCCTTCTACCTCTCGGTGCCGCCGAAGTTCTTCCCGAAGGTCGTCCAGCAGCTGAAGAAGCACGGGCTGGCGAACGCCCCCGACGGCGCCTGGCGGCGCGCGGTCATCGAAAAGCCGTTCGGACACGATCTGAGGTCGGCCGAGGAGCTCAACTCGATCGTGCACGACGTGTTCGACCCGGAGCAGGTCTTCCGTATCGACCACTACCTGGGCAAGGAGACCGTCCAGAACATCCTGGCCCTGCGCTTCGCCAACCAGATGTTCGAACCGATCTGGAACCGGTCGTACGTCGACCATGTGCAGATCACCATGGCCGAGGACATCGGCATCGGCGGCCGGGCCGGGTACTACGACGGCATCGGCGCCGCCCGTGACGTCATCCAGAACCACCTCCTGCAGCTGATGGCGCTCACCGCGATGGAGGAGCCCGCCGCCTTCGACGCGGCGTCGCTGCTCACCGAGAAGCTGAAGGTGCTGCGGGCCGTGCGGCTGCCGGAGGACCTGGGCAGGCACACCGTGCGCGGGCAGTACGCGGCGGCCTGGCAGGGCGGTACGAAGGTCCGCGGCTATCTGGAGGAGGAGGGCATCGACCAGGCCTCCTCGACCGACACCTACGCCGCGATCAAGCTCCAGGTGGACAACCGCCGCTGGGCGGGCGTGCCGTTCTACCTGCGCACCGGCAAGCGGCTGGGCCGCCGGGTGACGGAGATCGCGGTGGTGTTCCAGCGGGCCCCGCACTCCCCCTTCGACTCCACGGCGACCGAGGAGCTGGGCTCCAACGCGATCGTCATCCGCGTCCAGCCGGACGAGGGCATGACGGTGCGGTTCGGCTCCAAGGTGCCGGGTACGTCGATGGAGATCCGGGACGTGACGATGGACTTCGCCTACGGCGAGTCGTTCACCGAATCGAGCCCCGAGGCGTACGAACGGCTGATCCTGGACGTCCTCCTGGGCGACGCCAACCTGTTCCCCCGTCACCAGGAAGTGGAAGAGTCCTGGAAGATCCTCGACCCGATCGAGCAGTACTGGGCCACGCACGGCCGGCCCGCGCAGTACGTCTCGGGCAGTTGGGGACCCGCGGAAGCCGACGAGATGCTCGCACGAGACGGACGGAGCTGGCGCAGGCCATGAAGATCGACCTGACCGACACCACGGCAAGCAAGATCAACAAGGCGCTGGTGCAGGGCCGCCGCGCCATCGGCACCCCCGCCGTGGGCATGGTCCTGACGATGGTGATCGTCACGGACGAGGAGAACGCCTACGACGCGATCAAGGCGGCCGAGGAGGCCTCGCACGAGCACCCCTCGCGCACCCTGGTCGTCATCAAGCGGCACGCCCGCACCCCGCGCGACCGCACCCAGTCCCGGCTGGACGCCGAGGTCCGGGTCGGCGCCGACGCGGGCACCGGCGAGACCGTGGTGCTGCGGACCTACGGCGAGGTGTCCGACCACGCCGACTCGGTGGTGCTGCCGCTGCTGCTGCCGGACGCGCCGGTGGTGGTGTGGTGGCCGATGGAGGCGCCGGAGGTGCCCTCGAAGGACCCGCTCGGGGCGCTGGCCCAGCGGCGCATCACCGACCTGTACGCGGTGGAGAACCCCCTGGAGATGCTGGAGACCCGGGTCCGCTCCTACGCGCCCGGCGACACCGACCTCGCCTGGACCCGGCTGACGCCCTGGCGTTCGATGCTGGCGGCGGCGCTGGACCAGGCCCGCGCGAAGGTGATCTCGGCGGCCGTCGAGGCCGAGGCCGAGAACCCGGCCGCCGAGCTGCTGGCCCGCTGGCTGGAGGCGCGGCTGCACGTCCGGGTCGACCGGGTGGTCACCGCCGGGCCGGTCGTGACGGCGGTCCGGCTGGGCACGGAGCACGGCGAGATCGTCATCGACCGCCCCGAGGGACCGCTGGCCACGCTGACCCTGCCGGGCCAGCCCTCCCGCACCCTCGCGCTGAAGGTCCGTGCCACCTCCGAACTCATCGCCGAGGAGCTGCGGCGCCTCGACGCGGACGAGATGTACGCCATCGCCCTGAACGGCGAGGCAACCGAGGAGACCCCTGCTCATGTCTGACACCCCCTCCGGCTCCCCCAAGCTCACGCGGCGGCCCGAGTGGACCGCCCTGGAGGACCACCGCAAGGACGCCCTGCCGCAGCCGGACCTGCGTGAGCTGTTCGCGGCGGACCCGGGGCGCGCCGAGCGCTACGTCGTGCACGTGGGCGACCTGCGCATCGACTACTCCAAGCACCTGATCACCGACGAGACACTGGCCCTGCTCCAGGAGCTGGCCACCGCCACCGACGTGTCCGGGCTGCGGGACGCCATGTTCCGCGGCGAGAAGATCAACGTCACCGAGAACCGGGCCGTGCTGCACACCGCGCTGCGCGCCCCGCGTGACGCGGTGATCGAGGTCGACGGCGAGAACGTCGTCCCGGGTGTGCACGCCGTGCTCGACAAGATGGCCGCCTTCGCGAACCGGGTGCGCTCGGGCGAGTGGACCGGACACACCGGCAAGCGGATCCGCAACGTCGTCAACATCGGCATCGGCGGCTCCGACCTGGGCCCGGCGATGGCCTACGAGGCGCTGCGGCCGTTCACCGCCCGGGAACTGACGTTCCGCTTCGTGTCGAACGTGGACGGCGCCGACCTGCACGAGGCCACCCGCGACCTGGACCCGGCGGAGACACTGTTCATCGTCGCGTCCAAGACCTTCACCACGATCGAGACGATCACGAACGCGACCTCGGCGCGCTCCTGGCTGCTGGACGGCCTCGGGGGCGACGACAAGGCGGTCGCCAAGCACTTCGTGGCGCTGTCCACGAACGCCGAGAAGGTCGCGGACTTCGGCATCGACGTCGACAACATGTTCGAGTTCTGGGACTGGGTCGGCGGCCGCTACTCGTACGACTCCGCGATCGGCCTGTCCCTGATGATCGCGATCGGGCCGGACCGCTTCCGGGAGATGCTCGACGGGTTCCGCATCGTCGACGAGCACTTCCGCAACGCCCCCGCGGAGGCCAACGCCCCGCTCATCATGGGCCTGCTCGGCATCTGGTACGGCAACTTCCACGACGCCCAGTCGCACGCCGTCCTGCCGTACAGCCACTACCTGTCGAAGTTCACCGCCTACCTCCAGCAGCTCGACATGGAGTCCAACGGCAAGTCGGTGGACCGTGACGGGAACCCCGTGGAGTGGCAGACGGGGCCGGTCGTGTGGGGCACGCCCGGCACCAACGGGCAGCACGCCTACTACCAGTTGATCCACCAGGGCACCAAGCTGATCCCGGCCGACCTGATCGGCTTCGCGCGGCCCGTGGCCGAGCTCGGCGACGAACTGAAGGCGCAGCACGACCTGCTGATGGCCAACCTGTTCGCGCAGGGGCAGGCGCTCGCCTTCGGCAAGACCGCCGAGGAGGTGCGGGCCGAGGGCGTGCCCGAGGAGCAGGTGCCGCACCGCACGTTCCAGGGGAACCACCCCACCACGACGATCCTGGCCACCGAACTGACCCCGTCGGTCCTCGGCCAGCTGGTCGCCCTCTACGAGCACAAGGTGTTCGTGCAGGGCGCCGTCTGGAACATCGACTCCTTCGACCAGTGGGGCGTCGAGCTCGGCAAGGTGCTCGCCAAGCGCGTCGAGCCCGCCCTGACCGAGACGTTTGCATCAGCCGCTGACGCGGCGGGCTCCGTCCCCGGTCTCGACCCGTCCACGGCCGCGCTGGTGGCCGCCTACCGCAATCTTCGGGAAGTGAACTGACATGCAGATCGGTCTTGTGGGTCTCGGCAAGATGGGCGGCAACATGCGCGAGCGCCTGCGCAACGCCGGCCACACCGTCATCGGCTACGACACCAACCCGGACAAGTCCGACGTAACGAGTCTGGCCGACCTCGTCGACCAGCTGGAGGCGCCGCGCACGGTCTGGGTCATGGTCCCGGCCGGCGACCCCACCCAGCACGTCATCGACCGTCTGGCGGACCTCCTCAAGCCGTACGACACGGTGGTCGACGGCGGCAACTCCCGCTGGACGGACGACGAGAAGCACGCCGAGGAGCTGAGCAAGCGCGGCATCGGCTTCGTCGACGCGGGTGTCTCGGGCGGCGTGTGGGGCCTGAAGAACGGCTACGCCCTGATGGTCGGCGGCGAGAAGGAGTACGTCGACCGGCTGCGGCCGATCTTCGAGGCGCTCAAGCCGGAGGGCCCGTACGGCTTCGTCCACGCGGGCAGCGTGGGCGCCGGGCACTTCGCGAAGATGGTCCACAACGGCATCGAGTACGCGATGATGCAGGCCTACGCCGAGGGCTGGGAGCTGCTGGAGGCCGTGAACTCCGTGGACAACGTCCGCGAGGTGTTCCGCTCCTGGCAGGACGGCACGGTCATCCGCTCCTGGCTGCTGGACCTCGCGGTCAACGCGCTCGACGAGGACGAGCACCTGGAGGGCCTGCGGGGCTACGCCCAGGACTCCGGCGAGGGACGCTGGACCGTGGAGGCCGCGATCGACAACTCCGTGCCGCTGCCCGCGATCACCGCCTCCCTCTTCTCCCGGTTCGCCTCCCGGCAGGACGACTCCCCGCAGATGAAGATGATCGCGGCGCTGCGCAACCAGTTCGGCGGGCATGCCGTCGAGTCCGCGAAGAAGGCGTAGCACTGTGGGAGATCTGCTGCTGGTCCGCCACGGCGAGACGGAGTGGAGCCGGAGCGGACAGCACACCAGCTTCACGGACCTGCCCCTCACCCCGAACGGTGAGGAGCAGGCCAAGTCGCTGGCTCCGCTCCTGGCGGGCCGTTCCTTCGCACTGGTCCTCACCAGCCCGCTCGGCCGTGCGGTGCGCACCGCCGAACTCGCGGGCCTGACGGGGGCCGTGCGGGACGCGGACCTGCACGAGTGGTACTACGGCGCCTACGAGGGCGTCACCAGCGAGGAGATACACCGCACCCGCCCCGACTGGGACCTGTGGACCGACGGGGGCCCGCCCGGCCCCGACGGCAAGCCGGGCGAGTCCCCCGAGGAGGTCGGCGAGCGCGCCGACCGGGTGCTGTCCCGGGTGGCCGACGCGCTGCCCCAGGGCGATGTGCTGCTGGTGGCGCACGGCCACTTCCTCCGCGTCCTGACGGCTCGCCGGCTGGGCCTGCCGCCGTCGGAGGGGCGGCTGTTCCGGCTGGAGACGGGCACGGTCAGCCGGCTGTCGACCGAGCACGGGCGGCCCGTGATCGCGGAGTGGAACGTCAGGGCGTAACCGGCCCCGGCCGGAGGTGAGTTGACAGCCTCCGGCCGGGCGCGTCAGAGTCCCCGTCGATGCAGATCGACGACATGACGCCTGCCGAGGAGCGGGTGTGGCGGGCCTTTCCGCGCGGGGACGACGTGGACTTCCGGGGGCCGACGGACGAGGACCCGGCGCGGGGCGCGGACTGGGGACCCGAACGGACCGTACGGGCGGCCGTGGTGCGGGCCCTGCTGCTGAGCGCCCCGCAGGAGGACGGGGAGACGGCCGCCCTCCGGCTGGCGGGCGCGCGGATCACGGGCGTGCTGGACCTCAAGTACTCAGAGGTCGACCACGCCGTGCGCCTCAGCGACTGCTACTTCGAGGACGTCCCCGTCCTGTACGGGGCGCGGCTGCGGCAGCTGAACCTGCGCGACTCCGTCCTGCCCGGGCTGGACGCCGCCACCCTCCGCGTGGACGGCGTGCTGCGCATGTCGGACTGCCTGTTCGAGGGGCCTGTCCGGCTCGGCGGGGCGCAGATCTCCGGCGCGCTTTTCATGGACAGGGCCGAGATCGACGAACGGCCCACCGATCAGCCGGCGCTCCAGCTCAACCACGTGACCATCGGCGACGGTCTGTCGGCGCAGGACCTGCGCACCCGCGGCGAGGTGCGCCTGACGGGTGCCTCGATCGCCGGGACGATCGTCCTCAACCAGGCGCGGCTGGAAGCCGGTACCGGTGAGGCCGCCCTCGACGCGGAGACGCTCACGGTGGAGGGCGACGTCCTGCTGCGCGACGTGGACGTCCTCGGCTGGATCGGCCTGCGCGGCGCCCGGATCGCGGGCCGCCTCGACCTCTCCCACGCGCGGCTGGCGAACCCCGGTGACACGGCGCTGCGCGCCAGCAGCTGCACGGTGGGAGAACTCTGGCTGCGCAGGAGCCCGCCCATGACGGGCACCCTCAACCTGCGCCGCGCCCAGCTGGACGTCCTGTTCCTCGAACCGGACGTGGTCCCCGGGGAGGTCCTGCTCAACAGTCTCGTCTACACCTCCCTCACCCCGCACGAGCCCGCCGAGCGGCGCCTGGCGATGCTGGAGCGGGACCGGGAGGGCTATGTCCCGCACGCCTACGAGCAGTTGACCGCGGCCTACCGCCGGATCGGTGACGACGACGCCGCCCGCGTCGTCCAGCTCGCCAAGCAGCGCCGCCGCCGCGGCACCCTGCCGTGGTACGGCCGGTTGTGGGGCTACGTCCAGGACGCGGCCGTCGGCTACGGCTTCCGGCCCCTGCGCGCCGCCGGCTGGCTGGTGTCGCTGCTGGTGATCGGCTCTCTGGCCTACGCACTGCACCACCCTGAGCCGCTGAAGGCGGACGAGGCCCCGCAGTTCAACCCGGTGTTCTACACGCTCGACCTGCTTCTGCCGGTGATCTCCTTCGGGCAGGAGGGCGCGTTCGCCCCCACCGACGGGTACCAGTGGCTCTCCTACGCCCTGGTGCTCACGGGCTGGATCCTCGCCACGACGGTCGTCACCGGCATCACCCGGTCGGTCAGCCGCCAGTGAGCGCCCGAGCCGTGTGCTGTGCCGCCAGCCGGACGGGGGCGTTCGGGGCACCGTAGCCCCGGTAGCCGTCGTCGCGCTGGACCAGTTCGAAGAAGACGCGGCCGACGGTGCGCGTGTAGCAGTGGCGGAAGACGCCGTGGGCGTCGCGGTCGTAGAGGATGCCCAGGTCGCGGTAGGTCTCCAGCTCGCCGTCGGCGAACTCGAAGCGGGCGGCGAGATCGTCGTAGTAGTTCGCCGGGACGGGCAGCAGAGCGCCGCCGGCCTCCCGGAAGCGGCGGGCCGAGGCGACCACGTCGTCGGTGGCCAGGGCGATGTGCTGGGCGTGGACGGTGTCGTCCGTGGGCGCGGCGCCGACGGTGAGGGCGATCCGAACGCTGCCGTCGGCGTTGGTCACGGCACGGCTGCGCAGCAGGCCGTAGGGGTCGGCGACGTCCACGCTCTCCTGGGCGTGCAGGCCGAGCACCCCGTGGTGGAAGAGGGCCGCCTCGTCGAAGTGGTGCCAGGGCTGGGTGAGGGCGAGATGGTCGATTCCCCGGACATTCGCGGACGTGGGTGCCGGGGCGGTGTCCTCGAAGTCGGCCCGCCAGTCGGGCAGGCCCGGACGGCCCGTGGCGCAGAAGAAGAGCTCCGTGCCGTCGGGGGCGGCGACCGCGTCGAGCGGGGCGTCCTCGGGTGCCCGGCGGCGCGGCAGGACGGGAGCCAGCAGCGCCTCGGCCCGCCGGGCCGCCGCGGCCGGATCCGGTGACTCCAGCCCGATCGCGGCGAGCTGGGCGCCGTCGCGGCGGACCGCCGGCCCGGTGTTGACGAGGATCCGGGCGTCCCCCTGCTCCCACAGGGCGACGGGCTTGCCGCGATGACGGGCGGTGCGGGCGAAGCCCAGGGCTCCGAGCAGGACGGTGAGGGGTTCGGCGTCGGGCGTGACCAGCTCGGCGAAGGCGACGCCGGTGGGGACGACGGGCTCGGGCAGGGCGGCCCGGCCCACCGTCTCCTGGAGGACCAGCAGGGAACGCCGGGCGTCGACGGCGGTCGGACCGGCCTCGGCCTGGCGGAAGACGTCGTTGAAGACCTCCAGGGAGAGCGGCCCGTCGTAGCCGGCGCGCAGCACGTGCCGCACCAGACCGGCGATGTCGAAGCCGCCCTGGCCGGGGAAGCAGCGGTAGTGGCGGCTCCACTGGAGGACGTCCATGGCGAGCAGCGGGGCGTCGGCGAGCTGGAGGAAGAAGATCTTCTCGCCGGGGATGTCCTCGATGCCCTTGGGGTCCGAGCCGCGCGAGAGGATGTGAAAGCTGTCCAGGCAGGTGCCGAGGGCGGGATGCCCGGCCGACTCGACGATGCGCCAGGCGTGGTCGTACGTGCTGACGTGCCGCCCCCAGGCGAGCGCCTCGTAGGCCACCCGGATGCCGAACTCCTGGGCCATGCCGGCGAGCCGGCTCAGCTGCTCGGCGGCGAGGGCGTCGTCGTCCAGGGCCCGCGGGGAGACGCTGGAGCAGACGAGGACCGTGTCGGCGCCGAGCCTGCGCATCAGCTCGAACTTGTGCCGGGCCCGCCGCAGGTTCCGGGCGAACTCGTCCTCGGGGACGGCCTCGATGTCCCGCATCGGCTGGTACAGGTCGACGGTGAGGCCGAGGTCGGCACAGCGGGCGCGGATCTCCTCGGGGGTGAGGGGACTGGCCAGCAGGTCGTTCTCGAAGATCTCCACCCCGTCGAAACCGGCCCGGGCGGCGGCCGTGAGCTTCTCGGTGAGGGACCCGCTGAGGGAGACGGTGGCGATGGACGTACGCACGTCGGTACCTCTTTCTAGTTGCGTGCCCCGACGGCTCCGGCCAGTTCGGTCAGGTCCGCCAGCATCCGCGCGGCGTCGGGTTCCCGGCCGGTGAACAGGCGGAACGCGTCGGCGGCCTGGAAGGCGGCCATGCCGCCGCCGTCGAGCGTGGCGCAGCCCAGCGCGCGGGCGGTGCGCAGCAGTTCGGTCTCCAGCGGGCGGTAGACCACCTCGGCGACCCACAGCCCGGGGTGGAGCAGTTCGGCGGGCAGGGGCAGGCCGGGGTGGGCCGCCATGCCGGTGGGCGTGGCGTGGACGATGCCGTCGGCGTGCGCGAGGAGCCGCGCCTGCCGGTCCGGGGGCGCGGCGGCCGCACGGCCCGGGCCGAAGGCGCGGTTCAGGGAGTCGGCCAGGGTGGCGGCCCGTTCGGGCAGGGCGTCGACGACGGTGACCCGCTCGGCGCCGAGGGTGAGCGTGGCGTGCGCGACGGCCGCGCCCGCGCCGCCGGCGCCCAGCTGCACGACCCGCTCCAGCCGCGCGTCGGGCAGCCCGCGTGCGAAGGACGCGGCGAAACCGGTGACGTCCGTGTTGTGGCCGACCGCGCGGCCGTCCTCGAAGACCACGGTGTTGACCGCGCCCAGCGCCTCGGCCTGCGGGGCGAGTGCGTCCAGGTGCTCGATGACGAGCTGCTTGCAGGGGTGCGTGATGTTGAGCCCGTCGAACCCGAGGTCGCGGGCGGCCCGCACCAGATCGCCCACCGCCTCGGGCGGCACCCCGAGCGGGTCGATGTCGATCAGCCGGTACAGCAGGCGCAGGCCCTGCCGGTCGCCCTCCCGCTCGTGCAGCGCCGGGCTGAGTGACGGGCCGATGCCGGAACCGATCAGTCCGACCAGATACGAGTCCTTGGGCACACGGGCCTCCCGAGCGGCTCACTAATGTACGAACTAGTACGTTAGCTATATCAGCCGAGCTCGACCACGGGAAGCCCCCGGCGGGACGAGGCCCCTGCTCCTAGAATCACCGGCACCGGCCCCTCCGCCCGAAGGAACCTGATGACCAGCGTCGAAGAACCGGCACGCCCTGGCGAGCGCGAGCGCGTCCGTGACGCCGCCCGCACCCAGGCCGAGATCCTCGACGTCGCCACGCAGGAGTTCGCCCGGGCCGGCTATGACGGGGCCCGCGTGGACGAGATCGCCGCCCGCACCCGCACCACGAAGCGGATGATCTACTACTACTTCGGTGGCAAGGAACAGCTGTTCACGGCCGTGCTGGAACGGGCCTACGGTGTGATCCGGGAGGCCGAGCAGCAACTCGACGTCGAGCACCTGGACCCGGTGGCGGCCATCCGGCGGCTGGCCGAGGTGACCTTCGACCACCACGAGCAGCACCCGGACTTCATCCGCCTGGTCAGCATCGAGAACATCCACGAGGCGCAGCACATCGCCGCCTCGGAGAAGCTGGGGCGGATCGGCTCCCCCGCCCTGGACGTGATCCGCCGCATCCTGGAGGAAGGCCGCAGGTCAGGGCTGTTCACGGCGGACGTCGACGCCGTCGACCTGCACGCGATGATCTCCTCCTTCTGCTTCTTCCGGGTCTCCAACCGGCACACCTTCGGCGCGCTGTTCGGCCGCGACCTGGTCGCCCCGGCGCAGCGCGCGCACTACCGCACGATGCTGGGCGACATGGTGATCGCCTATCTGACGGCGGAGCGCGCGGCGGATTGAACGCCCGGCACCGAAGGCCCGGCGCACGACCCCTTGACACCGACGGCACACGGGCGCAGCATCCCTAGCCACCGCCTACTAACTACCCAGTGGGTTAATTAGAGCCGCGATCCGGCACTTCCCCTTCCCCCCTTCGCTCGTCCCTCTGTTCACTCCGCCTAGGGTGGAGCCCCCCAAAGGAGCCGCCGTGTCCGTCCCCGCCATGCCCCGAGGGGCCGCAGCCCCGCCCGGTCAGCCCAGGAAAGCCGCGACCGCCGCCTGGATCGGCAGCGCGCTGGAGTACTACGACTTCTTCATCTACGGCAGCGCCGCCGCGCTGATCTTCCCCGAGGTGTTCTTCGACGAGTCCGACCCGGCCACCGCGACCCTGCTGTCGCTGGCCACGTTCGGTGTCGCGTACGCCGCCCGCCCGGTCGGCGCCCTGGTGCTCGGGCACTTCGGCGACAAGCTCGGCCGCAAGAAGATCATGGTCTTCACGCTGATGCTGATGGGCCTGTCGACGTTCCTCATCGGCTGTCTGCCGACCCGGGACCAGGTCGGCACGCTCGCCCCGGTGCTGCTCGTGCTGTGCCGGGTGCTCCAGGGCATCTCGGCGGCGGGCGAACAGGCCAGCGCCAACTCCATGACGCTGGAGCACGCGCCGCCGGACCGGCGCGGCTTCTTCACCAGCTTCACCCTCAGCGGCACGCAGGGCGGCCAGCTGCTGGCCACGCTGGTCTTCATCCCGGTCGCCGCGCTGCCCGAGGACCAGCTGCTGTCCTGGGGCTGGCGGCTGCCGTTCTGGCTGAGCGTCGTGGTCGCCGTCGTCGGCTGGGTCATCCGGCGCAGGCTGGACGAGACCCCGGCCTTCTCCCAGCAGGCCGCCGAGGAGGGCGTCGTCAAGCTGCCGCTGGTCGTGCTGCTGCGCGAGCACTGGGCGGACGTGCTGCGGGTGATCGCGGGCGCGCTCATCGCCTCGGTCAGCACCATCTTCACGGTGTGGGCATTGGCGTACGCCACGAGCGACGCGGTCGGCATGTCACGTACCGCCATGCTGTGGGTGGGGGCCCTGGCCAACGTCGTGGCGCTCGCGGCGATCCCGCTGTGGGCCACGCTGTCCGACCGGATCGGCCGCCGCCCGGTGTACCTGATCGGCGCGGCCGGCAGCGCGGTGACGATGTTCCTGTACCTGTGGGCCGTCTCCACGGGCTCGTACCTGCTGACGTTCCTGCTGGGCATCCTCTGCTTCGGCGTGGTCTACAGCGCCGCGAACGGTGTGTGGCCCGCCTTCTACGGCGAGATGTTCACGACCCGGGTCCGGCTGTCCGGCGTGGCCATCGGCACGCAGATCGGCTTCGCCGCGGCCGGCTTCGCGGTGACGTTCGCCGCGCGGATCGCTGGACCGGGCGGTGACGACTGGTCGGCGGTGGCCCTGTTCACGGCGGCCCTGTGCGTGCCGCCGGTCATCGCCGCGCTGTCGGCCCGCGAGACGCACCGGGTTCCGACGGAGGCACTGGGGGAACGCCCGGCGCGGGCGACCGCGGAGCCGGAGAAGGTGACGGCCTGAGCCCGCAAGCCACTCCCCGCCGGGTCCTCGCGGGCCCGGCGGGGTCTCGTCAGCTGTTGGACCAGGCCCGGCGGCACAGCACCAGGCGATAGCCGTCGGGGTCCTCGATGGTGACGCCCCATTCGTTCCAGTAGGGGTTGGGGGAGGTGACCCGCTTGCCGCCGTGTCGCTCCAGGCGGGCGATCAGGTCGTCCGGGACCGGGTCGTCGGCGTAGACGACCAGCAGATCCTCCTCGGTCGGGCGGGGCTCCACCGGCCGGGCGGCCTCGTGCACGAGCTCCAGATGCCAGTCGGCGTCGGGCCAGCCGAGCATCAGCAGGTCGTGGTGGCCCGGTTGGGAGCCGCCCTCGGACCGCCACACGACACTCAGCCCGAGTCCCTCGCGCCAGAACCGCTCGGCCGCCGCGAGATCGCGGGAGGGACGGGCGATCCGGATGTGGCTGCGACCGTTCACGGGCATGGCGACCTCTTCTCGTGGCAGTCCTGGTCCGCGGCGGCGGTCCGCCTCGCAGCCTAGGGAGCCGGCCCCCGCCTGGCATCGGCCATCGGTCCTGGGCCCCGGAACCCAGGCCTTGGTGTGCACGAAACGGATCAGGTCGCCGTTCCCGGCGTGATCACGCATGGTTCCTGCACGAGGATGGGGTCTGAGGCGGTCCGGTCGGGGTATGCCGGATCTCACCTCGACGAGCGCGACGGAGGACGATCGATGGCACAGCTGCGACAAGATGTCGACCCGGGTGAGGCCGGACTGGATCCGGAGGCGCTGGGCCGCCTGGACCGGCACTTCGCGGGTCTCGTCGAGGAGGGCCGGCTGCCGGGCTTCCTCGTGTCCGTCGCGCGCGGCGGACGCGTCGCCCACCTCACGACGCACGGCCTGCGCGACATCGCGGCCCGGCAGCCCGTCGAGCCGGACACGCTGTGGCGGGTCTACTCCATGACGAAACCGGTCACCGCGGTCGCCGCGCTGCTGCTGGTCGAGGAGGGCCGGCTGTCGCTGGACGACCCGGTCGCCGACCATCTGCCGGCCTTCGCCGACCCCCGGGTCTACGTCGAGGGCTCCGGGGCCGACGTCAGAACCCGCCCGGCCACCGGCCCGATACTCGTCCGGCACCTGATGACCCACACCTCGGGCCTGACCTTCGCCTTCTACCACACCCACCCGGTGGACGCCCTGTACCGCGAGGCCGGTCTGGAGTCGTCGGTACGGCCGGGCGCGGACCTGGCCGAGACCATCGAGGAGTACGCGCGCCTGCCGTTGCAGTTCGAGCCGGGCACGCAGTGGAACTACTCGGTGGCGAGCAACGTCCTGGGCCGGATCATCGAGGTCGTGTCTGGGCAGCCGCTCGACGTGTTCTGCGCCGAGCGGATCTTCCGTCCGCTCGGCATGACGGACGCGGGGTTCCACGTCTCGGACGAACAGGCGCCCCGGCTGTCCGAGATGTACGGGGAGAAGGAGGGCGGCGGCATCGAGCGGATCGCCGGGCTGCCGCTGCGGGGCGGCCGGCCGCGGTTCCTGTCCGGCAGCGGCGGCATGGTGGCCTCCGCCCACGACTACCACCGCTTCATGGAGGTGCTGCGCCGCCGGGGCGAGCTCGACGGCGTCCGGCTGCTCGCCCCTGGGACGGTCGACCTGATGACCCGCAACCACCTGCCCGGCGGCGCCGATCTGCGTGCCTTCGGCAGCCGCCCGGCCCACGACGAGCCCGGCAACGAGGGGGTCGGCTTCGGGCTCAACGTCTCCGTGGTGATCGACCCGTCCCGCACCCAGGCGCCCTCCGGGCTCGGCGCCTACGGCTGGAGCGGCGTGGCCACGACGACGTTCTGGGTCGACCCGGGCCGCGACCTGACGGTGCAGTTCATGACGCAGGTGCGGCCCAGGACGTCCCACACGGTGTTCCGCGACCTCAAGAGGTTCGTCCACGAGGCCGTGTCGGGCTGACCTGCTCTACTGGTCGACGCGGAGTGCGAACTCGACGCCGTCCCGGGCGAGTTCGCTCAGCCACTGCTCGGACCGGGCCGCCGTCCCGGCGGCCCGGTTCAGGCCCGGCGGCAGCGAGCCGTCCAGGACGTGGCGCACTCCCAGGGCAAGGGTGCGCGAGACGCAGCGGGCCATCGCACTCTCCCGCGCGTCGCCCACCAGGTCCAGGAGGTAGCCGCCCGCCCAGGTCCGTCCGGCCCCGGCCCGGACGTCCAGCGACACGGCGAGGACGACCCGGTCGCGGTCGTCGTCCGTGGTGGGGTAGGCGGCGGCCAACTCGTGGGCCAGGGCGGTGATCCGGGCGTCGTCGCCCCTCTTCAGCTCCTCGAAGACGCCGTCCCAGGCGCGCAGCCAGCCCTCCAGGCGCAGGGTGCCGCGTACGAACGTGCGCGGTGTCCAGGCCTGAGGCAGTCCGTACTGCGCGACGAACGGGACGCTGTCGCGGTTGGGGTAGACCTCGAAGGTCTCCCCGTCGACGACGTGCCGCCGGGTCGCCTCCCACGGGCGGTCGGCGACCGTCTCGGCGCCGCCCTCGATGTAACGGGCCGGGGAGCGCAGGGCGCCCAGGACCCCCGCCGGTGCCCAGCTGAAGCAGTACGTGAAGTCGTTCGGGACGGCCGGGACGCCGCCGCAGTACGACGTGAGGGTGTACGAGGCGGGCGTCTCGTCGCCGATGGTCTCCCGGGCCCGTGCGACGAGGGCGTGGGCGAAGAGGTGGTCGATGCCCGGGTCGAGCCCGGCCTCGGTGAGGACGACGACCCCGGCCTTCTCCGCGGCGGGCACCTGGTCGAGGACCGCCGGGGACACATAGCTGGAGCAGGCGAAGTGCGCGCCGAGCCGGACGCACGCGGCGAGCAGCGGCGCGTGCTCCGGCGCGGGCAGCATGGACACCACGACGTCCCCGGGCGCCAGTTCGGCGGCGAGGGCGGGCAGAGTGTAGGCGCGGGGCTCGGCCCGTCCGGCGAGGCCCAGCCGGCCGAGGGCGTCGGCCGCGCGGCTCTCGGTGCGGTGCCAGAGCCGTACGCGCTCGGCGGTGTCGCACAGCGCGGCCAGGCCGCTGCCCGTGGACAGACCGGCGCCGATCCAGTGGACGGTGCCGCTCGCGCACAACAGGTCAGTGGTCAAGGATCTCCCCCTGGTCGAGGCCGTGTTCACGGCAGGCCTGACGGAACCGCTCCAGACAGCGTCCCCAGGGCCCGGTGACGCCGAAGTCGAGCAGGTGGGGCAGGAGGGCGGCGGAGAAGTCGGCGCTGGACTCCAGCGGCAGCAGGGAGGGCAGGTTGTCGATGGCGATCAGGTCGAGCGGGGGCTGCGCGCGCAGCCGGCGGACGGGCTCGTCCCAGTCGGTGGTCTCGTCGTACACCGGGAGGACGTTGAGCGGGGAGCCGACGTCGCACGTCACGTCGCACAGGGTGCGCAGGCGGCGCTCGGGGGTGTCGAGGTCCTGCTCGCGGAGGAAGGGCGGGACCGGGCTGGTGGCGAGCACCGCGTTCACCATCACGTCGTGCTCCAGCAGGGCGCGGCGGTCCAGGTCGCGGGTCTCGGCGAGGTCCCAGCACGTCGGATCCGTACCGGCGGTGGCGAAGGCCGTGCGGGCACCGCGGCCGCTGCGTCCCAGGGCACCGATGACCAGGCCGGTGAACTCGGCGTCGTCCGCGGCGGGCTTCAGCGTCTCGTCCAGTGCCGCCTTCGTCGTGGGCGTGAGCGGTGCCCGCAGCCGGCCGCGGTGCTGGAGCACCGCGAGGGCCGCGCCCAGGTAGCCGGCCCAGAACCCGAACGCGGCCAGGCGCCGCCCGGTGTCGTCGACCAGGTACTCCAGGTCGAACAACGCCCCGCCCCCGGCGGCGAACCGGCGCAGCAGGCCGGCCGCCCCGGGCTGTCCCTTGTAGGCGTGGCCGAAGAAGATGTGCCGGTGGGTCAGTTCGGCCGGCTGGTCGGGCAGTTCCTTCAGGCCGAGCACGACGGCGTCCGGCGGGGCCGACACCCAGGAGCCCGCGGGCGCGACACGGCAGCCGGCCGCCTCGTACTCCTCGACCGGGAAGACCCGCTGCGGAGAGTCTTCGACGGTCAGTGCCACTCCGTTCTCGACGAGCCGCCGGGCGTCGTCGGGCACGACCGGCGTGCGTCGCTCGGTCGTTCGGGCCTCGTGGCGCAGCCACAGATGGAGCTCGGTCATACCGGGTGGGCCTCCGGACGTGCGGCGCCGGCCGCCGACAGCCGACGCTCAAGGGCGGACGTCCACGAAGCGTACGCGGCCCATCGGCAGGTCGCGTACGCATGCGCCCAGGTCACGTCCAGGGGCACCCGAACCTGCCCCCGCGTCTCAGGAGGAGCTGACCACCGCGTCGAGGTGGGGCAGGTGGTGGTCGAGACGCTCCCGCTTGGTCCGCAGATAGGTGATGTTGTTCTCGCACGGCGGTATCAGCAGGGGCACCTGCTCGGCGACCTCGATGCCGTGGTTCACCAGCGCCTCGCGCTTGCGCGGGTTGTTGGACATCAGGCGGACGGACCTGACGCCCAGGTCCTCCAGGATCCGGGCGGCCACGCCGTAGTCCCGGGCGTCCACCGGCAGGCCGAGGGCGAGGTTGGCCTCGACGGTGTCCAGACCCTCCGCCTGGAGGGCCATCGCGCGCAGCTTCGCGAGCAGGCCGATGCCGCGGCCTTCATGCCCTCTGAGGTAGACCACGACACCGGCGCCCTCGGCGACGACCGCGCGCAGGGCGGCGTCGAGCTGGTCGCCGCACTCGCAGTGCTGGGAGCCGAAGGCGTCGCCGGTCAGGCACTCCGAGTGCAGCCGGATGAGCACGTCGTCCGTGCCGAGGTCGCCGTAGACCAGCGCCACTTGTTCGTCGCCGCGGTCGTGGTCCAGGTAGCCGACCGCCTGGAATTTCCCGTACACGGTGGGCAAGGGCGCATTCACGACGCGTTCCACGCCGGTCCGCTGCGGTGACTTCTTGCCGAGTACGCCAATTTTTTCTGTCATGATTCTCGAGTTCCTAAGCAGAGACGAAAGGCCGTGACGTTATGAGTGACTTGGTGCCGGCGGACACCACGGAAGACGTACGGACGCGGGGCGCCGGTGTCTCACGGCAGGTCGCGGTGCTTCCCGTGGGGAGCTTCGAGCAGCACGGTCCGTATCTCCCGCTGGCGACCGACACGCTCGTCGCCTGTGCCGTCGCGCGGGAGATAGCCGGCGCGTACCCGGTGCACCTCCTTCCTCCGGTGACGATCTCGTGCTCGCACGAGCACGCGGCCTGGCCGGGGACCGTGAGCATCTCCTCGGTGACCCTTCATGCGGTGGTACGGGACATAGCGGCTTCGCTGAGCCGGTCCGGCGTCGACGCCCTGGTGGTGGTCAACGGGCACGGCGGAAACTACGTACTGGGCAACGTCGTTCAGGAATCCTCCGCCCGCGGCGAGCGGATGGCGCTGTTCCCGGCCGCGGAGGACTGGGAGGCGGCGCGGGAGCGGGCGGGTGTGGTCGCCTCGCTGCTCACCGACATGCACGCGGGGGAAATAGAGACCTCCATCCTTCTGCACGCTCATCCCGAAATGCTCCGACCCGGTTATGAGACATCCGATTTTGTCGCTGACGACCGGCGTCATCTGCTCACCCTCGGCATGTCCGGCTACACCGATTCCGGTGTCATCGGCCGTCCTTCGCTGGGTTCGGCGGAAAAGGGGAAGGAACTCCTGGCGAGCCTGGCGGATTCCTTCGGGGCGTATTTCTCGCTGCTGACCTCCGACGGGTAGCCGGGCACGGTCGCGGGACCGGGTCCAGGGTCCGGTGAGGCGGACCGGGACCCGGCACGCAGGCCCGCGTACCAGCGGGCGACCAGCACGATCAGGCCGGGCAGGCTCGCCACGAGGCTGAGCACGCCGTAGACGACCGCGACGGCGAGTCCCCGGCCGGCGCCCAGGCCCGCGGCGCCGAACGCCCAGGCGGTGACGCCCTCCCTCGGTCCCCAGCCGCCGACGTTCAGCGGCAGGCCCATGGCCAGCAGCGCGAGGACCGCCAGCGGCACCAGTACGGCCACGGAGGCGGCGGCTCCGGCGACGCGGGCGGCGAGGACGAACATGGCGACGTAGCCTGCCAGGACGACCGCGGAGGAGACGACGACTCCGGGCCCGTTGCGGCGGGACAGCAGCCCCTCACGGGCCTCGGCGAGCACGGCGCGCAGCGCCCGGCCCCGGCGGGAGGGTGCCGCGCGGTTCATCCGCAGGGCGAGGACGACGGCGACCGCGCCGAGTGCGGCCAGGACCGCGAGCGGGGCGATGTGCCGGGCCCGGTCCAGCACCGGGGACGGCATGGTCAGCAGGACCACGGCACCGACGGCGAACAACGCGATCTGTCCGGCGGCCCGTTCGAGGACGACGGCCTTCACGCCCCGCCGCACGTCCCCCTCGCTCTGGCCGTGCCGTACCGCCCGGTGCACGTCGCCGAGCACACCGCCGGGCAGCGCGGCGTTCAGGAACAACGCCCGGTAGTAGTCGGCGACGGCCGGCCCGAACGGCAGCCGGATCATGAGGCTCCGGGCCACGAGCGCCCAGCGCCACGCGCTGAACACGGTGGTGACGAGGCCGATCCCGAGCGCGAGCAGCACCGACACGGCGTCGATCCGGCCCAGCCCGTCCAGGAAGACGCCGGTGCCCAGCCGCCACAGCAGCACGCCGAGGATGACGACGCCGGCGACGGTGCCGAGATGCGTACGGACCTTGGGGGAGCCGAGGCGGGCGAGGGCGGTACGGACCGGGCGACGGGGAGACGAAACGGCGTCGGTGTCGGCCGTGTCGCCGCAGGGGGTGGCCGGCTCAGTGGACGGACCCGGGGCACCGCCGGTTTCCGGCGGCCACTGCGCGTCGACGGGCGCCGGCCGCTCGCACACGGCCGTCGGCGCACCCCGCGGCACCGCCGTCGTTCCCGTCGCCTGCGGGCTCATGACGCTCCGCCCGCCGGGCGGTTCAGAGCCAGGAGATCGGTGTGGTGGACGGTGACGCGCAACCGGCCTGCGGCGCAGGCGGCCAGGCGTTCGGCCAGGTACGCGTCGGCGCGGGCGCGCAGGTCGGGGCGCTGCTCGACGGCGGCGCCGACCCAGCCGCGCAGCCACTGCTCGGTGAGCGCGGCCTGCGCGGGGCCGAGCCGCCAGGGACTCGGATGCAGCCGGACCGTCGCGCCGTGCTCGGAGAACGCCTCGGTCGCCGCCGTCACCGCGTCGGGGCCGAGCAGACCGTCCCGGCGCTGGTGGTCGTTGAACGCCTGGGCGATCTCGGAGTCCAGCGGGTGGGACGGCGTCAGCTCCACGCGGCCGGCGACGGACAGCGTCAGCAGGGCGGGGCAGCCGGCTCCGGCGCAGGCGGCGGCGAGGGCGTCGATCTCCTCGCGGGTGAGGACGTCCAGCAGTGCGGACGCCGTCACCAGGGACGCGCCGTGCAGGGCGTCCGCGGTGAGGCGGGCGACGTCACCGCGCCGCGTCTCCACGGTGACCCGGCTGCCGTCGGCGGCGGAGCGCGGGGAGGCGACGGCGGCGAAGTGCAGCAGATAGGGGTCGCGGTCGTGCAGGATCCAGTGCTGCGCGCCGTCCAGGCAGGGGGCGAGCCAGCGGCCCATCGAGCCGGTACCGCACCCGAGGTCGTGGATGACGACCCCGCCGGACTTGCCCGGCAGGTTGGCGAGCCGGATGCGCAGGGGGTCGAGCAGATCGTGCGCCCGCGCGGCGGCATCGGCCGGCTCCCGCAACTCCAGCCACTCGGGCGCGTAACGGGGCGGATCGTCCGGGCCCGCCTCACGCAGTTTCACGGTGGGCCGCGCACCGGGATTCCCACTGGGGCCGGCCCCCGGGATGACCGCGTCCGCGGCCTGCCCCGGCCCGGGCCGGCCACTGCGGGTCGAGCCGGCGACCACGGCGTCCACCGCCCCGGCAGACTGCCCACCGGGGCCCACCCCCGGAGCCACGGCGTCCGCCGACCGGACGGCCTGCCCGCCGGGGCCCACGCCCGGCACCACCGTGCCCGCCGTCCGGGCCGACTGCCCACCGGAACCCATACCCGGTACCACCGCGCCCGCCGACCAGGCAGACGGCACGCCGGGGCCCACGCCCGGAGCAACGGCGTCCGCCGGCCGGGCCGACAGGGCAGGCTCGGGCTTCCCGTCCGGGCCCTCGCCCGGAATCATGCCGTTCATCGACTCGGCGGCCTCCCTCGGTCCGGGCTGGGCCGGGATCGTCCCGTTCTGCTGGGTCGTCACCGGGTTCGTCATGCGGCCCTCCGGGGGTCGGTCGGGAGCCGGCGCAGTACCGCCGCCAGGCTCTGTGCGGTCGCCGCCCAGCCGCCGAGGGCGGCGCGGCGGCTGCGGGCGGCGCCCTTGAGGCGACGCCGTACGTCCGCCTCGCCGAACCAGCAGCGCAGCTCCGCGGCGATGGCGGCCGGGTTCTCCGGCGGGACGAGGATGCCGGGCACCCCGCCGTCGGGGGCGCGGCCGACCGCCTCGGGCAGTCCGCCGACGTCCGTGGCCATGACCGGGATGCCGCGCGCCAGGGCCTCGGTCACGGCCATGCCGTACGTCTCGGCGTAGGAGGTGAGGACCATCAGGTCGGCGGTGGCGTAACTGGCGTCCAGCGCGGCGCCCGTCTGCGCTCCCGCCAGCTCCAGCCGGTCCTGAAGGCCGTGCTCGGCGATGAGGGACCGCAGATGGGCGACGTACTCCGGGTCCTGGGTGAGGCTGCCGACGCACACGCAGCTCCACGGCAGCTCGGCTACCGTGGCCAGCGCTTCGACCAGCCGGTGCTGTCCCTTGCGCGGGGTCACGGCGGCCACGCACAGCAGCCGTGAGACACCGTCGGTGCCGGGCGCGAGCGGCGCGATGTCGGCGCCGGGGGCGGCGACGTGCACCCGCTCGGGGGGAAGGCCGTGGTGGGCGACCAGACGGCGGACCGCCCAGTCGCTGGTAGCGACCACCGCCGGCACCGCCCGCAGCACCGCCCGCTCCTTGGCGTCGAGTTCCGCGGCCACGGCCGGGTCGAGCCCGGTCTCGTCGCCGAGCGGGAGATGGACGAGGACGACCATGCGCAACCGTTCCGCCTCCGGCACGACGATCTCCGGGACGCCGCAGGCGACCAGCCCGTCGAGCAGGACGACGGCACCGTCGGGCAAGCCGCTCAGGGCGCGGGCGAGTTCCGTACGGGCCGCCGCCCCGGGCCGTGGCCAGTCACCGGCCACGGCGTGCTTGGTCACCTGCCAGCCGAAGCCGGGCAGGTCCAGGCACACACGCCGGTCGTAGGCGTTGCCGCCGCTCGGCGTCGCCGGATCGTCGACGCCACCCGGCAGCACGAAGTGCACGGTGCGCAGGGACATGGGGATGATCTCGGCGTTCTTCAGGGTGGCGTGCTGCACGGGAACATAATTCAGCCGCGCGGGCACCGGTCCGGTCTGCCCGGGCCGTTCGATCGTCGTGTCGGTCACAGCGCACGCTCGTAACTCGCCCAGGCGATGTGCGACTCGTGCAGGGTGACGGTCAGACCCGCGATGCCCTTGGCGCCCTCGCCCAGCGCGCCCTTGTGGATGCGCTCGGCGAGCCGGTCGGCGATGACCTTGGCGAGGAACTCCGTGGAGGTGTTGACCCCGGCGAAGTCGGGCTCGTTGTCGAGGTTGCGGTAGTTCAGCTCGCTGACCACCGCCCCGAGTTCCTGGGTCGCCAGGCCGATGTCGACGACGATGTTGTCGTCATCCAGCTGTTCGCGCCGGAACGTGGCGTCCACGAGGAACGTGGCCCCGTGCAGGCGCTGCGCCGGTCCGAAGACCTCGCCACGGAAGCTGTGGGCGATCATGATGTGATCGCGGACGGTGATGCTGAACAACGGACGACCCTCCAGGTGCGGCGCGTCTGCTCCCCCGCTCCAGGTGCCGGGGATACCGTGTATTACGGCTCCTTCCCTTCCCCTGTTCAGCCTCCGGTACGTCTTTTCTCAGGTCAGGCGCTCTCGTCTTCTCTCAGGTCAGGCGCTTTCGTCGTAGCGGACGCGGTGGCACAGGGCGGGGATCTCGCCGGAGGCGAGCTTCGGCAGCACGTCCGGCAGGTCCTCGAAGGCGGACTCGCCGGTGACGAGGGCGTCGAGGGCCGGGTCGGCGAGCAGGTCGAGGGCGAGGGCGAGCCGGTCGGCGTAGGTGCGGTTCGGCCGGGCCGGGGAGACGGTGCCGACCTGGCTGGAGCGGATGACGAGGCGCCGGGAGTGGAAGGCCTCGCCGAGCGGCACGCTCACCTGCCGGTCGCCGTACCAGCTCAGTTCGAGCACGGTCCCTTCGGCGCTGAGGAGTTCCAGGGACCGGGCGAGGCCCTGCTCGGTGGCGCTGGCGTGGACGACCAGGTCGCACTCACCGAGGGCGTCCTGCGGGGAGGCGAAGCCGACGCCCAGGGCCTTGGCGATGTCCGCCCGGCCCGGGTCGGCGTCGACCAACTGGACCCGGACGCCGGGGAACCGGGCGAGCAGCGCGGCCACCGAGGAGCCGACCATGCCCCCGCCGACCACGGCGATCCGGTCGCCGACCAGGGGCGCGGCGTCCCACAGGGCGTTGACGGCGGTCTCCACGGTCCCCGCGAGCACGGCCCGTTCGGCCGGCACGGTGTCCGGTACGGGTGTGACGGCGCTCGCCGGGACGACGTAGCGGGTCTGGTGCGGGTAGAGGCAGAACACCGTACGGCCGACGAGGGTCTCGGGCCCCTCCTCCACCACGCCGACGTTGAGGTAGCCGTACTTCACCGGGCCCGGGAAGTCGCCCTCCTGGAACGGCGCCCGCATGGCCTTGTGCTGACTCGCGGGAACGCCGCCGCGGAACACCAGCGTCTCCGTGCCCCGGCTCACGCCGGAGAACAGCGTGCGGACCAGCACCTCGCCCTCACCGGGGTCCGGCAGACTGACGTCCCGGATGCCGCCTCGCCCGGGCGAGTCGATCCAGAACGCGCGTCCGGTGTTCTTCATCGAAGTCCTCCTGAACGATCGGGAAGCGGCTTGCGTACCGAGGGGTGCACAGGCCGCGCACAAGGTAGCGGCGTTGATCGACTCTGTCACACGGCCGGAGGGTGTTCGGTGGCCCTGAACAACACTTACGACGCGAGGCTCGTACAGCAGGAGACCGCCGTGGGGGCGGGAGCGCAGATCCTTCTGCTGGCCCTGATCGGTACGGCGATCGGGATGGGCCCGGCGGGCTGGCTGACCGGCCTCGCGTTCGCGATCGCCACCTGGGCGGTGCTCTCCCGGGCCCTGCACCGCTCCCGGTTGCGGTCCTTCGGCGCGGCGAACCGGGTCACCCTCGGCCGGGCCACCCTCGTCGGCGGGGTCACCGCGCTGGTCGCGGACTCCTTCCAGAGCTCGCCGCCCGTCTCGCTGTTCATCGGCCTGACGGCGGTGGCCCTGATCCTCGACGGCGTCGACGGCAAGGTCGCCCGCCGCACCGGCACCTCGACGCCGCTGGGCGCGCGCTTCGACATGGAGGTCGACGCGTTCCTGATCCTGGTGCTGAGCGTGTACGTGTCGATGCAACTGGGCCCGTGGGTGCTGCTCATCGGCGGGATGCGGTACGTCTTCGTCGCCGCCGCCCGGGTCTGGCCCTGGCTGACCGCCGCCCTCCCGCCGAGCACCGCCCGCAAGACGGTCGCGGCGCTCCAGGGCGTGCTGCTCCTGCTGTCGGGCGCCGACCTGCTGCCGTACGCGGCCAACTTCGGGGTCGCGGCCCTGGCCCTGGGCCTGCTGGTGTGGTCGTTCGGACGGGACGTGCTGTGGCTGTACCGGGCCTCGCGGGTCGAGAAGGTGCCGGCCCCTCGGCAGGTGCGGGAGCTGGTCGCGGGCTGACGCCCCGGCCGGTCAGGCGTCGAACCGGCCGCGCGCCGACTCGATGTGCCCGAGGTACTGGTGGGTCCAGCCGCAGATCAGGTCGACCGTGGCGCGCAGGGCCCGGCCCGGTTCGGTGAGCGTGTACTCGACCTTCGGCGGCACGGTGGGGTGCACCTTTCGGTCGACCAGGCCGTTGCGCTCCAGCATCCGCAGGTTCTGCGTGAGCATCTTGTGGCTGACGCCCTCGACCTCGTTACGCAACTCGCTGAAGCGCAGGGTGCGTTCACCGAGGGCCTCGATGATCAGCAGCGCCCACTTGTTGGCCACGTCCGAGAAGATCTCCCGTGCCAGGGAGTCGGCCCGCCGCAGGTCCGCGTTCTCCGGCAGGTCGTCCCTCACCTGCTTGGTCACCATCTGGTTCCCCAGTCACTGAAAAGTGCGTTCTTCCAGGTCGGCACAGACTCTCCTACGGTTTCCGAGTAACCGCAAGAGAGCGTGGCCGCACGCTCGACAGAAGGAACGGAAGGACGACAACCATGACCGCGATCGATGTCTACGACCACGCCATCCCGGCCGAGAGCCACTTCGGCTACGCGCAGGCGATCAGGTCCGGTGATCTCATCCACGTCTCCGGACAGCTCTCGTTCGACGAGGCGGGCGGCTTCCGCCCCGAGGACGACATCGCCGCTCAGCTGGCGGGTACCTACGCCAACATCGACAAGGTGCTGGCCCACTACGGCGTCACGCGCAACCAGATCGTCTCCCAGACGCTGTACGTGGTGGACCTGGTGAAGAACGCCGACGCGGTGGCGGAGGGCAACCGGGCCTACTTCGGCGCCCACCGCCCGGTCAGCACGGCACTGGGCGTCACGGAACTCACGTTTCCGGGGCAGGCGGTCGAGATCAGCTGTGTGATCGACACGAAGCTGCCCGCCTGATCGGTTCCGGCGGGCAGCGCTGGTCAGGCAGGTGGACAGTGATCAATCCAATGGTGCCGCGAGCAGTTCCCCGAGCTTGCCGAGGCTCTGACTCCAGCCTTCCTCGTGGAGAGCCCGCCGCCGCTCCGTGGTGAAGTCACCCTGGTCCAGGACCAGTTCGGACCGCGCGGTGTCGATGTCGTGAAGTGACAGCGTCACCACCGTCTCCCGGTCCTCGGGGTCGGGATCCTCCCAGCGGAAGGTGTACGACAGGCCCACCGGGGGCTCGACCTCGATGTACTCGCCCACCAGGTGGAACAGCGCACCTTCCGGGGGCTGCATCGCGATCCGGTAGGCACCACCCGGACGGAGGTCACTCTCCACACTCGGGATGGTGAACCCGTCCGGGCCCCACCAGCGGGCCAGTTCCCGGGGGTCGGTCAGCTCTCGGAACACGACCGGGCACAATCCGTCCAGGGTGCGCTGCAGATGCAGTCTCAGGCAGCCGTCCTGTGCCATCGCGCATCACCTCCCACCGAAGGTGCCGGGCATGACCACCATGTCCAGTTTACGTTTCCCGACCGCAGACCACGATCTCAGCGACGCGTCCCGGCCCCCACCAGGGTCCGCTCGTACGGGTCGAGGAGCACGCCCCGGACCTTCGGGGAGACACCGAGGACGATCCGCTGGTGGGCCAGCGGCACGACCGCGTCCGTACCGAGGACCGCGGCCTCGGCTGCCATGGCCGCGTCCTGCCGCTCGCCCGTGCCGTCGGTCCCGTCGGCCTTCCGCACGGCCCGGTCGACCTTCTCGTCGCACAGCAGGGCCAGGTTGTAGCCGCCGTCGCAGGTGTAGTCACTGGCGAGGATGCCGACGGGGTCGCCGGTGTCCAGGAGGCTGTTGCGGGCGCCGATGAAGGCGTCGAACTTCCCCTCCAGCGCGTCGCTCTCCAGCCGTGAGTACTCGCGCACCTGCAGCTTCACCTCGAATCCGGCCTTTTCGAGCTGCTGTTGCACCACCTGGGCGACCTCGGGGAGTTCGGGCCGGTTGTCGTAGGTGGCGAGGGTGATCCGTGTGCCGTCGGGCCGGGCGGCGTCCGCGCGCCCCGTCGGCTTCACCCGCTTGCTCTCGGCCCAGGTGACGGCGGGCCCGTAGATGCCCGCGCCCGAGTCGGCGTACCCCTCGAAGACGCCCTTGACGATGACGGAGGAGTCGACCGCCGTGCGCGCGGCGGCCCGCACCTTCGGGTCCTTGAAGGGGCCGGTCCTGGTGTTGAGCTGGAGGCTGGTCGTCCGGGTGGTGCCGGCTTCCTTCAGGGTCGCCTTGTCGAGGGTGGCGGCCTGGGCGACCGGGATCGCCTCGGCGATGTCGACGTCACCGGTGCGCACCGCGTTGGCGCGCGCGGTGCCGTCCTTGACGAACCGTGCGTCGATGCCGGAGGCGTGGGCGAGGCCGCCCCAGTAGTCGTCGAAGCGGTCGAGGGTGGCGGAGCCCCCGCTGTCGACCTTGGTCATCTCGAAGGGCCCGGTGGCGGTCCCGACGGGCGTGGGGGCGCCCTTCTTCCCGTACGCCTTCGGGGAGAGGACCGCCAGGGTCGGGCTGGACAGGCGCATGGGCAGGACGGGGTCGGCCGCGCCGGTGGTGATCCGTACGCCGCGGCTGCCGTCGGCCTCGGCGTCGAGAGTGACACCGGCGAGGGCGGCGGGCACGGGCTTCGCCTCCGTGGCGCGGGTGAGCGCTGCGGCCACGGCGGACGGGGTGACGTCCGTGCCGTCCTGGAAGGTGGCCTCGCGCAGGGTGAACCGCCAGGTGCGGTCGTTCTCACGGCGCCAGGACTCGGCGAGCGCGGGGGTCGCGGCACCGTTGGCGTCCAGGGCGGTCAGGCCCTCGGTGACGCCGAGCCGGCTGAGGAGCGTGGCGTCGGCTCCGTACGGCGAGAAGTTCTCGGCGGGCGGGAAGGCGAGTGCGACGCGCAGCCGCGAGCCCGACGGCCCGCCGTCCGACGACGACTCCCCCGGCGGGGAGACGAAGCAGCCGGCCAGACCCGGGAGGAGGACGAGGGCGGCGAGGAAACGGACGGGACGCTTGATGCTCTTGACACGCACTTGCACAGCATATGCATCAAGGTGATCCCGAACGGCCCAAGCGATTTGACAGTGGTGCCGATCACTCCCTAAACCTAACCACATGACATCCATTTTCAAAAAGGTGGGACGGTCATGAGGGTCGCGTTCGTCGGCAAGGGCGGCAGCGGCAAGACCACGCTGTCGGCGCTCTTCTCCCGCCACCTGGCGTACTCCGGCGCCCCGGTCCTCGCCATCGACGGCGACATCAACCAGCACTTGGCCGAGGCGCTCGGTCCCGCGGAGGTGTCCGCCCCTCCCCTGGGCGAGCACCTGGACTCGATCAAGGACTACCTGCGCGGCACGAACCCGCGCATCACCTCCCCCGCGGCCATGATCAAGACGACCCCGCCGGGACGCGGTTCCCGCCTCCTCCGCCCGCTCGGCGACGACGAACTCCACACCCGGCACGTCGGCCGCGCGGGCGGCGTACCGCTCATGGTGACGGGCGAGTTCGACGAGTCCGACCTGGGTGTGGCCTGCTACCACTCCAAGCTGGGCGCGGTCGAGCTGTACCTCGGCCACCTAGCCGACGGCCCCGGCGAATACGTCGTGGTCGACATGACGGCGGGCGCGGACGCCTTCGCCTCGGGCCTGTTCACCCGCTTCGACCTCACCTTCCTGGTGGCGGAACCCACCCGCAAGGGCGTCTCCGTCTACCGCCAGTACCGCGACCACGCGGAACAGTTCGGCATCCGCATCGCGGTCATCGGCAACAAGGTGACCGGCGAGGACGACCTCCTCTTCCTCAAGGACCAGGTGGGGGACGACCTCCTGACCTACCTGGTCCACTCCCCCTGGGTCCGCGCGGCCGAGCAGGGCCGCACCGAGGCCGGCCTGGACGCGCTGGACTCCCTGGAGCCGCACAACCGCCACGCACTCACGATCCTCCGCGAGGCCGTCGACTCCCACCCCCGCGACTGGGACCGGCTCCACCGCCACGCCGTCGAGTTCCACCTGCGTAACGCCCGAGCGTGGGCGGACGCCCGCACGGGTGAGGACCTGGCCGCCCAGATCGACCCGGACTACGTCCCGGGCACCGGGCCCACCCCGTAACGAGATAGGACGACACTCCCCATGTCTCTCGACGTCTCCCCGAAGCTCCTCGCCGAAGCCGAGCAGGGCGACATACGCGAGGAGGACTTCGTGGACACGGTCCGCACGTCCCTCCCCTACGCCTACGACCTGATCGCCTCCCTCGCCACCGAACTCCACGACGCCCGGTCCGAGTTCACCGACAACCAGACCCCTCCCCCGTCGGAACAGGAGCGCGGCCAACTCCTGCGCGCCCTCGCCGGCGACGCGATCCGCACCAGTCTGGAACGCCACTTCGGCATCACCCTGGCCTTCCAGAACTGCCACCGCGTGGCGGCGTTCCGCCCGGGGGCCCGGGACGGCGAGACGTACGCGCGCTTCACGTCCACCCGCTCCCAGGTCCTGAACCAGTCACCGGAGTTCAGGGACTGCTGACACCGCCGCCATCGCCCAGGAAGGTCATCACGGCCGTCACGAACCGCCCCCGATCGTCCAGCCACGGAAAGTGCCCCGCCCCGCTCTGCACGACCAGTTCGGCACCCGGGAACAGCCCCGCGTACTCCTTCATCACGCGCGCAGGCCCGGCCACGTCGTACTCGCCGGCGAGGACGAGCACCGGTGAGGGAAAGGCGGCAAGGGCACTCCGGGTGTCGTCGGGGTCGAAGGCGCCGTCTGAGGCGTACAAGGCGGCGGCTTCGTCGTTGCGCTGTCGCTGCTCCGCCGCGCGGAAGGCCCGGGCCTCGTCGTCCCACCGGCCATACCAGAACGGGGCGACGGCGTCCCAGTCGCCGGCCGTCGCCCGGCCGGCCGTGATGGCTTCCAGGGACGCGTACGCCGGGGCGAACCACGGTTCGCTCCGGCGCAGGCGTGCCGTCTCCAGGCGGTCCTCGACGGTGATGCCGAGGCCGACGGCGAACACGCTGGGCGTGATCAGGGCGAGCCGGCCCACCCGGTCGGGATGGCGGGCGGTGTACAGCGCGGCGAGATTCGCACCGGCGGAGTGCGCGAGCAGGTCCAGCCGCTCCAACCTCAGTTCCTCACGCAGCGCCTCGACATCGGCGACCTGCCGGTCACAGCGGTACGACGCCGGGTCCCGCGGCACAGCCGAACTGCCGGTACCCCGGAGGTCCAGCCGGATCAGGGTGCGGTGGGCGGTCAGGCCGCCCAGGTCCCCCAGGTAGACCGAGTCCTGCATCGGGCCACCGGGAAGACAGACCAGGGGCGGCCCGCCCCCCGTCACGTGGTAGGCGAGAGTGGTGCCGTCGGGGGCGGTGAAGGTGGGCATGGGCGTGAGGTTGGCAGGAGGGGGAGGCTGGGGCAACCGGTTATCCGCCGAGGCGTCCGCCGCCCACCGTGCCGTCGTACCCGTGAGGGACAGGCCCCTCCCCGGTCCAGGGGAGGGGCCGCCCTCCGTGCTACCGCGCCGGTGTCGCGACCGGTGCCGGTGCGTAGCCCGTGGGCCGGGACGTGAAGGTGCCACGGCCCTGGGTACGGCTGCGCAACCGGGTCGCGTAGCCGAAGAGTTCGGCCAGCGGCACGGTGGCCGTGACGACCGCCGCGCCCGCGCGGGTGACCGAGCCGGTCACCCGGCCGCGCCGGGCGGCGAGGTCGCCGAGCACGCCGCCCACCGCGTCCCCGGGCACGGTCACCGTGACCTCGACGACCGGCTCCAGCAAGGCCATCGCGCAGGCGCGCAGGGCCTCGCGGAGGCCGAGGCGGCCGGCCGTGCGGAACGCCGTGTCCGAGGAGTCCTTCACATGGGTCGCCCCGTCGGTGAGCGTGACGCGCAGCCCGGTCACCGGGTGCCCGCCGAGCGGCCCCTCGGTGAGGGCGTCCCGGCAGCCGGCCTCGACCGCCCGGACGTACTCCTGCGGCACGCGTCCGCCGACGACGGCCGAGCGGAACGCGAACCCGCCCTCCTCGTACGGCTCCACGTCGAGGACGACATGGGCGAACTGGCCCGCCCCGCCGTCCTGCTTGACGTGCCGGTAGACCAGACCGGACACGCCCCGGGCGACGGTCTCGCGGTAACTGACCCGGGGGCGGCCGACGTTGACCTCCAGCCCCAGCTCGCGCCGGAGCTTCTCCACCGCCACCTCCAGGTGCAGTTCACCCATGCCCGACAGCACGGTCTGCCCGGTCTCCGGGTCGGTCCGCACGACCAGCGAGGGATCCTCCTCGGTCAGCCGGGCCAGCCCCGACGCCAGCCGGTCGGTGTCGCCGGCCCTGCGAGACTCGACCGCGACCGACACCACCGGCTCGGGCACGCCCGGCGGTTCCAGCACGAGCGGGGCGTCCGGCGCGCACAGGGTCGAGCCGGCACGGGCCGACTTGAGCCCGACGACGGCGACGATGTCCCCGGCGACCGCCCGGTCCAGCGGTGCGTGCCGGTCGGCCCGGACGCGCAGGATACGGCCGACGCGCTCGGTGCGCCGCGCGCTCGCGTCCCACAGGGTGTCTCCCTTCTCGATCGTCCCGGAGTAGATCCGCAGGTAGGTCAGCCGTCCTGTCGGGGTGGCGTGCACCTTGAAGGCGAGAGCGGCCGGTGGTGCCGCCGGATCGGCGGGCCGCTCCTGTTCGTCACCGTCGTACGTGCCTCTGACCGGCGGCACGTCCAGTGGCGACGGCAGATAGGCCACCACCGCGTCGAGCAGCGGCTCCACACCCCGGTTGCGGTACGCGGATCCGCACAGCACGACCACGCCGTCGCCGTCCCGGGTCAGGTCCCGCAGCGCCGAGGACAGGGTCCGCTCGCCGAGCGTGCCCGTGTCGCAGAACTCCTCCAGGGCGCCCGGATGGAGTTCCGCCACGGCCTCCTCCAGCGCCCGGCGGCGCGCGAGGGCCTCGTGCCGGAGGTCGTCCGGCACCGGCGCTTCCTCGACGGCGTCGCCGTCGGCCCACACCAGGGCGCGCAGTCGTACGAGGTCGACGACGCCGGTGAAGGCGTCCTGCGAGCCGATCGGCAGCTGCACGACCAGCGGGGCCGGGTGCAGCCGGTCCCTGATCGACGCGACGGCCGCGTCGAGGTCGGCACCGGCGCGGTCCATCTTGTTGACGAACGCGATCCTCGGTACGCCGTGCCGGTCGGCCTGCCGCCACACCGACTCGCTCTGCGGCTCCACCCCGGCCACCGCGTCGAACACGGCCACCGCGCCGTCGAGGACGCGCAGCGCACGCTCCACCTCGTCGGCGAAGTCGACGTGCCCCGGGGTGTCGATCAGGTTGATCCGGTGACCGTCCCAGGCGCAGCTCACCGCCGCGGCGAAGATGGTGATGCCCCGGTCCCGCTCCTGCGGATCGAAGTCGGTGACGGTCGTGCCGTCGTGGACCTCGCCGCGCTTGTGCGTGGTTCCGGTGGCGAACAGGATCCGTTCGGTGACGGTGGTCTTGCCGGCGTCGACGTGGGCGAGGATGCCGAGGTTACGGACGACGGCGAGCGGGTTGTGGTTGATGCGCACGGCCCAGGGCCTTTCGAAGCGTTCAGGAAAGGGGCAGCGCGATTACCGGGCGAGGCGGGTGTGGCGGCAAGCGCGCACAGCTCGCCGACTTCACGTCAGCAAGCTGTGCGCCATGCCCTTCAGACGTTCGTCCCGGCCATCCGGCGCCGGCCGCGCAGCGGGCACCGGAGCGACGAGGACACGAGGATCACCTCGTAGCGCGGCAGGGAGACGGTGGCAGCGGTGCGGTCACGCATGGCCGTCTCCCTTCGTCCGTCACGTCGGTGCGCCGCTCGGTCGTGGGCGGCGCCGGGTACGTGCGTGAGTGTAGGGAGGGCGGAGGGAACCGTGCCAGGGATTATTCCGGCGGGGTCGGGGTGTCGTGGGTCCGGTACATCGCCTGGACGTCCAGCTCCAGTTGGACCGTCGGACCGACCACCGCGATGCCCCGGGCCAGCATGGAACGCCAGTTGAGCGTGAAGTCCTCCCGGTGCAGTTCCGCCGTCGCCAGGGCCGCGCAGCGCAACTCCTGGCCGTAGCCGCCGTTCACGGTGCCGAGGTATGTCGTGTCCAGGGCCACCGAGCGACTGACGCCGTGCATCGTGAGGGACCCCTGCAGCGTCCACTTGCTGCCGCCCCGGTAGGCGAAGCGGGCGCTCGTGAAGTCGATGTACGGGAAGCGTTCGACGTCCAGGAAGTCGGCGGACCGCAGGTGGTTGTCGCGGGTGGTGTTGCCGGTGGTGATGCTGGAGGCGTCGATGCGGACGTGCACCCGGGAGTCGGTCATGTCCTGGGCGATCCGGATTCCGCCCTCGAAGCGTTCGAAACGGCCGTGGACATGGGCCATGCCGACGTGCTTGGCGATGAACCGGATCGCGGTGTGCGGCGGGTCGAAGAGCCAGGTACCGGGCGTCGGCAGTTGGAGGGCCTCGGCCGGCTGCAGCCAGACCCGCTCGGTGGGCGTCGGGGTGCCCGGGGTGACCTCGATCGTCTCGCGGTGCGGCCGCAGCCCCTGCGCCGAGATCAGCAGGCTGTAACGACCGGGCGGCAGCGCCGCGAGGTAGTAGCCGTACGGGTCGGTCGTCCCGCGGGCGGCCGTCCGGTGGGTGTCCAGGGCGGTGACGGTGACGTCCGCGGCCGCCAGGGGCGTGCCCATCGGGTCGACGACCTCGCGGGCCACGGCGCCGGCGCCGTCGGGAAGGGGGAGGGCGAGGCCCGCCGCTGCGGCGGGGTTGCTCTTGAGCCACCGGCGCCGGAGCAGTGCGAGGGCCATGGTGGTCACCTTTCTTCGGGTGTGCGGCCACACGGGCAGCGATTCAGCGCACGCCGACGGCCGCACCTTGCTGCGGTCACACCCCCTTGTCGATCTTGACATGCCCGGCTTCGGTACAGGTGTCTCAATACGAGACAGTCGGGACTGTCCCGTGAAGCCCTTGAATACGTCCGCGTGCTGGGCGGCCCACGGAGTGCCTGTGTCGCCGGCGATGACTTTCGCGGTCACGGTGTCAGCCCGCCGCTGCCAGCAGGGGGGCGCGGCCCAGGGCAGTCGAGAACTGGTCGAGAACCTGGGTGAGGGCCCGGATCGCGGTCGGGGCGACGGTGAGGGTGCCGTCATCGTGGGCGGTGATGTCCTTGTCGAGGGTGAACCAGCCCTGCACGATGTGGGCCGCGCCCATCGAGCTGAGCACCGGGCGCAGGCGTAGTCGATGGCCAGCACGTGGGCCGTCGTACCGCCGGTCGCCAGCGGCAGGACGGTCTTTCCGGCGAGGGCGTACTGCGGGAGCAGGTCGAGGAGCGCCTTGAGGACGCCGGAGTAGGCCGCCTTGTAGACGGGGGTGGCGATAACGACGCCGTCGGCGCGCTCGAAGAGCTCGGTGGCCTCGATGATCGCGGGGTGCCGGAAGTCGGCGCCGAGCAGCGCCTCGGCGGGGATGGTGCGGACGTCGAGGGGGATCACCGGTGGCCATGGGGCCTTTTTCGGGGAGGCCCGGGGCGCCCGCGGATGACGGGCCCCCGGGGCGGGTGGTCAGGAGTACCAGGTGGGCTGGGGCAGTTCCCCTTCGAGGACCCAGCGGCCGACCTCGCGTCGCTTGTAGGCGACCGGGTCGTGCAGGGTGTGGGTGCGCACGTTGCGCCAGAAGCGGTCCAGGCCTTCGGCGGCGGTGGTGGAGCGGGCGCCGGTCACCTCGAAGATCTTGTTGGAGATCTCCAGGGCGACGTCGGTGGCGCGGGCCTTCACGGCGGCCACCCGTACCTCGAAGTCGCCGCGGATCTGCTCGGTGACCGCGTCGGGATCGTCGTGCAGCTTCTGCCCCTCGGCGGCGACGGCGTCGGCGAGGGCCTCCACCGCCCAGAGCTTCGCGGTGAGGTCGCCGTAGATGTCGATGACGTACGGCTCGTCGACCGCGCGGTCGTGGCCGCCGTGCAGCCAGGGGCGCGTCCTGGACCGGGTGTAGGTGGCGGCCGTCTCCAGAGCGCCGCCCGCGATGCCGAGGTAGAAGTTGACGAAGACCAGCTGGATGGTGGGGACGTTGAGCGTGTTGTAGGTGCGGGGCTGGAACTGCTTGTCGACGTATCCGGCCGCCGAGGACCAGGGCGTACGGACGCCGTCGATCGTGACGCTGCCGCTCTCGGTGAGCCGCTGGCCGATGTTGTCCCAGTCGTCGTGGAAGGTCAGGCCCTCGCTGTCGGACGGCACGATGGCGAAGACGTGCTGGTCGGTGCCCTCCAGGACGCCTTCCAGGACGGTGACGTCGGAGACCTTGCTGCCGGTGGAGAAGGTTTTGCGACCGGTGAAGACCAGGTCGTCGCCGTCCTCGGTGACGACCACGTCCTTGTCGCGGGGGTTGACGGCCCCGCCGAAGAACCAGCGGTTGCGGGCGGCCTCCGCCTCGACGTGCTCCCACTGCTCGCGGGTGCCGACCAGACGAGCGGCCCAGTTCCACAGGTAGTGGTAGCCGAGGAGCTGGCCGATGGAACCGTCGGCCTTGGCGACCTCGCGGACCACCCGGTAGGCGGTCGGCCAGTCCTGACCCGCGCCGCCGTGCTCCGTGGGGCCGAGCAGAGTGACCAGACCGGAGTCCTTCAGGAGCTGGACCTCGGCGTACGGGGTGGCGCCCGCTCGGTCGCGGGCGGCGGCGTCGGTGGCGAGGACGGCGGCCACCTCGGCGGCACGCGCGATCCAGTCCTCGGCGGTCTTCGGGGCGGGACGGGTCTGCCAGTCGGCGGGGGTGACGGTGCTCATGGGTGTCGGACCTTTCGTGGTGCGGCGCGGACGGTCAGGCGTGGGATGCGGCGAACTCGGGCTCTGCTTCGGGGAGTTGTGCCTCAAGCTCGCGTACGAGCGGCAGCACCCGCTTGCCGAAGTACTCGACCTCCTCGTGGTAGTGCAGGAAGCCGAGGAGCAGGAGGTCGACGCCGAGCTTCTTGTAGGCGACGATCCGCTCGGCGATCTGCTCCGGGGTGCCGATCAGGCCGGTGCGGAAGCCGTCGTTGTACTGGACCAGGTCCTCGAAGCCGGAGTCCTGCCACATGCCCTTGCCGTCGCCGGTGGACTGGCCGGCCTGTTTGACGGCGGCGCCGAAGCCCTCGACGGCCTCGGAGTCGGCCCGGGCGACGATCTCGCGGAGGGTCTCGCGGGCCTCGGCCTCGCTGTCGCGGGCGATGAGGAAGCCGTTGAGGCCGAACTTCGGGGGTGTACGGCCCGCTTCTGCCGCGGACCTGCGGACGTCCGCGATCTGCTCGGTCACCCCCTCGAAGTCCTTACCGTTGGAGAAGTACCAGTCGGAGACCCGGCCCGCCATGGCGCGGGCGGCGGTGGAGTTGCCGCCCTGGAAGATCTCCGGATGCGGGCGCTCGGGGGTGTTGAGGGGCTTGGGCTTGAGGGAGAAGTCACGCAACCGGTAGAAGTCACCGGCGAGTTCGGTGTGGTCCTCGGTCCAGATCTGGCGCAGGGCTCGGATGAACTCCTCGGAGCGGCGGTAGCGCTCGTCGTGCTCCAGCCAGGGCTCACCGAGGGCGGTGAACTCGCCCTTGAACCAGCCGGAGACGACGTTGACGGCGAAGCGGCCCTTCGACAGATGGTCGGCGGTGGCGCCCAGCTTCGCGAGCACGCCCGGGTGCCACAGACCGGGGTGGACGGCGGCGATGACCTTCAGCCGCTCGGTGGCGAGCAGCAGGGCGAGGCTGAAGCTGGTCGACTCATGCTGGTACTCGGCACCGTAGCTGGCCATGTAGCGGACCTGGCTGAGGGCGTAGTCAAAGCCGTTGTTCTCGGCGAGGACGGCCAGTTCACGGTTGTAGTCGTATCCCCAGTCGGTGCGCTGCTCGATCCTGCTGGTGACCAGGCCGCCGCTGACGTTGGGGACCCAATAGGCGAATTTCAGGGGGGCTGCGGGCATGCGGAACTCCTGTTGCGGAATGCGCGCTTTCGGGAACGCCGAATGGAATGGGCGGGAAATACCGCGGGACACAGGGGGCGGTCGCTGGATTCCGGCCTGGATTCAGGCGGCGTAACGGGACACGCGCAGGCTGCTGCCCCGGTCAGGGGGACAGCGCGGGTGCGCGGGAAGGGGGCGGATCAGACCGCGCGGCAACAAGAGGCGCTGGAGACACGCGCGAGGTCGACATGGCGTCGCCGCGTGAGGTCCAGTGGCATCTTCATGTCGTCGATGGTGGCGGCCGGCGGTGAGGGCCGTCAAGGAATACCCGACCGGTCTCGTATCCCGGACCATTGAATTTCACGAACGTGCGACAGGGAAACCCTTGAACGGGCTCTGGAATCACCCGCATTCTGCCGAGTGGCGCTCGAGAGCTGCCGTGCGCATCGAACAGCTGGAACACATCGCCGCGGTCACCCGCGCCCCGTCCGGCTCGGACAACCCCTGCACTGGCACCGCCACGCCCGGGAAGCACCAGGCTGTTCGCCACACAACGATCCAGGACACTCTCGTCCTCACTTCCGCAGGCACCCCTGGGAACAGATCATCTAGTACTCCAGCCGTAGTTCGTGATCTCGATCGTGAGGGGCGCCGAGGAGGCAGGTGGCAGCGTCGATCATCTGGACGAGACCGACCACGCCGTCGCGGGCGTCCGTTCCTTCTCCGCCTACGCGAGTCCACCGAGACGGAGGGCGTTCCTTATCTCGCTGAGCTTCGCGGTCGTCGCCGGGGTCCACTCCTTCGCCTGCTCACCGAGACGGAGGGCGTTCTCAATCTCGCTGAGTTTCGCGGAGGACAGAACGCCCGCTCGCTCGATCAGGTCGTCCCGGGACACTGTGGTCAGCCACGTGCAAGGGGTAAAGCCCGGACGCGGGAACGCGAACCGCAGCACCCCTTCAAAGGGCAGTCCTTCCACGGCGCCTACTGCCACTTCGACGCCCAGGCCGGTGATGTCGACACCCGCTGGAGCAACGACCTGCATTACCCGGATCCCGGACGCGTCGTCTCCCGACAGCAGTACGACCGGCCGCCGCTCGTCGAACTCCACCCACCAGACTTCGCCACGTTGCACATGTCCTCCTGACACAAGAACGGCGGGCGGCCGCTGCGCGACCCTGACGCGCTGTGGAGACGGGTGCGGCCACCCGTTGATCATCGGTGTGTGAAGACAAACGATCACGCGGTGGCCGCAGGTCACAGCGTAGACCCTGCCCGCTGGCAGGAGGCGTTCGAGGGCCTGATGAGCCGGATAGCTGGACGGTTCACGCGGGTCGAACCCCGGCGCCGGGCACGGCAGTTGGTGCTCGGGCTGCTGTCGGACCTGCCGCGCAAGAACTGCTGGACCATCGCCGAATGGGCCGGGGAGAGGACCCCGGACGGCATGCAGCATCTGCTGGGGCGGGCCAAGTGGGACGCCGACCGGGTCCGCGACGATGTGTGTGACTACGTGGTGGACCACCTGCACGACGACCAGGCGGGACTGGTGGTTGACGAGACCGGGGACGTGAAGAAGGGCACCGACACGGTCGGCGTCCAGCGCCAGTACACCGGCACCCGCGGGCAGGATCGAAAATGCCCAGGTCGCCGTCTACCTGGTCTACGCCGGCCGGCGCGTCACGCGGCAGTGGACGGGGAACTGTACGTCCCGCGTTCATGGACCTCCGACCCTGACCGCTGCCGGGATGCCGGACTCGACCAGGACACCGCCTTCGCCACCAAGCCGGTACTGGCCACTCGTATGGTTGCCCGGTTCCCGGACGCCGGCCACCAGGCCGCATGGGTTGCCGGCGACGAGATCTACGGCGGCAACCTCAAGCTGCGAACCGCACTGGAGGAACGCGGCACCGGCTACGTCCTCGCGGTGGCCCGCTCGCACGAAGTCACCACCGGAGCGGGGAAGTTCCGTGCGGACATCTTAGCCAAGAAGGTGCCCAAGCGGGCCTGGCAGAAGCTCTCCGCAGGGGCCGGGGCCAAGGGCCACCGCTTCTACAACTGGGCAGTCATCGACCTCGCCGACCCCTGCCCCGGGAGTCGTCAGCTACTGATCCGCCGTAACCGCAGCACCGGCGAACTCGCCTACTACCGCTGCTACTCGCCCGCGTCCGTGCCGCTGACCGTACTGGTCCAAGTCGCTGGATCAAGATGGCGGGTGGAGGAGTTCTTCCAGTCGGGCAAGGGCCTGGCCGCACTCGACGAGCACCAGGTCCGCCGCTATACCTCCTGGTCCCGCTGGGCCACCCTCGCCATGCTCGCGCACGCCTTCCTCGCCGTCGTACGCGCAGACGAGCACACCCGCCCCGCACCCGATGCCCTCATTCCGCTCACCTGCAACGAGATCCAGCGCCTGTTCATCACCCTCGTCGTCCGACCCGTCCACGACACAGCCCACCGGCTCGGTTGGTCCGACTGGCCCGCCGCCACCAGGCCCGATCCCAGGTCAGCCACTACCGGCAACAAGCCACTCAGCATGAAGATCACGATCTACGGCTTGGAGTACTAGGCGGGCGTGTGGTCACCTTCTGTCCGCAGGCCTGGCTCAGGCGGGCCTCCTTCGTAGGCCGCGCGCAGTACGCCCCGAACCCCCTGCGGCGTCACCTCGCGCGGGTTGGCGTACGGCTCGCCCGCGGCCCGGTCCGCCGCCGGTGTCACGTCGCCTTCCGCGAGGCCCAGTTCGGCGAGGGAGCGCGGTGCTCCGAGGCTCCCGGCCAGTTCCCACAGGGCGCGGGGCGGGTCGTCGGCGCCGAGGGCCCGGCGCAGTACGGCCAGCGCCTGCGGGGCGGCGGGGGCGTTGTGGGCGAGGACGTACGGCAGGACGACGGTGTGCGTCTCGGCGTGCGGCAGTCCGAACGTGCCGCCCAGTACGTGGCACACCTTGTGGTGCAACCCCATCGTGGTCGAGCCGAGGCACGAGCCGCACAGCCAGGCCGCGTACAGCGCCCGGCTGCGCGCGTCCAGGTCCTTCGGGTCGGCGGCCAGCCGCGGCAGTGCCTCGGCCATGGCGCGCACTCCCTCCTCGGCCATGACCGTGACCAGGGGCGACCTGTCCGGGGCGTACAGCGCCTCGACGGCGTGCGCGAGCGCGTTGACGCCGCTGGTCACGGTGAGCGGCACGGGCAGGGAGAGGGTGAGCCGGGGGTCGTAGACGACGCTGCGGGGCTGGACGACCGGGTCGCGGCCGGTGCGCTTGGCGCCGCGCTCGGTCAGGCCCCACACGGGGGTCATCTCGGAACCCGAGTAGGTCGAGGGCACGGCGATCAGCGGCAGTCCGGTGCGCAGGGCGATCGCCTTGCCGAGCCCGATCGCGGAGCCGCCGCCGACCGCGACGCAGCCGTCCGCCCCGGCCGCCCGCACCGCCGCGACGGCCCGGTCGGCGTCCTCGACGGGTACGTGCATCCGGGCCTCGTCGTGCACTCCCACGCAGGTGTCGCCGAGCGCGTCCGCGACCGTCCGGGCGACGGTTTCACCCCGGCTGCCGCAGACCACGAGCAGCCGCCGCAGGCCCAGGCGTGCGGCCTCGCCCGGGGTCGCGGTGACGGCCGCGCCGGGCCGGAAGACGACCCTCACGGGCCGGGTCTCGTACGAGAAGTCGCTTTGGAACGTCATGACGCACGCTCCAGTACGAGGTCGAAGCGGGCATGCCGCAAGGGGTTCGGCACGCCGAACTCCCGGGCGAGGGACGGGTCGTCGGTCTCCGCGAAGTCCTGGACCAGGCTCTCCTTCACGGCGAACACCGCGTCGGAGTCGAGGTAGTCGCCGCCGGCCACGAAGATGTGCGTGGTGACGGGCGTGTGTCCCTCGGCCGTGGCGATGAAGTGGATGTGCGCGGGGCGATAGGGGTGCCGCCCGGTCGCCCGCAGCAGCCCGCCCACGGGGCCGTCGGTGGGGATCGGATACGGCGCCGGGACACAGGTGCGGAACCAGAAGCGGCCCTCGGTGCCGGCGGTGAACAGCCCGCGTCCGTTGCCGGCCGGCTGGGCGCCGGGCTGCTGGACGTCGTAGAAGCCCTTGTCGTCGGCCTGCCAGACGTCGACGAGGGCGCCGGGCAGCGGGGTGCCGTCCTCGGACAGCACCCGGCCGCTGACCACGCACGGTTCGCCGCCGCCCACGAGGTCGATGTCGTCGCCGAGGGCGCGGACCGGCGACTCGGTCATGTGGAAGGGGCCGAGCACGGTCGACTCGGTGGCGCCGGGCGCGCGGTGGCCGTTGACGGTCTCCACGAGCATCGACAGCCCGAGCACGTCCGACAGCAGAATGAACTCCTGCCGGGTATCGGTGCAGGCCTGCCCGGTCGCCGTCAGAAAGGCGATCGCCCGCTCCCATTCCTCCTGGGTCAGCCGGGTCTCGCGCGCGAAGTCGTGCAGATGGCGGACGAGGCCGGTGAGCAGCTCGCGCAGCCGTGGGTCGGTGGTCCCACGGAGACTGGTGAGGGCCTGCTCGGTGACGCCGGCCCCGGTCGCTTCGGTGGTCATCCCGGCTCCTCGTCGTCGACGTCCGTCGCTTCCAGTGGTTCCGTCGCTTCCAGCGGTTCCGTTGCTTCCAGCGGTTCCGTTGCTTCCATGATTGCGCGCTCAGGCGTGGCCGAGGATGGTCCGCAACGCGTCCGCGAGCAGTTCGCCGGCGTCCGGTGCGGCGGACGCGTGCCGGAAGGCGACGAAACCGTCGGGGCGCACGAGCAGGGCACCCCCGTCGGAGATCTCGCTCAGGCGCGCCCAGTCCCCGTACGGGTCCTCGTACTCCCGCCCGGGCCCGATCACCACGGTGGCGATCTCCACCTCCTGGGCCCCGGCCGCCCGCACCCAGTCCTCTCCCCCGATGCCGGTCAGCAGGGTGAAGCGGCCCCGGCCGACCGTGTCGAGGGTGGAGAGCATGCGGGAGCCGGAGGTGATCCAGGCGTGCGGGAGCCGGGCGCCTGGGCGGGAGGACGGCTGGTGGTGCAGCTCGGGGTCGCGGGGGAAGCCGGGGTCGGGCGTGCCGTCCGGGACGATCGCGGCTGAGCTTTCGGCGGGATAGCGCTGGTTGAGGTCGACGCCGTGCGCGTTGAACTCGTACGCCTTGAAGGCGATCGCCTCCCGCAGCTCGGCGCGCTGTTTCTCGGCGGCCGCGGTGGCGTCCTTGCGGGCGGCGATGTTCGCCCAGAGCTGCTCGGGGGTCTGCGGGGCGAGCCCGTCGAGGGCCTCGAAGACCGGGGCGGTCTCGCGGATGGACCGGTTGGCGCGGGTGACGATCTGCCGGCCGATGGGCGCGCGCTCGGCGGTGTAGCTGTCGAGCAGCCTGGGGTGGGCGGTGCCGTCGAGGACGAGCTTGAGCTTCCAGGCCAGGTTGTAGGCGTCCTGGATGGAGGTGTTGGAGCCGAGGCCGTTGGACGGGGGGTGCCGGTGCACGGCGTCGCCGGCGCAGAAGACGCGGCCGTTCGCGTAGCTCTCCGCGTACATCTCGTTGACGGTCCAGGCGGAGGACGACTTGACGGTCACGGGGATGTCGTCGTCGCCGACGAGCTTGCGTACGACGGATTCGGCGTACTCGGTGGTCAGGTCCGGGGCGCCCGCGGTGACGTCGTAGCCCCACACGATCAGCCACTCGGTCCAGGGGCGGACACAGCGCACCAGGCCGGCGCCGATGCCGCCGACCGTCGCGCCGGGTGCGAGGACCCAGTACAGCGTGGCCGGGCGGTGGGCGGTGTACTGGGTCAGGTCCGCCTCGAAGACGATGTTGATGCTGCCGGCCACGCCCATCTGGCCGCCCATCGGCAGCCCGGCGTCCGCGGCGACCCTGGAGCGTCCGCCGTCGGCGCCGATCAGGTACTTGGCGCGGATCTCGTACGTGTCCCCGCGCAGCCGGTCGCGGACGGTGGCCGTGACGCCGTCGGCGTCCTGGGTGTGGGAGAGGTACTCGTTCTGGAAGCGGAGCCGGGTGCCGCGGGCGACGGCCGCGTTCACGAGGACCGGCTCCATGAGGTGCTGTGGCATGTCGCACATGCGGGTGGGGCTGGCGAGTTCGTGTTCCGCCTGTACGAGCGGGTCGTTGCCCCAGGAGCGCACCCGGCCCAGTTCCTCGCCCGCCAGGCTGGTGCAGAACGTGGTGTTGCCCATCAGGTGCTGCGGGGTGGCCTGCGCGACGACCTCCTGTTCCACGCCGAGGTCGCGCAGCACCTCCATGGTGCGCTGGTTGGTGATGTGCGCGCGGGGCGTGTCGGCGAGGCTCGCGTAGCGGGTCACGACGATGTTCGGCACGCCGTAGGTGCTCAGGGCGAGCGCGGCCGAGGCACCGGCGGGGCCGCTGCCCACGATCAGGACGTCGGTCTCGACGACGGTGGACACGGGGCGCTCCTGCGGGGGTACGGGGCGGACATCGAGCGTCCATGATCATGGAGCGGTTCGGGTGGGCGCGGGTGTCTCATTACGAGACACCCGTTGTTGCCCGTCGTCTCCCGTTGTTGCCCGTTCAACCGCACCCGCTACGGTGTTGCATGCCGTGACCACGACCGAGCCTTCTCCCGCAGCCACCGCCCGGCCCTCGCTGCGTCTCGCCCGCAAGCGGTTCCTGTCGGGGGGTCCGCTGCCCGGCGGTGTTCCGGAGGAGGTCGTCGCGGCGTGGCGGCGAGCGCGGTTCTTCGGTGTGCCGCACGACTTGAAGGAGCCGGCCGTCGCTCCCTCCCGGCCGGTGGACTCGGCGCTGCTCGGTGCCGCCCGGCCGGTGCTCGACCGGATCGTCCCGGCCCTGGACACGGACCGGTCCCTCCTCGTCCTGACCGACGAGCGGCTGCGTGTGCTGTGGAGCGCGGGGGGCGTACCCGGGCTCGATCCGTGCCCCGTGCTGTCGGAGCAGGAGGTCGGCAACAACAGTGCGGCTCTCGCCCTGCGCACCCGGCGCCGGGCCGAGGTGCACGGGCCCGAGCACTACCTCGACCGGTGGCAGGAGGTGTCCGCCGTGAGCGTCCCGGTTTTCGACCCGGAGGGCGGCCGGGTCGTCGGCACGCTGACCGTCGCGTCGCGGTTGTGCGCCGTACGTTCGCCGCATCCGCAGGCGGCCCTGGCCGAGGCGGCGGCCACTGCCGTCGACACGGAGCTGCGGGCGCGGGCGGGGCGGGTCGAGCGGGTGTTGCTGGACGCGTATCTGCGGGCCGGGCAGGATCGGGCCGTGGCCGCCCTCGACGGTCGCAACCGGCTGATCAGCGCTGCGGCGCAACGATTGCTGACGCCGGAGGTGCTGGCGGCGCTGGAGCGTACGGCGGTCAGCGCGCGGCACGCGGACGGTACGGATCCAGCGGCGTCGCCCGAGGCGGCGGTGGTGTCCGGGCCCGTGGAGTTGCCGGAGGGGGCCGGGTGCACCGCACGGATCACCCCGGTGCGTCTGGACGGCACGGTCGTGGGAGTCGTCGCCGTCCTGGAACCGCTCGACGCTGCGCCGCTCCCGGTGCCGGGCTCGCCCGCGCCATCGGTCGCTCTGACCGGCTCCTCGGTCCCGTGGCGCCACGTCGTCGCGCGTGCGGCCGAGCTGGCGCGCTCCCGCCGGCCGCTGCTGCTGATCGGCGAGCGGGGCGCGGGAAAGTCCGCCCTGGCCCGGGAACTGCTGGGGCCGGGCCCCGTCCAGGAGGCGGACGCCGCTCGGGACGCCGGGCTGGCACAGGCCCTGCCCACCCCCTGGCCGGCCGATCGCCCGCTGCTGCTCCGGCACGCCGAGCGTCTCGCGCAGCCCGGCGTGGCCGCGCTCAACTCCCTGCTCGACACCCACCCGGACACCCGGCTGCTGGTCACCTACACGCCCGGCGCGCCGGTCGGCCCCTGTCTCCAGCGTCTGCTGGACAAACTGTCCGCCCGCTCGGTGACCCTGCCCCCGCTGCGGGAACGCACCGAGGACATACGGGAGCTGCTGCCCGCCCTGGCGCCCCGGCCGGCCCCCGGGCAGCCGCCGCTGACCTGGACACTGGACGCCCTGCGTGCGCTGGAGCGGTACCCGTGGCCCGGGAACGTCACCGAGCTGGCCCACGTCGTCCGGGCCCTCGCGGAGCACCGCCGGATGTCGGGGCCGGTCCGCCGGGCGGAGCTGCCGGACGCCGTGCGGGAAGGCCCGGCCGTGCGCCCTCTCAGCCCGATGGAGCACGCCGAGCGCGCCGCGATCCTCGAAGCTCTGCGCCTGCACGGTGGCAACAAGGCCCGGGCGGCGGCCGCGCTGGGGATCGGCCGGGCGACGCTGTACCGCAAACTGCGGGGCTACCGGGTCTGAGGGGGCCGCCCCACCCAGCGCCCGCGGAGAGTCGCGGCACCCCAGGAACACAGAAAAGGTGCCGACCAGAACTGGCCGGCACCTCTCGTGCACCGAAGTCGTGCACCGAAGCAAGTGTCCGAGGGGGGACTTGAACCCCCACGCCCGATAAAGGGCACTAGCACCTCAAGCTAGCGCGTCTGCCATTCCGCCACCCGGACCAGGTGTCTGCCGCCTTGCCAGGGCTCTGCCCGGCGGCGACATGGACAACCATACCAAGGTTTCGCAGTGCCTTTCACCTGCGTTTCCTTCCCCAGGGCGGGGGTCCGGGACCTCGCGCCCCGATGCGCCTAGGGTCACACCATGAGTGACTGGATGGTTACGCGGAGCTCCACCGTGCGGCGTCGCTCCCGTGCGCTGTCGCCGCTCAGGGAGCACCTGCGGGACACGTTCTGGTTCGCCCCGACCGCGGCGATGGTGGGCGTCTTCGTGGTCTGGGCGGGGGCCCAGGCGCTGGACACGGCCATCGTCGACGCGCTCCAGGACGACCGCGACTACGACACGCTCGACGAACTGCTGCGGTTCGCTCAGGACGCGAAGGCCGTGGTGAGCGCGGTCGGCTCGGCGATGATGACCTTCATCGGCGTGGTCTTCAGCATCTCGCTGGTGGCCGTGCAGATGGCGAGCGGGCAGTTCACGCCGCGCGTGGTGCGGCTCTTCGTCCGGAGCCGGATCACCAAGGCGACCTTCGCCGTCTTCCTGGCGACCTTCGTGCTGACCCTGCTCGTCCTGACCTCCTTCGACACCGCCGACGATCCGCGTGCCGTCACCACGGTGCCCCTGGTGCAGTCGGTCCTCACCCTCGGCATGGTCGCGCTGAGCCTGCTGCTGTTCGTGCTCTACGTGAACACCACCCTGCGGCTGATGAGAATCAGCCATGTGATCGCGCGGATCGCCACGGAATCGTTCCGGGTGGCCGCCTCGATGCCCGTGCCGACGGGCGGACAACCCGGGGCGGACGCCGCCCGCCTGGGTTCCGCGACCGCGTGGGTGCCGCACGAGGGCCGGGCGGGGGTGCTGCGGGACGTGCACATCACGCGGCTGGTGCGGGTGGCACGCAAACACGGGGTCGTGCTGCGGCTGATCCCGCGGATCGGCGACTTCGTGGTGCCCGGCACGCCCGTGCTGGCGGTCCACGGCGGGCCGGCCCCGTCCCGCAGGGCGCTGCGCTACACGATCTCGGTGGGGGTGGAGCGGACCTACCACCAGGATCTCGGCTTCGGCCTGCGCCAGTTGTCCGACATCGCGCTGCGCGCCCTGTCGTCCGCGATCAACGATCCGACGACCGCCGTCCAGGCGCTGGACCGGATCGTCCAGTTCCTGGCCGCGCTCAGCCGGCGACCGCTCGACGCCGCCCTGCACCGGGACCGGGGCGGGACGGTGCGGCTGGTGCAGCCCGTGCCGGGGTGGACCGAGCTGGTGGATCTGGGGTTCACCGAGGTACGGGGGTGCGCCGTGGGAAGCCCGCAGGTTTCGCGGCGCATGCTGGCCGGGCTGGACGACCTGCTCCTGCTCGTGCCGCCGGAGCGGCGGGAGCCGCTGCTCCGCCACCGCGCGCTGCTCCGGCAGGCGGTGGACCGGTCCGGGCCGGCCCCCGCGGACCGCGCGTTCGCCCTGCGCCCGGACCGGCAGGGCATCGGCTGACCGGCGCCTCGGCGACGTCCGCCGCCGATACGGATTTCAGGACGCGCCAGTTTCACCGCCCGTCGTCGACCGACGCCGAAACCCCGCGCGGCACCCGCGTGGCGACCCGGCGTCGGCCGCGACGGCCCGCCCTCAGGGCAGCAGCTGGTACTCCGGGAAGTTGCCCGGCAGCCGCTCCCCCGCCGGTCCCCGTGTCACCGCGCGCACCAGCAGTTCGCCGCCGACGAACGCGCCGTGCCAGGACGCGCCGAGCCCGCCGAACAGTTCGTCACGGTCGCCGCGGGAACGGGGCCGGCCGTGGCCGGTCTTGAACGCGCGGATCTGCGGGGCGAGTCGCTCGTAGGTCGCCCGGTCGTCCGTGGACAGCGTGGCCACGAGCGCGCCGTTCGAGGCGTTCATCGCGGCCAGCAGCTCCGCCTCCGTGTCGACCAGGACGATGGTGTCGACCGGGCCGAACGGCTCCGCGTGGTGCAGCGGAGAGGACGGGGGCGGGTTGAGGAGCGTGACCGGCTGGACGTAGGCCGAGGTGTCCTGGCCGGGCAGGAAACGGGCGTCGGACGGACTGCCGCGGTGCAGCGGTACCGCGCCGCGCTCGATCGCCTCGGCGACCTGGTCCTGGAGTTCCTTGGCCTTGGCCGCGTTGATGACCGGCCCGAAGTCCAGCTCGGGGTACGGGTCGTCCGGCTGCTCCACGGCGAGCGGGTGTCCGACCCTGAGCATGCGGACCGCCGGGAGGTACGCCGCCAGGAACGCGTCGAACAGGTGCCGCTGGACGACGAAGCGCGGGTACGCCGTGCAGCGCTGCTTGCCGTAGTCGAAGAGCTTGGGGATGACCGCCGTGAGCGCGTCCCAGTCCGAGTAGTTCCAGATGCCCCAGGTGTTGAGTCCCTCCTGTTCGAGTACGTGTCGTTTGCCCAGGTCGGCGACGGCCGTGGCCACCGCGGCGCCGGTGTCGCGGCCGCCGACGAAGGAGACGCAGCCGATCTCGGGCGCCCGCACCAGCGCCTGGGACAGCTCGCCTCCGCTGCCGCTGACGAGGGTCACGGGGATCCCCTCACGGGCGGCGAGGGCGCAGGCCAGGGTCAGGCAGGCGACACCGCCGTCGGTCGGGGTCTTGGCGATGACCGCGTTGCCTGCCAGTGCCTGGACCAGCACTGCGTGAACGAGCACGCTCATCGGGTAGTTCCAGCTGGCGATGTTGGACACCGGGCCGTCCAGCGGGGTCCGGTCGGCGAGCATCTCCTCGATGCCGTCGACGTACCAGCGGACCCCGTCGATGGCGCGGTCGACGTCCGCCAGGGCGAGCCGCCAGGGCTTGCCGATCTCCCAGACGAGGAGGAGGGCGAGCAGCCGGCGGTGTTCGGCGAGGGCGTCGAGGGTGGCCGCGACGCGGGCGCGGCGCTCCGGCAGGGGGACGTGACGCCAGGCGCGGTGCTGGTCGAGGGCGGCGCGCACGGCCCGGCGGGCGGTGGCCCCGTCCAGGCGCGGCGGACCGGCGATCGGGCTGCCGTCGACGGGGCTGACGGCGGGCAGGACCCGGCCGTCCGCCTGCCAGGCGGCGTTCCAGAGGTTGAGGATCCGCTCGTCGCGGAAGGCCTCCGGCGCGGCGGCTTGGCAGCGCTGCCACGCGTCGGGCCAGGTCGTGCCGGATTTGAGAGTGAGGGTGGGTGCCATCGGGTTGCTCCGCTCTCGCTGCACGGTCGGGGGCGGGACCTGGCTCACTGCCGTTGTTCTCCGAGGCGCGCTTCGAGGCGTGCGAGCACGAGCTTCGCCGTCTCGGTCGGGGTGCTGCCCACGCTCACCCCGGCCGCCTCCAGCGCCTCCTTCTTCGCCTGCGCGGTGCCGGAGGAGCCGGAGACGATGGCGCCCGCGTGCCCCATGGTCTTGCCCTCGGGTGCGGTGAACCCGGCGATGTAGCCGACGACCGGCTTGGTGACGTGCTCGCGGACGTACGCCGCCGCCCGTTCCTCGGCGTCACCGCCGATCTCGCCGATGAGGACGATGAGTTCGGTGTCGGGGTCGTCCTGGAAGGCGGCGAGGCAGTCGATGTGCGTGGTGCCGACGACCGGGTCGCCGCCGATGCCGACGCAGGTCGAGAAGCCGATGTCGCGGAGCTCGTACATGAGCTGGTACGTCAGCGTGCCCGATTTGGAGACCAGGCCGATGCGGCCCGGTTTGGTGATGTCGGCCGGGATGATGCCCGCGTTGGACTGGCCGGGGGTGATCAGGCCCGGGCAGTTGGGGCCGACGACCCGGGTGCCCTTCTGGCCGGCGTACGTGGTGAAGGCGACGGAGTCGTGGACGGGGATGCCCTCGGTGATGACGACCGCGAGGCCGATGCCGGCGTCGGCGGCTTCGAGGACGGCCGCCTTGGCGAAGGCGGGCGGCACGAAGACGACGGTGACGTCCGCCCCGGTCGCGCGCATTCCGTCGGCGACCGTGCCGAAGACGGGCACGGCTCGGTCGTCGAAGTCGACGGTGCGGCCAGCCTTGCGCGGGTTGACGCCGCCGACGACGTTCGTGCCGGCCGCCAGCATGCGCCGGGTGTGCTTCATGCCCTCGCTGCCGGTCATGCCCTGGACGAGGACCTTGCTCTCCTTGGTGAGGTAAATGGCCATGACGTCCCCTCAGGCTGTGGTGGCGAGTTCGGCGGCACGGCGGGCGGCGCCGTCCATGGTGGTGACCTGCTGGACCAGCGGATGCGCGTGCTCGTCGAGGATGGCGCGGCCCCGGGGCGCGTTGTTGCCGTCGAGGCGCACGACGAGCGGCTTGGTCAGACGGACGGTGTCCAGGGCCTGGACGATGCCGTCGGCGACGGCGTCGCAGGCGGTGATCCCGCCGAAGACGTTGACGAAGACGGACTTCACGGCCGGGTCGGAGAGGATGACCGACAGTCCGTCCGCCATGATCCGGGCGCTCGCTCCGCCGCCGATGTCGAGGAAGTTGGCGGGGCGCGCGCCGCAGCCCGCGACCACGTCCAGGGTCGACATGACGAGTCCGGCTCCGTTTCCGATGATGCCGACCTCGCCGTCGAGCTTGACGTAGTTGAGGCCCTTGGCGGCAGCCGCCGCCTCCAGCGCGTCGTCGTGGCCGGTGTCGTCCGCGCCCCAGCGCGCCTGCCGGAAGCGGGCGTTGTCGTCGAGGGTGACCTTGCCGTCGAGGGCGAGGATCTGTCCCTGCCGGGTGCGGACGAGGGGATTCACCTCGACGAGGAGGGCGTCCTCGCGGACGAGGACCTGCCAGAGCCGCACGAGGACGTCGACGGTCTGCGGCGGCAGTCCGGCCGCCTCGGCGATCTCGCCCGCCTTCGCGGAGGTGACGCCCTCGGCGGGGTCGACGGGGACGCGGGCCACGGCGTCGGGGCGGGTGGCGGCGACCTCCTCGATCTCCATGCCGCCTTCGGCCGAGGCGATCGCGAGGAAGCGGCCCGCCGCGCGGTCGAGTACATAGGACACGTAGAACTCGGTCTCGATGTCCACGGGCTGGGCCAGCATCACCGTGCCGACCCGGTGGCCCTTGATGTCCATACCGAGGATCTGACGGGCGGTGAGCTCCGCGGCGGCCGGGTCGGCGGCGAGCTTCACACCGCCTGCCTTGCCCCGGCCACCGGTCTTCACCTGAGCCTTCACCACGACCCGGCCGCCGAGCCGGCGTGCGATCTCACGGGCCTCCTTGGGCGAGTCCGTCACCTCGGCCCGCGGCACCAAGATGCCGTGTTCCTCGAAGAGTTCCCTTGCCTGGTGTTCGTACAGGTCCATTTTCGGCTCCTGACTGAAAGTGCCGCACGCCCCCTGGACACCACCCCATCGGATGCGGGATAACAAGCTTCATACAGTATTCGTCGACTGTATGCAATGTACCGCGAGACGTTCCAACCCCCTACGAAGGGACAGGACTTCGCCATGCCCGACGACACCCAGGACATGATCTCCGGTGGTCATCTCGTAGCCAAGGCGCTGAAGGCCGAGGGGGTCGAGCGCATCTACACCCTGTGCGGCGGCCACATCATCGACATCTACGACGGCTGCGTCGACGAGGGCATCGAGGTCGTCGACGTCCGTCACGAGCAGGTCGCCGCCCACGCCGCCGACGGTTACGCGCGCATCACCGGCAAGCCAGGCTGTGCGGTGGTCACCGCGGGACCGGGGACGACCGACGCCGTCACCGGTGTCGCCAACGCCTTCCGCGCGGAGTCGCCGATGCTGCTGATCGGCGGTCAGGGGGCCCTCACCCAGCACAAGATGGGGTCCCTCCAGGACCTGCCGCACGTCGACATGATGAACCCCATCACCAAGTTCGCGGCGGCCGTGCCGGACACGGCGCGCGCGGCGGACATGGTGTCCATGGCGTTCCGCGAGTGCTACCACGGTGCGCCCGGGCCCTCCTTCCTGGAGATCCCGCGCGATGTGCTGGACGCCAAGGTGCCCGCGTCCAAGGCCCGCGTGCCGCAGGCCGGCGCCTACCGCGCCTCGACCCGCTCGGCCGGCGATCCGGAGGCGATCGAGAAGCTCGCCGACCTGCTGGTGCACGCCGAGAAACCGGCCATCCTGCTCGGCAGCCAGGTGTGGACGACCCGGGGCACCGCATCGGCCATCGAGCTGGTGCGCACGCTGAACATCCCGGCGTACATGAACGGCGCCGGCCGTGGCACCCTCCCGCCCGGCGACCCGCACCACTTCCAGCTGTCGCGCCGGTACGCCTTCTCCGGCGCCGATGTCATCGTCATCGTCGGCACACCCTTCGACTTCCGCATGGGCTACGGCAAGCGGCTGTCACCGGACGCGACCGTCGTGCAGATCGACCTCGACTACCGCACGGTCGGCAAGAACCGCGACATCGACCTCGGCATCGTGGGCGACGCGGGGCTGGTGCTGAAGTCGGTGACCGAGGCGGCCTCCGGACGTATCAACGGCGGGGCGTCGAAGCGCAAGGAGTGGCTGGACGAGCTGCGGGCGGCCGAACAGACCGCTCTGGAGAAGCGGCTGCCGAGCCTGAGGTCGGACGCCTCGCCCATCCACCCGTACCGGCTGGTCAGCGAGATCAACGACTTCCTCACCGAGGACTCGATCTACATCGGCGACGGCGGCGACATCGTCACCTTCTCCGGGCAGGTCGTGCAGCCCAAGTCGCCCGGGCACTGGATGGACCCCGGCCCCCTGGGCACGCTCGGCGTCGGCGTCCCCTTCGTGCTCGCGGCCAAGCAGGCGCGGCCCGACAAGGAGGTCGTCGCGCTCTTCGGCGACGGCGCGTTCTCCCTCACCGGCTGGGACTTCGAGACGCTCGTCCGCTACGACCTCCCCTTCGTCGGCATCGTCGGCAACAACTCCTCCATGAACCAGATCCGCTACGGCCAGGCCGCCAAGTACGGCAAGGACCGCGAGCGGGTCGGCAACACCCTCGGCGACGTCCACTACGACAAGTTCGCCCAGATGCTGGGCGGTTACGGCGAGGAGGTCCGCGACCCCGCCGACATCGGCCCGGCCCTCAGGCGCGCCCGCGAGTCCGGCAAGCCGTCCCTGATCAACGTCTGGGTCGACCCCGACGCGTACGCCCCCGGAACCATGAACCAGACCATGTACAAGTGAGGTGCCCCCGATGACAGGAACCAAGGCCCTCGAAGGCATCCGCGTCCTGGACATGACCCACGTCCAGTCCGGGCCCTCCGCGACCCAGCTGCTCGCCTGGCTCGGCGCGGACGTCGTCAAGCTGGAGGCGCCGACCGGCGACATCACGCGCAAGCAGCTGCGTGACCTGCCGGACGTCGACTCCCTCTACTTCACGATGCTCAACTGCAACAAGCGGAGCATCACCCTCAACACCAAGACCGAGCGCGGCAAGGAGATCCTCACCGAGCTGATCCGGCGCTCCGACGTCATGGTCGAGAACTTCGGACCAGGCGCGGTCGACCGGATGGGCTTCACCTGGGACCGCATCCAGGAGATCAATCCACGGATCGTCTATGCCTCCATCAAGGGGTTCGGCGAGGGCCCGTACACCAACTTCAAGGCGTACGAGGTCGTCGCACAGGCCATGGGCGGGTCGATGGCGACCACCGGTTTCGAGGACGGGCCGCCGCTGGCGACGGGGGCCCAGATCGGGGACTCGGGGACGGGCGTGCACGCCGTGGCGGGCATCCTCGCCGCGCTCTACCAACGGGAGCGCACCGGTCGCGGGCAGCGGGTCAACGTGGCCATGCAGCACGCTGTACTGAACCTGTGCCGGGTGAAGCTGCGGGACCAGCAGCGTCTGGCACACGGGCCGCTCGCTGAATATCCCAACGAGGACTTCGGCGACGAGGTTCCCAGGTCCGGGAACGCGTCCGGCGGCGGCCAGCCCGGCTGGGCGGTCAAGTGCGCGCCGGGCGGCCCGAACGACTACGTGTACGTCATCGTGCAGCCCGTGGGCTGGCGGCCGATCAGCGAACTCATCGGCCGGCCGGAGCTGGCGGACGACCCCGAGTGGGCGACGCCCGAGGCGCGGCTTCCCAAGCTCAACAAGATGTTCCAGCTGATCGAGGAGTGGTCCTCGACGCTGCCCAAGTGGGAGGTGCTGGAGCGGCTCAACGCGCACAACATCCCGTGCGGCCCGATCCTGTCCACGAAGGAGATCATCGAGGACCGGTCGCTGGTCGCCAACGAGATGGTCGTCACCGTCCCGCACCCCGAGCGCGGCGAGTTCGTCACCGTCGGCAGCCCGCTGAAGCTGTCCGACTCCCCCGTCGAGGTGACCAGTTCGCCACTCCTCGGCGAGCACAACGAAGAGGTCTACGTCGGCGAACTCGGCCTCGGCGACGAGGAAGTGCGCCTGCTCAAGTCGAACGGAGTGATCTGACGTGATGGCCGAAGACCGGGTCCTGCGGGTGCGGGGCGTCCTGGACTCCGTGCGGGCCGAGGGGCGGACCGCGCTGACCGCGCCCGAGGGCAAGGTGATCGCCGACGCGTACGGGATCGCCGTACCGGGCGAGGAGCTGGCGACCGACGTCGACGAGGCCGTGGCGTTCGCGGCGCGCTTCGGCGGGCCCGTCGTGATGAAGATCGTCTCGCCGGACATCCTGCACAAGACCGACGCCGGCGGGGTGATCGTCGGGGTCGAGGGCGCGGCGGACGTACGGGCGGCGTTCCACACCATCATCGACAACGCCCGTGCGTACGACCCCAAGGCCCGTATCTCGGGTGTGCAGGTGCAGGAGCTGCTGCCGAAGGGGCAGGAGGTCATCGTCGGCGCGGTCACGGACCCGACGTTCGGGAAGGTGGTGGCGTTCGGGCTCGGCGGGGTGCTCGTCGAGGTCCTGAAGGACGTGACGTTCCGGCTCGCTCCGGTGGACGCCGACGAGGCGCTGTCCATGCTGGACTCGATCCGCTCGGCGGAGATCCTTCGCGGGGTGCGCGGCCAGGCGGGCGTGGACCGGTGGGCCGTCGCCGAGCAGATCCGCCGGGTGTCGGAACTCGTCGCGGACTTCCCGGAGATCGCGGAGGTCGACCTCAACCCGGTGATCGCCACCGCGGAGGGGGCGGTGGCGGCCGACATCCGGGTGATCCTCGCCGAGTCGCAGCCCGCGCCGCGCCGGAAGTACTCGAGGGAGGAGATCCTCACGTCGATGCGCCGGCTGATGCAGCCGAGGTCGGTCGCCGTCATCGGTGCCTCCAACGAGCAGGGCAAGATCGGCAACTCGGTGATGCGCAACCTCGTCGACGGCGGGTTCGCGGGCGACATCCACCCGGTGAATCCCAAGGCCGATGACATTCTGGGCCGCAAGGCGTACAAGAGTGTCACGGACGTTCCCGGTGAGGTGGATGTGGCGGTGTTCGCGATCCCCGCCAAGTTCGTGGCCGCCGCCTTGGAGGAGGTGGGACGCAAGGGCATCCCGAACGCCGTGCTGATTCCCTCCGGGTTCGCCGAGACCGGCGAGCACGAACTCCAGGCGGAGATCGTGAAGATCGCCGAGCGGCACGGCGTACGCCTGCTGGGGCCGAACATCTACGGCTACTACTCGACCTGGCAGGACCTGTGCGCCACGTTCTGCACGCCGTACGACGTCAAGGGCGGGGTGGCGCTGACCTCGCAGTCCGGCGGCATCGGGATGGCCATTCTCGGCTTCGCCCGCACCACCAAGACGGGCGTGTCGGCGATCGTCGGGCTCGGCAACAAGTCGGACCTGGACGAGGACGACCTGCTGACCTGGTTCGGGGAGGACCCGCACACCGAGTGCATCGCGATGCACCTGGAGGACCTCAAGGACGGGCGCGCCTTCGTGGAGGCCGCGCGGGCGACCGTGCCGAAGAAGCCCGTGGTCGTACTGAAGGCCGGGCGTACGGCGGCGGGTGCGAAGGCGGCCGGCTCGCACACCGGCGCCCTGGCGGGCGACGACGCCGTGTACGACGACATCCTGCGGCAGGCCGGGGTGATCAGGGCGCCGGGGCTGAACGACATGCTGGAGTACGCGCGCGCGTTGCCCGTGCTGCCCGCCCCCAAGGGCGACAACGTCGTGATCATCACGGGAGCCGGCGGCAGCGGTGTGCTGCTCTCGGACGCGGTCACGGACAACGGCCTGTCGCTGATGGAGATCCCGCCGGACCTGGACGAGGCGTTCCGCAAGTTCATCCCGCCCTTCGGGGCCGCGGGCAACCCGGTGGACATCACCGGGGGCGAGCCGCCGTCGACGTACGAGGCGACGATCCGGCTGGGGCTCGAGGATCCGCGCATCCACGCGCTCGTCCTCGGCTACTGGCACACCATCGTCACTCCTCCCATGGTCTTCGCGGAGCTCACCGCGCGCGTGGTGGCCGAGTTCCGGGAGCGGGGGATCGAGAAGCCGGTCGTGGCGTCGCTCGCGGGTGACGTGGAGGTCGAGGAGGCCTGCCAGTACCTCTTCGAGCGCGGGGTCGTGGCGTACCCGTACACGACCGAGAAACCGGTGGCCGTGCTCGGCGCGAAGTACCGCTGGGCGCGGGCGGCGCAGCTGCTGGGGGGCGGTACATGAGGTGAGGGAGCGGGGGGGCCGGCCGACGGTGCGCGTCGGCCGGCCCCGGGACCCGCACGCGCACGAAAGGCATGGGACAGGGGGCGCTGGCCAGATCTTTCGACGCAAGGGGTGCGACACGACATGACAACGACCGATCTGCCCACCACGGTTCCCTACCGAGAGGTCACGGACGCGAACGGACGCGTCTACCGCATCGGTGAGACCGACATCGACATCATGGGCCGCAAACGCAAGTGGATGGTCATCCTGCCGTGGATCGGCATGATGGGCATCTCCTCCGCCGAGTACGCGTTCGCGTCCGCCGAGGACACCCTGCACACCGCGCACCACTGGGACAGCATGCACATCTTCTGGATGATGACCGTGTGGGTCTTCTTCCAGGCCGCGGTGGCCTTCCCCGCGGGCAAACTGCGTGAGAGCGGAAAACTTCCGGCCCGCTGGGCGATGATGCTCGGCGCGACGGGCACGCTGCTGGGCTACCTGTCGCTGGCCTTCGCGCCGCACGTCGTCTTCGCCTACATCGGCTTCAGCATGTTCAGCGGCATGGGCGCGGGCATGGTGTACGCCACCTGCGTCAACATGGTCGGCAAGTGGTATCCGGAACGCAAGGGCGGCAAGACGGGTTTCGTCAACGGCGGCTTCGCCTACGGCTCGGTGCCCTTCGTCTTCCTCTTCAACGGCTACATGGACCTGACCAACTTCCGCTGGGTGCTGGTCTCGGTGGGTCTGTTCCTGGCCGGACTGGTCGCGTGCTCCGGCTACTTCTTCAAGGACCCGCCGAAGAACTGGTGGCCCGCCACGATCGACCCGCTGAACCCGCCCGACGACCCGCGCGCGGCCCGCTCGCTGCGGATGAACCCGCCCGCGGTGCGCCAGTACTCCCCCAAGGAGGCGTGGAAGACCGGCCGGGTGGCCCTGATGTGGTTCTGTCTGGCGTGCACGTCCGGCGTGAACATCTTCGGGATCGCCTTCCAGGTGGACATCGGCGAGGAAGCCGGGTTCGCGGGCGGCATCGTGGCCACGGCCATGTCCCTGAAGGCCGTCGTCAACGGCACCGGCCGCGGCGTCATCGGCTGGCTCTCCGACCTCTACGGCCGCAAGCGGTGCCTGCTGGTCGTCTGCCTCATCCTGGGCCTCGCCCAGTACGGCATCCTCTGGGCGGCCGAGAGCAAGAACCTCACGCTGTTCCTGATCTTCTCCGCGATCTCCGGCTTCGGCGGCGGCGCCATCTTCCCGATGTTCGCGGCCCTCACCGCCGACTACTTCGGCGAGAACAACAACGCGTCCAACTACGGCATGGTCTACAGCGCCAAACTCGTCTCCGGTCTGGGCGCGGGCATGGGCGCCGTGGTCGTGGGCGCCTGGGGACATTCCGGTGCGTTCATCCTGGCCGGCTCCATCTCCCTCTTCGCCGGCTGCATGGCACTGTTCCTGACCCCGCCGGGACGCGACAAGGAAAGGCGCCGCATCGCTCCCAACCCGCAACCGCTCGGCGAGGACACGGCCTGACATGACGGCAGATCCGTACGCAGCAAACAGTTCGTCCACACCCTCCGACGCCGCACACCGTCCCTACCGCGAGGTCACCGACTCACACGGCCGCGTCTACCGCGTCGGCGAGACCGACCGGGACATCCTCGGCCACTCCCGCAAGCTCATGGTGTATCTGCCGTGGATCGCCATGATGGCCATCAGCGTCTTCGAGTACGCGTACGGCTCCGCGGAGGACACCCTGTCCCACGCGCACGGCTGGACGCAGAGCAACACCTTCTGGATCCTCAGCGTCTGGGTGTTCTTCCAGGCCGGCGTCGCCTTCCCCGCGGGCTGGCTGCGGGAGAAGGGCCGTCTGACGGCGCGCACGGCCATGTACCTCGGGTCGGGCATGTGCCTGCTGGGGTTCCTCGCCCTGTCGCACCTGAGCAACGTGCTGCTGGCGATCCTCGGTTTCGGCGTGGTCGGCGGGATCGGCGCCGGGCTCGTCTACGCCACCTGCATCAACATGGTCGGCAAGTGGTTCCCGGAACGACGCGGCGCCCGCACGGGCTTCGTCAACGGCGGGTTCGCGTACGGGTCGCTGCCGTTCATCTTCATCTTCAACTACGGCTTCGACACGGCGAACTACCACCGCGTCCTGGACCTCATCGGCTGCTACGTCATGATCGTGGTGCTGGCCTGCGCCTTCTTCTTCAAGGACCCGCCGAAGAACTGGTGGCCGGCCGACATCGATCCGCTGACCCACTCCGGCGACCGGAAGAACGCCACGAGCCTCGCCAAGAACCCCCCGGCGGTACGCCAGTACACCCCGAAGGAGGCCATCAGGACGGGCATGCTGCCGCTGATGTGGCTCTCCGTGGTGATGACCGCCGGCGTGTCCATCTTCGGTATCTCCTTCCAGGTCGACTTCGCCAAGGAGGTGGGCTTCGGCCCACTGGTGGCGGCGTCGTCCATGGGCCTGATGGCGGTCGTCAACGGCGTCGGCCGCGGCGTGGTGGGCTGGCTGTCCGACCGGTGGGGCCGCAAGTCCACCCTGGTGTTCGTCATCGTCGTCCTGGGCCTCGCCCAGTTCGGCGTCATCTGGGCGGGCGACCTGAAGAGCGAGTGGCTGTTCCTGTTCTTCGCGTTCCTCTCCGGCTTCGGCGGCGGCGCGTTCTATCCGCTGTTCGCGGCGCTCACGCCGGACTACTTCGGGGAGAACTACAACGCCACCAACTACGGGCTGGTCTACAGCGGCAAGCTGATCAGCGGCCTGTTCGGCGGCGGGCTGGGTTCCATGGTGGTCGCGGCCTGGGGCTACAACGGCGCGTATGCGCTCGCCGGGGGCGTGTCGATGCTCGCGGCGGCGGTCGCGCTGCTGCTGCGCCAGCCGGGACGTGCCCAGGCACGGCCAGGACGCGCTCAGGCACAGCCGGTGAGCTGACCGTCCCCCACATGAGGAGGCCCCTCCCCGGCCGGGGAGGGGCCTCCTCATGTGTGCAGGGCCCTCAGCACTTCTCCCGCAGCGAGTGCAGGTGCGCGCTGGAGCGGCGCGCGAACGTGAAGGACTCGGCCGGGTTGTCGTGCTCGGCCTGCCAGTGGTGGGCCATGCGGTGGCCGCGCAACCGGGTCACGGCGGAGATGAACCGCTGGTAGTCGATGTCGCCGTCGCCGACATCGGTCATGCGGTAGCCGTACGGGTTCGACGGGTCGCTCTCCCCGTCCTTCACGTGGAACAGCGGGTAGCGGTCGGGCTGCCTGAGGACGTAGTTGAGCGGCTCGAACGGGGCGGGTGTGCCGTCGGGCCGCTTGGAGAAGCGGAACTGGCCGACGTACGCCCAGTAGATGTCCATCTCCAGGTGGACGAGGTCCGGGTCGGTCTCCTTGAGCAGGACGTCGTAGAGGCGGACCTTCGGGTTGTCGGTGGCGAAGCCGAACTCCTCGGAGTGGTTGTGCTGGTAGAACTTCATGCCCCGGGCCTTCGCCGCCGCGCCGTAGGTGTTGAAGTCCTCGGCGGCGCGCTTCCAGGCGTCGACGGTCGAACCGTAGCGGAACGGGCCGGCGGCCGTGCCGATGTGTTTGAGGCCGAGGGCCTGGGCGTCGTCGAGGACCTTGGTGAGGTTCTGGGCGAAGGTGTAGGCGTTCGGGTCGTCGGAGTAGTAGCCGACGTGGCTGCCGATCGGGTTCAGACCGTGGTTCCGGGCCAGCCGCTTGAGCTGGGCGAGTGTGATGGGGCCGGCCGAGCCCTGGGTGTAGCCGGCGAACTCGACCTCGTCGTAGCCGTACTTCTCCAGTTCGGCGAAGACGGGGCCGAAGCCCAGGGTGGAGACCTTGTCGCGGAGGCTGTAGAGCTGGATGCCGAGGCGGCCGGGCGGCAGGACGGGACGGCCGCGGCCCTTGGCGCCGGAGGCCGTGCCCGTGGCTCCGGACGTGCTGCCGGTGGCGGCCGTCGCGGGGGCGGCGGCGCCGAGCAGGGCGGCGGCGGTGGCGCCTGCGGCCACGCCGAGCATGCCGCGTCTGCTGAGGCGGTGGGTGAGCTCGGGGTCGGGCTGGGAGAAGCGGCTCATGCGTGGAACTCCTCGTGATCGCGGGGCGTTGTCAGTGGTGAGTGCTTCACTTGTGACCAGTCGGGACTGACGGTTACGGCCTCAGTCGAGACCGGCGAGTCGGAGCAGCAGTGACTTCACATCGGTGGCCGCGACGCGGTCGCCGACAGCGCGGGGGGTGGAGCAGATGAGGAGCGGACCGTCGTCGTCGCTCGCCGGGAGGCGGCCGTGGCTGCCGCGAATAGGTGAGGGGTCCAGGGGCACGACCGCCATGCGGTAGCGCATGCCGAGTTTCTTGCGCGCCAGCGCGGTGGCCGCCTTGACCTTGACGTAGGGGTCGAGGGGATCCATGAAGAGCTCGACCGGGTCGTAGCCGGGTTTGCGGTGGATCTCGACGAGCTGTGCGAAGTCGGGCGCGCGGGCGTCGTCGAGCCAGTAGTAGTACGTGAACCAGGCGTCGGGTTCCGCCACGGCGACGAGTTCGCCGGCGCGCGGATGGTCGAGGTGGTGGGCCTTCTTGCCCTCGTCGTCGAGGAGTTGCTCGATGCCGGGCAGGCCGTCGAGGGCGGCCCGGGCGGCGTCGAGGTCCTCGGGGCGGCGCACATAGACGTGGGCGATCTGGTGGTCGGCGACGGCGAAGGCACGGGAGACCATCGGGTCGAGGTACTCCATGCCGTCCTGGGTGTGCACTTCCAGCAGGCCGGCGCGGCGCAGGGCGCGGTTGATGTCGACGGGCCGGTTCACACGGGTGATGCCGTACTCGGACAGCGCGACGACCGTGCGGCCCTCGGCGCGGGCGTCGTCCAGGAGCGGTGCCATGGCGGCGTCCAGGTCGGCGGCCGCCTTCAGGGAGCGCGGGTCGTCGGGGCCGAAGCGCTGGAGGTCGTAGTCGAGGTGAGGGAGGTAGCAGAGCGTCAGGTCGGGGTGCCGGGTGCGGATGATGTGGCGGGTCGCGTCGATGATCCACCGGCTGGAGACGAGGTCCGCTCCGGGTCCCCAGAAGTGGAAGAGGGGGAACGTGCCGAGTTTGTCGGTGAGTTCGTCGTGCAGCGCGGCCGGCCTGGTGTAGCAGTCGGGTTCCTTGCGGCCGTCGGCGTAGTAGACCGGACGGGGGGTGACGGTGATGTCGGTGTCGGCGCCCATGGCGTACCACCAGCAGATGTTCGCGACGGTGTAGCCGGGGTGGGCGCGGCGGGCGGCGTCCCAGAGTTTGTCACCGGCGACGAGGCCGTTGTGCTGGCGCCACAGGAGGACGTCGCCGAGATCGCGGAAGTACCAGCCGTTGCCGACGATGCCGTGCTCCGAGGGCATGGTGCCGGTGAGGAACGTGGACTGGGCGGCGCAGGTGACGGCGGGCAGGACGGTGCCCAGTGAGGCGCGGGAGCCGGACCGGCCGAGCGCCTTGAGGTGGGGCATGTGGTCGAGGAGACGGGGGGTGAGGCCTACGACGTCGAGGACGAGGAGCGGGGTGGGGCGGTCCGCGGCGGCCGGGTCGGGGTGCTCATGGGCGCCGTTGCTCATGGCAGCTCCTTCAGGCCGAGGTCCGTCAACAAATCGCGGGCGAGGGCGAGCTCGGCGGCGATGCCCTCGGCGAGCTGGCTGCGGCCGCGGGGGCGCAGCTCGGGCGGGAGGGCCTGCCAGGTGTAGGTCTCGACCTCCAGGTGGCGGGTGAGCGGGGCCGGGCCGCCGACGAGCCGGGTGAGTGCGGTCTTCAGGACCGGGAGTGTGGAGGTGAGGGGTGCGGCGGGGGCCGCGTGCAGGGGGACGTGGAAGTGGGCGCGCCAGGGTGAGCCGTCGGGCAGGGCGTGGCCGGCGACGGCCTCGTCCAGGTCGTCGGTGGCGCGCAGGCCGGCGGCGGTGGCCGTGCGGGTCTGGTGCAGGAAGCGGGGTTCGGCGAAGGCGGCGAGGGCCTCGCGGACCTCGGGCAGATGGGGGTGTTCGGCGTGCAGGGCGGCGGAGAGCTGGGATTTGACGACGGGGACGCGGGCCTCGGTGAGGGCGTCCAGAGCGGTGTGCGGGTCTTCGAAGGAGGTGGCGAGGTGGCAGGTGTCGACACAGATGCCGATGCGGTCGTGGGCGATCGCGGTGAGCGGGGCGATGGCGTCGTGAGTGGTCTCGACGACGCAGCCGGGTTCCGGTTCCAGCCCGACGCGGATGGAGCGGCCGGTCAGCTCCTCGATGGCGTCGAGGCGTTCGGCGAGGGTGCGCAGGGCGGCGCGGGCGGTCTGCGCGCGCTCGTCGTCGTACGCGGTGCGCCAGGCGAGGGGCAGGGTGGAGATGGTGCCGTCGCCGACGTCGTCGGGGAGGAGCCCGGCGAGGACACGGGCCAGGGCGGTGGTGTGGTCGAGGCGTTCCGGGTCGGCCCAGTCCGGCTTGTAGACCCGGTACTTGACCTCTTCGGCGCCGAAGCCCTCGTACGGGAAGCCGTTGAGGGTGACGACCTCCAGGCCGCGCCGGTCCAGCTCGGTGCGCAGGCCGCGCAGGGCGGACGGGTCGGTGTCGAGGGCGTGGGCGGCGTCCTTGGCGAGCCACAGTCCGATGCCGAGCCGGTCGCGGCCCAGGCGGCGGCGGACGGGTTCGCAGTGGTCGCGGAGCTGCGCGAGGACGCCGTCGAGGGTCTCGGCGGGGTGGACGTTGGTGCAGTAGGCGAGGTGGACGGTGGAGCCGTCGGGGTGGCGGAAGCGCATGGTTCACGCCCCCGCGGCGGAGACGCGGGCCGGTTCGTCGCCGTCTCCCGGGCCGGGGTCCGGCTCCCGCGGCTCCAACGGGGCGCCGCGGAGGATGGAGTTGCCCTCGTGGGTGGCCTCGGTGCCGGTGACGTCGAGGTTCAGGCGGCCGCTGAGCCCGTAGAAGGCGACGGGGTTGCGCCACAGCACCTGGTCGACGTCGTCCTCGCCGAAGCCCTCGGCCAGCATCAGGTCGCCGACCTTGCGGGTCTTCAGGGGGTCGCTCTTTCCCCAGTCGGCGGCGGAGTTGACCAGGACCTGCTCGGGGCCGAAGGCGCGCAGGATCGCGATCATCCGCTCCTCGTCCATCTTGGTGTCCGGATAGACGGAGAAGCCCAGCCAGCAGCCGCTGTCCTTGGCCTCCTTGACGGTCGTCTCGTTGAGGTGGTCGACCAGGACGCGTTCGGGGGGCAGTGCGGACTCCCGGACGACGTCGAGGGTGCGGCGCAGACCGGCGAGCTTGTCGCGGTGCGGGGTGTGCACGAGGGCGGGCAGTCCGTGGTCGGCGGCGAGCTGGAGCTGGGCGGCGAGGGCGGTGTCCTCGGCGGGGGTCATGGAGTCGTAGCCGATCTCGCCGACGGCCACGACGTTGTCCTTGACGAGATACCGGGGCAGTGCGTCGAGGACGGGCACACAGCGCGGGTCGTTCGCCTCCTTGGGGTTGAGCGCCAGTGTGCAGTGGTGGGCGATGCCGTACTGGGCGGCGCGGAACGGCTCCCAGCCCAGGAGGGCGTCGAAGTAGTCGAGGAAGGAGGCGGGCGAGGTGCGGGGCTGGCCGAGCCAGAAGGAGGGCTCGACGACGGCGCGGACACCGGCGGCGTGCATGGCCTCGTAGTCGTCCGTGGTGCGGGACGTCATGTGGATGTGGGGGTCGAAGATGCGCATCAGGACTCCTTGCCGTGGGGGTGGTCCGTGCCGGGGGCGGGGGTCACGGACTCGGTCAGGTCCAGGACGCGGTACAGGTCCTCGGGGACGGTGCGGCCGGCGGCGGTGCGTTCGGCGGCGTAGTCGCCCAGCATGCGGGCGAGTTCACCGTCGCCCCGGGCACGCCGGGGCAGATCCGCCACGTGGTCGACGGGGACGCCGGTGAACAGGCACTTCAGCACGGCGTGGCGCCAGTCGTGCGCGGCCAGGTGCCGGGCGGCGTACGGGCCGACGGCGGCGGTGAGGAGCCGCGTGTCGTTGGTGCGCAGGGCGTCCTCGACGAGCGGGAGGGCGCCGGGGCCGGACACGAGGTGGGGCAGGGCGTGCAGGACGGCGCGGCGCTCGTCGGCGGTGCCCTGGAAGTACACCCGGGTCAGGGCGTCGGTACCGGCACGGGCCGCGTCGAGGATGAGGACGCGTGCGGCGTCGGCGTAGGCGGCACCGCAGCGCCGGCCGGCCTCGGCGAGGCGCAGTTCCCACGCGGAGATGGGCCCGTGGATGCCGGGGTGGGCGGCTGCCTCGTCGAGGGCGTGCTCGAGCCAGGTGCGCGCGGCGGGGTCGAGGTGGGCGGTGAGGTGGCGGCGGAGGTCGTCCAGGGAGGAAGTGAGGGCGGTGTCAAGGGTGGGATGGGCGGTGTGGGTGTTGTGGGCCTGGGTGTCCTGGGCGTCCTGGGAGCCGTCGGTTCTCGCTGCTGGTGTGGTGCGGGGGCGGGTCATGGGGTGCTGCTCCCTTCAGGGGCGGTGGAGGGAGCGCCGTGGGGTGGCGCGGTTTGCCGGCGGGCCGGAGCGGGGTGCGGCGAGGCGGTGGCCGCGGTCCGCTCGGCGTGGCGGAGGAACGGGAGGGAGTGGCCGGCGTAGTGAGGGCCGGCGTGGGAGTGGCGGGGCAGTTCGACGACGGCCAGACCCTGGTAGCCGGTGGCGGCGAGGGCCGCCAGGACCGGCGGGAAGTCGATCTCCCCGTCCCCGAAGGGGAGGTGCTCGTGGACGCCGCGCCGCATGTCCTCGATCTGGACGTGCCGCAGCCAGGGTGCGGCGGCGCGCACGCAGTCGGCGGGAGAGAGGGGTTCCAGGCACTGGCAGTGGCCGATGTCGAGGGTGAGACCGAGCGGTTCGGGGTCGCCGAGGATGCGGCGGAGGTGGTGGAAGTCGTCCAGGGTGGCGAGGAGGTGACCCGGTTCGGGCTCGACGGCGAGCGGAACGCCGGCGGACGCGGCGGCGTCCAGGACGGGCGTGAGGCTCTCGGCCAGGCGCTTCCATGCGGTGTCCGTGTCGGTGCCGTCCGGGACGATCCCGCTGAAGCAGTGGACCGCGTGGGCGCCGAGGTCGGTCGCGACCCGCACGGCACGCAGGAGGAGGTCGGCGCGGCGGGCCCGGTCGCCGGGGTCCGGGTCCAGCAGGGAGGGGCCGTGCTTGCGGCGCGGGTCGAGCACATACCGGGCGCCCGTCTCCACGGTGACACCCAGCCCGAGGGCGTCCAGCCGGTGCGCGACCCGGCGGGTGCGGGCGGCGAGGTCGGGGGCGAGCGGGTCGAGGTGCATGTGGTCGAGGGTCAGCCCGACGCCGTCGTATCCGAGGTCGGCGAGGAGGGAGAGCGCGTCGTCCAGCCGGAGGTCGGCAAGGCCGTTGGTGCCGTAGCCGAAGCGGAGGGACCGGCGGGCGTCGAGGGGAGAGGTCCCTGGATTCACGTCACACTCACCTTCTTCGCGAACCGCGCTCCCAGCGGGGTCAGGGCCGCGATGAGGAGGGCCGTGGCCGTGCCCTTGGAGCGGGCGGTCAGGGTGGCCTGGAGGGGGATCGTGGCGCGGATGCCGGCACCGACGGCTCGTTGGGTGAGCGGAGGTGAGGGGTTGAGCGTGGCGTGGAAGTAGGGGCGGGCGGTGGCCGCGACGTAAGCGGCCGCGAGGGCGGTGGTGAGGTGTGCCGTGGGTTTCCGGCCGAGCACAGCTCCTGGAGGCGGAGTCGCTCGTGGCCCGAGAAGGCCATGAGCGGCTGCCCCCCGGTGGTCCGACGGGCGGTGCGTCACCACACGGGCCAGCAGGGCGGTCGTCGCGAGGGCCGCCAGGGGGGCCAGGGGTGAGCCGCCCTGGGCCTCCTGGCGGGAGACCGTCGTGACGGCCAGGGTGTGAGTGCCGAGGAGGGCGGCGGAGGGCAGGGCCTGGCGGGTACGGCCGGTGGTGGCCGCGGCTCCCAGGAGCAGGTCCAGTCCGCGGGCCGCGCCCATGGCCACGGGTCCGGCGGGCGTGTGCTTCAGGCCCAGGTCGTACGCCCAGACGGTCGCCGCCAGGGGTGCGGCGACGGCCAGGGCCGGGCGGCCGGCGCGGGCGGCCAGGGTCAAGCCGGCCGCGGTGAGGGCGCAGGCCGCGGTCAGTGCGGCGGACGGTCGGATGCGGCCGGAGGGCAGGGGGCGGTGCGGGCGTTCGACGGCGTCGACGTCGCGGTCCGCCCAGTCGTTGAGGGCCATGCCGGCCTCGTACAGGCAGAGGGAGGAAGCAATGGCGAGCACGGTTCGGAGGTTGGGCGGTGCGCCGGTCGCGGCCGTGCCGGCGAGGGCGTCGCCTGGCACACTGAACAGGGCGGGCAGGCGCAGGAGTTCGGCCCAGGCGCGTCGTCGGTGCGCACGGCCGGCAGCTCCGCAGGACGCCGTGCGGCAGGAGTTCTTTTCCGTGGCGGCGTCCCCCGCACCGTCCCGGTCTGCCGGATGCTGCTCGCGACGTCCCGTCACGGCCGGTCCCCCGTCCCGCGCGCCTCCCGCGCCGGATGGGCGGCCCCGTGTGCGGCGTCCTCCCGTTCGGCTGCTCCCTCCCCCGCCTCTCCCTCCCGGAGCCTCCCCGCGAACCGGATCAGTGCCTCGTACTGCTCGGCCAGGCCCGAGGGCGCGTCCCCGACCGGGTCCTTGAAGTAGAAGGCGAGGGCGTCGAGGGGACCGGACAGGCCCGCCTCGTGGGCCCGGGCGGTCAGGCGGGCGAGGTCGAGGACGAGGGGGGCCGCCAGGGCGGAGTCGCAGCCCTGCCAGGTGGTCTGGAGGACCATGCGGGTGCCGAGGAAGCCGTCGAAGGCGATGTGGTCCCAGGCGGTCTTCCAGTCGCCGAGGGCGGGGACGTCGTCGATGTGGGTCTCGCCCTCGGGGGTGGTGCCGAGGGTGTCGGTGAGGACGCGTTCCTTGCCGGCGTTCTTGGCCGCCGCGGCGGCCGGGTCGGCCAGGGCGGCGCCGTCGCCGCCGCCGAGCAGGTTCGTACCGGACCAGGCGCGGACGGTCAGGGCCCGCTGGGCGAACATCGGGCCGAGAACCGAGCGCAGCAGGGTCTGGCCGGTCTTGCCGTCGCGCCCTGCGTACGGCAGGCCGCTCCGTTCGGCCTCGCGGGCGGCGACAGGGTGGTGCATGCCCTCGGAGGGGGTGAAATTGACGTAGGGGCAGCCCGCGCGCAGGGCCGCCAGCGCGTAGAGGGTGCTGGGCGGCAGCGAGGCGTCGGGACCCTGGGACGCGGGTTCGGTGGAGGCGACGTTCACCACCACGGCCCGCTCCAGTTCATGCCGGTGTACGAAGTCGCGTATGTCGTCGGCGAAGGCCGTGATCAGTTCGGCCTCGCTCCTGGTGTCCCCCGGAGTGGGGCCACCCGGCCTGATCTCCCGGTCGGCGGCGGTGAGTTCGGCGGCGACCGCGGTGGCGACGCCCGGCGGGAGGACGCCGCCGGCGGTCAGGGTCTCGGCGTGTTTGGGCAGGGGGCAGTCGACGGTGTCGTGGCCGCCGAAGACGAGGTCGGACAGCGCGGGCAGACCGCTGTCGGTGAACGCCGGTGTCTCGGTCACCATGCCGGTGGGCGGGTGCAGCCCCGCGGCGACGGCGGCGCACCCCGTGACGACGGTGGTGGCGACGGAGCCGCGGGCTCCGATCAGCCACACCCCCACACGCGGTCGGGAGAGGGACGCGGACATGGGCAGCCTCCTGATCGTGCGCGAACCCGGGGGGGGGGGGGGAGGGACGGGAGACGGCGGGCGGAGGTCCGGCGTCCCCCGCCCGCCGCCGTTCAGTCGCCCGTGACGGGCAGTTCCTTCAACTGGATGTTGCGGAAGGAGACCTGGTCGTCGGCGCCATGGTTCTGGAGGCCGATGTAGCCGTCGGTCAGGCTCCGCTGGGGGTCCTTGTTGGTGAAGTCGTTGATCCTGACTCCGTTGAGGAACACCTGGAGGCGTTCGCCCTGGACCTTGATCTCGTAGGAGTTCCACTGGCCGGGCGGCCGCAGAACCTGGTCACGGGCCTTGATGTTCGCCGACTTGAACGAGTAGACGGAGCCCGTGGTGCGGTCGGCCGCGTCCGTGGCGTCGATCTGGATCTCGTAGCCCTTGTTCACCGCGGACCAGGGGTCGTCGGAGGCCGGGAAGCCCACGAAGATCCCGGAGTTGTCGTCGCCCCTCATCTTCCAGTCGAGCTTGAGCGAGTACGACTTCAACTCCTTGGCCTGGTACCAGAGCAGGCCCATGCCGCCCTCGGACTCCAGGGTGCCGTCCTTGACGTTGAACGTGCCGGGGCCGGCCTGCTTCCAGCCGTCCAGGGTCTGGCCGTTGAAGATCTTCCGGTAGTCCTTGCCGGGCTTGCAGTCCGCCTTCACCTGGCCGGTGGCGTACTGCAGACCGCCGAGCAGATGGGCGCGGAAGGCCTCGTCGGCGTAGGACTCCTTGGTGTGGCCGCCGCCGGTGTAGAAGGACCGGCCGCCGCCGTAGGTCTGGCACCAGGCGATCGGGTGGTCGCCCTTCATGGTGCCGCCCTGGTAGGTGGTCTCGTCCAGGGTGGCGAGGACCTTGGCCTGCTCGCGCGGGTTGGTGCGGTAGTTGTACCACTCGTCCGTGCGCTCCCAGGCGTCGCCCAGGTGCGCGGTCGACGGGTGGTCGTGGTCCTCGACGCGGACCGTGGCCTTCTGGATGGCCGGGTGCGAGTCGAACCAGGCGCCGACGAGGCCGCCGTAGAACTCCCAGTCGTACTCGGTGTCGGCGGCGGCGTGGATGCCCATGTAGCCGCCGCCGTTCTTGACGTAGTTCTCGAACGCCTTCTGCTGCTCGGCGTTGAGCACGTCACCGGTGGTGGACAGGAAGGCCACCGCGTCGTACTTGGCGAGGTTGGCGGTGGTGAACTGCTTGGCCTCCTCGGTGGCGTCGACCGTGATGCCGGCGGGGCCGCCGAGCTCCTTCAGCGCGGTGATGCCGGCCGGGATGGAGTCGTGGCGGAATCCGGCGGTCTTGGAGAAGACCAGGACCTTCTTGCCGCCCTTGAACGGCTCCTTGGAGAACTCGAAGTCGTCCAGGTCGAACAGGGCGCCCTCGCCGCCCTTGAAGACCAGGTAGATGTCCGTGGTCTTCTTGGGGAGCGACCGCAGCGGCACGTCGACGTTCTGGAAGGTCTCCCAGCCGCCGGTCGGCGGGATGTACGCCGATCCGTGCAGCGGACCGTCGGGCGAGCCGGTGCGCAGTTCGATGAAGCCGCCCTCGCCGCCGGAGGAGGCCCGCACGGTCATCTTCTTCTGCCCGTCGAACCGGTAGGGGGAGAAGGAGATCCAGTCGCCGTCGTTGATGTCGCCGACGGTCTTGCCGCCGTTGGCGCCGGTCTTCTCGATCACCGACACGCCCGACTGGGTGGTGAAGTGCTCGCCCTGGCGGTGCAGCGGCTGGAGCACGGTGCGGGCGGTGCCGGTCAGGGCTTCCTGGCCGTTCGCCCCGCCGTCGGTGTAGCTGGCGCCGACGACGCCGTAGATGTCGGCGTTGGGGTCGTGGCCGCCGTCACCGGCGGGCGGCTTCAGGGTGCCCTCGCAGCCCATCTCGCTGGTCAGCTCGTGGGCGTGGGAGTCGTGGCCGAGGCTGTAGACGACCTTGACCTTGGAGCAGTCGATCGTCTCCTCGGGGTCCGTGACGGTCACCTTGAACGGGACGGGCTTGCCGAATTCGGCCAGGGTGCCGTTGCCGGGGACGTCGATCCTCACCTTGGGCTCGGTGTTGCCGACCACGATCCGGACGCTGGCGTTGCCCGTGTTGCCCTCGGGGTCCTTGGCGGTGAAGGTGGCGCTGTAGGTGCCGACCTTCTTGTACTTGTGGGTGGGGTTGAGGCCCTCGCCCTTGGTGCCGTCACCGAAGTCCCAGCTGTAGGTGAGGTCCGGGGAGTCGGCGTCCTTGGCGGAACCGGTGAACGTGACCTTCAGGCCGGCCGCCCCGGACGTCTTGTCGGCGCTCACCTCGGCGATCGGCGAGAAGCCGTCCTCGGCGTTCTCGATCCGGTACAGCGCGGAGTCCTTGTCGCCCTGGAACCAGGACAGGCCGTAGTCGAGGACGTAGAGCGCGCCGTCGGGGCCGAACTCCATGTCCATGATCTGGGTGCCGGTCCACGGGAAGTCGTTGATCTTCGCGACGGAGCCGTCGTCGTTCTGCTCGATCCGTTTGATCCAGCGGCGGCCGAACTCACCGGCGAAGAAGTCGCCGTCGTACGCCTCGGGGAACTTCACGCTGGAGTCGAGCTCGGGGTCGTAGCGGTAGACCGGGCCGGCCATCGGGGACTCGGAGCCGGTGCCGAACTCGGGCACGGAGCCGTCGTCGTAGGGGATCCAGGCGGCCTGCGCGGGCGGCAGGTCGACCAGGCCCGTGTTGTACGGCGAGGTGTTCTTCGGGGCGTTGCAGTCGAACTTCTCGCCGGACTCCTTGGTGGCGAAGTCGTAGTCGACGTAGGCGTCGTTGTCACCGGTGCAGAAGGGCCAGCCGAAGTTGGCCGCCTTGGTCACCTTGGCGAACTCGACCTGTCCTGCCGGGCCGCGCTTGGGGTCGGCGGCGCCCGCGTCGGGGCCGTAGTCGCCGACGTACACGATGCCGGTCTTGTCGTCGACGCTCATCCGGAACGGGTTGCGGAAGCCCATCGCGTAGATCTCGGGACGGGTCTTCTCCGTGCCCGGGGCGAAGAGGTTGCCCGCCGGGACCGTGTACGAGCCGTCCTCGGCGACCTTGATGCGGAGGATCTTGCCGCGCAGGTCGTTGGTGTTGCCGGCGCTGCGGCGGGCGTCGAAGGCCGGGTTGCGGCCCTCGCGGTCGTCGATCGGCGTGTAGCCCTCGGAGGCGAAGGGGTTGGTGTCGTCGCCGGTCGACAGGTAGAGGTTGCCGTCCGCGTCGAAGTCGATGTCGCCGCCGACGTGGCAGCAGGTGCCGCGGGAGGCCGCGACATCGAGGACCTTCTTCTCACTGGCCATGTCCAGCGTGCCGTTGGCCTTGAGGACGAAGCGGGAGAGGCGGTTGACGCCGTCGAACTTCTTGAAGTCCTCGGCGGTGCCGGTCTCCGGGGCATCGCCCGCGGGGGTGTCGAGCGGCGGGGCGTAGTAGAGGTAGATCGCCCGGTTGTTCTTGAAGTCCGGGTCGATGCCGACGCCTTGGAGGCCTTCCTCGTCGTGGCTGTAGACGGGGATCTTGCCGGCGACCTTGGTGACACCGCCCTGGTCGGTGAGGCGCAGCGTGCCGTCGCGGGATGTGTGCAGGACGCTGCGGTCCGGGAGCACGGCGAGCGACATCGGCTCGCCCGTCTCGGGTTCGCCCTTGGCGAGCGGCACCTGCTGGAACTGGCCCTCCGCGGCAGCGGGTTCGTCCTGTTCCGCTTGGACGGGCTGGGCGCCGGCGACGGTCGCCGGGGTGCCCACGGCCAGCAGCAGGCCGGTGAACAGGGCGGCGGCGGTGCGAAGCCCGGGACGCCTGGGGATGCGGGTGCTTCTTGGTCTGGTTCTGTGCACGAAGTCCCTCCGGGAACGGGGGTGGGCCGTACGGAATGGGTGCGATGACGTGCGGTGCGGGCGCCGGGGTGCGCCGTCACCCCGGAGGTACGTGTGTCCTGAACGCTTCAAGGAAGGTAACCGCGTCCGTCCGGGGCGAACACCCCTTGGATCAGGATCGGTTGGTCTTTCCCCGAGCCCAGGACAAAGCAGGATCCGGGCAGGTCGGAGGGGGGACCGGCGGTGGAACCGGTCCCCGTCGCCGACCAGCGCCGAGTGCGGTGGTTCAGCGGTTGAACGCGGCGTCGAAGGACGCGCTGGGCGGCTCGAAGTCGTAGGCCTTGAGGCGGGTCAGCGCCTCGGGCGCCCCCTGGAGCCGGTCCATGCCGGCGTCCTCCCACTCGACCGAGACCGGGCCCTGGTAGCCGATGGAGCGCAGCATCCGGAAGACGTCCTCCCAGGGGACGTCACCGTGCCCGGCGGAGACGAAGTCCCAGCCGCGCCGGGGGTCGCCCCAGGGCAGGTGGGAGCCGAGCCGGCCGTTGCGTCCGTCGAGGCGCTTGCGGGCCTCCTTGCAGTCGACGTGGTAGATGCGGTCGCGGAAGTCCCAGAGGAAGCCGACCGGGTCGAGGTCCTGCCACACGAAGTGGCTGGGGTCGAAGTTGAGGCCGAAGGCGGGGCGCCGGTCGACGGCTTCGAGGGCCCGCTGCGTGGTCCAGTAGTCGTAGGCGATCTCGCTGGGGTGGACCTCGTGGGCGAACCGCACGCCCTCCGCGTCGAAGACGTCCAGGATCGGGTTCCAGCGGTCGGCGAAGTCCTGGTAGCCGCGTTCGATCATCGCCTCGGGGGCGGGCGGGAACATGGCGACCAGGTGCCAGATGGCGGATCCGGTGAAGCCGATGACGGTGTCGACGCCGAAGGCGGCCGCGGCGCGCGCGGTGTCCTTCATACGGGCCGCGGCCCGCTGCCGGACCCCTTCCGGGTCGCCGTCGCCCCACACCTGTCCCGGCAGGATCGCCTGGTGGCGTTCGTCGATGATGGCGTCGCAGACCGCCTGGCCGGCCAGGTGGTTGGAGACGGCCCAGCACTTGAGGCCGTACTTGTCGAGCAAGGCCCGACGGCCGTCGAGATACCCAGGGTCGGAGAGTGCCTTGTCGACTTCGAAGTGATCGCCCCAGCAGGCGAGTTCGAGCCCGTCGTAACCGAAGTCGCGGGCGAGCCGGCAGACCTCCTCCAGCGGCAGGTCGGCCCACTGGCCGGTGAACAGCGTGAACGTACGCGGCATGCGCGTCAGCCTCCTCAGACCGCGATCGGGGTGTAGACGGAGTTCTTCTCGGCGCTCTCCTCCACGGCCGCGAGCACGCGCTGCACCTGGAGCCCGTCGGCGAAGGAGGGTTCGGGGCGGCGGCCCTCGGCGATGGCGTGGACGAGGTCGCGGGCCTGGTGGACGAAGGTGTGCTCGTAGCCGAGGCCGTGGCCGGGCGGCCACCAGGCGTCCAGGTAGGGGTGGTCGGGTTCGGTGACGAGGATGCGGCGGAAGCCGGCCTCCGCCCCGGGTTCGGTGCCGTCGTGGAAGGACAGCTCGTTGAGCCGCTCCAGGTCGAAGGCGAGCGAGCCGCGCTCCCCGTTGAGTTCGATGCGCAGGGCGTTCTTGCGGCCGGTGGCGTAGCGGGTGGCCTCGAAGGAGGCGAGGGCGCCGGAGGGGAAACGGGCCGTGAACAGGGCGGCGTCGTCCACCGTGACCTCCCCCGTGCCGGCGGACGAGACGGCGGACAGGCCGCTGGTGGCGCCGGTGGGCAGGGGCCGCCGGCGTACGAAGGTCTCCGTCAGCGCGGAGACGCCGGCCAGCCGCTCCCCCACGAGGTACTGCGCGAGGTCGATGATGTGCGCGCCCAGGTCGCCGAGCGAGCCCGAGCCGGCCTGCTCCTTGCGCAGCCGCCAGGTCAGCGGGAACTGCGGGTCGACCAGCCAGTCCTGGAGGTACGTCACGCGCACGTGCCGCAGTGCGCCCAGGCGGCCCTCGGCGACCATGCGGCGGGCCTGGGCGGTGGCCGGGACCCGGCGGTAGTTGAAGCCGACCATTGCGATCTGTCCGCGCCGGTACGCCTCTTCGGCGGCCCGCACCATCGAGGTGGCTTCCTCGACGGTGTTGGCGAGGGGTTTCTCGCACAGGACGTGCTTGCCGGCGGCGAGGGCGGCGAGGGCGATCTCGGCGTGGCTGTCGCCAGGGGTGCAGATGTCGACGAGGTCGATGTCGTCGCGTTCGACGAGGGCGCGCCAGTCGGTCTCGGTGGACGCCCAGCCGTGGCGGTCGGCCGCCGCCCGGACGGCGGTGGCGTCCCGGCCGCAGATCACGGCCTGCACGGGGTTCAGCGGCAGGTCGAAGACACGGCCGGCGGTGCGCCAGCCCTGGGAGTGGGCGGCGCCCATGAAGGCGTAGCCCACCATCCCCACGCGCAGGGGTGGCTTGCCTGCCTCGGTCCCATCTGACTGCGCTTGCGGCTGTCCCATACGGGTGTCCTCCTCGTCCTGGTCGGGGTGGCGCACGTGGGGGGTGCGGGCGGAACCGGTCACCGGAAGCCGGTGGGCATGTACTGGTCGACGTTGGTCTTGTCGACGACGGCCGAGTAGAGCGTGATCGACGACGGGATCTCGAACTCGGCCAGGCCGCCGATGCCCTTGCCCTGGCCGAGGGCGCGGGCGAGGTCGATCGCGGAGGCGGCCATGGTGGGCGGGTAGAGGACGGTCGCCTTCAGCACGCCGTCGTCCTGCTTGATGGCCTGGAAGGCGGACAGGGCGCCCGCGCCGCCGACCATCAGGAAGTCGTCGCGCCCGGCCTGCTCGATGGCGCGCAGCGCGCCCACGCCCTGGTCGTCGTCGTGGTTCCACAGGGCGTCGAACTTCGACTGGGCCTGGAGCAGTTGGGCCATCTTGGCCTGCCCGGACTCGACCGTGAACTCGGCGGCCTGGCGGGCGACCTTCTTGATGTTGGGGTAGTTCTTGAGGGCGTCGTCGAATCCCTGGGTGCGCTGCTTGGTCAGCTCCAGGTTGTCCAGGCCGGCCAGCTCGATGACGCGGGCGTCGGACTTCCCCTTGAGCTTCTCGCCGATGTAGTGCCCGGCGTTGAGGCCCATGCCGTAGTTGTCGCCACCGATCCAGCAGCGGTAGGCCTGCGGGGTGTTGAAGATCCGGTCGAGGTTGACGACCGGGATGCCCGCGCGCATCGCCTTCAGGCCGACCTGGGTGAGGGCCTTTCCGTCGGCGGGGAGCACGACCAGGACGTCGACCTTCTTGTTGATGAGGGTCTCGATCTGGCCGATCTGCTGGGCGGTGTCGTTGGAGCCCTCGGTGATCTCCAGGGTGACGTCGGAGTACTTCTCGGCGCGGCTCTTGGCGTTGTCGTTGATGGCGTTGAGCCAGCCGTGGTCGGCCTGCGGTCCGGCGAAGCCGATGGTGACCTGCTTGCCGGGCTTGTCGTCGGCGGCGGGCTGGTCGTTCCCGGCCGGCTCGTCCTTGGAGTCGGAGGGCTCGTTGCTCGTGCAGCCCGTGAGGAGGGCACCGGCGGAGACGGCGGCGGCCCCGAAGAGCAGTCCTCTGCGGCTCGTGATCTCGGTCATGGCGGTGAACCCTTTCCTCAGGTCGTGCTCGCGGTACGGCGCTGGACCAGCACGGCGGCGACGATGATCGCGCCCTTGGCGATCTGCTGGACGTCGCTCTGCAGGTTGTTCAGGGCGAAGATGTTGGTGATCGTGGTGAAGATCAGGACGCCGAGCACGGAGCCGGTGATGGTGCCCCGGCCGCCGGTCAGCAGGGTGCCGCCGATGATCGCGGCCGCGATGGCGTCGAGTTCGTAGAGGTTGCCGTTGGTGTTCTGGCCGGAGCCGGACAGGACGATCAGCAGGAAGGCGGCGATGCCGCAGCACAGTCCGGACAGCAGGTAGAGGTAGAGCCGCTGGCGGCGGACGTCGATGCCGGCGAGCCGGGCGGCCTCCGGGTTGCCGCCGACGGCGACCGTGCGGCGTCCGAAGGTGGTGCGGTTGAGCACCAGCCAGCCGATGACCGTCACGACCGCGAAGACCAGCACCAGGGGCGGGACGCCGAGGATGTACGCGTCGCGTTCGCCCAGGTCGAGGACGGACGGCACGGTCACGATCTGTGTCTTGCCATCGGTGATCTGCAGGGCGAGGCCGCGGGCGGAGGCCAGCATGGCGAGGGTGGCGATGAACGGCACCATCGCGCCGTAGGCGATGAGCACCCCGTTGACCAGGCCGCAGCCGACTCCGACGACGACCGCCGTGAACAGGATGCCGGCGAAGCCGTACTCCTGGGTGGCCACCGTGGTCGCCCATACGGAGGCGAGGGCGACGATCGCGCCGACCGACAGGTCGATGCCGCCGGAGACGATGACGAAGGTCATGCCGACGGTGACGACGCCGATCACGGACGCCTGGGTGAGGACGAGTTGCAGGTTGCGGGTGTCGAGGAACTCGTCGGGCTTGGTGATGCCGCCGATGATGACCAGCACGGCGAGCACGCCGAGCAGGGAGAGGGTGCGGACGTCGCTGCGGGCCAGCAGGCCGCGCCAGGCGGTGGGCCGGTCCTGGGGCACCTTGTCGGTGATGCTGTCCCGCGGCGGGGAGACGGGCTGCGTCATGACGCCGGACTTCCTTCCATGACCAGGTCGAGTACGCGGTGTTCGTCGAGTTCGCGCGCGGGTGCCGTGTGGACGACACGGCCCTCGCGCAGCACCAGGACGCGGTCGGCGAGGCCGAGCACCTCGGGCACCTCGCTGGAGACCAGCAGCACGGCCAGGCCCTCGTCGGCCAGCCGGCGGACGACCGCGTAGAGCTCGGCGCGGGCGCCGACGTCGACGCCGCGGGTGGGTTCGTCGAGCAGCAGCACCTTGCAGCCGCGCAGCAGCCAGCGGGCGAGGACGGCTTTCTGCTGGTTGCCGCCGGACAGGGTGCGCACGGGCACCGACGGGTTGTCGGGCCGGAGCGACAGCTCGCGGGTCGCGGCCCGGGCGGCACCGAGTTCGGCGCCCCGGTCGATCCAGCCGCCGCGCGAGAAGCGGGACATGGAGGAGACCGACACATTGCGGGTGACGGACTCCAGCATCAGCAGTGCCTGCGCCTTGCGTTCCTCGGGGGCGAGCCCGAGTCCGGCCCGGACGGCGGCCCGGACGCTGCCCGGCTTCAAGGGCCGCCCGTCCACCAGCACCTGACCGGACGTCGGCTTCCTGGCGCCGTAGACGGTCTCCAGGATCTCGGAGCGGCCCGAGCCGACGAGTCCGGCGAGGCCGACGATCTCGCCCGGCCGTACCTCAAGGTCCAGAGGCTCGAACTCCCCTTGCCGCGACAGTCCTTGGACCTTCAGCACGGGTTCGCCGGGCGGCGGGGAGACGGGCCGGTCGGGGAAGACGTACTCGACGTTGCGGCCCGTCATCAGCGCGACGACCTCGCGGGTCGGTGTGGTCTTCGCGGGCAGTCCGTTCGCCACGGCCCGCCCGTCCTTCAGCACGGTCACCCGGTCGCCGATGCGCCGGATCTCCTCCAGGCGGTGCGAGATGTAGACGACGGCGACACCGGCGGCGGTGAGGGCGCCGACGATACGGAAGAGGTTGTCGACCTCGTCCGGGTCGAGGGCGGCGGACGGTTCGTCCATCACGATGAGCCGCACGTCGTGGGAGAGCGCCCGGGCCATGGACACGATCTGCTGCTGCGCCGCCGACAACTCCCCGACCAGGCGGGACGGGTCGATCTCCGGATGACCGAGTCGCCCCAGCAGAGCGGTTGCCGACTCCTTCGCGGCCTTCCCCCGGACGACGAACCCGGCGGTGGTCGGCTCGTGGCCCAGGTGGACGTTCTCGGCGACCGACAGGTGTTCCACCAGGTCGAGTTCCTGGTAGATGGTGGCGATGCCGAGGCGCATGGCGGCGATCGGCGAGCGGAGCGTGACGGCCTCGCCGCGCCAGCGGATCTCGCCGGTGTCGGGCTGGTGGGCGCCGGCCAGGACCTTGATGAGGGTCGACTTCCCGGCGCCGTTCTGGCCGAGCAGGCAGTGCACCTCACCGGCCTGGACGTCGAGGTCGACGCCGTCGAGGGCCCGGACTCCGGGGAACGACTTGGTGATGCCGGACATACTGAGCAGCGGTGGTTCTGGTGCCATGAGGTCCCCTTGGCGGGCGTGCGGGCCGGTTTCAGGGCAGGGCGAAGCAGGGCGCTGTGCTGGTACGCCGTACGGAACTGGGTGCTTACGCGGGTGAGAAACTGAGTGCTTAAGCGGGTGAGAACAGGTGGTCGCTGATGAGCCGGGCCGCGCCGATGACTCCGGCGGCGGGTCCCAACTCGCCCAGGACGATGGGCAGATTGCCGGTCGCGAGGGGCAGGGACTGGCGGTAGACCTGGGTGCGGATCGCGGCGAGCAGGGTGTGGCCGAGGCCGGTCACACCGCCGCCGATCACCACCAGGCCCGGGTTGAAGAAGCTGACCAGGCCGGCGATGACCTGGCCGGTGCGGTTGCCGCCCTCGCGGATCAGGTCGAGTGCGGTGGCGTCGCCGGCGGCGGCCGCGGCGGCGACGTCGACGGCGGTGAGGCCGCCGTTGGTCTCCAGCCGCGAGGCCAGTTCGGCGGAGAGCCCCTGCTGGGCGGCCTCCGTGGCGTCGCGGGCGAGGGCCGCCCCGCTGAAGTGGGCCTCCAGGCAGCCCCGGTTGCCGCAGGCGCAGGGGCGGCCGTCGGGCACGGCCTGGATGTGCCCGATGTCACCGGCGCTGCCCGTCGTACCGCGGTAGACCTCACCGCCGACGACGATGCCGCAGCCGATGCCCGTGCCGATCTTGACGCAGAGGAAGTCGGCGACGGTGCGGGCGACGCCCGCGTGCTGCTCCCCCATCGCCATGAGGTTCACGTCGTTGTCGACCATGACCGGACAGCCGAGTTCCTGGCTGAGCGCCTCCCGCACGGGGAAGCCGTCCCAGCCCGGCATGATCGGCGGGGCCACCGGGACGCCCTCGGGGAAGCGGACCGGGCCCGGGACGCCGATGCCGGCGCCGTCGAACCCCTCCGCGAGCCCCGAGGCCTTCAGCTTGGCGGCCATGGCCAGGACCTGCTCGAAGACCGCGACCGGGCCCTCGCGCACGTCCATGGGGTGGTTGATGTGCCCGAGGGTCTCCAGTTCGGCGTTGGTTACGGCGACGTCGACCGAGGTCGCGCCGATGTCGACGCCGAGGAAGCGCAGCCCGGGGTTGAGCCGGATGTTGTGGGAGCGGCGGCCGCCGCGCGAGGCGGCGAGTCCGTCGGCCACGACCAGCCCCGTCTCCAGCAGCCGGTCCACCTCCACGGCGAGCTTGGACCGCGAGAGGTCGACCTGGTCGCCCAGCTGGGCCCGGGAGTTGGGGCCGCCGTCGCGCAACAGCTTGAGCAGTCGGGCCTGGTGGGCGTTTCCGGGTCGTGCGGTCATACGTCTCACGAGCCCCTCCCCGCCTCAATCGGCCTGTGCGCGCCGGTTTTCCGCCACATCAGTGGCTTGCTTTCGGAGGGAACGTAGCAGCGGCCGCCGAAGGTGGGAAGAAGTCGCGCAGGAATTGCCCTCCACTTTTTCCACTCACAGGACAAAGGGAGGGATGCACACGGAGACGGGACCGGCCGTCGGCTGAGGCCTACGAACCCGCTCGCGCGTGGTACGACCGCCTCGTGTGTTCGGTGTGTTCGCGCATCAGGTGGGTGGCCCGCTGTTCGTCGCGGTCGGTGATCGCGGCGATGAGCGCGCGGTGTTCGATCCAGGACTGGTGGCCTCGTTGGCGGGCGACCGGCGTGTAGTACCAGCGGACGCGGCGGTCGACCTGGGCGGCCAGTTCGGCGAGGACGGCGTTGCCGGCGAGCTCCATGATCTTCGCGTGGAACCGGGCGTTCATGGCGACGGCCCCGTCCACGTCGTCGGCCTCGACGGCCTTCTCGCCCTCCGCGCACAGCGCTTCCAGCGCGGCGATGCCGGCCTTGTCCGCGCCCGCCGCGGCGAGCCGGGCCGCCTCGGCCTCCAGGAGCGTACGGACCGTGAGGAGCTGGTCGGCCTCCTCCTCCGTCGGCTCGTGGACGAACGCGCCCTGGGCGGGCCGCAGATCGACCCATCCCTCGGTGTTGAGCCGCTGCAACGCCTCGCGCACCGGCTGCCGGGAGACCCCCAGATGCCCGGCGAGTTCGCTCTCCACGAGATGCTGACCGGGCTGGAGGGCGCGGGTGGTGATGAGTTCGAGCAGTGCCTCGTAGACACGGTCGCGCAGCGGACCCGGGCGTTCCAGCTTGGGTACCGCCCCTTGGGGCAGGCCTGTCGACAGCATCGCGGTCCCCCTCCTCGGCAGGGCCGTGCACAGCGCGGCGGACGCCGGTGTCGCCGTAGCGTCAGTATCGATTGTCTTTCGTCTACAGTCTACGGCGCACAAGAGCCAGGACTTCGGCGAGTTGACCGCGTCACACCGCGGCGCGGCCTCACGGGCAGCGGACGACCTGCCCCGCGTACGACAGGTTCCCGCCGAAGCCGAACAGCAGGACCGGGTCGCCCGTGGTGATCGCGCCCTGTTCGACCAGCTTGGACAGGGCGAGCGGGATGCTCGCGGCCGAGGTGTTGCCGGACTCCGTGACGTCGCGCGCGACGACCGCGTTCACGGCGCCGATCTTCTCCGCGAGCGGTTCGATGATGCGCAGATTGGCCTGATGCAGTACGACGGCGGCGAGGTCCGCCGGCGTCAGCCCGGCCCGCTCGCACGCCCGCCGCGCGATGGGCGGCAGCTGCGTCGTGGCCCAGCGGTAGACGCTCTGCCCCTCCTGCGCGAAACGCGGCGGCGTGCCCTCGATCCGCACGGCGTTGCCCATCTCGGGCACCGAACCCCACAGCACCGGTCCGATGGCGGGCTCGTCGGCGGCCTCCACGACCGCGGCTCCGGCCCCGTCACCGACGAGCACGCAGGTCGTGCGGTCGCTCCAGTCGGTCACGTCGGACATCTTGTCGGCCCCGATGACCAGGGCCCGGCTCGCGCCCCCCGCGCGGACGGCGTGGTCGGCGGTGGCCAGGGCGTGGGTGAAGCCGGCGCACACCACGTTGAGGTCCATCGTGGCGGCCTGCGGGACGGCCAGCCGGGCCGCGACCCGGGCGGCCGTGTTGGGCGAGCGGTCGACGGCGGTGGAGGTGGCGACCAGCACCAGGTCGATGTCGGCGGGGGTCAGCCCGGCCGCCGCGAGGGCCTTGGCGGCGGCGTGGGCGGCCAGCTCGTCGACGGGTTCGTCGGGGCCGGCGATGTGGCGGGTACGGATGCCCACCCGGCTCCTGATCCACTCGTCACTGGTGTCCACCAGGCCCGCCAGGTCCTCGTTCGTGAGCACCTTGGCGGGCTGGTAGTGGCCGACGGCGGCGATGCGCGAGCCGTTCATGTGGGCGGTCCCCCTCGTTGGAACGTGGGCAGCGGGATCCACCAGTCTGATCAGTGACTCGCGGGTACGACGGCAGGCAAGGCGACAGGAAACAGGTGCCCGCGTTGTCAGCTTCGGTCAGGACCTCGGACGACCGAGCACCTGACGCCTGACGCCTGACGCCTAGCCGGTGAACAGCTGGGTCGCCTTGCGGACCAGCTCGTACAGCCCGTAGGCGAGCGGCAGGCCCACCCACACCCAGGCGAAGGCGATCAGCCACCGCCGGTCCGGGCTAGGCGGACTCTGACTGCTGTCGCTGGACATGCGCGGCCTCCTTCGGTGCCGGGACGTGATGACGCGGGTGGACGGGCCGGACGAGTTCGTTGGCGACGAAGCCGACGACGAGCAGCCCGATCATGATGACGAACGACAGCCCGTACAGGGACGCGCCGTGCCGGCCCGCTTCCTCCTGGCGGTCGGCGATCCAGTTGACGATGAGCGGCCCGAGCACGCCCGCCGTGGACCAGGCGGTGAGCAGCCGCCCGTGGATGGCGCCGACCTGGTAGGTGCCGAACAGGTCCTTCAGATACGCCGGTACGGTCGCGAAGCCGCCGCCGTAGAAGGACAGGATCACCAGCGCGCACAGGACGAACAGCGGCTTGGAGGAGTCGCCGAACAGGGCGATGAGCGCGTACATCAGCGCGCCGACGCCCAGATAGACGCGGTAGATGTTCTTGCGGCCGATCAGGTCGGACGTCGACGACCAGCCGATGCGGCCCGCCATGTTCGCCGCCGACAGCAGCGCGACGAAGCCGGCGGCGGCCGTGACCGAGACCGGCGTGGAGGATTCCGCGAAGAAATCCGTGATCATCGGGGCGGCCTTCTCCAGGATGCCGATGCCGGCGGTGACGTTCATGCAGAGCACGATCCACAGGCACCAGAACTGCGGAGTGCGCACCGCGCTGCGGGCCGACACCTGCGGCCCGGCGAGCACGCTCGGCCCGCTCTCCACCGGCTTCTCCGTGCGCGGAACCCGGACCAGGAGCACACCCAGCAGCATGAAGACCGCGTACGTCAGCCCGTGCACGAGGAAGGCCAGGGCGATCCCGGAGCTGTCGCCGCCGAACGACTCCAGCATCTGCGCGGACCACGGCGAGGCGATCAGCGCACCGCCGCCGAAGCCCATGATGGCGATGCCGGTGGCCATGCCGGGCCGGTCCGGGAACCACTTGATCAGGGTGGAGACGGGTGAGATGTAGCCGATGCCGAGGCCGATGCCGCCGACGAAGCCGTAACCGAAAACGATCAGCCAGTACTGCTCCAGGGACGCGCCCAGCGCGGAGAGCAGGAAGCCGGACGAGAAGCAGACCAGGGCGACGGTCATCGCCCAGCGCGGGCCGTTGCGCTCGACGAGCGTGCCGCCGAACGCGGCGGACAGGCCCAGCATGACGATGCCCAGCTGGAAGGGCAGCGCGCTCTGGGTGCCGCTGAGGCCGAGCGCGGACTCCAGGGGCGGCTTGAACACGCTCCAGGCGTAGGCCTGGCCGATGGAGAGATGTACGGAGAGAGCGGCGGGCGGGACGAGCCAGCGGCTCCAGCCCGGGGGCGCGACTGGGGGACTCATGAATCCGGAACCGTAGGCATTCGCACGGGTGTTGAGAAGGCGGCGCGTCGACCGTATGCGGTGAGCGGTATCCGGCATGCGCCGAACGGTCACTGCACGGACCCTTGCTGACCCCCCGTCCATACTGTAGACAATATTCCGTCGACACAAGCCGGACGGCGCTCACTCGCCTGACGGCACTCACTCGCCCGACGGCAGTCACCTCCGCGGTATCCCTCAAACCGAACGGAGTGTTCCCGTGAAAGTCGCAGTTCTCGGCGCCGGTGCCATCGGCGCCTACGTCGGCGCCGCGCTCCACCGCGCGGGCGCCGATGTGCATCTCATCGCCCGTGGACCGCATCTGGCGGCCATGAGGCAGCACGGAGTCCGGGTGCGCAGCCCGCGCGGCGACTTCACCGCGCACCCCCACGCGACCGACGACCCGGCCGGGGTCGGCCCGGTCGACTACGTCTTCCTGGGCCTGAAGGCCAACGCGTACGCGGCGTGCGGGCCGCTCATCGCACCCTTGCTGGGCGACACGACGGCGATCGTGGCCGCCCAGAACGGCATCCCCTGGTGGTACTTCCACCGGCACGGCGGCCCCTACGACGGCCACCGCGTCGAGAGCGTGGACCCGGACGGCGCGGTCAGTGCGGTGCTCGCGCCCGAACGGGCCGTGGGATGCGTCGTCTACGCGGCGACCGAGCTCGAAGGGCCGGGTGTCGTGCGGCACCTGGAGGGCACGCGGTTCTCGATCGGCGAGCCCGACCGCAGCGTGTCCGCGCGGTGCCTGGCGCTCAGCGAGGCCATGCAGACGGGCGGCCTGAAGTGCCCGGTCGAACCGGAGCTGCGGGGCGACATCTGGCTCAAGCTGCTCGGCAACATCTCCTTCAACCCGATCAGCGCGCTGGCCCGCGCGACCATGCGGCAGATGTGCCTGCACGGCGGCACCCGCAGGGTCATCGAGATCATGATGACCGAGACGCTCGCGGTCGCGAACGCCCTCGGCTGCCAGGTCGGCGTCTCCATCGAGCGCCGGCTCGCGGGCGCCGAGCGGGTCGGCGACCACCGGACCTCCACGCTCCAGGACCTGGAGCGCGGCAAACCGCTCGAACTCGACGTACTCCTCGCGGCGGTCGTCGAGTTGGCGGACATCACCGGCGTGGAGGTGCCCACCCTGCGCACCGTGCACGCCATCTCGGACCTGCTCGCGCTGAGGAGCGCCGCATGAGCAAACGCGATCGAACCCCGAAGACCTACACGCGGCTCACCCATCCGCTGGTGAGGGACGCGCGCGACGAGCCCTTCCGCCGGGCGAGCTGGGAGGAGGCCCTGGACCGTGCGGCCCGGGGACTGGCCCGCAACCGCGGCGCGTTCGGCATGTTCTCCTGCGCCCGGGCCACGAACGAGATGAACTACGTCGCCCAGAAGTTCGCCCGGGTCGTCATGGGCACCAACAACGTCGACTCCTGCAACCGCACCTGTCACGCCCCGAGCGTGGCGGGCCTGTCGGCGGCGTTCGGCTCGGGCGGCGGGACGTCGTCGTACGAGGAGATCGAGCACACCGACGTCATCGTGATGTGGGGCTCCAACGCCCGTTTCGCGCATCCGATCTTCTTCCAGCACGTGCTGAAGGGGATCAGGAACGGCGCCCGGATGTACGCGGTCGATCCGCGCCGGACGTCGACCGCCGAGTGGGCGGAGAGCTGGCTGGGCCTCAACGTCGGTACGGACATCCCGATGGCACACGCGATCGGCCGCGAGATCATCCACGCGGGTCTCGCCAACGAGGCGTTCATCCAGCGGGCGACCACCGGCTTCGAGGAGTACAAGGCGCTGGTCGAGCCGTGGACGCTGTCGCTCGCCGAGAAGGTGACGGGCGTTCCGGCCGCCGCCATCCGCGAGCTGGCGCACGCCTACGCCCGCGCCGAGCGCGCCCAGTTGTGCTGGACGCTCGGCATCACCGAACACCACAACGGCACCGACAACGTCCGCGCCCTGATCAACCTGTCCCTGCTCACCGGGCACGTCGGCCGCTACGGCTCCGGCCTGCAACCCCTGCGCGGGCAGAACAACGTGCAGGGCGGCGGCGACATGGGCGCGATCCCCAACCGCCTGCCCGGCTTCCAGGACATCCTCGACCCGGACGTCCGGCTGAAGTTCGAGTCGGCCTGGGACACCGTCATCCAGCCGCACTACGGCCTGAACCTCACCGAGATGTTCGAGGCCATGGAGGACGGCACCCTCAAGGCCGTCTACTGCGTCGGCGAGAACCCCGCCCAGTCGGAGGCGGACAGCGAACAGGCCGTACGGCGGCTGAAGGCCCTCGACTTCCTGGTCGTCCAGGACATCTTCCTCACGAAGACGGCCGAGCTCGCGGACGTCGTCCTGCCGGCCACCGCCGGCTGGGCGGAGACCGACGGCACGACCACCAACAGCGAGCGGCGCGTGCAGCGCGTCCGCAAGGCCGTCACCCCGCCCGGGGAGGCCCGCGAGGACATCGACATCATCTGCGACCTCGCGGCCCGCCTCGGCCACGACTGGAAGTACGCCGACGCCGAGACCGTGTGGAACGAGCTCCGGTCCATCTCCCCCGACCACTACGGCATGACGTACGCGCGCCTGGAGGAGCACCAGGGCATCCAGTGGCCGTGTCCCAGCACCGACGGGCTCGAACCGACCTACCTGCACGGCCGGTTGTGGGAGCCCGACCCCGCCGAACGCGGTCCGCTCGCCCCCTTCGGGATCGTGCAGCACGACCCGCCCGTGGACCTCACCGACGAGGAGTACCCGATCCGGCTCACCACCGGGCGGCGCCTGGACTCGTACAACACCGGGGTGCAGAGCGGCGGTTACGCCTCGCCGCTGAGGCGCGGCGAGTACATCGAGCTGAGCCCGGAGGACGCCGAGCGCTACGGGGTGGTGGTCGGCGAGCAGGTGCAGGTCACCTCGCGGCGCGGGTCGGTGACCGCACCCGTGTGGGTGGACCCCGCGCTGCGGTCCGGGCTCGCCTTCATGACCATGCACTTCCCCGACGAGGTGGACACCAACGCGCTGACGATCGAGGCGAACTGCCCGATCGCGGGGACGGCGGAGTTCAAGGCGTCGGCGATCCGGATCGAGAAGCTGCCCATCGCGACCATCGTGGGGTGACGCACTGTGGACCTGCACTTCGGTGACAGCAAACCGACGGACGAGGAACGGGCGGCCGTCGACGCCCTGCTCGGGCCTCCGCAGTCCTCCTGGGAGGGCGCCGACCGTTCCGACGCCGATCTCAGGTGGGCCCGCGGCGGACGTGAGGCCCGGGACCGCCGCGACCTGCTGTTGCCGGGGCTGCACGCGATCAACGACCGGGTCGGCTGGATCAGCGACGGCGCCCTCGACTACCTGTGCCGACGGCTGACGGTGCCGCCGGCGGAGGCCTACGGGGTCGCCACCTTCTACGCCATGTTCTCCGTCAAGCCGCGTCCGGCGACCGTGCTCCACGTGTGCACGGACCTGGCGTGCGCGGCGGCCGGGGCACCGGAGCTGTGCGCGGGGATCGAGGAGCGGCTGGGCCTCGGCAGCGGGGTCGCGGTCGAGCGCAGCGCCTGCCTGGGCCTGTGCGAACGGGCCCCGGCCGCACTCGCGATCAGGGCCGGGGACCCGGTCCGTACGGCGGTGTCTGCGCCGGCGACCGTGCACGACGCGGTCCTCGCCGCGAGCGCCCCCGACTCGGCACCGGAAGAGCCGCCGGCCGGGCTGGCGGTGCCCCAGGCCGGGCAGGACGGCCTGATGCTGCTGCACCGGGTCGGCGTGGTCGACCCGGCGTCCCTCGACGACTACCGCGCCCACGGCGGCTACACGGCCCTGCGCCGGGCCTTCGAGCTGGGTCCGGCCGGGGTCATCCGCGAGGTCACCGACTCGGGCCTGGTCGGGCGCGGCGGCGCCGCCTTCCCGACCGGCCGCAAGTGGCAGGCCACGGCGTCCCAGCCGGACCGTCCGCACTACCTCGTCTGCAACGCCGACGAGTCCGAGCCGGGCACCTTCAAGGACCGCGTGCTCATGGAGGGCGACCCGTACGCGCTGGTCGAGGCGATGACGATCGCCGGGTACGCGACCGGTGCCCACCAGGGCTACCTCTACCTGCGCGGCGAGTACCCGCGCGCCCTGCACCGGCTTGAGCACGCGATCGCGCAGGCCCGGGCGCGCGGCCTGCTCGGCGACGACGTCCTCGGCCAGGGCTACGCCTTCGACATCGAGATCCGGCGCGGCGCGGGCGCCTACATCTGCGGTGAGGAGACGGCCCTGTTCAACTCCATCGAGGGCTACCGGGGCGAGCCCCGCTCGAAGCCGCCGTTCCCCGTGGAGAAGGGCCTGTTCGGCAAGCCGACGGTCGAGAACAACGTGGAGACGCTGGTCAACGTCCTGCCGATCCTCACCCTGGGCGCCCCGGCCTACGCGGCGATCGGCACCGAGAGGTCCACCGGGCCCAAGCTGTTCTGCGTGTCCGGGACCGTGGAGCGGCCCGGTGTGTACGAGCTGCCGTTCGGCGCGACGCTGGGCGAGCTGCTCACCCTCGCCGGGGTGCGGGACGGGCTGCGGGCGGTGCTGCTCGGCGGGGCGGCGGGCGGTTTCGTCCGGGCCGACGAGCTGGACATCCCGCTCACCTTCGAAGGGACGCGGGAGGCGGGCACGACGCTCGGCTCGGGGGTCGTGATGGCCTTCGACGACAGCGTGCCCCTCCCCCGGCTGCTGCTGCGCATCGCGGAGTTCTTCCGCGACGAGTCGTGCGGCCAGTGCGTGCCGTGCCGGGTCGGGACCGTGCGGCAGGAGGAGGCGCTGCACCGGATCGCGGAGCGCACCGGCGCCGCCGCCGCGGACGACATCGCCCTGCTCAGGGAGGTCGGCCGCGCGATGCGGGACGCCTCGATCTGCGGTCTCGGGCAGACCGCCTGGAACGCCGTGGAATCCGCCATCGACCGTCTGGGGGCGTACGAATGACCGTCACACCGCTGGGGATCCCCCGCCGCATGCTGGAGTTCACGATCGACGGCGAACAGGCCCGGGTCCCCGAGGGCTCGACGATCCTGGACGCCTGCCGGGCGGCGGGCAAGGACATCCCGACCCTGTGCGAGGGCGACACCCTGCGCCCGAAGAACGCCTGCCGGGTCTGCGTCGTCGAGGTCGAGGGGGCCCGCACCCTCGTCCCGGCCTGCTCCCGCAAGGCCGAGCCGGGCATGGAGGTGCGCACCGGCACCGAGCGCGCCCGGCACAGCCGCAAGGTCGTCCTCGAACTGCTCGCGTCCTCCGTCGACCTGTCGACCACGCCCAGGGTCGCGGAGTGGCTCAAGGAGTACGAGGCGAAGCCGGACCGCTTCGGCCCGGACGCGGCCCGGCTCAACGAGGAACCGAAGGTCGACAACGACCTGTACGTACGCGACTACGACAAGTGCATCCTCTGCTACAAGTGCGTGGACGCCTGCGGCGACCAGTGGCAGAACACCTTCGCGATCTCGGTCGCCGGGCGAGGTTTCGACGCCCGGATCGCCGTGGAGCACGACGCCCCGCTGACCGACTCGGCGTGCGTGTACTGCGGGAACTGCATCGAGGTGTGCCCGACGGGCGCGCTGTCCTTCAAGTCCGAGTTCGACATGCGCGCGGCGGGTACGTGGGACGAGTCGCGGCAGACGGAGACGACCACGGTGTGCGCGTACTGCGGAGTGGGCTGCAACCTGACGCTGCACGTGCAGGACAATGAGATCGTGAAGGTCACGTCACCGCACGACAACCCGGTGACCCACGGCAACCTCTGCATCAAGGGCCGCTTCGGCTACCAGCACGTACAGAACCGGGGCTGATCAGGACATGGGACGAGTCACGGAACGACGCAAGGTGCTCCGCATCCGGGACGGGGCGGTCTCCAGCCGTCCCGACACACTCGTCGCCGAGGAACCCCTGGAGATCCGGCTGAACGGCAAGCCCCTGGCGATCACCATGCGCACCCCGGGCGACGACTTCGCGCTGGCGGCGGGCTTCCTGGTCAGCGAGGGGGTGCTGGGCGGGCAGCAGGACCTCAGGAACATCGTCTACTGCGCCGGGGCGACGGCAGACGGCTCGAACACGTACAACGTGGTCGACGTGCAGACGGCCCCGGGGGTGGCCATACCCGACATCACCCTGGAGCGGAACGTCTACACGACCTCCTCCTGCGGGCTGTGCGGCAAGGCGTCGCTGGACGCCGTACGGACGACGGCCCGCTGGCCCATAGCCGACACTCCCCCGGTCCGGGTCACTCCCGAGCTGCTGGCGAGCCTGCCCGACCGGCTGCGTGCCGCCCAGCGGGTCTTCGACCGGACCGGCGGCCTGCACGCGGCGGCCCTCTTCTCGGAGGACGGCGAGCTGCTGGACGTCCGGGAGGACGTGGGCCGGCACAACGCGGTCGACAAGCTGGTCGGCCGCGCCCTGCAGAACGGGGAGCTGCCGCTGTCGCGGACGGTCCTGCTCGTCTCGGGCCGGGCCTCCTTCGAGCTGGCGCAGAAGGCCGTGATGGCCGGGATCCCGGTCCTGGCGGCGGTGTCGGCGCCGTCCTCGCTGGCGGTGGACCTGGCCGCCGAGACGGGCCTGACACTGGTGGGCTTCCTGCGGGGCGCCTCCATGAACGTGTACGCGGGTGAGGACCGGATCGCCCTGCGGGCCGCGGCCGCCCAGGGCTGAGCGGTTCTCCCGCGACACGGTGGCGGGGCCCCGACCGGCGGGGAGCGCCCCCTGCGCCGCAGGGGCCCCGTCTCGGCCTGCGCGGCACAAGGGGAGTCTTCAGTCGGCTGTGCCGGATATCCGGAGCAGCATCCCCGTGAACTGCTCGCGTTCGGCCTCCGACAGCGGGGCGAGCAGTTCGTCGTTGGCCGCGCGGGCCGCCTTCTCGCAGCGCGTCAGCAGCCGGGCTCCCCGGGCGGTGAGGGACACCGCGTTCTTCCGCCGGTCCTTCGGGTCCGGCTCGCGCACGACGAGGCCCGCCGCCTGGAGGTCGTTCAGGATGCCGACCAGGTCCTTGGGGTCCAGTCCGACCCCGCGGCCGAGGTCGGCCTGGGCGACGGGGCCGAGGTCGCGGACGGCGGACAGCACCACGTGGTGCCACATCCGCATGTCCTGCTCGGCCAGCGCCGCCGCCACCAGGGCCCGGCCACGGGCGGCGGCCCGGCCGAGCAGCCAGCTGGGCAGGGAGCGGATCGCGGGGAGGGGGGCTTCCGACATGGCCGCAGCCTAACCAAGAAATCATTGGTTCTCCCTATGATCCTCCTATACCGTTGGGCACCCCAATGAATTCGTTGGGATCACCAACGACATCCGGAGGTGCGATGCGTCGCGTCCGCTACGAGTCCCGAGGCGGCCCCCTGTTCATGGAGGAGGCACCGGTGCCCGAGCCGGGCCCCGGAGAGCTGCTCGTGCGCGCGGAGGCCATCGGCGTCACGCTCCCGGTCGTACGCAAGGTCGGCGAGGCGGCGGAGCCGGTCCCGCTCGGCGGCGAGATCGCCGGGGAGATCACGGCCGTCGGCGAGGGCGTCACCCGCTTCGGCACCGGCGACCGCGTGACGGGGCTCTGCTTCGGCCACGGCTACGCCGACTTCGCGCTCCTGCACGAGGCCATGGCCTCCCCGATCCCCGCAGAGGCCGGCGCCGTCGACGCGGTCGCCCTGGTCCGCAGCGGCCTGGTCGCCCTCGGCGCGCTGGAGGCGGCACGGCCCGAGCCGGGCGAGACGGCCCTGGTCACGGCTGCGGCGAGCGGCGTCGGCCACCTGGCCGTGCAGCTGGCCAGGACGCGGGGCGCCGGGCGGGTCGTGGGGGCCGTCTCCGGCCCGGCCAAGGCCGGTTTCGTCCGCGGCCTCGGCGCCGACCACGTCGTCACCTACGGCGACGACACCTGGGGCGCCCCGGTCGACTACGCCCTGGACGCGGTCGGCGGCGAGCTGCTCACCCCGGCCCTCGCCGCACTCGCCCCGGAGGGACGGCTGGTGGCGTACAGCTCGGGCGGCGGCATCATCCAGGCGTACGACCTGCTCGTGGGCGCCAAGTCGGTGATCGGGTTCCAGATGGCCCGCATCGCGCGCGGGAAGCCGGAGTTGTACGAACAGTGGCGGGAGGAGCTGTGGCGACTGTTCGCCGCCGGAGAGCTGAGGCCCGTCGTCCACGGGGAGTTCGCCCTGCAGGACGCGGCGAAGGCGCACGGGGAGATCGAGGCCAGGGCCAACCTCGGCAAGGTCGTCCTGATCCCCTGACGCAGGCTCCTTGTGGGGGGTCTGTGAGCCAAGTACCGTCTGTGGCCCACACATGGGACGTGGGATGTCCGGTTGGTTCGCGTGTAAGCCCGCATATCGGCTCCCCGGATTCCGTTCCCATGCCTCGGTGGTCCAGCCGACAGACGCATGAAGGGCAGGTCGCACCATGCCGTCGAGTCTTCGCGCACGTCTGAGATCCACCCTGACAGCCGTTCTCACCGCCGCGGCGCTGCTCGCGCCCGTCGGCCCGGCCCGTACCCAACCCGCCACGGCCTTACCGGAGTTCGAACAACAGGTCCTCTTCAAGGCCTCCCAGGACCCCGGTTACGCGTGCTTCCGGATCCCCGCGATCGTGCGGACCACGGCCGGCACACTGCTCGCGTTCGCCGAGGGCCGCGTCCTCAACTGCGGTGACGCGGCCGACATCGACATCGTCCTCAAGCGCTCCACCGACGGCGGCCGCACCTGGGGCCCGCTCCAGGTCGTCAACGAGGGCGCGGGCGACACGCACGGCAACCCGGCGCCCCTCGTGGACCGCAGGACCGGCCGGATCCTGCTGGCCGAGACGTACAACACGGGCCGTACGGACGCCGGCAACTGCACCGTCCCCTGCGACCGCACCCCGCACCTCCAGTACAGCGACGACGACGGCCGGACCTGGTCCGAGCCGCGCGACCTGAGCGACCGGATCCTGCCCGGGCACTGGAACTCCTGGTACGCCACCGGGCCCGTGCACGGCATCCAGCTCACCCGCGGGAAGCACGCCGGGCGGCTGGTCTTCGGCGTCAACACCGAGACGTGGGACGGCAACAGGGTCACCGCGAACCACGCCGCGCTCATCGTCAGCGACGACGGCGGCGACGAGTGGCGGATCGGCGCCACGGACTCCTGGCCGATAGCACAGGACGGCATGTTCCGGCAGAAGCCCTCGGAGGTGACGCTCACCGAACGCGCCGACGGGGCCGTCCTCGTCAGCGGCCGAGAACAGGACGGCACGGATCTCGGCCACCGCTCCCAGACCGTCAGCCTGGACGGCGGCGACAGCTTCGCCGCGCCCTTCCGCGCCCTCCCGGACCTCTACACCCCGCAGGTCCAGGGGGCGATCCTGCGCCTGGGCGACCGGATGCTGCTGTCCGCCCCGGCCGATCCGGACCGCCGCCGGACGATGATGGTCCGCTCCTCCTACGACGGCGGGCGCACCTGGGACAGCGTGGACCGGGGCACGGTCGTGACCACGGACTGGTCCGGCTACTCCGACATGGCGGCGGTCGGCGCCTCGACGGTGGGCCTGCTGTACGAGGGCGGCGCGGTCGACGCCCGGGACGAGATCCGCTTCGCCCGCTTCACCGAGGACTGGCTGACACCGCGCCGTGGCGCCGACCCGACCACCCGCGACGTCGCGTGGGGCGCGCGGCCCGCGGCCGTGCTCGGCGGTGCCGGGCGGACGGCCGGCGTCCGCGGCGGTGCGCTGACCTTCGACGGCACCGACGACGCCGTACGCCTTCCGTACCGGTCCCGGCCGGCGCTCGGCGAGGGCGACTTCACGGCCTCGCTGTTCTTCCGCTACACGGCCACGACCGGCGAACAGCCCTTCCTGTGGATGGGCGGCATCGGCAACAGCCAGCCGCAGATCTGGCTGCGCGGGGAGCCGGCGAGCGACCGGGTCCGGGCGCTCATCACCACCCGCTCGGGCGCGACGACCGTCAGGACGGCCTCCGTGTGGACCGGCGGGGCCCACAACGACGGCCGCTGGCACCACCTGGTCCTGCGCCGGGGCGGCGGGCAACTGACCCTCTTCCTCGATGGCACACCGGTCAGCACCCCGGGACGTGCCGGGGTCGGTCAGCCGTAACTCCCCGTTCGGCGTGCACATCGGCCAGCGCATGGACAGCCGGGCGTTCCTGACGGGGGCGATCGACGACGTCCGCGTCTGGAACCGGGCCCTCACCGACGGGGAGTTGGTCGTCGGCGCCAGGGCCGCCGCCGACAGGGACACGGTGCTGTGGCTCCCCATGGACCGGGTGAGCGGCAGCAACTAACGTCACGGCACGTGCCCGACGACGTAAGCGCAGCACGAGCACGACAGCGCGCGGGAACCGGGATCGGCCTGCTGCTGGTCCTGGTTCTCGGGGCCGCGCTGCTCATCGCCCTCCCCGAGGACGAGAGCCCGGACGACGACACCGCCTGCCGGGCGCGCACGATCCGCTCCTGGCAGCCGGACGGCGGCCTCACCGCCGAGTTCGCCCGCTACGGCGACGACGCGAGCCGCACCGACGACTGGACCGGCGGCGACGGCACCCACTCGGTGCGGCTGCCGGACGGCCGGGTGCTGTGGCTCTTCTCGGACACCTACCTGGGCCGGGTGTACGGCCCGCCCAACCCGCACGGCGAGTCCTACGCCTGGCGGGACACCACCGCGCCGCTGGTGCGCAACTCGGCCGTGCTGATGCGCGACGGCCGGCTGGAGACCACCCTTGCCGCCCCGCTCTTCGCCGACCCGGCGCCGAACCAGTGGCGCTGGCCGGTGGCGGCCCGTGTCGAACCCCGCTCCCCCGGCTCCTCCGAGCAGGTCGTCCGGGTGCTGCTGTGGGTGCGCACGGCCGGCCAGGCGCCGTGGATCTACGGCGTGCCCACCGCGACCGAGGTGGCCACGCTGTCGCTGCCCGATCTGCGCCTGGAGTCGGTCGTCAAGGTGCTCGACCAGCAGCTGGTCCCCGACCCGTCCCGGCGGGTGCTGTTCGGCACGACGCTGGTCGAGGAGGACGGCTGGACGTACGTCTTCGGCGGGGACGACGGCCGGGCCGCCTCCCGCCCGGCCTCGCACGCGTACGTGGCGCGGGTGCCGGAGGGCAGGCTCGGGGATCCGGCGGCCTGGCGGTACTGGACCGGCTCGGCGTGGGCGGCCGGCGCCCGCCCCCGGCCGGTGCTCGGGGACGGGCGGCGCAGGGGCGTGGGCAGCGCGTTCTCGGTCGTCCGGGACGGCGGGACGTACGTGCTGTTCACGATGGCCGCGGGGCCGAAGGGCCTGACCACCGTCGCCTCGTACTGGGCGTGCTCCCCGGCCGGGCCGTGGCACGGGCCCGCGAAGGAGTTCAGCCCGTCGCTGCCGCAGGGCCAGGTGGCCGCCTACAACCCGCAGGCGCACCCGGTGCTGAGCGGCGAGGGGCGTCTGGTGCTGAGCTACGACGTCAACTGGCTGGACACGACGGGCGCCGCCGCCCAGCTCAGCCGGAACGTGTCCCTGTACCGACCGCGGTTCGTGGCGCTGCGGCTTGCTCCGGCGCGGTGACCTCCGGGCGGGGGTCGTGCGAGCGGCGCTTGGCGATCACCGCGCAGACCATCAGCTGCATCTGGTGGAAGAGCATCAGCGGCAGCACGGCCAGCGAGGCCTGAGCGCCGAACAGGACGCTCGCCATGGGCAGTCCGGAGGCCAGGGACTTCTTCGAACCGGCGAACTGCAGGGTGATCCGGTCCTCCCGGGCAAAGCCCAGCGCCTTGCCGCCGTACCAGGTCAGCAGCAGCATCACGGCGAGGATCACGGCCTCGACGACGAGCAGCCCGGCCAGCCGGAGGGGGCTGACCTGGTGCCAGATGCCCTGGACCATGCCCTGGCTGAACGCGGTGTAGACGACGAGCAGGATCGAGCCGCGGTCCACGAGGCCGAGGACCTTCTTGTGGCGGGTGACGAAACCGCCGATCCAGCGGCGCAGCAGCTGTCCGGCGAGGAACGGCACGAGCAGTTGCAGCACGATCTTCAGCAGCGAGTCGGCGGAGAACCCGCCGCCGCTGCCGCCGAGCAGCGAGGCCGCGAGCAGCGGCGTGGCGACGATGCCGACGAGGGAGGAGAAGGAGCCCGCGCAGATCGCGGCGGGCACGTTGCCGCGGGCCATCGAGGTGAAGGCGATCGAGGACTGCACGGTCGACGGGACGAGCGTGAGGAAGAGCAGGCCCTGGTACAGCGGGTGCGTCAGGATCACCGGCACCAGGCCGCGGGCCGCCAGGCCGAGCAGCGGGAAGGCGACGAACGTGCAGGCCAGGACCGTGACGTGGAGCCGCCAGTGGCGCAGCCCGTCCAGGGCCTCACGGGTGGACAGCCGGGCGCCGTAGAGGAAGAACAGCAGGGCGATCGCCGCCGTGGAGGCACCGGACGCGACATCGGCGGCCGACCCGCGGGCCGGGAACAGCGCGGCGACACCCACCGTCGCCAGGAGGAGAAGGATGTACGGGTCGATCGGCATCCGGCGCGGCCGGCGCAGGCTTTTCACGGTGCTCCACTTGCTCGGTTCTTACGGGCGGTACTTACGTGGTGCGGGGCCGATACGGCCCCCTTCCATCCTGCTCCTCGGCCCGGCGATCGGGAATCCCGCATACCACTCTCACTGTCATCACGTTCCGCGATAGCCTGGCGGGCATGTACGACCCCGCCCATCTGCGCACCTTCCTGTCGGTGGCGCAGACGCTGAGCTTCACCCAGGCCGCCCGCCGGCTCGGGCTGCGGCAGTCCACCGTCAGCCAGCACGTGCGGCGACTGGAGGACGCCACCGGGCGGACGCTGTTCACTCGGGACACGCACTCGGTGGAGCTCACGGAGGACGGCGAGGCCATGCTCGGGTTCGCGCGCCGGATCCTGGAGGTGCACGAGCAGGCGACGGCGTTCTTCACGGGCACCCGGCTGCGCGGCCGGCTGCGCTTCGGCGCGTCGGAGGACTTCGTGCTGACCCGGCTGCCGGAGATCCTGGAGGGCTTCCGGCACGACCACCCGGAGGTCGACCTGGAGCTGACGGTCGAGCTGTCGGGCACGCTGCACGAGCAGCTCGCCGCCGGGAAGCTGGACCTCGTCCTGGCCAAGCGGCGGCCCGAGGACCCGCGCGGCGAGCTGGTCCGGCACGACAGGCTGGTGTGGATCGGCGCGGAGCGCCTCCGGCTCGACCCGGACCGTCCCGTGCCGCTGATCGTCTATCCGCCGCCGGGCATCACCCGAGCGCTCGCCCTGGAGGCGCTGGAGCGGCAGGGCCGCGAGTGGCGTGTGGTGTGCACGAGCGGCTCTCTCAACGGCCTCGTCGCGGCGGCCCGGGCGGGGCTCGGCGTGATGGCGCACTCCCGCGGCCTCATCCCGCCGGGCCTGGTCCGGGTCCCGGACCGGGCGGGGCTGCCGGAGCTGGGGCAGGTCGACTTCGTCGTGGTCCACGGCCGGCGGCGCCCCTCGGCCCAGGGAGCGGCGGACGCCCTGGCCGCGGCGATCCTGGCGGGCGGCGACCGACTGAACCGGAGTGACGAAATCCGCCTCAGGGGCGCTGACAGGAGAGGCGGCCGGACACCGCGCACCAGCAGCGTCGGGCCGTGACCGGGTCGTACAGATTCGGTGGAGATTACGGCTCCGAAACTTACTCAACCGTCAGGACTCTGTCCGACCCTTCCCCATGTGAGCGCATTTTCCCCCCTGGCCAGCGCGGACAAGAGCGCTGCTCGCCTTCGCCGCCCCTCCCGCCTTCTGCCCGGTTGGGGTAGCTTTCACGGCGCTGTGCGGAGCGTCACTCAACCGAAGCGCTGAGGAGCGGGGAGCGGGGTTTGCGCGAGTTCACCAACCCTCCGTTGGCGTTGGCACCTCCGGTGGGCGGTCTGGCCGACGTGGTCTTCCAGCATGCCCAGGAGGACCCGCTGCGCATCGCGCTGGGCCGCAAGGACGAGTCCGGGCAGTGGCGCGACGTCACCAGCGCCGAGTTCCGCGACGAGGTGCTCGCCCTGGCCAAGGGCCTGCTGGCGAGCGGCATCCGGTTCGGCGACCGGGTCGCGATCATCTCCCGTACGCGCTACGAGTGGACGCTGTTCGACTACGCGCTGTGGACGATCGGCGCCCAGGTCGTGCCCGTCTACCCGACGTCCTCGGCCGAGCAGTGCTTCTGGATGCTGTACGACGCCGAGGTGACGGCCGCGGTCGTGGAGCACGAGGACCACGCCATGACGATCGCCACCGTCATCGACCGGCTGCCGCAGCTGCGCCGCCTGTGGCAGCTCGACTCGGGCGCCGTGCACGAGCTGTACGACGCCGGCGCGCACCTCGACGACGAGGTGGTGCACCGCCACCGGCAGGCCGTCACCCCCGACTCGGTCGCCACGATCATCTACACGTCGGGCACCACCGGCCGCCCCAAGGGCTGTGTCATCACGCACGGCAACTTCATGTACGAGGCGGACACCGTCATCGAGCGCTGGGAGCCGGTGTTCCACTCCAAGCGGGGCGACGAGGCCGCCACCCTGCTGTTCCTGCCGCTCGCGCACGTCTTCGGGCGGATGGTCCAGGTCGCGGGGATCCGCGGCAAGGTGAAGTTCGGCCATCAGCCGCAGCTGAACGCGGCGGCCCTGCTGCCGGACCTGGCCGCGTTCAAGCCGACGTTCTTCCTGGCCGTGCCGTACATCTTCGAGAAGGTGTTCAACGCGGCCCGCCGCAAGGCCGAGAAGGAGGGGCGCTCCGGCCCGTTCGAGAAGGCCGTCGACATCGCCATCAAGTACGCGGACGCGATGGAGGCGAAGGCCTGGGGAAGCGGCCCCGGCCCCTCCGCGGGCCTGCGCATGCAGCACCAGCTGTTCGACAAGCTCGTCTACGCCAAGATCCGCGCCGCGATGGGCGGCCGGATCAAGCACGCCATGTCGGGCGGCTCGGCGATGGACCGGCGGCTCGGCCTGTTCTTCGCCGGGGCGGGCGTGCACATCTACGAGGGCTACGGCCTGACCGAGTCCACGGCCGCCGCGACGGCCAACCCGCCCGGCCGCACCCGGTTCGGCACGGTCGGGCAGCCCATCCCCGGCATGACCGTGCACATCGCGGACGACGGCGAGATCTGGCTGCACGGCCAGAACGTCTTCCAGGGGTACCTCAACAACCCCAAGGCGACCGACGAGACCCTGCACGACGGCTGGCTGGCCACCGGCGACCTCGGCGCGCTCGACGAGGACGGCTACCTCACCATCACCGGCCGCAAGAAGGAGATCCTGGTCACATCGGGCGGCAAGAGTGTTTCGCCCCACGTGCTGGAGGAACGCGTCCGTGACCATCCCCTGGTCAACCAGTGCATCCTCGTCGGCAACGACCGCCCGTACATCGCCGCCCTCGTGACCCTCGACCAGGAGGCCGTGGAGCACTGGCTGACGATGCGGGGCAAGCCGCGGATGTCCGCGGCGGAGCTGGTGCGCGACGCGGACCTGGAGACGGAGGTGCGGCGCGCGGTGGTCGCGGCCAACACCCTGGTCTCGCAGGCCGAGTCGATCCGCACCTTCCGCATCCTGGCCCAGCCGTTCACCGAGGAGCACGGGCTGCTGACCCCGTCCCTGAAGCTGAAGCGGAAGGCGATCGAGAAGGCGTACGAGAACGAGGTCGAGGCGCTGTACCGGGCGTGAATGTCCAGGCAACAGGTCAGTCCCACGCCGGAATTCTCCCGTCAGGAATGCATCACGGCTCGTGATCGTTGACGATGGGAGGTACACCTGACCACAAACCGAAGGATCGAGAGCTCGTGAGCAAGGTCCCCCCGATCATCCTGAACAACGGCGTCGAGATGCCCCAGCTGGGCTTCGGCGTCTGGCAGGTGCCGGACGACGAGGCCGAGTCGGCCGTCGCGACGGCGCTGGAGGCCGGGTACCGCAGCATCGACACAGCGGCGATCTACGGCAACGAGGAGGGCACCGGCAAGGCCATCGCCGCGTCCGGTCTCCCCCGCGAGGAGCTGTTCGTCACCACGAAGCTCTGGAACGCCGACCAGGGGTACGACTCCACGCTGCGCGCCTTCGACACGTCGCTGGAGAAGCTCGGCCTGGACTTCGTCGACCTGTACCTGATCCACTGGCCGCTGCCGGCCCGGGATACCTACGTCGACACGTACAAGGCGTTCGAGAAGCTGCACGCCGACGGCCGGATCCGGGCCATCGGTGTCTCCAACTTCCTTCCCGAGCACCTGGAGCGGCTGATCGGCGAGACGTCGGTCATCCCGGCCGTGAACCAGATCGAGCTGCACCCGCACCTCCAGCAGAGCGCCGCCCGCGAGTACCACGCGGAGCAGGGCATCGCCACGGAGGCCTGGTCGCCGCTCGGCCAGGGCAAGGGCCTGCTGGAGGTCCCGGCGATCGTGGCCATCGCCCGGAAGCACAACCGGACTCCGGCCCAGGTCGTCCTGCGCTGGCACATCCAGCTGGGCAACGTGGTCATCCCCAAGTCCGTGACGCCGGCGCGGATCAAGGAGAACATCGAGGTCTTCGACTTCAGCCTGGACACGGAGGACCTGGCGGCCATCAGCGCCCTCAACGAGGACCGCCGCCTGGGCCCGAACCCGGCAACGTTCGACGGCGCCTGATCTGTCCGACTGCCCGCAGCTCACCCAGCTGCGGGCAGTCGTGCCTCCCCCAGTGCCTTAAGGGCCTGGGAGGTACCCCCAGGGGCGGCACGGGTGGGCGCAGCGGCACCCCGCACCGCCGGGCTGCGCACCCGCCCGCCCCCAGCACCAACGCCGGGCACCCCGGGTCAGACCAGGCCCTAACCAGCCCGTACCGCTGTGTGCACAGTATGGGCTTCCAGGACGAACACGTCCTGGCGACGGTGCAGACTCGCCTCGTCGTCAGGATCGAGCAGCCGGTCAAGCGTCGCGAGATCTCCCGCGTCGAGCCAGTCCGTCATCCGCTCCCGCTTGTGCGACAGGGACGCCACGACATAGGCACGGGCCCGCTCCGAGGCAGGCGCGGGCAGATCGAGCAGGAACGTGTGCGTCCTGGTGTGCTTCAGCCCCGCGGCGGCCAGCAGCCCCGGCCAGTCCTCCGTCTCCGCGACATGACCCGGCAGCTCCGCGCGCATCCGCGTGAACCACTCCGCCTCCACCGCGTCGATCCGCGCCTGGAGCCCGGGGCGGCCGATGCCGATGTCGCGCGGCAGGAACCGCGGAGGCAGTCCGCCCTCCATGAGCGCGAGCGTGCCCCCGGGCGCCAGCCGGGCGGCGAAGGCGGTGAGCGCGGCCCGCTGGTCACCCAGGTGGTGCAGGCTGCGGCTCGCCCAGAGCAGGTCGGCGGGGTAGTCCAACTGGTCGAGCACATCCGGGAGTTCACCGGCGATCGTGCCGAAGCGGTCGGCGACCCCCAGCCGCTCGGCCCGTGCCCGCGCCCGCTCCAGCAGCGGCTCGGAGCCGTCCACCGCGACGATCCGCGCGCCCGGGAACGTCTCGGCGAACAGACACGACACGACGCCCGGCCCGCTGCCCGCGTCGACGATCAGGCCCGGCTCGGTCACCTCCTGCGCCAGCCAGGCCATGGCCCGCTCGTACAGGGACGCGAACAGCTCCGCCGAGGACTCCAGCATCGGGCCCATCTCGGCCCAGTCGACGTCCGCCTGGCCGTGGTGATGTCCGTGGCCGTGCCCGGACTCGTGGTCGTGGTCGTGGTCGTGCGCCATGGTGGTCAGCCTCTCCCTCGGATGCCGTCAGCCTGCGCCGACGCACCGGGGGAAGGCCACCGCTCTTGCCGCTCCCGCAAAAATGATCCGCCGGGACCGGAGCCCCGGCGGATCCGTGGGGACGGGGTCAGCGCGTCAGGACAGCGGCGGGTACGCGTTCTGCATCAGCTGCCGGAACTGGGCGGAGAACCACTGCCCGGACAGCGGGGCGTCCGGCAGCGCACCGGACGGGTTGTTGCCGTTGCGCGGGTTGCCCTTGTACGCCGGGTCGCACATCTGGTCGAAGCCCTTGCCCTCGTTGTTCGGGATCTCCTTGCTCGCCCCGTCGGACTCGCCCGGCGGCTTCATCCACACGTAGGCGTCGATCCCGGCGGCCGGGCTGGCCTTCGGGCGCTCACCGAGGCCGGCTCCGGACTGGTTGCACCAGTTGCCGGGGTTGATCCGGCGGTCGTAGCGGCCGCCGTCGACGTAGGCGTCGACGGAGGTCTGGGCGCCGGGGCCGGTGGGCCGGGCGGTGCCGCCCCAGCCGTTGCGGGAGGTGTCGATCAGCATGCCGATGCCGGAGTTGAAGCCGACCGAGACCAGCTGGGTGCGGAAGGCCTGGGCGAAGGACAGCTCGTCGACGTAGCGGTTCCAGTCGACCCACTTCGACTCGCGGACGGACTTGCCGGCCACGTTGTCGCTGATGGAGAAGTGATCCTCCTTCAGGGCGCTGTAGTTCGCCGTGTTGGTGATGAAGCCGTGGACGTCGTTGACGGTGGCGCCCTCGGCGGTCGCCGCCTCCTTGAACAGGGTCGCGGAGGGACCGAAGTTGTCGTCCCAGCCGATCCAGCCGTGGTGGCCGGCGTCGACGTAGTTGTAGACGTTCGGCACGTCGCCGAGCTTGTTCAGCGCGTAGCCGACGCCCTTGATGTAGTTGCCGTTGGCCTTCATCACGTCACACTGCGGAGTGGCCGTGGGGCGGCTGCCGGTGTTGGTGACGAGGTTCGGCAGCGAGTCGATCTCGACGGTGGTGACGATCCGCAGCGAGGAGTACTTCGAGTCGGCGAGGATCGCCTTGATCGGGTCGATGTACTCCGTCTTGTACCGGTCGATCTCCGTCGGGCCGAGCTCGCCGTTGGAGGCGAGGGCGGCACAGTCACGGCCGGGCAGGTTGTAGATGACGAGCTGGACGACGAGCTCGCCGGAACCCTTCTGGCGCAGCGCCTCGTCGAGGTGGGCGCGCAGGCCCATCTTGCCGCCGGCACCGTTGATCGCGGCGATCCGGTCCAGCCACACACCGGTCGGCTGGTTGGAGACCCGGCTGCCGCCCGGCTCGGCGGCGGCGTTCGCGGACCACTCCGGGTTCACGTACACCTTGGCGCCGGCGTAGGGGTTGTCCACCCGGTTGGCGGGGCCGCCCGGGTCCGGGGGATCCGTCGGGCCGCCGGGGCCGCCGCCGTCGACGTTGCAGGTCACGCCGTCGAGGGTGAAGGTGGCCGGTATGGCGTTGCTGCCGCTGTAGGAACCCTGGAAGCCGAAGCTGACCGAACCGCCCGTCGCGAGCTGAGCGTTGTAGCTCTCGTTGGCCGCGGTGACCTCGGCACCGCTCTGGCTGATCTTGGCGTTCCAGCCGCTGGTGACCTTCTGGTTGCCGGCGTACGACCACTTCAGCGACCAGGAGGACTTCGCGGCGCTGTTGTTGGTGACGGTCACGGCGGCGGTGAAGCCGGTGCTCCACTGGTTCTGCACCTTGTAGTCGACGGTGCAGGGGACGGCGGCGGTGCCGGTGCCGCCCGGGTCGACGGCGAACGCCGTGCCGGTGGCTCCGGCCACCAGGGCCATGGCGGCCAGTAACGCTGTTCTCGTACGGCTCATGAGTGCGGGTTTCCCTTTCGGTGGTGGGGGTGTCAGCCGTTCAGGGCGCTCCGACAAGGACATGAGGAACCCGGCGCCGGCACTCGCGCAGCCGGGGACGACCGCGAAGGCGGCGGCTCAAAGTACTGAACGCGAGGGGTGTCGCTTGAGCGACTCCTTGCAGGCCGGGCCCGTCGTGACGGACGCGTCGACTGATGGAATCGCTCCCACTGGTGTCAAGGAAGGTAGCGCCAAGTGTCAGCAAAGAACAGGGGAGTCACTGACTTTCGCTCAACACGGGGTGTCGAATCTTTTCGACTCTTCAAGGACCTTGACCGGTACCACACCCGTCCTCACTATGGGAGCGCTCCCACTGGTTCAAGCCTTGACTTCTCCGAGCCGCAAGGAGGAACCAGCACCATGCATCCCCCACCCCGGAGGCGGAGAGCCGTGCGGCGTCTGTGGACCGCCGCGCTCGCAGCTCTCGCGCTTCCGTTGACGATGCTCTCCTCAGGGTCGACCACTGCGCAGGCGGCCGCACTTCAGTGCAGTGTCGATTACAAGACGAACGACTGGGGCTCCGGCTTCACCGCGGACCTGACCCTCACCAACCGCGGCACGGACGCCATCGACGGCTGGACGCTGACCTACGCCTACTCCGGCAACCAGAAGCTGGGCAACGGCTGGAACGGCACCTGGTCGCAGTCCGGCCAGAACATCACCGTCAAGAACGCCGCCCACAACGCGCGGGTCGCCGCGGGCGCCGCCGTCTCCACCGGCGCCCAGTTCTCCTACAGCGGCACCAACACCGCGCCCACGTCCTTCACGGTCAACGGCACCCCCTGCACGGGCGCGCACCAGCCGCCGATCGCCGTGCTGACCAGCCCGGCCGCCGGCGCGGTCTACACCCAGGGCCAGGCGGTCCCGCTGGCCGCCACCGCGGCCGCCGCGGACAACGCCACGATCAGCAAGGTGGAGTTCTACGACGACACCAAGCTGCTGGGCACGGACACCAGCGCGCCCTACGCGCTGTCCGTCTCGGATTTGACCGTGGGCAGTCATTCCCTGGTGGCGAAGGCCTACGACAGCATGGGCGCCTCCGCCGACTCCACCCCGGTCGGCATCACGGTCGCCTCCGGCCCCACCGTCGTCGCCTCGCCGCTCCAACTGGGCGTGCAGTCCGGCAAGTCGGGCACGTACGAGGTGAAGCTGTCCAAGCAGCCGGCGTCCAACGTGACGGTGACGTCGGCCCGTGCGAGCGGCAACTCGGGCCTGTCGGTCACGGGCGGCGCCTCGCTCACCTTCACCCCGCAGAACTGGAACACCGCGCAGAAGGTGACCGTCACGGCCGCCGACTCCGGTACCGGTTCCGCCGTGTTCGAGTCGACGGCCGCGGGCCACGCCAAGGCCTCGGTCACCGTCACCCAGCTGGCGGCGACCAAGGCGTACGACGCCCGCTTCCTGGAGCTCTACGGGAAGATCACCAACCCGGCGAACGGCTACTTCTCCCCCGAGGGCATCCCGTACCACTCGGTCGAGACGCTGATCGTCGAGGCGCCGGACCACGGTCACGAGACCACCTCGGAGGCGTACAGCTACCTCCTGTGGCTCCAGGCCATGTACGGCAAGGTGACGGGCGACTGGTCCAAGTTCAACGGGGCGTGGGAGCTCATGGAGAAATACATGATCCCCACGCACGCCGACCAGCCGACCAACTCCTTCTACAACGCCTCGAAGCCGGCGACCTACGCGCCCGAGCTGGACACCCCGGGCGAGTACCCGGCCAAGCTCGACACCGGCGTCTCGGTCGGCCGGGACCCGATCGCGGCCGAGCTGAAGAGCGCGTACGGCACGGACGACGTCTACGGCATGCACTGGCTGCAGGACGTCGACAACGTCTACGGCTACGGCAACTCGCCCGGCAAGTGCGAGGCGGGACCGTCGGACACCGGCCCGTCGTACATCAACACCTTCCAGCGCGGCGCGCAGGAGTCGGTGTGGGAGACGGTGCCGCAGCCGACCTGTGACGCCTTCAAGTACGGCGGCAAGAACGGCTATCTGGACCTGTTCACCGGTGACGCCTCCTACGCCAAGCAGTGGAAGTTCACCAACGCGCCGGACGCCGACGCGCGGGCCGTACAGGCCGCGTACTGGGCGGACGTCTGGGCGAAGGAGCAGGGCAAGGGCAGTGCCGTGTCCGCGACCGTCGGCAAGGCCGCCAAGATGGGCGACTACCTGCGCTACTCCATGTTCGACAAGTACTTCAAGAAGATCGGCAACTGCGTCGGTCCGTCGACCTGTGCGGCCGGCACCGGCAAGGACGCCTCGATGTACCTGATGTCCTGGTACTACGCCTGGGGCGGTGCCACCGACACCTCGGCAGGCTGGGCCTGGCGCATCGGCTCCAGCCACGCCCACGGCGGCTACCAGAACCCGCTCGCCGCTTACGCGCTGAGCAACTACGCCCCGCTGAAGCCCAAGTCTGCGACGGGCGCGGCGGACTGGGCCAAGTCCATGGACCGGCAGCTGGAGTTCTACCGCTGGCTGCAGTCGGACGAGGGCGCCATCGCCGGCGGCGCGACCAACAGCTGGGCGGGCCGGTACGCGACCCCGCCCGCCGGGAAGTCGACGTTCTACGGCATGTACTACGACGAGAAGCCGGTGTACCACGACCCGCCGTCCAACCAGTGGTTCGGCTTCCAGGCGTGGTCCATGGAGCGGGTCGCCGAGCTGTACCAGCAGACGGGGAACGCGCAGGCCAAGACGGTCCTCGACAAGTGGGTCGACTGGGCGCTGTCCAAGACCACGTTCAACCCGGACGGCACGTTCCGTATCCCGTCGACGCTCCAGTGGTCGGGCCAGCCCGACACCTGGAACGCCTCCAGCCCCGGCTCCAACAGCGGGCTGCACGTCACGGTCGCCGACTACACCAACGACGTCGGTGTGGCGGCCTCGTACGCCAAGACCCTGACGTACTACGCCGACCGCTCCGGTGACACGGAGGCCGCGGCGGCGGCGAAGAAGCTGCTGGACGGTATGTGGGCGAACAACCAGGACGATCTCGGGGTCGCCGTTCCCGAGAACCGGGCGGACTACAACCGGTTCGACGACTCGGTGTCCATTCCGAGTGGCTGGACGGGCACGATGCCGAACGGTGACGCGATCAACTCGTCGTCGACGTTCGACTCGATCCGGTCCTTCTACGAGGACGACCCGGCCTGGTCGAAGATCGAGAGTTATCTCGCGGGCGGTGCGGTGCCGTCGTTCACGTATCACCGGTTCTGGGCTCAGGCGGACATCGCCCTGGCCATGGGCTCGTACGCGGAGCTTCTCGAATAGTCCCCGCCGGGCGCTCCACGGGTTGGGCGGTTGTTGTCTGCGGGCCGTGTGTGGCTGGTCGCGCACACGCGGCGGAGCCGCATATCGAGGCAGCCCCGCGCCCCCGAACAGCGTCCGAAGCTCTGCGTACGTGGCCCTGCACCTGACGCGGGGCCACGGCCGGGCGGCTCCACCCGCACTGGGGCCGCCCGGCTCTCGCACGTTCCCCCTCACGGAAGGAACCCCACCGTGCGAAGAACCCGTATTCTCACGGCCGTGCTCGCGCTGGCGGCCGGGTTGTTGTCGGGTGCGCCCGGCGCCCTGGCCGCTGATCCGCCGTCGGTGAAGATCGCTGCCGATACCTACTCCTGGAAGAACGCCCGGATCGACGGGGGCGGATTTGTCCCCGGGATCGTCTTCAACCGGAGCGAGAAGAACCTCGCCTACGCCCGGACCGACATCGGCGGTGCCTATCGGTGGCAGGAGGCGTCGAAGACCTGGACGCCGCTGCTGGACTCGGTCGGCTGGGACGACTGGGGGCACACGGGGGTCGTCAGCATCGCCTCCGACTCCGTCGATCCGGACAAGGTGTACGCGGCGGTCGGGACGTACACCAACAGCTGGGATCCGAAGAACGGTGCGGTCATGCGCTCCTCCAACCGGGGGGCGAGCTGGCAGAAGGCGCATCTGCCGTTCAAGCTGGGCGGCAACATGCCGGGGCGGGGCATGGGCGAGCGGCTGGCCGTCGACCCGAACCGCAACAGCGTGCTGTATCTGGGCGCGCCCAGCGGCAAGGGGCTGTGGCGGTCGACGGACTCGGGTGTGACCTGGTCGCAGGTGGCGAACTTCCCCAACGTCGGCAACTACGCGCAGGACCCGAGCGACACGAGCGGCTACGCCTCCGACAACCAGGGCATCGTCTGGGTCACCTTCGACGAGTCCACGGGCACCTCGGGCAGCGCCACCAAGACGATCTACGTGGGGGTCGCCGACAAGGACAACGCGGTGTACCGCTCGACGGACGCGGGCGCGACCTGGCAGCGGCTGGCCGGGCAGCCCACCGGTCATCTCGCCCACAAGGGCGTCCTGGACGCGAAGAACGGCTATCTGTACCTCGCCTACAGCGACAAGGGCGGCCCGTACGACGGCGGCAAGGGCCGGCTGTGGCGGTACGCGACCGGGACCGGGACCTGGAAGGACATCAGCCCGGTGGCGGAGGCCGACACGTTCTACGGCTTCAGCGGTCTGACGGTGGACCGCCAGAAGCCGGGCACAGTGATGGCGACCGCGTACAGCGCCTGGTGGCCGGACACGCAGATCTTCCGCTCCACGGACAGCGGCGCCACCTGGACCAAGGCGTGGGACTACACGTCGTACCCCAACCGCGAGAACCGCTACACGATGGACGTGTCGTCCTCGCCGTGGCTGACCTGGGGCGCGAACCCGCAGCCGCCGGAGCAGACCCCGAAGCTCGGGTGGATGACGGAGGCCCTGGAGATCGACCCGTTCAACTCCAACCGCATGATGTACGGGACGGGCGCGACGATCTACGGCACCGAGAATCTCACGAACTGGGACAGCGGCGGGAAGTTCGCCGTCAAACCGATGGTGCAGGGGCTGGAGGAGACGGCGGTCAACGACCTCGCCTCTCCACCGTCCGGGGCCCCGCTGCTCAGCGCGCTCGGTGATGTCGGCGGCTTCCGGCACACGGACCTGGCCAAGGTGCCGTCGATGATGTTCACCCAGCCGAACTTCACGACGACCACGAGCCTGGACTTCGCCGAGTCGAACCCGGGCACGGTCGTCCGGGTCGGCAACCTCGACTCGGGTCCGCACATCTCGTTCTCGACGGACAACGGCGCCAACTGGTTCGCGGGGACCGACCCCTCGGGTGTGAGCGGCGGCGGCACGGTCGCGGCGGCGGCCGACGGCAGCCGGTTCGTGTGGAGCCCGCAGGGTGCCGGCGTGCACTACGCGACGGGCTTCGGCACGTCGTGGCAGGCGTCCGGCGGGATCCCCTCCGGGGCGATCGTCGAGTCGGACCGCGTCGACCCGAAGACCTTCTACGGCTTCAAGTCCGGGAAGTTCTACGTCAGTACGGACGGCGGGGCCACGTTCAAGGAGTCACCGGCGACGGGGCTGCCCGGTGGTGACAGCGTCCGCTTCAAGGCGCTGCCCGGCGGGAAGGGCGACGTCTGGCTGGCGGGCGGCGCGAGCGACGGGGCGTACGGCCTGTGGCACTCGACGGACGGCGGCACGAGCTTCACGAAGCTGTCGAACGTCGAGCAGGCCGACACCATCGGCTTCGGCAAGGCGGCCCCCGGCGCCTCGTACCAGACGCTCTACACCAGCGCGAAGATCGGCGGGGTGCGCGGCATCTTCCGCTCCACGGACAAGGGGGCGAGCTGGACCCGCATCAACGACGACGCCCACCAGTGGGGCTGGACGGGTGGAGCGATCACCGGTGATCCGAGGGTGTACGGCCGGGTGTACGTGTCGACGAACGGCCGTGGCGTCATCTACGGCGACAGCTCCGACGGCGGCACCACGGGTCCCGGGCCCGGCCCCGGGCCCGGGCCGACCGGTGCCTGCAAGGTGACGTACAAGGTGACGAGCCAGTGGTCGGGCGGCTTCCAGGCGGATGTGCAGCTCACCAACACCGGTGCCGGCGCCTGGAACGGCTGGTCGCTCGGCTGGTCCTTCGCCGACGGCCAGAAGCTGACCCAGGCGTGGAACGCCGAGGCCAAGCAGTCGGGTACGGCGGTGACGGCGAAGAACGTCGGCTGGAACGCCGGCGTGGCGGCGGGCTCGTCCGTGAGCTTCGGCTTCACGGCCGACTCGTCGGGGACGAACACGAAACCGACGGAGTTCAAGCTGGGTGACCAGAGCTGCACGGTGGCCTGACCGTGCTTGTGAGGGCGTATGCCGGAGACGGCATACGCCCTCTCGGCTTTCTCAGGGGGTGTAGACCGTCGGCCTGGGAGCCGTCGGCATGGCGTTGCCGATGAAGAAGCTCGGGTGCGGGGGCTGGTTGTAGGCCGTGTTCTGCCAGGCCAGGGCCGTGCGGTACTGCGTGTCGTGGAGCAGGGTCGTGATCTTCGTGCTGGTCTCGTGCGGGGTCGAGTAGATGCGCAGCGCGGTGTTGTCGCTGGTGCGCCAGACGACCTCCTCGCGCCAGTCGCCCAGGATGTCGCCGGACAGGACGGGCGTGGACTTGGTGCCGTTGTTGGAGGAGACGCCGGATCCGGTCAGCAGGCGGGTGTCGCCCGAGGTGCCGTACTTGTCGATGCGGGTGCCGTCGAGGAGTTCGCGGACGGGGTCGCCGTCCCACCAGGACAGGAAGTTCATGCTGGACGGTTCCCGGCCGAGCGCGGCGCCGGTGGCCGAGCGCAGGGTGGTGTCGGATGCCGACCAGGCCTCGGCGCCCGGGCTGCCGGCGTAGATGTCGGCGGCGACGCCCCGGCCGTTGTCCGAGCCGGAGGCCGTCTGCCACAGCACCTGGCCGGTGCGGGCGTCGGCCATCCAGGAGCCCGGTGAGCTGGAGTTCTCGGAGACCTTGAAATACTCCAGGCCCGCGCGGGAGGGGTTCAGGTCCCCCAGATGGGCCGCGTCGCCGTGACCCAGCTTGGTCGTCCACAGCCCGTTGCCGTTGTCGTCGACGGTCATGGCGCCGTAGACGATCTCGTCCTTGCCGTCGGCGTCGACGTCCGCGACGGACAGACTGTGGTTGCCCTGGCCGTCGTAGCCCTTGCCGCTGTTGGTCGAGGAGCTGGTGTCGAAGGTCCAGCGACGCGTGAACTGGCCGCCACGCCAGTCCCAGGCCGCGATGACCGTGCGGGTGTAGTAGCCGCGCGCCATGATCAGCGACGGGCGGGAGCCGTCCAGGTAGGCCGTGCCCGCGAGGAAGCGGTCGACGCGGTTGCCGTAGTTGTCGCCCCAGGAGGAGACGGTGCCGCGGGCCGGGACGTAGTCGACGCTCTGCATCGCCTTGCCCGTCTGGCCGTTGAACATCGTCAAGAACTCCGGACCGGACAGCACATAGCCGCTGGAGTTGCGGTGGTCGGCCGACGCGTTGCCGATCACCGCGCCGGTGCCGTCCCTGGTGCCGTCGGCGGTCTTCATGGCGACCTCGGCCTTGCCGTCACCGTCGTAGTCGTACACCTGGAACTGCGTGTAGTGCGCCCCGGAGCGGATGTTGCGGCCCAGGTCGATACGCCACAGCCGGGTACCGTCCAGCTTGATGCCGTCGACGATCGTGTTGCCCGTGTAGCCGGACTGGGAGTTGTCCTTGGCGTTGGTCGGCTGCCACTTCAGGACGATGTCCAGGGCACCGTCCCCGTCCAGATCGCCGAGGGAGGCGTCGTTGGCCTCGTAGGTGTACGCCGAGTTGCCCGGGGCGGTGCCACCAGCGGGCGGGGAGATCGGGACGTCCTTGTAGCCGGTGCGGAACTGGATCGCGTGCACCGAGTCGCCCTGCTCCACGCCGTTCACGATCGCGCGGACGGTGTAGTCGGCTTGCGAGGGGGCGCCGGAGTGGAAGTAGTTCGTCGAGCCGGTGATCGGGGTCGAGTTGACCTTGGTACCGGCCCGGTACACGTTGAACGACACGTCGTTCGGGTCGGTGCCCAGCCAGCGCCAGCTGACCAGGTTGCCGCTGCCGGTGTGGACGCTGACCACGCCCCGGTCCAGCTTCTCGACCTGCCGGGCGGTTGCCGCCTCGGCAGTGTCGCCGGTGGCGAACGTGGTCAGGCCGGCGCCGGTGAGCGCGGCCGTGACGGCGGCGACGGGCAGGAGCAGGCGGCGTCTGCGGTGCCTGTGGGGGTGCTTCACGGGACGGACCTCCTGGAGGGACGGGCGGGTTCCGCCTCTCAGTCGCCGCCGGGCGGGCGGGAGTTGCCGTACCGCTCCGCCAGTTCGGCCACGGTCCGGGCGATCCTCGACCGCAGTTCCTCCGGGGCCAGCACCTCGATGCCCGTGCCGAGGCGCAGGAACTCGGCGTGGGCGTGGTCGACGGACTCGATGGGGACCGTGGCGCGGGTCCAGCCGTCGTCGTCCGTACGTCCGCCGCGCCGTAGGGCCTCCCCCGCCGGGCCCGTGAGCGTCGTCCCCGGGGCCAGTCGCACCACCGCCTCCCCGTGGTGCAGCCGGTCGTGGAAGCCTCGCTGGTACGCCGTCCAGTACGCGGCCAGGTCGAAGCCGTCGGGTCGGGTGAACTCCTCGTCGCGGGTGGTGATTTCGAGGATCTGGTCGACCCGGTAGGTCCGCGGTCCGGGCCCGGCGACGACGTACCAGCGGCCCGCCTTCAGCACCAGCCCGTAGGGCTCCAGGCGGCGCTCCACGTCGGTGGGCTCGCGCCAGCGGCGGTACAGGACGTGCAGCACGCGGCTGCTCCAGACGGCGTCCGCGACGGCCGGGAGGTGAGGGGCGTCGTCGGCGTTCGCGTACCAGCCGGGGGCGTCCAGGTGGAAGCGGCCGCTGATCCGGTCGGCGTGCGCACGCAGCTCCGCCGGCAGGGCGGCGCGCACCTTGAGCTGGGCGGCGGCGAGCACGGAGCCCAGACCGAGCTGCGCGGCGGGGCCGGGGGCGCCCGCGAGGAAGAGGGCCTCGGCCTCGTCGGCGGTGAGACCCGTCAGACGGGTGCGGTAGCCGTCGAGCAGGCGGTAGCCGCCGGCGTGGCCCGCGTCGCCGTACAGCGGGACCCCGGCGGCACCGAGGGCCTCGACGTCCCGGTAGACGGTACGGACCGAGACCTCCAGCTCCTCGGCGAGCTGCGCGGCGGTCATCCGGCCGCGGGTCTGGAGCAGCAGGAGGATCGAGACGAGTCTGCTGGACTTCACTGACACAGGATGTCAGGGAAGCGGCTCTAGCGTCCCGCCATGCCCTTCACGGAGAAACTCCTGACCGTGCCGCCGCCGATCGAGGTGGCCGGCCGGTGGATCAAGCGCTACCACGTCACCGCCGACCCGGAGGGCTTCGCGCCCGAGGTGGAGAAGGCGGCGTACGCGGTCCTGCCCGAGCTGCTGCCGGAGCCGGACGGGACCCCGCCGGCGACGTTCGTCGTGCTGCACCGGGGCGGCGACGACGGCGCCTATCTGAACGCGTACAGCTGGGTGTGGGACAACGTGCTGCACTTCGGCGGCGCGGCGGCGGGCCAGCCGGTGCTCGGCTGCCCGGACCGCGACCCCACGCACTTCGTCAGGCCCGGCCCGCCGTGGATCGGCTGCGTCTGGGAGCTGCCGCCGATCCTGCACGAACGCGACGCCTGGGTACGGCACATGCTCGCCCCGGACGCCCCCGACCTCGACGCCTATCTGGCCGACCGTCTGCCCGAGGGAACCACTGGAGACCGCTCATGAGCAGCCCGCACGACTTCGACTTCTTCCACGGCACCTGGAACGTCCTGCACCGCCGCCGCACCGACTTCCTCGACCCCGGCAGCGGCTGGGAGGAGTTCCCGGGACGGAGCGAGTGCCGGCCGCTGTTCGACGGGGCCGCCAACATCGACGAGATCGACATGCCGCACCTGGGCGCGAAGGGGCTGACGCTGCGGCTGTTCGACCCGGTCCGCGAGGAGTGGTCGCTGAACTGGGCGTCCAGCCGCAGCGGCACACTGTTCCCGCCTGTCTTCGGCCGCTTCGAGGGCGAGAAGGGCGAGACGGGCGCGTTCCACGGCGACGACACCTACGACGGCAAGGACGTGCGCGTGCGGTTCGTCTGGTCGGGGATCTCCCCTGCCACCGCCCGCTGGGAACAGGCGTTCTCCGTGGACGGCGGGGAAACCTGGCTGACCAACTGGGTCATGGAGTTCACCCGGGCCTGAGGCCCGTCACCGCTTCCGGAACGCGCGGAGCGTGAAGTGCGGGTCGGGGCGGGGTCTGTCCTGGTCGGGGAGTTCCGCCAGCCGGGTGGCGAAGCCGTCGGCGAGCGGGTGGCCGGGCGGCAGGGTGACGAACCAGCCGCGGCGCAGGTCGGCGACCGTGCGGCGCGGGCTGCGGCCCTGCCCGTGGCCGCGGAAGCGGGCCTGCCCGGCCCGGACCAGGCCGTGCGCGGCGGCGCAGGCCTCGACGTCCGCCGCCGCGTCCCGGACCGGGCTGGGCGGGCGGGAGGACAGGACGACATCGATGTCACTGCCCACGTTGTGGGAGGCGGCCTTGTCGACCGTGGTGACATAGACGCCGCCGGGCCGCAGCACCCGGGCACACTCGCCGACGATGGTCCGGACGTCGGCGGACCCGGCGGCCAGGTGCAGCAGCCACACGCTGGACACGGCGTCGAACTCGCCGTCCCGGAAGGGCAGCCGGCGGCTGTCGGCGAGCACCACGGCGCCGGGCAGCCGGATGGCGGCCTGCCGGGCCATCGCCGGGGCGAGGTCCACGCCGGTCACCCGCATGCCGTCGCGCCCGGCCGCGACCCGGCGGGTCACGATGCCGGTGCCGCAGGCGACGTCGAGCAGGCTGCGCGCGTCCGGCGGCACGAGGCTCAGCACCGCTGCCGCGGCGGCGGCCGCCCTGGGCTCACCGCCGCGCGAGGCGTCGTACCGCTCCGCTTCCTTGTCGTAGTCCAGCACGCAGTCAGTGTGCCCCGTGCCCGGGGGCCAGGTCCTCCACCCTCCGGGCGAGCTCGACGTCCTTCTCGGTGACGGCGCCGCCCGCACTGTGCGTGTGCACGGACAGGGACACCGTGTTGTAGCCGAGCGTGAGGTCGGAGTGGTGGTCGAGCTCCTCCTGGACCTGGGCGATGTGCACGACCATCGCCGTCGCCGCGAAGTGCGAGCCGAGCCGGTAGGAGCGGGTGAGGCGGTCACCGTCGAGCGACCAGCCCGGCAGTTCGGCCAGCCGGTCCTCGACCTCCTTCTGCGACAGCGGTTCGACGGGCATGGGCAGCGCTCCCTTCCTGACGCCGGAGTCTCTTCTCCCTTCTCAGCCTGCCACAGCGGGACGTCAAGGGCCCTGGTCGCAGGCGGTGTGCCTGTCCGGCGCGACCGGTTCTCGGCTACGGTCCCGGCATGACCACTCATCCGTCCACCCCCGGCCAGGGCGTGGGCCCGCTGCTGCGGGCCTGGCGGGAACAGCGCCGGGTCAGCCAGCTGGAGCTGGCCCTGCGCGCGGACTCGTCGGCCCGGCACATCAGCTTCATCGAGACGGGCCGCTCCCGGCCCAGCGAGGAGATGGTGCTGCGGCTGGCCGAGCACCTGGACGTCCCCGTGCGGGAGCGCAACGCGCTGCTGCTGGCGGCCGGCTACGCCCCGCGCTACCCCGAGACGCCGCTGGACGACCCGGCGCTGGGCGCGCTGCGCGAGGGCATCGAACGGCTGATCGGGGGCTACGAGCCGTATCCGGCGCTGGTGGTGGACGCGCTGTACGACGTCGTGGCGGCCAACCGGGGGATCATGACGCTGGTCGACGGCGTCTGCGAGTCGCTGCTCGAACCGCCGCTGAACGCGATGCGGCTCGCCCTGCATCCGCGGGGCCTGGCGCCGCGCATCCGCAACCTGCGCGCCTGGCGCGGACACCTGCTGGAGCAGATGGAGCGGCAGATCGCGCTGCACCGCTCGCAGCCGCTGCGGGCGCTGTACGAGGAGGTGGCGGCGTATCCGGTGCCCGCCGCGGATCCGGCTCAGGAGCCCGCGGAACCGGTGCCGCACTTCGCGCTGCCGCTGCGGATCGAGCACGAGGGGCGGACGCTGTCGTTCATCTCCTCGATCTCCACGTTCAACACACCGATGGACGTGACCGTCGCCGAGCTGGCCATCGAGACGCTCCTCCCGGCCGACCCGGCGACGGTCAAGTACCTTCAGGAGTTCATCCCCTGACGGGCCTTCAGCGCCGTGTGCTGGAGCGCGGCGAACCCGGCCACGACCAGGGCCTGCAGCACCGTCCACACGGCACCCGCCGTGCTCGGCGTGAGCCACAGCGCCAGGGCCGCGAGGCTCACCGCCGTCCAGGCGAGGTTGGCTTCGACGACGGCCCGCACACCGAACACCGGCGGCTGCCGGCGGGAGGCCAGCAGGCCCACGCCCGCCGCGTAGACGGTGAGGAACGCGCCCAGGGCGAGCAGCAGCGTGGAGTCCACGCCGAGGAAACGGCCGAGCGGGCCGGAGAACGCGAGGTAGGCGAGCGCGTTGGCGCCGGTCACCACCGCGTCCAGGGCGAGGAAGCGGCGCAGCACAGACTGCGGCGCACTGGTGCGGGCGAGCGTGGCGAGCTTGGTCGCGGACATGGGGGCATCACCCTCCGTCGGGTCGTGGTGCGGCGGCCGGTGCCGGGTCCCGGGCCGGAGTGCGCCGGCCCGGGACCCGGTGCGTTCACGATCCCGTGCCGTGTGCGGCCGGTCGATTACCCCCGGGGTAATGCCCGGCGACGCGTCCGTTTCCCGCGATCTCCTCGTCGGCGCCCCTGTGAGACTGCCGCCGGAACGTGACAGACTGATCACAGGCTTGGGCGCGTTGGGGAGGCGTGGCGTGAGTGAACGGCGGGCCGCACCCACCGTGGGCCAGGTGGTGCTGGGCAAGCGGCTCCAGGAGCTGCGCGAGGCGACGGGCCTCAGTCGTGACGAGGCCGCCCGGGTGCTGCGCGTCGCCCCCGCGACGCTCCGGCGCATGGAGACCGCCGACGTCGCGCTCAAGATCCCGTACGTGCAGATCCTGCTGACGGCGTACGGCGTGCCCGAGGACGAGGTGACCGCGTTCGTCGAGCTCGCCGAGGAGGCGAACCGGCCGGGCTGGTGGCAGCGGTTCCACGACGTGCTGCCGGAGTGGTTCAGCCTGTACGTGAGCCTGGAGGGCGCCGCCCGGATCATCCGGTCCTACGAGCCCCACTTCGTGCCGGGGCTGTTGCAGACCGAGGGGTACGCGCGTGCGGTTCTGCAGGCCGGCACCATCGGGAACTCCGGGCCTCAGGCCGTGGAGCGGCACGTCTCGCTGCGCATGGAGCGGCAGCGGCTGCTGGACCGCCCGAACCCGCCGCACCTGTGGGTGATCATGGACGAGACGGTGCTGCGGCGGCCGGTGAGCGTCGACGGCCAGGTGATGCGGGACCAGCTGGACAAGCTGCTGGAGTACTCCGAGCGGGACCGCGTCACGCTCCAGATCGCCGAGTTCAAGGACGGCCCGCACCCGGGGACGTACGCGCCGTTCTCCCTGTTCCGCTTCGCCGAGCCCGAACTGCCCGACATGGTCTTCACCGAGTACCTGACCGGCGCGCTCTACCTCGACTCCCGCAAGGAGGTCTCCGCGCACCTGGAAGTCCTCGACCACATGACCGCGGGCGCGGCCTCCACCCAGCGCACCGAGCGGCTGCTGCGGGAGTACCGCGAGAGCTTCTGAGTCACGCGCCGGCGGTGGTTCAGCGCCGGGCCGGACGGGACAGCCACCGTGCGACCGCCTCCGAGATCGGCTGCTCGGTCTCCAGTCCCACGAAGCCGAACTGGCCGCCCTGGTTGCACTCGACGGGCCATGTCGACGTAGTCGTGCACCGACTTGCAGATGCGGTCGGGCACCGGCACCGGCTCCCAGGCGTGCTCAGTGTCGCCGAAGCGTCCATCGACCTGGTGCAGCAGCGCGGCCTGGCCGTGACACCCGAGAAGTCCGAGTCGGGTCCGATCAGGGTGGTGGGCAGGGCCAGCGAGGCCCCGGGTGGGCCGGAAACAGGCTGAGCAACGCCCCGAGGCGGGGGGTGTGACACTCGGCGCCGCCGGTGCGCTCGACTGAGGGGTGCGGCGAAGTCCGTCTTCACGTTCAGCGCCTTCCGCAACGGGCCCTCCGGGTGCCGCGACTCGCTCCAGCGGCGGTTTCAGCCACAGTGACCCGTACGGACCCCGCCGACGGGTGTGCCCCCCTGCCGACCCCTACCGTCGGGATCGCGGGGCGCACGGGAAGGAGGTCCGATGCCTGGATTCGAGGTGCTGTACCAGGCGGCCGCGCTGTGCCTGATGTTCCCGGACGACGCCTTCCGCGCCCGGCTGCCGCTGCTGCGCGAAGCCGCACCCCAACTGCGGGAGTTCGCCGACCACGCGGCGCTCAGCCCACCGCGTGAGCTGGCGGCGCACTACGTCGAGGTCTTCGAGGCGGAGCCGGATCACAGCCTGTATCTCAGCGCCTGGCGCGAGGCGGCGCCGACGCCCTCCGAGGAGCTGTACCGCGCGCACGGACTGGAGACGACCGGCGAGGAACCGCCGGACTTCCTCCCCGCGGTCCTCGAGTGCGCGGCCCGCACCGGCGACACCCTGCTCCTGACGGACCACCGCGACGGTCTGGACCGGCTCCGCTCCAGGCTCACCCGCTTCGGTACGCCGTACGCGACCGTCCTGGACGCGGTGTGCGTGACCCTGCCGCCCGACGCGTCGGGACGCCAGGACCCGTCGTAGACCTGGCGGGCCCGCTCGACCTCGCCCAGGTGGGTGTCCGCCCACTCGGTGAGGTGCGCGAAGAGCGGCGCGAGGCTGCGGCCGAGCCCGCTGATCTCGTACTCGACCCTCGGGGGGACCTCCGGGTGGTACGTCCGCCTTCTGGAGGACGCCGTCAGACAGTCGGGGACGCCCGCGGAGCAGCGCGTCAGCCCCGACGCCGAACGGATCCTCGGCCGCGCGCCCCGCCCGTTCGCCGAGTGGGCCCGGCGTCACGTCGCCGCGTTCCGCTGACGGGGAACGAGGCGATGGGACCGGTCCCGTCCGCGCAGGTACTAGGCGGCGCCGCCCTTGTCGTCCCGCCGGTCCTTCTCCTCGTCCACGATCTCCGCGTCGACGACGCCCTCCTCGTCCCGCGGGGCGCCGGAGGGCTCCTCGGTGGGTGTCTGCTGGGCCTGGGCGTACATCGCCTGGCCCATCTTCTGGCTGACCGAGGCGAGCTTCTCCACGCCGGCGCGCAGCGTGGCGGTGTCCGCCTGCTGCTCCAGCTGTCCCTTCACCTCGGTGATGGCGGACTCGACCTCGGTCTTCGTGTCGGCGGGGATCTTGTCGCCGTTGTCGCGGAGGAACTTCTCGGTCTGGTAGACGAGTTGCTCGGCCTGGTTGCGGGTCTCGGCGGCCTCGCGGCGCTTGCGGTCCTCCTCCGCGTACTGCTCGGCCTCGCGCATCATGCGGTCGATGTCGTCCTTGGGCAGGGCCGAGCCGCCGGTGACGGTCATCTTCTGCTCGCGGCCGGTCGCCAGGTCCTTGGCGGAGACGTGCATGATGCCGTTGGCGTCGATGTCGAAGGCCACCTCGATCTGCGGCACGCCGCGCGGCGCCGGCGGCAGGCCCGTCAGGTCGAAGACGCCGAGCTTCTTGTTGTACGTGGCGATCTCCCGTTCGCCCTGGTAGACCTGGATGCCGACCGAGGGCTGGTTGTCGGCGGCGGTGGTGAAGATCTCCGAACGCCGGGTGGGGATCGTCGTGTTGCGTTCGATGAGCTTCGTCATGATGCCGCCCTTGGTCTCGATGCCCAGGGACAGCGGGGTGACGTCGAGCAGCAGCACGTCCTTGACGTCGCCGCGGATGACGCCGGCCTGGAGCGCGGCGCCCACGGCCACGACCTCGTCGGGGTTGACGCCCTTGTGCGGTTCCTTGCCGGTGAGTTCCTTGACCAGGTCGGTCACCGCGGGCATCCGGGTCGAGCCGCCGACCAGGATCACGTGGTCGATCGCCGAGAGCTTCACCCCGGCGTCCTGGACCGCCTGGTGGAAGGGCGCCTTGCAGCGGTCCAGCAGGTCGGAGGTGAGTTCCTGGAACTGGGCGCGGGTCAGCTTCTCGTCGAGGTGCAGCGGCCCCTCGGCGGAGGCCGTGATGTAGGGCAGGTTGATCGTCGTCTCGGTGGAGCTGGACAGCTCGATCTTGGCCTTCTCGGCGCCCTCGCGCAGCCGCTGCACCGCCATCTTGTCGCTCGCCAGGTCGACGCCGTACTGCCCCTTGAAGCGCTTGACCAGGTACTCGACGACCCGCTGGTCCCAGTCGTCGCCGCCGAGGTGCGTGTCGCCGTTGGTGGCCTTCACCTCGATGACGCCCTCCCCCATCTCCAGCAGCGACACGTCGAAGGTGCCGCCGCCGAGGTCGAAGACGAGCACCGTCTGGTCGTTCTCCTTGTCCAGGCCGTAGGCGAGGGCAGCGGCCGTCGGCTCGTTGATGATCCGCAGCACCTTCAGGCCCGCGATCTCCCCGGCCTCCTTCGTGGCCTGCCGCTGGCTGTCGTCGAAGTAGGCCGGGACGGTGATCACCGCGTCGGTGACGTCCTCGCCGAGGTAGGACTCCGCGTCCCGCTTCAGCTTCTGCAGCACCCGAGCGGACAGCTCCTGCGCCCGGTAGCGGGTGCCGTCGATGTCGCCGTCGCCGGGGAAGCGCCAGTGCGCGTCGCCCATGTGCCGCTTGACCGAGCGGGCGGTGCGGTCCACGTTCGTCACGGCCTGCCGCTTGGCCACCTCCCCGACCAGCACCTCGCCGTTCTTGGCGAACGCCACGACCGAGGGTGTGGTCCTGGCCCCCTCCGCGTTGGCGATGACGGTGGGCTCGCCGCCCTCCAGCACGGCGACCACCGAGTTCGTGGTTCCGAGGTCGATCCCGACCGCACGTCCCATCGCTGTCCCCTTCCGCCAGGGCGCTCTCACTTCCAGCACAAAACCTGAGTGCGCTGTTGTCAATGGCGCGAGGGGGTGACCGGCCCGCGGAGCGCCACGGCCCGCCGGGGCCGGTCGGTGACGAGCACGTCCACGCGCGGGTGGGCGAGGAAGGCCCGCATCAGGGTGTCGTCGTTGACCGTCCACACCATGGTGAACAGGCCGCGCCGGGTCGCCTCGCGCAGCACGGTGGTCCTGGCCAGCCGCTGGTGCACGGCGACGCCGTGGGCCCCGCAGGCCCGGATGCGGCGGGCCGGGAACAGCTCGCTCAGCCGGGTCCCGGGCAGCCGGGCCAGGGCCAGCTCCCGGCGGTCGCGCCCCAGGGACAGCGCGGTACGCACCCCGGGGAAGCCCTGTGCGACGGCGGCCACGGAGCAGTCCTCCAGCGACGTCACGACGAGCCCGTCCACGCCGAGCAGCGCCACCGCCCGGTCGATCACCTCCCGCTCGTAGCCGGCCTCCTTCAGGTCCAGGTGCGCCACGAGCTTCCCGGCGATCAGCGCCATGACCTCGTCCACCACCGGCACGTCGTAGCCGGCCCGCTCGCTCAGCTCGGCGTGCGTGAGCGTGGCCAGCGGCGGCCCGGCGGGCCCGACCCGGGGGTCGTGGTAGACGGCGAGGACGCCGTCCTTCGTGCGGCGGATGTCGAACTCGGCGTACTCCGCGCCGGACTCCAGCGCGTCCTCGTACGCCTGCCAGGTGGCGGGTCCGGCGCGCTCGGAGCCGCCGCGGTGGGCGGAGACGGCGGGGCGGGGCGTCATGGTCGTCGGCTCCCGGAGGGCGAGCGCGGAGGCGGAACGGGGACGGCGGCGTCGTCGGGGGCCGGCAGCAGCGAGCCGGAGCGGGTGCTGATCCGTCTGAGCAGGACGTAGCCGATCAGGACCAGGATCACGAAGGGGAGCCAGGCCAGCGCGTAGGCCGGGGCGTAGGCGCGCAGGTCGAGGATGGAGCGGTGCTCGTCGACGTTCGTACCGTTCACGCCGAAGAAGGCCAGCAGCAGGGTGGGCGGCAGGGCGATCAGCGTGGCGGCGGCGACCAGGCCGGAGACGGTGCGGTCCCGGCGGTCGTCGCGCTCGGCGAGTTCGGCGTCCAGGGCGGCGGAGCGGGCGCTGATCACCGAGGTCAGGCGCTCGACCATGCGGGCCGAGTTCTCCAGGCTGTCGCGGATGCCGAGCGCGTCGCGCAGCGAGGACTGGAACGCCTCGATGACCATCTCGGGGATCAGCAGGCTGTCGACGTAGGCCTCGACGCCGAAGGCGAGGTCCAGCTGGAGTTCGTTGACACCCGCGGAGAGGCGGGAGATCAGGGAGCGGATCTCGGTGGGCGAGTCGGTCAGGGCCTGCTCGTTGGCCTTCATCGTCGCGAAGGCGGCGAGCCGGGTGCGCTGGAGCGCGGCCAGGGCGGAGATCATGCCGATCGCGACGAGCATCAGGCCGTTCTCGACGTGCGGGGCCCAGCCGGCCTGGACGGAGACGCCCCGGCCGAGCGCGGACAGGGTGACGCCGTGGTTCCTGAGGTGTGGCGCGAGGCTCGCGTCATAGGGCGTGGCGGGGTTCCAGGGCATCCGGCCGCGGTAGACGATCTCGTTCAGCAGGATCGCCTTGCGGGCCTCGTCGGCGCTGAGCAGCTCGCGCTGTAACCGGCCGCCGGGGAAGACCAGTTGGTGCACGTTCTGGCCGAGGGCGAGCGGCCGGCCGAGCTGGTCGGTCAGTGCTGTCAGGAGCGGACGGTCGTCGAGTTCGATCCGCTCCCGGTCGAAGCAGGTGGTGGCCAGCCAGGCGGCGAGGTCGCCGGCCGTGGTCTCGCCCGCGAAGGCGCAGTCGACGACGAGGGTGGCGTCGCCGCGCGGGGTGGTGACGACGAGGATCCGCAGGGACGCGAGGCCCAGGCCGTGGTCGCCGTGCGGCAGCCGCAGCCGGCGGGGCGCGATCTGTTCGTCCAGCATCGGGACGGGCAGGACGTCCTGGCTGGTCATCAGGTGGGAGGCGAAGCGACCGTAGTCGTAGCGGTCGACGAGGGCGCCGAGGGCGGTGTCGCGGGGGCGGAGCCGGCCGGAGAGGCTGAACAGCAGCAGGACGCGGGTCCGGTCACGGGTGGCGGAGTCGAGCGCCGTCGCGCTGGTGGACGTTCCCGGCAGCATCGCGTTCCTTCCGGACCGTCGGCGGCAGAGCGTCTGGTTCATACCCCGGGCATGGACGGCGAACCGGCGACGTCGCGCGGGCCCGGCCCTGGTGGGCGGGCCCGCGCGAGGTGGGTGGGGCAGGTCAGGCGAGCTTGGCGGTCAGGGTGATGGGCGTGGCCTTGAGGGCCTGGCTGACCGGGCAGCCGACCTTGGCCTCCTCGGCGGCGGCGAGGAAGGCCGCCTCGTCCATGCCGGGGACGGTGCCCTCGACGGTGAGGTGGATGCCGGTGATGCCCTCGCCGGGCTGGAAGGTGACGTCGGCGGAGGTCACCAGCTTGGTCGGCGGGGTGCCGGCCTTGTCGAGGATGTTGGAGAAGGCCATCGAGAAGCAGCTGGAGTGGGCGGCGGCGATCAGCTCCTCCGGGCTGGTCTTCCCGCCCGGCTCCTCGGTGCGGGCCGCCCAGCTGACCGGCTGCTCGGCGAGGATGCCGGAGGAGTCGAAGGTGACGACGCCGTTGCCCTTGAACAGGTTGCCTTCCCACACGGTGTGTGCGGAGCGCGTGGCTGCCATGACGCATCCTTTCGATGAGTATCCGGAACCGCGACCGGGTTCCTGGCCCCCATCCGATCACACTCCCGCTCGGAGCACGCGGAAGACCGGCCCTCGGACGCCGAGCGGCAGCCGCGCTGTCAGGCGGCGCGCTCCTCGCTGGTCTCCAACGGCACCTGCGGGCCGTCCGACTCGCGCATCCAGCGGCGCAGGACGCGGTGGACGTGTTCGGCGCCGACGAGTTCCTCCCCCTCGGCGACCGGCGCGGAGAAGCCGAGCGGCGACAGCAGGAAGGGCTTGCCCTGTTCGCCGCCGAGGCCGCCGTGCGAGCCGATCTGCTCCTCGAAGGCGAGGACTTCGCCGTCGGCGGGGTCGTGGAAGGAGTTGACCATGATGTCGGCGGTGTGCGGGAAGGAGTGCGTACGGCGTACCGCGTCGGCGGCGCCCGGGCCGAACGCGGCGAGGGGGCCCGGGTTGTCGTCGAGGTCGGCCAGCGGTATCTCGGCGCCGTAGGCGCCGAGGACGACCCCGCCGTGCTCGTCGCTGCGGACCAGCAGGAAGCCGATGCCGGGGTGGTTGGCGAGGGTCGGCAGCAGCGCGGGGTGGCGGGCGTCGATCTCCTCCTTGCTCATGCGGTGCGTGACGTCCGGGAAGGAGACCAGGCCGAGGTTGCCGGAGGCCAGCACGATCGGCTCCGAGCGGCGTGTGGGGCGGTGCCGCTCGCCGCCCTCCTCGACCGGTATGCGCAGGGCGGCGCGCACGGCGGCGCGGGCTTCCGCCCCGCTGCGGGTGCGCTCCGCGCGGCGCGGCACGGGCAGTCCGCAGCCCGCCCGCACCAGGTCGCCGAGGGTGAGGCCGTAGCGGGAGCGGAACGTCTCGCCGGGGCTCTGGCCGTGGTCGGACAGCACGACGATCCGGTACGGGCGCGGGGCGTGCTCGGTGACGTTCTCGATGAGGGCGAGGGAGCGGTCGAGGCGTTCGAGGACCTTCCGCGCGTCGCGGCTCGCCGGGCCGGAGTGGTGGGCGACCTCGTCGTAGGCCACGAGGTCGGCGTAGACGGCGGTGCGGCCGGCGAGCATGTCGCCCGTCACGGCGGCCACGACGACGTCCCGCTCGACGACGGTCGCGAAGGCCCTCACGAGCGGGTAGAGGCCGCCGCGGGAGACGCGCGGGCGCTGCTTGCCGAGGCGGGCCCGGGTGGACTGGCCGATCTCCCGGCCCACCTCGGCGACGAAGGACAGGGCCGTGCGCACGGCGTTGGCCGGGTCGGAGAAGTAGGCGAAGTAGCCCGCGCGGGAGCGGTTCTCCCGGCTGCGGCGGGCGGCGACGGACAGCACGAGGGCCTGCTGCTCGGCGCCTCCGCTGAACAGGTTGCCGCGGCTGGCGCCGTCGACGGCGAGCAGGCCGCCGTGCCCCGCGTATCCGACGGCGCGGCGCTGGAGATCGGCGGCGCTGGTCGGGCGGTTGCAGACGACGACCTCGCGGGTGTCCTTCTCGTACCAGCGGAACGCGGGGACGTCGTGGTTGCTGCCGTGCAGGATGCCGAGCTGGCTGGCGCCGGTCTGGCTGGACCAGTCGGTGCGCCAGGGGGTGAGCCGGTGGGTGGGGCGGCCGCCGTCGCCGATGTCGAGCCAGCGGGCGACGGTGGGCATCAGGCCCTTGCCGACCGCGTCCAGCAGGACGTCGTGGCCGACGCCGTCGAGTTGCAGGAAGACGGTGCCCGGGCTGGACGGGCTGGGCGGTCCGGACCTGCGGCGGCGGTCGGAGAGGCGGTACAGCCTGCGGCGGTAGGCGTCGTCGTCGCGCACGGCCAGGGCGGCGCCGGTCGCGGACGCCACGGCGGACATCACGGCGGCGACCACGACGGCGGTCTCCGGGGCGACGGTGCCGCGCTCCCCGGGGTCCAGGCGCAGGGCGAGCAGCAGCAGCGCGCCGTTGAGGAAGAACACCAGCAGCCCGAGCACGAGCGCCGGTACGAGGAGCAGGAGCCGGACGAGCAAGGGCCAGACCACGGCCGACAGCAGACCGAAGGCGCCGGCGCCGAAGGCCGCCTTGACGGCGATGTCGGTCGCGCTGTCGCCGTCGGCCGAGCGGAGCCGGAAGTCGGGCAGGATCCCGGCGAGCACGAGCATGGTGAGGGTGGAGACCGCCCATACGGCGACGCTCCGCCCCACCTGACTGGCGACCCGCCGCCACCGCACGCCCCGCACGCCCCGCCACCTCACGTCCCGGCCCGTCCCGACCACGGGCTCTCACCCACAGTGCCACAACGGTCCGGCGACGCCCGGTGTCCCCCGGAACCGTCGCGTCAGCGCCCGTCGTAACCGGCGGTCGGCATCGACAGCCGGCGGTGCACGCACGCCTTCATCGCCGCGTCGTACGCCGGCTCCGCGCGCCCCACCGTCTCGACGCGTACCCCGCGCCGCGCGCACTCCGCGGTGAACTCCTCGACGGAGGCGAGCGCGCTCTCCAGCACTCTGCGGCTGGGTGCCACGAACAGGTCGAGGCCGGGGCGGACGCCGTCCCACAGCGCGCAGTGGTCGGGGCGCAGCCCCCGGACCAGTAACTCCCGGCTGATCACATAGCCCCGCTCGGCGGCCCAGCGGGCGCACATCGCGTGCTGGCTGCGGGAGTCGACCAGGAACGGATCGTCGTCGAGCTCCTCCAGCGGCGTCAGACTCGCGATCGCCGTGACCCGGACCGGCATCATGGCGTCCCCCCCTCACCTCCGGTTTCGCCGCCGACCCTACTCCTGCACGTAGGCTTCGGGGAGTCGCGCGAAGGGGGCAAAGAAGTGCCGGTGGAGATCACCTGGTGGGGTCACGCCACTTGCACGGTCGAGGACTCGAACGTACGCGTGCTCACCGATCCGCTGTTCGCACGCCGGCTCGCACACCTGCGCCGCCGGCGCGGGGATCTGCCGCCTCCCGGCGCCCACCGGGCGGATGTCGCGCTGGTCTCGCATCTGCACGCCGACCATCTGCATGTGCCGTCGCTGATGCGGCTCGATCCGGGCACGCGCCTGCTCGTGCCCCGGGGCGCGCGCCGTGCGGTGCCGGGTCTGCGCCGGCTCACGCACCTGCGGGTCAGCGAGGTGGCGCCCGGGGACGAGATCCCGGTCGGCGACATCGTCGTACGGGCCGTGCCCGCGCGCCACGACGGACGCCGGCTGCCCCTCGGACCCCACCGCTCCCCCGCGCTCGGCTACGTCGTGGCCGGCGAGGCCCGGACGTACTTCGCCGGGGACACGGGGCTGTTCGACGAGATGGCCGAGGAGGTCGGGCCGGTCGAGGTGGCGCTGCTGCCGGTGGGCGGCTGGGGGCCGTACCTGGGCGAGGGCCATCTGGACGCGGGCCGGGCGGCTCAGGCACTGGCCCGGCTGGCGCCGCGCAGTGCGGTGCCGGTGCACTACGGCACGTACTGGCCGATCGGGATGGACGCCGTGCGCCCCCACGAGTTCCATGCGCCGGGTGACGAGTTCGTACGGCTCGCGGCGCGGCACGCGCCCGGCGTGGCGGTGCACCGGCTCGGGCACGGGGAGAGCGTGCGCCTGGAGGTCGCGCGGTGATCTGGACCGCGCCGGTGGCGCAGGCCGCCGTGCCTCTGCTCGCGGTGTCGGCCGTCACCCCGGCGTCCGTCGTGCCGGAGTCGACGCAGCAGGCGATCGGTTATCCGACGCTTTTTCTGCTGGTACTGGTCGGGGCGCTGGTGCCGGTGATCCCGACGGGCGCGCTGGTGAGTTCGGCGGCCGTGGTCGCCTTCCACCAGACGGCGCCGTTCTCGCTGGCGATGGTGTTCGTGACGGCGTCGCTGGCGGCGTTCCTGGGCGACGCGGCGCTGTACTGGCTGGGGCGGCGCGGGATGAAGTCGAAGAACGGCTCGCGCTGGCTGGAGGCGATCCGGGCGCGGGCGCCGGAGGAGCGGCTGGAGCAGGCGCAGACGAAACTCGCCGAGCACGGGGTGGCCGTGCTGGTGCTGTCGCGGCTGGTGCCGGCGGGGCGGATTCCGGTGATGCTGGCGTGTCTTCTGGCGACGTGGCCGCTGCGGAGGTTTTCCCGGGGGAACCTGCCGGCCTGTCTGGCCTGGGCCGTGACGTACCAGCTGATCGGGATTCTCGGGGGGTCGTTGTTCGATGAGCCGTGGGAGGGTGTGGTGGCGGCGATCGGGCTGACGCTGGTGATCAGTGCGGTGCCGAGTTTGGTGCGGCGGGTTCGGTAGCGCCACAGGGGTAATGTCCGTCGTCGGAGCGCGGGTTGTGTGTGGCTGGTCGCGTAGTTCCCCGCGCCCCTGACATACCTAAAGGACCCTTGAAGCGCCTACCGGCATGTCCCAGAGGTTTTCTCGGGGGAGGCCTGTCTTTTCCCAGGCCTCGCGGACGCGGGTGAGGGGTTCCAGGACCGGCTCTGCCGACAGGACGAAGGTGGCCCAGTGCATGGGGGCCATTCTGGTCGCTCCCAGGTCCTGGGCCGCGCGGACCGCCTCCTCCGGGTCGCAGTGGACGTCGCTGAGCCACCAGCGGGGGTCGTAGGCGCCGATGGGGAGGAGGGCGAGGTCGATGCCGGGGTAGCGGCGGCCGATGCGGGAGAACCAGTGGCCGTAGCCCGTGTCGCCCGCGAAGTAGACGCGCTGCCCCTCCTGGTCGGTCAGGACCCAGCCGCCCCACAGGCTGCGGCAGGTGTCGGTGAGGGTGCGCTTGGACCAGTGGTGGGACGGGACGAAGTCGAAGCGGACGCCGTCCAGTTCGGCCGCCTCCCACCAGTCGAGCTCCGTGACACGGGTGAAGCGGCGGCGGTGGAACCAGCGGGCCAGGCCGGCCGGGACGAACACGGGGGTGTCACGCGGGAGTCTGCGCAGCGTGGGGGCGTCCAGGTGGTCGTAGTGGTTGTGGCTGATGACGACGGCGTCGACGCGCGGCAGCGCCTCCCAGGGGACGCCCACGGGGGTGATGCGGGCCGGGGTGCCGAGGATCCGGCGGGACCAGACCGGGTCGGTGAGGACCGTGAGCCCGCCGATGCGCAGGACCCAGCTGGCGTGTCCCGCCCAGGTCACGGCCACCGTGCGGGCGTCGACGCGGGGCAGCGGGCCGGGGGCGTAGGGAAGCCGGGGGATGTCGGCGAGGCCTTCCGGGCCCGGTCGCACGGCGCCCTCGCGGGCGAAGCGGGCCATGGCCCTCAGGCCGGGGAGCGGGGCGGTGAGCCGGTCGTGGAACGTGCGCGGCCACACCCGGCGTTCGGCCAGTGGTCTCGGCTCGGCCGGCGGCGGGTACGGGGGCGCGAGGGGGGACGGGAGGGCCGCGTCGCCGGCTTCCCGAGTGGTGGTGCTCGTGGTCGACTCGGACTGCTGCGTCATCGAGGAGGCTCCCATCGCTGAGCGTCGTCGCGGAGATCGTCGAAGGCCGATTTCAGTTGGATCAACGCGCGCTGCACGTGTGGCAGTTCCAACGGCGTGGGTGAGGTGAGGCCTTCCGCGCGTTCCGTGTCGGAGCCGGCCAGCAGTGCGCCGGTCGAGAGCCGCACGCGCGGGGCTTCGAGCTCGTCGCCGAAGCGGTGGCCGCCGGGGGCGGGCATGCCGAGGCGGGCGGCGAGGAAGTCCTCCAACTCCTGGGCGTCGCCGATGCCGTGCGCGCTCAGCGCGGGGCCCAGCGGAGCTAGGTCGACGTACAGATGGCGGCCGGCCTGCGGGGGCCGGGCGAGGGCGCCGGCCGCGATGACGGCGGCGTGCGCCTCGGCGGCCAAGCGCGCGTGCAGGCGCACGGCGGTGGCGACGCGCGCGGTGACGGGTTCGGGTTCCCCCAGCGCGTAGGCGGCCGCCGCGGCGACGGGGGCGGCGACCCGGGCGTCGAGCGCGGTGAGGACGTCGAGCACGCGCGCGTGGAGGCCGTCGGCGTCCTCGCCGGCCGGGAAGCGGGCCACCGCGGCCGGCCAGCCGGGCGGGAGGAGGGCACCGGCCAGGTCGGTGACGACGGTGACCCGGTCGGGCAGCATCTCGGCGGGGCTGAGCAGCACGGTGTCGTGCGGATCGTGCAGGGTGTCCCGCCAGGTCTCGTCGCTGACCAGGTGCAGGCCCTCCCCCTGGGCGGCCTCGACGGTCTCGTGCAGCAGCTCGGGAGGGGCGACGGTGGCCGTGGGGTCGTCGGCGACGGACAGCACGAGCAGGCGCGGGTCGCCCCCCTCGGCGCGGACCCGGCGCACGGTCTCCAGCAGGGCGTACGGGTCGGGCACCCCGCCGCTCTCCGGCGGGACCGGCACGTGGAAGGCGGGGCGCCCCAGCAGCCGGGCGTACGGCGCCCACCAGGCGGCGCAGGGTCTCGGTACGAGGACGTCACCGCCGAGGGCGGCGGTCAGGGCGAGCAGCAGCGCGGGCGCTCCGGGCCCGGCGGCCACCCGGCCGGGGGCGCAGTGCAGGCCGCGCCGGTCCCAGTAGCCGCAGGCGGCCTCCCGCAGGGTCTCTCCCCCGCCGACCGGCTCGTGGTCGCCCCGGGACGCCGCCGCCGCGAGCACGGCGGACAGCTCCGGCAGCACGGGCAGCCCGTCCTCGGGCAGCGGCGGCCCGAACCGGACGGGGCCGTGGCCTTGCGGGTCCGTCCGCCGCATCCGTACCTCCGCAGTGCCTGCTGCCGTGTCCTGTCGACCTCGCCCGTGCCCCGTCGCCCGTGCCCTCGGCCACTGAGTACCCATGGCGCGGTCGCCCCATGGGAGCCCGGCCGGGTTGTGACGGTCACAGCATGAGCGGGCCGGGCCGGGGAAGCGGGGGGCTTCCGGGACGGTGGTGCGCGCCGGGGCTCAGCGGTACAGCTCGCTCTCCCGGTTGCGCAGCCGGTGCACGGCGGCACCGAACGCGCCGGCGATCAGCACCCCGCCCGCGACCAGGGCGGGCACGGAGTCGGAGAAGGCACCGCCGTCGCCGGCGCGCACCCCGCGCTGGACGACCGCTCTCGCGCACTCGGTGGAGTGCTGCCACGGTTCGTCCCCCGGTTCGCCACCCGGTTCGTCGGGACAGGGCTTGTGGGCGGGCTCGTGCGTCGGCTGGTGGGACGGCTCATAGTGGCCACCGCCCCGGGCCACGGTGAACGTCGCGCTCCACGGCGTGCCCTCCCCGCCGGGAGCGGCCGGGCAGGTGCCGTCGACGGTCCACGCCGAGTCCTCGCCGAGGGCGTCGGGATCACCCTCGAAGTTCTCCGCGGGAGCGATGCGGGCCGTGCCCCGGTAGGCCGGGCCGGACACCTCGTCGTCGTTGCCGGTCACCTTGTTCAACGGGACCGTGCCCTCGTCGAAGGCCTGCGAGGTCGCGTCGATGCTGTCGGGCGGCGGCCCCCCGGTCGGATCACAGCTGACCGAGACGGTGACCGTGCCGCCGGGCTCCACGGTGGCCGGACTGACCTCCGCGGCGGGTTCGGCGGCGGGTTCGGCGGACACGACCGGAGCGAAACCGGCCAGGGCCGAGCCGGCCAGGACGGCGACGGAGAGTGCGTGGCGGGTGCGGCGCATGGCGGGGGCTCCTTCGGGCGACGACGGGATGGCCCTCTGCCATCACAGCCCGCCCGCTGGAACGCCGCGCGCGCCCGGACCCCATTAGCGGGACAGCACCCTCCAACCGGGTGAATCGATACGTCCCTCTCAGGGGCGCTACGCCACATCCCGCATGACCTGCTCCCGAACCCGACCGCAGCACCGGCTGATGAGCCGGGACACATGCATCTGCGAGATCCCCAGCTCCTCCGCGATCCGGCTCTGCGTCATGTCCCCGAAGAACCGCATGTACAGAATCGCCCGCTCCCGCTCCGGCAGCGCCGCCAGCCGCGACTTCACCGCCTCACGGTCCACGACCGTGTCCAGCGCCGGATCGGGCGACCCGAGCGCGTCGCTCAGGGAGTACCCGTCCTCGCTGCCGGGCAGCTCCGCGTCCAGGGACAGGGCCGTGAAGCTCTCCAGGGCCTCCAGGCCGGTCTTGACCTCCTCCTCGCTCAGCTTCGCGTGCTCGGCGATCTCCGCCACGGTGGGCCGCCGGCCTGAGATGGTCTGGGACAGGTCCTGGGAGGCGAACCGGACGCGATTGCGCAGGTCCTGGACCCGGCGAGGTACGTGCAGGGTCCACATGTGGTCCCGGAAGTGCCGCTTGATCTCGCCGGTGACGGTGGGCACGGCGTAACTCTCGAAGGCGTTGCCGAGCTCGGGATCGTACCGGTCGACGGCCTTGACCAGGCCGAGGGCCGCGACCTGGCGCAGGTCCTCGAAGCTCTCGCCGCGGCTGCGGAAGCGTCCGGCGAGCCGGTCGGCCATGGGCAGCCAGGCCTCGACGATCTCGTCGCGGAGCGCGTCGCGCTCGGGTCCTGCGGGCAGTGTGGCGAGCCTGCGGAAGGCGTCGGCGGTGTCGGGGGCGTCGTCGTGGGGGTGCTGCTTCGCGCTGGTGTGGATCGGCATGATGCGTCGCAATTCCCTTGCAGGTGCTCTGGGTTGGACGGTCACCGTGGGAGCGCATCGACTGGGTGCGGACCAGGAGCACCGGTGGCGGCGCGATTCGCCGCTCCCACGGACGTGCCTCCTGTCCGAAGCACTGAGGTGCGCCTGCCCCCGGCCCCCGCCCGCAAACCCGGAGAGGTTTTCCGCCGTCGCGCAGGGTGACTCGTACAGCTGGCTCTGTCCCCATACGTCCGGGAGGTCGTACATGAGCACCAAGGTCTCCGACCACGTCCTTGAGCGGCTGCGCGAGTGGGGGGTCGAGCAGGTCTTCGGCTACCCGGGCGACGGCATCAACGGCCTGCTCGCCGCATGGGGCCGGGCCGAGAACCAGCCCCGTTTCGTGCAGTCGCGGCACGAGGAGATGTCCGCGTTCCAGGCGGTCGGATACGCCAAGTTCAGCGGCCGTCTCGGAGTGTGCACGGCCACGTCCGGGCCGGGCGCGATCCATCTCCTGAACGGCCTGTACGACGCCAAGCTGGACCATGTCCCGGTGCTGGCGATCGTCGGCCAGACGCACCGCACCGCGATGGGCGGCTCCTACCAGCAGGAAGTGGATCTGCACACGCTGTACAAGGACGTCGCCTCCGATTTCGTGGAGACGGTGACCGTGCCGGAGCAGCTGCCGAACGTGCTGGACCGGGCGATCCGTACCGCGTACGCGCGCCGCTGCCCGACCGCGATCATCATCCCCGGCGATGTGCAGGAGCTCGACTACTCGCCGCCGACGCACGAGTTCAAGATGGTGCCCTCCAGCCTGGACCGCAGCTCGTGGACGGCCGTGCCGTCCGACGACTCGGTGCGGCGGGCCGCCGAGATCCTCAACTCCGGTGACAAGGTGGCGATCCTGGTCGGCCAGGGTGCGGCCGGCGCGCGGGCCGAGGTGGAGCGGATCGCCGAGCTGCTCGGCGCCGGTGTCGCCAAGGCGCTGCTCGGCAAGGACGTCCTCAGCGACGAACTGCCGTACGTCACCGGCTCGATCGGCCTGCTGGGCACGCGTCCGTCGTACGAGCTGATGCGGGACTGCGACACGCTGCTGACCATCGGGTCGTCGTTCCCGTACACCCAGTTCATGCCGGAGTTCGGCAAGGCGCGCGGCGTGCAGATCGACATCGACCCGCACATGGTCGGGATGCGCTACCCGTACGAGGTGAACCTGGTCGGCGACGCGAAGGCCACGCTGGAGCGGCTGATCCCGCTGATCGAGGAGGGCCGCGGGCGCGAGTGGTACGACACGGTGTGCGCGAACGTGACGCGCTGGCGTGAGGTCATGGAGCGCCGGGCGGGACTCGACGCCGACCCGATCAACCCGGAGTACGTGGCCCGCGCCCTGGACCCGCTGCTGCCGGACAACGCGATCGTCGCCTCCGACTCGGGTTCGACGGCCAACTGGTACGCGCGGCACCTGACCATGCGGCCGGGCATGCGGGGCTCGCTCTCCGGCACGCTGGCGACGATGGGCTGCGGGGTGCCGTACGTGATCGGCGCGAAGTTCGCGCACCCGGACCGGCCCGCGATCGCGCTGGTGGGTGACGGGGCGATGCAGATGAACGGGATGGCGGAGCTGATCACGGCGGCGAAGTACCGCCACCAGTGGGAGGACCCGCGGCTGGTGATCGCGGTCTGGAACAACCAGGATCTGAATCAGGTCACGTGGGAGATGCGGGCCATGGAGGGCGCGCCGCAGTTCCTGCCGTCGCAAGCGATCCCGGACGTGCAGTACGCGGCGTTCGCGCGTTCCCTGGGGCTGACCGGCATCCGGGTGGAGAAGCCGGAGGACGTCGAGGCGGGCTGGCGTGCCGCGCTGGAGGCGGACGGTCCCGCGGTGGTCGAGTTCCTGACCGATCCGGCCGTTCCACCGATCCCGCCGCACGCCACCTGGGAGCAGATGGAGGCGACCGCCGCGTCCATCCTGAAGGGCGACTCGGACCGGGGATCGGTGGTCAAGCAGGGCTTCAAGGCGAAGATGCAGGAGTTCCTGCCGGGGCGCGAGAAGAAGTAGCGGTCGCCGCCGCCGGGGACACGCCGGCCGGTTCGCGCCGGCCGGTGTCGTCCTGTGGCAGCAGCAGTTCCTCGTAACGGCCCAGCAGCACCACCACTCCGAGCATGAGCAGCGGAAGCAGCACAGCGAGCATCGCCATGGCGTGTCCTTCCCCAGAGAGGTGTGGGGGGTGTGATCCGGGTCTCCCGCAGGCGGTGGCGCAAACCCGTGCGGAGGGCACCGATCCGGGGTGGCGAACCCGTGTCGGCCCGCGGTGTTCGGGTACGCGGTGCGGACCCCCGACCGTCTGGAGGGAGAAATGCAGCGAGGCAGTGACCGGCTGAGCGTCCATCGTGACGACGAGATGAAGCATGAACTCCAGGGGCTGCTCAGGTCAGGGCACCCCACCCGCAGCGAGGAGTGGCACGACCCGGAGCCGGCTGCCGAGGACGACCCCGAGGTCGCGCGCGGGCCGGTGACGCCGAGCCGTGCGCCGACGTCCCTGGAGTCGGTACGCCTGGAGCTGGCCCGGATCCTGGGCCGCAGGGCGTTCCCGGCGAGCGCGCGCGACCTGGCCCGCGAACTGCGCGGCCACCAGGCGCCCGACGCCCTCGTCGAGTCCCTGGAGCGGCTGCCGCGCCAGGAGCGCTACGGCAATGTCCAGGAGCTGGCCCAGGCTCTGGTCCGGGCCCGGGAGACGGGACCGGAGGAGTACGCGTAGGGACCGCGCCGGGGGCACCGCGGGCGGGCCGGCCCGCCCGCGGTGCCCCCGCCGGCCGGGGAACGGAGGGAGGGCCCTCAGTGATGGCCGAGTTGGTGAAGGACGTGATGACCCCGGGTGTGGTCGCCGTACGCCCGGACGCCTCGCTCGTCGAGGCGGCGCAGTTGATGCGCACCCAGAACATCGGCGACGTGGTGGTGGCCGACGGGCAGGACGTGATCGGCGTGCTCACCGACCGTGACATCACGGTCCGGGCGGTGGCCGACGGTGCCGACCCGATGACGGTGAGCGCGCAGTCGGTGTGCACCCCGGATCCGGTGACGGTGACGCCGGACGAGCGGGTGACGACGGCGGCCGCGCTGATGCGCGAGCACGCGGTGCGCCGCCTGCCGGTGGTGGAGAACGGGCTGCCGGTCGGAATGGTGAGCCTCGGCGACCTGGCCGAGGCCGAGGACCCCGCGTCGGCGCTCGCCGACATCAGCCGCGCCGAGCCGGACGCCCGGGGTGATGTGTGAGCACCGACCAGGCGAAGGAGATCAGTGCCAGTGGCGATGGGGGTCCCCCCGCGCGAGCGAAGCCGAGCGTGGGGGAGGTGGACGTCGGTGACGCCACGACCCGTTATCTGCTGTACGGGCTGCTGCCCAGCTGGTTCGTGCCGGGGGTGGCCGACTGGGTGATGCACCGGCGGACCCGTATCGAGGAGACCGCGGGCACCAAGGAGTCATTGATCCTCCCCCACTGCCTTAAGGGCGTGGGAGGTGCCCCCACGCTGATGATGGCCGAGGTCGGCCTCCCGATCGCGCTGACGCTGCGCTACGAGGTCAACCCGCTGCTGCTGAGCGTGCAGCTGGGCGGCGCCGCCGTGCACGAGGCGACGGCGCTGTGGGACGTCCGTACGGCCGTCGAGAGCGAGCGGGAGGTCAAGCCGGTCGAGCAGCACATCCACAGCTTTCTGGAGTCGCTGCCGTTCGCGGCGCTGGCCTCCCTGATGTGCCTGCACGCCGACCAGGTGAAGTCGCTGTTGCGCGGCGGCCGCGGGGATCCCGACGCGTGGCGGCTGGTGCCGCGCCGCAGGCCGCTGTCGCGCGGCTATCTGGCGGGCATCGCCGCGGCGATCGGCACCTGCGTGCTGCTGCCGTACGGCGAGGAGTTGCTGCGGTGCGTGCGTACGGGCCGCAGGAACCGCAAGAACGACAAGAACGCGAGGAGCGACGCGGCGCGCTGGAGCCCCGCACGCTCCGGGAAAGGACGTTGAACATCATGCGTATCGCATTTCTGATCGCACCCGAGGGCGTCGAGCAGGTCGAGCTGACCGATCCGTGGCAGGCCGCGAAGGACGCCGGCCACGAGCCCGTGCTGGTGTCGACGAAGCAGGGTGAGATCCAGGCGTTCAACCACCTCGACAAGGCGGACACCTTCCCCGTGGACGAGGTCGTGGGCGAGGCCGCGCCGGGCTCGTTCGGTGCTCTGGTGCTGCCGGGCGGCGTGGCCAACCCGGACTTCCTGCGGATGGACGACAAGGCCGTCGCGTTCGTCCGGGACTTCTTCGAGCAGGGCAGGCCCGTGGCCGCGATCTGCCACGCGCCGTGGACGCTGGTCGAGGCGGACGTCGTACGCGGCCGGGTGCTGACCTCGTGGCCGAGCCTGCAGACCGACATCCGCAACGCGGGCGGCACCTGGGTCGACGAGCAGGTGAAGGTGTGTGATCACGGTGCCAACAAGCTGGTCACCAGCCGTAAGCCGGACGACCTGAAGGCGTTCTGCGAGACCTTCCTCGACGTCTTCGCCGAGGAGGCCGCCTGATGGCCTCGCCCGCCGACCGGAAACAGGAACAGCGCGAGGCCTCCAAGGCGGACGATCCGGCCGGCGGGCCGCTCACCACCGACCAGGGAGTCGAGGTCGATCACACCGACGACTCCCTGGCGGCGGGCGAGCGCGGTCCGACCCTGATGGAGGACTTCCACTTCCGCGAGAAGCTCACCCGCTTCGACCACGAGCGGATCCCGGAACGGGTGGTGCACGCCCGGGGCGCGGGCGCGTACGGCTATTTCGAACCGTACGAGTCCTGCGCGGAGTTCACCCGTGCGGCGTTCCTCCAGGACCCGGCCGTGCGGACGCCCGTGTTCGTACGGTTCTCGACCGTGCAGGGCCCCAAGGGCTCGGCGGACACCGTGCGGGACGTGCGCGGCTTCGCGACCAAGTTCTACACATCGGAGGGCAACTACGACCTGGTCGGGAACAACTTCCCGGTCTTCTTCATCCAGGACGGCGTCAAGTTCCCCGACTTCGTGCACGCGGTGAAGCCCGAGCCGCACAACGACATCCCGACGGGCGCGTCCGCGCACGACACCCTGTGGGACTTCGTGTCGCTCCAGCCCGAGACGCTGCACGCGATCATGTGGCTGATGTCCGACCGGGCGATCCCGCGCAGCTACCGCATGATGCAGGGCTTCGGCGTGCACACCTTCCGGTTCGTGAACGCGGACGGCAAGGGCACGTTCGTGAAGTTCCACTGGAAGCCGCGGCTCGGCGTGCACTCGCTGGTGTGGGACGAGGCGCAGGAGTGCCAGGGCCGCGACCCGGACTTCAACCGGCGTGACCTGTGGGACGCGATCGAGGCGGGCGAGTACCCCGAGTGGGAGCTGGGCGTGCAACTCGTGCCGGAGGAGGACGAGTTCGCGTTCGACTTCGATCTCCTCGACCCGACGAAGATCATCCCGGAGGAGCAGGTGCCGGTGCGGCCGATCGGCCGGATGGTGCTGGACCGCAACCCGGAGAACTTCTTCGCGGAGACCGAGCAGGTCGCCTTCCACACGGCGAACGTCGTCCCCGGGATCGACTTCACCAACGACCCGCTGCTCCAGGCGCGGAACTTCTCCTACCTGGACACCCAGCTGATCCGGCTCGGGGGGCCCAACTTCTCGCAGCTGCCGGTGAACCGGCCGGTCGCGCCGGTGCGCAACAACCAGCGCGACGGCTACCACCAGAGCGCGATCCACTCCGGCACGAACTACTTCCCGAACTCGCTCGGCGGGGGCTGCCCGGCCCACGCGGGCGCCGGGGGAAGTGCGTACACGCATCACGCCGAACGGGTGGACGGCCACAAGATCCGGCGCCGCAGCCCCAGCTTCCAGGACCACTACAGCCAGCCGGCGATGTTCTGGAACAGCATGGCGGACTGGGAGAAGCAGCACATCGTCGAGGCGTTCCGGTTCGAACTCGGCAAGGTGGGCGCGATGACCGTGCGGGCGCGTACGGTCGAGCACCTGGCCAAGGTCGACGGGGAGCTGGCGGTGCAGGTGGCGCGGGGCGTCGGGGTGCCGGAGCCGTCCGCAGCCGAGGCCGCGTCCAAGTCGGCCTCGCCCGCGCTCAGCCTGGAGTCGCTGCGCGGGGACGGTTCGATCCGGACCCGGCAGATCGCGGTGCTCGTCACCGACGGGGTGGACGCCGAGCAGATCACCTCCGTGCGGGAGCGGCTGGCCGCCGAGGGGGCGATCGTCGAGGCCCTGGCCGCGACGGACGGGACGATCAAGGGGTCCGACGGTGAGACGTACGCGGTCGACCGTGCGCTGCCGACCGTGGCGTCCGTGCTGTACGACGCCGTGCTGCTGCCCGGCGGGCCCGTCGGCACCCCGCCGACGGCGGCCGACCCTGACGCGGTGCGGTTCGTGCGGGACGCCTACCGGCACGGCAAGCCGGTGGGCGCGCTCGGCTCGGGCGTGGGCGTCCTGTCGGCGCTGGAGCCCGAGGGGCTGAGGCTGTCGACGGAGTTCCACCGCGTGGTCACGGACCAGGGGGTGGTGACGGACACGTCGCCGGGTCCGGCGAGCGAGGAGTTCCTGAATGCGCTCTGCGCCGCGATCGCGGCGCACCGGCATTGGGGACGGGCGCCGGTGCGGCACTGAGCCGGGGGCCGGGACTGGGCCGGGCCGCGCTTGTGGGGGCGCGGTCCGGCTCGCTTTGTGCGCGCTTGGTGCTGCGCGGAGCGTCTCGTGTTGTGCCGGTGCCTGCCGAGGCGTGTGTAACCGTGCCGGCCGGGTTGCGTCGGTGCGGGCCGGGGCGTGTGGGTGCCAGGGGTTCAGGTGCCGGGGGTCGTGGGGGTCGTCGACTCCCCGCTTCCCCGCTCCCGGGCCCCTTCGCGGGTGCGGCCCGCGGCCACCGGGCGGCGCGGGTTGCGGCGCAGGAACTCGCCCTCCAGCTGCGCCATGCGCTCGTTGTGGGCCCGCAGCGCGTCGTTCGAGCCGTAGAGCAGCGTGTCGTGGCGCGTGCGGTGGATGGTCTCCAGCTCCTTCATGAGCTGCTGGTCGTCCAGCCGGTCAGGGTCCACTCCGGTCATGGTGTTGCCCCGCTCGTCGTGTTCGTTCATGTGGTCCGGGTACCCGCCCCGGGAGCAACTGAGCACTACCCCCGAGCGGCATCCGGGAGGGAGCCATGGATCTCGCCTTTCTGCACCCACTGTACGAACACCCCGGGCCTTGGGCCTCGGTGTACGTCGACACCTCCCGGCATACGGAGGCCACCCCCCACGAGCGGCAGCTCACGGCCCAGGCGATGGCCAGGCAGCTGGCCGACCAGGGCGCGGACGAGGCGACCTGCCGGGCCGTGCAGAGCGCGATCGAGGACCTGCGGCACTCTTCGGAACCGCACGGCCGGGCCCTGTTCGCCCGCGCCGGCGAGGTGGTCCTCGACCCGCCGCTGGCCCGTCCCCCGCAGGGCGGCGACTGGGCCGAATGGGCCCCGCTGCCGCGTGTGACGCCGCTGCTGGAGCTGGCCGGCGAGGACCCCGTGTGCGTGGTCGCGTACGTCGACCGCAAGGGCGCCGACTTCGAGCTGCGCAGCGCACTGGGCCGCGAGGGCGCCGGAAGCGTCACCGGGCGCCAGTGGCCGGTGCACCGGACGAGCTCCGTGGACTGGTCCGAGCGGCATTTCCAGCTGCGGGTGGAGAACACCTGGGAGCACAACGCCGCGGAGATCGCCGACGCGCTCGCCGTGTGCCAGGAGGAGACCCGCGCCGACCTGCTGATTCTCGTCGGCGACGACCGTGAGCGGCGGTCCGTGCACGAGCGGCTGCCCAAGCGGCTGCACGGCCTCGTCGTCGAGGCGCCGCACGGCAGCGGCAGCCGGCTCCTCGACGAGGACGTGGAGCGGGCCCGCGCCGAACATGTGGCGCGGCAGGCCGAGGCGGAGCTGGAGCGGTTCCGGGCCGCCCGGAACCCGGACGACGAGGGCCGCGCCGGAGCCGTGGAGGGCGTGCCCGCGCTGATCGAGGCGGCGCGCGAGCGCCGTATCGACGAGCTGCTGATCAGGCCGGACGGGCCGGACGCGCACCGTGAGGTGTGGATCGGCGAGGACCCGGACCAGGTCGCGGTGCGGCGTACGGACCTGAAGATCCTCGGCGAGCAGCACTCCTGGCCGGCCCGGGCGGACGACGCGCTGATCCGGTCGGCCGTGGCCACGGACGCGGCGGCACTGGCCGTGGCGGAGCAGGAGGTACCCGCCGGCGGACTCGGGGCGCTGCTCCGCTGGAAGTGAGCGGGGCGCTGGGCCCCCGACGAGCCGGGCCCTAGCGGGCCCGTTCCACCCTGCGTTCGTCCCAGACCGGGTCCGGGGTCTCCCGGACCCGGCCGTCGCTGCCGAAGACCAGGTAACGGTCGAAGGAGCGGGCGAACCAGCGGTCGTGCGTGACCGCGAGGACCGTGCCCTCGAAGGCTTCCAGGCCTTCCTGGAGTGCCTCCGCGGACTCCAGGTCCAGGTTGTCGGTCGGCTCGTCGAGCAGCAGCGCCGTCACGCCCTGGAGTTCCAGCAGGAGGATCTGGAAGCGGGCCTGCTGGCCGCCGGACAGGCGGTCGAACGTCTGCTCGGCCTGGTTCGTCAGCTCGTAGCGGCGCAGCCGGGACATCGCCGCACCGCGGTCCTGTGCGTGTTCCTTCCACAGGATGTCGAGCAGTGTGCGGCCCTCCAGCTCCGGGTGCGCGTGGGTCTGCGCGAAGTGGCCGGGGACGACCCGGGCGCCCAGTTTCCAGGTGCCGGTGTGCGCCACGTCGCCGCCGGCGAGCAGGCGCAGGAAGTGGGACTTGCCGGAGCCGTTGGAGCCGAGGACGGCGACGCGTTCGCCGTAGAAGACCTCCAGGTCGAAGGGCTTCATCAGACCGGTGAGTTCGAGTCCTTCACAGGTGACGGCCCGGACGCCGGTGCGGCCGCCCTTGAGCCGCATCCTGATGTCCTGCTCGCGCGGCGGCTCGGGCGGCGGGCCGGCCTCCTCGAACTTGCGCAGCCGGGTCTGTGCGGCGGCGTATCGAGAGGCCATCTCATGGCTGACAGCGGCGGCTTGACGGAGCGTCAGCACCAGCTTCTTCAGCTGGGCGTGTTTCTCGTCCCAGCGCCTGCGCAGTTCCTCGAAGCGCTCGAACCGCTGTCGGCGGGCCTCGTGGTACGTGCCGAAGCCCCCGCCGTGCACCCACGCGTCGGCGCCCGCGGGGCCGGGTTCCAGGGAGATGATCCGCTGGGCGGCGCGGGCGAGGAGTTCGCGGTCGTGGGAGACGAAGAGGACGGTCTTGCGGGTCTCGGCGAGCCGTTCCTCCAGCCAGCGTTTGCCGGGGACGTCGAGGTAGTTGTCGGGCTCGTCGAGGAGGAGCACCTCGTCGGTGCCGCGCAGGAGGGCCTCCAGGACGAGCCGCTTCTGCTCGCCGCCGGAGAGGGTGCGGACCTGGCGCCACTGTGCCTTCTCGTAGGGAATGCCGAGCGCGGCCGTGGTGCACATGTCCCACAGCGTCTCCGCCTCGTAGCCGCGGGCCTCCGCCCAGTCGGAGAGGGCCTGGGCGTACGTCAGCTGGGCGGCCTCGTCGTCGACGGTCATGATGGCGTGCTCGGCTGTGTCCACGGCGTGGGCCGCCTCGCGGATGCGGGGGGTGGCGACGGACACGAGCAGGTCCCGTACGGTGCTCTCGTCGCGTACGGATCCGACGAACTGCCGCATCACGCCGAGTCCGCCGCCCACGGTGACGGTTCCGCCGTGCGGCTTGATCTCACCGGCGAGCATGCGGAGCAGGGTGGTCTTCCCGGCCCCGTTGGGCCCGACGAGGGCGACGACGGCCCCCTCCCCGACCCGGAACGACACATCACCCAGCAGCGCCCTTCCGTCGGGCAGGTAGTACTCCAGATGCGCTGCTTCCAGGTGACCCATGGTCGCGATTCTGCGCGGCGACCGACGCGCCGGGCAAACGCATTTCCGGTGGGGGTGCGCGTAGCGCCTACCGGAGGGCGGTGGGTCGGGGCCGCGCCGGGGGGTGTCCGTCCTCGGAACGGCGCGATGGGGTCGGACACCGACTGACCGTCCGTTGACGCGCCAACCGCTGCGGGCGGACACCCCCCGACACGTCCCCTTCCGTGCGTACGCGGGTGCGGGCGCGCTCAACTGCGGGCAGTCGTGCCGCTGGGGCGGCACGGGTGGGCATAGCGGCACCTCGTCGCGCCGGGCTGCGCACCCACCCGGCCCGGGCTACAACGGGTCAGACCCGCTCAAGAGGCCGGTGCGGCTCCGCTGGAAGTTCGACCGCTATCGCGTCGCCGGGGCGCACCACGCCTCCTTCCCGCACCACGCTCATGATCCCGGCCTTGCGGACGACGTTCCCCGCCTCGTCGCGCCCCACGACCCGCTTCAGCAAGCCGTCCTGGAAGTTGTCGATCTGGATACAAGGATTGCGCAGGCCGGTCACCTCCACGACCGCGCTGTCGCCGATGCGCAGCAGCGTGCCGGCCGGCAGACCGAGCAGATCGATGCCCCGCGTGGTGATGTTCTCGCCGAGTTCGCCGGGCGCCACCTTGAACCCTTCCTCACCGACCTCGGCGAAGAGTTCCTCGTGGATGAGGTGCACCTGGCGCAGATTCGGCTGGGTAGGATCCTGCGCGATGCGCGACCGGTGCTTGACCGTCACGCCGGCGTGCACGTCCCCCTCCACACCCAGCCCGGCGAGCAGCATGATGCTGTCCCGGTTCGGCTTGGTGAACGAGTACTCCCCGTTGCTGCTGACCGCTGTCACTCGCCCGCTCATACCTCGGTTCCCCCTCTTCGGTCGTGATGATCACCGCTGAGCCTGCCCGGGGACGGCCGGTGTGTCCACCCCCCTCCGGGTACCCGCACGGCATGACGCCCCCCGTCCTGCCCCGCCTGAGCCGCGGCGCTGACCACGGTGCCCTGTGGTTCGCGGCCGCCGCCGCCCTCGCGGCGACCCGCACCCCCCGTGCCCGCCGCGCGGCGACCCGCGGACTGGCCTCCCTCGGCCTCGCCTCCGCCACCGTCGGCGCCCTCGGGCTGAAGCGGCGGCCGGTCTCCCCCGCGTTCCCCTCCGGGCCCGCCGCGTCCGCCGCCGCCTTCGCGACCGGTGTCGCCCTGGAGTCCCCCGCCTGGGGCGCGGTCGTCGCCCCGGTGGCCGCCTCCGTCGCCCTCGCTCGCGTCGACAGCGGCCGGCGCGTCCCGAGCGACGTCCTGGCGGGTGCCGCCCTGGGCGCGGGTGCCGCGTTCGCCGTACGGGCCATGGTGCCCACGCGCGGCCAGGTCGCCCCGCCGGCCCGGCCCCGCGCCGACGTCCCGGCGCTGCCGGACGGCGAGGGGCTCGTGCTGGTGGCGAACACCGCCGCGGGGAGCGCCGAGCGGGTCCGTGCCCTGCGGGACGCCCTCCCCCGGGCCGAGGTCGTCGAGTGCGAGCCGGGAGACGTGCCCGCCGAGTTGGAGAAGGCGGCCACCCGTGCCCGGGTGCTCGGCGTGTGCGGCGGCGACGGCACCGTGAACGCCGCCGCCCGTGTCGCGCTCCGGGCCCGCCTGCCCCTCGCGGTGCTGCCGGGCGGGACCCTCAACCACTTCGCCTACGACCTGGGCATCGAGGACGTGCGCGATCTCGCCCGAGCCTTGCGTGCGGGCGACGCCGTGCGCGTGGACGTGGGCCGGTACGCCTGCGGCGGCAAGCGCGGCGTCTTCCTCAACACGTGCAGTGTCGGCGTCTACCCGGAGCTCGTGCGCGAGCGGGAGCGCTGGTCGCCCCGGATCGGCGGCTGGCCCGCCGGCGTGCTCGCGGCCCTGCGGGTGCTGCGGGCCGACCGGCACCCGCTGGAGGCCGAGGTCCAGGGCGGTACGCATCCGTTGTGGCTGCTGTTCGCCGGGAACGGCACCTATCACCGCATGGGGCTGGCGCCCGGGCGCCGGAAGGACCTGGCGGACGGGCAGCTCGACGTGCGGGTCGTGCACGGCGGTCGCCGGCCCGCGGTCCGGCTGCTCGCCGCCGCCCTCGCCGGGCCCCTGACCCGCTCCCCCGCCCACGCCGCCGTCCAGGTGGGACGGCTGCAGCTGGACCACGTGGCGCCCGGCACGCTCCTCGCATACGACGGTGAAGTCACCGAGGTGGAGGGCCGCGTGATCCTGGAGAAGCTGCCCGAGGCGCTGACCGTCTACCGGCCGATCCCGACTGGCTGACTCACTGTCAGTCCATATAGCGGGAATGCGGTCTCAATATGCGGCCGCACTGCGTACGGTGATCCCATGCCGACCCGACACGAAGGGGTGGGATCCGCCATGCCGGAACCACGGGAGACCGCCGTCTACACGCACGGGCACCACGAATCGGTGCTCCGTTCGCACACCTGGCGGACCGCCGCCAACTCGGCCGCGTATCTGGTGCCGTCGCTCCGCCCCCACATGAGGATCCTGGACGTCGGGTGCGGGCCGGGAACCATCACCGCCGACCTGGCCGCGCTCGTGCCCGACGGGCATGTCACCGGCGTCGACCGGGAGCCGGAGATCCTGGAGCGGGCGCGTGCCACGGCTGCCGGGCGGGGGCTGGCCAACGTCGACTTCGCGGTCGCCGACGTGCACGCCCTGGACTACCCGGACGCCACGTTCTGCGTGGTGCACGCCCACCAGGTGCTGCAGCACGTCGGGGATCCGGTGGGGGCGCTGCGTGAGATGCGGCGGGTGCTGAAACCCGGCGGCCTCGTCGCCGTGCGGGACGCCGACTACGAGGCGATGACGTGGTATCCGGCCTCCGAGGGGCTCGACCGCTGGCTGGACCTCTACCGCCGGGTCGCCCGGGCCAACGGCGGCGAGCCGGACGCCGGGCGCCGGCTGAAGGCGTGGGCGATGCGAGCCGGGTTCACGGACGTCACGGCGACCTCCGGCACCTGGACCTTCGCCACCCGCGAGGAGCGGGCGTGGTGGAGCGGGCTGTGGGCCGACCGGACGCTGGCGTCGGCATACGCGGACCGGGCCCGGCAGGGCGGCCACGCGAGCGAGGCGGAGCTGCGGGCCGTGGCCGACGCCTGGCGGGAGTGGGGACAGCGGGAGGACGGCTGGTTCAGCGTCCTGCACGGAGAAATTCTCTGTCGAAAGGACGCCTGAAACGCGGATTCGGGGACACCCTAAAAGCAGGAGGTTCGAATTATGGTTCCCATCCTGCTGGTGCTGCTTCTGGCGTTGATTCTGTTCGGCGCCGGATTTGCAGTAAAGGTTCTCTGGTGGATCGCGCTCGCGGTTCTCGTTGTGTGGCTGCTGGGATTCTTCGTCCGCGGTACGTCGGCGGCCGGAGGCAGGGGCCGCTGGTACAGGTGGTGAATTAGCCCCCGTCGCGGGGCAGCAGCGGCCCGAGCGGCCCGAGGTCCAGATTGAGGTCCTCGGGCCGCAGTCCGTAGCGGTCGCGCAGTTCCGCCATCCGCTCCTCCAGCAGCATGAGCGTGAGGCCGATCCGCTCCTCCTGATCCTCGCTCAGATCCCCCACGTCGAAGCGGCGCAGCGCCTGGCGCTCCATGAGCTGGCGCAGCAACTCCACCACCGTGAGCACGAGTTTGACCAGGTCACGCTCGACGGTGTCGGGTTCCAGGTCCAGCCGGTTGCGGCGCGGCCGCGGGTTGTGCGCGGGCTGGTCGGACGACGTCACAGCAACTCCTCGAACGGGGAGGGCACCTGGGCGTTCACCGAGCTGATGAGCGCGTTGAGGTCGATACGGACGAGGTCGACATCCGCGATGCGCAGCGTGATGTCCCCCGTGATCACGACACCGCCGGCGAGCAGCCGGTCGAGCAGGTCCACGAGGGCGACCTCACGGCGTTCCACTACGGTCACGGATTCTTCCCGTCGGTCATGTGGCCTCCCCGGCGAACGAATAGGCCGCCCAGGGGCCGGTGAGTTCGATGCGCATTCCGGGCACCTCGCCCTTCGTGCGGTCCACCATTTCCACGAATTCCTCGGAATGCGAGCGCGGCACGAGGTAGGCGGCGTTCAGTACGTTCCGGCCGGTCGCCTTGGAAAGCGCGGGATTCTGCGGAGGATGCAGCCGGGAATCCTCCGCGAATGCGGAAAGCTTTTCGTGCAGTCGGGTCGAAAAGCTTTCCGCCTTCTGCCACATCTCCTCGTGCGACCGGGTCTGCATGCGCCGCTGCCGCAGGTAGTCGCGGCCCGAGGTGGCTTTCTGCGCGGGCTGGGCGCTCTCCTGCGGTTCGGACTCGGCGTACACCTTCACGCCCCACTCGACCCGGCCCTCCAGCCGGTCGAGGGTGCGCCGGAAGTCCTCTTCGCGGGCCTCGATCATCGTCCGTACACCGCTGTCGTCCCGGAAGACGGTGCCCAGCCGCAGCGGCAGCGGGGTCGTGACCGTGGTGAGCGCGTCGATCACGCCCTGGTGGGCGCGGGCGGTCTCGGTGAGCCAGTCCAGGTCCTCCAGATGGGCGCGGAGCGGTTCCTCCGCGAAGTCCCGCTCCGGCACGTGGCTGACCACGGCCACGAGGCCGTGGTGGGTCAGCCCTCTGGGCGGATCACCCGCCACCCCCGACAGCTGTGACTGGAGCGGCGTACCGAAGGGGCGGCAGACGGCGTAGACGTACCGCAGTCCGGTCACGGTGCCTCCTTCTTCTGCGCACGGCCGGGCTCCAGTTCCTCCAGCCGGGCCAGCCTCTCGCGCAACTCGGCGTTCTCACGGGTCAGTTCATCACGGCGGGCCCGCGAGCTCAGTGCCGGGTCGGTCTCCCACCAGTCGATGCCCATCTCCTTCGCCTTGTCCACGGAGGCGACGATCAAACGCAGCTTGATCGTGAGGAGTTCGATGTCGAGCAGGTTGATGCGGATGTCGCCCGCGATGACGATGCCCTTGTCCAGCACCCGTTCCAGGATGTCGGCGAGATTGGCGCCGCTCCCCTGGCCGTAGCCGTACGGTTCGGGCATCCTCCTGCTGGGCGTCGTCATCGCCGGCTCCCGCCTTCGGCGTACGCGTCCTCGTCCGCCTCGTCCTCCTCGTACTCCCCTTCAGCCTCTTCCTCGGGCTCTTCCTCGTCTTCGGCCTCTTCCTCGTCGTACTCGGCCTCGGCTTCGTCCTCGTACTCGCCCTCGGGTTCCTCCTCGCCTTCCTCTTCCGGCTCCTCCTCGTCGTACTCGTCCTCGGGCTCCTCGCCCTCGGGGCGCTCCTCCTCGGACTCCTCCTCGGCCAGCGCGTCCTCGTGGCTGCGGACGACCTCGCCGTCGCGGATCTCGCCGCGCCAGCCGTCCTCCGCCTCGCCCTTGAGCGTGATGAAGCCGGCGAAGCTCTTCAGGTCGAGCCGGGCGCGGCGGCCCTGGGCGCGCCAGAGGTTGCCGGTCTTCTCGAAGAGGCCCGACGGGTGGTACTCGATGACCAGCATGACCCGCGTGAGGTCGTCGGCGAGCCGGTGGAAGGAGACGACACCCTTCGTCGTGCCCTTGGAGCCCTCCGACGTCCACACGATGCGGTTGTCGGGCACCTGCTCGGTCGTCTTCGCCTTCCAGCTGCGGTTGGACCAGAAGACCTTCATCTGCCAGTCGGAGGTGGTGTCGTCCTCGCGGTCGGCGTTCGTGACGCCCTTCGCGAAGGTGCTGAAGTCCTGGTACTGCGTCCACTGGTCGTAGGCGGTGCGCACGGGCACGCCGACGTCGATGTGCTCGATGATGACGGTCGACTTGTTGCCCGAATTCTTGCCCTTGCCCTTGCCCTTGCCACCGCCCAGGTTCTTCAGGGCACCGGTCACTTTGTCCTTGGCGCGCGAGGTGCCGGTCTCCAGGGCGGCCCGCACTGGGCCCTTGCCCTCGGCGAGCTTGCGCCCGCCTTCGAGGGCGAGCTGGGCGAAGCCGGGACTCTTGCCTTCGGCGATGTCGTTCAGTCTGAGGGTGGTCTCGCCGAGCTTGCGGCCCACGCCGGTCAGCATGCGGGTGGCCTGAGCGGTGAGGTACTCCTGCAACTCGGCCTTCAGCCGGTCGGCGGCCTCGCTGTGGGCCATGTCGGTGAGCGGGTTCTTCGTCGCCCCGCTTGCGGCTGAGGTCGCTGATCCGAGGGTCTCGGTCATCCCTCACCGCCTCCCTTCGGCAGCCGGGTCCGGGAGTTGCCGCCCCTGTTCCCGGCCGTGGTCTTCTTCGCCGCCGTCTTCTTGCCTGCGGTCTTCTTCGCGGGAGCCTTCTTCGCCGGGGCCTTGCGCGCCGTCTTCTTCGCGGGTGCCTTCTTGGCGGGGGCCTTCTTCGCCGCCGCCTTCGGGGCCGGCTCCGGCTCCTCGTCCTCCTCCGGCCCGGAGTTCTCGGCCTCCTCGGCCTCGCCCTCGGGCTCCTCGTCCTCGGCGTCGCCCGCGCCGGGCACCGCGCCCGACAGCTGTTCGCGCACCTGCGTCGTACGGCCGTGCAGCCGGTCGGCCAAGGCGTCGAGCTGCCGTTCGACCATGGCACCGGAGGCCGCCTTGCCGACACCGCGCAGGTCCTGCCGCAGCTGGTCGCCGATCTCCTTGAACTGCGGGTTGTTCCGCAGCTGCTGCTGGACCAGGTCCGCGACCATGCGGGGGCTCAGGTTCAGCTTCTTCCCGGCCACCAGGCCGCCGACGGCCGCCGCCATCTTCAGTTTCTTGGTCCGCCCAAGGAGGTATCCGGCCCCCACGGCGAGCCCCAGTCCCACTCGGTTCATGGTGTCGTCCCGTTGCCCGTTCCCGCGCTCCCGCGCGAAGCGATCTCCAACCGGTCGAGGAGTTCGTCCTCGAGGCGGTCGAACTCCTCCTCGGTGATCTCACCGGCCTCCAGCTGCTCCTCCAGACGGGACAGTTCGGCCCGGACCGTGGCGGGGTCGTAGTAGATCCGCTCGGCCTCCTGGAGCACCTGTCTGATGGCCCAGGCGCTGCCGCGCGCGGGTGCGAACGGCAGCAGCAGTACCTCCGAGATCAGGCCCACGTCGTCACCCCGCTCCGGTGTCCGTGCCGCTCGCCACGGTGCCCGCCGGCTCGGTCGGACCGGGCTCGACGAAGCTGTACGGCGGCAGCGGCCCGTTGACCCGCACCTCCAGGTGCGGCAGTTCCTTGCGGGCCTCTTCCACGGCCGCCAGGAAGGTGTCGGCCGACTTCCGGTCCACCAGGAACGACACGTTGGCCAGCCAGCCGGTGGACTCGGGGCCCACGCTCACGGCTTCGGCGGCCGGTTCCAGGGCGCGCTGGACCGCGGCGGCGTCCTCGGCCTCCCGGGCCTTGACGGCGGCCGCGACCATCTCGCCGAGCCGGATCTTGTCGTCGTAACTGCCGCCGCTCGCCTGGCGGTTGGCCTCGGCGAGACCGCGGATCTCCGGGTTCTCGGCCATCACCTGGTGGAGTACGGCCTCTTCGACGTGGTTGGCCTTGACGTTGTACTCGACCCGGCCGTCGAGGGTCCGCAGCCGTTCCTTGTAGTGCTCGGCGCGCTCGGCGAGGACCGAGGTGATCGAGTTGTCGTCCGGGGCGACGCTGCCGAACCGCATGGGCAGCACGCAGCCGGCCGCGCCCGCCTCGCTGAGCACGTTCTGGTGGGCGAGCAGGTCCTTGCGCTTGGGCCGCAGCCCTTCGGGCGCCTCGCTGACGACGGCCGCCAGGTCGCCCTCGCGCAGGATGCGCACGGGGCGTGGCGGGTCGCCGACGCCGCCCATGCCCTCGGGGAGCCCGGGGTGCGAGCTCGCCGCGATGCCGTAGACGTAGGTGCTCACTCCTGCTCCTCCTTCCGGCGGGCGGACGTGCTCTTACGGGCTCGCGGACGGGACTCGGTCTCCTGCTCGGAGCCTTCGGAGCGCGCCTGCTTGAAGGCGTCGGAGATGGTCTCGGCGGCGCCGGACAGCGCCCCCTTGGACTTGCCGCGCGCGCCGGACTCGGTCATCTCCCCGACCAGGTCGGGCAGGCCCGGGTCCTTGCGCGGCCCGGCTTCGAGGTCGAGCCGGTTGCACGCTTCGGCGAAGCGCAGATAGGTGTCGACGCTGGCGACGACGACACGAACGTCGATCTTGAGGATCTCGATACCGACCAGGGAGACTCGCACGAATGCGTCGATGACGAGCCCCCTGTCCAGAACAAGTTCGAGCACGTCGTAAAGACCGCTGCTGCCGCCTCCGCCGCCGGTCTGCTGTGCCGGTACGACTGTCATGCCGGATGTCCTCCTCTGTCTGTGGGTTCGGGTCCGGTCGGGCGTCCTAGTGACCGCCGCTCCTTCGCGGGTCGGACCGCCCCCGCTCGTAACGGCGGACGCGGCGATAACCCGTGAGTTGCCCATTGCCGTCGAGCTCCACCTGATAGCTCGCCATCAGGCTCATCGTGTCCGGCACGCGCTCGAGTTCGAGGACCTCGACCTCCAGAGCCCAGCCGTGCTCTGTCTGCTCGAAGGACGACACGGACTCGGCGGTCATGCCGGTGAGCTCCTCGAGCTGGCCGCGCGCCTGGCGCAGCACCTCCATGGGGCTCGGCCGGTCGTCGACCGTGTTGTCAGTTGGTTGGCGCGAATTCTGAGAGTTCTGAGACTTCTGTGAACTCTGTGACTCTTGCGTGTTTCTTGTGTTCGACATGGCCACCTCCCCCTCCGTGTGGCCGCAAGAGTGTTCGCCAAACCTCTATGGGCGCATGCATCTGCCACCCGCCGCGGGACGCGGGCGTGGCTCAGCCGCGCAGGGCGTCCAGCCGCCGCCGGGCCGGTCCCAGTGCCCGGCCGCGGGTCAGCAGACCCGACCAGGGGTTGGTGCGGGCCTGCTCGACGGCGTCCGCGATGGTCCAGCGGCGGGCATGGAGCTCGGGGTCGTCCAGCTGGTCCCAGGTGATCGGGGTGGCCACCGGCGCGCCCGGCCGGGGCCGGACCGTGAACGGCGCGACAGCGGTCTGCGCGTAGGCGTTGCGCTGCACGTCGAGGTAGAGCCGCCCACCGCGGTCCTTCTTGCGGGCGGCGGTGGTCAGCCGGTCGGGGTGGGCGCCGGCGAGGGTGCCGGCGACGTCATGAGCGAAGGAGCGCACCTCGTCGAAGTCGTGCCGGCCGTTCAGCGGCACGATCAGGTGCAGCCCGCGCGATCCGGTGGTCATCAGCGCCGAGGGCAGCTCCAGCTCGTCCAGCAGCTCCCCCAGCAGCCGGGCGGCCTCGCGTACGGCGTCGAAGTCGTCTCCCGCCGGGTCCAGGTCGAAGACCAGCCGGTCGGGATGGTCGACGCTGTCGGTGCGGGACAGCCAGCGGTGCAGGGTGATGCCGGCCTGGTCGGCCAGGTAGACGAGGGTGGCGGTGTCGTCGCAGACGACGTGCCGGACGGTGCCGCCCTCCTTGGCCACCTCGGCGCGGGTGATCCACTCCGGGTAGTGGCCCGGGGTGTTCTTCTGCATGAACGTGGGCCCGTCCAGCCCGTCCGGATGCCGCTCCAGCATCAGCGGACGGCCGCGCAGGTGCGGCAGCATGAAGGGCGCGACGGCCCGGTGGTAGTCCACCAGGTCGCCCTTGGTGTACTCCTTGGCGTCCCCGCCGCCGGGGAAGAGCACCTTGTCCGGCCGGTGGACCTCCACGGTGCGGCGGCCGGCCCGCACCCTGCGCGTGCCGTCGCCGCCGCTCACGGCACGACCGCCTCCTCCACCAGCAGCCGCCCGGCCGCCGCGATCGACTCGGCGTCGATGCCCGCGGCGTGCAGCTGTTCGTCCGGGGAGGCCGAGCCGGGCATGCTCCGCACGGCGAGCCGTGCCAGGCGCGGTACGGGGCGTCCGTCGGCGAACGCCTCCAGCACCGCGTCGCCGATACCGCCCTCCGGGTGGTGGTCCTCCACGGTCACCAGACAGCCGGTCTCCTCGGCGGCCCGGCGCAGGGCGGCCCGGTCGACGGGCTTCACCGAGTACAGGTCGATCACCCGCGCCCGGATGCCCTCCCGCTCCAGGGCGTCGGCGGCTGCCAGCGCCTCGTGCACGGTGACGCCCGCCGCGACGAGGGTCAGCCGGTCGCTGTCGGAGGAGCGCAGCACCTTGCTGCCGCCGACCGGGAACTCCTCGTCCGGGCCGTAGATCACCGGGCTCTCGCCGCGCGAGGTGCGCAGGTAGCGGACGCCCTCCAGGCCGGCCATCGCGCCGACGAGCCGTGCGGTCTGGTTGGCGTCGCAGGGGTACAGCACGGTCGAGCCGTGCACCGCCCGCATCATCGCCAGGTCCTCCAGGCCCATCTGGCTGGGTCCGTCCTGGCCGATGGCGACGCCGGCGTGCGAGCCGACGAGGTTGATGCCGGAGCCGCTGACGGACGCCATCCGGATGAAGTCGTAGGCCCGGGTCAGGAAGGCGGCGAAGGTGGCGGCGTACGGCACCCAGCCGCGGGCCGCGAGTCCGACGGCCGAGGCGACCAGCTGCTGCTCGGCGATGTAGCACTCGAAGTAGCGGTCGGGGTGCTCCTTGGCGAAGAACTCGGCGCGGGTGGAGTCGCCGACCTCGCCGTCCAGGGCGACGATGTCGCCGCGGCCGGTCCCGAGGGCGGCCAGGGCCTCGCCGAAGGCGTTGCGGGTGGCGACCTCCTCGCCCTTGTCCCAGGTCGGCAGGTCGAAGTTCCCGGTGTGGACGGAGTGCAGCATGCGGGCGGCGGGCGGCTCCTGCACCCGGACGCGGATGTCGCGCGGCCCGCCGAGTTCGGCGATGGCCTCGTCGGCCTCGGGGAGCGGCTTGCCGTGCAGGCCCTCGCGGTCCTGGACGCCTTCGACGCCCTTGCCCTTGAGGGTGCGGGCGAGGATCGCGGTGGGCTGGCCCTTGGTCGACAGGGCCTCTCCGCAAGCGCGGTCGATGGCGTCCACGTCGTGCCCGTCGACCTCGATGGTGTGCCAGTCGAAGGCCTGGAAGCGGCGGGCGTAGGCGTCCAGGTCGTGGCCGTGCCGGGTCGGGCCGCGCTGGCCGAGCCGGTTGACGTCGACGATGACGGTGAGGTTGTCCAGGTGCTCGTACCCGGCGTGCTCGGCGGCCTCCCACACGGATCCCTCGGCCAGTTCGCTGTCGCCGCACAGCACCCAGGTGCGGTAGCCGGTGCGGTCGAGCCGCTTGCCGGCCAGCGCGATGCCGACCCCGACGGGCAGGCCCTGCCCGAGCGAGCCGGTGGCCGTCTCGACCCAGGGCAGTCGCTGCGGGGTGGGGTGCCCTTCCAGGCGGCTGCCCAGCTTGCGGAAGGTGAGCAGCTCCTCGTCGTCGATGGCGCCGGCCGCCTTGTACGCGGAGTACAGCAGCGGGGAGGCGTGCCCCTTGGAGAGGACGAAGCGGTCGTTGCCGGGGTGGGCCGGGCGGTCGAAGTCGTAGCGGAAGTGATGCGCGAGCAGCACGGCCATCAGGTCGGCCGCGGACATGGAGGACGTCGGGTGCCCGGAGCCCGCGGCGGCGGCAGCGCGGACACTGTCCACGCGCAGCTGCTGTCCGAGGTCGGTGAGTTCACCGGTGTTCATGAGTCTCCTTTCGCGGAGTCGTCCGGGACGTCGGATCGCTTGACGGGACCGGGGGCGGTGTCGGGGCCGGGGGGTGGCTGATCGGGCGGGGGCTGGGGGGTGGACCCGGGCTGATTCCCGGCGGGCTCGGGGCCGGGCTGAGTCTTGGCGGCTTCGCGCCCGGGCTGGTTCCTGGCGGGCTCGCCACCGGGCTGCCCCTTCGCGGGCTCACCGCCGGGCTGGTTCCTGGCAGGCTCGCCGCCGGGCTGCCCCTTCGCGGGCTCACCGCCGGGCTGATTCCTGGCAGGCTCACCGCCGGGCTGCCCCTTCGCGGGCTCACCGCCGGGCTGATTCCTGGCAGGCTCACCGCCGGGCTGCCCCTTCGCGGGCTCACCGCCGGGCTGATTCCTGGCAGGCTCACCGCCGGGCCGCCGCTTCGCCGGATCGGCCCCCAGCTGCCCCTTCGCGGAACCGCTCCCGACCGGCCCCTTCGCCGGCTCGTCCGTCGGCCAGTTCCTGGTCGGTTCGGTGCTGGGGCGGCCCTTGGCCAGTTGGTCCTCCGAGCGACGCTGCGCGGGCCCGGATCCGGGCTGGTTCTGCGTCGCCCTGGATCCGGGGTGCCCCTTCGCGGGTTCGTCTCCGGCACCGCCCTGCAGGGATCCGGCGCCGGTCCCCCCGTCGTGCGTGTCGGCCTCGATCGCCGCCCCCGGCCCCGACCGGGCGCTCGCCTCCTGCCGCTGCTCCGGCCCGCCCGGCACCCGGGCCAGCTCCGGCGAGGACGTGTCCAGCGGCACGGACCAGGACCGGACGAGCCCCAGCTGCACGGCCTGGCGCGGCAGAACCGCGTCCAGCAGCCAGTCGGCGGCGACCCGGACGCGGTTGCCGGGCATCGCGGCGAGGTGGTAGCCCCGCGCCACCGCACCGGCCGGCACCCCGGACAGGGGCACGCCGAGCGGATTGGCGGCGGCCTTCGCACCGCCCAGGTCGACGACGAAGCCCAGGTCGCGATGGCGGTACGGCTTGCGCGCGCCGCCCAGGCCGAGCGAGGCGGCGACGTTCTGAGCCGCGACCTTGCCGTGCCGCCAGGCGTGCTGCGCGGTCATCGTCGTGTAGCTTCCCGGCTTCTCCAGATCCGGCACCGCCGCCACGTCACCGCAGGCGAACAGCTCGGGCCGGCCCGGCACCTGGAGGTGCGGGTCGACGAGCAGCCGCCCCTTCTCCAACGGCAGCCCGAGGGACTCCACCAGCGGGTCGGGCCGTACGCCCACGCACCACACGAGCGTCCGGGTCTCGACGAACTCGCCGTCGGTCAGCACGACCCCCTCGTGCGTGGCCTCCTTCACGGAGGTGCCCATCCGCACGTCCACGCCCCGCTGCCGCAGCACCCGGTCGGCGGTGGCGGACAGCTTCTCGTCCATCTCGGGCAGCACTCGCGGCGCCACGTCCAGCAGCATCCAGCGCGGCCGCATGCCCTGCCGCAGCGGGTGCTTGCGTACCTGCGCGTCGGTGAACATCTGCCCGTGCGCGGCGACCTCCGTACCGGTGTATCCGGCGCCGACCACGACGAAGGTGCACCGGGCGGCACACGTCTTCGGATCGTCGTCGGCGGCTGCCAGCTCCACCTGCCGCGTCACGTGGTCCCGCAGGTACAGCGCCTCCGGCAGCCCCCGGAAGCCGTGCGCGTGCTCGGCGACACCGGGGATCGGCAGCAGCTTGTTGACGCTACCGGCGGCGAGCACCAGCCGGTCGTAGACGAGCGTGCCTTCGTCGCCCTCGGGCCCGGTGTAGTGCAGAGTCCGTCCGTCGAGGTCGACCCGGTCGGCCTCGCCCAGCACCAGCCGCACGTCCGGCAGCGTGTCCGAGAGGGAGACCGTGACCCGGCGCGGCTCCAGGACACCGGCCGCGACCTGGGGAAGCAGGGGCAGATAAAGGAAGTAGTCGGTCGGGTTCAGCAGGGTGATGTGCGCCCGGCCCCGGGTCTCCCGGGACAGGGTGCGGGCCGTGCGGTACCCGGCGAAACCGGCACCGACGATCACGATGCGGGGTCGACTCACGGTTCGCTCGCCTCCGGCGCTGTCGCGTGGCTCGGGAGCCTTCCGCGTCCCCCTGGCCAGGGCCCCCAAACGTCCGCCGGGTTCGACACCCCCGGTTTCCGGACCCGCGCCCGGGTACCCGGTGCGGGATACGGACCGCCGACGTCGCGGAGGCACTCCCCCATGCCCGAGTACGGATATTTCCTCTCGTGCGAGCAGTACGGACCCGCCGAGCTGATCGAGCAGGCGCGGATGGCCGAGCAGGCCGGATTCCAGGCGCTGTGGATCTCGGACCACTACCACCCGTGGAACGACGAGCAGGGCCAGAGCCCGTTCGTGTGGTCGGTGATCGGCGCGCTGTCCGAGGCGGTGTCCCTGCCGGTCGAGACGGCGGTGACCTGCCCGACCGTGCGGATGCACCCGGCGGTGGTGGCGCAGGCCGCGGCGACCAGCGCGGTGATGACGGAGAACCGCTTCCGGCTGGGTGTCGGCTCCGGCGAGGCGCTCAACGAGCACATCCTGGGTGACCACTGGCCACCGGCCCACGTCCGGCTGGACATGCTGGAGGAGGCCATCCAGGTGATGCGCCGGCTGTTCACCGGCGAGGAGGTCAATCACCACGGCCCGCACTACACGGTGGAGAACGCCCGCCTGTACACGGTCCCGGACGAGCCGATCCCGATCGACATCTCCGGCTTCGGCCCGGCGGCCACGCAGCTCGCCTCCCGCGTCGGCGACGGCTACATCACCATCGAGCCGGACGAGGCGATGGTGGAGCAGTACCGCAAGGGCGGGGGCGGCGGAAAGCTCGTCAGCGGCGGCACCAAGGTCTGCTACGACACCGACAAGGACGAGGCCGTGCGGACCGTCCACCGGCTCTGGGCGAACGAGCAGCTGCCCGGCGAGCTGGGCCAGGTCCTGCCCTCCCCGAAGCACTTCGAGCAGGCGCAGCAGCTGGTCACCGAGGACATGGTGCGGGAGAACCGGGTGTGCGGCGACGACGTGGACGAGCACGTGGCCGAGCTGAAGAAGTTCGCCGACGCGGGCTTCGACCGGGTCTACGTCAACCAGATCGGCCCGGACCTGCGCGGTTTCTTCGACTTCTACCGCACGAAGGTGCTGCCGCAGCTCCAGCAGGCCGTCTGAGGCCGGCGGGGCGATCCGATGGAACTCCACCGTCCCGCCGTGTCCGTGTACACGGTGCCGACCGACGCTCCCGAGGCGGACGGCACGCTGGCCTGGGACTCCACGACGGTGGTGATCTGCGAGGTGTCGGCGGGCGACGCGACCGGCACGGGCTGGACGTACGGCCCGGCGGCGGTCGGTGACTTCCTCACCGCCGAACTCGCCCCGCTGGTCGAGGGCAGGAGCGCCCTGGACATCCCCGCGGTGCACGACGCGATGTGCCGGTCGGTGCGCAACGCGGGCCGCCCGGGCATCGCGTCCTGCGCGATCTCGGCCCTGGACATCGCCCTGTGGGACCTCAAGGCCCGGCTGCTGGAACTCCCCCTGGCCCGGCTGCTGGGGGTGCGGCGCGAGCAGGTGCCGGTGTACGGCAGCGGGGGCTTCACGACCTACCACGACACGCATCTGGCCGCGCAGCTGAACGGCTGGGTGCACGGGCAGCGCATCCCGCGCGTGAAGATCAAGATCGGTGAGGGGTGGGGCCGCGAGGTGGCCCGCGACCTGCACCGCGTCCGGGCGGCACGCCAGGTCATCGGCCCGGACGCGGAGTTGTACGTCGACGCCAACGGTGCCTACACCCGCAAGCAGGCGGTGCGCGTCGGCCACGCCCTCGCCGAGCACGGCGTGGGCTGGTTCGAGGAGCCGGTGTCCTCGGACGACCTGACGGGCCTGAGGCTGGTCCGGGACGCGGTGGTGTGCGACGTGACGGCCGGGGAGTACGGCTTCGACCTGCCCTACTTCGCCCGGATGATCTCGGCCGGGGCGGTCGACTGCCTCCAGGTCGACGCGACCCGCTGCGGCGGTCTGACCGAGTTCCTGCGCGCGGCCGCCCTGGCCCACGCCCACGGCCTGGAGGTCTCCGCGCACTGCGCCCCGCACGTCCACGCGGCGGCGGCCGCCTCGCTCCCCAACTTCCGGCACATCGAGTGGTTCCACGACCACGTCCGCATCGAGGACATGTTCTTCGACGGCGCCCTGGACCCCACGGGCGGCACGGTCCGCCCGTGGGGTCCAGGGCGTGGGCCACGGACTCACCCTGCGGCCGCAGGAGGTCGCGGAGTACCGGGTCGCCTGAAGCCGGTAGGCCGACCGAGGTGCGTCTACCGGCCGGCGTGCCCCGTCAGTTTGCGTGCGGCCAGGACACCCGCCGCCCCCACGGTCAGGGCCGCGCCCATCCGCCGCCGGTTCCGGGAGACCCACTGCTGCGGGCTGTCGTGCACGGCCTCGTCGTCGAACCGCCCGTGCGCGCCGAAGTCGTGGCCCTGCCGCCCGTCCGCCGGGGCCCACAGGTTGGCCGGCCCGTCGTGCCGGTCCTCCTCCTGCTGTGACGCGAAGCCCGTGCGCGCCAGATAGCGGTCGAGCAGCCCGGGGACGACGGCGTTGGCGAGGAGCGTGGCGGCCGTGGAGGCGCCCACCCAGTACTCCCGGCGCCCCGCGTGCGAGGCCGCGTACACGATCGCCCGGGCCGCGACCTCCGGCTGGTACACGGGCGCGACCGGCCGGGCCCGGCCCCGCATACGGTTCAGCACCCAGTCGAACTGCGGGGTGTTGACGCCGGGCAGCTGCACCATCGTCGTCCGCACCCCACTGCGCTCGTGGAGCAGCTCGCAGCGCAGGGACTCGTTGAACCCCTGGATCGCGTGCTTGGCCCCGCAGTACGCCGACTGGAGCGGGATGCCCCGGTAGGCGAGTGCGGAGCCGACCTGCACGATCGTTCCGCGGTCGCGCGGCAGCATATGGCGCAGGGCTGCCCGGGTGCCGAACACATAGCCCAGATAGGTCACTTCGGTCACGCGGCGGAACTCGTCGGGGCTGATCTCCGTGAACGGGGCGAAGACCCCGGTGAAGGCGTTGTTGACCCAGACGTCGATGGGGCCGAACGTGTCGACGACCTGCTGGGCGGCGTCGTCGACGGCCTTGGCGTCGGAGACGTCCACGCTGATGACGAGGGCCTCGCCCCCGGCGCGCCGCACGTCGTCGGCCGCGCCGGCGAGCCCTTCCGTGCCCCGGGCCAGCAGGGCGACCCGGTCGCCCCCGGCGGCGAAGGCGCGGGCCGTGGCCCGTCCCACGCCGCCGCTGGCTCCGGTCACCACGACGACGCGGCCGTTCGATGTCTGTGTCGTGCGCATGTCGTATCACGCCCTGCGAGGAGGCACATCGGGGTCGTCCGCCGGCCGCGGGGGCACCACGCCCGGGGCGGGCCCGCCGGCGGCGCCGGCGACGGGTCCGGCGGCGGGCGGGGCCGGCGGCACGGGCGGCACACCGCCCGGCATCCCGGCGCCCGGGCCGGTGCTCTCGTGTCCCGGCGTCATGCCGGCCGCGTGCGCGGGGCCCGGGCGGGACGCGGACGGGCGGGCCATGCCGCGCAACACGTACGCCAGGGCGCCCAGGATCACGGCGGTGATCAGCGCGGCGGCCCAGTCGGGCAGCCCGAGGGCGAGGGCCAGTCCCACGGCGAGCGCGAGGGCCGCGCCCGCGTACAGGGCGAGGGCGCCGGACGCGGCGTACAGCATCGCCTTGCGGCGCTGCCTGCGCGTCTGCTCCCGCAGTTCGTCCCGGACGGTCTCGCGCGCCACCTGTGCCAGCTCGTCGACCAGATGCTTGTCCAGATGCTCCAGGTGATCCAGCGGCTTCATGCCCGGCCGGGTACCCTCGCCCCCTGGTGCGTAACTAGGCTCGTCGTCATGGAGATTCTGGGTGCCACACTGCGCGTCTGCGTCGACGACCTCGAGACGGCGATTCCCTTCTACGAGCGGCTGGCGGGCGGCAGAGCCCAGCGCTTCGAACGGGGCGGTGTCCAGGTGGCGGCGATCGGCTGCTTCCTGCTGATGAGCGCTCCCCCGGCCGAACTGGAGCTGCTGCGCAAGGTGGCCGCGACGATCGCCGTGACGGACGTCGAGGAGACGCACAAGGTGCTGACCGAGCTGGGCGCCCACATCATCGCGGGCCCCCATCGCCTCACCGGCGGGCCGCAACCTGATCGCCCTGCATCCGGACGGGTCGGTCTACGAGTACGTGGACCGCCAGGCGTGATCCCGGCCGGGGCCCGGTTCAGCGCCGCCCCGGCTCCTGGAGCATCTCGGCGGTGATCGCCCAGCGCTGGTGGTCGCGCCAGGCGCCGTCGACGAAGAGCATGTTCGGCGAGAAGCCCTCCAAGCGGAATCCGCTGCCGCGGGCCAGGGCGATCGACGCGGCGTTCGCGGGCTGGACGTTGATCTCCAGCCGGTGCAGCCGCATGGCCCCGAACGCGTACCGCACCACGAGGTCCAGCCCTTCGCGCATCAGCCCCCGCCCGGCGGCGTGCGCGAAGGCGCCGTAGCCCAGCGCCCCGGACTGGAAGCCGCCCTCGACGATGTTGTTGATGTTGATGAACCCGGCGATGGACCCGTCGCCCTTCTCGCAGACCAGGAAGCCTGCCTTCGACGGGTCCTCGATCAGCCGGGCCGCGTACGCGCGGTACGCCGGTGCGCTGTCGGGCGGGAAGAGCCACGGCTGGTGCAGGTCCTTGCTCTGACGGGCCCGGGCGGTGAACTCGGCACCGTCCTCGTGGGTGAAGGGGCGTATGCCCACCCGGGGGCCTTCGGCGAGGTAGTGGGATGCGTTGTGCGGCACCCCGCCACAGTAACCGCGTCGGCGGTGTCCCTTCAGAACCCGGCGACCTCAGGACCCGGTGACCGGCAGCTGGAGCACGCCGGGCTCGCGGGGTCCGCTGACCACGGTCACCGGCTTGATCCCCCGGTTGCCGAAGTAGGCGTCGTCGCTCGCCGCGATCACGAACCGCAGCCGGTGCCCGGCCTCGTACCGATGCACGACACCGGGGAGGGTGACGGTGAAGCTCTTCGTCACGTCCGGTACCCGGACCGGTGCGACCAGGCGGCGCACCAGGGTGCGGGTGCCGTCGGGGGCGACGTCGTAGATCTTGGCGAAGAGGACGAGCTTGTCGGCCGCGTCGCCGGAGTGCTGCGTGCGCTCGGCCTTCGGGGAGTGCACCCTGAGCGTGGCCCGGGGCGCGCCGACGACGTCGAGGGGGCGTTCCAGCGGCTTGCTGGTCCAGTCGAGGTAGGTGCCGTTCGTATCGTGCGGGGGTGGGTCCTGCAGCCCGATGAGTCCGGCCAGCGAGCTCTCCGAATGGCTCGTGGGGATCAGCCGGTTGGTGTAACCGCGAGTGCCGCGGGCCACCTTGTTGCGGTTGTCGACGAGCTTGCCGTCCCCGGAGAGGTACAGCGTGCGGTTGAGGGTGGGGAGGCGGTCGGCGGTGGCGTAGGTGCGGTGCGGGTCGGTCACCCAGTCGCGGTAGTAGGCGAAGGCCGGTCCCGTGTCGACGTGCGTCTGCTTCCTCAGGTGGCGGTCGAACCAGGCGAGGACGCGGCGGCCGACGTAGCTGGTCTCCAGGTTGCCCCGGGACAGGTCGAGTTCCCCGGTGGCCGGGCCGGTGAGGCCGGCGCTGTGGCCCCAGGACTGCCAGATCATCTTCACGGGGGTGCCCTGGGCCCGGAGCGTCCGGTAAGTCGCCGTGGCCTCGTTGAGGTTGAAGAGGGTGTCGGCCTGCCCCTGGACCAGCAGGGTGGGCGCCTTGACGCGGTGCAGGTACGACACCGGGGAGACGCGGCGGGCGAAGGCGAGCAGCTCGGCGGTCCGGTCGGCGGGGTAGCTGCCGGAGTTGAGGGTGTGGATGGTCCGGCAGGCCTGGGTGACGAAGTGCAGGCAGGCCAGGGAGTTGACGCGGGAGGGGTCGAAGCTGGGCTGGAGCAGCGGCTGGCCCTCGCCGATGAGGTAGAAGCCGTTGGTCCACTGCCATTTGAAGACGCCGGGGACGTCTGTGCCGCCGGCGGCGTTGTTGGGGTCCAGCGAGTAGGCCAGGTCGTGCCAGGTGATCATGGGGACGAGTGCGTCGAGGCGGTGGTCGACGGCGGCCGTGGCGAGCTGGACGGCGCCGCCGTAGGAGCCGCCGATCATGCCGACGCTCGGGTCGCCGGGGGCGTCGAGAGCGACGAAGTCGGCGGTGGTGCCGTCGTCGGCGGCGCGTTTGCCGCCCAGGAAGTCGACGAGCCGTGAGGCGGCGGCGCCGTCGATGTCCGGGTCGTCGAGGGAGACGAGGCAGCCGCTGCGGCCGAAGCCGAGCCCGGAGTAGACGAGGGAGACGTAGCCGCGCCGGGCGAAGGCCTTGCCGACGGTGTCCGTCGAACCGTCCGACTTGCTGCCGCCGAAGCCGTTCGTGGCGAGCACGGCGGGCGCCGGGTGGTCCCGGTCCACGCCCGCGGGGCGGTACAGGTCGGCGTCGACGGTGCAGGAGCGGCCGCCGGCCTGGACGGTGAACTTCAGCGGGGTGACGGTGTAGGGGTCGGCCGCGAAAGCCGGTGGGGTGAGGAGGAGGGGGGCGGCCAGGGCGGCGCCCAGAGCGAGAGCGAGGGGTGCGCGGGATCTGGGCACGCGTCGGGACACACGGACCTCCACGGTGAGGGGCGACGGCAACGACGACAACATGGGCAACCCGGATACCGACCAGTAGGTACTGGTCGGTAGTCATGGTGTGACACGTGTCAGGAGGCGTCAATCACCGAAACGAGGGTTCTTGACAGGGTTTCAGCGCGGCACGCTCAGCTCAGGGCCGGGGCGTCGAACGTCAACGTGCCCGTGGTGGCGTCCAGTTCGGCCGGGACGCCGAGCGGCATCGTCAGCGCGCCCTCGCCGTGCCCGAACCCGAACTCCTCCACGACCGGGACACCGAGGCCGCCGAGCCGGTCGGCGAGCACCGCGCGTAGCTCCTCGTACGGACCACACGCCGCCCAGGAGCCGAGCACGATCCCGGCGACCCCGCCCAGCCAGCCGGTGCGCAGGAGTTGGGTCAGATACCGGTCGACGCGGTACGGGCTCTCGCCCACGTCCTCGATGAGCAGCAGCCCGCCCCGGGCGCCGGGGAGGGCGTGCGGGGTGCCGAGGTCGCTCGCGAGCAGGCTGAGGCAGCCGCCCAGGGTGACACCCCGGGCCCGCCCGGGCACCAGCGCGGTGCCGCCCGGGGGCACGGCGGTGACGGTCCGCACGGACCCGGGGTCGAAGAGGGTGGCCCGCAGATGCTCCTGCGCGCGGGCGTGCTTGAGGAAGTCGACGCCGGCCGCCGCCGGGCCGTACAGGGTGACCAGTCCGAGGCGGGTGGCGAACGCCTGGTGCAGGACGGTGATGTCGCTGAACCCGGCGAACACCTTCGGGCCCGCCGCCCGCATCGCCTCCCAGTCGAGCAGGTCCACCATGCGCTGCGCCCCGTATCCGCCCCGGGCGCACAGCACGGCGGCGACGGCCGGGTCGCACCAGGCGTTCTGGAGGTCGGCGGCCCGCTGGGCATCCGTGCCGGCGAGGTAGTCGAACTCCCGGTGGCGGCCGAGCACGTGCGGTGCCACCACGGGGTCGAGGTCCCAGCCGCGCAGGACGTCGAGCCCGGCCTGGAGCCGCTCCTCGGGCACGGGCCCGCTGGGCGCGACGACGGCCACGCGGGCGCCGGGGGCGAGTCGGGGCGGTCGCAGCAGGGGTCTCACTTTTTGAGCTCCAGGGTCGGGACGCCGGGCGGGTTGAGTCCGAACGCCTGGGCGTACAGGGAGAGTTCGGCCTCCAGGGCGCGCACCATGGTCTCCGCCCGCCGGAACCCGTGTCCCTCCCCCTCGAAGGCGAGGTAGGCGTGCGGCACCGGCCGGTCCCCCAGCCGGGCCAGGAACCGCTCGCACTGGACGGGCGGGCAGATCACATCGTCCAGGCCCTGGAGCAGCAGGAACGGCACGAGGAGGCGGTCGGCGTGGGTGGCGGGCGAGCGCTCCGTGTAGCGCGCGGGCACGTCGGCGAGCGGCCCGATCAGGCTCTCCAGGTACCGCGACTCGAAGTCATGGGTCTCGCCCGTGCCCCAGCCGGTGAGGTCCAGGATGGGGTACTTGATCGTGCCGCAGGCGTAGACGTCGGTCGTGGTGAGCGAGGCCGCCGCGGTCCAGCCGCCCGCGCTGCCGCCCCGGACGGCGAGCCGGTCGCGGTCGGCGGTGCCCTCGTCGGCGAGAGCCAGGGCGACGGCGGCGCAGTCCTCGACGTCGACCACGCCCCATTGCTCGCGCAGCCGTTCGCGGTACGCGCGGCCGTATCCGGTGGAGCCGCCGTAGTCGACCTCGGCGACGCCGATGCCGCGCGAGGTGAAGTAGGCGATCTCCAGGTCGAGCACGAGCGGCGCGCGGGCGGTGGGCCCGCCGTGCGCCCAGACGACGTACGGCGGCAGCTCGTCGCCGGGCGCGACGCAGCCGGGGTGGTGCGGCGGGTAGATGTGGGCGTGGATGTCGCGTCCGTCGGGTCCGGTGAAGGTGCGGATCTGCGGCTCGGGGTAGTACGCGGGGTCGACTGCGTCGTCGTGCTCGGCGCCGATGACGCGGGCGTGGCCGGTGCGGGCGTCCAGCTCGACCACCTCGTAGGCGCTGTGCGGGCCGGCCCCGACGGCGACGACCCGCTCGCCGTGCGCCGCGAGGGTGGGCGCGAACTCGGTCCAGGGACCGGCCGCGTCGACGACCTCGCCGGTCTCCGGGTCCAGGATCCCGAGGGCGGTGGCGCCCCGGCCGTGCACGACGGCGATCAGGCCGCTGTCGAGCGGCGCGAACCATCGCATGCCCAGTTTCCACAGTGCTCCGGCGAACTCCTCCTCGCGCGGGCACAGCGGCTCCCCGTCGAGGCAGAGGTTCCACCAGCCGCTGCGGTCGCTCGCGTACAGCAGGCGCCCGTCGTGGGTGAAGTCGGCCTGCGCGATGGACTCGCCTGGCCCGCCGGCGACGGTCCGGGCGCCGTGCAGGGTGCCATCGGGGCCGACGTCGGCGAGGAGCAGTTCGGTGCCGTCCCACGGCATGCGCGGATGGTCCCAGGCGAGCCAGGCCGCCCGCCGCCCGTCGGGCGACAGCTTCGGCCCGGTGACGAAACGGTGCCGGTCGTCGGTGAGTTCGCGTACGGCGTCCCGGTCCCCGGCGGCGGAGCCGTCCAGCGGTACGGCGGCCAGGACGCGGCGCACATCGGCGGGCCCGGGCCCGGTGAACTCCTCCAGCACGCACCACACCTCGCCCCGCTCGGGCCGCAGGAGCGGCTCGGCCCAGCGCAGGCCCGCGCCCACGTCGGACAGGGGCGTGAGCGGACGCGGCTCGCCACCCGGCTCGTACCGGTACAGCCGCTGGTCGGCGAAGTGCACGAACACCACCAGCGGGCCGTGCTCCCCCGGGAGGGCGGCCCAGGGATGTCCGCCGTACTCGATGACCCGGCTGCGCACGTTCCACGGGGCGGGCAGCAGCGACTCCTCCGTGCCCTCGGCGAGCCGCCGCACCAGGGTGCGCCTTCCGCCCTCGGCGGGGCGCGGCTCGGTCCACCACACCTCGTCGCCGACGAACCCCACGTACTCCGGGTGCCCGTCGTGCGCGGCGGCCAGGGCCGCGTCGATGGGCGAGGGCCACGCCCCGTACGGCAGTGTCCGCACCGTCTCCCCCACCCCCCTAGGCCGTGCGCAGGAACCGGTCGAGCACGCGGACGCCGAAGTGCAGTGCCTCGACGGGGACGCGTTCGTCGACGCCGTGGAACATGGCGTTGTAGTCGTAGCCCTCCGGCAGCTTCAGCGGTGTGAAGCCGTAGCCGGTGATGCCGAGGCGGGAGAACTGCTTGGCGTCCGTGCCGCCGGACATGCAGTACGGCACGACGTGCCCCTCCGGGGCGAACTCCTCGACGGCTGCCCGCATCCGGGCGAACGTCGCCGAGTCCACCGGCGCCTGGAGTGCCACCTCGTGGTGGTGGAACTCCCAGTCCACGTCCGGCCCGGTGAGCAGGTCGAGGGTGTCGCGGAACTCGTCCTCACCGCCGGGCAGATACCGGCCGTCCACGTGCGCCACGGCCTCCCCGGGAATCACGTTGATCTTGTAACCGGCGTCCAGCATGGTCGGATTGGCGCTGCTGCGGATGGTCGACTCGACGAGCCGGGCGGCCGGTCCGAGCTTGTCGAGCAGCCGGTCCACGTCGGTCAGGTCGGGCTCGATGCCGTACAGCTCGGCGAGTTCGGTGAGCGCGGCGCGCACGGTCGGGGTCAGCCGCAGCGGCCACTCGTGCTCGCCGATCCGGGTGATCGCGGCGGCGAGGCGGGTGACCGCGTTGTCCTTGTTCACCTTGGAGCCGTGCCCGGCCCGGCCGCGGGCGGTGAGCTTCAGCCAGGCGGTGCCCCGCTCACCGGCCGAGAGGGGGTAGATCTGCCGTCCGGCGCCGTCGTGGAAGGTGAAGGCCCCCGACTCGCTGATGCCCTCGGTGCAGCCCTCGAACAGCGCGGCGTGTTCGTCGGCGAGGAACCCGGAGCCGTCCTCGGCGCTGGCCTCCTCGTCGGCGGTGAATGCGACGACGATGTCCCGCCGGGGGCGGACGCCCTGGCGTGCCCAGGCGCGGAGCACGGCGAGGATCATCGCGTCCATGTTCTTCATGTCGACGGCGCCGCGTCCCCAGACGACCCCGTCGCGGATCTCCCCGGAGAACGGGTGCACGCCCCAGTCGGCGGCCTCGGCGGGTACGACGTCCAGATGGCCGTGGAGCAGCAGCGCGTCGGCCGAGGGGTCGGTGCCCTCGATCCGGGCGACGACGTTGGTGCGGCCCTTGGTGCGTTCCAGGAGCGTCGGCTCGATGCCGGCCTCGGCGAGCCGCGCGGCGGCGTACTCGGCGGCGGGCCGCTCCTGGCAGTCGCCCCCGCCCCGGTTGGTGGTGTCGATCCGGATCAGGTCGGACGTGAACGTCACGACCTCGTCCAGCGCCTGCCCGTCCGCCTGCTCAGCCATACTGCTCCTCCACCGCGGCCGAGACGATCGTGGTGACCGCCTTGAAGGCGCGGATGCCCTCGTACATGGTCTCGCTCGTGTACGCCACCTTCCGCTGCCCGATCCGCTCCACACCCGGCACGACGGTGGCGGCCATGGTCAGGTGCTCGGCGTCGAACTCGACGGCGACGGTGAACGGCCCGTCGGCCACGGGTTCGTGACGCACCGCCAGTGAAGCCGCCTCCTTGGCCGCCGCCCGGATGTCGGCCGCGGTCCTGGCCGGCGTACGGCACACGGCCGCGTACCGCGAGACGTGGTCCTTCACGGCGACCTTCAGCGCCTCGGGCGCGTATCCGAGCGCGTCCTCGCAGGTGACGTCGTCCCCGGTGACCAGCACCACCGGCACCCCGAACTCGGCGACGACCCGGGCGTTGAGCAGCCCCTCGCTCGCCGGTACGTCGTTCAGCCACACCCCGGTGATCTGGTTCGCGAGGTAGGTGTGCGCGAGGACGCCCTCCATGCCGGCGCCCGCGTGGTAGCCGACGAACGCGATGCCGTCCACGTCGCCGTGCTGCACGCCCTCCACCATGGACAGCGCCTTGTGCCGCCCGGTGAGCAGCTGGGCCCGCTCGTCCAGCTGCTCCAGCAGCAGATTGCGCATGGTCCAGTGCGCCTCGTTGACGATCACCTCGTCGGCGCCGCCGTCGTAGAAACCGCGTACGGCGGCGTTGACGTCGGAGGTGAAGAGCGAGCGGCAGCGTTCCCACTGCGAGGCGCCCGGCAGCACGTCGTCGGGCCAGGTGACGCCGGTGGCGCCCTCCATGTCGGCGCTGATGAGGATTCTCATGACGAGCCGTCCCCCCGGATGGAGATCTTCATGGTTCGTCACGTTACGCGCTACGGGCGGAACCGGCTACGACATGTCACCACCGTATGGGCAGGTCGGTGATGAACGAGGTGAGCCGGTCGGCGAGCAGGCGGTCGTCATGGGCCGAGTAGTGCCAGTGGCAGCCCGTGTAGTCCAGGCCGGTGTCGTCGAGGCGCCAGTAGCGGACCCGGCGGTCGCCCGCGCCCGTGCGTTCCTCGACCACCTGCTGGACGTGTCCGGCGAACGGGCCGGCGCCGACGGCCAGGATGGTCGTCCCCGGCCCGTAGCGCGTGCGCAGCTTCCGGAGGAAGCCGCTGTAGGCGCTCCGGTAGGCGGCGGCGAGGCTCTCCTCGGTCCACGGCTCGCCCGGGTTGACGGGGGTCGAGAAGTCGTTGGTGCCGAGGTGGACCACCACCAGCTGCGGCCGCCAGGTGCCCGGGTTCTGCCAGACGTCGCCGGGCACGTTCAGCAGCGCACGGTCGTAGAAGGTGCGGTAGTTCACCTCCGGCGTGCCGCCGTTGTAGTTGCGGACCATGCCCAGGCCCGAGTACGCGTTGATCTGGTAGTCGGCGCGCAGCCGCCGGGCGGTGAGGGCGCCGTAGCTCACGTCGGCGTTCGTGGTGCGCGCGACCTGCTCGCCGGTGCAGTCGCGGGAGGTCGAGAGGTTGCCGTAGCCCACCGTGAGGGAGTCGCCGACGAACTCGATCTGGCGGCTGCGCGCGGCCGGCCGGGTGAGGACGGCGCCGCCGGGCGCGGCGACGAAGCCGCCGAACGAGCTGGTGCTCCAGGGGGTGTCGTTGCGCTTGACGAGCCGGACGGTGTGCACGCCGCCGCGCAGGCCGTTGATCCAGTGGGTGGTCCTGCCCGGCGTGACGAGGGTGGCGACGGTGGTTCCGTCGATCTGGACGTCGTAGTCGGCGGCCGGGTCGTCGAGCACGACACCGACGCCGGTGCCGCGGAACCGGCCCTCGAAGTACACGCCGGGCCAGCTGTACTGGAGCACGTCCCCGGCGTCCTTGACCCGCCCGGCGGTGTGCACGCTCGCGCGCACGCCGTCCTTGTCCGGGGCGGCGGCGGTGGCGACCGCGGGCGGGCCGGCCAGCACCAGCGCGGCCGTCGACGCGAGAAGCATCCGTAACCAGGGCATCGGCATGACTGTCCTCCGGGGGACGAGGCAGGGGCACGGACCGGGGCGACATGACCGTACACCGACAAAAACCCCGCTCACCAGACCGCGTCGGACTCAGCTCCGCAGCCGGTCGAAGCCGAAGGGCACGAGGGCCTCGGGCCGCCGCCCGGTGACGACGTACTCGGCGAGCCGGTGCCCGGCGACCGGGCCCAGGGTGACGCCGAGCATGCCGTGGCCGGTCGCCGCGAAGGCGTTGTCGTGCCCCGGGACGCGGTCGATCACCGGCAGCCCGTCGGGGAGGAACGGCCGCCCGCCGACCCAGGGGTCCCGGATCAGGCCCACCAGGTCGTCCGGGTCGTCGAACCAGCGGCCCAGATAGTGCCGGCTCGCGAGGGCGACCGCGACGATACGGCGCCAGTCGAGGCGGTTGTTGTTGCCGCTGAGCTCCATCGTGCCGCCGATCCGCGTGGTGCCGCCGATCGGCGAGGCGACGGCCCGGCGCTCGCCGAAGTACAGCGTGTGCCGGGGCGCCGGATCCAGGTCCACGGAGAAGCTGTAGCCCTTGCCGGCCTGGAGCGGCAGGCGGTGCCCCAGGAGCCCGAGCAGATCCGGCGAGCGCATGCCGGCGGCGACGACGACCGCCGCGCAGGGCAGTTCGCTGTCGGCGGTGCGCAGGGCGGTGATCCGGCCGCCCGCCGACCGGAACCCGGTGACCTCGGCGTTCTCGTGGATCTTCACACTCGCGGCGGCCAGGGCCTCGCCCAGGGCGCGCGCGAACGCCTCCGGGTCGACCACCCCCTCCCCCGCCACGAGGTAGGCCGCGCGCACGGCCGGGGACAGCGCCTCGTCCAGCAGGTGGGCCTCGGCACCCGTGACGACGTCGTCGGGCACGGGGTAGTGCCCGTGCGCCATCTCCCGCTGGATCGCGAGGTGGTGCCGGGCCTCGGCCGGCGACAGGAAGGCGTGCACCACTGCGCGAGCACCGGACGGCCATGGCCCTGTATCTGGCGTGCCTGGCCGACCGGCTGGGCGGCCCGGACCGCTGACCGTCCGCCTCAGGCCGCACGCCCCGCCACCGGCCACCTCGACGGCAGCTCGACGGCAGCGCACCGGCGTGCGACCCCGCGCGCCGGTGCGGGTTCAGTCCTCGTGTCCGAGCTGGAGGTCCCGTTCGGTGCGGCCGCCTCCGGCCACCTGGAGCACGGTGGCGACGGGCGGGTAACCGGCGGCGATGACGGTGTACTCGCCGGAGGACAGGTCGATGAACCGGAACATGCCGTCGGGGCCGGTGGTGAGGGTGTCGACGACGTTGCCGGCGACGTCCAGCAGGGTCACGCGCGCGTCCTCCACGGGCCGGCCGCCGCCCGCCCGGACGGTGCCGCGCAGGACGGCGCCGCCGGCCAGCTCGATGTCCCGGCGGGTCTCGCGGGCGGCCTGCACGATGACGGGCAGCGCGGCCGGGCGGAAGGCGGGGGCGCTGGCGGCGAGGGTGTACTCACCGGCCACCAGACCGGTGATGACGTAGCCGCCGTCGCGGCCGCTGCGGGTGGTCGCCACGACCTCGCCGTGCACATTGGTGAGGGTGACGCCGGCGTCCCGTACGGGGGTGCCGTCGGCCGTGACCACGCTGCCGACGAGGTTCCCCGCGCCACCGAGAACGATGTCCAGTTCGACGGGGCGCTCGCCGACGGTCACGGAGACCGCCTGCGGCTGGTGGCCGCCCGCGGTGGCGATCAGCACGTACGAGCCGGGCCCCGGGGTGGCCAGCGCGTAGCGCCCGTCCTCGCCGCTCGCGCCGCGTCCGGTCTGCTGCCCGGTGACGTCGATGAGCGTGAGGGCCGCGCGGGGCACGACGGTCCCGTCGTGGTGCTGCACCGAGCCGCAGACGGGGACCCCGGCGGTGTGCGGAGCGCGGGCCTGCGGAATGGAGGTGCTCCCCGGCTCCGTGTCCGGGTCGGTGACGGATACGTGGTGGGACACCAGGGGTTTCTCCTTGAGGAAGAGGGCGATGACCAGCCCGAGGGCCAGCACCGGCACCAGGTGGAGGAAGATCCGCGGCATGGCGTCGGCGTACGCCCCGATGTAGCCGTCGCGCAGCCCCGGGGGCAGGGCGTGCACGAGCTGCGGGGTGAGGGACTCGGGGTCGGGGAGCCGGTCGTCCGCGCGCCTGGGCAGGTGGTGGGCCAGGGCGTCGGAGAGCCGGCCGGCGAGGAACGTGCCGAAGACGGCGGCCGAGACGCTGCCGCCGATCTGCCGGAAGTAGTTGTTGGCGCTGGTGGCGGTGCCCAGGTCGGCGGGACGGACGGAGTTCTGCACGGCGAGGATCAGCACCGGCATCACCATGCCGATGCCGGCGCCGAGGACGGCCGTCCAGATGCCGTAGTGCAGCCGGGGCGTCTCGGCGTCGAGGCGGGACAGCAGCCACATGCCGGTGGCGGAGAGGGCGCAGCCGAGGATCGGGTAGGCCTTGTAGCGGCCGGTGTGGCTGATGAGCTGTCCGGCGATGACCGAGGCGCCGACGATGCCGGCCGTCATGGGCAGCATGAGCAGGCCCGACTCGGTGGCGGAGACCCCGTCGACCATCTGGAGGTAGGTCGGCAGATAGCTGGCGGCACCGAACAGCCCGGCTCCGATCACCATCCCGACCAGGCCGGTGACGTTGAAGAACGGAGTCCCTGAACAGCCGCAGCGGGATGAGGGGTTCGGCGGCGAAGTGCTCGGCGACGAGAAAGAGGACGGTCGCCACGGCCGCTCCCGCACCGAGGCCGAGGATCATGCGCGAGTCCCAGGCGTACTCCGTGCCGCCCCAACTGGTCAGCAGGACCAGGCAGGTGGAGGCGGCGGTCAGCAGCAGCGCGCCGAGGAGGTCCAGCCGGGCCTTGCCCGCCGGTTTCGGCAGCTTCAGCGCGACGGCGACGACGGCCAGGGTGACCAGGCCGAAGGGCACGTTGACGTAGAAGCACCAGCGCCAGGAGAGATGGTCGGTGAAGTAGCCGCCGAGCAGGGGCCCGGCCACGGAGGCGAGTCCGAAGGCGGCGCCGATCAGGCCCAGGTAACGGCCCCGCCGCCGGGCGGGCACGATGTCCGCGATGATCGCCTGGACACCGATCATGAGGCCGCCCGCACCGGCGCCCTGGAGGGCGCGGAACGCGATCAGCTGGTCCATGGTCTGCGCCCGGCCCGCGAGCGCGGAGCCGGCGACGAAGACGACGATCGCGAACTGGAAGACGCCCTTGCGGCCGAGCAGATCACCGAGCTTGCCGTAGACCGGCAGTCCGACGGTCGCGGTGAGCAGGTAGGCGGTGATCGCCCAGGACATCCGGTCCAGGCCGTGCAGCTCACCGACGATCTTCGGGAGCGCGGTGGCGACGATCATCTGCTCCAGGGCGGCGAGGAGCAGGGCCGGCATGAGCGCGAGGAAGACCAACCGCACTCTGCGCGGGCTCAGTTCGGCGGCCGGTGCCGGTGGCGGGGAGGGGGGTTCGGGAGGTGCCACCGCCGGTTCGTCCTGCGCCAGAGTGATCCCGCCCACCTACCGCTCCCCTCGTCGCGCTGCCGCACCAATCCCGCGTAAAAGCGACAACTACGAGCAAGCGCGACGAGTTACGGCACAGGAGCGAACCGTACGGAGATCACCCGAACCGGTGAGGGGCACAACGGCCCCTTGGCGTTTGGGCCTTGGGGAGGCTACTTCTCGACCTCGGCGGCGAGCCGGGCGAGCAGCGCGTCGTAGATCCGGCCGAGACCCTTGGGCGCGAACGTCTTCTCGAAGAAGCCGCCGATACCGCCGGCGCCGGTCCAGGTGGTGGTCACGACGACCCGGGACTTGCCGTCGCCGGCCGGAGTGACCCGCCAGGTGGTGACCATGGAGGAGTTGCGGTCCTTCTCGACCAGCTCGCCGTCGGTGGGCTCGCTGACCTCCAGGAGGCAGTCGCGCACGCGCTTGCTGGTGGCCTGGAGCTTCCAGTGGACGAGGGTGCCCTCGCCGTCACCGCCCTCGCGGACCTCGTACTCGCTGAACTGCTCGGGCAGCAGCTTCGCGCGCGTGCCGCTGTAGTCGGCGAGGGCGTCGAACACCGTCTCCGCGTCCGCCGCGACGATCCGCTCCGTAGTGGCCTCGACCTGCGCCATCGCTTTCCTCCAGGACATGGTTTCTCGGGGGTCGGGGGCAAGCCAACCACCCCGCTGCCCGGCCCCCCAAATCGGGGTCGCCCAACCCGGTCGCAGCCGTTCGGAAAACACCCCCGCACGATCAAGGGAACATGTGTTCTATTCTGTGGCCAGTGCTACCGAGGAGGCGTCATGCGCTGGGACAACCTCACAGAGGACTCCGAACACGGCCGGGCCGACACCGCGCTGTTCGGCGCGGACGCCGTGACCACCCGTACCTTCGACACGCCGGAGTTCCGCGGGATCACCTTCCACGAGATCCGGGCCCGCTCGATCATCAACCGGGTGCCGGCGGTCTCCCGGATGTCGTTCCAGTGGACGGTCAACCCCTATCGCGGCTGCTCACACGCGTGTGTGTACTGCTTCGCGCGCAAGACGCACAGCTACCTCGACCTCGACACGGGCCTCGGCTTCGACTCCCAGATCGTCGTCAAGACCAACGCGCCGGAGCTGCTGCGCCGGCAGCTCGGCTCGCGCCGCTGGCAGGGCGAGCACATCGCGATGGGCACGAACGTCGACTGCTACCAGCGCGCCGAGGGCCGCTACCGCCTGATGCCGGGCATCATCTCGGCCCTGCGGGATCACGCGAACCCCTTCTCGATCCTGACCAAGGGCACCCTCGTCCTGCGCGACCTGGACCTGATCAAGCAGGCCGCGGAGGTGACCGACGTCGGCATCTCCGTCTCGGTCGGCTTCACCGACCAGGAGCTGTGGCGCACCGTCGAACCGGGCACGCCCGCGCCCGAGCGGCGCCTGGAGGTCGTACGGACCTTCGGCGAGCACGGCATCGGCTGCGGGGTGCTGATGGCGCCGGTGATCCCGTTCCTGAGTGACCAGCCGGACCGACTGCGGGCCACCGTGCGGGCGATCGCGGCCTCCGGCGCCACGTCCGTCACCCCGCTGGTGCTGCATCTGCGGCCCGGCGCCCGCGAGTGGTTCATGGCCTGGCTGGAGCAGCACCACCCGCACCTGGTGCCCCGCTACCGGCGGCTGTACGCGGAGGGCTCCTACGCTCCGAAGTGGTACCAGCGCCGGATCACCCGTCAGGTGCACGAACTGGCCGAGGAGTACGGCATCGGGCCCACGCGCGCACAGACGCCGCGCCGGATCCGGCCGCCCGAACCGACCGAGCCGCCGGCGTCCGAACCGACCCAACTGTCGCTCATATAGGAGCGTTCGAGCGCATCCAGCGGCCCAATCGGGTCAAGTCTTGACGGAACACGTTCTTCCAGAGCCGCTTGCCGGGACGAATCGGCGAGGACCGTGAACCCCGCGGCCCCGCCCTCCGTCCTGGAAGGACTCCATGAGAACACGCGCAGCCGTGCTGTGCGGCGCCGCCGTCGCGCTGGCCGGAAGCCTTACGGCCGTGCCCGCCGAGGCGAGCGCACCGCACTCCGCAGAAACCTTTCGCGCTGTGAAGCCCAGCTGGAAGAAGTGCGGCACCACCGACTATCCGATGCTCCAGTGCGCATCCCTCAAGGTGCCGCTGGACCACGCGAACCCGCACGGTCGGCAGATCACCCTCGCGCTGTCCCGCGTCCCGCACACCGCCGCGACGTTCCAGGGCCCGCTGCTGGTCAACCCCGGCGGTCCCGGCGGCGACGGTCTGACGCTCGCCGGTTTTGTCGCGAACTCGCTGCCCAAGGAGGTCGCGGCCCAGTACGACATCGTCGGCTTCGACCCGCGCGGAGTGGGCGCGAGCAAGCCGGCCCTCGACTGCAAGCCCGGCCACTTCGGCCCGGTGCGCCCGGACTCCGTACCGGTCACGCCCGAGGTCGAGCGGGCCAACCTCGCCCGCGCCAAGTCCTTCGCCGCCGCCTGCAACAGGAAGTACGGGCATCTGCTGCCGTACGTCAACACGGTCAGCGCCGCGCACGACATCGAATCGATCCGGCAGGCACTGGGCGCGGGGAAGATCAATTACTTCGGTTACTCGTACGGCACCTACCTGGGCGCGGTCTACGCCAAGCTGTACCCGCAGCGGGTCCGGCGCCTGGTCCTGGACTCGATCGCCGACCCCACCGACGTGTGGTACACCGCCAACCTCAACCAGGACCACGCCTTCAACGACCGCCACCGCGCCTTCATGGCCTGGGTCGCCAAGTACGACGCGAGGTACAGGCTCGGCACCGATCCGGAGAAGATCGAAGCCGCGTGGTACGCGATGCGGGCGGCCCTCGCCAAGGATCCGGCGGGCGGCAAGGTGGGTGCCGCGGAGCTGGAGGACACCTTCGTCCCGGGCAGTTACTACAACGGCTACTGGCCCTACCTGGCGGAGGCGTTCGCGGCGTACGTGAACCACAAGAACACCGGCCCGCTGGTCGAGGTGTACAAGCACTTCGGCGCGGCCGACGCCGCCGACGACAACAGCTACAGCATCTACACCTCGGTGCAGTGCCGGGACGCCTTCTGGCCGCGCGACTGGCACCAGTGGCGCAAGGACAACTGGGCGGCGTACGAGAAGGCGCCGTTCATGACCTGGAACAACGCCTGGTACAACGCACCGTGCGCGTTCTGGCCGACCGACTCGGCGCAGCCGGTGAGCATCACCAACGCCGAGCTGCCGCCGGCACTGCTGTTCCAGGCGACGAACGACGCGGCCACTCCGTACGAGGGCGGCGTCACCGTCCACGACCTGCTGGCGCGCTCCAGCCTGGTGGTCGAGCAGGGCGGCGGCAACCACGGCATCACGCTGAGCGGGAACGCCTGCCTGGACAAGTACCTGGCGACCTACCTGTCCGACGGCACCGTGCCGCGCGGCGTCGGCACGCGGGATGCGGTGTGCGACGCCCTGCCCGACCCCAAGCCGCTGACCTCGAAGGCGGCGTCGATGTCCGCCCGCGGCTCGACCCTGCACCGCCTGCTCGGCTTCCGCGGCTGAGAGCCGCAGGCCCGGCACGTCGTACCGGCACTCCCCCACCCGGGAGGCGCTCCTGGCGGCCGTGCCGCCGGCGCGACCTTGCGTGCGAAAACTGATCGGTTTACGGTAGGTGAAACCGATCAGTTTCTCCACGAGCCCCTGGAATCCACATGACGACGAATCGGCCGGTGGCACTCGTGACGGGTGCGTCATCCGGCATCGGCAGGGAAACCGCGCTCGCGCTGGTCGCAGCAGGTTTCGACGTGGTCGGCACAAGCCGCGACACCTCGCGCGTCGCGCCGCTCGGCGGTGTGACGTTCCTCGACCTCGACGTGGCCGGTGACGCCTCGGTCGCCGCCGCGGTCCAGCAGGTGATCAAGCGGTTCGGGCGGATCGACGTCCTGGTCAACAACGCCGGCGTCGGCTCGATGGGCGCGGCCGAGGAAACCTCCGTCGCGCAGGCCCAGGGCGTCTTCGACACCAACGTCTTCGGGGTCATGCGCATGGTGAAGGAGGTCCTGCCGCACATGCGCACGCAGGGACGCGGGCGCATCATCAACCTCTCGTCCGTGGTCGGGCTCATCCCCTCGCCCTACATGGCCGTCTACGCCGCCTCCAAGCATGCGATCGAGGGCTACACCGAGTCCCTGGACCACGAGGTCCGTGAGTACGGCGTCCGGGCGCTTCTCGTCGAACCCGCCTACACCAGGACCGGATTCGAGGCCAACAGCGCGCGGCCCGACACGCCCTTGCAGGTCTATGCGAAGCAGCGGCACACCTTCGACCGCATGATGGCGGAGGCGATCAAGGACGGCGACGCGCCCGCCCTCGTCGCCAAGGTGATCGTCGCGGCAGCGACCGACGCACGGCCGAAACTGCGCTACACCGCCGGCACCGTGGCCGGACGCGCGAGCACACTGCGCCGCTTCGTTCCCGCCCGGGCCTTCGACAAGCAGATCCGCAAGCTCAACAAGCTGGCCGGCTGAGACCCGCCCTACGCGGGCCCGCAGACAAAAACCCCGCAGGGAGCGGCACACGGGCTCAGTATCGCGGAGGACGCCGAGCGCCGCCGCGGGCAGCCGGCCCGGGCCGACGGGAGCAGGGTGAACCTGGTCGCCGAGGACACCGGCGGCGAGGTCGTCGGCTGGGCCTGCCACGGCCCGTACCGGGACGGTGAACTCCTCGCCTCCGACACCGAGTTGTATGCCCTCCTACGTCCACCCGACCAAGTGGGACACGGCGCGGGGCAGGCCCAGGACAACGGCCGGGCCCGCCGCTTCTACGAACGGGCCGGGTTCCAGGCGGACGGCGCCGAGGAGCCCTTCGAGGTGGAGGGCGTCAGGGTCCCCGAGGTGCGGTACGCGCGCGCACTCCCCCGTTGATCTCACCTCTGCTTCGGGATCCGCCCCAGCGCCCGCACCGCCGCCTCCGCCAGCACCGGATGCGCGAGGGCCTCGTTCAGCACGGGTCTGGCCCGGGCGTCGCCCAGCGTGCCGAGCCCGTCCACGCAGGCGAGGGCCACCCGGCGGTGCGGGTCGTGCGGGCGCAGCCGTCGCTGGAGGGTAGTGATCAGGGCGGGCACGGCCTCCGGGGCGCGCAGGTCTACCAGGAGCCGGACCGGCTGCAGGGCGTAGGCGACCCGCAGTTCGTTGGTGGCGAGGGCGGCGGCCGCGCGGGCGGTGCGCGGGTCGCCGAGACGGGCGAGGGCGTAGGCGGCACAGGCGCAGCGCGGCGGGTCGCGGTGGTTGAGCAGCAGCACCAGGGACTCGAAGGCCCGCCGGTCCCCGGCGAGTCCCAGCCGGAAGGCGGCCAGCTCCCGCGCCCACAGGGGCTGCCCGGGTTCGGTCAGCACCGCGGCCAGGGCGTCGAGGTCGTCGGTCGCCACGAGCCGCTCGAAGGCGGGCGACGCCCCCGACTCCTGCCGTAAGCGCTCCGTGAGTGATCGCAACTCTTCGTCCATGACTGAGAGATTAGAGGTGCCGTGAGCTGCGCGGGACGCACATCACAAACACGAGGGCTGGCGCGCTCGTTACCCGCCAGTTAAGCTCAGACGAGCGAGTTACCCACTCGTATCTCCTCGCGGCGGTCTGGTGACGCGGCCACCGTGAGAGCAGTCGGTTCGGTACCTCGGTACCGCAGTACGGCTCGGCCCCGGGACAGGGCCGGTCGGAACCGCCGTTCACCGGGCGTGTGCACGCCCGGCCCGACGGCACCGGGCGTGTGCGCTCGCAGCCCGGCCAACACCCGCACTTCGCACGCACCCGGTGCGCCCTGAACCCGGCCCTGCCGGGCCGTAGTCGGCGCACCCGGGCGTGTTCCCCGTCGTCACCCTCATTCCTGGAGTCCCGCGATGGCCACTCCCCTGTCCGACCCGTCCCTGTCCCCCCTGCGCACCATCGCCGTCGTCGGCCTCGGCACGATGGGCACCGGCATCGCCGAGGTCCTCGCCCAGGCCGGCCGCGAGGTCGTCGGCATCGACATCAGCGAGGCCCAGGCCGCGAAGTGCGTCGCCGCCCTGGAGTCCTCCACCGCCCGTGGCGTCGAGCGCGGCCGGCTGACCGAGCAGGACCGCGCGGCGATCCTCGACCGCGTCCGCACCTCCACCGACCTGCGGGCCGCGGCCGACGCCGACCTGGTCATCGAGGTGGTTCCGGAGTCGTACGAGATCAAGCAGCAGATCTTCCGGGAACTGGACGGGATCGTGCGCCCCGAGACGATCGTGGCGACGGGCACCAACGCCCTGTCGGTCACCCGGCTCGCCGCCGACTCGGCCCGTCCGGAGCGGGTGCTGGGCCTGCACTTCTTCAACCCGGCCCCGGCGATGCGGCTGGTCGAGGTCGTCTCCTCGGTGCTGACCGCGCCGGCCGCCGTCACGGCGGTCACCGATCTCGCCCTCGACCTGGGCAAGGAGCCCGTCGCGGTGGGCGACCGGCCCGGGTTCGTCGCCGACGGCCTGCTGTTCGGCTACCTCAACCAGGCCGCCGCGATGTACGAGGCGAAGTACGCCTCCCGTGAGGACATCGACGCCGCGATGCGGCTGGGCTGCGGCCTGCCGATGGGCCCGCTGGCGCTGCTCGACCTGATCGGTGTCGACACCGCGCGCACGGTCCTGGAGGCGATGTACGCCGCGTCCCGCGACCGGCTGCACGCCCCGGCGCCGATCCTCAAGCAGCTGAGCGAGGCCGGCCTGACCGGCCGCAAGGCGGGGCGCGGGTTCTACACGTACGAGGCGCCGGGCAGCGGCACCGTGGTGCGGGACGCGCTGACCCCGCTGGAGGGCGGGAACCTGGTCCCGGGCCGGGAGGTCCGCTCGGTCGGTGTCGCGGGCTCGGGCACCATGGCCTCCGGTATCGCCGAGGTGTTCGCCAAGGCCGGGTACGAGGTGGTCCTCGCCGCCCGCAGCGAGGAGAAGGCCCAGGCCGCGAAGGCCCGCATCGGCAAGTCCCTGTCCCGCTCGGTCGACAAGGGCCGGATGACCGCCGAGGCCGCCGCGCGGACCCTGGGCCTCATCACACCGACGGGCACCTACGACGACTTCGCCGGCGTCGACCTGGCCGTGGAGGCGGTCGCCGAGGACCTGGAGGTCAAGCGGCAGCTGTTCGCCGCTCTGGACAAGGTCTGCAAGCCGGGCGCGGTCCTGGCCACCACCACCTCGTCCCTGCCGGTCGTGGCCTGCGCCCGGGCCACGTCGCGCCCGCAGGACGTGATCGGCATGCACTTCTTCAACCCGGCGCCGGCCATGAAGCTGGTCGAGGTCGTCCGTACGGTGCTCACGGCCGACGACGTCCACGCCACGGTCCGCGAGGTCTGCGGCCGGATCAGGAAGCACCCGGTCGACTGCGGGGACCGCGCGGGCTTCATCGTGAACGCGCTGCTCTTCCCGTACCTGAACAACGCGATCAAGATGGTGCAGGAGCACTACGCGTCGCTCGACGACATCGACGCGGCGATGAAGCTGGGCGGCGGCTACCCGATGGGCCCGTTCGAGCTGCTGGACGTCGTCGGGCTCGACGTCTCGCTCGCCATCGAGAAGGTCCTGCACCGCGAGTTCCGCGACCCGGGGCTCGCCCCGGCACCACTCCTGGAGCACCTGGTGGCCGCGGGCTGCCTCGGCCGCAAGACCGGCCGTGGCTTCCGCGAATATGCCAAGCGCTGAGGGTCCCGGCGACTGGTTCCGGTCCGGCGCGGAGTGGGGCGGCCTGCTCGGCCCGGACCGGTTCCACGAACCAGGCCATGCGCAGCGAGCTGCGCACATGCAGTACGTTCAGGGCATGTCCCAGCCCGCCAAGTCCGCACGTACACCAGCTACGACCGACGCGCCGGAAAGTGCCGCAGGCTCTCGCGCGGCCGCCCAGCGGCTCAAGATGCGCCGGGAACTGGCGGCCGCCGCGATGGAGCTGTTCGCGACCAAGGGGTACGAGGCGACCACCGTCGACGAGATCGCGGCCCAGGCCGGCGTCGCCCGCCGCACCTTCTTCCGCCACTTCCGCTCCAAGGAAGAGGCGATCTTCCCCGACCACGACGACACCCTGGTCCGGGCCGAGGCGGTGCTCAACGCCGCGCCCTCGCACGAGCATCCGCTCGACACGGTGTGCCGCGGCATCAAGGAAGTCATGAAGATGTACGCGGCCCGGCCGGAGATCTCGGTCGCCCGCTACAAGCTGACGCGCGAGGTGCCGACCCTGCGCGAGGCGGAGATCGCGTCGGTGGCCCGCTACGAGCGACTGTTCACCCGCTATCTCCTCGGCCACTTCGACGAGCGCGCGCACGCCGACGACGCCAACGACGACCCGCTGCTCGCGGAGGTCGCCGCGTCCGCCGTGGTCACCGCCCACAACCACGTCCTGCGGCGCTGGCTGCGGGCGGGCGGCCAGGGGGACGTGGAGGCGCAGCTGGACCACGCCTTCGCGATCGTGCGCAAGACGTTCGGCACGGGGATCGGGGCCGGGCGCTCCACGGAGGCGCAGCCGGCCGCGGCCACGGCCTCGGCGCAGGGCGAGGTGCTGGTCACGGTCGCGCGCACCGACGCCCCGCTCGACGAGGTCATGCGGACGATCGAGCAGGCGCTCAAGGAGCGCTGAGCGACTCCCGCTCCTGTGACGACGGCCACCCCACGGGGTGGCCGTTTTGGCATGTCAGGGGCCGTTTTGCAGGCCCTTGGCGAGGCCGTTCGATCGATCATCGCTCATGTGTTACGTAAAGATTTCATCTGAGAGCAAGTTCTGGCACTCAGTGCCTTGCGAGGTGACACGCGGTGTCATACGTTGAAGAGGTCCGGGCGACGTCCCAGCAAGCCCAGCGCCTGCCCGCCCGGACGCCTGCGTCACAGGCAACCTCCCGCGCCACCAGCGCTGCCGAACAGCACCACCGCCGAACCGACGGCACACCCTCAACCCTCAGCAGCACCGACGTAACCATCGGCGCCCCTCCCTCAGGGCGCTCACCGCCGGAGGCAACACCGTGACCGTTAAGGACATCCTGGCCGCGATCCAGTCGACCGACTCCACGTCGGAGGACTTCGCCGCCCTCCCGCTCCCCGAGTCGTACCGCGCGATCACCGTGCACAAGGACGAGACGGAGATGTTCGCCGGGCTCGCCACGCGCGACAAGGACCCCCGCAAGTCGATCCACCTGGACGAGGTGCCGCTGCCCGAGCTCGGCCCGGGCGAGGCACTGGTGGCCGTCATGGCCTCCTCGGTCAACTACAACTCGGTGTGGACGTCGATCTTCGAGCCGCTGTCGACCTTCGGCTTCCTGGAGCGCTACGGCCGCACCAGCGAGCTGGCCAAGCGCCACGACCTGCCGTACCACATCATCGGCTCCGACCTCGCCGGCGTCGTCCTGCGCACCGGGCCCGGCGTCAACGCCTGGCACCCCGGCGACGAGGTCGTCGCGCACTGCCTCTCCGTCGAGCTGGAGTCCAGCGACGGCCACAACGACACCATGCTCGATCCCGAGCAGCGCATCTGGGGCTTCGAGACCAACTTCGGCGGCCTCGCCGAGATCGCGCTGGTCAAGTCCAACCAGCTGATGCCCAAGCCGGACCACCTCAGCTGGGAGGAGGCCGCCGCCCCGGGCCTGGTCAACTCCACCGCCTACCGGCAGCTGGTCTCCCGCAACGGCGCCGGCATGAAGCAGGGCGACAACGTGCTCATCTGGGGCGCGAGCGGCGGACTCGGCAGTTACGCCACGCAGTTCGCGCTCGCCGGCGGCGCCAACCCCATCTGCGTCGTCAGCAGCGAGCAGAAGGCGCAGATCTGCCGGTCCATGGGCGCCGAGGCGATCATCGACCGCAACGCCGAGGACTACAAGTTCTGGAAGGACGAGCACACCCAGGACCCGAAGGAGTGGAAGCGCTTCGGCAAGCGCATCCGCGAGCTCACCGGCGGGGAGGACATCGACATCGTCTTCGAGCACCCCGGCCGGGAAACCTTCGGCGCCTCCGTCTACGTCACCCGCAAGGGCGGCACCATCACCACCTGCGCCTCGACCTCGGGCTACATGCACGAGTACGACAACCGCTACCTGTGGATGTCGCTGAAGCGCATCATCGGCTCGCACTTCGCCAACTACCGCGAGGCCTGGGAGGCCAACCGGCTCATCGCGAAGGGCAAGATCCACCCGACCCTGTCGAAGGTGTACTCCCTTCAGGACACCGGACAGGCCGCCTACGACGTCCACCGCAACCTCCACCAGGGCAAGGTCGGTGTGCTGTGCATGGCCCCCGAGGAGGGCCTGGGCGTGCGCGACCAGGAGAAGCGCGCCAAGCACATCGACGCCATCAACCGCTTCCGGAACATCTGAGGGCTGCTGGATGACAGAGCGTCAGAAGGACCGTCCGTGGCTCATGCGGACCTACGCCGGTCACTCCACGGCCGAGGCGTCCAACGAGCTGTACCGGCGCAACCTCGCCAAGGGCCAGACGGGTCTGTCGGTGGCGTTCGACCTGCCGACACAGACCGGCTACGACTCCGACCACATCCTCGCCCGCGGCGAGGTCGGCCGGGTCGGCGTGCCGATCGCCCACGTCGGTGACATGCGCCGGCTGTTCCAGGACATCCCCCTGGAGCAGATGAACACCTCGATGACCATCAACGCCACGGCCATGTGGCTGCTGGCGCTCTACCAGGTCGTCGCCGAGGAGCAGGGCGCGGACATCACCAAGCTCCAGGGCACGACCCAGAACGACATCGTCAAGGAGTACCTGTCCCGGGGGACGCACGTCTTCCCCCCGGGCCCCTCCCTCCGCCTGACGACGGACATGATCGCGTACACGGTCTCCCACATCCCGAAGTGGAACCCGATCAACATCTGCAGCTACCACCTGCAGGAGGCGGGCGCCACGCCGGTCCAGGAGATCGCGTACGCGATGTCCACCGCGATCGCCGTGCTGGACGCGGTGCGCGACAGCGGCCAGGTGCCGCAGGAGCGCATGGGCGACGTCGTCGGCCGGATCTCCTTCTTCGTGAACGCGGGCGTTCGCTTCATCGAGGAGATGTGCAAGATGCGGGCGTTCGGCCGCATCTGGGACCGGATCACCCGCGAGCGCTACGGCATCGAGAACCCCAAGCACCGCCGCTTCCGCTACGGCGTCCAGGTCAACTCCCTGGGCCTGACGGAGGCACAGCCGGAGAACAACGTCCAGCGGATCGTGCTCGAGATGCTGGCCGTGACCCTCTCCAAGGACGCCCGCGCTCGTGCCGTGCAGCTCCCCGCCTGGAACGAGGCGCTCGGCCTGCCCCGCCCCTGGGATCAGCAGTGGTCGCTGCGCATCCAGCAGGTGCTGGCGTACGAGAGCGATCTGCTGGAGTACGAGGACATCTTCGAGGGCTCGAAGGTCATCGAGGCGAAGGTGGACGAACTGGTCGAGGCCTCGCTCGCGGAGATCGACCGCATCCAGGAGATGGGCGGCGCGATGGCGGCCGTCGAGTCCGGCTACCTCAAGTCGCAGCTGGTCGCCTCGCACGCGGAGCGCCGGGGCCGGATCGAGTCCGGCCAGGAGAAGATCATCGGTGTCAACGCCTTCGAGGGCACCGAGCCGAACCCGCTGACCGCCGACCTGGACACCGCGATCCAGACGGTCGACCCGGAGGTCGAGGCCCGTGTCATCGCCTCGCTCCAGAAGTGGCGCGACAGCCGCTACCAGCCGCCCTTCAACCACCCGCGGCCCTGCAAGGCCCTGGAGCGGCTGAAGGAGGCCGCCCGGGGGACCGAGAACCTCATGGAGGCCACCCTGGAGTGCGCCCGCGCCGGGGTCACGACCGGCGAGTGGGCGGGGGCCCTGCGCGAGGTGTTCGGCGAGTTCAGGGCGCCCACGGGCGTCTCCTCGGCGCCGGTGGCCGTCCCCGCCGAGGAGGGCAGCACGCTGGCCCTGGTCCGCCGCAAGGTGGATCTGACAGCCAAGGACCTGGGCGTGGGCAAGCTGCGCTTCCTGGTCGGCAAGCCGGGCCTGGACGGCCACTCCAACGGCGCCGAGCAGATCGCCGTGCGCGCGCGGGACGCCGGCTTCGAGGTGGTCTACCAGGGCATCCGGCTCACCCCCGAGCAGATCGTGGACGCGGCCCTCGCCGAGGACGTGCACGCGGTCGGCCTGTCCATCCTGTCCGGCTCGCACGCCCAGCTGGTGCCGGACGTGCTCGAACGGCTGCGTGTGGCCGGTGCCACAGACATCCCGGTGATCGCCGGTGGCATCATCCCGAACGGGGATGCCGAGCAGCTCAGGGCAGCCGGAGTGGCCGCGGTCTTCACCCCGAAGGACTTCGACATCACCGGAATCATCGGCCGCATCGTCGACGAGATCCGGAAAGCGAACAAGCTCGACCCCCTGGAGGTCTCCGCATGACCACGGTCAACCGCCTTCGCCCCCGGCGTTCCTGCCTGGCGGTACCGGGCTCGAACCCGCGCTTCCTGGAGAAGGCGCAGGGCCTCCCCGCCGACCAGGTCTTCCTCGACCTGGAGGACGCGTGCGCCCCGCTCGCCAAGCCCGAGGCGCGGCACACCATCGTCAAGTTCCTCAACGAGGGCGACTGGACGGGCAAGACGCGCGTCGTGCGCGTCAACGACTGGACGACCGAATGGACGTACCGGGACGTCGTCACGGTCGTCGAGGGCGCCGGCCAGAACCTCGACTGCATCATGCTGCCGAAGGTGCAGGACGCCCAGCAGATCGTCGCCCTCGACCTGCTGCTGACGCAGATCGAGAAGACCATGGGCTTCGAGGTCGGCAAGATCGGCATCGAGGCACAGATCGAGAACGCCCAGGGCCTGAACAACGTCAACGAGATCGCGCAGGCCTCCCAGCGCGTCGAGACGATCATCTTCGGCCCGGCCGACTTCATGGCGTCCATCAACATGAAGTCGCTGGTCGTGGGCGAGCAGCCGCCCGGCTACCCGGCGGACGCCTACCACTACATCCTGATGAAGATCCTGATGGCCGCCCGTGCCAACAACCTCCAGGCGATCGACGGCCCCTACCTGCAGATCCGCAACATCGACGGTTACCGCGAGGTCGCCCAGCGCGCCGCCGCCCTCGGCTTCGACGGCAAGTGGGTGCTGCACCCGGGCCAGGTCGAGGCGTCCAACGAGATCTTCTCGCCGTCCCAGGAGGACTACGACCACGCCGAGCTGATCCTGGACGCCTACGACTACTACACGTCCGAGGCGGGCGGCAAGAAGGGCTCCGCGATGCTCGGCGACGAGATGATCGACGAGGCCAGCCGCAAGATGGCCCTGGTCATCTCCGGCAAGGGACGCGCCGCCGGCATGCAGCGCACCAGCAAGTTCGAGATCCCGGAGGCGTGACGGCGATGCAGTTCGGACGCACGTACGAGGAGTTCGAGGTCGGCGCGACGTACAAGCACTGGCCGGGAAAGACGGTCACGGAGTACGACGACCACCTGTTCTGTCTCCTCACCATGAACCACCACCCCCTCCACATGGACACGAACTATGCGGAGAAGACGACGGACTTCGGCAAGAACGTCGTCGTGGGGAACTACATCTACTCGCTGCTGCTCGGCATGTCCGTGCCGGACATCTCCGGCAAGGCGATCGCCAACCTGGAGATCGAGTCGCTCAAGCATGTGGCGCCGACCTTCCACGGCGACACGATCTACGGCCAGACGACCGTGCTCGACAAGTGGCCGTCGAAGTCGAAGAACGACCGCGGCATCGTGCACGTCGAGACCAAGGGCTACAAGCAGGACGGCACGCTGGTCTGCGTGTTCCGCCGCAAGGTCATGGTGCCGACCGAGACGTACATCAAGGAGCGCGGCGGCGAGCAGCCGGGCCGCCCCGAGCTCAGGGAGCAGGAGAAGTAGCCATGGCGCGACTCGCCCAGACCGCCGGTCTGACGGACATCCAGCAGGAGATCCTGTCCACCGTCCGTGACTTCGTGGACAAGGAGATCATCCCGGTCGCGACCGAGCTGGAGCACCGCGACGAGTATCCGCAGCAGATCGTCGACGGGCTGAAGGAGTTGGGCCTGTTCGGCCTGATGATCCCCGAGGAGTACGGGGGGCTGGGCGAGTCGCTCCTGACGTACGCGCTGTGCGTGGAGGAGATCGCCCGCGGGTGGATGTCGGTGTCCGGCATCATCAACACGCACTTCATCGTGGCGTACATGCTCAAGCAGCACGGCACGCAGGAGCAGAAGGACCACTTCCTGCCGAGGATGGCGGCCGGTGACATCCGCGGCGCGTTCTCGATGTCGGAGCCGGCCCTCGGCTCGGACGTGTCGGCGATCACGTCGAAGGCGGTGAAGGACGGCGACGAGTACGTCCTGAACGGCCAGAAGATGTGGCTGACCAACGGCGGGACGTCGTCTCTCGTGGCCGTTCTGGTGCGAAGTGACGAAGGTCACCCCGAGGGCACCGCGCCCCACAAGTCGATGACGACCTTCCTGGTCGAGAAGGAGCCGGGCTTCGGCGAGGTCCGGCCCGGCCTCACCATCCCCGGCAAGATCGACAAGATGGGGTACAAGGGCGTCGACACCACCGAACTCATCATGGATGGCCTGCGGATTCCTGCGGATCGTGTGCTCGGCGGGGTCACCGGCCGTGGTTTCTACCAGATGATGGACGGCGTCGAGGTCGGCCGCGTCAACGTGGCGGCGCGTGGCTGCGGCGTCGCTCAGCGTGCGTTCGAACTGGGCGTCCAGTACGCGCAGCAGCGTCACACGTTCGGGAAGCCGATCGCCCAGCATCAGGCCATCCAGTTCAAGCTGGCGGAGATGGCTACCAAGGTCGAGGCCGCGCATGCGATGATGGTGAACGCGGCACGCAAAAAGGACTCCGGTGAGCGAAACGACCTTGAGGCTGGGATGGCGAAGTACCTCGCCTCCGAGTACTGCAAAGAGGTCGTGGAAGACGCCTTCCGGATCCACGGCGGCTACGGCTTCTCCAAGGAGTACGAGATCGAGCGCCTCTACCGTGAGGCCCCGATGCTGCTCATCGGTGAAGGTACCGCCGAGATCCAGAAAATGATCATCGGCAGGCGGCTGCTCGAGGAGTATCGATTCCAGGGCTAGATGTCCGGATACGGGGTGTTTTCTTGGAGAAGAAGATCACACCCCGTCAGCACTCTTCGGCCGCCGACTCGGCTGCCTGGCTTACCCAGTTAGGGCCCCGAGCCGCTACGATCGCCGGAAAGCCGCCGTCCCCCGTCAGAGTGCGGCATCATCCGCTACGAAGGTCATCCATGCCCCACAGCCAAACCTCTGCACCTCGCGACAGCCGGGCCGGCGTACGCCTCGCGCGCGGAGCATCGCCGTGGCTCCTTCCTACCGTCGCCACCGCAGCCCTCAGCCTGGCCCGCGCTCGCCGCTCCGGCGCCGCGAAGGCCGTCGCCGTTCCCGCCACCGCGCTCGCGGCGGGGATGCTGTGGTTCTTCCGCGACCCCGAGCGCGAGATCACCCAGGGCCGGGTCATTTCGCCCGCAGACGGTGTGGTGCAGAGCATCATGCCGTGGAAGGACGGCCGCACCCGCGTCGCGATCTTCATGAGCCCGCTCAACGTCCACGTCAACCGCGCGCCGCTGGCCGGCACGGTGACGTCGGTCGAGCACGTGCCCGGTGGCTTTGTTCCCGCCTTCAACAAGGAGAGCGAGAACAACGAGCGTGTCGTCTGGCACTTCGACACCGAGCTCGGCGACATCGAGATGATCCAGATCGCCGGCGCGGTCGCCCGCCGCATCGTTCCCTACGTGCCCCAGGGCACCAAGGTCGAGCAGGGCGAGCGGATCGGCCTGATCCGCTTCGGCTCGCGGGTCGACCTCTACCTGCCCGAGGGTGTGGAGGTCGCGGTCGAGGTGGGACAGAAGACCGTGGCTGGGGTGACTCGCATTGACCGTGATTGATCCTGACACCAAGGCCGGCTGGGTCCCGGAGGCCGACGAGGTCGACGAGGAAGAGGAGATGCCCCTCTCTCTCCGCCTCTCGATAGCGGACACCCTGACGCTCGGCAACGCCACGTGCGGCTTCATGGCGGTGTACTTCACCACCACCGGCATCCTGATCCCGGACCTCATGGGCAGCCAGGAGTCCGGCATGGCGCGCAACAGCGCGGCCACGGCGGTCATCCTGATGCTGTGCGCGGCGGTCTTCGACCTGTTCGACGGCCTGGTGGCGCGCAAGCTGCGCTCCTCCCCCATGGGCGCCGAGCTGGACAACCTCTCCGACCTGATCAGCTTCGGCCTGGCGCCGGCGTACTTCGTCCTCGTCTACGGCATGGTGGCGGAGGGCGCGTACCAGCGGGTCGCGGCGGTCGGGGCGATCGTGGTGCTGCTGGCGGTGGTGCTGCGGCTTGCGCGGTTCTCGTGCGTCACGGTGAAGGACGGCACGTTCCAGGGCATGCCCTCACCGTTCGGCGCGCTGACGGTCGTGTCGATCGTGCTGCTGGAGCTGCCGTTCGTGGCGACGCTGCTGGCGATCCTGGGCACCGCGTGGCTCATGGTGAGCCGGGTCGAGTACCCGAAGCCGCGGGGGCGGCTCGCGGTGGCGATGCTGTCGTGGATCGTGCTGGGCATGGGCCTGATGGCGGCCTGGGCCTTCGACGCGCCGAGCGGGCAGCTGCTGCTGCAGACGGGATGCGCGCTGCAGCTGGTCATGGGGGCGGTGATCCCGCTGTTCGCGACGGCCCGGCGGGTGAACAACTTCCGTGGCAACCGGCGGGAAGCGCGAGCGGCGCAGCTGCCCTGACCTTCTCCCACCACTGACGGGTGTGGCCCGAGCCTCGAAAGGCTCGGGCCACACCCGTTTTCGCGTTCAAGGGCATTTCCCTTTTGCCCTTGACCGGTCAACTACCTCTGTTCAAGGCCGATTTGCGGGACATATACAGGAAGAGGAGGGTGGGTGAGGGGGTTGTCAGAGAGTTCCTCCCCCCTTCCCGCCACCGGGAGACGGCCATGCCCGCACCCACCCTGAGAGAACACCACGTCACGCTCCAGTCCCAGATCCCCGCGAATCTCAATATCACGGTGACCCTGCCCGTACGGGAGTACGACGGCACCAAGCCGAACCAAGCGCACAAGCCGGTGCTGATGCTGCACGGCAGAAGCGTGCCGGCGCTGGCGGCGTTCGACCTCGCCCCGGTGCCCGGCGGCTCCGCCACCCGGTACAGCTGGGCACAGGAGCTCGCGGACGACGGCTACGACGTCTTCCTCATGGACCTGCAGGGCTCCGGCCGGTCGCCACGCCCCAGGATGGACGAGCCGTGCAACGCCAACCCGGCCCAGCAGCAGGTCCTCGTCACCAACCCCCTCCAGCAGCCCTGCCCTCCCCCGCCCCCGTACCCGCACCAGCTGGGGAATTCGGAGAGTGAGTGGGCGGAGCTGGACACGGTGGTCAAGTTCATCAGGGGCCTGCCCGGCAGGAACAAGCCGATCCGCTGCATCGGCTATTCCCTGGGCGCGGCCATCATGGGCTCCTACGTCCTCCAGCACCCCGACAACGTCGAGAGCCTGCTCCTGCTCGCCCCCGTCTTCCCTCCCAAGGGACGGTGGTCGGGCAACCCCGCCGCCCCCTTCGGACGCCCGGCCGAGGCCCAGACGCTGCCCGTGTCCACGCCGGCCCTCACCTGGGGCTTCCCGATGCTCGTCGGCACCAAGACAGGGTTCAGTACGGGGCTGGACGGCAACCCCGCGCTGCGGGAGCCCGACATCGTGGACCTCGCCTGGGAGGCCTGCATGGAGAACGATCCCCTCGGCAGCAAGTGGGGCCCCGAGGTGGCACCGGGTGAGTACGAGGGCATCCTGCGGTACCGGAACACCTACTGGTGGGGCTGGAACAACCAGACGGTGCCGCACGAGAACCCGGTCGGCACACGCATCCTCGGCGAACAGGTGCCCGTGCTCATCATCTACGGGGAGCAGGACCGGGCCGCCAACAGCCCCGCGACCTTCCCCGACCCCATCCGCTTCTCCGTACCGGCCCTCTACACGGCCGTCAAGGGAACCCGGAAGCTGATGTTCTGCCTCGCCGGGGCGGGCCACTCCCTGGTGTGGGAGCGCACCGCCAAGACCGTGCACCACATGTCGAAGCAGTGGTTCAAGAACGGCAAGGTGGAGGGCCTCAGCAGCGGCAGCTACTTCAGGGACCCGGACGGTGAGCTGATACCCCTGCCGTGACGGCTCACGTCAGGAAGTCCCGCCCGATCCGCTCCGCCACCCGCTCCAGGATCGGCCCGGCCTCGGCGATGCACTTCGCCACGTCCGGCTCCGCGTCCGTCAGGGGGTAGACCCGGCGGAAACCGGCCCGGCCCAGCGTTTCCGGAGGCAGGGCGAGGCGGCCGCAGACCGCGACGACCTCCTTGTCCGCCGCCCGGGCCGCCGCGGCGACGCCCGCCGGGGCCTTGCCGTGGAGGGTCTGTTCGTCGAGGGAGCCCTCGCCGGTGATCACCAGATCGGCACGGTCCAGGGCGGGGGCGAAGCCCAGGACGTCGAGCATGACCTCGATGCCGGCGCGGAAACGGGCGCCGAGCAGCAGGGCGCCGTAGCCGATGCCGCCCGCCGCGCCCGCGCCCGGCGAGGCGGCGTACGCGGCGGCCTTCGGTCCGGCCGATTCCTCCAGCACCTTCGCGAAGTGCGCGAGGGCGGCGTCCAGGGCCGCCACGTCGTCCGGCGAGGCGCCCTTCTGCGGGCCGTAGACCGCGGGCGCGCCCTTCGGTCCGGTCAGCGGGTTGTCCACGTCGCTCGCGAGGACCAGTTCGATCTCCGACAGGCGCGGGTCGAGGGCCGAGAGGTCGGCGGTGGCCAGGTCGGCGAGTCCGCCGCCGCCCGGGGGTACCGGCTCGCCGTGCCCGTCCAGGAAGCGCGCGCCCAGCGCGGACAGCATTCCGGCGCCGCCGTCCGTGGTGGCGCTGCCGCCGACCCCGAAGACGATCGTGCGGGCGCCCGCGTCCAGCGCGGCCCGCAGCAGCTCGCCGGAGCCGTACGTGGAGGCCGTGAGCGGGGCGAAGACCCCGGCGGGCAGCCGCTGGAGTCCGCTCGCCTCGGCCATCTCCACGACCGCGGTGCCCTCGCGCAGCGCGAACGCCGCCGTCACCTCGTCGCCGAGCGGACCGGCGACCCGTACCTCCCGGCGCTCGAACCCGGCCGCGACCGCCGCGGCCACGGTTCCGTCACCGCCGTCGGCCACGGGCAGCGCCTCGACCTCCAGGTCCGGTACGGCCCGGCGCAGCCCGGCCGTCACCCGCTCGGCGACCTCCACGGCCGTCAGCGACCCCTTGAACTTGTCCGCGGCGACGAGCACCCGCCGTGCCTTCCGGGTATCGCTCACTGCAGCGTCCGCCACTTGCACTCCCCTTGCTCTCCGGGCCCTCACACACGTCAAGGCCAGTCGCGCCGCAGCGACCTTAACCGCAGGAGGTCCCGCCCGTCAGCTTCTGCCCACCCCGTGGACCGATGCCTCACGGGGCGCGGGGCTGTGTCATATATGCGGCTGCCGCCGCGCGGGCGCGACCGACCACGACGCACCGGCAGCCGCGCGCAGACCGCAGCACCCGCCCCTTAGGCGTTCTGCTGAAACGGGGTAGACCATCACCATGGCCCTTGCGCGTACGCAGACAGACCTCACCGACCGCATCCTCGGCGGCTGGCAGGGCCGCATCGCGGGCAACATGCTCGGCAAGCCGGTCGAGCAGGGCGAGGTCTGGACCCGCGACCGCATCGACCGCTACCTCCGCCAGGCCGCCGCCCTGCCGCTGACCGACTACCTCCCCGAACCGATCACCGAACACGACGGCTTCGAGCTGCGCCCCGAATGGCGCCAGTGCGTACGCGGCCGCATCCACGGCAGTTGCCGTGACGACGACGTCGACTACGCGATCCTCGGCCTGGACCTGCTGGAGACCCACGGCTTCGGCTTCAGCACCGAGCAGGTCGGCGACCTGTGGCTGCTGCGTCTGCCGTACCTGCAGACGTTCACCGCCGAGCGGGCCGCGTACCGCAACCTCGCGAACGGGCTCAAGCCGCCGCTGACGGCGACGTACGACAATCCGTACCAGGAGTGGATCGGGGCGCTGATCAGGGCCGACATCCACGGCTGGACCTGCCCGGGCCTGCCGCGCCGGGCCGCCTCGCTGGCGCGCAGGGACGCGGTGCTGTCGCACACCGGCAACGGGGTCTACGGGGCGATGTGGGCGGCGGCGCTGATCGCCGCTGCGTTCACGGCGCCCACCGTGCGGCACGCGATCGAGGAGGCCCTGGCCGTGATCCCGGCGAGCAGCCGGCTGGCCCGCACGGTGCGCCGGGTCGTCTCCCTGCACGACACCCGGATGTCCTGGGAGGACACGCTCACCACGCTCACCGAGGAGACGGCCGGGATGGGCTGGATCCACACCGTCCCGAACGCCGCCGTCCTCACCGCCGGCCTGCTCTACGGCGACGGCGACTTCACCCGCACCATCGCCCTGACCGTGCGCGGCGGCCTGGACACCGACTCCAACGGTGCGACGGCGGGGTCGGTGGCCGGGGTGTTCGGCGGGGCGGCTGCCATTCCGGAGCAGTGGACGGTCCCGCTGGAGGACACGGTCCGCAGCGCGGTGTTCGGCTTCGACGGGGTGCGGATCAGCGAGCTGGCGGAGCGGACCCTGCGGTTGGCGGAGCACCAGGGCTGAAGGGATCGAACCGGCCATTCCCCGGCCGAGCGTGGTGCCGGACCTGTTCTTCCGCTTCGCGCCCAGGGCACTGCAAGGGCTCAGTAGCCGTCGCTGTCGCTGATGACACACGGCCGTTCCGCTTGAAAGCGGTTCCTTGCGGCTGTTTCCGGCCACGTGTCCATGATCCGACTTTGTCGATCAAAACCGATCGTAAAGTGATCTGGCCATTGGCCCGCCCGATCATTTCCAGTCATCTGATTCTCGGCCTCACGCCCGACAGAAAGCGCCTGATTGTCATGTCTCGTCTCAGAACCGCTCTTCGCGCCACCGCCACCGCCACCGTCCTGACCGCCGCCGTGCTCACCGCGCCGGGGGCCGTGGCCGCCGAGCAGTCCCCGGCCTCGGCCTCGGCCACCGTGTGCGGCACCGGCTACACGCTGCGCAAGGCGATCCCGCTGCCCCTCGGTGTCGACCCCGACCTGCGCAAGGCGATGCTCTTCGCCTACGAGAACGGCAGCAAGGGCTGCGTCATCCTCGACAACAACGTCGGCCGGGCGCAGTACATGTCCGTGCAGATCTGCAAGGTGGACGGCACGGCCTGCGACCCCGACACGGGCACCTTCAGCGAGTACGCGGGCCCGGTGTACGTCTCCAGCTTCGCCTGCGCCCCGGTGACCGCCAAGATGGGATCGTCCTCCGGCAGCCTCTACATCAACTACAAGTCCAGCTACGTCTTCCCCTGCGGCTGAGCCGTCATCGGGTGGCTACCCTGCCCCCATGACCACCTCTTCTGACTTCGCCGCCTACATCGCGTCCCTGCCCCGCGTCCTGGCCGGTGCCGCCGCGCTGTTCCGGGACGGCGAGGGCCGGGTGCTGCTCGTCGAGCCCAACTACCGCGAGGGCTGGGCGCTGCCCGGCGGCACGATCGAGTCCGACGACGGCGAGACGCCGCGGCAGGGCGCGAGGCGCGAGACGGCGGAGGAGATCGGGCTGGACCGCGAGCTCGGCCGGCTGCTGGCGGTGGACTGGGTGCACGGCCCGGGGCGTCCGCCGCTGGTGGCGTATCTGTACGACGGCGGGGTGCTCGGCGAGGACGAGTTCAAGGCGATCCGCCTCCAGGAGGAGGAACTGCTCTCCTGGCGGCTGGTCCCGCGCGAGGAGCTGACCGAGTATCTGCCGGGCGCCCTCGGCCGCCGTGTCCTGGCCGGCCTGGACGTGCTGGCGGACGGCTCGGGCACGGCGGAGCTGGAGAACGGGCACCGGGTGTCCTGACCGGCCCCGCCCGTTCACCCGCCGGGATCCCGTTCGATAACCGCTCGCAGGCGTCGTACGGCCCGGCCTACCCTCGGGGACATGGCCAAGCCCCTCGTCGCGCTCCTCACCGGTGCCGGTATCAGCACGGACTCCGGGATCCCGGACTACCGCGGGCCGAACGGGCTCTGGCGGCGGGATCCGGAGGCCGAGAAGCTCGTCACGTACGAGTACTACATGGGCGACCCGGAGATCCGCCGCCGCTCCTGGCAGATGCGGCGCGAGAACCGGGCCCTTCAGGCGGAGCCCAACGCCGCGCACCGGGCGGTGGCCGAACTGGAGCGGTCCGGGGTACCCGTCCGGGTGATCACGCAGAACGTGGACGGGCTGCACCAGCTCGCCGGGATGCCCGACCGCAAGGTCCTCGAACTGCACGGCACCGCCCGGAGTGTCGTCTGCACCGGCTGCCACGCCCGCGGCCCGATGGAGGACGTGCTCGCCCGGGTCGAGGCCGGCGAGGACGACCCGCCGTGCCTGGAGTGCGGCGGCGTCCTGAAGTCGGCGACGGTGATGTTCGGCGAGCGGCTCGACCCCGTCGTCCTCGGCGAGGCGGCCGCCATCAGCAAAGCCTGCCAGGTGTTCGTCGCCGTCGGCACGAGCCTCCAGGTCCAGCCCGCCGCCGGTCTCGCCGGTGTCGCCGCCGATCACGGCGCCCGCCTGATCATCGTGAACGCCGAGCCGACGCCGTACGACGACCGTGCCGACGAGATCGTCCGCGAGCCCATCGGCACGGCGCTGCCGGAGCTGCTGCGCGGCCTCACGGACGACGGGCCGCCCGCAGGTCCTCCAGGCGCGTGAGTGCGTCTTGGCCCAGGTCGCGCTCGGCGTCGGTGAGGCGGAGCGCGGTGGCCCGGGCAAGGGCGGTCGCCGCCGTCTCCTCGTCGCCGAGTCGTCCCGCGATGTCCGCGCGCAGGACGAGGAGCTGAAGCAGCTGTACGGGCGTCGGCGTCTCGTCCGTCAGGCGCAGGACGCGGTCGACGACCTTGGCGGCGCCCGCCGCGTCCCCCTTGGAGTCCGCCAGGAGCGACGCGTGGTGCAGGGCCCGCGCGAAGGTCTCCCGGGGAGCGGGCTCATGGTGTCCGGTCGAGTCCGTGCGCTGCCCGACCCGGATGCAGTTGCCGCCCGGGTCGGTCATGAGGAACTGCCGCACGCCGTACGACATGTCCTTCAGCGGCCCGACGCGCGGCAGTCCACGCGTCGGGATCCTGCCGTACGCCGCCTTGAGCCCGGTGCGGAACGCCTCGTAGAGGCCGTCGACGTCGTCGGTCATGACGTAGCAGGTGCTGATCGAGTCGGTCGGTTCGTAGTGCTTCATCGCGAAGAACTGGAGCTCGACGCCGCCGCGTTCCACGACCGCGTACGGGTTGGGGCTGCGCTGTTCGTACGTCACCTCGAAGCCGAGGGCCGTGTAGAAGTCGAGGACGGGCGGGAGGGTGCGGCACGGCAGGATCGGGATGGTCTTCTCCGACATCGCTCCAGTCTAGTCAAATTTGACCAACTGTCGGGTCTAGAAGAGCGCGGCTCCCCGCTCGGAGTCCAGCAGGCGCTGTTTGCGCTCCAGGCCGCCGCCGTAGCCGGTGAGGCCGCCGTTCGCGCCGATGACGCGGTGGCAGGGGACGATGATGCCGACGGGGTTGCGGCCGTTGGCGAGGCCGACCGCGCGGGAGGCCGTGGGGGTGCCGAGGGCGTCGGCGAGTTGGCCGTAGGTGCGGGTCTCGCCGTAGGGGATGCGCCGGAGCTGGTCCCAGACGGCGCGCTGGAACGGCGTGCCGGTCAGGCGGAGTTCGACGGTGAACTCCTTGAGCTCCCCCGCGAAGTAGGCCTTCAGTTGTTCCTCCGCCTGCGCGAACAGGGTGTCGTCGCGGGTGCCGAAGGTCTCCTCCGGGGGGCGGTGGCGCTGGCCGGTCATGTAGAGGCCGCACAGGGCACCGTCGTCGGCGACGAGGGTGAGGGGGCCGTAGGGGCTGTCGGTCACGGTGTGGTGCTTCATGGAACGTCCCTATACCGGTAGGAAGTTGATCGGGTGGCTGTCGGTCGCCCAGAGGTACTGGACGGCGTAGGCCCGCCAAGGGCGCCAGGCCGCCGCGCGGGCGGTGAGGGCGGCGGGGGTGAAGGGCAGGCCGAGTTCCCGGGCGGCGCGGCGGATGCCGAGGTCGGTGGGGAGGAAGGCGTCGGGGTCGCCGAGGGCGCGCATGGCGATGACGTCGGCCGTCCAGGGGCCGAATCCGGGCAGGGCGAGGAGCTGGGCGCGGGCCTGCGGCCAGTCGGTCTCCACGCCCAGGTGGAGGTCGCCGTCGGCGAGCCGGCGGACCAGGGTGGTGAAGGTGGCGCGGCGGGTGCGGGGCATCGCCAGGGTCTCCGGGTCCAGCGCCGCGAGGGCCTCGGGGGCCGGGAAGAGGTGGGTGAGGCCGCCCTCGGGGTCGTCGACCGGTTCGCCGTGCGCGGTGACCAGCCGGGCGGCGTGGGTGCGGGCGGCGGCGGTGGAGACCTGCTGGCCGAGCACGGCCCGGACGGCGAACTCCGCCTCGTCCACCGTGCGCGGGACGCGCCGGCCGGGCGCCTTGTCGACCAGCGGTGCCAGGACCGGGTCCGTGCGCAGCTGCTCGTCGATCGCCACCGGGTCGGCGTCCAGGTCGAGCAGACGGCGGCAGCGGCTGATGGCGACGGTCAGGTCGCGCAGGTCGCTGAGGGTGAGGCGGCAGGCGATGTGGTCGGGGGCGGGAGTGAGGGACATGATGCCGTGGCCGTAGGGCAGCCGGAGGGTGCGCCGGTAGGAGCCGTCCCGCCACTCCTCCACGCCGGGTACGGCCGTGGCGGCGAGGTGGCCGAAGAGGTTGTCGGGGTTGAGCGGGGTGCGGAACGGCAGCCGCAGGGACAGCGCGCCGGGGGTGCTCGCGCCCTGCCGCTTCGGGGCTCGGGCGCGCAGCTCGCTCGGGGAGAGGGCGAAGACCTCGCGGACGGTGTCGTTGAAGGTGCGGATCGAGGCGAAGCCGGCGGCGAAGGCGACCCGGGCCATCGGCAGGGCCGTCGTCTCGATGAGCAGCCGGGCCGTCTGGGCGCGCTGCGCGCGGGCGAGCGCGAGCGGGCCCGCGCCCAGCTCGGCGAAGAGCTGACGCTCGACCTGCCGGGTGCTGTAGCCGAGGCGCGCGGCGAGGCCGGGCACGCCCTCGCGGTCCACGACACCGTCGGCGATCAGCCGCATGGCCCGGGCCACGAGGTCGGCGCGCTGGTTCCACTCCGGGGAGCCGGGGCTGGTGTCGGGCCGGCAGCGCTTGCAGGCCCGGAACCCGGCCTGCTGGCAGGCCGCCGCGCTCGGGTGGAAGACCATGTTCTCCGGCTTGGGCGGCACGACCGGGCAACTGGGACGGCAGTAGATGCCGGTCGTCAGGACAGCCGTGAAGAACCATCCGTCGAACCGGGCGTCCTTGGACTGGACGGCGCGCACGCAGCGCTCGGTGTCGGTGTGCATCCCCATCTGCATGCGTCCAGCATCGAGCACCGGACGAGACGAGGCTGGCGAGAATCCGACATCGACGTGCCAGGTAGGCGCCGCGCGGAGACCACAGAAACCGAGACAGATGAATATTCATTCATGTGTTCGTGGGTGACCGGTACGATGAGGTCATGGGTCATGGAGCCGTCATCCCCGCGCAGGACGCCGCCGAGCGCGTACGCCTGGACGCGGACAACGTCGCGAAGGTCGCCACCACGCTCCAGGCCCTGTCCACACCCTCCCGGCTGCTGATCCTGGCGCGGCTGCGGGAAGGCCCGCTGCCGGCCACCGAATTGGCCGCCGAGGTGGGCATGGAGCAGTCGGCCTGCTCGCACCAGCTGCGGCTGCTGCGCAATCTGGGCCTGGTCGTCGGCGAGCGGCAGGGCCGTTCGGTCGTCTACGCGCTGCACGACCACCATGTCGCCGAACTGCTCGACCAGGCCGTCTACCACGTGGAGCATCTGCGCCTGGGCATCAGCGACGCCGCCGACTGAGGCGGCGCCCCCTTGAGGCGGCGCCGCCGTCCCGCCGTGCGTTCTAGTCGGTGGCCGTCGGCCGTCGCGAGGCCGCCATCGCCTCGCTCACGCGCGTCAGCGGACGCAGCCGGTAGGTGTACGCGTAGTCGCGGTTGGCGAGGAGCTTGAACTCGTCGTGGGTGTGGGCACCCCAGCTGTTGTCGCCGCCCACGCCCATCTGACGGTGGTTGACCCGGAGGACCACCGCGTCCCTGGGGTCGAGCTGGTAGTCGTGGCGGGCGCCGACCGACAGGTCCTCGGGGGTGAAGCGCGAGGCGTTGACCTCCAGCAGCGGCTCACCGCAGACGAGCAGGCCGCGTCCGCCGCCGTCCGTCAGCGCGGCCCAGCGGACGTCGGTCTTGTTGCCGTTCTCCTGGGGGCGCAGGTAGGAGGTCCACTGCCCGGAGACGGTGCCGGAGTACAGGCCGACGTCGGTGGCGTTGTTGCGGTCCCACATGTTCTCCTCCGGGCCCCGGCCGTAGTAGTGCAGCCGGTCCAGGCGGCGGGGCAGGAACAGCAGGGTGCCGACCTCGGGGATGTACGGCAGGGTCGACGCACCCGGGTGCAGGGTGTTGTCGACCTTGATCTCGCCGTTGCCGAAGACCGTGTACGTCGTGCTGTACGTGGACTGCTCGCTGGTGGGCAGCGTGCCGGTGACCGTGATCTCGACGGCCCGGTCGTCCAGCGGGCGGACCCGTACGTCCGCGACCTTCCGCTTGGCTCCCGCGTCGCGCCACGTCTGGTTGCGGGTGTGGTGGCCGTTGCCCCGGTCGTTGTCGGTGGGCGCCCGCCAGAAGTTCGGGACGGGGCCGGAGGTGATGAGCCGGGTGCCGCCCGCCTCGTACGACGTGATGGTGCCGGTGCCCTTGTCGACGGTGACCGAGAAGCCCTTGCCCTTGACGGTGACGTCCTCGTCCCGGTCGGTGTATCGCAGGGCGGGGACGCTGCGCAGCGGCAGGGGCGTCACGGCCGGGCTGTCGGTGTCGAGGGCGAGCTGCTGCTTGGCCACCTCGAAGCCGGCCTTCGCCCACTTGGTGGACTCTTTGGTGGTGAAGGAGAGCTGGAGGAAGTACTCCGTGCCCGGTTCGGGCTTCGCCGGCAGCCGCACCGGCACCTTGATGTCCTTGCTGGAAAGCGGCGCGACGTTCAGCTGGTCGCGGGTCAGTCGGCCGCGCTGGACGACCTTGCCGTCGGCGAGCAGGGACCAACGGCCGTCGAACTCGCGGAGGTTGGTGAAGAGGTACTCGTTGGTGAGGGTGACGGCGCCGGGGCCGCCGGAGGCCGGGGCGGCGTTGATCGCCTGGTAGATCTGCTTGACCTCGGCGGACTTGCCCGTGAGGCCGCGGTCGGCGGTGATGATGCCGTCACCGGCGAAGGCGCCGTCGTTGGGGTTGTCGCCCCAGTCGCCGCCGTAGGCGTAGAACGTCCTGTCGCGGGGGCGCTGCTCGGCGAAGCGGGCGGTGGCGGCGTCGAACCAGAAGCGCACGCCCTCGTCGTCGGGGCCGCGGCTGTCGGAGGCCAGTTCGGTGGCGCTGAGCGCGCGGGCGTAGACGCGGGCCCGCCGGATGGTTCCGCTGAACTCCCGGGTCGGGTTGTCGATGTCGGTGGCGAGCGACAGGGACGCCGTGTTGTCGGCGGGGCGCCGGGTGGTGGTCTTGGTGCCGCGCACTTGGCCGTCGACGTACAGGGTGAGCGTCCCCGCGTCGGCGTCGAAGACACCGGCGATGTGGTGCTCCTTGCCCGTCCAGCCGTCGGGCAGCGCCCAGCTCGCGGTGACCCACTGACCGCCGCCGTGGATGAAGAACTCCAGGTTCTTGTCGGTCTGTTTGAGGGCGTACTGGGTGTCGCCCTTGGCGAGGATGGGCTGGTGGCCGTAGGGCACGTCCGGGGTGACCCAGGCCTCCAGCGTGAGGGAGCCGGTGAGGTCCAGGCGGGGGTCGCGCGGGAAGACGGTGCCGCCGGAGACGCCCTTGGCGCGGTCGAAGGTGCCGGCGGGCGCCATGATCTCGCCGCGCAGTGCGCCCGGTCCTGACTCGGTCAGCAGCTTGCGGGTGGGGGTCGGCCAGCTCAGGGCCTGGTCGACGAAGTCCCAGATCCAGCCGCCCTGGAGGACGTCGTAGCGGCGGACGATGTCCCAGTACTTCTTGAAGTTGCCGTTGGAGTTCCCCATCCCGTGCGAGTACTCGATCATCACGTACGGGCGGGTGTCGTTCGTGTCCTTGGCGCGCTGCTCGACCCGCTGCGGGCTGTCGTACATCTCGGAGCGGATGTCGCTGATGCCCGGGCGGTCGTCGCCCTCGTACTGGATGACACGGGTGGGGTCGTAGGAGCGGATCCAGTCGTGCATGGCGTTGAAGGTGGTGCCGCCGCCCGCCTCGTTGCCGAGGGACCAGATGACCACCGAGGCGTGGTTCTTGTCGCGGTGGACCATGTTCTGGGCGCGGACCACGCACGCCTCGGTCCACTCGGGGTGGCCGCTGCCGGGGAACCTGTCGCGGATGCCGTGGGTCTCGAGGTTGGTCTCGCCCACGAGGTACAGGCCGTACTCGTCGGCGAGTTCCAGCCACAGCGGGTTGTTGGGGTAGTGCGAGGTGCGGACGCTGTTGATGTTGAGCCGCTTGATGATCTCGATGTCCTCGATCATCTGCGCACGGGTGAGCGCCGAGCCGGTTTCGGGGTGCATCTCGTGGCGGTTGGTGCCGCGGAAGGAGACCGGCTTGCCGTTGATGCGCATCAGGCCGTCCTTGAGCGCGAACTCGCGGAAGCCGACCCGGTGCGAGAGGGTCTCGACCACCTTGCCGGCCGGGTCGCGCAGCCTGAGCACGGCGGTGTAGAGGTTCGGGTGCTCGGCCGACCAGAGCTTCGGCGCGGGGACGGCTCTGGACGCCTCGGCGGTGGCCTCGTCGCCGTCGGGGACGTCGACCGGCTGGTTCAGGGGCCGCGGCCAGACGGCGTGGCCGCGCGCGTCGTACAGCTGGGTCTCGACCGTGTAGCGGCCCGCGCCCTTGCCGCCGTAGTCGCGGACGTGCGCGGTGACCTTCAGCTCGGCGGAGGTGTAGTCGTCGCCGAGCGGGGTGTCCAGCTTGAAGTCGCGCAGGTGCACGGAGGGCGTGGAGTACAGGTGGACCGAGCGGAAGATGCCGCTCAGCCGGATCATGTCCTGGTCCTCCAGCCACTCCGCGTCGGAGTAGCGGTACACCTCGACGGCGATCTGGTTGGTGCCCGGCTTGAGGTGGCGGGTGATGTCGTACTCGGCGGAGGTGTAGGAGTCCTCGTGGTAGCCCACCAGTTCGCCGTTGATCCACACGTAGTGGGCGGACTTGACGCCCTCGAAGTGCAGGAAGGTGCGCCGGCCCGACCAGTTCCGGGGGACGGTGAACGTACGGCGGTACTGGCCGACGGGGTTGTAGCGGGTCGGGGCGGCCGGCGGCTGGGCGTCCTCGCCGCCGCCGTTGGGCCCCCACCAGGGGTAGGTGATGTTGACGTAGATCGGGAAGTCGTAGCCGTGCAGCTGCCAGGCCGAGGGCACGGGGATGGTGTCCCAGCCGGAGTCGTCGACGTCGGTGCGGTAGAAGTCGGCGTCCCGGTCGTCGGGGCGGTCGGCGTAGGCGAACTTCCACCTGCCGTCGAGGCTCAGCCGGTACGGCGAGCGGGTGCGGTCGCCGTCCAGTGCCTGCTCCAGGTCCGCGTACGGCATGAGCGTGGTGTGCGGCGGCTCGGTGCCCACGCGGTACACGGCCAGGCCGTCGTTCCACTCCGGCGGGCCGTCCGCCGCCGGTCGCCGGCCGGCCGCGTGCGCGACGGCGGGCGACGCGGACAGGGCGAGCGCGCCGAGCACGGCGGCGCCCCCTTCGAGCAGACGGCGACGGCTGACGACGGGCCGGTCAGCGGGGGACGGGAGCGGGTGCGGCATGACCGTGGCCTTCCTCGGTTCGACAGGGTGCTGCACGGACTGAGGGCACGTCAGATGCAGCCCCCAACTCCCTTGCTGGGTTTTTCTGTTGGGACGCGTGCAACTGACGTTGACGGAGCAACTGCTGAGCAGGCACACCCTAGGACTCGAACACAACCGAAGCAATGACCCCGTCGGACTTTGTGCGGTCCTGATGGTTCTCCCGCGTCAGGTGCCCTCAGGCTCCGAGGAAGGCGAGCAGCTCGCTCGTCAGCCGGGCGGGGGCGTCCAGCGGGACGAGGTGGCCTGACTCCGGGACGGGCACCAGCCGCGCGCCCGGGATCAGGGCGGCCAGCTCCTGCCCCTTGGCGAAGGGGATCCAGGTGTCCTCGGTGCCCCAGCAGACCGTCACCGGCAGGTCGAGTGTGGGATACAGGGGCTGGATGTCGTCGGTGTAGCGCTGGTCGGCCTGCGCGATCTGGCGGTAGAAGGCGGCCTGTCCCCGCTCGCCCGTCCAGGGCCGCACGAGCGCGTCCAGCGCGGCGGGCCGCAGACCGAGGTGGCTCGCGGACGTGACGTACTCGCGCACCAGCGCCTCGTGCAGCGCTGCCGGCAACTGCTCGAAGACGTGGCTGTGCTCCCCGACCAGACGGAAGAAGGGGGAACCCCAGGGTGCCAGGGCCACCGGGTCGACCAGCGCGAGCCGCCGGTAGCGGGCCCCGTGCAGCAGACGGGCGCGCAGTGCCACGCAGCCGCCGAAGTCGTGCGCGACGACGGACGGCTCCTCAAGCCCCCAGTGCGCGAGCAGCTCGGTGAAGATCCGGCCCTGGGCCCCGAGCGAGACGTCCTGGTCCGGGTGCATGTCGGAGGTGCCGTAACCCGCCATGTCCCACACGTGCACATGGTGTCCGGTGGCGGCGAGTGCCGGAGCGGTCTCGTGCCACACGTAGGAGGAGAACGGCGTCCCGTGCAGCAGTACGACCGGCTCGCCGCCGGGATCCCCGAACCGGTCCCAGCGCACGGTCCCCGACGTGGTGGCCAGGCTCTCCCGCAGTATCCAGTCAGCCAAGATCCCGCTCCCTCTTCTCTCGTGCGCCGGCCCGCGATCTCTCCGTGCACCGACCCGCGATTATTTGTCATTTCGGCGCGACAGTGTCGCTCCTCCGACCGTAATGTGACCTCATCGGACAGCCTGCGCAACGGATCTTGGCCGGACCTTTTGCCGCGCCGGAAGGAGCGGCTCGCATGAACGGGTATGCGCCCTCGGACCGGGACGCCGTCACGGCCGCGCCCGGTGGGCTGCTGGACCTGCTGAAGGTCGCGGCCGTGGTCCTGGACGGCGACGGGCACATCGCCCTGTGGAGCCCCGAGATCGAGCAGCTGCTCGGCTACACCGCCGAGGAGGCCTTGCGGCAGCGCGCCGACACACTCCTGATCGCGCCCGAGAACCGCCCCCGGGGCAGGGAGCTGTTCGCCCAGGTCAGGTCGGGGGAACGCTGGGCCGGTGTCTTCCCGCTGCGGCACCGCGACGGCACGGAACGCGCCGTGGAGTTCCGCACGATGCGGCTCCTCGACAGCGAGGGCCGGCCCCACCTGCTGGGTCTGGCCACGGACGCGACGACGGTACGGAAGGTGGAGCGGGACCTCGCCCTCTCGCACAGCCTCGTCAACCAGACCCCGCTCGGTATCGCCGTCTTCGACAACGACCTGCGCTGGGTCGGGGTCAACCCCGCGCTGGAGCGGATCAACGGGGTGCCCGAGGAGGCCTTGCTGGGCCGGCGGCTCGGCGAGGTGCTGCCGGGCCTGGACGTCGAGGCGATCGAGGCCCGGATGCGGCACGTCCTCAAGACCGGCAGACCCCTGCTCGACCAGCAGACCATCGGCCGTACGGCGGCGGACGAACAGGACCGCGCCTACTCGGAGTCGTACCACCGCATCGAGGACACCGACGGCCGCGTCCTCGGTCTCGCGATGGCCGTGCTGGACGTGACCGAACGCCAGCAGGCCGCGGCCGAGGTCGCGCAGGCGCGCCAGCACCTGTCGGTGATCGCCGAGGCCGGGGTGCGGATCGGCACCACGCTGGACCTTCAGCAGACCGCCCGGGAGCTGGCCGACGTGGTGGTGTCGCACCTGGCGGACCTGGCCGCCGTGGACGTCCTGGAGTCCGTCGTGGCCCGCGGCACCATCGCACCGGTGTCGGGCGGCGCGCCCGCGGAGTTCCGGGCGCTGGCCGTCGCGGCGGGCTACCCGACCGACGCCATCCACGCCGCCGACCCGGTCGGCGAACTGGCCACCTACGCCTCGTCGCGGATCATCACACAGTGCGTCCGCAGGGCCCGCCCGGTCCTGGTCGAGCGTGTCGACCCGAAGATGATGCGGCGCATCGCCCGGGACGCGCGGGCCGCCCGGACCCTGCACGAGGCCGGCGCACACTCCTACCTGGCGGTGCCGCTGGTGGCCCGGGGCAAGGTGCTCGGCACCCTCACCCTGTACCGCACGGTCGACGAACGCCCCTTCGACGACCGGGACCAGGTGCTCGCCTCGGAGCTCGCCGCGCGCGCCGCGATCTGCATCGACAACGCCCGCCTCTACGGCCGGGAACGCGGCACCGCCCTGACGCTCCAGCGCAGCCTGCTCCCGGCCACGCCCGCCGAGCAGGAGGGGCTCGACATCGCCGCCCGCTACCGCCCGGCGCTCAGCGAGGTCGGCGGCGACTGGTACGACGTGCTGCCGCTGGGCCCGGGACGCACCGGGCTCGTGGTGGGCGACGTCATGGGCAAGGGCGTCCAAGCCGCGGCGATCATGGGGCAGCTGAGCACGGCGACGCGGGCACTGGCCCGGCTGGACCTGCCGCCCGCCGAACTGCTGCGGCATCTCGACGACATCGCCGGCTCGCTCGGCGACGCGATCGCCACGTGCGTGTACGCGGTGTGCGACCTGCGGGCCGGGATCTGCTCACTGTCCAGCGCCGGTCATCTGCCGCCGGTACTCGCCGGGGCGGACGGCGGCGTGAAGCTCGTCGACGTGCCCGGCGGCGTGCCGCTGGGGGTGGGCGGCGTGGAGTTCGGCACCGTGGAGCTGGAGTTCGCGCCGGGCTCCCTGCTCGCCCTGTACACCGACGGGCTGGTCGAGAACCGCGGGGAGCCGATCGACACCGGCCTCAACCTGCTGACCCGCCTCCTGGAGAACGCGGGACCCAGCCTGCAACGGACCAGTGACAGCCTCCTCGGTGCGCTGAGCCCGGAGCCCGACGACGACGTCGCGCTCCTGCTGGTCCGCGCCCGCTCCTGAGCGAACGGCCTCAGACCCTGTCCCTGCGCACGACGCACAGGGCCCAGATGATGAAGCCGGAGATCGCGATCATCACGACCGACCAGACCGGGTAGGACGGCAGGGAGAGGAAGTTGGCGATGATGACGAGGCCGGCGATGCCCACGCCGGCGACCCGCGCCCACGTCGACGCCTGGAACAGCCCCATGCTGACGATCACGGCGACCACACCCAGGCTCAGATGGATCCAGCCCCAGCCCGTGAGGTCGAACGCGAACACGTAGTTGGGGGTCGAGAGGAACACGTTGTCCTCGGCGATCGCCGAGATGCCGCGCAGGATGCCCAGGATCCCGGCGACCATGAGCATGACGGCACCGAAGGCCATCAGGCCGACGGCGAATCCGCGGTGGGCGGTGTGTCCGTGCGTAGGGTGTGTGGCGGTCATCCTGGTGCCTCGTTTCTGTCGGGTGCGGCGCGCTCCGCGACCGGGAGGAGGTCCGGAGACCAGGCCCGGCTCGCTTCCCGGCTGCCCGTGTTCCTGCCCCGGGCGATGACGTAGGCGAACGCTCCGGGAAAGGGCAGGACGACGCGGAACCGTCTCAGCGTGCCCGCGTACAGGACGGGGCCGCCTCACCCGCGGCGGGTGATCCGTACGCCGTGCCGTGCCGCTGAGGTGGGTAGCGCACCCCCGAGAGACCGGAGAGAGCCGAGATGAACGATCCCGTACCGAGCCTCGCCCCGGCCTTCCGGTCACCGGCCGAGCGGGCCGCCGCGGGCCGCGAGGCGCGCCGGCGGGTCCCGCGTTCGTCCCACAGCTGGTTCGAGGCGGGGCCGGAGCGGCCGGACCCGGTCGAGGTGGTGGAGCGCCAGTCGGCCACCCGCCTGCCGGAGCTGGTGCCGATCCGCTACGGCCGCATGCTCGAATCGCCGTTCCGCTTCTACCGGGGTGCGGCGGCGATCATGGCCGAGGACCTGGGCCGCGCTCCGGACACGGGGCTGCGGGTGCAGCTCTGCGGTGACGCCCATCTGCTGAACTTCCGGCTGCTGGCCTCGCCCGAACGCCATCTGGTCTTCGACATCAACGACTTCGACGAGACCCTGGCCGGGCCGTTCGAGTGGGACGTCAAGCGGCTGGCGGCCAGTTTCGCCGTCGCGGGCCGTGCCCATGGCTTCGGGGCCGAGGAGCAGAGCGCCGCGGTGGAAGCGTGCGTACGGGCCTACCGGCGGCGGATGCGCGAGTTCGCCGGCATGCGCAACCTGGACATCTGGTACGCCCAGGACGACGCCGACCGCCTGCGGGAACTACTGGCCGCGTCGATGTCCGGGGAGGCCAGGCGGCGTACTGACGAGGCGACGGCGAAGGCCCGCACCCGCACCCACCTCCAGGCCTTCGCGAAGCTCACCCGCGTGACGGCCGAAGGGCGGCGGATCGCGCCCGACCCGCCCCTGATCACTCCGTTGCGGGACCTGGTGACCGACTCCTCGCCGCACGGGCAGGAGCAGGAGCTGCGCGCCGTCCTGGAGGGCTACGCCCGGACCCTGTCGTCCGAGCGCCGGCACCTGTTGCGCCGCTACCGGCTGGTGGACATCGCCCGCAAGGTGGTGGGGGTCGGCAGTGTCGGCACCCGCTGCTGGATCGTGCTGCTGCTCGGCCGGGACGACGACGATCCCCTGCTGCTCCAGGCCAAGGAGGCACAGGCGTCGGTGCTCGCCGCCCACACCGGGGGCGAGGGCTACGACAACGAGGGCCGCCGTGTGGTGGCGGGACAGCGGCTGATCCAGACGACGAGTGACATCCTCCTGGGCTGGACGCACGCCGTGGGCCTCGACGGACACGAGCGGGACTTCTACGTACGCCAGCTGCGGGACTGGAAGGGCATCGCGCGGCCGGACACCATGGGCCCCGGCCTGTTCCGCCTGTTCGCGCGGCTGTGCGGGGCGAGCCTGGCGCGGGCCCACGCCCGCTCGGGCGACCCCATCGCCATCGCGGCGTACCTGGGCGGCGGCGACCGCTTCGACCGCGCGCTCGCCGCGTTCGCCGGGTCCTACGCCGACCGGAACGAGCGGGACTTCGCCGCGCTGGGCGCCGCCGCCCGCTCCGGCAGGATCCCCACGGCGACTCTGTGAGCCCGGCTCACTCCGGCAGCTGGCGCATCTCCACGACCCTGAGTCCCAGCGCCTGGAGGCGGGTCAGCAGCCCGTACAGGTGGGCCTCGTCGACGACGGGGCCGTACAGGACCGTCTGGCCGGACATCAGCACGTGGTCCAGCTCCGGGAAGACCTTGGCCAGCGTCTCCGACATATGTCCGTCGACACGGATCTCGTAGCGCATGAACTGCTCTCCCGCGGACGGCCTGGAGCGGGCGGGGCACGCCCTTCCCTGGCGATGCTCCGCCCTGGCGCGCCCTGTGGCGTCACCCGGCGCAGGTGAACCTCACGGCAACCGTCACACCAGCCGCCGTTCGCGGGCGCGGCGGACCGCGTCGCTGCGGCGGCCGACCGCGAGTTTGCGGTAGATGCTCTTGAGGTGGGTCTTCACCGTGTTCACGGACACGTGCAGGCCGGCGGCGATCTCCTGCGTCGACCTCATCTCGGCCAGGAGCCGCAGCACGTCGCGCTCGCGTGCGCTGAGTTCCTCGACGGCCAGTGCCGGGTGCCGGTCCGGCGTGGCGGGCCCGGTGTCCGGGTGGCGGCCGGGGCGGGGGAGGAGCCAGCCGCCGGACAGTTCCCGGAGCCGGCCGGTGCTCAGCAGGGGGCGCAGCCAGGGACTGGCTTCCAGGAAGGGGCGGCGCAGGTGCCCGCGCCGGCCGTCGAGCAGGGCCCGGGCGACCAGGCGGCGGGCGGTGACGAGGTCGCCGGTCACGTGGGCGGCCTGGGCGCGGACCAGCGTGGCGCGGACGGTGACCGCCGGCCCGGGCCGGTCGTCCTCCGGCAGGCTGTCGATCATGTCGAGCGCCCCTTCGACCTGGCCTGCCGCGAGCCGGGCCCGCGCCGCCTCGACCGCGCAGGCCGTCCGGTGGTGTGCCACGTGCTCCAGGACCGCCCGGGCCGATTCGGGGTGCCCCCGGGCCAGGTGCGCGGCGGAGGCGAGCAGGGCGGCGTGGTCCTCCGCCCAGGGTGAGGTCACCGCTGCCGGCACGGACGCGTCCGCCGCCGCCAGCGCGGCCCGGGCGTCCCCTCGGGCGAGGAGCAGCCGCCCCCGGGTGAGGGTCCGGCAGGCCTGCGTCACCGGGTCGTCACCGAGCGGCAGGGAGACGGCCGCGTCGAGGAGCGCCTCGGCGTCGTCGAGTTCGTCGCGGTCGATCAGGACGGCGGCCAGGACCAGCTGGGCGAGGCCGGACCCGGACTGCGGGGGCAGACTGTGGCGCTCCGCCTGGCCGGCCGCCGCCAGGGCCTTGTGCTCCGCCGGGCCGGGCCGGCCGTTCAGGTGGTCGATCAGCGCGAGATGGCCGAGCGCCTCGCACCGGGGCAGCGCCATCGCCGCTCCGCCAGGGGGGCCGGCGACCGCCGACAGGGCGTCGCGGGCGTCGTCGAAACGCCCGGCCCACAGGCGGGCGGAGCCGAGGTGGGTGAGCAGCAGGGCGGTGACTTCCGGGTGGTTCTCCAGGACGTGTGCGGGGAGGTCCTGCCGGAGGGCCCGCGCCTCCTCGGCGGCTCGCTCCGCCCTGTCCGGAGAGCCGGTCATCCGTGCCGCCAGGGCCTCCAGCAGGGCGCGGCCGAGCAGGACCGGCGCCCGGTCGCGGCCGTTGCCGGCCAGCTCCCGCCCGGCCCGCCGCAGGTGGGACAGGCCGTGATCGAGGTCGTGGTGGGCCAGTTCGCGGGCGGCACGGACGAGGTCGGGGGCCGGGCCCGTGGTCTCGGGGCCCATCCGCGCGAACAGGGCGGACAGGTCCTCGGAGTGCAGGCCGGTGAACAGCTGCCCGATCGCGAGGTCGTCGACCACGGCGTCGGCCGTGAACTCCCAGTCGTCCGCCGCTGCGCCCTGGACGAGCGCTTCGTGCAGGGCGCCGGACCGCCGCAGCCACCGTGCGGCCCGGCCACGCAGCTCCGGCTCCAGTCCGGGGCAGCGTTCCCGCAGGTGGGCGCGGAGGATCTCGGCGAACAGCGGGTGCAGGGCGTACCACGAGTGGCCGAGGTACTGGACGAAGGCGTTCTCCCGGTGCAGCGCGGCCAGGACCGGCTCGGCGTCGGTGCGCAGCGTGAGCGCGTTCACCAGGTCGGGGCAGCAGCGGTCCAGGACGCTGATGCGCAGCAGCAGGCCCTGGGTGCCGGGTGGCTGCCGGTCGAGCACCTCGGCCAGCAGGAAGTCGGCCACCGCGCTGTGGTCGGCCTCGAACTGCTTCACGTACAGGTGGGGGTCCGCGACCTCCCGGGCGGCCAGTGCGCACAGTCTGAGGCCGGCGGCCCAGCCCTGGGTGCGGTGCACCAGGGCCCGCACGGCGCTGTGGTTCAGGTGCAGACCGTGTCGCGACAGCAGCTCCGCGGCCTCCTCGGCGGTGAACGCCAGCTCCGCGTCGCGGATCTCCGTCATCTCGCCCGAGGCCCGGTACCGGTGCAGCGGCAGCAGGGGTTCCGTGCGGGTGACGAGGACCAGGCGCAGGCCGTGTCCGGCGTGGTGCAGGACGAACTGCAACTGCTCCGCGATCTCGGGTGAGGTCACCCGGTCGAACTCGTCGAGCACGACGACGGTGGTGTGGTCCCGGCTCTCGAGGTCGGCGGCGAGGCGGGTCAGTGTCCGCCGGTCCACCCGGCCGGCCTCTGCCGGGCAGCCGACCTCGCCCGCCACGGGTACGCCGGCGGCGCGCAGTGCCTCCAGCAGATAGGCCCAGAAGATGCCGGGAGCCTGGTCGGAGGGGTCGGCGGTGAGCCAGACGACCGGTTCCCGCAGGCCGGCGGCCCAGTCGGCGACCAGGAGGGTCTTGCCCGCACCGGCCGGCCCGTTGACCATCGTCAGGGGGGTCACGAGCGCCTGGTCGAGGTGTCCGGTCAGGCGGGTCCGGCGCAGGAAGCCGGCGGGCCGCTTCGGCAGGGCGAACCGGGTGCGCAGCAACGGGTCGCCCGTGGGGTCGACGCCCGTGGGCGCCGGCTCCGCACCAGTCTCCGCGGTCGCGGCCATGGGGCTCCCACTGCCTGCCGTGCGCCGGATCATGAGCGGCGCTCGTTTCCCCAGGATCTCAGTGTTCACTGACCCGCGCACACCGGCCCGGGCCTCACCACTCCCCCGGCAACCACCCGTGGCGGGCGATGCGCCACCGCGGGTGACCGGTGTTGTCTGGGACGACGCGCCGCGGCCCCGGCGCGCGAAACACATCCGCACCGACACCTGAGAAGCCGCACGGCACGGCCGGGGCGGCTCGGATCGGGGGTGGCGACCATGTGCCGCTGGCTCGCCTACTCGGGCACTCCCGTGCTGCTGGACGATGTCCTCTACCGGCCGCAGCACTCGCTGATCGACCAGAGCCTGCATGCCCGGATGGGGGTCGAGACCACCAACGGCGACGGCTTCGGAGTCGGCTGGTACGCATGGCACCTGCGCACCCCCGCCGTCATCCGCGACACCGGCCCGGCCTGGAGCAACCGCAATCTCCGGGAGATCGCCGACCACGTCCGCTCGCCGCTGTTCTTCGCCCACGTCCGCGCCTCCACGGGGTCGGCCGTGCAGCAGACCAACTGTCACCCCTTCCGGCACGGGCAGTGGATGTGGATGCACAACGGGGCGATCACCGGGTTCAGCGAACTGCGCCGCGACCTCATGCTCGCCGTGGATCCGGAGCTGTTCCCGTCGCTGGAGGGCACGACGGACTCCGAGGTGATGTTCCACGTGGCCCTCACCCTCGGGCTGGACGGCGATCCGCCGGGCGCGGTGGCCCGCATGGTGGGGCTCGTCGAGCGGCTGGGACACGAGCACGGGGTGCCGGAGCCGCTCCAGATGACGGTCGCGGTGACCGACGGCGAACGGCTGTGGTTCTTCCGGTACTCCAGCGCGGGAGACTCACGGTCGCTGTACTACAGCAGCCGGGTGGAGGACGTGCGTGCTCTCCACCCCGACCTCGCGTTCCTGAAGCACATCTCCGACGACACCCGGCTGGTCGTGTCCGAGCCGCTCGGTGATCTCCCCGGGGTCTGGAACGCGGTACCGGAGAGCAGCTACGGCGTCGTGCAGCCCGGCCGGGAGCTGCTGCGGCACTTCGAGCCCGAGCCGGTCTGAGCCGGTCCGAGCGGGCCGGCCCGACCGGGTCGCGTCAGCGGAGCCGGCCGGCGAACACCTCGTACGCCCGCTCGTCGAAGAGCACGAACCGGACCTCCTCGACCGCCGTGTCCGCTGCCCGTGCGGTCTCCACGGCGATGCGCGCGCCGTCGTCCATCGGCCAGCCGTAGACGCCTGTGGATATGGCCGGGAACGCCACCGTGCGGGCGCCGAGCTCGTCGGCGACGCGGAGGGACTCGCGGTAGCAGGAGGCGAGGAGGGCGGAGCGGTCCTCGGTGGCGCTGTAGACGGGGCCGACCGTGTGGATCACCCAGCGGGCGTCCAGGTCGCCGGCGGTGGTGGCGACCGCCCGGCCGGTGGGCAGGCCCCGGCCGTAGTGGGCGGCGCGGAGCTTGCGGCACTCCTCCAGGATCGCGGGGCCGCCGCGCCGGTGGATCGCCCCGTCCACGCCTCCCCCGCCCAGCAGCGAGGAGTTGGCGGCGTTGACGATGGCGTCGACGCTCTCTCGGGTGATGTCGCCCTGGACCAGTTCGATCGTGGTCATGTCTGCCTCAGTCGCTTCCAGACGGCCTTCGCCGCGTTGTGCCCCGACATGCCGTGCACACCGGGGCCCGGCGGGGTCGCCGACGAGCAGATGAAGACGGCCGGGTGGGGGGTGCGGTACGGGAACAGGGTCGGTTTGGGGCGCAGCAGGACCTGGAGGCCGGAGACCGCGCCGGAGGCGATGTCGCCGCCGACGTAGTTGGCGTTGCGGGAGGCGAGTTGGGGCGGCCCCGCGGTGGCGCGGGCCAGGACGCGGTCGCGGAACCCCGGGGCGAACCGCTCCAGTTGGCGTTCGATGGCGTCGGTGAGGTCGCCGGTCCAGCCGTGCGGTACGTGGCCGTAGGCCCAGAAGACCTGCTTGCCCGCCGGGGCCCGGGTGGGGTCGACGACGCTCGGCTGGACCGTGATCAGGAACGGTTTGTCGGGGGCCCGGCCCTCCCGGGACGCCGCGCGCAGGGCAGCGCCGATCTCCGCGCGGTTCGCGCCGATCTGCACGGTGCCGGCGACGCGGGCCTCCTTCGCGGTCCAGGGCACGGGGCCGTCCAGCGCGTAGTCGATCTTGAAGACGCCCGGGCCGTAGCGGTAGTCCGCGTAGTGGTTGCCGAAGCCGGCGATGCGGGCCAGGGCGGTGGGTGAGGTGTCGAAGACGTACGCGCGGGCCGGCGGCAGGTCGTCGAGGCGCTTGACCTCGTAGTCGGTGTGGACACTGCCGCCGAGGTCGCGCAGGTAGGCGGCGAGGGCGTCGGAGATGGCCTGGGAGCCGCCGCGGGCGACGGGCCAGCCGCGGGCGTGTGCCGCCAGGGCGAAGACCAGGCCGATGGCGCTCGTGGCGAAGCCGCCGAGCGGTGCCATGACATGCGCGACGAGCCCGGCGAACAGCGTCCTGGCCGGTTCGTCGCGGAAGCGGCGCGTCAGCAGTGTCGACGGGGGCAGGCCGACCAGGCCGAAGCGGGCGAGGGTGACCGGGTCTCGGGGCAGTGCCGTGAGCGGCAGGGACATGAAGTCGCGGGCCAGCACGTCCCACTTGGGCAGGAAGGGCTCGACGAGCCTGCGGTAGGCCCCGGCGTCACGCGGCCCGAAGGAGGCGGCCGTCTCGCCCACCGACCGGGCCAGCACCGCCGCCGAGCCGTCCGGGAAGGGGTGCGCCATGGGGAGCTCGGGGTGCAGCCATTCCAGGCCGTAGCGCTGGAGCGGCAGGGCGCGGAACGCGGGTGAGTTGATGGCGAGCGGGTGCGCCGCGGAGCACGGGTCGTGCCGGAAGCCGGGCAGGGTGAGCTCCTCGGTGCGGGCACCGCCGCCCACGGTGCCCTGGGCCTCGAACACGGCGACGGAGAATCCGCGGCGGGCCAGCTCCACGGCCGCGGTCAGTCCGTTCGGCCCCGCACCCACTACGACGGTATCGAGCATCGACGGCACCTTCGGACCCCTTCGTCAGCCGACGGCCACTGAGGATCAGGATAGGCCCGGGGACTGACAGTCACCGGCCGCGGGAGGATTCGCGCGCAAACGCCGCCCGGAGTAGCCCTTGAGCGACGCGGCATGTACGGTCCGTGACATTCAGCTTCCGCTCGCCAGCAGTGCCGCCACCCGGCGGGCCGTGGCCGCGTCGCGGGCCGCGGTGAAGGGCAGGTCGTTACCGCCCGTGATGCGGAACGGCTCGCCCGTGCGGGTCAGGTGGGCGCCGCCCGCCTCCTCGACCAGGAGCAGACCGGCCGCATGGTCCCATGCCGCTTCCCACGAGAAGGCGACTGCGTCGGACTCGCCCCGTGCGATGGCGAGGTACTCCAGTCCGGCCGAGCCGCACGCGCGCGGTGCCACACCCTCGGTGCGCAGGCCGAGCAGGGCACGCTTCTGCTCGTCCGTCGTGTAGTCCGGGTGGGAGGTGGCCACGCGGAGGTCCCGGCCGGGCTCGGGCACCCCGGCGAACAGCCGCTCTCCGTCGAGATAGGCGCCCTTGCCCCGCTGGGCGGTGGCGAGCCGGTCGCGGGCTGCGGCGTAGGTCCAGGACGCGAGCAGGGTGCCGCCGTGGGCCAGCGCGACCAGAGTGCAGAAGGCCGGTTCGCCGCGCACGAACTGCCGGGTTCCGTCGACCGGGTCGATGATCCAGACCGGGGCGTCGCCGCGTATGGCCTCGTAGGACGCCGGGTTGGCGTGGACCGCCTCCTCGCCGACCACGGCCGAGCCGGGCAGCAGGGCGCCCAGCGCCTCGGTCAGGTACAGCTCGGCCTTGCGGTCGGCGTCCGTGACCAGGTCGTGCGGGCCGGCCTTCTGGTCGACCTCGTGTGCGGCGAGCCGGCGCCAGCGCGGCATGATCTCGGCGGCGGCCGCGCTGCGGATCGCCTCCTCGACGTCGGAAGCGTGCCGTGCGAGAAACTCTTCGATGGTTCCGGTGCTGTCGATCACCCCACCATCACAACACGCGGCACTGACAATCCCCACCCGCCCGCCGCACTGCGGGTGGCCGCACGATGAACAGCGACGGGTCCGCGCGGGCCGCACAGCCGGGTGGACCCGGCTCGGCGGGCGGCGGGGATCACCGCCCGACCGCGTACCCCTGCATGCCGCGCGGGTTCGCCGCCGCCGACAGGACGCCCGTCCCGGGGTCGCGCGCGACCGCGCAGAGCCGGCCCTCCGACCAGGGGCCGCCGACGGTCACCCGGTGGCCGCGCCGCCGCAGCTCCTCGACGACGGCCGGGTCGGTGCGCGACTCCACGGTGACGCTCCCCGGGCGCATGCCGCGCGGGTAGAAGGAGCCGGGGAAGCTGTCGTTGTGCCAGTTCGGGGCGTCGATCGCGCCCTGGAGGTCCAGGCCGCCGCGCACCTCGGCGCGCAGCGCGACCGCCAGGAGGAAGTGCAGCTGCCACTGGTCCTGCTGGTCCCCGCCCGGTGTGCCGAACGCCATGACGGGCACGCCCTCGCGCAGGGCGATCGAGGGCGTCAGCGTGGTGCGGGGGCGGCGGCCGGGGGTGAGGGAGTTCGGCAGGCCCTCCTCCAGCCAGGTCATCTGGAGCCGGGTGCCGAGCGGGAAGCCGAGTTCGGGCACGACGGGGTTGGACTGGATCCAGCCGCCGCTGGGCGTGGCCGCGACCATGTTGCCCCACCGGTCGACGACGTCCAGGTGGCAGGTGTCGCCGCGGGTGGCCCCGTCGTCGCCGACCTCCGGTTCGCCGGGCACGGGGGACGCCGGGCTCTTCGCGACGGTCGGTTCGCCGACGCCCGGGGCGGCGGCCCGCTGCGGGGCGGTGGCCGCCACGCGCGCGTGCCCGCACAGCCGCGGAGTGCGTCCGCCGGGGCTGCCGGGCCGCAGGTCGGGGCAGGCCCGCTCGCCGACGAGCGTGCGGCGGCCGGTGTTGTACGCGTCGGACAGCAGGTCGTCGAGCGGCACGCCGGCGGCGTCCCCGTACCAGGCCTCCCGGTCGGCCATGGCGAGTTTGCAGTTCTCGACCAGCAGGTGGACGTAGTCGGCGGAGCCGTGGCGGGGCAGTTCGGGCGGGAGCAGGGCGAGTTGCTGGAGGAGGACCGGGCCCTGGCTCCAGGGGCCCGGCTTGCACACGGTCCAGCCGTTCCAGTCGTACGTCGCCGGCGTCTCGTAGGTCGCGGACCAGGCGGCGAGGTCGGCGGCCGTGAGGGTGCCGGTGTGGCGTTCGCCGCTGGTGTCCAGGGTGGGCTGCCGGGCCTGCCGTACCAGGGCCTCGGCGATGAAGCCGGTGCGCCACACCTCCCGCGCGGCCTCGATCCGGGCCTCCCGGTCCCCGGCCCCCGCGGTCTCGGCGAGCAGGCGCTTCCAGGTGACGGCGAGCGCCGGGTTGGCGAAGAGCTCGCCGGGGCGCGGGGCCTTGCCGCCGGGCAGGTAGACGTCCGCCGACGAGGTCCATTCCGTCTCGAACAGCTCGCGTACGGTCTCGACGGTCTCGCCGACGCGTTCCACGGGCGGGTGCCCGTGCTCGGCGTATCCGATGGCGTACTTCAGGACGTCGGCGAGGGACTTGGTGCCATGGTCGCGCAGCAGCAGCATCCAGGCGTCGAACGCGCCCGGCACGGCGGCGGCGAGCGGCCCGGTGCCGGGGACGAGGTCCAGGCCGAGACCCCGGTAGTGCGCGACCGTCGCCCCGGCCGGTGCGACGCCCTGCCCGCACAGCACCCGTACCTCGCCGCCGGCCGGCGCGAGCAGGATCGGCACCTCGCCGGCCGGGCCGTTGAGGTGCGGCTCGACGACATGCAGCACGAACGCGCCCGCGACGGCCGCGTCGTAGGCGTTGCCGCCGTCCTCCAGGACGGCCATGGCCGACTGCGAGGCGAGCCAGTGCGTGGAGGACACCATGCCGAAGGTGCCCTGGAGGGTGGGGCGGGTGGTGAACATGCGGTCTTTCACCTCGCTGTGCGAATCCGGGCCGGCCCAGCAGGCTATCGGCGTGGCAGGACCTGGCCCCTGCCAGGGCTTGGGCGATCCGGACGGGCTGGACTTGTCCCGAAGGCAGGCTGCCCCACTGAGAGGGGTGCCGGCCGTGCTCCGAGACGGAGTCGGTCCGGGCCCGGTGGGCGGGCTCGAAGCAGCGCTCCTCACGCAGCAGGTCATGCGGGGCCGCGTGACGGTTGATGGTGGCCGCGACGACCAGGCCCCCGGGCCGAACCACCCGACGCGCCTCGCTCAGTGCCCGGGCGTCCCCGGCCCGGACCGCGACACCGGGCAGCCGCGCCGCCTGTTCCAGGTGCAAGGGCACCGGATCGACGAGTTCGGCCTCGTGCCCGTCCTCGGCAAGCCACTCCGCGTGCACACCGCTGCCGCCGCCGACGTCCAGCACACGCACCGGGCCCTCGGGCAGGAGCCGCCCGCAGCGCCGCCGCACCGGAGCAAACGGTATTCCGGCTCGCGTGTTCCCGCGCCCGGCACAAACCGTTCACTCGCCTTCGAACCGGCCGAAACCCCAGCCGGCGACAGTGAGTCACCGTCACCGCGCAGGCACGGAGCGAGTTCGCACTTCCGCGTCACAGGGAGTCATGTGAAACTGTCGTCCCGTCCGCCGTCCCCCACGAGAAGGGCGCTGTGCGTTCCCTACCTCTGCCCCTGGCCCTGACCGCACGCCTGTCCCCGGTGGTTGTGCTCGCCGCGGCGGGCTGGGCGCTGTCGTCCGGTCCGCTCGCCGCGCCGCAGGCCGCCGAGCACAAGCCGGCCGACGAGAAGCCCGCGACCCAGTCGGCGTCCGCCCCGTCGACGTCGACGGTGTCGAAGGCCTACTCGGCCGCGCCGGCGCCGTGCGAGAGCGTCGCCAAGAAGACGGTCGAGTCGCTGGTGCCGGGTGCCAAGACGGCCGGGAAGGAGATCCCGTCCACGGACACGGCATTGCGCCGCACCTGCTCCTGGAACGCGCTCAAGGGGTACGACTACCGCTGGCTCGACGTGTCCTTCGAGGTGATGGAGTCGGACGAGGCGGCGGAGAAGGCCTACAAGGGGCGCACCGAGGAGAGCAGCGGCGGAGGCGCCGTCCCCGGTCTGGGCGACACGGCGTACTCCATCGTCAACCTCACCACCGAGGACAAGCAGCAGACCCGCGAGGGCCAGGTGTTCGTCCGCGCGTCCAACGCGCTGGTGGTCGTCACGTACAACGGCAGCGACTTCGAGTCGAAGAAGGCGCCGAGCACGGACACGATCAACAAGGGTGCCATCAAGGCGGCGAAGGAAGCGGTGGCCGCGCTGGAGGGCGGCAAGGGCTGACCGGCTGACCGCCCTCCAGCGTCCGCGTCCGTGGCCGTGTCAGACGGTGGCCCGGTTGCCGCCTCGTGCCGCCATCAGAAGCAGGTACAGCAGCATCGACGTGCCGAGGCCCACCGCCCAGCCGTAGTCGGCCAGATCGGCCAGTGCCGGGATGGGACGGCCGTCGATCAGCGGCTTGAAGTCGGCGCCGCCGACGGCGAGGACACCCCCGGTCACGAAGGCGACGACGGCCCGCCAGTTCCAGCCGCCCTCGTACCAGTAGCGGCCGCCCGTGCGGTACAGGTCGGCCAGGTCGAGCCGGGAGCGGCGCAGGATCCAGTAGTCGGCGATCAGGATGCCGGCGACGGTGCCGAGCAGGCCGCCGACCAGGCCGAGCCAGGTGAAGATGTAGCCCTGCGGGTCGGAGTACAGCTTCCACGGGAAGATCAGCACACCGAGGACGCAGGTGGCGAGCGCGCCCGCCCGGAAACTGATCTTCCGCGGCGCGATGTTGGAGAAGTCGAACGCGGGTGAGACCAGGTTGGCCGCGACGTTGACGGACAGCGTGGCCACCAGGACGGTGACGAGGGCGAACAGCAGGCCCACCGTGTTGTCGGTCTTGGCCGCGAGCTGTACCGGGTCCCAGATCGCCTCGCCGTAGACGGCCTGCGAGCCCGAGGTGACCATCACGGACAGGAACGCGAACAGCGTCATCGTCGTCGGCAGACCGAGGGCCTGACCCCACGTCTGCGCCTTCTGGCTCTTGCCGTAGCGGGTGAAGTCGGGGATGTTCAGCGACAGCGTGGACCAGAAGCCGATCATGCCCATCAGGGCGGGCGCGAACAGCTTCCAGAAGTCGGCGCCCCAGCCGAGCTTCGACGGCTGGTCGAACAGCGGCCCGAAGCCGCCCGCCTTGTCGCTCATCCACCACAGCATCACGAACGCGCCGACGAGCACGAACGGCGCCGCCCAGTTCTCGAACCGGCGGATGGTCTCCATGCCCCGGTAGATGATGACGACCTGGAGCGCCCAGAAGATCGCGAACGACAGCCACATGGTCCAGGCGTAGCCGCCGACCTTCGCCGCGTCCGTCCAGCCGCTGCCGACGAGCTTGCCGGCCAGGAAGTAGATGGCCTCGCCGCCGATCCAGGTCTGGATGCCGAACCAGCCGCAGGCCACCAGCGCCCGTACGACGGCGGGCAGGTTGGCCCCGCGGATGCCGAAGGAGGCCCGGGCGAAGACCGGGAAGGGTATGCCGTACTTGGGTCCGGCGTGCCCGGTGAGCAGCATCGGTATCAGCACGATCACATTGGCCAGGGCGATGGTGAACACCGCCTGCTTCCAGTCCATGCCGACGGCGATGAGGCCGGAGGCCAGGGTCCAGGAGGCCGTGTTGTGGGCCATGCCGACCCACAGCGCGGAGAAGTTGTACGTGGTCCAGGTGCGCTTGTCGACGGGGACCGGCAGCAGGTCCTCGTTGGCGTAGGGCCCGGTCGGTGCGGGGGCGCCCGGGGCGATCTCCACCCGGCCGTCGGCGAGGGTGACTTGGGTGGTCGGCGGCGGTGCCGTGGGAACGGTGTCGGTCATGGGCCAGGCCAATCATGGAGGTGGGACGGGAAAGGCCATGCGGGTGACGCCGATGGGGGGTGCGCTCGGGAGCGCCCTGGGCCCCCTTCCCGGGCCGGCGGGAAGGGGGAGATCAAAGGGAGTGGTGCGAGGTGGTCAGCCGTTGACGGCCGGGATGACCCGCGATCCGTACGTGTCGATCACGGCTTCCTGCGCGTCGTGCATGTCGTAGACGGCGAACTGGTCCACGCCGAGGGCGCGTAGCGCGTTCAGCTTCTCGACGTGCTTGTCGACCGGGCCGATCAGGCAGAACCGGTCGACGATCTCGTCGGGCACGAACTGGGTGTCCGGGTTGTCGGCGCGGCCGTGGTGGGAGTAGTCGTAGCCCTCCCGTGCCTTGATGTAGTCGGTGAGTTCGTCGGGGACGGCGGCCGAGTGCTCGCCGTACTTGGACACCAGGTCGGCGACGTGGTTGCCGACCATCCCGCCGAACCACCGGCACTGTTCGCGCGCGTGGGCGAGCGCCTCGGGCGAGTCGTCCTCGGTGACGTAGGCCGGGGCGGCCACGCAGATGGTCACCTCGGACGGGTCCCGGCCGGCGGCGACGGCCGCGTCCTTCACGGCCTTGACCATGTACTCGGTCAGGTAGAGGTCGGCCAGCTGGAGGATGAACCCGTCGGCCTCCTCGCCGGTCATCTTCAGGGCCTTGGGTCCGTACGCGGCCATCCATACGGGCAGTTCGGCGCCCGGCTTGATCCACGGGAAGCGGACGACCGTGCCGCCGCCGAGGTCGGCCTCCTGGCCGCTGCCGAGGGACCGGATGACCTTCATGGCCTCGCTGATCCGGGCCAGCGTGTTGGGCTTGCGGCCGGCCACGCGCATCGCGGAGTCGCCCCGGCCGATGCCGCAGACCGTGCGGTTGCCGAACATGTCGTTGAGCGTGGCGAAGGTGGAGGCGGTGACCTCCCAGGTGCGGGTGCCCGGGTTGGTCACCATCGTCCCGACCTTCAGTTTCGTGGTGTTGGCCAGGATCTGGCTGTAGATCACGAACGGTTCCTGCCACAGCACGGCGGAGTCGAAGGTCCAGCCGTAGGAGAATCCGTTCCGTTCCGCGCGTTTCATCAGGCTGATCACCCGCGAGGCCGGCGGGTCGGTCTGCAGGACGAGTCCGAAGTCCATCCGCACCACTCCTAGTTGAGGTACTGACAGGTGGAACGCGGGGTGAAGACGCCGTGCCCGGCGTGCCCGGTGTACTCCCGCTCGGTGATGACGGGTACGCCGCGCGAGAGGACCGTCTCGACCCGGCCGGTGACGCGTTTGCCCTCGTACGCCGAGTAGTCGACGTTCATGTGGTGCGTCTCGACCGACATGACCTGCTCGGCGTGCGGGTCGTAGATGACGACGTCGGCGTCGGCGCCCGGCGCGATGGTGCCCTTCTTCGGGTAGAGGCCGAACATCCGGGCCGGGGAGGCGCAGGCGATCTCGATCCAGCGGCGGCGCGAGATGTGCCCGTCGAGGACCGCCTGGTGGAGCAGGTCCATACGGTTCTCCACGCCCGGCAGGCCGTTGGGGATCTTGGAGAAGTCGCCGCGGCCGAGTTCCTTCTGGCCGACGAAGCAGAAGGGGCAGTGGTCGGTGGAGACCACCTGGAGGTCGTTGGTGCGCAGGCCCCGCCACAGCGCGGCCTGGTGCTCCTTCGGCCTGAGCGGGGTGGAACACACGTACTTCGCGCCCTCGAAGTCCGGCTCGGCGAGGTTGTCGGTGGACAGGAACAGGTACTGCGGGCAGGTCTCGCCGAAGACGTTCAGCCCCTCGTCGCGGGCCCGGGCCAGCTCGGCGACCGCCTCCGTCGCCGAGACGTGCACGACGTACAGGGGCGCGCCCGCGACCTGCGCGAGCTTGATGGCGCGGTGGGTGGCCTCGGCCTCCAGCAGGGCCTTGCGGACCTCCCCGTGGTAGCGCGGGTCGGTCTCGCCCCGGGCCAGGGCCTGCTCGACCAGGACGTCGATCGCGATGCCGTTCTCGGCGTGCATCATGATCAGGCCGCCGTTCTCGGCGGAGCGCTGCATGGCGCGCAGGATCTGGCCGTCGTCGGAGTAGAACACCCCCGGGTAGGCCATGAACTGCTTGAAGGAGGTGACGCCCTCCTCGATCAGCAGGTCCATCTCCTTGAGCGTCTCCTGGTTCACGTCGGAGACGATCATGTGGAAGCCGTAGTCGACGGCGCAGTTGCCCTCGGCCTTGGCGTGCCAGGCGTCGAGGCCCTCGCGCAGGCTGTGCCCGACGCTCTGCACGGCGAAGTCGATGATCGTGGTCGTGCCGCCCCAGGCGGCGGCGCGGGTGCCGGTCTCGAAGGTGTCGGAGGCGAAGGTGCCGCCGAAGGGCAGCTCCATGTGGGTGTGGGCGTCGACGCCGCCGGGGATGACGTACTTTCCGGTGGCGTCGATCGTCCGGTCCGCGGTGAAGGCCTCGGCGGCGGGGGTGCCGGAGGCTGCGAGGGCGGCGATTCGGCCGTCCTCGATCAGGACGTCGGCGTGGATCTCGTCGGATGCGGTGATGACGAGGCCGCCACGGATCAATGTTCGGCTCATTGGTCGCTCCTCGCGGTTTGAATCTGCCGGTTGTCCGGGGCTGGTCGCGCAGTTCCCCGCGCCCCTAAAGCTCCGTCAGCGGACCGTACGTTCCAGGTGCCCTGTCCCGGTAGAACTGCCAGCGGTCGCGGACCTCGCGGAGTTTGGCCATGTCCAGGTCGCGGACGACCAGTTCGGGCTCCTTGTCGCTGGCCACCTCGCCGACGAACTGGGCCTCCGGGTCCACGAAGTACGACGTCCCGTAGAAGTCGTTGTCGCCGTACTCCTCGACGCCGACCCGGTTGATCGCGCCCACGAAGTACTCGTTGGCGACGGCCGCCGCCGGCTGTTCCAGCTGCCAGAGGTAGCCGGACAGGCCGCGCGAGGTGGCCGAGGGGTTGAAGACGATCTCCGCGCCCGCGAGGCCGAGCGCGCGCCAGCCCTCGGGGAAGTGGCGGTCGTAGCAGATGTAGACGCCGATCCTGCCCACGGCGGTCTCGAAGACCGGCCAGCCGCTGTTCCCCGGACGGAAGTAGAACTTCTCCCAGAAGCCCTGGACCTGCGGGATGTGTGTCTTGCGGTACTTGCCGAGGTAGGAGCCGTCCGCGTCGATCACGGCGGCGGTGTTGTAGAGGACCCCGGGCTGTTCCTCCTCGTACATCGGCAGGACCAGGACGAGGCCCAGTTCCTCGGCGAGGGCCTGGAAGCGGCGGACGATCGGGCCCTCGGGGATCTGCTCGGCGTACTCGTAGAAGGCCGGGTCCTGGACCTGGCAGAAGTACGGTCCGTAGAACAGCTCCTGGAAGCACAGGACTTGAGCACCCTGCGCGGCGGCGTCGCGGGCCGCCTGCTCGTGGACCTGGATCATGGACTCCTTGTCGCCCGTCCAGGCGGTCTGGAAGACGGCGGCACGGATCACTCGGCTCATCGGGACCTCCGGTCGCTCGGTGTGCCGTGAGCCTAGGAAGCCGGGACGCGCTCTTTGAGTTGCACCGTGTCACGTCTGCGGGCGCGCGGCGTGTCACCGTGTCACTCTGCCGTGAGCCCATGTTTCACCGCCGTTTTCCCAGATGGTCGGGTGTTTCACTGCTGTTGCGCGTCGTGCGCGAGGAGTGCGATGTGCACCGAGGCGGCCTGCTCGAAGTCGTCGAGGTCCACCCCGAGGCGGACCTGTATGGATTCCAGGCGGCGGTACAGGGCGGGCCGCGAGACGTGGTGGAGCTGGGCGGTCCGCGACTTGTTGCGGCCGGTGGCGAGGTAGGTGCGCAGCACGGACAGCAGGTCCTCCTCGGTCTCGCACAGCAGCCCGTCCAGCTCCCGCTCCGCGAAGGACTGCACGTGCGGATCGTCGCGCAGCAGGCGGATCAGGCCCCGCAGGTGGACGTCCCGCAGGCGGACGACCGGCGGGAGGTCCAGGGCGGCGGCGGAGTCGGCGACGGCGTCCGCCACGTGCCGGGCCTCGCGCAGTCCGGCGGGGACGTCGTCCCAGGCGGCCCGGGGGTCGGCCGCGGCGACGACCGTGCGGGCCGGTCCGGACTCGGTGCGCAGCCGGGTCGCGAAGTGCGCGGCGAGGGCGTCCGCGTCCTGGTCGCGCGGGAGGCTGAGCAGCACGGCGGTGGCTCCGTCGGCCAGTTCGGCGACCAGCCCGGGCAGGCCCAGCAGCCGCAGCAGCCGGTCGAGCCGGGCTGTGTCGCCGTCGCGGACGACCAGCGGCACGAACGTCCGCCGGTTGACCGGCAGCCCGGCCGCGCGCGCCCGCGGCAGCAGCTGCCGTGCCGGTACGACGCCGCTGACCAGGTCGGTCAGCAGGCTCTGCGCGGACTGCTCCTCCCAGGAGCAGGCGGCGCCGCCCAGCATGCGGTGCAGGACGAGGGCCTCGGCGGCGCGGTCGGCCAGCAGCCGCCCGGTGGCGGTGTCGCCCCGGTAGCCACACAGCACGATCCGGCCCCAGCGCTCCCCGCGGCCGCCCAGTTCGGCCCGGATCCAGCCGTCGCCCTCGGTGCCTCCCCCAGTGCCTGAACGGCCTGGGCGGTGCCCCCATGCCTGGCGGGCGATTCGCTCCCAGTCGCGCAGCACGTCGTCCACCGCCGGCCGCTCCCCCGCCGTGCCGAGGACGCGGTGGGCGAGGTTGGTGACGACGACCGGGCAGGCGCTGTGCCGGGCGACCTCGTCGAGCAGGCGTTGCAGCGGGGCGCCCGCGGTGATCAGGGCGGTGAGTTCGGTGCGGACGGCCTCGGAGAGGCTGACGGCGGCGAACTTGCGCCGCACCAGCCGCGACTGGACCTCCTCGGTCAGCTCGGCGAAGGGGAAGGGCCGGTGCAGGACGACCATCGGCAGTCCGCACCGCTCGGCCGCCCGGCGCATCACGGCCGGTGCGGCGGGGAAGGCGCGGCCGAGTCCGAGGACGACGGCGGCGGCGTCCGCGCGGTGCAGCGACCGGACGTACTCGGCCTGCTTCTCCTCGTCGCCCGCGAGCAGCACCCCGGTGGTGAGGACCATCTCGCCGCCGCTGAGCATCACGCCCACGTCGGCGGCCTCGGCGACGTGCACCCAGCGCACGGCCCGGTCGAGATGGCTCGCGCCGGCCACCACCTCGGGCTCCCCGGCGAGCACCCGCTCCAGGGTGAGGACCTGCCGGACCGACAGCGCGGGTTCCAGGGAATCCAAGGTGATGGTCATGGTGCCGTTCCCTTGTTCAGTTCACTGCTACTGAATGCTCCTCAGAGCGTTCTCGAGGATCGCGGCGCCTTCCTCGGCCTCCGCGACGTTGAGGGACAGCGGCGGGGCGACGCGCAGGGCGCTGGTGTTGTGGCCGCCGCCCTTGCCGATCAGCAGGCCGCCCTCGCGGGCCGCCTCCAGGACGGCCGCCGCGGCCTGCGGGTCGGCCTCGTCGGTCCCCGGCCTGGTGATCTCGATGCCGATCATCAGTCCGCGTCCGCGCACCTCCCGTACGGCCGGCACCTGCGCGGCGGCGGACCGGAGCCGCTCGATGAGCATGCCTCCGACGCGCCGGGCGTTGCCCTGGAGGTCGTGTTCCAGCAGGTAGTTGAGGTTGGCGAGGCCCGCCGCCATGGTGATCTGGGTGCCGCCGAACGTGGAGATGCTGTTGGAGTCGAGGCAGTTCATGATCTCGGAGCGGGCGACGACACCGCCGATGGACATGCCGTTGCCGATGCCCTTGGCGAAGGTCATGAGGTCCGGTGGCCCGTTCTGCCCATGGGCCTGCCAGCCCCAGAAGTGCTCGCCGGTGCGGCCCCAGCCGGTCTGCACCTCGTCGGCGATCCACAGGATGCCCCGCTCGTGCAGCACCTCGCGGAAGGCGGCGTACAGCCCGTCCGGCGGTGCGGTGAAGCCGCCGACGCCCTGGACGGGCTCCGCGATCAGCGCGGCCGGGGGACGCGTGTGCCCGAGCAGGTCCTTCAGGTCGTCGACGCAGGCCGCGATGAAGTCGTCGTCGCCGAGGGAGGCGAACGGGCCGCGGGTGCGCACGCCGCCGTGGACGTACAGCGTCTGGAGCGGGGAGAGCGAGGTCGGGGACCAACCGCTGTTGCCGGTGATGCCCACGGAGCTGAAGGAGCGCCCGTGGTAGCTGTTGCGCATCGCCAGGATCGTGTTGCTGCGCCGGTACGCCGTGGCCAGCAGCAGGGCGGTGTCGTTGGCCTCGGTGCCGGAGGTGGTGAAGAAGACGCGGGCGTCCGGGATGCCGCTGAGCTGGGCCACGCGCTCGGCGAGCTCGATCATCGGCCGGTTGAGGTACAGGGTCGAGGAGTGGACGATCCGCCCCGCCTGCTCGCTCACCGCCTTGGTCACCTCGGGCAGGGCGTGCGCGGTCATCGTGGTGAGGATGCCGCCGAAGAAGTCGAGGTACCGGTTTCCGTGGGCGTCCCAGACGTGGCGGCCCTCGCCGTGGGTGATCTCCAGGGGGTCCTCGTAGTACAGGGCGAGCCAGTCGGGGAGCACGGCCCGGTGGCGACCCAGCAGGTCGTTGGTCACGGCTGCACCAGTCCTTCGTAGGCGTCGGGGCGGCGGTCGCGGTAGAAGGCCCACGTCTGCCGCACTTCTTCGATGAGGTCGAGGTCCAGGTCGCGGATCACGAGCTCCTCCTGGCTGTCGCTGGCGACGTCGCCGACGAACTGCCCGCGGGGGTCGACGAAGTAGCTCGTCCCGTAGAAGTCGTTGTCGCCGTACTCCTCCTGTCCGACGCGGTTGATCGCGGCGATGTAGTACCCGTTCGCGACGGCGGCCGCGGGCTGCTCCAGCCGCCACAGGTGGGACGACAGGCTGCGGTGGGTGGCGGAGGGGTTGTAGACCAACTGGGCTCCGGACAGGCCGAGCTGCCGCCAGCCCTCCGGGAAGTGGCGGTCGTAGCAGATGTAGACGCCGACCTTGCCGGCCGCCGTGTCGAAGACGGGCCAGCCGAGGTTGCCGGGCTTGAAGTAGAACTTCTCGCGGAAGCCCTTGAGCTGCGGGATGTGGTGCTTGCGGTACTTGCCGAGGTAGGTGCCGTCGGCGTCGATCACGGCCGCGGTGTTGTAGTAGAAGCCGGGCTGCTCCGCCTCGAACACCGGCGCGACGATCACCATGCCGGTCTCGCGCGCGAGGGCCCGCATGCGCCGCACGGTCGGCCCGTCGGGCACGGGTTCGGCCCAGCGGTAGTGCTCCGGCTCCTCGACCTGGCAGAAGTAGGGGCTGTTGAAGACTTCCTGGAAACCGATGATCTTCGCGCCCCGGCGGGCCGCCTCGCGGGCGTGCTCCTCGTGTTTCGCCACCATGGACTCGGTGTCGCCGGTCCAGGTGGCCTGGACCAGGGCGGCACGTACGACGTTGGCCATGAGCTGCTCCTTCGACGCGACGGCTGCGCCTCTACGCCCGTAGAAGCGGGCCGTAGAGCCACGAACGTAAGCCTCCGGCACGGGCTTGCCAAGACCATCGTCGCCAACCCGCGGTACCGGGCGCCATTCGCACTCCGGTGGGTGAGTCGCCGGGGGCACGGCATGCCCGGTCAGGCGGGGTATCCGGCGACCCGGAGGGCGTGCACGAGGTCCCGGCGGCGCTCGTCCGACACGCCCCGGGCGGCCTCCAGGAGAAGCGGTACGAGGGTCTGCGGACCGGGCTCGGCGCTGCGGGCCGCCTCCTCGGGGGTGCGGGCTCTGACGTACGCGTCGAGCAGCACGCGCACCTCGCGGTGACGCCCCTCGGCGACGAGTCCGAGGACGGCCTCTCCGATCTCGCCCGGGGGCCGTCCGACGCCCTGCCGCAGGATCTGCTGCCCGTCGCCCGCGCGCCCGGCGGCACCCAGCGCGTCCGCCGCGGCGACCAGCCGCCCGGCGGGCAGCGAGCCGGCCTCCCAGAGCAGCGTCTGCCAGTCCGCACCGAGCCCGGCGCGCTCCAGCTCCTGCGCGAGCAGCGGGAACCGGGCCGGGGCCCAGGACGCGGCCTCGACCAGCAGGGCGTGCGCCTCGCCGCTGCGGCCCTCCTTCCGCAGCCGCGCGAGGGCCTCGACGGCCTGGACGACATCCCTCCGCTCCGCCACCCCGACGGCCGCGGCGCGCGGCTCCGTCCGTTCCTCCCCCACCTCTTCGTCGGCGGCCCCGGCGAACCGCGCACCACGCGGCTTACGGCGGCCGGTCACGGGGGCGGGTTCAGGAAGCAGCGGCACGGCAGCGGGCGGCACGACGACGGGTGCGGCGTCCTCCTCGACCATCCCCGCGAAACGGGCGCTGCCGCGGCGGCGTTTGCGTTGCTTGGGGGTGAGGGGGTCGGGCGTGCCGGCCCCGTCCCCCGGATACTCGCCGTCACGCCCACCGCCCCCGCGGACCGGAGCCGCGAACGCGCCCCAGGCGCCGTCAGACCCGGCCTCCCGCGAGGCGGCACGCCCAGCCGCAAACTCGCCGCCCTCCCGGGCATCGGCCCGGCCCGGCGGAGCCGCGGACGCTCCAGAGGCACCGCCGGATCCAGCCTCCCGGAAGCCGGCGTGCCCAGCCTGGAACTCGCCGTCCTGGGCACCGGGCCGCCCGGCCGGGGCCGCGGACGCTCCAGAGGCACCGCCGGATCCGGCCTCCCGAAAGGCGGCACGCCCAGCCGCAAACTCGCCGCCCTCCCGGGCATCGGCCCGGCCCGGCGGAGCCGCGGACGCTCCAGAGGCACCGCCGGATCCGGCCTCCCGGAAGGCGGCACGCCCAGCCTGGAACTCGCCGTCCTGGGCACCGGGCCGCCCGGCCGGGGCCGCGCCGGTGTCCGTATGGCGGGGGTCGTCATGGCCGGCCGCACCCGTCGCGCCTGGCGCCGGGGCGTCGCGGTGCCAGGGCGTGGCAGGCGTGCCCGAGTCATACGGGCCGCCCGGGGCCGATCGCATGCGGCCGCTGTCCGGTGCCGGGCCGTCAGGCGTGTACCCGTCGGCCCTTACCGGCCGGCCACCGTCCGCCGCGGCACCAGAGTCTGCCCACCTGGCGGATCCTGCTCGCGAAGCCCCGGCCGCCGGGCCCGCGCCCCTGCCCGACCCTGCTCCCGAAGCCCCCTCCGCCGCGGCACCAGAGCCCACCCACCCGCCCGATCCTGCTCGCGAGACCCCATCCGCCGCTCCGACGCCTCCGTCGTTCGGCCTGTGGCGCCACGCGCCCGGCCAGACCCCGTCGTCGTCGGGTCCCCCTGACGTCGCGTCCGTGCCACTGGACACACCCGCGGGAGCCCCCGACGTGCCACCGACCCGTCCGTCGCCCCACACCTCGCGGGAGACGCCCTCGCGACGGTCCAAGTCGGCCATCCGGGCCCGGAGTTCCGCGCAGCGCGCCGTCGCGCGTCGGTGGTCGTCGTGGGCCCAGGCGAAGTCGAGGCGGAAGGCGTCGGCCTCTTCGCGGGTCGCGGCCGTGGCGAGGAGGCGGGTCAGCTCCGTCTGGCGTTCGGCCGCGTACTTCTGCTCGCGGAGCATGACGTCGAGCCGGTCCCCGAGGGCGTCACGGCCACCGGGCCGGGCGTCGTACGCGGCGAGCGCGGCGGCGTGCAGGGCCCGGGCGCGTTCCGTCTCCGGGCCCGCGCCCCCCGGGCCGTACTGCCCGGCGAGGTCCTGCAGCAGCGCCTCGACCACGTCCCAGGGCGGCACCTCACGCCCGTCGAGACAGGCCCGCATGCCCTCGGGGTCACGCTGCCAGAACACCGCGCACCAACCCCCGGACGGGTCCAGGCGTGCCAGCAGACCGTCCAGGTAATGCGCGAACTCCCGTACTTCACTTGGGAGTCGATCCGCCGCCATCGCTCAACTCCCGCCCGACCGGAGTACTCCGCCCAGTAGGCAACACCAGTCGTGTTACAGCCGTGCTACGGGGAGTTTTCACACGCGGCGCAGCAGCCTCAGCACAGGTGTCGTCAGACCGGCACCAGTACGCACCGCCCGGCCAGCTCGTCCATCGACAGCCCGAGCGTGCCCGCCAGCGCGGCCACGGTGAAGAAGGCGGGGGTGGGAGCCCGCCCGGTCTCGATCTTCCGGAGCGTCTCCGGGGAGATGCCCGCGCTCGCCGCGACCTCCGCCATGCTCCGGTCGCCACGCGCCGCACGCAGCAACCGGCCGAGCCGTTCGCCGCGTTCGCGCTCTTCGGGGGTGAGAGGGGTGCGCACCATGCCCCCATTCTAATACCGGTATAGTAATTGGCATGGTTGAGCTGAAGACCGATGTGTCGATCGAAGCGATGTACGAAGCGGGCCAGGTCGTCGCCCGCGCCCTGACAGCCGCACAGAAGGCCGCTGACGTGGGCGTCTCTCTGCTGGAGCTGGACGAGGTGGCGCATGACGTCCTGCGGGAGGCGGGAGCGACCTCACCCTTCCTCGGCTACCGGCCGACCTTCGCGCCGACCCCCTTCCCCGCCGTCCTGTGCGTCTCGGTCAACGACGCGATCGTGCACGGCATCCCGACCCGCTACCGGCTGCGCGACGGCGACCTGGTCTCCATCGACTTCGGCGCGGAACTGGGCGGCTGGGTCGGCGACTCGGCCCTCAGCTTCGTCGTGGGCACCCCGCGCCCGGCCGACCTGCGCTTGATCGAGACCGCCGAGCGCGCCCTCGCGGCGGGCATCGAGGCCGCCGTCGTCGGCAACCGCATCGGCGACATCGCCCACGCGATCGGCACCGTCTGCCGCGCCGCGGGCTACGGCATCCCGGACGGCTTCGGCGGCCACGGCATCGGCCGCCGTATGCACGAGGACCCCGGAGTGCCGAACGAGGGCAGGCCGGGCCGAGGGATGCGGCTGCGGCACGGCATGGCGCTGGCGATCGAACCCATGGTCATCGCGGGCGGCACGGACACCTTCCACGCCGCTCCTGACGGCTGGACCCTGAAGACGGACGACGGCTCCCGCGCGGCCCATGCGGAGCACACGGTCGCGATCACGGACGCGGGGCCGAGGATCCTGACCGCACGCTGAGATCACCCTGACCGCACGCTGAGACTGCCGGAATTACCCAGGTACGCCCCGAAGGTGCCCCTTGTCCGCGATCGTGCGAAGGTGTTCTACGAGCGCGCCCCAGGTGTAACCGGCTGCCACCCGGGTTACCCGACCCCGGCACGTCGACCAGCGAGGGCGTCCCCCGCCCGCGCGCCGGGGACGCCGGGAACGGAAGGCCCATGAGCAGCGGCTTCAGCAGCCCGGAGGGCTACGGCTCGGATCCCTTCGGAGAATTCCTCGCACGCTTCTTCGGCGGACCGCGTCCCGGTCCCCGGCAGATCGACATCGGCCGGCTGCTCAGCCAGCCGGCCCGGGAACTCGTCCGCGGCGCCGCCCAGTACGCCGCCGAGCACGGCAGCCGGGATCTCGACACGGAGCACCTGCTGCGGGCGGCGCTCGCCACCGAACCCACCCGCACCCTGCTCACCAAGGCCGGCGCGAACCCCGACTCGCTGGCGTCGCAGATCGACGAGCGGTCGGGCCCGGCCCAGCACACCCCGGACGACGCACCGCCCCCGACCACGCTCTCCCTCACCCCGGCCGCCAAGCGCGCCCTGCTGGACGCGCACGACATGGCCCGGGCCCGCGGCTACGGCTACATCGGGCCGGAGCACGTGCTCAGCGCCCTGGCCTCGAACCCCGACTCGGCCGCCGGGCACATCCTGAACGCGGCCCGCTTCGCCCCCTCGGAACCCCCCGAGGCCCAGGAGGCCCCCCAGGCCGAGCGGCCGCGCCCGACGAACACGCCGACCCTCGACAAGTACGGCCGCGACCTCACCGAGCTGGCCCGGCAGGGCCGTATCGACCCGGTGATCGGCCGGGACCAGGAGATCGAGCAGACCGTCGAGGTCCTCTCCCGCCGCGGCAAGAACAACCCGGTGCTGATCGGTGACGCGGGCGTCGGCAAGACCGCCATCGTGGAGGGGCTGGCGCAGCGCATCTCCGAGGGGGACGTGCCCGACGTGCTGACCGGGCGCCGCGTGGTCGCCCTGGACCTGACGGGCGTGGTCGCGGGCACCCGCTACCGGGGTGACTTCGAGGAGCGGATGAACAACATCGTCGGCGAGATCCGCGCCCACTCCGACCAGTTGATCATCTTCATCGACGAGCTGCACACGGTCGTCGGCGCCGGTGCCGGTGGCGGCGACGGCGGTTCCATGGACGCCGGCAACATCCTCAAGCCGGCCCTCGCCCGCGGCGAGCTGCACATCGTGGGCGCCACGACGCTGGAGGAGTACCGCCGGATCGAGAAGGACGCGGCGCTGGCCCGCCGCTTCCAGCCGATCATGGTGCCGGAACCGACCGCCGCCGACGCGATCGAGATCCTGCGCGGCCTCCAGGACCGCTACGAGGCCCACCACCAGGTCCGCTACACCGACGAGGCCCTGGTCGCCGCCGTGGAGCTGTCCGACCGCTACCTCACCGACCGCCGGCTGCCGGACAAGGCGATCGACCTGATCGACCAGGCCGGTGCCCGGGTCCGGCTGCGCGCCCGCACCAAGGGCACCGACGTACGGGCCATGGAGCGGGAACTGGAGCAGCTGACCCGGGACAAGGACCAGGCGGTCGCGGACGAGCAGTACGAGCAAGCGACACAGCTGCGCGACCGGATCATGGACCTGAAGCTGCGGATCACCCAGGCGGGCGGCGACGGCGAGATCGACGAGGGCCAGGACCTGGTCGTCGGGTCCGAGGCGATCGCCGAGGTGGTGTCCCGGCAGACCGGCATCCCGGTCAGCAGCCTCACCCAGGAGGAGAAGGACCGCCTGCTGCACCTGGAGGAGCACCTGCACGAGCGGGTGGTCGGCCAGGACGAGGCCGTGCGGGTCGTCTCGGACGCGGTGCTGCGCTCCCGCGCCGGGCTGGCCAGCCCCGACCGGCCGATCGGCAGTTTCCTGTTCCTCGGCCCGACCGGCGTCGGCAAGACCGAGCTGGCCCGGGCGCTCGCCGAGGCCCTGTTCGGCAGTGAGGACCGCATGGTCCGCCTCGACATGAGCGAGTACCAGGAGCGGCACACCGTCAGCCGCCTGGTCGGCGCCCCGCCCGGTTACGTCGGCCACGAGGAGGCGGGCCAGCTCACCGAGGTCGTGCGCCGCCACCCGTACTCGCTGCTCCTGCTGGACGAGGTGGAGAAGGCCCACCCGGACGTCTTCAACATCCTGCTCCAGGTCCTCGACGACGGACGCCTCACCGACTCCCAGGGCCGCACGGTCGACTTCACCAACACCGTCATCGTGATGACCAGCAACCTCGGCTCCGAGGTGATCACCCGGCGCGGCGCCTCCGTGGGCTTCGCGTCGGGCGGCGCGGACGCGGACGAGGAGGCCAGGCGCGAGCAGATCCTGCGCCCCCTGCGCGAGCACTTCCGCCCCGAGTTCCTCAACCGCATCGACGAGATCGTCGTCTTCCGCCAGCTCAGCACGGAACAGCTGCGCCGCATCACCAACCTCCTGCTGGACCGCACCAGGTCCCTCGTGCAGAGCAAGGGCATCTCGGTGACCTTCACCGACCGGGCGGTGGAATGGCTGGCCGAGCACGGCTACCAGCCGGAGTACGGCGCCCGCCCGCTGCGCCGCACGATCCAGCGCGAGGTGGACAACGAGCTGTCACGGCTCTTGCTGGACAGCAGGGTCGCGGAGGGCGGCCGAGTGACGGTGGATGTGGAGGACGGCCGCTTGAGTTTCCAGACGCAGGCAAGTGCAACGCCCTGACAGGGGCGCGGGGCTGTGCCGATGCGCGGCTCCGCCGCGTGGGCGCGACCAGCCCCCACGCACCGTCAGACGGGACTCAACGCACAGGCCGCACGACCATCGCCGACCCCCCACCCCGCCGCACGGTCTCAGCCGCGGCGAGCCACTTCCCACCCGGCAACCGCTGCACCCCCGTGGCCGCCCCGATCTCCGGGTTGGCCTTGAAGGAGTGCCCGATCGCTTCGAGCTGCTTCCTCACGCCACTGTCGAGGCCCGGCTCCAGCTCGGTCTGCGCAGCGTTGCGCTGACTGGCCCGGGGCGCCGCGATCGCGTCGACCAGCGGCAACCCCCGGTCGAGGAACCCGACCAGCGTCTGCAGGACGGTCGTGATGATGGTCGCCCCACCCGGCGACCCCAGCGCCACCACGGGCCTGTCATGCCGGTCGAGCACGATCGTCGGCGACATCGAAGACCGCGGCCGCTTCCCCGGCCCCGGCAGGTTCGGGTCGTGCACGGCGGGGTTCGCCGGGGTGAAGGAGAAGTCCGTCAGCTCGTTGTTGAGCAGGAACCCCCGCCCCGGCACGGTGATCCCGCTGCCGCCCGTCTGCTCGATGGTGAGCGTGTAGGCGACGACGTTCCCCCACTTGTCGGCCACCGTCAGATGCGTGGTGCTGTCGCCCTCGTACGTCGTCGGAGCGGCCGTACCACCGGAACCGCACGGCTCCGGATCGCGCGGATCACCCGGCGCCACAGGACTCTTGAGCACCGCGTCGTCCTTGATCAGGCACTCGCGCGAGTCGGCGAACCGCTGCGACAGCAGTTCCTTCGTCGGTACGTCCTCGAAGGCCGGGTCGCCCACCCAGCGGCCCCGGTCCGCGAAGGCGATCCGGCTGGCCTCGATGTAGCGGTGCAGGTACTCGGCCTGGCTCGCCTTCGACAGGTCGGTCCGCTCCAGGATGTTGAGCGCCTCGCCGACCGTCGTGCCGCCGGAGGAGGACGGCGCCATGGAGTAGACGCCGAGGCCGCGGTACGAGGACCTGGTGGGTGCCTGGAGCTTGGCGCGGTAGGCGGTCAGGTCCCGCTCGGAGAGGTCGCCGGGGCGGGCGTTCCAGCCCGAGGCGGGGTCCACGGGCGGCTTGTTGACCGTGTCGACGACGTCCCGGCCGATGTCGCCGCGGTAGAGCGCGCCGACTCCCTTGCGGGCCAGCTCCGCGTAGGTGCGGGCGAGGTCGGGGTTCTTGAAGGTGGAGCCGACGACGGGGAGCCGGCCGCCGGGCAGGAACAGCTCGGCGGTGTCCGGGAAGTAGCGGAAGCGGATCTCGTTGGACGCCGTCTGCGAGCGGAAGGTCTCGTCGACGGTGAAGCCGTCACGGGCGAGCCGCTCGGCCGGCTTCAGGACGCTCGCGAGCCGCTTGCTGCCCCACTGGTCGAGCGCCGTCTGCCAGGTGGCGGGCGTGCCCGGGGTGCCGACGCTCAGGCCGCTGCTGACGGCCTGGGCGAAGGGGACGGGCTTGCCGTTCTCGACGAACAGGTTCTCGTCGGCGGTCAGCGGGGCGGTCTCGCGGCCGTCGATGGTGCGGACGGTGCGGGACTTGGCGTCGTAGTAGACGAAGTAGCCGCCTCCGCCGACGCCGGCCGAGTAGGGCTCGGTGACGCCGAGCGCGGCGGCCGTGGCGACGGCCGCGTCGACGGCGTTGCCGCCCTGGCGCAGCACCTCGAGCCCGGCCGCGGAGGCGTCCCGGTCGACGCTGGAGACGGCACCCCCGTAGCCGACGGCCAGGGGCGTTTTCTCACCGCCGGTGCGCTGCGCGGTGGGCGGCGCCGCCGATCCCACCGACACCACCACGGCGGCCGAAACCGCCAGGACCGTCAGATTCCGTGCGACAGGGCGACGCATCCGCACCTCCAGTCAAAGGCCGTCCGCGCAGCTTAATTCATCGCCATGGCCGCGTCAGGGAGGCGTCGAACACCGGTGCGTCGGGCCGCTACCATGCGCGCCCATGAATGACGACGTGCGCAACATCGTCCTGGGGGTGGTCGCGGCGGGCATCAGCGCCGCGCTGGGCTGGATCGCCCGCACCTACCTGTGGAGGCGCAAGCTCCGCCGTAAGCAGGCCTTCTTCGGACTGCCCGACAACTCGGAATCGCTGCTGGTGGTGAACCGGGGTGCGGCGGGGCCCGAGTTCGCCGTGATGCGCTACGACGTGTTCGCGCTGCTCGAACTCGCCGCGCTGATCAAGGACTGCAACGCCCACGCCCAGATCCTTCCGCACGACACGGCACGTCAGGGGTTCGGTGAGCGCACCGAGTTCTGTGTGGGCGGCCCGGCGTCCAATCGCCGCATGGCGGCGCACCTGTCCTCGCTGCTGCCCGGTGTGCGGGTGAACGTCGACGCCGAACCGAGCCCGGACCGGGGCTCGTTCCTGGTCGGCTCCGAGCGCTACCGCGTCGAGAGCGGCAAGGAGGAGTACGCGCTGCTCGCCCGGCTCACGGCGGAGCGGAGCCAGCACACCCGTCCCGTCTTCCTGTTCTGCGGCCAGACGTCGATCACCAACCAGGCCACCACCCGCTATCTCGCCCGCCACCATGAGCGGTTGGCGCGCAAGTACGGCAACAACTCGTTCGTGCTGCTGCTGAAGGTGATCAATTCGCAGGCGTACGGGCCGGACGTCGTCGAAATGGTGGCGGACGTGACGCGCGCGGCCCAGACCCCGCTGCCCGCCGCGGCGACGGCGGCTCCACGCAACAGCCACCGGGCCTCCTGAAGTCCTCCACTTCTCAACAATCGTTACTGGCACGTAACTTACCGACGGGTTACCACTGGTAAGGGGGCGAGGTTACCGTCTGGTCACTTTGCACTGACACGAGTGAGGAGTGACCCGTGGGACACCCCCGCAAGGCCCTGCGCACCACCGCCGTAGGCGCCGTCTCGGCGACCCTGGTCGCCGGCACAGCCCTCGGACTCGCCCCCACCGCACAGGCGGCGCCGAACCCGGTCCGGTTCGTCGACATCGCGGGCGACGGCGGCACCGTCCTCAAGGCCAACGTCGTCACCCCGGCCGGCGCCGACGGCACGCGCCGCTACCCGCTGCTCGTCATGCCCACGAGCTGGGGTCTGCCCCAGGTCGAGTACCTGGCCCAGGCCCAGAAGCTCGCCGACTCCGGGTACGTCGTCGTCACCTACAACGTGCGCGGCTTCTGGCAGTCGGGCGGCGAGATAGAAGTCGCGGGCCCGCCCGACGTGGCCGACGCCTCGAAAGTCATCGACTGGGCGCTCGCCCACACCCCCTCGGACGCCGGGCACATCGGCATGGCGGGCGTCTCCTACGGCGCCGGCATCAGCCTGCTCACCGCCGCGCACGACAAGCGCGTCAAGGCGGTCGCCTCGCTGAGCGGCTGGGCCGACCTGATCGACTCGATCTACTCCGAGCGCACCCAGCACGTCCAGGCGGCCGCCCTGCTGGACGGCGCGAGCGTGGTGACGGGCCGGCAGAGCGCCGAACTCCGGCAGACCTTCGACGACTTCTACGCCTCCAACCTGGCGAAGGAGCCGGAACTCGTCGCCTGGGGGAAGAAACGTTCCGCTGCGACCTACGTCGACCAGATCAACAAGAACGGCGCGGCGATCATGCTCGCCAACGCCTGGGGCGACACGGTCTTCCCGCCCAACCAGTACGCCGACTTCTACGAGAAGCTGACCGGCCCGAAGCGGCTGGAGATGCGGCCCGGGGATCACGCCACCGCCGAGCTGACCGGCCTGTTCGGGCTGCCCAACGACGTGTGGAAGGACACCGAGCGCTGGTTCGACCACTACCTGCGCGGCGAGGACAACGGCATCGACCGGGAGCAACCCGTCCAGCTCAAGTCCCGCTCCGCGGGCGGCTACGAGGGTTACCCGGACTGGAAGTCGGCCGGCGCGACGCACCGGAAGATCGCCCTCGCCGGCACGACCACGATCCGTACGAACGTGAACTCGGGCGCCGACGGCGGAGTCGTCTTCCTGTCCAGCATCCTCGACCAGGTGGCCCAGCTGCCCCCGATGGCCTCGATCCCCCTGCTCCCCCGCCGCTGGGCCGCCGTGTGGCAGTCGGAGAAGTACGCCGCGGCCCAACAAGTACGCGGAACGGCGACGTTGCACACGACCCTCACCCCGACCAAGGAGAGCGGCACCCTCGTCGCCTACCTGTACGACGTGGGGCCGCTCGGCCTCGGCAAGCTGGTCACCAACGCGCCGTACACCTTCCACGGGCGCACCCCCGGAAAGCCGTTCGGCGTCGACCTGGAGCTGTACTCCACGGCCTACGACGTCCCGGCCGGGCATCGCCTCGCCCTGGTCGTCGACACGGTCGACCCGCTCTACATCGAGCACAACCCGTCCGGCGCGCAGCTGACCTTCTCCTCGCCGGCGAACGACCCGTCGTACGTGTCGGTTCCGCTGCGCGAGCAGTGATCTCCGGCTGCCGCCGGACGGGCCTGGCCGATGTGAACCGCCGCCCCCGTGGCCCGACTGGGCCGTGGGGGCCGCACCCGGTGGGAATGGCCCGCAGGCCGGGCGGGCGGTCTGCTCATCCCGGGCGGGATCGGCGGAATTCGGCGAAGTCCCCCTCTCCGACAGGGATGAAGGGCACATCGTAGTCGAGGTCCGATGCGATGAGCCGTCCGGTGCCTGCCCGTTCAGTGCTTGAGGATCTTGGAGAGGAAGTCCTTGGCGCGGTCGCTGGTGGGGTTGGTGAAGAACTCGTCGGGGATGCGGTCCTCGACGATCCGGCCGTCGGCCATGAAGACGACGCGGTTGGCGGCCGAGCGGGCGAAGCCCATCTCGTGGGTGACGACGATCATGGTCATGCCTTCGCGGGCCAGTTGCTTCATGACCTCCAGCACCTCGTTGATCATCTCCGGGTCGAGGGCCGAGGTCGGCTCGTCGAAGAGCATCGCCTTGGGCTCCATGGCCAGGGCGCGGGCGATGGCCACGCGCTGCTGCTGACCGCCGGAGAGCTGTGCCGGGTACTTGTCCGCCTGGTCGGCGACGCCGACCCGGTCGAGCAGTTCACGGGAGCGCTTGTCGGCGTCCTCCTTCTTGCGCCCGCGTACCTTGACCTGCCCCAGGGAGAGGTTCTGGAGGACGGTCTTGTGGGCGAAGAGGTTGAACGCCTGGAAGACCATCCCGACATCGGCGCGCAGCCGCGCCAGGGGCTTGCCCTCGTCCGGCAGCGGTTGCCCGTCGAGGACGATCTCTCCGGACTCGATGGTTTCCAGACGGTTGATCGCCCGGCACAGGGTGGACTTTCCCGACCCCGAGGGGCCGATGACCACGACCACCTCCCCCCGGCCGACGGTGAGGTTGATGTCCTGCAGGACATGCAGCTCCCCGAAGTGCTTGTTGACGTCACGCAGCTCGATCAGCGGATCGACGGCCATGCTCAGCCCTACTCACTCTCAGCTGTGTGGTGGTTGCCGCAACGTATCCAGGCAAGATCGGACTTGTCGGGCGACACGCACTTTTCGATCATTAGCCGTATTTACGGCGAACTTTGGGCCAAAGGTTGCGGCCATGGGGCTCACGACTCCGCGACTTCCGCGTACAGCTGGGACAGCTCGGGCACCCCGTTCGCGGCCCACTCGTGACCGGAGTCCACGACGTCGAACTCCCGGCCGGAGGCCAGCCGCACGACGGGCTGCCCGTCGGGCCGGATCTCCCAGGCGGCTCCCGGTACGGTCCGCACGATGACCGTGCCCAGGTAGAGCCCGGCGTCGTTGCCGAGCCAGGTCAGGGTCTCCTCGTCGTCCCTCCAGCGCGGCACGAGCTGGTCCAGCGCCTCAAGCGAGGCTGCCGAGTCGTCCAGCCGGACACCCGCCCGGGACGCCTGGGAGCGGAGCAGTTCACACTCGGCGAGGAGTTCCGCGATGCCCGCCGGATCGGGAACCCCGAGCTTCCGGCGCCGGTTGCCCAGGAAAGGGATGTTCATAAGCCCAGCGTGTCATTCGTACCGCCGTACGCACCACAGGCGCGCGGGCCCGCCATTCCTGACGAGTTCACGCCGAGTTCGCGCACGGCTCGTTGACGGGTCCCTGGAGTCTCCCTAGTTTCACCAGGCGTCGTGTGTCTCGCCTTCGTCGTGTCTTCTGTTCCGTCCCTGCGTTTCGTCTTGGTGCGTTCGTGTGTCGATGAGCGGGAGGTGTCGGCCGTGCGCCGATGTGTCCGGGGGATCCTGGTCGTCCTGTCCCTGTGCGTGTCCCTGATGCCGGCGGTCTCGGCGCGGGCCGTCGAGGAGCGGCGGGCCGCGCCGGTGCCGCTTGAGCGGCTGTTCGACAACATCGCCGTCAGCGACGACGACCGGCCCGCGCAGGCCGACTTCGACGGCGCCGGTTCGTCCTTGTCGGCGCGGGACCTCGCGGCCGCGGGCTGGACGCCCGGCCGCGGCCTCACCGTCCAGGGGGCCCGGCTGACCTGGCCGCGGCGGCAGCCCGGCGAGCCGGACAACGTCCGCGCCGCCGGCCAGGACGTACGGGTCACGGGCCGCGGGGACGCCCTCACCTTCCTGGTGGCGGGCACCGCCGGCACCGAGGCGGGCGGCGCGGGCGTGATCACGTACGCGGACGGCACCCGCTCCGGGTACCGGCTGACCGCGCCCGACTGGCGCACCGGGCCGCTCGCCACGAAGGCGGTGGCCCTGCCGCGCATCAACACCCCTGGCGGGCAACTCGCCGAGCGGGCCCGCCTGTACGTCGTGACGGTGCCGCTGGTCCCGGGGCGCCCGGTCGCCTCGGTCCGGCTGCCGCACGCGGCCGGGCTGCATGTCTTCGCGGTGTCGGTACGGACCGCGACGCGGGGCTGGACGGGCAGCTGGACGACGTCCACCGGCGGCTACACCGCCGTGGGGCCCTGGACGGACCGGACGCTGCGGCTGGTCGTGCACACGTCGGCGGGCGGGCCCCGGGTGCGGGTGCGGTTCGACAACACCTTCGCGGCGGCGCCGGTACGGATCGGCAGCGCGACCGTCGCCGTGCGGGCGTCGGGCGCGGCGGCACGCGGGACGCCGGTGCCGCTGTCCTTCGGCGGTGCGGGACGTGTGGAGATCCCGGCCGGGGCCCAGGCGTACAGCGATCCCCTGGGCTTCGCCGTCCCGGCGGACGCCGACCTGCTGGTGAGCTTCCATCTGCCCGGCACGGTGACGGCGGCGCCCGTGCACCGGCTCGCGCAGCAGCGGTCCTACGTCAGCGGGCCGGGCGATCACGCGGCGGACGCCTCCGCCGACGCGTACACCTCGGTGATCACCGGCTGGCCGCTGCTCGCCGGGGTCGACGTGAGCGGCGGGCCCGGGTCCGTGGTGCTGCTCGGGGACTCGATCACCGACGGCGACAAGTCCACGGTGGACGCGAACCGGCGGTGGCCCGACGTGCTGGCCGGCCGGCTGCTGACGCAGAGCGAGGTACCTCGCTACGGAGTGCTGAACCAGGGCATCTCGGGCAACCGTGTGGTCACCGACCGGTATCCCGGCGACGGGGTGTCCACGGACGCGGCCGGGGTGAGCGCCCTGCACCGGTTCGACCGGGACGTCCTCGCCCAGCCGTCCGTGCGGACGGCGGTCGTCTTCCAGGGCGTCAACGACCTGCGGTGGGACACCTCGGCGGAGCAGGTGATCGCGGGCCTGCGGGAACTGGCGGCACGCGGGCACGCCCGGGGCGTCAGGATGCTCGCGGCGACGATCCTGCCGTGCGAGGGCGAGGCGCGCTGCACGGCCGTCGTCGACGCCGAGCGGGTCACGGTGAACGAGTGGATCCGGGACGGCGGTGCCTTCGACGGCGTGCTCGACTTCGACGCGGTGGTCCGGGACCCGGGGCGGCCGTCCCGGATCCTGCCCGCGTACGACAGCGGGGACCATCTGCACCCGGGCGACGCGGGGCTGGCGGCCCTGGCGGACTCGGTCGACCTGCGGTTGCTCTAGGACATCGCCCAGGGCGCGAAGTCCTCAGACGTCGAGGTCCACCACGACCGGTGCGTGGTCGGACGCGCCCTTGCCCTTGCGCTCTTCGCGGTCCACGTACGCGTCCTTGACCGCCTTCGTGAACGGCTGGTTGGCGTACACCAGGTCGATGCGCATGCCGCGGTTCTTCGGGAAGCAGAGCTGGCGGTAGTCCCAGTACGTGAACGGGTGCTCGTACTTGAGGGGCCGCGGGACCACGTCGGACAGGCCCGCCTCGCGCAGGGAGGCGAGGGCGGCGCGCTCGGCGGGGGTGACGTGGGTGGAGCCCTCGAAGGCCGCGCGGTCGTAGACGTCGTCGTCCGTCGGCGCCACGTTGTAGTCGCCCATCACCGCGAAGGGGCGGCTGCCGGACGCGTCACCGGCGACGGCGGCCTTGAGGGCCTCGATCCACTGGAGCTTGTAGGCGTAGTGCGGGTGGTCCACCTCACGGCCGTTCGGCACGTAGACCGACCAGACGCGGAGCGGGCCGCACGTCGCCGAGATGGCGCGGGGCTCCACCGAGCCGTCGAACCCGGGGTCGCCGGGCAGGCCCTTGACGACGTCCTCGATGCCGACGCGGGAGAGCACCGCCACGCCGTTCCACCGGCCCGTCGCGTGGACCGCCGACTCGTAGCCCAGCTCGCGCAGCTGCTCCGCCGGGAACTGGTCCTCGGCGACCTTGGCCTCCTGGAGGCACAGCACGTCCGTGCCGCTGCTCTCCAGCCAGGCCAGGAGCCTCGGCAGGCGGGCGGTGATCGAGTTCACGTTCCAGGTCGCGATGCGCATGTCCCACAACCTACCCGGCGGGTCTGACAACGCGGCCCGGTCCCCTTCGGCCTCCGGCCTCGGGCCTCAGACCTCGGCGGAGTCCCCCGGTGTCAGCCGCAGGTGCTCCGAGCCGCCGAGCTGCCCGATCTGGCGGTCGTAGATCGGCCGGGCCAGGTCGGTGAGCAGGGCGTCGTGGATGTCGTAGGCGCGCTGCGGCCTGACCTCGCGGACGTAGTCGATGACCTCCGAGATCTTGTTCCAGGGGGCCATCACCGGGAGCATCAGCGTCTCGACCCGGTGGCCGGGGACGGTGAGGGCGTCGCCGGGGTGGAAGAGCTTGCCGCCGTCGACGAGGAAGCCGACGTTGGTGATCCGCGGGATGTCCGGGTGGATCACCGCGTGGAGCTCGCCGTGGACCTGGATGTCGAAGCCTGCGGCAGTGAAGGTGTCGCCGTGGCCGACGGTGTGCACGCGGCCGGGGAACGCCGAGGAGATCTTCTCGGCGACGGACTTCAGGGTCCAGATTTGCGCGGCCGGGTTGTCCTCCATCGCGGCGCGCAGCCGGAACTCGTCGAAGTGGTCGGGGTGCTCGTGGGTGACGAGGATCGCGTCCGCGCCGAGCGCGGCGTCCTCCTCGCTGAACCCGCCGGGGTCCAGAACGAGGGTCTGACCGTCCTTTTCGAGGCGGACGCAGGAGTGCGACTTCTTCGTGAGCTTCATGATTCCATCCTGCCTCCGCACTGCCCCGCGGGCTCACTCCTGGGGCGTGGTCTCCTCGCGGATGACCTGCTGGGCGACCTTGAACGCGCTGTTCGCCGCCGGTACGCCGCAGTAGACGGCCGCCTGGAGCAGCACCTCCTTGATCTCGCCCGGGGTGAGGCCGTTGCGCAGGGCGGCGCGGGTGTGGAAGGCCAGCTCGTCCAGGTGGCCGCCGGCGACCAGGGCGGTGAGGGTCACGCAGCTGCGGGTGCGCCGGTCGAGGCCGGGGCGGTCCCAGATCTCGCCCCAGGCGTAGCGGGTGATGAACTCCTGGAAGTCGCCGGAGAACTCGTCGGCCTGTGCCAGCGCCCGGTCGACGTGCGCGTCGCCCAGCACCTCACGGCGGACCTTGAGCCCGGCGTCGTAGGGGTCGGGCCGCCCCTGGGGCTGCGGCGGCACGACCGGGGCGATCTCCGCGACGGGCCCGGTCTGGAGGGGCTGCGCGGGGGCGGCGGACAGGACCGGCTTGACGGCGGCCGCGGGCAGGGCGGTCTGGCCGGTGGAGGTCTCGAAGGCGGGCTGCCAGGCGGTGGAGAAGTGCCGCACCAGCAGGTCCGTGACGGCCGCGGGCTGCTCCACCGGCACCAGGTGGGAGGCGCCGGGGACGACGGCGAGGCGGGCGTCCGGGATGCCGGCGACCAGGGTGCGGGCCTCGGCGGGGCCGGTGACCTGGTCGTCCGATCCGACGAGGACCAGCGTCGGCACGCCGACCCGCCCGAGCTCCGGCCGGACGTCGAACGAGGCGAGCGCCTCGCAGGCGGCGATGTAGCAGCCGGGGTCGGTGGTGCGCACCATCTGCACGGCCCACTCGGTGATCGCGGGCTGCGCGGCGGCGAACCCGCCGGTGAACCAGCGCTCGGGCGCGGTACGGGCGATGGGGTCCAGGCCGTTCGTGCGGACGATCACCCCTCTCTGCCGGAACTCGTCGGGCGTGCCGAAGCGCGGCGAGGCGGCGATCAGCGCGAGGGAGGCGAGCCGCTCGGGGTGGCGCAGGGCCAGCTCGATGCCGACCGCGCCGCCGAGCGCGCAGCCTGCGTAGCCGAAGCGCTGCACGCCGAGCCCTTCGAGGGTGGCCAGCAGCCGGGTGGTGAGGTCGGTGACCGAGCCCGCCGGGTACGCGGGCGCGCCGCCGTGCCCCGGCAGGTCGAACCGGAAGACGCGCCACTGCTTGATCAGCTCGGGGATCTGGCGGTCCCACATGTGCCATGTGGTACCCAGTGAGGGACCCAGGATCAGGACCGGGGCCTCTTCTGGCCCGTCAAAGCGGTATTGCAGGGTGTTCGGTGGTGTCTCGCTCACCCGTCAGACCCTCTCATCTCTCACGGGATCTCACATGGCCGGTCCCAACCTAACGGCTCTTGCCCCTCTCGCTACGACAAATCCCGGCGTCGAAGAGCGTCCTTCCTCGTCACGGCTTCCAGGTGATGCGGGTTGCAGCATCGCGTGTGGCTGGTCTCCGTGACTCGTCGCGACTCACCTGAAAGCCTTCCGGAATCTCCCCAACCAGCACCTTGAACACCACATGGTGAACGAGTTGCGTCTTCCCCCGGTAGGCGACGGTGCCGTAGCCCGACGGCCCCTCCGATTACAGCTACCGGCAGGTCGCTCGGCCGGCAGACCGCCGGGCTCACGCTTACCCCTCCGCCTCAATACCGTCGCCTTGCTGCGTGTTCATCAGTGCTTCCGTGACAGATAGCGGCCGGCGAGCAGGACTGCGGCGCCGACGGCCAGAGCGATGAAGAAGTGGTAGACGTTGCCGCGGCAGCCGCCCACGCCAGGGCGCCGACCAGGCGGAATGCGGCGGGTGTGCCGTCCTCCTCGTCGCCGGCCATGGCCCAGGCTGAGTTCCACGTCCTGGCCGACCCGGACGAGCGGGCCGAAGGGGCACGCTCGTCGTCTCCCACGCACTGACCACAACACCGGCCCGGCCACCGTCCGGGCGGCCGTTCAGGCGCAACCGCACTCCGAACGGACGCGGTCGGTTGGTCGGTCCGTCTGCCCTGAGGTGCACTGAGGTCAGCGGCCCCGATGTGCGGGCTGCGTGACACCCATGGGGCGGCCGACGTTCAAGGAGACCCTCATGAAACGGCACATCAGGACGGCCACGGCGCTGGTCGCCGCCCTGCTGGTCGCCGCCGCGGCGGCTGGGTGTTCGAACGGCGGTGACGAAGGCAGCGCAAGCGGTACGGAGACCGGCAATGCGGCGGACAGCCTCGACACCCACGTGGTGCCGGCGGCGACCTCGTCGGCCGGACCCGCGGTCGACGTCAAGGACGGCACCTACGGCAAGATGCTGGTCGACGAGAAGGGCCGGACCCTCTACCTCTTCGAGATGGACACGAAGGACAAGTCGAAGTGCAATGACGACTGTGCCCAGGCGTGGCCGCCGTTCACCGTCAAGTCGACACCGACCGCGGGCAAGGGACTGAAGAAGGACCTGCTCAAGACCACCAAGCGGGACGACCGCTCCCAGCAGGTGACGTACAACGGGCATCCGCTGTACCGGTTCGCCGACGACCGGAAGGCCGGCGACGCCAACGGGCAGGACGTCGACGCGTTCGGTGCCAAGTGGTTCGTCGTCGACCCCGACGGCAAGAAGATCACCACCAAGCCCAAGACCAACGACGGCGGCTACTGACCTTCAGCCGGTCCGGCCCACCAGCGCTCGGAGACTCCATGCCGTTCTCGTTCCCCACCGGCGCGGCCCGGTTCGTCGCGGCCACCGCCTGCGCACTTGCTCTGACATCCCTCGTCGGATGTTCGAACGGGGAAGGCGGTGGCGGCGACAGTACGACCGAGTCGGCCACCAGTCCCTCCAAGAGTGGTGGGACGCAGGTCACGATCAACGACTTCAAGTTCCAGCCTGCTTCCCTGACCGTCTCTCCCGGGGCGAAGGTCACCGTCGTCAACAACGACACGACCACACACACCCTGACGGCGTCCAAGGGCGGTTCCTTCGACACCGGAGACATCGACCCTGGTAAGAGCGCCACCTTCACGGCGCCGTCCAAGCCGGGCGACTTCCCTTACACATGCACGATCCACCCGCTCATGAAGGGCACGCTCACCGTCGAGTGAGCCCCGGCCGCCGGCGGTCCGTCCCGCGGCGGCAATGGAGACCTGCCATGTCCCCACAGCCCACCGCCCCGCCCACACGTCGAGGCAGTGCCGGCCACTTCCTGCGGGGCGCCGCTCGAGTGCTCGCCGCGGCCGGTCTCGCCGTGGACGCATACCTGCACGCCCATCTCGCCGAGCGATACGACGCCATCTCGTCGAGTATCAGCCAGGGCACCCTCTTCCGTATCGAGGCGGCCCTCGCGGCGCTGGCCGCGCTGCTCGTCCTTGTCTGGCGCCGGCTTCCGGGGGATCTCTTCGCGGCCTCGGTTGCGGTCGGCGGGCTCGCGCTCCTGCTCGTGTACCGCTACGTGGACGTCGGCGAGCTGGGACCGATCCCCAACATGTACGAACCCATCTGGTACGGCGAGAAGGAAGCCACCGTAGTGGTCCAGGCCGTCGCCGTGCTCGCCACCCTGTATCTGCTGCTCGTCCGCCCCCAGGGCAGACGCGTGCACTGAGGAGGCGGCTTCTGCGGCTGCCTGGCCGGGGTGACATCGCCAGGTGAACGCGCAGCGTGCGGGGCGGGCCGCGGCCGAGACGTCAGCCGTTCTCCGTCAGGTCGGTTGTGGCAGCCAGGTCGGTGCCGATGTCGGCACCGTACGCCTCCTTGAGCGGGACGAAGACCACGCCCGTCCGGCGCAGGCTGCGTGACGAGCGGACGCGCCTGGTCACCCCCAGGCCGGCGGCGACCAGGCCGAGAAGGCCCTGCAGATCGTGCAGTACCTGCGCTCCGGAGCAGTACTTGCCGCTACCGGATCCCGCGTCCACGAGGGGACTCGGACGCTCCCGGGGCGGCCTGACCTGCAAGTCCACCTTGCCGGTGAGGGCCGACGCCGCCCACTGGCCCTGCTGATCACCCCGGGCCATTTGGGGCGACGCCCCGCAGCTCATCCCGGTCGAGCGCGCCCATGTCTTCCACGGCACCGTCACCGTGGCTTCGATCCGTCTTTGGCTCAAACCGTGATCACTTGGCTTTCGTGACAAGATCTGGGCGTGACGACGTTGTTCCTGACGGTCGGTCTGCCCGGGTCCGGAAAGACCACGAGAGCGCGGCAGCTGGCCAAGGAGCACAGCGCGCTGCGGCTGACGCCGGATGAGTGGATGATCCCGCTGTTCGGCGATCCGCAGCCGGCCGGGAAGCGCGATGTGCTGGAAGGACGGCTGCTCTGGCTTGGTCTGGAGGCGCTGAGGCTGGGAACGAACGTGGTCCTGGATTTCGGATGCTGGTCTCGTGACGAGAGGTCCGCGATCCGCTGGTTGGTGATGTCTGTGGGCGCGTCCTGTCACCTTGTGTACGTGCCGGTGGACCATGAGACCCAACGCGCTCGGATCGCCCATCGCCAGTCGACCACTCCTGATCAGACCTTCGTGATGAGCGAGACGGACCTCTTGCACTGGAGGACGCTGTTCGAGGAGCCCGACGCCACGGAACTCGATGGACATGAGGTAGGAGGTCCGCCTCCTGGGTGGTCAGGATGGCTGGAGTGGGCCGCCGACCGGTGGCCATCGCTCGCGTGACTGTCCGGCCAACCTTCCACGGCCCCCGTAATCGCCGTTGCCGGTGAGGAAGCCGTCGGGCCTTCGCCTGCCGGTGGTCGACCGTGAGGGGGGCGCGCTGCGCCGCCGTGCCTGCGGAGTCGGTGGTCGTCCGGTCGCCGTGTGGGGCAGTCGACTTCCCCGAGGAGCCGGCAGTAGGAGGTGTGGTGGTGGGGGTGTTCCCTCGGGTGGGTCAAGCGCTTCGATGATCAGACGCCTTTTCAACTCATCATCAAGCAGCGCGCGTTCAATCCACTGCTTGTTGCAGCAGGGTTACCTTCGAAGCGCTTCGATAATACGGTGTGCCCCAAGCCGACCACGCGTCACAGAGGGGGAGCGCAGGTGCAGGCACCGCTGATACGCATCCTGGGGCCGATCGAGGTCAGCGACAGCGCACACCCGGGGCCGCTTCGCGGCATCAAGCCGTGCGCGCTGCTCACCGCGCTGCTGCTCAGGCCGGGGAGCGTGGTGTCCCTGGAGAACCTGATGGACGCCCTGTGGGCGGGCGAGCCGCCGCGCTCGGCCGTCGCGAACCTGCGCTCGTACGCCCATCTCCTGCGCCGGCGGCTCCCGGTGGCCACCCCGCTGATCAGCCACCAGGGCGGTTATGAACTCCGGATCGCGCCGGACTTCGTCGACCACCTGGTGTTCGAGCGGCTCGCCGACCGGGGCCGCAGCGCGGTCACCGATGACCCGCCCCGGGCCATCGAGCTGCTCAATGCAGCGCTGGCGCTGTGGAGTTCGGACCACGCGGCCCCCGGAGTCGAGCGGTACGGCATGCTCGACGGCCCGCTGCGCACCCTGGACGCCGAGCGCATCCGCGCCACCGAGGATCTGGCCGATGCCTGGCTCGGCGTCGGCCAGCCGCACTCCGCACTGCGTACGGCGGGGCAGGTGCTCGCCGCGGAGCCGCTGCGCATCCGCAGCTGGCTGCTCGTCCTGAACGCCCATCACCACCTCGGCGAACCAGGGCGCGTGACCGACGCGTTCGAGTCGGCGCGGACCGTCTTCCGCCGCGAGCTCGGCACCGAACCCGATGCCTGTCTGGGCCGGTTGCATCAGCAGCTGCTCGCGGGGTGAGCGCCATGGCCGCCGGGCTCTTGACGGCCTGCCACATTCTGGTCGCCGTCGTTTTCGCCGCATCCGCCGTGGGCAAGGCACGGCCCGCCGGATTCCGTGCGTTCCTCACCACGCTCGCCGATATGGGTCTTGGCACTCGGGGCCTGCGCCGCCCGCTCGCGTACGCGACCGTCACGGCCGAAGGCGTGTCCGCCGGCCTGCTGTTGCTGCCCGGCACGCGGGCCGGTGTGATCGGGCTGCTCCTTGCCTCGCTGGTCCTTGCCGCGCTCACCCTCGGCGTGGTGCGGGCGGTACGGGGCGGCGGTCCGCCCGTGACGTGCGCCTGTTTCGGCCGCACGGGGCGGCCTCTCGGCGTACTGCACCTGGTCAGGAACACCGGACTGCTGCTGGCCGCCGTCGGTGCCCTGGTCGTCACCGGCTCCGGTCCGGTGCGGGCAGCGGGCGGCGAGCTGGTCGTGGCCGTGGCCGCGGGTGCCGTGCTGGCCGTCGTCGTGATCGGCCTGGACGACATCGCCGATCTGTTCACGGCGCCCACCGCCTCCACCACTCGCTCCACCGACCTCCCGTAGGAGTCCCTGTGTCCCTCGGTCTCTCCGTACTCGGCCTGCTCCTCGGCCTGTTCAATCTCCTTCTCCTGTACGGCGTCATCCGCCGGCTCAAGGAGATCGAGGCCCGCCCGGCGGGCGCGGCGCCCGCCCCGGTCACCGGCATCACCGACGCCCACCGGATGACCGCCGGCGCCCTGGTGGACATACCGGACGGCACCCGGCCCGCGCTCGTCGCCTTCTTCGCACCGGGCTGTGAGCCCTGTGAGCAGTTGCTGCCGCTGGTCGTCACGAGGGCCATGGACGAGCCCGGCGGCAGCGAACGTGTCGTCGCCGTCCTCTCCGAGGGCACCGACGACGACAACGCGCGTTTCACGAAGGCCCTGGACCCGGTGGCCCGCGTCATCGTCGGCGGCCCGAAGGACCCCTGGGTCGAGTCGTGGATCACCACGTTCCGGGTGGACGGGCTGCCCCTGGTCTGCGGTCTCGACGACACCGGCGACGGCATGGCGATCCGCTGGTCGGCGGTGAGCCCGCCGGAGCTCATCGCCAAAGCGGGGATCGCGGGCCGGCCGGTCGTATGACGCACCCGGCACAGCACCCCGTGTCCCGGCCCCGGGTCGCGGCCACGGCGCTGCGGCTCGCGCTCGGCGCGCACCGCCGCGCCCTCGCGGCGACCCTGCTGCTCGCCCTCGTCGAGGCCACCGGGCCGATCGCGGCGGCCTGGCTGACCAAGCAGCTGATCGACTCGCTCACCGGGTACGGGACGCGCGAGGTCACCGCGACCGCCGTGGCCCTGGCCGCGATCGGCGTGCTGCTCGCGCTCCTGCCGTACGTCGACGATCTCTGCCAGGGCGTGCTCACCCGGGCCGTGGCGCTGACCGCGCAGGACCGGCTGTTCCGTGCGGTCAACGCCCATCCGGGCCTGGACCTCTACGAGGATCCGGTACGGCTCGACCGGCTCCGGCTCGCCCAGCAGTCCGGCCAGGACACCCCCGTACAGCTGGTGCAGTGCGCGCTGATCGTGCTGCGGTCGGGGTGGACGCTGGTGGGGTTCGCCGGGATGCTGGCCGCCGTCAGCCCGGTCCTGGCGGGACTGGTGCTGCTCGGTGCCGTACCAAAGCTGGTCGCGGAGCTACGGCTGGCGCGGGCGACAGCCGCGGCGTTCGCGGGCGTCACGGCCGGCGAACGCCGCGAGGCGTTCTTCTCGACGCTGCTCGGCGGTACGACGGCGGCCAAGGAGATACGGCTGTTCGGCATCGGGGATGTGCTGCGGGAGCGCATGCTCGTCGAGCGGCGGGCCGTCAACCGGATCCGGCACCGGCTCGACGTACGCCGGCTGAGCGTCAACTCCCTGCCCACTCTGCTCGCTTCGGGTATCGCGGGCGGCGGACTGCTGTGGGCGGTGGGCCGGGTGTCGGCGGGGACGCTGACGGTCGGGGACCTCTCCGTGTTCCTCGCGGCGGTGGCCTCGGTACAGGGCGGACTCGGCTCGGCGGTCACGGCGGTGGCCAACGGCCATCAGCATCTGCTGGTGTTCGCCGAGTACGTGGCCGTGGCCGAGGGCGGCGCACGGCCCGACACGGCGCGGCGGGTCGCGGGCCATCTGCTCGACCGGATCGTCCTCGATGACGTGTGGTTCCGCTACGCCCCGGATCTGCCGTGGGTGCTGCGGGGCGTGACGCTGACGGTGCGCGCCGGGGAGAGCGTGGGTCTCGTCGGCGTGAACGGGGCCGGCAAGAGCACGCTGGTCAAACTGCTCTGCCGGTTCTACGACCCCGAACATGGGCGGATCCTGTGGGACGGGACGGATCTGCGGGAGTTCACGCCCGAGTCGCTGCGGGACAGGCTCAGTGTCGTCTTCCAGGACTTCGTCTCGTACGAGATGACGGCGGCGGAGAACATCGCGCTCGGCGATCCGGCGCTGGCCGTTCGCACGCCCGACGGCGCACCCGGCCCGGAGGTCGTCGAGGCCGCGCGCGAGGCGGGGGTGCACCAGGTCCTCGCGGGTCTCCCGGCCGGGTACGACACGATGCTGACCCGGGGGTTCTTCGGTGCGAACGACCGGGACAGCGGTGTCGTGCTCTCCGGCGGACAGTGGCAACGGGTCGCACTGGCCCGGGCGTTGCTGCGGGCGGACCGGGACCTGTTCGTGCTCGATGAACCGACGTCGGGGCTCGATCCGGATGCTCAGGCCGAAGTGGCCCATCTGATCAGGGGGTTGGGGCAGGGACGGGCCCGGCTGCTGATCTCGCACCGGCTGAGCGAGGTTCGTGCTGCGGACCGGATCGTGCTCCTTGACGGGGGTGCGGTGCGGGAGGAAGGGCCGCACGAGGAGCTGATGAGGTTGCCGTCGGGACGGTACGCCGAGCTGTTCCGGGGGCAGGCGGCGGGGTTCTGGGAGGACTCGTCGGGGCCGGAGCGGGAGGTGGCGGGGGTTCAGGGGGTCGAGCCCGGCCGGGAGCAGGAGGTCGCAGGGTGAAGCGGGTGCTCGGCAGGTGGCTGATGCTCGTGACCGTACGGGGGCACAGCATGGAGCCCGGCCTGCGGGACGGGGCGGTGGTCCTGGCCCGTCGGATCGGAGGTCGTGCGGGCGGAGGCGAGCGGCTTCCGGGCGGAGGCGGGGGGCTTCCGGGGCGGCGCAGTGGCTCGGCGGGCCGACGGCTGCGCGTGGGCCAGGTGGTCGTCCTGCCGGTGCAACTGCCGTACGGCGCCCGTGTGGTGGGGCCGGTCGCGGACGGGGACGGGCTGTGGGTGAAACGGGTCGCGGCGTTGCCGGGCGACCCGGTTCCGGCGGGGGTTCCCGGGTGTCCTGGCCGGGTGCCGCCCGGGCGCATGGCGGTGCTCGGCGACAACGCGGCGGTGAGCACGGACTCGCGGACCATCGGCCTCGTACCCGTGGACGTGGTGGTCGCGGTGGTGCTCGGCACGAACGCCCGGCCCCCCGCCGCAGGGCGCGACGGGGGGCCGGGCGCGACCGATGCCACGGGGAGGCACCGCGGACTACAGGAACCGCGTCAGTAACAGCAGGAGTAGAGCGTCCACGCGGTGCAGTTCGTGCCCGGCGACTGGCAGGTGCGGCGCCAGTTCCCCTTGGCGGAGGGGTACTGGGGGCCGCAGCTCGTGTCGCGGCGGCACCAGTACTCCGTGGTGCTCGCCTCGGCCTCGGCGCGCGGTACCACCCGGCCGAGGACCACGTCTGCGAGTCGGTTCAGAGTGCGCATCACAAAACCCCCAATTGGGGCCGTCGCTCGTCACGACGGCGTTCGCCCATGACGCTACGGGGACGGCATACGCCTGCCATACATCGCCGATACGCGGACCACGTACGCCCCTCTCACCGGGCACGCCCCGATCTCAAGCCCCGCTGCCCGCCACCTCACCGAGCCGCCCGTCCCGTACCCGCAGCACGTCCCTGCAGCGTTCCGCCACCTCCATGTCATGCGTGGCCACCACAAGCGTGCAACCTGATGCGGCGGCCAACTCCCCTACCAAGTCCATGAGTTGCTCACCGGTCGCCGAGTCCAGGCTCCCGGTGGGTTCGTCGGCGAGCAGCAGCCGGGGCCGGGCGATCAGCGCCCGCGCCACCGCGACCCGCTGCTGCTGTCCGCCGGACAGCTGCGAGGGCAACGCCGACTCCCGTCCCTGAAGGCCCACCGCCGCGAGGAGTTCGCGGGCGCGTGCGTCCCGGTCGAAGCCGGCCTTGCGGGGCAGCACGGGCGCCAGCACGTTGTCCAGCGCGCTCAGGCCTGGCAGCAGATGGAACCGCTGGAACACGAACCCCACCGTGCGCCGGTACGAAGCGGCGGCCCGCCGCCCCAGCGCGGTGACGTCCTGGCCGTCCACCCACACCCGCCCCGCATCGGCCCGTTCGATGGCCCCGATGAGGTGCAGCAGCGTGGATTTGCCGGAGCCGGAGGCGCCGACGAGGGCGACGCTGTGTCCGGCCGGGATGTCCAGGCTGATGCCGTCGACGGCCTTGATCAGCCCGTCACCGGTGCCGAAGCTCTTGTGCAGGTCCTCCACCCGGACCGACGCACCGTCCCCCATAGGGTTCTCTCTCCCTCTCCGTATCTCTGTCCATCCTTCTCGGATCATCCCTCTTCGGCCAACGGCCCCGCCGGCGACCGCCGTACCGCGAGCCCGGCCGCGACGACGCTGCCCGCCACGGCCGCCAGCACTCCCGCCACCGCGACCACGCCCACCGCCACCGGCAGCCCCGCCGGAATCGAACCGGTGAAGGCCACGGTCAGTCCGAGCCCGGTCGCTGCGCCGGGCACCGCGCCCGCCACGGCGATCACCGCACCCTGCGCGACGACCAGTCGCATGACCTCGGTGTCGGCCCAGCCGCAGGCCCGCAGCATGGCGAACTCCCCGTCCCGTTCACAGCTGTCGAGATAGAGGACATCGGCGAGGGCGAACACCCCCAGGGCCGCCGTGAGTACGGCCGCGGCCACATCGACCCCGCGCACCTCGAGGGACACCGCCTCACCGAGGAGCGTGCCCTGGACCGCGCCCTGGAACGTCCATATGACCGCCGTGAGCAGGGAGACCGCTGCCACCCCCACCGCGAGCGCCAGCGCGCCGAGCGCAGAACGGGACGGCGTACGCAGCGCCCCGCTCACCGCGAGCCCCAGCAGCGTGCGTCCGCGCCCGGCGCGCCGGGCCCGCCGCGGCCCGGCCACCGAGCCCCGCAGCGCCTGTGCGGGATACGGCCGCCCTGCCCGTATCGCCGGAAGCGCCCCGGCCAGCAGGGCCGTGGCCACCACCAGCGGTATCGCGAACAGCGCGCGCCCCACGGTGACGTCGAGGCCGAAGGCCCAGCCCAGCGGGAACGAGGCCCCGGCACCGGCGGCACCGGCCACGGCTGCGACCAGGGCGACCTCACCGAGGACAAGTCCCGCGAGGCGGGCGCCCGTCCAGCCGGTGCAGGCGAGGACGGCCAGTTCGCGCTGCCGGGTGCGTACGGAGGCGGCCACGGCGTTGCCGAGAAACAGCGCGCACACGCCGAGCACCAGGCCGAAGAGCAGCACGCTCTTGCGGTCGGCGGCCTCGACGAGTGCGACGGCGGTGCCCTTGGCGGTCCAGTTCTCCCTCAGCGCGAGCGCGGGCCGCCCGAACTTGCCCTCCCCCAGTGCCACGTGCTGCGGCGCCGGGGAGGAACCCGCTGTGATGTCCACGTCGAGCCCGGTGCGGGCGGTGATCGCCTCGGCGACCGCGCGGATACGTTCCCGGGACGCCTTGTCCGTTCCGTGAACACCGGCGATCCTGACCCGCACCGCGGAGATCGGGTCCTTCGCACGCGGGGAGTCCGGGCCGGTGACGGACTCCACCGACTGGAGGGTGGTGAGCAGTTGCGGCGGGGTGGCGAGGTAGCCGCCCGGGTTGCTGTTGGGCGCGAGCGCCTGGCCGCCGAGTGCGGCGCGGGCGGCCTCGTCGGCGGCGCGGGCGGCGGGCGGCCGGTAGGTCTCCAGGGGGACTTCGGACAGTTTCGAGAAGCCCTTCAGGCGCTCGACGGCGTAGGTGCCGACCACGCTGAACTGCGGGAAGTGGTCCTGGCTCGCGTCGGTTCCGGGCAGCCTGGTCACCGGCCGGAACGCCGTGTCCTGAACGAACCACGCCGGCAGGTCGCCGCCGTACGTCGACTGCCGCCACAGCTCACCGCTGTCCGATGCGACGGGCGCGGGCCGCAGCACTCCCCCGCCGGCCGCATAACGGGGGGCTCCGGCCTGGAGGACGACGAAGGGGTTGACGTCGATCGTGCCGTCCGCGACCGACCGCCGGAACACGGTGTCGGCGTCGGCGCGCGTGGTCGCCCCGGGGCTGACGGGCAGCCCGGCCAGCAGACCGCGCAGCTCCTTGGCGCCCCGCCCGGAAAGCTTCGGAAGCGTTTCTGTGACGCGTGAGACCGACGTGCTCAACTGCTCGTCCAGATAGGGACGGTCCGTACTGATCAGCGGGATGTCCTCGAACCGCGACCCGCCCTGCGTGTCCATGGCGGGCTTCTCACCGTCCTTCAGATACCGGCCGGAGGCCATCGCCCCGTCCACCCCGACCAACCGGGCCTCCTGCTCGGGATCGACGGCGGCGAGCAGCAGCGTCATCGACCAGTCGATGTCGACCACCGCGCGGCGGGAGGTCGTGCGGTTGGACACGTCCGTCCCGCTGGTGAAGGTGCCGTCCGCATGCCGCCGCACGACGACGAGTTCGCTGCGCTGGGCGGGGTCGAGCTGGTCATTGACCGCGCCACCGCCGTACGAGGAGACCGTACGAATGGCACACAGCGGCTCGAACCTCCCTCCGGGCAGCACCTCGAGCGGAGGCATCTCACCATCGTCGCAGGGGCTGTCCCCCCGGCTCAGCGCGTCACCGACCTCGGTCAGGTGCCGTCCGCGGTAGGTGTACAGACTCTTCCAACTCGGGTCCTTGGCCGTCGATGTGGCATCCGGCAGCACGACCGGATTGCTCGTGACGTAGACGTACACCGAACCCGGGTCCTGGGCCTTGCTCAGCGACCGGTCCGTGGTCCAGGTGTTGCGCAGCCGCAGCATCTGCCGATCGGCCGCGGGGTCGAGCTGCCCGGTGACATCGACCTGGGCGTGCGTCCCGGCCTGCACATAGCCGAGCATCGCCACGGGAGCCGCGATCTCCACCCCTCGTAGGCCGGCGATCTCCCGCCACTGACCGGGAGTTATCCCACCGAACTGCCCGGACAGGAAATTGGGCCGCACCTGCCCGACGGACTCCTCGCGCCCGGTCCGCGCACCGGCGGGCCGCACGAGAATGTCGTACGCGGCACGGAAGTTGGCGTCGGCGGACGCCTTCACCGTCAGCCGCGAGGTCTCCACGGACCCGGTCAGCAGAGTGAACCCGGCCGTGGCCACCAGCACACCGACCAGCAACGTCAACGTCCGCACGGACTGTCTGCGCAGCTGACCGGTGATCATTCCCCACATAGCGCCTCCACCGGCGTCACGCTAGGGAGCGGCCATACATGGGCGATACACGACGCCCGGTGAAGGTCAAGAGCGAACGTCCACTACGCCGACTCCTGACCTGCACTCACCGCACACCCCGGCTGCGCCCCACCCGCCCGGAGCGCGCTCAGCGTGGCGGCGAACCTCTCCAGGTCCTGCTCAGGGATCACGGAACCGACCCGCGTCTCAAGCTCCGCCTCGAAGACTTCCATGGCCCTGTCCGCCAGGCGACGTCCCTCGGGCGTGAGCTCGACGAGCGACGAGCGCCGGTCGTTCGGATTGGCGCGCCGTCGGCAGTAACCGGCCGCCTCGATGCGGTCGACCACCTTGCTGGTGCCGCCGACAGTGATCCCGAACTCCTCCGCCACGTCCTGGATCCGGCACTCCGAGCGCCTCGCGAGCAACTGCATCACCTCGAACCAGGTGAGCTGAAGGTCGCAATCGGCGCGCAGCCGCGCATCGACGGCATTCCACAGCGCGATCTCGAACTGGACCAGGTCGTGGAACACCAGCTTCAGATCAACCACGGCGTCATCTTCCATGGAACATTATTCCGGCGAATTGATTCATCGTATCCGTGGACCGATTGTGGCTGTGCCATGCAGCGACCTGGGCTCGGTCTGCCTCGGCGGCACCGCATTGCGCACGCTCGGGCGCATCCTGACCGTACTGGTCGTTCCGGGGCACCGACTGCGTACGCGCAGCTCCGTCCGGAGGAAGAGATCACGCAGGCGATGGATCATCCCGTCCCGCTCTCCGGGTAACGTCGAGGTATGAGTCATCCACACCCCGAACTCAAAGCCGCCCCGCCCCTTCCCGCAGGAGGGTTGCGGGTCGTCGCCCTGGGCGGCCTGGGGGAGATCGGCCGCAACATGACCGTCTTCGAGCACTCCGGCAAGCTGCTCATCGTCGACTGCGGCGTGCTGTTCCCCGAGGAGACCCAGCCCGGCGTGGACGTCATCCTGCCGGACTTCACGTCGATCCGGGACCGGCTGGACGACATCGTGGCGGTGGTGCTCACCCACGGCCACGAGGACCACATCGGCGCCGTGCCGTACCTGCTGCGCGAGCGGTCCGACATTCCCGTCGTCGGCTCCAAGCTGACGCTGGCGTTCCTGGAGGCCAAGCTCAAGGAACACGGCATCCGGCCGCGCACGGTGCGGGTACGGGAGGGCGACCGGCGCGGCTTCGGGCCGTTCGACTGCGAGTTCGTGGCGGTCAACCACTCCATCCCGGACAGTCTCGCGGTCGCGATCCGCACCAGTGCCGGGATGGTGCTGCACACCGGCGACTTCAAGATGGACCAGTTCCCTCTCGACGACCGCATCACCGACCTGCGCGCCTTCGCCCGCCTCGGCGAGGAGGGCGTGGACCTGTTCCTCACCGACTCCACCAACGCCGAAGTACCCGGCTTCACCACCTCCGAGCGTGAGCTGAACCCGGCGATCGAGCAGGTGATGCGCACCGCGCCGCGCCGGGTCATCGTCTCCAGCTTCGCCAGCCATGTGCACCGCATCCAGCAGGTCCTGGACGCCGCCCACCAGCACGGCCGCAAGGTCGCCTTCGTCGGCCGGTCGATGGTCCGCAACATGGGCATCGCCCGCGACCTGGGCTACCTGAAGGTCCCCTCCGGTCTGGTCGTGAGCACGAAGGAGCTGGAGAAGCTCCCGGACCACAAGATCACCCTGGTGTGCACGGGCTCCCAGGGCGAGCCGATGGCCGCGCTGTCACGCATGGCCAACCGCGACCACCAGATCCGCATCGGCAAGGGCGACACCGTCCTGCTCGCCAGCTCCCTCATCCCGGGCAACGAGAACGCCATCTACCGGGTGATCAACGGACTCACCCGGTGGGGCGCTCATGTGGTCCACAAGGGCAACGCCAAGGTGCACGTCTCCGGGCACGCCAGCGCCGGCGAACTCGTCTACTGCTACAACATCGTCAAACCCCGCAACGTCATGCCCGTGCACGGCGAATGGCGCCATCTGCGGGCCAACGGTGACCTCGCCATCCGCACCGGCGTCGACCCCGACCGGGTCGTCATCGCCGAGGACGGCGTCGTCGTCGACCTCGTCGACGGGCGCGCGTCCATCACCGGCAAGGTCCCCGCCGGCAACGTCTACGTCGACGGCATGGAAGTCGGCGGCGCGACCGAGGCGTCCCTCAAGGACCGCCTCACCCTCGCGGAGGAAGGCGTGGTCACGGTGGTGGCGATCGTCGATGCGGACACCGGCGCTCTCGCCGAGGCCCCCGACTTCCTGGCCCGGGGCTTCGTCCATGACGACGCCACCTTCGAGCCGGTCATCCCGGTCATCGAGAAAACCCTGGCCACCGCGGCCGAGGAAGGCGTCGGGGACGCACGCCAACTCGAACAACTCCTCGCCCGCGCCGTGGCGAACTGGGCGTTCCGCACCCACCGCCGCAGGCCCCTGATCATCCCCGTCATCATCGACGCCTGAGCCACAGCCCGGCAGCACGCCCCTCATTCCGGCAGGGGCGCAGCTGCTGTACGCGCTGAAGCCGGTGGTCGGCGGCCGCGTGTTCCTCTCCTACGGCCAGGCCGACGGCCCCGTCTCGCTGTTCTTCACCGGCGGCTATCCGGCCCTGACCTGGGTTCCGTTCGTCATCGCCGGTATGGCCGTCGCCCGCTGCGACCTGGCCGCCACGGCGGTCCGGATACGCCTCGCCCTCACCGGCGTCGCCCTCGCCGTCACCGGCTACGGCGGTTCCTGGCTGGCGGTGCGGCTCGTACCCGGTGCCGCCGAAGCCGTCCGGAAAGCCGAAGAGGGACCGGGCATGTCGTCCGTGTCGTCCGTATCGCCCGACAGCATCGGCATCTTCGGCGACACCCCCGCCGGGATGCTGGCCTCCGCCCCGCACAGCGAGGCGACCCTGTCCATCGTGGCCGCCACGGGTGTGGCGATCCTGGTGATCACCGCGTGCCTGGCCGCCGTGGACGCCTTCCCCCGGCTGCGCCGCCTGGCCACGCCCGTCATCGTGGTCGGCTCGATGTCGCTGACGGCGTACGTTTACCACATCGTCGCCATCTGGCTCCTGAACACCGAGGAAGCGACCGTCCCGCCCCTGTACACCCTGCTCGGCTTCATCGCGTCCGTCACCGTCCTCGCCACCGTATGGTCCCGCTTCTGCCGGCGGGGGCCGCTCGAATGGCTGATGGGAAGGGCGACCGGGATCGCCCGGCGCATTCAGTGAGACGCGAGCGCGCCGCCTCCTTCTCACCCCTCGGGCGGGTCTCCGTTCCGGAGCATGCGCAGCACCGCCCGTTCGACGGGTCCGTGGGTGGCGGGGATGCCGTACGGGCCCTCGTCGCCGAGATGAGACAGCGCCGCGGAGACCGTCACGCCTTCCTCGTACAGCTCGATCACCCGTGGGTTGATGTAGGAGGCACGGCAGACCGCGGGCGTGTTGCCGAGATACCCGGCGACCTCGCGCGCCGCCCGGGCGATGGCCCGGCGCCGGGCGGTCTCGCTGCGCGCCACGGGTTGTGAGACGGCCAGCGCGACAGCCGCCATGACGGTGGCGTGCCAGGTGCGGAAGTCCTTGGCGGTGATCTCCAGGCCGGCGAGTTCCCTGAGGTACGCGTTGACGTCATCGCCGCTCAGGTCGTGCCAGGCGCGTCCCTCCCAGTAGGCCAGGAGCCGGTCACCGCCGGCCCGGCGCCGCAGCAACGCGGTGAGGCTGCGACAGGCGGCCGGGTCCGCGATGGTCTGGACGATCTCCTTGCCGTGTTTGCCGGTGTAGGTGAACAGGACCGCACCGGCGTGGCAGCGGGAGTGCTCGCGCAGCAGCGTGGTGAGGCCGTAGCTGCTGTTCTGTTCGGTGTAGCGGTCGCTGCCGATACGGAAGAAGCCGAGGTCGAGCAGGCGCACGGCCGTGGCCAGGACCCGCTGCCGGGTCAGCCCCCGATCGCTCAGATGCCCCTCGACGGCCTCGCGCACCGCGGGCAGGGCCTCGGCGACATCGAGCACGTGCTCGTGCTTGGCCTGCTCCTGTTCGGCACGGAACTGCGGGTGGTACAGGTACTGGCGGCGTCCGGCGGCATCCGTGCCGACGGCCTGCAGATGCCCGTTGGCCCTGGTGCAGATCCACACGTCCCGCCAGGCCGGCGGTATGACCAGTGCCCGGATCCGAGCCAGCTCCTCGGGATCGCGCAGCGGCTCCCCGTGGGTGTCCAGGTAGCGCAAGCCGCGTCCGTGGCGCAGGCGGCGGTACCCGGGGTCGGTAGGACGGCTGTGGAAAAGACGCATCCCGACCTCCGACCACACAAGCTGTGTCGTGTCGGTACCCGCCCACATCCCCCACACACCGGGCTCGTCGCCTCCGCCCCGCGTGCTCAGCCCTCGACGCCGGTGGCGGAGTCGGACGCGCCCACGGGCTTCGACTCCGGCGATCCGCGCTGCCTCAGGTAGATGGAGAGGACGGCCATGGAGGCGACGGCCAGCAGTTCGGACTGCCAGTTCTGCAGGCTTCGGCTCCAGAAATCCGCGGCCGACAGGTACTGCGCCCAGCTGACGGGCGCTTGCAGCCGGCGCAGTTGCTCCTCGTTGTAGGCGGCGACACCGGCGACGGACTGGGTCAGCCAGGACAGCAGGAAGATGGTGCCCATCACCAGCCCCAGGGAGCGGGAGTACACCAGGCCCCGCCAGTCCGCGGCCGCGGCCCAGCGCGGAGAATCCTCCTTGGCGTGACGCCCCGCCATCTGGTCCTGGTCGGACTCGGTACCGGCCCTGTCCAGTTCCTTGGACTCCGGTGAGCCGCGTTGCAGCAGCCAGACGGTGGCGAAGATGTAGAGGAAGAACTGCAGGTATTCCGACTGCCAGTTCTCCGTGACGTCGACGGCGAAATCCGAGGAAGCGAGGTAGGCGCCGAAGTCGAGGGGTGCCATGCCGTCCGAGACGAGCTGGTTGTTGAACTCCGCGTGTCCCGCCACGGCCTGTCCGGCGAGGGCGAGCAGGAACGTCGTCAGGAAGAAGAGACCGAGACCGTTGTGGCGGAGAAAGCGCCGCGCCCGGCGCCGGGGCGGTGCGGTGTCCCCGCCGTGCTCCGGTGCGGGGGTCACCGGTGCATCAGTCCCAGCGTCATGAAGTACGCCAGGCCGACCACGATCACCAGCAGTGTTCCGGCGAACAGCGTCCTCACGGTCTTCTCACCCGGCCTTGATCTCGCACTGGTACGGGCGCTGCGGCCGGGGCCGGCACCCGGCCGCGGTGACCTTCCACCCCGTGGGGAAGTGCGCCAGGAAGACGGTGTCGTGATCCAGCACCACCCGGGCCTGTTCGCCGTAGACATCAACGCGGCGTACGGCGCCCGCCGCCGGAAGGCTCTGCTCGCCGATCGCCTGGGCGCAGCGGCGCTTGGCCGACTGCTCGAGTTCCTCCCGGGTGGACGGTGCGAGGGCGGCGCACAGTCGTTGCCGCTGTCCGGCGTCCAGCGCCCGCTCGAAGCGCGTCAGTTGCGCGGTGACGCCGTCGCGCCGCTCCGATGGCGTTCCACAGGCGCCGGCCGTGGCGAGGACCACCACCGCCACCACGCCGGGGCCGTACCACCGTCCTGACATCCCGCCTCCCGTGCGGCCCCGGGCGGAGTCGGGCCGCCCGCTCCGTCATGTGGGGTGGCCGCTCGCTCATGAGACAGGGGCTCGCCGGCGACCGCAACCGGGCCGGAGCCGATGGAGTTCAGCGCACCGCTGTTCAGCCCAGGGCGACACGCTTATGGCGGCCTTCGGCGGGAACACGGAGTCATGCCCGAAAAGGGCAACGAATGGAAGGAGTTGTCGTGTCGTTCCTGTGGGCGATCATCGCTGGGCTCATCATCGGCCTGCTGGCCAAGCTCGTTGTTCCCGGACGTCAGCCCATCCCCCTGTGGCTGACGGTTCTCATGGGCATCGTGGGTGCCGTCGCCGGCAACGCGCTCGCCACCGCGTTCGGTGTGCGCGACACCGGCGGTATCGACTGGATCCGCCACGTCTTCCAGATCGGCATCGCCGCCGTCCTCATCGGATTCGTCACCCCCCTGTGGGCCCGGCGACGCGCCTGACGGCTCACCGCCCGCCCCCCTCGCACCGGAGAGATTCCGGACTCCGCTGAGCTGACCCACCCGCATCCCGGCAGCCGGGCGGGGTACCCGGGCAGGGCTCGCGAGGGGGTCTCGGGGCCGTGAAGGAGGCTTCGTGCCATGTCCCGGCGCACGGGGAGCTCGAAGGTCCGGTCGGAGGCGGGCGGGCACGACCGGACCGGGGAGCTGCGCCGCGTCGCGCGGGAGCGCTTCGGGTGGAGCGACCTGGGGCCCGAGCAGACGGAGGCGATGCGGGCCCTGCTCGATGGCCGTGACGTACTGGTCGTCATGCCCACCGGTTCCGGCAAGTCGGCGATCTATCAGGTGCCGACCGTCGTCCTGGGCGGCCCCGCCGTAGTGGTGTCGCCGCTGATCGCCTTGCAGCGCGACCAGGTCACCGGACTGCGGGAGAGCGCGGCACCGGACGCCGTGGCCGTGAACTCCGAGCAGCCCGAGTCGGCCACCGACAGGGGCTGGCGGGCCGTCCGGGAGGGCGCTGCCGAGTACCTCTTCCTGTCCCCGGAGCAGCTGGCCAAGGACAGTGTGCTGAAGCGGCTGCGTGAGCTGGGCCCCTCGCTGTTCGTCGTCGACGAGGCCCACTGCGTCTCCGTGTGGGGGCACGACTTCCGCCCCGACTACCTGGGCCTGGGCGAGGTGGCCGAACGCCTGGGCCGTCCGCCGGTGCTCGCTCTGACGGCGACGGCCGCGGCCCCTGTCCAGGCCGACATCGTCGAGCACCTGCACATGCGCGACGCCTGTGTCGTGACAGCCGGAACCGACCGGCCGAACATCCACCTGGCGGTGCGCACGTTCACCGACGACGCCGCCAAACGGGGCGCCGTCGCCCACTGGGCGGCCGGAGCACGCGCGCCGGGCATCCTCTACACGGCCACCCGCAAGGACGCCGAAACCCATGCGGCGCGACTGCGCCAGGACGGCGTGGACGCCGAGGCGTACCACGCGGGGATGAAGGCGGCGGAGCGGCGGCGGGTCCACGACGGCTTCCTGGCCGGCCGGCCCGCCGTGGTCGTGGCCACCTCCGCGTTCGGGATGGGCATCGACAAGCCCGACGTACGGTTCGTCGCCCACGCGTCCGTCCCGGAGTCACTGGACTCCTACTACCAGGAGATCGGGCGCGCCGGGCGGGACGGGGAACCGGCGGAGGCCGTGCTCTTCTACCGCCCGGAGGACCTGGGACTGCAGAAGTTCCTCACCGCCCGGTCCCTGGACCTCGACGGGCTGCGCCGGATCATGACCGCACTGCTCGGCCAAGACGTCCCGCACAGCCGCACCCGGGTGGCGCAGCTCTGTGACCTGTCGCGCCGGAAGGCCACCGAGCTGCTGAACCTGCTGGAAGAGGCCGGAGCCCTGTCCGTCGAGGGCAGGCGCCGCGCGGTCCGGGCCCTTCCCGGCCGTACGGCGGACGAGGCCGTCGAAAGGGCGGAGCAGGTGTTCGAGCGGCGTCGCCGGACGGACCGGTCCCGTATCGAGATGATGCGCGGGTACGCGGAGACGCCGTCCTGCCGCCGTCAGTACCTCCTGGGCTACTTCGGCGAGCAGCTCGACGAACCGTGCGGACGGTGCGACGTGTGCGAGCGGGACGACGGCCGGCGCACCGGGGCCGGGCGGCGGGAATCCTCCACCGCGCCAGGGGCCCGTGCGCCGTACGAGCCCCACGACAGGGTCCGCCACGCCGAATGGGGCACGGGCATGGTCATGCGCGTGGAGGAGGACCGCCTCGTCGTGCTGTTCGAGCAGGTCGGGTACAAGACGCTGTCCATGGCGGCCGTACAGGAGAGCGACCTGTTGGCCGACGCGTGATCAGCACCGGCCGACCGGGTGCGGGGCGTCCTCGCCGGAGTGCCGCCGACGCCCTCAGCGGAGGGTGCCGCTGGTCGAGTGCCGCCGCGGGACCGGTTCGGCGCGGGAGCCGCGGCCCGGAGCCCACGCGGTCAAGCATGGCTGGCACTCACCCCCCTTACGGCGAGTGATCTCCTCGTCGCGGGGGACCTGCGTAGGCACCGTCAACCGCCCTGGAGGCACAGTGACCTTCACCCCCCCTGGAACAGCGCGGTATCCCACTGGACCGTCAGATCAGGAACTGGCGAGAGCTCAACGTCGCTCCGATCGACCCCGATCACTGTGCCCCCTACACCCGCTGCCGGATCATCACGATGAACGGCATCGAGGTCGAGGCGATCATGTTCAGTCACCAACTGGCCCGCAACACCGTCGATCCCGAGGTGAAACGGCAGCTGGCCCAGACGCGTTACATCGAGGCGCAGCGCAGAAAGCGGTGAACTGGCTGCTGTGTTCATCCACATCCGGCGCGGCGCCGACACCGCGACGCTCGCCTCCCTGGCCAAGGGCGTGAAGGCAGCCGAGGCCATGGCGCCCACCCGGCCCCATCCGCGCGTGGAGTCCGCCACGGCCAACATGGCGCTCGGGCCGGTCACCGCCCTGATGGAGCGCACACGCGATGCTGTCCGCAAGGCCATGGGCCGCGACGGATCGTAGGCGTCCGGCACATCAGGCGCGGTGAGGCGGCTGCCCGCAGGCGCTCAGAGGTCGCTCGGTATGCCCAGGCCCGTCAGGGCGCCGACGGGGTCCAGGTCGGGGGTGCCTCGGGGCCACCAGTCCTCGTGGCCCGGCTCGGACTCGTAGGCGTACCACAGGCCGTCGTGGCCCAGGCGGAGCTGGACATGGCCCTGCGGGTGGGTGAGGTGGTTGCGCCAGGGGCGGAAGGCGGGCAGGTCGGCGGCGAGGAGCAGCGGACGGGCCCGGTCGAACCGGCCGGCCGGCGGATCCCACGGCTCCTCCAATACGGCGAGGCCCTCCGGTCCGCCCTGGCGCCAGGCGGCGACCGCGCGGGCCAGCTCGGACGGGGTGCGGCCCGCCGCTGAGGCGAGGGAGGAGTAGAGCGCCCGGGTGCCCGCGGTGAGCCCCGAGCCGGGGCGGGCCGCGGCCAGGCGGACCGCGTCCTCCCAGAGCGTCAGCTGCCCGACCGGGTCACGGCCCGTCGTGAGCAGCGCGTGGGCCCGCGCGGCGGCGTCCGTGGCCAGCTGGTCCAGCGCGAACGGGTCCGGGCCGCCGGGGGCCGCCGGGTAGGCCGGGGGCTGCTCGGGGTGCGGGGGCGGGGGCAGCGGCGCGGGCAGGGGCGGGAGGGCGCGCGGGGCGACGACGTCACCGGCCCGCACGCCGGGGAGCGGCGCCGGTCCTCTGTCCTGGGCGGCGCGCGCCGCACGGGTGGCACTCAGCCGGGACAGCGCGTCGAGCAGCTCGCGTTCGCCCCGGCCGCGCAGCAGGAGCAGCACGAAGGGATCGGCGTCGAGCAGCCGCGCGGTCTGGTAGCAGAGGGCGGCGGCGTGCTTGCAGGGGTGGCCCCGGTCGGGGCAGCTGCACCGCGGTTCCAGATCGCCCGGGCCCGGCAGCAGGGGCACGCCGCAGTCCGCGAGGGACCGGGGCATCTCCTTGTCGAGGAGTGCCGCGATGTGCCCGGGCCGGTCGGCGGCGGCGTCCAGGAACCGCTCCCAGTCGGAGTCGCCGAGCGTGCGCAGCCGCACCTGCACGCGGTACGGGCGCGGACGGCTGCCCCGCACGTACGCCAGCACCAGGCCGGGCGTCACGGTGATGGCGTCGACATGCCCCTGCCCGGCGTAACCCCGCCCGCGCTCCAGCCGCTTGGCGTCCAGCGCGCCCTGCTCCAGCGCGGCGACCCACGCGTTTCCCCACCAGCTCTCGGCGAAGCCCTTGCCGTCCGGGTCCCGGGGCGGGAAGGCGGGGAAGGTACGGCGGAGCTCGGTGTCGCGGTCGGGGGCCGCCATGGAGTGGGGGATCCGGGGAGTCTCGGACGGGGTGGGCGAGGAAGTGGGCGTGAGGGTGGGTTCGGCTGGGCCGTGCCTGTACGGCGAGTCGGCCATGCCGTGGGGTGGGCGCTGCTGGGCGGTTTCGTCAGGGCCCTGGGGCGCCGCGTCCGGCTCGTCCGTGTCCGCGGGCATGCGAAATGCGTCGGCCAGCAACTTCCGTACGTCCCGCACTCCCCCGCCGGCAGCGTGCCCGCGCGCCTGCCGACCGGCCCTGGGCCGCGCGTCCCCACGGCTGTGCCGCGACCGGCGTCCCGCACTCTCGGCCTCTTCCCGAGCCCGCCGCGCGTCCTGCCGTGCCGCACGCAGCGCCTCGCGCGCGATGTCCGCAGCGCGGGGACCCGGGCCCTCGTCGTCGCCTACGGCCGGGGTGTCCGCCGGTGCGGCGGCGGGCTGGTCCTGCGCGGCGGCAGCAGCACCGGCCGAGGGCGTCCGGGCCGGGGACTCGCCCGGGGCACGGGAACGGTCCGGCCCGTTGGGGGCGCCGGCACCGTCCGGCCGGGCCGGGGCACCGGAAGCGTCCGGCCCACCCGGGGCGCCGGAAGCCTCAGCCTCACCCGGCGCGCCGGACTCCTCCGACGAGCCCGGGGTATCGGAACCCTCCCATCCACCCGTGGTGCGGGCACCGTCAGGCCCAGCCGAGCCGCCGGGACCCTGCAACCCACCCGAGGCGCCGGAACCTCGCGACCCACCCGGGTCGTCGACACCGTCGGACCCGGCCGACGCGCCTGGACTCTCAGACCAGCCCGCGGCGCCCGGACCGTCAAGCTCACCCGAGGCGCCGGGCCCGTGGGGTGCACCCGTGCTGTCGGAAGCTTCCGACACAGCCGAGACGCCAGAAAGGTCAGACCCGTCGGGGCACCCGGAACGGTCAGAGTCACCAGCGGCCCCAGAGCCCTTCGCCCCCTCAGAGACGCCAGAACCCTCGGCCCCATCCAACTCGCCGGCACCGTCTGCCCCGGCAGGCCCAGCCCTGCCCTCCGAGGCGCCATCGCCCGCCGCCCCCTCCCCACGACGGTGCGCGGAGATCGCCCTGCGCAGTGCCTCGCGGGCCACGTCTGCCGGGCGGGGGGTCTCCTCCTGGTCGGTGGGTCGCTCGGCCGGGTGGGGAGGGGAGGGCGTCTCCGGGGGCCGGTGTGCCTGCTCCCGGGCCGCCCGCAAGGCCCGGCGGGCCTCGTCGGCCGGGCTGGGCGTCATGGTGTCCTCCGCAGGGAGACCAGGTCGGACAGCTCACGGTCCGTCAGTTCGGTGAGGGCCGACTCGCCGGAGCCGAGGATCGCGTCGGCGAGGGCACGCTTGGCCTGGAGCATCTCGGCGATGCGGTCCTCGATCGTGCCCTCGGTGATGAGGCGGTGGACCTGGACGGGCTGGGTCTGGCCGATGCGGTAGGCGCGGTCGGTGGCCTGTTCCTCGACGGCCGGGTTCCACCAGCGGTCGAAGTGGACGACGTGACCCGCGCGGGTGAGGTTGAGGCCGGTGCCCGCCGCCTTGAGGGACAGCACCAGGACCGGGGTCGAGCCGGCCTGGAAGCGGTCGACCATGCGCTCCCGCTCCGGGACCGGTGTGCCGCCGTGGAGGAGGTCGACCGGGACCGCCCGGGTGGCCAGGTGAGAGGTGATCAGGCGGGCCATCCCGACGTACTGGGTGAAGACCAGGGCGGATCCGTCTTCGGCGAGCAGCGTGTCCAACAGCTCGTCCAGCAGGGCGAGTTTGCCGGAGCGGGCGGCGAGCCGGTCGCCGCCGGCCCGGGCGGGCTCCTCCTTCAGGTACAGCGCCGGGTGGTTGCAGATCTGCTTCAGCGACGTCAGGAGCTTCAGCACCAGGCCACGGCGTGCCATGCCCTCGGCGGTCTCGATGGCGAGCATCGACTCGCGCACCACCGCCTCGTACAGCGCGCCCTGTTCGCGGGTGAGCGGCACCGGGTGGTCGGTCTCCGTCTTGGGCGGCAACTCGGGGACGATGCCCGGGTCGGACTTCTTCCGGCGCAGCAGGAACGGCCGGACCAGACGGGCCAGGCGCTCCACGGCCTCCTCGTCCTCGCCGTTCTCCACGGCCCGGGCGTGCCGGGCGCGGAAGGACTTCAGCGGGCCGAGGAGACCCGGGGTGGTCCAGTCGAGCAGCGCCCACAGCTCCGAGAGGTTGTTCTCGACGGGCGTGCCGGTCAGGGCCACGCGCGCGGGGGACGGGATCGTGCGCAGCGCCTTGGCCGTGGCCGAGTAGGGGTTCTTGACGTGCTGCGCCTCGTCGGCGACGACCATGCCCCACGCCTGCCCGGCCAGCACGGGGGCGGCGGAGCGCATCGTTCCGTAGGTGGTGAGGACGAAACCGCCGTCCAAGCCCTCCAGGCTGCGGTCCGGGCCGTGGAAGCGGCGGACGGGGACGCCGGGTGCGAAACGGGTGATCTCCCGCTGCCAGTTGCCCAGCAGCGAGGCCGGGCAGACCACCAGGGTCGGCTCGCGGCGGGCCCGCTTCAGGTGCAGGGCGATGAGCGTGACGGTCTTGCCGAGGCCCATGTCGTCGGCGAGGCAGCCGCCGAGGCCGAGGGAGGTCATCAGGTCGAGCCAGGCCAGGCCCCGCAGCTGGTAGTCGCGGAGGGTGGCGTGCAGGCCTGGCGGCGGTGCGGCCGGGCGCACTCCCGCGGTGAGGCGGTCGCGCAGGGTGGCCAGCGCGCCCGCCGGTACGGCCTCGACCGTCTCGCCGTCCACGTCGGCGGTGCCGGTGAGGGCGACGGACAGCGCGTCGACCGGGTCGAGCAGCCCCAGGTCCCGCTTGCGGGCCTTGCGGACGAGGGCCGGGTCGACCAGCACCCACTGGTCGCGCAGCCGGACGACCGGGCGGTGGGCCTCGGCGAGGGCGTCCATCTCGCTCTCGGTGAGCGGGTCGCCGCCGAGCGCCAGCTGCCAGCGGAACTGGAGCAGGTCCTCGCTCTCGAAGAAGCCGGTGCCGTCGGTCGCCGAGCCGGGGGCCGGCCGGACCACCGCGGCGGCCGAGAGGTCCTGGGCCAGGTCCCGGGGCCAGTGCACGGCGACGCCGGCCGCGGCGAGCCGGGTGGCCGCGACTCCGAGCAGGTCGCTCAGCTCCTCCTCGGTCAGCGCCAGCACGTCGGGCACGTCCTGGTCACAGAGCCGGTCGAGCGGAGGCCAGACCCGGGCCGCGCGGCGGACGGCGAGGGCCGCGTCCACGCGGGCGCGCGGGCCGAAGGCGTCGTCCGCCTCGCCCGCCCACAGCGCCGCCGCGTCGGCGACGAGGGTGGGGTCGGCGAGGCTGTGCACCTGGACGACCGCGGCGCCGGCGCTGCGCGCGGCGCCGGCGAAGGCGTCGTCGAACAGGTCGTACGCCGAGAGGTCCAGCCGGAGCGAGATCCGCACGCCGGCGTCCATGCCGGCGGCGACCTCGGCGGCCCAGTCGTGGGCCTTCGGCAGGTACTGGGCGTCGCGGGCCGCGAAGGGCCTGCCGGTGGCGTGGGGTGCGGCCGGGGTGCGCGGCAGGGTGTCGGCGACCGCGTCCAGGAAGGCGCGCACCAGCGCTTCCGGTTCGGGCAGGCGGATCGGGCCCGGGCCGGGCAGCGGGACGGCGTGTCCCTCGTAGGGCAGGGCGGCGGCGACCGCGCGCAGGTGCGCGATGTCGTCCGGGTCCAGCGGGCCGGCGCGCCAGGCGTCGTGGCCCGTGGGGGTCAGGCCGGGCAGCAGCCGGCCGCGCGCGGTCAGCCGCAGGGCGTGCAGGGCGGCGGCGCCCCAGCAGGCGGTGGCGGGGTGGGCCGCCGGGTCGTGCCGGGCGCGCACCAGGAGCGGCAGGGCCTCGTCGAGCGGGAGGGACAGCGCCGGGGTGGTCCGCCGCCGGACCGCGGCGCCGTGCCGTCGTACGACCGTGAGCTCGGTGTCCTCCGTGAAATCGGTGAGCTCGGCGGGCAGGGGCTCGCCCGCGGGGTCCCAGAAGGCGATGCGCCCGTCGCGCGGGAGGGGTGCGGGCAGGAAGACGGCCGGGAGCCGGACCGGGACCGTGGCGTCCCCCGCCCGCTCGGCCACCGCAGCCGTGTCGCCCATACGTCCTGTCACCTCCCGCCCCGCGTGTCGGAATCAGTTGTCTCCGACTCTACGGGCGGGGTCTGACAATCGGCCCCGGCGGCCGCGCCGCCCGAGCCGGGCCGCGGGTCAGGGCACGGTCCGGGAGACGACGTACACCCAGGGATACGCCGGGTTGGACAGGTCCACCACCACGTCGTGCGTGGGTGCGGGGTTCTTCTGCCGGTGGACGAAGCCGTACCACGCGTCACCACCGGGACCACCGGGGAATTTCCAGCCGGTGATCTTGCGGTCGCGGGCGCCGATGGTGATGTGCCCCTTCTCCAGGTCGGCCCGGGTCACGCCCAGGCCCGTCAGATAGGCGTCCAGACCGGCCGCGTTGGTCTCGAACTGGGCGTACAGGCGGCTGGTCTTCCAGTTGTTGGTCTCGTAGTACGCCACGTGCCAGGCCGGGTGCGGGACGGGCACCTGGTAGATCCGGCGCTGGAGCTTGGACGGCCAGCCCGCGGTCAGGCCGGTGGCCGAGTACTTCGCCTCCTTGTCCTTGCCGCTGTCCCGGCTCTGGTTCGCGGAGATCACCAGGTAGCCGGCCGGAACGCCGATGAGCAGCACGATGATCAGCAGGGTGAGCGCCCGGCGGCGGATCATGTGGCGGTGGTCCTCGGCCGGGCGCTCCTCGCCGTCCGGCCACGAGCCCTGGTGCGGCAGGGAGGCGGTCACGGCGTCTCCTGGGTGCTGCGGAGGGACTGCGCGTACCGCTCGTAGCGCTCGTAGCGCTCCACGCGGCGGCGCTTGGCGCGCCGGAAACGGCGGGCGACCAGCCGGGCCAGATCGGCGGCGCCGACCATACCGGCCTCGGGGCCGAGCTGGGCCCGGGCGATACGGGCCTCGGGGCGGTAGCCGCGCCCGGTCAGATGCCTGCGGAAGGCGTCGCGCGCGGGGCCGATCAGCAGGTCGTCGGCGGCCGAGACGCCGCCACCGATGACGAAGCAGGAGGGGTCGAGGGCGGCCGCGAGGTTGGCGATGCCGACGCCGAGCCACTGGCCGATGTCCTGGAGCAGCTCGATGCACATGGCGTCGCCCTCGCGGGCCAGCTCGGTGATCATCGGGCCGGTGATGTCGCCGATGTTGCCCTTGACGTGCTCGATGATCCCGTACGCCACCGGCGAGTCGGCCGCGGCCAGCTCGCGCGCCTCGCGGACCAGGGCGTTCCCGGAGCTGTACTGCTCCCAGCAGCCGCGGTTGCCGCACGGGCAGCGGTGGCCGCCGGGCACGACCTGCATATGGCCGAACTCGCCGGCGACGCCATACTTGCCGCGCTTGACCTGCCCGTCCTCCAGGATCGCGCCGCCGATGCCGGTGCCCAGCGTGATCATCACGAGGTGGTCCTCGCCGCGGCCGGCGCCGAAGCGCCACTCGGCCCAGGCGGCGGTGTTGGCGTCGTTGTCCACGAGGACCGGTACCGAGAGCCGGCCCGAGAGGCGGTCGCGGAGCGGTTCGTTGCGCCAGGACAGGTGGGGGGCGAACAGCACGCGGTTGCGGTCGGCGTCGACCCAGCCGGCCGCGCCGATGCCGACGGCGTGCACGTCGTGCCGGTCCGAGAGGTCCAGGACCAGCTCGGCGATGGTGTCCTCGACGACCTTGGGGCTCTTGGACTTGTCCGGCGTCTCCGTGCGGACCTTCTCCAGGATGTTGCCGTCGGCGTCGACGACGCCCGCCATCACCTTCGTACCGCCGATGTCGATGCCGACCGTCGGTACACGGGGTGCCGTCAGGTGTGAGCGGCGCTCCCGGGTGCCGACGGTGCGGAGCACGGTGGCACGGCGGGAGCCGATGGGGGCGGTGAAGTCGCGGTAGGTGCTCATCGTCGCCGATTCTGCCTCACGGGGAGGCAGGGTGCGGAGCAGAGGGGTGGTGCGGATCAGTGCCGACTGCGGGTGCGTGGGGGCCTTTCGCGCAGTTCCCCGCGCCCCTTAAGTACGCACGAGCAACTGGAATTCGAAGGAATAGCGCGTCGGTCGGTACGTGTGCGTGCCGTACTCGACCGCGCGGCCCGTGTCGTCGAACGTGACGCGTTGCATGGTGAGCAGCGGGGCGCCCGCCTCCTCCGCCAGTCGTTCCGCCTCCGCCGTCGTGGCCGCCCGGGCGCCGATCGACTGGCGGGCGCTGTGGAGGGTGATTCCCGCCGCGCGCATCAGGCGGTACAGGCCCGTGGTCTCCAGTTGGGCGGTGTCGAGGGCGATGAGGCCGGGGGGCAGGAAGTTGCAGAGATAGGCCATGGGCTCGCCGTGGGCGAGGCGGAGGCGTTCCACGCGGTGGACGTCGCTGTCCTCGGCGACGCCCAGTGCGGCGGCGACCTCGGCGGAGGCGGGGACGAGCGTGTTGACGAGGACCTTGGTGGCCGGGCGCTGGCCCGCCGCCTCCAGGTCGTCGTAGAGGCTGCTGAGCTCCAGCGGGCGCTTGACCTGGCTGTGCACGACCTGGGTGCCCACGCCGCGGCGGCGGACGAGGAGGCCCTTGTCGACGAGCGACTGGATGGCCTGGCGGACGGTCGGCCGGGACAGGCCGAGCCGGGCGGCGAGTTCGATCTCGTTGCCCAGCAGGCTGCCGGGGGTCAGCGTGCCGTGCTCGATCGCGGCCTCCAGCTGCTGGGACAGCTGGAAGTACAACGGCACGGGAGAGCTGCGGTCCACGCTCAGCTCGAGCTGCACGGTCGGGTCCACTTCTGGTTTCGGCACGGGCCGAGCGTAGCTCCGTGCGTTGTTGACGGGAAGTTGTGTAGTCAGATTGTCCGGACATTCCGATTGACAGGGGCGGGCTGTGCACGCACTTTGTTTCCATGCGCATCGGCGTCATCGGTACGGGCCGCATCGGCAGGATCCACGCGAACACGCTCAGCCGGCACCGCGACGTGGGCTCCCTGATCCTCACGGACGCGGACGCCTCGCGGGCCCAGGAACTGGCGCAGCGGCTGGGCGAGACGGCCGCGCCCGGCGTGGAGGAGATCTTCCGCTGGGGCGTGGACGCCGTGGTGATCACGACGGCGACGTCGGCCCACGCCGAACTGATCGGTCGGGCAGCACGCTCGGGCCTGCCGGTGTTCTGCGAGAAGCCCATCGCGCTGGATCTGCCCGGGACCCTGAGCGCGATCACCGAGGTCGAGACGGCCGGGACGGTGCTCCAGATGGGCTTCCAGCGCCGCTTCGACGCCGGCTACCGGGGCGCCCGCGAGGCCGTGCGCTCCGGCAGGCTGGGGCGGCTGCACACCGTGCGGGCGCTGACCAGTGACCAGACGCCGCCGCCCGCGGCGTGGCTGCCGGTGTCCGGCGGGCTGTACCGGGACACGCTGATCCACGACTTCGACGTGCTGCGCTGGGTGACGGGCCGGGAGGTGGCGGACGTCTACGCGGCCGGGTCGGACGCCGGGCCCCCGATGTTCCGCGAGGCGGGCGACGTCGACACCGGCGCCGCGCTCCTCACCCTCGACGACGGCACGCTCGCCACGGTCACCGGTGCCCGGCTGAACGGGGCCGGCTACGACGTGCGCATGGAGCTGGCCGGGGAGCGGGACCAGATCGTGGTCGGCCTGGACGACCGTACGCCGATCGCGTCCACCGAGCCGACCGGTCCACCCGCCGCGGACAAGCCCTGGACCGGCTTCCTGGAGCGTTTCGGCCCCGCCTACGAGGCGGAGCTGAACGCGTTCGTCGAGGTCGTGCGGGGCGAGCGGGCCAACCCCTGCGACGGGCGCGAGGCCCTTCAGGCGCTGCGCGTCGCCGAGGCGTGCGAGCTGTCGCGCCGGGAGCGCAGGCCGGTGCACCTCGCGGAGATCCCCGGCGGGACCGCCTCCGCCTTCGGATGACGGCGGGGCGGCGGGGCGGTCAGTGGCCCTGTTCCTCCTCCAGGAGTCCCGCGTCGTACGCCAGCAGCGCGATCTGCACGCGGTTGTTGAGGTCGAGCTTGGCCAGGATGCGGGAGACGTGCGTCTTGACCGTGGCGACGCTCATGAAGAGGCCGGTGGCGATCTCGGCGTTGGACAGGCCCCGGCCGACCGCGACGGCGACCTCGCGCTCGCGGTCGTTGAGGGCGGCCATGCGGTCACGCGCATGCGTGCGGCGGGTGTCGGCGGCGGTGCCGACCGCGTGCTGCACCAGCTGACGGGTGACGGTGGGCGACAGAACCGGGTCGCCGGCCGCGACCCGGCGTACCGCCGCGAGGATCTCGGTCGGCGGGGTGTCCTTGAGGACGAACCCGGCGGCGCCCGCGCGCAGCGCCCGCAGGACCTGTTCGTCGGCGTGGAAGGTGGTCAGGACCACCACCTGCGGGGCGTCCTTGCGGGCGCGCAGCCGCTCCGTGGCCGTGAGGCCGTCCACCGTCGGCATCCGGATGTCCATGAGCACCACGTCCGGGCGGGTTCGGTCCACGAGCGCCTCCACCTCGCCGCCGTCGGCCGCCTCGCCGACGATCTCGATGTCGTCGGCTCCGCCCATCATGAAGGACAGTCCGGCCCGCACCAGCGGATCGTCGTCGACGAGGAGCAGTCTGATCGCAGTCATGGGCCTTACGTAATCACGGCAGGGGCGGACGCGGGGCGCGGACGCCGACGCCTGGCACCACCCCCGGCCATGTCAACTCCGTTCAGGGCAGGGGTTCATGAGGAGGGATCCGCGAGGCCGCGCCTCAGCCCCACGGCAGCCACGCCCGTACCTCGAACCCGCCCTCCGGCGTGTGGCCGTGCTCCAGGCGGCCGCCCGCCAGGGTCGCTCGTTCCGTCAGGCCGATGAGGCCCTGGCCGGATCCGGGGACGTGCGGTACCTCGCCGTCGGGGGGCGGGTTGTGCACGGAGACCGTGAGGCCGGTTCCCGGCCCGCCGGTGACGGTCACCGTGACCTCCGTGCCGGGCGCGTGCTTGCGGGCGTTGGTCAGGCCCTCCTGGGCGATCCGGTACGCGGTGCGGCCGACGGAGGGCGGCACGGCGGCGGCGTCGTCGACCCGATGGTCGAGGGCCACCTTCATGCCGGCCTCACGCGACTCGGCGACCAGCGTGTCCAGCGCCGCCAGTGTCGGCTGCGGCCGCCCCGTGTCGTCGGGCTCCCCCGCCCGCAGGACGCCGATGATCTCGCGCAGGTCCTGGAGGGCCTCATGCGCGCTCTCCCGGATCACCCCCGCCGCCCGCGCCGTCTCCGCCGGGGGCGCGTCGGGCCGGAACTCCAGGGCGCCCGCGTGCACGCTCAGCAGCGTCAGCCGGTGCGCGAGCACGTCGTGCATCTCCCGCGCGATGGCCTCACGGGCGAGCCGCTGCGCCTGCTCGGCCCGCAGCCGCGCCTCCGTCTCGGCCCGCCGGGCCTGGTCCCTGAGGCTCACCATGAGCTGCCGCTTGGCCCGTACGAACATGCCCCAGCCGACGATCGCCAGCGTGAGCAGACCAGCGAAGAGCACGCTCACCAGGTACGGGATGTCCGCGTCGGGGCGCAGCCAGTAGTAGAGCGGAACCAGCGCCACGTTGATGCCGCCCACCCAGGCCACGTACCGGAAGGGGCGGTGCACGGCGAGGGTGAACAGGGCGATCAGCCCCGCCCCGCCCGCCGTGTCCGAGACGAAGGTGACGGCGGTCATCGCCACGGCCAGCCCCAGCGGCCAGCGGCGGCGCAGCCAGACGGCCGCGCAGGCCAGCGCCCCGATCAGCTGGTCGACGACGGCCAGCCCTTCCGAAACGTGGGGGTTGTCGGTCAGCGCCTCTATGGCGGCCGCGCCCACCAGCACGGCCAGCACGAAGCAGGAGAAGTCGACGACCCAGTCGCGGGCGGTACGCCGGGGCCGTCGTCCGGCGCGTGCGGCGTCGGGGTCGAGTTCGTGCAGCAGGGCGGAGGGGATGAACCATCTGCGCCCGGTGAACAGCGCAGGTGTCTCGCCCGTCAGCACCGGGGAGGCCTGCACCGCGTCGTCACCACTCACGGTCGACAAATCTACGCAGGGCCGGGCCCGTTCATCGCACCCCGGCCCGAATCGTCGACCAAAGTCACCACGGCGCAGACTTTCGACGGGCCGACCGGGTCCGGACGGGACTTCCGTCCAACGGACGCTCGCCCCGCGGCCGATGTGCGTGGGGGGTCCGCGGGGCGAGGCTGTGGTCCATGAAGCAGGTGCTGGAGATTCTCGGCTTCCTCGCCCTCGTACAGGGCGTGGCGGGCCTGGTGCACGAGTTCACCGACTGGAACTGGGGCGTCGTGCAACGACTGGGGTTCCTCGACGGCTACGAGATCTACGCGAGCGTCGCCCTGCTCGTGCTGGGCATCGCCCTGTTCGCGGCGGCCGGGAGCCGGAAGTCCGCCTGAGGCCCCGGGCGGACTTCCGGCCGGCGTTCACGGACGTGGCCGCTCAGCAGCCGTAGTCGACCAGGTCGAACGACTCGTAGTGGTCGGCCGTGTAGTAGTCCTCCCGGTTCTCCTCACCGGTGACGATGCGCCGCGCACCGCGCGTGGAGGAGCCCGGGGTGATGACCGTGTACTCGTGGTAGTAGCCGGTCGACTGGCTCGGCAGGATGCCTTCCCGGTTCTGGAAGACGGTGCCGTCCTGCTCGAACGGGAAGGGGCCGCCCTGCTCGATCAGGTCGAGCGTGTCGTGGGCCTGGGACGGCAGGTCGCTGTAGCAGATGCTGCCGACGGCGGTGGGGGCCGCGTCGGCGGTGGTGGCGGAGACGGTACCGCCGACGAGGAGCGCGGACAGAAGGGCGGCTGCTGCGCCGAGCCGCGAGGCGCGTGGGGGGAAATTCATGCGCACATGATGACGCGCGTAGACAGTGGCATGTCAATGACAAGCCCGGAGAATTTCCCGTCAAGTCCGATGAGTTTGCGGGAAGTTAACCCGCCCTCCGGCGCCCTCACGCGCTGTCCACGCTGTTCACCAGGGCCGACGAGGACGCGGGGGCGCAGACGGCTACGCGTTCTCCGGCAGCGTGTACTCGCCGTACTGCGGCCGGCCGGCCACGTCGTACGTCCGGATCGAGACGCCCGTGCTGGTGACGCTCTCCCCGGCGTGCCGGAACGCGGTCGGTACGGCGCCCTCCGGGAACAGCCGGAACCCGGTGCCGAGCACGACCGGGAAGGTCAGCAGATGGAGGGAGTCGACGAGGCCGAGCGCCAGCAGGGACCGGACGAGGGCGCCGCTGCCGTGTACCTGGATCTCGCCGTCGGTGCGCTCCTTCAGGGCCGTGACCTCCTTGGCGAGGTCGCCGGTGAGCACGGTGGTGCCCGCCCACCCGGGGTCCTTGAGCGTCGAGGACGGGACGTACTTCGGCAGCGAGTTGAGTTTCGAGGCGACGGGATCGGCGGGGTCGGTGACCTTCGGCCAGAACGTGCTGAAGATGTCGTACGTCCGGCGCCCGATCAGGAAGGCGCGCGGACGGGCGAAGACCTCGCCGACGAACCGGCCGAAGTCCTCGTCGGCGTAGGGGAAACTCCAGCCGCCGTGGGTGAAGCCGCCGCGGGTGTCCTCGTGCGGGCCGCCGGGGGCCTGGTAGACGCCGTCGAGGGTGACGAAGAGGGTGGAGACGAGCTTGCCCATGGCGGGTGCCCTTCTTGTGGGACGGTCAGGGTCTGTTGTCATCGGTTCAGACCCGGTTCGCCCCCGCAACTCATCGCTCGGCCGTACGGCTCCCTTCGGTGCGGGACCGGAGGAGCCCACCTCGACGTCCGTTCACCGCCAGCGTCGAAGCCGTCCCGGCGCTGAGATGGACGCATGACTTCTCAAGGAACTCTCGGCACTTCTCAAGGAACTCTCGACGGCAAGGTGGCTCTGGTGACCGGTGCGAGCCGGGGCATCGGCGCGGCGACGGCCCTGCGGCTGGCCCGGGAGGGCGCGGACGTGGCGGTCGGCTATGTGAACGGCAAGGAGGCGGCCGAGGAGGTCGTACGGGCCGTGGAGGCCCTCGGGCGCCGGGCGGTGGCGGTACGCGCGGACGCGGCGGACGCCGACGAGGCGGCCGGGGCCGTGACCGCGGCGGCCGAGGCGCTGGGCGGCATCGACGTCCTGGTGAACAACGCGGGCGTGGGGGTGCTCGGGCCGCTGGAGACCCTGTCGCTCGCGGACGTGGACCGGGTCCTCGCCGTCAATGTGCGCGGTGTCTTCCTGACGTCCCAGACCGCCGCCGCGCGCATGCCCGAGGGCGGGCGGATCATCACGATCGGCAGTTGCATGGCCCAGCGCGTGCCCGGGCCCGGCGGGACGCTCTACGCGACGAGCAAGGCGGCCCTGGCCGGTATGACCAAGGCCTTGGCCCGGGAGCTGGGCGGGCGCGGGATCACGGCCAACCTCGTCCATCCCGGGCCGATCGACACCGACATGAATCCGGCGGACGGGCCGTACGCGGCCGGCCAGGCGGCCATGACGGCGCTGGGGCGGTTCGGGACGGCGGACGAGGTGGCGTCGATGGTGGCGTATCTGGCGACGGCGTCGTACGTCACCGGTGCGGAGTTCGCCGTGGACGGAGGGCACACGGCATGAGGCAAGGGGCATGAGGAGCAGGGGGCGCACCGGTGCTGTCCGGCCGGTGCGGCCCCTGGCCCCGGGGGCCGGGCCGGGGGCCAGGGGCCCGGGGCCGGGGCCAGGGGCCCGGGGCCAGAGGCCAGAGGCCGGAGCCAGAGGCCAGAGGCCAGAGCCAGAGGCCAGAGGCCGGAGCCAGAGGCCAGAGGCCGGGGCCGGGGCCAGAGGCCAGAGGCCGGGGCCAAGGGCCAGAGGCCAGAGGCCGGGGCCGGGGCCAGAGGCCAGAGGCCGGGGCCAAGGGCCAGAGGCCAGAGGCCGGGGCCGGGGCCAGAGGCCAGAGGCCGGGGCCAAGGGCCAGAGGCCAGAGGCCGGGGCCAAGGGCCAGAGGCCGGAACCAGGAGCCCGAGGCCGGCTCAGACGCCCAGCTCCTGGTGACGTGCCGCGAGGCGCCGGGCACCGTCCTCGGTCAGGGAGCCGAACAGCCGCAGCCGGGAGATGCCGCCGTCCGGGAAGATGTCCACGCGCGCGTGCGTGCCGACGGCCGGGGCCGGGAGGACGAAGCGGTGGTTGGTGTCGGGCTGGAGGCGCGTGCGGGGCAGGATCTCCCGCCACTCGCCGTCCTCGCCGTCGCGCACGGACACCGCGGCCCAGCCGGCGCTGTTGCCCTTGAGGTACGCGGTGTCGATCTCCAGGGCGCGGATCCGGGACTGGGCGGTCAGCCGGTAGCGGATCCAGTCGTGGCCCCGGTCGCGGCGGCGCCGGGTCTCCCAGCCGTCGTCCATCTTGCGGGAGCGGCCCGGCTGGATGGTGTTGGTGGCGGGCGAGTAGAAGAGGTTGGAGGCGTCCTCGACCTGGCCGCCGTTCTCCAGGGCGACGACGTCGAAGGTGCCGAGCGCCTCAAGCCAGGCGGGGTCGGGGACGACCTCGCCGTGGACGCGCAGGCGTGCGATGCCGCCGTCGGGGTGCTGGTTGACCCGCAGGTGGGTGAAGCGCTGCTCGACGGCGACGGCGAAACCGTTCGCCGCGTGGCCGCCGACCGGGGTGCGCGGGACCAGGGTCGTCCACTTCACGTCGTCCCCGAGGAGCTCCTCCGGCGACGGCGAGCCCGGCACGCAGGTGCCCTCGACGGACACGGCCTGCGGGTAGTTGCCGCGGAAGTGCGCGGTGTCGACGACGATCCCCCGCACCACGCCGGGGGCGCCGAGCCGGACCAGTGCCCAGTCGTGGTCCTCGGCGGTCGGCCACGGGTGGTCGGCCAAGGCGCCCCGGCGGCGGCGCGTCTCCCAGCCGTCCATGATCTTGCCCTTGTGCCCGAAGTGCTCGGGGTCGAACTCGGCGCGCCCGGGCACCAGCAGATTCTCGCGCTGGGCGAAGAATTCGTCGTTGGCGGCGATGACACCGGCACCGAGGTGCCGGTCGGCGAGGTCGGCGTACTGGGTGAAGGGGAAGTCGGCGGTGCGGTAGTCCGCGTACGGGTCGCCGCCTCCGTAGGGGTTCGCGTCGCCGGTGAAGCTGGGAATCGCCGTCACGGTGATCAGATCTGCCTTTCGAGGTCCGGGTTGGGATTCAGTCGGTCCGGGTGAGGAGCCGCCCCTTCGGTTCGGTGAACTCGCCGTCCGCGACGATGCGCTGCCCGCGCAGCCAGGTGGACTTCACGACGCCGTGGAGGGTCCTGCCCGCGTAGGCCGTGACGTGGTTGCGGTGCTGGAGGGCCGCCGGGTCGACGGTGAAGGTCTCGTCGGGGGCGAGGACGGCGAAGTCGGCGTCGCGGCCCGCCGCGATGGCGCCCTTGCGGTCGTCGAGCCCGACGAGTTCGGACGTCCGCGTGGACATCCAGCGGACCACGTCCTCCAGTCCGTGCCCGCGCCCCCGCGCCTCGGTCCACACCGCCGCCAGGCTCAGCTGGAGTCCGGAGATGCCGCCCCAGGCGGTCGCGAAGTCGTCGGTCTTCAGGTCGGCGGTGGACGGGGAGTGGTCGGTGACGACGCAGTCGATGGTGCCGTCGGCCAGTGCCTGCCAGAGCAGGTCCTGGTTGGCGGCCTCGCGGATCGGCGGGCAGCACTTGAACTCGCTGGCGCCGTCGGGGACTTCCTCGGCGGTGAGGGTCAGGTAATGGGGGCAGGTCTCGACGGTGACGCGGACGCCCTGCGCCCGCGCCTCGGCGATCATCGGCAGGGCGTCGCTGGAGGACAGGTGCAGGATGTGCACGCGCGCGTGGCGGGCCTTCGCCTCGCGGATGAGCAGGCCGATGGCGGTGTCCTCGGCGTCCCGGGGGCGGGAGGCGAGGAAGTCGGCGTACCTGGGGCCGGGCTGCTGGGGAGCGGAGGCGAGGCGGTGGGGGTCCTCGGCGTGCACGATGAGGAGGCCGTCGAAGGCGGCGATCTCGGCCATGGCGCGGGCGAGCGGCTCCCGTTCGAGGTGCGGGAACTCGTCGACGCCGGACGGCGACAGGAACGCCTTGAAGCCGAAGACGCCGGCTTCGTGCAGCGGGCGCAGGTCCTTGACGTTGTCCGGGAGGGCGCCGCCCCAGAAGCCGACGTCGATGTGCGCCTTGTCGGCGGCGACCTGCTGCTTGGTCCGCAGGTGCGCGACGGTCGTGGTGGGCGGCAGGGAGTTGAGGGGCATGTCGACGAGGGTCGTGATGCCTCCGGCCGCTGCGGCGCGGGTGGCGGTCCAGAAGCCCTCCCACTCGGTGCGGCCGGGGTCGTTGACGTGCACGTGGGTGTCGACCAGGCCGGGCAGCAGGACGTGGTCGCCCAGGTCCTCCAGGCGGGCGGTCTCCGGTACGGGTGCGTCGTACGGGAGGACGGCCGTGATCGTGCCGGCGGCGACCGCGACCGATGCGGCGCGGGTCCCCTCGGGGGTGATGACACGCGTCGAGCGGAGCACCAGTTCAGCGTCGGACACCCGGACCCCTTACCTTCACTTGCTTCCCGTTAACTTCCGCGTAACGGAATTCAACTTTCTGTTGAAGGAGTCTTCACTCCCTCTCCCGCGCCGTCAAGGGCACACTGGACTCCCGTACCCGCCACGCGGCCACTCCTGGACGTTTCCACAAAGCGGAATTACGCTTCCAGCAAGCAGAACGTAGCTACGTACCAGCGGGGAGTCAACCGACTGCCGGGTAGGCTTCAGCTCTTCCGCCAGTCCCGAAAGGAACGCGCCGTGCCGACGTCCAGCGCCAGCACCACCGACTCCGCCCGGTCCTCCGCCAATGGCGGGGTCCAGTCCCTGGAGCGCGCCTTCGACCTGCTCGAACGGATGGCGGACGCGGGCGGCGAGGTCGGCCTGAGCGAGCTGTCCGCGAGCAGCGGGCTGCCGCTGCCGACGATCCACCGCCTGATGCGCACACTGGTGGCCTGCGGGTACGTACGGCAGCAGTCCAACCGCCGGTACGCGCTGGGCCCGCGCCTGATCCGCCTCGGCGAGTCCGCCTCCCGGCTGCTGGGCACCTGGGCGCGGCCCTACCTCGCCCGGCTGGTCGAGGAGACCGGCGAGACGGCGAACATGGCGCTGCTGGACGGGGACGAGATCGTCTACGTGGCGCAGGTGCCGTCGAAGCACTCGATGCGGATGTTCACGGAGGTCGGCCGGCGCGTGCTGCCCCACTCCACGGGTGTGGGCAAGGCCCTGCTCGCCGGTTTCCCGCCGGAGGAGGTGCGCGCCCTGCTGAACCGTACGGGCATGCCCGCCGCGACGGAGAAGACGATCACGACGCCCGACGGGTTCCTCGCGGCACTGGAGGACGTACGCCGCCAGGGCTACGCGATCGACGACAACGAGCAGGAGATCGGCGTCCGCTGCCTGGCGGTCCCGGTGCCCGACTCCCCCACGGCCGCGGCCATCTCCATCTCCGGCCCGGCGGGCCGGGTCACGGAGGCGGCGACGGAGAAGATCGTCCCGGTACTCCAGCAGGTCGCAGGCGAACTCTCCGAGGCCCTGGCCACGCAGAGCCCCGCGTAACGGGCTGCCGCCCCCGCCCGGGCGACCACACGCCGCCACGGAACCGGGCGGATCCGAGGCGCCTCACGCCAGGACCGACGAATTCCGAAGCCGCCGCGACCCGGCCGGCGCATGCCGCGACACCCGCCGACGGGACCGAGCGGGACACCGGGAACACCCTGCGCCGCGCCGGCGAACTGCGCCGCACCTCACGGCACGGCCGGGCGGACACCGCCGCACGCGCTGGTTGGCCCCTGCGGGACACCGGGGCCCCGCGACAAGGCCGACGAACTCCGCGACGCCGGCGGCACGGCCGCCGCAGGCCTGGGCCGTCTGGTCGACGCAGCCCCGCCGCCCCTCTCCGCAGCGCCCCGCGAGCCGACCGCACGGACCCCGGAGCGCGCCGGTCGGACCGGGCGGAGCTCCGAGCCGGAGCGCCCGGCGGCACCGCCGCCGTACGCCGGGCCGTCCTGTCGGCGTGGCCCCGCAGGTGCTTCGCGCCTTGTCGGTGCGGTGGCGCGGTCGGTGCACGCCAGGCTCGTCCGAGGGGCGTGCACCGTCGGCCACTTGGAGACCGAGCAACGCTCGAGGCCCGGATCCAGCTCCCCGGACCTCGCACTCGAGCAACCGTGATCCGACCGCCCGGTCCTACCCCTGCCCCCGCACCGGTCCCCCGAAGAGGTCGACCGCGTGGCGGACCTCCGTCAGTTCCGGGGAGAGCGCGCTCACCGAGCCGATCGCACCTGCGATCAGCAGGAGGGAGCGGCGCAGACGCGGGATCTCGGGAGTGCCGTCGGCCGCCATCGCGTCCAGGGCGGCCAGTTCCTCCTCGGCAATGGTCCGGTCGGCGAATTCACCGGGATGTGCGGCGAGCCGGCGGCGCAGCCGGGCGACGGCGGAGCGCAGCTCCGTCACGCGCGGATCCTCGCCGCCGCCGGTCACAGGCCCCTGCCGCCTCTGCTCAACGCTCCGCAACACAGTCCTCCCCCTCGCACTCCGTCGTGCGCGTGTCCTTCCGACGCGAAGTCCCCCACACCGGGCGCCGGTCGGCCGCCCGGCCGGTCGGTGCGGGCGACAGTAAACGACGCGAGCCGCCAGGCGCCAGTCCATTGCGTCATCGACTTGTTTCGCTGCGTGACTTCTCGGCCCGAGGTCGTGCGGTATGCAGGATTCATGACGACATGGGAGACGCGGAACAGGACGGGTGCGGTTGCCGGGGTGCTGCTGGCCGCCGGTGGCGGGCGGCGGCTCGGCGGGCGGCCCAAGGCACTGCTCACCCACCGGGGGCGTCCCCTCGTGGAGCACGCGGTACGGGTGTTGCGCGAGGGCGGCTGCGAGCGGGTCCACGTCGTGCTGGGCGCGCGGGCGGACGACGTCCGGGCCCGGGCCGTGCTGCCGGGATGCGTGCTGGTCGGCAACCCCGGCTGGGAACAGGGCATGGGGACGTCCCTGCGGGCCGGGCTGGACTCGCTCGCGGGTACGGGCGCGACGGCCGCCCTGGTCTCGCTCGTGGACCAGCCCGGCATCGGCCCGGAGGCGGTGGCCCGGGTGCTCACGGCGTACGAGGACGAGGAGTCACTGGTGTCGGCCGCGTACGACGGGGTGCGCGGCCATCCGGTGCTGTTCGGCGCCGCCCACTGGGCCGGTATCGCCGCGACTGCGACCGGGGACCGGGGGGCACGCGCCTATCTGAAGGAGCACGAGCCGGGGATCACGCTCGTCGAGTGCGGGGACGTGGCCCGGCCCTTCGACATCGACACGGAGGCCGATCTGGCCCACCTTGAGTGAGCGGCGTGGCACGGAGCGCCACCTTTCCTCGACCCGGAGAATCTCGACATCAACAGATGATTGAACTTCCACTATGAGGAAACTAGTATCCACTGTTCAGAAGCGCCCGAGGCCCCCGCGGGTGCCGAACGCCGTATCCGGGAAGACTGGCACCCGGTGCCGAACCGCCGGCTCGTCTTCACAGCTCGCTGAAGGAAGTGACCGTTCATGTCCGCACCAGCGCCGTCCCCGCTGGCCATCGTCGACGCCGAACCCCTGCCCCGGCAGGAGGAGGTCCTCACCGAAGCGGCGCTCGCCTTCGTGGCCGAGCTGCACCGGCGGTTCACGCCCCGGCGTGACGAACTCCTCGCCCGCCGCGCCGAGCGCCGAGCCGAGATCGCCCGCACCTCCACCCTCGGCTTCCTCCCGGACACCGCCGCGATCCGCGCCGACGACTCCTGGAAGGTCGCCCCGTCCCCGGAGGCTCTGAACGACCGGCGGGTCGAGATCACCGGCCCCACCGACCGCAAGATGACCATCAACGCCCTCAACTCGGGCGCCAAGGTGTGGCTCGCGGACTTCGAGGACGCCTCCGCGCCGACCTGGGAGAACGTGGTCCTCGGCCAGCTCAACCTGATCGACGCCTACACGCGGAACATCGACTTCACGGACCCCGGGTCGGGCAAGTCGTACGCCCTGAAGGCGAACGAGGAACTCGCCACCGTCGTCATGCGCCCGCGCGGCTGGCACCTGAACGAGCGTCACCTCGTCGACGCGGACGGCACCCCGGTGCCCGGCGCACTCGTCGACTTCGGCCTGTACTTCTTCCACAACGCCAAGCGCCTGCTGGGCCTGGGCAAGGGCCCGTACTTCTACCTGCCCAAGACGGAGTCGCACCTGGAGGCCCGCCTCTGGAACGAGATCTTCGTCTTCGCGCAGGACTACATCGGCATCCCGCAGGGCACCGTCCGCGCGACCGTGCTGATCGAGACGATCACGGCCGCGTACGAGATGGAGGAGATCCTCTACGAACTGCGCGAACACGCCTCCGGGCTGAACGCGGGCCGCTGGGACTACCTGTTCTCCATCGTCAAGAACTTCCGGGACGGCGGCGCCAGGTTCGTCCTGCCGGACCGCAACGCGGTGACGATGACGGCCCCGTTCATGCGCGCCTACACCGAACTCCTCGTCCGCACCTGCCACAAGCGCGGCGCCCACGCGATCGGCGGCATGGCGGCGTTCATCCCGTCCCGCCGGGACGCGGAAGTCAACAAAGTGGCCTTCGAGAAGGTCCGCGCCGACAAGGACCGCGAGGCGAACGACGGTTTCGACGGCTCCTGGGTCGCCCACCCCGACCTGGTGCCGATCGCCATGGAGTCCTTCGACAAGGTCCTCGGCGACAAGCCCAACCAGAAGGACCGGCTGCGCGAGGACGTCGACGTCAAGGCGGCCGACCTGATCGCGATCGACTCGCTGGACGCCAAGCCGACGTACGCGGGTCTGGTGAACGCCGTGCAGGTCGGCATCCGCTACATCGAGGCCTGGCTGCGCGGCCTCGGCGCGGTCGCCATCTTCAACCTGATGGAGGACGCCGCCACCGCCGAGATCTCCCGCTCGCAGATCTGGCAGTGGATCAACGCGGGCGTCGTCCTCGACAACGGCGAGCAGGTCACCGCCGACCTGGCCCGCAAGGTCGCCGCCGAGGAACTGGCGAACATCAAGGCCGAGATCGGCGGGGAGGCCTTCGCGGCCGGCAACTGGCAGCAGGCGCACGACCTGCTGCTGACGGTCGCCCTCGACGAGGACTACGCCGACTTCCTGACACTCCCGGCGTACGAGCAGCTCAAGGGCTGACTCAGTCCGCGGACGGCTTGTCCGAGTGGCCCAGGGGCTTGCCCGGGGCCACTCGGTCGCGTACGGCCCGCTTCACGGCCGTCGGCTCGGGGAAGCCCTGCTCGCGGCGGTCCCAGACGACCTCGTCGCCGACGCGCACGACGAACACCCCGCCCGTGCCGGGTTTCAGCGCCAGCTCCGTCAGTTCGGACTCGAAGGTCGTGAGCAGCTCCTGCGCCAGCCAGGCCGCCCGGGGCAGCCAGCGGCACTGGGTGCAGTACTCGATCTCGACACGGCCACTCATCCGAGGTGCACCGACCAATCCTGTTCGGCCGCGGGCTTGCCGTGCAGGTCGGGGACCTGCCGGAGCCACGCGGGTCGTCCTTGCTGGTTACGCGCCGCCCGGAGGGCCTCCTCGGCGGCGAGCTCCTCCCGGTCGGGGAAGTCGGTGGGCAGCCAGGCCCCGGAGGCCCGCACGCGCGCGTGGAGGTACGCCACGTACGCCTCGCGTGCCTCCTGCGGGGTGGCGAAGCCCGGCTCGTCCGCGAGCCAGGCGTCCGGGACCTCCGCGAGGATCCGGCGCAGCAGCTCCTCGGTCACCCGGGGAGCGAGCTCGGCGTCGGCGGCCCGGACGTCGGGCCCGTAGTGGCCGAGGGCGTGGTGCCGGAAGTCGTAGGCCTTGGCGGGGTCGGTGCCGTCCCAGCGGTGGTGGAAGACGAGCGCGGCGCCGTGGTCGATCAGCCACAGGCGCGGGGGCGCGACGCCCAGGGTGGGCCAGAGCATCAGGTTGGAGCTGTGGACCGTGCGGTCGACGTTCACGGTCAGGGCGTCGAGCCAGACGATCCTCCCCGCCTCCAGGGGATCGACGGGGAAGACCCGCGCGATCTCCGGCGTGAAGTCCCGGGCGCCCGGCAGGTAGTCCATGCCGAGGTTCACGCCCGCGCTGGCCGCGTGCAGGTCCCGCACCTCCTGATGCGGTTCGTTCCGCGCGATCACCGGGTCGAAGTGCACCAGCACCAGCTCGGGGAAGCGCAGCCCGAGGGCGCGGGCCAGCTCCCCCACGATCACCTCGGCGACCAGCGCCTTGCGGCCCTGCGCGGAGCCGGTGAACTTCACGACGTACGTGCCCAGGTCGTCGGCCTCGACGACGCCGGGGACGGAGCCGCCGGACGTCAGGGGCGCGACGTAGCGGGTCGCGGTGACCTCTCTCAGCATGTCCTCAGGCCGTTCGCCTCTGGGGAGTTTCGACGAGCATGCGGATCTCCTTGTCTCCCCAACAGTCCGTCAATGGCCGTCCGCCCCTTGCTGCCGGCCTCCGGCATGAAGTGAGCATAGTAACCAGGGGTGATCACCGGAGAGCGGGATGCTCCAGCGCATGAAGCACACACCGGGGCGCGGCGGCGCCACGCCGCTTGACGAGACGGCGTGGCGCTGCGGACCGCGTTGATGTGTGATGCGAGATGTCGGGGGCTTTTCAGCCGGGCCAGGCGGCACGTAGTGGTGCTTTCGTCCGCTCACTCTTTCCCGCGGCGGCATGCCAGCCATACGAGTGCGGCACCCACGGCCGCCGCCAGCAGCACGGTTCGGTTGTCCCGCGCCGCCCGCGCACCCTGGGCTGCTTTCTGCCGCACCGGTTCGGGCGCCTTCTCCTGGAGCAGGTGACCGGCCCGGGCAGTCTTGGCCCGGGCCTGTTCGGCGGCGTGAGCCGCCTTGTCCTTCACCGGATCCGGCAGCTTGTCCTGCACCTGGTGTGCGGCCCCAGCCGCCTTGGCCTTCAGCTCCCCGGCCTTCACGGCTGCCTGCTGCTTGACGTCAGCGGCCTTCTCCTGCGCCTTGGCCTTGACATCGGTCTTGGCTGCCGGCGCGTCAACCGTCTGCCCGAGCCCCTGACGGGTCTCCTCGACCTGCTCGCGCAGCTCCTCGGGGCTGGAAGCGGTCTGTTCGTCGTGAGGCGGTTGGGTCATCGTTGTGTACTCTCCTTGCTCTCGGCCACGTCGGCCTTGACGCTGTCGATCGCCTGCTGGGGTGCCGGTGGTGCACCTTCACTGATCGGAGTGCGACTGTGCACTCGACACGACGATCACCTCCCGTCCTTCCTGGTCCGCGCAGGGCGGGCCACGTCGTCGCCCGTCCGCCCGGTGGGGGCGCGAGTACCCCGAACAGGCCGGTAAGGACACCGCCACGACCACCCGTTTGAGAAGCCGTTCGTGTCCTGGCCGGCAGGGGCGCTGCCCTAAGGCCGACGGCGCAGCAGCACGCGTGGGGCGGATCGGGTGAGCCAGGCGGCGAGCAGGCCGATGGCGGCGCCGGTGGCGACATCGCTCGGATAGTGGGCGCCGCTCTGGACACGCTCGACGGACACCATTGCGGCCGGCACCGCGCACAGGGCACCGACCAGCGGCCACGAGGGGGCCACGGCCGCCGTGAACGCGACTGCGGCCGATGTGTGCCCGGACGGGAACGACGACGACTCGGGACGGTCCTCGACCTCGTCGTGCGGGATCCACTCCCTCGGCGGCCGAGGACGCTGGGCCAGTTGCTTGCACACGCCGTTCGCGGCCACCTGGGCCGCGGCCACCGCCGCCAGGCCGGCGGCTGCCGCCGTGCGGCCGCGCCGACCGCCCCGCCATGCCATCAACGCAGCCGCGCCGCACCACAGCTTGGTGCCCTCCGCCATCTCCTCCACCACCGACAGCGCTCCGTGGACGCTCGACGAGGTCCACGCGGCCACGCGCTGCGTCACACGGCGATCAGCCTCACTCACTTCTGCCAGCAAGCCCATGACCTGTGGGTATCCGCCGGATCAGCGGCCACACCCCGAACGAGTTGGTGATCCACAGTTGGACCAGCCCCCCTTGGGGATCTCAGGCGCGCGTCGGCATGCTCTGGACGATCCTGATCGGCGTCGTCGCTCATCGGCACCGGGGCCGGCGGGCCGGGGCGCGATCACGGCGGCACTTGACGACGTACGGGCCTGGCGCCCGGCAAACTCGGGTACCCGTGGGCGGCAGGCGGAGAGCCGCCCGGCGCGACCGGACCTCGCGCACGGTCGGCGGCTCAGGAAGGTGGTTCCCCGATGAGGCGCACCCCTTTCGACGCCTCCGGGGCGGATGTGGCCGGGCTGGCGGCGGCGCTGAGCGAGGAGGTGGACGCCGAGGTCAGGTTCGACGCGGGCAGCAGGGGCGCCTACTCGACCGACGGCTCCAACTACCGGCAGGTGCCGATCGGCGTGGTGGTGCCTCGTACGGTGGAGGCCGGGGCCCAGGCCGTGCGTGTGTGCGCCCGCTTCGGCGCCCCGGTCCTGTCGCGGGGCGGCGGCACCAGCCTCGCGGGCCAGTCGACGAACACGGCCGTGGTGATCGACTGGAGCAAGTACTGCACCAGGCTGGTCTCCGTCGATCCCGGCGCACGGACCTGCGTGGTCGAGCCGGGGATCGTCCTGGACGTGCTCAACCAGCGACTGGCCGGCCACGGGCTGCAGTTCGGGCCGAAGCCCTCGACGCACAGCCACTGCGCCCTGGGCGGCATGATCGGCAACAACTCGTGCGGCGCCTCCGCGCAGGCGTACGGCAAGACCGTCGACAACGTGCGCCGCCTGGAGGTGCTCACCTACGACGGCGTCCGGATGTGGGTCGGGCCGACCTCGCGGGCCGAGCGGGAACGGATCGCCGCGGAGGGCGGCCGGCGCGCCGAGCTGTACGCCGGCCTGGACGACATCGTCACCGGGTATCTCGGCGACATCCGGCGCGGCTACCCGAAGATCCCGCGCCGGGTCTCCGGCTACAACCTCGACTCGCTCCTGCCCGAGAACGGCTTCGACGTGGCCCGGGCCCTGGTCGGCAGCGAGGGCACCCTGGTGACCGTGCTGCGCGCCGAGCTCGACCTGGTGCCGGTGCCCGCGTACCAGTCGCTGCTGGTCCTCGGCTACGACGACATCTGTACGGCCGCCGACGACGTCCCCCGCCTGCTGGAGCACTGCGCCCCCGGCCAGCTGGAGGCCCTGGACGGGCGCATGGCCCAGCTGATGCGCGAGGAGGGCGCCTACCTGGAGTCCCTGGACACCCTGCCGGAGGGCGACAGCTGGCTGATGCTGCAGTTCTTCGGCGACAGCCAGGACGACGTCGACGAGCAGGCGCACGCCCTGCTGGGTGCCGTCGGCCGGACCGAGAAGGACCGCGCCGTCGCCTTCTCCGACGACCCGGAGCGCGAGCAGCGGATGCTCAAGGCCCGTGAGGCCGGGCTCGGCGTCACCGCCCGTCCGCCCGACGACCGGGAGACGTGGGAGGGCTGGGAGGACTCGGCCGTCCCGCCCGAGCGACTCGGCGACTATCTGCGGGACCTGCGGAAGCTGTTCGGGGAGTTCGACTACGACCACCCGTCCCTGTACGGGCACTTCGGGCAGGGCTGTGTCCACACCCGCATCCCGTTCGGGCTGCGGACCACCGAGGGCGTCGCCGGCTTCCGGCGCTTCGTGGAGCGGGCCGCCGACCTCGTCTCCTCCTACGGCGGCTCCCTGTCGGGCGAGCACGGCGACGGCCAGTCCCGGGGCGAGCTGCTCACCCGTATGTTCGGCGAGCGGCTCGTGACCGCGTTCGGCGAGCTGAAGGCGCTGTTCGACCCGGGCAACCGGATGAACCCCGGCAAGGTCGTCGACCCCAACCCGGTCGACGGGCAGCTGCGTCTCGGCTCCTCCTGGCACCCGGCCGCGCCCTCGACGCACTTCGCCTTCCCGGAGGACGACCACTCCTTCGACCGGGCGGTGATGCGCTGTGTCGGCATCGGCAACTGCCGCAGCCACTCCGGCGGCGTCATGTGCCCCTCCTACCGGGCCACGAGGGAGGAGGAGCACTCCACTCGAGGCCGTGCCCGGCTGCTGTTCGAGATGCTCGGCGGCCACGCCGACTCCGCCGTCACGGACGGCTGGCGCTCCACCGAGGTGCGCGATGCCCTCGACCTGTGCCTGGCCTGCAAGGGCTGCAAGTCGGACTGCCCGACCGGCGTCGACATGGCCACCCTCAAGGCGGAGTTCCTCGCGCATCACTACGAGGGGCGGATGCGCCCCGCGGCCCACTACTCCATGGGCTGGCTGCCCGTGTGGGCGCGCCTGTCCCGGATCGCCCCCGGACTGGTCAACAGTGCCCTGCACGCGCCCGGTCTGGCCCGGGCGGGCAAGGGGCTGGCCGGCGTGGACGAGGCCCGTGAGGCACCCGTGTTCGCCCGGCAGTCCTTCCTCCAGTGGTGGCGGCGGCGCGACACCGAGGAGCCCGACCCGGCCGATCCGCGGACCGTGCTGCTGTGGCCCGACACCTTCAGCACCTACTTCCACCCCTCCGTCGCCATCTCGGCCGTACGCATGCTGGAGGACGCCGGTTTCCGCGTCGCCGTGCCCGCCGAGCCGGTGTGCTGCGGCCTGACCTGGATCTCCACCGGCCAACTGCCCCGCGCGCAGAAGGTCCTGCGCCGCACCCTCGACACGCTGCGGCCGCATCTGGAGGCGGGCACCCCGGTCATCGGCCTCGAACCGTCCTGCACCGCCGTCTTCCGCGCCGACGCCCCCGAGCTGATGCCCGGTGACCAGGACGTGCAGCGGCTGGCCCGGCAGGTCCGCACCTTCGCCGAGCAGCTCGTCCAGCACGCGCCCGACGGCTGGCAACCCCCTCGGCTGGCCCGGCCGGCGACGGTGCAGACCCACTGCCACCAGCACGCGATCATGAAGTTCGACGCCGACCGGGAACTCATGCGCCGCGCCCATCTCGAGGCCGACGTCCTCGACGAGGGCTGCTGCGGCCTCGCCGGCAATTTCGGTTTCGAGCGCGGCCACCACGAGGTCTCCCTGGCCGTCGCGGAACAGGGCGTCCTGCCGGCCGTCCGCGAGGCGGCCCCCGGCAGCCTGCTGCTCGCCGACGGCTTCAGTTGCCGCACCCAGATCGAACAGGGTGACACCGGACGGCGTGCCCTGCACCTGGCCGAAGTCCTGGCCCTCGGGCTGGAGGGCACCCTCCCGTCCGAGCGCCCGGAACGCCTCGCCGTGCGCCCCGACCGGCCCTCCCGAGCGGCCCGGTGGACGACCACCGCCGGCGCCACCGCCCTCGCGGCGACCGCCGCGACGGCGGCCGGCCGGGCCGCCCTGCGGTCGCTGCGGCGCGCTTAGGACCCCTTAGTCAGGCCCTGCCGAAGCCGGGCCCCTGTTCTGCGTAATGCCGGGTATGTGCGCGAGGGGCCGCTCATAGTCGCTCAAGGCGCGGGTACCGAGGGAGCGTGTGCATGCTGCTGTTCCGGAAACGGAGGGCGAGGCTGGAGGCCAGGACTCGACAGGCGGCGGTGACCGGATACGTCGGTGTGGACGGTCGCGCACCGGTGTCCGAGGCGGGGCGGCAGCTGCTGCGCAAGGCGTTCCCGGACCACTGGTCGTTCCTGCTGGGCGAGATCGCGCTGTACAGCTTCATCGTGCTGGTGCTGACCGGCACTTATCTGACGCTGTTCTTCGATCCCAGCATGAGCGAGGTCACCTACCGGGGATCCCATGTGCCCTTGCAGGGCCTGCAGGTCACGAAGGCGTACGAGTCGACGCTCCACATCAGCTTCGAGGTGCGAGGCGGCCTGCTGATCCGGCAGATGCACCACTGGGCCGCGCTGGTCTTCGTCGCCGCCATCGGCGTCCATCTGTTGCGGGTCTTCTTCACGGGCGCGTTCCGCCGGCCGCGCGAACTGAACTGGATGGTGGGGGTCACGCTCTTCCTGCTCGCACTCCTGGAAGGGTTCGGCGGCTATTCGCTCCCCGACGATCTGCTGTCCGGCATTGGGCTGCGGACCGCGAACACCATCGTGCTGTCCCTTCCCTTGGCCAGCACGTACCTGAGTTCCTTCATCTGGGGCGGACCGTTCCCCGGGCACGTGCTGATTCCCCGGTTGTACGTCGTGCACGTGCTGTTCGTCCCGGGGCTGCTCATCGCCCTGATCAGCGCTCACATCCTGCTCGTCGTCCACCTGAAGCACACGCAGTGGTCCGCGCCCGGAAAGACCGACCGCAACGTCGTCGGGCAACCGATGTTCCCGCACTTCACCGCCAAGTCCTCCGGCCTGTTCCTGATGGTCTTCGGAGTCATCACCGCGCTCAGCGGCCTGGCCCAGATCAATCCGGTCTGGGCGTACGGTCCGTACCGGGCCGACCAGTCGTCGACCGGATCGCAGCCGGACTGGTACGTGGGCTTCCTCGAAGGCGCCCTGCGGCTCATGCCACGGTGGGAGAACACGGTGGCAGGACACACCGTCATGTGGAATGTCCTCCTCCCGGCCGTGGTGCTTCCCGCCCTGCTGTTCCTGGTCCTGTACCTGTACCCCTACGTCGAGAAGTGGGTGACGGGGGATCCGAGGGAGCACCATCTGTGCGACCGGCCCCGCGACCGGCCCACCCGGACGGGTCTGGGAGTCGCCGCCCTCTTCTTCTACGCGGTTTTGCTGACGGCTGCGGGAAACGACGTGATCGCCGCCGGATTCCGGATGTCCGTGGAGGCTCTCACCTGGATCTTCCGGGTGGCCGTGGTCGTCGGTCCGGTCCTCGCCTTCCTGGTCACCAAGCGCGTCTGTCTCGCCCTTCAGGCCCACGACCGCCGGTTGCTGGAGGAGGGAGAGGAGACCGGCAGGGTCAGCCAGAACGTCAGCGGAGGGATCAGCGACAGCCACCGGCCCATCGACGCGACGCGGCGCTACCGCCTCCTGGTGCGGGACATACCGCGTCCGTTGCCGCATCCCGGCGAGCGAGCACCACGCCGGCACCGGCTCCGGGCCAGGCTGAGCGGCTGGTACTACCGCGACCGGGTGGACATGCCCGCCACCACGGAGGAACACCGGGAGATCGCGGGCAGGACCCTGGATCCGATCGCGGGGCGCGAAGAGGAATAGGCGCCGACGAGGCCGGCGTCGCCGCCGCGTCCGTCAGTCGTCACGCCCGGCGAACTGGAAGACCATGCCGAGTACTCCTGCCATCGTGACACCGAACCCGATGAGGAACAGCCACAGTCCGTAGACGACGCCGACGGCCAGCAGGGCGACTCCGAAGCCGGTCACCGGGGGGGTAACCGCTGTGCGGCGGGAAGAAGTCCAGCGGGCCGGAGCGCTCGCGGATCTCGGAGTCCGGGCGGTCCTCGGGACGTTCCCCCTTGCGCCGGTAGTTCACCGTGCAGAAGAACGCGATGACCGCGGCCATGCCGAAGGAGACGGTCAGTGCCGCGATCCCCGCCGGTTCGCGGGCGAACCAGATGTAGGCGGCGTCGGTGACGAGGAAGAACGCGGCGACGCCCGCGAAGAGATACGCCTCGGACTTCATTCGCTCTGCCCTTTGAGGGTGTCCGGTGTGGGTGTGACCCGGCCGCTTTCACCCGGGCGGATCATCCGCACGTCCGGATGGTGCAGGTCGAACGCGGGAGAGTCGGAGCGGATCCGGGGCAGCGCGTCGAAGTTGTGCCGGGGCGGAGGGCAGGACGTCGCCCACTCCAGTGAGCGCCCGTAACCCCACGGGTCGTCGACCTCCACCTTCTCCCCGTATCTGCCGCTCTTGAAGACGTTGTAGAGGAAAGGCAGCGTGGACAGGCCGAGGAGAAACGCCCCGATCGACGAGATGGTGTTGAGGGCGGTGAAGCCGTCGGCCGGCAGATAGTCGGCGTAGCGGCGGGGCATGCCCATCTCGCCGAGCCAGTGCTGGACGAGGAACGTGGTCTGGAAGCCGACGAACAGGGTCCAGAAATGAATCTTGCCGAGGCGTTCGTCGAGCATTTTCCCGGTCATCTTCGGCCACCAGAAGGAGAAGCCGCCGAACATGGCGAAGACGATCGTGCCGAACAGCACATAGTGCAGGTGAGCGACGATGAAATACGAGTCCGTGAGGTGGACGTCCAGTGGCGGCGACGCGATCAGGACACCGCTGAGACCGCCGAGGAGGAAGGTGACGAGGAAGCCCATGGACCACAGCATCGGCGTCTCGAACGACAGGCTTCCCTTCACCATGGTGCCGATCCAGTTGAAGAACTTGACTCCGGTCGGCACCGCGATGAGGAACGACATCAGGGAGAAGAACGGCAGCAGGACCGCGCCCGTGGCGAACATGTGGTGGGCCCAGACCGTGGCCGACAGCATGGTGATGGCGATCGTCGCGCCGACCATGCCGACGTAGCCGAAGACCGGCTTCCGGCTGAAGACCGGGACGATTTCGCTGATGACGCCGAAGAACGGCAGGGCGACGATGTAGACCTCGGGGTGGCCGAAGAACCAGAACAGGTGCTGCCACAGGATCGCGCCGCCGGCCGCCGGGTCGTAGATGTGCGCACCGAACTTGCGGTCCGCCTCCAGGGCCAGCAGAGCCGCCGTGAGAACGGGGAAGGCCAACAGGGCGAGAAGGGAGGTGAAGAGGATGTTCCAGGTGAAGATCGGCATCCGGAACATCGTCATGCCCGGGGCCCGCAGGGTGATGATGGTGGCGATGAAGTTCACCGATCCCAGGGTGGTGCTGAGCCCGGCCACGACCAGCCCCATCGTCCACAGGTCCCCACCGGCCCCGGGGGTGTGGACGGCGCTGTTCAGCGGGGCGTAGGCGAACCAGCCGAAGGAAGCCGCGCCGCCCGGAACGGCCAGTCCGGAGACGACGATCAGCCCGCCGAAGAGGAACAGCCAGTACGTCAGCGCGTTGAGGCGGGGAAAGGCCACGTCCGGTGCGCCGATCTGCAACGGCATGATCGCATTGGCGAACCCCGCGAAGGTGGGGGTCGCGAAGAGCAGCATCATGATCGTGCCGTGAATGGTGAACAGCTGGTTGTACTGCTCCTCGCTGACGAACTGCAGTCCGGGGCGCGCCAGTTCCGCCCGCATCAGCATGGCGAGGACGCCGGCCAGGAGGAAGAACGCGAAGGCGGTGACCAGATACATGTTGCCGATCGTCTTGTGATCGGTCGTGGTCAGGTAGTTCCTGATCCTGCTGCCCGTGATGACGCGCGGGTTGGCGGAGTCGTCCGGCGTCCCGTGACGCCGCCCCTGTTCCAGCTGCGACATGAGCCCTCCGAGGACGCTGGCCAAGCCCGAAGAAAATCCCTGTCCCCCGAAGAATTCCCTGTAAGGGGTTGTGGCCGATGTGCGGCCCGCGACGCCGCCACCCGAGTGGCCTAACGGTGGATCCGGGTGCCGGATTCGGCCGTCACCCGAGGGATCCGACCGTCGAGGCCGGGGAGCCACCACGACCGCAGTGACAACTGCGCGGCAACCTCCGGGGCGTCACCTCTCGCGTCGGCGCACTCACTCTCAGTCAGCACAGCTGTGCGGGAGCGGCCGCACCGGCCCCTGCCCACGGGCCTGCCCGCGTCGACTCGCGGCGGTCGCTGCACGGATTTACCTTGGCGACACGGCATGAAGCGAAAGCAGGCCACAACGGCACGGACAGCCGCGTTCAAGCGCGGCTAGTGTCTGGGAGGATCATCATGGCCGTCGAGATCCAGCCCCTTCTGAAGCCCTCACGGCTCAGGCGCCGTGCAGGCTTGTGGGGCGAATGCCTTGCGGAGTTCCTGGGGACGTTCGTCCTCATCTCCTTCGGTTGCGGCGTGGTCGCGATGACGGTCGCGGCGCTGCCCGGCTCGGGGCGCACAGAAGGCCCCACCACGTTCTTCCTCAGTGCCGGGGACTGGCTGCTGATCACCTGGGGATGGGCCATGGCCGTGATCCTCGGTATCTATGTGGCCGGCGGGGTCAGCGGTGCGCACATCAATCCGGCGGTGACCCTGGCCTTCGCCGTGCGCCGCAAGTTCCCGTGGGTCAAGGTCGTCCCCTACTGGGTGTCACAGGTGCTCGGCGCCCTGGCCGGCGCGGCACTGGTCTACGGCGTGTACCACGACGCCATCAACACCTTCGACGACGCCATGAAAGGGCCGAAGACGGGCGGGCACACCCTCGCCTCGTTCTCGATCTTCGCCACCTTCCCAGCGCCGTACTTCCACGGCGGTATCTGGGGTCCGCTGATCGACCAGGTCGTCGGCACGGCCTTCCTCGTCATGCTGGTGGTGGCGATCATCGACCTGCGGAACACGGCCGTGAAGGCGAACCTCGGCCCCCTCGTGATCGGGTTCGTCGTGGCGGCCATCGGCATGTCCTACGGGGCGAACGCGGGCTACGCGATCAACCCGGCCCGCGACTTCGGCCCACGCCTGTTCACCTGGTTCGCGGGCTGGAAGGATCTGGCGTTCTCCGGCAGCTTGTCGGGGGCGTTCAGCGCCTACTGGTGGATCCCGATCGTCGGACCGCTCGTCGGCGGCGTGATCGGGGTGCTCGTGTACGACCTGCTCATCGGCGACGTGCTCCACATCCGGGCGCAGGAGGGCGAGCTCCCGGAGCCAGGCCGTACCCGCCCCACCACCTCCGACGACACGTGAGCCGGGGCCCGGTCACCCGTCGCCCTCCAGGTCGCCCTCCGTCTCCAGGTACACCTGCCGCAGGCCCTCCAGCACGGCCGGGTCGGGCTTCTCCCACATCCCGCGGCTCTCGGCCTCCAGCAGGCGTTCGGCGATGCCGTGCAGGGCCCAGGGGTTGGCCTGCTGGAGGAACTCGCGGTTGGCCGGGTCCAGGACGTAGGTCTCGGTGAGCTTGTCGTACATCCAGTCGGCTACGACGCCGGTGGTGGCGTCGTAGCCGAAGAGGTAGTCCACGGTGGCGGCCAGTTCGAAGGCGCCCTTGTAGCCGTGGCGGCGCATGGCCTCGATCCACTTGGGGTTGACGACCCGGGCGCGGAAGACCCGGGAGGTCTCCTCGACGAGGGTGCGGGTGCGGACCGTCTCGGGGCGGGTGGAGTCGCCGATGTATGCCTCGGGGGCGGTGCCGCGCAGCGCCCGGACGGTCGCCACCATGCCGCCGTGGTACTGGAAGTAGTCGTCGGAGTCGGCGATGTCGTGCTCGCGGGTGTCGGTGTTCTTCGCCGCGACCGCGATCCGCTTGTACGCCGTCTCCATCTCGTCCCGCGCCGGGCGGCCGTCGAGTTCGCGGCCGTAGGCGTAGCCGCCCCAGACCGTGTAGACCTCGGCGAGGTCGGCGTCGGTGCGCCAGTCGCGGGAGTCGATGAGCTGGAGCAGGCCGGCGCCGTACGTGCCGGGGCGGGAGCCGAAGATGCGGGTGGTGGCGCGGCGTTCGTCGCCGTGGGAGGCGAGGTCCGCCTGGACGTGGGCCCGTACGTGGTTGGCCTCGGCCGGCTCGTCCAGCGAGGCGGCCAGGCGTACGGCGTCGTCCAGCAGGCCGATGGTGTGCGGGAAGGCGTCCCGGAAGAAGCCGGAGATGCGCAAGGTGACGTCGATGCGGGGGCGGCCCAGCTCCTCGTACGGGACGGGCTCCAGGCCCGTGACCCGGCGGGAGGCGTCGTCCCAGACGGGGCGGATGCCGAGCAGGGCGAGTGCTTCCGCCACGTCGTCGCCCGCCGTGCGCATCGCGCTCGTGCCCCACAGGGAGAGTCCGACGGAGGTGGGCCAGTCGCCGTTGTCGGTGCGGTAGCGCTCCAGGAGGGAGTCGGCGAGGGCCTGGCCGGTCTCCCAGGCGAGGCGGGAGGGGACGGCCTTGGGGTCGACCGAGTAGAAGTTGCGGCCCGTCGGGAGGACGTTGACGAGGCCGCGCAGGGGGGAACCCGAGGGGCCCGCGGGGACGAAGCCGCCCGCCAGCGCGTGGACGGTGTGGTCGACCTCGGCGGTGGTCGCGGCGAGCCGCGGCACGACCTCGCGGGCCGCGAACTCCAGGACGGCGGCGACCTGTTCACCGTGTTCGGCGGGGATCGCGGCCGGGTCCCAGTCCGCGTCGTCCATCGCCTGGACCAGGGCGCGGGCCCGCTCCTCGGCCGCGTCGGCGGTGGTGCGGGTCGCGGCGGACTCGTCCAGGCCGAGGGCCTCGCGCAGGCCGGGCAGGGCCGTGGCGCCGCCCCAGATCTGGCGGGCGCGCAGGATGGCGAGGACGAGGTTGACGCGGTCGGCGCCCTGCGGCGGGTTGCCGAGGACATGCAGTCCGTCGCGGATCTGGGCGTCCTTGACCTCGCAGAGCCAGCCGTCGACGTGCAGGAGGAAGTCGTCGAAACCGTCGTCGTCGGGGCGGTCCTCCAGGCCGAGGTCGTGGTCGAGCCGGGCGGCCTGGATGAGCGTCCAGATCTGGGCGCGGATCGCCGGCAGCTTGGCAGGGTCCATGGAGGAGATCTGGGCGTACTCGTCGAGGAGTTGCTCCAGGCGCGCGATGTCGCCGTAGGAGTCGGCGCGGGCCATGGGCGGGACGAGGTGGTCGACGAGGGTGGCGTGCACGCGGCGCTTGGCCTGGGTGCCCTCGCCGGGGTCGTTGACCAGGAACGGGTAGATCAGGGGCAGGTCGCCGAGGGCGGCGTCGGGGCCGCAGGCGGCGGACAGGCCGGCGTTCTTGCCGGGCAGCCACTCCAGGTTGCCGTGCTTGCCGAGGTGGATCATCGCGTCGGCGCCGAAGCCACCGTCCTCGGTCCGGGCGGCGATCCAGCGGTAGGCGGCCAGGTAGTGGTGGGAGGGCGGCAGGTCCGGGTCGTGGTAGATCGCGATCGGGTTCTCGCCGAAGCCGCGCGGGGGCTGGATGAGGATCAGCAGGTTGCCGAAGCGCAGGGCCGCGAGGACGATGTCGCCCTCGGGGTTGCGGCTGCGGTCGACGAACATCTCGCCGGGGGCCGGGCCCCAGTGCTCCTCGACGGCCGTGCGCAGTTCCCGGGGGAGCGTGGCGAACCAGCGGCGGTAGTCGGCCGCCGGGATCCGCACCGGGTTGCGGGCCAGTTGCTCCTCGGTGAGCCAGTCCTGGTCGTGCCCGCCCGCCTCGATCAGCGCGCGGATCAGCTCGTCCCCGTCACCGGAGGCCAGGCCCGGCACCTCCGCGTCCGTGCCGAAGTCGTAGCCCTCGTCGCGGAGGCGGCGCAGCAGGGCGACCGCGCTGGCGGGCGTGTCCAGGCCGACCGCGTTGCCGATGCGGGAGTGCTTGGTCGGGTAGGCGGAGAGGACCAGCGCGAGGCGCTTGTCGGCGGGCCGGATGTGGCGGAGCCGGGCGTGGCGTACGGCGATTCCGGCGACCCGGGCCGCGCGCTCGGGGTCGGCGACGTAGGCCGGGAGGCCGTCGGCGTCGATCTCCTTGAAGGAGAACGGGACGGTGATGAGGCGGCCGTCGAACTCGGGGACGGCGATCTGGCTGGCCGCGTCGAGCGGGGAGACGCCCTCGTCGTTGTCCTCCCAGTCGGTCCGTGAGCCGGTGAGGCACAGGGCCTGGAGGATCGGTACGTCGAGGGCGGTGAGCGCGCCCGCGTCCCAGGACTCGTCGTCGCCGCCGGCCGAGGCCTCGGCGGGCCGGGTGCCGCCGGCGGCGAGGACGGTGGTGACGATGGCGTCGGCGGCGCGCAGTTCCTCGATCAGCTCGGGCTCGGGGGCGCGCAGGGAGGCGACGTACAGGGGCAGGGGCCGGCCGCCCGCGTCCTCGATCGCCTCGCACAGGGCGCCGACGAAGGCGGTGTTGCCGCTCATGTGGTGGGCCCGGTAGTACAGCACGGCGACGGTCGGGCCGTCGGTCTCCCGGCCCTCCCGGGGCAGCGGGCCCCAGGTGGGGGCCGCCGCCGGTGCCTCGAAGCCGTGGCCGGTGAGCAGGACCGTGTCGGAGAGGAAGCGGGCGAGCTGCTCCAGGTTGGCCGGGCCGCCGTGCGCGAGGTAGGCGTGGGCCTCGGCGGCGATGCCGACGGGGACGGTGGAGGACGCCATCAGCTGGGCGTCGGGGGCCTGTTCACCGGTCAGGACGACGACGGGACGGCCGTCGGCGAGGAGCAGGTCGAGGCCGTCCTGCCAGGCCCGGATGCCGCCGAGGAGGCGTACGACGACCAGTCCGACGCCGTCGAGGAGGGCGGGGAGGTCGTCGAGGGCGAGGCGGGAGGGGTTGGCGAAGCGGTACGGGACCGGGCCGCCGGCCGCGCGGGCGCTGAGCAGGTCGGTGTCGGAGGTCGACAGGAGCAGGATGCGGGGGTGCGGGGGGCGTTCCCCGGCTGAGTGCAGCATGCGGCGGCTGGCCTTCCTCGGGGTGTCCGCGCCCCGGGCGGGTGGTGGGACGGCGGGAGTTCCTGGCTCGCCCGGCCCGTACGGGCCGGGCTCACAGTGGCGGGACCGCGCCGGACTCGCACCGGGCTTCCTCCCCTGTCGCCGTCGTGGCGTCGGCGGACCGGATGATCCACCGAGGAGCATAGTAAGGGGCAGGGGAAAAGGGCGGGGCGTACACCGGGTGTGATGGTAGGTATGCTCGCCGCCATGCCCACGCCTGCCCTCCGATCATCGCCCCAGGCCACAGCGGTCTCCCGGGACCGCGGTGACGCCTGCCCGGGGACGCTGCGGCTGCACGCGGCGGACGACGGCGCGCTGGCCCGTGTCCGGGTGCCCGGCGGGGTTCTGACCGTGCGGCAGGCGGAGGCGCTCGCCGACGCGGCGGAGCGGCTGGGCGACGGGGATCTGCATCTGACCTCGCGCGGCAACGTGCAGCTGCGGGGTCTGGACGACGGCTGCGGCGGGGAGTTGGCCGGGCTGCTGGACGCCGCCGGGCTGCTGCCCTCGCGCGGCCATGAGCGGGTGCGCAACATCGTGGCCTCGCCGCTGTCCGGTCTCGACGGGCGGGGCGTGCTGGACGTACGGCCCTGGCTGACGGCCCTCGACGCGGCGCTGTGTGCGAGCGGGGCGGCGCGGGCCCTGTCGGGGCGTTTCCTGTTCGCGCTCGACGACGGGCGCGGGGACGTGGCCGGCCTCGATGCCGATGTGACGGTACGGGCGACGGCGGACGGCGGTGCGCACCTCGCCCTCGGAGCGGCCGGAGAGGCGCTGCGTGTCTCCGTCGAGGAGGCGGCCCGGGCCGCGCTTTTGGCCGCGGAGACTTTTTTGGAGGCGGCCCGGGCGAGCGGGGCACAGGTCTGGCGCGTGGATGAACTCGCCCTCTCTCACGGCGAGTTGCTCGATGCGGTCGGTCGGCGGCTGACCGCCGGGGGCATCCGCCACGAGCGGCGGAGCCGGGAGACCGGCCGCGCGGACGGCCCGCTCCCGGGAGTGGTCGGTGACGGCATCTCCGTGCATGTGCCCCTGGGGCGGCTCTCGGCGCGGCAATGGCGGGAGCTGACGCGCGTCGCCGCCGGCGAGCTGCGTCTGACCCCGTGGCGCGGTGTGGTTCTTCCCACACAGGGCGGCCACGCGGAAGAGTCCCTCGCCCGCCTCGCCGAAACCGGCCTCGTCACCGACCCCCGCTCCCCCTGGCTGCGCGTCGGCGCCTGCATCGGCAGGCCCGGATGCGCCAAGTCGCGGGCCGACGTGCGGACCGACGCGGCCGGGGCCCTCGACGCGAGCGGCCCGCACGGCAGCCTGCCCCTGTACTGGTCCGGCTGCGAACGCCGCTGCGGACATCCCCGGGGCGACCGCGTCGACGTGGTCGCCGCTGCGGAGGGCGGCTACCGCCTCTCCACCGCCGGACCCGGCCGGGAACCCCGGACCACCACGATGAACGACCCCGCCCGACTCGCCGCCGCCCTGGCGGAGATCACCTCATGACCCCTACGACGACCGAGAGCAGCGAGAAGACCACCGTGACCACGTACGACTACGAGAAGGACGGCGCGGCCATCTACCGCCAGTCCTTCGCCACCATCCGCGCGGAAGCGGACCTCGCGGCCCTGCCCGCCGACGTCAGCCAGGTCGCGGTCCGGATGATCCACGCCTGCGGGATGGTCGACCTCGTACGGGACCTGGCCTACACGCCTGCCGTGGTCGCCCGGGCCCGTGCGGCCCTGCGCGCCGGCGCGCCCATCTTCACCGACGTGCAGATGGTGGCCAGCGGGGTGACGCGCAAGCGGCTGCCCGCCGGCAACGACGTGCTCTGCACGCTCTCCGACCCGTCCGTGCCGGAGCTGGCCGCGAAGCTGGGCACCACGCGCAGCGCCGCCGCGCTGGAGCTGTGGCGGGAGAGGCTGGAGGGTTCGGTGGTCGCCGTCGGCAACGCGCCCACCGCGTTGTTCCGGCTGCTGGAGATGATCGAGGAGGGGGCGCCCCGGCCCGCCGCCGTGATCGGTGTGCCGGTCGGCTTCGTCGGGGCCGCCGAGTCCAAGGACGCCCTGGCCGCGCATCCGTCCGGTCTTGAGCACCTGGTCGTGCGCGGCCGTCGCGGGGGCAGCGCCATGGCCGCCGCCGCGCTCAACGCGATCGCGAGTGAGGAAGAGTGAGCGGCGAGCAGTCCACAACGGGCAAGCTGTACGGGGTCGGGCTCGGCCCCGGTGACCCGTCCCTGATGACCCTGCGGGCCGTGGAGGTCATCGCCGAGGCGGACGTGATCGCGTACCACAGTGCCCGGCACGGCCGTTCCATCGCCCGCTCGATCGCGGCGAAGCACATCCGAGCCGACCACATCGAGGAGCGGCTGGTCTACCCGGTCACCACCGAGACCACGGACCATCCCGGCGGTTACCAGGGCGCGATCGAGGAGTTCTACGCCGAGGCGGCGGCCCGGCTCGCCGCGCACCTGGACGCGGGGCGGACGGTCGCGGTCCTCGCCGAGGGCGATCCGCTCTTCTACGGCTCCTACATGCACATGCACAAGCGGCTCGCCGACCGCTACGACACCGAGGTGATCCCCGGCGTCACGTCCGTGTCCGCCGCTGCCGCCCGGCTGGGCACCCCGCTCGCCGAGGGCGAGGAGGTGCTGACGATCCTGCCGGGCACCCTGCCCGAGGAGGAGCTGACCGCGCGACTGGCCTCGACCGACGCGGCCGTGGTGATGAAGCTGGGGCGGACCTTCACCAAGGTGCGCGGTGCGCTGGAGGGTTCGGGGCGGCTGGGCGACGCCCGCTATGTGGAGCGGGCCACGATGGACGGGGAGCGGCTGGCCGAACTGGCCGACGTGGACGCGGAGTCGGTGCCGTACTTCTCGGTGGCCGTGCTGCCGAGTCAGGTGGACACCGAGCGGCCCGGGGCCCGGGAGCGGGGCGAGGTCGTCGTGGTCGGGACCGGGCCTGCCGGTCCGCTGTGGCTGACGCCCGAGACCCGCGGTGCGCTGGCCGCCGCCGACGACCTGGTCGGCTACACGACCTATCTCGACCGGGTGCCGCGGCGCCCCGGGCAGGTCCGGCACGGCTCGGACAACCGGGTCGAGTCGGAGCGCGCCGAGTTCGCCCTCGATCTGGCCCGGCACGGGCGGCGGGTCGCGGTCGTCTCCGGCGGCGACCCGGGGGTGTTCGCCATGGCGACGGCCGTCCTGGAGGTCGCGTCCCAGCAGGAGTACGCGGACGTCCCGGTGCGGGTGCTGCCGGGCGTGACCGCCGCCAACGCGGCAGCGGCCCGGGCGGGCGCCCCGCTCGGCCACGACTACGCCGCCATCTCCCTCTCCGACCGGCTCAAGCCCTGGGAGGTCATCGCCGAGCGGCTGCACGCGGCGGCCTCCGCGGACCTGGTGCTGGCCCTGTACAACCCCGGTTCGCGCAGCCGCACCTGGCAGGTGGGCAAGGCCCGCGAGCTGCTGCTGGAGCACCGGGCGCCGGACACCCCGGTCGTGGTGGCACGGGACGTGGGCGGCACCGGCGAACACGTCCGGATCGTACGACTGGCCGATCTGGACCCCGCCGAGGTCGACATGCGCACGATCCTGCTGGTCGGCTCCTCCCAGACCCGGGCCGTCCGGCGCGGGAACGGCGAGGAGATCGTGTGGACGCCGCGCCGCTATCCGGAGGCGTGAGAGAGAGCGACGCCGGGCTCACCCCCGCCTCGGAGAACGGGCCCGGCCACGGACCGGCCGGGCCTGCCACCTCCTGGCCGGGCCGGGTTCTCAGCCGGTCTGCGGAAACCCTCGCCCGTGCAACCGCTCCCCGACCCACCGGGCCGCCTCCTCCGGGCCGGGCACGACCGGGACGTCCTCGGGGACCGGGGGGCGGCGGATCACGAGGACCGGCAGTCCGGCCTCCCGGGCCGCCGTCAGTTTCGGGGCGGTGGCCGCTCCCCCGCTGTCCTTGGTCACCACGACGTCGATACGGTGCCGGCGCAGCAGGTCGCGTTCGCCGTCCAGGGTGAACGGGCCGCGGTCGAGCAGCACCTCCATGCGGGCCGGGTGCGGGGCCTCGGGCGCGTCGACGGAGCGGACCAGGAACCACAGGTCGTCCAGACCGGCGAACGCGGCCAGGCCCATGCGCCCGGTCGTGAGGAACACGCGCCTGCCCAGTGCGGGCAGCAGCCGCGCGGCCTCCTCCAGGGAGCCGGCGTCGTGCCAGTCGTCACCCGCGACGGGGACCCAGCCGGGGCGCCGCAGGGCGAGCAGGGGAACATGGGCGGTGGCGGCGGCCCGCGCCGCGTGGAAACTGATCGTCCCGGCGAAAGGGTGGGTGGCGTCGATGAGCACGTCCACCCGGTGCTCGCGCAGCCACGCGGTGAGCCCCTCGACCCCGCCGAAGCCCCCGATCCGGACCTCGCCCGGAGGCAGGCGGGGGTCGGCCACCCGCCCGGCGAGGGAGCTGGTCAGGGCCAGGCCGGGCGTGGCGTGGAGCAGTTCGGCAAGACGGCGGGCCTCCGTGGTGCCCCCGAGTATCAGTACACGCATGGAAGTCCAGGTCCGTTCATGAGCAGTGAAGTGAAGGGCGGCCGCAGGGCCCAGCTGGAGCACACCGGCCTGCGGCCCGGCTGGACCACCGGCGCCTGTGCGACGGCGGCCACGACGGCGGCGTACACCGCCCTGCTGACCGGCGAGTTTCCCGACCCCGTGACCATCACCCTGCCGAAAGGGCAGACACCGTCATTCGCGCTGGCCGTCGAGGAACTGGGCCACGGGCACGCGACGGCGGGGGTCGTGAAGGACGCCGGCGACGACCCGGACGTCACGCACGGCGCGCTGGTCCGGGCCACGGTACGGCGGCTGCCCGCCGGGTCCGGGGTGGTGTTCCGGGCGGGCCCGGGCGTCGGCACGGTCACCCGCCCCGGGCTGCCCCTGCCCGTCGGCGAACCGGCCGTCAACCCGGTCCCGCGCACACTGATGCGCGAGCACGTCGCCGAGGTCGCCGCCCGGCACGGCGCCCCGGGCGACGTCGAGATCACCGTCTCCGTCGACCACGGCGAGGAGATCGCCCGCTCGACCTGGAACCCCCGGCTCGGCATCCTGGGCGGCCTGTCCATCCTCGGCACGACCGGCATCGTCGTCCCGTACTCCTGCTCGGCGTGGATCGACTCCATCCGGCGGGGCGTGGACGTCGCGCGGGCGGCGGGGCGTACGCATGTCGCCGGCTGCACCGGGTCGACGTCGGAGAAGACGGTCGTGGCCGAGTACGGGCTGCCCGAGGACGCCCTGCTCGACATGGGCGACTTCGCGGGCGCCGTGCTGAAGTACATCCGCCGCCACCCCGTCGGCCGCCTGACGATCTGCGGCGGCTTCGCCAAGCTCTCCAAGCTCGCCGCCGGGCATCTCGACCTGCACTCGGGCCGGTCCCAGGTCGACAAGGGCTTCCTCGCCGAACTGGCCCGGCGCGGCGGCGCGGACGAGGCGCTGGCCGCACAGGTGGCGGACGCCAACACCGGGCTCGCCGCGCTCCAGTCGTGCCTGGCCGCCGGGGTGCCGCTCGGCGACCTGGTCGCCACGACCGCCCGCGACGAGGCCCTCGCCGTGCTGCGCGGGGCGCCGGTCGTGGTCGACGTGATCTGCATCGACCGGGCGGGGACGGTGGTGGGGCGCAGCGCGCCGGCCTGACGGCGGGGGCCGCTCACCGCTGTCAGCACACGTGGCGTTCCCGTTCCGGCGAGTACAGGTGGCTGTCCCGGAACTGTTCCGCCCCGAGCGTGCGCCCCACCATGATCACGGCCGTGCGCAGCACACCGGCCTCCTTCGTCTTTCCCGCGATCTCGTCGAGGGTGCCGCGGATGATCAGCTCGTCCGGGCGGGAGGCGTAGGCGACGACCGCGGCGGGGCAGTCGGCGCCGTAGTGCGGGAGGAGTTCGGCGACCACGCGGTCCACGTACTTGGCGGCCAGGTGCAGCACGATCAGCGCGCCGCTGCGGCCGAGGGTGGCCAGGTCCTCGCCCTCGGGCATGGCGGTGGCCCGGTTGGCGACCCGGGTGAGGATCACGGTCTGGCCGACGGTCGGCACGGTCAGCTCCCGCTTCAGGGAGGCGGCCGCGGCGGCGAAGGCGGGGACGCCCGGGACGACCTCGTACGGCACCCCGGCCGCGTCCAGCCGCCGCATCTGCTCGGCGACCGCGCTGAACACGGCGGGGTCCCCGGAGTGCAGCCGGGCCACGTCGTGCCCCTCCTCGTGGGCGCGCAGCAGCTCGGCGGTGATCTGGTCCAGGTCGAGCTGCGCGGTGTCCACCAGCCGGGCGTCCGGCGGGCATGCGTCGAGCAGTTCGCGCGGGACCAGGCTGCCCGCGTACAGACAGACCCGGCAGGCGGCGAGCGTGCGGGCGCCGCGCACCGTGATCAGGTCGGCGGCGCCGGGGCCGGCACCGATGAAGTACACGGTCATCTGTCTGCTCCTGAAGAGGTGTCGGGCGTTTTCCGTACGGCCCACTGGGTCACGGGCATCGCCTGCCGCCACCCGGTGAAGCCTCCCACCGGCACGGCGTGCGCCACCGCGAGCCGCACCAGTTCGCCGCCGCGGCGCCGGTGGGCGTCGGCGAGCAGCGCCTCGGACTCCAGCGTCACGGTGTTGGCGACCAGCCGCCCGCCGTCGGGCAGCGCCTCCCAGCAGGCGTCGAGGAGGCCGGGCGCGGTGAGCCCGCCGCCGACGAACACCGCGTCGGGGGGCGGGAGTTCGGCGAGGACGGCGGGTGCGGCGCCGGTGACGACCCGCAGTCCGGGCACGCCGAGCCGGTCGGCGTTGCGGGTGATCCGTTCGGCGCGCGCCGGGTCCCGCTCCACGGTGACCGCGCGGCACGAGGGGTGGGTGCGCATCCACTCGACGGCGATCGAGCCGGAGCCGCCGCCGATGTCCCACAGCAGTTCGCCGGGTGCGGGGGCGAGCACGCCGAGTGTGGCGGCGCGGATGTGCCGCTTGGTGAGCTGCCCGTCGTGCTCGTACGCCTCGTCCGGGAGCCCGGGCACGGCGCCGAGCCGCAGGGCGTCGGGGGCGCGGCGGCACTCCACGGCCACGATGTTGAGGGGATCGCCGGGCGGCTGTGACGCGGGCCAGTCGTCGGCGGTGGACTCGGCGGTCACGCGTTCCCGGTCGCCGCCGAGCTGTTCGAGGACGCGCATCCGGCTGGGCCCGAAGCCCCGGTCGCGCAACAGGGCTGCGACCTCGCCGGGGGTGGTGGCGTCCGCGCTGAGGACGAGGAGCCGCCGGCCGTCGTGCAGGGCGGCGGCCAGGCGGGCGGTGGGCCTGCCGACGAGCGTGACGACCTCCGCGTCCTCCAGCGGCCAGCCGAGCCGGGCGGCGGCGTAGGAGACGGAGGAGGGGTGCGGCAGGACGCGCAGGGCGCCGGTCTCCTCGGCGAGGGCGCGGCCGATGCCGTAGAACATGGGGTCCCCGCTGGCCAGTACGGCGATCCGGCGGCCGGCGTGCGCGGCGAGCAGCCCGGGAACGGCGGGGCGCAGCGGCGAGGGCCAGGCGACGCGCTGCCCGGCGCACTCCGGGGGCAGCAGATCCAGCTGGCGGGGTCCGCCGATGAGGACCTCGGCCTCGCGCAGTGCGGTGCGGGAGGCGTCGGGCAGTCCCGCCCAGCCGTCGGCCCCGAGCCCGACGACGGTCACGGCGGCGGTCGGTGCGGGGGGTACGGGGGTCACTGCGGTACCTCGGTGCTCGGGGACAACAGAGGCGCACTCTACTGGGCGCTGACCAGCGCGCCTGTGCTCGGGGGCACCTGCCCTCGCCGGGTGCGGTGACCGTCCTCGCCCCGTCCCGCGCCGGCCGGCTCCGGAATCATGAGGGGTCCGGGCGCCGTCGCGCGAGGGGACTGAAGACGTACAGGTCGAGGATCTCGGGCCGCGGGGCGACGCCCGGGCCGCCCTCGCGGACCCAGGAGACGACGTCCTCGGTCGCGGCCGGGTCGTTGACCAGCCCGAGCCACACCGGGCGGGCCCCGGCGGCCCGGCCCTCGGCGGACGGCTGGACGACGATGACGTTGGCCTGATCGCAGACGTCGAGACACGCGGAGATCCGCACCGGCCCCGCCGCGCGCAGCCGCTCGGTCTGGGCCGCGTGATCGACACCGGTCACCTTGCCACTGCCGCAACAGCAGTCCCGGCACACGACGATGCGGCAGGGTGCCGGACCGGACGCCGCCGCGTCCAGGGGATCGTCACTCACACCGGCTTCCTCGTCGTTCCGCCCTTGCCTTGCCGCTGATCATCATTTCATGGGGCCGTGGGAGCGGATCGCGGGTGTGGGGTTCGGATACCGTGCGGGCGGGATCCTGCGAGGGGTGGGGAGGCAGCATGGGGTCGGGGAGACGGCAGGCACCGGGGAGCGTGGTCTGGCTGCTGATGGGTGTCGTGACGCTCGTCGTCGCAGTGGCCATGGCTCTGGAGGTCCGCGGGGCGCTGGACCGGGAGCGGGAGTTCCGTGCCGCGCCGGCCTGCGCCTCCGTCCCGGTGAAGGCGTCGGGGTGCCGGTGGGAGCAGGAGTTCACCGTCCGTCAGGCCGACACGAACCGCGGGAAACGCAACGCCTCGCCGGAGGCGGAGCTGCTACTGCCCTCCGGCAAGCCCTGGGACGTGACGTTTCGGCAGACCGATCCGGTCGTGTCGGAGCTGGAGCCGGGCGAGAAGGTCGTCGGCGTGATCTGGCACGGGCAGGTCGTCGAGGTACGGGACGCCGACGGGCGGCGGCAGCAGACGTCCGACGGGCCCGTGGGCTGGCCCGCGGACCGGCTCGGCGGCGCGCTCATCTGTTTCTCGTTCGGCCTGCCCGCCCTCGTCGGCGGGGTGTGGCCGCTGTTCGCGCGGGGCGACCGGCGGCACGCGAAGGCGGCGGTCGTGGTGCGGTGGCACGGCGTCTGTCTGGCCGCCGTGGCCGTCTTCACCCTGTGGGCGCAGGACGCCAACCACTGGCCGCTCTGGGCGATTCCCGCGATCTGGGGGCCGTTCGCGCTGCTCGGCCTGGCCTCCATGACGGCCTTCGTCATCGCCGCCCTGCGCGGCGACATGGACGACGAGGCCCCGCCCGTCCCGGAGGCGGATCCGGCGGCACCGGCGTCAGGTCACTCCTGACCCCGGACGCCGTCGGGGAGCCGCGCACCGTCGCACAGTGACGCGCTGCCGCAGGCGGCGGCCCGGGCCCGGAGGGGGACGCCGTTGGCGCGCAGCACCTCGCGGACGTCGAGGAGCAGCGGGAAGACCTCGTGGTTGCGGTCCTCGCCCTGTTCGTCCCAGGCCCGCTGCTCGGCTTCCACGGCCATGCGGTCCTCGGCGAACACCCGCTCGGTGAAGCGCCTGATGAACGGCCAGGCGACCTGGAGGAGGCCGGGGATGCCTGGTTTCTCGATCATGAGCAGGCCGAAGGCGTGGCACGTGCGCTGCTCGGCGTCCTCGGGCACGTAGGCGGCCCACAGGCGGAAGGCCGGGCGTTCGGCGTTCTCCGGGACCAGGTCGAGCGTCTGGTACGGGTACTCGGTGCGGATGGTCATGACGTCGGCGGTGCCGCCCCCGATGCCCTCGGCGGCCAGCAGTCCGGCGCTGCGGTTCCGTTTTCCCCCGGTGTGGGTGAACAGGTACCGGGCCTCCACGGACCGCTCGTCGGCCTCGTATCCCAGCAGTTCGGGGTGGAGCCTGCCGACCACGCCCCGGTGGAGGAACTGGTGGTTCATGTCGAGGAGGTTCTCGTGCATGAACGAGTAGTGGCAGCGCACGGTCCGCGAGAACGTCATGGTCCGGTACCGGGGTGAGCCGAAGGCGGGCAGGTGCGGCAGCGGTGTGGCCGCCGCTCGCCGCGGGTCGCCCGGGAAGACGAAGACCAGGCCGTACGCCTCGCGCACGGGGTAGCCGCGCACGCCGCGGGGCGGCCGGCGGTCGCCCTTGGCCAGGTACGGGATCTGCGAGATGCGGCCGTCGCCGCGATAGGCCCAGGCGTGGTAGCGGCAGCGGAGCGTCTCGCCCTCCACGACGCCCATGCTCAGCGGCACCTGCCGGTGGGCGCATCGGTCCTCCAGCGCGTGCACCTCGCCGCTCTTTCCCCGGAACAGGGCGATGCGCTCCCCCGCGAACGTGACCGCCAGCACCTGTTCGGCGCGCACCCGCCGGGACAGGGCGACCGGATACCAGTGGTCCGGGTTCACGCCCACGCGCCGCAGATCGGCTTTGGCGGGGTCCGGGCCGGTGTGCTCCGAGGGCTCGGCGGCGAGGGCGGTGGCCCTGTCGGTCTCGGTCATACCTCTCCTCGCAGGGGGGGACACGGCACGGACAGCCACCCTCACCCTGACTGCGGCCCCGCGCCGGTGCCCTGCCGGAGGGTCCGGACGGGTGACGCCTCTCTCAGGCGCCGCGCAGTGGGTTGGGCAGCGGCAGGTAGCGGGCGTCCGCGCCGTCGGCGCCGGTCCAGCGGAGCAGCAGGTTCGTCTTGCCGGGGAGGGTGGGTGAGGTGAGCAGGGCGGGGATCTCCGGGACGTCGTGGCGGGCGAGTTCGCGGCGGGCCGCCGGCCAGGGGTCGAAGCCGGGGTGGCGCTCAGCGAGAGCGCCGGCGATCTCGCTGAGGTGGTTGACGACCAGGCAGTACACGAGCCGCTGCCAGCCGGCTTCGCGCGAGACGTCCGGCAGCAGTTTCACGCCCTCGGCGTCCCGGTACAGCGCCTGCACGGGCATGCCGCCGGCGTCCACGGCGACCAGCGTGTTCTGCAGGTGCGCCTCGATGACGACACCGTGCCGGGCGAAGGCCGTCAGGGCCGGCGGCACCACCCGCGCCAGGTACGCCGCCCACCAGGCCCCGGGGTCGGCGGCCCCGTCGAGCGGGCTGCCGTCGAAGCCCTCGACGAGACCGGCGGCGAGCAGCGGGGTCGCGCCGGGCAGGAGACGGCCACCGAAGCCGTCCCGGACGAGGACGGCCAGGGCCTCGAAGGCGAAGTCGGCGGTGCGGTACCCGCGGTCGCCGAGCCAGGCCGGGGGGCCTTCGCACGTGTCGAGGGCGGTGCGCACGGCCGCGTCGGTGCGGCGCAGGGCGAGCAGGTCGTGACGCCACAGCCGGCGGATGTCGTTGGTGATGCGCACGTCCAGGCTGAACTTCAGGAAGAGGTCGGGCCCGGGCGCGTAGAGGGTGCGGATCGCGGCGGTCGGCCAGGTGTCGAAGGTGGTCGTGCCGAGCCGGAGGAGTCTGCCGTCCGCGAAGGCGTCGGCGAGCTCGGCGCCGGCCAGGTCGAGCTGCCAGGGATGGGCGGGCAGCAGCCGGTAGCCGGGCGGGGCGGTGCCGAGGGCGTCGAGGGCCGAGGTGTCGCCCTCCTCGGCGACGGTGTCCTCGCGCAGCGCGAGCAGGGTCAGCGGGAAGCGGGCGTACGCCTCGGGGGCGTAGGGCAGCCAGCCGGCGGCGGGGCCGCCGCCGCGCGCCTTGGGGGCCGGGTGGTGGGTGTGGCCGGTCAGGAGGCACTGCTCGGAGCGCCGATAGGGGTCGTCGGGCGGGGACACCCGGGCGCGGGCGGCCAGCAGGGCGGCCACGGCGTCCCGGCTGTCGATCATCTCGGCGGGCAGTTCGTGGTTGGACAGGCCGGTGTGCCGGCGCAGTTCCTCGGCGACGAGTTTGACCAGTTCGGTGTGGCCGATACGGTGCCAGCGGCCGGCCGTGCGGACCTCGGGCTCGGTGGGCCGCCGCGGGCCGCGCACGCGCAGCAGGCGGTCCCCGCCGGGCAGGTGGTAAACCCGGTGCTCGCCCGTCTCGCTCACCGGCCGCGCCACCTCCCGCAGCAGGCAGTTCAGCAGCGGCACGGCGGCGTACGCGTCGGCCCGTTCGGCGAGGGCGCCGGTGACCGGGTCGTCCTGGGCGGAGACACCGTGTGCGGAGTCACCCTGGGCACAGGCACCGTGGGCGGAGTCGTCGCCGTCGGGCGGGGGCATGAGGTCCACGCGTTCCACTCGTTCCCTGCGGTCCTTGAAGGATTTCCGGACGTCCGGGCGGAGATGATCAGTATGCGTGCCGTCGTCATCCCGCCGTGACGCCCTATTCGTACCCGAGGAGCCCGCCCGTGCACCGTTCCCCCACCGCCGAGGCCGAGGTCGCCGAGGAACTGGCCGTCGTGCGGCCCGGTCTCCTGCCGCGGTACGAGGCCGAGCTGCCCGGTGCCCGGGCGGCCGTGCTGTCCCGTCTGTGGCGCGGTCTCGCCCATGACCCGCTGCCCTGGGTCACCCGCCGTGAGCAGGGCCGGGACGGGCTGACCCTGTACCTGGCGGACGGCCGCCGGCTGCACGGCCCGCGGCCGGATCCGTACACGACCGGCGCGTACGTCACCGTCGTACGGCTCGACGAGGCGGAGTACGACGATCCGGCCCGGCTGGTGACGGACCTCGCCGTACCGCACTCCGCGTCCTTCGCCGCCGAACTCGGGCACAGTGTCGCCTCCTTGGCGCTGTCGAGAGCGGGGCAGGAGGGGTGCGACACGGACGGGTGGCCGGAGCGCGACTGGGAGTGGGAGCAGCGGATCGTCGACGGGCATCCGTTCCACCCCACCTGCCGGTCCCGGCCCGGTTTCTCGGTGGCGGAGCAGCTCTCCTACGGGCCCGAGCACCGGCCGCTGGTGGAGCTGGGGCTGGTGCCGGTGCGGGCGCGGGAGTGCCTGGTGACGGGGGCGTGGCCGCGGGAGCTGCGGGACGGGGAGCGGGTGGTGCTGCCGGTGCACCCGTGGCAGGCGGCGCATGTGCTGAAGCGGACGTGCGAGGAGTGGCGGGCCGGGCATCCCCTGATGGCGCTGCGGACGCTCGCGCTGCCCGGCGGGCCGCACGTCAAGACCTCGCTCAGTGCCCGGCTGACGTCCTCGGTGCGGGACATCTCGCTGCCCTCGGTCGCCGCGTCCGTGGTGCTGTCGGACTTCGCCGAGGCGCCGGCGGCGCACACCGACGGCCTGCTGCACACGACGCGCACCCTGGGCGCGGCGGCGGCCGGCTCCCCCGACCTCGCGGCCGTCCTGCGAGAGCCGCCGGAGACCTACGCGACGGCCGGCGAACGGGTCCCTGCCGGTGGCGGCACTCGCCACCACCGGGCTCCCCCGCTCCCCCGCCTGGCTGGCCGGTTTCGCGCGCCTCGCCCTCACCGTCGGGCTGCGGCTGCTGGAGCTGGGCGTGGCCCTGGAGGCGCACGGCCAGAACCTCCTGGTGATCCTGTCGCCGGCGGGCGATCCGCTGCGGCTGGTCTACCGCGACCTGGCCGACATCCGCGTCAGCCCGGTCCGTCTCGCCCGGCACGGCATCACGGTGCCCGACCTGCCCGCCCGGATGGTCACGGACGACGAACGCACGCTGCGGCGCAAGCTGTTCGGCTCGCTGGTGGCGGGCGCCCTGGCCGGCACGGCGGGGTCCGGGGCGGCGCTCGCGCTGGCCCTGGAGACGGCCGTACGGGACCTGCCCCGCACCCCGGACCTCGTGGCGCTGCGCGCGGAGCCCCTGCCCACGAAGGCGCTGACGCTGATGCGGCTCTCGCCGCAGACGCCCGGCGACCAATGGGCGGACCTGCCCAATCCCCTTGCCTGAGCCTCGTTTTGGAGCACGGCACCCCGGATCAATAAGATCCGCCGATGATCACAAGAAAACGGCTGGCGGCGGGCGTCTGTGCCCTGCTCGCCGCGTTCACGGCCGGGCTCGCCTTCCCGGCCGGAGCGGCCGCCGGTGAACCCACCGGCCAGGACGCCCCCCAGGTCGACCTCGTCCTCGACGTCAGCGGCTCGATGCGGGCCCGCGACATCGACGGACAGTCGCGGATGGCCGCCGCCAAGCAGGCGTTCAACGAGGTGCTCGACGCGACGCCCGAGGAGGTCGAACTCGGCATCCGCACCCTCGGCGCGAACTACCCGGGCGACGACCGGAAGACCGGCTGCAAGGACACCGCGCAGCTCTACCCGGTCGGCCCGCTGGACCGCACCGAGGCCAAGACGGCCGTCGCCACGCTCAGCCCGACCGGCTGGACACCGATCGGCCCGGCCCTGCTGAAGGCGGCCGGCGACCTGGACGGCGGCGACGGCTCCAAGCGCATCGTGCTGATCAGCGACGGTGAGGACACCTGCGCCCCGCTCGACCCGTGCGAGGTGGCCCGCGAGATCGCCGCCAAGGGCATCGGCCTGACCATCGACACGCTGGGCCTGGTGCCGACCGCCAAGCTGAGCAGGCAGCTGAGCTGCATCGCCGAGGCCACCGGCGGCACGTACACCTCGGTGGAGCACCAGGACGAACTCACCGACCGGGTCAACCAGCTGGTGGACCGGGCTGCCGATCCGGTGGTGACGCCGGTGCCGGCGGAGGGCGCCGCCGAGTGCGCGAAGGCACCGGCGCTGAGGTCCGGGCTGTACACGGACCGGGAGGAGTTCGGGCAGCAGCGCTGGTACCGGGTGGACGTGCTGCCGGGCCAGGAGCTGCGGGCCTCGGTGAGCGTGGCGGCCGACCGGGCCGTGAACCCCGCCTACGGGGTGCTGCTGCGGGCGGTCACGACGCACGGCCGGGAGATCGTGCGCGGCGAGGCGGCGGGCGACGGCCGTACGGATGTGATCTCGACGGGGCTCAGATACCCCGAGCCCGAGCGTGACGACTCCGACGGTGACAAGCCGGCCGCGGAAACCGTGTGCCTGGCGGTCACCCACTCCTTCTCGGCGGCCTCCGGCGTGAAGACCACGCCCGGGCTGCCGCTGGAGCTGACGGTCGACGTCGTGGACGGCCCGAGCCAGGCGGGCGACGTGGCCTCCTTCGGCCTCGGCCGCGGCTGGTGGCTGCTCGGCGCGCTGATTCTCACCGGCTTCCTCGCCGGTCTCGTCTGGGGCTGGCTGTCGCGCTGGCGGGTCGCGGTCTGGAGGACCAACTGATGCGAACGGTACGTGCGTTGAGCGCCGCGCTGCTGACCCTCGGACTGGCGGCCGCGCCGGCCGCGGCCGATGCCTCGCCGAGTCCGTCGCAGGACGCGTCGGCGGCACCCACCCGCGCGGGCACCTCGTTCCGTACGGCGACGGAGATCGAGCAGGGGCAGCAGGCCACGGCGAACGGCTCCACCGGTGACTACCTGTACTGGTCGTTCCCCGCCGACACCGGACAGCGCCCCACGGTCAGGGCGACGGTGAAGCTGCCGGACAGCCACGCCGCGCAGACCTGGCAGATCGACGTCTACGACGGCCTGCGGCGCCGCCAGGCCTGCCAGTACGGGGCCCAGACCCGCACCGCGGCGGCGGACGCGCCCTCCGTGGAGCTGGCCTGTGTGCTGCGCACGGTCCGCGCCTGGTCGGAGCCGTGGGCGAACGACCCGTTGCCCGGCACGTATTACATCCGGCTGACGGCGACCGGCGTCCCCACCTCCGACCTGGGCCTCCCGGTCGACACCGAGGTCCGCGTGGAGTCCAGGGACATCGGCGGCGCGGCGGCGGTGGACGGCTCGCTGTCCGAGCCCCTGGTGCCGGGCATCGCGACGACGTCCGAGGAGCGGCAGGAGAAAGCGGCGGTGCTGGCCGGCCTCGAACCGGAGGACGGCTGGGCGTCCGGCTGGTGGTCGGACCGGTGGGTGTGGACGGGGGTGGGCGGTGTGCTGGCCGCGCTGGCGGGGGTCGCCGGGTACGCGCTGACGCGCGGTCCGGGACGGCCGTCACGGGTGCCTCCACCGAGCGCCTGACACCTCACCAGAAGGCCCGCGTCCCGCGGGCCTTCTTCATGCCTGCCGGAGGGCCTCGGCGAGGTCACGCCTCGCGGAGCGCCTTGGCGAGCGTGCCCTCGCCGCTCACCTCGACCCGGCCCTCCCGCACGGCCCGGGCCAGGCTCAGCTCCCCCCGGCTGAGCGCCGTACACGTGCCGGTGTCCAGGACCAGGCGGGCGTCCGGCTCGCCGGGGGCGGGCCCGTCGCCGTACACGGGCCCCTCCTCGGCGCCGGCGCGCAGGTGGAACTGCCCCTCCTCCAGGCGGACTTCGACGAGCCCCTCCCCGTCCAGCAGGCGCAGCAGGGGCAGGGCGAACCAGTGCGCCCGCACCGCGTCCGTCGGCCGCCGCTCCCCGAGCTCCGCCCGGCCCCACTCCCCCAGCGCCTGGAGCACGGGCAGCAACTCCCGTCCCCGGGAGGTGAGTTCGTAGACGTACGCCGCGCCGGGCGGGGGCAGCCGACGACGGGTCGCGAGGCCGTCGCGCTCCATGTCCTTCAGCCGCGAGGCGAGTACGTCCGTGCTGACGCCGGGCAGGTCCGCGTGCAGGTCGGTGTAGCGGCGGGGACCGGCGAGGAGCTCCCGGACGATCAGGAGGGTCCAGCGGTCGCCGACGACGTCGAGGGCGCGGGCGGCGGAACAGTACTGGTCGTAGCTGCGGCGAGGTGGCATGCGACGCAGTCTAGACAAGTTGTTGGACTTTCCAAGCGGCTACTTGGTAAAACCAAGCAACACAGTCGGCGAGGGGAAGCAGCGCATGGAGTTCCGGCAGTCGAGCAAGCTGAGCGAGGTCTGTTACGAGATCCGCGGCCCGGTGATAGAGCACGCCGACGCGCTGGAGGAGGCCGGTCACAGCGTGCTGCGCCTGAACACCGGCAACCCCGCCCTCTTCGGATTCGAGGCGCCGGACGAGATCCTCCAGGACATGATCCGGATGCTGCCGCAGGCGCACGGCTACACCGACTCGCGCGGCATCCTCTCCGCCCGCCGCGCGGTCGCCCAGCGCTACCAGACGCTGGGCCTGGAGGTCGGCGTCGACGACGTCTTCCTCGGCAACGGCGTGTCCGAGCTGGTCTCGATGGCCGTGCAGGCGCTGCTGGAGGACGGCGACGAGATCCTCATCCCCGCCCCCGACTTCCCCCTCTGGACGGCGGTGACGACCCTCGCGGGCGGCAAGGCGGTCCACTACCTCTGCGACGAGCAGGCCGACTGGTACCCGGACCTGGACGACATGGCGTCGAAGATCACGGACCGTACGAAGGCCGTGGTCATCATCAACCCCAACAACCCCACCGGCGCCGTCTACCCGAAGGAGATCGTCGAGGGCATCCTCGACCTCGCCCGGCGGCACGGCCTGATGGTGTTCGCCGACGAGATCTACGACCAGATCCTCTACGACGACGCCGTGCACCACTCGGCCGCCGCGCTCGCCCCCGACCTGGTGGTGCTCACCTTCTGCGGCCTGTCCAAGACGTACCGCGTGGCGGGCTTCCGCTCCGGCTGGCTGGTGGTGACCGGTCCGAGGCAGCACGCGAAGGACTACCTGGAGGGCCTCACCATGCTGGCCTCCATGCGGCTGTGCGCCAACGCGCCCGCCCAGTACGCCATCCAGGCCGCGCTCGGCGGCCGGCAGTCCATCCGCGACCTCACCGTGCCGGGCGGCCGGCTGCGCGAGCAGCGCGACGTGGCGTGGGAGAAGCTGAACGAGATCCCCGGCGTGACGTGCGTGAAGCCGAAGGGGGCGCTGTACGCGTTCCCGCGCCTCGATCCCAAGGTGCACAAGATCCACGACGACGAGAAGTTCGTCCTGGACCTCCTGCTGCGGGAGAAGATCCAGGTGGTCCAGGGCACCGGTTTCAACTGGCCCACCCCCGACCACTTCCGCATCCTGACGCTCCCGTACGCCGACGACCTGGAGGCGGCGATCGGGCGGATCGGGCGGTTCCTCGGCGGGTACCGGCAGTAGGCGCGATTGTCAGTGGCGGGTCGTAGCCTTCCAGCAGGTGGGGCGAGTGCCCCGGGCCCTGTCCCGTGCCGGAGAGGAGCGCGCCGTGACCCGACCGCCGACCGCCGCGCAGCGGCGGGTCATCGACGCCGCCGACCCGGTGACCGGCCGGCTGCGCGGTACGGAGGCACAGCTCGCCGCGCTGGTGAAGCGGGGGCTCGCCTTCCGGCACCCGCGGCCGCCGCACGATCACTTCCTGACGCCCGAGGGGCACCGGGTACGACAGGGCGTCACCCAGGTGCCCGGGCCCGCCGCCGAGGCCCCCGCCACCGCCGGTGTGTTCGCCGCGCGCGTCGGGGGCGAGGAGGCGGCGGTGCCGGAGAGCGGCCCCGCGCGGCGCCGTGAGGTGCACAGCGCCTGGCAGGGGCTGCTGGAGCTGCGCCGGATGACCAACCCGGACGGCGCGGTGGAGCGGCCGTGCGGCTGGGAGCGTACGCATCTCGTGCAGGCCGCCGCACTCGCCCTGGAGGCGGCCGGACACCCCCCGGCCGGGCGGGGCGACGGGGGCTACCGGGTGCGGGAGACCCCGCAGCCGGAGGCCGTCGCCGTGTACGAGCCGGACGGCGAGGCGCTGCGGACCTGCGCGGTCACCCTGGAAGGGGCAGGCTGGCAGGTGAGCGAGCACCGCGAGCCGCGCACCGGGACCCGCTATCTCCTGGCCTCGCCCCGCCGGGCGTGATGAGCATGCCAAGATCGGTGGATCGTTGCGTACGCCACGCGTGCCCGGTGTGAGAAGGGAAGCCCATGAGCGAGCCGTTTTCCGTCCCGGTGACCGTCCGCGGTTACGAGACCGACGTGCAGGGTCATCTCAACCAGAGCGTGTACCTGAACTACGCGGAACACGCCCGCTGGTCGTTACTGCGGGCCGCGGGGGTCAGCCAGTCCGAACTCATCGGCAGCGGTGTGGGCCCGGTCGCCCTGGAGACGACCATCCGCTACAAACGCGAGCTGCTCGCGGGCGACGAGGTCGAGGTGACCTGCGCCTTCGCCTGGGGCGAGGGCAAGACCTTCCGCATCGAGCAGACGGTCCGCAAGACCGACGGCACGGTGGCGGCCGAGATCACGGCGGTGGGCGGCCTGCTGGACCTGGAGGCCCGCAAGCTGGTCCCGGACCCCCGGGAGTGCTTCAGGAAGCTGGCGTCGGACCCGGGCCTGTTCGGGCTCTAGGCCGCCTTCTTCCAGACGGTCATGTCCACCATGAGGGAGCCGAGCTCCGGCAGCGCGGTCGACTTCGTCTGGACCACGAGCAGGGCGATGTCCCCGGACGGGTGCTTGACGCAGATCTGACTGTCGGCCGCCACCGAGGCCAGCGTCCAGCGGTGGCGGTCGGCGGCGCCGAGCAGGAGCCGGCACTCGTCGAGGGAAACCGCCTCGTCGGTGAACATCTGGACGAAGACGCTGGTGTCACTCTCCAGCTCGCAGCTCGGGTTCTCACAGTTGAAGCGGATGTCTCCCTTGCGGTCGTCGCGCCAGAGCGGCCTCTCCAAGCTGAGCGAGGTCTTCGCAGTCAGCAGCAGTGACGCCTGCGTGGCGACCTGCGGTGACTTGGACGCGGCCGGGGAGGGACGGGACGCTTCCGGAGTTCCGCCGCCCGCCTCCGCCCCCGACGCGGGCCCGGATGCCGAGGGCGCCCCCGCCGACGACTCCGGTGCGGACGAGCGTCCGGACTTCCCCGGGCCGGGCGTCGACGGTGCGCCCGCCACCCAGTCGCGGAATCGGTTCCCCGCGTCGGTGACCGTCCAGACCAGGCCGGTCAGCACCAGCGCCCCCGCCGTCACGGCCACGGTCGTGATCAGGGCGGTACGGCGTCTGCGCGCCCGTCTCTCCTGTGGCCCCTGCGGCCGCGTCTGCGGCTGCGTGACGACCAGCGGCTGCATGTGCACCCTCGTCGGGTCGGCGGTCGCCGGGGAGACCCAGGTGGCGTCGAGGGCCTCCGGGGAGGGGACCGTCACCTCCGGCCCCATGACGTCCCGCCAGACGGCCGGGCCCGCGCCCGCGTCGGCGTCCGCGCCCAGCCCCTGCCGGCACCACTCGACGATCTCCGCCAGAGCGGCCCGGTCCTCCGGGGCGGCGGCCAGGCAGCGGGCGATCAGCGGACGGAGCTGCTCGGGCAGCAGGGACAGGTCGGGTTCGTCGTGCACGATCCGGTACAGCACCCCGACCGCGGAGCCGTCCCCGTACAGCGGCCGGCCCAGCGCCGCGAACGCCGCCGTCTGGCCCAGTGCGAAGACGTCGGTCGCCGCCGTGACCTCGCCCCCGGACGCCTGCTCGGGAGCCATGAAGTGGGGGGTGCCGACGGTGGCGCCCGTGACGGTGTGCGAGGTGAAGTCGGCGGCCAGCGAGATGCCGAAGTCGATCACCCGCGGCCCGTCGGCGGCCAGCAGCACGTTCGACGGCTTGAGGTCGCGGTGCACGATGCCCACGCCGTGGATGGCCTGCAGCGCCTCGGCCACCCCCGCCATCAGCCACAGCACCGCGGGCACCGGCAGCGGTCCGCGCCGGGCCACGGCCTCCGTCAGGGACGGGCCGGGCACGTACAGCGTGGCCGCCCAGGGCGGGGTGCCGTCCGCGTCGGCGTCGATCAGCTCGGCCGTGTACGCGCCCCGGACCCGCCGCGCCGCCTCGACCTCCCGGCGGAACCGGCGCCGGAAGGCCGGGTCGTCGGCCAGCTCCGGACGCACCACCTTGATCGCCACCGGCCGGCCGCCCTGCGTGTGCGACAGATAGACCCGGCCCATGCCGCCCGCGCCGAGTCGAGCCACCAGGCGGTACCCGGCCACCATGGGCGGATCGTCCGCCTGCAACGGCCGGAACACCTCGGTCGCGTGGTTCATCGGTCCGTCTCCCCCTCGTCCCCTGCCCCCCGGTCAACGGTGAGTTGACCGAGGCAGAAGCCTAAGCGGAGTTCGGAGCTGTGTGCGCCGGTCTCACGGTGCCGCCGGGGCCCGGGGGGCTCCCGTGATCTCCTCGCCCGCCTCCATCGGGTGGGTCACGTCGTGGGCGTCCCGGTCGCGTGGGCCCAGGTGGTTGAAGACCAGGTTCAGCAGGACCGCCGCGACGCAGCCCGTCGAGATGCCCGAGTCCAGGACGATCCGCGCCGTCTCCGGGAAGGCGTGGTAGAACTCCGGCGCCGTGATCGGGATGATGCCGACGGCCAGGGAGACGGCCACGATCAGGACGTTGTTGTCCTTCTCCAGGCCGGCCCGGACCAGGGTCTGGATGCCGCTGGCCGCCACCGAGCCGAACAGGACCACGCCCGCCCCGCCGAGCACCGGGCGCGGTACGACGGCGATCAGCGAGGCCGCCATCGGGCACAGGCCCATCAGCACCAGGAAGCCACCGCCGGCCGCGACCACGTACCGGCTGCGGATCCTCGTCATCGCGACCAGGCCGATGTTCTGCGCGAAGGCGCTGCACATGAAGCCGTTGAACAGCGGGCTGATCGCCGAGCCGAGGGTGTCGGCGCGCAGGCCTGCCGCGATGGTCTTCTCGTCGGCCGGGCGGTCGACGATCTCGCCCAGCGCCAGCATGTCGGCGGTCGACTCGGTCATCGACACCACCATCACCACGCACAGGGAGAGGATCGCGGCGAGCTGGAACTGCGGGGCGCCGAAGTGGAAGGGCGTGGGGAAGCCGATGACGGCCGCGTCCGCGACCGGGCCGAAGTCCGTGGCGCCGAACGGAATCGCGATCAGCGTGCCCGCGACCAGACCGAGCAGCACGGCGATCTGCTTGACGAAGCCCCGGGTGAAGCGCCGCAGCAGCAGGACGACGACGAGGGTGCCGGCGGCCAGCCCCAGGTTGGTCGCCGAACCGTAGTCGTGCGCCGCCGGGTCGGGGCCCTGCGCCCAGCCGAAGGCGACCGGCAGCAGCGAGATGCCGATCAGGGTGATGACCGTGCCCGTCACCACCGGCGGGAAGAAGCGGACCGCCTTGCAGAAGACGGGGGCGGCTATGAAGCCGAGGAGTCCGGCGACGATGACCGCGCCGAAGATGATCGGCAGGGCGTCGGACTTGTCCTCGGTGGAGGCGACGATCGCGGTCATCGGGGCGACACCCGCGAAGGTGACGCCGTTGACGAACGGCAGCCGGGCGCCGATCTTCCAGACGCCGATGGTTTGCAGGAACGTGGCGAGGCCCGCGGTGAACAGGCAGGCGCCGGTGAGGAAGGTCAGGTCGGTGGCGGTCAGGCCGATGGCCGCGCCGACGATCAGAGGTGGGGCGACGACTCCCGCGTACATCGCGGCCACATGCTGGAGGCCGGTCGTCGCCATCTTGAGCGCGGGGAGTTTTTCGTCAACGGGGTGGTCGGCCACGGCGGCTTCCCTCCGGTCGGTTACACGGCTGCGCCAGATGACGGCCGTGGGTGTCAAGGAGGTGGTGCTGGTGGTCGTGCGGGACCGGACATGCGGGACGGGGGGTGGCCGTTCCGGGGCGCACGCGTGCACGCGCGCCCCGGAGACGACCGCCGTGGACCCCGCTCGGGTCCGCGGCCACCGGCCGGGAGCCGTCCCTCCCGGCCGGAGTCATCGGGGGGTTCAGCCCGTCGCGGCGATCCTCGCCAGCCGCCGGGCCTCGTCCCGCGTGGCGCGGGCGATGGCGTCCTCGTCGGCCGTGAGCAGCCGCCCGTCCTCGACGATCTGCCGGCCGTTCACGAAGGAGGCGGTGACCGGTGCTGCCGCCCCGAAGACCAGGGCGGTCACCGGGTCGGCGATGGAGGAGTGGGCGAGCGTGTCCAGCTTCCACAGCACGAGGTCGGCGAGCTTGCCGGGCTCCAGGGAGCCGGTCTCCGCCGCCCGGCCCAGCACCTGGGCGCCGCCGTAGGTGCCGAGGCGCAGCGCCTGACGGGCGTTCAGGGCGGCCTCCTTGTGCGCGCCGAGGCGGTTGATGAGGAGGGCGTTGCGCAGCTCGGTGTGGAGTTCGCCGGACTCGTTGGAGGCGGTGCCGTCGACGCCGAGGCCGACCGGGACGCCGGCCGCGAGCATGTCGGGGACGCGGGCGATACCGGCGGCGAGGCGGGCGTTGGAGGACGGGCAGTGCGCGACGCCGGTCCTCGTCCGGGCGAAGGCGGCGATGTCGGAGTCGTTCATGTGGACGCAGTGCGCCATCCACACGTCCTCGCCGAGCCAGCCGGTGGACTCGAAGTAGTCGGTCGGGCCCATGCCGAACAGTTCGTGACAGAACTTCTCCTCCTCCACGGTCTCCGAACCGTGGGTGTGGAGCCGTACGCCGAGGCGACGGGCCAGCTGGGCGCCGTCCCGCAGCAGTTCGGTGGAGACGGAGAAGGGCGAGCAGGGCGCGACGGCGACCTGGGTCATCGCGTCGAAGGAGGAGTCGTGGTGCTGCCGGACGGTCTCCTCGGTGGCGGCCAGCGCGCCGTCCAGGGTCTCCACGGCGAAGTCCGGGGGGAGGCCGCCGTCCTTCTCGCTGCGGTCCATGGAGCCGCGGGCGAGGGTGAAGCGGACGCCCATGTCGCGGGCGGCGCCGATGATCGCGCCGGACAGGTCGCCGGAGCCGTGGGGGAAGACGTAGTGGTGGTCCATGGCGGTGGTGACGCCGCCGCGGGCCATCATCGCGAGCGAGCCCTGGGCCGCCGCGCGCACCATCGGCTCGTCTATGCGCGCCCAGACCGGGTACAGCGCGACCAGCCAGTCGAAGAGGTTGTGGTCCGTGGCCAGACCACGGGTGATCCACTGGTAGAAGTGGTGGTGGGTGTTGATCAGTCCGGGGGTGACGAGGTGACCGGAGGCGTCGATACGGCGTACGACGTTCTCCAGGCCCTCGGGGGCCTTGCCCGCGCCGAGCGACTCGATGCGGTGGCCGGCCAGGACGACGTGCCCGGAGGCGTACTCGGTGTCGCGGGCGTCGACGGTCGCGATCGCACAGTTGTCGATGACGATGCGCTGGGCTGCTGCCATGGTTCGTCCTTTGCGCTGAGAGGGAGGGCACGGCAGGACCCGGGGAGTTTGAGTGCCGTGGCCGGGGAGAAGGGTTCCCCGGCCACGGGTGCCGAAAGAGGGAACGTCAACAGGGACGTCAGAGGTTGGTGAGGTCCACGGGGATCTTCGCCTCGCAGCCGTCCCGCAGGATCGTCGCCTCGATCAGGCCGTAGGGACGGTCGGCCGCGAAGTACACCTCGTTGTCGTTCTTCAGCCCGAACGGCTCCAGATCGACCAGGAAGTGGTGCTTGTTCGGGAGGGAGAAGCGGACCTCGTCGATCTCGCTGCGGTTGTCGATGATCCGCGCGCCCATCTGGTACAGCGTCTGCTGGAGCGAGAGCGAGTACGTCTCGGCGAAGGCCTGGAGCATGTGCTTCTTCGTCTGCTCGTAGGAGTTCTCCCAGTGGGGCATGCGCTGGTCGTCGTCGGTCCAGTTGAACCGCCAGCGGCTGGAGACCTGGGTGGCCAGGATGCGGTCGTAGGCCTCCTTCAGCGTCGTGTACTTGTCCTTGACGTAGCCCCAGAACTCGGAGTTGGTCGAGTTCATCACGACGAGGTCCTTCAGGCCCGAGATGACCTCCCACGAGGAGCCGTCGTAGGTGATCTGGGTCAGCCGGACCTCCTGGCCCTTGCGGACGAAGGAGTGCCTGACCTCGTCGGCGCCGCTGAACCGCGAGTCGGCGTCGGGGGCCTCGATCCGCTCCCAGGCGTACTCCTCGATGCGGATCCGGGCCGTCCTGATCGGCTCCTGGGAGGTCACGAAGTGGCGGGCGAGGTGGATGCCGAACTGCTCGGCGGACTCGATGCCGTGTTCCTTGGCGAACGCGTACACCGTGTTCTTGGTGGTGTCGGTGGGCAGGACGTTGGCGTTCGAGCCGGAGTAGTGGACCTCTTCCATGTCGCCGCTCAGCGACACGGAGACGTTGAGGTCCTTGATGTGGTGGGTGGCGCCGTCCCGCGTGATCTTGACGACTCGGTTCTCGGCCTTGCCGTACTGGTTCTGTCCCAGAATGGTGGGCATGAGTAGCTAGCTCCCTCGGTATACGGAGTAGCCGAACGGGTTGAGCAGCAGCGGTACGTGGTAGTGCTCCCCGGGCGTCACGGCGAAGGTGATCGCCACCTCGGGGAAGAACACGGAACCGCTGTCCCGATTCGCGGGGGCGTCCTGCTGCGCATCGGCTTGCTTCTTCTCGAAGTACGGCTCCACCGCGAAGTCGAGCCGTACGTGGGTGGTCCCCTCCGGCAGTGCCGGGAGGTCCTTGCACCGGCCGTCCGGGTCGGTCGCGGAGCCGCCGAGCGCCTGCCAGTCGGCCGCACGCCCGCTGCGGGCGGAGAGCCGGACGGCGACGCCCTTGGCGGGGCGGCCGACGGACGTGTCCAGGATGTGCGTGGACACGGAGGCGGTGGCGAGGCGGAGGTGCTCATGCTGCGGTCAGTCCTCTTCGACGAGTCGGGCCAGGCGGATGCGGTTGATCTTCCCCAGTTCGGTGCGGACGATCTCCCGCTCCCGCTCCGGCGTGTTGCCGAGCCGTTCCCTGACCGCGTCGCGCATCTGCTCGCCGGTCCGGCCGGTGGCGCAGATCAGGAAGACATGGCCGAACTTCTCCTGGTAGGCGAGGTTCAGCTCCAGCATCTCCGCCTTGAGCTCGTCGGAGGCGCCGGCCATGCCGCGCTGTTCCCGGGCCGAGGCGGGGTCGCCGGGTTTCGGGCGGCCGATGGGCGGGTGGCCGGCCATCGCCTGCGCGAGGTCCTCTGCCGTCAGCTCCGCCATGGCGGCGTCGCTCGCGACGTACAGGGCCTCGGGGGTGGCGTAGGGGCGGGCGGCGAGCAGGCGTTTCGCCCACGCCGTGGAGGCGCACGCCTCGTGGAGCGCGGTGAAGGCCGCGTGCTCCTCGAGAGCGTTGAACCGGGCCAGGCCCGGCGGCATGGAAGTGGACGTCACGGGAGCCTCCGTGGCCGGTACGGCCTTCGTGCTGAACGGGCGTGCCGATAGCTAACGCCCTCCCGCGACAGCCCGTCAACAGTTTGTTGAAAATTCCGCGTGACGAAACCCGGCGAGGCGGTGAAACCGGACCAGGGGGCGAAACCGGGCGAGCCCGGTCAGGCCCCCTTCTCGCGGTTGAGGTAGTTGTAGACGGTGAAGCGGCTGACGCCCAGGGCGCTCGCCACGGTCTCCACCCCGTGCCGTACGGAGAAGGCGCCGCGCGCCTCGAGTATCCGCACGACCTCCTGTTTGGCCTTGCGGTCAAGGTCGGCCAGGGGCATGCCCTTGCGGCGCTCCATGGCGGCCAGGATGTGGTCGAGGGAGTCAGCGAGCTGCGGCAGCCGTACGGCGACGGCGTCGCGGCCCTCCCAGGACAGGACGACGTCGTCGGGGCCGGCCTCGTCGGGCGGGATCATCTCGCCGCCCATGGCGTCGACCAGGGGCTTCACGGCCGCGATGAACGGCTCGCCCCCGGCGCCGCTCATGCCTCGTCCTCCTCGATCACGTTGACCTGGAGGGAGACCCGGGTGGCGCCCGCCTCCAGGGTCTTGCGGAGCAGTGCGTCCACGGCGGTGAGCACCGCGTCGGCACCGCCCTCGGCGGTGTTGCCGAACGGGCCGACGTCCACGGCGTCCAGTTCGGCGGCCTCCACGACCTCGCGGGCCACCAGCGCGTGCGCGGGTGCCTCGTCGAGGTCGAAGGGCTCGGTGGTGAACTCCACTCTCAGTCGCATGCTGCCCCCAGAACCGTCGTGACCCGAGCGACCCTAGCCGACGCCTCCTGGCCTCACCCTCAGTGTCGCGACCGCGCTCCCGGCCCGGAAGGCCGAACGCACCGAGCGGATGCCCGGATACGCCTTCCCGCCACCCGCCCCGCGGGGCCCGCCTCCCGTCCCCTTGACAAGCCACGACGCCCGACGGCAGTCTTCCGGTAAGCAGAAAGCAACTTCCACAATGCGAAACACAGCGGAAGGGAGCGCGGCCCGATGGGATTCGCAGACCAGCGCTTCAACGTCAACCTGTCGATCCTCTTCACGGAACTCCCGCTCCTGGAGCGCCCCGCGGCCGCCGCCGCGGCCGGCTTCACGGCGGTCGAGCTGTGGTGGCCCTGGATCGACTCGCCCACCCCTGAACAGTCGGAACTCGACACGCTGAAGAAGGCCGTCGAGGACGCGGGCGTCCGGCTCACGGGCCTCAACTTCTACGCCGGCCGGCTGCCCGGCCCCGACCGCGGCGCCCTGTCGATCCCGGGCGAGGAGTCGGAGAGGTTCCGCGCCAACATCGACGTGGCGGCCGGCTTCGCCGCATCTCTCGGCTGCACGGCGCTCAACGCGCTGTACGGCAACCGCGTCGAGGGCGTGGGCCCGGCCGAGCAGGACGCGCTCGCGCTGGAGAACCTGGCGCTCGCGGCCCGGGCCGCCGACCGGATCGGCGCGGTCCTGCTGATCGAGGCGCTCAACCAGCCCGAGTCGCCGTCGTATCCGCTGGTGTCGGCACCGGCTGCGGTCGCCGTCGTCGACAAGGTCAACGCCACGACGGGGCTGGGCAACGCCCGCTTCCTCATGGACCTCTACCACCTGTCCATGAACGGCGAGGACCTGCCGCGGGTGATCGAGCGGTACGCCGCGAAGACCGGCCACGTCCAGATCGCCGACAACCCGGGCCGCGGCGCCCCCGGGACGGGCGCGCTGCCCCTGGAAGACCTCCTCGACCAGCTGACCAAGGCGGGTTACGACGGCTGGGTCGGCCTCGAGTACAAGCCGGGCGACCGCCCGAGCGCCGAGGCCTTCGACTGGCTGCCCCGCTGATCCCCGCACCGAAAGGCACCCCCATCATGAGCAACCTTCCGAAGATCGCCTGGATCGGCCTCGGCATCATGGGCTCCCCCATGTCCGAGAACCTCGTCAAGGCGGGCTACGACGTCACCGGTTACACGCTGGAGCGGGAGAAGCTGGACCGCCTCGCCGCCGCCGGCGGCACCGCCGCCGGTTCGATCGCCGAGGCCGTGCGGGACGCCGACGTCGTCATCACGATGGTGCCGGCCTCCCCGCAGGTCGAGGCCATCGCCTACGGCCCCGACGGCATCCTGGAGAACGCGAAGCCCGGCGCCCTGCTGATCGACATGTCCTCGATCACCCCGCAGACCTCTCTCGACCTGGCGAAGGCGGCGAAGGACAAGGGCATCCGCGCCCTGGACGCCCCCGTCTCCGGCGGTGAGGCCGGCGCGATCGAGGCGGTGCTGTCCATCATGGCCGGTGGCGAGCAGGCCGACTTCGACCAGGCCAGGCCGATCTTCGAGGCGCTCGGCAAGACCATCGTGCTGTGCGGCCCGCACGGCTCCGGCCAGACCGTGAAGGCCGCCAACCAGCTGATCGTGGCCGTGAACATCCAGGCGTGCGCCGAGGCCGTGGTCTTCCTGGAGAAGTCCGGCGTGGACCTGAAGGCGGCCCTGGACGTCCTGAACGGCGGCCTCGCCGGCTCGACCGTGCTGACCCGCAAGAAGGACAACTTCCTCGGCCGGGACTTCAAGCCGGGCTTCCGGATCGACCTGCACCACAAGGACATGGGCATCGTCACGGACGCCGCCCGCAACGTCGGCGCGGCCCTGCCCGTCGGCGCCGTGGTCGCCCAGCTGGTCGCGTCCCTGCGCGCGCAGGGCGACGGCGGCCTGGACCACTCGGCGCTGCTGCGGGCCGTGGAGCGGCTCTCCGGCGCGCAGATCTGACGCCCTCCCGACTCTCGTACGCCGGGTCTCCCCCATACCCCGGGCGGCGCCGCCGCTGACATGTCCTGTCGCGCCCAAAGGGGCGGCGCCGCCCGGCCATGCCCACCATTTCAACAAACCGTTGAAGAACCTCGCGCACTTCCACGCCGCCGACCCCGAGTACGGGCGGCGCGTGAAGGAGGCGGTCCGCGTCCTGCGCGAGGGCTGAACTCCCTGCCCGCGTCCGACCGCCCGGGGCGACCCGGATGAGGGGTGCCGCCCCGGGCACGGACGCGGGCAGGGCACGGACCGCGGCGGAGTGCGAGCCAGTGCGGTGGTGCAGGACCCGGGCGGGCTTCTCGACCTGAGGGAAGCCCGTCCCGGACTCCGTCGCACCCCGCCGCGGTCCCAGTACCGGCACCCCCACCAGACCCCGTCCGGCGGCGCGAACGTCCTGTCGCGCCCGGCATCGCGCCGTCGGACGGCCAGCCCGCCCCAGGGTGCGGAACCGGCCCTGCCGCAGCAGCCTGAAGGCATGGCACATCCCACCGAGCACCCGCATGTCGTGGTCCATTCCCCCGCCCTGGACGGATCCCGCCGGGTCACCCTGGGCGAGGAGCCCCTGGGCGTCGCCACGCACACCGACGACGTCGCCGAGATCCTGCGGCTGGCGGACCTCTACGTCACCGACGTCGCGGAGAGCGACCTCGTCGAGTGGCAGGGCGGCGGACCGGACGACTGGCCGGGGCTGTCGGAGCACCACGAGGCGTGAACACGCCGCTCGTGCGCGTACGGCACCGGTCGTACGCCGTGTACGGAACCCTCAAATGAACCTCTGAACCCGGCCCCGGGGGCTTCAACCGCCCCCGGGGCCGGGCACATTCTCGGCACACGGGACCCGCCGGCACGGGGGCGGCGGGCCCCGGCACGGGGGTGAAGCCATGGGTGACGGTACGGCGGTCCGGCTGGAGCCGCACGAGATCGCGCTGCTGGGGGACGGGCCCCGGGCCGCCGTCACCGTCGCCGTGGTGGACCTGTATCTGCGGGGACTCGTGGTGGCGGACCGGCCGGGGACGATGCGGGCGGGCGTCGCGGACGCCGTGAGCGCGGAGCGGCCGCCGTCTCCCCTGGCCCAGGAGGTGCACGCCTGTCTCCACGAGCCCGCCGGGCTGCGAACGTTGGTCAAGGACCCGGGCGTACGGCTCGCGGTCGCCCTGATGCGCATCCCGCTCGCGGAGGCGGGCCTGCTGCGCTATCCGCTGCTCGGCCCGACGCGCGGTGCCCGACGCCATGTGCGGGAGCTGCGGCAGCGCCACCCGCTGCCCGCCGGCAGGCGCGGGCTGACCGACCACGACCGGCTGCTGGCCGTCGCCCTGCACGGCGAGGCGGCCGTGCGGCTGCTGGTGCCGCGCTTCGCCCTGCGGGCCGGGCTGATCCGCCGGGCCGAGGTGGGCGGCAAGGGCCTCCTCAAGCACTCGCCGCGCGGCACGGGCGGAGGCGGCGGGGGCTATTTCTCCTGCGGCGGGGGCGGCGGCGGGGACTGACCTCGGTCCCGGCGTGCGGGAACGCGAACGGGGGGTGGCGAACGGGGCGGTCCGTCCTCCCGGACGGGCCGCCCCCTGTGCCGCTCGGGTGTCAGACCTTCAGCGGCTTGATGGAGGTCGGCGCGTGGCCGGGCTCGGTGGCCAGTTCCTCGAACTCCACGACGTTGCCGATGTCGTTCGTCGTCGACATGGAGATGTTGGTGACGCGCTCCAGGATCGCCTCGACGACGACCGGGACCCGGTGCTCCGCGGCGAGCTTCTTGGCCTGCTCGAAGGCGGCGCCGAGTTCGGCCGGGTCGGTGACGCGGATCGCCTTGCAGCCGAGGCCCTCGGCGACCTTGACGTGATCGACGCCGTAGACGCCGAGTTCCGGCGCGTTGATGTTCTCGAACTCCAGGTTGACCTGGAAGTCGATGTCGAACGCCCGCTGCGCCTGGCGGATCAGGCCCAGGTAGGAGTTGTTGACGAGGACGTGGACGTAGGGGATCTTGTGCTGCGCGCCGACGGCCAGTTCCTCGATCATGAACTGGAAGTCGTAGTCGCCGGAGAGCGCGACGACGGACGCCTCCGGGTCGGCCTTGGCGACGCCGAGCGCGGCCGGGACGGTCCAGCCGAGCGGGCCGGCCTGGCCGCAGTTGATCCAGTGGCGGGGCCGGTAGACGTGCAGCATCTGGGCGCCGGCGATCTGCGAGAGGCCGATGGTGGACACGTACCGGGTCTCCGGGCCGAAGGCCTTGTTCATCTCCTCGTAGACGCGCTGCGGCTTGATCGGGATGTCGTCGAAGTGCGTACGGCGCTGGAGGGTCGCCTTGCGCTCCTGCGCCGAGGCCGCCCAGGCGGACCGGTCGGGCAGCTCACCGGCCGCCTTCAGCTCGCGCGCCACCTCGACGAACAGCTCCAGCGCGGCCTTGGCGTCGGAGGCGATGCCGTAGTCGGGGGCGAAGATCCTGCCGATCTGGGTGGGCTCGATGTCGACGTGGACGAACCTCCGTCCGGCCGTGTAGACGTCGAGTTTGCCGGTGTGGCGGTTGGCCCAGCGGTTGCCGATGCCGAGGACGAAGTCGGACTCCAGGAACGTCGCGTTGCCGTAGCGGTGCGAGGTCTGCAGGCCGACCATGCCGGCGTTCAGCTCGTGGTCGTCGGGGAGGATGCCCCAGCCCATGAGGGTGGGGACGACCGGTGTGCCGGTCAACTCGGCGAATTCGACGAGCAGTTCGGCGGCGTCGGCGTTGATGACCCCGCCGCCCGCGACGATCAGCGGCCGCTCGGCGGCGTTCAGCATCCCGATCGCCTTCTCGATCTGGGCGCGGGTCGCGGCGGGCTTGTAGACCGGGAGCGGCTCGTACGTCTCCGGGTCGAACTCGATCTCCGTGAGCTGGACGTCGATCGGCAGGTCGATGAGGACCGGGCCGGGGCGGGCGGAGCGCATCAGATGGAAGGCCTGCTGGAAGACGCCGGGGACCTGCGCGGCCTCCAGCACGGTCACGGCCATCTTGGTGACCGGCTTGGCGATCGAGGCGATGTCGACGGCCTGGAAGTCCTCTTTGTGGATCACGGCGGTCGGGGCCTGGCCGGTGACGCACAGGATCGGGACGGAGTCGCCGGTCGCGGAGTACAGGCCCGTGATCATGTCGGTGCCGGCCGGGCCGGAGGTGCCGATGCAGACGCCGATGTTCCCTGCCCGGGTGCGCGTGTACCCCTCGGCCATGTGCGAGGCGCCCTCCACGTGGCGGGCGAGGGTGTGGTGGATGCCGCCGGAGGCCTTGAGCGCCGCGTAAAAGGGGTTGATCGCCGCGCCCGGGACACCGAACGCGTCGGTGACGCCCTCCCGTTTGAGGATCTCAACTGCCGCGCGGGCAGCGGTCATTCGAGCCATCGAGTACTCCTGCTTCGGCTGTCGGATTCGCACTCCCGTCGCGCCCCGAGGTGAGCTCTTCCGTAATATGGAAACTAACTTCTACTATCTGGAATGAATGTATGCGGGGCGGGTGAAGGGCGTCAAGAGACGGGCAAGCGGCGGACAGGCGGGGGTTCGCAGGCGCACGATGGAGGCGCTGTCCCGATGTGCCGCCGTACGGGAGTGGTCATGGCCGAGAGCGTGCCGGTGCGCTGTCCGTCCTGCCGACGGGAGCACCGCTTCACGGCCCCGTCGTACCCGTGCGTGTGTGGTGCGCCCGTCGCTCCGCGGCTCGACCCTGACGGCACGGTGACGCCCGTCTCGCATCGCGTCTGGCGGGACGACTGGGTGACGGTGCGGTGCGCATCCTGCGGCCGGCACGGGGAGTGGCCGAGGCCGGAGGTGGGGTGCCCGTGCGGGGTGGTGCTGCGGGTGCCGGTGACGGAGGGGCGGGGCGCGTCCGGCCGGGGCGGTTCGGCGGGCCGGGCCACGACAGGGCACGAGCGCCTCAGGCCTGACGGCAGGACCGGCGACCAGGACCCGGCGGCCGACGAGGGCCTCACGCCGGGCGCCACCGGCCAGGACATGACGACCGACGGCGATCCCAGCCCGGACCGGGACATCCCGGTCGACGCCGGCACCGGGGCCGGCCGGGAGGCCATGCCAGTCCCGGACAAGGCGACCGGGCCGCGCGACGCGGCAGCCGCCGGCGGGCGGGCCTTCGCCTCAGCGGCCTCCGAGGGCACCGCCGCATCATCGGACGCCGAGCGGCCCGCCGCCTCTTCAGACGCCGCGCGAACCCCTGCCTCGGCCGGCGCCGAGCCAACCGCCGCCTCACCGGACACCGAGCAGACCCCAGCCTCGACCGACGCCGAGCGGCCCCTTGCCCCTACCGACGTCGACGCCGATGCCGGGGCCGATGCTCCCGACAGTGCCGGGGCCGCCCGGCCGCCCTTCCGTTCCGTCCCGGTCCGTACCGCGCTCGACGCCGTCACGGCCGCCGCGCTGTATCTGCGCTGGCTCGGCTACCGGGGCGTCCGACGGGCGGATCAGCGGCCGCCGTCCGGGATCGGTCTCGCCGCCCGCGGCGTCGTCGCGCTGGTCGACCCGGCCGTGCGCCCCGCGACCCTGCGGGACGTGGAGTGCCTGTGGCTGACGGCCATGACGGAGTCGGCGGACTGCCTCTGCTTCTCCCTCGCCGGGTACGCGGTCGACGCCCGGGCCCGCGCCGACGCCCTCGGCATCCCGCTGTTCGTCCTGGACCTCACCGGCACTCCACGGCCGGTGAACGCCCAGGCCGGGGCTCTGACCCGCCCTGGTCCTACTCCCGGTCCGTGAGCGCCGCCGCGGTGACGCGGGCGAAGCCATCCGGGTTGTCCAGCATGATGTTGTGTCCGCAGTCCGGGACCGCGACGACGGACACCCCTGACGCGGTCAGCGCGTCGGTGCCCGGCAGCGGGCCGTCGGCCTCGGGCAGCAGGAAGGTCCGGGGGATCTTCAGGTCCAGCAGGAGTTCCCGCATGGTGGGGACGGTGCCGCGGACGAGGTGGACCGCGCTGCGGTGCAGGGCTTCCCGGCCGGCCAGACGCATCGTGGACCACCAGTGCGGACCGACCCGGTCACGGACCTCTTCCCACCCTCCTGCCAGGAACTCCTGCTCGGTGTAGGCGGCGATCCCGCTGCTGCCCGACGAGCCGGGGGCGCGGGGTATCGGGTCGAGGTTGGCGTCGACCAGGACCAGACGGGACACCAGGCGGGGGTGCCGGGCGGCCAGGACGATCGCCACCGAGCCGCCCATGCTGTGCGCGATCAGCTCCGCCCCGGTGACGTCCGCGGCGGTGAGCGCCGCGGCGAGCGCGTCGGCGTGTGCTTCCAGGGTGTAGTCGAAGCTCGTGGGCCGGTCACTGATGCCGTGCCCCAGCAGGTCGATCAGCAGCGAACGGTGACCGGCCAGCAGGGGATGGACCGCGATCTGCGTGAAGTAGGCGGGCGACGTGGCGCCCAGGCCGTGCACGTAGACGCGTGGCGGTTCCTGTCCCGGCAGTTCGACCCAGCGGATCCGGTCGCCCTCGGGCGTCACGGCGGCGTCGTGCACGGTCTGCTCCCCCTTGCGGTTCAAGTCGGTGTGGAGGGAAGAGAGTAGCCACAGGGCCCCGGTGTGCACCGCGCCGCATGCTCACCCCATGCGCATCCGCCCGGCGACCGCCGCCGAACTCCCCGCCCTCCAGGACATCGAGCGTGCTGCCGGTGCCCTCTTCCGCGCCCTCGGCATGCCGGAGATCGCCGACGACGAGCCGCCCGCGCTGGACGTCCTGGAGCGCTACCGCGCGGCGGGCCGCTGCTGGGTCGCGGTGGACGAGCGGGACCACCCGGCCGCGTACCTCGTCGCCGAACCCGTGGACGGCGCGCTGCACATCGAGCAGGTCTCGGTCCATCCGCGCGCCGCGCGCAGGGGCGTGGGCCGGGAACTCCTCGCGTACGCCGCCGACCGCGCCCGCGAGGAGGGCCTGACCGCCCTGACGCTGACCACCTTCGCGGAGGTCCCGTGGAACGCCCCCTAACTACGCGCGCCTCGGTTTCCGCACCCTGTCCGAGGCGGACCTCACCCCCGGCCTGCGCGGGATCCGCGCGACGGAGGCCGGGCACGGCCTGGACCGCTGGCCCCGCGTGTGCATGCGCGCACCGCTGTGACCGAACCGCGGTGATCCGGTTCCGGGTGTGGCCGCCGGCGGCCCCGGGCTCCTCTACCCCCGCCCGCCCGCGAACCTCTCCCGCAGTTCGACCTTGCGCACCTTCCCGGACACCGTCATCGGGAAGGAGTCGAGGAGCTGGAGCCTGGTCGGGATCTTGTAGTGGGCCAGGCGGCCCTGGCAGAAGGTCTGGAGTTCGTCCAGGGTGAGCGGGTCGGCGGGGTCGTGGGGGATGACGCAGGCGAGGACCTCCTCGCCGTAGCGGTCGTGCGGGACGCCCACGACCTGGACGTCCTGGATCTTGGGGTGGGCGTAGAGGAACTCCTCGATCTCACGGGGGTAGATGTTCTCCCCGCCACGGATGATCATGTCCTTGATGCGGCCGACGATCTCGACGTAGCCGTCCTCGCGCATCATCGCGAGGTCGCCGGTGTGCATCCAGCGGCTCGCGTCGACGGCCTCGGCGGTCTTCTCCGGCTCGTTCCAGTAGCCGAGCATCACGCTGTAGCCGCGGGTGCACAACTCGCCCGCCGTACCGCGCGGCTGCGTCACTCCCGTCGCCGGGTCGACGATCTTCACCTCGATGTGCGGCAGGACGCGGCCGACCGTGCCGGTGCGGTGTTCCAGGTCGTCGTCCATCCGGGTCTGGAGCGAGACCGGGGACGTCTCGGTCATGCCGTAGCAGATGGAGACCTGCTGCATGTGCATCTCGGCGACCACCCGCTTCATCACCTCCACCGGGCAGGGCGAGCCCGCCATGATGCCGGTGCGGAGGGAGGAGAGGTCGTACGAGGCGAAACCGGGGAGGTTCAGCTCCGCGATGAACATGGTCGGGACGCCGTAGAGCGAGGTGCAGCGCTCCTGCTGGACCGCCTCCAGCGTGGCCTTGGGGTCGAAGGACGGGGCCGGGATCACTATGCAGGCGCCGTGCGAGGTGGCGGCCAGGTTGCCCATGACCATGCCGAAGCAGTGGTAGTAGGGCACCGGGATGCAGATCCGGTCCTGTTCGGTGTAGGCGATCAACTCGCCCACGAAGTAACCGTTGTTGAGGATGTTGTGGTGGGAGAGGGTGGCTCCCTTGGGGAAGCCCGTCGTGCCCGACGTGTACTGGATGTTGATCGGGTCGTCGCAGGACAGGCCGTCGTCCGTGATCCGGGCGCCGGGAGTCCCCCGCCCGAGCAGCGCGTCCCAGCTCGGATCGCCGATGTAGACGACCTCGCGCAGGTCGGCGCATCTGCCCCGCACCTCGTCGACCATCGCCCGGTAGTCGCTCGTCTTGTGGCTGAGGGAGGCGAACAGGAAGGAGATCCCGGCCTGCTTGAGGACGTACTCGACCTCGTGGGTGCGGTAGGCCGGGTTGATGTTCACCATGATCACGCCGATGCGGGCGGTGGCGTACTGGACCAGGACCCACTCGGGACAGTTGACCGCCCAGATGCCCACCCGGTCACCCTTGGCGACCCCGGAGGCGAGGAGGGCGGAGGCCAGCTCGTCGACGGCCGCGCCGAACTGCGCGTACGTCCAGCGCCGCCCGGACTCCACGTCGACCAGCGCCTCACGGTCCGGCCAGGTGGCCACGGCCCGGTCCAGATTGGCCCCGACGGTGTCGCCGAGCAGAGCCGTCGCGCTGGTTCCATGACTGTACGAGGTCACCGGAAGTCCTCCTCGCGGTACTCGGCGTCCGACCCGGCCGCCGTCGCCTCGCGCAGCTCGATGCGGCGGATCTTGCCCGAGACGGTCTTGGGCAGGGCCCCGAACTCCAGGCGGCGGACGCGCTTGTAGGGGGCGAGGGCCTGGCGGGAGTGCTCGAACAGCACCTTCGCGGTGTCGGGGCCCGGCTCCCAGCCCTCCGCCAGGACGATGTACGCCTTCGGCACCGCGAGCCGCAGCTCGTCCGGCGCGGGCACCACGGCCGCCTCGGCCACCGCCTCGTGCTCCAGCAGCACGCTCTCCAGCTCGAAGGGGCTGATCTTGTAGTCGGACGCCTTGAAGACGTCGTCCGCGCGGCCGACGTAAGTGATGTAGCCCTCCGCGTCCCGCGCGCCGATGTCGCCCGTGCGGTAGTAGCCGCCGGCCATCGCCTCCGCCGTGCGGTCCGCGTCGCCGTGGTAGCCGGTCATCAGGCCGACGGGGCGGTCCGACAGGTCGAGCGCGATCTCGCCCTCGCGCGCGCCCGGCGCACCCGAGACGGGGTCCAGCAGCTCGACGCGGTAGCCGGGGCTCGGCCGGCCCATCGAGCCGGTCTTGAGCGGCTGGCCGGGGCTGTTGGCGACCTGCACGGCCGTCTCGGTCTGGCCGAAGCCGTCCCGGATGGTGACGCCCCAGGACCGGCGGACCTGCTCGATGACCTCCGGGTTGAGCGGCTCACCGGCGGCGACGACCTCGCGGGGCCGGGTGCGCAGCTGTGTCAGGTCGGCCTGGATGAGCATGCGCCAGACGGTGGGCGGGGCGCAGAAGGTGGTGACCCCCGCCCGGTCCATCTCGGCCATGAGCCGGGCGGCGTCGAAGCGCGTGTAGTTGTACAGGAAGACGGTCGCCTCGGCGTTCCAGGGCGCGAAGAGGTTGGACCAGGCGTGCTTGGCCCAGCCGGGTGAGGAGATGTTCAGATGCACGTCGCCGGGCTTGAGGCCGATCCAGTACATGGTCGACAGGTGCCCGATCGGATACGAGGTGTGGGTGTGCTCGACGAGTTTGGGCCGGGCGGTGGTGCCCGAGGTGAAGTACAGCATCAGCGGGTCGTCGGCCCGGGTCGGGGCGTCGGGTGTGAAGCGGGCGGGGGCGCCGTAGGCGTCGGCCAGCGGCAGCCAGCCCTCGGGCACGGCTCCTGCGTCTGTCGCGTCTGTCGCGGCGATGCGGGTGTAGTCGCCGGGGACCTCGGCGAACTTGCCCGCGTCCGCGGAGCGCGCGATGACGTGCCGGACCCGGCCGCGGTCGACGCGGTCGCGCAGGTCGGCGGGGCCGAGCAGCGGGGTGGCCGGGATGACCACGGCCCGCAGCTTCATCGCCGCGAGCGCGGTGATCCACAGTTCGGCCTGGTTGCCGAGCATCACGAGGATCCGGTCCTCGGCGCGCACGCCCCGGGCGCGCAGCCAGTTGGCGAACTGGTCCGAGCGTACGGACATCTCCCCGAAGGACAGCTGTGTCTCGCGGCCGTCCTCCTCGACGATGTGCAGAGCGGTGCGGGCGTTGCCGTCCGCGATCTCGTCGAACCAGTCGAGCGCCCAGTTGAAGTAGTCGGGACGGGGCCAGCGGAAGCCCTCGTAGGCCGTGCCGTAGTCCTCGCGGTGTTCCAGCAGGAAGTCCCGCGCGCTGCGGAACGCCTCCGTCGCCGATGTCATGTGTCCTCCTTGGTACCGGACCATTGCCGGGCGGCTCCGAGCCATCGTGTAATCCGTGATGCAGGTCTCACTACCCCCGAACGGGGGGTGCGCCCGCACAGGAGCCGTCATGAAGGGGCGAGCAGGTGACAGCAGACGCGTCCGACGGGGTCGAGATACGCAACGCGCTGCTCCGTCTGCGGCGTGCCACCGGCCTTCCGGTCGCCTTCGGCGGCCTGATGGAGGCCGGGCAGCGGATGCGCATCAGCGAGCTGAGCGGCACGGCGACGCACGCCCTGCGTTCGCTGGTGGTGACGTCCGGGAACGGGCTGGGCGGCAAGACGCTGGTGCTGGCGCGGCCGTGCGTGGTGACGGACTACTCGGTGTCGCGGCAGATCAGCCACGAGTACGACGCCCCGGTGGCGGTGGAGGGACTGCGCTCGGTGCTGGCCGTGCCGGTGGTGGTACGGCACTCGGTGCGGGGGGTGCTGTACGGGGCGCTGCGGACGGCCCTGCCGCTGGGCGGGCGCATGCTGGACGAGGCCGTCGAGGCGGCGCGGGACGTGGAGCGGGCGCTGGTCGTGCGCGAGGAGGCCCGCACGCTCGCCGCGGAGGGCGGGGCCGGCGCCGGACGGGAGCAGGTGCGGGAGGCGCACGCGGCGCTGCGGGCGCTGGCCCCGAAGATCGCGGATCCCAAGCTGCGGGCCGAGCTGCTCGACGCGTGTGCCCTGCTCACGGCCGATGCCACACCGTCGGACCGGGTCCGGCTCACGCCCCGCGAGGTGGACGTGCTGGCGTGCGTCGCCGCGGGGGCCACGAACGCGGTAGCGGCCGAGCGGCTGGGCGTGACGCCCGAGACGGTGAAGGGGTACCTGCGGTCGGCCATGCGGAAGCTGCGGGCCCGGACCCGCGGCGAGGCCGTGGTCGCGGCACGCCGGGCGGGGTGGTTGCCATAGGTTTGTGATGTTTTCCTTTGCCCCTGCCGTTCGATATGCCGACGGGTTCCCGACCGGGCGCCACCGCCGTGTTCCGCCGCATTCCGGGAGACCGATGAATTCACGCTCGGACCTGCGTTGTTATTTCCCTCACCACGCCGTCCGTCCGAAATTCAAAGAGCTGTTGCCTAATATTGGCCAGGACACGCCACACGGAGGGGAGCGGTGACCGTGCCACGGGACTTCCAGGAGCCTCCCAGGAGCCGCCCCGACGTGGTCATCGGCCGGGAGGACCTGTTCACGTCGGCGCGTGAACAGCTCGGCCGAGGCGGCAGTGTGCTGCTCCACGGCCCCGCGGGCATCGGAAAGTCGACGGTTCTGCGGGCGCTGGCCGCTGATGACACCGGTGCGGCCCGGACCGTGTTGCGCTGCTCGGCCACCGAGTCCGAATCCCACCTGCCCTTCCTGGCGCTGGCCGATCTGTTCGGCTTGGTCCTGGACGACGTCTCCAGTGCGCTGCCCGCCGCCCAGCGCACCGCCCTGGAGTCCGCGCTCACCGGGCGCGGCGAGTCCACCCTCCAGCGCGACGGGCTCGCGCTGCGTCTCGCCGTGCTGTCGGCGCTGCGTGCCCTCGCCGCCAAGGGCCCGGTGCTGATCGTCGCGGACGATCTCCAGTGGCTGGACGCGGCCAGCGCCGAACTGCTCGGTTTCGCCGCCCGCCGGCTGGGCGACACCCCCGTGCAGATGCTGTGCGCGGTGCGGACCGAGGGCCAGGAATACGACCGTCATCTACGCGCGTCTCCGCCCGACACGCTCGCCGTCCGGCTGGGCCCGCTGTCCCGGACCCAGGTCTCCGCACTGCTCGACCACCGCGGCTACACCCCCCTGTCCCGCTCCACGATCCGCGACATCCACCGCACCAGCGGCGGCAACCCCCTCTTCGCGCTGGAACTGGGCCGTGCCCTCGCCGAGAGCCCCACCCGGCCCCGGCCCGGCGAGCCGCTGCCCGTGCCCACCTCGCTGCGGGCGCTGGTGCTGAGCCGGCTGGAGATGCTGTCGGACGAGGCCCGCCGCACCCTGCTCGTGGCCAGTTCCGGTGCCCGTCCCACGCTGGCGCTGCTGCACGCGGCCGGCCGGGAGCACGCCGAGGCCGAGACCGCCCAGGCCGCGGCGCTGGGGCTGCTGGCGACCGAGGGGGAAGGTCCCGCCGTACGGTTCGCGCATCCGCTGATCTCGGCCGCGCTGTACGCGGAGGCCCCGGCGGGGGAGCGGCGGGCCGTGCACGCCGCGCTGTCCACGGCGGCCTCCGACCCGATCGAGCGGGCCCGGCATCTGGCCCTGGCGACCACGGGAACCGACCCGGAGGTGGCGGCCCGGCTCGCCGAGGCCGCCGCGCTGGCCCGGGACCGCGGGGCGCCGTCGGTGGCCGCCTCGCTCGGGCTGCTCGCGGCGCGGCACACCCCGGCGGACAGCGCGCCAGGCCCGGACGAGCGGCGGCTCCAGGCCGCGGAGGACGCCATCACCGCCGGCGAGGCCGATCTCGCCCGGGACATCGCCCGGGACGTGCTGACCCGGGCCACCGTGCCGGCGGAGCGGGTGCGGGCCTGGATGGTGGTCATCGAGGCGGCCGGTCAGGCGCTCGGCGACGTCGACGCCGTCTTCCCGCAGGTCCTGGCCGACGCGGGCGACGACCCGGGGCTGCTCGCCCTGGTCCACTACCAGCTGGCCTGGCGCGGCCTGGTCGTCGAGGGCGACTTCGCCGAGGCCCGGCAGGAGGCCGCGCACGCGGCGGAGCTGGCCGCCCGCGGCAAGGACCGGCGCACCGAGCTGATGGCGCTGTCCTTCCAGGCCTCCACCGAGACCCTGATGGGCCACCCGGACGCCCCCGCGACCGTCAAACGGGCGCTGAAGGAGCCGCAGGACCCGTATGTGGCCTGCCATCACAACGGCGCCGGCTCGGCCCGGTTCCGCTGGCTGATCATGAGCGACCAGCTGCCCGAGGCGCGGGCGACCATCACCGCGCTGCTGCGCGAGGTGCGCAGGCGCGGCATGGTCGAGAGCGAGGTGCACTTCCTGCGCTTCCTCGCCGACACGGAACTGCGCTCCGGGCACTGCGGCCGGGCCCTGGACCTGGCCCGCGAGAGCCTGCGGCTCGCCCGGGACGCCGGGATCGGCGAGGGCGCCTCCGCCATGCTCGCCTCCCTCGCGGAGGCCTCCGCCGGGGATGTCGACCGGGCACTGGCCCTCGCCCGTGAGGCGGCCGACCATGCCGAGGTCGACGGCGACCAGATGTATCTGTCCCGCGCCCTGGCGGCCCTCGGCTACGCCCAGTCGGTGGCCGGGGACCCGGCGGCCGCGGTCCGTTCGCTGCGCCGGGTGCGCGAGCTGGAGCAGGGCCTCGGCATCAACGACCCGGCGCGCGGCCGCTGGCACGGCGACCTCGCCGAGGCCCTGGTCCGCATCGGTGAACCGGGCGAGGCCCAGGACGTCATCGACACGGCACGGGTGCACGCGCTGCGGCTGGGCCGGGAGAGCGTGCTGGCCGTCCTCGACCGGGCCGAGGCGCTGGTGCGGGCGGCGCGCGGCGAGCACGAGGCCGCACTGGTCCGGCTGACGTCCGTCCAGGACCGGCTCGGCCGGCTGGGCTACGGCCTGGAGGAGGCCCGGGCCGCCTTCGCGCTGGCCCGGCTGCGCGCCCAGGCCGCCGCTTTCCCCCGCACGGGCGGTACTCCCCTGCCGGGACCGTCGTACGACGAGGCCGCCCGGCTGTTCCGGCGCTGCCGGGCGCTGCCCTGGCTGCGGCAGGTCGACGCGGCCGCCGCTGCCGGTCCCGCGGCGGTGGAGCCGGCCTCCGTCGCACCGCCCGTCGCGCTCGACGCGCTGGCGGGCCTCGCGTCGATGGAGCGTCAGGTCGCCTCGCTGGTGATGGAGGGCGCGACCAACCGGGAGATCGCGGCCCGGCTGTTCATCAGCGTCAAGACCGTCGAGGCCACCCTGACCCGGGTCTACCGGAAGCTGGGGATCCGTTCCCGGGTGGACATCGTCCGGCTGGCGGCGGGCCGCCGCACGACCTGACGCACCCGCGTCCACCAGGTCCGTTCGGCCCGACCGAGGGTTTTCCCTGCCCAACTCCCTTAGGGGGTTCCCTCATTGGGAGCCCGCACGTCCGGGCTCTAGCTTTGTCGCGTGCCGCTCGCCGCGCACACGGAGATCCGAACAACGGCGTCAGGGTCACCGTGCACCACCACCCGCGCGACCCCCCACCGGCAACTCCCCGAGGAGACCCATGTTCGGGTTCAACCGTGTCAGGAAAGCCGCCGCCGTCGCCACCGCGACCGCTGCCGCCGCCGCGACCGCACTGCTCGCCGCTCCTTCCGCCGTCGCCGCGCCCCAGCCGATCGTCGGCGGTACGACGACCACGACGACCGCGTACCCGTTCGTCATGCAGATCACGGACGCCTCGCAGAACCAGTTCTGCGGCGGCACGCTGGTCTCGCCCACCAAGGTCGTCACCGCCGCGCACTGCATGGTCGGCGAGACCACCAGCGGCGTGCGCGTCGTCGGCGGCCGCACCTACCTCAACGGCACCAACGGCACGGTCGCCAAAGTCAGCAAGATATGGGTCCACCCGAGCTACACCGACGCCACCAACGGCGACGACGTGGCGGTGCTGACGCTGTCGACGTCGATGCCGTACACCACGGCGAAGTACGTCTCCTCCTCCCAGACCTCGGTGTACGCGGCCGGCACCACGGCCCGCATCCTCGGCTGGGGCACCACCTCCGCGGGCGGAAGCTCCTCCAACCAGCTGCGCACCGCGACCGTACCGACCGTGTCCGACTCCAGCTGCGCGAGCTCCTACGGCTCCGACTTCGTGCAGAGCGACATGGTGTGCGCCGGAAAGACCTCCGGCGGCGTGGACACCTGCCAGGGCGACAGCGGCGGCCCCCTGCTCATCGGGGGCGTCCTGGCAGGCATCACTTCCTGGGGCGAGGGCTGCGCCCAGGCCGGTTACCCGGGTGTCTACACCCGGCTGACCACCTTCTCCAACCTGGTCACGACGCAGATCAACTCATAGCCGGGCAAAAGCTCCTGAGTACCCCTCAGGTGACATACCAGGGGGCGTTGCGGGCCTCCACGAGCGGCCCGCAACGCCCCCTCTCCATGCGCGGGTGCTTCAATGGACCGCGAAGAGGAGTGTGATGCTCGTGGTCTCCGCCGACCGAATTCTCGCCTTCGCGGCCATGTCGCTGCTGGTGATCGTGGTCCCGGGGCCCAGCGTCCTGTTCGTCATCGGCCGGGCCCTCGCGCACGGCCGCCGCACCGCCGTGGCGACGGCCCTCGGCAATGTCGTCGGCTCCTACCTGCTGGTCGTGGCGGTCGCGGTCGGGATCGGCTCGCTGGTCGAGCAATCGGTGACGGTGTACCTGACGGTGAAGCTGGCGGGCGCCGCGTATCTGGTGTTCCTGGGGGTGCAGGCGTTCCGCCATCGCAAGCAACTCAAGGCGTCACAGATCAGCACACAGCCGACGGGACCGGCCCGCGGCGATCTCCGTACGCTGGTGGACGGGGTCCTCGTCGGTGTCACCAACCCGAAGGGCGTGGTGTTCTTCGCCGCCGTGCTGCCGCAGTTCGTGGACCACTCGGCGGGCCATGTCCCCCTGCAGATGCTGCTGTTGGGCCTCGTACCGATCTCGATCGGCCTGGTCACGGACACGCTGTGGGGCCTGACCGCGTCGGCGGCCCGTACCTGGTTCGCCGGCTCGGACCGCCGCCTCTCCCTGATCGGCGGGGCGGGCGGCTGCACGATGATCGGCCTGGGCCTGACGGTGGCGGTGACGGGCCGGGCGGACTGAGCCCCCGCTCCGATCAGCCCCGTACGACGCCGAAGCGGATGTCGTACGACGTCTCCGGGTGCATCGTCCGCAGCATCCGCTCCCCCTCGGCGGTGACCTCCTCCCGCTGGGCCGCGGTGAGCCGGCCGAAGGGCTCGATGACGAGCGCGTGCTCCTCCAGTCGCCACAGGCCCGCGAGGAAGCCGTCGACCAGGAGCGTGCAATGGGCGATGTTGCCCTGCCAGGCGCGGCCCCGGTACTCGGGCGGGACGACGCGGGTGCGGTCGGCGTGGGAGAGCAGCAGGTTGTCGAACTCGGGCAGGAAGCGCGGCGGGGCCGGGGTGTCCGGGCCGGGGCGGGGGGCGTCCGGCAGGTCGAAGAGCTCGACGCCGCTCTCGTCCCGGAAGGTGACCAGGCGCGGGCGGAGACGTTCGAAGGCGTCGCGCAGGCGGGTCAGTCCGGCCCAGGTCTGCATGTCCCGCACGGAGGCCGGGCCGAAGGCGGCGAGGTGGCGCAGCACCACCGCGTCGGGCGTGGCGGCCGGTGCGGCGGGGCGGCCGAGCCAGTGCTCGGCGGTGGTCAGAGTGACCTGCCCGCTCCGGCCCCACAGGCCCCGCGGGGTCACCTGCACGAGCGGCAGCCGGCACCGGGCGGCGACGGCCAGGGCCTGCGGATCGGCGTCGGGCCACTCTTTGAGCAGGGCCTCGCGCAGCTGCTTCATGGTGCGGGGCTCGGTCTCGACGAGGTCGCGGGCGAGGGCGGCGAGCCGGTCCAGGTCGACACCGGCGAGTCCCTTGCGGAAGTTCGTCAGCTCCCGGTCCCGGGCGGGCTGCACCAGCGGACGCAGGGTCAGGCAGTCGTCCGCGGTGTGGGTGTGGATGGTGGAACGCAGGGTGACGATCCGAACGACCTCGCGGTCGGCCATCAGCCGGGACAGCGCCTGGGGGGCGAAGCCGTCGAGGCGGGCGGCGAGCGCGTAGTACGGAGGCTTGACGTTCTGCGCCTGGAGGCCGACCAGGTGCTCGACGGCCGCGGCGGCGGAGATCCGGGCCGGGCGCAGGAGCAGCTGCCGGTCGAGGGTGGCGCGGTTGAGGGCCCGGATACCCAGGTGGGGTGCCGTGACGCTCCGCTGGGTGTTCGTCATGGGAAGCACGGTAACGACAGTCGCGGACAGGTTCTGGCCGCGATTGTCGTGCCGTTCGAGGTCCGCGACGGTCAGAAGCGGATGAGCGCCTTGAGGACGCGGCGGTCCGCCATCGCCCGGTAGGCGTCCGGGGTCTGGTCGACGGTGTAGCTCCGGTCGAAGACGCGGCCCGGTTGGATGGTGCCGTCCAGGACGTCCGGCATCAGCTCCTCGATGTAGGCGCGGGCCGGACTCGCGCCGCCGGTGAGGGTGATGTTCCGCATGATCGTGGACGGGCCGAGGGGCCCTTCCTCGTACTGCGGGACGCCCAGCCGGCTGATGGTGCCGCCGTCCACGACCGCCGCCAGGGAGGTCTGGAGCGTCTGGAGGGTGCCGACGGCCTCGATGACCTTGTCCACACCGTCGCCGCGGGTCAGTTCGCGGACGCGGGCGACGCCCTCCTCACCGCGCTCGGCGACCACGTCGGTGGCGCCGAACTCGCGGCCGAGATCGGTGCGGGCCTCGTGCCGGCCCATCAGGATGATCCGCTCGGCGCCCAGCCGCCTGGCGGCGACGACCGCGCACAGGCCCACCGCGCCGTCCCCGACGACCAGGACCGAGTCGCCGCGGCCGACGCCCGCGGTGACGGCACCGTGGTGGCCGGTGCCCATCACGTCCGAGAGCGTCAGCAGCGAGGGCAGCAGCGGGGAGTCGGCGTCGACGGGCAGCTTGACCAGGGTGCCGTCGGCCTGGGGGACGCGCACCGCCTCGCCCTGGCCGCCGTCCACGCCGTCCACGCCGTACCGGCCACCTTGCCGGCACGAGAAGTGCAGGCCCTTGGCGCAGTAGTCGCAGGTGTTGTCGCAGTACGTGAACGGCGCGACGACCAGGTCACCGGGTTCCAGGCCGGACACGTCGGAGCCGGTCTCCTCGACCACGCCGAGGAACTCGTGTCCCATCGGGCGGCCCGTGCCGGTGGCGGGCAGGGACCCGTAGGGCCACAGGTCGCTGCCGCACACGCACGACAGGACGGTGCGCACGACGGCGTCGGTGGACTGCTGGATCTTCGGGTCGGGCCGGTGTTCCGTCCGGACGTCACCGGCGCCGTACATCATGGCTGCGCGCACGGAGTTCTCCTCTTCTTGCAGGTTCCTTGACGTCACCCACCGTGCGCTCCTGCGTGCCCGCCAGGGAGACCGGGCGCTTCCGGGGGGTGCGCAGTGGTGGGTATGACAGGGCCCCCCTCGCGGATACCGCCCTGGTGGCGGTGTTGCGACACTGGGTCCATGGCATCGGAGCAGCACACCAGCGGCAACGAACTGGGGCGCTTCCTGCGCGCCCGCCGCACCCAGACGAGCCCCGAGAGCGTCGGCTTCACCCCGGGCGCGAGCGTCCGCCGCACGCCCGGTCTGCGCCGCGAGGAGCTGGCGTCCCTCGCCGGGGTCAGCATCGACTACTACATCCGTCTGGAACGCGGCAAGGAGACCCGGCCGAGCCCAGGCGTGGTCGACGCCCTCGCCCGCGCACTGCGCCTCGACGACGAGGAACACCACCACCTGCGCGAACTCGCCGCCCGGGCCGCCAACTACGCTCCCGAACCCCCTCCCCCGCCCAGCCGGACCGTCCGGCCGCACCTGAAGCTGCTCCTGGAGACGATGCGGCCGAACCCCGCCTACATCGTCAGCCGCAGCATGGACCTGCTCGCCTGGAACCCTGGCGGCCTCGCCCTGTACGCCGGTCTCGCCGACTGGCCCGCCAAGCAGCGCAACCTCGCCCGCTACCTCTTCCTGCACCCCGCGGCCCGGGAGCTGTTCCCCGACTGGGAGCCCCTGGTGCGCGCGTGCGTGGCCCGGCTGCGCGCCCAGGCCGGCACCAGCCCCGACGCCCCCGACCTGGCCGGCCTCGTCGGCGAACTCGTGCTCAAGAGCCCCGACTTCGCCAAGCTGTGGGAACGCTACGAGGTCATCGGCCGCAAGAACGTCCAGAAGACCTTCCACCACCCCGAGGTCGGCGTCCTGACCCTCAGGGGCCAGAACATGCACCTCGAAGGCACGCCCGGTCAGCGCCTCTGCGTCTACACCGCCGAACCCGGCAGCCCCGACCACGACGCGATGCTCCTGCTCGGCCTGAGCGCACCCGAGCCCGCCGGGCACCCCGACGCGACGACCGGCCGGCAACGCCCCGCACAGTCCTGACGCGAAGCCCCTGCCTGCTGTCTGTCGTCCGGGCTCACGCGCCGGGTCCCGGGTCCGGCCGGACGGCTGACTTGATTCCGGCGCGGGCCGCTTCGAGCTGGGCGGCGAACGCGATGCCGAGGAAGAGCGCGACGGCGGTGAGGTTGGCCCACAGCAGCAGGGCGATGAAGGCGGTGAGCGGCCCGTACACGGCGCCGAAGGCACCGCTCTCCTCGACGTACAGCGCGAGCAGCCAGGTGGCCGACACCCACAGCAGCAGATGCACGGCCGAACCGAAGGCCAGCCAGGTGTAGCCGGGCTGGACGCGTCGGGGCGACCAGCGGAAGATCACGGCGGAGGCCACCCAGGCCAGTGCGAGCCCCACGGGGATGTCGAGCACCCCCCACCACCGTGACCCGCTGTCCTCCCAGCCGGCCGAGTCCGCCACGGCGTCGCCCACGGCCTCGCCGGCGACGAGTACGACGAACCCCAGCACCAGGGGCAGACCGGCGGCGAGCGCGAGAACGATCGCCCGCCCGTACTTGCGCGGGAAGGGACGGTCCCGCTCGATGCCGTAGATGCGGTTGGCGCCGCGCTCGATCTGGCCCATGGCCGAGGCGAGGTTCAGCAGCGCGAAACCCAGACCGAGCCACAGGGCGAGCGTGCTCCAGACATCGCCGTGCGCGGTGCGCCGCGTCCCTTCGAAAGCGTCCTCGACGATCTGCGCGCTGGCCCCCGGCACGATCCGGCCGAGCGTGAGCTCGATGACCCGGCCCACGCCCTCCGTGTGCACCGACGTGGCCAGCCCGACGAGCGCCACGGTGCACGGGACCAGCCCGAGCACGACCTGGAAGGCGAGGGCCCGCGCGTTGGTGAACCCGTCCGCGTACCGGAACCGTGCGAAGGAGTCGGCCAGCAGCCGCAGCCCTCCGTAGTGGCGCAGGGCGGTGAACGCCTCGTCTCCGGAGAGCTCGTCTCCGATCATGTCCCGGGTCTGCGGGACGTGGACGGCGGTACCCATGGCGTGGACGCTCCTTGTCGTAGGGCGGCTTCCTGTCGGAGGCTGCTCCCTGTCCGGTTGCCCTGTGAACCTCTCCCCTCCGGGGAGATCGCGATCACAGAAACGGGGAGGGCAAGGTCACAGCCTTGCCCACTGCTGCTCCTCTGTGTCCGTGTCCTAGCATCCGAGCATGACGGTCCTGCCTGACGACGGGCTCGAGCTGGCCGGCGACTTCCCTGATGTGCCCCATGAGCAGTGGCAGCGCCTTGTGGCGGGTGTGCTGCGCAAGTCGGGCAAGGAAGTGGAGGGCGCCGAGGCCGAGGAAGCCCTGTCCACCGCGCTGGAGGACGGGCTGCGCACCCGGCCTCTCTACACCGCGCACGACACCGCGCCCGAGCCGGGCCTGCCCGGCTTCGCTCCCTTCGTGCGGGGCGGCCGGGCCGAGGGGAACACGCTCGGCGGCTGGGACGTACGGCAGCGGCACACGGTGGCCGACAACGGCGCGGTGCTCGCCGACCTGGAGAACGGCGTCACCTCCCTGTGGCTGGCCGTGGGAGAAGGCGGCATCCCGGTGCCGGAGCTCGGCCGGGTCCTCGACGGTGTCTATCTCGACCTCGCGCCCGTCGTCCTCGACGCGGGGCGTGAACCGGGTCCCGCCGCGCGGGAGTTGCTGCGGCTGTACGAGGAGCGCGGTGTCGCCCCGGAGGCGGCGCGCGGCAATCTGGGTGCGGATCCGCTGGGGCAGGAGGCCCGCAGCGGGCAGCGGTGTGACGTCGCTCCGGCGGCGGAACTCGCCCGGCTGTGCGCCGAGGGATACGCGGGGCTGCGGGCGCTGACCGTGGACGCTCTGCCGTACCACGAGGCCGGCGGCTCGGCCGCCCAGGAGCTGGGCTGCTCGCTGGCCACGGGAGTGGCGTATCTGCGGGACCTCACCGAGGCCGGGCTGAGCGTCGAACAGGCCTGTGCGCAGCTGGAGTTCCGGTACGCGGCGACCGCCGACCAGTTCCTGACGATCGCCAAGCTGCGGGCCGCGCGCCGGCTGTGGGCGCGGGTGGCCGAGGTCTGCGGGGCGCCGCGCGCGGGGGCACAGCGCCAGCACGTCGTGACGTCCCCGGTGATGATGACGCGCCGCGACCCGTGGGTGAACATGCTGCGCACGACCATCGCCACGCTGGCCGCCGGGGCGGGCGGCGCCGACGCGGTCACCGTGCTGCCCTTCGACCACGCCCTCGGCCTGCCGGACGCGTTCGCCCGCCGTATCGCCCGCAACACCTCCACGATCCTGATCGAGGAGTCGCATCTGTCCCGGGTGATCGACCCGGCGGGCGGCTCCTGGTACGTGGAGCGGCTCACGGACGAACTCGCCCACGCGGGCTGGGAGTTCTTCCGTCGGATCGAGCGGCTCGGCGGCCAGGCGGCGGCCCTGCGGTCGGGGGACCTCGCACAGGACCTGGCCGACACCTGGCAGGCGCGCACCGCGAAGCTGGCCACGCGGCGCGAACCCGTCACGGGCGTCAGCGAGTTCCCGTATCTCGCGGAGAAGCCGGTCGTCCGCGAGAGCGCACCGAAGCCGCCGTCCGGCGGGCTGCCGCGCGTGCGCCGCGACGAGGCGTTCGAGACGCTGCGCGCCCGCTCCGACGCCCATCTCGCCGCGACCGGCTCCCGGCCCCGGATCTTCCTCGCCGCGATCGGCCCGGCCGCCGCCCACACCGCACGCCTCACCTTCGCGTCGAACCTCTTCCAGGCCGGCGGCATCGAGCCGGTCACCGAGGGCACCTTCGAGGACAGCGGCGCGACGGAGGCCGTGCTCTGCTCCAGCGACGCGCTGTACGAGGAGCAGGCCGAGGCCACCGCCGAGGCTCTGAAGGCCGCCGGCGCGCGGCATGTGTTCCTCGCGGGCCGTCCCCGGCAGTACGCCGGTGTCGACGCGTACGTCTTCGCGGGCTGCGACGCCGTGGCCGTGCTGTCCGCGACCCTCGACCGCATGGGAGTCTCCTGATGACCGCCCCCTTGGACCGTTCCGTCCCCGACTTCTCCGGGATCGAGCTGGGGACCCCGGCCTCCGGCGGCGGCCCCGACGAGTGGCGTACGGCGGTCAAGAACGCCTCCGGCGGTGACGACCTGCTGTGGGAGACCCCGGAGGGCATCGCCGTCAAGCCGCTCTACACCGGCCGTGACCTGGAGGGCCTGGACTTCCTGGACACGTATCCGGGCGCGGCGCCGTATCTGCGCGGCCCGTACCCGACGATGTACGTCAACCAGCCCTGGACGATCCGTCAGTACGCCGGTTTCTCCACGGCCGAGGAGTCCAACGCCTTCTACCGGCGCAACCTCGCGGCCGGGCAGAAGGGCCTGTCGGTCGCCTTCGACCTGCCCACGCACCGGGGTTACGACAGCGACCACCCGCGCGTGACCGGTGACGTCGGCATGGCGGGCGTGGCGATCGACTCGATCTACGACATGCGGCAGCTGTTCGACGGCATCCCGCTGGACAAGATGACCGTGTCGATGACGATGAACGGCGCCGTGCTGCCGGTGCTGGCGCTGTACATCGTGGCGGCGGAGGAGCAGGGCGTACCGCCTACGATGCTGGCGGGGACCATCCAGAACGACATCCTCAAGGAGTTCATGGTCCGCAACACCTACATCTATCCGCCGAAGCCGTCGATGCGGATCATCTCCGACATCTTCGCCTTCACCTCGCAGCGGATGCCGCGCTACAACTCCATCTCCATCTCCGGCTACCACATCCAGGAGGCGGGCGCGACGGCCGACCTGGAGCTGGCGTACACGCTCGCGGACGGCGTGGAGTACATCCGGGCGGGCCGTGAAGCCGGGCTGGACGTGGACGCGTTCGCGCCCCGGCTGTCGTTCTTCTGGGCGATCGGCATGAACTTCTTCATGGAGGTCGCCAAGCTGCGGGCGGCGCGCCTGCTGTGGGCGAAGCTGGTGAAGCAGTTCGACCCGAAGAACGCCAAGTCCCTGTCCCTGCGCACGCATTCGCAGACCTCGGGCTGGTCGCTCACCGCGCAGGACGTGTTCAACAACGTGACGCGCACCTGCGTCGAGGCGATGGCGGCCACGCAGGGGCACACGCAGTCGCTGCACACCAACGCCCTCGACGAGGCCCTGGCCCTGCCCACCGACTTCTCGGCGCGCATCGCCCGCAACACGCAGCTGCTGCTCCAGCAGGAGTCCGGCACGACCCGCGTGATCGACCCGTGGGGCGGCAGCGCCTACGTCGAGCGGCTGACGTACGACCTCGCCCGGCGGGCCTGGCAGCACATTCAGGAGGTCGAGGCCGCGGGCGGCATGGCCAAGGCCATCGACGCGGGCATCCCCAAGCTGCGCATCGAGGAGGCCGCGGCCCGCACCCAGGCCCGGATCGACTCGGGCCGGCAGCCGGTCATCGGCGTCAACAAGTACCGCGTGGACAGCGACGAGCAGATCGACGTGCTCAAGGTCGACAACTCCTCCGTGCGCGCCCAGCAGATCGAGAAGCTGCGGCGGCTGCGGGCGGAACGGGACGAGACGGCGTGCCAGGACGCGCTGGAGGCGCTGACCCGGGCCGCCGCCGGCGAGGGCAACCTGCTGGAGCTGGCGGTGCACGCGGCCCGCGCCAAGGCGACCGTCGGGGAGATCTCCGACGCCCTGGAGAAGGTGTACGGGCGGCACGCGAGCCAGATCCGTACGATCTCCGGCGTGTACCGCAACGAAGCAGGGGAGTCCCCGTCCGTGGACCGCACCCGAGCCCTGGTCTCCGACTTCGAGGAGGCCGAGGGCCGCCGCCCGCGCATCCTGGTCGCGAAGATGGGCCAGGACGGCCACGACCGCGGCCAGAAGGTGATCGCGACCGCCTTCGCCGACCTCGGCTTCGACGTGGACGTCGGCCCGCTGTTCCAGACCCCCGCCGAGGTGGCCCGGCAGGCCGTCGAGGCGGACGTGCACATCGTCGGTGTCTCGTCGCTGGCGGCCGGTCACCTCACCCTCGTCCCGGCGCTGCGCGAGCAGCTCGCCGAGGAGGGACGCGAGGACATCATGATCGTGGTCGGCGGGGTGATCCCGCCGCAGGACGTGCCGACGCTGCTGGAGATGGGCGCGGCGGCGGTCTTCCCGCCGGGGACGGTGATCCCGGACGCCGCGTACGACCTGGTGAAGCGACTGTCGGACGGACTCGGGCACGACCTGTGATCGACGTCGACGCGTATGTGAAGGGCGTACTCGACGGGAAGCGGGCGATCATCGCACGGGCCATCACGCTCGTCGAGTCGACCCGCCCCCAGCACCGGGCGCTGGCCCAGGAGTTGCTGACCGCGCTGCTGCCGCACAGCGGCAGGGCCCGGCGGATCGGGGTCAGCGGGGTGCCGGGCGTGGGCAAGTCGACGTTCATCGACGCGTTCGGCTCGATGCTGACGGGGCTCGGGCACCGGGTGGCGGTGCTCGCCGTCGACCCGTCCTCCAGCCGGACCGGCGGCTCGATCCTCGGCGACAAGACGCGCATGGAACGGCTGGCGGTGGACCCGGCGGCGTTCGTCCGCCCCTCCCCCACCGCGGGCACACTGGGCGGGGTCGCCAAGGCGACGCGTGAGTCGATCGTGGTGATGGAGGCGGCGGGCTACGACGTGGTCCTGGTGGAGACGGTCGGCGTCGGCCAGTCCGAGACCGCGGTCGCGAACATGGTCGACTCCTTCCTGCTGCTCACCCTCGCCCGCACGGGCGACCAGCTCCAGGGCATCAAGAAGGGCGTCCTGGAACTGGCCGACGTGATCGCCGTGAACAAGGCGGACGGGCCGCACGAGCGGGACGCCCGGGCCGCCGCGCGGGAGCTGGCCGGCGCGCTGCGGCTGATGCACGGCAAGGACGCGTTCTGGACCCCGCCCGTGCTCAGCTGCAGCGCGCGGGAGTCGAGCGGCCTGGACACGGTGTGGGAGCGCCTCGAACAGCACCGCACGCTGCTGGACTCGACCGGCCGCCTCACCGCCAAGCGCCGTGACCAGCAGGTCGACTGGACCTGGACCATGGTCCGCGACGAACTCCTCGGGCGCCTGCACGCCGACCCGGCGGTGCGGGCGCTGGCTCCGCTGTTGGAGCAGCGGGTCAGGGAGGGCGAGCTGACGCCGACGCTGGCGGCGGAGCGGATCCTGGGTGCGCTCGGCGGCTCCGAGGCAGTGGATTCCTGAACCGGAAGCCACCGGAACGGCGGATTCGCATACCCGGCTTGCATGACTATGCAAAGTGATACATACTCTTTCTATGTCCAAGGTCCTCACCTCCCTGCCCGCCGGCGAGCGCGTCGGCATCGCCTTCTCGGGCGGTCTCGACACCTCCGTCGCGGTCGCGTGGATGCGCGACAAGGGCGCCGTCCCGTGCACCTACACCGCCGACATCGGCCAGTACGACGAGCCCGACATCGCGTCGGTGCCCGGCCGTGCGAAGACCTACGGGGCCGAGATCGCGCGTCTGGTCGACTGCCGTGCCGCGCTGGTCGAGGAGGGCCTGGCCGCGCTGACCTGCGGGGCGTTCCACATCCGCTCGGGCGGGCGGGCGTACTTCAACACCACGCCGCTCGGCCGCGCCGTCACCGGCACGCTGCTGGTCCGGGCGATGCTCGAGGACAACGTCCAGATCTGGGGCGACGGCTCGACCTTCAAGGGCAACGACATCGAGCGGTTCTACCGCTACGGCCTGCTCGCCAACCCGCACCTGCGGATCTACAAGCCCTGGCTGGACGCGGCGTTCGTGACGGAGCTCGGCGGCCGCAAGGAGATGTCGGAGTGGCTGGTCGCCCACGGGCTGCCCTACCGCGACAGCACGGAGAAGGCGTACTCCACCGACGCCAACATCTGGGGCGCCACGCACGAGGCCAAGACCCTGGAGCACCTGGACACCGGCGTCGAGACCGTCGAGCCGATCATGGGCGTGAAGTTCTGGGACCCCGAGGTCGAGATCGCCACCGAGGACGTGACGATCGGCTTCGAGCAGGGCCGTCCCGTGACGATCAACGGCAAGGAGTTCTCCTCCCCCGTCGACCTGGTCATGGAGGCCAACGCCATCGGCGGCCGGCACGGCCTCGGCATGTCGGACCAGATCGAGAACCGGATCATCGAGGCCAAGAGCCGCGGCATCTACGAGGCCCCGGGCATGGCCCTGCTACACGCCGCGTACGAGCGGCTGGTCAACGCGATCCACAACGAGGACACCCTCGCCCAGTACCACACCGAGGGACGGCGGCTCGGCCGGCTGATGTACGAGGGCCGCTGGCTGGACCCGCAGGCGCTGATGATCCGCGAGTCGCTCCAGCGCTGGGTGGGCGCCGCCGTCACCGGCGAGGTGACGCTGCGGCTGCGGCGCGGTGAGGACTACTCGATCCTCGACACGACCGGCCCGGCCTTCAGCTACCACCCGGACAAGCTGTCGATGGAGCGCACCGAGGACTCCGCGTTCGGCCCGGTGGACCGGATCGGCCAGCTCACCATGCGCAACCTGGACATCGCCGACTCCCGCGCCAAGCTGGAGCAGTACGCCGGCATCGGTCTGATCGGCACCGGCAGCCCGACCATCGGCGCCTCCCAGGCGGCCGCGACCGGGCTGATCGCCAGCATGCCGGAGCTGCCGCAGGGCGGCGCCGAGGCCATCGCCTCCCGCGGCGAGGTCTCCGACGAGGACGCGTGGCTGGACCGCGCCGCGATGGACTCCGGCACGGACTGATCGGCTCGGGTGCCCCGCGAGACGGGGCCTCGAAGACAAGGCAGGCCCGGCACCCACAGTGCCGGGCCTGCCCTTTGTCCGCCCTCCAGGGCTGGTACGGACCGGCCGCCCTTCAGCGCGTGGTCCCGGCCATCTCCTTCACCGGCGTGTCGAGGGCGTCGAGGCTGCGCAGGATGTCCTCCACGCGCTGCTTGGCGTCGCCGAAGAGCATCTGGCTGTTCTCCCGGAAGAACAGCGGGTTCTGCACACCCGCGTACCCGGCGGCCATCGACCGCTTGAAGACGACCACGTTGGCCGCCTCCCACACGTGCAGCACCGGCATGCCGGCGATGGGGCTGGCCGGGTTGTCGGTGGCGGCCGGGTTGACCGTGTCGTTGGCGCCGATGACCAGGACGACCGAGGTGGCGGCGAAGTCGTCGTTGATCTCGTCCATTTCCAGGACGATGTCGTACGGCACGTTCGCCTCGGCGAGCAGCACGTTCATGTGCCCGGGCAGCCGGCCGGCGACGGGGTGGATGCCGAAGCGCACCTCGACGCCCCGCTCGCGCAGCTTGCGCGCCAGCTCGGCGACCGGGTACTGGGCCTGGGCGACCGCCATGCCGTAGCCCGGCGTGATGATCACCGAGGAGGCGTCGCGCAGGAGCTCCGCGGTCTCCTCCGCGCTGATCTCCCGGTGCTCCCCCTGCTCCCCGTCGTCGGCCGCTGCCGCCGGGGTGCCGAAGCCGCCCGCGATCACCGAGATGAAGGAGCGGTTCATCGCCTTGCACATGATGTACGACAGATAGGCACCGGAGGAGCCGACCAGCGCGCCGGTGACGATCAGCAGGTTGTTGGCGAGCAGGAAGCCCGAGGCGGCGGCGGCCCAGCCGGAGTAGCTGTTGAGCATGGAGACGACCACCGGCATGTCCCCGCCGCCGATGGAGGCGACCAGGTGCGCGCCCAGGGCGAGGGCGATGACGGTGACCGCGATGAGGAGACCCAGGTTCGGGCGTGCCACGAACGCGACGGTGAGCCCGACGAAGGCGACCAGGGCCCCGATGTTCAGGACGTGCTTGCCGGGCAGCGTCAGCGGGCGGGAGTCGATGCGTGCCGAGAGCTTCAGGTACGCGACGACGGAACCCGTGAAGGTGACGGCGCCGATGAACACCCCGATGAACACCTCGGCGTGGTGGATGCCGAGCAGCGACCCGCTGAGCTCGGCGTCGACGTCGAGGTAGCCGTTCCAGCCGACGAACGCGGCGGCGAGGCCGACGAGGCTGTGCATGATGGCGATCAGCTCGGGCATGCCGGTCATCTCGACCACCCGGGCCCGCCACAGTCCGATGCCCGCGCCGATGGCGGTGGCGAGGGCGATCAGCACGAGACCGGTGGCGGTGATGTCCTTCGACGCGAGGCCGACGGTGGCGGCCAGCGCGACGACCATGCCGGCGATGCCCCAGACGACTCCCGAACGGGAGGTCCGGTGCTGCGAGAGCCCGGCGAGGCTGAGGATGAACAGCAGCGCGGCGACGACGTAGGCGGCTTCTGAGGCCGTGACTGTGGTCATCCGTGATCAGCCCTTCGAGAACATGCCGAGCATGCGGCGGGTGACGGCGAATCCGCCGAAGATGTTGATGCTCGCCAGCAGGATCGCGGCGAACGACAGCACGGTGACGGCGGTGTCCCCGTGCCCGATCTGGAGCAGCGCGCCGACCACGACGATCCCGGAGATGGCGTTGGTGACCGACATCAGCGGGGTGTGCAGCGCGTGGTGCACGTTGCCGATGACGTAGAAGCCGATGACGATCGCCAGCACGAACACCGTGAAGTGGCCGATGAGTTCGCTCGGCGAGAAGGCCGTCACCAGGAACAGTGCGAGCGCCCCGGCGCCGACGAGGGCGTACGAGGACCACGCGGGGCGTGCGGGCTTCGCCTGCGGCGTGGCGGGCGCGGCCGGTTCCGGGCCGGCGGCGGGGACGGGCGCGGGTGCGGCGGACACCTGGACCGGGGGCGGCGGCCAGGTCTTCTCGCCGTCGCGGACCACGGTCATCGACCGCTGCACCACGTCGTCGAAGTCCAGGACGAGCCGGCCGTCCTTGCCCGGGGTGAGCAGCTTCATCAGGTTGACGACGTTGGTGCCGTACAGCTGGGAAGCCTGGGCGGGGAGCCTGCCGGGCAGGTCGGTGTAGCCGATGATCGTCACGTCGTTGTCGGTGACGACGGCCTTGCCGGCGACCGTGCCCTCGACGTTGCCGCCCTGGGCCGCGGCCATGTCGACGATCACGCTGCCGGGCTTCATCCGTGCGACGTCCTCGGCGGTGACCAGCCTCGGCGCCGGGCGGCCCGGGATGAGCGCGGTGGTGATGATGATGTCGACGTCGGCGGCCTGCTCCGCGTACAGCTGCGCGGCGAGCCGGTCGTAGTCCTCCGAGGTGGCCCTCGCGTAGCCGTCGGTGCTCACCTCCTGCTCGACGCCCACCGTCAGGAACTCCCCGCCCAGCGAGCGGACCTGCTCGGCGACCTCGGGCCGGGGGTCGGTGGCGCGGACCACGGCGCCGAGGCTGCGGGCCGCGCCGATCGCGGCGAGTCCGGCCACCCCCGCGCCGGCCACCAGCACCTTGGCGGGCGGCACCTTGCCGGCGGCGGTCACCTGGCCGGTGAAGAACCGGCCGAAGGCGTGCGCGGCCTCGACCACGGCCCGGTATCCGGCGATGTTCGCCATCGAGCTGAGCACGTCCAGGGACTGGGCGCGCGAGATGCGCGGCACGGCGTCCATGGCGAGCACGGTGACCGGGCGCCGCGCCAGTTCGTCGACCAGTTCCGGGTGCAGCGCGGGACCGATGAGGGCGATCAGCGTCGCCCCGTCCCGCAGCCGGCCGATCTCCTCGCTGGAGGGGCCGTTCACCTTGAGCACGATCTCCGCCTGCCACGGGTCGCCGAGCCTGGCGCCGGCCTCCTCGTAGGCCGCGTCGGAGAAGCGGGACGAGGCTCCCGCCCCCGGTTCGACCACCACCTCGTAGCCGAGCGCGGCAAGTCTTCCCACGGTGGCCGGCGTCGCCGCCACCCTGGTCTCGCCCGCAGTGGACTCGGCGGGTATGCCGATCCGCTGGGGTTCCGGTTCCGCTGGGGCCATCGTCTGCCTCTCCGTCGTCGGGGGTGTCTGTCCTCCTTGGTGCCCGCATCCTGCACGTTCGACGCCGTGTCCGCGGCGGGCCGTGGTCACATGGCCGACGAGGTCGTCCTCACACCGCCGAGGGGTTGCCGGGAGACGCTTTCGGGGGTATCAGGTCGGTCGTGCGCCGCTGGATCTCCTCCGGGGTCAGCTCCTCGATCGTCTGGGAGATCATCCAGAGATGGCCGAACGGATCGGCGAGACGGCCGCCGCGCTGCCCGTAGTGCTGGTCGGCGACGGGGTACACCACGCTCGCCCCGCCGTGCAGCATGGCCTCGGCCACGGCGTCCGCGTCGGACACGTCCAGGGCCATGATCACCGGGCTGCCGCCGAGCGAGCCGGGCGCCGGGTCGTTCTCGTCGGCGTCCTTGACCGCGATCACCGCGTCGCCCAGCCGCAGCATGGCGTGGACGATCTTCCCCTCGGGGCCGGTGTACCGCTCGATCTCCTCGGCGCCGAGCGCGGTCCGGTAGAAGTCGATCGCCCGGGGACCGTCGGAGACCACGAGCCGGGCGTAGAGCCGGGTGAAGGCCGGTTTGTCGGTTGCGTTCGTCATGTCTCCACGATCGCCGGTCCGGGGCGGCCGTGGATTGTAGAAAACGGCCGGCCGGGCAGGACCCCTCATCCGCCGAGCGGAACGTGGTTGCGCTGCCGGGGCGAGCGCGGCGCGTACGCGGTCGGGGTGATCCCGGCGAGCGCGCGGAACTCGTGGATCAGATGCGCCTGGTCGTGATAGCCGCACTCCGCGGCCAGGAGCGCCCACTCCGGCTCCCCCGGCCCGGCGTTCACACGGCCCAGCAGCCGCTGGAAGCGCCGCACCCGCGCATACCGTTTCGGCGGGAGCCCCAGCTGTTCGGCGCACCTGCGGGCCAGCCGCCGGGAGGTCCAGCCGAGCCGGTCGGCGACCTCGCCCACGGGCGTTCCGCGGTCCAGCAGCGCCGCGGCGAGACGGACCGCCGGGTCGGGCTCCAGGGGACCTCCCGCCCGCCGCAGCAGGACCGTCTCCAGCTCCCGCAGACTCGCCTGCGGGCCACCGGCGGCCATGGCCTCCAGCAGCCGCTCGCGCAGCACCGCACCGTCCGTGCCCCACAGCTCGTCGAGCCCGACTAGCCGATCGCGGACGGCGCTGACCGGGGCGGTGAGGAACGGATACGCCCCCGCAGGACGGAAAGCCACCCATACGACGGCACGCTGCTGCGCCGGGTCGATGACCGCCGGCTCCGTGTACGGCCCCTGGAGAGCCGCTCCCCGGGTCCGCCGGTCCGACGAGCCCAGGGTGTCCCCGTCGAGGTTCACCAGCAGCTGTGCCCCGCCCGTCGGCAGGGACAGCTCGGCGGAGTGCGCGTACCGGCCCTCGGCATGGCCGAGCGCACCGATCAGCGGCCGGAGCGCCGGCGCCGACGGCCGGACCGTGAGCGAGACGGGGATCTCCTCCGCCGTGCGAGCCATGGGCCCAGCCTAGGATCCCCGCTGCACCGTCAGCCACACCGCCTGGTCGGGTCCCAGCCGGCCGTCCTCAAGCGGGCCGCTGGTCAGGAGGAGTCGGGAGTGTGCGGGCAGCTCGTAGGGCTCGGCGGAGAGGTTGACCAGGCATGCGAAGCCCGGCTCGCGGCTGAAGGACAGCACCCCCTCGGGGGCGTCCAGCCAGGTGATCGTGCCGTCGCCGAGGGCGGGGTGTTCGCGGCGGATGCGCAGGGCGGTGCGGTAGAGCTCCAGCATGGAGTCCGGGTCGCCGGTCTGGGCCTCGACGCTCAGTCCGGCCCAGTCGGCGGGTTGGGGCAGCCAGGGCTCGGCGGTGGTGCCGTCGGGGCTGAAGCCGTAGGGGGCCGTCCGGCCCGACCAGGGGATCGGGACGCGGCAGCCGTCACGGCCGCGGTCGGTGTGGCCCGAGCGTTCCCAGATCGGGTCCTGGAGGGCGGATTCGGGCAGGTCCTCGACCTCGGGGAGGCCGAGTTCCTCGCCCTGGTAGACGTAGGCGCCGCCGGGCAGGGCGAGCATCAGCAGGGCCGCGGCCCGGGCGCGACGGGTGCCCAGGTCGAGATCCAGGGCGCTGTCGGGTTCGAACCGCGCGTTGACGATCCAGTTCTGCACGGCGGTACGGCCGTAGCGGCTGGGGTGGCGCATGACGTCGTGGTTGGACAGGACCCAGGTGGCAGGGGCGCCGACCGCGCCGAGCATGGCGAGGGAGTCGTCGATGACGCCGCGCAGGTCCTTGGCGTCCCAACGGCACATGAGGAAGTCGAAGTTGAAGGCGGTGTGGAGGCCGTCCCGGCGGACGTAGGCCGCCAGTCGTTCCGGTGTGTCGGCCCAGGCCTCGGCGACGAAGGAGCGGTCGCCGGGGAACTCGTCGGCGACCTTGCGCCAGGCCCGGTATATCTCGTGCACCTCGTCGCGGTCCCAGTGCGGATGGTCGACGTGCCGGCGGACCGGCCCGTGCGCCTCGTCCCGGCTCGGCGGCAGGTCGGGCAGTTCCGGGTGTTTGATCAGGCCGTGGGCGACGTCGATGCGGAAGCCGTCGACGCCCCGGCTGAACCAGAACCGCAGGACCGACTCGAACTCGGCCCGCACCTCGGGGTGTTGCCAGTTGAGGTCGGGTTGCTGGGGTGCGAACAGGTGCAGGTACCAGTCGCCGTCGGGCAGCCGGGTCCAGGCCGGGCCGCCGAAGCAGGAGACCCAGTCGTTCGGGGGCTGGGTGCCGGCGGGTCCGCGGCCGGGGCGGAAGACGTAGCGCTCGCGTTCGGCACTGCCGGGGCCGGCCGTCAACGCGGCCTGGAACCAGGCGTGCTGGTCGGAGGTGTGGTTGGGCACGATGTCGGGGATGACGCGGATCCCGTGCTGGTGCGCTTCGGTGATGAGTAGTTCGGCGTCGGCGAGGGTGCCGAAGCGGGGGTCGATGGCGCGGAAGTCGGCGACGTCGTAACCGTGGTCGGCCATCGGGGACTTGTACCAGGGGTTGATCCAGATGGCGTCCACGCCGAGGGACTTCAGATACGGCAGCCGGGAGCGGATACCGGCGATGTCGCCGACGCCGTCGCCGTTCCCGTCGGCGAAACTGCGGACGTAGACCTGGTAGATGACGGCACTGCGCCACCAGGGTGCGGTGAAGGACACAAGGCTCCTTGTGGAAGACGGGGGTTACTTCGCGGCGCCGGCCGTGAGCCCGGCGACGATACGGCGCTGGAACAGCAGCACCATCACGACCAGGGGAATGGTCACCACGACGCCCGCGGCCATCTGACTGCCGAACGGCGTCTGGTACGTCGTCGCTCCCGAGAACTTGGAGATGGCGACCGTTGCGGTCTGCATGCTCGGCTTGTTGGTCATCGACAGGGCGATGAGGAACTCGTTCCAGGCGGCGATGAAGGTGATGATCGCGGTGGTGAAGATGCCCGGTGCGGCGAGGGGGACGATGACCTTGCGGAAGGCCTGGCCGCGGGTGCAGCCGTCGACCATGGCGGCGTGTTCCAGCTCGTCGGGCATCTGCCGGAAGAACGTGGTGAGGTTCCACACCGCCAGCGGCAGCGTGAAGGACATGCTGGGCACGATCATGGACTGGTAGGTGTTGATCCAGCCGATGTCGGTGAACAGCTTCAGCAGCGGCACGACGATCGACACCACCGGGAACATGGAGGTGGCGATGATCAGCGTGAGGATCAGCCGCTTGAAACGGAACTCCAGCCGGGCCATCGCGTAGGCGGTGAACGTGGCGAGGAGGAGCGACAACGCGGTCGTGATGCCGGCGACGACCAGGCTGTTGAGCAGGGCCCTGGTGAAGCCCTGGCCCGGGCTGAACACCGACCGGTAGTTCTCGAACGACACTCGCGAGGGGAACAGCGAGGTGCTGAAGATGTCGCCGGTGCCGCGGAGGCTGGAGACCAGCATCCAGTAGAACGGGGCCAGACAGTAGGCCACCACCACGGCGATGCCCAGATAGGGCAGCCACTGCCGCCACTTGGCCGTGAGGGTCATGCCGTCACCTCCCCTATGCGGCGGCGAGGCGTCCTGACCGCGCGGCCCTTGAGCTTCTTCGTCCCGCCGGCGCCCCCGATCAGGTCGGCGCCGAGCAACCGGACGAAGGCGAGCGCGATCAGGAAGACGTAGAGGAAGAGGAGGACCGCGTAGGCGGAGGCCGGTCCGAAGCGGACGTTGGACGCCTCGTTCTGCGCGAGCATCGACAGCGTCTCCACGGAGCCCTTCTGGGCGCCGATGAGGATGTAGGGCAGGTCGAACATCCGCAGCGCGTCCAGGCAGCGGAACAGCACCGCCACCAGCAGCGCGGGCTTCACCAAGGGCAGGGTGATGCGCCAGAACTGCTGGAGGGCGCTCGCCCCGTCGAGCCGGGCCGCCTCGTAGACCTCCTTCGGGATCACCTGGAGCCCGGCCAGGACGAGCAGCCCGATGAAGGGAGCGGTCTTCCACACGTCGGCGATGACGACCGCGATCTTGGCGGAGAAGCCGTCGGCGGTCCACAGGACCTGACGGCCGAGGAGGACGTTGGCGATCCCGTCGGCGTTGAAGATCCACTTCCAGAGCAGTCCGGAGATGGCCGTGGGGATCGCCCAGGGGACGAGGATGCCGGCCCGCACCACGGCCCGGCCCTTGAAGGCCCGGTGCATGATCAGCGCCATGGCGACGCCGATCACGGTCTCCAGCGACACCGTGACGACGGTGAAGAAGGTGGTGTTCCAGAAGGCGTTCCAGAAGCGGTCGCCGGCCTGGGTGAAGATGTCGGTGTAGTTCTTCAGCCCTACGAACGGCTCGGTGTCGCTGATGAACCCGGTCTTCGGGTCCAGGCCCTTAGGCCCGTACAGGGACTCGTCGAGTGCCATGAGGGTCGGGTAGAGCACGACGACCGTCAGCACCAGCAGCGTCGGGGAGACCAGGAGCGCGGCCAGGCGGCCGGTGCCCGCGGTGGCCCGGGGCCTCACTGTGCCGTCAGCTTCTGGAGGTCCCCCTGGAGGTCCTTCAGCGCCTGTGCGCTGCTCTTCTTCCCGGTGAGCGCCGCGTAGACCTCGTTCTGGACCGCGGCGGTCACGTCCCCGTACTGCACGACGCGCGGGCGCGGCACGGCCTTGGTGATCGACTGCTTCAGGTCGGGCAGGTACGGATACTGCTTGTCCAGGGACGCGTTGTCGTAGAGGTCGGCGTAGGGCGGGGCGAGGGAGGCGTTCTTGAGGAAGTAGGTCGCGCTCTCCTCGCCGGTGAAGAACTTCATGAAGTCCAGTGCCGTGGCCTTGTTCTTGGCGAAGGACGACAGGGCCAGGTTCGAGCCGCCGAGGCTGGAGGCGCCGGGGCCGTTCAGGCCGGGCAGGGGGGCGACGGCGAACTTGCCCTTGACGGCGCTCTTCTGGGCCAGGGAGTACACGTAGGGCCAGTTGTTCAGGAAGATCAGTTTGCCCGCCTGGAACGCCTGGCGGCCGTCCTCCTCCTGGTAGGTGATGGCCTCCTTGGGGATGGTCTTGTCCTTGAAGGACTTGACGAGGAAGTCCAGGCCCTTCTTGGCCTGCGGGGTGTCGACGTCGGGCTTTCCGCCGGCATCGACGATCTTGCCGCCGGCGGAGTTCACGGCCTCGGCGAAGTTCACCGTGAGGCCCTCGTACTTCTGGAACTGCCCGGCGTAACAGGACATGTTCTTGGCTTCGGGGAGCTTCTCCACCTTGGCGCAGTCGGCGGTCATCTGGGCCCACGTGGTGGGGGGCCGGTTGACGCCGGCCTTCTTCAGCAGGTCGGTGCGGTAGAACAGCAGGCCGCCGTTGGAGCTGGCGGGGACGGCGTAGAGCCTGCCGCGGTACTGGCCGGTCTGCACGACCGGCTGGAGCATCTTGCCGAGCGGGAACTGGTTCGCGGGCAGCGGCTCGATCCACTGGTGGGCGGCGAACTCCGACGTCCACACGACGTCGGTGGCGAGCACCGTGTAGGCGTCGGACTTCGTCTCCGCGTTCTGGATCATCTGCTGGCGCTGCGAGTCGGCGTCCGTCGGCAGCTGGATGAAGGTGACCTTCTCCTTGGGATGTGCCTTGTTCCAGCGGTCGATGATCGTCTGGACGGTGCCGGTGGTGTCCTTGCCCGCGACGTACGTGATGGGGCCGCGGCCCTTGAACGACGCCGCCGCGGCCTGCGTGGACTGCCCGGAGCCGCTGCCGCCGGACGAGCCGCAGGCGGTGAGAAGGAGTCCGGCGGCGGCGAGCGCTGCGGAACACTGAATCGCTCTGGCGGTGCTGGTCTTCACTGTCTCTCCTGGTCGTGATGGACCGAAGTCGTGTCTCTTCCCCCGGAATGGCTTTGGTCATGGGATTGCGTTGCCACGGCATACCGCCGATAAAAATCGCAGCTCACAGCGGATAAGAGGCGTCCCTCCGGGGCGACTTCGACCCTGTCGAGACAACGTTTGCACGCTAGGAGTGCCGGGTCGGGAAGTCAATGCGCAGTGGCGTGGTAAGAAGGCAAGAATCAGGTGAGACAGCGCTGTCACCAAGTGCCGTGCGACGCTGGGTTCCTGTGCTAGCGTCCGGCGCATGCCACCAGGTCAGCGGCACCCCACGATGGCCGACGTCGCCGAACGGGCCGGGGTCTCCACCTCCACGGTCTCGCGCACCCTGCGCGGCCTGTCCAGCGTCTCGCCCGAGGTCCGCGCCCGCGTCGAACAGGCCGCCCGGGAGCTGAACTTCGCGGTCTCGCGCCATGCCGCCAGCCTGGTGACCGGCAGGACGCGCACCATCGCGGTGCTGGTGCCCACGCTCGGCTCGTGGTTCGTGGGCGCGGCCCTGTCGGGCCTCGCCCTCGTCCTGCGGGCGGCCGGCATGGAACTGACGGTCTATGTGATCCCCGGCATGGCCGAGCGCACGGCGTTCTTCGAGCATCTCCCCGCGCGGCGCAACGCGGACGCGCTGCTGGTGTTCTCCTTCGACCTCACCCAGGAGGAGACCGCCCGGCTGGACGGCCTCGGCATGCCGGTCGTGTACGTCAGCCAGCACGTCGACGGACGCCCCAGCGTCTACGTCGACGACGTCGCCGGCGCCCTGCGCGGCACCCGGCATCTGCTCAACCTCGGCCACCGCCGGATCGCCCACGTACGGACGGTGGGCACGGGCGGCTTCTCCTTCAGTTCGCAGGAGCGGCTGGTCGGTTACCGGCAGGCGCTGGCCGAGGCGGGCCTGCCCCTGGACGACGAACTGGTGGTCGCCACCCCGGCGGGCGACAAACGGGGCGCCGCCGAGGCGGTCGGCAGGCTGCTGGGGCTGCGGGAGCCGCCCACCGCGGTCTTCGCCGAGCAGGACGAGGTGGCCGTCGCCGTGATCTGGACGCTGCGCGCGACACGCGTCGAGGTGCCCGGGCAGGTGTCCGTGGTCGGCTTCGACGACCAGCCGGTGGCCCGGTGGTTCGATCTGACGACCGTGGCCCAGTCGCCCTCGGCCATCGGCCGGGAGGCCGGCGCGCTCGCGCTGTCACTCGTCAACGACCCCGGCGGCGACCGCGAACGGCACGTCGTGCTGCCCACCCAGGTGATCCCCCGGACGACCACCGCCCCGCCTCCCGCGCCTCGGAGGGCGCATGAGGGGATGCCCCAACTGCCGTTGGGGTGACGGAAATCGCCGTGCGGCGCCGGACGCCCCGGACCTGGACTCGGCCGAGGACGAGGGCAGTTGGGTGGGCACCGGACAGAACACCGCCGGTGCATCGGGGCCTGGCTGACGCCCCGTGCAGCGAGGTGCACCGGATGCTGGACGTGCTGTCACCGGCCTCCGTCGAGCGGGTGCTCGGCGGCCCCACCGGGGACGCGGTCACCGACCTCGGCCTACACGTCCTGACGGCCACGGCCCGCTTCTCCGGCTGACCGGCCGGCCGGGCGGGGCGGCGGGCAGGACGCCGGGGCCGGCCCGCGCCCGCAGGGGCCGCAGACGCCGCTGAGTTCGAGGGTGTGCTCCAGTTCCGTGTAGCCCGTGGTCTCGGCGAGCCGGGTGGCCCACTCCTCGACGGCCTCGGCGTCCACGGGCCGACTGCGGCCGCAGCGGCGGCAGATGAGGTAGTGGCGGTGCTCGCCGGCCGGCCGCCCCAGATAGAGCCGCTCGCCGCCCTCGTCGCGTACGACGTCCACCGACCCGGCTCGGTCCAGTTCGCGCAGGGTGCGGTAGACGGTGGTGAGCCCCACGGTGCTGCCGGAGGCGGCCAGCAGCGCGTGCAGTTCCTGCGCGGAGACGAACTCGTGGCAGCGGCCGAGGGTGTCGAGCACGGCCCGGCGCTGCCACGTACTGCGCAGCCCCGGCGTGTGGAGGCGTTCCACGGCCGGGCTCTCCTCCGCTTCGCCCATCACTGGACTCCTTGCTCGGCCGGCGCGTTCGCGTTCGTCGGCACACCATGCTAGATGAATGTGGTTTTCACTTCGACGACTGACCCGGCCCGCCGCGTGTCACGGCTGCGCGAACCGTTGACGGGGGTAAGAGCCCCACTTATCTTCTGATCGAATTCACGAACTGCGTTCGAAATAACGGACGCAGTGGCCCTTTTTGGAGAACTCCCTTGAGACGCACAGCCGTCCGGCTGCTCCTGGCCGTCCTCGTCGCCCTCGCGACCTGCCTCGCAGGCCCGCCCGCGCACGCCGCCGTGCCCGACTCCCCCGCCGTGACGTACACCAACCCGATAGCCGAGAAGCGGGCCGACCCGCACATCTTCAAACACACCGACGGTTACTACTACTTCACCGCGACCGTCCCCGAGTACGACCGCATCGTGCTGCGCCGGGCGACCACCCTCCAGGGGCTGAGGTCGGCCCCCGAGACGACCATCTGGACCAAGCACGCCAGTGGTGTGATGGGGGCCCACATCTGGGCGCCGGAGATCCACTTCATCGACGGCAAGTGGTACGTGTACTTCGCGGCGGGCGCCACGGACGACGTGTGGGCGATCCGGATGTACGTCCTGGAGGGCACGGGCGCCAACCCGCTCACCGCCGCCTGGACCGAGAAGGGGCAGATCAGGACCCAGTGGGAGAGCTTCTCCCTGGACGCCACGACCTTCGTCGTGAACGGCGTGCGCTACCTGGCCTGGGCGCAGCGCGACCCGTCCGTGAACAACAACACCGACATCTACCTCGCCAGGATGGCCAACCCCTGGACGATCACCGGCACTCCGGTGATGCTGTCGCGGCCCACCTACTCCTGGGAGACCGTCGGCTACAAGGTCAACGAGGGCCCGGCGGTCATCCAGCGCGGCGGCAAGGTGTTCATGACGTACTCGGCCAGCGCCACCGACAGCAACTACTGCCTGGGCATGCTCACCGCCTCCGCGAGCGCCAACCTGCTCAGCCAGGCGTCCTGGAGCAAGAGCCCCACCCCGGTGTTCGCCGGCAGCGCCGCGACCAGCCAGTACGGCCCGGGCCACAACTCCTTCACCGTCTCCGAGGACGGAAAGAGCGACATCCTCGTCTACCACGACCGCAGCTACAAGGACATCAGCGGCGACCCGCTGAACGACCCCAACCGCCGCACCCGCGTGCAAAAGGTCTACTGGAACGCCGACGGCACCCCGAACTTCGGCATCCCCGTGGCCGACGGGGTCACGCCGCAGCGCTTCTCCTCGTACAACGTCCCGGACCGGTTCGTCCGCCACTACGACTACCGGGCCCGGATCGAGGCGAACGTCGCCAAGCTCGCCGACTCCCAGTTCCGCGTCGTGCCCGGACTGGCCGGCAGTGGCACCGTCTCGCTGGAGTCGGCGAACTTCCCCGGTTACTACCTGCGGCACAAGAACTTCGAGGTGTGGCTGGAGAAGAACGACGGCAGCGCGCAGTTCGCGTCCGACGCCGCCTTCCACCGGCGCGCCGGACTGGCCGATCCCGCGGGCGTCTCGTACGAGTCGTACAACTACCCGGGGCGATACGTCCGCCACTGGGAGTACCTGCTGAACGTGCAGGCGGTGAGCACGGCGACCGACCGGGCGGACGCCACCTTCTACAGCCAGTGACCAAGGAGCGGTTGCCTGTAATGCCCTGATTGTCTTCCCGGTGGGCGGGCACTCAGGGCGTGTGCACACTCAAGACGGCATGCGACCGCGCAGGGTTCTGCTGACCGGGTGGTTCAGCTTCCGGGACGGGGAGGCGACCGCCGGGGACGTACTGGCCCTGCGCCGGGTGGAAGACGTACTGCTGGGCACGGGCATCCCCTACGACGTCGCCTGGAGCCCCGGTTTCCGTCCGGAGGCCCTGCATCTGGACCGGCTGTGGCCGGAGGACTACTCCCACCTGGTGTTCGTGTGCGGCCCGCTGCACGGGCCGCAGATCGAGGAGCTGCACCGGCGGTTCGCGCACTGTGTGCGGATCGCCGTCGGCACCTCGGTGATCGACCCCGCCAGCGCGGCCGTGACCGGCTTCCACCGGGTGCTGCCCCGGGACGGGCCGGACAGCGAGCCGGTGGAGGACCTCGCGGCACGCGCCCCGGACGCGCCGGCCCGCCCGGTCGTCGGGGTGATCCTCACGCACGGGCAGCAGGAGTACGGGGAGCTGCGGCGGCACACGCAGGTCGCCGAGGAGGTGACGCGCTGGCTGGCCGGGAAGGACTGCGGCCGGCTGGAGCTGGAGACGCGGCTCGACACGCACGACTGGCATCTCAGTGCCACACCCGCGCAGCTCCAGTCCGTGCTGGCCCGGCTGGATCTCGTCGTCACCGACCGGCTGCACGGGCTGGTCATCGCGCTGCGGGTCGGCACCCCGGTGCTGGCCGTCGACCCGGTCGAGGGCGGCGCGAAGATGACCGCGCAGGCCCGGGCCTGCGGCTGGCCCGCGCTGGTGCCCGCCGAGCGGCTGGACGTGCGGCAGTTGGACCGCTGGTGGGACTGGTGCCTGACCGGCGGCCGGGTCGCCGCGCGGCAGATCCGGGACGGGTTCCGCGAGGGCACCGTGCCGGACAGCGCGGACCGGCTCGTCGAGGCGCTGGCGCGGCCGGTCCCCGGTTAGTTCCCGGGTTTCACGGGGCACCCGCTTGTACATCCGCCGCTGTACGTCCCCCCGTCGCACGTCCCCCGCCTGTACGTCCCCGTGGTACGTCCCCCCGGGAGGAGAGACGGTCCGGCCGCCCGGAAGGAGAAAGCGCGTGTCCATCGGCCGACTTCCCGAGAACGAGCAGCGCATCCTCGACGAGATGGAACGCGCGCTGCGCCGCGACCGCCGTCTCGACCGCCGGCTGCGCACCCTGCGACTGAGCCGCCGCCCCGACCCCGCCCGGCTGCTTGCCCGCCTCGGCTCCTACCGCCCCCGTGTCTGGACCGTGGCGGTGCTGCTCGCGGTGTCGGCCGGGCTGATGGTGGCCGGGATGGTCACCTCCGAGCCGGGGGTGATCTGGGCGTTCGCCGTCATCTGGCCGCCGACGCTGTTCGCCCTGTTCCGGCTGATGTGCCGGTGGTGCGGGGGCTGAGTGTCCGCCGCTGATCCGCGGGCTGAACCCGCATCCCTCGTGGGGGTGCGGGTTCAGCCCGTGTAGCGGCGGGCCTTCGAGGCGCGCTGGGCCGGTTCCAGCAGGCGCAGGCGGGACTCGACCTCGTGGGGCAGGACGCGGCGTTCGCGCAGCACCCACGGCAGGGCGGCGGCGGCCTCGGCGAAGGCGCGCAGGGACGCGGTGTCGCGCGGCACCGTGCGGGCCAGGTCCACGGTCCGGCGCAGGGCGGGGCCGGCCGGGCGGCGCAGCCAGGTGAACCACAGGGTGTTGCGGATGCCGTGGGACCGGCGCAGGGTGGCGTCCCGGGCCACGGACGGGTGGTGGTGCACCACCAGGTGGTCGGCGTACGTCAGCCACCATCCGTCGGCCGCCAGGTCCGCGGCGAGCAGCTCCTCCTCGCCGCCCAGCCACAGGCGCGGATGGAACCCTCCCGCCGTCCGGAAGGCGTCGGTGCGCAGCACGGTCGCGGCGGCCAGGAACGAGCCGAGGGCCGGTCCGGGCAGCCAATCGGGCCCGGGGACGGGCGAGTGGCGCAGTTCCTCGACGATCGGGTCGTCGGTGCCGTCCGGTTCGACGACGATCCGGGCCGTGACCGAGCCGAGCGCCGGATACCGGTCGAGCAGGTCGGCGGCCCCCGTCAGCGATCCCGGTGCCCACCAGGAGTCGTCGTCGCAGAAGGCGACGTAGGGCGTACGGACCTGCCGGATCGCCAGGTTGCGGCCCACGGCACCGAGGTTGCGGCCGGGCAGCAGCAGCCGGACCCAGGGGTGACGGCGGGCGACGGCGTCGGCGGTGCCGTCCGTGGAGCCGTTGTCGGTGACGATCACCGGTGGCTTCTCCGGCAGTTCGGCGAGCCGGTCGAGCGTGCGCAGCAGCTCCCGGCGCCGGTTGTGGGTGATGACGACGACGGTGGTACGGGGGTCGGTCATGCGGCGGCTCCCTCCAGCAGGCGCGCGGCCCGCTCCACGTGCGGCGGCAGCGGCCTGCGGGCGCGCAGGGCGGCGGGCAGCCGGGCGAGCGTGCCGCGCAGGGCTTGCCGGGCGTGGTCGTCGTGCCGGGCCTCGGCGGCGAGGGCCCGGGTGCGGGCGAGTGCGTAGGGCACGGGGCGGCGCAGCCAGGCGGTGAGGAGTTCGTTGCGGCGCTGGACGACCGGCCGGCCCGTGCGGGGCGAGGGCGCGGGGTGGTGGTGGGCGAGGATGTCCGGGCAGTGGGTGACGCCCCAGCCGCGGGCCGCCATGTCGTAGGCGAGCAGGGTCTCCTCACCGCCGAAGAACAGCAGCCGGTGGAAGCCGCCCGCGTCGAGATAGGCGCTGCGGCGGACGACGGAGGCGCAGGCGAGGAAGCCCAGGACCTGGGTGCCGGGCAGGTCGGCGGCCCGCCCGAGGGGCGAGGCGGCGAGCACGTCGTTGAGCGGGTCGGGGTCCGCGGCGGGGCCGACGAGGGTGCGGGCGGCGATGAGCCCGAGCCGCGGGTGCCGCTCGAACAGGCGGGCCGCCCTGCTCAGGGCGCCGGGCGCCCACCAGGAGTCGTCGTCGCTGAACGCCACGTAGGGCGTGCCCAGGGCACGGGCGCCGTAGTTGCGCGCCAGGGCGCCGTGGTTGAACGGCAGCGCCAGGACGCCGACCTGGGGGAAGTCGCGGGCGAGCATGGTCCGCGTGTCGTCGGTGGAGGCGTTGTCTGCGACGAGGATCCGGGGTCGTTCGGGCAGGGCGACGAGATGGCGCAGGGCCTCGGCGAGGGCGGCGCAGCGGTTGCGGGTGGCGATGACGATGCCGACGGGTGTGGCGTCCGGACGCGGGCTGGTCATCGTGCGGTGCCCCCTCACAGGTGTCGGATGCCGGGCAGGTCGTCGACGGCGCGCAGGACGTCGTCGGGGGTGATGCGCAGCAGCGCGGGGTCGGGGCGGCGGCCGTGCGGGTCGCCCTCCGGGCCGTACCACAGCGCGCGGTGGCGCGGGCCGGGCGGCGGGCCCCAGCGGCTCGGTGCGACGGGGCCGAAGAGGGTGACGGAGCGCGTGGCGTGGGCGACCGCGAGGTGGGCGATGCCGGTGTCGCCGCTGATCACGGCGTACGCGTCGGCGACGAGGGCGGACAGCCGGCCGAACGGGAGGCCGCCGCCGAACACGTCGGTGTCGGGCAGGCCGGCCTGCTTGGCGAGCCGGGCCACGAGGTCGCCCTCGTCCGCGCCGCCGGTCACCACGACCCTCAGGCCCCGGGCGCGCAGCCCGTCCGCGACGGCCGCGTACCGCTCGACGGGCCAGCAGCGGGCGGGTGACCCGGCGCCGGGATGCAGCACGACCGCGCCGGGTGCCGGAGAGACGGTGCCCGGGCGGGGCAGGCGCACGTCGGCCGGGTCGGCGTCGATCCCGTACGACTGGAGCAGCCGGCACCAGCGGTCGCGTTCGTGTTCCTCCGCGTACCAGGGCGGGCCGTCGATCTCGGGCGTGTCGGGGTGGGCGAAGGCGAGCAGCTTCAGCGGGCGCAGCCCCATGAGGAGCCGGTGGCTGGGCGGCCCGTTGCCGTGCAGGTCGACGGCGACGTCCGGCGGCGGACCGCTCCAGTCGAGGGTGTGCGGCACGCCCCGGCCCGGCGCGGAGGCGGGCAGCAGCCGGTCCACGGCCCCGGTCGCCTCGGCGACCGGACCCAGCTCGGCGGGCGCGGCCAGGACGAGCTCGTGCCCGGGGTGGGCGCGCCGCAGGGCGCGCAGCGCGGGGACCCCGGCGAGGAGGTCGCCGAGGCCCAGGGCGCGCAGGACGAGGAGGCGGGGTGACGTCGGTTCGGGTGCCGTGTCCGGTGTCATGCCAGCAGCCTGCCGCGTGCCCTCCGGGCGCGCCCCCGCAGCCCCGCTCATCGGGTGCCGGCCCGTCATCGTGCTCCTTCCGCCGCCCGTTCCATGAGGGCCGTCGAGGAGCGGCCGTCGAGGTAGGGCAGGAGGACGGCCTGACCGCCCCACTTCTGGAGGAGGGCGGCTTCCGGCAGGTCGGCGGCCGCGTAGTCGCCGCCCTTGACCCAGACGTCGGGGCGCAGGTCGGCCAGGAGGCGTTCGGGGGTGTCCTCGTCGAAGACGGCGACCGCGTCGACGCAGGCCAGCGCGCGCAGGACCCGGACCCGGTCGGCGAGCGGGTTGACCGGGCGGCCACCGCCCTTGCGGCGCCGCACCGAGTCGTCCGAGTTGACGCACACCACCAGGCAGTCGCCGAGCCGCCGGGCGGCCTGCAGCAGGCCGACGTGGCCGGCGTGCAGCAGGTCGAAGCAGCCCCCGGCGGCGACGACCGTGCCGTGCGCGGCGCGGACCCGGGCGGCCAGGGCGTACGGATCGTCGTCGTCGGGCGGCGGCGCCGGCCGGGCGTCCGCGCTCGGCACGGCGGCGGCTCCGCCCGCCGCGACGAAGCCGGTCGCGGCGGCGACGGCGCCCTCGACGGCCTCGGCGACCAGGACACCGTCGGCGAGCAGCCCGGCGGCGGTGGCGGCGAACCGGTCCCCGGCCCCGCAGCTGTCGCCGGGGTGCGCGGCGGGCGCGGGGACGAGCAGCGGGTTCTCCCCGTAGGACAGCAGGGCGCCGCGGGCGCCGAGCGTGACCGCGACGGCGGCGGCCCGCCAGTGCCGTACGAGGGCGGCGGCGCTGTGGGCGGCGGCGTGCAGGTCCCGGCGCGCGGTCCCGTCCTGCGGGGCGAGGGCGTGGGCCTCCTTCTCCGCGGGCGTCACCAGCCGGGTTCCGGGCACGGGGGCGCCGCCGCGCGGGTGTGGGTCCCAGACCAGCGGCGGGCGGGCGGCGAGGACGTCGCGGAGGGTGTCGGCGGTGCCGCGGCCGTAGTCGGAGACCAGGACGGCGGACGCGGAGCGGACGGCTTCGCGGGCCGCGTCCGTGGCCTCGCGGGTGCGGCCCGCGCCGCGGTCCAGCCGGACCACCGGGCGGTCCTGCGCGAGGACGCGGGTCTTCTCGGACAGCGGGCCGGTCAGGGGCAGCGGCACGAGGGTGAGCCAGGGTTCCAGGAGGCGGCGCAGCGCGCGGCTGGCCGGGTCGTCGCCCACTCCCGCCACCAGCGTGACATCGCGGCCGTCGCGGGCCGCGAGGTAGGCGGCGAGTGCCGCGCCACCGGGCCGGGTCCGCTCCCCGCAGTCGTCGACGACCGGCACGGGCGCGTCGGGCGCGAGCCGTTCGGCGCGCCCGGTCACGTCCCGGTCCAGCAGCGCGTCACCGACGACGACGAGGGGTGCCTTGCCGTTCATGTCACCTCCTGCCGTTGCCGTCGCGGCTGCGGCCACCGCCGTCATGCCACCGGCCGTCGCGGTCGCGCCGGCCGCCGTGCCCGTTCTGCCGGCCACCGTGCCCGTTCTGCCGGCCGCCGCTGCCGTCGAGCCACCGGCCGTCGCCGTCACGCAGGCCGCCATGCCCGTCCTGTCGGCCGTCGCCGTCCCGCCGGCCGGCGCCGTGCCCGCGCCAGGTCCCGTTCTCCACCGCCGCGTCGAACGCCTCGCACACCATGTGCACCGCCACCAGGTGGAGTTCCTGCACGGTGGCCCCGGTCGGTGCCTCGACGCACAGGGACTCGTCGCTGCCCGCCATCAGCGGGTTGGGCGCGGGGCCGGTGAGGGCCCACACCCGTACGCCGACCGCGCGGGCGGCGTCCGCGGCGGACAGCAGGTTGGCGCTGGCGCCGCTGGTGGACAGCAGCATCAGGACGTCGCCGGGACGGCCGTGGGCGCGCACCTGGCGGGCGAACACCTCGTCCACGCCGTAGTCGTTGGCGATGGCGGTGGTGCTGGAGGTGTCGGCGTGCAGGGCGATCGCCGAGAAGGCGGGCCGGTCGTCGCGGTAGCGGCCGACGAGCTCGGCGGTCAGGTGCTGGGCCTGGGCCGCGCTGCCGCCGTTGCCCGCGGCCAGCAGCCGGCCGCCGCCGGTGAGCACGGCCGCCAGGTGCTCGCCCCACCGCTGGGTGACGTGCGCCGAGGCGCGGAACGAGGTCAGGGCGTCCTGCAGTTCGTCGCAGTGCCCGGTGACGGGCGGGTGCACGGTCATCACGCCACCTCCTTCTGCTGTGCGTGTCCGGCGAGGACCTGGCGGTGGACCTGTTCCACGCCGTCGGCGACGCGCCGCCAGGTGTAGTGGGCGAGGACGCGGTCCCGGCCGGCGCCGCCGTAGCGGCGGCGCAGCGCGTCGTCGGTGAGGAGTTCGCGTACGGCGCCGGCGATCGACTCGGGGTCCTGCGGCGGGACGAGCCGGCCCGTGGTGCCCTCGGCGACGCTGTCGCGGTGGCCGCCGACGTCGGTGGCGACGACGGGCACGCCGCAGGCCATCGCCTCCAGCGGCACGATGCCGAACGGCTCGTAGACCGGCGTGCACAGCACCAGGTCCGCGCTGCCGATGAGTGCGGGCATGCCGTCCGGGTCGACCGCGCCGAGCAGCCGGACCCGGTCGGCCACGCCGGTGCTCCGCGCGAGCCGCCGCAGCCGCCGCGCCTCGGGGTCGTCGGCGAGCCGGTCGGCGGCGGGTCCGCCCGCGATGAGGAGTTCGGCGTCCGGGATCCGGGCGAGGGCGCGTACGGCCTGGTCGTAGCCCTTGCGCGGGACGAGCCGGCCGCAGGCGAGCAGCCGGTGCCGCTCGCGGCGTGCCGGGACGCCGTCGGACCGTGCCCCGGGCCGGAAGTGCCCGGCGTCCACCCCGCAGGGCACCACGGACACCTGGCGGCGCGGCACGCCCAGCTCGGCCAGTTCGTGCACCTCGTCGGTGCAGGTGGCCAGGACGCGGGCGCAGCCCCGGCCGATCTGCCGCTCGATGCCGACGCGTTCGGGCGGGCTGGTGTCGAGCCTGCCCTGGTGGCGGCGCTTGACGGTGCCGAGTGCGTGGAAGGTCTGCACGACGGGCACGCCGTGCGGCTGGGCGCCGATCCGGGAGGCCATGCCGGACATCCAGAAGTGGGCGTGCACCACGTCCGGCCGCTCGTGGGCCCAGGCGCGGGCCAGCCAGGCCCCGAAGTCGGGCATGTAGGGGAACAGTTCGTCCTTGGGGACGGGCTCGGCCGGCCCGGCGGGCACGTGCACGACGACGGCCCCGCCGGGCAGCGGCACCCGGTCGGGCAGGCCGGGCGCGTCACGGCGGGTGTAGACCGTCACGTCGTGGCCGCGCCGGACCAGTTCCTCGCTCAGGCGGGCCACGTACACGTTCTGGCCCCCTGCGTCGACGCCGCCGAGCGCGGCGAGGGGGCTCGCGTGCTCGGAGACCATGGCGATCCTCATCGGGCCACCTCCTTCAGCAGCCGCTCCCAGTCGTCCAGGAAGCGGGACAGCCCGTAGCGGGCGAGCACCGCCGCCCGTGCTCCCTCGCCGACCATGCGCGCGTGCAGCGGGTCGGCGACGAAGTCCCTTACGGCGCGGGTCAGTTCGTCGATCCGGTTGGAGACCACTCCGGCGCCGGGCGGTACGGCCTCGGTGACCTCGGTGGTGGCGAGCGCGACGACGGGCATGCCCAGGTGCATCGCCTCCAGCAGGGACAGGCCGAGGGAGGTCCAGCGGACGGGGTGGACGTAGACGCGTCGCCGCGCCATGGCCGCGTGCAGTTCGCTCTGGGTGAGTTCGTGGGAGCGGCAGCGGTCGGCGGGGATGCCGAGATGGCCGGCGAGGCCTTCGGTGCCCATGCCGAAGACGTCCAGCGGGGCCGCCTCGGCGAAGGCCGGCAGCAGGTCGGTGCCGGTGGTACGGCCGCGCCGGACCGGCTCGTTGACGGCGACGGCGGCGCGTTCGAGCTCCCCGGTCCACAGCGGCCCGGGGTCGACGATGCCGTGCTCGATGACGGTGCTGGGCGCCGGACCGGCGTCCCACATCAGCCGGTTGAAGTGCGTGACGTGGACGAGGGTGACACCGGGGATGTCCGCTGCGGGATGGCGGGTGTCGGGCACCTCGCCGTGCGGGGCGTTGTGCTCCAGATACACCAGCGGCGGGCGGCGGCCCAGCCACCGGTCGACCAGGTCGAGTTCGTGCGGGCGTTGCAGCACGACGACGTCGATGTCCTCGTCCCGCAGCCGTTCCGGCGGCACTTCCACGACCGAGTCGGGCCAGTCCCAGGTGCGGGCGCGGCCGAGTCCGTCGGGGCCCCGGTCGGGAGTGACGGGGACGACGTAGGTGTGCGGTCCCTGCACGAGCGCGGTGGTCCACGACCCGTGCACGTGCCAGAGCAGGATCCTCATGCCGCCTCCCCCATCAGCTTCTCGACGGCGGTCACCACGTCGTGCGCGGTGACGGTGTCCAGGCAGGGATGGCCGGGCACGGGGCACTCCCGCGCCCTGCTGTCCGCGCACGGGGCGTCCTGGTCGCCGAGCAGCACGTACGGGACGCCGTACGGCCGCCAGCGCTCGGCCGGGACGACCGGGGAGAACAGGGACACGACCGGGGTGCCGACGGCGGCGGCGAGGTGGGCGGGTCCGGTGTTGCCGGTGACGACGACGGTGGCGCCGGCGAGGACGCCGGCGAGTTCCGCGGCCCCGGTGCGGCCGCCGAGGTCGAGGGCGTGCGAGCCGGCGACGTACGCGGTCAGGTCCTTCTCCCCCGCGCCGCCGGTGACCACCACGCGGTGCCCGGCGGCGGCCAGTTCGCGCACCGCCTCGGCGCAGCGCCCGGGGCTCCAGGCGCGTGCGGGGACGCTGGCGCCGGGGTGCAGGACGACGTACGGCTCGGGGCCGGTGAGCCCGGCGGTGGCGGGCGGCGGGAGCACCCGGGGCCGGCCGTCGTCGGGCGTCGGGAACCCGGCGGCCTCGGCGAGGTCGAGCGCGGCCTGAACTTCGTGGGCGTGCGGGGCGCGGTGGTGGCGTACGTCGAGGAGGGAGCCGGGGTAGTCCTCGCTGTCGGCGGCGATGAAGTCCACGCCGGCCAGGCGCAGCAGCAGAGCGGTCGGCAGCGGGGACTGGTGGAAGGACGTCAGGATCAGGGCGGTGTCGGCGTCGATGGTGTCGAGGAGCAGTTCGACCTCTCCGCGGCCGACGGGCGGGGGCGTGAAGCCCACCCAGGGCGCGTCCCACACGAGGACGTCGTCGACGCCCGGGAGCAGCCGGGCGGCGGGCGCGCCGCGCGGTCCGCACAGCAGGGTGACGGTGTCGGCGCGGGCGGCGACCGCGCGGATCGCGGGTCCGGCGAGCAGGACGTCGCCGAAGCTGTCGAGACGGGTGACGAGTGCCTTCACGCGTCCCTCCCCTGCCCCGGGCCGGCCGTGAAGGCCTCCTGGATCGGGCGTTCGTCGGCGAGGACGCGGCCCTTGGGCGGTCCGTCCAGGACGGCCCGGACGGCGGTCAGCAGGTCCGGGGCGACGTGGCCCGCGTCCGCGATCTCCTCGGGCCGGGTGTGCGCCGTGGGGACGAGGATGCCGTGGGCTCCGGCGCGCCGGGCGGCCTCCACGTCGGCGCCGATGTCGCCGATGACGACGAGGTCGGCGGGCTTGGTGCAGATCCGCCCGGCCGCCCAGAGCACCATGCCGGGCTGGGGTTTGCGGCAGTGGCAGCCGTCGTCGGGGCCGTGCGGGCAGACGGCGAACACCTCGAAGGGGCCGAGGAGTTCGTCGACGCGGTGGTTGACGCGGCGGACGTCGGCGTCGGTGAGCAGTCCGCGCGCGACACCGGACTGGTTGGTGACGACTCCGGTGCGGATGCCGCGTTCACGCAAGCGGGCGAGCGCCTCGCGGGCGCCCTCGACGGGGCGTACCCGGTCCGGGTCGGCGTTGTAGGGGACGTCGTGGACGAGTGTGCCGTCGCGGTCGAACAGCACGGCCTTGACCGGGCTCATCGTGCCACCTCCTGCCAGGAGGGGGCGTGGCGGTGGCGCAGGGCGCCGGTCAGCCGGTGCCAGGTCGCGGCGGGCGGGATGAGCACGCTGGTCGCCAGCATGGTCGTCACCTCCTCGCGGGTGCGCGGGCCGGGCGCGATGCGGGCCCGGGCGAACTCCGCCGTGCCGGCCGCCCAGCCGAGCGCGCAGGCCGCCGCGGCGCGGCCGTGTCCGGTGGCGGCGAGGGCGCACGCGGCGACGCCCGCGGTGGTGATCGCCGCGTGCTTGCGGATCCGGCCGCGCGGGGCGACCGCCTTGTCCCACCAGTCGGGTCCGTGCAGCTGCCGCATGAGGGCGTCGTCGGCGTTGCCGCGCTGCTGGCGCACGGACACCCAGCGGGAGGCGGGGCGCACGGGGTGGCGGGTGGTGCGGCGGCCCTGCCGGATGCGCCAGCCCGCGTCGAGGACGCGCAGCGCGAGGTCGGCGTCCTCGCGGAAGGCGCGCCGGAAGCGTTCGTCGAAGCCGCCGGCCTGCTTGAGCGCCTCGGTGCGGTAGGCCATGTCGGCGGTGATCCAGTGGGCGCGGGCGAGTCCCGCGGTGCCGCGTTCCCAGTCGGTGGGGCGGCGCTCGCCGGGGAGCGGGACGGTGATGTCGCCCTGGACGCCGGCGATGTCGGGCGTCGCCTCGGCGAGGTCCTCGGCCAGTTGGCCGGCCCAGTGGGGCCCGACCTGGACGTCGTCGTCGAGGAACACGGTCCACGGCGCGGTCACGGCCCGCAGCCCGGTGTTGCGTGCGGCGGCGGGGCCGCGTCCGCCGCCGGTGAGCACGGTGGTGCGCTCCCGCAGGTCGCCGAGGACGCTCAACGGGTGCTCCAGGGTTCCGGGTTCGGGGTCGGGCCGGTCGTCGACGAGGACGATCCGTTCGGGGCGCGGCCCGGTCGCGGCGGCGAGCGCGGCGAGACAGTCGGCGAGGGTGTCCCGTACGAGGGTGGGGATGACGACGGCGTACGAGGTCATGCTGCTGCCCTTCCTGCGTCGAACGCCCGGCCCCGGCGGACCGCGTACGGGCCGATGGCCAGCAGGTCGACGGGCGCGGAGCCGAAGCACTCCAGGGCGTCGCGCGGGTCGTCGACCATGGGCCGCCCGGCGGTGTTGAGGCTGGTGTTGACGACCACGGGCAGTCCGGTGCGCCGCTCGAAGGCACTCAGCATCCGCGCCACCAGCGGTTCGCGCCGTTCCTCGACGGTCTGGATGCGGGCGGTGCCGTCGACGTGCACGGCGGCCGGGACGCGGTCGCGCCACTCCTGGGCGACGTCGTGCACGAACAGCATGTACGGGCTGGGCAGCGGGCCGCCGGAGAACAGGTCGGCGGCGCGGTCGGCGAGGACCATCGGGGCGACGGGCCGGAACTCCTCGCGGCCCTTGACGTGGTTGAGGCGTTCCAGGTTCTCGGCGCGGCCGGGGTGGGCGAGCAGGGAGCGGTGCCCGAGGGCGCGCGGCCCGTACTCGCTGCGGCCCTGGAACCAGGCGACGACACCGTCCCGGGCCAGTTCCTCGGCGACGGTCTCGGCGATGTCGTCGGGCTTCTCGTAGGGGATCGCGGCCGTGTCGAGCCAGGCGCGCAGTTCGTCGTCACTCCAGCCGCGGCCGAGGCCGGCGCCGGGCATGGGCTCGGGCTGTTCGGCGAGGTGCAGCGCCCCGCCGAGCGCGGTGCCGGCGTCCCCGGCGGCGGGCTGCACCCACACGTCCCGGTACGGGCCCTTGGCCGCGATCTTCGAGTTGGCGACGCAGTTGAGGGCGACGCCCCCGGCCATCGCCAGTGCCTCGCCCCCGGCCTCGCGATGCAGCCAGTGCACGAGCTCCAGCAGGACCTCTTCGAGGACGGCCTGGGTGCTCGCGGCGAGGTCGGCGTGGTCCTGGTTCCAGGGTTCGCCCTTGGCGCGGGGCGGGGCGAAGGCGGCCCAGTCGACGCCGTGGGCGCGGAAGCCGCCGTGGCCGGTGGGGTGGACGTACTGCCGCAGCTGCGGCAGGAAGCGCGGGGTGCCGTAGGAGGCGAGGGCCATCACCTTGTACTCGTCGCTGCTGCGCAGGAACCCGAGGTGTTCGGTGAGGTCCTCGTAGACCAGGCCGAGGGAGTCGGGCAGCGCCTGGGTGGCGAGGGTGTCGAGCTTGCCGTCGCGGTAGCGGCCGGCCAGGTGGGAGGCGGCCTCGCCGCGGCCGTCCAGGACGAGGACGGCGCTGTCCGGGTGCGGGGAGGCGGGCCCGGCGGAGGCGGCGTGCGCCACATGGTGGGGGACGAAGACGACCCGCTCGGGGTCGAGGCCGGGCAGGGCCTCGGCGAGGAACTCGGGGGCGCGGCGCGCGTACTCCAGGCGCAGCGGGTCCCAGGGGTCGTTCAGGCCCATGTCGCGGGCGGGCCGGGCGAGCTTCGGGTCGAAGGAGTAGGTGACGGCGTCCAGGTCCCCGGGCCGCAGGCCCGCCTGCTCCAGGCACCAGCGGGCGGACAGCTCGGGCAGCTCCCACGCGGAGAAGGGCACCGGGCGCTTGCCGTGCTTGCGCCGGCTGAAGCGCTCCTCCTCGGCGGCCGCCACCGTGTGGCCGTCGACGACCAGAGCGGCGGCTGGGTCGTGGAACAGGGCGTTGATACCAAGGATGCGCATGTGCTCCGTCCCGAGCTGTGTGGCGTACTCCGGCGTCTCGGCGAGTGCCGCACTGCAGCTGCCTCAAACAGTTGGAGACAACTCACCGCCACATAGCCGGATTTTTCACCTCATGTAGTGCTGAAACCTCACCTTGTAACCGCGCTCAGGCAGCCACGGAGCGCGAGAACCAGCCAATGGTCCGTTCGAGTCCCTCGCTCCAGCCGACGCGGGGCTGCCAGCCGAGCCGCTCGCGGGCCAGCCGGGTGTCGGGACGGCGCCGGGCCGGGTCGTCGACGGGGCGGTCCACGAACCGGATACGGGAGGCGGAGCCGGTGATCTCCACGATCCGGCGGGCCAGCTCCAGCATCGTGATCTCGTCGCCGCCGCCGATGTTCACGGGCCCGGTCTCGGCCGAGGCGGCCAGCGCGAGGACGCCGTCCACGGTGTCGTCGACGTAGCACAGCGAGCGCGTCTGCCCGCCTTCGCCGGCGACGGTCAGGGGCATGCCGTCCAGGGCCTGCGCGATGAAGGTGGGGACGGCGCGGCCGTCGCCGGTGCGCATGCGGGGGCCGTAGGTGTTGAAGATGCGGACGATGGCGGCGTCGGTGCCGTGCACGCCCCGGTGGGCGGTGACCAGGGCTTCCGCGAACCGCTTGGACTCGTCGTAGACGCTGCGCGGCCCGATCGGGTTGACGTTGCCCCAGTACGTCTCGCGCTGCGGGTGCTCCAGCGGGTCGCCGTACACCTCGGAGGTGGAGGCGAGTACGAGGCGGGCGCCGTCGGCGTGGGCGCGTTCCAGTGCGAGGTGGGTGCCGGTGCTGCCGACGTCGAGGGTCTCCAGCGGCAGCCGCAGATAGTCGGCGGGCGAGGCCGGGCAGGCGAAGTGCAGGACGAGGCCGAACCGGCCGGGCAGCGCCCGCCAGGCCGCCGGGTCGGTGGCGTCACCGCGCACGAAGCGGAAGCCGGGCCGCTGCTCCAGGTCGGCCACGTTCGCTCGGGAGCCGGTGGCCAGGTTGTCCAGGCATACCACCTCCGTGCCGGCGTCGAGCAGCCGCGCGCACAGATGGGACCCCACGAATCCGGCACCACCGGTCACCAGGGCCCGGCGCCAGGCATCTCCGCTCACGGGACTCTCCTCCCACTGGCTTTCACTTGCGCGTCGGCGCGAGTAACCAGGCGAGGAGCCCGAACACTATAAACCGGACGTATACACCATGTGTATAGTCCCGGCATGCCTTCTCTGACCAAGAAGATGAAGAAAACGGGGACCGCGTTCCGAACGCTCGGGACGCTTGCGGCCACCGCCGCCCTGACACTGCCCCTGAGCGGCTGCTCAGGACTCGACACCACGGCTCCCAGCGCCGTCCGCGCACAGGCGGCGACGGACGTCCGGGCAGCGCGCTTCGGCACCGCCGACTGCCGTGAGGTGAAGTGCATCGCGCTCACCTTCGACGCGGGGCCGAGCGAGCACTCCGCACGCCTGCTGGACATCCTGAAGGAGAAGCGGGTCCCGGCGACCTTCTTCCTCCTCGGCAAGCGGCACATCGAGAGGTACCCGGAGCTGGTGCGGCGGATGGCGGACGAGGGCCACGAGGTGGCCAGCCACACCTGGGACCACAAGATCCTGACCCGGCTCAGACCCGAGGAGATACGCGAGGAGCTCGAACGCCCCAACCAGGAGATAGCACGCCTCACCGGACAGTCCCCGACCCTGATGCGGCCGCCGCAGGGCCGCACCGACGACACCGTCCACGAGATCTGCCGCGAACTGGGCCTCGCCGAGGTGCTGTGGAGCGTGACGGCGAAGGACTACACGACGACCGACCCGGACCTGATCACCCGCCGCGTCCTCGCCCAGGCGTCCCGGGACGGGATCATCCTGCTGCACGACATCTACGACGGCACGGTGCCGGCGGTGCCGGGGATCATCGACGCGCTCAAGGAACGGGGGTACGTGTTCGTGACGGTGCCGCAGTTGCTGGCGCCCGGGAAGGCGGAGCCGGGGAAGGTGTACCGGTAGGGAGCCGACGCCCCGGCGGGAAAAGGAGTTGCGGCCGCCGTCGCGCGCGGGGAGGGTGCGAGGGCGCTGAAAGGAGCACCGTTGTCGCACTCTGACACTCCGGCCGTCCAGGAGTTCGCCGTGGCGGACCGGGACGCCGGGCCGTACGGCATCACGGCCGGGCCGGACGGGGCGCTGTGGCTCACCTTCGTCCACAGTGGCCGGATCGGGCGTCTCACGCTGGACGGCGAGCTCACGCAGTACGCGCTGGACTCGCCGTCCTGCCGCCCCACGGTCATCGCGCCCGGGCCGGACGGGGCCCTGTGGTTCACCCGCTTGGCGGACCACCGGATCGGCCGCGTCACCATCGCCGGCGAGACGGAGTCGTTCCCCTTGCCGACACCCGACTGCGGCCCCTACGGCATCGCGGCGGGCCCGGACGGCGCGCTCTGGTTCACGCAGATGAACACGGACCGCATCGGCCGTCTGACGACCGACGGGGAGATCACCGAGTTCGCCCTCCCGGTGACGGGCGCGTTCCCCTCGGCGATCACCCCGGGCCCGGACGGCGCCCTGTGGTTCACGCTCAACCAGGCGAACGCCATCGGCCGCATCACCGTCTCCGGCGACATCCGCCTGCACCCGCTGCCCACCCCGGACGCCGCCCCGGTCGGCATCACCAGCGACGGCACCGACCTGTGGTTCGTCGAGATCGCGGCCGGCCGGATCGGCAGGGTTTCCCCCGACGGCCGGATCGAGGAGTTCCCCCTCCCCGACCGCACCGCCCGCCCCCACGCCATCACCGCGACCTCCCCCGGAGACTGCTGGTTCACCGAGTGGGGCACCAACCGCATCGGCCACCTCACTCCCACGGGACAGCTCCTCGAACTCCCCCTCCCGTCCCCCCACTCCGAACCCCACGGCATCACGACGGCCCCGGACGGCACCGTGTGGGCGGCCCTGGAGACGGGGGCGGTGGCGCGGGTGACGCCGTAGCCGTGCGGGGCCGCTCCGCGACCCGGGCTGGTCCGAATGGATGAGCCGAGGGCGAGCGGGTCGCTGGGCGGTGGGGAGTCCCTACGATCGTCGCGTGGCGAACTTCCTGCTCGAACGTACGGCTCCGCTTCCCCTCGACGAGGCGTGGCGGCGGATCACGCGGTGGCGGCGGCACGGTGACGTGGTGCCGTTGACGGTGGTCACGGTGGTTCCGCCGGAGCCCACCCGCGTGGGCACGGTCGTCATGGCCCGGTCGGGTGTCGGGCCGCTGTCCTTCGAGGATCCGATGGTGGTCACCGTGTGGCAGCCGCCGCAGGACGGGGCGCCGGGGATGTGCCGTCTGGAGAAGCGGGGCCGGGTGGTGCTGGGCTGGGCGGAGCTGGAAGTCCGGCCGGGGCCCGGCGGTCGTACCCGGGTGGTCTGGCGGGAGGAGATCCGGATCCGGCTGCTGCCGTCGCTCTTCGACGGCCTGCTGCGGCCCTCGGCGCGGTACGTGTTCGGCCGTGCGCTGAACCGTCTGCTCAGACACCCCTGACGCCCGGGCGGCAGCCGGGGCGGCCCGCTGAGCCGGCCTCAGGCCACCGACCCGATCCGCCCGACCGCCTTCGGCTCCGGCTCGTGGTGGATCGGCGTATGGGCCCCGGTCAGCGAGACCCCGCTGCCGCCGCGCCGCCCGGCGACGATCTCCGCCGCGATCGACAGCGCCGTCTCCTCGGGCGTACGGGCCCCGAGGTCCAGCCCGATCGGCGAGTGCAGCCGGCTCAACTCCAGCTCGCTCACACCGACTTCGCGCAGGCGCGCGGTGCGGTCCAGGTGGGTGCGCCGGGATCCCATCGCACCGACGTACGCCACCGGCAGCCGCAGCGCCAGCTTCAGCAGAGGCACGTCGAACTTGGCGTCGTGGGTCAGGACGCACAGGACCGTGCGGGCGTCGACGTCCGTGCGCTCCAGATAGCGGTGGGGCCACTCGACGACGATCTCGTCGGCCTCCGGGAAGCGGGCCCGGGTCGCGAAGACGGGGCGTGCGTCGCACACCGTGACGTGGTGGCCGAGGAACTTGCCGATACGGACCAGCGCGGAGGCGAAGTCGATCGCGCCGAACACGATCATGCGGGGCGCCGGGACCGAGGACTCGACCAGGACCGTGAGCGGTGCTCCGCAGCGAGAGCCCTGCTCTCCGATCTCCAGCGTGCCGGTGCGGCCGGCGTCCAGGAAGGCGCCCGCCTCGGCGGCGACCGTGCGGTCCAGTTCCGGGTGGGCGCCGAAGCCGCCGTCGCAGGAGCCGTCGGGCCGGATCAGCAGGGCCCGGCCCGTCAGTTCGCGCGGGCCCGACACGATCCGCGCCACCGCAGCCGCCTCCCCACGCGCGGCGGCAGTGAGCGCGGACGCCACCACCGGGCGGACCGGATCGCCGGCCCGCACCGGGGTGACCAGGATGTCGATGACGCCGCCGCAGGTCAGCCCCACGGCGAAGGCGTCGTCGTCGCTGTATCCGAAACGCTCCAGGACGGTTTCGCCGTCGCGCAGCGCCTGCTCGCACAGCTCGTAGACCGCGCCCTCCACGCAGCCGCCGGAGACCGAGCCGATCGCCGTGCCCTCGGCGTCCACCGCGAGCGCGGCGCCGGGCTGCCGGGGCGCGCTGCCGCTCACGGCCACCACGGTGGCCACAGCGAAGTCACGGCCCTGCTCGGCCCACCGGTTCAGCTCCTCGGCGATGTCCAGCATCTGTCTCGGTCTCCTTGAGGCTGCACGGCTGGGGCGACGGGCGTCAGTGGACGCCCAGCCAGCTCTCGATCGGGTTGAGGGCGAAGTAGACCAGGAACACCGCCGTCAGGATCCACATGAAGGCGCCGATCTCGCGCACCTTGCCCTGGGCGGTCTTGATGGCGGCGTAGGAGATGACGCCCGCGGCGACACCGGTGGTGATGGTGTACGTGAACGGCATCAGGACGACCGTCAGGAACACCGGGACGGCGGTGGCCCGGTCGGCCCAGTCCACGTGCCGGGCGTTCATCAGCATCATGGCGCCGATGACGACGAGGGCGGCGGACGCGACCTCCTGCGGCACGATCGCCGTGAGCGGCGTGAAGAACAGGCAGGCCGCGAAGAACGCTCCCGTGACCACGGACGCGAGACCCGTGCGGGCGCCCTCGCCGACCCCCGTGGCGGACTCGATGAACACGGTCTGGCCGGAGCCGCCCGCCACACCGCCGATCGCGCCGCCGGCCCCGTCGATGAACAGCGCCTTGGACAGGCCCGGCATCCGGCCCTTGTCGTCGGCGAGCTTCGCCTCGGTGCCGACGCCGATGATGGTCGCCATCGCGTCGAAGAACCCGGCCAGCACCAGCGTGAAGACGATCATGCCGACGGTCATCGCGCCGACCTCGCCCCAGCCGCCGAACTCCACGTCCCCGAAGAGCGAGAAGTCGGGCATGGACACCGCCCTGCCGTGCAACTCGGGGGCGCCGGCCGCCCATTGCCCGGGGTCGATGACGTCGGCGGCGTTCAGCACCGCGGCGACGACCGTGCCGCTCACGATGCCGATGAGGATGGCGCCCGGGATGTTCCGGGCCTGGAGCATGAAGATCAGTAGCAGGGTGCCGGCGAAGAGCAGCACCGGCCAGCCGGCCAGTTCGCCCGCCGGGCCGAGCGTGACGGGAGTGGCCTTCCCCTGGTGCACGAAACCGGACTTGTAGAAGCCGATGAGCGCGATGAACAGGCCGATGCCCATGGTGATGCCGTGCTTGAGCGCGAGCGGGATCGCGTTCATGATCATCTCGCGCAGGCCGGTGACGACCAGCAGCATGATGACCACGCCGTACATCACGCACATGCCCATCGCCTGCGGCCAGGTCATCTCGGGCGCGACCTGGGAGGCGAGGACCCCGGAGACGGAGAGACCGGCGGCGAGGGCGAGCGGCACCTTGCCGACGAACCCCATCAGCAGGGTGGTCAGGGCCGCCGCGAACGCGGTCGCGGTGATCAGGCCCTGCTGCGCGAGGGTGTTCCCCGCCGCGTCCTTGCCGGACAGGATCAGGGGGTTGAGCAGGAGGATGTACGCCATCGCCATGAAGGTGGTGACGCCGCCGCGCACTTCGCGCGCGACCGTGGACCCTCTGCGGGATATGTGGAAGTACCGGTCGAGCCAGGACCGTCCGGCCGGGACGCGGGTGCCTTCGCCCGCGTCTTCGGCTGTGGTCCTCGGCTCAAGTGACTGCTGGGTCATGTGGGCCTACTCCCAAGTTTCATAGGGGGTTGGCAGCTGCTGCCAGAAGAGTGTGCGCGTGGAGTTAGCTCGATCGTGTGATGGTCGGCTCGCGAGCTTGCGGCGCTCTGGGCCGACCGGGTTAACGTGATCGTGTGATCTGGGACGCCGGGTACGGCGCCAGCGTGCGGGGCCCCCGCTCCACCGGAGGATGGTTCAGGGCCTCCCCGTCGCCACTGGCCGTACCCACCTGGCCAGGTCGCGCAGGGAACCGGCCTCCCGGGCTCGGACCACGCACAGGATGCGTGTCGCCGCCCCGGGGTCGAGTACGCCGGGGACCAGTGCGCCCAAGACCGTTTGGGGCGTGCGGCTGATCAGGCTCACCCCTGCTCAGTCTTCAGGAACGGTTGGGATGCACGACCCGGGGGACGGCCCGAGGCGAACGAAGGTGGTCCGGGGGACGCGGTCCCCCGGACGGAACTCTCCTGCTCAGGCCTAGGAGAGTGAGGTACCCGTCAGGTGCTCGGGCCGTACCGGAGTCCGGTTCAGCTCGAGCCCGGTCGCGTTCCGGATGGCCGCGAGGACCGCCGGCGTCGACGACAGGGTGGGTGCCTCGCCCACGCCGCGCAGCCCGTACGGGGCGTGGTCGTCGGCGAGTTCGAGGACGTCGACCGGGATGGTCGGCGTGTCGAGGATGGTCGGGATCAGGTAGTCCGTGAAGGAGGGGTTCTTCACCTTCGCCGTCCTGGGGTCGACGATGATCTCCTCCATGACGGCCACGCCCAGGCCCTGTGTCGTGCCGCCCTGGATCTGGCCGAGCACGGACAGCGGGTTGAGCGCCTTGCCGACGTCCTGGGCGCAGGCCAGCTCGATGACCTTCACCAGGCCGAGTTCGGTGTCGACCTCGACGACGGCCCGGTGTGCGGCGAAGGAGTACTGGACGTGCCCGTTGCCCTGGCCGGTGCGGAGATCGAAGGGCTCGGTCGGCCGGTGCCGCCACTCCTCCTCGACCTCCACGACCTCGTCCTCCAGGACGCCGGCCAGGTCGCCGAGCACCTCGCCGCCGTCGGTGACGACCTTGCCGCCCTCCAGCAGCAGTTCGGCCGTCGCCCAGGCCGGGTGGTAGGAGCCGAACTTGCGGCGGCCGATCTCCAGCACCTTCTCGCGGACCAGCTCGCAGGCGTTCTTCACGGCGCCGCCGGTGACGTACGTCTGCCGGGAGGCCGACGTCGAACCGGCGCTGCCCACCCGCGTGTTGGCCGGGTGGATCGTCACCTGGGTGACGCCGAGCTCGGTGCGGGCGATCTGCGCGTGGACCGTGACACCGCCCTGGCCGACCTCGGCCATGGCCGTGTGGACGGTGACGACGGGCTCGCCGCCGGTGACCTCCATCCGGACCTTCGCGGTCGAGTAGTCGTCGAACCCCTCGGAGAATCCCACGTTCTTGATGCCGACCGCGTAGCCGACCCCGCGTACGACGCCTTCGCCGTGCGTGGTGTTGGACAGGCCGCCCGGCAGCTCCCGTAGGTCGGCGCCCTCGCTGGACTCCCACTGGCGCTCCGGCGGCATCGGCATCGCCTTGACGCGGCGCAGGAGTTCGGCGACCGGGGCCGGCGAGTCGACCGGCTGCCCGGTCGGCATGAGCGTGCCCTGCTCCATGGCGTTGAGCTGACGGAACTCCACCGGGTCCATACCGAGCTTCTTCGCCAGCTTGTCCATCTGCGCCTCGTAGGCGAAGCAGGCCTGGACGGCGCCGAAGCCGCGCATGGCGCCGCAGGGCGGGTTGTTGGTGTAGAGGGCGAGGGCCTCGATGTCCACGTCGTCGATCACGTACGGGCCGACGGAGAGGGAGGAGGCGTTGCCGACGACGGCCGGGGAGGCGGAGGCGTAGGCGCCGCCGTCCAGGACGATCCGGCACTTCATGTGCGTGAGCTTGCCGTCCTTGGTGGCCCCGTGCTCGTAGTACAGCTTGGCGGGGTGGCGGTGGACGTGCCCGAAGAACGACTCGAAGCGGTTGTAGACGATCTTGACGGGCTTGCCGGTGCGCAGCGCCAGCAGGCAGCCGTGGATCTGCATCGACAGGTCCTCGCGGCCGCCGAACGCGCCGCCGACGCCGGACAGCGTCATCCGCACCTTGTCCTCGGGCAGGCCGAGGACGGGCGCGATCTGGCGCAGGTCGCTGTGCAGCCACTGGGTGGCGATGTAGAGGTGGACGCCGCCGTCCTCCTCCGGCACGGCGAGGCCGGACTCGGGGCCGAGGAAGGCCTGGTCCTGCATGCCGAAGGTGTACTCGCCCTCGACGATCACGTCGGCGCGCTTGCGGGCCTCCGCCACGTCACCGCGGACGATCGGCTGGCGGTGGACGATGTTCGGGTGCGGGACGTGGCCGGCGTGGTGGTCGTCGCGGTTCTCGTGCACGAGGATCGCGTCCGGCGCGGTCGCGGAGGCCTCGTCGGTGATGACGGGCAGCTCCCGGTAATCCACCCTGATCTTCGCGGCGGCGCGGCGCGCGGTCTCCGGGTGGTCGGCGGCGACGAGCGCGACCGGCTCCCCGTGGTGGCGGACCTTGCCGTGGGCGAGGACCGGGGTGTCCTGGATCTCCAGCCCGTAGTTCTTCACGTCGGTCGGCAGGTCGTCGTACGTCAGCACGGCGTAGACGCCCGGCGTGGCCAGGGCCTCGCTGGTGTCGATGGACACGATCTCGGCGTGCGCGACGGTCGAGCGGAGGATCTGGCCCCACAGCATGTCCTCGTGCCACATGTCGGATGAGTACGCGAACTCGCCGGTGACCTTGAGGGTGCCGTCCGGGCGGAGCGTGGACTCGCCGATGCCGCCCCTGGTCTGCGAGCCCTGGGTGATCTTGGTGGGTGTTCCGTTGGGGGAAGACACGATCAGACCGCCTCTCCCTGCCGGGCGGCCGCCAGGCGGACCGCGTCCATGATCTTCTCGTAGCCGGTGCAGCGGCACAGATTGCCCGACAGGGCCTCACGGATGTCCGCGTCGGTCGGGGTCGGGTTGCGCTCCAGCATCTCGTCGGCGGCGACCAGCAGACCGGGGGTGCAGAAGCCGCACTGGACGGCGCCGGCGTCGATGAACGCCTGCTGGACCGGGGAGAGCTCGGTGCCCTCGCCGGTGTGCGAGTCGCCCTTGGCCTGCCTCCCCCAGGCTTCGCCCGGGGGCACCCCCAGCTGGGCGTTCTGCAACGACGTACCGCACGCGTCGCTCGCGCAGGAGCGCTGCTTGGCGTAGTCGGCCAGCCCCTCGACGGTGACGACCTCGCGGCCCTCCACCTGCCCGGCGGCGACCAGGCACGCACACACCGGCACGCCGTCCAGCCGGACCGTGCACGAGCCGCACTCGCCCTGCTCGCAGGCGTTCTTCGAGCCCGGCAGGCCGAGCCGCTCCCTCAGCACGTACAGCAGGGACTCGCCCTCCCACACGTCGTCGGCTTCCTGGGGACGGCCGTTGACCGTGAAGTTGACGCGCATTACGCAGCTCCCTCGGTGGTGCGGCGGGCGCCGCGGTAGGACTCCCAGGTCCAGGTCAGCGTGCGGCGGGCCATGACGCCGACCGCGTGGCGGCGGTAGCTCGCGGTGCCCCGGACGTCGTCGATCGGGTTGCAGGCGGCGGAACACAGGTCCGCGAACTGCTTGGCGACCGACGGGGTGATGATCTTCCCGTTGTCCCAGAAGCCGCCCTCCTCCAGCGCGGCGTTCAGGAACTCCTCGGCGGTCTTGGCCCGAACGGGTGTCGGTGCGGCCGAACCGATGCCGGTCCGCACCGTCCGCGTCTGCGGGTGCAGCGCGAGCCCGAAGGCGCACACGGCGATGACCATCGCGTTCCGGGTCCCCACCTTGGAGAACTGCTGCGGCCCGTCGGCCTTCTTCACGTGCACGGCCCGGATCAGCTCGTCCGGGGCCAGGGCGTTGCGCTTCACGCCCGTGTAGAACGCGTCGATCGGGATGCGGCGCGCCCCGCGGACCGACTCCACCTCCACTTCGGCGCCCGCGGCGAGCAGGGCGGGGTGGGCGTCGCCGGCCGGGGAGGCGGTGCCGAGGTTGCCGCCGACGCCGCCGCGGTTGCGGATCTGCGGGGAGGCGACCGTGTGCGAGGCGAGGGCGAGCCCCGGCAGCTCGGCGCGCAGGTGCTCCATGATCTTCGCGTAGGGCACGGAGGCACCCAGCCGTACGCTGTCCTCGCCGACCTCCCACTCGGAGAGGTCGCCGATGCGGTTCAGGTCCATGAGGTACTCGGGCCGGCGGTGGTCGAAGTTGATCTCGACCATCACGTCGGTGCCACCCGCAATCGGCACAGCGGTGGGATGCTCGGCTTTCGCGGCGAGCGCCTCCTCCCAGCTGGCGGGGCGAAGGAAGTCCATGACCGGCTCTCTTCTTCGTCTTCTCGTGGGGCGTTCAGATTGAGCCAATCCGTGTGCGGCGGTCCCGGCTCGTTCATGTGCTGTTCACGCGTAGTGGACTCAGTACACAGGCCGGTGCTCCGGTGGGGTCAGTCACGGAAACCATGAAGGAGTTGGCTGGCCAGGACGGTCATCTTGTAGATTCGTATGAACGGAGGCCCTCGGAAACCTCCTCGTTTTCCTGTGGAAACGCGCGACACAGCCGCGTGACCTGGGACACAGCCAGGACCGGCAAGATCCACCGTGGATTTCGAGACAAAGAACGGCGGCGACGAGAATGCGGCTGCGCGCACTGCTGGACACCGACGCGCTGGGCCTCAAGCTGCTCGGCGGCGAGGACGAGCTGGACCGCACCGTGCGCGGTGTGATGACCACCGACCTGCGCGACCCCAGCCGCTACCTCTCGGGCGGCGAGCTGGTGCTCACCGGCCTGGCCTGGCGCCGGGACGCCGCGGACTCGGAGCCGTTCGTGCGGATCCTGGTGCAGGAGGGGGTCACGGCCCTCGCCGCGGGCGAGGCCGAACTCGGGGACGTCCCGGACGACCTGGTCGAGGCCTGCGCCCGCCACCGCCTCCCGCTCTTCGCGGTGCACGAGTCGGTGGCCTTCGCGACGATCACCGAGCACGTCGTGCGGCAGGTCTCCGGCGAGCGCGCCGGCGACCTCGCGGCCGTGGTCGACCGCCACCGCCGGATGATGACCTCCGGCCCGGCGGGCGGCGGCCCCGACGTCGTCCTGGACCTCCTGGGCTCCGACCTGGACCTGCGCGCCTGGGTCCTCTCCCCCACCGGCCGCCTCATCGCGGGCCCGAAGACATCGGGCCCCGCCCTCACCGCCGAGGCCTGCGGCCGGCTGGCGGCGGAACACCTGGCCGCCACCCGCACGGGCCGCCGCGCCCCGCACCGCGTCCTCCTGGGCGGCACCACCTACTCCCTCTTCCCCATCCGCTCGACGGGCCGCGCCCCGCAGACCGCCCGGGACGCCCGCGAGACCGTCCTGTCCGACTGGCTGCTGGCCGTCGAGGCGGACGCCGGGGACTGGGCGGAGGAGCGCCTCGACCTGCTGTACGGCGTCACCCAGCTGATCGCGGTCGAGCGGGACCGCCGCGACGCCGCCCGCACGGTCCGCCGCCGCCTCGCCCAGGAGCTCCTGGAACTGGTCCAGACGGGCGCGGCTCCCGCGGAGATCGCCGCCCGCCTGCGGGTGGCCGCCCCGGTCCTGCTGCCCGGCCTCGGCGCCGCGCCGCACTGGCAGGTGGTCGTGGCCCGCGTCGACTGGGACGGCGCCGAGATCGACCAGGGCCCGGTCGCCCAGGCCCTGCTGGAGGAGATCCTCGTCGACCCGCTGTCGGCGGGCCCGGAGCCCTCCGACCGCATCGCCGTGGCCCACACGGGCGACGAGGCCGTAGCCCTCGTCCCGCTCCCCGCCGTCTCGACGGAGCACGACGGCTCCGAGACCGGCGTCCTCGCGGACGCGCTCCTGGAGTCCGTACGGGACCCCCTGACGGCCGGGCTGGACGACGACGGCCGTCTCACGCTGGGCGTCAGCGCGGCCGTGCACTCGGCGGAGGGCCTGCGCGGCGCCCTGGAGGAGGCCCGCCACGCCCGCCGGGTGGCGGCGGCCCGCCCGGGCCGGGTCTGCGCGGCGGGCCACCAGGAACTGGCCTCCCACGTCCTGCTGCTCCCCTTCGTCCCGGACGACGTCCGCCGCGCCTTCACGGCCCGCCTGCTGGACCCCCTGCGCGACTACGACCGCCGCCACCGCGCCGAGCTGATCCCCACGCTGGAGGCGTTCCTGGACTGCGACGGCTCCTGGACGCGCTGCGCCGGCCGGCTGCACCTGCACGTCAACACACTGCGCTACCGGGTGGGGCGCATCGAGCAGTTGACGAGCCGTGACCTGTCCCGCCTGGAGGACAAGCTGGACTTCTTCCTGGCGCTGCGGATGAGCTGAGACACGGGGTGTCCCGTCCCAAACGCGGGACGCCCCCGAACCCCACGACTTTGTGAAATCCTTCACCCACCCTCTTGGCCCGACCCCGCGATTCGTGCTGAGATGCCGCCACCACTCAACAGCTCGATGGCGTGCTCGGGGAGGGCAACGTGGCGCATTCCGCCATGTCTGGTAACGGAACGACCGCCGGTGACGATCCCCTCCAGACCGCGGTATGGCGGCTGCGCTCACGCGCGTGCTGGTCCGACGCGGCCGCCCTGCTGCTACCGGACACTCCCGCGGCGGCGCTGCAACGCGCGTCCCTGCTGGTGGAACGGTGTCTGTACACGGAGCAGGGCTGGGAGGAGGCCGAGGACGCCCTGCGCACGGCGGAGGCGCTGGCCCACAGCGACGACGAGCGGGGCGCGGCCGCTTGTGAACGCGGGTACTTGGCCTACGCCGCGACGCTGCTCGCGGTGCGCGACCGGGCCGACGAGGCGCGGGCGGCGCTGGGGCGGGCCGCGGCGCTGATCCCTCCGGGGGCTCCGCAGCGAGCCCTGCTGGACTTCCGTCGCGGGCTGCTCGCGCAGAACCTGACGCGTTCCCCGCAGGCGGCGCGGGCCGCGTACCGCCGTGCGCACGCGGGGGCGACGGCGCAGTCCGACCCGCTGCTGCTGTCCTTCACGTGGCGGCACCTGGCCGGACTCGCGTTGCAGGACGGGGAGTTGGCCGAAGCCCGGCACGGATTCGCGGAGTCGCTGCGGATCCGTGAGGAGCTGGGCTATCTCGTCGGTACGGCACCGGCGCTGGTGTCACTCGCCGACACGGAGACGGAACCGGAGGCCTCGCGACTGCGGGAGGAGGCCCGGCGGTTGTTCCGGTTGCTCGGGGGTGTGCCGACATGGCTGGCACGGCAGTTGGCCCCGGCCCCTCCGGCGGCGACGGCTTGACGGGTACCCGGCGTGGTTGCCGGGACCGGGTGGGTGCGCAGCCCGGCGTTGCGGGGTGCCGCCTGCGCCCACCCGTGCCGCCCTGGGGGTACCTCCCAGGCCCTTGAGGCACTGGGGGGCAGCTGAGGCGAGACGCGCCCGCACCCGCGTACGCACGGAAGGGGACGTGTCGGGGGGTGTCCGCCCGCAGGGGTTGGCGCGTCAACGGACGGTCAGTCGGTATCCGACCCCATCGCGCCGTTCCGAGGACGGACACCCCCCGGCGCGGCCCCGACCCACCACCACCGCGCAGGCGCAAACGGCGCGGCACCCCCACTCAGACCGCGCCCGCGAAGTGCTCCCCCACCAGCGCCCGCACGACCTCCAGATCCCGGGCGATCAACGCGTCCAGCAACGCCGTGTGCTCATGCGCGTCCGCCACCAGATCGGCCCGGCCCCGCATCCCCGGCCCGCTCCCGACCAGCGGCCACTGCGCCCGCCGGTGCAGGTCCTCCGCGATCTGGACCAGCTGCTCGTTCCCGGAGAGGGACAACACCGCCCGGTGGAACCCCCGGTCGGACTCCGCGTAGGTCGCGCGGCAGCCGGAGGACGCCGCGCGGACCGTCGCCTCGGCGAGGGGACGCAGCTCGGCCCAGCGCTCCGCCGGCACCGTCCGCGCCAGCCGCAGCATCACCGGCACCTCGATCAGCGCCCGCACCTCGGCCAGCTCCGCCAGCTCCCGCGCCCCCCGCTCGACCACCCGGAAGCCGCGGTTCGGCACGACCTCGACGGCACCCTCCAGGGCCAGCTGCTGCATGGCCTCCCGCACCGGCGTCGCCGAGACCCCGAACCGCTCGCCCAGTACCGGCGCCGAGTACACCTCCCCGGGCCTCAGATCCCCGGCCACCAGCGCGGCCCGCAGCGCATCGACGATCTGCCCGCGCACCGAGGACCGCTGAACGACCGCCCGCCCCCGTGGAACGACCGGCAGAACCGGCTCACTGTGCGTGTGCTCACCCCGCACGCCTCCGGCAGGCTCGCCAGCCCCTGGCCTCACCCGACCGGCATCCACCGCCCCAGGCTGCTGCGGCACCCGGGCCTGCCCACCCGGCACCTCTCCCCTCGGCACCCCCGCCCCGGCGGAGCCCTGCGCGCCCTGCTTCACGGCTCCTCCTCCGGACGTATCGGTACTTGGGGTCATTACGGCGGGTTGTTACTCGTCCGTCAAGCACCATAAGCGCACCGGCCGTCAGTTCAAATCCCAGCGATCTCGGGTAAGGTAAGCCTTACCTTCAAGCGAACCGTTCAACAGACCGTTCAACAAGCGCGGACCGGTGATCACATGCCCCAGCCCCCTTCGGCCCTCTCCGGCGCGTACGCCCGGCTGACCGAGGTCCTGCCGGGGCTGGCGATCACCGAACTGACCGCCGGGGACGAGACCCCCCAGGGCGGCAACTGGACCACCGCCGCCGCGCTCGCGGAGGCAGGCCCCGGCCTCGACGCCTACCTGTCCTGGGACGACGCCCAGATACAGCGGGACTACGGCCAACAGGCACGGCCCGACGTGATCGCCAGCTTCGGCCTGCACCGATACGCCTGGCCCGCCTGCCTTCTGATCACCGTCCCCTGGTTCCTGCACCGCCGTGTCCCCCGCTACCCGGTGACGCACGTCTCGTACGACCGCACCGCCCCCGCCCACCCCGTCGGCCACCTGGCCGTCCGCCCGGCCGGGTTCGCCTGCCTGCCCGGCGACGAGGCCGCCGCGCTGCCCGGCGCCCGGGTCGTCCCGGACGAGGAGGCGCTGCGGGCCGAGTTGCGGTCGGCGGTCGCGGAGCACCTGGAGCCGGTCCTGGCCGGTTTCGGCCCCCGGATGCGGCGCCGCGGCCGGGCCCTGTGGGGTATGGCGACGGACGAGATCGTCGAGGGTCTCTGGTACGTCGCGCAGCTGCTCGGCGAGATCGAGGAGCGGCGCGCGATGCGCGAGCTGGAGCTGCTCCTGCCGGGCGCGACCAAGCCGTACGTGGGCACGGCGGCCTTCCGTGAACTGGCCGGTCCCGACGGCGAGCCGCTGCGCACCCGGGACCGCGCGAGCTGCTGCATGTTCTACACCCTGCGCCCGGAGGACACCTGCGCCACCTGCCCGCGCACCTGTGACGCCGACCGGGTCACCAAGCTGCTGGCCACGGCCAGTTGAGGCAACCCCGGGCAGACCCGGACAGAGTAACCCCACCGCCCCGGTCAGATCATCACGGAACCGGCCACCCACACGCGCGCCGCCGATTCACACCATCCTCACGGGCCCCGGAAACTTTCCGGGGAACCACCCGTACGGGTACTCTTCTTCGAACTCAACTCCTGCCCCTCAAGCGGCAGTTCGAGCAGAATGCCGCCCTGGGCAATACCTTGCACTTCCTTGGCGGCCTCTTGCCCCGAAACCCCCTGAGGGCCGGTGGGATTGGGCCACTATGGCGGGCGTTACGCCCTATCCCAATGCAAGGACCACCCAGATGAGACTGACCGACATATCGCTGAACTGGCTGCTTCCGGGCGCCGTGCTTCTCCTGGGCATGCTGGCGGCGGTGGCGGTGCTCGCGCGCGGCAAGCGCTCCTCGGTCAAGGACACGAGCGCGGACGATTCCTGGGAGCGCAGCGAGGAGCGTCGCAGACGCAAGGAAGCCCTTTACGGCACCGTCTCCTACGTCCTTTTGTTCTGCTGCGCGGCCGTCGCCGCCGCGCTGTCCTTCCACGGCCTGGTCGGCTTCGGCGAGCAGAACCTCGGCCTTTCCAACGGCTGGCAGTACCTCGTCCCGTTCGGCCTGGACGGCGCGGCGATGTTCTGCTCCGTACTCGCGGTGCGCGAGGCCAGCCACGGTGACGCGGCGCTCGGCTCGCGGATACTGGTATGGACGTTCGCGCTCGCCGCGGCCTGGTTCAACTGGGTGCACGCGCCCAGGGGCGTCGGCCACGACGGCGCCCCCCACTTCTTCGCCGGCATGTCCCTCTCGGCGGCGGTCCTCTTCGACCGCGCACTGAAGCAGACCCGCCGGGCCGCCCTGCGCGAGCAGGGCCTGGTGCCGCGCCCGCTGCCGCAGATCCGTATCGTGCGCTGGCTGCGCGCCCCGCGCGAGACGTACAGGGCCTGGTCGTTGATGCTTCTGGAGGGTGTGCGCAGCCTGGACGAGGCCGTCGACGAGGTGCGCGACGACAAGCGCAAGAAGGACGAGGCCCGGCAGCGGCGGCGCGACCAGCAGCGCGTGGAGCGCGCCCAGTTGAAGGCGATCAGCCGCGGTCACCGCGGCCACCTCGGACGTGGTGGCGGCCGGCAGCTGGAGGTGCAAGTGGAGCGCGGCTCCTCGCAGGTCTCCGCGGAGCCTGCCATATCCGCGCCGGAACAACTGCCCGTCCGCTCGCGCCCCTCCCTTCAGCCCGTTCGCCACGGGGCTGACCCGGTGACCGTCGACCTCACCGCGGAGGACGACACGCAGGCGCTGCCGCGCCTCGACTCCCTGGAGCGCAAGCTCAAGGATCTGGAGCAGCAGTTCGGCTGACCCAGCCGCACAGGGACAGCACCGGGAAGGGGCGTGGCCTGCGGGCCGCGCCCCTTTCTCCGTTCTCTCTCCGTGCCGCCGCGTTCAGGCCGCCTCGGCCTCCAGCTCGAACCAGACGGCCTTGCCCACCCCGTGCGCCCTGACTCCCCAGGCGTCCGCGAGGGACTGCACCAGGAACAGGCCTCTGCCGTTCGTACCGTCGTCGGCGACCGGTACGCGCAGCCGGGGCCTGCGGGCCACGAAGTCCCGCACCTCCACGCGCAGTCCACGGGGTCCGACGGTGGCCGTCAGGACCGCGTCGTGGTCGGTGTGGACGATCGCGTTGGTGACGAGCTCGCTGGTGAGCAGTTCCGCCACGTCCGCCCGCGCGGTTCTCCCCCACTGCCCGAGCAACTCCCGCAGGGCCCTGCGGGCTTCCGGCACGGCCCGTAGGTCCGCCCGCCCGAGTCTGCGCCTCAACTGAGGCGCCGGCACCTGCTCCGTGACGTCTTCGGCCTGGTCCTCCACCGTCTTCGGCGAGAAGGCCCCGATCGTTATGGGACCGCCTCCTCGTGCCTGCCTCTCCATGACCCCCGCCCGCGCGCCGATGTCGGTTCCCCTCCTGCTCGAACACGTTCACGGGGATCCATGCCCCGTCGGGCACGCGGCAGTCATCTCGAATCGTCAACGACCAAGTGTTCGGCCATCTTGCCGGGGCGGGCGGGCCTGGCGGACGGGCCCTGAGCAGTACGGCGGCGGGGGGCCGGGGGACAAGAGGGTAGCCGGTGGGCGTCCCGTTGCGGATCCTGACCGCCGTAGATCGGACGAACTGCCGATGGCCGGCTGCCGATCCTTCCGTACACGGCGAAGGCGTGGGGCGGTCGACCGCCGTGCGCGGCGGACCGGTGAAGTTGGCCGAAGTACGACGGTCTTCCCGGGGTATCCGGCCGGTACGGGGCGGGGCTGTCCTCCCCACCCCCATGGCAGGAGACGCTCACGCCCACCGGCGGGACGGTCCCCGGCACACCCCTCTGCGGTCACGACTCCGTCATCGCCGCGCATGCCGGCCCAGCGGCCAGGATCCAGGCTCAATCGCGGACGACGCCGCGGCCGTCGGCCCGGAACACCTCACGGGCTCCGCCACCCGGAACGCCGTCGGTGCCGGCGGACGGGGGTGGCAGTTCGCCGGACCCGCGTCGGACGAGAAGGCTCGGCAGGGTCACCGTGCGCGGGCGGGCGGTCGGATCGGTGATGCGTTCGAGGGCCAGGACGGCCGCCTGCCGGCCCAGTTCGAACGGGTCCCTGGTGATCGCCGAGATGCCCAGCCCGGCGGACAGGTCGTTCTCGTCGAGCGCGACGAAGGCGGTGTTGCGACGGTTGACGATGCGGTCCAGCAGGACGCCGCTGCTGATGCCGAGGTTGAGGGCGAGCACAGCGGTCGGGGGCTCGGGCCTCTGCATCAGCTCGGTGATGGCCGCGTTGATCTCCTGCGGTCTGGTCAGGCCGGTGACGATGAGCTCTTGACGTTCGGGGACGGCGTGGCGCGCGAGGGCGGCGCGGTAGCCCGAGAGCCGTTGGGCGGCGCGGAAGGAGTCGGCCCGGCCGGCCAGGGCCGCGATCCGGCGGTGGCCGAGGCTCAGCAGCTGGTCCGTGGCTTCGTCGACCGCCTGGTCGTCCGTGGTCATCACGACGTCGACGTCGAGGCCGTTGGCCGGGCGGCCGACGAGTACGACGGGTGTGCCGTAGGTGTACTCGGGCCGCAGATAGTCGCGTTCGCCGCCGTCCGGCATCATGAGCAGGGCGCTGACCCTGCGGTCGATCATGATGCGGGCCAGCTCGGGCTCGCGCGCGGGGTCGTCGTCCGTCGAGCCGATGAGCAACTGCAGCCCGTTCCGGCGCAGTTCCGCTTCGGCGCCCGCGGCGACCCAGGCCTGGAAGATGTTGGTGAACCCGGCCGTGACGAGTCCGACCACACCCGAGGGACTGCCATGGCGCAGGTTCCGGGCCATCGGGTTGGGCGAGTAGCCGAGCCGGCGCACGGCCTCCATGACCCGCTCCCGTGTCCCGGCCTTCACCACGTCCGGATTCTGCAGCGTGCGGGTGACCGTGGCCGTGCTCACCCCGGCTGCCCGGGCCACATCGGTGACCGTGTTCCCGGGCATCCTTTTCCTCTTCCCCTGTTCCTCCTCTTCGTGATGGTGGACCGCTACACCGGCCTGTCCCTGGTCGGCAGCCGGCTCGGACTGATCATGAGGACGTGGAAGCTGAGCTAGCCGGCGCGAGCCGTCCTCCTGAACCGGGGACCAGGCCGCCCCGTACCTGGTCCCCACGCCGTCGCTGGTCCGGCCGGAACTCCCCTGACACCGGCCGGACCAGCGATGGCCCCCTAGAGCCGGGGCACGTTGCGCAGGTTGGAGCGGGCCATCTGGACCATTCGGCCGACTCCGCCGTCCAGCACCATCTTGGAGGCGGACAGGGCGAATCCGGTCACCATCTCCGCCTTGATCTTCGGCGGGATGGACAGGGCGTTGGGGTCGGTGACGACGTCGACTAGGGCCGGGCCCTTGTGCTTGAAGGCGTCCTTCAGGGCACCGGCGAGGTCCTTGGGCTTCTCGACGCGTACGCCGTAGGCACCACAGGCCTGGGCGACGGCGGCGAAGTCGGGGTTCTTGTTGGTGGTGCCGTAGGACGGGAGCCCGGCGACCAGCATCTCCAACTCGACCATGCCGAGGGAGGAGTTGTTGAAGAGGACGACCTTGACCGGGAGGTCGTACTGCACCAGCGTCAGGAAGTCGCCCATCAGCATCGAGAACCCGCCGTCGCCGGACATCGACACGACCTGCCGCCCCCGGTCGGTGAACTGCGCGCCGATCGCCATGGGCAGCGCGTTGGCCATCGAGCCGTGCGAGAAGGAACCGATGACGCGGCGGCGGCCGTTGGGTGAGATGTAGCGGGCGGCCCAGACGTTGCACATGCCGGTGTCGACGGTGAACACGGCGTCGTCGGAGGCGACTTCGTCGAGTACGGACGCCACGTACTCGGGGTGGATCGGCACATGCTTGTCGACCTTGCGGGTGTAGGCCTTCACCACCCCCTCCAGCGCGTCCGCGTGCTTCTTCAGCATCCGTTCGAGGAAGCGGCTGTTGGTCTTCTCCCGCACCCGCGGGATGAGGCAGCGCAGCGTCTCCCGTACGTCGCCCCACACCGCGAGGTCCAGTTTCGAGCGGCGGCCGAGGTGTTCGGGCCGGACGTCGACCTGGGCGATCTTCACGTCGTCGGGGAGGAACGCGTTGTACGGGAAGTCCGTGCCGAGCAGGATCAGCAGGTCGCACTCATGGGTGGCCTCGTAGGCGGCGCCGTAGCCGAGCAGCCCGCTCATCCCGACGTCGAACGGATTGTCGTACTGGATCCATTCCTTGCCGCGCAGCGCGTGCCCCACCGGAGACTTGATCTTCCCGGCGAACTCCATGACCTCGGCGTGCGCGCCGGCCGTGCCGCTGCCGCAGAACAGGGTGACCTTGTCGGCGTCGTCGATCATCTCGACGAGCCGTTCGATCTCGGCGTCGCCGGGCCGGACGGTCGGCCGGGCGGTGACGAGGGCGGTCTCGGCGGCCTGCTCCGGGGCGGGCTCGGCGGCGATGTCGCCGGGCAGGGAGACGACGCTGACGCCGGAACGGCCGACGGCGTTCTGGATGGCGGTCTGGAGCAGCCGGGGCATCTGCTTCGGGCTGGAGATCAGCTCGCTGTAGTGGCTGCACTCGCGGAACAGCTGGTCGGGATGGGTCTCCTGGAAGTAGCCGAGGCCGATCTCGCTGGACGGGATGTGCGAGGCGAGGGCGAGGACCGGGGCCATGGAGCGGTGGGCGTCGTAGAGGCCGTTGATGAGGTGGAGGTTGCCGGGCCCGCAGGAGCCGGCGCAGGCGGCGAGCTTGCCGGTGATCTGCGCTTCCGCCCCCGCGGCGAAGGCGGCGGTCTCCTCGTGCCGGACGTGGATCCAGTCGATGGCGGAGTTGCGGCGGACGGCGTCCACGACCGGGTTGAGGCTGTCGCCGACGACTCCGTAGAGGCGTTTGACTCCGGCTCGGGTCAGGATGTCGACGAACTGTTCCGCGACGTTCTGTTTGGCCATGTCTCTCGTCTGCCCCTTCGGTCTCCTGGGATCCCTCCGGGTTCCATCAAGTCACAGGAGACGTCCTCACGCCTCCCAAACGGCCGCGGCCGTACGGTCGTCCGCGTAACCCTTGACCCGTACTTGGGAGTCCGCGAGGAACGCGGCGAGGCCGGGCGGCTCGGGGCGGGACCACCGCTCGGCGAGGTACTCCCCCAGTTCGGGTTCGCCGCGCAGCGGCTCGGCGAGGCCGGCGCTGCACACGAGGAGCGTGTCACCCGGGCGGGCGACGGAGGTACGGAAGCGGAAGGGTTCGCGGGGTGGTTCCGGGGCCGGTTCGTAGGGGCTGGGCGGGGTCGGGATGCCCAGGTCCATGGTGAGCCGGTCGCCGTCGGGCGTCTCGGAGGGCGGCGATCCGAAGCCCACGACGGGTTCGCCCTTGGTCTCGGCGACCTGCGGTTCGATGTCCTGCCACTCGCCGTCCCGCAAGCGGAACAGCCCGCCGGGCCCGACGCCGAAGAAGACCCGCGTACGGCACTCGGGATCGGCGGGCAGCAGCAGACAGCGCAGGCCGGCCGCGTACTCCTCCGGGTCGACGCCCCGTTCGGCGGCGCTGGCGCGGAGCTTGCCGAGGCTGCGGTCGGTGAGGCGGTGCAGTCCGGACTTGAGGTCGCCGCGCCGCCCCGCCCTTATGTCCTCCACGAGCCGGGCGTGACTGCGCCCGACGGCCCGCCCGATCCAGTGACAGGCCTCGGCGGCGGCCCGGTGCGCGCCCGGTGTGGCCCGGGCCCCGGTCGCCATCGCCACCAGCAGCAGTGCGCGCTCGCCGGTGCCGAACCGCGCGGTCAGCAGCGAGTCCCGCCGCGGCTCCCCCCGATACCGCGCGGAGTCCCCCCGCACGGACACGGCCCGCAGCGTGCAGGCTCCGTACCGGGCCCCGTCGAGCACGGTGTCGGCGACGAGGTCGTCCAGGTCGTCGGGGTCGGCGAGCGGAAGGGCGGTGGGTTCGGCGTCGTAGGTGGGCGGCCGTGAGCCGACGTGGCCACGGGGCCGGGGGGAGGCCGCGGGGCGCTCGAACGGGCGTTCGGGTTGATTGCGTGGGAGGTCGTCCGGCGGAGGCGGCGTGGGCGCGGAGTGGGCGGGCGGGGGTGGCACGAGCGGGGGGCCGACGGGCGGTGGTGGCGTGAGCGGAGGGTCTGCGGGGCGTGGTGGTGCGGGCGGCGGATCGGCCGGGGCGGAGGATGCGGACCCGCCGGGCCGCGGGGTGCGGAGCGCGGTCCCCTCGGGCCCGGTTGCGGAGTACTCCGCGCCGCCCGGCTCGGCGGCGGGGACGTCAGCCCCTCCGGGGCCCGGCTCGGCTGCCGGGGCCGTGGGACCCCTGGGCGGGGCCCCCGCCGTGGTGGAACGGGTCGCCTCGGTGCTCGGCCAGGAGGGAGGGGTCGGGGATGGCGGGGGGGCATTGGGCGGGGCGGGGGATGTCCGCTCTGCACCCTGCCGTTTCGCGGTCGGGAAGGTCACCGGGCCCGTGGGCCGGGCGGGCGGTGGTTCCCAGGGGGCGCGCCGGGGTGCCGGGCCGGAGGCGCGTGGGGTGTCCATGATGTCGTCGGCCCCCGCCCGAGGCGGCGGAACCACTGGCTCCGAGACGGCCCTCTCCCCCGCCCCCGTTCCCGCAACGCCCCGGTCGCCCACCGCCCCCGCCGCCGAGGCGAAGCGGTCGTCCAGGGAATCGGGCGCGGGTGCGGGGCCCGTGTCGCCGGTGGAGTCGTCGTACAACTGCCCCCACCAGTCGTCCTCGGGACCGGTGGGCCTTCCCCCCTGCTGGCTCATGCCCCTAATTGTCCACCGCACGGGCCGGATGAAAACGGGGCTTGTGGAAAAACCGGCCTCTCACGGCACCGGGAACCCGCGCGACGAGTGAGCCGTAGAACGGTCATGCGATATGACGACGTCTCGGCGGCCACGAGCGGCTGACCTGCGGGTCTGGACCGCTAATACGCTTCTGACCTGCGCCTTCTCTCATATTCCGGCAGTCTGGTCAGATGGGAGTGTGGGACCTCTCGCTGGTCGGGCTGGTCATCCTGCTCGGTCTGTGGGGAGTGCTGCTGCCCGCGGTGCCCGGTTCGTTGCTGGTGTGGGCCGCGGTCATGTGGTGGGCCCTGAAGGATCCGCAGCCCGTCGCCTGGTGGATCCTGGTGGGAGCCACGGCCTTGATGTTCGTCTCCCAGGGCGTGCGCTGGGCCCTGCCGCCCCGGCGGCTGCGGGCGAGCCGCACCACGCACCGCATGCTGTCCTACGCCGGAGCCGGCTCCACTCTCGGCTTCGTCCTGCTCCCCGTCGTCGGCGCGATTCCCGGCTTTCTGGCCGGTATCTACCTCGCCGAACGCCTCCGCCTCGGCCGCCACGCCGAGGCCGCCGCCGCCGTGCGCACGGCGATGCGCTCGGGCGGCTCCAGTGTGCTGGCGGAACTGTTCGCCTGCCAGCTGATCGCGGCGGCCTGGGTGGGGGCCGTGTTCGGCGCGTGAGAACACACCCCGGGAACTCACTCCGAGAACACCACCGGCGCCTCCAGCACCCCCTCGTGCGTCAGCAGCCGTACCTTGCGCTCCAGGCCGCCCGCGTAGCCGGTCAGCGTCCCGTCCGCCCCGATCACCCGGTGGCACGGCCGGACGACCAGCAGCGGATTGGCGCCGATCGCCCCGCCCACGGCCCGCACAGCAGCTCTGGGCGCTCCGATGCGCACGGCGATCTCGCCGTACGTCACGGTCGAGCCGTACGGGATGTCGTCCAGCGCGGCCCAGACCTTCTCCCGGAAGACGGAGCCCTCGGCGCGCCAGGTCAGCCGGAACTCCTTCAGTTCCCCGGCGAAGTAGGCGGCGAGCTGCTCCTCGGCCTCGCGGAACGGCCCCCGGTCCTGCCGCCAGTCGTCCTCCACCACGCGCCCGCCCTTCTGCCCGGGCACGGACAGCGAGGTCAGCGCACCGTCCGGGGCGGCGGTGAGGAGCAGCGGCCCGAGCGGGGAGGCCACGTTCGTCCAGTACGTCGAGGTCATCACAACTCCCACTTCCCTGCTGCGCGCAGGTGGTTCAGGGCGTACGAGCGCCAGGGGCGCCAGCTGTCGGGGACGTCGGCGCCGGGTGGGGCCACGTCGGGGTCGCCGAGGGCGCGGGTGCGGATCTCGGCGATCGTGCGGGCGTCCAGGCCGGGCACGGCACGCAGGGCCTCCTGCGCGTCGTCCCGGTCGGCGCCCGGGTCCAGGCGTACGGCGTGGTCGGCGAGGGCGGCGGTGAGCGCGCCGAGGGTGCCGCCGGGTTCGGCTCCGGCGAGCACGGCCGGCTCGGGGAACAGATGGGTGAGGCTGCCGCAGGGGGCGTCGAGGGCCTTGCCGTAGCGGCGTACGAGCCGTTCGGCCTCCGTCCGGCCGACCAGGGCGCGGACCGCGAGTTCCTCCGGGTCGGCGGTGCCGGGCGAGCGCAGGCCGGGCCGGGCGGCGACCAGGGGTGCGAGCTCCGGGTCGGCGCCGAGGCGCTCGTCGACGGCGTAGGGGTCGGCGTCGAGGTCGAACTGCCGCCGCAGCCGCTGTACGGCGGTGGTGAGGTCGCGGGGGTCGGTCAGGTGCAGCCGGGCGTCGAGCCAGCCGCCCGGGTGGGCGCCGGCCCCGGTCCGGGCGGTGCCGGGTCGTTCGTCGACGGCGACGATGCCCGTGCCGTACGGGAGGCGGAGCGTGCGCCGGTAGGTGCGCGCGCCGGGCGGGCCGCCGACCTCTTCGACACCGGGCACGGCCTCGCGTGCCAGCAGGTCGAAGACGGGGCCGGCCTGGTAGGGGCCGCGGTGGGCGAGCCGGAGCGGGATGCCGGCGTCCGGGGTGGCCGTACGACGGGCCCGGCCGCTCTTCGACGCGGCGGCGCGCAGCTCGCTCGGGGTCGACGCGTACACGGCCCGGATGGTGTCGTTGAACTGGCGCACGCTGGCGAAGCCCGAGGCGAAGGCGATCTCGGTGATCGGCAGGTCGGTGGTCTGCACCAGGACGCGCGCGGTGTGGGCCCGCTGGGCGCGGGCGAGGGCGACCGGTCCGGCGCCGAGCTCCGCGGTGAGCTGCCGCTGCACCTGCCGCGCGCTGTAGCCGAGCCGTCCGGCGAGCCCGGCGACGCCCTCGCGGTCGACGACGCCGTCGGCGATCAGCCGCATGGCCCGGCCCACCACGTCCGCGCGGACGTTCCACTCGGCGGAGCCGGGCACGGCGTCCGGCCGGCACCGCCGGCAGGCCCGGAAGCCCGAGCCCTGCGCGGCGGCGGCCGTGGCGAAGAACCGTACGTTGGCCCGCTTCGGGGTGACCGCGGGGCAGCTCGGCCGGCAGTAGATGCCGGTCGTCTCGACGGCGAAGAAGAAGGCGCCGTCGAAACGCCCGTCACGACTGCGCACGGCTTCGTACCGGGGGTCTTCCCCCGTGTCCTGGTCCCTCGTGTCGTCGTCCTTCACGCTGTCCAGTCTCCGCCGTCGGCGGGGCTGCCGCTGGCGGAAATCGGACACGACACTCGGGACGCCGGGCGGCTAGGAACGCCAGTGCGGTCCGCGCTTCGCCTCCATCGCGGCCCGTCCGATCGCCCCCTTGCGCTTCCAGTCCTTGCGGATCTCCGCACGGAGCCGGGCGTCCGTCTTGGCGACGATGCGCTGGTTCTCCCGCAGGAGCTTGCGGTAGCTGTGCAGCCGCCGCTCCGGCAGGTCGCCCTCCTCGACGGCGGCCAGCACGGCACACCCTGGCTCGGCCTCGTGGGCGCAGTCGTGGAAACGGCACCGCTCGGCCAGTTCCTCGATCTCGGAGAACACCTGCCCGACGCCGGTCTCGGCGTCCCACAGTCCGACGCCCCGCAGTCCGGGCGTGTCGATGAGAACGCCCCCGGCAGGCAGCGCGAGCAGGTTGCGGGTGGTCGTGGTGTGCCGGCCCTTGCCGTCGACGTCCCGGGTGGCCTGGACGGTCATGACGTCCTCGCCGAGCAGCGCGTTGGCGAGGGTCGACTTGCCCGCGCCGGACTGCCCGAGCAGCACGGACGTCCCCCCGGCGACGATCGCCGCGACCACATCCAGCCCGGCACCGTCGACGGCGCTGACGGGCACCACCGGCACGCCGGGCGCGCTGGTCTCCACGTCCTGGACGAGGTGGGCGACGGTGACGGCGTCCGGCACGAGGTCGGCCTTGGTGAGGACGACGAGGGGCTGCGCCCCGGACTCCCAGGCGAGCGCGAGGAACCGTTCGATACGGCCGAGGTCGAGCTCGACGGAAAGGGGCACGGCCACGATGGCGTGGTCGACGTTGGCCGCGAGGATCTGCCCCTCGGACCGCTTGGAGGAGGTGGAGCGGATGAACGCGGTGCGGCGCGGCAGGTACGCGCGGACGTAGCGCGGGTTCCCGCCGGGTTCGACGGCGACCCAGTCGCCGGTGCAGACGACCCGCATCGGGTCGTGCGGCGTGACGAAGGCGGTGTCGGCCCGCAGCACCCCGTCGGCGGTGACGACGTCGCACTGCCCGCGGTCGACCCGGATCACGCGTCCGGGCAGCAGTCCTTCGGTGTCGTAGGGGGTGAACTCGTCCGCCCAGGCGTCGTCCCAGCCGTAGGGGGCGAGCGCGGAGGAAACGGATGAAGCAGAGCTGGAAGTCAAGGGTGACCCTTCCCAGGTCGGCCCCCGGCCCGACAGTCGGTCGGATCAGCCGGCGGCCACGGAGGTGGACGTGATGGATTCCTGGATGCGGGCAGCGCCCATCGCAATGACAGCCATCGGTCAACACCTCCTCGATCCTCGACTCTTCGTGATTCCCCGGCACTTCGTGGAACCGCCGTCACGCTATCCCGTCACGACACCGTCGCGTCAACTGTTTTTCGCGCAGTCCCGGCCGTTCAGCGTGAAGTCGTACGGCGGGGAGTTCTTGCCGCGCCAGGAGGCGAGGAAGCCGAAGGCCAGGTCGCCGCCCGCGGGGACCGACTTGTTGTAGTCGGCGGCGGTGGCGGTGACCCGGGAGCCGTCCTGGGAGACGGAGGCGTCCCACATCTGGCCGACCTGCTGGCCGTCGCGGAAGGACCAGGACACGCGCCAGGAGTCGAGGGGCTTGCTGCTGGTGACGGTGACGGTGGCCTGGAAGCCGTCGGGCCACTGGTTGACCAGGTCGTACTCGACCCGGCAGGTGGGGCTCTCGCTCTCGCTCTCGCGGTCCTCCGTGGGAGAGGAGGTGCCCTGCGGTTCGGTGTGGCGGTTCCTGCCCTCCGGTCTGGTGGGGGGCTTCTCCGACTTCCCCGTGTTCTCGGTGGCGTTGCCGGCCGGCTTCGAGGTCGCGGGGGGCAGCTCGGGGGCGGACGGCACGGGCGGGTCGGGGTTGGGGTCGGCCACCGGCTGACGGCCGGCGTCGCCGCGTGCCCCGAGGTCGCCGCCGGAATCGCCGAAGGGCATCATCGAGACGCCGAGCGCGAGGACGGAGACCAGGACGGCGGCGACGAGGAGGCCGTTGCGGGCGACGCGCGCCTTCTGCTCCCCGTCCTCCGGTTCTCCCGGCGCCTTGTCCGCCGCGTCGGGCCGGCCGGCGCCGAGCCGTACCTCGGCGGCGCGGCGGCGGCGCTCCAGGTAGGCGAGGCCGCCCCAGCCGATCACCCCGCCGGCCAGCGCCCCGGGCAGTCCGCCGCCGTGCAGCCGCAGACAGGCGGCGGCCTCGGCGCACTGGACGCAGGTGGCGAGGTGCCGGGAGAGGTCGCCCGGGGCGTCGGCGGCGGAGGAGCGGGTGACGGCGTCCAGCAGCCGGGCGTAGCTGCGGCACTGGGCGTCCATCGGGGTGTCGAGGTGGTTGCGGTGGCAGCGGTCCCGGAACAGGGTGCGCACCTGCTGGAGTTCGTCGGCGGCGGTCGCCGGATCGAGGCCCAGGCGGCGGGCGACCACGGACAGCGGCAGCGCCTCCACCTCGGCCAGCCACAGCAGTTCCGCGTCGGCCTGCTGGAGGTCGCGCAGGCCGCGCAGCGCGAGCGGGCGCGTCAGGGGCGGGCCGGTGTAGCGGACGGCCTTGTCCGAGTGGAGCCACAGGCGCAGATCGGGGTCGAGCTTGTGGCCCTGCCCCTCCTCTTCCCAGGCCGCGGCCGTGGTGCGTACGGCGGTCAGCAGCAGGGGTATCCGGGGCAGCCGGGCGGCGCGGCGGCCGGCGCTTCTGGCCTGGCCGGTCTCGGCGGCGCGGGCCTCGCGCGTGCCGTGTGCGAACGCCTCACGGCCCAGTTGCGCGGCGGCGGTGGAGCCGGACGTGCACAGATCGGCGTACGCGAGGACCGCGTCCCAGCACTCGGAGAACAGCGCGGCCTCGGCGGCGTCCTGAGGGGTCGGCAGGTCGGGCATGAGTCTCCTGCATCCACGAGCGAGGTCAACTCACCACTTCGGCAATGGAGTTGGGGGAAACCTCGCGGCAGGGCCAGAGCTTTTCACGCCACCCACACAACTGACAAGCGCCCTGTTCAGATGTCAGCACAGGGCGGCGGGCCCCCACGGCTCCGGCCTTTGTATGCCGTACGTGCCCGGCCGCCCTGTGACTCAACGCCGTACCCCCATGATGGACGACGTCATCGAAGCGTTATCAAACGGCGGTGGGTTCGTCCGCCGGGAGGCTGTCCATGAAGGAGCTGACGGAGAAGACCGCGTTGCCGGCGCCGGGCGGGCCGTAGCCGGGGGGCGAGGAGAGGCCGAAGTCCTCCATGGTCTGCCGGTACGCCTGGAGCAGGCGGATGTGGTACTCCAGCGGCGCGCCCTGCGGGTTGGCCTTGCCGAGGGGCGTGGTGGGCTCCGGGCACCAGGTGGTGAAGCGGGGCGTGATGCCGTGCGACATGAAGAAGCGCAGGCCCTCGGTGGTGGAGGCGATGGCCTCGTCGACCGAGGTGAAGCCGAACGGCTCGGCCATCTCCACACCCGCCACGAAGTTGGGGATGACGTTGCGCGCCCCGAAGATCTCCGCCGAGTCGAGGATGCGCTTGTGCCACTCGTCGCGGCCGACGTAGCGCTCCTTGCCGGGGCAGTACATCTTGAACAGGTACTCGTCCCACACCTCGTAGTTGGGGTGGTAGATCTGCACGCCGTAGTCCTTGAACCGCTGCACGTCGTCACGCGGCAGCGCCTGGGCGACGACCTTGCCGATCCACCGCCCCGGGAAGCGCTCCTCGATGGCCTTGGCGTAGTGGCCGTAGAAGTCGGCCTCGTCGCGGCCCGAGACCGTCTTGGTGATGGCGCCGCCGGTGAGGGTGTAGGCGGTGGAGGCCTTCGCCGTGTCGTAACGGTCGATGATCTCCAGGGCCTCCAGGACCTCCTCGACGTCCTTCACCCCGGTGTACGGGCGCCCGGCGGCCTTGTGCTGGCGCCAGTTGTGGTTGATGTCGCAGTACTGGCACTCCTCCTTGGCGCCGAAGTACTGGCAGACCCGGAAGACGGTCAGGTAGATCAGGTAGCCCCACTGGATGGTCGGGGCGACCTCCATGACCGACTTCCCGCTGGCGAGGGTGTGCCGGTAGTACTCGGGCATCGGCGGCACGCCGACGTCGGAGATCCGCTTGCCGTCGAGGTAGAGGCCGAGCACGCCGTCGTCGTTCGCGGCGACGCGGTACGGCGAGGACGGGTTCACCCGCACCGAGACGACGGTCCGGCGCAGGTCGTACGGCCCGCCGGTGAGGATGATCTCCTCCGGCGGCCGGCGCAGCGCGGCCTCGCCCAGCTCGGGCAGGGTGCCGTGGTCGAAGGAGAAGATGAAGTACGACTTCGGCTTGACCTCGCCGCCCTCGTTGTCGCTGAGCGCGGACGGGTCGAAGGCCACGCCGCCCCGGAGCAGGTCCTCCTTGAAGACGGCCTCCCGCGGGACGTGCGGGAATCGCTCCATCAGATCCTCGACCAGCGCGGTACGGCTGCCGCTGCCCATCCCGTTACTCCTCCCGGCTCGGACGTACGACTCCTCACGGTATGCCCATGGGTGTGCGAGGCCGGTACCGGGTCCCCCTGACTCGGGCGAATGTCCTTTATGAGCACACCCGGGTTGCAAGTCTGCGACGACCCGGGTGGAGGGGTGGGTTCCGCACGACGATGGGGACATGACCGAACGCGCCGACAAGCAGCCCGCCGCCGGGAGCGATGCGCTCACCGGGGGATGTCTCCTGCTGCTCGTGCTGGTGGCGGACGCCGCGGCCGGATTTCTGGTCGTCCTCCTGCTCGCGGTACGGGGGCTGGGCCGGATGGACGCCGGCGCCGGGCAGCCCCCGGCCGGCCCGCCGCCCACGGACTGGGCACCACTGCTGTCCTTCGGGGCCCTGGCCCTGACAGTGGGAGTGACGGGCGTCCTGCTGCTGCGGGTCGGGAACCGTTTCATCGGGGCGGTCCAACTGGTGCTGTGCATCGTCCTCGCAGGCCACGCGCTGGGGTCATGGCCCTGACCCAGGAACGGTCAAGGGGTCTAGGGGTGTTTCGAAAGTCCCGCACAGCACCCACAGCGCCCGGCACGCTCCCCCACTGCCTTAAGGGCGTGGGAGGTGCCCCCACTCGTCGCACCCCCTAGGCCTCGCGCTCCAGTGCCGCGAGGTCGACCGCGTAGGCCAGTTCGCCCCCGGTCAGCAGCCGTTCCGCCTCCTCGGCGACCGTCAGTCCGAGGCGGGCCAGCTCGTTGCCCTGGGAGCCCGCGAGGTGCGGGGTGACGAAGGCTCCGGGCAGGTCGTAGAGGGGCGAGTCGGCGGGCAGCGGCTCGGGGTCGGTGACGTCGAGGATCGCGGTCAGGCGCCCGGCGCGCAGTTCCGCCACGAGGGCGTCGTGGTCGACCAGGGCGCCGCGCGCGGTGTTGACGAGCACCGCCCCGTCGGGCATCAGGGCCAGTTCACGGCGGCCGATCAGGTGGTGGGTCTCGGGCGTCTCGGGGGCGTGGACGGTGACGATGTCGGACGTGCGCAGCAGGTCGTCCAGCGGCAGCAGGGGGACGCCGAGCGCGGCGGCCTCCCGCTCGTCGACGTACGGGTCGGTGAGGGCGGGCCGCAGATCGAAGGGGCGCAGCAGTTCGAGGACTCGGCGGCCGATGCGGGAGGCACCGATGACACCGACGCGGCGGCCGTAGTTGCCGATGCCGGGGACGACGCCCCAGCCGGAGGAGGTGCGGGTGGTGCGCATCCGGTCGCGGGCGGCGAGGACGTCCTTCCCGGCGAGCAGGATCATGGCGAGGGTGTACTCGGCGACCGGCAGCGCGTTGGCGGCGGCGGCCGAGGAGACGGCGATGCCGCGCCGCCAGATCCCGAAGGTGGCGAAGGACTTGACCGAGCCGGCCGAGTGCAGCACGGCGCGCAGCCGGGGAGCCGCCTCGAGGACCGCCTCGTCGAGCCGGGGGCAGCCCCAGCCGGTCACCAGGATCTCGGCCCGGGCCAGCGCGTCGCGCACGCCCGGGTCGGCGAAGTCCCGCACCACGAGCGCCGGATCGATGTCCACGGACTCCCGCAGCCGGTCCAGCACCTCGGGCGGGAAGACCTGCGGCACGTTCTCGGGGGTCATGGCGAACAGTGCCTGGGGGCGCTGGCTCAAGGAGGTGACCTTCCGGCTCGGAGGGCTGGGGACGGCTCGTGCGGAACACCGGTAGAAAACGCTCTCTACCGCCTCTCCACGGTAGACCGAGCCGGGCGGCAGCGGCAACGGTCGACGGGTCGGGGTAGGTTCCGGCAGGGGGCTTTCCCGCTCCCCGCCATTTCGGGGAAGGACGACGCGATGAACGGGACCGTGACCAACTGGGCGGGGAACATCACCTACGCGGCCAAGGAACTGCACCGGCCGGGCTCGCTCACCGCGCTGCGCGCGCTCGTCGCGGACAGCGACCGGGTGCGGGTGCTGGGCAGCGGACACTCGTTCAACGAGATCGCCGAGCCGGGCGCCGAGGGCGTCCTGCTGTCGCTGGCCGACCTGCCGCCGGAGGTGGACGTCGACACGGCGGCCCGCACGGTCCGGGTCGGCGGCGGCGTGCGCTACGCGGAGCTGGCCCGCCGGGTGCACGGGCAGGGCCTCGCACTGCACAACATGGCGTCCCTGCCGCACATCTCGGTGGCCGGGTCGGTCGCGACCGGCACCCATGGCTCGGGCGTGCTCAACGGCCCGCTCTCGGCGGCCGTGCGCGAGGTGGAACTGGTCACGGCGGACGGCGGGGCGGTGACGATAGGCCGGGACGAGGAGCGGTTCGGCGGGGCCGTCACCTCGCTCGGCGCGCTCGGCGTCGTCACCGCGCTCACCCTCGACCTGGAACCCACTTTCGAGGTCGAGCAGCACGTGTTCACCGAGCTGCCCTTCGCGGGGCTGGACTCCGGCACGTTCGAGACGGTGATGGCGACGGCGTACAGCGTCAGCCTGTTCACCGACTGGCGCGCGCCGGGCTTCAGGCAGGTGTGGCTCAAGCGGCGCTCCGACCAGCCGCTGCCCGCCTTCCCCTGGGCCGCTTCCGCCACCGAGAAGATGCACCCCGTGCCGGGGATGCCCGCGGTCAACTGCACCGAGCAGTTCGGTGTGCCGGGGCCGTGGCACGAGCGGCTGCCGCACTTCCGGGCGGAGTTCGTCCCGAGCAGCGGGGCGGAGTTGCAGTCGGAGTACCTGTTGCCGCGCGGGCACGCCGTCGAGATGCTGCACGCGCTCGACGCGATCCGGGAGACCATCGCCCCCGTCCTGCAGACCTGCGAGGTGCGCACGGTCGCCGGCGACGACCAGTGGCTGAGCCCCTCCTACGGCCGGGACACCGTGGCGGCGCACTTCACCTGGATCGAGGACACAGCAGCGGTACTGCCGGTGGTGCGGCGGGTCGAGGAGGCGCTGGAGCCGTTCGGGGCGCGGCCGCACTGGGGGAAGGTGTTCACCGTGCCCGCGTCGGCCCTGCGCGGGCTGTATCCGCGGCTCGCTGATTTCCGGGCGCTGGCGCGGGAGTTGGACCCGGAGGGGACGTTCGCCAACGCCTTCGTGCGGGACGTGCTGAGGGAGGCGTAACGGGTCCGCGTCGCGGGTGCGGGGCGGGTCAGGTCGTGGCGTGCGGCCGGCTGCGGTCGCCGGGTGTCGTGGCGCGGTCGACCTCGTCCTTGACCAGCAGGGAGAGCAGCGACGCCACGGTCAGGCCGGCCTCGGCGGGGTGACGCAGCACCTTGCCGGGGTCGATCCGGTACGTGTTGGTGCGGCCCTCCCGGGTGTGGGAGAGGTAACCGTCCTGCTCCAGATCGGCGATGATCTTCTGGACGGCGCGTTCCGTGAGCCGGCAGTGGGCCGCGATGTCGCGGATACGGGCGCTGTGGTTGTCGGCGATGGCCGCCAGCACCCGGGCATGATTGGTGAGAAACGTCCATCCGGTGTGTGGCTCGGGCACTCCATCCATGCTCCCAACTTTACCGACCAGGCGTACACGCATTCAAAAACACGTACTGCGTTTCATGTATTGGTTGACGGGTGTGGGGTAGAGGGGCAACGCTGGAACACGGAGGCACGGCGAACAGACAAGGGAGAACGGGGCCATGCCGGACCCTGCGCACTCGGTGACGGCGATCCCGCCCTGCATGGCGACCATGGACGTCACGCCGGACGGCGACCGGATGACCGTCACCGTCTGGGGTGAACTCGATCTGGGCAGCCGGCGGCTGCTGCCGGACCTGCACGACATCCTCGCGCTGTCGGGCAGCGGCATCGACCTGCGTCTGGACGCGATCGGGTTCTGCGACTGCTCCGGGCTCAACGTACTTCTCGACCTGCGGCTGCGTGCCCTCGACGAGGGCAAGACGGTCACCGTCCGCTCCAGCGGCCGTGCGGTCGAGCGCCTGCTCGACCTGACCGGCACGCGGGAGCTGTTCGCGGCGCCGGGCCCTCAGGAAGGCGGCGCACGCGGCGCCGTCGACGGCGAGCCCGGCCCGGGGGCGGCCGACGACCGGGAACTGCGCGCCGAAGTCGCCCAGCTGCGGCGGGCCATGCAGACCCGGCCGACCATCGACCTGGCCCGCGGCATCCTGATGGCCTCCTTCGGCCTGAGCCCCGAGAGGGCCTGGAGCGTGCTGGTCAGGACCTCCCAGAACACCAACACCAAGCTGCACCATCTGGCCCGGGACCTGGTGGGCACCGTGCACGGCAGCACGCTGCCCGAGCCGGTGCAGCAGCAACTCGCGGCGGCCGTCGCGAGCACGGCGCCCCGGAGCGGGGCCGCGGCATGCCCCGCGAGCGGACCGGCGGAGGACGGGGACTGACGCCACCTCCGCGCACGTACTGTGGGCTGCCGTAGGACACCAACCGGCCACCACCGGCCCCCACCAGGCGCGCACTTTATAAAGCCCCTTTCCTAACCCCTTGTCGAAAGTCCCGGCAGCCCATAGCCTTGCGCCGCGCCGGTGCCGACGTCGACCCGGCCCGAGCCGGTCTGGGAAGGGATGGGCACCCGGTGAAGCGCACGTCACGTGACATCCGCACCGCGAACCGTTATGAGGTGCTGCGCCAGATCATCGCCGAGTCACCGACCTCCCGGCAGGAGCTGGCGGCCGCGACCGGCCTCAGCCTCGCCACGGTCGCCACACTCGTCGGCGAGCTGCTCGACCTCCGCATGATCACGGAGGTCGGCTTCGAGGACTCGGCCGGCGGCCGCCCCCGGGGCCTGGTCGCGGTCAACTCCTCGGGGGGCGCGCTGATCGGCGTCGACATCGCCGAGACCTACGTCCATGTCGAGCTGTTCGACCTGGGGCTGAACGTCCTGGCCCGAGCCGAGGAGGACGTTCGCCCCAGTGAGAGCCTGCCCGAGCAGGTGGTCGGGCACGTGGCCACCGCCGTCGGGTCGGTGGTCACCCAGGCCGGCATCGAGGGCGCCCGGGTGCTCGGGGTCGGAGTGAGCGTGCCGGGGCAGGTGGACCGCGCCACCGGCACCTCGGAGTACGCGCCCAACTGGGACTGGCACGACGTACCGCTGCTCGACCTGCTCACCGAGCACATCGCCTATCCCCTGTACCTGGACAACCCGCTGCGGGCCAGCGCGGTGGCCGAGCTGTGGTTCGGGGCCGCGCGCGGGCGGGGGAACGCCGTCGTGGTCAACCTCGGGACCGGTGTCGGCGCCGGGCTGGTGCTGGGCGGCGGGCTGCACCGCGGCGTGAGCAACAGCGCCGGCGAGTGGGGCCACACCACGATGGTGCTGGACGGACGCCTGTGCCGCTGCGGCAACCACGGCTGCGTGGAGACGTACGTCGGCGCGCGCGGCATCATGCTGAACCTGCGCGAGGTCGGCCCCGACAGCGCGCTGCTGCACCCGGACGACCAGACGGCGACCATCGACGCGCTGGCCCGCGGGGTCGCGGCGGACGACCCGGTGGCGCGCCGGGCCGTTCACGAGACCGCGCGCTATCTGGGCGCCGGCGTCGCCGACCTGGTGAACCTGTTCAACCCCGAGATCGTCGTGCTGAGCAGCTGGGTCGCCCGCACCCTGGGCGAACCGCTGCTGCACGAGGTGCGCGAGGCCGTCGCCCGGCACGCGCTGCCGCGGCCGCTGGCCGCCACCGAGATCGTCCTCTCCCCGATCCCCACCGACCCGGTGTGCCTGGGCGCGGCGACGTTCGCGCTCGAAGGGGCGCTCCAGGTCGTCGGGCAGCGGAACGGCACACGCACCACCCGCGCGCGGAGCCGCACCACCGCTCCACCCTCGTAACGGCGGAAGCAACTCCTCCACCTCCCCCGCTTGTTCGAAATCACGAACCGAACACAACGCTTCGAACAGACTTCGTCCAACCCCTTGCCGAAGCCTTAGCCGAAGCTCTAGCGTCCCGCACCGCACCTCTCTTTGAGCCATCTGGCGCGGGCCCCCGGGCCGTGAGCCATCAGGCAGTGAGCCGCAGAGCCGCAGCCGCACTCGAGACAAGGACGTCAGCATGTCGGCATCGAGCAACATGAACTGGGACCGCCGCAACGTACTGCGGGCCGCGATGGGCCTGGCCGCCGCCGGCGGACTCGCCGCGTGCGGCAGCAACACCGGACGGGGCGGTGGGTCCGGTTCGGGCACCAACCTGGTGCAGATGTTCCACGCGTACGGCGAGGCAGGCACCGAGCAGGCCATCAAGCGGTACGCGAAGGCGTACAAGGACGCCAATGTGACCACGCAGTGGATCACCAGCGCGGACTTCGAGAGCAAGCTCTTCTCGGCCCTGCTCACCAAGAACGCGCCGGACCTCTTCGAGTTCCACCCGCAGATCCAGATGGTCAAGAGCGGCCAGGTGGCGGATCTGACCGACATAGTCGAGCCGGTCAAGGACGACTTCAACCCCGCCGACATCAAGTCGCACACGGTCGACGGGAAGATCTACGGCGTCCGGATGATCGACGACCCGCAGTTCTTCTTCTACCGCAAGTCGATGCTCGAGAAGGCCAAGGTCGAGGTGCCGACCACGCTCGACGAGTTGATGGAGGCCGCCGCCAAGCTCACCACCGGCAAAGTCAAGGGCCTGTACATGGGCAACGACCTGCACTCGGTCATCAACCCGATGATCTGGTCGGCGGGTGCCGACACGCTCAACGAGAAGAACGAGATCGCCTACCACACGGACGGCGTGATCGAGGGCATCAAGAAGATGCGCAAGCTGTTCACCAGCGGCGACCTCCTCCTCGGCGCACCGACCGAGTCCTGGGACCCCTCCTCGTTCAACCAGGGCCTGTGCGCCATCCAGTTCTGCGGCATGTGGGCGATGCCGGCCATCCAGGACGCGCTCGGCGACGACTGGGGGGTCTTCCCCTTCCCGAAGACCGTCGACTCCGGCAAGCAGTCGGTCTACAACGGCGGCTGGTCGATGTTCGTCAACGCCAAGAGCAAGAACGTCGACGCGGCCAAGGAGTTCGTGAAGTGGCTGTGGATCGACCAGAAGGAGTACCAGGAGGACTGGGCCACCTCGTACGGCTTCCACATCCCGCCCCGCACCTCGCTCGCCAAGACGGCCGACAAGCTCAAGTCGGGCAATGCCGCTGAAGGCGTCAAGCTCTTCAACGAGTTCGGCCACTTCGACAACATCGGCTGGACCCAGGCCATGATCACCGCCCTCGAGGACGTCTTCGCGAACTCCGTCCGCAAGAACATGGATCCGGAGAAGGCTCTCGACAAGGCCGACGCAGCCGTCAACCGCGAGCTCAAGAAGCTGTTCGGATAGGTCGCAGGACGGAACAGGACATGTCGACGACCACCAAGCTCGACCTCGCGAGCCCCGCCTCGGCGCAGGCCTCTTCGGCCAAGCCGCGGCGGGGTCTGCGGGGCAGCCCCACCGTCAACTTCTGGCTCTTCACCGGGCCGTTCCTGATCGGCCTGGCGATCTTCGTCTACGCGCCGATCCTCTGGAGCCTGTGGCTCAGCTTCTTCGAGGCCCGCTTCACCGTCACGCCCGACAAGTTCGTCGGCTTCGACAACTACACATACATGCTGACGAACGACGACTTCGTCGGCTCGCTCGGCACCTTCACCGTCTTCGCCGCGTTCATCGTGCCCACCACCTGGGCTCTGTCCCTGGGGCTCGCCCTGCTGGTGAACCGGATGCGCTTCATGCGGGCGTTCTTCCGTTCGGTCTTCTTCCTGCCGACCGCGGTCAGCTATGTCGCCGCGGCACTGATCTGGAAGATGTCCATCTTCAGCGGTGTCCGCTTCGGCCTGATGAACACGGTCCTCGGCTGGTTCGGCATCGAGAACATTGCCTGGCTGATCGACCCCAACCCGCCCTGGTACTGGCTGGTCATCGTGACCGCCCGGCTGTGGCTGCAGTCCGGTTTCTACATGATCCTGTTCATCGCGGCGCTGCAGAACATCCCGGACGAGCTGTACGAGGCCGCCGCCATCGACGGCGCCAAGCCGGGCTGGCAGACCTTCCGGTACATCACCCTGCCCCAGCTGCGCGCGACGTCCACCGCGGTGATCCTGCTGCTGCTCATCGCCGCCTACCAGGCCTTCGACGAGTTCTTCAATCTGCTGTCGAAGACCACGTGGGGCCGCCCGCCCCTCGTCGAGCTGTACTACAAGGCCCTGGGCGAGAGCCAGGACTACGGCGCCGGCAGCGCGGGCGCGCTCATCCTGACCGTGCTGATCTGTGCCGTGACCCTGCTCCAGGGCAAGATCATGGGCTTCGGAAGGGGTGACGAGTCCAAGTGACCACCACCATGCCCAAGGTGCGCAAGCCCGCGCCGACGTCGGACACGACCAGCAGGGTCAAGCGCAGCGGCGGGGTGATGAACTCCACGGGCCTCTACATCGCCACGGGCGTCGCCGCCTTCCTGTTCCTGATCCCGTTCTACATCCTCGTCCGCAACGCCCTCTCCACCGACGCCGAGATCACCGGAGAGAACTGGAAGTTCTTCCCCACGGACATCCAGTGGGGCAACATCAGCGAGCTTTTCACCGACGGGACGGTCCCCTTCGCCCAATCCCTGTGGAACTCCGCGGTCGTGGCCACCCTGCACACCGTCGGCGTCCTGCTGGTGTGCTCTCTCGCGGGCTACGGTCTGGCACGCATCCCGTACAAGCACGCCAACAAGGTGTTCTATGCCGTCCTCGGCACCCTGATGGTTCCGACCGCGGTCACCTTCGTGCCGAGCTTCGTGCTGGTCTCCTCGCTCGGCTGGGTGGACACCTACCGGGGTCTCATCATTCCGGGCCTGTTCAGTGGTTTCACCTGCTTCCTCTTCCGGCAGTACTTCCTGGGGTTCCCCAAGGAGCTGGAGGAGGCGGCGCGCATGGACGGACTGGGCTACTGGGGTGCGTACTGGCGCGTCGTCGTACCCAACTCACTGAACTTCTTCGCGGCGATGGCGACCATCACCTTCATCAACGGCTGGAACGCCTTCCTGTGGCCCCTGGTCATCGGCCAGGACCCGAGTTCGTGGACCGTCCAGGTCGCGCTCTCCAGCTACATGACCAACCAGACCGTCGTCTTCCACCTGATCTTCATGGCCACGGCCATTTCCATCCTGCCCCTGGTGTTCGTCTTCCTCTTCCTCCAGCGCTGGCTGGTGCAGGGGATCGCCCAGACCGGCATCAAGGGCTGAGCTAGGAGACCGATGTCTTTCCGCACCACCTCCGTCGACTACGTCGAGGACGTCTCCCCGGGCAGCGGGGCCCTGCCGCCCCGCGCCTGGTACGCGTCCTCGGACGCGCAGTCCCTGTCGCTGAACGGCAGCTGGCGTTTCCGGCTGTCGGCGACCATCGACGCCGAGGACGACTCGTTCGCCGAGGAGGGCTACGAGGCCGGGGACTGGGCCGAGGTCACGGTCCCCGGGCACTGGGTCCTGCAGGGTGACGGGGCGTTCGGGTCCCCGATCTACACCAACCACCTGTACCCCTTCCCGGTGGACCCGCCGCACGTCCCGACGGAGAACCCGACCGGTGACCATCTGCGCGTCTTCGACCTGCCCTCCGACTGGCCGTCGGACGGCGGTGCGGTGCTGCGGTTCGACGGCGTCGAGTCCTGTGCCCGCCTCTGGCTGAACGGCACGGAGCTCGGCGAGTTCAAGGGCTCCCGGCTGCCGCACGAGTTCGCGGTCGGGCACCTGCTGAAGCCGGGCGGCAACGTGCTGGCCGTGCGCGTCCACCAGTGGTCTGCGGGGTCGTACCTGGAGGACCAGGACCAGTGGTGGCTGCCGGGCATCTTCCGTGACGTGACGTTGCTGCACCGCCCGGCGGGCAGTGTGGGCGACTTCTTCGTGCACGCGTCGTACGACCACACCACCGGCGAGGGCACCCTGCGCGTCGACTCCGACGTCGACGGACGGGTGACCGTCCCGGCCCTCGGTATCGATGTCGCCACCGGCGAGGCGGTGACCGTGGCCGTCGAGCCGTGGACGGCCGAGACGCCGAAGCTCTACGACGGTGTGCTGGCCACCGAGGGCGAGCGGGTGCCGCTGCGGATCGGTTTCCGTACGGTCGTCCTGGAGGACGGGCTCGTCAAGGTCAACGGCAAGGCCGTCCTCTTCAAGGGCGTCAACCGGCACGAGTGGCACCCCGAGCGGGGCCGCGCGCTCGACCTGGAGACCATGCGCGAGGACGTGCTGCTGATGAAGCGGCACAACCTCAACGCCGTGCGCACCTCGCACTACCCGCCGCACCCGGCCTTCCTCGACCTGTGCGACGAGTACGGCCTGTGGGTCATCGACGAGTGCGACCTGGAGACCCACGGCTTCACCGAGCAGGACTGGCGGGACAACCCGGTCGACGACGACCGCTGGACCCCGGCCCTGCTGGACCGCGCCGCGCGCATGGTCGAGCGGGACAAGAACCACCCGTCGATCGTGTTCTGGTCGCTGGGCAACGAGGCCGGCACCGGGCGCGGGCTCACCGCGATGGCCGAGTGGATCCACGACCGCGACCCCGAGCGGCTCGTGCACTACGAGGGCGACTGGAACTGCCGCGACACGGACGTGTACTCGCGGATGTACGCCTTCCACGACGAGGTCGACAAGATCGGGCAGAAGCTCGACGGCGGCACCCACAAGCGCCGTGAGCTCCCCTTCATCCAGTGCGAGTACGGCCACGCCATGGGCAACGGCCCGGGCGGGCTCGCCGACTACCAGGAGCTGTTCGAGAAGTACGAGCGGCTCCAGGGCGGGTTCATCTGGGAGTGGATCGACCACGGCGTCCAGCACGCCGAGCTGGGCTACGCCTACGGCGGTGACTTCGGCGAGGAGCTGCACGACGGGAACTTCGTCTGCGACGGGCTGGTCTTCCCGGACCGGACGCCGTCGCCGGGTCTCGTCGAGTACAAGAAGGTGATCGAGCCGGTCCACATCGAGGGCGACGGCGCCAACGGCATCGTGCGCATCACCAACAAGCAGGACTTCGCCGACCTGTCGGCGCTGGCCTTCGAGTGGTCGTGCCAGGTGGACGGCGAGACGGTCGAGTCGGGTTCGCTGTCGGTGCCGGCGCTCGCGCCGGGCGAGAGCGCCGAGGTGAAGCTGCCGGAGCCGCCCGTGGACGGCCGGGGCGGCGAACGCCAGTGGACCGTGCGGGCGCTGCTCGCGCACGACACGCTGTGGGCCGCGAAGGGCCATGTCGTGGCCTGGGGGCAGTTCGCAGCGGGGGCACGGCCGCTGCCGTCCTTCCCCGCGACCGACCGGCCCGTGCGCGACGGGGACCGGCTCACCCTCGGCCCGGCCGCGTTCGACGCCCGCACCGGTGCGCTGCTGGCCATCGGCGGGGTCGCGGTGAGCGCCCCGCGGCTGGACGTGTGGCGGGCGCCGACCGACAACGACGACGGCGCGGAGTGGCAGACCGACACCCGCTACGGGACGCTGTGGCGCACGCTCGGCCTGCACCGCATGCGGCACCGCCTGGTCTCGGTCGAGGCCGGCGACGACGCGCTGACGGTCCGCACCCGGGTGGCGCCCGCCGCCCGCGAGGTGGGCCTGGACACGGTGTACCGCTGGACGTCCGACGGCGAGCGGCTGCGGCTGGAGGTGTCCGTGACGCCGGAAGGCGACTGGACGGTGCCACTGCCCCGGCTCGGCGTCCGGTTCGGCCTGTCGGAGGCGGACGCCGTGGAGTGGTTCGGCGGCGGCCCGGGCGAGGCGTACCCGGACACCCGGGCGGCGTCCATGGTGGGCCGCTGGCAGTCGACCGTGGACGGGCTGCAGACGCCGTACGTCCGCCCGCAGGAGAACGGCGCCCGCGCCGACGTCCGCTGGGTGGAGCTCGGCGGTCTGCGGATCGAGGGCGACCCGGAGTTCTGGTTCACCGCGCGGCGCTGGACCACCGAGCAGCTGGACGCCGCCCGGCACCGCACCGACCTCACGCCCGGCGACACGGTGTGGGTCAACCTCGACCACGGGCAGCACGGCATCGGCTCGCAGTCGTGCGGCCCGGGTCCGCTGCCGCAGTACTTCCTGAAGGCCGAGCCGGCTCAGTTCGCGTTCGTGTTCTCGACCACCAGGTAAGAAATCGATGTAAGAACTCGATTAATCGATTGACCTATTGATCGACATTCCGACAGTGTCGGACCATCATCCGCGGCCGGTCGGCCCTCGAAGCCGACCGGCCGCGACTGTTTTCACCACGAGGGAGTTGGTGGGTCGGTTGAATGTCGCCATCGAGGTCCGCGGGCTGACCCGCACGTTCCACACCACCGTCCGCCGCCCCGGTTTCCTGGGCGCCGTCAGATCACTGGTCAACCCGGAGCGCGTGGCCAAGCACGCCGTCACCGACATCAGCTTCGACGTGGCCCCGGGCGAACTCCTCGCCCTGCTCGGCCCGAACGGCGCCGGCAAGTCCACCACCATCAAGATCCTGACCGGCATTCTCACGCCGACGTCCGGTGAGGCCCGGGTCGCGGGCGTGGTGCCCTACCGGGAGCGGGAGCGCAACGCCCGTAACATCGGCGCGGTGTTCGGGCAGCGCACCCAGCTGTGGTGGGACCTGCCGGTGCGCGAGTCGTTCGCGATCCTGCGGGACATCTACGAGGTGCCGAAGGCCGAACACGCCGCCCGGCTCAAGGAGTTCGACGAGATCCTGGACCTGTCGTCCTTCTGGGACACCCGGGTCCGCCATCTCTCCCTCGGCCAGCGGGTGCGCAGCGATCTGGCCGCCGCCCTGCTGCACGACCCGCCGGTGGTCTTCCTCGACGAGCCGACGATCGGCATGGACGTGGTCGTCAAGGAGCAGGTGCGGGAGTTCCTGCGCCACCAGGTGGAGCAGCGCGGCCGTACGGTCCTGCTGACCACGCACGACATGACGGAGGTCGAGCGCCTCGCCGAGCGGGTGGTGCTGGTCAACCACGGCCGGCTGGTCCTGGACGGCACCCTCGACGAGATCCGCCGGAAGTTCGGCTCGACCTGGCAGGTGCGGGCCACGCTCGCCGACCCGCACGCCGAGGTCGTCCCGCCGCCCGGCATCACACTGCTGCGGCAGGGCGGCGCGCAGGTCGTCTTCGGCCCCGACGGGGCGGACGCGCCCACCGTCCAGCAGGCGCTGAAGGCCGTGATCGAGCGGTTCGAGGTCACGGACATCGCCCTGGACGAGGCGGACCTCGAGGACGTGATGCGGGCCGCGTACGCGCACGCCGGGGAGGTCTGACATGGCCGTGCTGCACGCCTGGCGCGCCGCCCGTGTCACCCCGCTGGGCGAGCTGAACGCCCCGCCCCGGATGACCGCCGTCGCGCTGCGCCTGGCCGTTCAGGTGGTGCTGGTCTGGTCGCTGTGGCGCGGCCTGTACGCGCAGACCGGCACGACCGCCGGGCTGAGCCGCGACCAGGCGGTGACCTACGCCGTGCTGGCCGTCCTGGCCTCCCGGCTGCGGGAGCTGGACCAGTACGCGGGCCGGGACACGGTCCTCCAGCACATGCACTTCGGCACCATCGTCTACTGGTACCTGCGTCCCGTGCCGCCGCAGCGCTACTACGCCCTGCGGGCCGCCGGCGAGCAGCTGTACGGCCTCGCGTGGGCGCTGACGGGTTACGTGATCTGCCTGGCCGCGGGGGTGGTCGAGCCGCCCCGCTCGGCCGCGGTGGCCGGGGTGTTCGCGCTGAGCATGCTGCTGGGCCAGTGGGTCCTGTACTACGTCATGCTCATGCTCGACCAGTTGTGCTTCTGGACGGTCCGCAACACCGCCGCGATGCTCATCCTGCTGTTCGCGCAGAACCTGCTGTCCGGGGTGTACGCGCCGCTGTGGTTCTTCCCGGACTGGTTCGTGACGATGAGCGCCTTCCTGCCCTTCCAGGCCACGCTGAGCGTGCCGCTGTCGCTGTACGTGGGGCGGATCCCGCTGTCCGACGCGGCCTTCCAGCTGTCCGTCCAGGCCGCGTGGGTGGTGCTGCTGGCGTTGTTCACCCGGCTGCTGTGGCGGCGGGCCGCCCGGCGCGTGATCTCGCAGGGAGGCTGAGATGTCGGTGAAGGCTCTGCGGATCGTGTGGCGCGTCACCGCGCTCAACTTCCGCGCGCAGATGGAGTACCGCACCGAGTTCCTGCTGATGATCGCGATCGGGGCGATCTGGCAGGTGTCGGTGATCGTGTTCGCCACGGTGCTGTTGTCCCGGTTCGCCGGGATGGGCGGCTGGGACAGCTCGGACGTGCTGCTGATCCCGGCGACGCGCATGCTGGCGCACGGTCTGTTCGTGCTGTTCCTGGGGCGGATGCACTGGGCGGGCCGGCAGATCCAGGAAGGCCGGGTCGACATCTACCTGATGCGCCCGATGCCGGTGCACCGGCAGATCCAGCTGGCCTTCTTCCCCACCAACGCGATCGGGGACCTGACGGTCGCGGCGGGTCTGATGGTGGGGGCGCTGTCCCGCAGCGACCTGGACTGGACGGCGGGCCGGATCACGTACCTGGTCGCGGCCGTGCTCGGCGGCATGCTGCTGGAGGCGGCCCTGTTCACGATCGTGGCCAGCGCGTCCCTGCGTTTCCCGGCCGCCGACATGTGGGGCCGCTGGCTGGAGGAACTCCTCGGCACGTTCGGCAGCTACCCGCTGAACGTCCTCCCCAAGGCCGTGGGCGGCCTCCTGACCTACGGCCTTCCGCTCGCGTTCGTCGCCTACTTCCCGGCGGCGGTCCTGACCGGCCACGGCCACACCACCGGCGTGCCGTACTGGCTGGCGGCGGCCTCACCGCTGCTCGGGCTGCTGGCGTACCTGGGATCCCGGCTGCTGTGGCGGTGGAGCCTGCGGCACTACAGCGGGGTCAACGGGTGACCGGCCGGACCGGATCGGGGTGAACAGGGCCGTCACGGCGAGCAGGACGCAGGTCGCTCCGGCGGCCAGGGCGACCGGTGTCGTGCCCTGTTCCTCCGCGGCCCAGGTGAGGACGGCCGCGCCGATCGGTGCCGCCGCGTACTGAAGCGTCCAGAAGGCGGAGGTGACGCGGCCCAGGAGGGGCTCCGGAGTGACCTCCTGGCGCAGCGACATCGAGCAGGTGCCCGCCATGCCGGCGCAGGCGAGGAACGCGGCGCTCAGGGCCGCCACCGCCGGCACGTCCCGGGCCCAGCCGAGCCCCGCGAAGGCCAGCCCGCACACCGCGACCGAGCCGGTCCACGTCGGGCCGAAGCCGAGGCGGCGGCGGAAGCGGGCCACCAGCAGGGCACCCGTGATGGTGCCCAGCGCGCCCACCGCCAAGACGGTGCCGACCGTGCCGTCGTCATGGCCGAGGTCGTGCTTGAGGTGGTAGATGACCAGGTCGTTGAGGCCGAGGGTGAGGAAGCTGAAGACGAACAGCAGGGCGGTGAGCGAGCGCAGCACCGGGTGGCCGTAGAGGAAGACGCCGCCGGTGCGCAGGTCGTGCCACAGTCCGGTGCGCCGGCCCGTCTGCTCGTCCGGGGTGCGCTTGCGGAACCGTACGAAGAACAGGCACGCGGCCGACACCCCGAAGCTGGCCGCGTCCACGCCCACGGCCGCTGCCGGGCCCGACCAGGCGGCGACCAGTCCGGCACACAGCGGTCCGAGGACCCCTGCCGCGGCGGCCGGTCGCGTTCAACCGGCCGTTGGCCTCGGTGAGTTGCCCGGTGCCGACCAGGCCGCGCACGACCGTGACGTAGCCGACCGCGAACAGCATGCCCACGGCCTCGCACAGGGGCAGCACCGCGTACAGCAGCCAGATCCGCGGGCCGAACAGCCACACCAGCGGGATCACCCCGTACAGGACCATGCGCACGAGGTCGCAGACGATGAGCAGCCGGCGCCGGTCCACCCGGTCCACCACGGCCCCGGCGAACACCGCCGTCACGACCGCCGCTGCCCCGCCCACCGCCGTCAGCAGACCCATCCGCGCGACCGACCCCGTGGCCTGCAGCACGAGCAGGGGCAGGGCGATCAGCGCGAAGGAGTCGCCCAGCACGGAGAGGGTCTGCGCGGCCCAGAAGATGCCGAAGTCCCGCTGCCGCCACAGGGGGCGGGTGCCGGGTAAGCCCTCGCCGTCGGCGTCCTCGCGCCGCGCCGCCCCGTCCGTCACGCCGCCTCCCCCGTATCCCAGCCCCCCTCCAACCATCCCCGCGCGGGCGTAAAAAACGATACCGGCGGGCGGTGCGGACGGGGTAGCGTCCGCAGCGTGAAGTGATCTCTCCCGCGGTGTCCCGGACACCGCGGCCCGCGAACCCGACTACCCGTACCCATGACGCTCCGCGGGGAGACATCACCATGCACATCACCTTGGGTAACACTCCTGAGGACACACTGGCCGCCTTCACCGCACGGGCGGCCGCCGATCCCGGCGTGGCCGGGCTGGTCCTCAGCGGCTCCCGGGTCCACGAGGGCATGCCGACGGTCCACTCCGACTACGACCTGCACGTGATCCTCCGGGACCGGCACACCTCGCCGATCGCCGAGTTGGACTGGTTCCGTTCCTCCCACCTGGACCTCGTCGTCATTCCGCTGGCGGAGTTCCGCACCCGTGGCATGCCCGGCCGGCCCGACCACTTCGCGCGTTACTCCTACGTCCACGCCGAGGTACTGCTCGACCGGCTCGACGGGACCATCGCCCGGATCCTCGACGAGAAACGGACGCTGGGCGAAACCGAGGCCCGGGCCGCTGTCGACGGCTGGCTCGACGCGTACGTCAACCAGACGTACCGCTCCCTGAAGAGCCACCGCGACGGCCGCCCCGCCCTGGGCCACCTGGACGCCGCCGAGTCCGTCCCCTACGCGCTGGAGGTGCTCTTCGCCCTGCACCGCCGCGTCCGGCCCTACAACAAGTACCTCCAGTGGGAGCTGGAGCGGCAGCCGCTGGGCGAGCCCCGGTGGGACGCGGGCCGGCTCCTGCCGGTCGTCCGCCGCATCCTGGCCGACGGCGACCCGCCCACCCAGCGCGCCCTCTTCGCCGGCATCGAGGAGGCGGCACGGCGGGCCGGCCACGATCCTGTGCTCGACGCCTGGGGCACGGAACTGGAACTGCTGCGTCACCCCTGACGCACCAGGACCTCAGCGCCGGGCCAGCGCCAGCACACTCAGACCGAACATCAGGACGCCCAGAGGGAGATGGACCGACGGGACGTGCGCGATGCCGAGCACGACCTGGACCGAGGCGAGGACGAGGAAACCCGAGGCGTGCCAGACGGGCCGGGCGGAGCCGCCGCCCGGCTTCCACGCCAGCACCGCCGCGAGCAGGTACAGCATCGACGCCCCGTACATCACACGGGCTCCGGCACTGTGCAGCGTCTCTCCGTAGGACGAGGTCAGCAGCAGCCCGGCGGAGACCGCCTGAAGGAAGATGGTCAGGGTCTGCAGGGCGATCGCGATCCGCAGGAACGAGGAGCCGCCGCGCTGTGCGTCCGCCGTCGTCGTCACCTGAGTGGCCATGTCACAGTTCCCCTTGTCCGCCCTCGGGCAGTCGATCGATAAGGTCTCACCTACTCGACGACGCGGGCCTGCGAAAGGTAAGGCCAGGGGGGCGGCCGGAAGCATGGGGACTGTCGGGAGCAGCACGGACGGGGTGGCCGGCGAGCGACGCCGACTGATCAATGTCGCCTACCGGTTGCTCGGTTCGGTGACCGAGGCCGAGGACGCGGTGCAGGATGCCTACGCCCGCTGGTACGGGCTGCCCCGCAGCCGGCGGGAGGAGATCCTGTCCCCGGGCGCCTGGCTGACGACGGTGACCGGCCGCATCTGCCTGGACCTGCTCGGCTCGGCGCGGGCCCGCCGGGAACGCTATGTCGGCGCGTGGCTGCCCGAGCCGCTGCCCGACCGGACCGAGTGGGACCAGGCGGGCGGCGCCGGCCCCACCGGCCGCGCGGACCCCGCCGACCAGATCGTCCTGGACGAGTCGGTGTCCATGGCCTTCCTCGTCGTCCTGGAGTCGATGACGCCCGCCGAGCGGGTGGCGTTCGTCCTGCACGACGTCTTCCGGTACCCGTTCGCCGAGATCGCCGGCGTCCTCGGCCGGACTCCCGCCGCCTGCAAGCAGCTGGCGGCCTCCGCCCGGCGGCGGGCGGAGGCCGCGCGCGCTCCGGTGCCGGCGACCGGCCGGGCCGACGTGGTGCGGCACGTCAAAGAGGCCTGGGAGAGCAAGGACATCGCAGCCCTCGTCGGTCTCCTCGACCCGGCCGCCGTGATGACCGCCGACGGCGGCGGCCTGGCCGGCGCCGTCCTGCGCCCGGTCGAGGGCGGCGCGCGCATCGCCCCGTACATGGTCGCCATCGCCGACAAGGCTCCGGGGCTCGAACTCCTGGAGCGGACGGTCAACGGCGGGCCGGGCCTGGTGGCCCAGCGGGACGGCGTCGTCATGACCGTGGCCGCGTTCGACATCGCCGGCGGACGCGTCACCCGGATCTGGGCGGTCCGCAACCCGGAGAAGCTGCGGCCGTGGGTGTGGTCGTAGCCCCGGTCCGTCGTTTCCCCTCCCACTGTTTTCCCGATGTCCCTTGCGCAACACCTGAGTTGGCACCGAACCTGAACATCGTTCATGTCCCGCTCCGCCTCCCCGACCGGAGACACCCCCACCATGAGACGACTCCTCGGCACCCTCGCCGCTGCCGCTCTGACCCTCACCGGACTGACCGTGACCTCCGCGACACCCGCCGTCGCCGCGGACTCCGGCTCCTTCAACGTGCTGACGTACAACGTCGCGGGCCTGCCCCTCGGGCTCGGTGACAGCGATCCCGAGACCAACACCCCGCTGATCGGGCAGCGGCTCGGGCCGTACGACATCGTGAACGCGCAGGAGGACTTCAACTACCACGCCTCGCTCTACGCCAACGACAAGCATCCGTACCGCACGGCGACCAGCGGTGGCGCGGCCTTCGGCGACGGGCTCAACACCCTCTCGGACCACCCCTTCGAGGACTTCCAGCGGGTGAAGTGGAAGGACTGCACCGGCACCAACTGCCTGACGCCCAAGGGCTTCTCGCTGGCCCGTGTCAGGCTCGCGGAGGGTGTCTTCGTCGACCTGTACAACGTCCACACCAACGCCGACTCGACCGACGACGCGCTCGCCGCCCGCCGGGCCAACGTCGAGCAGCTCTCGGACTTCATCCAGGCGAACTCGGCGGGCAACGCCGTCATCGTCATGGGCGACACGAACACGCGGTACACGCGCACCGGCGACAACATCCGCACCCTGCTGTCCGAGAACGGCCTGACGGACGCCTGGGTGAAGCTGGTGAAGGGCGGCACGCCCCCGGCCCAGGGCGGTGACGCGCTGGTCTGCGACGAGGCGGCGCCGGCGAACGACTGCGAGGTCGTGGACAAGATCCTGTACCGCGGCAGCAAGCTGCTGACCCTGAACGCGACCCGCTACGCCAACGACTGGAAAGCCTTCCTCCGCTCGGACGGCAAGCACCTCTCCGACCACTTCCCGCACACGGTCGGCTTCTCCTACACCCTCAACTCGTCCCTGCGCGCGAGCGACTTCACCGGCGGCCCGCACGGCACGGCCTTCAACGACGCGGACGACCTGCCGGCGAACCCCGCCCCCCGCAGCCTCACCCTGCGCGGCGCCACCCGCCTGGACGCGGTGTCCCTGACCCACGACGGCGGTACGGCCCTCACTCACGGCGGCACGGGCGGCACGGCGGCCTCGCTGACGCTGGCGTCGGGCGAGCACCTGACCTCGGTGAAGCTGACACAGGGCCAGAAGGACGGCCGCACCCGGATCTTCTCGGCGTCCTTCACGACGGACAAGAACCGCACCCTGTCCGCCGGCACGGCCACGTCCGACGCGAAGACCTTCACGGCCCCCTCCGGCTGGCAGATCGTGGGCTTCACGGGCCGCGCGGGCACGGAGATCGACAAGCTGGGGGTGATCTACGCGCCGATCCGCTGAGCCCGTACTACGCTCTTCCCTCATGCCCAGAGCCGGCCTCACCCCCGACCGCCTCGTCGCCGCCGCGGCCGACCTCGCCGACGAGGCCGGCCTGGACCACGTCACCCTCTCCGCCCTGGCCCGCCGCTTCGGCGTGAAGGACGCGAGTCTGTACACCCACGTCCGGAACCTGAAGGACCTGCGCACCCGCCTGGCCCTCCTCGCCGGCGGCGAGATGATCGACCGGATCGCGGCGGCGGTCGAGGGCCGGGAGGCCGGCCGGGACACGCTCGGCGCCTTCGCCGGCGCCTACCGGGCCTACGCCCTGGAACACCCCGGCCGGTACGCGGCGGCACAGCTCCCGATCGACCAGGACCTCCTCACGGACTCCCCCGCGATGCGCCGCACGGCCGACGTCACCTACGGCATGCTCCGCGCCTACGGCCTGGAGGAACCCGACCTCACCGACGCCGTGCGCCTGCTGCGCAGCACCTTCCACGGCTACTGCGCCCTGGAGTCCACCGGCGCCTTCGGCGCGCCCCGGGACGTCCAGGCGTCCTGGGACCGGGCGATCGACGCCCTGCACGTACTGCTGCGGAACTGGCCCCGCGAACAGAGGACGACCGATGCCTGACACAGCCGGCTCCATAGCGGAGATCTACTCGCTCGGCACCGGCCCCTGGACGATGACGCCCGTCACGCGGGGCGCCCTGGGCCAGATCTGGAAGCTCACCGGGAACGGCTCCTCCTGGGCCGTGAAGGAGCTGCTCTTCGGCTGCGACGAGGCGCAGGTCCGCCGCGAGGCCGCGCTCCGGGACTCCGCGGCGGACCTGGGCATCGCCTCGCCCCGGCTCCACCCGAACCGGGAGGGCGCGCACGTCTCCCGGCTCGGCCCGGGCGAGTCGTACGTGAAGCTGTACGACTGGGTCGACGGCACCCGCGCGGACGCGTCCGACCCGGACGTCCTGGACTGGTTCGGCCGGACCATGGCGCTGCTGCACCGGGCCGGTGAGGGCGCCGCCGAGACGCCCGGCGACTGGTACGAGCGGTGCCCCGACGACGCCGACTGGGAGGACGTCCTCAAGAAGGTGCGGGACGCCCGCCTGCCGTGGTCGCAGGAGCTGGGCCGGTTCGTCGCCACGTCCGCGCCCCGGCTGGCGTACTGGGTGACGCCGTCGGACCCCGGCGGCCTCGTGACCTCGCACCTAGACCTGCAGCCCCAGAACGTCCTGGTCGGTCCCGGCGGGCCGGTCCTCCTCGACTGGGACAACGCCGGGCCGGTCTCGGCGGAACGGGAGTTCGCGCGCGCCCTGTACGTGTGGTCGGGCCGGGGCGAGGTGGACATCGCGGCCGCCCGGCGGCTGGCCCGGGCCTACCGCGAGGCCGGGGGCGGGGCCCGGGTCACCGGCCCGGAGTCGTTCTCGATGCTCTTCGCCACGGACCTGAACTACATCCGTGTGCAGGCCGAGTGCGCCGTCGATCCGGCGGTGACCGCGGCGCAGCGCGAGTTCGCGGGCCGGCAGGTCGTCACCTGCCTGGGGAGCCTGCCGGACCTCGCTGCCGTGTCGCTGCTGGTCGCCGCGCTCGACACCTGACGCGGCGGCCTACCGCGGTGCGACCTGTCGGGCCACCTCCTCGTACGACGGTGTCGGCCCCGCCGGGGTCCGGCCGGCCCGGATCTCCGCCACCGCCTCCAGGGCCGCGCCCAGCGCCCGCCGGTACAGCAGCGAGCCGAGGCTGATCCGGCGTACGCCGGCGTCGGCGAGGTGGGAGACGGCGGGGCCGGCCGGTGAGTAGAGGATGTTGAGGGGTGCGTGCGTGTGGCGCACCAGGGCGGTGATCTGCCGCAGGTCGGTGAGGCCCGGGACGAACACGCCGTCCGCGCCCGCCTCCTGGTAGGCGTCGAGCCGGGCGAACGTGTCCGTGGCGTCGCCGTCGCCGAGCCAGTGGGTGTCGGTGCGGGCGTTGACGAAGAGGCCGGGCGGGTCGCCGCCGCGCCGTCGGGCAGTCCCGCGGCGGCGACGCCCAGGCTCGTCGTCCCGATCGCCCGGAACCGTTCCTGAAGACTGAGCAGGAGTGAGTCTGATCAGCCGCACGCCCCGAACGGTCTTGGGCGCACTGGTCCCCGGCGTACTCGACCCCAGGGCGGCGACACGCATCCTGTGCGTGGTCCGATCCTGGGAGGCCAGTTCCCTGCGCGACCTGGTCCGGTGGGTACGGCCAGTGGCGACGGGGAGGCCCCGAACCATCCTCTGGTGGAGCGGGGGCCCCGCACGCCGGCGCCGTACCCGACGTCCCAGATCGCACGATCACGTTAACCCGGTCGGCCCAGAGTGGCGCAAGCCAGCGAGCCGACCATCACACGATCGAGCTAACTCGACCTCCTGCACACTCGCCTGCGAGCAGCTACCAACCCCTGCCCGGCCAGGGCCCGCGCGGACGCGCAGTCCCAGGCGTTGGGCAGCAGGAGGGGCTCCGCGGCGTGGTGAAGGGCGGCGAAGGCGGAGAGTGCCCCCGCGGCCGGTGTCTGCTTCGGATCAACGGTCATGGGGCCACGCTAACGAGCGGTCAGGAAAGGATCTCGACGTACCCGTCGGTCCCGTGCACGCGGATCCGCTGCCCGTCCCGGATCAGCCGGGTGGCCTGGTCCACGCCCACCACGGCCGGCAAGCCGTACTCCCGGGCGATCACCGCGCCATGGGTCATCAGGCCGCCCACCTCCGTCACCAGGCCCGCGACGGAGACGAACAGCGGTGACCAACTGGGGTCCGTGTAGGTCGTGACCAGGATGTCGCCCTCCTGGAGATCCGCCTCCGCCATGTCGAGGATGACGCGGGCCCTCCCCTCGACGGTCCCGGCGGACACCGGCAGGCCGACCAGGGCACCGGCCGGCACGTCGTCGCGCCGGTACGCCCCCGTGACGGCCTCACCGTCCGAGGTCAGCACGCGGGGCGGTGTGAGCGCCTCGTACGACCGGAACGCCTCCTTGCGCTGCTGGACGAGCCGGTCGTCCACCTGGTGCGAGCGCACGACGTCGTGGAATTCCTGGAACGTGAGGTAGAAGATGTCCTCCTTCTCGGCGAGCACGCCCGCCCGCACGAGGCGCTCGGCCTCCCTCATCAGGGCCTGCTTGTAGACGAAGTAACGGCTGACGATGCCGTACTTCGGGTACTCCCGGTATCCGATGAAGGTTCGGACCCGGTCGATCATCCGCTTGGTCTCGTCGGCTTTGCGCTCCCCGTCCGGCAGGGCCCGCAAGCGTGACAGCACGTCCTGTTCCTGCTTGAGCGCTTTCTGCCGGCCTTCCTCGAAGCGGCGCTCGGCGGCGCCCGGCTCGAAGTGCCTGACGTTGTCGAGGATCACGGGCACGAGCGTGCTGGGGCGCTCGCGCCAGCGCGGCCTCGTGATGTCGATCTCGCCGACGCAGCGCATGCCGTACCGGTCGAGGTAGGTCTCGATGGCGTCGCGCGCTTCGGCCCCGCCCGGGAGCTTCACCAGCTCGTCCAGGAAGCCGTCGTCCTCGACGCCCTCCAGGAACGCCACCACCTCCGGATGAGGGCGGATCACGTCCGCGACGTCGAGCAGCGCCAGTCCCATCTCCGAGGTGATGTTGTCGGGGGCGGACAGGGTGAGCGTGTCAGCCGCGTTCTTCTCGCCCAGCCACTCCTGCAGCTTGTCGTTGAGCCACCACGTGGCCTCCATCCCCGCCATGATCACCTGCATGCTCAGCGGATCACCGAGGACGCGCTTGTGCTCCTCGAAGGCCTCCAGCAGGAAGTCGAACAGCGCCGGTCCGGCCTTCGTCCGGATGTCGCGCTCCAGGGCGGCGATGGACGCCCGGCTGCGCTCGATCAGCTCGGTGACGATGGCCGGATCGGTCTCGATCGGAGCGGGCGCGCGGCCGGGAGGCGGCCCGCCGGGGTCCGCGTCGGGGAGCGACGGGACGAAGTCGTCACGGTCGAGGACGGTTTCCAGCGCGTCCCTGACCAGCGGATCGCCTCGTCCCACGAGGTCGAGGAGACCGGCGCGGCTCGCGGGCGAGGCCAGGCGGCGGGTGACGTCGACGAACAGCCTCCCGCCGGCCTCGTGCATCGGGGCCATGGCCGTCAGCCGCCACATGGAGAGCCCCAGGGGCTTCATGGGGTCGGTCATCATCTGCTGATGACCGACGGAGACGTAGACGTGGTTCTCCTGGTCGCCGGTCTCGGGGACGGGGAACAGCGTCGTGATCGGCCGGCTCTGGACGATGTGGACGTCATCGCCGTCCAGGCACCATTCGATGTCCTGCGGGCGGCCGAAGTGCGCTTCGATCCGCCGCCCGAGCCGCACGAGCCGCACGACCTGCTCATCCGTCAGCGCCGGCTGCTCCTGCCGCTGCGCGTCGATCGCCACTTCCCGCGTACCGCCGCCCGGCAGGGCGTGAAGGGCACGCTGTTTGGCGGCGATCGTCCTGGCGACGACCTGGCCGTCGCGCACCGTGAAGACGTCCGGGTTCACCAGGCCGGAGACCAGGGCCTCGCCGAGGCCGAGGCCGGCGTCCACGGTGGCGACCTTCCGGTTGCCCGTGACGGGGTCGGCCGTGAACAGGACGCCGGCCGCCTGCGGGAAGACCATCTTCTGCACGACCACGGCCATGTGGACCGTACGGTGGTCGATGCCGCCGCGCCGGCGGTAGGTCACGGCCCGTTCGGTGAACAGCGAGGCCCAGCACCGGCTGACGTGCTGGAGGACCGCTGTCGGCCCCACGACGTTCAGGTAGGTGTCCTGCTGGCCGGCGAAGGAGGCCGTCGGCAGGTCCTCCGCCGTCGCGCTGGAGCGGACGGCGTAGGCGGCCTGTTCGCCGTGCCGGGCGAGGGCGCCGGTGATCGCCGCGGCGAGATCGCCCGGGATGGCGATCTCCTCGATGGTCCGGCGGATCCGCGCGCTGAGTGTGCGGACCGCCTCCCGGTCGTCCGGGTCCAGGCGTGACAACTGATCGAGCAGATCGTCCGTCGACGGCGCTTCCGCCAGGATCCGCCGGAAGGCCTCCGTCGTCACGCAGAAGCCGGCCGGCACGCGGACGCTCTCGATCCGCGAAAGCCCGCCCAGGTGCGCGCCCTTGCCGCCGACGATCGCGACCTGTGTCTCGTCGATCTCTTGAAGATCCCGCACGTAGTGCTCAGCCATCCGACGCGTTCCCCATTTCCGCAGTGTGTGGCACGGGTCGACGATTCTGCGCTGTGACCGGGGCCTTGCGGCAAGCCCCCCTGTGCGCTATACGTTGAGAGTGGCAAGGAGAGTTCTCTCCTTGCCTTTGCCATGTCGTCGGCGGTTTCGCCGGGTCAGCGCGTCACGTGAGCGGCGCTACCTCCGCTCCCGCGTCGTCCAGCCGGACCCGCGCCCCGTCCCCGTCCCCGTCGCTCCAGCGGACCTCGACCGCCCCCCTCTCGTCCACCCGCACGGAGACCAGTTCCGCCAGCGGGACCGGGTCCGGCTCCCCCGTGAGCCGGGCCAGGGCGACGAAGAGCGTGGCGCCCTCGCCGGTGACGCCGCTCAGGGTGTCGTCGAGACCCGCCGCGGGCAGGAGTTCGGCCCGCAGGCCCTCTCCTGCCGACCAGCCGGTGATCCGCACCGGTGTCCCGGGCTCCGTCCCTGTCACCCGATGCGCCCGCACCTCCGCCGCCCCGTGTGCCAGCACCACGCTCGTCACCCGGGCTCCCCCGCCCGCGGTGTGCCGCGAGGCCGCCCAGCCCTCGCCGACGCCCAGCGGTTCGATGCCGGTGCGGCTCGGGTCGTCGCCGAGGAGCACGCTGTTGTCGTAGGACGAGGACGACGAGGAGGGAGTCGTCACGGTCGAGTAGGCCAGGCGCGTATAGTACGGGTCGTAGCGGACGTCCTCGCTGCCGTGGTTGTGCAGGCGGACCACGCCGTCGGAACGGGTGGACTGCAGCAGCCAGTTGGGAGGCCCGACGGGGGTGACCGAGTCCGCGCGTTCGGCCGGGGCAGGTTCCTCCGCCGCCGTCCACACCTCGTGGTCGGGCGGCAGGAGCAGGCCGAGGAAGCCCTTGCTCGCCCAGTAGGGGGAGGCCGGGCCCGAGTAGCCCTGGAGGACCGACTCGTCGGGGCCGTGCCAGCCCAGGGACAGCAGGCCCCGGTCGTCGACCGCGCCCCGGTCGAGGAAGTAGCGCAGTGCTCCCGAGGCCAGGCGCCGGGTCTCGCCCGGGGAGAGCGGCGTACGGCCGGTCAGGGCGCCCAGCCACAGCGGTGCCGTCGTCGCGAAGCGGTACGTCAGGGAACGGCCCTGGTGCATGGGCGCGCCGTCACCGCCGAACAGGCGGGCGTAGTCGGAGAGGTGGCGTTCGAGACGCGTCCCGTACAGGTCCAGCAGGCGCTCGTCGCGCTCCAGCCAGGCGTGCAGCACCGGGTAGAGGTGCATCGCCCAGCCGTTGTAGTAGTCGAACTTGCGGCCGTCGCCGTCGGTGTACCAGCCGTCGCCCAGGTACCACTGCTCGATGCGCTCCAGGCCGCGGTCGATCGCCGCGCGGGACGCGTCCGGCTCGTGGCCGATCTCCGCCAGGAAGCCGCCCACCGTGACCGGGAACAGCTCCCAGTTGCACGGCCACGCCTCGGCGGTGAGCGCGTCGCCGAGCCAGGCCGCCGCCCGCTGGCGTACTCCGTCGTCCAGCCGGTCCCACAGCTGCTCCCGGGTCAGCCGCAGGGCGAGTGCGATCGACGCCGCCTCCACCAGGGGCTGGCTGCGGTGCTCGATGCGGGGCCAGACGCCCGAGACCCCGGCGGCCAGCCCGTCGGCGTAGCGCTCCAGGGCCTTCTCGTCGCGGCGGAAGGCGGCCAGCAGCAGCGTGCGGGCGTAGCCCTCCAGGCCGTCGGAGAGGCGGCCGGACCAGCTGGTGCGGTCGCCCGGCAGGTGGTAGAGCGCGCGGTCCTCGGTCGCGTACGGCTCGACGGCGGTGAGCAGGGCGTCGGCCGCCGCCTCCCAGTGGGCGCGGGTGTAGCCGGTGATCGAGGAGGCCGTGCGGTCGGCGGGAGGCAGCTGCATCGCGTCTCTTTCGTGCTGGGGCAGGTCGGAACCGGCGAACGGGCTGGACCTGGAGCGCCCCGGTTCCGGTCGGGGCGCCCCAGGGGTTCATCCCACCCGCACCTTGCCCTTCGGCACCAGATGCCGGGTGACGAGTTCGTCGCGGACCAGGCCCGCGTAGGCCGTCGCACCGCGCACGGAGGTGTGCGTGTTGTCCCGCTTCTCGTTGTAGAGGTAGAGGGCCTTGGAACCCTCCACGCCCAGGGACTCGACGAGCGCCTTCGTCTTGGCCGTGAGGTCGATCAGCGGCACGTCCTGCGCGGCGGCGACGGAGCGGGTGACCGCCGGGTGGTCGACGCCCAGGCCGTTGACCAGGAGTGCGGTTCCGTTGTTCAGCGTGCCGTCGGTGTTGAACCAGCGCCGCACGATGGGAGTGACAAGGACCGGCTGTCCGCCCCGCTCCCGGACTCCCGCCACCAGGGCCTCCAGGTTGGCCCGGTAGGTGGCCTCGTCCGTGGTCTTGTCGTTGTGGGCGAGCTGGACGAGGACCAGGTCGCCGGGGCGGATCAGGGGCCGTACGGTGGCCCACAGCCGCGGGTTCCCCAGATACGTGACCGTACTCTCGCCGGAATCGGCGTAGTTGGCGACGGACACGCCCTGGCGGAGGTACTGGGGCAGCTGCTGGCCCCAGCCGGAGTACGGGTCGCCGGGCTGGTCGCAGACGGTGGAGTCGCCGACCAGGAAGATCTGGCGGGCGTGCCGGGCCGGGGTGACCTCGATGCCGGCCAGGGCGGGGGCGGAACCGCCGATGCGCAGGTCGAGGCCGGGGGTTCCGTCGGGGCCGGTGGGCTCGCCCTCGGGGGTGCGGACGTTCACGGTGAAACTGCGGGTGACGCGCTCGCCCGCCGGTGCGGCCGTCTCCGGCAGCAGGGACCGGCGGGTCTCGCCGCTGACGCTGGTGGCGGACGCGGCCTTTCCGCCGAGCACGACCCGCACGTCGTACGTGCCGGGCGGGACGTCGAAGTGGCAGGCGTCGGCGGCGCAGTGCGCGAGGCCCGGCCGTCCGCCGGCCTCGCCCGCGTGGGCGGGTACGGCGGACAGGGCGGTGCTCAGCGTCACGGCCGCCAGCACGGCGATGTTGAAACGTCTCACTCGCAACTCCTCCGTCACGGTGACAAGACCTGGCGGCTGAACGTATCGCCTCTGGCAAGCGCTTTCTAGACCTCGGCCTGATTTCGCAAAGATGCTTCCCCCAGACATGTGAAAGCCCTTTCGCGAAATCGATTCAACTGTCACTCTCGCTCTCGCCCGCACCCCCCACCTCCCGAAGGAGGCACCCCCATGCCCGGATCTGCGAACAGACCGGTCGGCCGCCGCGCCTTCGTCCTCGGCGCCACCGCCGCCGCCGGCACGGCCCTGACCGGCACGGCACACGCAGCCGGCTTCGGCTGGAGCGACGACGGCTCGAACTACGTCGTCGACACCGGTGCCCAACTGGTCTTCAAGGTGAGCAAGTCCACCGGCGACCTGACCTCCCTGGTCTACCGGGGCACGGAGTACCAGGGCTACGGCGGCATGAACTCGCACATCGAGTCCGGCCTCGGCGCCTCAACCGTGAGCATCAGACAGTCCGGCTCGACGATCCTGGTCTCGGTCACGCACGGCACCCTCAGGCACTACTACGCGGCCCGCAGCGGCGAGAACAACGTCTACCTGTGGACCAACAAGGCCGACACGTCCGTCTCCGCGACCCGGTACATCGTGCGCGTGAAGAAGGGCGCGTTCCTCAACGACGAGCCCGACTCGTACACGTACGCGCCCACCACCATCGAGGCCTCGGACGTGTTCCGGAAGTCCGACGGGCAGACCCGCTCCAAGCACTACTCCAAGCGGCGCGTCATGGACTACGACCACATCGGCTGGTCCGCCGGCGGCGTCGGTCTGTGGATGGTGCGCAGCAACCACGAGAAGGCCTCCGGCGGGCCCTTCTACCGCTCGCTGCTGCGCCACCAGAGCGCGGACGGCGGCGGCCTGTACGAGATCCTCTACTACGGCCAGAACCAGACCGAGGACCAGCGGTTCGGCCTCCAGGGCCCGTACGTCATCGCCTTCACGGACGGCGGGGCACCCTCCTCGGCGCTGTTCCCGGGCACGCTGACGACGCCGTGGGCCGACTCGCTCGGCATCGCCGGGTACGTGCCGGCGAGCGGCCGGGGCAAGGTGGCGGGGGTGGGGATATCCGGGCGGAACACGGCGTACCCGTACACCGTCGGTCTTGCCAACGCGGCGGCGCAGTACTGGGGTTCGGCGCGTTCCTCGGACGGTTTCTTCTCCGTTCCGGGTGTGCTGCCGGGGACGTACACGCTGACCGTCTACAAGGGCGAGCTGGCGGTGTACACCACGTCGGTGAGCGTGTCGGCGGGCGGCACGACCACCCTGAACACGATCGCGATCCCGTCCTCCAACGACCCCTCCCACGCGAGCGCGATCTGGCGGATCGGCGACTGGAACGGCACGCCGGGCGGGTTCAAGAACGCGGATCTGATGACGTACGCGCATCCGTCCGACGTACGGGCCGCGTCCTGGACGGGGAACGTCGTCATCGGCGACGGCGAGACCGCGGCCTTCCCGTGCTACCTCTGGAAGGACGTCAACAGCGGCATCCTCGTGTACTTCAGGCTCACCGCCGCCCAGGCCGCCGCGGCCCACACCCTGCGCATCGGCGTGACGACGGCGTACGCGAACGGCCGGCCCCAGGTCACCGTCAACGACACCTGGACCTCGGCCGTCCCCTCCCCGCCCACCCAGCCGAACACCCGGTCACTGACCAACGGTTCGTACCGCGGCAACAACCACACGTTCACGTACAGCGTCCCGGCGTCCGCCTGGAAGACGGACCCGAGCCAGTACAACGTGCTCAGGATCGACGTGGTGAGCGGGTCGGGGACGACCGGCTTCCTCAGTGCCGGGACGGCTGTCGACGCGATCGACCTGCTGGCCTGAGCCGGGTCAGGTGCCGCGCGTCCACTGCTGGTTGGTGCCGCCGTTGCACGTGTACGTGATGAGCGCGGCGCCGTTGGCGGTGGACGCACCGTTCACGTCCAGGCACTCGCCTGACGCGCGGGACTTCACGTTGACGTACGAGCCGGTGGTGGTCAGCGACCACTGCTGGCTCGTCGCGGAGGAGCAGTTCTCCTGCGTGACCGTGCTCGCGTTCTCCTGCACGCACAGGGAGCTGTTCCTGACCATCAGCTGGTAGTAACCGCTTCCGACGGACTTGAACCAGTACTTCTGGTTGCTGCCGCCGTTGCAGTCGTACTGCTTGAGCTGGGCGCCCGCCCAGAGCGACTGGCTGGTGACGTCCGCGCACTTGGAGGAGTGGCGGGCGACGAGGGTGTTGTACGTGGCGCTCGTGCCGGAGACGGTCCCGGCGGCCGTGTCGACGGTGACCTCCGGTGACCAGTTCATGGCCATCGTGGTCGAGTTGGAGAAGGTCAGCGGCAGCCAGACGTACCGCGAGTCGTTGACGGTCCCGCCGAAGGAGTTGCCCCAGCGGTCGCCCAGGTAAAGGTACGAGGTGCCCGAACTGCCCTGTACCGGAAGGACGTAGGCGGTCTGCGAACCGAACGCCGTCGAGTCGCCGATGTTCTTCATGGCCGACCAGGGCCCGGCGAGGTTCGTGGCTGTGGCGTACTGCTGCTGGTTGGGGTTCCAGCCCGTGGCGCCCGAGGTCAGCATGAAGTACACGCCGTTCCGCTTGAACAGGGCCGGAGCCTCGCGGTGGCCGCCCGGCCAGGGGTTGGCGACCAGACTCGCGATACCGGTGTAGTCGGCGGTGAGGCGGTAGATCTGGAGGTCGTAGTTCTCGCGGGCGGCGGAGACCATGTACCCGGCGCCGTCGGTGTCGACGAAGACCGTGATGTCGCGGGACATGTGCTGGCCGAGCGGGCGGAAACTGCCCTTCCAGGTGTAGTTGCCGTCGACGGTGTCGGAGACGGCGACGGCGGCACGGGCCTCGCTGTAGTCGGTGCCGTTCTCCTTGTGCATCCACATCACGTACTTGCCGGTGGACGCGTTGTACATGACCTTCGGCCGCTCGATGTTGGCGGTCGCCAGCTCGGGGTCGCTGGCCTCGGTCAGGACGTGGTTGCGGAACTCCCAGTTCTTCAGGTCGGTCGAGCGGTAGGCGTCGACGTACCGGAAGGTGTTGTCGGCGTTGCGGTGCTCGCCGAACCAGTAGTAGTAGGAGCCGACCTTGAGGACCCCGCCGCCGTGCGCGTGGACGGGGTTGCCCGAGGTGTCCTTGAACTGGGTGCCGTTGGGGATGGTCTGGGGCGCGGCCTGGGCGGGGCCGGCGGTGGCGAGGGCGCCGAACACGCCCAGGCACAGGGCGAGGAGGACCGCGTACGCGCGTCTCATCTCACTCCCCCGCCTTCACGGTGTCGGCCACCGGGATGCCGAAGTCCGGGGTGCCGTCCGGCTTCCAGCCGAGCTTCTGGACGCGGGTGTGCCGGTTGGGGTCGTTCAGCGGGTCGCCGTTGATCTCCTTGTACTGGCGGGCGTGGTAGACGAGGACGTCGGTGCGGCCGTCCTCGGCGACGGTGAAGCAGTTGTGGCCGGGGCCGTACTGCTTGGTGGTGTCGTTGCTGGTGAAGACCGGGGTCGGCGACTTGGACCAGCTCATGGGGTCCAGGAGGTGGCTGTCGGCGTCGGCGGTCAGCAGGCCCATGCAGTAGTTGAAGTCGGTGGCGCTGGCCGAGTAGGTCATGAAGAGGCGGCCGTTGCGCTTGAGGACGTACGGGCCCTCGTTGACCTTGAAGCCGATGCACTCCCAGTCGTACTCCGGGGTGGAGAGCCGGACCTGAGGGCCCTTCAGGGTCCACGGGTTCGCCATCTCGGACAGGAAGATGCCGGTGTTGTTGTCCAGCCCGGGCTCGTGCTGCGCCCAGGCGAGGTAACGCTTGCCCCGGTGGGTGAAGGTGGTGGCGTCCAGGGAGAAGGTTTCCCAGGCCGTCTTCACCTGGCCCTTCTCCACCCAGGTGCCCTTGAAGGGGTTGGGATGGGCGTTCTCCAGCACCCATATGCGGATCGCCCACACGTCCTCGGCGGGCGCGGAGGCGAAGTAGATGTACCACTTGCCGCCGATGCGGTGCAGTTCGGGCGCCCAGATGTGCGCGCCCATGTTGCCGGTGGGGTGGGCGCGCCAGATCACGGACTCGGCGGCCGTGCCCAGGCCGTTCAGGGTCCGGGAGCGGCGCAGGATGATGCGGTCGTACTCGGGGGCGGTGGCGGTGAAGTAGTAGAAGCCGTCCTTGTGCCGGTTGATGTGCGGGTCGGCGCGGTTGCGGACGAGCGGGTTCACGAAGGGAGCCGGCTTCGGCCTGGCCGGGGTGGCGGCCTGGGCCACACCGGGGACGGCGGCCAGGGCACCGGCGGCTGCGGCGCCCTTCAGCAGCAGTCTGCGGCTGGGGGGTTCGGGCAGAGCGTGGTCGCGGTCGCGGCTCATGCGGAGGGGCCTGCCTCTCACTGGGGGACACACGGCGTCGTCCGATCCGTCGTCTGACATTTCGAACGCCATCTGTCATTACGAACGCCGAAAAGGTAAGGGTGTGCCACCAGGAGGTCAACGGGTCTGACGGGACGACTCACCGGCAACCTTTCCGGTCCCGGCGACGACTGGTGGGGTGAAAGCGCGCATCCTCCTGAACTCCTGGACTTCTGAACTCCCGAACCACGTAAGGACTCACCCGTGGCAGCCCGTTCTCACCGCCGTCCCCTGCGCAAGCGACGCAGTGCCCTCGTCTTTGCCGTCGGCGTGGCGGCGGTGGGACTTCTGCTGTCCCTGGTGATGGTGCTTCGCCCCGACGGCGAGCCGGACACCGTGCGATCCGCTGCCGAGCCCGCCGCCGGCCCCCGGTCGAGCGCCACGCCCACGACTCCGGCACGGAAGCCCGAACCGAAGCCGAAGCAGAAGCAGAAGCCCAAACCGTCCAAGGCGTCCCCGCCACCGAGCGCGACCACCCCGTCGGCGCGGCCCTCGCCCGCCGGCACCCCGCGCTCCTCACCGCGGCCGGTGTCCGGCACGGCACCGCTGGCGGGACGTATCCAGCCCCAGGTCACCTACGAGGGGGTCGCCACCCACTACGACGCCGCGGACGGCGACGGCGCCTGCCTGTACGGCCCGAGCCCCGATCTCATGGTCGCGGCGATGAACCACACCGACTACGAGACGTCCAAGGCGTGCGGGGCGTACATCCTGGTCCGGGCGGGGAACGGCGCCTCCGTCACGGTCCGGATCACCAACGAATGCCCGCTGCCCTGCGCCCCCGGGCAGCTCGACCTCAGCAAGGAGGCCTTCGCCAAGCTCGCCGGCCTCTCCGCCGGCCGGATCCCGGTGACCTGGAGCCTGCTGAGCCCCGGCACGTCCGACACCGTCTCCCTCCGCTACAAGACCGGCTCCAGCAGCCACTGGTGCGGCATCCAGGCGCTCGGCCACCGCAACCCGCTGGCCCGGCTGGAGGTCAGGACCGGCAGCGGATGGAGCCGGCTGACCCGGACCGAGTACAACTACTTCCTCTCCCCCGACGGCACCGGCTGCGGCGGCCCCCTGAGGCTCACCGACATCTACGGCGAACAACTCACCGTCGAGGGCATCGCGGTCCGCCCGGACGTCAAACAGGCGACCCGGGTGCAGTTCGCGCGGCACTGAGCGGTCGCGCGGTGAGACAGCCGGACGCGGTCCTCGGGGAAGCGAGGACTCATGCCGGGTCCGGCAGGTCCATCCGCGCGAGCTCGGCCGGGTCGATCACGACCGTGATGCCGGTGATCCGGCCGTCGACGACGGTGAACGCGAGGACCGAGAGCGGGGTGCCGTCCTCGTGCCAGGAAACGAACCCCGGGAGGCCGTCGACGAGCACGGCCCGCCCCTGTGCGGCCGCGCCGGCGGACAGTTGCGCGCCGGCTGCGACCTTGGTGGCCCCGAGGGTGACGACCACCCCGGACGGGGTGTCGACGGTCAGTTCCACCTCGGGGTGGAGCACCCGCAGCAACTCCTCGAAGTCGCCGCGGCGAGCCGCCGCCAGGAAGGCCCGGACCACCTCTCGCTGTTCCCGTCCGACACCGGCCGGCCGCTTCGTCGCCCGCACCTTCCTGCGGGCGCGGCTGGCGAGCATCTTGGCGGCGGCGGTGGACTTGCCGAGGATCTGGCCGATCTCGTCGAACGGCACCGCGAACAGGTCGTGCAGCACGAACGCCAGCCGCTCGCTCGGCCCGAGCGACTCCAGGACGACGAGCAGCGCGAGCCCGACCGAGTCGGCGAGCACCGCGTCGTCCTCGGGAGCGGGCCCGTCGTCGAGCGTCACCACGAGCTCGGACGCGCTGTCGTCGTAGAACGCCTCCGGGCGGGCCTGGCGCGACCGCAGGACGTCGAGGCTGATCCGGCCGACCACCGTGGTCAGCCAGCCGCCGAGGTTGTGGATGGTCGCCGCGTCCTGGCGGGAGAGACGCAGCCAGGCCTCCTGGACCACGTCCTCGGCGTCGGCACGCGATCCGAGCATGCGGTAGGCGACCGCGCGCAGCCGGTCACGCTGGGCCTCGAACGCCTCGGCCATCGGGTCCGCCGGACTGGTGTCGGACATGTTGTTACCTTCCTCGGCTCTGCTCCGTCACGGACATGACGGGCCCGAACGGGCTCAGGTAACCGATGAAGGAGCAGCATCGATGGAAGCACGCGTGAACGGAACGCCGAACCCCGACATGATCACGGGGATCCGGCACCTCTACAAGGCGATTCACGCCGGGGGCGTCGACCAGCGCCTGCTGTCACTGGTCCATCTGCGGACCAGCCAGATCAACGGCTGCAGCCCCTGCGTCTTCGCCTCGGTCGCGTCGGCGAAGAAGGCGGGCGAGACGGACGAGCGGCTGCACCACGTGGCCGCGTGGCGTGAGACGCCCTTCTACACCGAGGAGGAGCGGGCGGCCCTCGCCCTGACCGAGGCCGCCACCCGGCTCCAGGACGGCGCACCGGGTGTGACCGACGAGATCTGGGACGCCGCCGCCGGCCACTTCGGCGAGGAGCCGCTGAACGCGATCATCCTGGAGATCGCGATGACCAACTTCTTCAACCGCATCAACCGCACGATCCGGGAGCAGGCCGGCAAGACCTGGTGAGCCGGGCGGGGCACGGGCGGCCTGCGGCAGTGACCGTCGTATCACCGGAACCGTCGTATCACCGGAAAACGGCAACCGCCGATTTTCTGTTATCGGCCGACCGCCGCCCGCGTCTCCCCTCCCGTGCGCAGTCTCACCCACACCACAGCAGCGGCCGCCGGAGTCCTCGCGGCGGTCGCCTCGCTCCTCGCCGCTCCCCCGGCGGTGGCGGCCGGCCCCCGGGACGTCACCGCCGACGTACTGGCCGACCGGGACGTGACACTCACAGGCGACACGGTCGTCACCGTCCCGCCGGGGACGACGACGTACGACGGCGTGTTCCGCGGCGAGGGCACGCTCACCGTGCGCGGCAGCGGGACCCTGGTCCTCACCCGGGACAGCGACTTCACGCTCCCCGAGTCCCGGCGGCGGCAGCGGGTGCGGACGGCGGGCGGGAACCACCCGTACGTCACCGTCACCCGCCCCGACCCGCCGGCGGTCACGGTGGAGCGCGGCGCGACGCTCCAGTACGGCGACGGCGGTACGACGGGACTGATCGGCCGCTTCCCGTACAACACCCCGGCGTTCCGCCTCAACCAGGACAACATCCGGGTGGACGGCACGCTGCGGCTGTCGCTGACGAGCGCGTACAACCTGGGCACCATCAGCGGCTCCGGGCTGATCACCCAGCCGAGGTTCCTCTGGGGCACCTGGGACCTGTCGGGCACGCACTCCTTCTCCGGGGTGATCGACAACGGCACGCAGCTCAACGCCGGCCGCCCGGAGTACGCGACCTCGCTCCCGAACGTCCGCAAGGTCCTCAACCAGGGCACCTGGACCGTCGACACGCCGCTCGGCCGGACCGTCACGATGGGCATGGACTTCTACCAGCGCGAGTACGGCAGCGACATCAACGTCCAGTCGCGGCCCGGCGGCAAGGTGGTCCTCACCGGCCAGTACAGCTGGTCGGACCGGGGCGGCGACAGGGACCCGTCAATCAGCGACCCGGCCCTCAACTGGACGCCCGCCCGCAAGAACGTCAACAAACGCGGCACCAACATCAAGGGCGCGAACGTCCAGTGGGGCGACGGCACGACGAACGCGATCTTCATGCCGGGCACCGCCGAGACGGTCTACATCAACCTCCTGGCCGCCCGCTCCCGTTCCCGCCTCACCTTCGACTACAACGGCCCGGTGACGCTCGGCGCCCCCATCGGCGGCGGCAGATTCCACGACACCCTCTCGGCCCCCGGCGCCGGCGACATCGTCATCGCCGGCACGCCCGGCAACGACGTGACCTTCGCGGCCGTCCAGTACTACGACGGCTCCACGACGGTGGAGAAGGGGGCGGTGCTGCGCCTGGGCAGCGGGAAGCGCGGCGGCGACGGCGGACTGTACACGGCAGGGGCCCGCTCCAGGGTCGTCAGCGACGGCTCACTCGTCCTGCGCAACACGGAACGGCCTCTCACCCTCTCCCGCATCGGCGGCAGCGGCTCGCTCACCCAGTCGGGAGCCGCCACGACGACCCTGACGGGGCCCGCGGTCACGTACACCGGGACGACCACCGTCTCCAAAGGCACGCTGGCCCTGCGCAAGGGCGCCACGCTCACGCACAGCAGGGCCGTACGGCTCACGGCGGCCGGGACCCGGCTGGACGCGGGCCCGGCGGGCCTGCGCGTCGCGACCGCGCTCACCGGCAAGGGCACGGTCGCGGGAGCGGTGAGGAACGACGGTGCCGTCACGACCGGCCTCACGGTGCACGGCGCCTACACGCAGGGTCCGAAGGGGGCACTGGTGCTGAGGGACGGTCCGTTGAAGGTGACGGGGGGCGTGCGGCTGGCCGGGGACCTCGACGTGTCGGCGGCAGGAGGCCCGGGCCGGGCCGCTCGCGAGATCAGCGTCCTCGATCACCAGGGCGACGGCAGGATCTCGGGAACGTTCGAGGGGCTGCGGCAGGGCGCCCGTCTGAAGCTCGGCGACACCACCTACCACATCGACTACCGGGCCGGGGACGGGAACGACGTCGCCCTGAAGGCCGGAACCACCCCGAGCCCCTCCCCCACCGCGCCCGGGGCGTCCGCGTCCGGGGCCGTGGCGCCCCGGAGCGCCGGCGCGTCGGAGGACGTCGGCTTCGGCTGGTGGCCGTACGCGCTCGGGCTGGCCCTCGTCGTCAGCCTCGCCGTGCCGATGGCGACGCGACGCGGCCGGCGCCACCGCGGCGGCGGCCGGCATGCGGCCCGCCTACGGCAGTGAGGCTCACAGCTCGGACTCGCCCCACGACCTGACGACCGCGTCGTCGCCGACGGACACCCTGCCGGGCCGCAGCACGGCGAACTTCGCGCCGAAGGCGACGCCGCCCTCGGAGGCCCGCCGGTACCCGGCGAGGGTGCGCAGGGGTTCCGGGCCCGCCCTGGTCCCGGACTCCTGCTCGACCAGGGTGACGGCGCAGCGGATGGCGAGCTTGGCATAGCCCAGTTCGGTGTCGCCGATGCGGAGGTGGCGGACGCGGTCCTCGGTGTGCGGTTCGTCCCAGCCGTGGCGGTCGTCCCCGCCGTCGAGTGCGTCCCCGCCGTCGAGCACGATGTTGGGGCGGAAGCGGTTCATGGGCAGCGGGCTCCCACCGCGTTCGCTCAGTTTCCGGTTGAACAGGTCCAGGGTGGAGCGCGAGATGATGTGCAGCGCGCAGCTGTCGGCGTAGCCGGAGGTGCCGCGGGTCATGCCGTCGGTCACCCGGTCGTGTTCCGGCGGTACGCGCACCAGCCGGCTCGGGGTGCGCAGGACCTCCGAGAGCCAGTCGGCTGCCGGGTCGCCCTGGTCGATGCCCTGGTAAGCGGTTCCGAACAGGTCCACTTTCCGTCGGGTGCCGGTGGTGTCCACCCGGAGGTGCAGGTCCTCCGTTCCCGGCGCGCTGAGCGTGAGGCGCTCGCCGTCGGCGGTGACGGCGGGCCGGATGACGGCCAGCCCGGGGTCCCGGCGCTGGGTCCGGTACACGCCCTCCTCGCTGACGACCATGAAGCTGCGGTCGTGCGCCAGTCCGGTGGGGGTCAGCAGTGCCTCGGTCGCCGATGTCCCGGCGCATCCCTTGACGGGGTAGTACGACAACTCGACGACGCGGGCCATGCTCTTCCCTTCTCGCGACGGTGCGTTTCGGCGTCCGGTGTCAGCTGCCGCTCGGTGCCTTGGGAAAGCCCAGCTGGGGCGCCAGCAGCCGGGCCTCGGCCGCCCAGTCGGCGAGGAAGGCGAGGACCAGGCCGCGTTCGCGGTAACGGAGTTCAGCGGGGACGGAGCCCCGGCCGCCGTAGGCCGGCTGCTCGTCGTCCGCCCGGGCGAGCATCAGCGCCGTGAGCCAGTCGTACTTCACGGCGGAGGCGCACACGCCGAGCCGGACGAGCCGTTCGTCGCCGCGCCAGCCGCTCTCGCGCAGGCCGTGCAGGTAGGCGTCGTACGCCTCCTTGGCCAGGCCGGGCAGGTCGGCGGCGGGGACGAACAGGTCGAAGACGGAGTCGGGGAGGTAGTTGCCGAGATCCTCGCCGAGCGCGCCGTCCCCGGCGAACGCCCAGTCGAGGACGACACTGCCGCGGCCGTCGGAGCGGACGTTGGCCGGCCACTGGTCGAGGTGGCAGAAGGCGCGCGGCAGGGACTCCATGACGGTGAGGAACCACTCGCGGTCGTGGTGGAGGCGGACCATGTCCGCGCGCAGGCCCGCCGGGAAGTGCTCCCGGACCAGGGGGTGTTGCCAGGCCTCGTCGTCGTCGAGCAGGTCCTGGCCCGTCGTCTTGCCGGCCGTGTAGTCGCGCAGGAAGCGCTGCGACAGCCACGGCCGGTCCTCTCCCGCCCCCACCGCGCCCTGCGCGGCCCCGAGCCGGTGCGCGTGCTCGACGTGCCGGGCGAGCGGCCAGGCCGTCGCCGGTTCGCCCGGCACGTCTTCCAGCCACAACGCCAGGTCACCGTCGGGGCGTTCGGCGCAGGCCAGCAGCCGGGGCGCGCGCAGGCCCTGCGGCTGCCAGACCTGGGCGAGCCCCGACTGGTAGACGTACGCCTCGCGGCGCCAGAAGTTCCAGTGCCGGGGGTCGTTGGAGGCGGCCCAGGTGACGCTCGTCTCCTTGGTCCGCGTCAGCACCTTCAGTACGGCCGAACGTCCGTCGGCGGTGACCCGCCACACCCCGGCCGTGACGCCGTTCCACGGGTTGTGCGTGAGCGGCTCGAACACCGCCTTGTTCGCCGGGACTCCCAGGACCTCACGTACTTCGGCATCAGCGACAGCGACCTCGGGCATGCCCCGATGCTATGCCGCCGCCTCCGCCTTGTCCGTCGCCTCCGCCTTGTCCTTGCGTCCCCGCAGCCACACGTACACCGGGATCCCGGCGAAGAGGAACAGCACGCCCTGGTAGACGGCCGCGTATCCGGCGCCCGCGATCAGCCAGAACGAGAAGCCGAAGGAGAGGACGGCGACGATCAGGTCGCGGACCAGCCCGGCGGGGCGATGGGGGTCCCTCCCGCTCGAGCGCAGCCGAGAGTGGGGGAGGTCGCGGGTGCCGCGGGCCAGCCAGTACAGCTGGGCCGCCGCCGACAGCAGGTACGGCACGCAGCCGGTGAACGTGGTGATCAGGACGAGGACGCGGAACGTCGTGTCCGGGCCCGCCGTGTAGTTGAGGGCGATGAGGAGCGTGCCGAGGACCGCGCAGGCCCAGACGCCGAAGCCGGGGACGCCGCCCTTGCCGACCCGGGCGAAGGGCGCGGGGAAGAGACCGTCGCGCGCGGCGGCGTACGGCATCTGCGCGGCCATGAGGATCCAGCCGTTGAGGCAGCCGGTGATCGAGACGACGGCGACCAGGGCGATGGCCGTGCCGCCCCAGGAGCTGCCGGTGAGGGCGTTGACCGCGTCGGCGAACGGGGCGCCCGAGTCGGCGAGCCGGCCGTGCGGGACGAGGCCGAACACGGCGACCGTGCCCAGGATGTAGACCAGGGCCGAGGCCAGCGTGCCGAGGACGCTCGCCCGGGCGACGGTGCGCTCGGGGTCGCGGACCTCGCCCGCGCTGACCGCGGCCGACTCGACCCCGAGGAAGCTGTACAGCAGCAGCGCGGCGGAGGCGGCCAGCGCGCCGGAGACGCTCTGGCCGGAGGCGTTGAACGGGCCGAAGTTGTCCGCGTCGACGAAGAACAGGCCGATGGTGGCGAGCAGGAGCAGCGGCACGAACTTCAGGACGGTGGAGACGACCTGCACCGCGCCGACCCAGCGGGTGCCCGCGAAGTTGGCGGCGGCGGGCAGCCAGAGAGCGGCCATGGCGACGGCGGCCTGGAGGACGTGGTTGCCGTGCAGGGGTATCAGGACGTCGACGTAGCCGACGACGGCGACGGCCAGGGCGGCGATGCTGACCCAGCACATCGTCCAGTACGACCAGGCCGACAGGAACCCGGCGAAATCGCCGAACGCGTCCCTCGGGTACACGTACAGCCCGCCCGTGACCGGGCTGCGCCGCGCCAGCTTGCCGAAGAGCAGCGCGAGGGCGACCGCGCCGACCGAGAGCACGACGAAGGCGAGCAGGCTGATCGTGCCGTAGGGGGCGACGGTGGCGGGCAGGGCGAAGATGCCGCCGCCGATGATGTTGCCCATGACCAGGGCCGTGGCGGCGGCCAGGCCGAAGGTGCGGCGGGGCGGGGGCGCCGGGGCCGGCTCGGCGGGTTCGGCGGTCTCGGCGGGGCTGGGGACGGTCATGGGCGTTCCTGACGAGCGGAGGGGGGAGGGTCGTGATCGTAACCCGCTGTCCCACATGTTGGGCGACCTGTTCATGGACTGGACACAATCGGCTGGGGTCCGCCGCCGGGTCTCGACTACGGTCGTCCCTATGACCAGCACCCTCACCCTCGCCGAAGCCCTCACCGCCGGGACGGTCGTCCTCGACGGCGGCCTGTCCAACCAGCTCGAGTCGGCCGGGCACGACCTGAGCGACGAGCTGTGGTCGGCGCGGCTTCTGGAGGAACAGCCGGAGGCGATCACCGAGGCGCACCTCGCGTACTTCCGGGCGGGCGCGGACGTGGCGATCACGGCCAGCTACCAGGCCACGTTCGAGGGCTTCGCCAAGCGCGGCACCGACCACGACCGGGCGGCCGAACTCATGGCGCTCAGCGTCGAGTTGGCGCGGGACGCGGCCCGGCTCGCCCGCGTCTCCCGCCCGCTGTGGGTGGCGGCCTCGGCCGGCCCGTACGGGGCGATGCTCGCGGACGGCTCCGAGTACCGGGGGCGCTACGGCCTCACGGTCGACGAGCTGGAGCGCTTCCACCGTCCCCGCCTGGAGGTGCTGGCCGCCGCCCGTCCCGACGTCCTCGCCCTGGAGACGGTCCCCGACGCCGAGGAGGCCACGGCCCTGCTGCGGGCGGTGCGCGGGCTCGGGGTGCCGGCCTGGCTGACGTACTCCGTCGCCGGTGGCCGCACGCGCGCCGGACAGCCGTTGGAGGAGGCCTTCGCCCTGGCCGCCGGCGCGGACGAGGTGATCGCGGTCGGCGTGAACTGCTGCGCGCCCGAGGACGCGGACACCGCGGCCGCGATCGCTGCCCGGGTCACCGGCAAGCCGGTCGTCGTCTACCCCAACAGCGGTGAGACCTGGGACGCCGACGCCCGCGCCTGGACCGGCCGCGCCACCTTCACCGCCGGCCAGGTGAAGGGCTGGCAGCAGTCCGGCGCCCGTCTGATCGGAGGCTGCTGCCGGGTCGGCCCGGAGGCGATCGCGGGCATCGCGGGGACGCTGGGGGCGGCATAGGAGCGAGGTGCTCCCCACCGGGCCACCGGTCCGCCCGACCACGGGGTCACCAGTCCGCGCACACCCCTCCTCGCCTCCCCTCCCCACTGCTAGCCTCCGTCGGGGAACCGGTTGCCATGGCGTTGCCGCAGTTCCCGAGGGGTGGGCGCGGACCGGCGCCCGGGAGAGACGAGGCAGTCATGACGAGGAAGAGCGGGGACGCGAGCCGCAGCACCATCCGGGACGTGGCGGCTCGCGCGGGGGTTTCGGCGTCGACGGTGTCCCGGGTGCTCGGCGGTGTGTACCCGGTGAGCGCGGCGACGCGCGGGCGTGTGATGCGGGCGGTCCGCGAACTGGACTACGTCGCGGACGCGCGGGCGAAGGCGGTCGCGGGCGTCGGCACGCCCACGCTGGCGTTCGTGCTGGAGGACATCACCGGCCCGTCGTTCGCGCACATGGCCCACGGCGTCGAGCGCGAGGCGACCCGCCTCGGCCATCTCTGCCTGGTGTGCAGCACGGAGGGGGACGTGCAGCACGAGCTGGAGTTCGTCGAGATGATGCGCGCCCAGCGCGCCGCCGCCGTGATCCTGGTCGGCGGCACCGCCGACACCCCCGAGTACCGCGAACGCACCCACCGCATGGCCGACTCCCTCGCCTCGGCCGGCTCCCGCCTGGTCCTGTGCGGCAGGCCGCCGCTGGACCCCGGCGCCCCGGTGACGGTCATCGAGTACGACAACGAGGGCGGCGCCTACACCCTGGTCTCCCACGTCCTCACCCAGGGCCACCGCCGGGTGCTGTTCCTCGGCGGCCGGGCGGACCACACCACGGCCCTGGGCCGTGAACGCGGCTATCTCGCCGCCCACCGGGCCCGGGGCCTCACCCCGGACCCGGCCCTCCTCCTGCACGGCGACTTCACCCGCGACGCGGGCCACCGCCTGATGCGGCAAGCCCTCAAGGACGACCTCGACTTCACGGCCGTCGTAGCCGCCACCGACATGGTCGCGGCCGGCGCCCTCACCGCCCTGCACGAGGCGGGCCTGACCGTCCCCGGCGACGTCTCCCTCGCCGGCTACGACGACATCCCCTTCGCCCGCGACCTGCACCCCGCCCTGACGACGGTCCACGTCCCCTACGAGGAACTCGGCCGCCTCGCCGTCCGCACGGCCCTGGACCACACGCCGGGCGCGCCGGACGAACACCTGCTGCTGGGCACGCATGTGGTGGTGCGGGACTCGGTGGGGGCGCCGCCGTCCCGGTAGGCGCTGACGCCGCCGTAGGGGATCCGGCCAATCTGCCTCTCACACCTCCCGCGGCCCGCCGTTCCGCTTCACAGGATCTTCACAGGTCACCTGGTGGTGCGCTCTTCCTCCGGATGCCCGGGCGAGCAGGGCTCGTTATTTGCCATGCCCAGATCAAGCCATGTTGCTGGTGATCGCATTGTGCCTAGAGTGACCGGGCGCTCGGGGCGGATTGGGCCAGACCACCCAGTTCCACAGCCCCTCAGCCGTGATTTCGGGGACCGCGTCCACGTCAGCACGCGGATTCACTCAATCGTCGTTGCCTGCTGAACCGACCTTCGCTGCCTGCTGAACCGGACACGGCAGGTTCAGCGGGCTGCCATCAGTCATCAAACGGGAGGAATGAAGTGATACGAAGTCAGCTGTCCGCTGTTCTTCTGGCCACCGCCACCGGCACAGCGCTCCTGGTCGCCGCCCCGACAGCGTCCGCCGCCCCCACGCATCGCTGCTACGACCGGATGGCGTGCTTCTACTACAACTCCAATCAGCAGGGGGCGCTCGCCACGATCGGCGACGGCGGCTACAACCTCGACGCCCAGGTCTTCAAACCCGGCTCCGGCCCCGGCGCGGGGCAGAAGCTCGAAGACCAGGCCGCGTCCTGGGACTCCCGCACCCGCAGTACCGGGTACTGCGTCCACCGCGACCGCTGGTGGAAGGGTCCGTTCAACTCCCTCAAGCCGCAGGCCCGCAAGAACCTCACCTCCGCGCTGAAGAACAAGAACTCCTCCACGAACTGGTACCCCCGCCACGAGGGCGGCGGGGGCCACTGACCCCGGAAGGACCCCCCATGCGTTTGTTCAAAACCGCACCGATAGCCGCCGCCCTCGCCGTGGGAGCGCTCGCACTGTCCGCTTGCTCGAGCCAGGGCGCCGGCCCTTCCGCGGAGCCGGCCACAACGGCCGGCGACCGGGTCCAGGGCGCTCCCACCCGCGTCGTGGCCGCGATGAGTCTCCCCTTGGACGCCTACCAGCTCAGCCCCGAGGACTACGAGAGAAGTCAGCAGGCCCTGTGGAAGCTGACCACCGCCTGTATGCAGGGCGTCGGCTTCACTTCCTTCAACTTCGCCCCGTCGACCGGCACCTCGGAGGAGATCGAAGAGCACGAAGACCTCCGTTACGGCACGTACGACCAGCAGGACGCCGAGCGCCTCGGCTACCGCCCCGACTTCGGCCGGCACGCTCGGGTGGCCGCCATCGGCGGCGAAGAGCCTCACTTCACCCCGGAAGAGGAAGCCGCGCTCGACGGCGAACCGAAGAAGGTCCGCACTGCCCGCGCCGGGGAGCCCGTCCCGGAGGACGGCTGCTACGGGCAGGCGCTCGACCAGCTCACCGGTGGGCAGAGCGAGACGTACCTCGACGACACGCTGGTCGAGGAACTCGACGGCCTCTCCTACGAGAAGTCCTTGCAGGACCCGAAGGTCGCGGCGGTGTTCGCCCGCTGGTCGGCGTGCATGGCCGCCAAGAACTTCGCGTACAAGTCCCCGATCGACGCGAACAATGACGCCTCCTTCACCGGGGACACCGCCGGCGCCAAGGAGAAGCAGGTCGCGGTCGCGGACACCCAGTGCAAGGGCAGCACCAACCTGGTCTCCGTGTGGCACGACGCCGAGGCCGCCACCCAGCGCACCCTGATCAGCGAACACGGGCCGGAACTCGCCAAGACCCAAGCCCTCATCGCGACGATCCGGGCGAAGAGCGACGCCGTCCTCGGCTGAGCACCCCGGACAGGCCCTCGGCTGAGCGATCAGGCCGCCGCAGCCGTTTTCGCCGTCCCGTCGGGGCGGCGGCTGTGGCGGCCTTCCGCTGCCGTACATCTCCGCCGGTCTGCCGGCGTACATCTGGTACTCGGTCTGGGACGCCGGGCGGGTGAACGACCAGCGCCGGGAAACGGCCCTGTCCTCGATCCTCCGGCAAGCCCGCCGTACGGCGCCGGGCACGGCCCGAGCGCTCGACGCCGGCGGTGCCGCCGGTACCGATGCGCTGACCGGCGTGGTCTGGCAGCACACCCGGGCTCCCGTGATCACGTACGACCCGTCTCGGCGCGCATTCACCGCCCTCGTCTCCCGGTCCGCCGTGTACGACGAGAAGGGCCTGTTTCCGGGCGGTGGCCCCGTGAAGGTGGACCGCTGCCTCAGTTACACCTATTCCCGCCTCCCCGGACCGGAGTGGACGTCGAAGGTGACCGTGCGGGACCGCGACGTATGCCGTCCGGGCCTCCAGATCAGCAAGCGGGTCGCGCTGGCGCGCCTGCGCATCAAGAATCTGTACGCCGAGGACCTGACCCGCCCAGGGGTGCGGCGGGCTCTCGACCCCACCGGGCACCTGCGGTATTTCGAGGTCGAGGACGCCGTGCGGAGAGGCCGGACGGTCACGGTCACTGTCCTCGTCCGCGCCGGGCTGGAGGCCTCTGCGCCGACCGGGCAGTGCTACCGGTTCACACGGCGCGTCGAGCCGGACGGTGCCGAGCGTTCCGTCACCGCCGTTCCCGTGGCGGCCTCACGCTGCCGGGCGGCGTGAGCGTCGTCAGTACCTGCGGAGTGCCCCGGCGCGGCGGAGTCGCCGTACGGCTGACCGCAGTTCCGTGCTGCGGGTGGACGGACCGTCGGCAGGGGACGGCTCGGGGGTGGGTTCCTCCGGCGTGATCGCGGCGTCGGTCGCCCAGAGGGCGAGTTCGCGGTCGCGGGGGCCCGACGCCGTGTAGGACAGGCCGTTCTCGGCGTCCGGTGCGCGGTCTCCGAAGACGCGCACCGGGTGGGTCTCGTCCCAGCGTTCCCAGCCCGGGTCGCCGTCCGTGGCGAAGCGCACCCAGGCGGCGTGCATCGCGTCGGCCAGTTCCTGCGGGGCGCCTTCCCCGGCCAGTTTGCGGGCCTCAGGGACCTCCCCGGTGTCGAAGACGAAGCCGAGCTCCAGCGCGTGGCAGGAGCCGAGGTCGGGGAGGTTGGAGGGCCAGGCGAACTCGTAGACGTACGACGGTTCCGTACGGGCGTCGGCCAGGTGGTGCAGGGGGATGCGCAGGAGGTGGTCGGTGACCAGCTGGCCGACGATCTCCGCCGTGCCCGCCTCGGGGTGCAGGGCGCGGTAGCCGCGCGGGACCTCGCTGCCGCAGTGGCAGCGGGCCATGGCTCCCGCGAAGGCGACGGCTCCGAGGCGGTCGACGCGCTCCAGCAGGCCGCCCGGGACCAGCCACAGCCGGTACTCGTCGCGGGTCCAGCCCATCAGCAGTTCGACGCCCGCGGCGGCGCCGCCCTCGGTGAGGGCCTCCAGGGGGTCGCGCGGGACGGTGTCGCCGTCGATGACGACGCCGAAGGCGGGCCCGCCGACCACGGGGCTGCTGAGCTTGCCCACCTCGGCCTGGGTGTGCAGCAGCAGGTCGCGGTCGACGGCGGCGAAGGCCTCGGCGGTGGCGGGGATCTTCAGCCGGGACGCCATGCGGCGCACCATCCGCCGTACCTTGGCCCGCTCGGACGCCTCGGGCGGCCCGCTCTGCAGGACCGCCCGCCGGACCAGCCCCTGCGTCTGCGGGGCGGCGATGAGGGCGCCGATGCTGATCGCCCCGGCGGACTGGCCGAAGAGGGTGATGCGGCCGGGGTCGCCGCCGAAGGCCTCGATGGCCTCGTGCACCCAGGTCAGGGCGGCGATCTGGTCGCGCAGGCCGGGGTTCGGGGGCGTGTCCGGGAACAGTCCGTAGCCTTCGACGCCCAGCCGGTAGTTGACCGAGACGCAGACCACGCCGTCGCGGGCGAAGGCGTGGCCGTCGTAGACGGGGACGGCGGAGGAGCCCCTGGTCAGGGCGCCGCCGTGCAGCCAGACCAGGACGGGGAGCCGGGCTTCGGGGTCCGGATCGGGGGTCCAGACGTTGAGGTTGAGGCAGTCGTCGCCCGGCACGACCGGGTCGGAGAGGTAGTGCGCGAAGGCCTCGGAGTACGGGGGTTTCGGCGGGGTGGGGCCGAAGTCGACGGCATCGCGGACGCCGTCCCAGGGCGGGAGGGGCACGGGCGGGCGGAAGCGGCGAGGGCCGAAGGGGGGCGCCGCGTACGGGATGCCGCGGAACACGGCGACTCCCCGCTCGTACCTGCCGCGTACGGCCCCGAACGGGCTCCTGGCCACGGGATCCGTCCGGCCTGCCGTCATACGCCCACCAGCCCTTCGCCGCGCTCGTGCACCGGAATCACCAGAGCACCACATCACTCATCGGTATTCCGGTGCACGAGTCGGCTTGACCGCTATTTGGCGGAGTCTTGGGCAGCGGACACGCTATTTGGCGTACATGAGCGTGCCGAACCCGAGCTGGTCGAAACCGCCGCTGGTGGTGCCGTAGTCGCCTCCTCCCCCTTCGGGGGCGACGGAGAAGCACATCTGGGCGATGTACTTGTCGTCGAGGAGCAGGCGCCGGCCGTAGTGGTAGTGGAGCATCGCCCACACGGGGCGGACCTGGCCGCGCGATCCGGAGCCGATCACGGTCTGTGACTGCTGGGAGCAGGTCTGGCCGCTGCCCCAGGTGTAGGTGGTGTAGGGGACGTTCATGTTGAGGTTGTACTTGGCGACGTACTGGGCGGCCTTCATGAAGCGGCGGCCGTCGTAGGAGTACAGGTCGTCGCCCTGGTTCCAGGCCATCTCGCACAGGGCGCCCATCTGGCCCATGCCCATGACGGTGTGGCCCTGGTCGCGGCCGGACTCCTGCCACTGGCCGAGGTCGTAGCCCTCGACGTTGGGGTAGAGGAACGGCACCGCCCGCTGGATCTGGCCGTTGCCGCCGCCGCTCTTGAAGTAGGTGACGGCCTGGTCGTACTTGGCGCCGTCGTCGCACAGGATCCCGATGGCCATGATCGAGGCCATGTTGCACAGGTCCCAGTTGGCCCAGTAGTTGGTGATGCAGGCGTCGTTGTGCTCGCGGAGGAACCGGTCGTTCAGCGGGTAGAAGACGTTGAGCATCATCGTCTTGAACCGGCCCAGGTCGAACCCGGCGTAGCCGCGCATGAGTTCGGCGACGTTGGCGAACTGCCAGCCGTAGAGGCCGGCGGCCAGGTACCGGTCGGCGTTTCCGGTGATCTCGGTGAGGGTGGACGACCAGGCGTTGAGGATGCGCACGGCGCAGTCGGCGTTGGCGGCGGTGCCACCCACGTGCCAGCGCAGCGCGTTCTGGTAGGCGGCGTGGATGTCGTTGTAGAGCTGGGGGTAGTTCTCGCCGGTGCCGCCGCGGATGATCGTGGCGGTGGGGCGGGGCGTCCAGGTGGACGCCGAGTGGGAGTTGGCGGTCAGTCTGCGCCAGCCGGAGGCCCAGGGGTCGTCGCCCGCGGCGACCCTGACCTTGGCGCGGTTGATGTCGCCGGCGTTGTGCAGCATGCCGGGGTGGGTGAAGGTCGCCGGGGCCGCGTCCGCCGTGGTGGCGGTGGCGGTGGCGCCGAGGGCGAGGGCCGCGGTGAGGCCGCCGGCGGTCTTGAGCAGACCGCGGCGGCTCACCTGGCCGCCCTCGTGGTGCGTGTGGGGGGACGTGCGGCTCATATGGGGGTTTCTCCCATCCGTGGAGGGATTACATGGGGGTGATGCTCACCTCGTCGAACTCGGTGGTGCTGCGGGCCAGGGGGTCGCGGGAGCAGACCACGAGGCCCACGTAGTAGGGGGCGTCACCGAAGCCGGGGATGTCTCCCTCGGCGAGGGGGGTCCAGGTGGCGCCGTCGTCGGACGAGACGGATGCGGTGAAGTGCGTCCCGGTGCGCTTCAGCCGCAGCAGGCAGGGGGCGGTGACCGCCGCGTTGCCCGTGAACGTGGACTTGCCGGCGACGGTCGGGCGCAGCATCAGCTGGGCGCTCGTGCCGCCGGTGACGATCGTCCCGGCCGCCTGGTCGAACGGCGACAGGGACTTGACCATGAGCAGGCCGGCCCGGTCGCCGGTGGCTCCGGCGCGGGAGACCAGGCGGGCGGTGACCTCGCAGTCGCCGGTGACGGGCCGCCGTACGAACTGGCCGGTCATGCCCTGGTTGTTGACGGTGAGGTCGGTCCCGGCGCCCCGCACCACGAAGGTCCCGTCCTCGTGGGCGGTGCTGCCGGGGGTGCGGACGGCGACCACGCCGAGGGTGCCGTAGGCGCGGTCGTCGAGGACGACGTCGCCGAGGTCGCCGTAGGTCCAGGGCGCGGGCGGCGGGGTGCCGACCGTGAGGGTGAGGGTGCCGGTGGTGTCTCCGGCGGCGTTGCCCGCGGTGGTGGTGACCTCGAACTCGCCCTTCTGTGTGGGTGTTCCGGAGATCAGGCCGGTCCGCTTGTCGACGCGCAGGCCGTCGGGCAGCCCGTCCGCTCCGAACCGTATGGGTTCGTGCGAGGCGCGCAGGAGGTGCTGGAAGGGCACGCCCTTGTTGGCGAACGCCGTGGTGGCGGAGGTGAGGTTCGGCGTGGACGGTGTCGGCATCGTTGCCGGGGCGGACTCCGACAAGGGGCCGCGTCCGGCGCAGTTGGTCTTGGCGACGGCGTAGTGGTACGTCGTGCCGGGTGTGCCGGTGGCGTCGGCGTACCGGACGCGGGTGCCGAAGCCGACCGCGCCGATGCCGGTGGCGATCGTCTCGTAGGGTCCGCCGGCCGCGGTGGCGCGCAGCACCTTGTAGCGGGCGGAGAGGTCCGGGTCGGTCCAGGCCAGTTCGACCGCGTCGGCGCCCGCGGTGGCCCGCAGGTCGCCGGCGGCGGTGGCCGGGCGGGGCACGGACCAGACCTCGTCGGCGGTCCGGGAGACGACGCTGACGTTGTCGAAGGCGCCGGTGCCGGTCTCGGCGTAGTCCTCGTCGACGCCGAGGCAGGAGGTGAGGGTGAGACCGACATACGCGGTGCTGCCGAGGTCGACGTCGGTGGAGCCGACGTCGGTCCAGCGGATGCCGTCCGGGGAGATGGCGCCGGTGCAGCGGTCGCCCCGGCGGGTCACGCGGACCCAGTACGGCATGCGCAGCCGGTAGCCGTCGCCCGCGCCCTCGACGTACGGGGCTTGAAGCGGGGTCGCCGACTCGGGCAGGGTGCCGAGGGAGGAGATCGGGAAGGCGGCGCCGGTGGTGATCGTCTGCTGCTGGGAGGGCGGCACGGGTGTGCTGCCGGTGCCCTTGACGGCGGCTCCCGCCTTGGCCCGTACGGACCACACGCCGCTCCAGGTGTGCAGCGGCAGGCCCTGGATCAGCATGGCGGCGTGGGCGGCGTCCGCGTCCAGGCCGGCCCGTACGGTGACGCCGATCCTGGAGTACTGGGAGCTGAGCGGATACACGATCCGCGCGGTGATCGTGCCGTCGCCGCGCAGCGGCAGGTAGGCCAGGCGGTGGGTGTCGGCGGTGCCGGACGCCTCCAGCACGAACCGTTCGCCGTCGAACACGGCCGAGCCGGGTATCCGCACGTCCCCGACGTCCCGCGTCGCCCAGGGGTCGGGCAGCCCGGGGACCGCCGCCGCCCAGGCGGAACGTGCGCTGCTGCCCTGGGAGTTGGCGGCCGTGACCGTGTAGTAGGAGGGCCTGCCCGGGCGGGCGTCCCGGTCGGTGTACTCCGGGGTGCCGAGGCCGGTCGCGATCGTCTCGTACGGCCCGTCGGCGGCGGTGGCCCGCAGGACCGTGTACGACTCGGCCCACGCGGACGGCAGCCAGGCCACGGTGACGGACTTGTCACCGCCCACCGCCGTGACACCGGCCGGAGCCGTGGGCTCGGCCGGGGCCGGGGCCTTGGTGCCGGCGAAGGTGAGGGTGCCCCAGCTCGGCAGGTCGTCGTTGCTGCCCTCGACGACCCGGGCGCCGCCCGTGCCGCGGAAGACGGCCGCCTTGGTGAAGGGGGTGTCGAGGCCCCGGACACCGGCGTAGTGCGCGTAGGCCATCTCGTAGATCGGGGGCAGGTTTCCGCGCCCGACGGCGGAGACGGACGTCTTGATGTACTTGCCGGTGCGGTCCAGGTCGGGGACGAACGGCACGTCCCCGCCGAGGTTGTAGCGGGCGGCGTACTCGACGTTCTTCAGCAGCCGGTTGCCGTCGAAGGCGTACAGGTCGACGCCCTGGTTCCAGGCGACCTGTGCGGCGTCCGCGAGCAGGCCGACGGCGAGCTGCTCGTGGCCCTGGTCGCGGCCGGACTCCTGGCCCTGTCCCGCGTCGGTGACGATGCGGTGCGGGACACTGCCGTTGCCCGCGCCGGCGGCGGCGAAGCGCAGCGCGTCCTCGAAGAGGGTGGGCTCCTCGCAGAACACGCCGATGGCCAGGATGGACTGAATGGACGTCAGGTCCCAGTTGCCGTTGGCGTAGAGCATGTAGCCGGATACGGCCGGATACCAGACGCGCAGGAAGGACTCCTCGCAGCGCGCGATGTCCTCCTTCGCCCAGCCGTCGTAGCCGCTGTGCCGCAGCAGTTCGGCGGCGTTGACGAACTTGAAGACCTGGAGGCCGGCGCCGAGCGGCCCGTCGGCGCCGGTGACGGCGGTCAGGGACGCCGACCAGGTGTTGAGGATGTCGCGGGACTTGTCGGCGTAGGCCCGGTCGCCCGTGACGCACCACATCAGCGCGGTCTGGTAGGCGGCGGCCGAGTCGGCGACGGCCTGGTTCTGGAAGTTGGTGGGGCCGCGGCCCCAGGAGGTGATCTGGCCGGTGTTCTGGATGGCGTACGTGGCCTTCGAGCGCGCGTGGGCGGCGAGGGCGAGGTAGCCGTCGTAGACCGGGGACTCCTTCGCGGCGACCGCGGCCTTCATGCGGGCGAGGTCGTCGGCGCTGTGCAGCAGTCCGGGGTGGGTGAAGGCGCGGAGCCGGGTCTTGTCGTCCTGGGCCCACGCCGCCGCGGCGGAGGCGGACAGCAGTCCGCCTCCGGCCGCGACCACGAGCCCTGCCGCGCCGAGGAAGGACCGTCGGCTGAGAGGAAGCACGGGTGACTCCATGGTTCTCAAGGGGGCCGCGTCACGCGTGCTGGACGGTGAGCGTGAGGGTCTGCGTCGCGGTGCCCACGCTGTTGGTGGCCGAGACGGTGACCGTGAACGTGCCGACGTTGTCCCGCACGGTCCCGGAGATCAGACCGGTGGCGGTGTCGACGTCCAGCCCCTTCGGCAACCCGTCGGCGTTGAACGACGTGGGCAGACCGGTGGCCGTGATGAGGTGGTTGAAGACCTGGTTCTTGGTGGCCGTCGCCTGGTCCGGGCTGGTGAGCCCGGGCTTGTCGGTGGACGTGGCCTCGGTGGAGTTCAGGAACCGCATGTTCAGCACGTGCTCGTTGGCGTACGCCGGCATCATGTCGGTGAACTTGTACCAGCCGGGCTTCTTCATCCCGTTGGCGATGGCCTTGCCGTTGATGACGAGGTTCTGGAAGGTGACGTTCTGGATGGCGTGGTCCGCATCGTAGCCGACCATGACGGACGGGTTGGCGTGCGTCCCGGTGTAGGTCAGGTCCCGGATGTACACCCCGTCGATGCCCCGCCCGACGGAGGTGTTGTACGACTTGTTGAACATGACCCGCATGTTGATCAGCTGGCCCCAGCGGAAGTCCTCCACCCGGATGTTCTGGGCGCGGACGTTCTTCAGCAGGTTGCTGTCACCGGGGTTGAGCGCGATGCAGCCCTGGTAGTCCATCTGCGGTTCGCGGTGGTCCAGGACGTCGATGTTGCTGAAGACGAGGTTCTCGATGGTCTCCGGCTTGTCGGTGTTGCCGTGCGTGCCGACGTTGATCGGGTGCGCCACGTCCGCCCAGAGGGTGGAGTTGCGGACGGTGATGTTGCGGCAGTCGCCGTAGTAGTCCCAGCGGTGGGCGTAGATCGCGATGCAGTCGTCGGAGTTGCGCATCCAGACGCCGTCGATGAGGACGTCCTCGCTGGAGAAGACGTCGATGCCGTCACCCCACTGGCCGTGGCTGTAGGAGTGCAGGTTGCGGACGGTGACCTGCTTCGACTGGCCGACGGTGACCGAGTAGCCGCTGCTCGGGTTGAGCACCGTGATGCCGTCGATCTCGATGTTCTTCGCGTACTCGACCAGGATGCCGTTCGCCGTGTTGTACAGCACGCCGCGGCCGATGATCCGGGCGTTCTCCACCTCGTGGAACTCCACCCGGGACGTCAGCACCGCGCCGCCGGCCAGGTAGAGCGTCTTGCCGCTGGGCACCTTCACCACGTTGTCGGTGGTCTTGTGCAGGCCGGGGCCGAAGTAGATGACGTCGGGGTCGTCGGGGTCGGGCGCGTTCGACTCGATCGGGTTGGCGTGCAGCTGCAGGTTGTTGAAGAGGTCGCCGTCGATCTCGATGGAGAGGTTGCGCGGCTCGGTGAGGGTGAAGGTCACCGTGGCGCCGTCCACCGTGAACGGGGTGTCGTAGGACAGCGGGCGGATGCGCGCGGTGCCGATGGTGCCCTTGGAGGAGGTGACGGCGACCTCGACGGTGCCCTTGAAGTCGAACGTGGCGACGGAGGAGTTGAAGACCGGGCCGCTGCCCGTGTTCGCGTCGATCTGCTTCGCTCTGGCGCGGTAGACGGGCACCGTCTGCCATGTGCCGCCCAGCGTACGGGCCTTGACGGAGTAGCTCGAGTTGGTCGGGACCCCGCTCGGGATGGGGTACACCACCAGCTTGTTCGTCGATGCGGGCTCGTCCGCCGCTCGCGCGGCGCCGGCTGCCGCTCCGATCAGTGAGTAGGCGGCGACCGTGGCACCCGCGGCCTGGAGAACGGTGCGCCGGGACAGGCCGGTGCTCTGGGCGTCGTTCATGGAGAAGGTCCTTCAGCAAGAGAGAGGTGAGAGACGGAAGGTCACTTGAGGCCGGTGGTGGACATCCCCGCGACGAATCCGCGCTGGGCGACGAGGAAGATCAGCAGGATGGGCACGACGTACATCACGGAGCCGGCCGCCAGGAGGTTGTTCACGGGCAGTCCGCCCGGCGTGACGTAGGAGGTCATGATGGCGACGGAGAGAGTGGTGCGGTCGCTGGACAGCAGCAGCATCGGGGCGATGAAGTCGCCCCACGACCAGGTGAAGGCGATCACGAAGCTCGCGGCCAGCACCGGCCAGGACTGCGGCAGGAAGATCTGCCGGAAGATCCGGGGGTAGCTCGCCCCGTCGACGATCGCGGCCTCCTCCAGCTCCCGGGGCATCCCGGCGAAGAACTGCCGGAACAGGAAGACCAGATAGGGCGCGGCGGCCAGTCCCCACAGCACCCAGGGCCAGTAGGTGTCGACCATGCCGAGCTTCGCGAAGATGAGGTACGTCGGGAAGAGCGTGATCATCTGCGGCAGCATCATCGAGCCGAGCAGCACCCCGAACAGCACCTTCTTGCCGGGGGCGTCGAGCCGGGCGAACCCGAAACCGACCCAGGCGGAACTGAGGGTGACGAGGGTGGCGTAGATCAGGGAGACGATGAGCGAGTTGCGGGCGTAGCCGAGGAAGTCGATCTGGGTGAAGGCGTCGGCGAAGTTGTGCCACTGGATCGCGTCGGGCAGCCAGTGCACCGGGGACGCGGCCAGTTCGGGCGTGGTCTTCAGGCCGGTGACGACCAGCCAGCCGAACGGCCCGAGCATCAGGCCGGTGACCACGACGAGGACGGTGTAGAGGACGAGGCGGGAGGCGCGCACCCGCACACGGGCCTCGGCGCCGGGGGGCTCCGGGGTCACGGGGGCCTTCGGGGTCACGGTGGTGGCGGTCACTTCTTCGCCTCCGGGTCGACGTTGTAGAACACCACGCCGGACGTGGCCTTGAAGATGAGTCCGGTCACGATGAGGATCAGGACGAAGAGGATCCACAGCAGCGCGGAGGCGTAGCCGTAGCGGCCCAGAGCGAAGTACTCCGCGAACACGTGCATCATGTACATGTAGTTGGTCTGCGGGATCGCGGTGACACCCTTCGGGGTGGGGTCGGAGGCGATCAGCAGCGGCATGATCGTCTGGACCGAGGCGATCATCCCGGTCACGGCCTGGAAGAGCAGAACCGGCGAGAGCAGCGGCACGGTGATGCTGCGGAAGGTCCGCCAGGGGCTCGCCCCGTCGATCCGGGCCGCCTCGTGGAGTTCACGGGGTACGTCCTGAAGACCGGCGAGCGAGATGATCATGATGTTCCCGGCGCCCCACAGCACCGCCATCAGGATCACGTAGCGGGCGTAGGGGTCGTCGAGCCAGGCGACGGCGTCGATGCCGAAGATGTTCAGCACACCGTTGGCGGCACCCGAGTCGCGGTTGAAGAGCTGTTTGAAGATGAGCCCGGCGCCCACCGGCGGTACCACGGCCGGCAGATAGAGCAGCGTGCGGAACAGACCGCGGGCCTTCAGGGGGCGGTTGACCAGGACCGCGAGAGCGAGTCCCGCGACGATCGACAGCGGTACGGAGGTCAGGGCGAACACGCCCGCGCGGCTGAGCGAGTCCCAGGTCACCGGGTCGGACAGCAGCTCGCGGTAGTTGTCGAGCCCGACGTAGCGCCACTTGGGCGAGATGCCGTCGTAGGTGGTGAAGCTCAGCCACAGCGCGTACGCCATGGGCCCGACGGTCAGCAGCAGGAAGCCGATGATCCAGGGCGAGGTGAACAGGTAGAACGCCCGGTGCCGGCGGGCCGTCATGGAGGTGCGCGGCAGGCTCACGGAGGGCGCGGCGCCGGAGCGCGCGGCGGCACGGGGGCCCGGGGCGACTTCGGGGATCTGGCTGACGGTCATCCCACCTGCTCCTTACCGCGCTTCATCTGGTCGTTGACCGCCGAGTTGAGGCGTCCCGCGAGAGTGTCGACGGAGATCCGGCCCTTCATCGCGGCGGGAATGACCTGGTTGATGAGGGCTTCCAGCGCGTCCCACTTGATGTAGGGGGTGAAGGGCGTCACCGAGAAGTGCTTCAACTCGGCCCGCTGCACCTTCAGGACGCGCTGCTGGTAGTCCTCCTTGTGCGGCATCAGCGGCTGGAGCGACTTCAGACTCGGGATGCCCCACCCGCCCTCCGCGCGGGCCTTGGCCGGGCCCTCGCCGAAGAACCACTCGAAGACCCGCCAGGCGGCGTCCTTGTTGCGGGCCTTCTTCGGCATCCACATGCCGGTGGCGCCCTGGCAGGAGCTGATCCGCGGGCCGCCCTCGAAGACGGGGGCGGGGGCGAGCCGGGACGTCTTCGCGAGCTTCGGCTCGGCGTTGATCATGCCGCCGAGCCAGTAGCCGTTGCCGGACATGGCCATGCGGTTCGCGACGTAGGTGGGCCCGTCCCAGGCGTCGGGGTTGGGCTGGACGAGGCTCGGTCCGACCCTGGTCCTGGCGTAGTCCACGTACCAGGTCAGGGCCCTGCGGGCCTCGGGGGTGGTGAAGTCGACGCGGCTGAAGTCCTCGGAGAAGAGGCTGCCGCCGGCGGCGGCGGTGAGGTTGGTGAAGAGGATGCCGAGGCCGAGGCCGTTGTAACTGCCGCCGTAGACGGTGGTCTGGCCGTTCTTGCGCCGGACCAGCCGTTTGGCGTCGTCGAGCCACTGCTCGAAGGTGATCGGCTCCGTCTCGGAGGGGTAGTCGAGGCCGGCCTGGTCGTAGTGCGCGGTGTTGTACCAGAACATCGCGTCCTGGGAGAAGTCCTTCGCCATGCCGTAGCGGGGGCCCTTGCCCTGGGTCTTCCCGTCGTACCGCCACAGGTCGTTGGCCGGGTCCAGGTCGTCGACCTTGAGGACGGTGGACCTCGCGAAGTACGGGTCGAGGTTCTCGGCCACGCCCCGGGCGGCGAAGAACGGCGCGTCGAGGGCGCCGACGCCGCGTACCAGGTCCGGCGGGTTGCCGTTGGTGAGCATCGCGATCAGCCGGGTGATGTCGTTCGCCACCACGGTGATCCTGATGCCGAGTTCCTTCTGGGCCTGCTTGACCAGCGCCGGCGGGACGTCGTCGAGGTTGACCATCATCGTGACGCTCTCGCCGCCGCCGGTCGCTGCGCCGGCCACCTGCAGGGCGCAGCCGCTCAGCGCCGTGGCGCCGACCGCGGCGCCCGACGCGGACAGGGCGAGGAAACGGCGGCGGCTCAGGGAAGCACCAGCATGTGGGTGCATGAACGCACCACCTCCTTGCTTTTCCGGCCTGCTGTGGCAACCGGTTGTTGTGCGTGGGGCAGAGCTTCTTGCGGTCGGGATGGCGCGTCAAGAGCCTTGACGAATTTTCGAAAAGACTGTGTAACCTCGACGTCATCAGCCACAGCGCCGGTGAGACCTGTTTCGCGCGCCGCGCACCAGCCGCCGACGGGTGGCCGTGCGGCCCTGACCAGGGGCGCCGGGGATCTCGTCTCGGCAACAAGAATGGGAACCGGTTGCTGAACCGGTCAGCCGGGTATGCAGGGGCCGACGGCGGCGCAGCCGGTCCCCACGGTCGCTCACTGAAACAGTGGTAATCGATTTCTACAAGCTGCTCGCGTCGAGCCGCAGCGAGGCGTGACCACTCGCGACCTTCCGTCACAGCCGCACACTCCCCTACGACCCCTGTTCGCTCCGCTCCGCCTGTGCCTCTCACCGCACAACGTGGGAAAACCAAGGCCGTTGCCCGGGAAACCGGCACCGCCGGCCATCACCTCGGCCCTGTCGATTGACCGCCGCTTACCGGCGGATCTACGGTAGAAGGCGCTTTCTGAAACTGTTTCCGTCCTCTGCTCCAGGAGAGTCATGCCCAGCCCTCAGCTGCCGCGGGCCGTGTTCGCGATGGACCCGGTGCACCTCCCGCTGCTCTTTCCTCCGCCGCTGATGGAGCGGCTGAGGTGCACGGCCGACATCGACCCCGGGTTGGTCGTGCGGGACTTCACCGATCCGGCCGCGGCCGACGCCCTGGCCTCCGCCGAGGTGCTGATCACCGGCTGGGGCTGCCCGCATCTGGACACCGGTGCCCTCACGGCGGCCCCGAAGCTGCACGCCGTCCTGCACGCGGCGGGCTCCGTGCGCTCCCTGGTCGGTGACGCCCTGTGGGAGCGCGGCGTGAAGGTCTCCAGCGCGGTGACGGGCAACGCCGTGCCCGTCGCGGAGTACACGCTCGCGATGATCCTGCTCGTGGGCAAGGACGCCTTCGACCACCGCGAGCGCTTCCGCCGCACGCACACCTACCCGGGCCCCGCGCAGACCGCGGCGACGGGCAACCTCGGCCGCCGGGTCGGGGTCATCGGCGCGTCCCGGGTGGGCCGCCGACTGCTGGAGCTGCTGCGGCCGTTCGACCTCACCGTCCTGCTGCACGACCCGTACGTGAGCCCGGCCGAGGCGGCCGCCCTCGGTGCGGAGTCGCTGTCGCTGGAGGACCTGCTCAGACACAGCGACATCGTGAGTCTGCACGCCCCCGACATCCCCGAGACCCACCACATGCTCGACCGCGGCCGGCTCGCCCTGGTGCGGGACGGCGGCGTGCTCATCAACACCGCCCGCGGCGCGCTGGTCGACCACGAGGCCCTCGCCGACGAGCTGGTCTCCGGCCGGCTCAGCGCGGTCCTCGACGTCACGGACCCGGAGCCGCTGCCGGCCGCATCCCCGCTGTACAACCTGCCCAACGTGTTCCTCACGCCGCACATCGCCGGCTCACTGGGCAACGAACTGGAGCGGCTCGGCCGCATCGTCGTCGAGGAACTGGAGCGCCTGGTGGCGGGCCTGCCACCGGCCCACGAGGTGCGGCACGCGGACCTCTCGCGGGTGGCGTGACGGCGGCGGCACGGGAGGGCAGGGCAGGGCCCTGGGAACGCCTGCGCGGCGGGGTGTCCTGTCGCGGAGGGGCGTTCCGGTCCGCGTCACGGCGGTGCGTTCCGGTCCGCGTCACGGCGGCGCGCCCGGTCCGGGGCGCTGCGCCGAGGGCGGCCGCCTCGGCCGGGCTCACGTACGGTCGTGCAACCCGCACGGCAAAGGACACGACAGCGCCTCCGGCGCCCTGCACGGCGGCGAGCCCGGACCGCGCATCACAGCAACCCCGCCCAGCCCGGGACACGGCACCACCGGCCCGCAGCACGTCGCGCAGCCGCCTGCGGTCCGCCGTCCACAAGCCCTCCAGCCTGGGAGTAACGATGGGATACGGTTTCCGCACGGGTGGGGGCAGCGCCCCGGCGCCGGATCGGGACGCAACGGTGAAGGAGCCGCAAGGGTGAGTCAGCGCAAGGCGACGAGCGACGCCGGACGGGCGACCATCCGCGACGTCGCGGAGCGGGCCGGCGTCTCGGTGGCCAGCGTCTCGCGGGTGCTGTCGGGCAACTACCCGGTGTCGGAGGAGCTGCGCCGCCGGGTGATGAAGGTGGTCCGGGACCTGGACTACGTCACCAACGCCCATGCCCGTTCACTCGCCGGCGGCGGCACACCGACGGTGGCGATCCTCATCAACAACATCACCGGCGCCGCGTTCGCGCATGTCGCGAAGGGCGTCGAGGGCGCCGCCACGCTGCGCGGCTGGCTCTCCCTGGTCGGCACGACCGGCGACGACCCGGAGCGGGAGCTGGCCCTGGTGAACCTGATGCGCCAGCAGGGCGTGGCCGCCGTGATCCTGCTCGGCGGTGCGTACGACTACGACGAGTACCAGCTGCGCATGGCCCGCTTCGCCCGCTCCCTGGACGCGGCCGGCTCGCATCTGGTCCTGGTGGGCAGGCCCCCGCTGGAGGGCGACGTCCCGGCGACGACCGTCGACTACGACAACGAAGGCGGCGCCTACGCGATGGCCAGCCATCTGCTGTCGGCCGGTCACCGGCGCGTCCTGGTCCTGCCGGGCCACGCCGAACTGACCACCGCGCAGGGCCGGTTGAGCGGAGCGCAGCGGGCCTTCGAGGCGTACGGCGTGCCGTTCGACCCGGGTATGGTCCGGCACGGCCCGTACGACTACGAGCACGGGTACGAGGCCGTGGAGGCGGCCCTGCACGAGACGCCGGACTTCACCGCCGTGCTGGCGGGGACGGACGTGGTCGCGGCGGGCGGCATGCAGGCGCTGCGCGCGGCGGGCCTGCGGGTGCCCGAGGACGTCTCGATCGTCGGTTACGACGACATCCCGCTCGCGTCCCAGCTCACTCCGCAACTCACCACCGTGCACGTGCCGTACGAGGAGATGGGCCGCGTCGCGCTGCGCGCGGTGGCCGACCGGCGCGAGGGCGGCGCGGGGCGCCGCAAGAGCGCCGACGGCGACCATCTGGTGCTGGGCACGCATGTCGTGGTCCGCAACTCGGTGCAGCCGCCGGGTCAGCGCGGATAGCGGCCAGACAGCGTTACGTAACCGTTTTCCCGAGTCTTTGCGGCCCGTTCGAGGTTGCGGTCGGCGGACCCGCCGAGGACTCGGACCGGCCTGTCCGGCACCGCAGTGACCTGCGGGTATGCGAGCCCGCGCACGGGCGCCCGCCGCGCGCCCGGAGATAACCCGGCGGACAATCCGCCGTAACAAATTTCCGCGCACCTCTTGCTAAGAGCCGAGCCCGCCGCCTACCGTCCCAGCAACCGCTTACTACAGCTTCTGCTTCCGCTTGGCCGAACCCCCCGCAACCGCGAGCCGACGGTTTCCGGCCGCCGTTCCTGGCCAGCACAACCGAGCCGCTGCCGTCCTCTCGTTCTGAGAACGCCTATTCCGAAGGATCACGGTCAGATGAACTTCACCAGCCCCCGGAGAAGGTTCGCCTCCGCCGCTGTCGCGGGTATCGCGCTGACAGGTCTGCTCTCCGCCTGCGGCGGATCCGGCTCGGGCGACGACGCCGCGTCGAAGTCCGGCCCGGTCACCCTCCCCTTCTGGGGCTGGGCCAACGGCCAGGAGGCGGTCGTCAAGGCGTTCAACGCCTCGCACAAGGACATCCAGCTGAAGTACACCAAGGTCACCGACCAGCTGACCATGCAGAAGCAGCTGACCAACGCGGTGAAGGCCGGTAACGCCCCCTGCCTGGTGCAGAACACCGCCGAGTACGTGACCAGCTGGGTCTCGCAGGGCGCGCTCGCCGACATCACGAGTTACGTCGGGGGCGAGAAGGACAAGTTCAACACCGGCGCCTGGGCGAGCGCGCAGGTGCAGGGCAAGCTGTACGGCGTGCCGACCAGCTCGGCGCCCCAGTTCACGATCTACCGCACGGACATCTTCAAGAAGTACGGCCTGAAGCCCCCGGCGACCTGGGACGACTTCATCGCCGCGGGCAAGGAGCTGAAGAAGCACAACATCAAGATCACCAACTACGCCGGTGAGGACCCGAGCACCCTGGAGGTGCTCGCCATGCAGGCCGGTGCGCACTGGTACGCGATCGACGGCAACGCCTGGAAGGTGAACTTCCAGGACGAGGGCACCCTCAAGGCCGCGAAGGTGATCCAGGAGATCATCGACAACGACCTGAACGCCAAGCTGTCCTTCGCCGACTACGCGGCCGTGCAGCGCAGCTACGACACCGGCGCCACCGCGACCCGGCAGATCTCCACCTGGCAGATGGCCGGCATGGTGCAGAACTTCACCAAGTCCTTCGGCGACTGGGCCCTTGCCCCGTGGCCGACGTACCAGGGCGAGGCGCCCAAGACGCCGGCGGGTACCAACCTGACCGGCAGCGTGACCCTGGTGACCAAGCAGTGCAAGAACCAGGAGCAGGCGGCGCGGGCCGCGCTGTGGATGTCGACGAACCAGGACGCGGTCAAGACGATGGCCAGCCCGGAGACGGGCAACGGCGTGATGCCGGCACTGGCCGACAGCAAGGCCTACGTCGGGGAGTCGATCTCGCAGAAGCTGCTCGGCAAGAACTACGAGCCGGCGCAGAAGGTCGTGACGGACAGCCTGGGCACCGTCACCACCGACTGGACCTTCGGGCCCAACTGGACCGCGATGTTCACCGAGCTGCAGGCGGGCTGGGCCAAGGTCGTCAACAAGGAGCAGACGGTCACCGACCTGCTCGCGCACATGCAGCAGTGGACGGTCAAGGACCTGAAGTCCCGCGGTATCAGCGTCAAGGGCTGAGGCATTCGATGATTCGCTCCATGCGCTGGAAGGGTGCCGCGTTCACGGTGCCCTTCCAGCTCGGCTTCGTCTTCCTGTATCTCCTCCCGATCGGCTACGCCGTCTACGAGTCGCTGTTCACGGAGAAGCAGTCCGGGCTGGGCCTCGGCGGCGCCACCACGGAGTTCGTCGGGCTCGACAACTACACGCAGGGCCTGACCGACTCGGCGTTCATGAACTCCATCCTGCGGGTGGTGCTCTTCGCCTGTGTGCAGATCCCGTTCATGTTGCTGATCAGCCTGCTGCTGGCGCTGTTCCTGGACGCGGTCACCTCCAGGGTGGCGAGCCGGTTCCGGATCCTGCTGCTGGTGCCGTACATGATCCCGGGCGTGGTCGCGGCGATCGTGTGGGTCAACCTCTACAGCCCGGACGTCGGCCCGCTGACCCCGATCGGCAAGGCCTTCGGGCTCGACTGGAACTTCTTCGCGCCGTCGATGGTGTGGCCGTCCATCGGCAACCTGCTGACCTGGCACGGCATCGGCTACAACATGGTGATCATCTACTCGGCGCTCCAGGGCGTGCCCCGCGAGCTGTTCGAGGCGGCCCGGCTCGACGGCGCCTCCGAGCTGCGGATCGCGCGCAGCATCAAGATCCCGTACGTGCGCGGGGCGCTGGTGCTGACGGGTCTGCTGTCGATCATCCAGATGCTCCAGATCTTCAACGAGCCGGCGCTGTTCCGGAACATCACCCCGCAGACGGTCAGCGACAGCTTCACCCCGATCATGATCATCTACAACCAGGCGTTCAACGCGGGCAACTACAACTACGCGGCGGCCCTGTCCGTGCTGCTCGCCCTGATCCTGGGCGTGGCCTCCTTCCTCTTCTACCGGCTCACCTCGAAGGAGGCCGACTGATGGTGCTGACCGAGCACTCCACGAAGCGGCCCCCCGTCCGCAGCGTCCGGCGCCTCCCCCGCCCCGACGCCGCCTCCCGCGGGCGGGGTGGTCAGCGCTTCCTGCTGGTCGGGCTGATCCTGGCCAGCGTCTACAGCCTGTTCCCGGTGTGGTGGCTGATCGTCGCCGCGACCAAGGACCGCACGGCGCTGTACCAGAGCAACGGCCTGTGGTTCTCCGGCTGGCACCTGTGGGACAACCTGCACCAGGTGTTCACCTACCAGGACGGGATCTTCCTGCGGTGGACGGCCAACTCGTTCCTGTACGCGGGGGTCGGCTCGCTCGGCGGCACGCTGATCGCGCTCGCAACCGGTTACGGGCTGGCCCGCTTCGACTTCCCCGGCCGCGACGCGATCTTCGCGTGTGTCGTGGGCTCGTTCCTGATCCCGATCGCCCTGCTCACGCTCCCGCTGTACCTGCTGTTCTCGGCGCTCGGCATGGTGGACACCCCGTGGGCGATGCTGATCCCCTGTCTGATCAACCCGTTCAGCGTGTATCTGGCCAAGGTGTACACCGAGGCGACGGTCCCCTACGAGCTGCTGGAGGCGGCCCGGATCGACGGCGCCGGCGAGCTGCGGATCTTCTTCAGCATCGTGCTGCGGATGATGACGACGGGCGGCGCGACGGTGTTCCTGCTGGCCTTCGTCAACACCTGGAACGCGTTCTTCCTCCCGCTGACCGTGCTGCGCGGCAAGGAGAACTGGACGCTCAACCTGGGCCTGTACAACTGGACCGGCACGCGGCTGGAGTCCGGCATCGACCTGACGGGCCTGGTGCTGACCGGCGCGCTGCTGTCCATCGTCCCCATGGCGATCATGATGGTCGCGATGCGCCGCTACTGGCGGTCGGGCGTGACGCTCGGCGCCCTCAAGTGACCGGTGCCCTCAAATGACCGGCGCCCCCCAAGTGACGCGCTCTCAAGTGATCTCCCTCGCCTCCGACTGACTCCGGGGGCCGCAGGTGACCCTGACTCCCTGCGGTCCCCGGGCGCCCACCCCTCCCGGAGCCCTCACGTGACCGTTCTGCACAACCCCGTCCTGCGCGGTTTCGCCCCCGACCCCTCCCTGATCCGGGTCGGCGACTGGTACTACGTGGCGACCAGCTCCTTCGAGTGGTTCCCGACGATCCCGGTCCACCGCTCCCGCGACCTGGCCCACTGGGAGTACGCGGGGCACGTCCGGGGCGCGGCCCCCGGCGGTTCGCTGGCCGGGGTGCCCGACTCCGGGGGCATCTGGGCGCCGTCGCTGAGCTGGGACGGGGAACGGTTCTGGGTGACGTACACCGTCGTGCGCTCGGTCGGCACGCCGTACTTCGACCTGGACACATACGTGTCGACGGCGACCGAGGTGAGCGGCGAGTGGAGTGCGCCGCGCCGGGTCGCGAGCCACGGCTTCGACCCGGCCCTGTTCCACGAGGACGGCAGACTGTGGCTGCTGAACCTCCAGAACGACCACCGGCCGGGCGGCCGGAGGTTCGCCGGGATCGTCGTCACGGAGCTGGACCGGGACACGCTCGCCCCCATCGGGCAGACACGTCTGCTGCTCCAGCACGACCGGCTGATCGAGGGACCGAAGCTGCTGCGGCGCGGCGGCTGGTACTACCTGGTGCTCGCGGAGGGCGGCACGGGCTGGGAGCACGGAGTGCGGGTGGCCCGCAGCCGGGAGGTGACCGGGCCGTACGAACTCGACGAACGGCCCCTGCTGACCACCCGGGACGACCCGGACGTGCCGTTGCAGAAGGCTGGGCACGGCGAGCTGGTCGAGACAGCGGACGGGCAGTGGCTGCTCGGTCATCTGACGGCCCGTCCGCTGCACACGCCGCAGGGCCGCCGCTGCCCGCTCGGCCGGGAGACCGCGATCCAGGCGGTGACCTGGGACGCGGAGGGCTGGCCCCGGCTGCGGCAGGGCGGTTGGCACCCGGCGGTCGAGGTCGAGGTGCCGACGCGGCCGCACCCGCTGCCTCCCGCCGCCCCGCCCGAGGACCTGTCCTGGCCGTGGAGCTCCCTGCGCGAGCCGCCGGAGGCGTCCTGGGCCGACACGACGGCCCGGCCCGGCTGGATCCGGCTGCGCGGCCGGCACGGGCCGGAGTCCCGCTGGGCGAGCAGCCTGCTGGCCCAGCGCGTCACCGAGCACCGCGCTCAGGCCGAGGTCACCGTCGAGGCGCGGCCGGTCACCTTCACCCAGGCCGCCGGGCTGGTGCTCTGGTACAACCCCGAGGCGTATCTCAGTCTGGACCTGACCTGGGCGGAGCCCGAGGGCGAGCCGCAGCGCGGCCAGCAGTGGCGGGGCACGCCCGGTGCGGGGGGCCGTACGGTGCTCAGCCTCGTGGAGCGCGACGAGGAGGGCATCCGGCAGGTGGCCGTCGTGGAGGTGCCGGCGGCGGCGCCCGTGACGCTGGGGGTCACGATCGAGGGTGCCGAGGCGCGTTTCTGGCACGTCCGGGACGGGGTGCGGGCGGCGATCGGCCCGGCCCTGGACTTCAGCCGGCTCTCCGACGACCACGGATCCCGGCTGCGCTTCACCGGTGCGATGGCGGGCATCCATGCCCGGGACCTCGTCGACGCGGCGTTCACAGCGGACTTCACGGGGTTCCGGCTGACCTGCTCCGGCTGACCCGTACACCCGACTGATCGCGTTGTTCGGGGTTTCGAAAGTTTTGACCGACGAGAACCCGTGAATTCACCTGTCTTCCCGCCGCCCTGCGCCGCACCTACAGTAGGAAGCGCTTTCTGCCCGGTCGGATTCCGGATGTGCGGTGAGCAGCGCTGGTCGAAACTTTCCACGGCCCTCGGGCGGGCCGGAGAGGTGGGTTCCCGATGGTCCGTACGGCGAGTGCGAGCGTGGCGGCCGGTCCGACGCTGGCGGTCGTGGCCCGCGAGGCGGGGGTGTCGGTGCCGACCGCGTCGAAGGTGGTCAACGGCCGGGAGGACGTGGCGCCCGAGACGCGCCGCCGTGTCACCGAGGCGCTCGACCGGCTCGGCTATGTGCGCAGACCCCGGTTCGACGCGTCGAAGGCGCCGCGGCTGGTGGACCTGGTCGTGCACTCGCTGGACAGCTCCTGGTCGGGCGCGGTGCTGCACGGGGTGGAGGAGGCGGCGCACGACGCGGGCCTGGAGGTCGTGGTGTCGGCGGCCCTGACCCGTACCCGGGCCGGCCGCCCCGAGCGCGGCTGGCTGGACAAGCTGGTCGCCCGGGGCTCCTCCGGGGTCCTGTTCAACCTGGCCGAGCTGAGCGATTCCCAGTACGCCTGGCTGGAGCAGCACCGCATCCCGTTCGTGATGATCGACCCGGTCCAGGAACCACCGGACGGCGTGGCGTCGGTGGGCGCGGCGAACTGGCGGGGCGGTCTGACGGCCACGGAGCATCTGCTGTCCCTGGGGCACGAGCGCATCGCCGTCATCGCCGGTCACCGGCGCACGATGTGCAGCAGCGCCCGGGTCGCCGGGTACCGCTCGGCGCTCGCGTCGGCCGGGGTCCGCAACCGCGCCGAGTACGTCCGGCACGCGAACTTCGACGAGAGCCTGGCTCGCCGCCGCATGCGCGAACTGCTCGACCTGCCCGAGCCGCCGACGGCCGTCTTCGTCTGCTCGGACCGGATGGCGCTGGGGGTGTACCAGGCCCTGGCCGAGCGGGGGTTGAGCGTCCCGGACGACGTCAGCGTGGTCGGTTTCGACGACCTGCCCGAGGCGCGCTGGGCCTCCCCCGCGCTGACCACGGTCCGCCAGCCGCTGTCGGAGATGGCCGCGACGGCCCTGCGGTCGCTGCTGCGCCTGATGGACGGCCACCACCCGGAGAGCACGCGGACGGAGCTGTCGACGCGGCTGGTGGAACGGGCGAGCACCGCCGCGCCGCGCTCCTAGGGAGCGTCCCGCGGGCGCGGACGGTTGATCGTGCGTCCCGGTTGTACGCAAATCAACGCATTGACCTGAGGCCGGTGGGGGCCGTTGCATGAGGGCGGGCCCCTTGCCGCGGGGGCAGGGGGACGTGTCCACCTGGGGGAAGAATGCGTTCTGCGTTACGCGCGGCCGTCGCCGCCGTGGCATCGCTGTGCGCGGTGGCGCCGGCCGTGCCCGCCGAGGCGTCCGGGCCGAGACCGGGGCTGGAGTTCGTCGATGTCACGGCCGACGGCGTGAAGGGGAACGGTGCGTCGTCGTATCCCGTGGTCAGCGCCGACGGCAGGCATGTGGCCTTCCTGTCGTGGGCCACGAACCTGGCGCCCGGGGACACCGACACCACTGCCGACGTCTATGTGAAGGACCTGCGGACCGGGAAGCTCCGCTGGGTCAGTGACGTCCCCGGCGGCCAGGGCGAGGAGGTGGCCTTCGGGACGCCGTCGATCAGCGCCGACGGCACACGGGTGGCGTTCGCCGGGCTGGCACCCGACACCTGGCCGCCACCGCGCGACGTGCAGCTCCCCGCCTATGTGCACGACACCCGGACCGGCCGCACCGAGCGGATCGACGAGACGACCGACCCGGCCTTCCGCACGGTGTCGGCACCGGTCCTCAGCGGGAACGGACGGTATGTGGCCTTCGCCGGCCGGCCGACCGGAACCGGCAACCGGCTCAGGATCCATGTGCGAGACCTCCGGCGCGGTACGGGTTCATGGATCGACCACCCGCTGCCCGGTGGCGAACAGAGCCTCGGCTCCCCCACGCTGAGCCATGACGGCAGCCGGGTCGCCTACGTCGCGTGGGACGCGGCCACCGGTCCCGGCGCGGACCACGAGGGCGTCCACGTCCTCGACCGGCGAACGGGCGAGCGGATCCGTGCGGACGCCGACTGCGCCGGGGATCCCGCGGACAACGGAGTCAGTGCTCCCGCGATCAGCGCCGACGGGCGGCACGTCGCGTTCCGCTGGAAGTGCCTCACACTGCCGTCCGGAGGCACCAGCGACACGGGGGACGTCTTCGTACGGGATCTGCGGCGGGGAACCCTGCGCCATGTCCTGGGTCCGCGGCCGCAGTACGCCACGCACAGCGGCCGGCCGAGCGCGGACGCCCACCGGATCGTTTTCGCCGCGTACGAGTCGGAGGTCGGTCAGCGGCCCCGCCAGGTGGTCTACCTGCGTGATCTGCGCACCGGCAGGGTGGACCTGGTCAGCGCCCGCCCCGACGGCACGGTGAACCAGCGGCCCGCGGCCCATCCGACCATCGACGCCCGGGGCCGCGTCGTGGCCTTCGACGGGGAGCGGCTCGACCTCCAAGGCGAGGACGGCGTCAGCGAGCGACAGGCGTTCGTCACGCGCGTGCGCTGAACTGCCCTCGGTCGATCGCCGCCCGCGGCCTCGCACGCATGCCGCGCATGGGCCCCGACGGCCGATCCACTACGGGACGGCGTAGTTCTAGGTGTACTCGATGTCGAGGCTGTCGGAATGTCCGGCCCAGGAGAGGGAGAACGTCCAGCATCCCGGCTTCGGCATGTCGATGAGGGACGGGCCGGGCCCCCGGCGACCGAGCGGTTCACCACTTCGTTCGTGCCGGCGAGGCGGGCCTTGATGGTCAACCGGTCGTCAGGCCCCATGGCGGCGGCCCCCTCGGCGTCCTTCGCCACCCAGAGGATCTTGTTCTCCCGGCCATCGGCCGCCGGCGCGTGGTAGGGGTATCCGAAGAGCACCGCGGCGATGTGGCCCTGGTCGCCGATGACGTGGCGCTGTGCCACGTCCCGCGGGAATCCCTTCCGCGCCCACGGGGGAAGGGACCCCTGCTTCACCGCGGGGCGGCAACTCGCTGCCGCGTCCGACCCGGCGACGTGGCGCGTGGATGTCGTCGCCCGTGCCGTGTCCGGGTTGCTCTCGCTCCCGCTGCACCCGCTGGCCAGGAGCAGCGCGACGGCCGCCAGAGCGACGAACGCACCAGGCGCGGCGGAGCCGTCCGGGCGCCGCGCGATCTGTGGACTCAGGTGTGCGGGCATCCCGGCTCCGATGTATTGCGGCAGCTCATCTGGTTGACAACCGGCGAGTCGAAAGTTGCACGTCACATGACAAGGGGTCACAGTTCCACGGGTTCGGCTGGACGGGGAACCCGCTTTCCGGCCAGCTCCGGATATCCGGCCGGCCCCGGATGTCTCATGAGCGTTCCATCAGCCGCTTGAGGGCGGTGAGGTCGGCGGTCACCGCCTCCGCGTCGCGGTGGAACTCCTCGTCGCTCATCCAGGGCTGCCGGCGCAGGGTGAACACCACCTCGCAGCCGGGGCCGTCGGCGAGCACCCGCATCGGATTGTGGACGGTCTCCCCCGAGGGCAGGGTGACGTCGTGGTCGAGCACGCCGAAGTCGTTCCTGGGCGTGAAGTCCACCACGACCCGCCCCATGGGCGACTCCCCCACCCACCGGCCGTCCACCAGCTCGATGGAACGGGCCAGTCCCGGAGCCCAGCCGGGGACGTTGACGGGATCCGAGACGTAGTCGTAGACCTCCTGTGCGGGTCGGTCGATGGAGATGCCGAGGTGTCGGGACTGCCGTGTCGTGGTCGTCATGGCGGCGACGTTACGGCCCTGCCCGGAGGGCCGTCTTGAACGGAACGGACACCCCGCGCGACCGGTGTCCGATTCCTTCAAGACGGGCGTCGCGGGCCTGCCTACGGTGAGCCCATGACTGCACGATTCGATGCCATCGGCCTGGTGGTCTCCGACATGGCCGCCTCCGTCGCCTTCTACCGCCGGCTCGGGTTCGCCTTCCCCGAGGGCGCCGAGAAGCAGCCGCACGCCGAGGCCGGACTGCCCGGCGGACTGCGGCTGATGCTCGACACCGAGGAGACGGTCCGCTCGTTCCGGCCCGAGTGGCGGCCCCCGACGGACGGCGGCCGGACCTCGCCGGCCCTGCGCTGCGACGGGCCGCAGGAAGTGGACGCGCTGTACGCGGAGTTGGTGGGCGCCGGGTACCACGGTGAGCTGAAGCCCTGGGACGCCTTCTGGGGGCAGCGGTACGCCGTCGTGCTCGATCCGGACGGCAACGGGGTGGACCTGTTCGCTCCGCTAGCCGCGAGCGGCGAGTAGCTCCCCCAGCGGCAGGCCCGCCAACTCCCTGACGTCGCGGGCGAGATGGGCCTGGTCGGCGTAACCGGCCCGGGCGGCCGTGTCCGCGAAGGGCACACCGCGCCGGGCCAGCGCGAGGGCGCGGCGCAGCCGCAGGACCCGGGCCAGGGTCTTGGGCCCGTAGCCGAACGCGGTCAGCGAACGGCGGTGCAACTGGCGTGCTCCGAGGCCGAGTTCGTCGGCGATGGCGGCGACGGGCCGACCCGCGCCGAGGGCGGTCACGACCTGCCGCAGCAGCGGATCCGGCGGATCGGCACCGGCCGCCTGCCGCAGGGCGAGGTCCTCCAGTCCGCTCACCGGGTCGGGGGCCGCGTTCACCCGTGCCGCCAGTCGCCGTACCTCCGGGGCAGGCCACAGATCCGCGAGCTCGAGACGGCGGTCGCGCAGCTCGTGCGCCGGCACGCCGAGCAGGGCCGGGGCCGTGCCCGGGTAGAAGCGGACGCCGGCCCAGGTGCCGTCCTCGCCGTCCGTGAGGTACGCATGCGTGTCGGGTCCGGCGACCAGCAGCCGCCCCTCGTGCCACATCAGGTCCATGCACCCGTCGGGCAGCACGCGCGCCGCCCCGTCCCGCTCCGGGGCATTCCTCCACACGACCGCTCCCGCCAGCCGTGACGCCCGCTCCACGTACACGTGAGCCAGGCTACGCCGCGGGCGGCGAGACTGCCGCGCGCGTCCGGGCCGGGCTCCCGATTACGTCGCTGACCAGGGCACCGTCGCGTTCCCGGGCCCCTACGCCGCCCGCCCCCGGTACTCCGCCGGGCTCACCCCGTACACCCGCTTGAACGCCGTCGACAAGGCGAACGCGCTGCCGTACCCCACCCGGTGGGCCACCGCGTCGAGCGTGTCCTCGGAGTCGCGCAGGCGGTCGGCCGCGAGGGCGAGGCGCCAGCCGGTGAGGTACGTCATCGGGGGCTCGCCGACCAGGGCGGTGAAGCGGCGGGCGAGTGCGGCGCGGGACACCCCGGCCTTGGCGGCGAGCGCGGCGACGGTCCACGGGTGGGCGGGGTCGTCCTGGAGCAGGCGCAGGACACCGCCGACGACCGGGTCGGCGAGGGCCCGGTACCAGGCGGGCGCCTCCGCCTCCGGGCGGGCGAACCACGCGCGCAGCGCGGCGATGACCAGCAGGTCCAGCAGCCGGTCCAGGACGACCTCCTGGCCCGGCTCGTCCCGCACGATCTCCTCGGAGACGTACGGCGTGAGCGGGCAGTCCCACACGTCGGACGTGAGGGCGAGCAGCGGCGGCAGCGCGTCCAGCAGCCGGCCGCTGATCCCGCCCTGCACCGGGTACGTGCCGATCAGCATCACCGTGGCACCGTCGAGCCGGTCGCCCCAGGTGCGCACGCCCAGGTCCATGGAGCCGTCGAGGGGGCGTCCGTCGGGGTAGCGGCACTCCTGGCCGGGCAGGATCAGCGCCTGCGGTGCCGTGCCGGGGGCGTCCGCGCAGGTGTACGGGTCCGGGCCGCGGGCGATGGCCAGCTCCCCGGCCCGCAGCCGGATCCGCTCGCCCCGGTCGGGCAGGACCCAGGCCTCACCGCGCGCGACGAGCATCACGGTGAGCGGCGCCCGGTCCTCCACGCGTACCGCCCACGGCGGGTCGAAGCACGCCCTGATCATGAACGCGCCCCGGGCACGGGGGCCCTCCAGCAACCCTGCGAGGGGATCCCCCCGCGTGAGCGTGTTCGAGCGTGGGGGCGCGTCCATGGGATCAGCGTAGACGCGGCCGTATGGGAATGAGCCGTTCAGCGATGGTTCCGTGCGCCGTACGGCAGTTGACTCGACGGCATGACGAACACGACACGGGACACGCAGGGCAGGACGGTTGTGGTGACGGGCGCCTCGGGCCGGACGGGGAGCCGGGTGGCACGGGCCGCGGAGGCCGCCGGGCTCACGGTACGGGCGGCGTCGCGGGCGACCGGTTTCGACTGGTGGGACCGCTCGACCTGGGCGGACACCCTGCGCGGCGCCGACGCGGCGTACCTCGCCCACCCCTCGGACGTCGGCGCGCCGGGCGCCGCGGAAGCGGTCGGGGACCTCGCGCGGGAGGCGGTCCGGCTCGGGGTGCGACGGCTGGTGCTGCTGTCCGGGCGCGGGGAGGACCAGGCCCTGCCCACCGAGGAGGCATTGCACGGGTCCGGGGCGGACTGGACGGTCCTGCGAGCCGCGTGGTTCGCGCAGAACTTCAGCGAGGGGCCGCTGGTGGCGGAGCTGCGGGAGCGCGGGGAGCTGGTGTTCCCGGCCGGCGAGGTGCGCGAGCCGTTCCTCGACGTACGGGACATCGCGGACGTGACGGTGACCGCGCTGACGTCCGGCGACCGGTACGTGGGCCGGACGATCACCCTCTCCGGGCCACGCCTGCTCACCTTCGGCGAGGCGGTGGCGGAAATCGCCGAGTCGACGGGCCGCCCGCTCACCTACCGGGCGGTGTCGACACAGGATTACGGCGAGAGGCTTCTCGACTTCGGCCTACCACCGCAGGAGGTCACGGCCCTGACCGAAATCTTCGACACCGTCCTCGACGGCCGCAACGCACACCTCTCCCACGGCGTCCAAGAGGTCCTGGGCCGCGCGCCCAGGGACTTCACGGACTTCGTACGGGAGGAGACGGCGGCGGGAACGTGGAAGCCATGACGCCGGCGAACCGCCGGCCGGGCGGTGACTTTCGTGGGCAGGCCGCGGAGGCCAGTTACGGTGCTCCGCCTGCCGGCCGCGGCGGCCGGCAGGACGGACACCGGAAGGGCCACGCGGCCAAGCCGGACCCCAGAGAGTGAGCGCCGGTACATCGCCTGCCGACGGGTGGCGCCGACCGTCGGCAGGCGGGACCCGGACGACGGCTGCCCGTCGGACGACGCCCCGGGCCACGGCCAGGCAGGACGCGAATGACGCGACGCCGACAGGCCGCCTGCCGGCGCGGGCCACGGCCGGGCCAGGACCCAAGAGCGAGTGATGGCCCGTCGCCTGCCGACAGGCAAGGCCGGCCGCCGGCAGGCCGGGCCCCGAAGGCATGACGACGGCGAGCCGCCCGCCGCACAGGCGTGCGCGTCGTGGGCAGGACACAGCCGAACCGCACCGGCAGCAATGCGGCGGGCCGCAGTCCCGGCCTGCCCACGGCCGTTGTGGCGCCGGCGGGCAGGGCGGAGCGCGTGTCCGTTACTTGTCGGCGGGCGGTGGTGGCTGCTCCCCGTTGGAGTGGCCGGGGCCCTTCGTGTGGGTGCTCTTCACGTGTGTGCGCAGGCGGGCCGTGACGTCCTCCGGGGGGAGGAAGCGGGACCAGCGTTCCGGGAACTCGGAGGGCATGTCGGGGTCGGACTCGCCCGCGGCGGCGGCGCGGGCGACGTACTCGGCGACCTGGGCCTGCCGCAGGCGTTCGTTGGCCTCGCGGGCCGCGGCCGTCGCGGCGGCCGGCCAGACCCGGTCGATCGCGGCGTTGACCGCGGCCCCGACGAGCACGGCGAACGCGGACACACCGATCCACAGCAGCACGGCGACGGGCGCGGCCAGGGAGCCGTAGATCGTCGGGCCCTCGACCGTGCTGGTCAGGTAGATCCGCAGCAGGAAACTGCCGAGGACCCACATGCCGAGGGCGACGAGCGCACCGGGCACGTCCTCGATCCACGGGGAGCGGACGGGGACGGACACGTGGTAGAGCGTGGTCAGGAAGGCGATCGACAGGAGGATGACGACCGGCCAGTACAGGACCTGCACCACCGTCGTCGACCACGGCACGATCCGTACGACCGCGTCCGGCCCGGCCACCATCAACGGCAGCGCGATCGAGCCGATCAGCAGGGCGACGATGAACAGCGCGAAGGCCATCAGGCGGGTCTTCACGATGCCCCGGACGCCGTCGAGGCCGTACATGACGGTGATGGTGTCTATGAAGACGTTCACGGCACGGGAGCCGGACCACAGGGCGAACAGGAAGCCGATGGAGATGACGTCGGGCCGGCCGCCCTTTATCACGTCGTGCAGGATCGGCTCGGCGATCTGACGCACGCCCCGGTCGGACAGCACCGTGCGGGCCGCCTCCAGCAGGTTGGCCTCGAGACTCTTGATCGTGTCGGCGCCGGTCCAGGCGTCGACGTAGCCGAGCAGTCCGATCATGCTCAGCAGCAGCGGCGGCACCGACAGCAGCGTGAAGAACGCGGCTTCCGCCGCCAGGCCCAGGATGCGGTACTCGATGCAGGAGTTGACGGTGTCCTTGAGCAACAGCCAGGCGGTCCTGCGCTTGGAGACGTTCCGGTAGAGAGCACGCGCCCGGTGGAGGCGCCCGGAGGGTGTGTCGGGGGTTTCACTTGCTGGCTGCACCCCCTAACGGTATCCGCCGTGCCTGACCGTACTCACGCACAGGTTGGTCTCCGGCGTCCGGCCCCGCCCCCTGGGTGACCGAGGTGCCGCCCCGGGGTACGTTCGCAGCATGGCTGGCAGCACCCACTCCGTGAACAACCAGGTCCCGCCGTTGGTCGGGTACGACGTCTTCTCGGCCGACCGGGCCCTCACGGGCGCGGTCGAACGGCACCTGGATCCCGGCCTGCGCGACGAGGTGCTCGGCGAGCTCTCGGCGCTCGGGCGAACCTCCGGTTCGGCCCAGGTGCAGGAGTGGGGTGCGCAGGCCAACGAGAACCCGCCCCGGCTGCGCACCCACGACCGGTACGGCCACCGGATCGACGAGGTCGAGTTCCATCCGTCCTGGCACCGGCTGCTCGGCAAGGGCGTCTCGGCCGGTCTGACCGCGGCCTGGGACCGGCCGGCCGGGCATCTGCGGCGGGCCGCCGCCTTCCTGGTGTGGACGCAGGTCGAGGCGGGCAACGGCTGCCCGCTGTCGATGACGCACGCGGCGGTGCCCGCCCTGCGCACCGACCCGGACCTGGCCGCCGAGTGGGAGCCGCGGCTGACGTCCATGGTCTACGACCGTGGGTTCAGGCCCGCCCGCCTCAAGGCCGGGGCGCTGTTCGGGATGGGCATGACGGAGAAGCAGGGCGGCAGCGACGTACGGGCGGGCACGACCTCCGCGCGGCCGCTCGCCGAGGACGGGACGTACGAACTGACCGGGCACAAGTGGTTCTGCTCGGCGCCGATGTCCGACGGTTTCCTGGTGCTGGCGCAGGCTCCGGGCGGGCTCACCTGCTTCCTGGTGCCGCGGGTGCTGGCGGACGGCACGCGCAACGTGTTCCTGCTCCAGCGGCTCAAGGACAAGCTCGGCAACCGGTCGAACGCCTCGGCCGAGGTGGAGTTCGACGGGACCTGGGCGCGCCGGGTCGGCGAGGAGGGGCGCGGGGTGCGCACCATCATCGAGATGGTGGCGGCGACCCGGCTCGACTGTGTGCTGGGCTCGGCGGGGCTGATGCGGCAGGCCGTGGCGCAGGCGGTGCATCACTGCACGTACCGGGAGGCGTTCGGCGGGAAGCTCGCCGACAAACCGCTGATGCGCAACGTCCTCGCCGATCTCGCCCTGGAGTCGGAGGCCGCGACGACGCTGGCGCTGCGGCTCGCGGCGGCCTACGACGACGGCGGCGAGCAGGAGCGGGCGCTGCTGCGGATCGCGGTGCCGGCGGCCAAGTACTGGGTGACGAAGCGGTGCCCGCCGGTGGCGGTGGAGGCGGCCGAGTGCCTGGGCGGCAACGGTTACGTCGAGGAGTCGGGCCTGCCCCGGCTGGTGCGCGAGTCGCCGCTCAACTCGATCTGGGAGGGCGCGGGCAACGTCCAGGCCCTCGACGTGCTGCGGGCGTTGCAGCGGGAGCCGGGGGCGCTCGACGCGTATCTGCGCGAGGTCGGGCAGGCGCGCGGCGCCGATCACCGGCTCGACGGGGCCATCAAGAACCTGCTGACCGAACTCGCCGACCTGGAGGGCGTGGAGGGCAGGGCGCGGCGGCTGGCGGAGCGGCTGGCGCTGGTGCTGCAGGGGTCGCTGCTGGTCCGTTTCGCTCCACCGCAGGTCGCCGACGCGTTCTGCGCGGCCCGGCTGGGCGGCGACGGGGGTGCGGCGTTCGGGACGCTCCCGCACACGCTCGATCTGGCGTCGGTGGTGGAGCGGGCCCGGCCGGTGAGCTGATCCGGGCAGCCGAAGCGGGGGTGGTGCTGCGCCGACACGGCACCACCCCCGCCGCACTGGCCCGTTCGAGCCACTGAACGCCGCTCGGGACGGCGCCGCTCAAGTTTCGGACACGGCCGGGCTGTCCACCAGGGTTGCAAGGGGTTGCAACTTGCTGCTGACTGTGGAGCGGACTGTCCGCGCCCCTGCCGGGCAGACGGCACTATGAGACGGACAGTCAAAAGACTCCCGGCAGACAGTCGGTCACACGACTTCGACGGGTAGTCAGAAGACACCGGGGGGCACACGCCTATGGACGTCACGCAGCTCGCCGCCGGGGACACCACGCGTGCGGCCCGGGTGCTCAGCGAGGTCCGTTCGGCCCGGCTGTCCGGGCGGCCCGCGCCCGTGGCGCCGCGCCGGGTGATCGAGCAGTCCTGGGAGCGGATGCTGCGCAGCGGTGTGGATCCGGACCACGACTTCCGGGCGGATCTGCTCTCCCGCGAGGAGGTGCAGCGGCGGCGCGAGAGGTCGGCGCTGCGTCATGTGCTGCCGGTGCTGCGGGAGGGGCTGCTGGGGTTCGCGGACGTCGCCCACCACATCATGGTGGTCGCCGACGAGGAGGGCCGGGTGCTGTGGCGCGAGGGCAGCGCGCCGGTGCTGCGCAAGGCCGACGGGCTCGGCTTCGAACTCGGCGCGGACTGGCGTGAGGACGTCGTCGGGACGAACGGCCTGGGCACCCCGGCGGTGGTGCGCCGGCCCGTACAGGTCTTCGCCTCCGAGCACTTCGTGCGCTCCCAGGCCGTCTGGACCTGTGCCGGCGCTCCGCTGACGGATCCGCGAGACGGCCGACTGCTGGGCGTGGTGGACGTGAGCGGCCCGCTGGAGACGATGCATCCGGCCACGCTCGCCTGGGTCGACTCGGTGGCCAAACTCGCCGAGGCCCGGCTGCGGGAGAGGCACCTGGAGTCGCTGGAGGAGCTGCGCGCGGTGGCCTCGCCGGTGCTGGCCCGGCTCGACGGGCGCGCCCTGGTCGTCGACCGGGACGGCTGGACCGCCGCGGTCAGCCGGATGCCGTACACGCGGCGGGTGGCCCTGCCCAAGTCCCTGGCGCCGGGTCCGCGGTGGGTGCCGGCGCTCGGACTGTGCTCGGTGGAGCCGCTGGCCGGGGGCTGGCTGCTGCGGGCGGCCGCCGACGAACCGGAGCCGCGGGGGGCGGCCGGCATCGTGCTGGACCTCAGACAGGCCCGCAGCTGGACGGTGGCGGTCTCCGGCGGCGCGGGCTCGTGGACCCGCGAACTGAGTCCCCGGCATGCCGAGTTGCTGTACCTCCTCGCCGTCCACCGCGCCGGCCGCAGCGCCTCGGACCTGGCCGGTGACGTGTTCGGCGATCCGTCCCGCACGGTGACGGTACGCGCCGAGATGTCGCGGGTACGGCGCTACCTCGGCGCGTTCCTGGAACACCGGCCGTACCGCTTCGCCGAGGACACCGAGGTCGAGGTGCTCCTCCCGGACGACCCGAACGACCTGCTGCCGCACTCGACGGCACCGTCGGTGGGGAGGCTGCGCGGCTGCGCACCGGCCCTCTGAGGTTCACGGAACGTGCCGTCCTGCCGCCCCGAGGGGTGCATCTTGCGCATATTTGCAAGGTCTTCGCCCCCCGCCCCGCCCACCTGCCGTAGCATCCCCTACGGGCCACCCCACCTGCTCCTCCGTCAACGTACGGACCACAAGGCGCAGTTGGCCCGCCTCGGGAGGACGTTATGAAGCATCGCGGCAGACACCGGCGGCGCAGGCGGGGCAGGGTACTGCGTGGCACCCTGGCCGGGACGGCTCTCGCGCTCACCGCCGCCGCCACCCTGATCAGCGCCTCGCAGGCGTCGGGTCCCGGCGCGCCCGGGGCTCTGAAGCCCATCTCCGCGTCCGCCGGGGCCGGGCGGCTGCCGCTGGCCGAGCACCGGGTGCCCGGGCGGTGGCTCGACCGGCTCGCCTCGACGATGGGCCGGCCCGTCGGTGCCGGCACGGTGCTGGAGAGCGCCGACCACACACTGCGCAACGCGGACGGCTGCCCGGCCGCCGAGAAGCACACCCTGCCGGTCGAGCCGGCCGCCACGCGCGCGTACTGCTTCGGCGGCGCCGACACCCGGGGCTGGCGGCCCGGCGCGGTCACCACCTCGGGCGACGCGGACGACGACGGCCGCTGGGGCCACCACCGCGTGATCCTCTCCGGCTGGACCCGCGGCGGTGCCGGGGGCGGCTCCCTGGACGGCCCGGACCCCGAGCGGGGACTGGCCAAGGTCGCCTTCGTCGACGCGAACGACCCCGACCGGCTGCGCTACACCTGGGCGCTGCTGGCCGTCCCGGTGGACGGCGGGCGGGACTACCGGGGGCTCGTCTCCCCGCTGTCCGGCATGGTCTGGTACCAGGACAAGCTGCTGGTGACGGCCCGCGAGGGCGACCGGGACGCGCTGTACGTGTACGACATGGACCGCATCCAGCGCGCCACGGTCGACTCCGACGCGGTCGGCCGGGTGCGGGGCGGCTGGTCGGCGTACGGCTACCGGTACGTGCTGCCCGCGGTCGCCTCGTACACCCTGCCCGGCGGGGACGACGTGCCGCACCCAGCCGCGGTCTCCCTCGACCGCAGCACCTCCCCCGACAGTCTGGTGGCGAGCGAGTGGGTGCCCGCGGACGGCGACCGGCGCACCCGGCTGTGGCGCTACGCGCTGAGCCGGGACCCGGCCCGCTCGGGCCTGCTCGCCACGGACTCCTCGGGGCGCGCGGATCCGGTGGAGGCGTACGAGACGAAGGCGGCCGACGTGCGCGGCGTGCTGTCGTACCGCTCGGGCTGGTACCTCGACCGCGCGGCGGGCACGCCCGGCGGGCACGGGACGCTGTGGCGCCAGGACACGAAGGGCGCGCGGGCGGCTGAGTGCGCGATGGACGAGACGCGCCACTGCTGGAGCGGCCTGTCGGGTTCGCTGTCCTACTGGGAGGAGACCGGTGAGCTCTGGTCCCAGTCGGGGCGGGTGCTGTTCGCGCTGCCGCTGGCGTCGGTGGACCGGGCGCTGGAGCGGTCGGCGGACCGGTAGGCCGCGACCGGCTGACCGGCAGGACACGATCGACAGACCAGTGAGTCAGATGATTTTCTGGCCCGCATGACCACCATCGCCGTGACCACCTGGTCCCTGGAGCAGACCGCCCCGACCGACCTGCTGCCGGCCGCCGCGCCGGACGGGGACGTCCGGGTCGTCCGCTCCGAGGTGCCCTCGCCCGAGTTCAGCCGGTACCTGTACGCCTCGGTCGGCGGCGACATCCTCTGGACGGACCGGCTGAGCTGGTCGTACGCGCGGTGGCTGGAGCACCTGGAGCGGCCCGGTGTGGAGACGTGGGTGGCGTACGACCGGGGCACGCCCGCGGGGTACGTGGAGCTGGAGGCGCAGGACGACGCGGTCGTGGAGATCGTCTACTTCGGCCTGCTCCCCGCTTTCCGCGGCCGGCGCATCGGCGGGCACCTGCTGTCGTACGGCACGGCCCGGGCCTGGGACCTCGCGGACCGGTGGGCGGGACTGACGCCGACGAAGCGTGTCTGGCTGCACACGTGCAGCAAGGACGGCGAGCACGCGATGGACAATTACCGGCGCCGCGGCTTCAAGCTGTTCGACACCAAGGTCGAGGAGGAACCGGACGTCACCGCTCCGGGTCCGTGGCCTGGGGCGTTCCCCGTCTGACCTGGTCGGACACCCGGGGACGGCCCGATGTGACCAAGGACACGCACGTCTTACATGTCGAGACTTGAGTGTCCGAATCTTGGACGAAGCTGGACTGTGTCCAGATCGCCGTGACACGCTTCCGTCATGCCTGGAACTGGGATTGCCTTGGTGAGTCGACGCCACGTCGACCTCGGCCGCATGTCCAGCGCCATCTGTCCGGCGCGCTGAGAGCACTCACGCACCGCCCGACATCCCCCTTTATCGTCGCATTCCCGCGCAATGACGCGCCCTCTGCCCATGCGCCCGCACGCGCAGGTCAGAGCCGCTTTCCCGCCTGTCCCGAAGGACGTATCAACCATGGCCGCCACCCCGCAGAACCCTGCCGCCGCGACTCCCCGCCGCAAGGTGAGCCGTCACCGCGGTGAGGGTCAGTGGGCCGCGGGGCACCACACCCCGCTCAACGGCAACGAGCAGTTCAAGAAGGACGACGACGGTCTCAATGTGCGGACACGCATTGAGACGATCTACTCCAAGCGGGGCTTCGACTCGATCGACCCGAACGACCTGCGCGGCCGGATGCGCTGGTGGGGCCTGTACACCCAGCGCCGTCCCGGGATCGACGGCGGCAAGACGGCGGTGCTGGAGCCGGAGGAGCTGGACGACGAGTACTTCATGCTGCGTGTCCGCATCGACGGCGGGGCGCTGACCACCCGGCAGCTGCGGGTCATCGGCGAGATCTCGCAGGAGTTCGCGCGCGGCACGGCCGACATCACCGACCGGCAGAACGTGCAGTACCACTGGATCCGGATCGAGGACGTGCCCGAGATCTGGAACCGGCTGGAGGGCGTCGGCCTGTCCACGGTCACCGCCTGCGGCGACACCCCGCGCGTGATGATCGGCTCGCCCGTCGCCGGTATCGCGGCGGACGAGATCATCGACGCCACGCCGGCGCTGGAGGAGATGAAGCGCCGCGTCCTGAACAACAAGGCGTACTCGAACCTCCCGCGGAAGTTCAAGACCGCGATCTCGGGCTCCCCGCTGCTGGACGTGGTGCACGAGATCAACGACGTCGCGTTCGTCGGCGTCGTGCACCCCGAGCACGGCCCGGGCTTCGACGTGTGGGTCGGCGGCGGCCTGTCCACCAACCCGAAGCTGGGCGTGCGGCTGGGCGCCTGGGTGCCGATCGACGAGGTCCCGGACGTCTACGAAGGCGTCATCTCGATCTTCCGTGACTACGGCTACCGCCGGCTGCGCAACCGCGCCCGGCTGAAGTTCCTCGTCGCCGACTGGGGCGCGGAGAAGTTCCGGCAGGTCCTGGAGGACGAGTACCTGCGGCGCAAGCTGGTCGACGGCCCGGCCCCCGAGCAGCCGGTCCAGCAGTGGCGCGACCACATCGGCGTGCACCGCCAGAAGGACGGCCGCTTCTACGTCGGCTTCGCCCCGCGCGTGGGACGCGTCGACGGCGCGACGCTCACGAAGATCGCCGACCTCGCGGAGGCCCACGGCTCCGGCCGGGTGCGCACCACCGTCGAGCAGAAGATGATCGTCCTCGACGTCGAGGAGGACAAGGTCGAGTCGCTCGTCGAGGGCCTGGAGGCGCTCGATCTGACCGCCCGGCCGTCCACGTTCCGGCGCGGCACCATGGCCTGCACCGGCATCGAGTTCTGCAAGCTGGCCATCGTCGAGACCAAGCAGCGCGGCTCGCAGCTCATCGACGAGCTGGAGCGCCGTCTGCCGGAGTTCGACGAGCCGATCACCATCAACCTCAACGGCTGCCCGAACGCCTGCGCCCGTATCCAGGTGGCGGACATCGGTCTCAAGGGCCAGCTGGTCGTCAACGACCAGGGCGAGCAGGTTGAGGGCTACCAGGTGCACCTGGGCGGCGCCCTCGGCCTGGAGGCCGGGTTCGGTCGCAAGGTGCGCGGCCTGAAGGTCACCTCCGACGAGCTGCCCGAGTACATCGAGCGCGTCCTGAAGCGCTTCGAGGCGGAGCGCGAGGACGGCGAGCGGTTCGCCGCCTGGGCGGCCCGGGCCAGCGAGGAGGCCCTGTCGTGAGCGAACGAGCGGCCCCCTTCTACTGCCCCTACTGCGGCGACGAGGACCTGCGTCCGAGCGAGGCCGGACACGGCGCGTGGGAATGCGCGGCGTGCAGCCGAGCATTCCAGCTGAAGTTCCTCGGGCTGCTCGCCCAGGGGCTGAAGCGATCCGACACCGGAGGGGCACAGATATGACCACGGTTCAGGAAGAGCGCACGGCAGAGGAGCTCAAGGCGCTCGCCGAGCAGGCGGGCCGCGACCTCGAGGACGCCTCCGCGCTGGAGATCCTCCAGTGGGCGGCCGAGACGTTCGGCAAGCGCTTCTGCGTGACCTCCTCGATGGAGGACGCGGTCGTCGCCCACCTCGCCTCCCGGGCGATGCCCGGCGTCGACGTCGTCTTCCTCGACACCGGCTACCACTTCGAGGAGACCATCGGCACCCGTGACGCGGTCGACGCCGTGATGGACGTCAACGTCATCACGCTCACGCCCCGCCAGACGGTCGCCGAGCAGGACGCGGAGTACGGCCCCAGGCTGCACGACCGCAACCCCGACCTGTGCTGCGCCATGCGCAAGGTGGAGCCTTTGGAGCGAGGCCTGAAGAACTACCAGGCCTGGGCGACCGGTCTGCGCCGCGACGAGTCCCCGACCCGGGCGAACACCCCGGTCGTCGGCTGGGACGAGAAGCGCCAGAAGGTCAAGATCTCCCCGATCGCCCGCTGGACCCAGGACGACGTGGACGCGTACGTCACGGAGCACGGCGTCCTGACGAACCCGCTGCTGATGGACGGTTACGCCTCCGTCGGGTGCGCCCCCTGCACCCGCCGGGTCCTGGAAGGCGAGGACGCGCGCGCCGGCCGCTGGGCGGGCCGCAGCAAGACCGAGTGCGGGCTGCACGGATGACCGCGCCTCGGACTCAGACGACTCACACTCAGCCTCAGACGATTCAGGAGACCGACGTGACGACCGGAGCCACCGTCTGGCTCACGGGTCTGCCGAGTGCCGGCAAGACCACCATCGCCCACGAGCTGGCCGGCCGGCTCCGTGCCGAGGGCCACCGCGTCGAGGTGCTCGACGGCGACGAGATCCGCGAGTTCATCTCGGCGGGCCTCGGCTTCAGCCGCGAGGACCGGCACACCAACGTGCAGCGCATCGGCTTCGTCGCCGAACTGCTCGCCCGCAACGGCGTGCTCGCCCTCGTCCCGGTCATCGCGCCGTACCAGGACAGCCGCGAGGCGGTGCGCAAGCGGCACCAGACGAACGGCACCGCGTACGTGGAGATCCACGTGGCGACTCCGGTGGAGGTGTGCAGCGAGCGGGACGTGAAGGGCCTGTACGCCAAGCAGGCCGCGGGCGAGCTCAAGGGGCTCACCGGGGTCGACGACCCGTACGAGGCACCCGAGTCGCCCGATCTGCGCATCGAGTCGCAGAACCAGACCGTGCAGGAGTCCGCGGCGTCCGTGTACGCCCTGCTGAGCGAAAGGGGACTGGCATGACGACCGCCGCCACGGTTTCCGAGGAGACCGACAGCCCGTACGCGCTCTCCCACCTCGACGCTCTCGAGTCGGAGGCGGTGCACATCTTCCGTGAGGTGGCGGGTGAGTTCGAGCGGCCGGTGATTCTCTTCTCCGGCGGCAAGGACTCGATCGTCATGCTGCATCTGGCGCTGAAGGCGTTCCGCCCGGCGTCGGTGCCGTTCTCGCTGCTGCACGTGGACACCGGGCACAACTTCCCGGAGGTCCTCGACTACCGGGACCGCACGGTCGCCCGGCACGGGCTGCGGCTGCATGTCGCCTCGGTGCAGGACTACATCGACCGGGGTGTGCTCAAGGAGCGCCCGGACGGCACCCGCAACCCGCTGCAGACGCTGCCGCTGACGGAGAAGATCCAGCAGGAGAAGTTCGACGCGGTCTTCGGCGGCGGCCGCCGCGACGAGGAGAAGGCCCGGGCCAAGGAGCGGGTGTTCTCCCTGCGGGACGAGTTCTCCCAGTGGGACCCGCGCCGCCAGCGCCCCGAGCTGTGGAACCTCTACAACGGCCGGCACGCCCCCGGCGAGCACGTCCGCGTGTTCCCGCTGTCGAACTGGACCGAGCTGGACGTGTGGCAGTACATCGCCCGTGAGGGCATCGAACTGCCGGAGATCTACTACGCGCACGAGCGTGAGGTGTTCCGGCGCAGCGGCATGTGGCTGACGGCCGGTGAGTGGGGCGGGCCGAAGGACGGCGAGACGGTGGAGAAGCGCCTGGTGCGCTACCGCACGGTCGGTGACATGTCCTGCACCGGCGCCGTCGACTCCGACGCCGACACGATCGAGAAGGTGATCGTGGAGATCGCCGCGTCCCGGCTGACCGAGCGGGGCGCCACCCGCGCCGACGACAAGATGTCCGAAGCGGCGATGGAAGACCGCAAGCGCGAGGGGTACTTCTAGAGATGAGCACGATCACGACCGAGGAGCTCTCGGCGACCACGCTGCTGCGGTTCGCCACCGCCGGTTCCGTCGACGACGGCAAGTCCACCCTCGTCGGGCGGCTCCTGCACGACTCCAAGTCCGTCCTGACCGACCAGCTGGAGGCCGTCGAGCGCGCTTCCGCCAGCCGGGGCCAGGAGGCGCCGGACCTGGCGCTGCTGACCGACGGTCTGCGGGCCGAGCGGGAGCAGGGCATCACCATCGACGTGGCCTACCGCTACTTCGCCACGCCCCGGCGCCGGTTCATCCTGGCCGACACCCCCGGTCATGTGCAGTACACCCGCAACATGGTCACCGGCGCCTCCACCGCCGAGCTGACGGTGATCCTGGTCGACGCCCGCAACGGCGTGGTGGAGCAGACCCGCCGGCATGCCGCCATCGCCGCGCTGCTGCGGGTGCCGCACGCGGTCCTCGCCGTCAACAAGATGGACCTGGTCGGCTACGACGAGACGGTGTTCGCCGCGATCGCCGAGGAGTTCACGGCGTACGCGACCGAGCTGGGCGTGCCTGAGGTCACCGCGATCCCGATCTCCGCCCTCGTCGGCGACAACGTCGTGGACCCCTCGGCGAACATGGACTGGTACGGCGGGCCGACGGTGCTGGAGCACCTGGAGACGGTCCCGGTCGCGCACGACCTGAGCCACTGCCACGCCCGGCTGCCGGTGCAGTACGTGATCCGGCCGCAGAGCGCGGACCACCCCGACTACCGCGGCTACGCCGGGCAGATCGCGGCCGGTTCCTTCCACGTCGGGGAGGAGGTGACGGTGCTGCCGTCGGGCCGCACCTCGAAGATCACGGGTATCGATCTGCTGGGTGAGCCGGTCGAGGTGGCCTGGACGACGCAGTCGGTGACCCTCCTGCTGGAGGACGACATCGACATCTCGCGCGGCGACCTCATCGTGCCCACCAAGGACGCGCCCGCGACCACGCAGGACATCGAGGCCACCGTCTGCCACGTCGCCGACGCACCCCTGACGGTCGGCCACCGCGTGCTGCTCAAGCACGGCACCCGCACGGTCAAGGCGATCGTCAAGGACATCCCCTCCCGCCTCACGCTCGCCGACCTGTCCCTGCACCCGCACCCGGGACAGCTCGTCGCCAACGACATCGGCCGGGTCAAGATCCGCACCGCCGAGCCGCTGCCGGTCGACTCCTACGCCGACTCGCGGCGCACCGGCTCGTTCATCCTGATCGATCCCAACGACGGCACGACGCTGACCGCGGGCATGGTCGGCGAGTCCTTCGCCGCCCCGGAACCGGTCAAGGACGCGTCCGATGACGACGGGTGGGACTTCTGACATGAACTCCCCCGACTTCTACTCCATGTTCGCGAAGGAGGGCGGCCGCGTCGGCAGCGGTGCTCTCGGCAGCGGGCAGGGCGGAGTCGCGCGATGTGTGCGCTGACGTACGCGCACTGCCTGCGCGCCCTCGCCCCCCACCGCCGTAGACGAAAACCTGCCGACCTCCCGGCCACGACCTGAGAGACCGTGACCGCCGGGCCTCCGAGAGGAAACCCTCCCGTGCCTGCATCATCCGCTCTGCGCCGATCCTTCGCGGTACTGGCCGCACTGCCCCTGCTCACGCTGGCCGCCTGCGGCTACGGCTCCCAGTCGAAGGACGACGGCACCGCCAAGGTCGCCGCCGGGGCGAAGAAGATCGACGGTCTCGACACCGTCAAGATCGGCTACTTCGGCAACCTCACCCACGGCACCGCGCTGGTGGGCATGCAGAAGGGCTTCTTCCAGAAGGCGCTCGGCGCCACCAAGGCCGAGCCCGCGCTCTTCAACGCGGGGCCCTCCGAGATCGAGGCCCTCAACTCCGGCTCCATCGACATCGGCTGGATCGGCCCCTCCCCGGCCATCAACGGCTACGTCAAGTCCCAGGGCAAGAACCTGCGGATCATCGGCGGCTCGGCGTCCGGCGGTGTGAAGCTCGTAGTCAACCCGGACAAGATCAAGTCCCTGAAGGACGTCAAGGGCAAGCGGATCGCGACCCCGCAGCTCGGCAACACCCAGGACGTGGCGTTCCTCAACTGGGCCGCCGACCAGGGCTGGAAGATCGACCCGCAGAGCGGCAAGGGCGACGTCACGGTCGTGCGCAGTGACAACAAGGTCACCCCGGACGCCTACAAGTCCGGCTCGGTGGACGGTGCGTGGGTGCCGGAGCCGACCGCGTCGAAGCTGGTCGCCGAGGGCGGCAAGGTCCTCCTCGACGAGGCGTCGCTGTGGCCGGACAAGAAGTTCGTGATCACGAACATCATCGTGCGCCAGGAGTTCCTCAAGAAGCACCCGAAGGTCGTCGAGGCCGTGCTGAAGGGCTCGGTCGAGACCAACAAGTGGATCAACGCCAACCCGGACGCGGCGAAGGCGGCCGCCAACGAGCAGCTGGCCACGTACTCCGGCAAGGCGCTGCCGGCCGACGTGCTGGACCCGGCGTGGAAGTCGATCCGGTTCACCGACGACCCGCTGGCCTCCACCCTCAACACCGAGGCCGACCACGCCGTGAAGGCGGGGCTGCTGCAGAAGTTCGATCTGAAGGGCATCTACGACCTCGCGCCGCTGAACAAGGTCCTCAAGGCCGAGGGCGAGCCCACGGTCGACGACGCCGGTCTCGGCGCGAAGTAAGCCCGGTTCCCGAAGAGTCCCAGGAGGTGACGACCATGGCCACGACCCTCGCCAAGGCCGCCGACGGCACAGAGGCGGCCACCCACGCCGCCCGGATCGAGCACGTCTCGAAGTCGTTCGCGGGCCCCGCCGGGCAGCAGCTCGTCCTGGACGACATCACCCTCGATGTCGCGCCCGGCGAGTTCGTCACCCTCCTGGGGGCCTCGGGCTGCGGCAAATCCACCCTGCTCAACCTGGTGGCGGGCCTGGACCGGCCCTCCGCCGGCGAGATCACCACGGACGGGCGCCCGGCCCTGATGTTCCAGGAACACGCCCTGTTCCCCTGGCTCACCGCGGGCAAGAACATCGAACTGGCCCTGAAGCTCAGCGGGGTGCCGAAGGCGGAGCGCCGCGAGCGGGCGGAGCGGCTGCTCGAACTCGTCCGGCTCAACGGCGCGTACGGCAAGCGGGTGCACGAGTTGTCGGGCGGTATGCGCCAGCGGGTCGCCCTGGCCCGGGCGCTGGCCCAGGAGAGCAAGCTCCTGCTGATGGACGAGCCGTTCGCGGCGCTGGACGCGATCACGCGGGACGTGCTGCACCACGAGCTGACCCGTATCTGGCGTGAGACGCAGGTGTCCGTCCTGTTCGTCACGCACAACGTGCGCGAGGCGGTCCGCCTCGCCCAGCGTGTGGTGCTGCTGTCCTCCCGTCCGGGCCGGATCGCCCGCGAGTGGACGGTGGACATCCCGCAGCCGCGCCGCATCGAGGACACCGCCGTGGCGGAGCTGTCCGTCGAGATCACCGAAGAACTGCGTGGGGAGATCCGCCGTCATGGCCAGCACTGACTCGACGACGACCGTCGACAAGGACGGCAACGACCTCGCCGGGCTGGAGGCGGGCCTCGACGCGCTGGAGACGCGGCAGACCAGCCGCAAGCCGTTCCGGCAGACCTTCACCGAGAAGATCCTGCCGCCCGTCCTCGCCGTCGCCCTCGTCCTGGCGGTCTGGCAGGCCCTGATCTCCTTCAAGGTCGTCGACGACCCGACCAAGCTGCCCGCGCCGTCGGCGGTGTGGGACGTCGTCCACCAGGCGTGGCTCCAGGGCGAACTGCTCGGCTACATCTGGACCAGCATCTCCCGGGGCTTGCTCGGCTTCTGCTTCGCCCTGGTCATCGGCACCCCGCTGGGTCTGCTGGTGGCCCGCGTGAAGTTCATCCGCGCGGCCATCGGCCCGATCCTGTCCGGCCTGCAGTCCCTGCCCTCGGTCGCCTGGGTGCCGCCGGCCGTGATCTGGCTGGGCCTGAACAACTCCATGATGTACGCGGTGATCCTGCTCGGCGCGGTCCCGTCGATCGCCAACGGCCTCGTCTCGGGCGTCGACCAGGTGCCCCCGCTGTTCCTGCGCGCGGGCCGCACGCTCGGCGCGACCGGCCTCAAGGGCACCTGGCACATCGTGCTCCCGGCCGCGCTGCCCGGCTATGTGGCGGGCCTGAAGCAGGGCTGGGCCTTCTCCTGGCGCTCCCTGATGGCCGCCGAGATCATCGCGTCCTTCCCCGACCTCGGCGTCGGCCTCGGACAACTCCTGGAGAACGGCCGCAACGCCAGCGACATGGCCATGGTCTTCGAAGCCATCCTCCTCATCCTCATCGTCGGTATCGCGATCGACCTGCTGATCTTCAGCCCGCTGGAGCGGTGGGTGCTGCGCAGCCGCGGCCTGCTGGTGAAGTGACCCCGTGATCAACAAGCCCGTTCTCCTCGTCATCGCCCACGGCAGCCGCGACCCGCGGCACGCCGCGACGGTGCACGCCCTGGTGCGCCGGGTCCGCTCCCTGCGCCCCGACGTACGCGTGGAGACGGGCTTCCTGGACTTCAACGTGCCCTCGGTGCAGGGGGTGCTGGAGTCCCTGGCGGTGCAGGGCGTCCGTGAGGTCGTGGCCCTCCCCCTCCTGCTGACCCGGGCGTTCCACGCGAAGGCGGACATCCCGGCGGTCCTCGGGGACGCTCCCCCGCAGCTGCGGATCCGCCAGGCGGAGGTCCTGGGCCCGTCGCCGCTGTTGCTGTCCGCCCTCGAGCGGCGCCTGTACGAGGCGGGCCTGTCCCCCGCCGACAAGTCCTCGACCGGGGTCGTGCTGGCCTCGGCGGGGTCCACCGACCCGGAGGCGATCGCAGTGATCGCAGAAATCGCGCGGGAGTGGCGGCACACCGGTTGGTGCGCCGTGCGGCCTGCGTTCGCCTCCGCATCTCTCCCCCGCACCCAGGACGCCGTCCGGGAACTCCGGGCCCTCGGCTGCGCCCGGGTGGCGGTCGCCCCCTACGTCCTCGCCCCCGGCTTCCTCCCGGACCGCATCGCGCGGGGCGCGGCTGAGGCGGACGTCCTGGCCGATGTGCTGGGTCCGGCGCCGGAGGTGGCGCGGGTCGTGCTGGAGCGGTACGACGCGGCTGGGGTACCGGCGTTGACGGCTGTGAGCGCCTGAAGCGGAACCGGCCATCAGGGCAAGGGCCCCGACGGCCCGTCACGCGGCGGGTTCCGGCTCCGGCTGGAGTGCGAAGGAGTAAGGGGCCCAGGGGCCGGTGACCTCGACGCGGAGGCCGGGGATGCCCTCGGCGGCCGCCAGTACGCCGGTGCGGAAGGCGTCGACGCGGTCGGCGGGGACGAGGTAGGCGTCGTTGCCGACGTTGGTGCCAGGGGCCGGGCCCGCGAGGCTTCCGCGTTCCGGGGTGTGTGCGACGCGGTCGACGGCGAGGGCGCCGGCGGTCTGTGTGAGGTGGGCGGCGGCCTGGGCGACCGTACGCCAGGCTTCCTCGTTTCTGCGCTGTCTGCGGCGGCGGATCGACAGGTAGGCGCGGCCGACGCCGAGGCCGGTGGGCGTTTCCCGTCCGGCGTCGGTGTCCGGCCCGGGTGGTGTGATGTCGGGGGTGGCGTAGATCTTGACGCCGAGTTCGACGTGGCCCGTGAGGCGGTCCAGGAGGGACAGGAAGTACGCGCGGCGGGTGTCGAGGGCGTGCCGGGCTCGGTCCTCGTCGGGGTAGACGGTGGCCAGGCTCAGGGGCAGGACGGCGGCGCCGCTCGCGACGAGCGCGGCGACCACGGCGTGGTGGGAGCGGACCGTGGACTCCATCCAGTCCAGGTCGTCGAGGTGGGCCTTGAGGGGTCCGTCGGCGTAGTCGGCGGCCGGGACGTGGCCGACCGCGAAGGCCAGCCGGGACGTGGGGTCGGCGGGCTCCACCAGGTGGATCGGGTCGCCGGCGACACCGCGCACGTGCGCCACCGCCGCGGCGGCCCCGGGGGTGCGGCGCAGGACCGCGTAGACGTAGACGACGTCCGGGTCGGTCGGGTCGGTCATGGCTCCGGCCTCCTGTCGGCCGCCTTGAGGGCGGCGATCTCTGCGCGCAGCCGTTCGTTCTCGTCGGCCAGGGACCGCTCGGGGCGAGCGGCGCGGGAGGAGAGGGAGGGATCGTGTTCCCACCAGTCGATGCCCATCTCCTTCGCCTTGTCGACGGAAGCGACGAGCAGGCGCAGCTTGATGGTGAGCAGTTCGATGTCGAGCAGGTTGATCCGGATGTCGCCGGCGATGACCACGCCCTTGTCGAGGACGCGTTCGAGGATGTCGGCGAGGTTGGCGCTCTGGGCACCGGGGCCGTGGTCGTAGGGGGAGGGAAGGCGGGGCGGCCCGGTGAGTCCGCCTGTTGCCGGATGGGTCATGGTCGCAGGGCTCGTCTCCGGGCGTCGATCTCGTCGAGTCGGTCCAGCAGTTCGTCCTCGCGGCGGTCGTACTCGTCCTCGTCGAGGCGTCCCTCCAGCAGGGCCCGTTCCAGGTCGACGAGGGCCTGCCGGACGGGGGCCGGGTCGTAGTACTGCGCCTCGGCGGCGGCCTGCAGCTGCTCGGCGGCCCAGAGGGTGGTGCGCACGGGCGCGAGCGGGAGGGTGAGGATGCCGGTGAGCAGGCCCATGTCAGGCGGCGAAACTGTACGGGGGCAGCGGGCCGCGCAGCCGGAAGTCGTAGGCGGCGCCGTAGTCCTGGGCCAGGCGGCGGCCGGCCGTGGTGAACTCCTCGGCGCGGGCGTGTTCGACGAGGAACGACACGTTGAGGAAGTCGTCCTTGGCCGGGTCCGCCACGACGCTGGACCTGGCGAGTGAGGACAGCCGTCCGACGATCTCCTCGGCCTGCCGCCGCTGCCGGGCGTCGACCTGTCGGGCGACGAGTTCGCCGAGGGCGAGGCGGTCCTCGTAGCTGCCGGTGCCGTCGCGGGTGCACTGGTTGAGCCGGCGGGCCTCCTCCGACCCGTCGAGCACCTCGCGCAGCAGGTCTTCCTGGTCGTGGGCGGCCTTGAGGTTGAACTCGGCGGTGCCGTGCAGTTCGCCGAGCCTTCGGGCGTAGTCCTGGCCCTGCTGTTCCAGGGCCGTCCGGACGGCGGTGTCGTCGGGGGCGAGCAGGCCGAACCGCATGGGCAGGACCGAGCCGTCGGCCATGAGCCGTTCCTGGAGTGCCTGGTGGGCGGCGAGGTCGCGCCGTTTGGGCCGCAGGTCGGGGGGCGCGGCGCTGACCACGGCGGCGAGCGGGCCGTGGACGACCACGCGCGGGGGGCTTTCGGTGCCGCCGACGGTGCGCAGGCCGTCGAGCCGCAGGGGGTGGTCGGAGCGAGTGACGGCGTAGACGTAGACGCCGCTCACCGCTCGTCCTCCTGGCGGTCCTTGTCGTCGCGGTCGAAGATGTCGCCGATCGCGTCGATGGCGCCGCCGATCGCGCCGCCGGTCTTGCCCCGGGCGCCGCTCTCGACGAGGTTGCCGACGATGTCGGTGAGCTTGTCGGGGGCCTTGCGGCCGGACTCCAGGTCGAGGCGGTTGCAGGCCTCGGCGAACCGGAGATAGGTGTCGACGCTGGCGATGACGATCCGTACGTCGATCTTGAGGATCTCGATGCCGACCAGGGAGACACGGACGAACACGTCGATCACGAGCCCGCGGTCCAGGATCAGTTCGAGGATGTCGAAGAGGCCACCGGTCCCCGACCCGCTGGAGGTGGCGGCGGGTTGCGTCCCGCCGGTCTGCGTCATGACGGTCACGGTGCGATTCCTCTCGCGAGACTCGTTCTCGTGCCGCCCGTAGGTACGGGGGTGGCGGCGGGCGTGTTCACGCACACACCGAAACGGGTCTCAGCGGCGGGAGGCCGAAACACCCCCTAGCGGCCCCGGTCGAGCTGGCCGCGGGCGTACCGGCGGATCCGCTCGTAGCCCAGGAGCCGGCCCTCCGGATCGAGGGTGACCCGGTAGGTCGCCATGATGGTCATGGTGTCGGGGACCCGCTCCAGCTCCGCGACCTCCACGTCGGCCGTCCAGCCGTCGGGCGTCGGGCGGACGGCGGTGACGGAGTCGGGGGTCGTGCCGAGCAGTTCGGCGAGCTGGGCCGCCGCGCCGCGCATGGCCTGGACGGCCGTCGTACGGCCGGATGGGGTCGCTTGATCGTCGGTGCTCGTCATGGTCCTACCGTGCCAAGGCCCCGGCCCGTGCGGGGGCGATTCGGCCAAACGTGCGGTGCCGTCGGCCTTGTCACCGGGGCAGGGGGCCGGGCTCAGGTACCCGTCAGCTCCACGAGCTTGACGACGGTGTTCCAGTTGCGGGTCGTGGCGACGATCCCCTTGTTGACGCGCGGCTTCGAGAGGTGTTCGGCCAGCTTGGAGCGGCCCAGGCCGTTCGGGGCGTACAGGTACAGGGCGCGGTCGCCGAGGCGGAACTCCTCGGGGAGGTAGGCGGACTGGTCGATCTCCGCGAAGCGCTCGGGGGTCACGGGGGCGGAGAAGTACGTGACGTGGAGCTGCTTGGGCTCCAGGTCGGCGGCCGGGAACGGGCAGGCGTCGGCGATCGCCTTCAGATAGGCGTGGTCGCGCACGATCACGTCGACGCCGAAACCGAAGTGCTTCCGGATGGCGTGCGTGATCTCGGCGGCCAGCGACTCCTCGTCGCCGTGGCCGGAGGCGAACACGGCCTGGCCGCTCTGGAGGTAGGTCCGTACGTCCTCGTAGCCGAGGCCTGTCAAGAGGGTGCGCAGGTCCGCCATCGGGACCTTCTTGCTGCCGCCCACGTTGATTCCGCGCAACAGTGCCGCGTACGTCGTCGTCATCCGCTCACCCTAAGACGGCCGTCGTGCCCCGTGGGGGTGGGCACGACGGCCGGCGGGCGACTGCCCGAGCCCCGTAAATTACTCACCGGTCATCGCGGGGCACAACCTTCTGCTCAGGATCCACACACCCGAGGAGACCGATAGGTGTAAGGGACCGCGGTCCTTTCCGGTCCTCCCCAGTGGGGAGGGAGCTCGGGCCATGGGGATGACGTCCGGCCCGTCTACGTCACCGGGCAGCACGACGTGCGGGCTTTAACCGACTCATACCTTCAAAACGTAAGGGGGCGGCAGGGGGCCGCGCCCGCATCACGAGGGGGCGAGCCCGTCATGGGGAGCGGAGAAACACGGGTGCGGGGCCTGGCCGCCCGGGCCGGCGGCTGGAGCGCCCGGCACCGATGGGCTGCCGTCGGGATCTGGGTGCTGTTCGTCGTCCTGGCGACGGGGCTCGGTTCGGCGGCGGGCCGGGTCGACGTCAAGGACAGCGACCAGCTGAAGGGGGAGACACACACCGCCGCGAAGATCATCGAGGACGCCGGCATCGACGAACCGGCCGGCGAGACCGTGCTGATCCAGGCCAGGGGCTCCGGTCTGAAGGCCACGGACGCCGAGTTCCGGGACGCCGTCACGGCCGTGGTCCGGGCCGTCGAGGGAACCGGCCGCGTCACCCACGTGACCTCGCCGTACACCACGAAGACGATCTCGAAGGACGGGCGCAGCGCGCTCGTGCAGTTCGACATGCGCGGCGAGCCGGACACCGCCGGTGAGCGAGTCGAGCCGGTACTGAAGGCCGTGGCGGGCGTCCAGAAGGACCACGGGTCGCTGCGGATCGAGGAGATCGGCGGCGCCAGCATGATGAAGACGTTCGACGACGCGTTCGGGGACGACTTCAAGAAGGCCGAGTACTCCGCGGTGCCGGTGGCCTTCGGCATTCTGCTCATCGCCTTCGGCGCGCTGGTGGCGGCGCTGCTGCCGGTGGCGCTGGCGCTCACCGCGATCATGGCGACGATGGGCCTGATGGGGGTGATCAGCCACGCGGTGCCGATGACGGACGCCGCGAACTCCGTGATGCTGCTCGTCGGTCTGGCCGTCGGTGTGGACTACTGCCTGTTCTATCTGCGTCGTGAGCGGGAGGAGCGCGCCGCGGGCCGGGACGCGCAGACCGCGCTGCGGATCGCCGCCGCGACCAGTGGCCGCGCGATCGTGGTCTCCGGTGTCACGGTGTGCGTGGCCATGGCGGGCATGCTGTTCACCGGGCTCGCCGAGTTCGAGGCGATGGGTCTGGCCTCGCTGATCGTGGTGGCCGTGGCCATGGTGGGGTCCGTGACCGTACTTCCCGCGCTGCTGTCGCTGCTGGGCGAGCGCGTGGAGAAGGGCCGTATCCCGTTCCTGCGCCGCAAGCAGGGCGGCAACGGGGAGAGCCGGTTCTGGACGGCCGTCCTGCGGCGGGTGCTCGCCAAGCCGGTCGTGTCCGTCGCCGTGGCGACCGGTGCCCTGCTCGCCATCGCCGCTCCCGCGGTCGGCATGAAGACCCAGAACCTCACGCTGGACCAGGAGTTCGGCGACTCGCTGCCGATCGTGCAGACGTACAACCGGCTCAACGAGGCCTTCCCGGGCGGCTCGGACCCGGCCCAGGTGATCGTGAAGGCGGACGACATCAACGCGCCCGAGGTGCGGTCGGCGCTGGCCGACTTCCGTGAGCGGGCGGTCAGTTCGGGGGCCTCGCGCGGCCCGGTGGAGATCGAGCTGCACGACGCGCAGAACCTCGCCGTCGTGTCCGTCCCGCTGGTCGGCGGCTCCGACCTCGACCAGGCGGGCGCGAGCCTGGACAAGCTGCGCGACGACGTGCGGCCCGCCACGCTCGGCGAGGTCGACGGCGTCGAGGCCCCGATCACCGGACAGGTCGCGGGCTCGAAGGACTTCAACGACCAGTTGGCGGGAGCCGTCGTCCCGGTCTTCGCGTTCGTCGTGGTCTTCGCCTTCGCGCTGATGCTCCTGTCGTTCCGCTCGCTGACCGTCGCGATCACGTCGATCGTGCTGAACCTGCTGTCGGTGAGCGCGGCCTACGGCATCCTCGTCGCGGTCTTCCAGCACGGCTGGGGCGCCTCGCTGGTGGGGGCGGAGGGCGTCGGCGCGATCGTCACCTGGCTGCCGCTGTTCCTCTTCGTGATCCTGTTCGGCCTGTCGATGGACTACCACGTGTTCGTGGTCTCCCGCATCCGCGAGGCGCGGCTGCGGGGTCTGGCGACGAAGGACGCGATCCGGCACGGCGTGGTCACCACGGCCGGGGTCGTCACCAGTGCCGCGGTCATCATGGTCGCCGTGTTCGCGATCTTCGGGACGCTGTCCATGCAGTCCATGAAGCAGATGGGCGTCGGCCTCGCGGCCGCCGTGCTCATCGACGCGACGATCATCCGGGGCGTGCTGCTGCCGGCGGTGATGGCGCTGCTCGGGGAGCGCAACTGGTACCTGCCCACGTGGCTGCACCGGCTGCCCGACCTCACGCACGACGAGACGCCGCAGGCGGTCGCGGGACCGGCGGCGCGGGACGACGAGGGCGAGCCCGTCAGGGCCTGATCCCCCCGCTCCCCCGCCGCTGTGGGGCCCGTCGGCTCCGGGGGAACCGGCGGGCCCTGTCAGCCGGTGAGCCGCCGCACGTGCAGCACGTCCTCGTCGCAGCGCACGATCTCCAGCTCCCGGTCCGGGCGAGCACCCCCGAAAGTGAGCGCGAGGTGACGGTCCGACACGAGCCGCCAGCGGCCGGGCACGGCGCCGGGAGCGTCACCGCGACCCAGCGGATGGTCGGTGAAGGTGCCGTCGGGCGCGAACTCCATGCCACGCCGCCCGCGCGCCGGCGGGAAGGGGTGGTCGTCCGGCCGGTACACCCGCACGTCCTCGTGGTCCTCCTCGTAGGAATGGACCCACGAGCGGAACAGGCCCGATGGGGGCTCATGCATGACCCGGCCACCTCATTCGCCCAGATAGTCCAAATTGCCGGTCTTCCATCTGAGTGCCTAGGATTATCAGTGTATGGGTCCGGAGGGAACGGGCAACCGGCCGCTCCACTCGGCGTCGCCCGCCTCCGCAGCGCGTGTCACACGCGCACTTCCGCAGCCGCGTGCGCGGCGCACCCCCCAGCTCCCCCGAGGGACAGACATGTCCGATGCGCAGTCCTACCATCGCGTCACCTCCGCCGACTACAGCCGCTGGTGCGGCGCCATGGAGGTGCACCGCAGACTCCTCAGCCAGAATCCCGAGTACGCCGGGAACCGGTCCCAGATCGAGAACGCCGCGTTCGCCTACGAGCAGTTGGAGGCGGGCACCGCGCGGCAGAGCCTCGTCGACATCCCCGTCGTCGTGCACGTCGTGCACAGCACCCCCGAGCAGGACATCGGCGACGACCAGATCCACAGTCAGATCGCGGTGCTCAACCAGGACTTCCGCGCGAGCAACCCGGACGTCGACAAGGTCCCCGAGGTCTGGAAGGACCTCGTGGCCGACGCGCGCGTCCAGTTCCACCTCGCCCGGACCGACCCGCTGGGCCGCCCCACGGACGGCATCACGCGGACCCGGACGTCGACTCCCGACTGGGACACGGACGACCTGGTCAAGTTCAGCCTGAGCGGCGGCCACGACGCCTGGCCGGCGGACGTCTACCTGAACCTGTGGGTCTGCCAGTTGCGCCGCGGGCTGCTGGGCTACGCCCAGTTCCCGGGCGGTGCCGCCTCCACGGACGGAGTGGTCGTCACGCACACCGGCTTCGGGACCACCGGTACCGCCACCGCGCCCTTCGACGGCGGCCGCACAGCCGTGCACGAGATCGGGCACTGGCTGAACCTGCGGCACATCTGGGGCGACGACGACGAGGGCTGCAGCGGCAGCGACTTCGTGGCGGACACCCCCAACCAGGGCGGGCCCAACATGGGTACACCCGGCTTTCCCCAGGTGTCGTGCGGCAACGGACCGAACGGCGACATGTTCATGAACTACATGGACTACACGGACGACGCCGCGATGTTCATGTTCACCAAGGGGCAGGCGGCGCGCATGGACGCCGCTCTCGACCACGCCCGCATGACCCTCACCCGCCAGGCCGTCACCGTGTGACGGACCGGCGGGCGACGGCCGCCCCGACTACCGCCGGCGCGCGGGCAGTTCGGCCTCGATGAGGTCGGCCGCGCGCCGCGTGCCGCCCTCCCGGGCCGTCTCCGCCTGGATCTCCTTCAGGCGGCGGGCGACCTCCGGGTCGTCGACGAGGGCGAGAGCCGCCTCGCGCAGCGCCTCACCGGTCGCCTCCTGAGTCGGGAGGCAGCGCGCGACACCGAGGCCCTGGAGCACCTGCGCGTTACCGAACTGGTCCGCGGCCTGCGGTACGGCGATCATCGGCGTGGCCGTGGCCAGGCCCTCCTGGCTGCCGCCCGCCCCGGCGTGCGTGACGAACAGGTCGGCCTGCTTGAGGATCGCCAGCTGCGGCACCCAGGAGCGCACCTCGACGTTCGCCGGGATCTCCCCGAGCCCGGCCGGGTCGATGTGCTTGCCGACCGAGAGCACCAGGTGCCAGCCGGGCAGGTCGCCGAACGCCTTGACGCACTCCCGGTAGAAGCCGGGCTGCTTGGTGAAGGCGGACCCGAGCGACACGAGCGCGACCTTCTCGGCGCCGGCGGGCCGCTGCCAGCCGCCCTCGGCGGTGCGGTCGCCCTGGCAGGCTCCGACGAAGGAGTACACGGTCTCGTCGACGCGGTCCGCGTTCGGCTGGAGCGCCCTGGGGATCAGGACGATCGAGCGGTCGGGACGGCCCCCGAAGGCATCGGGGTGCCGGGTGATCCCGTTCTCCTCCAGCCAGGCGTGGAAACGGGCGTAGTAGGCACGGCCGCGCTCGGTCTTCTTCGGCTCCTCCCACATGGGTTCGGCGACCTCCTCCTCGTACCCCTCCCAGGCGACCATGGCCGGCGACAGGGAGATCGCGGGCACGCCCCAGCGGTGGGCCAGGACGCGGGCCGGGTAGGAGGCGATGTCGTGCAGGACGAGGTCCGGCTCGTCGCCCTCGTATGCCTCGATCAGCTGCGGGAGGGCCTGGATCGCGTCGTCGAGGAACGGCTCCACGTTGTCCAGCAGTGTGCTCCCCCAGGCCTCCGGGTCGTCGTCGGGCGAGGGCAGCGTCGAGTGCCACGGCTTCACCTCGGCACCGGTGTCCGCGACCTTCTCCGCGAAGACCGGCGGGATCGCGTACGTCACGCGGTGGCCGCGCGCCACGAGCTCGCGGATCACCTCCAGACTCGGGTTCACGTGGCCGTGGGCGGCGATGGAGAACATGGCGATATGAGCGCGACTGGTCATGCGCCCGACCGTATGCGAGACGAGACGTCTCGTGCAATCAATTTTGACGGGGCCGGGCCGGCGGGTTCAGCGCTGGTAGCGCGCCAGCACCGGGTTGCCGTCCTTCTCCAGGCGTTTGCGCAGCTCACGGAGGCCGATGGCGCCGCTGTAGTACTCCTGGAGGGCCGGGGTCGCCACCTTGTCCTTCCACTCGGGGTAGCCCCGTACGGTCTGTGCGGGCGCCGGGCGCAGATGGGCGGCGAGCGCGGTGCCCGTCGCCCAGCCGTGCTCGGGTGTGCGCAGGGCCGGGTCGTTCAGCGCCCGGCTGCCGGTCGGCAGCATCCAGTCGCCGAGGGCGAGGCGGACCATGTTCTCCGGTCTCAGCAGGAAGTCGATGAAGGCGGCGGCCTCCTTCTTGTGCGGGGAGTCCTGGGCGACGGACAGCGTCTGCGGGCTGACGCCCTGGGTGAGTCCCCCGGCGCCGGCCGGGGCGGGCAGCACCTGCCAGGCGAAGCCCTTCGGGGCCTGCTGCACGATCTGCTGGCGGTAGGAGAAGCCGAGCGGGACCATCGCGTATCTGCCGCCGAAGAAGCCGGGCAGGGTGTCGGAGCCGCCGCTGCCCAGGGTCGTGGGTGAGGCACTGCGGTCGGTGCCGGCCTGGGCGCGGATGGTGCGGGGCACCACCTGGTCGGCCGCCTCGAACCGGACCGTCACCTTGCCGTCGGCCCCGCGGTGGAAGAGCCGTCCGCCCGTCGACAGGGAGAGGTTGAGCGTGGCGGAGACCGGCTCCTTCAGGGGCCAGGCGACGCCGTACTTCCCCCGGCCGCTGAGCTGTTCGGTGATGCGGCGGAACTCGGCCCAGCTCCACGGCTTCTCAGGGGTCGGGATCCGCACCCCGGAGCGCTTGAGCCAGCTCGCGTTGGCGATCAGCACACGCGGCTCCTGGAGGAACGGCACGCCGTAGACGCCGTCGCCGAAGGTGGTGGTCTCCCAACTGCGCTGGGGAATGTCCGACTTCAGCCGGGCGGGCAGCAGATCGGTGAGGTCGGCGAGGTAGCCGCCGTAGGCGAAGTCGGCGAGGTCGTCGGAGGCGTCGTGGATGATGTCGGGTGCCTCGCCGCCCTCGAAGGCCGTGAGGAGCTGGTCGTGGACGCTGTCCCAGGTGCCCTGGACGTACTCGACCCGGACGCCCGGGTGAGCGGCGTTCCACTCCTTCACCAGTTCCTTGTTGGCCTCGACCGACTCCTCCTGCCAGGCCAGGGACTGGAAGCGCAGGGTGATCCGCCCGTCGTCGCGGGTGCCGCCGGAGGAGCAGCCGGCGAGGAGCAGCAGGAGGACCAGGGCCAGCAGGCGTGTGCGCATCAGCTCTTCACCGCCCCGGTGAGCATGCCGCCCGTGATGCGCCGCTGGATGATCGCGAAGACGACCAGCGAGGGCAGCGTCGCGAGGAACGCCGCCGCCGCGAGCGGGCCCAGGTCGGCGACGCCCTCGGCGCCGATGAAATGGGTGAGCACCACCGGGAGGGTCTGTTTCTCCGGCGTCTTGAGCAGCACGAGCGCGAAGAAGAACTCGTTCCACGCGGTGATGAACGCGAACAGCGCGGTCGCCACGATGCCCGGCGCGAGCAGCGGCGCCGTCACCGACACCAGCGTCCGCACCCGGCCCGCCCCGTCGACCGCCGCGGCCTCCTCCAGCTCGGGCGGTACGGCCCGTACGTACCCGGCGAGCATCCACAGCGCGAACGGCAGCGCCCACACCACGTACACCAGCACCAGCCCCGGCACGGAGTTGATCATTCTCAGGTTCTTCAGCACGAGGAACAGCGGGATGATCAGCAGCACGAACGGGAACGCCTGGCTGACCACCACCCAGCCCGTCACCGCCTTGGCGAGCCGGGTGCGGCGCCGGGCGACGACATAGGCCATCGGCGTCGCGATCAGCACGGCGACGACCGCCGCTGCCAGTGCGGCGAGCAGGGAGTTGAGGGCGGCGTGCAGCAGCGGCTGTTCGTCGAAGGCCTGCCGGAAGTTGGCGAGGGTGGGGTTCTCGGGGATCCACGTCGGGTGCAGGCTGCCCAGCTCGCGCGGCGGCTTGAACGCGGTGGAGACCAGCCAGAGGAACGGGAAGGCCAGGAAGACCAGATAGCCGAGCAGCGCGGTGTACTGGCCGACGCGGGCCGGGGTGCCGGCCCTCACGTGTCGTCACCTCCCCTGAGACGGCCGGCGAGGAAGACGGCCAGGGCGATCGAGATCACGGCCACCATCACGCAGCCCATCGCCGCCGCGTAGCCGAACTGCCCGTAGCGGAAGGCCTCTTCGTACGCGAAGAGCATGGGCAGGCGGGTCCGGCCGCCCGGGCCGCCGCTGGTGAGGACGTAGACCAGGGCGAAGGAGTTGAAGTTCCAGATCAGGTTGAGCGCGGTGATGGCGAGGGCGATGGGCCTGAGGGCGGGCCAGGTGACCGTGCAAAAGCGGCGCCAGGCGCCCGCGCCGTCGACGGCCGCGGCCTCATGGAGTTCGCGTGGGGTGTTCTGCAGCCCGGCGAGCAGCGCCACGGTCGTCTGCGGCATGCCCGCCCACACGCCGACGACGATCACGGCGGGCAGCGCGGTGGCGAGCCCGCTCAGCCAGTCGCGGCCGCCGCCCAGGCCGAGGTCGCGCAGGGTCTCGTTGAGGATGCCGGCGTCCGGGTTGTAGACGAGCCGCCACATGATGCCGACGACGACCTCGGGCATGGCCCAGGGGATGATCGCCAGGGCGCGGGCCAGCCAGCGCAGCCGCAGGTCCTGGTTGAGCAGCAGGGCGAGGCCCAGCGCGAGCAGGAACTGCGGCACGGTCACCCCGACCGCCCACACCAGCCCGATCCGGAACGACTCCCAGAACAGCGTGTCGTGCAGCAGGTCCCGGAAGTTGAGGGCGCCGATCCACTGGGTCGGCTCGGTGCGGCCCGACTGGGCGTCGGTGAACGCCAGCAGGATCCCGTACAGCAGCGGCCCGACGCTGAGGATCAGGATGGGCAGCAGGGCGGGCAGCACCAGGACCCAGGCGCCGTGGTCGACGGCCCGCCGGGGTTGGCCCCCGCCGGGTCTGCGGCCGGCCTGCCTCCTCGGTGGCGAAGGGGGCGAAGCCTCGGTCACCACTGTCACGGAATCAGCCCCTTTGACGGCTCGGGCGGCCAGGTCATGTTCGTGAAGGCGTTCTGCCTCGTCAAGGCACCGCGCACGCCGCCCGACCTGTGCCGATGCGACACTGACCGGCGGATGGCCGGAACCCGACGGCGCAAGACGTGGACGACGGCGGCGAACATGACGACGGAGGCGGACGATGGACGAGGCACGGGCTCGGGGCGTACTGGCGCGGGCGGGGGTGCTGCCCGGTGCGGCCCGCGAGGCACGGCTGCTCGCGCTGGGCGAGAACGCGGTGTTCGCCGCCGGTGACCTGGTCGTCAAGGTGGGCCGCGACGCCGAACTCCTCGACCGGGCGCGGCGCGAACTGGACATCGCGCTGTGGCTCGCCGAGACGGGTGTCCCCGCGGTACGGGCGGCCGAGCCCGAGCCCCTGCTGGTCGAAGGGCATCCGGTGACGGTGTGGCACCGGCTGCCGGACGCCGTACGGTCCGCCGAGCCACGGGATTTGGCCGAACTGCTACGGGTGGTGCACGCCACGCCCCCTCCTTCCTTCGATCTGCCGACCCGCGATCTGCTGGGCGGTGTGGAGCGCTGGCTGCGGCTCGCCGGGGACGCGATCGATCCGGCGGACGCGGCGTATCTGCGGGCGCGGCGGGACGGGTTCGCGGCGGAGGCGGCGGCGCTGACGCCGCATCTGCCGCCGGGGCCGATCCATGGGGACGCGCTGCCGCGCAATGTCCATGTGGGGCCGGAGGGTCCGGTTCTGGTCGATCTGGAGACGGTCTCGTCCGACCTGCGCGAGCACGACTTGGTGGTGATGGCCCTCTCCCACGACCGCTACGGGCTCCCGGACGAGGCGTACGGCTCCTTCACCGAAACGTACGGCTGGGACGTGCGGGAGTGGGAGGGGTGCTCGGTGCTGCGTGGCGCCCGGGAGACGGCCAGTTGTGCGTGGGTGGCGCAGCATGCGCCGAGCAATCCGAAGGCGCTGGCGGAGTTCCGGCGGCGGGTGGCTTCGCTGCGGGAGGGGGACGAGACGGTGCGGTGGTATCCGTTCTGAACCTACGGTTCTCTGCCCTGGACACTTCGGGCGGCCCGGCGTAGCTCCGTGAGGACCGTGCGGACCGCTGTGCGGGCCGTGCGCTCGGGGCGGTACAGGGCGTCGATGTGGCGTCGCGCCCGCACTCCGCTGAGCGGGCGGAGCACGAGCGCCGGATGCGGGCGCATGGTCCAGCGCGGCATCAGGGCGAGACCGCCCCCGGCGGCCACGGCCTCGGCGACCACCGAGAACTCGTTGATGCGATGGGCGAGATCGAGCCTGCGACCCGCCGCGGCGGCGATGGCCTCGATGGTCGCCAGGACCGGGAACCCTTCGTGCACGGTGATCCACGGCTCGTCGGCCACGTCGCGCGGGGTGACGCGGCGCTTGGCGGCCAAGGGGTGGCCGGCGGGCATGGCCACGTCCAGCGGCTCGCGCAGCAGCGTCGTCGTGGCCACCGTGTCCGGCCAGGGCGGGGCGTGGTCCAGTCGGTGAGCCAGGACGACGTCGTACTCCCGGGTGAGCCGGGGGAAGTCCTCCTGCGGCACGTCCTCGTCGGCCAGCCTCGGCACAGGCTTGCCCGGACCGGCCAGCGCGCGCAGCAGCGGCGGGAAGAACGCGGCGCCCGCGCTGTGGAACGCCGCCACCGACACCTCGCCGTCAGGCCGTCCGACGAACTCCTCGACGGTGTGCCGTGCGCGTGCCAGCGCCGTCTCCACCTCCACGGCCGCGCCCGCCAGCGCCTGCCCGGCGTCGGTGAGCACCAGCCGTCGCCCCTGGCGCTCGGTGAGCGGCACGGGGATCGCGCGCTGAAGCAGCCGCAGTTGCTGGGAGATCGCCGACGGCGTCACCAGCAGCGCCTCGGCGACCGCCGTGACGCTGCCCAGTTCGCCGAGTTCCCGCAGGATCCGCAGCTGACGTTCGTCCATCGCCTCAGTGTAGGGACGATGTAGGGCTGCTAAATGATCGTTTTAGAGACTGGTACTGGGCTTCACGATGGCTCCGGTGCACCGTAGGCGGGTGTCCGACGTCCGCCGTACCGATGCGGTACTCCTCCTTGTCGCGCTCGTCTGGGGTTCCAGTTACCTGTCCGCCCAGACAGCCACTGCCGCGCTCCCCGTCCTGCTGGTGCTGTTCGCCCGCTACGCCCTCTCCGCGCTCGCCTGCCTCGGCGTCGTCGCCACCCGTGGACGCGGGTCGCGCCGGTGGACGCGGGACGAGCTGCGGGCCGGGGTGCCTCTGGGGCTGACCCAGGCCGCGGTCCTTGTCGTGGAGACGTACGGCGTCGCGCACACCAGCGCCGCCAACGCCGGGCTCATCATCAGTCTGACCATCGTCCTCACCCCGTTCCTCGACCGCGGCGGCCACCGCGGCGCGCTGCCCGTCTCCTTCTTCGCCGCGACCGGCGTGTGTGTCCTGGCCGTCGGGCTGCTGATGTCCGGCAACGGCTTCCACGCGCCACGCCTCGGCGATCTGCTGATGCTCGGCGCCGCGCTGATCCGGGCCGTGCATGTCGCGCTGGTCGGCCGCTTCACGACCGGGCGGGCCGTACGGCCATTGCATCTGACGACGGTGCAGACCCTCGTCGGCACGGCCCTGTTCCTGCCGGTCGCCGCCCACGACCTGCCGACGCTGGTCCGCACGGACCCGGCGACCTGGGCCCAGCTGGTCTATCTCGCCCTGTTCTGCAGTGTGTTCGCCTTCCTGGCCCAGACCTGGGCCGTGCAGCGCACCTCCGCCAGCCGGGCCAGCCTGCTGCTGGGCACCGAGCCGGTCTGGGCCGTCGCGGTGGGCATCGCCCTCGGAGGCGAACACCTCACGCCCCTCACCGGCCTCGGGGCGACCCTGATGGTGGCCGGTACGTACTGGGGGCAGGCGGTGGAACGGGCACACCGAAGCACACCGGACCCCCTGTCTCCCCCGTCCCACTCCCCCGACAAGGACTCCGCATGCCCGACGGCACCCACCGCGACCCCGGCCCGCACGACACCGGCCGGCACGACACCTACGGCCACCTGATCTCCCTGCTCGACTCGGCCGGCGTCGAATACCGGCTCATCGACCACGATCCCGAAGGCGCCACCGAAGCCGTCTGCGCGTTGCGCGGGCATCCGGCCGGCGAGGCCGCAAAGTGCATCGTGCTGCGGGTCAAGGTGGACCGCCGCACCACACGCCACGTCCTCGCGGTCGTCCCCGGGGACCGCCGGGTGGACCTGGACGCCGTCAGGGCGCTGTTCGCGGCCCGCTACGTGGGCTTCAGCGACCCCGGGACCGCCGAACGGCTGGCCCGCGCCGTGCCCGGCACGGTCCTGCCGTTCAGCTTCGATCCCGATCTGGAACTGGTCGCCGATCCGGACGTCGTGGCCCTGCCGAAGCTGTACTTCAACGCGGCCCGGCTCGACCGCTCGCTCCTCATCTCGGGCTCCGACTACGAGCGTCTGGCCAAGCCCCGCGTCGAACGCATCGCGGCGCCCGCGCCGATGTGACGGCGAGAGCGTCGGGATTTCCCAACAGGTGGGCGAGGCTTATGCGTCCGCCAGCTCTCGCAACGGCCATGCCCCGTCCACCAGGGCCGTCGCATTGCCCTTGCCGCGCAGGAAGTTCTGGAAGTCCGCCGCCCACTCCGCGTACCACTCGATCTGGCGGCGGTGGAGGTCCGCCGGGCCGAGGGACGCGATCTTGGGGTGGCGGGCGGCTATCGCTCCGGCCAGGCGGGCCGCTGCGAGGGCGTCGGCCATGGCGTCATGGGCGGAGTCGAGGACGACGCCGTACTCGGCGCAGACCGCTTCGAGGTTGCGCTTGCCCCGGCGGTAGCGGTCGGCCCAGCGGTCGATGGTGTACGGGTCGATGACCGGGGCGGGGTCCACGCCGCCCAGGCGGTCGCGCAGGGACGGCAGTCCGTGGCGGCGCAGCTCTGCGGAGAGCAGGGTCAGGTCGAAGGCGGCGTTGTAGGCGACGACCGGCACGCCCGCCTTCCAGTAGGAGGTGAGCACGTCGGCGAGGGCGTCCGCCACCTGGTCGGCCGGTCTGCCCTCGGCCGCCGCGCGCTCGCTGCTGATGCCGTGCACCGCCACCGCGTCCTCGGGGATCGGCACCCCCGGGTCGGCCAGCCACTCCCGGCGCCCCATCGGCTCTCCGGCCCTGACCTCGATCACGGCTCCCGTGACGATGCGCGCCTCGCGCGGATCCGTGCCCGTCGTCTCCAGGTCGAAGCCGATCAGCAGCTCCCGGTGCCAGCCCATGGGCGGCCCCCCTTCTATGGTGCGTTCCCCCAGTGGTCTCCACCTTCGCATGCACCACTGACAATCAGAGGGCCGCGTTCCGCTCAGGCACCGAACCGCGCGACCAGCAGGGACGGTTCACGACACCGGCCGCGAATCCGCCCACATCACCTCGAACTCCTCGCGGTAGGTGGGAAAGAGGCCGCTTTCGTCGATCTCGCCCGACTTGACCACCTTGCCGCTGTTGCGCAGCACGAACACCGGTGCCTCCATCCCACGGGTCCGGCGCAGGTAGTTCTGCACGACCGCGATGCCGTCCGCCCCGTCGCCGTCGACCAGGTACGCCGTGAAGCGGGGCGTCTCGTCGAAGACCTGGATCTCGAAGGCTCCCGGGTCGCGCAGCCGCGCCCGCACGCGACGCATGTGCAGGATGTTCATCTCGACGGCCCGGCTGAGCTCGCCGCGCTTGATGCCCAGTTCGCGCTCGCGCCGCTTGACCGCGCTGGAGGCCGGGTTGAGGAACAGCAGCCGCACCCGGCAGCCGGACTCGGCCAGCCGGACCAGGCGGCGGCCGGAGAAGTTCTGCACGAGCAGGTTGAGGCCGATGCCGATGGCGTCGAGGCGGCGGGCGCCGCCGAAGATGTCCTCGGCCGGGAACTGGCGCATCAGCCGCACCCGGTCCGGGTGGACGGCGACCACGTCGGCGTACCGGTCGCCGACCAGGTCCTCGACCGCGTCGATGGGCAGCCGGCGCGCGGAGGGCACGTCACCGCCCGCGCCGAGCATCTCCAGCAGCCGGGCGGAGGCGCGCTCGGCCTGGTTCAGCACGGCCTCGGACAGGGCCCGGTTGCGGGAGACGACGTTCCGGGTGACCTCCAGCTCGTCCAGGGCGAGCTCGACGTCCCGGCGGTCGTCGAAGTAGGGCTCGAAGCAGGGCCAGTGCTGCACCATCAGCTCGCGCAGCTGCGGCAGGGTGAGGAAGGACAGGACGTTGTCGTCGGCCGGGTCGAGCAGATAGCCCTTGCGGCGGCTGACCTCGCGTACGGCGACCGCGCGCTGCACCCACTCCTGCCCGGCGGGTCCGGCGGCGGCCACCACCCAGTCCTCGCCGTGGACGGGTTCGTACACGGGGCGCAGGACGGCGGCGACGACGGCGCGCAGCCGCTGCTCGACGAGGTTCAGCCAGATGTAGGCCCGGCCGGCCCGCTGGGCGCGGGTGCGCACCTCGCACCAGGCGTCGGCGTCCCAGTCCAGCTCCGGGCCGATCGAGCCCGTCGCGTCCATCGGCCGTGCCAGGGACACGGCACCGGTCGGGACGTCTGCGGAGTTCCCCTCGTGACCCTCGTCACCAGGGGGCAGCTCCAGCCCTCCCGAGCCCACCCGCGCACCGCCTTCCGCTCCCCCGAGCACTCCCCTTGTCAACGATCAAGGAAGGGTACTCCGGGAGCGGTCGGCGGTGCAGCCGGATGCGAAGGGTAGTTCTCTTCCCCGGACGGGCTGCCCCGTCCGGGTCCCCGTGTCATATCTTCCCCCTACTCCCCCAACGGCCCCGGGAGTATCACCAGCCCCACTGGTTCGGCATAACGCGTATGCACTGGTCACCCGGTAAGAGGGACATACGTCATAGGAGGTTCCCTCACTTTCGGGGAGACTCGGGGCCAAGGCGTCCCCACCGGCGCCGCTCACCTGAAAGAGTCGTATCCATGCAGGTCTGGCCTGGAGAGGCATATCCACTCGGTGCCACGTACGACGGCGCCGGCACCAATTTCGCGGTCTTCTCGGAGGCCGCGGACCGAGTAGAGCTGTGTCTGCTGCACGACGACGGCTCGGAGACGGCGATCGAGCTCCGGGAGAGCGACGCGTTCGTACGGCACGCGTACGTGCCGGGCATCATGCCGGGGCAGCGGTACGGGTTCCGGGTGCACGGCCCGTACGCCCCGGAGCGCGGGCTGCGCTGCAACTCCGCAAAGCTCCTGCTCGACCCGTACGCGCGTGCGATCAGCGGTGCGATCAGCTGGGGCGAGGAGGTCTACAGCTACCACTTCGACGATCCCGACCGGCGCAACGACCTGGACTCCGCGCCGCACACGATGACGTCGGTCGTGGTCAACCCGTACTTCGACTGGGGCGACGACCGCCTGCCGCGCACCGAGTACCACCACACGGTGATCTACGAGGCCCACGTCAAGGGCCTCACCATGCGGCACCCGGGCCTGCCGGAGGAGCTGCGCGGCACCTACGCGGCCCTCGCGCACCCGGCGATCATCGAGCACCTCACCGAGCTCGGGGTCACGGCCCTGGAGCTGATGCCCGTCCACCAGTTCGTGAACGATCACCGGCTGGTCGACATGGGCCTGAACAACTACTGGGGCTACAACACGATCGGTTTCTTCGCCCCGCACAACGCCTACGCCTCCTGGGGCGACCGGGGCCAGCAGGTGCTGGAGTTCAAGTCGGCGGTGAAGGCACTGCACGAGGCCGGGATCGAGGTGATCCTCGACGTGGTCTACAACCACACCGCCGAGGGCAACCATCTGGGCCCGACCCTGTCCTTCAAGGGCCTGGACAACTCGCGCTACTACCGGCTGACGGACGACCCCCGCTACTACATGGACACGACAGGGACCGGGAACTCCCTGCTCATGCGGTCCCCGCACGTGCTCCAGCTGATCATGGACTCGCTGCGGTACTGGGTCACGGAGATGCACGTCGACGGCTTCCGCTTCGACCTGGCGGCGACGCTCGCCCGGCAGTTCCACGAGGTGGACCGGCTGTCGTCGTTCTTCGACCTGGTGCAGCAGGACCCGGTGGTCTCGCAGGTCAAGCTGATCGCCGAGCCGTGGGACGTGGGCGAGGGCGGCTACCAGGTGGGGAACTTCCCGCCGCTGTGGACCGAGTGGAACGGCAAGTACCGGGACACCGTGCGGGACCTGTGGCGGGGTGAGCAGCGCACCCTCGCGGAGTTCGCCTCGCGGCTGACCGGTTCGTCCGACCTGTACCAGGACGACGGGCGGCGCCCCCTGGCCTCCATCAACTTCGTGACCTGCCACGACGGCTTCACCCTGCACGATCTCGTGTCGTACAACGACAAGCACAACGAGGCCAACGGCGAGGACAACCGCGACGGCGAGAGCCACAACCGGTCCTGGAACTGCGGGACCGAGGGCGAGACCGGCGACCCGGACGTGCTGCGGCTGCGGGCCCGGCAGATGCGGAACTTCATCGCAACGCTGATGCTGTCCCAGGGCGTGCCCATGATCAGCCACGGTGACGAGTTCGCCCGCACCCAGCGCGGCAACAACAACGCCTACTGCCAGGACAACGAACTGGCCTGGGTCGAGTGGCCGGCGGACGGCGAGGACGGCGAGGACACCGAGGGGGGCCTGAGCCGGGAGCTGCTGGCCTTCACGCGCGCGATGGTGTGGCTGCGCCGGGACCACCCGGTCTTCCGCCGCCGGCGCTTCTTCCACGGCCGGCCCGTGGAGGGCACCCACGACGACCTGTCCGACATCGCCTGGTTCACCCCCGAGGGCCGGGAGATGACCCAGCGCGACTGGGACTCGGCACGGGCCTCGGCGCTGACGGTGTTCCTCAACGGCAACGCGATCTCGGAGCCCGGCCCGCGCGGGGAGCGCATCACCGACGACTCGTTCCTGCTGATGTTCAACGCCTCCCCCAAGCCCCTGGAGTTCCTGGTTCCGGTGAACCACGGGCGGCAGTGGCAGGTGGTCGTCGACACGGCCCGCGCGGACGGTGTGCCGCCGGGCACGGGCCCGAAGGTGCAGGCCGGGGACCGGCTGACGCTGGCCGACCGGAGCATGACGGTGCTCCAGCGGCCTGTGTAGCCGCGGTCGGCGCGTCGCGGTGGCGGCCCCGATCCGCCCCCGGTGCGTCGCCCGGACAGAGGCACTCGTCCGGGCGACGCGCGGCGCACCTGGCGCGGGCGATGACACGAACGGCGGCAGGGCGGGTACGTAGCTCTGCATGACACCTGAGCGACCTGACCCGGTGGTGCCCACGGCCACGTACCGGCTGCAACTGCAGCCCGAGTTCCCGTTCGGGGCCGCGGCGGCCGTCGTGCCGTATCTGGCCTCGCTCGGCGTCTCGCATCTGCATCTGTCCCCCGTCCTGGAGGCCGTGCCGGGCTCGGGGCACGGCTACGACGTCGTCGACCACGCGCGCGTGCGTGAGGAACTGGGCGGCGAGGAGGGGCTGCGGGCGCTGGCGCGCACGGCGCGCGAGCACGGGCTCGGCCTGGTGGTGGACATCGTCCCGAACCACATGGCCATGGCGCCGCGCCACAACCGCGCCCTGTGGGAGGTGCTCCGCGAGGGCCCGAAGTCGCCGTACGCGCGCTGGTTCGACATCGACTGGGAGGCCCAGAACGGCCAGGTGCTGCTGCCGGTGCTCGGCGGGCCGCTGGGCGAGGTGCTCGGGGAACTGCGTGTCGACGGTGACGTCCTGCGCTACTACGACCATGTCTTCCCGCTGCGCGAGGGCACCGAGGACCTGCCGCTGCCGCACCTGCTGGACGCGCAGTGGTACCGCCCGGTGTGGTGGCGGCTGGCCCGGACCGAGCTCAACTACCGGCGGTTCTTCAGCATCTCGGAGCTGATCGGGGTGCGGGGGGAGGACCCGGAGGTGTTCGAGGCCACCCACGACAAGATCCTCCAGCTGCTCCACGAGGGCGTGATCGACGGGCTGCGCGTCGACCACCCCGACGGTCTCGCCGACCCCGACGACTACCTCCGGCGGCTGCACGAGGCGACCGGGGGCCGCTGGACCGTCGTGGAGAAGATCCTGGCCGACGGTGAGCGGCTGCCGGCCTCCTGGCCCGTCGCGGGCACCACCGGCTACGACGCCCTGCGGCACGTGGACGGGCTCTTCACGGACCCTGCCGGGTTCGGGGAGCTGCTGGGGCAGTACCGGCGGTTCGCGGCCCCGCAGACGGACCGGGGCGGACAGTGGGAGGCGACGGTGCGGCGGGCGGCGTACAAGGTCCTCACGCACGAGCTGGCGACCGAGACCGACCGGCTGGTGCGGGTGGCGGCCCGGTTGTGCGCGACCTCGCCGGAGCCGGCACTGCGCGACCGCGCGCCCTGGGCGCTGCGCACCGCGCTGCAGGAGCTGCTCGTGCGGATGGAGGTCTACCGGCCGTACGAGTCCGTCGACGCGGCGGCCGTGGTCACCGAGGAGGCCGCCGCCGAGGCCCGGCTCGCCTTCGCCGTGCCCGAGGAGGCCGGTGCGGTGGACGTCGTACGGGACCTCGTACTGGGGCGGTACGGTGGCGGGCCCGCGCAGGTGGAGTTCCGGACGCGGTTCGCGCAGACCTCGTCGGCGCTGCGGGCGAAGTCCGTGGAGGACACGGCGTTCTACCGCTACGTGCCGCTGCTGTCGGCGACCGAGGTGGGCGGGAATCCGGGCGGTCCGGCGCTGTCGCCGGAGGAGTTCCACGCGTACTGCGCGCGCGTGCAGCGCGACTGGCCGGTGACCGGGACGGTCGCCTCGACGCACGACACGAAGCGCAGTGCCGACGTCCGGGCGGCGCTGCACGTGCTCACCGAGTGCCCGGACCGCTGGGCGGACGTCCTGGCCGAAGTGACCCGCACCGGCGAGGGCGTGCCGGACGCGCAACTGGCGTGGGCGGCCTGGCAGACGGTGTTCGGGCTCGGCCCGGCGTCCGGGGCGCGGGAGCGGGTGCAGGGGGCGCTGCTGAAGCACGTGCGCGAGGCGGGCCTGTTCACCAGCTGGACCGAGCAGGAGCCGCCGTACGAGGAGGCGGTGGCGGGGTTCGTGGCGGCCGGGCCGTGCGGAGCGCCGGGTGAGCGGGTAGCCGCGTTCCGGAACTCTCTCGGCCCGCACATCCGGGCGAACGTGCTGGGCACGGCCCTGGTCCAGCTGACGATGCCGGGGGTGCCGGACGTCTACCAGGGCACGGAGGCCGAGTCCCGGACGCTGGTCGACCCCGACAACCGGCGGGCGGTGAGCTTCCCGCCCGAGGAGTCCGGCGGGACGTCCGCAGAGAAGATCGCGGTGACGCGGGCGGCACTGGGGCTGCGGGCACGACGCCCCGACGCCTTCGGCGACACGGCGACGTACCAGCCGCTGCCGGCGCAGGGCCCGGCCGCGGCCCACTGCCTGGCCTTCGCCCGCTCCGGAGAGGTGGTGACGGCCGTGACCCGGCTGTCGCTCCGGCTCGCGGAGGCGGGCGGCTGGCAGGACACCCGCCTGCCGCTGCCGCCGGGGCGCTGGGCGGACGCCCTGGCACCGGGACGGGAGTTCACGGGCCACGCGCGCGTGGAGGAACTGTTCGAGCGGCTGCCGGTGGCGTTGCTGGAGCGGGTGGCCGACTGAGCCCGGACTGCTTGCGGCGCGGCAGGGCGGCAGGCGGGACGGGCTGGGCAGCGCGACAAGGCGCGCTGGACAGCGGGGCAGGGCTCGCGGGCGCGCTGGACACGCGAGCACAGCGGCGCGGCGCACGCGCCTGAGCCCGCGCCGGGGCGGCCGGCCGGCCCCTGGCCTCGCGGCGTCACGCACGCGCGGCCGCCTCCCATGCCCTGCTCAGGCGGCTCAGGCGACCGCGGGCCCCTCCTCAGGACAGTCCTCGTATGCGCGCAGCGGTGCCGCGGAGGCCACGCGTGGGTGGGGCCAGGCCGAGCGCAGCAGGGTCACGAAGGCCTCGGCCGCCCCGGTCGGGGGCAGGCGCGAGAAGACCGTCAGCGTGCGCTTCCAGGGCGGGTCGGGGGTGAGGACGACACAGTCCTCGCCGACCGCGTCGCGCACGAGGTGCGAGGGCACGGCGCAGACGCCAACCCCGGCGGCGGCCATCCGTACCGCAGTGGAGCTGTGCTCGGTGAACACGGCGGTGCGCGGGGTGAATCCGGCCCGGCCGCAGGCCCAGTCGAGGAACCGTTCGCCCTGGACGACGGGTTCCATGGCGCAACGCACCCAGGGGCGGTCGGCGAGTTCGGGCAACGTCACCGTCGTACGGCCGGCGAAACGGTCGTCGAAGGGCACCACGAGGACGATGTCCTCCTCGCCTACCGCCGCGACGGTCCCCGGCCAGTCGGCGGGTGCCGGACCGACGGCGAGGTCGGCCGCGCCCCGTTCGACCTGTTCCTCCAGTGCCTGCGAGGAGGCGTACTCGTGGAGATGCAGCAGCACGCGCGGATGGGCGGCGCGCCAGCGGGCGAAGACGTCCGGGAGGACACCGACCGCGACGGAGTGGACGGCGGCGACGTGCAGTTCGCCGCCCTCGGCACCGGCGGCGGCGCGGGCCGCGCGGCGGGCCTGCGCGGCGCTGCGCACGGCGAGTTCGGCGTGCGGCCGGAAGGCGCGTCCCATCGGCGTCAGGCGTACGCCGCGCGGCATGCGCTCCAGGAGCGCGCCGCCGACCGACCGTTCCAGGGCCTTGATCTGGTGGGAGAGCGCCGGCTGCGAGACGTGCAGCAGCTCGGCCGCGCGGGTGAAGGACGCCTCCTCGACGACGGTCAGGAAGTACTCCATCTGCCGCAGGCTCATGATCGGCCGCCCTCCCATAAAGGTCCTGCATCGATTCCACAAGAACATTGCCTTGGACTCATGGCAAGGGCCGGACGGACGCTGAGGGCATGAACTCACCGGACGTCATCGTCATCGGCGGCGGCACGGGCGGTTACAGCACCGCCCTGCGCGCCGCGGCCCTCGGTCTGGACGTCGTGCTCGTCGAACGGGACAAGGTCGGCGGGACGTGTCTGCACCGCGGCTGCATCCCGAGCAAGGCGATGCTGCACGCGGCCGAACTCGTCGACGGCATCGCCGAGGCACGCGAGCGCTGGGGCGTGAAGGCGACGCTGGACGCCGTGGACTGGCCGGCCCTGGTCGCCACGCGCGACGACATCGTGTCCCGCAACCACCGGGGCGTGGAGGCGCATCTCGCGCACGCGGGCGTGCGGGTGGTGAGGGGCAGCGCGCGGCTGACGGGGCCACGCTCCGTTCGGGTGGCGGGCGTGGACGGTGAACCCGGCGTGTACGACCTCTCCGCGCGCCGTGGGGTCGTGCTCGCGACCGGCTCACGGCCGCGCACGCTCCCGGGGCTCGCACCGGACGGCCGGCGCGTGGTGACGAGCGACGACGCGCTCTTCGCGCCCGGGCTCCCGGCGTCCGTGCTGGTGCTCGGAGGCGGTGCGATCGGCGTGGAGTACGCCTCGTTCCACCGCTCCCTGGGCGCCGACGTCACCCTCGTGGAGGCCGCCGACCGGATCGTGCCGCTGGAGGACGCCGACGTGAGCCGGCATCTCACCCGCGGTCTGAAGAAGCGCGGCATCGACGTGCGGGCCGGCGCCCGGCTCCTGGACGCCGAGGTCCTCGACGACGGCATACGCGCACGCGTGCGTACCGCCCGGGGCGAGACCCTCACGGTCGAGGCCGAGCGGCTGCTCGTGGCGGTCGGGCGGGCCCCGGTCACCGACGGCCTGGAGGTGGCCGCCGCGGGCCTCACCACGGACGAGCGCGGTTTCGTCGTACCGGCCGACTGGGACCGGCTGGAGACGGCCGTGCCCGGCGTCCACGTCGTGGGCGACCTGCTGCCGCCGCCGTCGCTCGGACTGGCCCACGCGTCCTTCGCGGAAGGGCTGTTGGTGGCCGAGACGCTGGCGGGCGTGCCGTCCGCGCCCGTGGACTACGCGGCCGTGCCCCGGGTCACGTACTCGTCGCCGCAGACCGCGGCCGTCGGTCTGAGCGAGGCCGAGGCACGCGCGCGCGGTCACGAGGTGGAGGCCGACAGCATGCCGCTGACCGCCGTCGCGAAGGGCATGGTGCACGGGCAGGGCGGCATGGTGAAGGTCGTCACCGAGGCCGGCGGCGGACGCGTGCTGGGCGTGCACCTGGTGGGGCCGCACGTGTCGGAGATGATCGCCGAGAGCCAGCTGATCGTCGGCTGGGACGCGGAGCCGTCCGACGTGGCCCGGCACGTCCACCCGCACCCGACCCTGTCGGAGGCGGTCGGCGAGGTGTTCCTGACCCTGGCCGGACGCGGGCTGCACCAGCAGTGACACCGCGCCGGCGACGCCACACGGGCGGCGGTGACGCACACCCTCCGGCGCGCCCGCCGCGCACCCGGCCGGCCATGCTTCCGGGCGCCCCCTGGAGCCTCCCCCGTCGGGCCCTTGACACCGCACCATGGCCGTGGGGTACTGCGATGGCGAACTCGGGCGGATATGACGGGGGTGAGTGTCCTGCCGGAGCTGCACTACCCGACGGTGGCCGAACAGGTCTCAGCCGCCCGGGCGTTGACCTCTCGTCGGCCCGGGCTGTGCACCCTGCGGCAGGTGGGTGCCTCGCGTGCGGGCAGACCTCTGCACCTGCTGTCGGTGGGCCGCGCCCGCCGCGCCGTGCTGGTGGTCGCCGGCGCGCACGCCAACGAACCGACCGGCTCCTGCACCCTGCTGGCACTCGCCCGACGGGTGCTGGAACAGCGGGAGTTGCGCGACGGCATCTCCTGGCACTTCCTGCTGTGCGCGGACCCCGACGGGGCGAGCCTGCACGTGACGCCGGCGCCGCGCAGCCTGTTCGACTACCACCTCGGCTTCTTCCGCCCCGCCGGCCCGGAGCAGCCGGAGTGGGCGCCGTCCGTGCTGCCGCCCGACCGGCTGCCGCCCGAGACCCGGGCCCTGACCGGCGTCATAGACGAGCTGCGCCCGTACCTCCAGGTGACCCTGCACGGCACGGACCTGGGCGGCAGCTGGGTGCAGTTGACGAGGGACGTGCCCGGGCTGGCCGAGCCGTTCGCCAAGTCCGCGGCCGAACTGCACATCCCGGTGGAGACCGGCGCCTCGGACGCCGCGGGCTGGCCCGCCTCCGGGCCGGGCGTGCACGTCATGCCCCCGCCGGAGGCCGGGCCCGCGTACCCGAGCCTGCCGGACGACGCGCGGCACAGCACCTGGTACCACGCCCACCGCTACGGCGGTCTGACCGCGGTGGTCGAGGTACCCATGTGGGCGAGCGACCTGGTGGACGACCCGGCTCCGCATCCGGCCCCGGCGGCGGCGATCGGGCGGCTCGCGGGCAGGCTGCGACGGGACGCGCTGGAGGTGACGCGGGTCCTCGACGGCGCGCTGCCCCGGCTCGCGGACCTGGACGGGCCGTTGCTGCGGGCCGCGCGGTGGGGGCTGGAGCTGGTGCCGGGGCTGGCCGACGACCTGGTGCGCACCCCGCCCGCCGACCGCACCCGGGCGTACGTCGGCAGCGTGGACGCGTTCGCCCGCCGGGTGCCTTTGCGGGCGGCGGCGATGCTGCGGCGGGTGCTGCGCGGGACCGACGACCGGGCGGCCGGGCAGCTGGAGGAACTCGTGGCGACCTGGAGCGACGCGTTCGCGGAACGCTTCCGGGCCCGCTGGGTGCCGTTGGAGCACCAGGTCGAGCACCAGTCACGCACGGTGGTCGCCGCGGCGCTGCACGCACGCGAGGGGACGGCGTAGGCACCGGCCCCCCGCGTCGTCATGGCGGCGTCACTCCCGCTGCATCGGCAACGCCGCCCCCGGCTCCCACCCCGGCTCGCCCGAGCGGGAGCACGCGCGTGTGTGCCGCGTAGCCAGTTCGAAGGCGGCCAGCACGACGCGCGCCTGGTACTCCGCCTGCCGCGCCACCGGGATCCAGCGCGCCCCGCAGTCGTCGCGGTAGTCGGCGCACCACTCGTCGATCAGCCGGTCCAGCTCCGGAAGCACCCCCGGCGGGTCGTGTCCGGCGGCCCGCACGAGCTGGTGCAGGAGCCCGGCGGTGCGCAGGGCCAGCCGGCGCCCGGAGATGCGCAGGGCGGCGAGGTGGGCGGTGCTCAGCGGCGGCAGGGGGTGGGCCGCGCCGTCGCCGGTGTCGGGGTCCCAGGCGTCGGCGAGACCGGGGCAGACCAGTAAATAGTCGTCGACCGGGGCGAGCAGACGCGCCGCGTCGGGCACGGCGGCGAGGTGCGGCCGGATGCGGGCCAGGAGGTGCCGCAGGAGCCCGGTGTCGTGGCGCAGGGTGCGGCTCACGGCCCGCAGCACCGCGTCCCGGTCGGCGGGCGGGGAGCCGTCCGTCACGGACGCCACGCCCCACATGGGCGCCTCGACGACCGCGGTGACGGTGCCGTGCCGGTGCGGGTGGAACCACGTCGACTCGACGGCGGCCTCCGTGATGGCCGCGGCCAGGCCGGCCGGGCGCGGCGGCGGGATCCGGTAGACGGCGGGTCCGAGGCCGGGCCAGTACAGGGCGTCGTAGGCGCCGAGTTCGCGGGGGATGCCGAGCCGGGCGGCGATGTGGGCGAGGCGCCGGCCGAGGCCGGGCAGGTCGTCGGTGAGCTCGACGAAGCCGCCGCCGACGTCGACGCCGTGCAGGGAGCACTGGAGGAACGGCCGCAGTTCGTCCTGGACGTCGAGCAGGGCGCGGGTCTCCGGCAGGGCGGCGCCGGCCGCACCGTCGGGCAGCCACTCGGGCTGCTCCAGGAAGCCGGGCCGGAAGAAGTTCCGGAAGTACTGGCCGAGTGTGTACGGGCCGGTCAGCCAGCCCTCGTTGCGGCGCAGCCCGTCCGGGTCGAGGGACAGCAGCAGGTTCCAGGTGGCGTCGGCGCCCTCGGTGAGCCGCGGGTCGGCCAGCGCCCGCTCGGCCAGGCGCAGCACGGTGGCGCCGCCCACGGGTTCGTTGGCGTGGGGTCCGGCGACGACGAGGGCCTGACGGCTGCCGTGGCCGACGGAGAGCAGCCACAGCGGCGTGCCCGCGCGGGATGTGCCGATCCTGCGCAGCCGGGCGTCTCGCGGGTGGCGGGCGACGAGCGCGGCGGCCCGGGCGCCCAGTTCGTCGACGGTCGGGTAGTGCAGGAGGGGCGGCAGGGCACACCTCCCCGATGCGGTGCCGTCGCTTCACCAGCTGTACATGGCGTAAACACAGTCAGTCACGACTTCAGGGGTACGTCAACACCGTGGAACGCAATGGGTTTTGAGCCACTCCCCAAGGAGCGACAGCCGGTAAATCAAAGGCCAGAGCTAAGGCATGGCTCGGTTTCCGGTCAGCCGACCGCGTCGGCGGTGATCGGTCAGCCGGCCGACAGCCGGAACGTCATCCGCCCGAACCCGACCTGGTCGCCCTCGCGGACGACGGCCGCGCCGACGACGCGCCGGCCGTTCACCGTCGTGCCGTTGGTGGAGCCGAGGTCGCGCAGGACCCACATGCCGCCCTGGTGGCGGAGTTCGGCGTGGACGCGGGAGACCGTCTCGTGGTTGAGGCGCAGTCCGCTGGCGGGGTCGCGGCCTATGCGCAGCGGGTGGCTGTGCGACGGGTGCGGCAGCAACAGCTTGGGCAGGCGCTCGGCCTGCCAGGCTCTGCGCAGCCGTACGGTGAATCCGGAGACCGCCTCGACGCTGCCGAACACCAGGCGGGAGAACCGGCTCTCCGTGGGCAGGTCGGCGGTGAGCACGGCGAGCTCGTCCGGGCGGCGGGCGGCGAGCGCCAGTTCCATGCGGCGGATGAACGTGTCATGGGACAGGCGGCCCATGGCGACGCCGTCACGGAGCACCTTCAGCGCCCTGTCGCGCTCCACGTCGGAGAGCCGCGCGGGGTAGGTGTTGAACTCGAAGGACGACGTCACGTTCGTGATTGTCGGGCAGTGCGGCCGGGCTGTCCAGGAAACGGGAAAACGCCCGCCACGCGCGCGTACCTGCCGAGACCCGCCGCAAATGGGTGGATGCACCAGCGGATTGATCGCGTTTGACGCACCATGGACGGGCTACATCACGGTGAGCAGACGAAGGGGAACCGTCCGTGCAGTTCGAGGTGTGGGCACCGCAGGCAGGCCGTGTGACGCTCCAGTGCGACGGCGTCACACGCGCGTTGGAACGCGATCCGGAACGGGCGGGATGGTGGCGGGGCGAGGCGGACGCGCGCGACGGGTCCCGGTACGGCTTCGCGCTGGACGACGGTCCCGTACGGCCCGATCCGTGCTCGCGCCGGCAGCCGGACGGGCCGGACGGGCTGAGCGCGGTCGTCGACCACGAGCGGTACGAGTGGCGCGCGCGGTGGCGTGGCCGGCCGCTGCCCGGCGCGGTGCTGTACGAGCTGCACGTGGGCACGTACACGCGCGAGGGCACCCTGGACGCGGCCGCCGAGCGGCTCGGCCATCTCGCCGAACTGGGCGTCACGCACGTGCAGCTCATGCCGCTGTGCCCCTTCCCGGGCACGCACGGCTGGGGATACGAGGGCGTCTCGCTGTGGGCCGTGCACGAGCCGTACGGCGGGCCCGAGGCGCTGAAACGCTTCGTCGACCGGGCCCATGAACGGGGCCTCGGCGTGGTGCTCGACGTGGTGCACAACCACTTCGGCCCGTCCGGCAACTACCTGCCCGTCTTCGGGCCGTACCTCACCGACCGGCATCACACGCCCTGGGGCGCCGCGGTCAACCTGGACGCGCCCGGCTCGGACGAGGTGCGCGCGTTCCTGATCGGCAGCGCGCTGGCGTGGCTGCGTGACTACCGGATCGACGGACTGCGCCTGGACGCGGTGCACGCGCTGGTGGACACGCGCGCGCTCCACTTCCTGGAGGAACTGTCGACGGCCGTGGACGCCCTGGCCGCCGAGGTGGACCGGCCGCTGTTCCTGGTCGCCGAGACGGACCTGAACGACCCGCGGCTCATCACCTCCCGGGACGAGGGCGGCCTCGGGCTGCACGCGCAATGGAACGACGACTTCCACCACGCCCTGCACACCACGCTGACCGGCGAGTCGCAGGGCTACTACGCCGACTTCGCGCGCGCTCCCCTCGCCGGGCTCGCCAAGACCCTCACCGGCGGCTACTTCCACGACGGGACGTACTCCAGCTTCCGGGAGCGGCACCACGGGCGCCCCCTGGACCGTACGCGGGTGGCCGGGCACCGCCTGCTCGGCTACAGCCAGACCCACGACCAGGTGGGCAACCGCGCCCAGGGGGACCGCCTTTCGGCCCTGGTCTCCCCCGGGCTGCTGGCCTGTGCGGCCACGCTGACCCTGACGGCTCCGTTCACGCCGATGCTCTTCATGGGCGAGGAGTGGGCGGCGGGCACGCCCTGGCAGTTCTTCACCGACCACACCGACCCGCAGCTGGCGGACGCGGTACGGCGGGGCAGGCGGCGGGAGTTCGCCGCGCACGGCTGGAAGGAGGAGGACGTGCCCGACCCGCAGGACCCGGCGACCCGGGACCGCTCCTGCCTCGACTGGTCCGAGCCGGAACGCGAGCCCCACGCGCGCGTGCTGTCCTGGTACCGGCAGCTCCTCGCCGTGCGCCACGAGCAGCCCGACCTGACCGATCCCGACCTCGCCGACACCAAGGTCGCCTACGACGAGGAGCGCCGCTGGATCGCCTTCCGGCGCGGGGACGTCCTCGTGGCGGTGAACCTGGCGCCGGAACCGGCCGCCCTGTCGCTCGGCGTCCCGAACGCGCGCGTGCTGGCCGCATGGGAGCCGGTGGAGACCCCCGGGGCGGACGGGGTGGTGCGGCTGCCCGCGGAGTCGGCCGTGGTGCTCGTCCAGGACTGAGCGTCAGGAGGGGTCAGCCGAGCTTCGCGTCCTGCGCCTCGATCACGGGCGCCAGGAGGCCCGGTCGCGCGATGAAGGCGCCGCCCACCGCCGTGTAGACGGCGATGACGTCCGCGTGGCGTACGACGGTGGTGCGGACGGGCCTCGACGCGCCGCCCTCGACCGTGATGACCCCGCGGTAGGCGAGGGCCTCGTCGCCGACCGCGGGGGTGTCCTCGGGCTCGAACGGGTCGTACAGCTCGCTGGTGCCGTTCGCCTTGGCGGTGAAGCCGAGGGAACAGCCCTGCACGGCGTCGGCGAGGAGGGTGTCCATCGCCGTCACCGCCCTGCCCTGGTCGTAGGCGGCGAGGGTGACGTAGATCCGGGTGCCGGGGGCCTCCTCGGTCGTGACGACGCGGCTCAGGAAGGCCTGCGGCCTGCCGAGGGGCAACTGGTGCGTCATGGCCGCCAGCGGCGTACAGGGCGCGTCGCCGGTGATCTCCTGCGCGGACCTGGCGAAGACGGACTTCCCCTCGGCCGGGTCGAACTCCCGTACCGAGTAGCCGGTGCCGAGGTCGGCCGGGGCGACCAGGAGCCTGGTGATGCGTTCCGCCGGGGTCGGCTGCCGCGCCGGGGAAGCCGTGGCACCGGGCGTGGCCCGGGCGGCGGTGCCGGAGCAGCCGGTCAGGCACGTGAGGGCGGCGGCCAGCAGGGACACGGCCGCGACGGTGCGCTTCATGGGCGGAGGATAGCCGTACGACGCACGGCAGCCCGCGCCGCTACAGGGCGTCGTCCGTGTGCCGCAGGTCCGTGACCCGTTCCAGCAGGATCGGCTCCCAGGCCCGGCGCAGCTGCGTGCGCAGCGGGGTCAGCCGACCCGTGCCCCGGCCCGTGAGGGCCTCGGCGAGGTGGACGACCGTGTCGCAGCGCGCCAGCCACAGGCCGCGCAGGCAGGGGCGGGCGCCGTAGCCGGCGAGGGTGGCGGCGCGTACGGCCGCGGGTGAGCCGACGGCGAGCGCGAGGCCCGCGATGTCCTCGGCCGGGTCGCCGACGACCGCGCCGGCCCAGCCGAGGACGCCGCGCACGCGTCCGTCGGCGCTGACCACGAGATGGCCGCCCGTGAGCGCGTGGTGGGTGAGGACCGCAGAGCCGGACTGCGCGGCGAGCTGGGCCGCGGCAGGCGCCGTGAGCTGGTTCAGGCGGGCGGCGTCGAACTCGTCGGCGCCGGCGAGGCGTTCGGCGGCGCGTACGGCGGCCCGGCGCAGTGCCTCCAGGGAGCGCGGCGCGGCCCGCGGCACGCCGAGGGTCTCGGCCTGCCGGACCGGCACCTCGCGCAGCCCCGAGAGCAGTCCGGCGAGGTCGGCCTCGCCGACGGCGGACACGTCGTGCTCCTCGCCCGAGCCGCCCGGCAGCTTGGTGTCCAGCGTGTAGGTCAGCCCGGCCGCCCACTCGCCGTGCGCCACACTGACCGGCACCGCCACCGGGACGTGCGGACGGACGAGGTCGCGCAGGCGCAGTTCGCGGCGCTGGCGCACGGTGGCGTCACGGTCGGGGGCGAGGCGCAGCACATGGCGGGTGCCGACCCACCAGGTGGCCGGGGCGGCACCCTCGGCGGCGGGCCGGACGTCGGGGCCCCTGCCCTGCTCGGGCTCCTTGCCGCCCCTGCCCCTCTTGCCTTCGTGGCCCTCCTTGCCGCCGTCCTTGAGCAGGGAACGGACCAGCCGGCGGACGGTGTCCGCGGTGGGTGTCGGTGCCTGGGTCATGGTCGCGCCGTTGCCGTTCGGGAGGCGTGTGGTGGACATCGGTGCCGTCACTCCACTATGACCAGCTCGCGGGAGGTGGTGTTCAGACGCCGCCCGCCGTCCTCGGTGACCGTCACGATGTCCTCGATGCGCACGCCGAACCGGCCGGGCAGATAGATGCCGGGTTCCACGGAGAAGCACATGCCGGGCACGAGGGGCCGCTCCTCGCCCTCGATCATGTACGGCGGCTCGTGGGTGGTGACGCCGATGCCGTGTCCGGTGCGGTGGATGAAGTACTCGCCGTAGCCGGCGCCGGCGATGACCGCGCGGGCGGCCCGGTCCACGTCCTGGCAGGCGGCGCCCGGCCGCACGGCCCGGAACCCCGCCTCCTGGGCCTCGCGCACGGTGTCGTGCACGCGGCGTTCCTCGTCGGTGGGTGCGCCGACGTGGACCGTGCGGGAGGTGTCGGAGCCGTAGCCGTCCTTCAGGCCGCCGAAGTCGAGGACGACCATGTCGCCGCGTTCGATGACGCGGTCGCCGGCCTCGTGGTGCGGGTTGGCGCCGTTCGGTCCGGAGGCGACGATGGTGAAGTCGACCTGCTCGTGGCCGTGCCGGCGCAGCAGCCGGTCGAGGTCCGCGGCCACCTCGGATTCCCGGCGGCCGGCGAAGGGGACGTTCCGGATCTCCTCGAACGTCGCGTCGGCTGCGGCTCCCGCGGCCGTCATGAGCTCCAGTTCCGCCGCGTCCTTGACGGCGCGCAGCATCGGCAGGGCCTCGGTGAGCGACGTGTAGGAGCTGCCGGGCAGGGCCTGCTGCAAGGCCAGCAGGTGCAGGGCCCAGGCGTTGTCGCTGATGCCGAACCGGCCGGTGGCGGCGAGCAGGGCGGCGGTGGCGGCGTAGGGGTCCTTGCCGTCCGTCCAGTCGCGCAGGGCCAGGGCGGGCGCGCCGGGCGCCTTCTGCGCGTCCGGGGCCTCCAGTGCGGGGACGACGAGGACGGGGTCCTGCCCGGCGGCGAGGACCAGCAGGGTGAGCCGTTCGGTGACCGCCGGGGGCGTGTAGCCGGTGAGCCACACCAGGTCCGGTCCCGGGGCCACCAGCAGGCCCGCGAGCCCGGCCTCGGCGGCCGTCCGCGCGGCGCGCTCCATACGGGCCCGGTAGTCGTCGGCGGTGAAGGACGCGGCCGTGCTTCCGGTCATCCGGGCCTCCCAGGGACGGACGAAGGGGCTACGGGCAGCATCCTGCCCGGCCGGAGGGGGCGGCGCGAGCGATCTGCGCACTTCGCCCGAGCATCGGTGCTCATGGCAGAGCATTGGTCAGACATCAGGAGTAATGCTTAGATGCTCGACCCCCATCAATCGTTTCACCTTGAGGCGCATCCTGGGACTGCGCGACGGCTCACGAGCCACTTCCGGGTGGTCACGTGACGACAGCCGGTACGACCGTCAGCTGCCGGTAGCCGCCGCTGCGGTGCCGCACGGTCAGTTTCACCTCGGTGCCGGGACGGGCGCGGGCGACGGCCCGGGCCAGGTCGGCGGCCGTGTCGATGCGGGTCGTGCCGAAGACGAGGAGCAGGTCACCGCGCACCAGGCCCGCCTCCTGAGCCGGCCCGGGGACATGGAGCCCGACGACCAGGGCCCCCGGCTTCCCGGCGTCCATGACCTCCACGCCCAGGGTCACGGCGGCGGGCGCGGACACGGCGGCGGACGGCGAGGGACCGGCCGGCGACGGCGTGTGCCGCCCTCGCGGATCGATGCCCGCGCCCTTGCCGATCACCGTGGCGCCCATCGCCCCGAGGCCGATCCCGGACAGGACCAGGACCACGCCGGCGAACCCGGCGAACAGCACGTTGAGCAGCCGACGCCAGCGACGGCGGGCGGTGCGCGGGCGGGGCCGTGACGGGCCGGACCCCGTCGCCGGCGCCGTCCCGTCGGGCTCCTGACCCGGCATCGGCTTGGGTCGCAGCGCGCTCTGATGCGGAACGATCATGGCTGGTGCTCTACCCGGCACTCCGGCGCGCGACGAGCCACGAACGAGTGAGAATGGTCCGGCCTCCCTGCCGCCGGGGATGCCGGAACGACGGCACGGCTCGCACCGCACCCCGGCGTTCCGGATGCGGTGCGAGCCGTGGTCGCGGGGCCGGCCAGGCCGGTCAGCCCGTGTGACCCTCTCCGTGGCCGCCGTGGGCACCGCCGTGGTCGAACTTCAGTACCTGCGCGGGCATCACGACGAAGGGCCGCATCATGCCCATGTCCTCGTGCTCCAGCAGATGGCAGTGGTACATGAACCGGCCGTGCGCGCCGTCGAACCTCCCCATGACGCGCAGCATCTGGTTCCCGGGCACCCGGAAGATGTCCTTCCAGCCGAGCTCGTCGGGCGCGAGCGGGAGGGATGTGCCGGCGTCGTACCGGATCGGCGCGCGGGTGCCGCCCACCGCCGGGTCGAAGCCCGACACGTCGTAGGCGTCACGGCCCAGGAGCTGGAAGTCGGCCAGGTGGATGTGCATGGGGTGGACGATGGGCGCGAGGTTGAGGAAGCTCCACTGCTCGTGGCTGCCCTCGGCGATGGTGTATCCGAGGCGTCGTTGAACGTCCGTAGTCAGGGTCGGCGGGAGCTGCGGGTGCAGGCGCACCCAGGCGGGGCGCAGGGCGATCTCGGTCTCGCGCAGGACGTCGCCGGAGGCGGGACGCAGCACGGGCGGGACGGGCAGCGGCGCGACGTACGGCGTCAGTTCGGCCGGTGCGGGTGCCGGTGCCTGGTCCCCCCGTGTCCAGGGCGTCGGCCGGCTTGTCGATGATGTCGGTCAAGGTGATCCCCCCCGTGTGGTGCGTTGTCTGTTCCTCTCACTCAGGAAGACCTCCGGCGCACCACCGGGGGTTCCGTCATGTCCCGTTCCGAGTAGATCTGGCCGGAAAGCGCCGCCTCAGCGGAAGGCGGGTACGGGCACGGCCGGCGGCCGGTCCGGGAGGAAGCCGTGGGCGCGTCGGGACAGCCACTCGTCCTTGTAGCGGTCCACCTCGCGGTGCCAGTTGAGGATGCCCGCCATCCAGTTCCGCAGGTCCGTCACGTACGTCCCCATGGCCGCGCGCGCCTCCTCCGTGAGCTGGAAGTCGTCGTACAGGATGGGCAGTTCGTGCTCGACGACGTGCTCGAACTGGCGCATGCGCCGGCTCATCAGGTCGTGCACGATGCCGAGCCCGGTCGGGTAGTCGCAGCCGAAGAAGGTCTGCACGACGAGGATCGCGTTGTGGATCTCGCCCTCGAACTCGATCTCCTTCTGGTACGAGAAGACATCGTTGAGGAGGCACGCGAAGTCCATCGCGGCGTTCTCCAGGGAGCGGACCGGGCCGCTGCGGTAGACCTCGGGCGGGACGGCCGGGCCGTGTCCCATCCGGCACAGGCTCAGAGTGAGGTCGGAGCCGAAGGTCGCCCTGCGCATCTCCAGGTAGTCGACCGGGTCGGGGACGCGGTTCTGGAGCTGGTTGGACAGCTCCCACACCCAGCTCTCGGTCATGACGTTGATCGCGTCCTTCAGGGTGCGCCGCGCCTCGGGCGTCATCTCCGCGGTGGTGCGCAGCCACAGGTCGAGCAGGCCGCGCTCCATGGCGTTGGCCGGGAGCAGCGGCTCAGCGCCGTCGACGGGCATGCAGTCGGACAGGCGGGCCGTGGTCAGCCGGGCGGCGGCCAGGTCGCGGCGGTGGCCGTAGACCAGTGGGTAGTAGTCGTCGCCGTAGGTGCCCCAGGCGAGCCACTGCGCGCTGAGGTCGAGGGCCTCGGGCGTGGCGTCCGGGTCGAGGCCCGCCGAGCAGAGCGCGAGGTCGTAGGCGCGGAGCTTGTCCTCGTCCCAGACGCCCTCGGCGAGGATGCCCATCCGCTCCACCCAGTCGCGCAGGTTCCGGCGGGAGTTGTCGAGGTGCGGGCTGAGCTCCAGCGGGAACGGCATGCGGATGTCGGGGATCTGCGACGGCCCGACCTTCTGGTACGGCACGTGCGTGTAAGAGCGCAGCCTCTCGGCTCCGGCCGTCGCGAGCAGGGCGCGGACGTCGGCGGCCGAGGTGCCGAAGCCCGAGCATCCCGGCCACGGGCTGCCGCCGCGCACCGCGTTCTCGTTCATGTAGCGGCTGGAACGCAGATGCCACTCGTGGCCGCCGGACTGCCAGTCCTGGAGTCCCTTGGTGTACGCCGCCACGGCCGCGACCTCGCCGGGGGTGAGGCCGTTCTCCAGGGCCACCGCGGGCACTTCGGTGAACGCCGTGTGCTCGAACTGGTGGAGGCGGGACGTGAGGACGTCGTTGACGGTGTCGGCGGCCTCCTGGGTGGTGCAGCCGAAGAAGGTCTCCAGGACGAGCACGCCGTTGCTGTTCTCGCCCTCGTCCTCTACCTCCCGCTGGTAGGAGAACAGGTCGTTGCGCAGGTGCACGGCGTCGGAGAACGTCTCCATGAGCACCCTGAGCGGCCTGGACTCGGCCACGGACGCGGGTACTTCGGCCGTCGCGTACTCCACGAGGCCCGCCGACCAGGGGGCGCCGCCCACCTTGCGGCGCATCTCGATGTACTCGACGGGGTTGGCGATCCGCCCCTCGTTGATGTTGGACAGCTCCCACAGGGACTCGTTCAGCAGGTGCTCGGTCGCCACGGCGAAGCGGCGGCGCCAGTCCTGCGACATCGTCGGCACCGTCCGCGCCCACAGATCGGCGAGGCCCGCCTCGACCGGGTTCTCCGGCTCCGGTACGGGAGTCGAGAGGTCCAGCGGCATGAAGAGGGGCAGCCGGTCCAGGTGGGCCTTGCCGGCGACGCGGTCCTGGCTGCGCTTGTACTTCTCCAGGAAGTGGTCGTCGAAGAAGAAGACCCACACGTACCAGTCGGTGATGAGGGAGAGGGCGGGGCCGTCGCAGTCGGGGTGGGTGTAGGCGCAGAGCAGGCCGTAGTCGTGCGCGTCGAGGTCGGCCTGGTCCCAGACGCCGGAACCCTCCAGCATGCCCATCTCGCGCGCCCACTCGGTCGAATGGGCCCGGGCCTCGTCGAGATGGGGGTTCAGCCGCGCGGGATGCGGCATGTAGAAGTGCGGGAGTTCGAACGGCTGCGTCATGGCCGGGCCCTACCCGGCGCCTCGCGGCGGCATCCGCGGGGCCGGCCATGATCACACCATCGCGTGAATCGGGGTCGAATGCGGGAGTTCTCGCCGGAGCAGGTGGGAGACCCACCTGTCAATGACGTCCGTCAGTTCTAGACCCAGGGTGTCCGGACCTGGATCAGCGCGTGCGTGCCGCTGGTGCGCCAGCGCTGTTCCTCCGCAGCGACGAGTTCCGCCTCGGTGCGGGGGTCGAGGCCGGTGATCACGTCGGACTTGAGGGTGCGCAGGGCGGCGACGGGGCCGGGGAAGTACGCGGTGACGTCGGGGAACGGCGTGGTCGGGGCCCAGAGCCGGTCGCCCACGAGGCGGCGGTAGTTGAGGTCGCCCTTGACGACGGTGAGCGTGGCCGAGGCGAAGTCGGCGCGCAGGTCGGCGGGCATCGCCTCGTACGGCAGCGGGGCGCAGGAGAAGGGGTGGGCGCGCAGGGTCAGGCGGCCGTCGGCCAGGGCGGCCCACAGGCGCTGTCCGTACTCGGCGGCCGCTCCCCCGGCACGGGTCAGCCGGCGCAGGGCGTCGACGACGTCGGCGGTGGTGGCGTCGGAGACGTAGTACGGGTAGGGCTTGACGTGCAGGACGGCCCGTCCGATGCGCCCGTGGGCCAGGAGGTGGGCGATGAGGAGGAGGTCGGGGACGAGTTCGCGGCCCGCGTTGTCGGCGACGAGGCACAGGGCGCCCGTGCCGGCGCTGCCGAGCAGGGCCCACAGACGGTCGCTGTCGTCGGCCACCAGTCCGGGGGCGGCGTCGGCGGCCCGCGCGCCTTCGGCGGAGAGACGGAAGCCGAGGTCGGCGCGGTTGCCCCAGAGGGAGCCGTGCAGCAGGGCCTGTGCCTGTTCGCCGGCGGGCCGGCCGGCGAGGTCGTCGAGCGCGGCCAGTTCCTCGTCGGTCTCGCGGGAGTCGAGTTCGGCCAGTTTGAAGGGGCGGAAGGGGTCGATGCCCTGCCAGGGGCCGGGGCCGAAGTAGCCGACGGCTTGGAGCAGTCGGCGGTAGAACCAGCTCTCGGACCAGAGCCACGGCACGTCGAACCAGGACCGGCCGGCGTACTCGCGCAGTCCCCAGGTCTCCCAGAGGTCGCGGTCGTGCGCGTCGGCGGGCAGCGGTTCGATCTCGCCCTTGGTGCAGTTGGCCAGCAGGGCGTCGAGCGCGCGGTGCTGCCAGGGCTCGTAGGGGAAGGCCTCGCGCACCTGCCGGATGATGGCTGGGTGCCGCTCGGCGAGCACGCTGTGGGGGAAGGGAGCCCGGCTGGTCGCCGAGGAGCACGGGTGCGGAGGGGATCTCGGGCATGCGGCTCACCGTAACCCGCGGGCACCCCACCCCGGCCAGCCTGACGGGCGCCTCGGCCGGGTCCGTTCGGAGCGTCTTGCCCGAGACCGTCAGACCGGTGCCAGTTCGCGTTCCAGGCGGGCCGCCAGGCTCAGGTAGCGGGCGCGGCGGGTGACCGGGACCAGGCCGCGGATGAGTATGTTCCACATCTCGGCCGTCCGGCGGGGCTGGCGCGCGACCGGCTCGCGGGAGCGGCCCACGACCCGGGTGCCGACGAAGAAGCAGACCAGGGAGTGGGCCACGACGTCGATATCGATGTCCGGGTGGACGTCGGCCTCCTTGACCGCGCCGACGAGCCGGGCCGTGACGATGTCCAGCCACTCCGTGAACGGATGGCTCAGCGGCGGCCGGGGCCGGATCTCACCGGTGGCGAGCCGCAGTCCGGCCCTGAGGACCGGGTCCTCGACGGACATGCGGGTGATGCCGAACGTGAGGCGCATCAGTGCCTCCAGGGACGTGTGGCCCCGATGGTCGGTCTCCGCCGCCAGCCGGCGGGCGGTGTGCGACTGGAGTTCGAGGATCGCGTGCGCGAGATCCTCCTTCGCCGCGAAGTGGAAGTACAGGGCGCCCTTGGTGACCTGAGCGTGCTCCACGATGTCGCTGAGACTGGTCGATTCGTAGCCGCGACGGTCGAACAGGTCAGCGGCGGCCGTGATGATCGTCGAGCGGGTCTGCTCGGCTCGCAACTGCCTCGCCATCGACTGAACTCTCCTGGGACGGAAATGAACGGGTCATGCCGTTTGTTTTTACCCCCCGTACACGATAACTCACCCTCAGACGGCGCACACCACACCAGTGTGCCGGAGTGCGGGTGCACATCCGGCAAAACAATCGCAACTGGTGAAAGAAAACAGCGCGTTCGGTATCTAACTGTGGGGGTTGTGCGGCCGCACGTAAAGACGGGCCGGCCGGTGCCCCATCCGCACCGGCCGGCCCGCCCGCTCGTGAGCTGCCCGTTCAGCGTCCTCGTCGACGGAGGACCGGGAGATTCAGAAGGATCAGAAGGTCAGCTTCCAGCCGTTGAGCGTGCCGGTGTCCTGCGCCGCGGTGTCCTGGACGCGCAGCTTCCAGGTGCCGTTGGCGCTCTCGCCGGAGGCGTTCACCGTGTAGGTGGTCTTCACGTCGTCGGCGGAGTCCGAGGCGGCGGACTTCAGACGGTACGCCGAACCGTCCGGCGCGACCAGGTCGATGACGAGGTCGCCGCGGTAGGTGTGGGTGATGTCGACGCCGACCTGGAGGGCGGAGGGGGCGTTGCCGCTGCGACCGGTGACGCTGATCGGCGACTCGATCGCCGCGCCGTTGTCCGGGATGGCGACGGCGGTGGTGCTGGAGAAGGTCGTGCCGGTGGACGAACCGCCCTTGACGGCCTGGACCGTCTTCACGGCGTCCGCGAGGCCGGCGCCGCAGCCGCCGGAGCAGGTGCCGGGCAGGGGACGGGCGTTGGCCTTGATGGCCGACTCGATCTGGGCCGGAGTGAGGGCGGAGTTGGCCGACTTCATCAGGGCGGCGAGGCCCGCGACGTGCGGGGTGGCCATGCTGGTGCCCTGGTAGTAGGCGTAGCTCTCGCTCGACGGCGTCTTCGTGCCGGAGTTCAGTGTGGAGAGGATGCCGTTGGCGGTGGAGGTGCGGGTCTCGCCGCCGGGGGCGGAGATGTCCACGAGCGAGCCGTAGTTGGAGTACGAGGCCCGGCTGCCGGCGCGGTTGGTCGCGGCGACCGCGATGACGTTGTTGCAGTTCGCCGGGGAGGCGCCCGAGACGTTCTGGTTCTCGTTGCCGGCCGCGACGACGACCGCCGTGCCGCGGTTCACGGCGCCGTTGATGGCGCTCTGGGTGGCGCTGGAGCAGGCACCGCCCCCGCCGAGGCTCATGTTGATGACCTTGGCGACGTTGGTGTTGGCGGGCACGCCGGAGACGGTGCCGCCGGACGCCCAGGTGATGGCGTCGATGATGTCGGAGTCGTAGCCGCCGCACTTGCCGAGGACGCGGACCGGGGAGATCTTCGCGCCGTGGGCGATGCCGGCGATGCCCTTGCCGTTGTTGGTGGCGGCGGCGATGGTGCCGGCCACGTGGGTGCCGTGCCAGGAGGAGCTGGAGGCCGGGATGCCCTGGCCGCACTCGTTGTCGTTGTACCAGTCGCCCGGGTCGGCCGGGTTGCTGTCACGGCCGTTGCCGTCGACGGAGACGGCGGTGTCGGAGATGAAGTCGTAGCCGCCGACGATGTTCGCGGCCAGGTCGGAGTGGGTGACGTAGCCGGTGTCGATGACGGCGACGGTGACCCCGGTGCCGGTGGTGGTGTCCCAGGCGGCCGGGACGTTCATGCCCGCGGTGGACTCGAACAGGTCCCACTGCTTGCCGTAGTCGGTGTCGTTCGGGGTGGCGGTCGGCTTGTTCAGGCGGTCCGGCACGACGTAGGCGACCTGCGGGTCGGCCTCGTACTGGGCGACGACGTCGGCGACGTCCGCCCGGGCGGGGTTGGTGCCGAGGTCGACGAGGGCGGCGCCGGTGCCGAGGCGGCGCTGGAAGTCGACGTCCTCGCCGGTCTTCTCGGCCTTGGCGGCGGCGTCGGCGGCGGCGGCCTTGTCGGACTTCGCCTCGGAGGCACCGGACTTGTAGCCGACGATGAGCCGCTCGGCCGGGGTGCCGGGGGCGGCCTCGGTCCGGGCGGCCGGGACGGCGGCGGGCCCGGGGGCGGTCTCCTGGGCGACGGCGACCGAGGCGGGGGCGGCGGTCAGCAGGGCGGCGGAGACAGCGGCGACGGATATCAGCTTCCGTCTGAACTCTGGGGAGATACGCACGGTCGTTGCCTTTCGTGGCCGGACTCCGGGCTGGGCGGAGCGGCGGTGGATGCGCTTCGTCGCTGAAGCGGAGGGGGGTGGTTCGAAAGAGCGACGCGATGGCCGGCCAGGCGTGTGGGGAGCGACCCGTTCGGGGTTACCTGTGGGTCAGCTGTGGTCGAACGATAGGCAAAGGGCAGGTCATCGGGATACGGGGGAAACCCTCGATCCGGCCGGAAACCCACCCTCTGTGGCGGGCAGTTGGGCGCGGTACGGCGGGCAGTTGGCGCGAATGGCCCGCTTTTCGAACAAGTCGTGGCGCGGTGAACGCGCCGGGCCGGTTGCCCGTATTGCACTACCGACCGCTCCATTGCACTACCGACCGCTCCGGCCCGGCCGAGGAGACGAAAGACGGATGCCCCGTACGACCGCACACCGCGCCTCACTCGCGGCCGCACTCGTGACCCCGTTGCTGCTGCCGCTGTGGGCGGCGGGACCGGCGCGGGCGCACGGTGCGCCGACGGATCCCGTGAGCCGGGTGGTGGCCTGCTCCCCCGAGGGCGGTGACCGCGCGGGCTCGGCGGCGTGCCGCGCGGCCGTCGCCGCGAACGGCGCGCCCTTCACGGCGTGGGACAACCTGCGGGTGGCGAACGTGGGCGGCCGGGACCGGCAGGTCGTCCCCGACGGGAAGCTGTGCAGCGGGGGGCTGTCCGGCTACAAGGGGCTCGACGTCGCCCGCGCCGACTGGCCGGCGACCAGGATGACGCCCGGCGGGACGCTGACCATGCGGTACGTCTCGACGATCCCGCACACCGGCACGTTCCGGATGTACCTGACGAAGCCCGGCTACGACCCGGCCGGGCCGCTGTCCTGGTCCGACCTGCCCGAGAAGCCGTTCGCCGAGGTGACGGACCCGGCGCTGACGGACGGCGCGTACCGCCTCGAGGCGACCCTGCCGTCCGACCGGAGCGGGCGGCACGTGCTGTACACGGTCTGGCAGAACAGCAGTACGCCGGACACCTACTACTCGTGCTCGGACGTGGTGTTCCCGGACAAGCCCGAGAAGAAAGACGCGGACCGGCCCAAGGCGAAGGAGAGGGAGAGGGAGAGGGAGAGGGAGAGCGCCCCGGTGGTCTCCCCCTCCGGATCCCCGGCAGCACGCTCCACCGCGGTGGCTTCCCCCGTCGAACCCCCCTCCGGCCCGTCCACGCCCATGCTGGCGGGCGGCGCCGCTGCGGTGCTGGTGCTCACCGGCGGCGCCGCCCTGGCGGCACGGCTGCGTCGGCGCTGAACCGACGCTCAGTGGCCGTCAGTTGACGTTGACGGCGACGCCTCCCTTGGTCACCGGGGCGTACTTGGCGGTGAAGAAGGCGTTGGCGAAGCACAGCGACGAGCCGGACGCCTTCGTGAACTGCTGGTTGGTGAAGGAGATGCTGTTGTCGGCGTTGCTCGCCTTGCCGGTCAGGCTGGGGGCCCGGTAGACGCAGTTGATGGTGCCGAGCAGGGTGCGCAGCTTGACGGTGGACTGGATGACGGAGCCCTCGGCCGGGGTCACGGAGACGGTGCCGTCCGAGGACACGCCGGCGGTGTAGGGCAGGTTGTCGACGGTGATGCCGCTGACGCCGAGCACTCCGACGACGTTGGCGGTGCAGCCGCCGGTGTCGAAGGTGTGGGAGGTCAGGGACTCGGTGGCGGTGCCGGGAGCGGCCGGGTTGTCGGTGACGGTGGCGGCGAACGCCGACGAGGTGCACGAGATGCCGCTGGTGCCGGTCGCGCTGGAGTAGAAGGTGGCGGCGGTGCCGCTCGCCAGGGAGGCGTTGAGGACGTCGCCGACCGCGACGGCAGCGCCGTCGGTGGTGGTCAGGACGGGGGTGTCGGCCGCCGAGGCGGGGGCGGCGAGCCCGAGGGCGGCGACGGCGGCGGTGAGGGTGAGGAGGGTGCGCGTACGCATGGGGGTGTACCTCTTCTCTGAAGCGGGGTGAGGGTGCCGGGGACGCGGTGGGGCGTCCGCCGTTGCCGGCCCGTTACGCCTTCTCCGTACGTGACGGACCGGCAACGGCAGACCGGTGACCGGCCGGAGGCACGCACGGGAACGGGCCGTCGGCCGGGCCGGGCGGGGGGTGGCTGGTGGCACGGCGCACCGGGGAAAGGGCCCGTGCCGGTGCCGTGGAGGGTCGGACTCGGGCAGTGGAAGCCCGTGCGGAGGACGCACCGGGCGGCGAGCTGCCCGTGCGGGACGAGCGGTTCCGGGACACGCGGACGGTGCCGCGCGGCGGATCCGGCGCCACGGATCCGGTGGGACGAGGAGAGTTGTAGACCTGCGTGTCAGTCAACGTCAAGGCTTTGCAAGGGAGTTGTGCGTTCGGTGAGACTTCCCGAAGGGCGGCGACTCACATGCGGCGCACATTCGACACTCTTTGTTCACACTTCCCTTGACCCTTCATGTAACCCCCGGTAACTTCCGAGTCGGCTACTGCGGCGTAACGAGAAAGCCCTTGCAACCGCCGGGAGTTGCGGGGAGACGTGCGTACGCAGTCGGTGTCCGCGCCAGGGCAACGTGCCACCGAAGTCCGATCCGCACCGACACGCACCTGGAGCAGACATGACCTCTTCCGCCGAGCACACCTCCGACAGACCGGAAGGCGCCGCCGCCACGGACGCCGGTGACGATCCCGCGCGCCGCGGCCGGGTCCGGGCCCGCCGGGCCGCCGTGATGGCGGTGCCGGCCGCCGCGGTCGCCGCCGGCCTCGCGATCCTCACGGCCGAGGGGGCGCTCGGCGTGCAGTTCGCCATCTCCGGCATGCCGTTCACGGTCACCGCGACCGAGCTGAACGGCACCGGTTTCGCACAGTTCGGCGGCCTGGACGAGATGGCCGAGGGCAGCCCCAACGCGGGTGACACCGGCGGTCAGGTCCTGGTCGTCACCTCCGTGATCAAGGACGCGACGCTCACCAAGCTGTGCCAGAGCGTGGACCTGGGCGGCACGAACCTGGTCATCAGGGCGGGCGAGGGTGCGGCGAAGGTCCGGGCCAGCGACCTGACCACCGACTCCACGGAGCTCACGGGCGACGCGGCCTTCAAGAACATCGAGATCGGCAACGACGCCAGCACGCTCAACAAGGCCGGGCCGCAGGGCCGTGGGCCGAAGGGCGTGTTCAGCCAGCAGTCCGACACCGTGCACATCGCCAAGCTGCGGCAGACCAACTACGCCACGACGGCCGGTGTGTTCAAGCTGCCCGGTCTGAAACTGGGCTTCAGCGGGTCGGGTTGCTGATGTCCGGCGGTCCGCGCGGGGCGTTCCGGCCCGCCTTCCGCCAGTGGCGGGCGGGCCGTCCCTTCTGGGGCGGGCTGCTGCTCACCCTGGGCGGGGCGGAGGTGCTGCTCACCCTGAAGGCGTCGCTGGACGTCATCCTGCACGTCGGCATGCAGGGCCTGGCCGGCTATCTGCTCCCGGCCGTGATGCTGCTGTGCGGCGTGCTGATCCTCTTCAACCCCTCCCAGCGCCTGTTCTACTCGGTCATCGGCGTGCTGGTCTCCCTGGGGACCTGGCTGACCTCGAACCTGGGCGGCTTCTTCGTGGGCCTGCTCCTGGGCGTGGTCGGCAGCTGCCTCACCTTCGGCTGGCTGCCTGACCAGGAGCCGCGTATCAGCCGGCGCCGGCGCAGGAAGGCGGCCCGGGCCGCGCAGGCGGTGGCCCGGCCCCTGGAGCGGGAGGCCGGCCGGACCGCCTGAAACAGGCCAGTGATTCTCCACTCTCTGGCGCTGCCCGGCCGTGGCCACTTGGCTGGACGTGGCACGTACCCGCCCACGAGGGCGTCCGCGTGCCCCGCGAACCGCCGCCAGCCCAGGGAGAGAGTCCGATGGAGTTCACACACCCGATAGTGATCGACCCGACCGGCCGCGACATCCACGGCGAGGCCGCCCGGATCCGCGAGCGCGGACCCGTCACGCCCGTCGAACTCCCCCACGGTGTCCCGGCCTGGGCGGTCAGCAGCGCCCCGCTGCTGAAGCGGCTGCTCACCGACCCGCGGGTGTCGAAGGACGCGCGCCGGCACTGGCACCGCTGGCTCGACGGCGAGGTCTCACCGGACTGGCCGCTGTACACCTGGGTCGCGGTGCGGAACATGTTCACGGCGTACGGCACCGACCACAAACGGCTGCGCACCCTGGTCTCCAAGGCGTTCACCGCCCGCCGCACCGCCGAGCTGCGGCCCCGGATCGAGGAGATCACCGCGGCGCTGCTCGACCGGGTCGCCAAGGCCGGGGCGGGAGGCGGGGCGGACGGCCACGCGGTCGATCTGCGGGAGGAGTTCTGCTATCCGCTGCCCATCCAGGTCATCGGCGAACTGCTGGGTTTACCCGAGGAGTTGGGACCCGAGCTGCGCGCTGTGGTGGACAGCGTCTTCCACACCTCGGCCGACGCGGCCGAAGTCGCCGACACCTACGCCCGGTTCTACGCCGTCCTCGGCGAGCTCGTCGCCGTGAAACGGGCGGCGCCCGGCGACGACCTGACCAGCGCGCTGATCGCGGCCCACGAGGAGGAGAGCGGCACGCGGCTCAGCGAGCAGGAGCTGCTCGACACGCTGATGCTGATGATCAGCGCCGGCCACGAGACGACGGTCAACCTGCTCGACAACGCCGTCCACGCGCTGCTCACCCACCCCGACCAGCTCGCGCACGTCCGCGGCGGTCGCGCCTCCTGGGACGACGTGATCGAGGAGACTCTGCGGGCCGAGGCACCGGTGGCCAGCCTGCCGCTGCGGTACGCGGTCGAGGACCTGCCCCTCGGTGAGCTGGGCGGCCCGGAGGGCAGTGTGATCCGCAAGGGTGAGGCGATCCTCGCCGCGTACGCCGCCGCCGGACGCGACCCGGAGGAGCACGGCCCGGACGCCGGTACCTTCGACGTCACCCGCGCCGTGAAGGATCACCTGGCCTTCGGATACGGCGTCCACCACTGCCTGGGCGCCCCGCTCGGCCGGCTGGAGGCGCGCGTGGCCCTGCCGGCCCTGTTCGAGCGGTTCCCCGGCCTCGCCCTCGCCGTACCTACGGACGAGCTGCGGCCGGTGGACTCGTTCATCTCCCACGGCCATCGGTCGCTGCCGGTTCTGACGGGCTGACGGGCGGCGCGGCGGGCCCGGCCGGATCTCCGACGGCCGGGTCCGCCGCGCCCTCCTCCTTCAGCGCCCTCGCCTCGCTCTTGAGGATCCGCATCGAGCGGCCGAGCGAACGCGCCGTGTCGGGCAGTTTCTTCGAACCGAACAGGACGATCACGACGATCGCCACGATCAGCAGATGCCAGGGCTCCAGTCCGTTGCGCAGCACGTCATGCCCTCCCTCTCACTAACAGTTGCTACATTGCGCAACTGTACAACCCCCGGGTGAGAGGCAAGCAGACGCCGATGACGGTCACCAGCAACCGGAGGACTCAGCCGCCGCGGCACCGGGCCGCCGCGCGCGAGCACAGGCGGCAGCGCGGTCGCCGGCGCGGCCGTGACCGTAGCCGTGGCCGTGGCATACGGGTCGGGCTCGTCGTCTGCCTGGCCCTGCTCGTGCTCGCCGCGGGCGGAGCCGGCTGGCTGTACCTGAAGCTGGACGGCGACATCAGCACCTTCGACTCGGGCGGCCTCTCCGACAACCGCCCCCGAGGCCGGCTCGTCGCGGGGCGAGAACGTCCTGGTCATCGGCTCCGACACCCGCACCGGCGGCAACGAGGCGCTGGGCGGCGGCGACAAGGACGACGTGGGCCGCTCCGACACCGCGTTCCTGCTGCACGTCTACGCCGACCACCGGCACGCCCTCGCCGTCTCCATCCCCCGCGACACGCTGGTGACCATCCCGCCGTGCAAGCTGCCCGACGGCGGCTGGACGAAGGCCCAGCCGGACACGATGTTCAACGCGGCGTACTCGGTCGGCCGGACGGCCAAGGGCAACCCCGCCTGCACGCAGAACACCGTCGAACAGCTCACCGGCCTGCGCGTGGACCACACGGTCGTCGTCGACTTCAAGGGCTTCGCCCGGCTGACGGACGTGGTGGGCGGCGTCAGGGTGTGCCTGCCGCAGGACGTCTACGAGAACGATCTCGACCCGCACCTCACCGCCCCGGGCAAGCTGCTCTTCCACAAGGGCGAGCAGACCGTCGCGGGCCAGAAGGCGCTGGACTACGTCCGCCTCCGGCACGGCATCGGCGACGGTTCCGACATCGGCCGGATCAAGCGCCAGCAGGCGTTCGTGGCGAGCCTGCTGAAGGAGGTGAAGAGCCAGGGCCTCACCCCGACACGGCTGCTGCCGCTGGCCGAGGCCGCCACGAAGTCGCTGACCGTCGACCCCGGCCTCGGCTCCGCGGACAAGCTGATGTCCTTCGCGTTGTCCCTGAAGGACATCGACCTGCACGACACGAAGTTCGTGACCCTGCCCTGGCGTTACGAGGGTTCACGGGTCGCGATCGTGCAGCCGGACGCCGACGCCCTGTGGGCCGCGCTCCGGGCCGACCGCACGATCGACGGCGAGAACGCCGGCGGGAAGCGGACCGGGACGCCGGGTTCTGAGGCTTCCGCCTCCCCCACGCCGGTCTCCGGTGAGGGCATCGACGTCGCCGTCTACAACGGCACCTCCGTCCCCGGCCTGGCCGCCCGCGCCGCCGCCGCTCTCACCTCGGGCGGCTTCACCGTCACGGGCACCGCGACCGCGTCCGCCCAGGACCACACCACGACACTGGTCGAGTACGGCTCCGGCCTGGAGGACCGCGCGCGGACGGTGGCGATGACCTTCCCCGGCGCGGAGCTCCGGCCCGTGACCGGCAACGGGATCAGTGTCGTACTGGGACAGTCGTACGCGGACAGCCCGGCGACCGCGTCCGCGTCCCCGGCTCCGACCGCTGTGCCGTCGGAGGTCGCCGACGGGGCCCGGTCCGCGGACGACAACCCCTGCTCGAACCTCACCTACGGCTGACGCCGCACCTGCCGGGCCCGGGCCGCCGCCAGGGCCAGGGCGTACAGGCCGAGGACGACGGCCGGCAGCAGGTAGTAGGCGGCGGGCAGGGCCGTCATGCCGAGGGCCGTGCCGAGAGGGCTCGGCGGCAGCAGCAGGCCGACGGCGGCGAGGCCGGCCGCCGCCAGAGCGACCGGGCCGGGGGCACGGCTGCCCTCGTCGCGCCGGCCGGTGCGCAGGAGCAGCATCACCAGCGCCTGGGTGAGCAGGTTCTCGGTGAACCACGCGGAGTGGAACACGGCTTCGTCGTCGACGGCGTCGGGGCCGTCGAGCGCGAACGCGAGCACGGCGAAGGTGGCGAGGTCGGCGATCGCGTTGAGCAGGCCGAAGCCGGTGACGAACCGCAGGAAGGAGCGCGGCCGCAGTACGGCGGGAGCGCGCAGGGCCGCCGCGCCGGGACGGTCGTGGGCGAAGGCGAGCTGGGCCGCGTCGAAGCACAGGTTCTGGGCGAGCACCTGGGCGGGGAGCATCGGCAGGAAGGGCAGGAGCAGGCCCGCGGCGAGCATCGCGACGACGTTGCCGAGGTTGGAGGAGAGCGTGACGCGCAGGTAGGAGGCGATGTTGCCGCTCGCGTGCCGGCCGGCGGTGATCGCGTGGCCGATCGCCGTGAGGTCCTTCTCGGCGAGGACGACGTCGGCGCTCTCCCGTGCCACGCCGACGGCGGAGCGGGGCGCGAGACCGACGTCGGCGGCACGCAGCGCGGCCACGTCGTTCACCCCGTCCCCGAGGAACCCGACGGTGTGCCCGGCGGCGCGCAGAGCGGCGACGATCCGGGCCTTGTCCTCGGGGGTGCAGCGGGCGACGACGGTCGCCTCGCCGACGGCCTCGGGGTCTTCCCGCTGTGCGGCGGTCCGCACCTGCCCCGGGTCCAGGCCGAGTTCCCGGCAGGCCCGGGCGGCGGTGGCCGGATGGTCGCCGGTGAGGACCTTCACGGTGACGCCCCGGTCGGCCAGGCCGCGCAGGGCCTCGGCGGCGGTCGGGGCGAGGGCGTCCCGGAAGGTCACCAGGCCCCGGAAGGCCAAGCCCCGCGGGTCGGGCGGCCCGGGCGCACCGGCGGGGCGGTCGGCCGTGGCGACGGCCAGCACCCGCAGCCCGGCGTCCGCCTCCCGGGCGGCGAGCGCCAGCAGCCGGTCGCGCTCGCCGGGCTGAGTGGTACAGCGCTCCACCACGGCCTCGGCGGCGCCCGTGACGACGACGGTGTGACGCCCGAGGGAGCCGCGCACCACCGCCGTCGACAAGCGCCGTACCGGGTCGAACGGCACGGCGTCCACCCCGTCGTACTCCTCGCCCACCGGCCCGGCCGCCTCCAGCAGGGCCTCGTCGAGGGCGTCGGGCGCGGGCAGTTCGGCGAGCTGGAGGGTCCACCAGGCACCGACGGCTGCCCAGCGCAGCACCTCCGGGTCGTCCCGGCCGGCCGGGTCGAGGGCCCGTGCGACGACCGGCCGGTCCTGGGTGAGAGTGCCGGTCTTGTCGACGCACAGCACGTCGACCGCGCCCAGGTCGTGCAGCGCGGGCAGCCGTTTGACGATGACGCCGTGGGTACGGGCGAGCAGGGCGGCGCCCCGGGCCAGGCAGGTGGTGACGATCACCGGCAGCATCTCCGGCGTCAGCCCGACGGCGACCGCGACGGCGAAGGGCAGGGTCTCCAGGCCGCGTCCGCGCAGGGCGGCGTTCGCCATCAGGACGAGGGGCGGCGTCAGCAGCATGAAGCGGATCAGCACCCAGGAGATGCCGTGCACGGACCGGTCGAAGGCCCCGTCCTCCCGGCGTGCGGCCGGCTGCCGGTGAGCGGCGGCGAACCGCGTGCCGTCGCCGGTCGCGACGACGACGGCGGTACCGCTGCCCGTGGCGACGGTGCTGCCCTGGAAACACAGCGGGGAGTCGTCGTCCGCGCCGGATCCGGCCGGTCCCTCCACCGCCCTCTTGGCCACCGGCGCCGACTCCCCGGTGAGCGCGGCCTGGTGCAGCGCCAGCCCGCGGGCGCGCAGCAGCCGTACGTCTGCCGGGACGAGGTCGCCGGGGCCGAGGCGGAGGACGTCGCCGGGGACGAGTTCCGTGACCGGCACCTCGCGGGGCCGGGGCGGCTCCCGGTCGGTGTCGCGCCGCAGCACCGTGGCCGTGCCGGCGACGAGTTCGCGCAGGGCGGCCAGGGAGCGGTCGGCCCGGTGCTCCCCGCTCGCGCGCAGCACGCAGCTGACCGCGACCAGGGCGAGGATGACCACGGCGGTGCCCCAGGAGGCGACGGCGGCGGACACCAGGCCGAGGCAGAGCAGGACGGCGGTGAAGGGGTCGCGCAGGGCGTGCGCGCACCGGCGGGGCCAGGACGTCGTGCGCCGCTCGGGCAGGGTGTTCTCGCCGTGGGTGAGCAGCCTGGCCGCGGCCTCGGTCTCGGTCAGTCCCCGGGGCCCCGACTCCAGCCGCCGCAGCACCTCAAGGGTGGTGCCGTCGGCGGTCTCAGAGGCCATGGAGGCGGCGGCGCGGCGGCGCGGCGCGGTCGGTGAGCCGGCCCACCAGGAGCCGTACGACGTCGACGACGTCGGGGTCGTCGACGTAGTACACCTGCCGGCGGCCCTCGCGGCGGGAGCCGACGAGTCCGGCCAGCTTCAGCTTGGTGAGGTGCTGGCTGACCGCGGGCAGCGCGCCGCCGACCCGCTCGGCGAGCCCGGTCACGTCGCTCTCGCCCTGGGCCAGCGCCCAGACGATGTGCAGCCGTGCGGGCGAGGCCAGCAGCCCGAAGGCCGCGGCCGCCCGGTCGAGCACGTCGGCGGGCGGGTCCTCGAAGCCACTGCCGGCTGCCGCCACCGTCGCCGTCCCTTCCGTCGCCTCCGTCGCCCTGTGAGCCGCACCAGTCTAGGCGGCCCCGGCAGCCGCTCCGGGAGGCCTTTTCCGTGCGGGACGCCGGGGCCCGAACCGCACGGACGGTATGAAAATCATGGGGATGACCTCCACTGTTCGACCTGTCGGACAGATCATCACGATGCGGCAGCACTAACTCACGGCATGTGGCTGCTCACTTGACGCCCAGTGGTCACACACGGTTGGCTCCGGGCCAGCGAGAGTCATCCGGCCCGTGCTCAAGTGCGGTCCGCCCGGCTCTCATCCTGCTCTTGCTCGGCCGCACAGCGAGGTCCGCCCCTCATGAACACTCCTCCCCCGCCGCACACCTCCGCGAGACTCACCCGTGTCGCGGCCCTGGTGTCCGCCGTGTGTCTGCTGGTGGCCGGCTGCTCCGTCCTCGGCGCGAGCGACGACGGCTCGGACGCGGACCCGGTGGGCGGGCCGGGCGGCGGGATGAAGGTCGCCCTGGTCACGCACGGCGGCAAGGGCGACGCCTTCTGGGACCTGGTGCGCCGGGGCGCCGAGACGGCGGCGGCCAAGGACGGCGTCGACCTGACGTACGCCAGCGACGCCGACGGGGCCACGCAGGCCGCGTTGGTGCGCAACGCGGTGCGCGACAAGGTCGACGGCATCGCGGTGACGCTCGCCAAGCCGGCGGCGATGCGCGGCCCGATCGCCCAGGCCAAGGCGGCCGGCATCCCCGTCGTCGGGCTCAACTCCGGTATCGACGCCTGGCGGCCGGCGGGCCTGCTGGAGTACTTCGGCCAGGACGAGTCCGTCGCCGGCCGGGCCGTCGGCGACAAGCTGGACGAGGTCAAGGCCAAGCACGCCCTGTGTGTCGTGCACGAGCGGGGCAACGTCGCACTGGAGGCCCGCTGCGCCGGAGTGCGGAAGACGTTCGACGGCGAGACCGACAACGTGTACGTGGACGGCACCGACATGAACGCGGTGACCGCCACGATCGCGTCCCGGCTGCGGCAGGACTCCAGCATCGACGAGGTCGTCACCCTGGGCGCCCAGTACGGGCTCAGCGCGGTCGACGCCGTCGAGCAGGCCGGCAGCAGAGCCAAGGTCGCCACCTTCGACCTCAACAAGGACCTGGTCAAGGCGGTCCGGGGCGGCGAGGTGCAGTTCGCCGTGGACCAGCAGCCCTACCTCCAGGGCTACCTCGCCGTGGACGCCCTGTGGCTGTACCGGACCAACGGCAACATCAGCGGCGGCGGGACGGCCCCGGTGCTCACCGGCCCCGCGTTCGTGACGAGGTCCAACGTGTCCGCGGTGGCACGGTTCGCCGCCGCCGGGACCCGGTGACCGGACCCTCCTGTGACGGTGTCGCCAAAGATTCGGTCAGGCCCGGGCCCCGCGGTCACTTGTACGGATAACATCCTGCACATCCCATGTGCCGTAACGGGCACGCGAACACCCCCGCGTCCGTCCCCCGCCCCCCGCCCCCCGCCCCGACCGTTCCGCCTCCCCGTTCCTCGCTCCCCGCTGATCGCCCTAGGACGACGATGTCTCGACGGACAGGTGCCCGGCGCCGTCTCGGTTCCATACGCCTCTCCCTGGTGCTTCTGGCCCTGGTGCCCAGCGTCACCCTCGCCGCCATGTGGGGCGTGACGACCATCCAGATGTTCTCCGAGGGACTCCGGCTGCGTGACCAGACGGAGCTGAGCCGGTCGACCGGCGCCATGGGCACCGACGCGACGCTCGCCCTGCAGCGGGAACGCAGCCTGTCGGCGGCCTGGCTGGCCTCGCCGCACGGCTCCCGGGCCGCCCTCGACAAGCAGCGCGAGGAGACCGACGCGGCGGTCTCGAAGCTGGTCGGGCGGGCGGACGCGATCGAGAAGGCGCCCTCCCGCGTATCGGACCGGCTGTACTCGGTGCTGGGCTCGGTGGGCAGCCTGGAGTACTACCGGGACCAGGTGGACCACCCGACCGACATCACCGCGCAGCAGGCGCTGGACCAGTACTCCTCGATCATCGACGACCAGATCCACGCCTTCCAGGAGCTCTCCCAGGTCGACGACGGCGACCTCACCTCGCAGGCCGGCCCGCTGGTCGCCCTGGAGCACGCGGCGGAGCTGGTCTCCCGGGAGGACGCGCAGCTGACCCTGGCGTGGCCGTCCGGGCACCTCGACGACAAGGCCTGGGTGCAGTTCACGGAGCTGGTGAACACCCGGCGCTGGCTCGTCCAGGACCAGGTCGTGCCCCAGCTGACCGGCAGCGCCAAGGCGCAGACCGAACAGATCCTGGCGAGCCCGGAGTGGCGGACGCTCCAGTCCATCGAGGACCAGGTGCTGGCGGCCCGCAACGCCGGCGCCGACGCGGACCGGATCGCCCTGCCGGACACCCAGAAGCGGTGGAGCGCCGCCATGGACGAACTGTCCGCGCACTACACCAGTCTGATCCAGCGCCAGACGACGGGCCTGCTCGAACGCAGCGCCGACAAGGCGGACGGGCTGCTGATCAAGGCGGGGATCCTGAGCGCCGGCGGGCTGCTCGCGCTGCTGGTGTGCGTCGGCATGTCCTGGCGGATCACCCGCTCGCTGTCCCGGCGGCTGCGCGGCCTGCGCCGGGCCGCCGTCAGCCTCGCGCAGGAACGGCTGCCCGACGTGGTGGCCCGCCTCGAGAGGGGCGAGACGGTCGACCCGGAGTCCGCGACGACCCCGCTGGACTACGGTCACGACGAACTCGGCCAGGTGGCACAGGCGTTCAACACCGCCCAGCGCACGGCGGTGCACACCGCGGTCGAACTCGCCGACACCCGGCGCGGCTTCCAGAAGGTCATCCTGGGCATCGCCCGGCAGAGCCAGAACCTGGTCAACCTCCAGCTCAGCAGGCTCGACACGCTGGAACGCGAGCACACCGACCCGGACATCCTCAAAGGACTGTACGAACTGGACTCCACGGCCAGCCAGTTGCGCCGCTACGAGGAGAACCTCGTCATCGTCAGCGGCGAACGGCCCGGCCGCAGCTGGACCGATCCGGTCGCGCTGGTCGACATCCTGCGCAGTGCGGTCGGCGAGGTCGCCGAGTACCAGCGGGTGGAGGTGCACACCGAGGAGGAGGTGGCCGTCGCGCCGCCCGCGGTGGCCGACGTCATCCATCTGCTGGCCGAGCTCATCGACAACGCGACCGCGTACTCGCCCGCCCCGAGCCCCGTCACGGTGCGGGCCGGGATGGTCGCCAAGGGCCTGGCCGTCGAGGTCGAGGACCGCGGCCTCGGCATGTCGGAGGAGGACTACACGTCCTTCAACGAGCAGCTCGCGGTGCCCCCGCAGTTCGACGTGGTGGCGCTCGCCGACGACCTGCGGCTCGGCATGTTCGTGATCGCCCAGCTGGCCCACCGGCACGGCATCGCCGTCACCCTGCGCGCGTCGCCGTACGGCGGGACGACGGCGATCGTGCTGATCCCGCACGACATCGTGGTGCGGGAGGCCCCGGGGGCCGGTGCGCCGGGGGCCCGGGACGGCGGGAACAAGGCCGGCGTGAACGGCCTGGCCGCCCTCGTCGGCCCGAGAGGGGCGGGCGGCGGCCCGAAGACCGGTGACGGCCCGAAGACCGGTGACGGCTCGGTGAGCGGGCAGAGCTCGGTGGACGCCGAGAAGACCGACAGCGCCACGGCCGGCGTCGAGGAGCCGGAAAGTGCCGTGGGCACCGCCGGGACCGCCCGCGAGCCCCGGCCCCTCGCGTCGGCCCGGGCCACCACCACCGCCGCAGCCGCCCCTGCCGCCGCGCCCGCCGCCCGCGAGGTCATCCCCCGCCGGGACGGTCTCGCCCCGCTCCCCCGCCGGGTGCCGCAGACCAGCCTGGTGGAGGAACTGCGCGAGGAGTCCGCGCCCGCCGAAGACGACGGCTTCCCCGACGACTTCACCGCGGAAGCCGCCGCCTCGTCCCTGGCCGGCTTCCAGCGCGGCACGCTCCGGGCCCGTGACGGCGACACCGAGCCGCCGTACGACGAGGAGGCGGCCGCACCACCCCGGCAGGCCGCCGCCGACCCCGTCCCCTCGACTCCGCCCGCCGACCGCTGACGAAGGACACCGCAATGACACGCCCCATCCCCGCCACGCACACCCAGCTCGACCAGCTGCTGACCGGACTCGTGGAGCGGGTCGCCGACGTGAACCAGGCCGTGGTGCTGTCGGAGGACGGCCTGGTGGTCAGCAAGTCCACCGGATTCCTGCGCGACGACGCCGAGCGGCTCGCGGCGACCGCCTCCGGCCTGATGAGCCTCAGCAAGGGCGTCAGCATGGACTTCCGGGGCGGTCCGGTGCGCCAGGCGCTCATCGAGATGGCCAACAGCTATCTGATCCTCACCTCCGCCGGTCCCGGCGCCCACCTGGTGGTGCTCACCGGGCCGGGCGCGGACGTCGGTGTGGTGGCGTACCAGATGAACATGCTGGTGAAGAAGATCGGCGAGCACCTCAGCGCGGCACCGCGGGGCATGGCCGGGCCCGTCGTCGACCCCGGCGTGTGAGGTGGGCGGAGGCGACTCGGCGGGGCGGCTCGTACGGCCGTTCGCGCTGACCGGTGGCCGGACCCGGCCCAGCCGCGCCGACTTCACGCTCATCGCGACGGTGACCGCGGTCGATCCGCAGCCCGCCGCGGCGGCCCCCGTTCAGCCCGAGTACACCCGGATCCTCCGGTTGTGCGCCGAGCCGCTGGCCGTGGCGGAGCTGGCCGCCCGGCTCGACCTGCCGGTGAGCGTGGTCGTCATCCTGCTCTGCGACCTGCTGGAGGCGGGCCGGATCACCGTCCGTCCGCCGCGCCTCGTTTCCCGTACCGCTCCGGACCTGGACCTGCTGAAGAAAGTGAGGGACGGCCTTGGCCGGCTCTGACGTCGCCACCGACGCGTCCTCGGCACCCGACACGGTAAAGATCCTCATCGCCGGCGGCTTCGGCGTGGGCAAGACCACCATGGTCGGGTCGGTCAGCGAGATCGCCCCGCTGCGCACCGAGGAACCCCTGACCATGGCCGGTCTGGGCATCGACGACCTGGACGGTATCGAGGAGAAGCGGGCCACCACCGTGGCCCTGGACTTCGGCCGCATCACCATCAGCCGGGACCTGGTGCTGTACCTGTTCGGCACGCCGGGGCAGCAGCGGTTCTGGTTCATGTGGAACGACCTGGCCCTCGGCGCGCTCGGTGCCGTGGTCCTGGTCGACGTCCGCAGACCCGAGTCCAGTTTCGCCGCGATCGACTTCTTCGAACGCCGGGGCATCCCGTTCGTCGTCGGGGTCAACGGCTTCCACGGGGAACACCCGTATCCGCCCGAGGACATCCGGGACGCCCTCGCGGTGCCGGAGCACGTGCAGGTGCTGCTGTGCGACGCGCGGGAGAGGGAGTCGTGCCGGGACGTGCTGATCGCTCTGCTCGACCAGCTGATCGCGACGGCGGTGCAGGCCTAGGGGGTGCGGACACCCCCTAGGCGGTGTGTCAGCTCAGGCCCGCCGACTTCAGCCACGCCTTGGCCACGTCCAGCGGGTCCTTCTTCTCCAGCTGCACCTGCGCGTCCAGTTCGAGGAGCGCCTTCGTGTCGAGCTTGGCGGAGACCGCGTCGAGCGCCGCGGCGCCCTCCTTGGACAGCTCGCCCTTGCGGACCAGCGGCTGCACGTTCTGGAAGCCGAAGAGGTTCTCCGGGTCCTTCAGGACGACGAACTTCTCCCGGGCGATGGTCGGGTCGGTGGTGAAGAGGTCCGCGGCCTGCACGGTGTTCTTCTTCAGCGCCGTCTGGGTCAGCGGCCCGCCCGCGTCGAGGGACTTGAAGGACTTGAACTCCAGGCCGTACACCGACTTCAGGCCCGCCAGACCCTGGTGTCGGGTCTGGAACTCCGGCGAGCCGCCGAAGACCAGGTCCTTGGCGATGCCCTTGAGATCGCCTATGGAGGAGTCCGAGGTGAGCTTGTACTTCTTCGCGGTCTGCGCGTTCAGGGTCACGGAGTCCTTGTTCTGCGCGGCCGACGGCTTCAGCAGCTCCAGCTTGGAGTCGAGCTTGCCGTTGATCGCGGTCGTGGTCTCCTCGACCGTCTTCGGCTTGGCCTTGGCGTCGAGGTACGCCAGCAGGGAGCCGTTGTACTCCGGCAGCAGGGTGATGGCGCCGTTCTTCATCAGGCCGTAGGTGGTCTCACGGCTGCCGATGTTGGGCTTGTAACTGACCTTGATGCCCTTGGCCTTGAGGGCCTCGCCGTAGATGTCGGCGAGCAGGATGCTCTCGGCGAAGTTGTTGGAGCCGACCACGACGGTGCCGCTCTCCGCTCCGCCGCCCTTGAGCGGGTCGTCGGAGGTGCCGCCGGAGGAACAGCCTCCGAGAAGAGCCGCCGCCGCGGCGAGCGCGACCGCGGCCGCGCCGGGATGCCTGGTGATGGACCGGGTGCTGCTCTTCGCCGTAGTAATCACCCACTGATCCAAGCCAGCCGGTATTCGGTCAGTCAAGAGCAGCCTGGTTACCAATCGGCGTTGATGTGCGACAAACCGCCGCAATCCGGCCTCTCAACTCCTGCGCACCCCCGGCGACACCGCCGCCCGCGCCACCGCCCAGAACAGCGCGAGCGTGACCAGCGCCAGGACGGCGACCAGCGTCGCGCCGCCCACCACCTTCTCGTAGTTGCGCTGGTAGAGGCCGTCGACGATGTACCGCCCGAGGCCGCCCAGGCTGACGTACGCGGCGATGGTCGCCGTCGACACGATCTGGATCGCCGCCGAGCGCAGGCCGCTCAGGATCAGCGGCAGCGCGACCGGCAGTTCCACCTGGAAGAGGATCCGGGACTCGTGCATGCCCATGCCGCGGGCGGCGTCCACCGGCGAGGGGTCGACGGAGCGCATCGCCTCGTAGGTGGTGACCAGGATCGGCGGGACGGCGAGGACGACCAGCGGGATCATCACGGGCAGCATCCCGAACCCCAGCAGGGTCGTCATCAGCACCAGCAGGCCGAAGCTGGGCAGGGCCCGCCCGGCGGTGGCGACCAGGGACAGGGCGTTCCCGCCGCGCCCGTAGTGGCCGGTGACCAGGCCGACCGGCAGTCCGATGGCGGCGGCGAGGGCGAGGGCCTCCAGGGTGTACTGCACGTGTTCCCCGAGGCGGGCCGGGATGCCGTCGTAGCCGTGCCAGTGGGCGCTGTCGCTGAAGAAGGCGTTGACGAAGTTCAGTACGTTCACCGGGCTGCGTCCTTGAGAGCGGGCGCCTGCTTGCGACCGGCCGTGCCGCTGGGCATCCAGGGCGTCAGCAGCACGCGCACGAGGACCAGCAGGGCGTCGACGAGGATCGCCAGGAGGGCCGTGGTGATCACGGAGTTCCAGGTCAGTTCGGGCCGGTTGTAGATCTGCGCGTCGTGGAGCAGGTTGCCGAGCGCGCCCTGGTTGCCGATCAGCATGCCGACGCTGACGAGGGAGATGCTCGACACGGTCGCCACCCGCAGGCCGGCGATGATCGCCGGGACCGCGATCGGCAACTGCACCTGGAAGTACCGCCGTACGGGCCCGAAGCCCATGGCGGTGGCCGCGGACAGGGTCTCCTGCGGCACCGAGCGCACCCCGTCGACGATCGCCGGGACGAGCACCACCAGGCTGTACACGGCCAGCGGGATCATCACGGTGAGTTCGGTCTGCCCGGTGTAGTTGATGAGGACGACGAAGAACGCCAGCGACGGGACGGCGTACAGCACGGTCGTGACGCCGAGCACGGGCGGGTAGAGCCAGCGGAAGCGGATGCAGAGCTGGGCGATCGGCAGCGCCAGGAGCAGCCCGGCCGCGACCGGCAGCAGGGCCTCTCTCAGGTGCAGTCCGACCAGCCCGATCCAGCTGTGCTGGAGGTCGCTCGGGATGTCGAAGAAGTCGTGGAGGAAGCCGTTCATCCGGCGACCTTCTCGTCGTCGCGCCCCGCCGCGTGGGCGCTGCGGATGGCCTCGCCGATGGTCGCCTGCGAGACGACGCCGGTCACCCGCCCGCCGGTGTCCACGGCGACGGCCCAGCCGGTCGGCGACAGCACCGCGCAGTCGAGGGCGACCCGCAGCGAGTCGGCGCCGGGCACGAACGGCCGCCCGTGGGACAGCAGCCGGTCCGGCCGGATGTCCCCCGCCACCAGGTCTCCGGGCGCGCTCCAGCCGAGCGGCCGGCCGTCCGCGTCGGTCACCAGGAGGTAGGGGGCGTCGGGGGCGGCGATCTGCTCGGCGGTGGCGTCGAGCGGGATCACCGGGTCGCTCGTCAACTCCAGCCGGGCGGACGGGAAGAACGACAGCCGCCGGATGCCGCGGTCGCCGCCGAGGAAGTCCTCGACGAAGGCGTCGGCGGGGCTGGACAGCAGCTCGGCCGGGGGCGCGTACTGGGCGAGGTGGCCGCCGGTGCGCATCACGGCGACCATCGTGCCGAGCTTGATCGCCTCGTCGATGTCATGGGTGACGAAGACGATGGTCTTGCCCAACTCGTCCTGGATGCGCAGCAGTTCGTCCTGGAGCCCCTTGCGCACGACCGGGTCGACCGCCGAGAACGGCTCGTCCATGAGCAGCACGGGCGGGTCTGCGGCCAGCGCCCGGGCCACGCCGACGCGCTGCTGCTGGCCGCCGGACAGCTGGTACGGGTACCGCTTGGCGAGCGCGGCGTCGAGCCCGACCCGCTCCATCAGCTCCGCGGCCCGCGCCCGGGCCTTGTGCTTGCCCCAGCCGAGCATGCGGGGCACGGTCGCGATGTTGTCGACGATCGTGCGGTGCTGGAAGAGGCCGGCGTTCTGGATGACGTACCCCATGGACCGGCGCAGGGTGGTGACGGGCTGCCGCTGGATGTCCTCGCCGTCGAGGAGGATCGTTCCCTCACTCGGTTCGACCATTCTGTTGATCATCCGCAGGGTGGTCGTCTTGCCGCAGCCCGACGGTCCGACGAGGACGGTGATCGAGCGGTCGGGTATCTCCAGTGAGAGCCGGTCGACCGCCACCGTGCCGTCCGGGTACCGCTTGGTGACTGAATCGATCCGTATCAAGACGCCGGGGCCCTTCGGTTGGCGGAAACGTTGGCCATGGTCGTACGGGCTGTTGCCGGTCGAGTCTAGACGGCGGTCGTTTCCGGCCCCCGTGCGGCCGGAACGCCCACCCCGTCCAGCGGCAGCCGCACGGTGAACACCGTCGCCCCCGGTGCGCTGTTCAGCTCGATGCGGCCGCCGTGGGCCCGGACCAGGGACTGGGCGACCGCCAGGCCGAGGCCGCTGCCGCCGCGGTCGCGGCTGCGGGCCTTGTCGACGCGGTAGAAGCGGTCGAAGACGCGCTCCTGGTCCTCGGGCGGGATGCCGGGGCCCGCGTCGGCGATCCGGACCAGGGCGGCGTGGGAGGCGACGGCGACGTCCATGGAAACCGGCGTTCCGGGCGGGGTGTGCACGGCGGCGTTGGCGAGCAGGTTGTCCAGGACCTGCCGGACGCGCTGCGGGTCCAGGCGCACCGTGAGCGCCCCCGGGCCGGTGGTCACCGTCAGCGGGTGGTCCGGCCGGCCGGCCCGGAAGGCGTCGGCGGCCTGCCGGACCAGCTCCGCGAGGTCGGCGTCCTCCAGCCGCAGCGGCGCCTCCACCTCCGCCGCGTCCAGCCGGGCGAGCAGCAGCAGGTCGTCCAGGAGGATGCCCATGCGGGCGGCCTCGGCCCGCAGCCGGGCCAGGTGCCGGTCGCGTTCCTCGGGGGCGTTGGCGGCGGCGTACTGGAAGAGGTCGGCATAGCCGCGTACCGACATCAGCGGGGTGCGCAGTTCGTGCGAGGCGTCCGCGACGAACCGGCGCAGCCGCTGCTCGGCCTCCGCGCGCACGGCGAGGGAGTCGTCGATGTGCTCCAGCATCGTGTTGAAGGCGGTGCGCAGTTCGTCCACCTCCGGCCCGCCGTCCCGGCCGTCGGCGCGCAGCGGCAGCCGGGCCGCCGACTCGGTCAGGTCGTGCGAGGCGATGCCGTGCGCGGTGGACGCCATGTCGCTGAGCGGCTTCAGCCCGCGGCGCAGCATCCGGCGGCCGAAGACGACCAGTGCGAGCAGGGCGAGCGCGAAGGTGACGACCTGGATGGTGATGAGCTGCCCGACCGTGTCCTCGATGTCCTCCATGGGCGCGGCGCTCACCAGGACGACCCCGGGCTCGACCTCGCAGGCGCGCAGCCGGTAGGTGCCCGCGCCCCTGAGGTGCTCGGTGCGCAGGAGCTCGGTGTGCGCGGCGGTCTGCGCCGCGGCCAGGGCGGTGAAGTCGTCGACGTCCTTCGGCAGGTCGGCGGGGTCCTCGGGCCTGCGCAGCCCGGGCGTGCCGTCCGAGACGTCGTACACGGCGTAGAACCAGCTGTAGTACTTCTTGCCCGTCAGCGTGCCGTAGTCCGCGATGCTCTTGGACTGGGCGATCTGAGCCTGCGCCAGCTGGGTGTCGAGCTGGGCGGACAGGTAGTCGCGCATGTACGTGGTGAGGGCCGTGCCGACGACGGCGAACACGACCAGCGCCAGGGCGCCGAGGCCGAGGGCCAGCCGGGTGCCCAGGCGCATCCCGCGGTAGGCCCGCCGCAGCCGGGCGATCACTCGGAGGCCTGTCGCAGGACGTACCCGAATCCCCGCACGGTGTGGATCAGCGGCGCACCGCCGTCGTCCGTCTCGTCGAGCTTGCGGCGCAGCCGGCTGATGACCAGCTCGACGACGTTGGAGCGGCCGCCGAAGCCGTACTCCCACACGTGGTCGAGGATCTGCGCCTTGGTGAGCACGGTGGGCGACTTGCGTATCAGGTAGCGCAGCACCTCGTACTCGGTCGGGGTCAGCGACAGCAGCTTCTCGCCGCGCCGCACCTCGCGGGTGTCCTCGTCCATGGTGAGGTCGCCGACCTGGAGCACGGACCGCTGGAAGGCGGGCCCGGCGCTGCGCCGCAGCACGGTCCGCAGCCGGGCCATCAGCTCCTCCACGGCGAACGGCTTGACCAGGTAGTCGTCGCCGCCCCGGGTCAGGCCCGCGACCCGGTCGGCGACGCCGTCGCGCGCGGTGAGGAACACCACGGGCACCATCGTGCCGGAGGCCCGCAGCCGGTCCAGGACGCCGAAGCCGTCGACGCCGGGCAGCATCAGGTCGAGCACCACGATGTCCGGGTGGAACTCGGCGGCCCGCTTGAGCGCGTCCTCGCCGGAGTACGCCGTGACCGCCTCCCAGCCCTCGTAGCGGGCGACGGTCGCGACGAGGTCGGCGATGGGCGGGTCGTCGTCGACGACGAGGAGTCGTACTTTGTCCACCCGCTCATAGTGCTGCACGTCTCCGGTGCCGCCCTAGCCGCCCGGGCCTTCGCCGCCGGATCGATAAGCACTTGAAAGTTGAGCGACAGTATTCCGACAGCTCCCCCGCGACAAGCTCGTACCCCAGGATCCGATCAAGGAGCTGCCGATCGTGACGACCCTCCAAGAACGCCCCGCCGCGCCCCGCCCGGGTGTACGCCCCGGAGTGGTGGGCCGCACCGGCCTGTACGCGGTGCTGCTGGCCAACGCGGTCGTGGTGACCGTCTTCTTCGTCCAGGCCGGTTTCGCCTCGAACACGCTGATCGTGCTGGGGCGGCTGGCGGGGCTGTACGGGGCGCTGCTCATGGCGTTCCAGCTGCTGCTGGTGGCGCGGCTGCCGTGGTTCGACCGGCGGATCGGCATGGACCGGCTGACGTCCTGGCACCGCTGGACGGGCTTCTCGGTGCTGTGGCTGCTGCTGGCGCACGCCGTGTTCATCGTCTTCGGCTACGCGCGGTCGTCCTCCCTGGACCCGGTGAACCAGCTGGTGGATCTCGCGAAGACCGTCGAGGGCGTGCTGCGCGCGATCACCGCCCTGGCGATCATCATCGTGGTCGGGGTGGTCTCGGCCCGCTCCGCGCGGCGCCGGCTGGCGTACGAGACCTGGCACTTCATCCACCTGTACACCTATGTCGCGGTGGTGCTGGCGTTCACGCACCAGGTCGCGGTGGGCACGACGTTCACCTCGTCGGCGGTGGCGAAGACATACTGGTACGCCGTGTGGGGCGTGGCCCTCGCCGCGGTGTTCACGGGCCGGCTGGTGCTGCCGCTGTGGCGCAACCTCCGCCACCGGTTGCGGGTCACGGCCGTCGTCCCCGAGAACGACGACGTGGTCTCGGTCTACGTCACGGGCCGCGACCTGGACCGCCTGCCCGCCCGGGCCGGACAGTTCTTCCTGTGGCGGTTCCTGACGAGGGACCGCTGGTGGCAGGCCAACCCGTTCTCGCTGTCCGCCGCGCCGGACGGCCGTACCCTGCGCCTGACCGTCAAGCGGGCGGGCGACGGCAGCGCGGCCCTGCGGCACCTCAAGGTCGGCACGCGGGTGTTCGCCGAGGGCCCCTACGGCGCCTTCACCACCCTGCACCGCACCCGCCCGGACGCCCTGCTCATCGCCGGTGGCGTCGGGGTCACCCCGATCCGGGCCCTGCTGGAGGAACTGCACGGCCACGCGGTCGTGATCTACCGGGTGGCCACGGACCAGGACGCCGTCCTCTACGACGAACTGCGCGAACTCGCACTCGCCAAGGGGGCCGAGCTGCACCTGGTCACCGGGCCGCCCGTGCCCGACCGGCTGGCGCCGGAGGAGCTGGCGCGTCTGGTGCCGGACATCGCCGGCCGGGACGTGTACCTGTGCGGCCCGCCGCCGATGATGAGCGCGGTGCTCGGCAGCCTGCGCGAGCTGGGCGTGCCCCGGACGCAGACCCACTTCGAGCGCTTCAGCCTGGCCGGATGACGAGGAGAGATTCGTGAAGCGAGCCATACCCGTCCTCGTCCTGAGCGTCGCGGGCCTGATCCCGGTCTGGCGGTACGCGCCGTCGCACGACACCGGGTCGTCGTCCGCCACGCAGGCCGCCGCGCCCGCGTCGACGCCCTCGGTCTCCTCGTCGGGCGGCACCACGACCACGGTCGTGTCGGGCTCGACGCTCGACACCGAGAAGGGTCCGGTGCAGGTCGAGGTCACCTTCTCCGGCGACAGGATCGCCTCGGTGCGGATGCTGCAGCAGCCGGACCATCCGCAGACCAGGGCCGCCGTGCCGAAGCTGATCGAGGAGACGCTCCGGGCGCAGAGCGCCGACATCGACACGGTGTCCGGTGCCACGATCACCAGCGACGGCTACAAGGAGTCGCTCCAGGCCGCGATCGACGCGAGGGGCTGACGGCATGCGGCGCGTCGAGCAGGTCATGGGGTTCCCGGTGTCGGTACGGATCGACGACGAGGGCTTCCCCGAGGCACCGGTGGACGGCTTCTTCGCCTGGCTGCGCGAGGTCGACGCGCGGTTCAGCCCGTTCCGCCCGGACAGCGAGGTGTCCCGGCTGGACCGGGGCGAGGTCCCGGACCCCGGCCCGGCGCTGCGCGAGGTCCTGGCCCTGTGCGAGGAGTACCGCATCGCGACCGGCGGCGCCTTCGACGTCCGGCTGCCCGGCCGCGGCCTCGACCCCTGCGCCGTGGTGAAGGGCTGGTCGGTGCAGAAGGGAGCGGAGCTGCTGTCGGCGGCCGGGGCGCGGCGCTTCTGCCTCAACGCGGGCGGCGACGTGATCGCCTCCGGCGGCCCCTGGCGCGTCGGCGTCCGCCACCCCGAACACGCCGACCGGCTCTGCACGGTCCTGGACCTCACGGACCGGGCCGTCGCGACCTCCGCCCGCTACGAACGCGGCGACCACATCTTCGACGCCCGCACGGGCCGCCCGGCGACCGGCCTGCTCAGCATGACCGTCGTGGCTCCCACCCTGACCGAGGCGGACACGGTCGCGACAGCGGCGTTCGCCCTGGGCGCCCAGGGCGTCGAGTGGGCGGCGGCCCGCGAGAACTGCGAGGTGTTCGCGGTGGACGCGGCGAGGCGCGTACGGCGGAGCCCGGGGTTTCCGGTGGCCGGGGCGCAGGGCGTCGCGGCGTAGGCGACACCCTCTACGGGCGCTGCTCCCCCCGTCCTCGGCTTCCTGCGCACCACGCTCACCGACGCCCGCGAGCTGCCCGCCCGGCCCAGCCGTGTGCTTGCCCTGTAGGGCGGAGCGGCCGCCACCCCGCTGCTCCAGGGCAGTGTGATCGCCACGGTCGGTTTCCCGCTCGGGCTGCCGCCGTCCTGGACGCAGGTGATCCACGCGCTGCTGGAGGCCGGCACCGCGGCCGGGGCCGTGCCCGCACCGGGCGGTATCGGACCCGCGGGGCAAAGCGCTCTGACGGCACGGTCCTTCGACGGCACCCGGGCGGTCAGCCGTCCGTCACGACCGGCTCCTCCACCAGCACCTTCACGTCCCACGGCCCGAGCGGTACCGCCTCGCCGTACACGGTCTCCGACAGCACGTCCCGCAGGGCTGTGGGCACCGGCACGGACACCTCCTGCCACGACCAGTTGTGCAGGAAGCGCACGCGGCGGCCGTCCCGGGTGGTCGCCGAGGTGGCCGTGACGCTCGGGTGGGCGGGGCGCCAGGTGCTCTCCGGGCCGTACCGGTCGAACAGGGCCCGGGCGAAGACGGGGTCGGGGACGGTGCCGACGTAGGTGACGCGCCCGGCGCCGTGGCGGTGCGTGGTGGCCGCCGGCCAGCGTCCGAAGTGCGGATGCACGTACGCCGCCAGCGTCTCGGCGCCCTGCGGCAGCAGCCCGTCCGCCCAGTGCAGGGCGTGCGCGTCGGCGGGGAGGGGGAGAAAGTCCGTGCCGGTGACGGGCAACGGGTCGCCCAGGTTGCTGAACTCGTCGTACGTCACCCCGGCCGCCTCGGCCAGCCCGCCCGGCTGGAGGTCGGTGCGGGCCCTGGCCTCGGTGTCGCCGTAGCCGGTGCGGGGCCCGAGCACGAGATGGCCACCGGCCTCGGCATAGGTGCGGAGCCGGTCCAGGACGCTGTCGTCGGCCGCGTAGTAGGCGGGGACGACCAGGAGCGGCGGCAGATCGGCGTCCGGGAGCTGCCCGGGGTGCAGGACGCGCGCCTGGAGGCCCGCGTCGAAGGCACCGCGGTAGAAGGCGTCGAAGATCCTCTCGTAGGACCGCCCGTCCGGGCCTTGGGCGGCGTCGGCGAGCGGCGGCTGGCCCTGGAGCGCCCATTTGCTGGGTCCGTCGTAGAGGAAGGCCACGTCGGCGTCCGGGGTGAGGGCCGCGACCAGATCACCGGCCCTCTCCAACTCGCCACCCAGAGCGGCCAGTTCGCGGTAGACCCGGCCGGGCCGCCCGTTGTGCGGGAGGATGCCGCCCCAGTAGGTCTCGGTACCGAAGTGCAGGGTGTGCCAGTGCCAGTACTCGATCATCGAGGCGCCGCGGGAGATCAGCGCCCAGGCCGCCTGCCGCCACTGGCCGTCGTAGGCGGGGCGGTTGTCCCACGGCCCGCTGATGGCCTGCGCGTTGGTCTCGGTGACCAGGAACGGCTCCTGGCGGGAGGAGTACATGCGGTCGGCGCTGCGGTACAGCGCCCAGGTGCCGTTGGTCGTCCAGTTCTGCCCGGCGGCGCCGGTGTCGGGCAGGGCGAGGGCGTCCTGCATCGTGTAGTACGGGTTGCCCGCGGTGACGTCGAGGCGCTCGGTGAGCCGGTCGTCCTCGACGCCCTGGCGGTCGTAGGAGATGCAGGTCGTGACGAACTGGCCGGGCCGGGCGTACTCGCGGACGATGTCGGCCTGCCAGGCGATGAACTCGGTGGTGAGGCGGGCCTGGAAGCGCCGCCACGCCAGGTCGTACTGCGGCTGGGCGTTGCCGTCCGGGGTCCACAGGTCGGCCCAGGTGGACAGCCGGTGCGACCAGTAGACCAGGCCCCATTCGCGGTTGAGGGTCTCAACGTCGCCGTATTTCCCGCGCAGTTCGTCGGTGAAGCGCTGGAAGACGCCGCGGTTGTGGAAGAGGTGCAGGCCCGGTTCGTTGTCGACCTGGAAGCCGATGACCGCCGGGTGGGCGGCGTACCGGCCGACGACCTTGCGGATGATCCGCTCGGCGTGGAAGCGGAACGCCGGGTGGGTGAAGTCGACCTCCTGCCGGGCGCCCCAGCCGATGCGCTCGCCGGTGCGGTGCTCCCCCGCGATCTCCGGGTACTGCCGGGCCAGCCAGGGCGGAACGGCGTACGTGGGCGTCCCGAGGATGACCGAGATGCCCCGCTCGTGGGCGCCGTCCAGCACCGGCTGGAGCCAGTCGAGGTCGAAGCGGCCGTTCTCGGGCTCCCAGGTGGACCAGACGGACTCGCCTACCCGGATCACCGAGAAGCGCGCCTCGGCCATCAGGTCGAGGTCGTCCTTGAGGCGCTCGTACGGCTGGTACTCGTGGTAGTAGGCGGCACCGAACAGGACACGCCGGGGCGGCTCGAACATGGTTCTCCTTCAAGTGATGTGACGGCGGTTCAGCCCTTGACCGCGCCCGTGGACAGGCCTTCGAGGAGCTGTTTGCGCAGCAGCACGAAGAGGGCGACGGCGGGCAGGACGGCGAGGACGGCTCCGGCGAGCACGAGGTCGTACTGCCGTTGCTCCGACACGAACAGGGTCTGCAGGCCGAGCGGCAGGGTGTACTGGGAGCTGTCGGATACCAGCACCAGCGGCCACAGGAAACTGTTGTAGCTCTGGAGGAACTGCCAGACGGCCAGGGCGCCCAGCGCGGGCCGCAGCAGCGGCAGCACGATGGTCCGGAAGATGCCGAACTCGCTCGCCCCGTCGATCCGGGCGGCCTCCAGCACCGAGTCCGGGATGGACTGCACGATGTACTGCTGCATCATGAAGATCCCGAACGCGGGCGCCACCCAGGGCACGATCAGCGCGAACCACGGGCTGCCGAGCCCGGTCTTGACGACGATCACGAACAGCGGCACGAGGATCACCGCGAACGGGATCGACAGCGAGCTGAACATCACGTTGAACAGCAGCCGCTTCCCGGCGAAGCGGAACTTGGCGAAGCCGTAGCCGGCCAGCGCGCACACGAAGACGGACACGGTGGTGGCGACGACGGCGACGACCGTACTCATCAGGAACCAGCGGCCGAAGGGCTGGTCGGTGAGCAGGGTGCGGTAGTTGTCGAGGGTGAACGGGTCGGGGACGAGCTTCGGCGGGTAGCCGAAGATGTCGCCGCGCGGTTTGAACGAGCCGCTCAGCGCCCACAGCAGCGGGGCGAGGAAGCCCAGGAGCAGCAGGACCAGTGCGCCGTAGAGAGGTATGCGGGTGCGGGTCATCAGGCGGCCCTCCCAATGCCGAGGAGACGGTTGAAGAGCCGGCTGAGGCCGAAGACGAGGACGAAGAGGACGACGGCCGCGGCGGCGGCGTAGCCGAACTGCTGGCGCTGGAAGGCCGCCCGGTAGATGAACATGGTCACGGAGAGGGTGGACTCGGCCGGTCCGCCGCCGGTCAGCAGGTACGGCTCCTCGAAGATCTGGGCGGCGCAGATGAAGGACGTGACGACGACGAACGCCGTCACCGGCTTCAGCGCCGGCAGGGTGACGGTGGCGAAGGTGCGCAGCCGCCCGGCGCCGTCGAGGGCGGCGGCCTCGTACAGCTCCCGGGGCACGTTCTGGAGTCCGGCGAGGAAGAAGACGGTGAGGTAGCCGGTCCAGCGCCACAGCATCACCAGGGCGATGCTCAACCTGGCCATGTCCGGATCGCCGAGCCAGTCGACGCCGCCGGTGCCGAACAGGGCGCGCAGCACCGCGTTCGCGAGCCCGAACTGCCGGTCGAAGATCAGGCCGAAGACGAGGGCGACGAGGATGGGCGAGACCACGATCGGCACGAAGTAGGCGGTACGCCACAGGTCCCGCACGCGCAGGCCCCGCGTGTTGAGGGCCTGCGCGATCAGCAGCGCCAGCGGCACGACGACGCACACGGCGACCAGCACGAACACGGCGGTGTTGCCGAGGGCCCGGTGGAAGCTGATGTCGGTGGCGAGCAGCCGGTAGTTGCGCAGCCCCACCCAGTGCGGGCTGCCGAGCCCCACCCACTCGGTGAGGCTCAGCCACAGCGAGGCGCCGACCGGGACCAGCATGAACAGGACGTAGAGGAGGTAGAAGGGCGAGATGAAGAGGTAGGGCGCCCAGGTCCGGCGGGGGCGCGGTGCGGCCCGGTCCGGGCCGGTGTGCTCGCGGGTCGTCCCGGGCGGGCCGGCGACGGTGGTGGTCATGTCGGTCGCGCTCCTATCGGCCGGCCTGGTCGCGGTAGTCCGCCGCGGTCTGCTTGAGGGCCTGACGCGGCGTCATGTCACCGCGGTAGGCGCGCAGCAGGTTGCCGGCGAGGACGTCGTAGAGGATCGACTGGTCGGGGCTCTGGTGGAACGGCGGTACGTCCGGCAGCAGGTCGCGGTAGAGGCGGAAGAGCCGCTGCCCGCCGCAGAAGTCGTCCGTGTAGCCGCCCAGGCGCGGATCGTCGTAGACGGACCGGCGAGTGGGGAGATAGCCGGTCTCGGTGAAGCGGCGGACCTGGCCGTCGTGGGTGAGCCAGGTCTTGAGGAGGAACTCCGTGGCCGCGCGGGTGTTGGCCTTGTCCCTGACGACGCCGAAGCCGGTGCCGCCGAGCGCGGCGGTCACCCCGCCGCCCTTGGTGAACCGGGGCAGGTCGCGGACCCGCCACTTGCCCTTCTGCTCGGGGACGTTGGGCACCAGGCCGTAGTTCTTGTACCAGATGGCCATGGGCAGGCCGATGACCCGGCCCTGCTTCAGGGCGGTCTGCATGGCGGCTCCGTAGTAGTCGGCGACGTCGATGACGAAGCCGGTGCGCAGGCCCTCGCACAGGAACCGCAGCACCTCCTCGGCCTCCGGCGAGTCCAGGAGCAGCTTCCCGTCGGCGTCGAAGAAGGCGCCGCCACGCTGGTAGAGCAGCATCTGGAAGGACTGCACGACCTGGCCGGGGTCGCTGCCCACCGTGGAGACGACACACAGCGAGGCGCGGTGGTCCTTGTACACCCGGGCGCCGGCCTCGGCGAACTCCTCCCACGTGCCGACGTCAGCAGGGATCTTGTACTGGTCGAAAAGGTCGTCGCGGTAGAAGTAGACGACCATCGGGGTGTCCGAGTCGAAGGCGTAGACGCGGCCGTCCTTGCTGAAGGGGGCGGTGCGGGCCGGCAGCAGGTCGTCCTTGAGGCCGGGGACGGCCTCGATGTCGGGGGTGAAGTCGTGCAGCAGCCGTTCGGAGATGTCGCCGCGCAGCAGGCGCGGGAAGCTGCCGATCTCGAAGCCCACCAGGTCGGGGGTGCCGCGTCCCGCGACGGCCTGGGCGAGCAGCTTGGTGACGATGTCCGCGGGGCCGGAGCGGGTCACCCTCAGGTGGTAGCGGAAGTCGGTGGCGCGGTCGGCCTCCGGTACCCCCTTGACGAAGAACTCCTCGTAGCCCGGGTCGTGGGTCCACAGGGAGAGGGTGACGTCGCCGGAGGTGCGGGGCGTGGTACCGGCGTCGCCGCAGGCGGAGAGTGCGGCGGCCGTACCGAGGCCGAGGGCACCGCGCAGCAGGGCGCGGCGGGTCGGAGGGCCGGGGGGCATGGGGGTGTACACACGTGACTCCTCACGTGGTGCGGTTACGGGCGGGGGTGCGCGGGGCCCTGGTCGCGTACCGGCCCGGTGGAGGCCCGTACGATCAACTCGACTGCCCGGCCGGGTTGTTCGGCCGGGGCGGGGCGGCCCTCGATCAGGGCGATCAGTACGTCGACGGCGCGGTCGGCGACGGCGGCGAAGTTCTGCCGCACGGTGGTCAGCGGCGGGAAGAGGTAGGCGGCGGCGGGGATGTCGTCGTAGCCGACGACGCTCACGTCGCCGGGGACGGCCCGGCCCGCGTCGGCGAACGCGCGCAGGGCGCCGATGGCCATGTCGTCGTTGGCGGCGAACACGGCTGTGACGTCGGAGAGTTCGGCGAGCTGCCGTCCGGCGGCGTAGCCGGAGGCCGGGCTCCAGTCGCCCGGTGCCGGCAGGGGCGGTTCGGGTGCGCCGGCGGCGGCGAGGGCCTCGCGCCAGCCGCGCAGTCGGTCGCGGGCGGCCCACCAGTCCTGCGGGCCGGCCAGGTGCCAGACCGTGCGGTGGCCCAGGGAGAGCAGGTGCTCGGTGGCGAGCCGGGCGGCCGCGACCCCGTCGGCGCCGACCACGGCACTCGTGCCCGGCGTCAGCTCCACGCCCTCGCCGAGACTCACCACGGGCAGTTCGGCGCTCAGTCTGAGCGGCGTGCCGTCGTCGATGGGCTCGGACAGCACGATCCCGTCCACGCCCTGTTCCAGCAGCGCGTCCACCGCGGCCGAGACTTTCTGCCCTTCCAGGGTGCTGGCCAGGGCGACGGAGTAGCCGGCGCGCTGCATCGCCCGCTCCAGGGCGATGAGCAGGGTCGAGGGGCCGTAGAGCGAACTGCCCAGCGAGACCACGCCGATCCGGCGGTAGCGGCCGAGGAGCAGCGCCCGGGCGGCGGTGTTGGGACGGTAGTCCAGATCGCGGACAGCCCTCAGGACGCGGTCGCGCACCTCGGGGCTGACGTGCGGTTCGCCGTTGACGACCCGCGACACGGTCTTCTGCGAGACCCCGGCGGCCCGTGCGACCTCGGTCATCCCGGGGCCACGCCGCCGGCGCGCACCGGCGGCCGGGGGGCGTTCGGCTCCGCTCGTGGTCATGTGGGCTCCCGGGGGTGACAAAACAGCGTGACTACGTAGTCAGGGATGGCACCAGGGATGAACGCGCCGGGTATGACTACGCAGTCACGCCAGTGTCAGGGCACCCCACCGCCGCGTCAATGGTCCGGACGGAAGCGGTTTCCCGGCGGTTTCCCGGCTCACGGGGTTCGGGGTGTGCGGCTTCCGCAACGGCTTTCGTACGCCGCTGGACAGAACCCGGGGCCTCGCGCAGGATGTGGGCGATGCGGCCCGACCCCAAGCACTTTCTCGCCCACGCGGTCCGTCGCGTCGCCCGCGCCGAACATCCGGCGCAGGTACTGGAGGAGCTCTGCGGGGCGACGGTGCCGTCCGTCGCGGACGCCCTCGTCGTGTATCTCGACGCCGCGCCGAGCACCGCGGACCCGACGGCCTCCGGCGCGCAACTGCGCCTGAGCGGCACCGGTTTCCGCCGTACGCCCATCCCCGCCCAGCCCTCCGGCCCGGCCTCGTCCCCGGCGGGCGGTCCGCCGTACGACACGGGCGCGCAGTGGCATCCCGGGTCCCAGGACGGGCTGGGCGGCGTGCTGGGCGGGGCGGCGCCGGTCACCGTCCCGATGGCGCCGTCCGGTGTCCTGGCGAAGGTCCTGGACACCGGTGAGGCCCTGGGCAGGGACTCCGGTGATCTGGATCCGGCCCTGCGCGAGCTGCTGGGGCCGGGCTCCCATGTGCCGCACGGGGACCGGGTTCTCCTCGTCCCCCTGGTCGGCCCCGACGGCACGGTGGGTGCCGCCCTGTTCCTGCGGCGCCACGACCGGGACGTCTTCCGTGCGCGGGACAGGCAGGTGCTCGGCGAGCTGTCGGCTCACGCCGCGCTCGGCGTGAGCGGGACACCGCCGGTCCCGCACTCGGCGCCGCCCCCGCCGCCCCCGGCCTCGCGAGCCGCCGCCGGACCGATGCGGCAGGACGCGGACCGGCTGCGCTTCGTGGGCGCCGCGACGCGGCGGATCAGCCGTGCCATGGACCTCGACGAGATCGTGGCGGGGCTGTGCCGGGCCGTCCTGCCCAGCTTCTCGGACGTCATCCTCGTCTTTCTGCGCGATCCGCTGCCGGTCGGAGACGAGCGGCCCACCGGCCCGTTGGTCCTGCGGTTGCACCGGTTCGACCGCGCCACGGCGGAGGAGGGCGCGGGCGCCTTCCCGTCCCCCGAACCGGGAGTGCCCGCCCCCGACCGGTGCGAGGTCCGCCCGGGCAGCGATCTCGCCGAGGTGCTGCGGGGCGTGCGCCCGGTGTTCACCGACTCCCCCGCCGGCCGTGGCGCGCTGGCCGAACTGACCGGCGACGGCGGCGCGTTCGCCCTCCCGGACGGACAGCGCGCGATCCTCGCCCCGCTGCGCGGCCGGCGCCGCGTCATCGGCACGGCCCTGTTCCTGCGCCGCCCCGAGAGCGGGCCCTTCGAGATCAACGACCTCCTCGTCGCCGCGCAGCTCGCCACCCACAGCGCCCTCGGCATCGACAAGGCCGTGCTCTACGGCCGCGAGGCCCACATAGCCGACGAACTCCAGCGCACGATGCTGCCCGAGACCCTGCCCAGCCCGCCCGGCATCCGTCTCGCCGCCCGTTACCTGCCCGCCGCCGAATCGGCCCGGGTCGGCGGCGACTGGTACGACGCCATCCCGCTGCCCGGCAGCCGGGTCGCCCTGGTCGTCGGCGACGTCATGGGCCACTCCATGACGTCGGCCGCCATCATGGGCCAGCTGCGCACCACCGCCCAGACCCTCGCCGGCCTCGGGCTGCCGCCGCAGGAGGTCCTGCACCACCTCGACGAACAGGCCCAGCGCCTCGGCGCCGAGCACATGGCGACCTGCCTGTACGCGGTCTACGACCCGGTATCGCACCGCATCACCATCGCCAACGCCGGTCACCCGCCGCCCGTCCTGCTCCACCCGGGCGGCCGGGCCGAGGTGTTGCGCATGCCGCCCGGCGCCCCGATCGGCGTCGGCGGCGTCGACTTCGAGGCGGTCGAGCTCGACGCCCCGGGGGGCGCGACGCTGCTGCTCTACACCGACGGCCTGGTCGAGTCCCGGCTGCGCGATGTCTGGACGGGTATCGAGCAGCTGCGCGAGAAGGCGGGGACCACCGGCCGGCTCGCCGGACCCGGCCGGCCCCCCGCGCTGGAAGCCCTGTGCGACGACGTCCTCGACATGGTCGGCCCCGGCGACCGGGACGACGACATCGCGCTGCTCGCCGCCCGCTTCGACGGCATCGTGCCCGGCGACGTGGCGTACTGGTCCCTGGAGCCGGAGGACGCCGCTCCCGGCCAGGCCCGCCGGCTGGCCCGCCGCACCCTGTCCCGCTGGAAGCTGGAGGAGCTCGGCGACTCCGTCGAACTGCTCGTCAGCGAGCTCGTCACCAACGCCGTGCGCCACAGCTCCCGGCCCGTCACCCTCCGCCTGATGCGCACCGATGTGCTGCGCTGCGAGATCGGCGACGACGCGCCCGAACTGCCACGCCTGAGGCGCGCCCGGCCCACGGACGAGAACGGGCGCGGGCTGTACCTGGTCAGCCGGCTGGCCATGCGCTGGGGCGCGGCCCGGCTCAGCACCGGCAAGATCGTGTGGTTCGAGTTCGCCCGGCCCTGAAGCGTCCCGCGCCCGGACGGCCTCCCGGAGACGCCGGTTCAGCTCGCCGTGCGGCGGATCCGGCCCGCGTACTTCTTCTCCAGCTCCAGGTTGCCCTCGAAGCCGCCGGGCACATTGGCCGAGACGTAGACCGGGGGGCGCTCGCCGGCGGCGAGGAGGCGGCCGGCGGCCTCGGCGACCGTCATCTGGACCAGCATCACGCCGGTGAGCGTGGACAGGGCGCAGACCGAGCCGCCGCCGGGGAGTTCGAGCAGACAGTCGCCGCGCGGGGCCGCGTTGTCGAGGACGACGTCGGCGATGTCGGCCAGCTTCCGGCCGCTGGGATGGGCGGCGGGGACGGCCCGGGTGTGGGCGAGGGACGTGAGGGCCAGGACGCGGTGGCCGTGTTCCTTGGCGTGCAGGGCCATCTCCACGATGACGCTGTTGACACCGGAGTTGGAGATGACGACGAACAGGTCCTGGGGATTCGGCGCGGCCAGCTCGTAGAGCCGGGCGGCCACCCCGTCCCGGCGTTCGAGGAGCGGGTCGTCGAGGACGGCCGGGTCCTCGCCGCCGTAGAGGACGAGGTCGGCGATGCTCAGCCGGTTGGTGGGGACCAGTCCGCCCGCGCGCCCGGCCAGTTCGAGGACGAGGGCCTGCGAGTGGCCGGTGCCGAAGGCCTGGACGACACCCTCCGCGCGGACGCACTCGGCGACCAGGTCCGCGGCGGCGGCCACGTCGCCCTGGGCGGATTCGATGACGTGCCGGAGGACGGCGAGGCTCTCCCGCGCGAACCCCTGGGCGCTCACAGACTCGACGGACACGCGTCACACTCCCCACTGATGGATTGATTCACCCTACACTTCGCCATCGGTGAATCAATAAATCACACGCCTCCCCGGTCATCAATCGGGCCGACGATCGGGTCCTGGTATTCAATCCGCGTCTCACAGGGTGGCTGGTACCTTCTCCCCATGCCTCCCACGGACGTCACCACACTGATCCGCACCGAGCTGCCCCGGCTGGCGGGGTCCCTGCGGAAGGTCGGCGAGCTGATCCTGGAGGATCCGGCCGCCGTCACCCACTGCTCGGCCGCCGAGCTGGGCCGCCGCACCGGCACCTCCCAGGCGACGGTGACCCGTTTCTGCCGGGCCATCGGGCTGGACTCCTACCAGCACCTGCTGATCGAACTGGCCCAGGAGCGCGGCCGGGGTGAGGCGTCCGACTGGGGGACCGCCGAGATCGGCCCGGACATCTCCCCGGACGACAGCCTCGAACGGGTCGTCCAGGTCGTCGGCACGGCCGACCTGCGGGCCATCCAGCAGACCATCGACCGCATCGACCTCGACGCGCTCGAGCGCGCGGCCCAGGCCCTGGCCCGCGCCCGGCGCATCGACGTCTACGGCGTCGGCGGCAGCGGCGCGGTGACCCAGGAGACGGAGACCCGGCTGTTCCGCATCGGCTGCGCGGTCCGCGGCTGGACCGAGGTGCACGCGGCCGCCACCTCCGCGGCCCTGCTCACCCCGGCGGACGTGGCCATCGGCATCTCCCACTCCGGGGCGACCCGCGAGACCCTCGAACCCTTCGAGATGGCCAAGGAGCGCGGCGCCACCACGATCGCCCTGACCACCGACCCGCGCTCGCCGCTGTCCAGGTCCGCCGACATCCGGCTCATCTCGTCCTCCTCGGAGACCAGCTTCCGGGCCGAGAGCATCAGCAGCCGGCACTCCGTCCTGATGCTCGTCGACTGCCTGTACGTCCGGGTCGCCCAGCTCACCTACCAGCGCGCGAGCGCGTCGCTGGCCCTGACCGACCACATCACCCCGCAGCACGCGGTGAAGTCCCGGCGAGCCAGGTGACCCGGCCGAGGCTGCATGGATGAACCACCAAGTTGACGTGAAGATGGTTGTTTGAATCACTCCTGCCGTGCAGGATGGGGCTCCCTCAGAGCACTCGTAGGAGCCCCATGCGCGTCACCTCTGTCGAGTCGACCGAGCTCTTCACCGGAACCACCGAGCAGCCGCGCCAGGTGGTGGCCGTCGAGCTGAGCCACACTCCGGGCCGGACCGTGCGGCTCACCGTCGAGGGCCCGGGCCTCACCGGCACCGCGGAGGCCACCGCCGGCGAGGACGGCACCGTACGCGCGGAGATCCCCGTCACCGGCGAGGACCTGGTGCCCGGCGACCGCCGCGAGATCACGGTCACCGCGGCCGACGGCGGTGAAGTCACCACCCGCACGGGCGACTTCACGGCGGCCGAGCCCGGCTGGACCATGTTCATGGTCAGCCACTTCCACTACGACCCCGTCTGGTGGAACACCCAGGGCGCCTACACCGAGACCTGGGACGTCGCCGACGACCCCGCCGCCACCGGCCTGCCCGCCCGCACCTTCGACTCGCGCGGCCAGTCCGGCATGAGCCTGGTCCGGGCCCACTGCGACCTGGCCCGCCGCGACCCGGCGTACACCTTCGTGCTCGCCGAGGTCGACTACCTCAAGCCCTACTGGGACGCCTTCCCGGAGGAGCGCGCCTTCCTGCGGCAGCTGATCCGCACCGGCCGCGTCGAGATCATGGGCGGCACCTACAACGAGCCCAACACCAACCTCACCGGCGCCGAGGCGACGATCCGCAACGCCCTGTACGGCGACGGCTTCCAGCGCGGCATCATCGGGGCGTCCCCCGAAACCGCCTGGCAGCTGGACGCCTTCGGACACGACCCGCAGTTCCCGGGGCTGATGGCGGACGCGGGCGTCGGCTCCAGTTCGTGGGCGCGCGGGCCGTTCCACCAGTGGGGGCCGACGCTGTCGGTGTTCGGCGAGGAGCCGAGGGACCCGGGCCGGATGCAGTTCCCGGCCGAGTTCGACTGGATCGCCCCGTCGGGACGCGGGCTGCTGACCGCGTACATGGTCAACCACTACGGCGCCGGCTGGGCCATCGACAACGCGCCCACCCTCCCCGAGGCGGAGGCCGCCGCCTACCGGCTCTTCCAGCGGCTCAAGCAGGTCGCCCTCACCCGCAACGTGCTGCTCCCGGTGGGCGGGGACTACGCGCCGCCGTGCCGCTGGGTCATGGACATCCACCGCGACTGGAACGCCCGTTACGTCTGGCCCCGCTTCATCAGCGCGATCCCCCGGGACTTCTTCGCCGCCGTCCGCGCGGAACTGGAGACGCAGGGCCGCAGGGCATCGCCCCAGACCCGCGACATGAACCCGGTCTACACCGGCAAGGACGTCTCCTACATCGACACCAAGCAGGCCCAGCGGTACGGCGAGACGCTCCTCGCCGACGCCGAGGCCTGGGCGACGCTCGCCTCCCTCGTCACCGGCCGGCCGTATCCGGACGCGGCCCTGGACAAGGCCTGGCGGCAACTCGTCTACGGCGCCCACCACGACGCCATCACCGGCTCGGAGTCGGACCAGGTCTACATCGACCTGATGACCGGCTGGCGGGAACTGCACGACCTCGCCCGGAGCGTGCACGCCGACGCCACCCAGGCCCTGGCCGACCGGGTCACCCCGGGCGACGGCCCCGACCTGGTCGTCTTCAACTCCGCGACCTGGGAGCGCCGTGACGTACTGACCGTCGACGACCCGGGGCTCGTACCGCAGGGGCTCCCCGCGGTCCAGGAGGACGGCCGGCTCCACGTCGTCGTCCCGGAGGTACCCGGCATGGGCCTCGCGGCGCTCCCGCTCACCGAGGGGTCCGCCCCCGGCTGGGCGCCCGGCGAAGGCGTCACCATCCGCAACGAGTTCTACGAGGTGACGGTCGACCCGGCGCGCGGCGGCGGCGTCAGCGCTCTGCGCGCCCTGGCCGAGGGCGGCCGGGAGCTGCTGCGCCCCGGTGACATCGGCAACGAGATCGTCGTCCAGGAGGAGTACCCGAGGCATCCGCGCTTCGGCGAGGGTCCCTGGCACCTCACCCCGACCGGCACGACCGCGGCTCGCAGCCGGGACGTGACCGCCGAGGTACGCGTCGAGCACTCCCCCGCCGGTTCCCGTCTCACCGTCTCCGCCGACCTCGGCCTCTTCCGCTACACCCAGCGCCTGACGCTGTGGCAGGGCGTCGACCGGCTCGACGTCACCACGACCGTCGACGGGTACGACGGCGCCGACCGGCTGATCCGGGTGCGCTGGCCCTCGGAGGTACGGGGCGGGCTGCCGGTGCACGAGGTGGCGGACGCGGTGATCGGGCGCGGGTTCGGCTTCGTGGAGGTGGACAGCGAACGGTTCCCGTGGACGCTGGACAACCCGGCCAACACCTGGTTCGGCCTCGGCTCCACCGCCCGCGTCGCCGTGCACGACGACTCCGGTGTCCTCCTCGGACACCGCTCGATCGGCGTCGCCGAACTCGTCTACCCCGACTGGGACATCGCGGGCGACCTCGGCGCCCCGCTCGCGGCGGCCCTGGTCCGCGCCGGAGTCACGGCGACCTCGACGATCGCGGGCGGCCCGCGCTACGGCGACCTGGAGGTCGACTCCAACCTCCCGGACGTCCGGATCGCCGTCGGCGGCCCCGACCACAACGCCGTGGTCGCCGAGGCGCTCGGCTGGGACCCGGCGGCCGGCCGGGAGCTGAGGCGCCAGCTGGCCGAACGGGGCGTGGCCGCCGTGTGGGTCGCGCCGCGCGCCTGTCTGCGCGAGGAGTGGGCCCCCGGGGCCGATCTGCGCGACCTGGAACGCCTGCCGCTGCTGGTGGTGGCGGGCGCCCGCCCCGAGGACGACGCCAAGGCGGTCGACGCGATCGTCGCCGACCTGGACGACTTCACGGTGACGGCCACGGCCGCCGGCGGCGGCGAGGCGCTGCCGCCCGGCGACGCCTGGGACGGCCGCAGCTTCGCGATCCTCAACCGCGGCACGCCCGGCTGCGTGATCACGACCTCCGGCGACCTGTACATGTCCCTGATGCGCTCCTGCACCGGCTGGCCGTCCGGGATCTGGGTGGACCCACCGCGCCGCACCGCCCCCGACGGCTCGGGGTTCCAGCTCCAGCGCTGGTCGCACACGTTCGAGTACGCCGTCGTGGCGGGCCCCGGCGACTGGCGCGAACTGCGGCTGCCGCAGGCGGGACACGCGTACAACCGCCCGCTGACGGCACGGCTGCGGCGGTCCGCCGATGCCCGGTCCTCCGATGCCCTGCCGAGGAAGGCGCCCCTGCTCGGCCTGGAACCCGCCGGCGAGGTGCTGCTCGACGCGCTCAAGCCGCTCGGCTCCCCGCTGGCCCGGGGCAGCGAGACACCCGTGGATCCGGGGCGTGGCCTCGTCGTCCGCGTGCACGAGGTCGACGGCCGGCCGGTACGGGCACGCGTCACCGGGCCGGTGGCATGGGCGGCGGGCGCCCGCGCCGACGTCCTGGAGAGGCCCGGGGCGCCCCTCGCCCCGGACGAGACCGGCGGCCTCGAAGCCGACCTGACCGGCTTCGAGGTCGCCACCCTCCTCGCCACGCCCGCCCGGCCGCCCCACCAGACAGCCGGGCCGGGCATCGCCGCCCACGAGCCCGCCCAGCCCGTCGCCACCCGCTACTGGCTGCACAACTCCGGCCCCGCCCCACGCGGCAACATGCCGGTCGCCGTGTATCTCTCCCCCACCGCCCTCACCGCCGACGGCCCCGTCACCGCGACCGTCCGGGTCTCCTCGGAGCTCACCGACGCGCCCGTGTCGGGCACGGTGACCTTCGACGTACCACCCGGCTGGAGCACCGAGCCCGCCACACTCCCGTACACACTCGGCCCCGGCGGCTTCACCCTCACGGACATCACGGTGACACCCCCGCCGGACCCCGTCCCCGGCCGGCACTGGCTCGCCGCACGGCTGTCCTACGGCGGCCAGACGTACGAGGACGTGGTGGCCCTGGACGTAGCGGGCGGGCACACGGGCCCGACTCTGGCGGCGGATCTGGGAGTTGAACGGGTGACCGTACGCCGGGGTGAACGGACCCGGGTCCCCGTGACCCTGCGAAACCCGACACGCGGCCCCGTCAACGGCACCCTGTGGGCCGTGTCCTCCTGGGGCACCTGGCCCGGCGTCACGCCAGGCTGCCAGGGCTTTTCCGTGCCCGGCGGGGAGCAGCCGGAGTACGCGATCGAGGTGGACGGCGACGCGATCCCACCGGGTTCGTACTGGCTGATGGCGAAAGTGGCCTGGCACGGCTGCGTGGCCTACACGAGGGCAGTGGAGCTGGAGGTGACGCCATGACGGAGGACTACGCGGCAAGCATCCGAGGCGAACCGATCCCGAAGCAGTACGTGGAAACATTCCTCAGCACTGATGCCCTCAGGGGCGCGGGCCGTGTCGATATGCGGCTCCGCCGCGTGGGTGCGACCAGCCACGACGCCGCCGCACACGCACGACGACACCGCCAACAGCGACGCTGGGCGACCCAGGTCGTCATCACCGATGAACTCGCCCGCCAAGCCTGCGCGGAACGGGGCCTGCCCCCACCGGACGACGTCCTGCCGATGCACCTGCTCACCATCCCGGAAACCGACGTCGCCGACCTCGGCAGCATCATCGCCGCAGCCCTCGCCCACTCCCCCGCCGCCCGAGCCCTGCTCGCTGACCTGGAACGCGAGCAACACATCCCGGAGACGGCCGTACGGGACTACTACGACCGCAACAAGGACCGCTTCCTCACGCCCGAGGCGCTGAGGCGCGGTGTCGACCCGTTCAACACCGTGGAACCGTCGGACATCCGCCCCTACGAGCACGTCCGAGACGGCATCACACAGCAGCTGCGCCACGCCGCAGCCCGCCGCGCGTTCTTCGACTGGCTCGACCAGGCCCGAGCCGACGTCGTCTACGCCGAAGGCCACGAACACCCCGGCGACCCCTCCCAGCCGGACCACGAACACCGGCACTGATCGCCGCACGCAACCGAACAGCAACACGGCAAACCATTGACCTCCGATGAATTCTGGTCCACCTTTTCATCAATCGAAGTCCAACTTGGTGATTTGATCCAGCGAAGACTGGTCCCAGGAGGGCAGCAATGCGCGCAAGAAGACTCACCGGATCCCTGACCTGTCTGGTCGTCCTGACGCTGACGGCCGCCGGCTGCGGTCTGTCCGGCGGGGGTTCCGACGGCGGCGACGCCACGGCCGGCGGCTGCAAGGTCGACAAGGGCAACGTCGGTTCCGGCAAGCTCTCCGGCGACGTCAAGGGAAAGATCACTTTCCAGACCACCAACCTGAAGAAGGACTTCGGGAAGTACTTCAACGGCGTCATCGACGCCTTCGAGCAGGCCCACCCCGGCACCAAGGTCAACTGGATCGACGATCCGGGCGACGCCACCTTCACCCAGCGCCTGGTTGCCGACGCGCAGGGCTGCACGCTGCCGGACGTGGTGAACATCAACGTCAACACGGCGGTCGCGCTGACGAAGAACGGCTATCTGCTGAACCTGGACACCAAGGCACCCGACGCGGGCAAGCCGTTCACGCCCGCGTTGTGGAAGTCGAGCATGTACGCCGACGCGGACGGCAAGAAGGTGCACAGCGTGCTGCCCTGGTACTCCGGCGGCATCGTGCAGACCTTCAACACCGACCTGATGGAGAAGGCGGGCCTGGACCCGGCGAAACCTCCGACGACCGTCCTCGGCCTGTTCGACGACGCGGAGAAGATAGCCAAGGCCTCCGACGGCAAGTACTACGCGCTCCTCGCCAACCCGCAGCTGCGCATCCCCGCCGACTGGCAGCAGATGGGCATCAAGGTCCTCTCCCCGGACGGCAAGAAGTTCACCTTCGCCGACGACCCGAAGACGGCCCGGTGGGTCGAGGCCATGAAGAAGCTCTACAAGGCCGGCGGCATGCCGAGGGACTCCCTGTCCGCCACGCAGGACCCGGCCAACGTCTACGGCCAGGGCAAGCTGGTCTACGGCCCCACCAACCCCAACTTCCTGCGGTTCATCCAGCAGAACAACCCGAGCGTCTACAAGAAGACCGGCGTGGCCCCCTTCATGCTGGACGCCCTCGGCCACACCGTCGGCGCCCCGCAGTACATCGGGGTCGCGTCCACCGGCAAGAACGCCTCGACGGCGCTGGCCTTCGCGCGGTTCCTGACGAACGCCGAGAACCAGCTCGCCTGGGCCAAGGACCCGAACGTCGTCATCTTCCCGTCCACCACGGCCTCCCTGAACGACCCGTTCTTCCAGTCGGTCAAGGGCGACGACCCCTTCGCCGAGGCCCGCAAGATCGTCGCCAGTGACCGCAAGACCGCCACGGCCGACGAGATCGCGCTGACGCCCGGCGAGCTGAACGCCATCTCGGCCCAGATCCAGCTGGTCATGCAGGGCAAGAAGAGCGCCGAGGACGCTCTGAAGGAGGCCCAGTCCAAGGCGAACCAGCTGATCGAACAGGGCAGTTGAGGATGACCCAACCGACCGTCCACCAGGCGCCCGTCCCCGCTCCCCCGGGTGCGGGCGCCCGACGCCCCGGCGCTTCCCCCTTGCCCGGCACGCCGGGGCCCCTGCGCCGCGCCTTCCGCTTCGTCCTGCCCGGCCCGAGCGCCGACGCGGGGGGCGCGGCGCTCTACCGCCGCTGGTGGCTGCCCTGGCTGTGGATGACCCCGGCGATCGTCGGCGCGACCGTGTTCGGGGTCTTCCCGTTCCTCAACACGGTCGTCGTCTCCTTCACCGACGCCAAACCGCTCGGCGGGGCGTACGACGTCGTCGGCCTGGAGAACTACCGCCGGATGCTGAGCGATCCGGACTTCTGGCTCGCCACCCGCAACAGCCTGCTGTACGCGCTGTTCGTCGTCCCGCTGATGGTGCTGCTGCCGCTGCTGCTCGCGATCCTCGTGGAGAAGAACCTGCCGGGCATCGGCTTCTTCCGCTCGGCGTTCTACACGCCGGTGCTCGCTTCCAGCGTGGTCGTCGGTCTGAGCTGGCAGTGGCTGCTGAGCGACCAGGGGCTGGTCAACACCTGGCTGCAGAAGGCCCACATCATCCGCGAGGCCATCCCGTTCCTGTCCGACTCGTGGCTGATCCTGCTCTCCGCGATGGGCCTGACCCTGTGGAAGGGCCTCGGCTGGTACATGATCTTCTATCTGGCCGCCCTCGGAAACGTCCCCAGGGAACTGCACGAGGCGGCGGCCGTGGACGGGGCGGGTGCCGCGCGCCGCTTCTGGCACATCACCGTGCCGGGCGTCCGCCAGTCGATGATGCTGGTCGGCACCCTGACCGGCATCGGCTCCCTGCGGGTCTTCACCGAGATCTACATGCTCGGCGGTGCCACCGGCGGCCCCGGCGGTGCCGACCGCACGCTGCCCTTCTACATCCGCGACGTCGGCCTCGACCCGCTCACCGGCAACGCCGGCTACGGCGCGGCGGTCAGTGTCGCCCTGTTCGCACTCACCCTTGGCCTCACGCTGCTCGCCCAGCGCCTGACGAAGGAGGAGGAGGCATGACGACCGCCGTCGACAAGCGCCGCCGCCAAATGCCCCGCTGGCGGGAGTACGGCCGCCCGCGCGAACTGGTCGTCCGCTACCTGCTGCTGGTGTTCGTCCTCTTCATCACCGTCGGCCCGCTGCTGTGGCAGCTGCTGTCGTCCCTCAAGGGCGCGGGCGAGGACGTCTTCGGCGCGGGTGCCTCCCTCATTCCCCACCACCCGTCGCTGCGGGCGTATCGCGAGGTCTTCGACCAGGTGCCGGTGTGGACGTACATCCGCAACAGCGTGCTCGTCGCCCTGCTGTCCATCACCAGCCAGCTCGTCTTCTCCACCATGGCCGGCTACATGCTGTCCAAGCCCGGCTGGAAGGGTCGCAAGCTGGTCTGGATCGTGCTGCTGGCGTCCATGATGTTCCCCTTCGAGTCGATCATGGTGTCGCTGTTCCTCAGCGTCCGGGACATGGGCCTGGTCGACAACCTGGCCGGCGTCTGGCTGCCCGGTTTCGTCGCCGCGATCAACGTCCTCATCATGCGGGCGGCGTTTCTCGCCGTCCCGCGCGAGATCGAGGACGCGGCGATGCTGGACGGGGCGGGCGAGTGGAAACGCTTCCGGTACCTGTATCTGCCCTCCGCCTACGGCGCGATCCTCGTCGTCACCATCAACACCTTCATCAGTGCCTGGGACGACTTCCTGTGGCCGCTGATCGTGCTGCGCACCGAGGGCCACTTCACGCTGACGCTGGGCCTGGCCCGGCTCCAGTCCTCGTCCTTCGGCTACGACCAGCGGATGGTGATGGCCGGCTCGGTGATCTCCGTGATCCCCGTGCTGGTGCTGTTCGTCATCACCCAGCGGTGGTTCTACAAGGGGGTTTCCTCGGGGGCCGTGAAGCTCTGAGTCGGTACGGCGGTGAGGGCGGCCCGGGCGGATTCGGCGACGCGGAACTCGACCACCGTGCCGGGCGGAACGGCGGCGGCGAAGTCGGCGCCGAGCGGGAACGTGACCGTGCGGGTCTCGCCCGGCGCCAGGTCGACGGCACGGAAACCGTGCAGTTCGAGCGTGCGCGGCCAGACGGTGGTCCGCAGCCGGCGCAGGTAGAGCTGGGCGACGGAACGGCCGTGGCGCCGGCCCGTGTTGGTGATGTCGGCCTCGACGCCGTGCCCGGACAGCCGCGGCGGGCCGTACGCGAAGCTCGTGTACGACAGTCCGTGCCCGAAGGAGTGCGGCGGCTCGGCGCTGTCGTCCACGTAGCCGCCGTACTCGGTGTCCTTGTGGTTGTAGTAGACGGGGAGCTGGGCCGCGGAGCGGGGCACGGACACCGGCAGCCGGCCGACGGGCTCGGCGAGCCCGAGCAGCACCTCGGCGATCGCCTCACCGCCCCACGGGCCGGGGTACCAGGCGGTGAGCAGCGCGGCCGCCGTGTCCGGCACGACGTGCGGGCGGCCCTGGACCAGCACGACCACGGTCGGTGTTCCCGTCGCGACGACGGCGTCCAGGAGCGCGTACTGGGCGTCGCCCAGCCGCAGTCCGGCCAGGTCGACGCCCTCGCCGCAGGTCATCTCGGACACGGCGGTGCGCGCGGCCCCGTTGGGGTCGAACTCGGTCCCGGCGGAACGCGCGCTGCTGCCGCCCAGCACCAGCACGGCGACATCGCACGCGGCGGCCTGGGCGATCGCCTCGGGGATGCCCGACAGGTCGCCGCCGGTGAGGGCGCACCCCCGGGCGTGGCGGATGTCGACGCCGGCCGGGGCGAGCCCCCGCAGCCCGTCGAGGACACTGGTGCCGGTGCCGGGCCGTTGCGGGGCGGTGTAGTCGCCCAGCTGGTGGGCGACGGTGTCGGCGTGCGGGCCCAGGACGGCGATACGGGAGACGGTCGTCGGCGACAGGGGCAGTACGCCGTGGTCGTTGCTCAGGAGGGTGACGGCGGCGCGGGCGACGGCGGTGCTCAGGTCGCGTCCGACGGCCGGTGACGGCAACGGACAGGTGCGGTAGGGCTGTTCGAACAGCCCCAGGCGGAATTTCAGCCGCAGGACGCGTGCCACGGCCTCGTCGAGAGCGGCCTCGCTCACCAGCCCGCGCTCGACGGCCGCCTCCAGATGTGTGAACCCCTCGTCCCACAGGCTCAGATCCACCCCCGAGTCGAGCGCGAGGGCTCCCGCGGAGACCTTGTCCCCGGTGATCCGGGCCAGCCGGTCGACAGCGAGCCCGTCCGCCATGACGAGCCCCTCAAAGCCCCAGGTCTCCCGGAGCAGGTCATGGAGCAGGGCGCGGTTCCCGGAGCAGGGCAGGCCGTCGACCTCGTTGTAGGCGGCCATGACGGCGGCTGCTTCGGCCCGGACCCCGGCACGGGCGGCGGGGAGGTGGATCTCGTGCAACTCCCGGAGTCCGAGCTCGGACTCGGCGGAGTTGCGGCCGCCGACGGTGGCGCCCTGCCCGGCGAAGTGCTTGAGGACGACGGGGGCCTTGTCGGCGGGGAAGTACGCGGCGGGCGCGCCCTGCATGCCGCGCACCAACGCCTCCGTCAGCCGGGCGGCCAGGTACGGATCCTCGCCGAAGCACTCCTCGGTGCGCCCCCAGCGCGGATCGCGGGCGATGTCGAGGGCCGAGACCAGGGCGACATGCCCGCCGCGGGCTCGCAGTTCGGCGGCGGCGTGCGCGGCGGCCCGCTCGTACAGCCTCGGGTCCCAGGTGGCGCCCACGGCCAGGTTGACGGGCAGGACCGTGCCGTCGAGGGCCATGTGTCCGTGCGGCACCTCCTCGACGAACAGGGCCGGGATGCCGAGCCGGCTGCGCTCGACGACATGGCGCTGGACGAGGTGGGCCAGTTCGGCGCCGTCCCCGGCGCCGGATCCGGTGGTGTGGTCGACCCCGGACCAGGCGTCGGCGCGCAGCAGCCCGTACAGCGCGCCGAGTCCGGCGAAGCGCTCGGTCTCGGCGTACAGGGCGTCGGTGAGCTCGAAGCCGCCGTCGGGGGTGCGGCGGTAGGCGTTCCAGCCGTACATCCGCTGGTTGAGCTGGCCGGCCTTCTCGCGCAGGGTCATACGGGAGAGCAGGTCGCGGACGCGGGCGTCGACCGGGGCGGCGGGGTCGCGGTACAGGGGCGTGCCCTGCCGGGTGGCGGTCACGTACGGCCGCCGTGCGCGAGACGGGCCAGGGCGACGGCGCCCCGGCAGCCGTCGGGAACCCAGTCGAGGGTCAGTCCGAGGGGACGGAGGCGGGCTTCGAGACGGTCGGTGAGGGGCCCGTCGGGCCCGAGCAGCCCACCGGTGGCGACCACCCGCTCCCCGGCTCTCGGCTCCAACGCCCGTACGGTCTCGGTGAGTTGATCCGCCGCCTCGTCAAGGATCGCCAGGGCGACCGGATCCCCGGCGTCCCGCGCCGCGGCGACGACCAGCGGCGCGAGCCGCGCCAGACGGATGGGTGCCTCGGCCATGACGACGGGCAGCAGATGCCTGCGGTAGGCCTCACGGTGGGGGCGGGACCAGGGGATGTGGTCGTGCGGCGGAAGGGGCCGCCGCACGACACCGAAAGCCCCAGCCACACCGGGCCCGACCCCGGCACCACCGACCCGCCCCGGGCCCCTGGCCACACCGGCCTGCCCCGGGCCCCCGGCCATTCCGGCCTGCCCCGGGCCCTCGGCCACACCGGCGGGCCTCGGGCCCTCGGCCACACCAGCCTGCGCGTTGCCCCCGGCCACACCAGCCTGCCCCGGACCCTCAGCCACACCAGCCTGCGCGTTGCCCCCGGCCACACCAGCCTGCCCCGGACCCTCAGCCACACCAGCCTGCGCGTTGCCCCCGGCCACACCAGCCTGCCCCGGACCCTCAGCCACACCAGCCTGCGCGTTGCCCCCGGCCACACCAGCCTGCCCCGAACCCTCAGCCACACCAGCCTGCCCCGGGCCCGTCGGTCCTCCGCCCGGACCGCCGGTCACTCCACTCTGCCCCGGGTCCGTCGGCCGCCCGCCGGCGTCCCCGGCCACACCAGGTTGCTCCGGGCCCGCCGACCCTCCACCCGCGCCGCCGACCACACCACCCCGCCCCCGGCCCACCGACCCCTCACCCACAACCCCAGCCCCTCCAGACCGCCCCGGCCGCGTCGGCCGCCCACCCGCAGCCGTCGGCCCGGTCCCCGGCGGAGCCGCCTCGTTCCGTCCGTCACGCGGCGTGCCCTCCGCAGTTCCGGCCGCGCCGATCGCGGTCCCAGCCGCACCGGCCTCCCCCGGACCCGCAGCCCCGGCCTCTTCGGACTGCCCCGGACCTGCCGACCGCCCACCCGTGTCCCCAGCCCCTCCGGACTGCCCGGAGCCCGCCGACCACCCACCCGCAGCGCTCGGCCCCGTCACCGGCGGCACCTCCTCCTGCCGCCCCTCACGCGGCGCGCCCTCCGCGGTGCCCGGCACCACCTCGGGCGACAGTCTCCGTACCGCGCCGCCGGCCACGCCGGACGCCCCGCCGGGCAGTGCGTCGGCCGGGACCCCGAGTTCCCGCCCCACCGCCTCCGCCAGTACCGTCGGCGCGCCCCTGCCGTCGGCCATGCGCAACGCGGCCCGTACCGCCGCGCGGCCGATCCAGAAGCCGCTGCCGTCGTCGCCGAGGAGCCAGCCGTCGCCGTCCACGGTGACGGTGCCACGGCGGCCGGTGATGCGCATGGCGACCGCGCCCGTGCCGGCCACCAGGGCGAGACCGTCGGCCGGGGCGCCGGGGGCGGAGGCGAAGGCCGCCTCGATGTCACTGCCGATGACCGGCGGACCGGCGTCGATGCCCAGCCGGTGCAGAGCGGCGGTGAGGGCGGCCAGGGCGTTGCGCCGCCCCGGTTCGTCGGCGGCTCCCGTCGCGCCCGCGAAACCGCCGGCCACGGCCACCACCCGGTCCCGGACCTGCTCCGGCACGGCCCGCCCGATGGCCTCGGCAAGGTGCTCGGTGAGCTGCGGCAGCGGCACGGTCAGGGCGTTGCCCGGTCCGGCGGCGCCCTCGCCCACCGGACGCCCGTCGTCCGCCGTCGCCAGAACCGCCCGGGTGCGCGTGCCGCCCGCGTCGAGACCGACCACCACATCTCGACGCCTCTGGTTCAATTCATTATCCATTGCCGACTATGGTGATTGATGCATTCACCCAGGGCAAGCACCCAGCACAAGCCCCGACCCGAGGAGGATCCCATCCCTACGCTCCGCTTCGGCGTCAACTACACACCCCGCCGCGGCTGGTTCCACTCCTGGCACGACTTCGACCCGAAGCACGCCCGCGAGGACCTGGACCAGATCGCCGCGCTCGGCCTCGACCACGTCCGGGTCTTCCACCTCTGGCCGCTCCTCCAGCCCAACCGCACGCTCATCCGCACCGCCGCCGTGGACCAGCTGGCACAGCTGGTCGACCTGGCCGCCGAGGCAGGTCTCGATGTCCTGGTGGACGGCGTGCAGGGCCATCTGTCCAGCTTCGACTTCTACCCGGAGTGGACCCGCAGCTGGCACCACCGCAACGTCTTCACCGACCCGGAGGCCGTCACCGCCCAGGTCGAACTCATGCGCACCCTCGCCCGCGCCCTCGCCGGCCGCCCCAACCTCCTCGGTCTCCAGCTCGGCAACGAGCTCAACAACCTCGTCGAGCACAATCCCGTGACCCCGGACGAGGTGGACCACTACCTCGACACACTGCTGGCCGCCACCCGCGAGCACCTCCCCCGGGGCCGGCTCGCGACCCACTCCGCCTACGACGCCGCCTGGTACGGCAACGACCACCCCTTCACCCCTTGGGCCTCGGCCCGCAAGGGCGACGTCACCACCGTCCACCCCTGGGTGTTCTCCGGCGACTGCGCCCGCCGCTACGGCCCCCGCTCCCCGCAGGTGCTGCACCTCGCCGAGTACGGCACGGAACTCGCCAAGGCCTACGCCGAGGACCCGGCCCGCCCGGTCTGGGTCCAGGAGACGGGCGCCCCGGAACCGCACATCCCGGCGGCCGACGCGCCCGAGTTCGCCCGCGCGACCGTACGGAACGCGGCCGGGTGTGAGGGGCTGTGGGGCGTGACGTGGTGGTGCTCCCACGACGTGGACCGCGCCCTGGCCGACTACCCGGAACTGGAGTACACCCTGGGCCTGTTCGACGCGCGGGGCAGGGCCAAGCCGATCGCGAACGCCCTGGCCGAGACGGTCGCCGAGGTCCGCGCGGGGCACCACCCGCCCCACCCCCGCGACACGGCCCTGGTCCTGGACTGCACGCCGTCCACACGTTCCGTGTCCGGCCCGGGCGGCGCGTACTTCGACGCGTGGATGGCCCTGCGCACCGAGGGCGTCCGCCCCGCGGTGGTCCTGGCGTCCCGGGCGGACGACGCCGCCCACCTGGCGGCACGCGGCATCAAGGAGGTCGTACAGGTGCCGTAGGCCGTAGGGGCTCAGCCGCCCGCCAGGACCTCCGCGACGGCCCGCAGATTCACCCGCCCCCGCCCGTAGGAGCACAGCGCGCCGCCCTCCGGCAGCCCGGTGTCGACCCGTACGGCGTCGGGCCGCCGGGCCAGCAGGGCGGCCCGCAGCTCTTCCTGCCAGGGGTGCAGCCCGGCATCGCAGGTGGCGACGACCAGCGGCGCGTCACCGGACTCCCCGAGGATCCCCGCCACCACGGCGGCCGGGTCCGCCGGCTCCCCGGTGACCGCGGTGCCCGTGGCCGTGGGGTCGACGGCGCGCACCTCCGTCGGCAGGTCCTCCCCGCCCCAGTTGAGCGCGGGGTGCGGCGGCGGGAACAGGTCGACGACGTGGGCGCCCCGCACGACCGCCGGCACCGGACCGCCGCGGACGGCCCGCCGCGCGGCCTCCAGCCCGGCCTCCGCGTCCCAGCCGCCGGCCCCCGCGTCCCGGCCGCCGACCGCCCCGCCCGTCACCGCGTACCGCCCGGCGAGCCGCCGCACCCGCCCGGCGGCCTCCCACAGCCGCTCCTCGGGCAGCACACCGGAGCGCAGCGCGCCGAGCACCGCGTCCCGGCAGGCCAGCGTGACCTCCAGCTCCGGCACGGCCACGATGACCTGGTCGGCACCGGCCGCGAGGGCGATCCGCGCCCCGGCGGCCTCGCCGTAGCGGTCGGCTATGGCCTTCATCTCCAGCGCGTCACTGACCAGGACCCCGTCGAAGTCCAGCTCGTGGCGGAGCAGATCGCTCAGGATGCGGCGGCTCAGGGTGGCCGGCCGCTCGGGGTCCAGCGCCGGGAAGACGACATGCGCGCTCATGAGCATCGGCACGCCCGCGTCGACGGCCGCGCGGAACGGTTCGAGGTCGGCGCGCAGTTCGTCGTACGGCCGCGGGTCGACGGCGACGCCGTGATGGCTGTCGGTCTCGGTGCCGCCGTGGCCGGGGAAGTGCTTGGCGCAGGAGGCGACGCCCCGCCGCTCGGTGGCGGCGATCCAGGCCCGCAGATGCCGGGCGGCGAGCGCGGGCTCGGCACCGAAGGAGCGGGTGCGGACGATCGGGTTGCGGGGATGGTGCTGGAGGTCGGCGACCGGGGCGTAGGAGACCGTGATGCCGAGCGAGGCCAGATGCCCGGCCAGGGCGTCGGCGCAGCGGGCGGTCAGCCCGGGATCGTCGGCGACACCGAGCGCGAACGATCCGGGCACCCCGGGTGCGCCGGCGGCCACCAGGTGCCCGATCCCGCCGCCCTCGTTGTCGATGCCCACGAGCAGGTCCGGCCGCAGGGCCCGCAGCTCCCCGGTGAGCCGCCGCACCTGCTCCGCGTCCCGCACGTTGCGGGTGAACAGGATGACCCCGCCGAGCCCCCGGTCGACGAGCCGCTTGAGGGTGTCGGGCACGCTCGTGGTGCCGGCGAAACCGGCCACGAGGCAGCGGTGGGCGGCCTCGTCGAGGGCCGGGAGGCAGGGGCGCGGAGTGGGTCACCCCGGGAATCCTGTGGCTCACTCAGCCAAAAGTCAACCGATCGACGGCTCGTCCATTCAAGACCTTCTGTCGAGCGGTCCAGCCGAAACGTTCGTGAAGTTCGTTCGTCACCCACTCGCACCCCACCCGCAGCGGCTAGCCTCGTAAGTCACCGAAGGTGAACGGGGGTTGCCCATGGTGAACGCTGATCGCACGCCGCCGGACTGCCCTGGGGGACATGACGGCATGCCGGAGAGCGGCGCCGGGGTCCACCTCCAGGATCAGCTCGAAATCCTCATCCAGGACTTCCGCACGAGTGCCGAGCCACCGATGCCGGTGTTCGTCGTGCACCCGCAGGACAGCGCGGACGACGACGCCGTGGCCGGGCTGGTCCGGCAGCTGTACGCGGGCCAGGAGGCGCACGGCACGCGCTGCGCGGTGGCGCAGGACGTCTACGAGGGCCCCACGGAGGTGCGCCGAGCCGCGGCCATGGTGCGGGCGCTGAGCGACCCGAAGAAGTGGGGCGGCCCGAAGGCGGTCTACCGGCGCTACGCGTTCCCGCGGCTGCGGCTGGTGCACGCCATCGACGACGCGGTCGCGGCACTCGGCGACACCTGGCCGGCGCCCGCCCCGGGCAGCCCCGAGGCCGGGCAGGACCAGCGGCAGCGGCTGCTCGACCAGCTGGCCCGGCAGCGCTGGCGCCCGGAGGGCACCGCGCGCTGGCGCTCGGGCCTGCCGCTGTTCGACATGGCGCACATCCTGCCCGCGAGCCTCGTGACCGTGCTCGCCGCGCTCCTCGCCCGCAGCGACTGGTTCGTGGCGGTGGCGGCCGGTCTCGCCTTCCTCCTGCTGCTGACCGTCCTCAACTACGTCCTGCCGGGGCGGGCGCCGATCTTCCTGTGGCTGCGCCGGGAGAGCCGCTGGTTCATGACGACGACCTTCCTCAGGGCGGCGGACCAGGACGATCCCACCGAGGTGTCACTGCTCCGGCCGGTGCGCTCCTGGAAGGCGATCGCGGCCCGGGCGTACGACGTGGCCGAGGCCCTCGCGGCGGGCGGCGACTTCCACCTCCAGCTGTGCGTGCTGGCACTGCGGGAGGACCTGCGGGACAACCACCGCCGCTGGAGCTGGGACCTGCGCGGCTTCAAACGGCCGCGCCCGCCCATGCTGTTCCTGCCGCACGCGGACGACCGCAACGGCGGCCTCGAACTGATCCGGGCCATCAGCGACGTCCGCAGCCGGCGCAGCGAGCTCGATCCGCTGCTGGTGGTCGCCGCGATCCGCTCCCCCGACGTGCCGCGCCTGGAGCGCGGCGTGGTCCGGACGGCGCCCGACCCGGACACCGCACCGCCGCGGTTCGGCGAGCGGCTGCGCACCTGGTACCGGGAGTGGGCCCGCAACCTGCGCGCCGAGCAGTCGCCCAGCCGGGAGCGGTCCGTCCTGCCCTGGGTGATGAAGATTCCGCTGCCGCACGACCAGCTCGGTCCCGTCGAGGAACGCCGCCGCCATCTGCGGGCCGCCACCCGGCCGACGCTCGCCCGGCTGGTGTGGGCCCTGCACACCCTGCTCCTGGTGATCGCCCTGCTGGCCGCCGGCATCGTCATGCGGTCCGACTCCCTCCAGGACCGGTACTGCTCGGCATCCGTCCTGACCGCCAACCGGGACACCCTGCTGGAACGGGCACCCGGCGGCGGCACGGAGTGCATAGGCATAGCGACGGGCGGCGTCCGCTTCGCCGACTGGCTGCCCGCGCCCGAGCCCTCCGACGAGGTCAGGACACTGACGGCCGACGACGAAACGCCCTGGACGGTGGACGAGCTGGAGGACCGCATCGCCGGGCAGAACGCGGACGTCCTCGCACACCACTCCGGCAAGTACGTCACCATCGTCTACGCCGGGCCGCTGAGCGCCGACCCCGCGGCCGGCTCCTCGTTCGTGAAGGGCTCCGAGGAGCTGGCGGGTGTCTATCTGGCGCAGGCCGTCATCAACAAGAACTCCAGTGTGAAGCTGCGCGTCCTGGTCGCCAACGGCGGCGTGGACCTGGGCCACCAGGAGGAGATGGCCCGGGCCATCGCCGCGTACGCCGCCGACGACCCGACCGTGGTGGGGGTCGTCGGCACCGGCCGCGACCTGGAGTCGAGCAGGGCGACGACGCGCACACTCATGGAGGCCGGTCTGCCGATCGTCTCCGGCACCAACTCCGCCACGTATCTGCCCCGCGAGTTCGCCAACTGGTTCAGCCTGGCCGCCACCGACGAGTGGCAGAGCGAGCAACTCGGCCTGATCGCGGCCCAGTTGCGCACCCCGGGCAAACGGCAGTACGCCCTCGTCCTCGCCCGCGACACGGCGAGGACCGACGACCTGTACACCGACGAACAGGCCCGCTACGGCCAGCGGATGCTGCGCCGGCAGGGCTTCACGCTGCTCAAGCCGCGCCGCTACGTCCTCAGCGGCGGCAAGCCCGAACTCCGCTCGCACGCCCAGGAGATCTGCCGGGGCGGCCAGGTCCCGTCCGTGATCTACTTCGCGGGCCGGGTGGAGGACGTCGATCCCCTGATGACCCAACTGGGCACCGAGCCGGGCTGCGCCGGAAAGCCCCTGTCCATCTTCACGGGCGACGACCTGTCCAAGGCCGACTTCACCGCCGGCGGGCAGTCCGTCGCGCCGAAGGTCACGCTGTACCACGCGGCCCTGGCCGAGCTGAAGGCGGCCGCCACCAGGACGACCTTCTACCTCGCGGCCGCCGCGTACCTGCCCGGTCTGAACGACCGGCGCCTGCGCTACGACAGCCCCGCCCTGGCCAGCGGCCAGACCGCGCTGGCCCACGACGCGACCCGCGCCCTGTACTGGGCGGCCACCCGCGACGACCGGCCGCAGAGCCGCGCCTCGACCTGGGTGAACCTGCGCAACGTCAAGATCGAGGGCATGGCCACCGGCACCATCGACTTCACCCGGGCCCCGATGTACGGCGACCGCACCGGCCACAGCATCGTCCTCAAACGGGTCCGCCGGGCCGGCGACGGCACCGCCGAGTCCCGGGTTCTGTGCAGCCGCACCGCGGGGGACACGAAGCCCCTCACGGAGAAGGAGTGCCGGATCCGGTGACCGCGGCCCGCCTCAGCCCTCGCCCGGCGCCAGCCGCAGCGCGATGCTGTTGATGCAGTACCGCTGGTCGGTGGGGGTCGGATACCCCTCGCCCTCGAACACGTGCCCGAGGTGGGAGCCGCAGCGGGCGCAGCGCACCTCGGTGCGGACCATGCCGTGGGAACGGTCCTCGATCAGCTCCACCGCGTCGGTGTCCTTCGGGTCGAAGAAGGACGGCCAGCCGCAGTGGGACTCGAACTTCGTGTCCGAGGTGAACAGCTCCGCCCCGCAGGCGCGGCAGGAGTAGACGCCCCGGGTCTTGGTGTCGGTGTACTCACCGGTGAAGGCGGGCTCCGTGGCCGCCTGGCGCAGCACCGCGTACTCGCCCGGGGTCAGCTCCGCGCGCCACTGCTCGTCCGGCTTCTCGACGTCGTACGGCATGAGCCTCCAGCCCCTCAGTTCGACAGACGGTCCAGGATGCGCGGGCCGAGGTCGGTGACGTCGCCCGCTCCCATGGTGAGAACGAGATCCCCGGCCTTCGCCATTCCCGCGACCACAGCGGGCACGTCCGCCTTGTCGTGCACCGGCGTCACGTCCGCGCCCGCCGCCCGGGCCGCCTCGATGATCAGCTCGCTGGTCACGCCGGGGATCGGGTCCTCGCGGGCCGGGTAGATGTCCAGCACGACCGAGGCGTCCGCCAGGGCCAGGGACTGGCCCATCTCCTTGCCCAGCTCCTGGGTCCGCGAGAACAGGTGCGGCTGGAAGACGACCAGGATCCGGGCGTCGCCCGCCGCCCCGCGCATGGCTTCCAGGTCGGCGGTCATCTCGGTGGGGTGGTGCGCGTAGGAGTCGATGACCTGCACTCCCGCGGCCTCGCCCTTGAGCTGGAGCCGCCGCTTCACGCCCGTGTACGCCGCCAGCGCCGGGGCCAGCTCCTCGGCGGGGACGCCGAGCGCCACGCCCGCCGCGAGCGCGGCCACCGCGTTGTGCGCGTAGTGGCGGCCGGGCACGGAGACCGTGAAGGTCAGCTCCTTGCCCTCCAGCACCACGGTGACCTCGCTCTTCAGGCCCTGCGGCACGACCGACAGGATGCGCACGCCGGCGTCCTGCGACTCGCCGTACGTCACCACCCGCACGCCGCGTCCCGCGACCCGGCGCGTCAGCTCGCGGGCGCCCTCGTGATCGGCCGCGATCACCAGCGTGCCGCCCTCGGTGACGCGGTCCACGAACGTCTCGAACGACTGGTAGATCTCGTCCATCGACGCGTAGTTGGCGTGGTGGTCGAGCTCGACGTTGAGGACGATCGCGACCTCGGGCGCGTACTTGTGGAAGCTGCGATCGGACTCGTCCGCCTCGGCGACGAAGATCTCGCCCTCGCCGTGCAGCGCGTTGGAGCCGGGCGCGTCCAGGTCCCCGCCGATCGCGTACGACGGCTTCAGGCCCAGCGCGCTCAGCGACACCGCCAGCATCGAGGTCGTGGTCGTCTTGCCGTGCGTACCGGCGACCGCGATCGGGCGCAGGCCCTCCATCAGGGCGGCGAGCGCGTCGGAGCGGTGCACGACGGGGATGCCGAGCTCGGCCGCCCGGGCCAGCTCGGGGTTGTCCCGCCGGATCGCCGACGACACGACCACACAGCTGGCGTCGTCGGCCAGGTGCTCGGCGGCGTGCCCGATGCGCACCGTCACGCCCAGCGCCCGCAGCGCCTCGGCCGTCGCGGACTCCCTGGCGTCACTGCCCGCGACGACGGCCCCGCGCTGCGCGAGGATCTTCGCGATCCCCGACATCCCGGCCCCGCCGATGCCGATGAAGTGCGGTCGGTCCATGGCGGTGGGAAGGCCGGGTGCCATGCGGATCTCCAAGAGCGTTCAAGGACGGTTAGCGCCCACAGCCTATTTCAGGAGCGCGCGGCACTGTGCCAGGCACTACGCCTTGCTGTGCGAGAACAGCTTCAGCACCGGCACCCCCACCTTGTGCCGCGCCCGGGAAGCCCAGTCCCGGTGGAAGAACTCCTCCACGTAATGGGGGTCGGTCAGCACGATGACCTCATCCGCGCCGACCTCCTCCACCAGAGACTTCAGCGCGTCCAGCGGATGGTCCTCGATCAGCCGCCCCTCGGCCCCGCTCCCGGACACCCGCAACGCCGCGAGCGAGACCTCCAGCGCCCGCTGCCCGACGCTCAGCGCGTCCTCGCCCTCCGGCGTCTCCCCCTCGCGTACGGCCTCGTCGAGCTCGCCGAGCGCGACGTCGTCGATGGCCCGCAGCAGCCGGTCCGCCTGCTCGCCGCGCGGCTGGAGCAGCACCTGGAAGGAGACCGGCTCCTCCCCGTGCAAGGTCGTGACGAACTCCACGTCGGCGGACGTCAGGGCCTTCTCGATCATCAATACGCTTGTGAACACCAGGCGCCCCTTCTGCTCCCGGGGGCCCGCGGCCCCACTCCTCCGTGGGCCGCCCCGGGCCCTGCGGAAACCATCCTGCCCCGTGGTCGCACGGGCACTGCCGGATCCAGTGTGCCCTCCGGAAACCAAACGGAACGGCATATTCCGCCGATTACCGGACCAGCGACGACCATCGCACCGATACCGGACCTACCGACCGGTCCGGTTTCCGGCCGCCGACACCTGTACCCCGTGCCGGGCGGTTCAGTACCTCAGGACCGCCCGTACCGCGTGTACAGGAAGCCGTCCTCCTCCAGCATCGACACCAGCCTGAAGCGCTGCGGCACCGTGACGGCGGGCCCTCCGGCGATGCGCTGCGCATCGCCCGCGGTGAGCATCGGGGAGACGGTCAGGCACAGCTCGTCGAGCACGCCGGCCGACACCAGCTGTCCGAGCAGCCGCGGGCCGCCCTCGGTCAGCAGCCGGGTGTGGCCGAGGCCGGCGAGGGCCTGGACGGCACGGGCCGGGTCCACGCCGATGCCGTCCCCGGCGGTGACCACCCGGGCGCCCGCCTTCTCGGCGGCGGCGACCCGGTCCGGGGCGGCCGAGGCTCCCGTGAGGATCAGGGTGGGCACCAGGGGCGAGGTGAACAGCGGCAGCGAGAAGTCCAGGTCCAGGCTGGCGGAGACCACCGCGATCGCGGGCGCGGGGCCCTGCCCGGCCGCCTCCCTCTGCTCCGCGAACTCGGCACGCGCGCGTGCCGGCCGGTAGCCCTCCTGGCGCACCGTCTGCGCGCCGACGACCACGACGTCCGCCAGCGCCCGCAGCGTGCCGAAGATCCGCATGTCGGTCGCGCTGGAGATGGGCTGCGAACGGCCGTCGTGCTGGGCGGCCCCGTCCAGCGTGGACACCATGTTGGCGCGCAGCCACGGCAGCGGCCCGCCGGGCCCCGCCGCGGGATAGGCGTACGCGGCGGCCAGCTCGGCCAGACTCCACTCCCGCCCGGCCCCGCCGCGCTCCTCTTCCCCGGGCCTCCCGCCCGAGTCCGGAACTGCTGTTTCATCGGTCACAGGGAACAGACGTCGCATGCCGTGCAGTGTTCCACGCGCCGTAGCATGGTGAACCGTGTCTCCTTCTCCCGCCCCTTCCGGAACCGGCCCGATAACCGACGCGGCCCCGCTCTCCCTGTGCGCCCGTGAGCCGCACGTGCCCGCGGATCGGCTGGTGGCCGAGATGGTGCCGCCGCCGCGGTTCGACTCCGTGCGGTTCAGCACGTACATCCCGGACCCGAACCAGCCCAGCCAGACGGAGGCCGTCCGGGTCCTGGAGGGCTTCGCGGCGGGTCTGGGCGGGACGGCCGACTCGGGCAGGCGGCGGCTGTTCGGATTCGGCAGGGCGCCGAAGAAGGCCCCGGCCGGCCCGCGCGGTGTCTACCTCGACGGCGGGTACGGCGTCGGCAAGACCCATCTGCTGGCGTCCCTGTGGCACGCCACCCCGGCCGAGCCCGCGCTCAAGGCGTTCGGCACCTTCGTGGAGCTGACCAACCTGGTCGGCGCCCTCGGGTTCCAGCAGACCGTCCAGACCCTGTCCGGCCACCGCCTGCTGTGCATCGACGAGTTCGAGCTCGACGACCCCGGCGACACCGTCCTGGTCTCCACCCTGCTCGGCAAGCTCGTCGACGCGGGCGTCGCGCTCGCCGCCACCTCCAACACGCTGCCCGGCAAGCTCGGTGAGGGCCGGTTCGCCGCGGCCGACTTCCTGCGCGAGATCCAGGGCCTGTCGGCCCACTTCCGCGCCCTGCGCATCGACGGCGAGGACTACCGCCACCGCGGCCTGCCCGAGGCACCGCCGCCGTACTCCGACGAACAGGTGACCAAGGCGGCGCACGCCACCGAGGGCGCGTCCCTCGACGCGTTCCCGCCCCTCCTGGAACACCTGGCCAGGGTCCACCCCAGCCGGTACGGCGCCCTGACCGACGGGATCAAGGCCGTCTGCCTCACCGGCGTGCGGCCGGTGCCCGACCAGTCGACGGCCCTGCGGCTCGTCGTCCTCGCGGACCGGCTCTACGACCGTGAAGTGCCCGTGCTGGCCTCCGGCGTGCCCTTCGACCAGCTCTTCAGCGAGGAGATGCTGAACGGCGGCTACCGCAAGAAGTACTTCCGGGCCATCTCCCGGCTCACCGCCCTGGCCCGCGACGCGGCCAAGCTGACAAACCCTCGGTAATCAGGCTTGGTTCAAGCCAGCCCACCTACGGTTTTCAGGCTCTCTTCAGCTTGAAACGTTAAGTTAACCCTGCAAACGGCTTTGCAGGGTTAACGTGTTTCTTGACTAGTCATTGACCAAGTGTTGGTCAACGCTAGATGTGCGGATCACTTGAAGGGGGGCGCATGTACCGAGGTACGACGGTACGGACCGTGGTTTCGATCCTCGCCGCCGTCCTGCTCGCCCTCCAGTTCTTCGCACCCACTGCGTCCTTCGCATCCGCGCACACGCCCAGTGAAGTCGAGGCCAAGGCTCAGCCCGGAACTGAACCTTCCGGCATGTCTACCCGCCCCGGAACCAAGTTCTCCGGGAAGGCTCTGCGCGACGAGATCGCGACCTGCCGCGCCGGACACCATGGGGGCCCGACCGGCCCCCTGCGGACCCGCGACCGGTTCCACGGCACCGACTCGGCGCCCTCGGCGCCCGATCGGCACCTGCTGAGGCACATCCCGCCGACAGCAGCGGACCGGGTCACACCCGGCGTCGCACACGAACGCACGTCGAGATCCTCGGCGTCACACACACCGGCAGCGCTTCAGGTCTTCCGCTGCTGAGGAACAGAGCAGTTCCATCCCCCACCTCTGTCCTGCCCGTCCGACGCGCCCCCACTGCGCGCCAGGAGGAGTCACCACTTATGCAACCCCTCATCGACAACGCCCGCACGTTCGGACAGCGCCCTGAGGAGTTCGCCCGCCTCGCCGAGGGCCAGTCCCCCGACGTCCTGTTCATCACCTGCTCCGACTCCAGGGTCGTACCGGCCCTGATCACAGGCGCCCGGCCCGGCGAGCTCTTCGAGCTGCGCACCGCGGGCAACATCGTCCCCCCGTACGCCTTGGAGCACCCCACGTCCGAGGCGGCCACCATCGAGTACGCCGTGGAAGTGCTCGGCGTCAAGGACATCGTGGTCTGCGGCCACTCGCACTGCGGTGCCGTGGGCGCGGTGGTCCGGGGCGACGACCTCGCCGCCGTACCGGCGGTGCGCGACTGGCTCGCGCACGCCGCCGAAGAGCCCAAGTGCGACGACCCGGCCGACCCGACGGTCGCCGAAGCCGTGCAGAACCACGTCCTCACCCAGGTGCTGCGCCTGCGGTCGTACCCGTGCGTCGAGCGCCGGCTGGCGGAGGGCCGCATCGGCCTGCACGCCTGGTTCTACGAAGTGCACACCGGAACCGTGCGGCAGCACCACGCGGAGACCGACACCTTCGAGACCCTGTGAGGGACACCATGACCAAGTTCCCTTACCTGAGGCAGGACTTCCTCGCCTCCATCGTCGTCTTCCTCGTCGCCGTGCCGCTCTGCATCGGCGTGGCCGTCGCCTCCGGAGTCCCGGCCGAACTCGGCCTGATCACCGGCATCGTGGGCGGCCTCGTCACCGGCCTCATGCCCGGCAGCAGCCTCCAGGTGTCCGGGCCCGCCGCGGGCATGACCGTGCTGGTCTTCGAGGCCGTCAGCGAGTTCGGCGTGGCCGCGCTCGGTGTGATCGTGCTGATGGCCGGTCTGCTCCAGCTCGCCATGGGCTTCCTGGGGATAGGCCGCTGGTTCAGGGCGATATCCGTCTCCGTCGTCGAGGGCATGCTCTGCGGCATCGGCCTGGTGATCATCGCCGGGCAGATCTACGCGGCGGCGGGCCTGAAGGCGCCGGAGTCCGGCATCGGCAAGATCGCGGGGCTGCCGGGGGCGTTCACCGACGCCCTGGGCAGCACCGAGGCCATGACGTCGCTCGCGATCGGCGCGGGCGCCATCGCCGTCATCGTGCTGTGGAAGAAGCTGCCGAAGGCCGTGCAGTCCGTGCCGGGCGCCCTCGCGGCGGTGGTCCTGGCCACGCTCGCCACGCTCGCCTTCGGCCTGCCGGTCGCCACGGTCGAGGTGGAGGGCCTCCTCGGCGTCATCCAGCCGCCCGGGACCGGAGCCCTCGGTGAGCTGGCCGGCCCGGCCATCTGGGGCACGATCATCGCGTTCGCGCTGATCGCCTCCGCGGAGAGCCTGTTCAGCGCGGCGGCCGTGGACCGGCTGCACGACGGTCCGCGTACCCAGTACAACAAGGAGATGATCGCCCAGGGCGCGGGCAACACCGTGTGCGGTCTGCTCGGCGCGCTGCCCATGACCGCGGTGATCGTCCGCAGCTCGGCGAATGTCAACGCGGGTGCGAAGACCAAGGCGTCCCGGGTGCTGCACGGCGTGTGGCTGCTGCTGTTCGCCGCCGCGATGCCGTGGGCCCTGGCCCTGATCCCGCTGCCCGCCCTCGCCGGCATCCTGGTGCACGCGGGCTGGAAGCTGATCCCGTTCCGCCAGGTCGTGGCGCTGTGGCGGGCTCACAAGGGCGAGGCGCTGATCCTCGTCGTCACCGCCGTGGCGATCGTCGCGGTGAACATGTTCGAGGGCGTCCTGATCGGTCTGGCCCTGTCGGTCGTCAAGACCGCCTGGGAGGCCTCGCACGTCAAGCTGGAGGTCATCGACAAGGGCGCCGGTCCGATCCAGGCGTACCTGTCGGGCAACGCGACGTTCCTGCGGCTGCCGAAGATCCTCGACAGCCTGGAGAGCCTGCCCCAGGACCGCCCGGTCGAGCTGGACCTCTCGGGTCTGCACCACGTCGACCACGCCTGCCGCACGGCCCTGGAGAGCTGGGCCGAACGCCACAGCGCGACCGGTACGGAGCCGGTGAAGGTCACGGAGCCGGAGCCGGCCCGGGAGACCGAGAAGGTCACGGCCGCGTAGTGACGTAGCCGGGTGACGCAGCCGGAACCAACTCCGCCACCCCCTGGTCCGGGGCGCGCCTCAGCGGCGCGCCCCGGACCTTCGCGTGTCCGGCCCGGCTCCCCGGACATGGCCCCGACCCCGATTGAAGGCATATCGTTACATCAGTAGATGAATCGGACCTCTGGACGGGGAGGTCGGCATGGTCGAAGAGCTGATCGGGGCGGTGGCGGCGGCAGCAGCCGGGGGGCTGGTGTATCTGGCCTCGGCGGCGCGGGTCGTCAAGCAGTACGAGCGCGGGGTCGTGTTCCGGCTCGGACGGCTGCACGGGGAGGTGCGGCGGCCCGGGTTCAACCTCATCGTCCCCGCGGTGGACCGGATGCGTAAGGTCAACCTGCAGATCGTGACCATGCCGGTGCCCGCCCAGGAGGGCATCACCCGCGACAACGTGACCGTGCGGGTCGACGCGGTCGTGTACTTCAAGGTCGTGGACCCGGCGGCCGCGGTCGTCAACGTCGAGGACTACCGTTTCGCGGTCTCCCAGATGGCACAGACCTCCCTGCGCTCGATCATCGGCAAGAGCGAGCTGGACGACCTCCTGTCCAACCGGGAGAAGCTCAACCAGGGCCTGGAACTGATGATCGACAGCCCGGCCGTGGAGTGGGGCGTGACCATCGACCGCGTGGAGATCAAGGACGTCTCCCTGCCGGACACGATGAAGCGCTCCATGGCCCGCCAGGCCGAGGCCGACCGCGAGCGGCGGGCCCGGGTGATCAACGCCGACGCCGAGTACCAGGCCTCGAAGAAGCTGTCCCAGGCCGCCCAGCAGATGGCCGACACGCCCTCGGCGCTCCAGCTCCGCCTGCTCCAGACGGTCATGGCCGTGGCGGCGGAGAAGAACTCCACGCTGGTGCTGCCCATCCCGGTGGAGCTCCTGCGGTTCCTGGAGAGGGGTCACCAAGAGGGGGCCGAAGGGGCTCACCCGGAGGAGGGGGACCGGCCGGCACCGGCACCGGCGGACCACCCCGTCGACACGGCCGAACAGGCCATCGACGAGCTGCGGCGCGCGGTCGAGCAGTGAGCCACGCTACGCGTGTGGTTCCCGCGACCCGCACCAGGTGATAGACACAGCGGGATCACAGTTCCTGTCCGCCAGCAGGAAGGTTTCCCCATGTCCACATCCGGTCGTATCGCCACACGACGTCAGATGCTCGCCGGGACGGGCGCCCTGGGCGCCGGGATCGCGTTCTCCGGTGCCCTGTCCGAACTCTTCGCCGGTACCGCCGCCGCCCAGGACCTCGGCCACGGCGGCGGCTACGGCCCGCTCGTCCCCGACCCGAAGGGCCTGCTCGACCTGCCGGAGGGCTTCCGCTACCGGGTCCTGTCCCGCGAGGGAGACCCGCTGCGCTCCGGCGAGGGCAAGGTCCCCTCGAACCACGACGGCATGTCGGCCTTCGCGGGCAGAGGCGGCCGGGTCCATCTGGTCCGCAACCACGAGAACCGCGCCGACGGCAGGATCCCGGTCCCGACGGTCGAGGGCCTCACCTACGACCCGGCGGGCAAGGGCGGCTGCACGGCCCTGACGCTGGACTCCCGCAACCACGTCCTGTCGGAACGCGTCGCGATCGCCGGCACGGCCGTGAACTGCGCGGGCGGCCCCACCCCCTGGGGCACCTGGCTGACCTGCGAGGAGACCGAGGACAGGGCGGGCACCAACGGCTACACCAAGGACCACGGCTTCATCTTCGAGGTCGACCCGGTCGACCCGCACCGCACGGGAGCCGTACCGCTGACCGCGATGGGCCGCTTCCAGCACGAGGCGATCGCCGTCGACCCCCGGCGGGGCGTGGTGTACGAGACGGAGGACGCCTTCCAGAAGCCCTTCGGCCTGTTCTACCGCTTCCTGCCGAACCGGCCGCTCGGCGGGCGGGGTTCGCTGCGCGCGGGCGGCCGGCTCCAGGCCATGCGCGTGCCCGGCGTGCCGGACCTGTCCTCGATCCAGGACATCGGCGCGGAGTTCGACGGCATCGAGTGGGTGGACGTACCGGACCCGCAGGCGGCGCAGACTCCGATCCGGTTCCAGGACTTCGGCCGCGGGGGCATCACGCACGCGCAGAAGCTGGAGGGCTGCTACTGGGGCGGCCGGTCGGTGTACTTCGTGTCGTCGTTCGCCCGCAGCGCGGAGGGGTCGGCGGCCGACCACTTCGGGCAGATCTGGCGCTACGACCCGGACCGGCGACGGCTGACGCTGGTGATCGTCTTCGGTCCGGACACCGACGTCCAGATGCCGGGAGAGTCGCCGGACAACATCTGCCTCGCGCCCAGCGGCGGCCTCATGGTCTGCGAGGACGGCAACGGCGCCCAGCACGTCTTCGGCGTGACCCGGCGCGGCGAGGTGTACGCGATGGCCCGCGGCAGGCAGAACATCGGCTCCCCGGAGGAGCCCGAGTGGGGCGAGTTCGCCGGGGTGACCTTCTCGCCCGACGGCGACACGATGTACGTCAACTGCTACACCCCCGGCACCACGTTCGCGGTGACGGGCCCCTGGCGCCGGTAGGCACGGCTCCGCTCCCGTCCGGGGCGCCGGATGCGGACCCCGGCGCCCCGGCAGACGATCGAGGCACAGGACCGGAAGGGGGCCCGGTGACGGAGAAGGACAGGAAGAAGCAGGACGGGGACGAGCGCGGGGCCTCGCTGCGGGAGCGGCTGCGCCTCCCCGGCGGCGAGCCGGTCGACCTGGCCCGGCACGACGCCGCCGCCACCCCCGGCGGTCCGGGCGGCAAGGCCGCGGGCAAGGCCGCCACGGCCCGGATCGGTGAGCGGCTCGCCGGACTTCAGGAACGGCTGTGGGCGGCGAGCACCGCGGGTGACCGGCGCCGCGTCCTGCTGGTCCTGCAGGGCATGGACACCAGCGGCAAGGGCGGCACGGTCAAGCACGTCATCGGGCTGCTCAATCCGGCCGGCTGCCGGATCACGGCGTTCGGGGCACCGACCGCCGAGGAGCGCGCGCACTCCTTCTTGTGGCGTGTGGAGAAGGCGCTCCCGCTCCCCGGCGAACTGGGCATCTTCGACCGCTCGCACTACGAGGACGTCCTGGTCGCCCGCGTCCGGGACCTCGCGCCGCGCGCCGTGATCGAAAGCCGCTACGAGCGGATCAACCGTTTCGAGCGGTCCCTCGCCGACGACGGCGTGACCCTGGTCAAGTGCTTCCTGCACCTCTCCTACGACGAGCAGCGCCGCCGCCTGCTCAGGCGCCTCGACAAGCCGGAGAAGCGCTGGAAGTTCGCCCCGTCCGACATCGACGACCGCGCCCTGTGGCCCGCGTACCAGGACGCCTACGAGAGGGCCCTGGAGCGCTGCGGCACCTCGTACGCGCCCTGGTACCTGGTCCCGGCCGACCACAAGTGGTACCGCAACTGGGCGGTCAGCACGCTGCTCCTGGAGCATCTGCGGGAGCTGGATCCGCGGTATCCGGAGCCGGACTTCGATGTGGCGGAGTGCCGCAAGCGGCTGCTGCGGCGGTCGTGATCGGGGCGGTCGGCCCTGATCCGGGCGGTCAGGCGGCCAGCAGGGCGTCGATCTGGCCGACGGCCTCCTTCAGGCCCTCCTCCATGCCCATGGACACCATCTGCTCCATCTGCTCACGGGAGTCGAAGAGGGAGCGCATCTCCATCCGGGTCCCGCCGCCGTGCTCGGTGAGCCGCACCGTCACGGACATGGTCGGCATGTCGTCCTTGGGCTTTCCGTCGTCGTCGGCGAAGCCGTCGGTGAACTCCAGGGCCGTCGGCTCGGTGACCGAGGAGACACGCCACCAGCCGCGGTGCCGGTCGCCCTCCGGGCCGGTCATGAAGTACGTGACCTCTCCGCCGGGGGTCAGGTCGTGCTCCTCCACGGTCGCCGGGTAGGACGGCGGGCCCCACCAGCGCTCCAGCTGCCGGGGGTCGGCCCACAGCCGCCACACCCGCTCCACCGGGGCGGCGAAGTCGGCGATCAGCGTGAGGGTGAGGTGGTCGAGGTCCTTGTCGACACTGGTGACGCTCATCTCTCGGTTCCTTCCGGAGTGTCGTTCTCTTCGCTACCGGGGTCCTCCGCGAGCAGCCGGGCCATCCGTTCCACGCGCCCGCGCCATGCCGACTCGAGCTCGTCGAGGGCCTGGCGGGCGCGGCCCACCGCGTCGGGGTCGGTGCGCACGAGCTGCTCCCGTCCGCTGCGCTGCTTGGCTACGAGGCCGGCCCGTTCCAGCACCGCGACGTGCTTCTGCACCGCCGCGAAGCTCATCGGATAGGCCTCGGCCAGCCGGGAGACCGACAGCTCCCCGCGCACGCAGCGGCGCAGTATGTCCCGGCGGGTGGTGTCGGCCAGGGCGTGGAACAGCCGGTCCACCGTCTCGTCGTTCAGCCCACTCACTTCTACAACCATTTGGTTGTACGTTAGTCCTGCCGGGCCCTTCTGTAAAGCGACACGCCGGACACTGAAGCGGGCTGTCGGGGGTACTCGGTGGCGCATGAGCGAGAAGCAGCAGGTCAGCAGCTCGTACTGGATGGAGACGGCACCCGACGGCCGCCATCCGGCCCTGACGGAGGACCTGGACGTCGACGTGGCGGTGATCGGCGCCGGGATCGCCGGACTGAGCACGGCGTGGGAGCTGACGCGGGCCGGTCGGAGCGTGGCCGTACTGGAGGCCGGGCGGGTCGCGGCCGGGGTCACCGGGCACACCACCGCCAAGGTCACCGCCCTGCACACGCTCGTCTACGACAAGCTGCGCCGCACCCGCGGCCCCGAGGGCGCGCGGCTGTACGCCCGTTCGCAGTCCGCGGCGATCGAGCGCGCGGCCGGGATCGCCGGGGAACTGGGCATCGACTGCGACTGGGAGACCCGGAGCGCCTACACGTACGCCTGCGACGCGGGCCGGGTGGAGGAGCTGCGCGCCGAGGCCCGGGCGGCCGCCAAGGCCGGGCTGCCCGCCTCGTTCGTGACGGAGACCGGGCTGCCCTTCCCGGTGGCGGGCGCGGTCCGGGTCACCGGCCAGGCCCAGTTCCACCCCCGCAAGTACCTGCTGGCCCTCGCCGCCGACCTGGTCGAGCGCGGCGGGCGGATCTTCGAGGACACCACGGTCCTCGGTCTGGACGAGGGCGAGCCATGCCGGCTGTCGACCACGACCGGGGCGACGGTGCGGGCCCGGGACGTCGTCGTCGCGACGCACTACCCGATCTTCGACCGGGCCCTGCTGTTCGCCCGGCTGACGCCGAAGCGCGAACTGGTCGTGGCCGGGACGATCCCCGCGGACCAGGATCCGGACGGCATGTTCATCACGCCGGACGAGAACACCCGCTCGGTGCGCACGGCACCATACGAAGGGGACCGGCGTCTGCTCATCGTCACCGGTGAGCACTTCACGCCGGGCACGGGCGACCCGAGGGCCGCTTTCCAACGCCTCACGGCCTGGGCCGTCGAGCACTTCCCGGACCTGGACGTCACCAACCGGTGGGCCACGCAGGACAACACCCCGACCGACACGGTGCCGATGGTCGGCCCCCTGCATCCGGGCGCCCGGCACGCCTATGTGGCCACCGGCTTCGGCGGCTGGGGCATGACCGGCGGCATCATGGCGGGCAGCCTCCTCGCCGCGCAGATCACCGGCGAGGAGCGCGAGTGGAGCGGGCTGTACGACCCGCGCCGGCTGAAGCCAGCCGTGCGAGAGGCGCCGGCGTTCCTCAAGACCCAGGCCAAGGTCGCCGGCCACTTCGTCGGGGACCGGCTGCGGCCCTCGCCGCCGGTGGAGTCCCTGCCGCCCGGCGAGGGTGCCGTGGTCCGCGCCGACGGGCACCACCGCCTCGCCGTCTACCGGGACGACGACGGGAACCTGCACTCCGTCTCCGCCCGCTGCACCCACCTGGGCTGCCTGGTCGCCTTCAACTCGGCCGAACGCGCCTGGGAGTGCCCCTGCCACGGCTCCCGCTTCGACACGGACGGCAAGGTGATCCAGGGCCCGGCGACCAAGCCGCTGGAGCAGCGGGACCTCTGACGGCCGGGTGACGCCCAGGCCTACGCTGGACTTATGAGCGAGGACGACTACTGCCTGATCGACGCGACCAGGCCGCCCCGGGCCGAAGGGCCGCCGTACGCGGAGTGTGTGCTGTGCCGGGAGCCGACGGAGTACCCGGAGTCGTACAAGGGCATCACCCTCTGCCCGGTCTGCGAGTGGCAGGAGGCGCAGCGCACCGCCTGCTCAGGGTGACCTGCGAGACGCGAGCGCACCGGCCAGGGCCAGCGCGACGGCCGTGACCAGGGCTGCCCCGGCCAGGGGCAGCAGCGGCAGCGGCAGCGGGACGGTGCCCGACCGCGAGCCGGTCACGAGGCCCTGCACCGCCGCCTGGGCCGGGGAACCGGTCGCCACGAGGGACAGCAGCGCCGCGAGCAGCAGAGCCAGGACGGCACGGCCCCGCGACCGCAGCAGCGGCCGGCTGGTGAGCGCGCCGACGGCCGTGCCGAGCAGGGCGCAGGCCAGGGCGGCGAGCAGCCCGGCCCCGCAGGCGGGGGCGAGCGGCACCGGGGTGCGGTGGTCCGAGGCGACCGGAGCGCTCAGCAGGGTCACGCCGAGGGTCGCGACCGTGCCGAGCGCCGCCGCCCCGGACAACGCCACCAGCAGGCAGGCCACATGGGCGCGCGCGGGCCCGGCGGCCGCCGCCACACAGCCCCGCGCGGCCTGCGGCTCGGCCGTGACGCAGATCCGCGCCAGCCAGGCGGCGACGGGCAGCAGCGCGGCGGCCGTGTAGCCGAGCGAGTCGAGGACCGGCTGCCCGGCCTGGACGCTGATCGCGAGGAAGGCGGCGTACAGCAGGAACGGCGGCAGCCAGCGCTGGGAGCGCAGCAGCAGGGCGGCGTGGTAGCGCAGGAGGGCGGTCATCGGCGGCTCCCGGGGGTGTCCGCCTGCCGCTCCACACGCACCACGTGCCAGGGCGGGCGGGCCGTGAGCAGGGCGCGGAGCAGGACGTCGGAGTGCGGGGCGGGGACGGTGAGGCGGTGGCTGCCCGGCGCGGTCTCCTCGGCGGAGGTGACGGTCCGCCGCACGTCGTCGGGAAGCCGTCCGTCCGGCGGGCCCTGGACCTCGACGACGACCTGTGGTCCGGATGGCGACGGTCCCGGCACGGCCCGCTCGAGAAGGCTCCCGTCGCGCACGGTGTACGTCGCGTCGGGCAGGCCGGCGAGGCGGCGCGGGTCGTGGTCGACGAACACCACGGATCCGCCGGCCGCCGTGCGCTCGGCGACCGCCCGCTCCAACTCGGCCCGGGCGTCGGTGTCCAGGCCCGTCCACGCCTCGTCCAGCACCAGCAGCTCGGGCTCCCCCAGCAGGGCCTGGGCGACCGCGACCTTCTGGCTGCTGCCCTTCGACAGCCGGGCCATCGGCGTATCGGCGTACGCGGCGGCCCCGAGGCGCTCCAGCCACTCGGCGGCGGCGCGGGCGGCCGCCGTGCGGGTCAGGCCGTGCACGGCGCCGAGGTGGGTGAGGTAGCCGGCGGCGGTGAACGGCAGGGCCGGCGGGAACCGCTCGGGGACGTACGCGGTGCGCGGGCGGCCGGTGATCCGGCCCTCGCTGGGGGCGTCGATGCCGGCCAGCAGCCGCAACAGGGTCGACTTGCCGCAGCCGTTGGCGCCCTCGACGCGGACGAGCCGGCCCGGGGCCACCGTCAGGTCGACGCCGCGCAGCACCCAGGGGCCGCGCAGGCCGTAGCGGCGGCCCGCGTTCTCCAGGCACAGGTCGGAGCGCATGGGCCCCATCCTCCACGATCTTCCGGCTGGCACACTGGGATTCGTGAGCGAAGACCCGACGCCCGTGAGTGACAGCCCCTTCCGTTCCGAGCCCTCGGACCGCGACACGGCACCGCAGTTCGTGCTGCCGCTGGTCGTGCGGATCGAGCGGGCGGACCCGCCGGCGCGTACGGACGCGCTGGAGACGGCGGCGCGGGCCGTGCTGACGATCCTCAGCGACGAGCGGTCGGCCGGCGACGGCCCGTGGGCACAGGCGGTGCGGGACTGGCAGGACGCCCGGATCCGCAAGGTGGTGCGGCGGGCGCGCGGCGCCGAGTGGCGGCGGGCCGAGGCCCTGCCCGGCATCACGGTCACGGGCAAGGCGGCCGAGGTACGCGTCTTCCCGCCGGTCCCGCTGGACGGCTGGCCCAAGGACCTGGCCCGCCTCCAGGTCTCCGGCACCGACCTGGACGACCCGGAACCGCCGGGGGCGGCGGACCCGGCCGCTCCCGTGCTGTGGCTCAACCCCGACCTCGGCATGTCGGCGGGCAAGGCGATGGCCCAGGCCGGACACGCCGCGCAACTGGCCTGGTGGGAGCTGCCCGACGAGGAGCGGGCCGCCTGGCACGACGCGGGCTTCCCGCTCGCCGTACGCTCGGCCGACCCGGCCCGCTGGCCCGGACTGACGGGCAGCGGGCTGCCGTTGGTCCGCGACGCGGGGTTCACGGAGATCGCGCCCGGCTCGTGCACGGTGGTCGCGGACCACCCGGCGCTGCGCCGGGAGCCGTACGCGGCGGACGGCCCGGCGGCCACCCGTTCGGAGTAGCCGCAGGCGCGCCGGTCGCGGCCGGGTGCTCCAGTGGGGTTACCAGGCAACCCGACCAGGAGGCAGCCATGACCAGCGCCGCGCCCCCTCCCCCCGCTCCGCCCGCCCCCGACCGGACGCCAGGCGGGTCCGGCGGCACCGGCGATCCCTGGGCGACGGGGGGTCTCACCCTCGGCGGCACCCTGATGGTCGTCTACGGCCTGTTCGCGGTGCTCCAGGGCATCACGGCGATCGCCGACGACGAGGTGTACACGAGCTTCGGCGACTACGTCTTCGAGTTCGACCTGACCGCATGGGGCTGGATCCACCTGATCGTCGGTGTGCTCGTGGTGGCGGCCGGGCTGGGCCTGTTCACCGGGGCCGCCTGGGCCCGGATCGTGGGCGCGGTCGTGGTCGGACTGGCGCTGATCGCGAACTTCATGTGGCTGCCGTACCAGCCGTTCTGGTCGATCATCATGATCGTGACCGGTCTGTTCGTGCTGTGGTCGGTGTTCAACTACCGCTCCACCCGCGCGGCGTGACACGCCCTCCGGGTCAGGAGGGCGGCGGGCGCCGGTCGCGTGCGGCGACCACCGCGTGCAGCCGGCGCGAGAGCGCGGTGGCCGCCGCCGTGAGGAAGACGAACGTGTACAGGATCTGGGCGACCGCCACCAGGCGGGCCTCCTGCCCGCTCGGGGTGATGTCCCCGTAGCCGACCGTCGCGAGCGTGACGACGGTGAAGTACAGCGCGTCGACGCGCGTGTTCAGGCCGGTGAACTGGCCCGGCCGCTGGGCGAGGGCGTAGTACCCCGACGAGAAGACCAGCACGGCCAGGCACATCAGCAGCGGGATCATGACGCCCGGCCGGGTGTGCGGCTTCTCCAGCACGACGTCGCGCACCTGGCGCAGCAGCAGCGCGGCCAGCAGCCCCAGGCACAGGGCGAACAGCGGCCAGCCCAGCCAGGAGCGGTCCTCGCCGAGCCCCTCCAGCGGGAGCAGGAAGTAGGCCGTGCCGACGGCGACCACCAGTCCCGCGGCGGCGGCCCACACCCACCGGGTCGAGGCCGGGGCCTCCTGCTCGCTGCCGTCGCGCATAGGTCCGGTCTACGGCGTATCGGGGGGTGGCGCGACTCCGGTGCCTCCGTCGGTGGACCGGGACCGTCGGGGGCCGAACCTCAAATGTTCCTCTGAAGGCGCCCGTGGCGGGGTTCGAGGGCGGACGGCTGGGCCATACCCCCCTCACGTTCGAGGAACCGGCTGTGCGGAGGAGGGGACGATGGAGCGACTGGGGACGGGCATCGGCTGGCGACCGGAGATCGCGGACGCCGTGGAGCGCATGCCGGGCATCGACTGGGTCGAGACCGTGGCCGAGAACGTCTGCCCCGGGCATCTGCCCGAGTCGCTGCGGCGGCTGCGCGAGCGCGGCGTCACCGTGGTGCCGCACGGCGTCTCGCTCGGCCTCGGGGGTGCGGACCGGCCCGACGAGGGCCGTCTGGCCGCGCTGGCCGAGCGGGTGGAGGCACTCGGCTCACCGCTGGTCACCGAGCACATCGCGTTCGTACGGGCCGGTGGTTCCCTGACGGCGACGCCGCACCTGGAGGCGGGCCATCTGCTGCCCGTCCCCCGGACCCGGGACGCGCTCGACGTGCTGTGCGAGAACGTGCGCATCGCGCAGCAGGCGCTGCCGGTGCCGCTGGCCGTCGAGAACATCGCCGCACTGATCTCCTGGCCGGGCGAGGAGATGACGGAGGGCCAGTTCCTGTACGAGCTCGCCGACCGTACGGGCGTCCGGCTCCTCATCGACGTGGCCAACCTGCACACCAACCACGTCAACCGCGCCGAGGACCCGGCCAAGGCCCTGGCCGAGCTGCCCCTGGAGGCCATCGCCTACGTCCATGTCGCCGGCGGTTTTGAACGCGACGGCGTCTGGCACGACAGCCACGCCCACCCCGTCCCCCGGCCGGTCCTCGACATCCTGACCGACCTCGCCTCCCGCGTGTCCCCTCCGGGGGTCCTGCTGGAGCGCGACGAGAACTTCCCGGAACCGGCGGAGCTGGAGGCCGAACTGGCCTCGATCCGGCGGGCTGTGGAGGCGGGGGCCGTCGAGCGGGTGAAGGCGCAGGTGCGCGCGGCGGGCCACGCGATCACCGCCCGGCGGCCAGGGGCCGCGCCGGAAGGCCGGAGCGAGGTCCGCGCCGACGCCCCCGCGCGCAGCAACCCAGCCACGCCGGAAGACCCGAGCGAGACCCGGCAACCGGCAACCGCGCCCGGAAGCCGGAGCGAGACCGGCGCCGACGCCCCCGCGCACAGCGACGCAGCCACGCCGGGGGCCGTCGGCACGCCGGCGCCGGACCTGCCCGGTGCGGGGTCCCGGGGCGAGCAGCGCGAGCCGTTCGTGGCAGACGGGGCGCCGCGGGGCCATGAGACCGGGGCGGCCGGGGCGACACGGGGCGCCTCCGGCCGGCCTGAACACAGGGGCGTCGACGAGGCCCGGCAGCGGCTCGGGGTCGCCCAGGCCGCGCTGCTGTCGGCGCTGGTCGCGGGGACGCCCGTGCCCGAGGGGTTCGACCGCGTGCGGGTCGGCGTACAGGCCCGGGCGCTCGCCGCGAAGCGGGCGGACGTCGTGGCGAAGGTCGCGCCCGAACTGCCGGAGATCCTCGGGGCGGACTACCGTACGGCCTTCCTCGCGTACGCCCAGACGCAGCCGATGACCGGCGGCTACCGGCGCGACGCGCTCACCTTCGCCGAGCACCTGCTGTCCGCCGGGCGGCCCGGGGACGCGGCGGCGCGGCGGGAGCTGCGGGAGTGGTGGCTGGAGCGGTCGGGACCTGCGCCGCGCTCGCGACGCCCGGTCCGCCGGCTGGCCCGCGCCACCCGGAAGGCGCTGCTCCGGCGTTGAGGCGGGATCGCCCCTCAGCGCTTCGACGCCGCCTCGGCCCGCTCCTTCGGCACGGCGTCACCGGCAGCCGCGCCGCCGCGGCCGTAGTGGTGGGTCGTGAACATGTACAGCACGCCGGTCCCGACCACCACCGCGCCGCACAGCAGGACGATCCAGTTCTCGTACCACGGCTTCTCCGGGCTGCGGGCCCAGCAGATGTTGACGATGGCGAAGATGCCGTAGGCCAGCGCCCCGATGTTCACCGCGAGGCCCCATCGGCCCAGGGTGAACTCGCCCGCCGGGCGCCAGCCCTTGAGCCGGGCGCGCAGCGCGGCCAGCACCACCATCTGGAACGAGCCGTAGATACCGAGGATCGCGAACGACACGATGTTGGTGAGGGCGTCCTCCGAGAACAGCGAGGCGAAGGCGATGAGCAGCGGCACCGCCGCGGACACGAACAGCGCGTAGCCAGGCACCGCGCGGGCGTGGGCGAACCGCCGCAGCAGCCGGTGTCCGGCGATCATCTCGTCCCGGGCGTAGGAGTAGATGAGCCGCCCGGCGGCGGCCTGGAGGCTGATCGTGCAGGACAGGAAGGAGATCAGCACCACGGCCATCACCATCCGCGCCCCGGTCTCCCCCATGGCGTCGTACAGCACGTCCACCACCGGGTCGGCCTGCTCGCCGGAAATGATCGCGTTGAAGTCCGTGACCGACAGCAGCAGCGACATACAGGTGAACGTGGCCGCGGCACCGCCGATGTAGATGGTGCGGCGCATCGCGCGCGGGATGACACGGCCCGGGTGGGCGACCTCCTCGGCGGTGTCGCCGCACGCCTCGAAGCCGTAGTACTGGTAGAAGCCGATGATCGCTGCCGCGAGGAACGCCGGCAGATAGGAGCCGTCCCCGTGGGTGCCGTACGTGTCGAAGATGACGCCGATGCCGTGGTGGCGGTGGGTGGACAGCAGGTAGATGCCGACGACGAGGGCGCCGATGAGCTCGCCGGCGAAGCCGATGACGGCCGCCGCCGACAGCGCCTTGGTCCCCATGTAGTTGATGAGGACGGCGATGACGATGAGCACGGCCGTGCACAGCACGGTGGTGTGCACGGTGGTGTCGAAGCCGAAGAGGATGGCGATGTAGGGGCCGGCGCCGTAGGCGACGGAGGTGATGGTCACCAGCAGCGCCCACATGTACACCCAGCCGGTCATCCACGCCCAGCGCTTGCCCCACAGCCGCCGGGCCCAGGGATAGACACCGCCCGCGATGGGGTACTGGGCGACGATCTCGCCGAAGATCAGCGCGACGAGGAACTGCCCGCAGCCGGCCAGCACGAACGCCCAGATCATCGGCGGCCCGCCCTCGACGACCGCGGTGCCGAAGAGGGTGTAGGTGCTCACCACCGGGGAGAGGTAGGTGAAGCCGAGGGCGAAGTTGGCCCAGGGGCCCATGTCCTTGCGGAACTCCGAGCCGGGCTCCGCCGAGGCGGTCCCGGCCGCCGGGGAGGGGGGCTGTGGACCGGTCACTTCCGGGCCTCCTGTTCCGCGGGGCCGGGTCGGTCGAGGATCAGGTCGGCGGCGCGTTCGGCGGCGAGCAGGACGGTCACCATCGGGTTGATGGTGGGCATCGTCGGGAACACCGACGCGTCGACGATCCGCACCCCCTCGGCGCCGAGCAGTCTCAACTCCGGGTCGCAGACGGCCATCCGGTCCTCCGGGGCGCCCATGCGGCAGGTGCCCGCCGGGTGGTAGACGGTGTGCGCAGCGCGGCGGCCGTACTCGGACAGGTCGGCGTCGGAGACGACGTCCGGGCCGGGCGCGACCTCGCGGACGAGCCAGTCGCGCAGCGGGTCGGTGGCGGCGACCTCCCGGGCGACCCTCAGCCCGTCCACGATGGTGCGCTCGTCGTGGCCCTCGGGGTCGGTGAAGTACCGGAAGTCCAGGGCGGGATGCTCGGCGGGGTTGTTGCTGCGCAGCCACATGCGGCCGGTGGAGCGGGCGCGCGGCACGTTCGGCGTCATGCACACCCCGTGCGCCGGCACGGGGTAGCCCAGGCGCTCGGTGTTGACGGTGAACGGCACCTGGTAGAAGTGGAACATCAGGTCGGGGCGCGGCTGGTCCTTGTCGCGGCGGAGGAACAGGCCGGCGTCGGAGTCCATCGCGGAGTTGGGCGGCAGCGGCCCCGCGATCTCCCAGACGATCACGGACTCGGGGTGGTCCAGCAGGTTCTCGCCCACGCCGGGCAGGTCGGCCCGTACGCCGATGCCCAGGGCCCGCAGGTCGTCGGCCGGGCCGATGCCGGAGAGCATCAGCAGACGCGGGGTGTCGATGGCGCCCGCGCACAGCAGGAGTTCGCGTTCGGCACGCACGGTGGCGGGTTCGCCGTCGGCGCCCCGGACGGCGACGCGGGTCAGCCGGCCCGACTCGTCCGGGATCAGCCGGTGCGCCCAGGTCTCCAGCAGGAGCGTGAGGTTGGGCCGGTTCAGGACGGGGTGCAGGTAGGCGACGGACGCGGAGGAGCGCAGGTTGCCCTCGGGCTGGTAGGCCAGGGAGAAGAAGCCGGTGCCGTCGGCGAAGGGCTCGGCGTTGAAGTCGTCGACGACGGGGACGCCGAGGGCGCGGGAGGCCGCGGTGACGAAGTCCTCGGCGATGGGATTGCGGTCGGCCTCGGCGACCGGGACGATCTCGGTGAGCAGCCGGTCGCGGTAGGGCAGGATCGTCGCCGGGTCCCAGCCGGCGCAGCCCCGGCTCACCCAGTCGTCGAGGTCCTGCGGCTGCGGCAGGAAGCTGATCAGCGTGTTGTGCGAGGAGCAGCCGCCGAGGACGCGGGCCCGTGAGTGCAGGATGTGGGAGTTGCCGCGCGGCTGCTCGACGGTGGTGTAGCCGTAGTCGAACTCCGAGCCGAGCAGGTTGATCCAGTTGCGCAGGCGCAGGATGCGCTCGTCGCCGACATCGCTGGGGCCGCCCTCGACGACGCAGACGCGGCAGTCGGGGTCCTCGCTCAGCCGGGCGGCGAGCACACAGCCGGCGGTGCCGCCGCCGACGATGACGTAGTCGTAGGCGGATTCGGCGCCGTGCGCGGGTGTGGGGGCCATGCGGTGTCCTGCTTTCTGTGTCGTTCAGCCCTTGAACCAGCCGGAGGGGGCGGGCGCGAGGTTCTGGTAGATGTGCTTGGCCTCCTGGTACTCGCGCAGCCCGGTGGGGCCGAGTTCGCGTCCGACGCCGGAGCGGCCGAAGCCGCCCCACTCGGCCTGCGGCACGTAGGGGTGGAAGTCGTTGATCCAGACGGTGCCGTGCCGCAGCCGCTGGGCGACGCGCTGGGCGCGGCTCGCGTCGGAGGTCCACACCCCGCCGGCGAGGCCGTAGCGCGTGTCGTTGGCCAGGTCCACCGCCTCGTCCTCGGTGCGGAAGCGCTCGACGGTGACGACCGGGCCGAAGACCTCCTCCTGGACGATGCGCATGGACCGGTCGCAGTCGGCGAAGATCGTCGGCAGCAGGAAGAAGCCGCGGCTGAGGGCGGGGTCGTCGGGGCGGGTGCCGCCGGTGACGAGCCGGGCGCCCTCCTCCTGGGCGATGGCGATGTAGCGCTCGACCTTCTCACGGTGCTCGGCGGAGCTGAGCGGGCCGCTCTCGGTGCCCTCCTCCAGGCCGTTGCCCAGCCGGATCGCCCGGGCGCGCTCGGCGTAGGCCTCGACGAACCGGTCGTGCAGCGCGTCCTCGACGAGCAGGCGCGAACCGGCCGAGCAGACCTGCCCGGAGTGCAGGAAGGCGGCGTCCAGCGCGTAGTCGACGGCGGCGTCGAAGTCGGCGTCCGCGAAGACGATGTTGGGGTTCTTGCCGCCGAGTTCGAGGGCGATGTTCCGCGGTCCCTCGGCGGCGCCGGCCATGATGGACCGTCCGGTGGTCAGGCCGCCGGTGAAGGACACCAGGTCGACCTCGGGGTGGCTGGTCAGGGCCGCGCCGGCACTCGCCCCGGAGCCCAGCACCAGGTTGGCGACGCCGGGCGGTGCGCCGGCCTCCTCGATGAGCCGGATCATGGCGATCGTGGTGAGCGGGGTGATCTCGCTGGGCTTGAGGACGAAGGTGTTGCCGGCGGCCAGTGCCGGGGCGACCTTCCAGGAGGCCTGGAGCAGCGGGTAGTTCCAGGGGGCGATGAGCGCGCAGACCCCGACCGGCTGGTAGACGACGCGGCTGAGCACGGTCGGGCCGACGTCGACGACCCGGCCGCCGTCCTTGCCCGCGAGTTCGGCGTAGTAGCGGAAGGCGTTCGCCACGTCCTCGACGTCGATGCGGGCCTCGGCCAGCGTCTTGCCGGTGTCGAGGGTCTCCGTGCGGGCGATGTCCTCCTGGTCGCGCAGCAGCAGGTCACGGACGCGCAGCAGGACGTCGGCGCGGTGACGGGAGGTGGCGTTCGCCCAGTCCCCCTGGTCGAAGGCACGCCGGGCGGCGCGTACGGCGCGGTCCACGTCGGTGGCGTCGGCCTCGTCGACGGTGGTGACGACGGAGGCGTCGTAGGGGTTGACCACCTCCCGCCGGCCACCGGCCGCCGCCCGTGTCCACTCGCCGTCGATGTACAGCTCACCCACCGCGGGGCCTCCTCAGCATCCGGCCGGTGCCGATCGGCCCCGACGGTCAGCAACATGGCCCATGGGGCGGGCGGCGGCCACGGGCCACACCGCCGCGACGGCGTCCCGCCGGCTCAGAGGACCCGGGTGGGCTAGTCGCCCCGCCGCACCTGTCCGCACGCGAGTGTGCCGGGTCTGACACCCGTGTCACGCCCGCCCGGAGCCATGGAATGTTTTGCGCCTCTTCGCCCCGGCGAGTCCCCCACTCCGTCTCCCCCAATCGCCCCGTCCTGCCCCCGTTACAACGATTCGCCCCTGTACGGCAGTTGACGTAGACCCCGCAGTAACATGGCAACTCCGCACCCGAAGCGCACTAGTGTGCGGTGCCGTACCAGGAGGCACCACCCATGCGACCGCGACCTCCCGTCAAGGGCCGAGGCATCGTCAGCGGCACGGGGCTCATCGTCACGTGTCTGACGGCGACGCTCGCCGCGCTGGTCTTCTCCCTCTGGTCGTACACCGACCGGCCGGGGACGGGACCGAACGTGCTGAGCGCCCAGACTCTGCGCACGAGCTACGGCCCGTTGTCCGCGCTCGACCAGGACTTCCTCGTCAAGGTCCGGCTGGCCGGGCTGTGGGAGCTGCCCGCGGGGCGGCAGGCGCAGACGAAGGGGACGACGCCCGCCGTCCGGACGGCGGGCCGGCATCTCGTCGAGGGGCACGCGTTCCTCGACGAACGGGTCCGCGGGGTCGCCGCGCGGCTGAACCTCGCCCTGCCGGACGAGCCCGGCGACCAGCAGAAGCAGTGGCTCGAAACCCTGGACGCGGCACAGGGTGCCGAGTACGACCGCCAGTTCGCCAACCTCCTGCGGCTGGCGCACGGCAGGGTCTTCTCGCTCGTCGCCCAGGTCCGCGCGAGCACCCGCAACTCGCTCGTGCGCGACCTCGCCGACGACGCCAACACGACCGTCCTCGACCACATCAAGGTCCTGGAGGCCACGGGCTACGTCGACTTCGACGCCGTGGCCCGCGACATGGCCACCGCGAGCACTCCCCCGACGGCCGCCCCCGCTCCGGCCGCACCCTCGATTCCGGCCCCGGACCCGGCCACCACGCTTCCGCCGCCGACGTTCCGCCCGCCGCCGGAACAGTGAAACGGAACGTCACATACCGACAACACTCCGTCCGGATCGTGAACAAGGCATGGTGTTTTCGGGACCGTGTCACATACAAACAACATATGCTCTGGGTTCTTTTCCTGCTGGCGGCCTGGGCCGTGGCCGGCACGGCGTGCACGCGCCTGTGCCTGGCCGCCGTACGCGCCGCGGCCGGCGACACGGACACCGACCGGATCCATGAACTCACGCTGTATGAGGCCGCGTTCCTCTCCGGCGGCCCCCGGCGGGTCGCCGACGTGACCCTCGTCGCCATGGCACGCCAGCGCCGGCTGCTCCTCGCCCACACCGGCTGGGCGACGGTCGTCGATCCGCGCGGGCGGGACGAGATGGAGCGGTCGGTCATAGGGGCCATCGGACCCGAGGGGCAGTCCCGCATCGCGCCGGTGCGGGCCACCGCCGCCACGGCGGACGCGATACGCGGTATCGCCGACCGGCTGGTGCGCGCGGGGCTCGCGGTGCCCGGCAGCGCCCGTACGACGGTCGCGGCGGCCGTCCGCCAGGTGCGCTCGGCGGCCCTCGCCGTACTCGCTCTCGGCGTCACCGCGCTGCTGACGCCCACCCCGCCGGACATGCCGCGGCATCTGGTCGCCCTGTGGTTCGCGCTGCCGCTCGCCCTGACCCTGAGCTCCCTCGCCATCGCCCGCATCGAGATCCACCCGTACTCGCGCTGGGCCTCCCCGGCCGGCCAGCGGCTGCTCGGCGCCCTGACCCGGAACGCGGACGGCACCGCCGACGACCGCACCTACCTCACCTCCGTGGCCGTGCGCGGCGTCAGCGCGATCGGCGAACCGGACCTGCGCGCCGCCTTCACGCACCGCGGGGCACACGACTGACCGACCGGGGGCGCACAGGGGCATTGGCGCCGACACCGGCGGACGGTGCTTGCCTTCCTCAACCGCCGCACCAAACATCCCTTTTGTCGCCACCGTGCACCGAAGGGACACCGATGAGAGCCGCCCTCCTCTACTCGGCCGCAGGATCCTTGCTGCTGAGCGCCCTCACCGCCGTCCCGGACACCGACGGCGCGAGATCGGCCGCCGAGCTGCGCGGCACCGCGGTGGCCGCCGCGCGGGCGAAGGCGGCCGGCATCGACTTCGGCCCGTGCCCCGACGCGCAGGACCTTCCCGGCAGCATGCAGTGCGGCACGGTCACCGTCCCGCTGGACTACGCCCGGCCCGACGGCAGGCAGATCGAGCTCGCCGTCGGCCGCGCCCGGGCCACGCGCAAGGAGCCGCACCACGGCAAGCGCGCGGTCCGCCGCCAGGGCGCCCTGGTCTACAACCCGGGCGGCCCGGGCGCCAACGGCTTGTACTTCCCCCTCGTCGGCCTGCTCCCCGAGTGGAAGCGGATCGCGGCCGCGTACGACCTCGTCGGCTACGCCCCGCGGGGGGTCGGCCGTTCAGCGCCCCTGTCCTGCCAGGACCCCAAGCGGTTCTTCCAGGGGCCCACGCTGGCGCCGACCCAGCCCTCGGAGTCGTACAAGAAGGAACGCATCGCGCAGGCGAAGGCGTACGCGCGCGGCTGTGCCGAGCGGGCCGGCGGCGCGCTGCGGCACTACCACTCGCTGAACAACGCCCGCGACCTCGACGTCCTGCGCGCCGCGCTCGGCGAGGAACGGCTGACGTTCCTGGGCACGTCGTACGGCACGTACTTGGGAGCCCTGTACGCGACCCTGTTCCCCGGCCACGTGCGGCGGATGGTGTTGGACTCGGCGGTCGATCCCCACCCGGCGGAGATCTGGTACCGCAACAACCTCGACCAGTCGGCGGCGTTCGAGGGCCGCTGGCGGGACTTCCGGAGGTGGATCGCCCGGCACGACGACGTGTACGGGCTGGGCAGGACCGCGCGGGAGGTGCGGCGCAGCTACGAGCGGGCGAGCGCGCGGCTGGCCGCCGAGCCGGCCGGCAAGGAGGTCGGGCCCGGGCAGTTGCAGGGGGCGTTCCTCCAGGCCGGGTACTACGACGACCAGTGGCCGCACCGGGCGCACGCGCTGTCGGCGTACCTCAAGGGCGATCCCGGGCCGCTGGTCGAGCAGGCGGAACAACGCCCGGAGGCCGCCGCCGAGGCGGAGAACACACGCGCGGTCTATGTGGCGGTCGAGTGCAACGACGCTCCCTGGCCGACGGACTGGGAGGTGTGGGACCGCGACAACACCCGGCTCGCGCGGCGGGCGCCCTTCGAGACCTGGGACAACGTGTGGACGAACCTGCCCTGCGCCTACTGGGAGGGGCCGCGGCAGCGGCCGCTCGACGTCGGCGCCGGGCCGGGTGCACTGCCGCCGACGCTGATCCTGGCCGCCGAGCGGGACGCCGCCACGCCCTACGACGGCGCCCTCGAACTCCACCGCCGTCTCGCGGGCTCGGTCCTGGTGACGGAGCGGGACGCCGGCGCGCACGGCCTGGCGGGCGGGCCGAACGCCTGCGTCAACGGCCATGTGGAGGCGTATCTGCTGGCGGGCCGGCTGCCGGGACGGCGTACGGACTGCGCCGCGCATCCGGAACCGAAGCCGCAGTCGCAGTCACCATCACGGTCACGGTCGGCGGCCCCGGAGCCGCCCGGGGCCGACCGGCCGCTCGGCTGATCAGGCCAGGTCCGCGACCAGCTCCGCGATCTCCTTGCGGCGGCCCGTGAAGAACGGGACCTCCTCGCGGACGTGCCGCCGGGCCTCCGAGGCGCGCAGGTGACGCATCAGGTCGACGATGCGGTACAGCTCGTCGGCCTCGAAGGCGAGGATCCACTCGTAGTCGCCGAGGGAGAACGAGGCGACCGTGTTGGCGCGCACGTCCGGGAAGCCGCGGGCCATCTTGCCGTGGTCGGCGAGCATGCGGCGGCGGTCCTCGTCGGGCAGCAGGTACCAGTCGTAGGAGCGCACGAAGGGGTAGACGCTCACGTAGGTGCGGGGCGTCTCGTCGGCGAGGAACGCCGGGATGTGCGAGCGGTTGAACTCGGCGGGGCGGTGCAGCGCCATGTTCGACCACACCGGCGTGAGCGCCCGGCCCAGCTTCGTGCGGCGGAAGAGGTTGTACGCCTCCTGCAGCGCGTCGCTGGTCTCCGCGTGCCACCAGATCATGAGGTCGGCGTCGGCGCGCAGGCCCGAGACGTCGTACGTGCCGCGAATGGTCACGTCCTTGGCGGCGAGCTGGTCGAACAGCTCCTGGACCTCGTCGGCGTACCCGGCGCGGTCCTCGGGGAGGACGTCCTTCAGCTTGAAGACGGACCAGAGCGTGTAGCGGATGACCTCGTTGAGGTCCTTGGCCAGCTTGCCCTTGTTCGGGATGCGGTCGGGCTCGGCGCTGGAGGCCGTGGTGGAGGCGTCGTCACTCATGTTCCTCATTCTCCCGCTCCGCCGTGCAGGCTCTGCACCGGGTGGGCGGTGAGCTCCTGCACACCCCGCAGGTCACCGTGGATCTGGTCGACGGCGGCGTACGCGCTCGCGATGCACGCCGGGATGCCGACGCCGTCGTACTGCGCGCCGCACACGGCGAGCCCCGGGAGCTTCGCCACGTGCTCGCGGATGCGGGCCACGCGCGCGTGGTGGCCGACGGGGTACTGGGGCAAGCCGTCGTCCCACCGGGTGACGCGGGTGGCGACGGGCGTGGCGGCCAGGCCGGTCGCCGCCTTCAGGTCGTGCCGGGAGACCGCCACGAGCCCGTCGTCGTCGCGCTGGAGGATCTCCGTCTCGCCGTACCGCCCGACGGACGTGCGCAGGACGACGAGGTCGGGGTTCTCGTCGGCGATCCAGCCCCACTTCTGTGAGGCGAAGGTGGACGCCTTGATGGTGCGCCCGTCCACCGGCGGCACGAGAAAGCCGCTGCCCTCGGGCAGGCCCGCCTCGGCGCGGCGGTAGGCGAGGGTGACCAGCGCCATGGAGGCGTACTCGACGCCGCCGAGCTCGGCGGCGGCCCCGGGGGACTGCGTGCGCAGGAGCCGGGCGGCGGCGGGGGCGGGGACGGCGAGCACCACCGCGTCCGCGCGCAGCACCCGCTCGCCCGCGACCACGCGCCATCCGCCGTCGGCGGCGCTGTGGGTCAGCTCCGTCACCGGCGTCCCCGTGAGGATCTCGCCCCCGCGGGCCCGCACCGACTCGGCCACCGCGAGCGGCAGCGTGCCGACGCCGCCCTGGAGGCCCATGAACACCGGCCCGGTCTGCTGGGCGGCGGCCGCCTTCGCCTGGATCTCGCGGACCCCCTCCGTCAGGGAGGCGTGGCTGCGCGCCGCCTGGAACAGCTGCGGGACGGCGGAGCGCATCGAGATGCGGTACGCGTCGCCCGCGTACACGCCGCCCAGCAGGGGCTCCACCAGGCGGTCGACGACCTCGCGGCCGAGGCGCGCCGCCACGTACTGGCCGACGGCCACGTCGTCGCCGACCTCCGTGCGGGGCAGCTCGGCGTCGCGGTCGATGCGGGCGAGGCCCTCGTCGGACAGCACACCGGACAGGGCCGCCGCGGTGCCGGGCACGCCCATCACATGGCCCTTGGGCATCGGGCGCAGCGCGCCCCGCGTCCAGATCGAGGCCGTCGCGGTCGCGGGCGGCTGGAGCCGGTCGGCGAGGCCCACCTCCCGGGCGAGCGCCACCGCCTCGGGGCGGCGGGCCAGCATCGACTCGGCGCCGAGGTCCACGCGCGCGCCGGCGATCTCCCCGGGCAGCAGCTTGCCGCCGACCCGGCCGGAGGCCTCCAGCACGGTCACCCGCGCCCCGCGCTCCAGCAGCCGGTGCGCCGCGGCCAGTCCCGCGATTCCCGCCCCGATGACGACGACCTGCCCCGTGCCCGCACGGGCTTGAACTTCGCGCATGCCCCCAGCCTCTCAGACCCCACTGACAGCGCTTCCGCGCCCCGGTGTCCGGCACGAGTCCCGACCGTGACCGCATCGGAACCGTCCCGGACCAAACGTCCGGCACCGCCCGGGCGTCGAAGAAACGTCAGCCGAACCGATCCCCGGGGGATGCCCGCATGCGCACACGACGACCCGACCGCCACCCCGCCCCTGCGCTGGGCGGTGTCCGCCTGGCCGCGCTCCTGCTGGCCGGGGCCCTCGCGCTCACCGGATGCAGCGGCGCGGCCGACGATTCCGCCGGCGGCTCCTCCGCCGACCGCGGGGCCGCCGCCCCGCAGTCGGACGGCAAGGCCGGCGCGAACGAGGCCGCCCCCGGCGGCGCCGGGAGCGGAGCCCGGGCGACCGCCCCGCCGAAGCTCCCCACGAGCCACATCATCCGCACGGCCTCGCTGACCGTGCAGGTCAAGGACGTCCCGAAGGCCCTGGAGCAGGCCCGCACCGGTACCGAGAACGCGGGCGGCTACGTCGGCAACGAGACCACCACCCGGGACGCGGAGGGCCGCGAGCGCACCCGGGTCGTACTGCGCGTCCCCGTCGAGAAGTACGACGAGGTCCTCACCGAGCTGGAGGGCGCGGGCAAGCTCCTCGACCGCAGCGCCAAGGCGGAGGACGTCACCGACCAGGTCGTGGACGTGGAGAGCCGCATCAAGTCGCAACGGGCCAGCGTGGCCCGGATCCGCGAGCTGATGGACCAGGCGACGAAGCTCGGTGACGTGGTGACCCTGGAGGGCGAGCTGAGCACCCGCCAGGCCGATCTGGAGGCGCTGCTCGCCCGCCAGGAGTCCCTGAAGGACCGCACGAGCCTGGCCACCATCACCCTGTCGCTGTCCGAGACCCCGGTGAAGAAGAAGGAGGCGAAGGACGACGACCCGGGATTCGTGGACGCGGTCGCGGGCGGCTGGAACGCGTTCGTCACGATGCTGCGCTGGCTCGCGGTGGCCCTCGGCGCGGTCCTGCCGTTCGCGGCGGTGGCCGCCCTGCTCGCCCTGCTCTGGCTGCGCGTCGTACGCCCCCGCCTCCCGCGCCGCCCGCGCCCCGCGCCCGCCATGAGCGCCCTGGGCCCGCTGCCGACGGCCCGGCCGGCCCCGCGGTCCACGCCCGCGCGGACACCTGACGAGCCTGACGAGCAGGACTGAAATGCCCTGCTCCCGTAGCGTGTTCGCATGAACATGAGCCGTACGCGCAGGGAGCGACTGGTCGTGATCGGCGGCGACGCCGCGGGGATGTCCGCGGCGTCGCAGGCACGCCGGCTGAAGGGCCCCGAAGAGCTGGAGATCGTGGCGTTCGAACGCGGCCACTTCACGTCGTACTCGGCGTGCGGCATCCCCTACTGGGTGGGCGGCGACGTCACCGACCGGGACCGGCTCATCGCCCGCACCCCCGAGGAACACCGCGCGCGGGACATCGATCTGCGACTGCGCACCGAGGTCACGGAACTCGACCTCGACGGGCAGCGGGTACGCGCGCGTGACGTCGACTCCGGCGCCGAGTCCTGGACGTCGTACGACAAACTCGTGATCGCGACCGGCGCCCGGCCGATCCGGCCGGACCTGCCCGGCATGGACGCCCCCGGGGTGCACGGCGTGCAGACGCTGGACGACGGCCAGGCGCTGCTCGACACGCTGGCACGCACGCGTGGCCGCCGCGCGGTGGTCGTCGGGGCCGGATACATCGGCGTGGAGATGGCCGAGGCGCTCATCAACCGCGGCTACCAGGTGACGGTCGTCAACCGCGGCAGCGAGCCCATGTCGACCCTCGACCCCGACATGGGCCGCCTGGTGCACAAGGCCATGGAGGGCCTGGGCATCACGATGGTGAACGACGCCGAGGTCACCGAGATCCTCACCGGGGACGACGGCCGGGTCCGGGCGGTCGCCACCCAGGATCGCGACTTCCCGGCGGACGTCGTCGTGCTCGGCATCGGCGTCCGCCCCGAGACGACCCTCGCCAAGGCCGCCGGCCTCCCCCTCGGTGCCCACGACGGCCTCCTCACGGACCGCTCGATGCGGGTCCGCGGCCACGAGAACATCTGGGCGGGCGGCGACTGCGTCGAGGTCCTCGACCTGGTCTCCGGCCAGGAACGGCACATCGCCCTCGGCACCCACGCCAACAAGCACGGCCAAGTCATCGGCACCAACGCGGGCGGCGGCTACGCCACCTTCCCGGGCGTGGTCGGCACGGCGGTCAGCAAGGTCTGCGACCTGGAGATCGCGCGCACGGGACTGCGCGAGAAGGACGCCCACCGCGTGGGCCTGCGCTTCGAGGCGGTCACCATCGAGTCGACCAGCCGCGCGGGCTACTACCCGGACGCCTCCCCCATGACGGTCAAGATGCTCGCCGAACTCCGCACGGGCCGCCTCCTCGGCGTCCAGATCGTCGGCCGGGAGGGCGCGGGCAAACGAGTCGACATCGCGGCGGTCGCCCTCACGGCAGGCATGACGGCGGAACAGATGACGACCCTGGACCTGGGCTACGCCCCACCGTTCTCCCCCGTCTGGGACCCGGTCCTGGTAGCAGCCCGCAAGGCAGCGGCAAAGGTGCGCGGTTCTTTGTAAGGGACGGTGGGACAGCATGCCTCAAGGGGCGCGGGGCGGTATCAATGTGCGGCTCCGCCGCGTGGCCGCGAACGGCCACAACGGCCCCGCACCCGGCAGCGAACCCGCCCCCTACGGCGAAACCCTACGCAGTCCCAGCCGTGCCGTTGATCCGATCAATGGCCTGCCTCGCCTGCTCCGCCGGCGGCCGCGACGGCAAGGAGGACACCGACGCCGAAGCCGTCACCGCCGGCGGCTGCTCCCCGGCCGGCTTCGCGTGGGAAGCCACCCGGGTCGACCGCAACCGGTGACTCACCGCCTCCTCCAGCGTCACGGGCCGCCGCATCTGGGCCGCCAGCCGCCCGGCATCCTGGCCGAGGCGGGCCACGTCCTCCCACGGCAGCCGCACCACCAGCGTCAGCTCCGCCTCGCCGTCGGGCAGTGCGTGCATCGGAGGAGTAACTCGGTCGTTCATCGCCTGTTCCTCACGTCGGCCCCGCGACCCGCCTTCCCCGCGCCGCGGGCGGTTGCCGAGACATACGGGCGCCCGGACGACTGCGTTCACCGCCGCTCCCGATTCGCCGGCGGCTCGTGCGGTGTGGTCACCGCCCGTCAGCCGGTCATGGCCAGCCGCAGGCCCAGTCCGACGATGACCGTGCCCGTGATCCGGCCCAGCACGCGGCGTGCCGCGGGACTCTGGAGCCGGACGCGCAGGCCGCGGGCGCAGCCGATGAGGGCCGCCGACCAGACCAGGCCCAGGACGATGTGGACCGAGGCGAGCAGCACGCCGGTGGTGAAGTGCGGTGCGCCGGCGGGGATGAACTGCGGCAGCACGGCGACGTAGAAGACGCCCCCCTTGGGGTTGAGCAGGCTGGTGAACGCGCCCTGACGCCATCCCTCCCCCAGGCTGTTGCGCACGGACGAAGGATCACAGTGCGGAGTCAGGGGCCATGGCCACGCGGGGGGCCTTCCGTGGGCAGCAGCAGGACGTAACGGAGTTCCTGCCGGTAAGCGGGGAGCAGGACCTGTGAGGTGACGGTGATCGTCTCGGGGGAGACGTGGGGCAGGCGCAGTTCGTAGCGGTGCCCGTGCCGGTAGGCGAGGACCTTCGGGCTGCGGTCCCACAGCCCGCGACAGACGGGGTCGTCCAGGACGACGTCGCGCAGCGCGGCGAGGTTCCGGTCGTCGGGACGGGTCACCAGCGCGAAACGCAGCAGGGCGAGGTACTGCACGGCGTGCCGTGGCCAGTCCACGATCTGCTCGCGGGCCGTGGCGGTGGTCAGTGCCCAGCGCATGAGGTTGGCTCCCGGTTCACGGACCCAGGGGAACCAGTGGGCCATGGCCGCGTTGTGGTCGAGGACGTTCCACGCCCGGTCGGTGAGGTAGCTGGGGAATTCGGTCTGCGCCGAGGCGAGGTCGGCCAGCTCGTCCATGGAGTCCGGCGGGCCTTCGTCCTCGTCCGACTGTCCGCCGGCACCGGCGAGCGCGTGCCCGTACAGCGCCATGCGTTCGTCGGGGCCGAGCAGCAAGGCCTGGGAAAGGCGTTCGAGCACCGCGGTGGAGAGCGGTACGCGCATGCCGGTCTCGAGATTCCGATACCAGCGTTCACTCACACGCATGCGGTCGGCTACTTCTTTTTGGGGTAACGGTCTCCCCCTGTTCATTTTGCTTCCCGCTTCCACACGCCAAGCGCGTAGCAGATCGGGCAGCACACCGGTGCCGCATTTGCTGTCCGACAGGGAAGAACCAGACTGGGTGCGACGTGACACTGCTCGGAAACACTCCCTCTGCGTATCGCCGGGAGAACACACCGTAACAAGACCGGGGGTGACTCGCGAAAGCGGGTCGGCAAGAAGTGAAGGCCGTCACGCCGGCGCACGGAGTCCGCTCGGGGACATATGCCCTGCTCGGCGCGGCAAGGTTGGGGAACCGGCAGAAAATTGCCGGTTCTCGACCGGTCGCCCGCCCTGTTCCGAGGTGCTCTTCGAGGAATTCCAGCACCGTAAAGGAACGGCAAAAAACTGCCGGTTGACGGACGTTGTCGGCCGCTGACAGCATCACCGACGTACCGGATTCCAGACCGCATTCCGCGCGACATTCACCGCGCCGTTCAGTTCGCATCCGTTCGTTATTCCTGCTCGCCACCCGCATTCCTTATGCCCTTGGCGATGCATCCACGCAGGGATTATCCGCCGCCCAAACCTCGAGAACACTTCGATCGCTTCGAACCCCAGGAGTACGCATGACCGTCTCCACCGCCGAGCCCGGCACGTTCACCGGCACCGCCCTCCCCGGGGACAGCAGCAGTCTGCACCGGGTGGTCCAGGACCTCGCCCGGGGCGTGCGGACCGCCCACCCCGTCCGGGACACCCTCGCCAACCAGGAGCTGGCGAAGGTTCTCTCGTCCTGGGACTCCGCCCCCGCTCCCGTGCACCCCGACGCGCTCGTCGCTCCGCTGTTCCCCGAGCCGTCGCGTGCGGCGGGGGTCCCCTTCCTGCCGAAGGAGCGGCTCCTGTCGCGGGAGGAGAAGAGCGCCGCCGCCGACGCCTTCACGCGGGTGCTGGAAAGCTGCGAGTTCACGAGCGGTCCCGCCGTCACCGCCTTCGAGGACGCCGTCGCCGATTACCTGGGCCTGCCCTGCGCCGTCGCGACCGGCAGTGGGACCGACGCCCTCGTCATCGCTCTGCGTGCGGTGGGTGTCGGGCCGGGCGACGAGGTGATCATGCCGGCCAACAGCTTCGCCGCCACCGAGAACGCGGTCTTCGCCTGCGGTGCCGTGCCCGTGCTCGCCGACGTGACCCGGCCCGACGGCAACCTGGACCCGGAGTCGGTGGCGGAGCGGATCACTCCGCGTACCGTGGCCGTCCTTCCCGTCCATCTGTACGGCAAGCTCGCCGACATGGCGGGGCTGCGTGCCGTCGCCGACCGGCACGGTCTGGGGCTCGTCGAGGACGCCTGCCAGGCGCTCGGGGTGACCGGTGTGGGGCAGTACTCCGACGCTGCCGCCCTCAGCTTCAACCCGTACAAGAACGTCGGGCTGTGCGGGAAGGCCGGTGCCGTCGTCACCGGCTCGGCCGAGATCGCCGAGCGCTGCCGGGTGATCGGCTACCACGGCTTCGAGCCGGGCCGGAAGAACGTCAAGTGCGAGGCGGTCGGGCTCAACGCGCGCATCGACAACACCATGGCCGCGATCGGTCTGGCCCTGCTGCCCTGGACCAGTCTGCGCGGGCTGCGGCGCACCTATCTCGCCCGGCGCTACGTGGACGCGCTCCGCCCCCTCGCCGAGGAGGGCGTGCTCGAAGCGCCCGCCTTCGCTCCCGACCACTCCTGGCACCTGTTCCCCGTGCTGCCGGCCGGCGGTGCGGCGGCCCGCGACGCGCTGCTGGAGGACCTGGCGCGCAGGAGCCGGGTGGAGTCGGACGTCTACTACCCCGTCCTGACGCACCGGCAGCAGACACCGGTGCGCGAGCGGCTCTTCGGACAGGCGCACCTGCCGCGGACCGAGTGGTTGCACAACCGGGTGCTGCACCTGCCGCTGCACGCGGGTCTGTCCCTCGGCGAGCAGGACCGCGTGGTGGAAGCCCTGTACGCGGCGACGCGCCGGGCCCGGTGACGGCATGACCGACACCCTGCCGTTCGACGCCACCGGCGGCCCGGTCCCCGTCCCGCCGCCCCACCTGCGCCTGCCGGAGCCGGCGGTCTGGGCCGCGTTCTCCGACTTCGACGAGACCTACCTCGCCCATGCCGCGACCCCTGGGCAACGGGCCCACCTCGCCGCGCTGGAGGAGTTCCTGCTGACGGAGGCCGTGGAGCACGGTCTGCTGTTCGGCTGGGTCACCGGCAGCTCGCTGGCCTCCGTGCAGGAGAAGATGGCGCGCTGCGGCGCCCGTGTCCTGCCGCACTTCGTGGCCGGGGCGCTGGGCACCGAGCTGACGTTCTTCCCCGACGGCGTCGCCCGCCCGGACCCCGAGTGGCGGCAACTGCTGCGGGACAGCGGATTCGACCGGGACCGGGTCACGAAGGCCGTGGACCGTCTCGCCCGGCACCGGGTCGAGCTGTTCCCGCAGAACGCCCCGCACACCGGGAACCCGACCGAGTTCCTGGTCAACTACTACTTCCGCTCCCTCGGCGACCCGCGGCGCGACGAGCAGAGCCTCGACCTCGTGCGCGACCTAGCTCGCGAGCACGGCCTCGGGCTCAACATCAGCCGCTGCAACCCTGCCACCGGGGACCCCGCCGACTGCTACGACGTCGACTTCCTCCCGCCGGTGTGCGGCAAGCGCAACGTCGTCCGGCACCTGTGCGCCCGCTTCGGCGTCGCCCCGGAGCGGACCCTCGCGTTCGGCGACAGCGGCAACGACCTGGAGATGCTGGGCGCCGTGGGCCACGGCTACCTCGTCGCCAACTGCACGCCCGAGGCCAGGAGCCGCTTCCCGCAGGTGTCGCCGCACCCGCACGCCCAGGCCCTCCTCACCGCCTTCCGTCACCACCTCCGCCGCTGAACCGCTTTGCCCCGGTCCGGCGAGTCCGGGCCTGAGGGCCGTCCCTGAGAAAGGCAGACCATGCAGACAGGAATCATCGGCGCCGGCGGCATCGCCCTCGCCCACCTGCGCGCCGCCGAGACCGTCCCCGGCGTCGTACCGGCCGGTGTGTACGACGTGCTGCCGGACAAGGCAGCGGAGCTGGCCGAGCGCTTCGGCTGCCCCGCCTTCTCCTCGACGAGCGAGCTGTACCGGCACGTCGACGCCGTCGTCATCGCCTCGCCCAACCACACGCACGCCGACTACGCCGAGGAGGCCGTCCGGCACGGCAGGCACGTGCTGTGCGAGAAGCCGATGACGACCACGGTGGCGGAGGCCGAGCGCATCACCGCGCTGGCCGAGGAGAGCGGCCTGGTGTGCGCCATGGGCTTCAACTACCGCTATCTGGAAGCCATCCGCGAGATCAGGAACCTGGTACGGAGCGGGGAGCTGGGCTCCATCCTCTTCGCGGAGGCCGGTTTCCGGCGCGGCAGCGCCCTGACCCGCTCCCGCTTCACCTGGCGGGACAGCGACCTGGGCCGTTCCACCAGCGGCTCCCTCGGCGACCTGGGCGTGCATCTGGTCGACATGCTCGACCGCCTCTTCGACAGCCCGGTCGACAGCACGAGCTGCCGCACCAAGCTCCAGGTCAACGTGCCTCAGAAGGAGGGCCAGGACGTCCAGGTCGACGACTACGCCTTCGTCAGCGGCCGTCTGGAGAACGGCACCTTCTTCAACCTGGTCACCTCCAAGTCCTCGCTGCCGGAGGAGCTCGGCTTCTCGCTGAAGATCATCGGCGACCGCAAGGAGCTGTACTACCACTCCAAGGACGACACGACGTACTTCCTGAAGTCCCGCGTCACCTGGGAGCAGGGCACGTTCGCCCGCGAGGAGACGCTCGCCTCGCCGCCCGGTGAGGTACCCGGCTGGAGCGACACCTTCCGGCACCAGCTGCGGGAGTGGCGCGACGCGGTCACCGCGCGGGATGCCGGCACCTCGCGGAGCGCCGACAGCGCCCTGGCCTGCTTCGGCGACGGGCTGCGCAGCCAGCGGGTGCTGGAGCGCCTGCTGGCGGGCGACCAGCAGTACGCGCTCGCCTCTTCGGTGACCTCGTGACACCGGGCGACGCACACGGCAGGGGCTCCACAGGAAAGAGGAACGTCTCTTGACCGGGACCTCGGCGCAAGCCGCGCCGCCCGGCACCACCGTGGCGCGGCCCCTGTTCAGTCCGTTCGCCGTCGTCGCGTCGTGCGTGGGCTTCGCCCTGATCGGGGCGCTGCAGGCGCTGTACGGTCCGGCGATCCCCGCGTTCCGCACCGAGTTCGGCCTGTCGCCGGCCGCCGCCGGGCTGAGCCTGAGCGCTCACTTCGTCGGCGGCGTGGCCGGTGTGCTGCTGCTCAACCGGGTGCACGGGCGGCTGGGCAACAGAACGCTGCTGTCCGCCTCGTACGCGCTGATGGCTCTCGGCGGGGCCGGCTTCGCGCTGGCCCCGGCCTGGCCGTGGGCGCTGGCCTGCGCGCTGGTGACCGGGGTGGGCTTCGGCGGCATCGACTACGGCCTCAACCAGCTGTTCTCGGTGGGGTTCGGCCGCCGCAGCCCGGCCATGCTCAACATCATCGGCGCGGCCTACGGCCTCGGTGCCGTGGGCGGTCCCGCGCTCCTGGGGCTGCTGGGCCCGGGCGAGTACCCGGCCGTCTTCGCCGGGTTCGCCGCGCTGTCCGCCGCACTGGTGCTGGCCCAGCGCGGCGTGCGCGAGGGCGGGGAGGCGCCCGCCCCGCCGCCCTCCGACGAGAAGGGCGAGGAGAGCGAGGCGGGCACTCCCGGGCTGCGGGCCTCGGTGGCCCTGGTCGTCACGGTCTTCATCGTGCTGTACGTCCTGATGGTGGCGGTGGAGACCGGGGTCGGCGGCTGGGAGCCGACGCATCTGGAGTCCGTCGGCCACGACGCGGCGACCGCGGCCACTGCGACCTCGGCCTTCTGGCTGATGGTGACCGTGGGACGGCTGCTGGTCGCACCGCTGACGCTGCGCTGGTCCGTGCAGACGATCATGGTCGTCAGCTCCGCCGGCATGGTGGCCTGCCTCCTGCTCGCCCTCATCCCGGCGGCGGCGCCGTACGCCTACGCCGGTGTCGGCCTCTTCCACGCGCCGATCTTCCCCACGGGGCTGCCGTGGCTGTCCCGGACGGTGCCACGGGCGCGGCGGGCGGGAGCCTATGTGATCGCCGCGTCGATGATCGGCGGGGTGGCCGCCGGGCCGGTGCTGGGCAAGGGCATCGAACTGGCCGGTGTCGACGCCGTACCGGTGCTGCTGGCCCTGCCCGCGGCCGGTTGTCTCGCGGCCACCTGGTGGCTGATCCGGGCCACCCGCGACCGCTCGCCGTCCTGAACCGCGAACTCGCGGCACTCGAGTGGGCGGCCGGGACGGCCTGAGACCTCCGCAGCCGGGCGGGCCCGGGCCGTCAGCGGGCGGTACCCGTGTGGACGTACGCGACGAGGCGGGCAAGCGCGGGGTGTGCGTGCGGCCCTGCGCCCCGGGCCGCGTCAGCGCGCCGTGTGCGTGTGCACGTACTCCACGAGCCGCGTCAGCGCGTCCGGGTCCGTGGACGGCATGACGCCGTGGCCGAGGTTGAAGACATGGCCCTCCAGGCCCGCCGCCGAGTCCAGGACCTCCCGGGTCTTGGCCTCGACGGCCTCCGTCGGGGCGAACAGCACGGTGGGGTCGAGGTTGCCCTGGAGCGCCTTGCCGGGGCCGACGCGGCGGGCGGCCTCGTCCAGCGGGACGCGCCAGTCGACGCCGACGACATCCGCGCCGGCCTCGCCCAGGAGCCGCAGCAGCTCACCGGTGCCGACGCCGAAGTGGATGCGCGGGACGCCGTAACCGGCCACGGCCTCGAAGACCTTCGCCGAAGCGGGCAGCACCGAGCGCCGGTAGTCGACGGGGGCCAGCGCCCCGGCCCAGGAGTCGAACAGCTGGACGGCGGAGGCGCCCGCCTCGATCTGGACCTTCAGGAAGGCGGCCGTGATGTCGGCGAGGCGGTCGAGCAGCTCGGCCCACAGCTCGGGGTCGCCGTACATCATCGCCTTGGCGTTCTCGTACGTGCGGGACGGGCCGCCCTCGACGAGGTAGCTCGCGAGGGTGAAGGGGGCGCCGGCGAAGCCGATCAGGGGCGTGCCGCCGAGTTCGCGGGTGAGCAGGCCGATGGCCTCGGTGACGTAGGACACGTCCTCGGGGGTCAGATCGCGCAGCTGGGCGAGGTCCGCGCGGGTGCGGATCGGGCGCTCGACGACCGGGCCGACGCCCGGCTTGATGTCGAGGTCGACGCCGATGGCCTTGAGCGGGACGACGATGTCGCTGAAGTAGATCGCCGCGTCGACGCCGTGCCGGCGCACCGGCTGGAGCGTGATCTCGGTGACCAGATCGGGCCGCATGCAGGACTCCAGCATCCCGATGCCCTCGCGCACCTTGCGGTACTCCGGCAGTGAGCGCCCGGCCTGCCGCATGAACCACACCGGCGTGTGCGGCACGGGCTCGCGCCGGCAGGCCTTGAGGAAGGCTGAGTCGTACGGGGCGGACGGCTGCTGGGCCCGGGGGGCGTCGTTGGCACTCACGGGCCAAGTTTCGCACGCCCCCGATGGGCGTGTTTCAGCCCCTGGAGAGGCGCGGGGTGTCTAGCCCGGCACCCGGGCTCCGGTCCCCGTAACCTTCCGGCATGGCTGCGGCTCAGGGACGACTGTCGGACGGCGCTGGCGGAATGGACGAAGCGAAGGACACCGAGAAAGACCGGCGGGAGGCGGACACCGCCCCGCTGCCCTTCCGGGCCGCCGTCGAGGCGCTCAGGGCGGCGCGGCTGCGGCCCCAGATCGAGGTGGAGCCGACGCCCCCGCCGAAGCGGCTCGCCCCCTACGCCCACGCGCTGGAGGCCGCGGTCGTCGACGGCGAGGAGGACCTGGCCGACGGCCGGCTGGTGCTGCTGCACGACCCGGCGGGACACGACGCCTGGCAGGGCACGTTCCGGCTGGTGACGCTGGTGCGCGCGGAACTGGAGCCGGAGATGGCCGCGGACCCGCTGCTGCCGGAGGTGTGCTGGTCCTGGCTGACCGGCGCGCTCCAGGCGCGCGGGCTGACGTACGGGGAGCCGAGCGGCACCGTCACGCGGGCGAGCTCGCACTACTTCGGCGGTCTGTCCGCGCGCCCGGCCGCCTCGCAGATCGAGATCCGCGCCTCCTGGACGCCGCGCGAGGGCCTGGGCGGGGTCCCGGACACGGCCGCGCACCTGGCGTCCTGGTGCGATCTGCTCGCCCAGGTCGCGGGGCTGCCGCCGGCCGGGCCGGGGGACGCGTCGGTGGTGACGCTGCCCCAGCGGCGAGGACCGCAGTCCCGCTGATCGAACCTGTTCCGACCCCGTACTGATCGAACCTGTACGGGGCGGTCAACGCTGCCCTGTCGACGATCACACCTGCGTCCCCCTCTTGGCCGAATCACTTTGTCGATACGGCCACTTTCGACCGCGTACAGACGCAGACCGAAACCGTCCGGCCTTCGAATGATCGACCGCGTGTCCGAATTGTACGGATTGTTATCACCGATTCGTGATCATTCTCTAAAGGCGGACGGGTGGGGTGCCGAAGACGACTGTGACCTTGAAAGCACGGTTCGTCCCGGCTTCACCCCCACGAGCCGGCCCCGTCCCGCACCCCAGGAGGCCTGGTGTCCGTTCTCCTCGAGCAGCCCGCAAGCCTGGTCGCCTACCGCCCGAACAAGCCGACCGCCATGGTGGTCGTGGCCGACCCGCGCGTCCGCTCCACCGTCACCCGCCACCTGTGGGCGCTCGGTGTGCGCGATGTCATCGAGGCCTCGTCCGTCGCGGAGGCTCGTCCCCGCATCGGCAACCCCCGCGACATCTGCGTCGCCGACGTCCACCTGCCGGATGGCTCCGGCCTCACCCTGCTGTCCGAGACCCGCGCCGCGGGCTGGCCCAACGGGCTCGCCCTCTCCGCCGCCGACGACATCGGCGCCGTGCGCAACGCGCTCGCCGGCGGTGTGAAGGGCTATGTCGTCACCGGCACCCGCACCAACGTCGGGCTCCCCACCCGGCCGGGCGCCGCCCCCATCGGCGCCGCCGCCGCGCGCCTGCACCGCCGCCCCCCGGGTGCCCCGAGCCACCCGGGCGGCTACCGCGAGCTGTCCGGACGCGAGGTCGAGGTGCTGCGGCTGGTCGCGGAGGGCCAGTCGAACAAGGCGATCGGCGTCTCGATGGGCCTGTCCGCGCTGACCGTCAAGAGCCACCTCGCCCGTATCGCCCGCAAGCTCGGCACGGGCGACCGCGCCGGCATGGTCGCGGTGGCCCTGCGGACCGGAATCATCCACTGACCCACTCACCATGACCCTTTGTGATCATTCACTGACGTGAACGGGACCGGCCGCGGCTCCCGCTCGTGTCACTCACGGTTCGCGCACCCGACACTTCCCCGACCTGACTGGTTTGCGACCCCCCGGCGCCCGTCGACGGAACGTTCCGTCGACGGGCGCTGTCCATACACGGATACCCTTGACATGTGACCGACGCCCACGAGACCGCAGCAGACAGCTCACTGCGAACCACCGGAGGCGCTCCTCCGGACGACGGCGGATCTTCTGCTACGGAGGCGCCGATCCCTTTGCTGGAACCGCGTGAGGGCATTCCGCCCGTGATCGCGGACGAGGCCGCCCTGGCCCGGACCATCGCCGCCTTCGAGGCGGGCTCCGGACCGGTCGCCGTCGACGCCGAGCGGGCCTCCGGCTACCGCTACGGCCAGCGCGCCTACCTGGTCCAGCTGCGCCGCCAGGGCGCCGGAACGGCTCTCATCGACCCCGTCGCCTGCCCCGACCTGTCCGCCCTGGGCGAGGCCCTGTCCGGCGTCGAGTGGGTGCTGCACGCCGCCACCCAGGACCTGCCCTGCCTGCGCGAGATAGGCATGGTGCCGACGCGGCTGTTCGACACGGAGCTGGCCGGGCGGCTCGCCGGTTTCCCCCGGGTCGGCCTCGGCGCGATGGTCGAGGGTGTCCTCGGCTTCGTCCTGGAGAAGGGGCACTCCGCCGTCGACTGGTCGACCCGGCCGCTGCCCGAGCCCTGGCTGCGGTACGCGGCGCTGGACGTCGAGCTGCTCGTCGACCTGCGCGACGCGCTGGAGAAGGAGCTGGACCGGCAGGGCAAGCTGGAGTGGGCCCGCCAGGAGTTCGACGCGATCGCCTCCGCGCCGCCGCCCGAGCCGCGCAAGGACCCCTGGCGGCGTACCTCCGGCATGCACAAGGTGCGCCGGCGGCGGCAGCTGGCCGTCGTACGGGAGCTGTGGCAGACCCGGGACCGGATCGCGCAGCGGCGGGACGTCTCGCCGGGCAAGGTGCTCGGGGACGCGGCGATCGTGGAGGCCGCGCTGGCGATTCCGGCCAACGTGCACGCGCTGGCCGCGCTGAACGGTTTCGGACACCGGATGAGCAAGCGGCAGCTGGAGCAGTGGCAGGCGGCCGTGGACCGGGCGAAGGCGCTGAGCGAGGCGCATTTGCCGCAGCCGGGGCAGCCGGTGACCGGGCCTCCGCCGCCGCGGGCCTGGGCGGACAAGGATCCCGCGGCCGCGGCCCGCCTCAGTGCGGCCCGGGCCGGGGTCTCGGCGCTCGCCGAGGAGCTCTCCATGCCGCAGGAGAATCTGATGACGCCGGACACGGTTCGGCGGGTGTGCTGGGAGCCGCCGGCGGTGGTGGACGCCGAGTCCGTGGCGGCCGCGCTCGCCGGGTACGGGGCGCGGCCGTGGCAGGTGGAGCTGGTGACGCCCGTGCTGGTGGAGGCGTTGTCCGCGAAGGAGGCCTAGGGGGTCTCCAAACACCCCCCAGCCGCCGTAGCGCTTCGCGGCGTACGGCGGCTGCGGGCCCTGCCTCCTACTTCGTGGCCCCTTGCGTGAAACCGTTGTAGATGAACCGCTGGAGGAACAGGAAGACGATCAGGGTCGGGGCGATGACGAGGATCGCGCCTGCCGAGATGGTCTCCCAGTGGGCTCCGAAGGGGCCCTTGAAGCGGAACAGGGACGTCGAGATCACGCCAAGATCTTCGGAGGGCATGTAGAGGAAGGGGATGTAGAAGTCGTTGTAGACATTGATCCCCTTCACGATCACGACCGTCGCGATCGCGGGCTTGAGCAGCGGGAAGATGATCTTCCGGTAGACCGTGAAGGCGTTGGCGCCGTCGATGCGGGCCGACTCGTCCAGTGCGACGGGGATGGCCCGCACGAACTGCAGGAAGATGTAGATCGACACGATGTCCGTGCCCATGTAGAGCGCGATCGGCGCCCAGAGGCTGTCGAACATCCCGAAGCTGTTCACGATCTGGAAGGTGGCCACCTGGGTGGTCACCCCGGGGACCAGCGCGGCGACCAGGAACAGGCCCAGGACCAGCTTCCGGAAGCGGAACCGGAAGCGGTCGATGGCGTACGCCGTCATCGAGCCGATGAGGACCGTGCCCCCGATGGCGACGACCAGGATCAGCGCCGTATTGGCGAACGCCGAGAGCATCCGGCCGTCCTGGAACGCCGTCACGTAGTTGGCGAAGTTGAGCGGGTCGTCGGGCAGCGTGAGGGCGCCGCTGTCGTCCGCCATCTCCCCGGAGGTCTTCAGCGACGTCAGGAAGACCACGGTGAGCGGCAGGAGCACGACCAGCGTCGCGAGGACCAAGGACAGGTACACAAGGGCACGGGCCACGGCACGGCGCGTCATACGAGGTCCACCTTGTCGTCCGGGACGAGGCGCCGCTGCACCCAGGTCACCGCCAGGATGATCAGCAGCAGTACGACGGCCGCCGCCGAGGCGAGGCCCGTCTTGTTGAACTGGAACGCCAGCTTCACGGTCTGGATCACGAAGGTCTCGGTGCCGGTCGCGCCGCCGGTCATGATGTACGGGATCTCGAAGACCGACAGCGACCCGGAGACGGACAGGATCACCGACAGGCTCAGCACGGGCCGGATGCCGGGCGCGATGATGTGGCGGAACTGCTGCCAGCGGTTCGCCCCGTCCAGTTCGGCCGCCTCGTACAGCTCCCCCGGGATGGACTGGATCGCGCCGAGGAAGAGGACGAAGTTCAGGCCCAGGTAACGCCAGACCGAGACGCCGGCGAGGGAGACGTTGGCCGACGTGGGTGTGCCGAGCCAGGCGCGGTCGCCGTCGTAGCCGAACAGGCTCAGGATCGCGTCGAGGGTGCCGCCGTCCTGGAAGAAGTACAGGAAGACGAAGCCGATCGCGACGCCGTTGATCAGGTACGGGAAGAAGAGCACGCCCTTGAAGAAGCCGCGGAAGCGGACGTTGAAGCTCAGGATCGTGGCGAAGTAGAGGGCGGCGCCGATCTGCACCACGGACGCGGCGAGGTAGTAGCCGCTGACGAAGAACACCTCGAACAGCTCGGGCCGGGTGAAGAGTTCGGTGTAGTTCTCGGCGCCCGTGTAGTGCAGCTCGGGGCTGACGCCGTCCCAGTCGGTGAAGCTGTACGCGACCATGTTGGCGATCGGCGCGTAGGTGAAGGCGATCAGCAGGGCGAGCGGGGCGATCAGGAACAGCCAGGGGGTCACTCCCCGCCACCGCCGCGGCCGGCGCGCGGCGGACGGCGGCGGAGGCCCGGCGGGCGCGGCCGGCCCCACCGGCCGCGCCGCCTTCCGGGTGGTGTCGGTCATCAGGACCCCAGGTTCTGCTGCGCCTCGGTCCACTTCTCGCCCAGCCCGGTCAGGAAGTCGTCCAGGCTGCCCTTGCGGGCACCGCGCGCGAGGTCGACGAGTTCCTGGCGGTAGTCGGGCTTGTAGATGCCGACCTCCGACTGGTTGTCGATGGACTTGACCTCGGCGCCCTTGGTGTCGTCGATGTCGAGGAGCTTCACGCCCGCCTCCTCGTACGGCCTGAGGACGTCGGGCAGCGGGGCGTCCTTGCGGGGCGAGAGGGCGAGGTTGGCGTCCGCGTAGCCGGACTTGTCGGTGAACCAGTCGATCCAGGCGCGGGCGGCGGCCTTGTGCTCGGAGTGGACGTTGACGGCCTGCTGGTAGTCGGGTGACGTCACCGCGCAGAACGTGCCGTTCTTCTGGGCGGGGAACGGCATGAAGCCGATGTCGGCCGGGTCGGTGCCCGCCTGCTTCGCCGCGTCCTGCATCTGCACGATCGCCCAGGAGCCGAGCCACATCGTGGCGATCTGCCCCTTCGCCAGGCGGGGCTTGGACGCCTCCCAGTTGGTGGTCGTCGGGTCCTTCTCGATGAGCCCCCCGCGCACGATGTCGTGGAGCAGCGTGTCACCGACCCGGAGGTCGGCGCCCTGCGCCCAGGGGTTCCCCTCGGCGAGCCGGGTGGTGGCCTGGGTGTCGCAGCCGACCGAGCCGTTGACGTTCGTCCACTGGGTCAGCGGCCACATGTCCTTGAAGTTGGTGTAGTACGGGACCGCGTCGGTCTTGGCCTTGATGGCCTTCAGGCCGTCGAGGAACTCGGCCGGGGTCGTGGGCCAGTCGGTGACGCCGGCCGCGCTCCAGACCTTCTTGTTGTAGACGAAGCCCGGGACCACGCCGATCGGACTCTGCCCGTAGACCTTGCCCTGGACGGTGGAGTAGTCGGTGAAGCGGTACTTCTTGCTCCGCTCGGCCTGCGTGCCGAGGGAGGCGAAGAACTTCGGGTAGTCCTTCTTCTCGATCACGGCCGGGATCATCAGGACGTCGCCGTAGTTCTCCGTGTTCATACGGATCTTGACCTCACCCTCGTAGTCGGTGAGGCCGTCGAACTCGACCTTCACCTTGGGATGGGTCTTGTTGAACTCGGCGGCGTACTTCTTCATCGTCCCGTCCTGCACGAGGTCGGTCCGGTGGGTGAGAACGGTGATGGTCCCTTCGACCTTGGCGGGGTCGTCGGGCGCCTCGGCGTCCGCGCCCTTGGAGGTGCCTCCGGTGCCGGTACAGCCCGAGGCCAGCAGGGCTGCGCCCACGGCGAGGGCGAGGACGGTACGGCGGTTCATGTGCATCAGCTCCGTTCGCGGAGAGGAACTCGGGACGGAAGAGCACGTGCGGTATGGCTGGTTCGGCACTCTGACAGCGCTTTCTCAACCGGTAAAGTCCCATTCCCGCCAACGCTGCGAAACCTGTACACGACTCTTCACTGGACCGGTTAAGGGAGTGCGCATGCTTCAGGCCACACCGCTCGGCGACGGATGGATCCTGCGGCACGAGCCGGACCCGCTCCCGGCCTCCGTGCCGGGCTGCGTGCACACCGACCTGATGGCGGCCGGGGTGATCCCGGACCCGTTCCTCGGTCTGGGCGAGTCCGAGGTGGCGTGGGTGGGGCGCCGGGACTGGACCTACGAGCGCGAGCTCACGTGCGCGTCCGCGCAGGAGCAGACCGACCTGGTCTTCGACGGGCTCGACACCGTCGCCGAGATCTCCCTGGACGGGCGGCTGCTGGGCAAGGTGCGCAACATGCACCGCTCGTACCGGTTCGATGTGACGGGGCTGTCCGGGCGGCTTTCCGTGCGGTTCGTCTCCGCCTACGCCGAGGCCGAGGCCGTGCGGGGACGGCTGGGCGAGCGGCCCGCCGCCTACGCCGAGCCGTACCAGTACCTGCGCAAGATGGCCTGCTCCTTCGGCTGGGACTGGGGGCCGACCCTGGTGACGGCCGGGATCTGGCGGCCGGTGCGCCTGGAGCACTGGTCGACGGCCCGGATCGCCCGGGTGCGTCCGCTGGTCACCGTCGACGACGGGGTCGGCGTCGTCGAGTTGGCCGTCGACGTCGAGCGGACCCGGGTCGAGGCGCCGCTCACCCTGGAGGCCGAGGTGGGCGGGGTGCGGGCCCGGGCGGAGATCGACGGGGCGGGCGGGGTCGTACGGCTGCGGGTGCCGGACGTCCGGCTGTGGTGGCCGCGCGGCTACGGCGAACAGCCGCTCTACGACGTCGAGGTGCGGCTGCTGCACGGCGGGGACGCGCTGGACGTGTGGCGGCGGCGGATCGGCTTCAGGACCGTCGAGCTGGACCGGCGGCCCGACGCGCACGGCACCGGCTTCACCCTCGTCGTCAACAGCGAGCGGCTCTTCGCGCGGGGCGTCAACTGGATCCCCGACGACGTCTTCCCGTCCCGGATCACCCGCGAGCGGTACCGGGAGCGACTGGAGCAGGCGGCCGGGGCAGGCGTGGACCTCGTACGGGTCTGGGGCGGCGGCATCTACGAGAGCGAGGACTTCTACGACGCCTGCGACGAACTCGGGCTGCTGGTGTGGCAGGACTTCCCGTTCGCGTGCGCGGCCTACCCGGAGGAACAGCCGCTGCGCGGTGAGGTGGAGGCCGAGGCCCGGGAGAACGTCGTACGGCTGATGCCGCATCCGTCGCTGGTGTTGTGGAACGGCAACAACGAGAACCTGTGGGCCTTCCGGGACTGGGGCTGGGAGCCGCGGCTGGCCGGGGACTCCTGGGGCGAGGGGTATTACCTGGGTGTACTGCCGCGGGTGGTGGCCGAGTTGGATCCGACGCGGCCGTACACGGCGGGGAGTCCCTGGTCCGGGTCCTGGGACCGGCATCCGAACGATCCGGCGCACGGCACGCACCACTCCTGGGAGGTGTGGAACCGGGAGGACTACGCCGACTACCGGCTGAGCGTGCCCCGCTTCGTCGCCGAGTTCGGCTGGCAGGCGCCGCCCGCGTACGCCACGCTGCGGCGGGCGCTGCCCGGGGAGGAGCTCGCGCCGGACTCCCCCGGCATGCTGCACCACCAGAAGGCCGACGACGGCAACGGGAAGCTGGAGCGGGGGCTGGCCCGGCACTTCGCCGTGCCGAAGGGGGACTTCGACCGCTGGCACTACCTGACGCAGGTCAACCAGGCCCGCGCGGTCGCGGCCGGGATCGAGCACTGGCGCTCGCACTGGCCGGTGTGCGCGGGCACGGTCGTCTGGCAGCTCAACGACTGCTGGCCGGTGACGTCCTGGGCGGCGATCGACGGGGACGGGCGGGAGAAGCCGCTGTACCACGAGCTGCGGCGGCTGTACGCGGACCGGTTGCTGACGCTCCAGCCGCGGGACGGCGGGCTGGAGCTGGCCGTCGTCAACCAGGCGGCCGGGGACTGGACGCCGGCGCTGACCCTGCGGCGGATGTCCGTCGGGGGCGAGGTGCTGGGGCAGGCGGCCGTGGCGGTGACGGCCGGGGGGCGGACGGTGGCACGTGTCGATGTTCCGCGCGAGCTGACGCCGACCGGGCCCGAGGAGTTCCTGGTCTCGGACGGGGACGGGCTGCGGGCGGTGCACTTCCCGGTGCCAGACCGTGAGGTCCCCTACCCCAAGCCGGAGTTCGAGGTCGCGCTCGCCCCCGGCGGCATCACCGTCACCGCCCGCACCCTGGTCCGGGACCTGCTTCTCCAGGCCGACCGGCTGGATCCGCGGGCGCGGGCCGACCGGGGGCTGGTCACGCTGCTGCCGGGCGAAGAGGTGACCATCGGGGTGCGCGGCTGGGAGACCCCGGACGCGGAGCGTGCCCGTTCGGCCCTGTACTGCGTGGAGCCCACCCGATGACGGCGACTCCGGCTCCCCGCGTCACCATCAAGGACGTCGCCGCGCGCGCCGGCGTGTCCAAGGGGGCCGTGTCGCTCGCGTTCAACCACAAGCCCGGGCTGTCGGAGGCGACCCGGGACCGGATCTTCCGGGCGGCACGGGAGCTGGGCTGGGCACCGAACCTCACGGCGCGGACGCTGGCCGGTTCGCGCGTGGACGTGGTGGGGCTCGCGGTGTGCCGGCCGGCCCGGATGCTCGGGCTCGAACCCTGGTACATGGAGTTCGTCTCGGGCGTGGAGAGCGTCCTGGCCGAGCACTCCTGCTCCCTGCTGCTGAGACTCGTACGGAATCCGGACGAGGAGATCGGGGTCCAGGAGTCGTGGTGGCGGGGGCGGCAGATCGGCGGGTCGATCCTCGTCGACTTCCGGGCCGACGATCCCCGGGTCGGCCTGGTGGAGCGGCTCGGGCTGCCGGTGGTCGCGGTGGGGCATCCCTCGCTGACCGGCGGGCTCACCTCGGTGTGGACCGACGACGCGACGGCCGTGACGGAGGCGGTGCGGTATCTGGCGGCGCTGGGGCACCGGCGGATCGCCCGGGTGGGCGGGGCGGCGGCTCTCGGGCACACGGCCATCCGGACGGCGGCGTTCGACGAGGCGGCGGGGGCTCTGGCGCTGGCCGGGGCGTGGCAGGTGGCGACGGACTTCTCCGGGGACGCGGGGGCGCGGGCGACACGCTCCTTGCTGACGGCCGCGCCGCCGGACCGGCCGACGGCGATCGTGTACGACAACGACGTCATGGCGGTGGCGGGGTTGTCGGTGGCGGCGGAGATGGGGCTGCGGGTGCCGGAGGAGGTGTCGCTGCTGGCCTGGGACGACTCGCAGCTGTGCCGGCTGACGCATCCGACGCTGTCCGCGATGAGTCATGACGTGCATGGTTTTGGGGCGGAGGTGGCGCGGACGTTGTTCTCGGTGATCACGGGGGGTGAGGGCGGGTCGCATCCTGTGCCGACTCCTGTGCTGACGCCTCGGGGGTCCACTGCGCCGCCTCGGTGAGATGTGACGTTCGCCGCTCGCCATGTCAGGACTGTGCAGCTACGTTACTCATAAGTAGCATGGGACTGAGCGCGCGCTCAGCGCATCGCAGCAGTGCAGATCCGGACCCTGGAGGAGAGCCATCGTGCCTCGTACCGTCAGGGACGTCGTCTTCGTAGACGGCGTCCGCACCCCGTTCGGCAAGGCGGGCCCGAAGGGCATCTACCACGAGACCCGTGCCGACGACCTCGTCGTGAAGGCGATCCGGGAGCTGCTGCGCCGCAACCCCGGCCTCGACCCGAAGAAGATCGACGAGGTCGCCATCGCCGCGACCACCCAGATCGGCGACCAGGGCCTCACCATCGGCCGCACGGCCGGGATCCTCGCCGGCCTGCCGCAGTCCGTGCCGGGCTACTCGATCGACCGCATGTGCGCGGGCGCCCTGACGGCCGTGACCACGGTCGCCGGTTCCGTCGCCTTCGGTGCCTACGACGTCGCCATCGCCGGCGGTGTCGAGCACATGGGCCGCCACCCGATGGGCGAGGGCGTCGACCCGAACCCGCGGTTCGTCAGCGAGAAGCTGGTCGACGAGTCGGCCCTGTTCATGGGCATGACCGCGGAGAACCTGCACGACCGCTACCCGCAGATCACCAAGCTGCGCGCCGACGAGTACGCCGTGCGCTCCCAGGAGAAGGCCGCCAAGGCGTACGCCAACGGCAAGATCCAGGCCGACCTGGTGCCGGTCTCGGTCCGCCGCACCAACGCCGAGGCCGGTGAGACGGGCTGGGGCCTGGTCACCGCCGACGAGCCGATGCGCCCGGGCACGACCCTGGAGAACCTCCAGGGCCTCAAGACCCCGTTCCGCGTCCACGGCCGGGTCACCGCCGGTAACGCGGCCGGTCTGAACGACGGCGCCACCGCCTCGGTCATCGCCTCCGAGGAGTTCGCGCGGGAGAACGACCTCCCCGTGAAGATGCGCCTGGTCGCCTACTCCTTCGCGGGCGTCGAGCCGGAGGTCATGGGCTACGGCCCGATCCCGGCGACGGAGAAGGCGCTGGCCCAGGCGGGGCTGTCGATCTCCGACATCGGCCTGTTCGAGATCAACGAGGCCTTCGCCGTCCAGGTCCTGGCCTTCCTCGACCACTACGGCATCGCCGACGACGACGAGCGCGTCAACCAGTACGGCGGCGCCATCGCCTTCGGCCACCCGCTGGCCTCCTCCGGTGTCCGTCTGATGACGCAGCTGGCCCGCCAGTTCGAGGAGCAGCCGCACGTCCGCTACGGCCTGACGACCATGTGCGTCGGCTTCGGCATGGGCGCGACGGTCATCTGGGAGAACCCGCACTTCGAGGGGGACAAGTGAGCACCACCGCCGAGCTTCTGAAGCAGGCCTCCGACCTGTTCCCGGACGAGGTCGTCACGCAGGCGCACGTACGCCACTTCGACCTCCCCGCGGGTGCCGGGCGCTTCGCCCTGATCACCCTGGACAACGGCCTGGATCACACCAAGCCGACCACCTTCGGCCCGGCCTCGCTGGCGAACCTGAACGCCGCGATCGACCAGGTCGAGAAGGAGGCGGCGGACAGCGAGATCGTCGGCGTCGGCATCACCGGCAAGCCGTTCATCTTCGCGGTCGGCGCCGACCTCAAGGGCGTGGAGATCCTCAAGGAGTACGAGCACGCGCTCGCCATCGGCAAGGGCGGCCACGAGGTCTTCAAGCGGCTGTCCAAGCTGGCCGTGCCGACCTTCGCGTACTACAACGGCGCCGCGATGGGCGGCGGTGTCGAGGTCGGCCTGCACTGCACCTACCGGACCGTCTCCGCGGCCCTCCCGGCGTTCTCGCTCCCCGAGGTGTTCCTCGGCCTGGTCCCGGGCTGGGGCGGCTGCACGCTGCTGCCGAACCTGATCGGCGCCGACAAGGCCGTCTCGGTGATCATCGAGAACAGCCTCAACCAGAACAAGCAGCTCAAGGGCAAGCAGGTCTACGAGCTCGGGATCGCCGACGCGCTCTTCGAGGGCGCGGACTTCCTGGAGCAGTCGCTGATCTGGACCGCGTCCGTCCTCAAGGGCGAGATCGAGGTCGAGCGCCCGGTGATCGACCGCGGCGAGGGCTGGGACCAGGCCGTCGCCAAGGGCCGTTTCATCGCGGACTCCAAGGTGCACGGCGCGGCCCCGGCCGCCTACCGCGCCCTGGACATCATCGCCGCCGCCAAGAACGGCGACCTCCAGCAGGGCTACGACGCCGAGGACAAGGCGCTCGCCGACCTGATCATGGGCGGTGAACTGCGCTCCGGCATCTACGCCTTCAACCTGGTGCAGAAGCGCGGCAAGCGCCCGGCCGGTGCCCCGGACAAGAGCCTGGCCCGTCCGGTCACCAAGGTCGGTGTCGTCGGCGCCGGCCTGATGGCCAGCCAGCTCGCGCTGCTGTTCCTGCGCCGCCTGGAGGTGCCGGTCGTGCTGACCGACATCGACCAGGAGCGCGTCGACAAGGGTGTGGGCTACGTCCACGCCGAGATCGACAAGCTGCTCGGCAAGGGCCGGATCAACCAGGACAAGGCCAACCGCCTCAAGGCGCTGGTGACCGGTGTCCTGGACAAGGCCGAGGGCTTCGCGGACGCGGACTTCATCATCGAGGCCGTGTTCGAGGAGATGGGCGTCAAGCAGAAGGTGTTCGCGGAGGTCGAGGCGGTCGCCCCGGCGCACGCGATCCTGGCCACCAACACCTCCTCGCTGTCGGTGTCGGAGATGGCGTCGAAGCTGAAGCACCCCGAGCGGGTCGTCGGCTTCCACTTCTTCAACCCGGTCGCCGTGCTGCCGCTGCTGGAGATCGTCCGCGGCGAGCAGACCGACGAGGCCTCCCTGGCCACGGCGTTCGGCGTCGCCAAGAAGCTGAAGAAGACCGCGGTACTGGTGAAGGACGCCCCGGCGTTCGTCGTGAACCGCATCCTGACCCGCTTCATGGGCGAGATCCAGAACGTCATCGACGAGGGCACCCCGGTCGAGGTCGCCGAGAAGGCGGTCGAGCCGCTGGGCCTGCCGATGTCGCCGCTGGTCCTGCTGGAGCTGGTCGGCCCGGCGATCGGCCTGCACGTCTCCGAGACGCTCAACCGGGCGTTCCCGGACCGCTTCACGGTCTCCCCGAACCTCAAGGCGGTCGTCGAGGCGGGCAAGCGCGGCTTCTACGTCTACGACAGCGGCAAGCCGGAGCTGGACCCGGAGGTCGCCGCGCTGCTGAAGCAGGGCGACAGCGTCCTGACGGAGGAGCAGGTCCGCGAGCGGGTGCTCGACGCGGTGGCGCAGGAGATCGGGCTCATGCTCGACGAGGGCGTCGTCGCCGAGGCGCAGGACATCGACCTGTGCCTGATCACGGGCGCCGGCTGGCCGTTCCACCTGGGCGGCATCACGCCGTACCTGGACCGCGAGGGCGTCTCCGAGCGGGTCAACGGCAAGAGGTTCCTGGCGCAGGGCGTGGCGAGCGTCCCCGCGTAACGCGTAACCCCTGAGGGGGGTGGGGCGCCCGGTAACGATCCGGACGCCCCACCCCCTTCTGCATTCCGTCACAGCCCCGGCCGCGGCCACCCCAACGGCGTGTCAGATCTCCCGCCAGGCCTCCAGTGCGAGCCCCGGCTCGTCCTTGCGGCGGGTGAACAGCAGCTTCCCGGCCGACGGGGAGAGGGAGGCCGCGACGACCTCGTCGTGTTCGTCGAGCGCGAGCGACACGGTGGCGTCGGCGGGCAACTGGGGGCCGGACTCGGTCCACCAGGCCCCGGCGGACTCCTGCTCGGTCGGATAGGCGGCGAAGGCGACCCGGCCGCTCGACGACCGCTGGGCGAGCACGGTGCAGTCGTACCCCTCGATCTCACAGCGCACGGCGGACACGGGCCCCGGCCCGGCCGAGGCGATGAGCGTCACCGGCTTCTCCCCCGGGCGCCAGGCGCACAGGTCGCCGGAGATGTCCGTGAAGAAGAGGGTGGTGTGCTCGGCGGACGTGGCGATCGCGCGCAAGGTCCCCGGACGAGCGGGCACGTCCACCCCCTCCCCCCGCACCGGGGTCCGGCCGGGCTCCTCCTGCCGCCAGTGCAGAATCCCGCCGGCCGCACACGCGTACACCTCGACCAGCCCCGACTCCCCCGTGACGGCGGCCAACTCCCCCTCCACGTCGTGCCCCTCCAGGTCCTGCCAGGCCCCCCAGCCGCCCTTCTCCTTCTGGTTGCGCAGGCTCACCCCGCCGCCCTTGTTCCGGACGAAGACATGGCAGCGCCCCTGCGCGTCTACGGCGACGGCCGGCACGCCCGTCCGGTCGCCCTTCTTGTCGGGGTGCCCGATCGGGACCCAGTCCAGGGGCGCGAGCCGGGGCCGGAAGTGGGTGGAGTGCACCAGGCCCGACTCGCCCGGCACGGTGGGCCGCCAGGCGGCCAGATGGGCGTAGCCGTCGGCGCCCTGGCCGACCGCGACGCCCGGATGCAGCTTCTGGGTGCCACCGACGGTTCGGGGGGCCTCCCAGGAGCCGGCGGGGCCGCGTTCCGCACGGCACAGGACGGCGTCGCCGGAGGGCAGGTAGACGGTGAGGCGGCCGTCGCGGCCGCGGATGAGCCAGTCGCCGTTCACTTGTTCACCTTACGCGGGCGGGCCGAGTTGACGTCCCGCCCACCCCCCGCCTGGCCGAGACCCGCCGTGCGACCCTGACCACATGAACAGCAACGCTCCCCTGCTTGTCGTCGTGGACGCCGCGAATGTCGTCGGGTCGGTGCCGGACGGATGGTGGCGGGACCGGAAGGGGGCGGCGGAGCGGTTGCGGGACCGGTTGGCGTCGGACGGGGTTCCCGGAGTGGACGGGCCGGTGGAAGTCGTGCTCGTGGTGGAGGGGGCGGCGCGCGGGGTGGAGTCCGTGGCGGGGGTGCGGGTGGAGTCGGCGCCGGACAGTGGGGACGACCACATCGTGGAGGTGGTCGCGTCGGCCGGTGACCGTTCCGTCCTCGTGATCACGGCGGACCGGGAGCTGCGGAGGCGGGTCGGGGAGCTGGGGGCGGAGGTGACGGGGCCGCGGTCGGTACGGCCGTAGGGGCCGGTTGTCATTGCTGGGCCGGGGCCCCGCGGGAGCTGCCGGCGGCTGCCGGGCCGGGGCGCCGCCCAACCCGGCGCCGCGGGATGCCGCCAGCCGCTGCCCGGGTCGGGTGGGTGCGCAGCCCGGCGGAGCGGGATGCCGCTGCGCCCACCCGTGCCGCCCCAGCGGCACGACTGCCCGCAGCTCAGCGGCCCCCGACCCACGGGCCGGCCGCAGGTGAGACGCAGAAGCTACAGCGTCTTCTCCGCCGACGTCGTCTCTCCCCTCCCGAGGCGGCTGTGGGAGCGGCCGTAGAGGAAGTACACGAAGAACCCGGCGACCATCCAGATGGCGAACCGCACCCACGTCTCGGCCGGCAGGTTGATCATCAGCCACAGTGAGGCGCACACCGACAGGATCGGGATGACCGGCACCCACGGCGTGCGGAACGCCCGGTGCAGGTCGGGCCGCGTCCTGCGGAGGACGAGCACACCGACGGCGACCACGACGAAGGCGAACAGCGTGCCGATGTTCACCAGCGCGGCGAGCTCCGTCAGCGGGGTGAAGCCGGCCAGGATCGCGATGATCACGCCGAGCAGGATGGTCGGCCGGTGCGGGGTCCGGAACCGCGGGTGGACGTGCGAGAAGAACCGCGGCAGCAGCCCGTCACGGCTCATCGCGAAGAACACCCGGGTCTGGCCGAGGAGAAGGATCATGCAGACCGTCGTCAGGCCGACCGCCGCGCCGAAACTGATGAAACCCGCGTACCAGGGATGCCCCGTGGCCTTGAACGCGTCGGCGAGCGGCGCGTCCACGGACAGCCGGGTGTAGTGCTGCATGCCGGTGACGACGATCGACACGAGAACGTACAGCGTGGTGCAGATCAGCAGGGAGCCGAGAATGCCGCGCGGCATGTCGCGCTGCGGATTGCGGGTCTCCTCCGCCGCCGTCGCCACGATGTCGAAGCCGATGAAGGCGAAGAACACGACGGAGGCGGCGGTGAAGATGCCCATCACGCCGAAGTTGGAGGGCGCCCAGCCGAACATGAGCTGGATCAGTGGGGAGTCGAGACTGGACCCGGCCTCCACCGCCTTCTGCTTCGGGATGAACGGGTCGTAGTTGTCCCCCTTGATGAGGAACGCGCCCGCGATGATCACGACCAGGACGACCGTCACCTTGATGGCGACGACGAGCGACGTGATCCGCGCCGACAGCTTCATGCCGAGCACGAGGATGCCGGTGAGGACGAGCACGAGCGCGGCGGCGAGGATGTCGAAGCCGAAGACGTCGGCACCGTCTCTGCTGCCCAGGGCCGCGGGCATCTCCCAGCCCGCGTTGCTCATGAGCGACTGGATGTAGCCCGACCAGCCGACGGCCACCACCGCCGTACCGAGCGCGAACTCCAGGACCAGGTCCCAGCCGATGATCCAGGCGGGCAGCTCACCGAGGGAGGCGTACGCGAACGTGTAGGCAGACCCGGCGACCGGGACCGTCGACGCGAACTCGGCGTAACAGAGCGCGGCCAGGGCGCAGGCGACGCCGGCCGCGACGAACGCCAGGGCCGTCGCGGGCCCGGCGTTGTTCTTGGCGACTGTTCCGGTGAGGACGAAGATGCCGGTGCCGATGATCACGCCGACGCCGAAGACCGTCAGATCCAGCGCGGACAAGGACTTCTTGAGTGCGTGCTCTGGCTCCTCGGTGTCGAGGATGGACTGCTCGACCTTCTTCGTCCGGAAGAGGGTGCTGCTCACGGGGTACCTCCCACGCTTGTCGTCCTCGACATGATCGAGAGGGGGCACCATCCGTATGCCCCGGCAGCGATGGATTCACGCCAATGGGCCGGTTCCACCACCCGTGACAGTGGTGGAACCGGCCCATTCAGCGGTACCGGGGCGGTGTCAGTCGCGCGCGGGCTCCACGGAGTCGACGGCGTCGGCCGCGGAGCGCTCGTACCTACCGTCCAGCCTGGCGACCAGCCCGGTCACCTGGCGGGCGATGTCCGGCGCGGTGAGGCCGATCTCGGCCATGACCTCGGCGCGCGAGGCATGGTCGAGGAAGCGCGGCGGAATGCCGAAGTCGCGCAGCGGCACGTCGACGCCCGCGTCACGCAGCGCCTGCGCGATCGCCGACCCCACACCGCCGACCCGGCTGTTGTCCTCGACGGTGACGACCACGCGGTGCTGCTCGGCGAGCGGGGCCATGGCCTCGTCGACGGGTTTGACCCAGCGCGGGTCGACGACGGTGGTGGAGATGCCCTGCCGGTCGAGCAGACCGGCGATCTCCAGGCACATCGGCGCCAGGGCACCGACGGAGACCAGCAGCACATCGGGCCGGTCGGTGCCGGGCTCGCGCAGCACGTCCATGCCGCCGACCCGCCCCACGGCGGGAACGGCGGGGCCGACCGCGCCCTTGGAGAAGCGGACCACGGTCGGCGCGTCGTCGACGGCGACGGCCTCCCGCAACTGCGCGCGGACCTGGTCGGCGTCACGCGGCGCGGCCAGCCGCAGCCCCGGCACGACCTGGAGGATCGACATGTCCCACATGCCGTTGTGGGACGCCCCGTCGGTGCCGGTGACTCCGGCCCGGTCCAGGACGAAGGTCACCCCGCACTTGTGCAGGGCCACGTCCATCAGCACCTGGTCGAAGGCGCGGTTGAGGAAGGTGGCGTACACCGCGAACACCGGGTGCACCCCGCCCGTCGCCAGGCCCGCGGCCGACACCGCGCCGTGCTGCTCGGCGATGCCGACGTCGTAGACCCGCTTCGGGAAGCGCTTGGCGAACTTCTCCAGGCCCACCGGCTGGAGCATGGCGGCGGTGATGGCGACGATGTCCTCGCGCTCCTCACCCAGCTTGACCATCTCCTCGCCGAACACCGACGTCCAGTCGGCGCCCGAGGAGGCGATCGGCAGGCCCGTGTCGGGGTGGATCTTGCCGACCGCGTGGAAGCGGTCGGCCTCGTCCTGGAGGGCGGGCTGGTAGCCGCGGCCCTTCTCGGTGAGGCAGTGCACGATGACGGGCCCGCCGAACCGCTTGGCCCGCGCGAGGGCGGACTCCAGGGCCTCCAGGTCGTGCCCGTCGATCGGGCCGACGTACTTCAGGCCGAGGTCCTCGAACATGCCCTGCGGGGCGATGAAGTCCTTCAGGCCCTTCTTGGCGCCGTGCAGGGTGTCGTAGAGCGGCCGGCCGACGACGGGGGTGCGCTCCAGGACCTCCTTGGTGCGGGCGAGGAACCGCTCGTAGCCGTCCGTCGTCCGCAGCGTCGCAAGGTGGTTGGCGAGGCCGCCGATGGTCGGCGCGTAGGACCGCTCGTTGTCGTTGACGACGATGACGAGGGGCCGGTCCTTGGCGTCGGCGATGTTGTTCAGCGCCTCCCAGGCCATGCCGCCGGTCAGCGCCCCGTCACCGATCACGGCGACGACGTGGCTGTCGCGTTCGAGAAGCTCGTTGGCCTTGGCGATGCCGTCGGCCCATCCGAGGACGGTCGAGGCGTGCGAGTTCTCGATGATGTCGTGCTCGGACTCGGCCTGCGAGGGGTAGCCGGACAGGCCGCCCTTCATCTTCAGCTTCGAGAAGTCCTGACGGCCCGTGAGCAGCTTGTGCACGTAGGACTGGTGGCCGGTGTCCCAGAGCACCTTGTCCTTGGGTGATTCGAAGACCCGGTGCAGGGCGATGGTGAGCTCCACCACGCCGAGGTTGGGGCCGAGGTGACCGCCGGTCTTGGAGACCGCTTCGACAAGGAAGGTCCGGATCTCCTCCGCCAACTGGTTCAGCTCTTCCAGGCTGAGCCGGTCCAGATCGCGCGGTCCCCTGATTCGGGTCAGCAGCGGCACCCGTGCCTCCTTGCAGTAGAGCTGTTCGAGCTGTTGCCGGGCGTGTCGAGTCTAATGTTCCGCCCCTGAGGACTGCGCCGAGGCCGTGCGTCGTACGTCACGCATTCGGCTGTACCCAACTTGTGCCCCAGCTACGACACAACTGTGCCCGGCGCCTCACGGTGCCGGGCACAGCGGTGGTCTTCGGCGCTACGCGCGCCCCGCGGTCTTCTGCGTCTTACGAGTAACGGCGTCGATCACCACCGTGGCCAACAGCACACCACCCGTGATCATGTACTGCACCGGAGAGGCGATGCCCTCCAGGGCGAGCCCGTACTGGATCGACACGATCACCAGCACGCCGAGCAGCGCGTTCCACGTCCGTCCACGGCCGCCGAACAGCGACGTACCGCCGATCACCGCGGCGGCGATCGCGTTCATCAGCAGGTCACCGCCACCGGCACCCTGGTTCGCCGCGGCGATCTTCGACGCGATGAACAGACCGCCGACCGCCGCGAACGTGCCGGAGATCGCGAACACCGAGATCCGGACCATCTCCACGTTGATACCGGCACGGCGGGACGCCTCGACACTGCCGCCGAGCGCGAACACCTTCCGCCCGTACGCCGTGCGCCGCAGCACGAAGTCCGTGACCAGCAGCACCACGATGAAGATCACCACGGCCAGCGGCAGGCCCTTGTACTGGTTGAAGACGGTGGCGACGGCGAACGCGACGATCGCCAGCAGCACCGTCCGCACGATGGTCTCGCTCAGCGGCCGCGACGGCACCCCGGCGGCCTCCCGGCGGCGGTTGCCGAGGAAGGAGCTGAGGAAGAACCCGGCGGTCACCACGGCGGCCAGGCCGTACGCGGCGGCCACGTCCGAGAAGTAGTAGCTGGTCAGCTGGGCCACGACCCCGTCCGGGTCGAGGTTGATCGTGCCGTTGTCGCCCAGGATCTGGAGCATGAAGCCGTTCCAGAACAGCAGACCGGCCAGGGTGACGGCGAACGCCGGGACACCGATCTTCGCGAAGAAGAAGCCGTGCAGCGTGCCGGCGACCATGCCGGTGACGATGGCCAGCACGAAGGCGAGCCACTCGTTCATGCCGTTGGTGACGTTCAGCACGGCGAAGCTCGCACCCGCCACACCGCTGACCGAGCCGACCGACAGGTCGATCTCGCCCAGCAGCAGCACGAACACGATGCCGACGGCGATCATGCCCGTGCCGACCATGGCGACGGACATGTCGGACAGGTTGCCCGCGGTGAGGAAGTTGGAGTTCAGGCTCTGGAAGATGATCCAGATGATGGCCAGGCCGATGACGACCGGGATGGATCCCAGGTCACCCGACTTCATCTTCCGCTTGAACTCGGTGACGTAGCCGCCGAAACCCTGCTCGCGCACCAGCAGCCGGGGGTCGACGACCGTGACGGCGGCCTTGGCCGCCTCGGGGTTCTCCACGACGTGGTCGTCAGGAGCCGCGGAGGTCTTGTCGATGCTCACTTGGAAACCTCCCCGTTCGTGCGCGCCGCACGGCGGGTCACGGCGTTGTCGGTGGCGCCGGTGATGGCGGAGATGATCTCTTCCTGCGAGGTCGACTTGACCTCGAAGACGCCGTTGTTGCGCCCGAGGCGCAGGACGGCGACCTTGTCCGCGACGGCCTTCACATCGGCCATGTTGTGGCTGATGAGGATCACGGCGTGGCCGCGCTCGCGCAGCCGCTCGACCAGGTCGAGGACCTGCGCGGTCTGCTCGACGCCGAGGGCGGCGGTGGGCTCGTCGAGGATGACCAGCTTCGGCTCGCCGAGCATGGACCGGGCGATGGCCACGGTCTGGCGCTGGCCGCCGGAGAGCGAGGCGATCGGGATGCGCACGCTCGGGATGCGGATCGACAGCGTGTCGAGGAGCTCGCGGGAGCGGCGCTCCATCTCCACCTCGTCCAGGATGCCGCGCTTGCGGATCTCCCGGCCCAGATAGAGGTTGCCGACGACGTCGATGTTGTCGCACAGCGCGAGGTCCTGGTAGACGGTCGCGATGCCCAGGTTCTGGGCGTCGTGCGGCTTGTTGATCTGGACGGACCTGCCGTCCCATTCGATGACGCCCTCATCGATGGGGTGCACGCCGGCGATCGTCTTGACCAGCGTGGACTTTCCGGCGCCGTTGTCGCCGACCAGGGCGACCACTTCACCGGCGTGGACCTCAAGCTCTACGTCGGTGAGCGCCTGTACGGCACCGAACCGCTTGGAGACCCCGCGCAACGCCAGCACGGGCGTAGCGGACACGTGAACCATCTCCTTCGCCGCCTGACCCGGCGGGAGGTTGTGCAGAAGTGTGGGAGGAGTGATCACTCCGGCGCCCCGCGGAGCTTGCGGGGCTGATGTGGCGGGGCGCCGGAGGAACTCGGGGCAGCCTGATCCCGTACGCGAGTCACGGGAGGTACGGGAGTCCGGACGCGGACTCCCGTATCCCTCTCGCAGGGGGACCTGACGGCTGCTTACTGGAGACCGATCTTGTCGCAGGCGGCCTTGTACTTGCCGGTGCAGATCTCGCTCACGGTGTAGATGCCGTCCTTGATGACGGTGTCGTTGATGTTGTCCTTGGTCAGCGAGACGACGGGGACCAGGACGGAGGGGATGGCCTTGGTGGTCGGGCTGTCGACCTTGTCCTTGGCGATCGAGTCGAGCGACTTGCCCTGGGCGAGGGCGACGGCCATCTCGGCCGCGACGTCCGCCTCCTTGGGGTAGGGCTTGTAGACGCTCATGTACTGCTCACCGGTGACGATGCGCTGCACGCCGGAGAGTTCGGCGTCCTGGCCGGTGACCGGGATGTCGGCGATGCCGGCGGCCTTCAGGGCGGTGATGATGCCGCCCGCCATGCCGTCGTTGGCGGAGTAGACGCCGACGATCTTGTCCTTGCCGAGGGCGGAGATGGCGCCCTCCATGTTGGCGTTGGCGTTCTCCGGCTTCCACTCCTTGGTGTCGTACTCGCGGCCGACCTTCACCTTGCCGTCGAGGACGGAGTGCGCGCCCTGCTTGAACTGGGCGGCGTTGGGGTCGGTGGACGACCCGTTCATCATGACGATCTGACCGTCCTTGGCCTTGGAGCCCAGGGCCTTCAGCAGGGCATCGCCCTGGGTCTTGCCGACGGTGACGTTGTCGAACGAGGTGTAGGCGTCGATCGGGCCCTCGGCCAGACGGTCGTAGGCGACGACGGGGATGTTCGCGTCCTTGGCCTTCTTCACCGAGCCGGCGATGGCCTTGGAGTCCACCGCGTCCACGATCAGCACGTCGACCTTGTTGGTCACCATCGTGTCGACCTGCTGGTTCTGCGTGCTGGCGTCCTGCTTGGCGTTGGCGTAGACGACCTCGCCCTTGCCGCCGGTGAGCTCCTTGACCTTCTTCTCGATGAGCGGCCGGTCGAACTTCTCGTAGCGCGCGGTCGCGTTCTCCGGAAGGAGCAGACCGACCTTGATGTCGTCGCCCTTCTTGGCGGACCCCGTGGAGTCGGCGTTGTCGCCGGACTCCTTGGCGCTGCCACAGGCAGCAAGCGAAACGGCCATCGCACCGGCGGCAATCGCAACAGCGGCGCGACGCATACGCGTGTTCACTTCAGAAACCTCCCTGACGAGGCCGCGACATTGCGGCCGAGGTGGCTGGAAGTCAACTCGGCCACACGTACGACGTCAAGAAGTAAATCCTTAACGAGATGGCAACGGTGCCATCCGTTCTCTAAGTGAAGGCAGGGGTCGCCGCCTGCAGCGCCCCGACGGCGGTCCCGTCCAAAAGGGTTGAATCGCCCATCTCACTGAGGGCCAGCGCGAGCGCACCGAGCACCTCCGCACGGCCGCCGAGTGCCCCGGGGAGAACGGACAGCTGGCGTGCCGCGCTGGGGATGGCGTAGCGGCCCACGGACTCCCGGATCGGCCCGAGCACCAGCTCACCGGCCTCGGCGAGATCACCGCCGAGGACCACACGGCTCGGGTTCAGCAGGTTGCAGAGATTGGCGACTCCACTGCCGATGTGGCGGCCGACGTCGGCGATCACCCGACGGCAGCCCGGGTCTCCGTCCCGCGCGAGCCGTACGACGCCTTCCATCGTCAGGTCGGTGCCGTGGCTGGACTGGAGGAGCGGGAGCACGTAGCGCGCGGCCGCGAAGGTCTCCAGGCAGCCGCGGTTTCCGCAGCGGCAGACGGGGCCGGATTCATCGAGTGTAATATGTCCGATTTCTCCTGCGGTACCACCCGGGCCGCGGTAGATCTTGCCGTTGATCACCAGGCCCGCGCCGACACCGCTGGCGACCTTGATGTACGCCAGGTCGCGCACGCCGCGGCCGCTGCCCCAGACCATCTCGCCGAGGGCGCCGAGGTTGGCGTCGTTGTCCACGTGGACGGGTACGCCGAGGCGCTCCCGCAGCTCCTCGGCGGGCTTGGTGCCGGTCCAGCCGGGCAGGATGGCGGTCGAGCCGAGGGTGCCGGACTCGACGTCGATGGGGCCGGGCACGCCGAGGCCGACGCCGGCGATCTTGGAACGGTCGACGCCGGTGGCTTCGATCAGGCGGGTGACCAGCTGTTCCGCCCGGTCGAAGCCCTGGGTCGACGAGGCGTCGACGTCGAGGGGCTCGGACTCCTCGGCGAGCACCTGGTGGGCGAGGTTCCCGATCGCGACGCGCAGGTGGGTGTGGCCGAAGTCGACCCCTATGACGATGCCGGCGTCCCCGCTGAGCGACACGCTGCGGGCCCTGCGGCCGCCCGCCGAGGTGGGTGTGACCTCGACGGTGCCGCCTTCCTTCAACTCCCGGACGATGTTGGACACCGTCGCGGCGGACAGGCCCGTCGTCCGCGCGATCTCGGCCTGGGTGAGGGAGCCCGCCAGGCGCACGGCTCGTACGACCCGCTCCAGGTTGGCTCGGTGCAGCGACGACTGCGACCCCGGAGTCTCCACGACGACCTCCTGCGCGCGGGGCCGCTTCGATGAGACCCCGTCCATGTCCAACTAGTGAACTCTAAGCTGAGCCGTTCGGGTTGCCTCCCGTCAAGAGGTTGAGCCGATTCCTCCATGTGTGCGTGTGGTCGCGGAGGGCTACGTGTGCCTGCGGCGGCCTGTGGCTGCTTCGGTGGGGGTGCACGTAGCGCCTGCGCTGTGGTGGTGGGTCGGGGCCGCGCCGGGGGGTGTCCGTCCTCGGAACGGCGCGATGGGGCCACACACCGACTAACCGGCGTTGACGCGCCAACCGCTGCGGGCGGACACCCCCCGACACGTCCCCTTCCGTGCGTGCGCGGGTGCGGGCGCGTCTCGCCTCAGCTGCGGGCAGTCGTGCCTCCCCCAGTGCTTAAGGGCCTGGGAGGTACCCCCAGGGCGGTACGGGTGGGCGCAGCGGCACCCCGCAACGCCGGGCTGCGGACCCACCGGCAGTGGCTGCGAGGGCCGTGGTTACTTCAGCGCACCCGCCGTCAGCCCCTGCACCACCTGCCGCTGGAAGATGATGTACGCGGCGAGGACCGGCAGCATCGCCATCACCAGGCCCGCGAAGAGGCCCGACCAGTCGCCCTTGTAGCCCTGGCTGACCGCCAGCTGGACGAGGCCCTGGGTGAGCACTCGCTTGTCGGGGTCGGTGTTGAGGACCGTGGGCAGCATGTACTGGTTCCACTGGCCCAGGAAGTTGAAGATGCCGACGCTGACCAGGCCCGGCTTGGCCATGGGCAGCATGATCTGGAAGAACGTACGGCTGTGCGAGGCGCCGTCGACGAAGGCCGCCTCCGCCACCGACGTCGGCAGCGTGCGGAAGAACGCCGTCAGGAAGAAGACCGTGAACGGGAGGGAGTAGGCGATGTAGACGAGGATCAGGCCGTGGATGGTGTTCAGCAGGCCCATGTTGTTCACGACGTAGAACAGCGGGACCAGCGCCAGCATGATCGGGAAGCTCATGCCGCCGATGAACAGGTAGTAGATGAAGCGGTTGCCCGGGAAGTCGAAGCGGGCCAGGACGTACGCCGCCATCGAGCCGAGGACCAGCGTGCCGATGAGCGAACCGCCGACCACGAGGACCGTGTTGAGGAAGTAGTCGCTCATGTTGGCCTCGGTCCACGCCCGCGACCAGTTGTCGAAGTGCAGCGTGTCCGGCAGCGACCAGGGGGAGCTGAAGATGGACCGGTCGTCCTTGAAGGACGTCATCACCGCCCACAGCAGCGGCATGACCACCATGACCGCCCAGAGGACGAGGATGCCGTGGGAGAAGGCGTTGAGGACCGTGCCCTCTTTTTTCTCCTTCGGCGGTGGGCCCGTAGGAAGATCCGCCTTGGTGACGGGCGCTCCGGACTCGGCCGGCACGGGCGCGGGGGTCTGTGTCGTCTTCATCAGTACTCCAGCCGCTCGCGACGGCCCAGCCGCATCACCACGGCGGCGAAGGCCAGTGTGACGACGAGCAGGGCGACACCGATGGTGGTGGCGTAGGCGGCCTGCCCGTCCCGGAACGCCTTCTGGTACACGTACAGGACCATGACGGTGGTCGAGTAGTCGGGACCGCCCGGCCCGGTCGTCATGATCTGCACGACCGCGAACGACTCGGCGCCCAGGGCGAGGATGCCCATGTAGACCCAGCCCGACTGCACGGTGTCCCAGAGCAGGGGCAGGGTGATGCGGAAGAACGTGGTGAAGCGGTTCGCGCCGTCCAGCAGCGCCGCCTCGTACATCTCCCCCGGGATGGAGGCCATGCCGGCGGAGAAGAGGACCACGAAGAAGCCGACCGTGGACCAGACGAGGACCGCCATCACGGCCCACAGCGCCAGGTCGGGGTCGCCGAGCCACAGGGGCTGGACGTCGCCGAGTCCGATGCCGCGCAGGACCGAGTTGATCGCGCCGCTGTCCGGGTTGTACGCGAACGCGAACAGCAGCGCGACGATGGCGATCGAGAGGACCTGCGGGAAGAAGTAGACGATTTTGTAGAAGGAGGAGCCGCGGACGCCGGAAATGACCGGTCCGTTCTTTCTCTTTCTGCCGCCCACGTTGATCATGAAAGCGAAGAACAGCGCGAGGCTGATCGTCACCACCGGCAGCAGGAGGGCGAACAGCAGGCTGTGCTGCAACGACTTCCAGAAGATGTCGTCGTCGAGCAGCCGGCTGTAGTTGTCGAATCCGACCATCTTGAATTCGGGGCTCAGGCCGGTCCAGTCCGTGAACGAGTAATAGATGGACTGGATGAACGGCCAGACCACGAAGAGCGCGTACAGTCCCAGGGGCAGCGCGAGGAAGCCCACGATGAACCGGTACTTGCCGTGCTGCATCGCCACTCCGGTGCCTTTGCGGAAATTGGGATTCCGGTGCCGTTACTGGTGCTTGTAGTGCTTGATGGAGTCGTCCTTCGCGGCCTCGTCGGCGAAGCCCTGGATCTTCTTGATGGCCTCGGCCGGGGTGAGGCGGCCGGCCATCATCTCGCCGAGGCCGGAGACACCGATCTTCTCCTTCTGCAACTGCACGTACCAGTCCTGGAGACGGGGATTGACCACGTTGTCGCCGGCCTTTTCCAGCGCGGCGACGCCCGACTTGAGGCCGGGGGTGAGGGCGATGCCGTCGGTGCCGCCGTTGTACGCCGTCAGCGACTTCACCTTGCTGGTGAAGTTCTTCGAGGAGGCCTCGCTGAGCATGATGCGCAGCTGCTCCATGCCGCCCTCGGCGTTCTTCGCCTTCGCCGGGACGATGAAGGGCTCGCCGCCGGAGGCCCAGATGGTGCCGAAGGGCATCTTGTCGGAGGAGTCGAGGCCGGTGGGCGCGGAGACGGCCAGGTCGAAGTCCTCGGGGATGACCTTCGCCGACTCGTTCTCCACCCAGGAGCCGTTCGGGATGAACAGCGCCTTGCCCTCGGCCCAGGCGGTCTGCGACTGGATGTGGTCCAGGCCCGGGGTGCCCTTGAGGACGTAGCCCTTCTTGTAGAGCTCGTAGTAGGCCTCGAAGCAGGCCTTGACGGCCGGGTGCTTCCAGGCGTTCGGCTCCAGGTTGTCGATCGCGTCGAGGACTTCACGGCCGCCGACCTTGCCGATCATCGGGTAGAGCGAGAAGGGGAGGTAGTACGGGTATTTGCCCGCGTATGTCCAGCCCGCCATGCCCTTCTTCTTCGCCTTCTCGCAGACCGCGAGCATCTGGTCCCAGGTCTCGGGGTACTGCTCGTCGAGCGAGTCCAGGGCCTTCTGCGAGTACCAGACGCCGTACACCGTGTAGGCGTAGTAGAAGACCCAGACCTTCTCGCCGTCGAACTGGCCCATCTCGACGATGCCGGGGCGCAGGGTGTCGCGGACCTTCTTGTTCGGGTCGTCGTAGGAGGGCGCGTCCAGCAGCGGGGTGAGGTCGGCGAGCTGGTTCTTGCCGACCAGGACGCCCATGTCCATCTGCTCGGCGCCGGAGTTGTCGATGAGGTCCGGCGGGGTGCCCTGGTTGAAGCGGGGCTGGAGGGTGGACTGGATCTTCTGGGTGGCGGAGAACTTCACCTTCACCTTGGGGAAGTTCTTCTCGTAGATCTTCACGGCATCCTCGGCGTACTCCTTGCCGAAACCGCCGTCGAACAGGACGAATTCCATGCCCGCGGTGTCGTTGACGCCGAGCGGGTTCTTCGCGGTCTTCTTGCCGGCCTTGGCCTTGTCCCCGCTGTCGTCGCCGCCGCTGCTGGCGCAGGCGGACAGGAAGCTCATCGCGGGAACGGAGATCAGCCCGAGCGCGGCGGACCTTTTGATCAGATCACGGCGGCCGACACCCTCGGTGCCGTGGTTCTCGGCGGAAGTGGATCCCATGCTCAAGTCCTCGCCTTCTCCAGGACTCAGGCGGTGAACCGGATCCTTCCCGGCACCGCGTTCGGGTCAAGCTGGGTCGTGCAGGAAGTGCGGGTGGTGACGTGCGGATCGCGTGAAGCGTGCGACAGGTATAGTCCACTTCCCGTCAGCGGATCAAGATCGAACACAGGGTTGGCCGTGGGTCTTATCCGAGTTGAGACCTCACGGAAAGTCAGGCCGCCCACCTCTCCCCCGGCGGAAAATTGCCGGTCGTCACCCCCGAATGCCACAAGCAACACCCTTGACACTCCCTGGCACTTGGGCAACTACTGGTCCTTGCGCATCGAAGTTGACAACGTTGTCCACTGCGCAGGGAGGGTACCCGTTGATGCAACGGAAAGCTCGGCACAGATGGGGTGCGGCGGTCGTGTCGGCGACCGCCTTCGCTGTGGCCCTGGGGTCCCAGGGCGTTGCGGTCGCACTGCCCGGAGCCCCCGAGGAAGCCGACCGGAGATTCGCGTCCTCCTTCGAGGCGGACGACCCGTTTCCGGACTGGCTGAACACCGTCGACACGAACCCGGACGGCAGCGAACGCGCCTCGGGCGTCGACGGCGGCTACAGCAGCGGCATACCCGGCAATGTGACCGACCAGGTCACCGATGTCCGGGCCGGCGCCGAGAACACGGGCGGGGGCGAGGTGAAGGAGAACCTCGTCGACGGCGAGCCGAGCACCAAATGGCTCACCTTCGAGCCCACCGGCTGGGCGGAGTTCGACCTGGACAAACCGGTCAAACTGGCGCGATACGCACTGACGTCGGCCAACGACCACGACGAGCGCGACCCGAAGGACTGGACCCTGAAGGGCTCCGCCGACGGCAAGGACTGGAAGACGCTCGACACCCGCTCCGGGGAGGCCTTCTCCGAACGGTTCCAGACCAGGACGTACGAGGTGGCGGAACCGGCCGACTACCGGTACTTACGGCTCGACGTCACCGGCAACAACGGCGGCGACCTCCTCCAACTCGCCGACGTGCAGTTCTCCACCGGCGGCAGCGACGGGCCCGTACCCCAGGACATGCTCTCCCTCGTCGACCGCGGCCCGAGCGGCTCCCCCACCGCCAAGGCGGGCGCCGGGTTCACCGGAAAGCGCGCCCTGCGTTACGCCGGCCGGCACACCGCCGACGGGCGGGCGTACTCGTACAACAAGGTCTTCGACGTGAACGTGGCCGTCGGCCGGGACACGCGGCTGGCCTATCGCGTCTTCCCGTCGATGGCGGACGGCGACCTCGACTACGACGCGACGCACGTCTCCGTCGACCTCGCCTTCACCGACGGCACCTACCTGAGCGACCTGGGGGCCACGGACCGGCACGGCTTCCCGCTGACCCCGCGGGGGCAGGGCGCGGCGAAGGTCCTCTACGTCAACCAGTGGAACGACGTGGCCGCGCGGATCGGGTCGGTGGCGGCCGGGAAGACCGTGGACCGGATCCTGGTGGCGTACGACTCGCCGAAGGGCCCGGCGAGGTTCCGGGGCTGGCTGGACGACGTGACCATCGAGTCCGTCGCTCCCGAGCGGCCGAAGGCGCATCTGTCCGACTACGCGGTGACGACGCGCGGCACCCACTCCAGCGGCGGCTTCTCGCGCGGCAACACCTTCCCGGCGACGGCGGTGCCGCACGGCTTCAACTTCTGGACACCGGTGACCAACGCGGGCTCGCTGAGCTGGCTGTACGACTACGCACGTGCGAACAACGCGGAGAACCTGCCGACGATCCAGGCGTTCAGCGCGAGCCACGAGCCGAGTCCCTGGATGGGTGACCGGCAGACCTTCCAGGTGATGCCGTCGGCCGCCTCCGGCACCCCGGACACCGGCCGTGAGGCGCGGGAGCTGGCCTTCCGGCACGAGAACGAGACCGCGCGGCCGTACTACTACGGGGTGCGGTTCGAGAACGGGCTGAAGGCCGAGATGGCACCGGCCGACCACGCGGCGGCCCTGCGGTTCGCCTATCCGGGCGACGACGCGAGTGTCCTCTTCGACAATGTGACGGACCAGGCGGGGCTCACGCTCGACCAGGAGAACGGGATCGTCACCGGCTACTCCGACGTGAAGTCCGGACTGTCGACGGGCGCGACCCGGCTGTTCGTCTACGGCGAGTTCGACCAGCCCGTGACCGAGGGCTCGTCGTCCGGCGTGAAGGGCTACCTCCGCTTCAAGGCCGACGACCGGACCGTCACCCTGCGCCTGGCGACCTCGCTCATCAGCGTCGACCAGGCCAGGGACAACCTCCGCCAGGAGATCCCGGACGGCACCTCCTTCGAGGCGGTGCAGCGGAGCGCCCAGCGGCAGTGGGACCGGCTGCTCGGCAAGGTGGAGGTCGAGGGCGCGACCCCCGACCAGCTGACGACGCTGTACTCCAGCCTGTACCGGCTGTACCTGTACCCGAACTCCGGTTTCGAGAAGGTCGGCGGCAAGGACCAGTACGCCTCGCCCTTCTCCCCCATGCCGAACCCGGACACCCCGACGCACACCGGCGCGAAGATCGTCGACGGCAGGGTGTACGTCAACAACGGCTTCTGGGACACCTACCGGACGACCTGGCCGGCGTACTCGTTCCTCACGCCGAGCAAGGCGGGTGAGCTGGTCGACGGGTTCGTGCAGCAGTACAAGGACGGCGGCTGGACCTCGCGCTGGTCCTCCCCCGGCTACGCCGACCTCATGACGGGCACGTCCTCCGACGTGGCCTTCGCGGACGCGTACGTCAAGGGCGTCGACTTCGACGCGAAGGCGGCGTACGACGCGGCCGTGAAGAACGCGACGGTCGTGCCCCCGCACTCGGGCGTCGGCCGCAAGGGCATGGCCACCTCCCCCTTCCTCGGCTACACGAGCACCGAGACGCACGAGGGCCTGTCCTGGGCGCTGGAGGGCTACCTCAACGACTACGGCATCTCCCGCATGGGCCGAAAGCTCTACGAGGAGACCGGCGAGCGGCGCTACAAGGACGAGTCGGAGTATTTCCTGAACCGGGCCCGCGGCTATGTGAACCTCTTCGACGCCAAGGCCGGTTTCTTCCAGGGCCGGGACGCGAAGGGCGACTGGCGGGTCGAGTCCTCGACGTACGACCCGCGGGTGTGGGGCCACGACTACACCGAGACCAACGGCTGGGGGTACGCGTTCACCGCCCCGCAGGACAGTCGCGGTCTGGCCAATCTGTACGGCGGCCGGAAAGGCCTCGCCGCCAAGCTCGACGCGTACTTCTCCACGCCCGAGACGGCCTCCCCCGAGTTCGTCGGCTCGTACGGCGGTGTCATCCACGAGATGACCGAGGCACGGGACGTGCGGATGGGCATGTACGGGCACTCCAACCAGGTCGCCCACCACGCCGTCTACATGTACGACGCGGCCGGGCAGCCCTGGAAGGCACAGGAGAAGGTCCGCGGGGTGCTGTCCCGGCTGTACACCGGCAGCGAGATCGGCCAGGGGTACCACGGCGACGAGGACAACGGCGAGCAGTCGGCCTGGTACCTGTTCTCCGCGGTCGGCTTCTACCCGCTGGTGATGGGCAGCGGCGAGTACGCGATCGGCTCCCCGCTGTTCAGGAAGGCGACCGTCCATCTGGAGAACGGGCGCGAGCTGGTGGTGAAGGCACCGCGGAACAGCGCGCGGAACGTGTACGTGCAGGGGCTGAAGGTGAACGGCCGGACGTGGACCAAGACCTCGCTGCCCCACGCGCTGGTCGCCCAGGGGGGCGTGCTGGAGTTCGACATGGGTCCGCGGCCGTCGTCGTGGGGCACGGGCAGGCACGCGGCGCCGGTGTCGATCACGCGGGACGACGAGGTGCCGGCGCCCCGGGCGGACGTGCTCGACGGGGAGGGCGCCCTGTTCGACGACACGTCGGCGACGGACGCGGCGGTGACGTCCGTGGACCTGCCGGTCCCCGAGCGCGCCGAGGCGGTCCAGTACACGCTGACGTCGTCGGCTGACCGGGCGCAGGCACCGGACGGCTGGACGCTCCAGGGCTCGTCCGACGGCACGACCTGGCGGACGCTGGACCGGCGCTCCGGGGAGTCCTTCGCCTGGGACAGGCAGACACGCGCGTTCAGCGTGAGGTCACCGGGTACGTACGAGAAGTACCGCCTGGTCCTCGACGGCGAGGGCACGCTGGCGGAGGTCGAACTGCTCGCCTGAGCAGCCGAGTTGGGGGGTTCCATGCCGCTTCCCGTGCCCGTCCTGCCCGAGGGTGCCGACCCGGCCTGGCTGCCGCCCGCCGCCTTCCGGGCGGTCGGCGGCCGGCGGACGCTGATCCGTGGATCGGGTGCTCTGGCGGAGACGGTGCACGGGGAGGTGGCTCAGGCCTGCCGGCGGTTCGGGGGCCGGGTCGTGCGGGATGCCGTGTCGGACGGCACCTACGACCTGGTCCTCGACCTCGGCGGCGAGAGCCTCGGCGAAGAGGGCTTCACCTGCGCGCGTGACGGCGGCACGACGGCCGTCACCGCCTCCGGCGGGCGGGGACTGCTGTACGGCCTGTTCCACGTCGTGCGCCTCGGCGAGGCGGCGTTCGCCGGTGCGTGGACGCGGGAGACGCATCGCCCCGCGCTCGACCTGCGCATGCTCGACCACTGGGACAACGTCGCCGTGCACCCGGTCATGGGCCAGGTGGAGCGCGGGTACGCGGGCGGCTCGCTGTTCTGGGAGGACGGGCGGGCGCGCGGCGACCTGGAGCGGGTACGGGCGTACGGCAGGCTGCTGGCGGCGTGCGGGATCAACGCGCTCGCCGTCAACAACGTCAACGTGCACGCGGCCGAGGCGCGTCTGCTGACCGACCGGATCGGCGAAGTGGCCGCGATCGCCGATGTGCTGCGGCCCTACGGCATCCGCACCCACCTGTCGGTCTCCTTCGCCGCGCCGGTGGTGCTCGGCGGACTGCCCACGGCCGATCCGCTGGACGAGGCCGTGCGCGGCTGGTGGGCCGAGGCGACGCGGCGGGTGTACGAGGCGATCCCCGACTTCGGCGGGTACGTGGTGAAGGCCGACTCGGAGGGGCAGCCGGGCCCGTTCGCCTACGGCCGCAGTCACGCGGACGGGGCGAACATGCTGGCCGCCGCGGTTGGGCAGTACGACGGCACCGTCCACTGGCGGGCATTCGTCTACGACCATCGCCAGGACTGGCGGGACCGTACGACGGACCGGGCCCGGGCCGCGTACGACCACTTCGTGCCGCTGGACGGCGAGTTCGCGCCGAACGCGGTGCTCCAGGTCAAGCACGGGCCGATGGACTTCCAGGTGCGCGAGCCGGTCTCGCCGCTGATCGGGGCGATGCCGCGTACCCGTCTGGCGGTGGAGTTGCAGGTCACCCAGGAGTACACCGGGCAGCAGCGGCACGTCTGCTGGCTGGGGCCGATGTGGAGTGAGGTGCTGCGGTTCCGGCACGGACCGGAGTCGTCCGTGGGGGAACGGGCGCGGGGCGGGCTGGTCGGCGTGTCCAACGTCGGCGACGATCCGTTCTGGACGGGACATCCCCTGGCCCAGGCCAGCCTGTACACCTTCGGGCGGCTGGCCTGGCGGCCGGACGCCGAGCCGCGTGAGGTGCTCGACGAGTGGATCGGGCTCACCTTCCCCGAGGCCCCGGAGCGCCTGTCCGACGGGCTGCACGCGGTGCTCGACGGCTCGTGGCGGACGTACGAGAAGTACACCGCTCCGCTCGGCGTGGGATGGATGGTGCAGCCGGGCCATCACTACGGGCCGAGCGTCGACGGGTACGAGTACAGCCCGTGGGGCACCTATCACTTCGCCGACCGGGACGGCGTCGGCGTCGACCGCAGCGTGGCGACCGGCACCGGGTACGCCGGTCAGTACGCCAAGCCGTGGGCCGAGCTGTACGAGTCGCCGGACACCTGTCCCGACGAGCTGCTGCTGTTCTTCCACCATGTGCCGTACGGGCATCTGCTGAAGAGCGGGAAGACCGTGATCCAGCACATCTACGACACGCACTTCGAGGGTGTGGAGGAGGTCGAGGAGGCCCGTCGCGTGTGGGCGGGCCTGGCCGACCTGGTCGACCCGGCGCGCCACGCGCGGGTGGCGGAGCGGTACGAGGAGCAGCTCCGCAGTGCCCGCGAGTGGCGCGACCAGATCAACAGCTACTTCTTCCGCAAGTCGGGGGTGCCGGACGAGCGGGGGCGGCGGATCCACTGAAGGACTTCATTGAAGGATCGCGACGCCCAGGGGGTCGAGGACCAGGGGGGCGCCCTGCTCCACGCGCTTGCCGGTGAGCAGGTCGGTGGCGGTGGTGTGGGCGGTCAGACGGGCCGGCTCGGGGGCGTGGTTGAGGAGGAAGAGCAGGCGGCTGCCGTCGGGGGCGACCCGGGTCGCCGTCTCCACCGAGGGGTGGTCGGCGTAGGGGCCGAGCAGGTGGTGGCGGGCCAGGATCCGGCGGACGACCTCGTCGACACCCGGTTGGTCGAGGGCGGTGGCGATGTACCAGCCCTCGCCGTCGCCGTACGGGTTGCGGGTGACGGCCGGAGTGCCCGCGTAGAAGTCGGTGCCGTAGGTGGCGACCGGTTCGGCGCCGCGCGGCAGCACGATCTCGAAGACCAGCCGTGCCTCGGCCGGCAGTTCGGGGACCGGCTGGGTGAACTCCGGTGGGCGGGCGTCCCATTCGTCCACGCGGATGCCCATCAGCCGGGCGAGCGGGCCGGGGACGTCGGTGAGGAAGGCGCGGTCGTGTGCGTCGACGCGGCCGGAGAGGAACGTGGCCAGGACCGTGCCGCCGCGTGCGGCCACGTCTTCGAGGCGCGTGGCGAGGTCGCCCTTGATCATGTGCAGGGCGGGGGCGAGCACCACGTCGTAGGGCGCGAGGTCGGCGGACTGCGGGATCACGTCCACGTCGGCGCCGGCCTCGCGGGCGGCCCGGTAGTAGGCGTGGACCACGTCCACGTACTTGACCAGCCGGGAGGGGCCGTCGGAGATCTCCAGGGCCCACCAGCTGTCCCAGTCGAAGAGGAGGGCGGTGCGGGCCGGGGTGCGGGCGCCCAGGGTCCGGTCACCAAGGGACTCCAACTCCCGCCCGAGCACGGCGACTTCGCGGAAGACACGGGTGTCGTCACGGCCCGCGTGGCCGATGACGGCCCCGTGGTACTTCTCGCAGGCGCCCCGTGAGGCGCGCATCTGGAAGTAGAGGGCGGCGTCCGCGCCGTGGGCGATGGCCTGGAAGGTGGCGAGGCGGAGTTCGCCGGGCCGCCGCAGCGGGTTGACGTCCCGGCAGGCCGTCGTCGACGGCGTCTGCTCCATCAGCCAGAAGGGGGCGCCGTCCTTCAGGCCGCGCATCAGGTCGTGGGCGAGGGCGGGCCGGGTCGGCGGGGCGTCCAGGGGCGGGTAGTTGTCCCAGGAGGCGAAGTCGAGGTGGGGCGCCCAGCGGTGGTAGTCGAGGGGGCGAAAGGTGCCCATGAAGTTGGTGGTGACGGGGGTGTCCGGGTCGTGGGCGCGGATCACCTCCTTCTCGGCCAGGAAGCAGCCGAGGAGGGCGTCGGTGGTGAAGCGGAACCAGTCGAGGGTGATGCCCTGGAAGGCGGTGTGGTCGGGGCCGCGCCAGTGCTCGGTGAGGGCGTTGGGCGGCTCGATCTGGTCCCAGTCGGTGTAGCGGTGCGACCAGAAGGTGGTCCACCAGGCGTCGTTGAGGGCGTCGAGGCTGCCGTGCCGGTCCCGGAGCCACTCCCGGAACGCCTCGGCGCACAGCTCGCAGTAACAGGCGCCGCCGTACTCGTTGTTGATGTGCCAGGCGAGCAGGGCCGGGTGGTCGGCGTACCGCTCGGCGAGGCGGGAGGCCAGCGCGGTGGCGTGCTCGCGGTACGCCGGTGAGCTGGGGCAGAAGTTGTGGCGCTGGCCGTAGCGGTGGCGGCGGCCCTCGAAGTCGGTGCGGTTGACCTCGGGGTGCCGCTTGGCGAGCCAGGGCGGGAGAGCAGCGGTGCCGGTGGCCAGGCAGACCTGGCGTCCTTCTGCGGCGGCCCGGTCCAAGGTGCGGTCCAGGACCGTGAAGTCGTAGGTGTCCGGAGCCGGTTGGATGAGGGACCAGGTGAACACGCCCACGGTCAGGGTGTCGATGCCGGCCCGGGTGAACAGGCGGTGGTCGTCGTCGCAGATGTCCTCGGGCCACTGCTCGGGGTTGTAGTCACCGCCGTACGGGATCTTCGGAGTGCGGGGCGCGGTCATGCCGTGAAGTCCTCTTGGGTCTCGGTGATCACCGTGCGGCTGCCGTGCAGCAGGGACAGCAGCAGCGGGGCGGCCAGCAGGGCGGACAGGGCCTCGGTCAGCAGGGCCGTCATCGCTGCCGCCAGGACGAGCAGGGAGGCCGCGGCGAGGGTGGCGCGGCCGTGCCGGAACAGGAAGTACCCGGCGAGGCGGGCGGTGTCCCGGGCGCGGAAGGCGAACAGCGAGGTGAGGACGAGAGCGTGCGCGCCCCAGAGGAGGGAGCCGGCGCCGATCGCCGCGAGCAGCAGCGCCCACCAGCCGGGCAGACCGGTGGCGGCGAAGTGGGTCAGGGTGAAGGCGATGACCGTCAGCCAGGCCAGCAGCGGCGCCCACAGCTTCAGCGCCGGTACGGCGTTGAGCCGCCAGCCGCGCAGGAAGGCACGGGACGGACGCAGCTCGGTGAGGTCGCGGCTGCGGTGGTGGAGGGCGTAGAGCGCGGCGGACAGGGCCGGTCCGAGCGGCAGCAGGCACAGGGCCGCGAAGGGGAGGTTGGCGGGGTCGGGGCGGAGCAGGAGCAGTCCGGCCAGGCCCGGGGAGGCGGCGAGGAGCAGCAACGCCTCGACGGTGAGGAGGGTGTGGATCAGGGCGGAGGCGCGGGAGAGGGCTCCGCTACCGAAGTCGGAGGTGCGGACGGTGCTCATGCCGCCTCCCGGCCGGGCCGGCGCCGCTCGTCCGACCGGGGCGGGGCCCCGCCGACGACCGGGGCGAGCTCCACCAGAGTGACCTCATGGCGGCTCAGGGCCAGGGGCAGGACGACACGGCCGGTGCCGGCACGGTGTCGCCGGGCGCCGGTCAGCCGGCCGGCCGGCGCGTCGCGGAGGCGGATCACCCGTTCTCCTTCTTGAACCGCTCGTAGGCCTTGTTGTGCAGGTCGACGAACCGCTGCATGTTCTTCGACTTCAGCTCGGTGACGTACGCGTCCCAGTCGGACAGCGGGCGCTCACCGAGCGCGAACTTGAGGGTGTTCTGGGTGACGTGGTCCCTCAGGGGCGTCTCCCACAGAGAGGCCTGCTCCTGCTCGAAGGACTGCAACGGGTGGGCCGGGGCGATGGGCGTCTGCTCGCGCTGGGCCATGACGTCCTGGAACTTCTTCTCGTCCGGGCCGAACATGGAGGAGACGAGCTCCCAGCTGCCGCCGTAGGCGAAGACGCCGTTGTAGAAGCCGTAGTCCTTCTGCAGGTCCTTCGGGGCGTCCGGGTCGGAACCCATGAGACTGATGCCGTCCTTGATCCTGTACTGGCCACCGGAGCGGGTGTAGGTGACGCCCTCGACGCCCCACCGGGCGAACCGCTGGCCCTCGTCCGAGTACCAGAGCCAGTCCACGAACTGCATCATCGCGACGAAGCTGTCGCTCTTCAGCGCCTTGCTCGAGATCATGACGCCGTTCTCCAGCCGGGCGCCGCCCATCACGACCGGGCCGGCGGGCCCCAGCGGCACCGGGATCATCTCGATCTTGGCGCCCTTGACCTGCTTCTGCAGGTTGTACCGGTATTCCTGCACCAGCACCTGCGGGTTGGCGCTGATCGCGAACGACTTCTCGGCCAGCAGCTTCTGTGCGGCCTCGTCGTCGGTCTGGGTGAAGCTCTCCGGGTCCACCAGCTTCTCGGCGACCAGCTTCCGCACGTACTCGATCATCTGCCGGAAGGCGTCCGTCGCTCCGGTGAAAGCGAACGTCTGCGCCTTCGCGTCCCAGCTGATGTTGTCGTACGTCCATCCGGCCCGGACGCCGTACGCCTGGCCGAGGTAGCTGAAGAGAGCGGCGGCCGGGTAGGGCGTGTTCTTGCTCCAGCGGTCGGAGAAGGGGTAGCGGTCCGGGTACTCCTCCTTGATCGCCTTGAAGACCTCGTGCACCTCGTCCCAGGTGCCGGGCCGGCTCAACCCGAGCCGGTCGAGAACATCCGTGCGCAGCGCCAGCGAGTAGCCGGACCTGACCCGTTCGTGCAGTCCGGGCAGCAGGTAGAACTTGCCGTCGGACTGGCGGATGGAGTCGAGCTCCGGCTCCAGCTTCCACTTCTTGACCTTGTCCCGGAAGTTGGGCATCAGGTGCACGTAGTCGCTGACCGGGAGGACCGCGCCCGACGACACGAACGCGACCTCCGAGGGGTGGTACGTCTTGGGGATCAGGAAGGGGGCGTCGCCCGAGCCGATCAGGACGCTTCTCTTCTTCTCGTAGTCGACCAGGGGGACGGCCACGGGCTTCAGGGTGATGCCGGTGCGCTTGGCCAGTTCCTTCCAGAACAGCCAGCCGTTCTTCATCGGATAGACCGGGTTGTTGTTGTGCAGCACGGAGAAGGACAGCGGCTTCGTGGCCTTGAACCGCTGGCCGGCCCGGTACTCCTTCATCGCGCCGTGTCGCTTCTTCGACAGGTCCTTGGAGTCCCCGCCGTCGTCACCGCTGCCACAGCCGGTGAGGGTGGCGAGGCCGATGAAACCGGCGGCGGCGAGGATCTGGCGCCGCGACAGCTGTCCTGCGTTCTTCACGGATGACACGGAAACTCCCTTGTTAACCCTTGACCGCGCCGAGCATCACGCCCGAGACGAAGTAGCGCTGGACGAACGGGTACACGCAGAGAATGGGCAGCGAGGTCAGCACGATGGTGACCGCCTGGATGTTGGCCCCGACCTGGCTGAGCTGTGCGTCGGCGGCACCGGCGTTGCCGCCCGTGGTGGCGCCGGAGATGAGGTTGCGCAGGTAGACGGTGACCGGCATCAGCTCGGAACTGTCCAGGTAGAGGAAGGCGCTGAACCACGAGTTCCAGAAGGACACCGAGTAGAACAGCACCATCGTGGCGACGACCGCCTTCGACAGCGGCAGCACGATCCGCAGCAGGATGCCGTAGGTGCTCAGCCCGTCGATCTGCGCGGCCTCCTCCAGTTCGCCCGGCAGGCTCTCGAAGAAGGCCTTCATCACCAGCAGGTTGAAGACGCTGATGGCGTTCGGGAGGGCGATGGCCCAGATGGTGTTCTTCAGTCCGAGGTTGCTGACCAGGACGTAGTTGGGGATCAGCCCGCCGGTGAAGAACATGGTGAACACGGCGATGCCGACGAGCAGACCACGGCCCTTGAGGTGCTTCTTCGACAGCACGTAGGCGTAACACGTCGTCAGCACCATGGCCACGGCGGTCGCCACGACCGTGTAGAGCACCGTGTTGCCGTAGTTCCGCCAGAACATCGAGTCCTGGAACACGATCTCGTACGTGGTGAGGTTGAACCCCTTGGGCAGCAGGGTCACCTCACCGGCCCGGATCTGCCGCTCCCCGCTGAAGGACCGCGCGAGGATGTTGACGAAGGGGTACAGGGTCACGAGCACGACGAGGGTGAGCACCACCCCGTTGACGCCCTGGAAGACCCGGTAGGAACGACTCGGCTTCACCACAGGCTCGTCCCCACTGTGCGGCGCGAGAGCTGGTTGGCGGACGTGATGAGGACCAGGCCGATGATCGCCTCGAACAGTCCGATGGCGGCGGCGTAGCTGAAGCTGTTGGACTCCACGCCGGACCGGTAGACGTACGTCGAGATCACGTCGGCGGTCGGATACGTCAGCGGGTTGTACAGCAGCAGGACCTTCTCGAAGCCGACCGCCATGAACGTGCCGATGTTGAGGATCAGCAGCGTGACCATGGTGGGCCGGATGCCGGGCAGGGTGACGTGCCAGATCTGCTGCCAGCGGTTGGCGCCGTCGATACGCGCGGCCTCGTAGAGGTCCTCGTCGATCGTGGTGAGCGCGGCGAGGTAGAGGATCGTGCCCCAGCCTGCGGTCTGCCAGATCTCCGAGCCGACGTAGATCGTGCGGAACCACTCCGGCTCCTGGATGAAGCGGATCGGTTCGTGGCCGAACCAGCCGAGCAGGTGGTTGACCGGGCCGTCACTGGCCAGCATCTGCATCGTGATGCCCGCGACGATCACGATCGACAGGAAGTGCGGAAGGTACGACACCGACTGCACGAACCGCTTCAGGGAGCGCCGGCGCACCTCGTTGAGCAGCAGCGCCAGCACGATCGGGACCGGGAAGCAGAACAGCAGCGTGAGCCCGCCGATCCACAGGGTGTTGCGGAACACCTGCCAGAAGGTGGGGTCGTTGAGGAACATCTGCACATAGCGCAGCCCCACCCACTCCTCGCCGAAGATCGACCCGCCCGGTTCGAAACGCCGGAAGGCGATGACGTTGCCGATCATCGGCAGGTAGCGGAAGACCAGGAAGAACAGCAGCGGAAGGACCGCCAGCGAGTACAACTGCCAGTCGCGGCGCAGCGCCCGCCGCCAGCCGGTCCGGGCGGGGTCCCGCTTGCCGCGTCGGGGTGCGGCTCTGGCCGGAGGCGGATCCTCGGTGCCCGGCGGGGCCGATGTGGTGGACGTGCTCATTGCTCGGGCCTCCCGTGGGCATGGGACGCGGAACCGAAACTTTCGAGCTCTTACCGGTAACTCCGCGGCAACTTAAGGGCAGCAGAAAGCGCTGTCAATGGGTGCAGCGGCAGTCGGATGGGGCGTCTGTGCCGCGTTGGAATCGCGTCGAAGCTGGGTAGACCCCAGGGACCTGCCGCCCGTGGTCCATCGCAACTTTCTGGATGACCACCGACTCCTGCGAGGTGCCGCCGTGCCCGCGTTCGACCTGTCGCTGACCGAACTGGAGCGCCACCGCCCGGACATCGGGGAGCCCGCCGACTTCGACGCGTTCTGGCTGCGCACCCTGAAGGAGGCCGGCCAGGCGGACCCGGTGGTGTCGGTGCGGCCGGTGGAGACGGGGCTCCGGCTGATCCGGACCTGGGACGTGACGTTCCGCGGTTTCGCGGGCGACCCGGTGCGCGCCTGGTTCAGCAGACCCGCCGGGGTGGACGAACCCCTGCCCGCCGTCGTGGAGTTCGCCGGATACGGGCGCGGGCGGGGTCTTCCCCACGAACGCCTCACCTGGGTCAACGCCGGGTACGCGCACCTGCTCATGGACAACCGCGGCCAGGGCGACGCGTACGGATGCGGCGGTGACACGCCCGATCCGCACGCCACCGCGCCGGGCGGGCCCGGCCCGGCGGTACGCGGCCTGCTCTCACCCGAGGACTACCACTACCGCCGTCTGATCACCGACGCGGTACGCGCCGTCACGGCGGTGCGGGAACTGCCCGGCGTCGACCCCGCGCGGACCGTCGCCGCCGGCAACAGCCAGGGCGGCGGACTGGCCCTCGCCGTCGCGGGACTGGTGCCGGACCTGGCGGCGCTGCTCGTCACCGCCCCGCTGCTGTGCGGCATCCGCCGCGCGCTCGACCTCACGGACGCGGGGCCCTACGGCGAGATCGCGTCCTACCTCGCCGTCCACCGGGGCGCCGAGCACGACGCCTACCGCACGCTGTCCTACGTCGAGGGCGTCTCCTTCGCCCGTCGCGCCCAGGCCCCGGCCCACTTCGGGGTGGGGCTGCGGGACACGGTGTGTCCGCCGAGCGGGGCGTACGCCGCGTTCAACCGCTATGCCGAACTGACCGGCACGGATTTGCGCAAGGAGATCCACGCGTATCCGTTCAACGGGCACGAGGGGGGTGAGGCGGTGCAGGTGCGGCGTCAACTTTCCTGGTTGGAGGAGGTGTTGGGTAACCCGAAGTGATGGACGCGCGGGTTGGCGGTCACCGTTCGGGGTTCGTCGACCTGAGGTCCGGCCGGAACTCCGGGCGCGGGACGCCGGGCCGCCCCCAGGGGCCTCGCGACTCGGGGCTACTTCCCGATCGGGGACTCCGCGGTGCAGCCGCCGGCGGTCACCAGACCATCGGCACTCTGCTCCTCGAGCACCTTGCCCTTGTGGATGATCTTGCATGTGACCTGGGCGCCTTCGGGGTCGGCGGCGACCGGCATGACCGCCGCGGGCATGATGCCGCGCAGCGTGACCGTCTTCTTCCAGGGCAGTTCAGGCTTCGACACCGACTCGACCTTCGGCTCCATGGCCTTACCACCGCCGCCGTGGAACTCGATCGAGTCGACGTTCTTCCCCGTGACCTCGTAGGTGACTTCGTAGGTCTCGTCCACTGCTTTGTCGACCTGGTCGACCGCCTCTGAACAGGAGCTGAGACCGAAGGCGAGGCCGGCGGTGGCGACGGCGCAGACGGCTGCACGGATGGTGCGGTTCAAAGGGATCCCCCCGGATCATGAAAGGTCGGATCCGCAGCCAACCGTGAGGGGGGAGCAAAGTCAACTTCATAAACCCCGACGCCAGTTCCGTTTGGCGACGGTGAGTCTGCATGCGCTGATCCGTACGCCCGTCCCTCCTGACCGGCGCTCTTGCGCCGCAGCCGTAGACAACTGCGCCGTCCGGCGCTAACTTCCGCATCAGCGGGGTGGGAGCGCTCCCATCACGGTGGACCGGAACCCGCCCTCGAGTCGCCCCCACCCCGCGCATCCCCGCACACGCATCCGCAGGCCCGTACCCTCAAGGAACGGACGATGCTGTCATGATCCTGACAAGAAACTCGGGAGGATCCCCGAGGCCCCGATCAGCACCCCCTGCCCGGGCCAGAGCCTTCTTCCTGGTCCTGCTCTCCCTCCTCGTCACCGTTCCGGCCCTCGGCCTGGTCATGACGGCCGGTGGTGAGGCGGAGGCGCACGGCACCCCGATGAAGCCCGGCAGCCGTACCTTCCTGTGCTGGCAGGACGGTCTGACCGACACCGGCGAGATCAAGCCGGTCAACCCGGCGTGCCGGGCCGCGCAGCAGGTCAGCGGCACCACGCCGTTCTACAACTGGTTCTCGGTGCTCCGCTCGGACGGCGCCGGCCGCACCCGGGGCTTCGTACCGGACGGCGAGCTGTGCAGCGGCGGCAACACCAACTTCACCGGGTTCAACACGCCCAGCAAGGACTGGCCGCTGACCCACCTCACCTCGGGCGCGACGGTCGACTTCTCGTACAACGCCTGGGCGGCGCACCCGGGCTGGTTCTACGTCTACATCACCAAGGACGGCTTCGACCCGACGAAGAAGCTCACCTGGAACGACATGGAGGAGCGGCCGTTCCTGAGCGTCGACCACCCGCCGCTGAACGGCTCCCCGGGCACGGTCGAGGCCAACTACGCCTGGACCGGCAAGCTCCCCGAGGGCAAGTCGGGCCGCCACATCATCTACATGGTCTGGCAGCGCTCGGACAGCCAGGAGACCTTCTACTCCTGCTCGGACGTCGTCTTCGACGGCGGCAACGGCGAGGTGACCGGCATCAAGGAGCCGGGCACCCCGTCCGAGCCGGTGCCCGGCACCTGCACGGCCACCCGCAAGACGACCGGCAGCTGGAACGGCGGCTACCAGTCCGAGGTGACCGTCACCAACACCGGAAGCGTCCCGATGCTCGGCTGGATGGTCGACTGGACGCTGCCGTCCGGCCAGAAGATCGAGAGTCTGTGGAGCGGCAACGCCACGTACAACGGCCAGTCGGTGATGGTCCACAACGCCGGCTGGAACGGCTCCCTCGATCCGGGCAGGAGCGCGACGTTCGGATACACCGTCTCGGGCTCGGGCGGTGACAGTACGACGAGCCTGCCCTGCCGGGTCGGCTGAACCGTCGCTCCGGGCGGATCCGACGCTCCGGGCGGGTCCGACGCTCCGGGCGGGCCCGGTGGCCGGTGAGTCCCGGCTGCCGGACCCGCTCGCGCGTGACCGTCGAGACGCGGTGACGGCAGCGGGTGCTCTGCTGAGCCGCCCCGCCGGCCCCCCGGGCGATCCCTTGGGCGATTCCTTGGGCGATTCCTTGGGCTATCCGCTCCCCCATCCCATATGTCGCAGTTATCCAGGTATGCGATTCTGAGGTGTGGGTGCCCTGCCGCTCATGTGGTCGTGGAGCCGCCGCGTCGTCGTCGCCTGAGTTCCGGGGACTCCCACCTGCCGAGACTGCGGCATGGACGGGAGGTGGATGCGGACATGCCCCATTACGGCGATGCCCGGGCCGCGGCGCCCGGTCTTCGGGCACCGGGGAACGGGGGCGCCGGTTCGCCTCGCCCCACGCCGGAGTCCGCCGCGCGGGAGCGAGTCCTGGCGTTCGCCGGGGTGGCACTGGCGGCGGTGTACGTACGGAGCGAGGACGGTGCGGAGCTCCAGCTGGTGGAGTCCGCCGGTGCCGAGCCGGAGCGGTACGGGCTGCCGGGCCGGGTGCGGCACGGCGGGGGCACCTCGCCCACCCCTGCGCCGGGTTATGCGGCGGTGTCCGGGGAGTGCGGGTCCGCCGTGGTCGAGGCCTTCCGGAGCGGGCGGCCGCTGTGGCTCGCAGGCCGGCTGGAAGGCGGAGTCACCGGCACGCCGCTCGGGATGGTGCCGCTGGGCGCCGCCGGCGGGTGGCTGGGGTGTCTGGCCGTGGTGGGAGAGCCCGGGGAGGGGTTCGGGGCCGAGCAGCGGGAGTTCCTGGAGCGGTACGCCGAGGCGGTCTCCGGGCGGCTCCGGGGGGAGGCCGACCGGTCCGCCCCCTCGCCCCTGCTGGATTCCGCGCTGCGCGCCCTGGGCGTGGGTTCGTTCGCCCTGACACCCGGCACCGGGCTGGTCGAGACCGACCCGGCCCTGCTCGAACTGGTCGGCATCCCCGAGGGCGGCTTCGACGGCAAGACCGACACCCTGCTCTCGTACAGCCTCCCGGAGGACGTCCCGGCACTGCTGTCGGTCATCGAACCGTCCGCGCAGACCCCCGGGCGCCGGGAACTGGAGTTCCGCACCCGCCGGGCCACCGGTGAACTGTGCTGGCTGCGCCTGAGCTGCCGGGTGCTGAAGGGGCCCGACGGCGCCCCTGAGCGGGTGCTGGGCGTGGTGACCGCTGCCCCGGTGCTGCGGCGGAGCGCCAGTGACGTCGCCCGGATCCAGTGGCTGACGGCCGCGCTCGACGACGCGACGACCGTCCGGGACGTCAGCCGTGTGGTGGTCGCCGCGCTGCGCGAGCCGCTGGGCGCCGACCGGGTGGCGCTCGCCGAGCTGCTGGAGGACCGGCTGGCGGTCACCGTGCTCGATCCGCCGGGTGCCGGTGCCTGGCCGGAGCTGTGGCGTTCCGAGTGGCGCTCGGAGTGGCCCGACGCGCCGGTCACCGCCCTGCCCACGCTCCACGCGGCGCTGCGGGACGGACGGATGAGCCTGTGGCCGGCCGGTACCGCGCTGGAACCCGGGCTCGCGGGGATCGGCCCCGGCGGGCTCGCGGTCCTGCCGCTGCCGGCCAAGAGCAGGGTGGCCGGGGTGTGCCTGGTCGGCTGGGACGCGCCGCACGAGTTCGCGCCCGAGGAGCGGGCCCTGCTGACGGCGACCGCGGGGCTGGTGGGGCAGGCCCTGATCCGCGCGCACGCCTACGACGCCGAGCAGGAACTCGCGACGATGCTCCAGCGCAGCCTGCTGCCGCGCCGTCTCCCCCCGTTGCCCGGGGGCACCGCCGTGGCCCGCTATATGCCCGCCCGGCGCGGGCTCCAGGTGGGCGGCGACTGGTACGACGTGATCGCCCTGTCGGACAGGAAGGTCGCCCTGGTCATCGGCGATGTGCAGGGGCACAGTGCCGGGGCCGCGACGATCATGGGCCAGATGCGCACGGCGGTCCGGGCCTACGCCGTGGAGGGTCATCCGCCGGACGTGGTCGTCGCGCACGCCAACCGGCTGCTCGTCGGCATGGAGACCGACCTGTTCGCCACGTGCTGCTATGTCGAGCTGGACATGGAGGAGGGCAACGCGCTGTTCGTGCGGGCCGGGCATCTGTCGCCGCTGGTGCGTCATCCCGACGGCGGAACGGAGGAGATCGCCGTCGAGGGCGGGCTTCCGCTGGGCGTGCTGGAGGACGCGGAGTTCCCGCTGACGGCGGTGGCGCTGGCGCCCGGCTCGGTGCTCGCGCTGGTGACGGACGGCCTGGTCGAGTCGGCCGAACTGGACGTGGACGAGGGCATGCGGATGGTGCGCGAGCTGCTCGCCGCGGCGGACCCTGCCGACCCGGGGCGGATGGCCGACGAGCTGCTGGGCGAGGCCGGGCGCCGGGAGGACGACGTGGCGTTGCTGCTGCTGCGCTACGACGGGATGCGGGTGCGGCCGGTGCGGGCGGGCTGGGTGGTGTGGCGGCTGCCGGACGCGGTGATGCACGCCCGTCGGTTCAGCGCGCGCACGCTGCGTTCGTGGGACGTCGTGGCCGAGGCCGACACGGTTCTGCTGGTGGTGTCGGAACTGGTCACCAACGCGCTGGTGCACACGCAGGGCGCGCTGCGGCTGGACCTGACCCTGGCCGCGGACCGGCTGCGGGTGGCCGTGAGCGACTCCTCGCCGCGGGCGCCGGCCAAGCCGGTGGTCGTGGACTGGGAGTCGACCGGCGGCCGCGGGCTCTTCCTGGTCGAGGCGGTGTCGGCGGCCTGGGGCTCGGTGCCGGTCGGCGGCGGCAAGCAGGTGTGGAGCGAGATCGTCGTGTCCCGCCCGGAGGCGGACGGCGAACCGGAAGCGGAACCGACGCCGCGGGCGGAGCCGGCGATCGCGCCGGCGGAGGAACGCCAGCCGGCCCGGGACCGGGGCTGGGGCCTCGGCCGCAGCCGAGACTGGGTCATGGGCCGAACCCGCGACCGGAGCGGAGGCGGCAGGGGCTCGGGCCGAAGCCAGCCCCGAGACGGGGACCGCGACCAGGACCCGGGCAAGGGGCGGGCCCCGGACGGCGACGGAGACCGGGCGGCCGAGGACCGGGACCGGAACCCGAACCCGGGCGGACGCCGGACCGCGGACCGGTACCCGGACCGCGATCAGGCCCCGAGCCGGAACGGGCACCCGGCCCCGAATCCCGGCGAGAGCCACGTCCCGGACAGCGACGCAGACCCCGCCCCGGACCCGAACCGGAACCCGAACCCGGGCGAAGGCCAGACCCCGGGCCAAAACCCGGACCGCGATCAGGCCCCGAGCCAGAACAGACACCCGGACCCGCACCCCGACACCAGCCAGGGCCAAGCCCCGGACCGGCGCCGGGCGCGGGGGGCGAGGCCCGGGCCCGGGAGGGAGGGGCTCGATGAGGGGCTGTAGGTGGCGGGTGGGGGCCGGGCTCGTCGTGGCTGTCATGGCGGTGGCCCTGGCCGGCTGCAGCGAGGACGGCGGGAAGGGCGAGGGCGGGTTCACCGTCGGGCTGCTGCTGCCCAGCCGCGCGGTGCCCCGGTGGGAGCACTCCGACAAGCCCATGATCGAGAAGCGGGTGAAGGAGCTGTGCTCCGACTGCACGGTCGAGTACGCCAACGCGGAGAACGACGCGGCGAGCCAGCGGCAGCAGATGAACTCGATGATCACCAACGGTGTGTCCGCCCTGATCCTGGACGTCGTCGACCCCAAGGCGCTGCGCTCCTCGGTCCGCGCGGCGGACCGCGCGGGCATCCCGGTCATCGCCTACGACCGGCTCGCCGAGGGCCCGATCTCGGGTTTCGTCAGTTTCGACGGCGGCCGGGTCGGCAGGCTCCAGGGCGAGGCGCTGCTGAAGGGCATGGGCGCCCGGGCCGACGACGGCGGCGTGGTCATGGTGAACGGCGACCCGTCCAGCCCCAACGCCGGCTGGTACGAGGGCGGTTCCCGGTCCGTCCTGCGGCACAAGGTGCGGATCCTCAAGTCGTACGACACCCTGGGCTGGCGCACGGAGAACGCGCACGACCACATGTCCGCGGCGATCAGCACCCTCGGCACGAACCAGATCGACGGGGTGCTCGCGGCCAACGACTCGATCGCAGCCGGTGTCATCGCGGCGCTCAAGAGTGCCCGCGTCTCGCCGCTGCCCCCGGTCACCGGCCAGGACGCCGACCTCGACGCCGTGCGGCGCATCGTCAAGGGCGAGCAGTACATGACCGTCTACAAGCCCTTCCGGCAGGAGACCGACGCGGCCTCCGCCATGGCCGTCGCCCTGGCGCGCGGCAACGACCTCGACGTCCTCGTCACGACGACCGTGGACAGCCCCACCACCAAAAACGTCCCGGCGGTGCTGCTCGACCCGGTCTCCGTGACGGCCGAGACCATCGGGCGGACGCTCGTCCGCGACGGCGTCTACACGATCGACCAGATCTGCACCCCGAAGCTCCGGCCGGCCTGCGACCGGATCGGGCTCACCCGGTGAGGAGGTGATCCCCGTGGCCCACCCGCCCGTACTGGCGTTGCGCGGCATCTCCAAACGGTTCGGCGGCGTGCAGGCGCTCGTGGACGTCGATCTCCAGGTCCGGGCCGGTGAGGTGGTGGCCCTGGCGGGCGACAACGGCGCCGGCAAGTCCACGCTGATCAAGGTGATCTCGGGCGTCAGCCCCGCCGACCGGGGCGTCATCGAGTGGGAGGGGCACCTCGTGCAGATCAAACGCCCGCACGATGCCCACGCCCTGGGCATCGCGACCGTCTACCAGGACCTCGCCATGTGCGACAACCTCGACGTCGTGGGCAATCTCTTCCTCGGCCGGGAGATCGACCGGGTGGGCATCCTCGACGAGGTGGAGATGGAGCGCCGGGCCCGCGATCTGATGCGAACCCTGTCGATCCGTATCCCCGACGTGCGCATGCCGGTCGCGGAGCTGTCCGCCGGGCAGCGGCAGGCCGTGGCGATCTCCCGCTCGCTCATGGGCGCGCCCAAGGTCCTGCTGCTCGACGAGCCCACCGCCGCCCTGGGCGTCGAGCAGACCAGCCATCTGCTCGACCTCATCGAGGAGGTGCGCGACCGCGGTATGGCGATCATCCTCATCAGCCACAACATGGGCGACATCAAGGCCGTGGCGGACCGGGTCGCCGTGCTGCGCCTCGGCCGCAACAACGGTCTGTTCGACGTGAGCACCGTGACGCAGGAGCAGATCATCTCCTCCGTCACCGGGGCGGCGGACAACGCCGTGGCGCATCGTACGAAGGGCGACGAGGAGGCGTGGCCGTGACCGGCGGCGGGCCGCACCGCGGCGGTGGGCCGGCCGCGCCGGGTGGTGACGCCGGGCCGCCGGTCGCGCCCGGCCGCGCGCCGCGCGCCCGCGGCTGGTCCGGCACGCTGCGGGACTACGCCGTGGAGTTGCGCGGCAGTGTGCGGGACGGCGAGCGCGGGCCGCTCCTGGTGATCGCCGGGCTGATCGTCATCTGGGGCCTCTTCCAGGCGCTGGACGACAACTTCCTCTCGCCGCGGAACCTGTCCAACCTCAGCGTGGACATCGTCGGGACCGGTCTGGTCGCCGTCGGCATCGTGTTCGTGCTGCTGATCCGGGAGATCGATCTGTCGGTCGGATCGGTCAGCGGCCTGGCGGGCGCCGTGTTCGCCGTGCTGAACGTGAACCACGGGATGCCGGAGTGGCTCGCGGTGGTCGTGGCGATCGCCGCGGGCGTGGCGGTGGGCGCCTTCCACGGGTTCTTCTTCGCGTGGCTCGGCGTGCCCGCGTTCGTCGTGACCCTCGCGGGGCTGCTGATCTGGAACGGCCTGACGCTCTACCTGCTGGGCGCGAGCGGCACGATCAACATCGACGAGGAGGGCCTGGTCGCCTCCCTGACCAGCCGGCACTTCGGTGACGACTTCGCGGCCTACGCGGTGGCGGCGCTCGGCACGGCCGGGTACTTCCTGGCGGCCCACCGCAAGCGCGCCCGGCACCGGGCCGCCGGGATGCCGTACCGGCCGCCGGTCGAGATCTGGGTGCGCACCGGTGTCCTCGCGGTGCTCGCCTTCACCGCCGCCTACACCCTCAACCGGTTCCAGGGGCTGCCGCTGGCGCTGCTGATCTTCCTGGTGGTTCTCGTCGTCTCGGACTACGTGCTGCGCCGTACGCGGTACGGGCGGCGGGTGTACGCGCTCGGCGGCGGGGTTGAGGCGGCGCGCCGGGCGGGCATCTCCGTGATGCGGGTGCGGGTCGCGATGTTCATGGTGTCGGGGACGCTGGCCGCGATCGGCGGGCTGTTCGTGGCCTCGGGTCTGACCTCGGCGAGCCCCACGACGGCCCGTGCGGCCGGCTCCGGGATGCTGCTGATCAACGCGATCGCGGCGGCGGTCATCGGCGGTACGAGCCTGTTCGGCGGGCGTGGCTCGCCCTGGTCCGTGCTGCTCGGTGTGCTGGTCATCCAGTCGGTCGCCTCGGGCATGGGGCTGCTGGGGGTGGAAGACGCGGTGCAGTTCATGATCACGGGCGGGGTGCTGCTGGCCGCCGTCGCGGCCGACGCGCTCTCCAGACGCGCGCAGGCCCGGAGCGGCCGTCCGTAACACCGCTATGACCGATATACCTTTCTTCTGGTTAAATGTCTGAATGGATGATGGGGGTGGGTAGGGGACCACGCGAGGGCCAAGGACCGACATCCTGTCCATCGGAGCGTCATGAAACGTAGCCGCCTCGCCCGGCTGGCCGTGGCTGCCATGGCCGTCACCGGCCTGATCCTCTCGGGCTGCGGGGATGCGGACCCGCCGCCCGGCGGATCGAACGGCAGCATCAACGTACTCAGCGTGGGCAATCCTCCGATGCAGGACCTGAAGAAGCTCACCAAGAAGTACTTCACCGCGGAGACCGGCATAGAGGTCAATTACACGCTGCTGCCGGAGAACGACGTCCGCAGGAGGATGGACCGCGAGTTCGCCCGCCAGGCCGGGCACTACGACGTGGCAAGCGTGAGCGCGTACGAAGTGCCGATCTACTCGGAGCGCGGCTGGCTCGCCCCGTTGGACTCCTACGTGAAGGCGGACAAGGACTTCGACCAGGACGACATCTTCCCCAACCTCGTCGAATCTCTGACCGGGGCCGATGGCAGGCTCTACGCCCAGCCGTTCTACGGGGAGGGTTCCTTCCTGGCGTACCGCAAGGACCTCTTCCGCAAGGAAGGACTGTCCATGCCCGCGAACCCGACATGGGAGCAGGTCGCCTCGCTCGCGGCGGAGATCGACGGCACCGACGGCACAAGCGGCATCTGTTTGCGCGGTCTGCCCGGATGGGGGCAGAACCTGACCCCGATCAACACGGTCGTGAACACCTTCGGCGGCGCCTGGTACGACATGGAGTGGAACGCCCGGCTCACCTCACCGGAGTTCCGCAAGGCGGTGCGGTTCTACGTCGATCTGGTGCGCGAGCACGGTCAGCCCAACGCCGACCGCATGGGCTTCCTGGAAGTCCTCGACGCCTTCGTGGCGGGCAGGTGTGCCATGTGGTACGACGCCACCGTCCTGGCATCGTCGGTCGAGGCCGACGGCTCGGCGGTCAAGGGCAAGGTCGGCTATGTCCCGGCGCCGCATGACAGGACCGAGAAGGCCGGCTGGCTGTGGACCTGGGCGTGGGGCATCCAGAAGGCCAGCGACAACAAGGACGCCGCCTGGGAGTTCATCTCCTGGGCATCCTCCAAGGAGTACCAGGAGCTGGTCGGGCGGGAGGTCGGCTGGACCTCGGCGCCCGCCGGGAACCGCAAGTCGCTCTACTCCAACCCCGCGTACCAGCAGGCGGCCGGCGCCTGGTACCGGCAGGAGTACAGGGCGGCGACCGACTCCGCCGACCCGAAGAACCCCGGCGTGGGCCCCCGCCCCTACACGGGTATCGGCTTCCTGGGCATTCCCGAGTTCGCCGTGCTCGGTACGGCGGTCTCGGAGCAGATCGCCGCGGCCATCGCCGGGCAGCAGTCGGTGGACAAGGCCCTGGAGAAGTCGCAGGACCTCGCCCAGGCGGCGGCGGCGAAGTACCGGGGCGAGTGACCCGGCGCCAGACATGCACCGAGACGAGGGCCGCGCCCCCGGTCACCCGGGAACGCGGCCCTCGAACTGCCCTGTACCGCCTTGCCGGTCCGCTTACTTGCGGATCAGGCTGCGCAGCACGTACTGCATGATGCCGCCGTTGCGGTAGTAGTCCGCCTCGCCGGGGGTGTCGATGCGGACGACCGCGTCGAACTCGACGCCGGTGTCGGTGGTGACCTTCACCGTGCGCGGGGTGGTGCCCTCGTTGAGCTCGGTGACGCCGGAGACGGAGAAGGTCTCCTCACCGGTCAGGCCGAGGGACTCGGCGGACTGGCCCTCCGGGAACTGGAGCGGGAGGACGCCCATGCCGATGAGGTTCGAGCGGTGGATGCGCTCGTACGACTCGGCGATGACGGCCTTGACGCCCAGGAGCGCGGTGCCCTTGGCGGCCCAGTCGCGGGACGAGCCGGAGCCGTACTCCTTGCCGGCCAGGACGACCAGCGGGATGCCGGCGGCCTGGTAGTTCTGCGAGGCGTCGTAGATGAAGGAGACCGGGCCGCCGTCCTGCGTGAAGTCACGCGTGTAGCCGCCCTCGGTGCCCGGCGCGATCTGGTTGCGCAGGCGGATGTTGGCGAACGTACCGCGGATCATGACCTCGTGGTTGCCTCGGCGCGAGCCGTAGCTGTTGAAGTCGCGGCGCTCGACGCCGTGCTCCGTGAGGTACTTGCCGGCCGGGGTGTCGGCCTTGATGGCGCCGGCCGGGGAGATGTGGTCGGTGGTGACCGAGTCGCCCAGCTTGGCCAGCACGCGCGCGCCGGAGATGTCGGAGACCGGGGTGGTCTCCATCGTCATGCCCTCGAAGTACGGGGGCTTGCGGACGTAGGTGGACTGCGGGTCCCACTCGAAGGTGTTGCCGGTCGGGATCGGCAGCGCCTGCCACTGGGCGTCGCCCGCGAAGACGTCCGAGTAGGACTTGGAGAACATGTCCTCGCCGATGGCGCCCGCGACGACCTCGTTCACCTCGGCCTCGGAGGGCCAGATGTCCTTCAGGAAGACCGGGTTGCCGTCCTGGTCGGTGCCCAGGGCGTCCCGGGTGATGTCCACCTTCATGGAGCCGGCGAGCGCGTAGGCCACGACCAGCGGCGGGGACGCCAGGTAGTTCATCTTGACGTCGGGGTTGATCCGGCCCTCGAAGTTCCGGTTGCCGGAGAGGACCGAGGTGACCGCGAGGTCGTGGTCGTTGACGGCCTTGGAGACCTCCTCCGGCAGCGGGCCGGAGTTGCCGATGCAGGTGGTGCAGCCGTAGCCGACGAGGTTGAAGCCGACCTTGTCGAGGTAGGGGGTCAGGCCCGCCTTCTCGAAGTAGTCGGTGACGACCTTGGAGCCCGGGGCGAGGGTGGTCTTGACCCACGGCTTGCGGGTCAGGCCCTTCTCCACCGCCTTCTTGGCCACCAGCGCGGCGGCGACCATGACGTACGGGTTGGAGGTGTTGGTGCAGGAGGTGATGGCCGCGACCGTCACCGCGCCGTGGTCCAGCTCGTACTTCGTACCGTCGGGGGCGGTGACGGTCACCGGGTTCGACGGGACGACGGCACCGGTGCCGTCGGCGTGCTGCGGCGCGCCGGCGCCGTTCTCCTGGTGGCCGTAGGCCGGGGCGTCGGAGGCCGGGAAGGACTCGGCGCTCGCCTCGTCGACCGGGGAGCCGGCGGTCTGCTGGGCGACGGGCGCCTCGACGTAGTTGAGGACGTCCTTGACGAACTGCTGGGCGGCCTCCGCGAGGACGATACGGTCCTGCGGGCGCTTCGGGCCGGCGATGGAGGGCACGACCGTCGACAGGTCGAGCTCCAGCTTCTCGGAGAAGTCGGGCTCGGCGGCCGGGTCCAGCCAGAGGCCCTGCTCCTTGGCGTACGCCTCGACCAGGGCGAGCTGCTGCTCGCTGCGGCCGGTGAGCTTGAGGTACTTGATCGTCTCGTCGTCGATCGGGAAGATCGCGGCGGTCGAGCCGAACTCCGGCGACATGTTGCCGATGGTGGCGCGGTTGGCCAGCGAGGTGGCGGCGACGCCCTCGCCGTAGAACTCCACGAACTTGCCGACGACGCCGTGCTTGCGCAGCATCTCGGTGATGGTCAGCACGAGGTCGGTGGCGGTGGTGCCGGGCGTGAGCTCACCGGTGAGCTTGAAGCCGACGACGCGCGGGATGAGCATGGAGACCGGCTGGCCGAGCATGGCGGCCTCGGCCTCGATGCCGCCGACGCCCCAGCCGAGGACACCCAGGCCGTTGACCATGGTGGTGTGCGAGTCGGTGCCGACGAGGGTGTCGGGGTACGCCTGGCCACCCCGCACCATGACCGTGCGCGCCAGGTGCTCGATGTTCACCTGGTGGACGATGCCGGTGCCGGGGGGTACGACCTTGAACTCGTCGAAGGCGGTCTGGCCCCAGCGCAGGAACTGGTAGCGCTCCTTGTTGCGGCCGTACTCCAGCTCGACGTTCTGCGCGAAGGCCTCGTTCGTGCCGAACTTGTCGGCGATGACGGAGTGGTCGATGACCAGCTCGGCCGGCGCCAGCGGGTTGATCTTCGCCGGGTCGCCGCCCAGCTCCTTCACGGCCTCACGCATGGTCGCGAGGTCCACGACACAGGGCACGCCGGTGAAGTCCTGCATGATCACGCGGGCCGGCGTGAACTGGATCTCCTGCGACGGCTGGGCCTGGGAGTCCCAGCCGCCGAGGGCGCGGATGTGGTCGGCGGTGATGTTCGCGCCGTCCTCGGTGCGGAGGAGGTTCTCCAGCAGCACCTTCAGGCTGTAAGGGAGGCGCGCGGCGCCTTCGACCTTGTCCAGCCGGAAGATCTCGTACGACTCGTCGCCCACCTGCAGCGTGCTGCGGGCGTCGAAGCTGTTCGCCGACACGACAGTCTCCTTCATTGATGTGCGCGTACCACCACGATCCTGCCGCCACGGCATCTCGGCCGATCCGCTAAGGTAAGGCTAAGTTAGGTAGGCCTTACCGGGCTGGCGGCTGCGGTGCTCCTGGGCAGATATCTCGATGTCGAGATAACTCTAGTACACCGGGGCCTGTAGGTCATGCCCCGGCGTCCGTCATGCGGTCATGCACACCCCTCTCCGGGGTATCCGAACCAGGAGTCCACGCCGCAAACGGAGAGGAGACAGGCATGCCGCTCACGTTCCGCAAGAGTTTCCGGATCCTTCCGGGGGTGCGCCTGAACATCAACAAGCGCTCCTGGTCCATCACGACCGGCGGCGGAAAGAACGGCCCGCGTCACACCCGCAGCAGTACGGGACGTCGTACGACATCCATGGATTTGCCCGGACCTTTCGGGTGGCGGCGTACGCACACGAGTCGCCGACCCTGAAGCCACCAGGGAGGATTGACCTCCCGTCACCCGAATGGACCCCCCGGCCGGGCGCCATCTCATATCTGAGATAACCTCAACCGCATGGCAGACGATTACCTCGTACGCATCGGCAAGCTCATCCGTGACGCCCGGCAGCACCGGGGCTGGACCCAGTCGCAGCTGGCGGAGGCGCTCGGCACCAGCCAGAGCGCCGTGAACCGGATCGAGCGCGGCAACCAGAACATCAGCCTTGAGATGATCGCGCGCATCGGGGAGGCCCTCGACAGCGAGATCGTGTCGCTCGGCTACGCCGGTCCGATGCACCTGCGGGTGGTCGGCGGCCGTCGGCTGTCCGGTGCCATCGATGTGAAGACGAGCAAGAACGCATGCGTGGCGCTGCTGTGCGCCTCACTGCTCAACCAGGGGCGCACGGTGCTGCGCCGCGTCGCCCGCATCGAGGAGGTGTACCGCCTCCTGGAGGTGCTGGGCTCGATCGGCGTCCGCACCCGCTGGATCAACGACGGTGTGGACCTGGAGATCGTGCCGTCGGCCGAGCTGGACCTGGCGGCGATCGACGCGGACGCGGCCCGGCGCACCCGCTCGATCATCATGTTCCTCGGTCCGCTGCTGCACCGCATGGACACCTTCAAGCTGCCCTACGCCGGCGGCTGCGACCTCGGTACGCGCACGGTCGAGCCGCACATGATCGCCCTGCGCCGGTTCGGTCTCGACATCGCCGCCACCGAGGGCCAGTACCACGCGATGGTCGACCGCTCGGTCCGCCCCGACCGCCCCATCGTGCTGACCGAGCGCGGCGACACGGTGACCGAGAACGCGCTGCTCGCCGCCGCCCGGCACGACGGCACCACGGTCATCCGCAACGCCTCCTCCAACTACATGGTCCAGGACCTGTGCTTCTTCCTGGAGGCCCTCGGCGTCAAGGTCGACGGCATCGGCACCACCACGCTCACCGTGCACGGCGTGCCGACCATCGACGTCGACGTGGACTACTCCCCCTCCGAGGACCCGGTCGAGGCGATGAGCCTGGTCGCGGCGGCCGTGGTCACCGAGTCGGAGCTGACGGTGCGCCGGGTGCCGATCGAGTTCCTGGAGATCGAGCTGGCGGTCCTGGAGGAGATGGGCCTCGACCACGACCGCACGCCCGAGTACTTCGCCGACAACGGCCGCACCCGGCTGGTGGACCTCACCGTCCGGCCCTCCAAGCTGGAGGCGCCGATCGACAAGATCCACCCCATGCCGTTCCCCGGCCTGAACATCGACAACGTCCCGTTCTTCGCGGCCATCGCGGCGGTCGCCCAGGGCAAGACCCTCATCCACGACTGGGTCTACGACAACCGCGCGATCTACCTGACGGACCTGAACCGCCTCGGCGGCCGACTTCAGCTCCTCGACCCGCACCGCGTCCTGGTCGAGGGCCCGACCCGCTGGCGCGCCGCCGAGATGATGTGCCCGCCGGCCCTGCGCCCCGCGGTGGTCGTCCTGCTGGCGATGATGGCGGCGGAGGGCACGTCGGTGCTGCGCAACGTGTATGTCATCAACCGGGGTTACGAGGACCTGGCCGAGCGGCTGAACTCGATCGGGGCACAGATCGAGATCTTCCGGGACATCTGATACGACGATGCCGCCGCACCCCCTCTGACCTGCGATGAAGCGGGTCAGGGAGGGTCGCGGCGGCATGCGTGGGACTTCTCTGGGACTTTGCGCCTGCCGCGGACTTCTGCGGGCCGTGCATCACAAGCGTCGGCGTCCGGCCGCGGCTACCCGAAGATCGCGTCGATAGCGACGCTGCCCCGTGCGCCCGCTCGCGGCAGGAAGTGGGAGTATTTCCGCAGCGTGAAGCCAGGGTCGGAGTGCCCCAGCCAGCGTGCCAGGGAGACGACCGATTCGCCAGCCTCCAGCTCCTCGGAGGCGTAGAAGTGGCGGAGGGCGTGGAATCCGTGCTCCCGAGACGGCTCCCACACACGGGCGCCTGCCGAGGCGCTCTCATCCAGCGGGGCAATCACGCCCGCCGTGGCCAGCGCGGGCTTCCACACGTAGGAGTTGAAGTAGTTCCGGTTGATGGCCTTGCGCTCGCGCCCGGTCACGAGGAGGTTGTACGTCCTCGGCCGACGATGCTTGGCCTCCACCGGCGTCTCGGCCGGGCGCGGGTCGTCCCATGGCATGGTGACCGGCACCGGCGCGAAGACCTCCGTGTGCTGCCGCACGGCCTTGGCCACGCTTGAGGGCAGGGGCACGTCGCGGACCTTGCGGCCCTTCGGGAGCGCGAAGCACAGCTTCGTCCGCACCATCTTGACCTGACGCCGGACATGGACCACTTCTTCGTCGAAGTCGATGTCCTCCATGGACAGCCCCAACGCCTCTCCTTGTCGGAGTCCAAGGCCGGCTCCGATCTCGACAAGGACGCGAGAGCGCTCCGGCAAAGCTGCGCGTACGGCAAGGACCCTCTCGGGCGGCCACGCCTCGACTCGGCCTGGTGCAGCCGCCGGAGGGCGGACCGTACTTGCGCGGCAGGGATTGCGTGCGAGGCGGCGGTCTTCGACGGCGGCCTGGAGGACACCCGACAGTGTCGCCCAGACCATGCGGATCGAGGTGGGGCCGAGGTCCTTCTCCAGCCGCTTCTTCCAACTCCGCAGCGCTTCCGTACCGACGCTGTTGAGCGACAGGGCACCGAGGTGCGGAACGATGTGCCGACGCACCCGCTGCTCAATGCGCTCGAGGGTGGACGGATCACCGCTCTGAGTGGGCCACCAGTGGGTTGCGATGTAGTCCTTGAGGGAGATGGCCCCGTCGCGTGGATCGATGAACTCGCCTCGACGGGCGTCGGTTTGCGCCTGGGCGAGCCAAGTCTTGGCGTCCTGGAGCGTGTCGAAGGAACGGTCCTTGACGCCAGGGATGCCCTTCACGCGGTAGCGGGTGCACTTGCCGTACAGGGCCGTGCGCTCGCGTTTGCCGGTCTTCGGGTTGGGGCGCTTCTTCAGCCATCGGTCTTCTATGTAGCCGGCCAGGTGGAACTCCTTGATGAGGGTGGATGGAGACTGTGTCCTGCGCCGCCTGGGGCGTCAGGCGCTGGGGAGGTGAGCGGACCGCTCCTGGGGGCGGGCGTTCAGCGGGGCCAGAGCCGGATTGGACCGCGAGTCGGCTTGCTCCTGCGCACTGACCCAGGCGTCCAGGGCTTCCAGCCGGTACATCACGCGACCGCGTGGCCCCATGCGGAAACTCGGCGGTCCCTGTCGGCGGTGGCGCCAGACGTAGAGGGTGTGCGGCGAGAGGCCGAGATACTCGGCGGTGTCCTTCACGGTCAGGAACGCCGTGCGTACGGCACCCGGTGAAGCAGGACTAGCCTCGCGCTTTCGTCAGCGCGCTCGTCCACGCCTTGACCAAATAAGTGGATAGTGCCCCTGATCTGCAACGATGTGATGTATCCAGAGTCTTGTCAGCCGCATGGGGAGAGACACTCGTCAGGTGAGTGAGCGTATCGGTGCTATCCGAGTGTCCGTGCCGAGGCTGGACGCAGCGGAGCGGGCTTACTGGTCGGGGCGGGAGTCGTTCTTCTCGACGGTCCTGAGGTGGGTATCGAACCAGTCGATCGCGACCGTGCAAGAGAGTTCGAACTGGTGGATGCAGGAGAAGAAGTGGTCGCCGTCCGTGAGGACGAGCTTCTTCGGTTCGCGGGCGCGGTTGAAGCCGTCGAGGGCAATGTCGGCGGGGGCGACGTCGTCGTCCTTGGTCACGAGCATCAGCAGGGGGGTGGGGGCGATGCGGGAGATCCACTGACCGGGTTCGTAGGCGCGGGCGCGGCGGTTGGACTGAAGGGTCACCTCGTTCGTCCACGTGTCGTGCGGTGCTCGGTGCAGGTAGAAGTCGGCCGCCCCCTTCTGTGGGTAGGCCGCTGGGGAGCCAGGGCTCGTGTCGGTGTCGACGAAGGGTACGTAGACGGGCGGCTTGCCGGCCAACTGGTCGCGTTCGTCCCGGTGGAAGCGCTCTTCCAGGGCGCGTACCTCGTGGGGCAAGACGCGGCGCAGTCCGGTCTCGTAGCCTCTGACGGTGGGGGCCTGGGCGTAAACGGCTTTGATGCGGCGGTCGGTGGCGCCGAGGACCAGGGCGTGACCACCGGCGTAGCTGAACCCCCAGATGCCGATACGCTGTTCGTCGATTTCCCCGCGTGTGCCGAGGTAGGTGATCGCCCATCGCCAGTCCGCGATCTGCTGGTAGGGGTCGATGTCCTGGCGAGGGGTGCCGCCGCTGTCGCCGAAGTTGCGATGGTCGTGGAGGAGAACCGCGTAGCCGGCCTCGCTTGTGCGCCGCGAGAGTTTTTCGGTCCTGGGACCGGTAAGAATCCGTCGATGTCTCTCTGTAGCGTGCCAGGAGCATTCGTCAGCGGGCTGGGTGGTTGCCTGCCCATACCGTGGGGATTCGGCCTGACCACGGACTTGCCTGTTCGAGTTGTCCGGCGAGGCGGAAAAGCCGGCCTTCGAGGCCATATCCGGCGGCGAACTGCATACCGACCGGGAGCCCCGTCCCGGCGTCGGCCGTCACGGGTACGGACATGGCGGGCGTGCCTGCCACGTTGAACGGCATGGTGAACGGCGACAGGTCATTGATGCGCTCGATCCAGCCGAGGCCGTCCAGTGTCTCCGCACCCTCCGTATGAGTGCCCAGAGACACGGGAAGCTCCGGCAGGGTTGGCGTGAGGAGGATGTCGTACTCGTCGAAGTACCGCGCCAGGCTTCGGGCCACTCTGTTCCGCATCGCGAGAGCGGTGTGGAATTGCGCGCCGCCGACCCGCTGCCCGTAGTGGTAGCCGGCGAGGGTCGCCGGCTCAAGGGTCGAGGAGTCGATGGGACGACCGAAGGCGGCGGCCAGCCCGTCGACCAGGGTGGTGAGGTTCACCGTCATGAGTCGGGCATTGGCCAGGACGAATTCCTCCCAGTCGGCGCCGAGGTCGACTTCAACCTCCTTCACCTGGTGGCCGAGGAATTCAAGCAACCGCACGGTGCGGGAGAGGGCGTCGGTCACCGGGGCGGTAGTGCGGCGTCCGCCCCACGCTTGGGCGAGGACACCGATGCGCAACGAGCCCGGGTGACGGGTGACTTCTTCTGCGTACGGCCGTGACGGCTGCTGGGCGAAATAGGGGTCGCCCGACTCCGGGCCACGTATCTGGTCGAGCAGTACCGCACTGTCGCGTACGGTGCGGCTGACGCTGCCGTGCACGGCCAGGCCGTTGAAGACCTCGTCGACGTCGGGCCCCATGGACACCCGGCCACGGGTGGGCTTGATCCCGAAGAGGCCGTTGTAGGCGGCGGGGATACGGAGCGATCCGGCGGCGTCGGTGCCATGGGCGACCGGGAGCACCCCGGCGGCGACAGCGGCGGCCGCGCCTCCACTGGATCCGCCCGCGCTGCGCTCCAGGTCCCACGGGTTGCGGGTCGCGCCGTACAACGCTGATTCCGTCGAGATGCCATAGGCCATCTCCGGCGTCGCGGTGCGCCCGAACGTCACGAGGCCCGCGCGCCGAAAGCGCTGCATCAGCGAGGAATCGGCGCCGACGACGTTACCCGCCGCCAGGCGGCTTCCCAGCTCCATCCGCCTCCCGGCCATGGCCACCGCGATGTCTTTGATCAGAAAAGGGACGCCGGCCAGTGGTGTGCTACCGGGGACAGGTTCGTCGTCGGTCTGCCAGGTCTCCACGACGGCGTTGATCCGCGGATCAACTGCCTGTACAGCCTCGCGCGCGGCTGCCTCCAGCTCCGCGGGGAGTACCTCACCCTTGGCCACCAGCTCCGCCAGCCCGACTGCGTCGAAGCTCACATAGTCAGAAACTTTCACTGCCACTCCCTGACAAGAACAATACCTTCGAGTATCGAGCGATACCCTACGGTATCGAAAGGGTCGGACTGGTACCGTGAGAAAGGTTGTGAACCGCACGATCGACCGGAGTGACGGAGTAGTCATGGCATCGGCCCTCAGAAGGCCAAGCAGAGTGGCGAAGCTGCCGCCTCGTGAGCGCATTCTCGACGCGGCCGAAGAGCTCTTCCAGAGGGACGGGATCCGGCAGGTGGGGGTCCAGGCGATCGCCGACAAGGCCGAGACCACCAAAATGGCGATCTACCGGCACTTCGAGACCAAAGACGCGCTGGTCGCGGAGTGGCTGCGGATCGTCGCCGCGGACTATCAGGCGGCCTTCGACCGCGTGGAAACCGAATACCCCGACCGACCCGAGGAGCAGATTCTGGGCTTGGCGCGCTTCATCGCCGAGGGGCTGCCGGCGATCTCATACAGGGGCTGTCCGTTCATCAACTCCCTTGCCGAGCTGCCCGACCGCCTTCATCCGGCACGGCAAGTGATCGAGGACCACAAGGCCCACCAGACCCGCAGGCTGATCGGCATGTGCACCCAAGCCCAGATGTCCGACCCCGGACAGGCTGCGGCCGAGATCACCTTCGTACTCGAAGGGGCGCAGGTCAGCACACAGAACGGAAGCATCGATCAGACGGGAGACCGCCTGATGAAGATCGTCGAGGGAATCGTGGACCGGCACCGCTCCCACCTCGGCGCATACAGGGCGGCTAACTGACCGCCCGCCCGACCACCGCTCAACGTGGGCATGCGAGTGGGACCTGGTGCGCCCGCTCACCGGGAAAGCGTCATTGACCGGAGCGGGAACAGGGACCTGGACGATCCTCGTTCTCGCTGGTCAGCTTCGCCTATTACCGGCGCGCTCGTCTATGCCCTGATCAAATAAGTAGAGAGTGCTCCTGAACTGCAACGATGGGACTTGTCTAGGGCCCTGTTGGTTGCACGGAAAGAAGCACTCTTCAGGTGAAGAAGCGTATCGGGTCGTACCGGCGTGTCCGTGTAGAGGGCGGTGGCCGGGCGGTGGTCTCACAGGCCGGGGGCGTGCTGCTGGTCGAGACCGTCCGCAAGGCCGGCTTGGACACGGCGATATCAGCGGCGCTGACGCCGTGGCGGAAGGCTCGGGCGGTGCACGATCCGGGCAAGGTCCTGCTGGATGTGGCCCTGGCGGTCGCGCTGGGTGGGGACTGCCTCGCGGATGTCGCCCTGCTGCGGGCCGAGCCGGCCGTGTTCGGGCCGGTGGCCTCCGACCCGACGGTCTCCCGCCTCATCGACACCCTCGCGGCCTCCGGGGAGAAGGCCCTGCGGGCCATCCGTGCCGCGCGGGCTGAAGTCCGTCAGCATGTCTGGGGGTTGGCCGGCCGGGAAGCGCCTGATGCGGGCGGGATGGTGACCGTGGACCTCGACGGGGTGCTGGTGATCGCGCACTCGGACAAGGAGGACGCCGCACCCACGTGGAAGCGGACCTACGGGCACCACCCGCTGATGGGGTTCGTCGACCACGGGCCGGGCGGCACCGGGGAGCCGGTGGCTGCCCTGCTCAGGCCGGGAAACGCGGGCTCGAACACCGCGGCCGACCACATCACCGCCGTCCAACTGGCCTTGTCCCAACTGCCGAAGGAGTACCGGCCGCGGGCGTCGAACCCTGATCCGCACGGATTCCGCGGGCGGCACTCACGACTTCGTGGCCTGGCTCGCCCGGCGGGGACGGTGGCTGTCCTATTCGGTGGGCATGGTGATCACCGAGGCGATCCACAGCCACGTGCTGAAGGTTCCCGCCTCGGCCTGGTCACCAGCCGTCGAGGCGGAGGGCGAGATCCGTGACGGGGCCTGGGTCGCCGAACTCACCGGCGAAGTCCTGGACGGCTGGCCCAAGGGCATGCGGCTGATCGTCCGCAAGGAACGGCCGCACCCCGGAGCCCAGTTGCGGCTGACGGACGCGGACGGCATGCGGCTGACCTGTTTCGCCACCAACACTTCGGGCCGGCCGATCGCCGAGCTCGAGCGCCGCCACCGGCTGCGGGCCCGGGCCGAGGACCGGATCCGGGCCGCTCGGGCCACCGGCCTGCGCAACCTGCCCCTGCACCGCACCGCCCAGAACCGGATCTGGCTGGAGATCGTGCAGATCGCTCTCGACCTGCTGGCCTGGATGCCGATGCTCGCCCTGACCGGCAAGGCCCGCCTCTGGGAACCCCGCCGCCTACGGCTCCGCTTGTTCACCGCGGCCGGACAGTTCGTCGCCACCGGCCGCCGACTGATCCTCCGCCTGGCCCGGCACTGGCCCTGGACCAGCCACATCACCGCCGCCCTCGACCGGCTCGCGCTCCTACCGAACCCCGGCTGACCAGCAATTTCCCCGCCCCTACGACAGCAGCCCGACACCGGAACAGTGGAACCCGGCGCCACCCCGAGACGACACTCGGGCCCTCGGCCTGCCCACCCTCAGCCCACGGCACGAAAACGGTCCACCGACTCCGTCGGCGGACCGTCATGAAACTTCGAGGTTAGCTCACACCGCGGCCCCGCATTCTGCAATCCAAAGTCGCCTGACACCACATCAGAACGAACGTCAGGACCGTGGCGGGATCCAGCTTCCATCGCGAGGCCGATGGGCATTGCCGCCGCAGCTACCTGCTCCACGTGCCTATGGCTTCAACCCGGGAGAGAATGACCAACACCGCGTCAGCGGAGATCGATCATGGTCGGATGCCGCATAGAGGTTGCCAGCAGGACGGTGAATTGCCGGTCGAGGGCGTCTGGCGGAACCGGCGCCGCCTGCCGACGGCCATCTTCGCCGTCCTGGTTGTGTTCAGTCGCCGGGGACAGCTGCGTGATCAGCAGGGGCGGCGTTCTGGAGACGATCGGCCGCAGCCCTCGCTGGTGTGGCCTCGGGAGTGGAATGCCTCCTGCGGACGCGATCACGGGAAGTCTCAGGGGTTATCCCTCGGTCGTTGCATCGAGCGCCCAGTCGCACGACGCCGCTCGCTGGCGCCGCTTGTGGACCGTCGTGCAGAAGCCGGGCGGCGTCCTTCGCCATCGGCGAGGCAGACGTGCGGCACGTCTCCGCTTCGCCGCCGGTGAGGGCGTTCGTTCGGGCTGCGCCGGGACCTTCCGGGGGCCTTCAGGGCTTCGGCCGGGCGGACCACGCTCGGGCGAAGCCCCCGCCACGCCGGAGTCTTCGGCTCGAAGACTCCGGCGTGGCGTCGTTGTTCTGTTCCGGGCCGCTCAGCGGCTCAGGCGGCCGCCAGCTTCCGGATGCGCGGGTGGTTCTCCAGAGCCCACCGCACGGTCTTCGGCGGGCGTCCAAGCAGGGTTTCCAGCTCGTCGGTGATGCCGCCGTATCCTCCGCGGCCGATGATCCGGGTCAGGGTCTTCAGGTGCTCCGCGATGTGCGGGTACGCGGACATGTTGGGGTCCACGTAGGTCTTGTTCCAGGTTTCGATGTCTTCGGGGACATACGTGACCGGGCGTCCCAGCACGGCCGCGAAGTCCTCTGCAATCCCGTGCATGTCCTTCAGCTCCGGGCCGGTGAGCGCGTAGGACTTGGAGATGTGCGGCGCCGGGTCGGCCAGGATCTTCGCGCACAGTTCCGCGACGTCGTAACCGGCGATGGGTGCGAGCCGGTGGTCGCCGAAGGGCAGGCGCAGTTCACCGTCGGCCAGTGAGCCAAGGGCCAGCCAGGTCATGATGGGGTTCTCGACGAAGAAGGCCGCCTGCACGTTGACGGTCGGGAGGCCGGACCACTCCAGCACCTGCTCGGCGACCCAGTGGGCCCGTTGCTGCGGCGACCAGTTGGCGACGAGTCCGCCGAGCCACGCGCGCCGCTCTTCCTCCGGCGCGGTCATCTTGTCGAAGGTCATGAACGACTGCTCGTACTCGGAGATGTTGACGAACACCTCGATGTCGCCCTGAGCCCGCGCCGCCGCGGCCATCAGGCTGACGGCGTCGGTGTAGTACGGCGACAGGCTCATGCTGAAGTAGATGCGCCGGACGCCCTTCAGCGCGGCGGTCACGTCGGCGATGGTGAGCAGGTCACCGACGAAGACCTCCGCCCCGGTCTGGCGAAGCGAGTGGGCGCGTTCGTCGTCCTGTCGTACGAACGCACGTACTGGATGCTCTTGTTCGAGCAGCATGTCGACCATCGTCCGGCTCACACCGCCGATTTCGCCGGCGGCACCGGTGATCAGGATGGGATCGCGCTCTGGCATCAATGTGTCCTCTGTCTGGTGGTGGGGGGCAGTTGTTCGGAATGTCAGGGACGTGGGCGTCGACCGCGCCGGGTGGCCGTCTGCGTGTGAGCCTGCGCGTCAGCCGGCCAAGCGGTTGATCTTGCGGATCTGCTTGTCGAAGGCCCGGGCGGGAACGAGACGGCGCAGCGTGCTCACGCGTCCGGCCGTAGGGCCGGCGGTGTAGCGCAGCTTCGGCCTGGCGTCGGTCGCCGCCGCGACGATCGCCTTGGCGACGACGGCGGGTGCGTCGCCGTCCCTGATCGCCTCCGCCATCACACGGTCGACGGTCTGCCGCTGCTTCGCGTAGGCGTGCAGGGGCATGTCGGGCTTCGCGCTGTTGGCCTCGAATCCGGTCCTGGTGTAGGCGGGTTCGACGAGAAGCGATCGGATGCCGTACTCCCGGACCTCGTGGTCCAGGGACTCGGAGTAGCCCTCGATCGCGTGCTTGGAGGCGGCGTAGACGGCCATGTACGGCTGGGGCATGAACCCGAGTACGGACGAGATGTTGATGATGCGGCCGCGTTTCTGGGCGCGCATGTACGGCAGGACCTCCGTCACCATGCGCATGACCCCGAAGACGTTGGTGTCGAAGACGGTCTGGGCTTGCTCGACGGAGGTTTCCTCCGCCGCACCCATCGAGCCGACACCGGCGTTGTTGACCAGGACGTCGATCCGCCCGAACCGCTCGCTCACCTCCTGGACCGCAGCGGAGACCGAAGCGTCGCTTGCCACGTCGAGGTCGAGGAAGGTCACACCGTCGAGCGGGATGACGCGTGAGGCGTCGCGGCTTGTGCCGACCACGTTGAAACCCCCTGCGACCAGTGCGAGCGCGGTTTCCTTCCCGATGCCGGATGACGCACCCGTCACGAGTGCCACCGGCCGATCTGTCGTCATCATGCACTCCCGCACTCATTGAAAAACCGATCGGTTTCCAGCACTGTAAACTGATCGGTTTCCGCGTGCAAGTCCAAGCAGGGAGAAGGACGGCATGGGCAGGATCAGTGCGCAGGAGAGGCGCGAGAGCGTCATCCGCGCGGCGACCGCCGAGTTCGCGATCAAGGGCTACTACGACGCCAGCACCGCGGCGATCGCCAGGCGGGTCGGCGTCACACAGCCCTATCCATTCCGGCTCTTTCCGGACAAGAAGGCAATCTTCGTCGCCGCTCTGGTGCGGAGCATGGACGACACTCGCCTGGCTTTTCAGAGGGCGGCCCGACGGGATGGAGGACGGCGATCGGGCCCGCCAGGCCATGACGGACGCTTACGCGCAGCTGATCTCGACGCACCCCGAAACGCTCCTGATGCAGACGCAGGGATACGCCGTCGTGGCGGCCGCCGAAGCGCAGGGCGATGACCTGATCGGTGAGCTCGTCCGGGACGGCTGGATGAGGATCTGGGAGACCGTGCACCTGTCACTGGGTGCCGATGCCGACCGGACCGCAGGCTTCTTCGCCTGCGGCATGCTCGGCACCACTCTTGCTTGCGGCCAGGGGCTCCGGCCGAACGCCGGGCAGTAGGGAAGCGTTCTGGAGGAGATATCCGTCAGCGCACGCCCGCCGCGTCGAGCAGGGTGATCACCGTAGGCGCGATGAGCCCCGTCAGTTGGTCCGCGCCGATGCCCGCGCGGGCGCTCCCACCGTCGAAGACCAGGCTGAGCTGCCGGGCCAACAGACCGGGATCGCTCGCCCCGCCCCGCTCGGCCTCGGCGCGGAAGAAGGCGGTCAGGTTTTCCTTGACCTGATGGGCGACCCGGCTCGCGGGGTGGCTCTGGTCCTTGAGCTCGATCTGCGCGGCCAGGAAGGGGCAGCCGTAGAACTCGGGCGCGCCCGACTGCGATTCCACCTGCTCGAAGACATGCAGGATCCGCTCTCTGGGGGAACGGTCGTCGTCCGCCGCGGGCAGGAGTGCCGCCACGTAGGCGGAAGTGCGCCGCTCCAGACTCGCCGCCAGCAGTTCGTCCTTGCTCTGGAACAGCTGGTACATGGAGCGCTTCGACACTCCCGCCGCCTTGCACAGCGCCTCGACGCCGATGCCGACACCATCTCGGTAGGTGAGTGTGGCCGCCGCCTCCAGCAGCCGCTCCCTGGGGCTTTGTTTCACTTCGGTGGTCATACCGCGAGGTTAACCCAAAGAGAAGCAAATGAAAACCGATCGGTTTCCAGGGGGGTGTCCGCGCGGAGGCTCGGCGACGGCCTGGGGGAAGGCCGTCGCCGAGCCGTGGTGGTGTGCGTGCCCGTCGTCCCCGGCAGGGCGACACACACCGGGGCCACTCCGAGTGATGGCCCCGTCCTGGGGGATGTGGAGGGTGGCCTGCGCTACGCCGGGGCCGCCGTCTTCTCGGGCGTCGTCTCCACCGGGATGCGGTGCAGCCCCTTGCGGTCGTACCACCCCAGTACGCCGAAGCCGAACAGCGCGGCCGCCACGAGAGCGGTCGCCATCATGACCCAGCCCCGGGTCAGACCCGCGTCGCCCTGGGCGTCGTAGTAGAGGATCGAGCGGATACCGCCGGTGATCTGCCGCAGCGGCTCGAATTCCGCGAGGAAGCGGTAGAAGCCGGGCAGCGCCTCGAGGGGGGTGGTGGCGCCGGCCGTCGGCACCGCCATCCCGATGAAGACCAGCGTGACGACCAGCATGCCGGGTGTGCCGAAGACGGCGAGGAGGGTGAGCGCGCCGATCCCGGAGACCGCGATGGCGCACACCGAGTACAGCCACAGCAGCGGCAGGTGGGCGGCGTCCATGCCCATGATGCCGACCGCGCCGACCATGACCAGGGTTCCCATCAGCAGGGACAGGCCGGCCATGAGGGTGCTGCTGATGGCCAGGGTCTGCACCCGGGTCGCCCGGATCAGCGGGCGGTGCAGGCGCAGTGGTCCCATGTCGTTGTGGGTGTAGCCGAGGGCGTGGTCGACCTGGCCGCTGATGACGTTGGCGGAGAGCATGCCGCACACGACCAGGACGAGCGCGTAGTAGAACGCCGTCAGGCCCAGGCCGCTGTGCGAGTCGAGCGGATGGCCGTCCTGGACCGTGACGGCGGCCGGGTCGGCGAGCAGGAGGTGTGCCGCGGCGGGCAGCTTCGTCTGCTGGGCGCCGGTCTGTGCAGTCAGTTCCTTGCCCGCCTGGAGCGAGGCGTTCTCGGCTGCCCGGGTCGTCGCCGTCCGGGCCAGGCCGGAGCCAAGACTGCCGGCGGACTGATTGGTGAGCACCGTCAGCGTCGGGCGGGCCGGGGTCCCGGTGGTCATGGTGCCGGTCAGTGCGGTGACGGAGGAGGTGAAGTCGGCGGGGACGACGAGCGCGCCGTACAGCTTGCCCTCACCGAGTTCCTCCTTCATCTCCCTCTCGTCCATCGCCTTCCAGTCGATACTGTCCCCGCTCGCGGTCGACTGCTTGATCGACTCTGTGATCCGCGCCCCCAGGTTGACCTGCTTGCCGCCGAGGGCGGCCCCCTTGTCGGCGTTGACCAGGCCGACGGGCAGCTTGGTCATGTGATCGACCGGATCAATGTTGGCGCCGACGTAGAACACGGCGAACAGGAGCGCGAGTACGCCCGTGATGAGGCCGTTGGCCATCCACAGAGGTTTGGCGCGCAGGACGCGGAAGGGGTGAATGCCACTCATGACGTACGTTGCTCTCGCTCGGTGGACGTGGAGCGTTTCGCCGGGGGCTGCCAGCCGCCGGTGACTTCCTTGACGGGCTTGTGGGGGAAGCGGCGCCGGGCGTACTCCTGCGCGTGTGAGCCCGGCAGGACGTAGAGGGTCTCCTTCTTGTCCTGCAGCGGTCGCAGCACGGTGTCCATGAACGACTTTCGCGCTGATCTTCGGACTCTCCATGGACTACGAGGTGTTCCTGGTGTCCCGGATGCGGGAGCAGTACGACCAGCTGGGCGACAGCACGGAAGCCGTGGCGACCGGGCTCGGGTCCATCGGCCGCCTGGTCGTGAGCGCCGCGGTGCTGATGTGCGTGCCGCTCGCGGCGATCGGGATGAGCGGTGTGCTGACCATCGAGTTGTTCGGCGTCGGCATGGTGTTCGCGGTCCTGGTGGACGTGCTGGTGGTGCGCATCCTGCTGGGAACGTCCGTCATGAAACTGCTGGGCAGGGCGGCCTGGTGGGCGCCGGGGCCACTGGCACGCTTCTACGACCGGTTCGGCATCAAGGAGACCGACATGCCGACCGACGACACCGCCGACAAGCCGGTCCCCGTCGCCGCGGGCTGACCCCCGCGAGCGGGGTGCCGGTGACGCACGGGCACCCCGCCGGGGACTCACGCCGCCGCTCGCTCCGGGGACTCACTCCCCCGGCCCCTCCCCCCCCGGCCCGCACGCACGGCGATCATGGCGACGATGGTTCGCGTCCTCCTGGGTCAGGCGCCGCAGAAGCCTGACGACCGGCTCGAACAGCACGGTGAGGACCACTGCCCGCTCAGCGAGGGCGATGCGGTCCTCGATCCCTTCGAACTGCGCGGTCGTCGACCGTGGTCGGGTTCAGCGCACGGCCCTCGGGGAGCAGGCCCTCCTGTCGGTAGTACTTGATGGTCGCCACCGGCACCCCGGACCGTCGGCTGAGCTCTGAAATCCTCATGCGCTCCCTCACTGCCTGGACCGACGCCGACATCGACCAGGCCGGGCAGACGGGTGGAGAGCTCACCGTCCCGGGGATTCACGGATACGGAACGACATCCTGAAGCCGGCCCCACGCAACTGGTTCCTTCGATGAGCTTGCACTCGGAAACTGATCGGTTTACTGTAATGAAAACCGATCGGTTTCCCGTCGGTTTCCCATTCTGTGGAGGCAGTCATGACCGCTTTGAAGGGCGCAAACGTCTTCGTCACCGGCGGCAGCCGGGGCATCGGCAAGGCGCTGGTGGAAGAGCTGTACGCGCGTGGAGCCGCCAAGGTCTACGCCACGGCCCGCGACCCGCGCACCGTGACGCACCCCGACGCGGTCCCGGTGGCGCTGGAGGTCACCGACCCGGCCTCCGTGGCGGCGGCCGCCGCACAGGCGCAGGACGTCACCGTACTGATCAACAACGCCGGTGCCGCGGTCGGCGCGTCCTTCCTCGACTCCCCGGTCGACGACGTACGCCGGGAGTTCGAGACCAACTTCTACGGCCCGCTCCTGGTCGCCCGCGCCTTCGTGCCGGTCATCGAGGGCAACGGCGGCGGCCACATCCTCAACGTCCACTCCGTACTGTCCTGGCTGGCCCTCGGCGGCTCCTACAGCGCCTCCAAGGCCGCCCTGTGGTCGCAGACCAACTCCCTGCGCCTGGAGCTTCAGCCGCGCGGCATCTCCGTCACCGGACTGCACGTCGGATACGTCGACACGGACCTGGCGGCGGGCGTCGACGCGCCCAAGTCCGACCCCCGTGACGTCGCCGCCCTCGCCCTCGACGGGGTCGAGACGGGCGCGTACGAGGTGCTCGCCGACGACATCACGCGGCAGGTCAAGGCGGGCCTGGCCGGGGACCTGGCCGGGCTGTACGCCCAGCTGGCCAAGTAGGACAGGGATACAGAGAGATGCCCAGCCAGAAGTCACGGCCCACGATGCACATTCCGGGGGCCACCAGCCACACCATCGCCCCGCGCGCAGGACGAGACAGCCACGAGGGAACGCTGCGCTACCTCAAGGCGGGCAGCGGCGCTCCCGTCGTCCTGCTGCACACCGTGCGCACGCAGGCCGAGCACTTCCGCCTCCTCATCCCGTTGATCGCGGACCGGTACACCGTGTACGCCCTCGATCTGCCGGGGATGGGCTACTCCGAGATCGTGCCCGGGGCGTCGTACGACGAGCCGGCGATGCGCGCGGGCGTCGAGCGGCTCCTCACCGAACTCGACCTCCGTGACGTGACGTTGGTCGGGGAGTCCATGGGGGCGGTGCTCGCACTGACCACCGCGGCCGATCTGCCGGAGCGGGTACGGCGCGTCGTCGCGGTGAACACCTACGACTTCCGCGGCGGCATCGCCAGGTCCGGTCTCCTCGCCCGCGTGGTGGTCAGTGGTGTCCTCACGCCGGGAGTGGGCCCGGTGGTCGCCGGGGTGGAGCCCAAGGCCGCGCTCCGCAAGATCCTTCAGGGCGGCCTCGGCGACAAGAGCGCGCTGCGGGCGGACTACGTGGACGAGCTCCTCCAGGTGGGCAGCCGTCCCGGCTACCCGACCGTCGCCCGGGCCGTGTACCAGAACCTGCCCACCCTCATCGCGGCCCGCTCGCGCTACCCCGAGGTCAAGGCCCCCGTCCACCTCGTCCACGGCGAGAAGGACTGGTCCCGGCCCTCGGACCGGGAAGCCAACAAGCGGCTGCTGCCGGCCGCCGACTTCACGCAGGTGCCGAAGGCCGGCCACTTCATCGCTCTGGAACGGCCCGACATACTGGCCGACCTGTTGAACGCGGTGGCGTGACCGCCCCGGAGCACTGTGACCACCACTGAGGAGCGGTACATGACGGAGATCCGGATCGAGTTGGACGTTCCGTCGGAGATGCGTGACGGTACGGTGCTGCGCGCGGATGTCTACCGGCCCGGCGGGAGCGGACGAGGTCAAGACCGTCGCCGTGTGCGGCGGACCTGCCGCTCGTCCCGTCCGGTCAGGTCCCTGCCGGGGCAGGACCACGTGCGCGGAACGCCGGACCCGCGACCGGGCTCGTGAGGAGCTTGTCGGTGCGGTGTTTTCGGGACTGCCGGCCCTTGCCGTCATCGGCAGGCGCCGCACGGGTGCGGGCGGCGCCTGCCGATCAGGAGTCAGGGGCGTTGTCCGAGAAGATCTCGGTCTTCACGCCGACTGCGCGCCGCCGCTGATCTGCTGGGTGAGCTTGAGCAGTTCCTCGACGTGGTAGATCTCGGTGATCTTGCGGTCGACGATGCGCATGATGTCCTGGCCGTTGATGTCGACCGGGTTGCCGCTGGCGGGGAACCCGAAGGCGTCCCCGGTGTGGGTCCCGGTCATCCGCCAGTGGAGGACCACCCAGCCTCCGGGAAGCTCCTGCTGGAAGAGAATCCGGTGCTGTGTGTCGGTGAATCCGTCACGGACCGCGGCGATCGACGCTCGCATGCCGTCGATGCCCGAGGCGGCCTCAGCAGCGGGGTTGTGATCGATCAGATCCGGGGCGAACACCTCGTCCGCCCCGTCGACGTTGCGGTGTCGTAGAGCTCCAGCTCGCCCGCGGCGACCCGCAGCGCGGTGCTCGTGGCCGAGCGCACCATCTCGCTTGCGGTGTGGAGCGTGAGTGATACAGAGCACTCTCCGCCGGAATGGCCGATCGCCGGGTTCCTGACCGTGTGGAACGGGCCCTGGACAAGGCCGAACAAGACGGGTCCGCTACAACGTGCCCGTCCTGAAGTCCGCGCTGCTCTTGAGGATCGCGGAGTCCATGCTCCAGTTCTCCGGCTGGACCCTCTCCCAGAGACTTCCCTTGCCGAGTTCCCTGCCCAGCTGGTCCTCTCGACGGAACCACTGCTCAGCACTTCTGATCCTGTTGGGGTGAATTTCGTCGAGCAGAGCGTAGTCCCTGGCGATAATCCCGTGCTTCCATACATTCCAGAAGCCCGTGAAATTATCACGGAAGCTCATGGTGCTTTTGTCGTTGGGGTCGGCGTTGTATCCGGCAGGGTGATCGGCAATCCCTGTCAGGTCCGGACTGTTCCAATATGCGTCCAGGTCGGTGTCGATGTACTGCGCCGGGCGCCCCGTGACCTTCCCGAATGCGGCAGCCATGTCGGCATAGGTCATGTGCTCGATGGCGACTTCGAGGTCCATGCCATTAGCCCGTTCTGGATGATCGAAGAGCCAGCGAACATAGAATCCGCAGTCTTCGAGAGCCACGTGCGGAACTGCCCCCTCACCGAGTGGGACTCGCCACGTGACGACACCGTCCTCGACGGTGGGCGTCATGGGCGTGAGTGGTGAGATCACCATCTCGATATAGGGACCCGAGGTGAAGACCGCCGCTCCCATCCGGTCCCTGTTCCTTTCGTTCTGAAACAGCACCCATTCGGCCATGCGGCCCTTGCCGTCATAGTGACCGGTGCGGAACCTGGAGTCGTAGCCTGATTTCTTGAGGGCGTAGTCGAGGTTTCCGTAGACGAAGAAGTTGACACCTTCTTCGATCGCTATCTCATAAGTGCGGATGGCCCAGTAGGTCTCCGTTTTCTCGCCGGTATTGAACCCGTCGATGTTGATGAACGCCCCGTCGCAGCCGCGAAATCCTTCGCGCAGTATGTCCTCGTCGGCGAATGACCCTTCGAGAATGGAGACGTTGCCGAGCGCGAGAAGAGCCTGGGCCCGGGGGGAGGCGGCATCCCGCGTGAGGACCTTGACGGAATACTTCTTGTCGGCGACAAGAGCGCGGACAACAGGCATCCCTTGGGCCCCTGTACCGCCGATGACGAAGATAGTGGAGGTGGCATGAGTAGTCATGTTCTTGACTCCAAAGCGGAAACCGATCGGTTTCTCACACGGTACACCGATCGGTTTCCGGGCGGCAAGCCTCCAGGCATCCGGATCTTCACTGTGGTGCAGCGCGGAGGGGCCTGCGGGCTCGTGGCGCCCAGCGGTCTGAGCATGCAACTCACCGGATCCGCCGCCCTGGTCACCGGCGACGCCAGCGGTCTCGGCCGCGCCACCGCCACCGCGCTGCTGCGCGCCGGCGCCCATGTGGTCATCGCCGACCTGCCTTCCTCACCGGGGGCCGCCGTCGCCGAGGAGCTCGCGGGCGCCGGCCCGCGCGTCCGCTTCGTCCCCTGCGACGTCACCGACCCGGACACCGTGCAGACCGCGGTAGACGCAGCGAGCGAACCGGGCCCCCGCGCGTCGCGGTCAGCTGCGCGGGCGTCGCAACGCCCGGCCGCATGCTCTCCCGCAGTGGCCCCCTGCACCTGGACGCCTTCGCCCGAGTGGTCGGTGTCAACCTCGTCGGCACTTCAACGTCTTCCGGCTCGCCGCCCAGCGCATCGCCGAGTCCGAGCCCGTGGACGGTGAGCGCGGCGTCCTCGTCGCCACCTCCTCGGTCGCCGCCTACGATGGCCAGATCGGCCAGGCCGCCTACACCGCGTCCAAGGGCGGAGTGGCCGCCCTCACTCCACGCCACACTCTGCATAGAGGCGACAGAGTGACTGCGGACAGTGGGAGTGCTCTGGGACTTTTCTGGGACTTCCGGCTGCGTCAACGGGCATGACCGTGAAACAGCAGAAAGCTCATTTGCGCAGCTCAGCAGCCCAGGCCCAGCAAGCGCGGCAGGTCACGGACCTCCCTGGTCTCTTCCGGGACATCTGAAGGTCTTCAGAAACAGCGCCACCACTCCGAGATGGTCAAAGTCGATCTCGTCGAAGTTTCCCCACTTCCTGAAAGATCCCTCGAAGGCACAAGGGCAAGAGGAGGGTCGCTTTCACAGTGCCCTTGCTGTGCGGGGTGCCCGGAACGAGCCCGCCTTTTGGTCACGGCCCAAGGTGCACGTACGCCGCCCACACCTCCACGGCTTCCGGGCGCTCGCTGCGACGCTCCCGCACCGCTGCGTACAGGGCGTGTGCCGCGTCGCGGGCTGTCGGGACACGAGCCGCTCGCCCGCGGGCTCCGGATCTTTCCAGCAGCTTCTCGTAGAAGCTCGTGGTGACGTGCCGGGCCCTGAGGCTGTTCAGCTGCCACTGTGCGGCGACGACGTGCCGGAAGCCGGCGAGCTGAAGCGCCCCGGCAAGACTGACAGGCTCGTCGGAGTGTGCCCGTGGGGCCAGGTGGGTCTGGCAGGCCGAGAGGAACGCGAGCTCGGCCTTGTCGAGCCGGAGACCGGTGATATCCCGGATGCGCAGGGAGTTGCTCGTGGCGTGGTCCCACAGATAGAGGAGCCCGTCGGGTTCCTCGGGGTTCTGTTCACCGTGGCCCGCGAAGTGGAACCATCCTCCGGCCCTGAGCCGCCGTAGGACGGTCTCCCGGAGCGCGTCCTCGTCGCGCAAGGGCTCTGCCGTCGGAAACAGTCGCGCGACGGCGTCGATCTCCACAGCGACGTGGTGCAGCTCGGCCAGGTCCGTCCGGGGCGGAGTCCTGCCGACGCCGACGAGCAGCATGGGGGGCTTCGCGCCGGACGCTGCCCGATCGGCCTCACGGGCGGCCTTGAGGGCACGCAGCGTCGGGGTGTGACTCGAGACGAACCGATCGGTGAGGCTGTCGCCGGCCATGCTGTTCGGGTCGAACGGGTCCTTGATCCGGGTAGCGGCATGGACCGGAAGGTGGTTGAACACGCCGGTGGGGCACCACCAGATCCGGGGCGGAAGCGTGTTCTCGTGCTCCACCGGGCTGGAGGGGAGAACCCTCAGCACCGGCTCCGCGACCGTCTTCCACAGCCAGTCCAACAGGTCGGTCAGGTACGGGCGGAGCTCGGCGTGCTGCCCTTCGTACGCGTCTTCCCCTTCCTCGAACGGGTGCACGAGCCGTGACAGGGCCTGGGCGCGCAGCACTGCCTTGCCGTGCCGGAACCCGGGCAGCGGAACGACCGTGAGGGCACCGTCGTGCAGGACCAGTGCGTCCGAGCGGAAGGGGCTGGCGTTGAGGACGATGACGGGGCCGTCCTGCGCGGCGGAGAGGAGGTCGCGGTACGGCAGAGGCTTGAGGAAGTCGGCCAGACCCGGGAGTTGCCGCACCTGCTGGACAAGATGGTCCCAGTGGTGCTGACGCTGCCTCCGGTACGTTCCCACATGCTCGGGTTCGCCGCTCCGGACTGTGTTCTGGTCGTTGCGGAGCAGCTCCAGCTCGGTCGCCAGCCGCGGGTCCTGGCGACGTACGGCCTCCAGGTCGGCGCGCATGTCCAGGGCATGGGAGAGCAGTTGACCGCGGCCGTGTTCGAGGATCTCCAGCGCCCTTTCGGGGGCATTCGCGTGCAGGGCGATGGCGGCCGCGTCGGAGACCATCTGGGAGGTGTCGCTCAGGGCATGCAGTCGGTCGTCAAAGGCGAGGCCGCCCCAGGCCAGCCGCGGCAGAACGGCGATGGCGGCGGTGCAGGCGTCGAGGGCCCCCGTCCAGTCGCCCCGCCCGGCCAGGAGTTCGGCGCCCTTGACAGCCGCGTTCCATCGGGTCGTCGGAGTCGCCGACGGATGCCGGGCAGCCCGCAGGCACAGGCTCGCGGCCTCTGTCACTTCCTCGGCCGACGGTGCCTCGACGCTGACGAGCGTGGTGGCGAGGAGCAGCGCGGACAGTGCCCACGACGGGTTGTCCGCGTCCAGCGAGTTCACGGTCCGCCGGTGGACGGCCAGCGCCTCCTCCCTGCCCCGCCGATCACCGGTGAGCTGACCGAGGGCTTTCAGGGCTTCACCGTACTGGTTTTCGATGGCCGGACGGGTGGTGTACCCGGGCGGCAGCGAGCGCAGGGCCTGTTGCAGCGCCTCCACCGCACGCTCCAGGTCTCGGCGGCCGCGCTCCACGTCGTTCTGCTCGGCGTGGTGGACACCGCGGCTTACCAGGCAGCCGCCCAGATCGGACAGCAGCAGGGGGTGGTCCGGTGCGCCGGCGGGAGCCTCCTCAAGTGCGGCTCCGACCACTTCCAGTGCCTCGTCGAGCCGAGCGGGATCCTCGTCGAGCAGCCACCAGGAGTGCAGGGCCGCGGCCAAGTTGCGGCGAGCGAGTCTGCCGAGGACGTCGTTCGCCGTTGTGGTGGCCACCGCCGCCTTCAGGTGCCCGACGCCGTGCCGGAGCTGCTCGCGGTCATGCGTGGCCTCGGCGGCCTGCCGCAGGATCGTCCCGAGGTTGTGGTGCAGGACGGGCTTGTCCTGCGGAAGGAGGCTCTCGCTGTCGAGGGCGTCGCGCAGCAGCCGCTCCGCGGCGCGGTAGTCCTCGGGGCGGCCCGGGAGGGCGAGAACCAGCGCGTGGTTGGAGAGGCGTTGCGCCCACTGGGGCGCGGTTCCCGGAAACTGCGCGAGGGCGACGCCCTGGCCCGTGTGCTCCCATGCCCGCTCGTAGTCCCGCCGGTCGCCGGAGCGTTCGTACCGCAGTCGTAGCAGGTCGCCGAGCACGGTGTGCGCAACCGGGAGCTGTTGCGGGGCTTCGCGTGGTGGGCAGAGGCGTACGGCCTGTTCCGCGTGGCCGATTCCCGTCGACAGCTGCTCCGGGTCCCCGGTGGCCCGGTAGAAGTCTCCGTTGAGCAGGGCGAGCCGGTTGTGAATGAGCCAGGCGTGATCAGTGCCGCTCAGCTCGGCGAGAGCCCGCTCGTACAGCACGGCCGTCTCCCGCATGTATGCGATGCCGGCCTCGGACGGGAACTGGTAGCGGACGTCGGCCAGCAGACGCACGTGCGCCGCGTGATCTGCCGAACCGGGCGTGATCGCGGCCAGGGATTCGACGGCGAGGCGGTGGGCCAGGGCGATGTCTGCGGGCGCGAGTTGCTCGTGCTGGGAGGTCAGCAGGAGCAGCGTGGCCAGACGCCACTGCACGTCGGCGCGCCATTGCGCCTCGCCGGGGTCGGCGAGGCGCAGGGCGGCCGCGCAGTCGAGGCGGGCGCCTTGGGCGTCCTGCCGCTGTCCCAGGAGCCGGTAGCGGGTGAAGAGAAGACGACCGCGCAGCTCGAACAGCGCTGGATCGCCCTGCCGTTCACCGAACGCACCGATGCCGCAGGAGCACAGGGCGACCGCCTCCTGGCAGAGCTGGTGGTCATGAGTGCTCTCGTAGCGTTCCAGCAGGAAGCGGACGCGTCGCAGGAGCAGGACGGACCAGGTCTCGACCCCCGGGCCCGCGGTCGGGACCAGGGAACCGCCGAAGGTCTGCCGGGCTTGCCCCAGCCAGGAGGCGCCAGCCGTCTCGTCCCCTCGTAGCACGGCGAGCTGGGCTGCGGAAAGGCACACCACCGCGCGCTGGTCAGGCGCCCACGGCTGCCCGTGCGACGCGTCCAGCATCGGTGCCAGCGACCGGTGACAGTCCTCGGCGAGCCGGGCGTCGGACAGGTCCCTGGTCGCGCCGAAGCGCAGGATGTGCAGGAGCATCAGCATCCAGCGGCGGCCGGTCCAGTTCTCGGCGTCGGCCGGCGGCGTGCGGGCCGCGGACGCCGCCATGAGGTCGATCGACTGGTGCAGGGCGTCCAGGAAGCCTGTCGCGATCCAGTAGAAGCCCTGGCAGGCACCGAGTTGCTCTTCCAGGGCGGCTCGTTGCGGGTGGTCGGGCGTGGTGTTCTTCAGGGCGGTCCGGTAGAAGGAGACGGCGCTCTGGAGGGCCTGCACATCGCCGGGGTTGTCGTACCAGTGCTGAAGGTCCTGAACGGCGTACCGGCCCATGTCGGCGGCGACGAGGTTCGAATCCTTGACGAACAGCATCCGTCCCAGGAGCCGTCCGAAACCGTTCAGGCCGTTCGCGCGGCTCATCCGCCCCCCATCGCCATCCCGTCTGATCCCTTAATCTGGGTACAGCGGTCGGAGAGTAGCAAGGGGGCGGTGTGCGGGCCGAGTTGAGTGGTCTTCGTCCGATGGCCGAGGAGATCCTTGAGGCTGCGGTCCGCAGTCGGCTCTCTTCGGAGGGCTGGGAGCAGGTAGAGGGCTTCCTGGCCGCCATGTCCGACGCTTTGGACCGGGGCGACACCGACGGGTTCCGCCGGGCGCTCTTCCGTCTCGAGGACACCGTGACGGTGACGCGCGCGCCCAGGAAGCTGACGGGCGCAGAGCCCTCGGAGCGGATCCTCGAGCGGAAGGCGCTGATCCAGGACCGGCTGGGTGGGGACGAGCGCGAGAGGGAGCGCACCGAGGACCAGGATGAGCAGTGAACCGCGCCTTGCGCGTGAGGCACTGCAGATGCACTACTTCTTCGCGTCCCAGCGGTTCGGCGACTCGGAAGAACGCCTGCTGGATCTCCTCTGGGACACGTGTGCGCGGGCCGGTATGGACACGGCCCTCCAGGCCGACGGTGAGCTGTCCCTTCCCGCCGAACTGAGGGGCGGGGTCGGATTCCTCCCCCTGCGACAACGGACCGACACGACCGGGACGAGACAGGCGATGCTCTACCGGCTGCACGACGTGGTCGGCCTCACCGTCATGCTGGCGGCGGACGAGGGGCCTGGCCGCACCGCCGAGGAGAGCGCACAGGTGCTGCGCGCGCTCGAACGCACCTGGGAAGAGGCCCGTGCCCGAGCGGCGTCAGTGAGGAGCGATGCCGACACCGACGCGTCGCTCCTCGGATCGGTCCACATTCACCGGTCGCTCAGCGTTCCCGACGGCGCCTCGCGCCCGGACCCCGCGCTCGTGGGGGCAGGGCTGCGTCGGGAGCTGGTGCCGCAGTCCCGGCTCTCGCGCCCGGTGGAGACGGACACGGGGCTGACGCTGTGGGAGATCACCCGATCGGGGGAGATGCTTTCCGCCCGCCGCGATCTCCTCATCACCACCCTGGCGACCGACCAGCAGGAAGGCCTGCTGGACGACTGGAGCTGGTACTCCGAACACGGGGGACTCGTGCCGCTGACGCGCTATCTCATCGGCGCCGCCCTCATCCGCGAGAAGTATCGGCTACGCCTCGACAGCGACGCCGCCTTGAGTGAACGCCTCGACCGGTTGAGGCGGACCGGCGAGGATCTGACCAGGCAGTGGAGGGAACTGACGGCAAGTACGGCGGCGCGGACCACCACCGGCCGCCGGGTCCTCGCGCGTTGGGAGTGCATCGCGGAGCAGGCCCAGCAGGCCCTTGAAGAGGAACGGCTGGCGAGCGCGACCAACCTTGACCTGCGCGGCATGACCCGGTCCTTGGAGGTCGCCTCAGCCGGCCTGCGCGTGCTGGGGGCGAACGCGGATGGCCGGCCGAGAGTCCTCGACAACGACGAGGAACTGCGCCTACGACTGGCCGCGGTGCTCGACGACGACGTGACGTACCTGGGCATCGCCCGGGAGCAGGTGGCCGAGGCGGCCCGGGTCGCCACGGAGTCCGCCGCGCAGCGGCTGCAGAGTCACCAGCAGTACCTGTCCCTGGTCCAGACGACGGTCATCGGTTCTGTTCTGCTGGCGCTGACCGCCATCCAGGCCCTGGCGTACAAGCTCCCCGTGCCGGTCCGTCTCCACGCTCCCCTGATCGCCCTGCTCGGCTCGTCGGGGCTCGTCCTTCCGCTGCTGGTCGTACGCCGCTGGCGGGGCGGGACGGGCGGACGGATCGGTGACGTCCTGGAGATGGGGTCCCTGGCGGTGACCGGGGCGGCTGCGGGCTGGCTGGTGGGCAGGTCCCTCGGCCACACCACACCGAGCGTGCTGACCGGCATGGTCCTCCTGGCTGTTCTGGGCAGCCGGCTGACGCGGAAGTCGTCGCCCTGACGGCACCCCGGGCCGCAGGGACCCGGCCACCCACCCATTCGACCGATCGAGAACGGGCGCATCATGACCCCACCACCTCCACAGCCGCCTGCCCCGCAAGGGTCGTCGTGGTGGCGCAAAGCAGTGGCCCTGCTGGTTCCCGCTGTCGTCTCCGGCGTGGTGGGGGCGTGGGCAGGGGGCTGGTTCGACGACGACCGTGATCGCCCCTCCGACGTCGCCGAACGGCCGAACGTCGAGACGCCCGTGAGCGGCCGGCCGGGGGCGGTCACCGGCTCGGCCTCCCTGCCGACCGACCCCGATACCCACTGCGCCACCCGAGTGCAGGCAGTGGGGCCCGTGGAGTGGACCCCGTGCGCACGCGTCACCGAGGACTCGGTCCAGTTCGGAGTCATGGCGCGCAATGCCGGTGGAAGCCAGGTACTGCGGCTACGTCTCGGATATGTGCGCACCCAGCAATTCGCGCCGTGCGGAGCCGCGGACAGCGACGTCACCGCGACGGTGGAAGCCGGGAAGACCATGTGGCTGACGACCAAGGGGTGCTCCGTGGCGCGCGTCCACGCCGCGGTGCAGGCTCAGGTCGAGGTGGCGGCGAGCGAAGGCTCCTTCTCCGAGGCGTCGCGCTCGCCGACCTTGCACATCCAGCCGGACGGCTCGGTGAAGACCTCGTAGCCGACAGATTCCCCCACAGAGATTCCGAACATTCGTTTTTCGCCTGCGTGACCGAATTCGTAAAGCCCTTTTGCAAAAGGGAGGGAAAACAAATTCTAGGTACATTCAACTGGCTAAAAAGAGATCGGTGTACCGGCCCTTGAAGGCGCAACCTGAGTCTCGTCAGCAGACGGGTGCGCGCTTGAGGGGAGTCCCAGGCCGTGGGACGTGCCAGGACAAGGTTGGAAGAGATCGCTTCGGACGCGGCCGAACGGCTGTTCGCGGCAGGGCAGTTGCTCCAGCGGTCGCCGACCACGCCGGAGAGGCGGGCGGTCTTCCGCACGGATCAGCGGGTCAATGACCAGCCGTACCGGGAACGGTGGGCGCACGACAAGGTGGTGCGCTCCACCCACGGAGTGAACTGCACGGGTTCGTGTTCATGGCAGGTGTACGTCAAGGACGGCCTGATCACCTGGGAGACCCAGGCGACCGATTACCCCTCGGCCGGCCCGGACCGCCCCGACTACGAACCGCGGGGCTGCCCGCGCGGCGCCTCGTTCTCCTGGTACACGTACTCGCCCACACGGGTGCGCTACCCGCACGCACGCGGTGTGCTGGTGGAGATGTTCCGCGAGGCCAAGCGCCGTGCGGACGGAGATCCGGTCGCGGCCTGGGCGGAGATCACCGGCGATCCGGACAAGCGGCGCCGCTACCAGTCCGCACGCGGCAAGGGCGGCCTGGTGCGCATCGGCTGGGACGAGGCGCTGGAGATCGCCGCCGCCGCACACGTGCACACGCTGCGGGAGTACGGTCCGGACCGGATCGCCGGCTTCTCCCCGATCCCGGCGATGTCGATGGCCTCGCACGCGGTCGGTGCCCGCTTCCACGCGTTGATCGGCGCGCCGATGCTGTCGTTCTACGACTGGTACGCGGATCTGCCGATCGCCTCGCCCCAGGTGTTCGGCGACCAGACCGACGTGCCCGAGTCGGGTGACTGGTGGGACGCGGCGTATCTGATGCTGTGGGGCTCCAACGTCCCGGTCACCCGTACCCCGGACGCGCACTGGATGGCCGAGGCCCGCTACCGCGGCCAGAAGGTCGTGGTGGTCTCCCCGGACTACGCGGATGCCACGAAGTTCGCCGACGAGTGGCTGCACCCCCACCCGGGCACCGACGGGGCGCTCGCCATGGCCATGGGGCACGTCATCCTGCGCGAGTGCTTCGTCGAGCGGCAGGTGCCGTACTTCACCGACTACGTCAAGCGGTTCACCGACCTGCCGTTCCTCGTCGCCCTGGACGAGCGGGGGACGCACACGCACACACCCGGGGCGTTCGTGACGGCCCGGGACCTGGATCTGGCCAGGGACGCCGAGGCGGCGGCGCGGCGCTGGATGCCGGTGCTCTACGACACGGTGTCCGACCGGCCGGTCGTTCCGAACGGCACCCTGGGCGACCGCTGGGGCAAGTCGAGCGAGGGCCGCTGGAACCTGGATCTCGGCGACACCGAGCCGCTGCTGAGCTTCCACGGCCGCCCCGGCGCGGTGCCGGCCGACGTCGAGCTGCCCCGCTTCGACGAGCACGGAGCGACGGTACGGCGTACGGTTCCGGCGCTGCGGCTGGACGACCGCCTGGTCACGACCGTCTTCGACCTGATGCTGGCCCAGTACGGCGTGGGCCGCGACGGCCGGCCCGTGCCGTACGAGGACGCGGCAACGCCCGGCACCCCCGCCTGGCAGGAGGCGATCACCTCGGTGCCCGCGAAGGCGGTGGTGCGGGCCGCGCGGGAGTTCGCGCGGACCGCGGAGCAGACGAAGGGCCGCTGCATGATCGTGATGGGGGCCGGCACCAACCACTGGTTCCACTCCGACACGATCTACCGGTCCTTCCTGTCGCTGCTGCTGCTCACCGGCTGCCAGGGCGTCAACGGCGGCGGCTGGGCGCACTACGTGGGCCAGGAGAAGGTGCGGCCGTACGCGGGCTGGCAGCAGGTGGCCACGGCTTCCGACTGGGTGCGCCCCTCGCGCCAGATGGCGGGCACGCCGTACTGGTATCTGCACACGGACCAGTGGCGCTACGAGAGGTTCACCGCCGACGCGCTGACCTCGCCGACCGCACCCGGTGCCCTCACCGGCCTGCACACGGCCGACCTCGTGGCGCGGTCCGCCCGGCAGGGGTGGATGCCGTCCTGTCCCACCTTCGGCGCCAATCCCCTGGAGCTCGGGCGCCGCGTCCATGAGGAGGGCGTCGACCCGGCGCAGTGGGTGGCCCGCGAGCGGGACGCCGGCCGGCTCTCCTACGCCTGTGAGGACCCCGACGACCCGGTCAACTGGCCGCGGGTGCTCACCGTGTGGCGGGCCAACCTGATCGGTTCCTCGGCCAAGGGCAACGAGTTCTTCCTGCGGCACCTGCTGGGCGCGTCCGACAACGCCACCGCCGAACAGGCCCCGCCCGGGTGCAGGCCCCGGGACGTGACCTGGCGGGACGAGGCCCCGCGCGGCAAGCTCGACCTGCTGCTGGCGCTGGACTTCCGCATGACGTCCACGACGCTCTTCGCCGACCTGGTGCTGCCCGCGGCCACGTGGTACGAGAAGCACGACCTGTCCAGCACGGACATGCACCCCTACGTGCACGCCTTCTCCCCGGCGATCAGCCCTCCGTGGCAGGCGCGCACGGACTTCGAGATCTTCCACGGCCTCGCCGCCGAGGTCAGCCGGCTGGCCGCGGGACGCCTGGACGTGGCCCACGACCTGGTAGCCACCGCCCTGCAGCACGACACCCCCGGAGAGGCCCCGCCCGACGGGCCCACCGGCCCTCAGTTCACCGTCGTCGAACGGGACTACACCGCGATCGGCGACAAAATCGCCGCACTGGGCCCGCTCGCCGAGGAACAGGGCATGACGGTGAAGGGCGTGACCGTTCAGCCCGTGCAGGAAGCCGGCTGGCTCGCCGCGCGGTGCGGTACGGCGGACCGCGGCCCGGCGCTCGGACGGCCCCTGCTCGACACGGACGTCAAGCTGTGCGAGGCGATCCTGGCCCTGTCGGGCACGACCAACGGCAGGCTGGCCGCCGAGGGTTTCGAGCGGCTCGCCGAGCGCTGCGGCGCCGACACCGGCCTCGCCGAGCTGGCGTCGTCGGTGGCCGAGCGGCGCGTGGTGTTCTCCGACACGCAGGCCCGTCCGGTGCAGGTCGGGGCGAGCTTCGAGTGGTCGGGGAAGGAGGCCCCGGACCGCCGCTATTCACCGTTCACGATCAACACCGAGCATTTCAAGCCCTGGCACACGCTCACCGGACGCCAGCACTTCTACCTCGACCATCCGTGGATCGCCGAGTACGGCGAACAACTCCCGGTCTACCGGCCACCACTGGACCTGGACGTCCTCGGTGAGCACCCGCGCGTCACCGGCGGCGGCGAAGGGCGTTCGGTGACCGTGCGCTATCTGACCCCCCACTCGAAATGGTCGATCCACTCCGAGTACCAGGAGAACCTGCTGATGCAGACCCTGGCCCGCGGCGGCCCGGTCATCTGGATCGGTGTGGAGGACGCGGCCGCGATCGGCGTGGCCGACAACGACTGGATCGAGGCGGTCAACCGCAACGGCGTCGTCGTGGCCCGCGCGGTCGTCTCCCACCGCATGCCGCCCGGCACCGTGTTCATGTACCACGTCCAGGAACGCCTCGTGAACGTCCCCAAGTCCGAGGCCACCGGCCGGCGCGGCGGCGTCCACAACGCCCTCACCCGGCTCCTGATCAAGCCGACCCATCTCATCGGCGGCCACGCGCAGTTGTCCTTCGCCCCCAACTACTACGGCCCCACCGGCAACCAGCGCGACGCCGTCACCGTCATCCGCCGCCGCTCCCAGGAGGTCGACTACTGATGAGGATCATGGCCCAAGTGGCGATGGTGATGAACCTCGACAAGTGCATCGGCTGCCACACCTGCTCGGTCACCTGCAAGCAGACCTGGACCAACCGGTCGGGCACCGAGTACGTGTGGTTCAACAACGTCGAGACGCGCCCCGGCCAGGGCTATCCCCGAGGCTACGAGGACCAGGAGAGGTGGCAGGGCGGCTGGCGGCTCACACGCGGCCGCCTGGTGCCGCGCAGCGGCGGCCGGGCCCGGCGCCTGGCCCGTCTGTTCGCCAACCCCGACCTGCCCTCGCTCGACGACTACTACGAGCCGTGGACCTACGACTACGACAACCTGATCAGCGCGCCGCTCGGCGACGACGTCCCCACCGCCCCGCCCCGCTCCCTGATCGACGGCACGCCCACCCGCGTGACCTGGGGCCCCAACTGGGACGACGACCTGGGCGGCGGACCCGAGCACATCGCGGGCGACCCGGTCCTGAAACAGATGAACGAGCGGGTGCGGCTGGAGTACGAGCAGGCGTTCATGTTCTACCTCCCGCGCATCTGCGAGCACTGCCTCAACCCCTCGTGCGTCGCGGTGTGTCCCTCCGGGGCGCTCTACAAGCGGATCGAGGACGGCATCGTCCTCGTCGACCAGGACCGCTGCCGCGGCTGGCGCATGTGCGTGACCGGATGCCCGTACAAGAAGGTGTACTTCAACCACGCCACCGGCAAGGCCGAGAAGTGCACGCTGTGCTACCCGCGCATCGAGGCCGGGCAGCCCACCGTCTGCTCCGAGACCTGCGTGGGCCGCCTGCGCTACCTAGGCGTCATCCTCTACGACGCCGACAAGGTGGGCGAGGCCGCCGCCACCGCCGATGAACAGGACCTTTACGAGGCGCAGTTGCGGTGCTTCCTCGACCCCGGCGACCCCGCGGTGCGGCAGGCCGCCGAGGACGCCGGCATCCCGCACGACTGGGTCACCGCGGCCCGGCGCTCACCCGTCCACGCCCTCATCAGCCGTTACAAGGTCGCGCTGCCCCTGCATCCCGAGTACCGCACGATGCCCATGGTCTGGTACGTCCCGCCCCTGTCGCCGGTCGTGGAGTCCCTCACCGCCACCGGTCACGACGGGGAGGATCCCGCGAAACTGTTCGCGGCGATCGACTCCCTGCGCATCCCCCTGGAATACCTCGCCGGGCTCTTCACCGCGGGCGACGTGGCCCCCGTGGAGGCGGCGCTGTGCCGGCTCGCCGCGATGCGCTCCCACATGCGACGCGTCAACCTCGGCGAGGGGCAGGACCCGGCCATCGCCGGCGCCGTCGGCATGGACACCGAGGACATCGAGGCCATGTACCGGCTGCTCGCCCTCGCCAAGTACGACGAGCGCTACGTGATCCCCACCAGCTACACCGCCGGCACTCCCCAGGACGAGCTGGGCGGCTGCGGTCTCGACGGCCCCGGCGGCCCGGGCATGTACGCCCCGGACACCTTTCACGCCACGCCGGCCCCCGAGCCGGAGCGCGCGCAGGCGTCGCTGCGCGGCCGCGTCAACCTTCTGAACTGGAACGGGCGCGGGCGTCCCGACGGCCTCTTCCCGCGCGGCGAGGGGAGGCGGGCGTGAGCACGGCACTGATCCACCAGGCGGCCTCGCTGCTCCTGCTCCACCCCGACCGGGACTGGACCCGCCGTCTGCAGCTGGTCACCGATGCCCTGGGCGGCGTGCCCCGCGCGCAGGCCGAGCCGCTGGCCCGGTTCTGCGCGGCCGTCACGGGCGTATCCGCCCTGGAGCTGTCGGCCCGCTACGTGACGACGTTCGACCGCAGCCGGCGGCGCACCCTGCACCTGACCTACTACACGGACGGTGACACCCGCCGCCGCGGTCAGTCCCTGCTGAACTGGCGCGAGCTGTACCGCGCGCACGGCTGGCAGCCGCCCGCCGACGAACTGCCCGACTTCCTGCCGCTCGCCCTGGAGTTCGCCGCCCGCTGCCCCGAACCCGGCCGCAGGGCCCTGCGGGATCACCGCGCGGCTCTGGAACTCCTTCGCCTCGCGCTGCAGGAGCACCGCAGCCCCTACGCCGACGTCCTGGAAGCGGTCTGTGGCACCCTGCCCGGCCCTTCCCCCGCCGATCGCGCCGCCGCCCTGCGCCTGGCCCGTTCCGGGCCGCCCACCGAGTCCGTCGGCCTGCCGCCCTTCCCCGGGCGCCCGACGATCCCGCACGTGGAGGAGATCTCCCGGTGACCCGTCTGCACATCGCCCTGTGGGGCGTACTGCCCTATCTCGTTCTCACCGTCCTGGTCGCCGGCACCGCCTGGCGCTACCGCTACGACCGGTTCGGCTTCACCACCCGCTCCAGTCAGCTGCACGAACACCGCCTGCTGAGCATCGGCGGCCCGCTGTTCCACTACGGGCTGCTGTTCGTGGCGGCCGGGCACGTCATCGGCCTGCTCGTACCCGAGTCGTTCACCGAACGCGTCCACGTGCACGAGTGGCTGTACCACGCCAACGCCCTGATCGTCGGCGGCACCGCGGGCCTCGCCACCCTCGCCGGCCTGGCGATCCTGCTCCACCGGCGGCTGCGCGTGCCCGCCGTCCGGGCCGCGACCAGCCGCAGCGACCGCGCCGTCTACCCGGTCCTGGTCTGCGTCCTGCTGGCGGGGCTCACCGCCACGGCCACCACCCTCCAACCGCACCCCTACGACTACCGGCTCGGCGTCTCGCTGTGGTTCCGCTCCCTGTTCACCCTCGACCCGAACGTGCCCGCAATGGCCCACGCACCGCTCGCTTACCAGGTCCACGCCCTGCTCGCCATGACCCTGTTCGCGCTGTGGCCCTTCAGCCGCCTCGTCCACGCCTTCACCGCACCCCTCGGCTACCTGGCCCGCCCCTATGTCGTCTACCGCTCCCGCGGCACGCGACGCGCCCCGACCGCGCATCGGCCGGGTCAGCAGCCGGCACCGCCCGCCGCCGCACGCCGGTGACGCGGCCGGCGCTCCTCGACCGGTGCCGACGGCTTCCCCCGGCCTGCTTCGCGCCCGTGATGGCCACGGGCGCCGTCTCCCGTGCCCTGGCGCAGTCCGGCGCCCGTACGCCGTCCGCCCTGCTGCTCGGCCTCGCGGTGGCCGCCTACGTGACCCTCCTGGCCGCCATCGTCCTCAAGGCCCTCCGCCACCGGGACGCCCTCAGGGCGGAACTGCGCGACCCCGCCCGTCTCTTCGGCCATTTCACGTTCGTCGCCGCCAGCGGGGTCCTCGCCACCCGCCTCGCCCACGGCCTCACACGAGGCGCCGCCTACGCCCTGCTCTCCGTCGCGGCCGTCGTGTGGACGGCCTTGGCCACCGCGGCCGTCGCCCTCGCGCGCTCGGCCGGACGCACCATGCTGCGGTACGCCGACGGCACCTGGTTCCTGGCCACCGTCGGCCTGCAGGCCCTCGTCCTCACCGTCGTCGGCCTCCACCCCGGTCGTGCCGTCATCACGGCCACACTCGCGCTCTGGGCGACCGCGGTCCTCATGTACGCGGTCACCCTCGCCTCGGTCGTCCTTCGGCTGCTGCGCGATCCGCCCGAGGCGACGCACCTGGCGCCCCCCTACTGGATCACCATGGGTGCCGCCGCCATCAGCACCCTCGCGGGCGCCCAACTGGCCACATCTGAAGGGCTCTTACCTCGCCCGGTCCGAGTCCCCCTCGACACCGCGGTCACCGTCCTGTGGGCCTGGGCCACGGTGCTGATCGTCCCGCTGCTGGCCGCAGGCGTGTGGCGCCACCTGTACCACCGCGTTCCCCTCCCCCACGACCTCACCCTCTGGTGCATCGTCTTCCCTCTGGGCATGTACACCACAGCCACCGCCCAACTCGCCACCGACCGAGGAACGACCGCCCTGACGGCCATGGAGCGCCCGCTCGTGTGCATCGCCGCGGTGGCGTGGCTGGCCGTCGGCGCGCGTGTCCTCACAGCTCCTGACGGGCGGGCTCGGCCTCGGTCTTCTTGACGTAACCGTCGCTGCGGGAGTGGCGTTTTTCGCGCCGCGCGACCATACCGTCACGGGATGCCCGCCGGGGGCACGTGTGGATCCGTGAGAACCGGGAAGTCCGGCGCTGTGGACGTGCCTCTGCTGACCTTCGGGCACAGCACCGCCGACCGGGACCGGATCGCCGATCTGCTGCGTCACGCCGGCGTGACGGCCGTCGTGGACGTGCGGACCGCTCCCGGCAGCCGCCGCGACCCCGATCTGTCGCGGCGGCGGCTCGCCGAGTGGATGCCGGGCCGCGGCATCGCCTACCGGTGGGAACCCGCCCTCGGCGGGTTCCGCACCCCTCCCGTGGACAGCCCGGACATCGTCTGGCGCAACGCCTCCTTCCGCGGCTACGCCGCCCACACCCGCGCCCCCGAGTTCGTCACCGCGATGGACCGGGTGCTGCGGGAAGCCGCGGACGTCCGCACCGCCGTGATGTGCAGCGAGGCGGTCTGGTGGCGCTGCCACCGCCGGCTGATCGCCGACTTCGCGGTACTCGCCCGCGGCGTCCCGGTCCACCACCTCATGCACGACGGGCGCCTCAGCGCCCATGCGCCGACGCCCGGCGCACGACTGCGCGACGACGGGCTTCTCGTGTACGACGGTCGCGACTGAGCCCGTCAGTACCGTCAGTACAGCTTGTTGACCGCCGTGACGGTGGTGGCCTTGAAGTCGGACACCTGGGCGTGCTGGAAGGTGCCCATCTGGCCCCACCGGACGACCGTCACGGTCGTGCCGTCGCGGCCGACCGAGAACAGGTTGATGTCGGAGGAACCCCACGCCGATGCGGTGTGGAGGCCGTAGACATGGGCGCCCTCCTCGACGTCCAGCCGGCCGTAGTTCTTCTGCGTCGCCGTGATGTCGGGGTCCTGCTGCATCAGCTTCTTCGCGCAGCCGGCGAGGTCCTTGCGCAGCAGCGCCGCGAAGTCCTTGGCCCGCTGTTCACTGCGCTCCACGACCGTGATCTGCTGCGCGTTGGTGTCGTACTCGGTCCAGTACGAGCGGTGGGAGGCGATGGACGGCAGGGCATCGCCCACGCAGGCCGGCAGCGGGTCCGGCTGACCGGCGGTGACCGGACCGGCGTACCAGGGCGAGGTCGGGTGCGGCGGCAGTTCGGCCGGCTCCAGGAACCGGGGTGTGCCGGAAGCCGGTGCGGTGGCGGCAGCGGCCGGGAGGGCTGCCGCGGTGACACCGGCCACGGCCGACAGCGCGGCCAGCGCCGCCACGGTGGTACGGATGCCTCGGTTACGGACCTGCATGTTTCCCCCATGGGTCTTCGTGTGAATGCGCGGGCTTCAGCCCTTGCACCCACTACGACCCGTCACCCCCCTCATACGTTGCCCTGCCCACCTGCTACAGGATCGTTCCGAATGTCACCGGCCCGCCACAGGCAGTCGGGGACGTGGCCCGGGAGGGAGTCGCGCGTGCGTGCGGCTGATGGAGGCTCTGGGGATACTGTGAGTAACGTCCCCTGTACGCAGTAGATTCGCTCTACGCGCGCATGGGTGGCGGCGCGCGGTCTGGGCCGATGCGAGGGGGAGAACGACGTGCGTCCCGGAGACGAGTTCGCCGGCCGCTATGTCCTCAAGGAGGTCATCGGCGCAGGGCGCGGCGGCGACGTGTGGCTGGCCCACGACACGGTGGTGGGCCAGGACGTCGCGCTGAAGCCGGAGCGGGTCGAGGGCGACCGCGACACCGCGGTGCGGCGGCTGCTGGGCGAGCCGCGCGCCCTGGCCAAGTTCCGCGATCACCCCCATGTCGTGACGCTGTTCGACGTCGTCACGGTGCTGTCGGAGGGAGACACGGGCGGGGACACCGGCGGGGGCGGCGAGACGTACTGGTTCGTCATGGAGTACGTGCCCGGCGGCGGCCTCGACCGGCAGCCGCCCATGAGCCCCGGGCGCGTGGCGCGGATCGGTGCCCAGCTCGCCGACGCGCTCGCCGCGTTGCACGAGGCGGGCATCGTCCACTGCGACGTCAAGCCCGCCAACGTCGGCCTCACCCGGCGCGGGGCCGCGAAGCTGATGGACTTCGGTGCCGCCTATCGGGCCGGCGGCAGCGAGACCATCACGGCCAACGGGCCGTACAGCTTCACCCCGGACTACGCCGCCCCCGAGCTGGCCCGGGGAAACGTCCCCCGGCCGGCCTCCGACGTGTTCTGCCTGGCCGCCACCCTCCACGCCCTGGTCACCGGTTCCCCGCCGCGCGGCGGCGAGCCCTCGGCGGACGGTGACGGGGCGGGGGCCGCCGGGGAGGACCAGGACCGTCTGACGTACTGGAAGGCCGAGCAGGGCGTCGTCGAGATGGACGCCGATGCGCTGGGCCCCCTCCACCCCGTGCTCGGCGCCATGCTGCGGCGCGACCCGCGGCAGCGCCCGGATGCGGCCGAGGCCGGGCGGCTGCTGGCGGCCGTGGCGGAACACCGGGCGCCGGACCCGGACGGCGCGCCCGCCCCGCCCGGCGGCGGGCGCCCGCGGCGGCGGCGCCGGGCCCTCATCGCGGCGGCCCTCGGCGTCGGCGCCGCGATCGTCCTGAGTCTCGTCGCCCTTCCCGGGGACGGCGACAAGGCGGGCGACGGCGGGAACGGCACCCGTGGGTCCGCCGGGAGACAGCTGCCGAAGGACCCCTCGAACGGCGGGACGCGGGCCCTGATCGGTGATCCGCGCACCGCCGACGTGTGCGCCCTGGCCGACGCCGACGCGCTCGACCGGTTCGGGGAGAGCGAAGTCGACGTCGACTACGGCAACTTCGACCGCTGCGACGTGCTCGTCCACCCGGACGACAAATCCCGTATCGACGTGTCGGTCCAGTTGCGCCGGGGCTCGCCGCCCGAGGCGTCGGACCCCGTCAGGACCATCGGGGGCATCGCCGTACGGGAGGCGCCGCCGAAGGAGGGCGAGTGCGGGCTGCTGCTGTCCCGGGACGACGCGGCCGGCGGCAGCGACAGCCCCCGCAGCACCGGCGGTGACATGTTCGTAGGGGTCCGTGTCGACGTGGGGCACGGCACGGTGGCGGGCGCTGCCGCGGCGCTGTGCGCGGTCGCCGACACCGCCGCCCGCAGCGCGGCCGAGGTCCTGAACCGCGGCCCGCTCCCCCGCCGTTCCTCGCCCTACCCGGCCGCCTCGCTGGCCTGGAGGAGCGCCTGCGCTCTGCTCGACGCCGAGGCGCTGTCCGTCGTCCCCGGCATCAGGTCAGACGTGCCGGAGGCCGGTGTCGCGGACTGGGACTGCGAGTGGTTCAGCGACGTCGACGACCTGGAGGCGGAGATCGCCTTCTTCCGCGACGAACCCAAGTCCGCGCGGGACGGCCGCATCGTCCGGCTCAGCGGCTACGACGCCGTCGTCGAACCGGAGGGCAACGGCGAGGGCACCTGCACGGTGTTCGTCCCGTACCGCGAGTACGGGGGCCGGGACGCCGAGACGGCCGTCGAGATGCTGCGGCTGCACGTCGGCGGGCAGCGGCCCAGCGGCGAACTGTGCCATCTGGCCACGGAGCTCGCCGCCCCCGCGGCCGCGAAGCTGCGAACGCCCTGAGTCCCGAAGCCACGGGGAGGGGTCCCGAGCGGGTCGGGCCACGCTGACAGGTACGTCCGGCGGGGCCCGCCCGCGCCGGGGCCGCATCGTGCCGATTCCGTACGAGTCGCAGGACGAGTCGCAGGACAAGTTGCACGCCCACGCACCGAGGAGACCAGCGATGACCTTCTCCGCCAGCCTCGCACGCGGTGTCGCGCCCACCGCGCCCGGAACCCTGCACGCGCGCACGGTCACCGGCGACCTGTGTGCCCCGCCGCGTCCGGGACTGACCGTCCGGTTCGGGCGGGGCGAGCGGCCGGACGTGGACCTGGAGGTCGGCGTGGACGACCTGCGGGTGAGCCGCCGGCACGGGGAACTGACGTACCTGCGGGGGCAGTGGTGGCTGCGCAACACCGGGCGGCAGCTGGTGCGGCTGCCGCGCGGCCGGATGATGCACACCACCACCGAGCCGGTCCCCCTCGCCACCGGTTACACCCCGCTGTTCGTGAAGGGCTCCGGCTACCGCGAGCACCTGATCGAGCTGTACGTGGCCGATCACGACGACCGGGGGCCGGTGTCGCGCCGCCGGGCCGCGACGCTACGGCCGGAGACCTGGGCGCTCGACGACGACGAACGGCTGCTGCTGGTCGTCCTCGGCCAGCGGTACCTGCTGTACGAGGAGGACCCGCGCCCCCTGACGTACTCCATGGCCGCCCGGCAGCTGGTCCATCTGCGTCCGGACGGCAACTGGACGGAACGCAGGATCGAGCACCGCATCGAGGTGGTACGCCACCGCCTGCACGGCACCGGCTTCAAGTACCCGCTGGTGCACGACAAGACGGAGGAGCGGCGGCCCTACGACAACACGCTGCTGCACAACCTGCTCAAGGGCCTGGTCGAGTCGACGACACTGGTGCCGCCGGACCTCAACCTGATGGACACCCCCGACGGCCCCGACACCCCCGGCCTGCAGGACGGGTCGCCCGCGGGGCAGCCCTAGCCATGGGCGGTGACGCGCCCGTCGTCCGGGAGCGGCTGCGGGAGCTGAGCGGCCCGGACCTCTACCGCCGCAACGCCTTCCGGGTGACCGGGGCGAGCACCTGCGCGGCCCGCCGTACGATCGGCCGGCACGCTGGAGGCCACCGCGCCGCTGCTGTACGAGTTGCGCGGCCTGAGCCGGGGCGCCTTCGCCGGGCTCCCCGGCGTCCCGGAGGCCGTTGACCGGCTCAGCGACTCCGCAGCGGTCCTGTTCAACAACTGTGCGATCGCCCTGGCGCCCGGGGACGGTGACCGCGGTCTCCGGCTGCTGGAGCGTGCCGAGGAGTTCTGCACGGCCCGGGAGACACGGGTGCGCATCGGCACCAACCGGCTGCTGCTCGACCGGATGCGGGGCTCGGGGCTGCCGTACGGGACCTCGTACGGCCCGCGTCCGCCGGGCAAGAGCGTGCGGACACACCTGGAGGAGATCTACTACGGGACCTCCCCCATCGCCGCGAAGGTGTGGACGTCGGTGGTGGTGCTGCTGATCATCGGGCTGGTCGTGGTGGTCTCCGGCTAGAGCCCTCTCTCGGGTGCGATCACGAGGGTGACCGTGCGGTTGCGTGCCGGGTCCGGGTAGGGGGCGTCGCGCTGATCCGCGCTGTCCGTGGTGAACGCCGTGAGGGGTTGGCCGCTCGCGGCGCCGAGTTCGCGGGCGGCGACCAGGGCGCGCCACAGCGCGACGACGGAACCGCCGCTGCGCGGGGCGCCGGGGACGGTGGCCGCGTGGCCGTGCACGGTGACGGACAGGTGCCGCCCGGCCAGCCGTTCACCGAGCAGGGCCAGGTGACGGGCTCCCGCCGGGGTGAGCTGGGCGCCTTCGGAGAACAGCCCCTGGGTGAAGACGACTTCGACGGACTCGCCGTGTGCGGTGACGCGCAGACCGGGTGCGCGCAGGTCATCGGCGAGCGCGGCGGCCCGACGGGCGTCGGCCTGGTCCTCGTCCTGCCCGCCACCCGCCCTGGCGCTCGCACCGGGGCTCTGCCGGCCGCCCGCCGCCCGGTCGGTGCCGGCCCGGGCCGGGCGTGGACCGTCCAGGGCGGTGAGCACGCCGGCCACGACGGCGGTCACGCACGCCGCCGCGACCAGGGCCGTACGGGCGCGGTGCCGGCCGAGCGCCGCCACCGGCCCCGTGCGGCCGAGCCGGGTGAGTCCCGCTCCGGCCGCCGGGTCGTCCGGGTGCCGGGCCAGGACCCGTCGCCAGCACTCCGCCGCCTCGGCCGTCTCCCCGCGCTGTGCGTGCACCCGCGCCCGCAGGTCGAGCACGTCCCGATGGCCGCCGAGTTCGGTGGCCTCGGCCTCCCGCAACAGACGTAGGGCGCCCTCCAGTTCGCCCGCCCGGGCGAGTCCCCGGGCCCGCGACACGAGCAGGACGACGTCGGGCGCGGCGGAGCCCTCCGCGCCGGCCTGGTCGCTCATGTGGCTCACCGGCTCTCCTGCACCCCGCCGATCCGCCGCTCCTCCGAGACCCCCGGAGGCAGCAGGCGGCGCAGGCGCTGGTTGACGGCGGACAGGGCCGTGCGGTCGCCCGCGGCGACGGCTCGGCGGCCGTCGGCGATCGCGGCGTCCGCCTGCGCGCGGGAGGTCATTTCGTCGCGGAGTTCGACGAGGGAGTGGAAGACGAGGAAGTCCCACTGGTCGCTGCGGCGCAGGAGGTCGACCTGGAAGTCGCGCACCCGGTCGGCGAGCCGGCGCAGTCCGGCCGGGCTGCCGTCCTCGCCGGCGCTGGTCGCGCGGGTGCGGAGATTCTCCAGTTCGCGGCGTTCGGCCGGCCCGCCGCCGGTCTGTTCGATGAGGTCCTCGCAGTTGTTGAGGAGGTCCCACAGTTCGTGCTGGAGGCCGGGGATGTCGATGGCCTCCTCGACGTCGTCGAGCTGGGCCTCCAGGTCGCGGATGCGCCGGTCGCTCGTCCCGGCCGCCCCCGTGTCGACGGCCGCCGCGTCGACCTCCTTGCGCAGGTGGACGAAGGCCTTCTCGTCGGACAGGCCGTCGAGCCGGGTGAGGGCCTGCTCGGAGTGCACCTCCTCGGCGCGTTCCCGCAGGGCGTGCGTGCGCTGCTCCAGGTCGTGCAGCCGGTCGACCAATTCGTCGTGCGTGGGCGCCACCAGCTGGGAGCGGTCGATGGTCGCCTCGAACTGGGCGTCGGCGACGGGGATGTCGGCGGTGACGGTGACTTCCCGGTTCGTCGCGTTGATCTCGAAGGTCACCTCGACGGGCGTCTGCGCGGGCAGGTCGAAGCGGACGTCCCGGGGCCGGATCTCCAGCAGCCCGACCCGGGTGTTGCGGTCGGCGCGCCGGCGTTCGCCCTCCAGCAGCGGGATGCGGATGACGGCGTCCGGCTGGGAGCGGCGCAGCGGGATGGACGTCTCGAACGTCTTCGTGATCGAGGTCGGCAGGGCGGTGCCCTTGCGCAGCATCGGCGCGAAGGAGCCGTCGGCCTTTCCGATGCCGAGCGTGCTGGTGAGCACGGCGTCGCCGGGCAGCACCTGGGCATGCGTGATCGACAGGGTGTCCGGGGCGAGCCGCTGCCGGGTGCCGGTGCCGTCGGAGAGTTCCACGGTGAACCGGGACCGGGTGCCGGAGTCGATGGTCACCTCGGTGTAGAAGGCGCCGTCGGGGGTGAGGGTGGTCTGCGGTCCCCGGAAGGGCGGGTGGCCATCGGGGTTGGTGAGGGTGACGGTGTAGCGGGTCCAGTCGGGCACGGCCGTGCCGCCCCTGATCCGGCCGGAGACGGGGATGCCGGTGGTCTCCAGCGACTGTGGCTCGTAGTGGAGTTCCACGGTGAACTCGCCCGGCGCCGCCGTGCGAGGCTTGCTCGGCATCCGCACCGTACGGGCGAAGACGGCGGCGCCGCGCGCCACCACGGTGGTCGGGTCCTGGCTGTGGTCGAGCTGGATGCCCAGGCCTTCCACGGGATCGGCCAGGAGGTCGCGCAGCCCCGGGGCGAGGGTCGCCCCGCCGACGAGCAGCAGCCGGTCGATGTGGTCGGGCCGCAGCGAGCTCTCCGCGAGGGCGTCCCGGCAGAGCTTGATCGCGCGGGCGTAGAAGGGCTGGGCGAGGTCGTCGAGGGCGCCGCGGGTGAGGGTGTACTCGAAGAGGGTCGTGCCGCCTTCGCCGTCGGAGAGGTCGAGGACGATGTCGTGGGCGCCGCGCCGGGACAGCTCGATCTTGGCGTCCTCGGCGGCCAGTTTGAGTTTGGCGAAGTCGGCCCGCCAGCGGGGGCTGCGGCGGGCGAAGTCGGGCAGCCCGAGGTCGCGCCGGACGGCGGGGACGAGCAGGTCCTCCACGATGGCCCAGTCGATCAGTTTGCCGCCCAGGCGCGGGTCACCTGCGTGCTGGAGCAGCTGCAGTTCACCGTCGCGCTTGCTCATCACGGCCGCGTCGAAGGTGCCGCCGCCCAGGTCGAACACCATCCAGTGGGTGGACTCCGAGGCGTCCTGCACGCCGTACGCGATGGCGGCGGCCGTCGGTTCCTGGACCAGGGGGCAGTGCTCGCCGAGCCCGGCGAGGGCCGCGGCGGCGGACGTGGCGCTGTTCTGGTGCAGCGCGAAGGAGGCGGGCACGGTGATCACGGCCGCCTCCGGCGGGCTGCCGGTGTCGTGTGCGGCGTCCTGGCGCAGGGACTTGAGCACCTCGGCGGAGAGCTGCTCGGGGGTGAGGGACGCCTGGGCGCGGCCGAACCGCCGGTGGTATCCGGCCACGCCCATCTCCAGCTTGAACTCGGCGTGGGCGTCGTCGGGCTGGGTGTCGGTGCGCTCGCGGGCGCGGCGGCCCACGTGGATCACGTCCGGCTTGGGCATCCACACGGCGGACGGGGTGCAGTCCCAGCCGTCGTTGTTCTTGATGACGCGTACGCCGTCGTCGTCCGCCACCGCGATGGCGCTGTTGGTGGTGCCGAGGTCGATGCCGAAGTCGATGGTCTCGCGCATTGCGGTCGTCTCCTTGGTCGTTCACATGCCGTGGGTGGGGCCGGGCGCGGGCCGGCCGACGACGACCTGCCCCATCTGGATCCGCTCGCCGCGGTAGTAGACGCTGGGCCGGAGGGTCTCCAGCACCACCTCGTGGGTCAGGCCGGGTTCGTCCTGGAAGGCGAGGACTTCGAGGGACTGGCCCGGGTCGAAGGGGGCGCCGTCGTGCTCCTGGATCTCCAGTCCGCCGTCGGCGAGTGCCTGCCGGCCGGCCTGGACGTAGCGGCGCACCTGCCTGAGGTCCGCGGCCGAGAGTTCGCCGGCGCGCTGGTTCAGCTTGCGCTGGGCGCGCCAGAGGCCGGTGGCGGCGGCGAGCAGCGTGCCGGCGTCCGCGCCGGCCGGAGCGGGCTCGTCCGTGGCGGTCCCGACATCAGCGAGTACGTCCGCGACCCAGTCGGCCTGGCCGGTGTCGAGGAACGGCGGGGGGACGCGGAACTCGGGCGGGTGCCGCAACTGGCCGAGGGCGGCGCGCACCCGGCTGCCTCGGCCGGTCCGGCGTGAGGGGATGCTCATTTTCTCCTCCGTACGCTGCGTACGCCGTCGGCGAGGGACACCACGATCTGCACGAGGTAGCCGAGTACGCCGATGCCGCCGAGCCCGATGATGAGCACGGGGACGATGCCGTAGATCCGGATCAGGGCGGAGAGCGAGCCGCCGATGACGGCGAGCACCAGCAGGAACCAGAACCAGGGGAACGGCCGCCCGGCCCGCGCGGGGCGGCGGCCGGTGCCCGTGAGGTGGTCGTAGATGAACTCCCAGTTCTCCTTCAGCCCGTCCGAGTCGCGGTCCGGGCCGATCTCGTACGCCTTCTCCGCGAGCCACAGCATCTCCTCGCGCCGGGAGGCGCTCGGCGGGCGGTGCACGGACACGCCGAGGAGTTCCACCGCGAGGTTGTTCAGCCCGACGGCGACGATGTGGGCGGTCTCGTCGTAGCGCCAGTCGGAGGCGAACGGTCGGAGCGGCGCCATGTCCTCGAAGGCGGGCACCACTTGGTCGCGCAGCAGCAGGAACGCCTCGCGGTAGTGGGCGGCCTCACGCTCCCGCTCCGCCGTCAGCAGGTCGCCGTGGATCTTCTCGTACGCCTCTTCCACCGCGCCCTCGAACAACTCGGAGAACAGGCCTGCGAAGGGCGGGAAACCTGCCCAGGCCGAGCAGACAGGCGTCAGCCGGGTCGCGTCGGCCTGGTCGGCGAAGAGCTGGGGGAAGGGAGAGACGAGCAGTCGCGGCAGCCCGGCCAGGAGGTCGTCGGCCGCGTCCTCGTCGAGCCGGGGGTCGCCGAGCGCCCTGATCCGGTGCCGGACGTGCTGCCGCAGTGCCCCGTCCGCCAGCAGGTGGCCCCAGGCGGACACCGCGCCCTCCCACAGGGACGCCCGCTGCTCGACGGGCAGCGGGGACCGCCCGGTCTCCGCCTCCAGCACCCGGGCGTGCAGCAGCACGGCGGCGTCGTGCCGTTCGTGCACGTCCGGGGCGCAGTCGCAGCCGGAGTCCGGGGTGTCCCACAGCCACAGCAGCTCGTCGACCATGCGCCGGCGCGGGTCCTGGAGGCCCTCGAAGGCGGCCCGCACCTCGTCCTTGCCGTAGCCGCCGGCCGGGGCCAGGTCCGGGGCTCCGGGCCAGCTGTCCTCGACGGCCAGCCGCGCCTCCGCCTTCTGCCGGTGCCGCCGCACGGCCGGTCCGCTCGCGCGGGTGGGCAGGCCGGTCACGGCGAAGACGTTCCTGCGGTACAGCTGTGTGCCCGCCAGTTCCTCGAAACGGTCGAACTCCCGCACCGGCGTGGTCACATGATCACCCCTCGGCGCCAGGTCATGAGCCGTGTCAGATGCCGCTCGCGCAGCAGCGGGTAGCGGCTGATGGTCTCCTCCAGCAGGTCGGCGGCTTCGCCGAGCTTGCCGGGCACCCGGGAGAGCGCGGTGGCCTCCTTCACCAGCGCGTCGGCGGACTCGGCCGGCTCGGGCGGCTCGGCGGCCCCGGGGCCGGGTGCCGGGCGCAGACCGGCCGCGCGGTCGGCGACGGCCCGGGCGGTGGCGGGCCGCTCGGCCGGGTCGATCCGCAGCATGTCGGTGACCAGCCGGTCCAGTTCGGGGCCCACGTCGTCGTTGAAGGCGCGGGGCGGCTGCAACGGCCGGGTGAACCGCTCCAGGGAGAAGGACTGCACCGGGTCCCCGCCGTCGTACGGGAAGTGCCCGGTGAGCAGGAAGTACACGATGGTGCCCAGCGCCCAGACGTCCCCCGGGCACCCGTAGCCCTTGCCGCGCCGCAGCACCTCGGGCGGCATGTAGGCGACGGTGCCCTGGGCGCTGGCCGCCATGGTGCCCGGGTCGGTCTCCTTGGCCAGGCCGAAGTCGCTGACCTTCACGCGCAGTCCGGTCTCGTCGTAGGTGATGAGCACGTTGGCCAGGGACAGGTCGCGGTGGACGATGGGGTGCGGCCGCTCGTGGGCGACGGCGAGTCCCTCGGCGGCCTGCCGGAGCACGGCCGTCACCTCGCCGACCGGCACCACGCCCGAGTGGGACTCCATCAGCCGCTCCAGGCTGCCGCCCGCCACGTACTCCATGGTGATGTAGCCGCGCACGCCCTCGGAGGTCTGCACGGTGCCGGCGTCGAACACCCGGATGATGTTGGGGTGCCCGAGGGTGGACAGGATCCGGGCCTCGTCGAGCATCCGGGACGTCGCCTCCAGCGAGGCCACGTGCTTGAACAGTTTGAGCGCCTGCCAGCCGAGGATGTGGTGCCGCACCCGGTAGACCTCGGCGAAGGCGCCCTCGCCCAGCCGGCGGTCCACGACGAGCGCCGAGTTGATCCGCTGCCCCTGCCGGAGCAGGGCGCTGCCCACGCCCGTCGCCGTGTCCTGCGTGCGGTCGAGCACGTGCTCACGCACCTTCCCCACCGGTGAATCCACCCGCGACGTCGCCGGTCCCCCTACGCCCGCCCGCCGACGCGGCGGCGCGGGACGTCAGGGTAGGGAGCCCCCGCCGGGACCCCTCCCGGACTGCTGGGGAGGGTGCGGGGAACGGCGTCAGGACAGGCTGAAGAAGAACATGGGGGTGTCCCTGCTGTCCGGCCCGACGGCCGTGGAACACGTCGTCCCCCTGCGTGAACGTCCAGAGGCCCTCGGCGAGTTGGCCGGGCATCTCGCGCGGGACGTGGTCCACCACGTCGTACAGATGCCGCGGCCCCGCGCCGGGCGCGCGCCGCCCGGCCCGACCGGATCCGCTTCACACCGGCGCGGGGACAGGCCCGGGTCTTACAGGGCGTAAAGCGACCGAAGAATGGATAGGGGCTATACGGCGAAACGCGGGGAGTGTCGGACGTGCCCGGATGCCGGGCGCAGCGGCTTCAGGGGAGGGAGCGCGCATGGGGGGCCGGCCCTTGTACCTCGAACCGCGGCTGGAACCACGGCTCAGGTCGCTCCTGGCGGCGACCGGGACATTGCACTCGCTCACCGACGCGCTCGGCTCGCCCCTGCACGTCGTGGTGCCGGACCAGATCGCCGAGAACCTGGAGCGGTTCCGCGCCGTGTACCGCGGGCATCACCTGTCCGGCCAGGTCTACTACGCCCACAAGGCGAACCGGTCCAGCGCGCTGCTGCGCCAGCTCGCCGCCACGGACGCGGGCGTGGACGTCGCGTCGCTGGGCGAGTTGCAGCATGCGCTGGGCGCCGGTTTCACCGCCGACCGGATCACGGCCACGGGGCCGAAGGACCCCGAGTTCCTGTGGCTCGCGGCCCTCACGGGCGTCACGGTCGCCGTCGACGGCATCTCCGAGCTGGACCAGCTCGCCGCGCTGGTGCGTCAGCACGCGCTCGCCCCGGTGCGGGTGCTGACGCGGCTGTCGGGGTTCGAGACGTCGGGGGTGAAGGTGCTGAGCCGGCGCAGCCGGTTCGGCACGCCCGTACGGGAGTTGAAGCCACTGCTGGAGGCGGTCGAGCGGCACGGCGACACGGTCGAGCTGACGGGCGTGGCCTACCACCTGGACACCACGAGCGTCGCCGAGAAGGCGACCGCCCTCGAAGGGGCCCTGGCGGCCCTGGAGACGTGCCGGAGCCGGGGGCTGCGGCCGCGGGCCGTAGACGTCGGCGGCGGGTTCGGCGTCAGTTACCTCGCCGATCGGGAGCAGTGGGAGGCGTACACGAGTGCGCTCACGGCCGCCGTCCTGGGCCGCCGCCCGCCCCTGACCTGGGGCGGGCACGGCTACGGGCTGCGCGGCGAGTCCGGCACCCTGCGCGGCGCGCTCGGCCTCTACCCCGCCCACCGGTCCGTCGCCGGCCCGGCCTATCTGGACGAGCTGCTGGCCCAGCCCGCCGCCTCGCTGGGCGGCCGCCCGCTGGCCGCGCTGCTGCTGGAGCACCTGTACGACCTGCACAGCGAACCCGGCCGGGCGCTGCTGGACCAGTGCGGGCTGACGCTGGCGAGGGTGCTGGAGGTCCGCTCCCCGGAGGCGGGCGGCGCACTGCTCGTACGGCTGGCCGCGAAGGCGGACGACATCGCCCTGGAGGACCACGGAGTGCTGGTGGACCCGGTCGTCATCCCCAGAAGCGGAGCCGGGCCGGGCGAGGGGCCCGTCGCCGTGCACCTCTTCGGCGGCCTGTGCCTGGAGACCGATCTGATCACCCGGCGTACGGTCTTCCTGCCGCGCCGTCCGGCCCCCGGCGACCTGCTGGCCTTTGCCAACACCGCCGGCTACGCCATGGACTTCCACGCCACCCGTGCCCAGCACCAGCCCGCCGCCCGCAAGGTCGCCGCCTGGCAGGACGGCGACGCCTGGCGCTGGTGCCTCGACGACCAGTTCTGGCCGATCACGCCCTCGGGGGGAGCCCAGTGAGGTACGACAGCATCACCGAGGCCATAGGCAACACCCCGCTGGTGCGGATCGACCCGGCCGTGCACGGCCTGCGCACCATCGACCTGTACGCCAAGCTGGAGATGCTCAACCCCTTCGGCTCGGTCAAGGACCGGGCGGCCTGGAACATGGCGCGTCCGCTGCTGGCCGAGGCCGTCGAACACGGCAGCCAGGTCGTGGAGTTGTCCAGCGGCAACACGGCGAAGGCACTGGCCGTCCTCGCGGGCATGCACGGCCTGGGCTTCAAGAGCGTCACCAACCGGATGCGGGTGCCGGAGATCAAGGACCTCCTTTTGCTGCTCGGCGCTCAGATCGAGGAGTTGCCGGGACAGAGCGAGTGTCTGGACCCGACCGCGACGGACGATCCGCTGACCCTCTTCCACCGCACGCTGTCCGCCTCCGGCAGCGCCTACCTCCACACGGACCAGTACTTCAACCCGCGCAACACCGAGGCGCATCTCACCGGCACCGGCCCGGAGATCGTCAAGGACCTGGACGGCCGGGTGCCGGACTGGTTCGTCGCCTGTGTGGGCACGGCCGGTTCCTCCACGGGCGTGGCCCGCGCGCTGCGGGAGGAGGATCCCTCGGTACGGGTGGTCGGGCTGGTCGCGGCGAAGTCCGACTTCATCCCCGGGATCCGCACCATCGACGAGGTGCAGGAGGTCGGCCTGTTCGACCCGGAGACGTACGACACGATGGAGTCGGTCAGCTCCGACGAGGCGATCGAGGGGATGCTGACCCTGAACCGTCGCTGCGGCATCCTGGGCGGACCCACCGGCGGCGCCGCCTACCACGGGGCCGTCCGCCATCTGCGCGCCGTGGACGAGGAGTTGACCGAGCGCCGGACGGCGGTGTTCATCGTCTGCGACCGCGTGGAGAGCTATCTGAGCTACGTCCGGCAGCGGCGGCCCGACCTGCTGGGCCGGCCGCCCCGGAAGAACTCGCCGGCCGATCTGACCGAGGCGGAGGTCGGCGGGGCGCCCTCGGTCACGGTGGCCGAGGCCCGCCGGTGGATCGACAGCGACCGGCCGCTCGTGGTCGACCTGCGCAGCCCGTTCGCGTACGCGGCGCTGCACATCGACGGGTCGGTCAACATCGTCGACGAGATGTTCGCCGAACTCCTCCAGGGCGGCCTGCCGTTCAGCCGGAGCCGGCCGGTGCTGCTGGCGTGCCCGGTGGGCGAGCAGTCCGCCCGGTACGCGGCGCTGCTGACCCGGATGGGCCATCCCGACGTCCGCAGCCTGGCCGGCGGCATCATCGCCTGGCGGGACGCGGGCGCACCCCTGGTGCGGGACTGACCGCCATGACCGCACCCGCGATCCACGACGACCTGTGCTCGTGGCAGCAGGCGCTGCGCGCCCAGTTCCCCATCGTCACCGGGCACCCGGAGCTGGCGTACCTGGACAGCGCGGCGACGGCGCAGAAGCCGCAGGCCGTGCTGGACGCCGTGCAGAGGTACCTCACCACCAGCAACGCCAACGCGGCACGCGGTACCTACACGTGGGCCAACCGGACGACGGAGCTGGTCGAGCGCACCCGCGAGCGCGTCACCCGGTTCCTCGGAGACCGGCAACCGGAGCGCTCCGCCGTCCACTTCACGAGCGGCACGACCGAGGGGCTGCGCACGATCGCCCGCGACTGGCTGCCGGGGTTCCTGCGCGACGGCGACGAGATCGTCGTGCCGGACGCCGACCACCAGGCCAACATCGCGCCCTGGCGGGAGGCCCAGCGGCTGCTCGCCCGCGAGGGCACGCACGTCCGGGTGGTGCCGATGCCGTACCAGAGCGGCTCGGGGGACTACGACCACCGCGCGCTGGCCGAACGGGCCGGGCCGCGCACCCGGTTCGTCGCCACGACCCATGTGCACCACGTCTACGGCGGCGACATGAACGTGCAGCGCATCCGCCGGGCGGTCGGCCCGGACGCGGTGATCTGCCTGGACGCGGCGCAGAGCGTCGGGCATCTGCCGGTGTCCGTGGCCGAGCTGGACGTCGACTTCGTCGTCTTCTCCGGGCACAAGGCGCTGGCCCTGCCCGGCTCCGGGGCGGTGTGGGCCCGGCAGGCGCGCGGCCCGGCGTTCACGCCCGGCGGGTGGAGCGGCACCCCGAACACGGTCGGCATCGCCTCCCTGGAAGCGGCGCTGGACTGGCTGGACGCGGCCGGTGTGGAGCGCGTCGAGCAGTGGACGGTCGCCCTGGCGGCCCGGCTCACCGAGGGGCTGCGCCATCTGGACGCCTACGAGATCCTCGGCTGCCCGCTGAGCCTGGCCGCCGACTCGGCCGTGCAGCGGCGCCAGGGCATCGTCACCCTGCGGCATCGCGCCATCGACTCGGGCGACCTGGGGTTCATCCTCTTCAGTCACGGTTTCATGGTCCGCTCGGACCACCACTGCCAGGGCGACGCGGGCGAGAAGACCCGTTCGGTCCGGGTGAGTCTGCATGTGTACAACACCGTTGAGGAGATCGACCGGTTGCTGTCCGTCCTCGCTTCACTCCAGTGACTCCTCCGACCAGGCGTAAGCGACTCCCCCGACCAGGCGTAAGCGACTCCCCCGACCAGGCGTAGGCGACTCCCCCGACCAGGCGTAGGCGACTCCCCGACTAGGCGTAATGGGAACCGTTTCCACCTGTAGGCTCGGACCGGCAAGGATCAGGTGCGAGACGGCAAGGTGGCGCGACCGGATGGGGCTGAGTCTGGCAACGGCGGAGCGATGGGTGGAGCGCTGGGAGCTCCAGCAGCAGCGGTACGCGGTCGACCGCGAGGAGCGGTTCACGGTGATCGCCGACGTCGTCGAGCACGTGACGGCCGGGCAGGGCTCCCGGCCCCTGGTCGTCGACCTGGGCTGCGGGCCCGGCTCCCTGGCGGCCCGGCTGGTCCGGCGGCTGCCGGACGCGGAGATCGTCGCCGTGGACCGCGATCCCGTGCTGCTGGAGCTGGGCCGGACGCACCACCCGGACGCGGCCCGCTACGTCGACGCCGAGATCGGCGCACCAGGCTGGACCTGGGCCCTGGACCTGGACCGGCCCCTGGACGCGGCCGTCTCCACGACGGCCCTGCACTACCTCGACCGCGACACCCTGCTGCGCGTCTACCGGCAGCTCGCCGCGCTGCTGCGGCCCGGCGGTGTCCTCGTCAACGGTGACCATCTCCCCCAGGACCACACGGGCCCGGCCGGGATCGCCACCCATGTCGGGCGGTGCCGGGCCGACCGGCAGCGGGCGTTCGCGCACGAGGACTGGAGCTCCTGGTGGGCCGCCGTCGCCGACGACCCCGAGCTGACGGACCTGCTCGCCGAGCGCCGCCGCCGCGAGGCGCCTCTCGGCACCGGCCGCCCCGCCGAACTGTCCCCCTCCGCCCATCTGGAGCTGCTGCGGCAGGCGGGCTTCGCCACGGCGGGCCCGGTCTGGCAGTACGGCGACAGCTGCGTGGTCGTCGCGGTTCGCTGACCCCGGCGCCCCCCTGTGCAGCCCTCGGCTCGCGGGCGGCGCCGGTCGCCCGGACGATACATGCATGAATCGCTATATGTTAATGTCGCCATGACAGCCCCGGCCGACGCGTCGTGGGCAGCACGCGCACACGCAGGGAGCCACCCCATGACCACCGCCGAACACCTCACCCACGACAACCACGCGCACGCCCACGGCGACGACTGCGGTCATGTCGCCTTCACGCACGGCGACCACACGGACTACGCCCACGACGGCCACATCCACCGGATGCACGAGGGCCACGTCGACGAGTGCACGAACGGCGACCACGCGGTGCACCAGAACCACGACCACCAGCACGGCGACAACTGCGGCCATCTGGCCGTGCGGCACGACGACCACACCGACTACGTGCACGACGGCCACCGGCACGCCGCCCACGAGGGGCACTGGGACGACCACTGAGACGCCCGCCCGACATACTGGAAACCGTTGTCATATGCTAATGTGTGCATATGACAACGACGCCCTCCCCTCCGACGGACGAGCCGGATCAGACCCTGCAGGCGGCCAGCGAGCTGCTGCGCGCGCTGGCCTCCCCCGTACGGCTGGGGATCGTGCGCGAACTGTCCGGCGGCGGGAAGTACGTCCATGAGCTGGTGACCGCGCTGGGTGTGAGCCAGCCGCTGGTCTCCCAGCATCTGCGGGTACTGCGCACGTCCCGGATCGTCGCCGCCCGGCGTCAGGCCCGCGAGACGCGGTACACCCTCACCGACGACCATGTGGCGCACATCGTGCTGGACGCCATCCGGCACGCGCAGGAGTAACGCACACCGGCGCAGCGCAGGGCCGGTACGCCGCGGCGGCCGCCCGGCACCGGGGCCGGGCGGCCGTCGAAGAGGGGAACCTTGCGCTCAGCCCCGGGTCAGGGTGATGGCCTGCCTGTGCACCGCGTGGAAGTAGGGCAGCGGCAGGCCGCTGAAGGTGCGCAGTTCCATGATGGTGGCCTCGACGTGGGCCGCGCCGGGCACGAGCGCGACGGGCATGGGGCGGCCCGTGTTCACCCAGCGGTGCTTCGCGCCGTCGCACACGGCCCTGGTGCCGCCGATGCCGTAGCGGGTGGTGGAGGAGCCCTGGCTCACGGAGGAGCTGACGAAGACCGGGCCACTGGAGCTCTGGCAGCGGTAGGTGCCGGAGAGGGTGACGGTGCCGTCGGCGGCGATCCGGCCGACCGAGTCGACGGTCAGGGCCCCGGACGGGGTGGGCGCGGCGGTGGCGGGTGTCGCGGCGGCACCGGTGAGCAGGAGCAGCGCGGCACCGGCCGCCGCACCGAGAAGGGGACGTAGACGCATGGGGGAACCTCCCGAAAGCAGTGGAATTGCGGCTTCCACTCGTACCGGGCCTTCGGCCCGGCGCCCGTGACCCTCACCCCTTCGGTGGCGAGTCCGCCCCGCCTCTAGGTCCTGTCGTCAAATTCCCGTCGTCGCCCGGAGGGCGGCCTCGCGGCGTCAGGTGCGTGCTCTCGACGTGCCGGGCGGAAGCCCTCGTACTGGACGTACTTGGGCTTTCGCCCGGTTCGGCGAGAGTGCCTGCATGGCGTCGCGAGGCAGACGGGAATTTGACGACAGGACCTAGGGCAGCACCGCGAAGCCGTCCAGTTCCACCAGCGCCTCCTCGTCCCACAGCCGGACGACTTCGACGACCGCCATGGCCGGGTAGTCGCGGCCCGCCAGTTTCCGCCAGAGGCGGCCCAGTTCGCGGGCGTGGGCGCGGTACGCGGCGACGTCCGTGGCGTAGACGGTGACGCGGGCCAGGTCGGAGGGTGTGCCGCCGGCCGCCGCGAGGGCGGTCAGCAGGTTGGTGAGGGCCCTCTCGAACTGTTCCGGCAGGGTCGCGCCGGTCACCTTGCCGTCGCCGTCGAGGGCGGTCTGCCCCGCCAGGAACACCACCCGGGACCCGGAGGCCACGACGGCGTGCGAGAAACCCGCCGGCGGGCAGAGACCGGGCGGATCGACGCGTTCGGTGGTCACCGGGCCTCCTGGTGGGCTGCGTACAACTCCTTGGCGATGATGCCGCGTTGGACCTCGCTGGCCCCCTCGTAGATGCGGGGGGCGCGCACCTCCCGGTAGAGGTGTTCGAGCAGGTGACCGCGTTGCAGCGCGCGGGCGCCGTGCAGCTGGACGGCCGTGTCGACGACGTACTGCGCGGTCTCGGTGGCGAGCAGTTTCGCCATGGCGGCGCGCTGGGGCACGTCCGGGGCGCCCTCGTCGTACGCCGTCGCCGCCGCGTAGACCATCAGCCGGGCCGCCTCCGTGCGCAGGGCCATCTCGGCGACCTGGTGGGAGACGGCCTGAAGGTCCCGCAGCTTGCCGCCGAAGGCCTCTCGGGCGGCGGTGTGGGCGAGGGTCGCGTCGAGGGCCGCCTGTGCCATGCCCACCGCGAAGGCGCCGACGCTGGGCCGGAACAGGTTGAGCGTTCCCATGGCGACCCGGAACCCCCGGTCGACCTCGCCGAGCACGTCGTCGGCCGTCACCGGCACGGCGTCGAAGTCGAGCGTGCCGATGGGATGCGGGGAGAGCATGTCGAGCCCGGCACCGGCCAGGCCCGGCCGATCGCCCGGGACGAGAAACGCCGTGATGCCACGCGCGCCCGCCCCCGGGGTGGTCCGGGCGAAGACGGTGCAGAAGTCGGCCTCGGGGGCGTTGGAGATCCAGCACTTCTCGCCGGAGAGGCGCCAGCCGGCGGGACCGTCGGGGGTGGCGGTCAGGTCCAGCGCCGCCGCGTCCGACCCCGCCCCCGGCTCGCTCAGGGCGAAGGCCGCGATCGCCGTGCCGTCGGCCACCCGGGGGAGCCAGCGCGCCCGTTGGGCCTCCGTGCCGTGGGCGTGGACCGGGTGGGCGCCCAGGCCCTGGAGAGCCAGGGCCGTTTCGGCTTCCGTACAGGCGTAGGCGAGGGACTCGCGCATCAGGCACAGGTCGAGCGCGCCGGAGGTGAAGAGGCGGCCGAGCAGGCCGAGGCCGCCGAGTTCGGCGACCAGGGCCCGGTTGACGCGGCCCGGTTCGCCCTTCTCCGCCAGCGGGCGGAGCCGCTCCGCGGCGAGGGCGCGCAGCTCGGCGCACCAGGCGAGTTGTGCCGGTTCGAGCGAGAATGCGGTCATCGCCGGTCCCTTCTGCGCCACCCCTGCCTCCCGGCCGGGCCACTCCGAGGCTATCGCGGACCGTTGACTGTCGTCACCAACACGATACGCTCCTGGAGCGAGCCCACCACGCCAAGGGGGCGAATCGTATGAATCCACGGGGTACGGCCCACGTCGACACTTTCGCCCGTGACCATCTGCCACCCCCGGACCAATGGCCAGAGCTCCGTTTCGACCTGCCGGAGCTGCGCTACCCCGAACGGCTCAACTGCGCCGCCGAACTGCTCAGCGGCCCGCCCGACGACCGCCCGGCGTTCCTCACCGCCACCGGCGAGCCGTGGACGTACGGCGATCTGCGCGCCCGCGTCGACCGCATCGCGCACCTGCTCACCGGCGAACTCGGTGTCGTCCCCGGCAACCGCGTGCTGCTGCGCGGCCCCACCACACCGTGGCTCGCGGCCTGCTGGCTGGCGGTGCTGAAGGCGGGAGCCGTCGCGGTCACCGTGCTCGCCCAGCAGCGCCCGCACGAGCTGAGCACGATGTGCGAGATCGCCCGGGTCCGGCACGCGCTGTGCGACATCCGGGCCGTCGACGACCTCGCCAAGGCCGAGATCCCGGACCTGCGCATCACGGCCTACGGCGGTGACGCCCCGGACGACCTCCTCAACCGCCCGGCGCCCGGCACCCCGTACGAGCCCGTCGACACGGCGGCCGACGACGTCGCGCTGATCGCCTTCACCTCCGGCACCACCGGCCGCCCCAAGGGCTGCATGCACCTCCACCGGGACGTCCTGGCCATCGCCGACACCTTCTCCCGGCACGTGCTGCGCCCGCGCGCCGACGACGTGTTCACGGGCAGCCCCCCGCTCGGCTTCACCTTCGGGCTCGGCGGGCTGGTGGTCTTCCCGCTGCGGGCCGGCGCGAGTGCCCTGCTGCTCGAACAGGCCGGTCCGAAGCAACTCCTGCCAGCCATCGCCCGGCACCGGGTGTCCGTGCTGTTCACGGCCCCCACGGCGTACCGCGCGATGCTCGACGAACTCGACGGGTACGACGTCTCGTCCCTGCGCCGCTGCGTCTCCGCCGGCGAGAACCTGCCGGCGGCCACCTGGCAGGCCTGGCACGAACGCACCGGCCTGCGTCTGATCAACGGCATCGGCGCCACCGAACTGCTGCACATCTTCATCTCCGCCGCCGACGAACGGATCCGCCCCGGCACGACGGGCGTGCCCGTGCCGGGCTGGCACGCGCGCGTGCAGGACGAGCACGGCGAGCCGGTGCCCGACGGGGAGCCGGGGCTGCTCGCGGTGCGCGGCCCGGTCGGCTGCCGCTACCTCGCCGACCCGCGGCAGCGGGAGTATGTGCGCGGCGGCTGGAACGTCACCGGCGACACCTACGTCCGCGAACCCGACGGCTGCTTCCGGTATGTCGCCCGCGCCGACGACATGATCATCTCGGCCGGGTACAACATCGCCGGACCGGAGGTCGAGGACGCGCTGCTGCGGCACCCGGACGTGGTGGAGGCGGCGGTCGTGGGACGGCCCGACGAGGCCCGCGGGCAGGTCGTGGTGGCCTTCGCGGTCCTCAAGGAGGGCGCCGGCCGGGACGCCGGGGCGCTGCGCGCCTTCGTCAAGGGCGAGCTGGCACCGTACAAGTGCCCGCGCGAGATCGTCTTCCTGGACGCGCTGCCGCGCACGGCCACCGGCAAGCTCCAGCGGTTCAGGCTGCGCACGGGAGAGCTCCTTGCGGACGGCGGCACCGAAGACGACCGGGAGTGACCCGTACGACCTAAGATGATCAACGTGTCCGACCAGCATGCACCACGGTCTCTCATCGTCACGCTCTACGGCGCGTACGGCCGCTTCGCGACGGGTCCCGTGCCCGTCGCCGAACTGATCCGGCTGCTCGCCGCGGTCGGTGTCGACGCCCCGTCCGTACGCTCCTCGGTGTCGCGGCTGAAGAGACGCGGACTGCTCGTACCGGCCCGCACCGCCCAGGGCGCGGCCGGGTACGAACTGTCCCCGGACGCGCGCCAGTTGCTCGACGACGGCGACCGGCGCATCTACACCACGGCGCCGCCCGAGGACGAGGGCTGGGTGCTCGCCGTGTTCTCCGTGCCGGAGTCGGAGCGGCAGAAGCGGCACGTGCTGCGCTCCCGGCTGGCCGGCCTCGGTTTCGGAACCGCCGCGCCGGGCGTGTGGATCGCGCCCGCGCGGCTGTACGAGGAGACCCGGCACACGCTCCAGCGGCTGCGCCTGGACGCGTACGTCGACTTCTTCCGCGGCGACCACCTCGGCTTCGCCCCGACCGCGCAGGCCGTGGCCCGCTGGTGGGACCTCGCCGCCATCGCCAAGGAGCACGAGGCGTTCCTCGACCGCCACGAACGCGTCCTGCGCGACTGGGAGAAGCGCGAGGACACCCCGCCGGAGGAGGCCTACCGCGACTACCTCCTCGCCCTGGACACCTGGCGCCACCTGCCCTACACCGACCCGGGCCTGCCCGCCGACCTCCTGCCCGAGGACTGGCCGGGGGTCCGCTCGTCGGCGGTGTTCCAGGGCCTGCACGAGCGGCTGCGGGACGCGGGGGCCGAGTTCACGGGGCTGCTCAGCGCCCCAGAGTGAGGCGCGGCTTGGGCGCGTCCGTGCGGCCCGTCCGGGGGCGGCGGCTGCCGGCGCGGTACGGGGCCGGCCAGACGGCGCCGGGGCCCGTGTAGCCCTGTTCGGCCGCCGCGTGCAGCGTCCAGTGGGGGTCGTAGAGGTGCGGGCGGGCCAGGGCGCACAGGTCCGTGCGGCCCGCCAGGATCAGGGAGTTGACGTCGTCCCAGGAGGAGATCGCGCCGACCGCGATCACCGGGATGCCGGTGGTGTGGCGGATCCGGTCCGCGAACGGCGTCTGGTACGACCGTCCGAACTCGGGCCGCTCGTCCGCTACGACCTGCCCCGTCGACACGTCGATCGCGTCGGCGCCGTGCGCGGCGAAGGCCCGGGCGATCTCGACGGCGTCCTCGGCCGTGGTCCCGCCCTCGGCCCAGTCGGTGGCGGAGATCCGGACGGTCATGGGCCGCTCCCCCGGCCAGACGTTCCGTACGGCGTCGAACACCTCCAGCGGGAAACGCAGCCGCTTCGCCGTCGAGCCGCCGTAGGCGTCGGTGCGGTGGTTGGTCAGCGGGGAGAGGAAGCCGGAGAGCAGATAGCCGTGCGCGCAGTGCAGTTCGAGCAGGTCGAATCCGGCCCGGGCAGCGCGGCAGGCGGCGGCCGCGAACTGCTCGCGGATGTCGGTGAGCTGGGCGCGGGACAGCTCGCGCGGAGTCTGGCTGAACCGCTTGTACGGGAGCGCGGAGGCGGCCACCAGCGGCCAGTTGCCCTCCTGAAGCGGCTCGTCCATGCCCTCCCACATCACCTTCGTGGAGCCCTTGCGGCCGCTGTGGCCGAGCTGCACGCCGATCGCGGTGCCGGGCGCCCGTTCGTGCACGAAGTCCGTGATCCGCCGCCAGGCCTCGGCCTGCCGGCCGGTGTAGAGGCCGGCGCAGCCGGGCGTGATCCGCCCCTGCTCGCTGACGCACACCATCTCGGTCATCACCAGCCCTGCCCCGCCCATCGCCCGCGCGCCCAGATGGACGAGGTGGAAGTCGCCCGGGACGCCGTCGATCGCCGAGTACATGTCCATGGGCGAGACGACGACCCGGTTGCGCAGGGTCAGGCCGCGCAGCCGGAACGGCGTGAACATCGGGGGCGTGCCGGGCGGGCAGCCGAACTCCCGCTCCACCGCCTCCGTGAAGCGCGCATCGCGCAGCCGCAGGTTGTCGTGGGTGACGCGGCGGCTGCGGGTGAGCAGGTTGAAGGCGAACTGGCGGGGCGGCTGGTCCAGGTACAGGGCGAGGTTCTCGAACCACTCCAGGCTGGCCCGGGCCGCGCGCTGTGTGGAGGCGACGACGGGCCGCCGTTCCGCCTCGTACGCGGTCAGGGCCTCGTCCAGGGTGTCCTGTTCCTCCAGGCAGGCGGCGAGGGCCAGGGCGTCCTCGACGGCGAGCTTGGTGCCGGAGCCGATGGAGAAGTGGGCGGTGTGGGCGGCGTCGCCGAGGAGGACGACGTTGCCGTGCGACCAGCGGTCGTTGACGACCGTGCGGAACGTCGTCCAGGCGGAGTTGTTCGACTTCAGGGGGCGGCCGCGGAGTGCCTCGGCGAAGATCTTGGCGCAGCGTTCGACCGACTCGGCTTCGCCGAGCTCGTCGAAGCCGGCCGCGTGCCAGACCTCCTCGCGCATCTCGATGATCACGGTGGAGGCGCCGAATTGATTCTGCGGCCCGGAGGGCCCCGTTGAGGGGTGGTGGTCGGGCGACGGGCGGGCGTAGGGGTAGCCGTGGAGCTGCATCACGCCGTGTTCGGTTTCGGCGATCTCGAAGCGGAAGGAGTCGAAGGGGAAGTCGGCGGCGAGCCAGATGTAGCGGCAGCGGTGGGTGGTGACGCGGGGGCGGAAGACGTCCGCGTGGGCCTCGCGGGTGGTGCTGTGGATGCCGTCCGCCGCGATGACCAGGTCGTGGGTGCGTGGGAGGTCTTCCGGAGCCTCGGTGCGGAAGCGGAGGTCGACGCCGAGTTCGCGGCAGCGGGTGTGGAGGATCTCCAGGAGGCGTTTTCTGCCGAGTGCGGCGAATCCGTGGCCGCCCGAGGTGTGCCGTACACCTCGGTGGACGATGTCGATGTCGTCCCAGCGGACGAAGTGTCTTTGGAGGGCCTCGTAGACGTGGGGGTCGGCGTGTTGTATGCCGCCGAGGGTTTCGTCGGAGAGGACGACTCCGAAGCCGAAGGTGTCGTCGGGGGCGTTTCGTTCCCAGACGGTGATGTCGCGGGTGGGATCGAGGCGTTTGAGGAGGGCGGCGGCGTAGAGGCCGCCGGGGCCGCCGCCGATGATCGCCACGCGCAGGGGGTGATGGGGCTTGGCTTCAGGGTGCGGGTCGTTCGTGGCTGGTCGCGCCCCGCGGCGGAGCCGCATATCGACACAGCCCCGCGCCCCTGAGGGCATTGCAGTCACCGTCCGCTCCATTTGGGAGGGCGCTTCTCCGTGAATGCCGCGTGGAACTCCGCGTAGTCCTCTCCGGTCATCAGGAGGGCCTGGGTGGAGGCGTCGAGTTCCACCGAGGCTGCGAGGGGCATGTCCAGTTCTGACGTCAGCAACGCCTTCGTCTGGGCGTACGCCAGGGCCGGCCCCTGTGCCAGGCGGTGGGCCAGTTGGTGGGCTGTCTCGTCGGCCCGGCCCTCCTCCGTCAGTTCGCTGATCAGGCCGATGCGCTCAGCCTCGGGGGCCCGGACCGGGTCGCCCAGCATCAACAGGCGGGTGGCGTGGCCGAGGCCCACGATCCTGGGCAGGAGGTAGGCCGCGCCCATGTCGCCGCCGGAGAGGCCCACGCGGGTGAAGAGGAAGGCGAAGCGGGCCGTGGGGTCGGCCACGCGGAAGTCGGCGGCCAGGGCGAGGACCGCTCCGGCGCCGGCCGCCACGCCCTGGACCGCCGCGATCACGGGGAAGGGGCACTCGCGGACGGCGCGGACCACCTGGCCGGTCATCCGGTTGAAGTCGAGGAGCTGGGCGGTGTCCATGGACAGCGTGGCGCCGATGATCTCGTCGACGTCGCCGCCGGAGCAGAAGCCGCGGCCCTCACCGGCCAGCACCAGGGCCCGTACGGACCGCTCCCGGGACAGCTCCGCGAGCAGGTCGCGCAGGTCGGCGTAGGCGCCGAAGGTGAGCGCGTTGAGTTTCTCGGGGCGGGCCAGGGTGACGGTGGCGACGCCGTCGGCGAGGTCGACGCGCAGGTGCTCCCAGCTCGGGGTGCGGGCGGCGGAGCCGGTGAAGGGACTCATGACGTGCGGCCTCCTCGGGCGGGCACTGCCTCACTGAGCTCTACCCCATGAAGTTATCACTCATTCGTGACTGTCGTCAGGAGTGCGCGATAGGCCGTCCGGGTAGCTCTTCCTGGGGAGCCGGGCGTGCACCGGGCCGGTCACATCCGTCACAGATCGTCCACACCGGCGTAACGGCGGGAGCAGCCGTGCGCGGCACCCCGTTCACCTGGGTAAGCCGTGCGGCAAGGGGGCCGCAGGGCCCCCGGCAGTGCCCCTCGGAGGCCACAGAGGAGTGGCCCCGTACCATTCATAAGGTTGAAAGCAGGACGTCCTGCTCCATGAACGGACCCGCCTTGTACGAACTCCCCTCAGCCCCCGCCTCCTGGCGCGTCGCACTGCCGCACACCGCAGCGGCGGTGCCCGTCGCCCGTGCCCTGGTCCGTACGGCGCTGGCCGAGCTGGAGCACGGGGCCGACCGCGACACCGCGGAGCTGCTCACGGCGGAGCTGGTGGCGAACGCCGTGGAGCACACCTCCGGCGAGACGCCGATAGAGCTGGTGGTGGAGCTGAGGCCGTCGGGCTGCCAGGTCGAGGTGCACGACACCGACCCGAAGCCGCCCGGCGATCTGACGTGCCCGTCCGGCGGACTGCCCGACCCCTGGCAGGAGCACGGGCGCGGTCTGCTGCTGATCCGCACCTTGAGCTCCTCGTGCGGGCACCGGCCGACCGAGTCCGGCAAGGCGGTGTGGTTCAGGCTGCCGGTGGTACCGGCCCAGCGCCGCTCGTCGGCCTGACGCGGTTCAGCCGAGCGTCGCGACCAGCACCGCCTTGATGGTGTGCAGACGGTTCTCCGCCTCGTCGAAGACCACGGAGTGCGCCGACTCGAAGACCTCGTCCGACACCTCCAGATGCTCCAGGCCGTGGGCCGCGTGGATCTCCTGGCCGACCTTGGTGCCGAGGTCGTGGAAGGCGGGCAGGCAGTGCAGGAACTTGACGTCCGGGTTGCCGGTGGCACGCAGGACGTCCATGGTCACGGCGTACGGGGCGAGGGCGGTGATGCGCTCGGCCCAGACCTCCTTCGGCTCACCCATGGAGACCCAGACGTCGGTGGCGACGAAGTCGGCGCCCCGGACGCCCTCGTCCACGGCCTCGGTGAGGGTGATGCGGGCGCCGCTGGTCTCGGCGAGCGCGCGGGCCCGGTCGACGACCTCCTCGGCCGGCCAGTACTCCTTCGGGGCGACGAGACGCACGTCCATGCCGAGCAGGGCGCCGGTGATCAGGTAGGAGTTGCCCATGTTGAAGCGGGCGTCGCCCAGGTAGGCGAAGGCGATCCGGGTCAGCGGCTTGGCGCAGTGCTCGGTCATGGTGAGCACGTCGGCGAGCATCTGGGTGGGGTGCCAGTCGTCGGTGAGCCCGTTGTAGACCGGCACACCGGCGTGCGCGGCCAGCTCCTCCACCTTCTGCTGGCTGTCACCCCGGTACTCGATCCCGTCGTACATCCGCCCCAGCACCCGCGCGGTGTCCCGCACCGACTCCTTGTGGCCGATCTGCGAGCCGGACGGGTCGAGGTACGTCGTCGAGGCGCCCTGGTCGGCGGCCGCGACCTCGAAGGCGCAGCGGGTGCGGGTGGAGGTCTTCTCGAAGATCAGCGCGATGTTCCGGCCCCGCAGGTGCTGCGTCTCGACCCCGGCCTTCTTGGCGGCCTTCAGCTCGGCGGCCAGCTCCACCAGACCGCGGAACTCCTCCTCGGTGAAGTCCAGCTCCTTGAGGAAGTGGCGGCCGGCGAGGGCGGTCGGGACTGTCGCCATGGGGCGCTCCAGGGATACGGCGGTACGGGGACGGGCAGGACTACTGGAATACTATACGAAACCCAGCATGCCTATACGTCGCGTGGGTGTGCTTATACAGCCTCCCGTTCGACCGGGCAGCTCATGCACCGCGGCCCGCCCCTGCCCCGCCCCAGCTCGCTGCCCGGGATCTCTATCACTTCGATGCCCTGTTTGCGCAGGTGGGTGTTGGTGGTGGCGTTCCGCTCGTAGGCGACCACGACGCCGGGTTCGACGGCCAGGACGTTGCAGCCGTCGTCCCACTGCTCTCGTTCGGCCGCGTGCACGTCCTGGGTGGCGGTCAGCACCCGGATCTCGTTCAGGCCGAGCGCGGCGGCGATCGCGCGGTGCATGTGCTCCGGCGGATGGTCGGTGACCTTGAGCTCCTTCTCGCCGACGCCCGGTTCGATGGTGTACGAGCGGAGCATGCCGAGCCCCGCGTACTGGGTGAAGGTGTCGCCGTCGACCATCGTCATCACGGTGTCGAGGTGCATGAAGGCACGCCGCTTGGGCATGTCGAGGGCCACGATCGTCTCGGCGGAACCGGCGGCGAACAGCTTGTGCGCGAGCATCTCGACGGCCTGGGGCGTGGTGCGCTCGCTCATGCCGATGAGCACCGCCCCGTTGCCGATGACGAGCACGTCCCCGCCCTCGATGGTGGACGGGTAGTCGGCCTGTCCCTCGGACCAGAGGTGGAAGGTCTCGTCGCGGAACAGCGGGTGGTGCCGGTAGATCGCCTCGAAGTGCACGGTCTCGCGCTGCCGGGCGGGCCAGCGCATCGCGTTGATGGAGACGCCGTCGTAGATCCACGCGGAGGTGTCGCGGGTGAAGAGGTGGTTGGGCAGGGGGTCCAGCAGGAAGTCGTCCAGTTCCATGACGTGGAAGCGCACCGAGGTCGGCTCCGGGTGCACGTCGAGGAACTCGCGCTTGGTCATGCCGCCGACCAGGAGCTCCGCCAGCTCCGCCCCGGGCAGGTTCTCGAAGGCGGCTCTCAGATGGTCGGTGGCCAGCGGGCCGTACTCCTTCTCGTCGAAGACCCGGTCCAGGACGAGGGCCCTGGCCGCCGGGACCTGGAGGGCCTCGGCCAGCAGGTCACCGAAGAGGTGGACGGTGACGCCCCGGTCGCGCAGCACGTCGGCGAACCCGTCGTGCTCGGCGCGGGCCCTGCGTACCCACAGCACGTCGTCGAAGAGCAGCGAGGTCTTGTTGCTGGGGGTGAGCCTTTTGAGCTCGAGATCGGGCCGGTGCAGGATGACGCGGCGCAGCCGCCCGGCCTCGGAGTGGACGTGGTAAGCCATGCCTCCATCCTGACCATCGGAGCGCCTGTTGACGCGCTGCTCGCGCGTTTCGGCGAACTCTTGTTTGCGTCTGCCTGACGACAATCGTCTGTCTGACGACAATCGGCCCGGGCGGGGACGCCGCGGGTCAGCCGCTGGGCAGCGGCTGGAGCAGCTCCGGCCGGGCCAGCATGCGCCGCGTGGCCCGGCCCGGTTCGAGCACGGCCCGGGCGACGATCCAGCCGGCCAGGGCGTGCGGCTCGGCGGGGTCGGCGGCCAGCTGCCCGGCGTACCGGGCGAGTGCGGCGGCCGCGTCCCCGGCGGCCAGGTGCTCGTCGCCGGTGCGCGGGGCGGCGACGCGGGTGGCGAAGGCGTGCGTGCGCACGTCGGGCCAGGAGCTGCGGTCGGGGCGGAAGCGGGGGCCGTCCGACGGTATCTCCACCGCGGGATCGACGTTGCGCAGCCGCCACTCGGTGCGGTGCAGCGCGGCGGCCGTACGGGCACGGGTGAGGGCGGCGTACGGGACCGGTTCGCGCAGCCAGCCGTCGAGGGTGCGGGCGAGGCCCGAGACGAGGGCGCGGCCCTGCGGGGTGAGACGGGCCTCCGTCAGCAGGGTGCGCACGACGAGACGGCTCTGCAGCCGGCGCAGCGCGAAGTGGTAACCGGCCGTGTCGGCCGCCCGGTCGTCCCGCGCCACGGCCAGGCGGTCCCGCCAGAAGCCCGTGACACCGGTGAAGGCGTACGCGCCGTGCAGCAGGCCGGTCAGATGCCGCGGGTCGGGCCGCCAGGGGGCGTAGTAGCGCTCCTCGCGGTCGTCGTCGAGCAGCGGGAAGAGGTGCAGGAGGGCGGCGAGTTTGCTGTGCTGGAACTCGTGCACCAGCGTCTCGGCGAGGGCCAGGGCCGACGAGGGGCGGGCGATCACCATGGCCCCGAAGGAGTCTCCGCTGGAGGCGGAGACCAGGACCGTGGGCGGGGCGGACGGCAGCGTACCGGTACGTCCCCAGGGCACGACGGCCCGGATCGCCCCGGGATCGAACCGGCCGGGCCCGTCGCCGCCCGGCTCGGCGAGCAGCGCGACGGCCTCCTCGAACAGTTCCTGCCACGCCTCGGCCTCATCGGCGTCGAGCCGTGCGGGCGGGAGGGGGTCGTCCAGGTCACGGTAGGGATCGAGATCTTCGAGGGGGATGGCGAGCGGGCCGGCGGGGGCGCGGTGGGTGAGGGTGCGCAGGGGGAGCCAGGTACCCGGGCCGGGGGCCTCCACGGCCCGTGCCGGCAAGGGTTGTGTCGCCGGGCGGACCGTCACCGACACGGTGCCGCCTGTCCGGCCCGGTCCGGACAACGTCAGTTCGCCCTCGCTCGTACGGGCCCGGCCGACCGTCAACCCCCGTTCCGCCTCGGGGAGTCGGGCCAGCCCCAGCCCCGGCAGCCGGAGGCCGCCGTCGGTGAGGGGCACCCGCAGGTCCGCCCGCGTACCGGCCCGTACGGATGCCGCGAGGGCCAGGGCGCACAGGTGCCCGGCCTCCGCCCACAGCGGCGGGCCCGACGCCGTGCCGTGCAGCCGGCGCAGCAGGTGGGCGATCCAGCCGCCGGTCGCCGGGGCGAGCAGCAGCCGGTCGACCGGCCCGGGCGCCACCGCGGCGGCCTCCTTGAGGACGGCCCAGGCCTCGGCGGCCGGGTTCAGCGGCGTAGGCAGCGTGCCGAGCCGGTCCAGCAGGGTCCGCAGGAGCAGCAGCCGCCGCGCCCGCTCGGCCCGTTCGAGGAAGGCGACGGCCTCCACGGAGCCGCCTCCAGCGGCCAGTTCCGCGAAGATCCGCTCGGGCATGCGGAACGGGGCGGGGCGCGGCTCGCTGGGCATGCGGGACCTCCGGTCGCGGGGTGCGGGCATAGGGCCCCGGCGGTCTTCGAGGCCGACAGGGCCGCCTGCCGTCGGGGACTGGAGGGTTATTCGGCCCGGGCGGTCCCCTCGTTGCCCCCTCTGATGCTGTCGCGTGCACGCAGGACCTCGCCCAGAAGACGGGCCGAAGAGGGCAAAGGGGCGAGACGGTCCACCGCGGTCACGGGCAACTCCGCCAGGTCGGCAAGATCCGACTCCCAGACGTCGGTACCAGCGGCGGTGGCCGGCTCAGGAACGGCGGCTTCGGCGTGGCACAGAGCGGGCGGCTGGTCCAAGATGTTCCCCCTTCTCGCACGGTGGCACGCGATGCCCCGTGCCCGTGTCCATGTCCATCATGGCCATTCCTGCCCGGGTCGAAAACCGTACGATCACGCCACCCGATCATTTCTGATCGCGCGAGCGTCCGACGGAGGCCGCGAACTCCCTTAGGGCAGAGCCCAGTTCGTCCTTGAGATCCGGATCGTCGTCGAGCGAGACGACGGCGTCGAACAGCTCCCACAGCATCTCCGGCCGGCCCCGGGCCAGCCTGTTGAGGATGCCGACGACATCCGTGCGGGCCTTGCTGTGACGAGGCAACGTAGCAGTGACACGGGGGTCCAACGTGGCTACCACGGCCTGCCGTTCGGTGGGATCCCGCATCAGCGGGTAGGCGACGAGAGCGTCGACGGCCCGCTGCAACGGTGAAGCCGGGCGCGCCCCGGCACCCGCCCGAGCCGGCGTCACGATCTCGGTGCGCTCGGGGCTCTGGAGCCGAATCTCCGGATACTGGAGAGTACGTCCCGCTTCCCTGAGGGCCGCGATACGTGCCCTTACGGCCGGAAACAGTCCCTCCGGATCGGGCAGGGCGGGCAGGACTGCGGTCTCCTCGGCCAGCAGCCCGAGCAGGATCTCGGAGAACAGCCCCGTACCGCGCTCGGGGTCGTTGGCGGCGACCCGTCCGCGCCCGGCCGCCCGCAGCAGAGTCTGCCGATGGGCGAGGTTGCGCCGCCCCGCCGGCAGGGCGTCCGGTGGCAGTCGCTCCCGGAAGGCGAGGTCCTCCTCGAAGGTCTCGCAGGCGTCCACGATCCACAGTTGCTCGCCGAAGGCCGGTACGGCGTCCCCCGCGTACCGGTCGAGCGCGGAGTCCAGGTCGATGCCCAGCTTGTCGGCGGTACTGGCGTCGGCACAGAACAACCGCAGATGCCCGGCCAGGTCGAGGACGCCGTGGCCGCCCCACCACACCCACAGGACATCGCCCTGGACCGATGGCAGATCCCGGACGAGGACGCGGCGCAGGGTGGCGTGGTCGGCGGGTCGGTACGGGACCTCCGGTGCGTACGGCGGCAACGGGGCGAGGTGGAGCCGGAGTTGCTCGTCCGGCACCCCGGCCGCCCGCAGCAGCCGATGGAAGGCCACGGCGTCCCGGGCCGGCCCGGGCAGGTCCCAGCCGGATCCGGCGTCGTACCGCTCGACACCGACGATCAGCGCGTGCACCCGGGCGGGGTTCACGGCAGCCGGTCCACGATGTGCCGGTACACCTCGGGGTTCGTCCAATAGGCGCTGTGCGAGGCCGGGAAGGGCTGACGGCTGTCGACCAGGACGTCCGTGACGCGGCCCGGGAACAGGCCCGCACCGAGGTAGGCGAGCAGGTCGCGGGGGTCGTACAGGTTCAGCCAGTCGGGCATGTGCGGCGGGAGCGGGGCGGGGTGTTCGAGGGAGGGCAGGGATCCGGACTCGTACAGGAACGGCCCTTGGGATCCCGCCGTCACCAGGAGCCGGACCTGCGGCAGCGGAGCGGAGACCAGGGTGTCCAGGGCGATGATTCCGCCCAGGCTGTGGCCGACGAGGGTGACCGGCGGTTCCAGGCCCGCGACCAGGTCGCGCAGGCCGGTGCGGGCGGGCTCGCCCCGGCTGAGGTACCGCAGGATGTCGCCGGCGGCCGGATGGGCGGCCTCGGTGAGGGCGCGCCTGCGGCGCACGGCGGCACGGGATGCCGCGGAACCCGCGGCCCGCAGCAGCAGGGAGCGCACTCCGCGTTCCGTGCCCCGGGGCTGTGCCCCCAGTGTGGTGGCGAGCCGGTCGGCGACCGCGTCACGCATGTCGCCGACCGGCACGAGCGGGGCGTCGGAGTCCAGGGCGTCGGCGATGACCCGGGCGGTCAGGCTGCGGGCGGCGAGGGTCGCCAGGTCGTCGGGGGCGAGGGCGCCGGCGGCGGGTCCGAGCAGTGGGTGAGCCGCCAGGTCCGTGGCTGCGCGGGCCAGGCCCGGCCCCAACCCCGCGGCTGGCTCGTCCCCTTGGACCGCCAGGCCGGTGAGGCGTGCCCGCATCGCGTGGTCGGGCGGCAGGGATCCGGGCGCCCTCTCGGTGACCTGCGGCGCACCGGCCGCGGCGAGGGCGAGTTCGGCGTACGGGTCGGCGTAGAGGGCGGCCCAGGTGGCGGCCGTCTCGTCTTCGGGGGACCGCTCGGCCGGCCCACGGGACGTGCCGCCCGGCTCCGCCGGCAGACTGGCCCCGCCGGCGGCGAGCGTGGCGCCGTGTGTGCCTCCCCAGTAGTACGGCACGATGCGAAGTCCGTCGCGCAGGGCGGTCAGTCCGGCCGCCACGCGCCCCGCAAGCTTCGAGAAGCCTGGTTCGCGCACCCCTGTTCCATGAATGAAGACGACTGTCGCCATGTGCCCCCCGTGACACCCGCGCAGAGTTGTGTACGACCGCCGATATGGCGTCAAGTTATCAGTACCATAAGGAAGTTGGGGTCGAGCACACATGCGAGGACTCCACCCACGGCCCGACCGACGGCCACGACAACTGGACACAGGGGGACGTAGTGGGCGCTGAAGCGGTGGTCACGCATTTCCTGTTCGCCTCGGCCCTGATCCTGGCGATCGGCCATGGCGCCGGCTGGGTGGCACAGCGCCTGAAGCAGCCGTACATCGTGGGCCAGTTGACGGCGGGTATCGCCCTCGGTCCCTCGCTGCTCGGCAGCACGGCGCCGGGTGCCTACAAGCTGCTGTTCCCCCAGGAGATCGGCATCGCGCTGAACGGGCTCGCCCAGTTCGCCCTGGTGGTCTTCCTGTTCGCGGTGGGATACGAGCTGGATCTGAAGATCCTGGGCGACCGGGCGCGTACGGCGGTGACGGTGGCGCTGGCGGCCTTCCTGGTGCCGATGGTCGTGGGGAGCGGCTGCGCGCTGCTGTTCCGGGAGCAGTTGCGGGCCCTGGACATGCCCGTGCTCACGGTCGGCATGGTGCTGTTCGCCGGCGTCGCCCTGTCGATAACGGCCGTACCGGTGCTGACGGCCATCGTGCGGGAGAACGGTCTGGCCGACACGGTGCCGGGAATCCTCGCGGTGTCCGCCGCCGGACTGCTGGACGTGATCGGGTGGACGGTGCTGGCCGGGACGATGCTGGACGGCGACAGCGGGGAGCACGCGCTGGGCTGGCCGTGGCGGGTGCTCATCGCGGCCGGTTTCGCCGTGCTGATGCTGGTGGCGGCCCGGCCGGCGCTGCGCAGGCTGCTGTGGCGGACCCGGATGGAGCCGTCCCTGCGGCTGGCGCTGCTGATCGGCTTCGCCTGCGCGTCGGCGTCCGTGACGCAGTTCCTCGGGCTGCACGCCATCTGCGGCGCCCTGCTCGCGGGGATCGTCTGCCCGCGTCAGGACGACGGCACGCTCGACCCGGACCTGCTGCGGCCCCTGCACATCGTCAGCTCGCTTCTGGTGCCCTACTTCTTCGTCGTCTCCGGGCAGTCCGTCACCCTCAACACCATGAACGCCACCGGGTGGATCACGCTGCTGGTGGTGACGGTGCTGGCGGTCACCACGAAGGTCGGCAGTGGCGTGGCGGCGGCCCGCATGGGAGGACTGGACCGGGACGACGCACGGACCGTCGGTGTCCTGCTGAGCGCCCGCGGCCTCACGGAGCTGATCGCCCTCAACGCCGGTCTCCAGGCGGGGCTGGTGAGCAAACCCCTCTACACGGTGCTGGTCTTCATGGCCCTCGCCACGACACTGCTGACCCAGCCCCTGCTGATCCTGGTCCGCCGGCTGTCGGACCACGAGCCGATGCGCGCGCCGGGCAGGCCCGAGAGCGCGACCGTCCTGCCGCTCCAGGACCACATCGCCGACGCCCCGGTGTCCCCTCGCCCCTCGGACGGCACGCCCACCACGCCGGTGGCGGACGCGGGCTGACCTGCCCGGGGTGGCACGCACACCGACGCCACCCCGGACGAGGCCGCCGCCTACAGCGGCATCGGCGCCATGTCGCAGTCGATACGGCGGCCCTGGCGGGCCGCCAGAAGCCACGGGTGCTCGCCCCGGACTACACGAGCGAAGCCGTCCGTCGCCTTGCGCTTGAGCTCGTCCGCCTCCGCCCTGCGGCCCAGACCGAGCAGGTCGAGACCCAGGTTCGCCATGCAGGACAGCGTCAGCGGGTGCTCCTCGCCGGCGATCTCGGCGAGGAGCGGCAGATTGGCCTGGTCGATCTCGTGCGCCCGCTCGAAGTCGACGCGTGCGTAGGCCGTGTTGGCCTGGCCGATGGCGACGGTGAGCGCGGTGACATGCCGGGGCCCCACTCCTGCGGCCAGCCGGCGCGCCGCGTCGTCCTCCAGCTCCTGAGCCTGGTCCAGCGCACCGAGCTGGCGCAGGGTGGCGGCCAGGTTCGCCTTGGTCAGCAGGGTGTACGCGTGGTTTTCGCCGAGACGCTGCTCGAATCGCCGCAGAGTCACCTCCGCCAGGTCCCGGGAGCCGTCGACGTCACCGGTCAGGCGGCGGTCGACGGCCACGTTGGTCGCCGTCGACATGGCGTCGAAGTGGTCGTGTCCGTAACGGGCGATGAAGCGCCGCAGCGTCTCCTCCGAGAGCTTGGCCGCCTCGTCGTGCGCCCCGTCACGACGCAGGCAGACCGCGAGATTCCGGGCGATGCGCAGCGTGAGCGGATGTTCCTCACCGAGTTCGGTGCGCGCTCGGCGATACGCGTCGTCCTGGAAGTCGCGGGCGCCGGGATAGTCCCCGCTCTCTCGCATGTCGATGGAGAGGGCGTTGAGCGTGTTGAGGGTGAAGAAGCTGGCCGGACCGAAGAGCAGCTCACGCTGCTGGGCGTTCTCCCGGTCCAGCGGCAGCGCCTCCCTGAACCGGCCGCACAACCGCAGGGCGACTCCCCAGGCGTGGGTGGCACGCAGCGTCATCGGATCGTCCGGACCGAACAGGGTCCGGGCCAGCTCGGTGGCCTCCTGCGTCAGAGCCCGCGCTTCGTCGAACCTGCCCTGGTAGCCGCGGGCGTCCGCCATCTCGCACAGCGAGTCGATCAGGTTCTCCGGGTCGATGTCCGTACGGCGGGAGATCTCCAGGGCCTTCTCGGTGAGCGGGATGGACTCGGGAACCTGGCCGTTCTGCCGCAGCAGGAATCCGAGGCTCTTGGTCATCCGGAGGACGTTGATGTCGTCCTCGCCCGAGGATCCGATCCAGGCGCTCCAGGCCTGGCGGGCGAAGTCGGCGGCGTTCACGTGGTCGCCCCAGTAGTAGAGGAACCACACCGTGTCGAAGACCAGCTCCCGCACATAGGTGTCGGTGCTCGTCACGGCCTGGGACGTGAGCACGTGGGGCAACAGCGCCTGGTACGCGCGCCATTCCAGTGAGGAGCCGGAGGGCCCGGGCTTGGCGGCCGACAGCAGCTGGTGCGCGGCGTCGCGCATCCGCTCCCGTTCGTCGGCGTTCAGCTTGGCCAGGAGCACGGTCTGCAGAAGGCGGTGCATCTGCAGGGTGTCGGAACGGGGGTCCACCCGGACCAGGGAGAACTGGCTGAGGTCGCGGACGGCGCGGTTGAGTTTGATCGACTCCCGCAGCAGGGGGTCGACCTCGGGCGTGACGTTCACACCGCGGCTGCCGCGCAGCATCGCCCTGGGGATGGGCTCGGGGGCCATGCTGGCGCAGATGTCGAGCAGCTGCCGGGCGCCGGGGTTGTTCTCCTTGATCCGCTCCAGCGAGATGTCCCACGCGGCGGCGACGGAGACCGGGTAGTCGGGAGCCGGGTCGAGCTCGAGGATCTCGGGACTGCGCTGCGCGAGCAGATCGAGGTATTCGTCGACCTGCATGCCGGTCACCGCACGCCAGGCTCCCGCCTGCTCGACCGCGAGCGGCAGGTCGCCCAGCGCCTCGGCGAGCCGGCCGGCTTCCTCCGTGGACAGGTCGGGCGAGCGCTTCTGGAGCAGCTCGATCGACTCCTCGCGCTCGAACACGTTGACCGGCAGCGACGTGGCCACCCGTTCCCAGGCCCGGTTCCGGGAGGTGACGATGACCTTCCCGGGGCCGTTGGTGGGGAAGTAGGCGCGCACCGCATCGACGTCCTCGGCGTTGTCGAAGACGAGCAGCCAGCTGTCGTACGGCTTTCCGGAGCTCAGTGCGTCCAGTACGGCCGGCACGGCCGTGTTGGCGGCCGGGGCGCCGAGGCTGTCCTGGCCGGTCGGGGCGACGCCCAGCTGTGCCGCCAGCTGGGCCAGCGCGGCGAGAATGAGGCTCTCCCGCTCGGCGGGGATCCAGCAGATCACCCGGTAGTCGTGCTGGTGGGTGTAGACGTACTCGAGTGCCAGCTGGGACTTGCCGACGCCGCCGAGGCCGTGCAGGGCGTTGGGCAGCACCGCGGCCGTGTCCTGCGAGCCCAGCTGCTCCTCCACGGCCCTCAGCAGCGCCTGCCGGCCGACGAATGACGTGTTCCGCAGAGGCACGTTCACCAGAAGGGCGGCGGGCGTTCCGGTCGCGGTGGTCGGCATGGGGGGCTCAGCCTCCGAGGGATCTTGTGGGGTGGCGTCGGTTACCAGGGGTGGCACGGGAGGTTCTCCAGGTTCGTTGGGGCCGTTCGACGGTGGCAGACTTCCCGTTCCGTCGGACATTCCCCCACGAGCCGCACTGTTCACCTCAGAGGATGTAACTCCGGACATCCCCGGACTCACTCGTTCGGCGGCACCGGGTCCGCGGGCCCTGGAGAGTCCCGGCTCGATACGGCGGGCCCGCTCGGAGTACGGCCCCGAGAGCGCCCGCATCACGGCGAGCTCGCTCCGCATCCAGCTCCGCTCGGACGGGTCGGGCAGCGTGGCGCCCATCGGATCGCGCAGGGCGGCGCGCAGCGCGATTCCCCGGGCGCCCGCGGCGGGCAGCTCGCCCACCACGCTGACGGTGTGGGCGAGTTGGCTGCGGGTGGTGGTGGCGAGCAGTTCCTCGCGGACCCCGTCGGCGAACTCGGGGCGCCCCTCGCCGCCGCTGTCCCAGTCGATCAGCCCGCCCATGAGGATCTCGGCGAGGTGGTCCGGGCCGGTCTCGGGCATGGTGCGCCGCCGCAGCTGCTCGACGAGGTCGAACTCGAAGGGAACGGCGGCGAGTTGGGTGGCGAGCCGGCGCGCGGCCGGGGTGGCGAGCGTGAAGAAGCGGCGCACGGCGGCCTTGGCGGCGCGCGGGAAGCGGGGGGCGCGCAGGCCGGGCGCCGGTGATCCCTTGGTGAGCGTGCCGGCCAGGACGACCGGCAGGGCGCGGCGCACTCCGCGCTCCCCCGTGACGAGGTCGGCCCAGGCGGCGAGGGAGCCGGGCTTCAGGGAGAGCACCGGCACGGGCACGGAGCCGTCACCCGCGTCGGGCAGCGGTCGCAGGGGGTCGGGGCCGCCGGGGGGCGCCCAGTGTTCGAGCCCGTCGTTGGCCGCGCCGAATCCGCCGGCCTCCAGGACGGCCGGGTAGGGGTAGAGCGAGGTGCGGTGGCGCAGATGCGGCGACAGCAGATGCAGCAGGGCCGTGGGGCCGGCGTGGGCGAGGCGGCCGAGCAGGTCGTCGGCGGCGGGTGAGGCCCACCCGTGCGCGAGTCCGTCGGTGACCACGAGGAAGACGCGGTCGCCGCGTCCGTCGAGGAGTTCGGCGGGGTCGGCGGCCGCCCGGGCGGCGGTCCAGCGCAGGGTGGCGGTCCCGGTGCGCGGCACGTTCACCCGGGCCGTGCGCACGGCCCGGAAGGCGCCGCTGTGCTCGGCGGCCCGGGCGAGACGGGCGGTGGACTCCTCCCAGATCCGCAGGGTGGGCGCGTCGTCGACGAGCAGGACCAGGTCGAAGGCCGCCGTACGGGCGGGACGCAGGAAGGGCATCCACAAGCCGTCCGCGACTCCCTGTTCGGCGGTGGTCTCCTCGTCGAGTTCCAGGGTGTCGCGCGAGGGCACCCGGCGGGCCATCTGGTGCAGGGCGCGGGCGAACCGGGCGGTGGTGCGCCCCGGCGCGTGCCGCGGGCGGTCGTCGGCGGGCAGCAGCGGCTGCCCGAGGCGCAGGGTGAAGCGGCCCTCGGCGTCGGGTAACAGGCGGGCCTCGGCGGCCGCTTCACCGGGCAGCGCCGGGGCGACCCGCGGCCGCGGGCGGTCGCCGGGGTCCTCCGAAGCGTCCGGGGCGGCGGGCGCATCGGGCTGCCGCGGGGGGCTTACGGGGTCGGGGGCGGTGCCGGCCGGGCGGGGCTCGTCGGCCGGGGGTGTCTCCGGCTGGTTCGCCTCCTCCGTGTCCCGTGGCCGGACGGGAGGCGCGGCCAGGGGCGCGGCCGCACGGTCCGGCACGGCCTCCGGGCCGGAGGTGCCCGGGCCTCCGTGGTGGCTCCAGTACGCGGCGAGCCAGACGGCGTCGGCGACGTCCTGCCAGCGTGGGGCGGGCTGTTCCAGGGCGGCGGGGACCGGCGCTCCGTGCTCTGCCGCCTCGTCGGCGGACTCGGCGAACGCCGAAGGAGGCGACGACCCCGACACGGGGAATCCGTCGCCGGGCCCGGATGCGTGCTCCCTGGGATAGCCCTTCATTCAGCGGCCCTTCGCGAGGTCGCGTAGGAGCATTTCCACGAGCTTACGCCCGTCACCATCGGCCTGGAAACCACCCGCGGTAGTCATCTGGACGGCGTTCAGTAACTGGTCCAGGGAGTGGGTGCCGCCGGCCTGGACGCGCTGGACGAACAGGTCGACCAGGTCTTCCGTGCCCTGCGGGCGGGTTCCGAGGTGGCCTTCGACCATGGCCAGGAGTTGCTCCCGGGTGGGCGTGCGCATCTCCAGCGGCAGGCAGCGGCGGCGGAAGGCCGCGGGGAATTCGCGTTCTCCGTTGCTGGTGATCACCACGACCGGGAACTCCCGGCACTCGACCCGCCCGCCGCGCACCTCGGCGCGGCCCCCCGGGTCGCTGGTGTGGACGCTCGCGGTGTCCGCGGCGTCGCGCACCAGCTCGGGGACGTCATAGCTTCCGTTCTCCAGGACGTGCAACAGGTCGTTCGGCAGGTCGATGTCGCTCTTGTCGAGTTCGTCGACGAGAAGCACACGCGGACGATCGTAGGGCAGCAGGGCGGTCCCCAGGGGGCCCAAGGTGATGAAGTCACCGAGAACTGGAGGAAGTTGACGAGGTTTTTGAGTAAGCGCCGTGTTGACGTCCGCCGCCGGCCCCGCGTCTTCGGCCGGTCCCGCGCCCCCGGCCGGCCCCGGCTCCCGTGCCGGACCCGGGGCGTCGGCCCGCCAGGCGGCGATGGCCTGGGCGCGGCCCATGGCGTCATGGGCGTAGAGGCCGTCCCGCAGGGCTGTGCGGCTGACGACGTTCCACTCCAGGACCCGGCCCAGGCCGAGCTCACGCGAGATGAGATAGGCGAGGGTGGACTTGCCGACTCCGGGCGGGCCGGTGATCAGCAGGGGCCGGCGCAGCAGCAGCGCGGCGTTGACGATGTCGATCTCTTCCTCACCCAGCTGCGGGGTGACGTCGCCGGGGCCCAGGCGGCGCCGCGCGGCCTGCGCGTCGGCCGGGGGCACGGGGCACGGCGGACCGCCGCCGAACCGGCGCCAGGGCGGTGGTGCGGGCAGTTCGGGCGGGACGGCGGGGGCACTGCCCGTGCCGTGGAAGAGCCGCCAGCCGTTCGGAACCGTCTGCTCCTGCGCGGTCATGCCGATGCCTCCTCGCTGGCGAGATCGCCTGGGTGGTCGGTGGGCTGAACATCCACGGGACGTGTTGGATCGTCCCAGAAAAAGCCGATATGCCTGCCCAGCAGCTCGCCGGGTCCGCGCCCCTCGCTCTCGGCGTTCCTGCGCAGGAGGTGAACGGCCACCGGGATCCTCGCCGGTGTGGACGCCGCGGCGAACAGGGCGGTCACGACCTCCCGGCGCTCTTCGCGGAAGGTCCCTCTGCGGTCCCAGATCGCGAGTCCTATCCCTTCCGCTATGGCGGCCTTGAGGGCCTCCAGGGCCATGACGTCGGCCGGCGCGTCGAGCACCACCGCCGTGTGTCTGGGTTCCCCGGCGAGCCCGGCCTGCCACTCGCCGAGCCGGCCGCCGTCCGGTTCGCGCCAGCCGTGCACCAGGACGCCGTGTTCGCGCAGGGTGTGCCAGCGCTCCCGCCACTGGTCCAGGACCAGGGCGTCGTCCGTGCGCATCCGCTCGAGACTGCGCAGGTGCACCCCGTATTTCAGGCTGAGCGGCAGCGGCTGCCCGTCGCCGATCCGGAAGGTCAGGCCCGCCACATCGTGGTTGAGGAGGTCGTACGGAAGGACGAACTCGATGTACGGCGGCGGCTGCCGGCGTCCACTCGGATCGGGGTCGCGGGGGGCCGCCCAGAGGCGGGCGCCCTGCCGTAACGCGCGCTGGACGGCCGTGCCGAGCTCGTCCAGGGTGGTCGTGGCGGGCTCGCCCGGCTGGGGGTTCCAGCGGCCGGGGACGGTGTTGAGCCAGGGGCGGACGACGATGTCACCGGTGCCGTCCCGTGCGGGTTCGACGGCGACGACCAGGCAGCGCGGGATGTCCGGATCGCTCGTCACCGCGCCGCGCGCCCGCCGCCGTGCCTCCAGCGCGCCGGTCAGGCCGTGCTGTGCGGCCCAGTCGTCGGCCCAGCCGGACAGGGCGGTGCGGTGCTCCGCGGCGGCGGCGAGCCGGGCGGCGTGGTCGATCAGGAGGACGGCCGGGGGCAGTCCGTCCGGCTGCACGTTCCAGTCCAGGACGTGGGCGAGGAGTTGTTCCGGGATGAGTCCGGTGGGCAGGTCGAGCCCGTTGAGCTCCTCGACCAGGGCGTCGCGCAGCCGGGTCGCGGGGAGTTCACCGAGGGCGAGGACGGAGCGGGCCCGGGTCGTTTCGGCGCGGGTGAGGGGGCCCTGGAGGGCAGGCGGCGGGGCGGGCGCGAGCCACTGGTCGAGCAGCAGGTCGAGTTCGTCGCCCGCCAGGTCTCCTTCGAGGATCCGGACCACCTCGACGAGTAGGCGCTCGCCGCCCGGCATGTTCAGCGCGGCGCGCACCAGCAGCACCACGTCCTCGCGCAACTTGACCCCGCGCAGATCGATCTGACGGCCCAGCAGATCACCCAGCACGACCCCGAAGTGCAGCCGCCCCTGCGCGTCCTCCATGCAGCTGAGGCCGCACAGGGCGTTGGTCATCCGTAACAGCAGCCGTAAGCCGTCCGCGCGCCCCGAATCACCCTCGGGTTCGCCGAACCCCGCGTGTGTCTCCACCGACTTTCCCCCTGAGCCGGTACACCTGCCTGACCGACCAGCGAAGTTAGCACGGCAACCAGCGGTTAACCAGGGACGAATGGGATCAGAAGGACGACGTCCGGCCAGGATCGTCCCAAGCGGGACGGGCCTGGCCGGAGGAGAGCGGCAGCCGGCTCACAGACGCGGGTCCACCGGTTCCGACTCCAGCGCCAGCACTCCGAACACCGCCTCGTGCACGCGCCACAGCGGCTCGCCCTCGGCCAGCCGGTCCAGGGCCTCCAGGCCGAGCGCGTACTCGCGGATCGCCAGGGACCGCTTGTGGTTGAGGAACCGCGAGCGCAGGCGGGCCAGGTTCTCCGGGCGCGTGTACTCGGGGCCGTAGATGATCCGCAGGTACTCGCGGCCCCGGCACTTGATGCCGGGCTGCACCAGGCGGCCCTGGCTGTCGCGCACGAGTGCGCCGACGGGCTTGACGACCATGCCCTCGCCGCCGCGGCCGGTCATCTCCAGCCACCAGTCGACCCCGGCCCGCACGGACTCCGGGTCGGCGGTGTCGACGTAGAGCCGCCGGGTGGTCTGGAGCAGGCCGCTGCCGTCGTGCTCGACGAGCCGGTCGAGCAGGGCGAGCTGCTCGTCGTGCGGCAGTCCGGCGAGGCTGCGGCCCTGGACCGCGAGGATCTGGAACGGTGCCAGGCGGACGCCGTCCAGGCCGTCCGTGGTCCAGCAGTAGCGGCGGTACGCCTCGGTGAACGCGGCGGCGTCGGCGGACCGTTCGCGGGTGCGGGACAGCAGTCCGGTCACGTCGACGCCCCGCGCCGCCGCTCCCTCCAGTGCGGCCAGCGCGCCCGGGAGCACCGCGCCGGACGCGGCGCCCACGGCGGCGTACTGCGACCGCAGCAGCCCGGACGCCTTCAGCGACCAGGGCATCAGCTCGGCGTCCAGCAGCAGCCAGTCCGTCTCCAACTGGTCCCAGAGCCCGGCCTCGCCGATCGCGGTGCGCACCCGGGTGAGGATCTCCTCGGTGAGGGCGTCGTCGTCTAGGAACGGGCGGCCGGTGCGGGTGTAGAGGGAGCCGGTCGGGCCTCCCCCACTCTCGGCTTCGCTCGAGCGGGAGGTACCCCCAACACCGAAACGCTTGCGGGCCGCCTCGGCGTCCCGGCACACCAGGGCCACCGCACGCGAGCCCATGTGCTTCTCCTCGCAGACGACCCGGGCGACACCGTCCTGCGCGTACTGGGCGAACGCCTCGGCCGGGTGTTCCAGGTAGCCGTCGGCGTGCGAGGTCGCGGTCGGGGCCATCGTCGGCGGGAGGTACGGCAGCAACCGCGGGTCCACCGCGAAGCGGCTCATGACCTCCAGGGCCGCCGCCGCGTTCTCCTCGCGGATCGAGATCCGGCCCTGGTGCCGGGTCTCCACGACCCGGCGGCCCCGCACGTCCGCCAGGTCCAGCGGGCGGCCGTCCTGCCCGCCGGGGGCCTCGGAGCGCAGCGGCTTGGCCGGCTCGTACCAGACCCGCTCGGCAGGGACGTCGACCAGTTCGCGCTCCGGCCAGCGCAGCGCGGTGAGCTTGCCGCCGAAGACGGCGCCGGTGTCCAGGCAGATGGTGTTGTTGAGCCAGGTGGCCTCCGGGACCGGAGTGTGGCCGTAGACGACGGCCGCCCGGCCCCGGTACTCCTCCGCCCACGGGTAGCGCACCGGCAGGCCGAACTCGTCGGTCTCCCCGGTCGTGTCGCCGTACAGTGCGTGGCTGCGGACCCGGCCGGAGGTGCGGCCGTGGTACCTCTCGGGCAGCCCGGCGTGGCAGACGACCAGGCGGCCGCCGTCGAGGACGTAGTGGCTCACGAGGCCGTCGATGAACTGCCGTACCTCGGCGGCGAACTCCTCGCTCTCGCCCGCCATCTGCTCGATGGTCTCGGCGAGGCCGTGGGTGTGCTGGACCTTGCGGCCCTTGAGGTACCGGCCGTACTTGTTCTCGTGGTTGCCCGGCACGCACAGGGCGTTGCCCGACTTCACCATCGCCATCACGCGGCGCAGGACGCCCGGGCTGTCGGGGCCCCGGTCGACCAGGTCGCCGACGAAGACGGCGGTCCGGCCCTCGGGGTGGACGCCGTCGGTGTAGCCCAGCTTGCCCAGCAGCGACTCCAGCTCGGCCGAGCAGCCGTGGATGTCGCCGATGATGTCGAAGGGGCCGGTGAGGTGCGTCAGGTCGTTGAAGCGCTTCTCGGTGACGACGGTGGCGGTCTCGACGTCCTCCACGCCGCGCAGGACGTGCACCTTGCGGAAGCCCTCGCGCTCCAGGTGCCTGAGGGAGCGGCGCAGTTCACGGGTGTGCCGCTGGATGACCCGGCGGGGCATGTCCGCGCGGTCGGTGCGGGCCGCGTTGCGCTCGGCGCACACGTCCTCGGGCACGTCGAGCACGATGGCTATCGGCAGCACGTCGTACCGCCTGGCCAGCTCGACGAGCTGACGGCGGGCGTCGGGCTGCACGCTGGTCGCGTCCACGACGGTGCGGCGGCCCGCGGCGAGGCGCTTGCCCGCGATGTAGTGCAGGACGTCGAAGGCGTCCTTGGTGGCACCCTGGTCGTTCTCGTCGTCCGAGACGAGACCGCGGCAGAAGTCCGACGAGATGATCTCGGTCGGCTTGAAGTGCCTGCGCGCGAACGTGGACTTGCCGGAGCCGGAGGCGCCGACGAGCACCACCAGGGAGAGGTCGGTGACGGGCAGGACGCGCCCCTCGCGTACGTCGGTCATGCCGCCTTCGCCTCCTTCGGGGTGGTCAGGGTGAACACGGCCATCTGGGTGGGCGGCCCCACCTCCGGGTCGTCCGGGCCGACGGGTACGAACTCGACCGCGTATCCGTGCCGTTCGGCCAGCGCCTGCGCCCAGGCCCGGAACTCCGCGCGGGTCCACTCGAAGCGGTGGTCGCCGTGCCGGACGTGGCCGGCCGGGAGGCTCTCCCAGCGCACGTTGTACTCGACGTTCGGGGTCGTCACGAGGACGGTCCTGGGCCGTGCGGCGCCGAACACGGCGTACTCCAGGGCGGGCAGCCGGGGCAGGTCGAGGTGCTCGATCACCTCGCTGAGCACGGCGGCGTCGTACCCCTTGAGCCGGCTGTCGGTGTAGGCGAGCGAGCCCTGGAGGAGCTTGACGCGCGCGGCCTGCCGCTCCCCCATGCGGTCCAGCTTCAGCCGCCGGGACGCGATGGTGAGCGCGCGCATCGACACGTCCAGGCCCACGATCTCCGTGAACGCCGGGTCCTTGAGCAGCGCCTGCACCAACTGGCCCTGGCCGCAGCCGAGATCGAGCACCCGGGCGGCCCCGGACGCCTTGAGCGCGGCCGTGATCGCCTCCCGGCGCTGCACGGCCAGCGGGGTCGGCCGCTCCTCGGTCTCGGTCTCCGCCTCGACCGCGTTGTCGATCTCCTCGACCTCGCTGTCGTCCGCCTCCGCCAGCCGTACCAGCTCCAGCCGCTCCGTCGCCTGCCGGGTCAGCGACCAGCGGCGCGACAGGTAGCGGCTGGTGATCAGCTTCTGCTCCGGGTGGCCGGGCAGCCAGCCCTCGCCGGCGCGCAGCAGCTTGTCGACCTCGTCGGAGGCGACCCAGTAGTGCTTGGCGTCGTCCAGGACCGGGAGCAGGACGTAGAGGTGGCGCAGGGCCTCGGCGAGCGTGCGGTCCGCGGACTCCAGTTCGAGCCGGACGTAGCGCGAGTCGCCCCACTGCGGGAATTCGGTGTCCAGCGGCACGGGCTCGGCGGTGACCGTCCAGCCCAGCGGCTCGAAGAGCCGTCGTACCAGCGCGGGGCCGCCCCGGGCGGGCAGCGCCGGCACCTCGATGCGCAACGGCCGGGGCACGGCGGGCAGTTCGGGCCGGGCGTTGCAGACGCCCTTCATCGCGCTGGAGAACACGCCGCTCAGCGCCACGGCGAGGAGGGAGGAGGCGGCGTACGGGCGGTCGTTGACGTACTGCGCGAGTGCCGCGTCCGGGGCGCCGCCCCGGCCCTTGCCCTTGCCGCGCCGGACCAGGGCCACCGCGTCGACCTCCAGCAGCAGCGCCGCCGTGCAGCGCTGGTCGTCGGCCTCGGGGTAGAGGACGTGGGCCGTGCCGTAGGAGGTGGAGAACGCCTGCGCTTTCTCGGGATGCTTGTGCAGCAGGAAGCCGAGATCGGTGGCGGGGCGCTCCGAAGTGCCGGTGGTCGTGATGGTCAGAAACACGGTGGGTCGACCTTTGATCAGTGGTCTGAACTGCGGATACGCCCCACCGTACAGAGCGGGCACCGGCGGCACCCGGGAATTTTCGCTAGCCTCCTGATCGACCGGGCGTTCGAGGGGGAATTCGGGAGGGCGCCCACGCAAAGATGCGGAGGCCTCACGTGACAGACGCCGGGACCAGCGGGGGACACATCGACACCGGCAAACCCCACTCGGCACGCATGTACGACTACTACCTCGGCGGGAAGGACAACTACCCGGTCGACGCGGAGGCGGCCGAGCAGGTGATATCCCTCTTCCCCGCCGCCAGGGAAATGGCGCGGACCAACCGCCTGTTCATGCACCGCGCATCCCGGCTGCTGGCCGGGCGAGGCGTCCGGCAGTTCCTCGACATCGGAACCGGCATTCCGACCGAGCCGAACCTCCACCAGATCGTCCAGGCGATCGTCCCGCAGGCCCGGGTGGTGTACGCGGACAATGATCCGATCGTCCTCCGGCACGCCCAGGCCCTGCTGCACAGCACGCCGGAGGGAAGGACCGCCTACGTCCACGGCGACGTACGGGACCCGGCAAAGATCATCGCGGCGGCACGGGAGACCCTCGACTTCACTCAGCCGATCGCGCTGTCCCTCGTCGCCCTGCTGCACCTGGTCGGGGACGAGGACGAGCCCGCCCGGATCGTCCGCGAGCTTCTCGAACCCCTGCCGTCCGGAAGCTACGTGACGCTCTCGCACGCGACCGGCGACTTCGACCCGGAGACCTGGGAGCGGGTCGTCGAGGTGTACCGCAAGGGCGGGACGGCGGCGCAGGTGCGCTCCCGTGCCGAGTTCTCGGCGTTCTTCACGGGACTTGAGCTGGTGGAGCCGGGGGTGGTACTGGCCGCTCGGTGGCATCCCGAGCTCGGGGAACAGACCGGCGGCGAGGGCGGGGGCGAGGAGATGCCCCTCTACGTGGCGATCGGCCGCAAGCCCTGACGGGCGGCGCAGGCCTCGACGGACGGCTGTCCGGCGGATCGCACTCCACGCCCGATCCGCCGGACGGTCGTCCCGCTGTCCTGCCGTACCGGCCTTACGACAGCTGGGACTGCACCTGCGAGGAGATCAGCTCCAGGTGGTCGAGGTCGTCCAGGTCGAGGATCTGGAGGTAGATGCGGCTCGCGCCGATCTCGGCGTAGCGGCCGATCTTGTCGACGACCTCGGCCGGAGTGCCCGCGAGGCCGTTGAGCCTCAGTTCGCCGGGCTCGCGGCCGATCGCATCGGCCCGGCGGGCGACCTCCTGGTCGTCCCGGCCGACGCAGACGACGAGGGCGTTGGAGTAGACGAGGTCGTCACCGCTGCGGCCGGCCTCCTGGGCGGCGGCACGGACCCGGCCGAACTGGCGCTCGCTGTCCTCGACCGAGGCGAAGGGGATGTTGAACTCGTCGGCGTACTTCGCGGCCAGCCGCGGGGTGCGGGTGGCGCCGTGGCCGCCGACGAGCACGGGGATCTTCTCCTGCGCGGGCTTGGGCAGCGCGGGAGAGTCCGTGAGGTCGTAGTAGGTGCCGTGGAAGTCGTAGGTCTTGCCGAGATCCGTCGACCACAGGCCGGTGACGATCTCCAGCTGTTCCTCGAGGCGGGCGAACTTCTCCTTGGGGAAGGGGATGCCGTAGGCCTTGTGCTCCTCCTCGAACCAGCCCGCGCCGAGGCCGAGTTCGACCCGGCCGCCGGACATCTGGTCGACCTGCGCGACCTGGATGGCGAGCACGCCGGGCAGGCGGAAGGTGCCGGCGGTCATCAGGGTGCCGAGCCGGATGCGCTTGGTCTCGCGGGCGAGTCCGGCCAGTGTGATCCAGGCGTCGGTGGGGCCGGGCAGGCCGTCCACGGAGCCCATGCGGAGATAGTGGTCGGAACGGAAAAATGCGTCGAAGCCGAGCTCTTCCGTGGCCTTGGCCACGGTGAGCAGAGTGTCGTAGGTGGCCCCCTGCTGGGGCTCGGTGAAGATGCGAAGATCCATGCTTCCATCCTGCACGCCGGTCCGTGGGACGACGCGATCGGACCCCCGTCCCGCCCGGTCCCCGGTCGGGTGAAATTACGTCCATACCGCGGGTCCCGCGTGACCGGGCCAGTGACCGGCCCCGTTGATGATCGTTGGCTCGGGCGGAGCCGGAGCCCCCGGCTTCCGCACCGGCCGGTGAGCGCCGGGGCGTCACCCGCGTCGGCCTCCCCGGGGGCCAGGGGCCGAGGAGGCCGTCATGTCCGAAGAGACCGTGCCGCAGCAGGGCGGGACCGGGCAGCCGAAAGGGCTGTTGCAGCAGATGGAGGAGCTGATGGCGGCGTTGAACGCGGACCTGTCGGCGCTGGACGCGGACCTTCAGGCGGCGGGGGACGCCGACCGGAGGTCGGGCGAGGAGGAGCAGGTCGGCTGAGGTCCGCTCCGGCGGGGCGGCCGGGGCCGGTCTGCGGCGGCCGCTACCCCGCCTCCTTCTCCGGCAACACCTGTTCCCGGTCCGCGAGTCTGCGGAGCATTTCCAGGACGCGGTCCCGGGACTCGTCCGCCGCGTCGATGGCCTCCATGCACTGCCAGTACGTGCCCTCGTCGTCCGCGGCGCAGGCGAGGCCCACGAGGGCGATGCCGACCTCGCCGAGGAGGCCGCCGAGGCACATCAGGGTGTGGCGGGCGTCGCCCAACTCGGTGAGCTGGCCCGCCCGCAGCTCACCGGGGGCCAGTTCGGGCGGGTCGAGGACACCGCAGCCGCGGCCCGCCAGCTCCGTCAACCCCAGTGCCTCGCCGCGCAGTTCGGGCGGGCCGGCGACCGCGAGGCGGCTTCCTATCGCCTGCGCGAGGGCCTGCGCCTGCCACACCTCGGCCAGGATCCCCGGCACGTCGCCGCCCGCGGCCAGGGACCGCCTGCTCGTCATGATGAGCCGCACCGCGTCCATACGCTGCCCCCGTCCTGTCCGACGCGCTCCGCGCGTCCGTCCGCCCGACTCCCTTGTTCACTACCCAGAGTGAAGGGGTGTGAGACGAAAAGCCAGAGGAAGACGGAAATCTGCGGACAACAATTCGGATTCGGGCCGCGTTTTGGTTACGCAGTGTACAAGTGGACTGTGTGGCTCCTAGATCGGGAACCTCCGTTCGTTCCGGTCGATCTTCGCGTCCAGTGCGGCCAGCGGGTCGATGCCGAGCACCTCGCACAGCTGGAGCAGATAGGCGAGCACGTCGGCGACCTCGTCCGTGACCCGGTGCGCGGTGTCCGGATCGCTCATGACTCGGGCCGACTCCTCGGGCGTCAGCCACTGGAAGATCTCGACCAGTTCGGACGCCTCCACGCTGAGCGCGGCGACCAGGTTCTTGGGGGTGTGGTAGGGCTGCCAGTTCCGTGCGGCCGCGAACTCGGCCAGCCGGCGTTGCAGTTTCGCCACGTCGAGGGGTTCTGTCACGGCTTCAGGTGTACCACCGTGACCCCGTCGGTCCCGGCGGCCCACGACGCGTCGCTCACCGCGCCGACCAGCCGGATGTGGCCGCGTTCGCACATCCGGGCCGCGAGCCGCAGCAGTTCGCCCCGCTGGCCGGGGTCGAGTCCCCGGTCGAAGCCGTCGGCGAGGACGGTGAGCGTCTGGAGTGCGGCGGGCACCTCGCTGGCCGGGTCGACCTCCAGCACGCCGGGGCCGGTGAGCAGTACCAACGCCAGGGCGGTGTACCGCAGTTCACCGTCACCGAGCCGCCGCAGCCCGGTCCGGACGCCGTCGCCGCGATCGAGCGCCGCCCGCACCGTCCCGTCGTCCAGTGGCTCGGCGAGCACGTCCGCCACCGGCCCCGCGCAGCCGGCCCGTACCGCGGCGACGAACTGCGTGTGCCGGTGTCCGCACTCGGCGCGCGTGCGCGACAGGACGTCGGCGAGGTTGCCGCAGTCACGAAGGAGCCGCCCGGAGCCGGCCGGTACGGGGCCGCGCATCCGGCCGGGGTCGGGATCGCAGGCGAAGGCGGAGCGCAGGGCGACGACCATCTGCTCGGCGGCGGCCAGTACCCTGCGCTGCCCGGGCGTCCGGCCTGCCACGCGCAGCGGCAGCAGGGCGGTGCCGAGCCGGTCGTCCGGCAGCGGGCCACGGGTCACCGGCGTCGGCCCGGCCGTGTGCCAGGCGGCCTGCACGGCCCGCTTCCCGGGGTCGCGCAGCGCCGTCTCCAGCAGCACCAGCCCGTCGGCCGTCAACCGCTCGCCGACGACGCGCAATTGAGGCTCCGCCTGCACGGCGACATCGAGCCGGACCGGGCCGGCGGGCCCGTCGGCCGTACAGCCGATACGGAAGCCGCGGCGGCGCTGTGCGTCGGGCCGGGCCCGCTCCGGCACGCAGGCGACGGGGTCCGGGAACGCCTCGCCGAGCGCCGCGCCTGCCCCGAGCCGGGCGAGCGCCTCGTACGCCCGCAGCGCACTGGACTTGCCGCAGCCGCTGGGACCGGCGAGGAGGGTGAGCGGCCCGAGCGGGAGTGCGGCGCGGCGGTGGCCGGCGAAGGCGGAGAGCCGCAGTTCGGTGATGCGCGGCCGTACGAGGGGGGCCGGAGAAGTGGGAGGCGTGGGAGTGGGGGGCTGGGTCATGTCCGGACCGTAGGACTCCGCCCGCGGGACGAACCGTTCCGTCTCCCAGGGCTTCCTACGATCGGGCGACCCGGCCCCCGACGTGCGTCACACCCCGGGAACCCCGACCCCCTCCATCAGTCCCGTCACCTCGGTCCCCGCCGGCGTCAGCAGGAACACGTTGCGGTCCACCCGGTGCATTCCGCTCGCCAGGCCGAAGACGACACCGGTACTGAAGTCGAGGACGCGCTTGGCGACCTCCGTCTCCGCGCCGGTCAGGTCGAGCAGCACCGGCACGCCCGCCATCAGGGTCTCTGCGACGTCACGGGCGTCGGCGAAGACGTTCACCCGCAACAGGACGAAGCGGCGTCGCGCCTCCGTCTCGGCCTCGGGTATGGACCGGTGGCCGACGGACGACGGCCAGGCGTCCCGGCCTCGCAGCGGCACGACCTGGGCGAGCCCCTCCCACTGTTCGTCGGTGACATCGTGGCTGTTCACCGGCATGCTCCGTCCTGGCTCGCGCTGGCTGTCTCCATCGGCCAATTCTTGCGCACGGTCACCCGTTCGGCCCAACTGCGACACGCTCCGCCACCTCGATGCACCTCACAACGGCCGGAAGACGGCTGTGTGACGGGCGTAACTCCTCGTGATCAAGCGATGTGACACCTGCGTAACGGGGCGTTCGTACCGTCGACGGCATGACCACGACCCCCCGGCCACAGCAGGAGACGCAAGCGGTGCGCACCGTCTGCTCGTACTGCGGGGTGGGCTGCGGTCTCGTGCTCGATGTCGCCCTGGGGCCGGACGGGCGGCGCACGGTCCTGAAGGCGTCCGGTGACAAGGCTCACCCGGCGAACGCGGGCCGGCTGTGCACCAAGGGCGCGACCACGGCCGACCTGCTCGCGGCCCCCGGGCGGCTCACCACCGCGCTGGTCCGGGACGACCGGGGCGAGGAGCCGGTGCCCTCGCCCGTCGCCGACGCGATCGCCGAGACCGCCGCGCGGCTGCGGGCGATCGTCGACGCGCACGGCCCGGACGCGGTCGCCTTCTACGTGTCCGGGCAGATGAGCCTGGAGGCGCAGTACCTCGCGAACAAGCTGGCCAAGGGGTTCGTGGGGACGAACGCGATCGAGTCGAACTCGCGGCTGTGCATGGCGAGCGCGGGCACCGGCTACAAGCTGTCGCTGGGCGCGGACGGGCCGCCCGGCTCGTACGAGGACTTCGATCAGGCGGACGTCTTCCTCGTCATCGGCTCGAACATGGCCGACTGCCATCCGATCCTCTTCCTGCGGATGATGGAGCGGGTCAAGGCGGGAGCCAAGCTGATCGTCGTCGATCCGCGACGGACCGCGACCGCCGCCAAGGCCGATCTGTTCCTCCAGGTCCGGCCGGGGACCGACCTCGCGCTGCTGAACGGCCTGCTGCACCTGCTGCACGAGGACGGGCACACCGATCAGGAGTTCGTCGCGGCCCACACCGAGGGCTGGGAGGACCTGCCCGGGTTCCTCGCCGACTACGCCCCGGCGGCGGTCGCGGAGATCACCGGGCTCGCCGAGGACGACATCCGCCGGGCCGCCCGGCTGATCGGCGAGGCCGGCCGGCAGTGGATGAGCTGCTGGACGATGGGGCTGAACCAGTCCACGCACGGCACCTGGAACACCAACGCCCTGGTCAACCTGCATCTGGCGACGGGCGCGATCTGCCGTCCGGGCGCCGGGCCGTTCTCGCTCACCGGGCAGCCCAACGCCATGGGCGGGCGCGAGATGGGCTACATGGGCCCGGGGCTGCCGGGACAGCGGTCGGTGCTCGTGGCGGAGGAGCGGGCGTTCGTCGAGGACGTGTGGGAGCTGCCGCCGGGGACGCTGCGGGCCGACGGGGTCGGGCAGGGCACCGTCGAGATGTTCCGGAAGATGGCCGACGGGGAGATCAAGGCCTGCTGGATCATCTGCACCAACCCCGTCGCCTCGGTCGCCAACCGCCGCACGGTCATCGAGGGCCTGGAGGCCGCCGAGTTCGTCGTCACGCAGGACGTGTTCGCGGACACCGAGACGAACGCGTACGCCGATGTGGTCCTGCCCGGCGCGATGTGGACCGAGGCGGAGGGCGTCTTCGTCAACAGCGAGCGCAACCTCACGCTGACCCGGGCCGCCGCGGATCCGCCCGGGGAGGCGATGGCCGACTGGCGGATCATCGCGGAGGTCGCGTGCGCGATGGGGTACGAGAAGGGGTTCTCGTACGACAGCGCCGAGCAGGTCTTCGAGGAGATCCGGCGGTTTTACAACCCGAAGACGCAGTGGGATCTGCGCGGTGTCTCCTACGAGCGGTTGCGCCGGACGCCCGTGCAGTGGCCGGCGGCGCGGGAGGACGGGCCGGAGCGCAATCCCGTCCGGTACGTGGGTGACGAGGGGCTGCGGTTCCCGACGGCGAGCGGTCGTGCCGTCTTCTTCGCCCGGCCGCATCTGCCCGCCGCCGAGCTGCCGGACGACGACTATCCCTTCGTGCTCAACACCGGGCGGGTGCAGCACCAGTGGCACACGCTCACCAAGACCGGGAAGGTCGCCAAGCTCAACAAGCTGAACCCCGGGCCGTTCGTGGAGCTCCACCCGTGGGACGCGGACGCGCTCGGGGTCGCGGAGGGCGATCTGGTCGAGGTCGCCTCGCGGCGCGGGCGGGCCGTGCTGCCGGCGGTGGTGACGGACCGGGTGCGGCCGGGCTGCTGTTTCGCGCCCTTCCACTGGAACGACCTGTTCGGCGAGTACCTGAGCATCAACGCGGTGACGAGCGACGCGGTGGATCCGCTGTCGTTCCAGCCGGAGTTCAAGGTGTGCGCGGTGTCGCTGGCGAAGGTGGCGACGCCCGTGCGAGAGGCGTCCGGGCCAGAGGCGGCGGGCTCGGTACGCGAGGAACCGGCCGGGGCTCTGCTGCCCACGACCGTCACCCCCGCCGGGACCGACCCGTTCGGCCTCCAGCCCTCCCCTCCCCCGGTCCTGTCCGCCCAGGAACGCCAGTACCTCACCGGTTTCCTCGCCGGGCTCGGCTCGGGCGCCCCCGGCGTTCCGGTGCTCCCGCCCGACGCGCCCTTCACCCCCGAGCACGCCCTGTGGGTCAACGGGGTCCTCGCCGGCATGTACTCGCGCTCGGCGCCACCGGCCGCCCCCGCGCGGGAGCCGGCCGGCCGTGAGGTGGTGGTGCTGTGGGCCTCGCAGACGGGGAACGCCGAGGAGTTCGCCGCCGCCACGGCCGAGCGGCTGACCGCGACCGGGCACCGTACGAGCCTCGTCGGCATGGACGAGGCGGACGTCGTCGCGCTCGCCCGCACGGCGGATCTGCTCTTCATCACCAGCACCTTCGGGGACGGTGACGCGCCCGACAACGGCACCGGCTTCTGGGACACGCTCTTCCGGCGAAGAGGCCCCGCGGCTGGAGGGGGTGCGGTACGCCGTGCTCGCCTTCGGCGACTCCTCCTACGACGACTTCTGCGGGCACGGGCGGCGGCTGGACGCGCGGCTCGACGAGCTGGGCGGGGTGCGGCTGGCCCCGCGTACGGACTGCGAGCCGGACTACGGGACCTCCGCCGGGGCGTGGCTCGACCAGGTGCTCTCGGCGCTGGGCGGTCCTGCCGCCGCTCCGGCCGACTCCCCGCCCGGCTCTCCGGCCTCGCGACCCGAACCGCAAGCGAAGCCCAAGACCACGCCCAAGCCGAAGCCCGCCGCCGCGATCGCCCGGCTGGTCGGCAACCGGCTGCTCAGCGGGTCCGGCGCGGGCAAGGAGGTCCGGCGGTTCACCTTCGACACCAGCGGGACGGACCTGGCGTACGAGGCCGGGGACGCGCTCGGCGTGCGGCCGGTCAACGCGCCCGCCCTCGTGGCGGAGTGGCTGGCGGTGACCGGGCTGGACGCCGGGGCGGCCGTCGAGGTGGCCGGGGTGGGCGAGGTGCCGTTCGCCGAGGCGCTCGGCCGGCACCTCGACATCACGAGGATCACCCCCGGCCTGCTGCGGTTCGTCGCCGAACGCGCCCGGGACAAGCACGAGTTGCGCAGGCTGCTGCGGCCCGACAACAAGGACGGGCTGGCGCAGTGGTGCTGGGGGCGGCAGGCCGTGGACGTGATCGCCGAGTACGCGGTGCGGGCGAGCGCCGAGGAGTGGGCCGGGGTGCTGCGGGGGCTCCAGCCTCGGCTGTACTCCATATCGTCCAGCCCGCTGGTCGACCCGCACCAGGTGTCACTGACGGTGTCCGTGGTGCGGTACGAGAACCTGCGGGGGCGTCAGCGCGGCGGGGTGTGCTCGCCGTTCCTCGCCGACGCCGGTGCGGACACCGAGGTGCCGGTGTTCGTGCAGCGCTCGCCGCACTTCCGGCCCCCGGCCGACGCGTCGACGCCGATGGTCATGGTCGGCCCCGGCACCGGCGTCGCGCCGTTCATCGGTTTCCTCCAGGAGCGGCGGGCCCTCGGGCACCGGGCCCCCAACTGGCTGTTCTTCGGCGAGCAGCACCGCGCGACGGACTTCTACTACGAGGACGAGCTGACGGCCCTGCTCGACGAGGGCACCCTCAGCCGTCTCGACACCGCCTTCTCCCGCGACCAGCGCAACAAGGTGTACGTGCAGGACCGGATGCGCGAGCACGGGCCGGAGCTGTGGCACTGGCTGCGCGACGGCGCCCGCTTCTACGTCTGCGGCGACGCCTCCCGCATGGCCAAGGACGTGGACCGGGCCCTGCGGGACATCGCGGTGGCCCACGGCGGGCTGAGCGAGGCGGAGGCCGCCGCGTACGTGAAACAACTCGCGGCGGACAAGCGGTACGTACGGGACGTGTACTGAGCGGTCGGCGGTGGCTCGGCGGTTGCTGAGCGCCCGTCGGGTCCTTACTCGCCTCACACCCGCCTCTTCACCGCTGCCCGGGCCCCGCTCACCGGCGGCGGTTAGCGTCCTGCGGCGTGTACTCGGCAGAAACCACGCTTCTGGTGCCCGGCTCGCGCACGCAGTCGGCGGTGGCCGTGCCGCCGCCCCCGGCCCAGTGGCACCGCGTCCTGACCCTGCTCGCCGACATCAGTCTGCTGATCGGCACCCGTGCGGTGTGGGCGACGGCGGCCGGTCACCGGCCGGCCGTGGCCGCGGTGATCTCGGTCTGCTACGCCTCGATCCTGGCGTGCGGGGTGCTGGCCCTGACCGTCCGCCGGGAGCGGTCGCTGGCGCGGGTGGACCTGTGCGTGCTGGTGACGGGCGTGACACTCGCCCTGTGCGCGTGGATCACGCTCCACCACGGCTCCGACGAGGCGCTGCTCACCACACAGGCGGCGCGGGAAGCGGCCGCGGGGCACTCGGTGTACGGGCAGGCGTGGCCCTGGCTCTTCGGCCACGGCGTGGCCCTCACGCCGACGGTGACCGGCGGCTACGACCTCACCTACGGCTATCCGCCGCTGGCCCCGCTGCTGGCCGTGCCGCTGCTGTGGCTGGGGCACGGCGGTGCTCCGGCGACGGCGGTGAGCACGGGCGCGCTGGTCGCCGGCACGGTGGCGCTGTGGCGGATGCTGCCGGCGCCGTGGCGGTCGGCGGCGACCATGGTGTGCCTGGGCTTCGGGATGCTGCCGTCGTACGGGCGGCTCGGCTACCCGGCGATCGTGGCCCTGGCCCTGCTGGTGCCGGTGGTGGTGCGCTGGCCGCGCATCGGTGCGGGCGGGCGGCTCGGGGCCGCCGGTCTGGCGCGGGCCGCGTGTCTGGGGGCGGCCTGCGCGGCACAGCAACTCCCCTGGTTCCTGGCGCCGTTCCTGCTGGCCGGGCTCTACGCCGTGCGGCGCGGCGAGCTGGGCGGCCGGGCCGCGGCGCTGGTGGTGCTGCGGTTCGCCGGGGCCGCGGCGACCCTGTGGCTGCTGATCAATACCTACTTCGTCGTCAGCGAGCCGGGCCCCTGGCTGACGGGGATCGCCCTGCCGCTGACGCAGGGCGCGGTGCTGCACGGGCAGGGCGTGGTCGACATCTCGCTGTACCTGACGAACGGCAGCGACCGGCTCGACTGGTACTCCCGTGCGAGCCTGCTGCTGCTCGCCGGCCTGCTCGTGCTGTTCGTGCTGTTCGTACGGCGGCTGGGGCCGGCCGCGACCGTCCTGCCCTGGTGCGCCTTCTATCTGGCGACCCGCTCACAGGACGGCTACTACCTGTTGATGACGCCGCTGTGGCTGGCGGCGGCCGTCACCGCTCCCGCGTCGGCGTTCGCCGGGGCATGGCAGCCCCGCCTGCGCCTGCTGTCCGGGCCGCGGCGCCGCCCGGCCCGGATCGCCCTGGCGGCGCTGCTGCTCCTGCCCGCGCCGGTCGGCGCTGCCGTGGCGGCGACGGGCACGCCGCCCCTGCGCATGCGGGTCGTCGCGGCCCGACGTCCCACCGCGGCGACCGTCTCCCGCCTCGCCCTCCAGGTCACCAACACGGACGACACGGCCCTCGCCCCGCACTTCACCCTGACCATGGGCCAGGGCATGGACCCGTACTGGCGGATCGTCCGGGGCCCGGGCACCCTGCCCGCGCATGCCACCGCCCGGTATGAACTCCGGCCGCCCTCGGGCCGGTTCACCCTGCCCCGGCCGGGTGCCCGGATCCGCCTGCGCGCGTTCACGGCGTCGCCGCAGACCCTGTCGAGCGCGGATGTGCAGGACGCGGTGCGCCGGTCGCACTGACGCCGCTCGGGGGCCGTGTCAGCCGGTGGTCCGGACGAAGCGCAGGCCGGCGGTGACCGTGGTCCGGCCGCGGATCATGCCCAGTTGGTTCCAGCCCATGCCGAACTGGTCCCGGTCCACGGTGAACTCCGTCTCCAGCGTGAGCCCCGTGGCGTTCCCGTCCGTCAGGCGGGCGGTGAGGGACAGCGGCCTGCTGACGCCGCGCACGGTGAGCTGGCCGACGACGTGCACCTGGTCGCCGTCGCGCAGCTCGGCGCTGCGGGCCACGAAGGTGATCTCGGGGTGGTGGTCGGCGTCGAAGAAGTCGGCGGACCTCAGGTGGGTGTCGCGCTTGGCGTTCTTGGTGTCGAGGGAGGCGACCTCGAAGGTCAGGGTGCCGACGGCGGACCCGTCGGGCCGGACCTCGCCCGAGCCGCCGATCGCGCCGAAGGTGCCCTTCACGGTGACCAGGCCCCACATGGTCTTGTGCCGGATGCCGACGGTCGAGGCGGTCGTGTCGAGCTGCCACAGTCCGGTTTCCACGGCGACGGTCATGATCCTTCTCCACTCTGATCGTTCAAATTTGGATGACTGCACGCTAGCCGCTCGTCCAAAATTGAACAACCCCCTGTTTCAAATTTGGACAACAGGTAGGCTGGATGCATGGCCGACCCCCAGGAGCACCCCGCCGACCTGCCTGAATGCCCGTTCGCCGAGGGCAGCGGGCTGCTGCCGGCCGAGCTGCGCGCCTGGATGCTGGTGCTCGCCGCGACCGGGGCGGTGGAGCAGCGGCTGCGCTCGGCCGTGAAGGAGAAGCTGGACGTCTCGCACGACGAGTTCCTGATCCTGTGCCTGCTCGCGGAGCAGCCCGAGGGCGGCCTGCGCATGACGCGCGTCGCGGAGCTCCTGGGCCGCCCGAAGACCCGCCTCACCTACCAGATCGCCTGCCTCCAGCACGCCGGCCTCGTCACCCGCAGATCGGTGTGCGGCGACAAGCGCGGTGTCGAGGTCACCCTCACCGACAAGGCCCGCCGCCTCCTGACCGAGGCCGCCGGCCCGCTCGCCGGGACGGTGACGCAGTCCCTCGCCCGCTTCATCGGCCCGGACCAGCGGGAAGCGCTGCGCGCGCTGGTGCCGGACCTCGCCGAGGAGCCCCGCACGGCGTCCCGCACGGACTGAGGCGTTCTCTACAGCGCCGTAGAATCCGGGAACACGGGTGCGACGACGAACGTTGACCCCGATACACACCACACATGAGGAGCCACTTCTTGTCCGCCAGACCGACGGACCCCCCGGGGCACAGTCCCCGACCATCCCGCCACGACATCAATGATCGCGGCACACGGCGGGATGGTGTTCGATGAGTGCCGTGAACGCCCTGCTGGGCCTGCTCGCCGTGTTCGTGCTGACCGCCGGCACCGGCTACTTCGTCGCCCAGGAGTTCGCCTACGTCTCCGCGGACCGGCTCACGCTCGCGCGTGAGGCCGAAGCCGGGGACAAGAAGGCCGCCCGCGCCCTGCGGGTGCTGGAGCGGCTGTCGTTCATGCTGTCGGGCGCGCAGCTCGGCATCACCGTCACCGGCCTGGTCGTCGGCTTCATCGCCGAGCCCTCGGTGTCCGCGCTGCTCAGGCCCGCCCTGTCCGGGCTCGGTCTGCCCGACGCGGCCGTGAGCGGTGTCTCCGTGACGCTGGCCTTCGTCCTGGCCACGGTCGTGCAGATGGTGCTGGGCGAGCTGGCCCCGAAGAACCTCGCGATCGCCGTGCCGGAGCGGCTGGCGAAGGCGCTGGCCCCGTCGACTCTGGCGTATCTGAAGGTCGTGGGCCCTGTCGTACGCGTCTTCGACAGCGCGGCGAACAAGCTGCTGCGCAAGGCCGGCATCGAGCCGGTCGAGGAGCTGCATCACGGCGCCACGCTGGAGGAGCTGGGTCATCTGATCGGCGAGTCGCACGAGCGGGGCGCCCTGCCCAAGGACACCGCCGCGCTCCTGGACCACGCGCTGGAGTTCTCCGAGCGGACCCTCGACGAGGTGATGGTGCCGCGCGCCGACGCCGTCTTCGTCCGCACGGACGCCGGCGCCGACGAGGCGGTCGGTCTGATCGCCGAGCACGGCCACTCCAACTACCCCGTCCTCGGCGACCACCCGGACGACATCGTGGGCGTGCTGGGCGTGCGCGAGCTGACGGCGCTGCCCGCCGCGCGCCTCTCCGGCGCGCGTGCCGGTGAGGTGGCCCGGCGGCCGCTGCTGCTGCCGGACACCCTCGGCCTGCCGGACGCGGTGACGCGGATGCGGGAGCAGGACGACGAGTTCGCGGTCGTCCTCGACGAGCACGGCGGCGTGGCGGGCATCGTCACGTACGAGGACATCGCCGAGGAGCTGGTCGGCGACATCGCCGACGAGTCCGACCGGGTCACCGTGCTCGCCGTCGCGGACGGCGACGGCTGGCTGGTGGACGCCGGCCGCCGGCTGGACGAGGTGGCCGAGGCCACCGGTGTCCGGCTGCCGGAGGACGACGACTACGACACCGTGGCCGGCCTGGTCGTGGACCGGCTCGGCCGCTTCCCGACGGTCGGCGACCGGGTCACGGTCGAGCTGCCCGACGGCGCCCGTGCCGTGATCGACGTCCGCACGCTCGACCGGCACGTGGCCGACCGGGTCCGGATCAGCCCGGTCGTGCAGGCCGTGGAAGCCGAGGAGATGGCGTGAGTTTCCCGATGGCGGTCTTCGTGACCGGGCTGCTGCTGATCGGCAGCGGCTTCTTCGTGGCGGCCGAGTTCGCGCTGGTCGCCGCCAAGCGGCACCGCATGGAGAAGGCGGCGGCCGAGGGGCGGCGCGGCGCCGGGGCGGCCCTGGACGGTATGCGCGAGCTGTCGCTGATGCTGGCCGGCGCCCAGCTGGGCATCACCGTGTGCACGCTGGGCCTGGGCTCGGTGTCCAAGCCGGCGATCTCGCACGAGCTCGACCCGCTGCTGCACACCCTGGGCCTGCCCAGTGCCGTGAGCTACGGCGTGGCGTTCGCCGTGGCGATGGTCGTGGTGGTGTTCCTGCACATGGTGGTCGGTGAGATGGCCCCCAAGTCGTGGGCGATCGCCCACCCCGAGCGTTCGGCGATGCTGCTCTCCCCGCCGTTCCGGGCCGTGGTGCGGGCCGTACGGCCGCTGATCCGGCTGCTCAACGCCGTGAGCAACGCGCTGGTACGACTGTGCCGGGTGGCCCCGCGCGACGAGCTGGCCTCGGTGCACAACCGGGAGCAGCTGACGCACCTGGTGGCGGAGTCCGAGCGGCTGGGCCTGATCAGCGCGACCGACTCGGAGCTGCTGACCCGCTCGCTGACCGAGCCCGAGACGCCGGTGGCGGCGCTGTGGATCCCGGCCGCGGAGATCACCTGGGTCGAGGGCGGCACGGACGTCGAGGCACTGCTGCGACTGGCCGCCGCGCACGACCGCACCCGGCTGCTGGTCCGCGAGAACGGCACCGTCCTCGGCTCGGTCCACGCCCGTGACGCCCTGGTCGCCCGGGCCCGGGGACGGGCCACGACCGCCCGGGAACTGGCCCGCCCGGTGCCCGAGCTGACGGAGGACACCACGGTCGCCGACGCGATCGAGGTGCTGCGCCGCCGCCGGTCCTCCCTGGCCGTGGTCCGTGACCCCGCGGGCCGGCTCACCGGCCTGGTCACCCTGGACGATCTGCTGGCCCGGCTGATGCAGCCGGCCGCGGCGGCCTGACGAAGCGGAATCCGAACCTCCAGCCAATCTGCACACCGTTCGCAAGGACGCCGTGGAACGGCAGGCCGGGCGCCGAGTCCCTGACATGGCGCGGGGACTTGGGACCGAAGTGCCCGCTTCGGAATTCGGGGCGCAATACCCGTACGTGCCGCAGGACGACGGGATGTGTGAAGGAGTGGGCACATTTCGGTGCCCCCGTGATCATGTCGGTGAAGGCGGTCGCCGCAGCGTCCGCTTCGAAGTCGTCGAGCGGTTGGCCGTCTGCTCCGCGGGATGCTTTGATCCTGCGCACGGCGGAGCCGTCGGCGCGGAATCTCGATTCTGAATCCGGCGACCCCCCACGCGCGCCGCCATTGCAAGACATTCACGTGAAGGGAAACACCCCATGAACCTCACCCCTCAGGTCGACAGCGCCGAGCTCTCCGACGCCGACCTGGACAACGTCTCCGGCGGTATGGCGGGCGGCGCCTCCGTGGGCCTCGTGGGCAGCCTCTCCGGCGGCCTGGTCGAGCCCCTGACCGCGGGCGTCTGCGCCGACCTCCAGGGGGCCCTGTCGACGGAGGGCGCCGCGGCCGGCGGCAGCGCGGGCGTTCACACGACGTCGCTCTGACGACAACCGCGTAAGGGGCCCCGGGACACCATTCCCGGGGCCCTTCGCCGTGCCCGGGTGTTTTCCCACGGTCGCAAAGATGGGGAATTCGCGAAGCTCGTGACGGAATTCTGGACACCACGGGGGTGGGTAACACCCCGGCACGGCATGGCGCAGACTTACACGGGCCCCTCAGACCCGGCTGTAAAGCGTTAGGACAACCCTGTGAAACCCGACTCGCCCCGGAACGAAGAACTGCCGATCTACGAAAGCCTCATACGCGAACGCGGTGACGTCGTCGAGGAGGCTCGCGTCGTCGCCGAGGAGACGCAGCACCAGATGACGCAGGCCCTGAACGGCGTCGCCGCGACCCCGCACGAGACCGGCGCGCCCTGATCCCGGGGGCCGTCATCCGCCGAGCGGGTCGTGTCCCCAGTTCATCAGGGAGTGCCGCCACCGTGAGTCCCGTACGTCCCCGGAGGGCCGCTGGGCCAGGTGGCGGCGGACATAGCCGACGACCTTGCGCATGTGCTGGTAGTCGTCGTCCGTGAGGTCGCCCTTCTCGGCCCGCAGGATCGCCATGATCCGTCGGCCGGAGGCGTGTCCGGTGGACTCGCCCCCGTCCTGGTGCTGACCGGCGCTCTGCGAGTCGCTCCAGGTCTCTTCGCGCTCAACGCCGTCCACGCCGCCTCACTTCTTCTTCTTGAGCGCGGACGGTTTGTGCACCGCGGTCCTGCCGGACTTGTCGCTGCGCACCTCGTACTGCGGGTCGTCCGGCGAGGCGTCGACCGTGCGGCCCTTCGCCATGCCGGTGCTCCCTCGTGGAGAGGTGTGCTGTTCTCTCCGGCCTGCGGGCTGAGCGGTCAGGGCGCAGCTCGACGGACAGCGCGGGCCAGGGGTGCCGAAGGCCCACGCCATCCCGGGTTCCGTGACCCAGCGGAAGGTGCGCCGGACGGTGGGTGTGCACAGCGCGGTCATCACCAGGGCGGCCACCAGCGTGGCGGCGATCACACCGGCGGGCCCGCGGACCCAGGCCGGCTCGTACCAGCCCCAGTGCTTCGCGGCCTGCGCGGCGAAGCCGTGCAGCAGATAGCCGGACAGGGTGCCGGTGCCCAGCACGGTGAACCAGGTCCGGCGCCCGGGCACCCAGGCGAGGAAGCAGCCGACCAGGACGAGGGAGCAGCCGAAGGCGGCGAGGGTCATCAGGGGCCCGTACCAGAGGGGGACGCCCAGTTCCGGGGCGCTGTCGGCGTGGAAGAACCAGGCGTAGTCCATCCGCGGCACCGCCCAGTACGCCACGCCCAGCGCACAGACGGCCACCGGCACGGCGAGGATCCGCACCGCGCGCCGGCGCACCAGCCGGAAGTGCTCCGGCCGCAGCAGCAGGCCGAGCACGAAGTACGGCAGGAACTGCAGGGTGCGCTGGAGGTCGAGGTCGTGGCCGATGGACGGCGAGAGCGTGGCCAGCATCGCGATGACGAGGGCCGTCGGCAGCGGCCACCGCACATGCCGCCACAGCGGCGTCGTCAGCCGCCAGACGAACAACGCCGCCAGGAACCAGGTCAGATACAGCGGGTCCAGCAGGCTGACCGGGCGGTCGGGGTCCTGGCTGGTCCACCGGGTGAACAGGGTGTACGCCGTCTCGAACACCACGTACGGGACGACGACACCGGTGACCAGGCGCTTGAGGCGGGCCGGGCTGCCGTCGAAGGTGCGCGAGAAGTAGCCGGAGATGATGATGAACGCCGGCATGTGGAAGGCGTAGACGAGCATGTACAGGGCGGTGACGATTCTGCTGCCGGGGCGCAGTGGCTCCCAGGCGTGCCCCACGGCCACCAGCACGATCGCGAGGTACTTGGCGTTGTCGAAGAACGCGTCCCGCTGCCGCGCCGGGCGGGCCGCCACGCCCTGTTCCGTCCCCCGCGACGCCCCGGTCTCCTCGGCCACCGGCCGGGCCGTGGTCACTGTGTCACTCACGGGCCCTCCCGAGGAAGCTCGAAGCGGCTGTGCCTCGTCTTACGCGGGATAAGGGGGTGGGGTCTGCGCAGAACATCGCCCGCACCCTAATCACAGGGCCGTGCCAGGGTTCAACTCGTAACGGAAGTGACTCGCTTCGGTTCATGCCCGGGTATACGTGTCCAGACGGGCGATCGTCTCCGTGAGGGAGACGGTGAAGGGGTGCCGTGGCTCGGTCAGGACCCGTCGGGACGGGCCCTGTTCGACGATCTCTCCGGCGTCCACCACGGCGACGCGGTGGGCGACCGCGGCCGCGTCCAGGTCGTGGGTGATGAGCACGAGGGCGAGGTCGTCGCGGTCGCGGACCAGGCCGGTGAGCAGGTCGAGGATGTCCCGGCGGGTGACGGTGTCGAGGCCGGAGGTGATCTCGTCGCAGACCAGGACGCGGGGGTGGGCGAGGAGGGCGCGGGCGAGGGCGGCGCGCTGGAGTTCGCCGCCGGAGAGTTCGCCGGGGCGGCGGAGCGCCAGTTCCGCCGGCAGGCCGAGGCGGTCCAGGGTGGCCGACGCCTCGTCGGTCGCCGCCCGTTCGCCGGCACCCCGCAGCCGTACCGCCGTACGGGCCACCTGGTACAGGACGGGCCGGTGCTCGTCGAAGGCGGCGCGGGCGTCCTGGAAGACGTACTGCACGGCGGCGAGTTGGGCGCGGCTGCGGTGGCGCAGGCTGCGCGGGAGCGGGGCGCCGTCGAGCAGGATGTCGCCGTCCCGGTCGCGGTGGAGGCCGGCGAGGCAGCGGGCGAGCGTGGTCTTGCCGCTGCCGGAGCGGCCGACGACGGCCAGGCATGCGCCGGGGTGGAGCGCGAGGTGCGGGACGCGCAGGACGGTGTTCCCGCGGCCGTGCACGGCGGTCAGGTCCCGTACCTCCAGGGCGGGTGGCCGGGCGTCGCCGCTCGGCCCGTCCAGTGGTGCCGCCCGCTGTGAGTCGAGCAGCCGGCGGGTCCACGCGTGGCGGGGCGCCGCCCACAGCCGCGCCGCGGGCCCCGACTCCACGACCCGTCCCGCGCGCAGGACGAGGACCTCGTCGGCGAGGGCACGGACGACGTCCAGGTCATGGCTGAGCAGGACGACCGCGATGCCGCGGGCCGCGACCGCCGCGAGCTGGTCGACGATCCGGCTCTTGGTGAGCGCGTCCTGGCCGGTGGTGGGTTCGTCGGCGACGATGACGCGGGCGCCGAGCAGCAGCGCCTGGGCGAGCACGACGCGTTGCTGCTGACCACCGGAGAGCTGGTGCGGATGGCGGCGCAGCAGGGCTTCGGCGTCGGGGAGTTGGGCGTCGGACAGGGCCCGCAGGACCAGTTCGCGGGCCGCGCTGCGGCGTTCGCGGCGGGGCAGGTGGCGTACCCGGGGGCGGGCGATGTCGTCGAGCAGGGCGCTGACGCGGCGGGCCGGGTTGAGGACGGCGGCGGGATGCTGCGGCACGTACCCGACCGGGCCGTCCGCGGACCGGCGCACCTCCCCGGTGACCCGGGCACCGGCCGGGTGCTCCCCCAGCAGCGCCAGGCCGGTGGTGGTCTTGCCGCTGCCGGAGGCGCCGACCAGGGCGGTCACACGGCCGGGGAGCACGCGCAGGCGGACTCCGTCGACGATCGCGCGGCCGTCGATCTCGACGCGCAGGTCGCGGATCTCGGCCACGGGCTCCGGCGTCGGGGGCAGGTCCGTTTCGGTCACAGCCGCCGTCCCTTCGTTCTCGGGCTCTTCTCCAGGGCGGCGTCGAAGAGCAGGTTCGTGCCCGTCGTCAGGGCGACGATCAGCAGCGCGGGGACGACCACGGCCCAGGGCTGTACGAAGAGCCCGGTGCGGTTGCGGTCGACCATGACCGCCCAGTCGGCGGCGTCCGGGGCGACTCCCACGCCGAGGAACGCGGCCGTCGACACCAGGTACAGCACGCCGGTCAGCCGGATGCCGGCGTCGGCGGCCAGGGTGCGCAGGGCCGAGCGGCCGACGTAGCCGACGGCGACACGCCACCATGTCTCGCCCTGCATGCGCAGCGCCTCCACCGCGGGCCGGGCCGCCGCCTCGGCCGCCGCGGCCCGTACGATCCGGGCGGCGTCGGGCACGTTCACCAGCGCGACGAGCAGCGCGAGCCCGGGGGCACCCGGCGAGAACACGGACGCCACCAGCAGGACGAGCAGCAGCGACGGTACGGCGAGCAGGACGTCGAGCGGCCGCATCAGCAGCTCCTCCAGCCGCCGTGCGTGGGTCACCGCGCTGAGAAGTCCGACCGGCAGCGCGACCAGGTAGGCGAGGGCCGTCGCGGCGAGCGCGGTCAGCACGACCGTACGGCCGCCGTGCAGCACCTGCCGCCAGACGTCCCGGCCCACGAAGTCGGTGCCGAGCCAGTGGCCGTCGCCGAGGGTGAAGGAGGGGGCGCGGGGCCCGGGTGCACCGGCGAACAGGGGGCCCAGGAGGGCCAGGAGCAGCGGGACGGCGACGATCGCGAGGCCGAGGAGGAACCGGCGCGTGGCTGTCACGCCGCCACCCCCGCCCGGGGCGTGAGCCGGTACGCCACCACGTCCGCGCCCAGATTCAGTACGACGGTCAGCACGCCGAACACCACGGCCAGCCCCTGCACCACCGGCACGTCCCGCTCGGCGACGGCGTTGAGGAGGACCGTCCCGAGGCCGGGGATCACGAACAGCGCCTCCACGACGATGACCCCGCACAGCAGCCAGTCGACGGTGCGGGCGAGTTGCTGGACGGCCGGGGCGAGGGCGTTCGGCAGCGCGTGGGCGTAGCGGACGCGGGCGCCGGGGACGCCGTAGCGGCGGGCGTGGGCGGCGTACGGCGAGGCGAGCGCGTCGACCATGCCGGCGCGGACCAGACGGGACAGGGAGCACACCGGCCGGGACAGCAGGACCAGCACCGGGAGGACGAGCACGGCCGGGTGGGCGAGCAGGTCCGTGCCGTGGCCCACCGCGGTCGGCGGCAGCCAGGCCAGTTTCAGCGCGAACACCGTGACCAGCAGCACCCCGAGGGCGAACTCGGGGACCGCGTACACGGCGAGGGTCACGGAGCTGACCAGCCGGTCGGTCAGCCGCCCCTCGTGGCGGGCGGCGAGCACGCCGAGACCGAAGCCGAGCGGGACGAGCAGGGCCAGGGTGAGCGCGGCCAGCAGCAGGCTCGGGCCGAACCCGTCGGCGATGTACCGGGCCACCGGGCGGCCGGAGGTGAGGGAGGTGCCGAAGTCGCCGTGCAGCAGGCCGGTCGCCCAGTCCGCGAGACGTTCGTACGCGGGCCGGTCCAGATCCATGGCCGCGCGGATCGCGGCGATGCGCGCGGGGTCGGGCTGGTCGCCCGCGAGGGCCACCGCGGCGTCGCCCGGCAGCGCCTCGGTGAGCGCGAAGACCAGCAGCACGACGGCCACGGTCTGCACGGCTCCCAGAAGCAGCCGCCGGGCGACGAACGAGCGCAGACCGCTCTGCTTCACGCCAGCCACACCTTGTCGAAGCGGGCCCAGTCGAGGGTGTTGGCGGGGGCTTTGGTCTCGACTCCCCTGACCTTGCGGGCCGTTCCGAGGATCCAGTCGGCGAAGCCCCAGATCAGGAAGCCGCCCTCGGCGTACAGGCGGCGCTGCATCCGCTGGTAGACGGCGGCCCGCTCGGTCTTGTCGCGGGTGGACTGCGCCTGCTGGTAGAGGGCGTCGAAATCCTTGTGCTGCCACTTGGTGGCGTTGGTGGTGGAGTCGGTGAGCAGCCGCTGGGAGATGTGCGCCTCGATGGGCATGGCGCCGGAGCGGTAGCAGCACAGGGTGCCGCCGTCGAGGATGTCGCTCCAGTAGGAGTCCTTGCTGCCCATCTTCACGTCGATGGTGACACCGGCCTTGGCGGCCTGGTCGCGGAAGATGCTCGCGGCCTCGGTGAAACCGGCGGCGACGGCCGAGGTGTCCAGGGTGACCTTCAGCTTCTCGGCACCGGCCCGCTTCAGCAGGGCGCGGGCGCGGTCGAGGTCCTGCTCGCGCTGCGGCAGGCCGTCGGCGTAGTACTCGTAGCCCTTGCCGAACAGGTCGTTGCCGACCTCGCCGGCGCCGGACACGGCTCCGTCGACGAGTTCCTTCCGGTCGGCGATGAGGAAGAACGCCTCGCGCACCCGCTTGTCGTCGAAGGGCGGCCGGTCGGTCTTCATGCAGAACGCCTGCATGGCGCTGCCCCGCAGCCGGACGATCTCGATCTGGCCCCGGCCCTCGTGGGCACGGGCGGTGGTGGGGTTGAGCTCGTGGGCGTACTCGACCTGGCCGGCGAGGATGGCGTTGACGCGCGCGGATTCCTCGTTGGCGACGACGAACTCGAGCTCGTCGAGGTGCGGGGCGCCGTCCCAGTAGTCCTCGTGGCGGCGGAAGACGGCGGAGCGGCCGGGCGCGAAGGAGACGAAGCGGAAGGGGCCGGAGCCGATCGGCTTCTTGTCGAAGTCGGTGCCGGTGGCGTTCTCGGGGACGATGTACGCCCCGAACGCGGCGAGCACATTGGGGAATTCGGCCGTGGGGCGCTTGAGGACGAACTCGACGGTCCGCTCGCCGGTGGCGCGGCTGGCGTCGAGGTCGATGGGCTCCAGAGACGCCTTGGCGCGGAACGCCTGCTGGGGGTCGGCGATGCGGCGGTAGCTGTAGAGGACGTCCTTGGCGGTGACCCGGCTGCCGTCGTGGAAGGTGGCCTCTCGCAGGGTGACCTGCCAGCGGTCGAGAGACTTGTTCGGCTCCCACTTCGCGGCGAGGCGGGGCTGGGCGGAGAGGTCGGCGCCGTAGTCGGCGAGCTTGTCGTAGAGGGCCTTGGCGCGGGCGACGTCGGCGAACAGGTTGGCCAGGTGCGGGTCGAGGGTCTCGCCGGCCCCGCCTCCGGCGAAGGCGGCGCGCAGCCGTCCGCCGCGCTTCGGCGTTCCGCCGCTGCCGCCGTCCGCTGTGCCGTCGGTGCCGCCACCGCAGCCTGCGAGGGCGAGGGCCGCTGCGCCGGTGCCGGCGGCGAGGAAGCCGCGGCGGCGCAGGCCGGGGAAACGTTCGTCGTTCATGACTGGTCCTTCGGTTCAGAGGGAGCGGAGGCGCGCGACGACGTGCAGCCGGTCGGCGTCCGTGGTGGTGCCGGGCAACCGGCCCTGCCGCCACGGGGGTTCGGTGCGCGGGCCGGGGCCGTCGTGGAGTTCGAGCACGTCGAAGCCGTGCACGGCGAGGAAGTGCCGCAGCTCCTGCGGGAACAGCAGCCGCCAGGCGGAGCGCTGTTCGACGGGCGGGGATCCGTCGCCGGTGGTCCAGACGCGGGTACGGCGCAGGAGCTGGGCCGTACGGTCCACCGTCAGCGTGGTGGTGGACCGGTAGGTCCTGCCCTGCCAGGTGAACTCGGCGACGGCGGACCGGTGGAGCAGGTCGGTGCGGCCCAGGAAGTACGCGCCGTTGCGCATCTCCGCGACCAGCAGGCCGCCCAGCGTGAGCGCCTTGCGGCAGGAGGCGAGGAAGCCGTCGAGCTGGTCGTTGGTGTGGCAGTACAGCAGGGAGCTGTCCAGGCACACGACGGCGTCGAAGGAGCCGAGGTCGAAGCCGCGCAGGTCGGCCCGGACGTACGCGGGACCGGGATGGTGCTTGCGGGCGTGGGTGAGCATCGCCTCGGAGAGGTCGGCCCCGGTCACGGTCCGGCCGGCCGCGTGCAGGGCGGCGGCGTCGCGGCCCGTGCCGCAGCCCATGTCCAGGACGCGCGGCCCGGCGCCGTGGCGGCGCAGGCAGTCCTGCGTCCACCGTGCGGCCAGGCGCTCGGTGTCGGGGAAACGAGCCTCGTACAGGGCGGGGGTGTCGGTGAGGAGGTTGCCGCTCGTCACGCCTTGCTCCTCTCCCGCACCGCAGCGGGGGCGTCCGGCGCCGGGCTCGCGGGCAGCGCGCCGAGCCGGTGCAGCCAGGCCACACCGAGCGCGGAGGCGAGGCCGAAGCAGGCGCAGCACGCCCAGGGCAGCCATCCGGCGACGGTGCGGTCGCCGGTGTCCATGGCCCAGCCGACCGCTGCGTTGCCGACGGCCGCCGCGATGCCGGAGACGACGTAGAAGATCCCGAAGTACGTGCCGGTCAGCTCGGGGCGGCCGAAGCCGGGGATCAGCTCCATCACGAACGGCTGGGCGACCATGAGGCCGACGTAGAGCAGCAGCGCCCCGGCCAGGACGGGCACGACGCCCGGCAGGAAGGCCGGCGGCAGGAAGGCCAGCCCCGTCACCGTGAGTCCGAGGGCGATCCAGCGCCCTCTGGTGCCATGGGCCTTGAGGCTTCTGGTGATCCTCAGTTGCAGCGTCAGGTTGGCCACCGTGCCGACGAGGAAGACGATGCCCGCCGCCCCGTCCCAGCCGGTGGCTTCCCTCGCCCCGTCCGGCAACAGCAGATACAGCTGGTTCTCCAGGGTGAACATGCCGACCATGGCGAGCGCGAAGGCCAGGAACGCCCGGTTGCCGAGCACCTCCCGCCAGTCCCCGAGGACACCGCTGCCGCTGGGCTCGGCCTTGCGCGCGGGCAGGACGAGGGCCTGCGCCACGGTGAGCACCGCGAAGATCCCGGCCGCGGTCAGCGCGGAGGTACGGAAGTCGACGAGGAGCAGCACGCTGCCCAGCAGCGGCCCGATGAGCGCGCCGGTCGTGGCGAAGACGTTGAACAGCGCGAACGCCTCCGCCTTGCGCTCCCCCGATTCCTGCGCGAGATACGCCCGCACGGCCGGGTTGAACAGGGCCCCGGCGACTCCGCTGAGCACGGACGCGGCGAGCAGCACCGCCAGCCCGTCGCCGAGCGCGAACAGCGCGAACCCGAGGGTGCGCAGGGCGCATCCGGCGATGATGACGCCGCGCGCGCCCAGCCGGTCGGAGGCGGAGCCGCCGATGATGAACAGGCCCTGCTGGCTGAGGTTGCGCACGCCGAGGACGATGCCGACGACCGCCGCCGACAGGCCCAGGTTGTCCGTGAGGTGGGTGGCGAGGTAGGGGATGAGCAGGTAGAAGCCGGTATTGACGCCGAGCTGGTTGACCAGCAGGAGCCGCACGGCGAGGGGGAAGCGCCGCATCTCATGCCACGTCTGCACGGACCGCCACCTCCTCGACGCCCAGGCCGGGACGGTCGCTCGCGCGTACGACGCCGTCCGTGCCGCCGATGCCGGTCCACGGGTCGTGGGCGAGCAGCAGGTGCCCGTCGAGGTCGGCCCAGCGGGCCCGGTCGGCCAGGTGGACGGCGGGGGCGAGGCCGAGACTGCCGGCGGTGAGGCAGCCCAGCATCAGGGCGGTGCCGCTGCCCTCGACGGCCTCGGCGATGCGCAGGGCCGCGTACACGCCGCCGCACTTGGCGAGCTTGACGTTGACACCGTGGATCCGTCCGGCGAGGCGGCGGACGTCGTCCAGGCCGACGGCGTCCTCGTCGGCGATGACCGGCAGCGGTGCGCGTTCCGCGAGGGCGGCCAGGGCGTCCGGGTCGCCGGGTGCGACGGGCTGCTCGACGGCCTCCACGCCGAGGTCGGCGAAGCGCGGCAGGAGGGCGTTCGCCTGCGCCACGGACCAGGCGCCGTTGGGGTCGAGGAGCAGCCTGGCCCGGGGCGCGGCGTCGCGGATGACGCGAACACGCTCGATGTCGTCCTCGGGGTCGGAGGCGCCCGCCTTGACCTTGAGGACCGCGAAACCGCTCGCGGTGAGCCGCCGGGCCTCGGCGGCCGCATGGCCGGGGTGGGTGATGCCGATGGTGCGGGCGGTGGCGGCAACGGGCGGTGCGGCGGCGCCGAGGAGGCGGTACACGGGGACGCCCGCGCGCTTGCCGGCCAGGTCGAGCAGCGCCGACTCCACGGCGGCGGTGACCGCGGGCGGCACGTCACCGAGAGGCGACTCCCCCGCCCGCAGGGCCTGAAGAGCACTCTCCGGATCGGGAAAGCGGCTCAGGTCCACGGCGGTGAGCAGCCGTACGAGCGTCTGGGTGTCAAGTCCGTAGTACACGCTGGTGACGGCCTCGCCGTGACCGCGCAGCCCGCCGTGCTCGACGGTCAGCCACACGGCGTCGCGTGCGGCCATGGTGGAACGGGAGATGCGCAGCGGCTCGGCGAGTTCGAGGCGTACGGTGCGCAGGCTGGACTTCACGGGCTCTCTTCCTGGAGGGCGGGGGCGGTGAGCGGGTCGCTGACGCGGGTGCAGCGGGCCCAGCCGGCGGCCTCCGCCGCGTGCGGGTGCGGTATTTCGACGGGCCGGGTGGCGGCGGTGGCCGGGTCGAGGCCGTGGGCGGTGGTGAAGTCGTCGTCGTAGACCGTGCCGAGGTAGCGGTGCGGGCCGTCGGGGAAGACGGTGGCGACGACCGCCCCGGGGTGGACGCGGGCGGCCCACGCGGCGACCCGGGCGGCGGCGCCGGTGCTCCAGCCGCCGCTGACGAAAGCGCCGCGTGCCAGTCGGCGGCAGCTGTCCACGGCCTCGGCGGGGCCGACCCAGTGGACCTCGTCGAAGGCGTCGTAGGCGACGTTGCGCGGGTGGATGCTGCTGCCCAGGCCGCGCATCAGCCGGGGCCGGGCGGGCTGGCCGAAGATGGTGGAGCCGGTGGCGTCGACGCCGATGAGCCGCAGGGCGGGCCAGTGCCGGCGCAGCGGTCCGATGATGCCGGCGCTGTGGCCGCCGGTGCCGACGCTGCACACCAGGATGTCGAGGTGGTCGAGCTGGACGGCGAGTTCGGCGGCCAGGGAGGCGTAACCGGCGGTGTTGTCGGGGTTGTTGTACTGGTCGGGCCAGTAGGCGCCGGGCAGTTCGGCGAGCAGGTCCCGCAGCCGGGCGAGGCGTGCGGCCTGCCAGCCTCCCTGCCGTGCCGGCCGGTCCACGACCTCCAGCCGCACTCCGTGGGCGCGCAGCAACTGCCGTACGGACGGCTCCAGTTCGCTGTCGCCGACCAGTACGACGGGATGGCCGAGGGCCTGTCCGGCGAAGGCGAGGCCGATGCCGAGCGTGCCGGAGGTGGACTCCACGACCGGGGCGCCGGGCAGCAGTTCGCCGCGCTCGCGGGCGCCCAGCAGCATGGACACGGCGGCGCGTGCCTTCATACCGCCCGCCGCGAGCCCTTCGAGCTTGGCCCAGAAGCCGGGGTGCGGGCCCGGCAGGTCAGGGGTGATACGGGCCAGGGGGGTGCGGCCGAGCAGGGCGAGCAGTTCCGGTCGCGCGGCCGTCCGGAGCGCGGTGGCGGTCATCGCACGCCTCCCGGGCAGGAGCCGTCGTAGCGGTGCAGGACGCCGGGACCGCCGTCGAGCCAGAAGAACGGGTACGGTTCCGCGCACACCGCGCTGACGCCGTGTCCGAGGAGGCGGGGCAGGACGGCGCTCCCGGTCTGGGCGAACATCACCAGCTGCTTGCCGTGCGCGAGTGCGTGCCGCCGCAGCGGTTCGAAGGTGCCGTTGCCGAGGGTCATGCCGGAGACGAGCAGCGCGTCACAGCGGCCGGCGGCGGCGAGGGCGTCGTCGACGACCGGCTCGCCCCATTCGGTCTCGCCGCCCTTCAGATCGCAGGGGACGTAGCGGAGGCCGCGCGAACGCAGCGCTTCCAGAAGAGAGTTGACCACGCCTACGACGAGCACCGTGGCGCCCGGCGGCAGGTCCAGCAGGTCGACGACGGCCTTCGCCCGGGCCCGGGACTTCTCCAGCGACGACCCGGCGGCCAGCGGGAGGGTCCTGGCCCCCTGGGCGGGAGTGTGCGGCAGGACGTGCATCAGGTAGGCGTCGAGGGCCGCCACGCGCACCGGTGGCAGCGGGTGCTCCAGCAGGCGTGCCACGTCCGCGCCGACGCAGTCCTCGACGGCGCTGTCCGGCAGCGCCCCGGGCTCGACGGCGCAGGAGCCGACGGCCTCGGCCATGCGCAGGCTGAGCACCTCGTTGCGGTAGCCGGTGCCGCGCCCGTCGTGCCGTACGGCCTGCCGGGTGGTGAAGGCGACGGCGATGCGCTGAGTGGCCGGATCGGGCCCGAGCGCGCCCGCGCGCACCCGGTCCACGAGGTCGTCGTACGACACCGCGTGGGTGGCGGTGATCATCGGATCACCAGCCCGGCGCGCAGCCCGTCCAGCAGGCTCTCGACGCGCTCGCGGGCCCCGAGACCGTCGGCGTCGCCGGCCATCACGTGACCCAGGTACTCGTTGTTGCTGCCCGCCGCCTTCACGGCCTTGCCGGGCGAGGCGAGTTGCGTCTCCAGCACACCGGGGATGTCCCGTACGCCGCTGTCGTCCAGCGCTTCGAGGGTGCCCGAGGCCTCCGGCACCAGGAAGCCGATCGCGGCGCTGCGCAGCCCGGTGTCGACGCGCCGCAGGTCGGGGGCGCGGCCCAGGGCGACGTCCACGAAGGCGGCGGCGAGGTCGATTCCGGTGACGTGGCGTACGAGTTCGGTGATGCGGTTCCCGGCGGGCCGGGGGTTGACCTCGACCACGCGCGGACCGGCCGAGGTCAGCTTGATCTCCGTGTGGGCCACGACCCCGTCGGTCAGGCCGAGGGCCTTGAGCGCGGCCAGGGCGGTGTGTTCGGCGGCCTCGGTGTCGCCGGGCGGCAGAGCGGCGGGGTACATGTGGCCGGTCTCCACGAAGGCGGGTGCGCCGCCGACGCTCTTGTCGGTCACGCCCACCACCTGGACCGCGCCCGCGTGCGACACCGTCTCGACGCTGACCTCGGGACCGTCCAGCATCTCCTCCAGCAGCACGACGGGCGTTCGCCGCTGTCCTCGGGCGTTGACCGGGAAGTCGGCCAGGTCCCGGCAGGCGGCGGCGAGTTGGGCCTCGTCGTCCACCCGGCGCACGTACATGCCCGCGCACAGGTCGACGGGCTTGACGACGAGCGGGTAGCCGATGTCCCGCGCGGCCCGGGCGATGTCGGCCCACTCCTCCCGCACGGCGAAGCGCGGCCCCGGCACCCCGGCGTCGTCGAGGACGCGGCGGGTGGCGTCCTTGCGGCAGGCGTTCTCCACGGCCTCGGGCCCGGGGCCGGGCAGCCCCAGGCGCCCGGCGATCCGGGCCACCGTCGGCAGGTAGTAGTCGCAGGAGGTGACGACCCCGTCGAAGGCGAGCACCCCGTGCAGCCGCTCGACCTCGGGCAGCAGCGCCTCGATGTCATTGGTGTCGGCGGTGATGACGTTGCGGGCGCCCAGCAGCGGATGGGCCGTCCCCTCCGGCGCGGAGCGCAGGTAGTGGTGCAGGTCGCGGGTGAGGAACGTGAACGCGTGCCCGTTCTCCCGGATCGCCCGCGGCAGCAGTCTGCTCATGGACCCGACCCAGCTCTCGACCACCAACAGATGAGCCACAACTCCCCTTTCTTCCACTTGAGTTCGAGGCGTGCGGGCAGCCCGGCAAGCCCTCCGGAGGGAGGGCGCCGGGTGTTGCCGCCGAAGACGTTATCGATAATCATTTTCATTGTCACCTGGTTGGGCGAATATCTTCTGGAGACCCCCTTGACCCGTCCCGCACGCCGCACCGCACTCCTGTGCGCCCTCGCGGCCGCCACCGCCCTGCTCCCCGCCGCACCGGTCCAGGCGGCCGGGCGACCCTCCCCGCTCCGCTTCACCGCCTGCCCCGACTCCGTCCCCCGGCCGGCCGCACCGGAACGCGTCGAGTGCGGGCGGCTCGCCGTACCGCTCGACCGGCACCGCCCGTCGGGGCCGCACATCGAGGTGGCGGTCTCCCGGGTCCGCGCCTCGGGCACCCCCGCCGAACGGCGCGGCATCCTCCTGGTCAACCCGGGCGGCCCGGGCGGCTCCGGCCTGCCCTACGCGGTCACCAAGCGGGCCAAACTCCCTCAGAGCGTGCGGCGGGCGTACGACGTGGTCGGCTTCGACCCGCGTGGCGTCGGACAGAGCACCCCCGTCACATGCGGCCCGATGGGCGGACTCTTCGACAGCCCGGGCAGCGAACCGGTACCGGCCGGAGCCCGGTCGGAGCGCGCGTACCTGGCGTCCCTGCGCGCCCTGGCCGACGACTGCGCCACGCACGCGGGCCGTCTGCTGCCGTATCTGTCCACCGAGCAGACGGCATACGACATGGACGCGATACGCGCGGCCCTCGGCGAACCGCGGACGAGCTTCCTCGGCGTCTCCTACGGCAGCTACCTCGGCGCGGCCTACACCGCCCGCTTCCCGCACCGCGTCGACCGGATGGTGCTCGACAGCGTGGTCGGCCCCGGCGACTGGTACGACTTCGACGTGCTCCAGAGCCGGGCCCTGCTGCGGCAGCGCGACACCTTCTTCGCATGGACGGCCGCCCACGCCGGGCGCTTCGGCCTGGGCGGGACGCCGGCCGCGGTGCGGGACGCGTATCTGCGCGTGCGCCGGGACCTCGCCGCGCGGCCGGTGGCGGGCTTCGGTCCGGCGGAGTTCGACCGGGCCGTGTACCGCGCCCTGGGCCGCACGGAACGCTGGGCGGGCCTCGCGGACGGGCTGCGCGGCCGGTTGACCGACGGCGACCTTGGCGGCCTGCGCCCGGACAGTGCCTTCGACAGCCCCGGCTCCCGCAACTACGAGGCGGCCAACCGCGTCGTCAAGTGCGCCGACGGGCCCGCCCCCGGCCCCCGCGACGTCCTCGCGGACATCCGCCGCCCCCGCCGCCTCGACCCGCAGCCGGTGCTGACGGGCATGGAGGCGAGCACCTGCGCCTACTGGCACCACCGGCCCGGCCACCGCACCCCGCTCGGCAGCCCGGACGCGCCGCCGGTCCTCCTCGTCGCCTCCACGCACGACCCCGTCACGCCGGTCGAGGGCGCCCACCGCCTCCAGCGCCTGCTGCCCGGCTCACGCCTGGTCACCCTCGACGACGACTACTCCCACGGCGTGTTCGCGAGCCGCGGCAACACGTGCGTGGACGACACCGTGGCGGCCTATCTGGTGCGCGGAGACGTGCCCTCGGCGAACGCGCGCTGCACGGGTCCCGGGCTGCCGACGGCCCGGTAGCGCGCTGGGCCAGGGGGCTGTCCGAGCCCCCTCGTCCCCCTAGGTCTCCTTCCACACCAGCACGGTCAGCACCGCGCTCGCGACGGTGACCGGGGCCGCGGCCTGGTTCAGCAGCCGTACCCGCATGCTCCGGCCGGACGGGAGCCGCTTCGTCAGGGGCACGACCGCGAACGTGCCGCCGCCGGTCCCGACGATCTCGTGGATCGGGTGGTCGACGCGGTGCCGGTCGCCCTCGTACTCCGACATGCGCGCCTGGACGACCGCGCCCGCCGGCAGCCCGTCGATGTGCAGGCTGACGCTCCCGCTGAAACGGGCCGGGCCACGGGCGAAGACGCTCCCGCCACTGGCGTGGTCGCCGGTCTCGTCGGCCCACTCCGTGGTGAACTCGACCGAGTCCCAGGCACCGGGCGCGAGCCGATAACCCCCGGGGACACCGAGGTTGACGTACTGGGGCATGGGGTCCTCTCCTTCCCACAGGCCCGCCGGGTGGGCCAGGGCGTCGGCGACGTCACGGCGGAAGTCGGCCATGTCGAATCCGCGCGGGTCGACCTTCCAGTCGCTCCACTCCAGGTGACCGATCGCGCTCTTGGGGCCCCAGCCGTGCGCGCGGCAGATCGCGGCGGTGGCCTTGACGATGGCTTTGTACTGGACACTCGGCCACGGGTCCTTGCCGTCGCCCTTGTTCTCGCATTCCCAGCCGTAGAAGCGCGCGTTGCCGTCGACCGCGCCGGCCGAGCCGTCGTGCTCGTGCGTCGCGGGCGGGTACGTGCCGTACGACTCGCCGATGACGGCGTTCAGCACGTCACCGTCGCCGCCGCCGGCGTGGTTGGCCCGGCCGTTGCCGGTCAGGTGGACGACGCCGTCCTTGGTGATGCATCCGGTGGCGAGCGGACCGGGCAGGGCGCTGTGGCCGTGGTAGATCAGGTCGACGACGTCCGTGCCGGGTCCGGTGACGGTGTGATGGATCATCACACCGTGCACGGGGCCCCACGGGCCCTTGTGGTTGCGGTTGTTGGTGCGCCATCCGCCGACCTCGTGAACGGCGCAGCCCTCGGCCTTCAGCGCGGCGACGAGCCGGGCGGCGGTGAGCGGTGTGGCCATGAGTCGGTCCTCCGTTTCGGCGCGCTCGTGCCGGTCCGAAGACACTCGTGCCGGTCCGAAGACAGTGGTCGCGGTTGCGGAGCGGGTCCGGCGGCTCGTTTCCGTCCGAACCTGCCCCGGGACCCCGCCAGGCCCTCCCCCATCATTCTTCCGCCGCTTGCCTCATCGCTCACCTCGCCGTACCCACGCACACAAATTCGGCGGGATTACGACGCTGCCCCAGCAGGAAGAGCGGGGGCGCTGTCAGTGGCCCGGCGTAGGGTCCGCTGCCATGAGCATCCCCGCCGTCGAGGAGTCCTGGGCCCGCGTCGACGCCTGGCTGGCCCGGCACGCTCCCCTCTCCCACGCCATGCTGCGTCCACCCGCGGCGCAGACCGGGATCGAGGACGCGCAGCGCACGCTCGGCGTATCGTTCCACCCGGATCTGGTGGCCTCGCTGCGGTGCCACGACGGGGCGGAACCCGACGACGGCACAGTTCAGTTGTCGTTCTACGGCCCGTTGTGCGGTGTCGCGGACATCGTGCGGAACACGACCTTCCTGCGGAGCCTCGGGGTGGAGGAGGCCGGGCTGCCCCTCACCCTGGGCATCGGCCGGCGGGCCTCGGACGGCCTGTTCCTCGCCTGCCGCCCCGGGCCCCCCTACGGACAGGTGGGCCGCCGTTTCGACGAGGACATGCCCTCCTTCGCGCACTGGCCGTCACTGCGTCATCTTCTGGCCGACCTCGCGGACGCCCTGGAGGGCGGTCGCACGTTCCTCGACCGCGTCCCCGTGGCCGTGGCCGGAAAGCTGGGGTGGGAGGAGGAGCGGACCGTGCCCGCCGAGGCGGTCTCCGCGCTGGCGTGGGCCGCCGCGCTCGCCGAGCCGGAGTCGGACCCTCCGGCCCTCCGACGCCCGGTCTTCCCGGACGTCGCCGGGAGTCCCCCGCCGCCGCCCCGGCAGGAAGGGACGCAGCGGCTCTTCTTCGTCCGCACCTACCGGCCGCGCCCCGCCCCGCTGCCGGACCAGCCGGACGTCGCGTTCGCCGCCGGCCTGACGCCGGCCGAGATGCTGCGCCGGCTGGGCGCGATCCCCGCCACCGTACGGCCGCGCGACCGCCCGCAGGCCCAGCGGGCGGCGAAGTCCGCGTGGGCCGCGCACCGGCCCCTGGCCCGGGCGGGCGACGCCGGCGGCTGGGGGTACGCCACGCTGGAGGGCGGCGCCGCGCAGTTCGCCCGGCCGGAGGTGCTGCGCGCCCTGTCCGCCGGCACGCGCGTGGCGGTGCTGACCCGGCACGGCCCGGAGGTCGTGCTCACCTTCGCCGAGGACGGCGTGCCGTGTCCTCAGGAGGACGTCCGGCGCGTCATGTCGCCGCGCGAGGGCAACAGGGCCGGCGGACCGGACGCGCGGCGCCTCGGAGTGGACCTCTGGCCCGGCTCGACCGCCGCGTACACCCGCTTCCTGGCCGTACTGCGACAGGACTTCGGCATCGCCTACGACCCGGACGAGGAGGGCCCGGCGGAGCTGACCAGTGCCCTGCTGCTGCCCCTCCTGGACGACCTCCCGGCCGAGGACTGCGGATTCCCTTCCCAGGTACGGCACTTGGATCTGGCCGGCCTCGTGGAGCGCACACCCCCGCGGCGCCTGCGCGCCGCCATCGCGGCCCAACTGTCGCGCCTGTCATCGGAGACACATCTCGACACGTACCCGGAGGTGGCCGAGGCCCTCGACCGAATCCACCGCGGCCTGCCCGTCGCCTGCGACCGGGACGGTCCCCTGGACGCGCGCATGCGCACCCTGGCCGCGGAGGCCCATGCGGCCCGGCAGCTGCTCCAGGACGACGACACCGCTCCCGTGTCCCACAAGGACCTCACCGCGTGGGACGCACGCGCCACGGCGGCCCACGCACTGCGCGAGTTCCTCCGACTCCCCCTCCCGGCCGCCGCCGCGACGATCCTCGACCAACGGGTCTCCGTCCACTGGCACGAGGAACTGGCCGCCGACCTGGACAGCGCGTGACGCCCGGGGCGTGCTCAGAGGTTACGGACCCGGGCGTGCAGGTGCGCTTCCAGGGGGAACGCCGGTGGCGCCGCGGCCACGAGCGAGGACAGTTCATAACCGCACTTCCGCGCGACGCGGCACGAAGCCGTGTTGTCCACCTGGTGCAGGAGCTCCAGACGGGTCAGACCGTGGTCGGCGAAGGCGGTGAAGGCCCAGTCCGTCAGCGCCTCCACGGCCCGGGGAGCCACGCCCCGGCCGCGAGCGTGCGCCGCGGTCCAGTAGCCGACCTCTGCCGACGAGGCGCCGGGCGTGACGTTCTTGAGAACCGCGTGCCCCACCAACTCGCCTTCGTCGGCGTCCGCCTGGACCTCCGATATGGCGAACGCGAAACGGTGCCCTGCTTCCCGGCCGCGTTGCTGATCCTCGATCCACCGTGCCGCACTGGCACGGTCGTGCACGCCCGCACTCACCCAGCGACGCATGGCCTCGTCCCGGTGAAGGCCGACGAGGTCCGCGGCGTAGGCCGGCCTCCAGGGACGCAGGAGGAGAGCAGGGGCCGACGCCGTGGCCGCGGCGGTCAACCGCGTGATGATCCCGTCCATCGGATGAGAGTACGTGGGCCGATTCGGCACAACGGCCGTTCCGGCCACGCGGGCCGGTCGGCCGTGAAGCCGTACAGCTCCCTTTGACCGTCCCCGCGTCGGGAAGCGCGGCCAACGGGAGCCGGGCATCATGCGGAGATGTCTGATGCCACCGTCCGACCGCTCGCCGTCGATCACCGCGGCAACGCACTGACCGCTTTCATCCGCCGGGCGGAGGACCGACCGCCCGGTGACGCGCCCCTGCCGCTCGCCCTGGTGGCCCTCTGGTGCGGCGATCGCGTCCTGATGGTGTTCGACCGGTTCCGGCAGGGCTGGGAGCTGCCCGGCGGGCTGATCGAGCCGGGTGAGTCTCCGCGCCAGGGGGCCGTGCGTGAACTGCTGGAGGAATCGGGGCAGACGCCCCTGGGGCCGCTCCGGTTCGTCGGATACCCGCGCTTCACGCTTGTGCCGGACCAGCGTGTCGAATACGGCGCGCTGTTCTCCGGGCGCTGCGCCGAGGTCGCGGCATTCCAGCCGAACGAGGAGATCGAGGCCATCCGCTGGTGGGACCTGCACGAGGTCCTGCCGGGGCGCGTGCACGCCCTGGACGCCTGCCTCGCCCGGCTCGCACACGGGCCCCGCCTCCCCCTGTAACGCTTCTCGCGCCCGGGCCCAAGAACACAGGTGCCGAGCCGGGCGTGGGGCCAGACGGCGGCACGCCGTCCCGGCATCAGCGCGGCACCACTCGTTCGCATGGATCGCTGGGCCGTTCGGCCCAGTGAACCCCCACGTCAGACGGTTCTTCCTCGCCAGCGGGACTAGTTTCCGCCGGGTCGAACCCGCACTGCGATCGAGGAGCTCATGGCGACACACACCGAACCGGTCGCTCCGGTACCGGCGGCGGAGCGCCGCAGCCGGGGCCAGGTGATCGTCTCCTGGATGACGACGACGGACCACAAGAAGATCGGGCACCTGTACCTGATCACGTCGTTCGTCTTCTTCCTCGTCGCCGGGGCGCTGGCGATGGCCATCCGGGCCGAGCTCGCCCGGCCGGGGATCCAGTTGCTGTCCCACGAGCAGTACAACCAGGCGTTCACCTTGCACGGCACGATCATGCTGCTGCTGTTCGCGACGCCGACGTTCGCCGGGTTCGCCAACGCGGTGATGCCGTTGCAGATCGGCTCCCCGGACGTGGCCTTCCCGCGGCTGAACATGTTCTCGTACTGGCTGTTCCTCTTCGGCGGGCTGATCGTGCTCGGCAGTCTGCTCACCCCGCAGGGCGCCGCGGACTTCGGCTGGACCGCCTACACCCCGCTCAGCGGCGGGGAGCGCACTCCCCAGGTCGGCGGGGACCTGTGGCTCATGGGTCTGGCCCTGTCCGGGTTCGGCACCATCCTCGGCGCCGTCAACTTCATCACCACGATCATCTGCATGCGCGCCCCCGGCATGACCATGTTCCGCATGCCGATCTTCACCTGGAACGTGCTGCTCACCTCGGTGCTGGTGCTGATGGCGTTCCCGGTGCTGGCCGCCGCGCTGCTGGTGCTGGAGGCCGACCGCCAGTTCGGGGCGCAGGTGTTCAACGCGGAGAACGGCGGCGCGATCCTCTGGCAGCATCTGTTCTGGTTCTTCGGCCATCCCGAGGTGTACATCCTGGCCCTGCCGTTCTTCGGCGTGATCAGCGAGATCATCCCCGTCTTCGCCCGTAAGCCGATCTTCGGTTACACGGGGCTGATCGGTGCCACGATCGCCATCGCCGGGCTGTCCGTGACGGTGTGGGCGCACCATATGTTCGCCACCGGCGCGGTGCTGCTGCCGTTCTTCTCCTTCATGACGTATCTGATCGCCGTGCCGACGGGAGTGAAGTTCTTCAACTGGATCGGCACCATGTGGAAGGGCTCGCTGTCCTTCGAGGCGCCGATGCTGTGGGCGGCCGGCTTCCTGGTCACGTTCCTCTTCGGCGGTCTGACCGGGGTCATCCTCGGCTCGCCGCCCCTGGACTGGCACGTGACCGACTCCTACTTCGTGGTCGCGCACTTCCACTACGTGCTCTTCGGCACGATCGTGTTCGCGATGTTCGGCGGCTTCAGCTTCTGGTGGCCGAAGATGACCGGCACGATGCTGGACAACCGCATCGAGAAGGTCCACTTCTGGACGCTGTTCACCGGCTTCCACACCACGTTCCTGGTGCAGCACTGGCTGGGCGCCGAGGGCATGCCCCGCCGGTACGCCGACTACCTGGCCGCGGACGGCTTCACCTGGCTGAACACCGTCTCGTCGATCGGCGCGTTCCTGCTGGGCCTGTCCACGCTGCCGTTCCTGTACAACGTGTGGAAGACCTCCCAGCAGGGCAAGCGGGTCGAGGTCAACGACCCCTGGGGCTACGGGCGTTCCCTGGAGTGGGCGACCTCGTGCCCGCCCCCGCGGCACAACTTCGTCACCCTGCCGCGCATCCGCTCCGAATCCCCCGCCTTCGACCTGCACCATCCCGACGTGGCCCAGCTGGACCAGGCGGAGAACACCGGCCGACGCGATGTCGTCGAGGCCGAGGGGCACAAGGGCGAGCGGCCGTGAGACGCGGCGGTCACGAGGCGCCGTACGACGACCCGCGGCACGCGCTGGCCGCCGAGGCCGAGGGCTATCTCCTCGCGCACGTCCATCGCGACCAGGCACGGCGCGAGGCGGAAGAGCTCTGCGCACGGATGCCGTGGCTGACCATCACCCAGGCCGAGGAACTCACCGGCTACTACGTCCGCCGGCGCCTCGACGTCACCCGTCAGCTGCTGCGCGGCACGGTCCGGCGGGCCGAGGAGCTGCGGCAGGAGTACGAGAGCCGCTACGCCGCCCTCCGGCACGCTCTGCTCCGCCGCCACGCCGCGTGCGCCTGCGCCCTCCTCGCCTGCGCGGGCACTGTGAGCGCCCTGGCGGTCCTGTTCAGCCGCTGACCAGTTGGTGTTCCGGTGCCGGCTGCCGCGCCGGAACGGCCTTCGTCTCCCACTGGCCGGTTATCCGTACGTAGCCGTAGATCACCGAGACCATCGCCAGAATGAGCAGCGGGCCGAACAGCCACGGACGCTCGGCCATCTCCATCGGCAGATAGCGATAGGACAGCAACAGGGCCGCGAAGACGGCCACTCCATAAGCGACCAGTTGAATTCCAGACCGGCCCCAGCCGCGTTCGAGTGAGCGCAGGGCCGCCTCGATCGTGAGGGTGAACACCACGCCGGCCACGAGATCCACGCCGTAGTGGTAGCCGAATCCGAGCGTCGCGGTGAGCGTGGCGATCAGCCAGAACGTGCCCGCGTAGCGCAGCACGCGTGGACCCCTGCGGGAATGGATGAAAATCGCGGTGGCCCACGCCGTGTGCAGGCTGGGCATGCAGTTGCGGGGGGTGATCTCGTCGAACGGCATCTCGTGCGGGGCGGCGCCGATCGGCGGTGGCAGGTCCGGCCACAGGTTGGCCACCGCCCAGTGCACGCCGCCGGTGCCGTAGGCGCCCGGGCCGTAGGCGAAGACCGGGCCGACGACCGGGAAGATCATGTAGATGCCCGGCCCGAGGAGGCCGATGACCAGGAACGTGCGCACCAGATGATGGCGCGGGAAGCGGCGCTCGGCCGCCACGTTGCGCAGCTGGTAGAGCGCGATGACGACCGCGGCCACCGCCAGTTGGGCGTAGACGAAGTCGAGGGCGCGAGCACCGACCGGGCCGGTGGCCGTGACGATCCGGCCGATGAGCCACGACGGGTTGCCCAGCGCGTGGTCGGCGGTGGCCAGGTACGGGTCGAGCACCATCGGGCGGGTCTTCGAGGTGATGAGCAGCCAGGTGTCACCGGTCTTGCGGCCGGCCACCAGCAGCAGGCCCAGCCCGACGCCCTTCAGCAGCAGGACCCGTTCCGGGCCGGTGCGGCGTGTCACCGCGATGACCGCGCAGCCCAGGATCACCCACAACGCGCCGTTGCCGAAGGGATGGCCCGCCATCAGATCGACGCCGGCCGCCCATCGCACCACGAGGAGGACGGCGTCGATACCGAGCGCGACGCCGACGGCGATGAACCGTTGCCGCCGGGTGAGGACCACCATCGTCAGCGCCATACCGGCGTACAGCAGGAAGCCCGACTTGGGGGCGACGATCACCTCCTGCACCTGGGTGGTGATCGGCCCGGGCAGCCCGTAGCGGCGCGCGGCGATTTCCAGCGCGATGAGAAACCCGAGGGCCACCACACCTGCTGTGGCCCACAGCATCGTCCGGGGTTGAGGCCGTGCGGCGAACGTGATTCCGCGTCTTATTCGCGAGAAAATCCGCGTTGCTGTAGATATCAATTGTTTTATTCGATTTGTTAGTTGTCAGGAGAGGGAATGAGGAGGATCGTCACCCGATCGAACATGCTATCGGAGCAATGCGCCCCGGACTGGTCGTCATGAAGACAGGCGAGCATGAGGCTACTGCCGGCCTACCGGTGGACCGGGCCGGCGATCCTGGTCAGCGGTCGGTGACGAGGGCGACCTGGCGCCGCTCCGGGCCACGATCCGGCCCCCGCGGGAAGGGCCGAGGACGGCGAGGGCGATCAGGGGCAGCAGCGTGAGGGCGGCGATGACGGCCGACCGCCTCGGCGGAACGAGTCTCAAAGCTTGCGCACAAATTGCACACATCCCCTCTACATACTGATCCCGATGGTCTAGATTGACCATGCTTCAGCGGTTCAGGCACCAGGCGACCGCTAATGATCTATTGGTCCGGCTCACGGAGAGCCAGCAGTCGCACCCCCGCCGCCAGGCGTGGTGGTGATCAATTCTTGGAGCCCGGGAGAGGGCTTCGGGTGCGGGGAGCACCCGAGGTTCGGGTTGTTCAAGTAGCGCTGAATCAGTCGGATGTCATGCGCGGGGGCCTCGCGCGGGGAGGAACAGCGCGGGCGGGGGGCGGGGGCCTCCCGAGGCGAGAACCAGTGTGGGGCGAACACGTCGAACTACTCGGCGATTTGGGGGGGTTCTGTGCAGCAGGGTGAACTTGTCGACCCTTTTCCGTCCGCGCGGGGGCATCTGGCGAACGGGGCGATCAGCCAGCCGGCGATCGACTGGGAGCAGCGATACCGGCGTAACGTGATCATCAGCGACACTGCGGCCACCGCCTTCGTGGTGGCGGCGATCGGCAACTTCTTCGGGGCCAGGGACGCGGCCAACTGGCATGAGAAGTGGGGCATACTCGCGTTCGGCACCGAGCTGCTGGTGCTGGGGGCGCTCGCGGTGAGCCGGTCGTGGGCTCCGGCCGTGCTCGGCCAGGGCGCCGAGGAATTCCGCCGGCTCGGACGCGCACTGTTCACGGCGACCGTCGTCCTGGCACTCGGCGGGATCGCCCTCACCTCGCGCAACATCAAGCTCTGGATCTTCGTCGCGATCCCCGCGATCGCGCTGGTCACCATGACCGCGCGGTATCTGCTGCGCCTCTCGCTGCACAAGCAGCGCAAGGAGGGGCGGTGCCTGAGACCGGTGCTCGCTGCCGGGAGCCCGGCCACCGTGCGCGACCTGATCACCCGGACCCGCAAGTTCCCGCACCTGGGCTGGCGGGTGGACGCGGTGTGCACGACGGACGGTCTCGGGCTCGACGGTGACCACCTGGACGGAGTGCCGGTCGTCGGCCGGCTGGCGGACGTCGCCGGCCATGTCCGCCGCGACGGCTACCGGGTCGTCGCGGTCACACCGGACCCGCACTGGACCCCGGACCGGCTGCAACGGCTGGCCTGGAACCTCGAAGGCTGCGACGCCGAAATGGTCGTGGCCCCCGTGCTGATGGAGGTGGCCGGCCCGCGGCTGCACGTCGACGCGGTGCTCGGGATACCTCTGCTGCGGGTCAGCATGCCGGCCTTCACCGGGGGCCGCCGGGTGGTCAAAGGGGTCGTCGACCGGGTAGGCGCAACGATTCTGCTGGTGCTGTTCGCGCCGCTGATGGTGCTCGTCGGGCTGCTCGTGGCGGTGGACAGCCGGGGCGGGGTGTTCTACCGCCAGCGCAGGGTCGGCAAGCACGGCGACGAGTTCACCATTCTCAAGTTCCGCACCATGGTCGCCGGGGCCCACGGGGCACGTGCCGAGCTGGCCGGCCGCAACGAGGGCGCCGGCCTGCTGTTCAAGCTCCGCCGGGACCCGCGGGTGACCCGGGTGGGAGCGGTACTGCGCCGCTATTCGCTCGACGAGCTCCCGCAGCTCTTCAACGTGCTCACCGGATCGATGTCGCTCGTCGGCCCGCGGCCTCCGCTGCCGGAGGAGTGCGCCGCGTACGACCCGGACATCCGGCGCCGGCTGCTGGTCAAACCCGGCCTCACCGGTCTGTGGCAGATCAGCGGACGCAGCGACCTGTCGTGGGAGGAGGCGGTGCGGCTGGACCTGCGGTACGTGGAGGACTGGTCGCTCGCCCTGGACACAGTGATCTTGTGGAAGACGCTGCGTGCGGTGCTTCACGGTCAGGGCGCCTACTGATGCGCCGGGGGCCGCAATTCAACGGGCCCGGCGGCGCGCGGACCGCAGGCCGGAAGGGCCTGCTCGGGGGGATCGCAGGCCACAAGGGTCTGCCTGGGGGGAGGGACGGGTCATGAGAGTCAGCGTTTTCGGGCTCGGCTACGTGGGCTGTGTGTCGGCCGCGTGCCTGGCCAGCATGGGTCACGAGGTCGTCGGGGTGGACGTGAACCAGGTGAAAGTCGACCTGGTCAACGACGGCAAGGCCCCGGTGGTCGAGGAGCGGATCGGCGAGGTCATCGCCGAGGTCGTGCGCAGCGGAGCGTTGCGCGCCACCGGCGACGTCCGCGAGGCGATCATGGACAGCGAGGTGTCGCTGGTCTGCGTGGGCACGCCGTCGGAGCCCAACGGCAGCCTGTGCACGACGTACTTGGAGCGGGTCACCGAGGAGATCGGCGCCGCGCTGGCCGAGCGGGGCGGGCGGCACACGGTCGTGTTCCGCAGCACCATGCTTCCCGGCACGTGCCTGAACCTGCTGGTACCGATCCTGGAGAAGTCCGTCGGCGGCACGGCCGGGGTGGACATCGGGGTCGCGGTCAATCCGGAGTTCCTGCGCGAGGGCACGAGCGTGCGGGACTTCTTCGACCCGCCCAAGACCGTGATCGGCGAGCTCGATCCGGCCAGCGGCGATGCGGTGCTGGCGCTGTACGAGGGCCTGCCCGGCGAGGTGTTCCGGGTACCGGTCCCGACGGCCGAGGCGATCAAGTACGCGGACAACGCGTTCCACGGCCTCAAGATCGGCTTCGCGAACGAGCTGGGCGCGGTGTGCCAGGCGCTCGGAGTGGACTCGCACCAGATGATGGACGTGTTCCTGGCCGACCGCAAGCTGAACATCAGCCCCGCCTATCTGCGGCCGGGCTTCGCCTTCGGCGGCTCCTGCCTGCCGAAGGACCTGCGCAGCCTGGTCCACGCGGCGCAGCGGGCCGACGTCTCTGTGCCGATCCTCGCCCATGTGCTGCCCTCCAACTCGGACCATCTGCAGCGCGCGGTGGACTTGGTCGAGCGCACCGGCAAGCGCCGAATAGGCATGTTCGGGCTGTCCTTCAAGCCCGGCACCGACGACCTGCGCGAGAGCCCGCTCGTCGAGCTGGCGGAGAGGCTCTTCGGCAAGGGGTACGACCTGCGGATCTACGACGCCAACGTGAACCTCTCCCGGCTGATCGGCGCGAACCGCGAGTACATCGAGAACCGGCTGCCGCACCTCGCGCAACTGCTCGCGCAGTCCGTCGACGAGGTGCTCGAACACGCCGAAGTGTGCCTCGTCGGGACCAGGGACCCGGCCGTGCTGGCGGCGCTGCCCCACAGCGAGGGCCCGGTGCTCGTCGACCTCGTCCACCTTCCCGACGCCGATGCGCGCCGGACCGAACCGGGGTACGTGGGCCTTGCTTGGTGACAGATCGTTCGATGACACAGCCGGCGGCGGCCGGCCGGACCGGCGCGCGCTGATCCTGGTGGAGAACCTGTCGGTGCCGTTCGACCGGCGGGTGTGGCAGGAGTGCACGACGCTGCGCGACGCGGGCTGGACGGTGCACGTCATCTGTCCCCAGGGGAGCAAGCGCGACACGGAGCCGGAGGCGGTGATCGACGGGGTGCGGATCCACCGCTACCCGTTGCGCGCGGCCACCGGAGGACCGGCCGGCTACCTGCGGGAGTACGGATCGGCGTTGTGGCACACGGCCCGGCTGGCGCGCAAGGTCGGCCCGGTCGACGTGGTGCACGCCTGCAACCCGCCCGACCTGCTGTTCCTGCCGGCGCTGTGGCTGAAGCGGCGCGGGGCGCGGTTCGTCTTCGACCAGCACGACCTGGTACCCGAGTTGTACCTCTCCCGGTTCGACCGCGGCGAGGACCTGCTCTACCGCGCCGTGTGCGCGCTGGAGCGGCGGACCTACCGGGCCGCGGACGTCGTGCTCGCCACGAACGAGTCCTACCGGGACGTCGCGATACGCCGTGGCGGCCGGCGGCCGGAGGACGTCTTCGTGGTGCGCAGCGCGCCCGCGATCGACCGGTTCCAGCCGGTGCCGCCCGAGCCGGAGTTGAAGCGCGGCAAGCCCCATCTGCTGTGCTACCTCGGCGTGATGGGTCCGCAGGACGGCGTCGACTACGCCCTGCGCTCCCTCGCGAAGCTGCGCGACGAGCTCGGGCGGACCGACTGGCACGCGGTGTTCGTCGGCTCCGGTGACGCCTTCGACGCGATGGTGGAGCTGTCGCGGCGGCTGGGGCTGTCCGAACAGGTGCAGTTCACCGGGCGCATACCGGACGCCGACCTCGTGCGCTACCTGTCCACCGCGGACGTGTGCCTCTCCCCCGACCCGCGCAATCCGCTCAACGACGTGTCGACCATGAACAAGGTCCTGGAGTACATGGCGATGGGCCGGCCGATCGTCTCGTTCGACCTGAAGGAGGCGCGGGTCTCCGCCGGTGACGCCGCCGTCTACGCGCCCGCGAGCGACGAGGCGGAGTTCGCCCGGCTCATCGCGCTGCTGCTGGACGATCCGGAGAAGCGGGCCGGGATGGGCAAGACCGGCCAGGAGCGGATCAGCGGGCCGCTCTCCTGGCGGAACTCGCAGGCGTCGCTGCTCGCCGCCTACACCGCTGCCTGCCGGGACCGCACCGCGGTGTCGTCGGGCGCCCCGGTCCGCACAGGGAAGAGGCAGCGCCGTTGAGCGATGACACGATACGCCTGGTCACGATCGGGCGGATTCTCCGCCGGCGCCGACGGCTTCTCGCCGTCCTCGCCGTGGTGGGCGCGCTCGTCGGGTACGGCGCCTCCGTGCTGTTTCCGCCGCGGTACACGACGTCGGCGTCGGTACTGCTCCCGGGCCAGTGGGAGGAGCGCGAGCTGCTGACCCAGGCGGAGATCGCCACCAGTTCGGTGGTGCTCGACCGCGCGGCCGCCGCACTCGGCCGGCCCAGGGTCAGCGGCAGCGAGCTGCGGGACCGGGTGAGCGCCAAGGCCGCCGACGGGAACATCATCAAGATCTCGGGTACGGCCGACACCCCCGAGCGCGCGCAGCGGCTCTCCGACCAGGTGGCCGGGCAGTTCGTCACCTTCGCCGCGCGACTCGCGGGCGACAACCCCGACGCCGGGGCGGCGGACGCGCCCGAGGAACTGCGCAAGACGGTGGTGCAGACCGACCGCCGCATCACCGACCTGGCCGAGGCGGCCGATCCGGGGCGGACCGTGGAGAGTGTCCAGGGCCGCGCCGAGCTGGAGAAGCTGCGTGCCGCGCTGCTCGACGCCATGAAGAAGCTGGACGAGGCCGACCCGGCGACCAGTAAGGCCGGCATGGTGGTCATGGGGCCGGCGGCCCGGCCGACCGGCGAGGCGGCGCCGACGAGGATGCAGCTCATCGTCGCCGGGGCGCTGCTGTTCTTCCTGCTCGCGGTCATCGGCCATCTCACCGCCGCACGCATGAGCCGACGGCTGCGCACCGCGCCGGAGATCGCCGCGGCGCTGGGCTCCGCACTGCTGGGTACCGTCGACGTGCCCGGTGAACGGCCCGCGCACCGGCCGGAGGACCGTGGCCCGCGGGCCCGGATCCGCCGGCTGCTGGGCGTCGACACCCCGTGGGACGTACCGCCGCCGCAGCCGTCCGGCGGCGAGGCCGGCAGGCGGATCCGCTACCGGCGGGTGTGCGCTCGCCTGCGGGACGAGCTGCCGGCCTCCCGGCGGCTGCTGGTGGTCGTCCCGGACGGCGACGAGGTCGCCGGCCGGGCCGCCGGGCAGCTCGTCGCCGAGGCCGGGAGCGATCCTTCGCCCGGCTCTTCGAGCCGGGGGTATCCCGTGCTGCGGGTGGTGGGGGTTTCGGTGTCGGGGCCGCTGGTGCCGGACCGCGACACCGAGTCCGGTGCCCTGGTGGTGCTCAGCGCGGGCAGCTGGACTGCGGGGGAACTCGCCGGCATCGCCGAGGCGTGTGCGGACGCGGGGCACGAGGTCGTCGGCGTCGTCGTCGCCGGCACGACCCGGGGCCGACCGACGCGGACTGCCGGCCGTCCTCCCCGTGAGGCCGCTCCCGAGTTCGCGGTGCACGGCCACGCGACGGGAGGCTCAGTGCGATGACGAGCGAGACTCCGGAGCCGTCGGCCTCCGCTCCGCTGCTGGATCTGCAGGCGCTGGTGGTGGCGGTACGCAGGCGCCGCCGCCTGTGGTGCTCCTTGGCGCTGCTGGGGCTGCTGGCCGGCGTGGCGGTGGCGGTTCTGCTGCCGCCGCCGCCGACCGCGGTGGCCAAGGTGCTGGTCGCGCACAAGGAGGACCAGCCGAACGACACCGGAACGCTGATCCGCACCGACGTGGAGCTGCTGCGGACCACGCGCATCGCCGGCGAGGCCCTGAAGTCCCTCAAGTCCCCCGAGAACCCGGATGACTTCATGCGGGACTACCGGGGTACCGGCCTGTCCAACAACCTGCTGCAGATCGATGTGACGGGTGACAGCGACGCGGAGGCGGTGGCCCGGGCCAAGGCGCTGGCCGACGCGTTCGTCGCGGACCACGTGCGGCGGATGCGGGAGACCGCGAAGGCCGAGTCCAAGGCCCTTCTCGACCAGCGCGACCGCATGCGGAAGGAACTCGCCGACGTCAACAAGGCGATCGGGGACGGACCGCCGGACAGCGGCCCGAAGGCGTCGGCGAGCATGGAGTCGCTCTTCGCCCGCCGGGCCGAACTCACCTCGCGGATCGCCGACTTCGACCAGCGTGCCGAGGAGGCACGCATCGGCACGCCCCAGCTCGTCGCCGGCACCCAGATCGTGGACGCCCCGCGCGCGGTGCGGCACTCGCTGCCCAGGGCCGCTGCCACCAACGCCGCGATCGGGCTCGTCCTCGGGCTCGTCCTGGGGCTCGCGGTGGCCGCGGTCGGCTCGGTGGTGGCGGACCGCCCCGTGCTGCGCCGGGACATCGCGGCGCACCTGGGTGCCTCGGTCATCGCGGAGCTGCCCCGCGCGCCTCGCCGGCCGGCGAGGCTGTGGCAGCGCCGGAGGACCCGGGCGGCACGCGAACGGCTCACCGCCTTCCTGGCCCGCGCCGTGCGCCGCTCCGCGGAACCGGTGTCGCTGCTGGAACTGGGCTGTGCGCGCACCACGAGCGTGATCGCCGTGGACCTCGCCAGGGCGCTGACGGCACAGGGGCCGGTGGTCGTCGTCGACGGCCTGCCCGGCCCGCAGCTCGCCGGCCGCCGCCCGAAGCCGGGTGACCCGGCCGTGGTCGGCGGCGAGCGTGCCGAGGCCGTGCCGGACCAGGAGCGCCTGCTCGGTGTCGGCTCGGTGGCGCCCGGCACGGCGTGGACCGACCTCCAGTACCTCGGCACCCGGACCGTGCTCGTCGTGCGGGCCGGGCACGGCAGCGCCGCATGGCTGCACACCGTGGCGCGGCAGCTCGCGGACCAGCGCATCGAGGTGATCGGTGTGGTGCTGATCGACCCCGATCCGCGGGACCGGACCGACGGCACGCTGTGGGACGGGCCGCACACCGCGCTGCGGGGCCGCAGCGAGCGGCCGGTCCGGCAGAACGGTGGGGGTACCTCCCACGCCGTTCAGGCAGTGGGGGAGGGCCGGCGGCGGACGGAGCGGCTGCCGATGTGGGCGGCACGGGTCCCGGACAGCAACCAGGAGGCGCGGTAGCACATGTGTGGCATCGCAGGCACGTACCGATGGCCGGACGGGAAGGTCGTGACCGACCGGCTCACCCATGCCCTCGCCCACCGCGGTCCGGACGGGGCGGGCCGCTACGGCCATCCCGCCGGTGACGGCGACGTCCAGCTAGGGCACCGCCGGCTGGCCATCATCGACCTGTCCGAGACCGGCGCCCAGCCGATGGTCTCGGACGGCCTCGCCCTGACGTACAACGGCGAGCTGTACAACGCGCCCGAGCTGCGCGCCGAGCTGACGTCCGCCGGGGTGCGCTTCCGCGGTACCTCCGACACCGAGGTGCTGCTGGAGGCGTGGCGGCGGTGGGGCACGGACTGCCTGCCCCGGCTGCGCGGCATGTTCGCGTTCGGGGTCTTCGACGAGCGCACGGGTGAGCTGGTGCTCGCCCGCGACCAGCTCGGCATCAAGCCGTTGTTCCTGCTCCGGCGCGGCGAGGGCCTGGTGTTCGCCTCCGAGCTCAAGGCGCTCGCCGCCGCGACCGGCGGGAAGCTGGAGGTGGACCATGCGGCACTGGTGGCCTCGCTGCTGTACTACTGGGTGCCGGACTCACGGTGCGCGTTCCGCGAGGCGGAGAAGCTGCCGCCGGGGAGCTGGCTGCGGTGCCGGCCCGACGGCCGGGTGGAGCGCGGCCGGTTCTGGCACCTCAAGGACGTCGCCGCCGAGGGCCGGGAGCGGGCGCTGGCCGGCGAGCAGCCGGACCTGGCCGCCGTCGTCGAGGAGTCGACCCGGCGCCATCTGCTCTCCGACGTACCCGTGGCGACCTTCCTCTCCGGCGGGCTGGACTCCAGCTACCTGACCGCGCTGGCGGCCCGCGACCGGCCCGGGATCTCCGCGTACACGATCGGATTCCGCGCCGAGGACGCCAAGTTCGAGGCGATGCCGGACGACCTGCGCTATGCCCGGCAGGTGGCCGAGCGGTTCGGCGTCGACCTCCGGGAGATCGAGATCGCTCCGAACGTGCTCGACCTGCTGCCGGAGATGACGTACCACCTGGACGAGCCGATCGGTGACCCAGCGGCGATCAACACGTTCCTGATCTGCTCGGCCGCCCGGGAGGCCGGGGTCAAGGTGATGCTCTCGGGAATGGGCGCCGACGAGCTGTTCGCCGGGTACCGCAAGCACCTGGCCAACCTGCTCGCGCTGCGCTACCAGCGCGTCCCCCGGCCCCTGCGGCGCGGGGTGTCCGCGGCCGTGGACCGGCTGCCGGTCGCCACGTCCCGCCGGGGGTACCGGTCGGTGCGCTTCGCGAAGCGGTTCCTGTCCTTCGCCGATCTGCCGGAGGAGACCGCGTTCCGGCGCAGCTACACCATGTACGACCAGGACGAGCTCCTCGCCCTGCTGAATCCGGACCTGGCCGGGACGGTCGAGGACGTGCTGACCGAGCATGCGGACGTCTACGAGGACAACGACCTCGACGACTTCGTCAACCGCATGTGCCTGACCGACGCCCGGATGTTCCTGCCGGGCCTGAACCTCGCGTACACGGACCGCTCCAGCATGGCCGCGTCGACCGAGGTGCGGGTGCCGTACGTGGACGTCGAGGTGGTGAAGGCGGCGTTCGCCGTGCCCGGCGACCGCAAGATCGTCGGACGGCAGGGCAAGGCCGTGCTCAAGGAGGCGGCCTCCTCGGTCCTGCCCCGGGAGATCGTGTACCGGCCCAAGGGGCTGTTCAGCGCCCCGCTGCGCGCCTGGATGAGCCGGGATCTGGCGCCGCTGGTGCGCGAGGTGGTGAACGACGGCGAGCTCGTCCGTTCCGGGTTCCTGCGCCGCGATGCGCTGGCGCGGATGGTCGCCGAGGACGCGGCCGGGCAGCGGGACTTCTCCAAGCATCTGTGGCATGTGCTGACCCTCGAGTACTGGTATCGCGGCGCGACCTGAGGGGCCGGCCGGAACTCTCCCTGACGGCGTAGAGACAAGAGGACATCGGGTGAAACAGGTTGTGCAGAACTACAAGAGCGGCGAACTGGCGCTGCTCGACGTGCCGGCGCCGGGGTGCAAGCCGGGCGGTGTGCTGGTGCGCAGTGCCTTCTCGCTGATCTCGACCGGGACTGAGCTCATGAAGGTGTCCGAGGCCGGCATGTCGATGCTGGGCAAGGCCCGCTCCCGGCCGGACCAGGTGGCCAAGGTCGTGCAGAGCGTGGCCACCAACGGGGTGCCCGCCACCTACCGCAAGGTGATGGGCAAGCTGGACTCCTACACGCCGCTGGGCTACTCGCTGTGCGGGGTGGTCGAGCAGGTCGGCGCCGGCATCGACGACGTGAAGGCCGGCGACCTCGTGGCCTGCGCCGGCAACGAGCACGCGCTGCACGCCGAGCTGAACTGGGTGCCGAAGAACCTCTACGCCCCGGTGCCGGACGGCCTCGCGGCGCGGCACGCGGCCTTCGGCACCGTCGGGTCGATCGCGCTGCAGGGCGTCCGCCGAGGCGAGTCACAGCTCGGTGAGGTGGCACTGGTCATCGGCCTCGGGCTGATCGGGCAGCTGGTGGTGCAGTTGCTGGCGGCCTCGGGAGTCCGCGTCATCGGGGCCGACCCCGACCCGGCGCGCTGCGAACTCGCCGAGCGCCTCGGCGCGGCGGCCTGCGGCGATCCCGCTTCCGCGGCCGTGGAGATCGCCGTCGCCGAACTCACCGGCGGCCTGGGCGTGGATCAGGTGTACCTGGCCGCCGGCGGCGGCAGCAACCAGCCCGTCGAGCTGGCCGCCCGGCTGAGCCGGGACCGCGGCCGGGTCGTCGACATCGGCAAGTGCCGCCTGGAGCTGCCGTGGAACGCGTACTACGAGAAGGAGCTCGACGTCCGGTTCTCCCGCAGTTACGGCCCCGGGCGCTACGACCCGGAGTACGAGCTGGAGGGGCGGGACTACCCGGTCGGCTATGTGCGCTGGACCGAGCGCCGCAACCTGGCGTGCTTCCTCGATCTCCTCGCCCGCGGCCGCGTCGACGTGGAGCCCCTGGTCTCCCACATCGCCGACTTCGACGACGCCGTCGAGACGTACCAGAGCCTGAAGGACGGCGAACTGAAAGCCGTCGCGGTCCTGTTCCGGTATCCCGGACAGGCACCGCAGGCGCCGGCCCCTGCGGTGGCCGTGCCCGCGGTGGCTGTGTCCACTGAAAGCGTGAAGCCGAGTCCGGCCCGGGCCGCCAGGACGCCGGTGCGCCTCGCGTTCGTCGGCGCGGGCAACTACGCGACGTCGATGCTGCTGCCGCACCTGGCCCAGCGCGACGGTGTCGAGCTGTCGACCGTCGTCACCACGACGGCGCTGTCCGGGGCCAACGCGCAGCGGAAGTTCGGCTTCGCCGCGGCGACCACCGACCTCGACGCCGTGCTCGGCGACCCGTCCGTCGACGCGGTGTTCGTGGTCACCCGGCACAGCTCGCACGCCGAACTGACCCGGAGAGCACTGCTGGCCGGCAAGGCGGTGTTCGTGGAGAAGCCCCTGGCCCTCACCGAGGACGAGCTGGCCGGCGTGCTCGCGGCGGTGGAGGAGTCCGGCAACGACCGGCTGCAGGTGGGCTTCAACCGCCGGTTCGCGCCTCTGCTGCAGGAGGCCAGGCAGCGGTTCGGCGCCCGGACCGGTCCGGCGAGCCTGCGCTACCTGGTCAACGCGGGCCGCCTCGACCACGGCAGCTGGTACCTGCGGCAAGGGACCGAGGGCACGCGGTTCGCCGGTGAGGGCGGGCACTTCATCGACACGGCGAGCTGGCTGCTGGAGGCCGACCCGGTCTCGGTGTACGCGGTCGCCTCGCCCGGCAACGAGGACCTGCAGGTCGTGCTGCGTTACCCGGACGGGTCCACCGCCACCATCAGCTACGTCACCACCGGCTCTCCCGGCTTCCCCAAGGAGACGCTGGACCTGGTCGCGGACGGCAAGGTGCTGCGGCTCGACGACTTCGTCCGTGCCTCGGTGTACGACCGTAAGCGATGGGTCAGTTCGCGGCTGCCGAAGGCCCGGGACAAGGGCCAGAACGCCGAACTGGCCGCGTTCGTGAAGGCCGTGCGGACCGGCGGGCCGATGCCGGTGCCGCTCCAGTCGCTGGTCGCCACCACGGCGGCCACCCTCGCCGTGCAGGCCGGCCTGGCCGGCGGCGCGCCGGTGACGCTGGAGAGAACATGATGACCATGAGCGCGGGCTGGTACCTGCGGCGGCTGTCCCGGATGGGGCCGCGGGAGGTCGGCGGCCGGGTGGGCGACGCGGTGCGCAGGCGGCGGTGGCGGTCGGCGCGGCCCGACTGCCCCCGCGTGACCGGCGCCCGGTTCACCGCGGTCCTGCCCGCCGGGGCGATCGCCGCGGTGCCGCCGGACGCCGCGAAGCGCCTCATCGCCGAGGCGGACCGGCTGATGGCCGGGCACGCCGAGTTCTTCGGGGTGGACCGCGACGACCTGGTCGACCCGGACTGGTGGTACGACCCGAAGACCGGGCGCCGGGCGCCGTCGGGCTACGCCTTCGACGTGCCGTACCGGGACGAGGACGCGGTCGGGGACATCAAGCAGATCTGGGAGCTGTCCCGGCATCAGTACCTCACCGTGCTCGCCGCCGCGTACGCGGTGACCGGCAACGAGCGGTACGCCGAGCGTGTGGCCGAGCACCTGCGGTCGTGGTGGGCGGGCAACGCGCCGCTGCGCGGAGTGCACTGGACGAGCGGCATCGAGCTGGGGATCCGGCTGCTGTCCTGGGTGTGGATCCGCCGGCTGCTCGACGGCTGGCCGGGGGCGGCCGGGCTGTTCGAGGGCAACCCGGAGGCGCTGCACCAGATCTGGCACCACCAGCGCTGGCTGGCCGCCTTCCCCAGCCGGGGGTCCTCGGCGAACAACCACGTCATCGCCGAGGCCGCCGGGCAGTTCGCCGCGGCCTGCGCGTTCGGGTGGTTCCCCGCCTCGGGGCGCTGGCGGTCCGACGCGCTGCGGTCGCTGGAGCGGCAGCTGCGCGGCAACACCTTCCCCTCCGGCCTCAACCGCGAGCTGGCCACGGAGTATCACGGACTGGTGCTGGAGCTCGGCCTGGCCGCGGTGGCCGAGGCGGATGCCGCGGGTGTGCCGGTCCCCGCCACGGTCCGCCTGGTGCTGCTGCGGATGACCGACGCGCTCGCGGCCGTCGTGGACAACCGGCTGCGCCCGCCGCGCCAGGGGGACGCCGACGACGGGCACGGTCTGGTCGTGGACGGCGCGGGTACCGACCGCTGGGGCTCGCTGCTGGCCACCGGGGACGCGGTGTTCGGCCGGCTCGCCTGGTGGCCGGCGGTGACCGGCACCGATGTGCGCACCCCGCTGCTGGCCGGGCTCGTCAGGCCCACGGAACCGTCCGTGACCCGCCCGGCGAGCCGACCGGGCCACTTCGCGGACGCGGGGCTCACCATCCTGCGCGGTCCGGGAGAGATCTGGTGCCGCTGCGACGGTGGTCCGCACGGGTTCCTGTCCATCGCCGCGCACGCCCACGCGGACGCGCTGTCCGTGGAGGTCCGGCACGACGGGGTCGACGTGCTCGCCGACCCGGGGACGTACTGCTACCACGGGCAGCCCGAGTGGCGGCGGTACTTCCGGTCCACCCTCGGCCACAACACCCTGCGGTTGGACGGCGGTGACCAGTCCGTCTCCGGCGGCCCGTTCCTGTGGACCCGGCATGCCGAGAGCCGCGTCCTGGTCGCGGACACGTCCGGTGAGGGGGTGGCCCGCTGGTGCGCCGAGCACGACGGTTACCGGCCCTCCGTGCACCGCCGCCGGGTGGAGCTGACGGCCGCGAGCCGGGAGCTGAGGGTGGTCGACGAGGTGCGCGGCCCGCGCCGGGCCGTGCACCTGGCGTTCCACCTCGGCCCGGCGATCGCCGCGGACCTGGTGGGGAACCGGGCACAGCTCACCTGGACCCGGGACGGCGAGGACCGCTCCGCGGTGCTCGACCTGCCCGGGCAGCTGTCCTGGCGGGCGCATCGCGGCGAGACGGACCCGCCGCTCGGCTGGTACTCCCCCGGCTTCGGACGCAAGGAGCCCTCCACCACGCTGGTCGGCACCGGCTTCGCCGACGGCGCGCAGGACTTCACCACCGTGCTCGGGTTCTGCGGCTAGGGGGCTTCTGATGGATCTCCGTGGAAGAAGGAGCGGCGTTCGGTGCGTGCTCTCGGCGTGCCGGGCGGAAGGCCTCGTAGCGGAGCTACTAGGCCTTTTGTCCGGTGCGGCGAGAGTGCGTGCCGGGCGTCGCGACGCCGCGGAGGTCCATCAGAAGCCCCCTAGGGGCGGGCGCGTGGGGATGAAGAAGCTGCAATGGGCGCTGGCGCTGGCTGTGCTGTCCGCGACCGGCTGTACGAGCACGCCGAGCGCCGGGGCGGAGCCGACCGTTGCGCCCTCCACGTCCGTGGCCGTGGCCCGGGTGTGTGCCAAGCCCGCGGCCGGGCCGGCGAAGGCGCCGGCGGGCGCGGTGACGGTCGACCCCGCGAAGGCCGGTGACCTGGCCGCGAAGACCAAGAGCAGCCCCGCGCACACCACGTTCTGGCTACGGCCGGGCACGCACAGGCTCGACCCGGACCGCTACGCCCAGGTCATCCCCAAGGAGGGGAACCGCTACCTCGGTGCGCCGGGCGCGGTGCTCGACGGCGGGAAGAAGAACCAGTACGCGTTCGGCGGCAGCGCCCGCGACGTCACCATCCGCTACCTGACCGTCCAGGGGTTCGTCGCGCCGCACGACGAGGGCGTGGTCAACCACGACTCGGCCGACGGCTGGGTGATCGAGCACGCGACGATCCAGCACAACTCCGGCGCCGGGCTGATGGCCGGTGCCCGCCAGCAGGTCCGTGCCAGCTGCCTGCGCGGCAACGGCCAGTACGGCATGAACGCGTACAAGGGCAAGGGCCGGATCACCGGCCTGGTGGTCGAGGGCAACGAGATCGCGGGCAACAACACCGGCGACTGGGAGCGGCGGCGGCCGGGCTGCGGCTGCACCGGGGGCGTCAAGTTCTGGGCCGTCGACGGTGCCGACGTACGCGGCAACTGGGTGCACGACAACCGCGGAGCCGGGTTGTGGGCGGACACCAACAACAACGACTTCCGCATCGAGGACAACGTGCTGGAGGCCAACGACGGCGCCGCGCTGATCTACGAGACCAGCTACAACGCGGTCATCCGGAACAACACGATCCGGCGGAACAACTGGGTCGAGGGCCGCAAGGCGGCCGACCGCGGCGACACCTTCCCCTTCGCCACCGTCTACCTGTCCGAGTCCGGCGGCGAACCACGGGTCCGGGCCCGCACGGACAGGATCGAGATCTCCCGGAACGTGCTGGAGAACAACTGGTCCGGGATCACCCTGTGGGAGAACGCCGACCGGTTCTGCAACAGCCCGGCGAACACCTCGTCCGGTGACTGCACGTTGCTGGTGCGGGACACCGATCGCTGTGCGCGGCCGGCGATCGCCACCGCGCCGCTCTACGCCGACTGCCGCTGGAAGACTCAGCGGGTGGACATCCACCACAACCGCTTCGTGCTGGACACGTCCGTCGTGAAGTGCGCGGCGAAGTGCGGCCGCATGGCGCTGCTGGCCAACTACGGCACCTATCCGGACTGGTCGCCGTACCAGGGCGAGCGGGTGGCCGAGGCGATCACCCGCAAGCAGCACAACCGCTGGCACGACAACGTCTACGCCGGGCCCTGGACCTTCGTCGCCCACGACCCGAGCCAGGAGCTCGACCCGGCGCAGTGGCAGGGCCCGCCGTACCAGCAGGACGCGGGCAGCACCTTCCGCGCAGGGGACGGTGGTTGAGATGGCCGCGGATCACACGCCGAAGATCGTCGGGGCGGTCTGGGGGCTGCTGGTCCTCAACACGCTCGGCTCGGCCGGGGCGAAGACCATCGTCCCGCTGCCCCGCTCCCTCATCCAGATGGTCACCATGGGCGCGCTGGTCGCCGCCTTCGCGCTGGCGCTCGCCGTCAATCTCCGGCTGCGCATCCGGGCCAGCGCCTTCGTGTTCCTGCTCACCCTGCTGCTGGTGCCGAGCGTGATCTCCAGCGCGGACCTGGAGTCCGGGTTCGGCGCGCTGTTCCGCTGCGCCCGGCTGGCTCTCTTCGTCGGCACGCTGTGGCTGCTCAGCCGCTGGTGGGACGGCGGCCTGACGTTCGTCCGGCACCACATCCGGATGTACTTCGCGGTGCTCGGCTCGGTGGCCGCCGGCCTGGCCATCTCACCGGGCGCGGCCCTGCCCGAGCTCTACGGCGGGCGGCTGGTCGGCGCGTTGTGGCCGCTCACCCCGCCGCAGATCGGGCAGTACGCAGCGGTGATCATCGGGCTCACCGTGCTGCTCGTCCTGGGCCGCCGGACCGACCGGGGCAGCGCGGCGGTGGTCATCGTGCCGTCACTCGTCCTGCTCGCGCTGACCCATACCCGGACGGCCACGATCGGCCTGCTCGTAGGGCTGGCGCTGGCGATCGGCTCGCTCGTCCTGACCAGCGCCGCCGCCCGCCGGTTCTTCGCCTGGGCGGTGGTGTGCGCCACGGTGGCCGCGGTGGCGTTCAGCTCCGCGCTGCGGGCGTGGTTCCTGCGCGGGCAGAGCCAGGAGAACTTCTCCAACCTCACCGGCCGGGCCAAGGTCTGGGACGCCCTGCTGGCAGCGCCCCGGACGACCTCGGAGTACGTGTTCGGCGCGGGCCTGGGTGACAAGTCGTTCGGCGGGCTGCCGATCGACAACAGCTGGCTGGCCGTCTACCAGGAGCAGGGGATGACCGGCGTCGCGCTCGTGGCGGCGGTCATCGTCGTGCTGGGCGGCGTCGCGTTGCTGCGGCCCCCGTCGCTGTCGAGGGCCTGCGCGATCTTCCTGATCAGCTACTGCGCGATCGCGTCGTACACCGAGGCGGGGCTGGGCGACGCCTCGCCGTATCTGCTGCATCTGGGCGTGGCCGCCTCGCTGCTGGCGGCACCTGCCGCGGCCCCTGCCCTCTCCACGCCCGAAACCCCTCGACGAGGTATCCCGCGACGAGCCCGGAGAACGGAGGTGACCTGAGCATGCATGTCCTCGTGGTGCACAACCGCTACGCCTCGGCCCAGCCGAGCGGCGAGAACATGGTCGTCGACCAGGAGGTGGCGCTGCTGCGCGAAGCCGGCCACCGGGTCGGGGTGTTCGAGCGGCGCAGCGACGACATCGCCGGTCTGTCCCTGCCGCGCAAGGCCGCCCTGCCGCTGCTGGTGCCGTGGAACCCGGCGGTCCGCGCGGAACTCGCCGCCCGGCTGCGCTCCGAGCGGCCGGACGTGGTCCACATCCACAACGTCTTCCCGCTCCTGTCGCCCGCGGTGCTGGCCGCCTGCGCCGACGCCGGTGTGCCCGCTGTCGCCACGCTGCACAACTACACCCAGGTCTGCCCGCCCGGCACGCTGCAGCGGGACGGCCGGCCGTGCACCGAGTGCGTCGGGGCGACACCGCTGCCCGCCGTCCGGCACGGCTGCTACCGCGGCTCCCGCCTGGCGACGGTGCCGCTCGCGGTCAGCCTGTCGGTCAACCGGCGGCGGTGGTGGTCCGGCGTGGAGCGGTTCTTCTGCATCTCCGCGGCGCAGCGTGACGTCCTGGTGCGGGCCGGCATGCCGGCCGAACGGCTGGCGGTCAAGCACAACTTCGTGCCCGACCCGGACGCCCGCCGATCCGGCGCCGGCGAGCATCTGCTCTATCTCGGCCGGCTCGCGGAAGCCAAGGGCGTGCGGCTGCTCATGGCCGCGTGGGACGAGATCGCCGCGGACGGCGGAGTGGGCGTGCCGCTCGTGATCGCCGGCACGGGGCCGCTGGAGCGCGAGGTGACCGCCTGGGCGGCGGGCCGGGACGACGTGCGCTACGTCGGCCTGCTGAACCCGGCCGAATGCCGGAAGGCCGTCGCGCGGTCGGTCGCCGTGGTGGCTCCCTCGACGTGGCTGGAGGCGTTCGGCCTGGTGGTCGTGGAGGCGATGGCGGCCGGGGTCCCGGTCGTCGCCGCCGGTCACGGCGCCTTCGTCGAACTCGTCGAGGACGGTGTGACCGGGCTGCTGCACCAGCCGGGCGAGCCGGCCTCGCTCGCGTCCCGCATACGCCGGATCGCGGCCGACGAGGCCCTGGGCCGGGAGATGGGCCAGGCGGCCCGGCGCCGATACGAGCGGGGTTTCAGCCCGGCCGTCGGCCTGGAGCGCCTGGTGGACGAGTACCGCACCGCGATCGCGGGGCGGACGGAATCAACGGGGGACGGAATCAATGGGGGGCAGTAGATGACACGATGCCGACTCTGCGGCTCGGCGGCGCTGGCGAGCGTCGTCGACCTGGGGGCGACCCCGCCGTGTGAGAGCTTTCTCGCCGCGGACCAACTGGACCGGCCGGAGCCCGCGTACCCGCTGCACCTGCGGGTCTGCACCGACTGCTGGCTGGCGCAGATCCCGCCGCTGATCACGCCGGAGGAGACGTTCAAGGAGTACGCCTACTTCTCCTCGTACTCGACGTCCTGGGTGGAGCACGCGCGCACGTTCGTCGCCGACGCCGTACAGCGGGTGGGTCTCGGCGCCGACGCCTTCGTGGTCGAGGTCGCGAGCAACGACGGGTACCTGCTGAAGCACGTGGTGGACCGGGGGATCCGCTGCCTCGGCATCGAGCCGTCGGTGAACGTCGGCGCCGCGGCGCGCGAGGCGGGCGTGCCCACGCTCACGGAGTTCCTGAGCCCGGACACCGGCTCGGCCGTCCGCGCCGAACACGGCCCGGCGGACCTGGTCGTGGCGAACAACGTGTACGCGCACATCCCCGACGTGGTCGGGTTCACCCAGGGCCTGCGCGCCCTGGTCGCCGACGACGGCTGGGTCTCCGTCGAGGTGCAGCACCTGCTGACCCTGATCGAGGAGAACCAGTACGACACGATCTATCACGAGCACTTCCAGTACTACACGGTCGCGTCCGCGACCCGGGCGCTGGCGAGCGGCGGACTCACCCTCGTGGACGTCGAGTTGCTGCCCACGCACGGCGGCTCCATCCGGCTGTGGGCCCGGCCGGCCGAGGTCGCCGGCGAGCCGAGCCGGCGGGTGGCCGACGTGCTGGCCCGGGAGAAGGCCGCCGGGCTGCAGGAGCTGTCCGGTTACACCGAGTTCTCCGCCCGGGTGGCCAAGGTGCGCCGGGACCTCCTCAAGTTCCTCATCGAGGCCGCCGAGCGCGGCGAGACGGTCGTCGGCTACGGCGCCCCGGGCAAGGGCAACACCCTGCTCAACCACTGCGGCATCCGGCCCGACCTGCTCGCGTACACGGTCGACCGCAACCCCTACAAGCACGGCAGGTACACCCCCGGCACCCGCGTCCCGATCCTGCCGCCCGAGCAGATCGCCGCCGACAAGCCGGACTACGTCCTCGTCCTGCCGTGGAACCTGCGGGCCGAGCTGGTCGAGCAGCTGTCCTTCGTGCACGACTGGGGCGGCCGGCTGGTCTTTCCCATACCGGAACTGAGCATTGTCGAGGTCAAGGCATGAAGGTCGTTCTGTTCTGCGGCGGTTACGGGATGCGGATGCGGAGCGGTGCCGCAGACGACGTGCCCAAGCCGATGGCGATGGTCGGCCCCAGGCCGCTGATCTGGCACGTCATGCGCTACTACGCGCACTTCGGGCACACGGAGTTCATCCTGTGCCTCGGGTACGGGGCCCACCACATCAAGGACTTCTTCCTCAACTACGAGGAGACGACGTCCAACGACTTCGTGCTGCGAGGCGGGCGGACCGAGCTGCTGTCCACCGACATCTCGGACTGGACGATCACGTTCGCGCAGACCGGCATCGAGTCACCGATCGGGGAGCGGCTGCGCCGGGTGCGGCACCACCTGGACGGCGACGAGATGTTCCTCGCCAACTATGCCGACGTGCTCACCGACGCCCCGCTGCCGGAGATGATCGACCGGTTCGCCCGGCGGGACGCGGGTGCGTCGATGATGGTGGTGCCGCCGCAGTCGTCGTTCCACTGCGTGGAGCTGGGCGAGGACGGCCTGGTGGGGGGCATCACCGCGGTGAGCGAACTGCCGCTGTGGGAGAACGGCGGCTACTTCGTGCTCCGGCAGGAGGTCTTCGACCACATCCCGGAGGGCGGGGACCTGGTCGCCGACGGATGCGCCCAACTGGCCAAGCGCGGCCGGCTGGTGGCGCACCAGCACCGCGGCTTCTGGAAGCCGACCGACACCGTGAAGGAGCGGGCGGCGCTCGACGAGGCCTACGCCCGGGGCGACCGCCCGTGGGCCGTGTGGGAACAGGACAGCGCGGCGGTGAGCGCGTGATCCGGCTCGGGGCCGGGCCCCCTGGACCGCGTCGTCGCGGTGGGCGCGCACTGCGACGACATCGCCATCGGCGCCGGCGGCACGCTGCTGACGCTGTGCCACGCGCGGCCGGGTGTCCGTGTCGACGCGCTGGTGCTCTCCGGCGGCGGCAGCGAGCGCGAGCAGGAGGAGCAGGCGGCGCTCGCCGCGTTCTGCCCGGGCGCCGACCTGCGGCTGACCGTGCACAAGCTGCCGGACGGCCGGCTGCCCGCGCACTGGGAGGAGGCCAAGTCCGCGGTCGAGGAACTGCGCGAGCGGACCGACCCGGACCTGGTCCTCGCCCCGCGCACCGATGACGCGCACCAGGACCACCGTGGCCTGGCGCAGCTGATACCGACCGCGTTCCGGGACCACCTGGTCCTCGGCTACGAGATCGTCAAGTGGGACGGCGATCTCGGCCGTATGGCGGCGTACCAGCCGCTGTCGCCGGAGATCGCCGAGGAGAAGGTGCGGTTGCTGCAGGAGCACTACCCCTCGCAGCGGCACCGCCCCTGGTACGACCGGGAGGCCTTCCTGGGCCTGGCCCGGATCCGCGGCATCGAAAGCCACGCGCGCTACGCCGAAGCGTTCGCCGTCACCAAACTCACGCTCAACCTGGGGGGTTGAACCATGCGCGTACTGCTCACCGGACACCAGGGCTACCTGGGCACCGTGATGGCCCCGGTCCTTGCGGCCGCCGGTCACGAAGTCGTCGGCCTCGACGCCGGCCTGTTCGCCGACTGCGTCCTCGGCCCGGCGCCCGCGGACCCGCAGGGGCACCGGGTCGACCTGCGCGACGTCACGGCCGACCACGTGGCCGGGGTGGACACCGTGATCCACCTGGCCGCGCTCTCCAACGACCCGCTGGGATCGCTGGCGCCGGAGCTCACCTACGACATCAACCACCACGCGTCCGTGCGGCTGGCCCGGCTGGCCCGCGACGCCGGGGTGCGGCGCTTCCTGTACGCGTCGACCTGCTCCGTCTACGGCGCCGCCGGCGGCGACGACCTGGTGGGCGAGGACGCCCCGCTGCGCCCGGTGACGCCGTACGCGGAGTCCAAGGTGCGAGTGGAGGACGACCTGCACGCCCTGGCCGACGGCGACTTCACCCCCGTGTTCATGCGCAACGCCACCGCCTTCGGCTACTCCCCCCGGCTGCGCGCCGACATCGTGCTGAACAACCTGGTGGGCCACGCGCTCCTGTCCGGTGAGGTGCTGGTGCTCTCCGACGGCACGCCCTGGCGCCCGCTGGTGCACGCCGCCGACATCGCGCGGGCGTTCACGGCCGCGCTGACCGCTCCGCGGGAAGCGGTGCACGACCGGGCGTTCAACATCGGCAGCGAGATCAACAACGTCACCGTCGCCGAGATCGCCGGGCAGGTCGCCGAGGCGGTACCCGGCTCGAAGGTGGTGATCACCGGGGAGACCGGCGCCGATCCGCGCTCGTACCGGGTGGACTTCTCCCGGTTCCGCGCCGCGATACCCGGCTTCGACTGCGAGTGGACGGTGAAGCAGGGCGCGCTCGAACTCGCCGACGCCTACCGCAACCACGGGCTGACCCGGGAGGACTTCGAGCGGCGCTTCACGCGCCTTGCCGTGCTGCGCGCGGCATCGGACGCCGGCGCCGTCGACGACACCCTGCGGTGGCGCCCGTGACCGAGATCGGCGAGGAGATGTACGCGCTGGTGGAGCGGCTGTACCCGCTGTGCCGGAGCATCACCGGCGACGGCGTGCGCGCCACCCTGGACATCGTCGCGGAGTACATCCCGCTCCGGACGCACGAGGTACCGACCGGCACGCAGGTGCTCGACTGGACGGTGCCGCAGGAGTGGAACATCCGGGACGCGTACATCGCCGACGCCGACGGCAACCGGGTCGTCGACTTCGCCGCATCGAGCCTGCACGTGCTCGGCTACAGCGTGCCGGTGTCGGCGACCATGCCGCTGGCCGAGCTCCGGCAACACCTGCACACCCTGCCGGACCACCCGAGTTGGGTGCCGTACCGCACCAGCTACTACAAGCCGGAGTGGGGCTTCTGCCTGGCGCAGGACACCCTGGACGCGATGCCCGACGGCGAGTACGAGGTCCGCATCGACTCCACCCTCGCCGACGGCCATCTCACCTACGCCGAGCACGTGGTCCCGGGGCAGGTCCCCGACGAGGTGATCGTCTCCTGCCATGTCTGCCACCCGTCGCTGGCCAACGACAACCTGGCCGGCATCGCGGTGGCGACGTACCTGGCCCGGGAGCTGGCGGAGCGGACGCCGTACTACACCTACCGGTTCCTCTTCGCGCCCGGCACCATCGGGGCGATCACCTGGCTCGCCCGCAACGCGGAGCGGGTGGAGCGGGTCAAGCACGGGCTGGTGCTGGCCTGCGCCGGCGACCCGGGCCGGCTGACGTACAAGCAGAGCAGGCGCGGCGACGCGGAGATCGACCGAGTGATGCGGCACGTGCTGGCCGCCTCCGAACGCCCGCACCGGGTCACCGAGTTCACGCCCTACGGCTACGACGAGCGGCAGTTCTGCTCGCCCGGGTTCGATCTCGGCGTGGGCTCGCTCACCCGGACCCCGTACGCCGGCTACCCCGAGTACCACACCTCGGCGGACAACCTGGACTTCGTCTCCCCTCAGGCGATGGCGGACACGCTCGCCGTCTGCCGCGAGGCGTTCGCCGTCCTCGACCGCAACCGCCAGTACGTCAACCTCAGCCCCTACGGCGAACCGCAGCTGGGCCGGCGCGGGCTGTACGACGCGCTCGGCGGCCGCAGCGACACCAAGCAGGCCCAGATGGCCATGCTCTGGGTGCTCAACCTCTCCGACGGCGAGCACAGTCTGCTGGACGTCGCCGCGCGGTCCGGGCTGCCGTTCGACACCGTCGCCGCCGCGGCCGACGCCCTGCGCGGCGCCGGGCTGATCAAGGCGTGACGCCGATGACCTCCGAGGGGGAGACGACGACACCGGCCGGGTCCGGCCGGCGGGCCCTCGTCGGCCGGCTGTCCTGGGGGCTGGCCGACCAGGCGGCCTCCAGCGTGACCAACTTCGCGGTGGGCATCTACGTGGCCCGCTCCCTCGGGCTGGCCGCGTTCGGCGTGTTCAGCCTGGCCTGGGTGACCTACGGCGTGGTGCTCAGCGTCTCGCGCGGGCTGGCCACCGACCCGCTCGTGGTGCGCTTCAGCGGCGTGCCGGACGCCTCCTGGCGCGGGGCGGTGGCCCGGTCGTCGGGTACCGCGCTCGGCGTCGGTGCCGCCATCGGCGCGGCGTGCCTGGTGGCCGGACCGGGGCTCGGCGGCCGTGTGGGGCCCGCGTTCGCCTGCCTCGGCGTCATGCTGCCGGGGCTGCTGCTGCAGGACGCCTGGCGATACGCGTTCTTCGCCGCCGGCACCGGGCGGAAGGCATTCGTCAACGACCTCGTGTGGGGCGTCGCGCTCGTCCCGGCCATGGTGGTGGCGGCCCGCGTCGGCAGCGTGGCCGCTTTCGTGCTCGCCTGGGGCGCGTCCGCCGCGGTGGCCGCGGTGTACGGCTGCTTCCAGTCCGGCATCCGGCCCCGGCCGGCCGGGGCGCGCGAGTGGCTTCGCGAGCAGCGCGATCTCAGCTACCGGTACCTGGCCGAGAACGTCGGCGTCAGCGGCGCGAGCCAGCTGCGGGCGTACGGGCTCGGCGCGATCGCCGGGGTCGGCGCGGTGGGCGCGATCCGGGGCGCGGAGCTGCTGCTCGGCCCGTTCCTCGCCGTGCTGATGGGTCTCTCGCTGGTCACCGTGGCGGAGGCGGCACGGGTGCTGCGGCGGGCCCCGCACCGGCTGGCCAGGTTCTGCCTCCTGCTCGGCGGCGGGCAGGCCGCCGCCGCACTGCTCTGGGGCACGGCACTGCTGCTGGTGCCGGACCGGCTCGGCGAGCTCGTGCTCGGCGACGTCTGGAGCTCTGCCGCGCAGCTCATCGTGCCGGCCACGCTCGGCGTCGCGGGCGCCGGCCTCGGCACCGGCGCGGCGGCCGGGCTGCGCGCGCTCGGCGCGGCCCGGCGCAGCCTGCGCAGCCAGCTGTTCGCCTCCGCCTGTTACGTCATCGGCGGGCTCGGCGGGGCGGCCGTGGCCGGCACGGTCGGCTCGGCCTGGGGCGTCGCCGCCGCGACCGCCTGCGGCTCGGCCGTGTGGTGGCTGCACCTGCGGTCCGCCCTGCGCGAGCGCCATCAAGACCTTTTCCGTGAAGTGAGGACGCCATGACCGCCCAACCCCGGCTGAGCATCGGCCTGCCCGTCTACAACGGCGAGGAGTACCTCGCCGAGGCGCTCGACGCCCTGCTCGGCCAGACCTACGAGGACTTCGAGCTGGTCATCTCCGACAACGCCTCGACCGACGGCACCCAGGACATCTGCCGCCGGTACGCCGCGAAGGACTCGCGCATCCGGTACCTCCGCCTGTCGCGGAACATCGGCGCCGCGCCGAACCACAACTTCGTCTTCACCGAGTGCCGCGGCGAGCTGTTCAAGTGGGCCTCGCACGACGACCTGTACGCCCGGGACCTGCTGCTCCGCTGCGTCCAGGCGCTGGACGAGCGGCCGGACGTGATCCTCGCGCACAGCGGCCAGGCGGTCATCGACGGCGACGGCCGGGTTAAGGTCCCCTACGAGTACGGGCTCGCCACCGACTCGCCGCACGCGCCGGAACGCTTCCGCAGCCTGCTGTTCGAGCCGGGCGGCGACGACTTCTACGGAGTGATGCGGGCCGACGTGCTGCGCCGGGTGAAGCCGCATGACAGCTACCACCACGCGGACCGCACGTTCGTCGCCGAGATCACCCTGCACGGGCCCTTCCACCAGGTGCCGGAGCTGCTGTACTTCCGCCGCGACCACCCCACCCGCGCCGAGCGGGCGAACCCGTCCAAGCGCTCCCGGTGCGTCAACCTGGACCCGCGCCGGGCCGGCCCGCTGCACCCGACGCCCCGGCTGCTGGCCGAGTACGTCTGGGGCTTCGCCTCGGCGATCCGGCGGGCGCCGTTGTCCCCGGCGGACCGGCGCGCGTGCTACCGCCACCTGGCCGCGTGGATGACCAGCCGGGTCCGGCCGGGCGCCGGCGAGCGGGTCGAGGACCGCGCCCCGGTCGCCCCGGGCCGGCTCACGGTCTCCGTCGACGCCCTGGTCGCCGGCCGTGAGGGGAGGCAGGCGTGACCGCTGCCCGCGTCGGGGTGTTCGGCCTGCTCGGGTCCGGCAACCTCGGCAACGACGGGTCGCTCGAGGCCGTGCTCGGCTACCTCCGTGCCGAGCACCCGGAGGCGGTCGTGGACGCGCTGTGCGGCGGGCCCGAGGTCGTCACGGCCCGGTACGGCATCCCCGCGACGCGGCTGCACTGGTACCGCGGGGAGTACCGGACCGCGTCGCGTGCGGGCGCGATCGCGGCCAAGGGGCTGGGCAAACTCGTCGACGCCGTCCGCACCGCTGCCTGGGTGCGCCGGCACGAGGTGGTGATCGTGCCGGGCATGGGCGTCCTGGAGGCCACGCTGCCGCTGCGGCCGTGGGGCTTCCCCTACTCGCTGTTCCTGCTCTGCGCGAGCGGCCGGCTGCTGCGCACCCGGGTCGCGCTGGTCGGCGTCGGCGCGGACAGGATCAGCGACCGGCCCACCCGGGCCCTGGTGCGCTGGTCGGCACGGCTGGCCGCGTACCGGTCGTACCGGGACGCCCTGTCCCGCGACGCGATGCGGGCGATGGGCGTGGACACCGCGCGCGACGAGGTCTACCCGGACCTCGCCTTCGCCCTGCCGGCACCGCCGGCGAGCCCGCCCTCGGGTACGCCCGGCGGAGTATGCGTGGGCGTCATGGCCTTCCACGGCGGCAACGACGACCGCGCCCGGGCCGAGGAGATCCACCGGCGCTACCTCGACGGGGTGACCCGCTTCGTCCGCGCGCTGGTGGCGGACGGCAGGCCGGTCCGGCTGCTCACCGGCGACGCGTGCGATGCGCCGGTGGTCGCGGCGATCCTCGACGCGGTGAACTCGCCGCTGGTCACGGCTGCCGAGGCGGCCTCGCTGGCCGACCTGCTGAAGGAGACGGCGGCTGCCGACACCGTGGTGGCGACCCGGTACCACAACCTGGTCTGCGCCCTGAAGGCCGGCACACCGGCGCTCGCACTCAGCTACGCGGTGAAGAGCGACGCGCTCATGGCCCGGATGGGGCTGGACGCGTTCTGCCACCCGGCGCGCGAGGTCGACGCCGACCGGCTGCTCGAACAGTTCCGGGCGCTGGAGAAGCGATCGGCGGAGCTGCGGCGGACCCTCACCGAGCGCAACCGGGCCACCGCCCGGCAACTCGACGACCAGTTCACCGCCTTGACGGCTGCCCTGTTCCCGGCGGCCGAACACCACCACGTATATCGGGAGGCTCGATGAAGGCGACCGAAGTCCCCCAGATCGCCGGCGCGTACCTGTTCGAGCCGACGCCGTACGCCGACGAGCGCGGCTTCTTCTGCCGCACCTTCGACGCCGACGTGGTCCGCTCGGTCGGCCTCGACCCGGACGCCTTCGTCCAGGACAGCCTGTCCCGCTCGGTCCGGGGCGTGCTGCGCGGCCTGCACCTGCGCTCCGGTGCCGGCGAGGCCAAGCTGGTGCGGTGCTCGTACGGGAGGATCTTCGACGTCGTCGTGGACCTGCGCGCCGACTCGCCGACCTACCTGGGCCGGGCTTTCTTCGAGCTGTCCGGCGACACGCAGCTGACCCTGTACATCCCGGCGGGGTGCGCGCACGGCTTCCAGGCCCTGACCGAAACCGCTGACACCTCGTACCGGATCGACCGCCCGCACGATCCGGCCGAGGACGTGACGATCGCCTTCGACGACCCGGAACTCGCCATCCCCTGGCCGCTGGCGGCCACATCGATGTCCCAGCGGGACCGGGAGGCGCCGAGCCTCGCCGAGGTCCTGAAGCACAAGGAGAGTTGAGGCCCACGTGGACACCGAACACACGGAAGAGACCGAGGAGTTCCTCCTGCCCCGGTCGCGGGCGGCGAACGAGCGGCTGCATGCCATGATCCCCGGGGGCGCGCACACCTACGCCAAGGGCGACGACCAGTACCCCGAGAACCTGGCCCCGGTCATCAGCCACGGCCGCGGTGCCCATGTGTGGGACGTCGACGGCAACCGTTACGTCGAGTACGGCTCCGGCCTGCGGTCGGTCAGCCTCGGCCACGCCCACCCCCGCGTGACCGAGGCGGTGCGGCGGGAACTCGACCGCGGCTCCAACTTCGTGCGGCCCTCCATCGTGGAGGTCGAGGCCGCGGAACGCTTCCTGGCCACGGTGCCGACCGCCGAGATGGTGAAGTTCGCGAAGAACGGCTCCGACGCCACCACCGCCGCGGTGCGCCTCGCCCGCGCCGCCACCGGGCGCCCGCGGGTGGCCCTCTGCGCCGACCATCCGTTCTTCTCCACCGACGACTGGTTCATCGGCACCACTCCGATGTCCGCCGGCATCCCGGCGTCGACCACCGACCTCACCGTGGCGTTCCCCTACGGAGACCTGGCCGCCACGGAGGAGGTGCTGAACCGCTACGGGAACGAGGTCGCCTGCCTGATCCTCGAACCCGCCACCCACACCGAGCCGCCGCCCGGGTACCTCGCCGGCCTGCGCGAACTGGCCGACCGGTACGGCTGCGTCCTGATCTTCGACGAGATGATCACCGGCTTCCGCTGGTCCGAGGCGGGCGCCCAGGGCCTGTACGGCGTCGTCCCCGACCTCTCCACGTTCGGCAAGGCGCTGGGCAACGGCTTCGCCGTCTCCGCGCTGGCCGGGCGCCGCGAGCTGATGGAGCGGGGCGGGCTGCGTCACTCCGGCGACCGGGTGTTCCTGCTGTCCACCACGCACGGTGCGGAAACGCACTCCCTGGCCGCCGCGATGGCCGTGCAGACCACCTACGCCGAGGAGGGCATCACCGCGCGGCTGCACGCCCTCGGGGAGCGGCTGGCCGCCGGGGTCCGCGACGCCGCGGCCGGGATGGGCGTCGGCGACCACATCGTCGTCCGGGGCCGGGCCAGCAACCTGGTCTTCGCCACCCTCGACGAGAACGGGCAACCGTCGCAGGAGTACCGCACCCTGTTCCTGCGCCGGCTCCTCGCGGGCGGGGTACTGGCCCCGTCGTTCGTGGTGAGCGGCGCGCTCACCGACGCCGACATCGACCACACCGTCGACGTGGTGGCCCAGGCATGTGCGGTGTACCGGAAGGCACTGGACGCCTCCGACCCCGCCCCGTGGCTCGGCGGACGACCGGTGAAGCCCGTATTCCGCCGCCTGGCGTGAGGTGACGTCAGCGACGCTTCCCTCGACCGCCGTCAGCCACCCGATCGACCAGCCACGCGGTCGCCGGTACCACCGCCAGCGCGGTGCACCAGCCGCCGAGGACGTCGGTCGGGTAGTGCGCTCCCAGAGCGACCTGCGCCCAGCCCATGGCGGCGCCGGCGACCAGCGCCGCGGCGAGCACGAGTGACGTGCCGGCCGTCCTGCCGAGGCCGAGCCGGCCGGTCGCGAACAGCGCCACCACGAGGGCGAGCGCGCTGAGGAAGGCGGTGTGCCCGCTCGGATAGGACAGGTTGCCGTCGCCGTGGATGGTGCGTCCCACCAGGTGCTTGAGCAGCGTCGCCGTGCCCACGCTCAGACCGGTGCCGGCAACGACGAGCACCGCCGCGCGAGGACGCCGAAGCAGCAGGCAGCCCGTCACGGCGGCCACGACCAGCGCCGCCGCTCCCACGGGCTCCCCCGAGAAGTCCGTGGCCAGGGCGAGGTACCGCCAGGGCGGCCCCACACTGTCCGCCGTCGGCTGGATGATCCACCTGTCCACCCTGCCGGGCTCGCTGTGGCCGGCGTACAGGACCCCGAGCACGACGACCACCACCGCGGCGAGGGCCGCGACCGGCCCGAGCCACGCGCGCAGCACTGAGGGCAGCACCGCGGGCCTGCGCAGCAGTGGTTCGTGTCCCGGTCCCATGTCCCCCGCCGCTACCGCGCTGCCGCGCCCCCGCCAGTCTCTGCCCGCCACCCTAGCCAGCAATGCGGTCGCGGAGAACCGCCGCCGGAGATCCCGATCGGTCCCCCACCGCGTCAGCGGGGAGCGTGGTGTCCCCGGCTGTTGTTTGACTGCGCTTCTGGCATGTGTAAGATCTGACTTACACATGAAGTCCGATGCGCTGGGAGGTGAGGGCGGTGACCAGCGAAGAGCTTCTGGCCTTCCTCTCCGCCGTGGGCCACACCCAGAGGCTCCGGGCCATCGCAAGCCTTGCCGACGGCCGTATGTACGTCAGTGAACTGGCCCGGCAACTGGGCATGTCCCGCCCCCTGCTGTACATGCACCTGGAGCGCCTGGAGAAGGCGGGCCTGGTCGTCGGCCACCTGGAACTCTCCGACGACGGCAAGGCTTTGAAGTACTTCGAGCTGGTGCCGTTCGATCTGCACCTCAACGTGCAGACGATCCTGGACGCCCTGCGCGCGGACGAGCAGCAGGCGGGTGCAGCGGACGGGCCTGCGGATGAGGAAGGTTAGAATGTTATGAGGGGGACCCGGACATGACCGGCGCCATCGTCGCCATCACCATCGTCTTGATCGTCGTCGGGGGTATCACGGCGGCGGTGGTCTCGCACTTCAGACTCCAGCGCCACCGCGCCGACGCCGTGGCCGTGGCCTCGTACCGCAAGCTCGCCGAAGAAGCGGTCGCCCGGCAGGAGGCCCTGCAGGCCGAACTGGCCGAGCTGAAGGCCCGCGCGAGCTCGATCGACGACATGCTGCGGAGGATCGAGTGAGCAGGGCGGCACCCGGGCGCCTGCGCCCTGCGGCCTCCCTCGTCCGACTTCCGTTATCCGCCGCCCCCTGGCTCGCCGCCGGCTACCTCGCAAGCTATCCCCTGGTCGGGGGCGCCCTGTTCGCCGTGGCGACGGCCGCCTTCGTGGGCGGCGTGGTGCTGAGCCAGTTCACCGTGACCCTGCCGCTGATCATCGGCTCGGTGTGGGTGATCGCAAGAACCTGGTGTCCATGTCGGCCGTGTTCGGCGGTATGTCCGTGATGGTCACGGTGTTCGTGGTGGCCGGCACACTCGGTCTGTCCCTGCAGCAGAGGCAGCGGCAGATGGCGCTGCTGCGCGCGATCGGCTCCACGCCCGGCCAGGTCCGGCGCATGGTGCTGGCCGAGACGTTCACCATCGCCGTGTTCGCCACCGCCCTGGCCTGCGTGCCCGGGCCGCGGGTGGGGCACTGGCTGCTCGGCCGGTTCGCGGACGCGGGTGTGGTGCCCGGCATGCTGATCCACCGCGCCGGCTGGATCCCGATGATCGTGGGCGCCGGGGCGGGGCTGGTGACCGCGCTCGGGGCCGCCTGGATCGCGGCCCGCGCCGCCGCCCGGACACGCCCGACCGAGGCGCTGGCCGAGGCGTCCCTGCAGCGTCGCCGGCTCAACTGGATCCGGCTCCTCTTCGCCGTCCTCTGCCTGGCGGGCGGCGTCACCCTCGCGATCGTCACGGTGAACGTCGACGGCACGGTGGCGGGCAGCACCGCCACACCGGCCGCGATGCTGTGGACCGCCGGCTTCGGCCTGCTGGGCCCCACCCTGAGCAGGCTGATGACGGCCCTGTTGCGCTGGCCGCTGCGCGCGGTCACCGGCTTCTCCGGGCAACTGGCCATGCTCAACGCCAAGGCCCGGCCGGCCCGGCTGGCCGGAGCGGTCATGCCGGTCATGCTCGCCACCGGTCTGGCCACCGCCCTCATCTACCTGCAGACGACCCAGAACCAGGGCGCCCAGCAGGCGTTCGAGGACAACCTCCGAGCCGACCTCGTGCTCACCTCGGTGTCCGGCGGGCTCCCCTCGTCCCTGGCCGACGGCATCGGCAAGGAGCCCGGCGTGGCGGCCGCCTCCGCCTATGTGCCGAGCTCCGGCTTCCTGGAGCCGTCCAAGGCCGAGATGGCGGAGTACGACGGCAAGGGCCGCAGGCCGAAGGGCGAGCGGGTGCAGATCACCGGCGTGTCCCCGGCCGGCATCGAACGCACCACGGCGATCCGTGCGGTGAGCGGCAGTCTGGCCGATCTGCGCGGGGACACCGTGGCCCTGCCCGAGTCCGCCGCCGGAGGACACCACATCGGTGAGCGGATCCCCATGCGCATGGGCGACGGCACCGTGGTCGAGCCCCGCATGGTGGCGACCGTCGGGGACCAGCGCGGGTACGGCGCGGCCCTGATGCCCGCCGCCGTGGTGGCCGCGCACACCACCGACGGCGTGGTGCCGCAGATCCTGGTCGCGGCGGACCCCGGCACCGACACCGCACGGCTCACCGCCGAACTCACCGGACCCGGCGCGCCGTTGCCCGGGCTGCGCGCGGCCGGCCGGGCGGACCTGGTCACCGCCTCGGCCGAGCAGAACGACACCCAGACCTGGGTGGCGTACCTCCTGGTCGCCATGGTCGTCGGATACGCCGTCATCGCCCTGGTGAACTCCCTGGTGATGGCGACCGGCGAGCGGCGCCGCGAGTTCACCCTGCAGCGTCTGGTCGGCGCGACCCGGGGCCAGGTGATGCGAATGATGACGGTGGAGGCGCTGCTGACCGCGCTGGCCGGTCTCGGGCTGGGCATGCTGGTCGCGGTCCTGACCCTGGTCCCGCTGAGCAAGGCCGTACTCGCCCGGGCGCTGCCCGCCGGACCACCGTCGATTCTGCTGGCCGTCCTCGTGTCCGCGCTCGCCCTGACGGTCGGTACGACACTGCTCACCGCCCGAATGGCGCTGCGCACCCGGCCCTCGGCGGCCATCGGCAGCCGGGAATGAGTCTGACGCCGCCCGCATTACCCGCGGTCACCTGTGTGTTTCGCCCACCACTTGAGAACGTGGTGGGCGAAACCTTGTGAAACCTACGCTCGCTCCTATGGCGTTGAAGCCCATCGGAAACCATCGTCGCGGAAGCCGGGCCGGCTCACCCTCGTGATCTCCACGGACACCGTGCTAGGACCTCCTCGCGGGCCTTGTTCCGCGCGCGGCGACAGAACGAGTCGGCAGTGCGTCGAGGGCGGCTTGGGTGACCTCTTCGGGGGTGCGGCCGTCGGTGGCGACCACGGCCGTGGCGACTTCCTCGTAGAGGTGGCGGCGGGCCTCCATCAGCTCGCGCCACTGCTTGCGCGGGTTGATGGCGAGCAGCGGCCGGGCCGCGTTCAGACCGGTGCGCTTGACCGCCTCTTCGACATCCATCGACAGATACACCACGCGCTGCCCGGCCAGCAGCGCGCGCGTGTCCGGGTCGAGGACGGCGCCGCCGCCCAGCGCCAGCACACCCTCGTGCCCGGCCAGTGCCTCGCGCACGGCCTGCTTCTCGATCGCCCGGAAAGCGGGCTCGCCCTCCTCGACGAAGATCTCGGCAATCGTCCGGCCCTGCGCGGCGACGATGTCGTCGTCGGTGTCCCGGTAACCGGCCCCGAGCCGCCCGGCCAGCAGCTGCCCGACGGTGGACTTGCCCACCCCCATCGGCCCCACCAGCACGACCAGCGGGCTCATCGGATGGCCAGATTCTCGAGGTAGGACCGCACGTTGCGGCGGGTCTCGGCCACACTGTCACCGCCGAACTTCTCCGCCACCGCGTCCGCCAGCACCAGCGCCACCATCGCCTCCGCGACGATCCCCGCCGCCGGCACCGCGCACACATCCGAACGCTGGTGATGGGCGGCCGTGGCCTCGCCCGTGACGACGTCCACCGTCTTCAGCGCCCGCGGCACCGTCGCGATCGGCTTCATCGCCGCCCGCACCCGCAGCAACTCACCCGTGGACAACCCGCCCTCGGTGCCGCCCGAGCGGCCGGACGTCCGCTTGATCCCCTCACCGGTCGCGACGATCTCGTCATGCGCCTTCGAACCCGGCACCCGCGCCAGGCCGAAACCGTCACCCACCTCGACGCCCTTGATCGCCTGGATGCCCATCAGCGCCGCGGCCAGCCGGGCGTCCAGACGACGATCCCAGTGCACATGCGAACCGAGCCCGACCGGCACCTCGTAGGCCAGCACCTCGACCACACCACCGAGAGTGTCACCGTCCTCGTGGGCCTGATCGATCTCCGCGACCATCGCCTTCGACGCGTCCGCGTCCAGGCACCGCACCGGATCCGCGTCCAGCCTCTCCACATCCGCCGGCCTCGGGTACACGCCGTACGGCGCCTTCGCGGCCGCCAGCTCCACCACATGCGAGACGACCTCGATACCGGCCGTCTCCTTCAGATACGACCGCGCCACCGCCCCGAGCGCCACCCGCGCCGCCGTCTCCCGCGCGGAGGCCCGCTCCAGGATCGGACGGGCCTCGTCGAAGCCGTACTTCTGCATCCCCGCCAGATCCGCATGACCGGGGCGCGGACGGGTCAGCGGAGCGTTGCGCGCCAGCCCCGCCAGCACCTCCGGGTCGACCGGGTCGGCCGCCATGACCTGTTCCCACTTCGGCCACTCGGTGTTGCCCACCATGATCGCGACCGGCGAACCGAGAGTGAGGCCGTGCCGGACGCCGCCGAGGAAGGTGACCTCGTCCCGCTCGAACTTCATCCGCGCACCGCGCCCATAGCCCAGGCGCCGCCGCGCGAGATGGTCCGCCACCATGTCCGTGGTGATCGGCACGCCGGCGGGAAGACCCTCCAGCGTCGCGACGAGTGCGGGACCGTGGGACTCCCCCGCGGTCAGCCAGCGCAACCTGCTCAACGGTGCTCCTCGATCAACTCATTCGACGGAAGAGGGCATGTGGGCGACAGGAAGCTGGGGCAGCGGTCCGGAGTCCGTCCGCCGACGGCCGAACCGATCCGCACCGCCCCCAGCCTTCGCGTGGGAAGTGCCCCCAGGTGCGAGGAGTTCGGCATCTGCGGGACCTGCACGTCGATCTTGTACGGGAACTGCGGCGCCTCCACCTCCCGCGTCACGGGTTCGGGCGCACGAGTGTGGCGTCCGGCCGCAGCGAGGCGGAACAGCGGCGCGAGGCGCACCGCATGACCGCCGTCGCGCACCACGGGCTTGGCTACGTGAAACGCCGCCAACAACTCCACCGACCGCTCGATGGACGGCACCGATCGGCGCAGCCGGCGGGCAAGATACGCCACGGTGACGTCGGCTCGTCCCGCCCTGCCCATCTCCTTCAACACGTCCCGGGCACTGTCCGGCAGCCGTTCGACGGACTCGGCGAGGTACTGGCGCACATCCAGATGCGGGCTGCTCAGCTCCTCCAGACGCTGGTGCTCGTCTTCCAGCCGGGCGGCGAAATCCGCGAGGCTGCGGTCGGGCCAGACGGCGATCCGGCTTCCCACGGCGTGGATGGCCATGGGCATGCCCTCGCACCCGGCCACGATGGCAGCCGCCGCTGCCGGCTCTCGCGCTGTTCTGTCCTCGCCGACCACGTGTGCCAGCAGTCGTCTCCCCTCTGCTTCGGGCATCGGCCCCAGCTCGACGGAGGTCACCGAGCCCGGCAGACCGGTCATCCGGCAGCGCGAGGTGACGATCACCGCGTTTCCCGAACCCGCGGGCAGCAAGGGCAGGACCTGGTCCCCGTCGGCCGCGTCGTCCAGCAGCAGGAGGAAACGGCGCCCGGCCGCCCAGCCCCGGAACATGCGCGCGAGGTCGTCGGTGCGCTCCGGCAGCGAACGGTGGTCGTACCCGGCCGCGACGAGCAGACCGCCCAGCACCTCGGCCGGACGCAGCGCCGTTCCGTCCTCCGTGTGCAAGCGAGCTTTCAACTGCCCGTCGGGGAAGTGCTCACGCAACCGATGCGCCACCTGCAGGGCGACTTCGGTCTTCCCCACTCCCGGTCCGCCGGTCACCGTCACGATGCGCACGTGCGAGTCGGCCCCGGTGCCCCGCACGGCACATGCGACACGCTCCAGTTCGTTCTGACGCCCGACGAAGACACCGATGGCCGCGGGTAACTGGAACGGAGGATTGGCTGCGGCGGCCGGCTCCGCCAACCCGCCCTGCGGCCGCGCGGGTATCCGGTCGTCGTGTCCGGCCAGTACCGCGCGCTGGAGTTCCTGCAGGCGCTCGGAGGGCTCCAGCCCCAGTTGCTCGGTCATGGCCCTGCGCAGCCGGGCGTAGGCGGACAGGGCCTCGTCGCGTTGTCCGCAGCGCTTGGCCGCCGTCATCAGCTGGGCACAGAACTCCTCGTGCACGGGGTGGCGATAGGTCAGCTCCCTGACCTCTTCCAGGAGCGACTGGTGCCTGCCCTGGGCGAGGTCCGCCGCGATGCGCTGTTCGAGTGCCCTGATCCTGAGGTCCTCCAGCCTCGTGGCCTCGGCGGCCAGGACCGGACCGGTCTCCACGTCCTCCAGTGCCGCCCCGCGCCACAGCTCCAGGCCGCGGCGCAACGCCATGGCGCCCTCGTTGGCCTGGCCGCGCGCGAGCGCCTCCCGCCCCTCCCACAGCCGCTCCTGGAAGTCCCGCAGGTCCAACTGAGCACCTTCCAGAGGAAGTCGGTATCCGTGCGGATGGGTCTCCACCGGATCCCGGCCCGGGCGAGCTCCGCCATCGCCGCTCAGGGCCTTGCGTAACTGGTAGATGTACGTCTGGACGGTCTTGCGTGCCCTTCGGGGCGGCTGTTCGCCCCACAACTCGTCGATCAGCAGGTCCATGGGGACGACACGGTCCGCATGCGTGAGCAGCACTGCGAGAACCCGGCGAGCCATGGGCGCACTGGGCGTCCGCAGCTCCCCGTTCACGCGTATCTCCATCGGTCCCAGAAGGGAAAATCGCAGCATCACAACGTCCTTACCGGTCATTGACTTCGGTTTGCAGACGGCGGCGGACGGCGGGCAGGTGCCCGCGGCGAGCCGGGCCGTCGACGACGGACCGCTATGTCAAGAGATCAGATCGCGATCGCCACGCCGGTTCACGCGGAGTGCTCGCGGGTGGCGGCGCCCAAGAGGCTCACCAAGGAAATGGAGGCGGTGGGGCGCTGCGACACCGAGTGCGGTGGTCCCTTGCGCTGGCGTACACAGGTGCAACACCCGTGGAAACACGAAGCACTTGTAGTCTCCCCCGACCTGCGCGGCCACACATGGCTTCATCCAACGCTGAACAAACAGCATGTTCACGCACGGCGTGCCATCCCGTGATCACGGTCACGCCAAGTGTCCGGAAAGGCACGTGATGTGGCCGGGCGGTCACCTGTGAACAGATCGAGCCCATGACCGGTTGCCCTCCCCCGTCTCTGTCGGCTGCACCCCCCGGGCCTGCCCACGCCTCGTGGGCAAGCCCGGGGTGTCCGTTCTGCCGGATCAGTTCCCGCTGCGGAGCGACAGGACGTGGCGGAAGACCTCGCGCGGATCCCACTCGGCCTTGATCGCGCGCAGGCGTACGGCGTTGTCCTTGTAGTACAGGTCCTCCCAGGAGACGCCCGAGGTGTTCCACTCGGGGTCGGCCATGTCGGCGTCCGGGAAGTTGATGTAGCAGCCGTCGTGTTCTTCTCCCGGTGCCGGAACACCGCCGCTCTTGGCGTACAGATCGCGGAAGAGGCGGCGCATCCAGTCCACGTTGGTCTCGTCGAGCTCCGCGTCCTGCCATGTGTTCATGAAGAACGCCTGGATGACGGAACCACGCTGGGCGGAGGCCGTGGCGTCGCCGGCCACCGAGTTGATCCGGCCTCCGTAGGACTGCAGTGCCACCAGGCTGCTGTCGTTGCTGTGGTCGGCGCTGTCGAGGTAGTCGTAGAGCGTGTCGATCTGCTCGTCGGCGTAACCGCGGCGCAGGAACGCCGACTTGACCTTCTGCCGGCCGATCTCCGCGTCCTGGGACTGGGCGAGGGCCTTCTTGGCCTCGAGCCAGGGCAGGACCTCGGTGGGCAGAACGACCGGGAAGTCGCCGAGGCCGGCGGTGAGTTCCGTGACGTAGTCGCTCATCAGCTTCTGGGCGTCCGGGCGCGTGGCGTCGACATGGGCGAAGGCCACGGCCCCCATGCCGGGATCGCCCTCACGCGGCCTGCCGAGCAGGACGAGGCCGGAGAAGAGGGAGGTGTACGCGGACTCCGGCGAGCTGTTGTTCTCGTGCCACCGGCCGAAGTTGCCGACCAGGGTGCGCAGGGCCATGCGGTCCAGCGACTCCCGGTTGAACAGGATGGTGCCCGTCAGTACGGAGGCCGGGGGCTGGGGCAGGGCCGCGCGGGGATCGTCCCCCGTGGCGTCCGGGGAACGGAACCAGTAGCGGGTGACGACGCCGAAGTTGCCACCGCCACCACCGGTGTGGGCCCACCACAGGTCGTGGTGCGGGTCCTCGGGGTCGCGGGTGGCCACGACCGCGCGGACCTCGCCGGCGGCGTCGACCACGACGACCTCCACGGCCAGCAGGTGGTCGGCCGCGAGGCCCTCGCTGCGGCTCAGGGAGCCGAAGCCGCCGCCGACCACGTGACCGCCGAGTCCGACGGTCGCGCTGTCGCCCGCGGGGAGCGTCACGCCCCAGCCTTCGTACAGCGTCCGGTACAGGTCCGCCATCCGGACACCGGGTTCGACGGCGAACGCCTTGCGCTCGGGGTCGAAGGACACCTCGCGCATCTCGCCCAGGTCGACGACCACCTGCACGGCCGGGTCACCGACCACGTTCTCGTAACCATGACCGCCGCTGCGCACGGCGATCCTCTTCCCGTCCCGGACCGCGTCGCGTACCACGCTCACGACCTGCTCGGTGGTGGTGACGACGTGGAACTCCTCCGGCCTGGCCGTGAAGCGCTTGTTGATGCCGCGCACGGACAGATCCTCGAAGGCGTCGTCGCCGGGACGGGTCACGCCCACGGGAAGGGCGGTGTTCTCGGTCATGCCGTTCCTTACATCGTGGTTGGATCGAAAAAAGGGGAGCCCGTCCCCCGCGCGCGGGGGATTCATCACGGAGGACGGGCCGTTCGGCGGCCGGGCCCGGCGCCTTACTCGGCGGCGACGGACGCGGTGCGGCGGGTTCCGCCCACCACGAGCAGCGTCAGGATGGCGAGGACGGCGCCGATCCACAGCACGCTCGTGGTGGCGATGCCGTCGACGGCGAAGCCGCCGAAGAGCGCCCCGAGCGCGATGGACAGGTTGAACGTGGAGACGTACAGCGAAGAGGCGGCCTCGGTCGCGTCCGGCGCGGCGTCGAGAATCCAGGTCTGGAAGGTGACGGGCACCGCGCCGTAGCCCAGGCCCCACAGGATCAGGAGGGCGCCCGCGGTGACGGTGCCCGTGTCGACGAGGGCGAGCAGCACCATGGCGAGGGTGAGCACCAGGGAGATGGCCAGGACGGTCTGCCGCAGCCGCTTCGCGATGAGCGCTCCGGCGATGAAGTTGCCGCAGATGCCGGCGACGCCGAAGGTGAGCAGCAGCGCGCCGATCATGTTGTCGTCGATCCCGTCGTCCTGGAGGATCGGCCGGACGAACGTGTAGGCCAGGAAGTGGCCGGTGATCACGAGGAACGTGATGGCGATCCCGGCTCGTACACCCGCGTTGCCCTTGAAGACCTTCGGCAGGTCCTTGAACGTGATGGTCTGTTCCGCCGGCACCTTCGGCATCAGGAAGACCATGCAGGCCAGGGAGGTCAGTCCCAGGATGCCCACGACGGCGAACGCGGTACGCCAGCCGCTGAGGTCACCGATGATCGTCCCTGTGGGGACGCCCAGGACGGACGCGGTCTCGACGCCGCCGAAGATGACGGCGGTGGCCCGGGGGACGTGCTTCTCCGGTACCAGCCGGAGCGCTATGCCGCCGGCGATGGACCAGAAGCCGCCCACGCTGATGCCGATCAGGAAACGGGCGGCCAGGACGACCGCGAAGCTGGTCGCGAAGGCGGAGGCCAGGTTGGCCGCGCCCACCAGGCCGATCAGGACCGCCAGCACGATGCGGCGGTCGATGCGACCGGTGGCCACGGTGACCACGGGCGCGGAGACGGCGGCGACCAGACCGGGCACGGTCACCATCAGTCCCGCGGTGCCCTCGGAGACGTCCAGGGCGGAGCCGACCGGGGTGAGCAGGCCCACGGGCAGCAGTTCGGAGGTCATCAGGGAGAAGATGCCCAGGGTCACCGCCAGGACGGCGAGCCAGCCCTTGACGGGCGAACGGCCGGTGGTGGCTGACACCGGTGTGTCGACGGTGGTCACGGCTTCATCAGCCCTTCGTCAGGAATGGGTCATGGCATGCCACGGGCGGTGGCCCCGGTGGGTCGGCCACCGCCCGTGACGGGGAACGGTCGGTTTACTCGGTGCCGGGGGTCTTGCGCGTGGTGACGTTCATCCGGTTCCACGCGTTGACGGTGAAGATGAGCGCGATGAGCTGGGCGAGCTCCTTGTCGTCGAAGTGCTTCGCGGCCTCGCTGTAGACCTCGTCCGACACGCCCTGGGGCAGGAGGGTGACGGCCTCGGTCAGCGCCAGGGCGGCCCGCTCCTTCTCGGTGTACAGGCTCGACTCCTCCCAGGCGGAGAGCTGGTAGATCCGCTCTTCCGTCTCGCCGGCCTTGCGGGCGTCGGAGGTGTGGTAGTCGATGCAGTACGCGCAGTGGTTGATCTGGGAGGCGCGGATCTGCACCAGCTCCAGCAGGACCGGGTCGAGCCCCTCACGGGCGGCGGTGTCGAGCGCCAGGACGGCCTTGAAGACCTTGGGGGCGACGGTGGAGAAGTTCATGCGCTGAGGAACCTGAAACGTTGTCATGCCTTAAAGCTAAGCGGGGAAGCGACCCAAGGTATGGTGCATTTCCATGTCAGAAACATGGGTCAATGTTTCGGAGCCCGGGACCGCCGGAGCTGAACCGGGCCAGGCCGCGGGAACCGACCTCCACCTGGAACTCTCCGGGGAGGGAAGCCTGCGCGGCCAGCTCATGCACGCCCTGCGGGATGCCATCCGCTCGGGCCGGCTCACCCCCGGTACCCGGCTGCCCCCCTACCGCAGCCTCGCCCACGATCTGGGCATCGCCCGCAACACCGTCGCCGACGCCTACGCCGAACTCGTCGAGGAGGGCTGGCTCTTCGCCCGTCAGGGCTCCGGCACCCAGGTCGCCCAGCGCGCCACTCCGTTCCATCCGCACCAGGCGCGGCGCCCGCAGCGCCCGACCCGCCGCCGCGTCCTGCACGACCTGATGCCCAGTTCGCCCGACGCGGCCGCCTTCCCGCGTGCCGCGTGGCTGACCTCCGCGCGCAGGGCCGTCGCCGCGGCCCCCAACGACGCCTTCGGCGTGGGCGATCCGCGCGGCAGGGAGGAGCTTCGCGAGACGCTCGCGGAGTATCTGGCTCGCGCCAGGGGTGTGCGCACCGATCCGGGCCGGATCGTGCTCTGTTCCGGCTTCGCCCACGCACTGCGGCTGCTGGGCGGCCTGCTGAAGGGCCCGGTCGCGGTGGAGTCGTACGGACTGGACTTCCACCGGAGCCTGCTCGAGAGCGAGGGGATGCCCACCGTCCCGCTGACGGTCGACGCGCTGGGGGCTCGGATCGACGAACTGCCGGGCACCGGCGCCGGGGCCGTCCTGCTCACGCCCGCACACCAGTTCCCCACCGGCGGCCCGCTGCACCCCGAACGCCGGACAGCGGTCATCGACTGGGCCCGCTCCTCCGGAGGGCTTCTCGTGGAGGACGACTACGACGGCGAGTTCCGCTACGACCGGCAGCCGGTCGGCGCGGTACAGGGACTCGACCCCGACCGGGTCGTCTACATCGGCTCGATCAGCAAGAGCCTGTCACCGGCGCTGCGGCTCGGCTGGATGGTGCTGCCGGGATGGCTCGTCGACGACGTCCTCGCCGCCAAGGGGCCCCGGGAGATGTGGTCGGGCGTCGTCGACCAGCTCACTCTCGCCGACTTCATCGCCTGCGGCGCCTACGACCGGCACCTGCGCCGCATGCGACAGCACTACCGGCGCCGCCGCGACCTGCTGGCGAGCACGCTCGCCGAACGTGCCCCGCACATCAGGGTCAGCGGCGTCGCGGCGGGACTCCACGCCGTACTGGAACTGCCGGAGAACACCGAGGAGGCAGCGCTGCGCGCGGCGCGGCGGCAGGGGCTGGCCCTCGACGGGCTCCGCCCCTACCGCCACCCCGACAGCACGATGCCACCGCGCGACGGCCTGGTCATCGGCTACGGCACACCCCCGGACCATGCCTTCGCCGCGGCCCTGGACGCGTTGTGCCTGGCCCTGCCCGACGCGCCGCAGGGCAACCGGTGACAGGCGCGTGACGGGCCGGTGCGGAGAGGGCCTTCCGGAGAGCGCGGCCGTGACGCCGCCCCGCCCCGAACGGGCAGCGGCGTCCGGCCCCGGGGCGAGGTGGTCCGGCGTCGGACTCCGGCTGCTCGCCGGCTCGTTCCGGCGTACCGGACGCGCGCTTCAGCGGGCGCCCGGGATGAGCTGGAGGCCGAGTTCTGCCTCCAGCCGGTCCAGGTCGCCGACGTGACCATGGGCGGCGATGTGGCCGTCCGGGCGGATCAGGTAGTAGCCGGGACGACGGCACAGCCCCTGCCGCTCGGCCGCCTCGGGTCCCCGCCACAGGACACGGAGCTGCGGCCACCGGGCCGCGACATGTCCCGTCTCGGTGACCCATCGTGCGTCCGCGGCGGGTGGCTGCAGCAGCAGCGTCCACGCCGCCGGGTCCGCGTCCGGGCCGGCCGTGCCGAGCGCCAGGGCCGCTTCGCGCGGGAACACGGTGCCCGGGCCCGGTGCCCCCGGAAGCCGGCCACGCATCCGGCAGCGCCGGCCGGACGGATGCTGGGTTTCCCGCTCGGGGGCGTAGGCGAGCCGCCGGCCGGCCATGACCGGCGCGTACAGCCGGGCCGCGGCACCGGAGCGGTCCAGCAGCGTGAACGCCGTGTCGCGGACGGCCGCGCGCCGTGGTGTGCGCGCGGTCAGGGCACGGGTGTGCAGATCGGTGTCCCGGACGATGCAGCGGGTGGCCTCGGCGCGCTCCGTGCCGTAGGTGTCCAGCAAGGAGACCGGAGAGCGGCCCTGGAGGACGGCGGCCAGCTTCCAGGCGAGGTTCTGGGCGTCCTGCAGACCGTTGTTCATGCCCTGCCCGCCCGCCGGGCTGTGGATGTGCGCGGCGTCCCCGGCCAGGAAGACCCTGCCGCGCCGGAATTCGCCGGCTCGGCGTGCGTGCACCCGGAAGACGGTCTCCCAGACCGGCTGGGTGATCCGCACCCCCCTGGGACCACGCGTGTCGATGATCTCCTGCATGGTCTCGCGGGACACGGTGCCGCCGCCCGGCATGAGGGACAGGAAGCGGAACACCCCGCCCGGCTGGGGCACGACCACCAGGGTTCCGCCGAGGGTCTGGTAGTAGGCGATCTCGTCCGGGGGGAGATGGCCGTCGATGTGCGTGTCGATCAGCGCGAACGCCATCTCGTACGTGGTGCCCTCGAAGCCGATGCCCAGCTGGCCCCGCACCGCGCTGCCGGCCCCGTCGGCGCCGATGACGAACGGCACGGAGAACCGTTCCACCGCCCCGTCGCCGTGCTCCAGGACGGCGGTGACCGTGCCACCGGGCTCGATCCGCCCGGAGAAGTCCACGCCGTCCAGGCACAGCAGCCGTACCCCTCGTTCGACCTTCCCGCCCAACGTGTGCAGGCGCTCGGTCAGGATCCGCTCCGTCTCGTACTGCGGGAGCTGCCGGGCCGCCAGATCCTCGGTGAACGTGAGGGACGCGACCGGTCTGCGGTCCGAGAAGTAACGGAACGCGTGGACGGGGACGGACAGGCGTCGCACCTCGTCGCCCACGCCCAGGTCCGTGAGAATGTCCCGCACCCGCGGCCACACCGACAGTGCTTTGGGCACCTTGGTGGGCTCCAGTGCGCGGTCGACGATCCTGACGCGGACGCCGCGGCGCAGCAGCTCGCACGCGGCGAGCAGTCCGGTGGGGCCGCCTCCGACGATCAGAACGTCGGCGTCGCCGGCAGTCACCTGTGTTCCTCCTCCCTGCCGCCGGCCGTACCTGCTCAGGCCGGCTGCTCGGTGGCGCGGCGGCGCAGCCGGGCCGCGAGCTCGATCCGCTGCACCTTCATCGTGGCCGTACGCGGCAGCTCCGCGAGCTTCATCTGCACGGGGTCCGCCAACTGCGGCCACTCCACGGTGGCCTTCTCCCAACGCGCCCGGTCCAGCGGCAGGTCGTCACGGGTGCACAGCACCGGTACGGCCTCCTGGGCCGGCCCGGGGACGACCACCAGCTCGGTCAGCTCGTCCAGTCGGCTCAGGACGGTGTCCTCGATCTCCAGGGTGGAGGCGATGCCCGGGATGGAGTCCACCTCACGGTCCAGCAGGTGCAGGCAGCCCTCCTCGGTGCGGTACCCGAGGTCCATACCGCGCCACCAGCCGCCGTGCACCTGGGTGTCGTAGCGCTCGCGCTCACCGAAGTACCCCAGCGCCCGGCCGGCGGCCTGTACGTCGATGTAGCCGGGGTTCTCCCGGGTCACCTCCTTGCCGTTGCGGCTCACCAGCTTGTACTTGGTGTCGCCCGGGAAGGCGTAGCCCTGGCAACGGCCGTCGGCCCCCAGTGCCGTCCCGCGGGTGAAGCCGCGGCCGACCAGCGGGCCCGTCTCGCTCTGCCCGTAGATCTGGTAGAAGAGCGGCGAGCTGCGCTCGGTGGCGTGCAGCAACTTGTGCATGGTGCTCGGGTGGATGGCGTCGAACGTGGTGCTGAAGTACTTCACGTTGGCCAGCGGCTTGAGGGGGTGGTCGGCCAGGACCTCCCACTCCATGAAGGAGTTGGGGTGGGACTCGATGAAGCCCGGCCGGGTCTCGGCCCACAACTCGGCCGCCTTCTGCGGGTCCGCGTCGTTCATGATGACCATCCGGTTCCCCCGGGGGAGCAGCACGGCCAGCGCCAGCGGCATCCGCGAGTGCACGTAGGACACGTGCATCGCCACGGTCTCCCGCTCGCGGATCATGTCGAAGAGCTTGGCCTGCGGACGGTAGCGGCCGTGCAGGGTGCGGGCCGAGTGGACCACCAGCTTCGGCAGACCCGTCGTGCCGGACGTGTGCGTCATGAGCGCCGGCAGGTCCGGGTGCGGCACGACGGGCTCCTGCCGGGGCGCGCCGGCCAGATCCGCCAGCGACACGGTGCCGGGACGCGACCCGGCGACGAGGATCGCCTTGCTGGTGATCTCCTCCAGCGGGGCGTCGGCGAAGGGGCCGTCCCACTTCGCCGTGTCGGTGATGAGGTACGGACCGCCCAGCCGCCGCAGCAGCGCGACGACGCTTTCCGCATCCAGTGCGGGAGAGAGCTGCACCGGGACCGCGCCGATTCGGGAAACGGCGCAGGAAAGGATGTTGATGTCGAATCCGTTGGATTTGTGGATGGCGACGTGCTCGCTGCGGCGTATGCCCGCCGCGTACAGCCGGGCCGCCATGTCGTCGATGTGCTCGGCCAGTTGGGCGAACGTCAACTGCCGCCCGGATTCCGGGAGCAGCTCCAGGTCATGGTCGAGGATGATGAGCTGGTCGCCGTGTTCGGCTGCGGCCCGCTCGGCCACGAGGCCCATGTAGAGACCTTTGTCGCTGGCCTGGACAGGAAGCATAGGTGTAGCCCCTCAGGTCGTTTTCCGAAGCAGCGGTCGAGGTACCGGAAAAACATTCTCAGGAAATGCGGACGGGAACAGAAGGCCGCTTCTCCTTATCCGTCACATCGCCACTGAAGATTTCTTTTCCGTCAGGTCGCCGTCGCCCAGGAAACCGGCCAGCAGCGAGCCGGTGATACGGACCCCCTCCTGGGTGAGTACCGATTCCGCGTGGAACTGCACGGATGCGAAGTGCGGACCGCGCAGGGCGTGCACCTCGCCGGTCTCCGGGTCACGGCTCACCTCGATCACGCCGACCCCCGGGCACTCCCGCTTGTCGTCGGCGCTGTGGGCGGCGAAGGTGTTGTAGAAGCCGACGCGTTCCCGGGCGCCGAACAGGTCGATCTCCCGCTGCGTGCCCTGGTTGGGGACCGCCCGGCGGATGAGCGGGAAGCCCAGTTCGCGCGACAGCACCTGATGGCTGAGGCAGACCGCGAGGAACGGCCGCCGCTCGTCGAGCAGCCGGCGGACCGCGTCGCGCAGATGCGCGATCTTGGGGTGGGAACTGTCGCGCGGATCCCCGGGGCCGGGCCCCATGACGACCAGGTCGTACCCGTGGAAGGAGTAGGGGGCGTCGAAGCGGCGGACCGTCACGGAAAGGCCCATCGACCGCAGCTGATGACCGATCATCGAGGTGAAGGTGTCCTCGGCGTCCACCACCAGCACCCGCGCCCCGGACAGCGCGGGCTCGGGGCGCGACCGCGCCGCCTCGTCGGCCAGCCAGAACTCGGCGATCTTGTCGTTGCGGCGGGCCAGCGCCGACCGTACGTCGGGATGGTCCGCGAAGCGGGTGGCCCCGTCCGTGCGCAGGGCGTTGATCAGTCCCGAGGCCTTCGCACGGGTCTCGGCGACCTCCGACTCCGGGTCGGAGTGACGCACCAGCGTGGCGCCGACCCCGATCCGCACCCGGCCGTCGGCGTCGATGTCGGCGGTGCGGATGAGAATGGCCGAGTCCAGCTCCCGGGCGCCGTGCTCGTCCCGGCCGATGAGTGCGACGACACCGCTGTAGTAGCCGCGTCCCTCGGGCTCGTAGCGGTCGATGACCCGGGCCGCGCTCTCCAGCGGACTGCCGGTGACGGTCGGGGCGAACATGGTCTCGCGCAGGATCTCCCGGGGGTCGCGCCCGGTGCGGCCCTCGATGAAGTACTCGGTGTGCGCGAGTCGGGCCATCTCCTTCAGGTACGGGCCGGTGACCCGTCCGCCGCCCTCGCAGATCCGGGCCATCATCTTGAGTTCTTCGTCGACGACCATGTAGAGCTCGTCGGCCTCCTTGCGGTCCGCGAGGAAGGCCATCACCTCCGGCAGGGTCGGGCCCGAGGCGGGGTAGCGGTACGTGCCGCTGATGGGGTTCATCACAGCCGTTCCCGCACGGACACTGATGTGCCGCTCCGGGGTGGCGCCGACGAACGTGCGGTCGCCGGTGTGGATGACGAAGGTCCAGTACCCGCCCGACTCCTGTTCCAGCAGCCGCCGGAAGAGGGTGAGAGCGCTGCGGGGGCTGTAGTCGGTGATCTGGGTGATGAACGACCGCTTGATGACGAAGTTGGCGCCCACCCCGTGGCCGATCTCGTCGGTGATGACGCGGCGCACCACGTCGGCGTACGCCTCGTCGTCCACGTCGAACCGGCCGCCGTTCAGCCGGATCGGCCGGTCGCCGATCCGGCTCACCGCCTCGGTGAGCGGCATCCTCTCCTGCTCGGTGACCCTGAGCGCGATCAGCGGGGATCCGTCGTCGGGGGCGGCGAAGCCTCGCTCGGCGATCTGCCGGTAGGGCATGACGACCAGGGTGTCGTGCCGGCCCGAGGGCCCGGCCGGGGTGTCAGCCGTCCCGGGCAGCGGCACATCGGCGAGTGTCGTCGGCGTGGACACCTCACCGACCAGGACGTCCACCACACCGGGGCCGGCCGCCTCGGGGCGGTACAGCACGGCGAACGGCCGCGGCCGCGGCCCGAGGATCTCGGAGAGCAGACGGGGGGCCTGTGGTGCCCTGCTGGAGCCGGTCATACGAATGTCTCCTTGGCGGTGGTGAGCACGGCGCAGCGCCGGGCGGCGTACTCCAGGGCCATCCGGTGGTCGTCGCGGGAGAAGTCGGCGACGGCGTCGGCGACCAGGAAGGTCTCGATGTCGTGGCTGAACGACTCGACGGCCGTGGCCAGTACGCCGATGTGCGCGTACACGCCGCAGACGACGAGCTGGTCCCGCCCGTGGGCGCGCATGCGGGCGAGCAGGTCGGTGTTGAAGAAGGCGCTGTAACGCCATTTGGTGAGGATCCAGTCGCCCGGCCGCGGGGCGATCGGTTCGACGACCTCCCGGTCGGCGGGGGCCGCCCGCATGCCCGGCCCCCAGAAGTCCTTCAGCAGGCCCCGCTGCGCCTGCGTCATGCCTCCGGGCTGGGCCGTGTAGGCCACCGGCACGTCCAGTTCGGCGCACCGCTCCCGCAGCATCGCGGCGTTGTCCACCAGCGGGGTGCGCAGCGGCTCGGGCAGGTGGGCCAGGAAGTAGCGCTGCATGTCGTGGATCAGCAGTACCGCACGCGCCGGGTCGACGGCCCACTGGGCGGTGTTGGCGGGCAGTTCCCCGGCTGTCGGCATCGGGTAGGGCTCGATGGTCGGGATGGCGGCCATGGCGTCCTCTCGGTGATCCGGTGGTGATCTGGTGGTGGCGTGGTCAGCTGCCCAGGGAGGCGCCGCCGTCGACGGTGAGGCTGTGCAGCGTGATGTGCGACGCCCGGCCGGAGAGCAGGAAGACGACGGCGTCGGCGATGTCGGCCGGCGATGCGATCTTCGCCAGGGGAATGCCGACCTTGAACGCCTCCGGCCGGCCCTCGATCGTCTTGCGCGGGCCCGACTCGTCGTCCCACATGGAGCTCAGCATCGGTGTGTCGGTGGAGCCCGGCGCGACGACGTTGCAGCGGATGCCGTACCGGGCGACCTCCAGGCCGAGGCTCTTGGTGAACATCGTCGCCGCGGCCTTGGACGCGGCGTAGGCGGCCATCTCCGTCCGCGGCGTTCCGGCCGCGTTGGACGCGACGGTGACGACGCTGCCGCGTCTGCGCTGCTTCATGCGCCGCACTACGGCGCGCGAGATGTGGAAGACGCCGGTCGCGTTGACCGCGAACGTGGCGTTCCAGTCGTCGTCGCTGAGGCCGACGGCCTCACCGAGGCGCAGCACGCCCGCGGCGTTGACGAGGTGCTCCACGGGGCCGAGGTCCCGTTCGACCGCCGCCACCATGCGCTCCACGTCGTCGCTGCGCGTGACGTCCGCGGGGTACGCGGCAACCTCCAGCCCTTCCGCGGTGAGCTTGCCGACCACCTGGTCGAGCAGTACCGCGTCCCGGTCGACGGCGGCCACGACGGCCCCGCGTTCCGCCAGCGCGTGGACCACGGCGCTGCCGATGCCTCCGGCCGCGCCGGTCACGAGGGCGATGGTGTTGTCCATGTCTTCCCGAGCCTCCATCCATGCAGTGCGGACAGTGCTGAGCCAGGTCACAGGGTCCAGGCCGACACGACGGCGACGGCCTGGCCCGGATTGAGCCGCGGGTCGCAGAACGTGGTGTAGCGGGATCCGGCGCGGTCGGCGGCGGACGCGTCCGCGACGCACTCGGTGACGGCGTCGGGGGTGGTCTCCAGGTGGAGGCCCCCGGCGATGCCGCCCGCGGACGTCACGGCCCGGTGGAACGCCACGACCTCGCGCTCGACGGTCTCGACGAACCGGGTCTTGACGCCGTCACGGGTCTTGACGGTGTTGCCGTGCATGGGGTCGGTCAGCCAGATCACGGGATGCCCCGCTTCCCGGACCGCCGTCACCAGGGGCGGCAGCGCGTCGGCGACGGCGTCGGCGCCCATGCGGGCGATCAGGGTGAGCCGTCCGGGTTCGCGGTTCGGGTCGAGCCGTTCGCACAGGGCGAGCAGTTCGTCGGGCGTCATGCTCGGCCCCACCTTGCTGGCGACCGGATTGTCCACCTCGGCGAGCAGCGCGACGTGCGCGCCGTCCACCTGCCGGGTGCGTTCGCCGATCCACGGCCAGTGGGTGGACGTCAGCAGCAACCGGCCGCCCTCGTCGCGGCGCAGCATGGGCACCTCGTAGTCGAGGAGCAGCGCCTCATGGCTGGTCCACACCGGCGGATCGATGCCGAAGCGGGCGGATCCGCCGGGCTGCCAGCCCAGATGCCCCATCACGTCGCGGGCGGACATGTACCCGGTGAGCAGCCGCAGCGGGTCCGGGCGCCTGCTGTCCGGGTCCGGTTCGGGGCTGTTGACCATGTGACCGCGGTAGACGGGCAGTTCCACGCCGTCGACCGTCTCGGTCGGCTGCGAGCGCGGCTTGGCGTACTGGCCGGCGATCCGGCCCACGCGCAGCACGGGCTTGCGGGTGATCAGCCGCATGGCCCCGGCCAGCAGGTCCAGGACGGCGGCCTTGCGGGCCACGTGCTCGGCGGTGCACTCGGCCGGGTCCTCCGCGCAGTCGCCGGCCTGGATCACATGGGCCTGTCCCGCGGCGACCTGGGCGAGCAGGGACTTGAACCGGCGTATGTCGTCACCGGCCACCAGCGGACTGCGGGCGGCCAGCTCCTTCCTGACCCGCTCGACTTGCGAGGGGTCCTCCCAATCCGGCTGGTGCAGCGCGGCTTTCAGCCGGATGTCGAGCAGGGTGTTCTCCACGGTGCCTCCGAGAAGACGGGCACGGCCGGCCGTGCGGGGCACGCCGTGCGATGGGGGGTGGGCCTGCGGTTGCCCACCGACTCCTGGGGGGAGGAGTGGACACGGCGCGGGCGGGGGCGTGGCCGGGCGGCGGCGAACGCGGGCCGCCCGGCTGCACAGGGCCCCGGGCAGGAGCGGTTTCAGCGCCCCCGGCGGCGCCCCTCCCGCACGCGTCGGGTCAGTCGGTCCGCAGTCCCCGGCGGAGCGCCGCGGTGATCTCCACGGTGCGGCGGGCCTGGTACTCGATGGCCGCCAGGTTGTCGTCGTCGACGTTGGCGGCCGCGTTGCGCGAGACACTGCTCACGCCGTACGGGTTGCCGTTGGTGGGGGCCAGCTGGATCGGGTCGGCCACGCCGGGCGGGACGATGATCGCGCCCCAGTGGTAGAAGGCGTTGTTGAGGGCCAGGATCGTGCTCTCCTGGCCGCCGTGCAGCGTCGCGGTGGACGTGAAGGAGGACATCACCTTGTTGACCAGCCCCCGCCGTGAGTGCAGCGGCAGGGTCAGGTCGATGAACTGCTTGAGCGACGCGGCGGGCAGTCCGTAGCGCCCGGGCGTGCCCCAGAGCACCGCGTCCGCCCACTCCAGGTCCTCCAGGGCGGCCTCGGGGATGTCCTGGACGGACTCCAGGTGCTCGGCCCACACCCTGTTCCAGCTGTCGTTGCCCGGGACGATGGTCTCGGACGTCAGTTCGGCTGTCCTGCGCAGCCGTACCTCGGCGCCCGCCTTCTCGGCCGCGGCGGCGGCCGCGACGGCGAGCTTGTGCACGTTTCCCTGGGAGGAGTAGTAGATGACGGCGACGTTGGTCATGTTCCGGATCTCTCTCGGCGATCGGCTGGGATGGCCCGATCCTGTGCGCGAGCGCACCCCGCGGCCAACGCCCCCCGGGACCATCCGTCAACTGGCCGGACCAGTCCGTCAGGTCCGTCTCCCGGGTCCGTCAGGTCCGCTCCGGTAGGGAGCCGCGACCTGACGGAACCTTTCCGTGAGCGCGGATGCCGGCGATCGCAGGTGTGGGCGGCCCGGTCAGCCGACGCCGCTCAGCAGCGGCCGTTCCGCCCTGTCACTGAGCATGGTGATGGCATGGGCGACGGAGGCGAGCGTGGCATGGCGGTGCCATCCGGTGAACGACCGTCCCGAGAAGTCGCGGATGCCGACCCGGTCGGCGACCTCCGTGAGGTCCCGCTCGACCCGGCGGGCCAGCGCGGCCAGCCGGAGCAGTTCACCGACACCCACCGACGTCAGGTCGGTCAGCCACAGCTCCGCGGGCCAGTGACCGCGTTCCGCCACCCCCATCAGCAGCAGGGTGTCGTCGGACCGCCCTGTCCGGCGTGTGGCGGAGGACAGGGCGACCCGGATGGTGACCACCGTCCTGGGCGACGAGAGCTCCTCGCCCGGCCGCCGCATGTGCCAGACCATCGACATGATCTGCTCCGCCGTCATGCTGACGCCCCGCCGCGGAAACGCGGGCTCCTCCACCGTCAGCCGCAGGGTGCCGCCGACCCGCAGCATCATCGGGGTGTGCGCGGCACGGAATCGCCCGACGACCGCGGCCACGTCCGTCTCCTGCGCGTCCATCACCACCGGCCTGAGCGGCAAGCGGCAGTTCCTGATCAGTTCCTGGTACGCCCTGACCGAGCACTGACCCAGGCTCTCGGGTGACTCCGTCTCGGGTATGGATGCCTGACGGCGCTGGCGCCGGTCCGCCAGCCATCTGTGGGTCAGCTGAAGCCGCCAGTTCAGCGGGCTGCTCCAGTCCGGCGCGGCGCCCCACACACCCACCGCCTGCTGTGCGTTGACCACCTGCCCGAGCGCCGGCACGAAGCGCCGTTCGACGCCCACGGACGTCTCCCCGGCCTTGGGAATGATCAAGGGATGGACGACGTACGCCTGAGGCTGGGCGACTCGCTCCACGTGCTGTGCCAGGGCCCGGCGCACCGGTGCCCAGTCCCAGGTGGAGCTGACGATGAAGTGGTGGAGGCTCTGCTCGGTGGCATCGCCGCCGAACAGCGCCGCGATGTTGCGAATGGACTTACGTCCCTCGGCCTCGAGCAGACCCCGCAGGTAGGTCATGCCCTTGGTGCGCTGATCGCGGCGAGGCATCGAGGAGAACAGCACCGGACCCAGTTCCGACAGCAGTGCGTCGTGAGTTCTGATGTGCGGTGGGTTCTCCGTCTCGGCCTGGTCCGATTCCTCGAGGATCGTGCGGTCGCCGTGATCAAGCTGCAGGATCGTGCGTGACATGCGGTTCCCCCTCGGCCGAATTGTTGCCCTTTCAGGCCTGTCGGTGCGGTCCGCAGGAGGGGCTGGGCAAGAATCCGGCCGCCTCCCGCGTCACCGGAGCCTCACATGCGGCGGCCAAGAGGGAACCAAAGAACGGCAAAGGCCTAGGCAGAAGGCATCATCACCCCTACTCCAAGATTCAAGTTCGCGATCCGGTGGGGACGGGTATCCGCCAGCGGTATCTCGTCACGCCGCGGACGTCCGGGCCCCGGCCAGCAGGAGTTCCGCGGGAGCGGTGAGCTCGCGGCCGAGAAGGCTGCGCAGTACCGCGTAGCCGCTGGTGTCACCGGCGAGGACCCCGCCGAGCAGGGTGCGGCAGTCCGGGGCGAGGACCAGCTTGCCGTACGTGCCGGCGGTGCGGTCCTCGCGGACGAACTCCATGGCGCCCTCGGTCCTGGCGTGGATGTCGCCGAAGCCGGCCACGTCCACGCCGAGGAGCTTGAGTTTCGCCGACATGTCCGCCCCGGGGAAAGCGGCGGAGGGGGAACCCAGCAGTTGACGCGCGACCGCCTCCGCCATGCGGTAGCCGGGTGCGGCGAGACCGTGACAGCGGCCCAGCACCGCGGCGCACTCCCCCACGGCCCAGATCCGCTCGTCGGCCGTACGGCAGTGCTGGTCCACGAGGATGCCGCCGCGTTCGGCGCGTTCGAGCCGGGCGGACTCGGCCAGTTCGTCGCGGGGACGCACGCCGGCGGCGAACACCACGGCACGGGCGGGCACAGCGGTGCCGTCCGACAGCGTCACCCCGCGCACCCGGCCGTCGGGGCCCTCGTCGAGGGAGGCGACACCGCGGCCGCAGTGCACGCTCACTCCGAGCTCGCCCACGAGCCGGGCGAGGACCCGGCCGCCTCCCTCGTCGACCTGAAGCGGCATCAGGTGCGGTGCCATCTCGACGACGTGGGGCCGCATACCGAGCAGCCGAAGGGCGTGCGCCGCCTCCAGGCCCAGCAGGCCGCCGCCGATGACGACTCCGGGTTCACCCGGCGCCGCGGCGGCCCGGAGCGCGTCGAGGTCCTCGATCGTGCGGTAGGTGAAGCAGCCGGGAAGGTCCCGGCCGGGGACGGGGGGCACGAACGGACGTGATCCGGTGGCCAGTACGAGCGCGTCGTAGCCGACGACTGTGCCGTCGGCACACGTCACCGTGCGGGCGGCGCGGTCGACGGACGTCACCCTCGTGCTCAGTCGCAGGTCGACCAGCGGATCGGTGAGCAGGGCGGGCGTGGCGAGGGTGAGATCGGCGGCGGCTGCGCCGTCGAGGTACGAGGTCAGGCAGACGCGGTCGTAGGCGGGTCGTGGTTCCTCCGCCACGACCACGATCCGCCACCGGCCCGGCCGGTCACCGGACCGGACCTCCTCGACGAGCCGGTTCCCGGCCATTCCGTGCCCGACGACCACCAGGACGCGTGTCATGCGGCGGGTTTCCCTTCACGGCTGTGCGGCCCTTTCACAGACCTGGCGCACGAGGGCTGTGCAGCTGCCGCAGCCGGTGGTGGCGCGGGTCGCGGCGGCGATCGCGGGAAGGTCGTGCGCACCTCGCCGCCATGCCTGTTCCAGGGCCTTCTTGGTGACGTTGTTGCACTGGCACACCACGGCGGTGTCCGGGAGTTCCGCCGAACTCGCGTACTCCCCGTCCATGCCCAGCAGCAGGGCGAGCCGGTCGGCGGGCAGGGGTCGGTCCGCCGCGTACAGCTGGCCGACAGAGGCGACGGCCCTGGGCAGGCCCACCAGGACGGCGGCGTGCACGCGGCCGTCGCGCAGCACAAGCCGCCCGTAGCGACCACGGGCCGGGTCGGACAACACGATCTGCTCGTCGTCGCCCGGGGTGCCCGGGGTGCCCGGCGGGCCGGCGACCGCGACGGCGAGTCCGGGCAACCGGGGCCGGACCACGTGCCGCGCGGGTCGCCGGCGGCCGTCGTCGCCGGTGAGTGTCCGGGCCAGGGCGTCCGCCTGGTCCCAGGCGGACGCCAGGGTGCCGTGGCAGCCGGGGTGCTCGGCGCAGTCGCCCAGGGCGTACACGTGCGGATCGGAGGTACGCATCCGGTCGTCCACGACCACGCCGCGCCGCACGGCCAGTCCGGCGTCGCGGGCGAGCGCGGTGTCGGGTCTGCCGCCGGTGCACATCAGCAGGGTCCCGGCGGCCAGCAGCCGGCCGTCGTCGAGGGCCACCTTGCCGGGTTCCGCCCCGCTGACGCGGCGCCCGGTCTCCGGCACCACGCCGGCATCCCGGAGCGCGGCCGTCAGCAGGGCTCCGGCGCGTTCGTCGAGGAGGCGGTGCATCGGGTGAGCACCGGGGTGGACGAGCGTGACGTCGTGTCCGGCGCGGCCGAGCGCGTACGCGGCCTCGACGCCGCGCAGCCCGCCGCCGACCACGACGACGGGCCCCTTGTCCACCGGGCGGGCGCCGGCGAGGGTGTGCGGCGCGCGGATCTCGGGGGCGAGCGGGCCGTCGGCACCGGGCAGTTCGGGCAGGATGGCCCGGGAACCGGTGGCGAGCACCAGGACGTCGTAGGGATGCTCCGCCCCGTCGTCGGTCCGCACGAGGCGGCGCCGCGGGTCCACCTCGGTGGCCCGGACACCGGTGTGGACCCGCACCTCCGGCGGGAGCGGCGCGAGCGCCAGACCCGCGGCCGGCAGGGTGCCGTCGAGGACGGAGACGAGCAGGGCCCGGTTGTAGGCGGGCTGTGGCTCGGCGCCGATCACCGTGACGGGGCCGCGGTGCCCGTGGTGGCGCAGGCGCTGGATCAGACGGTGGGCGGCGGGGCCGTGGCCGATGACGGTGATCGCGGTCATGTCGCCTTCTCCCGCCAGGGCTCGACGCGCACGGCGCTCACCTTGAACTCGGGCATGCCGCTGACCGGGTCGAGGGCCGGGCCGGTCAGCAGGTTGGCCCGGCCGGTGCCCGGGAAGTGGAACGGCAGGAAGACGGTGTCGGTGCGCAGGGTCCGCACCAGGCGCACCCGGGCGATCGTGCTGCCGCGGGCCGAGGTGACCCGGGCCAGGTCGCCCTCGCCGAGGTGGTACCGGGCGGCGGTGTCGGGGTGGACCTCGACGTGCGCCTCGGGTGCGGCGGCCACGAGTTCGGGTACGCGGCGGGTCTGCGCTCCGGACTGGTACTGGGCCAGCACCCGGCCCGTCGTGGCGAAGAGCGGGTAGTCGGTGTCCGGTGTCTCGGCGGGGTCGCGGTGTTCCACGGGGGCGAAACGCGCCCTGCCGTCCGGGTGGTGGAACCGGTCGAGGAACAGCCGGGGCGTTCCCGGGTGGTCGCCGCCGGGCACGTCGGGGCAGGGCCAGTACAGTGCCTCGCCCGCGTCGAGCCGTTCGTAGGTGATGCCGGCGTAGTCGGCACGGCCGCCGCCGGAGGCACGGCGCAGCTCGTCGAAGACGGCGCGCGGTGAGACGGGGAAACGGTGGGCCGGCTGGCCGAGCCGGACCGCGATGCCGTGCAGCACCTCGAGGTCGGTGCGGACGCCGTCGGGTGGGGCGAGCACGGGCCGGCGACGCAGGACGCGTCCTTCGAGGCTGGTCGTCGTGCCCTCTTCCTCGGCCCACTGGGCCACCGGCAGGACAACGTCGGCGAGTTCGGTGGTCTCGGACGGGACCAGGTCGGCCACCACGAGCAGGTCGAGTGCGGCCAGACGGCGTGCCACGTGGGCGGCGTGGGGTGCGGACACGACCGGGTTGGAGCCGAAGACCAGCAGGGCCCGTGGCCCGCCGGGGGTGCCGAGGGCATCCAGGAGCTGGTACGCGGCGTGGCCGGGTCCGGGCAGGGACGCCGGGTCGACGCCCCACACGCCGGCGACGTGTGCGCGCGCCTCCGGGTCGGTGATCACGCGGTACCCGGGCAGCTGGTCGGCTTTCTGGCCGTGTTCGCGGCCGCCCTGGCCGTTGCCCTGGCCGGTGAGGCAGCCGTACCCGCTGCCCGCCCTGCCGGGCAGGCCCAGGGCCAGCGCCAGGTTGATGAACGCGGCCGCGGTGTCGGTGCCCTTGCTGTGCTGTTCCACGCCGCGGCCGGTGAGGATGTAACGCCGACCGGCCTCGGCGAGCATCGTCACGGCTGCCCGCTGGTCGGCGACGGGAACGCCGGTGACCTGCTCGACGTGTTCGGGCCACCAGGTGACGGCGCGCTGCCAGGCGGCCTCGAATCCCGTGGTGCGGGTGTCGAGGTACTCCTTGTCCAGGTGGCCGTCGGTCACGGCCAGGTGCAGCAGGCCCAGGGCGAGAGCGAGATCCGTGCCGGGGGCGGGCTGGAGGTGCAGCGCCGCCTGTTCGGCGGTGCGGGTACGGCGCGGGTCGATGACGACGAGCCGGGTACGGCTCAGATGGCGCATCAACGGGGGCATGGTTTCCGCCGGGTTGGCGCCGGCCAGCATGACGACATCGGCGTCGGAGAGGTCGGTGACGGGGAACGGCAGTCCGCGGTCGATGCCGAACGCCGCGTTGCCGGCGGCCGCGGCCGACGCCATGCAGAAGCGGCCGTTGTAGTCGATCCTGCTGGTGCCTAGGGCGACCCGGGCGAACTTCCCCAGGGCGTACGCCTTCTCGTTGGTCAGTCCGCCGCCGCCGAACACGGCGACGGCGTCGGGGCCGTGCTCCGCGCGCAGCCGGGCCAGGCGCGAGGCGATCAGGTCCAGGGCCTCGTCCCAGCCGGACGGGGCGAGTTCGCCATCGGCTCCGCGCACCAGGGGGGTGCGCAGCCGGTCGGGCGCGGTGAGCAGGACGGGGGCCGTCCAGCCCTTCTGGCACAGCCCGCCCCGGTTGACCGGGAAGTCGGGTGACGGCTCGACCTCGACCGCCGGGCCGTTGCGCCGCAGCCGGGTGCCGCACTGCAGGGCGCAGTAGGCGCAGTGCGTGCCGACGGTGACCGGGAGGCCCCGCGCGCGGTCAGCGGACATGGGAGGTACGGGGCCGGGACGCACCGGGGGCCGTGCGCTCGACACGGTCCCGGCGCAGGTAGACCCTGACGAGAACCAGCGCGCACAGGGCGTAGAAGGCGAGGAAGCAGAGGAAGGCGGTCTCGGCGCTGCCGCCCGCTCCCTGGTACGAAGCGCGGAAGGCGAGGTTGATGGCGACGCCGCCGAGCGCGCCGACCGCACCCGCGATGCCGATGACCGCGCCGGAGACGCGGCGTGCGCGGGCGAAGGCCGGCGGCGCGTCGGCGCCGGAGGTGATGGCGTCCTCCGCTTCCCGGGCGAACACGGCGGGGATCATCTTGTACGTCGAACCGTTGCCGATGCCGCTGAGGACGAACAGTGCGGTGAAGCCGGCGACGAACAGGCCGAAGGAGCCGGCGTGCGACGCGACGAGCAGGACGACGGTGCCCACGGCGAGGCCGAGGAAGTTCCACAGGGTGACGCGGGCCCCGCCCCACCGGTCGGCCATCCTGCCTCCGACGGGCCGGCTGAAGGAGCCGAGCAGCGGGCCGAGGAAGGTGACGGAGGCGGCCTGGAGCGGGGTGGACCCGAACTGGTTCTGCAGGACGAGGCCGAAGGCGAAGCCATAGCCGATGAACGAGCCGAAGGTGCCGATGTACAGGGCGGATATCCACCAGGTGTGGCTGCTCGCGGCGGCCTCGCGCAGGGCGCCCGGTTCGGCGCGTACGGCGTCGACGTTGTCCATCTTCAGCGCCGCCAGCAGGGCCACGATCACGATGAGCGGCAGGTAGACACCGGCCACGTACGAGGGGTGGGTGTCACCGGCCGTGGCGATGACCAGCAGGCCCAGCAGCTGGATGACCGCGACGCCGAGGTTGCCGCCGCCGGCGTTCACGCCCAGGGCCCAGCCCTGGTGCCGCTGCGGGTAGAAGATGGTGATGTTGGTCATGGAGGAGGCGAAGTTGGCGCCTCCCACTCCGGCCGTGGCGCCGATCAGCAGGAACACCCACAGAGGTGTTCCGGGGCGCTGGACGAAGACGAACGCGAGAAGCGCCGGCACGAGCAGCACGGCGGCGGAGAACACCGTCCAGTTGCGGCCGCCGAAGCGGGTCACGGCGTAGCTGTACGGCAGCCGCAGCACCGCGCCGACCAGCGTGGGGGTCACCACCAGCAGGAACTTCTCGTCGGGGGCGAAGCCCAGGCCGATCTCCGGCGACATGAACAGGACGAGTACCGACCACAGGCTCCACACGGAGAAGCCGACGTGCTCGGCGAGGACGGACATCAGCAGGTTGCGGCGGGCGATCTTCTTGCCGGAGCGTTCCCAGAACTCCTCGTTCTCCGGGTCCCAGCCCTGGATCCACCGCCCGGAGGCAGGCTGTCGGGTCGTCATGTCTGATCGGTCTCCTGTGTCTGCGCGGCGTGCCGGGCGGAGCGGCGCTGATCCGCCCGGCACGCCCCGTAGGGGTCAGCGGCGCGGTGCCCGGTCCACGAGGTCCGGTGCGGGCGCCGGTGTAGGGGGCCGGGTCGCACAGGTCGGCCGGTTCCGGAGCGCTCGGACGACCCGGCAGCTCCTGTTCGACGCAGGTGTGTGCAACTCCGCCGACAGGGCGGGGCGTTCACGCGGAAGGAGCTGCCTGCGGGCTCCCGGCTACGTCGGCCGGGTCCTGGGTGAGCAGGCGAGCCAGCTCAAGCCGTTTGATCTTGGTGGTGGCGGTCTGCGGCAGGTCCTCCAGCCGCCACTGGACGGGGTCCGCCATCGGCGGCAGCCCGGCCACGGCCGACTGCCAGGCGACCTGGTCCAGCGGCTTGTTGTCCCGCGTGCACACCACGGGCACCGGGACGCCGTCGTGGCCGGGAACGATGATGACCTCGATGAGTTCCGGCACCCGGGTGAAGAGCTTGTCCTCGATCTCGAGGGTGCTCTGGACGCCGGGGATCTCGTCGACCTCGCGGTCGAGCAGGTGCAGGCAGCCCCGCTTGGTGCGGTAACCGACGTCACCCATGCGCCACCAGCCGTCGTTGACCTGCTTCTCCCAACGCTGGTGCTCGCCGAGGTAGGTGACGATGCGGCCGTCGCTTCGCACCTCGATGAAGCCGGGGTTCTCCTTGGTGGGCGGCTTGCCGTCACGGCTGACGACGCGCACCCCGGTCATGCCCGGGAACGGCACACCGACGCAGCGTCCGTTGAAGTCGGCACCGTCCTTCAGGGAGTAGGTGCGGCCGGCGATCGGGCCCACCTCGCTCTGCCCGTAGGCCTGCGCGAACCGGCGGCCCTTGCGGCGGGAAGCCTGGAGCAGCCGGTTGACGGTGCGGGGGTGAATGGCGTCGAAGGTGCTGGAGAAGTACTTCACGTTGGCCAGCGGGCCGCGCGGGTCGTCCGCCAGTACTTCCCAGCGCAGGAACGTGTTGGGGTGGGCCTCGATGAATCCCGGCGGCACCTGGACGAACAGGTCGGCGACGGTCTTGGGGTCGTCGTCCCGCAGGATGATCAGCGGGTGGCCCTGCATGATGGAGATCGGCATGGCCGTGAACATCCGCGAGTGCACGAACGACACGTGCACCGCGATCGGTTCGCTGCGGCGGACGGCGGCGGCCACCACGGTCGCCTGCGGGCGGTAGCGGGCCTGGAAGCTCTTGCCGGTGTGCACGGCCAGCTTGGGGATGCCGGTGGTGCCCGAGGTGTGGGTGATGAGCGTGGGGTGGTCGACGGGCATGGTGACCGCCGGCACACGCGGGGCGTCGGCCAGATCGGCGAAGGGCGTGGCGCCCGGGTACTCCCCGGAGGTGAGCAGCACCTGCCGGGACACCTCCAGCACCTCGGCGGGCAGCGAGTTCTCCAGCTTGCTCTGGTCGGTCACCAGGTAGGGCCGCCCGACCCGGCGCAGCAGTACGGCGACCGTCTCGCCCTCCAGCTTCGGCGACAGCAGCACCGGAATGGCGCCGATCCGGGCGACCGCGCAAGCGAGGAGGGAGATGTCGAAGCCGTCACTCTTGTGCACCACGACGTGGTCGCCCGGGCGGGCCCCCACCGACCACAGCCGGGAGGCGAAGTCGTCGATCAGGCCGGCGAGCTCCGTCAGCGTCGGGCGACGGCCCAGCTGGGGTGCGATCTCGAGGTCGTGATCGAGGATCACGAAGCTCGCCGGATGCCGGGCCGCCGCGCGGTCGAACAACGTGCCCAGGCGAATTCCCTTGTTTCCTATGCGCTGGAGAAACATCTACCCGCTCTCTCGTCCATGAATGCGGCTCGCCGCACTACCGACCAGCCAAGGAAGAAGTGGAGCTACTGCTTTTCGATGACGTCCTTGATCCGGTCAAGGGTCTCGTCCAGGTCCTGTTCGAGCTTCGCCGTCCAGTCGGTGATGAACTTCTCGCACTCCGACTCGTTCATGTCCTTGACGATCTTGTGGATTCCGGCGGTCGGCTTTCCCATGCGGAAATGATGGGTGAGAACGCTGCCCTCGCCGTCGGCCTCGATATCGAAGCCCCAGACGCTCTCCTGGTCCTCCCGGGCGTGCGTGAGCATCATCCACTGGAAGGTCCGGCCCGGCTCCGCCGCGACGACCCTGGCCTCCGTGTACCAGGTGCCGCGAATCAGCGGTGCCCAGGCCACCACGTCCTCGCTGCGCAGGTTCTCACCGCGGAAGATCGCGCCGACCGTGGAGGGCTCGCCGGAAACCCACTCGCCGCCCCTGCACTCCGGGCTCCATTCGGCTTGCCGCGGCAGGTCACTCACGACCGCGTAAACCTCTTCGGGGCGCGCTGAAATACGCTTGCTGGCGCGCAGTTCGAACAGCGGGGACTTTTCAAGGATTTTGTTGGCCATGACTGAGATCCTGCCGACCGCGGTGCGCCGGGGTCAACCATGACCGCCCTGATCCGTCAGGTTCCATAAACACCGGCAAAGGCGACGGAGAACCAACGGGAAAACCCGCCAATGGACCTCCTGGCAGTGACATCGAAAGACGTCGAATGACATCGGGGGACGTCGAGAGACACCAGGAGACGGCATTGGCGGGTGCACCCGCTCTTTCCTGTGTTTCGTTCACGCGTTTCGGCGCGCCGCCCGGAGGCCCGTTCGGCTTCCGGACGACTTCACCGGGCCGGATCGGCGACCCGTAGCACCAGCTTTCCGTGGACCTTGCTCTCCTCGAGTCTGCGGTGGGCCTTGGCCGCCTCGCTCAGCGGCAGTACCTCCGTGGCACGCGGGCGCAGCAGGCCGTCGGACATCAACCGGCCGATGTGGGCGGCGGCTTCGGCCAGTTCGTCGGCGCGGGCATGGGAGATGGCGAAGCCGTGCACCGACCGGTCCTGCAGGTACAGCGGTCCGGCGGGCAGGACGGGCCGGGTCCGCAGGCCGGCCAGGATCACGACGCGCCCCCGCGGCGCGAGGAGTCCCATCGCCGTCTCGAGGTCGTTGCGACCGGATGTGTCGATGTACAGGTCGACGCCGCCGGGAGCGGCCTCCCCGATCCACCAGGACGCCTCGGGGTCCCGATAGTCGATCACACTCCGGGCGCCGAGGGCGCGGCAGTAGTCCGCGTCCCGGGCCGAGGCGACGGCGACCACCCGGGCGCCGGCCTGAGCGGCCATCACCACGGCGGCACTGCCGACGTTTCCCGCGGCCCCGAGAACGAGGACGGTCTCCCCGGCCCGCACCCGCCCGTGGGTGAACAGCGCGAGGTACGCCGTCGACGCCGGATGGGAGAGCGCGACCGCGTCCACCGCGTCGACGCCGTCCGGCAGGTGATACAGCCGGTCGGCCGGCACCACGACCCGCTCGGCGGCGGCACCCTGGCGCCCAGCGTGCCCGAGGCTGCTGCACCACACCCGGTCCCCGGCGCGGAAACCGGGCGCGCCGGGCCCGGCCGCCACGACCGTGCCGGCCAGGTCACGTCCGATGACGAAGGGGAAGGACATCGGCGTCCGCCAGGCCCCGGAACGGACGAAGGTGTCCACGTGGTTGACGGCGGTCACCTCGACGTCGACGAGCACGTCGCCGGGGCCGGGCTGGGGAGGGGGCAGGTCACCGACCTGGATGAGATCCGGCGAACCGAGCTCTTCGATGTAGGCGGCAAGCATGGTCTGGATTCTTCTCCAGGCGGGCACCCGCGCCCACGCCCCGGCGGTTCACCGCTCAGGTTCCGTCACATCGACGCCCCTGGTCCGTCAAGTCGCCGCCCCGGGGGGGCGACCGCCGTGAAGCCGGTGCTGCGGGACGTGACACCCGACGACCTGCGGATGAGCACGGACGTCGAACCCCTCCGCGCCCTGTCCGAACTGCGCTCTTGCGCCGATGTCCGCGGAGTCCCGCTGCCGTTGACCACTCCTTGGCCGACCCTTGGCCGGTTCTTGGCCACGGGCGCCGACCCTGAGGCGGCAGCCCGCCCCCGGCGGCGCCGCACCCGCATCGCCGCCGGCACCGGCGGCATGACCGCGGCCCGGAAAGCGGGATTCCCTTGACCGGTCCGCCGGTCTCGCATGCCGATTTTCGCGGTTTTTATTTCACTTGTCCGATCGACGCGTGAACCACACGGTGTGGTGACGTAGAAAAGCACGAGGGGGCGGAGTTGTGGATTCGATACCTCCGGGGAGACTGCTGCAGAATTCGCGGGACGGTCATGTCGACGCTCACGACCATTTGAAAGGCTTCGGCGGGCTGCACGGCGGACTGGCGCTCGCCCTGGTGACCTCGGCCATGCGGGGGCATGCCGAAGGGCGTGAACTGGTCAGTGTGACGGGCCGGTTCGGCCGCACCATCGACACCCGGTTCCGGATCGACACCGCCCTGACGCATGCCGGCCGGTCGAGTTCGATCGTGTCCGGGCGCGCCGAGTCGGAGCGCGGCCCGCTGCTCGACTCCTGGGCGGTCTTCGCCGCGGCGGCCGACGACGTCTCGTGGCCGGCGGTGGAACAGCCGATGCCCGAGGTGCCGACCCCCGAGGAATGCGACGTGTTCGCGATTCCGAAGGAATTCGTTCCGATCTCGACGAGCATGGAGATTCGCCCGGTGGGTTCGGCACGCCCTTATGCGGGTGGGGACCGGGCCGAACTGGTGGCATGGGTCCGCCTCCTGGAGGACGACATCCCGCCGGACGCCCTGCGCTTTGTCTTTCTGATGGACGCGCTGGCTCCGTCGTACGCCGCGGTGCTCTCGACGCCGGCACTGGTGCCGACCGTGGAGATCACGGTGCGGCCCGGCGCGGGGCTGGCGAAGGCGTCGTCGCCCTGGCTTCTCCTGCGGGCGACGACACAGCAGGCCGCCTCCTCCGGATGGTCCTCGGAAGGGATCGACGCCTGGGGCCCGGACGGGACCCACCTGGGCTCCGCCCAGCAGTTGCGCATGGTCCGCGGCGGCTGACCCCTGCCCGCCGTCCCTCGTGAGCGATGAGACCCCGAGCAGAAAGGCCCTTTCCGTGCTGGAACCATCCGCAAGCCCGCCTGACGGACTCTCGCTGCCGGAGATCCTCACGGCCCGGGCGCGAGCGCACCCGGACGCACTGGCCTTCCGGTTTCTGCCGGACGGTACGACGGATCACCCGGTGGACTGGACGTACCTGGACGTGGAACTGAGGTCACGGGCGGTGGCCCGGGAGCTCTCCCGGCGCGGGATCGAAGGCGGCCGTGTGGTCCTGGCGCTCGACCCCGGACTCGACTACGTGGCCGCCCTGTTCGGCATCCTGCGGGCCGGCTGCACCGCGGTGCCCTCGTTCCCGCCTTTCGGACGCCGGGCGATGGCGCGCTTCCTGTCCATCATGGTGGACTGCGAGCCCCGGGCGGTGCTGACGGACGGCCGGTTCGCACCGCAGGTGGAGGCGTTCGAGGCGCAGTACCCGCAGGGCACCCCCAAGGCCCGGTGGATCTTCCCCGACGAGGCCCTCTTCCAGGGGGACGACACCGAGGTGCCGCCGAAGCTCGCGGACCCGGCGCTCCTCCAGTACAGCTCGGGTTCGACCGGCGACCCCAAGGGCATCGTGCTGACGCACGAGAACCTGGTCAGCAACTGCCGGGTGCTGGAAGCCCACACGGGCATGGAGCCCGACCGTGTCGGCTGCTCCTGGCTGCCGCCGTACCACGACATGGGCCTGATGGGCACCATCATGCTCGCCGTGCACGGGGGCTGGCCGCTGGTCATGATGTCGCCGGTGCACTTCGTGCAGGACCCGTACCGCTGGCTGGCGGCACTGACCGAGTACCGGGTGACGATCACGGTCGGTCCCAACTTCGCCTTCGACCTGTGTACCTCCTCGATCCCCGACGAGGCGCTCGACTCGCTCGATCTGTCCTCGCTGCGCCAGGTGTTCTGCGGGAGCGAACCGGTGTCCGCGGCGACGCTGGAGCGGTTCCGGGAGCGGTTCGCAGGCTGCGGGTACGACGCGGCGTCGCTGATCCCGTGCTATGGCCTGGCCGAGGCGACCCTGTTCGTGACGGGCAAGCCGGCGAAGAGCGGCGTCCGCCGGCTGGAGCGGCTGGACAAGGCGGCGCTCGGGACCGGGACGGCCGTGCGGGTCGACGCCGGTGACGCCTCCGGCGTCGACGTGGTCAGCTGCGGTGTGTCCGCGGTGGGCCACGAGGTGCTGGTGGTCGACCCGCGGACGGCGCGGGTACTGCCGGACGGCCGGGTCGGCGAGGTGTGGGTGTCGGGCCCGAACGTGGCCGCCGGCTACTGGCGGCGGCCGGAGCTGAGCACCGCGGCCTTCGGCGCCCGGCCGGCCGGAGCGGATCGGGCGGGCCCGGGCTTCCTGCGCACCGGCGACCTGGGGTTCGTACTCGACGGTGAGCTGTTCGTGACCGGGCGGCTGAAGGACGTGATCGTCATCAGCGGCCGGAATCTCTATCCGCAGGACATCGAGGCGTCGGTGGAGCGCTGTCACGGCGCGCTGCGCCGGTGCGCCGTGTTCTCCGTGTCCGGGGCCGAAGCGGGCGAAGCGGAGGAGGAACAGGTGGTCGTCGTCGCCGAGTACCGCGGTACGGCCGGCCAGTTCGCCGCGGAGGAGGAGTCGTTGCGCGCCGCGGTGACCGCCGCGGTCACCGCCGACCACGGAGTGCGGCCCGCCGAGTTGTACGTCGGTCCTCCCGGCACGGTGTTGATGACCACCAGCGGCAAGGTTCGCCGCAAGGCGACCAAGGCCGCTTTCCTGGAGGGCACGCTGAAGCGCTTCACGGTGCCGGCCGGCAGCGGGGCCGTGCGATGACGGGCCGGGACGGAGCGGTACGGGTCGGAGGCCGACCGGCCGTCGGAGCCGATGCGGTGCCACAGGACGGTGAGATCGATGTCGCGGCACGGCGGCTGGCGTATGTGACCGTGGGAGTCCCGACGCTGGGCACCGTCGCGGCGGTGCTGTTCGCGATGCGGTACGGGTTCGGCTGGGTGGACTTCGGGCTGCTCGCCGGTATGTACGTGATCACCTCGCTCGGCGTCGAGGGCGGTTTCCACCGCTTCTTCTCCCACCGCTCGTTCTGCGCGAAGCCCGTGGTGACCTCCCTGTGGGGAATCACGGGCAGCATGGCCGCGCAGGGGCCGGTCCTGTTCTGGGTGGCCACCCACCGGCAGCACCACGCCTTCACCGACCGCGACGGCGACCCCCACTCGCCGAGACCACTGGGCGACGACAAGTGGGCCCGGTTGCGCGGGCTGTGGCACGGGCATGTGGGCTGGCTGTTCAAGGTGCGCCGGCAGAATTGGGCCAAGCGTGTCCCCGATCTGGTGCGCGATCCGCTGGTGATGCGGCTGAACCAGTACTACTTCGTGTGGGTCCTGCTCGGCCTCGCGCTTCCCACGCTGCTCGGCTGGCTGCTGACGGGAACCGTGCGCGGCGCCGTGGGCGGCCTCCTGTGGGGCGGCCTGGCGCGGATCTTCCTTCTCGACCACGTGACCTGGGCCGTCAACTCCATCGGTCACACGCTGGGGAACCGGCCCTACCCCACCCGGGACGGCAGCCGGAACGTGCCGCCACTGGTGCCCTTCTCGGTCGGCGGTTCCTGGCACAACAACCACCACGCCCGTCCCTCGCTCGCGCACAACAGGCACGGGTTCTGGCAGTTCGACCCGACCGGAACCGTCATACGCGCCATGGACACGCTCGGCCTGGTGTCCGACGTGCGCTACCCGGATCGAAAATCCGCGAGAGGAAAAGGAGTCGACTGATGTCCACGGCCTCGGCCCCTTCAGCGGCGCTGGCACATGCCATCGTCCGGCTGGACCCGATCAGCCTCCGCACCAAACGGTTCTCCGCACTGACCACGATGATCCTGCCGCTGATCGGTACCGCGGCGGCGGCGTACTTCCTGGCGACCGGCACCTTCACGGCGACCGACATCTGGCTCTTCGTCGCCATGTACTTCGTGCACATGTTCGGCATCACGGTGGGTTTCCACCGCTACCTCGCCCACAAGGCCTTCCGGACCGGCCCGGTCTTCGAGGCGATCATGATGATCACGGCCTCGATGGGTGCCCAGGGCCCCGTGATGTGGTGGGTCACCACGCACCGCCGGCACCACCGCTTCAGCGACCAGGAGGGTGACCCGCACTCGCCGAACCTGCACGGGCGCACCTTCAAGCAGCGCCTGCACGGCCTGTGGTACGCGCACATGCCGTGGATGCTCAGCCCGGAGAACTCCAAGTGGTCGGTGTTCGCGCCGGACGTGCTGCGCAACCGCCGGCTGATGTACTACCACCGCACCTACCCGGTCTGGGTGATCAGCGGTGTGATCCTCCCGGGCCTGATCGGCTTCGCCGTCGAGCACACGGCGATGTCCGCCCTCACCGGTGTCGTCTTCGGCGGCCTGGCGCGGATCTTCCTGGCCAACCAGGCGGCCTGGATGGTCGGTTCCGTCTGCCACGCGATAGGCGGCCGTCCGTTCGACAACGAGGACCGTAGCGCCAACAACTGGCCCGTCGCGATCCTCACCTTCGGTGAGGGCCTGCAGAACAACCACCACGCGTTCCCCGGTTCGTACCGGCACGGCGTGAGCTGGCTGGAGCCGGACCTGAGCGGATGGCTGCTCGCCGGGCTGGGCAAGGCGGGCCTGGTCTGGGACCTGCGCGAGCCGACCAAGCAGCAGATTCAGAAGAAGCGTGAGCAGGCGCTGGCCGCGGCGGCCGCCGGCTCCACCAAAGGGACGGAGTGACCGAGCGTGTTCAAGAGGAAAGTTGCCAAGCCGAGCGGCCCTCTGACGCGGGCCGCGCTGCGCGACTGGCTGGTGGCGTATCTGGCCGACCACCTCAAGGTCGCCGAGGGCGAGATCGACACCTCGCTCACCTTCGAGTCGTACGGCCTCGACTCCCGGGTCGCGGTCCAGGTTTCCGGCGCACTGGAGAAGGTCGTCGAACGACGGCTCTCCCCGGGACTGCTCTACGAGTACCAGACCATCGATGATCTGTGCGGCTACCTGGCCAAGGAGCTCCGGCTTCCGGACCAGGCCGCCTAGGAGGGCCGACATGGGTGCGTTCGACTTCCCCACCGCGCCTGACGCGCAGTTCGAGGAGTTCCTCGCCCGGTCCGCGGCGATCGAGGGCGAGCGGTTGGCCGCCGCCGTCCCCAAGAGCTACTTCGAGCCGCGGGTCCGGCGCGGGCTGCTCGGGTTCGCGGTCAGCTGGCTGCTGTACGGCGGCGCCGTCGTCGGTGTCGCCTTCGCTCCGCACTGGGCGCTCTACCTGCCGCTGTGGATCGTGGCGGGCCTGGGCGGCTGGGGCCTGCACTGCATAGCGCACGACGCGGGGCACGGCTCCTTTTCCCGCGACAGGCGTCTGAACACCGTCATCGGACACTTGTCACTGCTGCCGCTCGCCTACCCGTTCCACTCCTGGCGTCATGTGCACAACATGCACCACTCCAGCACCAACCACCTGGAGCTGGACACGGACTGGCGTCCCCTGCCAGCCGGCGTGTACCAGCGGATGCCCCTGCGGCAGAAGCTCGTCTACCTGTCGACCCGGACCTGGGCGTTCTGGGGCGGCACCATCAACTACTGGGTGGAGTCCGCCTTCCGGCCGGGCTTCTACCCGAAGGCCGCGCACCGCCGTGACGTGAAGCGCTCCATCGCCTTCGTCCTGGCGATGGGCGTGCCGTACTTCGGAGCGCTCGCCTACTTCACCGGATGGCAGGGAGTGCTGCTGTACTTCGTGGCGCCGTGGCTGGCCGCCCACGCCTGGTTCAGCGCCACGACGCTGATGCACCACAGCGCCAGCGACATCCCCTACCTGACGGCCGAGCACTGGACGCGCAACGCCAGCCGCCTGCTGGTCACGACGGATTACGTCTACCCGAAGTGGCTCCTCTTCCTCACCCACAACATCTCGATCCACACGGCCCACCACGTGGCGCCGGTGATCCCCTTCTACAACCTGCCCAAGGCACAGCAGGCGCTGAAGGAGAAGTACCCCGGGATGGTGCGCGAAGAGGTGTTCTCGTTCCGCCGGATGTGGGAGATCATCCGCCATCTGCACTTCTACGACACCGAGTCGGGCTTCTACCGTGAACGCTCGGGCAGCAAGGTGCCGCCGGGGCGGGCAGCCGGTTCGAAGTTCGCCGGGGCCGGACGGTGACCGGACGCCGAGCCGTGCGCAGGGCGGTCCACAGTGCCCTGAGCGCCGTCGCGCCGGGCGCTGCGGCGCGCTGGGCGACCGATGTGTTCAGCGACACCCGCAGGCTGGGGCTGCGGCCCGACAACGTGCTGCCCCTGGGCGCGCGGCGGTTCGCGGTGGACGGCTCCCCGGACATCTCCGGAGGGTACGTCTGGGGTGAGCCCGGTGACGGGCGGCCGACGGCACTGCTGGTGCACGGCTGGGCGTCCGACAGCAGCAGCATGCACTCCTTCGTCGGACCGATGCGGCGACTGGGCTTCACCGTCGCCGCGTTCGACGCACCGGCGCACGGAGTGTGGCCGGGGTCCCAGGCGACCATGACCCAGTACTCCCGCGCGGTCGCGGCCGTGCTGGGCGCCCTGGGCCAGGTCAGCGTGGTCATCGCCCACTCGCTGGGCTCGATCGCGGCGATCAGCGGGGTCGCCCTGCGCCGGGCCGAGCTGGACGCCCTGGTGCTCATCGCGCCCACCTGCACGCTGAGCGGAGTCCTCGACAGGTGGGACGGTGCCGGACTGCGCCTGGGACCCGACACGGTGCGGCGCATCTACGCCGAGCTGCACCGGCGCAACGGCGTGCCCGTCAGCCACTGGGACGCCGTCGCACGCGGCGCGGGCCTGGACTGCCCGGTGCTGGCCGTCCACGACCCGGCCGACGCGGTGGTGCCGTACTCCGATGCCGAGGTGATCGCCCGGGAGCTGCCCCGGGTCCGGCTGGAAGCCGCCCCGGACGCCGGCCACATCGGCATCCTCAGCTCCCCGCAGGTCCAGGCCGGTGTCTCGGCGTTCGTCGCCGGACACACCGCCCGCGACGCACCCGCGGTCCCGTGATCCGCAGTCCCCACCGGCCCCGCAAGCGCGCCCGCCTCCGGGCGGGTTGCCCCCTAGCAGAGAAGTAAGTGATCCGATGAACGACCTGAGTGTCCAGACCGCCAAGCGAGCGTGGATGTGTCTGCTGTGCGGCTGGGTCTATTACGAGGAGCTGGGGCTGCCGGAAGACGGGATACCCCCCGGCACCCGCTGGGAGGACATCCCCGACGACTGGGAGTGCCCCGAATGCGGCGCGGCCAAGGCCGACTTCGTGATGGAACAGCTGTGATCGGCACCGACCGTCGACCAGTGACCGATGAACCACCGGGAGCAGAAGTGACCGAGTGCCAGACCCTGGCCGAACCGCTGGACGTGATGATCCGGCTGCTGTCGCCCGAGGGCAAGCAGAACCCGTACCCGCTCTACGAGGAGTTGCGCGCCCACGGCGGCCTGGTGCGGCTGGGGGAGACGCATCTGCTCGCCGTCGGCCACGAGCAGTGCGCCCGGGCACTGCGCCATCCCGCCCTGCTCCAGACCGACGCGGCCATGCAGGACCTGCGCATGCCCGGCTGGCGCGAGCACTCCTCCTGGGTGTGGCTCACCAAGAACATGCTGTTCAGCAATGAGCCCGACCACGAGCGGATGCGCCGGTTCTTCTCCAGCGCCTTCTCCGCCCACAGCGTCGCCGCCTTCGCCCCGATGGTGGAACGCCTGGCCGACGAGGCGGTGCGGCACCTGGAGAGGCTGGCGGCCGACGGCGGCAGCGTGGACCTGGTGGAGGAGTTCACCTACCGGTTCCCCATCGCCGTCCTCGGCGAGCTGCTGTCCATACCGGAGAAGGACCTGCCCGGGCTGCACCCCGTCATCGCGGCCATCACCACCTCGATGGACCCCGTCAGCGACCTCGGCCGGCTGGAGCCGGCGGACGCCGCGATGGACCGGCTCGCCGAGTACGTCACCGAACTCGTCGCCCTCCGCCGCGCCGAGCCCGGTCCGGATCTGACGAGCGCCTTCATCCGCGCCCGCGACGAAAGCGGCGACCTGACCGAGGAAGACCTCGTCGCCAACCTCATGGCCGTGATCGTGGCCGGCAGCGAGGCGCCGCAGGACCTGCTCGGCAACGCCGTCCGCATCGCCGTGGAGCACCCCGAGTACGCCGAACGCATCAGGCGGGACCCGGAGTTCGTCTCCCGGTTCCTGGAGGAGGTGCTCCGCTTCGATCCGCCGGTGCACGCCCTGAACCGGGTCGCCGGGGAGGATCTGGAGTTCTTCGGCGAGAAGATCACCCGGGGCAGCGCGGTGACCCTGCTCATCGCCGCGGGCAACCGCGACCCGGAGCGCTTTTCCGACCCCGGCCGTTTCGACCCCGACCGCGAGGGCAACAAGCAGCTGACGTTCAGCGCCGGCGCGCACTACTGCCTGGGCGCGGCCCTGGCCAGGCTGTCCGCCGAGACCGTACTGCCCCGCCTGCTGCGCCGCTTCCCGAAGCTCGCCGTCGTCGGCCGGCCCGGGTTCCGCGACCAGATCGTCCAACGCGGCCACGACCGCCTGCCGGCCACCCTCGGCTGAGGCCCGGGAGAATCTCATGTCCACAGCTGTTCCCTTACGGACCGCCAGGTTCGGCGTGGTCCTCGGCGTGGTGTCGGCGGGCGTGGCGATGTCCAACCTGGACGTGTTCATCGTCAATGTGGCCCTCCCCGACGTGGGCGCCCACTACAGCGGCGCGTCCCTCGCCTCGCTGTCCTGGATCCTCAACGCCTACGCCGTCGTCTACGCGGCCTCGCTGATCCCGGCAGGTGGTCTCGCGGATCGCATCGGGCCGCGCCGCGCGTATCTGGCAGGGCTGGCGGTCTTCGTTCTCGCCTCCGTGGCGTGCGCACTGGCGCCCACCGTGTGGACACTGGTCGCCGCGCGGATCGTGCAGGCGGTCGGCGCCGGCCTGCTCATCCCGTCGTCGCTGGGCATCCTGCTCATCACGGCACCGCCGGAGCGCCGGCTCGGGGCGGTCCGCACCTGGAGCGCCATCAGCGGGCTCGCCGCCGCCTTCGGACCGTTGGCCGGCGGTCTGCTCACCCAGCTGGACTGGCGCTTGATCTTCCTGGTCAACGTGCCGATCGGGGTGGCGGCCTGGGCGGTGGGCCTGCGCTCCGTGCCCGCCACCCCGGCCCGCACCACGGACGCTCGCGCGGACCTGCTCGGCGCCGCCCTGCTCACCGGGGGGATCGCGCTGCTGTCCCTGGCCGTGGTCCGCGGCGAGGACTGGGGCTGGGCCTCGGGCCCGGTGCTCGGCTGCCTGGCGGGCTCGGTCCTGGCACTGGTGCTCTTCGTCGCACGTTCCGCACGTCACCCGTCCCCGCTGCTGCCGCTGAGCCTGCTGCGGCTTCCCGCGATGCCCTTCGCGACCCTCGCCAACCTGGTCTTCGCCGTGGCCTTCGCGATGATGCTGCTGTCCGCGGTGCTGTGGTCGCAGGACGTCTGGCACTGGTCCCCGCTCGTCACCGGACTGGCCGTCGCCCCGGGCCCGTTAATGGTGCCGGTCCTCGCGATCGGCGCCGGGCCGTTCACCCGGCGATACGGAGCCGGCGCGGTCTCGGCGTTCGGGTGCGTGGTGTTCGCCCTCGGCATCGGCTGGTGGGCACTGGCCCTGGACACCCAACCCCAGTACCTCACGGGGCTGCTGCCCGGCATGCTGCTCACCGGCATCGGCGTCGGACTGACCGTGCCCACCCTGGTCGGCGCGGCTGTCTCGGCGCTGCCGCCGGGCGGCTTCTCCACCGGCTCCGCGGTGGTCACCATGGCCCGCCAGGTCGGCTCGGTGCTGGGCGTCGCCGTCCTGGTCGCGGTGCTCGGCAGCTCCCACGGCGCGGACCGGATCACGGCGTTCGGCCACGGCTGGTGGCTGACCCTCGCCCTCGGCCTGGTCGCGGCGGTGATCTGCCTCGCCATTCCCCGCCCGTCCCAAGCGAAGGAGACGCAGTGATCAGGGTGTCCCCCGCGGTGTGGGGGTCCTTCCCGCCGGGACGGCGGCGCGCGGTGGTGATCGTGGAGGAGCCGTACGCCCGTCTCGTCCGTGTCGAGCCGACCGGGCGCCACGCCGAACAGCGCGTGATCGCCGCCGGGCCGGGCAGTTCCCTGACCGGTCTGCTCGCCGAGGCGGGGCCGGACGCGGACGTCCTGGTGCTGGCCGCCGACGAGGCGTTGCTGACGGCGGACCCTCAGGCCGTCACCCCCCGGCGCACGGTGGCCGCGGCCCGTCTGGGCACCGGAGCGGACCCGATTCACCGGATCCGCCGCGTGCTGCGCTGCCTGGCACAGCAGCGGCCCGCGGAGTCGGCACGCCGTGAGAAGCGGCTGTTGCGGGCCCTGGACCTCTCCGGTTCGCTGACGCTCACCGAATCGCTGTCCGGATCCAGGGCACGGATCCAGCGCGCCGAAGGCCTGGGAGGCACGGAACGGTTCACCCCGGGCAGGGTGCACGCGGTCCCGCCCGCCTGGCTCGTCATGGACACCGCCCGGACGCTCGGCACGCTGACCGGAGCGGTGACGGTCAAGGGCAACCCCGTCGTCGGCGGCGGCGACCGGGTGGACCGCACAGCCGTGTACGACCGCCTGACCCCGCTGGTGCGCTATCCGCTGGTGCTCGACGTCCGGGACGGCCGGGCCACTCCGGTCAAGGCCGTCGAGGCCGGTTCCGACCTCGCGGCCGCCACCCTCGAAAGGCTCTTCGAGTTCGACCCCGGCATGAGCGCCGTCACGGCGGTGGCGTTCGGGTCCCACGACGCGACCCCGATGCCGCCGTACGGCACCGAAACAGGTGGCCGCCCGGCCGCCGAGCCCGTCATCCACATACTGCTCGGCGGCTTTCACACCCGGTTCCAGCTGGCCCTGCCCTGCGCCACCACCACGGTGCGATCGGCGACCGGCGGGCCCCTGCTGGAGGGTCCGGCACCGCGGACCGCCCGCAGCTGGCGGCAGCCGCCGGCGGCCGGGCGGATGCTCCGGACCACACCCAAGAACCTGCCTGCCGGGCGGCCCGCCGCCGGACGCCATCCGGCACGGACCCCATGAGACAGGCAGATCTGAACAACTCTTCGGAATCTGTTCCGTGTTGACACATCAATCACGAGAGGGAGGCGCTCCCATGAGCACTCTGTCAGGCAAGGTCGCTCTGGTCACGGGCGCGAGCAAGGGCATCGGACGGGCCGTCGCCGAGCGGCTGGCGGCGGACGGGGCTCGGGTGGGCGTGCACTACAACAGCAGCGAGGCCGCGGCCAAGGAGGTCGTGAACGCGATCGAGGCGGAGGGCGGCCAGGCGTTCCTCGTCCGGGCGGAACTCGGAGTGGACGGTGATGCGACCGCCCTGTGGGCGGAGTTCGACAAGGCCGCCGACGGGCTCGACATCCTGGTCAACAACGCCGGTGCGGGGCTGCTCGCCCCCATCGGCCATGTGCAGGAAGCCGACTTCGACAAGCTGGTCGCCGTCAATGTCAAGTCCTTGTTCTTCGTCATCCAGCAGGGTCTGGACCGGCTGCGTGACGGCGGTCGGATCATCAACGTCTCCAGCGCCACCACCCGTATCGCCATGCCCAACGTGGTGGCCTACTCGATGACCAAGGGCGCGATGAACACGCTGACGCTCACGCTGGCGGAGGCCCTCGCCCCGCGCGGCATCACGGTCAACGCCGTTGCCCCGGGAATCATCGACACGGACTTCAACCCGTGGCTGGCCCACCCGCAGATGCGGGCGCTGGCCGAGAGCTGGTCCGCCTTCGGCCGCACCGGTACCCCGGCGGACGTGGCCGGTGTGGCGGGCTTCCTCGCCTCCCCCGCCGGCGGCTGGGTCTCCGGTCAGGTGATCGACGTCAGCGGCGCCTCGTCGCTCGGCAACGGCCCGGCTCCCAAGGGCTGAGCCCGCTCCGCCCCTCATGGACGACGGGCCCCGGGGCAGTCCGGGGCCCGTCGGCACACCCACACCTCTCCAGGAGTTCCTCCATGCCGATCATCAACCGAAGACGCCTGATCCAGGGAGCGGCCGCCTCCGTGACCGCGCTGGCCGGCGGTACGGCGCTCCCGGGCCCGGCCCCGGCCTTCGCCGCGGGCACGGCGTCCGGGTCCGCGACCGGAGCGACGGTGACCCCCGCCGACCCGCGCTACCCGTTGCTGACCACCGGCAACAACCAGCGGTTCGTCGCGGCGCCCGACTACATCAAGATGATCAGGTCGGCGGCGGACGCCGCCTCGGCCGTGAAGGCGGCGTTCAGCGCGGGCAAGCGGGTGTCGGTCCGCAGCGGCGGCCACTGCTTCACCGACTTCGTCTGCAATCCGGAGGTCGAGGTCATCCTGGACTGCTCCGAGATGACCTCGGTGGGGTACGACGAGACCAAGCGGGCGTTCTTCGTCGAGCCGGGCGCCCGCCTGCTGCAGGTCTACGAGGCGCTCTACAAGGGCTGGGGCGTCACTCTTCCCGGAGGCGTCTGCTACGGAGTCGGCGCGGGCGGTCACATCGCCGGCGGCGGGTACGGTCTCCTCTCACGCCGGAACGGCCTGGTCGCGGACCACCTGTACGCCGTGGAGGTCGTCACCGTCGACGCCGCGGGGACCACCAGGATCGTCACGGCCACCCGTGAGGCCGACGACGCCAACCGCGACCTGTGGTGGGCCCACACCGGCGGCGGAGGAGGGAACTTCGGCGTCGTGACCCGTTACTGGCTGCGTTCCCCGAACGCGACGGGCACCGCTCCGGAAACCCAGCTCGTGTCCCCGCCCTCGCACGTGCTGACGCACATCCAGTCGATTCCCTGGAGCGAACTGGACGAGGCGAAGTTCAAGCGGCTGGTGAAGAACTTCGGTGCCTGGTTCGAGGCGAACAGCGCCCCGAACTCGCCGTACCGCTACCTGAGCGGCATTCTCAACGTCTACTCCACCGCCGCCAGTGGCCTCAATCTGGTCACCCAGGTCGATGCAGACATCCCCGGCGCACAGCAACTGCTGGACGATTACCTGAAGGCGGTCCTCGACGGCGTCACCACCACGCGGGCCCCGGCGCGCAAGCTTCCCTGGCTCCAGGCGACCCAGCTTCTCGGCACCATCAACGCCACGCTCAACGACCCCACGCTGCGCGGGGCCCACAAGTCGGCGTACCTGAGGACCAACTTCACGGATGCGCAACTGGCCGCGCTGTACGCCTCGATGAGCAGGCCCGACTACCGCAACCCGCGCGCCATGCTGGTGCTGTTCTCCTTCGGCGGGCAGGTCAACGCCGTCTCTCCCGACGCCACGGCCGTGCCGCAGCGCAGCTCTGTCATCAAGATGCTCTACCAGACGCTCTGGACCCGCTCCGAGGAGGACGCCACCCATCTGGCGTGGCTCCGCGACCTGTACGGCAACGTCCACGCGGCCACGGGTGGCGTGCCCGGCCTCGATGGCCAGACCGACGGCTGTTACATCAACTACCCGGACACCGATATGGCGGATCCTTCGATCAACACCTCCGGTATTCCGTGGCAGACGCTCTACTACAAGGGCAGTTACGCACGCCTGCAGCGCATCAAGAAGAAGTACGACCCGTCGAACTACTTCCGCCACTCGATGTCCATCAAGCCGGCGTAATCCCGAGAATCAGCGAGGGTTTCATGGGGGCACGGATCACGTCACCGACCGGCGCCGAGAGCGCGAGGATCCTGGGCGTCGGCGCCTACCGGCCGCAACGCGTCGTCAGCAACGAGGAAGCGAGCCGCCACATCGACTCGTCCGACGAGTGGATCCGGTCGCGCACCGGCATCGTCACCAGACACTGGGCCGCACCGGACGAATCCCTCGCCGACATGGCTCAGGTAGCCGCCGGCAAAGCTCTCGCGATGGCGGGCGTGGCCCCCGAGACCGTCGACTGCGTCATCCTGGCGACCTTCACCCATCTGCGGCAGACGCCCGCGGCGGCGACCGAGATCGCAGACCGCATCGGGGCCGTCAACGCGGCCGCGTTCGACATCTCCGCGGGATGCGCCGGCTTCGTCCACGGAGTCGCCCTCGCCGCCGACGCCATCCGCAGCCGCGGCGGGCACGTCGTGGTGGTGGGCGCGGAACGGATGACCGACCTGCTCGATCTGGAGGACCGGTCGACGGCGTTCATCTTCGGGGACGGCGCGGGCGCGGTGGTTCTCGGCCCCTCCACCGAACCGGGAGTCGGTCCGGTGGTGTGGGGCGCGGACGGATCCGAGTCAGAAGCCATCGCGCAGACCCCCTCCTGGAAGGCCCTGCGGGACCAGCCCGGCCTGAAGTGGCCCGCCTTGCGCCAGGAGGGGCAGAAGGTCTTCCGCTGGGCGGTCTACGAAATGGCGAAGGTCGGGCGGAGGGCACTGGACGCGGCGGGAGTCCGGGCCGGTGATCTGGATGCCTTCATCCCGCATCAGGCCAACGCTCGCATCATCGACGCGCTCGCCAGATCCCTCGATCTGCCCGACCACGTGGTGGTGGCCAGGGACGTCGTCACCACGGGGAACACCTCGGGCGCGTCCGTGCCGCTGGCCATGGACGCACTCCTGGGCGCGGGCACGGTCCGATCCGGCGGGCTCGCCCTGCTGCTCGGTTACGGAGCCGGACTCTCGTACGCGTCGACGGTTGTCACTCTGCCCTGATCCGGAACTCCGTGCCGAACTGTCCCCAACAGGCCCCGCATCTGCTCCCGACCAGCATTCCCTCGTGCACGAAGAGCCGGGCGGCACAGGTTGACCACGAGACCGGACCGTCGGCGTGAGGCCGATCCTCAGGGACGTTTGTTGAGTTTCCTGGCTTCGGTGAGGATGCGGCCCCGGTCCATGAGTCCCACGCCGCGATCTCGCAGGATCTTGTCGACGTGGTGCTGCTTGCTGCCGGTACGGAGCAGACGTGCGGCCTCAGCCACCAGGCCGTTCTGCTGAGTTGTGGTGGTGCCCCCTGTGGCACGGTCGTGCGTGGGGCGTGACACGCGAGTGCTGCCCACCGTTGTCGCTGCGCCCGTTCCCGGCCGGGAAACGATGGCCGCCCGCAAAGGCCGGAGCCGGAGGGAGATGCGGACGCCGAACCGTGTGGCGATCAGGAAAGCGCCGAGCGACCAGCCGGTCAGGAGGATGCCGATGAACTTCAGGACGTCCAGGGCGAGCGGGCCGGTGTAGGTCTTCTCGTCCCCGATCGAGCCCAGCGGTGCCATGAGGAGAGAAATACCCGCCACCACGCGCCAGTTCCGCTGCCAGAACGTCTGCGCTTCGGCAGTTTCGGGGTCGCGAGCCGCCGTGGGCGCGGTGGAGGCGGAGGAACGGTGGATGCGGCGTGCCGCCTCGTTGACCGGCGTCATCGTGCCGTCCAGGCGGTATGTGAAAAGCGCGATGTTCCACTCCTGGGCGTAGGCCACGGCGGTGGCCGTGTACCCGCTGCCAGTGAAGAAGATCAGCTGTGCGGTCGATCCGCGGGGGCGCGCTCCCACGAATCGTTGCAGTTCCGGACGCCCGACCTGGGCGGCCTGGTACTTGACCTGTCCCAGTGCGCCGGTGGCCCGGACATCGATGCCGGAGTCCGGGCCCCCGGGGCGTGCGGTGGCATCGGCATAGCCCCAGTGGCGCATCCAGCGGGCTGCGTTGCGCTCGGCCTGCTGCCACGACGAAATCTGCATCGGCTGCGGCGGCACAGCACTTCGCGGCGTCTCGGCCACGTTCCCCCTCATGAACTCGCCCTCGGCTCGGCAGGCCGCTGCGCAAGGCAGGTCAGGAGCCCTTTGCCGCGGGCTCGAGGGTCGCCACACACTCGACATGATACGTCATCGGAAAGATGTCGGCCTGAGTGAGTAACGTAAAAGGCCAGGTCAGACGCTGTTTCTCGGCTTGCGGGAGCGCGTGCGGGCGCCCAGAGCGTCAAACGAGCGTCATGACCAACAGTCCATCCCTCGCCTTCGGAGTGAAACAGGCTGCCACGACCAGCTCCCCTGCGCCCACTCTGGACACCAGCTCGCACATCATGACCCGCGCCACTTCTCCGGCCGCCATGGTGGAGTCATGCCCTCGTCCTCGATCCGGACCGCAAGGGCGGTCACCGCGCCCTCCAGGTCGAACATGCCCTCCTCGAACTCGTCGTCCGCAGCCAGCCCGGTATCCGGTCGCAAGCAGCGGGTCCGCGTACACACCGGTCGCCTCGGCGAAGCGCGGGCCTCGGCCTGGTCGGTGCGCGGGCCGACCAAACGGCGCAGCACCTGGTCGGGGGCGCCCAGTTCGCCGTGCAGGCAGTGTGCCCGGCCGACCAGCAGCGGCCAGTCGCCGGACGACTCGGGTAGACGATCCAGGCGGCCCTCCGTGTGGAACATGTCGCCGAGCTGCGCCTAGCCGTGCAGACTGCGGCGTTCGTGGCGGCGCAGCAGCACGGGCGGCCGAGGCGTGGGTCGTGCCCGTCAGCAAGGCGCCCGTAAAGGTCGAGGAACTGCCGGGCTCCCTTCGGGTTCCGGCGAACAGCGTCCTCGCCGACGCCGAGAAACTCCACCACGCCTCGCCCGACCGGTCCCCTTGCCTGACTGCGGCGTCAAACCGGAGAGCTATGTCTTCACCGTGACTACCCGAGACCATCACGGTCGACGTCGGTATCAGTCGCCGCCAGCACCGCGACCCGAGTGTGGGTGGGATCGAGTACGGCGAAGGCCACGTCCGAGGTGTCGTGGTGGAACCAGTCCGTGAACGCCATGAACCGCAGCCACCGGTGATCCGCCGCGCGCCGCACGGCTTCCAGGAGCGGCACCCCGGCGGGCAACCCCATGAGCGCGTAGAGACTCTCCCAGGCGTACAGCCGCGCGTACGCAGCGCCCTGCCCCTGGCCGTTCACTCCGCCGACGTACGAAGCCGAGAAGAGTTCGTTGAGAACGTCGTCGGGTGTCGTCACGCAGGCGAGCGCGCTTCCCCGGCGGCTGCCCTCGCCCTCTAGGCAGCCCAAGGGCAGTTCCTTGAGGAAGGAGACGCCGAAGTCGTCGGGGCTGAGCGGGCTCGCCAGCGTGAAGAACCGCGCCTCGGCCTCACGGGCCCATCCGCCGGCCCGGAACGGTCGGGCAGCCGCGTTCGCCCGTCCCTCGTCCCGAGCATCCCCGGCACCGCGGCCGGCGACCGCACCGCCGTCGGTCGAGGGAGCCTCCGGGAAACGCGACCGGAGCTGCTTCGCGGTCTTGATCGACCCCAGTCCCCGGACACGAACGGTGAACCGGTGCTCGATGTCCAGTCGCGTACTGGGCAGCCGAGCCAGCGGATGCCCCAGCTCACGCAGCTTCTCGGCGTACGCCTCCAGGGAGCGCCGACCGGCCCCCGAGCCGATCAGCGCCAGCTCTCCGAGGAGACAGGCCCGTAGCTCGACCCCCGGGCCCAGGACTCCGTCCGGCAACTCTCCGAAGAGAGGCTCGATGTCGCGCAGATGCTGAGCCTTGACCAGCTTCGCGGCCACGGAACGCAGCAGTCGATCGCTGTCGCCGGGGGTCATGGCCCCTTCGGGCAGCAGCCGACTCACGAGGTCCGCAGCGAACGTCACACAGTCCCGCGAACGCGTGTCGGCAAGGGTCTCGGCGATCCGTCCGACGGTCCGCGCCACAGAGGCTTCCCGGGGCCCGTTGCCGACCGCCGTCCGGCACAGCCGCTCCGCCGCTTCGTACATTCCTTCCGGTCCGAGCTCAGCCAGATGCTGCGACTCCGGCCCGGGCCGCTCCCGGCGATGGCGATCGGAAGGGCTGTCGCCGGGCGTCTCTTCGTTGTGGCTCACGCCCCCGAGTCTACGAGCAGGAGATCAAGTAACTTTGCGGAGGCATACGTGCCTTGAGCGGAGCCAGGCGATGGGGGAAGAGCGTGGGAAACCGGCCAACGGATTGGCATGTCCTTGATCTGGACAAGGATCCGACCCCCGGCGATCCGCAACGGGTGCGCAGGCTCGCCAAGGTCCTGCACGACTTCGCCGACGACGTGTCCGAGGCGTTGCGTCTGGTCAAGGGCATGGCGGGCGAGAGCACCCTGGCGGAGTGGGCGGGCAAGTCGGCCACGGTCTTCAAGGAGGAGTTCTCGGGCGTCCCGAAGAACTTGAAGAAGCTGGAGAAGTCCTACGGGATGTGCGGCGACGCCCTCGCGGACTTCTGGCCGAAGCTGGAGCGCGCCCAGGCGCTGGCGGACAAGGCGCTGGTGAAGGCGCGCGAGGCCCGCACGGACCTCTCCTCGGCGCAGTCGAAGCTCTCCTCAGCCGACTCCTGGGTGACCCGTGCATCCAAGGAGGCCGACAAGTACGAGGACGACCCCACCGGCAGCAAGTCGGACGCCGACAAGCCGGACGAGGCCAAGGTGCGGGCGGCCACACGGGACGTCCAGCACGCCAAGACGGCGCAGACGAACGCGCAGTCGGCCGTCGATGACGCCCAGAGTGCGCTGGACGCGGCGAAGAAGATGGCCGAGGACGCGCGCAAGATGCGCGAGGACGCCGCCCGCGAGGCCAAGAACAAGATCGACGAAGCGTCCGACGCCGGCATCCAGAACCGGTCGTGGTGGGAGGACATCGGCGACTGGGTCTCCGACAACTGGGACACCATCGTTGCGGTCTGCAAGGTCGTCGTCACGGTCGTCGGCGTCATCGCGATGATCATCGGCGGGCCGATCCTCGCCGCGATCGTCGTCGTGGCCGCCCTCGTCGTCCTCGCCGACACGCTCAACAAATATCGCAAAGGCCAAGCGTCCCTGTGGGACGTGGGATTCGCGGCACTGGACTGCATACCCGGCGGCAAGGGCATCACCACGCTCGGCAAGCTCGCGACGGGCATGAAAGCCCTGGGCAAAGGTGGCCTCAAGGCGATGGCCAAGGGCCTGGGAAGAGGCCTGCGCAAGGGAGCCGACGACGCGGTCGGCAAGAGCAAGCCGGCCAAGGGGCGGTGCAAGAACGGCGATCCCGTCGACATGGTCTCCGGCGAGATGCTCGTGGAGGAGACCGACGTGGAGCTGCCCGGGCTCCTTCCGCTCGTGCTGCGGCGCACGCATCTCTCGACGTACAACTGGGGCCAGTGGTTCGGTCCGTCCTGGGCCTCGACGTTCGACGAGCGTCTCGAACTGGACGGGGAAGGCGTCGTCTTCGCCGCTGAAGACGGCATGATCCTCGTGTATCCCGTGCCCGCCCCCGGTGAGTCGGTCATGCCGACGGAGGGCCCGCGCTGGCCGCTGGACTGGGACGGCTCCCCCGACACCCCCATCCGCATCACCGACCCGGCCTCCGGACACACCCGCCACTTCGCCCCGCTCGCGGGATCTGTCGCCGCGCACGCGGCTTTCACTCTTCCCCTGGCCGCGGTGACCGACCGCGGTGGACGGCGCATCGACATCGACCGGGACGAGACCGGCACCCCCACCTCCGTCCACGACTCCGGCGGCCGCCACGTGCACATCGACACCGAGGGCGACCGCATAGTCGGCCTGCGGCTGCGCGACGAGGGGGCCGGGCCGGACGGCACGACGCTGCGGCGCTACGGCTACAGCCCCGAGGGTCACCTCACAGAGATCCACAACTCCAGTGGCCTTCCCCTCCGGTACGCCTACGATCTCCAGGGACGCATCACATCCTGGAGCGACCGCAACGACACCTGGTACCGCTTCACCTACGACGACCAGGACCGGTGCATACGCGGTGAAGGCGCCGACGGGTTCCTGTCCTGCTCCATCGCATACGACCCGGCAGGCCGGGAGACCCGGTACACCGACTCTCTGGGCCACACCACGACCTACCGGTACAACGAGCGCCGACAGGTCGTCGCCCAGACCGACCCGCTCGGCAACACCACCCACGCCGAGTGGGACGCGTACAACCGGCTGCTCGCGCGCACGAATCCGCTGGGCCACACGTCCCGTTTCAGCTACGACGAGCGCGGCAACCTCATCTCCGTGGTCCGCCCCGACGGCACGGCCACCACCTGCGAGTACGACTCCTCCGACCGTCCCCTGTGGATCACTCTGCCGAACGGCGGCAGGCGTGGCTACGCGTACGACGAGCACGGCCACCCGACAGCGACCGTCGACGCCGATGGTGCCGTCACCACCTACGCCTATGAACCCTCCGGCGGCCTGCTCGGCGTCACCAACGCCCTGGGAGCGACCCACCGCGTCCGCCCGGGGCCACTGGGGCTGCCCGACTCCGTCACCGCGCCACTGGGCGGTACGTCCCATGTCACTCGCGACGCCTTCGGCCGCATCGTCGGCACCGTCGACGCCGCCGGCGCGACGACGCGCACCACCTGGACGGTGGAGGGCTACCCCGCTGAGCGGATCATGGCCGACGGCAGTGGCGAGAGCTGGTCCTACGACGGTGAGGGCAACATCGTCCGCTACACCGGCCTCGACGGCCGGACCACGACCCACGCCTTCACCCACTTCGACCGGCTCCGCTCCAGGACGGAGGCGGACGGTTCGACGACGCTGTTCGCGTACGACACCGAACTGCGGCTCACGTCCGTGACGAGCGCGTCGGGTGCGGTGTGGTCGTACACGTACGACGCGGCGGGCCGCCTCGTCCGCGAAGTGGACTTCAACGGCCGCGCCGTCGCCTACGCCTACGACGCAGCGGGCCGTCTGATCCGGCGCACCAACGGCGCGGGCGAGATCACCACGTACACGCGGGACGCGTGCGGCCGGGTCGTGGAGCGACGCTCCGGCGAGGCGATCGCCACCTTCGCCTACGACTCCTCCGGTCGACTGATCACAGCGGTAACCCCCGAGACGACGCTCACGTTCGCACGCGACGTGGTGGGCCGTGTCGTCTCCGAAGAGTGCAACGGCCGCGCGGTCCGCACGTCGTACGACGTACTCGGCCGGCGGACGGAACGCCGAACTCCGTCGGGTACCGTCAGCCGTTGGGAATGGGACGCGAACAACCGGCCGACCCGGGTCCGACTCGCCGGCAACGCGCTGTGCTTCGCCTACGGGACCTCAGGCCACGAGACCGAGCGGCGGCTCGGGGAGACGGCGGTACTGACGCAGGAGTGGGACGCCGGCCACCGTCTGACCGCGCAGACGGTTCTCGGGCGAGCCGCCTCTGACGCACATGCCTCGGACGAGGCACTGCTGCACCGCTCGTACTCGTACGGACAGGACGGCGGCCTGACCGCCATCGAGGACCAGACCTACGGCATCCGCCGATTCAGCCGTGATCGTCTCGGCCGGGTGGAAGCGGTCTCCGCCACCGGGTGGTCCGAGCGCTACGCCTACGACGCGGCGGGCAACATCAGCCGGGCGGACGCGCCGGAGGGCCCGCAGGGGGAACGGGTCCACGACGGCACACTCATCCGCAGGACCGGCCACATCACCTACGTCCACGACGCACAGGGGCGCCTGGTCCGGCAGACGCGCAAGCTGCTGTCCGGGGGAACGCGGGAGTGGACCTACACGTGGGACGCCGAGGACCGGCTCACTCAGGTCGCGACCCCCGACGGGCGTCGCTGGGCGTACGTCTACGACGGCCTCGGCCGTCGCGTCGCCAAGCGCCTGCTGTCCGACGCGGGCCTACCGGTCGAGGAGACCGTCTTCGTCTGGGACGGCTCCCACCTGGTGGAGCAGAGCAGCTCCGCCGGCGGTCCCACCAGAAGCTGGGAATGGGCTCCCGGCACCAACCGTGCGCTGCTGCAGATCGACCAGGACGAGGTCGACCGGCGCTTCTACGCCATCGTCACCGACTTGGTGGGCACCCCCACCGAACTGCTCGACGAGGAGGGCCGGATCGCCTGGCGGGCACGCACGACGCTGTGGGGCACACCGGTAGGCGGCTCAGCGGGTCCAGTCGACTGCCCCCTGCGCTTCCCGGGTCAGTACCACGACCCCGAAACCGGCCTCCACTACAACTTCCGCCGCTACTACGACCCCGAGAACGCCCGCTACATCAGCCCAGACCCCCTGGGCCTCGCACCCGCACCGAACCACCACGCCTACGTCCTCGACCCCCTTCGCTGGACCGACCCGTGGGGGCTGGTGAGCTGCGAGAGCAGCAGGCACGGCATCACAGAGGAACGCGAGGCCCACATCGAGGGCCAGCACGGCCCCGGCGCCCAGGACCGCGTGCGGGAGAACGCCGACCCCACCGGGCCGGAACCCTCACTGCCCGGTGAGTTCTACGAGGACTTCTTCTGGGAGGGTGACGACTTCGTCCTGGGCCGACGGCTCCGGGAGGGCGTCGACGGCACCCCCGCCACCCCCAATCCACGTGCCAGGGCCGGGCAGGACAGCCACCTTCACCGCTTCGAACACGGCGAGCCCGTGGGCATCAACGGCAGCGGGCGGGAGACCAGAGACGTGGAAGTCGTCATCCGCGACGGCCATATCCATACGGCGTATCCGGTCTGAGAGGGCCGGTCGGTGACGGATACGCCGACCGCAGATAGGAGCCCATTCAGGGCAAGCTCTCAAGAAGCCGGGAGTTACGGTGACGTGGTACGCCTCGACGGCACCACGACGTGAAGGAGTGGCGTCAGCGGATCAAGGACACGGGGTACGCGGGAGCCCGCCCCGCCAACCTCGTGTGGGAGCCGTACGGCGCGGCCGGACAGCAGCGGGCCCGCGACTACGACGACCGCGTGGGCCGGGGCCTGCCCGGTGAACTCGCCGAGACGGTGTGGGTCAACCCGGCCCGGCTGCTGCTGGCCTATCTGCGCTCTCCCGACCCGGAACGCTGGAGGCGGCGAGCGGAGGCGGCTGCCGCCGGACTCAGCGGGGCGGACGAGGTCCGCGCCGCCGCGCTCACCGGCGAAGGGGCCGGCGAGGGGCTCAGGGCAGCGCTGCGCGGCGGAATGCCCGCCGGGGGCGCCGGACCCGTACGCCTGCTCTCCGGTCCCGACGCGTCGGGTTGCCGTCTGGTACTGGCCGCGGACGGCAGACGCACCCCTCCCGTGTGGACGGGACTCACCGTCCTGGACGACGGTGACGCGGCCCTCGCCGACGAGCCGGCCCACAAGCGACGCTGGCGTGCCTGGCTGTACTGGAGCAACGTGCTGCAGTTCCTGGAGCACGGAGATGGAGACAGCGCCCAGCTGACAACGAGCATGATCGACGGTTTCACCCCCGAGGTTCTCACCCTGACCGGCGGGGAGGGCTTGCTGACGTCGACGCGTACGCCGGTGCGGCCGCGAACAGCGCATCCAGAGCATCGCCCGACAGCGGGAGGAGACGGGCGGCCTCGACAACATCCACCTCCAGGACGGCTCAGTGGGCCGACTGCGCCACCGCTACCGGCACATCGTGGTGGACGAGGCACAGGATCTCCGACCCGCCCACTGGAAGATGCTGCGTGCGATGGCACCTCGCGGCGCCGACGACCTGTTCCTGGTCGGCGACACCCACCAGCGCATCTACAAGAACCAGGTGACGCTGGGAAGCCTGGGCATCAACATCCGAGGCTGGTCCTCGAAATTGAGCCTCAGTTACCGCACGACGCGGCAGATCCTGCGCTCCGCCCTCGGCGTGCTGGGCGAGACGAAGTACGACGACCTCGACGGCAGCGAGGAAACGCTCGCCGGCTATCGGTCAGTGCTCAGCGGAGGGCTTCCAGCTGGGCATGCCTTCCCGGACTGGGTCTCCGAGCGGAAGGCGTGGCCGCACTCATCGAGGAGTGGGACGCCGACACGGACATGGCCCTTCCGCACGAGCAGATCGCGATCTGCGTGCCGACGAATTCCGTCCGCCACGCCCGCAATGACCATGCGCTGGTACTCAAGCCCTTTGAACCGGAACATCGTGCCCTCGTGCCACGTTGGGCCGTCAACAGCCTGCGCGACAGGGACCCTGTCCGTTACCGGCATGAACTCCAGCGCGCCCGGTCCCTGCTGTTCGTGGCGGCGACACGGGCCCGCGACAGTGTGGACGTCTTCTGGCACGGAAAGCCCAGCCCGTTCCTCGACGACTCGTGGGTCGCCTCGGAAGCGTCGCCATCCTGAGAGTTGACCGATGGCATTCCCAACGGGATGGGAATGGTCCCGGACGTCAGAGTCATGTCCCGGATCCCGTGCGGTTACAGGCCCGGAGGCCCCAAATCGGCAGGTCAGCGTCCCCTGCCGACCGGCTCCAAAATCGCCACGCACTCCACATGATGCGTCATCGAAAACATGTCACGTTGCGCCTAGGTGAGAGAACATGCAGGTCAGGCTGGGTTTGGCGATCCCGCCAGGAGGCTGTCGGACGCCCGGAGCGTCAAATGAGCGTCACAGCCGTTGAGCTGTGAGGCCCTACTCCGGACTGCTGGGGAGGCAGTACCCCATCTGTCGCGCTCGGCGGGGCCCACGGCTGGGCAGCCCCGCACCCGACGAACGCGACCGCATCCGCGCGGCCATGGACCGCATTCTGTAGGGAACCGCACAGCGCTCCAACGGCGCGCTGACCATCGTCGCCCTGGCCCAGGAAGCCGGCGCACCCCGCAACGCTCTCGCCCAGCGCCACTTGGACCTCAAGAACGACTTCTACGCGCAGGTCAGGACACGCGGGCAGATGCCGGACTCCGAGATCCGCCCTGCGCCGTGACGCGAGCGACGCCGAGGACTTCCCCAAGCAGGTGGCCGAGCTGCACTTCCTCGGCGACGACTTCCCGGCCGAGCACCCCTACGCCGACCGCGTGTACGCCGTGCCGGGGCCCGCCCAGGACCGGCTGAACGGCGTCACCCCGCCCACCGGCCGCCTGCCGGTGTGGCTCCTCGGCTCCTCCGGGTACTCGGCGCACGCTTTGGCGTCGCTGTGGGTGGGGGACGAGACGATCCGGAATATCCGTTCTGGGCGGTCGCACCGGGGTCACGCGGTGTGCGGGCAGTTGCCCCGGTACTCCGCGATCGACGAGCTCGGCTGCGGCAACGGGCACAGGAAGTGCTCGTAGCGGGTGTCGTTGTCGATGAACCGCTTCAGCCAGCTGATGCTGTACTTCGCGATCGTCGTGTTCGACATGTTCGGCGTCAGGTGGTTGGCGTTGTTCAGCTCCAGGTACGCCCGATCCAGCGAGGACGGCAGGCTCTCGTAGAACGGTTCGGAGTGCGAGCGGACCGGGGCGACAGTGTCGCCGTCCGCTCCGACGATGAGGGTGGGCGTCTGGATCTCCGGCCAGTTCTTGTCCAGGTTCCACGCGGTGAGCGGAATGGCGGCCTTGAGCGAGGGCCGGTCCTTGGCCGCCTCCAGCGTGCCGCCGCCGCCCATCGAGTGGCCCATGACCCCGAGTCGCGTGCTGTCCACTCGGCTGCGGACGCTGCTGGTCTTCGTGAGGTAGTCGAGCGCGGCCAGCAACTGGTCACCGCGGGAGGCCGGCTGGTCCGAGGTGGTGTTGGTGTCGATGGTGAACACCACGAAGCCCTGGGAGGCGAGCCGCGGCCCCAGCCAGGCGATCGAGGACTGGCGCTCGGTGTACCCCGGGGAGATCGCCACGGCGCCGAACGTGCCGTCGCCGGTGCTGGTCGGGTAGTAGATCGTGCCACCGCCGAACCCGGACACGCTGAACTGGGAGACCCTGGTCTCGGAGACGGCGTACGCGCCGCGCGTGGCCGTCACACTGGCCTCGGTGGGGGCCGGACCACGCTCGTAGGGGTTCTCGGCGGCGTTCGCGCCGGCGGTGAGCATGGTCGCCAGGCCGGCCAGCGCCGCCGCGGACGCGAGGAGACCCAGGATCGGGCCGCGGGACCGACGGCGGTGCCGCGCCGGGCCGTTCTCCGGGGCGGGCGTGGACGACTGGGGAGTTGCCTGCATGAGCGGTTTTCCTCTCGCCTCGGCCCCTGACGGCGGGTGCGCGGGCGGTCCCGAGAGCCGGGCGCCCAACGGCTGTTGACACGTGTCGTCGGCCGCGAACCGTGTCGTCATGGAGGTCGAGGAGGACGGTGGTACGTGGATCGGGTAGGCGTCCGGGCCGTATGGGGACGGCAGGAGCGTGGGGCACTCCTGATCGGACACCTGCGGCCGGTTCCCGGGGCCACCCCGGGACGATCGGCCGGGCCCAGCGTAAGAGCCGGGACACTCCTGGGCATCGGTGAAATCACCGGTCTCACAGCTCACACTCAGCAAGCTCACGGCCGCGTCGCTCTAGGCCGCCCTCCCTTACTTGTCTGAGAATCGGCTGCCCGGGCTGCGCACTTCTGTGCTGTTCGACCAACCGATCCCCTCCAGGATGTCTTCAAACCCTCTGTTACGCTCCGGAAACGTAAGACAGGAAGCGGCAGTGAACATGTACGACCAGACAGCCGACACGGGCGGCGACCGGGCCTCCCAGTTGTTCAAGGCCGCTGAGCGTGCTCGCCGCGGCGGGCAGACCCGCCGCGCTCTTGCCCTGCTCGTGGCCGCCGCCCACAGCACGGCCGGTGACAACGCACCGCTGCGCGCCCGGGCCGAACTTCGGCGGGGTCTGCTCCTGTTGAGCGACGGCCCCGTGGCCGATGCCCACCAGACCCTGCTGCTCGCGGCCGAGTCGTTGGGCTCGCACGACGTGGAGGGCGCGGAGCAGGCCCTTGCGGCGGCGGCGGAAGCAGCCTGGGCCGCCGGCGACCTCACGGCTTACCTCCAGACGTTGGAACGCACCGCGGGCGAGACGCCGCCGGCCGGACCCCCCGAGAGCACGGGCGCCGCGGCGGCACCGTGGGGTGCCTTCCGGGCGGGCATGCGCCACGTCGTGCTGGTCGACTTCGCCCGGGCGGCGCAGGAGCTGGAGCCGCTGCTCGCCGCCGCGGCGCGCGCACAGCACCCGGACGCCCTGCTGTACGCGGGCCGCGCGGCGCTGGTGCTGGGCGACATCGCCGCCGCGCGGCGCCTGCTCGGCCGGGCCCTGGCGGCCGCCGGCGCCGAGGGCGTGTCCGGGTCGACCGCCCGCATCCTGGAGTTCCTGGCCTACGCCGAGCTGCGCGCCGGCTTCCACCAGCAGGCCCGTGCCCACGCCGAGGAAGGTCTCCGTGCCGCCCGCCGGCTCGGTCAGCGCAACATCGGCGCGCAACACCACGCCCTGCTGGCACTGGTCTTCTCCCTGGTGGGCGCCGACTCCGCCACCGAACACCACGCCAAGGCCGCCCTGTCGGTCGCCCGGCCGCATGGGCTGCTCCAGGTGAGCACCATGGCGGAGTGGGCCCGCGCCCGTGCCGACCTGGGCCACGGCCGGGCCGAACAGGCCGCGATCCGTCTCGCTCCGCTACTCCGACCGGGCCCCCGGCGCGGGCACTTCGGCCTGTGGATGCTCGCAGTGCCGTGCCTCGTAGAGGCGACGGTCCTGGCGGGACTGGACGAAGACGTCACCGACATGGTCGACCTGTACGCCGAGTGGGCCGCCCTGGGCGCCGATCCACAGGCCGTGGCCCAACTGACCCGCCTCCGAGCCCTGACGGCACGGGAAGAGGACTGCGACACTCTGTACCAGCGGGCTCTGGCGCAGCACGAGGCCGCCGGCGGCCAGTTCGAGCACGCCCGCACGCTCCTGTCCTACGGCATGTGGCTGCGCCGCCGGCGCAGGCCCCTGGAGGCCCGGCAGCAACTGCGGGCCGCCCTGGTCGGCTTCGAACGCTGCGGCGCCCTGCTGTGGGAGAAGCGAACACGGTCCGAGCTGCGGGCCGCCGGGGACAGCGCAGCCGGCGACGACGTCAGCGCTCTCGGGCGGCTGACTCCGCAACAACAGCGCGTGGCGGGCCTGGTGGCGTCGGGCGCCACGAACCGCGAAGTGGCCGCGCGACTGTCGCTCAGCCCTCGCACCGTGGACCACCACCTGCGCAACATCTTCAGCCAGCTGGACGTCCGCTCACGGGTCGAGCTGGCACTGCTGATGAACGGCGACCGAACAGAACGGAGCGGCGGCAGCGGGGGGCGAGAACGTCTGACCGGGGGCAGGGGCCGGGACGTCTGACCGGCAGCCGCTCGGCGGACGTGGTCGCTCCCCCGAGCACCTTCAGAAGCCGGCACCACCTCCTGCACCGGCCCCACTGGCGCCGCCGACGACACCAAGCCCGCACCTGCCACTGCAAACGGGCGCGGTCGCCGAGGACCTGGCGCTGTACCGGGAGAAGTTCCGGCGGCGCCTGCCGAAGTCGCTGGACGAGTTGCGCGGCCCGATCCAAGGGGTCGTGGAGCTGCCGCTGCACATGGCCTGGTCCGGGAGGACCTCGTGACCTGGGCAAGCCTCGCCGGCGCATGGGTCTGTACCGCACCGTCCTGCACGAGGGCCCGCGCAACGACCTGCCCCGCTTTCTCGACCAGGATCTGCTCCTCCAGATGTGGCCGGTTCTGCGCACCTTCGTCGGTCGCACCGTGCGCACCGTGTGGGAGGACGCCTTCCCCAGCTCGCCGCCCGCTCCCGGGCAGCCGCGTGACGGACATGCCGGAGCTGCACAGGCGGCTCCTGTCGGATGTGATCGCCCTCGGCTCGCCGTATCCTCTGGTTCTCACCGGCGAACATGCCGTGCGGGCGCACCGCCTCGTGAACCGCCCCAGCCAGGACCTCGATGTCGCCACGAGAACCCAGCACGTATGGCCGTTCGAGGGTGGAGCGGGAGGGTCGACGGCAGGAGGTCGGCGGCGGGCCCTCGGGGGGTCCAGTACGAAGGTCAACCAGCTCCGTCAGGGCAGCGGGATGCCAACCAGCGGCCTCGCTCTCGTCGATGCCCGGAGCTTTTCCCTGATCAGGCACTTGCTCCGGGCCGGTATCCAGCTCGGGTTCGAGGGTCTGGTCGGGTTCGGGGATGGCGGCGCGTTGGACGCTGAGGAACGCGGTGGCCAGCATGCGGGCGGTGACGTGGCGTGCCAGGGGGTCCACTTGCACACCCCGACGCCAACCATGCACGTGGCCATGGGCGGTCCTTCGGATCGGTCACGCTCCAGCAGTTCCGGGTTGGCCACCCCCTTCGAAGGACGGGCTGCCCGCTCCCTCTCCGTCCTCTGCCTCCCGAAGCCCGGCCTCACCCACATGCCGGACAGGACCTACTCATTGATCACGATGCCCTTCGCGGCAAGCATCGGCATCAGGTTGCAGATCTCCGCCACCGTCTTGCCGGACCGGTACGCGGCGATGAACTCCGCCTCGGTGTCAACCCGCTGCTGCGAAGCCGCGATCACCTCGGCGAGGTTCTCGCGCCGGACGACCACCACGCCATCGGCGTCCGCGCTGACCACGTCCCCGGGGCGGACCACCTGGCCTCCGACAGTGATCGGCTCGCAGACCGGGCCGACGGTCTCCTTCACGGTGCCCTTGATGCAGACGCTGTGGGAGAACACGGGGAATCCCAGAGCCCGCAGGTCCTCCGTGTCACGGACGCCGGTGTCGGTGATCAGGCCGCCGAGCCCCTTCGCCTGGCACGCGTTGGCCAGGACATCCCCGAAAGAGCCGGCCTCGGCATAGGCGCCGCCCGACACGACGATGACGTCGCCGGGGCCGGCGTAGTGGATTGCTGTCTGGAGCATCAGGTTGTCCCGCGGTGCGCAGACGACCGTGAATGCCGGACCGCACAGCTTCATGCGATGGTCGACCGGCTTGATGGTCGAGTCGAGTGCACCGAGCCGGCCCTGCGCCTCGTGGATCGTCGCGGAGGAGAAGGTGCTCAGCTGCTTGACGAGATCGGGGTCGGGGCGCTCGAACTTCGTGCTGATGTTGATCACGGAATGCCTTTCAGGCGGACACGGCAGGAGTCAGGGCGGCGCAGGCGGCGGCGACGCGCGCGCACGCCTCGGTCAGGACGTCCGTGGAGGTGGCGTAGGAGATGCGGAAGTAGCCCGGGGCCCCGTAGGCGGTGCCGTGGATCACGGCGACCTGTTGGCTGTCGAGGAGATAGCGGGCGAACTGCTCGTCGTTCTCGATCCGCTCACCGTCGGGCGTGCGCAGTCCGATGGCGTCGGCGCAGTTCACGAGCAGGTAGAAGCCACCGGCCGGGGAGGGGCAGCTCAGGCGGGGAATGTCGTTGACGAGTTTGACCGTGGTGTCGCGCCGGCTCCGGTAGACGCGGACGGTCTCCGCGACGAACTGCTGCGGACCGGTGAGAGCCGCGGCGGCGGCCGCCTGGCTGACGGAGGACGGGCAGGAGGAGATCTGCGACTGCAGCGTGCTGACCGCGGTCACCAGGTCGGCGGGTCCGGCTCCGTAGCCGATCCGCCAGCCGGTCATCGCATAGGTCTTGGACACGCCGTTGGTGAGGAACACCCGGTCGGCCAGGCGCGGTTCGACCGCGGCCAGGGACCGGTTCTCCCCGTCCGCGTACCAGATCTCGTCGTAGATCTCGTCGGTGAGGACCCGGACCCCCGGGTGCTCCAGCAGCACCTCGGCGAGCGCGCGCAGTTCGTCCGTGGTGTAGGCGGCGCCGGTGGGATTGCCGGGGGTGTTGAGGATCACCCAGCGGGTGCGGTCGGTGAGTGCCGAACGCAGCCGCCGTGGCGTCAGCTTGAAGCCCTCCGCCTCGGAGCAGGGGACGATGACGGGGGTGCCGTCGTTGGCGAGCACCATGTCCGGGTACGACACCCAGTACGGGGCGGGTACGACGACCTCGTCGCCCTCGTCCAGGGTGGCCATCAGGGCGAGGAAGATCACCTGCTTGGCGCCGCCGCCGACGGTGAGCTGTGCGTCCGTGTACTCCAGGCCGTGGCGCAGGCGGAGCTTGTGCGCGATCGCGGCCCGCAGCCGCGGTGTGCCGTTGACGGGCGTGTACTTGGTCTCTCCCTCCTCGATCGCCCGCACCGCCGCCGCCCTGACGTGGGCGGGAGTGTCGAAGTCGGGTTCGCCGACCGTGAGGTCGAGGATGGTGAGCCCTTGGCTCTTGAGTTCACGCACACGCTGCGCGGCCGCCGTGCTGGGCGAGGGGTTGATGCGGCGTACACGTGCCGCGGTGGTGCGGGCGGTGGACATCGTTCTCAGCCTCCGCGACGTTCGAAGTTCAGGCCGCCGGGGACCTGGAAGGTGGGCAGGATCTCGACGTGACCGATGTTCACGTGCCGCGGGGAGTCGACGGCGAACTCGATGGCGTCGGCGATGTCCTCGGGCTTGAGGGACTCGTAGCCGTCGTAGAACTGGCGCTGGGCGGCCTCCATGTCGCCGAGCAGCCGGCCGAAGATCTCCGTCTCCACACGGCCGGGGCAGATCTCGGTGACGCGGACGCGGCGGCCGTAGCCGTCGACGCGCAGCTGGCGGGAGAGCGTGTGCACGGCTGCCTTGGTGGCGTGGTAGATCGTGTTGCCGCCGAAGTTGTAGACGCCTGCGATCGAGCTGATGTTGACGATGTGTCCGCGGTCGCGCTCGACCATTCCGGGCATCAGAAGCCTTACGAGGTGCAGGACGGCCTGGATGTTCACGGCGATCTGCTCGTCGACGGCGAACTCGTCGGCGGTCAGGATGTTGCCGGTGCGGGAGACGCCGGCGTTGTTGACGAGGACGTCGGCCTCCAGGCCGTCCAGCACCGCGGTCAACGCCTCGGTGTCGGTGATGTCGACGGCGTGCGGAATGCAGCCGGTGGCGTCCGCGAGGGCCCGCAGGCGTTCGGCGTTGCGGGCGACGGCGTGGACTTCGAGACCGCGCTTGGCCAGCCGTTCGACGACCACGGCTCCGATTCCGGTGGACGCTCCGGTGACGAGGGCGGTCCTGTAGTCGGAGATGGGCATGAAGGTGTACTCCTTCGAGGTGGGGGGGCGGGTGCCGGTGGAGGTGGGGGGTGCCGGTGCTGGTGCCGGTCAGGTGTCGCGCAGCGGGAGGTGTGCCCGGTCCTTGACCACCGAGACCGCCGCGAGGGTGCCGAGGGCGGTGAGGACCGCGTAGAAGGCCGGCATGTTGACGTTGCCGGTGGTGGCGATGAGCCAGGTCATCAGCAGGGGCGCGGTGCCGCCGAAGAGGGCCGAGGAGACGTTGTAGCCCAGGCCGTACGCGGAGTAGCGCACGCGGGTGGGGAAGAGCTCCACGAGAAGGACGTGGATGACGCCGGTGTGTCCCGCGAAGACCACGGCCATGATGCAGGCGCCGAGGACGGCGAGAGCCAGGTTGCCGGTTCCGATCAGCAGGTAACAGGGGATGCCCACGACGGCCATGGCGATCGCGGCTGTGGCGATGACCTTCTTGCGGCCCACCCGGTCGGAGAGCCGTCCCATGTAAGGGATGGCGATGCAGATGGCGACCAGGCTGGAGGCGGTGACGAGGAGGCTCTGGACCTTGCCGAAGTGCAGTTCGGTGTTCATGAAGGTGGGCATGTAGCTGAACAGGACGTAGTACCCGGAGCCGTTCATCAGCGGTATGAACAGGGCCAGCAGCATGGCACGGCGGTGTTCCGCGGAGGAGAACGCCTCCTTGAGCGGGTTCCTGGCCAGGCTGCCCTCCTCACGCAGGCGGTTGAAGTTCGGGGTGTCCGTGATGCGCTTGCGGATGTATATGCCGGTGATGCCCAGCGGGACGGCGAGGAGGAAGGGGATACGCCAGCCCCAGGTCTCCATGCGCTCGGCGCCGAGCCCGCTGGTCATGGCGGCGGCGACGAGTGTGCCGGTGAGCAGGGAGAGGAACGAGGCGATCTGCGCGTAGCTGGTGTAGAGGCCGCGCTTGCCCTCCGGTGCGTGCTCGGCGAGGAAGCTCATCGCACCGGCCGCCTCGCCGCCGACGGAGAAGCCCTGGGCGACGCGCAGCAGGATGAGCAGGACGGGCGCGGCGATGCCGATGCCGGCGTAGGTCGGCAGGAGGCCGATGGCTGCCGTGGCGACGCTGATCAGCATGATGACGAAGACCAGCATGCGCTGGCGCCCGATGCGGTCGCCGAGGTGGCCGCAGATGATGCCGCCGAGCGGGCGGAAGAAGAAGGAGATGGCGTAGCCGAGGAACACGAGTTGCACGGCGTTCTCGGAGCCGGGGAAGAAGACGGCGGCCAGCGTGCCGGCCATGAAGCCGAAGATGCCGTTGTCGTAGAGTTCGGCGAAGATACCGACGCACCCGGCGAGGGTGATCCTGCGAGCGGTTCTCGGGTCGACGGTGTTGGGGACGGGTTGAGCGGCCATGGTACTCATGGCGTCTCCTGTCTGGCGCAGACATTGGTGCAGGGGCAGGGGGCTGCGTGCGGGGCGGCCAGGAGCAGCTGGGAAATCATGGTCAGCTGCCGACGGGAAGAGGTATGCGCAGGGCGGCGAACGTGCTGTGGACACGGGTCCTCAGCGCATCGACGGCGTTGCGCTGCGCGCGGTAGGCGGTGATCGCCTGGTCCAGCGTGCGGTGGCGGAAGCGGATGGCCTGTCCGGGACGGACCTGTCCCAGAGTGGACAGACCGGTGGCGGTGACAACGGCGAGGACGGGATAGCCGGCCGTGACGCCGCGGCCACGGTGCAGCACGAGGAGTTCGTCCCCTGCCGGTACCTCGATGGCCCCGATGGGTACGCCGCGGGAGAGGATCTCGCCCTTGGTGACACGCCGGGGTACGTCGCCCCGCAGACGCAGGCCGATGTGATTGCTCTGCGGGGTGACGGTGAAGGGAGCCGCGAAGATCCGGGCTCCGGTGTCGCCGAACTCGGCCCGGTCGGGGCCATCGGTGACGTCGATCGTCCACGGGGAGGAGAACCGCGGGAGGGGCGCGTGGAGGCGGAACAGCGGGATGCCGGAGAACGGGTGGGCGACGGGCGGGCAGGCCGTCCGCAGGACCAGTTCGTCTCCCGTACTCAGGCCGGTGCCGAATCCGAGGATGGAGTCCGGGGCGCAACTGCCCTGGAGGTAGTCGGCTTCGAAGGAGCCGAGTACAGCCAGGTAGACGCGCAGCCCTTGCCGGATGTTGCTCACCCGGACGGTGTCGCCCGCGCGGACGGAGACCGGTTCCCACTGCGGGCGGAGGACTCCGGCCACGGTGAGGTCCGCCGGGGCCCCCGTCACGGCGATGAGGATGTCGCTGGACGGGGTGCACGCGAAGTCCAGAGCGGTGATCTCCAGCAGCGGTGCCCGATCGTCGTTACCGCACAACACGTTGGCGACGCGCGCCGAGTGCTGGTCGCAGGCCCCGTTGGCCGGCAACCCGTAGCGGGAGCGGCCGACCCGGCCCAGGTCCTGCACGGTGGTGAGGCCAGGGGTACGGATCACGAGGGTCTCAGCCATGGCAGGCCGCCAAGGGGGTGTCGGCGTAGTCGTCCCACTCGTCGGTGCTGATCGCGACGAATCGGAACGCGTCCCCGGGGAAGTACGCGGTGAGCGGGTCGCTGCGCAGGTCGAGAACGCGCACGGGGGTACGGCCGAGGAGCGGCCAGCCTCCGGGCGAGGGCATCGGGCAGATCACGGCCTGGCGGCCGGCGACCGCCACGCAGCCGGGCTCGACCCGGACGCGGGGTGACGCCAGTCGCGGTACCGGCGCGGGAAAGGGCGGGCCGTCCATCATCGGCGCACCGGCGGGGGCGCCGAGGCAGCGCACCATGAGATCGGAGCCGGTGTGCAGGTCGACGACCTCGCTCACGGTCAGACCGAGCTGTGCGGCGACCTCGGGCAGGTCGGGGCCGTGCTCGCCGCCGTACACGACGGGTACTACGAAACGTCGGGGTTCCCTGGGGCGGCGGGCCGCCGAGGCGAATCGTGCGGCCTCGTGCCACAGGATGCTGCGCAGGGTGTCGTGGTCCGTGCCGGTGCAGTCGAATTCCACGAGCAGGGTGTCGTAGGTGGGTACGACACCCTGCACGCCATGGAGTTGTACGGCGTCGAGCGCGTCCGCCAAGGCGTGGACGAGCTGCCAGGCCTCCTCCGTGCCCAGCCCCACGGCCCGGGCGATCAGGCCGGAGTCACCGCAGTCCGTGATCACGACGTTGCTGTGCATGTCAGTGGCCTTTGCCGTTCAGTACCTCTTCGAGGCCGGTGATGCGGACGCCGGCGGCGAGGAGTTCGCCCCGGATGCGGCCGGCCAGCGCGATGGCTCCGGGGGTGTCTCCGTGCAGGAGCACGGTGTCGCAGACGACCGGCAGGTCCTTGCCTCCGACGCTGCTGACGACGCCCTCGGTCACCATGCGCAGGGTGCGACGGGCGATCTCGTCCGCGTCGTGGATGACCGCGCCGGATTCGGAGCGGGGCACGAGGGTGCCGTCGTCCCGGTAGGCCCGGTCGGCGATGCCGACGATCCCGACACGCAGACCGCGGTCCCGAGCCGCTTCGGCCAGCTCGCCGTCCTGGGCGAGCACGATCAGCGAGTCGTCTAGAGAGGAGACGGCGTCCACGACGGCCCTGGCGTAGTCCGGCCGGACGGCGACCAGGTTGCCCAGCCGCCCGTGCGGAGCGACGTGCCGTACTCGGGTCCCGTACGCCGTGGCGAACGCCTGCAGGGCACCGACCTGGTACAGAACGTCCGTGCGTACCTCCTCGGGCGTGAGGTCCATGGCGCGTCGGCCGAAGCCGGCCAGGTCCGGGAAGCTCGGATGGGCGCCGACGGCCACGTTCCTGTCCACGCATCCGCGGACGGTCGCGTCCATGATGCGCGGATCGCCGGCATGGAAGCCGCAGGCGACATTGGCCGAGGTGAGCAGTTCCAGGAGGGCTTCGTCGTCGCCCATCGTGTAGGCGCCGAACCCCTCGCCGAGATCGGCGACGAGATCAACCATGTGGGTCAAGGCGTCCTCCGGGAGAGAAGGGGGAATGAAATCGCCGGGCACCGTGACGCGCTCCGCATGAGAATCCGAATTCACGGGAGCGGAAAGAACGAATACGAAACGGTGGAGAAAAGCCCTGGACGAACTACCGGATGCTCGTCTTCGAGCAGCTCCACGGATGATGTTTCGCTCAACTTAATCGAGCACTCGCCCGGCCGCCAATACCTGTTCGGTTTGGCGTTATCGCGGATCGGTATGACGCCGCCCACATCCGGCCCGCCGAAGTCTGTGCTCCACCCTGGCGGCTTCCTACGATGTGACTCCGCTCGACCGGAAGGCTCCCGCATGGACACCAGACGGCTCTACTCGTTCATCAAGATCATCGATGCGGGGAGCATCACGCGCGCAGCCGACATCCTGCACATCGCACAGCCCGCACTGAGCCAGCAGCTCTCGGCCTTGGAGGCGCAGTTCGGGCAACAACTGCTGATCCGCAGCAAACGCGGGGTCGCACCGACCGAGGCGGGCCGGGCCTTGTACCGCCACGCACAGCTGATCCTGCGGCAGGTCGACCTCGCCCATGCGGCGGTCAGGGTCTCGGGCCGCGCCCCCGCCGGCAGCGTCTCGGTGGGTCTGGCCCCGTACAGCCTGGGTGCGGCGCTCGCGCTGCCCCTGCTGAAGAGCGTGCGCGAGCGCTACCCCGACATCCTGCTGCACGTCAACGAGAACTTCGGCGGCGTCATCAGCGAGGCGATCATGACTGGCCGGATGGACATGGCGTTCATCTACGGGGCAGGCCCTCTGCGCGGTGTGCAGTTCGAACACCTGCGCACGGAGGATCTCTTCCTGATCGGGGCCGAGGACGGCACCGGCACGCACGGAGAGGGGGATGTGAGCCTGCACCAACTGGAGCGCGTCCCCCTTCTGTTGCCCAGCCGGATCCACACCATCCGGCAGGTGGTGGACGCAGCCTTCCAGCAGGCGTCGATGGAGCCGACCGTGGTCGGCGAGGTCGAGTCCGCCCTCACGCTCGTGAACGCCGTGGACGCCGGCCTCGGCGCCACCGTGCTGCCCTGGTCCGCCGCCCGCGCGATCCTCGACGTCCGCTCCCTGAGCGTGCGCCGCATCGTCGACCCGGTGATCCAGGTCAAGCTCTCCCTGGTCATGTCCGACAACCAGCCGCTCTCCGAACCGGCATTGGCGGTGCACGACCTTTTCCTGGAGCTGGTGAGAGCCTTCGACGACCATTCTGGCGAGGATAAGAACCACCAATAGCGTCACACCGAATTGCTATTTGTACCCGGTCAAGACGGTGGTTAGCGTGTGCCAAAACCTCCCGCCCGGCCGGCAGGGCTTGATTCGGCACTGGAGTTACAGATGACAGTTCGCGTGCTCGCCACCCGAGAAGAACTGCCCGGTTTCGGGTTGCAGCGGCTGGCCGACGATGCGGAGGTGGTCTCCTGGCGAGGCACCGCCAAGCCCGGTCCCGACGAACTGGCCGCGATCGTCCCCGGGAGCACCGGCATCCTCGCCCTGGGCAACGACCCGGTCGACGCCGCGCTGATGGACGCCGCCGGCCCGTCACTGCGCGTGATCGCACTCGCCAGCATGGGCTTCGACAACGTGGACCGAGCCGCTGCCGCCGAGCGCGGCATCGTCGTCACCCACACGCCGGGTGTCCTCGCGGAGACCACCGCCGACCTCACCTTCGCCCTGATCCTCGCGGCCCGACGACGGCTCGGCGCCGCCGCCGCGAGCTTGGCGCAGGGCGACTGGGACCTGTTCCGGATGCACGACTACCTGGGCCTCGACATCCACGGAGCCACCATCGGCCTCATCGGCTACGGGCAGATCGGCCGTGCGGTGGCCCGCCGGGCGCAGGGCTTCGGCATGCGCGTGGTCCATCACGATCCGTACGCGGCCGACGAGCCCCTCTCGATCTCGGTGGGCCTGGAGACGCTGCTGGCCCAGGCAGACATCGTCTCGCTGCACGTACCGCTCACGGCGGAGACGCGGCATCTGATCTCCCACCGGGAACTCGCGGCGATGAAGCCGACGGCGACTCTGGTCAGCACCTCGCGCGGCGGTGTTGTGGACGAGGAGGCACTGCTCAAGGCGATCCAGGAGGGCGGACTGCACTCCGCCGGCCTCGATGTGTACGAGCGCGAGCCGATGGGCGAGGAGCTGTCCCCCCTGGTCGCCGAGCCCTACGTCGTCACCCTGCCGCACATCGGATCGGCGACGGACAGCACCCGCGCCGCCATGGTGGACCTGGCCGTCGACAACATCCTCGACGTCCTCCAGGACCGTCCCGCACGTACGCCGCTGCCCGGCACCGCGGCCGTTCCGGGCGGGGTGCGCGCATGAGCCACCCCACGTTCGACATCGCGGGAAAGACCGCCCTGGTGACCGGCTCCAGTCGTGGCATCGGCAAGGCGCTCGCCGCGGGGCTGCTGGAGGCCGGATGCACGGTCGTCCTCAACGGGCGTGACGGCGTGGCGCTGGAGACGACGCGCGCCGAGTTCGCCGCCCTGCACGGCGACCGGGTGCACGCCGCCGCGTTCGACGCGACGGATCCGGCGGCGGTTGCCGCCGGCGTCGCCGGCATCGAGGAAGAGACAGGCCCGATCGCCATCCTGGTGAACAACACGGGCGCACAGCACCGCTCCCCGCTGCTGGAGTTCACCGACGAGGACTGGCACCGCCTGCTCGACACCAATCTCACCAGCGCCTTCCTCGTCGGCCGTGAGGTCGCGCGGCGCATGGCCCCTCGTGGCCACGGCAAGATCGTGAACATCTGTTCGCTGCAGAGTGAGGTGGTCCGGCCCGGAATCGCGCCGTACGCGGCCACCAAGGGCGGTCTGAAGATGCTCACCAAAGGCATGTGCGCGGACCTCGGTCCCCTCGGTATCCAGGTCAACGGCATCGGCCCGGGGTACTTCGACACGGAACTGACGTCGGCCCTGGTGGCCGACGAGGAGTTCAGCGCCTGGGTCCGAGGGCGCACGCCTGCCGGCCGCTGGGGCACAGTCGAAGACCTCGTCGGAGCCCTGATCTTCCTCTCCTCCCCCGCGTCGGACTTCGTCAACGGACAGGTCCTCTACGTGGACGGCGGCATGCTCTCCGTCCTCTGATCGAGAAGGAAACCTCCACCATGCACGCCTGCGTCATCCACAAGGCAGGGGACCTCCGCGTCGAGGAGCTCACGCCGTCCGCGCCCGGTCCCGGAGAGGTGGCCGTCACCGTCGCCTTCGGTGGCATCTGCGGATCCGACCTGCACTACTACCGCCACGGCCGCGTCGGTGACTTCACCGTTCGGGAGCCCATGGTGCTGGGCCACGAGATCGTGGGCCACGTGGCCGCCCTGGGTCCGGGGGCCGACGGCCCGGCTGTGGGCACCCCGGTGGCCGTCCACCCGGCCACCCCGTGCGGCGACTGCACCGAGTGCGGTTCCGGCCGGCGAAACGTCTGCGCCGACACCCGCTACCTCGGCAGCGCCGCCCGCACGCCGCACGTCCAGGGCGGATTCGCCCAGCACGTCACGGTCCCGGGCGCACAGATCCGTGCCCTTCCGCCGACGCTCGACCTGCGCCGCGCGGTACTGGCCGAGCCGCTGTCCGTGGCCCTGCATGCGGTACGACGGGCAGGCGACGTACGCGGCAAGCGTGTTCTGGTCACCGGCGCGGGGCCGATCGGCTGTCTCGTCACCGCCGTCCTGCACCACAAGGGTGCCGCCGAGATCGTGGTGAGCGACCTGATCGACACGCCTCTGCGGATCGCAGGGGCCTGCGGCGCCACCGGGCTCGTCCGCGCGGACGAGCCGGACGCCCCCGCCTGGGGAGCCCCGTTCGACGTTTCGGTGGAGGCGTCCGGAGCTCCCGCAGGACTGCGCGCGTGTGTGGAGCGGACCGGCCGGGGCGGCACGGTCGTCCTCCTCGGGCTGCTGCCCCCCGGCGAGGTTCCGCTGCTCGGGAACATCACCGTCACCCGCGAACTGGAACTGCGCGGCGCCTTCCGGTTCGACGCCGAGTTCGACGAGGCGATCGAACTGCTCGCCGGCCCCCTGCCCGTCGACGCCGTCGTGACCCACACCTTCCCGCTGCCCGACGCACAGGCGGCCTTCGACATCGCCCACGACCGCACGGTCGCCTCCAAGGTTCTGCTGGATCTGACACACGCCTGAAGACCAAGGACACCCTGCGAACGCAGGCAACCACCACGACGCCGTCCTCGCGGACCTCGTACGCCGCGATCCTGGAGAACCCGAGTTCCACCAGGTGGCCCACGAGGTCCCAGGCACTCGCGCCGGTGCTGGACGACCACCCGGAATACCTGGACGCCCGCATCGTGGAGCGCATGTGCGAGCCGGAACGGCAGATCATCCTCCGGATGCCCTGGACCCACGACCGTGGAACAGTCCAGGTCAACCGGGGTTTCCGGCCATTCTGCGGGAGGCGGGTGTCCTTTTTGGGCCCGGGCAAGGCGACCACGCCGGCGGTGTGGCGACCTCAGCCCTGGATAAGCAGCAGAACGCCATCCGTCGGCAGTGGACGTTCGAGGAGACCGAGAAGCGTCTCGCGTTCGTGATGAGCGACATCCACACGCTGTGCCGCGAGAACGCCGACCGCTACGGCGGCGGGGAGGGCTACGTCCTGGGGCGCGAACGCGGGTGGTTTCCTGCTCACCGCAGCGGCGATGACCGAGCAGGGCCTCGTCTGAAATCCGGTTCAGGGGTCGGCCGGGCGCCCAGCCCACCGTGCGTGCCTGTTCGGCCTGCCGCAGCACTCCGGTGAGCGACTCCCTCGACCCAAGTCCCTCGTGTACATCCTGCCCATGGGTGCTGTCGCCACCTTCGTATGGAACGGCACCGACGGCGATCCCACCGATCCGCCCACGGGCACCATCGACCCGGCCGCCTGGTACCACGTCGCGGGCGCCGACAGCGGCGCGTGCCTCGACGCGGCCGACTGGGGCACCGGCAAACGGCACCGCGCTGCAGCAGTGGGCCTGCGGCACCGGAGCCAACCAGTCCTGGCAGTTCCGCCCCATCAACGATGGCTTCTATCAGGTCGTCAACCGGTACGACAGCAAGGTCTGGGACGTCGACGGCGGTCCCGGCGCAACCGTCGACGGCACCAAGGTCCACCCGTGGAGCTACGAAGGCGGCACCAACCAGCAGTGGCGCCCCGACTCCATCGGCACCGACGGGCAGTACCGCTTCACGGCCCGCGACAGCGGCAAGTGCCTCACAGTCGACAACGGCTCCACCGCCAACGGCGCTCGCCTCTCCCAGCAGCCCTGCACCAACTCAACTGCCCAGACGTTCACGCTGGCCGACTGATCACGGTGGGCCGCTCGGGCCCGGTGTACAACACCGGGCCCCGTTCGGGGCATCCAGCCCATCCGCTCCCGCCGACTCACTGACCCAACCTCCACGCGCTACGTGAAGGCGAAGACACGCTCAAGGATGCGGCGGCCGGCGCGGCGGCCCCAGGTCGGCTGTCCGCCTGGGAGACCTCGCTCCCCCGCTCGACCGATGGAGATGAGGTCAAGCGCTGACAGGACGGCAGAGGCCGCCGGCCCAGAGGACTCGGCCCGCCTTCCCGCCACACCCCTCGTCCACCCGGGCGGCCTGCGCGCGGACGAGGCCCGGGACTTCCGCCTCGCCGGCGTCATCGTCTTCGCCGCCACGATCGGATCGCCTGTTCCGCCCCCGAAAGCGCCACCCACCTCCGACTGGCCCTCCCGACGACCGCCGCCCGCGGTACCTCCGGCAGGAGCCGTCAAGGGACAGGCGGCCTATACCGCGGCCAAGCACGGCGTCATCGGCCTGACCCGTTCGGCCGCCCTCGACTACGCGGCCTCGGGCATCCGCATCAACGCCATCTGCCCCGGCACCATCAACACCCCCAGTGTCAGCGACATGATCGCCAAGGGAGAACTCGACCGCGCCGAAGCCGAGGCCGACCAGCCCATCAACCCGCCCCTGCACCGCCGAGGAAATAGCCCAGGCAGTCCTATGGCTGTCCAGCCCCGGAGCCGGCTTCGTCGTCGGCGTCGGCCTCCCCGTCGACGGCGGCTACGTCGCCCGATAGGGACGGGCCACGACGCCGTCGTCCGGCTGGCACCCCAAGCCCCGCTCGTAGGCACCGGTGCGTGAGGCGCCATGAAGTTCGTCAAGAACCAGCCAGCAAACCCCGGTGAAGGAGGAGCTGAGCGCGGCGATCACGTGACCGGCGGCGAAGACGGCCAAGGTCAGCACCGGGGTGGAGCGGCGGGGCAGCCGAAGCGTGGCCAGTCCCGTCACCGGGGCGCCGATGGCGGCGCCGGCGCCGGTCACGCAGCCGGCTCACCACGGGCGCCCACGCCTGAAGGCTGTTGGTGCCGCCTACGGCAAGACCGTCGCCTCGCCGAGCCAGGCCCCGCCGTACAGGGCGCTCGACGGGCGGCGCGCACGGGTGCAGCAGTGGGATCGGTCCTCTCGTCGATCGTAAGTCGTTGCAGCAGGTCGTCGAAGCGCTTCGAAAGCGTCAGCGCGGGATCGCGAATCGCCGAACGACAGCCGGCCGACGTCAGGCCGGAGAGCGGGTCCTCGGGGCAGACTTCCCAACCAACTGGATAAAAACGGCACTTGGCGACGCGTTTCGACGGTCCCATCGCTCGCAATAGAGTGTCAATGCCTCAAAGGAAAGAAAGTTTCTTTGAGTTCAACCTCTTGTTTCGATAGAAACACATCACTACCTTCCCTCCTCATGTGAAGCGCTTCGACGCCCGGAGTGCCCTCCGAGCGCGATCCGAAGGCGAGAGGGCCAGCCCCATGAGTCAAGACTTGAGCCGCAGGAAGTTCGTCGGCACGGCCGCATCCGTCGCGGGAGTCGCCATGGCAGCACCGCTGTTGTCCGCCTGCGGAGGCGGGGGCAAGCAGCACACCGGCGCCAACACCAAGTCGGGCCTGAAAGCGGCCCTGCCCGCATACGTGCCACGCAACCCCGTCAAGCCGGACATCGCCCCTGTCTCCGGCAGCGACGGCGCGGTGACGGACCCGGGCTTCCTGCGCTACCCGACCGAGCACGTCGCCACTGTCGAGGGCGTACCGGGCAGGGGCGGCAGCTACACCGCCGTCACCCCCGATGTGGGGCACGGTGCCGTCGCAGGGCAACTCGTTCTACCAGGCCATGGACAAGGTCCTCGGCATCAAGCTCACCATGAAGCCTGCCGACGGCAACAACTACTCCACCATCGTGCCGACCATGACGGCGGCCAAGCGCCTGCCCGACTGGATCCAGCTGCCCGCCTGGTGGAACAACAACATCAACGTGGGCAGGCTGGCCGGCACCCAGCTCGCCGACCTGACCCCCTACCTGTCGGGCGACAAGATCAAGAAGTATCCGAACCTCGCCGCTCTGCCGACCGGTGCCTGGCAGGCCGGGGCGTGGGGCGACAGACTGTACGGCATCCCCTGCTTCTCCAGCAGGTTCGTCGTCCCCGGCACCACGTTCTACCGGCGCGACATCCTGGAGCCGAAGGGCATCACGCCCGACCAGATCAAGTCCGTCGACGACCTGATGAGCCTCGGCAGGGAACTGACCGACGCCAAGCGCGGGGTATGGGCCTTCGACGACGTGTGGACGTACCTCTACCCTCTCTGGGGCCTGCCCAAGGAGTGGGCGATCGAGGACGGCAAACTCCGTTACTCCTTCGAGCTCCCGCAGTACCTGGAGGCCCTCGACTGGCACCACAAGCTCGCCAAGTCCGGCTATGTGCACCCTGACGCGCTCGCCGGCAACAACGCCAACGGCACCACTCGCTTCTACTCCGGAAAGGTGCTCGTCGCGGGCGGCGGCACCGGCGCCTGGAACCTGGCCGACCACCAGTCCGGCAGAGCGGCCGACAAGAACTACCGGCGCGGCGCGTTCGACGTCTTCGCCGCCGACGGCAAGAGCGCCCCGCGCACCTTCATGGGCGCCACGACCACCATGATCAGCTACTTCAACGCCAGGCTGAAGCCCGAGCAGATCAAGGAGCTCCTCGCCGTCGCCGACTACCTCGCGGCGCCGTACGGTTCCCGCGAGTACACGATGGTCAACTACGGCGTCGAGGGCGTCCACCACACGATGGAGAAGGGCGTGCCGACGGCCACCGCCGCCGGCAGGAAGTACGTCCAGTCCGCCGGGTACTCCGGGCTCGCGTCACCCGCCGCCGTGATCAGCAACCAGGGCGCCGATCTCGTCACCAAGGACTACGCCGCCTGGCAGGCCACCAACGTCAGGCGCCTGTACAAGCCGGTGTTCTGGAACATGAACATCAGCATGCCGCAGGCGATGACCACGGCCGCTGCCGCGCAGTCCGTCCAGGACGTCGTCAAGGACTGCTACCACGGCAAGAAGAAGGTCAAGGACGTTCAGGACGCGATCGCCGGCTGGAAGGCCGGCGGCGGGGACCGGCTCACGCAATGGATGACCGAGAACGTCCTGGAGAAGTACGGGACCGGCCAGTGACCACGACGGACGCACCGCACTCCGCACGACCTAAGGCACCGCACTCGCCGTGGGCTCGCGCGGCGCAGCCGAAGGGGCTCACCTGGCGGATGAGGCTGCGCCGGGACCGGACGCTGCTGATCATGACGGTGCCCGCGGTCATGCTGCTCCTGGTCTTCAACTACGCACCGCTGGTCGGGCTCGTCACCGCGTTCCAGTACTACGACCCGCTGACAGGGATCTGGACCAGCGAGTGGGCCGGGCTCGGCCAGTTCCAACAGCTGTTCCAGGACGCGCAGTTCTGGGGGTCGTTGCAGAACACCCTCTATCTCAGCTTCGTCCAGCTGATCCTCTTCTTCCCGGTCCCCATCGCGCTGGCACTGCTCCTCAACACGGTGATCAGCGAGCGGATCCGCAACGTCATCCAGTCCATCGTCTACTTGCCGCACTTCTTCTCGTGGGTCCTGGCCATCACGATCTTCCAGCAGATGCTGGGCGGCGCAGGCGTGCTCAACCAATTCCTGCGCTCGCACGACATCGGCGCCTGGAACATCATGACCGACCCCGACACCTTCGCCCTCCTCGTCACCTCTCAGGCGGTGTGGAAGGAGGCGGGCTGGGGAATCATCGTCTTCCTCGCCGCGCTGTCCGCGATCAACACGGAGCTCTACGAGGCGGCCGCCGCCGACGGCGCTGGCCGGTGGCGGCGCACCTGGCACATCACCCTGCCGGGACTGCGCGGCGTCATCATGCTGATGCTGGTGCTACGCCTCGGCAACGCCCTGACGGTGGGGTTCGAGCAGTTCCTGATCCAGCGTGACGCTGTCGGCCATGAGACGGCCGACGTGCTGGACACCTTCTCCTTCTACTACGGCATCGCCACCGGCAACTACGGCTACGGCGCGGCGGCCGGGCTCTTCAAGAGCGTGATCTCGCTGCTGCTCATCTGGGGCGCCAACCGGCTGGCGCACGCCTTCGGCGAGGACGGGTTGTACCGCAAATGACCAACGTATTCCCGATCGGCCGCAGGCCCGCCCCTGCGACATCGACGGCCCGAGGCGCCTCGAAGGCGACGCGCGCGCCCTGGGAGGAACCACCCACCGCCGTGGGACGGGCGGCGAAGGTGCTGACGCTCACCGCGGTGGTGGGCACGGTGCTGGTCCCGCTGTGGATCATCGTGGTGACCAGCTTCTCGACACCGGGTGCCATCAACCGGGCCGGTGGCCTGGTGCTGTGGCCGGACGGCCTGACAGCGCGGGCGTATCGGGAGATGCTCGGTGAACCGACCGTGCGCACAGCGCTTCTGGTGAGCCTCGCGATCACCGTGATCGGCACCGCGGTCTCCATGGTCGTCTCGGTGCTGTGCGCCTACGGTCTGTCCCGGTCCGGCTCCTTCGGGCACCGCGCCGTGCTCTGGCTGCTGATCGTCACGATGTTCGTCAGCGGCGGTCTGATCCCGACCTTCCTGGTGGTCACCGGTCTCGGCGGCTACGGCCAGTTCTGGGCGCTGATCCTGCCGAGCTCGGTCTCCGTCTTCAACATCCTGGTGCTGCGCTCCTTCTACTCGCAGACCTCCTCCGAGCTCATCGACGCGGCACGGGTGGACGGCGCGGGTGACTGGCGCATCCTGTGGTCCGTGGTGCTGCCCACCTCGCGCGCCGTGACCGCGGTGATCACCCTGTTCTACGCGGTGGGCTACTGGAACTCCTTCTTCAACGTCATGTTGTACATGCCGACGGAGAGCGAGAAGTGGCCGCTGCAGTACGTGCTCCTCACCTACGTGAACCGGGGCATCGGGCTGCCGGGCCAGACCAATGGCGGCTTCGGCGAGACACACGCGCAGACCGCTCCCCTCTCGCTGCAGATGGCCGTGGTCGTGCTGACACTCGTGCCGCTGCTCGTCGTCTACCCGTTCGTCCAGAAGCACTTCCGCACCGGCGTGCTCACCGGAGCCATCAAGGGATGACCGCCCGGATGTCCGGGCGCTCGCGGCCGTACGCCCTCACGGGGTTCGTGAACCGTCCCCTCCCACCACGATCCACCAGGAAAGGCCCATGGTGTCCGCCCAGCCCGTCATCCCCGGCTTCCATCCCGATCCCAGCGTCTGCAGGGTCGGCGACGATTACTACCTCGTCTGTTCCAGCTTCGAGTACTTCCCGGGCGTCCCGCTCTTCCACAGCCGCGACCTGCTGCACTGGACCCGGATCGGCAACGTCCTGGACAGGCCGGCGCAGCTGCGGCTGCCCGTCGGCATGCCGTCGTCCGGCGGGGTCTACGCGCCGACACTGCGCCACCACGACGGCCGTTTCTGGCTGATCGTCACCAACTGCGCGGAGGGCGGCGGCAATCTGCTGGTCACCGCCACCGACCCGGCGGGCCCCTGGTCGGACCCGGTCCGGCTGCCCGGGGTCAAGGGCATCGACCCGGACCTCGCCTGGGACGAGGACGGCACCTGCTGGTGCACGTACGCCGGTGTGAGCCAGGTCGCCATCGACCCGTACACGGGGCGCACGCTGGGCGAGGAGCGCCGTCTGTGGTCCGGGGCGCCGGGCGCCAAGGCCCCCGAGGCACCGCACCTGTACCGGATCGGTGAGTACTGGTACCTCCTCATCGCCGAGGGCGGCACCGAGCGCGGGCACGGCGTCTCGATCGCACGCGGGCCCGGCCCGGCCGGCCCCTTCGAGCCGTGCCCGCACAACCCGGTCCTCACCCACCGCGGAACGGACCACCCCGTGCAGAACACCGGCCACGGCGACCTGGTGCAAGCCCCTGACGGCTCGTGGTGGCTGGTGTTCCTCGGTGTACGGCCGCGCGGCGGCGGCCCCGACTGGCACGTGATGGGCCGCGAGACGTTCCTCGCCCCGGTCACCTGGACCGAGGACGGCTGGCCGGTCGTCGGCGACATCGTCGCGCCCGGCACCCATGCGGCGGACGAGCCCTTCCGGGACGACTTCGACCTCCCCGAGTTCCACCCGTCCTGGATCTCCGTACGCGACCGGTCCCCCGAGCACTGCACCACCAAGGAGCGCCCCGGCTGGCTGACCCTGCGGGCCCGCGGCGCGTCCCTCGACGAGCGGGACGCCGTCTTCATCGGCCTCCGACAGCAACAACTTGCCTGCCGGGTCGACGCGTTGATCGATGGAACGCAGGGCGTCGGCGGCCTCGCCGTCCGCCTCGACGAGCGGCACCACTACGGCATCGAGACGGACGGCATCCACGCGCGGGTCATCTCGCGGGTCGGCTCGGTGCGGGCCGTCGTCGCCACGCTGCCGGTGCCCGCGGGCCCGGCCGTCCTGTCCGTACGGATCACACAGCCGCCCCGGCCGCACGACGCGCGCACCGGACCCGACGTCGTCATCCTCGGCGTGGAGCAGCCCGACGGCACGTTCGCCGCACTCGCCACGCTCGACGGCCGCTATCTGTCGACCGAGGTGGCCGGCGGCTTCACGGGCCGCGTCATCGGGCTGTACGCCGCCCAAGGCACCGTCCACGCCGACTGGTTCACGTACGAGCCGACGACCTGAGCAAGCCGTCATCCCATGGATTTCCGCCTGTACGCACGTCCCGCAGGCGGAGCACCCCCCACAACCCTCCCGAATCCGAAAGGGACACAAGGGACATGACAGAGTCGCACCAAGCCGCGAGACGCCTCCCGAGGCGCATAGCCGACATGCTGCTCGCACTCGTCGCCGCCGTCGGCCTGCTGCTCGGCGCCGGGCTCACCGCTCCGGCCGCCGACGCCGCCCCGAAGAAGCCGCGCGTCCCGGCCAAGGCCATGGACGCCGTCGCCACGATGCAGCCCAGCTGGAACCTCGGCAACACCCTGGACGCCTTCCCGAACGAGACCTCCTGGGGCAACCCGCTCACCACCAGGGCGCACCTGGCGAAGATCCGCGCGGAGGGCTTCCGCAGCGTCCGTATACCGGTCACCTGGACCGACCACCAGTCCGCCACCGCCCCGTACGCCGTCGACGCCACGTTCATGGACCGGGTGGAGGAGGTCACCGACTGGGCGCTGGACGAGGGTCTCTACGTGGTGCTCAACGTCCACCACGACTCGTGGCAGTGGGTCGGCAAGATGTCCACCGACCACGACAACGTGATGGCCCGCTTCAACTCCCTCTGGAAGCAGATCTCGTCGACGTTCAAGGACAAGCCGCGCACTCTGCTCTTCGAGAGCATCAACGAGCCCGAGTTCGAGAACGCCACGGCCGAGCAGAAGGACACGTTCCTGAACGAGCTGAACACGTCGTTCCACAAGATCGTCCGCGACTCGGGCGGGCAGAACACCAACCGCATGCTCGTGCTGCCCACGATCTACTGCAAACCCGACCAACCGCTCATGGACACGCTCCACAACACGATCAGGTCCCTGAACGACCCCCATCTGATCGCCACGGTGCACTACTACAGCTGGTACCCGTTCAGCGTGAACATGGCGGGCGGCACCCACTACGACGAGGCTGCCCGGAAGGACCTGGACGGTGCCTTCACACGCATGCATGACACCTTCGTCGCGCGCGGCATCCCGGTCTATCTCGGCGAGTACGGGCTGCTCAGCTGGCCGGACCACCATCACCCCTCCCGTGTCGAGCGGGGCGAGGCCCTGAAGTACTTCGAGCACTTCGGATACGCGGCACGCCGGGCCGGAGTGACCACCGCCCTGTGGGACCCCTTCGCCTATCTGAACCGCGAGAGCTTCCAGTGGCGGGACCAGGAGCTCTTCGACCTGATCAAGTCGAGCTGGACCACCCGCTCGGGTTCGACGTCCTTCGACCGTCTCTTCGTCCCCAAGTCCGGGCGGATCACGGACCAGTCGCTCACGCTGAACCGCAACGGCCTTGCGTTCCAGGGCCTTTGGCACGGAAATCAGCGGCTTGCCGCGGGCTCGGACTACACGGTCTCCGGTGACAAGCTCACCCTGAAGGCGGCGGCACTGACCCGGCTGGTCGGCGACCGCTCGTACGGTGACAACGCCACGCTCCAGGCCCGGTTCTCGCGGGGCCAGGCATGGAAGATCCATGTGACGACGTACGACGCCCCGCAGCAGTCGGGCGCGAAGGGAACCACCTCCGCGCTCACGATCCCCACCCGGTTCCGCGGGGACCAGCTCGCCACCATGGAGGCCAAGTACGGCGACGGCACCAACGCGGGGCCCGCCGACTGGACGGCGTTCCAGGAGTTCAACATCAGCTTCACCCCCGACCACAAGGGCAACACCATCACCCTCACCGAGAAGTTCCTCACCTCGCTGCGTGACGACGCCCCGGTGACGCTGACGTTCTACTTCTACAGCGGCGCCAAGGTCACCTACCAGGTGACCAAGTCCGGTACCGCGGTGACCGGTTCGACCGCCTGATCCACGCTCCCCCGAATCGTCCCGGCTGCCGGGTTGCACGTTCCGCTCCCGACAGCCGGGGCCCGTTCATGAGGAATTCCCATGGCCACACTGCCCCCGCGCGTCCTGTTCGGCGCCGCTTACTACCACGAGTACCAGCCGTACGAGCGTCTGAAGACCGACCTCGACCTGATGGCCGAGGCCAAGTTCACCGTCATCCGGGTCGGCGAGTCGGTGTGGTCCACCTGGGAGCCTACGAGCGGACGGTTCGAGCTCGACTGGCTGCAGCCGGTCCTCGACGGCGCCCACGAACGCGGCATCTCGGTGGTCCTCGGCACCCCGACGTACGCCGTGCCGCCGTGGCTGGCCCGCCAGTACCCGGAGATCGCCGCCGAGGACGCCACCGGCAAGCCGGCCGGCTGGGGCGCCCGTCAGGAGGTCGACATCACGCATCCGGCGTTCCGGTTCCACGCGGAGCGGGTGATCCGCGCGATCGTGGCGCGATACGCCTCCCACCCCGCGGTCATCGGCTTCCAGGTCGACAACGAGCCGGGCGCGCGTCTGCCGCACAATCACGGGGTCTTCCAGCGGTTCGTGGACGACCTGCGGCAGCGCTACGGCGATGTGGAAGCTCTCAACCGCGAGTGGGGCCTGGTGTACTGGTCGCACCGGCTGGCCACGTGGGCCGACCTGTGGACGCCGGAGGGCAACGCGCAGCCGCAGTACGACCTGGCCTGGCAGGCGTTCCAGGCGCGGCAGACCACCGAGTTCATCGCTTGGCAGGCCGAGATCGTGCGCGAGTACGCGCGTCCCGAGCAGTTCGTCACCACGTGCCTCGCCTACGGCTCTCCGGCGCTTGAGGACGACGAGATGACCGACGCCCTGGACGTCACCGCGGGCAACCCGTACTACGACATGCAGGACAGCCTCACGATGCCCGAGCCGCCGCGCGAGAAGCTGCCGCGGCAATGGATGGCCTACGGGGCGTGGGCGGTGCACCTGAGCGCCGACCGGATCTACTCGTCGCGCCAGGAGCCGTTCCTGATCACCGAAACCAACGCGCAGGCGATCGGCGGCACCTCGGACAACCGCCCCGCCTTCGACGGGCAGTGGCGGCAGGCCGCGTGGGCGCTGGTCGCGCGCGGCGCCCGCATGATCGAGTACTGGCATTGGCACACGCTGCACTTCGGCGCCGAGACGTTCTGGGGTGGCATCCTGCCGCACAGTGGCCGTCCGGGCCGCGTCTTCCGTGAACTGGCCCGCCTTGGTGCGGATTTCGAGCGCGCCGGGGATCTCGTCGCCGGGCTCACGCCGGACGCCGACATTGCGATGGTGTACTCGGCGCCGAGCAAGTGGCTGATGCGCAAACACCCGCCGCTGGCCGACCCCGACGGCGGTCCGGACGGGGGCTCGTACGAGGGACTCTTCGAGCCCTTCCACCGGGGCGCGTTCGAGGCGGGGCGCCAGGTACGGATTCTGCACGCTCGCCAGTTGCACGACCCGAGCAATCAAAACGCGGGGATGGCGCCGGAATGGGTGGCCGAACGGCATCCCGTGCTCATCGCGACGGGGCTGTACGTGGCGGACGACGGCATGCTCGACTGGCTCGCTGCGTACGCCGATGCGGGCGGCCATCTCGTCCTCGGACCGCGCACCGGTTACGGCGACCACGAGGCGCGGGCACGCCACGAGGTGACACCGGCGCGGCTGGTGGAGGCGGCGGGCGTGCGCTACGACGAGTTCAGCAACCTGCACGCGGACCTGCCGCTGCGGGCCGCGCAGGGCAGTCCCCTCCGGCTCCCGGCCGGGGCCGTGGCCACCCGCTGGGTGGAGGGGCTCGCCGTGGACGATGCCGAGGTCCTCGCCGAGTACGATCACCCGCACTTCGGGCGCTGGCCCGCCGTCACCACCCGGCGCCACGGCGCGGGCCGCGTCACCTGCGTCGGCACCGTGCCGGGGCGCGATCTGGCCCGCGCGCTCGCCGTCTGGCTGGCCCCGGCCCCGGCCGGCGGCTGGCAGGACCTGCCGGACTCGGTCACCGTCGCGACCGGCACCGCTCCCGACGGCCGCCGCGTCCACGTGATCCACAACTGGAGCTGGCATCCGGCCACCGCCAAGGCTCCGGTGGACCTGACCGACGCCCTGGAGGACGGCGCTGTCGCGACCGGTGCGTCCGTGGCGCTCGGCCCGTGGGACGTGCGCGTCTTCGCCGCCGAGCCGGCACCCCCGACGGAGGACCGATGACACCAGCCACGCGCGCCCTCCGCACGCCGGTGCCGGTGACCGTCCTCGCCACCCGGCGCTCGCACGCTGGTGCCAGAATGGCGCCTCACCAACGGTGCGAACGGGGTGGGCGCACTCACCGGGAACGAGGAAAGGCAGTCGTGGCGGACAGGGACGAGAGGACGTCGGTGAAGGGCGGGAAAAGCACGCAGGACGAGGCGCCGGCGTCGGTGACCATCGCGCACATCGCGGAGTCGGCGGGCGTCTCGGTCCCCACCGTGTCGAAAGTGCTCAATGGCCGCTCCGGTGTGTCCGAAGAAACCCGGGCCCGCGTCGAGAAGCTGATCAACAAGCACGGATACCGCAAGCCGCCGGGCAATCGCCAGAAGACCGTGGAGCTGATCTTCCGTGAGCTGGACAGCATGTGGTCGGTGGAGATCCTGAAGGGCGTGGAGGAGGTGGCCGCCAGGAACCGGGTCGGCGTCCTGGTCTCCACCTTCGGGCAGCACGATTTCGACACCTCCGTCGACGACGCCATGGGGCGGCGCCCCCAGTGCGTCCTGCTGGTGGCCCAGCTCTCGGAGGCGGAACTCGAACGGCTGAAAACGAAGAACATCTCCTACGTCGCCTTCGACCCGATGTACGAGCTCCCCGACGGAGTCCCCTACGTCGGGACGACCAACTTCAAGGGCGGCCAGTCTGCGACACGCCATCTCATCGGCCTCGGACATCGGCGCATCGCCATGCTCACCGGCCCCGACCATTCGTTCTGCCAGGCCCGGGCGGCGGGCTACCGCTCCGCGCTCGAAGCGGCCAGGTTCCCGGTGGACCCGGATCTGATGGTCCGCACCCAGCTCAGCCGCGAGGACGCTCACGCCACGGCGAAGGCCCTGCTCGCCCGGCCGGATCGGCCCACCGCGATCTTCACCACGAACGACATGCAGGCGCTCGGCGTCTACCGTGCCGCTCGGGAGGCGGGCCTGCGCGTCCCGCAGGACCTGAGCGTGGTCGGCTTCGACGACGTACCGGTCGCGGCCTGGGTGGAACCCCCGCTGACCACGGTGCGCCAGCCGCTGACCGAAATGGCGGTCGCGGCAACGGAGTTGGCGCTGGCTCTCGGCCGTGGTGAGAAGGTTCCGCAGCTCGGCCTCGAGATCGCCACGCGGCTCGTGGTCCGCGACAGCACTGCTCCGCCGCCGGAGGGCTGAGACAGCGTCGGCAACTCTCCCGGGCCGCCAGTCGGCGGTCCGGGAGGTGTTTATGTTTCTCTTTCTGTTTTCGCTCATCGCGGCAACCCCGGGCCGGCTGGTCGCCGCCTGGTGAGGTGCAGCGTGTGTGAGATCGTGGACGGCAGCCATCAGCGTGGCGCCTACAGGGGCATGAACCCTTACGCGGGACGGCGTATGGCCGCGCCTCACTTTGCTCGCTCTATGTTGTCGGTCCGCCCGCCGTAAGAGGCCATCCGATCTGGGTGGTTGGGGTTCTGGGATGTTTTGTGACTGGTGGCGTCGGCGGTCGTTGCTGAGGCGTGAGTGTTCGTCGTCCGTACCGAAGTGACGTGTCCGACGCCCCCGCTGGGCTCTGATCGAACCAGTCTTCACCGTCTGGCGGGCGAGACGCACCGGGCCGGGCACAGCGGCACGGGTGCACGACTTGCGAGAGATCGTCAACGCGAGCCTCTACGTCAACCGCACCGGCCTCCCGTGGGAGTACCTGCCTTACCAGAACAGCATCTTCAACCATGGTGCCGCACTGGGCATCGACGTCGAGGTGGTGCAGCGGCCACGGACGAAGGGGTCCGAGCCGCTGCCCACAATCCGATCCCTGCGCCAGGCTCTGGGCACCTGACCGGATGGGGGCGCCACCCCCTTACGGGAAACTCCGCCGGCACCATGGGCGTCACAAAGGCTCCGGTGCGGTGTCCAGGCGCGCGCGCATGGCCGCGTCGACGGTGCTGTAGGCGGGCATGAGGGCGCTGACGCCGGTGAGGTCGAGCATCCTCGACAGGCGGTCGGGGACCGCAGCCAGTGTCAGGGAGCCGTTCGCGGCCCGTGCGCAGCGCAGGATGTTGATCAGGGCGTTGAAGCCGGAGGAGTCGCAGAAGGTCACCCGGGCCAGGTCCAGGATCAGGTGGGGGTGCCCTTGGCTGATGAGCCGCAGGCCGTCGGTCCGCAGCAGGGGCGCGGATGTGGTGTCGATTTCCCCGCTGACGCAGACCAGCGCGAGGTGGCCGTCGGCGTGGGTGGTGGTCAGGGTGAGGTTGTCGGTCACCGGGGGCGCTCCTGGCCGGCGCGGTCGGCGCCATCGAACGAGGCGGCGGCCAGGGTGGGAGCCATGGCGGTGGGCTGCTCGGGGACCGGCTGGTGGGGTACGGACAGGGCGAGCAGGGCGATGTCGTCATCTGCGCCGTCGGGAAGTGCGGCGAGCAGGTTGACTGTGTCTGCCACCAGACGGCCGGCCTGCGCGGTGCCGCGCCTGGCGAGGAAGGCGGCGACGCCGTCTTCACCGAGCATGTTCCCGTCCGTTGTGCGCGCCTCGGTGAGCCCGTCGGTGTACAGCAGCAGGCCGTGTCCGGGGGCCAGGTGGAGGGTGTGGGAGGCGAACCGGGCCTCTTCCAGGGCGCCCACGAGCATGCCGATCGCGGGGCGTACGCCGTCCACTGCCATGGACGCGTCTCCATCGGGCTGGAGGTGGAAGACCGGGGGATGGCCTCCCGTGGCGAAGGTGATGGTGAAGCCGCCGCCCGGGGCGGGGTGGAGGGTGCCGAAGACGCAGGTGCAGTAGCGGCTGCCCATCGACGGGTCGAGCAGCAGGGCGCTGTTGAGCGCGTACAGGACGTCGGTGGGGTCGTCGTGGTGCTGGGCGGCCTCGCGCAGGGTGTAGCGGGTCAGTGAGGTGACGGCGGCGGCTTCGGCTCCCTTGCCGCACACGTCCCCCAGGAAGAACGCCCACCGGTCGGCGCCGAGGGGGAAGACGTCGTAGAAGTCTCCGCCGACATCACGCGGTGAGGCGGTCTGGTAGTGGCAGGCCAGCTCCAGACCGGGGATGGCGGGCAGTGACGGGGGCAGCAGGGTCCGCTGCAGGGTGGAGGCGAATGCCGCGATCGCCTCCCTGTCCCGTTCGGCCCGCTCACGGGCCTCCTCCTGCGTCTTGCGGCGTTCTTGCTCTTCGCGCAGCAGCCGCAGGCCCGACAGCCGCAGTTCCATGGCGTCGACGACCATCGCGGCCAGGTCGGCCAGGTTCGCGGTGTCGTCCTCGGTGATCACCCGCGGCTTTGTGTCCAGGACGTTGACCGTGCCCAGCCGGTGACCGTCGGAGGTGATGATCGGCGCCGCGGCGTAGAACCGCACTCCGAGCGGGCCGGTCACCAGCGGATTGGAGCGGGCGACCGGGTCGGTCAGCGTGTCGGGGATGACGAGGGCGTCATCGCGCAGGATCGCCGAGGCACACAGTCCCGGATCCCGCCCGATCTGGGTGACCCCCTCCAGGCCGTGGGCGGCCTTGAACCAGATCCGGTCGGCATCCACGATCGTCACGGTGGCCACCGGCACGTCGAACAGGCGGGCGGCCATCGCCGCGACCCGGTCGAACGCTCCGTCCGGCGGAGTGTCAAGGATGTTGTAGCGGCGCACCGCCGCCATCCGCGCCGCCTCTTCACCGGCCGACGGCATGTGCCTCAGCCGCGGCTCATCCGGCGACGCCGCGGGGAGACCCGGCATGACTCGGCTCCTGCCTTACACCGTCCTGGGCCGGCTCCGGCGGCCGACCGTCGCCCACGACACTACGACACCACGCAGGGCGAACATGTCCTTCTCCCGGCCGCGTGATCATGGCACCCGTGCCGACCGACGAAAAAACCATGGCCCGCCCCTCGCCGTTCCCCACTGCCTCGCCCTGCACGGCGTACGTAGGCTGCGTCCGCTGTGCCAGGACGCCACCGACTTCTGGGACGACCCGTCTGGCGGGCCGGCACGGCGGGTCAGGCCCTGGGCGATGACGTCGAGCCGAGCACCGGAACGAGCAGGGGCGGGGGTCAGGCGGCGGCTTTGACGGTGGCCACATCTCCAGCTTCGCGTCGTACACGTCGGTGACGCCGGCGATCACCAAACTCGCCGGCACGCCTCGCAGCGGTAGTTTCATCTGACGAAGGGGCCACGGGGCGGCCGGCGCTCCGTGCGGCCCGACACACGAACCGCTCCCTGGCCTCATGCGCAAGCTGACGCACTATCAGACCGAGCGTCACATGAGCGTCAGGCCTGCCTTGCGAGGACCCTGCGCAGACCCGGGAGCGACACGCGCCCGTCTTCCCTTCACTGACAGAAGTCCCAGGTCAGGGGCGCTCCTCCGGCATGCTGCACCCTCCACGTCATGCACTTCGGGAAACAGGTCGAGCATACCTGGATGCACCTGCGAAATCAGAAGAAAGTGCAGGTCAGAGCCCCTTTACCGCGGGCTCCAAAATAGCCACACACTCCACGTGCGCCGTCATCGGAAACACGTCACCCCAGTAGGGTTCGATAAACTCGCAGGTCAGAGCGGATTTTTTGACTCTCTCGGGAGCGATTAGACGCGCAGAGCGTCAAATGAGCGTCACGCCGGGCAGCGGTGACGCCGCATGCCGACCTACTGCGAGGCGCCGCCCCTGCCCGCCGCGCGTGCAGGGCCAGGGAGACAAAGCTCTGTCAGGGGAGTGGGCGGTCGAGCGGGGCACAGCCCCGGGGCCGATCACTCCGCCGGTATGCCGTCACGGTGACCCGACTCGATCGACCATGACCGGCCGAGCCGGGTCACGTCAGCGCCGCCGCTGGTCAGCCCGCAGCTCGAAGTCTCCGTAGCTGTTGTCGACGGGGTTGACCGTGACTCCGGGGGCGACGATCTCGTCGATGGCGTCGAGCACGTCGGAAGACAGCGTGATGTCGGCGGCGGGCAGGAACGCCTCCAGCTGCTCCATGGTGCGCGGGCCGATGATCGCCGAGGTGACGCCGGGGTGGTTGATGACGAAGGCGACGGCCAGCTCGATCAGGGTGAGACCGGCCTTCTCCGCCAGGACGGCGAGCTGTTCGACGGCGTCGAGCTTGCGCTGGTTGGCGGGGGTGCTCATGTCGAACCGGGCCTGAGGGCGCGCCGCGGAGGCTGGGCCCTCGGAGGCGTTCTTGCGGTAGCGGCCGGAGAGCCACCCGCCGGAGAGCGGACTGTAGGTGAGCGTGCCCATGCCGTGACGGCGCACGGTGGGGAGCACGTCCTCCTCGATGCCCCGGACCAGGATCGAGTACGGCGGCTGCTCGGTCACGAACCGCTCCAGGTGCCGCTCCCGCGAGGTCCACTGGGCCTCGACGATCTGGGAGCCGGAGTAGGACGAGGAGCCGATGTAGCGGATCTTGCCCTGATGCACCAGGTCGGAGAGGGCGCCGAGGGTCTCTGCCACGTCCGTGTCCTGGCTGGGTCGGTGTACCTGGTAGAGGTCGATGTGGTCGGTGCCGAGCCGCCGCAGGGAGTTCTCGACCTCGCGGATGATCCAGCGCCGTGAGCCGCCTCGCTGGTTGGGGTCGTCCTGGTCCATCGGCATGAAGAACTTGGTCGCCAGGAAGACGTCCTCGCGTCGGTCCTTGAGCGCCTTGCCGACGATCTCTTCGGAGACGCCGGCGGAGTACACGTCAGCGGTGTCGACGAAGTTGATACCCGCGTCGAGGGCGCGGTGAATGATCCGGATCGAGTCGGCTTCGTCCTCGTTGCCCCAGGGGCCGAACATCATCGCGCCCAGGCAGAGCGGGCTGACCTGGACGCCTGTGCGGCCGAGCGGTCGGTACTGCATGAAGTGGTTCTCCTCGATCGAGGGTGGTCAGTCGTTCCGGGAGGGCACTACGGTGCCGGTGCCCGCCCAGCTGGCGAGGAGGCCGAGAGCCTCCCGCTCCCGGGAGTCCGGTTCGGGTGTGTAGAAGTTGAGGCGGAGTCCAGGGTCGGACGGCAGGTCCATCGCCTCGTAGGGCAGGGCGAGATCGCCGACCAGCGGATGGTGCAGGTTCTTCACGCCCGAGCGGTGGAACTTCACGTCGTGGCGGGCCCAGCGGCGTGCGAAGTCGTCGCTCCTGGTGGTCAACTCCCCGACCAGGTCGGTCAGCGCCTTGTCGTGCGGTGCGCGGCCGGTCTCGGTGCGCAGGAAGGCGACCGCGTCGTCGGCCCCCTTGTCCCAGTCGGCCCAGAATTCCCTGCTCGCGGGGTCCAGGAACATGAAGCGGGCGCTGTTGACCGGCCCGCGTTGCGCGAACAGCGGTGAGTCGTAGACCGGCGCGTACATTGCCCGCCCCAGGGTGTTGGCGGCCAGGATGTCGAAGCGGGCGTTGCGTACGTAGGCCGGCACATCGGCCATGGAGTCGAGCAGGCGCAGGATCGTCGGCCGCACCCGGGAGGCGGTCGCCGTGGGGCGTCGGCCCGACGGTGCCGCCGCCCGGGCCAGGTCGTAGAGGTGGGTGCGCTCGGCCTCGTCGAGTTGCAGTGCGTGCGCGAGGGCTTCGAGCACCGAGTCCGAGGCACCGCTGAGGTTCCCGCGCTCGAGCCGGACGTAGTAGTCCACACTCATTCCCGCGAGCAGGGCGACCTCCTCGCGACGCAGCCCCGCCACGCGTCGCTTTCCGCCGTAGACCGGGATCCCGGCCTGCTGCGGGGTGAGCCGCGCCCGTCGGGTACTCAGGAACTCGCGCACTTCGGCGGCGAGGTCCTTCTTGGTGCTGTCGGCCATGCGCAGATCCTGGTGTTGTCGTCGGCCGCGCCTACGGCGGACAGCGGCGGGCGCGGATCGGTGTGGAGCGTGCTCGCCCCGAGCCGGGCCCGTGCGCCGTCGCGCAGGACGTCGCCGAAGCGGGAGGGCGGCGCCGGACAGACGGTGCGGCTCAGCCGACGGGCTGGTGTGGATGCCGGAGCCGGGGGCACTGCGACCTCCTTTTGATCGTCCTGTGTGTCGTGCCGAGACCTTCACGTTAGGTCCGTCCGAGCCGGCCTGCGAGGTACTGCCAGTACCTGGAAGAGCAGTGACTCCCACTCGTGGGCCCTATCCGCTTGTCCTCACCGGCGGATACGCCGTCCGGGCACACCAGCTCGTGAACCGTCCCAGCCAGGACCTCGATGTCGCTACCGTGACGGTGGCGTCGATGATCATGCCTTCGGCGAGGGTGACCGCCACTTCGGTGGATCCCGCTGCCGCCGCTGTACTCGCCCTCCGCGTATGCCCTGACCGGTCAGCGCGAGCCGACCGTTGACGGTGAGCAACTGGCATCGACCAGGGCGCCGCACTCATCACTGCGCACTCCGCAAGGCCGGATCGGCTGCGCGATGAATTCCCTTGGCTTTGCACCGGCGACCTCGATAGCGCCGACATGGGGGCGCGGTAAGTACCCGCCGTCCAGGCGACCACCCGCAGTTCCCACGTGCGCCGCCGTACGGGCCCCGCTCTTCGGGGGGTCTGCCAGTACCCCTTACAAGGCCCCGGCGGGCACAACGCCGTCCTACGGTGGTCCCATGGACCGCAGCAGCGAGATCCGTGAGTTCCTGCGCACCCGCCGGGCCCGGATCACCCCCGAGCAGGCCGGCCTCGCCCCACACCCGGGGCCCCGCCGCGTGCCGGGGCTGCGCCGCGAGGAAGTCGCCCAGCTCGCCGGAGTCAGCGTCGACTACTACGTCCGCCTCGAACGCGGCCGCACCCAGGGCGTCTCCGAAACCGTCCTGGACGCCGTCGCCCGCGCCCTGCACCTCGACGACACCGAACGCGCCCATCTCTTCACCCTCGCCCAGCCCAAGCCCACCGCCCGGGCCCGCCGCAAGCGCCCCCTCGCCCCCCAAAGGGTCCACCCGGTCCTCTACCGCGCCCTGGACTCACTCAGCGTCCCCGCGGTGATCGAGGGGCGACGCCTGGACGTCCTGGCCGCCAACAAGCTCGCCTGCGCCCTCTACACGGACTTCGAAGCCCGGCCCCACCGCGAGCGCAACTTCGCCCGCTACGTCTTCCTCGACGACGCCGCCTTCAGGCTGTACACCGACTGGGACCAGGTGGCCGAGACGTGCGTGGCCAGGCTCCGCCTGTACGCCGGCCGCCACCCCGATGACGCCCAACTCACCGAGCTGATCGGCGAGTTGTCCCTGCACAGCGACACCTTCCGCAGCATGTGGGCCGACCACGACGTCCGCGCCCATACCACCGGCATCAAACGCCTGCACCACCCGCTCGTCGGCGATCTCACCCTCGAATTCGCAGTCCTGGCCGTCGAGGGCGACCCCGAACAATCCCTCGTCATCTACACCCCCGAACCCGCCTCTCCCTCCGCCGAGGCCCTCAACATCCTCGCCAGCTGGACCACCACGCACACCACCAGCCCCCACACCACCGGACAGACACACAACCCCGCCGGCTGACACCCGCGACGCAAGCGCCGGATCGCATCCGGAGCAGAGCGGCAACGACGGTCGCGCGCCTGATGGGTGCAGCTGACCTGCCGACGCATGCCCTCATGCGCAGACGCAGCATCCGTCATCGCCGGGCGACGGGCAGACCAGCCGGTGGCCACGCCTTGGAGACGACGCCCGTCCTCCTGCAAGTGCGCCGATGAGCAAGGCCGTTGACCTTCCACCGAGTAGAAAGCGTACGCATGTCTACTGAAGTCACTGATTCACCTGTTCCTCCGCCGGCCACGCCCCCGTCGGAACCGTCCCGACGCACGTTTGTCGCCACGACCGCCGCTGTCGGTGGTGCTGTAGTGGCGGGCGGCCTGGTCGCGGGACCGTTCGGCCTGGGCGCCGAGGAGGCGGCCGCCGCTGACGCGCCGCCCAGCGGCCGTGTCTCCCTGACCGTCAACGGCGAGCGGCACACCGTCACCGTCGACAACCGGACCTCGCTGCTGGATCTGCTGCGAGAGCATCTGGACCTCACCGGCAGCAAGAAGGGCTGCAACGCCGGTGCTTGCGGGGCCTGCACGGTCCTGGTCGACGGACGGCAGGTCAACTCCTGTCTGACGCTGGCGATACGGCTGGAGGGCGCCGAGGTCACCACCATCGAGGGCCTGGCCGACGGCGACGAACTGCACCCGCTGCAGCAGGCGTTCATCGAACAGGACGCCTTCCAGTGCGGCTACTGCACCCCCGGCCAGATCATGTCCGGCGTCGGCTGCATCCAGGAGGGCCACACCGGCTCCAAGGACGAGATCCGGGAGTGGATGAGCGGCAACATCTGCCGCTGCGGCTGTTACGTCAAGATCGTGCGCGCGGTCGAGCAGACCGCGCACGGGAAGTGAGTGCCATGTACCCCTTCTCCTACACCACGGCGGACAGCACCCGCGAGGCCCTGGACGCGGGCCGGCGCGGCGGGCGGTACATCGCCGGCGGTACCACCCTGGTCGACCTCATGCGCGAGACCGTCGAACGCCCCAGAACCCTGGTCGACATCACGGCTCTGCCCCTGCGGGAGGTCACCGTCACCGAGCGCGGCGGCCTGCGCATCGGCGCCCTGGTGCGGATGGCCGAGGCCGCCGCCCATCCCAAGGTGCGCACTCTCTACCCCGTGATCTCGCAGGCGCTGGAGCTGAGCGCGTCGGCCCAGTTGCGGAACATGGCCACCATCGGCGGCAACATCATGCAGCGCACCCGGTGCACGTACTTCCGGGACGTCACCGCGAACTGCAACAAGCGCGAGCCGGGCTCCGGCTGTGCGGCACTGGAAGGCTTCAACCGTACGCACGCGATCCTGGGCACGTCCGCGGACTGCGTGGCCACCCACCCCTCGGACGTGGCCGTCGCCTTCGCCGCGCTGGAGGCGACCGTCCACCTGCTCGGCCCGGCCGGGGAACGCAGCGTCCCCTTCGCCGACTTCCTGCTCCGGCCCGGCAGCACACCCAACCGCGAACAGGCCCTCCGCCCCGGTGAGTTGATCACCGCCGTGGAGATCCCGGCCCACCCCCGTCCCCTCAAGTCCGGCTATCTGAAGGTCCGCGACCGGCAGTCGTACGAGTTCGCCCTGACCTCCGCGGCCGTCGCCCTGCACGTACGCGGCGGGCGGATCCAGGAGGCGATGGTCGCCGCCGGAGGCGTCGGCACCGTGCCGTGGAAGCTGCCCGCCGTCGAGCGTCACCTCATCGGCGAACGACCGTCGGAAAGCCTGTGGGCCGCGGCGGCCGAACGCGCCGCCGAGGGGGCCCGCCCCCTGGAGCACAACCGCTTCAAGGTCGAGTTGCTGAAACGGACCGTCGAACGCCAGCTGCGCGTCGTAGGAGGTACCAAGTGAGCCCCCAGCCGCAGGCAGCAGTCGGCGCGCCGCTCTCCCGTGTGGACGGCCGGCTGAAGGTGACCGGGAAGGCGACGTACGCCGCCGAGCACGACATCAAGGGCGTGGTCCATGCCGTCGTCGTCGACAGCAGCGTCGCCCGCGGCCGGATCACCGGCATCGACACCCGCGCCGCCCTCGCCCAGCCCGGCGTCCTGAAGGTGATCAGCCACCTCAACGCACCCAAGCTGGCCTACCGCGACAACCCCGCCTCGATCGACCCGCTGGAGGGCGATCGACTGCACGTCTTCCAGGACGACCAGGTCCTCTTCCACGGGCAGCCGGTCGCCGTCGTCGTCGCCGCCACGCTGGAGACGGCGCAGCACGCGGCGAGCCTGGTGAAGGTCTCCTACGACGCCCGGCAGCCGTCGACCGACATGGCCGACCCGGCCGACCGCCCGGACTGGAAGCCCATCACCTACGCGCGCGGTGACGCGGACAAGGCGCTCGCCTCCGCCGCCGTACAGCTGGATGTCACGTACCATCTGGGCCGCAACCACCACAACCCGATGGAGCCGCACGCCACCATCGCCCGCTGGGACGGGGACAAGCTGACACTGTGGGACAAGACCCAGTGGGTGCCGGGCACGCAGGTCGAGCTGGCCGCCGTGTTCGGTATCCCGCAGGAGTCGATCCGGGTCATCTCGCCGTTCGTCGGCGGCGGGTTCGGCGGCGCGATCCGCTCCTGGCCGCACGTCACGATCGCGGCCGTCGCCGCCCGTGAGACGGGCCGCCCGGTCAAACTCGTGCTTTCGCGCAAGCAGCTCTACTTCGGGGTCGGTTACCGGCCCACGTACGAGTTCCGGCTGGGCCTGGGCAGTGACCGGCGCGGGCGCCTGACCGCCATGGTCAACGACCTCACGGCCGAGACCTCGACGTACGAGAACTTCGTGGAAGAGGGCGTCCTGGCCCCCGGCAACATGTTCTACAGCACCCCCAACGTCCGCCAGGAATACCGGACGGTGTCGCTCGACGTGAACACGCCGTGCTGGATGCGCGGGCCCGGCTACGCCACCGGCTCCTTCGCCGTCGAGTCGGCGATGGACGAACTCGCCCACGAACTCGGCATCGACCCGATCGAGCTGCGCAGGCGCAACGAGCCGGCCGAGGACGAGTCGAGCGGACTGCCGTTCTCCACCCGGCGGCTGCGCGAGTGCTACACCACCGGCGCCCGCGAGTTCGGCTGGGACCGCCGCAACCCCAAGCCCCGCTCGACCCGCGACGGGGACTGGCTGATCGGCACCGGCATGGCCGCCGGCGTCTACCATCACCTCTACTGGGCGGCCCAGGCGTCGGTCCGGCTCGACGCCGACGGCACGGCCCTGGTCGAGGCCGCGACCAGCGACATGGGCCCGGGCACCTACACCTCCCAGACCCAGCTCGCCGCCGACGCCCTCGGTCTGACCATGCGCAACGTGACCTTCCGGCTCGGCGACTCCCGTATGCCGGTGACCCCGCCGCACGGCGGCTCCATGACCATGGCCAACGTGGGCTCAGCCGTCCAGGACGGCTGCGACAAGCTGCGCAAACAGGCGATCCAACTCGCCGTCGAGGACGAGGACTCGCCGCTGTACGGCGCCGACACCGACACCGTCGTCGTACGCGGCGGCCGGCTGTACGTGAAGGACAATCCCGCGCGCGGGGAGACCTACCAGCGGCTGCTGGCCCGCAACAACCGCACCCACCTCGAGGTGCTCGGCTCCTACACTCCCGAAGAGTCCCACCGGGCCTCGGTGCACTCCTACGGCGCGGTGTTCGCCGAGGTCGCCGTCGACGCCCGCCTCGGTCTCGTCCGGGTGCGGCGGATGCTCGGCGTGTACGACGTGGGCCGCGTCATCAGCCCCAAGCTCGCCGACAGCCAGGCCCTGGGCGGCATGGTCGGCGGCATCGGGCAGGCCCTCCTTGAGCACATGGTCATGGACCAGCGCGACGGCCGGATCGTGAACGCCGACCTGGCCAACTACCTCGTCCCCGTCAACGCCGACATCCCCGACCTCAAGGCCATCTACCTCGACGGGGAGGACCACGAGGCCGACCCCATCGGCGTCAAGGGCATCGGCGAAGTCGTCCAGCTCGGGGTGGCCGCCTCCCTCGCCAACGCGGTCTTCCACGCCACCGGACGCCGCATCCGCACCCTGCCCATCACGGCCGAAGCCCTGCTCTGAGCAACCGGGCCCGCCACGACCGCCCTGCGGGCCGCCCCGCCACGCAGGGCACACCAGGGCCGCCGCCGCGAACTCCGTTCCCCCGGCGGTGCGGCGGCGGCCCGTTCACCACGTCCTCGAGGAAGACCCGTCCATGCTGAACATCGCGGAAACGCTGTACGCCTGGTGCGGGGAAGCCCGTCCCTTCGCCCTCGCCACCGTCGTCGACGTCAGCGGCAGCGCACCCCTGCCACCCGGCACCGCGCTCGCCGTGAGCGCCGACGGCGACGTGATCGGCAGCGTCTCCGGCGGCTGCGTAGAGGCAGCGGTCTACGAACTGTGCCGGCAGACACTCGAATCCGGCGGTGCTCCGGTACTGACGCGCTTCGGCTACTCGGATTCCGACGCCTTCGACGTGGGCCTGACCTGCGGTGGCGAAATCGAGATCCTGGTACAGCGGGTGGATCCCGCGGTGCAGCCCCATCTCACCTCAGCCCTCACCGAGATGGTGGCGGGCCGGCCCGCCGCGGTGGCCCAGATCGTGGACGGCCCGGAAGAACTCCTCGGCGGTACCCTTCACGTGCCTGCCGAGGGCCCGTACGACGGAACCCTGGGCGGGCAACGCGAGGACGAGGTCGTCGCGGCGCAGGCACGTGCGCTGCTGCGGGCCGGCCGCACCGGCCGGATCGAGGTCGGAGGAGACGCCGACACCTGCCCCGAGCGGCTGTCGGTTCTCGTCCACACCAGTGCCCGGCCTCCCCGCATGCTGATCTTCGGTGCCGTCGACTTCGCCGACGCGCTGAGCGAGGCGGGGCGTTTTCTGGGCTACCGAGTCACCGTGTGCGACGCCCGTCCTGTCTTCGCCACCCGCGCCCGCTTCCCGCACGCGGACGAGGTCGTGACCGACTGGCCGCACCGGTACCTGGCCGCCACCGAAGTGGACTCCCGTACCGCCATCTGCGTCCTCACCCACGACGCCAAGTTCGACATCCCCCTCCTGCGCCTCGCGCTGAGCCTGCCGGTCGGCTACATCGGGGCCATGGGCTCCCGGCGCACCCACGAACAGCGCCTGGAACTGCTGCGGGAGGCCGGCGTACCGGAGGCAGACCTCGCCCGCCTCAACTCCCCGATCGGGCTCGACCTTGGCGCCCACACACCCCAGGAAACGGCCATCTCCATCACCGCCGAGATCATCGCCCACGCCAACGAGGGCACCGGCCTGCCCCTGTCCCGCCGCACCGGCCCGATCCATGCCCCAGTCTCGGCGTCCCGGAAGGGGGCACTGGCGGACCCCCCGAAAAGCAGTACCCCATACGCGGGCCCGGTGGCGGTCGACGGCTGGTTGCCTGGATAAGGAAACCAAAAGAACGGAGCTATCTGATGCAGCACGTCTCACTCGGTGGGCTGAACGTCTCCCGGATCGGCCTGGGCGCCATGGGGATGTCCGCCTTCTACTCCGGTGCGAGCACCGATGACGCCGAGTCGATCCGCGCCATCCACCGGGCACTGGACCTGGGCGTCACCCATCTCGACACGGCCGAGATCTACGGGCCGTTCATCAATGAGGAACTGGTCGGCCAGGCCCTCCGAGGCCGCCGCGACCAGGTCGTCCTGGCGACGAAGTTCGGCATGTTCTCGCACTCCGGCGGCGGAGCCTACGTCCTCGACAGCAGCCCGGCGAACATCCGCACCGCCGTCGAAGGCTCCCTGAAGCGGCTCGGCACCGACTACATCGACCTGTACTACCAGCACCGGGTCGACCCCGACACCCCGATCGAGGAGACCGTCGGCGCCCTGGCCGAGCTGGTCGCAGAAGGCAAGGTCCGCCACATCGGCCTGTCCGAGGCCGGGGTCGAGACGATCCGCCGCGCCCACGCCGTCCACCCGGTCGCCGCGCTGCAGACCGAGTACTCCCTGTGGACCCGCGACGTGGAGGCCGAACTGCTGCCACTGCTGCGCGAACTCGGCATCGGCCTGGTGCCCTACTCGCCGCTCGGCCACGGCTTCCTCACCGGCACGTTCCGCTCCACCGAGGACATCGCCGACGACGACTGGCGCAAGACCAACCCGCGCTTCACTGGTGAGAACCTCAAGCTCAACCTGCGCATCGTCGACGAGGTCCAGGCCATCGCCACCGAGGTCGACGCCACGACGGCCCAGATCGCCCTGGCCTGGCTTCTCGCGCAGGGCGACGACGTCGCCCCGATCCCAGGCACCAAGCGCGCCGCCCGCGTCGAGGAGAACACCGCCGCCGACGGCATCAAGCTCAGCACCGACCAGATCGAGCGGCTCAACAACCTCACCCCGCCGGCCGGCGCCCGCCATGACGAGGCGAACATGGCCTCCATCGAGCACTGACCGACCACACCGGGGCATCGGCGCCCGTCCAGCACCGAACCGCCCTCAGGCTCACGCGGCTCAGGCTCTCTGAGCTCCCACTGCTGCCCCGGCACGTCCGCCGGGGCAGCAGCTCGTTTTCCACCACGGGCGCCGAGGTCGTGCGGGAGACGTCCGAGGCGAGGGTCATATAGGTCGTCAGGCCTCGTTCAGGGCCGTGGTGGCCGGCCCGACGGTGCCCGGCGGGATGCCCCGATGGCTGAGGGCGTCTTCGACGGCCTGGACGCAGGGCCGCCAGGGCGGTATTGCCTGGGGTGTGCCGCGTAATCCTGGCGGGTCCAGCAGCACGGGTCCCCGAGCAGCGGGAGCAGGTCAGGGGTGGGGGTTAGGGGCACGGCGGAAGACGGCGGCGGGGCCGATGACCTGCGGGCCGAACTTGTCACGAATCCGGTCGGCGGCGCCTTCCGCGGCAAGGCGGGCCTCGTGGGCGTCATCGAGGGACAGCTGCCGGGCCACCTGGTCGGCGTCGAGGAGGTCGTCGCCCTTCAGGATCAGACCGGTCAGGCGGCCACGCTGCAGGCCGGCGGCGTCCATCAACTGGTAGGCGAGCTGGCGCAGGTCGTCCTCATGGGCGGAAGGGGCCGTCGGGCGGCGGGTCCAGTCCCAGCTGCCGCCGTCGTCTTCTTCGCCGCCGTCTTCATGGCCGGCTGCTTCTTTGCGGTCTTCTTCTTCGGCAGCTCGTGGACGTCGGCGTCCTCGCCGCGGGAGGCCTTGGCCTGCTGGCCGGACTCGGTCAGGGCGGCCATGAGATCGAGGACCTTGCCCGGCTGCTCGGGCTCCGGGGCTGGCGCGGTTGAAGCAAAAGTGTTCGCCGAGACGCACGTCGCGCGGTCGCGACGCGGGTGTTGGTCGCCGTGGTGGTGGCGGTGAGGGTGGCCCGGCCGGCTACAGCGTTCGTCGGACCCGGAAGGGGTGGTGGTGGGCCGGGGAGTCCGGCATTGGAAACATCAGGAACCAGCCGCCGAGGAAGAGGTGGTCGTCGAACGTCCTGATGGACGTCTCGTCGGCCGGACCCAGGTCCGGGTCGGCTGCGCTCCGCGTCCACCGCAGGTTGGCTTAACCCGCGCGTGGGGTGGGCGGTGACGCGAAGCTGCGGGTTTCGTCATCGGGTCTGCGCCGCCGAGTCGGCCGGAGGGGTCCGGGCGGGTGGCGTGACCGGTCGCAGGTGGTTCTCGGCCGCCAGCAGCCCCTCCCCCGACCAACGCAGCGACCGCAGGTCGGCGACCACGACGTCCGCGTCCATCACCAGTGCCCGTTCGCCGACGCCGACGACGCCGCCCACTCCGGCTCGGCGGGCGGCCTCGATGCCGGACGTGCTGTCCTCCAGGACGACGGTGTGCTCGATTGGGGTGCCCAGCGCCTTGGCGCCGGAGAGATACCCCTCGGGATGCGGCTTGCCGTCCGTGACGTCGTCCGCGGTGACCAGTACGGACGGCACCGGGAGCCCTGAGGCTTTCAGGCGGGCGGTGGCCAGTGCCCGGGTCCCGGACGTGACCACCGCCCACGTGCCCTGCGGCAGTGACGCGAGGAGGTCGGCGGCTCCGGGGACCGCCGTAACCTGGGCAGCGTCCTCCAGTTCGAAGGCGTCGATGGCGGTAAGTGCCTCGGCGCGCAAAGCCGGCGGGATCAACAGCCGCACGGTGTCGGCGGATCGGCGGCCGTGGACGGCGGCGGCTACTTCGTCGGGATCGAGGCCGTAGGCCTGGGCCCAGCGGCTCCAGGAGGCGATGACGCTCTTGTCGGAGTCGACCAGGACGCCGTCGCAGTCGAAGAGCAGGGCTCGGGCGGGGAGGGTGACGGACATGGCGGTCCTTGGGTGCGAAGGTGGTCGGGCAGGCCGGTGCGCTCCGGGGAGGGCCGGGCCTGCCCGTGAGTCGGTTACGTGCGTGTGGTGCCGCCGGTGCTCAGTTCGCGTCCGCGTGGTCGAGCGCGTCGTCGAGGGATGGGTATCCACGGTCCGCGCCGAAGGCTTCAGCCGCGGACCGCCCCTTTTCTCCGTCCGGGTGCACCGCGGCCACCAGGTGCGCCCCGGCGCCTCGGGCTGCGCGGGTATGCACGACGGCCATGAAGCCGGCACCGGCCACGGCGACTCGCATGGCACTCATGCGTTCCTCGCACCCGCCGCGGTGGTGACCGGACGGCTGCGGTAGCGGTGGACGAGCTCCCGGGCCGCCACCTGCATACGCACCGGCGGCAGGCCCGCCCTGATCTGCAAGAGGTCGTCGAGGACCATCTCCCCGATCTTCTCGAAGGCCGCGGGGATACCGCCGGCCCGGTGCGCGGACAGCACGAGTCCTTCCACCGCACGCGCCGGGTGATCGGCCGTCACCGGCTCCTCGGGCCAGACGTCCAGTGCCGCGAGGAAGTGGCCCTGGCTGACGAGTTCGATCAGGGCCGTGAAGTCGGCGACCGCGGCCCGGCTGACCAGGACCAGGCGGGCACCGGGGCGCAGTCGGCGCAGCCGTGCCTCGCTGAGCAGCCGCTCGCTCTCCTCGGTGATCGTGGCCAGGACGAACAGGACCTGGCTGGTCTCCAGTACCTCGTCGAGCGAGGCCGGGATCACTCCGTGCTCCTCCAGGTGGCGCTCCGGCAGCCACGGGTCGTAGACACGGATGGTGGCCCGGAACGGCACGAGCAGCTCGTGCAGCGCGCGCCCGAGGTTGCCGAAGCCGATAAGGCCGATCTCGGCGCCGCGCAGCAGGATGGAGTCGGTGTTGGACGCGAAGGTGTACCCCTCGGCGCCGGCCCGGAAGGCGCGGTCCTCGCGGGTGATGCCCCGGGCCAGGTCGAGCGCGAGGCCGAGGGAGTACTCGGCGACGGCCTGTGCGTAAGCGGGTCCGCAGCCGAGCACGTGGACACCGCGGTCGGCGCAGGCGGCGTAGTCAACGTTGGGGAAGAAGTTGCCCTCGACGTTGCACAGGGCCCGCAGGCTCACGGCACGCTCGACGCGTTCGGCGGGCAGGTCGGGCTGGCCGACCACGGCGAAGGCTCGGGGAAGCGCCAGGTCCAGCTGCCGTTCGGCGTCGGGATCGCCTTCGAGGTCGAGCACCTCGAACTCCTCGTGCAGTCGACGCAGGGTCACCGGGGCGAAGGTCCGCTCGGTGGACTGGGGCGCGGGGTAAAGGACGACCAGTTCCTTGGGATGTGTCATCGGGCGGCTTTCTGTGGGGGCGGAGAAAGGGGGCCGGGCACGGTGCGTTCTTCGGAGCGCAGACGGAGCATGACGTTCTCGGCCTTTGTGGGCTTGGCCGGGCCAGGGTCGCGGCAGCAGAGGCATCAAGGGACTTGACCGGGGCCAACAGGCTCGAAATCTCATGCTCGCGGGCAGTTTGCTCGCTGAGTACGAGGAACGGCACGTGCGGACCGTCAAGGGGTGTCTCGACGTTCCACATGTGCCGTTCCTCGTGCGTCAGCGCGTCAGCTCAAGCTCCCTCTCCTCGAGATCGAGTCTGCCCGCTGAGGGCCCACCTCCCGCCGCAGTGTCGCCCCGCAGCACGACCAGGACGACAGCGGTGATCAGCAGCCCAACTGCGGTCAACGCGGCCACGGCGATCACCGCCGTCCCCATGCCGGGGAGCAGTTCCCCGGCCCGGGCCCCGCCCGAGCTCGACATGATGGCGGTGACGACGGCCATCATCACGGCCCCACCGACCTGGATGAAGGTGTTGAGCAGTCCTGAAGCCAACCCCTGCTCGTCATCCGAAACGCCTGCGGTCGCCTGCGAGTTGACCGCGGGAAACAACACCGCGAATCCGATCCCGAGCAGCACCATGGTCGGGAACATGAAGTTCCAGTAGCTCATGCCCGGCGACGTACGCAGGAACAACAGATAAGCCGCACCGAACGCCAGCAGGCCCACCCCCACCAGGACCGTGGTGTTGAACCGGTCGAGGACGCGTTCGATCTTGATCGCGGAGATCACGACGATCAGCCCGACCGGCAGGAAGGCCACCGCCATGCTGATAGGGCTCCACCCGAGCGAACCCTGGACGTAGAGCGTGGCGAGGAACTGGAAGGCGGCATAGCCGCCGAACATCACGAAGCCGGCGACGTTCGCATGCACCAGCCGCACCGAACGCAGGATGCCCAGGCGGAGGAGCGGGTGAGGGTGGCGCAGCTCGATGACGACGAACGACACCGCGAGCAGGGTTGAGATCGCGAAGAGGGCCAGTGTCTGGGCGCTGGCCCAGCCGACCTCGGGAGCCTGTACGACGGCATACACCAGGATCAGCAGGGACACTGTGGAACTCAGCGCGCCGAGCAGGTCGAACTGCGCGAAGCTGAACTTCTCCCGGGCCACCCTCGGCACGACCCGCATTCCGATCACGAGCAGGAGCAGCGCGACCGGGCCGGGGAAGAGCAGGGTGGCACGCCACGAGAGCTCGGTGAGGAAACCTCCGAAGACCAGCCCGAGCGAGAACCCGGAGGCTCCGCAGGCGGAGTAGATCGAGAACGCCTTGTTGCGGGCGGGGCCCTCGGCGAACGTGGTGGTGATGATCGACAGGCCGGCCGGCACGGTGAACCCGGCACTCACACCCTTGACGAAGCGCAGCGCGATGATCAGCGCGTCCAACGTCGACAGGGCACTGATGACCGAGGCGACACCGAAGACGCCGACCGCCGCGAGGAACACCCGGCGGCGACCCAGGAGGTCCGAGACCCGCCCACCGAGGAGCAGGAAACCGCCGTAGCCGAGGACGTACGCGGAGACGATCCATTGGAGGATGGCCGTGTCCATGGCCAGGTCCCTGCCGATGGAGGGGAGGGCGACTCCGACCATGGATATGTCGAGGGCGTCGAGGAAGAGTGCCCCGCACAAGGTGACCAGAAGCAGCCAGGTCCGGCTGTTCCAGCCCGTCGACGCGGAGACCGCGAAACCCTGCGGGTCACTGGTCTGGGGGATGGGTGAGGTGGTGTTGGGCAAGGAAGGCAAAGGAGTCTGGTGCCCTTCGGACAGGGAGATACTGGTGGGTCCGCCCGGTGTGTGGGGTGGTTCAGGCGTTGGTGTCGTCGTGGCCGAGGTTGCCGCCCAGTGCGCGGGAGGCTTCGACCTGGGCGAGGAGTTCGCGGGCCTTGGCCGTGACGCCCTCGATGGCGTCGGCGCCGGCGACGAAGCGCACCGGCGGCTGCTCCTGCCCGACAACGGTCAGCAGGGCGCGGGCGAGCTTGACGGGATCACCCGGCTGCTGCCCGTTGATGCTCTTCCACGCCGCGACCGTGGCAGTGGTGCGCTCGGCGTAGTCGGCGATGGTCGGCTCGGGCCAAGTGGTGGAGGCATCCACCAGCAGCTCGGTACGGAAGTAACCGGGCTCCACGATCGTGGTGCGGATGTTGTACGGCGCGATGTCCTGGTGCAGGGCCTCCATCCAGCCCTCCACGGCGAACTTGGAAGCCGCGTAGGCGGCGGTGAACTCCGTGCCCACCTGACCGGCCAGCGAGGAGATCGACACGACGTGACCGTCGCGCTGAGCACGCATCACGGGCAGGACCGCACGGGTGACGTTCATCGGGCCGAACAGGTTGGTCTCGATCTGCTGGCGCATGTGCTCCGGGGAGACCTCCTCGAAGTAGCCGGCGAAGAAGTTCCCCGCATTGTTGATCAGCACGTCGATACGGCCGAACCGCTCGACCGCCGCCTGCGCGGCCGCCTGCGCCTCCTCCAGACTGGTCACATCCAGCCTCACGGTCAGCAGGTTGTCCTGCGGCCCGCCCAGCGTCTTCTCAACCTCCTCGGGGCGCCGCCCGGTGGCCACGACCTGGTGACCGGCCGCCAGAGCCTCACGGACGATGTCCGTGCCCAGACCGCGCCCGGCACCAGTGACAAAAATGACCTTGCTCATAACGATTCCTTTCCGGGGCCGATGCAGCCCGGGTGATGGGGTGTTGATGCGTTGCCCTGGCCGGGGAGGCCGCGCGATGGAGGTGCTCAGGCTTGCTCGGTGGGCATGATCCACAGCTCGCCGACCGCGGCGTGCCGGGGACGGGTGACCATGTAGGTGACACCGTCCGCGATGTCCTCGGGCGCGAGGACCTCGGTTCCATCGAAGAAGGGGTTGATCACCTCGTCGCGGATCTCGGGCTTGTTGTGCGTGCCCAGTTCGCTCTCCACGGCACCCGGCTCGACGACACCGACGCGTACGTGGCGCTGGGTGACTTCCTGGCGCAGGGACTCGGTGAAGGCGTGCACGCCGAACTTGGTGGCGTTGTAGACACCGAACCCGCTGCTCGCCACGCGACCGGCGTAGGAGCCGATGTTGACGATGTCGGCGACCTGGCGCGGCGCCTGTTCGGCAGCCTTCAGCAGATGCGGCAGGGCGGCGCGGGTGGTGTAGAGCAGACCCTGGACGTTGACCGCGATCATGCGGTCCCACTCCTCGGCGTCCGCCCCGACGACAGGCCCGACGAGCATCAGACCGGCGTTGTTGACCAGGGTGTCCAGCCGCCCGAACCGCTCGACGACCTGCCCCACGGCCACTTCTGCCTGGTGACGGTCGGTGATGTCCGCTTCCACCGCCAGCGCGGTGCCACCGGCTTTCTCGATCTCGGCAGCAAGAGCTTCCAGGCGGTCCTTGCGGCGAGCCACGAGCGCCACCGAGGCGCCCTGCCCGGCGAGCTCGCGGGCGGTGGCGGCGCCGATCCCGCTGCTCGCGCCGGTGACGAGAGCGACGGTTCCGGTCAGTGTCGTAGCCATGGGGGGTGTCCTCATCTCCAAACGTGGGGTGAAAGGGCAGACGGCGGGCTGCGGCGGCGACGATCTCCTGCGTGCCGCTACGGCGCGTACTACTCGAGTGATCGATGCCGTGCAGCAGGCCCGCTATCCAGGCAACCACCCGCCTGCCCTGCCCGGGCCCCTGTACGGGGCACGCCTCTTCCGGGGGTCTGCCAGTACCCCCCTCGCCGGTTCCGGCGAGGGGGGCGCCGTACGGACCCCATCGACCGCCGTGGCCAGGCGCCGTCGCCGCCGGCGACCAGGTCCAAGCGGCCACGGCCTGAGGGCGGCTCAAGCGAGCGTGGCGGTGTCGATCACGAAGCGGTAGCGCACGTCCGAGGCGAGGACGCGCTCGTAGGCGTCGTTGATCTTCGAGGCGGGGATGACCTCGATTTCGGCACCGAGGCCGTGCTCGCCACAGAAGTCGAGCATCTCCTGGGTTTCGCGGATGCCTCCGATCGCCGAGCCGGCGTAGGAGCGTCGGCCGAGGATCAACGAGAAGGCGTTGACCGACAGCGGCTCCGCCGGGGCGCCGACGTTGACCATCGTGCCGTCGATGGCCAGCAGCGAGAGATAAGCGCTGACGTCGAGCGGCGCGCTGACGGTATTGACGATCAGGTCGAAGGTGCCGGCCAGCTTCTCGAAGGTGTCCGGGTCGCTGGTGGCGTGGTAGGCGTCCGCGCCGAGGCGCAGTCCGTCGTCGATCTTCTTCAGTGACTGGGACAGGACGGTGACCTCCGCACCCATGGCGTGGGCGAGCTTGACGGCCATGTGGCCGAGTCCGCCCAGGCCGACGACGGCGACCTTCCGGCCCGGCCCGGCACCCCAGTGACGCAGCGGGGAGTAGGTGGTGATGCCTGCGCACAGCAGTGGCGCGGCCTCGTCCAGGCCCAGGGTCTGGGGAATCTTGACCACGAAGTCCTCGGTGACCACGACGTGGGTCGAGTAGCCGCCCTGGGTGATCGTGCCATCCCGGTCGACGGAGCCGTAGGTGAGGATGTTGCCGCGCAGGCAGTATTGCTCTTCGCCCTTGAGGCAGCTCGTGCACTCACCGCAGGAGCCGACCATGCAGCCGACGCCCACCCGGTCGCCGACGGCGTGACGGGTGACCGCGGGGCCGATCTCGGTGACGATACCGGCGATCTCGTGACCGGGGACCAGCGGATACGGGACCTCGCCCCACTCGCTGCGGACGTGGTGGATGTCGGAGTGGCAGATCCCGGCGTACTTGACCTCGATCAGGACATCGTGCGGACCCAGGTCGCGGCGCTGGATCGTGGTGGGGACGAGCGGCGCGGTCGCGGAGACCGCGGCATAGGCGTTGACGGTGAGCACAGGTTCTCCTGGTCTGGCGTGTGCGGTTCCCACGGCGGTCACACCGCGGGGGTCTGACGGACGGCCGGTGGAGGTTCCCCGCCGACGGGGCGGCGTCACATCAGGTCTTGCGGGCCGGCGTAGCGGGCCCGATATCCACGCAACCACGCGGCGGCCCCCGCCAGAGCCCCCGTAGGGGGCACGGCTCACAGGGGGGTCCGGCAGTGCCCCTTTCCAGCACCTGACGCGTCCGGGATCGTCGTACGGTAGTTCTATGGACCGCAGCAGCGAGATCCGTGAGTTCCTGCGCACCCGCCGGGCCCGGATCACCCCCGAACAGGCCGGTCTCGCCCCGCACGGCGGCGCCCGCCGCGTGCCGGGGCTGCGCCGCGAGGAAGTCGCCCAGCTCGCCGGGGTCAGCGTCGACTACTACGTCCGCCTGGAGCGAGGCCGCACCCAGGGCGTCTCCGAAACCGTCCTGGACGCCGTCGCCCGCGCCCTGCACCTCGACGAGACCGAACGCGCCCACCTCTTCGACCTCACCCAGCCCACCCCCGCCCGGACCCGCCGCAAGCGGCCGCTCGCCCCCCAGCGAGTCCACCCGGTCCTGTACCGGACCCTGGACTCTCTCAGCGTCCCCGCGGTGGTCCAGGGGCGACGCACAGACGTCCTTGCCGCCAACAAGCTCGCCCACGCCCTCTACACCGACTTCGAAGCCAGGCCCCGCCGCGAACGCAACTTCGCCCGCTTCGTCTTCCTCGACGAGGCCGCCCGCACGCTGTACGCCGACTGGGACCAGGTCGCCGGCGACTGCCTGGCTTTGCTGCGCCTGTACGCCGGCCGCCACCCCGACGACCCGCAGCTCACGGAGCTGATCGGCGAGCTGTCCCTGCACAGCGACACCTTCCGCCGCATGTGGGCCGACCACGACGTCACCGCCCACACCACCGGCACCAAACGCCTCCACCACCCGCTCGTCGGCGACCTCACCCTCGACTACGTGGTCCTCGCCGTCGAAGGCGACCCCGAACAGACCCTGGTCATCTACACCCCGGAGCCGGCATCCCCCTCTGCCGAAGCCCTGGGCATCCTCGCCAGCTGGACCAGCACGTCCACCACCCGCCCCCACACCTCCGGACAGACACACAACCCAGCCGGCTGACACCCGCGGACATTCGCAGCACCAGCGCCCGAAGCGGCCCATCGCCGCATCACGGCCATATCCCAGCGCGCCTTCGCCAGGAGAGGCACCATGGAATTCGCCAAGCAGCAGCGCACCGTCAAGGCACCGGCCGACTGGTTCACGGGTGACGTGTGGTTCGACGTGATCCACGCCGGCCAGGAGCCGTCCCGGATGCGCGCCAACCTGGTGCGCTTCTCCCCCGGCGCACGCACCCACTGGCACTCTCACGCCCTGGGCCAGGCCCTGTACGTCGTCTCCGGCACCGCCCTGATCGGCACCCGCGACGGCACGGTCTTCGAGGCTGCTCACCCCGGCGAAACCGTCACCTGCCCGCCCGGCGAGGAGCACTGGCACGGCGCCGTGTCCGACGGTTTCATGGAGCACATCGCCATGTGGGAGGGTCTCGGCGACGGTATCCCGGAGACCGAATGGCGGGAGCCGGTCACCGACCAGCAGTACAACGGGCCGCGCACCACCAGCCGGGCCTGAACCGGCAACCGCCCCGTGAGCGGGCCCGGTTCATGCCGGCCGGACCAGTCCCACGTCGTAGGCGAAGACCACGGCCTGGACGCGGTCGCGGGCGCCGGTCTTGGCGAGGATGCGGCCGACGTGGGACTTGACGGTGGTTTCGGCGACGTGGAGGTGGGCGGCGATCTCGGCGTTGCTGTAGCCGCAGGCGATGGCGCTGAGGACCTCGCGTTCGCGGTCGGTGAGGGAGGCGAGCCGGCGTTCCTGATCACGACTGCGGTGGCTGATCTTCTGGCTGAAGACGTCGATGAGTTTCCGCGTGAGGCCGGGCGCGATGACGGCGTCTCCGGCGGCCACCGCGCGGATGGCGGCGACGAGTTCGTCGGGCTTGACGTCCTTCAGGAGGAATCCGCTGGCGCCCGCGCGCAGGGCCGCGTAGGCGTTTTCGTCGAGGTCGAAGGTAGTCAGGACCAGGACGTGGGAGCGGCTGCCGGAGGTGACGATGCGTCGGGTGGCCTCGATGCCGTCCATGCCGGGCATGCGGATGTCCATGAGGACGATGTCGGGGTGGAGTTCGGCGGTCATCCTGACCGCTTCGGCTCCGTCGGCGGCTTCGCCGACCAAGGTCAGGTCGGGGTGCTGTTCGAGGAGCATGGTGAAGCCGAAGCGGTGCAGGGCCTGGTCGTCGACGATGAGGACGGTGGTCATGACGGGCGGTTTCCCGTGGTCTGTGCCGGGGCGGGGAGGGTGAGCCTCTGCCCGTGGGGGTCGTCCTGGTGCCTGTGAGGCCGGGAGGCCGGCCGAGACGTGGAGGGTGTGGCGGGGGCCGCGGTGGGAGTGAGGACGGCGCGGACGGTCCAGCCTCCGCGGGTGTTGGGGCCGGCGGTGATGCTGCCCTGGTAGAGGGCGGCGCGCTGGCGCATGCCGACCAGGCCCTGGCCTGCGCCGTCGTTCCGGTCGACCCCGTGCCGGGCACGGTGCGGGCCGGTGTCCTCGATGGTGACGTGGACCAGCATGTGGTCCGCGCAGACGGCGACCTGGATGGTCGGGTCGGGTGCGGCGTGTTTGAGGGTGTTGGTGAGGGCCTCTTGCACGATGCGGTAGACGACCAGTTGGAGTCCCGTGGCGAGTCCTTCCAGGTCGCCCTCGGTGTGCAGGGTGACGCTGGGGCCCGCTGCCCTCACCCGTTCCAGCAGGGCGTCGAGGTCGGCCAGACCCGGTTGGGGGGCGAGCGGGGCGGTGCCGGGCTCGTCGTGGATGACGGTGAGGAGGCGGCGCAGGTCGCCCAGGGCGCCGCGCCCGCTGTCGGCGATGAGCCGCAGGGTGTCGGCGCCGCGTCTGGGTTCGTTCTCGGTGAGTCCGGCGGCGCCGTTGGCCAGGCCCACGACGACGGACAGGGTGTGGCCGAGGATGTCGTGCATCTCGCGGGCGATGCGGGCGCGTTCGGCGGCTGCGGCAAGACGGGCACGCTGGTCGCGTTCCACTTCCAAGCGCACGGCACGGTCCTGCAGGGCCGTGATGTAGGAGTTCACGAGTCGGCTGATGACACCCAGTCCGGCGATCGCCACGACGTCGAGCAGCATGATCAGGATCAGCGCGGGAGCCTGCAGGAAGTGGTCGAACTGCCCGTCGTCCGAGTAGACCACGTACGCCGCGATCCCTTGCGCGAGGCCGAGGGCCAGGGCAACGACCAGTTGGCGGGCGGTTCCACGGCGGCCCACATTGAGCAGGGCCACCAGGCGCCCGGCGTCCGCAGCCGTCAGGATTCCCAGGGGGAGTGCCGCCACGGCGGTGGCGGTGGTGATGGCGTAGACCGTCATGGGGTGCTGCTTGCGCCAGAGCAGCGGGACGGTGAGCCCGGCGATCAGCGCCAGGACCGCCGGGACGCCGGGTCCGTCGGCCGCGTCCAGGAGGGAGGGCAGGCCGAACGCGGCGCACAGGGCCGGCACGCCCCAGCGTGAGACCTGCGGATGGGCCTTTTCCGCACGATTCATCGACGCCAGCCAGCACAGCAGAGGGCGGAACGTGCGGTGTTCCGGGCCACTCAGCAGGGTCCGTGGATCTACGGGATGAGCCGTCGGTGCTGGTGCGGTCACTGTCGTACATCCTTCATGGTGTGAGCGGGCCTTCCAGCGGTCCTGGCGGTGACGGCCGAGGGCAGGATTTGGAGACCGGCCGGGGCGGGTTTCCCGCCCGTGCGGCCTGCGGCCCGAACCCGCGCCCCGGGGTGTCGGCCGGAGCGCCGGGCGGCTCGTCAGACGGCGGACCAGCCGTCGTCGACGGGCAGGACAGCGCCGTTGATCATCTCGGCGGCATCGGAGGCGAGGAAGACGATGGCGGCGGCCTGCTCCTCGGGGGTGGACCGTCGGCCGGGGTTGGTGCGGAGGAAGTCGCGCATGACGGTGGGCCCGTGCGGGGCCGGCCCGCCGTCGGGCTGGGCCTCGCCCAGCATGGTGTTCACGAGGGCCGTGATCTTGGCCGGTTCCAGGGAGTTGGTGAGGTTGTTGGTCTGTGTCCCGCCAGGGGCGATGGCGTTGGTGCGGATGCCCTGCCCCCGGTACATCACGGCGAGGCTCTTGACCAGGCCCACGACGCCGTGCTTGGAGGCGGTGTAGGCAGTACCGGACGCGCTGCCGCGGAACCCGGCCTCGGACGCGGTGAAGACGATCGTGCCGTGGCCCGCTTCAAGCATGTGCGGCAACGCGGCCCGGGTCAGCAGGAAGGGCGCCGTCAGGTTGATCCGTATGACGCGTTCCCACTCGGCGTCCTCGACGTCGGCCAGAGCCGACATGCTGTCTGTGATGCCTGCGTTGTTCACCAGGACGTCCAGGCTGCCGAAGGTCCGGATGACGGTGGCCACGACCTCGTCGACCACCTGCGGGTCGCTGAGGTCGCCGGCGACTGCGACGGCGGTGCTACCCGCCGCCTCGATCGCCTTGGCGGTCTCCTCGGCGCCGTCCTTGTTCAGGTCCGCGACCAGGACCTTGGCTCCCTCCTTGGCGAACATCAGGGCCGCGGCCCTGCCGATGCCCGAGGCCGCCCCGGTGACGATGACGCTGCGCCCTTCAAATCCCTTGCCGCTCATGGGTATTCCTCTTCTCTATGTGCGTTTCACGCCTCTGTGCGTGCGGTCTGATCCCGCCTGACGGTCGGCGGTGGTCCTTGCGTTGCGGACCGGTGTCCGCGGGCCCGGCGGCGGTGGGACATGTGATCCGCCGCCGGGCCCGGGATGCGCGCCGTACCCCCTGTCCCCACGGAGCACGGCGCGGTGGGGCCGCCGCCGCTCAGGACGGCCCCGTTCGGTGTGCCCGGGCTCAGTGAGCCGGGGCCTGTGGTGGCTGACTGCGCAGGGCGCTGTCCGCCTCGCCGGTCACCAGGCGACCGGCAGTTCGCGGACGCCGTAGACGGCCATGTCGTGCCGGAGCCGCAGCTCCTCCAGCGGCACCGCCAGCCGCAGCCCGGGCAGCCTGCGCAGCAGGGTGGGCAGCGCCACCTGCAGCTCCATCCGCGCCAGGGACTGGCCCAGGCACTGGTGGGTGCCGTAGCCGAAGGCGACGTGGCCGCGGGAGTTGCGGTCGACGTCCAGGGCATCGGGCCGGTCGAGGAAGGCCGGGTCGCGGTTGCCGGCGGGCAGGTTGACGGTCACTCCCTCACCGGCCCGGATGAGCTGTCCGCCGAGGGTGAGGTCCTCGGTGGCGACGCGCCAGACGTGGTCCTGGGGGACCGTCAGGTAGCGCAGCAGTTCCTCGATCGCGTTCGCGACCACGGCCGGGTCGTCGGTGTCGCGGATGCGGGCTGCCTGGTCGGGGTGGACCAGCAGGGCCAGGGTGCTCAGGGCGGTCATGTTGGCCGTGGTCTCGTGGCCGGCGATCAGCAGCATGAGGCCGTCCATCGCCACGTCTTCACGGGTGAGTTCGCCGGTGGCGACCCGCTCGCCGATCAGACGGCTGATGAGGTCGTCGCCCGGCTCGCGCTCCTTGCGCCCCACCAGCTCCAGCAGGTAGCCGAAGAGGGCGCCGCTGGCCACCCGCTTGCCCTGCTCCGTGGTGTTCGCGTCGGTCAGGGTGTTGCTGTGCTGCTGGAAGAACTCGTGGTCGGAGTAGGGCACTCCGAGCAACAGGGAGATCACCAGGGACGGGATGGGCAGCGCGTAGTCCCGGACCAGGTCCGCCGGCTGTCCCTTGGCGATCATCTGGTCGAGGAAGTCGTCCGCCATCTTCTGGACGTCCGGGCGCATCCGCTCCACCCGTTTGATCGTCAATTCCCCGGTGAGCATCATCCGCAGCCGGGCGTGCTCGGGGTCGTCCATGCGCTGGAAACTCTGGGGCAGATCACCGGGTTTCCCGGAAGAAGCCGGGTAGCCGGGACGTCGGTCGTCCGAGCTGAGGCGCGGGTCGCTCAGAGCCGCGCGGACGTCCGCATACCGGCTCACCACCCACAGCGGCTCGCCGTGCGACACCGCCCGCTGGAGCCCTTCGGCCTCACGCCAGTCGGTGTACTCCTGGGGCGGGTCGAAGGGGCAGCGTGCGTCACGCTTGCCGGGGAAGGCGGGCAGGCCGGTCGGGTCGTTCGTGGGGGTTGATGTACTCATGGATGCTCCTGTGGGGGGGTTGCTGTGGGGGTGTCGGCACCGCACACGACTGGTGGTGCCTGGTGAGGTGTCGGCGGGCGACGGTCGGCAGGCGTCACTCCGCCAGGTGGATGGCGGCGGCCGGGCAGACCATGGCCGACTCGCGGACCGCCTCGTGCACCTCCGGCGCGGGCGTCTCGTCCAGCAGTACGACCATGCCGTCCTCGTCGCGCTGGTCGAACACCTCGGGCGCGATCATCACGCACTGCCCGGAGGCGACACACTTGGGAACGTCTACTTCAACCTTCATGGCATCTCCATTCGTTGGACTGCCTCCCCGCCCCGACCGGGTGGGGGGCTCTGGTCAGAAATCGGTCAGGGCCTGCGGTCGGCCGGTTCGTGTCATCAGGCGGCCGGCAGTTCGTGCAGGCCGTAGGTGACCAAGTCGTGCCGGAACCGCAGCTCCGCCGGCGGCGCCGCGAGCCGCAGCCCGGGCAGCCTGCGCAGCAGGGTGGGAAGGGCCACCGGGAGTCGACGCGGGCCAGGGGCTGGCGCAGGCACTGGTGGATGCCGTAGCCGAAGGCGACGTCGCTGAGTCGTTGAGCTCGCGGTCAGGCGGCGGCTGCGTCACTGGCGGCCGACTCCCATGCGGTGCCGGCCGCGACGAGGGCCCGCAGGGCTCGGACGGTCTTCGGCGGCAGGCCCACGGCGAGTGCGCCGGCCAGCCGGTCCCCTGTCCGGTAGGCGACGAGGAGCCGCCGCTGCGCCGAGTCGTGTTCCATGACCAGCGCCTCGTCGTGGCCACGGAGGTATCCGTACGCCTGGATCCTCATCCCGTACTGGTCGGACCAGAAGTACGGCACCGGCGCGAACGGCCGCCGCGCGTCCGGGTTCAGCAGGTTGCGGGCGACGGCCATGCCCTGCTCCGCGGCGTTGGTGCGGTGCTCGATGCGCATCGCCGTACCGAAGAGCGGGTTGTGCCAGCGCGCCACGTCCCCGACCCCGTACACACCGGGTGCGGCCGCGCTGATCTCGTCGCAGACCAGTCCGTTGTCCACGGTGAGCCCGCTGCCGGCCAGCCACTCGGTGTTGGGCAGGGAGCCGATGGCCACCAGCACGTCGTCCGCCGGAAGGACGGTTCCGTCGGCCAGTCCGACGCCCGTGACCTCGCCCTCGGCACCGAGGATTCCGGCGACCTGGGCTCCGGTGTGCAGCCGGACCCCGTGGTCGCGGTGGATCTGGGCCAGGAACTGACCGGCCTGTTCACCGACGGCCTGCGCCAGAGGGAGAGGAGCCGCCTCCAGGAGCGTGACCTCCACCCCGAGCCCTCGGGCCACGGCGGCCGCCTCGGCACCGATGAACCCGGCGCCGACGATCACCAGTCTCCGCCCGGGCCGCAGCCGCGCCTTGAACGCCAGAGCGTCCTCCAGGGTGCGCAGCGTGTGCACTCCGGCCAGCCCTTCGGTTCCGGGCAGGCCACGGGGACGGACTCCGGTCGCGATGACCAGGGCGTCGTACGACACGCGGGTGCCGTCGGCCAGAGCCACGGTGCGCCTGGCCGTATCCAGCCCGGTCGCGGTCATACCCAGACGTAGGTCCAGCCCCAGCGCGTCGATGTCCTCCGGCCGACGCAGTGGCAGCCGGTCCGGCTGCCACTCCCCCGTCAGGATCTGCTTCGACAACGGCGGGCGATCGTACGGCAGATGCTCCTCGCCACCGATGAGCGTGAGCCCACCCTTGTACCCCAGCCTGCGCAGCGCCTCCGCAGTGGCCAGCCCGCCCGCCGACGCGCCGACGATGACGACCCGGTTCACGACTCCGCCAGGTGGACGGCGGCGGCCGGGCAGACCATGGCCGACTCTCGGACCGCGTCGTGCAGGTGGGGCGCGATCAGCACGTACTGCCCGGGGGCGACACACTTGGGAACATCGACTTTCTCCTTCATCTGAATCTCCTTCGTTGAATCGCCGGTTCGCCGGATCGCCCAGGTGCGGTGGACACCGGTTCAGAAACGGGCACCGAGAGCCGAGGTGCTGCGGCGCTGGTACACCGTGCGGTCGCTCAGCCGAGGCGCCCGGTACGGATCGCGGCGAGGACGCCGCCGTCGACCAGCAGGTCGGTTCCGGAGATGAAGCCGGCAGCGGGGCTGAGGAGGTATTCGGTGGCTGCGGCGATCTCAGCGGGGGTGCCCACACGCCCGGCGTTGGAGGCGTCGGTCATCGCCTTCATCACGGCGGCGTGCGGGCCGCTCAGCTCGGCCTGGCCCATGGGCGTGGCGATGACACCCGGGCTGATCGCGTTGACCCGAGCTCCCCGGGCTCCCCAGATCGTGCTCGCGGCCTGAACGCGCAACAGGTTGGCCTGCTTGGCGAAGCCATAGGCGTAGGAGGCGCTGCCGAAGTTGCCGGGGGCGAGGATCGGCAGGGACATCAGCTCGTCGGCCGGGGTGGTGGCCAACTGCAGCGCGTCCGGGCCCGGGATGGGCGGGTTGTGGTAAGCGGCCATGCTGGCGATGACCACCCCGGCCCCACCGGGCGCGACGACCTTGCCGAACTCCTCCAGTACCAGGGCCACGCCCAGCAGGTCGACCTCCAGGATGGCCGGCACGGGGGCCTGCACGGGAGACAGCCCGGCGGTGTGCACCACGGAACGCACCTCTCCCAGAGAAGCGGCCCGCTCGGCGAGCGCGGTGACCGCCTCGCGTCTGGAGACGTCGACGACGAGGGAGGTCGCCTCGTAGCCCTCGTCGTGCAGTTGCTTGGCCACCGCGTCCAGGGTCTCCTCGTTGAAGTCCGCGAGGAGCAGGTGGGCACCTGGGCCGATACGGCGGGCGATGGCTTGACCCATACCTCCCACGCCGGTGATTACTGCCACGTTCTGCGACATGCTCACTTCCCTTCTCAAAGGCAGCCGCCGACCGCGGCCACTACTTGACTACGGCTTCGTGACCTCACATCGCTCCGGCCGACAGGGCACGACCCGCGGGGCCGACAGCGGCCCCGAGCGTTCCCGAAGAGCGCGGTGCGGCCGCGGCGCATCGCGGACCGTGCCCGCGCATCGGAATACGGCACCGAGGGGCGCGCACGGTGAGCTGCCCCAATGGGGGCCAGTGACCGGCTTGCTATGGCGATGGCCATCGGCGGCATGGGCGTTCGAACAGCCGTGGCTGGCGTGTGGTGCACCGCCAGGCTCATGGCGAGCTGCCGCCGTGGACCACACTAGGCACACTCACCCGATCTTGCCAAGAAGGAAAACTTGCCAAGGTGGAAAAAATCCTGGATGGTTGTCGGCATGACGAAAGAGCCGAGCCTGCGTGAACGGAAGAAGCTGGCGACCCGGGCGGCATTGAGCCGTGCGGCCTGGTCCCTGATGGTCGAGCGGGGACTCGACGCGGCGACCCCGGAGGCGATCGCTGCGGCAGTGGATGTGTCGCCGCGCACGTTTCGTAACTACTTCGCCAGTCGCGAGGAAGCGATCCTCGACGGCCTGGTACGGAGCGGCACTTCCCTGCTCGACGCCATGCGCGCCAGGCCCATGGAGGAGCCGCCGTGGGACTCCCTGACACAGGTGCTTCCGTCCTTCGCCGCGCAATACGCCGGTCAACGGGACAACATCGCGGTGCTGATGCGCGTGGTCGGCGAGCAGCCGTCGATGCGGGCGCAGCACCTGGTCACGTACGAGCAGGCCGATCAGCAGCTCGCGGAACTCTTCGCCGAACGCACCGGCACCGACGCCGAGCGGGACTTGACTCCCCGCCTGCTGGCCGCCGCGGCAGCTGCCGTGCTGCGAACGTCCATGGAGATGTGGGCAAAGGGCGACACCGACGTCGCGCTGCCCGATCTTGTTCGTGAGGGACTCCTGCAGGTGCGCGCCGGCCTTCCCACGGGTGCCCCGGTGGCGGCCTCCCAGCCGTCGCCGGCTGTGTAGCTGTGCACGCGCCAGTGAATCGCGTGATCTCGCACAACCTTGACGAGGAGGAGCGCCTCATGGCCCCGTTCCCATACAGGCTGAACCGATCCGCGTTCCCTCGGCGATGTCCTGCCGCCGCACCGGCCGGGCGCCACCGCGCCATCTCACACCGGTCGGCCGGTGCAGCCCCGGGGAGCCCGAGAAACCGATGAGTGCCTTCCACCCTGATCTCACGCTCGCACGCTTCCTCCCCAAGATGTCCTACGGGCCCGTGACCTCGGGCATCATGCGGAGTCTGAAGCCGCGCCCGACCGCCCCTGGGACCGACCTCACCGTTCAGGAAATAGTCGTGCCCGGGCCGAAGGGCGCACCGTCCGTCTCGCTCCGCGTCTTCCAGCCGACCGGTTTGAAGGCGACTGCTCCGGCTCTGCTCTGGATACACGGCGGCGGCCTCATCTTCGGAGCCCCGGAACAGGACGACCGGACGAGCATCGCCTTCGCCCGCCAACTCGGCATCACCGTCGCCGCGGTCCGCTATCGACGGGCGTCGGACAGTCCCGCGCCCGCGGCCGTCGAGGACGCCTACGCCGCACTGCGCGGCCTGGTCGCGCGGGCGAGCGAACTCCACATCGACGTCGACCGCATCGCGATCGGGGGTGCGAGCGCGGGTGGCGGAATCGCCGCGGCCCTCGCGCTGCTCGCCCATGACCGTGCCGAGATCCGGCCGGTGTTCCAACTGCTGGTCTACCCGATGCTCGACGACCGCACGACGACGAGAACGGACCTGGACGCGCGGAACATGCGTCTCTGGACTCCCCAGAGCAACCGATACGGCTGGTCCTCCTACCTCGGCGACGCCGTAGCGGGCCCGGATGTCTCCCCCTACGCGGCCGCAGCCCGCCGCGAGGACCTCACCGGGCTCCCCCCGGCCTGGATCGGCGTCGGCACCCTCGATCTCTTCCACGACGAGGACGTCGAGTACGCGCGCCGCCTCAGCGACAGCAACGTCCCCTGCGAACTCCACATCGTTCCCGGCGCGTTCCACGGGTTCGACGCGGTGTTCCCCAAGGCTGACGTTTCCCAGCAGTTCTGGCGCCGACAGGCGCGCGCGCTGGATGCCGCGCTGTCCGGCTGACACACCGGCGCGCCTCTCCGCGCCATTAACGGGACGACCCCCTCGCCCCGCACTCGCATCGCCATCGAAGTCCTTCAGACGCCCGACGACTGCACCTGCGCCAGAGCGCTGCCACTTTCGGGCTGAACACCACACCTTTGCACAGCGCGGAGAAGGCGCCTGCGCCTTGCGCCCCAGCACATCCACCAGGAGCACATCATGGAAACACCGACCCCCGTCCGCGATGCCGGCGGGCGCGAGCCGGGTTCGCCCGAGGCGGGTACATCCGACGCGGACAGGAAGATGAAGATCGTCAAGTACGTCTTCCTCTTTGTCATGCCCTTCCTCATGGTCACGATGATGTACGCGACGTACATGGGCACCATGCACTCGCCGCAGACCCGGGACATGCCGGTCGCCGTCGTCGGCTCGGGAGCCGTGGCCCAGTCCGTCGTCGACGAGCTGGCCTCCGCCAAGGACGGAGCCGCCGAACCCCGGCTGGTGGCCGACCGCACGGAGGCACTCGACCAGCTCAAGGACCGTGACGTCGCCGGCGTCCTGCAGCTCCCCGCGGACGGCGCCACCGAGGCGACCCTCTACACGGCCCAGGGAGCCGGCGCCTCACAGGCATCAACGGTCAAACAGCTCCTCGCCCCGGTGGCAGCGGGTCACGACTGGACGACCAAGACCGAGGACATCGCGCCCCTGCCCGCCGGTGACAGCGCGGGCATCGCGGTGCTGTTCGCCGCGATCGGCATGATGATGGTCGGGTACTCCCCGCTGAGCGGCATGATCGCGGCGGTGCCCCATCTGCTCTCCGTGCGCAGGTTCCTGCCGATACTGGCCGGCTGGGCGGTGGCGACCAGCTCGCTGATCTGGCTGATCCTGGGGCCGATCGTGGGCGCCATCGACGGCCACTATCTGCAGTTCGTCGGAGTCGGCCTGCTCGCGACCGGCGCGGTGGCCCTCAGCCAGCTGCTGTTCGTGAAACTCATCGGCGGACTGGCGGTGCTGCCCGGCATGCTGCTGTGGATGGTCTTCGGGGTGCCCGCCTCCAACCTCGCCATGCCGATCCACTCGATGCCCGGCTTCTTCGGCTTCCTGCACAACGTGCTGCCGCTGCCGGCCGCGGGCGAGGCGCTGCGCTCCATCGTCTACTTCAACGGCCGCGGAGTCGGCACCCACCTGCTCACCCTCGCCGTCTGGCTCGTCGCCGCCCTCGCGCTCAACCTCCTGGTGGAACGCCGCAAGGGGCTCACCATTCCAAACACCGAGGCGACCGACGACCCCCACTTCCCCCGGCCCGCGATGGCCGGTGGACCGGTGCGCTCCAAGCGGCTCCGGTACTTCGCGGTGGCCGCCTTCCCGCTGACCATCCTCACCGCCGTCGTCGGCCTGATGAGCGCCTCCCTGCACGAGCCGCAGGTCCGCGACATGCCCGTCGTGGTCGTCGGCGCCTCACAGGAACAGGCCACGCAGGCGGCCCGCGGTCTGCAGGACGGCCTGGGCGACCTGCTCTCCCTGACCACCAGCACCTCCCTCGACGCGGCGACGGACCAGATCCGCGAGGGCAAGACCGTCGGCGTGTACGTCCTGCCCACCTCAAGGGGCGGCGAGGCCTCGCTGTACACCTCCTCGGCTGCGGGCGTGAGCCAGAACACCGCGCTGCAGGCGATGTTCCAACAGATCTCGGCGAGCCAGAAAGCCCCGCTGGAACTGACCGACGTCCAGCCGCTGAACGCCTCCGACTCCAACGGCAGCAACAGCATGTACGCGGCCATGGCCTGGATCATGGCCGGCTTCCTGATCATGGCGGTGCTGCGCGGCGGCGCGCCCGAGATCAACCGGCTGCGACAGCTGCTGCCGATGCTGGCCGGCTGGGCGGTCGGCATGGCCGTATGGCTGTGGTTCCTCTTCGACGTCCTGATCGGCGCGATCAACGGCCACGCCTGGGCGATGATCGGCTTCGGAGCACTGACGATCTTCTGCATCTCGATGTTCACCGGAGTCTTCACCCGCACCCTCGGCATCGCCGGCATCATCCCCGTACTGCTGATCGCGATATTGGTCGGGGTCCCCGCCTCCGGCGGAGGTATCTCGCTCTACATGGTCCCCGAACTCTTCCGCGACCTGAACGACCTCCTGCCCCTGCCCGCCGCCGTCGACATCGTCCGCGCCACGGTCTACTTCGACCACTCCGGTGTCGCCGGCCACCTCGCGACCATCGCCGCCTGGGGCGCCGTGTGCCTGCTGCTGCATGTGCTGATCGACCGGGGCATCGCCCGCCGCAACCGCAAGGACGGTGCGGACGGCGGCCCCGACACTCACCAGGGCGGTCAGGAGGCCGAGAGGCCCGCCCCCGAGCCGCTCGACCGGACCGGCATCGCCTGAGGCACCCTGCGCGCTGTCGCCCCGGGTAGCAGGCGGACCACGCGCCGACGTTCCTGACCGGGGCCCCCGTCCGACGGGACGGGGACCCCACACGATGCACCGATGCAGCAGAAGCGGCTCCGGTGCAGGTGCACCGGGCCCGCCAGGAGGTCAACGCGGGAGCGGGCTGGTGGCCGAGGCGACGGCCCGAGCCGCCGCGACCTGTCGGACACAGGACAGCCCTGACCGCCGACCTCACACTCCCGAGCGTAGGAAGCGTCTCTGATCAGCTAAGCGATCCTATGCAAGATGTGGTGTCTGGCATGGGTGGTGTCCACCGTGGAGGGGTGGCGTGGGCGTGCAGGTGGAAGCCTGCGCCCAGTGCTGCTCCTCGTGGCCGGTGTCGGCGGGTGGTGGGTGTGCTGATCGTCGTCACGTCCTGGTGCCGGTGGGCTGCGCGAGGCAGCCGTCTGCGGCCCGTGTGAGCGTGTCCCTCCGGACGCTGTCCCGCCGGACCCGAAGGGCCGGTGGTGGAGGGTGCCCTGCGTCGCCTGGGCGCGGGGCGTGTGGTGCGGCGCCGGGTGGGGCCGGTCTTGGACCGATCCCGGCGGTCTGCGGGGGTGGCCGGTTCGACCATGGCTTGGGCTTCGAGCTTGTCCACCACGCTGCGGATGACCATGGCGCCGCTGGCGCGGTCGGTCACGGTCTTGCTCTGGTGGGTGAGGCCGCGGGCGGCGATGCGCTGCCAGGCACCGGTGTCGCGGTCGCCCTGCCAGCCGCAGTCCGGGTTGGGGCACAGGGCCCATTTCCAGCCCTGTGTGGTGGGCCGGTCGGGGGCTTTGCGGTGGCGCAGCGGGACGAGGCAGCGGGGGCAGTGACGGGATGTGCCCCGGGCCGGGACAGTGACCACGGCGATGCCCGCCTCGGCGGCCAGGTGCCGCATCCGCTCCACGATCTGCCCGCGTACCTGCTGGGAGATGCGGGTGTTCAGGGTGCGGCCCATGCCGCGGGCCTCCATGGAGCGGAGGTCTTCGACGTAGATCACCGTCGCGGAGGCGGTGATGGCCTGGTCGACCGTCCAGCGGGCGGCGGACCAGGCGAGCGCGTCGTTGAGGTTCGAGCGCCGGGCCGAGATGTGCTGGATCTCGTCGGCCAGGACGGCCTGTTTGCCGGTCAGCACATGGCTGTTGGTGTCCCCGATGAGGCGTTGGTAGTGGTCGGTCTTGGCGTGCAGGTGCTCGCTCTCGCGGCGCAGGCGGTGCCCTTTGGCCAGGACACCGGCCGCCCGGAACATGCCCCCGGCCCCCACAGCCGTGATACGCCCGTCGTCGTGCAGGCGGACCGTGCCCGCGCTGAGCAGCGTATTCAGCCCCCAGTCCACGCCGAGCGCGACCGTGTGCCCCGTGCGGGCGGACTTCGGCACCGCGTGGGTGTAGGCGAGATCGGCCCGCACCCCGCCGTGGTGGACGCGGAGTGTGGGCAGGTGCAGCACCGCACCGGGCGGGACGGTCGGCGGCAGTGCGAGGGGGCACGCCACCCACGTCCAGTCCTTGTACGACTGCGGGTCCGATCGGATGGGCAGCTGCAGCCGTAGCAGCACCCGGCCCGGATCATCCCCGCGTGCGATCGTGGCCTGCTGCCCGTCGCACGCGGACAGCAGCAGCATCCGCGCACTGCGGGGTGCGGCCTCCAGCTCGAACACATCGGCCGGCAACCGGCCGTGCTTGTGCCGGAAGGCGGTGATCTGCCGGGTGCGGGAGGTGATGACGCCGGAGGGCAGATCCCGGCCGCCGGGGACGGCCTCGCGGACAGCGTCCCACTCGTTGGGGGCGCGCTTCGTGGGGTCGGCGGGCCACGTCCCGATGACCCCGGCGGTCAGATCGGCCCGCCACTTCACCGACCGCAGCGTGCGCCCGGCCTGTTCCTGGGCCATGCGCACGATCCGGTCGTTGACACGGACGCCCTCGGCCAGGGTGACACTCCAACCCAGACGCCGCAGCGCCATCCACGCGTTCGACGGCAACACCCGACCCCCGGCATCCACGCCCGAGGCCATCAGATCCACGTCGGCGGCATTCCAGTGCCCGGCCAGCAGATCGGCGGCCATCCCGGACACCAGATCAGCGGCCCAGCCCACCCGCCGCGCCAGCACCGCCGCGGTAAGGACTTGCCCGGTCTTCTCCTCCACCCCGCAACGCAACAGGCCAGGGGCACAGGCGGTACGGGACGCCTCGCCCTCGCCGAGCGGCAGTTTCCGGCTCACCGGCACCCCCTTCCCCGCTCGTGGTGCTGTCATCCGATCAACGACACCCCCACGAAAAGGTCACGCATTCGATCCCCGCACCCACATACGACACCGCCATCCGCACCGGACACACGGCACGACGCCAACGAACGACACATCACTACGGATCCCAAAAGAAACACGAAAGCCTCCCGGCAGATGCCGGGAGGCTCCCTCTCGGGCCCGTCACTCTCGTTGTGCCTGAGGCTGTCGATCTGCTGTCCTCCACCGCTCAGAGCACGGTGCCCACCTCCTCGGTCAACGTCCGCAGGAGGTTGTCCTGGAACGCCTCGTCGTGCACTGCGCGGTGCGGCTGCTGCCGCCGGCGGTGATACCAGTAGCCGCCGGTCGTCAGGGCCTGCGGTTCGTCGCTCGACGCAAGCCACTCCTGCGTTTGACGACCGAGCTCCAGATCATCCGGTGCGTTCGGTCCGCCCATCTTCGTCGGCACCCAGCCCGGATCCACGGCGTTGCTCAGCACTCCTGGGCGCAGACGGGCCACCGCGGCCGCAAGCGTCGTGACGAACAGCTTGCTGTCGGCGTACGAGCCCGCGCTCTCGCCCCGCCAGTTGACGCCGGCGAGCGCGGGGCGCCCACCGAAATGCGAGCCGCTGCTCAGGTACACCAGCCGACGCGGCCCGCGGAGCAGGGCCGTGAGCAGGTACGGCGCGATGATGTTGACCGGCATGACCGCCGGTCCGCTCCACACGCCGGCGTTGTGGATGACCGCGTCGAGGGGCTTGGCGTCATTCAGCTCGGCGGCGATGCGCCGTACGGCGTCACGGTCGGTGAAGTCGCCCACCACAAGGTGCGCCCCACGGGTGACCAGCGCGTCGAGGCCCGCCGCGCGCTCCCGGTTCCGGGCGTGCACCACCACGTCGTGGCCCGCGGACAACAGTGAAGCCGCCGCGGCGCGTCCAAGGCCGTCCGCGGAACCGGTCACCAGGATTCGACTCACCATCGCACCGCCTCTCGGACGCGCGAGATCCGGGCGGGCGCCACGACGGGGAGCGTGAGCGCCGCGCGCACTGTCGCCCGCCGCACGGTCACACCGAGGGGCGCTTGAACGGCCGGTTTGTCCCGCTCATCGGCGCGGACGTTGTCGGCAGTGCGCATGTCCGCTCTTCGCATGGGGGTGTCTCCTTGCTTTCATTGGCCCAGTCGCGCTTTGCTCCGGTTCGAAGATCGAGAACGTCAGGGAAGGGCGGTCTTGTTTCCGTGACAGGCATGAGCCTCGCACTCACGGACCGAGATCAACTCTCTCAAACGCCGACCACGCGTGGCGGCGGTGAGTCCGCGACGACGCTCCGCTACGCACACGCAGCTTGTTTCGTCACGGCCCTCCGCTGACGGTCACACCGCACGGACCACTCGCACACCGACGACACCGCAGTCACTTGGTACGGAAGGTGTCGAGGAGTCGGGGCGATGCCTGGAGTGCCGTGCGTTGCATCAGGTCGAGGACTCCTCGGGTGCCTGCCATCTCCGATCCCCCGCCGGCCCGGCCGGGGCCCCCGTGTCGCAGGGCGGGGAGCGGTGATCCGTGGCCGGTGGTCTGCGTCATGTTCGCCGAGTCCATGAGGTGCAGCCGGCCGTGCCAGGGGGCCGCCTCCCGTACGAAGGCGGTCGTCCAGGCGAGGTCGTCGCCGACGACCGAGGCGGCGAGGCTGCCCCGGCCGCGCGCCACCAGGTCCATGGCGTGGGCGGTGTCGCGGTAGGCCAGCACGGTCGCGGCCGGTCCGAACGGCTCCACCTCGTGGGGCGCGGCGGCGTCCGGGTCCGCGGAGATGAGGAGGGTGTCCAGGAACGCCCCCCGCTGCGGGTCGGCGTCGACCACCCGCACCTTGTCCGGGTCACCGTGGACGAGGCGCCCGGACTCCGCGATCCGCCGCACCGCGCGGCGTACGTCGTCGCGCTGCGCGAGGCTGACGACCGCCCCCATCCGCACTCCTTCCGCGGCGGGGTTGCCGATGGTCACCCCGGCGAGCTCGGACGCGACGGCGTCGAGCGTGGCTGCCTCGTGCTCCCGTGGGACGAGGACGCGGCGGATCGCGGTGCACTTCTGGCCCGCCTTGACCGTCATCTCGGTCACGACCTCGCGTACGAACGCCTCGAAGAGCGGCGTTCCGGGCGTGACGTCCGGGGCCAGCACGATGGCGTTGACGGAGTCGGCCTCCGCGTTGAAGCGTACGGAGCGGGCCAAAAGGTTGGGATGTGTGCGCAGCGTCTGTGCGGTGGCGGCCGAGCCTGTGAAGGAGAGGACGTCCTGCTCCTGGAGGAGACCGAGTGCCGGACGCACCGAGCCGACGACCAGCTGCAGCGAGCCGGGCGGCAGGACACCGGCGTCCGTGACGATCCGCACGAGGTGTTCGGTGAGGTAGGCGGTGGGAGTGGCCGGCTTGATCACGCTGGGCAGGCCGGCCAGCAGCGCCTGGGCCAGCTTCTCCAGGGGTGCCCAGACCGGGAAGTTGAAGGCGTTCACCTGAAGCATCAGGCCCGGTGAGGGGGTGACGAGGTGGACGCCGAGGAAGTCCTCACCCCGGGCGAGGCGTTCGGCGGGGCCTTCGAGAAGGTGGGGGGCGTCCGGCAGTTCGGTGCGTGCGCGGATCGCGTAGTCGCGCAGGACGCGGATGCCGCCGTCGACGTCGTGGCGGGCGTCCGCCAGGGTGGCTCCGGCGCGGGTCGACAGGGCGTACAGCTCCTCGCGGCGCGCGCGGACAGCCGCGGCGACCGCGTCCAGCAGGTCTGCTCGCCGGTGGAAGGTCAGCACCCGCAGTGCCTGGCCGCCGGCGCGGCGGGCGTGGTCGAACGCGGCCACCAGGTCGAGGCCCGTGGAGGAGACGCGGCAGACCAACTCTCCGGTGACGGCGTCGTGCACATCGGTCGCGGAGGCGTCGGTGGCCGTCGGCGCGGCCCAGGTGTCCTGCAGATAGCTCTCGAGAAGCATGGGATGCGGCCCGCTTTCGTCGGAGGGGTCGGGGGTTGACTGCTGGGGGGGCGGAGCGCCCCGCAGTCCTCTACGGGACCGGGTGGTGACCCCAGATGTCGGCCGTGTACGTACGGCTCACCCAGGTGCTCTCGTCGACCTGTACGCCGCCCGCGCCGATCTCGATGCCGAAGCCGGCCGGTGAGGTCATGTAGAAGGAGAACATCCCGTCGTTGGCGTGCTTGCCGAGCGTGGCCATGAGTTCGACGTCGTGTTCGCGCGTCCGGTCCAGGGCGCGGCCGACCTCTTCCGGGGTGGTCACCTCGCACAGGATGTGGTGGGTGCCCTCGTTCTTGTACGAGCGGATGAAGGCGATGCTGTGGTGCCGGGGGTTGCAGCCGAGGAAGTAGAAGGTGCCCCAGGGGTAGTCGGCGGTGTCGCTGAGCCGGAAGCCCAGGACATCGCAGTAGAAGTCGACCGCCTCCTGGACGTGCGGCGTCTTCATCACCACGTGTCCGAGTCCCTGCTCGCCGGTCACGAAGTCGACGCCCAGCGGTGACACGAACTGGCTCGGGGCGAGACGACGGCCGCAGAACAGCTCGGTGCGGATGCCGAGGGGGCCACCGAAGTGCACCATGCGGGTCACCTGGCGGTCCCGGCATTCCTCCTCGGTGCCTGCCGTCACGTCGACGCCGGACTCCTTGAGGCGCACCGTCATCTCGTCGATCGCCGCCCCGTCACGGACCTCCCAGCCGATGACCGTGACGCCACCGGTCTCCGCCTCCGTCAGCCACATGCGGAACGGATGCTGGTCCATCCGCAGGCGATGGCGCACGGGCCCGCCAGGGTCCCCGGGCTCGACCGCGAGACCTATCACTGTGCGGGCGTACTCCGCCCACGCTGTCGGATCGGGCGTGCCGATCCCCACGTAACCAAGGCTCTGGATCGTCATGCGAGGACGATATTTGTTAGACCCTTGACGGTCAAGGCTCTGACGAATACCTTGCCGTCATCGAGCCGAGGAGGACTCCGATGCCGGAGAAACGCCGCCTGCAGCCCGTCGACGAGACCGACCTGCAGGAGAAGACACTGGCGTCGCTGGCGCCGTACCGCGACCAGGACGGCCGGATCCACACGATCTGGGCGACCCTGGCCCACCACGAGGACGCGCTGCGCCGCTACCTCGTCTTCAGCAACCACGTGCTGGGCAAGAACACCCTGCCGCTGCCGTCCCGGGAGCTGATGATCCTGCGGATCGCCGCCCGGGCGCAGGCGGCCTACGAGTGGGACCAGCACGTGCGTATCGCCCGCCGGGCCGGCCTGTCGGACGAGGCGATCCTGGCGGCCGCGACCGGCGCCTGGGACGGACTCGGCGACCTCGACCGGGTGCTGCTCACCGCCACCGACTCGCTCGTCGACCGGCAGGGCGTGGACGACGAGCTGTGGAACCGGCTGACGGACCACCTGAGTACCGAGCAGGTCATCGACGTCCTCTACACCGTCGGCCAGTACCTGACCATCGCCACCGTCATCAACACGCTCGGCGTCCAGGTCGAGGGCGACCTCACCCTGCCCCTCCCCCACCCCGCCGACCAGGCCGTTCAGAAGGAAGTGCCCGCATGAAGCTCGCCAACCTCGCCGGCCGCCCCGTCGTCGTGCGCGACGACCGTGCCCTCGACATCGCCGACGCGAGCAAGGGGGAGATCGAGCCGCGCCTGGAGGTGCTGTCCGACCTGTCCCTCCAGGACGAGCTGCGCACGCTCGCCGAGCGGGCCGCGGAGGCGGACTGGCGGGAGTTCGACCCGCGCGAACTGGGCCGGGTCGCCAAGCCGTACAAGGCCATCGGGGTCGCCCTCAACTACCGGGCGCACGCCGAGGAGTCGAATCTCCCGGTCCCCGACGAGCCGTCGGTGTTCGCCAAGTTCGCGTCGTCCGTGGTCGGCCCCTACGACGCGATCGTCGTGGAGCCGCAGTACGACAAGGTCGACTACGAGGCGGAACTCGTGGTCGTCATGGGCCGCACCGGCAAGAACATCTCGCAGGCCGACGCCTGGTCGTACGTGGCGGGCGTGACCGCCGGCCAGGACATCAGCGACCGCAAGGAGCAGTGGCGCAAGCCGATCAACCAGTTCACGCTGCCGAAGTCGTACGACACCTTCAGCCCGATCGGCCCGTTCCTGGTGACCGTCGACGAGTTCGAGGACCCGGACGACATCGAGGTGGCCGGCTGGGTCGACGAGCTCGAGGTGCAGCGCGGCCGCACCTCCGACCTCATCTTCAGCGTGCCTCAACTGATCGCCTGGCTGTCGAAGCGGGTGACGTTCGAACCGGGCGACCTGATCTTCACCGGCACCCCGGCCGGCTGCGGAGTCCGCCGTACACCCCGCCTCTACCTCACCGAGGGCAAGGTCCTGCGGACCGAGGTCACCGGCGTCGGCACTATGGTCAACCCGGTCATCGCCGGTTGAAATCGAACGGAAGGCGCGAGATCGTGACGGACACCGTGCGCGAGCCGGGCACCACGGGCACCAGCCGAACCCGGGAATTCTCCGAGCTCCTGCGCCACCACCATCGTGAGCTGGGCACCACCGATCCGCGGGACCTCGACGCGATCGAGATGGTCACCGACCTCACCCGCCTCGAGGCCCGGCTGACCAAGGACTTCGAGAAGCACGTCCACCGGCCGCTCGGCCTGACCTGGGCGGGCTTCCGGATCCTGAACGCCCTGTGGATCTACGGCCCGCTCGGCCAACAGGACATCGGCCGGGTCTCGGGGTCCACCCGCGCCAGCATCTCGAGCGCGCTGGCGACCCTGGAGAGCCGTGGCCTGGTCACGCGTGAACGCGTCGAGACCGACCGCCGTCAGCTGTTCGTCGAGCTCACCCCGGAGGGCCAGGAGACACTGCGGCTGGCCATCCAGGCGCAGACCAAGCGCGAGCGGGCGTGGACCGCCGTACTCCGCGACGATCAGCTCAGTGAACTGGTCCACCTGCTGCGTACGCTGGTCAACCAGGAGACCCCGCCCGCGGAGTGACCGGGCCCGGGGGACCGGCCCACCGACTCGTGCTCGGAGCCGCCGGACCGCACTCGTCGAGATCAGTAAGAACTTTTACCGTCAAATATCTAACAGTAGGTTGGTTTCTCAAGGGAGAGAATCATGGTCCGTCGAGTCGTCACCGGTGTCAGCCCGAGCGGCAAGCCCGTGATCATCAGTGACGGCGAGCCGCCGCGCACCCGCCAGTTCACCCATACCCCCGGCTTCGCCCGGTCCCTGGTGTGGAACACGGCCGCACCCGCCGTCCCGTCGGCCGACCCGACGGCGTCCCTGAAGTCCTTCGTGCCCGCTCCGGGCGAGACCGTCGCGCTGACCGTCACCTTCCCGCCGGCCAGTGTCTACGCCGACCCGAGCTGGGACCCCGCGGCCGCGGCCGCCGAGCAGCTGGAGGCCAGCCCCGGCCTCGCCGAGCTCTTCGAGCCCGACAACCCCGGCATGCACACCACGCCCACCGTCGACTACGGCGTCGTCCTGAGCGGCGAGATCGTCCTCGACCTCGACGGCGGCGAGAGCGCGGTGCTGAAGCCCGGTGACCTCATCGTGCAGAACGCCACCCGGCACGCCTGGCGCAACCTCGGCGAGGAGCCCGCCACGGTGTTCTTCGTCCTGATGGGCGCGGGAGGAACCTCATGAGCGCCCTGACGACCGCGGCGCCCGGCGCGCCCGTCGTCGAGCTCGATCTCGCCGAGCTGCGCCGCGACCCCTACCCCGCCTACGCCGAGCTGCGCCGCACCGCACCGCTCGCCTGGGTCCCCTCCGTGGGACGGCACCTGCTCACCCGGTACGACGACATCGTCCACGCCGAGAAGCTGCCCGAGGTCTTCAGCTCCCGCGAGGAGGGCTCGCTGCTGCTGCGCACGGTCGGCCCCAACATGCTCCGCGAGGACGACCCGGACCACCGGCGTCTGCGCGCCGCGGCCGAGCCGCCCACCCGGCCCCGCCAGGTCCGCGACCAGTGGGCCGCCGCCTTCGAGCGCACCGCGCACAAGCTGCTCGACCGGATCGCCGGCCGCGGCGAGGGCGACCTCATACGCGACTTCGCCGAGCCGCTCGTCGCCGCCAACCTGGCCCTGGTACTGGGCCTGCGCAACGCGAGCGCCGACGACATCGCCGACTGGTCGCGGGCGATGATGGACGGCAACAGCAACTACGCCGACGACCCCGACATCTGGCTGCGCGCCGAGCGCGCGACCCGGGCCATCGAGGAAGCGGTGGCCGAGATGGCGGAGGTCACGCGCCGCGAGCCCGACGGCTCGGTGATCTCCTCCATGGTCCACGCGGCTGACCCGGTGGAACTCGCCGAGATCCAGAACAACGTCAAGGTCATCATCGGCGGAGGCGTCAACGAGCCGCGCGACGTGTTCGGCGTGGGCGCCTGGGCACTGCTTCAACGGCCCGACGCTCTGGACCGGGCACTCAAGGACCCATCGGCCTGGAAGCGGGTCTTCGAGGAGACCGCCCGCTGGATCTCGCCGATCGGCATGTATCCCCGCCAGCTCACCCAGGACTACGAGATAGCCGGCGTCACCCTGCCCGCGGGCAGCCGCGTCGCCCTCGTCATCGCCTCGGGCAACCGCGACGAGTCGGTCTTCGAACGGGCCGACGAGTTCGACCTCGACCGACCGCACCGCCCCCACCTCGCCTTCGGCGGCGGACCGCACTTCTGCATGGGCGCGTGGGTCGCGCGCCACGAGGTCAGCGCCATCGCCTGGCCCCTCGTCTTCAGCCGTCTGAAGGGACTCCGCCTCGACGACGGTGCTACAGCATCCGACAGCGGCTCCGCCGCGGGCGGTCTGGACGGCTGGGTGTTCCGCGGGCTCACCTCGCTGAACGTCACCTGGCAAGCCGCCTGAGCCGTCCCCCCGGGAGGACTTCATGCCCACCGTCATCTTCCAGCTGCCCGACGGGACCGAACGCAAGGTCACCGCCGAGTCGGGGACCGTGCTCATGCAGGCGGCCGTCTCAGGCGGCGTCGAGGGCATCGTCGCCGAGTGCGGCGGCAACGCCTCCTGCGCCACCTGCCACGTCTACGTCGACTCGGAACAGGCCGAGCTGGTAGGCCCGCCGAACGACGTCGAGGACGAGATGCTGGACTTCACCGCCGCCGAACGCCGGCTCACGAGCCGGCTCAGCTGCCAGATCAACCTCTCCGACGCCCTCGACGGCCTGGTCGTCCACGTACCCGAGGAGCAGGTATGACGAGCACGGCGGGCGTGGTCGTCGTCGGCGGCGGGCAGGCCGCGTTCAGCGTCGTGTCGACACTGCGCGCATCCGGCTACGACGCTCCGGTCACCGTGTTCGCCGCCGAGCCCCATCTGCCTTACCAGCGGCCGCCGTTGTCGAAGAAGGCCCACACCGAGCCGGACGGTCTCCGCGTCGAGCTGGTGCCGGAGTCCTTCTACCGCGAGCGGAACATCGACCTGCGGCTCGGGGACGACGTGGTCGCCCTCGACACCGCCGCCGCCACGGTCGTCACCCGCACCGGGGCCCGCGTTCCCTACGCCCATCTCGTGCTGGCGACCGGCGCCCGCAACCGTCCGCTGCCCGTCCCCGGCGCCGAGCTGGACGGCGTCCACGCCCTGCGCTCGCTCGACGACGCCCTGACCATCGGCCGGGCACTGACGACTGCCCGTGACGTGGTCATCGTGGGCGGCGGATTCATCGGCCTCGAGCTGGCCCGGGTCGCGCTGACACGCGGCGCACGGGTGACCGTGGTGGAGCTGGCCGATCGGTTGCTGAGCCGGGCCGTGTCACGGGAGCTGGAGCTCCCTCTGCGGGAACGGCACGAGCATGCCGGTGTCCGGGTCCTGACCGGGACGGGCGTACGGGCCCTGGAGGGACCGGGCCGGGTGGAGCGGGTCGTCACGGACCGCGAGCTCCTGCCCGCCGACCTCGTCGTCTACGGCATCGGCGCCATCCCCCGGGACGACCTGGCACGGGAGGCCGGACTCGCCGTGGCGGACGGCGTGATCGTGGACGAGCAGCTGCGCTCGGTCACCGATCCCCGTATCTCCGCCGTCGGTGACTGCGCCCGCCATCCGCATCCGCACGCGGAGGGGCCGGTCCGGCTGGAGTCGGTGCAGAACGCCATCGACCAGGGGACGCTGGTCGGCCGACGCATCGCCGGCTCGCCCGCCTCGTACGAGAGTCTGCCGTGGTTCTGGAGCGACCAGGGCGACCTCAAGTTGCAGATCGCCGGGCTGCGTTCCCCTTCCGACGAGGTGCGACTCGTGCCCGGCGACTCCCCGGAGCGGCTGGCCGGGTACGCCTTCCGCGACGGTCTGCTGGTGGCCGTGGAGACCTTGAACTGGCCCGCCGAACATCTGGCCGCCCGCCGGTTGCTGGAGCGTCGGACGCCGGTCTTGGCCGGCGACCTGGCGGGGACGACTCTCGGCGCTCTCGCCCGGGCCAGACGCGCGGCGGAGGTGAGGGCATGACGAGCACCTTCGGCGCCCACCTCCTCACCACCGCGGTCGAGGCCGGGTCCCGGACCGCCCTCGTCTTCGAGGACCGGTCCTGGACCTATGCCGAACTGGACCTGGCCGTACGGCGGACCGCGGCCCGCCTCGACAAATACGGGGTGCGCAAGGGCGATCGCGTGGTGATGCAGGGCGCGGCCCGGCCCGAGGCCCTGATCACGCTGTTCGCGGTGACGCGGATGGGGGCGGTGCTCGTGCCGCTGCACCCGCAGGTGACCGAGGGCGAGCTCACCGTCGTCTGCGAGGAAACCGCGCCGCGTGCTGTGGTGGGCGACGAGGGATTCCCGGACGGGACGGGCATCCGCCTGACGTGGGACGACCTGCACGTCGACGACGAGCCGTCCGCGCCCGTCGCCGGAGAGCCCCCGACCGGCTCGGACATCGCGATCATCGCGTTCACGTCCGGCACCTCCGGACGCCCCAAGGGCGTCGCGCTGACCCACGACAACCTGCACTGGAGCATGGCGGGCGGGCTGTCGCGGCTGCCCGTCGACGAGGACGACACCGCCCTCGTCTCCACGCCGCTGGCCCACGTCGCCGTGCTCGGCGGGCTTCCGCAGTACACCTGGGCGCGGCGCGGGACGGTGATCCTGGCCCCGCGCTTCGACCCGGACCTGTTCATCGACCTGGTCCTCGGCCACAAGGTCACCTGCGCCTTCGCCGTACCGGCCATGTCCGCCCTGCTGGCCCGCCACCCCCGCTTCGGCAGTGGCGACCTGGACAGCCTGCGGTGGATCCTGTCCGGCGGGTCACCGGCCCAGACCGCCACCCGCGAGCAGTTCCGGGCGCGCGGGATAGGTGTGGTCAACTCCTACGGGCTGACGGAGACCGCGGCCGGGGTGACGTACTCCGCGCCCGACGAGACGGCCGACTCCACCGGTTCGCCGGTCCCCGACGTCGAGTTGAGAGTCGTGGACGCGACCGGGGCGACCGCACTGACCGGTTCCTCCGGTGAGATCTGGGTGCGGGGGCCGTCGGTGGCGGACGCGTACTGGACCGCCGCCGGAACGGTGCCCGTGACCGACCGGGAGGGCTGGTTCCACACCGGGGACCGCGGGCGGTTCGACACGCAGGGCCGCCTCTCGGTCGTCGGACGGCTCAAGGACACCATCATCACCGGCGGGGAGAACGTCGATCCCGCCGAGGTCGAGAACGCCCTCGCCGACTTCCCCGATGTCGTCGAGGTAGCCGTGTCCGGGGCGCCGGACCCGGTCTGGGGTGAGGTCGTGACCGCCTTCCTCGTCACCGACTCCGGTACGCCGACCCTGGACGACATCCGCGGACACCTCGACGGCCGGCTCGCCCGGCACAAGTGGCCCCGGCGCCTGTGCGTCGTCCCCGCACTGCCCCGCGGGGCCACCGGAAAGCTGCAGCGCGCGCGGCTGACGACGCTGCTGGACAACTGACCCACCCTCCACACCTCCCAGAGACCGCGCCGCAGTGGGCGCCGTCTCCCCCAGCCATACCCGAGGAGACGCCATGAGTGCGACCATGCGAGCCGCGCGGATGCACGCCGTCGGCGAGCCGATGAGGATCGAGGAACTCCCCGTTCCCGAGCCCGGCCCCGGTGACGTCCGCGTGGCCGTCCACGCCGTCAACATCGTTCCGAACCTGGCCAACATCCTGAACATGTGGACGACCTGGTTCCCGCACAGCCCGCTGCCGACCCTGCCGGCGATCTTCGGACTGGACCCGGCGGGCGTGGTCGAGGCCGTCGGTGAGGGCGTCCAGGCGTTCAAGCCGGGCGACCGGGTGTACGTCAACCCGGGCCGTTCCTGCGGGTCGTGCCGGTCCTGTCGCAACGACGACTCGATCAACTGCGCCAGCTACGCCTTCGCCGGGTATTTCGGCTTCTCACCGACCGCGCTCGACCTGCTCGACCGCTACCAGGGCGGCCTCGCCGAGTACATGGTGGCGCCCGCGTACAGTCTGGTGAAGCTGCCGGACGCACTGTCGTTCAACGCAGCCGCCCGCTTCGGCTACCTCGGCACCATGTACTCCGCTCTCCGCAAGGCCGGGGCAGGCCCGGGCAAGACGATTCTGATCAATGGCATCAGCGGCACCCTGGGCATCGGCGCCGCGCTCCTCGCCCCCGCCCTGGGCCTGACCCACGTATACGGGACCGGCCGCGACAAGGACCTGCTCGACCAGGTCGGCAAACTGGCGAACGGCCGGCTGAACCTGCACTCCCTCGACGACGGCCCGGTCGACGAGTGGATCCACGAGCAGACCGACGGCTACGGCGTCGACATCTACATCGACGCGCTAGGCCCCGGTGCCCCGCACGAGACCTTCCGGGCCGGCATGCGCGCCATGGCGCGCGGCGGCATCGCGGTGAACATCGGCGCCGTCGCCGGTGACCTGCCCATCGACATCCACCGGATGATGGACCAGCAGCTGCGCCTGATCGGCTCGGCGTGGTTCACCTCCGGCGAGGGGCAGGCCATGGCCGCCATGGTCGAGGGGGGCCTACTGGATCTCGGCCCGCTGGAGCACCAGGTGTTCCCGTTGGAGCAGGTCAACGACGCTATCGGCGGAATCGCCCAGCGCAACGGCGGCTTCAGCAACTTCATCATCAGCCCGACCCTCACCGCGTGAGCGACGTGACGATCTGACGACCGCCTTCCGGCCGGGGGCCGTCGGTCCTCCCCTGACCGGCGGCCTCCTCCTCTCCCCCTCCCGATCCCTGGAGACCTGATGCACACCCCACACTCCCCGCGCCCGGCCGACCCCCTCGACCTGCTGGAACTCGACAGCCTGCTGACGCCGGACGAGCGCGCCGTACGCGACGCCGTACGCACCTTCTGCGACCGACGCGTCGAACCGCACATCGCCGAGTGGTTCGAACAGGGCGAGATCGAGGACATCCGCGGCCTCACCAAGGAACTCGGCGAACTCGGCCTGCTGGGCATGCACTTGGAGGGCTACGGCTGCGCGGGGATGAGCGCCGTCGACTACGGCCTCGCCTGTCTGGAACTGGAGGCAACCGACTCCGGGCTGCGTTCCCTGGTGTCGGTCCAGGGCTCGCTGGCCATGTACGCGATCCATGCCTTCGGCTCCGAGGAGCAGAAGGAGGAGTGGCTGCCGCGCCTCGCAGCGGGCACCGCCATCGGCTGCTTCGGCCTCACCGAGCCCGACTCCGGCTCCGATCCCGGCAGCATGCGCACCGCCGCCCGCCGCGACGGCGACGACTGGATCCTCGACGGGCGCAAGATGTGGATCACCAACGGCTCGGTCGCCGACGTGGCCGTCGTCTGGGCCCGCACCGAGGACGGGGTGCGCGGCTTCGTCGTCCCCACCGACACCCCCGGTTTCTCGGCACCCGCCATCAAGCACAAGATGTCACTGAGGGCCTCGGTGACCAGCGAGCTCGTGCTCGACTCGATACGACTGCCCGGATCCGCCGTGCTGCCTGAGGTACGAGGACTGCGCGGGCCGCTGTCCTGCCTCAACGAGGCGCGGTACGGAATCGCGTGGGGCGCGATGGGCGCCGCACGGTCCTCCTTCCGGGCGGCGCTGGCCTACGCGGGCGACCGGGTCCAGTTCGGCCGCCCGATCAGCTCCTTCCAGCTGACCCAGGCCAAACTGACCGACATGGCACTGGAGTTGGCCAAGGGCACGCTACTGGCCTTCCACCTGGGCCGCACCAAGGACGACCGGGGCCTGCGCCCCGAACAGGTCAGCTACGGCAAGCTCAACAACACCCGCGCCGCACTGGAGATCTGCCGCACCGCCCGCACCGTCATGGGCGCCAACGGCATCTCACTGGAGTACCCGGTCATCCGGCACGCCAACAACCTGGAGTCGATCCTCACCTACGAGGGCACCGTCGAGATGCACACCCTCATGATCGGCCAGGCGCTGACGGGGCAGGCGGCCTTCCGATGAGCGGTGCGCCGGGCGCCGACATCCGTCGGGTCGGTGTCATCGGCTGCGGTCTGATGGGCGCGGGCATCGCCGAAGTGTGCGCCCGGGCCGGGCTGGACGTGGTGGTCCACGAGGTGAGTCCCGGCGCGGCCGATGCCGGGCGGGTCCGGATCACCGCCTCGCTCGACCGGGGCGTACGGCGCGGCAAGCTCACCGGCGAGGAACGCGACGCCGCGCTCGCCCGGGTCTTGGTCACCCCCGACCTCACCGAGTTGGCCGACCGGGACCTGTTGGTGGAGGCGGCGACAGAGGATGAGAAGACCAAGGTCGAACTGTTCGCCGAGCTCGACCGGGTCGTCACCCGCGAGGACGCGCTGCTCGCGTCGAACACCTCGTCCCTCCCCATCATGAAGCTGGGCATGGCCACCACACGCCCACACCAGGTGATCGGGGTGCACTTCTTCAACCCGGTCCCGGTACTCGGCCTGGTGGAGATCGTGCCGTCCCTGCTGACGAGCACTCACACCCGACATCGCGCGGAGCAGTTCGTCACCGACGTGCTCGGCAAGCACGTGATCCGCTCCCAGGACCGGGCCGGGTTCGTGGTGAACGCCCTCCTGGTGCCGTACCTGCTCTCCGCGATCCGCATGCTGGAGTCCGGCTTCGCCTCCGCGAAGGACATCGACAACGGCATGGTCCTCGGCTGCGCCCACCCCCTGGGCCCGCTGAGCCTGGCCGACCTGATCGGCCTGGACACCCTCGCGGCGATCGCCGACGCGATGTACGCCGACTTCAAGGAACCGCTGCACGCCGCGCCTCCGCTGCTGCTGCGCATGGTGGAGGCCGGGTTGCTCGGACGAAAGTCCGGGCGCGGCTTCCACGACTACTCGGAATCGAAGAAGGGCGACTGACCCCATGGCGCAGGAAGTACGCGGCGTGATCGCACCGGGCAAGGGCGAGCCGGTGCGGGTGGAGACGATCGTCGTGCCCGACCCAGGGCCCGGGGAGGCGGTCGTACGCATCCAGGCGTGCGGGGTGTGTCATACCGACCTGCACTACCAACAGGGCGGGATCAGCGACGAGTTCCCCTTCCTGCTCGGCCATGAGGCGGCGGGCGACGTGGAGTCGGTCGGCGAGGGCGTCACCGATGTCGCGCCCGGGGACTTCGTGATCCTCAACTGGCGTGCCGTGTGCGGGCAGTGCCGCGCCTGTCTGCGGGGGCGCCCGTGGTTCTGCTTCGACACCCGCAACGCCGAGCAGAGGATGACCCTCGCGGGCAGCGGCCGGGAGCTGTCTGCGGCCCTCGGTATCGGTGCCTTCGCCGAGAAGACCCTGGTCGCCGCCGGGCAGTGCACCAAGGTCGACCCGGCGGTCGCCCCGCAGGTGGCCGGGCTCCTCGGCTGCGGCGTGATGGCCGGCATAGGTGCCGCCATCAACACCGGCGGCGTCGGCCGCGGTGACAGCGTCGCCGTCATCGGCTGCGGGGGTGTCGGCGCCGCGGCGATCGTCGGCTCACACCTGGCGGGTGCGGCGAAGATCATCGCCATCGACATCGACGAGCGGAAACTGGAGACGGCCCGCACCATGGGCGCCACCCATACCGTCAATTCCAAGGAGACCGAGCCCGTCGAGGCGATCCTTGAGCTGACGGGCGGCTTCGGCGCCGACGTGGTCATCGAGGCCGTGGGCCGCCCGGAGACGTACAAGCAGGCGTTCTACGCACGCGACCTCGCCGGCACCGTCGTCCTCGTCGGCGTCCCCACGCCCGAGATGAAGCTCGAACTACCGCTGTTGGACATCTTCGGTCGCGGCGGGGCGCTCAAGTCCTCCTGGTACGGCGACTGCCTGCCCTCCCGCGACTTCCCCCTGCTCATCGACCTGCACCTGCAAGGCCGCCTGCCGCTGGAGAAGTTCGTCACCGAGACCATCCAACTGGACGGAGTGGAGGCTGCGTTCCAGCGGATGCATCACGGCGACGTGCTGCGCTCGGTGGTGGTGCTGTGACGATGGGGCTCTGCCGGGGGCCAGCCCAGGACGATCCCAGCGCGGGAGCGCCATCCCGGCACCAGAGGGCTGACGCCCCTCGGCACTCCTATGCGGCTTGCGCGCCGGCACGCGCGCTTGCCTCCTCCGAGGGCTGGGCCGCCATGTCGAGAGGCACGGACCGCAGGTCACTGCCGCGGGTGACTGCTGCCACGACTAAGTCCGCGTCGTGGTGTGCGCCCATCGAGCAGCCGAGCAGGCGCCGGGAGAACAGGTCGCTGACTGTGGCGAATTAGAGCTTGCCCTCCTGGGTAGCGCTTGCGTCATGTCGCCCGCCCAGACGAGGTCGGATTCCTTGTCAGGTGAAGTCCCGCTTTACGAAGTCCGGTGCGGCTGACCGCTTGCCATCGACGTCGGCGCGACGTACGACCGCTCCCGCACGAGCTACCCGGTCTGCCAAGGGTGCCCTCGAGGGCTGCGTCTGCCTGGAGCACGGCGCCCACTGCCCCATCCGCCCCTTGGGCTTGACCTGCATGGTCACAATCCAGTACACGACCAACGAACTAGTCACCGGCCTCGGGGGCGTCTTCTGACCGCTTGGTCCTACTGGCCCTGCGCCTCAACCGCGCGTCGGAAACCGCCGAGACCGACACCGCGAACGCCGACCAGGACCTTCGCGGGCTTGGTAGCCAGTCAGACGAGCGTCGTGACGCCCCATCAGAAGCAGCGTCGAACGAGCGTCAAGACATGTCCCCAACCGCCCCTCACGAAGCCGAGGCAGAGCGCTCATCGCCCGCACCCTGCTGCTCGAAGCAGCAGGTGAGGCATGTGGCGCGAGCCTGCGACGCACTCCACGCGATGGACTTCTGGAAACAGATCGAGCGTACCCGCCACGCCTGGGCCATCCAGCAGAACCCGCAGGTCAGAGCCGCTTCGAAGCAGGCTCCAGAATCGCCACACACTCCACGTGCGACGTCATCGGAAACAGATCGAACGCCCGCAGCATCCGCACCCGATACCCCCCGTCCCGGAAGTACCCCAGGTCTCGCGCCAACGCAGCGGGGTCGCACGCCACATAGGCGATCCGCCGTGCTCCGAGCGACGACAGGTGCTGGACCGTCTTCCGGCCCGCCCCGGCCCGGGGAGGGTCGAGGACGATCAGGTCGACCTCGGTGATCCCCGTGCGCGGCAGGACCGACTCGACCTTGCCCTGCTCGATCCGGACGCGGTCGAACTCGGCGAGGTTGTGCCGGGCGTCCTCCACCGCGCGCTTGCCGGACTCGATGCCGAGGACAGCGCCCTGGTCGCCGACCCGGTCGGCGAGGGCACCGGCGAAGAGGCCGACACCGCAGTACAGGTCGAGGGCCATGTCGCCCTTGCGGGGCAGGAGGCCCTGCATCACGGCCGTCACCAGGGTGTCCGCGGCCCGCGGGTGGACCTGCCAGAAGCCGCCACCCCCGACGCGGTAGGTCCGGCCGTCCGCACGCTCGCGGACGAAGGGGCGGCCGTGGACGCGGTGGACGCCACCGGAGCGCTCGTCCACGCGCAGCACCGACACCGGGCGGTCGAGCTCGACCAGCGGGAGGCGCGCTCCCGGCTTCGGCGTGAGGATCACCTGGCGGTCCTGCGAACCCGTCGCCGCGATCGCCTCGACGGAGTCCATGCCGGTCCAGACCCGCTTCTCGATGCCCAGCTCGCTGACCCCCTCCGCGGCGATCATGCAGTGGTCGATCGGCTCGACCTCGTGGGAGCGGTGCCGGCGCAGGCCCGCACGGCCGTCGGCCGTGACCGCGTACTGGACGCGGGTACGCCAGGACGGGACCTGGCCCGCGGGCACCTTGTCGCCCTCTGCGGGCACGACCGTGCCGTCCCAGCCGGCCTCCTCCGGAGTGAGGCCCGCGAGGTGCTGGAGCTGCTCTGCGATGACGTCGGCCTTCAGGCGCCGCTGCGCGCCCGGCTTGGCGTGCTGCCAGTCGCAGCCGCCGCAGCGGCCCGGGCCGGCGAACGGGCAGGGGACGTCGATCCGGTCCTTGGAGGCGTCCAGCACCTCCACCGCGTCCGCGCGCAGGAACCGGGCGCCCTCCTCGCCCTCCGTCACCCGCGCCACGACCCGCTCACCGGGCAGCGCGTGCCGGACGAACAGCACCTGGCCCTCGGACGTACGGGCGATGCAGTGACCGCCGTGGGCGACGGGGCCGATCTCGACCTCGTACTCCTCTCCCACCAGCGACTTCTTCGGTTCTGCCTGCATGGTGGGGTGACTCCAAAACACGTGGGGGGCAAGGGCCGGACGGAAACGGCCGGACAACAGCCCACCAGTCTACGTGGGTGCCGCCCGGCCGCTTCACACGAGCCGTCTTCTCACGACTTGTGCTCGGTGGACTCCTTCGACCGCACCTGGGCGGGCCCCCGCCGCACCGAACCCGGCGCGTTCCACTCCGCCTGCCTGCGGGCCCGCCGCTTCGCTGCCTCGGAGGACTGGAGCTGGTACGGCACCGAGGTCACCATGATCCCCGGCGTGAACAGCAGCCGGCCCTTCAGCCGCAGGGCGCTCTGGTTGTGCAGCAGATGCTCGTACCAGTGGCCGACGACGTACTCGGGGATGATCACGGACACCGCGTCCCGCGGCGACTCCTTGCGCAGGCCCTTGACGTACTCGATGATCGGCCGCGTGATCTCGCGGTAGGGCGAGTCCAGGACCTTCAGCGGTACGTCGATGCCGCGCCGCTCCCACTCCTCGCGCAGCGCCTTGGTCTCCGCCGGGTCGACGTTGACGCTCAGGGCCTCCAGGCTGTCCGAGCGCATCAGCTTGGCGTAGGCCAGGGCGCGCAGCGCCGGGCGGTGGATCTTGGAGATCAGGACGACGGAGTGGATGCGGGACGGCCGTACGCTGTCGTCGCTCGGGCCCTCGGGGGCGGCGATCTCCTCGGCGACGCGGTCGTAGTGCTTACGGATGGCCGTCATCGTCGCGTAGAAGATCACCATGCCGAGCAGGGCGACCCACGCGCCGTGCGTGAACTTGGTGACGAGGACGACCACCAGCACGAGGCCGGTGAAGAAGGCGCCGAAGGCGTTGATGGCGCGTGAGCGGATCATGTGGCGGCGCTTGGTCTGATCCTGCTCGGTGGCCAGGAGGCGGTTCCAGTGCCGGACCATGCCGGTCTGGCTGAGCGTGAAGGACACGAACACGCCGACGATGTACAGCTGGATCAGGCGCGTGGAGTCGGCGCCGTAGATGCCCACCAGCAGTCCGGCGGCGCCCGCGAGGAGCACGATGCCGTTGGAGAAGGCGAGGCGGTCGCCGCGGGTGTGCAGCTGGCGCGGCAGGTAGCGGTCCTGGGCGAGGATCGAGCCGAGCAGCGGGAAGCCGTTGTAGGCGGTGTTCGCGGCGAGGAACAGCACCAGCGCGGTGGCCGCGGCCAGCACGATGAACAGGAAGCTGCCCTTGCCGAAGACGGCCTCGGCGACCTGGGAGATCACCGGGTTCTGCACATAGTCCTCGCCGATCGGGACCCCGTTGTGGAAGAGGTCCCGGGCCGGGTTCTCGGCCATGCGGACGTCGGTCGTGGCGGCCAGGGCGATGATGCCGCAGAACATGGTGACGGCGAGCAGGCCCATCATCGCGAGCGTGGTCGCGGCGTTCTTGGACTTGGGCTTGCGGAAGGCCGGCACGCCGTTGGAGATCGCCTCGACGCCGGTGAGCGCGGCGCAGCCGGAGGAGAAGGCGCGCAGCAGCAGGAAGACCAGGGCGAAGCCCGCCAGGCCCTGGTGCTCGGGTTTGATGACGTAGTCCGCCGTCGGTGCCCGCATGGTGTCGCCGAGGACCAGTCCGCGGAAGGCGCCCCAGGCGATCATGGTGAAGACGCCCGCGACGAAGACGTACGTCGGGATGGCGAACAGCGAGCCCGACTCCTTCACGCCGCGCAGGTTCATCAGCGTCAGCAGCACGATCACGCCGATCGCGCACAGCACCTTGTGTTCGACCACGAACGGGACCGCGGAGCCCAGGTTCTCGATGCCGGAGGAGATCGACACCGCGACGGTGAGGACGTAGTCGACGAGCAGGGCGCTCGCGACCGTCAGGCCGGCCCGGGGGCCGAGGTTGGTGTTCGCCACCTCGTAGTCGCCGCCACCGCTGGGGTAGGCGTGCACGTTCTGCCGGTACGACGCCACCACGGTGAACATCAGCACGACGACCGCGACCGCGATCCACGGACTGAAGTGGTACGCCGTCACACCCGCGATCGACAGGACCAGCAGCACCTCCCCCGGCGCGTACGCGACGGAGGACAGCGGGTCGGAGGCGAAGACGGGTAGTGCGATGCGCTTCGGCAGGAGCGTTTCGCCCAGCCGGTCACTGCGCAGTGCGCGCCCGATCAGGATCCGTTTGGGCACGTCGGTCAGTTTGGACACAACAGTGGATCGTAAGCGTTCGATTGCGGGCTCGCCCACCCGCCACCCCCCATCGGCCCTCCGTCTGCTCTCCGAGTGAATTCAGAGGCTGCTGCGGCTGCGGGTTCGGCAGGTCACCCGGATCCCATGCCTATATGACTAAGCCCCGTCCGTCTCCCGGCCGTTGCCGCCCCTGGAGGTCCCATGCACCCGACCGCAGAACTGATCGGCGCCACGGCCGCCCTCATCGCCCTCGGAATCCTCACCTTGGCCAGCGTGCGCAGCATCAGCCGCCGCAAGGACGTGTCGCCGGACACGCCCTAGAGGGGCGGACGCCCCTGTCCGCCGCTGAACCGCGCCCGCTCCAGCTCCGCCACCCGCGCACGCAGTTCCTCCCGCCCGATGCTCTCCGTCCGGGTCGACGGGACTGTGCAGGCGTATGCCCCGGCCACTGTGCCGTGCAGGGCGCAGTGGTGGGGCGGGGCGCCCTGCAGCCAGGCGAAGAGGAACGCGGCGGCGAAGGCGTCGCCCGCGCCGTTGGAGTCGACGACCGGTGCCGGGGGTGCGGCGGCGGGGACGTGGGTCAGCTCGCCGTCGGTCAGCAGGTACGCGCCGTCCGCGCCGGCGGTGGCGACGACGGTCCGGGCCCGGCCCCGCTCGGTGATCCGCCGCATGGTCCGCTCCGGGTCGGCCAGGGCCGTGCAGGAGAGGAAGACCAGGTCGGCCTGGTGGGCGAAGGTCTCGTGGTAGGGGTCGGAGCCGTCCCAGTCGTGCAGGTCGGTCGAGATCGTGATGCCCGCCTCGCGCAGGACCGGCAGCGCGTGGGCGCACGGCTGGGTGATGACGACATGGGCGTGCCGGCCGGCCGCGGCCAGGTCCCGCAGCACGGCTTCGGGCAGCCGGTCCGTCTCCGCCGAGCGGGTGGCGTCGTACAGCGACAGCCGTCTGCCGTCGGGGCCGACGAGGTTGACGGCGCGCTTGGTGCCGAGCGGCTGGGGGACGGCGGTGAGCGCGATGCCGTGGTCCCGGTGCAGGGCGCGGACCAGGTCGCCCTCGGGGTCGTCGCCGAGCAGGTCGACGTGGTGCGTGCGCAGCCCCAGCGCGCTCGCGGCCAGCGCGACGAAGTCCCCGCTCTGGCCCGCGCGCGTCACGATCCCGGGCCGGATCATGTGGCTGTCGGCCAACGGCACGGGCAGCTCGGGCACGTGCACGATCGTGTCCACGCCCGCGCCGCCCAGGACAAGGACGTCGATCTCGCTCCTCATGGTGGCTTCCTCCCCGCCGAGGCCCGGCAGGGCCCTCGGCAACGCCCTCGACTTTGCCGATACGTTGGACTCGGGCAGTCGAACGCGGCACCGCCCCCGGAAGGCATCATGGCGTGATTCCACCGGCATGATGTTGCCTGGCGGCCCGCACTCAGGCCGCGACTGGTGCCTGGCGAGCCGAAAGAGAGACATGAGCAGGACATTGTTGATGGTCAGAGGGCCCGTAGGAAGCACGGTGTGACGCGATGCATATTGTGATCATGGGTTGCGGAAGGGTGGGTTCCGCCCTGGCCCAGAACCTGGAGCAACAGGGCCACACCGTCGCCGTGGTCGACCAGGACCCCACCGCCTTCCGCCGCCTGGGGTCCTCCTTCGGCGGCCGCCGGGTCACCGGGGTCGGCTTCGACCAGGACACCCTGCGCGAGGCGGGCATCGAGGAGGCCGGTGCCTTCGCCGCCGTCTCCAGCGGTGACAACTCCAACATCATCGCCGCGCGCGTGGCCCGCGAGATGTTCGGCATCGAGAACGTCGCCGCCCGCATCTACGACCCCCGCCGCGCCGAGGTCTACCAGCGCCTGGGCATCCCCACCGTCGCGACCGTCCGCTGGACGGCCGACCAGATGCTGCGGCGCCTGCTCCCCTCGGGCGCCGAGCCGCTGTGGCGCGACCCCACCGGGGGCGTCCAGCTCGCCGAGGTGCACACCTCCCCGGCCTGGGTCGGCCACAAGATCAGCCGGATCCAGGAGGAGACCGGCGTGCGCGTGGCGTTCCTGACCCGGCTCGGCGAGGCGGTCCTGCCCACCTCGCAGACGGTGTTGCAGGAGGGCGACCTGGTGCACGTGATGATGCGCACCGACGAGGTCGACACGGTCGAGGCGGCGTTCGCCAAGGGTCCCGAAGAGGAGGGCGGTCACTGATGAGGGTCGCCATTGCCGGTGCCGGCGCGGTCGGCCGCTCGATCGCGGGCGAACTGCTGGAGAACGGCCACGAGGTCCTGCTGATCGACAAGGCGCCGACCGCCATCTCGGTCGAACGCGTCCCGCAGGCCGAGTGGCTGCTGGCCGACGCGTGCGAGATCACGTCCCTGGACGAGGCGGCGCTCCAGCGCTGCAACGTCGTCATCGCCGCGACCGGCGACGACAAGGTGAACCTGGTCGTCTCGCTCCTCGCCAAGACGGAGTACGGCGTTCCGCGGGTGGTCGCCCGGGTGAACAACCCGAAGAACGAGTGGCTGTTCAACGAGTCCTGGGGCGTGGACGTCGCCGTGTCCACACCGCGTCTGATGTCGGCCCTGGTCGAGGAGGCGGTGAGCGTGGGCGACCTGGTCCGCCTGCTCCGCTTCAGCCACGGCGACGCCAACCTGGTCGAGCTGACCCTGCCGGAGGAGTCGGCCCTGGCCGGCACCCAGGTCGGGGACGTCGAGTGGCCCGAGGACACGTCCCTGGTCACGATCATCCGCGGCACCCGCGTCCTGACACCCTCCCGGGAGGACTCCCTGGAGGCGGGCGACGAACTCCTCTTCGTGGCCGCACAGGCCCGTGAGGAGCAGCTGGAGGACCTGCTGTCGGTACGCCGGGACAGCGCGGCGAGCTGAGCGGGGCCCCTCCGGGGGGTACGCAGAAGGGGCGTCCTGGGTTCTCAGGACGCCCCTGTCTTTTTGCTTCACTTCTCGACCGACCGCGTCGGGCGGCGGGTGGGCACAGGTCCCGGGGGTCTGGGGGCGGAGCCCCCGGCAGGTCCGGCACGAACGCCGGGCACTACTCGGCCGGCCGGGCGGCAGCCTCCCGCTCCCTCTCCTCCGCGGCCTTCTCCTCCGCCTCCATCTCCGCGAACACGTCGATCGGCGCGGGCGCCTTCGCCAGGAAGACCCACGTCAGCCACACGGCGAACAGGAACGGCGGGATCTTCAGGGCAATCAGGACCCAGCCCAGCTGCGTGGTGTCGGCCCACCAGTACAGCGGGAAGAGGATCGCGCACTTGGCGAGCAGGATCGCGCCCCACGCGTAACTGGCCTTCGCGTACGCCTTCTTCCGGCCGGGGTTCCGCGTACGCCAGGAGAGGTTCTCCTTGAAGACCGGGCCGAGGATCAGCCCGATCAGCGGGACACCGCACAGGGTGGTGACGATGTACGCGAGTCCCAGACCCAGCGTGTAGAGCATGCCGGGCAGGTAGAAGTCCTTGGCGTTGCCGGTCATCATCGCGAAGACGACACCGAAGGCCACACCGAAGACACCGCTGAAGGCGTGCTTGACGGTGTCCTTCCTCACCAGCCGGACCACCACCAGCACCAGCGACACCGCCAGCGCCGCGATCGCCGACAGGTGCAGGTCCTTGTTGATCGTGTAGATGGTGACGAACAGCAGGCCGGGCACCACCGTCTCGACCATGCCCCGCACGCCGCCGAACGCTTCGAACAGGGCGGCCTCGGTCACCGCCCGGGCGTCGTCCGCAGATGTCTCTTCGGTCGGCTTGTCGAGCGACGTCACCGGCTACTCCCGTCCGAGGGGTCTCAGTTCGTACTTGGGATTGAACAGCACCCGGCGGCCCCGGCTCATCGAGATCCGGCCCGATGCGATCAGCTTGCGCCCCGGCTCTATGCCCACGATGGAGCGCCGGCCGAGCCACACCACGTCCAGCGCGGCGGAGCCGTCGAACAGCTCGGCCTCCAGGGCCGGGACTCCGGCGCGCGGTCGCAGGGTGACCGTGCGCAAGGTACCAGTAACCGTCACTATCTGCCGGTCCTGGCAGTCACCGATCCGGGTACAGCCCGTGGTCTCGGTGTCCTCGCGCAGCTCCTCGGACTCCAGGTCCTCCTGTGACGAGGAGAGCCGGTCGAGCATGCGCCGGAACCGGCCCGCAGGCTTCTGCGAACGAGGAACAGCACTCATGTCTAGAGCGTACCGGGGGCTGCTGAAAGCCACGTAGTCCCGTGGCGAGGACCTCACTTCTCGAACCGGTACCCCATCCCCGGCTCCGTGATGAAGTGCTTGGGGTGGGAGGGGTCCGCCTCCAGCTTCCGCCGCAGCTGCGCCATGTACACGCGCAGATAGTTGGTCTCCGTCCCGTACGACGGCCCCCAGACCTCCTGGAGCAGCCGCTTCTGCCCGACCAGCCGGCCGCTGTTGCGGACCAGGACCTCCAGCAGGTGCCACTCGGTGGGAGTCAGCCGTACGTCCTTGCCGGCGCGGTCGACCTTCTTCGCGGCCAGGTCGACGGTGAACTCGCCGGTCTCGACGACCATGTCGTCCGCACCGCCGCCGGCCGGCTCGGCCCGGCGCACGGCGGCCCGCAGCCGGGCCAGCAGTTCGTCCATGCCGAAGGGCTTGGTGACGTAGTCGTCGGCGCCCGCGTCCAGCGCCTGAACCTTCTCGTCGGAGGAGTGCCGGGCGGACAGCACCAGGATCGGCACCCGGGTCCAGCCGCGCAGGCCCCTGATCACCTCGACGCCGTCCATGTCGGGCAGGCCGAGGTCGAGGACGACCACGTCGGGGTGGCGGGCGGCGGCGAGCCGGAGGGCGGTGGCACCGTCGTGGGCGGCGTCGACCTCGTACGTGCGTGCCCTGAGGTTGATCACGAGGGCCCGCACGATCTGCGGCTCGTCGTCGACCACCAGCACACGGGTCATGAGGAGGCCTGCCTTTCCGGTTCTGCCGCGCGGTCCGCCGCGTGGCGGAGCTCCGGGCGGGATCCCGCCGCACGGAGGGTGAGGACCATGGTGAGCCCGCCGCCGGGGGTGTCCTCGGCGCCGAGCGTGCCGCCCATGGCCTCGGCGAAGCCGCGCGCCACCGCGAGCCCCAGTCCCACGCCGGCGCCGCGCGGGGCGTCGCCGTGGCGCTGGAAGGGCTCGAAGACGCGCTCCTTGGCCTCGTCGGGGACGCCGGGCCCCCGGTCGACCACCCGCACCTCGACCCGGTCGGCGAGTGCGCTGGCGGCGACCAGCACGGGCGTGCCGGACGGACTGTACTTGACGGCGTTCTCAACGAGGTTGGCCATGGCCCGCTCCAGCAGCCCGGGGTCCACGTCGACCATGGGCAGGGTCTCCGGGACGTCCAGGCCGACGCTGCCGTCGGGTACGCCGCCGAGCGCCATCGGCACCACTTCGTCGAGGTCGATCTCGCGGATCAGCGGGGTGACCGTGCCGGTCCGGAGCCGGGACATGTCGAGCAGGTTGCCGACGAGATGGTCGAGGCGGTCGGCGCCCTCCTCGATGCCGGCCAGCAGCTCCGCCCGGTCCTCCTCGGACCACTCGACGTCCTCGGAGCGCAGGGAGGTCACCGCCGCCTTGATCCCGGCGAGCGGGGTGCGCAGGTCGTGGCTGACGGCGGCGAGCAGCGCCGTGCGGATGCGGTCGCCCTCGGCGAGCGCGCGGGCCCGGTCGGCTTCCTCACGGAGCCGGCTGCGGTCCAGGACGACGGCGGCCTGGGCGGCGAAGGCGGCCAGCACGCGGCGGTCCTCGGCGGGCAGGACGCGGCCGGTCAGCGCGAGCGCCATGTGGTCCCCGACCGGCATGTCCACGTCCGCCTGGTCGGGCCGCTCGACGGGACGTCCGTGCCCGACGCGGCCGGCGCAGGTCCACGGCTCGACATCGCCCGCCCGTTCCAGCAGGGCCGCCGACTCCATGCCGAAGGTCTCGCGGACCCGTTCCAGAAGGTCCTCCAGGCCGGTCTCGCCGCGCAGCACGTTGCCCGCGAGGAAGGACAGGATCCCGGACTCGGCCCGCAGCCGGGCCGCCTGGTGGGTGCGGCGGGCGGCGAGGTCGACCACGGAGGCCACCGCGGCCCCGACGGCGACGAAGATCGCGATGGCGAGGACGTTCTTCGGGTCGGCGATGGTCCACCGGTGCAGGGGCGGTGAGTAGAAGTAGTTCAGCAGCAGGGAGCCCACCGCCGCCGAGGCCAGCGCCGGGAACAGCCCGCCGAGCAGGGCCGCGGCCACGGTCAGCGCCAGGAACAGCAGCATGTCGTTGGCGAGGCCGAGGTCGACGGCGTGGAGCAGCGCCGCCAGGGCCGGCGGGCCGGCGACACCGACCAGCCAGCCCCAGACCCGGCGGGAGCGCCCGAGGCGCGCGCCCCGGGCCACCGGCAGTCCGCGGCCCTTGGCGACCTCGTCGTGGGTGACGATGTGCACGTCGAGGTCGGAGCCGGACCGCTGGGCGACCGTCGCGCCGACGCCGGGCCCGAAGGCGTACTGCCAGGTCTTGCGGCGCGAGGAGCCCAGCACGAGCTGGGTGGCGTTCACCCCGCGGGCGAAGGCGAGCAGCGCGGCCGGTATGTCGTCGCCGACCACGTGGTGGAATGTTCCGCCGAGGTCCTCGACGAGGGTCCGCTGCATCGCCAGTTCCTTGGGCGAGGCCGAGGGCAGCCCGTCGCTGCGGGCTATGTAGACGGCCAGCACCTCGCCGCCGGCGCCCTTGCCGGCCAGCCGTGCGGCCCTGCGGATCAGCGTGCGGCCCTCGGGGCCGCCGGTCAGGCCGACCACGATCCGCTCGCGCGAACCCCAGATCCTCGCCACCCGGTGCTCGCTGCGGTACTCGGTGAGGTGGGCGTCGACCCGGTCGGCCACCCACAGCAGGGCCAGCTCGCGCAGGGCGGTCAGGTTGCCGGGGCGGAAGTAGTTCGACAGTGCCGCGTCGACCTTGTCGGGCGGGTGGATGTTGCCGTGCGCCATCCGCCGCCGCAGCGCCTCGGGCGACATGTCGACCAGCTCGACCTGGTCGGCCCGCCGCACCACCTCGTCCGGCACGGTCTCCCGCTCCCGCACACCGGTGATCGACTCGACGACGTCGCCGAGGGACTCCAGGTGCTGGATGTCGACGGTCGAGACGACGTCGATCCCGGCCGCGAGCAGTTCCTCGACGTCCTGCCAGCGCTTGGCGTTGCGGGACCCCGGGACGTTCGTGTGGGCCAGTTCGTCCACCAGGGCGACCTGCGGGCGGCGGGCGAGGACGGCGTCGAGATCCATCTCGGGGAAGACGCCGCCGCGGTACGCCAGCCGCCGGCACGGCACCCGCTCCAGCCCGTGCAGCATCGTCTCGGTGCGGGGCCGGTCGTGGTGCTCGACGAAGGCGACCACGCAGTCGGTGCCCCGCTCGACGCGGCGGTGCGCCTCGGACAGCATCGCGTACGTCTTGCCGACGCCCGGTGCCGCACCGAGGTGGATCCGAAGCTTGCCGCGTGCCATGGCCTCATTGTCTTCCGGTCCGCTGCCTGCGCAGCCTCGACCTTACGGCCGGGCAGAGCGGCACGTCGGCGCCGGGCGCGTCGCCGGACCGTCCTTGACGGAACCCTGACGCGCCCGGCCGTTCAGCGGGTCACCCGGGGTTGTCGCCGTGGGTGAGGGTCTCCCAGGCGACGAAGAGGTTGTTGCTGCCGGCGGGGCGGCCGCGCAGGGTCAGCGTCCCGGTGTTGGTCATGGCGTGTCCGAGGCGGTTGGCCAGGGCGTTGTGGCCGACCTCGGTGATCGGCCCGAGCCCCGGCTTCAGCGAGCCGCCGCACAGCCAGCCGGGAGCGGCGGTACCGAGCTCGAATTTGGCGTGGAAGCCGAGCCCGTGGCGCAGCCGCTCGCCGACGTCGGTGCCGTAGAGGTCCTGCCCCTGGATCCGGCTGGTCTCGGCGACGTGCGAGATGGCCGAGAGCCCGTACCCGGTGTGCGTGAAGTCCCGGCAGGTCTCCTGGCTGAGACCGTCGACGAAGGTCGACTGGCCCTGCCAGTACTTGACGACCTTCTCCCGGGTGTTCAGGTTCTGGCTCGGCACGGTCTTCGGCAGGTCGCCGTCGGAGGCCAGGTAGACGTAGGCGGCCGTGCGCGTGCGGAACTTCGCCATGGCCTTGTCGTACGACGCCTTGTCCTCCAGGAAGACGGAGATGCCGACGGCGGCCTCCATCATCGACAGCTCCCAGTTGCCGTTGGAGTTCGAGCCGTTGATCACTTCGGGGAGGTAGACGTTCCGGAGCATGGTGGCGAAGCGGCCGGCGTCGGCCCAGTTGCCGGTGTACGTGTACTTGATGATCTCGGCGGCCTTGGGCCAGGAGGAGCCGGCCCAGCCGGTCTGCAGGGGCGCGTTGCTGTTGGTGTGGTCCCTGATCACGGCGGACCAGGCGTCCATCAGCTCGATCGCCTTGCGCGCGTGCCGTTCGTCGCGGGTGACGTACCAGGCGAGGGCCTGGGTGTAGGCGGCGATCGCGTCCTCGCGTTCGTCGGTGCAGCCGTTGTCGGGGTTGGAGTACGAACCGCACTCGACGACCGCCCGGGGCCTGGGCGTGCGGTTCAGGTCGGCGTACTTGCCGGCCATCATCCGGTCGAAGGCGCCCTTCCAGGGCTGGGCGCCGGCATTGACCTTGGAGCGGGTGAAGTCCAGCTGGCCCTTGGAGACGGTGACTCCGGGGTGGACGAAGGCGGCGGGGGCGCCGGGAGCGGCGCCGGCGGGCCAGGCGAGGGCACCGGCGACGAGGGCGGCCGCGGCCGCGAGGAGTGCGGTTCTGCGCATACGTGGAGGCCTTCCGTTCTCGTATGTGAACGTAAAGCGCCTTTATGAACAGACGCGTTGGACGGAGACGGTAGGTACAGACCAATGCCCCGTCAAGGCTCCCGGCATGAAGCATGAGAAAGGGCCGCACCCCTGGGGGTGCGGCCCTGGTGTCTCTGCGACGCTCAGCGAACCTCGGTGATCTCCGGTCCGCGCTGGAGCTGGCCCATTCCGCCGGCGAAACGGGAGCCCTCCTCCTGCTGGACGCCCTCGGGGACCATCTGGGCGTCGTCGGGCAGCTTCAGGACGATCGGGTCGCGGGGCGCCATCGGGCCCTCGCCGCGGACCACGACGGTGTCCCGGAAGATCTGCTCGAGCAGCCCGGCGGCCTGCGGCTGCACCGCGCCCTGGCCCGAGATGACCCCGCGCAGGAACCAGCGGGGGCCGTCCACACCGACGAACCGCACGACCTGGAAGCCGCCGGTGCCGTCCGGCAGCTGCACCGGCACCTGAGCCCGCAACTCCCAGCCCAGCGGCCCTTCGACCTCGTCGACGATGCCGCCCTGCTGGGTGATGCCCGAGCCGATCTCCTCGCGCACCTCGGCCCAGATGCCCTCACGCTTGGGCGCTGCGAAGCCCTGCAACTGGATGGCGCTGTCCCTCAGCACGACCGTCGCCGCCACGATCGCGTCACCCGCGACCTCGACCCGCAGCTCCATGCCGTCGACGCCCGGCACGAACAGACCGCCCAGGTCGACCCGGCCCTCGCCCGGGTCGCGCACCTCGGAGCTGTCCCAGGGCCCGTCGGGCCGCGGCGCCGGCTCGAGCCTCAGGCGCTCGCCCTCGCCGCCCGCCTCACTGTCGACACCGTCGACGACCTGCTCGGCCTCGCCGGCCGCGTCCTCGGCGGCATCCCTCTTCTTGCGACGTCCGAACACGTCACTGTCCTTCCCGGTCGGATACGACCGAAGCGTATCGATTCCCACCCGCCTGACCGCCCAGGGCGGCCTGACCGCTTGTGTCGCTCGTCCCGTCCACCGCGGCGTGTCCTCCGGTGGACCCGAAGCCCCCCTCGGCCCGCGCGGAGCCGGGAAGCTCCGCCACCTCCCGGAAGCGGACCCTCTCGACCTGCTGGACGACCAGTTGGGCAATCCGGTCGAAGCGCTCGAACCGCACGTCCTCGCGCGGGTCGAGATTCACCACGATCACCTTGATCTCCCCACGGTACCCGGCATCAACCGTCCCCGGGGCATTCACCAGGGCGACGCCACAGCGGGCGGCCAGGCCGGACCGGGGGTGCACGAAGGCCGCGTACCCCTCCGGCAGCGCCACAGACACTCCCGTGGGCAGCACGGCCCGCTCGCCCGGCGCCAGCCGGCACGCCTCGGTGGTGCGCAGATCGGCTCCCGCGTCCCCGGGGTGCGCATACGACGGCAGTGGTACGTCCGGATCGACGCGCCGGATCAGCACGTCGAGTTCTTGACGCGTCTCACGGCTCACGGGTTCACCTCGAAGGCGCGGGCGCGCCGGACCTGGTCCGGGTCGTTCATGGCCGCCCGGATCTCCTCCTGACGGCCGTGGTCGACGAAGTGATCGACCTTGACCTCGATGAAGAGCGCGTCGGCGCGCACGGCGACGGGTCCGTCGGGGCCGCCGACGCGTCCGGTGGCGGTCGAGTAGATCTTCCGCCCGGCCACCGCCGTCACCTCCGCCTCCAGGTACAGCGTGGTACCGACGGGCACGGGCCGTACGAAGTCGGTCTCCAGCCGTCCGGTCACGGCGATCGTGCGCAACAGCCAGTTCAGCGAACCGAGCGTCTCGTCCAGGGCGGAGGTGAGCACACCGCCGTGGGCGAGGCCCGGGGCGCCCTGGTGGGCGGGCTGCACGGTGAACTCGGCGGTGAGTGACACGCCCTCGCCGGCCCGGGCCTCCAGGTGCAACCCGTGCGGCTGGTCGCCACCACAGCCGAAACACTGGCCGTAGTGCGCGCCGAGGGGCTCACCGGGCGCCGGAGCGTCCGGATGCCGCACCGGTCGCACGGCGTCGGCCGGAGGCTGAAGAGCAGTGGAAGTACGACTCACAGCCGGAGACCTTACCCGCGCGTCGGCCCCTTCCGGACACCGTGCCAAGCTTGGCTCCATGCAGCTCTCCGCCGCCCCGTACGAAGAACGCCTGACCGCTCCCCGGTCCTGGTGGCTGATCTCGTTCCTGGTCGGGGTCTCCATGGCCCTGGTCCTGCTCCCGTTCGGCACGCTGCCGATGCTCGGCGGCCTGGCCGGCGGCACGGCGGTCGCGGCCGTCGCCGCGAGTTCGTACGGCTCGGTCCGCATCCGTGTGGTGGGCGATTCCCTGATCGCGGGCGAGGCGAAGATCCCGGTCGCGGCGCTGGGCGAGGCGGAGGTCCTGGACGCGGAGGAAACCCGCGCCTGGCGCACCCACAAGGCCGACCCGCGCGCCTTCATGCTGCTGCGCGCCTACATCCCCACCGCCCTGCGCGTGGAGGTCACGGACCCGGAGGACCCGACTCCGTACCTGTACCTGTCCACGCGCGAGCCGGAGCGCCTGGCGGAGGCGCTGAGGGCGGCGAAGTAGGCATAGCACGCTTGCGCCGGGCTTCACCCGGTACGGGGCTTCATCCGGTGCGCGCGGGCTTCATCCGGCGGCTGACGGCGGACTGACGGCGGACTGACGGCCCGCGCACGGCCCACCTGCCCGCCGGCCAACTGACGCGGGGCGGCACCCGGCACAGGCCTCGATCCCCCGGTCCCCCGGTTCGGATGGGCGGACGCGCGTCGTCCGCGTCGCGCACGCGCTCGTAGCCGTGAGGCATGCGCCCCGCACCGGGGAAGCCCCCGTACCCGCGGACCGCCTCGGCGTCGCCTCAGCGTCCGTCGTCGCGCTTGTCGTGTCTCTCGTCGAGGCGGCCCAAGGGGTCGTCGGTGATCTCGCCCATCTCCAAGGCGTCCGCCGGTCGCTCCAGGGCGGGGAGCGCCTCCAGGGCCTCCCAGGGCACCTGCATCTTGCGCAGGTCCCTCGCGGATCCGGGCGGCGAGCTTTCTCGTCTCGCTGCGGTTCATGGCCGCCCCGACGGCAGCGCCCACCAGGAACGGCACCAGGTTCGGCATGCTGCGGACCATCCGCTTCGTGATCCGCTGTCGCAGCTCGCGCTTCATGCGGCTGTTCAGCGCCGTGCTCAGCGTCGACGGCCTGGTCGCGTCGATCCCGCGCTCCCCCGACCAGGCGTCGAGATACGCCGTGCTGCGCTGCTTGAGGCTGCCGGGCGGCCGGACGCCGTAGACCTCGTGGAGTTCGGCGATCAGCTTCAGCTCGATCGCCGCGACGCCGGTGACCTCCGCGGCCAGTTCCGTCGGCATCGCGGGCGGCACGGGAAGCATCGCCGCCGCGCCGATGCCCGCTCCGACCGTCGCCGTCGCCTTCGCCGCGCCCGCGACGAGTTTGTCCGCGAGCTCTTCGGGCCCCAGGCCCGGGAACTGCCTGCGCAGGGTCGCCAGGTCCCGTATGGGGACGCGCGGGGCCAGTTCGATGATCCGGTCGGCGAGGTGCGCGAGCCCCGCACGGGCCCGTTCGCCGCCCTTGCGGGCGCCGTCCCAGGCCCTCTCCCGGATCGCCCCCGCCCGTCGTCGGGCGACGGGTGCGGGGACGTCGACGGACGCCGGGAGGTCACCCCGGTCCGCTGCCGGTTCGAGCGAGGCCGCCCCCGTACCGGTTGAGCCTCGCTCGTCGTCACGCGCGCCGTGCTTCGGGCCGTCGATCGGCCCTTCGTCCGCTTTCCGCTTGGAGAAGCGGCGCTTCCAGGGAGGGGTCGAGCCAGTCACGGCCGACCCGTCCTCAGTCGCAGTCGCGGCAGATCGGCTGACCGTTCTTCTCCCGGGCCAGCTGGCTGCGGTGGTGCACCAGGAAGCAGCTCATGCAGGTGAACTCGTCCTGCTGCTTCGGGAGCACTCGGACTGCCAGCTCCTCGTTCGAGAGATCGGCGCCGGGCAGCTCGAGGCCTTCCGCGGCCTCGAACTCGTCGACGTCCACTGCGGAGGCCGACTTGTCGTTCCTCCGAGCCTTCAGCTCTTCGAGGCTGTCCGAGTCAACGTCGTCGTCGGTCTTGCGTGGAGTGTCGTAATCGGTTGCCATGTCGCTCTCCCCCTCTGGGTGTCTGCGGTGTCTCCAGCGCACGTAACGCGTGAGAGGCCGGACTTGTGCCCGACCTGAGGCGGAGATTTTGCCTCACATCAAGGTCTGTTACTCAATCGACACCCAACCGGACTCCTCACGAGTGATCGGCTTGGATGGCGATGGGGACCGTACACGGTCCCAATGCCGCACTACAAAGGCGTCTCACCGTGTACTTCCCGTGATCAAGACCCTCGAAAACCGGGATTTTCCCGGCTTTCCGACAGGACACATGATCACGGAGAGTAGATGACCGGAAAAGCGCCTCTGTGATCGATCACACACGGGGCGCGCGCCGTGAGATCTTGAAAATTCCGCGCAAAGCGAACATCCCCGTGTGTCGCCGAGTTGATCGGCGACATGATCTCAGATGGGCAGCGTGACTCGCATCACGAGTCCACCCCCTTCGCGCGGCTGCGCATAGATGTGCCCGCCGTGGGCCCGGGCCACCGACCGGACGATCGACAGACCGAGTCCCACACCCTTGTCGCTGCCCGTGCGCTCCGTGCGCAGCCGCCGGAACGGCTCGAAGAGGTTGTCGATCTCGTACGCCGGCACGACCGGGCCCGTGTTGGAGACGACCAGCACCGCCTGACCGTGCTGGACGTCGGTGGTGACCTCGACCCAGCCGCCCTCGGCCACGTTGTACCGCACGGCGTTCTGCACCAGGTTGAGGGCGATCCGCTCCAGCAGCACTCCATTGCCCTGGACGACCGCGGGCTTCTGCTCGCCGCGGATGCGCACGCCCTTGGCCTCGGCCTCGCCGTGCACCTGGTCGATGGCCTGCTCGGCGACCTCCGCGAGGTCCACCGGGCCCCGCTCGACGATCTGGTTGTCGCTGCGGGCGAGCAGCAGCAGGCCCTCGACGAGCTGCTCGCTGCGCTCGTTGGTGGCCAGCAGCGTCTTGCCGAGTTGCTGGAGCTCCACCGGCGCGCCCGGGTCGGACAGGTGCACCTCGAGGAGCGTGCGGTTGATCGCCAGCGGTGTTCTCAGCTCGTGCGAGGCGTTGCCCACGAAGCGCTGCTGGGCGGTGAAGGCGCGCTGCAGCCGCTCCAGCATGTCGTCGAAGGTGTCCGCCAGCTCCTTGAGCTCGTCGTCCGGGCCGTCCAGCTCGATCCGGCGGGACAGGTCGGAGCCGGCCACCGCGCGGGCGGTACGGGTGATCCGGCCCAGCGGCGACAGGACCCGGCCGGCCATCGCGTAGCCGAAGGCGAAGGCGATGACCGCCAGGCCCAGCAGGGACAGGAGCGAGCGGCTGAGCAGGCTGTCCAGGGCGTGCCGGCGCTGATCATTGACGCACGCGTTCATGGCGTTGTTGAACTCGCTGGGCGAGGCCTGGTCGGGCAGGTTGCAGATGTCGCTGGTGACCTTGCCCTCGACGATCTTGAACGGCAGGTCGCTGCCCACGTTCAGGGCCTGCGCGGCCAGCAGGTAGATGATCGACAGCAGCAGGATGCCGGCGATCAGGAACATGCCGCCGTAGAGCAGCGTGAGCCTTATGCGGATGGTCGGGCGCAGCCAGGGGAGCGGCGGCGCGGGCCGCCGGGGGTCCCAGGTGGGCTTCGGGGGTGCCTGAGGAGGCACGGGAGTGGTGGCCACGGCCGATCAGATCCGGTAGCCCGAGCCGGGAACGGTGACGATCACGGGCGGCTCGCCGAGCTTGCGGCGCAGGGTCATGACCGTCACGCGGACGACGTTCGTGAACGGGTCGGTGTTCTCGTCCCAGGCCTTCTCCAGCAGCTGCTCCGCCGAGACGACGGCGCCCTCGCTGCGCATCAGCACCTCCAGGACGGCGAACTCCTTGGGCGCGAGCTGGACCTCCTTGCCGTCGCGGAAGACCTCGCGGCGGTTGGGGTCGAGCTTGATCCCGGCGCGCTCCAGGACCGGCGGCAGGGGAACGCTGGTGCGCCGGCCGAGGGCCCGCACGCGCGCGATGAGCTCACTGAACGCGAACGGCTTGGGCAGATAGTCGTCGGCGCCGATCTCCAGGCCCTCCACCCGGTCGCTGACGTCGCCTGAGGCCGTGAGCATCAGCACGCGCGTGGGCATGCCGAGCTCGACGATCTTGCGGCAGACGTCGTCGCCGTGCACGAGCGGGAGGTCGCGGTCGAGGACGACCACGTCGTAGTCGTTGACGCCGATGCGCTCCAGGGCGGCCGCGCCGTCGTACACGACGTCGACGGCCATGGCCTCCCGGCGCAGTCCGGTGGCCACCGCATCGGCGAGCAGTTGCTCGTCCTCGACGACGAGTACGCGCACGTCCCTGGTCCTTCCTCATGTCCACCCGCGTAGCGCCGCACAGGCGCAGCCGGGCAGGGGTCTTCGACGGTCTGTTGGTGTGTTGCCCTCCATCCTGCCCTTTTCGGCCATAAGTCGGAGGTAAGGCGGGTGAGCGGGCGGGGCCCGATGCGGAATAAGAGATTTTCTCCCGCGGTTAGGTTTCCACGGAAGGGAGCTTGGGGAGGACGGCTTTACATCCCACGATCACCCTCTGCTGGCACCGCACCACCATGCGGTGCGCGTCAACCCGCTTTGCCGCAGGGCGGGCGTGGGTGTCCGGCACCGTCGCCGCCCAGCCGAGCGGCGCTGGGCATCCACCGGAGACGTGATCGTCCCTTCCGAACGGCACACCCCCGTGCCAACGACCCACGACCCAGGACGAGGGGGCGCAGCATGGACGCATTCACCGCAGGACTTCTGCAGCGCATAAGGGCGACCGAGTCCGATCTGTCCCGGGCTCGCGACGAGGGCGACGACTTCCTCGTCGAGGTGGAGCAGGGCGAGCTCGACGACCTGCGCCGCCTCGCCGCCGAGCACGGTGTGGAGGTCGGCGCGACGAGCGTCTGATCAGGCCGTACGGAGCGGGCCCCGGCGAATCCAGCGCCGGGGCCCGCTTCGTCGTTCCAGGGGTCGGTTCCAGGGTCAGTCGTGCCAGGCGCCGAAGTCCTCCAGGAGGCCCTGGAGGGGCTCGAAGACGCCCGGGGTACCCGCGACTGTCAGATCCCCTGACGGGCGCTCTCCGGGGCGTCCACCGGTCAGCGCGCCCGCCTCCCGGGCGATCAGGTCGCCCGCCGCGAGGTCCCAGGCGTGCAGACCGCGCTCGTAGTAGCCGTCGAGGCGACCGGCCGCCAGGTCGCACAGGTCGACCGCGGCCGAACCGCCGCGCCGGATGTCGCGCAGCAGCGGGATCAGCCGCTGGGCGACCTCGGCCTGGTGGGCGCGGACCTCGGCCACGTAGTTGAAGCCCGTCGAGACCAGCGCCTGGTCCAGGGGCGGCGCGGGCCGGCAGGCCAGCCTGCGCTCGCCGTCCCAGGCGCCGGTGGCCCAGGCACCTCCGCCGAGCACCGCGTGGAAGGTCTCGCCGCGCATCGGGGCCGCGACGACCCCGACGACGGTCTCGCCGTCCCGCTCGGCGGCGATGGAGACGGACCAGGTGGGCAGCCCGTACAGGTAGTTGACCGTGCCGTCGAGTGGGTCGATGACCCAGCGGACGCCGCTCGTGCCCTCCGTGGCGGCGCCCTCCTCGCCGAGGATGCCGTCGTCCGGGCGGCGCTCGGCGATCAGGCCGGTGATCAGCTTCTCGGCCGCGATGTCCATCTCCGTGACGACGTCGATGGGGCTGGACTTGGTCGCGGCCACCGCGAGGTCGGCCGGGCGTCCGTCCCGCAGCAGCGCGCCCGCGCGCCGGGCGGCCTCCTGGGCGAGAGCGAGCAGGTCCTGGTGCAGGGGGTCGGTCACGGGGCTCCTCACGCGTAGGTGCTGTCGGCGCCCGCGGCGGCGGGCCGGGGGGCGCGGGCCGGGCAGCAGCCGACCGGGCAGAGGCGGTGGCTCGCCCCGAGGGCGCCCAGGGCGCAGGGCGTGGCCTCCTGCCCGCGCTCGACGGCGGCGCGCTCCGCGACGAGCTCGCGGATCGCGGCGGCGAACCTCGGGTCGGCGCCGACGGTCGCCGAGCGGCGCATCGGCAGCCCCAGCTCCTCCGCCTTGGCCTTGGCCTCCGTGTCGAGGTCGTAGAGGACCTCCATGTGGTCGGAGACGAACCCGATGGGGGCGATCACCACGGCCGGGACACCGGCCGCGTGCCGCTCGTCGAGGTGGTCGCAGATGTCGGGCTCCAGCCACGGGATGTGCGGGGCGCCGGAGCGGGACTGGTAGACGAGCTGCCAGGGGTGGTCGACGCCGGTGCGTTCCCGGACGGCGTCCGCGATCAGCTGCGCCACGTCCAGGTGCTGCCTGACGTACGCGCCGCCGTCGCCGTGGTCCTCGACGGGCCCGGAGGTGTCGGCGGAGGCCGTCGGGATCGAGTGCGTCGAGAACGCGAGGTGCGCCCCGTCCCGGACGTCCTCGGGCAGCTCGGCGAGGGAGCGGATCACCCCGTCGATCATGGGCTCGAGGAAGCCGGGGTGGTTGAAGTAGTGCCGCAGCTTGTCGACCTTCGGCAGCTCCAGCCCCTCGGCCTGAAGCGCCGCGAGCGCGTCGGCGAGGTTCTCGCGGTACTGGCGGCAGCCCGAGTACGAGGCGTAGGCGCTGGTGGCGAGGACCAGGATGCGGCGACGGCCGTCGCGGACCATCTCGCGCAGCGTGTCCGTCAGATACGGCGCCCAGTTGCGGTTGCCCCAGTAGACCGGCAGGTCCAGGCCGTGCTCGGCGAAGTCCTTGCGCAGGGCGTCCAGCAGGGCGCGGTTCTGGTCGTTGATGGGGCTGACCCCGCCGAACAGGAAGTAGTGCTGCCCGACTTCCTTGAGGCGTTCTTTGGGGATGCCGCGCCCACGCGTCACGTTCTCCAGGAACGGGACCACGTCGTCCGGGCCTTTCGGGCCGCCGAAGGAGAGCAGGAGCAGGGCGTCGTAGGGGCTGACATCGCGCGCGTCTGGCATGAGTCGATCCTGCCACCCTGCACTGACGGCCGGGAAACGGCGGGGTGACACCCGCGCGGCGGCCGGCCCCCGGGCGGGCCTTGACGGGTGCGTCGGGCGCACCCCGAGGCGTAATCTGTGTCGACTGCGTTCGCAGCTTACTGAGCCCTTCGGAGACCCCGTGCCCAGCCCCTACCGCGCCCTGTTCGCCGCGCCCGGCACCAAGGGTTTCTCCGCCGCGGGCTTCCTCGGCCGTATTCCGGTGTCGATGATGGGCATCGGCGTCGTCACGATGGTCTCCCAGCTCACCGGACGGTACGGCCTGGCGGGCGCCCTGTCGGCCACCATCGCGCTGGCGGCGGCGGTGGCCGGACCGCAGGTCTCGCGACTGGTGGACCAGTACGGCCAGCGGCGGGTGCTGCGGCCGGCGACGCTGATCTCGCTGACCGCGGCGGCCGTCCTGCTGTGCGCCGTGCACTACGGGTGGCCGGACTGGGTGCTGTTCACGGCGTGCGTCGGTGTCGGCTGCGTGCCGAGCGTCGGCGCGATGATCCGGGCCCGCTGGGCGGCCCTGTACCGGGGCACTCCGCAGCTGCACACCGCGTACTCCTTCGAGTCCGTGGTGGACGAGGTGTGCTTCATCTTCGGGCCGATCATCTCCATCGGTCTGTCCACGGCCTGGTTCCCGGAGGCCGGTCCGCTGCTCGCCGCCTGCTTCCTGGCCGTGGGCGTCTTCTGGCTGACCGCGCAGCGCGCCACCGAGCCGGAGCCGCACCCGCGCGAGCACCGCGGCGGGGGCACGGCCCTGCGCTCGCGGGGCCTTCAGGTCCTGGTGGCCACCTTCGCGGCGACCGGGGCGATCTTCGGAGCGGTCGACGTGGTCACCGTGGCCTTCGCCGACGAGGAGGGGCACAAGGCCGCCGCGAGCATCATCCTGGCGCTGTACGCGGCCGGTTCCTGTGTGGCGGGCATGGTCTTCGGGCTGCTGCACTTCGCCGGGGCGCCGGAACGCCGGTGGTTGCTGGGCGTGTGTGCCATGGCCGTGAGTATGATCCCCCTCCTACTGGTCGGAAACTTGCCGTTTCTGGCCGTGGCGCTGTTCGTTGCGGGACTGTCCATCGCTCCGACGATGATCACGACGATGTCCCTCATCGAAGAGCACGTACCACGTGCGCAGCTCACCGAGGGCATGACCTGGGTGAGCACCGGGCTCGCGGTGGGGGTCGCGCTCGGCTCCTCCGCGGCCGGCTGGGTGATCGACGCGGCCGGAGCACGTGCCGGGTACGGGGTTCCGGCGGTGGCCGGGGCCGTCGCGGTCGCGGTGGGTTTCCTCGGATTCCGTCGGCTCGAGCGGCCGGCTACGGGTCGGGGAGGCTCCGTTGAGCAGCACAGCGAACGGAAAGAACGGCACGTGGCGTAACTGGGGCGGCAATGTCTGCGCGCGTCCCGCGCGGGAGGTCACCCCGGCCTCCGTCGACGAGCTGGCCGCCGCCGTGCGGCGGGCCGCCGAGGACGGCCTGAAGGTGAAGGCCGTCGGCACGGGGCACTCCTTCACGTCCATAGCGGCGACGGACGGTGTGTTGATCCGCCCTCAACTGTTGACCGGGATACGCGCCATTGATCGCGAGGCCATGACCGTCACGGTGGAGGCCGGCACCCCGCTCAAGAGACTCAACATGGCCCTCGCCCGGGAGGGACTGTCGCTGACGAACATGGGCGACATCATGGAGCAGACGGTCTCCGGGGCGACCAGCACCGGCACCCACGGCACGGGCCGTGACTCCGGCTCGATCGCCGCCCAGATCAAGGGCCTGGAACTGGTCACCGCCGACGGCTCGGTCCTCACCTGCTCCGAGAAGGAGAACCCGGAGGTCTTCGCGGCCGCCCGTATCGGCCTCGGCGCCCTGGGCATCGTCACCGCGATCACGTTCGCCGTGGAGCCGGTCTTCCTGCTCACGGCCCGCGAGGAGCCGATGCCGTTCGACCGGGTCCTCGCCGACTTCGAGGAACTCTGGGCCGAGAACGAGCACTTCGAGTTCTACTGGTTCCCGCACACCGGGAACACCAACACCAAGCGCAACAACCGCAGCGCGGGCCCGGAGAAGCCGGTGCCGCAGCTCCAGAGCTGGTTCGAGGACGAGTTCCTCTCCAACGGGGTCTTCCAGGTGGCCAACTGGGTCGGCCGCGCGGCGCCCGCCACGATTCCCGCGATCGCCCGGATCTCCAGCAAGGCCCTGTCCGCGCGGACCTACACGGACATCCCTTACAAGGTCTTCACCTCGCCGCGCCGGGTGCGTTTCGTGGAGATGGAGTACGGCGTTCCGCGCGCGGCCGTCGTCGAGGCGCTGCGCGAGCTGAAGACGATGGTCGACCGTTCCGGCCTGAAGGTCAGCTTCCCCGTGGAGGTGCGCACGGCACCGGCGGACGACATCACGCTGTCCACCGCCTCGGGCCGGGACACCGCCTACATCGCCGTGCACATGTTCCAGGGCACGCCCTACCAGCGGTACTTCACCGCGGCCGAGCGCATCTTCACCGCCCATGAGGGACGTCCGCACTGGGGCAAGGTGCACACCAGGGACGCCGAGTACTTCTCCCGGGTGTATCCGCGCTTCGAAGAGTTCACGGCGTTGCGGGACCGGCTCGATCCTGATCGGCGGTTCCAGAACGACTACTTGCGGAGGGTCCTGGGGGCGTAGGGGACGCGCCGGGGGTGGTGTTCCCCACGTTCGAGATCGCGAAATGGGGGCAGCGGGCGGCCGAGTCCGCCCCCTTGCCAGAAGTTGGACGGCGCGCCAATCCACGCACGTGGCCCGAATGGAGTACTGTTGCGAGCCCTGGGTCCGGTCTCCCGTCAGGGTGTACGGGGCCTTAAGGACCGCCGGGAGGGGGCTAGTTGCACAGGGTGACAGAGTTCGTCACTTAGCGTTGCGAATAGGTAACCGTGCCATAACGGCGATCCAGGGCCCGCGCCCGACACGCCGGGCAACTCGGCAAGGTTGTGGCAGGCTGCACCCGGGCAGGCCACACTCGACTAGCGGAAGCAGCGACGCACGTGACGTCGGCAGGCACCACCCGGGAGGTCCCCATGCCCGAACTGCGTGTCGTGGCCGTCTCGAATGACGGCACACGGCTGGTGCTGAAGGCTGCGGACAGCACGGAGTACACGCTTCCCATCGACGAACGGCTCCGCGCCGCCGTGCGCGGCGACCGTCCTCGCCTGGGCCAGATCGAGATCGAGGTGGAGAGCCACCTCCGCCCCCGCGACATCCAGGCGCGTATACGAGCCGGCGCGACGGCGGAAGAGGTCGCGCAGCTCGCCGGCATCCCCGTGGACCGGGTCCGCCGCTTCGAGGGTCCGGTGCTCGCCGAGCGTGCGTTCATGGCCGAGCGGGCCCGCAAGACCCCGGTCCGCCGCCCCGGCGAGAACTCCGGTCCGCCGCTGGGCGAGGCCGTGGCCGAGCGGCTGCTGCTGCGCGGTGCCGAGAAGGACACCGTCCAGTGGGACTCGTGGCGTCGCGACGACGGCACGTGGGAAGTCCTGCTGGTCTACCGCGTCGCGGGCGAACCGCACTCGGCGAGCTGGACGTACGACCCGCCCCGGCGGCTCGTCCAGGCCGTCGACGACGAGGCGCGCATGCTCATCGGCGAGACCGACGACCTGGCCGCGCCCGAGCCCAGCTTCCCGTTCGTCCCGCGGATCGCCCGGCTGCCGCGCGACCGGCCGCTGGACCGTTCCGCCGACCGGGAGCGGCCCAGCCTTCCGGCGGCGGCGTCCGAGCCGGTGGAGGAGAGCACGGGTGAGCGGGACTCGCTGACCAGCCTGCTGGAGGCAGTGCCGAGTTTCCGCGGCGACCTGGTCGTGCCGGAACGCCCCGCTCCGGAGCCCGAGGAGGAGCCCGTCGCCGAAGCCGAGGAGGAGGAGCCCCCGGCTCCCGCGGCCTCGGCCGGTTCCGCCTACGCGGACATCCTCATGCCGCGCTCCGTCGGCAGCCACCGCGACCGGCTCATCGGGGCCACCGACCGCCAGGCCGAGGCCGACGGCGTCCGGCCCGGCCGCAGAGCCGCCGTCCCGAGCTGGGACGAGATCGTGTTCGGGACGCGGCGCAAGAAGCAGGAGTAGCCGGATCGGCTGCATGAGAGCGAGGGCCGCGCCCTTTGGGCGCGGCCCTCGCTCTCATGCCCGGTGACTGACGATGGCTCATGCCCGGTTACCGAGAACTCCTGCCGGGTTACTGGGGATCCGGTCCCACGGCCACCGGCCGGTCCGGGTCCGAGGACCACTGAGACCACGAACCCACGTACAGCTCCGCCGGAATGCCCGCGACCGCCAGCGCGAGGACCTCATGCGCCGCGGACACCCCCGACCCGCAGTACACGCCGACCCGCGCCTCCTCGCTCACCCCGAGCTCCTGGAAACGCGCGCGCAGTTCCTCGGCGGGGAGGAAGCACCCGTCCGCCCCCACGTTCTCCGTGGTGGGCGCCGACACCGCTCCCGGGATGTGCCCGGCCACCGGATCGATCGGCTCCACCTCGCCCCGGTACCGCTCCCCCGCCCGCGCGTCCAGCAGCACCCCGGAGCGCGCCAACGCCGCGGCGGCGTCGGCGTCGAGCAGGCCGGCCGCTCCCGGCTCGGGTACGAAGTCGCCCTCGGCCGGAGTCGGCACGGTCTTCTCCAGCGGACCCTCCCAGGCCGGCAACCCGCCGTCGAGGACTCGCACGTCCGGGTGACCCGTCCAGCGCAGCAGCCACCACGCCCGGGCCGCCGCCCAGCCCTGGCCGCCGTCGTAGACGACCACCGGCGTCCCGGACGACACACCCGCCCGGCGCATCGCCGCACCGAAGCGCGCGAGGTCGGGCAGCGGATGCCGGCCGCCCTCCCCCGGCGCCGAGGCCAACTCCCGGTCCAGGTCGACGAAGACGGCCCCCGGAAGGTGCCCTTCCTCGTACGCGGCCCGGCCGTCGTAGGGCGGCTCACCGGTCGCCTTGGCCATGGTGAGCTGCCAGCGGACATCGAGCAGGACGGGCGGGTTGGCACCCGTCAGATCGCTCGCGAGGTCGGATGCGGAGATGATGGCGTTCATGGCTCCATCCTCGCGCACAGGGGTGGCCGAGCCGTGCGGGTCCGGCTACTGTGCTCGGCCGGACCGGGACGCTCACGCGCTGTACGGGAACAAGCACTTGCTGTACAGCTGAACGACACGTGCCGACAAGCGCGCCGCACGGGGCGGCGCACCGCCCGTCAGGCATTCTCCCGGACAGGGGCCGCCCCGCTGGACGTACCCCCGTGGGCTGCGGAGAGCGCGCCCACCGCGAGGCCGAGAAGAGAGTGACGATGACCGACGCACGGGAGTCCGCCGGCCCGAACGGCGCAGGACCCGCTCGGCACGCGCCCGGCACCCCCTGCTGGGTGAGCCTGATGGTGCACGGGCCGGCCGCGACCCAGGAGTTCTACGGAACGCTGTTCGGCTGGGAGTTCCAGCCGGGCCCCCGGCAACTCGGCCCGTACGTACGGGCGCTGCTCGACGGACACGAGGTGGCGGGCATCGGCCAACTGCCGCCGGACCGCCATCTGCCCATCGCGTGGACCCCCTACTTCCCCTCGGAGAACGTGGATCTGACCGCCGAGACGGTGCGCAGCTGCGGCGGCACGGTCGGCGTGGGCCCGCTGGACGCCGCCGACGCGGGCCGTCTCGCGATCTGTTCCGATCCCTCGGGTGCGGTCTTCGGCGTCTGGCAGGCCGCCGCTCACCACGGCACGGCCGTCTCGGGCGCCCCCGGCACGCCCGCCTGGAACGAGCTGCTGACCTACGAGTCGGCGAGCGTCGCCAAGTTCTACCGGTCGGTGTTCGGCTACCAGGAGGAGCCGTCGGTGTCCGCCGGCTTCGACTACGTGACCCTGCACCTCGGGGACCGTCCCGTCGCCGGCATCCACGGGCTGGGGCAGGCACTGCCCCGCGACCGGGGCCCGCACTGGGTGACGTACTTCCAGGCCGACGACGTCGACGACGCCCTGGACCACCTGGTGCATCTGGGCGGGCACGTCCTCACGCCGGCCCACGACACGGCGCACGGCCGGGCGGCGATGGTGGCGGACCCGGAGGGGGCCCGGTTCGCGCTGCTGCGACGGCAGCGCTGACGCACCGCCCGAGTGGTCAGGAGGACGACACCGGCAACACGTCCGGGGACAGGGCCGCCGCGCGGGCCGTCGCCGAGGTCATGCGGCGCCGGTGGTGACGGCGGCACAGGACCTCGTAGCCGACCTCGTCGGCGGAGTGGGTGACGTCTCCGACGACGACCTGGGCGCCCTCGACGACCATGACGCCGCCTATCGTGCGGGCGTTGTGCGTGGCCCGGGCGCCGCACCAGCACAGGGCCTCGACCTGGAGCACCTCGACCCGGTCGGCCAGTTCCACCAGCCGCTGGGAGCCGGGGAACAGCTTGGAGCGGAAGTCGGTCGTGATGCCGAAGGCGTAGACGTCGAGGCCCAGGTCATCGACCACCCGGGCGAGTTGGTCGATCTGCTCCGGCGCGAGGAACTGCGCCTCGTCGGCGATCACGTAGTCCGCGCGGCCGCCCTGCGAGAGGTGGTCGACGAGGTAGGCGTAGAGGTCCTGGCCGTCCTCGACCTCCACCGCGTCCGTGACCAGGCCGAGGCGCGAGGACAGCTTGCCCTCGCCGGCGCGGTCGTCACGCGAGAAGATCATGCCCTGGAGGCCTCGCGCCGAGCGGTTGTGCTCGATCTGGAGAGCCAGCGTCGACTTCCCGCAGTCCATCGTTCCGGAGAAGAACACCAGCTCGGGCATGTCGAGTTGAGCACCTTTCGGCGAGAGAGGTCGGGCGAACGGGGTGGGGCTTCAGGAGCGTACTTCGAGCAGCGGGACCAGCTGCTCGGCGGGGGTCATCGAACCGTGGTTGCCGACCATCGCCGACTCCTTCGGCTCCCGCTCGGAGGCGATGAGCAGGACGTCGTCGCGCGCGGCGGCGACCACGTCGCCGATCCGGCCGTACACCCGTTCGTCGATCTTCGGGCCGAACCAGCCCGCCGCGATGGCCTCGTCGCGGGAGGCCACCCAGAACTGCTCGCCGAGCACCTCGCGCCAGCAGGTCAGGACGTCGCCCGCGGCGCCGGGCACCGCGTAGACGTGCCGGGCGCGGCCCTCGCCGCCGAGCAGGGCGACGCCGGCGCTCAGCTCCCAGTCCTCGTCGAAGTCGATGCGGTGCTCTTCGTCGAAGGGCACGTCGATCATGCCGTGGTCGGCGGTGACGTAGAGGGCGCTGCGCGGCGGCAGTTGTTCGGCCAGGCGCTGGACCAGGCGGTCGGCGTACATGAGCTGGCCGCGCCAGGTGTCGGAGTCGACGCCGAAGCGGTGGCCGGCGCCGTCGACCTCGGCGAAGTACGTGTAGACCAGGGAGCGGTCGCCCGCGGCCAGTTGCTCGGCCGCCAGGTCCATACGGTCCTCGCCGGTCAGCCGCCCGAGGAACGTTCCGCCGCTGAGCGCGACCCTGGTCAGCGGGGTGTTCTCGAAGGTCGGGGACGACACCTGCGCGGAGTGCACGCCCGCCTCGTGGGCCAGCTGGAAGACCGTCGGGTACGGCTGCCAGGGGCCGGGCGGGGCCCACGGCTGCCAGCGCAGCTGGTTCATCAGCTCGCCGGTGTCCGGGTTGCGCACGGTGTAGCCGGGCAGGCCGTGCACGCCGGGCGGCAGGCCGGTGCCGACCGAGGCGAGGGAGGTGGCCGTGGTCGCCGGGTAGCCGGCGGTGAGCGGACGTCCGGTGCCGCCGCGCGAGGTGGCGAGCAGGGACGTCATGAAGGGGGCGTCCTCGGGGTGCGCCCTGAGCTGCTCCCAGCCGAGGCCGTCGATCAGGAACACGCAGTTCCGGTCGGCGGGGGTCAGCTCGGAGATCGCGGCGCTCATGCCCGGCACGCCCAGGCCGGCGGCCAGCGTGGGCAGCAGGTCGGCGAGGGAGCCGCTGCCGTACTCGGGGACCGGTGCGGAGGTGACGGTGAGCGGTTCGGGGTGCTGGTCCCAGGCCGTCTTGGGGTGTGCCATCAGCGAGCGGTGTCCGCGGTCGCCTCGGAGAGCGCCTGCGCGAAGGCGAGCGCCTGGCGCACGGTCTCCGGTCCGTCCCCCGCCTCGCTGACGCGCAGGCTGAGGTCGTCCGCCGTCGAGTTGCCGGTGTAGCCGTGGTCCGCCTCGCAGTTGGGGTCGCCGCAGGCGGCCGGCTCCAGGTCGATGCGGGAGACGGCGCCCCAGCCGATGGTGAGGACGACCTCACGGGGCAGGGTGCCCGGCTTGTACGACTCCGGGTTGGCGACCACGCGGCTGACCACGATCGACGAGATCCGGCTCATCTTCACGGACTCCGTCGACGTCGTGGCGTACGGCGTCGGGGAGGTGCTGTCGGCGGCCTGTTCGTCGGTGTGGCTGACGATGAAGCGGTGGTCCGTGAGGACGAGCACCGTCACATGCCGCCGTACCTCGTTCTGGTCGAACGTCGTCTCCTGGTGGACCAGGTACGACCGGATGGGCTCGCCGCCCACGGCGGCCTCCACCGCCTCGGCCACGAGGGCCGGGTAGTAGCCGCTGCGCTCGATCGCCGCCCGCAGCCCCTGGGTCGTCGTACTGGTCTTGGCCATGACGCCCATCCTACGGGGGACCACTGACTGCGAGGCACCGCTCGCCCCCGGTCAGTACGCGGGGAGGGTCCGCGGGCCGAGGTCGTCGCGGGCGGGCGGTGGCGCGAGGCGGACGGAAGCGCCCAGGACGCTCAGGCCGTGCGAGGCGACGACGACCGGCTCCAGGGTGACCGCGACGACTTCGGGATGGTCGTCGACCAGCCGGGACACCCGCAGCAGCAGCTCCTCCAGGGCGCGGGTGTCGGCCGGTGCGGAGCCGCGCCAGCCGAACAGCAGGGGTGCGGTGCGGATCGAGCGCACCAGCGAGGTCGCCTCCTTGTCGGTCACCGGGATCAGCCGATGGGCCGTGTCCCCGAGCAGCTGCGAGGCGGCCCCGGCGAGTCCGAAGGAGAGCACGGCTCCGGCCGCGGGGTCGATGACGGCCCGTACGACGACGTCCACGCCGCGCGGCGCCATCCGCTGCACGACGGGGCGCAGCTCCTCCGGTACTCCGAACAGCTCGGTCAACTCGGTGTACGACCTGAGCAGTTGGTCCTCGTCCGCGAGGTCGAGGCGTACGCCGCCCAGGTCGGCGCGGTGCCGCAGGTGCGGAGCGGTGGCCTTGAGGGCGACGGGGTAGCCGAGGGCGCGGGCGGCCTCGGCGGCGGCGCCGGGGGTGGGGGCGGGCAGGGCGCGGTGGACCTGGATGCCGTAGTCGCCGAGCAGGTCGCAGGTCTCGTCCGCGCCGAGCGTGAGTCCCTGCCCGCGCGCGAGGAGCCCGTCGATCAGCGTGGCGGCGCCCTTCTGGTCGATGTCCTCGTACTCGGGCACCTTGCCGGGGTCGGCGGCGTCGCGCCGCCACTGCGCGTAGGTGACGGCCTGCCCGAGGGCGCGGACGGCGCGCTCGGCGGCGGGGTAGGCGGGGATGAGGTGCTCGCCTTCGGGAGCCTCGGCGGTGGGGAGTCGATCTTCCGTGGATGCCGGGCGAGGGGCGATGTGCGGAGGGTGGTCCGCCTCGGCCTGCGGTGCCGTGCTCGCCGCCGCCGACAGGGCCTCCGCCAGGCCTCCCAGCTCCACGTGCACCACCAGGACCGGCTTGGCCGGGGCGGCGGCCACCGCGGAGCGCAGCGCGTCGGCGAGGGCAGCGTCCGCGACCGAGCCCTCCCCCACCGCCGGTATGGCGGTGACGACCACCGCGTCGCACCGGTCGTCGGCCAGTGCCCGCGACAGGGCCGCGTGGAAGTCCGCGGCGGAGGCGGCCGTGGTCAGGTCCTGCGGGGGGTGCGGCCGCAGCCCCTCGGCGAGGCACGCGTCGTAGGTGAGCAGGCCGAGCGACTCGGAGTTGCCGAGGATCGCCACCCGGGGCCCGGCCGGCAGCGGCTGGCGGGCGAGCAGCAGCCCGGCGTCCACCAGCTCGGTGATCGTGTCGACCCGGATGACGCCGGCCTGCCGCAGCAGCGCGGAGACCGTCGCGTGCGGCAGCCGGGTCGCCCGTACGGCGTGCCCCTGGGGCGCGGCCGCGTGCCGGGCGCCCTGGACGACGACCAGTGGCTTCGCCGCGGCCGTGCGGCGGGCGAGACGGGTGAACTTGCGCGGGTTGCCGATGGACTCCAGGTACATGAGGACGACGTCGGTGTCGGGGTCCTCGTACCAGTACTGGAGGACGTCGTTGCCGGAGACGTCGGCCCGGTTGCCGGAGGAGACGAACGTGGAGACGCCGGTCACGCCCGTGACGCCGCCGCCGCGCCGGTGCAGCCGGGACAGCAGGGCGATGCCGATGGCGCCGGACTGGGCGAACAGGCCGATCCGGCCCGGGCGCGGTGTCTCGGGCGCGAGGGAGGCGTTGAGCCGTATCCGCGGGGAGGTGTTGATGATGCCGAAGGCGTTCGGGCCGATGATCCGCATGCCGTACGTGCGCGCCTGCCGCACGAGCGCGCGCTGGCGTTCGCGCCCCTCGGTGCCGCTCTCGGCGTACCCGGCGGAGACCACGACCAGCCCCTGCACGCCGTGTTCGCCGCACTCGGTGACGACCTCGGGCACGTGTTCGGCCGGCACGGCGACGACCGCGAGGTCGACCGGGCCGTCGATGTCCCGCACCGAGCGGTGGGCGGGGACCCCGTCGAGCTCCTTCTGTCCCTCGGGGAGTGCCCTGTTCACGGCGTAGAGACGGCCGGTGTACCCGGCGTCGCGGATGTTGCCGAGGACGCTGCGGCCGACGCCGCCCTGGGTGCGCCCGGCGCCGATGACGGCGACCGAGCCGGGCGCGAGCAGCCGCTGCACGGACCGGGCCTCGGCGCGGTGCTCGCGCGCGTACTGGACGGCGAGGGAGCGGTCGGTGGGTTCGAGGTCGAACTCCAGACGGACGACGCCGTCCTCGAAGCTGCGCTTCTGGGTGTACCCGGCGTCCGTGAACACCTTGATCATCTTGTTGTTGGCGGGCAGCACCTCGGCGGCGAAGCGGCGGATGCCGCGCTCGCGGGCGACGGCGGCGATGTGTTCGAGGAGGGCGGAGGCGACGCCACGACCCTGGTGGGCGTCCTGCACCAGGAAGGCGACCTCGGCCTCGTCGGCGGGTGCGGACGCGGGCGTTCCGTCCGCGCCGATCCGGTCGTAGCGTACGGTGGCGATGAACTCGCCGCCGACTGTGGCCGCGAGTCCCACCCGGTCCACAAAGTCGTGGTGCGTGAAGCGGTGGACGTCCTTGGCGGACAGGCGAGGGTACGGCGCGAAGAAGCGGTAGTACTTCGACTCGTCGGAGACCTGCTCATAGAAGCTGACCAGGCGCTCGGCGTCATCAACGGTGATGGGCCGGATGCGCGCGGTGCCACCGTCGCGCAGCACCACGTCGGCTTCCCAGTGGGCGGGATACTCGTGCCGGTCCGGCGAGGTCTGCATGGGCCCCAGAGTACGTCTGGCGTCTGACAACGGCGCGAGGCAGTCTGTGGAGGGCGTCAGTCGGGTCGAGGCCGCGATCCGACGGCACCCGGGGCGGTGCATCAGGACCGCTCCGGCAGCTTCACGTATGGGAAACTGGTCTAGACAACCCTGAAAACCGAAGGGCAGCAACACATGGCTGAGCGCCGCGTCAACGTCGGCTGGGCCGAGGGCCTCCACGCCCGCCCCGCCTCCATCTTCGTCCGAGCCGCCACGGCCGCAGGCGTCCCGGTGACGATCGCCAAGGCAGACGGCAACCCCGTCAACGCGGCCTCCATGCTGGCCGTCCTCGGCCTCGGTGCCCAGGGCGGCGAGGAGATCGTCCTCGCCTCCGACGCCGAGGGTGCGGACGCCGCCCTGGACCGGCTGGCGAAGCTGGTCTCCGAGGGTCTCGAGGAACTGCCCGAGACCGTCTGAGCGTTCTTCCGCGCCTGATCCGGTACACCTGGTCAGGCACACCCTGAAGGGCTCGTCCGAATTCATCGGACGAGCCCTTCGCCATTTCCGGTCGCGGGTCGTGAATTTCCCGTTCCCGGGCAGCAGAAATAATCCCCCGCGAATTACTTCCTCTTTGTATACGGCTCTTGTGTTAATGCCGCAGGCTCGCCGTGTTTACGGGATGTTGCGAGTTCCTCACACGCTCGGCCCGCTCCCCGGCGGAGCCGAAACGCAGCCGGTGCGCGGCCGTCGCGCGCTCGGTGTGCAGCGCCGTGACCGCCCGCGCGCGCTCACTGTCCCCGCGCGCCACCGCGTCCACGATCGCGCCGTGCTCGGTCCAGGCCTCCACGGGCCCGGCCGGCGCCTCGACGGTGTACATCCAGGCGATCTTGTGGCGGAGCTGGGTGAGCATCGAGGTCAGTGCGGGGCTGCCGGAGGCCTGTGCGAGCGTCTCGTGGAACCAGCCGCCCAGGGAGCGCAGGTCGTCGCTGTTGCCCCGGCGGGCGCGCTCCTGGCCGAGCCTGACCAGGCCGCGCAGGACCTTCAGATGGGCCTCGGTACGGCGCTGGGCCGCGCGGGCCGCGCCCAGCGGCTCCAGCAGCAGCCGCATCTCCAGCAGATCGGCGGCCTCCTGCTCGGTGGGTTCGGCGACGCACGCGCCCGCGTGCCGCCGGGTCACCACGAAACCCTCGGCCTCCAGGGTGCGCAGGGCCTCCCGGACGGGGACGCGCGAGACGCCGTAGCGGCGGGCGAGGAGTTCCTCGGTCAGCCGGCCGCCGCGTTCGTAGACACCCGCGACGATGTCGTCCCGGATGGCCGTGCACACCGAGTGCGCCGGAATGCGCATGACCGACCTCCGTTTAATCCCCGTGAAACGTCGACGAGTGACACGTGTTCCGTGACTCTATTGCAATGAGCCGGAATTTCCGACGGCGGACCGGAATCCAGGGATATTTTTTGGACAGCCGGGCGTCACAAACGCCGAAAGCCCCGGCTCGGGGAGCCGGGGCCTCGGGGAAGCGGAGTGGTGCGCCGTCAGACGCTCACGCCGTGCGAGCGGAGGTAGGCGACGGGGTCGATGTCGGAGCCGTACTCGGGGCTCGTCCGGGCCTCGAAGTGCAGGTGCGGGCCGGTGACGTTGCCGGTCGCGCCGGACAGGCCGATCTGCTGGCCGGGGGTGACCTTCTGGCCCACCGAGACGCCGATGGACGACAGGTGGCCGTACTGGGTGTACGTGCCGTCGTTCATCTTGATCACGATCTGGTTGCCGTAGGAGCCGCCCCAGCCGGCCTCGACAACCTCGCCCATGCCGACCGCGTGGACGGAGGTGCCGCTGGCGGCGTGGAAGTCGACACCGGTGTGGCTGCCGGAGGACCACAGGCCGCTGCTGGCCTGGTAGCCGGTGGAGACGTACGAGCCGGAGATCGGGGGCACGAAGGTGTTGAGGCGCTTGCGCTCGGCCTCGCGGGCGGCGCGCTCCTTGGCCTCGCGGGCCTTCTCGGCCGCCTCCTTGGCCTCCTTGGCCGCCTCGGCGGCTCGCTCGCGGGCGGCCTCCTCGGCCTTCTTCTTGGCGGCGGCCTCCTCGGCGGCCTGCTTCTGGGCGGCGGCCTGGGCGTCGATCTGCTGGGCCACGGTGTCGCCCATGGTGACGACGGGGGTGAGGCCGGTCTGCTCGACGGAGGGCTCGGCGGCGAAGGCCGGGGCGGCCACGGTGCCGATGACACCGGTGGTGGCGAGGGCCGCGACGCCCGCCGCGCGGGCCGTGCCGCGCTGCATGCGGCTGGGACGACGATGCTTCCCGGTGGCGCGGGTGAACGCCATGGAGTGCCTGGTCCTTTCCTTCCTTCTCGCCTACCGGGTTAGCTGACGGGTTCGGAGCAGGAAGGTCTCCTACGGACCCCCTCGCGGCTCGCGCGGGCGTCCGATTCACCCCAGGGACTGCGGTGGGTCCCCGGCTCCCCTGGCTCGCGCCGTACGGGGACTCGGCGATGACTGTCCGGTGCCGCGGGTGCGGCGCACTGCCTGACGAACAGCCCGGACGAACCTAAGCGGGTCCACTTTCAATTCCCAAACGGATCCGGGTTTTTGTAGCGCATCCCACAGGGCAGACACGCAACCTCCGCACTAATTCGGGCATAAAGGAGCCCTGGTGCCTTAGAAGACAACCAGGGCCCCTACGCGCGCGTGCCCCTACTCGGCGGCGACGACCGCGACTTCGCCGATGCCCAGGGCCTCGACCGGGCCCTTGATCTGCGCCGCGTCACCGACGAGCACCGTCACCAGACGGTCCACCGGGAAGGCGCTGACGGCCGCCGCGGTGGCCTCCACGGTGCCGGTCTCGGCGAGCTGCCGGTACAGCGTGGCCTGGAAGTCGTCGGGCAGGTGCTGCTCGACCTGGTCGGCCAGCGTGCTCGCGACGGCCGCCGCCATCTCATACTTCAGCGGCGCCACGCCGACCAGGTTCTGCACGGCGACGTCCCGCTCGGCGTCGGTCAGCCCCTGGGCGGCGAGCGTGCGCAGCACCGTCCAGAGGTCCTGGAGGGCGGGGCCGGTGTTGGGCGTGTCCACCGAGCCGCTGATGGCGAGCATCGCGGCACCGGTCCCGTCCGGGGCGGACCGGAGGACCTGGCCGAAGGCCCGCACCCCGTAGGTGTAGCCCTTCTCCTCGCGCAGCACGCGGTCCAGGCGGGAGGTGAGGGTGCCGCCGAGGCAGTACGTGCCGAGCACCTGCGCGGGCCACACGCGGTCGTGCCGGTCCGGGCCGATCCGGCCGATCAGCAGCTGCGTCTGGACGGCGCCGGGACGGTCCACGATGACGACCCGGCCCGTGTCGTCGGCGGTCACCGGCGGCACCGGGCGCGGCTCGGCCGCGGTGCCGGTCCAGGCGCCCAGTGTGTCGCCGAGCAGGGCGTCGAGGTCGATGCCGGTGAGGTCGCCGACGACCACGGCGGTGGCCGTGGCGGGCCTGACGTGCCTCTCGTAGAAGGCGCGTACGGCCGCGGAGTCGATCGCGGCGACCGTCTCCTCGGTGCCCTGGCGGGGCCGGGACATGCGCGAGTCCGCGGGGAACAGCTCCTTGGAGAGCTCCTTGGCGGCACGGCGGGCGGGGTTGGCCAGCTCGTGCGGGATCTCGTCGAGGCGGTTGCGGACCAGCCGCTCGACCTCGCTGTCCGCGAACGCGGGGGCCCTCAGGGCGTCGGCGATCAGGCCGAGCCCCTTGGCGAGCCGGGAGGCCGGAACCTCCAGGCTGAGCCGCACGCCGGGGTGGTCGGCGTGCGCGTCGAGGGTGGCGCCGGCGCGCTCCAGCTCGGCGGCGAAGTCCTCGGCGGAGTGCTTGTCGGTGCCCTCGGAGAAGGCCCGGGCCATGATCGTGGCCACGCCGTCGAGGCCGGCCGGCTCGGCGTCCAGGGGGGCGTCCAGCAGCACCTCCACGGCGACGACCTGCTGGCCGGGGCGGTGGCAGCGCAGGACCGTCAGGCCGTTGCCGAGCGTGCCGCGCTCGGGGGCCGGGAAGGCCCACGGCTTGGCCTCGCCGGCCTGCGGCTGGGGGTGGAAGTCCATCGTGGCGAGCTCGGTCACTTGGCCGCCTCCTCGTTCTCGTTCAGGGCCGCGGCTGCGGTGTCCTCGGTGGTGTCGGCGTCCTCGGCGGTCTCCGCGTCGCCGGTCTCGTCGGCGACGGGCTCGTAGACGAGCACCGCGCGGTTGTCGGGCCGCAGACGGGCCTTGGCGACCTCCTGGACCTCCTCGGCCGTCACCTCCAGTACGCGCTGTACGGCGGTCAGGGCGAGCTGCGGGTCGCCGAACAGCACGGCGTACCGGCACAGTTCGTCGGCGCGGCCGGCGACCGTGCCGAGCCGGTCCAGCCACTCGCGCTCCAGCTGGGCCTGGGCGCGCTCCATCTCCTCGGCCGTGGGGCCCTCCTCGGCGAACCGGGCGAGCTCCTCGTCGATGGCGGACTCGATGACCGGGACCTCCACGTCACCGGACGTCTTCACGTCCAGCCACCCCAGGGAGGGCGCCCCGGCGAGCCGCAGCAGGCCGAAGCCGGCCGCCACGGCCGTACGGTCCCGCCGCACGAGACGGTTGTACAGGCGGGAGGACTCGCCGCCGCCGAGGACGGTGAGGGCCAGGTCGGCCGCGTCGCACGCGCGCGTGCCGTCGTGCGGCAGCCGGTAGGCGGCCATCAGGGCGCGCGCCGGGACCTCCTCCTCGACGACCTCGCGCAGCTGCTCGCCGATGACCTCCGGCAGCGTGCCGTCCCTGGGGGCGGGCTTGCCGTCGTGCCCGGGGATGGAGCCGAAGTACTTCTCGATCCAGGCCAGGGTCTGCTCCGGGTCGATGTCACCGACGACGGAGAGCACGGCGTTGTTCGGCGCGTAGTAGGTGCGGAAGAACGCGCGCGCGTCCTCCAGGGTGGCCGCGTCCAGGTCGGCCATCGAGCCGATCGGGGTGTGGTGGTAGGGGTGGCCCTCCGGGTAGGCGAGGGCGGTCAGCTTCTCGAAGGCGGTGCCGTAGGGAACGTTGTCGTAGCGCTGCCGGCGCTCGTTCTTGACGACGTCGCGCTGGTTCTCCATCGACTCGTCGTCGAGCGCCGCCAGCAGGGAGCCCATGCGGTCGGCCTCCAGCCAGAGGGCGAGCTCCAGCTGGTGGGCGGGCATGGTCTCGAAGTAGTTGGTGCGCTCGAAGCTGGTGGTGCCGTTCAGCGAGCCGCCGGCGCCCTGGACGAGCTCGAAGTGGCCGTTGCCCTTGACCTGGGCGGAACCCTGGAACATCAAGTGCTCGAAAAGGTGAGCCAGGCCGGTACGCCCCTTGACTTCGTGGCGCGAGCCGACGTCGTACCAGAGGCACACCGCCGCGACCGGGGTCAGGTGGTCCTCGGAGAGCACCACGCGCAGGCCGTTGGCCAGGCGGTGCTCGGTCGCTGTCAGGCCCCCGGAGCCTGCCTGGGCTGTGGCCGTGTGACCCATGGGCATGTACGTCCCTTCGATCGCGGCGCGGTCGATCAAACCGCGGTTTTCCTGGCGAGTCCTGCCACTGTATGCAAGCGTGCGGGGCCCTGGTGAAGTTCCCGGGGGGCGTACGCGCAGAGCGAGAGGGGGAAGCGTCCGGGGGCCGTGTGCGGTGGTGACGGCGGGCCCGGCCCGGGGCCGGCGGAAGACCGGCGGGAAACCTCGGACCGGCCGGTGCGCGGCAGTCCTCCGGCAGCGTCCGGTTCCCCCGCCCGGACCCGGCGAGCGGCGCCCTCGGCCCGCCTGCGAACCTCCGCCGGGCGGCCCGTAGACCGGGCCCTGGTCCCGGTTGTCAGTGCGGCGGTCCACAATGGTCGGCGTCAGATCTCGTTCACGCTTCAGCAAGGAGCCGGCAGCGATGGCCCGCCGCAGCACGAAGACCCCGCCGCCCGACGACTCGTACGAGGAGAGAATCCTCGACATCGACGTCGTCGACGAGATGCAGGGCTCCTTCCTCGAGTACGCGTACTCGGTCATCTACTCCCGCGCCCTGCCCGACGCGCGCGACGGCCTCAAGCCGGTGCACCGCCGCATCGTCTACCAGATGAACGAGATGGGCCTGCGCCCCGAGCGCGGGTACGTCAAGTGCGCCCGTGTCGTCGGCGAGGTGATGGGCAAGCTGCACCCGCACGGCGACGCGTCGATCTACGACGCCCTCGTGCGCATGGCCCAGCCCTTCTCGATGCGTGTCCCCCTGGTCGACGGCCACGGCAACTTCGGCTCGCTGGGCAACGACGACCCGCCGGCCGCCATGCGGTACACCGAGTGCCGGATGGCCGAGGCGACGAGCCTGATGACGGAGTCCATCGAAGAGGACACCGTCGACTTCAACCCGAACTACGACGGCCAGGAGCGGGAACCGGTGGCGTTGCCCGCCGCATTCCCGAACCTCCTGGTCAACGGGGCCTCGGGCATCGCGGTCGGTATGGCCACGAACATGCCGCCGCACAACCTGCGCGAGGTGATCGCCGCCGCCCGCCACCTGATCAGGTACCCGAACGCCGATCTCGACGCCCTGATGAAGCACGTCCCGGGCCCCGACCTGCCCACCGGCGGCCGCATCGTCGGCCTGTCCGGCATCCGGGACGCGTACGAGACGGGCCGCGGCTCGTTCAAGATGCGCGCCACGGTGGCTGTGGAGCCCGTGACGGCCCGCCGCAAGGGCCTCGTGGTCACCGAGCTGCCCTTCACGGTCGGCCCGGAGAAGGTGATCGCCAAGATCAAGGACCTGGTGGGCTCGAAGAAGCTCCAGGGCATCGCCGACGTCAAGGACCTCACCGACCGCGAGCACGGTCTGCGCCTGGTCATCGAGATCAAGAACGGCTTCGTGCCGGAGGCGGTCCTGGAGCAGCTGTACAAGCTGACGCCGATGGAGGAGTCCTTCGGCATCAACAACGTCGCCCTGGTCGACGGCCAGCCGCTCACGCTGGGGCTGAAGGAGCTGCTGGAGGTCTATCTCGACCACCGGTTCACCGTCGTGCGGCGGCGTTCGGAGTTCCGCCGCGGCAAGAAGCGCGACCGGCTGCACCTGGTCGAGGGTCTGCTGACGGCCCTGCTGGACATCGACGAGGTCATCCGTGTCATCCGCTCCAGCGAGAACTCCGCCCAGGCGAAGCAGCGCCTGATGGAGCAGTTCTCGCTGAGCGAGGTGCAGACGCAGTACATCCTCGACACGCCGCTGCGCCGTCTGACCAAGTACGACCGCATCGAGCTGGAGGCGGAGAAGGACCGGCTCAACGCGGAGATCGAGGAACTGACCCGGATCCTCGACTCGGACACGGAGCTGCGCAAGCTGGTCTCCACCGAACTGGCCACGGTCGCCAAGAAGTTCGGCACCGACCGGCGGACGGTCCTGCTGGAGTCCGGTGGTGCCACGGTCGCCACGGTGCCGCTCCAGGTGGCCGACGACCCGTGCCGGGTGCTGCTGTCCTCGACGGGTCTGCTGGCCCGTACGGCGAACGGGGAGCCGTTCCCGGAGGACGCCGGCGCCAAGCGCGTGAAGCACGACGTGATCGTCTCGGCGGTGCCCGCCACCGCCCGCGGCGAGGTGGGGGCGGTCACCTCGGCGGGCCGGCTGCTGCGGCTGAACGTGATCGACCTGCCCCAGCTGCCGGAGTCGATGGCGACACCGAACCTCGCGGGAGGCGCCCCGCTGGCGGAGTTCGTCTCCCTGGAGGACGACGAGACGGTGGTCTGCCTGACGACGCTCGACGAGTCGTCGCCGGGCCTGGCGCTCGGCACGGCACAGGGCGTGGTCAAGCGCGTGGTGCCGGACTATCCGTCCCACAAGGAGGAGCTGGAGGTGATCACCCTCAAGGAGGGTGACCGGATCGTCGGCGCGGTCGAGCTGCGCACCGGCGAGGAGGACCTGGTCTTCATCACCGACGACGCCCAGTTGCTGCGCTTCCAGGCGTCCCAGGTCCGCCCGCAGGGCCGCCCGGCCGGCGGCGTGGCCGGCATCAAGCTCTCCGAGGGCGCGAAGGTCATCTCCTTCACGGCGGTGGACCCGGCCGTGGACGCCGTGGTCTTCACCGTCGCCGGCTCGCGGGGCACGCTGGACGACTCCGTGCAGACGACGGCCAAGCTGACCCCGTTCGACCAGTACCCGCGCAAGGGACGCGCCACCGGCGGCGTCCGCTGCCAGCGGTTCCTGAAGGGCGAGGACTGCCTGTCCCTGGGCTGGGCGGGCCCGGCCCCGGCGCTCGCGGCGCAGAAGAACGGCACCCCGGCCGATCTCCCGGAGATGGACCCGCGGCGTGACGGCTCGGGTGTGTCCCTGGCGAAGACGGTGGCGGTGGTGGCGGGGCCGGCCTAAGGCCCTCTGGCGGAGGGCTCAGGCAGGCCCTGCCTCTGCCGGGTCCTCCTCCGGGTTCTGTACGTACCTCAGGACGCCCCACATGCCGCGCTCGTCGGCGTGGGGGGCGTCGCTCCTGCACGCTGCGAGTTCCTTGTCGAGGGCGGGGGCGTCGATGCCGGAGCCGATGAGCACCAGCTGGGTGAGGCGTTCGCCGCCGGCCGGCCAGGGCTCCGGGTAGAAGCGCAGGAACCGTCCGACGGCATGGACGGCGTACCGGTTGTGGACGTCGTACGGCCCGAAGTCGACATAGCCCTTGATCCGGTACAGCCCCTCGGGCCGGCTGTCGAGGAACTCCATGAGCCGGCGCGGGTCGAGGGGCTCCCGCGAGACGAACGACAGGCTGTCGTAGGCGCTGTGCAGGTGCTCGGCGTGGTCGTCGGCGCCGTGCTCGTGCAGGTCGTCGAAGGACAGCTGCCCGATGCGTTCCTCGCTCGGCCGGCAGTCGAAGAGGAACTCGGGGTCGATCCGGCCGTAGGAGGCCGGGACGACGGCGGCGCGGTCGACGAGGGAGCGGACCAGTCCGAGGACGCGTTCGCCGTCCGCCGCCCGGTCGAGCTTGTTGACCACGACGAGATCGGCCAGCGCGAGATGCCGGTCGATCTCGGGATGCCTGGAGCGGGTGTCGTCGAACTCGGCGGCGTCGACGACCTCGACGAGCCCGCCGTACACGATCCCCGGGTGCTCGCTGGCGAGCACCATCCGCACGAGTTCCTGCGGCTCGGCCAGCCCGCTCGCCTCGATGACGATGACGTCGATGCCGAGGGAGGGTTCCGCGAGCCGTTCCAGGTACTGGTCCAGCTCGCTCGCGTCGACGGCACAGCACAGACAGCCGTTGCCGAGCGAGACCGTCGAGTCGCCGAGCGCTCCCGCCACGGCCATCGCGTCGATCTCGATGGCCCCGAAGTCGTTGACGATGGCGCCGATACGGCTGCCGCCGCTGCGATGGAGGAGGTGGTTGAGCAGAGTGGTCTTCCCCGAGCCGAGGAATCCGGCCAGGACGACGACCGGGATCTGCTGCGGTTCCGGGCTCGGCAGGCTCACCGTGCGACCTCTCTCACGCCGACGCGTGCACCGGCTCGCGTTCCCGGCGCACGTACGAGGATGGGATGCCGCCCCAGGATACGAGCCGTGGGAATCGCGGCGAAGTGAACGATTGTCAGCAGCGCTCGCGGGGCGGACGTTGGGCATGGCGCCGGTTTGTGCGACCCTCGCTTCCCTCCGTGCGCCTCCTCTCCGCCTCCCCGCCGATCAGAGCCGCTCGGCACTCTGGGAGACGGCAAGCGCCGCTCACCGCTCGCCGGTCCCCTCCAGTCGACCTGCATCCCGACGACCGGCGGACGTCCGCCTGAATCGAGGGTTGACATGGGCACACGGAATTTGAGCTTTCGGGGGCTGGGTGCCATGGCCTCGGCGGAGATCGGCCGGATGCGGGGCGCCGTGGTCGCCTTGGCCGCTCAGAGCCGCACCCGCTCCCAAGAGCAGTGCCTGCACGGGGAGTTGGCGAGCATGGCGATGGACGATCCGGAGCCGGCCGAGGTGCTGGACGCGTACGACGGGACCGTCTCACCCAGGAAGCAGCGCCAGTTCCTCTTCGCCCACGCCCTCTACACCAACGCTGTGCGCTATTACCGCATGGGCAACATGAGCCGGGAGGAGTTCTACGGCTTCGCCCGGGCCATGCACGCTTCTCCAGAGTCCCTTGTTCCACCGCTACTGGGAGGCTTCTCGTGGCGCGAAGGAGGGCCTTTCGCCAGACAGCCACGAGGGGCGGCTCTTCCGTATCTTCGAGCAGGCCATCCGCGAAGCTCAGGCGCGCGGGACACGCAATCCACCGTGACTTGCGGCAGGCACTCAGACGCCCCCACTCACTTGCGGGGCCGGTCCCACGTAGCGCGCCACCGGCCTGATGATCTTCGTGTCCTCCGCCTGTTCCAGGATGTTGGCGCTCCAGCCCACCACGCGCGCTGCCGCGAACGTCGGTGTGAACATCTCGCGGGGCAGGCCGCAGAGTTCCATGACCACGCCCGCGTAGTACTCGACGTTGGCGTGGAGTTCGCGGCCGGGCTTCAGCTCCGTCAGGATCGCCTCGACGTGCCGTTCGACCTCCACGGCGAAGTCCACCCGCGGACCGCCGAACCCCTGGGCGACCTCGCGCAGCATGCGTGACCTGGGGTCCTCCGTGCGGTAGATCGCGTGCCCGAAGCCCATGATGCGCTCACCGGCGAGCACCCGCTGCCGTACCCAGGAGTCGATACGGTCCGGCGTGCCGATCGCGTCCAGGGTGTCCAGCGCGCGACTGGGCGCACCGCCGTGCAACGGCCCCGACAGCGCCGCCACCGCACCGGCGAGACACGCCGCCACGTCCGCACCCGTCGACGCGATGACCCGAGCCGTGAAGGTTGATGCATTGAATCCGTGATCAATGGTTGAGATCAGGTATTGCTCGATCGCCCGTGCGTGCTGCTCGGTCGGCACCGAACCGGTCAACATGTACAGGTAGTTGGCCGCGTACGACAGGTCCTCGCGCGGCTCCACCGGATCGAGCCCCTTCCCCAGCCGGTGCAGCGCGGTGAGCAGCGTGGGTACGGCCGCGGTCGCCTCGATGGTGTCCTGCCGGCGCCGGTCGGCATCGATGTCGTACACGGGCCGGAAGCCCTTGGCCGCGCCCAGCAGAGACAGCGCCGTGCGCATCCCGGCGAGCGGGCCGGAGCGCCCTCCGGCCGCCGCGATGGCCGGCAGGGCCGCGCGGACCTCGTCGGGCAGCCGCCGCAGTGCCGCGGTCCGCGCCGCGAAGGCCGCGCTCTGGCCGGCGTCCGGCAGGTCACCGTGGACGAGCAGATGCCAGACGTCCTCGAAGGAGCGGGTCCGCGCGAGGTCGACGGCGGAGTACTGCCGGTAGTGGTAGAAGCCCTCGACGCCACGGACGTCACCGATCCGGGTGTCGGTGACGACGACACCGGCGAGTCCCCGCGGTGCGTCGATGAGAGCGGTTGCGGACCTGTTGACGGACATGTCTTCCTCCCTGGACTTGATTCGACTGTCCATGATTGACTCAAGTTGTGTCAATATTGATTGAATCAATACATCAGTCAATGGGCCGCTAGACGGATACGGTGACCTCCATGCGCGATCAAGAACCCGCCCCCCTCGACGCGGAACGGCGGCTGAGCACCAAGGAGGCCGCCGAGCTGCTCGGCGTGAAGCCGGAGACCGTGTACGCCTACGTGAGCCGCGGTCAGCTCAGCAGCCGGCGGGTGACCGGCGGCCGGGGCAGCACCTTCGACGCCAGGGAGGTCGAGGCGCTCGCCCGGCGCAACCGGCGGGAGAGCGCGGGGGGTTCCCCCTCAGGCGGCGAGTTGTCCGTACGGACCCGCATCACGCTCATCGAGAGCGACCGCTACTACTACCGCGGGGTCGACGCGGTCGACCTGGCCACGCGGCACACCTACGAGGAGGTCGCCGAGTGGCTGTGGACCGGCCGGATGCGGCCGGGCAGCACGTTCACCGCGCCGGCCGCCTCGGTCGCCGTCGCCCGCCGCGCCGTCGACGCGCTGCCCGGACACACCGCGCCCACCGACCTGCTGCGCGTCGCGACGATCGCCGCCGCGACCGCCGACCCGCTGCGCTTCGACCTGTCCGAGGACGCCGTGCTCGGCACCGCGCGCACACTGATTCCCACGCTGGTCTCCGCCCTGCCTCCGGCGTGGCACGACCGCCGTGACGAGGGCCCCCTGGCCCACCGCCTGTGGACGCGGCTGTCGGCGCACAAGGACCCCGACGAGGCGTCCCTGCGCGCCCTGGACACCGCGCTCGCCCTCCTCGTCGACCACGACCTGGCCGCCTCGACTCTCGCGGTGCGCGTCGCCGCGTCGGCCCGTGCCCACGCCTACGCGGCGGTCTCGGCCGGGCTCGGCGTGATCGAGGGCCCGCTGCACGGCGCGGCCAGCGGTCTCGCGCACCGGCTGCTCCAGGACGTGCTCGACCAGGGCGACGCGGCGCCGGTGATCGCGGACGAACTGCGCGCCGGCCGCCGTATCCCGGGACTCGGCCACCGGCTCTACCCGGGCGAGGACCCACGCGCGCGTGCCCTGTTCGCCCTCCTGGAGCAGATCCCGCGCGCGGAACCCTCCCTCCTCGCGGCCCGCGACATCGTCGAGACCACCGCCCGCCACGCCCCGCTGCACGCCAACGTCGACCTCGCGCTCGCCGTGCTCACCACGTCCTGCGGCATGCCCCCGACCGCGGGCGAGACGATCTTCGCGGTGGCCCGTACGGCGGGCTGGATCGCCCACGCCCTGGAGGAGTACGGCGAGCGCCCGCTGCGCATGCGCCCGAGCGGTCTCTACGTGGGTCCGAAGCCGCCGCAGCCACTGCCGGAGTAGCAAGGGCGGGGCCGAAATGAACCGCGGCCCAACTCAGGTTAGGCTCACCTCTGTGCGTACGTGTTCAAGCGTCTCCCGGAACTCCGACGAGCCCGTTCCGGGAACCGCGGCCACCGCGAGGACCTGGCTGTTGCTGGAACAGCCCGGCCCATGGGGTGCCAAGGCGCTCACTTCGAGCCACCTGGACCCCGCGCTGGGCCGCGCCCTGGAGGCGGCCGCGAAGGACACGGGCGTACGGATCGTGCTCATCCGCCGCCCCGGACGCCACGCGGACCGCCGGATGCCCGCCACCCGCCGGGTGTACGCGGCCCACACCGTTCCGGGAAACGTGTGGCTGCACGGCGCCACGACCTCGGATCCCGGGCAGCTCCTCGATCTCGACTTCGCCGCACTCGGCCGGGGCGACCACGGCACCTTCGACGCGGTGCTCGGCGGACGGCCCCACGACGGTGACCCGCTCGCCCTCGTCTGCACCAACGGCAAGCGCGACCGCTGCTGCGCCCTCCTCGGCCGCCCTCTCGCGGCCGAACTCGCCGCGTCCGGGGTCGAGGGCGTCTGGGAGGTCACCCATCTGGGTGGTCACCGCTTCTCCCCGACGGCGCTCGTGCTGCCGTACGGATACGCGTACGGCCGGGCCGAGGCCCACACCCTCAAGGAGGTCCTGCACGGCGCACGGGAGGGGCGGATCGTCGTCGAGGGGTGCCGGGGCAGCTCGGCCTGGGAACGGCCCGGCCAGGCGGCCGAGCTCGCCGTGCGCACCAGGACGGGCGAATACGCCGCGGAGGCGCTGAGCGTCGTACGGACGGCCGGCTCGGCCCCGCGCTGGGAGGTGACCGTCGCCCACGCCGACGGGCGCCGCTGGCGGGTCGAGGTGGCCCAGGGCACGGCCCTGCCGCCCCGGCCGGAGAGCTGCGGAGCGGCGGTCCTCGGTTCGCCCGCGCGGATGGACGTGGTGGCGGTGCGCGAGGTGAGGATGACGACGGCACTCGCGAGCTGACCAGTCCGCCGGCTGCGGTCCCGACCGTCTCCTCAAGCATTGATCAAGAGATCCACGCCACACCCGTTACGGCAGGTAGCCGGCCCCACGTACCTTCTTGGGTATGAGCTCCACTCCCCCCGCACGCCGCCTGCGCCTCGGTCTGCCGCGGCGGGTGTTCTCGCAGGTACTGCTGATGCAGGTGGCGATCGCCGCGGGAGTCGCGGTCCTCGCGACCGGGCTGTTCCTCGCGCCCCTGAGCAACCAGCTGGACGACCAGGCGATGCGCCGCGCGCTCGCCATCGCGCAGACCACCGCGCAGCAGCCGGGCCTCGCGAGGGAAGTGAGGGACACACCTCCCTCGCCCAACGGGCCGGTGCAGCAGGAGGCGGAGCGGATCCGGAAGGCCACCAAGGCCGAGTACATCGTGGTGATGGACTGGCGGGGCGTGCGCTGGTCGCACACCGACCCGAAGCAGATCGGCGGCATCGTCTCGACCGACCCTGGCCAGGCCCTGGCCGGCAAGGAGGTCATGGAGATCGACAGCGGCACCCTCGGCCGCTCCGCCCGCGGCAAGGTGCCGCTGCGCGACAGCGACGGCACGATCGTCGGCGCCGTCTCGGTCGGCATCGCCTACGACAGTGTCCGGGCCCGGCTGATCCACGCGATCCCGGGACTGCTCGCGTACGCCGGAGGTGCCCTGGCCGTCGGCGCGCTGGCCGCGTGGCTCATCTCGCGGCGGGTCCACCGGCAGACCAGGGACCTGGCCTTCTCGGACATCGCGGCACTGCTGTCGGAGCGGGAGGCGATGCTGCACGGCATCCGGGAGGGCGTCGTCGCCCTGGACCGCACCGGTCGCATCCGCCTCGTCAACGACGAGGCGCAGCGCCTGCTGGGCATCGGGGACGGGGTGGTGGGCCGCTCCCCCGACGAGGCGCTCGGCGTCGGCCGTACGGCCGATGTGCTGGCCGGGCGGGTGACCGGCACCGATCTGCTCACCGTGCGGGGCCAGCGGGTGCTGGTCGCCAACCGTATGCCCACCGATGACGGCGGCGCCGTGGCCACCCTGCGCGACCGCACCGAGCTGGAGCAGCTGGGCCGCGAGCTGGACTCCACCCGCGGCCTGATCGACGCCCTGCGCGCCCAGGACCACGAGCACGCCAACCGTATGCACACGCTCCTGGGGCTGCTCGAACTGGAGATGTACGACGACGCCGTGGAGTTCGTCGGCGAAGTGGTCGGTGACCACCGGGCCACCGCGGAACAGGTCACCGAACGCATCGCGGACCCGTTGCTCGCCGCCCTGCTGGTCGGCAAGGCGACCGTCGCGGCCGAGCGGGGCGTCGCGCTGTGGGTGTCGGACCGGACCAGGCTGCCCGACCGGCTGATCGATCCCCAGGGGCTCGTCACCGTCGTCGGCAACCTGGTGGACAACGCCCTCGACGCCGTCGCGGGCAAGCCGCACGCGCGCGTGGAGGTCGAACTGCGCGCCGAGGGCCGTACGGTGATCCTCCGGGTGCGCGACACGGGCCCGGGAATCCCGCCGGAGCACCAGGAGTTGATCTTCACCGAGGGGTGGTCCACGAAGAAGCCGCCCGCGCACCGCGAGCGGGGCATCGGGCTCTCCCTGGTGCGCAGGCTCGCCGAGCGGCAGGGGGGCAGCGCGACTGTCGGCGAGGCTCACGGCGGGGGTGCGGAGTTCACCGTCGTCCTGCCGGAGGCGCTGACCGCGCCGGGTCCGGAACCGGCCCTGACCGTGCCGTCAGCTCCGCAGACCGCCAAGGAGGAGTCGTGATGATCGAGGTCCTGGTCGTGGACGACGACACAAGGGTCGCGCGGGTCAACGCCGCCTACGTCGAGAAGGTGCCGGGCTTCCATGTCGCGGGCGAGGCCCACAGCGCCGCGGAAGCGCTGAGCCGGCTGGAGACGCTGCCCCGGCTCGACCTGGTGCTCATGGACCACTATCTGCCGGACGAGACGGGGCTCGCGGTCGTCCAGGAGATGCGCCGTCGCGGCCACCAGACCGACGTGATCATGGTGACGGCGGCCCGGGACGTGTCCACCGTGTCGGCGGCGATGCGGCACGGCGCGTTGCAGTACCTGGTCAAGCCGTTCGCCTTCGCCGGTCTGCGCGCCAAGCTGGAGGCGTACGCGGAGTTGCGCCGCACCCTCGACGGCGGCGGGGAGGCGGAACAGGCCGAGGTGGACCGCATCTTCGGGGCGCTGTCGGCCCCCTCCGAGCCGGATCTGCCCAAGGGGCACTCCCCCACCACCGCGGAGCTGGTCCGTCAGGCTCTGATGAACGCCGACGGGCCCCTGTCCGCCCAGGAGATCGCCGAACGGACCGGGGTGAGCCGCCAGACCGCCCAGCGCTATCTGAAGCTCCTTGAGCGCACGGGACGGGCCAGGCTGACCCTGAAATACGGCGACGCGGGCCGCCCGGAACACCGTTACGTGTGGGCGACCCGCGCCTAGGCAGTCAGTCCGGGGCCGTTTCGGCTGTCAGCCCGTGGCCTTCTTCGCGAACTCTGTCGTGTAGGTCTGACTCAGGTCGATCTTGGCGTTCTTGATGTTGGGGTTGAACGCCTTGAGCACCTTCTCGACCGTCTCGGGACCGTCCACGGGCATCACGCCGTCCTTCGTGAACATCGGCAACGTGCTCTTGATCGCCTGTGCGTAGAGGGCCTTGTCGCCCTGCGAGTAGTCGGCCGGCATCTTGTCAGCGATCTGGGACGCGCTGTGGGTGGACATCCACGTGAGAGTCTTGACGAATGCGTTGACCAGCTTCTGGACGGTGGCCTTGTGGCTGTTCACCCAGTCCGTCTGCATGTACAGACTTGACGACGGATAGGGACCGCCGAGCGCCTCCTGGGACCCCTGCGGCGTCCGCATGTCGAGAAGAATCCTGCCCGCCTTCTTGTCCAGGACCTGCGCCACCGTCGGATCGGTCGTCATACCGCCGTCGATCGAACCCTTCTGGAGCGCCGAGATGAACGTCGGGCCGGCACCGACGGCGACAGGCGTGAAATCGCTGACGCTCACGCCGTTCTTGACGGCGAGGTACTTGGTGAGGAAGTCGGTCGAGGAACCGAGACCGGTGATGCCGAGCTTCTTGCCCTTGAAGTCCTTGGGCGAGGTGATGTCGCCCGCCGCCTTGGCGGAGACGATCTCGACCTCGCCCGGGGCGCGCGAGAACTGCACGACCGACTCGACCTGCTTGCCCTTGGTCTGGAGGTCGAGGGTGTGGTCGTAGAAGCCGACGGCCCCCTGAACCTGGCCGGAGACCAGCGCCGTCTCGGCCTGGACGCCGGCGGGCTCGCTCAGCAACTGCACGTCGAGTCCCTCCGCGTCGAAGTAGCCGAGCCGCTGGGTGAGCATGGCGGGAAGGTAGATGACCTTGTCCAGGCCACCCACCATGATCTTGACGTGCTCGCCCTTGCCGCCGCCTCCGCTGCCGGAGCCGGTCGACGCCGTACTGGCGGCGTCGTTGGCACAGGCGGTGAGCGAGGACAGGGCGAGCAGGCCGGCGGCGGCCAGGGCGGCGTATCGGGCGTTGGTGCGCATGGCGGTTCACGTCCTTGTGAAGGGAGGAAAGGGAGGCGTCCGGAGTCGGTGTCAGTGCTCGGAATCCGCGGGCTTCCAGCGGAAGATGCGGCGCTCGGCGAAAGTGAGCAGCCCTTCGGCGAGGAGCGCGACGACGGCGAGGATGACCATCGCCGCGTACACCCCGGCCGCGTTGAAGGTGCCCTGGGACTGCGCGACGAGCAGGCCGATGCCCTTGGTGGCACCGATGTACTCGCCGACGATGGCGCCGATGAGGGCGAAGCCGAAGCTGACGTGGAGGCTGGTGAAGATCCAGGACGTGGCGGACGGGATGACCACCTGAAAGGTCACCCGGCGGTCGCTCGCGCCCAGGATCCGGGCGTTGGAGACGAGGTTCCGGTCCACCTCGCGGGCGCCCTGGAAGGCGTTGAAGAACACCGGGAAGAAGACCAGGACGACGGCCGAGGCGACCTTGGAGGCCGGACCGAGCCCGAACCAGATCACGAAGATCGGCGCGAGCACGATCCTGGGAATCGAGTTGAGCACCTTGATGTAGGGACCAAGAACATCGGCGAGCAATGCGATCCGCCCCAGCGCGATGCCGAGCACGACCCCCGTGACCACACCGAGGACCCAGCCGAGCAGTGCCTCGTAGAGCGTGTACCAGATCTGCTCGCCCAGGGAGCCGAGCGCGGTTCCGTGCATGACCCAGGTGGAGATCTGGTCCCAGATCTGCGAGGGCATGGAGAAGTTGAACGGGTCGATGACCTTGGCTCGGGACAGCGCCTCCCACAGTCCGAGGACCCCTACCAGCAGCAGCGCCCGGACGAGGTTGATCAGGACCTTCCGCCTGCGTGCGGCCCGGGCCCGCGAATGGGCACGGTCCGGTGCCTTGGCCGTTTCCACGACCGGTGTGCTGAGGAGCTCAGGCGACATGGGCGGCACCCCTCTCGCGGGTGATGCGCACCTCTTCGCCGAGGGACTCCCAGATCTCGCGGTAGATCTCTACGAACCGCGGCTCCAGGCGCACCGCCTCGACCTTGCGGGGACGTGGCAGGTCGATGGTGAAGACCTGCTTGACCGTCGCGGGCCCGGCGGTCATCACGACGACCTTGTCGGCCAGCGCGATGGACTCCTCCAGGTCGTGTGTGACGAAGACGACCGAGGCGCGTGTGCCTTCCCACAGTTCGAGCAGCTCGTCCGACATCAGCGCCCGGGTCTGCACGTCGAGTGCCGAGAACGGCTCGTCCATGAGCAGGATCTCGGGGTCGTTGACGAAGGTCGCGGCGAGCGCGACGCGTTTGCGCTGGCCGCCGGAGAGCTGGTGCGGGTAGCGGTCCTCGAAGGCCTCCAGGCCGACCCGGGCCAGCCAGTCGCGCGCCTTCCGCTTCGCCTCCGCCTTGGGCACGCCACGGAAGCGCGGTCCCGCCATCACATTGGACAGCACCGTACGCCAGGGGAAGGTGGCGTCCTGCTGGAAAACGAAGCCGACCTTGTCGCCGACGCCGCGCACCGGCTCCCCGGCGACCGTCACCTCGCCCTCGGTGGGCTCCTCCAGGCCGCTGACCAGGGTCAACGTGGTCGACTTGCCGCAGCCTGTGGGCCCGACGACCGCGACGAACTCCCCACGGCCGACCGTGAGATCCAGGTCCCGGACGGCCGTGTGCAGGCCTCCCGACGGGGTCCTGAACGTCTTGCTCGCGCCCCGCAGCTCAATGGCGGGGCTGGTGTCTGCGCTCATGGCCGGGGACGGTAGGTCCGGCCCGGCAGGCGGCATCAGTCTTGTGAGCGCATACCGTTCTTTTGCTCGCAAGAGCCTGTTGTGCTCGTTTTGCGCGGGATACAAAAACGTAGCCGAAACAAGGGCTTGACGCCCGCATGGCCTTGAGGGAAAGAGGCCCGATGATTGACGTCCTGGTCGTGGACGACGACTTCCGTGTCGCCGAGATCAACGCGAGGTACGTGGGAAGGGTTCCCGGCTTCCGGGTGGCGGCTCGCGCGCACAGCGCTGCCCAGGCTCTGGCGGCGGTGCAGCGCGGAGGGATCGATCTTGTTCTGCTGGACCATTACCTCCCCGACGGGACGGGCCTCGAACTCGTCCACCGCATGCGGGAACAGGGGCACGGCGCCGATGTCATCATGATCACTGCGGACGGCGACGTGGCGACGATCCAGGCCGCCATGCGCCTGGGCGCCCTGCACTACCTGGTCAAACCGTTCACTTTCGCAGCGCTGCACACCCGCCTGGAGTCCTACGCCGCCCTGTGTCGCACCGTCGAGCGGGTCGGCGGCGGCCGCGGCATCGCCGTCCAGGAACAGGTCGACCGGATCTTCAGCGCCCTGCGCACCACCCCGGCCCTCGCGTCGCCGGGGCTGCCTAGCGGCCACTCGGAGCCGACGACGGAACTGATCTGCCGCGTCCTGCACCACGCCGACCACCCGCTCTCCGCCCACGAGGTCGCCGCCGAGACCGGCCTGAGCCGCTCCACCGCCCAGCGCTACCTGCGCCGCCTGGAGCAGTCCGGCCGCCTGCGACTCTCCCTCAAGTACGGCGATACGGGCCGACCCGAACACCGCTACGCATGGGTGGCGCCGTAGCCCTGCGGCCGTGCAGGACCGTCCCTACGCGGCTCCCGCCCCGGTCAGCGACCGCACCTCGGTCTCCGCGTGCTTGGCCTCGTCCGGCACCTCCGCCGCGGTGACCGTGCCCAGCCAGCCCGCGAAGAAGCCCAGCGGGATCGAGACCAGTCCGGGATTCTGCAACGGGAAGTACTGGAGATCGGCGTTCGGGAACAGCGAGTCGGGACTTCCGGAGACCACCGGGGACAGCACGACAAGCACCATCGCCGGGATCAGACCGCCATAGACGGCCCAGACGGCACCGCGTGTGGTGAAGCCGCGCCAGAACAGGGAGTAGAGCAGCACGGGAAGGTTCGCCGACGCCGCGACAGCGAAGGCGAGGCCCACCAGGAACGCGACATTGAGATCCCGCGCCAGCAGACCGAGGGCGATCGCCACCACGCCGACACCGACGGCCGCGACCCGGGCCACGGCCACCTCGCTGCGGGGCTTGCCTCCCCTGCGCCGCAGGGACGCGTACAGGTCGTGGGCGACGGACGCCGAGGACGCGAGCGTGATCCCGGCGACCACGGCCAGGATCGTGGCGAAGGCGACCGCGGCGACCACCGCGAAGAGAACCGTTCCACCCGTGGATCCGGCACCACCACCCAGGTCGAGCGCCAGCAGCGGAACGGCCGTGTTCCCGGATGCGTTCGACCCACGCACCGCGTCCGGCCCCACGATGGCGGCCGCGCCGAACCCGAGCACAATCGTCATCAGGTAGAAACCGCCGATGAGCCCGACGGCCCAGACGACCGAGCGGCGTGCGGCGCGCGCGGTGGGCACGGTGTAGAACCGGGACAGTATGTGCGGCAGCCCGGCCGTACCCAGCACCAGGGCCAGCCCCAGACTGATGAAGTCGAAACGGGAGGTCCAGTCCCCGCCGTATTTCAGCCCGGGCGCCAGAAACGCCTTGCCGTGACCGCTGCGCTCGGCCGCCGTGAGAAGCAGCTGGTCCAGGTCGCCGTGGAAGCGCATCAGGACGAGTACCGTCAGCGCGATCGTGCCGCCGAGCAGCAGGACTGCCTTGACGATCTGGATCCACGTCGTCGCCCGCATCCCTCCCAACGACACATAGATGACCATGAGCGCGCCGACGCCGATGACGGTCCAGGCCCGCGCCGCCCCGCTCGTGCCCCCGAGCAGCAGCGCCACCAGGCTGCCCGCGCCGACCATCTGCGCCACCAGATACAGAACGGACACGGTGACTGAGGAGGTTCCCGCCGCGATCCGTACCGGCCGCTCCCTCATCCGCGCCGCCACGACGTCGGCGAGCGTGAACCGGCCGCAGTTGCGGACCAGTTCGGCTACTAGGAACAGCACCACCAGCCAGGCCACGAGGAAGCCGACGACATAGAGCAACCCGTCGTAGCCGAACAGCGCGATGAGCCCGGTGACCCCGAGGAAAGAGGCGGCCGACATGTAGTCACCCGCGATGGCAAAACCATTCTCCATGGGTGAAAAAAGCCGCCCACCCGCGTAGAACTCCTCCGCCGAACCGCGCCGGTTACGGCTCACCCATGTCGTGATCGCCAGCGTGACCGCGACGAACCCGCTGAACAGGAGCAGCGCCAGCGTCTGGTGTTCATCCGTCATGAGGCCCCGCCGTTCACGCCGCGCGTCAGCTCCTGGGTGTCCCAGCGCAGGTCGAGCGCCGCCCGGTCCCTGCGCAGCCGCGCGTGCCGCGAGTAGCCCCAGGTGAACAGGAACGTGGTCAGGAACTGCCCGAGCCCCGCCAGCAGCGCCACGTTCACCGCTCCTACGACGGGCCGGGCCATCAGCTCCGGTGCGGTCGTGGCAGCCACGACGTAGCCCACGTACCAGGCGAAGAACGCCACGAAGGCCGGCACCACGAACCTCCGGTACTGCCGCCGAACTTGCTGGAAGGCCGCGCTGCGCTGCACCTCCAGATACACATCGGCCGCCGCGACCCCGGTCTCGTCCTCACCGCGTGCCGACGGAACGACGGCCGGAGCCGGCACCCCGGCACCGTCCGACTCGCCCCACCCGGAGGCGAGGGCGTCGTACCACGGATCGTCGTACCTCGGGTCTCCGGCCTCCTCGGCCGGGCCGGGGCCGACATCGTCGAGTCGCTCGACCGGACTTTCCTGACCAGCCCCGTCTCTACGGGGACGGCCCTTGCTTGGCTGCATGCCCAAGGATGGACAGAACGGGAAGATCCCCGACTCTTCTTCCCCTCGCTCTTCACCCCATCAGGTGACTCAACCCGCCGGTGGCCGCACGAGCCCCTTTCCGTAGGCATAACGCACCGCCTGCGCACGGTCCTTGAGCCCTGTCTTGGCGAACAGGTTGTTGATGTGGGTCTTCACGGTCGCGGTGGAGACATGCAGCCTACGGCCGATCTCCTGGTTGTTGAACCCTTCGGCGATGAGCAGCAGCACTTCCGTCTCCCGCACGGTGAGCCCGTCCGGCGCCTCGGGCGGCGTGGCCGGTCTCGTCTCGGTCTCCGTCAGACGCTCCAGCAGCCGCCTCTGAATGCCGGGAGAGAGCCCCGCGTCCCCCGACAGCACGCTGTGCACGGCCCGCACGATCTCCTCACCGCCGGCGTCCTTCGTGAGGTAGCCGCGCGCTCCCGCAGCCAGCGCCGGGAAGAGCGACTCGTCGTCGGCGTACGTCGTGAGTACCACGACCTGCGTTCCTGGGTGCTCCGCGCGAATCCTGCGGGTCGCCTCCACTCCGTCGCAGCGAGGCATCCGCAGGTCCATCAGCACCACGTCCGGGGCGACTTCGGCGACGAGCCGCACCGCCTCCTCCCCGTCCCCCGCAGCTCCGACGACCTCGATCCCGGGCAGCAGACCGAGCAACATCACGATGCCCTCCCGCACCACGGTCTGGTCGTCCGCGACCACCACCCGAGCGGTCTTCCGCTCGGCCTCCTCCGTCATACCGGCACCTTCAACGTCACCACGAACCCCTCCTCACCCGGCCCGGCCTCGAGCGAACCGCCCAGCAGCTCTGCTCGCTCCCGCATGCCCAGCAGACCGTACCCGGCTCCCGTACCGGTCAGCTCGCCCGGCGAGCCGCCCCAGTCCCGCACATCCAGGGTCACTTCACGCGGTTTGTAGGCGAGCCGGAGGCGCACCTTGGCGCCCGGGGCGTGTTTGCGGGCATTCGTCAGAGCCTCCTGAGCCGCTCTGCGCACAGCCTGCGAGGCTTCGACCGGCAGCGCCCTGCGTTCACCCGTGATGGTGATCTCGGCGCCGTCGGTGGTTCCCACCAATTGGTTCAGGAACTCCTCCAGCGGGGTCAGCTCCCCGCGCAGGGCGGAGAGCGCCTGCCGTGTCTCGGCGAGCCCGCCACGCGCCATCTCCCTTGCCGCCACCACTCGTTCGAGAACCCGCTCCCGCTCCCCTCCGCGCTCGATCAGCAGCCGTGCCGCCTCCAGGTGTACGAGCTGGGCAGACAGACTGTGCGCCAGCACGTCGTGGATCTCCCGCGCTATGCGGGCCCGCTCCGCGAGCGCCGCCGTCTCCGCTTCGGCCGCACGGGCGGCCCGCTCCTGCGCGAGCAGCCGCTGGGCGCTGCCGCGGGCCTCGGCGTCCAGGCGCAGCGTGTATCCGGCCAGCGCGAGGCCGACGCCGGTGACCACGGACGTCAGCGGGTCGTCGTTGTTGACGACCCCGAATGAACCGAGCGCCACGCCCGCTGTGCTGAGGGCGACTGCGGGTGGGAGCCGCTCCAACGCCGAGACGGCGCATCCACACCACATGACCAGGGCCGCGGCTTTGAAGCCCGACGTCTGGGCCGCGACGGCGACGCCCTGAAGCAGGGCGAGCGACGCCAGCGACGGCCACAGCCGGTGCTGGAGCGTGGTCCGGAAGAACACCCAGGCGAGCAGTGCCGCCAGAAGCACCCCGCCGGCTCCGGCCACCGCCTTCCAGCCACGCGCCTCGCTCTCGGCGAAGGCCCCCCACATCAGCACGCCGAGGACCAGAGCCCGCACGGTCCAGGCCAGCAGGCACCGGGAGCGTGAGAGTCCCTCGCGGCTGAGCGCCTCGCGGGAAGGCCAGCGTGTCCAGGCGTTCTCCTTCACACACGCTCCTTCCCCGCAGGCGCCATCGTGCTGTCACCGTACGCCCGGCCCGAGCTCAGGGCGGGGTGCAGCAACCGGCCGCGCCAGGCCAGGATTCCGGCCCGGACGAGCAGGGTGCCGGCGAGCCCCAGCAGGAGGGCGGAGCTGTCCTGCTGAACGCCCACCGCGGCGCCGAGCGCGATGAGCCCGGCGCGCAGCCCGATTCCGACGACCCAGACGGTGACGCTCGCCGTGCTGCTCTTGCTCCACACGGTGCCGTCCGGCTCCGCCCATATGCGGGTGGTCCAGGCCCAGCCCGCCCCGGTGGCCAGGCCGACGAGCAGTTCGGCGCCGAGCAGCAGTGCCGAGGCCGTCTGGTGACGGTCGTCGAGTATGCCGGGCTCACGCAGCGCGACGACGGCCAGGATGGCGGGGAGGAGCCACCAGCGGCGCTCGCCGTCGATGGGGGTTGCGCGGAACTGCCGGGCGATCACCAGCATGGCCACGACCACGATCACCAGCACGTCGACGAGCCCGGACATCACGACCTCCGTGAGCGAGAAGGGGATGCCGGCAGCGGTGCCGCCGACGCCTTCGACGTTACGGAAATCGCCAGGTCACGGGATCGGAGCGCGGGTGGATCACGGGTGGATCCCCGACCGGGCGCCTCTCCACCCAGAGGTGGAGGGAGGGTTCGGACACGGCGGCCCGGGCTCGTATGGGAGCCCGTCGCTCTCTGGCCGTCCGCTGAGGCGCAACGGTCAGGCAGGACACAGACCAGGCGCCGACGTCCCGGCTGAGCCGGTCCGAACCGGAACTGCCGGGGCCGGTCCGGGCCGGACCCAACAAGGAACGTTGCCGCCGGACAGGGCCCAACCCACCACGACCGCTGGAGCCGGTCCGGGCCCGACCCACCACGACCGCAGGAGCCGGTCCGGGCCCGACCCACCACGACCGCAGGAGCCGGTCCGGGCCCGACCCACCACGACCGCAGGAGCCGGTCCGGGCCCGACCCACCACGACCGCAGGAGCCGAACCAGGCCCGACCCACCACGACCGCAGGAGCCGAACCAGGCCGGATCAGCACCGCGCTTGCACCACGCAGGCCCAGCACGGCCAACACCCGACCCCGCTCAGCTCACCAGCACCTCGAACCAGCCCTGCCCTGTCACAGCCCGGCGCAGCGGCTACGCGTCGATCCGCGACCGATCCAGCGTGGCCGCGGAGTTGGAGATGAACTCCTTGCGCGGCGCGACGTCGTTGCCCATCAGCAGATCGAAGACCTGCTCCGCGGCCTCCAGGTCGGAGAGGTTGATCCGGCGCAGAGTGCGGTGGCGCGGGTCCATGGTCGTCTCGGCCAGCTGGTCGGCGTCCATCTCGCCGAGACCCTTGTAGCGCTGGATCGAGTCCTTGTACCGGATGCCCTTGCTCTGGAGCTCCATGAGCTTGTCGCGCAGTTCCCGGTCCGAGTACGTGTAGATGTACTTGTCCTGGCCCTTCTTCGGCTGGACGATCTCGATGCGGTGCAGCGGTGGCACCGCCGCGAAGACCCGGCCGGCCTCGACCATGGGCCGCATGTAGCGGTGGAACAGGGTCAGGAGCAGTGTGCGGATGTGCGAGCCGTCGACGTCGGCGTCGGTCATCATGATGATCTTGCCGTAGCGGGCCGTGTCGATGTCGAAGGTCCGGCCCGATCCGGCTCCTATGACCTGGATGATCGCACCGCACTCGGCGTTCTTGAGCATGTCCGTCACGGACGACTTCTGGACGTTGAGGATCTTGCCCCGGATCGGCAGCAGCGCCTGGAACTCGGAGTTCCGGGCGAGCTTGGCCGTACCGAGCGCGGAGTCGCCCTCGACGATGAACAGCTCGCTGCGGTCGACGTCGTCGCTGCGGCAGTCGGCGAGCTTGGCCGGCAGCGAGGAGGACTCCAGGGCCGTCTTACGGCGCTGTGCGTCCTTGTGCTGCCGGGCGGCGATGCGCGTACGGGCCGCGGCGACGGCCTTCTCCATCACGACACGGGCCTGCTGGGCGGCGTCCCGCTTCGTGGACGTCAGGAACGCCTTGAGCTCCTTGCTGACCACGTTGTTCACGATGCGGCGGGCCGCCGAGGTCCCGAGGACCTCTTTGGTCTGGCCTTCGAACTGCGGCTCGGCGAGACGCACGGTGACGACCGCGGTCAGGCCCTCGAGGGCGTCGTCCTTGACGATGTCGTCCTCGGCGACGCGCAGCAGTTTCTTGGTGCGCAGCACCTCGTTCATCGTCTTGGCGACGGCCTGCTCGAAGCCGGCGACGTGGGTGCCGCCCTTGGGGGTGGCGATGATGTTGACGAACGACCTGAGCGTCGTGTCGTAGCCGGTCCCCCAGCGCAGCGCGACGTCGACGCCGAGTTCACGGGTGACCTCGGTGGGGGTCATCTGGCCGTGGTCGTCCAGGACCGGGACCGTCTCCTTGAAGCTGCCCTGCCCGGAGAAGCGGAGGACGTCGCAGACCGGCTTGTCGTTCGCCAGGTACTCGCAGAACTCGCTGATCCCGCCGTCGAAGCGGAAGGACTCCTCGCCCTTGCTGCCGCCCTCGCCGAGCCCGTACTCGTCGCGCACGACGATGGTCAGGCCGGGCACCAGGAACGCGGTCTGGCGGGCCCGCTGGTGCAGGTTCTCCAGGGAGAGCTTGGCGTCCTTGAGGAAGATCTGGCGGTCGGCCCAGTACCGCACGCGCGTGCCGGAGCGGGTCTTGGGGATCTTCTTGGCCTTGCGCAGGCCGCTCTTGGCCTCGAACTTGGCGTCCGGGCCGTTTCCGGCGAAGGCGCCGGGGACACCGCGCCGGAAGCTGATCGCGTGGGTGTGTCCACCGCGGTCCACCTCGACGTCCAGCCGGGCGGACAGGGCGTTCACCACGGAGGCGCCGACGCCGTGCAGACCGCCCGAGGCGGCGTACGAGCCGCCGCCGAACTTGCCGCCGGCGTGCAGCTTGGTCATCACGACCTCGACACCGGAGAGGCCGGTCTTGGGCTCGACGTCGACCGGGATGCCCCGGCCGTTGTCCCGGACCTCGACGGAGCCGTCGTCCTGGAGGATGACCTCGATGTGGTCGCAATAGCCACCCAGGGCCTCGTCGACGGAGTTGTCGATGATCTCCCAGAGGCAGTGCATCAGGCCACGGCTGTCGGTCGACCCGATGTACATACCGGGGCGCTTCCGCACGGCCTCGAGCCCCTCGAGGACGAGCAGGTGCCGCGCGGTGTAGTTGGAACCGTCCCGGTCTGCTCCTGCCAGCAGAGCTGTGGACGGCACGGACGTCTCGGCGGTCACGCGGTTCGCTCCTCGCTGAATTTCAGATGGGGCCCTCATGGGTAAGGGCGCGGCTTCAGTCACCGGTGAGAGGGTACCGAGGCCTGGTAGAGCCGTTGTAACGCCACCCTCGTCGGAAACTCACCCTAGTCCAGACTCGCATGCCTGTTCGATCCCTCGTTGGAGTGAAGCACACATCACGTTCCCTTCCAGGCATGAACCATTTAGGCTCCGGGCACGTCCTCATGAACAACCGGCAACCCAGCCGGGAGGACCGACCACCGATACAACGCGAAGCTCCGTAAGACACATAGACACGCAATACGGCACATTCGCCGCCAACCGGCAGCAGACAGCCGCCTCGCAAAGATTTTTTCGAGGAAAAGCCACGAGCGGGAACGTTTTGGGGCTGGTTGGATGTTGACCCTGGTACGACAGCTCGTCGAGCTAGAGAAGAGGCGACGTGACTACTGTTCTGACCCCTGCGAGCCAGTTGACGGCCGCTGATCGCTGCGACCGCTGCGGCGCCCAGGCGTACCTGCGCGTCGTCCTGCTCAGCGGCGGAGAACTGCTCTTTTGTGCCCACCACGGGCGCAAGTTCGAGCCGGAACTCAAGAAGATCGCCGCTGAGATACAGGACGAGACGGAGCGGCTGACGGCCGCTCCCGCGACTGCCTCCGAAGAAGAGCGCTGACACCTCGCGTCCGACGACGAGCCAGCCCGGCACAGGCCGGTGAACGGGCGGCTGCCTCACCACCGAGGCAGCCGCCCGTCCTCGTCCCCGCGAGTCCTCTCAGTGCCCCCGCGCGCACGCTGCGCGTTTTCTTCACATCCGCGTTCAGTCGAACGTGCACATGACCTTCACACCAGTGTCCGGCTTCAGGCCCGTGTCCAGTGGAGCGTGCGCATGATGTCGGACACCCGCATGTACACCCCGGGGCTGCCGGCGCGACCGCAGCCGATCCCCCAGGACACGAGCCCGATCAACCGCCCCTGGGCCACCAGCGGCCCCCCGCTGTCGCCCTGACAGGCATCCCGGCCCCCCTTCGCCTCTCCGGCGCACAGCATGCTCCTGGCGTCGTAGACGCCGTCCACGTCTTCCGGATACGCCTCCTCGCAGAGAGCGTCGGGAAGCACACGCACGCGTGCCGCCCGCAGACTGTTCGGATACTCCCCAGCGCCCGAGACGTCGCCCCATCCGTACACCGTCGCAACCCCGCCCACGGCGTACGCGGGGTCGTCACCGGCCGCCATCGTGATGACCGAGCCGGCAGAGAGAGGTTCGGCCAGGGTGAGTACGGCGAAGTCCCCGGCGTTGCTGACACTGTCGTAGGCCGGGTTCACCCAGGTGTCTCGCACGGCGACCTCCTGGCCACCGCGGTCCGAGAGCAGGTCCGTGCGCCCCGCTATGACCCTGAGATCGCGTACGCGCTCCGGTGGCCCGCCCAGGACCTCCTCGTCCAAGCAGTGGGCCGCGGTGAGCACGGTGCTGCGGCCGACCGCCACGCCGCCGCAGAACTGTCCCGCGCGCGTACCCCCGAACCGGTCACGACTGGACAGGGCCACCGTCCAGGGGCTCTCCGAGGCGTCGACGGGAAATCCTCCTATGACCACCCTGTCGGCGGCCACAGGCGCGCTGGAACCCACTGAAAGGGCGGCTACGGCGGCTGTCACGACCAGCGGTCGGGCCAGAGTCCGGACAAAGCGGCGACGCATACACGCTCCTCACTCCGTGGTATCAGCGAGACACCCAGAGTGATTCACCCTGTGGCAGCCCGCATCCGCGGAGAGGCATGAAGAAGGCCCGGTCCCCCATGAGGGAAACCGGGCCTTCCGCGTCGTACGACCGCGACGACTAGTCGAGGTAGTCGCGCAGCACCTGCGAACGGGACGGGTGGCGCAGCTTCGACATGGTCTTGGACTCGATCTGGCGGATCCGCTCACGCGTGACGCCGTACACCTTGCCGATCTCGTCGAGGGTCTTCGGCTGACCGTCGGTGAGACCGAAGCGCATCGAGACGACGCCCGCCTCGCGCTCCGACAGGGTGTCGAGCACGGAGTGCAGCTGCTCCTGGAGGAGCGTGAAGCTGACCGCGTCGGCCGGGACGACGGCCTCGGAGTCCTCGATGAGGTCACCGAACTCGCTGTCACCGTCCTCGCCGAGCGGGGTGTGCAGCGAGATGGGCTCACGGCCGTACTTCTGGACCTCGATGACCTTCTCGGGGGTCATGTCGAGCTCCTTGGCCAGCTCCTCCGGGGTGGGCTCGCGGCCCAGGTCCTGGAGCATCTGGCGCTGCACGCGCGCGAGCTTGTTGATGACCTCGACCATGTGCACCGGGATACGGATGGTGCGGGCCTGGTCGGCCATGGCGCGGGTGATCGCCTGACGGATCCACCAGGTGGCGTACGTGGAGAACTTGTAGCCCTTGGTGTAGTCGAACTTCTCGACCGCGCGGATCAGGCCGAGGTTGCCCTCCTGGATGAGGTCCAGGAAGAGCATGCCGCGGCCGGTGTAGCGCTTGGCCAGGGAGACCACCAGTCGGAGGTTGGCCTCCAGGAGGTGGTTCTTGGCCCGGCGGCCGTCCTCGGCGATGATCTCCAGCTCGCGCTTGAGCTTCGGGGCGAGCTTGTCGGCGTTGGCCAGCTTGTCCTCGGCGAACAGACCGGCCTCGATGCGCTTGGCGAGTTCGACCTCCTGCTCGGCGTTGAGCAGGGGGACCTTGCCGATCTGCTTGAGGTAGTCCTTGACCGGGTCGGCGGTGGCACCGGCGGCGGCGACCTGCTGGGCGGGCGCGTCGTCCTCGTCCTCGTCGGAAAGGACGAAGCCGGCGTTCTCGGTGCCCTCGGGCTCCTCGACGGCCTTGCCGGGAGCGGCCTCCTCGAGCACCTCCTCTTCGAGAAGCTCGACGTCGTCCTTCTTGGCGCTGGTCTTCTTCGCCGCAGTCTTCTTGGCGGGCGCCTTCTTCGCGGCCGCCTTCTTGGCGGTCGTCTTCTTGGCAGCTGCCTTCTTGGCAGGCGCCTCCTCCTCGGCTGCGGGCTCGGCGGCGGGCGCCGCCGGCGCGGCAGTGGCGGTGGGCTTCCGGGTGGTCACCGCCCTGTCCGCGACCGACTTGGTGGCGGTGCGCTTGGCGGGACTCTTCGCTGCGACGCTCTTTCGGGTGCGCTTGGGCTCTGCGGCACTGACCATCAGCGTCACACCCTCTTCCTCGAGGATCTGGTTGAGGCTGCGCAGTACGTTCTTCCACTGAGTGGCCGGAATCTGGTCAGCTTCGAAGGCCCGACGCACGTCATCGCCGGCGATCTGCCCCTCAGCCTTTCCCCGCTCAATGAGAGCCATGACAGAGACGGACTCGGCGATCTCCGGCGGGAGCGTACGGGATGTGCTGGCCGACACGAACAACCTCTCGGAACGTTGGAAAACGGCTTCCGGCCCCGTCCACAGTGGACAGGAGCCGACCGCCGGCTTGGGGGTGGGCCGACGGCGCGGGCGGGGGCCGGGAAGATTCACAGCGCCATGAACGGCGTCCGTATTCCCTCCGCGGCTGTCACCTCTTAGGTCATCGCGTTCTTCCCGCGAGCGTTACGCCCAATTCGCGTGGCCCGAGTCACACCCCGTAAGCGAACAAAAGGGATCGGAGGCGGGCAAAGTAGGTCACACCTGGTTGTTACCCGGCCGCTCCGGCGATCATGCGGCCCCTTCGCGCCGTCGGACCCCGCAGGATCACGGGGATCCTGCGGGGTCCGACGTGAGGCGGATCACCGAACGGGCAATGCCACAGGAGGGGGGTGGCACACCCGGCCGCGCCGCCCGCGGAACGCGGTCAGTGCTCGCGGGGAGCGGGCACCACGCGTTCCACCTCGGGATGGACCGTGAGCAGTTGCCGCATCGCCGCCTCGGCCGCGGCTCCGTCGCCGGCGGCGAGGGCGTCACAGATGCGGCCGTGGTGCGCCAGCGACGCCTCGTTCGGCCGGTCACAGCCCGCGACCGGACCGCCCGAGACCTGGAGGGCCGAGGACACGATCCCGGACAGGTGCTCCAGCATGCGGTTGCCGGCGACCTGGATGAGCAGCGAGTGGAACTCGGAGTCGGCGCGGGAGAACGTGAGCGCATCACCCTGGGCCATCGCGTGCCCCATGATCTCGACCATGTCCGTCAGCCGCTGCTGGACGTCCTCGCGCCCGTGCCCGGCGGCGAGGCGGGCGGCGAGCGGCTCGATCGTCCAGCGCAGCTCGCTCAGCTCGCGGCGCTGGTCGTCGCGCTGCGGCCCGAAGGCCCGCCACTCGATGATGTCCGGATCGAGAAGGTTCCAGTCGCTGACGGGGCGCACGCGCGTGCCGACGTTCGGGCGAGCGCTCACCAGGCCCTTGGCCTCCAGGACGCGGAGCGACTCACGGACGACGGTGCGGGAGACCTCGAACCGCTGGCCGATCTCCTCGGGCACCAGCGGGCGGTCGGCGCCCAGGTCGCCGGAGACGATCATCTGACCCAGCTGCTGGACGAGTTGGCCGTGCAGCCCGCGTCCGCGGCTGCCCGCGGCGCGCCTGCCCACCCGGCCCAGCTCGGGGTCCCCGCCGTCCCAGGCAGGGGCCCCGACGCGGTCGACGGCGGGGGCCTCCGCGAAGGGGTAGCGGTCGAGTTCGCCCGGGCTCGCGAGGCCGGAGTCAGCGGAGCGGGCGGCGGTCATCATGGTGTGCGCAAGGGTACTCACGCATCCTTTGTCGGCGCCGTCTCCAACTCCCTTGAGGTCTTTGGTGAAAAGCACACGAAAGGGTGATCGCTCACCCCGTCGCAATTGACGCCTTATCGGAAAGAAATGGGCGTTGTGCGGGGAGTTGTGCGCATGGCCGGACTAAGGGTTACGGACAGTCGTCACCGGAACCGGCTCCGCAGTGCGGTGAGCAGGTACGCGCAGAGCAGTGCGGTCAGCGACAACGTCAGTGCGCCGCCGACAGGTTGGGAGATCACGCTGAGAGCGGCTTCCAGGTAGCGCTCTCCTCCGAAGGGCCATCGCGGCAGGAGAGCCTCGCGCAGCCGCATGGGCAGTCCTGCCGCGGTCCGCACGGACGGTCCTTCCAGAACCTTGTGGACCGCGGGTACGACGAGGACCGGCACGGCCGCCACGGCGGCGAGCCCGGCCGTGGTGGACCGGAAGACGCCGGCGGCCAGTACGCCCGCCCAGGCGCAGCCGACCACGAGCCCGATCCAACCCGCACTCATCGAAAGCCAGTCGGCGGGAACCTGGGCGAGCTCCCGTCCGTAGACGAGATAGAGCACTTCGGCGTCGCAGCCGACGGTGAGGGCGGCCAGCACCAGCGCGGTGGCCGTGGCGACGAGCAGTTTGGCGGCCAGCAGCCCCAGCCTGCGGGGCACGGTGCCGCGGTCCGCGGCCAGGGCGGGGTGGCGGAACTCGTCGCCGAAGGCCAGCGCGCCGAGCAGTCCCGCGCCGAGCGCCGCGGGCGGCAGGGGCAGCTCCTGTGGCCACGCGGCCAGCAGGCGCGGCTGCGGGGTGTGCCCGATTCGGGCGAGCACGACGGCGGTCACGGCGGAAACGGCGAGCACGGCGGCCCCGGTGAGGAACCCGGTGCCGATCCCGGCGGCACGGCGGATCTCGTAGCGGAGAGGGCGGAGGGGACTGGGGGCAGGGCGGACGGAGATGGGAGGCGGCAGAGGGGGCAGGGCGTCGAGCGTGCGCACCGTCCGTGCGCCGGCGCGGTGGGACGCAAGAGGTGCCGTCGTCTCCTCAGGACGGGACTCGGCGCTGGACAGGTGGCCGGCCGACGGGACGACCGGGCGTTCGTGCGGCGTGGCGGCGGGCTGCGCGGGCCCGTCGGGGGACAACGGCTCGTCGGCGACCGGCTCCGGTGCGTCGACGGCAGGTCGTGGCTCAGCCGGGGGTCGCGGCTCGGCGCCGGCGGCCAGGGCCTCGGCGGTGGCCGGGGCCGGCTGGGGCGCGCCGAGGGAGGGACGCGGCTCGCCGTTGGCGGTCTGGGGCGCAACGGTCGTCCGGTGCGCGTCTGTGACGTGCCCTGGCCCGGAACCCGCGCACTCCGGCTCGAAGCCGACGTGCCCGAGCATGTCGTCCGACGTACGCACTGTGTCGGCGGCCCTGTGTGAGTCGCCCGCCGTCTGCCCTGCCGTGCCCGGTGCCGGGTCACGGCTGATCTGCGGTTCACCTGCCTGTGTTGCTCCCGCCCCAGGCCCCATGTCGCCGATCTCATCGGCCAGTTGGTGGACGACGATGCCGTGGCGGAACGCCGTCTCGCCGATCTCGGCGCAGGTACCGCCGTACACGGAGAGGCGGTTGCCGCCTTCTCGTACGACTTCGACGGAGCGCCGCGCGGTGCGGGCCTGCTTGGCCACCAGAACCGCCAGACGTGCCGCATGCGGGCTGCGTACGGCGACCCGGGGACGCAGGCGGGTGCGCGAGAACTCCGCGACGTCCTGGTCGGCCACGAGCCTGCCCTGCTCCAGAGTGACGACACAGTCGGCGGTGCGGGCTGCCTCCTTGGGGTCGTCCGTGGTGAACAGGACCGTGCCGCCCTGGGCGGCGTGGGCGCGCAGCATGCCGTGCAGCCAGTGGCTCTCGCGGACGGACAGACCGTCGGCCGGGTCGTCGAGGACGAGCGTGTGCGGGTCGGCCAGGAGGACACAGGCCAGGCCCAGGCGGCGGTCCATGCCGCGCGAGAGGGTTCCGAGGCGTTCGTCGCGCAGGCTCACGAGCCCGACCGCCTCGAGGACTTCGTCGGCACGCCGGGCCGGGACTCCCGCCGCGGCGCACAGCATGCGCAGATGGCCGCGGACCGTGCGGGCCGGGTGACCCGGCACGTCGCCCAGCAGCACACCGACCTCGCGCGAGGGATGGGCGATGCGGTGCAGGGGACGGCCCCGGAAGTAGGTGATGCCACGACCCTGTTGGAGTTCCAGCATGAGTCTGAGGACTGTCGTCTTGCCGGCGCCCGGCGCTCCGAGCAAGGCGGTGACACGGCCCGCTCGCGCCTCGAAGGAGACGTCGTCGGCTGCGAGCGGAAGCCCTTTGCGGGGGTTGCTGGTCAATCCGAAGGCCTGGATCACCCGCAGCAAGATAGCGCGCTATGTCCGGTTTTTCGGGCAGCACGAGGCCTGCCTCGGGCACGACAATCACTCTTGTCCGGGCGGCGGGCGCGTCGCGTTCCGGAACGCGTCAGACCTCGGGGCGCAGCATCGGGGGGTTGAGCAGGGTCGCGCCCCCGGCACGGAAGAGCTGAGCCGGGCGGCCGCCCTGGCGGGTGGTCGTCCCACCCGTGGGGACGAGGAAGCCCGGTGTACCGGTGACCTTGCGGTGGAAGTTGCGCGGGTCGAGCGCCACGCCCCACACCGCCTCATAGACACGGCGCAGCTCGCCGACGGTGAACTCGGGCGGGCAGAAGGCCGTGGCCAGCGACGAGTACTCGATCTTGGAGCGGGCGCGCTCCACTCCGTCCGACAGGATCTGTGCATGATCGAAAGCGAGCGGCGCGACCGGTTCGGCGTCACGCCCGTAACCGCCCTGCCGCAGCAGTTCCTCCACCGGGGCCCAGCGCGCGTTGCTGGCGTCGCCGCCGGCCCTGGGCGCGGGCAGGTCGGGAGCGAGCGCGAGGTGGGCGACACTGACCACCCGCATCCTGGGGTCCCGCTTGGGGTCGCCGTAGGTGGCGAGCTGTTCCAGGTGTGCCCCGTTGTCCTGGGCGGGGACGGACGGGTCGTGGACACGCAGTCCGGTCTCCTCGGCCAGCTCGCGCGCCGCGGCCTGCGCCAGGTCCTCGTCGGCCCTCACGAAGCCGCCGGGGAGCGCCCAACGCCCCTGGAACGGCGGTTCCCCCCTGCGTACCGCCAGCGCACACAGGGCATGGCGGCGAACGGTCAGCACGACCAGGTCCACGGTGACGGCGAAGGGGGGAAACGCTGACGGGTCGTAGGGCATGCGGCGATCATAGTCGTCTGCCTGACGATAAACACTCCCTTCGCCGGTCGCATCGGCAACTGATCCACTTCGGTCGGAAATGGACTTCCCTGTGAGCCCCGGTGGTCGGACGATTGAACGTCGTACCAGGTCACACCCCCAGTTGAAGTCCGTCGGCCGCTTCCTCGACCATGGCGAGGCCGAGCCGGCTGACCCGCACGGAGAACGGGGCGCCCGCGATCCGCAGGCCCGTGAAGCCGATCTCGCCCAGGGGCGCGCTGCGCATCGGGCGCAGGGTGACCGTGCCGGCCGGGGCGTCGGGGCGGATGCCGACGAGCGTGGTCAGCAGCAGCACTCCGGCGGCCGCCGGTGTGGGCCGCGGGGCGGCAGGCCGCCGGGTGCGGAAGGGGGGCGCTCCCGTCCGTGCGCTGTTCCCCCGCGTACATGTCGGGCAGCCGGTGGGCGAAGGTCTCGGCGGCCGCGAGCACGCCGCGCAGCAGCGAGGTCGCCTCCTTCTCGTATCCGACGGCGGCCAGTCCCGCGACGGCGAGTGCGGTCTCCTGGACGCGTACGGCCCCGGCGCGGTGACCGAACGGATTGAATCCCGGTTCCTTGGCGCCCAGTCCGCGCAGGCCCCAGCCCGAGTCCATGACTGGGCTGCCGAGCAGCCGGGCGAGGTTCTCGGTGTGCACCTTGTCGAGCAGACCTGGTGCCAAGGCGCCCTCGCCCAGCAGCCCGGTGTCGAGGAGGTGGACGGCGGCCGCGCCCAGGTGAGGCACCGGCCTGCCGTCCGGAGCACGGGCTGCCGCGGGTCGGCCGCCCCCGCGGTCGTCGACCCAGAAGTCCCCGCGGAAGGCGGTCCGTAGGGCCTGCGCCCACTGCCGGAGTGCCGGTCCGTCCGTGCGGCCGCAGGCGTCGAGCAGGTCGGCGCCGAGGAGCGCGGCACGGTGGGCGTGGGCCTGTGTCTCGCAGCGGACGGGCCCGCCCGGATGCGGGTCGCGCAGGTACGCGTCATCGCCCACGGTGGCTCGCAGCCAGGTCAGACAACGCTCGGCGGCGGGCAGCAGTTCCTCCGTCTCCTGCTCGCCGAGACCCCAGCGGCGGGCCTCGGCGAGCAGCACGGGGAAGAGCAGCGTGGCCTCCGTACCGGTGCACTGCGGCGGAAGGTGCGGGCCCGCGTCCCGTCTCGGGCCGGGGATCATCCCGGACTGTGGTCCCGGGCCGGTGAGTTGAGTACGGGCGAGGATCCGCAGCGTCCCCGCTGCCAGGCCCGTACCGAGCGGCAGGGCCATCCGGGCGGCCACGAGCGCGTCGGCGGGGGCCAGACCGCAGCGCCAGGGTGCCCCGGCCGCGAGGTGCATGTCGGCGGGGTTCGCGGAATCACGCAGCAGGAGGGCCTGGAGGTCCTCGATGCTCGCCCTCAGGAGTGCGGGGACTCTCGGGTCGTCGCCTTCCGCTCGCGCGGCGGCCAGGGGGCTGGTCGCCACGCGGCCCACGGCTCGGAGGGGACCGGCGCCGTCGGGCCGCACCCGCAGCTCCACGCTTGTGCTGCCGCCAGGCGGCAGATCGAGCTCCCACCGCAGCAGTCCGGCTGAGGCCAGGGCGTCCGAGGGAGGCGGTGCGGCCGTGACGGACGCGTTGCCGGTGGCGCAGGACCAGCGCAGGCCGGAGTCGTGGACGCTGGCGGCAAGTTCGGGTCCGGCGCGGCCCGAGGCGATCGCCCCCAGGTCGGCCAGGTCCGTGCCCAGGGACACCTCGACCGGCAGACGCAGGGGACGGGGAGCCGCGCTGTGCAGGGTGATCCGCTCCGTGCCGTCCGCGAGACGGTTGCGTTCCACGATCACGTCCGGATCCGGGCCTGCCTGCGGCGACGTGCGGAGTGTGCCCACGAACCTGGCACGGTCGGCCGCGGCCATGCGGGCCTGCACGGCGAGCGGTTCCCGCCCGGCCACGCGGACCTCGCACCGGGAGAGCACTCGCCGGCCGGCGCGGTAGAACCCCTCCAGACCCCGGCCGGTCATCTGCCCTTCCTCCGTCGAGATGGCCAGACCGGGAAGCGCGACACAGATCATCATGGTGTGGGCCGGCGGCAGGTCGGCGGACCAGCGCAGCCCGGGGATCGTGGCGCCCAGGGGAGGCGCGGCGGACTGCCCCGTGGAGGACGACGGGCCCCGGCTCAGAGCCAAGGGCGGTGAGGGCGAGCCGTACCCCGACGCGGAATCGGGGCGACGGTTCTGGCCCGCTCCGTGGGGCGACGAACGGCCGCGGCCCGGTGTCGAGGGCGGGCATGCGTCGGGACTGGTGGGCAGCGAGGCCGGTGCGGCGCCTCCGGGGAACCTGGGCCCGAATCCGTCGACACGTGCCGCCGGCCACGAAGGGGCGTTCTCAGCCTCCGACCGTGGAGTGCCTGCACCGGGCAGGCCGGGGCCCGACCCACGAGGTGGCGGCTGCCCGCCCGGGGTGTGGCGGTCATCGGCGGCGGAGGGCGGAGTCGGCTGATGCATGGAGAGGCTTCCTCTGCGCTCGGTGCGCCTCGATCGAGTTCGGCGCCGGTGCCGGAGGGTTCCGGCGGGGCAGGGGCGGTACGGCGTCACGGCCCGTCCAGGCGTTCCGCCACTCAGGTGAACGGCGTGAACCTCCTTCGAGTCACGCCCGTGCCCCCGCCCCGCGCGCGTCGCGGCCGCAAGGAGGACACTCACTCCTCCCCCTCCGCGCCCTGGCCGGGCCGCGCGCTTTCCTGGCCGATGTCCGCACGCGGCATGGCCGTCTTGCCTGGCGTGCGCGCACGCGTGCCGCTCGTGCGTCCGCTGCCGGACCGCCCCGTGCCCGCGGTCGCTGGCCCGGTGCGTGTGCCGGCGCCTGCGGCACCGCCAGGACGCGCAGGACCTGCCGGAGTACGCCGACGGGGCGCCCGGGCGCTGGGGACGCGGTCTCCCCTGCGGACATCACCCGAGGCGATGCCGGCAGCACCGGCAGCACCGGTGGAACGGATACGGCGTCGACGACGTGAGGGCATCGCCGTGGACGCGGCTGCGGGCTCCGGCTCGCACTCGGACGTGGCTGCCTCGCCCGTGGCGACCTCGTCGGCGGCGGACCGAGCCGGGGAGGCATCGTCCCGCGGGTCGGAGCCGACCGGCTGTCCGGGCAAGTCGTCCGCCCGCTCGCGACACTCCTCGGCCCGAGCCCGGGAGCCGTCTGCCCCGGAAGCCATGCCGTCGGCCCGAGCACCCATGCCCTTTTCGGAGCGAGCATGCAAGCCATCGGACCGAGCATCCATGCCGTTTTCGGCCCGGGCATCCATGCCGTCGGGCCGGGTCGCAGAGTCGGCGGCTCCCGAGCGCCCACGACCGTCGCGCTCCGCGCGCAGGCAGCTGCGGATCGACTCCGGGTCGAGGCCTTCGTTGCAGGCCTGGTGCAGAAGACGGGCGAAGAGATAGTCGGGGTCCGCGCCCAGGGCCATGGCGAGGGCTTCCCGGGCCTCCAGTTCGTCGCCCGTGGACCATGCGACCCATCCGGCAAGAGTGAGCGGCGCCGCGGCGTGCTCGCCGTAGGGTCCGACGCAGCGGCGGGCCAGCGACCGCCACAGGCGCAGGGCGAGTCCGGCCTCGTCGCCCTCCATCCACTCGGCCGCGCGGTCGCGGGTCGCGCGGTCCTGGAGTCCGAGGATCAGCCGGGCCGCCTCGTCGTGCGCGAGAAGTTCGTCGTCGCGGAGATCCGCCAGGAGCATGCCGGAGACGGGCTGTGCCCCGGCGAAGCGGTCCAGGATGTGCCCGGCCAGTCGTAGTGTCTCGTCGGCCACGTCGGCGCGGCCGGCGTCGTCCAGGATCCTCGGGACCAGTGCCAGGCTCGCGCTGTCCAGGGCGCTCTCCTGCTCGAGAGCGGCGGCGTTCTCCCAGGGGAGCAGCCGGGCCCGCAGCTCCCGCAGCGTGCCGCGCACCTGGATGCCCGCGTAGGTGGCAGCGGCCGCCAGCACCGATGTGCCGGGCAGGCCCATGGGGGCGCCCTCGGGCGGGCAGCACACCGCGTTGTCACAGCAGAACGACCAGTAACGGCCGTCGGAGATGCACAGCGCCTCGACCACCGTCACGTCCAGGGAACCGCACTCCACGCGCAGGCTGTGCGCCAGCGGCCTCAGCCGCTCCATGACCTGTCGGCCGGACTCGCCCTTCTCCGGTTCCTGGCAGAGGAAGGCGACCATCGAATCGGGGCGGGCCCCTCGGCGCTCGCTGCCTGTCACCAGTCCGTGGGCCAGCTGCCGGGCCGCCGACGGCCAGTCGTCCGCGTTGGCGGGGATGCCGAGGCGGGCCCGGCCTCCGAACCGGCCGCGTCCGTCCCTGTCGTGCAGGGCTACCAGGACGATGCTGTCCTCCGGGCGGTACCCGAGCAGATACGGCAGGGCGTCGGCCAGTTCGGCCGGGGTGCGCAGGGTGACCTGGTGCTCGCCGCCATGCCCGTCGTATGCGGGACTGGGGACATGCGGCCCGGCCCCCTCGCTCGCCCCCTGCCGCGGTCCGCCGTCCTTGTGCTTGCCCTGCGCGTCGGGTCCGGTGATGTCACCGTTTTCAGAGGATCCAGTCGCTTCGCTGTGGTTCGTCATGCGGAGACGATCTCGCGGAATCCGAAGCTCCGCTTGGCCCTGTGGATAACTCCGATCAGGGACACGTCACCGGAACGGCGAGGTGCCGGATTACCTCGTCCACCGCTCGCGCTGTCAGTGCCGTCCTGTTGTATGGAACGCATGGAGCACACGAGCAACGCGGATCTCCGGGCGGCGGCCGACGCGGTCCTCGCCCGTCTCGTCGGGGACGTCTCGGGGACGGCCCGGCTGCGGGAGGACCAGTGGCGGGCGATCGAGGCACTGGTCGCCGACAGACGCCGCGCCCTGGTCGTCCAGCGCACGGGCTGGGGCAAGTCCGCGGTCTACTTCGTGGCGACCTCGCTGCTGCGGGCGCAGGGCAGCGGTCCGACCGTGATCGTGTCCCCGCTGCTCGCGCTCATGCGGAACCAGGTCGAGGCGGCGGCCCGGGCCGGTATCCACGCCCGGACCATCAACTCCTCCAACACCGAGGAGTGGGATGCCGTTCAGGACGAGATCGCCGCGGGTGAGGTCGACGTCCTGCTGGTGAGTCCCGAGCGGCTGAACAACCCGGACTTCCGGGACCAGGTGCTGCCCCGGCTCGCGGCCGCCACCGGGCTGCTGGTGGTGGACGAGGCGCACTGCATCTCCGACTGGGGCCACGACTTCCGGCCGGACTACCGCCGGCTGCGCACGATGCTCGCCGACCTCCCGCCCGGTGTGCCGGTGCTCGCGACCACCGCCACCGCCAACGCGCGGGTGACGGCCGATGTCGCGGAACAGCTCGGAACGGGCGGCAGCTCGGACGCCCTCGTGCTGCGGGGCCCGCTGGACCGGGACAGCCTGAGCCTGAGCGTGCTCCGGCTGTCGGACGCCGCGCACCGGATGGCCTGGCTCGCCGAACACCTCGACGAGCTGCCGGGTTCCGGGATCATCTACACACTCACCGTGGCCGCGGCCGAGGAGGTCACCGCCTTCCTCCGGCAGCGCGGGCACACGGTCACCTCGTACACGGGCAAGACGGAGAACGCCGACCGTCAGCAGGCCGAGGAGGATCTGCTCGCCAACAAGGTGAAGGCGCTGGTCGCCACTTCGGCGCTCGGCATGGGCTTCGACAAGCCCGATCTGGGCTTCGTGGTGCACCTCGGTTCGCCCTCCTCCCCCATCGCCTACTACCAGCAGGTGGGCCGTGCGGGACGCGGCGTGGAGCATGCCGAGGTGCTCCTGCTCCCCGGGAAGGAGGACGAGGCGATCTGGGAGTACTTCGCGTCGCTCGCCTTCCCTTCGGAAGAGCTGGTGCGCCGCACGCTCGACATCCTCGCGCACGCGGAGAAGCCCCTCTCACTGCCCGCCCTGGAGCCCCTGGTGGAGCTGCGCCGCTCCCGCCTGGAGTCCATGCTCAAGGTCCTCGACGTGGACGGGGCGGTCAAGCGGGTCAAGGGAGGCTGGATCGCGACCGGGCAGCCCTGGACGTACGACTCCGAGCGGTACGCGTGGGTGGCGCGGCAGCGCAAGGCCGAGCAGCAGGCGATGCGCGAGTACGCGTCGACGACGGACTGCCGGATGGAGTTCTTGCAGCGCCAGCTGGACGACGAGGCCGCCAAGCCCTGCGGTCGCTGCGACAACTGCGCGGGCCCCCGCTTCACCGCGGACATGTCCGCGGAGGCGCTCGACGCCGCGCGCGTGGACCTGGGGCGTGCGGGTGTCGAGGTGGAGCCCCGCCGGATGTGGCCGACCGGGCTGCCGGCGATCGGAGTGGACCTCAAGGGACGGATCCCGGCCGGCGAACAGGCCGCGCCGGGACGTGCGTTGGGGCGTCTGTCGGACATCGGCTGGGGCAACCGGCTGCGGCCCATGCTCGCGGCCCAGGCTCCCGACGGGCCCGTGCCGGACGACGTGGCGAAGGCCGTGGTGGGTGTGCTGGCCGACTGGGCCAAGGGACCCGGCGGCTGGGCCCCGGGCGTGCCGGACCCGCAGCCCCGCCCGGTGGGCGTCGTCACCGTCGCCTCGCGCACACGCCCTCAGTTGATCGACTCCCTGGGGGCGCGCATCGCGGAGGTCGGCCGGCTGCGCCTGCTGGGCGCTGTCGAGTACACGGGCGACGTGTACCCGGGCCCCCGGAGCAACAGCGCACAGCGGCTGAAGGCGCTCGACGGGGCACTGACCGTGCCGCCCGCCCTCGCGTCCGCCCTCGCCGAGGCCCAGGGCCCGATCCTCCTCGTGGACGACTACACGGAGACCGGCTGGACCCTCGCGGTCGCGGCCCGCATGCTCCGACGCTGCGGTGCGCAGGGGGTGTTGCCGCTGGTGCTGGCCGTCCAGGGATGACAGCACGTCGAGAGGCGGGGGACACCCTGGCCGGACACGGCCTGCGACCGGGCACCGCCACCTGCCCGGTCGCGCACACCTCTGGACGCCGAGCACGCCCGTGACGTACGAACGTGTCGTGCTCGAACGCCCCATGGGTGGCCCGGCGACGCACAGGGTGAGGATATTAGCCGCGCATCATCTGATAACGGTCGACTGCGCCAATTGCTCGTTGCCGCATTCAAGTTCGACAGGAAGAATTGAGGTCCGCTCCCGCACGGTACGACCGCCGATCCGGTAGGGCTTCCCTGCGGTGCGCGCTCCCCGATTCCGACCCCGCCCGCAGTGTGGGCGCGTAGCCGAAGGGAGGACCGTGACCTTCGGATTCGCTCCGGCCTCGGCAGCGGCGTCGACGTCCGCCGCTTCCGCCAACCGCTTGCTCGAACCCGCGGAATGGGCCGCCGCCGGGATCCCACTGCTTCGCAACCCCCGTGAAGTCGTCAGCGGGCTGCACGCCCGGCACCACCCGCAGCCTGCGACCGCCGTCATCGCCGTGCTCGATCCGGACGAGCGGCTGCGGGCGAGCGCCTCGTTCGTCCGCCGGACGGCCCCGGCCGACGGCTGGATGTTCCGCAACGTGCTGCTGGCGCAGCTGCGCCGGATCATCCCGCACGATCTGCGACGCCGTACACCGGTGCGCACCGCCGTGCTGCTCTACTGCCGTGAGGGCGACGCGCGTTGGACCGAGGAGGACGGCGCGTGGATGTGGGGGCTGCGCGACGCCTGCACCCTGCACGGGCTGCGCTGCGGGGCGTACATCACGCTGACCCGCGACGGCTGGCAGGTGCTCGGCGAGGGCCGGGGCGGACGCCGCCCGCACTCTGCGTCGGCACCGGAGCCGTTCGACACGTCGGAGGCACCGCCGCCGCTGCCGCGCACCGGTGGCGCCGCCTCCGAGGTGCTGCGCCGCGCTGCGGCGGCACGCTGAGGACTCCCGACAGACCGTCCCGGGGACAGACGTTCCCTGGGACAGGCCGCCCCTGGGCAGACCGTTCCGCACAGAGTGGGGTCCCGGGCTGAGGGGCCGTACCCCGTCGTACGGCACACCACGGTTGCCGTGACCGGCAGTCGGAACGAGCATCCCGAACAGCTGAGACCACCGGGCGTACCTGCGCAGCCACGGCGCCCAGCCTTCCGGGCATGCCGGACCACCCGCCGTGCGGAGCCGCCGGAGCGGCGACTGAGGTCAGCCCCTGGCGCCCGACCGGGCGCCACGGCACCGACTCAGACGCTCGTGCCCAGCACCGAGTTGATCCGCTGCGGATCACCACAGACGATCAGCAGGGCGGTGGCCCGGGAGCGGGCGAGGGACAGGGCGCTCGCGGCTGCGGGCTCGGCACCGCCGTTGACGGCGACCACGACCACCGGGCGGGACGCGGCACGGTCGGCGACGGTGGCGTCCGTGTAGAAGACGTCGTCACCGGCGTCGTGCTGGGCCCAGTAGGAGGTCTCGCCGAACGACAGCTCGTGGGCGGCCCACGGGTGCTGTTCGCCGGTCGTGATCACCAGGACGTCGCCGGGGGCGCGACCGGAGTCCAGGAGCAGGTCCACGGCCTCCTCGGCAGCGTCGAGCGCGCCTTCGGCAGAAGCCGGGATCAGCTGGATCTGCGGGGTGGCCGGAGCGGCGGCACCGGCTGCGGGACCCGACGGACCGGGCTTGGCGGCCGCGTCACGCGGGGTGCGCTGCACCGGCGGCGCGGGTCGCACAGGACCGGGACGGCCGGGACGCGACGGAGCCGCGGGACGGGGGCCGGGTACGGGGCGAGGGGTCGGCGCGGTACGGCCGCTGGCCGGAGTGGCGCGGGGACCCTGGGCACTCTCGTGAATCTGAGGCTCCTCGGGAATGAGAGGCATGGGTTGATATTTATCAAACGTTGGTACGGCCCGCGTCGGCGGGTGGCGCATGTGTGCGAACGAAAGCGTCAGAAATCGAAGCCCAGCTGACCCTCGATTTCCGGAACACTTCCGTCCGTCCAGGTGCGGACCTTCTTGAGGTGCCGCCACTGGGGCAGCGCATCAAGATACGCCCACGACAACCGGTGGTAGGGGGTGGGGCCCCGCTCCGCCAGTGCGGCCTTGTGCACGGGTGAGGGATACCCGGCGTTGTCCGCAAAACCGAAGTCTGCATGGTCGATACCCAGTTCGGCCATCATTTTGTCGCGCTGGACCTTGGCGATCACCGAGGCCGCCGCGACAGCCACGCACGACTGGTCGCCCTTGATCACCGTACGGACCCGCCAGGGCGCACCGAGATAGTCGTGTTTCCCGTCGAGGATGACCGCGTCGGGGCGGACCGGCAGAGCGTCCAGGGCACGTCCCGCGGCGAGCCGCAGCGCGGCCGTCATCCCCAGGCTGTCTATCTCCTCCGGAGAGGCGTGCCCCAGGGCGTACGACGTCACCCACTTCCGCAGTTCCTCGGCGAGTTCGGTGCGTCGCTTGATGGTGAGCAGCTTCGAGTCGGTGAGACCCTCGGGCGGCCGGCGCAGTCCGGTGATCGCCGCGCAGACGGTGACGGGACCGGCCCACGCGCCGCGCCCCACCTCGTCGACACCTGCAACGATCTTCGCTCCGGTCGTGGCTCGAAGGGAGCGCTCGACGGTGTGAGTAGGCGGTTCGTACGGCATGGCGACCCTAGGTTACGCCGCCCGGAACCGCCCGCGACACCCCGGTCGGCCTCAGCGCTGTCACGGCCGTCGCCGACCCCGGTCAGGCGCCGCTCGACCGCAGCAGCGGAACCATCAACTGGTCGATCATCTCCTCGATTTCCTGGTCCCGCCATTCACAGCCGCACATCTTGGAGCGGTACATCATCATCGCCGGGATGGCGTCGAAGACGTATCCGTTCGCGGCGTCGGAACGCACCTCGCCTCGCCTGATCCCACGCTCGATGACTTCCCGCAGCATCTTGATGGTGGGCTCCACGACCCCGTCGAAGATCACGGCATGGAAGCGCTCCGCCTGCGTCGTGTCGCATTCGTGAATCACCGAGCGAAGCGCGAAACCCGGGCGGGAGAACATCGCATCGCGGGCTCTGCGGCAGAGCGTCAAGAGGTCCTCACGCACGCTCCCCTCGTCCGGTACCGCGTCGAAGCGCGGCAGTCCGGCACGCAGGGCGTCGGCGACGAGGTCCTCCTTGGACGGCCAGCGCCGATAGACGGCGGCCTTGCCGGTCTGGGCACCGGCTGCGACGCCTTCCATCGTCAGGCCGTTCCAGCCGACGGTGCTGAGTTGGTCCAGCGCGGCGTCGAGGATCGCGCGTTCGAGCACGGCGCCGCGGCGGCGGGCTGCCGTCTGAGCGGGGGCGTCCGCCCAGCTCGGGGTAACCATCGAACTCTCTCCAACGAGCAGATGAAGCGGGGATTTCGGGGTGGGGGGACGTGCCGGACGGCAGTAAAGGGGGACGTGCCGCACGACGACGCCACAAGTGAACGCTTGCGTTCACTGTCGGGGACTCACTACCTTTGACGCGGCAGTGAACGCGAGCGTTCACTAACGCACTCGTGGGGGACCCATAGTGACAACCTCTCCATTGCTCAAGGACCAGAAGCCAGGTGCGGCACGCCGGGAGGGACACCCCGGCATCGCGCTCACCGTCATCGCGGCCTGCCAACTCATGGTCGTACTCGACGCGACGATTGTGAACATCGCGCTCCCGCACATTCAAGACGCACTCAAGTTCAGTACCACCGACCTCACCTGGGTCGTCAGCTCCTACACACTCACCTTCGGCGGTCTGCTGCTCCTCGGCGGCCGCGCCGGTGACATCCTCGGGCGCCGCAGGGTGTTCATGACCGGCATCCTGCTGTTCACCTTCGCCTCGCTGCTCGGCGGGCTCGCCCAGGAGCCGTGGCAGCTGCTGGCCGCGCGGGTCCTCCAGGGCGTGGGAGGCGCGATCGCGTCGCCCACCTCGCTGGCGCTCATCACCACCACGTTCCCCGAGGGCCCGGAACGCAACCGGGCCTTCGGTGTCTTCGCCGCGGTCTCCGCGGGCGGCGGTGCCATCGGCCTGCTCGCGGGCGGCATGCTCACCGAGTGGCTCGACTGGCGCTGGGTGCTCTTCGTGAATGTGCCGATCGGTGTGCTGATCGCCGTGCTCACCCCGCTCTACATCAGCGAGTCCGAGCGGCACACCGGACGCTTCGACATAGCCGGCGCGGTGACCTCGACCGCGGGCATGGCATCCCTTGTCTACGGCTTCATACGGGCGGCGGACGAGGGCTGGCGGGACAGCCTCACCATCGGGTCCTTCGTCGCCGCGGTGGTCCTGCTGCTGGCCTTCGGGATCATCGAGTCCCGGGCCAAGGAGCCGATCACCCCGCTGCGGATGTTCACCGACCGGAACCGCTCGGGCACGTACGTGATCATGCTGAGCCTCGCGGCGGCGATGTTCGGCATGTTCTTCTACATCGTGCTGTTCGTGCAGAACGTGCTCGGCTACAGCCCGATCGAAGCGGGGCTCGCCTTCCTGCCCGTGACCGTCGTGATCGCGCTCGGCGCGGGGCTGTCGCAGCGGTTCCTGCCGGTGCTGGGTCCGAAGCCGTTCATGCTCCTGGGCTCGGCGCTCGCGGCGATCGGACTGGCCTGGCAGGCGCTCATCAGCTCCGACAGCTCGTACGTCGGCGGGGTTCTCGGCCCGATGCTGGTGTTCGGCTTCGGCATGGGCCTGAACTTCGTGACGCTGACGCTCACCGCCGTCTCCGGTGTCGCCCAGCACGAGGCGGGCGCCGCGTCCGGGCTGCTCAACACCACGCAGCAGGTGGGCGGATCGCTGGGTCTGTCCATCCTGACGACGGTGTTCGGCACGGCGACCAGGGACGAGGCGGAGAAGCAGCTTCCGCAGTTCATGGCCGAAGGCTCCCCCGAGCAGAAGGCGGAGTTCGCCACGACGCATCAGCTGCCCGCGCCGTGGGGGCACGAGGTGCTGGCCCAGGGCATCTCCGCCGCCTTCGTCCCGGCCGCGGCCATGGCCGTCCTCGCCCTGGCCACCGCCTGGTTGGTGATCCGGGTCCGCAAGAGCGACCTGGAGGCACTCTCCGGCTCGGCCGGGCCGGGGCTGGGCTGACGCGAAGGCATCGCGGGACGGCTCCGGTGGCTCGCCGGCGGGCTCGACACAGGCCTGCCGGCGGCTGCCGGGCCGGTCCGTGACCGGCCGCGCATGCCCCACGCGGCGTGCGCATGCGTCCCACCAGTGGATCAGAACAGCCAGCAAGACCTCCATGATCACCTCCCGTCGCCCTCCCTGGACGTACCTCCAGCGTGTGCCGCCTCATGGCTCACACCACGGATGTCACGACAACGAGCGGGTGGTCACGGAGAGTTCCCGATGCGCACGGAGAGTTCTGACGGCAAGCCGATTGAAGGCCGGCCCCATGCAGAAGAGTCTCTGACCGCTAGACCGACGCGGGCACCCAGTCCGGCAGCGGCTCCGTCCGCGCCACCCACTCGGCGGGCGGCGCCCCCGCCTTCCCCGAGGCGATCACGCCGCCCACGATGGCACAGGTGGTGTCGACGTCCCCGCCGACCTGCGCGGTCGTCCAGAACGCCTGCTGGTAGTCACCGAGACTTCGCGCGGCCGACCAGAGGGCGAAGGGCACGGTGTCGTGGGCGGTCGTCCGCCGTCCGCAGCCCAGTACCGCCGCGACCGTGGCCGGGTCGGCGTAGTCGAGCATGTCCCTGGCCCGGCGCAGTCCCGCACCCACCGCGCTCTTCTTCGGCACCAGGTCGATGACCCCGTCGAGGAGGGCCTCGGCACCGGGCGGCCCGCCGGGGGCGGCGGCGAACGCGGCGGCCGCGGAGACCGCCATGGCGCCGACGACGGCCTCGCGATGCTGGTGGGTGGTGTAGGCCGAGATCTCCGCCTGGTGCGTCGCCTGCTCCGGGTCGTCCGCGTACCAGGCGCCCAGCGGGGCGATCCGCATCGCGGCGCCGTTGCCCCAGGACCCCTGTCCGTTGAAGAGCGCGGCGGCGAGTTCGCGCCAGTCGCCGCCCTCCCGGACGAGCCGCAGCAGGCGGTTGACCGCAGGCCCGTAGCCCCGGTCGAAATCATGGTGCTCGGCGAAGGAGCGGGCCAGGGCGTCCTGGTCGATGCGGTGGTGAGCGACCAGGACGGCGACGACGGAACCGGCCATCTCCGTGTCGTCGGTCCACTGCCACGGCCCGGACGGGAGCTCGCGGCGCTTGAGCAGCGGGTAGTTCACGGGCACGAAGTACTGGGAACCCAGGGCGTCCCCGACGGACAGTCCGCGCAGGCTTGCCAGGGCGCGGTCCAGGCGCCCGTCGGTGGAGGAATCAGCGGTCATCGCCCTGCCACTCTATCCAGTGATCCCGTAGGGCTCGGGATCACGCCAGCGGTCGAACGGCCGGTCGAGCGTGTACTTGCCGTCGTCTCCCAGAACGAGCATCCGCATCTCGCCGTTCCCCGGGTTCGACAGTGACTCGAACTCGGCGACCGTCCAGTGGAACCACCGCATGCAGAACAACCGCATGGCCAGACCGTGGGTGACGATCAGGACGTTCGGCGGATGGTCGGGGTCCTCGAAGCTGCGGAACAGGCTCTCCAGGAAGCCGCCGACCCGGTCGTAGACGTCGGCACCGGACTCGCCCTGGGCGAAACGGTAGAAGAAGTGGCCGTACGCGTCACGGTAGGTCTTCTGGAGGCGGACCTCGTCCCGGTCCTGCCAGTTGCCCCAGTCCTGCTCGCGCAGCCGGGGTTCCTCGCGCACCCGTATGAGCCCGGGGTCGAGGTGGAAGGCGCGCAGTGTCTCGTGCGTGCGGCGGTACGGGGAGACGTACACGCTGACGCGCTCACCGCCGAACAGCTCGCGCAACCGCTCGCCCGTCGCCTCCGCCTGCCGCCGGCCCCGCTCGGTCAGCGCCAGGGCGTGGTCGGGTTCACGCTCGTACACGGAGTCATCAACATTGCCCGTTGACTCGCCGTGCCGGACAAGGACGATGCGCCGTGGTCGTGCCATGCCAAAACCCTAGATCGGGTGGGGCCCCATCGAGCACTCGCACCGCGCCCATACAGCGTAGGTCACACACATCCTGCACCACAGATCACACAGGTCGCACGTCCGTCCGACCGGAATCAATCAGTCCGGGCCCGCCCGGCTTACCCGGACATCAGACCGTCCAGCTCGGCTCCATGTCCACGACGTCCCCGGTGAGCGCCGCGACGTCCGCCTCCGTCTGGGCCCGCAGGGCGAGCCGCTCCACGCGTTCCGTGCGGTACTTGCCGTGCTCGGCGGCCGACCGCCACATCGACAGCACCATGAACTCGTTCCCGGGTGCCTCGCCGAACAGCCCGCGCACCATGCCGGGCGAGCCGGCCATCGCCGGGTTCCATACCTTCTCCTGCATCAGCACGAAGTGCTCGACCCGCTCCTCGTGGACACGGCAGAGCGCCACGCGCAGCAGGTCGGCGTCCGTGAAGCGCGGTTCGAACCCGGTCTTCACATCGAAGCGGTAGTCGAAGAGCCTGACCTGGGCGTCCTTGAACGTGCCCGACTGGGCCGACGCGAGCCGGTCGTGGGACCGCGCCATGAAGGAGTCGTAGAAGGCGCGGCTCTCCCAGAACGCGAAGATGTGCGCCACGTCCGGCCGCCCGCGGCTCCAGCCACCCCCCTGCCCCCGAAACCCCGGCTCCCCCAGAAGCCCCGCCCACTTCCGCTGCCCCCGCTCGAAACCGCGGCGGTCCACCACGGTGCAGCGAATCCACTTGACCAGCACCGCGCCATGGTAAGGCCACGGAGCGTGGCGCCGGTCACTCTCGGCTGGACCGCTCTCCGGCGCGCGCACCCGCCCGCGTGGCAGGATGGACAAACAGTCATGACCGCCCGGCAGTTGAGGCGAGCGGGCGGGTCGGTACGGGGAAGGGGAGCTGGTGGACGGGCTGAACAAGGGGCTGCGCAAGGTCGAGATCGCGGTGCGGTGGGATCCCAGTCCCGCGGGGCAGCCGTCCACCGACCTGGACCTCGTCGCGGCGACCTATCTGGCGGACGCTCCTCACGGCGATCCTGCCTATCTCGTGCACTTCGACAGCCGCTCCCCCGACGGCACCATCTATCTCAACCGGGACAGCAAGGACGGCCAGGGCTTCGGCTACGACGAGGTCATGACGCTGGAACTCGACCGGCTCGACGGCCGGTACGCGCGCGTGGTGGTCGGTGTCGTCATCCAGCAGCGCCCGGAGGAGCGCACGTTCGTCAGTGTGGTGAACCCCGGGTTGCGCATCCGCGAGGGGTACACGGTCCTGGCCGAGGACGACTTCGGGGGTGTCCTGGGGGCCACGGCGGCGACGGTCGCGGAGTTCGTCCGGGACGGTTCCGGTCCCTGGGACTTCCGCCCCGGCCTCCGTGGTTTCGAGGGGGACCCCGTGGACTTCGCCAGGACGATGGGTGCCGCACACCGTCCGTGAGTTCTCCCCGGAGAACCCTCGGGAATCAGGGGTGAACCCAATCTTCCCGGGCGGCTGGGACTGCGAGGCCCGGCTGGTCGACGGCCGCTGGGTCGAACGTCGTCCCCGCCGCCCGGATGTGGAGCGGCAACTCCGGACGGAGACCCGCCTGCTGCCCTGGCTCGCACCGCACCTGCCGCTCGCGGTGCCGGTGCCCCACGTCGTGTCCGACGATCCGCTCACCGTTCGGCACGCCTTGGTCCCGGGTGAACCTCTGGAGGAGCTGGATGCCGCCCAGGGACGCGCCTTGGGGCTGTTCCTGCGGGCCTTGCACGGGGCAGACACCGATGAGGCCGTGCGACGCGGCGTGCCGCCCCCGCGGGAGGTGCTCCGGGAACGCGCCACACTGGCGGACGACTTCCGGGCTCGCGTGCTGCCCCTCCTGCCGCCGGACCGGCACAACCCCGCCTCCGGCCTGCTGAAGGCCGTCGGCGCACTGCCCGCCGAGGCCCTCGTCCACGGGGATCTCGGGCCCGAGCATCTGCTGGCCCAGGACGGTGCCCTCACCGGTGTCATCGACTTCGGCGACGTGCACATCGGAGACCATGCCATCGACCTGGCATGGGCGCTCAACGGCTCCCCACCGGCGTTCGCCGACGCCTGCGCGACCGCCTACGGGGCACGGCCGGCGCTGCGCCGACGCTCCCGGATCTGGCACCGTCTGGGCCCCTGGTACGAGGTCACGCACGGGTTGGACACCGGCGACCAGGACACCGTCCGGTCGGGACTGGACGGCGTGCTGGACAGGCTTCCCGGCATCGGCGGCCCGTGACGACAAGAGGGGCACCGGCCCGAAGGCGGTGCCCCTCTGTCATCGGCTCAGGCCCGGCGTCAGCTGCAACCGCTGGTCGAGCCGCAGCCCTCGCAGATGTAGCAGGAACCGGCACGCTGCATCTTCGTACCGCAGGAGAAGCACAGCGGGGCGTCGGCCTGGATGCCCAGTTGCATCTCCACCAGTTCGGCACTGGTGTGGGCCGTCTGCGGGGCGGGCTTGGCCGCCTCTTCGTTCTTCGGCGCGGAGACGGCCTTCAGCTCCTGGGCGCGCGGCGCCGACTGGGCCAAGCCCTCGACGTCGACCTCGTCCTCGTTCGGCTCGTACGAACCGGTCTCCAAGTGACGCTGACGCTCCTCGGCGGAGTGGATGCCGAGCGCGGAGCGCGTCTCGAACGGCAGGAAGTCCAGCGCCAGGCGGCGGAAGATGTAGTCGACGATCGACTGCGCCATCCGCACGTCCGGGTCGTCCGTCATGCCGGCCGGCTCGAAGCGCATGTTCGTGAACTTCGAGACGTACGTCTCCAGCGGGACGCCGTACTGGAGGCCGACGGAGACCGCGATGGAGAAGGCGTCCATCATGCCCGCGAGGGTCGAGCCCTGCTTGGACATCTTCAGGAAGACCTCGCCCAGACCGTCGTCCGGGTATGAGTTGGCGGTCATGTAGCCCTCGGCGCCGCCGACGGTGAAGGACGTTGTGATGCCGGGGACGTCCCTTCGGAAGGCGCTTGCGGACCGGGCGGTACTCGACGACCTTCTCGACCTTGGCCTCGACGGCGGCGGGCTCCTCGGCCTTCTCCTCCCACTTCTTGGTGGAGAGCGGCTGGCCGACCTTGCAGTTGTCGCGGTAGATCGCGAGCGCCTTGACGCCCAGCTTCCAGGCCTCGAAGTAGATCTCCTCGACCTCCTCGACGGTCGCCGTCTCCGGCATGTTGACCGTCTTGGAGATGGCGCCGGAGATCCACGGCTGGATCGCGGCCATCATGCGGACGTGGCCCATCGGGGAGATGGCCCGCTCGCCCATGGCGCAGTCGAACACCTCGTAGTGCTCGGGCTTGAGACCCGGGGCGTCGATCACGTTGCCGTGCTCGGCGATGTGGGCGACGATCGCCTCGATCTGCTCTTCGAGGTAGCCGAGACGGCGCAGGGCCTGCGGGACGGTGCCGTTGACGATCTGCATCGAGCCGCCGCCGACCAGCTTCTTGAACTTGACCAGCGCGAGGTCGGGCTCGACACCGGTGGTGTCGCAGGACATCGCGAGGCCGATGGTGCCGGTCGGGGCCAGCACGGACGCCTGGGAGTTACGGAAACCGTTCTTCTCGCCGAGGCGCAGGACGTCCTGCCACGACTCGCTGGCGGCGGCCCACACCGGGGTGTCCAGGTCGTCCATGCGGACGGCCTTGTCGTTGGCGTCGGAGTGCTGCTTCATGACGCGCTTGTGGGCGTCGGCGTTGCGGGCGTAGCCGTCGTACGGGCCGACGACCGCGGCGAGTTCGGCGGAGCGGCGGTACGCCGTACCCGTCATCAGGGAGGTGATGGCGCCGGCGAGGGAGCGGCCGCCGTCGGAGTCGTAGGCGTGGCCGGTGGCCATCAGCAGGGCGCCGAGGTTGGCGTAGCCGATGCCGAGCTGGCGGAACGCGCGCGTGTTCTCGCCGATCTTCTGGGTCGGGAAGTCGGCGAAGCAGATCGAGATGTCCATCGCGGTGATGACCAGCTCGACGACCTTCTGGAAGCGCTCGGCCTCGAAGGACTGGTTGCCCTTGCCGTCGTCCTTCAGGAACTTCATCAGGTTCAGCGAGGCCAGGTTGCAGGACGTGTTGTCCAGGTGCATGTACTCGCTGCACGGGTTCGACGCGGTGATCCGGCCGGACTCGGGGCAGGTGTGCCAGTTGTTGATGGTGTCGTCGTACTGGATGCCGGGGTCGGCGCAGGCCCAGGCGGCCTCGGCGATCTTGCGGAAGAGCTGCTTGGCGTCGACCTCCTCGATGACCTCGCCGGTCATCCGGCCGCGCAGCCCGAACTTGCCACCCTGCTCGACGGCCGTCATGAACTCGTCGTTCACACGGACCGAGTTGTTGGCGTTCTGGTACTGGACGGAGGCGATGTCGTCGCCGCCCAGGTCCATGTCGAAGCCCGCGTCGCGCAGGACGCGGATCTTCTCCTCTTCCTTGACCTTGGTCTCGATGAAGTCCTCGATGTCGGGGTGGTCCACGTCCAGGACGACCATCTTGGCGGCGCGGCGGGTGGCGCCACCGGACTTGATCGTTCCTGCGGAGGCGTCGGCGCCGCGCATGAAGGAGACAGGGCCGGAAGCGTTGCCGCCGGAGGACAGCAGCTCCTTGGAGGAACGGATCCGGGAGAGGTTCAGGCCGGCACCGGAGCCGCCCTTGAAGATCATGCCCTCTTCCTTGTACCAGTCGAGGATCGACTCCATGGAGTCGTCGACGGACAGGATGAAGCAGGCGGAGACCTGCTGGGGCTGTTTGGTGCCGACGTTGAACCAGACAGGGCTGTTGAAGCTGAAGATCTGGTGCAGGAGGGCGTACGCCAGCTCGTGCTCGAAGATCTCGGCATCGGCGGGCGAGGCGAAGTACTTGTGGTCCTCTCCGGCCTTCCGGTACGTCTTCACGATGCGGTCGATCAGCTGCTTGAGGCTGGTCTCACGCTGCGGGGTGCCGACGGCACCACGGAAGTACTTGCTGGTGACGATGTTGACCGCGTTCACCGACCAGAAGTCGGGGAACTCGACGCCACGCTGCTCGAAGTTGACCGAGCCGTCGCGCCAGTTGGTCATGACGACGTCACGGCGCTCCCAGGCCACCTCGTCGTACGGGTGGACACCAGGGGTGGTGTGGATGCGCTCGATACGCAGGCCCTTGCTCGCCTTGGTGCTCTTGGCGCGGGAACTCCGTGCCGGACCGCTCGCCGTCTCTGTCATGCCGCCTCCCTGTACGGGCGAAAACGCCCTGAAGTGCCCCGTTGTTCCCGTGGCACGGTGTTCTGTCTGATGCTGCGGGCACCCACTCACATCGCCCGCAACAGGTCTTCACATCGCCGCCGCCCGGCCGGGCCCGGAGCTGCCGTCCGGGTCCGGCCCGCCGGTCAGTCGGCGGCGCCTGCGGGCTCGGGGACGTGTCCCGTCCCTCCGGGCCCGCGGTCGTCTTCCTGGCTCCCCGCCCCCGCGTCCTCGCGGTCTCCGTCGTCCGCGTCGGGGCGTCCCGTCTCTTCCCTGAGCTCCGCGATGGCCGCCTCGAAGTCCTCGAGCGAGTCGAACGCCCGGTAGACGGAGGCGAAGCGCAGATACGCGACGAGATCGAGCTCCTGCAACGGGCCGAGTATGGCCAGTCCCACGTCATGGGTGGTCAGCTCGGCGCTTCCGGTGGCCCGCACCGCCTCCTCGACCCGCTGGCCGAGCTGGGCGAGCGCGTCCTCGGTGACGGGCCGTCCCTGACACGCCTTGCGCACGCCATTGATGATCTTGGTACGGCTGAATGGCTCGGTGACTCCGGACCGCTTGACCACCATGAGCGAGCACGTCTCCACAGTCGTGAAACGACGGGAGCAGTCAGGGCACTGGCGGCGCCTGCGGATGGACGTGCCGTCGTCGGTCGTACGGCTGTCGACGACACGGCTGTCGGGGTGCCTGCAGAAGGGGCAGTGCATGAACTCCAACCCTCCTCACAGCAGACTCATAAGCATCGCTGGGCCTCTTGCGCCCCACGAAGCAGCCCCAAGCATAGGCGATGACCATGAGCGCGAAGACCCGGGGGACCACAACTTGTGGGCTGCTGTTGCAATCCAACCACTAGATGTGGGGATTGGCTCATACACGCACGCCACACGCGCGTGTCGCGCGGGTCTACGCAGGTAACACGCGAGCGGTCCGGCCACGCCGGCCTCGTACGCCCTCAGCGACACCGCCAAGAGGCCCGGCCGACCCCGCCGGCCCCATCCCTGCGCGCACAGCCGTATCGCTGCGGCAGATGCGGGGATACCGTGGGCGCCGCGAGGAGGGGGCGTGACACTCCCGCACAGATGAGGGCTGGTCCCGGGGCAGGAGAGTGCCGGATGGCAGACTGAGGCACCAGCCCCCGAGGCGATCACCCCGGCGGTGAAGAGTACAGCAATGGGCGCTTTTGCCCGCCAGGTGGAGCGGTAGCTAATACACCCGGACACATGATCGCGTCAGCAGATTCGCGATTTTTCACTCGAACGTGTGTTTGGCGCAACCTTTCGAAAGCTACTACCGTTGTGCAGCAGGGAGACCATCGAGAGGGGCCGACGTGACCACCACCGCAGACAGTGCCGCCATCACTGCCCAGGACCGCTCCCAGGGCCGACTGGAGCCGGTGCACGCGATGAACGAAGCCACGAACCCTGAGGGGCACAAGCGCTCCCTGCCGGGACGACCTCCCGGCATCCGGGCGGACAGTTCCGGACTCACCGACCGCCAGCGCCGCGTGATCGAGGTCATCAGGGACTCCGTGCAGCGGCGCGGCTACCCGCCGTCGATGCGCGAGATCGGCCAGGCCGTCGGCCTGTCCAGCACCTCTTCCGTCGCACACCAGCTGATGGCACTGGAGCGCAAGGGCTTCCTGCGCCGCGACCCGCACCGCCCGCGCGCGTACGAGGTGCGCGGTTCCGACCAGGCCGCCTCCGTGCAGCCCACGGACACCGCGGGCAAGCCGGCAGCGTCGTACGTCCCGCTGGTCGGCCGCATCGCCGCCGGTGGGCCGATCCTCGCCGAGGAGTCCGTCGAGGACGTCTTTCCCCTCCCCCGCCAGCTCGTCGGCGACGGTGAGCTGTTCGTCCTGAAGGTCGTCGGCGACTCGATGATCGAGGCCGCCATCTGCGACGGCGACTGGGTCACGGTGCGCCGCCAGCCAGTCGCCGAGAACGGCGACATCGTGGCCGCGATGCTCGACGGTGAAGCCACCGTCAAGCGCTTCAAGCGCGAGGACGGCCACGTCTGGCTCCTCCCGCACAACGCGGCCTACGAGCCGATCCCCGGCGACGACGCGACCATCCTCGGCAAGGTGGTGGCCGTACTGCGCCGCGTCTGAGTCTGCGCACCGCGTCGGGTGGGCCCAGTCGGCCCGCCCTCTGACCGGGCCCCGGGACCCCTGCGCCGGTTCCGGGGCCCTGCGCTGTCCGGGCCCCGGTAGGCGGTGTCCGGGGGCTCCAGTACGCGGTATCGGGGGAGCAGTCCTGGCGGCGGACCCAGTACTCCTGGTGTGGGGGCCGGGCCACGGTTCCGTCGCCGCAGACCGGCCCCGAGGCTCAATCGGCTTCCGCCTGCTTCGCCACCGCGTCGATCGCCGCCAGCGACTTCCGCACCTGGTTACGGTCCGTCGTGTACCAGAAGTCGGGCAGTGACGCCTTGAGATAGCTCCCGTACCGGGCCGTCGCCAGGCGCGGGTCCAGTACGGCGACCACACCGCGGTCGCCCGAGGCTCGTACGAGACGGCCGGCGCCCTGGGCCATGAGAAGCGCGGCATGAGTGGCGGCGACGGCCATGAAGCCGTTGCCACCCGCGTCCTCCACGGCCTTCTGGCGGGCGCTCATCAGAGGGTCGTCCGGGCGCGGGAACGGAATCTTGTCCATGACGACCAGCTGACAGCTGGGTCCGGGGACGTCCACGCCCTGCCACAGCGACAGGGTGCCGAACAGACACGTCTCCGGGTCGGCCGCGAAGTTCTTGATGAGCTCGCCGAGCGTCTCCTCGCCCTGGAGGAGGATCGGGAACTCCGGGATCCGGGAACGCAGTTCCTCGGCGGCCAGTTGGGCTCCCCGCATGGAGGAGAACAGGCCCAGGGTGCGGCCGCCCGCCGCCTGGATGAGCTCCGTGAGCTCGTCGAGCATGTCCCCGCGGTCGCCGTCCCGCGCGGGGCGCGCCAGGTGCTTCGCCACGTACAGGATGCCCTGCTTGCGGTAGTCGAAGGGCGATCCGACGTCGATGCCCTTCCACTGCGGGAGGTCATCGCCTTCGGTGCCTTCGGGGGCGAGCCCGAGGGACGCACCGACGCCGTTGAAGTCGCCGCCCAGCTTCAGGGTCGCGGACGTCAGGACCACGGAGCGATCCGCGAAGAGCTTCTCGCGCAGCAGCCCCGAGACGGACATGGGGGCGACGCGCAGGGAGGCACCGAAGCGGTCATGGCGCTCGTACCAGACCACGTCCCATTCGGAGCCGTTCGTGATCCGCTCCGCCACGTCGTGCACGTTCTCCACGGAGGCCAGCGCCTGCTTGCGGACCGCGTCCTCGTCCTGGACGGACTTGTCGCGGGTCGTGCCGATGGCGGAGATGACGGTGCGGCATGCGTCGCGCAGTGCCATGAGGGCGTAGCCGAGGTCCTCGGGGACCTCCTCCAGGCGGCCCGGCAGCGCGAGCTCCATCAGCCGTTCAAAGCCCTCGGCGGCGGTCTGGAGCTGGTCCGCCGCCTTCTCGTTGACGAGTTTCGCGGCCCGGCGCACCGCGCGGTTGACCTGACCGGGGCTGAGCTCCCCGGTGGCGACTCCGGTGACGCGCGAGACCAGCTCATGGGCCTCGTCGACGATCAGCACCTCGTGCTGCGGGAGGACCGGAGCGCCCTCGATGGCGTCGATCGCGAGCAGTGCGTGGTTGGTGACGATGACCTCGGAGAGCTTGGCGCGCTCGCGGGCCATCTCGGCGAAGCACTCCGCGCCGTACGCGCACTTCGAGGCGCCGAGGCACTCCCTCGACGACACCGACACCTGGGCCCAGGCCCGGTCCGAGATGCCGGGTGTGAGGTCGTCACGGTCGCCCGTCTCTGTCTCGTCGGCCCAGTCGCGTACCCGCAGCAGGTCCTGGCCCAGCTTGCTGGTGGGCGCGGCTGCCTCGAACTGGTCGAAGAGGCCCTCCTCCTCGTCCTGCGGGACACCCTCGTGCAGACGGTGCAGGCACAGGTAGTTCGACCGGCCCTTGAGCATCGCGAACTCAGGGCGGCGGCGCAGCAGGGGGTGCAGCGACTCGACTGTTCTCGGCAGGTCGCGCTCCACCAGCTGGCGCTGGAGGGCCAGGGTGGCCGTCGCGACGACCACACGCTCCCCGTGCGCGAGCGCGGGCACCAGGTATCCCAGCGACTTGCCGGTGCCGGTGCCGGCCTGGACCAGGAGGTGGGAGCCGTCGTCGATCGCCTCTGCGACGGCTTCGGCCATGGCCACCTGACCGGGGCGCTCCGTACCGCCGACGGCAGTGACGGCAGCATGCAGGAGTTCGGGGAGTGAGGGCTTCGTCATAGCGCGACCACCCTACGACCCAGCACTGACAAACGGGCGATCAAGGCAGGGACGGGGGACGGGATCAAGACCTTGGGCTCCTCGGTGCGGGGGCTCGGATGCGCGGACGGGGTGGTCGGATGGGCGGGCCGGGGGCTGGTTCTGCGGGGGACATGACCGGTTCGGCGCGGGTGGGACGTCATGAGCCGTGGCCGGGCGGGGCGAGCTGTGGGCGGGCGTGACGAGCCGTGGCCGAACGGGGCGAGCTGTGGGCTGGACGAGGCGGCGCGGTGGCGCGACCTGTGAGGGGCGGCATGGATCGGGTCCCGGCCGTCCGTTGTGGCCGCACGGACGGGCCGGCGAGCGGCTCGAGAAAATCCGTGGCGGGGGTGGGAACTGCGGCGGCATGCGCCACGTTCAATGAGTGATGACGCGGTGACACAGCGCTACATCAGGTGCCGAAGGGACCGGTCTCGGACCATGAGGGCGGCTCGCTTGTCGGGCAGGTCGACCTCGGCGGAGAACCGGAAACCGGCGGTCAGGAAAGCGGCGATGGAAGGGGTGTTGCGAATGTCGGGTTCCGCGATGACGCGTGCGCAGGAAGGCCGCCGCGCGAGTACGAGATCAGCCACGGCTCGGAGCAGCAGACCGCCGAGACCCCGCCCTCTGTCGGCGACAGGGCCGATCAGGAGGTGGAGACCGGTGTCGTGAGGGCGGGCCGGGTAGTGGCGGGCCAACGGGTCCAGGTCCGCCCGGTAGATCTCCCAATAGCTCATGGGCGTTCCGCCCAGCACGCCGATGCACGGCACGCTGCGTCCGTCGCCGGCCAGCTGGGACAGCACGTGGTCCTCGGTCACGTTCTGGGGACCGGACAGCTCCCAGAACGCCGCGGCGGCGGGGTCGTTCATCCAGCGGCTGATGAGCGGAAGATCGCGTTGGACGCGCACCGGGACGATGTGGAAGACGCCCGCGGGTGTGTCGGTCGGCCCCCAGTCGGCGACGCGGTCGAGGAGATCGTCCGTGCCCTGGTCCGGCCACCCGACTCCGTAGCTGCCGGACGCCTCGTCCGCGATGAGGGCGAGGAGTTCGTCGGGGAGCCGCAGGTCCATGGTGTCTTCGCCGTGGCCGCCCGCACCGGAATCAGCACCCGAATCCGCACCGGAGTCCGCGTCGGCTCCCGTGCTGGAGTCGACCCCGGAACCGGCGTCGGAGCCGGCGTCGAGACGGGTGTGGGAGCCGGCACCGGCGTTGACGTCGGCCGTGGCTGGGACAGCGGCACCGGCATGGGCGGTCGGGTCGGCGGAAGGCACCAAACGCTCCTCTCAGGAAAGGGGTGAGGCGTGTCCTCAGGGATGAAGGAGGTCGGTGCTGTCCAGGGACGGTCGGGGTGATCAGCGGTGCAGGGGGTTGGCGATGGTGACGTAGACGGACTGGGTGTCGACCGGGCCGACGAGTTCGTCGAGGCCGTGGAGCCGGGTCAGCAGGTTGGCCTTGCAGCGCAGCACGGGTGAATCGAGCAGCCGGGCCGGCAACGAGGATCGCAGCCGGGCCGGACCGGCGGCGACGTTCCCGAGGAAACGGCGGAAGGCGGCGAGCAGCAGCCGCTCGTCGGCCAGCCCCTGGGAGCCGAACGCCCCGATGACGCCGAGGACGTTGTTGACCGCCAGGTAGTAGACGAAGCGCTCGTCGGTGACCTCGTCGCAGACGAACGTGTCGCTCCGCTCACCGACGCCGGGCAGCCGGGCGTCGAGGTCCGCGCGTCGGGACTCGCGGAAGTAATAGCCCTGGTTGTCTCGGTAGCGGCCGCCCACGGGCCATCCGTCGGGGTCCAGCAGGAGCAGGGTGTTCTGCTGGTGGGCTTCCAGGGCGATGCCGGCCTCACCGTCCAGCCAGAGGACGGGACGCACGACGTGCTCGAGGTAGCGCAGGAACCACTCGACGGCGACGGCTCCGCGGGGCCAACCGGTCCGGCGGGCGAGCCGCGTGACGACTTCGGCCAGCCGGGATCGAAGGACCGGGCCGTGGATGTCCGGGCGGTCGGGAGCCGTTCCCGGCCGTGCAGGCGAGCACGGGCGCGGCGAGACGAATCCGGCAACGCAGGAGACGTCGTCGGAAGGGCTGAACGGGTTGTGGCGGATCACCACGTCCAGCCCGGTCAAGGGGGCACCGTCGGAACCTCCGGTGCCATCGGTGCCCCCGGATCCAACGGACCCAACGGCTCCACCGGGTCCACCGGGTCCACCGGGTCCACCGACTGCGATCCAGGCCGGGTCGCGAACGATGTCGAAGCACGGGTGAACGGCCCGCCATTGCTGCGCCAGTCCGCTGCGGAGCAGGCGATGGACCTCGACACCGCGGTGGAGTTCCTTACGGAGGTTCTCGCGACGGGAGTTGGTGATGCGCAGGCCCAGCGACAGCTTGAGCATCGCGGGGGCACCGGATCGGTAGACGGTTCGTACGGAGGAGGTGGGGTGCCAGGGAGTGCCATGGGTGCCGAGGTCGCGGAGCAGCCCGCTGTCGAGCAGGGCGGCGGTCTCCGGGCGGTGCCGGACCTCGCGTGCCTGCCAGGGATGGAGGGGCAACAGGGCGTACCCGTCCGGCAGAGGCAGGTCGGTCTCGGCCAGGCGTGCGGTGAGTCGGGCCGCGGCGACAGGGCGGCCGCGTTCGGTCCAGGCGGAGTCGGTGGCGAGGACGGAGGGGGAGACAGCCATCCAGTGCAGGGGGAAGGATCCGCACACCTCGGGCGAGTACAGACGTGCTTCGGCCTCGGACAGACCCTCGCGGCTCTTGGGGGTCGGGTGCAGGGGGTGTCCGAGGACGAGTGACTGTTCTGCGGCCAGGAAGAGGTCAGGGACGTCGACCGGGGGTTCGCGACGGTCGCTGAGGAAGGAGGTGACACGGCGGAGGGAATCGGCGACACCCGCGACGAGTTCGACGCCGTCGACGCCACGGCCTTCAGCACCGTGGCCATGACCATGGTCGTTACTGTGGCCGTCGCCCTGGCCCTGGCCCCGGCCGTCCCTCTGGCCGTGGCCGTCTGCGGACGTTTCCCGGGAAAGCAGAGCGGCGATCGTGACGGCGTCGGCCGGTGGGGCGTGGTCGGGAACGTCAGCCAGGCGCGGGAGACCGAAGCGGTGCCAGCCCGTCGGGGACCAGTAGCGGACGGGGACGGTCAGTGCCGTGCCGCTGGCGGGCAGGGGGATGCGCAGAACCCCGTCGGCGGGGGCGGGCTGGTCGGTCTCGCGCACCCAGCAGCGCAACAGCGTCTCCACGGCTGCTGCGTGGGCGACCCTGTGCGGGTCGGGGTGCCCCAAAGGGTCGGAGGTGCCGGGCGGTGAGGTACCGGGCGGCGGTGGGTGGGCCGGGTTCACCGAGTTCGCAGGGCTCGCCGACACCCTCACCCCCCGGACATCGGCAGGGCCACGCCCCGGCGTCGTGGCCTGGTCGTCGGGCTTGGGGATGGCGTTCAAGACAGGTACCTCGTTGGGTGGTTCCGGGACGGCGGAGTTGAAGGCTCACGGCATGAGCGCTCACGGCATCGAGGCTCAGGGCGTCAACGGTGCAGCTGCCGTGTCCCCGCCGCACCGGGCCGCCGCCCGGACGGCGTCGGCCAGGCGGTCCTGCACGGCGGCCGCCTGTTCGTCGGTGATCGTCAGGGGCGGCAGCAGCCGGACGACGCCGGCGTGCCGGCCGCCGAGTCCGACGATGAGGCCGCGCCGCAGGCACTCCCGCTGGACCGCGGCCGCCAGTTCGGGTGCGGCGGGAAGGGGCTTTCCCGCAGCCCCGACCGTCTGCCCGGCTTCCTCGGTAGCGCCCTCCGGGGCCACAAACTCCACCCCGATCATCAGCCCCCGCCCCCGCACATCCCCCACGCACGGAAAGTCCCCGACCAGCCCTTGGAGTTGACTCAGCATGCGTGCCCCGAGAGTCGCCGCGCGTTCGGCGAGGTGGTTTTCCCGGACGTGGGTGAGAGTCGCCGTGCCCGCGGCCATGGCGAGTTGGTTGCCGGGGAAGGTGCCGGTGGGGGCGCCGGGTTCCGGGACGTCGAGGTCGTCGCGGTGGACCACGACGGCCAGCGGCAGACTGCCTCCGATGGCCTTGGAGAGGACCATCACGTCGGGGGTGACTCCGCTGTGCTCCACGGCCCAGAAGGCGCCGGTCCGCCCGACGCCCGTCTGGATCTCGTCGGCGATCAAGGGGACGGACCGGTCGGCCGTGAGCTGCCGCACGCGCCGCAGCCATGCGTCCGGTGCGGGGATCACTCCGCCCTCGCCCTGGACGGGCTCGACGATCATCCCGGCGGGCAGCGAAGCGCCCGACCCGGGGTCGTCCAGGACGGACTCGGTCCAGCGGGCGGCGAGGTCGGCCCCGCGCTCGCCCCCGACGCCGAAGGGGCAGCGGTAGTCCTGCGGGTAGGGCAGACGGGTGACCCGTACGTCGTGGGCGGCGGACGCGTCGCAAGCCGCGGCCGTCCTTCCATGGGAGGCGCCGGTGAACGTGATGAGGCCGGTCCGGCCGGTCGCCGCGCGCACCAGTGCGCAGGCGGTCTCCACGGCGTCGCTGCCGGCCGGTCCGCAGAACAGCACGCGGGCCCGGTCGGCGAGCCCTGGGGGCAGGGTGCGGAACAGCTCGGTGATGAAGGCGTCCTTGACGGGGGTGGCCAGGTCGAGGGCGTTCAGCGGCGCGCCGGAGTCGAGGACCTTGCGGATGGCTTCCAGGACGACCGGGTGGTTGTGCCCGAGGGCGAGCGCGCCGGCGCCGGAGAGGCAGTCCAGGTAGCGGCGGCCGTCCGCGCCCTCGATGGTCAGTCCCCGGGCCCGCACCGGCACGATCGGCAGGGCGCGGGCGTAGGTGCGGGCCGCGGACTCGCGCGCGGACTGGCGGCGCAGAATCCCTTCGTGCGCGGCGCGCGCCCCCGGTGCCGTGCCGTCGACAGCAACGGGGAGGGCCCTCACCGGCATACGCCCCACAGTGGCCTCCTCGGACGCACATCTCCCATGGGTGGATTCCGCCACGACTTCCCTGACCTCCCACTGGGCACGGGCACAGAGGACCGCACACAGACAGCGGGCCCCCCACCGCTACCAACCCCGGTCCGCTCACCGGGTTACGGGTTGCCTCAAGATCCTTTCCGTGACGGAACTGTTGCGGTTCCGTCGGAACGCCCCCACAGCCACCGCATAGTGTGTGGTGCCGTTCCCGGACGCCGTGAGCTCGGCCTGAACTCCCCATGAGTCGGCGGAAACCAGGGCCTTGGCGCCGGTTCGTCCATGTTCGTTACACAGCAGGGGGAGTCACATCATGCGATCCACACGGCCGTCGTCCATAGCCAGCCGAGGTGGGAGGGCGCGCCGCAGGAACTCCCCCGTGCTGGCCGCGGTGGCCCTCGCCTCGGCGCTCGCGCTGACCGCCACCGCCTGCGAGTCGGGCGACGCCGCGGCGGGCGGTGAGGCCTCCGCGTCGGCCGGCTCCTCCGACGACGGCAAGCTGAAAATCCCGGACGACATCAGGGACCGGCTCCGCGAGCACGGGATCGACATCGACAAGTGGAAGAACGGCGCCTGGAAGAACTGGGACCGGGACGACTGGCTGCGCGAGGCCAACGAGTACATCAACCCGATCATCGAGGGTCTCTGGGACCCGGACCGCATGCGGGACGCGGAGGAGCCCGACCAGGGCGTCGACGACAGCGACCTCTCCGGTGACCAGGGCGTGACCGATCCCACGCCGCAGCCGGTCGAGGCGCAGGCCGTGCCGCCGTCGTACCACGCCAACGCGCCCACGGCCGGGAAGGTGTTCTTCGACTCCCCCAAGGGCTCGGCCGTCTGCTCGGCGACGGTCGTGAAGGACCCGGCCCACCCGGGCAAGTCCAACCTCGTGTGGACGGCGGGCCACTGCGTCCACGCGGGCAAGAAGGGCGGCTGGTACCGCAACATCGCGTTCGTGCCGTCGTACAACGACGACGGCAAGCCGGTCGCGGAACTGGAGAACGCCACCAGGCAGGACGTCGCTCCCTACGGCGTCTGGTGGGGTGACTGGGCGCAGACCTCGGACCAGTGGATCGAGCAGGGCGGCTCGACGGGCGGGGACGGCGCGCCCTACGACTTCGCGGTCATCCATGTGACCCCGGAGAAGGGCAGCGGCGGCAAGTCGCTGGAGGAGACGGTCGGTTCGGCGCTGCCGGTCGACTTCAAGGCTCCCGCCGTACCGAAGGTGAAGAGCGTCACGGCGATCGGCTACCCGGCCGCGCCGCCGTACGACGGGCAGAAGCTGTACCGGTGCCAGGACCAGCCGGGCCGGCTGTCGGTCACCGCGTCGGATCCGACGATGTACCGCATCGGCTGCACGATGACCGGCGGTTCGTCCGGCGGAGGCTGGGTCGCGACGGGCTCGGACGGCAAGCCCGCGCTGGTGTCCAACACCTCCATCGGCCCGGTGACGTCGGGCTGGCTGGCCGGTCCGCGCCTGGGCGAGGTGGCCAAGGGTGTGTACGACTCGGTCAGCGAGAAGTTCGCGGGCCGCTGACGGCCGGCCGATCACCGTCGGCGGTGGGGTGGCACGCCGGGTGCGCCGGCAGCGCACCTGGCGTACCGGCCCCGTCGACTCACGGAAACCTTCACCGCCCCACCCCGGTACACCCTCAACTCCCCGGGCATAGTGGGTTTTCGCGCCGGGGCACCGGCGCCCACACCTATGACATGCACACGCAGCACCACAACTGTTACGCACCAACGGGGGTCATCGCACCATGCGTTCCACACGTACGCCCGCGGCACCGAGGCGCGGGCGGCGCACCCTTCTCGCCGCCACCGGGCTCGTCGCCGCCCTGGCGCTCACCGTGACCGCCTGTGAGGGTTCGGCGGACTCGGCGAGCGACAAGCCCGACGCCACGACCTCGCAGGCCGCGGACGGCGCCGGCAAGGTCAAGGTCCCGGCCGACCTCGCGGGCAAGCTCAAGGAGCACGGGATCGACGTCGACCGGTGGAAGGACGGCGGCTGGAAGGACTGGGACAAGGACAAGTGGCTCAGTGAGGCCAAGGACTTCGTCAACCCGGTGATCGAGGGCCTCTGGAAGCCGGAGCGGATGCAGTCCGCGAAGGAGGCCGACAAGACGGTCACGACGAAGGACGCGTCGGCCGGCCAGGGTGTCAGCGACCCGGATCCGGCGCCGGTCCAGGCGCAGGCCGAGAAGACGCCGTACCACCGGAACGCCGCCCCGGTCGGCAAGGTCTTCTTCGACTCCCCCGAGGGCCCGGCCGTCTGCTCCGGCACGGTGATCAAGGACGTCAACCACCCGGGCAAGTCCAACCTGGTGTGGACGGCGGGCCACTGCGTGCACGCCGGCGGCAACGGCGGCTGGTACCGCAACCTCGTGTTCGTCCCGGCCTACAACGACGTCGGCAAGTCCGAGGCGGAGCTGAGCAACGCGAACCCGACCGAGGTGGCGCCGTACGGCAACTGGTGGGCGGACTGGGCCTCGACCTCGAACCAGTGGATCCAGGGCGGTTCGGAGACGGGCGGTGCCGGAGCGGCGTACGACTACGCCGTGCTGCACGTGAAGCCCGAGCAGGGTGGCAAGTCCCTGGAGGAGACGGTCGGTGCCGCGCTGGGCGTGGACTTCTCCGCGCCGTCCGCGGCCGAGGCCGCCAAGTTGGGCGCCTGGGGCTACCCGGCGGCGCCGCCCTACAACGGGCTGAAGATGTTCAAGTGCGTCGACGTCCCGGGCCGGTTCTCGCTCAGCCCGAGCCTGCCGACGATGTACCGCATCGGCTGCTCCATGACCGGCGGTTCGTCCGGCGGCGGCTGGTTCCGAGTGCTGAACGGCAAGTCCGTGCTGGTCTCCAACACCTCGATCGGCCCGGCCGACAACTCCTGGCTGGCCGGCCCGCAGCTGGGCCGCGACGCCGAGGCGCTCTACCAGAACATGAGCAAGACGTACGGCGGTCGCTGACCGGGGCATGCTGAAGGCCCGCTCCCTGAGGACAGGGAGCGGGCCTTCTCACATCAGGGCCTCGAACCGTCAGAGCGCCGGCGCCGGGACGTACGGCGCGAGCTCCGCCGCCAGTTCCTCGTGCACCCGCACCTTGAGCAGGGTGCCCTCCGGTGTGTGCTCCTTGGAGAGGATCTCGCCCTCGTCGTAGGCACGGGCGACCAGCTTGCCGTGCGTGTACGGCACGAGCGCCTCGATCTCGACCGACGGGCGCGGCAGCTCGTTGTCGATGAGCGCGAGCAGCTGGTCGATGCCCTGGCCGGTGCGGGCCGAGACGGCCAGGGACCGCTTCTCGACACGCAGCAGCCGCTGCAGCGTCAGCGGGTCGGCCGCGTCGGCCTTGTTGATCACGACGATCTCGGGCACGTCCGTGGCACCGACGTCCCTGATCACCTCGCGCACGGCGGCCAGCTGCTCCTCCGGGTTCGGGTGCGAACCGTCCACCACGTGCAGGATCAGGTCGGACTCGCCGACCTCCTCCATCGTGGAGCGGAACGCCTCGACCAGGTGGTGGGGCAGATGGCGGACAAACCCGACCGTGTCGGCCAGCGTGTACAGCCGGCCGCTCGGGGTCTCGGCCCGGCGCACGGTCGGGTCGAGGGTCGCGAACAGGGCGTTCTCGACCAGCACGCCCGCGCCCGTGAGGCGGTTGAGCAGCGAGGACTTGCCGGCGTTGGTGTAGCCCGCGATGGCGACCGAGGGCACCTTGTGGCGCTTGCGCTCCTGGCGCTTGATCTCGCGGCCGGTCTTCATGTCCGCGATCTCCCGGCGCATCTTCGCCATCTTCTCGCGGATCCGCCGCCGGTCCGTCTCGATCTTGGTCTCGCCGGGACCACGGGTGGCGAGGCCGCCGCCCTTGCCGCCGCCCATCTGCCGGGACAGCGACTGGCCCCAGCCGCGCAGCCTCGGCAGCATGTACTGCATCTGCGCGAGCGCGACCTGCGCCTTGCCCTCTCGGGACTTGGCGTGCTGGGCGAAGATGTCCAGGATCAGGGCGGTCCGGTCGATGACCTTGACCTTGACGACGTCCTCGAGGTGGATCAGCTGGCCCGGGCTGAGCTCACCGTCGCAGATGACGGTGTCCGCGCCCGATTCGAGGACGATGTCGCGCAGCTCCTCGGCCTTGCCGGAGCCGATGTAGGTGGCCGCGTCGGGCTTGTCGCGGCGCTGGATCACACCGTCGAGCACCAGCGCACCGGCCGTTTCCGCGAGGGCGGCGAGCTCCGCGAGGGAGTTCTCCGCGTCCTGGGCGGTTCCCGTGGTCCAGACGCCGACGAGCACGACCCGCTCCAGACGGAGCTGGCGGTACTCGACCTCGGTGACGTCCTCGAGCTCGGTGGAGAGGCCCACCACACGGCGCAGGGCCGCGCGGTCGGAGCGGTCGAACTGGTCGCCGTCCCGCTCTCCGTCGATCTCGTGGCTCCAGGCGACGTCCTCTTCCATCAGGGCATCGGCCCGAAGACCCTCGGGGTGGCTGTGCGCGAAGCGCTGGGTGTCCTGGGAAGGGGAAGAAGAGGAGGTCATTGGATCCTTACGTAGCTGGGAAACCGTTTACGGCGACGGAGCGCTGCGAGCTTTCCGTCACCAGGCATAACGCGCGAGCATGCCGGGAGATTCCCGGCGCTCCGTGCCGCGCCGACCTGAAGATAGTCCCACGGCACGGGCGTCGCGTCACCGTGTTATCGAGCGGCCGCCTTCGCGGGCGCGGCCGGCTTCCAGTCCGGGTGCCCCGGCATCGGCGGGGTTTTCTCCCCGTACAGCCAGCCCTGGAAGAAGCCGTCCAGGTCGCGCCCGGAGATCTCGGCGGCGAGCCGGACGAAGTCCTCCGTCGTGACGGTGTCGTCCCGGTACCGGCCGGCCCAGGCGCGTTCCAGGCGTTCGAAGGCCGGGCGGCCGATCTCCTCGCGCAGGGCGTACAGCACGAGCGCGGCGCCGTCGTAGACGTTGGGCCGGAAGATGCTGGTCTTGCTGCCCGGCTCGGGGGCCTTCGGGGCGGCGGGTGGTCCGCCGGCCGCGCGCCAGCGGTCGGAGGCTCCGTACGAGGCCTTCATACGGTCCCGCATCGGCTTGCCGGCCTGCTCCTCGGCGTACAGCGCCTCGTACCAGCTGGCGTGCCCTTCGTTCAGCCACAGGTCGGACCAGGTGCGGGGGCCGACGCTGTTGCCGAACCACTGGTGGGCGAGCTCGTGGACCATGACCGACTCGACGTACCAGGCGGGGTAGACGGACTCGGTGAACAGCTCCCGCTCGAAGAGGGAGAGCGTCTGGGTCTCCAGTTCGAAGCCGGTGGAGACGTCGGCCATGAGCAGGCCGTACGTCTCGAAGGGGTAGCGGCCGACCTTGCTCTCCATCCAGGCGATCTGCCCCGGGGTCTTCTTCAGCCAGGGTTCGAGGGCCTTGCGGCGCTTGGCCGGGACGACGTCCCGTACGGGCAGCCCGTGGGGGCCGGTGCGGTGCAGCACGGTGGAGCGGCCGATGGAGACCTGGGCGAGCTCGGTGGCCATGGGGTGGTGGGTGCGGTACGTCCAGGTGGTCGATCCGCCGGACCTGTCCACCCCGGCCGGCAGCCCGTTGGCGACGGCCGTGTGACCGTCGGGTGCGGTGACCCGGATGGTGAACATCGCCTTGTCGGAGGGGTGGTCGTTGCACGGGAACACCAGGTGCGCGGCGTCGGCCTGGTTGGCCATGGCCAGGCCGTCCGCGGTGCGCACCCAGCCGCCCTCGCGGCCCTCGGCGGGCTCGGGGTCACTGGTGTGCCGCACGGTGATCCGCATCCAGCTGTCGTCCGGCACGGAGTCCTCGGGCGTGATCACCAGGTCCTCGCCGGCGGTGGTGAAGGTGGCGGGCTCGCCGTCGACCTCGACCGAGTGGACGGTGCCGTGGGCGAAGTCCAGGTTGACGCGGTCCAGGTCGGCGGTGGTCCAGGCGTCGATGGTGGTCACGGCCCGAAGCGGTTCGCTGTTGCTGCCGGGATAGGTGAAGGAGAGGTCGTACGACGCGACGTCGTAGCCCGGGTTGCCCAGGTACGGGAAGAGGCGGTCGCCGACGCCGAGGGGGACGGCGGGGGCGCTCGCGGCGACGAGGCAGACGGAGACGGCGGAGGCGAGCAGCGCCGCGGACGTCCGCCGACGAGAGGAACGGGTACGGGGGCGGGTGCGGTGGGGGGTGAGGCGCATGCCTCACGGCTATCAGCGCGCGCGTGCGCGACGCGGACGACGCGCGTCCGCCCCACCCGAACCGGGGACCGCGGCCTGCGCCGGGTGCCGCCCCGCGTCGGGTGGGGACGGGGACCTGCCCCGGGTGGCCGGCGCCGTGGCGGGCTCAGCCGCCCCGCGTCGGGCGGGAACCGGGACCTGCACCGGGTGCCGCCCCGCGTCGGGTGGCCGGCGCCATGGCGGGCTCAGGCGCCCCGTATGCGCGGTCGACGCCCAGACGGGCTGCCGACCCGGACCCGGTGACCCACGCCTGGGCGGGCTGCCGAACGTACCCAGCGGCCGGCGCCCTTGCTGGCTCGGCCGCCCCGTTTTCGGGGGCCGACGCCAAAGCCGGCTGCCGACCCGTACCCGGTGACCCACGCCCAGGTGTGGCCGCCGCCCCGGACCCGGTGGCCGGGGCCCAGGCCGGCTCAGCCGCCCTGCGGCTGTGGTTGGGCCCTGGTGACGTCGTAGACACCGGCCACGTTGCGCATCGCGCGCATGAGGGCGGGCAGGTGGGCCGCGTCCGGGAGCTGCACGGTGTACGTGTGACGGACCTGCTGCTGGGTCGGGGGTTCGACCGTCGCGGAGACGATCTCGGCGCCTTCGAGGGCCATGGCCTCCGTGAGGTCCGCGAGCAGATGGGGACGGACGAACGATTCGGCGACCAGCGTGACCCGGCACTCGGCGGCCTCACCCCAGCGCACGCCGACCTCCGCGCGCCCCGCGTCCTTCATACGCTCCACCGCGGCGCACTCGACACGGTGCACGGTGACCGCTCCCCCGCGTACGGCGAAGCCGGTGATCTCATCGGGCCGTACGGGCGTACAGCAGCCGGCGAGCCGGACGCTCGCGCCGGGCCGGTCGGTCAGGACGTTGCCGGTGGCAGGGCGCAGGGCCACCTGCTCGGGGGCCGGCCCGGCCGGGTCGGACGCGTCGGCGGTCGCGGGCCGGACAGCCGCTGCCCGCTCCTCGGCCTGCCGGTGCTCACGGGCCTCGTTCTGCTGGGCCTCGGCCTGCGCCGGGTGGGCGGCCAGCCACCGCTGGATGGCGATCCGGGCCGCGGGCGTGTGCGCGTGCTCCAGCCACTCCCGGGAGGGCTCGGACGCCGGGTCCTGGCCCATCAGCAGCTGGACGGTGTCGCCGTCCTTCAGCACGGTGCTCAGCGTCGCCAGACGGCCGTTGACGCGGGCGCCGATGCACGCGTGCGCGTCCTCGCCGTACTGCGCGTACGCCGCGTCCACACAGGTCGCCCCCTCGGGCAGGCCGATCGTGCCGCCGTCGGGCCGGAAGACCGTGATCTCGCGGTCCTGGGCGAGGTCCTCGCGCAGGGTCGACCAGAAGTGGTCCGGGTCGGGTGCCGCCTCCTGCCAGTCGAGGAGCCGGGAGAGCCAGCCGGGGCGGGTGGGGTCGGCGCGCTCGCCGTCGGCCGGGTCGTCGGGGGCCGGCGCGTACGGGTTGCCGAGCGCGACGACTCCGGCCTCGGCGACCTTGTGCATCTGGTGCGTGCGGATGAGGACTTCGACGACCTGGCCGTCCTCGCGGGCGACGGCCGTGTGCAGCGACTGGTACAGGTTGAACTTCGGTACGGCGATGAAGTCCTTGAACTCCGAGACGACCGGCGTCAGGCAGGTGTGGAGTTCGCCGAGGACGCCGTAGCAGTCGGCGTCCTCGTTGACCAGCACCAGCAGGCGGCCGAAGTCGGAGCCGCGGAGCCGTCCGCGTTTGCGGGAGACCCGGTGCACGGAGACGAAGTGGCGGGGCCGGATGAGGACTTCGGCCGGGATGTCCGCCTCGCGCAGCACCGTGCGCACCTCGTCGGCGACCTCGGCGAGCGGGTCGTCCGCACGGGCGGCGTTGCGGACGATCAACTCCCTGGTGTGCGCGTACTCCTCGGGGCGCAGGATGGCGAAGACGAGGTCTTCCAGTTCGGTCTTGAGCGCCTGGACGCCGAGCCGCTCTGCGAGCGGGATGAGCACGTCACGTGTCACCTTCGCGATGCGCTCCTGCTTCTCGGGGCGCATGACGCCGAGGGTGCGCATGTTGTGCAGCCGGTCGGCGAGTTTGATCGACATGACCCGGACGTCGTTGCCGGTGGCGACGAGCATCTTGCGGAAGGTCTCGGGCTCGGCGGCGGCGCCGTAGTCGACCTTCTCCAGTTTGGTGACGCCGTCGACGAGGTAGCGGACCTCCTCGCCGAACTGCTCGCCGACCTGGTCGAGCGTCACGTCCGTGTCCTCGACGGTGTCGTGGAGCAGGGACGCGGTCAACGTCGTGGTCTCGGCGCCGAGTTCGGCGAGGATCAGGGTCACGGCGAGCGGGTGCGTGATGTACGGCTCGCCGCTCTTGCGCATCTGGCCGCGGTGCGAGGACTCGGCCAGGACGTAGGCGCGGCGCAGGGGTTCGAGGTCCGCGTCGGGGTGGTGGGCGCGGTGCGCGTCGACGACGTGGCTGATGGCGTCGGGCAGCCGGTCGCGGGCGGCGGGGCCGAGCAGCGCGGCACGGCCGAGGCGGCGCAGGTCGATCCGGGGGCGGGATTTTCTGCGCGGGGCTGTCGGCGTCACCGGTCCTGACACCCCGCCCGGCATCTGGCCTGGGGTCACGGAATTCGTGGCCTCCGCACTCATGGGCACCTCCGGCTGCGTGGACCGGCGGACGGGGTGCCCCAGGGCGGACACGGCTCAGGGGGTGGCTTCGGTCCCCCGTCCGGGCCGGTGCTTGATGCTACCGAGCGCACCACGCGTGGCTGACCGCCTCTCGCCGAGCGTGAAACTGATCACCCATTCGAGGGATGAATGTGAAGTTTGCACCCCGGTAGGTCGTGGCCATGACGGTTTCGTTCCCGCCAAATGGCCGGTTCTTTACGACTGTTTCGGGTCGTGCGGCCGACATCGCGCAGTATTTTCCGGACGGTCGGCCGCGCCCGCTCACGCGCGCGTGGCGGTCGCCAGCCACTCCGCGTCGATCTCGCCTTCGGCCACGATCACCGCAGGCCCCGTCATCTCGATCTCGCCGTCGGGCCGCTCGGTGATCACCAGGGTTCCGCCGGGCACGTCCACGGTGTAGGTCGCCGGGGTGCCGGTGGCCGTCGGGTCGGCGCCGTCGCGGCGGGCGGCGGCCACGACGACAGCGCACGCGCCCGTGCCGCACGAGCGGGTCTCGCCGGCACCGCGCTCGTGCACGCGCAGCGCGACGTGCCCGGGGCCGCGGTCGATCACGAACTCGACGTTCACCCCGTCCGGATACGCGGCGGCCGGACTGAAGGGGGGCGGCGAGAGCAGGTCACCGGCGTGGGACAGGTCGTCCACGAAGGCGACCGCGTGCGGGTTACCCATGTTCACGTTCCGCGCGGGCCAGCTGCGCTCGCCGACGCTCACCGTGACGTCGCCCTCGGGGAGCAGCGCCTTGCCCATGCCCACGGTGACGTCACCGTCCTTGGCGATGTGCACGGTCTTCACGCCCCCGCGCGTGGCGATGGCGAGGTCCCCTTCGGCGGCGTGTCCGGCGCGCTGGAGGTAGCGCGCGAAGACCCGCACGCCGTTGCCGCACATCTCCGCGATCGAGCCGTCGCCGTTGCGGTAGTCCATGAACCACTCCGCCTCGGGCGCCATGGTCTTCGCCTCGGGATGCGCCGCGGATCGCACCACGTGCAGCAGTCCGTCACCGCCGATGCCCGCGCGGCGGTCGCAGAGGACGGCGACGGCGGCCGGGGGCAGGTCGATGACGTTCTCGGGGTCCGGGACGATCACGAAGTCGTTCTCGGTGCCGTGACCCTTGAGGAAGGCGATCCGCGTGCTCATTCCTCGATCGTACGGGGCGCTCCGCGGGGAGGGCCGTGCGGATTCGCCGTGGGTATGCGCGTGCGTCGCGGTGTGCGGGTAGGTCGTGGCTTCTCGCGCAGATCCCCGCGCCCCTTATGGGGCGCGCTTCAGCGGAGTCGTGCTACGCGCCAGACCGCCAGCACGACCACCGCGGCCACCATCACGGCGTACGCGAGGACGACCCGCCAGTCCGGTCTGCGGCCCGAACCCTTGGCCGGCAGGCCCGGCAAGGTGTAGCCCACGCGGCGGGCGGCCATCATGCCCCAGCCGGCCGCGCAGGAGCAGATCAGCAGCCCGAGCATGGCGATCACGGCCCCGCTGTCGCCGAAGTCGAAGGCGAGCGGGAACGCGAACATCAGGGAGCCGAGCGTGGCCAGGCTCACGATGGGCGCGAGCTGCCAGATGCGCAGCCTGCGCTGCGGGCGCAGCTCGACCTCGACCTCGCCCGCGAACATCTCCTCGGGCTCGGGGCCGTCGTCCGTCACACCCTGCGTCTCGTCGGGCCCGTCGGAGCTGAGACGGTCCGCCTCCTGCTCCGGTCCGTCCCCGTGCTCCGTCTCGTCCCGGCGCTCGGGTTCATCCCGGTCGGCGGTGATGTGATCGGTGCCTTGTGCGGTGTCGCGAGGGCCGGCCTCCATCGCCACGCGCCCTCCCAACTAGGACTCAACTCGGTCGATCGAAGCTCGATGATGGCACGCCGCCGCAGGTCCGGATGACGGCCTGGGCGTCCCGATGCCATGACGTGATCAGGCTGTAACCGGTCGTTCGACCAAAGACAGCGCGAGCTGCGGAAGTTCCGTGAGATCGGCCGCAGCCCCACTCAACCAGTGCACCCGGGGATCGCGCCTGAACCATGAATCCTGACGGCGCGCGAAGCGCTTGGTGGCACGCACGGTCTCGGCCCGCGCGTCCTCCAGGGTGCACTCCCCGGCGAGCGCCGCGAGCACCTGCTGGTAGCCGAGCGCGCGCGAGGCGGTACGCCCCTCGCGCAACCCTTGCGCCTCCAGTGCGCGCACCTCGTCCACGAGGCCGGCCTCCCACATCCGGTCGACCCGGCGCGCGATGCGCTCGTCCAGCTCGGGCCGGGCCACGTCGACGCCGATCTGGATCGTGTCGTACACGGAGTCGTGGCCGGGGAGGTTGGCGGTGAAGGGCCTGCCGGTGATCTCGATCACCTCCAGGGCCCGGACGACCCGGCGGCCGTTGCTCGGCAGGATCGCCCGCGCGGCCTGGGGGTCGGCGGCGGCCAGCCGGGCGTGCAGCGCGCCCGAGCCGCGCAGCGTGAGTTCCTCCTCCAGGCGGGCGCGGACCTCGGGGTCGGTCCCGGGGAACTCCAGGTTGTCGACGGCCCCGCGCACATACAGCCCGGAGCCGCCCACCAGGATCGGCCAGCGGCCCCCGGCGAGCAGGGCCTCGATCCGCTCGCGGGCCAGTCGCTGGTACTCGGCGACGGACGCCGTGACCGTCACGTCCCAGATGTCCAGCAGGTGGTGGGGTACGCCACCGCGCTCTTCGGGCGTCAGCTTGGCGGTGCCGATGTCCATCCCTCGGTAGAGCTGCATGGAGTCGGCGTTGACGACCTCACCACCGAGACGCTGGGCCAGGAAAACGCCCAGATCGGACTTTCCGGCCGCAGTTGGTCCGACGACGGCGATGACGCGGGGGGTGGGGGGTGCACTGCTCACCGACCCAGTCTCGCAAACCTCGAACCCTGCTCTCGAACGAGTTACGTGACGCGACGGCCTCAGGTTCGTTGCCCGTTGCGAGGTTCCTGCCGCCGGATCGCAGAGGCGGTGGCCCGGGTCGCGCAAACGGACGCACCGGGCGACGCGGGATTTCGCCCGCACGAGTAACGTATGGAGTGGATATGGGCGTTTTTGCACGACTTCTCCGGCGGTCCAAGACCACGGAGGAGGCGGCGCCTGCCGCCGGGGCTCAGGCCGACCAGGCGACGGCCGGGACCGACGCAGAGGAAACCGCAGGAGCAGAGGCGGCGGCGAAGGGGGCTGACGGGGCAGCGGAAGCGGCCGAGCCGGTGGCTGAGGCGGCCGAGGTCAACGAGAACGAAGGCGTCGACATCCCCAAGCAGCAGTCCACCGACAAGGCGGCCGACAACGAGGCCGGCGAGGGCGCCCGCACGTGACCGCCCCGCGCGAGGGAAGGTGAACCATGGGTCTCCTGCACAACGTGAAGGCCAAACTGGGCCCGGCCAAGGGCAAGGTCTCGGACCTCGCACAGCGGCACGAGGACAAGATCCAGCACGGCCTCGACAAGGCCGCCCAGGTCGTCGACAAGAGGACCAAGGGCAAGTACAGCGACAGGATCCAGTCGGGCACGGGCAAGGCCAAGGGCGCCATGGACCGACTCGCGCACAAGGGCGACAGCGGGCCGGACGGGGGCGGCACGACGCCGCCACCGGGCCCGGCCGGCACCATGCCGTCGGACACGGGCCGTACGGCACCGCCGCGGGACGCCGGAGGCACCCCGCCGCCGGACGCACCACCGCCCACCTCCTGAGCGCACATCGACGCACCAGGTTCTGATCACAATCGGCACACCGAAGGACACATCGGCGGACGGCCGCGGAGCACGAGGGCTCCCGGCCGTCCGCCGTTTCCCGTGTTCTGTGTTCCGCTGCGGTGGCCGCCCGGCCGCCGGGCTAGGACCAGGTGGCCACGAGGTATCCCACCCCGTACGGCGCGTCCTCGTACAGCAGTGATCCGCCGAGGTCCGCGCCCTCGGCCGCGCCCGCCAGGACCTGCCAGGTGGCCCGGCCGGAGACCTTCAGTTCGCGCGCCAGCCCTGTGTCCAGGGCCGTGAGCGCGGCCACGTCCGCCGTGCCGAGTGCGCGCGCGGCCTCCGCGTCGAAGGGCGCCGCCCGTTCGTCCAGGTACCCCGGGGCCTTGAGCGTCCGGCACGCGCTGGCGTCACCCATCACCAACAGCGCGACCCGCTCGGCCCGTGAGGCGAGGTCCCGTCCGATCCGGCCGCACCGCTCGGGCTCGAGCCGGTCCCCCACGCCGAGTCCCTCGACCGGGGCGTCGGACCACCCGGTCCGCCCCAGCAGCCATGCGGCCACCGCCAGCGAGTACGGCAGCCGTTGGTCCGCGGGCGCGCCGTCGTCCCGTCCCAGCCGTACGTCGAGATCGACGCCGAAGCCCCGGAACGAGCCGCGCGTGCCCTCCGGGTAGCTCTCGGGCCCGGCACTCTCCACCGGCCCGACGACCACGAGCCGGCCGGGCCGGGCGGCGGCGAGCACGCCCAACGCGTCCGTACAGGCGGCCCGTGCGGCGTCCAACTCCGGAGCGGCGCCCGCTGCGACGTCGGGCACCAGTAGGGGCGGGCAGGGGCAGACAGCGGCGGCGACAAGCATGATCGGCAGCGTAACCCAGCAGAACACATGCCCTGCCCGGCCCCGGCCGGAGCCCCAACCCAGCTTGAGCCGGCCTCGGCCGGACCCCACCCGAGCGTGCCCCGGCCGCAGCGGGGCCGGTCGCAGTCGGGTCCGGACGCAGTAGCGCCCAGTCGCCGTCGGGTCCGGCCACAACCGGGTCCGGCCACAGTCGGGTCCAGCCACAGTCGGGTCCAGCACCCAGCCAGGCCCGGCCGGAGCCAGGCTCACTCTCAGTCGGGTCCGGCCGCTGCGGGCCCAGCTCCAGCCAGGTCCAGCCGCAGCCGAGCCCAGCCCCAACCAGGTCCAGCCCCAGTGGGCCCGGCCCGGCTCAGTCGCAGCCGCAGCCGCTCGTCGCCGCCGGGAGCGGCTCGGGTACGCCGATCTTCGGCAGGCCCAGGAGCACGCCGGCCGGCTGGGCCGGCTTGCCCGCCTTCTCGGCGTTGCGCTTCTCCCAGGCGTCGCCCGCGCGCGTGCGGCGCACGTCCAGCACGGCGCCCTCGGCGAGGAGGTGGTGCGGGGCGGCGTAGGTGATCTCGACCGTGACCACGTCGCCGGGGCGGACCTCCTGGTCCGGCTTGGTGAAGTGGACGAGCCGGTTGTCGGGGGCCCGGCCGGACAGGCGGTGGGTGCTGTCGTCCTTGCGGCCCTCGCCCTCGGCGACCATCAGCTCCAGCGTGCGGCCGACCTGCTTCTTGTTCTCCTCCCAGGAGATCTCCTCCTGGAGGGCGACCAGACGCTCGTAGCGCTCCTGGACGACCTTCTTGGGGATCTGGCCGTCCATCTCGGCGGCCGGGGTGCCCGGGCGCTTGGAGTACTGGAAGGTGAAGGCCTGGGCGAAACGGGCCTCGCGCACCACGTGCAGCGTCTGCTCGAAGTCCTCGTCGGTCTCGCCGGGGAAGCCCACGATGATGTCGGTGCTGATCGCCGCGTGCGGGATGGCGGCGCGGACCTTCTCGATGATCCCCAGGTAGCGCTCCTGGCGGTAGGAGCGGCGCATGGCCTTCAGGACCGTGTCCGAACCGGACTGGAGCGGCATGTGCAGCTGGGGCATCACGTTCGGCGTCTCGGCCATGGCGGCGATGACGTCGTCGGTGAAGTCGCGCGGGTGCGGGGAGGTGAAGCGGACGCGCTCCAGGCCCTCGATCTTCCCGCAGGCGCGCAGCAACTTGCTGAAGGCCTCGCGGTCGCCGATGTCGGAGCCGTACGCGTTCACGTTCTGCCCGAGCAGTGTGATCTCGGAGACGCCCTCGGCGACCAGGGCCTCGATCTCGGCGAGGATGTCGCCGGGGCGGCGGTCCTTCTCCTTGCCGCGCAGGGCCGGGACGATGCAGAAGGTGCAGGTGTTGTTGCAGCCGACGGAGATGGAGACCCAGGCCGCGTACGCGCTCTCGCGGCGCGTCGGCAGTGTGGACGGGAACGCCTCCAGCGACTCGGCGATCTCCACCTGCGCCTCCTCCTGCACGCGCGCGCGTTCCAGCAGGACCGGCAGCTTGCCGATGTTGTGCGTGCCGAAGACGACGTCCACCCAGGGCGCCTTCTTCACGATGGTGTCGCGGTCCTTCTGCGCGAGGCAGCCGCCGACCGCGATCTGCATGCCCGGGCGGGCGGCCTTCTTCGGCGCGAGGTGGCCGAGGTTGCCGTACAGCTTGTTGTCGGCGTTCTCCCGCACGGCGCAGGTGTTGAAGACGACGACGTCGGCAGCGTCGGCGCCCTCGGGGGCGCGGACGTAGCCCGCGTCCTCCAGCAGACCGGCCAATCGCTCGGAGTCGTGGACGTTCATCTGGCACCCGTAGGTGCGTACCTCATATGTGCGCGTGCCGCCCACTGACTGGCTCCGGTCGATGCTGCTCATGGGACAAGGGTAGGCGGTCGGCAGAAGTGGCTCGGTCGCCTGTGGACAACCCCGGGGCCCGGGCTCACGCCTCTATGAGACCCGCGCGGATCGCGTACCTGGTCAGTTCCAGACGATCGCGCATGCCGAGCTTCTGGAGGAGGTTGGCGCGGTGGCGTTCGACCGTCTTGGCGCTGATGAAGAGGAGTTCGCCGATCTCTTTCGAGGTGTGGCCCTCGGCGACCAGCTTGAGGATCTCCTCCTCGCGTTCGGTGATGGCCCGTTCCGGCAGACCGTCGCCCCGGTGCAGCCGCTCCAGGTAGGAGCGGACGAGGGCCCGCTCGGCGCCCGGGTAGATGAACGGCTCGTCGCGCACGGCCGCCCGGCAGGCCTCGACCAGGTCGCGGTCGGCGACGGACTTCAGGACGTAGCCGCTGGCTCCGGCCCTGAGCGCCTCGAAGAAGTACTCCTCGTTGTCGTACATCGTCAGGATCAGGATGTGCAGGCCGGGCAGCCGGCGGGAGAGTTCGCGGGCCGCCTGGAGGCCGGTCATGCGGGGCATGGCGACGTCCAGGACGGCCAGGTCGACGGCGGTTTCCCGGGCTTTGGCGACGGCCTCGGCCCCGTCCCCGGCCTCGGCGACGACCGTCAGGTCGGGCTCGCCGTCCAGGATGAGGCGCACGCCCCGGCGCACGAGGGTGTGGTCGTCGGCGAGCAGGACACGGATCGGGGTGGGCATCAGCGCGCTCCTTCCGCCACCGGCAGGAGCAGCCGCACGTCGGTGCCCCCGCCCGGGGCCGGTTCGAGGGTGAGGGCGGCGCCGATCAGGAGGGCGCGTTCGCGCATGCCGGTGATCCCGGCGCCCTCGGGGGCGTCGCCGAGGCCGGTGCCGTTGTCGCGTACGAGGAGTTCGACACCGCCGGGGACCGGCCGGAGGCGGAGTTCGGCACGGTCGGCGTCGGCGTGCCGGGCGGTGTTGGTCAGGCCTTCCTGGGCCACTCGGTAGACGACCAGTTCCGATTCCGGGGTCAGAGCGGGGAGGTCGCCGGTGACGTGGTGGCGCACGGTCAGCCCATGGGTCGTGAACTCGGCGGCGAGCGAACGCAGGGCGCTGGCCAGGCCGAGTTCCTCCAGGACACCGGGGCGCAGCCGACGGGCGATACGCCGGATCTCGTCCAGGCCGGCCCGGGTCGCCTCCTGTGCCTGGCCGACCTCTTCGCGCAGGTCCTCGGGTGCCCGGTCCGCGACGCGCTTGAGCTGGAGAAGGACGGCGGTCAGGGTCTGCCCGACCTCGTCGTGGAGCTCCCGGGCGATCCGGTGCCGTTCGCTTTCCTGCGCGGACAGCGCCCGGGCGGCGCCCGCGGCCCGCTCGGCCTCCAGCCGGTCGAGCATCGCGTTGTACGTCGTGATCAGCCCGGCCGTCTCCGCGGGGCCGGCGACCACCGGGCGGGAGCCCGGACGCAGCAGGTCCACGGTGGCCATGGCCCGGTCCAGCCGTTGCAGGGGCCCGAGACCGAAGCGCAGCACGAGCGCGTTGCCGGCGAGCAGCAGCGCCAGGCCGCCGAGCAGGACGAGCGCCTCGCCCGCCAGGACAGGGGTCGACACGGTGACCGGGCCGAGCAGCAACCCGGTGGCCACGACCAGGCCCGCCGCGTTGAGCGAGAAGATCCGCCAGAACAACGACACGTTCCTGGATCCGCTCCCTCCGGCTCTCGCACATGGCCCGGCTTTCGCGTCCGACCCGGCTTCCGCATATGCCCTGGCCTTCGACTTCGGCACCGCCCCCTCCACCCTCTCCGGCGACCGGCCGCTGCGTATATCCGTCACGACACCCATGTCGTCACCGTACGGCTGGATGACAGCATGCGGAGTTGACCCGTCCGTTGATCGACACCGTGCACAGACCGACAAGAGCCAGACGAACAAGGGGAAGAAACGTGTCAGCTCCGCGCCTGAGGGCGACGCCGCTGCCGGGCATCGGGGTCCAGTACGACCTGGAGACCCGGGAACACCGCCATCTGTCGGTGGTGGCGCACCGCGACGGCACGCGCACGGTGAACGTGTACCGGACCGACGATCCGGACTCCTGCGCGCAGTCGCTGCGGCTGACGGGTTCTGAGGCGGGGTCGCTGATCGACGCGCTGAAGCCGTCCCACCACAGCCCGAGTCTGCTGTACACCACGGACCTGGGGCTGGTCGCCGAGCGCATCGAGGTGGCCGCGACCTCGCGCTGGAACGGGCGTGTTCTGGGCGACACGCGGATGCGTACGGAGACGGGCGCGTCGGTCGTGGCGGTGCTGCGGCGAGCCGAGGCCATCCCTTCGCCCGCGCCGGACTTCCGGCTGGCGGGCGGTGACACGCTGATCGTCGTCGGCACCCGCGAGGGCGTCGACGCCGCCGCGACGATACTCGGTCGGGAGTGAGCCGGTGCACTCCGCGGTTCTGCTGATCGAGTTCGGTTCCATCATCCTCGGCCTCGGCCTGCTCGGCCGGTTCGCCGCCCGTTTCCGGCTCTCGCCGATACCGCTGTACCTGCTGGCCGGCCTGGCCTTCGGCGAGGGCGGTCTGCTGCCGCTGGGCGCGAGCGAGGAGTTCATCGCCACCGGCGCCGAGATCGGCGTCATCCTGCTGCTGCTGATGCTGGGCCTGGAGTACACGGCGAGCGATCTGGTCTCCAACCTCAAGACCCACTACCCGTCCGGTCTGGTCGACTGCGCGTTCAACGCGCTGCCGGGGGCGGCGGTGGCGCTGCTGCTCGGCTGGGGGCCGGTGGCCGCCGTCGTCCTGGCCGGTGTCACCTGGATCTCGTCGTCCGGCGTGATCGCGAAGGTGCTCGGCGATCTGGGGCGGGTCGGCAACCGGGAGACGCCCGTGATCCTCAGCGTGCTCGTGCTGGAGGATCTCGCGATGGCGGTGTATCTGCCCATCGTCACGGCGCTGGTGGCGGGAGCCGGGCTGCTGGCCGGCAGCCTGACCCTGGCGATCGCGCTGGGCGCGGCGGGCCTCGTCCTGTTCCTGGCCCTGCGCTACGGCAGGGTGATCTCCCGCTTCGTCTCCAGCGACGACCCGGAGAAGCTGCTGCTCGTCGTGCTGGGTCTGACGATCCTGGTCGCGGGTGTGGCACAGCAGCTGCAGGTGTCGGCCGCGGTGGGGGCCTTCCTGGTGGGCATCGCGCTGTCGGGAGAGGTGGCGGAGGGTGCGCACACGCTCCTCAGCCCCCTGCGTGACCTGTTCGCGGCGGTGTTCTTCGTCTTCTTCGGCCTGCACACCGACCCGTCCAGCATCCCGCCCGTTCTGCTGCCCGCCCTGGGCCTGGCCGTCGTCACCGCCCTGACGAAGATCACCACCGGCTACTGGGCGGCGCGGCGGGCCGGGATCTCCGTCAAGGGCCGCTGGCGGGCGGGCGGTGCGCTGGTGGCCCGTGGCGAGTTCTCCATCGTCATCGCCGGTCTGGCCGTCTCTGCGGGCATCGAACCGTCCCTCGGTCCCCTGGCCACGGCCTACGTGCTCATCCTGGTCGTCCTGGGCCCGCTCACCGCGCGCTACACGGAGCCCCTGGCGACCTGGTGGACCCGACGCCGCGAGCCCCGCCGGGACGCGGCGCAGACGACGCACCGGACCAAGGAGGCGGACGCGCAGGTGGCCGACTGAGGGGCGGCGCCGAAGGGGGCAGTGGAGCCGCCGCAGGCCCGGGCGGCGGCTCAGGCCCCCGCGGCCGGTTCCCACCCCTGCCTCCGCAGCACCCCCGGCACATCCGGTGCCTCGTAGTGCTCCCCCTTGAGCACCTTGCCGTCCTCGCGGCGGGAGACGGAGCCGTCGGGGCCGATCTTGGTCATGTTGGAACGGTGGATCTCGGCCAGTACCGCGTCGAGGTCGATGCCGTGGACGAGGGCGGTGCCGTACGCCACGTAGACGACGTCGGCGAGTTCGTGGGCGAGCCGGTCGAGCGGGCCCGTCACCGACACCTCGGCGACCTCCGCGGCCTCCTCCGCGAGGAGTTCACCGCGGTGGGCGGCGAGTTCCGGGGACACCTCCGTCGGGGTACTGCGGGCGTCCAGGCCGAAGGCGAGGTGGAATTCACGGACCAGGTCGGCGGGCGAGGAGCTCATGGGACCGACTGTAGTGGCCGCCACTGACACTCCCCTCGCCCCATCGTGTGAGCCCGCCCCTGGTCAGCGGGGCACCACGGCTGGCAGGATCTCGCGCATGCCCAAGACGTTCCCCCCTCTCGGCAGGCGCCGGGCCCTTCAGGGCGGCGGCGCCGCCCTCGTGGTCCTCGGGCTGCTGCTGTGGTGGCTGCGCCCCTGGGCCGAGGAGCCTCCGGGCGGGACGATCAGGTTCAGCACGGGCACGCGTGCGGGGGTGTACTACGAGTACGGCGACCTCCTGCGCAAAGCGATCGACAAGGACATGCCCGATCTGAAGGTGCGGTTGCTGACCAGCGCCGGTTCTCAGGAGAACGTCGCGGACGTCGCGACGGGCCAGGCGGACTTCGCGATCGCAGCGGCCGACGCGGTCGCCACGTACAAGCTCGACCACGGCACGGGCGCCGACCGCCTGCGCGGGGTCGCGCGCCTGTACGACGACTACGCCCAGCTCGTCGTACCGCCGGACTCGGACATCCGCTCCGTCGCGGACCTACGGGGCAAGCGCGTGGCCATCGGGCTGCCGGACTCCGGCGTGCGGCTGATCGCGAACGGCGTGCTCAAAGCGGCCGGGATCGACCCGGAGAAGGACATCAAGCCGTCGTCGGACGGCATCGACACCGGACCCAAACGGCTGGGACACGGCCTCGACGCGTTCTTCTGGTCGGGCGGACTGCCCACGGACGGGCTCAGCCGGCTGGCCAAGAAGTCGGCGTCGGCCTTCCGCTTCGTACCGATCGACGCCGGCCTCGTGGCCAAGCTGCACGACCAGGGCGGCGCCACGCGCTACTACCGCGCCACCAAGATGCCGGAATCGGCCTACCCCACCATCCAGCGCGGCGACCCGGTCCCCACCCTGGCGGTGTCCAACCTGCTGGTCACGCGCAACGACATGGACCCCCGGCTCACCGAGTGGCTGACCCGTACGGTGCTCGACAGCCGGGACGGCATCGGCGCGACGGTCCACTCCGCCCAGCTGGTCGACGTCCGCACGGCGATCTACACCGACCCGCTCAAGCTGCACGACGGGGCCCGGCGCTACTACTGGTCCGTCAAGCCATAGCCCTCTTCGACCTCGCCTCGGGCTCCGGCTCCGCTACGCCGGTCCGACCCTCGGCACCGTCACCGTCACCTTCAGCCCGTGCGGCTCGTGATGGTCGTACGCGATCGAACCGCCGCCCGCCGCGAGCAGCGCCCGCGCGATGGACAGTCCAAGGCCCGAGCCCTTGATGTTCTGGTGGCGGCTGCTGCGCCAGAAGCGGTCGCCGACGCGGGCCAGTTCCTCATCCGTGAGGCCCGGCCCCTCGTCGGTGACGACCACGGTGGAGGTGTCGCCGTCACGCGCGACGGTCACCTCGACCGTCCGGCCCTCGGGCGTGAACTTCACCGCGTTGTCGATGATCCCGTCCAGCGCGCTGGACAGCGCCACCGGGTCGGCCCACGCGGTCGTCGGCGGGCAGTCGCTCACCAGGTGTACGCCCTTGGCCTCGGCGGTCGGGGACCAGGCCGCGACCCGTTCGGCGGCGAGCTCGCCGATGTCGGTGATCTTCAGATCGGCGTCGGTGTGCTCGGCCAGCGCCAGGTCGAGCAGATCGTCCAGGACCTGCGCGAGGCGCTTGCCCTCGGACTGGACCGAGGCGATCTCCTCGTTGCCCTCGGGCAGCTCGAAGGAGAGCAGCTCGATGCGCAGCAGCAGCGCCGCGAGGGGGTTGCGCAGCTGGTGCGAGGCATCGGCGACGAAGGCGCGCTGCTGCTCCAGCACGTCCTCCACGTTGTCCGCCATCTCGTTGAACGACCGGGCCAGGCGCCTGAGTTCCGGCGGACCTCCGGCGGCGGCGACCCGGGACTTCAGCCGCCCCGTGGCGATGTCGTGGGTGGTGGCGTCCAGCACCCGTACGGGCTTGAGCACCCAGCCGGTCAGCCGCAGGGCGGCACCGACGGCCAGCAGCATCGCGGCGAACTCGCCCGCGCCGATGACCAGCCAGCCGTGCAGTGTGCGCGAGCGCAGCTGCCCGGTGGGCGAGTCGGTGACGACGACCGCGACGACGTCACCGTCCCGGATGACCGGCGAGGCGACCACCAGGTTGCGGCGCTGCCAGGGCCACACCTGCCGCGGGTCGTGGCTGCGGCGGCTGAGCAGCGCCTCGTCGAACGCGTCGCGTACCTCACCCTCCTTGGGCAGGGACCACCCGGCGGGCGCGTGGGCCATGGCACTGCCGCTGCGGTAGAAGACACCGGCCCGGATGCCGTAGACGGTGTAGTAGCTGTCGAGTTCGCGGCTGAGCGTGGCCAGGCGCTCGTTCTCGAACGCGCTGGCGGTTCCGGTGGGCGAGTCGGTCACGAACTGGGCGAGAGCGGCAAAGCGTGCCGTGTCGTCGATGCGGTCGACGACGACCTTCTGCTGCTGGGCGCCGGCCAGGCTGACGGCGAGCGGGACGCCGAGCGCGAGCAGCACGGCCGCCATCAGGACGATCAGCAGCGGGAGCAGACGAGTGCGCACCCGGCCCCGCTATCCGGCAGGCGCGACGAGCCGGTAGCCGACTCCGCGTACGGTCTCGATGAGCGCCGGCATCCGCAGCTTGGCGCGCAGGGACGCCACATGCACCTCCAGGGTGCGCCCGGTCCCCTCCCAGCTGGTCTGCCACACCTCGCTGATGATCTGCTCCCGGCGGAAGACCACCCCGGGCCGCTGCGCGAGCAGGGCGAGGAGGTCGAACTCCTTGCGGGTCAGCTGGATCACGGTTCCCTCCACGCTGACCCGGCGGGTGGGCAGCTCGATGTGCACCGGGCCGAGGCGCAGTTCCGTCTCGATACCGCTGGAGGTGTCCTCGTGCGAGGTGCGCCGGCTGACCGCGTGGATGCGGGCGAGCAGTTCCCCGGTGTCGTACGGCTTCACCACGTAGTCGTCGGCGCCGAGATTGAGGCCGTGGATGCGGGAGCGCACGTCGGAGCGGGCGGTGACCATGATCACCGGCGTGCTGGTGCGCTTGCGGATCTTGCCGCAGACCTCGTATCCGTCCTGGTCGGGCAGGCCGAGGTCGAGCAGGACGACACCGAAGCCGTCGACCTCGGGAACCAGCGCCTGAAGGGCCTCCTCGCCGCTGCGCGCGTGCGTGACGTCGAACCCGTGCCGCGCCAGGACCGCGGACAGAGCAGCGGCGACGTGGTTGTCGTCCTCGACGAGCAGCAGTCTCACCCGAGCCCCCTTCGGTTCACTGGCCGTACGATCTGTCTGTGTACAAAAACGCGTGCACGCGCGCGTGCACCTTGTGCAGTCACGCTGATGGATGAGGACGGCGTCAAGAGGGTTCCGGTTGCGGAGAGCTTCCGTTACCCGGCCGATATGAGCGCTGCTCATAAGTGCTACGACACGTGTCCGATTGCTATCGGATCGTGATGCTCAGATTCCCCTCAGATGTAATGACGCAGGTCGTAGAGGGTTACTACTGTCCTCCGAAACCGAGGAGGACGGAGCCTGAGAGCGATGACCGAAGTATCGGTGGCCAAGGAAGATGTGGCCGCGACCGGAGAACTGGTCGTCCTGAAGAGCGTCAACAAGCACTTCGGCGCGTTGCACGTACTCCAGGACATCGACCTGACGATCGCCCGCGGTGAAGTCGTCGTGGTCATCGGGCCCTCCGGGTCCGGCAAGTCCACACTGTGCCGCACCATCAACCGCCTGGAGACGACCGACTCCGGCTCGATCACGATCGACGGCAAGCCGCTGCCGGCCGAGGGCAGGGAGCTGGCTCGGCTGCGGGCCGACGTCGGGATGGTCTTCCAGTCCTTCAATCTCTTCGCGCACAAGACCGTGCTCGAGAACGTGATGCTCGGCCAGATCAAGGTCCGCAAGAAGGACAAGAGCGCGGCCGAGGAGCGGGCCCGCGCCCTGCTCGACCGGGTCGGCGTCGCCGCGCAGGCCGAGAAGTACCCGGCACAGCTCTCCGGCGGCCAGCAACAGCGCGTCGCGATCGCGCGGGCGCTGGCCATGGAGCCGAAGGTCATGCTCTTCGACGAGCCGACCTCCGCGCTCGACCCCGAGATGATCAACGAGGTGCTGGAGGTCATGCAGCAGCTCGCCCGGGACGGCATGACCATGATCGTCGTCACCCATGAGATGGGTTTCGCACGATCGGCCGCAAACCGCGTGGTGTTCATGGCGGACGGCCGAATCGTCGAGGAGGCTGCGCCCGACCAGTTCTTCAGCAACCCGCGCAGCGACCGTGCCAAGGACTTCCTGTCGAAGATCCTGCATCACTGACGGCGCGGTTCGCGCCCGACGCGACCTGCGTCACCGCCCTTGACGGCCCGCATCTCTTCTCAAGTCAAAGGATGTTCACCATGAAGCTCCGCAAGGTCACCGCCGCCTCGGCCACCGTCTTCGCCCTCGCCCTGACCGCCACCGCGTGCGGCGGCGACAACAACGGCGGCGGCTCCAGCTCCGGCGGCGGTAAGACGATCACCGTCGGCATCAAGTACGACCAGCCCGGCCTCGGCCAGAAGACGCCGCAGGGCTACGCCGGTTTCGACGTCGACGTCGCCACCTACGTCGCGAAGAAGCTCGGTTACAAGGCGGACCAGATCGAGTGGAAGGAAGCGAAGAGCGGCGACCGCGAGACCATGCTGCAGCGCGGTGACGTCGACTTCATCGCCGCCACCTACTCGATCACCCCGGAGCGCCAGGAGAAGGTCGACTTCGCCGGCCCGTACCTGCTGGCCCACCAGGACGTGCTCGTCCGCTCCGACGACAACTCGATCAAGTCGCCGGCGGACCTCAACAACAAGAAGCTGTGCTCGGTGGCCGGTTCGACCTCGGCGCAGAACGTCAAGGAGAAGCTGGCCCCCAAGGCCGACCTGCAGACGTACCCGACGTACTCGGCCTGCCTGGGCGGTCTGCAGAACAAGGCGATCGACGCGCTGACCACCGATGACTCGATCCTCGCCGGTTACGCCGCCCAGTCCCAGTTCAAGGGCAAGTTCAAGCTCGGCGGCTTCAAGATGACCAACGAGAACTACGGCATCGGCGTCAAGAAGGGCAGCGACCTCAAGAACAAGATCAACAAGGCTCTTGAGGACATGGTCGCCGACGGTTCCTGGCAGAAGGCCGTGGACAAGAACCTCGGCCCGGCCAACTACAAGAACGAGCCCGCGCCGAAGATCGGCGACATCAAGAGCTGACGCAACAGCTGAGGCAACGCCTGACGGGTGCGCCGCCCTCCGGGGCGGTGCACCGGGGCATCCCTATACGCGGAAGCGCGGGAAATCGTGTTCGACTTTCTGAGTGACTACGACATCCTGGGAGCCTTCTGGACGACGGTGCAGCTCGCCCTGCTCTCAGCCGTCGGCTCCCTGATCTGGGGCACCCTGCTGGCCGCCATGCGCGTCGGCCCGGTGCCGCTGATGCGCGGCTTCGGGACCGCCTACGTGAACCTCGTGCGGAACATCCCGCTGACCGTGATCATCCTGTTCACTTCGCTGGGCCTCTACCAGGCCCTGGGCATCAACCTCGGCGCCGACAGGTCGGACACGGCCAACTTCCGGCTCGCCGTACTCGGTCTCATCGTCTACACCTCCGCCTTCGTGTGTGAGGCGCTGCGTTCCGGCATCAACACGGTGCCGGTCGGGCAGGCGGAGGCGGCGCGCGCCATCGGCCTGAGCTTCTCGCAGGTGCTGCGACTGGTCGTGCTTCCCCAGGCGTTCCGCTCGGCCGTCGGCCCGCTGACGAACGTCCTGATCGCGTTGACGAAGAACACCACGGTGGCCGCGGCGATCGGTGTGGCGGAAGCGGCGTTGTTGATGAAGGAGATGATCGAGAACGAGGCGCAGCTGCTGCTGATCTCGGCGATCTTCGCCTTCGGTTTCGTGTGCCTGACGCTGCCGACCGGTCTGATCCTCGGCTGGGTGGGCAAGAAGGTGGCGGTGAAGCGATGAGTGCCCTTCTCTACGACGCGCAGGGGCCCCGCGCCAAGCGGCGCAACGTCCTGTTCACGGTGGTCTTCCTGGTCGCCCTGGCGGCCGTGCTGTGGTGGGTGTACAGCACCCTCAAGGACAACGGTCAGCTCGAGTGGGTGCTGTGGAAGCCCTTCACCACATCCGAGCCCTGGTCGACGTACATCTGGCCGGGCCTGCAGAACACGCTCAAGGCCGCAGCGCTCGCCATGATCATCGCGCTGCCGCTCGGCGCTGTCTTCGGCATCGCCCGGCTGTCGGAGCACGCCTGGATCCGGGTGCCGGCCGCCCTCGTGGTCGAGTTCTTCCGGGCCATCCCCGTGCTGATCCTGATGATCTTCGGCCTTGCCCTGTTCGCCCAGTACACGAACGTCTCGTCCGACGACCGTCCGCTGTACGCCGTCGTCACGGGTCTGGTGCTGTACAACGCCTCGGTCCTCGCCGAGATCGTTCGCGCGGGCATCCTCTCCCTGCCGAAGGGCCAGTCCGAGGCGGCCATGGCGATCGGCCTGCGCAAGAACCAGGAGATGCGGCTCATCCTGCTGCCGCAGGCGGTCACCGCGATGCTGCCGGCCATCGTCAGCCAGATGGTCGTGATCGTGAAGGACACCGCCCTCGGCGGCGCGGTCCTCACCTTCCCCGAACTGCTCTCCTCGGCGAACACGATGAGCGGCTACTACGGTGCGAACACGATCGCCAGCTTCACGGTCGTGGCCGTCATCTTCATCGCGCTCAACTTCGCCCTGACCTCTTTCGCGAGCTGGCTGGAGCGGCGGCTGCGGCGGGCCAAGAAATCGACGGGCGCGGTCGTGGGCGCAGACAATGCCGAGATCGCCGGAACGGCCGGGACCGGCGCCGGAGGCACCGTCTGACACCCGGTCACCTCACGTGACACACTCAGGGGCAGTGGCATGATCGCCACTGCCCCTGGTCACTTGACGCAAGCACCCGCAATGGGTTGCATACGTTCTGTGATCGTGCACCCTGCTCCAACTTCCTGTTCACCTATGTCTCTCAGGACAACACCACGGGCAGGGGGCGCCGCGCCGTGGACCCGGTGATCATCGTCGGAGCGGGGCCCGTCGGGCTCACGCTCGCCCTGGCGCTGGCGCGTCAGGAGGTGCCGTGCGTCGTCCTCGACGAGGGGCCGGGCAAGGACGAACCGCGTGCGGCGCGCACCGTCGTCCTGCGCGAGGACACCGCCGCCCTCGTGGAACGGCTGACCGGTGTGCCCCTGTCCCGGGCCGGGGCCCACTGGGCCGGATGGCGGTCGATGCGGCGCAAGCAGGTGATGCGTGAGATCGTTTTCGACGGCACCGAGCCCGCTCCCCTGCACATCGCCCAGCACGTCCTGACCGGCGCCCTGCGCGCGGCCCTTTCCGGCGAACGGCTCGTCAAGGTCGCGGTGGAGAGCCGACTCGACGGCATCGAACAGGAGTCCTCGGGCGTCACGGCCCACACCCGCGGCCCCAAGGGCACCTGGTGGCGCGGCAGTTACCTGGTCGGCTGCGACGGCCCCCGCTCGACCGTGCGCAAACTCCAGGACATCCGCTTTCCGGGCCGTACGGCGGTGGAGCGTCACGCTGTTGCCGCGCTGCGTACGGAACTGCCCTGGCACGACGAGGCGTTGCTGCACCGCATGCCGCCGTGGCGCATGTCGGGCCCCTCGGCCGGCGAGGTCACCGCGCGCCCTCTGCCGGACGGCGTCTGGCGTCTGGACTGGCTCCTGCCGCCCGGCAAGGACCTGGTCACCCCCGAACTGCTGCTGACCCGCATCCGGGAGACCCTGGCCGGCTGGGCGGGCGGCACGACCCCGCCGTACGAACTGCTGGACACCGGTGTCCACACGGTCCACCACCGCCTGGCCCGACGCTGGCGCGCCGACCGCGTCTTCCTCGCCGGGGACGCGGCCCACCTGCTCGGCGCGCTGGGCACGCACGGTCTCGACGAGGGCCTCAGGGACGCCGACAACCTCGCCTGGAAGCTGGCCGTGGCCTGGCACCACGGGCCGCACGACGCGCTCCTCGACAGCTACCAGACCGAGCGCCGGGCGGTCGTCGCCGCCCGGTTGCGCGCCGCCGACCAGGCACTGCCGCTGCTGCGCGGCGGCGGAGGTCTGCGCTCCTACGTCCCCGGCTCGTCCCGGGGCCACGACGCGCTCCTCACGGACGGTCACTTGGGGCACGGCCAGCTCGGCGCGCCGGGGGCGTACGCCGACTCGCCCCTCGCGCCCCCACGCCTCGAGGGGGAGACGCCCGTCGACACACCGCCCGGAGCACCGGTCACCGACGTGCGGGTCACCGCGGAGGACGGCACCTTCGTACCGCTGCGGGACCGGCTCGGCCGCGGCGCACTGCTCGTGGTGCTCATCGCGCCCGGCACGGGTGTGTGGGAGCGCAAGCACTGGGTCAGCGCCGGCATCATGCCCCGCCTCGCGGCCGCGGTCACGGCACTGCCGCACCCCGCCGAACTGCTCGTCGCCGAGAGCTATCCGGGTGCTGCCGCGCACACGGTGCTCCTGGTGCGCCCCGACGGCCATCTCGTCACCGCACTGAGCGGAGTGCGCCCGGACGACCTGTACGCGGCGGCGGAGGCCGCGGTGGGCGGACCGGCGAAGGCGCAGGCCGAGGCCAGTGCGTCGGTCGGTTCTCGCTGACGTCGACACCGAGGGAGATGTGTTCGCTGTCACCGTGCGTCCGCATGGTGACAGCGAGTTGACCGGTCCGGGCCGTCGTGGTGTACTCCGGTGCGTGACCGACACCTGCGTGCGCCTGTGGCGGAGGGTCCATATGGACCTCCTCCGCTATGTGGGCTGCGTGTGTCGCCCGTCCTGCTGACTTCGCCTCCCCCTTCCTCCGGGCGCACGCCGCGCTCTGTTCTGCCGCGGCCGACGCGCCTGATTCGCGAACCCTCATCAGGACCTTCAGGACGGCACCCGTGTCTGTATCCCCTTCCGCATCCCCTGCTGTCTCCTCTCCCGGATCCACCCCCGGCTCGGCTTCCGGCTCCTCATCTGTCTCCTCCGCCGTTTCGGCGCCCACCCAGGCCGACCTCTTCGACTTCGTGCGGCGTACGGCCGCCGACACCGAGCTGATCGCCTCCCTGCCGCTCGACCCGGAAGGCCGCACCTGGGTGCGGCTGGACGGGCCCGGCGGCAGCGAGGCCTGGCTGATCGGCTGGCCGCCCGGCACGGGCACCGGCTGGCACGACCATGCCGACTCCGTCGGCGCTTTCCTGACCGCGTCGGGCGAGCTCACGGAGAACTCGCTCGCCGCGCGGCTGCCCACCGACGGCTGGAAGACCCTGGAACTCACCGACGATGTCGACCGCGAACGCCGGCTGCCCTCCGGTGAGGGCCGCGCCTTCGGCCGCCACCACGTCCACGAGGTGCTCAACGAGTCTCCCGACCGGCACGCGATCTCCGTCCACGCCTACTACCCGCCCCTGCCGCAGATCCGCCGCTTCAGCCGCAGCGGGTCGATCCTGCGGCTCGAGCAGGTGGAACGACCGGAGGACTGGCAGTGAGCGCGACGCACGACCAGGTGAGCGACGGGCACGGCAGCAGTGGGGACACAGGCGGCAGTGGGGGCGTCCAGCGTCCCGTCGGCATCGACGAGTTGCTGGAGCGCGTACGGGCGGGCTACGAGCGGATCGAACCGCAGGAGGCGTACGAGGCCGCCTTGGCCGGTGACGCGCTGCTGGTGGACATCCGCTACGCGGCCCTGCGCGAACGGGACGGCCTGATCCCTGGTGCCCTCGTCGTCGAGCGCAACGAGTTGGAGTGGCGCCTCGACCCGCAGGGCAGCCACCGTCTCCCCGAGGCCACGAGCCACGCCCTGCGCGTCGTCGTGATCTGCAACGAGGGGTACGCCTCCAGCCTGGCGGTCCAGTCCCTGCACCAGTTGGGGCTGCACCGGGCCACCGATCTGGTCGGCGGGTTCCAGGCCTGGCGGGCGACGGGGCTTCCCGTGGTGTGACCCTGGGGCTCAGCGTTGGGCGCGGCCCCACGGGGGTCTCGCCCTTGCCTCAGACCCCCTCGTCCCCGAGGAACTCCGTGTCCTCGCCCTCCTCCTCCAGTGCCTGCCGGACCACGCGCAGGGCCATGCCCTCGGAGTAACCCTTGCGGGCGAGCATGCCCGCGAGGCGGCGCAGACGCTTGTCCCGGTCGAGCCCCCGGGTGGAGCGGAGCTTGCGCGCGACGAGTTCCCGCGCGGTCGCCTCCTCCTGCTCGGAGTCGAGCTGGGAGACGGCCTCGTCGATCAGCGTGGAGTCGACGCCCTTGGTCCGCAGCTCCCGGGCGAGCGCGCGCCGGGCCAGCCCTCGGCCGTGGTGCCGGGACTCCACCCAGGCGTCCGCGAAGGCGCTGTCGTTGATGAGGCCGACCTCTTCGAACCGCGACAGCACCTCCTCGGCGGCGTCCTCCGGGATCTGCCGCTTGCGCAGGGCGTCGGCGAGTTGCTTGCGGGTTCGCGGGGTCCCGGTGAGCAGGCGCAGGCAGATCGCCCGAGCCTGCTCGACCGGGTCCCCCGGAGGCTCCCCCTGCTCGGCCCTCGACGAGGAAAGGGAACCTCCGTCCTCGGCATTCGCCGCGTCGAAGCCGCGCCGGCGGCGCCCACGTCCACGCCCACCGGGCGACCCACTGCCGCGCGAGCCGTCCCTGGGGGAGCCGCCTTCGCGTGCGCCTCCGGTCGACGAGTCGCTGCCGAAAGAGCCTCTGCCGAATGAGCCGCCGTACGGAGAGGCCTCCCCGTACGGCCTGTCATCCCCGTACAGCCGGTCGTCCCCGTGCCCGTCCTCCCCGTCCACGGCCGAGCCCGTCTCCCTTCCGGTGCCCCTCCCCCGTGGGGCACCGGACGCGGCGTACTCGTACTCCGCCCAGTCGGTTCGTCGTGTCACGGGTCAGCTCTTGGCTGCCGCGGCCTTGGACTTGGCGGTCTTGGCCGCTGCCGGGGCGGGGACCGCAGGCGCGTCGGCCGGTGCCAGGGAGACCGCCGCGTCCGTGCCCGGCTCGGCGGCCGGCTCCTCGGGACGCACGCCGACGCCCAGCTTCTCCTTGATCTTCTTCTCGATCTCGTTGGCCAGGTCGGGGTTGTCCTTCAGGAAGTTGCGCGCGTTCTCCTTGCCCTGGCCGAGCTGGTCGCCCTCGTACGTGTACCAGGCGCCGGCCTTGCGGACGAAGCCGTGCTCCACGCCCATGTCGATCAGACCGCCCTCGCGGCTGATGCCGTGACCGTAGAGGATGTCGAACTCGGCCTGCTTGAAGGGCGGCGCGACCTTGTTCTTGACGACCTTGCAGCGGGTGCGGTTGCCGACCGCGTCCGTACCGTCCTTCAGGGTTTCGATGCGGCGGATGTCGATGCGCACCGAGGCGTAGAACTTCAGCGCCCGACCACCGGTCGTGGTCTCCGGGGAGCCGAACATCACGCCGATCTTCTCGCGGAGCTGGTTGATGAAGATCGCGGTGGTCTTGGACTGGTTGAGCGCGCTGGTGATCTTCCGCAGGGCCTGGCTCATCAGGCGGGCCTGCAGACCCACGTGGCTGTCGCCCATCTCGCCCTCGATCTCCGCGCGCGGGACGAGCGCCGCGACGGAGTCGATGACGATGAGGTCGAGGGCGCCGGAGCGGACCAGCATGTCCACGATCTCCAGGGCCTGCTCGCCGTTGTCCGGCTGGGAGAGGATGAGGTTGTCGATGTCGACACCGAGCTTCTTCGCGTACTCGGGGTCGAGTGCGTGCTCCGCGTCGACGAAGGCGACCTGGCCACCGGCCTTCTGCGCGTTCGCCACCGCGTGCAGGGTCAGGGTGGTCTTACCGGAGGACTCCGGTCCGTAGATCTCCACGACACGGCCGCGGGGCAGGCCGCCCACGCCGAGGGCCACGTCGAGGGCGGTGGATCCGGTCGGGATGACCTCGATGGGCTCCTTGGTCCGGTCGCCCATGCGCATGACCGCGCCCTTGCCGAATTGCCGTTCAATCTGTGCGAGAGCGGCATCCAGGGCCTTCTCGCGGTCGGTTCCTGCCATGGGTTCCACCCGATTTGCTTGAGTCGATCGCTTCACGTCAAAGACGCTAACGCCTGCCACTGACAATGCGCCCCGACGCACGTCCGGCCTGTGGATAACTCGGGCACTTCTCCACCCAAAGTACGTCGAACTGCCCGTCGTTGAGCTTCGCCGGAGACTCCATAAGAATGGATGTTCGATTTTCGTGTCAAGCGCACCACGCGGCACGTCCGTGACAGGGCGCGGCGACTCAGGCCGGGCTCTCCCCGGAGCCCCCGCCCCCGGACGGTCCGTCCCCGGAGCCCCCGCCCCCGGACCGTCCGCCCTCGGACCGTCCGCCCTCGGACTGCCCGCCCTCGGACTGCCCGGCCTCGGGCCGCTCCGTCCCGGCCCGCCGTGCCCACAGCCGCCTCGCGCGCGTGACGAGGCCCGGCCCCTCCCCGCGTCGGCGGTGTCCGTGCACCCGGGGGTCGTCCGTGACGGCGTACCGCCTCACATACGCCCCCAGGAACGCCTGGAGCGTGGCGATGGCGGGGATGGCGATCAGCGCGCCGACCGCGCCCAGGAGCGCGGTGCCCGCGATGACCGAGCCGAAGGCGACCGCGGGGTGGATGTCGACGGTCTTGGACGTCAGCTTCGGCTGGAGCACGTAGTTCTCGAACTGCTGGTAGATCACCACGAAGATCAGCACCCACAGCGCGTACCAGGGGTTGACCGTGAACGCGATCAGCATGGGCAGCGCGCCCGCGAGATACGTGCCGATGGTGGGGATGAACTGCGACACCAGGCCCACCCACACGGCGAGCACGGGCGCGTAGGGCACGTCCAGGGCCTGCAGGAGGACGAAGTGCGCCATCCCGGAGATCAGTGCCATCAAGCCGCGCGAGTAGATGTAGCCGCCGGTCTTGTTCACGGCGATCTCCCAGGCGCGCAGCACCTCGGCCTGCCGGGCGGGCGGCAGGAGTGAGCAGATCGTGCGGCGCAGTCGCGGGCCGTCCGCGGCGAAGTAGAACGAGAACAGCGCGATCGTCAGCAACTGGAAGAGACCTCCGATGACCTGGGCGGACACGTCCAGGACACCCGTGGCGCTGTTCTGCACGTAGGTGCGCAGCCAGTCGGAGCGCAGCAGGCCCTCCTGGATGTCCACACGCTTCAGGTCGGTCTTGAAGTGCGTGTTGACCCAGTTGATGACGGAGTCGAGGTAACCCGGGAAGCCCTCGATCATCTTGATGATCTGGTCCGCGAGGATGGAGCCGAGCAGCGTGACGAAGCCCGCCGCCCCGATCATCACGCCGATGAAGACGATGAACGTGGCCAGTCCCCTGCGCATGCCGCGCGAGGCCATCCAGCTCACCGCCGGTTCGATGGCGAGCGCCAGGAAGAACGCGATGAGGATGTTGATCAGCAGCCCGGTGAGCTGGTGGAAGGCCCAGCTGCCCAGCTGGAACACGGCGACGAGGGCGAGTGCGAGCACCAGGGCGCGCGGCAGCCAGCGCGGCATGCGGCCGTTCGGCCCGGTGTCCCCGGCCGGAGGCGGGGGCGACGCGGGCGGTGTCGTACCGAACGGGGAGGACTGCTGGGCTGCCTGCCCTGTCTCGTCAGTGGGTGCCACGCACCAAGTCTCGCCCACGCCACCGACAGCCGTCTGCCCGCGTGCGATCTTCGTGGGCCGTCAGTCAGCGGTCTCCACGAAGGGTCAACGCTTCTCCCTCGGCACGTCCATCACCGCGCACACCACCTGCCAGACGGCCTTGGCGTCCCAGCCGGCGTCGAGCGCCTCGTGGACGGTGCGCCCGCCGAGCTCCGCCATCACATGGTCGCGCGCGAAGGTGTCGGCGTATCCCGGACCGAAGTGCTCCGCCATCCGCTGCCAGAAGACCGTCAACCGCATGACTCCAGTATCCCGCCCCTGCGGGTGGGCCTGGGCCGGGACCGCCTGCCGACGCCGTATTGCGCCCTACGGTCTGACCCATGGCCGAAACAGGAGCTCCCTCACTCCCCCAGTCGCCCGCGCCGCACACCCCCGTGGCGCGTGCGGAACGCTTCGTCTGGCTCACCGCGCGCGTGCTCGAGCAGCGCCTCTTCGCCCACCACTTCCGGGGCGGCTCCGCCGACCCGGTGGAGACCGCCCTGGACGCCTACCGCAACGAGGACGGCGGGTACGGTCACGCGCTGGAGCCCGACCTGCGCGGCCCGGTCAGCCAGCCGCTGCACACCGCCCACGCCCTGCGCGTCCTGGACGCCGTGGGACGCTGCGCCGGCCAGCGGGTGGAACGCATGTGCCGCTATCTGACGTCCGTCTCCACGGCGGACGGCGCCCTCCCGGCGATCCACCCCAGCCAGCGCGGCTACCCGACGGCGCCCTTCGTGCCGGTCGTGGAGGACCCGCCCAGCGACCTCCTGGCCACCGGGCCGGTGGTGGGGCTGCTGCACCGCAACGAGGTGTGGCACGCCTGGCTGTTCCGGGCCACGGACTTCTGCTGGCAGGCGGTCGAGTCGCTGGAGAAGTCCCATCCCTACGAGATCGAGGCCGCCGTGGCCTTCCTCGACTCCGCCCCGGACCGCCCGCGCGCGGAGGCGGCCGCCGAACGTCTGGGCCGCCTGGTCCGCGAACACCGTCTGGCGGCTCTGGATCCCGAGAACCTGGAGGTGTACCCGGTCTCTCCCGGTTACGCCCCGGGCGAGCACCACTTCCCGTACGACTACGCGAGGACACCGAGCTCCCTCGCGCGCGCGTGGTTCACGGACGACGAGATGGCCCGCTCGCTGGACCACCTCGCGGCCCAGCAACAGGAGGACGGCGGCTGGCCCGTCCGGTGGCGCCGCTGGGCCCCGGTCCCCGCCCTGGAGGCCCGCCCGGTGGTGACGATCGAGGCCCTGCGCACCCTCAGCGCCTACGGCCGCGGCATCGGCTGATCAGCCCCCTATGGCCCGCACTCCCGCGGTCACCACCACGGCCGCCGCGACGACGAGCAGGAACGGCGCCCGCAGCATCAGCGCCACAGCGGCGGCTGCGAGCCCGGCGGCCCGCGCGTCCAGGACCAGCACCTGCCCGTCGGCGAAGGTCTGCTGGGCCGTGAGGGCCGCCAGCAGCGCGACGGGCAGCAGCGCGGCGAGCCGCTTCACGCCGGGCCGCTCAAGCGCCCCGGCGGGCACCAGCAGCCCGGCCAGCTTGACGGCGTAGCACCCGAGGACGGTCACACCGATCGCGATCCAGACGTTCACCGCTGGTCCCCCTGTCCCCTGCGCCGGCCGTCCGCCCAGAGCACGAGCGGCGCCGCCAGCGCGGCCAGCAGAACCGGCACACCGGCGGGCAGCACGGGCAGCAGTCCGAGCCCCAGCAGCACGGCGAGCCCGGCGACGGCCCGCTCGGTGCCGGTCTTCAGCATCGGCGCGAGCAGCGCCAGGAACACCGCGGGTCCCGCCGCGTCCAGCCCCCAGGCGCCGGTGTCCCCGATGGCCTCGGCGCCCAGGGCGCCGAGCAGCGTGGTGAGGTTCCACAGGACGTACAGGCTCAGCCCCGTCACCAGGAACCCGATCCGCGCACTGCGCCGCGTGGGCTGTGCGAGCGCGACGGCGGCCGTCTCGTCGATCACCCACTGGGCGGCGAACGGCCGCACCGCGCGCGGGAGGGCCAGCACCTGCGACAGACGCAGGCCGTAGAAGGCGTTCCGCACCCCCAGGAAGAAGGCTCCGGCCGCCGCCGTGAACGGGCCGCCACCGGCCGCGAGGGCGCCCACCAGGGCGAACTGGGACGCGCCGGTGAACACCAGCAGACTGAGCGCGCACGTCTGCATCAGCGTGAGCCCACTGCCGGCCGACGTCACCCCGAAGGCGAACCCGGAGAGCCCGACGGCCACCCCGACACCCAGGGCGTCCCGCATGACGGCACGGTCCGCCTTCCCACCGGTCTCTGCATCTTTGAGAACTGTCCGATCTGCCACGCCCCGCACGCTACGAGGAGCCGCTACCGCAGGTCTTGTACGTTCTTGCGCTCCCGCTGATAGGCCCCGGGAGGCACACCGACGATCCGGCTGAAGTGCCGGTTGAGATGCGGCTGATCGGTGAATCCCACGGCCACGGCGACCTCCGAGGGCGCCCTTCCGAGGTCCAGCATCCGCCGCGCCCGCCGTACCCGCGCATCCGTGAGCCACGCGTGCGGCGGCATCCCGTAGGCGTCCCGGAAGGCCCGCAGCAAGGCGAACGGACTGGTCCCGAGATCGGCCGCCAACCGCTCCAGGCTCGGCGGCCGTGCCATCCGCTCCTCCAGCACCGCACGCGCGCGTGCCGCGATCCGGGCCCCCGCCGTCCGCACCTCCCGCCGCGGCATGGGCCCGCCGTTGAGCCGCAGCAACCTGGTCACGGCGACCCGCAGCAGCGTGTCCGCGGCCAGCGCGTTGCCCTCGTCGGCGGCCCGTAGCACCTGATGCACCAGCCCGACGGCGTACGGGTCGTCCACCACCGGGCTGACGAATCCCGGCGTCCCCCGCAGCGCCGTGGTCTCGGCCGCGATCTCCGCCACCACGTCGACGGGCGGATACACGGCCCCGTACCGCCACCCCTCCGGCACACCGGCCCGCCCGGTGTGCGGAGTATCCGGATTCACCAGCGCGAGAGACCCGGCCCCCGCGTACTGATCGCCCCCGCCGTGGTGAAAGACCTCCACCCCGTCGGCGATGGCGGCGATCACGAAGTTCTCGTGCGTGTGCCGCACGAACGTCTTCCGCACGTACCGGGCCCGCAGCAGGTCCACCCCGGGCAGCTCGGCGTACTGCCAGTGCCGCGCGCGCTCGCTCATACGGCCATTGTCCGATCCCCCGGCCCACCCCGAAACGGCAGGCGGAACCGCGGCGGCGTCCCGTTGTCAGTGCCGGGGTGCACGATGGACGCATGCCCAGCAAAGCACCCGGACCCCTGGACGGCTTCTCCCCCGCGACCCGCGCCTGGTTCTCGGGCGCCTTCTCGGCGCCCACCACGGCCCAGTCCGGTGCGTGGCAGGCCATCCACGAGGGTTCGGACGTGCTCGTCGTAGCCCCCACGGGCTCCGGCAAGACCCTGGCCGCCTTCCTCGCCGCCCTGGACCAGCTCGCGTCGACTCCTCCTCCCGCCGACCCGAGGAAGCGCTGCCGGGTCCTGTACATCTCGCCGCTGAAGGCCCTGGCCGTGGACGTCGAGCGCAACCTCCGCAGCCCCCTGACCGGCATCCGCCAGGAATCCGTACGGATGGGCCTGCCCGAGCCCGAGGTCAAGGTGGGCATCCGCTCGGGCGACACCCCCGCCGCCGAGCGCCGCGCCCTGTCCACCCGCCCGCCGGACATCCTGATCACCACCCCCGAGTCGCTGTTCCTGATGCTGACCTCGGCCACGCGCGACGCACTGACCGGCGTGGAGACGGTGATCCTGGACGAGGTGCACGCGGTCGCGGGCACCAAGCGCGGCGCCCACCTCGCGCTCTCCCTGGAGCGGCTGGACGAGCTCCTCCCGAAGCCCGCCCGCCGCATCGGACTCTCCGCGACGGTCCGCCCCGTCGACGAGGTGGCCCGTTTCCTCTCGCCCCGCCGCAAGGTGGAGATCGTCCAGCCGGAGTCGGGCAAGGAGTTCGACCTCTCCGTGGTCGTCCCGGTCGAGGACCTGGGCGAGCTGGGCGGCTCCCCGGTGGCCGACGGCTCGGAGGGCGCCGAGCGCCCGTCGATCTGGCCGCATGTGGAGGAGCGGATCACCGACCTCGTCCAGTCTCACCGCTCCACGATCGTCTTCGCGAACTCCCGCCGCCTCGCGGAGCGCCTGTGCAACCGCCTGAACGAGATCGCGTACGAACGGGCCACGGGCGAGACCCTCGACGAGCACCACTCCCCCGCCGAGCTCATGGGCGGTTCGGGAGCCGCCCAGGGCGCACCCCACGTCATCGCCCGCGCCCACCACGGCTCGGTGTCCAAGGAGCAGCGTGCCCTGGTCGAGGAGGACCTCAAGGCGGGCCGCCTCCCGGCGGTCGTGGCCACGTCCAGTCTCGAACTGGGCATCGACATGGGCGCGGTCGACCTGGTGGTCCAGGTCGAATCACCCCCCTCGGTGGCCTCCGGCCTGCAACGCGTCGGCCGGGCGGGCCACCAGGTGGGCGCGGTCTCCACCGGCGTGGTCTTCCCGAAGTACCGCGGCGACCTGGTCCAGGCGGCGGTGGTCACCGAGCGCATGCGGACCGGTGCCATCGAGTCCCTCAGGGTCCCCGCCAACCCGTTGGACGTCCTGGCCCAGCAGATCGTCGCCATGACGGCCATGGACACCTGGCAGTTCGACGACCTCCTCGCCGCCGTCCGACGGGCCGCCCCCTTCGCCTCCCTCCCGGAGTCGGCCTTCACGGCGGTCCTCGACATGCTGGCCGGCCGCTACCCGTCCGACGCCTTCGCCGAGCTGCGCCCGCGGGTGGTGTGGGACCGCGTCACCGGCGAGATCACGGGCCGCCCCGGCGCGCAGCGCCTCGCCGTCACGTCCGGGGGCACGATCCCCGACCGCGGCCTCTTCGGTGTCTTCCTCGCCGGCACCGACCCCAAGAAGGGCGGCGGCCGGGTCGGCGAGCTCGACGAGGAGATGGTCTACGAGTCCCGCGTCGGCGACGTCTTCACGCTCGGCACGAGTTCCTGGCGCATCGAGGACATCACCCGCGACCGCGTCCTGGTCTCCCCGGCCCCGGGCGTGCCGGGCCGGCTGCCCTTCTGGAAGGGCGACCAGCTGGGCCGCCCGCTCGAGCTGGGCCGGGCGGTGGGCGCGTTCCTGCGCGAGGTCGGCTCACTGCCCAAGGACGACGCCCGGCTGCGCCTCCTCGCCGCCGGCCTGGACGCCTGGGCGGCGGACAACGTGCTGTCCTACCTGGACGAGCAGCGCGAGGCCTGCGGCCACGTCCCGGACGACCGGACGATCGTCGTGGAGCGCTTCCGCGACGAGCTCGGCGACTGGCGCGTGGTCGTGCACTCGCCCTTCGGGGCCCAGGTGCACGCCCCCTGGGCCCTCGCGCTCGGCGCGAAGCTCTCCGAGCGCTACGGCATGGACGCGCAGGTCATGCACGCCGACGACGGCATCGTGCTGCGCCTGCCTGACGCCGACCTGATGGGCCTGGACCTGCTGGACCAGGAGCCGGTGAAGATGGGCCGGGAGTACGACGCCGAGCAGGCCCCCGTGGGCGCCGCCGACGTCGTCTTCGACAAGGGCGAGGTCGACCAGGTCGTCACCGACCAGGTGGGCAGCTCGGCGCTGTTCGCGGCCCGTTTCCGCGAGTGCGCCGCCCGCGCGCTGCTGCTCCCGCGCCGCAACCCGGGCAAGCGCACGCCGCTGTGGCAGCAACGCCAGCGCGCCTCCCAGCTGCTCCAGGTGGCGAGCGAGTTCGGCTCGTTCCCGATCGTCCTGGAGGCGGTCCGCGAGTGCCTGCAGGACGTCTTCGACGTCCCGGGGCTCGTCGAGCTGATGGGCGACCTGGAGTCCCGCAAGGTGCGCCTCGTCGAGGTCACCACCCCCGAGCCGTCCCCCTTCGCCCGCTCCCTCCTCTTCGGCTACGTCGCCCAGTTCCTGTACGAGGGCGATTCCCCGCTCGCCGAGCGCCGTGCCGCCGCCCTGTCGCTGGACTCGCGGCTGCTGGCCGAGCTGCTGGGCCAGGCGGAGCTGCGCGAGCTGCTCGACGCGGAGGTGCTGACGGAGCTGGAGCGGGAGCTTCAGTGGCTCACCGAGGACCGCCGCGTCAAGGATGCCGAAGGCGTCGCGGACCTCCTCCGCCTTCTCGGCCCGCTCACGGACGCGGAACTGGCCGAGCGGGGCGCCGAACCGCGGTGGGCTCAGGACCTGGCCGGCGCCCGCCGCGCCATCCGGGTCCGGATCGCGGGCAGTGACCACTGGGCGGCGATCGAGGACGCGGGCCGGCTGCGCGACGCACTGGGCACCGCCCTGCCGGTCGGTGTCCCGGAGGCCTTCACGGAGCCCGTCAAGGACCCGCTCGGCGACCTCCTCGCGCGTTACGCCCGCACCCACGGCCCGTTCACGTCGACCACGGCGGCGGCCCGCTTCGGCCTGGGCGTGGCCGTCACCGAGGGCGCCCTCCAGCGGCTGGCCGCGGCGGGCCGGGTCGTCCAGGGCGAGTTCCACCCGGCCGGGATCGGCCAGGAGTGGTGCGACGCGGCCGTGCTGCGTCGGCTGCGCCGCCGCTCCCTGGCCGCCCTGCGCCATGAGCTGGAGCCGGTGCCGCCGGCCGCGCTCGCCCAGTTCCTTCCCCAGTGGCAGCACATCGGCAAGGGGCATTCCCTGCGCGGCATCGACGGCCTGGTGCGCGCCATCGAGCAGGTGCAGGGCGCGTCCGTGCCCGCCTCCGCGCTGGAGAAGCTGGTGTTGCCCTCCCGGGTCGTGAACTACAACCCGGCCATGCTGGACGAGCTCACCGCCGCAGGAGAGGTCGTCTGGGCCGGGGCGGGCTCCCTCCCCGGCAAGGACGGCTGGGTCTCCCTCTACCTGGCGGACGCGGCGCCCCTGCTCCTGCCGCCCCCACACCCCCTGGAGCTGACCGCCCTGCACCAGTCCGTCCTGGACACCCTCTCCGGCGGCTACGGCCTGTTCTTCCGCCAGATCGCCGACCAGGTCCGGGCCACCACCCACCCCGACGCCACCGATCCCCAGCTGGCCGACGCGCTCTGGGATCTGGCCTGGTCCGGACGTCTGACCAACGACACGCTCGCGCCCATGCGCTCCCTGCTCGGCTCGGGCCGCACCGCCGGCTCCACGGCCCACCGCGCCAAGCGTGCGGTCCCGCGCGGCCGCTACGGCTCCCAGACGGCTGCGGCCCGCCCGGCTTCCCGGTCCGGCCCGCCGACCGTCGCCGGCCGCTGGTCCCTGCTCCCGGCCCACGAGCCGGACCCGACGGTGCGGGCCCACGCCCTCGCCCGCACGCTCCTCGACCGGCACGGCGTGGTGACCAGGGGCGCGGTCTCGGCGGAGGGCGTCGAGGGCGGCTTCTCGGCGACGTACCGCGTCCTGTCCGCCTTCGAGGAGAGCGGCCAGGCCCGCCGCGGCTACGTCGTGGAGGGCCTCGGCGCCGCGCAGTTCGCGATGGACGGTGCCGTGGACCGCCTGCGCGCGGTGGCCAACGCCCGCGACCGCGGCGAGGACCTGCCCGGCCCGCCTCCGGGCCCCGACCTCGATCCGTTCCCCGCCCATGACTTCGCCGCTCATGACTTCGCCGCCCATGACTTCGCCGGACAAGACGACTCGTTCCCGCCCAGCGACCACCCGGGCGACCCCGGCGCCGACGGTTTCCCCGGCCTCGGCCCCGCCTACGTCACCCCGGCCCCCCAGCCGTCCAGGGACGAGTACGTCTCGCCGCGGGACTACCCCCCGCAGGCCCCCCCGCCCTGGCAGAACGGCGGACGCGCGCCGTACGCCCCCGGCTCCCCGGGCCGCCGCAGCCGCCCGGACTCCGCCTCCCGGGCCGTCGTCCTCGCCGCCGCCGACCCGGCGAACGCGTACGGTGCCGCGCTGCCCTGGCCCGAGCCCCCGACCGGCGCCGGGCACAAGCCGGGCCGCAAGGCGGGCTCCCTGGTGGTGCTCGTCGACGGCGAACTGACGCTCTACATGGAGCGCGGCGGCAAGACCCTGCTCGCCTGGGCCGCGGACCCGGACGGCGCCCCCACCGACGACCCCCGTCTGCGCACCGCGGCGGAGGCCCTCGCCGCAGCCGCCCGCGCCGGCTCCCTCGGCACGGTCACGGTGGAGCGCGTCAACGGCGCCCAGGCCCTGACCTCCCCCATCGGCACCCTTCTGGAAGGAGCGGGCTTCATCGCGACCCCCCGTGGCCTCCGCCTGCGCGCCTGATCGTCCCGGCGACGTGCCACCCTTGACCCATGCCCGAAGGTGACACGGTCTGGCAGACCGCGAGCCGGCTGCACCACGCCCTCGCGGGCAAGGTGCTGACCCGCAGCGACCTCCGGGTGCCCCGGCTCGCCACGGCCGACCTCACAGGTCGTACGGTCCTGGACGTCACCCCGCGCGGCAAGCACCTCCTGACCCGCGTCGAGGGCGGCCTGACTCTGCACTCGCATCTGCGGATGGACGGCTCCTGGAAGGTGTACGCGAACGGCAGGCGCTGGAGCGGCGGCCCCGGCCACCAGATCCGCGCGATCCTGGGCAACGCCGACAGCACGGCCGTCGGCTACCGCCTCCCCGTAGTGGAGCTCCTGCGCACCACCGACGAGCACCGCGTGGTCGGGCACCTCGGCCCCGACCTCCTGGGCCCGGACTGGGACCCCGACCGGGCCCTCGCCCATCTCCTCCAGGACCCCGCCCGCCCCCTCGGCGAGGCCCTGCTCGACCAGCGCAACCTCGCCGGTATCGGCAATGTCTACAAGAGCGAGCTCTGCTTCCTGCTCGGCGTCACCCCCTGGCTGCCCGTCGGCGACCTGCCCGCCGAGCGCGCCGCCCAACTGCCCGCGCTCGCCAAGAGGCTGCTGGAGACCAACCGCGACCGCCCGATCCGCACGACGACGGGCCGCCGCGGCCAGGACCTCTTCGTCTACGGCCGGGCCCCTCGCCCCTGCCTGCGCTGCCACACCTCCGTCCGTGTCGCCGACCAGGGCGACGGCTCCCGCGAACGCCCCACGTACTGGTGCCCCACCTGCCAGCCGGGCCCCGCCCCGGCCCCTTCCCCGACCCGGCGCCGCCGCACCAATTGACGACCCGTCAGAAACGCTCGTACGGTCCCTGTATGCCCGTCACGGCGTACGACCTCACCGGCCGCACCGCGTTCGTCACCGGAGCCGCGAGCGGCATCGGCCGCGCCTCGGCGCTCCTGCTCGGGGAGGCGGGCGCCACCGTGCACTGCGCGGACCGGGACCCCGAGGGACTGCACGAGACGGCGACCCTGATCAAGGACGGTGGCGGCACCGCCCACACCCACGTCCTCGACGTCACCGACCGCGCCCGGCTGAGGCAGGCCATCACCTCCTGCGAACGCCTGGACGTCCTGGCCGCGATCGCCGGGATCATGCACAGCAGCCCGGTCCTGGAGACCCGGGACGAGGACCTCGACCGAGTGCTCGACGTCAACTTCAAGGGAGTGCTCTACGCCTGCCAGGAGGCAGCCCGCCTGATGATCGCCCGGGGTACCGGGGGCAGCATCGTCACCATGGCCTCGGGTGCCGTCGACACCGGCGCCCCCGGCCTGCTCTGCTACGGCGCGGCCAAAGCGGCGGTGGTCCAGCTGACCCGGACCCTCGCGACCGAGGTGGGCCGGCACGGTATCCGCGTCAACGCGGTCGCGCCGGGCTGGATCCGTACCCCCATGACCGACCGCCACGACAGCGAGGCCCAGGCGAAGACGGAGGCCGTCATGGCCCGTATGTCACCCCTGGGCCGGGTCGGCGCGCCCGAGGACATCGCCCACGCGGTCCTGCACCTGGCATCCGACGCCTCGTCCTTCACGACGGGCCAGATCATCCGCCCGAACGGCGGTGTGGCGATGCTCTGGTAAGACACACCTGGCACCCCGCCCACCCCGGAAAAGACCCCACACCCCCGAAGTAGTACCCCACCCCGGCATCACCCCCTCCGCGACACCACACCCCGGCCCCCCACTCCCAGCACCCTCCGCCACCGCCCGGTACCCAGGACCCCACCAGCCCGCCCCTTCGGCACGCAATGCACCGGCAGCACGCTCAGCCCCCATCCCCCGGCCGCGACCGTCGCCTCCAGCACCCCGGCCCCGGGCGCGACCACCAGCCGCAGCACCGCCCACCACCACAGCGCCCCCAGCCCCAGCACAGCGCCGCGCGCCCCCCAGCGCCCTATCCCCGCCATGACCGCCACCTCCAGCCCGACGCTAGGCGGCCCCTCGGGCCGGCGGGCAGGGCGCACCAACGGCACACGGGCGCACCGCGCGCCCCACTGCGCCGAGCTGCGAGACCGTGAGCCGCGAGACCGCGAGCCGCGAAGCCCCGAGCGGCGAGCCCTCCGGCCGGCCCGTCGCCCGCTGCCGCGCCCGCTGCGGTCACCCGTTCTCGGCCTGGAACATCCAGTGATGCTTCTCCAGGTCCGCTGTGATCCCGATGAAGATGTCCTGGCTCACCGGATCCGGCTCACCGGTCGCCTCGACCCGCTCCCGCATCCGCGCGATCACCGCGCCCAGCGCCTCGACGAGCGCCCCCACGGCGGTCGTGTCGTCGACCCACCCCTCGGGGGTCACGCCGATCCCGCTTCCGACGGCGACCGTCGCGGCACGCCCGTCGGGGGAGATCCCGAGCGCCGCGGCGCGCTCCGCCACGGTGTCGGAGTACTTCCGCGCGGTGTCGACGACCTCGTCGAGCTGGAGATGCACGGAACGGAAGCGGGGCCCCACCACGTTCCAGTGGATCTGCTTCGCCACGAGGGCGAGGTCCACCAGGTCGACGAGGGCGCCCTGCAACGCCTCGGACACGGTCTTCAGGCTCGCGTCGGACAGCGGGCTCTTCACGACGTACATCCGCACCTCCGTTGGCTTCCCCCCGCCGTTCCCCTCAACGATGACCGCCGCACGCCCTACCGGCAAACGCAAACAAATCGGGCACAACCCTGCCCGGCAGCCGGCGGGCAAGCGAAAACCCCGACCGACACCCCTCCGGATCTCCCGGAGAACCCCGGCCGGGGCCTCACCAGTCTCGGCGCCTGGTCAGCGCCGCTCGTTCATGCCACGCACGCGCGAAACGTCACGCGGCGACGACGTCCACCGCCTCGGCGGGCGCCTTGATGGTCACCCGTTCCGGTGGCACACCGGTCACCGAAACGGAACCCAGCATCGGGCGAACCGGCGTGGGCACAGGTTCGCTGGGGGTGGCCGCAGCGGACTGGGCCAGCTCCGCCAGGGCGAGCTCGTCGCTCACTTCTCGCATGAGCTCGGACATCCGTACGTCCAGCGCGTCGCAGATGGCGGAGAGCAGTTCGGAGGAAGCCTCCTTCTGCCCCCGCTCCACCTCGGAGAGATAGCCGAGTGAGACTCGGGCGGACGAGGAGACTTCGCGCAGAGTACGGCCCTGGCGCTGGCGCTGCCGACGCAGCACGTCACCCAGCAGGCGACGGAGCAGAATCATCGGTGGCTCCCTCCTCGGACCGCGTAGCCGCATCCATTACGCCCCACCGTACCGCCTTGCGCCGCGGCCGTGCGGGGAGCGATGTCGTGTTCACTCAGGGCTGCAAACATCAAAACCCCCCGTTCCGTTCCGTATCCTGTGCCCGCTCATTCCCAGTCTGTTCGCCCGCAAGCTCCTTCAGGAGCAGTGCGAGTACGCTCCGTACACTCTCTCTACGAATTTCCTCGCGGTCGCCGTTCAACCGCAGAGCCTCCACTTTTCCGCCGCCGGCAGAACCGGAATCGGCCCTCCGGGGTCCGTCCACGGCGACGAAGACCGTCCCGACGGCCTGTCCGTCCTGTGGCTCCGGCCCCGCCACACCGGTGGTCGCGATGCCCCAGTCCGTGCCGAGCGCCTTGCGCACTCCGGCCGCCATCTGGGCCGCGACCTGCGGATCCACCGCTCCTCGCACTGCCAGCAGGGCGGCGTCGACACTCAGCAGTTCCTGCTTCAGGTCGGTGGCGTACGCCGTCACCGAGCCCCGGAAGACCTTGGACGCCCCGGGGACGGATGTGATCTCCGCCGCAACGAGACCACCGGTCAGCGACTCCGCGACGGCGAGCGTCTCGCCCTTCACCGTGAGTAGTCGCACCACGTCGGTGGCCGTGGAACTCACGCTTCCTTCTCCTCCAACGCGGCCTTGCGCTCGGCGATTCCCTGCCTGCGCAGCACAATGGCCTGTTTCACATAGTCGAGCCCGGTCACCACGGTCAGCACGACCGCCGCAGCCATCACCCAAAACCTCAGGGTGGCCAGCCATCCCGTCAGCGCCAGCACATACATGCCCACGGCCACGCCCTGGGTGAGCGTCTTGAGCTTGCCTCCGCGGCTGGCGGGGATGACGCCGTACCGGATGACCAGAAAACGCAGCAGCGTGATGCCGAGTTCCCGGCCGAGGATGACGCCGGTCACCCACCACGGCAGATCACCGAGCGCGGACAGACAGATCAGCGCCGCCCCCATGATCGCCTTGTCGGCGATGGGGTCGGCGATCTTCCCGAAGTCCGTGACCAGGTTGTACCTGCGCGCCAGGTGACCGTCGAAGAGGTCGGTGATCATGGCGATGGCGAAGGCCGCCCAGGCGAATGCCCGCCACGCCGGGTCGTACCCGCCGTCCGCGAGCATCAGCGCCACGAAGGCCGGTACGAGGATCAGCCGGAGCATGGTCAGGAGGTTGGCGACGTTCCAGACGCTGGCCTGGTTGACGGCCGCGGCCGCCAGTTTCCCGCCCCGCGCCGGCTTCCCGTCGTCCTGCGCGTCGACGACGGCGCTCTCGGAGCCGTCACCGGCAGCGGCCCCAGAGCCATCCGCACCGGCCGCCGCACCCTGCCCTGCCCCTGGCGCCGCACCGGACGCCCCGCCCTCGGCCGACCGCGCGGCCGCCCGGCCCGCGGAAGCCCCGGGAACCTTCCCCGGAGCCGCACCGGCTGCGGCCCTCCTCGCGCCGGAGGGACCGCCCGCCGCGGATGCCGGAACACCGGTCATCTGCCCGCCTCCTCACTCCACGCCGGCGACGCGAACGAGCCCTGAAGCGGCTCGGCCACCAGGTCGACGCCCTCCGTACCGACCACCTTCGCCTCGACCATACGGCCGCTGCTCAGACCCGCGCCGCTCGTGAGCAGCACCTGGCCGTCCGTCTCGGGTGCCTGGTGCGCCGCGCGGCCGTACACGCCCTCCGCGTCGTCGACGGACTCGACGAGCACGTGCACCGTCTGGCCGACGCGCTCCTCGGCGCGCTGCGAGACGAGTTCCTCGGCCAGTCGCGAGACACGGGCCAGCCGCTCGGCGACGACGTCCTCGTCGAGCTTGTTGTCGTAGGTCGCCGCCTCGGTGCCCTCCTCGTCGGAGTAGCCGAAGACACCGATGGCGTCCAGCCGCGCACCGTTCAGGAACCGCTCCAGCTCGGCGAGGTCGGCCTCGCTCTCGCCGGGGAAGCCGACGATGAAGTTGGAGCGCACACCGGCCTCGGGTGCCTTGCTGCGGATCGTGTCGAGCAGTTCCAGGAACCGGTCGGTGTCGCCGAAGCGGCGCATCGCGCGCAGCACGCCGGGCGCGGAGTGCTGGAAGGACAGGTCGAAGTAGGGCGCGACCTTGGGGGTGGAGGTCAGCACGTCGATCAGGCCCGGCCGCATCTCCGCGGGCTGCAGGTAGCTCACCCGGACCCGCTCGATGCCGTCCACCTCGGCGAGCTCGGGCAGCAGCGACTCCAGCAGGCGGATGTCGCCGAGGTCCTTGCCGTAGGAGGTGTTGTTCTCGGAGACCAGCATGATCTCCTTCACGCCCTGCTCGGCCAGCCAGCGCGTCTCGTTCAGCACGTCGCTCGGACGGCGGGAGATGAAGGAGCCGCGGAAGGACGGGATGGCGCAGAAGGAGCAGCGCCGGTCGCAGCCGGAGGCGAGCTTCACGGAGGCGACCGGGGAGCCGTCCAGACGGCGGCGCAGGGGCGCGCGCGGGCCGGAGGCCGGAGCGAGGCCCTCCGGGAGGTCGGCGGGGGCGTGGCCGGGCAGTGCGACCGCGGTGGCCGACTCCTGGCGCTCGGCCGGGCTGATCGGCAGCAGCTTGCGCCGGTCGCGCGGAGTGTGCGAGGCGTGGATGCCGCCGTTGAGGATGGTCTGCAGCCGGTCCGAGATGTCCGTGTAGTCGTCGAACCCGAGCACACCGTCGGCCTCGGGAAGGGCCTCGGCGAGCTCCTTGCCGTACCGCTCGGCCATGCAGCCGACCGCCACGACGGCCTGGGTTCTGCCGTGTCCCTTGAGGTCGTTGGCTTCCAGGAGGGCGTCGACGGAGTCCTTCTTGGCGGCCTCGACGAAGCCACAGGTGTTCACGACGGCGACGTCCGCGTCCTCGGCGTCCTCCACGAGCTGCCAGCCGTCCGCCTCCAAACGGCCTGCGAGCTCCTCCGAGTCCACCTCGTTACGGGCGCAGCCAAGGGTGACGAGTGCGACGGTACGGCGTTCAGGCATGGGCTCAAGAGTACTTCGTCCCGCTGACACCCCACGTCGACGGGGTTGGCCGTTTCCAGGCCAACCCCGTAGCGACTGCACCCACCGGGCCGGTTATCCGGCCTCGGGGTCACCCTTCGTGTACGTCAGGCGCTCCACGGCGCCCGGCTGGAAGTCGTCCTTGATCTTCTTGCCGTTGACGAAGAGGTCGATCACGCCGGCGTCCCCGAGGACGAGGTGCACCTTCGAGCTGTCCTGGAAGGTCTTGGTCTCGCCCTGCTCGAGGACACCGTCGAAGATCATCCGGCCGTTGTGGTCCTTGGCGGCGATCCAGCTGCGGCCGTCGGCGGCGGCCACCTGGACGGTCACCTTGTCCTGGGGCGCGGCCGCGATGGCGCTGTCGGACGCCTCGGGCTTGGGGTCGGTGGGCTTCTTGGTCTTGGTGGTCGGGGAGGCGGAGCCGCCGGTCGTGGGCGTGGAGCCCTCGGCCACGTTCGCCTCGCCGCCGCTGTCGCCGCCGCCCTGGAACATCGTGAATCCGACGAATCCGATCACGGCGACGATCGCGGCGACCATGGCGGCGGTCCAGTTGGGCCCGCGCCGCTCCGGACGGATACGTTCCGCCTCGAAGAGGGGAGCTGCCGGGGTGGGAGCCGGGCGCCCGCCGTGCTCGTCGCCGTACTGGGCGAGCAGCGGCGCCGGGTCGAGGTGGACGGCCTTGGCGAGGGTCCTGATGTGCCCTCGGGCATAGACGTCCCCACCGCAGGCGGTGAAGTCGTCCGCCTCGATGGCGTGCACGATGTTCATGCGGACCCGGGTGGCGCTACTGATGTCGTCGACGGTCAGCCCAGCGGCGATACGCGCCTGCTGAAGGGCACGGCCGATGGAGGGGCGGGCTTCCTCGCGGTCTTCTTCGACGCGCTCGTCTTCGAACGGACGCTCGTCTTCAGGGGAGTTGCCGTTGGACACGGGGGCGCCTTTCGAGCGTGTAGCCGCCTGTGCTGGAGGTTCAGTCTAGGGGGGGTACAAAAGGGTGGGGCAACCGGGCGGTGACACTTTGTACGCCATCGGAATGGCCCGACATCCCGATGGCCGGGGAAGCTGTTCCTCGCTTCCCTCAACTTGACGTACGCCGAAGGGAAACGGTTGCTCAAGGATCCCTTACGGGTGAGTCACGATCCGGACACCCGATTGCAGTACCACTCGGCGTGGCGGCCGTGACCCGCTTCCCTACCCTTCAGACTCCCCCCGGATCAGCGCGAGCACGCCATCCAGCTCATCAGGCTTCACAAGAACGTCACGAGCCTTCGAACCCTCGCTCGGACCGACGATGTTCCGGGACTCCATGAGGTCCATCAGCCGCCCCGCCTTGGCGAAGCCGACGCGCAGTTTGCGCTGGAGCATGGACGTCGACCCGAACTGCGTGGAGACCACCAGTTCGGCCGCCTGGCACAGCAGGTCGAGGTCGTCGCCGATGTCCTCGTCGATCTCCTTCTTCTGCTTGGTGCCGACGGTGACGTCGTCCCGGAAGACGGGCGCCATCTGGTCCTTGCAGTGCTGGACGACGCCCGCGATCTCCTCCTCGGTGACGAAGGCGCCCTGCATACGGGTCGGCTTGTTGGCGCCCATCGGCAGGAACAGCCCGTCGCCCTTGCCGATGAGCTTCTCGGCGCCCGGCTGGTCGAGGATGACCCGCGAGTCGGCGAGCGACGAGGTGGCGAACGCCAGCCGCGACGGCACGTTCGCCTTGATCAGGCCCGTGACGACGTCGACCGACGGCCGCTGCGTGGCGAGCACCAGATGGATGCCGGCCGCGCGCGCGAGCTGTGTGATGCGCACGATCGCGTCCTCGACGTCCCGCGGCGCGACCATCATCAGGTCGGCCAGCTCGTCGACGATGACCAGCAGGTACGGGTACGGCTGGAGCTCGCGCTCGCTGCCCTCGGGCGGTTTGACCTTGCCCTCGCGCACGGCCCGGTTGAAGTCGTCGATGTGCCGGTAGCCGTAGGCGGCCAGGTCGTCGTAGCGCAGGTCCATCTCGCGCACGACCCACTGGAGCGCCTCGGCGGCCCGCTTGGGGTTGGTGATGATCGGTGTGATCAGGTGCGGGATGCCCTCGTAGGCGGTCAGCTCGACCCGCTTGGGGTCGACGAGGATCATCCGGACGTCCTCCGGCGTCGCCCGCATCATGATCGAGGTGATCAGGCAGTTGATGCAGGACGACTTGCCGGAGCCGGTGGCGCCGGCGACCAGCATGTGCGGCATCTTCGCCAGCGAGTGCATGACGTAGCCGCCCTCGACGTCCTTGCCGAAGGCGACCAGCATCGGGTCGTCGTCCTCCGCGGACTCCGCGAGCCGCAGGACGTCACCGAGGTTGACCATCTCCCGATCGGTGTTCGGGATCTCGATGCCGACCGCGGACTTGCCGGGGATCGGGCTGATGATCCGCACGTCCGGGCTGGCGACGGCGTAGGCGATGTTCTTGGCCAGCGCGGTGATCCGCTCGACCTTCACGGCCGGGCCGAGCTCGATCTCGTAGCGCGTGACCGTCGGCCCGCGCGTGAAGCCGGTGACGTTGGCGTCCACCTTGAACTCGGTGAAGACGTTGGTCAGCGCGGCGACTATGGCGTCGTTGGCGGCGCTGCGGGCCTTGCCGGGGCCCCCGCGCGTGAGGAGGTCGAGCGACGGCAGCGCGTACGTGATGTCCCCGGACAGCTGGAGCTGTTCCGCGCGTGGGGGCAGGTCGCGGGGCTTGGCGGGCGGGGACTTGGTGAGGTCGCGGACGCCCGCCTTCGGCCTCTCCTGCTCGGGCTCGTCCTGCTGGAGCTTCTCCTGCTGGGGCCGGGCTGCCGGGACGGGCGTCGGCGTGGTCGCCTCGCGGTCCCCGACGGTCACGCCCTGGGTGAGGTCCGCGACGACCGGCGACGGCGGCATCCCGTGCAGCACGGCCCCGTCGAGCGCGGCGGCAGCCGCCGCGGCGACGTCCACGGCGTCCTTGGGCCGGTCCATGTCGGGCTGCGGCACGGCGGAGCGCCGGGGACGGCCGCGGCGCCGGGAGAGCGCCTCCTGCTCGGCGCTGTCTGGGTCGTACGCCGCGGGCGCCGGCGTCCGCCTGCCGCGCGGGCGCGCGGGCAGCGCCTCCCGCCACTGTTCGTCGTAGCGCTCATCGTCCTCGGCGAAGCCGAACTCGTCCTCGGCCGGATCGCGGACGATCCCGAGCCGCACCCCGGCCTGCCGCAGCCGCTGCGGAATGGCGTTGACCGGGGTGGCCGTGACGACCAGCAGCCCGAAGACCGTCAGCAGCACGAGCAGCGGCACGGCGAGCATGTCGCCCATGGCGTACGACAGCGGGGTCGCCATGGCCCAGCCGATGAGGCCGCCGGCGGCCCTTATGGCCTGCATGCCGTCGCCGCGGGCGGGCGCGCCGCAGGCGATGTGGACCTGGCCGAGCACGCCGATGACGAGCGCGGACAGGCCGATGACGATGCGTCCGTTGGCCTCGGGTTTCTCCGGGTGGCGGATGAAGCGCACGGCGATGACGGCGAGCAGGATCGGCACGAGCAGGTCGAGCCGGCCGAAGGCACCGGTCACGAGGATCTCGACCAGGTCTCCCACGGGGCCCTTCAGGTCGGCCCAGGTGCCCGCGGCGACGATCAGGGCGATGCCGAGCAGCAGCAGGGCGACGCCGTCCTTGCGGTGTGCCGGATCGAGGTTCTTGGCGCCCTGCCCTATGCCGCGGAACACGGCGCCGACGGCGTGTGCGACCCCGAGCCACAGGGCGCGCACGAGCCGGTAGATGCCCCCGGTCGGGCTCGGCGCCGGTTTGGGCGCGGCTTTCTTCGCCGCGGCCTTCCTGGCGGGCGCCTTCTTCGCGGGAGCCTTTTTGGCAGCGGCCTTCTTCGCCGGAGCCTTCGCCGAACCGGCCGCCTTCTTCGCGGGCGGCTTCTTGGCTGCGGAGGGACGTGAGGCCATGGGTGTGAGGTTACCGGGGGAGACGACAAGGGACACGTGTGCCTACGGCTTCACCCGTTCGTGTCGCTCCGGGAGAGGCACAGAACTGACGCGGGTTCATGGGCGCGCAACCGCGCCTGCCCGGGCGTCAGTTCTGCGAGGACACCGACGACGTGCTTCCGGTGCCGGGCTCCAGTGCGTCCAGCGCCCGCCGCAACCCCGTGAGCTTGCGCTCCAGATGAGCCGCCGTGGCCACCGCCGCCGCGTCCGTCGAGTCGTCGTTGAGCTGCTTGGTCAGCGCCTCGGCCTGCTCCTCGACGGCCGCGAGCCGCGCGGAGAGCTCGGCGAGCAGCCCGGCCGACTCCTTGGCCTCGCCGTCCGCGTCCTTGCCGTTGCCCTCCAACTGGAGCCGCAGCAGCGACGCCTGCTCACGCAGCTGGCAGTTCTTCATGTACAGCTCGACGAAGACGGAGACCTTCGCGCGCAGCACCCACGGGTCGAACGGCTTGGAGATGTAGTCGACCGCGCCCGCCGCGTAACCCCGGAAGGTGTGGTGCGGCCCGTGGTTGATCGCGGTGAGGAAGATGATCGGGATGTCCCGGGTCCGCTCCCGCCGCTTGATGTGCGCGGCTGTTTCGAAGCCGTCCATACCCGGCATCTGGACATCCAGCAGAATGACCGCGAAGTCGTCCGTGAGCAGCGCTTTGAGCGCTTCCTCCCCGGACGATGCCCGCACCAGCGTCTGATCGAGCGCAGAGAGGATCGCCTCCAGCGCAAGCAGATTCTCCGGCCGGTCATCGACCAGGAGGATCTTGGCCTTCTGCACCATGGCCCGCCCTCCTCGCCCCGGCGTGGGGCCTCCCCTGTCCGCAGGACCTGGGGTTGCACCGGTGGGTGCCGCCCCAGGGGACGACTCCCTTGCGCCGCCCGTCCTTGTGCCGGTCATCGTAGCCGCACCCCGCCTGTCGCCACACCCTGTCACCGTGATGTCACTGTGCTCGTAGCAGAAACGCAGCAGGAGACCAGAAGGTTCCCCAGATCTCGTACTTCTACACGACTATGCGCACACTGAGTTCGCAACTCCGTGTGAACACCGAACCTTCCCGCCAACGTTGCGTAACGGTCCAACGTTCCCCTCATTCCCCTCGCATCCACTGATCCATCACCGTCAGCAGGTGATCGGGGTCGACCGGCTTCGTGACGTAGTCGGAGGCGCCCGACTCGATCGCCTTCTCCCGGTCGCCCTTCATCGCCTTCGCGGTCAGCGCGATGATCGGCAGCCCGGCGAACTGCGGCATCCTGCGGATCGCCGTGGTCGTCGCGTACCCGTCCATCTCGGGCATCATGATGTCCATCAGGACGACCGCCACGTCCTCGTGCTGCTCCAGCACCTCGATGCCCTCACGGCCGTTCTCGGCGTACAGCACGGACAGGCCGTGCTGCTCCAGGACGCTGGTCAGCGCGAAGACGTTGCGGATGTCGTCGTCGACGATCAGGACCTTCTGGCCGCCGAAGCGGATGCCGCGCCGCGGCTTCGGCGCCGCCTCCTGCTCCGCCGGCGTCCACTGCTCCGGCTGCGCCGGGCGCGGAGCCAGCTCCGGCATCCTGCGCCGCCGCCGGAACAGGGCGGCCGGCCCGTTCTGCGTCTCGCGGTACGACTTGACCTCGGCCGGGGTCTCGGCCTCGACCTCGGACAGCTCGGACATGTCCGACGTCGAGGCCATCAGGTCACCGGGCTCCAGGGACGGCAGTTGCTGCTGGTAGCCCTGCGGCGGCAGTTCGCTGGGGTGCAGGGGCAGATACAGCGTGAACGTCGAACCCCGGCCCGGCTCGCTCTGCGCGTAAATCTCACCGCCGAGCAGCTGGGCGATCTCCCGCGAGATGGACAACCCGAGGCCCGTACCGCCGTACTTGCGGCTGGTCGTGCCGTCGGCCTGCTTGAACGCCTCGAAGATCACCCGCATCTTGCTGGACGCGATGCCGATCCCGGTGTCGGTCACGGAGAACGCGATCAGCTCGGCGTCCGGATCGGTCAGCGACCCGGTCTCCAGCAACTGCTCCCGGATCTTCTGCGGCACGTCGTCCCGCGCCGGCCTGATGACCAGCTCCACCGACCCGGAGTCGGTGAACTTCACCGCGTTCGACAGCAGGTTGCGCAGCACCTGGAGCAGCCGCTGCTCGTCGGTGTGCAGCGTCGCGGGCAGCTCCGGCGACACCCGCACGGACAGGTCCAGGCCCTTCTCCGCGGTCAGCGGCCGGAAGGTGGCCTCCACGTAGTCCACGAGCTGGACCAGCGCGATGCGCGTCGGGGAGACGTCCATCTTGCCCGCCTCGACCTTCGACAGGTCGAGGATGTCGTTGATCAGCTGGAGCAGGTCGGAACCGGCCCCGTGGATCGTCTCGGCGAACTCGACCTGCTTCGGGGAGAGGTTCCCCTCGGCGTTGTCGGCGAGCAGCTTGGCCAGGATCAGCAGCGAGTTGAGCGGCGTACGCAGCTCGTGCGACATGTTCGCCAGGAACTCGCTCTTGTAGCGCATCGACACGGCGAGCTGCTCGGCGCGCTCCTCCAGGACCTGCCGCGCCTCCTCGATCTCGGTGTTCTTCACCTCGATGTCGCGGTTCTGCTGGGCCAGCAGCTCGGCCTTCTCCTCCAGTTCGGCGTTGGACGCCTGGAGTGCCTTCTGCCGCTGCTCCAACTCCGCGGAGCGCTCACGCAGCTGCTCGGTCAGCTCCTGCGACTGCGCCAGCAGCAGCTCGGTCTTGGTGTTGACGGAGATGGTGTTGACGCTGGTGGCGATCATCTCCGCGATCTGGTTGAGGAAGTCCTTCTGGATCTGCGTGAACGGCGTGAAGGACGCCAGCTCGATGACGCCGAGCACCTTCCCCTCGAACAGCACCGGCAACACGATCACCTGCGCGGGCGGCGCCTCACCGAGCCCCGAGGAGATCCTCAGGTAGCCGCTGGGCGCGTTCTCCACCAGGATCGTGCGCTTCTCCGTCGCGGCCGTGCCGATCAGCGCCTCACCCGGCTGGAACGACGTCGGCATGGAGCCCATCGAGTAGCCGTACGAACCGAGCATGCGCAGCTCGTACTGGTCGTCGTCGGCGGCGTTCATGTCCTCGCCGTCGACCAGCGGCATCGCCAGGAAGAACGCGCCGTGCTGTGCGGACACCACCGGCGTCAGCTCGCTCATGATCAGCGAGGCCACGTCCTCCAGGTCGCGGCGGCCCTGCATCAGCGCGGAGATCCGGGCCAGGTTGCCCTTGAGCCAGTCCTGCTCCTTGTTGGCGATCGTGGTGTCGCGCAGGTTGGCGATCATCTTGTTGATGTAGTCCTGGAGCTCCTGGATCTCCCCGGACGCGTCCACGTCGATCTTCAGGTTCAGGTCACCGCGGGTCACCGCCGTCGCCACGCGCGCGATGGCGCGCACCTGCCGGGTCAGGTTCCCGGCCATCTCGTTCACGGACTCGGTCAGGTCCCGCCACGTGCCGTCGACGTCACGCACGCGTGCCTGCCCGCCGAGCTGTCCCTCCGTGCCCACCTCGCGGGCGACCCGGGTGACCTCCTCGGCGAAGGACGACAGCTGGTCGACCATCGTGTTGATGGTCGTCTTCAGCTCCAGGATCTCCCCGCGCGCGTCGATGTCGATCTTCTTCGTCAGGTCACCCTTGGCGATGGCCGTGGTCACCATCGCGATGTTGCGCACCTGACCGGTCAGGTTGGACGCCATCTGGTTCACGGACTCGGTGAGGTCCTTCCACGTACCGGCCACACCCGGCACGTGCGCCTGCCCGCCGAGGATGCCGTCCGTGCCCACCTCACGGGCCACCTTGGTGACCTGCTCGGCGAACGAACTCAGCGTCTTGACCATCGTGTTGATGGTGTCGGCGAGCTGCGCGACCTCACCGCGCGCCTCGATCGTGACCTGCCGCGTCAGGTCACCGTTGGCGACCGCCGCCGAGACCTGCGAGATGTTCCGCACCTGTGTGGTGAGGTTCTTGGCCATCAGGTTGACGTTGTCGCTCAGGTCCTTCCAGATGCCCGTGACACCCGGCACGTGCGCCTGACCGCCCAGAATGCCCTCGGTGCCCACCTCACGGGCCACCCGGGTCACCTGCTCCGCGAAGGAGGACAGCTGATCCACCATCGTGTTGACGGTCGTGACGAGTTCGAGGATCTCGCCCTTGGCGTCGACGGTGATCTTCTTCGACAGATCACCCCGGGCGACCGCGGTCGTGACCTCGGCGATGTTGCGCACCTGGATGGTCAGGTTGTTGGCCATGCCGTTCACGGACTGGGTGAGGTCCTTCCAGGTGCCGGAGACGCCCTGTACCTCGGCCTGGCCGCCCAGGATGCCCTCCGTACCCACCTCACGGGCCACACGCGTGACCTCCTGGGCGAACGACGACAGCTGGTCCACCATCGTGTTCAGGGTGTTCTTCAGCTCCAGGATCTCGCCGCGCGCGTCGACGTCGATCTTCTGCGACAGATCACCCCGGGCCACCGCGGTCGCCACCTGCGCGATGTTGCGCACCTGCGCGGTGAGGTTCCCGGCCATGCCGTTCACGGAATCGGTGAGGTCACGCCACACACCGGCGACGCCGGGTACCTGCGCCTGTCCGCCCAGTCGGCCGTCCGTACCCACCTCGCGCGCGACCCGGGTCACCTGGTCGGCGAAGGCCGAGAGCTGGTCCACCATCGTGTTGATGGTGTTCTTCAGCTCCAGGATCTCGCCGCGCGCGTCCACGTCGATCTTCTGCGACAGGTCGCCCCGGGCCACCGCCGTCGTCACCTGCGCGATGTTGCGCACCTGGGAGGTGAGGTTCCCGGCCATGGAGTTGACGGAGTCGGTGAGCTCCTTCCACGTGCCGGACACGCCGTCCACCTGGGCCTGACCGCCGAGACGGCCCTCCGTGCCCACGTCCCGGGCCATCCGGGTCACCTGGTCGGCGAAGGACGACAGCTGATCCACCATGGTGTTCACGGTGTTCTTCATCTTGAGCATCTCGCCGGAGACGTCGACCGTGACCTTCTGCGAGAGGTCACCGTTGGCCACCGCCGTCGTCACCTGCGCGATGTTCCGCACCTGACCGGTGAGGTTCCGGAACGCCGTGTTGACGGAGTCCGTCAGGTCCTTCCAGGTCCCGGCCACGCCCGGCACCTGCGCCTGACCGCCCAGCTCACCCTCGACACCGATCTCCCGGGCCACACGGGTCACTTCAGCACCGAAGGCGGAGAGCTGGTCGACCATCGTGTTGACGGTGTTCTTCAGCTCCAGCATCTCGCCGGCCACGTCCACGGTGACCTTCTGCGACAGATCACCGTTGGCCACGGCCGTCGTCACGGCAGCGATGTCCCGCACCTGAGTGGTCAGATTCCGAAAGACCGTGTTCACCGAATCGGTGAGGTCCTTCCACGTCCCCGCCGCACCCGGCACATTCGCCTGACCGCCGAGCCGCCCCTCGGCCCCGACCTCGTTGGCCACCCGCGTGACCTCGTCCGCGAAGATCCGCAGCGTCTCGGTCATTTGATTGATCGTCTCGGCGAGCTGCGCGACCTCGCCCCGCGCCTGCACGGTCACCTTCCGCGACAGGTCACCGTTGGCGACCGCCGTCGTCACCTCCGCGATCCCGCGCACCTGGGCGGTGAGGTTCCCGGCCATGGTGTTGACGGAGTCGGTGAGCTCCTTCCACACGCCGTCCACCCCGGGCACCTGAGCCTGCCCGCCCAGGGCACCCTCCGTGCCCACCTCACGGGCCACCCGGGTCACCTCGGAGGAGAACGCCGACAGCTGGTCCACCATCGTGTTGACGGTGTTCTTCAGCTCCAGCATCTCGCCGGCCACCTGAACCGTGACCTTCCGGGACAGATCACCCTTGGCGACCGCCGTCGTCACCAGCGCGATATCCCGCACCTGAGCGGTGAGCCGGTACGCCATCGTGTTGACGGAGTCCGTGAGATCCCGCCACGAACCCGACATACCACGCACACGGGCCTGCCCGCCCAGCTTGCCTTCGGTGCCCACCTCACTGGCCACACGCGTGACCTCGTCGGTGAACGTCGACAACTGGTCGACCAGGTTGTTGACGGTCCGCCCGACCTTCAGGAACTCGCCGCGCAACGGCTGCCCGTTCCCGTCCGGCACCTGCGTCCGCAGCTCCATACGGGGCGACAGATCACCCTCGGCCACCGCGGACAGCACCCTGCTGACCTCGGAAACCGGCCGCACCAAGTCGTCCACCAGGGCGTTCGAGTTGTCGATCGCGGTCGCCCAGGAGCCCTCGCAGGCCCCCGTCTCCAGCCGCTCGGTGAGCTTGCCCTCCCGGCCCACCATCCGCCGCACCCGCGAGAGCTCACCCGTCAGATGCAGATTGCGGTCGGCCACCTCGTTGAAAACCGCCGCGATCTCGGCCATCACGCCGTCCCCGGACACCGTGAGCCGCTTGCGGAAGTTGCCGTCCCGCATCGCCACCAGAGCGACCATCAGCCGGTTCAGGGCTGCCGTGTCCACCTCAGTCGTGCCACTGCGCACTTTTCCCTGGTTGCTCGGGGACTGTCCGCCTTTCGCGCGCGTCCTCTTGCCACGCGTCGCTGCGCCAGACTCCACTGTGTCCCTCCCGCAGGGGTCGACCATCACTGCTGTGCTGGGGTACCGCGCTCGGCGTACCGGTTACTACTGCGTATTCTCCGCCCTGCAAGCCAGGCCGTGCCCAGGGGGCTGCTGCCCCCCGTACGCAGACGACACTCAGCCTGCCCGGACTTTCACAAGAAGCTTGCCCAGTGTTTCACCCTGCCCGAACCAGGCCATAACAGTTCGGCAGCTTCGCACATCGTCCGCACACCCTCCGGACGGAAACACTGCAGACCGGCATCCGCATGGACCGCGAAGGTAAGTAACCTTGCATCCGGCTGTCCAGCCGCGCCGGTTCGTCCGGCCTGGGCGGTGGCACGAAGACGAGCGGGCATCGGAGGGGCGGCCGCACACATGACCACCGGACTGATCCCTGGGGGACAGCCCCCGGACCCCCGGCCGACGGGCGACCTGCCGCAACAGCGGCGCGAGCCGGTCGGCCACGCAGCCCAGCACGTCGAGAACCGGTCGAGGAGTTCTGTGATCACCGCGCGCGCGGCCGCCAGTTTCGAGCCTGTCGGGCGATCTGTCGCGAGCGCCCGCTCCTTCGTCCGCGACACCCTCCAGGGCTGGGGCTTCGCCGACATCGTCGACGACGCCGTCGTTCTCACCAGCGAACTGGTGACCAACGCCGTGGTACACGCCGGCACCTCCGCCGACCTGCTCTGCCTGCGCACCGACGAGGGCGTGCGCATCGAGGTGGCCGACCGGTACCCCGAGCGCGAGATCCCGCTCCAGGCCTCGGCCATCAACATGGGCAGCCCCGACCGCGAGGGCGGACGCGGCCTCCAGCTGTGCGCGGCCCTCGCCGGCCGCTGGGGCGTCGAGTACACCCCCACCCACAAGACCGTCTGGTTCCAACTCGACCTCCCCGCCAGGGTGGTGGGCACCCGCGCGGCCGGCCCGGCCCTCCCCGCCGACCTCCTCCCCCTCGCCGACGGCCGGGTCCGCGTGGCCGTCATCCAGATCGACCGCACCGGCCACATCACCGCCTGGAACGAGGACGCCGAAGACCTCTTCGGCTACCCGGCCGAGCAGGTCACCGGCAAACCCCTGACCGACCTCGCGGCCTGGCCGCACACCCCGGGCACCAGCACCGGCATCGCGGACGCTCTCCAGCTCTCCCGCTGGGAAGGCAGCTACGGCATCCGCGCCGCCAACGGCCGCGTAACCCCCGTCTACGCCTCCCACCTGCGCGTCCGCGACACCGGCGGCGAACCGTCAACCGTGTGCCTCCTGGTACGGGACCACGAACGGGCCGTTCTCCAGACACCCCTGCGCGTCCCCGCCTCCGACACGTCCACCACCTCCGAGGGCCAGAGCACCGACCCCTTCGAGGTGTTCATCGGCTACCCCGCTCCGGACGACCTCGACGGCCTCCTCCAGCGCACGGTCGAACGCGCCCGCGACATGCTCGACGGCGACTCCGCGTTCCTCCTCCTGGCCACCGACGACGAGACGGAACTGGAGGTCCGCGCCTCCACGGGCCTGCCCTCCGCCCGCCAGCGCTTCGCCCGCGTCCCCGTCGAGGCGGGCTCCGGCCGCTACGGCTCCGCCCGCATGCCGGCCGTCCACGACGACCTGACGGCGGTCCCCGGCGCGGTCCCGCTGCTGAACGGCACGGGCATGCGCTCGGTCGTCACGGTCCCGCTGAAGGTCGAGGGCCGCCTCACCGGCTCCCTCGGCGTCGCCGCCGAGGCCCCCGGCAGATACTCCAACGAGGAAGCCCTCCGCCTCCAGTTCGCCGCCGACCGCATCGCGCTCGCCGTCGAATCGGCCCGCCTCGGCGAACTGGAACGCCTGCGCCGCGGCTCCCTGAACTTCCTGGTCGAGGCCTCCGACCTGCTCGCCGGCACCCTGGACCGCGACCAGACCCTGGCCCTGATGGCCCAGATGACCGTCCCCACCCTCGCCACCTGGTGTGCCGTCTACACGATCGCCCACCAGGCCTCGGAGCCGTACCTGTCGTACGTCCTGCACGAGGACGAGGAACTCATCGACGGCATCAAGTCCCTGCTGTCGAAGGTGCCCCCGCCCGACCCGGTCCCCACCCCCGGCGCACGCGTCTGGACGGCCCCCGCCGAGGTGGCCCACCAGGCGGCCCTGCGCAGCTCCATGCGCAGCCTCGGCCTCAGCGGCGGCCCGACCCACCAGGTCACCCCCGGCATCGGCCCGACCCTCGCCACGGCATCCGCGGTGGGCGGCGAGACGGTCGTGCTCCCGCTGGTCGCCCGCAACCGCGTCATCGGCATGCTCACCCTCGGCAAGCCGACCGACGAGCACTTCCGTCAGGAGATCCTGGAACTCGCCGAGGACCTGTCCCGCCGAGCCGCCCTGGCCCTGGACAACGCCCGCCTCTACTCCGAGCGCACGGCCATCAGCCAGTCCCTCCAGCGCAGCCTCCTCCCCCCGGAACTCCCCACGATCGAGGGAGTCGAGGTCGAGGTCATCTACCGCGCAGCCGGCGAGGGCAACGAGGTCGGCGGCGACTTCTACGACGTCTTCCCCATCCGCGACGGCGCCTACGGCTTCGCCATCGGCGACGTCTGCGGTACGGGCCCGAACGCGGCGGCGGTCACGGGCCTGGCCCGCCACGCCCTGCGCCTCCTGGCCCGCGAGGGCCTCAGCGGCCCGGCAGTCCTGGAACGTCTGAACTCCGCCATCCTCGACGAAGGCGCCCGCAGCCGCTTCCTCACCCTCCTCTACGGCGAGATGCGCCCCCAGGAGGACGGCAGCGCCGAACTGAAGGTCGTCTGCGCCGGCCACCCGCTCCCGCTGCGCCTGCGCCAGGACGGCTCGGTGGAACCGGCAGCCGAACCCCAGCCGCTCCTCGGCGTCATCGACGACCTGGAACTCTACGAGCAGACGGTCACCCTGGACCCGGGCGACGTCCTCCTGTGCGTCACGGACGGCGTCACCGAACGCCGCGAAGGCGCCCGCATGCTGGGCGACGACGGCCTCGCCGACGTCCTGACGACCTGCACGGGCCTTACCGCCGGCGCCGTCGCGGCCCGCATCATGCGCGCGGTGGAACGCTTCGCGTCGGACGCCCCGTCCGACGACATGGCGATCCTGGCAATGCGCGTCCCGGGCCTCCACAAGGACTAGGACACGAAAAAGGCCCCACCCTTGAGGGTGGGGCCTTTTCTGTTGGAGCCCCCAAACGGAATCGAACCGTTGACCTTCTCCTTACCATGGAGACGCTCTACCGACTGAGCTATAGGGGCCTGTCGCTTTGCGGGGTTTCCCGCGCGGCAACGGAATAGATCATACCCCGAACAGACCCGTGCTCCCAACCACGTCAGAAAGCGGGCTGGAGAAGCCCTCCAAGGGCATTACAGGCGGACACGATCCGCTGCATGTCCCGCTTGGTCAGGGTGGCGTCCACCGGCAGTGCGAGCGTCTCGTCGGAAGCGCGCTCCGTCTCCGGGAGAGAAACACACCGCCGGAATTCGGGCAGCCGGTGCACCGGAGTCTTCACCGGCACCCGGCACTCGACTCCCCGGCCCCGCACAGCCCGTGCGAAAGCGTCCCGATCCGGCCGTCCATTGCCCGGAACGCGCACGACGTACTGCTGATAGGTGTGCCCGTCACCGTCGTCCGGCGTCCGCACACCCCTCAACTTCGCATGGAGATAAGCCGCCCGCTCCCTGCGCTGGGCTATCTCGTCGTACGGCGCCTCGGACTCCCCCTGCTCCAGCACGAGCAGCCCGTGCCGTGCTCCCAGCTCGTGCAGCCGCGCGATGTCGGCGAGCCGGCCGAAGCGGTGTACGACCACCACGGCCGCGGTCCGCGGAGTCACCGCCGCTTCCACAGCGGAGGCATCGAGGCAGTAGGTGAAGGGATCTATGTCAGCGAACACGGGCAGCGCCCCGGCCTTGGCCACGGCCTCGGCCACCTCGACGTTCCCGAAGGCCGGCACGACGACTTCGTCACCGAGTCCGACTCCGGCGGCCCTGAGCATTGCAGCAGTACCCATGCTCTGGATGCTGATCGCGCAACGTGAACTTCAAGTGACGGAGAACAAAAAAGGGCTGGGCCCGTAACCGAAGTTACGGGCCCAGCCCTGTCAATAATTGTTCGGCGGCGTCCTACTCTCCCACAGGGTCCCCCCTGCAGTACCATCGGCGCTGTAAGGCTTAGCTTCCGGGTTCGGAATGTAACCGGGCGTTTCCCCTACGCTATAACCACCGAAACACTATGAAACTGACAACCGGCACTTTGGTTGTTCGTGGTTTCAGAACCAACACAGTGGACGCGAGCAACTGAGGACAAGCCCTCGGCCTATTAGTACCGGTCAACTCCACACGTTACCGTGCTTCCATATCCGGCCTATCAACCCAGTCGTCTACTGGGAGCCTTACCCTCTCTAGGAGGTGGGAGTCCTCATCTCGAAGCAGGCTTCCCGCTTAGATGCTTTCAGCGGTTATCCCTCCCGAACGTAGCCAACCAGCCATGCCCTTGGCAGAACAACTGGCACACCAGAGGTTCGTCCGTCCCGGTCCTCTCGTACTAGGGACAGCCCTTCTCAAGACTCCTACGCGCACAGCGGATAGGGACCGAACTGTCTCACGACGTTCTAAACCCAGCTCGCGTACCGCTTTAATGGGCGAACAGCCCAACCCTTGGGACCGACTCCAGCCCCAGGATGCGACGAGCCGACATCGAGGTGCCAAACCATCCCGTCGATATGGACTCTTGGGGAAGATCAGCCTGTTATCCCCGGGGTACCTTTTATCCGTTGAGCGACGGCGCTTCCACAAGCCACCGCCGGATCACTAGTCCCGACTTTCGTCCCTGCTCGACCCGTCGGTCTCACAGTCAAGCTCCCTTGTGCACTTACACTCAACACCTGATTGCCAACCAGGCTGAGGGAACCTTTGGGCGCCTCCGTTACTCTTTAGGAGGCAACCGCCCCAGTTAAACTACCCATCAGACACTGTCCCTGATCCGGATCACGGACCCAGGTTAGACATCCAGCACGACCAGACTGGTATTTCAACGACGACTCCACACTAACTGGCGTTAGCGCTTCACAGTCTCCCAGCTATCCTACACAAGCCGAACCGAACACCAATATCAAACTGTAGTAAAGGTCCCGGGGTCTTTCCGTCCTGCTGCGCGAAACGAGCATCTTTACTCGTAGTGCAATTTCACCGGGCCTATGGTTGAGACAGTCGAGAAGTCGTTACGCCATTCGTGCAGGTCGGAACTTACCCGACAAGGAATTTCGCTACCTTAGGATGGTTATAGTTACCACCGCCGTTTACTGGCGCTTAAGTTCTCAGCTTCGCCACCCCGAAGAGTGACTAACCGGTCCCCTTAACGTTCCAGCACCGGGCAGGCGTCAGTCCGTATACATCGCCTTACGGCTTCGCACGGACCTGTGTTTTTAGTAAACAGTCGCTTCTCGCTGGTCTCTGCGGCCACCCCCAGCTCAGAGCGCAAAGCTCATCACCGGATGTGGCCCCCCTTCTCCCGAAGTTACGGGGGCATTTTGCCGAGTTCCTTAACCATAGTTCACCCGAACGCCTCGGTATTCTCTACCTGACCACCTGAGTCGGTTTAGGGTACGGGCCGCCATGAAACTCGCTAGAGGCTTTTCTCGACAGCATAGGATCATCCACTTCACCACAATCGGCTCGGCATCAGGTCTCAGCCTTGTGTGCGACGGATTTACCTACCGCACGGCCTACACCCTTACCCCGGGACAACCACCGCCCGGGCTGGACTACCTTCCTGCGTCACCCCATCACTCACCTACTACCAGATTGGGTCACCGGCTCCACCACTTTCCTTTCCCCGAAGGGTCCGGAACGGCTTCACGGGCTTAGCATCACTGGATTCGATGTTTGACGCTTCACAGCGGGTACCGGAATATCAACCGGTTATCCATCGACTACGCCTGTCGGCCTCGCCTTAGGTCCCGACTTACCCTGGGCAGATCAGCTTGACCCAGGAACCCTTAGTCAATCGGCGCACACGTTTCTCACGTGTGAATCGCTACTCATGCCTGCATTCTCACTCGTCAACCGTCCACAACTACCTTCCGGTGCTGCTTCACCCGGCAGACGACGCTCCCCTACCCATCACAGCCGGCGTTGGCCGTATATGCTGCAATGACACGACTTCGGCGGTACGCTTGAGCCCCGCTACATTGTCGGCGCGGAATCACTAGACCAGTGAGCTATTACGCACTCTTTCAAGGGTGGCTGCTTCTAAGCCAACCTCCTGGTTGTCTGTGCGACTCCACATCCTTTCCCACTTAGCGTACGCTTAGGGGCCTTAGTCGATGCTCTGGGCTGTTTCCCTCTCGACCATGGAGCTTATCCCCCACAGTCTCACTGCCGCGCTCTCACTTACCGGCATTCGGAGTTTGGCTAAGGTCAGTAACCCGGTAGGGCCCATCGCCTATCCAGTGCTCTACCTCCGGCAAGAAACACACGACGCTGCACCTAAATGCATTTCGGGGAGAACCAGCTATCACGGAGTTTGATTGGCCTTTCACCCCTAACCACAGGTCATCCCCCAGGTTTTCAACCCTGGTGGGTTCGGTCCTCCACGAAGTCTTACCTCCGCTTCAACCTGCCCATGGCTAGATCACTCCGCTTCGGGTCTTGAGCGTGCTACTAAAATCGCCCTATTCGGACTCGCTTTCGCTACGGCTTCCCCACTCGGGTTAACCTCGCAACACACCGCAAACTCGCAGGCTCATTCTTCAAAAGGCACGCAGTCACGAGAATGAAGACAAGTCTTCATTCCGACGCTCCCACGGCTTGTAGGCACACGGTTTCAGGTACTATTTCACTCCGCTCCCGCGGTACTTTTCACCATTCCCTCACGGTACTATCCGCTATCGGTCACCAGGGAATATTTAGGCTTAGCGGGTGGTCCCGCCAGATTCACACGGGATTTCTCGGGCCCCGTGCTACTTGGGTGTCTCTCAAACGAGCCGCTGACGTTTCGACTACGGGGGTCTTACCCTCTACGCCGGACCTTTCGCATGTCCTTCGCCTACATCAACGGTTTCTGACTCGTCTCATGGCCGGCAGACCATGAAAGAGAGATCCCACAACCCCGTATACGCAACCCCTGCCGGGTCTCACACGCATACGGTTTGGCCTCATCCGGTTTCGCTCGCCACTACTCCCGGAATCACGGTTGTTTTCTCTTCCTGCGGGTACTGAGATGTTTCACTTCCCCGCGTTCCCTCCACACTGCCTATGTGTTCAGCAGCGGGTGACAGCCCATGACGACTGCCGGGTTTCCCCATTCGGAAACCCCCGGATCAAAGCCTGGTTGACGACTCCCCGGGGACTATCGTGGCCTCCCACGTCCTTCATCGGTTCCTGGTGCCAAGGCATCCACCGTGCGCCCTTAAAAACTTGGCCACAGATGCTCGCGTCCACTGTGCAGTTCTCAAACAACGACCAGCCACCCATCACCCCACCCTTTACAGGCGAGTTCACTGGGGCCGGCACTGAGGAAAGTTCATTCCCTCAGACACCCAACAGCGTGCCCAACACACTCCCCGCTTCCCTCAACGTTCCACGCTCTTGCGAGCAGTACTGGAAGGAGAAGACGATCAAGTGTGCCGAGTAGTCAACGTTCCACCCATGAGCAACCAGCATCAGACATTCGCTGATGTACTGGCCTCTGACCCGGACTAGGTCCGAGTAAGAAGTGCTCCTTAGAAAGGAGGTGATCCAGCCGCACCTTCCGGTACGGCTACCTTGTTACGACTTCGTCCCAATCGCCAGTCCCACCTTCGACAGCTCCCTCCCCACAAGGGGGTTGGGCCACCGGCTTCGGGTGTTACCGACTTTCGTGACGTGACGGGCGGTGTGTACAAGGCCCGGGAACGTATTCACCGCAGCAATGCTGATCTGCGATTACTAGCGACTCCGACTTCATGGGGTCGAGTTGCAGACCCCAATCCGAACTGAGACCGGCTTTTTGAGATTCGCTCCACCTCGCGGTATCGCAGCTCATTGTACCGGCCATTGTAGCACGTGTGCAGCCCAAGACATAAGGGGCATGATGACTTGACGTCGTCCCCACCTTCCTCCGAGTTGACCCCGGCGGTCTCCCGTGAGTCCCCAGCACCACAAGGGCCTGCTGGCAACACGGGACAAGGGTTGCGCTCGTTGCGGGACTTAACCCAACATCTCACGACACGAGCTGACGACAGCCATGCACCACCTGTACACCGACCACAAGGGGGACCCTGTCTCCAGGGTTTTCCGGTGTATGTCAAGCCTTGGTAAGGTTCTTCGCGTTGCGTCGAATTAAGCCACATGCTCCGCCGCTTGTGCGGGCCCCCGTCAATTCCTTTGAGTTTTAGCCTTGCGGCCGTACTCCCCAGGCGGGGCACTTAATGCGTTAGCTGCGGCACGGACAACGTGGAATGTTGCCCACACCTAGTGCCCACCGTTTACGGCGTGGACTACCAGGGTATCTAATCCTGTTCGCTCCCCACGCTTTCGCTCCTCAGCGTCAGTATCGGCCCAGAGATCCGCCTTCGCCACCGGTGTTCCTCCTGATATCTGCGCATTTCACCGCTACACCAGGAATTCCGATCTCCCCTACCGAACTCTAGCCTGCCCGTATCGACTGCAGACCCGGGGTTAAGCCCCGGGCTTTCACAACCGACGTGACAAGCCGCCTACGAGCTCTTTACGCCCAATAATTCCGGACAACGCTCGCGCCCTACGTATTACCGCGGCTGCTGGCACGTAGTTAGCCGGCGCTTCTTCTGCAGGTACCGTCACTTTCGCTTCTTCCCTGCTGAAAGAGGTTTACAACCCGAAGGCCGTCATCCCTCACGCGGCGTCGCTGCATCAGGCTTTCGCCCATTGTGCAATATTCCCCACTGCTGCCTCCCGTAGGAGTCTGGGCCGTGTCTCAGTCCCAGTGTGGCCGGTCGCCCTCTCAGGCCGGCTACCCGTCGTCGCCTTGGTGAGCCATTACCTCACCAACTAGCTGATAGGCCGCGGGCTCATCCTGCACCGCCGGAGCTTTCCACCACCAAGAGATGCCCCTAGTGGTTGTATCCGGTATTAGACCCCGTTTCCAGGGCTTGTCCCAGAGTGCAGGGCAGATTGCCCACGTGTTACTCACCCGTTCGCCACTAATCCCCACCGAAGTGGTTCATCGTTCGACTTGCATGTGTTAAGCACGCCGCCAGCGTTCGTCCTGAGCCAGGATCAAACTCTCCGTGAATGTTTTCCCGTAATCGGGATGAACACCACGAGAGCGGAACAGCCAGGCGGAATAAGCCCGGCCGTTCACAGCGTCCTCGCTGTGTTTTTTCAAAGGAACCTCGCCCCAGCAGATGCTGGAGACGGGGTATCAATATATCTGGCGTTGACTTTTGGCACGCTGTTGAGTTCTCAAGGAACGGTCGCTTCCTTTGTACTCACCCTCTCGGGCTTTCCTCCGGGCGCTTCCCTTCGGTCTTGCGTTTCCGACTCTATCAGATCTTTTCTCGACCCGATTTCCTCGGTGCTTTCCAGGTTCCCGCTTCCGCGTTTCCCTTTCCGGCGGTTCCGACTTTATCAGAAGTTCTGAGTCGGATTTCCCTTCCTCGGCCGGGCATGGTCCCCGTGCCTGAGTCGGCCGGGTGCCCCTTCGGAAGGAGTTGTAAACCTACTGGAGCGGGGCTCCTCGATGCAAATCGAGGGGCCCCGCTCCCAGTTGGCGCCTGCTCAGGCCCGACGGACCGTCAGACCTCCACCACCACAGGCAGGATCATCGGCCGGCGCCGGTACGTGTCCGAGACCCACTTGCCGAGCGTGCGGCGGACGAGCTGCTGGAGCTGGTGGGGTTCGACCACGCCGTCCTGGGCGGAGCGCTCGAGTGACTCCGTGATCCTGGGGATCACGTCACTGAAGGCGGAGTCCTCGATGCCGGAGCCGCGGGCCTGGATGTGCGGGCCTCCGGTGATCTTCCCGGTGGACGAGTCCATGACCACGAAGACCGAGATGATGCCCTCGTCACCGAGGATCTTGCGGTCCTTGAGGGCCGGCTCCCCCACATCGCCGACCGAGAGTCCGTCGACGTAGACGTAACCCGCCTGGACCTTGCCGGAGATCTTGGCCTTGCCCTCGACGAGGTCGACGGCGACGCCGTCCTCGGCGATCACGATGCGGTCGTGCGGGACGCCGGTCAGGGCGCCCAGCTCGGCGTTGGCGCGCAGGTGGCGCCATTCGCCGTGCACCGGCATCAGGTTCTTCGGGCGGCAGATGTTGTAGAAGTACAGCAGCTCGCCCGCGGAGGCGTGGCCGGAGACGTGGACCTTGGCATTGCCCTTGTGGACCACGTTGGCGCCCCAGCGGGTGAGGCCGTTGATCACGCGGTAGACCGCGTTCTCGTTGCCGGGGATCAGGGACGACGCGAGGATCACCGTGTCGCCCTGGACGATGCGGATCTGGTGGTCCCGGTTGGCCATCCTCGACAGGGCGGCCATGGGTTCGCCCTGGGAGCCGGTGCAGACGAGGACCACCTCACTGTCCGGGAGGTCGTCGAGCGTCTTGACGTCCACGACCAGGCCCGGGGGGACCTTCAGGTAGCCCAGGTCACGTGCGATGCCCATGTTGCGGACCATGGAGCGTCCGACGAAGGCGACGCGGCGGCCGTACTCGTGCGCCGCGTCCAGGATCTGCTGGATGCGGTGGACGTGGCTGGCGAAGCTCGCGACGATGATGCGCTTGCGGGCACTGGCGAAGACCTGGCGCAGGACGTTGGAGATCTCCCGCTCGGGCGGGACGAAGCCCGGGACCTCGGCGTTCGTCGAGTCCGAGAGCAGGAGGTCGATGCCCTCCTCGCTCAGGCGTGCGAATGCGTGGAGGTCCGTGAGGCGGTTGTCCAGCGGGAGCTGGTCCATCTTGAAGTCGCCGGTGTGCACCGCCATGCCCGCCGGGGTGCGGATGGCGACGGCCAGCGCGTCGGGGATGGAGTGGTTGACGGCGACGAACTCGCAGTCGAACGGGCCGATGCGCTCGCGGTGCCCTTCCGTCACCTCGAGGGTGTACGGGCGGATGCGGTGCTCCTGGAGCTTGGCCTCGATGAGGGCGAGGGTCAGCTTGGAGCCGATCAGCGGGATGTCGGGCTTCTCGCGCAGGAGGAAGGGGACGCCGCCGATGTGGTCCTCGTGGCCGTGCGTGAGGACGATGCCCTCGATGTCGTCGAGGCGGTCCCTGATGGACGAGAAGTCCGGCAGGATCAGGTCGATTCCGGGCTGCTCCTCCTCGGGGAAGAGCACTCCGCAGTCGACGATCAGCAGGCGGCCGCCGTACTCGAAGACCGTCATGTTCCGGCCGATTTCGCCGAGGCCGCCGAGCGGGGTGACCCGCAGGCCGCCTTCGGGGAGCGGCGGGGGCGGGCTGAGTTCGGGATGCGGATGACTCAAAAGACTCTCCTCAACCACGCGCGCCACGTACCGGTAGGGCACGTGGCGCGCGTGACGTTCGTGCAGAAGCAGTTGTCGTGTGGGTGGTGCGGGCACCGGTGGCCCGCTTATTCAGTTGTGAAGCAGGTGCGCGGGGGCCGCGCGAAGTCTGATGTCAGAGCTGTACCCCGCCGGCGGCAAGATCGATCTTGAGTTGCTCGATCTCCTCGGGCGCGCATTCGACCATGGGGGCGCGCAGGGGCCCGCCGGGCAGGCCCTTCAGGGCGAGCGCCGCCTTGGTCGTCATCACGCCCTGGGTGCGGAACATGCCCGTGTAGACCGAGAGCAGCTTCTGGTGGATCTCGGTGGCCTTCTGGACGTCGCCCGAGGTGTACGCGTCGACCAGGGCGCGCAGCTCGGGGGTGACGACGTGGCCGACGACCGAGACGAAGCCGACCGCGCCCACGGAGAGCAGGGGCAGGTTCAGCATGTCGTCGCCGGAGTACCAGGCGAGGCCGGAGCGGGCGATGGCCCAGCTCGCTCGGCCCAGGTCGCCCTTGGCGTCCTTGTTGGCGACGATCCGGGGGTGCTCGGCGAGGCGGACGAGCGTCTCCGTGTTGATCGGGACGCCGCTGCGGCCGGGGATGTCGTAGAGCATGACCGGCAGCTCGGTGGCGTCGGCGACGGCCGTGAAGTGCCGGTAGAGGCCCTCTTGCGGGGGCTTGTTGTAGTACGGGGTCACGAGGAGCAGGCCGTGTGCGCCGATGCGCTCCGCCGCGCGGGCGAGTTCGATGCTGTGGTGGGTGTCGTTGGTGCCGACACCGGCCACCACGTGGGCCCGGTCGCCGACCGCCTCCAGGACCGCCCGTACGAGATCCCTTTTCTCCGCATCGCTGGTGGTCGGCGACTCGCCCGTGGTGCCGTTGATGACTAGGCCGTCGTTGCCTGCGTCCACGAGGTGGGTGGCGAGCCGCTGCGCGCCGTCGAGGTCGAGTGCGCCGTCCGCCTTGAAGGGCGTGACCATGGCGGTGAGGACCCGCCCGAAGGGGGTCTGCGGAGTCGAGGTCGGAGCCATGGGTTACACGCTACTCGTTGCTCAGGACCGGGTCTGCCCAAGGGGGAGGCGACAAGTCGTGACAAAGGTGGAGCCCGGCACTGCCTGCTCGGGGGTTCAAGCAGTGCCGGACCCGTTTGATCAGGCTAGATGAACTTCGCGAAATGCCGCAATACGGACACTTCATGCGGCTGAACCGTACATCTGTACCTGATCGGGGAACCGGGGCGCGTTACGGCGCCACGCGTCCGTTCGCATTGAAGGCCGCGTAGGTGAGCGGCATGAGCCGGGCCCACTCGGCCTCCATCTTCTCCCCGACCATCTCGATCTCGCGCTGCGGGAAGGACGGGACCTTGGCCAGCTCGTGCTGGGTGCGCAGGCCGAGGAAGTGCATCAGCGAGCGGGCGTTGCAGGTGGCGTACATCGAGGAGTACAGGCCGACCGGGAGGACCGCGCGGGCGACCTCGCGGGCGACGCCGGCGGCGAGCATCTCCTGGTAGGCCTCGTACGCCTGCCGGTAGGAGTCCTCCATCACGCGGCCGACCAGCTCCTGCTGGGCCTGGGTGCCCTCGACGAAGACGTACTTGCCGGGGCGGCCCTCCTGGACGAGCTTGCGGGACTCGTCGGGGACGTAGAAGACCGGCTGGAGCTCCCGGTAGCGGCCGCTCTCCTCGTTGTACGACCAGCCGACGCGGTGCCGCATGAACTCGCGGAAGACGAAGATCGGGGCGCTGATGAAGAAGGTCATCGAGTTGTGCTCGAAGGGGCTGCCGTGCCGGTCCCGCATCAGGTAGTTGATCAGGCCCTTGGAGCGCTCGGGGTCCTTGTTCAGCTCGTCCAGGGACTGCTCGCCGATGGTCGAGACACGGGCGGCGAACAGGACGTCCGCGTCGGACGCGGTGTGCTTGACCAGCTCGACGGTCACATCGCTGCGGTAGCCGGGCTTGGGGTCGTCGGCGGGGGTGTCGGTCACGGTTGGCAGGGCCTTCCCATCTCGTCGTGTGGCGACGCCACTCTACGGCCCGGCGAAATGCGTGCGATCGGTGGCGTGCCGCAATGAAGTCGGTGAAACAGGGCACCACTGAGGGAGTTCGTTCGTCTTAACGGACGAGAGTGATTCGTTCCATCCTCGAAGGGAGAAGCACCCCTGATGTTCGGTCGGCGTGAACCCGTACCGTTTGCCTTCGTTGCTGAGGCCGACAGGTTCCGCAGTAATGTCACTCCCCCACCGCGTGAGCGGCTGTCCTTTGGCCAGATGGCCGGGCGCTGGCTGCTGGGTATGACCATCGTGGCGGGGCTCGTGGGTTCCCTGGTCATCGGGACGCCCGCGCTGTCGACGGGCGACCAGCAGGCCTCGCAGCCCCAGCAGTCGCAGGCGTCGCAGAAGAACTGAGCCGCCGCAGACCGGCGATGACTCCATCCGGCCCCCCGCCAGTGGTGACCGGGGACACAGATCGGTAGCCTCACCGGGCACAGCCCACGCATGGATCGAGTGAGGACCAGCCGTGCCCCTGCCCTTCCTGACGGCCGACCGCGTTTTCGAGGCGACGGACGACATTCCGCTGCCGTACGACGACCGTGACCGCTGGCGGCGGCCGTACCGGCCCGGGCCCTGGCGGGTGGGGGCGGCGGCGCTGGCGCTGCTGCTCGCCTCGTTCGTGCTGTTCGCGGCGGTCATCATCGCGGCGACGGCCGAACTGGCCTCGGGCGGTGTGGTCTTCGCGCTCGCGCTGCTGGTCATCGCCGGGGCGCTGCGGCTGCTGCGCGTGGGCGTGTGGGTGAGCGCGCGCGGGCTGCGGCACGTGGGCTTCCTCACGACCCGTACGGCGTCCTGGAACCAGGTCGCCGCCGTGCGCACGGTGCAGCAGCCGGTGCGCTGGCTGGGGCTGCCCCGGACGGTGCAGGGGCAGGCGCTGCTGCTCGTCCGGCAGGGGCAGTCGCCCGACGGTGGGTCGGCGCTGCTGACCACGCACAACGCGGACTTCGTGGGCCGGTTGGAGGCTTTCGACCGGGCGGCGGACGCGGTGGAGGCGTGGGCGGACGAGTACTGCCCGCACTGACGTTTCCGGGGTGACCCCGGATTCTCGTGCCGGAGGGGCCGGACCGTTCGCGGTCCGGCCCCTCCGGCACGAGGTCCGGCGTGAGCGTGAGTGGGTGCGGTTCAGGCCGTCTCGGGCTGTTTGCCGTCGTGCAGGGCGATTGCGCGTTGCATCGCCTTGCGGGCGCGCGGGGTGTCGCGGGCGTCGTGGTAGGCGACGGCGAGGCGGAACCAGGTGCGCCAGTCGTCGGGGGCGGCCTCCGTCTCGGCCTTGCGCCGGGCGAAGACCTCGTCGGCCGAGTCCCGGTCGATCCGCCCGCTGGGCGTGCGCCTCAGTTCGTCGACGGGCAGGCCGCCCTCGGCGTCGAGTTCGGCGGCGAGGGCGTTCGCCCTGCGGACGAACTGGGTGTTCTTCCACAGGAACCACAGGCCGATGCCCGGCAGGATCAGCACCGCGACCCCGAAGGTGACGGTGAGGGGCGTGCCGGTCTCGATGAGCAGGACGCCGCGGCTGCCGACCAGGACGAAGTAGACGACCAGGACGGCGGCCGTGAGGGCGTAGGTGAGCTTCGCGCGCATGACGGTCAGGGACTCAGCTCAGGTCCAGGAAGTGTTCCAGGCCGAAGGTCAGGCCCGGGACGCTCCCCACACGGCGGGCGCCGAGCAGGATGCCCGGCATGAAGCTGCTGTGGTGCAGCGAGTCGTGCCGGACCGTCAGGGTCTCCCCCTCGGCACCGAGCAGGACCTCCTGGTGGGCGAGCAGGCCGCGCAACCGGACGGCGTGCACCGGCACTCCGTCGACGTCGGCGCCGCGGGCACCGTCCAGGGCGGTGGCCGTGGCGTCCGGGGCCGGGGCCGAGCCGGCGGTGCGGCGGGCCTCGGCGATGAGCTGGGCGGTGCGCGTGGCGGTGCCGGAGGGGGCGTCCACCTTGTTCGGGTGGTGCAGCTCGACGACCTCGACGGACTCGAAGTACGGGGCGGCGATCTGCGCGAACTTCATGGTCAGGACGGCCCCGATGGAGAAGTTCGGCGCGATGAGCACGCCCGTCTCCGGGGACTGCTCCAGCCAGCCCTTCAGCTGCGCGAGGCGTTCGTCGGTCCAGCCGGTGGTGCCGACGACCGCGTGGATGCCGTGGCGTACGCAGTAGTCGAGGTTGGCCATGACCGAGTCGGGCGTGGTCAGTTCGACGGCGACCTGGGCGCCGGTCTCGGCCAGCGTCTCCAGCTTGTCGCCGCGGCTCAGCGCGGCGACCAGTTCCATGTCCTCGGCGGCCTCGACGGCCCGGACCGCTTCCGAGCCGATCCGGCCCTTGGCGCCGAGGACCGCCACGCGCAGCTTGCTCATCTCTTGTGCTTCCTTCACCAGGGGTTGTCAGGCGACGGCGTCGTGCAGGCGGGTCGCCTGTTTGTCCTTCAGCGGGCCGATGACCGACAGGGAGGGCCGCCGTCCCAGGATCTCGCGGGCGACCGAGCGGACGTCGTCCGGGGTGACCGAGGCTATCCGCGCCAGCATGTCGTCGACGGACATCTGCTCGCCCCAGCACAGCTCACTCTTGCCGATACGGTTCATCAGCGCGCCGGTGTCCTCCAGGCCGAGGACCGTGGAGCCCTGGAGCTGGCCGATCGCGCGCCCGATCTCGTCGTCCGAGAGGCCGTGCTCGGCGACGTGGTCGAGTTCGTCGCGGCAGATCTTCAGCACATCGTGCACCTGCGACGGCCTGCACCCCGCGTACACGCCGAACAGGCCGCAGTCGGCGAAGCCCGAGGTGTACGAGTACACGCTGTAGGCCAGGCCGCGCTTCTCGCGGACCTCCTGGAAGAGGCGGGACGACATGCCGCCGCCGAGGGCGGTGTTCAGCACACCCAGAGCCCAGCGGCGCTCGTCCGTGCGCGACAGGCCCGGCATGCCGAGCACGACATGGGCCTGCTCGGTCTTGCGGTCGATCAGCTCGACCCGGCCGGCGGTGCGCAGGGCACGCCGGCCGCTGCGCGGGGCGACGGGCTCGGCGACGGGTTCCTTGAAGGCACCGGCCTTCTCGAAGGCGGCGCGGACCTGGCGTACGACCTTGGAGTGGTCGATGTTGCCGGCGCACGCGACCACGAGGTGGGTCGGGTCGTAGTGCTTCTTGTAGAAGCGGCGGATGCGGTCGGCGGTGAGGGAGTTGACCGTGGCGACCGTGCCGAGGACCGGGCGGCCGAGGGGGTTGTCGCCGAACATGGTGTGCGCGAACAGGTCGTGCACGCAGTCGCCCGGGTCGTCCTCGGTCATGGCGATCTCTTCGAGGATGGCGCCGCGCTCGATGTCGACGTCCTCTTCGAGGATGAGCGAGCCGGTCAGCATGTCGCTGACGACGTCGATGGCGAGCGGCAGGTCGGTGTCGAGCACGCGCGCGTAGTAGCACGTGTACTCCTTCGCCGTGAACGCGTTCATCTCGCCGCCGACCGCGTCGATCGCGGAGGAGATGTCCAGGGCGGACCTGCGGCTCGTGCCCTTGAAGAGCAGGTGCTCCAGGTAGTGCGTGGCGCCGTTGAGCGCGGGCGTCTCGTCACGGGAGCCGACGTGGGCCCAGATGCCGAAGGTGGCCGAGCGGACCGAGGGGAGGGTCTCGGTGACGATGCGCAGGCCACCGGGGAGGGTGGTCTTGCGGACGACGCCGATGCCGTTGGTGCCCTTGATCAGGGTTTGGGTACGGGCGACGGCCCGCGCCTCCGAGGAGGTGCGGGCCGTCGCCGTCGAGCTGGTCGACGTCACTGGTCGGTGTCGTCCTTCTTGTCGTCGTCGCCTTCGCCCTCGATCACGGGGATGAGGGAGAGCTTGCCGCGCGAGTCGATCTCGGCGATCTCCACCTGGACCTTCGCGCCGACGCCGAGGACGTCCTCGACGTTCTCCACGCGCTTGCCGCCGGCGAGCTTGCGGATCTGCGAGATGTGCAGCAGACCGTCCTTGCCCGGGAGCAGCGACACGAAGGCGCCGAAGGTGGTCGTCTTCACGACCGTACCCAGGTAGCGCTCGCCGACCTCGGGCATCGTCGGGTTGGCGATGCCGTTGATTGTCGTACGGGCGGCCTCGGCGGACGGGCCGTCGACGGCGCCGATGTAGATCGTGCCGTCGTCCTCGATCGTGATGTCGGCGCCCGTGTCCTCCTGGATCTGGTTGATCATCTTGCCCTTGGGGCCGATGACCTCGCCGATCTTGTCCACGGGGATCTTGACGGTGATGATCCGCGGGGCGTTCGGGGACATCTCGTCCGGCGTGTCGATCGCTTCCATCATCACGTCGAGGATGTGGAGGCGGGCGTCACGGGCCTGCTTGAGGGCGGCGGCCAGGACGGAGGCGGGGATGCCGTCCAGCTTGGTGTCGAGCTGGAGGGCGGTCACGAACTCCTTGGTGCCGGCGACCTTGAAGTCCATGTCACCGAAGGCGTCCTCCGCACCGAGGATGTCGGTGAGGGTGACGTAGTGCGTCTCGCCCTCGATCTCCTGGGAGATCAGGCCCATGGCGATACCGGCGACGGGGGCCTTCAGCGGCACACCGGCGTTCAGCAGCGACATGGTGGAGGCGCAGACCGAGCCCATGGAGGTCGAGCCGTTCGAGCTGAGCGCCTCGGAGACCTGGCGGATCGCGTAGGGGAACTCCTCGCGCGTCGGCAGGACCGGGATCAGGGCGCGCTCGGCGAGGGCGCCGTGACCGATCTCGCGGCGCTTGGGGGAGCCGACGCGGCCGGTCTCGCCGGTGGAGTACGGCGGGAAGTTGTAGTTGTGCATGTAGCGCTTGCGGGTCACCGGCGACAGCGTGTCCAGCTGCTGCTCCATGCGGAGCATGTTCAGGGTGGTGACGCCCAGGATCTGGGTCTCGCCACGCTCGAACACCGCGGAGCCGTGGACCCGCGGGATCGCCTCGACCTCGGCGGCCAGCGTGCGGATGTCGGTGACACCGCGGCCGTCGATGCGCTTCTTCTCCTTGATGACGCGCTCCCGGACCAGGGTCTTGGTCAGCGAGCGGTACGCGGCGGAGATCTCCTTCTCGCGGCCCTCGAACTCCGGCAGGAGCTTCTCGGCGGCGAGCTGCTTGACGCGGTCCAGCTCGGCCTCGCGCTCCTGCTTGCCGGCGATGGTGAGCGCCTGGGCGAGCTCCGGCTTGACGGCGGCGGTGAGCGCCTCGAGGACGTCGTCCTGGTAGTCCAGGAAGATCGGGAACTCGCCGGTCGGCTTGGCGGCCTTGGAGGCGAGGTCCGACTGGGCCTTGCACAGGACCTTGATGAAGGGCTTCGCGGCTTCCAGACCGGCGGCGACGACCTCCTCGGTCGGCGCCTCGGCACCGCCCTTGACCAGCTGAATGGTCTTCTCGGTGGCCTCGGCCTCGACCATCATGATCGCGACGTCGCCGTCCTCCAGGACGCGGCCCGCGACGACCATGTCGAAGACGGCGTCCTCGAGCTCGGTGTGCGTCGGGAAGGCCACCCACTGGCCGTTGATCAGTGCGACGCGGACGCCGCCGATCGGGCCGGAGAAGGGCAGGCCGGCCAGCTGCGTGGACGCGGAGGCGGCGTTGATCGCCACGACGTCGTACAGGTGGTCGGGGTTGAGCGCCATGATCGTGGCGACGACCTGGATCTCGTTGCGCAGGCCCTTCTTGAAGGACGGGCGCAGCGGGCGGTCGATCAGGCGGCAGGTGAGGATCGCGTCCTCGGAGGGGCGGCCCTCACGGCGGAAGAAGCTGCCGGGGATCTTGCCGGCGGCGTACATCCGCTCCTCGACGTCCACCGTGAGCGGGAAGAAGTCGAGCTGGTCCTTGGGGTTCTTGGAGGCGGTGGTGGCCGACAGCACCATGGTGTCGTCGTCCAGGTACGCCACGGCGGAGCCGGCGGCCTGCTTGGCCAGGCGGCCCGTCTCGAAGCGGATGGTGCGGGTGCCGAAGGTGCCGTTGTCGATGACGGCCTCGGCGTAGTGGGTCTCGTTCTCCACTAGCGTTTTCTCCGTTACTTTGTCGTCTTTCGTCCCTCGCTGCCCGTGTGGCAGGGGGACGGTGGCGGAGAAGCGCTCCGTGCGGTGCGGGCCGGTCTTCGATCGAAGCACCCGGGGCTCGCTTCCCCCCGGGGGCCACTACCGAGGACCGGCGGCGGCTAGGCGCGCTTCTCCTCTTCTTCTTGTCGTGCGGTGTCGTCCGTATTGCGTTGTGCTACCACACTACAAAGCAGCGGTGACACTCCGCACGTACAGCAAAGGGAGCGGTCCCCTTTCCTGCCGGGAACCGCTCCCTTCACGGCGTCTTACTTGGCGCCCGCCGCACCGCGGCGGATGCCGAGGCGGTCGACCAGCGCACGGAAGCGCTGGATGTCCTTCTTCGCCAGGTACTGCAGCAGCCGGCGGCGCTGACCGACGAGGATCAGCAGGCCACGGCGCGAGTGGTGGTCGTGCTTGTGGGTCTTGAGGTGCTCGGTCAGGTCGGAGATCCGACGCGACAGCAGAGCGACCTGGACCTCGGGGGAGCCGGTGTCGCCCTCCTTGGTACCGAACTCGGACATGATCTGCTTCTTCGTAGCGGCGTCGAGCGACACGCGTACTCCTCATGGTCTGTGAAGGGCCACCGAGTGCCCCCGGTCTGCTTCTCGGGGGAGCTTCCTTGACTCGGAAGGCGGGGATCCGCTGGGCGCGGCCTCCAGGGCGAGAGCTCGCTCCGGGGGTGCGTACACAAACGGCCGTCGACCAGCGTACCAGGCGGCCAGGGGCGTCTTTGCGCCGGTCCCCGATCCTGCCGGACGGGGCGGCCGGCGCCACTAGGGTGAGCGGGTTCGGATCGTTCGTACGGCATCCGGACGTTCGGAACCGGTACGTCGGGAAGGGGTCGCTGCGGCATGGCGGAGACGGCTGAGGAGATCAAGGCACGCAAGGAGCGGGAGCGGGACGAGCTCTACGCCCTCGACATCTCCGGTGTCGAATGGCACTGCGCGCCGGGCACCGAGGAGCAGGAGGAGCGGGTCGAGATCGCCTACCTGCCCGAGGGGGCGGTGGCGATGCGGTCCTCGCTCGACCCGGAGACGGTGCTGCGCTACACCGAGGCGGAGTGGCGGGCGTTCGTGCTGGGAGCGCGGGACGGGGAGTTCGATCTGGAGCCGCGGTCGCACGACGGGGGCTCGCCGGCGGAGTCCGGGCAGTAGTCGCAGAGGCGCGGTAGTTTCCGCGAGGCGCGGTAGCTTCCGCGGAGCGCGACGAGGGGCGTGGCGGGCCGGTGGCCGGCCGTCCCTCGTCGCGCTTTCTTCGTGTGTGGTCGCGGCAAGGTGGTTCGCGGTTCTTCACCTTTATCGCCCTGATTGTTCACCAAAGTGTGTGCTGTGTACGTCACTTCCGGGCAGCTTCTGGGCAGGTTGTGACGCGGCGGACAGGTGCTCGGGGGTGGACGGGCCTGCCGAGGTGGCGCTTGTGGTGATTAGGCTGGGACGGGGCGCGACGTCAGAACCCGTGAGTAGGCGTGGGCGTCCCAGGGGGAGAGCGGGGGAGCCTGGATTCGGACGACCTCGGACGACCCTTCTTACGCCTCAGAACGACTTCGTACGACGTCGGACGACAAGCAAGGGTCGCCCCAGCACGGCATGAGGGTGCTCGACCAACCAGGAGGAACACTGTGAGCAGCGATCGGGACGGGAACCGCGGGGGCTGGGCGACACCCGGCGATGACCAGCCCGACGCGGAGTCCGCGGCAGAGGTGACGGGCGAGTTCACCATCGACTACGCGCCGCCGGCCTGGTACACGCAGAACGCCTCGGGGAGCTCCGGTTCGGGGCAGGGGGCGGGTGCGTCCGAGGACTCCAGTGCTTCCGGGGCGCGTGGGGGTTCCGGTGGACCGAGCGGGCCGGTTCCGCCGCTGCCGGGGCTCACTCCGCCGCCGCATGCCAATCCTTCCGGTGCGGCGTCGTCCATTCCGAGGCAGGGGCAAGGACACGGGCAGGGACAGGGGCAGGCCGCCGGCTCGGCTCCGGCACCGGCTCCCTCTCCAGCGCCTTCTCCGGCTCCAGGGGCGCCTTTCACGCCGCCTGCGCCGCCGCCTGCTCCGGGCGCTCCGTTCACGCCTCCCGCTCCTCCCTCTCCTCCCGCGCCCGGGCCGGGTACGCCCTTCACGCCGCCCGCGCCTGCTAGCGGGGGGCCGTCCGCCGGAGGGCCGGCTGCCGTGCCCCGGCTTCCGGTGGGGTTCGAGCCGCAGGGAGCGCAGTCGCCGGCGCCGCAGTCGCCGGCGCCGCAGCCGCAGGGGCGGGCCGAGGCGTCTGCGGCGGATCCGGCCTCTCCTACGGCCGTGCCGAACATCCCCGTCGGCGGGTATCAGGCGCAGTGGGCGCCGGCCGCTCCGTCGGAGCCTCCGGCTGCTCCGGCCACTCCCGAGGCTTCGGCGGCTCCTGCCGCTCCGGCCACTCCGGCTTCCGAGGACGCCGAGCCGGAGAACGGTGACCTGGAGAGCGGTGCCACGATGCGGTTCTCCGCCGTCGCCCTGAAGCGGGAGATCGAGGAGCGTGCCGCCGAGGTCGAGGCGCGGCTGGAGTCGGCCGACGACCACCAGGACGAGGGCGAGGGCGGGGACGAGTCCGGCGGTGACGTCGAGGACACTCCCAGCGGCGCCGACGCCGACGCCCAGGCCGATGAGGACGTCTCCTCTGACACGGCCGTCGCGGTCGATGCGGCTGACGCGCCCGGGGCGGAGGGTGCTGCTTCCGACGACGCCGACAGCGGGGACGTGGACGCTGCGGTGACCGCACCGGAGGAGGCTCCCGAGGACGCGACCTCTCAGGAAGCGACTTCGGAGGAAGCGACTTCGGAGGAAGCCGCTTCGGAGGAAGCGGCTTCGGAGGAGGCGACGCCGGAGGCGGAGACGGACGAGGCCGTGCCGCAGGATGCCGAGCCTGAGGACTCCGTGCCTGCGGATGCAGTGCCTGCCGACGAGGACCCGGCCGACGCAGCGCCTGGGGACGAGGTCCCTGCTGCTCCCGAGCCGGCCGATGCACACCCCGCCGACGCCCCGCCCGCCGACGCCGCTGCCGAGGACGCCGCTCCCGAGGACGGCGTTCCGCAGGGCGCCGCCGTGCCGGGTACGGCCGACGCCCAGCCCGCCTGGACTCCCCCGGCACCGCAGGCCATGCCGCCGCTGCCGCCGTCGTATCAGCCGGCCGCCCCGACGCCGGCCAGCCAGTGGCCCGCGCAGCCGCAGCACCAGCCTCAGGCGCAGCCCACGGACCCGAACGCTCCCGCGCAGGGGCAGCCGCCGTTCCAGCCGCAGGCGCCGCAGCCCGCGCCCGCCGCCTGGAACTCGCCGGCCGCACCGGCGACGCCGCCGGACCAGCCGCCCGCCCAACCCGCGCCGCAGCCCGGCGCCTACGGCTTCCCGCAGCCGGGTACTCCGACCCCGGCCGCACCCGACGCCCAGGGTGGCTACGGATTCCCGCACCCCGGCACCCCCGCCCAGCCCCCGGCCGCACAACAGCCGCCGGCCCAGCAGCCCAACACCCCGCCCAACCCCGCGCCCCACGCGCCGGACGGCTACGGCTTCCCCCACCCCGGCACCCCCACCCAGCCCCCGGCCGCACCACAGCCGCCAGCCCAGCAGCCCAACACCCCGCCCACCCCCACCCCGAACCCCCAAAGCGGCTACGGATTCCCGCAGCCCGGGCCCAACGCCCAAGGCGGCTACGGCTTCCCCCACCCCGGCGCTCCTGCCCAGCCTCCGGCCGCACAGCAGCAGCCGGCCGCACAACCCCCCGCCCAGCAGCCCAACACCCCGCCCGCCCCCGCGCCCCACGCGCCGGACGGCTACGGGTTCCCGCACCCCGGCGCTCCCGCCCCTGGCGCGCCCAACCCGCAGGGCGCCTACGGCTTCCCCCACCCGGGCGCCCAGGGCCCGGCCGCGCAGCAGCCCCACCCCGGTGTGCCGTCGCAGGCGCAACCGCAGCCCGAGGGGCCCGTGGATCCGCGGACCGGGGCCGCCTGGCCGCAGCCCATGCAGCACGACCAGCGGCAGCCGACCAACCCGGGTGCCGCGCCGCTCGGTTACACCGCTGCCGTGGAGCTGTCGTCCGACCGGCTGCTCAACAGCAAGAAGCAGAAGGCGAAGAGCAGCCGTCCGGCGGCCGGTGGCGGGCGGTTCAAGATCGGTGGGAAGAAGGAGGAGGCCGAGCGGCAGCGGAAGCTGGAGCTGATCCGCACGCCCGTGCTCTCCTGCTACCGGATCGCCGTGATCAGCCTCAAGGGCGGTGTCGGCAAGACCACCACGACCACCGCGCTCGGCTCCACGCTCGCCACGGAGCGGCAGGACAAGATCCTCGCGATCGACGCCAACCCGGACGCGGGAACCCTGGGGCGTCGCGTGCGGCGCGAGACCGGGGCCACCATCCGTGACCTCGTCCAGGCGATCCCGTACCTCAACTCGTACATGGACATCCGGCGGTTCACGTCCCAGGCGCCGTCCGGCCTGGAGATCATCGCCAACGACGTCGACCCGGCCGTGTCCACGACGTTCAACGACGAGGACTACCGGCGCGCGATCGACGTGCTGGGCAAGCAGTACCCGGTGATCCTCACCGACTCCGGTACCGGTCTGCTCTACAGCGCCATGCGCGGGGTGCTGGACCTCGCCGACCAGCTCATCATCATCTCGACGCCGTCGGTGGACGGTGCGAGCAGTGCGAGTACGACGCTGGACTGGCTGTCGGCGCACGGGTACGCCGACCTCGTGTCGCGGTCCATCACCGTCATCTCGGGTGTGCGCGAGACCGGCAAGATGATCAAGGTCGAGGACATCGTGTCGCACTTCGAGACGCGCTGCCGGGGCGTCATCGTCGTGCCGTTCGACGAGCATCTCGCCGCCGGTGCCGAGGTCGACCTCGACATGATGCGGCCCAAGGTGCGGGAGGCGTACTTCAACCTCGCGGCGATGGTCGCCGAGGACTTCACCCGCCACCAGCAGGCGCACGGCCTGTGGACCTCCGACGGCAACCCGCCGCCGGTGGCCGCCCCGCCGCTGCCCGGCCAGCAGGTCCCGGGCCAGCCCGTCCCCGGCCAGCCTCCGTACCCCGGACAGCAGCAGCCGGGCCCGTACCCGCAGCAGCCCCAGCAGCCGGGACAGCCGTACCCCCAGCCCGGCCAGCCCTACCCCCAGCCGGGGCAGCAGCCGTATCCGCAGGCGGCCGGCCAGCCGTACCCGCAGCCGGGACAGCCGTACCCCCAGCAGCCCCAGCCCGGGCAGCCCCCGGCCGCCCCTCCGCAGCCGGGCTACGGCTACCCGCAGCCGGGGCAGCCCGGCCACCCCGGGCAGCCCGACGGGCAGGGGCAGACGCCGCCGCCCCCGCCCCCGACGCAGTAATCGCCTCACCCGATCGGCCCCTTTCGAGGGGCCGGTCCCCTTTCCGGCCCGCGCCGTTCCGACTCGGCGCGGGCCGCCGTGCGTTCCGGGGCCGTCAAGGGCGAAATCCGTTGCCAGGCCCTGGCCAGGGGCGCGTCAGTGGTCTCGACCAATGGCCGTGAAAAGCTCGCCAATTCGTTATTTCCGCAGGCCACAAGGGGTGAACGCGCCGTTGACGGGTGGAGACGGCCGCTGATACACACTCAGCATCCACTGACAGCTGATCAACCCGTCCTTCCCGTCCGAGCGATGACGCGAGGTCCGACCATGGGCACGAAAGATCAGACACGCAGCCTCCCGCGCGGCCTCAGGCTCGTCGCCGTGGCCGGGGCGGCCGCGCTCACCCTCACCGCCGGTCTCGCGACCCCGCTCGACCCGGCGCCCCGGCAGGCCCGGGCGGCCGACGACGGCAAGAAGGTGCTGACCGTCGCGGTGGCGCAGAGCGTGGACTCGCTCAGCCCGTTCCTGGCGGTCCGGCTGCTCAGCACGAGCATCCACCGGCTCATGTACGAGTACCTGACGAACTACGACCCCAAGGACAACCACGCCATCCCGGGCCTGGCCACCAAGTGGGAGCCGTCGCCCGACAAGCTGACCTGGACGTACACGATCCGCTCCAACTCCAAGTGGTCGGACGGCGAGCAGGCCACCGCCGAGGACGCGGCGTGGACGTTCAACAAGATGATGACCGACTCGGGCGCGGCCACCGCGAACGGCAGCTACGTCGGCAACTTCCGGAAGGTGACGGCGCCCAGTCCGACCAAGCTGGTCATCGAGCTGAAGAAGCCGCAGGCCACGATGACCGCGCTCGATGTGCCGATCGTGCCGAAGCACGTGTGGGAGAAGGTCTCGGACTTCTCCGAGTTCAACAACGACAAGAGCTTCCCGGTGGTGGGCAACGGGCCGTTCGTGCTGACCGGGTACAAGGCCGACAGCTACGTCCGGCTCAAGGCCAGCAAGAGCTTCTGGCGCGGGGCGCCGAAGTTCGACGAGTTGGTCTTCCGCTACTACAAGGACCAGGACGCGGCGGTGTCGGCGCTGCGCAAGGGCGAGGTGTCGTTCGTCGCCGGGTCGCCGTCCCTGACGCCCGCTCAGGCGGCATCCCTGGAGGGCGCGGAGAACATCAAGGTCAACGACGCCCCCGGCCGCCGTTTCTACGCCCTCGCCACCAACCCGGGCGCGAAGGCCAAGAACGGCAAGAAGTTCGGCGACGGCCACCCGTCCCTGCTGGACCAGCGGGTGCGCAACGCGCTGTTCAAGGCCGTCGACCGCAGGGCCGTCATCGACAAGGTGTTCCAGGGGCACGCCGTCGAGGGCGAGGGCTACATCCCGCCGCGCTTCTCGCAGTACTTCTGGAAGCCGTCCGGCAGCCAGAAGCTGACGTACGACCCGGCCGAGGCGGCCCGGATGCTCGACCGGGCGGGTTACAAGAAGAACGGCGACGGCAAGCGCGTCGGCAAGGACGGCAAGCCGATCACCTACCGCGTCCTGTGCCACGCCACCGACCCGAACGACAAGGCGGTCGGCAAGTACCTCCAGGAGTGGTGGGGCGAGCTCGGCATCGGCGTCCAGCTCAACTGCCTGGACAACGTGACCGACCCCTGGCTCGCCGGCAAGTACGACCTGGCCTTCGACGGCTGGTCGGTCAACCCGGACCCGGACTTCGTGCTGTCCATCCACACCTGCGGCGCGCTCCCGGCGACCCCGCAGGAGACGGGCGCGACCGACAACTTCATCTGCGACAAGAAGTACGACGAGCTCTACGCCCGGCAGCTCGCCGAGTACGACCCCGCCAAACGGGCGGACATCGTCCAGCAGATGGAGTCGCGGCTGTACGACCTCGGGTACATGAACGTCATGGCGTATCCGAACGCGGTCGAGGCCTACCGGACGGACCAGATCAAGTCCATCACGACCATGCCGGCGAAGGCGGGGAACATCTACGGCCAGGACGGCTACTGGAGCTGGTGGTCGGCGGTCCCGGCGGAGTCGAGCGGCTCCTCGGACAACGCGTCGTCGACGGGGGTCGTGGCCGGGATCGTCGGAGCTGTCGTGGTCCTCGCCGGGCTCGGCGTCTTCGCGGCGATGCGGCGGCGCTCCACCGCCGAGGACCGCGAGTAGAGCGGGCGACGGGACACTCATGACCGCTGACGCGACACCCGCGCTGGTCGAGGACAAGCACACGGCGGCCGGGCCGCGGGTACACAAGAGCTCGGCGTACCCGCGGTACCTCGCGGGCAAGGTGGCGGGCGCGGCCGTCTCGCTGCTGGCCGTGCTCGTGACCAGCTTCTTCCTCTTCCGGCTGATCCCCGGCGACCCGGTGAAGACCATGACGGGCGGCCGTCAGGTCTCGGCCGAGCAGCTGGCCGCCTATCGCGAGGAGTTCGGGCTCGACCTGCCGCTGTGGCGGCAGTTCACGGACTACTGCGGCAAGGCGCTCACCGGCGACTTCGGGACGTCGTACCAGTTCCGGGCGCCCGTCGTCGACAAGATCACCGAGGCGCTGCCGAACACCCTGCTGCTGACCGGGACCGCCTTCGTCCTCTACACCTCGCTGGGCATCTTCCTCGGCACGCGCTCGGCATGGCGGCACGGCAAGCTGGGCGACCGGGTCAACACCGGTCTCGCGCTGACGCTGTACTCCATCCCGTCGTTCTGGCTCGGGCTGCTGCTGATCATCGTGCTGGCGGTGGGCATCGGCCCGGTCCCGGGCATGTTCCCCACCGGCGGCATGGAGTCGGGCGGCAAGGAGGGCTTCGCGTACGTCGTCGACGTGGCGCACCATCTGGTGTTGCCGGTGGTGACGCTGGTGGCCGTGGAGTACGGGCAGACGCTGCTGGTCACCCGGTCGGCGCTGCTGGACGAGATGGGCAGCGACTATCTGACGACCGCGCGGGCCAAGGGGCTGCGGGACGACCTGGTGCGGCGCCGGCACGCCGTGCCCAACGCGCTGCTGCCGACCGTCACGCTGATCTTCATCAACCTCGGCCGGACGGTCGCGGGCGTGATCCTGGTGGAGACGGTGTTCTCCTGGCCGGGGCTCGGCGGGCTGTTCTACCAGGCGCTGAGCGTGCCCGACCTGCCGCTGGTGCAGGGACTGTTCTTCGTGTTCGCCGCCGCGGTGATCGTGATGAACACCCTCGCCGACCTGGTCTATCCCCTGCTCGACCCCCGGGTGGCCCGATGACGACGACGACCGGCACGGGCCTGGGCCCGCGCGCCCTCGCCCGGCAACGGCGCCGGGCCTCCGTCGCGCGCTTCTGGCGGCAGTACCGCGCCGAGCGGGCGGGGCTGTACGGCCTGACCGCGCTCGCCCTGTGCGCGCTGCTGGCGCTGTTCGCGCCGCTGTTCGTCGGCTCCGACGTGAGCAGTGTGACCGACGCGCCGGGGCGTCCGATGCAGAGCCCGAGTGTGGAGTTCCCGCTCGGCACGGACCAGTTCGGGCGGGACCTGCTGGGCCTGGTGGTCTGGGGCTCGCGGGTGTCACTGCTGGTCGGGCTGCTCGCGGCCGTGCTGTCGGTGGCCATCGGCACCCTGATCGGGGTCACGGCGGGCCACTTCAAGGGCTGGTACGCGACGGTGATGATGCGGATCACCGACTGGTTCCTGGTCATGCCGACGCTGGTGCTGGCGATCGCCCTGGCGACCGTGATGTCCCGCTCGCTGACCACGACCGTCGTGGCGATCGGCGTCACCACCTGGCCGACCACGGCCCGGTTGGTGCGCGCGCAGACCCTCGCCGTGGAGACCCGGCCGTACATCGAGCGGGCGAGGGCGCTCGGCGGCGGCCACTGGCACACCATGTCGAGGCACGTCCTGCCCAATGTGATGCCGCTGGTGCTGGCGCAGACGACCCTGATCATCTCCTCGGCCATCCTCGCCGAGGCGACCCTCGCCTTCCTCGGCCTCGGCGACCCGACGGTCGTGTCGTGGGGCGGGCTGCTCCAGGACGCGCGCGAGGCGGGCGCGGTCAGCGCCGGGGACTGGTGGTACCTGGTGCCGCCGGGCATCGCCATCGCCGTGGTGGCGCTGGCGTTCACGCTGTGCGGGCGGGCCGTGGAGTCCGTCCTCAACCCCAGGCTGGGGGTGTCGCGGTGACGCTGCTCGACGTCAGGGACCTGTCGGTGACGTACCCGGGCGGGGCGGCCGCCGTGCGCGGCGTGGACCTGTGCCTGGACGCCGGGCAGAAGCTCGGCCTCGCCGGGGAGTCCGGCTGCGGCAAGTCCACGCTGGCGCTGGCCCTGCTGCGGCTGCTGCCCGCCGGGACCCGCATCACGGGTGAGGTCCTGCTGGACGGCGAGGACGTGCTGACGATGAAGTGGGGCCGGGTCCGGGCGGTCCGCTGGGCCGGGGCCTCGGTCGTGTTCCAGGGGGCGATGCACTCCCTGAACGCCGTGCACCGCATCGGCGACCAGATCGCCGAGCCGATCCTGCTGCACAAGAAGGCGACCCCGGCCGGGGCGAAGAAGAAGACCGGGGAGCTGCTGGAGCACGTCGGTCTGCCCGCCGCCCGGGCGGACGCCTACCCGCACGAGCTGTCCGGCGGGCAGCGCCAGCGCGTCATGATCGCCATGGCTCTGGCCTGCGACCCGCGGCTGATCATCGCCGACGAGCCGACCACCGCGCTCGACGTGATGATCCAGGCACAGATCCTCCGGCTCATCGAGCAGCTCGTCGCGGACCAGGACCTGGGCCTGATCATGATCAGCCACGATCTGGCGGTCCTCGCCGACACCTGCGACCGGCTCGCGGTGATGTACGCGGGCCGGGTGGTCGAGGAGGGCCCGGCCCGGCAGGTGTACGAGGACGCCCGGCACCCGTACGCCAGGGCCCTGTCGGCCGCGTTCCCGCGCATCGGCGACCCGTCGTCCCGGTTCGCTCCGCAGGGGCTGGCGGGCGACCCGCCCGACCCGGCGGCGCTGCCGTCCGGCTGTACGTTCCATCCGCGGTGCCCGGTGGCGCTGGAGTCCTGCCCGCAGGAGGACCCGGTGCTGCGCGAGGCGGGGCCGGAGCGCCGGGCGGCGTGCGTCCTGGTCGGGCCGTCGGCTCGGGAGCCAAGCGAGACTCGCGAGGACCCGGACACCCTGGAGGAAGCGAGGCCCAGTACGCCATGACCACATCCCCCACGGCCCCCGAGGTCACCACGGCGCCTCTGCTGAGCGCCCAGGACCTGCACGTCACCTTCCCCGGCCGGCACGGCGGCCCCCGGGCCCGCGCGGTGGACGGGGTCGACCTGGACATCCGGCCGGGCGAGATCGTCGCGCTGGTCGGCGAGTCCGGCTGCGGCAAGACGACCCTGGCCCGCTCTCTGCTGGGCCTGGTTCAGCCGACCTCGGGCCGGGTCACGTTCGACGGCCGCCCGCTGGAGTACTCCGGCCGGTCCCTCAAGGCGTACCGCAAGCGCGTCCAGCTGGTCCTCCAGGACCCGAGCGGCTCGCTCAACCCCCGGCACACGGTGTACGACGCGGTCGCCGAGGGCCTGCGCATCCACGGATACGGCGGCGACGAGCGAACGGCGGTCGCCGAGGCCCTGTCCCGGGCCGGGCTGCGGCCCCCGGAGCGCTTCTTCCTGCGCTATCCGCACGAACTGTCCGGCGGGCAGCGCCAGCGGGTCGTCATCGCGGGCGCCCTCGTCCTGGAACCCGAACTCCTCGTCGCCGACGAGCCGGTGGCGTCCCTCGACGCCTCCGTGCGCGGCGAGATCCTCGCCCTGCTACTGCGGCTGCGCACCGAGCTGGGCCTGTCCGCGCTGGTCGTCACGCACGACCTGGGGCTGGCCTGGAACATCGCCGACCGGGTCGCCGTGATGTATCTGGGCCGGATCGTGGAGACGGGCGCGGTGGAGCAGGTGCTGACGGCACCCCGGCATCCCTACACGCAGGCGCTTCTGTCCGTGCTGCCGGAGGCTCCCGGGGCCCCGGTGGTCCTCACAGGCGAGCCCCCCGACCCGTCGCGCGTACCCTCCGGCTGCCGCTTCCACGCCCGCTGCCAGATCCTCGCGAGCGGGGAGGCGGAAGAAGCGGGCGTGGCGGACCTGTGCAGGGGCAAGGACCTGGAGGTACTGAGCGGGGGCGGGGAATCCCAGGTCGCTTGTCACTGGGCGGTTGTGGCGCGCCCTTAGGGGACCTCGGCCGCCACCAACTCCCTGCACTTCTGAACGTCCCGCCCCATCTGCTCCAACAACTCGTCCAGCGTCTCGAACTTGGCCTGCCCCCGCACGAACGCCAAGAAGTCGACCGCGACATGCAACCCGTACAGGTCCAGCCCGACCCGGTCGATGGCATACGCCTCGACCGTGCGCTCGGTCCCCTCGAACTGCGGGTTCGTGCCGACGGAGATCGCGGCCGGCATCGCCTCGCCCTGCGTGTGCAGCCAGCCGGCGTACACACCGTCGGCCGGGATGGCCGTGTGCGGCAGCGTCTCGACGTTGGCGGTCGGGAAGCCGAGTTCGCGTCCGCGCTGGGCGCCCCGGACGACGACGCCCTCCACCCGGTGCGGCCGGCCCAGGATCTCCGCCGCGCCCTGGACGTCGCCCTCGGCGACCAGACGCCGGGTCAGCGTCGAGGAGAACGGCTCGCCGCCGCCCGCCTCGCCGGTCACGTACAGGTCGACGACCTCGACTTCGAAGTCGTAGGTCTTGCCCTGCGTGGCCAGGAACTCCACGTTGCCGGCGGCCTTGTGGCCGAAGCGGAAGTTGGGGCCCTCGACGACCGCCTTGGCGTGCAGCTTGTCGACGAGCACCTTGACGACGAAGTCGGCCGGGGACAGCTTCGAGAACTCGGTCGTGAAGGGCAGGATGAGCACCGCGTCCACGCCCAGGTCGGCCATCAGTTCGGCGCGGCGGTGGTGCGGGGCGAGCAGCGGCGGGTGGCTGCCGGGGCGGACGACCTCGCTGGGATGCGGGTCGAAGGTGACGACGACGGCGGGCACGCCCAGCTCCCGGGCGCGGTTCACGGCATGCCGGATGATCAGCTGGTGTCCGCGGTGGACTCCGTCGTAGGAGCCGATGGTGACGACGCTGCGCCCCCAGTCCTGGGGGATGTCCTCCAAGCCACGCCAGCGCTGCACTGTGCCTGCTCCTTGTCGAAAGCTCGTCGAACCCGTGTCCGTGGTTGTTTCGTGGTTGCCTCGTACGCAGGTCTAAGGGTGCCATGCCGGGTGCCTGCGGCCCGCATCGGCATGGGGGCTGTGACCGGGCGCACGACACCGCGGTCACTCCGGCCTGCGCGGGATCCGTCAGACGGGGACGCGTACGCCCGCCAGGTTCTCGATCGTCCGGTGGGAGCTCGGCCCGACCAGCGCCGCCCACTCCTCGGGCGCGGCGGCCAGCCAGCGGGCCACGCGGGCGGCGAAGCCGGGCACGTGCCGGCCGAGGTCGACCAGGGCGCGGTCGAAGCGGCAGGCACCCTCCGGGGTGCGCACGAGGAGCAGTCCGATGCGGCGGACGAGGTCGCGCAGGTCGTCACCGCCGTTCCGGGCGGCGGCGTGCAGCAGCGCGTCCAGGACGTCGGTGTCGTGCTCGCGGGCCAGGAGCGCGTCGCGCAGCTCGCGGCGCAGCGGGCGGGAGGCGGGGACGCCGGGCGGGGCGAGGACCGCGGCGAGGGCGCACCGCAGCCGTACCGGGCCGGCCTCCAGCAGGCCGGTGACCAGCGGCAGGAGCACGGCCCGGGCGGCGGGGCCCCGGTCGAGCCGCTGGTCCACGTACGCGGCCACGTGCCCGGCGAGTTCCGGCCGCCGCTGTACCGCCTGCCCCACCAGCGCGGCGACCCGACGGGCCAGGCCGGGCGGGGTGGCGTCGGCGAGCGCCCGCAGCGCCTCCTCCGCGTCCGGCCGCTCCAGCCGCGCCGCGAAGGCGCCGAGGACCGGCTCGGGGTGGGCGGGGAGGGCGGCGGCCGGCGCGTCCGGCGGGAGGTGCGGGTCGCCCGCCGCGAAGTGCTCCAGCGCCCTGGGGAGATAAAGGTCCCGGGTGCGCGGATCCTGGACGAGGAGGGCGAGTGCGCCGCCGTGCAGGGCGCGGTCGGCGGGGCCGGCGAGGAGCGTGAGGGCCGCGTAGCGCAGGAGGGCGCGGTCGCCTCCGGCGCTCACGTGCGGCGCGACCCGCAGGCCGTGCGCCATGGCGGCACTCCGTCGCGCCGGGCACTCGTCGCGCGCCCACCGGTCGACGGCCCGGCACATCGCCGAGGGTTCCTCCTCGGCCAGCACGGCGAGCAGTTCGTCGGCCCTCCGGTGCACGCGGTCGACGAGCACGTCCGCCAAGTCGTCCAGGGCGCCGCGTCGGTGGGTGTGCAGCAGCGCCTGCGCGGCCGTGGCCACGGTCGCGTGCGGGGTGGCGGGCAGCGGCTGCTCGTCGTCGAACCAGCGGGCCAGCAGCGGCTGTACGGCGGTGGGATCGGCGGCCAGCAGGTGCGCGACGGTGTCCAGAAACCGGGGACCGGCCTCGCACGGCGGGCCGTCGGCGTGCACCAGCCGCCTCAGCAGCGCGAAGCGCTCGTCCTCGGGCAGCCGCACGCAGGCCCAGAACGCGGGCCCGACCTCGTCCGGCACGGGCCTGTCCTGCCGCCGCCAGGCCACGATCCGGTCGGCGAGCAGCCGCAGCACCTCCGTGTACGGCGTCGCCTCGGGCACGGCCGACAGGGTCCCGGCGAGCAGCCGGGCGGCCCACCAGGACCGCGGATCGGCGTCCAGGGCGTGCACCAGGTCCGCCAGCCGGGACGCCAGGTGGCCGGTGCCGTGCTGGCGGGCGAGGAACAGCAGCGCCTGGACGACAGGTCCGATGCGGTGGTGCGGGACGGGGTCGGGCTGCGCGTCCGGCCGGCGCCGGGCAGGCGGGACTTTGCGGACACCCCCTAGGACGTGCAGGGCCTCGTCGAGGTCGAGGTGCAGGCCCTGGAGCCAGTCGGCGAGCTCCTCGTGGGCGAAGCGGTAGCCGGCTCCGGCGGGCACGAGCAGGCCCTCGGCGAGGACGGCCGACGCCCAGCCGGTGCCGCCGCCGAGCCGTGCCGGGGCGGGCCCCCACGGGAACACCGCCTCGAACGCCTCCCGGTCCAGATCGCCCAGCCCGGGTCCGAGGCCGCGCCGGGCCGCCTCGTGCACCTGCCCGGCGACCTTGGCGGCCAGCCGGCGTACGGCCCTGCCGCTCAGGCCGTTCCCGGCGGCCAGCCGCAGGGCGATGCGCAGGGACATCAGGTCCAGGTAGGCCGCGAAGACGTCGTCGCGGTCGACGGTGGCGCCGGGGCCGTCGGGGCTGGCTGGACTGTCGGGTGCGCCGGCGAGCGCCGCCCGGACCTCCGCGAGCAGTCGCAGCGTGAGAGGGTGCCGGGCGTCGGTGTGGACGAGGGCGCTCTCCGGGATGCCATGGCGCCGGCGGGCCTCCCGGGCCTCGTCCTCGGTGAGATCGCCGAGGCGCACACGCGCGGGCTCGCCGTCGGCACCGGCCGGCCGGTGCAGGACCTCCGCCGGGAACCCCGCCTCCTCCCAGTACTCCGCCCGGCACGCCACGATCAGCCGGACACCCGTCTCCCGCAGCCACCGCACCGTCCCGTCCGTCCAGTCGGCCAGGCGGCGGGCCAGCGCGGGGGGCATCTCCTCCGGGCCGTCTAGGAGCAGCAGCAGGGACCTGCCGAGGGCGCCGGCGAGTCCGGCGAGGCGCTCGGGCGTGGTGTCGCCCAGGTCGGTCGGCAAGTGACGGGGCCGGGACGCGGCCACGGCAGGGGCGGCCCGGGTCAGCGCCCGGCGTGCCGCGTCGGCCACCGAGGCGTCGTCGCCCCGCAGTTCGCAGCCGCGCAGCCACAGCGTGGGATGCCCGTCGCGGGCGCGGCGCGCGGCGAGCGCCGCGAGTTCCGTCGTACGACCGCTGCCGGGCGGCCCCACGAGGCCGAGCACGGCCGCCGGGCCTGCCGCGAAGGCGCCGAACTCGGCCACCACAGCCGCCCGTTCGACCGGCTCCGGGCGTCCCGGGCCGCCGGGCGGGCCGTCCAGCCCCACCGCGGTGCCGGTCAGCTCCAGCACCCCGGCCAGGTTGAGGTCGGCGCCGTACGCGGGGACCGTCGCCGCGTTCTCGGCGAGCAGCTCGGCGAGCGTCCCCGCCGCTCCGGGGGCGCGGGGATGCAGCGGTACGGCGAACCCGACGTCGCTGTGGTCGGAGCTGAGCGCGGTGCCGAGCACCCCGACGACGGCACCGGTCGCGGCGTCGAGCACCGGGCCGCCGGCCGCGCCTCCGCCGCGTCGCAGCGCGTCCCGCCCTGCCGTGCCGACCGCCAGCTCCAGCGCGCCGTCGAGGCGGTGGCGGCGGTCCGTGGCCGTGTACGTCACGGCGGCCGGGCCCAGCACCCTGGCCTCGCGCCAGCCGCCGGCGGCGATCCGCACATAGGTGCCCGTCCCGGCCCCGCCCCGCACGGTGACGGGCAGCGGCGGCACACCGAGGCCCTCGGTCCGTACGAGCGCCAGGTCGAGCGCGGGCAGCGGGGTCACCGCATCGGCGGACACGACCCGGCGGCGGTCCCCGGCCCCGCGCAGGACGAGCCGGGGCAGGCCGTCGACCGCCTCGTGGCTGGTGACGAGCGTGCCGTGGTGGTCGGCCAGGAAGCCGGTGCCCCGGGGCCGGCCGGCGAGGTCGTGGATGCGGACGAGGGCCGGGCCGGATGTCCCGGCGTCGCTTCCCTCGGTCGCCTGCTCCGCTGCTCCGGGGCGGTCCTGGGATCCTGGTGCGCTGTCTCGTGTCTCCCCGGACCGGTTCCGCGACGTCATCGTCGAGCCTCCCCGCCGTACACCCGTGCCCTTGTGTTCGACGGTAGGGGCGACATGATCAGCGGGAAAGATCGCTCGGCGAAAGCGCCCCCTTCCGCTCCCCCGGTTCACTCCGAGCGCCTGCACGGACGGGTGAACGGAGAGGGGCGGCTGGATACACCCTAGGGGTGGGGGAACCGAGGGGGGACCGTGGAGCGGCGGCAGTGGAGGTACCCCGTGGCCGCCGCTCCACGGGCGGACCGTCCCTGTGTGCCGTCAGCCGAAGACGGCCAGACTCTTGGCCTTGCCCCGCTGCTCCTCGACGAGGGCGAGGAAGCGGCCCTCCGGATCGAAGACGGCGACGGGCCCGGAGCCCGCGTACGTCTCGGGCATCTCCAGCCGTACGCCGTTGGTGAGCAGCTTGGCCCGCCGGGCGTCGACGTCCCAGCGCCGGAAGGCGGCCGCGGCGGCCTCGGCGACCGGCATCACGGTCAGCTCCTGCTGGAGCTGGTCGAGGGTGCGGGCCGCGTCCAGCTTGTAGGGGCCGACGCGGGTGCGGCGCAGGGCGGTGAGATGCCCTCCGACGCCGAGGTCGGCGCCCAGGTCGCGGGCCAGAGCCCGGATGTACGTGCCGGAGGAGCAGACGACGGAGACGACCAGGTCGAGTACGGCCGTGCCGTCCTCGGCGACTGCCTCCCGGACGTCGTACACGCCGAAGGAGGAGACCGTGACGGGACGGGCCGGGATGTCGAACTCCTCGCCCTCCCTGGCCCGCTTGTAGGACCGCACGCCGTTGATCTTGATGGCGCTGACCTTGGACGGCACCTGCATGATGTCGCCGGTCAGCTTGGCGACGCCGGCGTCGACGGCGTCGCGGGTGACCTCGGAGGCGTCCGTGGAGGAGGTGATGTCCCCCTCGGCGTCGTCGGTGAGGGTGTTCTGCCCGAGCCGGATGGTGCCCAGGTACTCCTTCTCGGTCAGCGCGAGGTGGCCGAGGAGCTTGGTGGCCTTCTCGACGCCGAGGACGAGGACGCCCGTCGCCATCGGGTCGAGGGTGCCGGCGTGCCCGACGCGTCGCGTTCTGGCGATGCCGCGCATCTTGGCGACGACGTCGTGCGAAGTGAAGCCCGACGGCTTGTCGACGATGACGAGGCCGTCGGGCGTGGTGTGCTTCTGGGTCATTCGGCGGTGTCGTCCGTCTCGTCGTCCTCGTCCGGCTTGCGGTACGGGTCGGCGTCGCCGGCGTACTTCGCGCCCGCGGACGCCTCGCGCACCTTCTCGTCGGACTGGCGCGCCTTGTCGAGGAGGTCCTCGATGGCACGGGCGGTGTCCGGAAGGGCGTCCATGACGAAGGTCAGGGTCGGCGTGAACTTCACACCGGCGGCCCGGCCGACCTCGGAGCGCAGGATGCCCTTGGCGCTCTCCAGTCCGGCCGCGGCCGCGTTCCGCTCCTCGTCGTCCCCGTATACGGTGTAGAAGACGGTCGCCTCCCGCAGATCGCCCGTGACCCGCGTGTCCGTGATGGTGACGTGCGAGCCGAGCCGCGGGTCCTTGATCCCGCGTTGCAGCTTCTGGGCCACCACTTCCCGGATGAGGTCCGCCAGCCTCTTGGCCCGCGCGTTGTCGGCCACTGGTCCGTCTCCCGTTCTTTCCTGTCTGGGTCGTTCTCGGTTCGTCAGTCGTCTTCGCCGTGGAAGCGCCGCCTGACGGACAGCAGCTCCACCTCGGGGCGGGCGGCGACCAGCCGTTCGCACCGGTCGAGGACCTCGCTCAGGTGCCCCGCGTCGCCGGACACCAGCGCGAGGCCGATGCCGGCCCTGCGGTGGAGGTCCATGTGATCCACCTCGGCCGCGCTCACCGCGTACTTGCGCTGGAGCTCGGCGACGATGGGGCGGACGACGGAGCGCTTCTCCTTCAACGACCGTACGTCGCCGAGGAGCAGGTCGAAGGACAGCGTCCCCACGTACATGTATGTATCCGGATGACCCGCCGGTACGGGATCGATGGCCCTGCGGTCGGAGCAGGGACATCAAGAACGGTACCGCGTACCTGCCGGTGGCTCGACGGGGTTTTCTTTGCCCGCCCACCCGCCCGACACGGTCGGCCAGGAGGCCCTGCCCCCCGGGGGCTCCGCCCCGGACCCCAGCGGGGACTGCGTCCCCTGCACCCCTCGCGCGGCTCCGCACGCACCCGGGGCGGGCGCGCGTCGATTCAGCGCCGCAGGAGAGGCAAACGGCCAGCCGGCCGACGCGGCAGGTGCCGCGTCGGCCGACCAAGGCGCCGTGGGGTGTTACACCCGCGGCTTCTCGCGCATCTCGTACGTCGCGATGACGTCGTCGACCTTGATGTCGTTGAAGTTGCCGAGGTTGATACCGCCCTCGAACCCTTCGCGGATCTCGGTGACGTCGTCCTTGAAGCGACGCAGGCCCTCGATGTTGAGGTTCTCCGCGACCACCTTGCCGTCGCGGATGAGGCGGGCCTTGGTGTTGCGCTTGACCTCGCCGGAGCGGATGAGAACACCCGCGATGTTGCCCAGCTTGGACGACTTGAAGACCTCGCGGATCTCCGCCGTACCGAGCTCGACCTCTTCGTACTCCGGCTTGAGCATGCCCTTGAGGGCCGCCTCGATCTCCTCGATCGCCTGGTAGATGACCGAGTAGTACCGGACGTCCACGCCCTCGCGCTCGGCCATCTGCTGCGCACGCCCGGCGGCGCGCACGTTGAAGCCGATCACGATGGCGTCCGAGCCCATGGCCAGGTCGATGTCGGACTCCGTGACCGCACCGACACCGCGGTGCAGGACGCGGATGTCGACCTCTTCGCCGACGTCCAGCTGGAGCAGGGAGGACTCGAGTGCCTCGACGGAACCGGAAGCGTCACCCTTGATGATCAGGTTCAGCTGCTGGACCTCGCCGGCCTTCAGCACCTTGTCCAGGTCCTCCAGCGACACACGGCGCGTGCGCTTCGCGAAGGCCGCGTTGCGCTCGCGCGCCGCACGCTTCTCCGCGATCTGACGGGCCGTACGGTCCTCGTCGACGACGAGGAAGTTGTCGCCCGCACCCGGGACGTTGGTCAGGCCCAGGACCTGCACCGGCGTCGACGGGCCGGCCTCGGTGACGAGGTTGCCGTTGTCGTCGTGCATCGCCCGGACCCGGCCGTACGCGTCGCCGACCACCATGGTGTCGCCGACCCGCAGCGTGCCGCGCTGGACGAGGACCGTCGACACGGCACCACGGCCGCGGTCGAGACGGGACTCGATCGCGATACCCTGCGCGTCCTGGTTCGGGTTGGCCCGCAGGTCGAGCGAGGCATCGGCCGTGAGGACCACGGCCTCCAGCAGGGAGTCGATGTTCAGACCCTGCTTGGCGGAGATGTCGACGAACATCGTGTCGCCGCCGTACTCCTCGGCCACCAGGCCGTACTCGGTCAGCTGACCGCGCACCTTGGTCGGGTCCGCACCCTCGACGTCGATCTTGTTGACCGCGACGACGATCGGGACGTCGGCCGCCTTGGCGTGGTTGAGCGCCTCGACCGTCTGCGGCATGACGCCGTCGTTGGCCGCGACGACCAGGATCGCGATGTCCGTCGACCGCGCACCACGGGCACGCATGGCGGTGAACGCCTCGTGACCCGGGGTGTCGATGAAGGTGATCTTGCGCTCTTCGTCGTTGACCTCGGTCGCGACCTGGTAGGCACCGATGTGCTGGGTGATGCCGCCGGCCTCACCCGCGATGACGTTCGTCTTGCGGATGGCGTCGAGGAGCCGGGTCTTACCGTGGTCGACGTGACCCATGACGGTGACGACCGGCGGGCGGACCATCAGGTCCTCCTCGTCGCCCTCGTCCTCGCCGAACTCGATGTCGAAGGACTCGAGGAGCTCGCGGTCCTCCTCCTCCGGGCTGACGATCTGAACCGTGTAGTTCATCTCGTCGGCGAGGAGCTGGAGCGTCTCGTCGGAGACGGACTGCGTGGCCGTGACCATCTCGCCGAGGTTCATCATGACCGCGACGAGCGACGCCGGGTTGGCGTTGATCTTCTCCGCGAAGTCGGTGAGCGAGGCACCGCGCGACAGGCGAACGGTCTCGCCGTTGCCGCGAGGCAGCATCACACCGCCGACCGACGGGGCCTGCATGGCCTCGTACTCCTGACGGCGCTGCCGCTTCGACTTGCGGCCACGACGCGCGGGACCGCCGGGACGGCCGAAGGCGCCCTGCGTGCCACCACGGCCACCGGGACCGCCGGGACGACCGCCGAAGCCGGGACGGCCACCGCCGCCACCGGGACGGCCGGCGAAACCGCCACCGCCGCCACCGGGACCACCGGGACGGCCGGCGAAACCGCCACCGCCGCCACCGGGACGACCCGCGAAGCCGCCGCCACCCGGGCGACCGCCGCCGCCACCGGGACGACCGCCGCCTCCGGGACCGCGGCCGCCGGGGCCACCGCCACCGGGACGCGGACCGGCAGCCGGACGCTGCGGCATCATGCCGGGGTTGGGACGCGGACCGCCGGGACCGCCGCCGGGACGCGGACCGCCGCCCTGCGGACGGGGCATGCCGCCGGGAGTGGGACGCGCGCCGCCCGGAGCCTGCGGACGAGGACCGCCGCCGGCACCCTGCGGACGGGGACCGCCCTGGCCCTGGCCCTGCGGACGCTGTGCGCCGCCGGGGGCACCGGGGCCGCCCGGACGCGGGGCACCGCCCGGACGGGGCGCCTGGGGGCGCGCCATGCCGGTGGAACCACCAGAGGTGAACGGGTTGTTGCCCGGACGGGGACCCGCCGGACGGGCACCGGGACGCGGGGCGCCGCCACCCGGACGCGAGGCGCCGGGACGCTCGCCGCGGTCACCGCGGCTCTGGCCGCCCTGGCCGGAACCACCCGGACGCGGGGCACCCGGACGCGGCGACTGGCCGGCCGGACGCGGGGCGCCCGGACGCGGACCGGAACCCTGCGAGGAGCCCTGCGAGGAGGGAGCCGCCGGGGGCGCCGTGAACTCGGGCGTGGTCGGAGCCGGGGACGCCGGGGCGGGCCGCGGCGCGGGCTTCGGGCCCGGGGTGGGACGGGGGCCGGGAGTGGCCGGTGCGGCCGGAGCCGCGGGCTTCTCGGCGGCTGCCGGCTTGGGGGCCGGCGGGCGCGGGGCGGCCGGACGGGCAGCCTGCGCCGGGGAAGGGGCTGCCGGCTTCGCCGGGGCAGCCTTGCGGGTGGGGGCGGACTTGCCGCCTCCGTTGCCCTGCTGGAGGGCGTCCGTCAGTTTGCGTACAACAGGCGCTTCGATCGTCGAAGACGCCGAACGGACGAATTCACCGAGCTCCTGGAGCTTGGCCATGACGACCTTGCTCTCGACACCGAACTCCTTGGCGAGTTCGTAGACCCGGACCTTAGCCACTTCGCTCCTTTGAGGTCCGGGTGAAGCCGGACCGTCGCTAGTTCATGGGCGTACTCATCGCGTACTCATCGAGTGCTCATCGCAATCTCGACCTGCTTTCGACTCGCGAGGTACCTAGACCGCACGGGGTTCCGTGCGGCGCGTTCTTACCGTGTTGCCTGATCGGCAACTGTCGTCTGCTCGACGTATTGGCGCAACGCCTTTGTGTCGGGCGCTCCCGGGGCGCGCAGTGCCCTCGTGAACGCCCGGCGGCGAACCGCCTGGTCGAGACAGACCGGTGTGGGATGCACATACGCACCCCGGCCGGGCAGCGTACCGCGTGGATCAGGGACGCATGCGCCCTCGGTCAACACGATCCGCAACAGATCGGCCTTGGCCACTCGCTCCCGACACCCCACACAGGTGCGTTCAGGGCATGCGCGGGTGCGCGTCCGGCCAGACACCGTTAAGTCTACCTCCCCGTAGGCGCCTCACCCCTTTGGGGCAGGATTCGAACAGTTGCCGCGCCCGAACCTGTCGTGATCTGAACGGCCCGCGGCTTGGATCTATTCCCCGGCCCGGTCCGCGGCGGGTTCCGTGTCCGGCCGGATGTCGATCCGCCAGCCGGTCAGCCGGGCCGCGAGGCGGGCGTTCTGCCCTTCCTTGCCGATGGCCAGGGACAGCTGGTAGTCGGGCACGGTCACCCGGGCCGACCTGGTCGCCATGTCCACGATCTCCACCTTGGAGACGCGGGCCGGGGACAGCGCGTTCGCCACCATCTCGGCCGGGTCCTCCGACCAGTCGACGATGTCGATCTTCTCGCCGTTCAGCTCGCCCATCACGTTGCGCACACGGCCGCCCATGGGGCCGATGCAGGCGCCCTTGGCGTTCAGGCCGGACCGGGTGGACCGTACGGCGATCTTCGTGCGGTGACCGGCCTCACGGGCGATCGCGGAGATCTCCACGGACCCGTCGGCGATCTCCGGCACCTCCAGGGCGAAGAGCTTCTTCACCAGATTGGGGTGCGTCCGGGACAGCGTCACGGACGGGCCGCGAACGCCCTTGGCCACCCGTACGACGTAACTGCGCAGCCGCATGCCGTGCGGGTACGTCTCCCCCGGCACCTGCTCCTGCACCGGCAGGATGGCCTCCAGCTTGCCGATGTCGACGAGCACGTTCTTCGGGTCGCGGCCCTGCTGGACCACGCCGGTGACGATGTCGCCCTCACGGCCGGCGTACTCGCCGAGCGTCGCGTCGTCCTCGGCGTCGCGCAGGCGCTGCAGGATGACCTGCTTGGCCGTGGTGGCGGCGATACGGCCGAAGCCGCTGGGGGTGTCGTCGAACTCGCGGGCCTCCTGGCCCTCCTCGAGGTCGTCGGGGTCCTCCTTCGCCCACACGGTCACATGGCCGGTCTCCCGGTTGAGCTCCACGCGCGCGTGGCGGCGGCTTCCCTCGGTGCGGTGGTAGGCGATGAGGAGGGCCGACTCGATCGCCTCGACCAGCAGGTCGAAGGAGATCTCCTTCTCCCGAACCAAGCCCCGCAGGGCACTCATGTCGATGTCCACGGCTACGCCTCCTCTTCCTTCTTGTTGTCCTTGCGGCTGAACTCGACCTGGACGCGTGCCCGGACGATGTCGTCGAAGGCGAGTCTGCGCGCGGTGGCCTTGCGGCCCTTCACCCCGGGCACCTCGGTGTCGATTCCCTCGTCGTCGACCTTGAGGATCCTGGCGACCAGCTCGCCGCCCTCGGCCAGCTGGAACTTCACCAGACGGTCCGTGGCGCGGACGTAGTGCCGGTGTTCCGTGAGGAGGCGCTCCGCGCCCGGGGTACCGACCTCGAGGGTGTACTCCCCCTCGCCCATCGCGTCCGTCTCGTCGAGCTTCGCCGAGAGCGCGCGGCTCACATCGGCGATCTGGTCCAGGTCGGCGCCCGTGTCCGAGTCGACGACGACGCGCAGCACACGCTTGCGGCCTACGGAGTCCACTTCGATCTCTTCGAGATCCAGGCCCTGGGATGTGACGAGCGGTTCCAGCAGGTTTCGCAGCCTCTCGCTCTGGGTGGTGCTCATCCGGGTGACTCCTCGGCCGCGTGTGCTGTTGTGGGATGGGTCGCGTGTCTGGTCAAAGGGTATCCGGTCGCGAGGTGTGTTGCCGTCCACCCGGTGACGAACGGTGCCGCTGAGTGGTCCCGGGCGGGGGCCCGGGTACCGTGATCACGGGCGTTCAGCCCTTAGAGTCGCTTCTTTCTCTCACGAGCTCCCGAGGACGTCTGACGTGCCGTTCCCCTCATCTCCGCGCGCCCGCTCGGGGCCGCGCAGAAGGACTCTGTTCGCCGTCGGCCCGGCGGCCCTCGCCCTGGCGGGCTGCACTGCCGGGGGCGAGGGCCCGGGTGCCTCGCATGACGGCCCGTCGGCGGCCGAGCGCCGGGCACGCGCGCGTGCGGCGCGGGACAGCGAGGGACTGGTGGAGCGGTACGACGCCGTGATCGCCGCCCGCCCGGGGCTCGCGGAGCGGCTGCGCCCGCTGCGGGAGGCGTCCGTGCGGCACGCACGGGCCTTCGGGGCGGGCCCGGGCCGGAAGGCGTCTCCTTCACCCTCCCCGTCTTCCTCGGCCGGCGCCGTGCCGGGCAGCGACAAGGACGCGCTGGCCGCCCTCGCCGCCGCGGAGCGGGAGCTCGCCGACCGGCGGGCCCAGGCGCTGCTCGACGTGCCGGGCGAGCTGGCCCGGCTGCTGGCCTCGGTGGCGGCGGCCGGGGCGGCACACGTGTATCTGCTGACGGAGGGTGGCGCGTGAGCGAGGCGAAGGACGGGGAGCTGCGGGCCGTCCAGGCGGCGCTGGCGGCCGAGCACGCTGCGGTGTACGGCTACGGCGTGGTCGGCGGCCGGATCAGCGACGGGCGGCGCGCCGAGGCACGGTCGGCGTACGACGCGCACCGGGCGCGCCGGGACGCGCTGGTGCGCGAGGTGAAGGACCTGGGAGGCAGGCCCGTGGCGGCGGCCGCCGGATACGCCCTGCCCTTCCCGGTGCCTGACGCGGCGGCGGCCGTGCGGCTCGCCGCCGAGCTGGAGGACCGGGTGGCCGGGGTGTACTCGGACCTGGTGCGCGCGGCGGGCGGCGCCCGACGGACCCTGGCCGCCGAGGCGCTGCGGGAGGCGGCGGTGCGGGCGGTGCGCTGGCGCGGCGAGAGCGTAGCCTTCCCTGGGCTCGCCGAGCGGGCCGGCACGGCCCCGCCCCTGGCGGCGCCGACGGCGTGACCCGCGCGGGGCACGCACCGCGGACCGTACGAAGGGAACGACTCGCGCATGGTTTTCGAACCGCCGAAGCGTCTGGTCAGGGCGCTCGGTGAGACGGCACCGGACGGTGACGACTGGCTGGAGAAGCTGCCCGAGGCGGCGCAGCAGGCCGTCGCGCTACGCGAGTTGACCGTGGAGCGGGTGCAGGTTCCCGGCGGGCGCAGCAGCCTGGTCGTGCTGGTGCGGACGGCCGACGGGACGCCCGCGGTGCTGAAGCTGGCGCCGGGCCGGGCCCGCCCGGAGGCGGAGCGGGCCGCGCTCGCGCGCTGGGCCGGGCGGGGCGCCGTACAGCTGTTCGAATCCTGCCGGACCGAGGGCGTGCTCTTGCTGGAGCGGCTGCATCCGGACGTGTCGGTGCGGTCGCTGCCGGAGGCGAAGGCGCTGCTGGAGGCGGCCGGGACGCTGCGGCGGCTGTGGGTGGAGCCGCCCGCCGGCTTCCCCTTCGAGACCGTGGCCGAGCGGACCGGGCGGCAGGCCGAGGCGATGCGGGCGCGTGCCCGGATCGATCCCGAGGTTGCGCCGCTGGTCGACGTGGCGCTCGCGGCGCGCGAGGAGTTGCTGGCCGCGCCGCCCGAACACCGGTTGCTGCACGGCACGTTCCGGCAGAGCAAGGTGCTCGCCGGGGAGCGGATGCCGTGGCTGGCCGTGGGGCCCGACCCGGTGGTCGGTGAGTGCGCGTTCGATCTGGCCCGGCTGGTCCGCGACCGGGTGGAGGACCTGATCGCCCAGCCGTCCGGCGCGGCGACGACCCGCCGGCGGATCAAGCGGCTCGCGGAGTCGCTCGATGTGGACCAGGACCGGCTGCGCGGCTGGACGCTGTTCCGGGCCGTGGAGTCGGGGGTGCGGGCGGGGCGGGTCGGACGCCCGCCGGACGCGGAGTTGCTGTTGGAGTTCGCGGGCTGGCTGTGAGCGCTCCGCAGGCCCGGAGCGCTCACAGGGCCACGGCCCTCAGGCGGTGAGCCGGGCGACGGCCTCCTCGACCGTCAGCTCCTCGCGTTCGCCGGTGCGGCGGTCCTTCAGTTCCACGACACCGTCGGCCGCGCGCCGCCCGGCCACCAGGATCTGCGGTACGCCGATCAGTTCGGAGTCGGTGAACTTGACGCCCGGGGAGACGCCGGCGCGGTCGTCGACCAGGACGCGGACACCGGCGGCGGCCAGCTTCCGGGAGATGTCGAGGGCCAGTTCGGTCTGGAGGGCCTTGCCTGCGGCGACCACGTGGACGTCGGCCGGGGCGACCTCCCTGGGCCAGCACAGGCCCTTGTCGTCGGCGCTCTGCTCGGCGAGGGCGGCGACCGCGCGGGAGACGCCGACGCCGTAGGAGCCCATGGTGACGCGGACCGGCTTGCCGTTCTGGCCGAGGACGTCGAGCTTGAGGGCGTCGGTGTACTTGCGGCCCAGCTGGAAGATGTGGCCGATCTCGATGGCCCGGTCGAGGACGAGGCCCGTGCCGCACTTCGGGCAGGGGTCGCCCTCCTGCACGACCACGACGTCGACGTAACGGTCGACCTCGAAGTCGCGGCCCGCGACGACGTTCTTCGTGTGCGTGCCGGCCTTGTTGGCGCCGGTGATCCAGGCCGTGCCCGGGGCCACGCGCGGGTCGGCGATGTACGTGACCTTGTCCAGGCCCTGCGGTCCGACGTAGCCGCGGACCAGGTCGGGGCGGGCCGCGAAGTCCGGCTCGGTGACCAGTTCGACGACGGCCGGGGCGAAGTGTGCCTCGACCTTGTCCATGTCGACCTCGCGGTCGCCGGGGACGCCGACGGCGACGATCTCGCCGTCGACCTTGACGAGGAGGTTCTTCAGCGTGGCCGAGGCCGGGACGCCGAGGGAGGCGGCGAGGGTCTCGATGGTCGGGGTGTCGGGGGTCGGGATGTCCTCGGCGGCCGGGACGTCCGTGGTGTCGACGGGCTTCAGCTCGTATGTGATCGCCTCGGTGTTGGCGGCGAAGTCGCAGTTCGGGCAGTCGGCGAAGGTGTCCTCGCCGGCCTCGGCCGGGGCGAGGAACTCCTCGGACTTGGAGCCGCCCATCGCGCCGGCCGTGGCGGCGCAGATGCGGTAGTCGAGGCCGAGGCGCGCGAAGATCTTCTGGTAGGCCTCGCGGTGCCGGGCGTAGGACCGGGCGAGGCCCTCGTCCTCGGTGTCGAAGGAGTAGGAGTCCTTCATCAGGAACTCGCGGCCGCGCAGGATGCCGGCGCGGGGCCGGGCCTCGTCGCGGTACTTGTTCTGGATCTGGTAGAGGATCACCGGCAGGTCCTTGTAGGAGGACGCCTGGTCCTTCACCAGCAGGGTGAAGATCTCCTCGTGGGTGGGGCCGAGGAGGTAGTCGCCGCCCTTGCGGTCCTGCAGGCGGAACAGTTCGGGGCCGTACTCCTCCCAGCGGCCGGTGGCCTCGTAGGGCTCGCGCGGCAGGATGGCGGGGAGCAGGACCTCCTGGGCGCCGATGGCGTCCATCTCCTCACGGACGATGCGCTCCACGTTGGACAGGACCCGCTTGCCGAGCGGCAGCCAGCTCCAGATTCCGGCGGCGGTGCGACGCACGTACCCGGCGCGGACGAGGAGTTTGTGGCTGAGGACCTCGGCGTCCGCCGGGTCGTCGCGCAACGTCTTCGCCATCAACTGGGACATGCGCTGGACCGGTACGTTCGCCATGGGTCTGCTCCTGCTGCGTGTGGGTGATGCCAGGAGGTTATCCGGGGGGTGCCGGGCGGTGGAAATCGGTTAACGGCGCAGGAGCGGGAGCGGGGCCCCCATCACCGCGTACGGCTTGGGGGCGCTCGGGAAGAGGACCTGGCGGGCCAGGTCCCGGTAGCCGAGGGAGCGGTAGAGCGCGCGGGCGGGGCTTTCGGTGTCGATCGCGGAGAGGATCGAGCGGGGTTCGGCGGCGCTGTCGGTGATCGTGGTGATCAGGGAGCGTCCGATGCCGCGGTTCTGGTGGGCGGGGTGGACGTGCAGTTCGGTGATCACGAAGGCGTCGTCGAGCCAGTGGTCGTGGTGGTTCGCCCTGAGGTACGGCTCCACGACGGTGGACCACCAGTGGGTTCGGTCGTTGGGCATGCCGTAGACGAAGCCCACGAGGTTGCCGCCGGTTGTCGCGCCGAGGGCTCGGGCGCCCGGGTAGGTCATGTGGCGCAGGACGATCTGGCGGCGGACTGCGACTTCGTCGGGGCCCAGCCCGAATGCCACGGCTTGGACTTCCAGGGCCTCGTCGACGTGGGCGGAGAGGTCGAGGGGGCCGATCACCAGGTCCATGGCGGGGAGCCTACAGGGGGCTTTCCGTTGTCAGAACAGCACGCTCATGAAGGCGCCGACCTCTTGGAAGCCCACCCTCTGGTAGGTCCTGCGGGCTGCCGTGTTGAAGTCGTTGACGTACAGGCTCGCCACCGGGGCCACGTCGGCCAGGGCGTAGCGCAGGACCGCCGCCATGCCGGGGGCGGCCAGGCCGGTGCCCCGGTACTCGGGGTCGACCCAGACGCCCTGGATCTGGCAGGCGCGGTCGGTCGCGGCGCCGATCTCGGCCTTGAAGACGACCTTGCCGTCCGCGTCGAAGCGGGCGAAGGCCCGGCCGGAGCCGACGAGTTCGGCGACGCGGGCCTGGTAGAGGAGGCCGCCGTCGCCGGCCAGCGGGGAGACGCCGACCTCCTCGGTGAACATGGCCACGCACGCCGGCATGATCTTCTCCATCTCGTCCTTGCGGACGCGACGGACGTAGGGGTCCGGGGCGATGCCGTCCGGCAGGCGGTCGGTGACCATGAGCGGCTGGTGGCGGCGGACGTCGCGGGCCGGGCCCCACTGGGGTTCCAGCAGCCGCCACAGGTCGGCGGTGGAGCCGGCCGGGCCGACGATGGAGGAGCAGCGGCGGCCGGCCCGGCGGGCGCGGTCGGCGAAGGCGCGGACGGCGCGCGGAGTGGCGCAGATGGGGACGAGGTTGGCGCCCGCGTAGCACAGGGACGTCAGCATGCCGTCCTCGTACCAGCCCCACATCTCGCCGCCGAGCCGCCACGGGTCGAGGCCGGCGATCTGCACGCGGGACGCCACGAAGGCGTTGGCCACCGGCTCGCGGTCGAGTATGGCGAGCGCGGCGTCCAGGTCGCTCGGTTCGAGGACCCGGGAGGTCGTCTGCGTCAACACGGGCGGGGCCTCACACACTCGGGTCTGCTGGTCTCCGCACTATAGCTGCGCTGCTTGGGCGGGCGCCCTCGAGCTCGGGAGCCTGGGGTTTGTCGGCGGGTGCGGGGTTTTCTGTGGCTGAGCGCGCAGTTCCCCGCGCCCCTTTCAGGGGCGCGGACCCAGAACTGGCGGCTTTTCAAACGTCAGCCCGCTACCGCCACCGACGGTTCGCCCGAGATGACGCCGTCCTTTTCCATCTGCTCGGCGAGCTTCATCGCCTCTTCGATCAGCGTCTCGACGATCTTGGACTCGGGGACGGTCTTGATGACCTCGCCCTTGACGAAGATCTGGCCCTTGCCGTTGCCGGAGGCGACGCCGAGGTCGGCCTCGCGGGCTTCGCCCGGGCCGTTGACGACGCAGCCCATGACGGCGACGCGGAGGGGGACCTCCATGCCGGTGAGGCCGGCCGTGACCTCTTCGGCCAGCTTGTAGACGTCGACCTGGGCGCGGCCGCAGGAGGGGCAGGAGACGATCTCCAGGCCGCGTTCCTTGAGGCCCAGCGACTCCAGGATCTGGAGGCCGACCTTCACTTCCTCGGCCGGGGGCGCACTCAGCGAGACGCGGATCGTGTCGCCGATGCCCTGGCTGAGCAGCGCGCCGAAGGCGACCGCCGACTTGATCGTGCCCTGGAAGGCGGGACCGGCCTCCGTGACGCCCAGGTGCAGCGGGTAGTCGCACTGCTCGGCGAGCTGCTTGTACGCCTCGATCATCACGACCGGGTCGTTGTGCTTGACGGAGATCTTGATGTCCCGGAAGTCGTGCTCCTCGAAGAGGGACGCCTCCCACAGGGCCGACTCGACCAGGGCCTCGGGGGTCGCCTTGCCGTACTTCTGCAGGAGGCGCTTGTCGAGGGAGCCCGCGTTGACGCCGATGCGGATCGGGGTGCCGTGGTCCCGGGCCGCCTTGGCGATCTCCTTGACCTTGTCGTCGAACTGCTTGATGTTGCCCGGGTTGACGCGGACCGCCGCGCAGCCGGCCTCGATCGCGGCGAAGACGTACTTCGGCTGGAAGTGGATGTCGGCGATGACCGGGATCTGCGACTTGCGGGCGATCGTCGAGAGGGCGTCGGCGTCGTCCTGGGTCGGGCAGGCGACACGGACGATCTGGCAGCCGGAGGCGGTGAGTTCGGCGATCTGCTGCAGGGTCGCGCCGATGTCGGACGTACGCGTCGTCGTCATCGACTGGACCGAGACGGGGGCGTCTCCGCCGACGGCCACGGATCCGACCTGGATCTGCCGGCTCTTCCGGCGCTCGGCGAGCTTGGTCGGAACGGACGGCATGCCGAGAGAAATCGCAGTCATCTGCTGTGCAACCCCAAGTCGTGGATCAAGGTCCGGTCCCGTGAGCAGCGGGCTCCGAGCTTCGAGATTACGGCACATGCCCTGGCGCGGGCACATCCCGCCCGCATGGCCACTCCATGGGGGCGGCCCGGCACACAGCATGCCGGGCCGCCGTGAACGCCGTATGACTAGGAGATTCTCACCGGGTTCACCACATCCGCGATCAGGACCAGGATCGTGAAGCAGACGAAGATCCCTGCGACCACGTAGGCGACGGGCATGAGCTTCGCCACGTCGAAGGGGCCCGGGTCCGGGCGGCGCAGGACCTTGGCCGTGTTGCGGCGCAGCGACTCCCACAGGGCGCCCGCGATGTGACCGCCGTCGAGCGGCAGCAGCGGGAGCATGTTGAACAGGAACAGGGAGAGGTTGAAGCCGGCGACCAGCATGAGGGCCATGGCCAGCTGCTGGGTCGGCGGTATGTCGAGGGTGAAGATCTCGCCGCCGACGCGGGCCGCGCCGACCACGCCCATCGGGGAGTCGGCCTCGCGCGGGGCGCCGTCGAAGGCCGCGTTCCACAGGGCCGGGATCTTGCCGGGGAGGTCGGCGAGGGAGTCGACGGCCTCGCCGATCCGGTCGCCCATCCAGGTCACGGACTCGCCGAAGTCCTGCTTGACCACGCCGGTGGCGGCGCTGAAGCCGAGGAATCCGGCCCGGACGTACTGGCCCTCGACGATCTGTCCCCCGGAGTCCTTCTTGGCTACCTGGTTGGTGGCGATCTTCGCGTGCAGGGTGACGTCCTGGCCCTTGCGGTCGACGACGATCGGCACCTCCTTGCCGGGGTTGGCGCGGATGAGGTCGGACAGCTTGTTCCAGTCGTCGGTCCTGACGCCGCCGAAGGAGACGATCTTGTCGCCCGCCTTGAGGCCCGCGGCGGCGGCCGGGCTCGCCGGGTCGCCCTTCTCGCACTTGTCGCGGTTCTCGCTCTGCGCGATGACGCACTGGGAGACCGAGCTGACCGTGGTCGTCTGCTGGGTGATGCCGAAGCCCATCAGGATGGTGAGGAACAGCGCCACGGCCAGGATCAGGTTCATGAAGGGGCCCGCGAACATCACGATCACGCGCTTCCAGGGCGCGCGCGTGTAGAACATGCGGTTCTCGTCACCCGGCCTGAGCTCCTCGTACGCGGCCGAGCGGGCGTCCTCGATCATGCCGCGCCACGGGGAGGTGGAGCGGACCTCCAGCCGGCCGTCGGGGCCGGGCGGGAACATCCCGATCATGCGGATGTAGCCGCCGAACGGGATGGCCTTGAGCCCGTACTCGGTCTCGCCCTTCTTGCGCGACCAGACGGTCGGGCCGAAACCGACCATGTACTGCGGCACGCGGATGCCGAACAGCTTGGCGGTGGACAGGTGCCCCAGCTCGTGCCACGCGATCGAGAACAGCAGCCCGACCACGAAGAGACCTATGCCGAGGATGAACATCAGGGTCGTCATGCACGGGCCTCCGCCGTCTGTGCCGCCAGTTCCCGGGCCCGGGTCCGCGCCCAGGTCTCCGCTTCGAGGACGTCCGACACGGTGAGTGAGGTTCCCGTACGCGGGGTGCCGTGCTCCTCGACGACCCGGGTGACGGTCTCCATGATCCCGTTGAAGGGCAGTGCGCCCTGGCGGAACGCCTCCACGCACTCCTCGTTGGCCGCATTGAACACCGCCGGGGCGGTGCCCGCGAGCGCGCCGACATGCCGCGCCAGGTTCACCGACGGGAAGGCCTCGTTGTCGAGCGGGAAGAACTCCCAGGTCGAGGCCTTGCTCCAGTCGAAGGTGGGCGCCGCGTCGGGCACGCGCTCGGGCCAGCCGAGGCCGATGGCGATCGGCCCGCGCATGTCGGGCGGGGTCGCCTGGGCCAGTGTCGATCCATCCGTGAACTCAACCATCGAGTGGACATACGACTGGGGATGCACGACGACCTCAATGCGGTCGAAGGGAATGTCGTAGAGCAGGTGTGCCTCGATCACTTCCAGGCCCTTGTTGACGAGGGTCGCGGAGTTGATCGTGATGACCGGGCCCATGGCCCAGGTGGGGTGCGCCAGGGCGTCGTCGACGGTGACATGGGCCAGCTCCGCCTTCGTACGGCCGCGGAAGGGGCCGCCGGAGGCGGTGACGACCAGCTTGCGGACGTCGGCGCGGGTGCCGGCGGCCAGGGCCTGGAAGAGGGCGGCGTGCTCGGAGTCGACCGGGATGATCTGCCCGGGCTTGGCGAGGGCCTTGACCAGCGGGCCGCCGACGATGAGCGACTCCTTGTTGGCGAGCGCGAGGGTGCGGCCCGCCTCCAGGGCGGCCAGGGTCGGGGCGAGGCCGATGGAGCCGGTGATGCCGTTCAGGACGGTGTGGCAGTCGGACGCCGCGAGCTGCGTGGCCGCGTCCGGGCCGGCGAGGATCTCGGGGAGCGGCTCGCCCGTGCCGTACTGCGCGGTGAGCGCCTCGCGCAGGGCCGGTACGACGTCCTCGCGGGCGACCGCGACCGTGCGCGCCCGCAGCCGGTACGCCTGCTCGGCGAGGAGGGCGACCCGGCCGCCGTTGGCGGACAGGCCGGTGACCCGGAACCGGCCGGGGTTGCGCAGCACGAGGTCGATGGCCTGCGTGCCGATCGACCCGGTGGAGCCGAGGATCACCACGTCCTTCGGGCCGTCGCCCGCTACGGGGTCGTAGACCAGATGGGGGTCGGCGAGGGGGGCTGGACTGTCGCTCATCCCTCCATTGTTGCCGTAAGCGTGGTGTGTGAGGACAGCGCATCCCCTTCGCGGGGGCGCGCGCCGCATCGGCCCGCGCCCCCATAAGTGCCGAGTTACCGGATCGGCCGGTGGACGTTCTCCTTCTGGCTCGGTCCCGGTGTCGCGTCCGCGATCCACGGTCCCTCGCCCGACGGGTCGACGATGCCGCGCTCCAGCCACTCGTACGTGCCCGACAGGACGCCCTTGACGACCTTGCGGTCGAGGTCGTCGGTGTTGGTCCACAGGCGGTTGAAGAGCTCCTCGATCCGGATGCGGGACTGGCGGCAGAAGATGTCGGCGAGCTGGTAGGCCTCGCGGCCGTGGTCGCCCTGGCTGCGCAGGAGTTCGGCCCGGACGCAGGACGCGCTCATGGCGAACAGTTCGGCGCCGATGTCGACGATCCGGCCGAGGAAGCCCTGCTTGGACTCCATCCGGCCCTGCCAGCGGGACATGGCGTAGAAGGTGGAGCGGGCGAGCTTGCGGGCGGTGCGCTCGACGTAGCGCAGGTGCCCGGAGAGGTCCACGCCGTGTTTGAACTCGCCGTAGGTGGCCGGGAGCTGGCCGGGGCCCGCGACGAGCTTGGGCAGCCACTTGGCGTAGAAGACGCCCGCGCCCGCGCCCGCGCGGGCCTTCTCGCCCAGGGATTTGTCGGGGTCGATGAGGTCACCGGCGACCGAGAGGTGGGCGTCGACGGCCTCGCGGGCGATGAGGAGGTGCATGATCTCCGTGGAGCCCTCGAAGATGCGGTTGATGCGCAGGTCGCGCAGGAGCTGCTCGGCGGGGACGCCGCGCTCGCCGCGGGCCCGGAGGGACTCGGCCGTCTCGAATCCGCGGCCGCCGCGGATCTGGACGAGTTCGTCGGCCATCGTCCAGGCCATCTCGGAGGCGTACAGCTTGGCGAGCGCGCCTTCGATACGGATGTCGTTGCGGTCCTCGTCGGCCATCTGCGAGGCCAGGTCCGTCACGGCCTCGAGGGCGAAGGTGGTGGCCGCGATGAAGGAGATCTTGGAGCCGACCGCCTCGTGGTGTGCGACCGGCTTGCCCCACTGCTCGCGGGCCACCGACCACTCCCGGGCGATCTTCAGGCACCACTTGCCGGCCGCGACGCAGGAGGCGGGCAGGGAGAGCCGTCCGGTGTTGAGCGTGGTCAGGGCGATCTTCAGGCCCTGGCCCTCCTCGCCGACGCGGTTGGCGGCGGGAACGCGGACCTGGTGGAAGCGGGTGACGCCGTTCTCGATGCCGCGCAGGCCCATGAAGGCGTTGCGGTTCTCGACGGTGACGCCGGGCGAGTTGGTCTCCACGACGAAGGCCGTGATGCCGCCCTTGTGGCCCTCGCTCCTCGGGACCCGGGCCATGACGACCAGCAGGTCGGCGACGACGCCGTTGGTGGTCCACAGCTTGACGCCGTCGAGGACGTAGTCGTCCCCTTCGGGCACGGCGGTGGTGGCGAGGCGGGCCGGGTCGGAGCCGACGTCGGGCTCGGTGAGCAGGAAGGCGCTGATGTCCGTGCGGGCGCAGCGCGGCAGGAAGCGCTCCTTCTGTTCCTGTGTGCCGAACAGCTTCAGCGGCTGCGGCACGCCGATCGACTGGTGCGCGGAGAGCAGCACGCCGATCGCGGGGCTGGCGGAGCCGACCAGGGAGAGCGCCTTGTTGTAGTACACCTGCGTGAGGCCGAGACCGCCGTACTTGGTGTCGATCTTCATGCCGAAGGCGCCGAGCTCCTTCAGTCCGTCGATCACCTCGTCGGGGATGCGGGCCTCGCGCTCGATGAGGGCCGCGTCGACCTTCGTCTCGACGAAGTCGCGGAGCTTGGCGAGGAACTCCTCGCCGCGCTGGGCCGCCTCGTCGGCCGGGAGGGGGTGGGGGTGGATGAGGTCGAGCCGGAAGCGGCCGAGGAAGAGCTCCTTGGCGAAGCTGGGCTTGCGCCAGTGCTGTTCCCGGGCGGCCTCCGCCACCTCACGGGCCTCCCGCTCGGTGACGGCGGGACGGGAAGAGGGGGTGGTGGAAGCGGACATGAGGGCCACCTCGCCGCATATAGGGATGTTGAGGACCGTACGTTACCGATCAGTGCTACTGGATCGTTGGTACCCGAAACCGGACGCTCCCACCAGTCCTCGCGCATCCGTTCAGCCGATGGGGCGGAACGCTCCCGGACTTGTCGGGGGCCTGACGACGGTGTTGCATCGGGGTGCCGGCCAGGAGTCGGACATCCCCCTGAGAAATAGGTATCGAAGCGCTTCGACAACCTATGGACACGTACTCCCGCTGGAGCTACTGTCGAACCACCCTCACCCACACACATCAGTAACGCGCATCGTCGAAGCGCTTCACAAAGCTTGGAGAGCTGGATGGTCACCCTCGCCGAGGTCGCCCAGCACGCCGGAGTCTCGGCGAGCACGGTGAGCTATGTCCTCAGCGGCAAGCGGTCCATCTCCGCGACCACCCGGCAGCGGGTCGAGCGGAGCATCCGCGAGCTCGGGTACCACCCGAACGCCGGGGCCCGTGCCCTGGCCAGCAGCAGGTCGAACATCATCGCGCTGATGATCCCGCTGCGCACGGACATGTACGTGCCCGTGATGATGGAGATCGCCATCGCGGTGGCGACCGCCGCCCGGACGCACGGGTACGACGTGCTGCTGCTCACCGGTGAGGAGGGCCCGGACGCGGTGCGCCGCGTCGCCGGGAGCGGGCTCGCCGACGGGATGATCCTGATGGACGTCGAACTCGACGACGAGCGGCTGCCCTTGCTGCGCGATGGGGGCGCCCCCGCTCGAGCGGAGTCGAGAGTGGGGGAGGACCAGCCGTCCGTGCTGATCGGGCTGCCCGCCGACACCACCGGGCTGACCTGCGTCGACCTGGACTTCCGGGCGACGGGCGCCCTGTGCGTGGAGCACCTGGCGAAGCAGGGGCATCAAGACATCGCTGTCATCGGCGAGGCCCCGGCCGTCTACGAGCGGCACACCGGTTTCGCCGAGCGCACCCTCGACGGGCTCCGGTCCCGTTCCCGGGAGCTGGGCGTGCGGTTGCTGCACCGGCCCTGCGAGGGCGGGTACGACGCGATGGCCGTGACACTCGCCCGGATCCTCGACGAACGCCCGGGGACCACGGGGATCATCGTGCAGAACGAGTCGGCGGTCGAGCCGCTGCTCGCGCTGCTGCGGCAGCAGGGCCGGGCCGTGCCGGAGGACGTGTCGGTGGTCGCGATCTGTCCCGACCAGGTCGCGACGCAGGCCTCGGTGCGGCTCACGTCGGTCGCCATCCCCGCGCAGGAGATGGGCCGGCACGCCGTGGAACAGCTGGTCGCCAAGTTCGAGGGGCGCGGCGGCGACGAGGTCGTGCTGCTCGCGCCCGAGCTGACGGTCCGGGGCAGCACGGGGCCGGCGCCCACCCGGCCGTAAGGCACACCACACCCCCCTTCTCCCGCCCTCCCAGGGCACCCCCATGTCCGCACACCTCTGTCTGAACACCTCTGTCTGAACACCTCTGTCTGCACTCCCCCAGGAGCACAGGAGCCCGCCACGTGAATCAGCCTGCTGAAACCCAGCCCCAGGTGAGTCTGGCGCAGTCCTCCCCCACCGTCGGCACGTTCCGCGAGCGGGGCGGCGCGCTGGAGTGGAGCGGCCGTCAGGAGACCGTACGGATCGAGCCGTGGGGTCCGGACGCGGTCCGGGTGCGGGCCCGGCTCGGCGGCCCGGTGCTCGAAGGGCTCCCGGGCGCGCTCCTCGCCGAGGCGCCCGCGACCCCGTCCACGGTGAAGATCGAGGACGGGCGCGGGCAGCTGACCGTCGGCACGCTCACCGTCGAGGTGAACGCCGAGGGCCTGATCCGCTTCCTGCGGACGGAGGACTCCGCCGAGCTGCTCGCCGAGGACCGCGCCCACTTCTGGTGGCCCGGCTCCCGCCTCTACACGGCCGTCGGCAATGGCCACCACCGCCTGGAGCAGCGCTTCGCCGCCTACGACGACGAGAAGCTGTACGGCCTCGGGCAGCACCAGCACGGGCGCCTGGACCAGAAGGGCCTGGTCCTCGACCTGGTGCAGCGCAACGCCGAGGTCGGCATCCCGGTGCTGACCTCCAGCCGCGGCTACACGCTGCTGTGGAACAACCCGGCGATCGGCCGCGTGGAGCTGGCACACAACGGCACGCGGTGGGTCGCCGACTCGGCCCGGCAGATCGACTACTGGATCACGGCGGGCGATCCGGCCGCCGCCCAGCGCCGCTACAGCGCGGTGACCGGCCGGACGCCGATGCTGCCGGAGTGGGCGGCGGGCTTCTGGCAGTGCAAGCTGCGCTACCGCACCCAGGACGAACTCATGACGGTGGCCCGGGAGTACAAGCGACGGGGCCTGCCCATCTCGGCGATCGTCTGCGACTTCTTCCACTGGACGCACCTCGGCGAGTGGAAGTTCGACCCGAAGGAGTGGCCGGACCCGGCGGCGATGGTGCGCGAGCTGGAAGAGCTCGGCATCAAGCTGGTGGTGAGCGTCTGGCCGTCGGTGTCGCCGCTCAGCGAGAACCACCCGGTCATGGAGCAGCGCGGCTGGTTCATCGGCACGCAGTACGGCCCCATGGCGCACGCCGACTGGCCCGACAAGGAGGTCGCCTCCACGGTCCAGGTGGCCTTCTACGACGCCACCAACCCGGAGGCCCGGGAGTTCGTGTGGTCGAAGGTGAAGGAGAACTACCTCGACCCGTACGGCATCACGGCGTTCTGGCTGGACGCCTGCGAGCCGGAGCTGAAGCCGGGCTTCCAGGAGAACCTGCGCTACTGGGCGGGCCCGGGCCTGGAGGTCGGCAACATCTACCCGGCCGAGAACGCCCGCACGTTCTACGAGGGCCTCGTCGCCACCGGCGAGGAGGAGGTCGTCAGCCTCAACCGCTCGGCCTGGGCGGGCAGTCAGCGCTACGGCGCCGCCCTGTGGTCCGGGGACATCGGCACGGACTTCCCGACCCTGCGCCGCCAGATCGCGGCCGGCCTCAACACCGCCCTGTCGGGCATCCCGTGGTGGAACACCGACATCGGCGGCTTCCACGGCGGCGACCCGGACGACCCGGCGTACCGGGAGGTGATGGTCCGCTGGTTCCAGTTCGGCGCGCTGTCCCCGCTGATGCGTCTGCACGGCTTCCGCGACCCGGGCATGCCGCTGGGCCCTGCGATGACCGGCGGCCCGAACGAGGTGTGGTCGTACGGCGAGGAGGCCGGGGCGATCCTGGAGCGGTATCTGCGGCTGCGCGAGCGTCTGAAGCCGTACGTGCTGCGCGTCATGCGGGAGGCGCACGAGGAGGGCCTGCCGGTGATGCGGCCGCTGTTCCTGGAGTTCCCGGACGACCAGGCGACCTGGTCGGTCGACGACTCCTACCTGTTCGGCCCGGACCTGCTGGTCGCCCCGGTGCTCACCGCCGGGGCCACCGCCCGCACGGCCTACCTCCCGGCGGGGGCCACCTGGACGGACGCGTGGACGGGTGAGACGTACGAGGGCGGCCGGTCCGTGACGGTCGACGCCCCACTGGACCGCATCCCGCTGTTTCTGCGGGACGGGGCGCGGCTGCCCGTAGCGGAGTAGCCGCGTCAGCGGGGGGGTGGCCGGTTCGATGGAGGTCATCCGGCCACCCCTTCCGCCTGTTCGGCCAACTTCCGTCCAGCGCAAGCGGGTTCGAGAGGATAAGTTCCCTGCGTGTCCACGTCTCCGCTCGCCCTCACGCTGGCGAACCTGTTGCTGCGGCCGGGCTTCGGCTCCCGCCGTGCCCCGGACCGGATCTTCGACCGTCTCGTGGTGGAGGCCGGTGAGGCGCCGGGCGACCGGGAGTTCGTCGACGGCTTCCGGTCGCTGCTGGGATGGTGGGCGAAGGCCGAGCGGCTGACCCCGGTCGGCTGGCAGTCGGCGCAGGTGCACGTGCGCCGGCACCTCACCAACCGGGCCCGCGTCCTGCGGCTGATCGCCGAGCATCCGGAGATCGAGCGGGAGCCGATCGAGAAGCCGGTGTTCGTCGTGGGGCTGCCGCGCACCGCCACCACGGTCACGCACGCGGTGCTGTCGATCTCGGACGGGCACCGGTGCCCCCTGCTGTGGGAACTGCTCGGGCCCGACCTGGAGCTGCCGCCCCGGCAGCGGCGCAGGGCGATCAGGGCCGGGCGTCGGCTGGTGCAGGGCACGGACCTCTTCGCGCCGCGTTTCCGGGACATCCACGCGATGGCCGCCGAGGGACCGGAGGAGTGCACGTTCGCGCTGCCGCACGCCCTGATGCCGTTCTCCCAGGCCCGTATCCCCGAGTACCAGGCGTGGCACTGCGCACGGGACTTCGTCGCCGACTACCGGTACCTCAAGCAGGTCTACCAGGTGCTCCAGTACGGCCGTCCGCGGCGGCGCTGGGTGCTGAAGTCCCCCATGCACCTGGAGAACCTGGACGCGCTGCGCACGGTGTTCCCCGACGCCACGATCGTGTGGTGCCACCGGGATCCGGTCACCGTCGTGGCGTCGTTCTGCTCGCTGATCGAGCACGGCATGGCCGTCAGCACCCGCCCGCTCGACCTGCCCGGCATCGGCGCCACCTGGCTGGGCCTGCTCAGCCGTGCCATGACGCGCGGCCTCGCGGCCCGGGCCGCCATCCCCGCCGAGCAGCTGGTGGACGCCCCGTACTCGTGGCTCGGCTCCGACCCCGCCACGGGCGCCCCGAAGCTCTACGCGGCCGTCGGCGCCCCCTGGACCGAGGGGGACACGGCCCGTCTCCCGGCGGCCGTCGCCCGCCCCAAGGGCACCCGGAAGCACACCTACGACCTGTCCCGCTACGGCCTGACCCGCGCCGACGTCGAGTCGGCGTTCGCGGACTACAACGCGCTGCGGGACGAGGTCGACCGCGCCTGAACGGCACGGCCGGCCCCGCCCCGGTGCGGCGTCAGCTGCTGCTGACGGACAGGCTGTTGGTGCGGAAGTCCAGGCCGCCGGACGACGAGGTGATCTCGTAGCCGAACTGGACGTCACCGATGGTCTCGTTGCCCATCCAGCGCTTGGTGTCCTTGATCCACTTCAGGATCGGCAGGATGTTCACGGTGCCGGAGCTGGAGTTGGAGGTGCGGATGAACGAGAACACCTCGTTGGAGCCGTTGGTGCCCTTGAAGACGTTCCAGGAGTGGCCGCCGAGACTGACGCTGCCCTGCGAGCTGCCGATCGGGCCGACGGGTCCGGTCTTGTTGACCCAGAGCATGATCTCGTAGTCGTGGTCCGTGTCCCAGATGTCGTACGACGTGTTGTACGCGCCGGAGGACGGGACGCTGACGTTGTAGCTGCTGGACAGCGAGCCCAGCGAGGTGATCGACTTGTTGATCGCCTTCGTCTGGTTCGGGTAGGACTTGATGCCGCCGGTGTTGGGGTGGTTGGCCCAGACGCCCCAGTTGGTGCCGGAGTTGGCCCAGATGCACTGGCTGCCGGCGCCGCCGCCCCAGATGTTGTTGTAGAGCGTGTAGCCGTTCAGGTTCGTGCTGGCCCACTGGTCGCAGGAGTTCCAGACGGCGGCCGAGGCGGGGGCGGAGGCGAGGCCGACGGTGGCGCCGAGTGCCAGGGCGGGAGCCAGCAGGGCTTTGGCGACCCTGTTCAGCGTGCGTGATGCCATGGTGTCCCTTCCATGGGGTGGGGGGATGGGGGGAACTACCACGCCCTCAGGGTGAGGACGTGGTCTTCTCCGGCGACCAGGTGGAGGGATTCTGCGCCGGAGGAAGTCCGCAGTTCGACGCGTTGGGTGCGGCCCGGCCTGATGACCACGGTGGCGCCGTCACGCGTCCAGGTGAGGTCGAGCTCCGCCCCGAACCGCGTGCGCACCCCGCGCAGCGCGCCGCTGGGGCAGTCGGCCGGCAGCGCGGGCAGCAGCACCAGCCGGTCGGGGGTCGACTGCACGAGCATCTCGATCAGCACGGCGGGCAGGGTGTGCGCGGCGTCGGCGTTGTAGACGTGCCGGTTCGGGTAGTGGGCGCTCATCAGGGAGGCGTGGAAGAAGTCACCGTCCAGGACCTGGCCGAGGGCGTGGGCGACGCGGTCGCCGTCCCTGAGCCGGGCCGCGATGAGGGCGTGGTGCAGGTGACCGTGCGCGGAGTCGTTCTCGGCGCCGCGCAGTTGGAGGGCGCGGTGCGCGGCGGCCGCGAGCTCGGGCGTGTCGTAGGGGGTGATCTCGTCGAGCGGCCAGACGCCGTAGAGGTGGCTGAGGTGGCGGTGGTCGTAGGAGTCCTCCAGGCCCGGCCAGGCCCACTCCGCCAGGGCCCCGTCGGCGTTGATCCGGTGCGCTGGGAGCCGGTCGGCGAGGGCGCGCCAGCGGTCGGCGTCGGGGCCCGGGTGGTAGGCGGCGGCCGTCAGCAGGGAGTGGCGGGCCGCCGAGAGGTCCATGGCGGCGTTGAGGGTGCCCCAGCTCGCGTTGGCGGGGCGGTTCTCGGGTGAGTAGGACGGAACGACGACGAGCCGGCCGTCCTCGTCCGTGCGGGTGAGGAAGTCCTCGTAGAAGAGGGCGACTTCGGCGAGGGTGGCGGCGGTCCGTGGGTCTCGGGTGCCGTGGGTCTCGTCGTGGTCGACGAGCGGCTTGAGCAGCCAGTCGGCGCCGGCGGTCCACAGGTGCAGCGGGTACTCGCGGCTGAAGTGGTACGAGTGGCCCGACTCGCCGTCGGTGTGGGCGGGGGCGACGGCGCCCCGGGTACCGAAGACCGCGCGGGCGTTGTCGCGCCAGTCGGGCAACTGGCGGTGGATCAGCGAGGCGTGGGCCTCCGTGACCTCGGGGAGGGCGGCGGCAGCGGCCGAGGCGGTCTGGAGGTTGAGATTCGCGTCTTGGGTGAACGCGCCCGACCAGGCCGTGTTCCAGTCACCGGTCCACAGTCCGGTCAGGCGGGGCGGGAAGAGGCCGCTCGCGGACAGCAGATGGTAGCGGCCGGCCGCGAACAGGCGCTCCAGCAGGGCGGCGCTGCGCGGCCGCTTCAGCAACTCCGAGCCCGGCAGCGCCCGTTCGGCGGGGTCGGCGGCCAGGTCGAGGGTGACGCGCTCGTAGGCGGCGCGGTGCAGGGCGGCATGGCGGTCGAGGAGCTCGTCGTACCCGATGAGCAGGTCCCGCAGGGCACGCCCCTGCGCCACCACGTCCAGTTCGCCGGTGTGCCGGTGCACTCGGGTGAGGAGCAGCACGGACCGGGCTCCCTCGATGTGCGCGCCGGGGGGCGTGAGGGTCGTCGTGCCGCCCGTGACCGCGAGCAGGGTGACGCCGGTGCAGACCAGGTCGCTGTCCGGGTAGCGGGCGCGCAGGCTCAGCAGGGCGCCCTCGGGGGTGAGGACGGCTCCGTGGCCGACGCCGAGTCCGGTGGGGGCGCCGGGCAGCCGGTGGTCCAGGTCGATGTCGAGGGTGAGGCCGGGACCGCTGACCTGCTGGACGATCACGTCGTCGGCGCGGGAGACGAAGACGCGGCTGGTCCAGCCGGTGCAGGCCGCCCGCACGACACCGGTGGCGAAGTCGACGTCGCGCCGGTAGTCGGGGCTCTCGCCCGGCGAGCGGCGCAGCCGGACCTGGAAGGCCGGGTGGAAGGGCTGCACCCACTGGAGCGGGCGGCCGTCCGTGAAGCTCTCGGCCGCGGTCGTGTCGCCCGCCAGGAGGCGGTCCTGGAGCGCGGGGAGCTCCGCGGCGAGCTGCGGGGGCCGGGGGTCCCTGCCGTTGGGCCGTACCAGGGTGTGGTGGGTGACGACGACCCGCTCATCGTTCGGGTCGCCGAACACAAGGGCGCCGTGGTGGCCGTTGCCGCTCAGAAAGCCGTCCTCCCAGCGCGCGGCCGGGTGCGGCTCCCACGTGCCGTGGACGGGTGCGGAGTCGGTCATGGCCTCAGCACCGCCGCCCCGTAGCGGCCGAGGGTGATCCGGTCGGTGACGGCCGTCCCCGTCAGCAGGTCGTGGTGGGTGCCGGGGACCTCGACGGTCACCGGCTCGCGGCCGTGGTTGAGCACGAACAGCACCTCGCCCCGCAGGACGGCCTCGACCTGCTCGGGCAGCCCGTCGAGCACCGGCCGGACGCCCGCGTCGCCGGCGATCCGGGCCAGCAGCTCGCGCAGGGCCTCGGGCTCCGGGAGCGTGGAGACGTACCAGGCCCGGCCCTTGCGCAGGACGGCGGGCATGCCGTCCAGTTCGCCGCCCTTGTAGCAGGTGGTGTGGTCGGGGTCGGCGGGCTCGATCTCCTCGGACCACAGGGTGCCCCGGAAGCCCTCGCACGCGATGGTCTCCTCCGCGTCCAGCGGCCACCACTCGTGCAGGGTGCGGATGCCGAACAGCTCCCGCAGCCGGGCGTCCATGCCGCCGGGGCGCACCCGGTCGTCCTCGTCGGCGACGCCCGTCAGGAACCCGCAGACGAGGGTGCCGCCGCCGCGGACGTAGGTGAGGAGGTTGTCGATCGCCGCGTCGGTGAGCGCGTACAGCTGCGGCACGACGACGACCGGGTACGGCGTCAGATCATGCTCGGGGTGGGCGAAGTCGGTGGTGAGGTGCGCCTGCCACAGGGCCCGGTGCCAGGCGCGCAGGACGTCCGGGTACTCCACCCGGCTGGACAGGCGGCCGTCGTGAGCGCCCGCCCACCAGGCGTTCCAGTCGTGCAGGACGGCGACGTTCGCGGTGATGTGCCGGCCGGCCACCTGCGGGGCGATCCTCGCCAGGTCGGCGCCGAGCTGCTTGACCTCCTGGTAGGTACGGCCCTCCTCCCCCGCGTGGCTGACCATGCCGGAGTGGAACTTCTCCGCGCCCTGGCGGGACTGACGCCACTGGAAGTAGCAGACCGCGTCGGCGCCCCGGGCCACGGCCTGGAGGGACCACAGCCGGTTGAGGCCGCGCGGCTTGGGGTGGTTCACACCGCGCCAGTTGACCGGACCGGCCGCCTGCTCCATGAGCATCCAGGGCCCGCGTGCCTGGGAGCGGGTCATGTCCTGCACGAGGGCACCGCTCTGGGCGCCGAGCGGGTCGCGCGGGTCCGGGTAGAGGTCGACGGAGACGACGTCCTCCTCCCCCGCCCAGCGCCAGGCGTCCTGCCCGAACCACAGCGGCATGAAGTTGCTGGTGACCGGGGTGTTCGGGGTGTGCCGCCGGACGATGTCCCGCTCGGCGGTGTAACACTCCAGGAGCATGTCGGAGGTGAAGCGCCGGAAGTCCAGGACCTGGGCGGGGTTGCGCATGTAGTGGGGCAGGCGGGGCGGCAGGATGCCGTCCCAGGTGTCGTAGCCCTGGCTCCAGAAGGCGGTGCCCCAGGCCTCGTTGAGGGCGCCGAGCGTGCCGTACTTCTGCCGCAGCCAGCGGCGGAAGGCGGCGGCGGCCTCGTCTCCGTAGTCGAAGGTGCAGTACTCGTTGTTGATGTGCCACATCGTCAGGGCCGGGTGGCCGCCGTAGCGGGCGGCCAGGTCCTCGGTGATGGCGGCGGCGTAGCGCCGGTAGGTGGCGCTGGAGTGCGAGAAGTGCTGCCGGCCGCCCCACCACTCGGTGCGGCCGTCCTCGGTGACGGGCAGGGTGTCGGGGTGCAGCCGGCCCATCCAGGGCGGGGGCGAGGAGGTGGGGGTGGCGAGGACGACACCGATGCCGTTCGCGTGCATCAGGTCCATCAGCGCGTCCAGCCAGCCGAACTCCCGCGCGCCGGGCTCCGGTTCCAGCGTCGACCACGAGAACACCCCGAGGGTGACGGAGTTGACGCCGGCGTCCTTCATCAGCCGGACGTCCTCGTGCCAGGTCTCCCGCGGCCACTGCTCCGGGTTGTAGTCGCCGCCGAAGAGGAGACGGCCTCGGGTCGCGTCACTCAACTCGGGCATCAGGCGGGCTCCCCGTACTGCACGCCACGCCCGTTGGTGGCGATGTAGACCCGGCCGTAGACGCGCGGATCCCCGGCGATGGCGGCGCCGATCCAGCCCCACTGGTGCTGGTCGTCGTTGACCCTGGTCCAGCTCTTCGCCTCGTCGTCGGAGCGGTAGACGGCGGTGATGGTCTCGGTGGAGCCGACCATGTAGACCGCCGGGTAGGAGGCGCCCTCGGCGGCCTTGCCGAAGCCGAGCGTGTACGACGCCCGGCAGCTGCCGACCTTGGTGAAGGCGGCACCGCCGTCGGTGGAGCGGTAGAGCCCGTTCCCCTTCAGGCTCAGCCACAGGTCCCCGGAGCGGCCCGGCGCCGCTGCCAGCTGGAACTCGGTGTCGCCCGAGTTCAGGCCGGTGGCCCGGGCGGTGAAGGTCCGGCCGCTGTCGGTGCTGGCGAACAGGGTGCCGGTGGTGGTGTCGAAGGCGTAGAAGCGCGCCGGATCCACGGGGTCCGCCACCGGGACGGCTCCCTTGGGGAAGGAGGCCACCTCGGACCAGGTGCCGCCGTTGTCCGCCGAGCGGTACCCCGGGTTGCCCGCACCGAAGGACCACAGCAGCACGCCGCCGTCGGCGTTGACGGCGATCGGGCCCGGCGCGGACTTGGCCACGTCCGGCTGCGTCTTGAAGGGGGCCCAGGTCTTGCCGCCGTCGTTCGACCAGGCCCCGTTGCCGTGGTCGCCCCAGCCGGCCCGCACGACGTACGACGGCTTTGCCGCGGCCAGTGCCAGCCCCGTCGCCGTGCCGAACACCGGGTTCGACGCCATGCCGCGCGAGGGGGACGCCGTGAGCCGCTCGTGATACATCACGCCGATGTCCCCGGACCCGCTGATCAGGTGCGCCTCCCCGGCCGGAGGGGAGATCAGCTGGCGGATGGACGCCTCCTCCAGACCGCGGATCTCCGGGGCCCAGTGCTTGAGGTCACGGGTGCCGTAGAGGGTCGCGCCGGTGCCGTAGACGATGTGCTGGGAGTCGTACGGGTCGAGGCCGACGGCCTGGATCCACCAGCCGAACTTGGGCTTGTCGGCGCCCCACTTGAGGTACGGCGTCTCGGAGACGTCGAGGACGGCCCGGTCCTTCAGGGACGTCCAGATGCGGCCGCCGTCGGTGGAACGGAAAACGGTGTCGATGTCGGCCCAGCGGTTGTTGGTGGAGACGACGAGGGTGCCGGGGCGGCGGGCGTCGACGGCGACACCGCCGTAGCCGAAGGTGTCGGCGGACCCGTCGGCCGTGGTGCCGCCGGGCTTGACCGGGGTGACGTCGCTCCATGTCCCGCTGGTGGTGCGCAGCTTGTGCACGCTGCCGTCGGACTGGCCGTTGGGGCCGGGGGCGTCGGCGTACGTCACGTACAGCTCGCGCGTGTGCCGGTCGTACGCGGCCCGGACCGGGACCTTGGCGGCGGTGCCCTTGGGCTGCCCGGGGACGGCCTCCCAGGTGGTGCCGTCGGCGGTCCGGTAGAGGTTCGCGGAGGTGCCGCCGGAGTCGCCCCATCCGGCGTAGACGCTGCGGCCCGCGGCGACGAGGAGGGTGATGCCCTGGCCGGTGGCGCCGGGGGCGGCCGGGAAGCTCACGGCCTTCCAGGTGGCGCCCCGGTCGGTGGACTTGAGCAGCCCGTCGTGCCGGGTGCCGAGCCACAGCGTGTCGCTGTCGCGCGGGTCGACGAGCAGCCGCTCCCCGCAGCCGCGCCCGTCCTCGTTGGCCCCGAGCTTCACGGCGAGGTCGGTGCGCTTCCAGGTGGCCCCCCGGTCCTCGGACCGCAGCACGGCCCCGTTGCCGGCCCAGGACTGCGCGTACGTGCCGAGGGCGAGGTACAGCCGGTTCGGGTGGGCCGGGTCGACGGCCATGGCCTCCACACCGAGCAGGTTCCAGTCGTCCGAGCCGAGGTGGTCGGTCAGCGGGATCCACCGGTCCCTCCGGTCGTCCCAGCGGTAGGCGCCGCCGATGTCGGTCCGGGCGTAGGCGAGGCCGCGGACGGAAGGGTGGAACAGGACACCGGTCACGAACCCGGTGCCGCCCTGGACGACGTTGCGCCAGCGGTAGGCACCACCTGCGGCGGGGGCGGCGGCCTGCGCACGTCCCTGGACCACCGGAAGGGCGGCGACGGCAGTGGTGGCAGCGGTCCCGGCAAGCACGGCTCTTCTGCTCAGGTGGAACGTGCGCATGACATACCTCGGTTCTTAAGGCGCTGGAGGGGCGCGGGGAACTGCGCGGTCAACCACGACGCGGCCGCAGCCAATACACGAGGGACAGCCCTACGGCGAGACTCGGAAAGGGCGTCAGCCCTTCACCGCCCCCGTCAGCATCCCCTTCTTGAAGTGCTTCTGGACGAAGGGCGACAGCACGGCGACCGGCAGCAGGGCCATCACCATGACCGCCATCTGGATGGCCAGCCCCGACAACTGCCCGGTCTTGATGGCCTGGCCCAGACCGACCGGTGCCTCCTGCCGCTGCACGAGCTGGATCATGACGTTCTGCAACGGCATCATGTCCTGCTGGTTCAGATAGATCGACGCGTTGAACCAGGCGCTCCAGTACCCGACGGCGTAGAACAGCGTGATCACCGCGAGCACCGCCCGCGACAGCGGCATGACGATCCGCCAGAGGATCCGGACGTCCCCGGCGCCGTCGATGCGCGCGCTGTCGATGAGTTCCTGGGAGATCCCCATGAAGAAGCCGCGCAGGACCAGGATGTTGAAGACGCTGATCGCGCTCGGCAGGATCAGCGCGAGGTAGGTGTCCGTCAGGCCGAGGGACTGCACCAGCAGGTAGGTGGGGATGAGGCCGGCGCTGAAGAACATGGTCGCCAGCAACGTCATCAGGATCCAGCGGTGGCCGAGGGACTCGCTGCGGGACAGGCCGTAAGCGCACAGGACGGACACCGTCATGGAGAACAGGGTGCCGACCAGGGTGACGAGGATGCTGATGATCGCGGCGCGGGTGACCTGGCCGCCGCTGAGCAGCTCCTGGTAGGCGATGAAGGTGATGCCCTTGGGCACCAGCACCAGGCCGCCCGCCTCGTCGATGGTCTTCCGCGAGGAGAGGCTGGTGACGATCACGATCCACAGCGGGAAGACGACCGCGAGACAGGCGAACGACAGGGCGATGGCCTTGCCCGCGAGGCCGGCCTTCGACGGCTCCTCCTCCCACGCCGGGCGGGGCGGGGCCTGCCACCAGCGGGGCGCCTTCTGCTGCTGGGCCGGCTCGGTGTCCTGGCGCGGCTCCCACATCACGGACGTCATTTCTTGTACACCCCCTGCTCGCCCATGAGGTGGGCCACCTTGTTCGCGGCGAGGACCAGGCCGATGCTGACCACGCCCTTGATGAGACCTGCGGCGGCCGCGTAGCCGAAGTCCTGGTTGCGGACGCCGTTCCACCACACGAAGGTGTCGAGGACCTCTCCCGCCCCCGGCCCGACGCCGTCGCGTTGCAGCAGGATCTGCTCGAACCCGACGGTCAGGGCGTCGCCGACGCGCAGCACGAGCAGCAGCGCGATCACCGGGCGCAGGGCGGGCAGCGTGACGTGCCACATGCGGCGCCAGCGTCCGGCGCCGTCCATCGCGGCGGCCTCGTAGTGGTCCTGCGGAACCGAGGCCAGCGCGGCGAGGAAGACGATGATCCCCCACCCGGCGTCCTTCCACACGCTCTGCGCAGTGAGCAGGAAGGGGAAGGTGTCCGGGTTGGTCATGATGTTGAGGCCGTCGTAGCCGTTCTGCCTGAGCAGCTGGGAGAGCATGCCCGCGCCGCCGAACATCTGCTGGAAGACGGCGATGACCAGCACCCACGAGAAGAAGTGCGGCAGATAGAGAACGGCCTGGGCGACGGCCCGCACCCGGGGCCGGACCACGCTGTTGATGAGCAGCGCGAGCAGGACCGGGATCGGGAAGAACAGCAGGAGCTGGACGAAGAACAGCACCAGCGTGTTCTCGACGGCGTTCCAGAAGGCGGAGTCCTCGAACATCCGCTGGAAGTTCTCCAGGCCCACGAAGGGGCTGTTCAGGATGGAGATGACGCCGTTGTCGCTGATGTAGGGGTCGTAGTCCTGGAAGGCGACGACGTTGCCGAGGATCGGCAGGTAGTTGAAGACCATGACCAGCACGACGGCCGGCAGCGTCATGAGGATCAGGGCACGGTCGCGTCTGAACCTGATCCTGAGGTTCAGCTTGCCCGAGCCTCTCTCCTCCCGGCCGCCGGTGACGTCGTCGGACGCCACCCGGGTCTTCGCCGGCGTGCTGGCCTCGGCGCTGCTCCGAGGCACCGTGCTGTGGGACACGGCTGTTCTCCTTGCCTCAGAGCCTGGTCAGCTCGCCGCCGAGCCGTTCTCGTCGAGAAGCTTCTTGTACCAGTCGCGCAGCTTGTCGCCGCCCTTGCTCTTCCAGTCGGAGACGGCCTGCTGCATGTCGCTGATCTTCTTGTGCCCGCGGATGATGTCGTCCTCGAGCTGCTCGAAGTCGTTGGCGAGATTGATGTAGCGGGAGGGCTCGGTGATCTGCAGACCCCAGAAGGACGACTTCTTGGTGAAGCCCCCCATCCGCTGCTCCCACTCGACCATGGCCTTGGTGATGTCCGGGAAGTCGGGGTAGGCCCTGGTCGCGGCGGGGCTCGCCACCATGACGTAGGCGTTGAGCACCTCGTTGTTGCCCTTGTCGTTCTTGACGGGGACCCCGTCCTTGATCGTGTAGTGGGTGCCCTCGACCCCGTAGTTGGTCATCATCCACTCCTTGGTGCCGTACGGCGCCGCGGTGACGTTGGCGACGGCCAGCACGTCGCGGATGACGGACTCGGAGGCCTTCTTGTTGACGAAGGCGAAGATGCCGGCCGGGTTCTGGGCGTACAGCGTCGGGTCACCGCCGTCGTGGTTCCAGATGTCCATGCCCCAGACCTTGAAGTCGGGGTTCTGGGTGGCCTGCTGGGCCTGCAGCCCCCACCAGTTGGTGATGTTGTTGTTCCAGATCAGGAACTCACCGGCGGCGAACTTGGGGGCGGGGTCGGTCGCCTGGCTCTTGCCCAGCTTGAAGTCGGGGTGGACGACACCGGCGGCGAACAGCTTGCGCGTCCACTCGATGGCTTCCAGGTACTCCGGGGTCTCGATGCGGTTGATCAGCTTGCCGTCGACCAGGTTCCACCACAGCGGCTTCTCGCCGCCGCCGAGCGCGCCGAACGTGTTGAACGCGGTCCACTTCATGTCACCGCAGGCCCACCGCTTGGCCCTGGGGTTGGTGATCTCCTTGCACAGGGCCATGAACTCCTCGGCGGACCGCGGGACTTCGTAGCCCTCCTTGTCGAAGATGTCCTGGCGGTAGAGGGGCACGATGTTCTGCACGGACGGGGCGGGCTGCGGCAGGCCCATCAGCTTGCCGCCGAAGATGGAGCGCTGCCAGGCGTCACTGGGGATCGCCGCGAGGTTCGGGTACTCCTTGACCTTGTCCCCGGACAGGTACGGGCCGAGGTCGGCGAACTTGCTGATGATGGCGCTGGGTATCTTGCCCATCATGTTCCAGCTGGGGACGACGACCACGTCCGGGACGTCGCTGGAGGCGAGGACCGCGCCGAGCTTCTGGTCGTAGGTGTTGCCGTCCTGGTTCCGCCACTGGACGTCGACGCCGATCAGGTCGTTCATCGACGTGTAGTAGGGGTTGTTCTGTTTCGGCGGCGAGCCCCAGAACGGCGACATGATGGTGACCTTGCCGCCCTTGCCGAGCTTCTTCGCGACGGAGGTCTTGAGGGCGTCGCCGTCGAGCTTGGTGGTGAAGCCCATCGACGAGCCGTTCCGGGCCGGGATGTCCGGCTTCACCACGTTGCTGGCCACGTAGCTGGGCAGGATCTTCTTGGCGTCCTTGCCCGACGTGGTGCCGTCCCGCGATCCACTGCCCGACCCGCCGCACGCGGCGAGCAGCGGCATTCCCCCGGCCACCGCTGCGGTGGCGACCGCCGTGGAGGCGAGGAAACTTCTCCGGCTCGGTCCGGAGGAGGCGGAGGCGGCGTTCGGCGTCATTGCGTCAACCCTTCATGGCGCACCAGGACACCCGGCGGTGGGCCGTCGGCTGCGGTGTCTCGAGTGGAACTGGCTGAGCCGAAGCGAGCCTTCGACCCGGAGGGGGCTCCCGTAGTCGAAGCGCTTCGATGTTGCTGTGAGGTTAAGTGAACGCCCAAGGGTGCACAAGGGTCGTCCCCAAACTTCCTCGAAGGCACGAGAGGCGACCGTTCCTCATGCACTGCTTGAAGGGACGGCACTGGTCCCTTGACACCCGACCCTTCGTCGACCCAGCATCGAAGCGCTTCGAAAGAGCCTTGCCGCTCCATCGCAAAGGGATTCCCACGTGACCGCACACCCGCCGCCCAGTCCGCCGTTCCGCGATCCGCGCCTGCCGTTCGCGAAGCGGATCGACGACCTCCTGTCGCGGCTCACGCCGGCGGAGAAGATCGCCTTCCTGCACCAGTTCGCGCCCGCCGTCGAACGGCTCGGCATCGCCGCCTTCCGCACCGGCCAGGAGGCCCTGCACGGCGTGGCGTGGATGGGCCCGGCGACGGTCTTCCCGCAGGCGGTCGGCCTCGGCGCCACCTGGAACCCGGAGCTGGTGCGACGCGTCGGCGACGCCGTGTCCAAGGAGGTCCGCGCGATGCGCGCCAAGGACGACCGCGTCGGCCTCAACGTCTGGGCGCCGACCGTCAACCTGCTGCGCCACCCCCTGTGGGGCCGCAACGAGGAGGGCTACTCGGAGGACCCGAAGCTCACCTCGGCGATCGCCACCGCCTACACGCACGGCCTGCGCGGCGACCACCCCACCTACTGGCGCACCGCGCCCGTGCTGAAGCACTGGCTCGCCCACAACAACGAGACCGACCGGTCCACGACGTCGAGCTCCGTGCGCCCGCGGGTGCTGCACGAGTACGACCTGCGGGCCTTCCGCGAGACCGTCGAGGCGGGCGCGGTGGCCGGGGTGATGCCGGCGTACAACCTGGTCAACGGCCGCCCCAACCATGCCTCCCCCTATCTGGGCGAGCACCTGCGCACCTGGACCGGCGAGGATCTGCTGGTCTGCTCCGACGCGGGCGCGCCGAGCAACCTGGTCGACTCCGAGCACTACTTCGACACGCACGAGGAGGCGACGGCGGCCTCCCTCGTGGCGGGCGTCGACAGCTTCACTGACCACGGCACGGACTCCTCGCAGATGACCGGCCGCCTGCAAAGGGCCCTGGAGCGCGGGCTGCTGACCGAGGCCGACGTCGACACCGCCGTCCGCCGGCAGCTCTCGGTCCGCTTCCGGCTCGGTGAGTTCGACCCGGAGTACGACCCGCACGGCGCCACCAGCGAGTTCGACACACCGGCGCACCGCGCCCTCGCGCAGGAGGCCGCCGAGCAGGCGATCGTGCTGCTCAAGAACGACGGGGTGCTGCCGCTCGCCCCGGACACCCGGGTCGCGGTGGTCGGTCTGCTGGCCGACGAGTGCAAGCTCGACTGGTACAGCGGCACGCTCCTGCACCGCTCGACCCCGCTGGAGGGTCTGTACGAGCGGTTCGGCGCGGAGCGGGTGGAGTTCGCCGAGGGTGCGGACCGGGTCCGGCTGAAGACCTCCACGGGCGCCTTCCTGCACGTACCGGTGGCCGAGGACGCCGCCGACGAGGTGCGCGGCGCCGAGGGCGCGCTGGACCCGGCGCTGCTCGCGGGCCGCACCGACCTGCCCGCGCTCACCACCGACGCGACCGGCACCGAGCTGGCACTGGTCGACTGGGGCGAGGGCGTGCTGACGCTGCGCGCGCCCGACGGGCGCTACCTCTCGGTCGCCGACGACGGCTGCGTCCGCGCCTCCGCCGACCAGCCGGGGGGCTGGGTCGTCCAGGAGACGTTCCGCCTGGAACCGCACGGGAACGGGCACCTCCTGAAGCACCTGGGAACGGGTCGCCACGTGTGTGTCTCCGCCGACGGCGTGAAGGTTGCCGCCGAAGATCCCGAGGTGTTCGAGCTGGTCGTCGCCGAGCGCGGCGAGGAGGCGGTGGCGCGGGCCGCCGCGGCGGCCGACGTGGTCGTGGTGGTGGCGGGCAACGACCCGCACATCAACGGCCGCGAGACCGAGGACCGTACGACCCTGCGGCTGCCCGGGCACCAGGAGCGGTTGCTGCGGGCCGCCCGCGCGGCGAACCCGGCGACCGTGCTGGCGCTGGTCTCCGCCTACCCCTACGCGGTCGACCCGGCGGACCTCCCGGCCGTGCTGTGGACCGCGCACGGCGGCCAGGCGGCCGGCACCGCCCTGGCCCGTGTGCTGGCCGGCGACGTCTCCCCCGCCGGCCGCCTCCCGCAGACCTGGTACGCCGACGACGCCGACCTGCCCGGCCTGCTCGACTACGACGTGATCGGGAGCCGGCAGACGTACCTGTACTTCGAGGGCACGCCCCTGTTCCCCTTCGGGCACGGCCTGTCGTACACGTCGTTCGCGTACGACGGCCTGACGGCCCGGGTGGCGGACGGGTCGGTGCACGTCTCCTTCACGGTCACCAACACCGGTGACGTCACCGCCGACGAGGTCGCGCAGCTCTACACCCGGGCCGTGGACCCGTCCGTGCCGCGCCCCCGCCGCGAGCTGCTGGACCACCGCCGCGTCACCCTCGCCCCCGGCGCGACGGCCCTGAGCTTCGAGGTCCCGCTGTCCGCCTTCGCGTTCTGGGACGTGGCCCAGGACCGGTGGCGTCTGGAGCCGGGCGCCTACGAGCTGCTGGCCGGGGCCTCCAGCGAGGACGTCCGGCTGCGGACGACCGTCACGCTCGACGGCGAGCCCGCCCTGCCGCGCGCGGTCGTCGCGGGTGGGCTGGCGGCGGCCGGCTTCGACGAACACAGCGGCATCGAGATCGTCGACCGTACGAAGGTGTCGGGCGACGCGGTGACTCCGGCGGGCGGGGCGACGGGCGAACTGGTCTACCGGCGCTGCGACTTCGGGCGCGGCATCGCAGGAGTCACGGTGGAGGTGGCCGGCGAGGGCGCGGTCGAGCTGTCCCTCGACGGCGGTCCGGCGCTCGCGGTGCTGTCGACCGCGACGCCCACATCGGGCCCGTACGACTACGTCTCGCTCGGCGCGTCCGTCGCCGCCGCGGGCGTGCACGACGTGCACCTGAGACTGCGCGGCCCGCTGCGGCTCGCGCACGTCGGCTTCTCCGGTTGAGGGTCCGGAGCAGGCCGACGTAACGGAGGGGCCCGGCACCGGAAGGCAACGGTGCCGGGCCTCTTCGCACAGCCTATATGAAAATGGTTCCCATGAGCTAGTGCCGGGGCGTCAGAGGGCGAGGCCGGTGAGGACCATCACGCGCTCGTAGGTGTAGTCCTCCATCGCGAACCGCACGCCCTCCCGGCCCACGCCGGACTGCTTGACGCCGCCGTACGGCATCTGGTCGGCGCGGTAGGACGGCACGTCGCCGACGACGACGCCGCCGACCTCCAGGGCGCGGTGGGCCCGGAAGGCGGTCTGCAGGTCGTGCGTGAACACACCCGCCTGGAGGCCGTACTTGGAGTCGTTGACGGCGGCGAAGGCCTCGGCCTCGCCGTTCACCTTCTGCACGGTGAGGACCGGCCCGAAGACCTCCTCGCAGGAGATGGTGACGTCGGCGGGTACGCCGGCCAGCACGGTCGGCGCGTACGAGGCGCCGTCGCGCTTGCCGCCGGTGAGCAGCGCGGCACCCGCGTCGACCGCCTCCCGGACCCACGTCTCGACGCGCTTCGCGGCGTCCTCGCTGACCAGCGGCCCGACGTCGGTCGCGTCGTCGCTCGGGTCGCCGGTGACCTGGGCCTCGACGGCCGCGACGATGCGCGGCAGCAGCCGGTCGTACACGGAGGCGTCCGCGATGACCCGCTGGACCGAGATGCAGGACTGGCCGCCCTGGTAGTTGGAGAAGGTGGCGATGCGGTTCGCCGCCCGGTCCAGGTCCTCGTCGCTCGCCCAGTCGGCGAGCACGACGGCCGCGCCGTTGCCGCCCAGCTCCAGGGTGCAGTGCTTGCGCGGCACCGAGTCCATGATCGCGTAGCCGACCTTCTCGGAGCCGGTGAACGAGATGACGGGCAGGCGCTCGTCCCGCACCAGGGCGGGCATCTTGTCGTTGGCGACCGGCAGGATGCTCCAGGAACCCGCCGGGAGCTCGGTCTCGGCGAGCAGCTCGCCGATGACCAGGCCGGACAGCGGGGTCGCGGGGGCCGGCTTCAGGATGATCGGCGCGCCGGCGGCGATGGCCGGGGCGACCTTGTGGGCACAGAGGTTGAGCGGGAAGTTGAAGGGCGCGATACCGAGCACCACGCCCTTCGGGAAGCGGCGGGTGAGGGCGAGCCGGCCCTGGCCGCCGAGGTCGGTGTCGAGCCGCTGGGCCTCGCCGCCGTTGAACCGCCGGGCCTCCTCGGCCGCGAACCGGAACACGGACACGGCCCGGCCGACCTCGCCGCGCGCCCACTTGAGCGGCTTGCCGTTCTCGGCGGAGATCAGCCGGGCGATCTCCTCGGTGCGCTCGACGAGGCGCTTGCTGACGTGGTCGAGGGCGGCGGCCCGGACGTGGGCCGGGGTGGCGGCGAACTCGTCCCGCACGGCGTAGGCGGCGGCCACGGCCTCCTCGACCTGCGCGTCGGTCGGCACGCTCACCTTGCCGACGAGCCGCCCGTCCCAGGGGGAGGTGACGTCGAAGGTGTCCTCGCCGGTGGCCTCACGGCCGGCGAGCCAGAAGGCGTGGGTGGAAGTCATAGGGGTTCCGGCCCTTCGGCGTTGGGGGTGGTCCTGTGGTTCGGGACCAACGGTAGGCGCGGGGTGGCCGAACGTCGTTTGTCCGGGGCGTAGCAATAAGGGGCGGGGACACTACGGTTTGGCTACTCGGAGCTGGTCGCCTTGAGGGCGAGCCAGAGTTCCATCCGGGCGTCGGCGTCGTCCAGGGAGCGGCCGAGGATCTCCTCGACCCGGCGCATGCGGTAGCGGAGGGTGTGGCGGTGGACGCCGAGGTCGGCCGCCGCCGCGTCCCACTGGCCGTGCCGGGACAGCCAGGCGCGCAGGGAGGCGACGAGGTCGCCGCGGCCCGTGGCGTCGTGCTCGTACAGCGGCCGCAGCATCCCGTCGGCGAAGGCCCGTACCGCGTCGTCCGCCAGCAGCGGGAGTACGGATCCGGCCGCCATCTGCTCGTGCTCCACGAGGACGCGCCCGCGCCGCCGCGCCACCGACAGCGCCTGCTCGGCCTGCTTGTACGCGGCGGACGCGGCGATGGGCCCGGCCGGCGCCGACAGGCCCACGACCAGCTCGTCCGGCTCGCCGCCCGGCACCTTCTCGCGTACGCCGGCCCGGGCCGACTCCAGTGCTGCCGCGTACTCCTCGCAGGCCGCCGCGGCGGCACCGCCGTCCGCGGCCAGCACCACCAGCCGCTCCCCCTCCGGCACGACGAGGACCGCCTCGCCGGCCCGGGCCGCGGCGGACTCCATGACGTCGGCGAGTGCCGCGAGGGGCTCGCCGTTCGGGTCGGCCGCGGCGAGCGCGGCGGCGGAGGGCCGGTCGACGGCCGGGGCGCCCGAGCGGGCCTCGGCACGGGCCCGCGCGGCCGAGGCCGGCACCCGCTCCGCGACCAGCAGCCGGAACGGCGCGTCCAGCAGCCCGCCGTACAGGTCCCCGGCGACCGCGCGCGCATGGTCCGGCTCCCCGGCCAGCAGCATGCGCAGCACGGCCGCGCCGATCCGCTGCTCGGCCGCCTGGAGGGACCGGGAACGTTCCGTGGTCAGGGTCAGCAGCGCGATGGCCGAGTGGACGGCGTAGCGCTCGGCGGTGCCCAGGGCGGCGGCCGTCCCGACGGCGAGCGCCGCGCGGGGCCGCCGGCCGGTGCCCACGGTGTGCAGCTCGACCCGGTCCTCGTTCTCCGGTCCGCCGACCACCGACGAGGCGGGCGCGGGCCGGTCGCGCAGCCGCTGCACGTCGCCGGTGAGCCGCGCGGCCCGCCGCCCGGCCCACTCCGGCGCCGTGGCGACGACGGCGCCCGAGGCGTCGTACAGCGCCGCCCAGCCGTCGACCTGCGAGGCCAGCGCGGCCAGCAGCCCCTCGGGCCCGCCCGTCTGCGCCTGCCGGGTCAGTTCGCGCTGGGCGGCGAACCCGGCCGTGACGGCGCGGTACTGGTCGGCGGCGATCGCGGCGGACACGGCCTTGCTGATGGCGAGGAACGGCGTGCGGCGCGGCACCTCCAGCAGCGGCAGGCCCTCCTCCTCGGCCGCGTCGACCAGGGCCTTGGGGATCTCCTCGTAGTTGACGCCGACGGCGAAGCCGAGCCCGACCACGCCGGCCCCGACCAGCCGCCGTACGTAGCGGCGCATGGCCTCCGGGTCCTCGGCGTCCAGCTTGAGCGCGGTGACCAGCAGCAGTTCCCCGCCGTCCATGTAGGGGACGGGGTCGGCGAGCTCGCTCACGTGCGCCCAGCGGACCGGCACGTCGAGGCGGTCTTCGCCCGCCCGCACGGTGAGTTTCAGCGCGGAGTGGTGGACGAGCGAGGCGAGCGTCGGGGGCATGAGGCCTTCAGGTCTGCGTCAGGGCGGTGTGATCGTTGTGCTCTTTTGGCCGCCGCGTATGAACGACCTGTGACGATTCTGCCTCACCGTACGGTCCCCGCGTACCGGCACGGCTGGAAGAGGCCAGCCCCTGGCAGCCCCTGACAGCCCGGTGAGTCCGGTAGGCCCGGTGAACCCGGCACATCCGGCGCATCCGGTACATCCGGTACATCCGGTGCATTTGGCGCATCCGGTAAGTCCGGTCAGCCCCGGAGATCCACGAGCAGCGGTGGCGCGTGCTCGCCCTTGACGTCGGTCAGCGACAGAACCGCGTGCCCGGCCGGCACCCCGTGCGCCAGCTCGGAGGCGGACCAGCGCTCCCGCTCGACCTGCCGCACCGTCACCGCCCGCGCGGTCGGGGCCTTGCCGGTGATCACCCGGCGCAGCATGTGGGCGGCCTTGCCCGCGGGCGTCTCCGCGATGATCTGCCGGTCGGTGACGTCCCGGGCCTCGGTCCACTCCTTGCCCCACACCTCGGCGAAGTCCTGCCCGTCCCAGGGGGTGAGGCCCGACAGCGCCATCCGGCACCCCGTGGCCCCGAGCAGGGGCCCGCGCAGGGGCCGGGGGACGTCGTCCAGCGTCCGCAGGGTCAGCACGACGCCGGCGTTGCCGGACCGCAGCCGCTGGATGCCGCGCACGGCCTCGGGCGTCACCACGCCGGTCGCGTCATCGAGCAGCAGACAGGCGAACAGCGACCGGTCCTCCCGTACGGCGGCACTCGCCGTGAACTGCGCGAGCACCAGCCGCGCCAGCATCCGGGAGGCGTCGGCGTGCCCGCGCTCGGGCAGGTCGATCCGCACGCGTACGGGATGGTCGAGGGCCTTGAGGGTGAAGGGACGGGTGGCCCCGGAGGTGTCGAAGAAGGAGGCGAAGGCGGGCCGGTCCAGCAAGGCGACCCGATCCGCGAGCACCCCGCCGACATCACCCGGCTGCCCCATCTGCCGCTCACGGGCATCCAGTTCCCGCAACAGCGACTCCTGCCCGGCCTCCTGGAGCCCCTGCCGCAGCGCCGCCAGCGGCCCCGGCGCCCCGTCCAGCAGCTGCCGCAGCTCCGGCACGGACGGAAAACGCCCGTGCACGGCCCGGAACGGCCCCAGCAACTGCGCGAGCACGGTCGTGGAACGCCGGCTGTCACTGCCCGGATGCGGATCGGCCAGATCCCCGACGAGCGCCTCGGCGAGCACGGCCGCGGCCTCGTCCGGGTCGCCGGTCCCCCCGTACAGATCCAGGTCGTACTCGGACTCCTGGTTCCCGATCCGCACGACGACGTCATACGCGTCGGCCGGCCCGAGCCCGGCCCCCGCAGCCCCGACCACGACGACAGCGGCCCGCCCGGCGAGAGCATGCAGACACAACGACTCGGCGAGCGGCCGCACAACGGCCCCGGTCTTGCCGGATCCGGCGGGGCCGACGGCCACGAGCGAGGTGCCGAGCAGCTCGGGCCCGAGACCGAGCCCCGCGCCACGGTAGGTGTAGGGATTTCGGGCGTCGTCCACGGTGGTCCCGATCCTGACCTGGCCGGTGACCAGGTCGTGCCGGGCGAGCCGGGCGGGCAGGTCACGCTCTCCGGAAGGGTGTAGGCAGGCGGCGGCGCCGTCCCGCAGGACCGTGGAACTGAAGGTGGCGAGGCTGTGCCGTCCCGTGCGCACGCCCTGCCAGGCACGGAGGATCCGGGCATGGTCGACGTCCCGCATGAGCCCGGAGCGGGCCTCGGCGGCGAGCCGCTCGGCGGCGTCGACGGCTCCCGCTGCGCGGAGTTCGTTCCACTGGGCCGGGTCGTCCTGGTCGGCCGGCTGCGCCTCCCGGGACTCCGGCCGGCGGAAACGGGGAACGACGAAGCGGCGCCAGACCTCCCCCCAGCGGCCGAGCCGAGCCACCCCGACCATGATCGCCAGGGCGACGAGCAGCTCGTACCCCTGGTACACCACGAACGTGCCGGTCTCGCCGATGGCACTGTCGGCGCCGCGCCAGGCGTCGGGAACGATCAGATCGAACGGCACCCACCACCAGTTGCCGAGGTAGCCGTTCTGCAGCAGCGACCAGATCAGCCATCCCACCAGGAAGGCGATCAGCGCCCCGCTCAGCAGCTGCCGCGTGGGGATCTCCTCCGGCTCCTCCGCCGGCCGCGGCCGATGCCCGAACCGCCACACGCCGGGCGGCGCCTCGGGCCGGGGCGTACGCAGCCACGTCAGAAAGGAGGACCCGTCCGGCATCGGAGGCACCCCGGGCGCCCGGGTCGGCCGGGGCGGCACACCGGATCCGTCCGGCGGCGCACTGTCGAAGCCGTTGGGCGGCGCGCTGTGGCCGTCCGGCGGCAACCCGGGCACCTCCGGCGGCCCCGCCGGACGCGGCACCGGGTTCGCATGCGTACCCCGCGCCTCCTGCGTCCCGTCGCTGTCCATCGCCCTTGCCCCCTGACCAGCCGCTCCGTCCACCATCAGCGAGCCAATCTAACGCCCTCCCCTGGGGAGTTCACCGCTTACACGGCCGGGGTGTGGGCACCAGCCCACAAGACCGCCATGTCCACCCCGGACAAGCCGCCTCTTCGACAACGCCCACATGGAGCATGCCCACCCCCCTCCCCCCGGCCTAGCCTGCGAGAAAAGAAGCGAAGTGGCTGTACACATTCGTCCGCACCACCCCAGGAGCCCCGCATGACCGCACTTCCGCAGGAGCGTCGCGTCGTCACCGTCATTCCCGGACCGAAGTCGCAGGAGTTGCAGGCCCGCCGTACCGCCGCGGTCGCGCAGGGTGTGGGGTCCGTGCTGCCCGTGTTCACGGCGCGGGCCGGGGGCGGGATCATCGAGGACGTCGACGGGAACCGGCTGATCGACTTCGGGTCGGGCATCGCCGTGACCTCCGTCGGCGCCTCCGCCGAGGCCGTCGTACGCCGGGCGTCCGCGCAGCTCGCCGACTTCACCCACACCTGTTTCATGGTCACGCCGTACGAGGGGTACGTCGAGGTCGCCGAGGCGCTCGCCGAGCTGACCCCGGGTGACCACGCCAAGAAGAGCGCGCTGTTCAACTCCGGCGCCGAGGCCGTCGAGAACGCCGTGAAGATCGCGCGGTCGTACACGAAGCGGCAGGCCGTCGTGGTGTTCGACCACGGCTACCACGGGCGGACCAACCTGACCATGGCGCTGACGTCCAAGAACATGCCGTACAAGCACGGCTTCGGGCCGTTCGCGCCCGAGGTGTACCGCGTGCCCGTGGCGTACGGCTACCGCTGGCCGACCGGCCCCGAGAACGCCGGTCCCGAGGCCGCCGCGCAGGCCATCGACCAGATCAGCAAGCAGGTCGGCGCGGAGAACGTCGCCGCGATCATCATCGAGCCGGTGCTCGGCGAGGGCGGTTTCATCGAGCCGGCCAAGGGCTTCCTGCCGGCGATCCGCCAGTTCGCCTCCGACCACGGCATCGTCTTCGTCGCCGACGAGATCCAGTCCGGCTTCTGCCGTACGGGGCAGTGGTTCGCGTGCGAGGACGAGGGGGTCGTCCCTGATCTGATCACCACGGCTAAGGGCATCGCCGGCGGTCTGCCGCTCGCCGCCGTGACCGGGCGCGCCGAGATCATGGACGCCGCGCACGCCGGCGGTCTGGGCGGCACCTACGGCGGCAACCCGGTCGCCTGCGCGGGCGCCCTGGGCGCGATCGAGACGATGAAGGAGCTCGACCTCAACGCCCGGGCGAAGCACATCGAGGCCGTGATGAAGACGCGCCTTTCCGCCATGCAGGACAAGTTCGAGGTCATCGGCGACGTCCGTGGCCGGGGCGCGATGATCGCCATCGAGCTGGTCAAGGACCGTACGACGAAGGAGCCCCACCCCGAGGCGACCGCCGCGCTCGCCAAGGCCTGCCACGCCGAGGGCCTGCTGGTCCTGACCTGTGGCACCTACGGCAATGTCCTCCGCTTCCTGCCCCCGCTGGTGATCGGCGAGGACCTGCTGAACGAGGGCCTCGACATCATCGAGCAGGCCTTCTCCCGCATCTGACGTCGGCAGAGCACGCAGAGCGTGTGAAGAAGGTGTGCGAGGTGGATGACAGCCGGCCCTACGGCCTGTCCTGCGCCCAGCCCCTGTCGTAGGTTCTACCCAGATGAGAGATACACCCCGCCCACAGGGGACTGTGGGTGACATCAGGCCGAGGCCTCCCCAGCTTCGACCTGGTCGTGCCCTCGCGCACACAACCGGAGCCTGAGGCTCTGGATCTCCTCACCGATCGGACAGTCGCCCGCCCCAAACCCCCCGGGGCGCGCGACGTTCCGGTCCGGACGGCCGCCCCGGAACTCCCCCCCTGTTCCGGGGCGGCCGACCTCCATTTCCGGGCGTCTCACAGATGTCCGAGCCCGGCGGGCAGTGCCGGCTCCGCGCGGTGTATCCCGCGCGGGCGATATCCCAGGACGTCCGCGAGCCCGACGAGATCCGCGAGCAGCCAGACGATGGCGAGCCACATCTCCGTGCCCTGGAGGCCGGGTTCACGGCCCGGGCCGGTGCCGTCGGGCGTGGGGCCGAAGGGGAAGCCCCGGCCCGGGTGCCAGTGGCGCAGGGCCGCGGTGAGCTGGGCCGACGCCCAGGAACGGGCCTCCTCGGCGCGGTGGGTGGTCTGCCGGGCGCAGAGCCACAACGGGTGGATCACGTCCAGGACGTTGCAGGCGTTCTCCCGGCCGGGTGAGAAGTGGCGGGGGTCGCGCGCGTGGTCGAGAACCGTGTCGATCACCCGCTCCGCGTACGGCACGGGCAGGCCGAACTGGGCGAAGGAGCCGCGGGTGAGCCGGTAGTAGCCGTTGACCATCTGGAGGCGCCCCGACTCGGGGGTGGGCGCGCCCCACATGCCCGTCCAGGGGTCGGCGTGGGTGTGCAGCCAGCCGAACAGCGCCTCCAGCGCCCCGGGTGCCGCGGCCTCCGTACCGAGGCGCCGGTTCCAGTGCGCGGCGGTGGCCCAGGAGTCGACCCACGCCCCGGCGTGCCAGGCACGGTCGTGCCAGGGCAGCTCGGCCAGGTGCCCGACCAGGCGGTCCGCCGTGGTGGTACGCACCGAGTGGACCGGGTGGGCGAAGCAACTGCCGAGCAGGTCCAGCGCGTAGCCCACGCACAGCACGTGATACGCCGAGGCCCCGTCCTCCGGCAGCCCGGCCGGGCCGGGGACCGGCGGTGCCGCGCCGAACTCGGGGACCAGTCCGGTGGCGGGGTCCTGGAGCGCACGCAGCCGGGCCGCGTGCTCGGCGGGGGGGCAGGTGGGGCGGTGCTTCCCCGAGCAGCAGCGCGGCGATCTCGACGGCGTCGCAGTGTGCCCGCACGGTCGGCTCGGCACCGGGCCGGTCGACGTACCGGCCGGCGTCGGGCTGCCAGCAGCGGTCGAGCAGGCCGGCGGCCTGCGCGGGGGCGTCGGTGACGAACGCGGACAGGTCAGACGCCACACCACCCGGCACCGCGTCGCGCGACGCCCCCACGCGCCCACCCGCCCCACGCGGCTCCCGACGGTCGCGTATCCGGCGGGCCGGATTGCCGGCCGCCACCGTCCACGCGGGCAGGTCCTTCGTGACGACCGCGCCGGCGCCGATGACGCAGTGGTCGCCGATGGTGACGCCGTCCACGACGACCACGTGGGAGCCGATCCACACATCGTCGCCGACCGTGATCCCGGCGCTGGTGACGGGCTGCTGATGGACCGGCAGGTCGGGCGAGGACCCGTGGTTGAAGCCGAGCAGCGAACTGTGGGCGCCGATGCGCACCCCGTTCCCGAGGGTGACGGTGCCGCGCACCACGGTGAAGGGGTTGATCGTGCAGTCGGCGCCGGTGCGTATCTCGCCGGTGACGTAGGCGTGGGCCGCGATGTACGAGCGGTCGCCCAGGGACAGATGCTCCGGGTACACGGCGGCCGTCTCCGCGACGAAGCAGCTCTCACCGAGCCGTACGGACGCCGCGCCCGGCCCCGCCCCGGCTCCCGCCCCCGCTCCCCCGAGCAGCCGCTTCTGCCGCTGCTCCTGTGCCGCCCGCTGCCCCGCCGTCGCCTGCTCGGCGAAGAGCCATGGGCAATGGTCGAAGAGGCCGTCGTCGTCGTTCGCCGGCTGGTTCACGTGATCCTCCACTGGGGTCGCGCGGGTGGACAGTGGACATCCGTGCCCGTGCCAAGCTGGTTCCCATGCCGATCTCCGGGGACCAGGATCTCGACAAGTCCGCCACCGCGCAGCACCCGCGCTTCCCGATTCTCCTGCTCGGCATCCCCGCGCTCCTCTTCGCCCTGATCACGTGGCAGGTCGTCGCGGAGGGGCCGCTCGTCCGTCTCGACGAGCGCGTCAGCCGCGGCCTCCTCCACCCGGACGGTCTCGCCGAGTTCCTCTCCGACCTCGGCAACGTCCAGGTCGCGCTCCCGGTCCTCGCCGTCGCCCTCGGATACGTCGCTCTACGGACCCGCGGCACGGACCGCTGGTGGCTGCCCGTCACCGCCGCGGTCCTCCTCATGGCGCTGGTTCCGGCACTGATCGTCCCGCTCAAGGAACTCACGGACCGCCCGGGCACCCCGGCCGTCCCGCCCGGCACCGGCTACTACCCCTCGGGCCACACCGCCACGGCCGCCATCGCCTACGGCAGCGCGACCCTGCTCCTGCTCCCGCGACTCGGCACGCCCCTCGCCCGCCGCACCCTCGTCACCGCCTGCCTGGCCCTCGTACTCGGCGTGAGCTACGGCCTGGTCCGCCATGGCTACCACTGGCCCCTGGACGTGATGGCCAGCTGGTGCCTGTGCGCGGTGCTGCTGTCGTCGCTGTGGCTGTTCCTCAGGCGCGCCCGGCGTCGGACGACACCACCCGAGCAACTCCGGTAGGCCCTAACCGTCGTGCTCCGTGGCCGGCCCCGCCGCCGCCTCGTGCATCGCCAGTTCCAGCAGAGCCGGGTCCGTCAGGGTGCCCGAGCCGTCCGGGGGGACGAGCCAGCGGACGCCGCCGGGTGAGGAACGGCCCGGGTACGGCACGACGATCCAGGTGCCGGCGCCCGCCGTGCGGATGCCGGTGCCGAGCCAGCGGGCCGCGGTGCCCGGCGGCACGAAGAACCCCATGCGCGCGTCGCCGAAGTCGACGAGCACGGGGCCCGGCTGGTCGAGGACGCGGCTGAGCACGTCGAGCGTGGCGTAGCCGAGTTCGCCGGGCAGGATGAGCACGTCCCAGGCGCTGCCGGCCGGCAGCAGCGCGACCCCGAGCGGGTTGCGTTCCCACTCCCGGCGGCAGGCCTCGGGATCGGGTGCGACGGATGCGAGCCACTCGACCGCCGTCTTCGCACCGGTCATCAGGAAGACCTCCTTCTCACTCGTGAACCTCGCGAACGCGTGGGGCGTCCTGAGGGCGTCACGAGGGAGAGGGAGGTCTCCTCGCGGTCATTACGCGGGTTGTGGCCCCTCGTTGGAGTGAACCGTCTCACACCCGGCTGGTTCAGCTGTCGAAACCCAGCCCCAGCCGGTCCATCGTGCGCAGCCACAGGTTGCGGCGGCCGCCCTGGGCGTCCGCGCGGGCCAGGGACCACTTGGTGAGGGCGATGCCCGTCCAGGCGAAGGGTTCCGGCGGGAACGGCAGCGGCTTCTTGCGGACCATCTCCAGCTCGGTGCGCTCCGTGCGCTCCCCCGCCAGCAGGTCCAGCATCACTTCGGCGCCGAAACGCGTCGCACCGACGCCCAGGCCCGTGTAGCCCGCCGCGTACGCGACCTTCCGCTGGTGCGCGGTGCCGAAGAACGCCGAGAAGCGGGAGCAGGTGTCGATCGCGCCGCCCCAGGCGTGGGTGAAGCGGACGCCCTCCAGTTGCGGGAAGCAGGTGAAGAAGTGCCCGGCGAGCTTGGCGTAGGTCTCGGGGCGGTCGTCGTACTCGGCGCGGACGCGGCCCCCGTAGGGGTAGACCGCGTCGTAGCCGCCCCAGAGGATCCGGTTGTCGGCGGACAGGCGGAAGTAGTGGAACTGGTTGGCGCTGTCCCCGAGGCCCTGGCGGTTCTTCCAGCCGATCGAGGCCAGCTGGGCGGGGGTGAGCGGCTCGGTCATCAGGGCGTAGTCGTAGACCGGGACGGTGTACGAGCGGACCCGTCGGACCAGGTTCGGGAAGATGTTCGTGCCGAGGGCGACCTGGCGGGCGCGGACCCGGCCGTAGGGGGTGCGTACGGCCATGCCGGCGCCGTACGGCTTCAGGGTGAGGGCGGGGGTGTGCTCGTAGACGCGGACGCCCAGCTCGACGCAGGCCCGCTTCAGGCCCCAGGCGAGCTTCGCGGGGTGCAGCATGGCCACGCCCCTGCGGTCCCACAGGCCGGCCTGGAAGGTGGGTGAGTTCACCTGTTCCCGGACCGCCTCGGTGTCCAGGAACTCGATGCCCTCGGCGAGGCCCCGGCGGGCCGTCTGCTCGTGCCAGTCGCGCAGTTCCGCCGCCTGGTAGGGCTCTGTGGCGACGTCGATCTCGCCTGTGCGTTCGAAGTCGCAGTCGAGGGAGTACCGGGCGACCGCCGCCTCGATCGCGTCGAGGTTGCGGGCGCCCAGTTCCTGGAGCTTGTGGATCTCGCCGGGCCAGCGGGCGAGGCCGTTGGGCAGGCCGTGGGTGAGGGAGGCGGCGCAGAATCCGCCGTTGCGGCCGGAGGCGGCCCAGCCCGCCTCGCGGCCCTCCACCAGCACCACGTCCCGCTGCGGCTGGCGTTCCTTGGCGATCAGCGCCGTCCACAGTCCGCTGTAGCCGCCGCCGACGACCAGCAGATCGCAGGTCTCGGAGGTGGTGAGGGCGGGTTCGGGGCGGGGCCGGCCGGGGTCGTCCAGCCAGTACGGGAGGGGCTGGGCTTCGGAAAGCGAACGAATCCACGTGTTCCGCTGGTTCATGGCGCTCGGGGCCATGATGTCAACTCCCTACGGTCATGCCTTTTGTCTGTTGCGGCGATTACCGACGGCCATGGAGGCCAGGACGAGCAGGACGGCGACGACGAACATGGTCGTGCCGATGACATTGATCTGAACGGGTGTTCCGCGCTGCGCCGAGCCCCAGACGAACATGGGGAAGGTGACGGTCGAGCCGGCGTTGAAATTGGTGATGATGAAGTCGTCGAAGGAGAGGGCGAAGGCGAGCAGGGCGCCCGCCGCGATGCCCGGCGCCGCGATCGGCAGGGTGACCCGGACGAAGGTCTGGAACGGGCCCGCGTACAGGTCCCGTGCCGCCTCCTCCAGTTTCGGGTCCATCGACATCACGCGCGCTTTGACGGCCGTGACCACGAAACTCAGGCAGAACATGATGTGCGCGATGAGGATCGTCCAGAAGCCGAGCTGGGCGCCCATGTTGAGGAACAGGGTGAGCAGGGAGGCGGCCATGACCACCTCGGGCATCGCCATCGGCAGGAAGATCAGCGAGTTCACGGCGCCGCGGGCGCGGAACCGGTAGCGGACCAGTGCGAAGGCGATGAGCGTGCCGAGGAGGGTGGCGCCGAGGGTCGCCCAGAACGCGAGCTGGAGGCTGACCGACAGTGAGCCGCACAGATCGGAGACGCCGCACGGGTCTTTCCAGGCGTCCAGGGAGAACTGCTGCCATTGGTAGTTGAAGCGCCCCTTCGGTTTGTTGAAGGAGAACACCGTGACGATGACGTTCGGCAGGAGCAGATAGCCGAGCGTGAGCAGTCCCGCGATGACGACGAGATTTCTTTTCAGCCAATTGACGAAGGGCATTTAGACCAGATCCTCCGTCCCGGACCGGCGGATGTAGAGGGTGACCATGAGGAGAATGGCCGCCATGAGAATGAAGGAGAGTGCCGCGGCGGTCGGATAGTCGAGCACTCTGAGGAACTGCGTCTGGATGACGTTGCCGACCATGCGGGTGTCCGTGGAGCCGAGGAGGTCGGCGTTGACGTAGTCGCCGGCCGCCGGGATGAAGGTCAGCAGCGTGCCGGAGACGACACCCGGCATCGACAGCGGGAAGGTGACCTTGCGGAAGGTCGTCCAGGGCCGCGCGTACAGATCACCGGCGGCCTCGTGGAGCCGACCGTCGATGCGCTCCAGCGAGGTGTAGAGCGGCAGGATCATGAACGGCAGGAAGTTGTACGTCAGTCCGCACACCACCGCGAGCGGTGTGGCCAGGACGCGGTCGCCGGCGGTCCAGCCGAGCCAGTCGGTGACGTCCAGGACGTGCAGCGTGTCGAGCGCGCCGACGAGCGGGCCGCCGTCCGCGAGGATCGTCTTCCAGGCCAGGGTGCGGATCAGGAAGCTGGTGAAGAACGGCGCGATCACCAGGATCATGATCAGGTTCCGCCAGCGGCCCGCCCGGAAGGCGATCAGATATGCGAGCGGATAGCCGAGCAGGAGGCACAGGATCGTCGCGGTGCCCGCGTAGAGCACCGAGCGGACGAACTGCGGCCAGTACGCGGACAGCGCGTCCCAGTACGTGGCGAAGTGCCAGGTGACCTTGTAGCCCTCCTCCAGGGAGCCCGTCTGCACGGACGTGGAGGCCTGGTAGATCATCGGCAGCGCGAAGAAGACCACCAGCCAGAGGATGCCGGGGAGCAGCAGCCAGTACGGCGTCCAGCGGCCCCTGCGCTTCGGGGGTTTCGGCTCGGGCGCTTCCGGCGCGAGCGGGGGTGGCGCCTCGGTGAGTGTCGACATCAGGCCGCCTCTTCCACTCCGGCATCGGCGTCCTGGGCGGCGTCCAGGCCGAAGGTGTGGGCCGGGTTCCAGTGCAGGACGACCTCGGCGCCGGGCACGAGCCGCGGGTCGCGGTCGATGTTCTGGGCGTAGACCTCGAAGTCGGAGCAGACCGGGCTGTCGACGACGTACTGCGTCGAGACGCCGATGAAGCTGGAGTCGGCGATCTTCCCGGTGATGCGGTTGCGGCCCTCGGGTATCTCGCCGGCGTCGTCCGCGTGGGTGAGGGAGATCTTCTCCGGGCGGACGCCGACCAGGACCTTGCCGCCGGTGGCCGCGGGGGCGGAACACCGCGCCTCGGGCAGGACGAGCTTGCCGCCGCCCGCCTTCAGCACGATCTCCCCGCCGGTCTTCGAGTCGACCTCGGCCTCGATGAAGTTCGAGGTGCCGAGGAAGTTCGCGACGAACGTGGTGCGCGGGTTCTCGTAGAGGTCGGCCGGCGAGCCGAGCTGCTCGACGCGGCCCGCGTTCATCACGGCGACCGTGTCGGCCATGGTCATGGCCTCCTCCTGGTCGTGCGTGACGTGGATGAAGGTGATACCGACCTCGGTCTGGATGCGCTTGAGCTCGAGCTGCATCTGACGGCGCAGCTTGAGGTCGAGGGCGCCGAGCGGCTCGTCGAGGAGGAGCACCTTGGGGTGGTTGATCAGCGCGCGGGCCACGGCGACGCGCTGCTGCTGGCCGCCGGAGAGCTGGTGCGGCTTCTTTCGGGCCTGCTCGCCGAGCTGGACGAGGTCGAGCATCTCCTCGACCTGCTTCTTCACCGATCTCAGGCCGCGCCGGCGCAGGCCGAAGGCGACGTTCTCGAAGATGTCGAGGTGCGGGAAGAGGGCGTAGGACTGGAAGACCGTGTTCACGGGCCGCTTGTACGGCGGGAGCGCGGTGACGTCCTGGCCGCCCAGCGACACGGTCCCGGAGGAAGGTTCCTCCAGACCGGCGATCATGCGCAGGGTGGTGGTCTTGCCGCAGCCGGAGGCGCCGAGCAGGGCGAAGAAGGAGCCCTGCGGCACGGTCAGGTCGAGCGGATGGACGGCGGTGAAGGCGCCGTAGGTCTTGGCTATGCCCGTGAGGCGGACGTCACCGGTGGGGTCTGTCTGGTTCGTCATCTTGGGTCACGCCCCCGTCAGCTTCGCGAACTTCTCTTCGAACTCGGTCTCTTCCTTCGAGCTCAGCGAGCGGAAGGCGTGCGACTTGGCGGCCATGGCCTTGTCGGGGATGATCAGCGGGTTGTTGGCCGCGTCCTCGTCGATCTTCGCCAGTTCGGCCTTGACGCCGTCGACGGGGCACACGTAGTTGATGTACGCGGCGAGTTCGGCGGCCGGTTTCGGCTCGTAGTAGTAGTCGATGAGCCGCTCGGCGTTCGTCTTGTGACGGGCTTTGTTGGGGATCAGCAGGTTGTCGGTCGACGTCATGTAGCCGCTGTCCGGGATGAGGAAGTCGATGTCGGGGCTGTCCGCCTTGAGCTGGACCACGTCACCGGCCCAGGCGACACAGGCCGCGAAGTCGCCGCTGGTCAGGTCCGAGGTGTAGTCGTTGCCGGTGAAGCGTCGGATCTGGCCCTTGTCGACGGCCTTCTGGAGCCGGGCGATCGCCGCGTCGTAGTCGTCGGCGGTGAAGTGCGCCGGGTCCTTTCCCATGTCGAGCAGCGTCATCCCGACGCTGTCGCGCATCTCCGACAGGAACCCGACCCGGCCCTTGAGCTTGGGGTTGTCCAGCAGATCGGACAGCGACGTCACCTCGACGCCGTCGAGGGCCTTCTTGTTGTACGCGATGACGGTCGAGATGCCCTGCCAGACGTACGAGTAGGCGCGGCCCGGGTCCCAGTCGGGGCTGCGGAACTGGGCCGACAGGTTGGCGTAGGCGTGCGGCAGGTTGGCCGGGTCGAGTTTCTGCACCCAGCCCAGGCGGATGAGGCGTCCGGCCAGCCAGTCGGTGAGGACGATCAGGTCCCGGCCGGTGTCCTGGCCCGCCGCGAGCTGCGGCTTGATCTTGCCGAAGAACTCGTTGTTGTCGTTGATGTCCTCGGTGTACTTGACCTTGACGCCGGTGCGTTGGGTGAACTCCTCCAGCGTCGGGTGGTGCTTGCCGCTGTCGTCGACGTCCATGTACTCGGTCCAGTTGGAGAAGCTCACGGTCTTCTCCTTGGCCGAGTGGTCCTCTGCGGAGACGCCGCCCTGCGACCGACCCGCCGCCGGGATGCCGCAGGCGCTCAGCGTCCCGATGCCGCCGGCCGCCAGCGCCCCGCCCGCGGAGGCGCGCAGCAGCGACCGCCGGGTGAGGGCGGCCCTGCCGTTGGTGAAACTGCGCCGCATGGCGGCCACTTGGGCCGGGGACAGGCGGTCGGGCTCGTACTGCTCCATGCGCGTGGTGCCCTTTCGGAGGGTGGACGGCCGTTGGTCAGGCGGCCTGCAAACGACTATCGGTCCCCGAAGACAGTGCGGTGCCAGTCCTTCGCGGCCACCGCGGTGTTGTCGAACATGACGTGTTTGATCTGGGTGTACTCCTCGAACGAGTACGCGGACATGTCCTTGCCGCAGCCGGAGGCCTTGTAGCCGCCGTGCGGCATCTCGCTGATGATCGGGATGTGGTCGTTGACCCACACACAGCCCGCCTCGATCTCGCGCGTGGCCCGGTTCGCCCGGTACACGTCCCGGCTCCACGCAGAGGCGGCCAGCCCGTACGGGGTGTCGTTGGCGAGCGCGATGCCCTCGTCGTCGGTGTCGAACGGCAGCACGACCAGGACCGGCCCGAAGATCTCGGACTGGACGACCTCGCTGTCCTGGGCGGCGTCGGCGATGAGGGTGGGCCGGTAGTAGGCGCCCTTGGCCAGCTCGCCCCCTGGTGCCGCTCCGCCGGTCACCACGCGCGCGTAGGAACGCGCCCGGTCGACGAAACCGGCGACCCGGTCGCGCTGGACGTGCGAGATGAGCGGGCCGAGGTCGGTGCCGGCGGCGAAGGGGTCGCCGAGCCGGACGGTCTCCATGAGCGCCGCCGTCCGCTCCACGAAGGCGTCGTACAGCGGCCGTTGCACGTACGCGCGCGTGGCGGCCGTGCAGTCCTGCCCGGTGTTGATGAGCGCGCCGGCGACCGCGCCGTGGGCGGCGGCCTCCAGGTCGGCGTCGTCGAAGACCACGAAGGGCGCCTTGCCGCCGAGCTCCAGGTGGAGGCGCTTGACGGTGGCGGTGGCGATCTCGGCGACGCGCTTGCCGACGGCGGTGGAGCCGGTGAAGGAGGTCATGGCCACGTCGGGGTGGCCGACGAGGTGCTCACCGGCCTCCCGGCCGGTGCCGGTGACGATGTTGATCACGCCGTCCGGGATCCCGGCGTCCGTGGCCGCCTGGGCGAACAGCAGCGAGGTCAGCGGGGTGAGCTCGGCGGGCTTGAGGACGATGGTGTTGCCCGCCGCGATCGCCGGCAGGACCTTCCAGGCGGCCATCTGGAGGGGGTAGTTCCAGGGCGCGACGGAGCCGACGGCACCGATGGGCTCGCGCCGGACGTACGAGGTGTGGTCCCCGGAGTACTCACCGGCTGACTGACCCTGGAGCAGCCGTGCGGCACCGGCGAAGAAGGCGGTGTTGTCGATCGTCCCGGGGACGTCGAACTCCCTGCTCAGCTTCAGCGGCTTGCCGCACTGGAGCGACTCGGCGCGGGCGAAGTCCTCGGCGCGGTCGGCCAGGACCGCGGCGAACCGGTGCAGGGCGTCGGAACGCTCGCCGGGCGTGGCCGCGGCCCAGCCCGGGAAGGCCTCGCGGGCGGCTGCGACGGCCCGGTCGACGTCGGCCGTGCCCGCCAGGTCGTAACGGAGCACCTCCTCGCCCGACGCCGGGTCGACGACCGCGTGCGTGCGGCCGGAGGTACCGCGGGTCAGGCGCCCGGCGATGTACTGCGCGCCCTGCGCGAAGCGCTCCTCGGCCGGGAATCGGTCCGCGGTGGCGTTGCCCGGGTTGTGCATGTCGCTCTCCTCCGTGTCCCCGTGGTGGGGCCGGCGTGGCTCAGGCTCGATTTGAGTGCCGATCCTGACAGAGGTATGGCACGCCAACAAGGGATTCCGTTGTTGATTTTTGGTTACGCGACGGAATCTGTCGGCCAGGTGTCGAGTTCGCCCTGCAGATGCAGGACGGTGTGTCAGTGGTGCGTGCCAGACTCGCGTGCATGGAGAAGACCACGGGGGCGGTCCGTTCCCGGGACGCCTTGATCAGGGCGGTCCGCGCGGGGGCCAGGATCGAGTATCTGCGTTTCTGGGGGCACCGGCCGCGGCCGGACGGCCGGATCGGTGCGAGCTGTCTGAGCCAGTGGTGGCCGGCGCCGTTCACGGTGGACGGCGCGGAGTACGCGACGGCCGAGCACTGGATGATGGCGGGCAAGGCCCGGCTCTTCGAGGACGCGGCGGCGGAGCGGGCCGTCCTGTCCGCCGCGCATCCCGCCGAGGCGAAGAAGGCCGGGCGGCTCGTGCGCGGGTTCGACGAGGCGATATGGGAGCGGGAGCGGTTCCGGATCGTCGTGGAGGGCAGCGTCCACAAGTTCGGCGCGCATCCCGAGCTGCGGGAGTTTCTGCTGGGCACAGATGATCTGGTGCTGGTCGAGGCGAGTCCGGTGGACCGCGTGTGGGGCATCGGGCTGGCCGCGGACGACGAGGCGGCGGCGGATCCGGAGCGGTGGCGGGGGCCGAACCTGCTGGGCTTCGCGCTGATGGAGGCGCGGGAGCGGCTGCGCGCGGCATGAGTGGGGGGCCGGCCCACGGACCGGCCCCCTCGTGAAGCATCAGCTTCAGGCAGCCGCGCCGAGCCCGCCCATGATGCTGGCGAAGAGCAGGAAGCCCAGCAGCGGAAGGATCACGGTGGCGATGATGCCGCAGACCAGTCCGGCGGTCGCCGCACCCTTGTTGGTGGCCTCGCCGCGGGTGGCCTTGCCCCGGCCGATGGCGCCGAAGATGATCGCGAGGATGCCCAGGATCACGCCGAAGAACCACAGCAGGAAGGTCAGGCTGCACACGACGCCGATGATGCCCAGCACCAGACCCGTGGTTCCCATGCCGTTGCTCGGCTGCGCGGGCATCGCGTAGCCGGGCGCCTGGGGGTAGCCCGCGGGGGGCGCGGCCGGGTAACCGGGGCTGCCCTGGGGGTAGCCGTAGCCGGGGCCGCCCTGCTGCGGATAGCCGTAGCCGGGGGGCGGCTGCTGCGGGGGCTGGGACGGCGGACCGAACCCACCGGGCGCGGGGTTGGTGTTGGACATGGACGATCTCCCCTCCGTTGTCAGACCAGGGAATCGTAATGGCCAAATCCGCCGCGTAGTACGGCTGTTTCAGCGGTGGAACGCGGCGGTGGCCACGGGACCCTGGGCGCCGTAGTACGGATCGTCGTCGTAGTCGTCGCTGTTGATCGCGGCCGTGATGCCGACGGCGATCAGGACGATCACGGTGATGCCGAGGATGATCCCGATGATGCCCATGATCAGACCCGCCTGTGCCTGACCGTGGTTGGTGGCCACGCCGGCCTCGGCGCGCTTGCGGCCCTTGATGCCGAAGACGACGGCGAGGATGCCGGTGACCAGGGAGACCACGCCGTACAGACAGAAGAGCGTGCAGGAGATGATGCCCAGCACCATCGCGGCGATGCCCATGCCGTTCTGGGGGGCCATGGGCATGGCCGGCCAGCCGTAGCCTCCCTGGGGGTAGCCGGGATAGCCGTACCCGCCGGGGGCGACGGGAGGGGGTGGGACGGCGCCGGTGCCGGAGGTGTCGAACGGGGGCGTGCCGGTGGGCGGCGTGCCGGTGGGCGGCGTGAAACCCACGCTCGGCATCGAAGTGACGGTGGCCTGGTCGTGCACGGACGGCGACGGCGGCGTCTGGTTCTTGTCGAGCGAGGTCTTGTTCTCCGGGGGCGCCCACGGGTCGTGGCCGCCGCCTCCGTCTGGTTGCGTCGCGTCCGTCATGGTGCATCCCCCCTGGGTCGATCGTGCCGCCATGCTACGGGGCCGTTCGGTGCATGCCACAGTGCGGGTGCCTGGGGGTTGTTCGCGCCCACGCGGCGGAGCCGCACATCGATACAGCCCCGCGCCCCTGAAAAGGGCGCTGAACCACGGCCTACGATGAACCCGAGTCATCGATCAGCCGATCACCAGCGCCCGCCCGCCACGCGCCGGCCGGGGCGCCGTTCCGGGGAGGAACCCTTGACCGAGCATCTCGTCGACCCCCGCGCCCCGCGCGATCTGAAGGCGTTCGTCGCCGGACTGCCCAAGGCCGAACTGCATGTGCACCACGTCGGGTCCGCCTCCCCCCGGATCGTGTCCGAGCTGGCCGCCCGCCACCCCGACTCGAAGGTCCCGACCGATCCCGCCGCCCTGGTCGACTACTTCTCCTTCACCGACTTCGCCCACTTCATCGAGGTGTACCTGTCGGTCGTCGACCTGATCCGCACGCCGGAGGACGTCCGGCTGCTGACCTTCGAGGTGGCGCGTGACCTGGCACGGCAGCAGGTGCGGTACGCCGAGCTGACCATCACCCCGTTCTCCTCCACCCGCCGCGGCATCGACGAGCGCGCCTTCATGGACGCGATCGAGGACGCCCGCAAGGCCGCGGAGGCCGATTTCGGGACCGTGCTGCGCTGGTGCTTCGACATCCCCGGCGAGGCGGGGCTCGAAGCCGCCGAGGAGACGACCCGGCTCGCCACCGACGACCGGCTGCGCCCGGAGGGCCTGGTCTCCTTCGGTCTGGGCGGGCCCGAAGTCGGCGTGCCGCGTCCGCAGTTCAAGCCCTACTTCGACCGGGCCATCGCCGCCGGGCTGCACTCCGTACCGCACGCCGGTGAGACCACCGGCCCCCAGACGGTGTGGGACGCCCTGACGCATCTGCGGGCCGAGCGCATCGGGCACGGCACCAGCTCCGCGCAGGACCCGAAGCTGCTCGCGCATCTCGCCGAGCACCGGATCCCGCTGGAGGTGTGCCCGACCTCCAACATCGCCACGCGCGCGGTCCGCACCCTCGACGAGCACCCGATCAAGGAGTTCGCCGAGGCCGGGGTCCTCGTCACGATCAACTCCGACGACCCGCCGATGTTCGGCACCGACCTCGACAACGAGTACGCGGTCGCCGCCCGGCTGCTCGACCTCGACGAGCGGGGCGTGGCCGACCTGGCGAAGAACGCCGTGGAGGCGTCCTTCCTGGACGCGGCGGGCAAGACCAGGATCAAGGAGGAGATCGACACGTACACCACGGGATGGCTCGACCGGTGACGTCCTCCCTCAAGCACCCCGAGCACCCCGGGCGGCGCGTGACCGCCGTGGCCCACCGGGGCGACCCCTACCGCCACCGCGAGAACACCGTCGCCTCGTTGCGTTCCGCGCTCGACCGGGGCGCGGACGCGGTGGAGATCGACGTGCGGCTCACCCGGGACGGCGTGCCGGTGCTGCTGCACGACGACACGCTGAAGCGGCTCTGGGAGCACGAGCGGCCGGTGCTCGCGCTGTCCTGGGAGGAGGTGCGCGGGCTGACCGGCGGTGGGGTCCCGGCCCTGACGGACGCGCTGGCCGCGACCGACGGCCACCGGGTGATGATCGACCTGCCCGGCTCGCCCGACGTGCGGGCGGTGCGGCGGGTGACGGACGCCGTACGGGAGGCCGGGGCGGCGGACCGCGTCTACTACTGCGCGGGCGCCGACGCCATGCTCGCCGTGCGCGCGGCGGACCCGGCCGCCGAGATCGCCCTCACCTGGACGACACTGGCGCCGCCCCGGCCCGTCCTGCTGGAGGCGATCCGCCCGCGCTGGCTCAACTACCGTTTCGGCCTGGTGGACCGGCCCCTCGCCGAGCGGGTCCACCGCGACGGCTACCTGCTGTCCGCCTGGACCCCCGACACGCGCCGCTCCATGCGACGGCTGCTGCACGCGGGGGTGGACTCGATCACGACCAACCGCGTCGACGTGCTGTGCGCTACACGCGCGAGCGCTGCGGGACCGTCGCCGGGTCGGCCGGGGTCGCACGTGTGACGTACTGCGGCACCGGCGCGCTGTCCGTGCCGGTGTCGCGGACGAGGCCGTAGCGGATGGCGCCCTGCGCGGGGCCCGTGTTGACGTCCTTGTCCACGGCCGCCCAGTCGGAGGGGAAGACGGCGATGCCGTAGTCGCAGCCGCGTTCGTTCTGCGTGAGGGTGACGGTGCCGTCGAGGTAGAAGTACTCGTTCTGCCACATCTGCTGGGTGCCGGGCGGCAGCACCGCGTATCCGATGTCCGGGCCGCCCATGCCGGTGACGTAGCCGTTCGGGGCGCCGGGCAGCGGGTCGTCCATACGGCGCGAGCCGCCGGAGGCCACGTGGAAGAGCTTGCCCTTCAGGCCGGTCCAGGTCGGCATGACCACCCCGCCGGGCCGGGCGTGCGGCGAGATCTGCCAGCGGACCAGGACGTAGCCCCGGCCGCTCAGCGTCACGCTGTCGCCGCGGTGCTGCATGACGGCCTTCGGGCCGCCGGTGCTGGTGACGCCGGACTCGGGGCGGCGGGGCAGGGCGGCGGGACGGGCGTCCGGGTCGGGAGCGCGGTCGACGGCGTCGACAACCGTGCCGTACAGGTCGGCCTCCCTCTTCGCCGACGGTGAGGGCGTGGGGGTCGGGCTGGGCGTGGCGGAGGGCGGCGGTTCGGACGTGGCCGTCGCCGTGGGGGTGACCGCGGCCCGGGGTGGCGGGACGTCCGGCGGCTGGGTGACGACGTACGCGCCGCCCGCCACGATCGTCGCGCCGGCCGTCATCGCGACGGCCGGCTTGGTGAGCGCGCCCAGCAGTTTGGCGGACCACCCGGCGGAGCCGGCGGCCACGGCCGTCTTGCCGCCGAAGGCGAGCGACAGGGTGAACCCGACGGGCAGCGGGACGAGCGCGATACCGACGAGGAGGCGTTCGGCCGGTACGACCGTCTCGCGCGGGTCGCCGCAGTAGCCGCAGCCGCGGATGTGCCGGGCCAGCCGCTTGCGCCACACCGAGTCGGGCCGGCCGTCCCAGCGGCCGGTCAGCTCGCGCAGGTCCGGGCAGGCGCCGTCCAGGGCGCGGACGATGCCGCGCGAGGTCTCCAGGCGCTCCTTCATCCGCTGCACGCGCACAGCGGCGTGCTGCCGGGTGATGCCGACGGCCGCGGCCAGTTCACGCCGGGTCAGTTCGCCCGCGACCTCCAGCCACCACAGTGACAGCAGTTGCCGGTCCTCGTCGTCGAGCCAGCGCACGGCCTCGGCGACCTCGCGCCGCTGCCCCTCCAGCTGCAGCCGCAGCACGGTCAGTTCGGCGAAGTCGGAGGCCGCCGCCTCCTCCAGCCGCTCCGGGGTGCGGCGCCGGGCGCGGTCGCGTATCTGGCGCATGGCGATCGCCACCAGCCAGGACCGGAAGCTGTCCGGGTCGCGCAGCGCACCGAGGTTGTCGACCGCGCGCAGCATGGTCTCCTGGACGACGTCGTCGACGTCGGCGTGGCCGTTCAGGGCCCGGCCCACGATGTTGTAGACCAGCGGCAGCCAGCCCGCGACCAGCTCGTCCAGCGCCTGCCGGTCGCCGGACTGCGCCGCCGTGATGACGGCGCGCCAGTGCTGACTGTCCACGGTGGCCTCTCGCCGGCTGAGATCAGTACTTTTCCGCACGCACCCTCTCAGGCAGGACGGGGGTCTTGGCTATGTGGGGGATCACATGCGGGGAGACGGCGTGAAGGTTCTCGGGATAACAGTTTTTCTCAGCCGCCCGGCACCGGGGCGGCGGCCGCCGGCGCGGTCAGCGCCTCCAGCCGCTTGATCCGCTGCCGTACGACGTACAGGGGGATCACCCCGAGCACCCCGAAGGCCATGTCGATCACCGACCACCAGAAGGGGATCCCGCGCAGCGGTCCGCAGATCAGCGCGAGCGGGATGATCCCCGCGCAGGCGATCATCCCGAACTCGACGACCCAGATGTTGCGGACCGGGTCGCGGTAGGGCCCGTAGAAGGCGACCGCGATCACCAGGTGCGCGAAGGCCAGCCAGTCCGTGCCGTAGAGCAGGAAGGGGTAGTCGGCGTCGGCCTCGTCGAGCCCGGCCCTGACCCGCTCGATCCAGTCGGTCAGACCCGGCAGGTACTCGCCCACGGACAGCGCGCGCAGCAGGTCCTCGGTCCAGCGCAGCTCGTGGACCAGGGGGAAGGCCGTGGCGCCGCTGAGCACCAGGCACACGACGAAGAAGACCAGCCACGCACGGATGCCCTTCAGCAGGGCGGCTCTGTCGCTCATGGCGGCACTCTACGCCCATGTTGAACATGTTCAAAAACAGTTCCGCGCGCAGACGGACGGCCCCGGGCGGCATCAGCGCCCGGGGCCGTCACAACGGAAGGGAACGACTACGCGTCCAGCGACGTCATCACGTGCTTGATCCGCGTGTAGTCGTCGAAGCCGTACGCCGACAGGTCCTTGCCGTAGCCGGACTTCTTGAAGCCGCCGTGCGGCATCTCGGCGACCAGCGGGATGTGCGTGTTGATCCAGACGCAGCCGAAGTCGAGCTTCTTGGACATCCGCATGGCGCGGCCGTGGTCCTTGGTCCACACGGAGGAGGCGAGCGCGTACTCGACACCGTTGGCCCACTGCACCGCCTGGTCCTCGTCGCGGAAGGACTGCACGGTGATGACCGGGCCGAAGACCTCCTTCTGGATGATCTCGTCGTCCTGCTTCAGGCCCGAGACGACGGTCGGCGCGTAGAAGTACCCCTTGTCGCCGACCCGCTTGCCGCCGGTCTCCACGCGCGCGTGCGCGGGCAGCCGCTCGATGAAGCCCTCGACCTGCTTGAGCTGGTTGGGGTTGTTGAGCGGGCCGAACAGCACGTCCTCGTCGTCCGGCTGCCCGGTCTTGGTCTCGGCGGCGGCCTTCGACAGCGCGGAGACGAACTCGTCGTGGATGGACTCGTGGACGAGGACGCGCGTGGCGGCCGTACAGTCCTGGCCGGCGTTGAAGTAGCCCGCGACCGAGATGTCCTCGACGGCCTTGGCGATGTCGGTGTCCTCGAAGACCACGACCGGCGCCTTGCCGCCCAGCTCCAGGTGGACGCGCTTGACGTCCTTGGAGGCGGACTCGGCGACCTGGATGCCGGCGCGCACCGAGCCGGTGATGGAGGCCATCGCCGGGATGTCGTGCTCGACCATCATGCGGCCGGTCTCGCGGTCGCCGCAGATGACGTTGAAGACGCCCTTCGGCAGGATCCCGCCGAGGATCTCCGCGATCAGCACCGTGGACGCCGGGGTGGTGTCGGACGGCTTCAGGACGACCGTGTTGCCCGCCGCGATCGCCGGGGCGAACTTCCACACGGCCATCATCATCGGGTAGTTCCACGGCGCGACCTGCGCGCAGACGCCGACCGGCTCCCGGCGGACGATGGAGGTCAGGCCCTCCATGTACTCACCGGCCGAGCGGCCCTCCAGCATCCGCGCCGCACCCGCGAAGAAGCGGATCTGGTCGACCATCGGCGGGATCTCCTCGGAGCGGGTCAGCCCGACCGGCTTGCCCGTGTTCTCCACCTCGGCCGCGATCAGTTCCTCGGCGCGCTCCTCGAAGGCGTCCGCGATCTTCAGCAGGGCCTTCTGGCGCTCGGCGGGCGTGGTGTCGCGCCAGCCGGGGAAGGCCTCGGCGGCCGCCGCCATCGCGGCGTCCACGTCCGCCTGCCCGGACAGCGGAGCGGTCGCGTACGCCTCGCCCGTCGCGGGATTGACCACCTCGGTGGTCCGTCCGTCGGCGGCGTCCCGGAACTCACCGCCGATGTAGTTGCGCAGACGACGCAGCTCGGTGCTCACTGCCGGCCCTCCAGTTCGGATGTCCAGTACTTGAGACACCCACCCTAGTCGGCCGGTTCACGTTTTCAACACCCCCACTCCCTTCGTTCGTGCGGAATCCGCAGATGTGAGCAACGCAAACAACGGATTTCATCGATCGGACCTTGCGGAAGTGTCGAGACCTCGTGCACAGTGAGCCGGTGGCCAGTCGAAGCGCAGACCAGAGGGACTCCCGCGAGTCCAGGAACGGCGGTCCCCAGCTGGACGCCGTCTCCCTCGCCATCATCGAGCAGCTCCAGGAGGACGGCCGCCGGCCGTACGCCGCCATCGGCAAGGCCGTGGGCCTGTCGGAGGCGGCCGTGCGCCAGCGCGTCCAGAAGCTGCTCGACCAGGGCGTGATGCAGATCGTCGCCGTCACGGACCCGCTCACCGTGGGCTTCCGCAGACAGGCGATGGTCGGCGTCAACGTCGAGGGCGACGTGGAGTCGGTGGCGGACGCGCTCGCGGCCATGTCCGAGTGCGAGTACGTGGTGATGACCGCGGGCTCCTTCGACCTGATGGTGGAGATCGTCTGCGAGGACGACGACCACCTCCTGGAGGTCATCAACAAACGCATCCGGGCCGTCCCCGGAGTGCGCTCCACCGAGAGCTTCGTCTACCTCAAGCTCAAGAAGCAGACCTACATGTGGGGAACCCGATAACCGTGAGGACCCGATAGCCGTGAGCAAGGACCTCTCCCAGACCGCGTACGACCACCTGTGGATGCACTTCACGCGCATGTCGTCGTACGAGAAGGCCCCCGTCCCCACCATCGTCCGGGGGGAGGGCACGTACATCTACGACGACCAGGGCAAGCGCTACCTCGACGGTCTCGCCGGCCTGTTCGTGGTGCAGGCCGGGCACGGCCGCGTCGAGCTCGCCGAGACCGCCTTCAAGCAGGCGCAGGAGCTGGCGTTCTTCCCGGTGTGGTCCTACGCCCACCCCAAGGCCGTCGAGCTGGCCGAGCGCCTCGCGCACCACGCCCCGGGCGACCTGAACAAGGTCTTCTTCACCACCGGCGGCGGTGAGGCGGTCGAGACCGCCTGGAAGCTGGCCAAGCAGTACTTCAAGCTGGTCGGCAAGCCCACCAAGCACAAGGTCATCTCCCGCGCCGTCGCCTACCACGGCACCCCGCAGGGCGCCCTGTCCATCACCGGACTGCCCGCTCTGAAGGCGCCCTTCGAGCCCCTCGTGCCGGGCGCCCACAAGGTCCCGAACACGAACATCTACCGGGCGCCGATCCACGGCGACGACCCCGAGGCCTTCGGCCGCTGGGCCGCCGACCAGATCGAGCAGCAGATCCTCTTCGAGGGCCCGGACACGGTCGCCGCGGTCTTCCTGGAGCCGGTGCAGAACGCGGGCGGCTGCTTCCCGCCCCCGCCCGGCTACTTCCGGCGGGTACGCGAGATCTGCGACCAGTACGACGTGCTGCTCGTCTCCGACGAGGTCATCTGCGCCTTCGGCCGCCTGGGCACGATGTTCGCCTGCGACAAGTTCGACTACGTCCCGGACATGATCACCTGTGCCAAGGGCATGACCTCGGGCTACTCCCCCATAGGCGCGTGCGTCGTCTCCGACCGCCTGGCCGAGCCGTTCTACAAGGGCGACAACACCTTCCTGCACGGCTACACCTTCGGCGGCCACCCGGTCTCCGCGGCCGTGGGCCTGGCCAACCTCGACCTGTTCGAGCGCGAGAACCTCAACCAGCACGTCCTCGACCACGAGGGCGCGTTCCGCTCCACCCTGGAGAAGCTCCACGACCTGCCGATCGTCGGCGACGTCCGCGGCAACGGCTTCTTCTACGGCATCGAGCTGGTCAAGGACAAGGACACCAAGGAGTCCTTCGACGCGGACGAGACCGAGCGGGTCCTGTACGGCTTCCTCTCCAAGAAGCTGTACGAGAACGGCCTGTACTGCCGTGCCGACGACCGCGGCGACCCGGTCGTCCAGCTCGCCCCGCCGCTGATCTCCGACCAGTCGACGTTCGACGAGATCGAGCAGATCCTGCGCGCCACCCTGTCGGAGGCGTGGACGAAGCTCTGAGCCCGCGTCGCTCCGATCGTCTGCATGGATGATCAACACCGGCCCCGGTGCCGCCCGTTCGAGTGAGAAACGGCGGTCCGGGGCCGCGTGCTGTCCGGCGTCCCGCCGCCTACTGCCTAGCGTGCCAGTGACCGATCGGCCCTGCCTTCGTTCCCCCGCACGGGGGATTGGCACGGGAACTACGGATCTGAACCGAGGTGTACGCCCATGGAGGCCCCGCCGGACAACGACGTGCTCTGGGCACGCGCCCTGCACTTCCAGCACGACGACGGCTCCCCCGCGCTCAGCGGTGTCTCGCTCGGCGTCCGGGAGGGCGAGATCCTCGCCGTCAGCGGCCCGCGCGGCAGCGGCAAGACCACCCTGCTGCGGTGCCTGTCCGGCCTGGTGCCCGTCCGGCGCGGCGAGGTCTGGTTCAACAGCGTGCCCGTGCACACCATGGGCGCCCTCACCCGCGAGCGGCTGCGCCGTGACCGCTTCGGCTGGATCGACCCGGCTCCCTCGCTGGTCCCGGAGCTCAACGCCTGGGAGAACACCGCCCTGCCGCTGATGCTGCGCGGCACCAGCCGGCGCCGCGCCAAGAAGGCGGCCCTGGAGTGGCTGGAGCGCCTGGACATCGGCGAGGGCGCCCGCAAACGCCCGCACCAGCTGGTGCAGGCCGAGCGGCAGCGGGTGTGCATCGCCCGTGCCCTCGCCCCCGCCCCGTCGGTCCTGTTCGCCGACGAGCCGACGGCGTCCCTGCACCGCGCCGACCGCGCCCATGCGCTGCGCACCCTCACCACGGCGGCCCGCTCCCACGGCATCACGGTCGTCCTGGCCACGCACGACCCGGAGACCGCGGCGCTCGCCGACCGCACGGTGTCCCTGCTCGACGGGCGGCGCGTGCAGACGGTGCACCTGCCCCCGGTCGGCGGGCCCACCGAGACGGAAGGCCGGGCCGCGTGCTCGCTCTCCGTCTGACCCGCGCCGCCCACCCCGCCGTCCAGCTGCGCCGCCTCCTGGTCGCGGCGGCCTCGGCGGGGACGGGTTTCCTGCTGCTGTGCGCCCTCGGCTACGCGCTGGGCCACCCCGGCTCCACCGGCGCCGCCCTGCTGCGGCTCGCCTGGTGCGCGGCTCCGCTGGCCGCCACGGTGTACTTCGCGGTCGCTGTGGCCCGCACCGACCCCGCCACGAAGCCCCGCTCCGGCCTCTCCGCGATCGGCCTCGGCCCGCTGCGCCTGATGGCCGTCTCGGCGACGACGACGGCCCTGTCCTGCACCCTGGGCTCGATGCTGGCCCTGCTGTTCTTCCTGCACCTGCGCGGCGACCTGACGGGCATGCCGTTCGACGGCGCGGCCGCCGAGTCCCTCGCGGCGGACCGGCCGCTCCCCCTGCCGGGAGCCCTGACGCTGCTCGCGCTCGTGCCCGGAGCGGCGTCGGTGGCGGTGGCGGTGGCGCTGACGCTGCGGCCGAGGGAGGCGGGCCCGGACCCGGCCCGGCCGTCCCGGCCGGCCGGGACGTACGGCCGTTTCGGCGCGTACCGGCGCACCGCCACACGCGAGACCTTCGGGGCGTACGGCCGTTTCGGCCGGCAGATCGTCCGGCCCGCGGACGGTCGTGCCACCGAGCCCGGCGCGTCGGCCGGGCAGAACGGCGGGCCGCCTCCGGCGCGGACGGGCGGGTCCGTCCCGGCGTCGGCCACGGGCCCGACCGCACGGGGCGCCGCGAGCACGCTGAGCGCGGTCGAGGACCCGGCCGAGCCGTCCGGGTCCGAGACGGTGGCACAGGGAACCGTGAGCGCGGTGATCCCTGCGGGCAGCGCCGCGCACGCGGCCGGAAGCCGCACGCATGCGACCGTGGACACCGCCGCGCGTGAGGTCGGGGACACCGCCCGGCGGTCGGCCCGGCACCCGGCGGCGCCGGGCGGCGACGGCGATCCCGCCGCTGCCGACGCGGCCCTGCCGGAAGCCGCCCTGCGCGACACCCTCCTGCCCGACAACGCCCCCACCACCGCCCCCTCCGGTCTCCCCTGGGGCATCACCGTCCTGGCCGCGGGTCTCGCCGTGGAGACGTACACCAGCCGCACCTCCCCCACGCCCCCCGACCTCACCTTCTCCGGTGCCTCCCCCGGCGTCCTCGCGGGCTGGGGGCTGGCCGCCGTCGGCCTGGCCCTGGCCGGTCCGGGCCTGACCCATCTGTGCGGACGGCTGCTCCAGTCGGCCCGCCCCGGCGCCCTCCGTCTCCTGGCCGGACGGATCCTCATGGCGGAGGCCACCCGGATCGGCCGCCCCCTGGGCGTGGTCTGCGCGGTGCTGACGGCGGCGTACGCCATGGCGCTGCTGCACGGCGCGGACGGACTGTCGCTCGGTCCGCTCACCACGCTGGGCGTGCTGCTGGTGACCGGCTGCACCGTGGCCACGGCCCTCATGTCCGCCGTCGAGGCCCGGCAGGCCCGCGCCGACACCACCGCCGCGCTGCTGCGGCTCGGCGCCCCCGCGACGATGCTGCGCAGTGCCGCCGCCCTCCGCGCGGGCGCGCTGCTCGCCCTGTTCGGTCCGCTCACCCTGACCATCGCCGAACTGGCGGCGCTGCCGCTGGCCCGCTGAAGCCGTCCTCCGGCCCGCCTCCGGCCCGCTGAAAAACTCGTACGAAAAAAATCTCCGTACGGCGATGAGTTCCGCACCGGCCCCCGGTCTGTCCCCGCGTAACGACACTGACCCGATGGGAGAGACCCCTCATGTACCAGCAGATGGTCTTCGTGAACCTGTGCGTGAGCGACCTCGGCGCCTCGAAGAAGTTCTTCACGGAGCTCGGCTACCAGATCAACGAGCAGTTCAGCGACGACACCACCGCCTCGGTCGTGATCAGCGAGACCATCGTGGTGATGGTGCACACCAAGGACAAGTACGCCCAGTTCACCCAGAAGGAGATCGCGGACTCGAAGAAGACCAGCGAGGTGTTGATCGCGCTGAGCTCCGAGAGCCGCGAGAAGGTCGACGAGCTGGTCGAGAAGGCGGTCGCGGCGGGCGGTTCCGTCTCCGGCGAGACCCAGGACCACGGGTTCATGTACGGCCGCGCCTTCGACGACCCGGACGGCCACACCTTCGAGGTCGTGTGGATGGACCCGGCGGCCGTCCAGGGCTGAGACACGCTGTGCCAGCATGGGCGCGTGCAGACGATGCCCGCCCATGCGGCCCACCATGACGACCGTGAGATCGAGACGCTGGAGGAGTTCGACGCCACCGTCGCGGCGCGCGGCACACTCGCCGGCCACCGCGTCCAGGCCGTCGACCTGACGGACCGTACGCGCGAACTGCTCGGCACGGACACGGCCGGTGCCGTCTTCCTCGGCTGCGCGATGCGCGAGGAGGCCGCCGCGAAGATCCGCACGGACGGCGCCCTGGTCTTCCCGCCGGTCCCGGGCCTGCCCTTCGACCCGTACCGCGGCCATGTCTACGCGCCGGACGAGCTCTTCGAGTCGCTGGCGGACGGCTACGAGGCCACGCCCGACGCCCGGGCCTACGCCTGGTTCCAGCGCACGAAGGCGGACCGGGACATCTACGCCTCCATGCTGCGCGCGGTCCACGACGACTCCGTCTCCGACGCGCTCGACGAACTCCTGTCCGGCGCCCGGGTCGTGGGCGTGATGGGCGGCCACGCGATGGCCCGTGGCACGCGGGAGTACGCGGGGGCGGCGCGCCTCGGCCGGGAGCTGGCCCGTGCCGGTCTCACGGTGGCCACGGGCGGCGGCCCGGGCGCGATGGAGGCCGCGAACCTCGGCGCGTACGCAGCCCCGTTCGACGACGAGATGCTCACCGACTCGCTCGAACTGCTCGCCAAGGCACCGCACTTCACGCCGTCGATCAGCCAGTGGGCGACGGCCGCCTTCGAGATACGCGCGCGCTGGCCCCAGGGCGGGCGTTCGGTGGGTATCCCGACCTGGTTCTACGGCCACGAGCCGCCGAACGCCTTCGCGTCGCACATCGCCAAGTACTTCGCCAACGCCACCCGCGAGGACGGCCTGCTGGCCCGGTCCAACGCGGGCGTGGTGTTCCTGCCGGGCGCCGCCGGCACCGTACAGGAGATCTTCGACAACGCGACGCCCAACTACTACGAGTCGCGCGGCGAGCCGACGCCGATGGTGCTCGTGGACCGGGCGCACTGGACGGAGAAGCTGCCGACGTGGCCGCTGCTCCGGTCACTGGCCAGGGGCCGTTCGATGGAGGCGCGGATCGCGCTCGTGGAGCGGATCGAGGAGGCGCCGGAGGCGTTGAAACGTCTCGGCGGTTAATAAGCTGGCAAAGCAAGTGCTTGCAACCTGCATATGCGTTGACACTACTTATGCGGCGCTTATAGACCTGAGAGCCTCCTGGTGGTGCTGATGTTCAGTCAACACCGCCTCCACCCCCCGCATTTGCGCATCCTGTAAAGGACAAACGTGGCAGTTCTGTCCGTATCACGCCGTACGGCTTCGCGCCGTACCGTCGCACGTTCCGTGCGGATCCTCGGTGTCGTCTCCGCCTCGGCCGCGCTCGCGCTCGGTGCCGCCGGCAACGCGCTCGCCTGCAACATCAACGAGTTCTCGGCCGAGGCCAAGTGCGATGGTGACAAGGGCGTCATCACCGTCACCGACGTGGACCCCGCCGGTGTCCCGGCGACCGTCACCGTGTACCTGGAGAACAACGGCGCCGACGTGAAGAAGGTCGGCGAGCAGGTGGTCAAGGGCTCGCGCGAAGGCACCACCATCACCTTCGCCGAGAACTGGAAGCCGAACGCGGAGTACCGCATCCACGTCACGGCCACTCCGTACGTCGACGAGGACATCAAGCCGAACCTCGTCACCCCGGCCACGGCCTGCAAGAAGGAAGAGGAGAAGCCGCCGGCGACCCCGCCGGCCACGCCGACCCCGTCGGCCTCCCCGTCGAAGCCGGCCGAGGAGACCGACACCCCGGCCCCGTCGCCGTCGGAGAGCGAGAGCACCGCGCCGGCGGGCAACGCGCCCGCGCCCGCGGCCGGTGAGTCCAACCTCGCCGAGACCGGTGCCGACTCCAACACCGGCATCATCGCCGGCATCGCGGCGGCCCTGGTCGTCGTCGGTGGCGGTGCGGTGTTCTTCGGCATGCGCCGTCGTGGGGCGAGCAGCAGCGACAGCTGACGCCCGCACTTCAGCACCCGGTGGTGGCCCGTCCCTCTCGTGGGGGCGGGCCATCGCCTGTTTCCGGCCTAGCCGAAGGTCGCCCGCTCCAGCCAGAACTCCAGCAGTTCCCGCTCCCCCAGCACCTCCAACTCCGGGGCAGCGAGCGGCAGTCGGCGGTAGAACGCGAGCAGGACGGCGGTGAGCGGCCCGCGCAGGGCGACGGTGGCCTTCTCGTGGCCCCGGCGCCAGGTGATGCCGGCTTCAGTGAGTTCGATGAGCCACTCGGCGTTCAGGTCGGCGCCGGTGTCGGTGGCGTGCAGATGGATGCTGCGGCCCGGGCCGCGCAGTTCCCGCGCCGCGTCGTGCGGTGCCGTCCGCTGCACGAACTCCACGATCTGGAGCCACTCGTCGATCGCGTCGGCGGCCACGTCGGGCGCGACCTCGTAGGGCAGTCCGGCGGCGAGCGCGGCGTCCGCGCGGTGCACGGTGATCTCGTGCGTCATCCGTCGGGCCCAGAACCCGGAGTTGAGGATCCCCGCCCAGCTCCAGACCTTCGTGTCCGGCCCGGCCTCCCGCAGCGCCGCGACGACCTGCTCGCCACCCTCCGCCAGCCATGCGTCCAGTACGGCGGCGTCACCCCGGGTTCCGGGGCCTGCGAGGCCCGGCACCCGCTCCTCGGACACCTCCTCCTCGGCCCGGGTCCGCACGATGAACTCCACCCAGCGCAGGGCGCCGCCCATGTGCCGGACCAGGTCCTCGAGCGACCAGTCAGGGCAGGTCGGCACAGTGCCGGACAGATCGGCGCCGGACGTGACCACGGACCGCAACAGAGCGACCTGGTGGGCGATTTCGTCGCAGTAGCGCTCGTGCGCGAGTGACGTCATGCCCCGCACCCTAAGCGGCAGCCGATCAGTCGAGCACCACGATTTCGGCCGCGTCGAACTCCACCCCGACCTCGTCCCCGGGCTCGGGCGCCGCCCGCAGCGCGCACGCCGCCTCCAGGCGCGGGGCGTCCTCCGGCTGGAGGTGGACGGCGACATGGGTGCCCTTGAAGGTGCGCGCGGTCACCGTGCAGCGCAGGCCCGTGCCGACGGGGACCAGGCGCACGCCGGCGGGCCGTACGAGCAGGGTCCGGGTGCCCTGCGGGGCGCCCTCCGGCACCGGCACCTTGCCCCACGGCGTGTCCGCGGCCTCCACCCCGACCGTCGCCTCGACGACGTTCTCGAAGCCGAGGAAGCGGGCCACGAACGCGTCGGCCGGCCGCTGCCACACCTGAAGCGGCGTACCCGACTGGGCGATCCGCCCGTCCCGCATCACCACGACCCGGTCGGCCAGCGCGAAGGCCTCCCCCTGGTCGTGCGTCACGGCGAGCACGGTCGTGCCCAAGCGGCCGAACAACTCCTTCAGTTCGACGACCAGCCGCTCCCTGAGCGACCGGTCGAGCTGCCCCAGCGGCTCGTCCAGCATCAGCAGCCGGGGGCTCGGCGCGAGGGCCCGGGCCAGCGCCACCCGCTGCTGCTCCCCGCCGGACAGCGCCGCGACGGCCCGGCGGGACGCGCCCGGCAGGCCGACCAGATCCAGCAACTCCTGTACGCGGTCCGTCTGTTGCCGCTTCGACGTCCCGCGCATCCGCAGTCCGAAGGCGACGTTGCCGCCCACGTCCCGCTGCGGGAACAGCTGGTGGTCCTGGAACATGAGCCCGACGCCGCGCCGGTGCGCGGGCACGCCCGCCTGGTCGCGCCCGTCGAGCACCACCCGCCCGGAGTCGAGTGGCTGAAGCCCCGCCACGACCCGCAGCAGCGTCGACTTGCCGCTGCCGCTGGGCCCGAGCACGCACACGATCTCGTGCTCGGCGACCTCCAGATCGACGGCGTCCAGCACGGCACGCCCGCCGAAGCGGACCGTCGCGCCCTCCAGGGCCAGCAGCATCAGAACTCCCCGCTCCGGTCCGTGCGAAGCCTCTCCAGCACCAGCAGGGACACGGCGCACACCACCATCAGAATCGTCGAAAGGGCCATCGCCTGGCCGTAGTTCAGCTCTCCGGGCCGCCCCAGCAGCCGCGCCACCGCCACCGGCAGTGTCGGGTTGTCCGGGCGCGCGATGAACACCGTCGCCCCGAACTCCCCGAGCGACACCGCGAAGGCGAACCCGGCCGCGATCAGCAGCGCCCGCCGCACCATCGGCAGATCCACCTCACGCCAGACCCGCCAGGGCGAGGCCCCCAGCACCGAGGCGGCCTCCCGCAGCCGCACGTCCACCGCCCGCAGCACGGGCAGCATCGTCCGCACGACGAACGGCACCCCGACCAGCGCCTGCGCGAGCGGCACCAGGAGCCACGAGGACCTCAGATCCAGCGGCGGCTCGTCCAACGCGATCAGGAACCCGAAGCCGACGGTCACCGCGGACACCCCGAGCGGCAGCATCAGCAGGGCGTCGAAGCCGCGCACGAACCGTCCGGCGTCCCGGCGGGTGAGCGAGACGGCGGCGAGACCGCCGATCACCACGGCGATGAGGGTGGCGGCGACGGCGTACGACAGGGAGTTGCCGATCGCCTCGATCGGCGCCACCAGGAACACCCCGCCGTCGTTCTTGGTCAGCGCCCGGTAGTAGCCGAAGCCGGGCGCGTCCAGAGACCGCTGCACCAGCACGGCGAGCGGCAGCAGGAGCAGCACGACAACGATGACGAGCACCCCGCCGAGCAGCGCCCACTGCCCGGCGCCGCGCGGCCGGCGTGCGGTACCGGCCGGGTCCACCAGCCGCAGCGCGGTCTCCCGCCGTCGTACGGTCCAGGCGTGCAGGGCGAGGATCGCGCCCACCGCGACGAACTGGATCAGCGTCAGCACGGCGGCCGTGGACAGGTCGAAGATCTCCGACGTCTGCCGGTAGATCTCCACCTCCAGGGTCGAGAAGGTGGGGCCGCCGAGGATCTGGACGACACCGAAGGAGGTGAAGGTGAACAGGAAGACCATCAGCGCGGCGGCGGCCACGGCGGGCGCGAGCGCCGGCAGCGTCACCTGCCGCCAGGCCCTCAGCGGCGACGCCCCGAGCATCCGCGCGGCCTCCTCCTGCCGCGGGTCGAGCTGCGCCCAGAGCCCGCCGACGGTCCGTACGACGACCGCGTAGTTGAAGAAGACGTGCGCGAGCAGGATCGCCCACACGGTGGTGTCCAGCCGCACGCCCCACAGCTCGTCGAGCAGCCCGCCGCGCCCGACCAGCGCCAGGAACGCGGTACCGACGACGACCGTCGGCAGCACGAACGGCACGGTCACGACCGCCCGCAGGACCTGCTTGCCCGGGAAGTCGAAGCGGGCGAAGACATACGCGCCGGGGAGCGCGACCAGCAGTGTGAGCGCGGTGGAGACGACCGCCTGCCAGGTGGTGAACCACAGGACGTGCCGGACGTCGGACTGCGCCAGCACTTCCCCGATCCGCCCGAACTGCCAGACCCCGTCGACCTTGAGACCGCGCGCGACGATCGCGGCGACGGGGTAGGCGAAGAAGACCGCGAAGAACGCGACGGGCACGGCGATGAGCCCGAGCCGCGCCGCACTCCCGCGCCGGTCCTTGCGGACGGCTGCTTCGGTTACTTCAGTACGAGCGAGGTCCACGACTTGACCCACTGATCACGGTTGTCGGCGATCTTCGCCGGGTCCATGGTCTCCGGGTCCTTGGCCTGCGGCCCGTACTTCACGAACTCCGGCGGCACCTGGGCGCCCTGGCGCACCGGGTACACGTACATGTTGAGCGGCATGTCCTGCTGGAAACGCTCGCTGATCAGGAAGTCGAGGAGCGCCTTGCCGCCCTTGGTGTTCTTCGCGTTGCTCAGCAGCCCGGCGTACTCGACCTGCCGGAAACAGGTGCCCTCGGCGACCCCGGTCGGGGCGGTGCTCGGCTTCGGGTCGGCGAAGACGACCTCGGCGGGCGGCGAGGAGGCGTACGACACGACGAGCGGCCGGTCGCCCTTGGCCTTCTTGCCGCCGGCCGAGCCGGAGAACTCCTCGTTGTAGGCCTGCTCCCAGCCGTCGACGACCTTCACGCCATTGGCCTTGAGCTTCTTCCAGTAGCCCTCCCAGCCCCCGTCGCCGTACTTCGCGGCAGAGCCGAGCAGGAAGCCGAGGCCGGGCGAGGAGGCGGAGGCGTTCTCGGTCACGAGCAGGTTTTTGTACCGGGGCTTGACCAGGTCGTCGAAGCTGCGCGGCGGGTCGAGCTTGTGGTCGGCGAAGTACTTCTTGTCGTAGTTGACGCAGATGTCGCCGGTGTCGATGGGCGTGACCCGGTGCTTGTCCTGGTCGGCCCGGTACTCCGGCGCGATCCGGTCCGAGCCCTTCGGCTCGTACGGCTGGAAGAGCCCGTTGTCGAGGGCGCGGGACAGCAGCGTGTTGTCGACGCCGAAGAAGACGTCGCCCTGCGGGTTGTCCTTGGTCAGGATGGCCTTGTTCACGGCCTGCCCGGCGTCACCGTCCTTGAGGACGTTCACCTTGTAGCCGGACTGCTTCTCGAAGGCCGCGATGACGTCCTTCGAGGCGGCCCACGAGTCGTGGCTGACGAGGGTCACGGTCTTGGAGTCGCCGGCCCCCTGGCCGCCGTCGGACGACCCGCACGCGGCGAGCGTGCCGGCCATGCCGAGCCCGACGGCCACCGCCGTCAGCCGCTTGATGGTGTTGCTCACTGGATTCCTCCTGGAGGACCAGGAGAAGACGCGGCCCTGCCCGGGATCTCTGGGAGTCCCGGGCAGGGCGCAACAGCTCGAGTGATGACCGATCTCCCTACCCAGAATGACCTGGGCCAGGTTCGGAGGGTCTGCGGCCGTGTGCCGCACTCTCAGCGCTGTGGCGCTCCCCTGTCGGAATATGAAGGTGTCGGAAAATACGGTTGTGCTTACGCCGGTCAGACTACCGTTCGGTGGCGGCGAGCTGACCACACGCCCCGTCGATCTCCTGACCACGGGTGTCCCGGATCGTCACCGGCACACCGTGCGCGGCGATGGCCTCCACGAACGCCTTCTCGTCCTCCGGCCGGGAAGCCGTCCACTTCGACCCGGGCGTCGGGTTGAGCGGGATCAGGTTCACGTGCACGGGCCTGCCCTTGAGCATGCGCCCGAGCCGGTCACCGCGCCAGGCCTGATCGTTGATGTCCCGGATCAGCGCGTACTCGATGGACAGCCGGCGCCCGGACTTGGCGCTGTACTCGAAGCCGGCGTCCAGCACCTCCCGGACCTTCCACCGCGTGTTCACGGGGACGAGGGTGTCGCGCAGCTCGTCGTCGGGGGCGTGCAGCGAGATGGCGAGGCGGCACTTGAAGCCCTCGTCGGAGAACCGGTGGATGGCCGGGACGAGCCCGACCGTCGAGACGGTGATGCCACGCTGCGAGAGGCCCACCCCGTCGGGCTCGGGGTCGGTGAGCCGCCGGATGGCGCCGGCGACCCGGTTGTAGTTGGCGAGCGGCTCGCCCATGCCCATGAACACGATGTTGCTGAGCCGCGCCGGACCGCCCGGCACCTCACCGTCCCTGAGCGCCCGCATACCGTCCACGATCTGGTGCACGATCTCGGCGGTGGACAGATTCCGGTCGAGCCCCGCCTGCCCGGTCGCGCAGAACGGGCAGTTCATCCCGCACCCGGCCTGCGAGCTGATGCACATGGTCACCCGGTCCGGGTAGCGCATCAGCACGGACTCGACGAGCGTCCCGTCGAACAGCCGCCACAGCGTCTTGCGCGTGGTGCCCTGGTCGGTCGACAGATGCCGCACGACGGTCATCAGCTCGGGAAGCAGCGCCTCCTGGAGCCGGCCGCGGGAGCCGGCCGGAATATCGGTCCACTGCTCCGGATCGTGCGCGTACCGCGCGAAGTAGTGCTGCGAGAGCTGCTTGGCACGAAACGGCTTCTCCCCGACAGCGGCAACGGCTTCCTTGCGCTCGGCAGGAGTGAGGTCGGCGAGATGCCGCGGCGGCTTCTTGGCTCCGCGCGGGGCGACGAAAGTGAGTTCTCCGGGCTTAGGCATGGCCGTACCAGTGTCGCAGATCCATTCAGGTGACCTGCGACCGTCACCCTTCGCCGGACCGTCACACCGGATCGCCTCGGGGGAACAGCTTCCCTACTGCCCCGTGTGCTCCAGGCGGTCCTTGAGGAGCTGCTCGTTGCGGGGGAGTTCCTTGCGGACCTGGGGACGTACGACGAGCGGGACGAGGACCTTGCCGACGCCGTGGCCCTCGAAGTCGATCTCGATCGTCACGTGGGAGCGCTGCCCCTCGTCGAACGGCTCGACCTCGCCGTGCACGCGCGCCCGGACCGGGCCGTCGACGCCTCGCATGCCCCAGCTGTGCGGCGGGTCGAACTCCGTGACCTCCATGGTCATCGGCATGACCCGGCGGCCGACGTGCCGGGTGACCCGCACCCGGGAGCCGATACCGACCGGCCCCTCGTCGAGTCGTTCCGCGGACACGGCGCTCAGCTGCCACTCCGGCAGCCGCGGGGCGTCCATGAGGTAGTCGTAGACGTCCTCGGGACGCCGGTCGACATCGATGGTCTGTCGAATACTGGACATGTTGTTCCCCTTTGCGACGTACACCTGAATCGTCCCACTTGGTGACGCCGCAGGCACCCCCGCACAACGACAGCGAGCCCCCGCCGACATCGGACGGGAGCTCGCCGAAAAAGCTGCAGAAGCCGCGAAGGCTGTGACAGTTGTACCGCCTCAGCCGGATCCCACGAACAGCACGAGCAACAGCCACACCACCGGAGCCGTGGGCAGCAGCGAGTCCAGCCGGTCCATGATGCCGCCGTGCCCCGGCAGCAGCGTGCCCATGTCCTTGATGCCGAGGTCCCGCTTGATCATGGACTCGCCGAGATCGCCCAGCGTGGCGCTGACCGCGACCGCGAGGCCGAGCACCAGACCCTGCCACCAGGCACCGTCGTCGATGAGGAACTGCATGCACAGCGCGCCCACGACCATGGCGAAGGAGACCGCGCCGAGCAGGCCCTCGCGGGTCTTGCCGGGGCTGATGCGCGGGGCGAGCTTGTGCCGGCCGAAGCGCCAGCCGACCGCGTAGGCACCGGTGTCGCTGACGACCGTGAGCAGCAGGAACGTGAGCACCCGCTGCGCCCCGTCGTCCGCCGTCAGCATCATCGCGACGAACGTCGCCAGGAACGGCACGTAGAACGCCGCGAAGACGCCCGCCGTGACGTCCCTGAGGTAGTTCTCGGGCGGTTCCGTCATGCGCCACACCAGCACGGCCAGTGCCGTGAGCGCCATGGCGACCCAGGCGCCCTCGGCGCCCCGGACGTATCCGGCGACGACCATCGCGGCACCGCCGAGCGCGAGCGGCACGAGGGGCGCCCGGATGCCCTTGCGTTCGTCCAGCCGCTTGGTCAGCTCCCACAGGCCCACCACGACGGCGACCGCGATCACGCCGACGAACACGGCCTTGACGACGAACAGCGACGCGACGATCACCGCGCCGAGTCCGACCCCGACCCCTATCGCGGCACTCAGGTCGCGACCCGCGCTCTTCTTCTGCGGCTTGGGTGCCGGCTCTGCGGCGTCGGGCATGGGCTCCGGATTCGTCTCGTTTCGGACCGGGGAGCCGCTCAGCCGAGCAGCCCCCCGGTCGTCATCCTGGTTTCCGCCGTGATCGGCTACGTCGGGCACGGTGGGCATGGGGCGAGTCTGAGGCGCTTCATGCGCATCGTATGCGGGACCCGCCGGAGCGGCTCCCTGGACGTGCCCATGGCCAGGGCTGTGGGCGTGCCCATGGCCATGCCCTTGGTCGGTGGGCCCCCAGTACCCGGCCTGTGACGGCGCCCCCCAGGAAGAGTCGTTCATCAGACCTCGAGCAGCTCCGCTTCCTTGTGCTTCAGGAGCTCGTCCACCTGCGCGACGTACTTCGACGTCGTGTCGTCGAGCTCCTTCTCCGCACGGCGGCCCTCGTCCTCGCCGACCTCGCCGTCCTTGATCAGCTTGTCGATGGCGTCCTTGGCCTTGCGGCGCACGGAGCGGATGGAGACCTTGGCGTCCTCACCCTTGCTCTTGGCGACCTTGATGTACTCGCGGCGGCGCTCCTCGGTCAGCTCGGGGAACACCACCCGGATGATGTTGCCGTCGTTGCTCGGGTTGACGCCCAGGTCGGAGTCGCGGATGGCCTGCTCGATGTTGCGCAGCGCGCTCTTGTCGAACGGGGTCACCACGGCCATGCGCGGCTCGGGCACCGAGAACGAGGCCAGCTGGTTGATCGGGGTCGGCGCACCGTAGTAGTCGGCCACGATCTTGTTGAACATCGCCGGGTGCGCACGGCCGGTGCGGATCGCGGCGAAGTCCTCCTTGGCGACCACGACGGCCTTCTCCATCTTCTCCTCGGCCTCGAGGAGGGTCTCTTCGATCACCACTTGCTCCTGCGTGTCTTGAGTAGGCCCGGCTGCGGTTCCATGTGGGGCGGCGGCCGGCTGCGTCGCGTCTTCTTCCTGCACGGTTCCCGACCGGCGGACCATTGTCCATCCCCCGGCCCGGCTCCGTCCCGTCCGTCCCCCGGACGGGGTTGTTCTCGGGTCTCAGTCCCGGCTGCCGGGGTCCCCCACCAGCGTGCCGATCTTCTCACCCTTGACGGCACGCCCGATGTTGCCCTCCGCCAGCAGCTCGAAGACCACGATCGGGAGCTTGTTGTCGCGGCACAGTGTCACGGCCGTGGCGTCGGCGACCTTCAGGTCGCGGGTGATGACCTCGCCGTAGCCGAGGTGGTCGAACTTCACCGCGTCCGGGTTGGTCTTCGGGTCGGAGTCGTAGACCCCGTCCACGCCGTTCTTGCCCATCAGCAGCGCCTCCGCGTCGATCTCCAGGGCACGCTGGGCGGCGGTGGTGTCGGTGGAGAAGTACGGCATGCCCATACCGGCACCGAAGATGACCACACGGCCCTTCTCCAGGTGCCGCACGGCGCGCAGCGGGATGTACGGCTCGGCGACCTGGCCCATGGTGATGGCGGTCTGCACCCGGCAGTCCACCCCCACCTTCTCCAGGAAGTCCTGGAGGGCCAGGCAGTTCATGACCGTGCCGAGCATGCCCATGTAGTCGGAGCGGGCCCGGTCCATGCCGCGCTGCTGGAGCTCGGCACCGCGGAAGAAGTTGCCGCCGCCGATCACGACCGCGATCTGCGCACCGTCGCGCACGACGGCCGCGATCTCACGGGCGATCTTGTGCACCACGTCGGGATCGACGCCCAGGCCCCCACCGCCGGAGAAGGCCTCTCCGGACAGCTTCAGCAGAAACCGGCCGCGCACTTTGCCGTCGTCGCTCTTCTGGGCCTTGGTGGTCATGGGGGATCCCGCCTCTTTCACGTGTTGCACATACGAAGAAGGCCATTGCCGGTGGGGCGTGGTTCACATCCCATACGGCAATGGCCTCCTCGTCAGATCTGCTGTCGTCCGCCACCCCTGTGACGGCGTACCGGGACGACTGCTGCCGACCCTATCGGGGTCGGGCGTCGATCGCGGTACGGACTCAGATGCCGACCTTGATGCGCGAGAAGCGCTTCAGGGTGACACCGGCCTCGTCCAGGACCTTCTGGACGGACTTCTTGTTGTCGAGCGCGTAGGGCTGGCCGAGCAGCGTGGCGTCCTTGAAGAAGCCGTTGAGGCGACCCTCGACGATCTTCGGCAGGGCGGCCTCGGGCTTGCCCTCGGCGCGGGTGGTCTCCTCGGCGACACGACGCTCGGACTCGACGACCTCGGCCGGGACGTCGTCCTTGGAGAGGTACTTCGGCGCGAAGGCGGCGATGTGCTGGGCGACGCCCTTGGCGATCTCCGCGTTCGGCTTGTCCAGCTCGACGAGGACACCGATCTGCGGGGGCAGGTCGGGCATCGTGCGGTGCATGTACGCGGTCACGTAACCGTCGGCGAACTGCGCGAAGCGGTCCAGGACGATCTTCTCGCCCAGGTTGGCGTTGGCCTCGTCCACGAACGCCTGGACGGTCTTGCCGGCCTCGATCTCGGAGGCGAGCAGGGCCTCGAGGTCGGCCGGGGAGGTCTTGGCGACGTGCTCGGCGATGGCCGTGGCCACGGCCTGGAACTTCTCGCCCTTGGCGACGAAGTCCGTCTCGCACTTCAGCTCGACGATGACACCGGAGGAGTTGTCGTCGGCGATGATCGAGACGACGGCACCGTTCTCGGCGGAACGGCCCTCGCGCTTGGCGACGCCCTTCTGGCCCTTGATGCGGAGCGCCTCGACGGCCTTCTCGACGTTGCCCTCGGCCTCGTCCAGCGCCTTCTTGCAGTCCATCATGCCGGCGCCCGTGAGCTCACGGAGCTTCTTGACGTCGGCGGCGGTGTAGTTCGCCATGAGTCTGTGAATCTCTCTCGAAGTCTGGAAGATCGAAGATCTGCGGATGCGCTCCATGCAGCCGGAGCGCGCTGTCCTTCCGCTGACCTACGGGTGAACGGCGGGAGCGGACTTCACACCGCGCCGAAGGCGCTGGTGATGCCGTACCGCTCCCGCCGTCACCTCGGACTGACGGGTCAGGCCTGCTCGGCCTCGGCGGCCTTCTCGCCCTCGGCCGGCTTCTCGGCCTCGGCGGCGGGGGCGGCCTCGGCGGCGGGGGCCTCGGCGGCCGGAGCAGCCTCAGCGGCCGGAGCGGCCTCAGCGGCGGGGGCAGCCTCGTCGGCCTTCTTCTCGCCCTCGAGCAGGTCGCGCTCCCACTCGGCCAGCGGCTCGCCCGCGGCCTTCTCGCCCTTGCCCTCGGTGGCGACACCGCTGCGGGCGATGAGGCCCTCGGCGACGGCGTCGGCGATGACGCGGGTGAGCAGGGTGACGGAGCGGATCGCGTCGTCGTTGCCCGGGATCTTGTAGTCGACCTCGTCGGGGTCGCAGTTGGTGTCGAGGATCGCGACGACCGGGATGTTCAGCTTCCGGGCCTCACCAACGGCGATGTGCTCCTTCTTGGTGTCCACGATCCAGACGGCGCTGGGCACCTTCTGCATCTCGCGGATACCGCCGAGGGTCTTCTCCAGCTTGGCCTTCTCGCGCGAGAGCACGAGAAGCTCCTTCTTGGTCAGACCGGACGCGGCGACGTCCTCGAAGTCGATCTGCTCGAGCTCCTTGAGGCGCTGCAGACGCTTGTAGACGGTCGAGAAGTTGGTGAGCATGCCGCCCAGCCAGCGCTGGTTGACGTAGGGCATGCCGACGCGGGTGGCCTGCTCGGCGATGGCCTCCTGCGCCTGCTTCTTCGTGCCGACGAACATGACCGTGCCGCCGTGGGCGACGGTCTCCTTGACGAACTCGTAGGCGCGGTCGATGTACGACAGCGACTGGAGCAGGTCGATGATGTAGATGCCGTTGCGCTCCGTGAAGATGAAGCGCTTCATCTTCGGGTTCCAACGACGGGTCTGGTGACCGAAGTGGACGCCGCTCTCCAGCAGCTCCCGCATCGTGACGACGGCCATGGCCGTATCTCCTTGTGCTTCTCGGTTGTGCCGCGGATGCCGGATGACCTCCGCGCCTGACGCCCGCTGCGCGCCGTGCCACGAGGGACCGAGGGGCGCTGATACGGCCCGTTGCCGGGGTGCGTATCGGGGCGTGCGAAGTCGACCCGGTGACCCGGATCGCCACCAGAAGTGTACGGGACCCGCGGGGCACCGGGTGACGCCGTTGTCCACAACCCGGCGGTGGTCCACAGCCGCGGTCGGTGACGGGGGGCGGTCCTGGACGCTTTCGGCATGCGAGCGAAGCGATGTGTGCGTGTCTGGACGCGGCTGGTCCTGCTGCTGGTCGTGACGGTGACGGCCCTGCTGGCCCCGCCTTTGCCCCTGTTCGCGGCCGGTGCCGCCCCGCCCGTCCCGGACGCCACCGTCCCGGCGGTGGGACACGCGTGGCCCGTGGGGTCACGCCCCCGGGTCCTGCGCGGGTGGGAGCCCCCGGCGTCGGCCTACGGCCCGGGCCATCGAGGCGTGGACCTGGCGGCACCCCCGGGGACGCCGGTACGGGCGGTGGCGGCGGGCCGGGTGTCCTTCGCGGGCCGGGTGGCCGGAAAGGGAGTGATCTCGCTGGAACTCCCGGGAACGGGCGACCCACCCCTGCGCACGACCTACGAGCCGGTGACGGCGACGGTGGAGGAGGACGAGGAGGTCGAACCGGGCGAGGTGATCGGCACGGTGGACGCGACCGGCTCCCACTGCACGACTCCGTGCGTGCACTGGGGCCTGCGGCGGGACGAGACCTACCTGAACCCGCTCGCGCTCCTGCCCCCATGGCTCCTGCACAGGGGCCCGTCGAGGCTCCTGCCGGTCCATTGACCGGGCTGCGGGCAGTCGTTCCGCTCCGCCGGCACCGACGCGGCTCAGCCCCGCACACCCCGCAGGGCCATACTCACCGCCGCGTCCGCGATGACGCCCGGCTCCTCTGCGGCCCCCAGCTCGATCCGCCGCACCGCCGCGTCCACAACCCCCTGCACCAGCATCGCCGCCAGCCGAGGCTGGTCATGCCCCATCTCGTCCAGCGCCTCGACGATCATCGCGACCAGCCCGCCGTGCGCCGCCCGGATCTTCTCCCTGGCCCCGGCGTCCAGCTCACTCGCCGAGATCGCCACAACGGCCCGATGCCGCCGGTCCCCCACCAGCTCCAGCTGCTGCCGCACATACGCCTCGACCTTGGCCTCGGCCGTCCCCGCCCGTTCCATCGCCGCCGACACATCCGCCGCCCAGACGGGAAAGTCGACCTCGCACAGCTCCTCGACCACGGCCGCCCGTGACCGGAAGTACTCGTAGACGGACGACCGCGCGAGCCCCGTCCGCTCGGCGAGGGCCGGGAAGGTCAGCGCCTCCGTACCGCCCTCGGACAACAAGGCACGAGCCGCGTCCAGCAGGGCGGCTCGCTGCATCGACCGGTGCTCGGCCACGGAGGCCGCTCGAATCCTTGGCACGTCAACCACTGTACGGACGCGCCCGGCCCGGCGGGAGTGGCTGCCGCCTCCCTGCCGCCATCCGGCCAGGTCAGCGGCCGAAGCTCGCCAGTTTCGCTCTCAGCTGGAGCACCGACTTGGTGTGGATCTGGCTGACCCGGCTCTCGGTCACACCCAGCACGTTCCCGATCTCGGCCAGGGTGAGCCCCTCGTAGTAGTACAGCGTGACCACGGTCTTCTCCCGCTCGGGCAGCGTGTTGATCGCCCGCGCGAGGAACCTGCGGAGCTCCCGGTCCTCGGCGACCTCGACCGGGTTGTCGGCGGCGGTGTCCTCCAGCGTGTCCATGACGCTCAGGCCGTCGCCGCCCTCGGCCCCGCCGTGCAGCAGCTCCTCCAGGGCCACCACGTTGGCCAGCGACAACTGGCTGAACACCGCGTGCAGTTCCTCCACCGCGATGCCCATCTCGGCGGCCACCTCGCCCTCGGTCGGCGTCCGCCGCAGCCGCGCCTCCAGCGTGGCGTACGCGCGCTCCACGTTGCGCGCCTTCTGCCGTACCGACCGGGGGATCCAGTCCAGGGCCCGCAGCTCGTCGATCATCGCGCCCCGGATCCGGGTGATCGCGTACGTCTCGAACTTGATCTCGCGGTCGATGTCGAACTTCTCGATCGCGTCGATCAGCCCGAACACCCCGGACGAGACGAAGTCCGCCTGCTCGACGTTGGACGGCAGGCCCACGCTGACCCGGCCGGCGACGTACTTCACGAGTGGCGAGTAGTGCAGGATCAGCTGCTCCCGCAGCCGCTCGTCCCCCGTCGCCTTGTACGACCGCCACAGCTCGTCGAGCGTCGAGGGAGCGGGCGGCCGCACGCTGCCACCGTCACGGGCGGCTGGGGGGATCGCCGCCCGGTCGGACCCGGAGGTGTGCTGGGGCATTCGTCGCCTTGTGCCGTTCTGCTGCGGAGTGGTGCTGCTGGGGTGCGCTGTCTGTCTGATGTCGAGTTGCCTGTCCGTGCCGTGATCCTCGTGAGCGTAGCGTGACTGTGGTGTCGCGGTGCGCGAAGGACGGAGGTCCAAAAGTGCGCAGATACGTTCCTCAGGGCGTCCGACCGGGTCGGCGAGCTCGCTCGGTGTGATCACCGGAGAACCCCAACTGGGGGAATTTCCAAGGGATGTCGGGGTTCCCCCGGACGGCCGAACAGGCGCGGCCGTCATGGCCCCGGACCGCCGCGGACCGACATCAGGGCCTGGCGTGTCAACTTCCAGCCGTCGCCGTGTCGTTCGACGTAACCGAGTGCCCGGAGTTCGTACAGTCTCGCGATCGCGTCGTCCTGTGCGGTCTGTGCGCGGCGCGCGATCTCGTCCGGGCGGGCCGCCCGGCCGCCCGGCAGCGCGGCGAGCACCTGCCGGGTGGCCGGTGCCAGCAGGTCCCGGGGCAGGACGGGACCGCGCCGGTCGGGGGCCAGCTGTCCGATGTCGCCGACCAGCTCGATGACGTCCGCGGCGTCGGTGACGAGGGCCGCCTCGCCGCGCAGCAGCTCGTGCACCCCCGCGGACAGCCCGCTGGTGGCCGGGCCCGGTACGCCCATGGTGTACCGGCCGAGGCGCTGTGCCGCCCGTGCCGTGACCAGCGAGCCGCTGCGGTGGGCGGCCTCGACGACCACGGTGCCGCGGGTGAGTGCCGCGATCACCCGGTTGCGCAGGATGAACCGGCTTGGTGTCGGGTGATCGCCGGGCGGCAACTCGCCGATGACCAGTCCCTGTTCGGCGATTCTGCTGATCAGCTGGGTGTGTCCGCGCGGGTAGGGGCGGTCGACGCCGCAGGCGAGGACGGCGACGGTGGCACCGCCCGCGCCGAGGGCGCCGCGGTGAGCGGCGCCGTCGACTCCGTAGGCGCCGCCGGACACCACGACCCAGCCCTGCTCGGCGAGGCCGGCGGCGAGGGCGGCCGCCATGTGCGCCCCGTACTCGGTGCAGGCGCGGGCACCGACGACGGCCACCGACCTCAGCGCCCACATCCGCAGACTGGCCCGCCCCCGCACCCACAGCCCGAGCGGCCGGGCATCCCCGAGATCATCGAGCTGCCCCGGCCACTCCGCGTCCCCCGGGGCGACGAACCGCACCCCGGCCTCCCGGGCGACGGCGAGGTCCGCGCGCGGCCGGGCCACCTCGGCCCGGGCCAGCAGACCCTTCCACCGCTTCCCGCTCACTCCGGCCAGGGGCCGCCCGCCCTCCGACAGCCGCCGCGCCACCTCCCGCACGCCGGACTCCCGCACCCACCGCCCGCCGGTCTCGTCACCGGGCTCCATGACACGGGTGAGAAACACCCGGGCGAGCAGCTCGTCGTCCGGTTCACCGGTGACGCTCACGTCAGCGCTCCGATGGCCATGGGAACGCCCCTCGGGACACCGGTGCGCAACTGGAGCGCGAGGGCCACGTCCGTCGCGTCGGGCCGGTCGTGGCCGACGAGATCGGCGACGGTCCAGGCCACGCGCAGGACGCGGTCGAGGCCGCGGGCGGTCAGGACGCCCCGCTCCAGATTCCGCTCGGCCTCGTCCATCGCCCCGGACACGGCGTACCAGCGGCTGCGCAGGTCACGGCCCGGCACCTCGCTGTTCGTGCGCCACGGAGTGCCGGCGAGACGCGCCGTGGCCCGCTCCCGCGCCGCTCGCACCCGGTCGGCGACCGTCGCGGTGGACTCGCCCCGCGCGCCGGAGGAGGTCAGCTCGGTGCGGGTGACGCGGTCGACCTCCACGCGCAGGTCGACCCGGTCGAGCAGCGGGCCGGAGAGCCTGGCCTGGTAGCGGCGGATCGCCGAGGGCGGGCACTCGCACAGGTCGTCCCGCTGCGAGAACCGGCCGCACGGGCAGGGGTTGGCCGCGAGCACCATCAGGAACTTCGCCGGGAAGCGCACCACTCCCGCACTGCGCGCGATGACGACATGCCCCGCCTCCAGCGGCTGGCGCAGGGCGTCCAGTGCCTGGCTGCTGAACTCCGGTGTCTCGTCCAGGAAGAGGACTCCCCGGTGGGACAGCGACACCGCGCCGGGCCGCGCGATGCCCGGGCCACCGCCGACGAGCGCCTGCATGGTGGCCGAGTGGTGCGGGGCGCAGTAGGGGGCGACGTCGATCAAGGGTTTGCCCGGGGGCAGCAGACCCGCCACCGAGTGGACCGCGGTGACCTCCAGTGACTCCTGCCGGCCGAGCCGGGGCAGGATGGCGGGCAGCCGCTCCGCGAGCATCGTCTTGCCGGCGCCGGGAGGCCCTTCCAGGAACAGGTGGTGTCCGCCCGCGGCGGCCACCTCCACCGCTGTGCGCGCCGAGATCTGCCCGACGACGTCCGCCAGGTCGTGGCCGGGCTCGTGCTGGGCGGCGCCGACGCTGTGCATGCCCGTGGCGGCGCCCGTGCCCGGCATGCGCAGGCCGGCGAGGAGCGGGTCCGGGCGGCCCTGCTCGTCGGGATCCTCGTCGGGCACGGGTTCGTCGGCCAGGATGGCGATCAGCTGGCGCAGGCTCCGCACGCCCAGGACGGAGATCCCGGGCACGAGGGACGCCTCGGCGGCAGCGGACTCGGGCACGACCACCTGCTCATACCCCGCATCAGCCGCCGCCAGCACCGCCGGCAAGACACCCCGCACCGGCCGTACCCGCCCGTCCAGCCCCAGTTCGCCGATCATCACGATGTCGGAGAGGACCCGTGGGTCGATGCGCTCCGCCGCGCCGAGAACCGCTGCCGCGACGGCCAGGTCGAAGCCGCTGCCGGACTTGGGGACGGAGGCCGGACTCAGGCCGACCGTGAGTTTCTTCTGGGGCCAGGCCGCGCCCGAGTTGACGACCGCGGCACGTACCCGGTCCCGGCTCTCCGTCAGGCTCTTGTCGGGCAGTCCGACCAGCGTGAACGCCGCGACGCCCGGCTCCAGGTCGGCCTGGACCTCGACGACCACGCCCTCGACGCCCACCAGCGCCACCGAACACGTACGGGCGAATCCCATCAGGCCACCCCCCGCGCGTGCTCGACCACGGCCGCGCCGCGGGCCGGCAGCAGCACCCCGACCACGTCGATGCGGACTCCGCCGGGCGGTGCGCCCCCGTGCGTCTGGATCCACCTCTCGGCGAGGTCTCGCAGCCGCTCCGCCTTCTGCGGGGTCACGGCGGCCATCGGATGCTCGAAGGGGCCCTCCCTGCGGGTCTTCACCTCGCAGACGACCAGGACGTCCCCGTCCCTGGCCACGATGTCGATCTCTCCGGCCCGGCCCGAGCGCCAGTTGCGCTCCAGGACCGTCAGTCCGCTCTCCGCGAGCCGCCGGGCCGCCAGCGTCTCTCCGTACCTGCCCATCGCACTGCGTGCGTTCATGTCGGCACCACCTCCGGCGCCAACGATCACGCACCCGTCCCCACGAAGTGGATCTTGGTGGACAGCTCAGAGGCTGTGGAAAACTCAGTCACCCTTACGGGTGAACGTCACCCTCCTGGAGGAACGTCATCCACTCGGCAGTTCGAGGTCGCTCTTGTTCAGCTCCTCGATGTTCACGTCCTTGAACGTGAGGACCCGGACCTGCTTCACGAACCGCGCCGGCCGGTACATGTCCCACACCCAGGCGTCCGCCATGGACACCTCGAAGAACACCTCACCCTGGACCGAGTGCACCTGCATCTCGTAGTCGTTGGTGAGGTAGAAGCGCCGTTCGGTCTCGATCACGTATTTGAACAGACCGACGACATCGCGGTACTCCCGGTAGAGCTTCAGCTCCATCTCGGTCTCGTACTTCTCGAGGTCCTCGGCGCTCATGGCATGTTCCCCTTCAGCCGTGCGATCCCACCATTGTGCGCCAGTCCCGTGTGCCCCTAGACGATTTCCGGGTCAAGGATCACGGGCCTGGCCGGGGGACCTTCGTCGAGCAGCGTGCGCAGCAGCCCGGCGAGTCTGGTCGGATACACCGTCTCATGTGCCCGGGAAAGTTCCGGACACGTCCACCAGCGCGCTCCGGCGACACTGCGCCGTTCCAGCTCGGTCAGCCCCGCGGCTTCGACCGCCGTACGGTCCGTTCGAGCCAGGAAGTACCACTCGTCCTGGTCCCAGCGACGGCCCGCGAACGGGAAGGAGCACATCCGCCGCCACAGCACCGGGCCCAGCTCGACCTCGGTGATGCCCGTCTCCTCGGCGAGTTCCCGCAGGGCGGCCTCCTCACGGGTCTCCTCGCCCTCCACACCGCCGCCGGGGGTGAACCACCAGTCGTCGGCCGGATCGTCCGGCTCGTGCCCGTGCAGCAGCAGGATGCGGTCCCGCGGGTCGAGCAGCACGACCCGGGCGACCTTGCGCAGCCCGCCCTCGTAGGTGTCCTGGCCCGCCCCCACGGCCTCAGCGGACACCGGCGGACTCCGCGCTCGCCCGCCGGGCCCGGGACGCGCCCGTGCGCTTGGCGACGGGACCGTAGGCGCCCCCGCCCAGGACGAGCACGGCACCGGCGAGCACCAGGGCGAGGATCGTCCGCAGCGGTCCGGGCGAGGACAGGGTGCCGAGCGGCTCGAAGCCGGTGGGGCGCTCCAGCATGCCCTTCATGGGCCAGACCACGGAGTCGACGCGGGCGTCCACGGCGGAGCGGGCCACCGTGCCGCTGGCGGCGTCGGTCAGGTGGGCGGTGGAGTCCACGGAGTTGCCCCGCTCGTCACCGAGCAGGAAGAGACGGCCCTCGGGGACGGTCACGGTCGGGAAGTTGCTCATCTCGGCCGGTGTGCCCTTGGGCAGGTACGTCTCGTCGATCTCCTTGCCGTTGACCTTGAGCTTGCCGTCCTGGCAGCAGGCGACCGTGTCGCCGCCGACGGCGACCACGCGCTTGACCATCGGGGCGTTGGCCCAGGTCGCGTCCTTGAAGACGACGACGTCACCGCGACGCACCTCGCCGCCGTCGACGCGCTGCGCCAGGATCCGGTCGCCCGCGTCGATCGTCGGCGTCATCGAACTGGTGGGCACCGTGTACGGCCGGTAGACCACCGCACCCCAGGCGAAACCCCCGAGGAACAGCACAAGGCCCAGTGCGACGGCCAGCCCGGACAACCGCTGTCCGGTCCGGCTGCCCACCGGGCCCGGGCCTGTGGCACCGCTGCGCGGGGCCGTGTGCGTGATGCTCTCGCCACCCATGGGTCCGCACCCTACCCGGGGGTACCGACCGGGGTCAGCCCACCGTCGGGATCACTGCTTCCTGCGGCGCCACAGCACCACCGGCACCACACCCAGCAGCGCCGCCCCCTGCGGTGCCACCGCCGGACCGGCCGCGGCCGGCTGGGCGTTCAGACCGGCCTGGTCGAAGGTGTCCGGCACCGGCAGGTTGTCCCAGCGGTTGATCGGCCAGGCGATGACGACGGCCCGGCCGACGACGTCCTTCACCGGGACCATGCCATGGTGCTCGTCCGACTGGTTGTAGCGGGAGTCCCGGGAGTTCTGCCGGTGGTCGCCCATGACCCAGATGTAGCCCTCGGGAACCTTTACCTTGAATTGACCGCCCTGGTCGTCGACGCTGCACGGCGTGTTGCCCGCGTAGACGTACGACCGCTCGTCGAGGGCCTTGCCGTTGACCTTCAGCGGGCCCGTGCCCTTGCACTCGACCGTGTCGCCGCCGACGCCGACGACGCGCTTGATGAGGTCCTTCTCCTCCGCCGACGGCATGAGGCCGATCCAGCTGAGGAACGTCTGCAAGGCGTTCGGATCCGCCGTCGGCTCGCCCGCCAGCCAGTTGTCCGGGTCGTGGAAGACGACGACCTCGCCGCGCTCGGGCTCGGAGCCGAACCAGGGGGTCAGCTTGTCGACCAGGACGCGGTCGCCCTGCTGGAGGGTGTTCTGCATCGAGTCGGAGGGGATGGAGAACGCCTGCACCAGGAACGTCTTGATCAGCAGCGCGAGAACCAGCGCGATGCCGATCAGAATGGGCAGCTCCTTCCAGAAGGAGCGTTGCTTCTTCGCCGTCCTGGCCGGCCCTCCCGGCCCCTCGCCCTCGGCTGTGCTGTACTCGCCTGTCACCCTGTCGCCCTCGGCTGCTCCGGAGTCATTCCCGGAGGTCACGGCGCTGTCCGCGGCCGGGACGGCGGATTGCGCGGGGCGTCCGCGGTGCTCCTCGCCGTCGTGTCCGGACCGTGCGCCAACCGCCACATCCCCCACGCCAACTCCTCACTCTGTGCCGCTGCCTGCCCCGCACACGACGCAGGCCCACCACTCCCATAACGAGCGGGAGTTCCGCAGGGGTCGGGAGCTGGATCGTTCCGTTCGAATCGTCGGAGGCAACCCTATGCGACAGTTCGGCAGCAGCGGTCGACCCTGTGGCCGAGTCGGACACGGAGGCGTATGTGTTCGGTTCCTCCAGGGTGGTCCAGTGCCCGAACGGCCAGGCGATAACCATGGCCCGGCCGACGACCTCCTCCTCGGAGACCGTGCCGCCGTAGTCGGTGTCCTGGTGGGCGCGGGAGTCCGCGGAGTTGTTCCGGTGGTCGCCCATCACCCACAGCCGGCCCGGAGGGACGGTGATGTCGAACGGCGTGTCGGACGGGGCGGCGCCGGGGTACAGGTAGTCCTCGTTCAGCGGGATGCCGTTGACGGTCACGCGCCCCTGGGTGTCGCAGCACTTGACGCGGTCTCCGCCGACGCCCACGACCCGCTTGATGAGGTCCTTCTCGTTGTCGGACGGCAGCAGGCCGATGAAGGTGAGCCCTTCCTTGACCTGCTTGACGACGATGGGGTCGTCCTTCGGAAGGGTGGTCTGCTCGTCCTGGAGCCAGCCGCCGGGGTCCTTGAAGACGACGACGTCCCCGCGCTGCGGCTTGGAGCCGAACCACGGGGTGAGCTTGTCGACCAGGACGCGGTCGCCGATCTGGATCGTCTGCTCCATGGAGCCGGACGGGATGACGAAGGCCTGGACGAGAAATGTCTTCAGTACGAGCGCTATGAGGACGGCGACGCCGACGAGGAGAGGGATCTCCTTGACGGCACCGCGCCTGCGGCGCCGCTTGACCTTCTTCTGGAGCTTGCGCCGCTCGGCGCGCGTACGGCCGCCGGACGGGCCGGAGGCGCGCCGGGCGCCGGTCGGCAGCAGGTTGTCGGCGGGGCTGGCGGGGGCGCCGCGCGGCTTGCCGCGGTTACCCATGGGCGCCCGCCCTTCCGGCGGCGGCAGCGGGCACGCGCGCGTAGGCGTCGGGGCGCTGCAGCCGGGTGGCGTGGCCGAAGGGCCAGACGATCCAGTCGGCGCGGCCGATCACCTCACCGACCGGGACCATGCCGCCGCCGGGCGAGCCGAGGTGGTCGCGGGAGTCGCTGGAGTCGCCGCGGTGGTCGCCGAGGAGGAACAGGGTGCCGCCGGGCACGACGACGTCGAAGGGCACGGTGGAGGGGCTGTCGCCGGGATACAGGAAGCCCGACTCGTCGACCGGCCGGCCGTTCACCTGGATCCTCCCCTCCCTGTCGCAGCAGACGACGTGGTCTCCCCCCACGCCGACAACGCGTTTGATGTAGTCCGCGTGCCCGAAGTACCCGGTCCCGTCGAACACGACGATGTCTCCCCGCCGCGGCTCGGCTCCGAAACGGTATGCCAACTTATTTACGAGAACCCGGTCCCCGATCCTCAATCCCCGTTCCATGGATCCGCTGGGGATCTGGAACGGCCGCAGCACGAACGTGCTGAGCACCAGCAGGAAGAGCAGGCAGGCCAGCAGCGTCAGGGTGATCCGGCCGCCCGGGACCCACTCGGTGACACGCGACAACGCGAAACGCGACCGGTCCTCCGGCCCTCCGGGATCCGAGGTGTCCTCGGAGTCGGAAGGGCGGGAGGAGCGGTCGCGCTCCGTCGGCTGAGCTTCGGTGTCCATCGGAGCCAGATGCTATCCGGCCCCGGTGTGAACTCCTCAGAGCGCTCAGTTCTCGCGCTTCTCCTTGATCTTCGCGGCCTTGCCGCGCAGCTCGCGCAGGTAGTACAGCTTGGCGCGGCGGACGTCACCCTTGGTGACGAGCTCGATCTTCTCCACGATCGGGGTGTGCACCGGGAAGGTGCGCTCGACGCCGACGGAGAAGGAGACCTTGCGGACCGTGAAGGTCTCGCGGACGCCGGCACCCTGGCGGCGGATCACCACACCCTTGAACTGCTGCACACGGGAGCGGTTGCCCTCGATGACGCGGACGTGCACGTTGACCGTGTCGCCCGGGCGGAAGGCGGGGACGTCGCTGCGCAGCGACGCGGAGTCGACGGTGTCGAGCAGGTGAGACATTTCGTCTGCTTTCCTCGCTGATGCCACAGGTCATCAACGGAAACTAGGTGTACTGGATCAGGGTTGTGCGGGTCGGAGCGGGCGTCGTCTCCCCCTGTGGCAGGGGCGCGCGCCGGACGGACGCACAACAGCTGGCTATTCTTCCACGCCCTCGGTCCTGCGCCAAAATCGGCCGTACGGCTCGCCCGCCGGGTCCGGCGCCCAGCCCAGGATGGACAGCATCTCGCGGTCCTTCTTGTCGAAGGCCTTGGGGTCGCACCGCTCGATGAGGTCGGGCCGGTGGGCCGTCGTGCGCTTCAGGGCCTCGTCCCGCCGCCAGCGGGCGATCTTCCCGTGGTGGCCGCTGAGCAGCACGTCGGGGATGTCCCGGCCGCGCCACTCGGGCGGCTTGGTGTAGACGGGCCCCTCCAGCAGGCTCGCCATGGCACCGGGCGCGAAGGAGTCGTCCCGGTGGGACTCGGCGTTGCCCAGGACGCCGGGCAGCAGCCGCGCCACGGCCTCCGTGACGACGAGGACGGCCGCCTCGCCGCCGGCCAGGACGTAGTCGCCGATGGACACCTCGTACACCGGCATCCGCGTCGCGTACTCCTCGACGACGCGCCGGTCGATGCCCTCGTAGCGGGCCGGCGTGAAGATCAGCCAGGGCCGCTCGGAGAGGTGGACGGCGAGCTCCTGGGTGAAGGGGCGGCCGCTGGGCGTGGGCACGATGAGGGCGGGCGCGTGGGAGCCGGTCTCGTAGCCGTCGGCCAGGACGGAGTCCAGCGCCTCTCCCCAGGGCTCGGTCTTCATGACCATGCCGGGGCCGCCGCCGTAGGGCGTGTCGTCGACGGTGTTGTGGCGGTCGTAGGTCCACGAACGCAGGTCGTGGACGTGCACGTTCAGCTGTCCACGCGCGCGTGCCTTGCCGACGAGGGAGACGTTCAGCGGTTCCAGGTACTCGGGGAAGATCGTGACGACGTCGAGGCGCATTACGGCTCTTCCCCGCGGGCGGTCTCGTCCCCGTCGGGGGTCTCGTCCCCGTCGGCGGCCTCTTCCCGGCTGGACGCGATCTCCGCGCGGTCGTCGATCAGGCCCGGCGGCGGGGTGATGACGGCCTTCTGCTCCTCCAGGTCGATCTCGGCGACGATCTCCTCGACGAAGGGGATCAGCACCTCGCTGCCGTCGGGGCGCTCCACGATGAACAGGTCCTGGGTGGGCAGGTGCGAGATCTCCGTGATCCGCCCGACCTCCGTGCCGTCCGCGGTGACCACGTCGAGGTCGATCAGCTGGTGGTCGTAGTACTCGTCCTCGCCCTCGGGCAGTTCCTCCGGGTCGATCTCGGCGATCAGGAGGGTGTTGCGCAGGGCCTCGGCGCCGGTGCGGTCGCTGACGCCCTCGAAGCGCAGCAGGAGACGGCCGCTGTGGACGCGGCCCGTCTCGATGGTGAGGGGTCCCGCGGTGGCGGGATCGGTGGCGAGGACGGCGCCGGGGGCGAGCCTGAGCTCAGGCTCGTCGGTCCGTACCTCGACGGTGACCTCGCCCTTGATGCCATGGGCGCGGCCGATCCGTGCGACTACCAACTGCACGTGTCCAGTCTCCTGTCATACGACTGCGGGCCGGGGACGGCCCTCAGGCCATCCCCGGCCCGAGCCGGTTGCATTGAAGCGTCAGCGGACGTGGTCCACGTCGACGAGGTCGACGCGGACACCGCGACCGCCGATGGCGCCCACGACGGTACGCAGGGCGCGTGCGGTGCGGCCGTTGCGGCCGATCACCTTGCCGAGGTCGTCCGGGTGGACCCGGACCTCGAGCACCCGCCCGCGGCGCAGGTCGCGCGAGGCGACCTGCACATCGTCAGGGTTGTCGACGATGCCCTTCACGAGGTGCTCGAGAGCCTCCTCGAGCATGCTCAGGCCTCGGTCGAAGCGGAGTCGGCGGCGGCCTCGTCCTTCTTCTCAGCCTTCTTCTTCTGGGTGATCGCCTCACCCTTGCCCTCGTCGTCACCGCCGAGAGCCTCGAACGACGGGCGCGCGGCCTTCTCGGGCTGCGTCAGCAGCGGAGCCGGGGCGGGCTCGCCCTTGAACTTCTGCCAGTCGCCGGTCTTCTTGAGGATGGCCATCACGGGCTCGGTCGGCTGGGCGCCGACACCGAGCCAGTACGCCACACGCTCGGCGTCGACCTCGATCACCGACGGGTTGTACGTCGGGTGGTACTTGCCGATCTCCTCGATCGCACGACCGTCACGACGGGTACGGGAGTCGGCGACGACGATGCGGTAGTGAGGCGAACGGATCTTGCCCAGACGCTTCAGCTTGATCTTGACTGCCACGGGAGTGGGTTCTCCTGGATTTGACGTGGTTGGGCACGGCGAGAGAAGCCGCGTGGGGTTGCGGTACCCGAGTGCCCGATGGACGCGTCAGCCGGAGGAGAGAGGGGTCCTGTGCGGCTGTCGAGTACAGCTAGCCATTGTGCCACACCCTGCCGGGCGGCTTTGACCGCGGGGTTCGCCGCCGTGCGGGCAGGCTGAGGGGGCACCCGGCGTGGAGGTGAATTACGTCGGGTGCCCTGCCCGGCAGTGGCGGGTGCTGTCCCGACCGGCAGCCACGAGATGCCGGTGGTGGACGTCAGCCGGCCACCGCTCCCACCACGTCCGGGATGCGGAACGGCTTGCCGCAGCCGCCGCAGACGATCGGCGCCTGGGCGAGGACCGACGGCACGACGCGTACGTTGCGGCCGCAGTCGCAGACCGCCTTGACGCGGACGCCGCCGCCGGAGGAGCCGTGCCGGGCGGCCGGGCCCCGGAAGGTGCGGGAGGTGTCGGAGGAGGTCGCGGCCGTGTGGGCCTTGAGGGCGCGCTGGAGGCGCTCCATCGTCGGGCGGTAGCGGCGCTTCGCCTCGGGGGTGAGCGTGACCAGGGAGAAGCCGCTGCTGGGATGCGGTTCCTCGGGGTGGTCCAGGCCCAGCTCCTCGGCGATCGCGAGGAATCTGCGGTTGTGGTAGCGGCCGGCACGGGAGGTGTCGCGGACGCCGCGGGCGGCGGCGATGCCATGGACTGCCTCATGGAGCAGTCGCTCGAAGGAGAGCTCGTGCCCGCACGCGGACGACGACTCCCCGATCAGGGACTCTGGCGCGGCAAGGTCGGGCAGCTCGGGGTGGTACCGCTGAATGTCGGCCCACGCCTGTGCCAGCTCTGCGGCGAGAACAGGTGGTGTCTGTGTCGTGCTCACGTAATGACAACGAGCCGGGGTGCCCCAGTGTTCCGATTCCGGGGCATCCCAAATAATTTGCACGTACCCGTCAGTTGCCTCTGATGCGTCCCGACGAGGGCGGGTGCGCTGATCTGTGGAGAAGCCTCACAGCTCACCACAAGGTGGTGCGTAGTCCCGCGTACGCCCACCCGTCTCCCGCCACCACCCTCAACCGAGGCCCTTCGGGCCGCCCCTCCCGGTCGGCGCGTAGAGCGCGTCTGCGCGCCGGGGGTATCAGGGGTCCGCGGTTACGCAAGAGGCGTTTCGGTCGCCTTGCGCCCCACTCGGTGAGCGCGTGGGCCCCACTCAGTAAGCGCGCGCGACGATCGCGACGTTACCGGGTGCGTCGTCGGCGTCCGGCACCGACCCGTCCTCGGCGACCAGACACCGTACGGTCACCGCGTGATCGGCCAGCTTCGCCTCGCCCTCCTCGCCGAGCACCGCCCACGGGATGCGCGCCCAGCCGCCGGCGCCCGTGACCTCGACCGCCTCGTCGATCGTCGAGACCTCGCTCGTACGGGACTCGCGGCGCTCCCGGGACTGCTTCAGCAGCAGGGCCTGGTCTTCTTCGAGGACCTGCGGCAGCAGCGACACCAGGGCGTCCAGGGAGACCGGCTCCTTGCCGCCCGGGATGCGGCGGGCCAGCATCGCGGTGCCGTTCTCCAGGTCGCGCGGGCCGATCTCGATCCGGACCGGCACGCCCTTGAGCTCCCAGTCGACGGCGCGGCGGCCGAAGGGGGTGTGTCGGTGCGGTCGTCGACGTGGACGCGGATCCCGGCCGCCTTCAGCCGGTCGCCGAGCTCGCGGACCTTGGCCAGAACCGCCTCGTCGCCCTTGATCGCGAGCACCACGGCCTGGGTCTGTGCCAGCCGCGGCGGGACGCGCAGGCCGTTGTCGTCGCCGTGCATCATCACCAGGGCGCCGATCATGCGGGTGGTGGAGCCCCACGAGGTCTGCCAGACCAGCTCCTGCTTGCCGTCCTTGGACAGGTACTGCGTGTTGAAGGCCTTGGCGAAGTTCTGGCCCAGTTCGTGGCTGGTGGCCATCTGGAGGGCCTTGCCGTCGCCCATCATGCCTTCGAGCGTGAGGGTGTTGATGGCGCCGGCGAACCGCTCCTTGACCGTCTTGCGGCCGGGGACGACGTCCATCGCGAGGACGTTCACCATGAAGTCCTCGTAGACCTGCCGGTGAATGTGCGCGGCGAAATCGCGCGCCTCCTCGTAGGTGGCGTGCGCGGTGTGGCCCTCCTGCCAGAGGAACTCGGTGGTGCGCAGGAACAGGCGGGGCCGCAGCTCCCAGCGCACGACATTCGCCCACTGGTTGATGAGCAGCGGCAGGTCGCGGTAGCTCTGGACCCACTTCGAGAAGTAATCGTTGATGATCATCTCGGAGGTGGGCCGGACCACGGCGGGCTCTTCGAGTTCCTTGCCGCCGCCGTGTGTGACCACGGCCAGCTCGGGCGCGAAGCCCTCGACGTGGTCCGCCTCGCGCGTGAGGTACGACTGCGGGATCAGGAGCGGGAAGTACGCGTTCTGGGTGCCCGTCTCCTTGATGCGGGCGTCCATCTCGGCCTGCATCCGCTCCCACAGCCCGTATCCGTACGGTCGGATGACCATGGTGCCACGCACCGGACCGTTGTCGGCGAGCTCCGCCTTGGTGATCAAGTCCTGGTACCAGCGCGGGAAATCGTCCGCCTGGGGGGTGAGAACGGGTGTCTTGGCCATGGCGAGATCGTACGGGCCCACGTTGCCGGAATGTGAAATCTCGCCATAGGCACATGACAACTCATATGCCGGGGCGCATTCCACTGGACGACAGGTCGAGGGGGGAGTTTCCTGGCATACGGGGGTAGTGCGAGCGCACTGTCACGGGGGCCATGGAATCGGGCAAGAGGCAACTCTCGGCGGATTGGGGCGCTTACTTATGACACCTACGCTCGTGCGGCAGCACCTGCCTCACGCGGGGTCCGCACTCCGCGTGGACCTGCGTGCACGCGCGCGTGACTGGTCCGAAATCCAGGAGCGGATGCTCGTACCGCTCTACGAGGCCGTCTACGAGCGACTGGACGTGGGTCCTGCGACGCGGCTGCTCGGCCTCGGCTGCGGTTCCGGACTCGCCCTGCTGATGGCCGCCGCCCGGGGAGCGACGGTCACCGGTGTCGACGCTTCCCCCGAAAGAATGGCCCTCGCACGGGAGCGACTGCTGCCCGAGGGCGGGGCCACGCACGCGCGTGCGAGCAACCGGCTGGTCGACGGCTCACCCCGGGACACGGCGGAGCCGGGCGCTCCGGCGTACACCCTGGTGACCGCCTTCGAGCCGATCGGGTGCCTGGCGGGCGACTCGGACGGGCTGGGTGGGCTGCTCGCGGAGGCGACGCCGCTGGCGGGGCGCGGAGCGGCCGTGGTGCTGGCCGGCTGGGGCCCGCCGGAGCGGTGCGCCACGACGTCCGTGCTGCGGGTCGCCACCAAGCTGGCGGAGCCGCTGCGCAGCACGGGCAGCTGGCGCCTCGCCCTCCGTGACGACCTGGAGGACGTCGCCCAGCGGGCCGGTCTCAGGCCGGACGGGTCCGGGCGGGTGGCGTGCCCCTTCGGATACGCCGATGTGGACAGCGCGGTACGCGGGCTCAAGTCGACGGGGCTGTTCGACGCGGCGATGACGGCGACGGACCAGGTGCAGGTGGACAAGGAGCTGACCGAGGCGCTGCATCCGCACCAGCGGCCGGACGGGACGGTGTGGATGCCGAACGTGTTCCGGTATCTGATCGCCCGGACGCCCTGACGCGACCGCCCGGACTCCATAGCGAACAGATCTTCAGTGCAGGTGTGAATGGTGTGAAGAAGGCACCATGGCGTGCTTTTGATTTCCCCAAGTGGATCATGAACGCTTAATGTGATCCACCGCTCGGGGGACCTACACATCTGCATACAGGAGTTGCTGTGCCGCACCACAAGACCGCGCTGCGTCTCGTCGCGCCCGTCGCCGTCCTCGCTCTGGCGCTCACCGCCTGCGGTGGCGGCGGCGACAAGGCCGACGCGAAGAGCCCGGACACCGAGAAGGCGAAGGTGTTCCCCTCGCCGGAGCCGTCTTCGGGCGGTGAACTGGGGACCGGCGAGAGCGCCACGGGCAAGGTCGCGGAGGACCCGGGCGAGGTCACCTACGAGGTCGTGGCGCAGAAGGTCGACGTGGGCACCGAGGCGGAGGCGGCCAAGGCCGTTTCGGAGCCGGACAAGGTCAAGGGCAAGGTGCTGGCCACCGCGTACGTGAAGTACACGCACAAGAGCGGCCCGGCACTCACCGACGGCTCCGACGTGCACGACGGCACGACGGTCTTCGCCGACGGGCAGCGCGGCACCGTCCTCATCGGCGCGTCCGAGGACGCGACCGGCTGTGAGGACCCGTACGACGTCGAGGCCTGGAAGCAGGGCGAGAGCCACGTCTTCTGCGAGACGTACGTGATCCCGGCGAGCGCCAAGAACGTCGAGGTCCACTGGTCCGAGGAGGACGGCGAGCCCTTCATCTGGACGTTCCCGAACACCTGACGGCAGGCCGTCGACAGACCACTGAGGGCGCCCCCTTTCGAAAAGGGGGCGCCCTCGGCGTCGTGCGGTAGGGCCGTCAGCCCATGAACTTCTTGAACTCGTCGGGGAGTTCGAAGTCCTTGCCGCCCTGCTGCGGCAGCCCGAAGGCGCTGCCGCCCTCGGCCGCGGCAGCCCGGCGGGCGGCCTCTTCCTGCTCCTGCTGCTTGCGCTTCATCGGGTTGCCGGAGCGCTGCTTGCCCTTGGCCTGCTTCTGCTTCTTCTTCGCCCGGCCGGGACCGCCGCCCATGCCCGGCATCCCGGGCATCCCCGGCATACCGCCGCCCTGGGCCATGCGGGACATCATCTTTCGGGCCTCGAAGAACCGCTCGACCAGGTTCTTCACCGCGCTGACCTCGACACCGGAACCCCGTGCGATACGGGCGCGGCGCGAGCCGTTGATGATCGTCGGCTCCTGGCGCTCGGCCGGGGTCATCGACTTGATGATGGCGGCCGTGCGGTCGACGTCCCGCTCGTCCAGGTTGTTGATCTGGTCCTTCATCTGGCCCATGCCCGGGAGCATGCCGAGCAGCTTGGAGATGGAGCCCATCTTCCTGACCTGCTCCATCTGGGCCAGGAAGTCGTCGAGGGTGAAGTCCTGGCCCTTCTTGGAGGCCAGCTTCTCGGCCATCTTCTGGGCTTCGGCCTGGTCGAAGGTCTTCTCCGCCTGCTCGATCAGGGTGAGCAGGTCACCCATGTCGAGGATGCGGGAGGCCATCCGGTCCGGGTGGAAGGCGTCGAAGTCGTCGAGCTTCTCGCCGTTCGACGCGAACATGATCGGCTTGCCGGTGATCTGCCGGATCGACAGGGCCGCACCACCGCGGGCGTCACCGTCGAGCTTGGAGAGCACCACGCCGTCGAAGCCGACGCCGTCGCGGAAGGACTCGGCGGTGTTGACGGCGTCCTGACCGATCATCGCGTCGACGACGAACAGGATCTCGTCGGGGCTGACCGCGTCCCGGATGTCCGCGGCCTGCTGCATCATCTCCTGGTCGATGCCCAGGCGGCCGGCGGTGTCCACGATCACGATGTCGTGGACCTTGGACTTGGCGAACTCGATGGAGTCCTTGGCGACCTTGACCGGGTCACCGACGCCGTTGCCCGGCTCCGGCGCGTAGACGCTGACGCCCGCGCGCTCGGCGACGACGCTGAGCTGGTTCACGGCGTTCGGGCGCTGGAGGTCACAGGCGACCAGCAGCGGCGAGTGGCCCTGCTCCTTCAGCCAGCGGCCGAGCTTGCCCGCGAGGGTGGTCTTACCGGCACCCTGCAGACCCGCCAGCATGATCACGGTGGGCGGCTGCTTGGCGAACCGCAGACGCCGGGTCTCGCCGCCGAGGATGGTGACCAGTTCGTCGTTGACGATCTTGAGCACCTGCTGGGCAGGGTTCAGCGCCCGCGATACCTCGGCGCCGAGTGCGCGCTCCTTGACGTTCTTGATGAACGTACGGACGACCGGCAGCGCCACATCCGCCTCGAGGAGCGCGATCCGGATCTCGCGCGCCGTGGCGTCGATGTCCGCCTCGGAGAGCCGTCCCTTGCCGCGCAGGTTCTTGAAGGTCGCTGAGAGGCGATCGGAAAGAGTATCGAACACGGCGCTCGCGGTCCTCGGGGTCGGAGACAGACTGGGGAATCGCCCTCCAGGGTATCCCGGCGTGACAAGTCGCCGGGTCGCCCTCACCCACGCAGTGTCTCCTCCAGCTTCCGCGCCACCGACTCGGCCTCGTCACCGGGTAGCGGCGCGCCCTTCGGACCGGTCACGTAGAAGGCGTCGACGGCGTTGGCGCCGAGCGTCGAGACGTGCGCGCTGCGCACCAGCACGCTCGCGTCCTCCAGGGCGCGGCCGATGCGGAACAGCAGGCCCGGAGCGTCCTGGGAACGGACCTCGATGACGGTGGCCAGCCGGGAGGCGGCCGGGTGGACCGACACCCGGGGCGGCGGGGCCACCACGCCCCGGCGGCGCGGATAGGCCGCGTCCCGTTCGGCGAGGCGGCCGGCGATGTCCAGGGAGCCGTCCAGCGCCCGCACGAGGTCGGCGCGCAGACGGGCGGCCTGCGGCAGGGAGCCGTACTCGGCGGCGACCCGCCAGTCCAGCAGCAGGACGGAGCCGTCGACGCCGTCCGGGAGGGTCAGGGACCGCAGTTCCGCCGTGCGTACGGTCAGCCGGTGCATGGCGAGGACACCGGCCACCGCGGGCAGCACACCCGGCTGGTCGGGGACGGCGATGAGCAGTTCCACGCCGAGCGGCTCGGGGTCGCCGGAGGGTTCCTGTCCGGCGGGCGGTTCGGTCTGGGCCCGCAGGGAGAGGACCGGGCTGCCCGTCGCGACCGCCTCGATGGCGAGCCGCTCCTGCTCGGCGGTCGGCGCGGCGTCCTCGGGGTCGTCCGGGGCGTCCCCGGCGAGCACCGCAGCAACCCGCTCGACCAGGTCGGCGACGAGCGAACCGCGCCAGGACGACCAGGCGGCCGGGCCGGTGGCCAGCGCGTCGGCCTCGGTGAGCGCGTGCAGCAGTTCCAGGGTGCTCTGGGAGCCGACGGCCTCGGCGACCGAGCGCACGGTGGCCGGGTCCTCCAGGTCACGCCGAGTGGCCGTCTCGACGAGCAGCAGGTGGTGGCGGACGAGGGTGGCGACGACCGTCACGTCGTGGCGGTCGAACCCGATGCGGGCGGCCACGTCCTTGGCGATGATCTCGCCGGCCACCGAGTGGTCGCCGGGCCAGCCCTTGCCGATGTCGTGCAGCAGCGCGGCGACCAGCAGCAGGTCGGGGCGGCTGACCCGGCGGGTGAACTCGGAGGCGCGCACGGCGGTCTCGATGAGATGCCGGTCGACGGTCCACAGGTGCACGGCGTTGCGCTGCGGGCGGCAGCGCACCCGCTCCCAGTCGGGCAGCAGCCGGGTGATCAGCCCCTCGGCCTCCAGTGCCTCCCAGACCTCGATGGTCGGGCGGCCGGAGCCGAGCAGGGTGACGAGCTGCTCGCGGGCCTCGGCGGGCCAGGGCGTGGGCACCGGGCGCACGGTGGCCGCCATGCGCCGTACGGCGTGCAGGGAGAGCGGGAGTCCGGCCTGGGCGGCGGCGGCCGCGGCGCGCAGCGGCAGCACGGGGTCGCGCTCGGGGCGCGCGGCGCGGGCGAGCACCACCTCGCCGTCCTGCTCCACCACGCCTTCGGCCAGCGGAGACCGCTCGGCGGTCGGCTTTCCGCCGCCCAGCATGGCGCGCAGCCGGGGCCGCACGGCGCGCGACCGCAGGACGCGACCCACCTCGCGCCAGGTGACGTCACTGGCGTACGAGATGAGCCGCGCCGCCTCGTACACCTGCCGCAGCAGCGTGTCCGCGTCGAGCAGGCCGAGCTCGGCGGCCACCTGGTCCTGCTCCTGGAGGGCGAGCCGGTCGGTGGCCCGCCCGGTGGCCAGGTGCAGGGCGTCCCGTACGTCGAGGAGCCGGCGCCGGGCGTCGGAGAGGCCCTCGCGCGGGGCGTCGGCGAGCCAGGAGGCGGCGACGGCGCGCAGCGCGGTGGCGTCGCGCAGCCCGCCGCGGGCCTCCTTCAGGTCGGGTTCCAGGAGGTACTGCAGCTCGCCCTGGCGCTCGGCGCGTTCGGCGCACAGCTCCTGGAGTTCGGGCAGGCGCTTGGGCGCCTGGTTGCGCCAGTCGGCCAGCACGGCCGTACGCAGCCCGGCCGTGAGGCCGAGGTCACCGGCGATGTGCCGGGCGTCCAGCAGGCCGAGCTGGACCTTGAGGTCCTCCCCCGCGGTCTTGCGGGCCTCGGCGGGCGTGCGGACGGAGTGGTCGAGGGCCAGGCCCAGGTCCCACACCGGGTACCAGAGCCGGTCGGCGAGGGCGGCGACCGCCTTGGGGTCGCTGCCGTCGTGCAGCAGGAGCAGGTCGAGGTCGCTGCGCGGGGAGAGCTCGCCGCGTCCGTAGCCGCCGACGGCGACCAGGGAGGCCCCGCGCAGCCCTTCCGCGCCCGCGGCGAACAGGCCGGTGAGCCAGTCGTCCGTCAGGTCGGCCAGGGCCGCACGGCGCGGCGGCCCGGACCGCGCCTCCTCGGTGAGGAGACGCAGTCGGGCCGCCGCGTAGCCGCTGGGTCCCGAGTCCTCTGCTTCCTTCTGCACGTCCGTACCCGTCACCCAGCGACTCCTGTTCTGTTTGCCTGCCTCAGAGCGCGTCGGGGCCGCGCTCGCCGGTCCGGACCCGTACGGCCGTGTCGACCGGGATGGACCAGACCTTGCCGTCACCGATCTTGCCGGTTCGGGCCGCCTTGACCACGACATCGATCAGCTGCTCGGCGTCGTCGTCCTCGACCAGGACCTCGATGCGGATCTTGGGGACCAGGTCGACCGTGTACTCGGCACCGCGGTAGACCTCGGTGTGGCCCCTCTGACGACCGTAGCCGCTGGCCTCGGTGACCGTCAGGCCGTGCACTCCGAAGCTCTGGAGGGCTTCCTTGATCTCGTCGAGCCGGTGCGGCTTCACGACGGCGGTGATGAGCTTCATGCGTCCACCTTCTTGCTCTCGGCTCCGGCCACGGCGGCCGCGACGGCGGCGGTCTTGGCGGCACCGCCACCGGCGCCGCTGAAGTCGTATGCGGTCTCGGCGTGCTCGGCCTGGTCGATGCCGGCGATCTCGTCGTCCTCGGTGACCCGCATACCGATGGTCTTGTCGAGGATGAAGGCGAGGATCGCGGATACGATCAGCGAGTAGGCGAGCACCGCGAAGACACCGGCGCACTGCTTCCAGAACTGGGTCAGGCCGCCGCCGTAGAAGAGGCCCTCGACGTCGGACTGGCCGTGGCCGCTGGCGAAGAAGCCGATCAGCAGGGAGCCGACGACACCGCCGACCAGGTGGACACCGACGACGTCGAGCGAGTCGTCGTAGCCGAACTTGTACTTCAGGCCGACGGCCATGGCGCACAGCACACCGGCGATGACGCCGACGGCGATCGCGCCGAGCGGGCTGACCGCACCGCCGGACGGGGTGATGGCGACCAGACCGGCGACCGCGCCGGAGGCGGCGCCCAGCGTGGTGAACGCGCCGTGGCGGATCTTCTCGTAGGCGAGCCAGGCCAGCATGGCGGCGGCGGTGGCGACCTGCGTGTTGACGAACATCAGCGCGCCGACACCGTCGTCGTTGCCGAGCCACGAGCCGGCGTTGAAGCCGAACCAGCCGAACCACAGCAGACCGGCACCGAGCATGACCAGCGGCAGGCTGTGCGGACGCATGGGGTCCCGCTTGAAGCCGACGCGCTTGCCGATGACCAGGATCACGCCGAGCGCGGCGGCGCCGGCGTTGATGTGGACCGCCGTACCACCGGCGAAGTCGATGACGCCCAGCTCGAAGGCCCAGCCGCCGGCGCCCCAGACCCAGTGCGCGACCGGGAAGTAGACGACCGTGGCCCACAGGGTGATGAACAGCGCCCACGCGCTGAACTTCACGCGGTCGGCGAGGGCACCGCTGATCAGGGCGGGTGTGATGATCGCGAACATCAGCTGGAAGACCATGAACACGAAGATCGGGATGGTGTAGCCGTCCCACAGCTGGGTCAGGCCGATGTTGCTGAGGCCGAGCCAGTCGGAGTTCCAGCCGATGAGGCTGCCGGAGTCGGTGCCGAACGCCATGGAGAAGCCGTACAGCACCCACAGGATGGTGACGATCCCCAGGCTGATGAAGCTCATCATCAGCATGTTCAGGGTGCTCTTGACGCGGACCATGCCTCCGTAGAAGAAGGCCAGGCCCGGAGTCATGAGCATCACCAGGGCGGAACAGATGAGCATGAACCCTGTGTTGGCGGCAGACAGCTTGGGTGCTTCTGCGGCAAGGGTGATGGCTGGTGCCATCGGCGTCTCCTCGTCATTGGTACGGCCCCGTGCGGGCGAAGCCTCGAGCGGAATGAGGGGTGGGCCGGTTATGCGCCACGAGATTGGCGCAGCGCGGTTTCGGTGGAAGCCCCTCGTTGTTTCGCCGCCGTGACGAAGGCGCTCTGTGTGTTACGCCTCGATGAACTGCCGGATTGCGGGCGCGTCGATCGTTATCGTGGCGCAATCTTCCGCGAGGAAGCAGGTCCGGCCGCGGTCGGCCTTCCGATGACCTGGCATGGGGGAGCCGAGTCGGGCAGTTCTGGAGGGCCGGCCGCGGCCGGGGTTCAGGGGTGGGGCGGGTTTTCGGAGGATCGCAGCTCAGACCGCCTCGGCCGTCTCGGGCAGCTCGACTGCGAGCCGCTCCGTGAGGTCGACGACCTCGCCGAGGTCACCGAAGTCGCGTGCGGCCGTGTCGACCGTCTTTCGAATACGAGTGTTGACCCGCTCGGAGCGGACCTTCTTGGCGACCTGCATGGCCTGGGAGGCGTAGACCGTGCACTGCTCGGGCTCACGCTGGAGGAGGTTCACCGTGGCCATGCCGATCAGGTTCAGCGCGTACGACCGCTGGTGCTCGTCGTCCTCGGCGAAGAGGTCCACGGCCCGCTTCATCAAGGGCTCGGCCAGTGAGGCGTACGCCGGGCTGCGGCCGGCGACATAGGCCAGGTCGCGGTACGAGTGCGAGTTCTCGCCGTACAGCTCGGCCTCGGAGAAGAAGCGGATCCAGTCGGGGTCCGGCTCGTCCCACTCGTCGGCCTCGGCGAAGGTGTCCTCGGCCATCCGGACCGCCCGCTTGCACTTGCCGGGCTGGCCCATGTTGGCGTAGGCGCGGGCCTCCATCGCATACAGCATCGACTGGGTGCGCGGGCTCGCGCAGTCCCGGCTGCCGTACTGCGCGAGGTGGATCAGCTCCAGCGCGTCGTCGGGCCGGCCGAGGTGGATCATCTGCCGGCTCATGCTGGACAGCACATACGAACCGAGCGGCCGGTCCCCGGCTTCCTTCGCAGCGTGCAGCGCGAGGACGAAGTACTTCTGGGCGGTCGGCTGGAGCCCGATGTCGTACGACATCCAGCCGGCCAGCTCGGCGAGCTCGGCGGCGACCTTGAACAGGCGCCGGGTGGTGGCCTCGGGCTGGGGCTCCTGGAGGAGGTCCGTCACCTCGTGGAGCTGGCCGACGACCGCCTTGCGGCGCAGACCGCCGCCGCACTGGGCGTCCCACTGCCGGAACATCACGGTCGTGGACTCCAGGAGGTCCAGCTCCGGCTTGGAGAGCCGGCCGCGGGCCCGACCGGAGGCACCGGCCGCGGGCTCGGGCTCCGACCGCGGGGCCGGGGGCGAGGGGACGAGCCAGCGCTGCATGGGCTCGATGAGGGCCGGGCCCGCAGACAGGACCAGCGAGCTCCCGAGGAAGCCGCGCCGCGCCAGCATCAGGTCGCTGCGCGAGAACTCGCTGAGCAGGGCCACGGTCTGCGGGCCCGTCCACGGCAGGTCGACGCCGGTCGCGGAGGGTGACTGGCGCGCCGTGCGAAGCCCCAGGTCCTCGACGGAGACGACGACGCCGAAGCGCTCCGAGAACAGCTCGGACAGGATCCTGGGGATCGGCTCGCGCGGGTTCTCGCCGTCGAGCCAGCGGCGCACCCGCGAGGTGTCCGTGGAGATGTGGTTGGCGCCCAGCTGGCGGGCCCGACGGTTGACCTGGCGGGCGAGCTCGCCCTTGGACCAGCCGCTGCGCACGAACCAGGAGGTGAGCAGCTCGTTCGGGCGCTTGTCAGCGTGTGCAGCGTTGGTCCCGCTTCCGCCGTTGCCGCTCACTGAACGCCCCCATCCCTGAGACCACTTGTCGCCGAGTGCGCCAAGCCCTATCAGCATGCCGGTCCGTACGGCCGTCCGTCCGGTCCTTGTCACCCTTCGAACGGAATACCGACTTGCCTCCGGCATACCCACGAGTGCATGTGCCCCCGGGACTCGTGCACACAAAGTAATCCTACGATCACCCGTCCAGCCACGGCTCACACGGAAACGCCACCATTCGCCACCCCTTCGAATGAACCCAGGTCCACGCCACCACGATTCACTTGACACAGGACGACCAGGAGCGGGTGCAGCGACGCACTCAGGGGCGCGTGTCGCCAGGCACACCACCCTGGGCACTTCCGGGCGCGGCGTGAACCGGTCGCCGCCGGGAAGGCCGGAACAGAGAGTCACGCATCGCGTCCGCAGCGTAACCACCGGTGCGTCGGACCCGTTGGAGGGGGCATGGGCTTCACGATCGGCATCAGCCGGGGCATGCGCGACATCCGGACCGGCTCCCGCCGCCGCAGCCGCACGTCGGACGGCACGGCCGTGGCCGAGTACACCGGCCTGTGGGGCTGGGACGTGGTGCCCGGCGCCCGAGCCGCGGCGGGCGCCTGCTCCTGCGGCCGCCGTGACTGCCCGGCGCCCGGCGCGCATCCGCTGGACTTCGCGCCGGTGATCCCCGCCGGGGCGACGCTGGACGACGTGACGGAGACCTGGGGCGAGTTCCCCGGCTCCTCGGTGATGCTGCCGGTCGGCCGGGCCTTCGACGTCATCGAGGTGGCCGAACCCGCGGGCTGCCGCGCCCTCGCCCGGCTGGAGCGCATGGGCCTGCCCGTCGGCCCGGTCGCGGCGACGCCGGACGGCCGCGCCCACTTCTTCGTCGCCCCCGGCGCCGCCGCCGACCTGCCCGGCCTGCTCTACCGCATGGGCTGGGACGACCCGGCCGCCCTGGACCTGCGCGGCCTCGGCCCCGGCGCGCACATCACGGCACCGCCCTCCGACCGCGGCGGCCTCGGCCCGGTGCGCTGGCTGCGCTCCCCCGCCCTGGACTCGGCGTCCCGGCCACCGGAGGCCCGCCTGGTGCTGGGCACGCTGGCCTATGTGGCCCACCGGTCGCGGGCCTGACCGCGTCACGGACGTACACAGCGAAGCGCCCGTCCCCGACTGCATCTCGGGGCGGGCGCTTCTGCGACGCACGGATCGCGCGGTACGGCTGCGGGGAGGTCACTCCCCGATAAGGGCGTCAACGAACGCCTCCGGCTCGAACGGCGCCAGGTCGTCCGCGCCCTCGCCGAGCCCGACCAGCTTGACCGGAACGCCCAGCTCGCGCTGGACAGCGACCACGATGCCGCCCTTGGCCGTGCCGTCCAGCTTGGTGAGGACGATGCCGGTGATGTCGACGACCTCGGCGAAGACCCGGGCCTGGACCAGGCCGTTCTGGCCGGTGGTGGCGTCGAGCACGAGCAGCACCTCGTCGACCGGGGCCTGCTTCTCCACGACCCGCTTGACCTTGCCGAGCTCGTCCATGAGGCCGGTCTTGGTGTGCAGACGGCCGGCGGTGTCGATGAGCACGACGTTCGCGCCCATCTCCTTGCCCTCCTTGACCGCGTCGAAGGCGACGGAGGCCGGGTCGCCGCCCTCCGGTCCGCGCACGGTGTGGGCGCCGACGCGCTCGCCCCACGTCTGGAGCTGGTCGGCGGCGGCGGCCCGGAAGGTGTCGGCGGCGCCGAGCACGACGCTCTGGCCGTCGGCCACCAGGACACGGGCGAGCTTGCCGGTGGTGGTGGTCTTGCCGGTGCCGTTGACACCGACGACCATCACGATGCCCGGCTTGCGGTCCTCCGGCTCGGTCCTGACCGCGCGGTCCATGTCCGGGCCGACCAGCGTGATCAGTTCCTCGCGCAGCAGGGTGCGCAGTTCGTCGGTGGTGCGGGTGCCGAGCACCTTCACGCGCTCGCGCAGGCGCTCGACCAGTTCCTGGGTGGGCTGCACGCCGACGTCGGCGGTGAGCAGCGTGTCCTCGATCTCCTCCCAGGTGTCCTCGTCGAGGTGCTCGCGCGACAGCAGGGTCAGCAGGCCCTTGCCGAGAGCGTTCTGCGAGCGGGAGAGCCGGGCCCGCAGCCGGACCAGGCGGCCCGCGGTGGGCTCCGGGATCTCGATCTCGGGAGCCTCGGCGGGCGGCTCCTCGACGACGACCGGAGCCGAGCCGTCCGGGAGATCCACCTCCTCTATCGTGCGCCGCGGTTCCTCCCGCGGCGTCTCGGCCTCGTCGCCGACGTGCGGCTCGGCCGGTGGGGCGGTGATGTCGGGCGCTGCGGGCGGGGGCGGGGGCAGCTGCTTCTTGCGCCGGCTGCCGACGATGAGCCCGCCGAGCGCGCCGAGCACGACCACGGCGATGACTACAGCAAGGATGACGATGTCCATAACGTGTCCAGTATCAGTCATGGGGCCCCGGGTCACGCGGCTTGTGCCGCCCTCCCGGCACCAGGGCCGCCGGATCTCCACACCCCTGGATGTCTGACGCCCCGTCAGCTAACGTCCTCCGGACACCCGCCCGGTGAAGGGAGACGTCCCATGCCCGTCTCGGTCGTACGCTTCAACCTCGTCGCTCCCGGGGCCGCCCCCGCCGAGCTCGGCGCCCGTTACCGGGCGGCCCTGGAAATGGCGTCGTACGCCGACGACCGGGGCGTGACCACCGTGCAGACCGAGGAGCACCACGGGGCCGGCAACAACTGGCTGCCGTCGCCGTTCGCCTTCGCGGGGGCCGTCTTCGGCGCGACCCGGCGTGTCGCGGTCACGGTCTCGGCGGTCATCGGCCCGCTGCACGACCCGCTGCGGCTCGCCGAGGAGATCGCCGTGCTGGACCTGCTGAGCGGCGGCCGGCTGGTGACGGTCGCCGGGATCGGGTACCGCCCCGAGGAGTACGAGCTGTTCGGGGTGGACTTCGCCCGGCGCGGGCGGCTCCAGGACGAGCTGTTGGAGACGCTGCTGAAGGCCTGGACGGGCGAGCCCTTCCCCTTCCGGGGCCGCACGGTCCGCGTCACCCCGCGTCCGTTCACCGAACCGCACCCCCTGCTCCTGGTCGGCGGCTCCTCCAGGGCAGCCGCCCGCCGGGCCGCCCGGCTCGGCCTGCCCTTCTTCCCCAGCGCGCATCTGCCGGAGCTGGAGGCGTACTACAAGGAGCGGCTCGCCGAGTACGGCACCGACGGCTGGGTGATGATGCCGGCCGCCGAGACACCGCTGCTGCATGTGGCCGAGGATCCGGACCGGGCCTGGGCTCAGTACGGGGAGCACTTCCTGCACGAGGCGCGGACGTACGCCTCCTGGCAGTCGGGCGGGGTGCGGTCCGCGGTGAAGTCGGCCGCGGCGACGGTGCAGGAGCTGCGCGCCGAGGGCGTGTACCGGATCCTCACGCCGGCCGCGTGCGTGGCGCTGGGTCTGGACTCCTACGTGCTGCATCCGCTGGCGGGCGGGATGCCGGTGGACGAGGGGTGGCGGAGCCTGCACCTGTTCTGTGAGCAGGTGCTGCCCGCGCTGGCGGGCTGACGCCCCCGATATCCGCTGGAACGCCGCCGCCCGTCGGTGCTGCACTGCGCGCATGACGTTGGCGGTGGATGTGTTCGTGCGCGATGCGAACGGAGAGTGGCGGGTCCTCGATGTCCCGGAGGGGGGCGACGACTCGGCCGGCTTCGAGTCCTGGCGCCGGACGGTGTGGGGTGCGGAGGCGGTGCGCTCGCTGGGTGCCCGACACCTTCCGGTCCTGGCCGAGGACAACCTGTTCGTCGAGGCCGGCGAGGTGCCCGGGTTCCTGCGGGAGATGGCACTGCTGCGGGCGAACCTCGATCTGATCGCCGCCGCCACCGAGCGGCCGCGCGGGATCGCGGAGCGCCGGTACCAGCTCGACTCACGGCTGCGGAACATCGAGGCGACCGCGCTGCGCGCCCTGGAGAGCGGTGCCGGCGTCCTGATCTGGTGAACGACGGACCGCCGCCCCGGCTCGGGCAGTGGCCGAACCGGGGCGGCGGGCGGGTTACGGGGAGAGGGGCAGCGGGGACTTTGGCCCTTCTCCCCGAGTGTGCGGGACGGGCTCAGCCCATCTCCTCCAGGGCCTTGCCCTTGGTCTCCTTGACGAACTTCAGGACGAACGGGATGGAGAGCGCGGCGAACACCGTGTAGATCACGTAGGTCGCGGAGAGGTTCCAGTCGGCCAGCGACGGGAAGCTCGCGGTGATCGCCCAGTTGGCGATCCACTGCGCGGCGGCGGCCACGCCCAGGGCTGCGGCACGGAGCTTGTTGGGGAACATCTCGCCGAGGAAGACCCAGACGACCACGCCCCAGGACAGGGCGAAGAAGAGGACGAAGATGTGCGCGGCGATCAGGGCGATCCAGCCCTGCGTGGCGGGCAGCTTGCCGTCGACCAGGTGGTACGAGAAAGCCCAGGCCTCCAGCGCCAGGCCGACGACCATGCCGACCGAGCCGATGATCGCGAGCGGCCGGCGGCCGATGCGGTCGACGAAGATCATCGCGATGACGGTGCCGACGATGTTGATGATCGAGGTGGTGAAGGAGTAGAAGAACGAGTCCGTCGGGTCGACGCCGACCGACTGCCACAGCGTCGAGGAGTAGTAGAACGCGACGTTGATGCCGACGAACTGCTGGAAGACCGACAGGCCGATGCCGACCCAGACGATCGGCTTGAAGAGGAAGCCGCCGCCGAGCAGGTCCTTGAAGCTGGACTTGTGCTCGCTCTTCATGGCGTGCTCGATCTCGGTGACACGGGCGTCCAGGTCGACGTCCTTGCCCTCGACCTCGGTGAGGATCTCCCGGGCGCGCTCGTGCTTGCCGACGGAGATGAGGAAGCGCGGGGACTCCGGGATGACGAAGGAGAGCAGCCCGTAGAGGACGGCCGGGACGACCATGACGCCGAGCATGACCTGCCAGGCCTCCAGGCCCATCAGCTTGCCGCGCTGGTCGCCGTCGGCGGCGTTCAGTACACCCCAGTTGACCAGCTGCGACACGGCGATGCCGATGACGATCGCGGCCTGCTGGAAGGAGCCGAGCCGGCCGCGGTAGGCGGGCGGGGCCACCTCGGCGATGTAGGCCGGGCCGATCACCGAGGCCATGCCGATGGCGAAGCCGCCGACGACGCGCCAGAAGGCGAGGTCGTACAGGGCGAAGGGCAGGGCCGAGCCGACGGCGCTGATCGTGAAGAGGACCGCGGCTATCTGCATGCACCGGATGCGGCCGATGCGGTCGGCGATGCGGCCGGCGGTCGCGGCGCCGATGGCGCAGCCGATGAGTGCGATGGCGATGACCTGGGCGAGGGCTGCGGAGCCGACGTCGTAGCGGCCCCGGATGGCCTCGACGGCGCCGTTGATCACGGAACTGTCGTAGCCGAAGAGGAAACCGCCCATCGCGGCCGCCGCCGCGATGAAGATGACATGCCCGAGATGCTCGGGATGAGCCGCCCTGGCTCCGGACTTGGGTGCCTGCGCTGTGCTGGTCACGTGTACTCCTCGGGCCACCGGCAACGCTGCCGGAGCGAATCAGCCTTCGAGGTGCCACCTGAAGGTACCTGAAGGTAAAAGGAACGTTGCCGAGACTATGCCTTCAAGTTTCGAAGTCAATAGGTCACTGCCTATGAATCTGAGGCAGGAGTGTGTCAGTGATGTGTTCAAGTATTGAAGTCATTGAGGGCCGCAGGTGAGACAGGTGTAGAGCACACCCATCTAGCGGAGACGCTGGCTGATGACCTTCGACACACCGTCGCCCTGCATGGAGACGCCGTACAGCGCGTCGGCGACCTCCATCGTGCGCTTCTGGTGGGTGATCACGATCAGCTGGGAGGCTTCCTGGAGCTCCTGCATGATCCGGATGAGCCGCTGGAGGTTGGTGTCGTCGAGGGCGGCCTCGACCTCGTCCATGACGTAGAACGGGCTGGGCCGGGCCTTGAAGATCGACACGAGCAGCGCCACGGCGGTCAGCGACCGCTCCCCGCCGGAGAGCAGCGACAGCCGCTTGACCTTCTTGCCCGGCGGACGGGCTTCGACGTCCACGCCCGTGGTGAGCATGTTGTCGGGGTCGGTCAGGATCAGCCGCCCCTCACCGCCCGGGAACAGCCGGCTGAAGACGCCCTCGAACTCCCGGGCCGTGTCCCGGTAGGCCTCGGTGAAGACCTGCTCGACACGCTCGTCGACCTCCTTCACCACCTGGAGGAGATCCGCCCGCGTCTTCTTGAGGTCCTCCAGCTGCTCGCTGAGGAACTGGTGGCGTTCCTCCAGCGCCGCGAACTCCTCCAGGGCAAGGGGGTTCACCTTGCCGAGCTGCTGGTAGGCGCGCTCGGCCGACTTCAGGCGCTTCTCCTGCTCAGACCGGAGATACGGCCTGGGCCGGTTGCGCGGGTGCTCCGGATCCTCCGGCAGCTCCTCGCCCTCGGCGGGGGGCGAGGGCGGCACGAGCTGGTGCGGTCCGTACTCCGCCACGAGCCCGGCCGGTTCGACACCCAGCTCCTCCAGCGCCTTGGTCTCCAGCTGCTCGATCCGCAGCCGCTTCTCGGCGCCGAGTACCTCGCCGCGGTGGACCGAATCCGTCAACTTGTCGAGTTCGGCCTTGAGATCGCGTCCCTCGGTGCGGGCACGGGCGAGTTCCTGTTCGCGGCGGGCCTTGGCGGCGTCGGCCGCGGTGCGCTCCTCGTCGGCGCGGGCGAGGGAGACCTCGACGTGCGCGAGCAGCTGCCGGGCGCCTGAGCCGACGGCCTCGGCGACGGCCGTCTCGTGCCGCAGGCGGGCCCGCCGCTGTTCGGCACGCGCGCGTGCCTCGCGCTCCGCGCGGGCGGCCCGGTCCAGGGAGTCGGCCCGTCCGGCCAGGCCCTTGACCCGTTCCTCGTGCGTACGGACCTGGAGGCGGGCCTCCATCTCCGTCTGCCGCGCGTTGGCGCCGTCGGCGGCGAGCCGCTCCCGCACGGAGGTGTCGGGCTCCTCCTCGATCGGCATCTCCTCGGCGACGGCGAGCCGCTCGGCGAGTTCCTCGACCTCTTGGAGCGCCTTGTCGAGGGCCTCCTGGGCACGGGCCGCGGCCGCGGTGGAGCGCTCGGCCTCCCCCGCCGCGCCCCGTGCCTGCCCGGCGAGCCGGCCGAGCTGCTGGGCGACGGCCGACTTCTCCCGGTCGGCGGCCCGGCGCCGCTCCCCCAGCTCCTCGACCAGGGCGGCGCACTCCTTGCGGCGTTCCACCGCCGCCTGCTGGGCCTCGCTCAGCTCCTCGCAGCGGACGTCCAGCTCTTCGAGCTCTGCGGCTGCCTGGTCGACGGAGGCCTGTACTTCGAGGAGGCTGGGGGCGCCGGCGGAGCCGCCGTGGGCGAAGTGGGCGCCGAGGAGGTCGCCTTCGGCCGTCACGGCGGTGAGGTCGGGGTGGGCGTAGACGAGGTCTTCGGCGTCTTCGAGGGTGTTGACTACGACGATGCCGTGGAGCAGCCGTCGGACGGCGGGCATGAGGTCGGCGGGGCCGCGGACCAGGTCTGCGGCGAAGGTGTGTCGTGCGTCTGCGGGCCCGTTGTGGCCGGTCGCGCAGTTCCCCGCGCCCCGGGGCAGAGGATCTCCCGCCAGGAGCAGAGTCGCCCGGCCTCCGTCCTGTTTGCGCAGCAGGCGGATGGCGTCGGCGGCCGCGGACGGGGTCGTGACGGCCAGGGCGTCAGCGGCGACACCGAACGCTGCGGCCAGGGCGACTTCATAGCCGGGGGTCACCGTCAGGAGTTCCGCCGCCGGGCCGAGGAGGCCGGAGAGGCGGTCCTTCGCCGCGAGCAGTGTCCCGGTGCCGTCCTTGCGGCGCAGGCCGAGTGCCAGGGCCTCGTGGCGGGCCTGGGTCGCGGCGCGCTTGCGTTCCGCCGCCGTGGTCGCCTCGCGGGCTGCCGTGAGAGCGGCCTCGGCCTCGGTGAGCTGCTGCTTCGCCGCCTCGTGCTGCTCGGCGAGTTCCGCGTCGCCGGCGTCGAGACCGTCGACCTCGGCCTTGAGGGCCTCGTACTCCTCCTGGGCTGCGACGGCACGTTCCTGCGCCTCGTCGCGGGCGGCGGCCAGGCGTTCGATCTCGGCCTGGGCGGAGGCAGCGCGGGAGCGGGCCGCGTTGACCTGGCCGCTGAGCCGGGCCAGGCCTTCGCGCCGGTCGGCGATGGCGCGGGCGGCGTCCCTCAGGCGCTGTTCCTCCTCGGTGAGGGCGCGCTCCAGCTCGGCGCGGTGGGCGACCGTGTCCTCCAGGGCGCGTTCGGCCGCCTCCAGGGCCGCTTCCAGCTCGGCCTCCTGCTCGCGGATGCGGGCGGCCTCGCGCTCCATGTCCTCCGGGTCGCGGCCGCGCCGTTCCTCGGGGGGCGCGGAGGTGGCGCTCTTCACGCGGGCGTCGGCCAGCGAGATCGTGCCGCGCACCCGCTCGGCGAGCTGGGAGAGCTCGTACCAGGTCTGCTGGGTGCGCTGGAGGCGGGGCGTGAGCTGCCGTACCTCGTCCTCCAGGAGCGCCTCGCGCTGGAGCGCCTTGCGCAGCTCCTGCTCGGCGGCCTCCTTGCGCTCCTTCAGGGCGGCCTCGTCGGCGACCTCGGCCTTGAGGGCGTCCCGGAGCCGTACGAGGTCGTCGGCCAGCAGGCGCAGCCGGGCGTCGCGCAGGTCGGCCTGGATGACGGCGGCCCGGCGCGCGACGGCGGCCTGGCGGCCGAGGGGCTTGAGCTGGCGTCGGAGTTCGTCGGTGAGGTCCTGCACGCGCGCGAGGTTGGCCTGCATCGCATCCAGCTTGCGCAGGGCCTTCTCCTTGCGCTTGCGGTGCTTGAGGACGCCGGCGGCCTCCTCGATGAAGGCGCGGCGGCCCATGGGGTCGGCGTGCAGCACGGAGTCGAGCTGGCCCTGTCCGACGATGACGTGCATCTCGCGGCCGATGCCGGAGTCGGAGAGGAGCTCCTGGATGTCGAGGAGGCGGCAGGTGTCGCCGTTGATCTGGTACTCGCTGCCGCCGTTGCGGAACATGATCCGCGTGATGGTGACCTCGGCGTACTCGATGGGCAGGGCCCCGTCGGAGTTGTCGATGGTCAGGGACACCTCGGCCCGGCCCAGCGGGGGGCGGCCGGTGGTGCCGGCGAAGATGACGTCCTCCATCTTGCCGCCGCGCAGCGACTTGGCGCCCTGCTCGCCCATGACCCAGCTGAGCGCGTCGACGACGTTGGACTTGCCCGAGCCGTTCGGTCCGACGACGCACGTGATGCCCGGCTCGAACCGGAGTGTGGTCGCCGATGCGAACGACTTGAACCCGCGGAGGGTCAGGGCCTTGAGGTGCACGCCGCTGGACTCTACCGCCCGGGTTCGTCTCACTCCATGAACCCACGGTTTCGCCGCTGAACGCGCAGGGCACACCAGACGTTAAAGACGGTGAAAGGATGCGCGGGGGAAAAGAAAGAAGGGACGCCAGCGGCGTCCCTTGCACTTCTGACAACTCAGCGGTTGTGACGGGCGGCCCAACCACTGCGGTGCTGTTGTGGAGCGGTGCAGTGATCAGGTGAGCGCAGGCTCCGCCTGGTGTGCGTCAACGCTCTCCATGATCCTGTCGTGAGAAGCGGCAGCCGTCAGCGCTTCGTTCTCGGCCTGGATCCGTACGAGCTCGGATTCCAGGTCCTGGACACGCTGCTGGAGCCGTCGCATCTCGGCGAGGAGTCGAGGGTCGGAGCCGCCGACGTAACCGAGAAGCGCCTTTGCCATGATGGATGGTCCTCCACAATGAGTGACCGACCGATGCGGTGTGGGTCGTGAGGGATTCCGCACCCGCAGTCTTGGCAGGGCCTGGAGTTGTGCTGCCGTTCAGCCATGCCAAACAGCTAGGTGCGCGGGGTGCTTTCAGCGTCTCACCAAAAAGTTTGACGGTCAACACGATCACGCCCCGTATTGGCGGCGACCCAGGCGCGCACGGCCTGGAACGGCGGTGTCGGCGCTTCTGCGGGGCCTTCGGGGCGTGACGATCATCCTTGCGGGTGCGGCCTGCCAAGGCAAGTGATTCTCGGCAATCACCAGCAAGTTTCCGTTCTGGGAGGCCCTCGGCGACTGGCTCGCGGGCGACCCCGGGGGCCGTCCGGCGGTGTGGGATCAGCGGATGGCGAAGCCCTCGTAGCCCCCGCGAGGTGTGTCCCAGATCTCGGTGACGCCGTCCACGCGGCCGGGCGTGTCGTCACTCTGGAGCCACTCCAGCAGCCCTTCACAGCCCTCTCTCGCGCCTTCCGCGACCACTTGGACGCGTCCGTCGCCCAAATTGAGAGCAAAACCACTCAGGCCGCCGATCTCCAGGGCCTTGGCCCGCGTGAACCAGCGGAAACCCACACCTTGGACGCGTCCACGCACCCAGGCGACCAGTCGCACATCCTCACTCATGACTGCAACCTAACCGCCCGATCTCTCTCCGGGTCACTTCCTCCACTTGCGCCATGCGGTACCGTCCCCACCCAACGAATCTCATATGAAACTCACACGATCGAGTGAGTTTGGTGTTGATCTCGAGGACGAGTCGACCGCCAGGACGAGGAAGGCCAGGACATGGGACGCCACCGACGCTCCGCCGCCGGCCGCGCCGCCGCGGGCCGCGCCACGGGGATCACGCAGGCCGACGGCTCCGTGGCAGGCCGGCACTCCCACGGGGAAGACGGCGCGGCGATGGGCATCGCGCCCTACCTGAACCCCGAGGCGTATGCCGGTGCCTATGCGAAGAGCGAGGCCTACCTGTTCGACACGGGCGCCTCCGAGCCGGGTGCCGGCTACGAGGCCCGGCGCGGCGACACGGCCGCCTTCTCGAGCGAAGGCTTCACGCCCGACGGCGGCGCCCGGCGCTCCGGCTCGCACCGCCGCCGGAAGAAGGCCGCCCGGCCGATGCGCACCGGGCTGCTCGGCGTGTCCGCGGCGGTCGCCCTCGGCACGGTCGCGGTCGCGACGGGCGCCGTGCCCGGCCTCGAGAACTTCGAGCTCGGTGGTGGCGGCGGTGCCGACAAGGTGCAGGCCGGGGACACGCCGACGAACAGCCCGATCGAGCAGGGCGGCACCACCGGCAGCGCCGACGACCGGGACGGCGCGCCCGCGAGCCGGGACGCCGAGCGCTCCCTGTCGCCGTCGCCGTCCGCCTCGAAGTCGTCGGCCGCCCCGACGAAGACACCGGAGAAGACCGAGAAGCCGGAGACGACGCCGGAGAAGACGCCGGAGAAGAAGGCCCCGGCGGCCACCCCCCGCGAGAAGCCGGACAACACCCCCTCCCGTACGGCCACGAAGGCGCCGGCGAAGCCCAGCGCGCCCGCCGCCCTCTCCGAGGAGTCCGCCGCCGCGGCCCAGGTGCTCAAGCTCGTGAACGAGGAGCGGGCCAAGGTGGGGTGCAGCGCGGTCGCCGCGAACAGCGCGCTGACCGAGCTGGCGCAGAACTACAGCGAGGACATGGCCGCGCGGGGCTTCTTCGACCACACCGACCCGGACGGCAGGACGCCGTGGGACCGGGCCGGGAAGGCCGGGATATCCAACCTCGGCGGGGAGAACATAGCCCGCGGCCAGGCCGACGCCGCGGCCGTGATGGATGCCTGGATGAACAGCCCCGGCCACCGCGCCAACATCCTGAACTGCGACTTCAAGACGCTGGGCGTCGGTGTCGAGTTCGGGTCGGGCGGGCCGTGGTGGACCCAGGACTTCGGATACTGAGCCCTGGCCCTGTCCCACTAACCAGCGGTTAGCGCAACCTGTTGGTGAGCGCTGCGCTGGCGTACGCTGGGTATATGACCACCACCCAGGAGCCCAGCGCGGGCCTGGACGAGTTCCCGTACAACGTGTTCGCCAAGGCCTGCCCCTCGCGCGGCACGCTGGAGCATGTGACGGGCCGCTGGGGCGCACTGACGCTGGGCGCCCTGTACGAGGGTTCGCTCCGCTTCAACGAGCTGCGTCGCCGCGTCGACGGCGTCAGCGAGAAGATGCTCTCCCAGACGCTGCACGCGCTGGAGCGCGACGGCCTGGTGCACCGCGAGGCGCAGCCGACCAACCCGCCCCGCGTGGACTACGAGCTGACGCCGCTGGGACGCGGCGTGGCCGAGCGGCTGCTCGCCCTGATCCACTTCGTGGAGGGCAGCATGGACGGCGTACTGGCCGCGCGCGAGCGGTACGACTCCGCTAGGGCGTGATCCGCGGCGGTCGCTGGCACTTGGGGCAGTAGTAGCTCGACCGGTTCATCCAGGGCCGCCGGCGTATCGGGGTGGCGCAGCGCCGGCAGGGCAGGCCCTCGCGGCCGTACGCGTCGAGGGACCGGTCGAAGTAGCCCGACTCGCCGTTGACGTTGACGTACAGGCTGTCGAAGCTGGTGCCGCCCACCGCGAGGGCCGCGTTCATCACGTCCCGTACATGGCCCAGGAGCAGCAGGCTGCGCGTGCGGGTGAAGGTCGCGGTCGGGCGCTCGTAGTGGATGCGGGCGCGCCACAGAGCCTCGTCCGCGTAGATGTTGCCGACGCCGCTGATCAGCGACTGGTCGAGCAGGGCGCGCTTGATCGTGGACCGCTTGCGGCGCAGCGCCCGGTGGAAGGCCTCGTCGTCGAAGAGCGGATCGAGCGGGTCGCGGGCGATGTGGGCGATGACGTCGGGCAGGCCGTCGGGGGTGTTGTCGTGCAGCGACAGGCCGCCGAAGGTGCGCTGGTCGACGAAGCGGAGCTCGGTGTCCAGGGCGTCGGTGAAGCGGACGCGGATGCGCAGGTGCTTCTCGTCCGGCGCCGTCTGCGGCTGGACCAGCAGCTGGCCGCTCATGCCGAGGTGGGCCAGGATCGACTGGTCCGTGTCCTCCAGGGGCAGCCACAGGTACTTGCCGCGGCGGCTCGGGGTGCCGATGCGGTGTCCCTTCAGGCGGTGCGCGAAGTCGTCGGCGCCCGCGAGGTGGCGGCGCACCGCGCGCGGGTGCAGCACCTCGGCCTCGGCGACGGTCCGGTGGGCGACCCACCGCTCCAGACCGCGCCGTACGACCTCGACCTCGGGCAACTCGGGCATGGGGATCCCCCGTCACAAACCTGCGGATGACCCGAGCGCCCGCCCCGGGCAGGGGCGGGCGCTCGGGTGCGCTGTGCTGTGCCGGCCGCCGGGTGAGGGCGGCCGGCTTGTCAGCCGTCGACGCTGCTGCCGTCGACGACCGTCTGGGCGGCCTGAGCCGCCGCCGTCTGCGTCGCCTCGGCGTCCTTCGCCGCCTTGGCGCGCTCGTCCGCCGCGGCCCGGATGGACCGCCACGCGGACTCGGCGGCCTGCTGCTCCGCCTCCTTCTTGCTGCGGCCGGTGCCGGTGCCGTACGAGACGCCTCCGACGCGGGCGGCAGCAGTGAAGGTCTTCTCGTGGTCGGGGCCGGTCTCCGTGACCAGGTACTCGGGCACGCCGAGCCCCTCCGTCGCGGTGAGCTCCTGGAGGCTGGTCTTCCAGTCCAGGCCGGCTCCGAGGTTCGAGGACTTCTCGATCAGGGGGTCGAACAGGCGGTGCACCAGCTCCGCCGCCGAGTCCAGGCCCTGGTCGAGATAGACCGCGCCGATCACCGCTTCGAGGGTGTCGGCGAGGATGGACGCCTTGTCCCGGCCGCCCGTGCCCTCTTCACCCCGGCCGAGCCGGATGAAGGAGCCCAGGTCGAGCCCGCGGCCCACCTCGGCGAGCGCACGCGAGTTCACCACCGCGGCCCGCAGCTTGGCCAGTTGGCCTTCGGGCAGGTCGGGGTGGGTGCGGTACAGCGTGTCCGTGACGACCAGGCCGAGCACGGAGTCCCCGAGGAACTCCAGACGCTCGTTGGTCGGCAGACCGCCGTTCTCGTATGCGTACGACCGGTGGGTCAGTGCTCGCACCAGAAGGGCGGACTCGACCTTGTAGCCGAGCCGCCCTTCCAGAAGCGTGTGGGACGAGGCCTGGTTGTCCGCCGTTGCGCTTCCGCTCACGCGGGAAGACTTGTTCTTAGGCGTGGACACAGTGCCTCTCACCAGCCGCTCAGACCTCGAGGACCTGGCGCTTGTTGTAAGTGCCGCACGAGGGGCACGCGATGTGCTGCTGCTTGGGCTCGTGGCAGCGCTCGCACGCAACCAGGGTGGGGACCGCAGCCTTCCACTGCGACCGGCGGTGGCGCGTGTTGCTGCGCGACATCTTCCGCTTCGGAACAGCCACGGCTACTTCTCCTGCTTCTCGTCGACGCCAGGTTCGGCGCCGCTCATCTCGTCCTTCTCGCCGTCCTTCATGGTGCCGGCGAGTCCCTGCAATGCCGCCCAACGGATGTCGACGGCGTCGTGGTGGTGGTCCGGGTCGTCCGCCAGTCGTGCGCCGCACTCGGCACACAGACCAGGGCAGTCTTCCTGGCACACCGGCTGCATCGGCAGTGCGAGCACCACCGCATCACGCAGCACGGGCTCGAGGTCGAACAGGCCGTCCTCGAGGAAGAGCCTGTCCTCGTCGTCCTCGGCGTCGTCGCCCGGTTCCGCGATCACGCGGCCCCGGTCGTCGGCGTCAGGGTACGAGAACATCTCCTGGAACTCCGCTTCGACGTCGAGCTGAAGCGGCTCCAGACACCTTACGCACTCCCCCTCGGCAGCGGCACGGGCGGTGCCTGTGACGAGCACCCCTTCCATGACCGACTCCAGGCGGAGTTCGAGCTCCACCGGGGCGCCTTCCGGCACTCCGATGACTCCCTTGATACCGAGGTCCTTGGGAGCGTCGACCGTGCGGGTCAGGCGCTGGAGCGCACCGGGCCGCCGGCCCAGCTCGTGCGTGTCGAACACGAGGGGGTTGCGGTGGTCGAGGCGGGCGTTCAGGGCCATTCCTGCTTTCGGTCTGCTGAGCTGAGGGAGACGCCGCCCTTCGGTGTTCCCGGGCAGCGGTGATCGCGGACGTACGCGCGACCGAAGAGCCAGGATACTGGACCTTTGCCTGTCGGCCCAATCCGGTGCTCAGCCGTTGCCGCGGCCCTGCTCGTAGGCCCGGAGCTGCTCGGCGCTGATCATGCCGGTGTCGAAGAGGCTGGTCTCGTCCAGGGCGTATGGCTGGTGGCTCTGAGGGCTCTGATGCCCCTGCTGTGGCTGCTGCGCCTGCTGGGCCTGGTTCGGGTCGTACGCGGCCTGCTGGGGGTCGTAGCCCTGGTAGGCGTAGGGATCGGCCTGATAGCCGTACTGGTCCTGCTGAGCGGCGTACTGCTGCTGCGGATAGCCGCCGTAGGGGTCGGGCTGCTGCTGGTAGGCATAGGCCGGCTGCGGCTGGCCGTAGTCCCGCTGCTGGGCGGGCTGCTCGGCCGGGGGCTTCTGGTCCGAGAGGGCGGCCAGGCCGGCGAGGTAGTCGGCGTCGCTGGAGTGCTGGACGGTGCTGGTGTCGTCGGCGAGTGAGCCGAGGTCGTCGGTGGCGATCCGGCCGTGCAGCTTCTGCCGGCCGCGGCCGACGGCGTCCAGGGTCTTGGCGAGGACCGCCTCGAAGGCGCCGAGCTTGACGTCGACGTACTCGTCGGCGCTGCGGCGCTGGGTCTCCGGGTCGTGGCTGCGCTCGGGGGCGTCCTCGTCCTCGTAGCCCTGCTCGTCGGTGCCGGGACCGGTGCCGAGGAGCTTCTCGCGGCCGCGGCCGACGGAGCCGAGGGTCTTGGTGAGGACGACCTCGAAGTTGGCGAGCTTGGAGTCGACGTACTCGTCGGCCTCGGCGCGGATCTCCTCGGCCTCCTGGCGGGCCTCGGCGAGGATCCGGTCGGCCTCGGCCTGGGAACGGCGTGCCACCTCGGTGTCGGAGATCAGCGATCCGCGCTCGGCGTGCGCGGCCTGGATGATCCGCTCGGCCTCCTGGCGGGCCTGCTCGACCATCTGCTCGCGGTCGCCGATCAGCTCCTGGGCCTGGGCGAGGGAGCCGGGCAGCTCCGCGCGCAGCTCTTCCAGCATGGAGAGCAGTTCGGCGCGATTGACCACGCACGAGGCCGACATGGGCATGGACCGGGCGCCGGAGACCGCGGCGACGATCTCGTCGAGCTTCTTCTGCACGTCCACCGTGTGCTCGCCACTCTCTACAGATGCGTTGGAGACGGACGGGACGACTGTACGGCCAGGGGGATGCCGGGGAACACCGGGTGACGGCCTGTCAGCGTCCGGTGGGGCGCCCGGGGCGGGTTCAGTCCTGCCGCAGGCGCTCGGTGAGGGCCTGGAGGACCTCCGCCGGGACCAGGTGCGATACGTCGCCGCCCCAGGTCGCGACCTCCTTGACCAGGGAGGACGACAGGAAGCTGTAGGTGGGGTTGGTGGGGATGAAGAGGGTCTCCACGCCCGAGAGGCCGTTGTTCATCTGGGCCATCTGCAGCTCGTAGTCGAAGTCGCTGACCGCGCGCAGGCCCTTGACGATGGCGGGGATGTCGCGCTGCTTGCAGAAGTCGACGAGCAGGCCGTGGAAGGCCTCGACGCGGACGTTGCCGTACTCGGCGGTGACCCGGCGGATCAGGTCGATCCGCTCGTCGATCTCGAACAGGCCCTTCTTCGACTGGTTGATCATCACCGCGACGTAGACCTCGTCGTACAGCCTGGAGGCGCGGGAAATGATGTCGAGGTGTCCGTTGGTGATCGGGTCGAACGACCCGGGACATACAGCGCGGCGCACTTGTGATCCCTCGCTCTCCGGTCCGGTCATCGTGCGTCTTCGCACGTAGAGGCGGCGCGACCGTACCAAAACGTTCCCTCGCCGTAGCGACGGGCCCGGAGGGCTTCGAAACCCTCGGGCCACCGGAATTCACCGCCTCTGGTGCTGCGCTCCACGGTGACGAGGGCTTCTCCGGTGAGCCAGCCTTCCGTGCGGAGTGTGAGCAGGATCTCGCGAAGATCGTCGTCCGTGACGGCGTACGGCGGGTCGAGGAAGACGAGGTCGTAGGGCTCGCCGGGGGGTGGTGTGCGGATGATCTGTTCCGCTTTGCCTGATCTGACCTCGGCGCCGGGGAGGCCGAGGGACTTCACGTTGCCGCGAACCGTCCGGACGGCTTTCGCGTCGGCCTCGACCAGGAGGGCGTGGCCGGCTCCCCGGGAGAGGGCCTCCAGGCCCACGGCTCCCGAGCCCGCGTAGAGGTCGAGGACGCGTTCGCCTTCCAGGGGGCCGCCGAGGAGGGACTGCCAGGTGGAGAAGAGACCTTCGCGTGCGCGGTCGGAGGTGGGGCGGGTACCGGTGCCTGGGGGTACGGCCAGGCGACGTCCGCCGGCCGTGCCGGCGATCACGCGGGTCATCTGTGGTCCTTGGGTGTGGGCGGCTTCAGGTACCAGTGTGGCTGGTCGCGCCCGCGCGGCGGTAGCCGCATATGGACTACTGCCCCGCGCCCCTTGGGGGCAATACCCGTCACCCCTTTTCCAGGTACTGTTCCCGCTCCTCGTCCAGGAGGGCGTCCAGTGCCGTCCGCAGGGCCGGGAGGTGGGTCAGCTCCGGGTCGGCGGCCACGACCGCCACTGCCTCTTCTCTCGCCTCCGCGATGATCTCCTCGTCCTCGATGACCGCGAGCATCCGCAGGCTGGTGCGGGCGCCCGACTGGGCCTGGCCGAGGACGTCGCCCTCGCGGCGTTGTTCCAGGTCGATGCGGGAGAGTTCGAAGCCGTCGAGGGTCGCGGCGACGGCGTTCAGGCGCTGGCGGGCCGGGCTCGCCTCGGGCATCTCGCTGACCAGGAGGCACAGGCCGGGGGCCGAGCCACGGCCCACGCGACCGCGCAACTGGTGGAGCTGGGAGACGCCGAAGCGGTCGGCGTCCATGATCACCATGACCGTGGCGTTGGGGACGTTGACGCCGACCTCGATGACCGTCGTGGCGACCAGGACGTCCGTCTCCCCGGCGGCGAAGCGGCGCATGACCGCGTCCTTGTCGTCGGGCTGCATGCGGCCGTGCAGCACCTCGACCCGGAGGCCCTGGAGGGGGCCCTTGGAGAGCTGGTCGGCGACGTCGAGGACCGCGAGGGGCGGGCGCTTCTCCGCGGCGTCCTCGGGGGACCCGGGGGCTCCGGAGGGCTTCTTCTTGCCGGCCTTCTTCGGGTCGTCCTCCTCGTCGCCGATGCGGGGGCAGACCACGTACGCCTGATGGCCGTTGCCCACCTCCTCGCGGACCCGTTCCCAGGCGCGGGACAGAAAGTGGGGCTTGTCGGCGGCCGGGACGACATGGCTGGCGATCGGCGAGCGGCCGGCCGGGAGCTGGTCCAGGACGGAGGTCTCCAGGTCACCGAAGACCGTCATCGCGACCGTGCGCGGAATCGGCGTGGCCGTCATGACCAGGAGGTGCGGGGGCTGTTTGCCCTTGCCGCGCAGGGCGTCGCGCTGCTCGACGCCGAAGCGGTGCTGTTCGTCGACCACGACCAGGCCCAGGTCGTGGAACTGCACCTTGTCCTCGATCAGCGCATGTGTGCCGATGACGATGCCGGCCTCACCGGTGGTGAGGTCGAGCAGCGCCTGGCGGCGGGCGGCCGCGCCCATGGAGCCGGTGAGCAGCACCACCTTGGTGGCCTGGTCGGCCCCGCCCAGCATGCCGCCCTCGGCCAGCTCGCCCATCATCTCGACGATCGACCGGTGGTGCTGCTGGGCGAGCACTTCGGTGGGCGCGAGCATGGCGGCCTGGCCGCCGGCGTCGACCACGGCGAGCATGGCGCGCAGGGCCACCATCGTTTTCCCGCTTCCGACCTCCCCTTGGAGCAGCCGGTGCATCGGGTGGTCCGTGGCCAGGTCGTCGAAGATCTCCCGGGAGACCCGCTGCTGGCCTTCGGTGAGGGTGAAGGGGAGGCGGGCGTCGAAGGCCGTGAGGAGGCCGTCGGGGGTGGGTGTGCGGGGGACCGCGGGGAGCTGGGCGTCCGCGTGGCGGCGGCGGGCGAGGGCGACCTGGAGGACGAAGGCCTCGTCCCATTTGAGGCGGGCGCGGGCGTCCTCGATGTCCGCCTTGGTGTGCGGGCGGTGGATCTTGAGGAGGGCCTCGGGGAGCGGGACCAGGCCGCGGCCCCGGCGCAGGGATTCCGGCAGTGGGTCGACGGCCTCCTGGGCCGTGGGCAGGACCGTCTGGAGCGCCTTGCCGATCTTCCAGGACTCCAGTTTGGCGGTCGCCGGGTAGATCGGGATCAGGGCGCCGGCCCATGTCTCGACGGACTCCTCCGGGTCGCCCCGTAGCAACTCGTAGGCCGGGTGGGCGAGTTGGAGGCGGCGGTTGAAGACGGAGACCTTGCCCGCGAACATCGCGCGCGTGCCCGGCAGGAGCTCCTTGTGGGGCTTGTGAACGCCGTTGCCGAAGAAGACCAGTTGCAGGCGGCCGCTGCCGTCCGTGATCGTGACCTCCAGGCGTTGGCCCTTGCCGCGCGGGGCCCTGGCGGAGGCGAAGGTGTGCAGGCGGGCGTCGGCGACCTGGGCGACCACCGTGACGTGCTCGTCCATGGGGAGGTCGGCGAGGTGCGTGAGCTGGCCGCGCTCCTCGTATCTGCGCGGGTAGTGGTGGAGCAGGTCACCGACGGTGCGCAGGCCGAGGTGCTCGGCCATCACCTTCGCGGTGGCGGGGCCGAGCACCGACTTCAGTGGTTGTTGCAGCGGTTCGTGAAGTGCGGGCACGAGATCCATTGCACACCACACCACTGACAATGCCGTAGAGGCCGCGGCGCACATCGCCGTATACGTCCCCGGAAACCCCTGGTCAGGCGGCTGGTTCCGGCCTTAGGATGACGCGCTCCCGGCCTCCTTTTCGCGGTCACCGCCTCACCGGGACCGCCCGACCCCGCGCCGTCGCGAGTCCCCCCACCGGCGCCGTGATGATGGACTCCCAGACCTCACAGGCATCCCAGCCATCCCCTTCGCCCCAGTCACCTCATACGTTCCAGGTCGACCTGCGTGGTCTGGTGGACCTGCTCTCCCACCACCTCTACTCCAGTCCGAAGGTGTATCTGCGCGAGCTGTTGCAGAACGCCGTGGACGCCATCACGGCCAGACGCGCGACGGAACCCGATGCTCCGGCCCGGGTGCGGCTGTCCGCGGAGGGCGGCACCCTGCGCGTCGAGGACACCGGCGTGGGGCTCACCGAGGCGGACGTGCACGACCTGCTCGCCACGATCGGGCGCAGTTCCAAGCGCGCCGAGGGCCTTCAGGAGGCGCGTTCCGACTTCCTCGGGCAGTTCGGCATCGGCCTGCTGGCCTGTTTCGTCGTCGCCGAGCGGATCCGGGTGGTCAGCCGCAGCGCCCGTACGCCCGGGGCGCCGCCGGTGGAGTGGACGGCGTCCGACGACGGTTCGTACACCGTGCGGACACTGCCGGACGCCGAGCGGCCCGAACCGGGCACCACCGTGCATCTGGTGGCCCGGGCGGGGGCCGCGGAGTGGCTCACGCCCGAGCGGGTCGGCACGCTGGCGCGGGACTTCGGGTCGCTGCTGCCGTACGACGTCCGGGTGGGCGACGAGCCCGTCACCGACCTCCCGGCGCCCTGGGACCGGTCGTATCCGGGCCCGGCCGCCCGCCGCGTCGCCCTCGCCCGGCACTGCCACGAGCTGTTCGGCTTCACCCCGCTGGACACGATCGACCTGTCCGTGCCGCTGGCGGGCGTCCGCGGGGTGGCGTACGTGCTGCCGTCGGCGGTCAGCCCGGCCCAGCGCGCGGGTCACCGCGTCCATCTCAAGGGCATGCTGCTCACCGAGCGGGCCGAACAGCTGCTGCCCGACTGGGCGTTCTTCGTGCGCTGCGTGCTCGACACGGACAGCCTGCGGCCGACGGCGTCGCGCGAGGCGCTGTACGAGGACGAGACGCTGGCCGCCGTACGGGAGGCGCTGGGCGAGCGGATCCGGGCCTGGCTGACCGGTCTGGCCGCCGGTGATCCGGAGCGGCTGGCCGCGTTCCTGGCGGTGCACCACCTGGGCGTGAAGTCCCTGGCCCGGCACGACCGGGAGATGCTGCGCACGATGCTGCCGTGGCTGCCCTTCGAGACGACCGACGGACGGTTGTCCCTGGAGGAGTTCGGGCAGCGGCACCCGGTGGTGCACTTCACGCGGACCGTCGAGGAGTACCGGCAGGTCGCGCCGATCGCGTCCGCGCAGGGCATCGGCGTGATCAACGGCGGCTACACGTACGACAGCGAGCTGGTGGAGGCGCTGCCGTCGGTGCGGCCGGGGACCGTGGTCGCCGAGCTGGACGCCGAGACGGTGACCGCGCATCTGGACGCGGTGGACCCGGCCGAGGAACTGGCCCTGTCCGGCTTCCTGGCGGCGGCGCGGGCCCGGCTCGACCCGCTGGGCTGCGACGTGGTGCTGCGGGCCTTCCACCCGCTCTCCGTGCCCGCGCTGCACCTCGACGACCGGGACGCCCGGCACGAACAGGCGCGGGCGGACGCCGAGGCACAGGCCGACGACCTCTGGGCGGGCATCCTCGGCTCCCTGCGCGGCAGCGCTCCCCGCGCGCGTCTGGTGCTCAACCATCTCAACCCGCTGGTCCGGCGGATCAGTTCGCTGCACGACCCGGAGCTGATCGGTACGGCCACGGAGTCGCTGTACGGGCAGGCGCTGCTGATGGCGCAGCGGCCGCTCAGGCCCGCCGACTCGGCGCTGCTCAACCGCGCGTTCATCGGCCTCCTGGAGTGGGCCACGCACAGCGAGGACGGTCAGGCATGAGTGAGATCACGGACTTCGACGCCCTGCGCCGGGCGATGGCGGAGAACGCCGAGCAGCCGGAGGGCCCGGCCCGCAACGCGCGCGCGGAGGAGCTGCTGACGGTGGCCGAGAAGCTGAACGTCCCGCTCGCCGTGATCGAGGCGCTCGGACACCAGCTGAAGGTCTACAACTACAGCTCCGAGAAGGGGAAGATGTTCGTCCCCTTCGCGCGTCTGCTGCGCATGTGGGACGAACGGCCCGAGGACTTCGACGAGTACGAGACCCACTCGCTGCACTGGGTCTTCAAGTGGGTGTCGTCCGGCATGCTCGACCAGCCGCACATCCCGCTCGCGTCGATCGAGAAGTGGCTCGGCGAGATGGAGCACCGCTACCGGCTCGCCGGGCACTCCGAGCGGGCCGTGCGCAGCGCCGAGCACAGTGTGGCCGCGCATGTCGGGGACCTGGCGCGGGCCGAGCGGGCGTATGCCGCGTGGCTGGCCGCCGACCGGGACAGCATGGCCGACTGCCACGCCTGCGAACTGCACGGGCAGGGCTGGTGGCAGGCGGAGCGGGGCCGGGACGCCGAGGCGCTGGAGCTGTGGCGGCCGGTGCTGGAGGGCGAGTACGCCTGCGCCCACGAGCCGCACACGGCCCTCGCCTCCTCCCTGGTGCCGTTGCTGCGGCTGGGCCGCCTGGACGAGGCCCGCGCGAACCATCTGCGGGGCTTCCGGCTCGTACGGGCCATGGAGAGCATGCGCGGCGCGTACGCGGAGCACGTGGAGTTCTGCGCGCTGACCGGCAACGAGGCGCGCGGTCTGGAGCTGCTCGCGGAGCGGCCGGCGTACTTCACGGACGACGGGCAGCCGCAGAGCAAGCTGGAGTTCATGAGCGTGGTGGCCCTGCTCATGGACCGTCTGACCGGGCTGGGGCTGGGTGACCGGCAGGTGCCCGGTCCGGCCGGCCGGGAGTGGACCGCCGGGGAACTGGCCGCGCACGCGCGTGCGGAGGCCCTCGCCCTGGCGGCGCGCTTCGACGAGCGCAACGGCACGACGTACGTCTCCGAGCGGGCCCGCGCGCGGATGGAGCGGCGCCCGCTGGCGGAGCGGCTGCCGCTGGGGGTGCGGTCGGTACGGCCGGTGCCTGCGCCCGCTCCCCCGGTGGTCACGGCCGCCGCGACCGGGCAGCCGGATCTGCCCGCGCTGCTGGCCGAGGCACGCCGGCTGTCGGACAACCTGCGGCCGGGCGCCGTGGAGGCGTGGGCGGCGGTCGCCGAGGCCGCGCAGGGCGTGGAGCTGGACCCGCGCGACCGCGCCGAGATCGCCGACCACGAGGCGATGGGCCTGGGCCCGGAGGGCACCGCGCTCTTCGAACGGGCCGCGCGGCTGTACGCGGCGGCGGGCGACCCCGGGGAGGCCCTGGCGGCACGCGCGCGTGCGGCGTACGTACGCGCTCTCGCGGGTGACGTGGCCGGGGCGCTCGCGGCCGTGTCCGGCCTCTACGACGAGATCCTCGCGCTGTACGCCGCCGGCGACACGGGGCTACGGCAGACGGCGTCCGTCCTGATGGCACGGGCCAGGATCCTGATGCGCCGGGCACACGAGACCGGGGCCGGCGGCGCCCAGGAGAGCTACGCCGAGGGCCACGACCCCGAGCCGATTCCGGCGCACACCGAGGGCCGGGGGCCGGATGCGGTTCTCGGGGAGGGCGCGGGGGCCAGGCCGGAAGCGACCGACGGCGAAGACGCGAGCTCCGGTCTGGAAACGGCCCTCGGCGACGACACGCGCCCGAGGCCGGAAACGGGCCTCGGCCAAGACACAGGCCCGAGGCCGGAAACAGATCTCGGCCAAGACACAGGCCCCAGGCCGGAAACGGCCCTCGACCAAGACCCGGGCCCCAGGCCCGAGACGGTTCCCGGCGACGGCGTGGGCGCCAGGCCGGGCTCGGTCGTCGCCGTGGCCGAAGCCGCTGTCCGGGAAGTCATCGCGCTCGTCGAAGGGCGGGCCGGGGAGGACGTGCGGCTGGCCGCGCGGGGCGCCGAGGCTCAGGCGATGCTCGCCGAGCTGGCCGGACTGGGCGGGGACCTGGAGACGGCCGCGGCACTGTTCGCGCGGGGCGCGGCGGCGTTCGTCGCGGCGGGGCTGCCGTGGTTCGCGGTGGAGTACGAGGCCCGGCTGGCCTCCCTGGCCCACCACCTCGGCGACATGGCGGAGGCGGAACGGGCACTGCGGGCGGCCCTGGAGCACGGCGGAGCCCATCTGGAGGCGCCCGGACGGGCCCAGCTGCACCTCCAGCTCGCCGAGTTGACCGGCGGCCGGGGCGAGGTCGTCGAGGCCTCCCAGCACGCCCTGGAGGCCGCGCACTGGGCCGACGAGGCGGGCGAGGGCGCGACGCTGGGCGCCTGGGCCCGGCAGCAGCTCGGCGGGTTCCTGCTGCGGCAGGGACGGTGGGCCGAGGCCGCGGAGGTCCTGGAGTCGGCACTGCCCGACCTGACCGCCGAGACGCACGGCGACGGGGCGGTCGTGCAGACACAGTGGTGGCTCGGCGACTGCCTGAGCGAACTCGGCGAGCACCGCGCTGCCGCCGAACGGCGTCTCCAGGCCGCCGAGACCGCCCGGCACTGGCCCGAACAGCACGACCACGCGACCCTCGCCCACCTGGCCGGGGAGTCCCTCGGGCAGGCCGGACTGGCCGACGAGGCGGACCGGGCCTACGCACGCGCGGGCGACCTGTGGCGCGAACTCGGCAACGTGCACGGGCTGATCCGGGCCCTGCGCGCCCGCGCCTGGCTGGCGTTGCGTACGGAGGACCGGCTCGACGAGGCGCGCGCCCTGATGGCGGACGCGGTCCGGGAGTGCGAGGCGGCACGGGACACGGCGGCCGATGTGGAGTCCCGGCAGCAGCTCGTCGCGGAACTCGGCCACACCCACCGCCAGTTCGGCGACCTGCTGGCCCCGGTCCGGTTCCGAGGGCGACGCGCAGGTCTCGCTCCCGGCCGTGTTCGAGGAGGCGCTGTCCCAACTGCTGCGGTCGGCCGAGGTGTTCGCCTCGCTCGGGGACGACGCCCTGCACAGCCGTACCGGCGCCGAACTCACCGCGGGCTGGCTGGAGATCGAGCTGGGCCGTCTCGCCGACGCGAGGGCACGCGCGCGTGCGGTGCTGGCGGCGTACGACGGACCCGACGAGGCGGAGGCCGACGACGGGGACGGCGACGCCGAGGCGGTGCGGGCCCGGCGGGCAGAGGCCGAGCACATGCTCCGCCTCGCGGCGGAGGACCAGGACTGAATCACCCGGTACCCGCCCTGCTCCTCCTACTCCACACCGATGAGCAGCACGGCCCCCTGCCGCCCGCCCCGGTACACGACCGTGTCGACGGCGAGGTACCCCTCGCGGACCCGACCCTCCAGGTGCTCCGCGATGGTGTCGGGAGCCTCGTCGCCGAGCACCAGGGTGACCATCTCGCCCCCGGCCGCGAGCATGCGGTCCAGGACGGACCGGGCGGTGGCCGTGACGTCCGAGCCGATCACGGCGACATCACCGTCGATCAGGCCGAGGACGTCGCCGGCCTGGCAGATGCCGGCCATCGTCCAGGCCTGACGCTCGGCGACGGTGACCTCGGCGTAGCGGGTCGCACCGGCCGCCGAGGTCATCGACACCACGTCCTCGTCGAAACGGCGCTCCGGCTCGTGCACGGCCAGCGCCGCGATGCCCTGGACCGCCGAGCGGGTCGGGATGAGGGCCACCCGGATGCCCTCGGTCCGGGCCTGCTCGGCCGCCGCCGCGGCGGTGTGGCGCAGCTCCGCGTCATTGGGCAGCAGCACGACCTCGCGCGCGTGGGCCCGTCGTACGGCCTGCACGAGCTCGCCGCTCGCGGGCGGCTCCCCGGGGCGTGCGAGCACGGTCGTCGCGCCGGCCTCGGCGTACAGCCCGGCCAGGCCCTCGCCGGGCACCACGGCCACGACGGCACGCTGGGCACGCTCACGGGGAGGCCGCTCGGCTCCGGTGGTGTGCACGTCGCCGGCGCCGAAGTGCGTGATGCGGATCCGGTAGGGCCGCCCGGCCTCGATACCGGCCTCGACGGCGGCGCCCGCGTCGTCGACATGGACGTGGACGTTCCAGAGCCCGTCACCGCCGACCACGACGAGCGAGTCCCCGAGCGCGTCGAGCCGCTCCCGCAACCGCGCCACGGCCGTGTCCTCCGCCTCCAGGAGGTAGATCACCTCGAAGGCGGGGCCGTCCTGGCCGGCCCCGGCGGCGGTGTCGGCACACGCGCCGTGCGGGCTTGCGTCCTCGCCCACCCCCGACGCACCCGCCGTCACCGTCGCCGCCCCGTCCCGCGGCCTCTCCCCCGTGAACGTCTCCACCAGCGCCCCGAGCACCGCCACCAGCCCCCGACCGCCGGCGTCGACCACTCCGGCGCGTTCGAGGACGGGCAGCTGGCCGGGGGTCGCGGCCAGGGCCGCGCTGGCTCCCTCGTAGGCCGCCCTGGCCACCGTCCCGCAGTCGCCCCGCGCACCGCAGGCCGCGTCGGCAGCGTCGGCAGCGGCCGAGGCGACCGTGAGGACCGTGCCCTCGACAGGGTGGGCCACGGCCTGCCGGGCGGAGTCGGCCGCGTGCCGCAGGGCCAGTCGCAGGCCCTGGCCGTCGGCGTGCGCGGTCTTGCCGTCGGCGTGCCCGCTCTCATGGTCGGCCAGCACCTGGGACATGCCGCGCAGCAGCTGGGCGAGGATCGTCCCGGAGTTCCCACGGGCACCGATGAGCGCCCCGTGCGCCATCGCCCGGACCGCGTCGGCCAGCGTCGGCCCCTCAGGGCCCGACCTCGCCGCATGCCCGGCGAACACGGCCTCGACCGCCGCGACGGCGGACTCCACGGTCAGATACAGATTCGTACCGGTGTCCCCGTCCGCCACGGGATAGACGTTGATCGCGTCGATCTCCTCACGCGCCCGCCCCAGCGTCTCGAGTGCGAGACCGCACCAGGTGCGCACCGCGAGAGCATCGAAGAATGTCTGCGGCACCTGCGCCACCGCGCCTCCCTGAGCTGCTGGACGTGGCACGCAGCGTAGACCCCGGGGCGGTGTCCGCCGGAAGTGGGACGGGAGAGCCCCCGGCCTGACCATGGTAGTTTCACTGCACGGGCGCAGTCGTTGTATGCTGCTCCGGTTGCCCGATCGAATCGGGCCATTCCCCTGGCAGCGCCACTCAGATCCTCTGATCCGGATCCCGGCATGCCGGGATCAACCGTAAGTGCATCTGAAGTCTTTGGAGTGACCCGTGGCTGCCAACTGCGACGTCTGCGGCAAGGGGCCGGGCTTCGGCAACAACATCTCGCACTCGCACCGCCGTACGTCCCGTCGCTGGAACCCGAACATCCAGCGTGTGCGTACCGTGGTGGGCGGGACGCCGAAGCGCGTGAACGCTTGCACCTCGTGCATCAAGGCCGGCAAGGTCTCGCGCTGACGCTCAGCTAGCGCGCGGCCACTGCTGGTTCGCTTACAGAGCCGGTCCACCTCTGGTGGACCGGCTCTTTGCGGTGCCCGGACGCCCGGGAACGGGCTCGGGCACCCGGGAACGAACCCGGACGCTCAGAACCCGGCCCGGAACCGCCAGCCATGATCCACCGGCCCGATCCCCCCGCCGAGTGCGAACCCGGCCGCGATCGCCCCGGTGACGTACTCCTTGGCCGCCGCCACCGCCTCCGGCACTGAGTGCCCCTTCGCGAGCTGTGACGCGATCGCCGAGGCCAGCGTGCAGCCCGTGCCGTGGGTATGCCGGTTGTCGTGGCGCGGCGCCCGCAGCCAGTGCTCCTCGGAGCCGTCCGTGAGCAGGTCCACGGCGTCCCCGGACAGATGGCCGCCCTTGATCAGCACCCACCGCGGCCCGTAGCCGAGCACGGCCGCCGCGGCCCGCCGCAGCTGCTCCTCCGATTCGACCCGGACGCCCGTCAGCTGGGCCACCTCGTCGAGGTTCGGAGTGGCGACCGTGGCCACCGGGAGCAGCTTCGTGCGGACGGAGTCCAGTGCGGACGCGGCGAGCAGGGAGTCGCCGTGCTTGGAGACGCCCACCGGGTCGACGACCGCCGGGGCGTCCGTGCCCGCGAGCAACTCGGCGACCGTCTCCACGAGTTCGGCGGAGGCCAGCATCCCGGTCTTGACCGCCTGGACGCCGATGTCGTCCACGACACTGCGGTACTGGGCCCGCACCGCCTCCACCGGAAGCTCCCAAGCCCCCTGCACGCCGAGGGAGTTCTGCGCGGTCACCGCCGTGAGGACGCTCATGCCGTGCACGCCGAGCGCGAGCATCGTCTTCAGGTCGGCCTGGATGCCGGCGCCGCCGCCCGAGTCGGAGCCCGCCACCGTGAGGACGTTGGGAATCATGACTCCATGTCCCCGAAGTGGTCCCAGCCGCCCTTGCTGGTCCACGGTGCCCCGTCGACCGTCACCTGGGGCAGCGCCGAGGGGTTGAGGACCTCGCCGATGACCTTCCAGCGGGCGGGCAGCTTCACGTCCGGCGGGAAGGTCGCCACGATCGCGTGGTCCTCTCCCCCGGTCAGCACCCACTGCATCGGGTCGACGCCGACGGCCTGCCCGATGTCGTTCATCTGCGAGGGGATGTCGATCGCCCCGGAGCGGATGTCGATCCGCACCTTGCTGGCCTCGGCGATGTGCCCCAGGTCGGCGATCAGCCCGTCGCTCACGTCGCACATCGCGGTCGCCCCGAGCCCGGCGGCGGCCGGACCCGCGTGGTACGGCGGCTCGGGCCGCCGGTGGGCCTCCACGAAGGCGCGCGGCGAGCGGAACCCGCGCGACAGCACCGCGTACCCGGCAGCCGACCAGCCCAGCCAGCCGGTCACCGCGACGAGGTCGCCGGGCTGCGCGCCCGCCCGTGTCACCGGCTCCTGGTTGCGCAGATCGCCCAGCGCGGTGATCGACACCATGATCGAGTCGCCGCGTACGACGTCACCGCCGACCACGGCGGCACCGGCCACCTGGCATTCGTCGCGCAGGCCGTCCATCAGCTCGCTCGCCCACGTCACCGGCAGCTCGGCCGGAACGACCAGACCGAGCAGCAGCGCGGTCGGTACGGCACCCATGGCGGCGATGTCGGCGAGGTTCTGCGCCGCCGCCTTGCGGCCCACGTCGTAGGCCGTCGACCAGTCCCGGCGGAAGTGCCGGCCCTCCACCAGGATGTCCGTACTGGCCACGACCCGGCGGTCGGGCGCGGCCACCACGGCGGCGTCGTCGCCGGGGCCGACCCGGACCGCCGGGGTGGTGGTCAGACGGGAGGTGAGCTCCCTGATGAGCCCGAACTCACCGAGCTCACCAACAGTGCCCTTCATTACCCTTTCTCCCCTTCTGTCCCTGTCCATGCCCGGTCGCGAGGCCTCTCGGTCCTCGCTACGGTCGAAGTGACCGTCAAGTTCTGCCGGACCTGCACCCCGGCGCGCAAGACCCGGTCCCCGCAGGTCTCCCCGCGACGAGCGGCGACGCGATACCGTGGCGTTCCTTTTCCCCACATGATCCTCGTGGCCGCCCTGGAGGTTCCGTGGTACAGGCGTACATCCTGATCCAGACGGAGGTCGGCAAGGCGTCGACCGTCGCAGAGACGATCAGCAAGATTCCTGGGGTCATCCAGGCCGAGGACGTCACAGGACCGTACGACGTGATCGTGCGGGCCCAGGCCGACACCGTCGACGACCTCGGACGCATGGTGGTCGCCAAGGTCCAGCAAGTCGACGGCATCACCCGCACTCTGACCTGCCCGGTCGTCCATCTCTAGCCCCCGTCTACCCTGTGCCGGTGAACTCTTTCCGTCACCGGCACCGTTCTGTGTTCCGTGTTTTCTTCCGCCTGCCCGCTCTCGCGCTGTTGATCACTGCCGCGGGCTGCTCCTCGGCAGACGACAGCGCGTCGGCGGCGGTTCCCAGTCCGGACGCGAAGGCCACGGAACTGTGCCGGAACCTGGACAAGGTACTGCCCGCGAAGGTGGACGGAGAGCGTCGTGAGGATCCCGAGCCCGCGTCGGCGTTGACGGCGGGCTGGGGGAGCCCGGCGATCATACTTCGCTGCGGTGTGCCGCAACCGCCCAAGATGGTCGATCCGAAGGTGGCGGACGGACGGGATCCGGATGCGGTCGCCGGCGGTGTGAACGGGGTCGACTGGCTGATGGAGAAGCAGGACGACGGGGGATACCGGTTCACCTCGGCGAACCGTGAGGTCTATGTCGAGGTGGCGGTGCCGGAGGGTGTGGACACCTCGGGGGCTCTCATCGATCTGGCTCCGGCTGTGAAAAAGGCGATCCCCGAGGGGATCGCCTCCTGAGCGCCGTGCTGTGCGGGTCGTCCTGAGTCCGCCCTAGCGAAGGCCCGTGGAACGGCGAAGTGCCGCCTGCACCAGACGGTCCACCAGCTCCGGGTAGCTCACCCCGCTCGCCTGCCACATCTGCGGATACATCGAGATGGGCGTGAAGCCGGGCATCGTGTTGATCTCGTTGATCACGAACTCGCCGTCCTCGGTGAGGAAGAAGTCCGCGCGGACCAGGCCCTCGCAGGACGCCGCCTCGAAGGCGTCGACCGCCAGGCGCTGCACCTGAGCCGTCTCCTCCGGCGTCAGGGGCGCCGGCACGAGCCCCGGCGTCGAGTCGATGTACTTGGCCTCGAAGTCGTAGTACGCGTGCGTCTCGGGAGAGGGGATCTCGGCGGGCACGGAGGCCCGGGGGCCGTCCTCGAACTCCAGGACGCCGCACTCGATCTCGCGGCCCCGCAGCGCGGCCTCCACGAGGATCTTCGGGTCGTGCCGCTGTGCCTCGGCGATGGCCTCGTCGAGGCCCGGGAGATCGTCGACCTTGGTGATGCCGATCGACGAACCGGCGCGCGCGGGCTTCACGAACAGCGGCCAGCCGTGCTCGCCGGCGAAGTCGACGATCTTCTTGCGGGCGGCGGCCTCGTCGCGCTCCCACTCGCGCGGCCGGATCACCACGTACGGGCCGACCGTCAGCCCGAACGAGGTGAACACCCGCTTCATGTACTCCTTGTCCTGGCCCACGGCCGAGGCGAGCACACCCGAACCGACGTACGGGACGCCGGAGAGCTCCAGGAGGCCCTGGAGGGTGCCGTCCTCGCCGTAGGGGCCGTGCAGCACCGGGAAGACCACGTCGACCTCGCCGAGCGCCTTGGGGACCGATCCCGGCTCGCTGTAGACGACTTCGCGGTTGGCCGGGTCGACCGGGAGGATCACTCCGCCCTCGGCGGACTCGGCGAGCAGGTCGACGCTCGGCTGGCGCCGGTCGACGATCGCCATCCGCTCCGGTTCGTCCGCCGTGAGCGCCCAACGGCCGTCCTGGGTGATGCCGATCGGCAGGACGTCGTACTTCGTCCGGTCGATGGCCTTGAGGACGGCGCCGGCCGTGACCACGGAGATCCCGTGTTCGGAGCTGCGCCCGCCGAACACGACGGCCACACGCGGCTTGCGAGGCGGCTGCTCGGGGCTCTGGGGGAGGTTCTCGGTGCTCATATCGCGTTGAGAGTACCCGTTGGTAAGGCCGGGATACAGCGCCCGCGGAGCCGCGTCGCTCAGCGTCGTTCCGGCTTCGCGCTGCGCGACATCAGCTCCTTGAGAGCCACCACCGGAGGCTTGCCCTCGTGCACGATGCCGACGACCGTCTCCGTGATGGGCATGTCGACGCCGTGCCGGCGGGCCAGATCCAGCACCGATTCGCAGGACTTGACGCCCTCGGCGGTCTGCTTGGTGACCGCGATGGTCTCCTGGAGCGTCATGCCCTTGCCGAGGTTGGTGCCGAAGGTGTGGTTGCGGGACAGCGGCGAGGAGCAGGTGGCCACCAGGTCGCCCAGGCCGGCGAGTCCGGAGAAGGTCAGCGGGTCGGCGCCGAGCGCGATGCCGAGCCGGGTGGTCTCGGCGAGGCCGCGCGTGATGAGCGAGCCCTTGGCGTTGTCGCCGAGGCCCATGCCGTCCGCGATGCCGACGGCCAGGCCGATGACGTTCTTCACGGCTCCGCCCAGTTCGCAACCCACCACGTCCGTATTGGTGTACGGGCGGAAGTACGGCGTGTGGCAGGCGGTCTGGAGCCGCTGGGCGACGGCCTCGTCGGTGCAGGCGACCACGGCGGCGGCCGGCATCCGCGCGGCGATCTCGCGGGCCAGGTTGGGTCCGGTCACCACCGCGATGCGCTCCGGGCCGACCTTGGCGACGTCGTCGATGACCTCGCTCATCCGCATCGCGGAGCCGAGTTCGACGCCCTTCATCAGCGACACGAGGACCGTGCCGGGGGCGAGCAGCGGAGCCCAGTCGGCGAGGTTGCCGCGCAGGGTCTGCGAGGGGACCGAGAGGACCGTGAAGTCGGCGTCCGCGGCGGCTTGTGCGGGATCCGTGGTGGCCCGGACGTTCTCCGGGAGCTCGACGCCCGGGAAGTAGTCGGGGTTGGTGCGGGTGGAGTTGATCGCGTCCACGACCTCCGGGCGGCGCCCCCACAGGGTGACCTCGCACCCGGCGTCGGCGAGCACCATGCCGAAGGCCGTGCCCCACGAACCGGCGCTCAGGACCGCCGCCTTGACCGGCTTGCTCACTTGCCCAGCCCCTCTTCCTGTCCCGACTGTGCCGACTGTGCCGATGGCGCCGACTGCACCGGTGACGCCGCCTGCTGCTCGCCCCGCTGTGTCTGCGCCTGGGTGCGGCGCCGCTGTTCGATCCGCTCCCGGCGCGGGTCGTAGGGCGTCTCGGGCGCCTTCTCGCCGCGGATCTCCTCCAGCTGGCGGGTGATGGCGGCCATGATGACCTCGGTGGCCTCCTTCAGGAGGTCCGTGGTCATCTCCCGGTCGTAGAACCGCGTGAGGTCCACCGGCGGTCCGGCGAGCACGCGGTGCGTCTTGCGCGGCAGGAGGTGCGGCTTCTTCGCGTACGGCGGCAGCAACTCGTTGCAGCCCCACTGGGCGACGGGGATCACCGGGCACTTGGTCTGGAGGGCGACGCGCGCGGCCCCGGTCTTGCCGGTCATGGGCCAGCCCGCCGGGTCGCGGGTGAGGGTGCCCTCGGGATAGAAGGCGACGCATTCCCCGCGGTCCACGGCTTCGATAGCGGCCCGGAAGGCGCTCAGCGCGTCCGTGCTCTCGCGGTAGACGGGGATCTGCCCCGTGCCGCGCATCGCGGCGCCGACGAATCCCTTCCTGAAAAGCCCGCTCTTCGCGAGGAATCGCGGGACGCGCCCGGTGTTGTACTGAAAGTGCGCGTAAGCGAAAGGGTCGATGTGCGAATTGTGGTTCACCGCGGTGATAAATCCACCCTCGGCCGGAATGTGCTCCATTCCGCGCCAGTCCCGCCTGAGCAGAACCACCAGCGGCGGTTTGCAGATCACCGCGGCGAAGCGGTACCAGAAGCCGATTCTGCGGCGGGGCACGCGGACACCTTCCTCTAGGGCCTGAAGCGGGGGCCTCGGGGGGCCGCACAAGTGTCGCCCCAGGCCGCCGGTCTGTCGAGAACACCGTACGCCCCGACACACCGGGCACCGGCGGCCCCGGGTGACAATGACCGCGACAAGAGAAGGACGGAACATCTGTGCAGTGGACCTTGGTCGTACCCCTGAAGCCCCTGGCCCAGGCCAAGAGCAGGCTCGCGGACACCGCGGACGACGGGCTGCGGCCGGACCTGGCGCTGGCCTTCGCCCAGGACACGGTGGCGGCCGCGCTGGCCTGCCCGGCGGTCCGGGATGTGGCAGTCGTCACGGACGACGCCAGGGCGGGCCGCGAGCTGGCCGCACTGGGCGCGGCGATCATCCCCGACGAGCCGGGAAGCGGCCTCAACGCCGCCCTCGCACACGCGGCGGGGGCCGTCCGGTCCGCACGTCCCGAAAGTCCGGTGGCCGCGCTGAACGCCGACCTGCCGGCGCTGCGCCCGCCGGAATTGACCCGGGTACTCGACGCCGCCGCTGAATTCCCGCGCGCTTTTCTCCCGGACGCGGCCGCAATCGGTACGACCCTGCTGGCCGCCGCCCCTGGACGGCAATTGTTCCCGGCATTCGGTGTCGATTCCCGCGCCCAGCACCGCGCGTCCGGTGCCGTGGAACTGTCCCTCGCCGCCGTGGATTCCGTACGCCAGGACGTGGACACCGGCGACGACCTGCGCACCGCGCTCGCCCTGGGGGTCGGTCCTCATACGGCCGCGGCCGCCGCGCGGTTGCTCATACCCGGGCAGTAGGCTGCGGCCATGCAGGCGACCGCGTACACGTACGACCCCGAAAGCCGCAGCGGGCAGGTGCTGCTGGACGACGGCACACCGGTGCCCTTCGACGCGGCGGCGTTCGACGCCGGGGGCCTGAGGCTGCTACGACCGGGACAGCGCGTGCGGATCGAGGTGGAGGGCGCGCAGGAGGACCTGCGGATCACTCTGGTGACCCTCCAGACCCTCTGAACCCTCTGCTCACTCCCTGAACGCACCGCGGGCCGGACTCCGTACGGAGTCCGGCCCGGCGCGTGAGTGCCCCAGCGCCCCTACTTCTTGCGGGCGGTGGTCTTCTTCGCGGTGGTCTTGCGCGCCGTCGACTTCTTGGCGGGCGCCTTCTTGGCGGTCGCCTTCTTCGCCGGTGCCTTCTTGGCGGTGGTCTTCTTCGCGGCGGTGGTCTTGGCCGTCGTGGTCTTCTTGGCCGGGGCCTTCTTCGCCGTGGTCTTCTTCGCGGCCGCCGTCTTGGTGGTGGCCTTCTTCGCCGTCGTCTTCTTGGCCGTGGTCTTCTTCGCGGCCGCCGTCTTGGTGGTGGCCTTCTTCGCGGCGGCCTTCTTGACCGTCGCGCCGGCGCCGCCGGTCAGGCTGCCCTTCGGAGCCTTCTTGACGGAGACCTCGCCGCCACGCGGCAGCTTCTTCGAGCCGCTGACCAGGTCCTTGAAGCCCTGGCCCGCACGGAAGCGCGGAACGGAGGTCTTCTTGACCCGAACCCGCTCGCCCGTCTGGGGAATTACGGGCGTAGCGGGCCGGACGGTCGACCTTCTCGAAGGAACCGAAGCCGGTGACGGAAACCCTCTCACCAGCGACGACCGCGCGGACGATGGCGTCCAGTACATGGTCGACAGCATCGGCGGCCTGCTGTCGGCCGCCCATCTTGTCGGCAATCGCTTCTACGAGCTGCGCCTTGTTCACGTCTTCCCCTTCGGAGACATCGCCAGAACGAAAGTGTTCAAGCTTTTTCGCACGTTAGGCAGATATATACCGCAAATCAAACACGAAACGGGCTTATCACCCTTGTGCCGCAACGAACTCGGCGGTGTCGTCCGGTTCAGCGTTCCTCGTCGGGGAGACGTCCCTCGTCGAGGTCCGCGGTGAACCGATCCAGCCTCCTTGCCGCGTCGGCGAGATCGTGCTTGGCCGCGGCCGTAATGACCAGCAGCTTCCGGGTCAGCGCCATCCGTACGCCCTCCGGGACTTGCAGTGCGCGCACTCTTGCGTGCGCTTCCTTGAGTTGGCCCGCGACTGCCGTATAGAGCTCGAGTTGGCCGTCGTGTTCCATGCACAGATTGTGCCATCTGGGGCGAGTTGTCGCCTGCGCAGGGGACAACTACCGCCTCAAACGGCCTTCCGGGCGCACACGGACGTCACGGCTGTACCACTCGCGTACCCCAACAACCACCGGCATAACGTGGGAAGTTGAGTGGCCGGCCCGACAGGGGCAGGGCCGTTCGGGTGCAGAAACAGCTGTACCCCCGATCGGGCTGATCAGGGGCACAGAGGGGGTGTTGCGGTGGCCGAAAGTCGCCTTGCTCCAGGGCGGCGGATCGTGCTCCGGGTCAGACCGGGAGCGTCCGCGGCTTGAACGATGGGCGCTTCGCCTCGTACGCGGCGATGTCCGCCTCGTTCTGGAGGGTGATCGAGATGTCGTCGAGGCCGTTCAGCAGCCGCCAGCGGGCGTTCTCGTCCAGCTCGAAGGAGGCGGTGATGCCCTCGGCGCGGACCTCGCGGGCGACCAGGTCGACGGTGATCTCGGCCTGCGGGTCCTTCTCGGTGAGCTCCCACAGCGCGTCCACGATCTTCTGCTCCAGAACGACCGTGAGCAGGCCGTTCTTCAGCGAGTTGCCGCGGAAGATGTCGGCGAAGCGGGAGGAGATCACGGCCTTGAAGCCGAAGTTCTGCAGCGCCCAGACGGCGTGCTCGCGGGAGGAGCCGGTGCCGAAGTCGGGGCCGGCGACCAGGACGGTCGCACCCTGCCGCTCGGGCTGGTTGAGCACGAACGACGCGTCCTTGCGCCAGGCCTCGAACAGCCCGTCCTCGAACCCGTCCCGCGTGACCTTCTTGAGCCAGTGGGCAGGGATGATCTGGTCGGTGTCGACGTTGCTGCGGCGCAGCGGGACGGCCCGGCCGGTGTGGGTGGTGAAGGCTTCCATGGTTCTCAGACTCCAGCGGGCGTACGGGTGTCGGCGGCGGACAGGTCGGCCGGGGAGGCCAGGTGGCCCAGGACGGCGGTGGCGGCCGCGACCTGCGGCGACACCAGGTGCGTCCGGCCGCCCTTGCCCTGCCGGCCCTCGAAGTTGCGGTTGGAGGTGGACGCGGAGCGCTCACCCGGGGCCAACTGGTCGGGGTTCATGCCCAGGCACATCGAGCAGCCCGCGTGCCGCCACTCGGCGCCGGCCTCCTTGAAGACGACGTCCAGACCCTCGGAGACGGCCTGGAGACCGACCCGCGCGGAGCCCGGGACGACCAGCATCCGTACGCCGTCGGCGACTTTGCGGCCCTTGATCAGCTCGGCCGCGGCGCGCAGGTCCTCGATGCGGCCGTTGGTGCAGGAGCCTACGAAGACGGTGTCCACCTTGATGGAGCGCAGCGGCTGCCCGGCCTCCAACCCCATGTACTCCAGGGCCTTTTCGGCGGCGTAGCGCTCCGATGCGTCTTCGTACGAAGCAGGATCGGGGACCGACGCCGAAAGCGGTGCGCCCTGGCCGGGGTTGGTGCCCCAGGTGACGAACGGCGACAGTTCGGCGGCGTCGATGACGACCTCGGCGTCGAACTCGGCGTCCTCGTCCGTCCTGAGCGTCTTCCAGTACGCGACGGCCGCGTCCCAGTCCGCGCCCTCGGGCGCGTGCGGGCGGCCCTTGAGGTAGGCGAAGGTGGTCTCGTCCGGGGCGATCATGCCCGCGCGGGCGCCGGCCTCGATCGACATGTTGCAGATGGTCATGCGCGCTTCCATCGAGAGCTTCTCGATGGCCTCGCCGCGGTACTCCAGGACGTAGCCCTGGCCGCCGCCGGTGCCGATCTTCGCGATGATCGCGAGGATCAGGTCCTTGGCGGTGACGCCCTCGGGCAGTTCGCCGTCGACCGTGATCGCCATGGTCTTCGGGCGGGACATCGGCAGCGTCTGGGTGGCCAGCACGTGCTCCACCTGGGAGGTGCCGATGCCGAACGCCAGCGCGCCGAAGGCGCCGTGCGTGGAGGTGTGGGAGTCGCCGCAGACGACGGTGGTGCCCGGCTGGGTCAGGCCCAGCTGCGGGCCGACGACGTGCACGACGCCCTGCTCGACGTCGCCCAGCGGGTGCAGCCGCACGCCGAAGTCGGCGGCGTTCTTGCGCAGCGTCTCCAGCTGGATCCGGGAGACCGGGTCCGCGATCGGCTTGTCGATGTCGAGGGTGGGGGTGTTGTGGTCCTCGGTCGCGATGGTGAGGTCGAGGCGCCGGACCTTGCGGCCGCTCTTGCGCAGGCCGTCGAAGGCCTGCGGGCTGGTCACCTCGTGCAGCAGGTGCAGATCGATGAAGAGAAGGTCGGGCTCGCCCTCCGCGCGCCGGACGACATGGTCGTCCCAGACTTTCTCCGCGAGTGTCCTACCCATCGCTGTTCCCTCCGGCCGACGACGATCCGCCGGCCCAACTAGAGATCTTGAGGAGGCGGGCCCGCGCCCCTGCGTTTCCGGGCAACCGCCGCCAGGCCCGTACGTCACGGGCCGCTGTGACTTCGTGGCTTCCAGAGTGGCGGGTTCCACGAGAATTTGAACTTGCGTTTCACAGAGTGAGACGCGAGTATCGTTTCATGGACAACAGTAGCGGCGTCGGCGTTCTGGACAAGGCGGCCCTCGTCCTGAGCGCTCTGGAGTCCGGTCCGGCCACCCTCGCGGGCCTGGTCGGCGCCACCGGACTGGCACGACCCACGGCCCACCGCCTGGCCGTGGCGCTGGAACACCACCGCATGGTGGCGCGCGACATGCAGGGCCGTTTCATTCTCGGCCCTCGCCTGGCAGAACTGGCCGCGGCCGCGGGTGAGGACCGTCTCCTCGCCACCGCGGGCCCGGTGCTCACCCACCTCCGTGACGTCACGGGCGAGAGCGCGCAGCTCTACCGCCGCCAGGGCGACATGCGCATCTGCGTGGCCGCGGCAGAGCGTCTGTCCGGACTTCGGGACACGGTCCCGGTCGGCTCGACGCTCACGATGAAGGCCGGCTCCTCGGCGCAGATCCTCATGGCCTGGGAGGAGCCGGAGCGGCTGCACCGCGGTCTGCAGGGCGCCCGCTTCACGGCGACGGCACTGTCGGGCGTACGGCGGCGGGGCTGGGCCCAGTCGATCGGTGAGCGCGAGCCGGGGGTGGCGTCCGTTTCCGCGCCGGTGCGGGGGCCTTCCAACCGGGTGGTGGCCGCGGTGTCGGTGTCCGGGCCGATCGAGCGGTTGACGCGGCATCCTGGCCGGATGCACGCGCAGGCCGTGATCGATGCGGCCGGACGTCTCTCCGAGGCGTTGCGGCGCACCGGCTGAACCGACGGGGCGTTCTCGGGGAGAGTCGGCCTCAACGCCGCGGCAGACTTTCCCCGAGCAGGCGCCGTTGGCGTGGGGTTTCGTATCGCGTCCGGCCGTCAGTGGTTGATCGCGCAGTTCCCCGCGCCCCCAAAACAAGAGGCCCCCCACCGAAGTGGAGGGCCTCTTCTGAAAGTACCCCCGACCGGATTCGAACCGGCGCTACCGCCTTGAGAGGGCGGCGTGCTAGGCCGCTACACAACGGGGGCGTGGACTCTGCGTTTCCGCAGGTCCGAGCTGGTCTACCTGGACTCGAACCAAGACTAACTGAACCAGAATCAGTCGTGCTGCCAATTACACCATAGACCAATGTGGTTTAGACCAGTCAGTACCCCCGACCGGATTCGAACCGGCGCTACCGCCTTGAGAGGGCGGCGTGCTAGGCCGCTACACAACGGGGGCCCTAGCAGTCCCGAGATGATCGTCGATCTTTCGGAACCGTACCCCCGACCGGATTCGAACCGGCGCTACTGCCTTGAGAGGGCAGCGTGCTAGGCCGCTACACAACGGGGGCTTGCGGATCGGAATCCGCTGGCGCAGATGAGCTCTGCGAGCTGGCCTACCTGGACTCGAACCAAGACTAACTGAACCAGAATCAGTCGTGCTGCCAATTACACCATAGGCCACTGGAACGCAAGCCCCCTGGGGGGATTTTGTTCTAGTAGTGCGCCTAGGGGTTCCTGCCTTCCGGCCCGCTCCCCGCGGCGCAGGAAGAACATTACCTGAAGGTGGACGGGGCTCCAAAACGACTATCCGTGCCGAGCACAGACGGCAGTTCGGCGAGGGAGGCGATGCGGCGCGGCCCGACCGGCGGGTCGATCGTGGCGTACACGCCCCCGCGGTCGATCCACACCGACAGCAGCCCGGCGTCGGCGGCGCCCCGTCCGTCGATCTCCGGGTGGTCGCCGACGTAGGCGACCTGGTGCGGCGGCAGGTCGAGGGCCTCGCAGGCCGCGAGGAACGCCCCGGCCTCGGGTTTGGAGACGCCGAGCTCGGCCGCGCACAGGATGCTCTCGAAGCGGTCGTGGACGCCGAGGACGCGCAGTTTGCGGTCCTGGACGTGGATGCTCGAGTTGGACAGCACGGCGTGCCGGTGGCTGGCGGCGAGGGAGTCGAGGACGGGCAGGACGTCCGGGAAGAGAGCCCAGACCGCCTCGTAGTGGGCGCGGTACCGCTTGAACCACGCGTCGGCCTCGGCGTCGGTGAGGTCGTGGCCGAGGAACACCCGTACGCGGTCGCGCCGCTGGTCCTCGAAGGTGGCCTCACCGGCCGCGTAGCGCGCCCATTGCACGTCGGTGATCTCCCGCCAGCGGGCGATGGCCTGCTCGACGGTGTCGTAGTCGTCGAGCAGGCCCTCGGCCGTCAGATGGGCGCGCATGCCGAGGCGGTCGGCGGTGGTGTAGTCGAAGAGGGTGTCGTCGACGTCCCAGACCACGGCGTGGATGCTCATGGTCCGACCGTACCCACCGCCCGGTGTTCTCAGCCCGGGGCCGGGCCGCGGGCCCTGTCCCCGGTGACGTACGCGGAAGGCGGCGCCCGAACCGGACGCCGCCCTCGCCGTGTGGGTGCTTCGCGTTACGCGGCCAGCTTCGCCAGCGCCGCGTCGATGCGGGTCAGGGTCTTCTCCTTGCCCAGGACCTCCAGCGACTCGAACAGCGGCAGGCCGACCGTGCGGCCGGTGACGGCGACGCGGACCGGGGCCTGGGCTTTGCCGAGCTTGAGGCCGTGGGCCTCGCCGGCGGCCAGGACGGCCTCCTTCAGCGACTCGGCGGAGGTCCAGTCGGCCGCCTCCAGCTTCTCGCGGGCGGTGCGCAGCAGGGCGTCCGAGCCCTCCTTCATGGCCTTGTTCCAGGAGGCCTCGTCCTCGGCCGGCTCCGGCAGGAACAGGAAGTCGACGTTGTCGGTGATCTCGGACAGCACCTTGAGGCGGGTCTGGGCGTGCGGGGCGATGGCCTGCCACTTGGCCTCGTCGAAGGCTTCCGGGGCCCAGGGGGCGAACGGCGCCTGGAGCCACGGGCGGCAGCGCTCGGTGAAGTCCTTCGCGTCCAGCATGCGGATGTGGTCGCCGTTGATGGCCTCGCACTTCTTCAGGTCGAAGCGGGCCGGGTTGGGGTTCACGTCGGAGATGTCGAACGCCGCGATCATCTCGTCGATGGTGAACACGTCCTGGTCGGCCGAGAGGGACCAGCCGAGCAGCGAGAGGTAGTTGAGCAGGCCCTCGGGGAGGAAGCCGCGCTCCCGGTAGAGGTTGAGGGACGACTGCGGGTCGCGCTTGGAGAGCTTCTTGTTGCCCTCGCCCATCACGTACGGCAGGTGGCCGAAGGCGGGGATCTGCTTGGCGATGCCCAGCTCGATCAGCGCCTTGTACAGGGCGATCTGGCGCGGGGTGGAGGAGAGCAGGTCCTCGCCGCGCAGGACGTGGGTGATCTCCATCAGGGCGTCGTCGACCGGGTTGACCAGCGTGTAGAGCGGGGCTCCGTTGGCGCGGACGATGCCGTAGTCCGGGACGTTCTCCGGGGTGAAGGTCAGCTCGCCGCGGACCAGGTCCGTGAAGGTGATCGTCTCGTCGGGCATCCGGAAACGGACGATCGGCTCCCGGCCCTGGGCCTGGTACTCGGCGACCTGGGCGTCGGTCAGCTCGCGGCAGTGGCCGTCGTAGCCGGAGGGCTTGCCGGCGGCGCGGGCGGCCTCGCGGCGGGTGTCCAGCTCCTCCTGGGAGCAGTAGCAGCGGTAGGCGTGGCCGGCGTCCAGGAGCTTGGCCGCGACGTCCTTGTACAGGTCCATGCGCTGCGACTGGCGGTACGGCGCGTGCGGGCCGCCGACCTCGGGGCCCTCGTCCCAGTCGAAGCCCAGCCAGCGCATCGAGTCGAGCAGCTGGGTGTACGACTCCTCCGAGTCGCGGGCCGCGTCGGTGTCCTCGATGCGGAAGACCAGGGTGCCCTGGTGGTGCTTGGCGAACGCCCAGTTGAACAGGGCGGTGCGCACGAGGCCCACGTGGGGGTTACCGGTGGGCGACGGACAGAAACGGACGCGTACGGGAGTGCCGGGTGCGCTATCCACGCTTGACAACCTTGTTGGTGAGAGTGCCGATGCCTTCGATGGTGACGGCGACCTCGTCGCCGACGTTGAGGGGGCCGACCCCAGCCGGGGTGCCCGTGAGGATCACGTCGCCGGGGAGCAGCGTCATGGCCTCGGAGATGTTGACGATCAGGTCCTCGATGGAGTGGATCATCTCGCTGGTGCGGCCCAGCTGGCGCTGCTGGCCGTTGACCGTGAGCTGGATGGTCAGGTCACCGGGGTCCAGGTCCGTCTCCACCCAGGGGCCGAGCGGGCAGGAGGTGTCGAAGCCCTTGGCCCGGGCCCACTGCTTCTCGCGCTTCTGGACGTCGCGGGCGGTGATGTCGTTGGCGCAGGTGTAGCCGAAGATCACGTCCTTGACGCGCTCGCGCGGGACCTCGCGGCACATCCGGCCGATGACGACGGCCAGCTCGGCCTCGTGGTGCACCTCGGCGGAGAAGGAGGGGTACTGGATCTCGTCGCCGGGACCGATCACCGAGGTGGACGGCTTGAAGAAGGCGAAGGGGGCGTCGGGCACCTCGTTGCCCAGCTCGCGCGCGTGCTCGGCGTAGTTGCGGCCGAAGGCCACGACCTTGTTGGGGAGCACCGGCGGCAGCAGCCTGACCTTGCCGACCGGCACCTTCGTGCCGGAGAGCTCGAAGTCCCCGAACGGGATGCCCTTGATGATGTCCAGGACGAGTTCGTCCTGCTTGTCGCCCTCGATGGCGCCGAAGGCGACGTTCCCGTCGATGGAGAATCTGGCGATGCGCACGGGATGCTTGGCCCCTTGACTGAAGCGGCTGGAGTCTGACGCTCCAGGCTAACGCGGGGAGGGGTCCGCGCCGCGCGCAATACCAAGGGGCGCCGCCGTCGCCGGGGCGCCCCTTCGGTGCCGGTGTCCCGCCGCCGTGAGCATCCGGCGGCCGGTGCGCGTACTACCTGGTGTCACTCCGCGGCAGCGGCGGCCGCGACCGGGACCTGGGTGAGGATGGTGCGCTTGGGGTTGGCAGTCTGGGTGGGGAGTTCGACGCGGTGCTCCGGCTGTTCCGGCGTCTGCAGTTCGTCGGCGTCGTCCAGGTGCGCCAGCGTCGTGCGTCGCGGGTTGGCGATCTTGTGGAACATCGTCGTCGTCTTCACTGTTTACTTGACCCTGTTCTGTGACGGGCGCCGGAGGGCGCGGAGGGCCCTCGCATCGGCGCGGGTTGTCGGTTCTGCCATCTCTGTAAAGCGTCAGGCTAAACACGGGATTCCCGGCGCAATCGTGGGGATCTCATGATCAGCATGTGAGTTTTCTCACGAATCAGGGGGCAATTCGGTCAATCCGGGCTTGCCCTTCGCTGCAGCGAAACGGACATTGACCCCCTGAAGCGCCCATTCCGCTGCTGATCATGGCGACTGGGACACCTGTCCCACCTCGGCGACTCGCGGGCATACGTCCGAAATGGACGAACTCACCTTCCACATCCGGTGATTCGGCACTCACGTGGTGTCACCTATGTCACGGCCTGGCCTACGAGCCTTGTTGGAGATCCTGTGCTGTGCTGGAATGCCACGGACCGCCGCAGGATCGAGCCGGCGCACAGGGGGCGCACAGACGCGCCGAGTGGCGGCCAGAAGGGGGAGCCAGCGCCGGTCACTCAAGACCACCACGGGGGCGTACTCAGGGCGTCCCCAGAACGCCGACACCGTGCCCCGCCGTTTAAACGATGGGGCGCCTGGTCCAGAGGTTGCGACGCTAGTGCAGGGACGTTTCAAGAGGGATGGCAGCGCTTCGGCGGAGCCGGAGCCGCACGGCGGGACCGACCGAGGTCCCTCGGCCCAGCACGCCCAGAACCAGGGCCCGGCGGGTGACGGCGGGGAGCGCCCCGGGCGCCCCGGCGCGTCGGCCCCCACGGGGTCCGCGAGCCCGGCTCCGGCCCTGAAGCCGCCGGCGGGTCCGGCAGGCCCCGGCCCGCGAATAGCCCTGCGCAACTGGCGCATCTCGACCCGTCTGGTCTCGCTGCTCGCCCTCCCGGTGGTCGCGGCCACCTCGCTGGGCGCGCTGCGTATCAACCAGTCCATGGACGACATCCAGCAGCTCGACAACATGAAGCTGCTGACGGACATGACCAAGCAGGCCACCGAGCTGTCCGCCGCCCTCCAGGAGGAGCGCGACCAGTCGGCCGGCCCGCTGGCGCACGGCGGCAAGGCGACCGACTTCACGGTCCGGGGTCTGCGCGAGAAGACCGACCGGGCGAGGAAGAACTTCCTCGACAGCTCCGAGCAGATCGACAGCGCCAGCAAGGACGGCAACCTCAAGGGCGTCCGCGAGTACCTCATCCAGCTCGCCGGCGAGCTGGGCGACCTGGAGCAGATCCGCAAGGGCGCCTACGCCTCCGACGGCAACTCCACGCAGACGATCGAGGCGTACCACCGCCTGATCGAGAACCTGATCGACCTCTCCCAGGACATGGCCGAGGCGACCAGCAACCCGGACATGATCCAGCGCACCCGGGCCCTGGCCGCGTTCAGCTCCGCCAAGGAGTACTCCTCGATCCAGCGCGCGGCCCTCGCGGCGGCGCTGCCCGCGAGCAACACCACGACCGGCAAGCTCTCGCCGAACGACCGGCTCTACGCCGAGTCGGCCCTGGAGAGCCAGAAGTCCGAGATCCGCAGCTTCAAGAGCATCTACGGCGAGGACTCCGCCGCCGAGCTGCTCAAGCCCATCGAGGACGGCGGCAACTCCACGATCAAGGCCACCGACACCTACGCGGGTCGGGCCCTGGTCTCCGCGAGCGGACTCGCGCAGCAGGACAAGCGGTCCTACCGCGACTGGCTGGACGACAGCTCCACCAAGATCCAGCAGATGAAGAACATCGAGCACACGCTGCTCGAGGAGATGGAACAGAAGGCCCGTGAGCTGCGCAGCGCCACCGAGCGCGACGCGATCATCTCCGGTGCGCTGATCCTCATCGTGCTCGGTGTGTCGCTGGTCGGCGCCTTCGTCGTGGCCCGCTCCATGATCCGCTCGCTGCGCCGGCTGGAGGAGACCGCGACCAAGGTCGCCTCCGACCGGCTGCCCGAGCTGGTCAAGCAGCTGTCCGAGTCCGACCCGCAGGACGTCGACACGTCCGTGGAGTCGGTCGGTGTGCACTCCCGGGACGAGATCGGCCGGGTGGCCGCGGCCTTCGACGACGTGCACCGCGAGGCGGTCCGCCTCGCCGCCGAGCAGGCCCTGCTGCGGGGCAACGTCAACGCGATGTTCACCAACCTCTCGCGCCGCTCCCAGGGCCTCATCCAGCGTCAGCTCTCGCTCATCTCCGAACTGGAGTCCCGCGAGGCCGACCCGGACCAGCTGTCCTCGCTGTTCAAGCTCGACCACCTCGCCACGCGTATGCGCCGTAACGGTGAGAACCTGCTGGTTCTCGCGGGTGAGGAGCCCGGCCGTCGGTGGACCCGTCCGGTCCCGCTGGTCGACGTGCTCCGTGCCGCCGCGTCCGAGGTGGAGCAGTACGAGCGCATCGAGCTGGCCTCCGTTCCGACCACCGAGGTGGCCGGCCGGGTCGTCAACGACCTCGTGCACCTGCTCGCCGAGCTGCTGGAGAACGCCACCTCGTTCTCCTCCCCGCAGACCAAGGTCAAGGTCACCGGTCACGCCCTGCCCGACGGCCGGGTGCTGATCGAGATCCACGACACCGGTATCGGTCTGTCGCCGGAGGACCTCGCCGCGATCAACGAGCGGCTCGCCTCTCCCCCGACGGTGGACGTCTCCGTCTCCCGCCGCATGGGTCTGTTCGTGGTCGGCCGGCTGTCGCAGCGGCACGGCATCCGCATCCAGCTGCGCCCGTCCGACTCCGGTGGTACGACCGCGCTGGTCATGCTGCCCGTCGATGTCGCCCAGGGCGGCAAGAAGCCCCAGCCCAAGCAGCCCGGCCAGCCGCCGGTCGGCGGTGGCGGTCCGGCCGCCGCGCAGGCTGCCGCGGGTGCGGCCGCGGCCCGGCGGGCCGCCGGTGCCGGCCAGGCGGGCGGCGGCGCCCTCGCGGCCGGCGCGTCCGGTGGCTTCGGCGGCGGTGCGTCGTCCGGCGGTGGCCGGCTCGGTGCCGGCCAGGGTCCGCGGGCCGCGCTGCCCGGGCGGGACGCGGACGGTGGCCGTCCGGGCGGCGGGCGCGGCCCGCAGGGTCCCGACAAGTCCCCGTCGCTGTTCGAGCAGAGTGGTCCCCCCGCGCCGCCGCAGGGCCGTCCGGCTCCCGCCGGTGCCGGGTTCGGGCAGGCGCCCGGTGCCCCGCAGGGTCTGCAGGCCGCGGGGACGAACGGGCCGCAGGGCCAGGACGGCTACGGCGGTGGCCGGGGCTCGCAGCGCCCGGGCAACGCCGAGCAGGGCCAGGGCCGTCGGCCGCAGCTGCCGCCGCGCGGCGGTCCGCGGGCCGAGCTGCCCGGCAGCGGTGACGCGCAGCCCCGCGTGCCGAGCTGGAGCGACGAGAACGCCCAGCCGCCGGTGCCGCGTGCCTCCCTGGACACCCCGCGCGGGCACGAGGAGCCGGATGTCTCCCGGACCTCCGCGATGCCGCGGATCGACGACCGGCAGGGCCCGGGCTCGACGGCGGAGATCCCCGCCGTCCCGCGCGACGACGACCGGCAGGGCCCCGGCTCTCCGGCCGACTTCGGCGCGCGCGGCCCCCAGCACTCGGACCGGTTCGGCCTTCCCGGCGCGGACGACGCGCAGGGTCCGGGCCAGTTCGTCCGCCCGGACGTCTTCGGCGCCACGGGCGGCCGCCGCGACCCGTCGTCCACGACGGGCCAGTACCCCGCGCCGCAGTCCTACGACAACGGCTCCACGGGCCAGTACGACAACGGCTCGACCGGCCAGTACCCGGCTCCGCGGCAGGACAGCGGCTCGACCGGCCAGTACCCCGCGCCGCGCCAGGACAACGGCTCCGGCCGGCCCACCCTCCCCGGTCCGGCCACCCCGGCCGACCCGGCGGGCACAGGCCAGTTCGAGCGGCCGCAGGTCAACGGCGGCCGGGGCGGTGCCGACTTCGGCGCCCCGCGTCCGCCCGCCCCGCAGGCACGGCCCGCGCGGCAGGAGCCCGAGGCCCTGCCCCCGGCGACCGGTCCGGGCGACGGCCGTACGCCGCTGTACGACACCCTCGAGACCAACTGGTTCCACGGCCAGCAGGAGCAGCAGCAGCCGTCGCAGAGCAACGGTTCGGCTCCGGCCCCGCAGCAGCCGCAGGAAACCGGCGGTCCGCAGCGGCCGGCCTCCGCCGGCTGGCGCAGCTCGCCGAACGACGACCTCGTCCGCCAGGCCGAGCGCGTCCGCCAGCCCGCTGCCGGCGGGGTCACCACCTCCGGCCTGCCGCGCCGAGTGCCCCGGGCGAACCTCGTCCCGGGCACGGCTCAGCAGCAGCCCCAGCAGAGCGGTCCGCAGATCTCGCGTGCCCCCGATGACGTACGCGGTCGGCTGACCAATCTCCGCCGCGGTATTGCACAGGGTCGTCAGGCCGGGTCCACCCAGACCGGCAGCTTCCCTCGGCCCTCTCACCAGCAGGAGCGTTAGTTGAGTCCGATGAGCCAGGCGGCACAGAATCTCAACTGGTTGATCACCAACTTCGTGGACAACACCCCAGGGGTGTCCCACACCGTCGTCGTGTCCGCCGACGGCCTCCTCCTGGCGATGTCGGAGGGCTTCCCGCGCGACCGCGCGGACCAGCTCGCGGCCGTCGCCTCCGGTCTGACGTCCCTGACGGCAGGCGCCTCCCGGATCTTCGAGGGCGGCGACGTGGCACAGACGGTCGTGGAGATGGAGCGGGGATTCGTCTTCCTCATGTCCGTCTCGGACGGCTCGTCGCTCGCCGTCCTCGCTCACCCCGAATGCGACATCGGCCTCGTCGGCTACGAGATGGCGCTCCTGGTCGACCGCGCGGGCGCGGTGCTCACCCCCGACCTGCGAGCTGAGCTCCAAGGCAGTCTGCTCCATTGATCGGCCCCGGCACCACCCGTCTCACCACATCACCGTCCGGCTGCCACACACCCCACACAGGCCTCGTCAGACGGCTCGACTGACCGACTTGTTGTCCCGCCCGGAGGACCCATGACCCCGCCCCCCGCCTCTCATGATCCGTACGCGGAGCCGTACGAGGACGAGGGCGACCAGCCGCTGGTCCGGCCGTACGCCATGACCGGCGGCCGGACCCGGCCGCGTTATCAGCTGGCCATCGAGGCACTGATCAGCACGACCGCTGATCCCGCGGCGCTCATGGGGCTGCTCCCGGAGCACCAGCGGATCTGCCACCTGTGCCGTGAGGTGAAGTCGGTCGCCGAGGTCTCGGCGCTGCTCAACATGCCGCTCGGTGTGGCCCGGATCCTGGTCGCGGACCTGGCGGAGGCCGGTCTCGTCGCGATCCACCAGCCGGGCGGCGACGAGGCCACCGGCGCACCGGACGTGACACTGCTCGAAAGGGTGCTCAGTGGACTTCGCAAGCTCTGACGCGGGTCGTTCCACCACCTCCGCGAAGATCGTGGTGGCGGGCGGCTTCGGCGTGGGCAAGACCACGTTCGTCGGCGCCGTCTCGGAGATCAACCCGCTGCGCACCGAGGCCGTGATGACCTCCGCCAGCGCGGGCATCGACGACCTCACGCACACCGGGGACAAGACCACCACCACGGTGGCCATGGACTTCGGCCGTATCACCCTGGACCAGGACCTGATCCTGTACCTGTTCGGTACGCCGGGCCAGGACCGCTTCTGGTTCATGTGGGACGACCTGGTGCGCGGCGCGATCGGTGCCGTCGTGCTGGTGGACACCCGCCGCCTCGCCGACTGCTTCCCCGCCGTCGACTACTTCGAGAACAGTGGTCTGCCCTTCGTCATCGCCCTCAACGGCTTCGACGGCCAGCAGCCCTACACCCCCGATGAGGTGCGGGAAGCTCTCCAGATCGGCCCCGACACCCCCATCATCACGACGGACGCCCGGCACCGGGCCGACGCGAAGAGTGCGCTGATCACGCTGGTCGAGCACGCTCTGATGGCACGGCTGAGGTAGCACCCAATTCAGAAGCGCCATACGGCAGTTGTCGTAGATGTACCGGAGCCGACTGTGTCCTTTGACACGGTCGGCCACGGTGTTCATAACGTTTCGGCAGAGGAATCAGGTGGTACGGCCACGCGTCGCGCACATCCGGTCTCGCTGCGCGCACAATCGCCCCGCCTTTTGGCGGGGCTCGCTCTTTATGACCGTTTTATCTGGGGCTTACATCCCTCGGAATCCCCACCCCGGACTGTTTGGAAGAGCGCAGGTCGTCGTGCTGGAATGCCTGAACTGCCCAATAGTCAATGGCGTACACGTCAGTCGATGGCGTACCGGGCTCTGAGAAACTGCGGCACAACGTTGGTGCCGACCGCCGAGAGGTTGTTGGTCGAGTGAGGCGAAGCAAGAACAGTCCCGAGCCGTCGGCCCGGGGCAACTTCACCCCGCCGCCGCGCACAGCGGCGCCCGCCCCCGTGCCCGGTTCGGAGCCGACGGCCGCGCCCGCCCAGAGCGGTGGCCGTCTCTCCCCGCGCAACTGGCGCGTGGCGACCAGGCTCAACGCGATCCTGCTCATACCCGTGCTGGTCGGCCTCGTCATGGGCGGCATCCAGGTGAAGAGCTCCATCGACACCTGGCAGGAGGCCGAGGACGCGGAGAACACCGCGCGTCTGGTGCGGGCCTCCCTGCTGTACGCCAATGCCCTGTACATCGAGCGCGACACCTCCGCGGCGCCCCTGCTGAAGGGCAGCGCCCAGACCGCCCGGGACAAGGCGACCGTCGCCCAGGTCCGCAAGGCCACCGACGAGGCGGCCGACGCCTTCGACGCCGCGGCCCAGAGCATGCCGGCCAAGCCCGGCCTGGAGCGCCGTCTGGACCTGTTCCGCAAGGCGGAGCCCAAGCTGCAGACCCTGCGCCAGGTCGCGTACTCCTCCAAGCTCAAGGGCGTACAGACGGAGGAGGGCTACGTCGAGATCGCCCACCCGCTGACGGAGTTCGCCAACGAGCTGGGCCTCGGCACCGGCAACATCACCAGCTACGGCCGGACCGTCTACGCCATCGAGCTCACCAAGGCGGCCCTGTCGCTGCAGCGCTCCATCGGCATGCACATCCTGACGAAGCCGGGCCCGGACGAGGGCAACCTCGCCAGCCAGCGCATCGCCCTGTCCTCGTACGCCTACCTCGAGCGCATCGCCATGCAGGAGTACATCGGCGGCGGTACCGAGGAGGACGCGGCCAAGCTCAAGGCCGCTGAGGCGAAGATGAGGACCGACGGTGCCGCGATGGCCCGGGAGGCCAAGGCCAAGAACCCGGACTACGTCGCCCCGCCGTCCAAGCCGGAGACGATGGTCTCGGCCGTCGCGACGCTCCAGACCACGGATCCGAGCGCCCGCGCCGCCCTCGCCGAGCAGGGCGTCACCGCCGAGAACTGGTGGGCGGTCAACACGCTCCGGTTCAACGCGTACGAGAAGATCGAGACGGACATGGCCGACAAGGCCGTGAGCGAGGCCTCCGACATCGCGGACGGCGCCCAGCGCGACGCCTACATCACCGGTGCCGCCGTCGTGGTCGCCCTGCTCCTGGCCTTCATCCTGGCCGGCGCGGTGGCCCGCCAGATGAGCCGCTCGATGCGCCAGCTGCGCAACGCCGCCTTCGGCATCGCCGAGCAGCGCCTGCCGATGCTCGTCGACCAGCTCTCGCGCACCGACCCCGGACGCGTCGACACCCGCGTGCAGGCCATCCCGATCACCACCACGGACGAGATCGGCGAGGTCGCCCGCGCCTTCGACCAGGTCCACCGCGAGGCCGTCCGGCTCGCCGCCGAGCAGGCCCTGCTGCGGGGCAACATCAACGCGATCTTCACCAACCTGTCGCGCCGCAACCAGTCGCTGATCGAGGGCCAGCTGACCCTGATCACCGACCTGGAGAACAACGAGGCCGACCCGGACCAGCTGGAGAACCTCTTCAAGCTGGACCACCTCGCGACCCGTATGCGCCGCAACGGCGAGAACCTCCTGGTCCTCGCCGGCGAGGAGCCCGGCCGCCGCTGGGACCAGCCGGTCCCGCTGGTCGACGTGCTGCGCGCCGCCTCCTCCGAGGTGGAGCAGTACGAGCGCATCGAGCTGTCCGGCGTCCCGGAGGCCGAGATCCACGGCCGGGCCGTGACCGACCTCGTGCACCTGCTCGCCGAGCTGCTGGAGAACGCGACCACGTTCTCCTCCCCGCAGACCAAGGTCCGTGTCACCGCGACCCGTCTCCCCGACGGCCGCGTGATGGTCGAGATCCACGACAAGGGCATCGGCCTGACCGCCGAGGACTTCGCGGACATCAACCACAAGCTGGCCAACCCGCCGACCGTGGACGCCGCGATCTCGCAGCGCATGGGCCTGTTCGTGGTCGGCCGGCTGTCCGACCGGCACGGCATCCGCGTCCAGCTGCGCCCCTCCGGCGAGCAGGCCGGCACCACCTCGCTGGTCATGCTGCCCGACGCGATCACCCACGGTGGCGGCGGCGAGCAGCACGTGGACCGCGATGAGTTCACCGTCTCGCAGATCATCCCGGAGCAGAACTTCGGCGGCGGCGAGAACTTCAACCAGCCGCCCATGCGCACGGCGGCGGAGCTCGGCTTCGACGACAGCCGCTACTCCGACGTCCCCGACGACATACGCGAGCTGGACCCCGTCGGCCGCTCCCTGATGCGCGAGGAGCGCCGGGCGGCCCTCGAGGCCCAGTCGCACGAACAGCCCGCCCTGCCCGGCCGGAACGGCCAGAACGCCCAGGAGCAGGCCGAGACGTCCGGATACGCCGAGGAGTTCCACGGGCGGCAGGGCTACGACAGCGGCCAGGGCTACGACTCCGGCCAGGGCTACGACACGGGCCGGACCGGTTACCCGGAGCAGCCCGCCGCGTACGACCGTCAGGCACCGTACGAGGAGCAGCAGCGGGCGCCGTACGAAGAGCAGCGGCAGTCGGCGTACGAGGAGCCGCAGCGGGCCGCGTACGACGAGCAGTACTACGCGCCGAACGGCGGTGTGCCGCAGAACGACACCTTCTCGCAGAACGGCGGCTACCCGGACCCCTCCTCCTATGCGGAGCCGGCCCAGGAGGAGCACTCGGGTCCGGACGCGGGCGGGCCCGGTGGCTTCGCCGCCTTCGAGCAGCGGCGTTACCAGGACGACTGGCCGCAGCAGGACGGTTACCAGAACGGCTACCCGAGCCAGTACCCTTCTCAGGCCCAGGAAACGGAATCTGCGCAGGCCGCTGACGCGAGTGAGCAGGACCGCGTAGGCTTCGACCGTCCGGGACCGGCCCACTCCGCCGCACCCTCGCTGACCGACGCCGGGCTTCCCCGCCGCGGGTCCGCCGCGAGCGGTGCGAACGGTGCGGGCGGCGCCCGGCACGCGAGCCAGGAGCCCCCGGCCTCCACCCCGGAGAGCAACGGCGACAGCGACTGGCGCTCGGCGAACGACGAGCGGTGGCAGCAGGCCTCGCAGCTCCGGAAGCCGAAGGCGGGCGGGGTCACCTCCTCCGGCCTGCCGAGGCGGGTGCCCAAGGCCAACCTGATCGAGGGTTCCGCCGAGAGCACTCCCCAGGGAGGCCCACAGGTCTCCCGCGCCCCGGAGGACGTCCGGGGCAGGCTGAGCAACCTGCGCCGCGGCGTACAGCGCGGACGCAACGCAGGCAGTGAAACGAACGGCCAGGGCTTCGGTCCTGACAGCACCTACAACCAGGAGCGTTAGTGTGAGCCCGATGAGCCAGGCGGCACAGAACCTGAACTGGTTGATCACCAACTTCGTGGACAACACCCCGGGGGTGTCCCACACGGTGGTGGTCTCCGCCGACGGACTCCTTCTGGCGATGTCCGAAGGCTTCCCCCGCGACCGTGCCGACCAGCTCGCGGCCGTCGCCTCCGGTCTGACATCTCTGACGGCAGGCGCCTCCCGGATCTTCGAGGGCGGAAGCGTCAATCAGACGGTTGTGGAGATGGAGCGGGGATTCCTCTTCATCATGTCCATCTCCGACGGCTCGTCGCTCGCGGTTCTCGCACATCCGGAGGCGGACATCGGCCTCATCGGATACGAGATGGCACTGCTCGTGGACCGAGCCGGTACGGTCCTGACACCGGACCTTCGCGCGGAGCTCCAGGGGAGCCTGCTCAACTAACAGACGGACGGTGCGTTTTGGCGCCCCGGGGCCGTAAGGTTTCGGGACGCGGCTCCACAGCGATGGGTGCCAGGCACAGTCGGAGGAGGAGAAAGTGGCAACACCCCCAGGCGGTTCGTCTTCGGGCAACTGGTCGTACGGCCCTGCCCAGGGCCAGGGCGACGGTGGACAGAACCCGAACCGTTACAACTTCCCCTCCGCACCGAGCCACCGGCAGCCGTACGCGCCACAGGGCCCCGGCCCGTCGCCGTACGACCAGCCGCCGGCCCCGCGCATCCAGCCCGTGCAGCCGCAGCGCCGCACCCCGGAGCCGGCGCCCGGTGGGGCGTCGAACAACCACAACCCGCTGGTGCGTCCGTACGCCATGACCGGTGGCCGGACCCGCCCGCGTTACCAGCTCGCCATCGAGGCGCTGGTGCACACCACTGCGCAGCCGCACCAGATGCAGGGCCAGTTGCCCGAGCATCAGCGGATCTGCAACCTCTGCCGGGAAATCAAGTCGGTCGCCGAGATCTCGGCGCTCCTCACGATCCCTCTCGGCGTGGCCAGGATCCTCGTCGCCGACTTGGCGGAGGCGGGACTGGTCGCCATCCATCAGCCCGGCGGCGACGAGAACGCCGGCGGCCAGCCAGACGTGACACTGCTCGAAAGGGTGCTCAGTGGACTTCGCAAGCTCTAGCGGCGGTCCTTCCCGCTCCACCACCTCGGCGAAGATCGTGGTGGCGGGTGGCTTCGGCGTGGGCAAGACCACGTTCGTCGGGGCCGTCTCGGAGATCAACCCGCTGCGTACCGAGGCCGTCATGACGTCAGCTTCGGCCGGCATCGACGACCTCACCCACACCGGGGACAAGACCACCACGACGGTCGCCATGGACTTCGGCCGTATCACCCTGGACCAGGACCTGATCCTGTACCTCTTCGGTACGCCGGGCCAGGACCGCTTCTGGTTCATGTGGGACGACCTCGTGCGCGGCGCCATCGGCGCGATCGTGCTGGTGGACACCCGCCGTCTCGCCGACTGCTTCCCGGCCGTCGACTACTTCGAGAACAGCGGCCTGCCGTTCGTCATCGCGCTGAACGGCTTCGACGGCCAGCAGCCGTACACCCCCGACGAGGTCCGGGAAGCCCTCCAGATCGGCCCCGACACCCCGATCATCACGACCGACGCCCGCCACCGGGCGGACGCGAAGTCGGCGCTGATCACGCTGGTCGAGCACGCGCTGATGGCCCGGCTGCGTTAGTTCTCTTGCTGTGGGACAGCCCCTGGCGGCCTCTGGGCTGCCGGGGGCTGTCGTATGCCGGGTGCGGGTCGTATGTGGCTTGTCGCGCAGTTCCCCGCGCCCCCAAAAAAGAAGGCCCCTCCATGAGGGGCCTTCTTTCTGGTTCTGGGGTCAGCGCCAGCTGTGCGGGGCGCGGAAGCCCGGCTCGCGTTCCAGGCGGCGCCAGCCCGCCTTCACGCGGCCGCGGTGCGTCGGGGTCGGGTCCGTGGGGCGGGCGGCGGCGCGGGCCAGGAGGATCGCCGTGATGGCGGCGACCTCCTCGGGCTCGGCGTGGCCCTTCTCGACGCGGATGTCAGGGATGTCCATGGGTCTCAGTCTCCAGGAGAGAGATGTCCGCGAGGTTACTGCGGAGGGTTGCCGTGCTTGCGGGAGGGCAGGTCGGCGTGCTTGGTCTGGAGCATCGCGAGGGACTTGATGAGCACCTCGCGGGTTTCCGCGGGGTCGATGACGTCGTCGACCAGGCCGCGCTCGGCCGCGTAGTAGGGGTGCATCAGCTCGGACTTGTACTCCTTGACCATGCGGGCCCGCATGGCCTCGGGGTCCTCGGCGTCGGCGATCTGGCGGCGGAAGATGACGTTGGCCGCGCCCTCCGCGCCCATGACGGCGATCTCGTTGGTCGGCCAGGCGTAGGTGAGGTCGGCACCGATGGACTGGCTGTCCATGACGATGTACGCACCTCCGTAGGCCTTGCGCAGGATCAGCGAGATCCTCGGCACGGTCGCGTTGCAGTACGCGTAGAGGAGCTTCGCGCCGTGGCGGATGATGCCACCGTGCTCCTGGTCGACGCCCGGGAGGAAGCCGGGGACGTCCAGAAGAGTGACGATCGGGATGTTGAAGGCATCACACATCTGGACGAAGCGGGCCGCCTTCTCGGAGGCCTCGATGTCCAGGACACCGGCGAGCACCTGCGGCTGGTTGGCGATGATGCCGACGACCTGGCCGTCCATCCGGCCCAGCGCGCAGATGATGTTGCGGGCCCAGCGCTCGTGGACCTCCAGGTAGTCGCCGTCGTCGACGATCTCCTCGATGACCTTGGCCATGTCGTACGGCCGGTTGCCGTCCGCCGGGACGAGGTCGAGGAGGACGTCCGAGCGGCGGTCGACCGGGTCGGAGGCCTCCGCGCGGGGCGGGTTCTCGCGGTTGTTCTGCGGCAGGAGGGTGAGGAGGTAGCGGACCTCGGCGATGCAGGTCTCCTCGTCGTCGTACGCGAAGTGGCACACACCGCTCGTCTCGGCGTGCACGTCCGCGCCGCCCAGGCCGTTCTGCGTGATCTCCTCGCCGGTGACGGCCTTGACGACGTCCGGGCCGGTGATGAACATCTGCGAGGTGTCGCGGACCATGAACACGAAGTCCGTCAGGGCCGGGCTGTAGGCCGCGCCGCCCGCGCACGGGCCGAGCATGACGCTGATCTGCGGGATGACGCCCGACGCCTTGGTGTTGCGCTGGAAGATGCCGCCGTAGCCGGCGAGCGCCGAGACGCCCTCCTGGATACGGGCGCCGGCGCCGTCGTTCAGGGAGACCAGAGGCGCACCGGCCGCGATGGCCATGTCCATGATCTTGTGGATCTTCGTGGCGTGGGCCTCGCCCAGCGCGCCGCCGAAGATGCGGAAGTCGTGGGCGTAGACGAAGACCGTCCGGCCTTCCACCGTGCCCCAGCCGGTGATCACACCGTCGGTGTACGGCTTCTTGGCCTCCAGGCCGAAGCCGGTCGCCCGGTGCCGGCGCAGCTGCTCGACCTCGCGGAAGGACTCCGGGTCGAGGAGAAGTTCGATGCGCTCGCGCGCGGTCAGCTTGCCCTTGGCGTGCTGTGCCTCGGTCGCCTTCTCGCTCGGTCCGGCCACCGCCTGCGCACGGATCTCGTGCAGTTCGGCCACGCGTCCACGCGCGTCGGTCGGCTCACCCGGCGCCTCATCCAAAACGGTCATGTAGCGACCTTACGAAGCCAACCAAGGATTGCGGGCCGTCGACTCCTCACAGTCTCCGGCGTGTTTTCCTGGTACCCCTGAACAGAACCATGGCGGAGTGCAGCCCTTCTGACTGCTCAGGGGGCGTGCGGCTTGTGGGGGTCTGACAAAGCCGTCAGCCGAGGGTCACCTCACAGAAGTGGGTGGCGCATGCCTCCCCGGGGGTGACGCGCACGCGCAGCCGGCGGCCTGTGGAGAGCACGTCGACCGTCTCGTCCGCGCGGGTGACCCGGCGGACCGGGCGGTTCCAGGTGATCTCCAGTGGTTCGCCCGTACGGGGTGGTTCGCTCAGGCAGAGAGTAGCGGTACGGCCCCGGCGGACGGTCAGCACGCTCGCGCCGGCGGAGGCGGTGAGCGGGCCCGCCGTGCCGGCCTGCCAGAAGTTCGCGGCCGTGAGGCCGAGGGAGGGCACACTGACCGCCTGGCGGCCGGCGTCGTTGGCGAGGATCGACAGCCAGTGGCGGTCGGCGGCGCGGCGCGCGACCGCGCGGCGGGACGCGCCGGGCATGAGGACGTAGGCGTACGTGGCGTCCTTCGGGTCGGTGCCGTGGTCGATCCGGAGGGTCTGCCAGCGGCGGGTGCGCCGCTGTGGCGTGCCGCCGGTGTTGATGTCGGACCAGGCGCCGGTGCGGTCCTCGCGCAGCGCCTGCGGCTCACCGTCGAGCAGGACCCAGCCGCCGTGGCCCTCCAAATGGGCCCAGCCCGGGCCCCGTACGAAGGTCTGGGTGCCGGACTCACCGAGGTTGCGGTTGTCGACGATCGTCTCCACCGGCACGCCGTCGGCGCAGCTGATCCCGGCGCCCAGGCAGATCACCGCGTCCGCGACGCAGAACCAGGACTTGCGGGCCTGGAGGGTGGAGCCGAGGCCCTTGAGGTGCTGGCCGAGCGCGGCGTACTCGCCGTCGGTGGTGCCGCCGACCCAGCGCGCGTCCGGGCGGGCCGTGCCCCACTCGCCGCCTTCCCGGTCGGCGAGGCGCTTGGTGGAGACGGTGGTGCCGGGCAGGCGGTACCAGTCCACGGTGGGCCAGAACCAGTCCGTGTACTGGTCGCCGGCGCCGGCCCACCAGGAGACCATCCCGGCACCCGTGTGCCAGCCGCGCGGGTTCTCGCCGTTGCCGCACTCGTAGTGGGCGATGCGGTCGCTGGCCATGGCGATGTTCACGGTGAAGCCGGGGCGGCGGTGGACGGCGCGGTCCATGGCGGCGAAGAGGCGGTGGCCGGTGGGCTCGGGGGCGGCCGGGAGGGGCGAGGCCGCGATCGCGTGCAGCCGGGCCAGGTCGGCGACGCCGAACTGGCGTGCCGTCAGGATCGGGGCGACCGTGTCCCGTTCGATCCAGCCCTTGATACGGGCGTGCCAGCGGTCGCGTTCCGCGGGGCTCGCGCCGGCCGCGAGGAGCGCGATGGCCGCGATGAGCTGCCGGCCGTGGAAGTGGTCGCTGCGCATGACCTTGCGGTCGTCGGCGGTGAGGAGACCGCGGCTGATGGCCCGGCCGTTGACGCTGTCCATGACGAGCCCGTCGTGGATGAGCGGTGCGTAGGCGTGCTCGACGCTGTCCAGGACGATCTGCCGGTTCGGGTCGGTGACCTCCCAGTCGGATCCGGCGAGCAGGGCGAAGAGGCGGCCCAGGCCGTCGAGCATGACCTGGCCGTACGTGCCCGAGTAGGCGACCCAGGTGTGCTGGACGAAGGAGCCGTCGGCGTAGAGGCCGTCGCCCCGGGTGACGTACGGGAAGACCGGGGAGAGCGCGTCGCGGGCGAGGGCGATCCTGTCCGGGGCGCGGCCGAGGATGCCGCGCAGGGCGACGGAGCGGCACAGGTCGACCCGGTTGGCGCCGGTGGACGTGCCGGTGTAGTCGCCGAGGGCCGAGTCGGGCACGAAGTGGTCGACGGCGGCGCAGGCGGCCTGGATCCGGGCGCCGAGCCGGTCGTACAGGGCCGCCGTGATGTCCATGAGCAGGCGGGGGCTGCCGATCTGCCATTCCCACCAGTTGCCGTAGCGGGTGGTGGCGGGGTTGTAGACGGTGGCGGACAGGTGGTCGAGGCCGCGCAGGATGCCGGCGAGCAGGTCCGGGTCGGCGGTCGAGCCGGTGCCCTGCTGGACCCAGGCCTGGGTCATGGTCCACAGGCGGCTGTAGCTCATGGTGATGCCGGCGGGCGGGTCGAAGGGGTGGCCGGGCCAGAGGGAGTCCGCCGCCGGGGCCATGGCCGAGTGCAGGGAGCGGGCGAGTTCGCCGGTCTCGGCGAGGCGGGAGGCGTACGGCTGCGCGGCCGGGTCGTAGCCGGCGCCGAGGGAGATGCCGAGCCAGCGCCGGCGGAGGGTGTCGTACGGGTCGGCGTCCTGCGCGTCGGTGCCCCGGGGCGTGGGCCTCGCGCCGCCGGTGGCCGCCAGGGCCGCGGCCGCGAGCAGCAGGGCGCGGCGGCCGGGGCCGGGCAGAGCGGCGGCCTCGGCCGTACGGCGGGAGAAGACGCGACGCTGGGGAGTCATGCCCATGCCCTACCACGCGAAGACGGTCACCTGAACGGAGGATCCGGCCGGAGTAGCCGGAACGGCGCAACGTGCCCCGGGGTAAGGCCGGGGCGGCCGAGGCGGGGAGCAGGATACCGGGACGCGGCCGGAGCAGCCCCAGCCGCAGAGCAGCACAAGGCGGGACACGGCCGGAGCAGCCCCAGCCACCGAGCAGCACAAACCGGGACGCCGCCGGAGCTGAGCCGCCGGATCAGCCGGGGCGGTCCGGCAGGGCATCGGGTGGTACGGCCGGGTCAGCCCCAGCGGTTCAGCAGGCGGCCGGACATCCTCGGGGCCAGGGCGCGGAGGCGGTCCGGGAGGGCCAGCCAGGCGGGGACGTAGACCTGGTCGCGGTCCTCGCGTACGGCCTCCCAGACGGCTGCGGCCACGCGGCCGGGCGGGATCTGCCGGGAGCGGGAGCGGTCGTAGGGTCTGCCGCGGCGGGCGTGGAAGGGCGTGTCGACGGGGCCGGCCACCACGAGGGTCACGCCCACGCCCGTGCCGCGCAGTTCCCGGCGCAGCGCTTGGGAGAAGGCGGCCAGCGCGGCCTTGGCTGCGGAGTACACCGCTTCCTCCCGTACGCCCACGCAGCCCGCGGCCGAGCCGAGCAGCACCACCCGGCCCCGCCCGGCCGCGATCATCGAGGGCAGCACCTCACGCACGAGGTGCAGCGTGGCGTTGAGGTCCAGGGCCAGTACGCGGTCGATGTCGGTGTGCGGCATGGCGGCGAACGGGCCCGCCCAGCCGATGCCCGCCCCGGCGACGAGGACGTCGACCCGGCCGGTCGTGTGCAGCGCGGACTGGGCCAGCAGGCGCGGGCCGTCCGGGGCGGCGAGGTCGGCGGGGAGCACGACGGCCGTGGTGCCGGACGCCGTCTGCTCCAGGCGGCGCCGGTCGCGGCCGCTGAGGAGCAGGTGCCAGCCGTCCATGGCGAAGCGCCGCGCCGTGGCCGCCCCGATGCCGGAGGAGGCTCCGGTGACGAGGGCCACCCGCCGGTCCAGGCGCCGTGGCGGCCCGTGCTCGCGCCCCGGAGAGGGGGCGGTGGGACGGCGTGCGGCGGCGCCCGCCGGTGGGTCGTAGGCCGAGCCGGAGCCGGTGAGTGTCATCGGTCGGTCTCCCTGCGCAGTACGTCCGCCGTGGTCTCGGCTGCCCCCGTGCCGGTCCCATGAAGTGGAACCTTGCCTTCCGGGCCCTGCGCCCAGGATGCGACAGGGCCACCCCTGCGTGCCGCCCGGTGCCGCCATGCGGCGGTATCGGCACCACGGCGCGACACACCCGCCAATAATGTTGAACATTGAACGGGAATAGGTCTACGGTGGGTCACGTTACATAGTTCAACGTTCAATATTCGCACAGAACGCAGGAGGCGTACCCCATGAGCATCTTCAGCCGCAAGGACACCGAGACCGCCACGACCGACGCCGTGCGCCCGGAGCTGGCCGCCCTGACCGGCGACTACACGATCGACCCCGCGCACTCGACGATCGGCTTCGTCGCCCGGCACGCCATGGTCACCAACGTCAAGGGCAGCTTCCAGGACTTCACGGGCACGCTCCACCTCGACGGCACCGACCCCTCGCGGTCCACGGCCTCCCTGGACGTCGTGATGGACAGCATCGAGACGGGCAACGCCGACCGCGACGGCCACCTGAAGAGCTCGGACTTCTTCAAGGCGGACGAGTTCCCGGCCATGACGTTCCGCTCCACCAAGGCGGAGGCCCTCGGCGGTGACGACTACCGCATCACCGGCGACCTGACGATCCTCGGCACGACCCGCCCCCTCACCATCGACCTCGAGTTCAACGGCGCCGCGAAGGACCCCTTCGGCAACGAGCGCGTCGGCTTCGAGGGCAAGGCGGAGATCCTGCGCTCCGAGTGGGGCCTGACCTGGAACGCCGCCCTGGAGACCGGCGGTGTCCTCGTCTCCGACAAGATCAAGCTCAACTTCGACATCTCGGCGATCAGGAACGCGTGAGCCCCGTTCGGCCGGCCCGGTGACCTACCACCGGGCCGGTTCTGGCCGAATCGCTCCTTTCACTGCTGTCATGCTCTCGACAATCTGATGCTTCGGTTGCACCTCCCCAGTCAACCCCCACGGAAGGCATCACGTTGAAGAGACTCCTGACCGCCCTCAAGAGATGCGCGGTCCTCGGGGCCGCCGCCCTCGCGATCGCCGGCCTGCAGCCCGTCACCGCCGCGCAGGCCGCCCCCTCCCCCGTCGTCGGCGGGACACGGGCCGCGCAGGGCGAGTTCCCGTTCATGGTCCGGCTCTCCATGGGCTGCGGCGGCGCGCTGTACACCCAGCAGATCGTGCTCACGGCCGCGCACTGCGTGGGCGCTTCCGGCAACAACACGAGCATCACCGCCACCGCGGGGGTCGTCGACCTCCAGTCCACCAGCGGCCGGGTCCAGGTCCGCTCCACCAAGGTGCTCCGCGCCCCCGGCTACAACGGCACCGGCAAGGACTGGGCGCTCATCAAGCTCGCCCAGCCCATCAACCTGCCGACCCTGAAGATCGCCACCACCACGCAGTACAACACCGGAGACTTCACCATCGCCGGCTGGGGCGCGAACCGCGAGGGCGGCTCCCAGCAGCGCTACCTGCTGAAGGCGACCGTGCCGTTCGTCGGCGACGCCGCCTGCAAGGCATACGGCGGCCTCTACAGCGGCCTCGTCGCGGGCGAGGAGATCTGCGCCGGCTTCGACGCGGGCGGTGTCGACACCTGCCAGGGCGACTCCGGCGGCCCCATGTTCCGCAAGGACAACGCCGGCGCCTGGATCCAGGTCGGCATCGTCAGCTGGGGTGAGGGCTGCGCCCGGCCCGAGGCCCCCGGGGTCTACACGGAGGTCTCGACGTTCGCCTCCGCCATCGCCTCGGCGGCGTCGACACTCTGACCCGCCCCCGACAACAGCCCGCGGGCCCGGTGCCGTACGGTGCCGGGCCCTGCCCCTGTCTCACCGGGTGTTCCGGCCGGCCTCCAGCTTCGCGACCGCCGCCGCCACCTGCGCCGCCCGGCTCCGCGGGGTCCGGGCGCGGAGCACGCCGAGCATCGCGAGGTACCGGTCCGTCCGCCCGAGCGCCTCGAAGGCCGCCGCGGCCCGCGGGCTCTCCTCCAGGGCCGCCGCGAGGTCCGCCGGGAGTTCGGCCTCCTGCTGGGAGGCGTACGCCGCCTCCCACCGTCCGTCCGCCCGTGCGGCCGCCACCTCCGCGAGGCCGCCGGGCCGCATCCGCCCGGCGGCGGTCAACTCCTCGACCCGGCGGACGTTGACCATGGACCAGAGGCTGCCGGGGCGCCTCGGGGTGATCCGCTGGAGGTAGTACGACCCGTCGAGTCCCTTGCGCTGCCCGGTGATCCAGCCGTGGCACAGTGCCACGTCGTTGACCTCGGCGGCGCTGACGGAGGGGATGCCCGAGCCCTTCTTGGCGACCTTGACCCAGAGGCCGGGATGCGGGGCGGGGTGTGCCGCCAGCCAGGAGTCCAGGTCGGCGGCGGCTGCGAAGGAGACGGCGTCTCCGGGGGCGGTCATGACACCACCGTAGGGACCGAGCAGGACGGATCCTGTCCGCTACGCGAGCAGCGCGCGGGCCTGTTCGCGGGCCTGGGCGATGGCGTCCGGGAAGATGCCGAGGCCGTGCGCGACGAGCGCTCCCTCGTGCAGCAGCATCAGCGCCCGGGCCAGGGCGTCGGCCCGCTCCGGGTCGATGTCCGAGGCGAGGCGGGTGAAGAGGGCGAGCATCCACTGCTTCTGACCGGTGATGACCGGGTGGGCCGGATGGGCGGGGTCGCTGATCTCCGCGTGGGCGTTGACCATGCTGCACCCCTTGGGACTGAGCTCCGCCGCCCATTCCCGCGAGGCGTCGAAGACCGCCAGGACTTGCTCCCCGGGCTCGGGCGGGGCCGCGTCGAGGCGTTCGGCGAGGAAGGCCCGCCAGCGCTCGTCGCGGTCCGCGAGGTACTCCACGACGATCTGCTCCTTGGAGCCGAACCGGTCGTAGAGGGTCTTCTTCGTCACCCCGGCCTCGGCGGCGATGAGGTCGACGCCGACGGCGTGGATGCCGCGCTCGTAGAACAGCCGGGCGGCCGCTGCCAGGACGCGACGGGCGGCGGGCGTCAGCGTGACCCGGTGCGGATTCTCGGCGGTGGTACCCATGGCACCCGAGTATACCGATCTGTATAGTGGGCCGAGAACTATACCGATCTGTCTACTGGTTGTGATGTCGGTGAACGTCTTCCTCTCCGTCGCCTTCGTCCTCTGCTGGAGCTCGGGGTTCATCGGGGCCAAGCTCGGCGCGGGCAACGCGTCCGCGATCACGGTCCTGATGTGGCGGTTCCTGCCTCTGGCCGTCGTCCTCGTCGCCGTCGCCGTCGTCATGCGCACGGCCTGGCGGGGTATCACCGCCCGGGACGTGTCCCGGCAGGCCGTCATCGGCGTGCTGTCGCAGAGCGGCTATCTGCTCAGCGTCTACTACGCCATCCAGCTCGGCGTCTCCAGCGGGACGACGGCCCTGATCGACGGGGTCCAGCCGCTCGTCGCCGGGGCCCTCGCGGGACCGCTGCTGGGGCAGTACGTCTCGGGCCGGCAGTGGGTCGGCCTGGGTCTGGGGCTGGGCGGTGTCTCGGTGGTCACCCTGGCCGACGCAGCGGCCGGGACCGGTGTGCCCTGGTGGGCCTACGCCGTTCCGCTGCTCGGCATGCTGTCGCTGGTCGCGGCCACCTTCCTGGAGAGCCGGTCCCGCTCGCGGGTCGCTCCCGCGGTGTCGCTGACCGTCCACTGCGCCACCAGCGCCGTCCTCTTCTCCGTGCTGGCGCTGAGCACGGGGGCCGCCGTGCCGCCCGCCGAGGGCGGGTTCTGGGTGGCCGTCGCCTGGCTCGTGGGTCTGTCCACGTTCGGCGGGTACGGGCTGTACTGGCTCATCCTGAAGCGGTCCGGGGTGACGAAGGTGAACACGCTGATGTTCCTCATGGCCCCGGTCACGGCCGTGTGGGGCGCGCTCGTGTTCGGTGAGCCGTTCGGCGTGCAGACCGCGCTCGGCCTGGCCGTCTGCCTCGCTGCCGTGGTCGTCGTGCACCGCGGTGGCGGCCGGAAGGGCCCGGCCGCCACCGCGGCCCGAGGAGAGCCGGAGGAAAACCGGTGGACCCGGGCACCCGGCTCCGCCTAACGTCTCCGCCATGTCCAGCCCCGAGGCGTCCAGAGTGCGGCCACCGGCTCTCCGGTGGCTGTTCGTGATGCCGGGCCGCTGAGCCCGCTCGCTCCGCTGCCGGAAGCCGTCCGACCTGTCGTGTCCGACGTCGACTTCGGGTTGCGGAGTTTCTTCATGCCGTTCGCTCTTCTTCTGCTGGGCCTTGCCGTGTTCGCGCAGGGAACGTCCGAGTTCATGCTGTCCGGTCTGGTGCCGGACATCGCGCGGGATCTGGGGGTGTCCGTTCCCTCGGCGGGGGCGCTGACCTCCGCCTTCGCGGTGGGGATGGTCGTGGGGGCGCCGCTGGTGGCGGGGCTCGCGCGGCGCTGGCCGCGGCGGGGTGCGCTGCTGGCGTTCCTCGTGGTGTTTCTCGCCGTCCATGTCGTCGGTGCTCTCACCGGCAGTTTCGAGGTGCTGCTCGCCACGCGGGTCGTGGGGGCGCTCGCCAACGCCGGGTTCCTCGCGGTCGCCCTGGTGGCCGCCGTGGACATGGTCCCGGCGGACGCGAAGGGGCGGGCCACCTCCATGCTGCTGGGCGGAGTGACGCTGGCGTGCGTGGCCGGGGTGCCCGCCGGGGCCGTGCTGGGCGGGCTGTGGGGCTGGCGTGCGGCGTTCTGGGCGGTGGCGCTGGTGTCGCTGCCCGCGCTGGCGGCGGTGGCGAGGTCGGTCCCGGGCGGTTCGGCGGGGGGTGCGCCGCCCGCGCTGGGCGGTGAACTGCGGTCGCTGCGCAGCCCCCGGCTGCTCGTCACGCTGGCGCTGGGCGCCCTCGTGAACGGTGCGACGTTCTGCACCTTCACCTATCTCGCGCCGCTGGTCACCGAGGTGACAGGGCTGGGCAGCGCCTGGGTCCCCGGGGTGCTCGCGCTGTTCGGGGCCGGGTCCTTCGCCGGGGTGAGCGCCGCCGGGCGGATCGCCGACCGGCACCCCGTCCCGGTCCTGGCCGGCGGGGCGGTCGCGACGTGCCTGGGCTGGTGCCTCCTGGCACTCGGGGCCGGCCACCCGGTCCTGGCACTCGGGCTCGTCTTCACCCAGGGGGCCCTGTCCTTCGGCGTCGGCTCCACGCTGATCTCCCAGGTGCTCTACGCGGCACCGGGCGCCCCCACCCTGGCCGGCGGTTTCGCCACGGCCGCGTTCAACGTCGGCGCCGCACTGGGCCCTTGGGCCGGCGGCATGGCGATCGCCGCGGGGCTCGGGTACCGGTCGCCGGTGTGGGTCAGCGCGGGCCTGGTCGCCCTCGCGGGCGTGGTGGCCGCGTGCGGACAGCGGGAGCAGGTTCTGCGGCGGGAAGGGGCGGGGCGCTGAACGCCGGCTCGGGCGCCGTGGACGCAGAGCGATGACCAGCGGGTGCGGGCCCGTCGCCGCTTGGGTCAGAAGCCGCCACCGAAGTCCCCGCCCCCGCCGAAGTCGCCGCCGCCGAAGCCCCCGTCACCGAAGCCGCCCCCGAAGTCGCCCGTGTCGAAGTCCGCGCCGGAGACGTCGCCGCCGCCGAAGTCGCCGTAGCCGGAGCCGTAGTCGGACGCGTAGGCGGGGCCGGCCATCATGCTGCCGAGCATGGTGCCGACGAGGAGGCCGGGCAGGAGGCCGCCGCCGAAGTAACCGCCGGCCCAGGGGCCGTACGCCGGGCCGGCCTCCCAGTACGGGCGGCGGCCGAGTTCGGTGTCGACCTCGCGGATCACCGGGTCCCGGCCCTCGGCGAGCCGGGTCCGGTCGGCCGCGCAGACGGGGACGTCACGCGTGGCACCGCCCGGGGGCGTCCAGCTCGCGTCGGCGACCGAGGGGCCGTGGCGCGGGTCGAAGAAGCAGGGCGGACGGCGCTCCGGCAGCGGGGCGCCCTCGCGGCGGGCCACGAGTCGCGCCAGGGAGAACCGGCCGTCCTCCACGGCCTGGGTGACGGCCCGCACGTCCTCCGGCTTGGTCGCGGCGGCCATCAGGGACTTCGCCTGCTCGTAGGCGTCCAGGGCGTGTTCGTAGTCGGCGCGCATCGCGTCGTCGGCACCGGGTTCGCCGGGGTGGAAGTCGAGGCGGTCGAGTTCCTCGCCGAAGGCGGTGATGTCCTCGTCGACCACCACGCGCAGCTTCTCCAGCGCGGCCCGCTGCTCCTCCTCGTGGCGGCGGCGGTTGCGGCGCACCAGCGCGTAGGCGCCCGCGCCGCCGGCCGCGACCAGGGCGCCGACCGTGACCAGGCTGCCGACCGGCACGTCACTGCCCGAGCCGTCGCTCCAGCTGCTGGGCGCCGAGCCGCCCACGTTGCGCAGGGCGCCGTCGACGAAGTCGTTCAGCTGGGCCTTGACGTCGCCCGCGCCCTGTACGGACGTGACCAGGTTGGACACCGCCTGGCGGCTCATCACCGCGCTGTCCGCACGGGCGTCGAACCGGTCTCCGAGGCGAATGCCGTACAGGCCGGTGATGCCGGTCTCGGTGCGGAGGTTCCTGAAGAGGTCCTGGGTGGGGAAACCGGCCGGGAGGACCGCCACGAAGACCGGCTTGTCCGCGTCCTTGATCTTGTCGGCGAGCGCCTCGGCGTCCGACGCGGCCAGCCGGCCGCGAGCGGCCGGATCGACGTAGACCGGGTTCTCGCGCAGTTCCGCGGCGATCTTCGAGACACCGGTGGCGGCCTGCGCACCGGGCGCGCCCGCCATCAGCGCCGCCAGGACGGCGACGACCGGCACGATCAGCAGACGTACGACGGTACGCACCAGCTCGGCCTTCATAGGTTCGAAGCTACCCGAATCGGCACAGAAAGGGATATCGGGCGGGGTGCGGATTTCGGGACACCGCTGACGGCGAACGGGACTGACGGCGGTCGGCGACGGCTCGGAAGGCGCCGTCGCCACCCGCCTGCCGGGCCCGTCTACTCGGCCGGGCTCACTCCCGCCCGCAGCAGCCCGTACGTGTACGCGTCCTCCAGGGCCTGCCAGCTCGCGGCGATGACGTTGTCGGCCACGCCCACCGTCGCCCACTCGCCCGTGCCGTCGGACGTGGAGATCAGCACGCGCGTCGTCGAGTTGGTGCCGTGCTTGCCCTCCAGGATGCGGACCTTGTAGTCCACGAGTTCCAGCTTGGCGAGCTGCGGGTAGATCTTCTCCAGGCCCACCCGCAGGGCCCGGTCCAGCGCGTTGACCGGGCCGTTGCCCTCGGCCGTGGCGACGATGCGCTCGCCCTTGGCCCAGAGCTTGACCGTGGCCTCGTTGGCGTGGGAGCCGTCGGGCCGGTCCTCGACGATGGCGCGCCAGGACTCGACCTCGAAGTAGCGCAGCGGCTTGCCCTGGACCTCCGTGCGCAGGAGGATCTCGAAGCTCGCGTCGGCCGCCTCGTACGTGTAGCCCCTCAGTTCGCGTTCCTTGACCCGCTCGACCACCCGGCCGACCAGCTCGCGGTCGCCGCCGAGGTCGATGCCGAGTTCCTTGCCCTTGAGCTCGATGGAGGCCCGGCCGGCCATGTCGGAGACCAGCATCCGCATGGTGTTGCCGACCTGCTCGGGGTCGATGTGCTGGTACAGGTCCGGGTCGACCTTGATGGCCGAGGCGTGCAGGCCGGCCTTGTGCGCGAAGGCCGACAGGCCCACGTAGGGCTGGTGCGTGGAGGGCGTGAGGTTGACGACCTCGGCGATCGCGTGCGAGATGCGCGTCATCTCGCGCAGGCGGCCCTCGGGCAGGACCTGCTTGCCGTACTTCAGCTCCAGGGCCGCCACGACCGGGAAGAGGTTGGCGTTGCCGACGCGTTCGCCGTAGCCGTTGGCCGTGCACTGGACGTGCGTCGCGCCGGCGTCGACGGCGGCCAGCGTGTTCGCCACCGCGCAGCCCGTGTCGTCCTGGGCATGGATGCCGAGCCGGGCGCCGGTGTCGGCCAGGACGGTACCGACGACCGCCTGGATCTGCGCCGGGAGCATGCCGCCGTTGGTGTCGCACAGGACCACCACGTCCGCGCCGGCCTCCGAGGCCGCACGGACGACCGACTTCGCGTACTCGGGGTTCGCGCGGTAGCCGTCGAAGAAGTGCTCGCAGTCGACGAAGACCCGGCGGCCCTGCTCCTTCAGGAACGAGACCGTGTCGCGGACCATCTCCAGGTTCTCGTCCAGGGTGGTGCGCAGGGCGAGCTCGACATGCCGGTCGTGGGACTTGGCGACCAGCGTGATCACCTCGGCACCCGACTCCAGCAGCGCCTTGACCTGCGGGTCCTCAGCCGCCTTCGCTCCCGCGCGGCGGGTCGCCCCGAACGCGACCAGCTGCGCGTGCCGGAGGCCGATCTCCTGCCGGGCGCGGGCGAAGAACTCGGTGTCCCGGGGGTTCGCGCCCGGCCAGCCGCCCTCGATGAAGCCGACGCCGAAGTCGTCCAGGTGCCGCGCGATGGCCAGCTTGTCCGCGACGGTGAGGTTGATGCCCTCCCGCTGGGCGCCGTCGCGCAGGGTGGTGTCGAAGACGTGGAAGGAATCGTCGAGCTCGCTGGTAGCGGTCATGGTGTCAAGGCTCCTGAGGATTGGACTCGGTCGTACCGGAATGACCGGCTCCACCGCCCCCACATACTCCCTCGCGCTCTCGCTCCTGACTGCGGGTGGGCCAGAAATGCGAAAAACCCCTCGCGGGTGCGAGAGGTCTGCGCGCGGGTCGAGGACGACGGTGTCCGCCCGTACCTGGTCGTACGTGGCGGTCACTGCGGACCGGCGCGCCTGCTGCCAATAATCATGGCGAACGAGAGCACGGGGGCAGTCTGGCACAACCCCCGTGCCCGGCTCACACTTGTCTCAGGATGCGGTCGGTCACTTCAGGTGACGGACGTAGACGTGCGAGCTGTCGTACGTGTCGCCCGGGACGAGGTCGGGCGCGGAGCTGCTGAAGGCGACCTGACGGCCGTGCCGGTCGATGACCGGGGCGGACACGCCCTGGTCGTTCGGCCCGCCCTGGGCGTCCGGGCTCGCCAGGACCGTGCGCCCGGTGCGCAGGTCGCGGACGTACGCGCGGGTGGTGTAGTTCGTGTCGCCCGGGTCGGCCGAGACGAAGGCCAGATACCGGTTGTCGGCGCTGAGCTGCGCAGAGGCGGTGAACGCGGCCGGGTCGACGGCGTCGATCCTGCGCAGCTCGCCCGTCTTCAGGTCGCGGATGAAGACGTTGTGTCCCTTGTTGGTGTCGCCCGGCGTGAGCCGCGAATCGAGGGAGTTGAAGAGGGCGTACCGCCCGTCGGCGCTGACCTGCGGGAACTCGGTCTGCCCGTCGGACTTCGCGCCGTCCGGCGCCCGGTCGGCCTGGAACAGCTCGCCGCTCGGCACGTCACGGACATAGGCGTCGCTCCAGTCGCCCGGCGCCGGGTGCGGGACGAAGAACTGGTAGCCGACGCGCTTGCCGTCGGCGCTGATGGACGGGTTGGTGGCGGCGGTCTTCCCGTCGCCGGCGGCGGGCACCTGGCTGACGCGGACGGCCTCGCCGCTGGTGCGGTCGACCCGGTAGACACGCCCCCAGCCGTCGTCGGACCGTGTGAGTTCCGAGCGCTGGGCGATGAAGGCGACGTAGCGGCCGTCGCCGCTGAGGGCGGGCCGCCGGCCGGAGTCGTAGCCGGTGTCGACGGTGTCCTCGATGCGCTGGAGCGCGCCGGTCTTCAGGTCCTTGACCCAGATGTGGCTGCGGCCGTCACCCGTGGCGGTGGCGCCGAAGGCCAAGTAGCGGCCGTCGCCGCTGAGGGCGACGTCGTCGACCGGGCCGACGTCCGTCCCGGTACTGGCCAGCCGGGTCGTGCCGGTCTTCAGGTCGCGCACGAAGGCGTCGGCGGCGCCGTCGGTGTCACCGGCGACGAGGTTGTCGGCGCTGGAGACGAAGGCCAGACGGCGGCCGTCGGCGCTCAGACTCGGCCCGCCGGAGTCGCCGTCGCCCTCGGTGCCGTCCGGGGCGACACTCGCCTTCTCGGTCCGCGGCACCGCCTCGGCGGCGGTCGCGGGCAGCGCGGCGACGCCGCCGAGCGTGACGGCCAGAGCCACGCCGAGCGCGCCGGACGTGGCCCTTGTGATGCTGGTCATGTGCTGTTCCCCCTGTGTTCCCCGTTGACGCTGCTCCCCCGGCCCCGCGCCGAGGGCTCCCCCAGAGCCAACAGCACCGCGCGCCACAGGGTCAATCCGTCGTATTGAGTACAACCCGGGCAGGCGTTCAGGCGTCCGCGAGGAGGCTGTCGGCCCAGGAACTCGTGCACGTCCCAAAGGATTCGGGCCCGTCGCGGGACTCGCCCCGCGCGATGCCCTCGGCGGGCAGGGCCACCAGGTCGCGGGGCCGGCCGCCCTCGATGGCGGCCTGCCACAGGCCGGGGGTCCGGGGGCGGGAGCCCCCGGAGGGGGTGTCGGACTCAGCCCAGCTGGTGCATCCAGCCGTGCTTGTCCTCCGCCGTACCGCGCTGGATGTCGAGCAGGGCCTGGCGGAGCCGGAGCGTGACCTCGCCCGGCTCGCCCCCGCTCTGCTGCCACTCCGCCCCGGCCCGCTTGACCGTCCCGACCGGCGTGATCACCGCGGCCGTACCGCAGGCGAACACCTCCGTGAGCGAGCCGTTCTCCGAGTCCCGCTGCCACTGGTCGACCGAGACCCGGCCCTCCTCGGCCTCGTACCCGAGGTCACGGGCGACGGCGAGCAGGGAGTCCCGGGTGACGCCCTCCAGGATGGAACCCGTGAGGGACGGCGTGATGATCTTGTTCCCGTACACGAAGTACAGGTTCATGCCACCCAGCTCCTCGACCCACTTGTGCTCGACCGCGTCGAGGTAGCAGACCTGGTCACAGCCCTTGGTCGCGGCCTCGGCCTGCGCCAGCAGGGACGCCGCGTAGTTGCCGCCGGTCTTCGCGGCGCCCATGCCGCCGGGGACGGCACGGACACGGTCCTCGGAGACCCAGATGGAGACCGGCTTGACGCCGCCCGGGAAGTACGCGCCGGCCGGGGAGGCGATGACCAGGAACAGGTACTCGTTGGCCGGCTTCACGCCCAGTCCGACCTCGGTCGCGATCATGAACGGGCGCAGGTAGAGGGACTCCTCCCCACCGTGCGCCGGGACCCACGCCTTGTCCTGCTTCACCAGCGCGTCGCACGCCTCGATGAACGTCTCGACCGGCAGCTCGGGCATCGCCAGCCGGCGCGCGGAGCTCTGGAAGCGCTCGGCGTTCTTCTCCGGACGGAACGTGGCGACCGAGCCGTCGGGGCGGCGGTAGGCCTTCAGCCCCTCGAAGATCTCCTGCGCGTAGTGCAGCACCGTGGTGGCGGGGTCGAGGGAGATCGGCGCGTACGGCACGAGCTGGCCGTCGTGCCAGCCCCGGCCTTCCGTCCACTTGATCGTCACCATGTGGTCGGTGAAGTGGCGGCCGAACCCGGGGTTGGCCAGGATCGCCTCCCGTTCTGCGGCGGAGAGCGGGTTGGCGGACGGCTTGAGCTCGATCGTGGGCGTCGTCATGGGTTGAAGTCCTTCACCGGTTGTAGTGACGGGCCGCGCTCGGTACAGCTCTGATGGTGACCAGTGCCAGGACGTCCGAGCAATCCCTCGTTCCGCGGCCTCGCGTTCGATTATCGCCCGGGGGCGACGGCGGACGGAACGGGGTGAATGCGGCCCGGTGGTCGATGGTGACACCCGGCGGGAACACGCGGAAGCCGCCGGGTGCGGATGCGACCCGGCGGCTTGGGTTGAGCAGCGGCGGGTCAGCCGGCTACGCGTACGGCGAGCGCGTCGCCGATCTCCGAGGTGGAGCGGGCGGGCTTGCCCGTGCGCTCCGACAGGTCGGCGGAGACCGCCTCGTCGATCCGGGCGGCCTCGGCCTCGTAGCCGAGGTGGCGTAGGAGCAGGGCGACGGACAGCACCGTGGCGGTCGGGTCGGCCTTGCCCTGGCCGGCGATGTCCGGGGCCGAGCCGTGCACGGGCTCGAACATCGAGGGGAACTCTCCGGAGGGGTTGATGTTGCCGGAGGCCGCCACGCCGATGCCGCCGGAGACGGCCGCGGCGAGGTCGGTGATGATGTCGCCGAAGAGGTTGTCGGTGACGATCACGTCGAAGCGCTCGGGCTGGGTGACCAGGTAGATGGTCGCCGCGTCGACGTGCATGTACTCGGTGGTGACCTCGGGGAACTCCTCGGCCACCTTGTTGAAGACGTTCGTCCACAGGTGACCCGCGAAGGTCAGCACGTTGTTCTTGTGGATCAGCGCCAGCTTCTTGCGCGGGCGGGCCTGGGCACGCGCGAAGGCGTCGCGGACCACGCGCTCGACACCGAAGGCCGTGTTGACGGACACCTCGGTGGCGACCTCGTGCTCGGTGCCCTTGCGGATCGTGCCGCCGTTGCCGGTGTACGGGCCCTCGGTGCCCTCGCGGACCACGACGAAGTCGATCTGCGGCTCGCCTGCCAGCGGGGTGGCGACACCCGGCAGCAGCTTCGACGGGCGCAGGTTGACGTGGTGGTCGAAGGCGAAGCGGAGCTTGAGCAGGAAGCCGCGCTCCAGGACGCCGGACGGCACGCTCGGGTCGCCGATCGCGCCGAGCAGGATGGCGTCGTGCTTCTTCAGGGCGTCGAGGTCGGCGTCGGTGAGGGTCTCACCGGTGGCGTGGTAGCGCTTGGCGCCGAAGTCGTACTCCTTGGTCTCCAGCTTCACATCCTGCGGAAGGACGGCGGAGAGGACCTTCAGGCCTTCGGCCACGACTTCCTGGCCGATGCCGTCACCGGGAATCACTGCGAGATTGATGCTGCGAGACATGCGGGCACCCTACTCCTCGTCCCATGGGATGACACAGGGTGTCCGTGATGCGGACAGGCGATACAGTCACCCGCCCGGGGGGTGACCGCACTCGGCCGACAGTTTCCGTTCACCCGTACGTGGGGCGGACGTTGGCCTTCGCTGGGAAGTTGACCCGACATGGAGACCCCCCACTTCGGCATCCCGCCCGAGCTCGCCCGCCGGATGAGCATGGCGGAACAGCACGAGTACCTGCGCACCCGGCTGTCGCGGCGCCGCACGCTGGTGACGGCGGGCGCGGTCGCGGGCGGCCTGCTGACCGGCTGCTCCGGCTCCGGGCCGGGGAGCGGCACGGCGACCGGGAGCCCGTCGCCGAGCACGTCGAAGGCGCCGGGCTCCTTCATCACGCCCTTCGGCCGCCATCTCGCCTTCGGCGGCGACCCGAAGACGCAGATGCGGATCTCCTGGCAGGTGCCGCTGGCGGTGAAGAAGCCGTACGTCCGGGTGGGCCTGCGCCCGGACGACCTCGGCCGCAAGATCGAGGCGGAGCTGCGCGACCTGCACACCCCGGAGCTGAAGGGCGTACGGCCGGCGGTCGACCAGTACTACCTGCACGCGGCGCTGGACGGCCTGCGCCCGGACACGACGTACTACTACGGCGTCGGCCACGACGGCTTCGACCCGGCGTCCCCGCGGCACCGCTCCACCGTCACGTCCTTCCGCACGGCCCCCGCGAGCCCGCCCGAGCGGTTCGTGTTCACCGCGTTCGGCGACCAGGGCGTCGGCGAGGAGGCGGCCCTCAACGACCGTCTGCTGCTGCGCCGGAGCCCGGCGTTCCATCTCCACGCCGGCGACATCTGCTACGCCGACCCGACCGGCAAGGGCAAGGAGTCGGACGTCTTCGACGCCGGGCAGTGGGACCGGTTCCTGAAGCAGACCGAGCCGGTGGCCAGGTCGGTGCCGTGGATGGTGACGACCGGCAACCACGACATGGAGGCCTGGTACTCGCCGGACGGCTACGGCGGCCAACTCGCCCGTTTCTCCCTGCCGGACAGCGGCTTCGACGCGCGCACGGCACCGGGGGTGTACGCCTTCACGTACGGCAACGTCGGCGTGGTCGCGCTGGACGCGAACGACGTGTCGTACGAGATCCCGGCCAACTTCGGCTACACGGAGGGCAGGCAGACCAAGTGGCTGGACCGGAAGCTCGGCGAGCTGAGGTCCTCGAAGGACGTCGACTTCGTCGTCGTCTTCTTCCACCACTGCGCGTACTCGACGTCCACGCACGCCTCCGACGGCGGGGTGCGCGCCGAGTGGCTGCCGCTGTTCGCCGAGCACGAGGTGGACTTGGTGATCAACGGGCACAACCACGTGTACGAGCGGACCGACGCCGTCAAGAACGGCGAGGTGGGCAGGCCTGTGCCGATCGGCGGGACGACGGATCCCAGGCGGGACGGGATCGTGTACGTGACCGCGGGCGGCGGCGGCAAAGAGCTGTACGGCTTCCCGGACGGCGTGAAGGAGAGCTACGAGGGGAACACCGCCGACCGCGAGTCGGTCGCCACGTTCCGGTGGACCAGATCCCAGGACCCGAAGGCGGAGTCGGTGCAGTGGTCGCGCGTGCGCTACCGCGGGTTCTCGTTCCTCTCGGTGGAGGCGGAGAGCGGCGCCGCGCCGCGGCTGAAGGTGTCGGCGCTGGCGTCGAGCGGTGAGCGGATCGACCATTTCGAGGTGCGGCGCGGGGCGTGAGCCCCGCACCGCGCCTCGTCGGGTGCGGCTCCCGGACCAGGGGTGTTACGGCTCAGGCGGATCCTCAGTGACCGGTGTTTCCGCCGTTGTCCCTGCGGTCGAGGGCGCGCTGGAGCGCTGCGGCGGCGTTCTTGCGGTCGGACTCGCTCGTGCGGGAGACGTGACGGACTCGGCGGCGGACGGTCGTCTCGGCCATGGGAAATCGACTCCTTCGACAGCATGGAGCGCAGAGAGATACGAGACGCCGGATGGGGCGGGGAGCGGTGCCGCAGGGGTTGCCTGCACGGGGCCCGGCTCACGACCGCCATTCGCTTGGTCGAGCGAGACGTTCGGCTCCTACAAAACTAAGGGAGGCCGGAGCGTCTGTCTCCACAATTACTCGGACTTCCTACTATCTGAGACGGTGGACTGCGTCACACTCGGCTGACCTGCGGCGATTCCTAGAGCACATCTCCGTCGCGCCAGTCGAAGAGCAGTTCGTGCGCCGGGTCGAGGGGGCCGGCGAGGGCGGGCCGGACGTAGGTGCTGTCCTCTTCCTCCGGCAGGCGGACGACGCCGTCGCGCGGGCTGAGGGCGTGCACCTGGCCGCGCCACAGCCGCCAGCCGCGGGAGGTGTAGAGCAGGGCGCCGTCGTCGCTGGCGGAGAGGGCGCCCAGGTCATACGCGCGGTCGACGACGCGTTCCAGTTCCGCCATGACCTGCCCGCCGAGGCCGGTGCGGCGGGCGTCGGCGCGTACGGCGACGTTCTCGACGTACCCGGCGCGCAGCCACCGGCCGCGGTGCCGCACCCGGCGCATCACGACCGCCCCGTGCGCGGCGAGCCCGGAGCCGTCGTGCACCAGGACGTGCATGCCGCCGAGGCCGTGGTCCCAGTCCTCGTCGCCGAAGTCGCCGTCGAAGGCGGCGTCCAGCAGGGCCCGTACGGCGTCGAGTTCGGCGGGGGTGAGGTCGGCGGTGTGGGCGGTGCGCGCTCGGGTGGTCATCGGCCCAGTCTTCCCGCGGACACGCCGACGGGCCAGGTCATTTGGTGACCCGGCCCGTCGGTGCCGCGGGGCTCAGCCCATGTGCGGGTAGGTGTAGTCGGTCGGCGGGACCAGCGTTTCCTTGATGGCGCGGGTCAGGGTCCAGCGCATCAGGTTCTGCGGGGCACCGGCCTTGTCGTTGGTGCCCGAGGCACGGCCGCCGCCGAAGGGCTGCTGGCCGACGACGGCGCCGGTCGACTTGTCGTTGATGTAGAAGTTGCCGGCCGCGTAGCGGAGCCGGTCCGCCGTGTAGGCCGCCGCCGCGCGGTCGTTCGCGATGACGGAGCCGGTCAGGGCGTAGTCGGAGACGGACTCCATCTGCGTCAGCATCTCGTCGTACTTCTCGTCCTCGTAGACGTGCACGGCGATGACCGGGCCGAAGTACTCGGTGCGGAAGACCTCGTTCTCCGGGTCGGTGCACTCGATGACGGTCGGGCGGACGAAGTAGCCGACCGAGTCGTCGTAGGAGCCGCCCGCCACGATCGTGCAGGACGGGTCTTCCTGGGCGCGGTCGATGGCGGCCTTGTTCTTGGCGAAGGCGCGCTCGTCGATGACCGCGCCGATGAAGTTCGACAGGTCGGTGACATCGCCCATCTTGATGCCGTCGACCTCGGCGGCCCACTCCTCCTTGAAGCCGGAGTTCCAGATCGAGGCGGGGATGTACGCCCGGGACGTGGCGCTGCACTTCTGGCCCTGGTACTCGAAGGCACCCCGGGTGAGCGCCGTCTTCAGGATGGCCGGGTCGGCGGACGGGTGGGCGACGAGGAAGTCCTTGCCGCCGGTCTCGCCGACCAGACGCGGGTAGGTGCGGTACTTCTCGATGTTGTTGCCGACCGTCTTCCACAGGTACTGGAAGGTCTTGGTCGAGCCGGTGAAGTGGATGCCGGCGAGATCGCGGTGTTCCAGGGCGACCTTGGAGACCTCGATGCCGTCACCGGTGACGAGGTTGATGACGCCCTTGGGCAGGCCTGCCTCCTCCAGGAGCTGCATGAGCAGCACGGCGGCGTGGGTCTGCGTCGGGGACGGCTTCCAGACGACGACGTTGCCCATCAGGGCCGGGGCCGTCGGCAGGTTGCCCGCGATGGCGGTGAAGTTGAAGGGCGTGATCGCGTAGACGAAGCCCTCCAGCGGGCGGTAGTCCAGACGGTTCCACACGCCCGGGGAGTTGGCCGGGGGCTGCTCGGCCAGGAGCTTGCGGGCGTAGGAGACGTTGAAGCGCCAGAAGTCGATCAGCTCGCAGGGCGTGTCGATCTCGGCCTGCTGGGCGGTCTTGGACTGGCCGAGCATGGTGGAGGCGGCGAGCGTCTCGCGCCAGGGGCCGGACAGCAGCTCGGCGGCGCGCAGGATGATCGCCGCGCGGTCGTCGAAGGACATTGCGCGCCAGGCGGGCGCGGCGGCCAGGGCCGCGTCGACGGCGTCCTGGGCGTCCGCCTGCGTGGCGTTGCGGTAGGTGCCGAGCACGGCCCGGTGGTTGTGCGGCTGGACGACCTTGAAGGCCTCACCGCCGCCCATCCGCTTCTCGCCGCCGATGGTGCAGGGCAGGTCGACGGGGTTGTCGGCCAGCTCCTTCAGCCGGGCCTCCAGCCGGGCGCGCTCCGGCGAGCCGGGGGCGTAGCCGTGCACCGGCTCGTTGACGGGGGTGGGGACCTGGGTCACAGCGTCCATGTTTTCCGTAACTCCTTACTGAGCGGTGATGCGGTCTCAGCCCTTGACGAGCCTCAGTCCTTGGGTGAGCTCTCGGCCCTTGTCGGGCTCTCAGCCCTTTGTGAGCATCGAGCGGGCGAAGAAGCGCAGGTTGGCCGGCTTCTCCGCGAGTCGGCGCATGAAGTAGCCGTACCAGTCGGTGCCGTACGCGGTGTACACGCGCATCCGGTGGCCCTCGGCGGCCAGCCGCAGGTGCTCCTCGGTGCGGATGCCGTAGAGCATCTGGAACTCGTACTCGTCGAGCTTTCGCCCGGCGCGGTGCGCGAGCTCCTGGCCGATGGCGATCAGGCGCGGGTCGTGGGACCCGATCATCGGGTACCCCTCCCCCTCCATCAACGTCCCCAGGACCCGAACGTATGCCCGGTCGATCTCGTGTTTGTCCTGGTACGCGACCGCGGCCGGTTCCTTGTACGCGCCCTTGACCAGGCGCACCCGGCTGCCGTTCGCGGCGAGGCGGCGGGCGTCGGCCTCGGTGCGGAAGAGGTAGGCCTGGATGACGCAGCCGGTCTGCGGGAAGTCCTTCCGCAGCTCCTCGTGGATGGCGAACATCGAGTCGAGGGTGGTGTGGTCCTCGGCGTCCAGGGTGACCGTGGTGCCGATCTCCGCGGCGGCCTCGACGACCGGGCGGACGTTGGCGAGGGCCAGTTCGTGACCGCCGTCCAGGGCCTGCCCGAACATCGTCAGCTTCACGGACATCTCGGCGCGGGTGCCGAGCTCCAGCGGCTTCAGGCGGTCGATCAGCTCCAGGTAGGCGTCCCGCGCGGCGGCGGCCTGGGTGGGGTTGGTGATGTCCTCGCCGACGACGTCCATCGTCAGCTCCAGGCCCTGCCCGGTGAGCTCCCCGATGACCGGCACGACGTCGTCGACGTCCTCACCCGCGATGAATCGGTCGACGACCTGTTTGGTCACCGGGGCCGCCGAAACCAGGCGTCGCATCCGGTCGCTGCGCGACGCGGCGAGAATCACGGGACCCAGCACGGGGCACCTCCAGAGCACAACCAACGGATGGCCGGACCCCGGGCGGATGACGCTTCGGGTACGGCGCGGAGAACCACCGTGAAACCTAAGGATCCCCCCGATCGTCGGCCATCGACAGCTGTCACGCATCCGTGCCGCAGATCTCAGACAGATGTATGAAGGGGCTCCTGGAGTGCGGGACAATGCCGGGATGACGTCGGAACACAGGGATGACTACGAGGAGCTGGTCGACGAGATCTCGGAGCTGCTCGGGGCGCCTGCGACGCTGGAGAACCGGGATTTCGAGCTGATCGCCTTCGGCGCGTACGACAGCGAGGGCGACCTCGATCCGTCGGCCCTGGACCCGGTGCGCACCCGCTCGATCCTGACCCGCCGCTCGACGGCGGCCGTCCGGGCGTGGTTCGAGGGCTTCGGCATCACGCGGGCGACCGGCCCGGTCCGCATCCCGCCGACGCCGGAGGCCGGGGTGTACCGGGGCCGGATCTGCCTGCCCGTCCGCCACCGGGGCGTGGTCCACGGCTATGTCTGGCTGCTGGACGACGATCCCGGCCCGAGCGAACGCCAGCTGTCCGCCGCCATGCAGGTCACCACCCGGATCGGGGCGCTGCTCGCGGACGAGGCCCAGCACGGCGCCGACCTCAGCCGCGAGCTGCGGGCCGTCCTCACGGCCGACCGCGACTGGCAGCGCGACATGGCCATCGCGGAACTCCGCACCGCCCTCGGCCCGCGCGCCGACGGTCTCCACACGGTGCTCTGTGTCGCCCCCTGGCCCACGGCCGACCCCGACGACGCCCCGTCGGTCCGCACGATGCCGGGCGCGACAGCCCTGTGCACCCTGCCGTGGGGGGCCTCGTCCCAGTGCGTGGCCGTCCTGATCCGCCTGCGCTCGCCGGACGTACTGACCCCGGCGACGACAGCGGCGACCCGCCTGCTGGAACGGGCGGGCGAGGGGAGTGGGCCGGGCGGCGGCACGGGGCGGGTGGCGACCGGCCTGGGCTCGCGCGGAACGGCCGGCGCCTCGGGTGCAACGGCCTCACGCGGAACTGCCGGCGTCTCGGGCGGAACAGCCGACCCCACCTCCCGCGAACCAACCGGCAGCCCCTCCCCCGGGCCAACCGGCACCACCTCCCGCGGACCAACCGGCATCTCGCCCGGAACGGCCGACCCCACCTCCCCCGGCCCCACCCCTGCCGGAGCAGCCGGAGACGCTTCGCGTGCGGTCGGTGCCTCGGGCAGGACGGCCTCCGGTCCCCCTTCGTCCGGAGCGGGCGGCACCCCGCGCAGTGCCCGGGCCGGACAGCCCGGGACCGCTTCCCACGGGCCGGCCGGTCGCGCTTCGCGCGGGGCGGGCGCCGGGGCCGGGGCCGCCGCCGCGGGTCTCTCAACGCCCCGCTCCGGGCTCGCCGAGCTGGGAACCGCCTGGTGGGAAGCCTCGGCGGCGGCGCGGGCCGCGTTGGCCGAACCCCGGCTGGGGCCCGTCGCCGAGTGGGCGTCCATCGGGCCGTTCCGGCTGCTCACCGCGCTGCCGCCTGAGGTGGCCCGCGACCCCGCCGTGCACGCCCTGCTCTTCCCCGTCCACCGGGAGCTGGCCCGTACCGCCGAGGTCTACCTCGACTGCGCCGGCCAGGCCGCCCGGGCCGCCGCCGAGCTGGGCATCCACCGCCAGACCCTGTACTACCGCCTCTCCCGGATCGAGAAGCTCACCGGCCTGGACCTGGACGACGGCGAGGACCGCCTGCTCCTGCACATGGCGTTGAAGGGCGCCCGGCTCGCACAGGGGCACGGCATCGGACCGTCCGGGTAAGTCCGTCGCCCGAACGGGCGGTTTCAGGGCGGGCCCGCGCACCGCCGGACGCGCGCCCCGGCCACGGTTTCTCCTGGTGCGCCATCGGGGATCCTCGGCACCGCCCGCGTCGATCTGCACACCCGGCCGACCACCACCGGCGCGTCCCGCCACCACCGCTACGCCCACGCGTACCGGCGACGCCACCGGGCGCCGACTCGCCGCCCGGGCGCTGCGGACGTACTTCCGCCCCGTCCCCTGACGGCCGGGCCGTCGGGCCGCTTATGAAAACGATTGTCATCATGCTACGGTCGTGGCGCCTTCAATCATTTACCTGGCCTTGACCGAGGTGTCCCCGTGCGCGTCCCCGCTCGACTCATCCCCCTGGCCGCCGTGACCGCGGCCTCCGCCCTGCTCACCGGCTGCTTCTCCGGTGGGCCGTCGGCCACGGACGACGCCGGGGCAGGGGGCAAGCGCATACGCGTCGCGATGATGCAGCCACCGCGCTCGGCGCTGTCCCCGCTGTCGGACGACGCCTTCAAGCTGTCGCGCTGGTCGACGGCGGAGACCCTGGTGAAACTGGACGCGGACGGCGACGCGGAACCGGCACTGGCCACCGAGTGGGCCCGGTCCGGCCGGAGCTGGACCTTCACCCTGCGCGACGGCGTCACCTTCCACGACGGGACGAAGCTCACCGCCGCAATCGTCGTCAACTCCCTCACCAAGGCCGCCGCCGCCTCCCCCAAGCCCCGCATCCTCGACGGCGTCGACCTGACCGCGAAGGCCGACGGCGACAAGGTCACCGTCACCACGGCCACCGAGGACCCCCTGGTCCCGCAGCGGCTCAGCTCCCCGCAGCTGTCGATCCTGGCCGCCAAGGCCTACCGGGGGAAGACCGTCAACCCCGTCGGCGCGGGCACCGGCCCGTTCGAGCTGACGAAGGTCAACGGCACCTCCTCCGCCGCCCTCGACCGCTACGACGGCTACTGGGGGAAAAAGGCCAAGGCCCCCGGCATCGACGTCCGGTTCGTGCCCGACGGCACCGCCCGGGCCGCCGCCCTGCGCAGCGGCGAGGCCGACATCGTCGAGGCGGTGCCGGTCTCGCAGGCGGCGGTGCTGGACCAGGACCTGATCACCGAGGTGCCCATGCCGCGCACCAACACCCTGTACCTGAACACCGAGAAGGGCGTCTTCGAGGACGCCGCGCTGCGGGCGGCGGCCCGTGAGGCGATCGACGCCGAGTCGATCGTGAAGGGCGTGTACGAGGGTCGCGCCGATGTCGCCGAGGGGCTGCTCGGCCCCGCCCTGCCGTGGGCGGCCGGATTGCGCAAGCCGGTGAGGCGGGCCGAGGCCGGCGACCCGGCCGGCAAGACGATCACCATCGGCACCTTCACCGACCGCGCCGAGCTGCCCGAGGTCGCCGCCGCGCTGCAACAGCAGCTCCAGAAGGCCGGGTTCAAGGTGAAGCTCGACGTCCGCGAGTACGCCAACATCGAGTCCGACGCGCTGGCGGGCGCGTTCGACGCGTTCATCCTCTCCCGCGCCACCGTCCTGGACTCCGGCGACCCGGCCGCCTACCTCTACAGCGACTTCGCCTCCGACGGCTCCTTCAACATCCCCCAGCTCGCGGACCCGGCCGTGGACAAGACCCTGAAGAAGGCCGGCGAGACACCGGCCGGCGACGCCCGGCGCAAGGCGGTCAGCGCCGCCGAGGCCGCCGTCCTCGGCACCGACGCGGCCGTGCCCATGCTGCACGAGCGCGTGATCCAGGGTGACGCCGCCGGCGTGACCGGCGCCGCCCACGACCCACGCGAGCGGGAACTGGTCACGGCGGACACCCACGTCAAGTGAAAGCCCGTATACGACGGTTGGCCGGCGCCGCCGCGCTGACCCGCCTGTTCTGCCTGATCACCGTCCTGGCCGCCGTCGGCCTGCTGCCCTGGCTCTCCGGCCGGGACCCGGCGCTCGCCGTGCTGCGGGCCCGCTCCGCCGAGCAGGACCGGACCGAGGAAGCCCTGGACTCCGTACGCCGGGACCTCGGTCTGGACGCCGGGCCCCTGTCCCTGCTCGGCGGCTGGGCCTCCGACCTGTTGCACGGCGACCTCGGCACCTCCTGGGTGTCGGGCACCGAGGTCCTGCCCTCGGTGGTGGCCGGGCTCCAGGTGTCACTGGCGCTGATGGGCGCCTCGCTCGGCCTGGCGCTGATGGTGGCGTGCACGCTGGTCGCGCCGGTGCTGGTGCGGGACCGGTCCTCGGCCGGGGCGTGGGCCGCGATGCTGGTCGCCGTACCCGAGTTCCTGCTGGCCACGGTCGTGCTGCTGGTGTTCGGGGTGTGGCTGGGGTGGCTGCCGACGTCGGGCTGGGTGGGGCCGGAGAACATGGTCCTGCCCGCCGTGGCCCTCGGCGTCCCCGGCGGCGGCCTGCTCGGCCGTCTGGTCGCGGACGCGCTGCCCGCCGTGCTCGACGAGCGGTGGGTGGAGCTGTGGCGGGGCGCCGGGGTGAGCCGGGCGCGGATCGCGGGGGCGGCGCTGCGCCGCGTCCTGCCGCCGCTGGTCCCGCAGTTCGGGATGGTCGCCGTGGGGCTCACCGGGGGCGCGGTCGCCGTGGAGACGGTCTTCGCCGTGCCGGGCATCGGCCGTACCGCGCTCGGCGCGGCGAAGTCACAGGACCTGCCGCTGCTCCAGGGCGCGGTGCTCGCGCTGCTCGCGCTCGGCCTGGTCACGGGCGCGCTGGCGGCTCTCGCCCGGCGGCGGCTGCTGGGCCCGGCCCTGCGGGACGCCTCGCTGGCGCTGCCCCCGGCACGGCCGGTGCGCGCCCATCCCGCGATCCCGCTGTCGCTGTTCACCGTCCTCGCCGTGACCATCGGCTGGGGCCTGCTGCGCGACCCGTACACCGTCGACACCACGGCCCGGCTGGCCGCGCCCTCCCTGACCCACCCGCTCGGCACCGACGGCCTCGGCCGTGACGTGCTCGCGCGCCTCGGCCACGGCGCCGCGTCCACGGTCGGCACGGCCGCGGCCGTCTGCCTGCTGAGCCTGCTGGTCGCGCTCGCCCTGGGCTTCCTGCCCCGGATCGCGGAGGGCGCGTCGGACATCGCCAACGCCCTGCCTCCGGTGATCGTCGGCATCCTGGTCGCGGCGGCCGTCGGCCCGGGCACCGGCGGCGCGGCCCTCGCGGTCGCGCTGATCTCCTGGCCCGCCCTGTCCGCGCACGCGGCGGCGCTGGTGCAGGAGGTGCGCGCGTCGGCGTTCCTGACCGCCCAACGGGCCATCGGGGCGAGCCCGTTGTGGATCCTCACACGGCACGTCCTGCCGTCGGTGGCCGCCCCGGTCGCCCGCCATGCCGTGCTGCGCCTGCCGGGCATCGCCCTGGCCCTGGCCTCGCTGGGCTTCCTGGGGCTGGGCGCCCAGCCGCCCGCCCCCGAGTGGGGCCTGCTGCTCGACGAATCCCGCGCCTACGTGGAACGCGCCCCGTGGGCGGCCCTCGCCCCGGCGGTGGCGCTGGCCCTGCTGGCGGGACTCGCGGTGTCGGGAGCGGCACTCACACGGGGCCGGAGGATACGGCGCGCCACCCCGGCTCCAGCCCAGAAGGAGGCCCCCGTTGGAGTCTGAACCACTGCTGTCGGTGCGTGAGTTGCGGATCGCCTTCGACGGGGTCGAGGCCGTGCGCGGCCTGTCCTTCGACGTCCGGCCTCGCGAAGTGCTGGCGATCGTCGGCGAGTCGGGAGCGGGCAAGTCCCTGACGGCCCGCGCGCTCCTCGGCATGCTGCCGCGCGGCGCGACGACGAGCGGGACGATCGGCCCGGACCTCTCGGCCCACCGGGGCCGGCGCATCTCCCTGGTCCCGCAGGACGCCCTGTCGGCCCTGTCCCCCGTGCACCCGGTGGGCGACCAACTCGCCGCGGCCGTACGGTCGGTGGCCCGGGTCTCCCGCAAGGAGGCCCGGGCCCGGGCGGTCGCGGCCCTGGACCGCGTCGGCATCCCGGACGCGGCACGCAGGGCGCGTGCGTATCCGCACGAGTACTCCGGCGGGATGCGGCAGCGCGCGGTGATCGCCATGGCCACGATCAACGAACCGGACGTCGTGGTCGCCGACGAACCCACCACCGCCCTCGACGAGGAGCGCCGCGACCAGGTGCTGCGGCTGCTCGCCCAGCAGCGGGAGGCGGTCGGCGCCGCGCTCGTCCTGGTCACGCACGACATGGACGCCGTGGCGGGTCATGCGGACCGGGTGCTGGTCATGTACGCCGGGCGCCTCACCGAACTCGGCCCGGCGGGCGAGGTGCTGGCCCGTCCCCGCGCCCCCTACACGGCCGGCCTGCTGGCGTCGCTCCCGCAGCACGCGCCCCCGGGCCGCCGTCTCCCGGCCCTGCGCGGCACCCCGCCCGCCCCGGGCACGCTCCCGCCGGGCTGCGCCTTCGCCCCACGCTGCCCGCTCGCGGCGGACCCCTGCCACACGGACGAGCCGGATCCCCGGCAGGTGTCCGGACGCCTGGTCGCCTGCCATCGCTGGGAGGAACTCCCCCACCCGGCCACAGAGTTGTTCCTGAAGGAGGGGCAGCCCGCATGACCGATCCCCTGCTCGACGTCCGCGACCTGGTCGTCCGCTACGGCCCGGTCACCGCCGTGGACGGCGTCTCCTTCGCCGTGGCCGCCGGCGAGACCCTCGCCCTGAACGGCCCGTCCGGCTGCGGCAAGTCCTCCACGGCCCTGGCGGTGCTGCAGCTGCGCCGCCCGGCCGGCGGTGAAGTCCGCTTCGATGGGCGGGAGTTGACGTCCCTCACCGAACGCGAGCTGCGTCCGCTGCGGCCCCGTATGCAGCCCGTCTTCCAGGACCCGTACGGCTCGCTGAGCCCCCGCCACCGCATCCGCGACGCCATCGCCGAACCGCTGAGGGTCCAGGGGCGCTGGGATCCCGCCGCCGGCCCGGCCCGGGTCGCCGAACTCCTCGACCGGGTCGGCCTCGACCCGGCGTACGGCGACCGCCGGCCGCACGAACTGTCCGGCGGCCAGTGCCAGCGCGCCGGCATCGCCCGCGCCCTGGCGTCCGAACCGCGGCTGCTGGTGCTCGACGAGCCGGTGTCGTCACTCGACCCGTCGGTACGCGCGGGCGTGCTGAACCTGCTCGCCGGCCTCCAGGACGACCTGGGTCTGGGCTACCTGTTCATCTGCCACGACCGGGCGGTCGTACGGCACTTCGCGGACCGGGTCGTCGAGATGCGCGAGGGGCGGATCAGCGCTTCGTGACTCCGGCGATGACCTGACGCAGACCCTCGGCCAGTTGCTCGGCATCGGGCGCGGTCTTCGGATCGAAGGTCCACTGCGCGATGAGGCCGGTCATCAGGGTCACGTAGAACATGCCGAGGGTGTCCACGGTCTCGTCCGAGACGTCCTCCTCCCGGCCGCCCATGAGCAGCGGGACGAGTCCGCGCGCGGCCTCCCGCTGGGCCAGCGCCAGGTGATCGCGCACCTCGGGCATCTCGTCGCCCATGACCAGGATCTCCATGCTGAGGTGCCAGATCGAACCCGGATCCCGCATGGTGCCGATGATGTTCGACCATACGCCCCGGAACCGTTCGAGGGAGCCGGGCTCGGTGACGCTCGCGGCGTTCCCGTTCCCGTCGAAGGCGTCGCCCATTCCCTCGACCAGTGACACGTACGCCTGCGCCAGCAACGCGTCCTTCGACCCGTAGTGGTAGCCGATCGACGCCAGGTTGGTGCCCGACTCCTTCACGATGTCGCGCGCCGTCGTACGCGCGAACCCCTTCTGCAACAGGCAGCGCTTGGCGCCTTCGAGCAGATCCTCACGGTGTCCCATGACTCGTCACCCTACTCCGACATCCAGACGTCCGTCTTAAACAGCCGTACTAGACAAGCGTTTAAGACGCCCGTACAGTCCTGCCCCATGACGACGAACCCCACCCCGCCGGCCCGCGCCGGCCGCCGCGAATGGACGGCGCTCGGCGTGCTGATGCTGCCGTTGCTGCTGGTCTCGATGGACGTCTCCGTCCTCTACTTCGCGATCCCCGCGATCAGCGCCGACCTGGAGCCGAGCGGCACCCAACAGCTGTGGATCTTCGACATCTACGGCTTCGTCCTGGCCGGCCTGCTGATGACGATGGGCTCGCTGGGCGACCGCATCGGCCGCCGCAGGCTCCTGCTGTTCGGCGCCGCCGCCTTCGGCACGGCCTCCCTGGTCGCGGCCTACGCGAACAGCGCCGAGACCCTGATCGCCGCCCGCGCGGTCCTCGGTATCGGCGGTGCGACGCTGATGCCGTCGACGATGGCGCTGGTGCGCACGATGTTCACCGACCCCGCGCAGCGCACCAAGGCGATCGGTGTGTGGTCGGGTGTGATGACGGCCGGCATCGCGCTCGGCTCGGTGCTGAGCGGGGTGCTCGTCGAGCACTTCTGGTGGGGCTCGGTCTTCCTGGTCAACCTGCCCGCGATGGTGCTGCTCCTGGTCCTGGGGCCCGTCCTGCTGCCCGAGTCGAAAAGCCCGCGCCCGGGCCGCTTCGACTGGCTGAGTGTTCCCCTGTCGATGGCGGCGGTGCTCCCCGTGATCTACGGCCTGAAGGAGCTCGCGTCGCAGGGCTGGAACGTGCGGTACGTGATGTCGGTGACGGTCGGCCTGCTCTTCGCCGCCCTGTTCGTCCACCGCCAGCGCACGGCGGAGTCCCCGCTGATCTCGCCGGCACTGTTCCGGGGCCGCGGCTTCACCCCGGCCGTCGTCCTCAACCTCGTCGCCGCGTTCGGGATGATGGGCTCGGCCTACTTCACGACCCAGTACATCCAGTCGGTCCTGGACAAGAGCCCTCTCGAAGCGGCGCTGTGGAGCCTGCTGCCGTCGGTGCCCATCGGGCTGGCGGCCCCGGTCAGCGCCCAGCTCGTGCAGCGGGGCGTGCCCCGCGCGTACGTCGTCGGCACAGGCTTCGCGGTCACCGCGGGCGGCTACGTACTGCTGGCCCTGACCGGCACGGACTCCCTGTGGCTGCTGCTGGCCGCGTGCGCCGTCCTGGCCTGCGGTGTCGTCGCCGTCATGTCCCAGGTGGCGGACCTGGCCCTGAGCGCCGCCCCGGTGGAGAAGGCGGGCGCGGCCTCGTCGCTGCTGGAGACCGGCACGGAGTTCGGCGGCGCGCTGAGCATGGCGTTCCTCGGCTCCATCGGCACGGCCGTCTACCGCCGTGAAATCCCGGCCTCGGCGCCCGCTCCGGCCCGCGAGACCCTGGGCGGCGCCCTGGCCGTCGCCGACCGGCTTCCGGGGCGCGCGGGGGACGCCCTGGCGACCGCGGCACGCGAGGCCTTCACCAGCGGGATGCACGCGGCGGCGGTCACGGGCGCGGTGCTGCTGGTCGGGGCGGCGGCAGCGGCGACGGTGACACTGCGGCGGGTCCGGGTACGGGAAAACGCCGGACGAGCTGATCAACTCAGCCCGTCCGGCGTGTGAAGTCGAACCCGTTCGGGGGCGAACGGGGGTCCGGGGGCGTCAGCCCCCGGGACGCATCAGACCAGGTTCACCGAACGAGCCGAGGTCGCACCGATCTCGGCCGCGACCTCGGCCAGCACACCGGAGGTCACCGTGTCGTCCACGGTCAGCACCGCCAGCGCCTCGCCGCCGGCCACGGCCCGCGACACCTGCATACCGGCGATGTTGATGCCCGCCTCGCCGAGGATGCGGCCCACCGTGCCGACGACACCCGGTCGGTCCTCGTACTTCAGGACGACCATGTGCTCGGCGAGCGCGAGGTCGACGTCGTACTCGCCGACGGCGACGATCTTCTGGAGGTGCTTGGGGCCGGCGAGCGTGCCGGAGACCGACACCTCCTCGCCGTCGGCGAGGGTGCCGCGCACGGTGACGACGTTGCGGTGCTCGGTCGCCTCCGAGCTGGTGGTCAGCCGCACCTCGACGCCGCGCTCCTGGGCGAACAGCGGGGCGTTGACGTACGACACCGTCTCGGCGACGACGTCCTCGAAGACACCCTTGAGAGCGGACAGCTCCAGCACCTTCACGTCGTGCTGGGTGATCTCGCCGTACACCTCGACGTCGAGGCGGACCGCGACCTCACCGGCGAGCGCGGTGAAGATACGGCCGAGGCGCTCGGCGAGGGGCAGGCCCGGCTTGACGTCCTCGGCGATGACGCCGCCCTGGACGTTCACCGCGTCGGGCACGAGCTCACCGGCGAGGGCGAGGCGCACCGAGCGGGCGACGGCGATACCGGCCTTCTCCTGGGCCTCGTCGGTGGAGGCACCGAGGTGCGGGGTGGCGACGACCTGGTCGAACTCGAAGAGCGGGGAGTCCGTGCAGGGCTCCTTGGCGTACACGTCGAGACCGGCACCGGCGACCCGGCCCTCCTTGAGGGCGGAGTACAGCGCCTCCTCGTCGACGATCCCGCCGCGCGCGGCGTTGACGATCCGCACGCTCGGCTTGACCTTGCGCAGCGCCTCGTCGCCGATGAGACCGACGGTCTCGGGGGTCTTGGGCAGGTGGACGGTGATGAAGTCGGAGACCTCGAGCAGCTCGTCCAGGGACAGCACCTTGACGCCCATCTGGGCGGCGCGGGCGGGCTGGATGTAGGGGTCGTAGGCGACGACCTTCATGCCGAAGCCGGACATGCGCTGGGCGACCAGCGCACCGATCCGGCCCAGACCCACGACACCGAGGGTCTTCTCGGCGAGCTCCACGCCCGTGTACTTGCTGCGCTTCCACTCGCCGTTCTTCAGCGCGGCGTTGGCCTGCGGAATGTGGCGGGCAGTGGCGACGAGGAGACCGCAGGCCAGCTCGGCGGCGGTCACGATGTTCGAGGTGGGGGCGTTGACGACCATCACGCCGGCCTTGGTGGCGGCGGAGACGTCCACATTGTCCAGGCCGACGCCGGCTCGCGCGACGACCTTGAGCTTGTTTGCGGCGGCGATCGCCTCGGCGTCGACCTTGGTCGCCGAGCGGATCAGGATCGCGTCCACCTCGGCGATGGCCGGGAGCAGCTCGGCTCGGTCCGCCCCGTTGCACTGCCGGATCTCGAAATCCGGGCCAAGCGCGTCGACGGTGGCGGGCGACAGCTCTTCAGCGATGAGTACGACGGGTTTCGAGCTCACGTGAGTCCTCACAAGTCCAGTGCTGCGGACGGCCGTCCCGACGGCCGCAGGCGGTGGAGGGGGCTAGCCGCGTGGAAGACGCACGACGCTGTGGGCCTGACGCGTATGTAGTGCAGCAGTCTAGTGGCGCCGAGGGCGTCGTCTTACGCCGCTGCGGAAGGATCACCCGTCCGTGGCCGGACGGGATGGACAACGCCGCACTTCCGACGTTACCCCGGGTCAGCCGAAGGGGCCGGGGCCTGTCGCTCCGGCCCCCCGGCCGTGAGGCTTACGCCTCCTCGTCGACCCAGCTCATGAGCTTGCGCAGCTCCTTGCCGGTGGTCTCCAGCAGGTGCTCGGAGTCCTGGGTCTTGTACTCGTTGTACTTCTTCAGACCGCCGTGGTACTCGTCCATCCAGGCCTGGGCGAACGTGCCGTCCTGGATCTCGGCGAGGACCTTCTTCATCTCGGCCTTGGTGGCGTCCGTGATGATGCGCGGGCCGGTGACGTAGTCGCCCCACTCGGCGGTCTCGGAGATCGACCAGCGCATCTTCTCCAGGCCGCCCTCGTACATGAGGTCCACGATCAGCTTCAGCTCGTGCAGGCACTCGAAGTACGCGATCTCCGGCTGGTAGCCGGCCTCGGTCAGCGTCTCGAAGCCCGCCTTCACCAGCGCGGCCGTACCACCGCAGAGGACGGCCTGCTCACCGAACAGGTCGGTCTCGGTCTCCTCGGTGAAGGTCGTCTTGATGACGCCGGCGCGGGTGCCGCCGATGCCCTTGGCGTACGACAGGGCCAGCGCGAAGGCGTTGCCCGTGGCGTCCTGCTCGACGGCGGCGATGCAGGGAACGCCGCGGCCCTCCTCGTACTGACGGCGGACCAGGTGGCCCGGGCCCTTCGGGGCGACCATGCAGACGTCCACACCGGCCGGGGGCTTGATGAAGCCGTAGCGGATGTTCAGGCCGTGGCCGAAGAACAGCGCGTCGCCGTCGTTCAGGTTGGGGGCGATGTGCTCCTCGTAGACCTGGGCCTGGATCGGGTCCGGGACGAGGATCATGATGACGTCGGCCTCGGCGGCGGCCTCCGACGGCGTCACCACGCGCAGGCCCTGCTCCTCGGCCTTGGCCTTGGACTTGGAGCCCTCGTGCAGACCGACGCGGACGTCGACACCCGAGTCACGGAGCGACAGCGCGTGGGCGTGGCCCTGGCTGCCGTACCCGATGACCGCGACCTTGCGGCCCTGGATGATGGACAGGTCGGCGTCGGCGTCGTAGAACAGCTCGGCCACTTTGGGTTCTCTCCTCGGGAGTGCAGGTGTTGCGTCCCACCGTATGACGGGGGGCGGAAGGGAAGTCTGAGGGTCTCGGAATACGGGCGGCCGACGGCGCGCCGACCGCCCGTTTCAGGTCTTACGCCGACCGGTCCAGCGCGCGCAGCGACCGGTCCGTGATGGAACGGGCACCGCGGCCGATCGCGATCGTGCCCGACTGGACGAGCTCCTTGATGCCGTACGGTTCCAGCATCTTGAGCATGGCGGACAGCTTCTCGCCGGATCCGGTGGCCTCGATGGTGACGGCCTCCGGGGAGACGTCGACGGTCTTGGCGCGGAACAGCTGGACGATCTCGACGATCTGGGAGCGTGTCTCGTTGTCGGCGCGGACCTTCACCAGGACGAGTTCGCGCTGCACCGCCTGCGACGGCTCCAGCTCGACGATCTTCAGCACATTGACGAGCTTGTTGAGCTGCTTGGTCACCTGCTCCAGCGGCAGGTCCTCCACCCCCACGACGATGGTGATCCGGGAGATGTCGGGGTGCTCGGTGACGCCGACGGCGAGCGAGTCGATGTTGAAGCCGCGGCGGGAGAACAGCGCGGCGATCCGGGCGAGGATGCCGGGGGTGTTCTCCACCAGGACGGAGAGCGTGTGCTTGGACATGATCTCTTCGGTCTCTCTCGCTCAGTCGTCTTCGTTGTCGCCGAAGTCGGGGCGGACGTCCCGTGCGGCCATGATCTCGTCGTTGGAGGTGCCGGCGGCGACCATCGGCCAGACCATCGCGTCCTCGTGGACGATGAAGTCGACGACGACCGGGCGGTCGTTGATCGAGTTCGCCTCCTCGATCACCTTGTCGAGGTCGTCCGGGTTCTCGCAGCGGATGGCGTAGCAGCCCATGGCCTCCGACAGCTTCACGAAGTCGGGGACGCGGGTGCCGCGGGCCTGCGGATTGACGTCGTCCGGGCCGGAGTGCAGCACGGTGTTGGAGTACCGCTGGTTGTAGAAGAGCGTCTGCCACTGGCGGACCATCCCGAGGGCGCCGTTGTTGATGACGGCGACCTTGATCGGGATGTTGTTCAGGGCGCAGGTGGTGAGCTCCTGGTTGGTCATCTGGAAGCAGCCGTCGCCGTCGATCGCCCAGACGGCCCGCTCGGGGGCTCCGGCCTTGGCGCCCATGGCGGCCGGGACGGCGTAGCCCATGGTTCCGGCGCCGCCGGAGTTCAGCCAGGTGCCCGGCTTGTCGTACTCGATGAAGTGGGCGGCCCACATCTGGTGCTGGCCGACGCCCGCCGCGAAGATCGTGCCCTCGGGGGCGAGCTGCCCGATGCGCTCGATGACCTGCTGCGGGGAGAGCGAGCCGTCGCCGGGCTGGTCGTAGCCGAGCGGGTAGGTCTCGCGCCAGCGGTTCAGATCGTTCCACCACATGCTGTAGTCGCCCTGGTGGCCCTCGCTGTGCTCCTTCTGCACGGCCTGGATCAGGTCGGCGATGACCTCGCGGGCATCACCGACGATCGGCACGTCGGCGACGCGGTTCTTGCCGATCTCGGCCGGGTCGATGTCCGCGTGGACGATCTTGGCGAAGGGCGCGAAGCTGTCCAGCTTGCCGGTGACGCGGTCGTCGAAGCGGGCGCCGAGGGCGACGATCAGGTCGGCCTTCTGCAGGGCGGTGACGGCGGCCACGGAGCCGTGCATGCCGGGCATGCCCAGGTGCTGCGGGTGGTCGTCGGGGAACGCGCCGAGCGCCATCAGGGTGGTGGTGACGGGCGCGCCGGTGAGCTCGGCGAGGACCTTCAGCTCGGCAGTGGCCTTGGCCTTGAGCACGCCGCCGCCGACGTACAGCACGGGCCGGCGGGCCTGGGTGATGAGCTTGGCGGCCTCGCGGATCTGCTTGGCGTGCGGCTTGGTGACGGGCCGGTAGCCGGGCAGGTCCATGGTCGGCGGCCAGGAGAACGTGGTCTTCGCCTGGAGGGCGTCCTTGGCGATGTCGACCAGGACCGGGCCCGGGCGGCCGGTGGAGGCGATGTGGAACGCCTGGGCGATGACCCGGGGGATGTCCTCGGCCTTGGTGACGAGGAAGTTGTGCTTGGTGATCGGCATGGTGATGCCGACGATGTCCGCCTCCTGGAAGGCGTCCGTGCCGATCGAGGCGGAGGCGACCTGGCCGGTGATCGCGACCAGCGGCACCGAGTCCATGTGGGCGTTGGCGATCGGCGTGACCAGGTTGGTGGCGCCCGGTCCGGACGTCGCCATGCAGACGCCGACCTTGCCGGTGGCCAGCGCGTAGCCCTCGGCCGCGTGACCGGCGCCCTGCTCGTGGCGGACCAGGACGTGGCGCACCCTGGTGGAGTCCATCAGCGGGTCGTAGGCCGGGAGGATCGCACCGCCGGGAATGCCGAATACCGTGTCGGCGCCGACCTCCTCGAGGGAGCGGATGAGGGACTGCGCGCCCGTCACCTGCTCGGGGGCGGAGTGCTGTCCTCCGGATCGGGGCCGGGGCTGCGGGTGATGGGCCCCGGTGGCCTGCTCGGTCATCGGCATTCTCTTCTCAGATGCTGAGGGCTTTTTGCGAAGTTTCTGCGGTTTTCGACTGCTGCACGGAAGGTGCCCGTGCAACAAAAAACCCCTCGTGCCGTAAGGCAAGCGAGGGGAGCGCGCCGGGTGGGGTCGCTGAGCGGTCGAGGCTCAGCGTCAGCCGACGCGCTGTCCAAGTACGAGAATTCGGGTGCGCATGGCACAGACCCTCCCCCCGGCACGCACTCACTGTCAAGTGGGTGGGACGGGAGTCTCATTATGTGAGCGGAGGGCCGTACCGCCTCCGATGACGGCGGACACACCCGAGCTGTACACCCGCGGAGCACCGCCCGCGAACGCCGGTTCGGCCGGTCCGTGCGGCACCGGATAACGGCCGGAAGCGAGCGCCCGGCGCAGCCGGTGCTCGTCGAGCGGCCCGGAGAACGCCATGCCCTGCCCGTGCGTACAGCCCATCGCGCGCAGGGCGACGACCTGCTCGGGCAGGTCGACCCCGTCGGCCACGGACTTCAGCCCGAGGTCGCCGGCGATGCGCAGCAGCCCACTGGTGATCTTGTACAGGCGGGCCGACTCGACGACGCCCTCGACCAGACTGCGGTCGAGCTTCAGCACGTCGACGGGCAGCCGCCGCAGGGCCGTGATCGCCCCGTAGCCGCTGCCGAACCCGTCGAGCGCGATCCGGACCCCGACCCGCCTGAGGGCACCCAGCCGCCGCTCCAGCTCGTCCAGGCCGACCCTGGGGTCGGCGTCGGACAGCTCGATGATCAGCGACCCGGACGGCAGCCTGTGCCGCGTGAGCAGCGCCTCGATGGTGCCGAGCGGCATCGACCGGTCCAGCAGCCGGCGGGCGCTCATCCGGACGACGACCGGCGCGGACAGCCCGGCCGCGTGTCGCTCGGCGGCCTGCTCGACGGCCTCCTCGATCATCCACCGGCCCAGCTCGGCGGTCTTGTCGCTGTCCTCGGCCACGCGCAGGAACTCCGCCGGGGTGAACAGCACCCCCTGCGAGGAGCACCAGCGCGCCTGCGCGGACACCGACGCGATCCGGCCGTCCTCCAGGCACACCACCGGCTGGTGCAGCAGGGCGAACTCCCCGTCGTGCAACGCGGCCCGCAGTCGCGTGGCCAGCTCCGCCTTGCGCACGACGTCCTGCTGCATCTGCGGCTTGTACAGCTCGACGCGGCCCTTGCCGCCGGCCTTGGCGCGGTACATGGCCAGGTCGGCGTTGCGCAGCAGTTCGCCCGCGCCGAGGCCGGCCTCCGCGAAGGCCACGCCGATGGAGGCGTTGACACGGACATCGTTGCCGTCGATGACGTACGGCTGGGACAGCGTCGTCCTGAGGCGGTCGGCGAGCTCCAGTATGTGCCGCTGCCGGGCCTCGCGGTCGCGGGTGTTGTCCCCGACGATCAGGGCCGCGAACTCGTCGCCGCCCAGCCGGGAGGCGGTGTCGCCGTGCCGGACGGAGTCCTGCAGGCGGCGGGCGGCCTGGACGAGCAGCTCGTCCCCGGCCTGGTGCCCGATGGTGTCGTTGACGGCCTTGAAGCCGTCGAGATCGATGAACAGCACGGCCGTGTTCCGCAGGGCCACGCCCCGGTCGGAGGCGCGGCGGCCCGACAGCGCGTGCTGGACGCGCTTGGTGAACAGGGCGCGGTTGGGCAGGTCCGTGAGCGGGTCGTGCTCGGCGTTGTGCTGCAACTGGGCCTGGAGCCGCACCCTTTCGGTCACGTCCCGGCTGTTGAAGATGAGGCCGCCGTGATGGCGGTTGACGGTCGACTCGACGTTCAGCCAGCCTCCGTCACCCGAGCGGAAACGGCACTCGATGCGCGTGGTGGGTTCCTCGACCGGATTGGCGGCGAGGAAACGCCGTACCTCGTGCACGACGCAGCCGAGGTCCTCCGGGTGGATGAGATGGGCCAGCTCCGTACCCACCAGCTCCTCCGCCGGGCGGCCGTAGACACCGGCGGCGGCCGGGGAGACGTACCTGAGGACGCCGCTGGGTGCGGCGATCATGATGACGTCGCTGGAGCCCTGCACCAGGGAGCGGAAGTGGTTCTCCTTCTGGGCCAGTTCCTGGGTGAGGGTGATGTTGTCGAGCAGCATGATGCCCTGGCGCACCACCAGCGCGAGCACGACCGTGCCGCCGGTGATCAGGACCACGCGGTCGACGCTGCGGCCGTTGAGGACGTTGTAGAGGATTCCCAGGGTGCACACGGCCGCCGCCAGATACGGCGTGAGCGCGGCGAGGGATCCGGCGATGGGCCGGGCGGCCGGGTACCGGCCGACCTCGCCTCCGGGCAGGGGCGGAGGGTGGTGCGGGCCGCTGCGCTGCCCGGGTACGTGCTCGTGCACCACGCGCGTGTGCCCTGCCGTGTTCTGCCGGTTCGCGCCGTGCCGGTCGGTGTCCGGCGTGCGGGACCCGGCCCACGGGGCGTAGGCCAGGAGCAGCGAGCCGGCGAACCAGCCCGCGTCGAGCAGCTGGCCGGAGTGGTAGTCGTGGTGCATCAGCGGTGAGGTGAACAGGGCGTCGCACATCACGGTCAGCGCGAGCGCGCCGATCGCGGTGTTGACGGCGGAGCGGTTCACCGCGGACCGCCTGAAGTGCAGCGCGAGGACCATGCTGACCAGTGCGATGTCGAGCAGCGGGTAGGCCAGCGACAGCGCGGTGTGCGCCACGCCGGGCCCTTCGGACTTCGCGGCCTGGGCGAGGGCGAGGCTCCAGGCCAGCGTGAGCAGCGAGCCGCCGATCAGCCAGGCGTCCAGCCCGAGGCAGACCCAGCCGGCCTTGGTGACCGGCCGCTTGGCGAGCACGAGCAGCCCGACGATCGCGGGCGGCGCGAAGCAGAGGAAGAACAGGTCGGCGTAGCTGGGACTGGGCACGGGCTGTCCGAGGACGACCTCGTACCACCCCCAGATCAGGTTGCCCAGGGACGCCATGGCCGAGGAGAGGCCGAACAGCAGCCAGGCGGGTCGAAAGCGGGTGCAGCGGCTGCGGCCGTAGAGGAAGCACGACACGGCTGCGGTGGCCGCAGCGGCGCTCAGTCCGAAGTCACCCATGATCAGGGCCAGTTCGCGCGAGCCCCAGCTGAACGCGGAACCGACGGCGTATCCCGCGCAGATCAGGGCGAGGACGAGCTGGAGGGCCGGGCCCGGCCGGGGGCCGGGGGCCGGCGTGCGGGGCAGCAGCGCCCCGGGGGACGGAGGCTGTGCCCGCAGCGCTCCGTCGAGCGTGGGGGCGGGGGTCGGCGGCGCGCTCACCGGACCCTCCCGGTCCCTGCCGCCCCCGGGTCCCGCGGGCCCCGGTGCACCGGCTGGGCATGCCTTCTGCGGCTGCCGGGCCTGCGGCGGTGATGGCTCTGGTCGGCGTGATGGTCGCTGTGGTGGGTGTGGTGCCCGCCGTGATCGGCGTGGTGACCGCGTCTGCTCGCGGCCGTCCGCCAGGGTCGCCGCCGGCAGCCCCGCCTCGTCGGATCGCTCGTCCATAGGCCGTGCATCGCCTGTCGCCCCCCTCACAGTCTGAAGTGTCCGTCCCCGGCGCCGAACGGTCCGCGGCGCAGCCCCTGTCGGGACGATACACCAGTCTCGTCACTCAGGGACATAGGTTCTCTACTCTGCGTAACGAGCAACGGTTATATGAGTACCCACCGCGCCCGAAGGATTGCGGACAGTACTCGGGTTCGGATCAGTCGGTTGATGCACCCGTCGTAAGGATCACGTTGCGCAGCGGCTCCCGGTTCACATAACGGTTCAACTGGTCCACCAGGAGCCGCCTGGCGCGCGGCAGGAACGCGGAGGTGGGACCGCCGACGTGCGGGCTGATGAGTACCCCCGGCGCACGCCACAGGGGATGTTCGCGCGGCAGGGGCTCCGGGTCGGTGACGTCGAGGGCGGCGGTGATGCGGCCCGTCTCCAGCTCGGCGAGCAGCGCCTTGGTGTCGACGACGGGGCCGCGGGCGACGTTGACGAGGAGCGCCCCGTCCTTCATCCGGGACAGGAAGTCGGCCCCGGCCAGGCCACGGGTGGTTTCGGTGAGCGGCGTGGACAGGATGACGACATCCGCTTCCGGCAGCAGCGCCGGGAGTTCGGTGAGCGGATGCACCGGCCCGCGCGCCGTGGTGCGCTCGGAGCGCGCGACGCGCGCCACCCGCGCCACCTCGAACGGAACGAGCCGGTCCTCGATGGCCTCGCCGATCGACCCGTACCCGACGATGAGGACGTTCTTGTCGGCGAGCGCGGGCCGGAACCCGGCGAGCCACTCCCCCCGGTCCTGCGCGCGGACGAAGTCGGGGACCCCGCGCAGCGAGGCCAGGATCAGGGCGAGGGTGAGCTCTCCGGTGCTGGCCTCGTGCACCCCGCGCGCGTTGCACAGCCGCACGCCCGGACGCAGGTGCCGCAGCCCGGGCTCCACGTGGTCGATCCCGGCCGAGAGGGTCTGCACGACCTGCACGTGGCTCATCTCCGGCATCGGACGCACGCACAGCGGACTGGGCTTCATGTAGGGGACGACGTAGAACGCGCAGTCCGCCGGGTCCGCGGGGAAGTCCTCCTCACCGTTCCAGAAGCGGTAGGCGAGGCCCTCGGGGAGTCCCTCGATCTCGCCCGGCGGGATGGGCAGCCACACGTCAGCAGTCATGCACAGGAGGCTATGTCAGGACGGTGCGACGGCAGAGGTTAGGTTGGGGTGGCCGGAACAGGGAGGGTCACGACCAGGTGGAGCGCAGGACGATCGGCGCGGCGGCGCTCGCGGTGGGGGCCGTCGGACTCGGGTGCATGCCGATGAGCTGGGCGTACAGTGCGTCGCGGCGGCGCGGCGACGAGTCGCTCAGGGCGGTGCACCGGGCGCTCGACCTGGGGTCGTCCCTGCTCGACACGGCCGACATGTACGGCCCCTTCACCAACGAACTGCTGGTGGGGCGGGCGTTGAAGGAGCGGCGGACGGACGCGTTCGTGTCGACGAAGGTCGGTCTGCTCGTGGGCGACCAGCACATCGTCGCCAACGGCCGCCCCGGGTATGTGAAACGGGCCTGTGACGCGTCGCTGCGGCGTCTCCAGACGGACGTCATAGACCTCTACCAGCTGCACCGGGCCGACCCGGAAGTGCCCGTCGAGGAGACCTGGGGCGCGATGGCGGAGCTCGTCCAGGCCGGGAAGGTACGGGCGTTGGGCCTGTGCGCGGTGGGCGCGCGGGCCGGCCGCCGCTCCGGGGCCCGGCTGCACGACGCGACGATCCGGCAGCTGGAGCGGGTGCAGCAGGTGTTCCCCGTGAGCGCGGTGGAGGCCGAGCTGTCCGTGTGGTCGCCGGAGGCGCTGGAGACGCTGCTGCCGTGGTGCGAGACGCGGGGCATCGGGTTCCTGGCGGCGATGCCGCTCGGCAACGGCTTCCTGACCGGCCGGCTGCGGCCCGGCGCGGGCTTCGAGGTGGACGACCTCCGGGCCCGGCACCCCCGCTTCACGGCCGAGATGATGGCCGCGAACCAGCCGATCGTCGCGGGCCTGCGCCGGGTGGCCCGCCGCCACGGCGAGCGCGTCACCGCCGCCCAGGTCGCCCTCGCCTGGGTCCTCGCCCAGGGCCCGCACGTGGTCCCGGTCCCCGGCACGAAGCAGGAGCGCTGGGTCACGGAGAACGCCGCCGCGGCGGCCCTGCGCCTGACGGCGGACGATCTGCGCGAGGTGGCGGAACTGCCGCCGGCACGGGGGTCCTGGGACTGAACCCCGTCCCGCGTCGGGGGCGTTTTCGGGCAAACCCCGTGTTCGGGGCCGCGCGTTCCGTGATCGGGAACTTGAGAGGCGCCGGCGGTGTATGACAGGGAGAGGACCTGCCCCGTCGAAGGGACCATGATCGTGCAACGTCGAGCCGTGCCGACCGTGTTGGCCGCCGCCGCGCTCCTGCTGACGGCCGGCTGTTCGTCCGACGGCGGAGGTGCGTCCGGCACGGACGGGAGCGCCTCCCCGAGCCGGAGCGCACCGGGGTCGTCCGCACCGACGGGACAGGCCGCGCAGGAGGCACCGCCCGCCAAGGGCTCGGTGAAGGTGGTGCGCACCGTCGCCGAGGGCCTGGACTCCCCCTGGGGCCTCGCCCCGCTGCCGGGCGGCGGCCTGCTCGTCTCCTCCCGGGACGACGGCACGATCGTCCGGGTCGACGAGAAGACCGGCAGGAAGACCGAGCTGGGCGAGGTGCCGGGGGTATCGGCCGCGGGCGAGGGCGGCCTGCTCGGCATCGCCCTGTCTCCCGACTACGCCTCGGACCGCATGGTCTACGCGTACTTCACCTCGGCCTCCGACAACCGCATCGTCCGCATGCTGTACGACGAGAAGAAGCCCTCCGGCGAGCAGCTCGGCGCTCCCGACACGGTCTTCAAGGGCATTCCCAAGGGCTTCATCCACAACGGCGGCCGGATCGCGTTCGGCCCGGACAAGATGCTGTACGCCGGCACGGGCGAGAGCGGTGACACGGGCCTGTCCCAGGACAAGGACTCCGTGGGCGGCAAGATCCTGCGGCTGACCCCGGAGGGCGAGCCGGCGCCGGGCAACCCGTTCGGGAACTCGCCGGTGTACTCGTACGGCCACCGCAATGTGCAGGGCCTGGCCTGGGACGCGAAGCAGCGCCTGTTCGCCTCGGAGTTCGGCCAGGACACCTGGGACGAGCTCAACGCGATCAAGCCGGGCGACAACTACGGCTGGCCGGAGGCCGAGGGCAGGTCCGGCGACTCGGGGTTCCACAACCCGGTCGACCAGTGGACCACGGCCGAGGCCTCGCCCAGCGGCATCGCCTACGCCGAGGGGTCGGTCTGGATGGCGGGCCTGCGCGGCAAGCGGCTGTGGCGCATCCCGCTGAACGGCACACAGGCCTCGGCCGAACCGCAGGCGTTCCTGGAGGGCGAGTACGGCCGGCTGCGCACGGTGGTCGCGGCGGGCGGCGACCGGCTGTGGCTGGTGACCAGCAACACGGACGGCCGGGGCAGTCCCAAGGACGAGGACGACCGGATCCTGGAACTGCGGGTGACCTAGCCCTCGGAGTCTTCGGAGTTTTCGTCCTCCGGCTCCTGCGGCGGGCGTACGACGACCTTTCCGGACGACAGGTCTATCGGCCCGCGTCCGGGATCGGCGTCCCCGGTGTCCTGCCGGGTCAGCTCCAAGCGGTTCTGTTCGTCTCGGGTGTGTTTGCGGCCGGGTGCGAACAGTTCCTCGAACATGTTGAACACGGAGCCCTCCCTGGGCCGCGACACCCCCGATGTCCTTTACAGCGTATACCTCAGCCTGCCGGACCGGGCATGACGGATTCGGCCGGGAACAGCCCCAGCCGGTGCGCCACCGCCGCCGCCTCGCCGCGCCCGGAGACGCCGAGCTTCGCCAGGATGTTGGAGACGTGGACGCTCGCGGTCTTCGGGGAGATGAACAGTTCCTCGGCGATCCGGCGGTTGGTGTGACCGGCGGCGACCAGGCGCAGCACGTCCCGTTCCCTGCTGGTGAGGCCCAGGGCCTCGGCGGGGTCCATGGGGGCGAGGGCCGGTTCCGCGGCGGGCGTGAGCGGCAGGCGGGCGCGCCGGGCGAGCGCGGAGGCGGCCTCGGCGAGCGGCCGGGCCCCCAGGTGGCGGGCGACGGCGTGGGCGAGGCGGAGCAGTTCGGTGGCCCGGTCGCGCTCGTCGGCCTCGCCGCCGCCGGTCAGCAGCGACTCGGCCAGGCGGTACCGGACGCGGGCGAGGTCGTAGGGGCGCTCCAGGGGTTCGAAGGCGGTGACCACCTCCGACCAGAGGTCCGGGACGCTCCGGCTTCCGGTGCCAGGGAATTCGGCGTGGTGGATGTCGGCGCGGTGGAGTTCGGCGCGGACCCACTTCTCGTGGGCGAGCCAGACGGGGGCGTTCGTGGTGAGGCGTTTGACGGCCGCGAAGATGCTCTGAAGGGTCTCCTCGCGGCCGTCCCGCGCGGTCGGCAGGGCCCGGGCGTCGGCCTCGGCAGCGGCGGCTTCGAGCAGCAGGGGCCAGGCGTAGCGCTGGGTGCCGGGCGGGAAACCGGACTTCAGGGTGCGGGCCAGTTCGGCGCGGGCGTCGGCGAGGCGGCCCTCGGCGACGGCGACCTGGAGGGTGAGGCAGGCGATCGGGAGGTCGTGCTGCGGCATGGGGTCGTGCGGGCCGTAGGAGGCGCGGCTGTCGGCGAGATGGCGGGCCGCCTCGGGCACCCGGCCGCGGGCGAGCGCGAGGAACGCCAGGCTGTTGGCGCCCGACCCGTACGGCGCGGCCGTCTGCCCTCGCCGCTGGGCGTTGACGGCCGCCTCGGCGGCCTCGTCCCAGCGGCCCAGGGAGATGAGCGACTCGGCGAGGTTGCTCCAGACCCAGCCCTCGGAATCCCGCAGGCCCATCCTGCCGGTGAGGCGCAGGCCCTCGTGAAGGACGTCCACGGCCTCCTCGGAGCGCCCGATGCCTTCCAGGGCGGAGGGCAGGTTCACGTGGCTGCGGCCCACGACCGCCGGGAGCCCCCGGGCCACGACCTCGTCCCTGACCTCGTACATGTGGGCCAGCCCGGCCTCGATCTGCCCGGCGTCGATCATGAGTCCGCCGAGGGTGAGCCGGGCGTTGGCCTCGATGTCCTCGGCGCCCACCATGCGCGCGTACTCCACCGCCCGCTCGGCGGCCGTCAGGGCCTCCGGGCCCGGCTGGTGGAGCATCGACCAGTGGGCGACCGTGGCGAGCACCTCGGCGTGCACCTCGGACGGCGGCAGGCCGCGGACCAGGTCCTGCGCGGTGGCGATCTCCTTCCAGCCGTCACCGCGGGCGAGCCGCTGCACCAGCCGGGAGCGCTGGATCCAGAACCAGGCGGCGCGCAGGGGGTCGTCCTCCTCGTCCAGCTGGCGCAGCGCACGCTTGGTGATCTTCAGGGCGCGTTCGCGCTCCCCGCAGAGCCGTCCGGCCACGGCCGCCTCGGCCAGCAGGTCGAGGTGGCTCAGCGCGGTGGCCTCCGGGCCGCAGGGCGGATAGACCTCGGCGTAGTCGACGGGGCGCAGGGTCCGGCGTACGGCTTCGGGGGCGGTGTCCCACAGTTCCATCGCCCGTTCCAGCAGCCGTAGTTGCTCGGCGTAGGCGTGACGGTGGCGGGCCTCGACGGCGGCGTCGAGGACGGCGGGCAGGGCCTTGGCCGCGTCGTGCGCGTGGTACCAGTAGCTGGCCAGGCGCGTCGCGTGCTGGTCGGCCGGGACGAGGGTCGGGTCGGCCTCCAGGGCTTCGGCGTAGCGGCGGTTGAGGCGGGAGCGCTCACCGGGGAGCAGGTCGTCGCTGACGGCCTCGCGGACCAGGGAGTGGCGGAAGCGGTAGCCGTCGTCGGCGGGCGCGGGGGTGAGGATGCTGGCGTTCACGGCGGCCCGCAGTGCCTTGATGAGGTCGTCCTCGGCGAGCCGGGCGACGGCGGCCAGCAGCCGGTACTCGACGGTGGAGCCGCCCTCGGCGACGATCCGGGCGACCTGCTGGGCGGTCTCCGGCAGCCCCTCCACCCGGACGAGCAGCAGGTCGCGCAGGGAGTCGGTCAGGCCCGTGCGGCAGCCCTCGTGGGCGGCGACGGCGAGTTCCTCGACGAAGAAGGCGTTGCCGTCGGACCGTTCGAAGATCGCGTCGATCTGGTCCGGGTCGGGCTCCTGGGCGAGGATGCCGGCGACCTGGCGGCACACCTCCTCGCGGTTGAACCGGGCGAGTTCGATGCGGCGGATGGTGCGGAGCCGGTCGAGTTCGGCGAGCAGGGGCCTGAGCGGGTGGCGGCGGTGGATGTCGTCGGAGCGGTAGGTGGCCAGGACGACGAGGCGGCCGGTGCGCAGGGTGCGGAAGAGGTAGGAGAGCAGGTGGCGGGTGGAGGCGTCGGCCCAGTGCAGGTCCTCCAGGGCGAGGACGACGGTGTGCTCGGCGGTGACGCGCTCCAGCAGGCGTGCGGTGAGTTCGAAGAGGCGGGCCATGCCGTCCTCGTCGTGCCGGGCGGCCTCGCGGGCTGCGGCCGTGCCGATCTCGGGGAGCAGCCGGGCCAGCTCCTCCTCCTGTCCGGCGGCCGCGGCGGCGAGTGGCCCGGGCAGCTCGCGGCGCAGGGCGCGCAGGGCGGTGGAGAACGGCGCGAACGGCAGCCCGTCGGCGCCGATCTCGACGCAGCCGCCGAGCGCGACGACCGCGCCCCGCCTGCGGGCAGCGGCGGCGAACTCCTCGACGAGCCGGGTCTTGCCGACTCCGGCCTCGCCGCCGACGAGCAACGCCTGGGGGTCGCCCGCGGCGGCACCGGCGAGCACCTCGTCGAGCAAGCCCAACTCGGCGTCCCGGCCGACGAACACGGGGCTGACGGACCTGGTCTCCACGGACCCGAGCATCGCATGCGGCTCCGACAGCCCGGCACCGGTTTTGCCACGCCGGCCCCCGGCCCCGGCACCGCGGACGCCCGCGGGACCGACCGCCGCCGCCGTCCGGACGTCCCCGGGCCCCGTTGTCGCCCCCGTCCGGGCACCCACGGGACCGGCCGCCGCCCCCGCCCGGACGCCCCCAACGACGGCAGCCGCCTCCCGGCGGACCGCCACCACGTCAGCACCCCCGCCCGCCCCGACGGCCACCGCATCAGCAGCCACCTCCGCCCGCACACCCCCGGGGCAAGCTGTCGCCCCCATCCGGACGCCCCCGGAACCGGCCGCCGCCCCCGCCCGGACGCCCCCGGCATAGGCAGCCGCCTCCCGGCGGACCGCCACCACGTCAGCACCCCCGCCCGCCCCGACGGCCACCGCATCAGCAGCCACCTCCGCCCGCACACCCCCGGGGCAAGCTGTCGCCCCCATCCGGACGCCCCCGGAACCGGCCGCCGCCCCCGCCCGGACGCCCCCGGCATAGGCAGCCGCCTCCCGGCGGACCGCCACCACGTCAGCAGCCCCGCCCGCCCCGGTGGCCACCGCATCAGCAGCCTCCTCCGTCCCGATGGCCACCACATCAGCGCCTCCGTCCGTACGGACGGCCACCACATCAGCGGCCGCCTCCGTGCGGGTGATCGCGGAGGCGGCCGGTGTCGGTCCCGTGTTCACGCGGCGCGGGCTGACCGTGGCCGGCGGAAGCGGCGGGTATGGCTCTCGTGCTCGGCGGAGCCTTCCGCGGCTTGACGGCGGGCGGCGCGGCGGGCCCGGGCGGCCTCGCGGACCAGGCGCTCGTGGTCGGCCCGGCGGATGAGGTCGGCGGCGCGCAGCTGCTGGAACTCGTACTCGTACATGGCGTGTCCTTGGTGAGAGGTCGGGCGGAAGGGATTCGCTTTCCGCGATGCCTCCACCTTCGTCTCCCGGGCCGGGCCGCCACATCGGGAGAGTTCCGCATCTTCCGGGGCCCGCGGGGCCTTAGACACGGCTGAGGGGCCTCAGGGACTCCGTAAGGTGCTCGCGGATTCCCTAAGACCCCTCAGGACCTGCGGTGACTCAGCCCGCCGACGGCAGGGAGAGCAGGATGCCGGTGTACTTGAGGACCGCCAGGAACAGGCCGATCACGCCGAGCGCGACACCCGCCCAGGCGACCGACTTGATCCAGGGGGCCTGGATCCTGCCGGGGGTGCCGAAGGCCGGCCGGGCCAGTACGACGACGCCGACGATCAGCGCCGTCACCGCGAACAGGCCGCCCCACAGGGCGGTGGTCTGCCAGGCGTCGCCGTAGACCGCCTGGATCTGCTTGGCCACGCCCGCGTTCTGCGCCGTCTCCAGCTGGCCGATGAGGTTCTGCCGTGCGGCAGCCACCGTGCCGAGCCAGCTGCCGGTGAGCGAGACGACGCCCAGCGCGGCGGAGACCACGGCGCCGGCGCCCTGGCCGACGCCGGAGGCGCCCTCCTCCTTGGTGCCGGCGGTCTCGGCCGGGACCTCGGTCCGGGTCACCTCGTCGGACTTGGTGGTGTCCACCGCCTTCTCGTCGGTCGTGGCCTCGGTGGCCTCGGTCTCGTCCACTGCGTTCGTTGCCATGTGTCGCACCGTAGGGTCGCTGTCTGAGAAGTCTCTTAATGATCGTCGTGAGCGGCACGCGCGCGTGCGGCGCGCCACTCGGGCGCCAGCACCGACCAGACTTCGAGATCGTGCCGTACGCCACCATAGGGGTGCGCCTCGCGTCGCACACCGTCACGGGTCATGCCGAGGCGCCGCGCCACGTTCAGGCTCGGCTGATTGGCGGAGGCGGCGACCCACTCGACCCGGTGGATGCCGCGCTCCTCGACGGCCCAGTCGATGAGAACCCGCATCGCGCGTGTGACCAGGCCCCGGCCCGTTCCGGCGGGCTCCAGCCAGCAGCCGACCTCGCAGTTTCCGGTCGCCGCGTCGAAGTTCAGGAACAGCACCCCGCCCACCAGCGTCCCCTCCAGCCACACGCCGTGCAGGGACCCCGTGTCGGCGGCGCGCATGTCGGCGTAGAGCTGGAGCTTCGCACGGGCGGAGAGCAGGTCCGTCTCATTCGTCCCGAACGGGATGTACCGCCCGATGAACTCCCGCCCCCGCTCCAGGTGCGCCAGGAACTCCCCGGCGTGCCAGGGCTCCAGGGGCCTCAGCTCGGCGTCGTCACCCAGGGATATCGCGTACATCCCGCTGCCGTTCCTCCTCGGCCAGGACGTCCGCCACCTCGGCGTCCGTCGCGGCGGCCAGCCTCTCATGCGCGGCACGGCACTCGGGCGGTTCGATGCTGATCCGCGGCAGGCGCTTGTCCATCCAGCGCGGCAGCCACCAGTTGGCGCCGCCGAGCAGGTGCATCAGGGCGGGGACGAGGAGCGTGCGCAGCACGAAGGCGTCCAGGGCGACGGCGGCGGCCAGGGCGATGCCGAACATGGCTATCACGCGGTCGCCGCTGAGCACGAAGGCGAGGAAGACGGAGATCATGATGACGGCCGCCGAGTTGATCACCCGGCTGGTCTCCGCGAGGCCGACCCGGACGGCACGCCGGTTGTCGCCGGTCTCGAGCCACTCCTCGTACATCCGGCTCACCAGGAAGACCTGGTAGTCCATGGAGAGGCCGAAGAGCACCGAGACCATGATCACGGGCAGGAAGGGCTCGATGGGCCCCGCGCTGCCGAGGCCGAGCAGTTCGCTGCCCCAGCCCCACTGGAACATCGCGGTGACCACCCCGAAGGCGGAGGCCACGGCGGCGACGTTCATCGCGGCGGCCTTCAGCGGGATGCCGATCGACCGGAAAGCGAGCAGGAGCAGCAGACAGCCCAGGCCGATGACGACCCCGACGAAGACGGGCAGCTTGGAGACGATGATGTCGGCGAAGTCGTCGTAGCCGGCCGTCATGCCGCCGACCTGCGTGTCGAGCGAGGTGCCCGCCTCGGCCCGGGGCAGCACCTCGTCGCGCAGCCGGTCGACGAGGTCGCTGGTCTGCTTCGACTGCGGCGAGGACTCCGGTACGACGGTGAGGTACGCGGTGTCGCCGCCGGAGCCGAACGTCACCGGCGTCACCGAGGCGACGCCCTCGGTGGTGCGGAGCGTGGCGTCGAGGTTGTCCAGGGCGAGCTTGTCGTCGGCTCCGTCGACCTTCGTGACGAGGGTGAGCGGGCCGTTGACGCCGGGGCCGAAGCCGTCGGCGAGGAGGTCGTAGGCCTGCCGGGTGGTGGATGTCTTCGGGTCGTTGCCCTGGTCGGAGGTGCCCAGGTGCAGGGAGAACGTGGGCAGCGCGAGGACGGCCATGACCACCAGGGCGACCGCGCCGAGCGCCTTGGGGTGGCGCTCGACGAACGCCGACCAGCGGGCGGCGAAGCCGGTGGGCAGTTCGGGTTCGGGCCCGTGTTCCGCCAGGCGGCGGCGCTCGCGGCGGCTGAGCGCCCGCATGCCGATGAGGGACAGCAGGGCGGGCAGCAGCGTCACGGAGGCCGCGACGGTGAGGATCACGGTCAGACTGGCGGCGACGGCGACGCCGTTGAGGAAGCTCAGCCGCAGGATCAGCATGCCCAGCAGGGCGATGCAAACGGTGGCACCCGCGAAGACGACCGCCCGCCCCGTGGTCGCGACGGCGTTGGTGGCCGCCTCGGTGACGGACAGCCCGCGTTTCAGCCCGCGCCGGTGTCTCGTGACGATGAAGAGCGCGTAGTCGATACCGACGCCGAGCCCGATCAGCATGCCGAGCATGGGGGCGAAGTCGGCGACGGTCATGGCGTGCCCGAGCAGCACGATCCCGGCGTAGGCGGTGCCGACGCCGACCAGGGCCGTGGCGATGGGCAGCAGTGAGGCGGCGAGCGAGCCGAAGGCCAGGAACAGCACGACCGCGGCGACGACCACGCCGACGATCTCGGCGAGGTGCCCGCCGGAGGACTGAGTGAGCGCGACGGCGCTGCCGCCCAGCTCCACCTGGAGCCCGTCGGTCTGAGCGCTCTTGGCGGTGTCGACGACGGCCTGCGCCTCGGTCCGGCTGATGTCCTGCGCCTGGTCGTCGAAGGTGACCGTGGCGTACGCCGTACGGCCGTCCGCGCTGACGCGTCCCGTGCCCGGCCCGTCGTAGGGGCTGGTCACAAAGGCCACGCCGGGCAGGTTCTCGACGCGTTCCAGGGCGCGGGTCATCGTCTGCTCGACGTCGGCGGCGCGGACACTGCCGGAGGTGGTGTGCCAGACGACGGTGTCGCTGTCGCCGCCGAGCCGCGGGAAGCCCTCGTGCAGCAGCTGGGTGGCGCGGCCCGACTCGGTGCCGGGGACCTGGTAGTCGTTCGAGTACGCGGAGCCGGCGACGGCGGCGCCCGCAGCCACCCCCGCGAAGGCGAGGAGCCACAGCAGAACGGTGACCAGACGGCGTTGGACACACCAGCGTGCGAGGGCTGCCACGAAACGTGCTCCCAGGGTGACTTTTTTTGGATCTTTGACCGGGAGCAGTCGTCCATGAACTGAACAGCCCGCAAAGAACGCATGAGCAATGCGGAGTCACTCTTACAGGCGTACGAGATCATTTGTCGGTTTCGTGGGCTTATTCACAGCGGGCGGGGTCAGTCAGACTGGTCCCCCAGCGCCATCACCATCACGCCGGCGATCAGCAGCCACAGGGCGCGCCGGGTGCGTCCGCGGGCGCCCAGCACGGCGGCGCCCGCGCAGACGGCCGCGCCGCCGGCGTACGCCGCCGGGACGAGTGCCGGTGCGGAGCGGGTGAGGCGGAGCAGGGCCGCGGCCAGACCCGCCAGGGTCAGCGCGGCGCCCGTGCCCGCCGCCGTCCAGCGGGCCCGCCGCGCGCCCTCCACCGGATCATCGGCGTCGTCCGGCTCGTCGGCCGGCTCCCCGTCCGGTTCCTCGTCCGGCTCTGCCGCATCGTCGTCCGGCACGGCATCGGGCTCGGTGTCCTGCGCGGCGGCTGCCTCCGGGCCCGTTATCTCAGGATCGGTGTCGGAATCAGCGCGTCCACTCATGGCCGAGACGGTAGCGCGTCGGGCGGGAAAACCGGGTGCGGGGCCGAGGGGCCGGCTGTTAGCGTCCGCGGGTCCGAGGAATGCCCGCGGCACCTCGCCGCCCGGCCGAAGCAGGTGCATTGTTTGACGGTCCGACCGAGCTCCGACGCATCCCCCTTCTTCCTCAAGGACACAAGGAGCCCGTTCACCGATGCGCGACATCACTTCCCGGACCTCGAACGACCCCCTCGCTGACCGCGTCAGCCACCCCCGCTACCCGCGCAGCAACCGCTACGACGCCCGCTGGACCGTCGAGAACCAGATGGGCCCGCACGCGCTGTGGCTGCTGGAGTGGCTGGCCCCCGCCCTGGGGCTCGACACCCTGAGCCCCGGCTCCCGCGTGCTCGACCTGGGCTGCGGCCGCGCCATGACGTCGATCTTCCTCGCCCGGGAGTACGACCTCCAGGTCACGGCCGCCGACCTGTGGATCAAGCCCGACGAGAACGCCGGGCGCATCGCCGAGGCGGGCGTCGCCGACCGCGTCCTGCCCGTGTTCGCCGAGGCGCACGACCTGCCGTTCGGCGAGAACAGCTTCGACGCGATCGTCTCCGTCGACGCCTACCAGTACTTCGGCACGAACGACCTGTACCTGCCCGAGCTGACGCGGCTGCTGAAGCCCGGCGGGCGGATCGGGGTCGTCGTACCGGCGCTGCGCGAGGAGATCGACGGCGCCGAGCCGCCGGAGCACCTGAGGCCGTACTGGGAGCCGGGGTTCTGGTGCTTCCACACGGCCGCCTGGTGGCGGCGCCACTGGACCCGCAGCGGGGCCGTGGAGGTCGAGACGGCCGACTGGCTGGAGGACGGCTGGCGCGACTGGCTGCGCTGGTGCGAGGTCGTGGCCGAGGAGCACACGGACGAATTCCACATCCGGATGGCCGGCCAGTGCGCCGAGATGCTGCGCCTGGACCAGGGCGGCACGCTGGGCTTCGTCCGGGTCGTCGGCCGTCGCCCGGAGGCATAAAGGCGCAGGGGGGATGCACCGGGACCGGTGCATCCCCCCTGTGGGGTTCGCGGAGGTCAGCCCTCGCTGACGCCCAACTTCTGAAGGATCAGTTCCTTCACGCGGGCCGCGTCGGCCTGGCCGCGCGTGGCCTTCATGACCGCGCCGACCAGGGCACCGGCCGCCGCCACCTTGCCGCCGCGGATCTTGTCCGCGATGGCCGGATTGCCGGCGATGGCCTCGTCGACGGCGGCGGTGAGCGCGCCCTCGTCGGAGACGACCTTCAGACCGCGCTTGTCGACGACCTCGTCCGGGGTGCCTTCGCCCGCGAGGACGCCTTCGATGACCTGACGGGCCAGCTTGTCGTTCAGGTCGCCCTTCGCGACGAGCTCGGTGACCCGGGCGACCTGCTGCGGCGTGATCGCCAGCTCGTCGAGCGCCTTGCCCGACTCGTTGGCGCTGCGGGCCAGCTCGCCCATCCACCACTTGCGGGCGGAGGCGGCGTCGGCCCCGGCCTCGATGGTGGCGACGATGGGCTCCAGCGCACCGGCGTTGAGGATCGCCTGCATGTCGGTGGCGGAGACGCCCCACTCCTCGCGGAGCCGGTTGCGGCGGACCAGCGGCAGCTCCGGCAGCGCGGAACGGATCTCCTCGACCCACTCACGGGACGGGGCCACCGGGACGAGGTCGGGCTCCGGGAAGTACCGGTAGTCCTCGGCCTCCTCCTTCACCCGGCCCGAGGTCGTGGACCCCGTGTCCTCGTGGAAGTGGCGGGTCTCCTGGATGATCGTCCCGCCGCTGCTCAGCACGGCCGCGTGCCGCTGGATCTCGAAGCGGGCCGCGCGCTCCACGGACCGCAGCGAGTTCACGTTCTTCGTCTCCGAACGCGTGCCGAACTTCTCGGTGCCGTTGGGGCGCAGCGACAGGTTCACGTCGCAGCGCATCTGGCCCATCTCCATCCGGGCCTCGGAGACACCGAGCGCCTTGATGACCTCGCGCAGCTCACGGACGTAGGCCTTCGCCACCTCGGGGGCGCGCTCGCCCGCGCCGACGATCGGCTTGGTGACGATCTCGATGAGCGGGATGCCGGCGCGGTTGTAGTCCAGGAGCGAGTGCGAGGCGCCGTGGATACGGCCCGTCGCGCCGCCCACGTGCGTGGACTTGCCGGTGTCCTCCTCCATGTGGGCGCGCTCGATCTCCACGCGGAAGGTCTCGCCGTCCTCCAGCTGTACGTCGAGGTAGCCGTTGAAGGCGATCGGCTCGTCGTACTGGGAGGTCTGGAAGTTCTTCGGCATGTCCGGATAGAAGTAGTTCTTCCGGGCGAAGCGGCACCATTCGGCGATCTCGCAGTTCAGCGCGAGGCCGATCTTGATCGCGGACTCGACGCCGGTCGCGTTGACGACCGGGAGCGCGCCGGGCAGGCCGAGGCACACGGGACAGGTCTGCGCGTTGGCGTCCTGGCCGAGGGCGGTCGAACAACCGCAGAACATCTTGGTCTTGGTGCCGAGTTCGACATGGACCTCAAGGCCCATGACGGGGTCGTACGACGCGAGTGCTTCCTCGTACGACACCAGGTCGGTCGTGGTGGTCACGGTGAAACTTCCCTCTCAGCCCAGCAGGACGTCGTCGTCGCCCAGCCGCTTCAGCTCGCGGTACAGGATCGCGAGGCCGGTGACGATGGCGACGGCGGACACGGTGGCGTCGATCAGGACCAGGGTGTCCTTCTCGGCGCGGGCCTTCTTCAGCCGCTTGGCGACGCCGATCGCGCCGAACGCGGTCCCGGCCATGGACAGGTACGTGCCGGACCTGGACTTCTTGAAGCCCTTGGCCTTGGTCAGTGCACTCACAGCGACGGAGCCTCCTCGATCAGCGGGTGGCCCCACTTTTCCACGAAGGCGGCCTCGACGGCGGCGCCGACCTTGTAAAGACGGTCGTCCTTCATGACCGGGGCGATGATCTGCAGACCGACCGGGAGGTTGTCCTCCGGGGCGAGACCGCACGGCAGCGACATGGCCGCGTTGCCCGCCAGGTTGGTCGGGATGGTGCACAGGTCGGCGAGGTACATCGCCATCGGGTCGTCGGCGCGCTCGCCGATCGGGAAGGCGGTGGTCGGGGTCGTCGGGGAGACGATCACGTCGACCTGCTCGAACGCCTTGTCGAAGTCCTGCTTGATGAGCGTGCGGACCTTCTGGGCGCTGCCGTAGTACGCGTCGTAGTAGCCGCTCGACAGCGCGTACGTGCCGAGCATGATGCGGCGCTTGACCTCGGGGCCGAAGCCGGCCTCGCGGGTCAGGGAGGTGACCTCCTCGGCGGAGTGCGTGCCGTCGTCGCCGGTGCGCAGGCCGTAGCGCAGGCCGTCGAAGCGGGCGAGGTTGGAGGAGCACTCGGACGGCGCGATCAGGTAGTACGCCGACAGCGCCAGGTCGAAGGACGGGCAGTCCAGCTCGACGATCTCGGCGCCCAGTTCCTTCAGCAGCGCGACGGACTCGTCGAACCGCTGGATGACACCGGCCTGGTAGCCCTCGCCGCGGAACTGCTGGACGACGCCGACGCGCATCCCGGCGACGCTGCCGTTACGGGCGGCCTCGACGACGGGCGGGACCGGGGCGTCGATCGAGGTGGAGTCCATCGGGTCGTGGCCGGCGATCACCTCGTGCAGCAGGGCCGCGTCCAGCACCGTGCGGGCGCAGGGGCCGCCCTGGTCGAGGGAGGAGGAGAAGGCGACCATGCCGTACCGCGACACCCCGCCGTACGTCGGCTTCACGCCGACCGTGCCCGTGACGGCGGCGGGCTGGCGGATGGAGCCGCCGGTGTCGGTGCCGATGGCGAGCGGGGCCTGGAAGGAGGCGAGCGCGGCGGAGGAACCGCCGCCGGAGCCGCCGGGGATCTTGGTGAGGTCCCAGGGGTTGCCGGTCGGGCCGTAGGCGCTGTTCTCGGTGGAGGAGCCCATGGCGAACTCGTCCATGTTGGTCTTGCCGAGGATGACCACGTCGGCGGCCTTGAGCCGCTTCGTGACGGTCGCGTCGTACGGCGGGATCCAGCCTTCGAGGATCCTCGAACCGACGGTGGTCGGGATCCCCTCGGTGGTGAAGATGTCCTTGAGCGCCAGGGGAACGCCGGCCAGCGGACCGAGCTTCTCCCCCTTGGCGCGCTTCTCGTCGACGGCACGGGCCTGGGCGAGCGCGCCCTCGCGGTCGACGTGCAGGAAGGCGTGCACCTTCTCGTCGACGGCCTCGATCCGGGCGAGGTGGGCCTCGGTGACCTCGACGGCCGTGAGCTCGCCGGAGGCGATCTTCGCGGCGGTCTCGGCGGCCGTGAGCTTGATGATGGGGCTGTCCGTCATGGCGGGTTACTCCTCCCCCAGGATCTGCGGCACCTTGAAACGCTGCTGCTCCTGGGCCGGGGCTCCGGAGAGCGCCTGCTCGGGGGTGAGCGAGGGACGGACCTCGTCCGGGCGCATGACGTTGGTCAGCGGGAGCGGGTGCGAGGTCGGCGGTACGTCTTGGTCGGCGACCTCGCTGACGCGGGCCACCGCGCCGATGATGTCGTCCAGCTGTCCCGCGAAGTGGTCGAGCTCTTCGGGCTTCAGCTCCAGACGCGCCAGCCGGGCGAGGTGGGCGACCTCCTCGCGCGTGATGCCAGGCATGCAGCGATCCTCTGGGGTGAGTGAATGGATGTGGCCCAATCCTATGGGGCGCGGGGCCGTGCCCGTGAAACGGTTTGGCCCGGCCGTCGGTGACGGCCGGTTCTCCCGGGCCTCGCCCCTCAGGACGTGACCGTCGTACAGCTCCCGCATCCAGCCGCCGGATGACGGTGTGAGCGCACTCAGACGGCGAAGAGCAGTCCGGCACTGATCAGGACGACGACCGCGGTGGCGAAGTGGATTCCGAAGGCCACCGCCTTCGCACCGCCGTGGCGCAGCACGATCAGGGTGTCGCCGAGCGGCACGAGTGCCACCGCGAGCATGAACCAGGCCTCGGGCCGGGCCCCCGCGAAGACGAGCACCGCCAGGCCGGCCAGCCCGAAGGTGCCGTCCCGCAGGCCTTTGATCGCCAGGTAGGCGCCGGCATCGCCGCCGGGGTCGGCCGGAACGCCGTAGCCCGCGGCCGCCGGGGCCGGCTGGAACAGGAACCGGTAGCCGAGGAACAGGCAGAACAGGTTGAGCACGACGGCCAGGGTGTACGCGGTGACGGTCACGTCTCTCCTCGTTTTCTAGCGACGCTAGGGACAAGAGCGAAGCTAGCAGAGCACCGACAGGAACGCTAGCGGTGCTAGGATCTCGGGCATGACGATCCAGACGCGCCGGGAGCGCGAACGAGCGGAACGCGAGCGGCTGATCGTGACGGCCGCACGGGAACTGGCGGAGGCGGAGGGCTGGGACGCGGTGACCACGCGCCGGCTCGCCGACGAGATCGAGTACAGCCAGCCGGTCCTCTACAGCCACTTCAAGGGCAAGGGCGCGATCATGGCGGCGGTGGCGGTGCAGGGCTGTGCGGACCTGGCCGACGAGCTTCGAGCGGCGCGCACGGCGGCCGGGAGCGCCCGCGAGGCGCTGGCGGCGGTGGGCGGGGCGTACACCGACTTCGCCCGGCGGCGGCCCGCGCTCTACGACGCGATGTTCACGCTCACCGTGGACCTGCCGTTCGCCACGCCCGAGGCACCGGCGGCCCTCCAGGACGCCTTCGGCGAACTGCTGCAGGCCGTCCGGCCGATCGCGGCCGAGGGCGAGGACACGGGATTGCTGACGGAGACCTACTGGGCCGGGCTGCACGGGCTGGTGACCCTGATGCGCAGCGGGCGGCTGCCCGAGGAGGCGCACGAGCGCCGGCTGGCGCTGCTGATCGGCCACTTCGTGCCCCAGGGCACGAACTGAGCGCTCGTCCCGGGGAGTACGCCACGGGCGAGCGCGAGCGCAACAGCGAAGGCCTACTCGTCGGCCGTCGCCGCGGGCAGCGCGGCGCGCGGGCGCTGCCAGCCCCGGGGCCCCCGTGCCCGCAGCCACGCCGTGGTTTCCTCCGGGGGCATCGCCGCCGCGACCAGCCAGCCCTGGACGGCGTCGCAGCCGAGGTCGCGCAGACGCTCCCAGGTCTCGTCGTCCTCGACGCCCTCGGCGACCACGAGCAGGCCGAGGGAGTGGGCGAGGTCGACCGTGCAGCGCACGATCTCCGCGTCCTCGGTGTCGACCGCGAGCCGGGCGACGAAGGAGCGGTCGATCTTCAGCTCGCTGACCGGGAGCTTGCGCAGGTGCACGAGCGAGGAATAGCCCGTGCCGAAGTCGTCGAGGGACATCTTCACGCCGTGCGCGGTCAGCTGGTTGAGGGTGTCGGCGGCACGCTGCGGGTCCTCCAGGAGGACGTGCTCGGTGATCTCCAGTTGGAGCGCTCCCGCCGGGACGCCGTGCCGGGCCAGCCGGGCGGCGACGGAGCCGGCGAAGCCGGGGGTGTGCACATCGCGCGGGGAGACGTTCACCGCGACCGGGACGAACAGGCCCTGGCTTCGCCAGCGCGCGACCTGGCCGAGGGCGGTCTCCAGCACGTACTCGGTGAGGTGGGGCATCAGGCCCGAGGACTCGGCGATCGCTATGAACTCGTCCGGCGGCACCTTGCCCCGCTCGGGGTGCACCCAGCGGACCAGGGCCTCCAGGCCCGCGACCTGACCGTCGAAGCGGACCTTGGGCTGGTAGTGCAGATGCACCTCGTGGGCGTCGAGGGCGCGGCGCAGATCGCCCAGCAGGCCGAGCCGGTCGGGGGTGTTGGAGTCGCGCTTGGACTCGTAGACCTCCACGCCGGTGCGGTCCCGCTTCGCCTGGTACATCGCCACGTCCGCCCGCCGCAGCAGCCCTTCGGCGTCCAGGGCGTGGTCGGGGAAGACGGCGACTCCGGCGCTGGCCTCCAGCACGAGGGTGAGGCCGTCGAGGTCGAGCGGGGAGCTGAGCGCGGCGACGAGGTTGCGGGCGACGCGGGTCGCGGAGGTCGTGGAGTCGGCGACGGGCAGTAAGACGGCGAACTCGTCCCCGCCGAGCCGGGCGGCCTCCGCCCCGCGCGGCAGCGCCACCCGCAGCCGGTCGGCGATCTGCAACAGCAGCCGGTCACCGGCGAGATGACCGAGCGTGTCGTTGACCGACCGGAACCTGTCGAGGTCGATCAGCATCAGCGCGGCGCGGGCGTCGATCCGCTCCGCGTCGTCCAGTGCGGTCCAGATGCGCTCCAGCAGCCACTGACGGTTGGGCAGCCCGGTCAGCGGGTCGCGCAGTTGCTCCTCCGCGCGGGCCCGGGCTATCCACAGGGTGGAGTCCAGGGCGATGAGGGGGATGGCGAACAGCGGCAGCAGGATCGGCTTGGCCACGGCGACCACGCAGACCAGCGGCGCGATCCCCAGCAGCGCGACCGCGACGAGGCCCTGTCTGACCAGCGCGGTGCGGGCGACGGTGGGCAGGCCCGGGCGCGGGGCGTGCAGGTACCAGAGCAGGACGCGGCTGACCGTCAGGTAGGCGATGGCGACCAGGGCCACCTGGGGTGCGGTGGTCAGTGTCCAGGCGGCGGGCTCCGCCGGGGACTCGACGGACGGCACGCTTCCGAAGACGCCCAGCACGAGCGCGCCGGCGCCGATGCCGAGGAGGTCGACGGCGCCGTGCAGCACGCCCTGGCGCCAGCGGTTGCGGCGGGCTATCCCGACGAGCACGACGACCGTGAGGCTGACCATGCCGGCCGGAACCCAGCCGTAGAGCAGCAGCACGGCGAGCGTGAGGGCGGCCCCCGAGCCGGTGCCGCCCCACCAGCGAGAGCGGCCCAGCATGACGAGGTGGCCGACGATGACGCCGGTCAGCACGGCCAGCGCCCAGCCGGCCGTGCCGGACGGGAAGAGGGCGTGGCCATCGGTGAAGGCTCGGTAGAAGCCCGCGCCCAGGACGAACCCGGCCGCCGCGACGACGGCCGCGGGCAGCGCGGGCCAGGAGTGGTGCCGTTCGCCGTCCGCGCCCTCGGCGGCCAGTCCGGAGGTGTGTTCGGTGATCGGCTGTGCGCCGGGGCCGTCGGCGGCGCGCCCCGCGCCGGCACGCCCGTCCGGGGTGTACTGTCCGACGGCGCGCACTTCCGCGCCCGGACGCCCCGCCGGCCGGCCCGTCCCACGGACTGCACGCCATACGACCGCCATGCGGCGCAGGCGCAGCCGTGAGCCCGGCACGGCGCTCTCGGTCGGTTCCATTCCCGTCCCTCTCACAGCCGGCGGTGCCCACGCCCCGCGGCCCGGTGCCCGACAACCCTTGGGCGGCCCGCGTTGGAAAACCCTTCCCCGTGCTCCGCGAGCACGAAGATGCCCCGACCGCAGCTGGGCACGGCAGGCGCACATCTCAACAGTAGGCCGCAGAAGGCTTCCACGGGCAGCGGTCGCCGACGGTTGCCCGAATGCGCCCCGGCCACCCGTATGCATCTGGTATGCGCCGAACGGGTGGCCTTCAACCGCTACTCCTCGGCCGAAAGAGCGACTTCGGCCGCCGCGTCCGGTCCTTGTTCCAGCAGGACCCCGAAACCGTCCTCGTTCAGGACCGGGACCTTCAGCTGCATCGCCTTGTCGTATTTCGATCCAGGGCTGTCACCCACGACGACGAATGACGTCTTCTTCGAAACCGAGCCGGTCACCTTCGCTCCGCGGCTCTGCAGCGCCTCCTTGGCGCCGTCCCGCGTGAAGTGTTCGAGGGTGCCCGTGACGACGACTGTGAGCCCTTCGAGCGGGCGCGGCCCTTCGTCCTCGCCGGTGCTCTCCTCCTCCATGCGGACGCCGGCGGCCTTCCACTTTCGGATGATCTCGCGGTGCCAGTCCTCGGCGAACCACTGCTTGAGGGAGGCGGCGATGGTCGGGCCGACGCCCTCGGTGACCGCCAGCTCCTCCTCCGTGGCCTGGTCGATGCGCTCGATCGAGCGGAACTCGCGGGCCAGCGCCTCGGCCGCGACCGGCCCGACGTGACGGATCGACAGGCCGGTGATGATCCGGGCGAGGGGGCGCTGCTTGGCCGCCGCGATGTTCTCCAGCATGGCGAGCGCGTTCTTGCGGGGCTGGCCCTCCTGGTTGGCGAAGATCGTGGCGACCTTCTCCTCGCCGCTCTTCGGGTCGCGCTTGGGCAGGCCGCTGTCCGGGTCGAGGACGTACGCCTTGATGGGCAGCAGCCGGTCGACGGTGAGGTCGAACAGGTCGCCCTCGTCCACCAGCGGCGGGTCCTCGGGCTCCAGCGGCTTGGTGAGGGCGGCGGCGGCGACGTAGCCGAAGTGCTCGATGTCCAGGGCCTTGCGGCCCGCGAGGTAGAACAGGCGCTCGCGCAACTGGGCCGGGCAGGTGCGGGCGTTCGGGCAGCGCAGGTCGACGTCGCCCTCCTTCATCGGCCTGAGCGCCGTACCGCACTCGGGGCATTCGCTCGGCATCACGAACTCGCGCTCGCTGCCGTCGCGCAGGTCGGCGACCGGCCCGAGGATCTCCGGGATGACGTCACCGGCCTTGCGCAGCACCACCGTGTCACCGATGAGGACGCCCTTGGCCTTGACCACGTCCTGGTTGTGCAGCGTGGCGAACTCGACCTCGGAGCCCGCCACCGTGACCGGCTCGACCTGGGCGTACGGCGTGACCCGGCCCGTGCGGCCCACTCCCACGCGGATGTTGACGAGCTTGGTGTTGACCTCCTCCGGCGCGTACTTGTACGCGATCGCCCAGCGCGGGGCGCGCGAGGTGGAGCCGAGGCGGCCCTGGAGGGGGATCTCGTCGAGCTTGACGACCACGCCGTCGATCTCGTGCTCCACGGAGTGGCGGTTCTCGCCGAAGTAGGCGATGAACTCCCGTACGCCGTCGAGGCCGTCGACCACCTTGTTGTGCCGGGAGGTGGGCAGGCCCCAGGTCTTGAGCAGGTCGTAGGCCTGGGAGAGGCGGGTCAGGCCCGTGAAGCCCTCCAGGGCGCCGATGCCGTGGACCACCATGTGCAGGGGGCGGGTGGCCGTGACGCGGGGGTCCTTCTGGCGCAGTGAACCGGCCGCCGCGTTGCGCGGGTTGGCGAAGGGTTTGTCACCGGCCTCGACCAGACGGGCGTTGAGCTCCTGGAACTTCTCCATCGGGAAGTAGACCTCGCCGCGGATCTCGACGAGGTCGGGCACCGAGTCGCCCTTGAGACGCTCCGGGATCTCCGCGATCGTCCGGACGTTCGGCGTGATGTCCTCGCCGGTGCGGCCGTCGCCGCGGGTCGCCGCGCGGGTGAGACGGCCGTGCTCGTAGGTGAGGTTCACGGCGAGGCCGTCGACCTTCAGCTCGCACAGGAAGTGGTAGTCCTGCTCGCCCAGTTCCCTGGCGATGCGCTCCGTCCAGGCGGCCATCTCCTCGTCGTTGAAGGTGTTGTCGAGGGAGAGCATGCGCTGGCGGTGCTCGACCGCCGTGAACTCCGTCTCGTACGATCCGGCGACCTTCTGGGTCGGCGAGTCCGGGGTGCGCAGCTCCGGGAACTCCTCCTCCAGCGCCTCCAGGGAACGCAGCAGCTGGTCGAACTCCGCGTCACTGACGACGGGAGCGTCCTTCACGTAGTAGCGGAAGCGGTGCTCCTCGATCTGCTCCGCGAGGCGCGCGTGCTTCTCCCGTGCCTCGGCGGGCACCGTCGTCGTCTCCGCTTGCTTGTCGCCGGCCACCGTGTCGTCCTCCCGTTACTCTGGGTTGTCCGCGAGGGATCTCGCCGCCCGGACGCAGTGGGCGAGGGCCGTGCGCGCGTACCCCGGGGAGGCCCCCGCGAGTCCGCACGCCGGCGTGACCGTGACCGCCTCCGCGAGAAGCCCCGGTGACAGCCCCAGCCTGCGCCACAGCGTCCTGACACCCATGACGCTACCGGCAGGGTCTGACAACGGGCCCTCCGCGGACGGGACGACACCGGCGAAGAGCCGGGTACCGCCCTCCACCGCCTCCCCGATCACGTCGTCGTCACGCTCGGTGAGCAGGGAGAAGTCGAAGGAGACGGCCGCGACGCCGGCCCGGCGGAGCAGCGCGAACGGGACGTCGGGGGCACAGGAGTGGACGACGACGGGCCCGCCGGTGTGCACCCCGACGAGGTCGCGCAGCGTCTGCTCGACGACCTGCCGGTCGGCGGCCCGGTGCGTGCGGTACCCGCTCGCGGTCTTCACCTGGCCGCGCAGGACGGCGGTGAGGGACGGCTCGTCGAGCTGGAGGACGAGCTGCGCGCCGGGGACCCGCCGCTGCACCTCGGCGAGGTGCTGGCGGAGACCTTCGGCGAGGGAGGCGGCGAGGTCGCGGCAGGCGCCGGGGTCGGAGAGGGCGGCCTCGCCGTTGCGCATCTCCAGGTGGGCGGCGAGGGTCCAGGGGCCCACGGCCTGCACCTTCAGCGGCCCCTCGTAGCCCTGCGTGAATTCCTCCAGCGCGTCGAGGTCCTCGACGAGCCAGGAACGGGCCCGTTTGGTGTCCCGCCCCGGGCGGTCGCCGAGCCGCCAGCCGCTGGGCTCCACGCGCGCGTACAGCTCGACGAGCAGGCCGGCGGTCCGCCCGATCATGTCCGCGCCGGGTCCGCGGGCGGGCAGTTCGGGCAGGAAGGGGAAGTCCTCGAAGGTTCCGGTGGCGGTTCTGACGGCCTCTCGGGCGTCGCCCCCGGGCAGGGAGCCGACCCCCGTGGCGGCACCGAACCTGAACTGGCTGTTTTCGCTCACCGCAGCAGCCTACGCAGCGGCCCGGCCGGTCAGTGCCCCGGTCGTACCGTCAGGTCGTTGACCTCGGCGTCCCTCGGCAGGTCCAGGGCCATCAGGATCGTCGTGGCGACCGACTCGGGGTCGATCCACTTCGACGCGTCGTACTCCTTGCCCTCCTGCTGGTGGACCTTGGCCTGCATGGGGCCGGCCGTGCGGCCGGGATAGACGGAGGTGACACGGACGCCATTGCCGTGCTCCTCGTGGCGCAGGGAGTCGGCGAGGGCCTTCAGACCGTGCTTGGAGGCGGCGTACGCGGACCAGCCGGCGTGGGCGTTCAGGCCGGCGCCGGAGTTGACGAAGACCACGTGGCCCCGGGTGGCGCGCAGCTGGGGCAGGAAGTGGCGGGTCAGCTCGGCCGGGGCGACGAGGTTGACGTTGAGCTGGTGGCGCCAGGTCTTCGGGGTGAGCTCCCCGACCGGGCCGAGGTCGACGACCCCGGCGATGTGCAGCAGCGAGTCCACGCGGTCGGGCAGCGACTGGTGGGAGAAGGCCCAAGACAGCTTGTCGGGGTCGGCGAGGTCGCCGACCAGGGTCCTCGCCCCGGGGAACTCGGCCGCCAGCTCCTTCGCGCGGCCCGCGTCGCGCGCGTGCAGCACGAGGTCGTCCCCGCGCGCGTGCAGACGGCGGGCCACGGCCGCGCCGATGCCGGAACCGGCTCCGGTGATCACATGAGTAGCCATGCCCGCCATGCTCGCATCACGCGAACCTCACCCAGGGCAGCAGCCCGGGTTCACGCCACGCCCCGGCTCTCCTCCAGGTATGCCAGCGCCCCCACTGGCTCCTCCGCGAAGAACACCAGGTCGGTGAGCGGGCGGGGCAGGAAGCCCTCGTCCTCCATGCGGCGGAACTGCTCCTTCAGGCCGTCGTAGAAGCCCGCGGTGTTGAGCAGGACCACGGGCTTGTCCGTGTGGCCGTGCTTCTTCAGCTCCAGGATCTCCGTCGCCTCGTCGAGCGTGCCGGTGCCGCCGACCATGATCACCACGGCGTCGGCCTTCTCCAGGAGCAGCTTCTTGCGCTCGGCGAGGTCACGGGCGACGACCATCTCGTCGACGCCGGGGCGGGCCTTGGCGGAGAGGAACTGCACGGAGACGCCGACGAGCCGCCCGCCCGCCTCCTGCACGCCGTCGGCGACCACCTTCATGAGACCGACGTCGGAGCCGCCCCACACGAGGGTGTGGCCGCCCTTGCCCAGCAGCTTGGCGAACTCCCGCGCGCGGGAGTGGTGTAGCGCTCGTCGAGGTCGGCGGCGGAGAGGAAGACACAGATGTTCATGAGGCCACCGTACGGGCCCGGTCCGCCGTCGCGGTGATCCGCATTTTGGACTGCCGGTGCGGGAGTTGTTCCCAGTCGTCCATGAACCGGGCGTCCAGGCCGTACCGGGCGGCGAGTGCCGTCAGCGTCGCCGTCCGGTAGTAGAAGTCCTCGTGCAGCACCTGGTGCTCCTCGCCCTCGGTGCGGTCGAACGTGAAGTCGAAGAACCCGCCGGGCGCGAGGATCCGGCCGACGTGGGCGAAGCATTCCTCGATGACGTGCAGCGGCGAGTGCGAGAAGACGCTGTGCGCGTGGACGACGTCGAAGTAGGCGTCGGGCAGGAAGGCGAAGGTGAGGTCGTCGGCGAGCGCCAGGTAGGGCAGTTTGGACTGGAGGCCCTCGGCCACGAGGGTGTCCTGGGCGGCGAGCAGGATGTGCGGCGAGATGTCGATGCCGTAGTAGTGCCCGGCGTCGAGGTGGTCGATGAACAGGCGCCCGGCGCGCAGGTTGCCGCAGCCGATCTCCAGCATGCGGTGGTGCGGCTGGAGGCCGTGTCCCACCAGGTAGTCGAACTGCATGCGCCCGATCCGCTCCCACGCCTGGCGCGAGGGGTTGTGTCCCACCGCCGCCTCCGCGCTGCGCGCCGCGTCGGAGGCCATCACGGCGCGGTAGTACGCGATGTGGTCGCGGTACCGCAGCCGCAGCCAGGCGTCCCGCGCCGCGCGCCGGGCGTGCGCGGGCACGCGCTCCGGGTGGCGCAGGGCGTACCGGACCTGGTGGACCAGGGCGCTGCGGTTTCGGGCCCGTTCCGTGGCTCGCATGGGTGGCCTCCTGCGGCGAGGGAAGAACTCCGCTTCAGCGTGCGCTGTATCCGGGGAGTCGGCTACCCAAGGAGGGCGATCGTGACCACCGGGCATCGCATCACCGTCGAGAAGAGTGACCGGCCCGTGCGCGTGGCGCACGCCGGGCAGGTCCTGGCCGAGAGCGACCGGCCGCTGGTCCTGCGCGAGACGGGCTGTCCCGACCGCTACTACATCCCGGCCGAGGACGTCCGCCTCGATCTGCTGACCCCGTCCGCCACGCGCACGTACTGCCCGTTCAAGGGCACCGCGTCCTACTGGTCGCTGCCGGACGCCGCGGACCTCGTCTGGGCGTATCCGGAGCCGAAGCCGGACGTCGCCGAGATCAAGGACCACCTGTGCTTCTACGAAGTCGAAGTGTTGTGATCGGCTGACGCGCGGCCCGCCTCACCCATGAACACCGTGCCGTGCGGCAGTCTGCACTGACATGGACAACAGGATCCTTTCGCGTGACGGCACCCGCATCGCGTACGAGAGCACCGGCCGGGGCCCCTCGGTCGTCCTGGTGAGCGGGGCGATGTCGACGGGCGGCACCCTGGCGCCGCTCGCCGTGTCGCTCTCGGAGCGTTTTCAGGCCGTCGTCTACGACCGCCGGGGCCGCGGTGCCAGCGGGGACACGGCGCCGTACGCCGTCGAGCGCGAGGTCGAGGACCTGGCGGCGGTGATCGAGGCGGTGGGCGGCGAGGCTTTTCTGTACGGCATCTCGTCGGGCGGGGCGCTGGCCCTGGAGGCGGCGGCGAGCGGTCTGCCGGTGCGGCGGGTCGCGGTGTACGAGACGCCGTTCGCGATGTCGCAGGAGGGTGCCGAGGAGCGCGCGGAGTACACCCGGCGGCTGACACAGGCGCTCGGTGAGGGGCGGCGCGGGGACGCGGTCGAGCTGTTCCTGCGGCTGACCGGCCTCGCCGAGGGGGTGATCCAGGGCGCCCGCCAGTCCCCCATGTGGGCCGCCATGGAGGCGATCGCCCCGAGCCTCGCCTACGACGACGCCGTCATGCGCGACGGGCGGGTTCCCCGGGACCGGCTCGCGTCGGTCGGCGTTCCCGTCCTGGCGGTGGCGGGCGACGCGAGCCCCGGCTGGCTGCGCGAGGCGGCCCGGGCGATCGCGGACTCCGTCCCCGACGGGTCGTACCGCACGCTCCAGGGCCAGACGCACATGGTGGAGCCGAATGTGATGGCGCCGGTGCTGGTGGAGTTCTTCTCGCGGGGGTGAGAGGGACGGGGGCACGCGCGCGTGGAGGCCTGACCGCCCCCTGAGGTCCGCAGCGTCAGGCGACGCCCGCCGTCGCACGCGTCGTCGACGCGATCGTCGCCGACCCCACCACGCGCGTGCCCTCGTACAGGACGATCGCCTGGCCGGGGGCGACGCCGCGGACCGGCTCCGCGAAGGACACCTCCAGCCGGCCGTCGACCAGCCGGGCGGTGACCTCGGTCTCGCCGCCGTGGGCGCGGAGCTGGGCCGTGTAGGTGCCCGGGCCGGTGGGGGCGACGCCGCACCAGCGCGGCTTGATCGCGGTCAGGGCGCTGACGTCCAGCGCGTCGGCCGGGCCGACCGTGACCGTGTTGGTGACCGGGGAGATGTCGAGGACGTAGCGCGGCTTGCCGTCGGGCGCCGGGGTGCCGATGCGCAGGCCCTTGCGCTGGCCGATGGTGAAGCCGTACGCGCCCTCGTGCGTGCCGAGGCGGTTGCCGGACTCGTCGACGATGTCGCCCTCGGAGCGGCCGAGCCGGTTCGCGAGGAAGCCCTGGGTGTCGCCGTCGGCGATGAAGCAGATGTCGTGCGAGTCGGGCTTCTTGGCCACCGCCAGGCCCCGGCGCTCGGCCTCCGCGCGGATCTCGTCCTTGGTGGTGACCGTGTCCCCGAGCGGGAACATCGCGTGGGCGAGCTGCTTGTCGTCCAGGACGCCGAGGACGTAACTCTGGTCCTTGGCCATGTCGGAGGCGCGGTGCAGCTCGCGGGTGCCGTCCTCGTGGACGATCACCTTGGCGTAGTGGCCTGTGCAGACCGCGTCGAAGCCCAGCGCCAGCGCCTTGTCCAGCAGCGCCGCGAACTTGATCTTCTCGTTGCAGCGCAGGCAGGGGTTGGGGGTGCGGCCGGCCTCGTACTCGGCGACGAAGTCCTCGACGACGTCCTCGCGGAAGCGGTCGGCGAGGTCCCACACGTAGAAGGGGATGCCGATGACGTCCGCGGCGCGGCGGGCGTCGCGCGAGTCCTCGATGGTGCAGCAGCCCCGCGCGCCCGTCCGGAAGGACTGGGGGTTGGCGGAGAGCGCGAGGTGGACGCCGGTCACGTCGTGGCCCGCCTCGGCCGCGCGGGCGGCGGCTACGGCGGAGTCGACTCCGCCGGACATGGCGGCCAGGACGCGGAGGGGACGGGAGCGCTGCGGGGTGTCAGTCATAACCCTTCCAGGGTAAGGGGGCGCGGGAACCAAGGCCGCCGGGTATCCGTTGGCGATCACATGGGGGCGAGACGAGCAGACAAGGACACGGACCGGCGCATCGGGCGGCGGGCCCTGATCGTCGGCGGGGCGGCGGCCGCCGTGGGCTCCGCGGTGCTGGCCCGTGACGAGCTGGGCCGGCTGTGGTGGCGCGTGCCGGGCGTGGAGAAGCCGCGCAAGGCGGGCGAGGTCGACTACGCGGGCGCGCGCTGGCTGGCCGCGTCGGACGCGAACTGGCGCCGTGCGGACCGGCCCGACGACTACGGGATAGACATGGTGGTCGTCCATGTCACCCAGGGCAGCTTCGACAGCGCGGTGAAGGCCTTCCAGGACCCGGGGCACAAGGCGGCCGCGCACTACATCGTCCGTAAGGACGGGCACATCGCCCAGATGATCCGCGAGCTGGACGTGGCGTACCACGCGGGCAACCGCGACTACAACGAGCGCAGTGTCGGCATCGAGCACGAGGGCTTCGTGGACCGCCCGCAGGACCTCACGGACGAGATGTACGAGGCCTCGGCCCGGCTCACGGCCCGGATCTGCGCGCGCTACGACATACCCGTCGACCGCGAGCACATCATCGGCCACGTGGAGGTCCCGGGCACGGACCACACGGACCCCGGGCCGCACTGGGACTGGGACAGGTACATGCGGCTGGTGCGCCAGGCGCGGACGTCGCCGGCCTGACCGGTCGAGCAGGGCGGCGACGGCGGAGACTACGTCAGCCCCGCCGCCCGCGCCCGTTCCACCGCCGGGCCGATGGCCTTCGCCAGGGCCTCGATGTCGTCCTCCGTGGAGGTGTGGCCGAGGGAGAAGCGGAGGGTGCCGCGGGCCAGGTCCGGGTCCGTGCCGGTGGCGAGGAGGACGTGGCTGGGCTGGGCGACGCCGGCGGTGCAGGCGGAGCCGGTGGAGCACTCGATGCCCTGGGCGTCGAGCAGGAGCAGCAGGGAGTCGCCCTCGCAACCGGGGAACGTGAAGTGCGCGTTGGCCGGCAGGCGTCCCTCCGGGTCCGGGTCGCCGCCGAGGATCGCGTCCGGCACGGCCTCGCGGACGGCGGCGACGAGGGTGTCGCGCAGGGCGCCGATCTCGCGGGCGAACCACTCGCGCTGCTCGGCGGCCAGCCGCCCGGCGACGGCGAAGGAGGCGATGGCGGGCACGTCGAGGGTGCCGGAGCGGACGTGGCGTTCCTGGCCGCCGCCGTGCAGGACGGGGACGGGGGTGTGTTCACGGCCGAGGATCAGGGCGCCGATGCCGTACGGCCCGCCGATCTTGTGGCCGGACACCGTCATCGCGGCGAGGCCGGAGGAGGCGAAGTCGACGGGGGTCTGGCCGAAGGCCTGGACGGCGTCCGAGTGCATCGGGACACCGAACTCGGCGGCTACGTTCGCAAGATCGCGGATCGGCAGGATCGTCCCGATCTCGTTGTTCGCCCACATGATGGTGGCGAGTGCCACGTCGCCGGGGTTGCGGGCGATCGCCTCGCGCAGGGCGTCCGGGTGGACGCGGCCGTGGGTGTCGACCGGCAGGTACTCGATGGTGGCGCCCTCGTGTTCGCCGAGCCAGTGCACGGCGTCGAGGACCGCGTGGTGCTCGACGGGGCTGGCGAGGACGCGGGTGCGGGCCGGGTCGGCGTCTCGGCGTGACCAGTAAAGGCCCTTGACGGCGAGGTTGTCGGCCTCCGTGCCGCCCGAGGTGAAGACGACCTCGCTGGGGCGGGCGCCGAGGGCTTCGGCGAGGGTCTCGCGGGCCTCCTCGACGGTACGGCGGGCCTGCCGGCCGGATGCGTGGAGGGAGGACGCGTTGCCGGTGGCACCCAGGTGGGCGGTGAGCGCCTCTGCCGCCTCCGGGAGCATCGGGGTGGTCGCGGCGTGGTCGAGGTAAGCCATGGTGAGCCCGATTCTACGGCTCCCCTCCGGCGGTCCTCAGATCAAGGTTGGCCGAACCTGAAGGGAGGTGAACCGCTTTCCCGCGCGGCTGCGGCCCGTCGTCCCCGGGCCGGCCGCGGCTCGTCGGTGCAGGACGGTCCGACGGCGGCTCAGAAGCTCCACGAGATCGTGCTGTCGGCCTGCACGAACACGGCCAGGACCAGCAGGTCGGCGACGCCGAGCCCCAGACCCAGCAACGCGCGGCCACGGCGCTGGGTGCCGCGCCACAGGGCGACGCTCGCCAGCACGATGGCGATCGGGCCGAGGAAGACGTTCAGGACGAGCAGGCCGAGGAGGCCCAGGATGAAGGACGCGACGGCCATGCCGTCGGTGTCGCGGATACCGGTGCGGCGCGTGGCCGGAGCGGTGAGCTGCATGGTGATCGACTCCCGGTGTCGGGTCGGTGGTGGGCGGTGAGCGGGTGCGGCGTCAGTGGGCCTGCGTGTGGCGCCGGCGGCCGTGGCGCTCGCGGAGCGCGAAGACGCCGAGCCAGACGGCGATGACGACGCCCGTGGCCACGGAGAAGGTGAGCGGCGCATGGGCCACGGTGCCCAGGACGAAGCCCAGCAGCAGGAGTGCGGCGACGATGAACAACACGGGAAACAACCCCCAGGGTTTCGGTGAACGGTTGTGGGTACAGTTGTTCACTGACTTCCCAGTCTAGCCTATCTCATGACTTTCCAATTACAGAGAACAGTTGTTAACTGCATGGTATGAGTCACACCCTCGGCATCCGGCAGGCCCAGAAGCAGAAGACCCGGCAGGCGCTCCTGGACGCGGCCCTCGGGCTGCTGGAGGAGCAGAGTCTGAGCAGCCTGGGGCTGCGCGAGGTCACCCGCGCCGTCGGTGTCGCCCCGACCGCCTTCTACCGCCACTTCCGCTCCACGGCGGATCTGGGCGTGGCCCTGGTCGAGGAGGCGCTGGGCAGCCTGCACCCGATGATCCGGACGACGGTGTCCACGACGGGCGACAGTGAGGAACGCATCGCGCGCACCATCGAGCTGATCGCCCGTCACGTCGACGGGTACCCCGCACATGTCCGGTTCATCGCCCGTGAACGACATGGCGGAGTCCAGCCGGTCCGGGAGGCCATACGGGACCAGCTGGCCCGGTTCGCCCAGGAGGTCAAGGACGAGCTGGCCAAGGACCCGGTGTCCGCGGGCTGGACCGAGGACGACCTGCTGATGCTCGCGCACCTCTACGTCGACCAGATGCTGATCACCGCGTCGCTCTTCCTGGAGGCGCTGGAGGGCCCGGAGCGGGAGCGCGAGGAGCGGACCCGGCACGTCACGCAGGTGGCGACCCGGCAGATGCGGCTGATCGGCCTGGGCCGCCACCACTGGCTGGACTGACCGCACGGCAGCTGGACCGACCGCACGACAGGACGCCGCGGGACGACGGCAGGGGCGCCTATCCGTCCTGCTGCCCCTGCCCGCCCGTGCCCTGGCCCCCATCGCCCGGGGCACCGCAGCCGCCGCCCCGGCCGCCCCCGGGACCGCCCTGGCTGCCCTGCCCGCCACCCGGCGCCCCGCTGGGCATCCCCGAAGGCGCCCCGGACGGCGCCCCCGTCGGCTTGGCGCCACCGGAAGCAGCACCCGTCGGTGCCCCGGACGGAGCCCCTGAGGGCGCCCCGCTCGGCGCCCCCGACGGCGCCTGGCACGCCTGCCGTTGTCCGGAACCGCCGCCGCTGCCCGAAGATGTCGAGGAGTCGCCGGAGCCGCAGGCCACCAGGGCCAGGGGCGAGAGCGCCAGCAGGGCCACGGCGGGGACGAGACGCGCACGCATCATGAGAAACAACTCCAGGGAAGATGAGGGAGTCCTGAGGCGGGCACTCAACCAACGCCGCTTAGGGCTCTCTTGGGACCGCCCTGTGACCGCCCTGTCAGCAGGGCAAAGCGCGTCTCAAGACACCCCGCCGACCAGGCGTTTCACCCCGGGGCCTCGCCGGAGCGCTGGTACAGCTCCGTGACGGAGGCGGCCGCCCGGGCCAGTTCCTCGCGCACCTGAGGGGGCGAGAGGACCTCCACCTGGTCGGCGAACACGAGCAGTTGGCGGGTCTCCGGGAGGAATCCGTACGTCAGCCGCACGGTCGCCCACTCGCTCTCGCCGTCGTCCTCGAGGACGTGCGCCGGGAGGAAGGCCGTCAGCCGCAGGAACATGTCGAGCCGCTCGCGCCGCACCCGGACGGTGACGTCCAGCCCGCTGGGCCGCTCCTCGACCTGACGGCGCAGACCCTCCCAGGCGTCGGCGAGTTCGACGCCCGGGCGTCGCCGTACGGGCTCGTCGAGGAGACGGGCGGAGCGCACCCGGTCCGCCCGGAAGAGCCGGGGTTCGGCCCGCCGGTCGGCGACCAGGTACCAGACGCCGGCCTTGGCGACGAGGCCGTACGGGTCGACGGTGTACGTCCGCGCCTGGCGCTCTCCGCTGTGCCGGTAGCGCAGCCGGAGCCTGCGGTCGGCGAAGACCGCGTCGCGCAGCACCTCCAGGTCGACGGCCGGCTGCGGCCTGCCGCGCCAGCGGGTGGCGTCGACGAGGATGCGACGGGAGACCGTCTCGGCGGCCGGGCGGTGCGGGGCCGGCAGCGCGGCCATCACCTTGCGCAGGGCCGAGCCGAACGCCACGTCCAGGCCGAGCGCGGCGTGCGCGCCCTGCGCGGCCAGGACGAACAGCGCGCGGGACTCGTCGGCCGTCAGGCCCGTGACGTCCGTACGGAACCCGGCGAGCAGTTCGATGCCGCCGTGCCGGCCGCGTTCGGCGTAGACCGGGACGCCGGCGGCCGACAGGGACTCCACATCGCGGTAGACGGTGCGGACCGACACCTCCAGCCGCTCGGCGAGTTCGCGGGCGGGGACCCGGCCGCGGGTCTGGAGGAGCAGCAGGATCGACAGCAGGCGGTCGGATTTCACGGCATCAGCATCGTGGCAGGCGAGGGCCCGGGCAAATGTTGACGGCAGCTGTCAGGTTTTCCGGCCATGCTCCTCCTGTCCACGCACTCAGGAGGAGTTTCATGACCAACGATCCCCGTCCGCTGTTCGCCCGCGCCACGGAGCAGGCCGCCGAGCTCATCCGGTCCGTGCGCGCGGAGCAGCTGGACGGCCCCACGCCGTGCAGCGAGTTCGACGTGCGCACCCTGCTGAGCCATCTCACCGGCGCGACCCACCGGGTGGCCGTCGTCGCCGAGGGCGGTGACGCGGTCGCGGTACGGCCGTTCGCCGAGGGCGTGCCGGACGACGGCTGGACGGCCGCGTACGACGAGGCAAGGACCCGGGCCGTGAAGGCCTGGGCGGGCGACGACCTGCTGGACGCCGTGGTGCGCCTGCCGTTCGGCGAGATGCCCGGCCGGGCCGCCATGTCGGCCTACGTCCTGGAGACCGTGACCCACACCTGGGACCTGTCCGAGGCCCTGGGGCATCCGCGCGAACTCGACCCGGAGCTCGCCGCGTTCGCGCTGACCGTGGCCCAGCGCATGCTGCCGGACGAACAGCGGGACGAGAACACGCCGTTCGCCACGGCCCGGCCGGCCCCCGAGGGCGCCGACGTCTACGGCAGGCTGGCGGCCTGGCTCGGACGCGAGCCGCTCAGCCGAGCCTGACCCGCGCGAGCTGACGGGACTGCGCCACCAGCCGGTCGGCGCTGTCCCACACCTCGGCGTCCTCCTCCAGGAAGCCGCCGGCGAGGTTGCGGGTGGTGATCGACACGCGCAGCGGACCCGGCGCCGGGCGGCAGCGGACGTGCACGGTCAGCTCGACGGTGGGCACCCAGCCCGTCAGCCCGAGTTCGAAGGCGGTGGGCGGCAGGGCGTCCACCGCCAGCAGCAGGGAGAGCGGGTCGTGGTCCCGGCCGTCCGCGAGCCCGAACCAGGCCCGCATCTCGCCCTTGCCGGAGGGCTTGCCGAGGGCCCAGCCCAGGGTCGAGGGGTCCAGCTTGAGCATCAGCCGGTCGGCGATGGCCGAGCTGCCGGAGACCGGGGCGGGACCGTCCTGCGGGCCGAAGCAGTGCTCCAGCGGCGGGATCGCGGGCGGAGCGGCCGTCGTCCGGACGTCGTCGGGAAGGGCGTCGAGGTTGCCGTAGGAGGCCAGGACGCGGATGCGTTCCACCTCGCGGCCCTCGTCGTCGTACTGGAAGAGGGAGGCCTGGCCGGTCGACAGGGTCCGGCCGGTGCGGACGACGTCCGTGCGGACGACCGCCGGGCCGGGCTGGGACGCGGTCAGGTAGTGCGCCGAGATGGTGAAGGGGTCGGCGTGCGGCAGGGTGTCGCCGAGTGCGCGGCCCAGGACGGCCAGCAGATAGCCGCCGTTGACGGCGCTGATGATCGTCCAGCCGGCGGAGAGGTCGATGTCGTAGACGCCGGGCGCGCGTCGGGTGAGCGCGGTGTCGCGGTCGAACTCGCTGTCCCCGATCGTGGCCCGGACGGCCGGGGCGGAGGCTGCTTCTGGCATGGCTGAACAGTACAAGAACTAACTACTAAGCGGTAGCTTTGCGCTGTTCGGACGCGAGTGAGACCCGGGCAATTTCTCGGTAAGTGTCCGCACTCGTCCGTAAACCCGGAAGGCCGTCCGTCCCTCTGAAGAGACATGAGCCTCACCGGGACTCCGTTCCTGTCCACGCTGATCGCGCTGTCGGTCGTCGCGCTCGCGCTGCCGCTGGCCCTGTGGTCGCGCGTCCGCGGCCCCCGCGTCCTGCGCGCCGCGACGCGCGCACTGATGCTGCTGTTCGCCCAGGGGACCGCCGTGGCACTGGTCTTCACACTGGTCAACAACGCCAACAACCTGTACGACAACTGGGCCGACCTGCTCGGCACCGGCGACCACGTGCAACAGGCGGCCGACCTCGGCGCCGACGGCACCGGAGGCATCGCGCTGAAGCGGCTGCCCCCGGTGCGCCAGACCTTCCGGCCGGCCACCGGGCCCGGCATGGGCGCGGCCGGCGGGGTGCGCGTCACCCAGCTCAAGGGCCGGGTGTCGGGCGTGAACGCCGAGGTCTACGTCTGGCTCCCGCCGCAGTACGACGAACCGGCCTATCGGCACCACAGGTTCCCGGTCGTGGAGCTGCTGCCCGGCTACCCCGGCTCGGCGAAGGCCTGGTTCGGCTCGCTGCACGCGCACGAGCAGTTGGAGCCGCTGATGCGGGACGGGCAGGTCGCCCCGTTCATCCTGGTCGCGCCGCGCACCAATCTGCTGGCCGGGGTGGACACCGGCTGCGCCAACATCCCGGGCACGGTCAACGCCGACACCTGGCTGAGCGTCGACGTGCCGATGATGGTCATGGACAACTTCCGCGCCGAGTCCGCCCCGCGGGGCTGGGCCGTGGCCGGCTACTCGGCCGGGGCGCACTGCGCGGCCAAGCTCGCCGTCGCCCACCCCGACCGCTACCGGGCCGCCGTCAGCCTGTCCGGCTACAACGACCCGATCGGCGAACGCGATTCGCTCGCCGCGCAGACCCCCGCCCTGCGAGCCGGGAACAACCCCTACCTGCTGCTGCGCGGGGCGCCCGTCCCGCCGCGCGTCTCGCTCTACCTGTCCGGACAGCCGCACGACGGCTACGAGGCGGCCGTCGCCCTGGAACAGACCGCGAAGGCGCCGACGACCGTGCACGTGGTGTACATCCCGAGGAGCGCGGGCGGTCACACCATGGCGCTGTGGCGGCCGCAGGTGGTCCCGGCGTTCCGCTGGCTGACGGAGGTGACGGGCCTCGGCCACGTCACGGCAGGACGGGCTGCTCCTCCTCGCTCACCGTCGACCGCCGGTGCCACGCCCGCGGAGCTCGCCAGTGGAACCGCATCGCGAGCAGGCGCAGTACGAAGGCGGTGATCACCGCGAGGCCGCTGGTGAGCGGGTTCAGGGCGTCGTAGCGGATGCACAGGGCGACCAGGGCGGCGCCGACGATCGCCGGGACCGCGTACAGGTCACGGTCCCAGCGCAGCAGCGAGGGCACCTCGTTGGCGAGGACGTCGCGCAGCACACCGCCGCCCACCGCGGTGGTCAGACCCAGGCCGGCGGAGGCGGTCAGGCCGAGTCCGTACTCGTACGCCTTGATCGTGCCGGCGACGCAGAACAGGCCGAGGCCGGCCGCGTCGAAGACGTTCACGGCGACCTGGATGCGCTCCACCTGCGGGTGCAGGAAGAAGACGAGGAGGGTGGCGAGCAGCGGGGTGAGGAAGTACCCCAGGTCCGTGAAGGCGGCGGGCGGTACGGCCCCGATGACCAGGTCACGGAAGAGCCCGCCGCCCAGCGCGGTGACCTCGGCGAGCACGGCGATGCCGAACACGTCGAAGTTCTTGCGCACGGCCAGCAGGGCGCCGGAGATCGCGAAGACGAAGATGCCGATCAGGTCGAGCGTGTGCTGGACGGACGGGCTGAAGAGTTGCTGGAGCACCCGAACATTTTTACCCACGGGTGAGCCCCCGCCCCCAGGTGCGGGGACGGGGGCTCGGGCGGGGTCACTTCTCGACGGGGGTGGCGCCGCTGTTGTCCGCCGCGACCTCCTTGGCCGAGGACAGCAGCTTGGTGTCCTGGGGCTGCTGGTCCTCGAAGTTCTCCGGGTGGTGGCAGGCGACGCGCTGTCCGGCCCGCAGCTCCACCAGCGGGGGCTCCGTGGTCTTGCAGATCTCCGTCGCCTTCCAGCACCGGGTGTGGAAGCGGCAGCCGCTCGGCGGGGCGATCGGCGAGGGCACGTCGCCCTTGAGCAGGATGCGCTCGCTCTTGACGCCCCGGCGCTTCGGGTCCGGTATCGGCACGGCCGACAGCAGGGCCTTGGAGTACGGGTGCATCGGCGACTTGTACAGCTGGTCGCGGCCGGCCAGCTCGACGATCTTGCCGAGGTACATCACCGCGATCCGGTCCGAGACGTGCCGGACGACCGACAGGTCGTGCGCGATGATCACGTACGTCAGGCCCAGTTCCTCCTGGAGGTCGTCCAGCAGGTTCACCACCTGCGCCTGGATCGACACGTCCAGCGCGGAGACCGGCTCGTCCGCCACGACCAGCTTGGGGTTGAGGGCGAGCGCGCGGGCGATGCCGATGCGCTGGCGCTGACCGCCGGAGAACTCGTGCGGATAGCGGTTGTAGTGCTCGGGGTTGAGGCCGACCACCGACAGCAGCCGCTGGACCTCCTTCTTCACGCCGCCCTCGGGCTCGACGCCCTGGAGCCGGAAGGGGGCGCCGACGATCGTGCCGATCGTGTGCCGGGGGTTCAGCGAGGAGTACGGGTCCTGGAAGATCATCTGCACGTCGCGGCGCATCGGGCGCAGCGCGCCGGTCTTCAGGTGCGTGATGTCCCTGCCCTCGAACTCGACCGAGCCGCCGGTCGGTTCGAGCAGCCGCGTGATCAGCCGGCCCATGGTGGACTTGCCGCAGCCCGACTCACCGACGACGCCGAGCGTCTCGCCCTTGCGGACCTCGAAGTCGATGCCGTCGACGGCGCGCACCGCGCCGGTCTGCCGCTGGAGCAGGCCCTTGCGGATCGGGAAGTGCTTCTGGAGGCCGGTCACCTTCAGCAGGACCTCGCCGTCGGCGGCGGTGTCCTGGGTGAGGGTGCTCCCGCTCGTGTCCGGTGTGCTCACCGCTTTGTCGTCGCTCACAGCTTCGGCGCAATCTCTTCGGTCCAGATACGCTCCCGCTGCTCCTGCGTCATGTGGCAGGCGGCCCAGTGCGAGCCGCCGACCTCGGTCAGCTCGGGACGGACCGTGCGGGTGACGTTGTCCTTCGGGATGTCCGCGTACGGGCAGCGCGGGTTGAAGGCGCAGCCCGACGGCAGGTTGATGAGGGAGGGCGGCGCGCCCTTGATCGGGATGAGCCGGTCCGTCTCCTCCCGGTCCATACGCGGCATCGAGCCGAGCAGGCCCCAGGTGTAGGGGTGCCGGGGCTCGGAGAACACGTCCTCTGCGGGGCCGCGCTCGACGCACCGGCCGCCGTACATGACCAGCAGGTCGTCGGCCATCTCGGCGACCACGCCCAGATCGTGGGTGATCATGATGACCGCGGAGCCGAACTCCTTCTGCAGATCGTGGATCAGGTCCAGGATCTGCGCCTGCACGGTGACGTCCAGGGCGGTGGTCGGCTCGTCCGCGATGAGCAGCTCGGGGTTGTTCACCAGCGCCATGGCGATCATGGCGCGCTGGCGCATACCGCCGGAGAACTCGTGCGGGTAGCCGTCCACGCGCTTGGCGGGCTCGGGGATGCCGACCCGGTCCAGCATCTCGATCGCCCGCTGCCGGGCCACCTTCTTGCTGACGTCGTTGTGGACCCGGTACGCCTCGACGATCTGCTGCCCGACCGAGTAGTAGGGATGCATCGCCGACAGCGGGTCCTGGAAGATCATGGCCATCTTCCGGCCGCGCAGCCGCCGTACGTCGTCGGGGTCGGCCGCGATCAGCTCCTGGCCGTCCAGCCAGACCTCACCGGAGACGTGAGCGCGCGCCGAGCGGTGCAGGCCCATCACGCCGAGGGAGGTGACGGATTTGCCGGAGCCGGACTCGCCCACGATGCCCAGGGTCTTGCCCTTGCGCACGTCGAAGCTGACGCCGTCCACGGACTTGACCAGACCGTCGTCGGTGTCGAAGTGGATGCGCAGATCGCGGACGGACAGGAACACATCGTCGTCCACGGACGGGGCGACGGTGTCCGGTTCGCCGAGCGCGGCTTTGTCGAGCTTGCTCACGAGTACCTCACCCGGGGGTCGATGGCGGCGTACACCAGGTCGACGATCAGATTGCAGAAGACGATGAAGAACGCGGCGACCAGGGTCACGCCCATCACGATGGGCAGGTCGTTGTCCTTGATGGCCTGTACCGAGTATGCGCCGATGCCCTGGAGGGAGAACACGGTCTCGGTGAGCACCGCGGTGCCGACGAGAGTGCCGAAGTCCATGCCGAAGATGGTGACGATCGGGGTGAGTGCGGAGCGCAGGCCGTGCTTGGTGACGACCGTGGTCTCCTTCAGGCCCTTGGCCCTGGCCGTCCTGATGTAGTCCTCGCTCATCGTCTCCAGCATGCCCGCCCGGGTGAGCCGGGCGTACAGCGCGGAGAACAGGAAGGCGAGGCTGACCCAGGGCAGCAGCAGGTGCCAGGCCCATTCGGCCGGGTTCTGGGTGAACGGGACGTAGTCGATGCTCTCCCAGATGGGGATCTCGTAGACGAAGAGCGCGAGCAGGATCTGGCCGGTGAAGAAGATCGGGAGCGAGACGCCGGCGAGCGCGATGAACATGGAGAAGCGGTCGATCGGCTTGCCCTTGCGCAGGGCCGAGATCACACCGGTCGTCACACCGGTGACCACCCAGATCACCGCCGCACCGACGGCCAGCGAGAACGAGACCGGAATCCGCTGTTCCAACTGCGGCCACACCTCGATGTGGCTCTTGAAGGAATACCCGAAGCAGGGTGCGCTGCAGTGCGTCGCGTCAGGCCCGAACTTGTAGTCGGCGCCCACCACGAGGCCCTTGATGAAGTCCCAGTACTGGACGTAGACCGGCTGGTCCAGCCCGAGGTTCTGCTTGATCGCGGCGACGGACTCGGGGTTCGCGTCCTTGCCGACGTACTGGGTGGCCAACTGGTCGGCCGTCTGTCCCCCGAGGCGGGGGACCAGGAAGAAGATGGCGAAAGTGACTGCGCTGACCACCAGCAGCAACAGCACCGCGCCCATGACGCGTCGGAGGATGTACGCAGCCACAGCTGTGCGGCCCCGGGTGGCCGCGGCGGGATCGTCCGCCGCGGCCACCCGGTGCCTTCACCTGCCTTTCGAAAGGATCCGGCCTGCTGGTTACTTCGAGGAGCCCATCAGCAGGTAGTCGTACATACCGAGGTAGGCCTGGGTGACCGTGACGTTCGTCGCGGACGTGGGCCGGAGCAGCAGGTTCTTGCGGTAGATGACCGGGACGACCGAGGCATTGTCCTGGACCATCTTGTCGATCTCGCCCCAGGCCTTGGTACGGGCCGCGTCGTCGGTGTTGGCGATCGCGTCCGTCAGGGCCTTGTTGATCTTCGGGTCGTCCAGCTCCATCAGGTTGTTGCCGCCCGAGGGCTTGATGGCGGCGCCGTTGATGATCTGGTCGAGGAAGCCGTAGCCGGTCGGCCAGTCCGCGCCCCACGCCATCGACAGCATGCCGAGCTTGTTCTTGTGAACGTAGCTCGGGACACCGGCGAAGTTGGAGAAGTACTTACCGGCCGGGAACTGCTTGATCTCGATGTTGATGCCGATCTTCTTCAGCGACGCCTGGACGGCCGTGGCCTGCGCCACCTCGGCGGGGCGGTCGGAGCGAGCGGTCATGATCGTGCTGAAGCCGTTCGGCTTGCCGCACGCCTTCAGCTCGGCCTTGGCCTTGGCCACGTCACCCTTGTGACCCTCGGTCGCGTAGCTGTCGAACTTGGTGTAGCCGTTGACCGACGGCGGCAGCAGCGTGGTCGCCACGTCACCCTTCGGCGAACCGCCCATGGCGTCGAGCACCGACTGCTTGTCGAGGCCCCACTGCACGGCCTTGCGGCAGTGGATGTTGTCGAACGGTGCCACCTTGAGGTTCAGCGCGATGTACTGCGTCGCACCGGCGTACGAGCTGTCCGTCTGGTTGACGTACTTGCCGCGCAGGACCTTCGGCTGGGTCTGCGGCTGCACACCCGTGCCGGCCGCGTCAGCCGTGATCTTGTCGGAGAGCAGGTTGTTGTCGACCGTGACCGGGTTGACCTTGAACTTGATCGAGATCTTGTCCGGCAGGGCCTTGCGGACCGGGTCCGTCTTGGCGTCCCACTGCGGGTTGCGCACGAGGGTGGCGCCGCGGCCCTCCTCGTAGGACTGGAACTGGTACGGGCCGGTGGACTGGATCGCCTGCACGTACTTCGCACCGGTGTCCTTCGACTGCGGCACCGGCGCCGTCTGCGAGAACGTCGCCAGGTAGTCGAAGTCGGCGAACGGCTGCTTCAGCTTGAAGATGATCGTCCGGTCGTCCGGCGTCTCGATGGACTTGATGCCCTCGGCGGACTTGTCCTTGTAGGGACCCTTGTACTTGTCGCCGCCCTCCAGGTACGACTTGAAGTACGTCGGGCCGTTGGACAGGGCCTCGGGCGCGAAGTTGGAGCGCTCGATGGCGTACTTCACGTCCTTGGACGTCACCGGGGTGCCGTCCTGGAACTTCACACCCGCACGCAGCTTGTACGTCCAGGTCTTGGCGTCCGGGCTGGACTTGCCGAGTCCCTCGGCCAGGTCCGGCACGATCTGCAGGCCTTCCTTGCCCGCCGCCGGCTTGAACGACGTGAGCGTCCTGCCGTAGAGGCGGGAGAAGTTCTGCACCCAGCCGTAGTACGTGTTGCCCGGGTCGAGGGAGTCCGGCACGTCCGAGTGCTCGTACGTGACCGTCCCGCCCTTCTTGCTCGACGCGTTGACGATCGAGTTCAGCGCGGCGTCCTTCTTGCCGTTGCCTCCCCCGTCGTTGTCGTCACCTCCGCCGCCGCACGCGGCAGCACCCAGCGACAGCGCCAGGACCGACGCAACGCCGGCGGTCACCCTTCTCGTCTTCACCTGAGGAAGCCCCCTCATTCGATGGATCACTTGCTGCGAGGGTCGAGGGCGTCACGCAGCCCGTCACCCAGCAGGTTGAAGGCCAGGACGGTGACGAAGATCGCCAGTCCGGGCACGAACATGTACTGCGGATCAGCCGTGTAGAGATCCACAGCGTTGCTGAGCATGCCGCCCCAGGAGGCCTGCGGCGGAGCGATACCGACACCGAGGAAGCTCAGCGCGGCCTCGAACAGGATGTTCGTCGGGATGATCAGCGTCGAGTAGACGAGGATCGGCGCGACGAGGTTCGGGAGGAGCTCCCGGAACAGGACGTACGGGCCGCGTGCCCCGAGGCTCGTGGCGGCCTCGATGAACTCCCGCTTGCGCAGGGTCATCGTCTGGGCGCGCACGATGCGGCCGATGTACGGCCAGCTGAAGAAGCCGATCACGAAGATCAGCACGCTGATGCGCAGGGACAGCCCTTCGAGACCGAAGAAGCCGTCCTGCACGGAGGCGGAGATCGAGATGGCGAACAGCAGCAGGGGGAAGGCCAGGAAGGTGTCCATCAGCCTGCTGATGACGCTGTCGATCCAGCCGCCGTAGTACCCGGCGATGACACCGAGCACGGTGCCGATGCACACGGACAGCAGCGTGGCGCCGCCCGCGACCAGGAGGGAGACCCAGGAACCGTCGATGATGCGGGCGAGCATGTCCCGGCCGTACTGGGGGTCCACGCCGAGCGGGTGGTCCCAGCTCATTCCTCCCCAGCCGCCCTTGGGGGCGAGCAGCGCGGGGTCGATGAGGTCCTGGTTGAACTTGTTGGGATCGAGGTTGAAGATCCACTGGATCGGCTTGGAGAACACCGCCATCAGCACGAGCAGGATGACGATGACGCCTCCCGCCATCGCCACCTTGTCCCGCTTGAAGCGCATCCAGGCGATCTGGGTGAGCGAGCGCCCTTCGATCTGGCTCTTCTTGACCCCGGAGAGCACGGCCTCGGGCTGTGCTCCGGCTTCCGCCCCGGTGGTCTCGATCGGTGCGGTCACGGTGCGATTGACCCCTCTCGGGCCGGCGATCGCCGAGCCCCTGGCTGCCGCTGTAGCGGTTTGTTTGTCTCGTACACGAGACCGACCCGGCCCGTGTCTTGCGGGGAGTCTTCAACGCTTTGGCGATCAGTTGCCAGACTTGGCGGTGAAAGGATGCGTAAACGTGATGCTGTCTGCGGGGTTCCGTTATCCGGACAGTGGGTAGCGGGGGTCGGACACGCCGAGATGAGGGCATTTTAGGACAGACCTGCCGCTATCACCCCTATCTACGCGCGGAGAGCTGAGAGCGGGTCGCGTTCGGGGGTGGGGAAACAAGAACCGTCGGACGGTCCGCGGGAGGCCCGCGGAGCGGGTCAGTACCGGCCCTGGACCGGGGGGTAGCCGTAGCCCGAGGCGGGGGCCTGGACAGGGGCGGTGGCGTGGGCCTCGCGGTCGTAGAAGGGGCGGGCGCTCTCGCGCAGCCACATGGCGACCGGGTCGTGCTCGTCGGACATGGCGACGGTCGAGACGGGCAGCCCGTCCGGTACGGCACCGAGGGACTGCTGCATCATCGCGCGCACGGAATCCACGGCCGGCGGCGAGGTGTCGTACACATCCAGTCCGATGGCGAGATACGGCGCGCCCAGCGCGGGCTGCACCCAGGCCCGGCGCAGCGAGCGGACGGCCGGGGTGCGGTGGGCGTTCTGCGCGAGCAGGGCGTAGAACTGCGGGAGCTCGATGGCGGGTTCGGACAGCCGCAGCGGGCCGGCGGGCTGGCGGTCCAGGCCCGTGGCGATCCGGCGCAGGTCGAGCCAGGGGATGCCGACGCCGCCGCCCGGGGCGTGCGGGTTGAGCCAGAGGCCGTAGTGGTCGGGGTAGAGGGCGCGGGCGACGTCGACTCCGTCGATCACCTCGTAGCTGCGGTTCCAGCCGCTGGCCGAGAGCTCCTGTGCGGAGGTCACGCAGGGGGCGTAGCCGTAGCCGTCGACCTCCATGTTCCCGTACTGGGCGTCGGGGGAGCCCGCCTGGCCGTGCCAGAGGAGCATCCAGATCTGGCCGGTGTGCGGGGTCGCGAGCGCGCGCAGGAGTGCCTCGTAGGCGTCGTAACGCCCGGGCGTGACCTGGCGCAGCATGTGCTCGACCTGTCCGGCCGCGGCCGTGCCGCTCGCGCTCACCTTTACCGCCCCTTCGTACAACGCCTCGACCGTGACCTAGCTTAAGCCCGTCCGGGGGCTCGGGGATTGGTGCCGGTTTTGCGGCCGCGGGTCGTGTGTGGTCCTCGCGCCACGTGGCGGAGCCGCATGATGTCACGGCCCCGCGCCCCTTCAGGGCATTGTCCTACCGCTGGTAGAAGGGCCGGACCGTTTTGCGCAGCCAGTCCCCCACCGGGTCCTCCGCCACGTCCAGGAGGACCAGGTTGACCTGCCACGGGGCCGGGCACCGGGTCACGGCTCGGGACAGGGCCTCCAGGGGGAGGGCCCGCAGGTCGCCTTCCCACTGGGAGAGTTCGACGCCCACGAACATCACCGGGTCGGCGGTCTCGATCGCGGCGAGGCAGCGGCGGGCGGTGAGGACGACGCCGACGGCCTCGAACTCGGCGGAGGCGGCGGCGAGGAAGTCCACCGGGTCGTCCTGCCAGTCGGGCTCGAAGAGGCGGACCCGGCCGCCGCTCGCGGGGCCGTCCAGGGGGGTCCGGCCGGCCCGGCAGAGCTCGGCCACCGCGGGCGGCGGGAGCGGTATGCCGACCACGCCGCCCGGGTTGACGGCTATCCCCGCGTGCGGGGGCAGGCCACGGGCGAACTCCACGGCGGGCGCGATCGTGTACGACATGTGGGAGCCGACGACCTGGCGGAACTGCTCCTCGGAGCTGAACACCGGTACGTACGCCTGGCCCTCGATCTCGATGCCGGGCAGATCGAGGGGGCCGCTCTGCGGGCCGCCGCCGTTCGGCAGGGGCACCCAGACGAAACTCCGGCCGAGCACCTCGACGATCCGCCCGCCGGCCGACGGCCCGGCGCCGAGGGAGGCCGAGAGCACCTCCTCCAGTTCGTTGCCGGGCCACCCGCCGTGCGGGTGACCCTGCGTGTGCGCCGGGAAGTCCGCGGAGAAGTCCGCCGGGAAGTCCATTTGCCTACCGCCTGCCTGGAACCACTGCTGTGGCTCAAAAGGCTAACGGCTCCCCGGCCGCCGGCGGTCAGCCCGTGAACCCGATCCGGCGCAGGGTGCCCGCCGCGTCCCGGTCGACGAGGATCGCCGAGCCGCAGCCCGCGGGCAGTTCGCCCCGCTCCGCGGAGCGTAGCAGGCGGTTGGCCGCCGCGCGGTGGCGCAGGAACGCGTACCGCGAGACACCGCGGCCCCGGTCGCGCTGGCCGGCCAGGGCCTCCTCGGGGGTGACGTCGAGCATGAGCAGGTGCAGGGTGCCGCCCCGGCGGCGGGCCTCGCGGGCCAGCCAGCGGCGGACCCAGGCCTGGGTGCCGCAGTCGTGCACGACGACGCCCTCGCCGGTGCGCAGGGCGCGGCGCAGCCCGGCGTAGTGGGCGAGGCGGACGAGCGGGCGGTAGACCCCGTACGGCAGGAAGCGCGGCATGCGGCTGTCCCAGCGGTCGCGGGTGTCCTGGGAGTCGATGCGCCGGCCGGGCACGGTGCGCCGCATCAGCGTGGACTTGCCGCTGCCGGGCAGGCCCGTGACCACGACGAGGTCGCGGGGGCCGAAGAGCAGCGCGTGCGGGCCGCGGCCTCGGCGCTCGCGCAGATCGCGGACGACCGGCACCGGCAGCGGGCCGCAGGCCGCGCGTGCCGGAGCGGCCGGCTGCTCGGGCAGCGCGATGCCCGACGTCGTGGCGTACGCGGTGGTCCTGTTCACCGTGATCGTCCTCCCCTGGGGCCAGGTACTTCAGTCCCATCCCCGCCGAGTGTAAAGAGAAGGTAATGCCCGATGTTTCTGGTTTTAGTCCTCTTCCCGCAACAGCCCTGCTACAGGGTGGTCCCCCTGCCACCCCGCGACGATGCGTGCAATGATGTGCCCGCCAACTGCATACCGGCCGTTTGAATCCGCGCGGGAGAGTCCCCAGCACCGTCCGACGCTGGGGCGCCGAAGGAGCAAGTCCCTCCCTTGAATCTCTCAGGCCCCGTTACCGCGCGGGCGAGGCACATCTGAAAAGCGGGCCATCCCCTGTCGCCGTGGCGACGGGCGTGGCTCCACCCAAGGTGCAAGCCGTGTCCCCTGTGGTCATGGCGAACCTCTCAGGTTCCGATGACAGATGGGGAGGAACGACCTCGCCCTCCCCCACGCTCGAACGAGCTCGCGCGGGAGGTACCCCCATCGCCCCTCGGAGACGACCGACCGATGAGCAGTACAGGAGAACTCCGCCACACCGCGCTCGATGCCCTGCATCGTTCGCTCGGCGCGACGATGACCGACTTCGCCGGCTGGGACATGCCCCTGCGCTACGGCTCCGAGCGCGACGAGCACACCGCCGTGCGCACGAAGGCCGGGCTCTTCGACCTCTCCCACATGGGCGAGATCACCGTCACCGGTCCGCAGGCCGCCGCCCTGCTCGACCACGCCCTGGTGGGCAACATCGGCGGCGTCAAGCCCGGCCGCGCCCGCTACACCATGATCTGCCGGGCCGACGGCGGCATCCTCGACGACCTGATCGTCTACCGGCTGGGCGAGACCGAGTACATGGTGGTCGCCAACGCCTCCAACGCCCAGGTGGTCCTGGACGCGCTGACCGAGCGCGCCGCCGGCTTCGACGCCGAGGTGCGCGACGACCGGGACGCCTACGCGCTGATCGCCGTCCAGGGGCCGCAGTCGCCGGGGATCCTGACGTCCCTGACCGACGCCGACCTCGACGGCCTGAAGTACTACGCCGGGCTGCCCGGCACGGTCGCGGGTGTCCCGGCCCTGATCGCCCGCACCGGCTACACCGGCGAGGACGGCTTCGAACTGTTCGTGAAGCCGGAGCACGCGGTCGAGCTGTGGCAGGCCCTGACCAAGGCGGGCGAGGGCGCGGGCTTGGTCCCGTGCGGGCTGTCCTGCCGCGACACGCTGCGCCTGGAGGCGGGCATGCCGCTGTACGGGCACGAGCTGAGCACCTCCCTGACGCCCTTCGACGCCGGGCTCGGCCGGGTGGTGAAGTTCGAGAAGGAGGGCGACTTCGTGGGGCGTGAGGCTCTGCGCGAGGCCGCCGCCCGGGCCGAGCAGAACCCGCCGCGCGTCCTGGTCGGGCTCGTCGCCGAGGGCCGCCGGGTCCCGCGCGCCGGATACGCGGTCGTCGCCGGCGGCGAGGTGATCGGCGAGGTCACCTCCGGCGCCCCCTCCCCCACGCTCGGCAAGCCGATCGCGATGGCCTACGTCGACGCCGCGCACGCCGCCCCCGGTACGCCCGGCGTGGCCGTGGACATCCGGGGCAGTCACGAGCCGTACGAGGTCGTGGCGCTGCCGTTCTACAAGCGCCAGAAGTAGACACTGGCCGGGGGCCGTGGCAGCGACCCCGTTGTCCGCCTCCCAGCTCCTCAGCAGTCCCCCCTTTCCACAGCACTCCCGCGTGTACAGGAGAATCCAGGCCATGAGCAACCCCCAGCAGCTGCGTTACAGCAAGGAGCACGAGTGGCTGTCGGCCGCCGAAGACGGCGTCTCGACGGTCGGTATCACGGAGCACGCGGCCAACGCGCTCGGCGACGTGGTCTTCGTCCAGCTCCCCGAGGTCGGCGACACCGTGTCCGCGGGCGAGACCTGCGGCGAACTGGAGTCGACCAAGTCGGTGTCCGACCTCTACTCCCCCGTCTCCGGTGAGGTCACCGAGGTCAACGAGGACGTCGTGAACGACCCGTCGCTGGTGAACTCGGCCCCCTTCGAGGGCGGCTGGCTGTTCAAGGTGCGGGTCACGGACGAGCCGGGCGACCTGCTCTCCGCCGACGAGTACACCGCGTTCTCCGCCGGCTGAGGAGTCGTAGCCGTATGTCCGTCCTGAACACACCCCTGCACGAGCTCGACCCGGCCGTGGCCGCCGCGGTCGACGCCGAGCTGCACCGGCAGCAGTCCACGCTCGAGATGATCGCCTCGGAGAACTTCGCTCCGGTCGCGGTCATGGAGGCGCAGGGCTCGGTCCTCACCAACAAGTACGCCGAGGGCTACCCGGGCCGCCGCTACTACGGCGGCTGCGAGCACGTCGACGTGGTCGAGCAGATCGCGATCGACCGCGTCAAGGAGCTGTTCGGCGCCGAGCACGCCAACGTGCAGCCGCACTCGGGCGCCCAGGCCAACGCCGCCGCGATGTTCGCGCTGCTCAAGCCGGGCGACACCATCATGGGTCTGAACCTCGCCCACGGCGGGCACCTGACCCACGGCATGAAGATCAACTTCTCCGGCAAGCTCTACGACGTCGTCGCCTACCACGTGGGCGAGGACGGCCGGGTCGACATGGCCGAGGTCGAGCGGCTGGCCAAGGAGTCCAAGCCGAAGCTGATCGTGGCCGGCTGGTCGGCGTACCCGCGGCAGCTGGACTTCGCCGCATTCCGCCGGATCGCGGACGAGGTCGGCGCGTACCTGATGGTCGACATGGCGCACTTCGCCGGGCTCGTCGCGGCGGGGCTGCACCCGAACCCGGTGCCGCACGCGCACGTGGTGACCACGACCACCCACAAGACGCTGGGCGGCCCGCGCGGCGGTGTGATCCTCTCCACGGCCGAACTCGCCAAGAAGATCAACTCCGCTGTCTTCCCCGGTCAGCAGGGCGGTCCGCTGGAGCATGTGATCGCGGCCAAGGCGGTCGCCTTCAAGGTCGCCGCCTCACAGGACTTCAAGGAGCGCCAGCGCCGTACGCTGGAGGGTGCCCGCATCCTGGCCGAGCGTCTGGTGAAGGACGACGTCCGGGCCGTGGGCGTGGACGTCCTGTCCGGCGGCACGGACGTGCACCTGGTCCTGGTCGACCTGCGCCACTCGGAGCTGGACGGCCGGCAGGCCGAGGACCGCCTCCACGAGGTGGGCATCACGGTCAACCGGAACGCGATCCCCGACGACCCGCGCCCGCCGATGGTGACGTCGGGTCTGCGGATCGGCACACCGGCCCTGGCGACCCGGGGCTTCACGGCCGAGGACTTCGCGGAGGTCGCGGACGTCATCGCCGAGGCGCTGAAGCCGTCCTACGACGCCGAGGCGCTCAAGGCCCGGGTGAAGGCCCTGGCCGACAAGCACCCGCTGTACCCGGGTTCGCACACATAACGAAGAAACCTTTCAGGGCGCCCCGTCCCGCGTGGGCGGGGCCCCCTGCCCCTCGCACCACCCCCGTAGTCAGGAGTCTCCGTGGCCATCTCGGTCTTCGACCTGTTCTCGATCGGCATCGGCCCGTCCAGCTCCCACACCGTCGGCCCGATGCGCGCGGCCCGGATGTTCGCCCGGCGGCTGCGCAACGAGGAGCTGCTGGCCCCGACCGCGAAGGTCCGCGCGGAGCTCTACGGCTCGCTCGGCGCCACCGGCCACGGCCACGGCACGCCCAAGGCGGTGCTGCTCGGCCTGGAGGGCGACTCGCCGCGCACGGTGGACGTGGAGAAGGCCGACGAGCGGGTGGAGACGATCAAGGCCGGCGGCCGGCTGAACCTGCTGGGCGAGCACGAGATCGCGTTCTCCTTCGACGACGACATGGTCCTGCACCGCCGCAAGGCCCTGCCGTACCACGCGAACGGCATGACCCTGTGGGCGTACGACGCCTCGGGCGCGGAGCTGCTCGCGAAGACGTACTACTCGGTCGGCGGCGGCTTCGTCGTCGACGAGGAGGCGGTCGGAGCGGACCGCATCAAGCTCGACGACACCGTGCTGAAGTACCCCTTCCGCACGGGCGACGAGCTGCTGCGGACGGCCCAGGAGACCGGCCTGTCCATCTCGGCGCTGATGCTGGAGAACGAGCGCGCCTGGCGCACCGAGGAGGAGATCCGCGCCGGACTGCTGGAGATCTGGCGGGTCATGGAGGCGTGCGTGGCGCGCGGCATGTCCCGCGAGGGCATCCTGCCGGGCGGTCTGAAGGTGCGCCGCCGGGCCGCGAACACCGCCCGCAAACTGCGCTCCGAGGGCGACCCGAAGGCCCTCGCCATGGAGTGGATCACCCTCTACGCGATGGCGGTCAACGAGGAGAACGCGGCCGGGGGCCGGGTCGTCACCGCCCCGACGAACGGCGCGGCCGGCATCATCCCGGCCGTCCTGCACTACTACGTCAACTTCGTGCCGGGCGCCGACGAGGAGGGCGTGGTGCGCTTCCTGCTCGCCGCGGGCGCGATCGGCATGCTGTTCAAGGAGAACGCGTCCATCTCCGGCGCCGAGGTCGGCTGCCAGGGCGAGGTCGGCTCCGCCTGCTCCATGGCGGCGGGCGCGCTGGCCGAGGTCCTCGGCGGCTCGCCGGAACAGGTCGAGAACGCCGCCGAGATCGGCATGGAGCACAACCTCGGCCTGACCTGCGATCCCGTGGGCGGGCTGGTCCAGATCCCGTGCATCGAGCGCAACGGCATGGCCGCCGTGAAGGCCGTCACGGCAGCGCGCATGGCGATGCGCGGCGACGGCTCCCACAAGGTGTCCCTGGACAAGGTCATCAAGACGATGAAGGACACCGGCGCGGACATGTCGGTCAAGTACAAGGAGACGGCGCGGGGCGGGCTGGCCGTCAACATCATCGAGTGCTGACCCCGTCCCGGCCGACCGCCTGACGACTGTCACACCCCCCTCCTAAGCTGGGCCCTTCGAGCACCAGGGGGTGGGGCACAGTGGCGAGGCGGCCGGAAAGCACCGATGTCGTGGCGGCGGTGCGGCGGGTTTTCCGCGAGGGACTGCTGAGCGGCAGGTCCGCGTTCGCGCCGGAGGTGCCGGCCTGGACCGGGGCGACGGCCTCCGATCTGCGGGTCCGGTTCGTGGACCAGCCGGACGAGTCCTCGGACACCTTCCTGGTCAAGCTGCGGCGCCAGCTCGACGGCGCGCCCGACGCGACGGTCGTCCTCGCCGCCGAGCTGCTGTTCGTGAACATGGCGCCGCTGGTGCCCGAGCAGATCGGGTTGGCCAAGAAGCGGCAGATCCTCGGCGAGGTGCTGTCCTGGGCCGGCCGTCCGGTGGCGGTGCCGGAGGACCTGGAGCCGGGCCTGAAGGGCTTCCTGCACGGTGGCCAGGGGTTTCTGAACTACCGGTGGGCGCAGTTCCAGATCCTGGTCCTGCTGGTGGAGCGGCTCGCCGCGATGACGCCGGCCGGGCGGGAAGCGGCCTTCGAGGACCCCTGGGGCTTCAAGGCCCTGTGCCTGGCCATCCAGGAGTCGGTCGGGCACAAGAAGGGGCGTGCGCAGATCCACGTCCTGCTGTTCCTGCTCTTCCCGGAGACGTATCAGCCGATCGCCAGCGCCCGTCACAAGCAGGAGATCGTCACGGCGTTCGCGGACGAACTCCCCGAGCCCAGCGGCGACGCCGACCACGACCTGCTGGAACTGTGCCGGACGCTCCAGGCGCAGACCGGGCAACCGGTCGACTTCTACGACGAGCCCTGGGTGCGCAGATGGCGCACGGGTGCCGTCGAGCACGAGCAGCGCGGCTGGCTGGTGCGCGGGTACAACGTGGACGGGCGCAACTTCATCCCCGACTGGCTGCGGCGCGGTTACTGCTCGATGTCCTGGCGGGAGATCCCGGAGATCCCCGCCGGCTCCGCCAAGCAGGACGTCCAGGGGGCCGTCGCCGAGGCGATGCCGGAGGCCAGCGCCCAGTTGCGCGCGCAGGCCGCGTACCAGCTGCACGCCTTCCTCACCCTGATGCAGCCGGGCGACCTGGTCGTCACCGTCACTCCGGACGAGGTGCACGTCGGCACGGTCCAGGGCCCGGCCACGTACGACGCCTCGGACGGCCCGGACAACGCCCGGCGCCGGCCGGTGCGCTGGGCCACCGCCGAGCGGCCGCTGGTCCGCGCGGAGCTGCCCGAGCGCGTGCAGGCCCGGCTGCCCCTGCCGCCGACGGTCTACGACATCAGCAGCGTCGCGGCCGAACTCGCCGAGCGGGCGGGGCTGGAGGACGTGGTCGCCGAGGAGCTCGTCGACGTCGACGTCACCAAGGCACTGGAACTGCCGCCGGTCACCGAGGAACTGGCCGCACGGCTGCTGATGCCGCTGGAGTGGCTGCGGGAGACGGCCGAACAGCTCCGGGAACAGGGGCAGCTCGTCTTCCACGGCCCGCCCGGGACCGGGAAGACCTACCTGGCCCGCGCCCTCGCGCGGCATCTCGCCGGCCCCGACCGGGTGGAGCTCGTGCAGTTCCACCCCTCGTACACCTACGAGGACTTCTTCGAGGGGTTCCGTCCCGTCCGGGGCGAGGGCGGGTCGGTGGTGTTCGACGTCGTGCCCGGGCCGTTCCGGCTGCTCGCCGAGCGCGCCGCCAAGGACCCGGCGAACCCGTACGTGCTGATCGTCGACGAGATCAACCGGGCCAACCTGGCGAAGGTCTTCGGCGAGCTGTACTTCCTGCTGGAGTACCGCGAGGAACCCGTCACCACCCAGTACAGCCCGCACGACCCGTTCACCCTGCCGGGCAACCTGTTCCTCATCGGAACGATGAACACCGCCGACCGCTCGATCGCCCTCGTCGACGCGGCGATGCGCCGCCGCTTCGCCTTCCGCCGCCTCTCCCCCGAGAAACCGCCGGTCCGGGGCCTGCTGGACCGCTGGCTGCGTGAGCGCGGACTACCGGACACCGCGGTCCGGCTGCTGGACGAGCTCAACGACCGGCTCGGCGACGCCGACCGGGCGATCGGGCCGTCGTACCTGATGAAGCCCGCCGCGGCCCGGCCGGACGGACTCGACCTCGTCTGGCGCACCCAGATCCTGCCCCTGCTGGAGGACCAGCTCTACGGCACCGGTGTCGACGTGGAGGAGGAGTACGGCCTGCCCGCCCTGCGTGCGGCGCTCGGGCCGGACCCGGAGGACGCGTGACCGACCTCGACCTCACCGTGCGGGAGACCGGCCCCGGGACCGTGCGGGAGCTGACCGGCGACCAGATCGCCGGGCTGCTCTGCGTGCCGGACCTGGTCCGGCTCACCCCGGCGGCGGGCGGACGCTGGCGCCTGCGGGGAAACCAGAAGGTCGGCCTGGTGCGCCTGCGCACGCCGTCCGGCGGGACCGTCCAGCTGCACCTGCGCCCCAAACTCCCGGTCCGTGACCTGCTGTTCCTGCTCTCCTACTCCCCCGGCGACCCCTGGCGGCCCGAGCCGGTCACGGCGGCCGAGTCGGACGAGCTGCTGCCCGCCGTCGCCGACCTGCTCGCCCGTACCGCCCGCCGCACGCTCGACGCGGGAGCGCTGCACGGCTACCGCACGGTCGAGGAGGACCTGCCCCTGATCCGCGGCCGGATCCGCACGGCTGACCAGTTGCGCCGGGTCGGCCTGCCGCTGCCCGTCGCCGTGCGCTACGACGACCACACCCCGGACATCGCCGAGAACCGCGTCCTGCTGACGGCCCTGCACCTGGCCGCCCGGCTCCCGGGAGTCCCCCGGCGCACGGCCCTGACCCTGCGCCACCTGGCCGGCCACCTCACGGGCGTCCGCCCCCTCCACCCCGGCGCGCCGCTGCCCCGCTGGACGCCGAACCGCCTCAACGCCCGCTACAGGCGCGTCCTGCGGCTGGCCGAACTGGTGCTGTCCGCCCGCTCCGTCCAGCCGGCCGGGAATTCACCCACCGCGGCGGACGGCTTCCTGCTCGACCTGCCGGACGTCTTCGAACGGTTCCTCACCGTGGCGCTCGGCGACACCCTCGCCCGGCAGGGGATCCGGTGCGCCGGGCAGGAGGGACACCACCGCCTGGACGAGGCCCGCAGGGTGCGTCTGCGTCCGGACATCGTCCTGTACCGGGCGGGCCGCCCCGTCTCCGTCGTGGACGCGAAGTACGTCTTCCTCGACAGGCCCGCACCCTCCACCGACCACCTCGGCCAGCTGCTCGGCTACTGCACCGCGCTCGGCCTGCCGCACGGCCACCTCGTCTACGCCGCCGCCGCTCAGGACGGCCCGGCCGACCACGTCATCCGCCGCTCCGGCATCACGGTCACGGCCCATGCCCTGGACCTCGCCCGCCCACCTGCCGAACTCCTCGCGGCCGTCGCCGAGCTGGCTGCCAGGATCACCGCCACGGCGGTCGGCACCCCCGCGATCCGCCCGAGTTGACATTTCCACGTCGGTGCCACAGCAGGCCGTGCCATGGTGGTAGGCACCAACTCCCCTCCCCCACCAGCACTTCAGGGAGACCCCCATGCTGCGCGGCATCGATGTGAGCGCCTTCCAGTCCTCCTCCTACGACACCGACGGCCTCTCCTTCGTCTTCGTCAAGGCGACCGAGGGGCGTTCCTACGTCAACCCCAGACTCGCCGCCCAGACGAAGCGGGCTCGCGACGCTGGCCTGGTCGTCGGCTTCTACCACTTCCTGTGGCCCGGCAACCTCACCGCTCAGGCCGAGTACTTCCTCGCCAAGGCCCCGGACCGGCCGGGCGACATCCTCGCCGTCGACTGGGAGACGACCAGCAACGGGACGCACGCGAGCAACGCGGAGAAGGACCTGTTCATCCGGAAGCTGAAGGACCTCCGGCCGGACAACCAGGTCATCCTCTACGCGAATCGCCACTTCTGGCTGAACATCGACACGACGTCCTACGCGGGCGACGGCCTGTGGATCGCCGACTACGTCAGTGCCGGGAAGCCGCGCATCAAGGCCAAGTGGCGATTCCACCAGTACACCGACGACCCGCTGGACAAGAACGTGGCCGCCTTCGAGAGCAAGGCGGCGCTGCGGAACTGGGCCGAGGACGCCTAGACGGACACCTAGCCGCTGAACTCCGGCGTGCGCTCCGGGGACGCCTCCGCCAGGGCCTTGGTGACCGCCTCGACGCCGTCGCGCAGGCCGTAGACCGGGGTGTCGGGCTGCTGGCGCCAGGAGTCGTCGAGGCCGCCCGCGTCGACGGTGTCGAAGCCGAGTTCGTCGATCAGGTCGCGCACCTTGCGCTTGGCCGCCGCGTCGTCGCCGGCCACCGGGAGGGCGATGCGGCCGGGGTCGCCGGCCGGCAGCGGGCGGTCCAGGATGTCCTGGGCGTACGTGCCGTTGAAGGCCTTGATCACGGGATGGCCGAGCTGCCGCTCCGTCCAGCGGCTCTCGGTGAGGCCCTCGTCCTCGATCGCGGCGATCCTGCCGTCGCGCTGGCGGGGGTAGTAGTTACCGGTGTCGATGACCACGACGCCGTCGGCCGCCTCGTCGAACAGGCCGGACGGCAGGTCCGGGACCGCCTTCAGCGGAATCGTGACGACGACGATCTCGGCGCCCCGCGGGGCCTCCTCGACCGTCACGGGTGTCGCGCCGGTCTCCTCCGCGAGGCCCGTGAGCGTGTGCGGGCCGCGGGAGTTCGCGACGTACACGTCGTGACCAAGGGCGGTGAGCCGCCGGGTCAGATTGCCGCCGATGTTGCCCGCTCCGATGATGCCGATCTTCATGTCCTCGCCCTTCCAGGGGGGTCAGGAATTCCTGGCCAGCTTCGTGATCAGGGTCAACCTCCGGGGCGGAGGGGCTATTCCGGCTTCCGGGAAGGTGCGAAGGGGTCCTCCAGTTCGCCGCGCAGTACCTCCGCCGCTCCCTCCGCGTCCCCGTCCGCCACCGCCCGGACGAGTGCCTCGTGCGCCTCGTCGCCGGTGTCGGGGTCGTCGGCGCGCAGGCCGGTCAGGGACAGCAGTTCGATCAGGCCCTCGCGCAGGACCGGGCTGAACTCGGCGAACAGGTCGGCGAGCACCGGGTTGTGGGCGGCGGCGATCACCGCGGCGTGGAAGGCGATGTCCGCGTCGACGAAGGCGGCGTCGTCGGCCGTGCCGGCGGCTCGGCGGCCCTCCAGTGCGGCCCGGAGCGCCGTGACGTCCTCGGGGGTGCGGCGGCGCGCGGCGAGCCGGGCAGCGTGCACCTCGACCGCCATCCGGACCTCGTAGACGTCGGTCACGGCGGCCCGGCGCAGCCGGGTCGGCCAGTCCTCGACCGGCTCGGTCGCGATGACGAAGACACCGGCGCCCTGGCGGGACCGGACCAGCCCGGCTCCGGCCAGCGCGCGCAGCGCCTCGCGGACGGTGGAGCGGCCCACGCCCAGCTCCTTGGCCAGCGTGGTCTCCCCGGGCAGCCGGGTGCCGACCGGCCAGGCGCCGCCGGCGATCTGCTCACGCAGCCGGGCGGCGGCCTGCTCGACCAGGGGGCTGGGGCGGACGGAGCCCAGCGGCATGGCTTCACCAACTTGTCTGAGGAGTGGGAGCTTTCCACTTGTCTGAGGACCTGAGTGGTGGATAGCGTACTGCGCATGATCTTCCGCGGTCTTCTTCTCGGCTGCCGCGGCGGGGCCTGACGCGACCGGCACCCCGCCGCGGGGCGCCGTGCTGCCGGTCACCGTCCGACCGAGCCGGAAGGCCACAGCCGACGATGACCACCACCCCTGCCCCGGCCTGGAACCCCCAGCGCCCGGGCCCCATGCCCTGCCACCGCTACCGCCCCTTCCAGGAGCGCGTGCACGTGCCCGCCGCGGACCGCGACTGGCCCGCCGCCCGGATCGAGCGCGCTCCCCTCTGGGTCCCCGTCGACCTGCGCGACGGCAACCAGGCCCTGGCCGAACCGATGGACACGCCCCGCAAGCGCCGCTTCTTCGACCTGCTGACCGGCATGGGCTTCAAGGAGATCGAGGTCGGCTACCCCTCGGCGAGCCGCACCGACTTCGACTTCGTGCGGCACCTGGCGACCTCCGGTGCCGTGCCGGACGATGTCACGCCCGTCGTGTTCACCCCGGCCCGCCGGGACCTGATCGACCGCACCTTCGACGCGATCGAGGGGCTGCCGAGGGCTGTCGTGCACCTGTACATCGCGACCTCGCCGGTGTGGCGGGACGTCGTCCTGGGGCGGGACCGGGCCGAGGTGTGGCGGACCGTGCGGGAGGCCGCCGAGCACATGGCCCGCCGGGCGGACCGGGCCTCGTCCGTCCGCTTCCAGTTCTCCCCGGAGACCTTCAACCTGACCGAGCCCGACTTCGTCCTGGACCTGTGCGACGGGCTGACCGAGCTGTGGGACGCGAGCCCGGACCGGCCGGTCACCCACAATCTGCCGGCGACCGTGGAGATCGCGACGCCGAACGTCTACGCCGACCAGATCGAGTACGTCCACCGCCACCTGTCCCGGCGCGACAGCGTGATCCTCTCCGTGCACCCGCACAACGACCGCGGCACCGGCGTCGCCTGCGCCGAACTGGCCGTGCTGGCCGGTGCCCAGCGCGTCGAGGGCTGCCTGTTCGGCAACGGGGAGCGCACCGGCAACGTCGACCTGGTGACCCTGGCGCTCAACCTGTACGCCCAGGGCGTCGACCCGATGATCGACTTCCGGGACATCGACACCGTCAGGGAGACGGTCGAGCACTGCAACCGGCTGCCCGTGCACCCGCGCCACCCGTACGCCGGGGAGCTCGTCCACACCGCCTTCTCGGGCACCCACCAGGACGCGATCAGCAAGGGACTGGCCCGGCACGCCGAGCGGGCCCGGGAGCTGGGCGTGCCGGAGGGGCAGGCGCCCTGGTCGGTGCCGTACCTGCCGATCGACCCGGCCGACGTGGGCCGCTCCTACGAGGCGGTGATCCGCGTGAACTCGCAGTCGGGCAAGGGCGGCATGGCCCATCTGCTGCGCACCCACCACGGCGTCGACCTGCCCGCGCGCATGCGGCCGGACTTCTCCCGGGCCGTGCAGGAGGCGACGGACGACAGCGGGCGGGAGATGACGCCGAAGGAGCTGTACGCGCTGTTCCGGGCGACGTACCTGGTGGCGGACGGGGAGGTGGCGCTGGAGGCCTGGTCCGTGCACCGGGACGGGGCCGGCGGTCACCGCTTCGTGTGCACGCTGCGCACCGGCGACCGCACCGGCGACTACGAGGGCACGGGCAGCGGCCCGGTCTCCGCGTTCGTCGACGCGCTGGCCGGCGCCGGGATCGGCGTCGACGTCCTCGACTTCTGCGAGCAGAGCGGCGACGGGGGCACGAACGCCTTCGCCGAGTGCCGTGCCGGGGGCAGGGCCTGCTGGGGCGCGGGCCGGGACTCCTCGGCCCTGGGCGCCTCGGTGCAGGCGGTGCTGTCCGCGGTGAACAGGGCGCTGCGGTGACGCCGGTCGTCCTGCGCGCCGAGGACGTCCACGTCGTACGCGACGGCCGGCCGATCCTGGCGGAGGTGTCGCTGACCGTCCGGGCCGGGGAGCACTGGGCGCTGCTCGGGGCGAACGGCGCGGGCAAGTCGACCCTGCTCGGCCTGCTCGGCGCGCTCGTCCACCCGACCCGGGGCTCCGTGGAGGTGCTGGGCCACCGGCTGGGCCGGGTCGACCTGCGGGAACTGCGCGCGCACGTCGGGCATGTCGACCCGCGGCATCCGCTCACCTCGCCGCTGCGGGTACGGGACGTCGTCCTGACCGGCCTGACCAACTCGGTGGAGCCGCTGCCCCGGTGGCGTCCGGCGCCGGAGCAGCGGGAGCGGGCGGAGCGGCTGATCCGGACGCTGGGGCTGGCCGAGCACCGTGAGGCGCGCTGGCCCACGCTCTCCCAGGGGCAGCGCGGCCGGACCCTGATCGCCCGGGCGCTGATGCCCGAGCCCCGGCTGCTGCTCCTCGACGAGCCGGCCACCGGCCTGGACCTGCCGGGCCGGGAGCAGCTGATCGGGGCCCTCGGGGAGCTGCGCCGGGAGCATCCGCGCCTGGCGACGGTCCTGGTCACGCACCACCTGGAGGAGCTGCCGGCGCACACCACGCACGCCCTGTTGCTGCGCGAGGGGCGGCCGCTGGCGGGCGGCCCGGTCGCCGGGGTGCTGACCGCGGACCAGCTCGGCAAGTGCTTCGACCTGCCGCTGGCGCTGGAACGGCACGACGGCCGCTGGAGCGTCCGCACGGCCCGGCGGGCATGACGTGGGGGCCCGGTCCGTCCGCGGACGGACCGGGCCCCCACGCCCCGCGGCAGCTGAAGCGCCCGCGTCACTTGTTCAGGTAGGCCCAGAACTCGTCGAAGCTCAGCTTCTTGTCGCCGTCGAGGTCGCGGGTCTTGATGACGACCTCGGCGACCGACTCCGTGACGTTCCAGTCGCCGGACCGGGCCAGGGCGGTCTTGAACTCGGCAGCGGTGATGAATCCGTCACCGTCCGTATCGATCCGCTCGAACTGCTTGCGTGCTTCCTCGATGTCCGCCACCGATCCGCCCCTACTCTCGTGTTTCAGGTCTTGCTGACGCAGGTCAGATTAACTGCCCGTGCGCGCCTCCAGCGCGGCGACCACCCAGGCGAACTCCTCGTCGTAGGTCGGCTGGGGGTCGAGGCCGTTGACGACGGCCTGTAGTTCGCGGTAGCGGGCGACCCGTACGTTGGAGGCGGCCGTGAGGCGTTCGAGTACGGCGGCCCGGTCGGTGTCGCCGAGCAGGTCCCTCAGGACGTCGTCGGCTTCCGGCGCCTCGGGGGCGATGCCGCGCTGCCGTGCCTGCGACGCGAGCTGAACGAGCCGGCTCATGAACCACAGGGACGAACCGGCCGGGACGTCCGGCCCCCGGTCCGCCGCGTTGAACTCGATCATCTGCCGCATCTGCGCGCGGAAGCCGGGGTCCTGGATCAGCTCGGCGAGCTCCACCCAGGCGTCCACCTGTTCGGGCGTGGGGTCGTCGGGCAGCTGGGCCGCCGCGAAGCGCAGCCTGCGCCGGATGTCCGGGTCGGCCGTGTCGATCCCCTCGAAGATCTCCGCCATGAAGTCCTCGACGATCCGCCGCCGCTCGGCCGCCGAGAGCCGTGCCAGTCTGTTCATGAGTGTCATCTCCTCCGCACCGGAACCACGTTTGGCCACCGTCGACAGCACCGCACGGGTCACCTTGAGCGACCGGATCTGCGCGTCCAGCGCGACCACATGGGCGGCAGCGACCTGCGCGAGCGTCGTCTCGCCGGCCAGGACCCGGTGGACGTCCGCCAGGCCGAGGCCGAGTTCGCGCAGGGTGCGGATCAGCTCCAGGCGGGCCACGGACGCGGCGTCGTACAGCCGGTAACCACCCGCGGACCGGGCCACCGGGGGCAGTGCGCCCTCGTCGGACCAGTACCGGATGGTGCGCACGGTCAGTCCGGTGACCCGGGCCAGTTCGCCGATGGTGAGCAGGCCGGTGCCGTCGTCGATCATGTCTGGGAGTCTGGGCCTTCCAGTGGGTGGAGACTCAAGGAGCGCGCGTGGCGGACACTCTGAGGGACATTCTCGATGCGGCGGCCCGGGGTGTCTTCCCGCCGGCGGACGGCGGTACGACGATCGTGCCGCAGCCCTCGCCGCGGGACGCGGGGGTCCTGGCCTTCACGGCGCACTCGGTCGTCTTCACCGACGAGGATCCCGGCTGGGTGCGGCGGACGCTCGCCGTGACCGACTGCGACAGGCTCGCGGCCACGATGAACGCCCGCTTCCTGACGGCCCTCATGGACCGGACGGGACGTACGTCGGACACCGTCGACGTGCTGCTGACCGGCGCCGCGCTGCCCGGGGAGCCACCGGTCGCGCTGGTGGAGATCGACGATCCCGGCCATCCGCGCGTGGCATCCGCGCTCCGGCGGCGGGACGACGTGCGGGTGTGGGCGGCGGACGGCGGGGTGCTCGTGCTGGGCCGTGGCGTGGCCGGGCGCTGGGAGACAGCCGTCGAGGTGGACGAGGGGGCACGGCACCGGGGGCTCGGACGGCGGCTCGCGGCGGCGGGGCGGCGGCTGGCCGGGGGCGCGCCGGTGTGGGCCCAGGTGTCGGCGGGGAACGCCCGCAGTCTGCGGGCGTTCCAGGCGGCCGGCTACCGGCCTGTGGGCTCGGAGGTGCTGCTCAGTGCCAGGGCTCGTAGTGGGGGTTGCTCTCGCACTCACTCATGATCTCGGTCTTGGTCCGCTGGTCGACCGGGCAGACGCCGACGATGTACTCGCGACCGATGCCGCCGGGGAAGGTGACCTCCTGCTGGTCGGCCCACTTGTGGGTGTCGCCGATGGTCGGCGCGTCAACTGCCCCTCGGTGGACGGCTGCTGACCGTCACCGGAAGATGCCGGTGTGGCCGAGCGAGTAGCGGCCGGGCTGCGGGTAGACCGCGAGGCCGTGCGGTCCGTTGCCGACGGGGATGCGGGCGAGCTGGGTGCCGGTGCGGGTGTCGACGGCGTACACCTCGCCGTCGTAGCGGCCGGACAGCCACAGCACCTTGCCGTCGGCGGAGACACCTCCCATGTCGGGGCTGCCGCCGTCGGGCAGCCGCCACTTCTTGGTCAGCTTGTCCTGCGTGAAGTCGAAGACGGAGATCGTGCCCTCGCCCCGGTTGGACACGTACATCTCGCGGGAGTCGCGGCTGACGTACAGGCCGTGGCAGCCCTTGCCGGTGGGCATCAGGGTGGGCTCGGTGAACCTGTCGCCGTCCAGGACCCACATGCCGTGGGCCATCATGTCGGCGATGTAGAACTTCTTGCCGTCGGGCGAGACCTTCACGTCCTGCGGCATGGCTCCCTCGAACGGCAGCCGCTGTTGCCCGACGACCTTCATCTTCTCGGTGTCGACCTTGAGCAGTTCGCCGCTGAACTCGCAGGAGACGATGAAGTAGCGGCCGTCGAGGGAGAAGTCGGCGTGGTTGACGCCGTAGCAGGAGACCGGGACCGTCTTCCTGATCTCCATGGTGTGCGGGTCGCGGAAGACCAGTTCGCGGTCGAGGGAGGCCATCACGAGGGCGTACTTGCCGTGGGGCGTGAAGTAGAGGTTGTACGGGTCGTGGACCTCGACCTCCTTGCCCGCCTTGCCGGTCTTCGGGTCGATCGGGGTGAGGGTGTGGCCGCGGTTGTTGTTGACCCAGAGCGTCTTCAGGTCCCAGGAGGGGACGACGTGCTGAGGCTGGCGGCCCACCGGGATGGTCTCGATGACCTCGTACGTCTTCGGGTCGATGACGGAGACCGTGTCGGAACCGGTGTTGGGCACGTAGACCCGGGACGGGAAGTCCTTGACCACGGGCGACAGTTTGTTCGGACGGTCGGCCGCGTACACGTCCTCGGGATCGAGGACGGGCGGCATCCCGGGCAGTCCCCGCACGGGCTTCTTCTCGCGCGGCGCGGGCACGGCGGCCTTGGTGGCGCGTGCCTCGGAGGTCCGTTCCCCTCCCCCGGTGCCGCAGGCGGCGAGGACGGCGAGGGCGGCGCCCGCGACGAGGGCGCTTTTGACAAGGTGGCGGTGCATTGCACCATTCAAGGTCGGCTCCACGGGGAATCCGGTGATTCGCCCGATCGGCGGCCAGGCGAGCCGGCGCAGGTCACACCCCTCGTCGACCCGGCTGCGGCGGCCGTTCTCAGCGGTCGTTGACCCGCATCTCGAACCACGTGGTCTTGCCCCGGGGCAGCAGATCGACCCCCCAGCGGTCGGCCAGCTTGTCGACGAGGAACAGGCCCCGGCCGCTGATGTCCAGCTCCTGGACCGGCATCAGACAGGGCAGCCCCCGGGAGGGGTCGCGGACCTCGACGCGGATCCAGCCGCGGCGCCGGTGCAGACGCAGCCCGAAGACCCGGGCGCCGGTGTGGCGTACGGCGTTGCCCACCAGCTCGGAGACGAGCAGGACGGCGTCCTCCGTGGTCTTGGGGGTGAGCCCCCAGTGGCGCAGGACGACGACCTGGGTCAGCCGTCGGGCGGTGGCCGCGGACTCGGGGAGGGACGGCAGCGGCACCTCCGCCTCCGTCGGGTCGCCGTACAACTCCAGCGCCTTCAGCGCGCGTTCGTCCTCGACGGTCGGCGACCAGCGCGCCGCGGCCGCATGCGCGTGCCCCCGCGGCTGTTCCGTACCCTCCAGCCCCGCCATGCCCCCATCATGGCCGCCCGGAGCGCCCCAGGGGGCCGTTCCCGGGGAAAACGGCCCTGGGAGCGGGGTGCCGAGCGGCGAGCCGACGGCATATGCCAAAGGCGCTTCGGAGTCGCCCACGGCCCGTCCGACCTGCGGCGATGCCCCGTCGCAGGGCAAACGACCCGGACACGCGGCCGGGCACGATCAAGGCTGCCTCAAGGCCGCCCTGAACCGCCCCATCGAGGGACCCGGATCAGACGCGGCGTCAATCACAACCCCCGGAAGGGGTGTTCAGAGGAACTTCGCCTTGCCCGGCCCCTCCTCCACGAAGCTGCGCATGCCGCGCTCGCGGTCCTCGGTGGCGAACAGGCCCGCGAACCAGTTCCGCTCGACCGCCAGTCCCGTCTCGATGTCCGTCTCCAGGCCCGTGTCGACCGCCTCCTTGGCGGCGCGCAGGGCGAGGGCCGGGCCCTGGGCCAGCTTCGCGGCCCAGGCGTGCGCCTGCGCGTACACCTCGTCGGCGGGCACGACCCGGTCGACCAGGCCGATCTCCTTCGCCTCGTCGGCCTTGACCATCCGGCCGGTGAAGATCAGGTCCTTGGCTTTGGAGGGGCCGACCAGGCGGGCCAGGCGCTGGGTGCCGCCCGCGCCGGGGATCAGACCGAGCAGGATCTCCGGCTGGCCGAGCTTGGCGTTCTCGCCGGCGATGCGGTAGTCCGCGCACAGCGCGAGTTCACAGCCGCCGCCGAGCGCGTAGCCGGTCACGGCCGCGACGACCGGCTTGGGGATCCGGGCCACCGCCGTGAACGAGTCCTGCAGGGCACGGGCGCGCAGGACCATCGCGGTGTGGTCCATCGCCTGCATCTCCTTGATGTCCGCGCCGGCCGCGAACACCTTCTCGCCGCCGTAGACCACCACGGCCCGCACGTCCTCGCGGCGCGCGGCCTCCTCGGCGAGTTCCTTCAGCCGGTCCTGCGTGGCGATGTCCAGCGCGTTCATGGGCGGGCGGTCGAGACGGAGCGTGCCGACGCCTTCAGCGACTTCGAGAGAGACGGTCATGGCAGCAGGTTAACGGTGGCTAACGGGTAAGGCCCCGGTGCGGTCCGTCACACCGGGGCCTCGTCGTCAGCTCAGAGCTACTTCTTCCACTTCTCCCACGACATGTTCCAGCCGTTGAGCCCGTTGTCCGGGTCGACGATCCGGTCCTCGGAGTTCTTGACGACCACCACGTCGCCGACCATCGAGTGGTTGAAGAACCACGCGGCCGGCGTGTTCTTGTCCCAGCCGCCGCGCACGTCGCGCAGGCCGATGCAGCCGTGGCTGGCGTTGTGGTTGCCGAAGGCGCCGCCCGCCCAGTAGTTGCCGTGCAGGAAGGTGCCGGAGGTGGTGAGGCGCACGGCGTGCGGGACGTCCTTGATGTCGTACTCGCCGCCGTAGCCGACGGTCTCGCCGTTCATCCGGGTCACCGTGAGCATCTCGCTGATGACCATCTGGCCGTTCCAGGTCTCCATGCCGGGCTGGCCGGTGGTGACCGGGATGGTCTTGAAGACCTCGCCGTCGCGCATGACCTTCATCGTGAGCTTCTTGGCGTCGACGACGGAGACCTGGTTGCGGCCGATGGTGAACTCGACCTTCTTGTCCTGCTCGCCGTAGACGCCGGAGCGGCCCTCGACGCCGTCGAGGTTCAGGTCGACGGTCACCTTGGTGCCGGGCTTCCAGTACTTCTCGGGGCGGAAGTCGAGACGGTCGTTGCCGAACCAGTGGCCCTCGACGTCCACGGCCGGTTCCGTCCTGATGCGGATGGCCTTCTCGACGTCGTCCGGGTTGGTGATGCCCCGGCTGAAGCGGATGGAGAACGGCATGCCCACGCCGACCTTGGAGCCGTCCTCGGGGGTGAAGGTGCCGATGAAGGTGTTCTTCGGCGTCAGGGTCGTGAAGCCCGCGTCCTCCGCGGCCGTGCGGCCCTCGGCGTCCTTGGCGACCGCGTGCACCGTGTACTTGGTGGCGGCGGCCAGGTGGGTCGACGGCGTCCAGGTGGCGCCGTCGCCGGATATCTCGCCGTCGACCTTCTTGCCCTTGGCGTCCTTGACCACGACCTCGGTCAGCTTGCCCTTGGCGGCGGTCACCTTCAGCGTCCCGCTGGTGTCGACGGATTTGGCGCCGTCCTTGGGCGTGATGCCGACGACGGCCTCGGACTGCTTGCTCTGCGCGGCGTCCGCGCCCTGGCCGGTGCCCCCGCCGGAACCGGAGCCGGTCCCCCCGCCGCCGCACGCCGTGACGGCGAGCAGCAGCCCGCCGAGTATCAGCGCGAGCAGTCCGTTCCGGCCCCTAACCGACGCCCCCGATATCGGTCGCCCGTTCACGTCGTTCTCCCCTCCCCGGGCCTGGTCAGGCCCGCACCCCTGCGCGTGTCCCCCGCGCATCGGCGAATAGTAACCACAGGTCGCACGGCATCGGCGGCCCGTGATTGTCACCGTTCGGTCCCAACGGAACGCCGGGTCAACCCACCCCTGTGTACGGCTACTTCACCGCACTGCCCGCCTTCCATGCGTTCCAGCCCATATTCCAGCCTCCGAGCCCGTTGTCGGGAGCGACCCTTTTGTCGTTGCTGCGGACCACCTCGACGACGTCCCCGACGAGGCTGCGGTCGAAGAACCAGCCGGCCGGGGTGTCCGAGCCGCCGCCCTTCACATCGCGCAGACCGATACAGCCGTGACTGACGTTGGTCCGGCCGAAGACGGTGTGGTGGGCCCAGTAGTTGCCGTGCAGGAAAGTGCCGGAGTCGGTCAGGCGCATGGCGTGCGGGACGTCCGGGATGTCGTACTCGCCCTTGCCGTCGCGTTTCTTGAAGCCGACCGTGGCGCCGTTCATCCGGGTGACGTCGTGCATCTCGGTCACCACCATCTTGCCGTTGTACGTGGTGTTCTTGGGAGCCCCGGCCGTGACCGGCACGGTGGCGAGCACCTCGCCGTCGCGCCGCACCTCCATGGTGTGCCGGGCGGCGTCGACCACGGAGACCTGGCTGCGGCCGACGGTGAAGGAGAACGCCTTGTGCTGGAGGCCGTAGACCCCGGGCGCCCCTTCGACGTCCCGCAGGCGCAGGTCGACGGTGACCTGGGTGCCAGGTTTCCAGTAGTCCTCGGGGCGGAAGTCGAGGCGGGTCCGGCCGAACCAGTGCGGGCGGATCTCGACGGCCGGGCGGGCGGTGACCCGCACCGCGCGTTCGACGGCGGCGCGGTGGGCGATCTCCCGGTTGAACTCCAGCGAGACGATCATGCCGGTGCCGACCGTGGCCCGGTTCTCCGGACTGACGTAGCCGATGAAGCGTTCCTCCGGGACATACGTCGTGAACGTGGTGTGCCGGGCGGAGCGGCGTCCGTCGCCGTCCACGGCCACCGCGTCGATCGTGTATTCGGCGGCCAGCGCGAGCCGCTTGTCCTCGGGCTCCCAGGACAGTCCGTCGGCGGAGAGGTGCCCGGGCACCGGCGACTCCTGCGCGTCCTGGGACCGGACGACCTTCACCGACTCCAGCCTGCCGTCGGGCACACGCACCCGCAGCTTCCTCCCGGGGCGCACACCCCTGCTGCCGTCGTCGGGCGAGACCCGGATGACGTCCTCGGGCGCCGGGGGCGCGCCGAACGCCCCCGCGATCCCGCCCGCGTCGTCCGAGGTACAGCCGGTGGCCCCGGTCAGGAGCCCTGCCCATGTCACTACGGCGGCCAGCGCGGCCCTCGCGCGCCGCGCGCGCCCTTGTACGTGCCTCACGAGGTGCCCAACGACCGGCCGCGGCCCCGGGAAACGACCATGCCCGCCCCCGGGGAAACGTGAGTGCGACCCACGCTCTGGGCAGAACAGTGGGGAGGACGACGCGCAGGGGAGCCGCGACCCGGGCCGCAGCAGAGCCGCACCCCTCTGTCCCCCGTCGTCCCACGAGCCGCGGGAGGCTGACAGGTGTCCAGCGCAGCCGAGCAGGAGGCGGTGGCCGGTCATCAGGCCACCGGGAACGGGCGCCAGGCCGCCGCCGTGAACGGTGCGCGGCGGGCCGCGCCACCGCCCGCGGTGCCCGCCCGGCCGGGCGCGCCGACGCCGCTGGGCGCCCGGTTCCGGGTCGGCCCGGACGGGGTGGCGGGGACCAACTTCGCCCTGTGGGCGGGCGGTGCCGAAGGGGTCGAGCTGTGCCTCTTCGACGAGCGGGGCAAGGAGTCGCGGGTCCGGCTCGCCGAGCTGACCCACGAGATCTGGCACGGCTTCGTCCCGGGCGTGCTGCCCGGGCAGCGCTACGGCTACCGGGTGCACGGCCGCTGGGACCCGTGGACCGGCGCCCGCTGGAACCCGGCGAAGCTGCTCCTCGACCCCTACGCCCGGGCCGTGGACGGTGACTTCAGTCTGCCGCCGGAGGTCTACGGGCATGTGCGCGACTGGCCGCAGCAGCATGTCGCCGACACCGTGCGCGACGACCGGGACTCGGCGCCGTACGTCCCCAAGGGCGTCGTCGTCCACGATGACGACGACTGGGCGGACGACCGCCGCCCGAAGACGCCCTGGGCGGACTCGGTGATCTACGAGCTGCACGTCAAGGGCTTCACCCGGCTGCACCCGGGCATCCCCGAGGAACTGCGCGGCACCTACGCCGGCCTCGCGCACCCGGCGGCGATCGAGCACCTGGTGAGGCTGGGTGTGACGGCGGTGGAGCTGCTGCCGGTGCACCAGTTCGCGCACGAGGACCATCTGCTGCGCAGAGGCCTGCGCAACTACTGGGGCTACAACTCCATCGGCTACTTCGCCCCGCACGCGGCCTACGCGGCCTCCGGGACGACCGGCCAGCAGGTCGGCGAGTTCAAGCGCATGGTGCGCGCCCTGCACGCGGCCGGGATCGAGGTCATCCTGGACGTCGTCTACAACCACACGGCAGAGGCGGGCGAGCTGGGGCCGACGCTGTCGTTGAAGGGCATCGACAACCGCGGCTACTACCGCCTCCAGGACGACCCCCGCCGCTACGCCGACTACACCGGCTGCGGCAACACCCTGCACGTGGTCCAGCCGCATGTGCTGCGGCTCATCACGGACTCCCTGCGGTACTGGGTGACGGAGATGGGCGTGGACGGCTTCCGCTTCGACCTGGCGGCGGCGCTGGCCCGCTCCATGCACGACGTCGACATGCTCTCCCCGTTCCTCGCGGTCATCGCCCAGGACCCGGTGCTGCGCCGGGTGAAGCTGATCGCCGAGCCGTGGGACGTGGGGTCGGGCGGCTACCAGGTGGGCGCGTTCCCGCCGCTGTGGACGGAGTGGAACGACCGGTATCGCAACGCGGTGCGGGACTTCTGGCGGCACGCGCTGCCGGACGTACGGGAGATGGGCTACCGCCTGTCGGGCTCCAGCGACCTGTACGCCTGGGGCGGCCGCAGGCCGTACGCGTCCGTCAACTTCATCACCGCGCACGACGGTTTCACCCTGCGCGACCTCGTGAGTTACGAGCGCAAGCACAACGAGGCCAACGGCGAGGGCAACCGCGACGGCACGGACGACAACCGGGCCTGGAACTGCGGCGCCGAGGGCGAGACGGACGACGAGGGCGTACGGGCGCTCAGGCGGCGGCAGCTGCGGAACCTGCTGACCACGCTGCTGCTGTCGACCGGTGTGCCGATGCTGGTCGCGGGCGACGAGCTGGGCCGCACGCAGGGCGGCAACAACAACGCGTACTGCCAGGACAACGAGATCGGCTGGGTGGACTGGGGCCTGCTCCAGGACCCGGGCTGGAAGGCGCTGTCCGCGCTGACCTCCCGGCTGATCGGGCTGCGCCACCGGCACCCGGTGCTCCGGCGCCGGGCGTTCTTCTCGGGCCGGGCCCAGACCGCGGACGGCCTGCGCGATCTGGCCTGGTTCACGTCCCGGGGGACCGAGATGACGGAGCAGGACTGGTACGCGCCCGCCGCCACGCTGGGCATGTATCTGTCCGGCCGGGACATCCCGGGCCGGGACGAGCGCGGCGACCAGATCCTCGACGACAGCTTCCTCGCCGTCCTGCACGCGGGCGAGGAGCCGGTGAGCTTCATGCTGCCGGGGTCGCCCTGGGCGGAGCGGTACGAGGTCGTCGTCGACACGAGTCTGGAGGAGCAGGCGGAGGCGCCGGGGGTGGAGCACGCGGCGGGGACGGAGATCACCGTGCCGGCGCGGGCGGTGCTGCTGCTGCGGGTGACGGGCTGAGGCATCGTTTCGCCAGGCCCCCGCGACGGCGGCCCGCCGACCTGGTGGCCGGCGGGCCGGTCCGCACCCTGGTCGGGTTCTACGCCTGCGACGCCGGTGCGAGCCGGGTCGCGGCGGGAGTCGACGGCGCCGGGGCGCCGCGCCCGTGCTGGGAGTACGACAGGACGCCCGTGAGGACGATCCTGAGGACCTCGCGCAGTTCGATGTGGAGCGGTACCCGCCCGCCCGGGTTCTGCGACCAGCGGTAGAGCAGGCCCAGGTACGAATCACGGAGGATGTTGCCGACCCTCATCGGATCGATGTCGAAGGTGACCTCCCCGCGCTGGCGCCCGGCTTCGATGATGTCGGCGAAGACCTGGCCCGCGTAGGGCTCCTCGAGGAGCGGCTGGCCGGCCTTCACCCACGCCTGGAGCATGGCGGCGGTGATCTCCCGCTCGGACTCGTTGAACTCCGCCAGTGCGGCCATGCACCTCTCCAGATGCACCGTCACATCGTCGTTCCGGGACTTCATCGACTCTTCCATGCACAGCTCCAGGCGCCGCTTGCGGGCCTCGGCCCAGGCGGTGACCAGGTCTTCCTTGCGCTGGAAGTAGTTGAAGAAGGTGCCCCGGGCCACGTCGGCGTGCTCGGCGATCTGGTCGATCGTGGTGCGGTCGTACCCCTGCTCCGCGAAGAGGGTCAGGGCAGAGGTGTAGATGCGGTCCCGAACCCGCTGCTTGCTGCGCTCCCTGCGCCCGAGAGGCCGGGCAGGTTCAGAGGCCATGTGCTTCCTCGCCTTCTCACGTCGTTGTGCGGGCTCCCCCGGCCATGAAAAAATTATACCACGGTACATCTATGAGCCATGGTCTTCGTTTTCCTGAGAGGGCGTCAGGGCTGTGACATCAGGGCCGTGACGCGACGGAAGCGGCGATCACACCGATGGGTTCGCGGCCCAGCAGCCGTGTGGCGGGTATGTCGACACCCGCCGTGCGGTGCAGGCGCACCCTGAGCTCGGTCGCCAGCAGGGAATCCAGCCCCAGGGTCCGCAGCGGTCTGCGCGGGTCGAGCCGGGTCGCCGAGAGGCCGAGCACGGTGGCGGCCTGCTTCAGGACGTCGTCGGGCGTGGGGGCGCGCCCGGAGGTCGTGGTCGTGGGAACCGGCACCTGTACCGGCACCGGGCCTTCCGCGTCGAGCGCCTCGCCGGCGGGGCCCGCCGCCCGGCGACGCAGTCGTATGTCACGGAACTCCGCGATCACATGGCCGTCCTCGGCCGTCAGCCACACGTCACAGCGCGCGTCGTCCGTACCGTCCGAGGGGGTGAAGCGGGCCACGCACCAGTGGTCCCGGCCTACTCCCGCCTCGTCCCGGACCAGGACGCGGCCGAAGGACACCGGCACGTAGCTGTCCGGCCTGCCCCCTGCCCCCGTGGGGTGCGGCCACGCGGCGAGCATCGTCAGCAGCCCCGCTTCGAGCCCCGTCACCCCCGCGCCGGGCGAGCGGCGCATGCGAGCCACCGATTCGCCGTCGGAGCACCACAGTTGCGCCACGGTGCACAGCGCAGCGTCGATGGTGTAGCCGCGGCCCTGGGCACGGCGGTAGAACTCCGCCGCCGGCACGTACGCGGTACACCGGGTCAGGCCGGCGTCCAGCAGCTCCCGGCCGTACGGCTCAGCCGTCCCGCTCAGGCCGGTGGTGTCCTCCCCCGTGTCGGCGGCCGGGCCGGCCGTGCGGAACCTGCCGGTCATGCACAGCTCACCGTCCCGGGTGCCGTCCGCGGTGCGCAGCGCGGTGACGGTGAACACAAAACAGCCCTCCTCCGCGGCGGGCGTCAGGCCCACGCGTACCGCGGCGTCGCGGGCGTGTGCCAGCTCCCAGGGCCGGTCCCCGAACTCGACGTCCTCCAGCACGCCTGCACCGGCTCCCCCGATGCCGTCCGCCGCCCGCAGGACGGCCTTGACGTAGAGCACCGGCGGTACGACGGCCGCGCCGCCCCGGGTGCGGACGCTCTGCCCCAGGTCGGCCAGGCCCAACTCGCGCAGTTCGACCTCCCGTACGTGCTCGGCCGGCGCGGCGGGCGCCGGAGCGGCGGCCGGCTCCTTCCTGAACTGTTCCTGGTCCCAGGCGTACGTCGGCAGCGGCACCCGGGGCGCGGTCCCCTGGAAGTAACGGTTCCAGTCGACGCGTCCGCCGTGGGAGAAGAGCTGCCCGAGCGCGCGGGTGAGGTTCTCGCCGTCGTCCTGGTGGCGCTTCAAGGTGGCGACGGCTGCCGGTGCGGCGCCCTGTTCGTCGAGGACCGCCGTGACGGACTGGACGAGCAGCGGGTGCGGGCTGACCTCCAGGAACACCGTCTCCTCCTTGGCGGCCGTCCGCACGGCCTCGACGAAACGCACCCGCTCGCGGAGGTTGTCCGCCCAGTAGGCGGCGTCCAGTTCGGGTCCGTCGACCGGCTCACAGCGGGTGGTGGAGAACATCGCGACAGGGGCGGGCAGCGGCGTGAGGTGGGCGAGGGCGTCGGTCAGGTCGTCCCGCAGGTCCGCCATGTACGGGGAGTGGGACGCCACGTTGACCTTGACGGGCCGGCAGGCCACCCCTTCGGCCCGGAGGCGTTCGGCGATGCGGTGCAGAGCGTGCGCGTCCCCGGCGAGGACGGTACTCGCGGGGGCGTTCTCCGCCGCGACGCACACCGTGTCGCCGTAGGGCGCCGCCGCGGCCGCCGCGGCCGGCGCGTCGAGTTCGACGGCCAGCATCGCGCCGCGCCCCGCCCGGCTCTGCATCAGGGAGCTGCGCCGGCAGATGACGGAGGCGGCGTCCTTCAGCGACAGCGCCCCGCAGACCTGGGCGGCGGCCACCTCACCCATGCTGTGCCCGACGCACAGGCCGGGTTCGACTCCCTTGGCACGCAGGAGCGCGGCCAGTGACACCTGCACGGCCCACAGCAGGGGCTGTACCACCGCGACGTCGTCGGGGAGTTCTTGCGCCGGTGCGTCCTCGCCGGCGCCGGTCAGCAGGCCGATGACCGACCAGCCCAGCTCCTCCCGGACGGCCGCGTCGCATTCCGTCAGGGTCCGGCGGAACACCGCCTCGGAGGCCAGCAGGCGGCGGCCCATGCCGAGCCACTGCGAGCCCTGCCCGGGAAAGACGAACGCGGTCCGGCGATCGCCCGTGAATCCGGCGTCGGCCGTCCCGCCGTCCGGGGTCTCCTCGCCCTCGGCCAGGGCGCGCAGGGCGGCGGCGAGTTCGTCGTGGGTGCGGCCGACGGCCCACATGCGGTGGGGGTGGGCGTCACGTCGCGTCGCGGCGGTGTGACAGATGTCGCGCAGGGGGAACGCGCGTCCCTCGTCGCCGTCCAGGAAGCCGGCGTAGCGCGCGGCGAGCCGGCTCAGGGCGGCCGGGGTGCGGGCGCTGAGCAGCAGCAGCTGCGGCTCTTCGGGAGCGTCCGCGGCGTCGTGCGGGAGCTGCCCGGTGCGCGGCTCGGGCACGTACTCACCGACGATCACGTGCGCGTTGGTTCCGGAGAGACCGAAGGAACTGACACCCATGAGTGCGGCCCGGCCGCCGGGCACGAGCGGGGTGTTGCGGGTGACGCAGGCGAGGGTGGCGGCGTCCCCGGCAAGGACGGGGTGCGGTGTGCGCAGGTGCAGGGACGCGGGGATGGTGCGGTGCCGGGCGATGAGCACCGTCTTGATCAGGCCCGCGATCCCGGCGGCGGCTTCGGCGTGGCCGATGTTGGTCTTGACGGAGCCGATGGGCAGCGGACGGGTCCGGCACCGTCCTTCGTCTCCCACGGCCTCTGCCAGGGCGCGCAGTTCGACGTCGTCGCCGACGGGGGTGCCGGTGCCGTGTGCCTCCACGTAGTCCAACTGGTCCGGGGTGATGCCGGCGCTGCGGCAGGCGGAGCGGATCATCTCGGTCTGTCCGGGCACGGCGGGCTGAAGCAGCGATCCGCTGCCCTGGCCGTCGTTGGTGACGGCGCTTCCCCGCAGTACGGCGAGGATCTGGTCGCCGTCGCGCAGGGAGTCGGGCAGCCGCTTGAGCAGGACGGTCCCCACTCCTTCGCTGCGGACGAAGCCGTCGCCGGAGGCGTCGGCGAACTTGCAGCGTCCGTCGGGGGCGAGCATGCCGCCCTGGGAGTAGGTGATGGCGTCGGACGGCGAGAGCACGGCGTTGACTCCGGCGGCGACGGCCAGGTCGCTCTCCCCGGTCAGCAGACTCTGCCGGGCCAGGTGCACGGCCACCAGGGACGAGGAGCACGCGGTGTCGACCATCAGGCTGGGACCCCGCAGGTCGAGGGCGAAGGAGAGGCGCCCGGCGGTCATCGTCCGCAGCCGGCTGCCCGCCATCCCGTGCACGTCCTGCCGCCCGTCGGACTCCGCCAGGTCCGCGTACTCGGCGGTCGCCTGGCCCACGAAGACACCGGTGCGGCTGCCCGCCAGCGAGGACGGGAGGATGTGGGCGTCCTCCAGTGCCTCCCAGACGACCTGGAGGAGGACCCGCTGCTGAGGGTCCATGGCCAGTGCCTCGCGCGGGGCGATTCCGAAGAAGGCGGCGTCGAAGCCGTACAGGTCGTCGATGAACCCGCCGTGCCGCGAGACGGTCGTGCCCGGTTCGCCCGGCCGCGTCGAGTGGTACCGCCGCACGTCGAACCGGTCCTGGGGCACGGGTGTGACGGCGTCGGTGTTGCGCTCGAGCAGGTGCCAGAACTCCTCCACCCCGCGCGCTCCCGGAAATCTGCATCCCATCCCGACGATCGCGATGTCAGGCATGCCGCCTTGCTGCACGAAGCCCCCCTCGGTTCTGTGTATCAGGTCCAAAAGTAAACCAGAGACCAAGTTTGACTTCCAGTTGACTCGATGAACGACAAGAGAAGACTGCGTCACGGGCGCATTTCTCCCCGCTTCCTAAGGGTGTTGACCTGCCGTTTCCTTGTATAGGGCGATGAGCGGGCGCACGACACCGGTCAAAAGATGGGCTACAGTCCATTGATACACCGCTACACACCTGAGCGAGGAGGATGGATGATCGCCAGAGTGCTGGGCCCCCTGCGCGTGACCATGAACGGCGTGTCGGTGGTTCCCACGGCGCTGAAGGCCAGAAAGCTCCTCGCCGTGCTCATCCTGAACCGGGGCCGCGTGGTGCAGCGGGCCGCCATCGAGCGCGAACTGTGGGGCCTCGACGTGCCCATGAGCGCCTCGACGGGCATCCAGAACTGCGTCATGCAGATCCGCAAGAGCATCGGCCACGCCCTCGCCGGCGGCCCCTCGGACCGTCTCCCCAAGGAGACGCTGATCACCGAGGCCACCGGTTACCGGCTCGAAGTCCCCGGCGAGCAGTTCGACATCGTCGGCTACCACCGGCTCGTGTCGGTGGCCGGAGAGGCGGAGGCCAGGGGGGACCTGTCACAGGCGTCGGCGCAGCTGAACAACGCGCTGAAGCTGTGGCGTGACGCGCCCCTGGCCGATGTGCCGGCCGGGCCCGTACTGCACCCGCACGTGCTGCGGCTGGAGGAGGACCGCAAGGCGGTGCTGAGCCAGCGCGTCGGCCTGGACCTGCGGCTGCGCCGTTACGCCGAGGTCATCGGCGAACTGCACGCCCTCGTGGCGCTCAACCCCTACGACGAGGTGCTGCACGAGTACCTGATGCTGGCGCTGTACCTCTCCGGGCGTCGCAACGACGCGCTGGCGGCCTACCAGGGCGTTCGCACCGCGCTGACCGGCGGGATCGGCCTGGAACCCTCCCACCGTCTGCGTCGCCTCCAGCAGCAGATCCTGAACTGCGACGACGCGCTGGAGCACACGTTCCTGGACGACCGCTCCCCCCATCTCGTCGGGGCGTAGCGCCCGTCAGTGGACAAGGGCCCCCGTGCGGGCGGCCGTCAGGGACGCGTGGAGCTCTTCGAGCAGGACGCCCTGACCGTACGGGGTGAAGGGGAAGAAGTGCCCGCCCTGCGCGAGCCGGCAGCGGAACGGGCCCGATGTGAAGCGGGCCCACAGGGGCAGCGCGTCCCGCGGGACGAGCGGATCGTCCGTACCGGCCAGTGCCGTCACCGGCACGGTGAGCCGCAGCGGCTCCACGGCGCGCAGCGCGTCCCGCGCGAGCGCGAGGTCATGGGCCAGGACCCGCCGCGCGGGGCTGAGCGACGGGTCGTGCAGGGCGTCGGCGGGCAGACGGTGGCCGGCGAGGATCTCGGCCAGTTCGGCCGCCGAGCCCGGGAGTTGCGGGCGGGGCCGGCTTCGCGCGCCCGGTTGGGAACAGCTCACGACCAGGCCGTCGCAGTGTCCGCCCGCGTCGGCGACGGCGAGCGCCAGCAGCCCTCCCAGACTGTGGCCGTAGAAGACGGTGGGGGCGGGGTCGAGGGCGCTCAGCTCCCGGCGGATGCCCGGCACGGCAGCGGCCAGCGTCGTACCGGGTGGGAGGCTCGCGCGCCGCTCCCGCCCGGGCAGGGTGACGCCCACGACCTCCACCGTCTCCGGCAGAGCGGCCAGGACGCTCGTGTAGCGCTGCGCGCCGGCGCCCGCGTGGGGGAACACGACGACGCGGCTGCCGCGGTCTGCGGAGGGCCGCAGCATGTGCGTCCAGTCCTCGGAGGGGGAAGCCATGTTCATTCCTCGGTGGGTCGGGGCCAGCGGCGGGCCGTACTCGGGGAGCGGGCAGCGCCCGCGCCGGGCGGGGAGCGTGCTCCCCGCCCGGCGCGGACCTCGCGGCGTGGGACTCAGGCCGACGTGATGACGAGCGCGGCGTTGTGGCCGCCGAACCCCAGCGACGTGCTGACGGCGACGTCCACCGGGGCGGTGCGGGGTTCGCCGCTGACCACGTCCAGATCGATGGCGGGGTCCGGGTTCTTCAGGTTCGCCGTCGGCGGCACCGTGCCGTGCTGCACGGCCAGCACCGTGTACGCCGCCTCGATGGCGCCCGCGGCGGCCAGCGCATGGCCGGTGACCCCCTTGGTCGACGTGACCAGGGGCGTGTCGCCCAGGACACGGCGCAGCATCCTGCCCTCGACGAGGTCGTTCATCGCGGTGGCGGTGCCGTGCGCGTTGACGTGACGGACGTCGGACGGCTCGGCGCCCGCGTCCGCCAGGGCGGCGCGCAAGGCCCGCTCGATGCCCTCCCCGTCGGGGTGCGGGGCGGTGGCGTGGTGGGCGTCGGAGGAGGATCCGTAGCCGCTGACGACGGCGCGGATCCTCGCCCCTCTGGCTCGGGCGTCCGCCTCCCGTTCCAGGACCAGCACGCCGGCCGCCTCGGCAGCCACGAAACCGTCCCGTTCCGCGTCGAACGGTTTGCCGGCGTGCTCGGGCGCGTCCCCCGACTTGGACAGGGCGCCCATCTTGCACAGCCCGGCCATCACCGTCGGAGTGAGCGCGGACTCACTGGCGCCCGCCAGCACGATGTCGCACGCGCCGGAGCGCAGCAGGTCCCGGGCGGTGCCGATGGCGGTCGCCCCGGACGCGCACGCGGTGGCGGTGACCAGACTCGGTCCCCGGGCACCGACGTCGATCGCCACGTAGCCGGCGAGCATGTTCGGCATGTACTTCGTCACCAGCAGGGGCGAGACCTTGCCGGCGCCGCGCTCGCGCAGTGTGTCGTGCTGCTCCGCGAAGGTGGCGGCGCCGCCGAGCGAGTTGCCGAGCACCACGCCGACCCGGGTGCCGTCCCAGGTCGTCGAGTCCCATCCGGCGTCGGCGACGGCCATCCGGGAGGCCACGAGGGCGAGTTGGACGAAGCGCTCCAGCTGCCAGCCGGCGAAGCCGCCCAGCAGGTCACCGGCGTCAAAACCCGGTACCCGGCAGGAGAAGTCGACCGACAGCTCGGTGAGTGCGGGGTCGCGCGTGGCGCAGGAGCGTCCGGACAGCACCCGCTGCCAGTTCTCCTCCAGGCCGATTCCGGCCGGGGTCACCAGGCCCAGGCCGGTGACGGCCGTGCCGTGCGTGGAACCGTCCGCCATCAGACCGCCGCTCCCTTGGCCGACAGCAGCTGGACCAGGTCGTCCAGGGTGTGCTCCTCGGTGAGTTCACCGTCGGCTATCTCGACCCCGAACTCCTTGTCCAGGACGAGGCCGAGCTCGATCAGGACCAGGGAGTCGAAGGACAGTTTGCCGAGCGTCACCTCGGACGCGATGATCTCCGGCTTGACCTTGAACTGGTCGGAGAGAAGGACCGAGACCCGCTCCGCGATCGCCTGCATGGTGTGTCTCCTTGTGGTGCGGTGAGTGGTGAGAGGTGTGGGTGGCTGTGAGGGGAGGGGGCCGGCGTCAGGCCGCCGTGATGTCGGGCCATACGAGGGCCACCGACCCCCAGGTGAGTCCGCCGCCGAACCCGCCGAGCACGACGCGCTGGCCGGGGAGCAGTTCGCCGTCGGCCGACGCGTCGGCCAGGGCCAGCGGGATCGAGGCCGCGACGGTGTTGCCGACCCGCTCGATGTTGGCGGGGAACCGTTCGAGCGGTACGTCGATGCGTTCGGCGACCGCCGCCAGGATGCGCGCGTTGGCCTGGTGGAGGACGACCTTGTCGATGTCCTCGACCGCCCAGCCCGCGGCATCGGCCGTCGTCGTCACGGAGGCCGCCATGTGGCGCACGGCCTCCGCGAACACCGGACGGCCCTCCATGGTGAAGTAGGAGGCCTCCGGCGCGGCCGGCCGGCCCGTGGAACGCTGCCGTGAACCGCCGGCCGCCACCTGGATGAGGTCGCTCTGGCCGCCGTCGCTGCCGAGGTGGAGCCCCTTCAGGGCGCCCGGCTCCGTCGCCGCGTCGGCGCGCAGGTACACCGCTCCGGCGCCGTCCCCGAAAATGGCCCGGGTCGTACGGTCGGCCGGGTTGAGGATGGTGGAGAAGGTGTCCGCCCCGATGACCAGGACGGAGCGGGCGAAGCCCGCCTGGACGAAACCGGCCGCCGCCCCCAGCGCGTAGACGAAGCCCGTGCACACGGCGGCGATGTCGAACGCGCCGACCCCGCCGAGCCCCAGCCGGTCGGCGACCTCGGGCGCGGTGGCCGGGCAGGGGCGGTCCGGGGTGCTGGTGGCGACCACGACGATGTCGGCCCGCTCCTCGCCCGCGGACTTCAGGGCCCTGCGCCCGGCCTCCACGGCCAGGTCACCCGTCGATCCGCCCGGGTCGATGACATGCCGTCGGCGGATCCCGGTCCGACTGCTGATCCACTCGTCCGAGGTGTCCAGTTGCCGGGCGAGGTCGTCGTTGGTGACCACCGTGGGCGGGACCCAGGCGCCCAGGCCGGCGACGACCGCGGCGCGGTCCGACCCGGTCATCCGGCGTCTCCGTCACCGCGGGAGTGGTCCGGGGTGCTGCTGTCAGCCACAGCCGTTGTCGCTGTCGTAGCCGTCACTGCGTCGTTCCTCCTGGCTGCTGTCGAGGTGCACCGATGTGCTGTGGCGCCAGGGCGTGTCCGCAAAGTCCCGCCTGCCCCGCGGCGGACACGCCCTGGTCGGAGTTGTCAGCCTGGCAACGCGGGCTCCGCTTTCCCTCACGAGCGGCCCACGCAGGGGACATGTGCCGCTCACGTCGGCCGTGAGCGGCACATGAGTGGTGCGTAAGTGCGCGCTGCCAGCCTGGAATGCGTCCGGGGGCGGCCCTGTGCCGCGGTGCAGGCCGACGTGCTCCGGACACCCCTTCACACGACCCCGCTCACGACCGCGCACGAGGAGAACTGAGTGCAGCAACGCAGGATTGGCACGAACGGCCCGGTGGTCTCCGCCATCGGTCTCGGCTGCATGGGGATGTCGGAGTTCTACGGTCCGACCGACGAGGCCCAGAGCCTGGCGACCCTCCAGGCGGCCCTGGACAGCGGGGTCACGCTGCTCGACACCGCCGACATGTACGGCAAGGGCCACAACGAGCGCCTGGTGGGCCGGGCCATCGCGGGCCGCCGCGACCAGGTGGTCCTCGCGACCAAGTTCGGCATCCGGCGCGACGACAGCGACCCGCGGCAGGGCCGGAACATCGACTCCAGCCCGGAGCACTGCCGGCGGGCCGTCGACGCCTCGCTGCAGCGCCTGGGCGTCGACCACATCGACCTCTACTACCTCCACCGCAAGAGCCCCGACATCCCCGTCGAGGAGACGGTCGGGGCCATGGCGGAGCTCGTGCGGGCCGGCAAGGTCGGGCACCTGGGGCTGTCCGAGGTGACCGCGCAGACCCTGCGCAGGGCGCACACCGTCCACCCCATCGCGGCCCTGCAGACCGAGTACTCGCTGTGGACCCGCGAGGTGGAGGCGGAAGTCCTGCCCGTGGCCCGGGAGCTGGGCACGTCGCTCGTGGCGTACTCGCCGATCGGGCGGGGTTTCCTGACCGGTGCGATCAGCCGGCCCGAGGACCTGGACCCCACGGACTTCCGGCACTCGCACCCCCGCTTCCAGCAGGAGCACCTGGCGCGCAACGTCCGGATGGTCGAGCGGCTGCGCGAACTCGCGGAGCTCTACGGGTGCAGCCCCGTACAGCTGGCCCTGGCCTGGCTGCTGGCCCAGGGCGACGACATCGTGCCCATCCCGGGCACGCGCCGGATCGGTTATCTGCGCGAGAACGTCGCCGCCGCGGAACTGCGGCTCACCGACGAGCAACTGGCCGCCGTGTCGGCCGCGGTGCCCCACGACGTCGTCTCCGGCGAGCGCTACGACCCCGCGGGCATGGCGACCGTCGGCCACTGACGCCCGTCACTCTCCGCTGACTTCACTCTTCGCTCACTTCACTCTTCACTCTCTTCACCAGGTAACGAGGACTCCATGGCAGACAAGCTCAAGCAGCTCAAGCTGGCCGCCGTCAACATCGACGGCGTCCTGCTGAACGACACCTTCAGCCCCGTCATCCACAACTTCATCGTCAGTCGTGGCGGCGAGTACACCGCCGACGTGGAGCGCAGCATCTTCTCCCAGCCGCAGCTGGTCGGCGGCCAGGGCATGGCGAACGCGGCGCGCGTTCCGTGGACCGCCCAGGAGGCGATCGACGTCTACTTCAAGGAGCGCGAGGAGTACACCCGTGACCACCCGGTCGAGCTTCTCGACGGCGCGATCGACCTGCTGCGCCGGCTGCGCGGGCTGGGGCTGAAGACGGTCAGCTACGGCGGTCTCGACAAGTCGCACTTCGACCACTTCCTGGGCGAGCACGCCGACCTCTTCGACGAGCCCGGCTACGTCTGCACCAACGACTTCCGCCCCGGCCTGCGCGAGATCACCACCGAGGTCTTCGGCCTGAAGCACGACGAGGTGCTGTTCATCGACGACGTGGCCCGGGTGGCGGAGGTCGCCAAGGCCCTCGACATCCCCTTCATCGGCCACCCCAGCTCCTTCGAGCACAGCTTCCAGCCCCAGCTGATGCGCGAGAGCGGCGCCCGGCACATCGTCGACTCGCTGCACTCCATCGACGAGGAACTGCTGCGCACCCTCGACGCCGAGGCCGCCGCGCACTCCGTCTGGCGCGACTGAGCCCACGCACCGCCCCACGTGCCGGACCGCCCTTCCCCCGGCCGGTCCGGCGCCGCCGGCGCCCCTCCCCTTCCCCGCGCGGTCCCGGCCCTTCCGGCCGCGCCCCTCACACACCAGGAGTTACGCCTTGGACCGCGCCGCTTCCCCGCAGACCGTGCTGCTGGACTTCGACGGAGTGCTGAGCCTGAACGCGTCGAGCCTGCTGCTGCTCGCCCTGCACGAAGGCATCAACCGCCACACGGAGTTGCCGATCGAGGCGACGGTCACGCAGTTCAAGGCCATCAGCACCTTTCCCCAGCGGGAGAGTCTGCGCGTGCTGTTCGCGGGCCTCGGCATCGAGCAGCACCTCAGCGCCGAGATCGACGCGCTCAGGTCGCTGACCGCCGTCCGGGGCACGCCGCTGACCCTCGGCGAGGGCGTGGAGGCGTTCTGCGCCGAGCAGCGTGCGCGGGATGTGCGGTTGCGGGTCTTCTCCACGATGGACCGCACCACCGCGCGCCGCTCGCTGCTCGACGGGCTGTTCCGGCCCGAGGACTACGTGGCGCTCGACCACGCCTCCAAGGCCGATCCGGACACCTACGCGGCGCTGCTCGCGGCCGAGGGCGAGGCGGACCCGGGGCAGTGGCTGCTGGTGGACGACTCCCCGCTCGCCCTGCGCGCGGCCAAGATCGCGGGTCTGCGCACGGTGCTGATGCGCGGCGCGGTCTTCTCGGACGACGACGTGTCGGCGTTCGGGTCCTTCATCGACGCGCAGGTGACCTCGTTCGCGGAGCTCGGCGCTCTCCTCACCGCCGAGGACGACCGGCCGGCCCCGCTGCCGGCCTCCCGGCTCTGACCACGCACCCGACCCCGTTGCCCCAGGATTGATAGGTTTCGATGTCCCAGTCACTTGCTGATTCCGAGCTGTCACCACCCAGGACCGTCCCTGCGGAGACCGCCCCCAATCCCACGCGTGTGCTGGTGGCCATCGCTCTGGCCGCCGTGATGCTGCCCATCTCCGTCACGGGGCCGGGCGTCGCCCTCGCCGAGATGTCCGGCGCCCTGCACGCCTCGGCCGCCTCCACCCAGTGGGTGCTGAACGCCTACAACGTGGCGTTCACCGCCTTCATGCTCGCGGCCGGTTCCGCGGCCGACCTCTTCGGGCGCCGCCGCCTGTTCCTGAGCGGCACGGCCGTCTTCGCGCTGGCCTCGCTCGTCGCGGGCACCGCGCCCACCATCCTGCTCGTGGACCTGGCGCGCTTCGTCCAGGGCATGGGCGCGGCCGCGGTGCTGACCAGCGGTTCCGCGCTGCTGGCCCACACGTTCAGCGGGGCCGCCCGGGCCAGGGCCTTCGGCATCTTCGGCGCCTCGATCGGGTTCGGCCTGGCGATGGGCCCGTTCGTGTCCGGTCTGCTGGTGGGCGTCGCGTCCTGGCACGCCGTGTTCCTGGTCAACGTCCTGCTCGGTGCGGTCGTGCTCGTCCTGGCCCGGCCGCTGCCCGAGTCGAAGAACCCGGGTGCGCGGCGCATCGACCTGCCCGGCGTGCTGACCTTCACCCTGGCCCTCATGCTGCTCGCCCTCGGCTTCGTCGAGGGGCCCTCGCAGGGGTGGGGCGGCATCGTCACTCTCGGCTCCTTCGCGGGTGCGGCGCTGTTCCTCGCCCTGTTCGTCGTGGTCGAACTGCGCGTCGCCGAGCCGATGTTCGACCTGAGCCTGCTGCGGCGTCCCACGTTCGTCGCCATCATCTGGCAGCCGGTCAGCATCGTCTTCGCGTTCGCGGCCCTGCTCGTCTACCTGCCGCCCTACTTCCAGGGCGCGGGCGGCGCGGGATCGACGATGTCCGGAGCGATGCTGCTGCCGCTGACGCTGCCGGTCTTCGTCCTGCCGCTGTTCACCCCCACGCTGGTGCGGCTGCTGTCCGTTCGGATGCTGCTGGCCGTCGGACCGGCGGTGCTGGCCGTCGCGCTGCTGCTGATGACGTTCACCGACCCGGTGTCGTCCCGTACCGGGCTGTACGCGGCGCTGCTGCTGGCCGGTGTCGGTATCGGTCTCGCCTTCGGCGTCATGGACAACGCGGCGGTCAGCGTGGTGCCGGCCGAGCGCAGCGGTATGGCGTCGGGCATGTTCAACACCCTCCGGGTCGCCGGCGAGACGATCGGCGTGGCGTGTGTGGGCGGGCTGCTGCTCACCTCCACGCGTCAGCAACTGCCCGCGGGCGACGGCGTGATGGCCGACGACGTGGTCCAGGGCCGGCTGGCTTCCGTACGCGCGGGTGGCGGGCAGGACCTGGTGGACCGGGCGGTCCAGGGTCTCCAGCACGGCTGGAGCGTCGTCTACGTGGTGCTGGCCTGCGTGGCCCTCGCCGGGGCGATCGCCGTCTTCACCATGGTCCGTGACCGTGACCTGGACCAGTCCTCCGCCGCTCAGGAGGGATGACCCTCCCCGCTCCCCCACGGAACGAGAAGGACCGTCCGGACCCACCCCATGGGTCCGGACGGTCCTTCTTGTGTCACCGTCCCGCGCTGCCGCCGCGTTCCAGCCTGAAGGCGGCCCGGGCGACGCTGCGCCCGCCCTGTTCGAACGTCACGGGGACCGAGACGGTCCCGGCGGCGTCGGCCGCCTGCTCCTGGCCGTCGCCGACCACCGTCAGGGGCTCGTCGAGTTCCGCGTAGGCGTTGAACGAGGCCTCCAGCCCGGTGAGCGACCACGCCGCCGCCGGGGCCCCGAAGAGCTCCTCGGCGGTCAGCAGGGCCGTCTGCCGTCCCGCCTCCATCAGCACCATGCCGGGCACGTGGTCCTGGGCGTGGTCGAACAGGCTGGGGTGCCCGCCCGCCACCAGCAGCCGTGCCCGGACCTGCCGGCCCTCGGTGACCGGGTCGAGCAGCACCACGTTCTCCGGCCGCTCCCGGCCCACGCGGCCGGGCGTCACGCGGCCCTCCGTGACCGTCCGGCGGTACGACTCGGACGTCGGCGTGCTCGCGCCGTCCCGCCGGCCGCGGAGCATCCCGTACACACCGTCGGCGACGTACTTCACCCGCATGGTCACCTCGCCCACCGGACGCCCGGACACGGCGATCGCCATGCGGTAGCGCAGACCGCGCAGCGACCCCCCGACCCACTGCGCGTCGTGCGTCGTGACCGCGATCGTCACCTCGGCCGGCCCGTGGGCGCGCTCCAGCTCGGTCAGGCCCGGCAGGTCCATCGACCACTGCTGGAGGACGAACTTGGTGCCGTCCGGCGCCCCGAAGTGCGCGTGCACCGCGTGCGTCTCGGCCTGGCGGCAGCACTCCAGCAGGAACAGCGGGTCGACCGCGGTGCGGGTCGTGTGGTCGGTGTAGTAGGCGTGGGACGGCGGCAGTTGCGCTCCGGCCACGAAGTGGTCGTCGTCGACCGCCCTGCTGTCGGTCAGGAACACCTCCGACAGCGCCCGCCGGTGCACGAGTCCCTTCGCCACGGTGTGCTCGAACGTGAGCGCACGCAGCGCGGCCCCCACACGGTCCGTCTCGGCCATCACGGTCACGCGAATCCCCTTTTTCCAGACTGTCCTTGACGACGGCCACGCTCCCAGCGACGGCTCACGCACCCCTCACGTGCCCATCACGCCTCTATGAAGAGGGCTGGCCGAGGATCCCGCGGTCGTACGCCACCGCCACCGCCGCCGCGCGGTCCTTGACGCCGAGCTTGGCGTAGAGGTGGGTGAGGTGGGTCTTCACGGTCGCCTCGCTGATGAACAGCTCGCGGGCGATCTCGCGGTTGGACGTGCCCTTGGCGACCAGGGCCAGCACCTCGCGTTCGCGCGCGGAGAGCGGTTCGTTGCCGGGCGCCCTGGGAGCGCGGACGGCTAAGACCAGACGGGAGGCCACGGCCGGGGAGAGGACCGTACGGCCCTGTGCCGCCGCCCGTACGGCGGTGAACAGCTCCTCGCGGGGGGCGTCCTTCAGCAGGTATCCGGTGGCGCCCGCCTCGATCGCGGGGAGGGTGTCGGAGTCGGTGTCGTAGGTGGTGAGGACGAGGACCTTGGCACGGGCGCCGGTGCGAGTCAGGGCGCGGATGGCGTCCACTCCCCCGCCGCCCGGCATGCGCAGGTCCATCAGGATGACGTCCGGATCGAGGCCGGCGGCGAGGGAGAGCGCCTCGACGCCGTTCGACGCCTCGCCCAGGACCCGGAAGCCCGGCGCGGACTCGAACATGCCGCGCAGGCCGTCCCGTACGACGGGGTGGTCGTCGACGATGAGCAGGGTGATCGCGGCGTCACCCGCAGCGGCGTCACCCATAGCGGCGTCACCCGTAGCGGCGTCTTCAGTCATGGCGGACCAACGGTACGCGAGCGGAGACCGCCGTACCGTGGCCCGGCTCGGACTCGACGGTGAGGGAGCCGGCGATGCGTTCGGCGCGGGCACGCATGCCGTCGAGGCCGAAGCCGCCGGAGCCGGTGCGGGCGGGGACGGTGAGGGGGTCGAAGCCGTGGCCGTCGTCACGGATGTCGAGGATCACCTCGTCGCCGAGGAAGGACAGGGTGACGCCGACGCGGCCGGCGGACGCGTGCCGGGAGGCGTTGGACAGGGCCTCCTGGACGATCCGCAGGAGCGTGGCGGCGACCTCCTCGTGGAGCTGCTCGGCGGTGCCGGTGACCGTGAACTCGGCGCGTACGCCCGTCCGTTCGCCCCACTCGGCGACCGTCTTCTTCAGCGCTTCCGGCAGTCCGGCGTCGGCCAGCGCGACGGGGGCGAGGTTGTGCACGGAGCGGCGGGCCTCGCCGAGGCTGTGCCGGGCCAGGTCCGAGGCGCGTTCGAGGTGCGTGCGGGCCACGGCCAGGTCGGGCGCGTTCGCCACGACCTGGAGCTGGGCGATGATGCCGGTCAGGCCCTGGGCGATGGTGTCGTGGATCTCGGCGGCCAGCCGCCGGCGTTCGTCGGCGACACCCGCTTCCCGTGCCTGGACGAGGAGCTGGGCGTGCAGGGCGGCGTTCTCGTCGAGGGCCCGTTGCAGGGCGGCGTTGGTGCGTTCGAGTTCGGTGATGGTGACGGCCCGCTCGCGGGAGCGCTGTTCCTCCTGCTGGGAAATGTGGCCGACCACCAGCAGCAGGCCGAAGTTCGCGACCAGCAGCCCGCCGAACAGCAGCCACTGGGTCGGGCTGCGGATCGGCATCCCGCCGGACTGCGAGCCCGCCACCACGACGACGGTGGCGAGGAGACCGAGCCACTGGCGGCGCCTGCCGGGGATCAGTTCGTCGCTGTCGAAGTAGCCGGTGGCCGCGTAGAACCCGAAGAACGGGTTCAGCCAGGTGAGGGTGAAGGCGACGGCCCAGCGCATGAAGTAGTACGCGGTCCCGCGGACGGACGGGGTCCGGCGGCCGCGGCGGGGTCCGTGCCACAGCTGGAGCAGCACCGCGGCGACGACCAGCGCCCCGGCCGCGTACCACTCGGCCGGGCTCGTCATCAACTCGTGCGCGGCGACCGAGAGGAGGGTCGAGACGGCGAGCAGTCCGTAGACGCCCCAGGTGTGGAACTGGTTCTGACGGTGCTCGATCTGCTCGTCCGCCGTGGTCATCTGCCCAGTGTGCACGGCCCCTTCGCCTACTCCCAGCGGAACCAGCGCGCCGCACCGGCCGTCAGCAGCGCGGTCCAGGCCACGAGCACCCCGAGGTGTCCCCAGCCCGGCCAGTCCCCCGCGGCGGCCTGGTTCAGGGCCTCGGCCGCCGCCCCGAACGGTGTGAGGCCGACGCACCGGGCGAGGACGTCCGGCATGGTCTGCACGGGCATCCACACGCCCGCGCAGAACATCGCCGGGAAGAACACGGCCGACCCGATGGCACCGGCGATCTTCGTGGACCGGGACAGCGCGCAGATCACCGCGCCCAGCGCGAGGGCGGCCAGCACGGCCAGCAGCAGGGCGAGGGCGTATCCGAAGGCCTGCCGCGGCAGCCGTACGGCGAAGGCGAGCCGGCCGACCGTGAGGACGAGCAGCGCCGACACCAGGGCGGCCCCGCCGTACAGCAGCATCTGCGCGGACAGCAGGGCGGCGGGCCGGACCGGGGTCGTGGACATCCGGCGCAGGATGCCGCGCTCCCGGTAGCCGGTGAGGGTCTGCGGCATCGCCTGGATGCCGCCCATGATCAGGCCGAGCAGCACGCTCACCGGGTCGTAGCCGTCGACCGGGCGCAGCCCGCCGAAGGACGGGTCGGGCTCGCGCAGGGACGGGATCGAGCCGAGGATCACCAGTAGCAGGGTCGGGAACACCAGAATCCAGAAGAGGCTGCCGGGCTCCCGGCGGAACAGGCGGATCTCGGTCTTCAGTACGGCGGTGTCGACCAGGGCCGTGCTCATGCCGCTGTCTCCTTCGTGAGGTCGAGGAACGCGTCGTCCAGGGTGGCGTCGGTGACCCGGAGCTGGTGGGCCGTGACGCGGGCGCGGGCCAGGAGGGTGATGACGGCGTTGACGGTCTCGTCGGTGCCGGACAGGGTGACGCGGCCGTCCCTCAGCTCGACCGACGCGAGCGCGGGCAGCGCGTTCAGGTCACGGTCGTCCAGCGGGGCGGACGGGGTGAAGCTGATGACGGTGGAGCCGGCCGAGCGGCGGATCAGGCCGGCCGGGGTGTCCAGGGCGGCCACCCGGCCCTTGTCGATCACGGCGATCCGGTCGCACAGCCGCTGTGCCTCCTCCATGAAGTGGGTGACGAGGAGGACGGTCACGCCGTTCGCGCGGATGTCCTCGATCAGCTCCCAGGTGTCGCGGCGGGCACGCGGGTCGAGGCCGGTGGTCAGCTCGTCCAGGACGACGGCCCGGGGGTTGCCCACCAGGGCGAGCGCGATGAACAGCCGCTGCTTCTGGCCGCCGGAGAGCTTGGCGAACCGGGTCGTCAGCTTGGCCGTGAGGCCGAGGCGTTCGGCGAGGGGCCGCCAGTCGAGCGGGTTCGGGTAGAAGGCGCTGTACAGCTCCAGCGCCTCGCGGACGGTGAGCTTCGCCTGGAGTTCGCTCTCCTGGAGCTGCGCGCCGAGGACGCGGCGGGTGGCCTCGTGCTCGGTGACGGGGTCGAGGCCGGTGACGCGGACCCGGCCGGAGTCGGGGACGCGCAGCCCCTCGACACACTCCACGGTGGTGGTCTTGCCGGCGCCGTTGGGGCCGAGGATGCCGAAGATCTCGCCCTCCTCGACGGCGAAGGAGACACCGTCGACGGCCGGGCGGCCGGCGTAGGCCTTGCGCAGGTCGGTGACTTCGATGACGGACATGCGTCGAGGGTCCCGGGGCGGGCCGGTCCGGCGCATCGGCCGTCGCGCTCGAACGGGCATCAGCCGATCGGCTGATGCCGTCGTACGACCTCTCGAACGCTCCCCAAGCTCTCGGCTTCGCTCGAGGAGGTACCCCCAGGTCGTAGGACCGACGGCCGAGCCCGGTAGGGCCAAAACTCGGTGGGCAGTGTCAGTGGCGATCCGTAGGCTCGCTGCTGATGGCCACGACACCCGCCCCCGCCCAGGACCGTTCCACCGTGCGTACGCTGCTGCGCCTGTGGCCGTACGTGCGGCCCGTGCGGGTGCGGCTGTTCACCGCCGCGATCGTCGCGATACTCGCCTCCTGCGTGGGCCTGGTGATCCCGCTCGTCCTGAAGTGGATGGTGGACGGGCCGATCGCCGACCGGGAACCGGGCGGGGTCTGGCTCGGCGCGCTGTACCTGCTGCTGCTCGGCTTCGCCGAGGCCCTTCTGTTCGGGATGCGGCGGTGGCTGGTGGCCCGGCCGCTCTCCCACGTCGAAGCGTCCATGCGGGCGGCCCTGTACCGGCACCTCCAGCGGCTGCCGGTGGCCTTCCACGACCGGTGGGCCTCGGGGCAGTTGCTGTCCCGGGGGACGACGGACCTGATGCTGCTGCGCATGTTCCTCGCCTTCCCGCTGACGTTCCTGCTGGTCAACGGCGTGACGATCCTCGTCGGCGTGGTCATCATGCTGCTCCAGGACTGGACCCTGGGGCTGGTGATCCTCGGGCCCGCCGTGCCCGTCATGGTCACCTGCGTGATCTTCGAGAAGCGGTACGCCAAGGTGGCGCGGCTCGCCCAGGACCAGGTCGGCGACCTGACGACGGTCGTCGAGGAGAGCGTGCTCGGCATCCGCATCATCAAGGGCTTCGGCCGGCACCGGAGCCAGGCCCGGGCGTTCCGGGAGCTGTCGGGGACGCTGCGCGGCACGGAGCTGCGCAAGGCGCGGCTGCTGGCGGCGATCTGGGGCGTCATCGTGACGCTTCCGGAGGTCGCGATCGGGGCGGCGCTGGTGGTCGGAGTCGTACAGGTGGCCGACGGGGGGTTGTCGGCGGGGGACGCTGGTGGCGTTCCTGTCCACGGCGCTGGCGTTGCGGTGGCCGGTGGAGTCGATCGGGTTCCTGCTCGCGATGAGCCAGGAGGCGGCGACGGCGACGGAGCGGTATTTCGAGGTGATGGACGAGGGGGTGGAGGAGCGGGCGGTTGCCGGTGACCCGGCGCCGGTGCCCGCGGCTCAAGCAGGCCTGCGCTTCCACGGCGTCACGTTCCGCTACCCCGACGCCCCGCCCCACTCCCCTCCCGTCCTGGACAAGGTCGACCTCCATGTCCGCCCCGGCGAATCCATGGCCCTGGTCGGCGCGACCGGCAGCGGCAAGACGACCCTCACCGCGCTCATCCCCCGCTTCTACGAGGTGACCTCGGGCCGCATCACCCTCGACGGCGTCGACATCACGACCCTGTCCAGGCAGGAGCTGCGCGCCAAGGTCGCGGTCGCCTTCGAGGAGCCCACGCTGTTCTCGGCGTCGGTCGGCGACAACGTTCTCATGGGCGCCGACGACACGGCCGGCCCGGCCGAGCTGGAGGGCGCCCTGGCCGTCGCCCAGGCCGACTTCGTGTACGCGCTGCCGCAGGGGACGGACACCCGGGTGGGCGAGCAGGGCCACAGCCTCTCCGGGGGGCAGCGGCAGCGCCTGGCACTGGCCAGAGCTGTCGTCGGACAGCCGGAGTTCCTCGTCCTGGACGACCCGCTGTCGGCCCTGGACGTGCACACGGAGGCCGCCGTGGAGGCCGCCCTGCGCCGGGTCCTCGCGGACACCACCGCCCTGATCGTGGCGCACCGCCCGTCCACCGTGCTGCTCGCCGACCGGGTCGCCCTGCTGTCCGGCGGCCGGATCGCCGCGGTCGGCACCCACCACGAACTGCTGCGTACGAACCCCGAGTACGCGCACTTGATGTCCGGCGAACCGTCAGGGGAACAGCCGGGCGAACCGTCAGGCGAACAGGAGGGCGCACGATGACGGCGGCGACCACCGCACCGGCCGACGGGACACCCGACGACGAGAAACCCGACGGCGGCAAGCCCGACGCCGAGAAGCCCGGCGCCCGGACCCCGGCCACCGGCGACCCCTTCGACCGGGACGTCCTGCCCACACCCCCGGGCGCCACCGCCGCCCTGCTGCGCTCCCTGCTCGCGCCCATGAAGGCCCGTGTCACGGTCACGACGCTCCTGCTGCTGCTCCAGCAGGCGGTCGTGCAGGCGGGCCCGCTGCTCGTGGCGTACGCCATCGACCGTGCCGTGCCGGCGTTCCGGGCGCAGGACCACGGTCCGCTGATCGCGGTGGCCGTCGGCTACCTGTCGTGCGCGCTGGCCGCGGGCGGGCTCCAGTTCGCGTTCGTCGCCGCCGCGGCCCGCGTCAGCCAGGACGTGCTGCTGGACCTGCGCGGCCGGATCTTCCGCCACGCGCAGGCGCTGAGCGTCGACTTCCACGAGCGCTACACCTCGGGCCGGCTCATCTCCCGCTCGACCACGGACGTGGAGTCGCTGCGCGAGCTGCTGGACGAGGGCCTCCAGGAGCTCGTGACGGTCGTCCTGTCCTTCGTCTACATCTCGGCGATGCTGCTCTGGCTCGACCTGGGCCTCGGCGGTGTGGCGGTGGCGTCCCTGGTGCCCCTCTACGCGCTCGTGCGGTGGTATCAGCGGCGGGCCGGCCGGGTGTACCGGGCACGGTCGACGGCGATCGCGGCCGTCATCGTCAAGTTCGTCGAGACCATGAACGGAATCCGCCCGGTGCGCGCGTTCCGTCGCGAGGCGGCCAACGACGCGGACTTCGGCGCGCTGAACCGGCGGCACGAGCGGACCAACGGCGACGCGCTGCTGGAGATGGCCCGGTACGTCACCGGTTCCCGGCTGGTCGCCAACACGGCGGTCGCCTCGATCGTGCTGTGGGGCGCCTACCGGGTCGCGGACGGCACGCTGGCCCTCGGCGTGCTGGCGGCGGCCGTGCTGTACCTGCGGCGGCTGTACGACCCCATCGACCGGCTCGGGATGTTCCTCAACTCCTACCAGTCGGCGGCGGCCTCGCTGGAGAAGATCGCCGGGCTGCTCGCCCAGACCCCGTCGGTCCCCGAGCCGGCCACTCCCCGGCAGCTCCCGCCGCTCGAGAGCGAACACCCCGGCCGCGAGGTGGCCTTCGACGGCGTCCGGTTCGGCTACCGCACCGGCGGCGAGGTGCTGCCCCGTTTCGACCTGACGATCCCGGCCGGGCAGACGGTCGCGGTCGTCGGTTCCACGGGCGCCGGCAAGTCGACGCTGGCCAAGCTGCTGGCCCGGTTCTACGACCCGTCCGAGGGCCGGGTGCTGCTGGACGGCGTCGACCTGCGTGACCTCGCCGTGCCCGAACTGCGGCGCGGGGTGGTCATGGTGACGCAGGAGGCGTTCCTGTTCTCCGGCACGGTCGCCGACAACATCGCGATCGGCCGGCCGGACGCCTCGCGCGAGGAGATGGAGCGGGCGGCGAAGGAGATCGGCGCGCACGACTTCATCAGCTCCCTGCCCGACGGCTACGACACCGACGTACGCAAGCGGGGCGGCCGCATCTCGGCCGGTCAGCGGCAACTGGTCGCGTTCGCCCGGGCGTTGCTGGCCGATCCCGCCGTGCTGATCCTCGACGAGGCGACCAGCTCGCTGGACGTCCCGGGCGAGCGCGCGGTGCAGCGGGCGATGGCGACGGTGCTGAAGGGCCGTACGGCCGTGGTCATCGCGCACCGGTTGTCGACCGTCGAGATCGCGGACCGTGTCCTGGTGATGGAACACGGCAAGATCGTCGAGGACGGCGAACCGGCCGGACTCGTGGCGGGCACGGGCCGGTTCGCGGATCTGCACCGGGCCTGGCGGGACAGCCTGGCGTAGGACGGCGGCGGAGGGCGGGCGGATGATCGACGCGTACGAGGACCCCGGCACACCCGACCACCGGGGCGGCGCCCGATACCTGTGGTGGCTGGTCACCCGGCAGCCCTGGCGGTGCGCGGCCGGGGCGATGTTCGGCAGCGTGTGGATGGTGCTGCTGGCGGCGACGCCGTATTTGATGTCCCGGGCGATCGACGACGGTCTGGAGCCCGGCGACATGGGCGCGCTGGCGCTCTGGAGCGGCGCGCTGTTCACGGTCGGGGCGTTCAACTCCTGGCTGAGCATCATGCGCCACCGCACCATGACCCGTGTCCGGATGGACGCCAACTTCCGCACGGTGAAGGTCGTCGTCGGCCAGGCGGTGCGGCTCGGCGCCTCTCTGCAGCGGCAGATGGGGGCCGGAGAGGTCGTCACGATCGGTGTGGGCGACGTGCAGACGATCAGCCAGTCGCTGACGGTCGTCGGACCCGGCGTCGGCGCGGTCGTGGCCTATCTGGCGGTCGCCGTCCTGCTGGTCTCGGTCTCCCCGCTCATCGCCCTGGTCGTCCTGCTCGGGATCCCGGTGATCGTCCTGCTCGTCGGGCCGCTGCTCGGGCGGCTGCAGGGTTCCGAGACGGAGTACCGCGAGCGGCAGGGCGTGCTCACCGCACGGATCGGTGACCTGGCGGGCGGTCTGCGGGTCCTCGCCGGGCTGGGCGGCAAGACACTGGTCGCGGACGCCTTCCGCCGCGACTCGCAGCGGCTGCGCGAGCAGGGGTACCGGGTCGGCGCGGTGACCAGCTGGGTCCAGGCCCTCGGCATCGGCCTGCCCACCCTGTTCCTCGCCGTGGTGACCTGGCTGGCGGCCCGCCTGGCCGCCCAGGGGGACATCACCGTGGGCCAGTTGGTGTCGGTCTACGGCTATGTCGCGGTGCTGGTGGGCCCGGTGTCCTTCTGGGTCGACTGCGGCTACCAGCTCAGCCGCGGCCTGGTGTGCGCACGCCGCGTCGTCCGGTTCCTGCGCCTGGAACCGATCCCGGACACCGGCACGCAGGACGCCCCGTCCGAACCGTCGGCCCTGCACGACCCCGAGTCCGGCGTCCGCGTCCTGCCCGGCCGCCTGACGGCCCTGGTGGCGGAACACCCCGCTGACGCCACAACGGTCCTGGACCGCCTCGCCCGCTACACCCCCTCGAACGCGACCTGGGGCGGCAAGCGCCTCGACGAGATCGCCCTGGACCAGATCCGCCGACGCATCCTGCTGGCCGACCACGAGGCGGACCTGTTCGCAGGAACCCTCCAGGACATGATCGGACCGGCTCTCAGGGGCGCGGGAAACTGCGCGACATGCCACACACCACCCGCACCCGCCCACGGCGAACAAGCCGCACTTCAGGCGGCGCTCCACGCAGCCGCAGCAGAAGACATCGTCCAAGCCCTCCCCGACGGCCTGAACACCCAGATGGCCGTCCAGGCCCGCAACCTCTCCGGCGGCCAACGCCAGCGCCTCCGCCTGACCAGAGCCCTCCTCGCCGCCCCGGAGATCCTCCTCACCGTCGAGCCCACCTCCGCCCTCGACGCCCACACCGAGGCCACCGTCGCCGACCGCCTCAGAGCGGCCCGGCGAGGCCGCACCACGGTCGTGACCACCACCTCCCCCCTCGTCCTGGACCGCACGGACACCGTCCACTACCTGGTCGACGGCAAGGTCGCCGCCTCCGGCAGCCACCACGAACTGCTCGACACCACCCCCGGCTACCGCGCCCTCGTGGCCAGGGACACCGAGGAGGCGGTGCGATGAGCCGCGCACACCTGCCCGTCGCCGAACGGGCGGACGTCCGGCGCGCGTTGGTGGACCTCGTACGGGCCGACACCCGGGCCTTCACCACCGTCCTCGGCCTCAACGCCCTCGCCGCCGTGGCCGGTCTGGCAGGACCCTGGCTGCTGGGCCGGATGATCGACGACGTCCGCGCCGGACACGGGGTCGCCGCCGTCGACCGGCTGGCCCTCGTCCTCCTGGCCTGCGCCCTCGCCCAGTTGTTCCTCGCCCGCTGGGCCCGCTACGTGGGCCACCGCTTCGGCGAACGCACCCTCGCACGCGTACGCGAGCGGTTCGTCGACCGCGCCCTCGCCCTGCCCGCCTCGGTCGTGGAACGCGCCGGCACCGGCGATCTGACGGCCCGCGGCACCTCGGACGTCACGACCGTGGGCAACACCCTGCGGGACGCCGGCCCGGTCCTGCTCGTCAACCTCGTGCAGTGCCTGTTCCTGGTCGGCGCGGTGTTCCTGCTGGACCCGCTGCTCGGTGTGCTCGGCGTGCTCGGGCTGACGCCGATCTGGCTGGCGTTGCGCTGGTATCTGCGCCGGGCCCGGGACGGGTATCTCGCCGAGGGCGCGGCCACCTCGGACGTCGCGGAGATCCTCGCGGCGACCGCGGCCGGAGCGCGCACGGTGGAGGCGTTCCGGCTCGGGAAGCAGCGCACCGCGGCGAGCCGGGAGGCCCTGGAGACGTCCCGCCGTACGCGTTTCCACACGCTGTTCCTGCGCTCGGTGTTCTTCCCGGCGGTGGAGGTGTCGTACGTCCTGCCGGTGGCCGGGGTGCTGGTGATCGGCGGGGCGCTGCACACCTCGGGCGCGATGAGTCTCGGGGCGGTGGTGGCGGCGGCCCTGTATCTGCACCAGTTGAGCAATCCGCTGGACGAGATCCTGGTCCGGGTCGAGCAACTGCAGAGCAGCGGGGCCTCGTTCGCCAGGGTGGAGGGACTGGCCCGGGCGCCGCGGACCGCCGGGGAGGGCGACAGTCCCGATCCGGACGGCGACCGTATCGACGTCACCGGCGTGCGCTACGCCTACGACGGGGGCGTCGAGGTCCTGCGCGGCGTCGATCTGACGGTGACGCCCGGGGAGCGGCTGGCCATGGTCGGGCCGTCGGGCGCCGGCAAGACCACGCTGAGCCGGCTGATGGCGGGCATCGACGCGCCGACCGCCGGCTCGGTGACGGTCGGCGGAGTGCCCGTCGTTGGGCTCGGACCGGAGCGGCTGCGCCGCCAGGTCGTCCTGGTCACCCAGGAGCACCATGTGTTCCTCGGCACGGTCCGCGACAATCTGTGGATCGCCGAACCGTCCGCCGGGGACGAGGAGTTGTGGACGGCGCTGTCGGTGGTCGGCGCCGACGTGTGGGTGCGGGAGCTGCCCGACGGCCTGGACACCCTCCTGGGCCAGGGCGGTTGCCGGACCGACGGCTCGCAGGCCCAGCAACTCGCCCTGGCCCGCGTGGTGCTGGCGGACCCGCACACGCTGATCCTCGACGAGGCGACCGCGCTGCTCGACCCGACGACGGCCCGGCACACCGAGCGCGCTCTGGCCGCCGTGCTCGAAGGGCGCACGGTCATCGCCGTCGCGCACCGGCTGCACACCGCGCACGACGCCGACCGGGTGGCCGTGATGGAGGACGGCCGGCTGACCGAACTCGGCACGCACGACGAGCTGGTGGCGGCGGGCGGGGCCTACGCGGCGCTGTGGCACTCCTGGCACGGGGACCTGCCCGACACCCGGAAACCGTCCGTATAGCGAACATGAATTTCCGGTCAACGAACCGTTTCCGGCCATACCTTTGACGCGCTCCTGACAGAAAGCGCACTCGCCTGCCACGCTTCCCACGACTGCTCCACAGCAACCCCACAGCAACACCTCCACCTCCCCAGGCCGGGCGACCCCCGGCCCCGCAGAAGGAGTCAGTGTTGAGAAGCAGTTCCTCGCGAAGAAGCACCTCCCACAGACGCACGTCCCACGCTCCCCGCCGCACCGCGGCCGTGGCCCTCGCCGGCGTCGCCGCGCTGATCGCCGCCGCCGTGCAGAGCGGCACCGCCACCGCGGCCCCCACGACGGCACCGTCGGCCGCGGCCAAGGCGAACCCCGGCTCGGAGTCGGTCAGGCTCACCCCCGCCCAGCGCGCCGCGCTGATCCGCGAGGCCGACGCCGGCACGGCGCGGGCCGCGAAGGACCTGGGCCTCGGCGCCAAGGAGAAGCTGGTCGTCCGCGACGTCCTCAAGGACCGCGACGGCACCGTGCACACGCGCTACGAGCGCACCTACGACGGCCTGCCGGTCCTCGGCGGCGACCTGGTCGTCGAGAGCACGAAGACGGACGCCACCGCGTCCGTCGTGAAGGCCACCCGCGCCGCCATCAAGCCGGCCACGACGAAGGCCTCGGTGCCCGCCGCGCGGGCCCGGCAGCAGGCCCTGGCCGCGAGCAAGGCCGAGAAGGCCAAGAGCCCGGACGTCAACCGCGAGCCCCGCAAGGTGATCTGGGCCGGGAACGGCAAGCCGGTCGTGGCCTACGAGACGGTCGTCGGCGGTTTCCAGCACGACGGCACCCCGCAGGAACTGCACGTCGTCACCGACGCCACCACCGGCGCGAAGTTGTACGCGTGGGAGGCGATCGAGACCGGCACCGGCAACACCGTGTACTCCGGCACGGTCGACCTCACCACCACCCAGTCCGGGTCGGCGTACAACCTCACCGACGGCGCCCGCGGCGGCCACAAGACGTACAACCTCAACCGCGGCACCTCCGGCACCGGCACGCTCTTCTCCGGCCCCGACGACGTCTGGGGCAACGGCAGCCCGTCCAACGCGGAGTCGGCCGCCGCCGACGCCCACTACGGGGCGGCACTGACCTGGGACTACTACAAGAACGTGCACGGCCGCAGCGGCATCCGCGGCGACGGCACGGGCGCGTACTCGCGGGTCCACTACGGCAACAACTACGTCAACGCGTTCTGGTCGGACAGCTGCTTCTGCATGACGTACGGCGACGGCTCGGGCAACGCGAACCCGCTGACGTCGATCGACGTGGCCGCGCACGAGATGACCCACGGGCTCACCTCGGCCACGGCCGGCCTCAACTACAGCGGCGAGTCCGGCGGCCTGAACGAGGCGACCAGCGACATCTTCGGCTCGACCGTCGAGTTCTACGCGAAGAACTCCTCCGACGTCGGTGACTACCTCATCGGCGAGGAGATCGACATCAACGGCGACGGCACGCCGCTGCGCTACATGGACAAGCCCAGCAAGGACGGCGCGTCCAAGGACGCCTGGTACTCGGGCATCGGCTCGATCGACGTGCACTACTCCTCGGGCCCCGCGAACCACTTCTTCTACCTGCTGAGCGAGGGCAGCGGCACCAAGACCATCAACGGTGTCACCTACGACTCGCCCACCTCGGACGGCCTTCCGGTCACCGGCATCGGCCGGGACAAGGCGGAGAAGATCTGGTTCCGCGCGCTGACCACCAAGTTCACCTCGACCACCAACTACGCGGGCGCCCGCACCGGCACCCTCGCGGCCACCGGTGAGCTCTACGGCACCGACAGCGCCGAGTACAAAGCGGTCCAGGACGCGTGGGCGGGCATCAACGTCGGCACGCGCTCCGGCGGCGGAGGCGGCGGCGGTACGTCCTTCGAGAACACCGCCGACGTGGCGATCCCGGACCGGGGCGCGGCGGTCACGTCGTCCATCACCGTCTCCGGGCGGACCGGCAACGCGCCCTCCAACCTCCAGGTCGCCGTGGACATCGTCCACACCTACATCGGTGACCTCCAGGTGCAGCTGGTCGCCCCCGACGGCACGGCGTACACGCTGAAGGGCTACGGCACCGGCGGCAGCGCGGACAACATCGACACGACGTACACGGTGAACGCCTCCTCCGAGGCCGCCAACGGCATCTGGCAGCTGCGGGTCCAGGACAACGCGGCCCTCGACACCGGATACATCAACAGCTGGAAGCTCACCTTCCCGTAGGCCCGTTCGCGGCCTGCCCAGGGCAGGGCGCCGCCCCGGCGGGTTCGACTCCCCCGGGACGGCGCCCGCTTCCCGTGTCCGGGCGTACGGCTCGTCGTCGATTTCCGGCCAACATCACGCAGGCCTCTGACATGTACGCGCCCGAGGTGCCACTCTTCCCCCACCCGCCGCACAGCACCACAGCACTTCCCCCACATCGAGGAGCTTGTGTGTCTACCTCTGTCTACGCGCGTCACAAGCGCACCACGCTCGCCATCGCCACCGCCGTCGCGGCCGGCGCCCTGCTCACCACCGGTCTGACCTCCGGCAGCAGCGCCGCCGCCGACGCCTCCTCCGGCAAGCCGGCCCTCGCCGCCGCCCCCGTCCTGCTGACCGCGCCCGCCCGCGCCGCCCTCATCAAGGAGCAGCAGGCGGACGCCGCGCGGACCGCCGACGAGATAGGCCTCGGCGAACAGGAGAAGCTGGTCGTCAGAGACGTCGTGAAGGACGCCGACGGCACGGTCCACACCCGCTACGAGCGCACCTACGCGGGCCTGCCGGTCCTCGGCGGCGACCTCGTGGTGCACGCGTCGAAGTCCGGCGCTGCCAAGGGCATCACCAGAGCGACGAAGGCGAAGCTCAAGGTCGGCTCGCTCAAGCCGGTGGTCACCGCCGCCAAGGCCGAGAAGCAGGCCGTGACGCTCGCCAAGGCGGCCGGCTCGGAGAAGACCGAGGCGAACTCCACGCCCCGCAAGGTGATCTGGGCGGCCGACGGCAAGCCCACCCTCGCCTACGAGACGGTCGTCGGCGGCCTCCAGGAGGACGGCACCCCGAACGAGCTGCACGTCGTCACCGACGCCGCCACCGGCAAGAAGCTCTACGAGTACCAGGGCATCGAGACCGGCACGGGCAACACCACGTACAGCGGCAAGGTCACCCTCAGCACCACCAAGTCCGGGTCCTCGTACAACCTCACGGACGGCACGCGCGGCGGGCACAAGACGTACAACCTCAACCGCGGCACCTCCGGCACCGGCACGCTCTTCTCCGGCTCGGACGACGTCTGGGGCGACGGCAACCCGTCCAACCTGGAGACCGCAGCCGCCGACGCCCACTACGGCGCCCAGATCACCTGGGACTTCTACAAGAGCACCTTCGGCCGCAGCGGCATCCGCAACGACGGCAAGGCGGCCTACTCGCGCGTCCACTACGGCAACAGCTACGTCAACGCCTTCTGGTCGGACAGCTGCTTCTGCATGACCTACGGCGACGGCTCGGGCAACACCCACCCGCTGACCTCGCTCGACGTGGCCGCCCACGAGATGAGCCACGGCCTGACGTCGGCCACGGCCGGCCTCAACTACAGCGGCGAGTCCGGCGGCCTGAACGAGGCCACGAGCGACATCTTCGGCGCCGGCGCCGAGTTCTTCGCCGCCAACTCCTCGGACGTCGGTGACTACCTCATCGGCGAGGAGATCGACATCAACGGCGACGGCTCCCCGCTGCGCTACATGGACAAGCCCAGCAAGGACGGCGCGTCCAAGGACAGCTGGTCCTCCAGCCTCGGCAGCGTGGACGTCCACTACTCCTCCGGCCCCGCCAACCACTTCTTCTACCTGCTGTCCGAGGGCAGCGGCTCGAAGACCATCAACGGCGTGACCTACAACTCGCCGACGTCCAACGGCTCCACGGTCACCGGCATCGGCCGGACCAAGGCGCTGCAGATCTGGTACAAGGCGCTGACGACGTACATGACGTCGACGACCAAGTACGCGCAGGCCCGCACGGCGACCCTGAACGCGGCCTCGGCGCTGTACGGCGCGTCCAGCACCGAGTACAAGGCGGTCGCGGCCGCCTGGTCCGCCGTCAACGTCGGCTGACCGAGGCACGACTCTCGGGCGGTACCCGGGCCGAAGGACGGCGCGGGTACCGCCCTACTCTTGGTGACCGTGTCTTATCCGGATCCGAAGGACTTCACCTACGCCGATGTCGGCGCCACCCGCGACGAGGGCTTCTGCCCGCCGGGCTTCCATCCCATGAACGTGCGCACGCGCCTCGGCGAGGGCGAGGAGGTCTTCCGCCGGGCCTCGGAGGCGGTGCTCACCTGGGAGATGCACCGGGCCCTGGGCGTCGGCATCGACGCCGGCGCGGACCGGGCCGCCCCCGGCGTGGACGTCACCGTCACCCTCGCCGGCATGATCAAGGCCCCCTGCCGTGTGGTGTGGACGGTCGAGGAACCCCGCCGCGCCGGCTGGGCCTACGGCACGTTGCCCGGCCACCCCGAGTGCGGCGAGGAGTCCTTCGTGGTCGACCGCACGGGAGACGGCACGGTCTGGCTGACCGTGAACGCCTTCAGCCGCGGCGCGAAGTGGTACGCGAGGGCGGGCGGCCCGGCGACCAGGGGCTTCCAGCACGCGTACGCGCGGCGGTGCGGCAATGTCCTGCGGAACCTGGCAACGCAGGGTGGTGCAGAAACCTAGGGGCGCGGGGCTGTATCGATGTGCGGCTCCGCCGCGTGGGCGCGACAAGCCCCCACGCACCGCAGACAACACTCAACGCATCAACAACCCCGCAGCCTCCACCAACTCCTCAGAGGGACCGGCCACAAGCCCCAACTCCGCGCTCGAAGCCAACAGCCGATGCGCGGGAAGGATCCGCACCGTATACCCAAAAGGTCCGGTGCGATCCAGAGACAAGGGCCCCTCATAAACCCAGCGCCCGTCCTGATCGGGGGACCCGGCCGGCTTCAACGGAACGACCGCCGCGTCAGCGATATGGTCCTCCTCGTCCACCCGCCCCGAAACGGCCTGCACCTCCACGTCATCAGGCCCGAGCTCCCCGAGCCCCACCCGCACCCGCAACCCCAGCGTCGTACCGAGCTCCGCCAGCGCCCGCAGCCGCGGACGTCTCCACATGGTCGACGGTGACCCCCGGCCACGCCGCCCGCACCCGGCCCTTCCACTCGGCGAGCTCCCGCGCCGCGTCCGGACCCATGGAACGGTGGGCGAGCGCGGCCGGCAGGTAGAGCCGCTCGACGTACTCGCGGACCATGCGCCCGGCCAGCACCTTCGGCCCGAGCAGGCTCAGGGTCTGGCGGACCATCTCGATCCAGCGGTCGGGCAGCCCGCTCTGTCCGCCGCGTTCGTAGAAGCTCGGCGTCACCCGCTGCTCCAGCAGGTCGTACAGCGCCGCGGCCTCTATGTCGTCGCGGTGGTCCGGGTCGGTCCCCACCCCGTCGGCCGTGGGGATGGCCCAGCCGAAGTCCGGCTGGAACCACTCGTCCCACCAGCCGTCCAGGACGGACAGATTCAGACAGCCGTTGAGGGCCGCCTTCATCCCGGACGTGCCGCAGGCCTCCAGCGGGCGAAGGGGATTGTTCAGCCAGATGTCGCACCCCGGGTACAGCTTCTGCGCCATCCCCATGCCGTAGTCCGGCAGGAACACGATCCGGTGCCGTACCCGCGGATCGTCCGCGAACCGCACCAGTTCCTGCACCAGCCGCTTCCCGCCGTCGTCCGCGGGGTGGGCCTTGCCGGCCACGACGATCTGGACCGGCCGCTCGGGATGCAGCAGCAGGTCCATCAGCCGGTCGCGGTCGCGCAGCATCAGCGTCAGGCGCTTGTACGACGGGACGCGCCGCGCGAAGCCGATGGTGAGGACGTCCGGGTCGAGCACGCCGTCGATCCAGCCCAGCTCGGCCGTGCCGGCGCCGCGCTGCCGCCAGGAGGCCCGCAGCCGCTCCCGCACCTCCGTCACGAGCTGCTCGCGCAAGCCCCGCCGCAGCTCCCAGATCTCCTGGTCGGGGATGTCCGCCACCGCGTCCCAGCGATCCGAGCCGCCGACGGTCAGGGCGTCCTCGGCGCGGTGGACGCCGATCTGCCGGGCGCCGAGCCGGAACACCTCGGGGGCGACCCAGGTGGGTGCGTGCACCCCGTTGGTCACGGAGGTGATCGGCACCTCGTCGGCGTCGAATCCGGGCCACAGGCCGGAGAACATCTCGCGGCTGACGTTGCCGTGCAGCAGGGAGACGCCGTTGGCGCGCTGGGCCAGGCGCAGGCCCATCACGGCCATGTTGAACAGGTTGGGCTCGCCGCCGGGGTAGGTCTCCATGCCGAGCTTGAGGACGCGCTCGACGTCGATGCGGGGCAGCTCGGCGTCGGGGCCGAAGTGGCGGGCGACCAGCTCGCGGTCGAAGCGGTCGATGCCGGCCGGGACGGGGGTGTGGGTGGTGAAGACGGTCCCGGCGCGGACCGCCTCCAGCGCCGAGTCGAAGTCCAGGCCCTCGGCGCAGAGCTCGGCGATCCGCTCCAGGCCGAGGAACCCGGCGTGTCCCTCGTTCGTGTGGAAGACCTCCGGCGCGGGGTGCCCGGTCAGCCGGCAGTACGTGCGCACCGCCCGGACCCCTCCTATGCCGAGCAGCATCTCCTGGAGCAGCCGGTGCTCGCTGCCACCGCCGTAGAGCCGGTCGGTCACGCCGCGCTCGCCGAGGTCGTTCTCCTCGACGTCCGAGTCCAGCATCAGCAGCGGGACCCGGCCGACCTGCGCCAGCCAGATCCGGGCGTGCAGCCGCCTGCCGCCGGGCAGGGCGAGGGCGACCTGGGCGGGGGTGCCGTCGGGCTCCTCCAGGAGGACCACGGGCAGCTCGTGGGGGTCGAGGACGGGGTAGTGCTCCTGCTGCCAGCCGTCCCGGGACAGGGTCTGGCGGAAGTAGCCGTGGCGGTAGAGCAGGCCGACGCCGATCAGCGGGACACCGAGGTCGCTGGCGGCCTTCAGATGGTCGCCGGCGAGGATGCCGAGGCCGCCGGAGTACTGGGGCAGGGCGGCCGTGATGCCGAACTCGGGCGAGAAGTAGGCGATCGCGGCGGGGAGTTCGTCGGGCTGGGCCTGGTACCAGCGCTCACCGGTCAGGTAGTCGTTCAGATCGCCCGCGACGGCGGCGAGGCGGCGCAGGAAGCGGCGGTCTGTGGCCAGGTCCGCGAGCCGCGCGGGCGGCACGCTGCCCAGCAGCCGGACCGGGTCGCCGCCCGAGGCGGCCCAGCGCTCGGGATCGACGGACTGGAACAGGTCACGGGTCTCCGCATGCCACGACCAGCGCAGATTGCGGGCCAGATCACTGAGCGGCCGGAGGGGTTCGGGGAGAACGGGTCGGACGGTGAATCGACGGATCGCCTTCACGGGTTCCACCTCGGCGCGTTGGCGGGATGACGCAGGGTTCTGACACACGGCTTCATCGGCGTCACCTACGACAGTACCGGCGTCGGTGCCGCAGCCGCTGAAGCTCCGCCTCCCGACGCTCGATCGGCCGGAACCGGCCCATCCAGGGATATGGCCGATTCCGCCCCCATAGGCGTCCTTGTGGCACTTCACGCGTCACGAGAGGCTGCCCCTGGCGTACCGGCCCGCGCCTGTTCGTACGCGGTGTCGCGCGGCAGCCGTACGCCGAGTCGAGGAGGGGAACTCGAACCATGGCACGGACGCGCACACGGCGTCTGCGCTGGACGGGGGGCCTGGCGGCGGCGATCTGTGCCGCGGCGTTTTCGGCCATCACCCTGCCCGCGCACGCCGTACCGGAGGGGCGGATACTCGGCGCCGGACAACCCGGCTCCGTGCACGGAAGTTACCTGGTGACACTGAAGGAGGGCACACGGGCTCCGTCGGCGGCCGGAAAGGCCCTCGCCGAGAAGTACGGGGTGCGCATCAGCCACACGTACGGCACCGTCCTGAACGGCTACGCGATCAGGACCGACGAGAGACGGGCCGGGCGGCTCGCCGCCGACCCCCGGGTCGCCTCGGTCGTCCAGGACACCCGTGTGCGGCTGGAGCACACACAGCCCGGGCCGCCCTCCTGGGGGCTGGACCGCGTCGACCAGCCGGGGCTGCCGCTGGACCGGAGCTACACCTGGCCCGAGTCGGCGGGCGCCGGGGTGTCCGTGTACGTGATCGACACCGGCGTCCGGACCACGCACCGGGACTTCGGCGGCCGGGCGAGCCACGGCTGGGACTTCGTCGGGAACGACAGGGTCGCCTCGGACGCCAACGGCCACGGCACGCACGTCGCCGGCACGGTCGCCGGGAGGACCCACGGTGTCGCCAAGCGGGCCCGCGTCGTCTCCGTGCGCGTCCTCGACGCGGCGGGGGCGGGCACCACGGCCCGGGTGATCGCCGGGATCGACTGGGTGACCCGGCACGCGGAGAAGCCCGCCGTCGCCAACCTCAGCCTGGGCGGCCCGCGCAACGAGCGGCTGGACGCCGCCGTCCGCGCCTCCATCGCCTCCGGCGTCACCTACACGGTCGCCGCGGGCAACGACGGCAGGCCGGCCGGCCTGTACTCCCCGGGGAGCGTCGAGCAGGCGCTCACGGTCGGCGCGACCGACCGGAGGGATGCGAAACCGGCCTTCTCCAACCACGGTCCGGCCCTCGATCTGTTCGCGCCGGGCGTGGACATCACCTCGGCGTCGGCCGCGAGCGACACCGCGCGGGTCGCCTTCTCGGGTACCTCGATGGCGGCACCGCACGCCGCCGGCGCGGCCGCGCTGTATCTGGCCGATCATCCGAAAGCGGCTCCGGCCCAGGTCACAAGGGTCCTGACGGAAGGAGCGGCGACCGGGAAGATATCCGGCCGGGGTCCCGGTTCGCCGGACAAGTTACTGCGGGTGCCGCACGGCTAGGGCGAAGGAGCAGCCACGCGCAGGGGCCGGCCTCGTCCGTCACGGACGAGGCCGGTCTTGTGTGTCGACATACGCGTGAGTAGTTAACAAAGTGCCGGATTGCCCACCCGAATAGGGTGGGAAGGCTCCTCCGGGTACCCCTCTCAGGAGCACCATGCAGGACCCACCTCCCCACATACATCCGCCTACCCACGTTGACGCGGACAGGAGCGGTCATGCCCGCCAAGCACCACTCGTCACCACCCCCCACCCGCCGCACCGGGGCGCGCGCGCCCGGCGGCGAGTCCCGACCCGCGCGCCCGGCCGACGCCGGTCCGCAGGTCCCGCAGCCACCCCCCGTGGGCGACGCGACCGCCGTCGGGCGCATACCCGTGCTCGACGTCCGCCCGGTCGTCCAGCGCGGACGCCGGCCGGCCAAGGCCGTGACCGGCGAGACCTTCGAGATCTCGGCGACCGTGTTCCGGGAGGGGCACGACGCGGTCGCCGCCAATGCCGTCCTGAGGGATCCGCAGGGCCGCCCCGGCCCGTGGACGCCGATGCGTGAGCTGGCTCCGGGGACGGACCGGTGGGGCGCCGAGGTCACCGCCGGGGAGCCCGGCCTGTGGTCGTTCACCGTGGAGGCGTGGGGCGATCCGGTCAGCACCTGGCGCCATCACGCGCAGATCAAGATCCCGGCCGGCATGGACACGGACGTCGTGCTGGAGGAGGGCGCGCGGCTGTACGAGAGGGCGGCCGCCGGTGTGCCCGAGGAGGAGGGCCGCCGGGACGTGATCCTCGCGGCCGTCGCCGCCCTGCGGGACGAGAACCGCCCGGCGGCGGCGCGGCTGGCGGCGGCGCTGACGCCGGAGGTGGACGAGGTTTTGGCCCGCCATCCCCTGCGGGACCTGGTCACGACCTCCGAGCCGCTGCCCCTGCTCGTGGAGCGGGAGCGGGCCCTGTACGGCTCCTGGTACGAGTTCTTCCCGCGTTCGGAGGGCACCCGGCAGCAGCCGCACGGCACGTTCCGCTCCGCCGCCCGCCGGCTGCCGGCGATCGCGGCGATGGGCTTCGACGTGGTCTACCTGCCCCCCATCCACCCCATCGGCACGACCTTCCGCAAGGGTAAGAACAACACCCTCTCCCCCGGCCCCGACGACGTCGGCGTGCCCTGGGCGATCGGCTCGCCCGAGGGCGGCCACGACGCCGTCCACCCCCAGCTCGGCACCCTGGACGACTTCGTCTGGTTCGTGGACCGGGCCCGGGATCTGGGGCTGGAGATCGCGCTGGACTTCGCCCTGCAGTGCTCCCCGGACCACCCCTGGGTACAGAAGCACCCCGAGTGGTTCCACCACCGCCCGGACGGCACCATCGCCTACGCGGAGAACCCGCCGAAGAAGTACCAGGACATCTATCCCATCGCCTTCGACGCCGACATGGACGGCCTGATCGCCGAGACCTGCCGGGTGCTGCGGCACTGGATGGACGCCGGGGTGCGGATCTTCCGGGTGGACAACCCGCACACCAAGCCGGTCGTCTTCTGGGAGCGGGTCATCGCGGACATCAACCGCACCGACCCCGACGTGATCTTCCTTGCCGAGGCGTTCACCCGGCCCGCGATGATGCACACCCTGGCCCAGATCGGCTTCCAGCAGTCCTACACGTACTTCACCTGGCGCAACACCAAGCAGGAGCTGACCGAGTACCTCACGGAGCTGTCGGGCGAGGCCGCCTCCTACATGCGGCCGAACTTCTTCGCCAACACCCCCGACATCCTGCACGCCTACCTCCAGCACGGCGGCCGTCCCGCCTTCGAGGTCCGCGCCGTCCTCGCCGCGACCCTGTCGCCGACCTGGGGCATCTACTCCGGCTACGAGCTGTGTGAGAACACCCCGCTCAGGGAGGGCGGCGAGGAGTACCTCGACTCGGAGAAGTACCAGCTCAGGCACCGCGACTGGGAAGCCGCCGAACGCGAGGGCCGCACCATCACCCCGCTGCTGACCAGGCTCAACACCATCCGCCGCGAGAACCCGGCCCTCCAGCAGCTGCGCGACCTCCATTTCCACCAAGCGGACCAGGAGGCGGTGATCGCCTACTCGAAGCGGCAGGGTTCGAACACGGTTCTGGTGGTCGCCAACCTCGACCCCCACCACACCCAGGAGGCCACGGTCTCGTTGGACATGCCGCAACTCGGCCTGGACTGGCACGAGTCGGTGCCGGTGCGCGACGAGCTCACCGGCGAGACCTACCACTGGGGCAGGGCCAACTATGTGCGCCTCGAACCGGGCCATAGGCCCGCGCATGTCTTCTCGGTTCTGCGACCGTCCACCCCGCAGATCGGAGGGTCACCCACAACATGATCGTCAACGAACCCGTGCCGGACACCTTCGAGGACACTCCCGCCAGGGACCGGGACCCGGAGTGGTTCAAGCGCGCCGTCTTCTACGAGGTGCTCGTCCGCTCGTTCCAGGACAGCAACGGTGACGGCGTCGGTGACCTGAAGGGCCTGACCGCAAAGCTCGACTACCTCCAGTGGCTCGGCGTCGACTGCCTGTGGCTGCCACCGTTCTTCAAGTCCCCGCTCCGGGACGGCGGCTACGACGTCTCCGACTACACCGCCGTGCTGCCGGAGTTCGGTGACCTGGCCGACTTCGTGGAGTTCGTCGACGCCGCCCACCAGCGCGGCATGCGCGTGATCATCGACTTCGTCATGAACCACACCAGTGACCAGCACCCGTGGTTCCAGGAGTCGCGCAAGGACCCCGACGGCCCCTACGGCGACTACTACGTGTGGGCCGACGACGACAAGCAGTACCAGGACGCCCGGATCATCTTCGTCGACACCGAGGCCTCGAACTGGACCTACGACCCGGTCCGCAAGCAGTACTACTGGCACCGTTTCTTCTCCCACCAGCCGGACCTCAACTACGAGAACCCGGCCGTGCAGGAGGAGATGATCTCCGCGCTGAAGTTCTGGCTGGACCTCGGCATCGACGGCTTCCGGCTGGACGCGGTGCCGTACCTGTACCAGGAGGAGGGCACCAACTGCGAGAACCTGCCCGCCACGCACTCCTTCCTGAAGCGGGTGCGCAAGGAGATCGACGCGCAGTACCCGGACACGGTGCTGCTGGCGGAGGCCAACCAGTGGCCCGAGGACGTCGTCGACTACTTCGGCGACTATCCGAGCGGCGGCGACGAGTGCCACATGGCGTTCCACTTCCCGGTCATGCCGCGCATCTTCATGGCCGTACGACGGGAATCCCGCTACCCGGTCTCCGAGATCCTGGCCAAGACCCCGGCCATCCCCTCGGGCTGCCAGTGGGGCATCTTCCTGCGCAACCACGACGAGCTCACGCTCGAGATGGTCACCGACGAAGAGCGCGACTACATGTGGGCCGAGTACGCCAAGGACCCACGGATGCGCGCCAACATCGGCATCCGGCGCCGTCTCGCCCCGCTGCTGGACAACGACCGCAACCAGATCGAGCTGTTCACGGCCCTGCTGCTGTCGCTGCCGGGCTCGCCGATCCTGTACTACGGCGACGAGATCGGCATGGGCGACAACATCTGGCTCGGCGACCGGGACGCGGTGCGCACACCGATGCAGTGGACGCCGGACCGCAACGCCGGGTTCTCCACCTGCGACCCGGGCCGCCTCTACCTGCCGGCGATCATGGACCCGGTCTACGGCCACCAGGTCACCAACGTCGAGGCGTCCATGGCCTCGCCGTCGTCGCTGCTGCACTGGACCCGCCGCATGATCGAGATCCGCAAGCAGAACCCGGCCTTCGGTCTGGGCTCGTACACCGAGCTGCCGTCGACGAACCCGGCGGTGCTGGCGTTCCTGCGGGAGTACGAGGACGACCTGGTGCTGTGCGTGAACAACTTCTCGCGGTTCGCGCAGCCCACGGAGCTGGATCTGAGCGCCTTCGAGGGGCGGCACCCGGTGGAGTTGTTCGGCGGGGTCCGTTTCCCGGCGATCGGCGAGCTGCCGTATCTGCTGACCCTCGGGGGCCACGGCTTCTACTGGTTCCGGCTCCGCAGGGATACCTTGTGAGGCCTGAGTCGGCCTGACGAGGCCCTGAATCACGGGGCGGGCCGCAAACCCCCGGGGCGGGGCGTTTCTCCCGCCCCGCCCGGGGCACGCATCAGTAACACCCCGCCCATCCGCGTGAGCCGGAGGGGCGCCGCCGGCACCTGCTGAAGGCCCCGGAGGCGCACCAATCATGGGTGAAAGGACGCGACGCCATGTCGGAAGCCGTCACACGCACCGTCACCGCCCCGCCCGGCCTTCTTGCCTCCCTCGATCCGCTGCTGCGGGAGTGGCTTCCGCGACAGCGCTGGTTCGCGGGCAAGGGACGTCCGGTCACCGGATTCACGCTGGTCGAGGCCACCGAGCTGCTCCCTGCCAACGGCAAGCTCGGCCTGTACCACCTGCTCGTGCGCGCCCACCAGCCGTCCGTACCGTCGCACGGCGCGCCCGGCCACCCCGGCGACTGCTACCAGCTGCTGATAGGCGCGCGCGAGGCGCTGCCGCCTCGGCTGGCGCCCGCGCTGATCGGACACCTGTCGACGGGGCCGCTGGCCGGCCGGACGGTCTATGACGCCCTGCACGACGCCCGGCCCGCCGAACTGCTCCTGGAGGCGCTGCGCACCCAGGCCCGGATCGGCGGGCTCCGTTTCGAGCGGGACCTCGACCAGGACATCCGGTCCGGTCTGGTCCCGCGCGTGGTGACCGCCGAGCAGTCCAACTCGTCGATCGTCTACGGCGATACGTTCATCCTGAAGCTGTTGCGGCGGATCGTGCCCGGGGTCAACCCGGACCTGGAGCTGCCGCTGGCGCTGGCCCGCGAGGGCTGCCCCCGGGTGCCCGCGCCGACGGCCTGGATGGTCGCGGACGTCGACCCCACGGCGGACCCGGTGCTCTCGACGGGCCCGGCCGACCTGGCCGGCCAGCCGTATGTGCTGGGGGTGCTCCAGCCGTTCGTGCAGGGCGCCTCCGACGGCTGGGAGCTGGCGCTGCGCGAACTGGCCAAGGGCGAGGACTTCGGCGCCGAGGCGCGGGCGCTGGGCCGGGCCACCGCCGAGGTGCACACCACGCTGGCCCAGGCACTGCCGACGGTCACGCTCGGTCACATGCAGCTCCGGCTCATGGTGGACGGCATGATCGAGCGGCTGGAGGCGGCCGTCCAGGCGGTGCCCGCGCTGCGGCCGTACGCCGGCGGGCTGCGGTCGGCGTTCACGGCACTGGGCGACCTGGCCGCCGAGGGCCGCACCTGGACCGCGCAGCGCGTGCACGGCGATCTGCACCTCGGGCAGTGCCTGCGCTCGCCGGCCGGCGAGTGGTGGCTGATCGACTTCGAGGGCGAGCCGGCCCGGCCGCTGGCCGAGCGGCGCATGCCGCAGCCGGCGGTGCGGGACGTCGCCGGCATGCTGCGGTCCTTCGACTACGCGGCACGCTCGGCCGATCCGCCCCAGCCGGACTGGGCCGAGACCTGCCGGTCCGCGTACTGCTCCGGGTACGCGGAGGCCTCCGGCCTCGATCCGCGCACCGACCCGGTGCTGCTGCGCGCCTATGAAACGGACAAGGCGATCTACGAGGTGGTGTACGAGGCCCGGCACCGCCCCGACTGGCTGCCGGTGCCCCTGGCCGCCATAGACCGGCTCGCCTCGACCGGCCACCTGACCTGACCCGACCTGACTGACCCACCTGCGTCCTGGAGGCTCCGCCCGTGACCCCCCGCCCTGAGTCCAGCGGTTCCCGTCCCAAGGGGACGGCAGGGGAGAAGATCCCCGAGCAGCCCACGGCCGCCCAGAAGAAGAGTGCCGCGAAGAAGACGTCGGTGCCGAAACAGGCGGCGGCCAAGAAGGCGACGGCCCCCGCGAAGAAGGCCGCCGCCAAGAAGACGCCCGCCGCGCGGCCACCCGCGACGAAGGCCACGGCCAAGAAGGCGGCCCCGGCGAAGACGACCGCGAAGAAGGCCGTAGAGAAGAAGGCAGTTGCGAAGAAGGCCGTCGCGAAGAAGGCGGGTGCCGAGAAGACGACCGCGACGAAGACGACCGCGACGAAGGCCGCTGCCGAGAAGACGACCGCGACCAAGACGACGGCGAAGAAGGCCACCCCCCAGAAGGCCACCGCCGCCAAGGCGACGGCCACGAAGGCGGTTGCCAAGAAGGCGACGGCCAAGAAGACGGTCGCCAAGAAGGCCACGACGGCGAAGGCGGCGGCCACCAAGGCCACGGCCACGAAGGCCACCGCCGCCAAGACCACCGGGACCAAGGCCACCGCCGCCAAGCCACCCGCGAAGAAAGCCCCCACGAAGAAGGCTCCCGCCAAGAAGGCGACCACCAAGAAAGCCACGACCAAGAAAGCCACAGTCGCGAAAGCCACCGCCGGGAGCACCACCGCCGCCCCGGCCCAGACGCTTCCGCCGGAGATGGAGGTCGCCGTCTCGCCCGCCGTCGGCGCGGCCGACCGGGAGCGGCTGCTCAACGGCACGCATCACAACCCGCATTCCGTGCTCGGCGCCCACCCCGCGCCCGGCGGGATCGCGTTCCGGGCGTTCCGGCCGTACGCCCTGTCGGTGACCGTCGTCGTCGGCGAGGTGCGGGCGGAGCTGGACGACGACGGGGAGGGGTTCTTCTCCGGGCTGCTGCCGCTGCGGGAGGTCCCGGAGTACCGGCTGCTCGTGGAGTACGAGGGGACGGTCCTGGACACCGAGGACGCCTACCGTTTCCTGCCCACGCTGGGCGACCTCGACCTGCACCTGATCGGCGAGGGCCGGCACGAGCAGCTGTGGACGGCGCTGGGCGCGCACCCGATGACCCACCAGGGCGTGACCGGCACCCGGTTCGCGGTGTGGGCGCCGAACGCGCTCGGCGTGCGCGTGGCCGGCACCTTCAACTTCTGGGACGGCACCGGCCACGTCATGCGCTCGCTCGGCTCGTCGGGCGTGTGGGAGCTGTTCCTGCCGGACATCGGCGAGGGCGAGCTGTACAAGTTCGAGATCACCCGCCCCGACGGTTCGAAGACGCTGCGTGCCGACCCGATGGCCCGCCGCACGGAGGTGCCGCCCGCGACCTCGTCGGTCATCACGTCCTCGGAGTACGAGTGGGGTGACGACGCGTGGCTGGCCCGCCGTGCCGAAGCCCCGGCGCACGAGGCGCCCTTCTCGGTGTACGAGGTGCATCTGCCGTCCTGGCGGCCGGGGCTGACGTATCGTCAACTGGCCGAGCAGCTCCCGGCGTACGTGAAGAACCTGGGCTTCACGCACGTCGAGCTGATGCCGGTCGCCGAGCATCCGTTCGGCGGCTCCTGGGGCTACCAGGTGACCGGCTTCTACGCGCCGACGGCCCGGCTGGGCACGCCCGACGACTTCCGGTACCTGGTGGACTCGCTGCACCGGGCCGGGATCGGGGTGCTGATGGACTGGGTGCCGGCGCACTTCCCGCGCGACGACTGGGCGCTGGCCGAGTTCGACGGCCGGCCCCTGTACGAGCACGCGGATCCGCTGCGGGCCGCGCACCCCGACTGGGGCACGCTGGAGTTCGACTACGGCCGCAACGAGGTGCGCAACTTCCTCGTCGCGAACGCCCTGTACTGGTGCGAGGAGTTCCACATCGACGGGCTGCGCGTGGACGCGGTGGCGTCGATGCTCTACCTCGACTACTCGCGCGAGCCGGGCCAGTGGACGCCCAACGAGCACGGCGGCCGGGAGAACCTGGACGCGGTGGCGTTCCTGCAGGAGATGAACGCGACGGTGTACCGCAGGGTGCCCGGTGTCGTCACGATCGCCGAGGAGTCGACCGCCTGGGACGGCGTCACCCGGGCCACCCACCACCAGGGCCCGAGCGGCTTCGGCGGGCTCGGGTTCGGGCTGAAGTGGAACATGGGCTGGATGCACGACACGCTCCAGTACATGAGCCACGAGCCGGTGTACCGCAAGTACCACCACCACGAGATGACCTTCTCGATGGTGTACGCGTACAGCGAGAACTACGTCCTGCCGATCTCCCACGACGAGGTGGTGCACGGCAAGCGTTCGCTGGTGTCGAAGATGCCGGGCGACTGGTGGCAGCAGCGCGCGGGCCACCGGGCGTACCTCGGCTTCATGTGGGCCCACCCCGGCAAGCAGCTGCTGTTCATGGGGCAGGAGTTCGCGCAGGGCGCCGAGTGGTCCGAGGCGCACGGCCCCGACTGGTGGCTCCTCGATCCGGGCTACGGGGCCGAGGCCGAGCACCGGGGCGTGCGGGACCTGGTCCGCGACCTCAACACGGTCTACCGCGCGACCCCGGCGCTGTGGCGGCTCGACACGGACCCGGCCGGTTTCGAGTGGGTGGTCGGGGACGCCGCCGACGACAACGTCCTGGCGTTCCTGCGGCTGGACCCGGAGGGCACGCCGGTCCTGTCGGTGTCGAACTTCGCGCCGGTCGTCCGCCAGGACTACCGCCTGGGCGTGCCCGAGGACGTCCCGGCCTGGCACGAGACCGTCAACACCGACGCCGCGCGCTACGGCGGCAGCGACGTCACCAACCCCGACCCGGTCAAGCCGGAGGCCCAGCCCTGGCACGGCCGCCCGGCGAGCATCCGGCTGACGCTGCCGCCGCTGTCGACGGTGTGGCTGCGCCCGGCGTAGACGGCCTGTGGCACCGCTGTGACGGGAGGGGTGGCTTCCGTCACAGCGGTGTCAGGTCCGGGCCTGGTGGGGTGGCCGCATGCACACGGCCGTGCCCCTCGGGTTCGCCGCCCTGCGCGCCCGAGGGGCCGTGGTGGAACGGTCTTCTGGTCGGTTCCGCTCGGCGCCGTCACCTGGGCGGTGATCATGACGGCGGACGACGCCTTCCTGTTCCCGGACACCGCCCCCTGCCCGCGTGAGCCCCTGCGGAAGGGCGTCATCGGCAGCGGGGAGGTCTTGCAGGCGCGTTCGCGACGGGGGCTACACGAAGGCCTCCGACAGGGACGCGGGCAGCTCCCCGGTGTGCAGCACTCCGAGCCGCTGGGTGGCGCGGGTCAGGGCGACGTACAGGTCGCTGGTGCCGTACCGGGCGGGCTCGACCACGAGGACGGAGTCGAACTCCAGGCCCTTGGCCTGGCGCGGGTCGAGGAGGACGACCGACTGCGTGAGGTCGGGTTCGGCGCCCGCCGTCACGCCGTCCAGCCGGGCGGCGAGGCCGCGGTGCAGGTCGCGCGGGGCGATCACCGCGAGCCGCCCCTCGGCCGGGGTGAGTTCCCCGACCGCCTTGGCGACGGCGCCCGGGAGGTCGTCGGTGGCCCGTGCCCAGGGGCGTACGCCCGTGGAGCGGACCGAGCTCGGCGGCTCGAAGTCCGGGTGCTCGGCGCGGACCACGGCCGCGGCGACGTCCATGATCTCGGCCGGTGTGCGGTAGTTGACGCCCAGCCGCGTGTGTTCCCAGCGGTCCTCGACGTACGGGGCGAGGATGCCCGCCCAGGAGCCGACACCGGCCGCCTCCGCCGTCTGCGCGGGGTCGCCGACCAGGGTCATCGAGCGGGTCGGGCTGCGCCGCATCAGCAGCCGCCACGCCATCGGCGACAGCTCCTGCGCCTCGTCCACGATGATGTGCCCGAACGCCCAGGTGCGGTCGGCGGCGGCGCGCTCGGCGGCGCTGCGGTGGTCGTCCTCCTCGTGCCGCTCGGCGAACCGCTCGGCGTCGATGATGTCGTGCGCGGACAGCACCTCGGAGGACTCGGGGTCGTCCTCCTCCTTGTCCTCGAACTCGTACGTCCGGGACGCGTAGGACACGTCCAGCACGCCCTGTGCGTAGGCGATCTGCCGCTCCCGCTCGCGCTGCGCGCGCTCCCGGGCCAGCCGGTCGTCCTCGCCGAGGAGTTCGGCGGCCTCGTCGAGCAGCGGCACGTCCGCGACCGTCCAGCGCCGGGTCACCGGGCGGCGTACGGCCGCGGCGTCCTCGGCGGACAGGAACTCCTCGGGCGCGGCGAGGAAGTCGGCGACGAGCCGCTGCGGGGTCAGCAGCGGCCACAGCTGGTCGATGGCGGCCCAGACCTCGGGGTTCTCGGCGAGGTCGTCGCGGATCTGGGTGATGTCGCTGGGGTCGAGCAGGCTGGACCCGTCGAAGGGGTCGGTGCCGATGCGCTCGGCGTACAGCTCGGTGAGGGTGTTGAGGATGTGCCCCTCGAAGTGCTCGCGGGCCGCGTTGTGCGGCAGCTTCGCGGCGCGGGTGCGCTCGCGGGCGACGTTCACCAGACCGTCGTCCAGCATGAGCACTTCACGTTCGTGCTCGATGGCGATCACGGGGTCGGGCAGCGCCTGCCGGCTGCTGACGACCTCGGCGAGGACGTCGGCCATGCCGTCGCGGCCCTTCACGGCGGCGGCCTCGGGCGTGTCGGTGGCGGTCGCCTTCACGCCGGGGAACAGCTCGCCGACGGTCGCGAGGAGCACACCGGTCTCACCGAGGGAGGGCAGCACCTCACCGATGTAGCCGAGGAACGCCGGGTTCGGCCCGACGATCAGCACCGCCCGCTTGGCGAGCAGCTCCCGGTGCTCGTACAGCAGGTACGCGGCGCGGTGCAGGGCGACGGCCGTCTTGCCGGTGCCCGGGCCGCCCTCCACGACGAGCACGCCGCGGTGCGGAGCGCGGATGATGCGGTCCTGGTCGGCCTGGATGGTCTGCACGATGTCGCTCATCCGGCCGGTGCGCGCGGAGTTGAGCGCGGCGAGCAGCACGGCGTCGCCGGCCGGGTCCTCGTGGCCGGTGCGGGTCTCGTCGCCGAGGTCGAGGATCTCGTCGTGCAGGTGGGTGACCCTGCGGCCGTCGGTGGCGATGTGCCGCCGGCGCCTCAGCCCCATCGGGGTGTGGCCGGTGGCCAGGTAGAAGGGGCGGGCGACCTCGGCACGCCAGTCGATCAGGACCGGTGTGCGCTCGGCGTCGTCCCTGCGCAGGCCGATGCGGCCGATGTGGTGGGTCACGCCCGAGGTGAGGTCGATCCGGCCGAAGCACAGGGAGCCGTCCACCGCGTTCAGCGCGGCGAGCAGCCCCGATCGCTCGGCGACGAGGATGTCCCGCTCCAGTCTGGCCTGCATGGGGGTGTTGCCCTGCGCGAGCGCGTCCGTGACGGAGGTCTCGGCGTCGCCGCGCAGCGCGTCCACGCGCGCGTACAACCCGTCGATGAATTCCTGCTCCTGCCGCAATTCATCGTCCGGAAATTCGGTGTTTGACAATTCCGCTCCCGCCCGGATATACTGTGCTCACTGAACTTCACTATGACTTCAATCGACTTGAAGTCACGAATGAACCAATATACGCAAGGAAATCCCCCGAGCGCAATTGCTCGGGGGATTTCCTCGTTTCCGGGCCTCCGGACCTGCGTGCTTCCGGGCTCGTCGTCTACAGCACGTCGGCCAGTTCCGCCAGCAGCCGCCGCTTCGCCCGCGCGCCCACCATCGCCTTCACGGGCTCACCGTCGCGGAAGACCATGAACGTCGGCATCGACAGCACCTTGTAGGCGTTCGTGGTCTCCGGGTTGGAGTCCACGTCGAGCTGGACCACCTTCAGCCGGTCGCCCTCCTCGGCGGCGAGAGCCTTCAGCACCGGCCCCATCTGCTTGCAGGGCGGGCACCAGTCGGCGGTGAACTCCACCAGCACCGGCAGGTCGGCGCCGATCACCTCCGCCTCGAAGTCCGCGTCCGTCACATCGGTCACCATGCTCGTCTCCCCAGTTCGCACTGTGGCTCCGGACCCCCCGGAGCCTCCGCCTCGGCGGCCAGCTCGGCCCGCGCCAGCTGCCGGGCGACCGTCTCCCGCACGCTCGTCAGCTGACCGATCAGGGAGTCGAGTTCGTCCAGCTTGCGCCGGTAGACCGCGAGGGACGCCGGACAGGTGTCGCCCTCGGGATGCCCGGCCCGCAGACACTCCACGAAGGGCCGCGTCTCCTCCAGGTCGAACCCGAAGTCCTGCAACGTCCTGATCTGCTCCAGCAGTTTCAGGTCGCACTCGTCGTACGTCCGGTATCCGTTGCCCTCACGTCGCGCGGGCAGCAGCCCCCGCGACTCGTAGTACCGCAGCGTCCGCGTCGTGGTCCCGGCCCGTGCGGCCAGCTCGCCGATTCGCATGCCGTCGAACGTAGTCCTTGACGCCGACGTCAAGGCAACAGCGGTTTCCGCTGCACCGGGGAGGTCAGCACGATCGACGTGGTGGTGCGGCCCAGCGCGGAGACCGCCTCCAGCACTTCTTCCAGGTGGACGGTGTCCCGGACCGCGGCCTTGAGGATCCAGCAGTCCTCCCCGACCACGTGGTGCACCTCGGTGATCTCGGGCCGCTCGATCAGCTCCAGGGTCCTGGGGTGCTTGAGGTTGTAGCCGCCGTGCGGGTCGACCCGGATGAACGCCTGGATGCCGTAGCCGAGCCGGGCCGGTACGACGTGGGCGCCGTAGCCGCTGATCACGCCCGCCGCTTCCAGGCGCCGCACCCGCTCGGTGACCGCCGCCGGGCTGAGCCGGACCCGGCGGCCCAGCTCGCTGAGCTTGATCCGGCCGTCGGTCTGGAGCAGCTGGAGGATCTGCCGGTCCAGCGCGTCGAAGGCCACCGAGGTTTCGTCGGCGGTGGTGCGCAGATGCCGTGGTTCTTTCGGCGCGGCGGCCGGAACTCCCATGGTTCCCCCTTCAGGACGTCGATGTACGCCAGGAGAATTATGGTCATGGAAAAGGCCCTGGAAGTACTGGTCATCGGCGGGAACCGTTACGTCGGAAAGCGTCTGATCGCACGGCTGCTCGCCGAAGGGCACCGCGTCTACGTGCTGAACCGGGGATCGTCCCCGCCGCCCGCCGGCGTGGAGCACTTGGTCGCCGACCGGGACGACGAACGGTCCCTGACGGGCGCGCTCGGCTCGCGCGTCTTCGACGTCGTCGTCGACCAGGTCTGCTGCACACCCCGTCAGGCGGCCGTCGCCCGCCGTGTCTTCTCCGGCCGTACCCGCCGCTATGTGATGACCTCCACGGTCGAGGTGTACGAGTACGAGGACTCCCCCGCCCTCGTGCGCGAGGAGGCCGTCGACCCGGCCACGGTCACCGTCGACCTCGGGCTGCCCTGGGACGACCCGGCGTTCCTGGAGACCAACTACGGGGAGGGCAAGCGGCAGGCCGAGGCGGTCCTCGCGGCCGACGGCCCGGCGTTCCCGTACACGGCGGTGCGGGTGGCCCATGTGCTCGGCGGGGCCGACGACTTCACCGGGCGGCTGGCCCACTACGCCGAGCGGATGCGCACCGGCGAGCCGATCGCCGTGCCGGTGGTGAACCGGCCGGCCACCTACGTCCACGTCGAGGAGATCGCCCGGTTCCTCGCCTGGGCGGCGGGGGAGGACTTCGCCGGGCCGGTGAACGCCGCCTCGCACGGGACGCTGAGCACCGAGGAGTTGTGCGAGGCGGTGGCCGCGCACGTCCCGGGTGGCCGGGCCGTGTTCCGGCCCGTCGAGGTCGGCGAGGTCTCGCCGTTCTCCTTCCGCCGCTCCTACGGCATGGACAACGCCCGGGCCGCTGGGCTCGGCTTCACCTTCACCGACGCCCGGCAGTGGCTGCCGCGTGCCGTCGCCGAGACGCTCGGGAAGGGCGACTGACATGCGGTACAGGACACTTGGCGGGCTGCGGGTGAGCGTGATCGGGCTCGGCGCGATGCCGCTGTCCATCGAGGGGCGCCCGGACGAGGAGCGCGCGCTGGCCACCGTGCACGCCGCGCTCGACGCGGGCGTGACCCTCCTCGACACGGCCGACTCGTACCATCTGCCGGGTGCGGAGCCCGGCCACAACGAACGTCTGCTGGCCCGCGCGCTGGCCGCCTACGGCGGTGACACCTCCGGCGTGCTGGTGGCGACGAAGGGCGGCCGGGGCCGCCCGGCCGGCGGCGACTGGACGGTGGACGGCTCCCCGCGCCACCTCAAGGCCGCCGCCGAGGCCTCCCGCAAGCGCCTCGGTGTGGAGGCGATCGGCCTCTACCACCTCCACAAGCCGGACCCCGACGTGCCCTTCGAGGAGTCGGTCGGCGCCCTGCGGGAGCTGCTCGACGCGGGCACGATCCGGCTGGCCGGGGTGTCCAACGCGGACGCGGACCAGATCCGCCGGGCGCGGGAGATCCTCGGCGAGAAGCTGGTGTCGGTGCAGAACCGGTACTCCCCCGCCGTCCGGGACAGCGAGCCGGAGCTGCGGCTCTGCGCGGAACTGGGGCTGGCGTTCCTGCCGTGGAGCCCGCTGGGCGGGCTGGCCCGCAGTTCCCTGGACGGACCGTCGCGCACCGAGGGCAGGGAACACCTGGCAGCCTTCCACGAGGTCGCGGCGGCCCGCGGTGTCAGCCCCCAGCAGGTCGGCCTGGCCTGGCTGCTGGCGCGCTCCCCCACCGTCATCCCGATCCCGGGCGCGAGCCGGCCGGCGACGGCCAGGGACTCGGCGGCCGCGGCGGACCTGCTGCTCACCAAGGAGGAGCAGGCCCGCCTGGACGAAGCCGCCGAGCCGGTCCGCGTCTAGCGGGCCCCGACGGACTCCAACTCCCTGTCGTCCTCGGCAGGCTGGTCCGCGGCCTTCCCGTTGCCGGGCAGCAGCAGCGCCACCACGACCGTCCCGACGCCCAGGATCACGGCCCCGACCAGACTGGTGTGCGCGACCGCGTCGGCGAAGGAGGAACCCACCGCATCGGCCATCTGCCGTGCCCCGCCGGCGAGTTGCCCGGCCTGCGCCTTGAGCCGCTCCGCCTGCTGGGGGTCACTCGTGTGCGCCGCCTGCTCGGCCAGCTGCCGGGCCTTGTCACCGATGCCCCGGGCGACGGCGTACCCGGCCCCGACGGAGTCCTGGGCCGTCTCCAGCGAGGAGGCGGGGAGCCTGCCGCCGGCTGTCGCGTCCGCGAGGTGGCCGGAGTACGAGGTGGCCAGCAGCGAGCCGAGGACGGCGATGCCGAGCGACCCGCCGAGCTCCAGCGACGTGTCGTTCACCGCGCCGCCGACGCCGAGCTGGGACTCCGGGAACGCCCCCATGATCGCGTCCGTGCAGGGCGACAGCGCGAGCCCGATCGCGAGGCCGAGCACGATCAGGGGCGCGACGAAGTCGCCGTACGACGACCCGGAGTCGACCCGGGTGAGCAGCGCCAGGGCCGCCGTACCGCCGACCATGCCGGCCGTGACGGTCCACTTCATGCCGACCCGCGGGGTGAGGTAGCCGGTGAGGGCGGAGCCCACGAAGACGGCACCGGCCAGCGGCAGCATGCGCAGGCCCGTGTCCAGGGCGTCGTAGCCGAGGACGAACTGGAGGTGCTGGGTCAGGTAGTAGAAGGCACCGAAGACGGCCAGGAAGAACAGGGCGACGGCGAGGTTGGAGCCCGCGAAGCGGCGGTCGGTGAAGCGGCGCACGTCGAGGACGGGGCGCGGGTGGCGCAGCTCCCAGAGCACGAAGGCCATGAGCCCGGCGCCGGCGACGACCGCCGCCGTGACCGCCTTGACGCCCCAGCCGAAGTGCGGACCCTCGATGATCATGTAGACGAGCGCGCCGATCCACACCACCGACAGCAGTCCGCCGCCGTAGTCGATCCGCCCCTGGTGGCCGGACCTGGACGGCGGTACGAGGACGAGCGCTCCGACGACGGCCAGAGCGGCGATGGGCACGTTGATGAGGAACGTCGACGACCAGCCGTGGTGCTCCAGCAGCGCCCCGGCGACCAGCGGACCGGCCGCGATGGCGAGTCCGGCCGTGGCGGTCCACAGGGTGATGGCCTTGGCGCGTTCGGCGCGCGGGAAGGTCGCCGCGAGCAGGGACAGCGTCGCGGGCATGATCATCGCGGCGCCGGCGCCCATCACGGCACGCGCCGCGATCACGGCCGTGGCGCTGTCGGCGAGGTAGCCGGAGACGGCACCGCCGCCGAAGACGACCAGCCCGAGGACGAGAGCGCCCCGGCGGCTGTACTTGTCGCCTATCGCGCCGAGAAGCAGCATCAACGCGGCGTACGGGACGGTGTAGCCGTCGATGACCCACTGGAGGTCGGCGCTGGACAGGCCGAGGTCCTCGGTCATGGCGGGCGCGGCGACGGTGAGGGCGGTGTTCGCCATCACGATGATCAGCAGGCTCAGGCAGAGCACGAGGAGCGCCCACCAGCGGCGTGCGTAGGGGCGGTCCATCCTCTCGGCCGGTTCGGTCATGACGAGTCGCATGGCAGGGATCGCCTTCCTCAGACTTGCACATGGGTGTGCATTTGCACAACACTGTGCAATGTACGCCGTTGCACAGCACTGTGCAAGTCGATGGAGGAGGGGCACAATGGCGTCCATGACCACGGGCACCACCAGCCGCGCCGACGCCAACCGGCGCCGCATCCTCGACGTCGCCCTCGCGGAGCTGCTGCGCGACCCCGACGCGTCCATGGACCAGATCGCACGCGCCGCGGGCGTCGTACGGCGGACCGTGTACGGGCACTTCCCGAGCCGCGAGGCGCTGATCAGCACCCTCGTCGACGAGGCGGTGGAGTCCCTGTCGGCCGCGCACGCGGCGGGCCGGGAGGGCGTGGAGGACCCGGCGGAGTCCGTGGCCCGCTCGGTGCTGGCGGTGTGGGAACTGGCCGACCGCTACCGGCTGCTGATCGCGCTCGCCCAGCGCACGGTCACCATGCAGGGCATCCGGGAGCGGCTCGCCCCCGTCCGGGAGGCCGCCACCGGGGTGCTCCGGCGCGGCCTCGACGAGGGCGTCTTCAGCTCACCGCTGCCCGCGCCGGCCCTGGCGTACGTGCACGAGCAGATGCTGGTCGCGCTGATGGAGGCGGTGAACGACGGGCTCGTGGCAGCACAAGAGGCGGGCCGCTGCGCCGCGGTCACGGTACTGACCGCGGCGGGCGTGCCCGCCTCGAAGGCCACCGAGCTGGTGGCGAAGCTGAACGATTGATCTGGATGTGCTGACCGGGCGGCTGAGCGACGGGGGGACACTCAGCCGCCCGGAGTCTCGCGGGGGCGTGGCGCGCGGCCGTCAGGCCTTCGCCAGCTCCTTCTCGCCGCCCTGCTCGGGCACCTCGGCCTGCCCGTCGGCCGGGCCGCCGTGCGCGTCGTCCAGCAGCGTCTTCTCGTCGAAGGGCAGGTGACCGGCGAGGACCTGGTTCACACGGTCCTTGTCGATCTCCTTCGTCCAGGTGCCGATCAGCACGGTGGCCACGGCGTTCCCGGCGAAGTTGGTCAGCGCGCGGGCCTCGCTCATGAAGCGGTCGATGCCGACGATGAGGCCGATGCCGTCCACCAGGGCCGGCTTGTGCGACTGGAGACCACCGGCCAGCGTCGCGAGGCCCGCGCCGGTGACACCGGCGGCACCCTTCGAGGCGACCAGCAGGAAGAGCAGCAGCGGGATCTGCTCGCCGATCGACATCGGCGTGCCCATCGCGTCGGCGATGAACAGGGACGCCATGGTCATGTAGATCATGGTGCCGTCGAGGTTGAAGGAGTAGCCGGTCGGGACGGTGATGCCGACGACCGGCTTGCTGACGCCCAGGTGCTCCATCTTCGCGATGAGCCGCGGCAGCGCGGACTCGGACGAGGACGTGGACAGGATCAGCAGGAACTCCCGGCCCAGGTACTTGAACAGCGTGAGGATGTTCAGGCCGGAGATCACGCGCAGCAGGATGCCGAGCACGATGAAGACGAAGAGGAAACAGGTGACGTAGAAGCCGAGCATCAGCACGGCGAGGCTCTTGAGCGCGTCCACGCCGGCGGAGCCGGTGACGGCGGCGATGGCGCCGAAGGCACCGATCGGGGCGGCCCACATCACCATGGCGAGGATGCGGAAGACGAGCCGCTGGATGTGCTCGATACCGTGCAGGATCGGCTGGCCCGCCGAGCCCATGCCCTGGAGCGCGAAGCCGGCGAGCAGGGCGATCAGCAGGGTCTGCAGGACCGACTCGTTGGTGAAGGCGGACACCATCGTGGTCGGGATGATGCCCAGCAGGAAGTCGGCGGTGTTCGTGGTGGCCTCGGGGTCGATCTGTGCGTGACCGGCGTCCTTGACCGCGTCCGTCAGCGCGAGGCTCGAGCCCGGCTCCAGGATGTTGCCGACGACCAGGCCGATGCCCAGAGCGACCAGCGACATCACCATGAAGTAGCCGAGGGCGATACCGCCGACGGCGCCGACCTTGGTGGCCTTGCGCACCGAGCCGATGCCCAGCACGATCGTGCAGAAGATGATCGGCGAGATCATCATCTTGATCAGGTTCACGAAGCCGGTCCCGATCGGCTTCAGCTCGACAGCGAAGTCGGGTGCGGCCAGACCCACCGCGATACCGGCGGCGACCGCGATGATCACCGCGATGTAGAGATAGTGCGTGCGGTCCCGCTTGGGTTTGCGTGCGGCAGGTGCCGTATCGGCTGCGCTGGTCACGGCGGCCCTCCTTGACGACGTCGTCGGCATCACCGGCGTGCGGCTCACGTCCGGGACAGGGAGCGGGGAACTCCCGGGGATGCGTATTGGGGAATGCCGTGACTATGTCCTGCTCTGTGAGCGCGGTCACCCTTCCGTTCATTTAGTTCACAATCAGCCACGAGGCAGACTGACGGCATGCGCTTCTCCGTACCCGGTCCCCGCAGCCTGGCGGGCCAGCTCTTCGCCATGCAGGCCGTCCTGATAGCGGTCGTCGTGGCCGGATACGCGCTGTTCACTTACGTCAGCGACCGCAGCCAGGCCGAAGAGGCGGCCCGGCGCCAGGCCAGGGCGGTGGCGCGGTCCGTCGCCGACTCCCCTTCGGTGCTGGAGGCGGCCCGCGGCTCCGACCCGACCGGCCGGCTCCAGCCGTACGCGCTGCGGGTGATGCGGGACACCGAGGTCGACTTCATAACGATCATGGATCCGCGCGGCATCCGCTGGACGCACCCCGACCCGGACCGGATCGGCCAGCCCTTCCAGGGCCACACCGAGAAGGCCCTCAAGGGCCAGACCTTCACCGAGACCTACACCGGCACGCTCGGCCCCTCGGTCCGCGCGGTCACCCCGATCCAGGACGGCAAGAAGATCGTCGGCCTGGTCAGCGCGGGCATCCGGGTCGAGGAGATCAGCCATCGGGTGCAGGACCAGCTGACGGCCCTGCTCGGCGTCGCGGCCGGCGCACTGGTCCTGGGCGCCGTCGGCACCTATGTCGTCAACGCCCGGCTGCGCCGTCACACCCACGGCATGAACGCGGCCCAGCTCAGCCGGATGCACGACTACCACCAGGCCGCCCTGCACGCCGTACGCGAGGGGCTGCTGATGCTGGACGGGCAGTACCGTGTGGCGCTGATCAACGACGGAGGGCGGGAGCTGCTCGGCGTGGCCGGGGACGTGGTGGGCAGGTCGGTGGCGGAGCTGGGGCTGCCCGCCCCGCTGACGGGCGCGCTGCTGGCCTCGGAGCCGCGGGTGGACGAGGTGCATCTGACGGCGTCCCGGGTCCTGGTGATCAACACGTCTCCGGTGTCGGGCGGCGAGCGGCGCGGTACGGTCGTCACCCTGCGCGACGTCACCGAACTCCAGTCGCTGATGGGCGAGTTGGACTCGGAGCGGGGCTTCACACAGGCGCTGCGCTCGCAGGCGCACGAGGCGGCGAACCGGCTGCACACGGTCGTCTCGCTGATCGAGCTGGGTCGGGCGGAGCAAGCGGTGGAGTTCGCGACGGCCGAGCTGGAACTGGCACAGGCGTTGACCGACCAGGTCGTGGCGGCGGTGAGCGAGCCGGTGCTGGCGGCACTGCTGCTGGGCAAGACGGCCCAGGCGAACGAGCGGGGCGTGGAGCTGATGGTGTCGGAGGACAGCAGCCTGGACGACGGCCTGCTGCCGGAGTCCCTGCCGGCACGGGACCTGGTGACCATCCTGGGCAACCTGATCGACAACGCCGTGGACGCGGCGCAGGGCAGCGCGCGGGCGCGGGTGACGGTGGCGGCCTACACCCAGGACACGTCGGACCCCGGGGACCCCGAGGCCGCCCCGGAGCTGGTGCTGCGGGTCTCGGACACGGGCCCGGGCGTGGACCCGGAACACGCCGAGGCGGTCTTCCGGCGCGGCTTCTCGACCAAGCCGGCGGGGCCGAGCGGCCGGGGCCTGGGGCTGGCCCTGGTACGGCAGGCGGTCCAGCGGCACGAGGGGGCGCTGTCGGTGTCGGAGGCCGAGGGGGGCGGGGCGGAGTTCGAGGTACGGCTGCCGCTGCGGGAGTCGGGGGCGGTGGCCGAGGGCGTGACATCCAGGACCTCGGTGTCCAGAGGCGCTGGAGGCAACGCATGACGAGCGACAGCACGCCCGAGAGGGACATCCGCGTCCTGGTCGTGGAGGACGACCCGGTCGCCGCCGACGCGCACGTGCTGTACGTCGGCCGCGTCCCCGGCTTCGTCGCGGTGGGCAAGGCGCACACGGGCGCGGAGGCCCGCCGGGCCCTGGAGCGCACCCCCGTCGACCTGCTCCTGCTCGACCTGCACCTGCCGGACGTACACGGACTGCACCTCGCGCGGTCCCTGCGGGCGGCCGGACACCACGCGGACGTGATCGCGGTGACGTCGGCGCGCGATCTGGCGGTCGTGCGCGAGGGCGTCTCCCTCGGAGTCGTGCAGTACGTCCTGAAGCCGTTCACCTTCGCGACCCTGCGGGACCGTCTCGTGCGGTACGCCGAGTTCCATGCCGCGGTCGGCGAGGCGAGCGGCCAGGACGAGGTCGACCGGGCGCTGGCGGCCCTGCGCGCCCCGGGCCCGGCCGCCCTGCCGAAGGGCCTGAGCGCACCGACGCTGGAGCGGGTGACCGTGGCCCTGCGCGACAGCGCGGAGGGCCTCACGGCCGCGGGTGTGGCGGAGACCGTGGGCATCTCCCGCATCACGGCCCGCCGTTACCTGGAACACCTGGTGGACGCGGGCCGCGCGGCCCGCCGCCCGCAGTACGGCACGGTGGGGCGCCCGGAGCTGCAGTACCGCTGGGTCACGGGCCACTGACGGCCCGTCAGCTACCAGCGCCGACTACCGAACCTGCGCACACGCATTGACCTGACTAGACCACTCAACTTACGTTCACCACGCAGCCGTCCCGGCCACAACGAAGTGCGCCCGTAGGAGGTTCGTGCCGTGCGCCCCACCGCCGCTCTCACACCTCTCGTCGTCCTGGCCCTCGCCGCCACCACCCTCACCGCCTGCGGTGGCGGTTCCGGCAGCGACCCCGACACCGTGAAGGTCTCCTTCAAACAGTCCACGGACAACTCCATCAAGGTGATGGACACCTATCTCGCGGACATCAAGAAGCAGTTCGAGAAGGCCCACCCGGGCAAGAAGGTCGAGCTCGTCCCGATCAAGGCCCCGGACTCGGAGTACTACACCAAGCTCCAGCAGATGCTCCGCTCCCCCAAGACCGCACCCGACCTGGTCTACGAGGACACGTTCCTCATCAACTCGGACATCACCAGCGGCTATCTCAAGCCCCTCGACCCGTACCTCGCCAAGTGGCCCGACTGGAACCGGTTCATCGACACGGCGAAGGCGGCGGCCAAGGGCGAGGACGGCAAGACGTACGGCGTCCCCGACGGCACCGACACCCGCGGACTCTGGTTCGACAAGGGCATCTTCGCCAAGGCAGGCCTCCCCGCCGACTGGCAGCCGAAGACCTGGAAGGACGTCCTGACCGCGGCCCGCACCATCAAACAGAAGGTCCCCGGCGTCATCCCGCTCAACGTCTACACGGGCAAGCCGGTCGGCGAGGCGGCCACCATGCAGACCTTCGAGATGCTGCTCTACGGCACGAACGACGGCCGCACGGACCCCCTCTACGACAAGAACGCGAAGAAGTGGATCGCCGGCGGCCAGGGCTTCAAGGACGCCCTCGCCTTCGTCGAGACGGTCTACAAGGAGAAGCTGGGCCCGGACGTCTCCGACGCGCTCGACCCGAACGTCATGACCCGGGTGCGCGGCGAGTGGCTCCCGCAGGGCAGGCTCGGCATCGCCCTCGACGGCTCCTGGCTGCCGCAGGACTGGCTGCCCGGCAGCGGCCACGCATGGCCCGAGTGGTCCAAGAAGCTGGGCCTGGCCGCCATGCCGACCCAGAACGGCCAGGCGCCCGGCAAGGTGAGCATGTCCGGCGGCTGGACCTGGTCGATCCCGGCCAAGGCCGGCAACCCGGACCTGGCCTTCGCGTTCATCAAGACGATGCAGACCAAGGCCAACGCGCAGAAGTGGTACGTCGCCAACTCCGGCATCGCGGTCCGCGAGGACGTGGCGAAGGACCCCGGGTACGCCACCGCCCAGCCGGGCATCACGTTCTTCACCGACCTGGTGGCCTCGACGCACTACCGCCCGGCCTACCCGGCGTATCCGAAGGTCTCCACGGCCATCCAGGAGGCGATGGAGAGCGTGACCACGGGCGACGCGTCGGTGGACGAGGCGACGAGCGCCTACACGAACGCGCTCAAGGACGCGACGGACGACGAGGTGGTCGAGCGGTGAGCGAGGGCTGCCGCGCATGACCGCCACCGCACCCCGCCCGCCGCTCGCCAACACGCCCGAGGCCACGCACCCGGGACGCGGCCCCCGCCTGCCGGTGCGGGTCCTGCCCCTCACGCCCGCCGTCGTCCTCCTGCTCCTCTTCCTGGCCGGCCCGATCGCCTACTGCGTCTTCATCGCCTTCACCGACCTCCAGCTCACCGGCCAGGCCGAGGACTCGTTCGTCGGCTTCGAGAACTTCACCCGGGCCTTCGGGGACGAGGCGTTCCTCAACGCCGTATGGCTGACCCTGGTGTTCACCGTCCTGTCGTCCCTCGTCGGGCAGAACACGCTGGGCCTCGCCCTGGCGGCGCTGATGCGGCGCGCGTCGAAACCGGTCCGCACGCTCACCGGCGGCATCGTGGTCACGGCCTGGGTCCTGCCGGAGGTGGTGGCCGGCTTCCTGCTCTACGCCTTCTTCCGCCGCGAGGGCACCCTGAACGCCCTCCTGGACTGGCTCCACCTGCCCTCCCAGAACTGGCTGTTCACCCTCCCGATCCTGGCGGTGTCCTTCGCCAACGTCTGGCGCGGCACGGCCTTTTCGATGCTGGTCTACTCGGCCGCGCTGAACGAGATCCCCCAGGAGATCACCGAGGCCGCCGAGGTGGACGGGGCCGGGGGCTGGCGCCGCATGTGGCACATCACCCTCCCCATGATCCGCCGCTCCATCGCCACGAACCTGATGCTCAACACCCTCCAGACCCTCTCGGTCTTCGGGCTGATCTGGGTGATGACCAGGGGCGGCCCGGGCGGCAAGAGCCAAACACTGCCGCTCTTCATGTACGAACAGGCCTTCCAGAACAGCCTGATCGGCTACGGCACGGCGGTGGCCCTGCTGCTCCTCCTGGTCGGCTCCCTCTTCTCCCTCGTCTACCTGCGCCTGCTGCGGACGGAGGTCTGACCCGCATGGCCCTCACCCTCGCCTCCCGCCGCGCGGCCCGACGCCTGGCGGCGGACGCGGGCCTCCTGGTGGTCGCCGCCGCGTTCGTCCTCCCCCTGGCCTGGGTCGTCCTGTCCTCCCTGGACCCCCACGCCGACCTCCGGGTCAAGACACCCGACGGCCTCACCCTGGACAACTTCGACGCGATCCTCACGCCCGAGATCACCTTCACCCCCCTCCTCAACAGCCTGATCCTGTGCGGCAGCGCGACATTCCTGACGGTGGTCTGCGCGGCCCTGGCCGCCTATCCGCTCTCCCGGTTCCGCTCCCGCTTCAACCGCCCGTTCCTGCTGACGATCCTCTTCGCGACGAGCCTGCCCATCACGGCGATCATGGTCCCGGTCTACGCGCTCTTCGTCCGGGTGGACCTGATCGACACCATGCAGGGCACGATCTTCTTCTTCGCAGCGTCCCAACTGCCGTACGCCATCTGGCTGATGAAGAACTTCATGGACGGCGTACCGAAGGAACTGGAAGAGGCGGCCTGGACCGACGGGGCCTCGTCCCTCCAGTCCCTGATCCGCGTCGTGCTGCCCCTGATGGGCCCGGGCGTGGCCGTCGTGACGGTCTTCTCCTTCGTCATGATGTGGGGCAACTTCTTCGTCCCCTTCATGCTCCTGCTCACGCCCGACCAGATGCCGGCGTCCGTCAGCATCAACGACTTCTTCGGGAACCGGGGAATGGTGGCGTACGGGCAACTGGCGGCGTTCTCGGTCGTCTACTCGACACCGGTGATCCTTCTGTACGTCCTGATCGCCAGACGCCTGGGAGGGGGCTTCGCCCTGGGAGGGGCGGTCAAGGGCTGACCGGCGTCTGTGCCGCCCACCTTTGCCCCCTGGGGGCACCTCCCAGGCCCTTGAGGCACTGGGTGAGGCACGACTGCCCGCAGCCAGGGCAAGCACGACGCACCCGCACCCGCCGGCGCACGGAAGGGGACGTGTCGGGGGGTGTCCGCCCGCAGCGGTTGGCGCGTCAACGGACAGTCAGTCGGCGTCCGACCCCATCGCGCCGTTCCGAGGACGGACACCCCCCGGCGCGGCCCCGACCCACCACCGGCGAGCAGGCGCTACGCGCACCCCCACCGAAGCAGCCACAGGCCGCCGCAGGCACACCGCCCACCGGCGATCACCGCACCAGACACGGCCGCTTCGCGTCGAACTCCCAGCCAGGCACCAGGTACCGCATCCCCACCGCATCGTCCCGGGCCCCGACCCCCTTCTCCCGGTACAGCTCGTGCGCAGCCAGCAGCCGGTCCATGTCGAGCTCCACGCCCAGCCCGGGCGCGTCGGGGACGGCGATCTCCCCGCCGACGATGCGGGGCGGCGAGACGGTCAGCCGCTCCAGCCCCTCCTGCCAGATCCAGTGCGTGTCCAGCGCGTTGTACTCCCCCGGCGCCGCCGCCCCGCAGTGCGTCACCATCGCCAGCGAGATGTCGAAGTGGTTGTTGGAGTGACACCCCCACGTCAGCCCCATCGCGTTGCACAACTGCGCCACCCGCACCGACCCCTGCATGGTCCAGAAGTGCGGATCCGCCAGCGGAATGGACACCGACTGGAGAGCCAGGGCATGAGCCATCTGACGCCAGTCCGTCGCGATCATGTTCGTCGCCGTGGGCAACCCCGTGGCCCTCCGGAACTCCGCGAGGATCTCCCGCCCGGAGTAACCGCCCTCCGCCCCGCAGGGATCCTCGGCGTACGCGAGCGTGCCCACCAACGGCCGGCACAGCTCCACCGCCTCCCGCAGCGACCACGCCCCGTTCGGGTCCAGGGTGATCCGCGCCCCGGGAAAGCGCGCCTTGAGCGCACGCACCGCCGCGACCTCCTCGACCCCCGCCAGCACACCCCCCTTGAGCTTGAAGTCCCGGAACCCGTAGTGCTCGTAGGCCGCCTCCGCCTGCCGCACGATCGCCTCCGGCGACAGCGCCTCCTCGTGCCGCACCCGGTACCACTCCACGGACGCGTCGGGCTCCCGGACGTACTCCAGATCCGTCCGGTCCGGGTCACCGACGTAGAAGAGGTACCCCAGCACCCGCACGGACTCCCGCTGCTGCCCGTCACCCAGCAGCGCCGCCACCGGCACGTCCAGATGCTGCCCGAGAAGATCGAGCAGCGCCGACTCGACCGCGGTCACCGTATGGACCGTGGTCCGCAGGTCGAACGTCTGGGCACCCCGCCCCCCGGCGTCCCGGTCGGCGAACCGCTCGCCGATCTCGCGCAGCACCCGCTTGTAGTCCCCCACCTTCGCCCCGACGACCAGCGGCTCGGCGTCCCGCAGCGTCCGCGTGATCTTCTCCCCGCCGGGCACCTCCCCCAGCCCGGTGCGCCCCTCGGAGTCGGTGAGGACGACGATGTTGCGGGTGAAGTACGGGCCGTGCGCGCCGGAGAGGTTCAGCTCCATGCTGTCCCGGCCCGCGACGGGGTAGACGGCGAACGCCGTGACGGTCGGCTGCTGCCTGCTGCTCATCAGGTGCCCTTTCTCAGAAATACGGTTCACAGAGCGAGATGCGGTTCACAGACTCAGGACGTCGAGGACCCACTCGACGGCGAGCACCCCGCCCAGCCCGAGCACGGCGAGCGTCGTCGTATAGGACGTGCGGACCTTGATCGCCTCGATGACGGAGAGGTTGAAGTACTCCTTGAACAGCCAGAACCCGGGGTCGTTGACGTGGGAGAAGGCGATGGAGCCGCAGGCGACGGCCAGCACCATGATCTCCGGGTGCACCCCGCTGCCCGCCAGCAACGGCAGCGCCACCCCGGAGGCCGTGACGACGGCGACCGTTGCCGAGCCGAGCGCGATGCGCAGGATGACGGCGACGAGCCAGGCGAGGACGATCGGCGAGATGGACCAGCCGTCCGTGACGTCCTTGATGTAGTCGGAGATCCCGCCTTCGACGAGGACGTTCTTGAAGGCCCCGCCCGCGCCGATCACCAGCAGGATCATCGCCATCGCCTGGGCGGCCGAGCCGCATGAGGCGCCGACGTCGCTCAGGCTGCGCCCGATCCGCGGCCCGAACACCCAGACCGCCAGGCACAGGGTCAGCAGCAGCGCGATCGGCGCCGACCCGACGAAGGCGACGACGTGCAGGAACGGGCTGTCACCCGAGGCGGCCATGTCGGTCACGGCGGCGGCCACGATCAGCACGACGGGGAACAGCGCCACGAACAGCGACCAGCCAAGGCCCGGCAGCTCCTCGTCGGTGAACTCGCGATCGCTGACCAGGCCCTTGGGGATGGCCGGCGTCAGCCGCGCGACGAACGGAAGACGAGGCCACGTCAGGGCGATGAGCGCACCGGCGGGCACGGCGACGAACAGGCCGTAGAACAGCGTCAGTCCGACGGAGGCGTGGAAGGTCGCGGCGACGGCGGTGGGGCCGGGGTGCGGCGGCAGGAAGCTGTGCATCGTGGACAGGGCGATGGACATCGGCAGGCCGACCCAGAGCAGCTTCGCGCCGGTGACCCTGACCAGGGTGAACGCGATGGGCACGATGATCACGAACGCGACCTCGTAGAACATGGTCACGCCGATCAGCATGGACGTGACCACCATGGCGACCTGGACCCAGCGCGGCCCGAAGGCGTCGAGGAGCTTGCCGGCTATGCGCTGAGCGGCGCCCGCGTCCCCCATCACCCGGCCGACCATGGCGCCGAGTCCGATGGTCAGCATGGTGTCGCCGATCTGGTCCCCGATGCCCTCGGAGAGGACGTCCGGGACGGTCGCCACCGGAATCCCCTGGACGAGTGCGACCCCGACCGCCACGAGCAGCAGGGCCGCGAAGCCGTTCAGTCTCAGCCTGGTCATGAGAAGGAGCAGAACCAGAACGCTGATTCCGACTACGAGCAGAGGCAAGGCAGTTCCCCTTTGAACCGGTGTCCCATCCCTATATGCAGACGGCGTCCACGTATGAAGATGGAGGCTAAGTGGGTGAACGTGCCGGGTCAATGGCCGGGTGATCACGGATTCGCGCGGACCTACGATGAGCCGCATGCAGAAGCGCAGAGGTGTCCGCGCGTGAAGCCGGCTCGCGGGAGCGAGGACGAGATCCTGGCCGATGAGCTTGCCGCTCTAGGCGCAGCGAGTGGCGGCAGCGGTCACTTGACCCGGCTTGTCGCCAAGGCGATGAGGAAGAACGTCCATGAGATCGACCTCGTCATGCCGTTGCCGTTCGACGAGGCCGTCAAGCGTGTCGCCGAAGTGCTCGGCCGAGCCGGACGAGCAGGCGGGTCCATGCAGGTCGAGCACGGCGTGGACCAGGAGACGATCCGGGTCGTCGCCGGCGGTGGTTTCGGCGGCCTGAATCCCGTGGTGGTCACCGCGCTGGTGACAGGAAGCGGGGTGGGCGGCGCGAAAGTCAGGCTCCGCGCAGCCGCCAAGGAAGGTTTGGTCAAACAGCGAGCGGGTGAGAAGACCGCCGCCCGTCTCGCGGCGTCGCTGAGCGAGTAGAGCGGACCGGGCACCGCGAGCGAGGGGGGCGGGTCGGACCTGTCCGACCCGCCCCCACGCCCCTGCGGGCGGCCGACCACCCGGGCACGGCGCCCCGGCACCGCCGTCCCGCCCACCCGGGCACGGCGCGCCCCGGCACCGCCGTCCCGCCCAGCCGGGCACGGCGCCCCGGCACCACCGCCCCGCCCAGCCGTGCGCTGCGCCCCTCAGCCGGCCGCCCCGTCAGCCGCCCCGTCCGGCAGGACCCCCGCCCGGAACGGCTCCACACCCTCCAGCCTCCGCACCCGCGTCGGCTCGATCAGCAGCATCACCCGGCGCTCCCCGGGCAGCAGCCACGGATACCGGTCCTCCCCGAGGTACTTCCGCGCGAGCCGGTCCATCGCCCGCTCCGCCTCCTCGCCCTCCACGAACCGGACGACCTTCCCCCGGATCTCCGCCCGGTCGTACGGGTTCCCGGGGTCGTGGTGGGACAGCGAAACGTACGGATTGCGCCGCAGATTCTCTTCCTTCACCCGCCCGATCGACGTGTTGACCATGACGTACTCCCCTTCGATGTCCGCCCACATGGGCGACACCTGGGGCGCACCGTCCGCACCCACCGTCGCGAGGTGCCAGAAGTTTTTCGCGAGGAGACGCTCGCGAATATGCCCACTGAGCTTGCCGTTCACTTGACTGGCCGCCTTTCCGGGCCCGCGCTCGCCGGGCCCGGCGCCATCCTCGCCGTATCTCCGCCCCGACCGACAGACGATCTTCAGCCCCGGTCGAACCCGCCGGTAGCCGTAGCTTCCTACAATCCGTGATCCTGGCCGAACAGACCGTAGTCACCGCAGTCCCGCGCCCCTAGCTTGTGGCCCGTGCGCCGACCTTCAGCCCGTCCGAGCCAGCCCGCACCCCACCCCCTGCCCACCACCCCGACGCCCCCGCCCTTCAACGCCCCCGCCGCCCGCCGGCTGCGCGCGGCCCTCGGCATGTCACCCGAGCACGTCGCCCACGACATACGCGTCTCCTACGGACACCCCCACATCACCCCCGGCCACGTCACGGCCTGGGAACGCGGGGCGGCGGCCCCTTCCGGCTCCGAACTCACCGCACTCGCTGGGGTGTTGTGGTGCTCGCCCGGCGAACTCATCGGCAGACCCCGCACCCTGCGCGAGCACCGCATCGCCCGCGGTTTCGCGCCGGAGGACGTGGCCCGTGCCGTGGGGCACGAACTCCACGCCTATCTGCGGATGGAGGAGACCGACACCTGGCGCGGGACCGACCGCCAGTCCGCCGCCCTCGCCGATCTGCTCGGCCTGCGCCTGCCCGACTTCGTCTCCGTCACGGGCCGCGACGCCAAGCTCGGCGAACTGCTGCGCAACGCCGTCACCACCCGCTGGCAGGCCTACGTACGCCCGGTGGCCAAGGTCGTGCCCCTGGACCGGCCGTTCCTGGAGGGCGCCCTCCAGGGGCTGCACCAGGACTACCAGGGGCACATGGCCGCCACGCTGAGCTGGGGCGGCGGCAGGACCGACGCCGGTGACGCCGCCCGCGACTTCCTCGACCGGATCGTCGAGCACTTCTGGACGAGGATCCCGAAGAGCCCGGCCTAGCCCGGCACAGGCGCGGCTCTAGAAGACCGACTCGGCCTCGTCCATGCGGTCCTTCGGCACCGTCTTCAGCTCGGTCACGGCCTCCGCGAGCGGCACCATCACGATGTCCGTCCCGCGCAGCGCGGTCATCCTGCCGAAGTGCCCCTGGTGCGCGGCCTCCACCGCGTGCCAGCCGAACCGCGTGGCGAGCACCCGGTCGTACGCGGTGGGCGAGCCACCGCGCTGGACGTGGCCGAGAATGACCGGCTTGGCCTCCTTGCCGAGCCGTCGCTCCAGCTCGTGGGCGAGTGCCGTGCCGATGCCCTGGAAGCGCTCGTGGCCGAACTTGTCGATCGCGCCCTTGCCGTAGTCCATGGTGCCGTCGGCGGGGTGGGCGCCCTCGGCGACGCAGACGACCGCGAACTTCTTGCCGCGGGCGAAGCGCTCCTCGACCATCTTCACGAGATCGGCCGGGTCGAAGGGCCGCTCCGGCAGACAGATCCCGTGCGCACCGGCCGCCATGCCGGACTCCAGCGCGATCCAGCCCGCGTGGCGTCCCATGACCTCCACCACCATCACGCGCTGGTGGGACTCGGCGGTGGTCTTCAGGCGGTCCATCGCCTCGGTGGCGACCCCGACCGCCGTGTCGAAGCCGAAGGTGCGGTCGGTCGACGAGATGTCGTTGTCGATCGTCTTCGGGACGCCGACCACCGGCAGACCGGCGTCGGACAGCATGCGGGCCGCCGTGAGCGTGCCCTCGCCGCCGATCGGGATCAGCGCGTCGATGCCGAACTCGTGGATCATGTCGGAGGCGTTCTCGCAGGCCTCGCGGAGCCGGTCGCGCTCCAGCCGTGACGACCCGAGTATCGTGCCGCCGCGGGCCAGGATGCCGCTGACCGCGTTCAGGTCGAGCGTGCGGTAGCGGCCGTCCAGCAGGCCCGAGTAACCGTCCTCGAAGCCGATGACCTCGTCGCCGTAGTTGTCGACCGCGCGGTGCACGACCGACCGGATCACGGCGTTCAGGCCGGGGCAGTCGCCGCCTGCGGTGAGAACTCCGATACGCATCGTGCTGTGTCTCCTGCTCGCTGTTGATACCGGTGAGCCTCTGCCGATTGTTTCACGCTCCACAGCCCGGTGCGGCACCCCGAGGCTGATGGGCGCCTTATCTATCGGCGGAGGTATTGTCAAGAGGGTTCTGCTCACCTCGGTGGGCGATTTTTGTGCCCGTGGCTGGATAGCCGTTGGCTTGATACACACCCCCACTCGAGACGAAACGGAGAGCGCGCGTGACCCGCAGCGTGTACGTGACCGGCATCGACCGCGGCGACGGCCGCCAGGTCGTCGAACTGGGGGTCATGGAGCTCCTCACCCGGCAGGTGGACCGGGTGGGCGTCTTCCGCCCCCTCGTCCATGACGGGCCCGACCGCCTCTTCGAGCTGCTGCGCGCCCGCTACCGGCTCGCCCAGGACCCGGCGACCGTCTACGGCATGGACTACCACGAGGCGTCCGCCCTCCAGGCCGAGGCCGGCACGGACGAGCTGGTGTCCACGCTCGTCGACCGCTTCCACCTGGTCGCCCGCGACTACGACGTGGTCCTGGTCCTCGGCACCGACTACGCCGGGACCCAGCTCCCGGACGAGCTGTCGCTCAACGCCCGGCTGGCGAACGAGTTCGGCGCGTCCGTGATCCCGGTCGTGGGCGGCCGCAAACAGACCGTGGAGTCGGTGCTCGCCGAGACGCGCAACGCCTACCGGGCCTACGACACGCTGGGCTGCGACGTGCTGGCCATGGTCACCAACCGGGTGGCCCGCGAGGACCGCGACGCGATCGCCGCCCAGCTCGGCTCCCGGCTCCCGGTGCCGTGTTACGTCCTGCCCGACGAGCCCGCGCTGTCCGCCCCGACCGTCTCGCAGATCGGCCACGCCCTCGGTGCCAAGGTGGTCCTCGGCGACGACTCGGGGCTGGCCCGGGACGTGCTCGGCTTCGTCTTCGGCGGCGCGATGCTGCCGAACTTCCTGGGCGCCCTGACACCGGGCTGTCTCGTCGTCACCCCGGGCGACCGGGCCGACCTGGTCGTCGGCGCCCTCGCCGCGCACAGCGCCGGCACCCCGCCGATAGCGGGCGTGCTGCTCACCCTGGACGAGGTGCCCGGCGACGACATCCTCACGCTCGCCGACCGCCTCGCGCCCGGCACCCCGGTGCTGTCGGTGGCCGGCACCAGCTTCCCCACCGCCGAGCAGCTGTTCTCCCTGGAGGGCAAGCTCAACGCGGCCACCCCGCGCAAGGCGGAGCGGGCGCTCGGCCTGTTCGAGCGGTACGCCGACACCGCCGACCTCGCCCGCCGCCGCGTCTCCGCCCCGAGCAGCGACCGCGTCACGCCGATGATGTTCGAGCACAAGCTGCTGGAACAGGCCCGCTCCGACCTGCGCCGGGTCGTCCTGCCCGAGGGCACCGAGGAGCGGGTGCTGCACGCCGCCGAGGTGCTGCTGCGCCGCGGCGTGTGCGAACTGACCCTGCTCGGCCCGGTCGACCAGATCCGCAAGAAGGCCGCCGACCTCGGCATCGACCTCGGCGAGACCCAGCTGATCGACCCGGCCACCTCCGACCTGCGGGACGCCTTCGCCGAGAAGTACGCCGCTCTGCGCGCCCACCGGGGCGTCACCGTGGAACTGGCGTACGACGTCGTCTCCGACGTGAACTACTTCGGCACGCTGATGGTCCAGGAAGGCCTCGCCGACGGCATGGTGTCCGGCTCGGTGCACTCCACGGCCGCCACCATCCGCCCCGCCTTCGAGATCATCAAGACCAAGCCGGACGCCGACATCGTCTCGTCGGTGTTCTTCATGTGCCTGGCCGACAAGGTCCTCGTCTACGGCGACTGCGCGGTCAACCCGGACCCGAACGCCCAGCAGCTCGCCGACATCGCCATCCAGTCGGCGACCACGGCCGAGCAGTTCGGCGTGGAGCCGCGGATCGCCATGCTGTCGTACTCCACGGGCACGTCCGGCTCCGGCGCCGACGTCGACAAGGTCCGCGAGGCCACCGAGCTGGTGCGCGCGCGCCGGCCCGACCTGAAGATCGAGGGCCCGATCCAGTACGACGCCGCCGTGGAGCCGTCGGTCGCGGCGACCAAGCTGCCCGGCTCCGAGGTCGCCGGGCAGGCGAGCGTGCTGATCTTCCCCGACCTGAACACCGGCAACAACACCTACAAGGCCGTGCAGCGCTCGGCCGGCGCGATCGCCGTCGGCCCGGTGCTCCAGGGTCTGCGCAAGCCGGTCAACGACCTGTCCCGGGGCGCCCTCGTCCAGGACATCGTCAACACGGTCGCCATCACGGCGATCCAGGCCCAGTCCCCCGCCCCGTCCCCGAGCGAGAAGGCAACCGCCCAGTGAGCCCCACCCGCGTCCTCGTCCTCAACTCCGGCTCCTCGTCGGTGAAGTACCAGCTGCTCGACATGCGTGACGACAGCCGGCTGGCGGTGGGCCTGGTCGAGCGCATCGGCGAGCAGACCTCCCGGCTGAAGCACACCCCGGCCGGCGGCGGGAGCCGGGAGCGCGGCGGGGCGATCGCCGACCACGACGCCGCCCTGAAGGCCGTCGCCGAGGAGCTCGCCAAGGACGGTCTCGGCCTGGACTCGCCCGAACTGGCCGCGATCGGGCACCGGGTGGTGCACGGCGGCAAGTCCTTCACCGAACCGACCGTGATCGACGACGCCGTGCTCGCCGAGATCGAGCGGCTCATCCCGGTCGCCCCGCTGCACAACCCGGCCAACCTCACCGGGATCCGCACGGCCCGGGCGCTGCGGCCCGACCTGCCGCAGGTCGCCGTCTTCGACACCGCGTTCCACACGACGATGCCGGAGTCGGCCGCCCGCTACGCGATCGACGTGAAGACGGCCGACGAGCACCGCATCCGGCGCTACGGCTTCCACGGCACCTCCCACGCCTACGTCTCCCGGGCCACCGCCGAGCTGCTCGGCAAGGACCCCGCCGAGACGAACGTGATCGTGCTGCACCTGGGCAACGGGGCGTCGGCCTCGGCCGTGCGGGGCGGGCGCTGCGTGGACACCTCCATGGGGCTGACGCCTTTGGAGGGGCTCGTGATGGGTACGCGCTCGGGAGACATGGACCCGGCCGTCATCTTCCATTTGATGCGTGTTGGTGGAATGTCCGCCGACCAGATCGACACTCTTCTCAACAAGAAGAGCGGTCTGATCGGACTGTGCGGCGACAACGACATGAGGGAGATCCGCCGCCGCGTCGACGAGGGCGACGAGCAGGCGGAGCTGGCGTTCGACATCTACATTCACCGCCTGAAGAAGTACATCGGCGCCTATTACGCCGTACTCGGACGGGTGGACGCGGTGGCCTTCACCGCCGGCGTCGGCGAGAACGCGGCGCCCGTGCGGGAGGCCGCCCTGGCGGGTCTGGAGGAGCTGGGCCTCGCGGTGGACGGCGAGCGCAACGCCGTACGCGGCGACGAGGCGCGGCTGATCTCGCCCGAGGGTGCCCGGGTCGCGGTGGCGGTGGTACCTACTGACGAGGAATTGGAGATCGCGACACAGACCTACGCGCTGGTAATTGGTTCGGGGAATCACACCTGAGCGGCATCCCGCCCTTTTGTATTTTCCGCCAGACGGAATATTCCGTTGCGAAACAAACCGATAGGATCGCCCCCATGCGCCGTTCGAAAATCGTCTGTACTCTCGGCCCCGCGGTCGACTCCCACGAGCAGCTTGTCGCGTTGATCGAAGCCGGCATGAACGTGGCCCGCTTCAACTTCAGCCACGGCACGCACGCCGAGCACCAGGGCCGGTACGACCGGGTCCGTGCCGCCGCCAAGGAGACCGGCCGGGCCATCGGAGTCCTCGCCGACCTCCAGGGCCCCAAGATCCGTCTGGAGACCTTCGCCGAGGGTCCCGTGGAGCTGGTCCGCGGTGACGAGTTCACCATCACCACCGAGGACGTCCCCGGCGACAAGACGATCTGCGGGACGACCTACAAGGGCCTGCCCGGCGACGTGACCAAGGGCGACCAGGTCCTCATCAACGACGGCAACGTCGAGCTGAAGGTCACCGAGGTCGAGGGCCCCCGGGTGAAGACGATCGTCATCGAGGGCGGCGTCATCTCCGACCACAAGGGCATCAACCTGCCCGGCGCGGCCGTCAACGTGCCCGCGCTGAGCGAGAAGGACATCGAGGACCTCCGCTTCGCGCTCCGCATGGGCTGCGACCTGGTCGCGCTGTCGTTCGTCCGGGACGCCAAGGACGTCGCGGACGTGCACCGCATCATGGACGAGGAGGGGCGCCGCGTCCCGGTCATCGCCAAGGTGGAGAAGCCGCAGGCGGTGCAGAACATGGAGGACGTCGTGATGGCGTTCGACGGCGTGATGGTCGCCCGTGGTGACCTTGCCGTCGAGTACCCGCTCGAGAAGGTCCCCATGGTGCAGAAGCGCCTGATCGAGCTGTGCCGGCGCAACGCCAAGCCGGTGATCGTGGCGACCCAGATGATGGAGTCGATGATCACCAACTCCCGTCCCACCCGCGCCGAGGCCTCCGACGTGGCCAACGCGATCCTGGACGGCGCCGACGCGGTCATGCTGTCCGCCGAGTCGAGCGTGGGCGCGTACCCGATCGAGACCGTCAAGACGATGTCGAAGATCGTCACCGCGGCCGAGCAGGAGCTGATGTCCAAGGGCCTCCAGCCGCTCGTCCCGGGCAAGAAGCCGCGTACGCAGGGCGGTTCGGTGGCCCGTGCCGCCTGCGAGATCGCCGACTTCCTCGGCGGCCGGGGCCTGGTGGCCTTCACCCAGTCCGGCGACACCGCCCGCCGGCTGTGCCGTTACCGCGCGGTCCAGCCGATCATCGCCTTCACCACGGACGAGTCCACCCGCAACCAGCTCGCGCTCAGCTGGGGCGTGGAGCCGCACGTCGTGCCGTTCGTGAACAGCACCGACGAGATGGTCGACCTGGTGGACCAGGAGATGGTGAAGCTGAACCGCTTCAACGAGGGCGACATCGTGGTCATCACGGCCGGCTCGCCCCCCGGTGTCCCCGGCACCACCAACATGGTGCGCGTCCACCACCTGGGCGGCGCCAAGAGCTGACCCGGAAAGGGCCTGAGGGCCCTTGTACGGCGCGGAGGGCGCCCCCTGGGGATCCAGGGGGCGCCCTCCGTGTGTGCGGCTCCCGAACGGGCCTTGAGCGGCGTTCAGCCGGTGACGAAGTTGTGCAGCCCGGGCACGTGCAGGGTCCCGCCGAACTGGCCGGCCTGCTGGACCTTCACGTTGGTGAAGTAGATCAGCGGGATGTTCAGCGGCGGCGGGTGCTCCGGGTCGAACGTGATCGGGATCAGTCCGAGCAGGTTGCCGGAGATGCTCTCCGTGTACATCACCGTGTCGCCGTCGCGGATCGTGGACGTCGAGCCCTTGGCCGCCTGCACGTGGTAGGTCTTGCCGGACTGCTTGTCCTTGACCGTCTGGTGGAGGTCGCCGATGTCGGTCCCGCCGGAGATGACGTACTTCAGGACCTTCTTGACGGTTCCGTTGGCGGTGCGCACCTCGACGACGCCCTTGTAGTCGGCGCCCTTCAGCGTCAGCGAGCTGGCGTTGAGGAACCACGGGTCGTCGGGCAGCGGCACCTTGTTGTCGACACCGCCCTCGGCGTCGGTGGCGGCCGGGCAGTCCTCGGCGTCCGTGGAGGAGCTCGGGGACGGGCTGGGCGAGGCGGTGGCCTCCCCGGCCTCCTTTGCCGCCTTCCCGGCCTCCTGAACCGCCTTCTCGACCGTCTTGGTGGTGTCCTCGGCCGCCTCGGACGCCTTGTCGGTGGTGTCCTTGACGGTGTCCTCGACCGTGCCGGCGGCCTTCTCGGTCGTGTCCCGCACCGTGCCGGCGGCGTCGTCGCCCGTCTCCTCGGTGCTCTCGGACGCGGAGGCGGACGGGGTGGGGCTCGGGCTCGCGCCGGCCTTGCCCCCGCCGTTGAAGATGCCCCCGATGGCGTCGCCGATGTCCTCCAGCAGGTTGCCGCCGCTCTCGGACGGCGAGGGGGACGGAGTGGCGGCCGAGTCGCCCTCGGCGGGCGCGCTGGTGGACGGGGTCGGCTTCGGCTCGGCCTCGTCGCCGGAACCTGAATCCGGCGAAGAGGAGTCGTCCTGGTCCGCGCCCGTGCCGCCCCCGCCGGACGAGGGGGACGGCGTGGGAGCCGTCTCGCCCTTGCCGGCGCTGTCGTCCTTCGAGCCGTCGCTCGCCGAGGGGGACGGCGTGGGCGAGGCGGAGTCGTCGCCCTTGGGGTCCTTGGCGTCCTCCAGGGCCGCCACGCACTCCTTGTACTCGTCGGCCGTCAGGCTCTTCGACGTCGGCGTCGCCGGGGTGTCGCTGTCGGCGATGGCGAGCGTGGATGTGAAGCCCATGCCCATGAGGACCGCCGTCGGCATCGCGGCCATGGCTATCGCCTTGCCCGCGGGCCTGTTGAACCTGGTGAACAGCGGCTTCTTGGGTGCCGCGTGGCGCGGCCCGGTTCTCACACGGGACGCCTCCACATCAGCCCCGTGGGTCACCTCGTCAGCCGGCACTGTGCCTCCCGTTCGCCCCGTTGGCCGGGTTCGTTCCTGACAGATCGTTCGGCTGGTCCGCCCCGTCCACGGGCCGCAGCACCGTGGTGTCGTGGTCCATGGCGCCGGGAGCCTCGCCCGTGCCCGTGGTCGCGTGGGCGGCGAGCTGCCCCGCGGGCGGCGGGCCCGGCGCCCAGGCCACGGCCATCGCCCCGCCCACGAGGGCGAGGAAGAAGCCGATGAGGAAGCCGCCGAGGTTGGACACGGGGATGGACACCAGCGCCAGCAGGATCGCCGCGACACCCGCGAAGACGCGGACGTGCTTCTGGAACCAGAGGCTGACGCCCAGCACGACGAGCAGCACGCCGATGATCAGGGAACCGGCACCCGCAGTGGTCGCCATCGCCAGCGTCAGGTGACCGATCTGGAGGTTCGCGTACGGGAAGTAGGCGATGGGCAGTCCGCTGAGCAGGACGAACAGTCCGGCCCAGAACGGCCGCGTACCCCGCCAGGCGCGGAACTGCTGCCTCCGGAGAGTGAACTGGCCGTCAGCGACAGGAGTCTCGGCGCTCATGGAAAAACAGCTCCCTGGTACGGCGTTGCTGTGGTGGTGATGTGGGCCGTCCGTGAAGGCCCGGCCGGAAGGTGGACGGGCGGGGGCGCCACCGGCTCCCCCGCCCGCTCAGCGAGTGCTTAGTAGCACTCCTTGACACCCGTCGACAGCGACATCTTCAGGCCGCTGAGCTTGAAGGTTCCGGCGGTGGTCGCCCACGCCGTCTGCTTCACGTCGGACAGGGTCGCCCGGTCCGCCTGCTGGGCGAAGCCGTACGGGTTCGACGTCTCGCCCTTCCTCATGGCCGGACCCTTGTTGGCGTCCTTCGCGGCCACACCGATGTCGATGTTCTCGAACGTCGCGTCGGCGCTGAGGTCGGCGACATCGATGTAGAGGTTCTGCGCCTTGACCGGCTCCGCGCCCTGGCCCGCACGCAGGATCAGGCTGACGTTCCCGAGCACCGGAATGTTCGGGGTGACGACCGACTGGCACAGGTTCTTGATCGTCGCCGACTTGAACGACGAGACCGCAACCGGGTGCACGGCCTTCTTGCCGTCGAGCGTGTACCCCTCGTCGAGGGCGCCGTACTGCGAGAAGCCCTCACCGACGAGCTGGTCGGTCGTGACCTTGAACGACTGCCCGGAGACACTGAACGACGCGGCGAGAGCGCCCTGCGCGAGGGCGACACCTATCGCAGCCGTGGCGGCGACGCTGGGCACCATGACCACAGCGAACCGCTTCCATCTGGTCCCGCCACGCACCTGGGACTCCATATTTCCTCCTTCTCGGACGTACATCTCCTGACCTGGCTCGCCCCGAATCGCGGCTCAGCCGTGCAGGGATGGGAGAAGTGCTACGTCCTCGGGAAGGAGAGCGCCTGCACTCGGCGGCGCAACTCGCGCCCGAATCACCGGCGATCACCCCCGAGCGACAACCACTGGTCGCGCCTGACACGCATCACGCACAACCCTGCTGGACAGGCTTCGCCGGGTGGGCGAAGACCCCCCTGCCCAAGAGCCGGCGCCACTGCCGCCGGCTCTGCTCGGTGGGGACCCAGGACGTCCCGCGACCCAACCGGCTGCCGGGGTACGGGAATGGACCGAGCGTGGCCGATCGTGGTGCATTCTCGCCGCCCGCACAAGGGGGTTCGTTACTGGCTAGTAACGGCGGGATAACCGAACAACGACCCCCCGGTCTCGGACGGCGACACAGGGTGGCGTCGAACGACAGTACAAAGCTGTTGATCGCTGGACAGAAACCGACAGATCAACGCCCGGGTCTTACTCGCAGTAACAGCGGCCGCGATTACCAAGTTTTGGTAAAGCGCGGCCGCGATGGCGCCCTGTCGGCAAATCCTTCACATGGGCGCCACAGGCCCGTGTGTTTAACGACTGGTCAGAACAGGGCCCGGGCCAGGGCCCTGCGGGCCGCGATCACGCGCGGATCCTCGGGTCCGACCACCTCGAACAGCTCCAGCAGCCGCATCCGTACGGTGTCCCGGTCGTCACCCACCGTACGCCCCACGGTTTCGATGAGCCGGCCGAAGGCGTCCTCCACATGGCCGCCCACCAGATCCAGGTCGGCCGCGGCGATCTGCGCCTGCACGTCGGCCGGCTTCTCGGCCGCGTCCCTGCGCACCTGCTGCGGGTCGACGCCCTGCACCCGCTGGAGCAACTCGGCCTGGGCGAGGCCCAGTTTGGCCTCCTCGTTGCCCGGGTCCTCGCTCAGTACGTTCTTGTAGGCCTGGACGGCACCGCTCAGATCACCCGAGTCCAGCGCCTGCACGGCGGCCTCGAGGAGCCCGTCGTACGGACCGGCCGGCCGCTCGGGAGCCGGCTGGGCGCCGCCCGGGTCGGCCTCGGGGTCGACGGTGAGGCCGGTCAGACCGAAGCGCTGCTCGGCGACCTGCACCAACTGGTCCAGCGTCTGCCGGATCTGCGCCTCGCCCGCGGCCCCCTGGAAGAGCGGCAGCGCCTGCCCCGCGACGACCGCGAACACGGCCGGGATCCCCTGGATGCCGAACTGCTGCATCAGCATCTGGTTGGCGTCGACGTCGATCTTGGCGAGCAGGAAGCGGCCGTTGTACTCGACGGCCAGCCGCTCCAGGACCGGGCTCAGCTGCTTGCAGGGCTGACACCACTCGGCCCAGAAGTCGATGACGACGGGCACCTCGGCGGACCGCTGGAGGACGTCCCTCTCGAACCCCGCCTCGTCGACGTCGATGACGAGATCGGCCGGGGAGATCGCCCCCGCGCCGCCTTCCCGGGCGGCTTGCGCACGCGCCTGCTCCGCCTTCGCCTTGGCCTCCTGGGCCGCCTTCACCGCGGCGAGGTCGACGACTCCGCTCATGGACATGTTCCGTGGCTGCATGCGTCTATCCTCCCCCGTACGGCGTGCGCGTGTGAAAAACGGTGTGAAAGCCGGGCCGGTCGGTGCCCTTCGGCGCCGGGTCCCCACCCCACGCCATGTCACTCCAGCCCGTGTACGTCCCTCACGGGCTTTCGCTACGAGTCGTAGCGTAATGCCACACCCCACCGCCCGAACACCACCCCCCGGTGATCTCCCTCACGGCCCGCGCGGGAAACGCCGGTTTATGGTCATCCCATGCCGAGCCGCAGCCCAGCCAGCCGCGCCGGGCGCCCGCGCAGCGCCACGGCGGACGCCGCGATCCTGGCCGCGACGCGGGCGGCGCTGGTCGAACTGGGCTGGTCCAAACTCACCTTGGGAGACGTCGCGACACGCGCCGGGGTTGCGAAGACGACGCTGTACCGCCGCTGGGCGGGCAAGAACGAACTGGTCGTCGACGCGGTCGCGGAACTCTTCGACGAACTGGAGCTCCCGGACAGCGGCTCACTGGCCGCGGACATCGAGGGCGTCGTCCTCCAGTTCGCCGCCATCCTGGCCCGCCCGGAGGCGAAGAGCGGGCTGATGGCGGTGGTCACGGAGGCCACGCGCGACGACGCCCTGCGCGAACGGATCCGCGCGTCGGTGGTCGACCGCCAAAAACGCCTCGTCGTGGAGGGCCGGTCCCGAGCCCAGGAGAGAGGCGAGCTCCCACCCGAAACGGACCCCGCCGCAGCGTCCCGCACCGCGGACCTGATCTTCGACATGGTGGCGGGAGCGGTGGTCCACCGCACGCTGGTGAGCGGGGAGCCGGTGGACGAGGAGTGGGTCCGCGGCTTCACCCTGGTGCTGCTCAGGGGCCTGGCGGGAGAAGCCGCGCACCCGTCCGCCGGCTGAACCGCGCTCCCCGGGGACCTCAGAAGCCCGCAGGCTCCGTGTACACCCCCCACTCGTCCCGCAGCACCCCGCAGATCTCGCCGAGTGTCGCCTCGGCCCGTACCGCCTCCAGCATCGGCTCGATCATGTTCGCGTCCGACCGCGCCGCGGCGATCATGTCGTCGAGCGCCGCACGGACCCGCGCGTCGTCCCGCCCGGCCTTGCGCTCCCCGAGCACCCGGACCTGCTCACGCTCCACCTCGTGGCTGACCCGCAGGATCTCCAGATCGCCGGTCACCGAGCCGGTGTGGACGTTCACCCCGACGACCTTCTTGTCGCCCTTCTCCAGCGCCTGCTGGTACCGGAACGCCGATTCCGCGATCTCCCCGGTGAACCAGCCGTCCTCGATGCCCCGCAGGATCCCGGAGGTGATCGGCCCGATCGGGTGCTGCCCGTCCGGGTGCGCCCGCAGTCCCCGCTCCCTTATCTGCTCGAAGATCTTCTCGGCGTCGGCCTCGATCCGGTCCGTCAGCTGCTCGACGTACCAGGAGCCGCCCAGCGGGTCGGCCACGTTGGCGACGCCGGTCTCCTCCATCAGCACCTGCTGCGTCCGCAGCGCGATCTCCGCCGCCTGCTCGCTGGGCAGCGCGAGGGTCTCGTCGAGGGCGTTGGTGTGCAGCGAGTTGGTCCCGCCGAGCACGGCCGCCAGCGCCTCCACGGCCGTCCGTACGACGTTGTTGTACGGCTGCTGGGCGGTGAGGGAGACGCCTGCGGTCTGCGTGTGGAAGCGCAGCCACTGGGCCTTCTCGGACGTCGCGCCGTACACGTCCCGCATCCAGCGGGCCCAGATCCGCCGGGCCGCCCGGAACTTCGCGATCTCCTCGAAGAAGTCGACGTGCGCGTCGAAGAAGAAGGACAGACCGGGGGCGAAGACGTCGACGTCCAGCCCGCGCGACAGCCCCAGCTCCACGTACCCGAAGCCGTCCGCCAGCGTGTACGCCAGCTCCTGCGCGGCCGTCGCCCCGGCCTCCCGGATGTGGTAGCCGGAGACGGACAGCGGCTTGTACGCGGGGATGCTTGCCGCGCAGTGCTCCATCAGGTCACCGATCAGCCGCAGATGCGGTTCCGGCTGGAAGAGCCACTCCTTCTGGGCGATGTACTCCTTGAAGATGTCCGTCTGGAGCGTGCCGTTCAGGACGGACGGGTCGACGCCCTGCCGCTCGGCGGCGACCAGGTACATGCAGAAGACGGGCACGGCCGGGCCGCTGATGGTCATGGACGTCGTGACGTCACCCAGCGGAATGTCCTTGAACAGGACCTCCATGTCGGCCGCCGAGTCGATCGCGACCCCGCAGTGCCCGACCTCGCCCAGCGAGCGCGGGTCGTCGGAGTCGCGGCCCATGAGTGTCGGCATGTCGAAGGCGACCGAGAGCCCGCCCCCGCCGTTGCGGAGGATCATCTTGTAGCGCTCGTTGGTCTGCTCGGCGTTGCCGAACCCGGCGAACTGCCGGATGGTCCACGTACGCCCCCGGTAGCCGGTCGCGTACAGACCGCGGGTGAAGGGGTACTCCCCGGGCCAGCCGATCCGCTCGAAGCCGTCGTACCTGTCGCCGGGCCGGGGCCCGTACACCGGCTCCACGGGGTCGCCGGAGAGCGTGGTGAAATCTGCCTCGCGCTTGCGCGCGGAGTCGTACCGGGCCTGCCAGCGGCGGCGGCCTTCCTCCATGGCGTCAGCGTCCATACCCTCAAATTTACTAGGACGTCCAAGTAAATGTCGATGGCAGACCGCCGTACGTTCGCCCGTACGGCGGTGCGGTTACGCCTTGGCGGTCGCGGGCGAGTCCTCCGCGACCCTGGCCTCCAGCTCGTGGCTGATCCTGCGCTCCACGAAGAACGCGGCCGTCGGAATGGTCCCGGCGAGCAGCACCCACAGCTGCTTGCCCACCGGCCACTTCGCCTTGGAACCCAGGTCGAAGGCGAAGATCAGGTACACGACGTACAGCCAGCCGTGCGCGATGCCGACGACGCGCGTGAAGTCGGCGGCACCGTCCATCTGGAGCAGGTACTTGGCGATGACGCCGAGGGTCAGCAGGACCAGCAGCACACCGGTGACGTAGGCCATCACGCGGTAGCGGGTCAGCACGCTCTTTTTCATGCCGTCGAGCGTAACCACCCGTTCCGGGAGATCTTGGCCCGGGTCACTCCTCCTCGAAGTCCCCCGCGGCGATCCGCAGCGGCCGCAGCATCGCGAAGATCTCGGCGCACTCCTCCGCGTCGTACGCCCCGAGCCCGAAGTCCATCGCCATCAGGTCGCGGGTGGCCGCCTCGACCACCTCGCGGCCCTTGCCGGTGATGCTGGCGAGGGTGCCGCGCCCGTCGTTGGGATTGGGCCGCTTGTCGACGAGGCCCGACCTCACGAGCCGGTCCACGGTGTTCGTCACGGACGTGGGATGCACCATGAGCCGCTCGCCGATCTTGGACATCGGCAGCTCGCCGGACTTGGAGAAGGTGAGCAGCACCAGCGCCTCGTAGCGCGCGAACGTCAGCCCGTACGGCTTGACCACCGCGTCGACCTCGGCGAGGAGAATCTGCTGGGCGCGCATGATCGAGGTGATCGCGGCCATGGACGGCACGTTTCCCCAGCGCTGCTTCCAGCGTTCGTCGGCGCGCGCGATCGGATCGAAGGAGAGACTGAGCGGCTTCGGCACGAACCCGACCTTACCGGCCGGTCACATGATGGTCAGCCCTGTCTCGGCCTTCGGTCACCCGTGCTCCCGGGCATGATCTCGAAGACCCCGGTCCACCGGTCGTCGTGCAGACAGGCGTTCATCGGCCCGACCAGAGTGGTGTGATCGGGGTCGGTGCGCCACCGTTCGATGGCTTCGAGGCTTTCCCACTCACTGGTGAGCAGCCAACGACCGGGATCGTCGAGGGAGCGGCAGAGCTGTTCGCGCAGATGTCCGGGACACCGCATGGCACCGTCGCGTACGCCTTGGTAGGCGTCCACGAAATCCGTTTCCCTTCCCTCCCGGACGCGCAGCAGCCGCACCACGCGCACCCGCGCCGGGACCTCCCCCATCACGACGGGTCGAGAACGACGGGGAGTTCCGCGAGCCCGCGGAAGGCGGGGAACGGCACGGTCAGCCAGCGCACGTCCTCCGGCTCCCCGACCAGGGCCATCTCGGGGTGGCGCCCGAAGAGCGTGGTGAGGGCGATCTGCATCTCCAGACGCGCCAGCGGCGCGCCGATGCAGTAGTGCGGGCCGAGTCCGAAGGCGAGGTGTGTCGCCTGGACGTTCGGGCGCTCGACGTCCATGCGGTCCGGGTCGGGGAACATCTCCGGGTCCCGGTTGGCCGCCGTGAGCGAGATCTGCACGAGCGCACCCTTCGGGATGCGTGTGTCGCGGAGCTCGATGTCTTCCGTCGCGTAGCGGAACGTCGAGTTCTCCACGGAGGTCTCGAACCGGAAGATCTCTTCGACGGCCGCGGCCGTCGCCCGAGCGTCCCGGAACGCCAGGCGCTTCTGCTCCGGCCGGCAGAGCAGGTGGTAGACGGCGTTGCCGATCTGGTACGCGGTCGACTTGTGGCCCGCGAAGAGCAGCACCCAGGCGGTGGAGACGAGTTCGTGGTCGGTGAGCGCGCCGTCCTCGTCCTGCGCCGTGACGAGTGCGCTGAGCAGGGCCCCGTCCGGCTCCTTCCGCTTCCGCGCGATCAGGTCCACCAGGTAGTCGCGCAGGTTTCCCTCGGCGATTTCCAGCGCCTTTCTCGCCTCCGGCCCGAAGCCGGTCTGAGCGACGGTGGCGGACCATTCCTGGGCTTGCCTGCGCTCGTTCTCAGGGACGCCGAGGAGCTCGCAGATCACGTGCAGCGGCAGCGGGAAGCAGAACTCCTGGAGGAGGTTCACGGGCTCCGACGCCGGGCAGCGCTCCAGCAGTTCGTCGGCGATCTTCTGGACCTTCGGCCGCAGCGACTCCACCCTCTTGGGGGTGAAGGTGCTGCCGACGATCCTGCGGAGCCTCGTGTGCTTCGGAGGGTCCGAGAAGAGCATGTTGTCGTCCAGAGCGATCGACGAGTCGCCGAAGATCCGGTGGTAGGCGTCGATCGCGCCGTACATGTCCTTGCTCAGCCGGGGGTCGGCCAAGGCGGCACGGGCGTCGTCGTACCGGGTGATGAGATAGGTGTCGACCCCGTGCGGGGGCTTCAGCGGGCACACGGGCGCTGCCGCCCTGAGGGCGGAGTACACGGGATGCGGGTTGGCGCGGAACTCCCGGCTGCACGACGAGGCCGCGGCAGCGGCCTCTTCTGACGACATTTCCTCGGATGCGAACGCTTGCGTCATGGCTGGTCCCCGGGTCGTGAGTTCCGTCGGTCGAATCACACGGTTTCCCGGTCGGCACTGTGCCGCAAACGCTGCTGGGCCATATGAGTCCGAGTGCCGCAGAAGGTGCGCAAAACGGCTCCGGTTACCCGGCCGGCGTACCCCAGGGCGCCCTGGATCGCGGCGGTAAGTCCTGCTTGGTAAACATCAGGGACGGGCCAGTCCACCGTTCCCGGGCTGGGCGGTCGCCGGATGACGAGGAAACCCAGTGAGCGGACGCGGAGTGGAATCTGTACCAGTTCTCATCGTAGGCGGGTCCCTGGTGGGTCTTTCCACCTCGGTGTTCCTGGGGCGTCTCGGAATCGAGCACATGCTCGTGGAGCGGCATGCCGGGACATCGACGCACCCACGGGGCCGCGGGAACAACGTGCGCACCATGGAGATCTTTCGCACCGCCGGACTCGAGCAGAGCGTGCGGGAAGCCGCCTTCGCCCTCGCCGGGAACGACGGCGTTCTCCAGGTGGACACCCTCGTCGGGGACCGGCGCCGCTGGATCGTCCAGGACATCGCCGCGGGCATGGATGTCTCCCGGGTCAGCTCCTCGAACTGGTGCCTGTGCAGCCAGAACGATCTGGAGCCGGTCCTGCTCGGCCGCGCCCGCCAGGGCGGAGACATCCGCTTCGGCACGGAGCTGCTCTCCTTCACGCAGGACGACGAGGGGGTCCTGGCGCAGGTCATGAGCCGGGACACCGGTGAGACCCATACCGTGAAAGCCGATTTCCTGGTGGCCGCCGACGGCCCGAGAAGCCCCGTTCGCACACGCCTGGGAATCGGCCAGTCCGGGCCCGGTGCCCTGTTCCACAACGTCAGTGTCACGTTCCGGAGCAAGTCCCTCAAGGAATACGTCGGGCCGAAGCGCTTCATCGTCTGTTACACCACCGATCCACAGGGGGAAGGCGCCCTGCTGCCCGTGGACAACGAGGAACGGTGGGTCATTCATATTCCTTGGTCGCCCGATCGGGGCGAAACCCTGGAGGATTTCGGAAACGAGCGCTGCGCGGCACATATTCGCGCGGCCGTCGGTGTTCCGGACATTGATGTCGAGATCACGGGGAAGGCGCCCTGGCACGCTTCCCAGCGAGTCGCGGACAGCTACGGGCAGGGCCGGGTCTTTCTGGCCGGTGACTCGGCTCATGAAATGCCGCCCAACGGGGCGTTCGGCTCCAACACCGGAATCCAGGACGCCCACAACCTCGCCTGGAAACTCGCCGCGGTCCTGCGCGGCTGGGCCGGCCTACCGCTGCTCGGCACCTACGAGTGCGAACGACGGCCGGTCGCCGTCACGACGAGCGAGCGGGCCGCCCAGCAGGTGGCCGAGGAGCAGCACCCCGCGTTCGGCACGGCGGCGGGACGCAACAACGACGCGGCGGACCTCATGACGGTCGCGCTCTGCTACCGGTACGCCTCGGACGCCGTGGTGGGCGCCTCCCCTGACCGGCCGGTCATCCCGGAGGCCTTCCGGATCGACGGCGAGCCGGGGAGCCGCGCACCCCACTTGTGGGTCCGCAGAGCAGGCGCCCGGATCTCCACTCTCGATCTGTACGAGCGTTCCTTCGTCCTGCTCGCCGGGGCCGAAGGCCACAAGTGGCGCCGTGCGGCGGAGCGGGCCGGCGAGGAGCTGGGCGTTCCGGTCGAGGTGTATCTCGTGGGAGACGGCCCCGACCACGACCTTGTTCCCGAGCCGGATGCCGACTGGGCGGCGCTGCACGGCACCGCCGCCGACGGTGCCGTCCTCGTACGCCCGGACGGTTTCGTCGCCTGGCGCGCGCCCACCCAGCCGCCGTCCGCCGATCGTGTGCTGACGGACGTGCTGCGGACCGTGCTCCGCCGCAGCTGAGTACCACCCACCGAAACGACCACGCGAGGACATGCCCATGCCATACGAAGACGGCCCCGTCGCGGGCCGAGTGGACGTCCACCACCACTTCACCGCGCCGGCCTGGCTGGACTGGGCGGCGGAACGCGGTGTCGTGAACCGCGAGAAGCTGCCCTGGTGGACCCGCTGGGACCTGGACGCGGCTCTGGAGGTCATGGACAAGACGGGCATCAGCACCGCCGTCATGACCGTCGCGATGCTCGGACGGTTCCGCGAGCGCGCGGAGCGCCAGGAGAGCGCACGGATCGCCCTGCGGGCGGCGGCCGATGTCGTCGAGGAACATCCCGCGCGCTTCGCCTTCTTCACCCCTGTGTTCCTGGACGACCTGGAACTCTCGCAGTGGAGCCTGCGCTACGGACTCGACGAACTCGGGGCCGTCGGAGTGAGCACGAGAACGAGCATGGACGGTGTCTACCTCGGTGACGCCGGCCACGACCGCCTGCTGCAGGAACTCAACGACCGGTCCGCCGTCGTCAGCACCCACCCCATGGAGGTGCCGGCCGGAAAGGACGGCGGTGCCGGACTGCCGGGAATGCCGCCCTTCGTGTGCGACTTCCTCATGGACACCACACGCGCGGCCATCAACCTGATCCGGAACGGCACCCTGGACCGCTATCCGAACCTCAGCTTCGTCCTTCCCCACGGAGGAGGCTTCCTGCCGTACATGGCCACGCGGCTCGAACTCTTCGGCGGGCACCTCACCCCGGGGATCGAGCCGGGCCGGGTCCGTGACTACCTGCACCGGTTCTACTTCGACACGGCGGGCCCCATGTCCCCCTCGGCCACGCCCACGCTGCTGGCCACGGTGGATCCCGGCCGGGTCCTCTTCGGCACGGACTGGCCGCCCACCTCCGCGCAGGCCGTCGCCGACATCGCCGTACCCGCTCTGGACGGCGACCCGTTCCTCTCACCGGAGCAGCTCAGGGGCATCAACCGGGAGAACGCCCTGCGCCTGCTGCCCTCACTGGCCCGCTGAGACCGCAGACGAGAAGGCCGCCGCCCTCACGGGCGGCGGCCTTCTCGTCTCTCCTCGGCGTCACCGGGCGGCCGGGGCCGTGTCTCTCTCCCAGTGGTAGAAGCACTGCGCCATCGCGTCCTTCGGACCGCGCCAGTTCTGCGGGTCGTACGGGCTGACGTACGCCTCCAGCTTGCTGCTGATGTCGCGGAACTCGGGGTGCCCGGCCACCCGCGCGATGGCGGGGCCCGGGTCCTGCTCGGCCTCGATGAAGTGCATGTACACATCGCCGAACTGGAAGAGGGAACGCTGGGTCACCCCGACGAGGCGGGGCAGGTCGCCGCGGTCGGAGGCCGCGAAGACCTCGGCGATGTCCTCAGCGGCGTGCGGTGCCATCCGGGCGACGATCAGGGCGTGGTGCATGAGGTCTCCTTACGCGGCTGCGCCGTTCAGGCGGGCGTGACGGGGGAGGTCCGCCGCTCGTCGGCGGCCTGCTCGATGCGGTCGCGGATGAGGGCCATCTGGACGGGCGAGTTGCGGTTGATGATGTCCGTCATCCCGGCGTCGTCGACCGGCGCGTCCGGCCGCATGGCGAAGTCCTGGGTCCAGCGCATCCGGACGCCGTCGGGGGTCTCTTCGTACTCCCACCGGATGTTCATGTACTCGAACGGGCCGGGTTCGACCCGGCGTGCCGTGACGGTGAGCTTGTCGCGGTCGGTGGTCCGTTCCGACACCCAGCTCCACTCCTTGCCGTTCTCGTCCGGGTGCATGGTCAGGCGGAAGGTCACCGTGTCGCCCTGCCGGGACAGCACCTCGGCCGCCGCGTACTCGCTGAACAGCCGCGGCCATCTCTCGACGTCGTTGGTCATGTCCCAGACCAGATCGAGGGGTGCGGCGATGGTGATCTCGTTCTCGGTGTGCCCTGCCATGTCAGGCTCCTGCCGTGAGCGTGCTGTTGACGAGGTCGAGGAAGTCGCGGGGGCTCTTGCACTTCTCGGCGTCGGTGGGAAGCGCCCGGGCGTGCCGGTTCTCCAGCTCGCCCACGATGCCGAGGAGGCCCAGCGAGTCCAGCCCGAACTCGGCGAAGGGGGTGTCGATCCGGGCTTCGAGGTCGGTCGGGTCGACGGTGACACCGGCGGCCTTCTTCATCAGTGCGGCCAGCTCTTCCAGGGTCACTTCACTGCTCATGCGTGTTCTCCTTGTCGTAGGGGTGCGGTGGGCTTCACCGGGCGGCCGGTCCCGGGTCGCGGCGCAGTACCAGCGCCGCGTTGGAGCCCATGAGTCCACGGCTGAGGACCAGGGCCGTGCTCAGCTCGGCCGGGCGCGCCGTCGACGTCACCAGGTCGATGTCGTGGCAGATGTCGAGGACGTTGGGCGTGGGCGGGATCCGTCCTTCTTCCATGGCCATCACCGCGGCCGCGACGTCCAGCAGGGGCGCCCCGCAGTAGGACCGCCCGATGCCGGTCTTGGGAGCCGTGACGGGCACGCGGGTGCCGTGCGGGCCGAGGGCGTCGGCGAGGGCGAGGGCCTCGGCCCGGTCCGCTTCCGGGACACCCATCGCGTCGGCGAAGACCACGTCGATCTCCTCCGGTGCGCAGCCGGCCTCGTCGAGGGCACCGCGGATGGCATGGGCGAGTCCCTCCCGTGAGCGGTCCCAGTGCGAGGCGCCGCTGAACGTGGCCGCATGGCCCGCCACGGTGGCGCGGACGTCCGCGCCGCGCCGGCGTGCGCGGTCCAGGTCCTCGACGATCAGCACGGCACCGCCCTCGGCCGGGACGAAGCCGCAGGCCTCGGAGGTGAAGGGGAGATAGGCCCGCGCCGGGTCCTCGGCCGTGCTGAGTTCCGGGTATCCGAGCTGGCAGGCCATCGAGTACGGAGCGAGCGGCGCTTCGGCCGCCCCTGCCACGACCACGTCGGTCCCCCGCCGCACGGTACGGGCGGCGTGCGCGATGGCGTCCAGGCCACCTGCCTCGTCGCTGGCGACCACGCCGCAGGGGCCCTTGAAGCCGCTGCGGATCGATATCTGGCCCGTGCTGGCCGCGTAGAACCAGGCGATGGACTGGTAAGGACCGACGAAACGGGACCCCTGTCCCCACAGCTTCTGCAGCTCCCGCTGGCCGAACTCGCCGCCACCGGATCCGGCGGCGGTGACCACACCGACGGAGTACGGCGAGTCGGTGGCCGCGTCACTCAGTCCCGCGTCCTTCAGGGCGGCACTGGCGGCGGCCATCGCGAAGTGGCTGAAGCGGTCGGTCTGGACGAGGAAGGTCTCCTCGATGAGTGCCGTGGGGTCGAACCCCCGGACCTCGCCGGCGACCCGGAGCGGAAGGTGCCCGCATCCCTCCCGGGTGATCCGGTCGAGTACGGACAGGCCCTCCTCGACGGACTTCCAGTAGGTCTCCGTCTGCAGTCCGTTGGGCGCAATCACACCGATCCCCGTGATGGCGGTGCGGCGGTTCGGCTGAGTACTCATCGTTTCCTCCCGGCCTGCCCTGTCAGGAGCACTGCGGACTGGAACCCGCCGAAGCCGCTGCCCACGGACAGCACATGGGCGAGCTTGCGCGGGCGTGCGGTGCGCGGTACGTAGTCCAGGTCGCACTCGGGGTCCGGGGTCTCGTAGTTCGCCGTCGGCGGGACCACCTGGTGGGCCAGGGCCAGCACACAGGCGACGACCTCGATCGCGCCGATCGCACCGAGCGAGTGGCCCACCATGGACTTGATCGAACTCATGGGCGTGTCATAGGCGTGGGCGCCCAGGGACCGTTTGACCGCGGCGGTCTCGTGACGGTCGTTCTGGCGGGTGCCCGACCCGTGCGCGTTGACGTAGTCGATGAGTGAGGGGTCGAGCCGGGCCTGTCCGAGCGCGGTGTCGATCGCCCTGGCCATCTCCAGGCCCTCGCTGGTCAGTCCGGTCATGTGGTACGCGTTGCCGAAGGTGGCGTAGCCGCGGATCTCGCAGTAGACGTGCGCGCCGCGGGCACGGGCGTGTTCGAGCTCCTCCAGGACGAGCACGGCGGAGCCCTCTCCCATGACGAATCCGTCGCGGTGGGCGTCGAAGGGCCGGGAGGCGTGCGCCGGGTCGTCGTTGTTCGGCGAGGTCGCCCGGATGGCGTCGAAGCAGGCCATGGTGATCGGCGAGATCGGGGAGTCGGACGCTCCGGCGATGCAGATGTCGGCGCGGCCGTCCTCGATCGTGTGGAAGCCGTAGCCCACCGCGTCGAGTCCGGAGGTGCAGCCGGTCGACACGGTCTGCACCGGCCCCTGGGCGCCGAAGTACTCGGCGACGTCGGAGGCCAGGGTGCTGGGTGAGAACGCCCGGTGCAGCTGCGGGCCGGCGGCGCGGTGGTCCACGTCCCAGCGTTGCCCCCGCTCGCTGACCAGGACGTAGTCGTGCTCCAGGCGGGTCGTGCCGCCCACGGCGCTGCCCAGCGAGACGGCCACGCGCCACGGGTCCTCGGCGCCGAAGTCGATGCCGCAGTCGGCCACCGCCTCCGCCGCTGCGACGACCGCGAACTGTATGTACCGGTCGGCGCGTTCGACCAGGCCGGGATCGAGCCCGTGCGCGAGCGGGTCGAAGTCGCACTCGGCCGCGATGCGCGACCGCAGCCCCTCGGGGTCGAACAGTGTGATGCCGCGCGTCGCGGTACGGCCGCTGGACAGGAGGTCCCAGAAGGCCGGCACCCCGATACCGCCCGGGGCGACGACGCCGATGCCGGTGACCGCCACCCGCCGGGTCATGAGGGCACCCCGCGTCGCTCCGGCTGCGCTCCGTCCCCCTGCACGGCCGGGTACGTGCCGCCGCTCGCGTTCCCCTCCGCGGGCTCCGTGTCGACGTGGCCCATGCTCGGCTTCGGGGCCAGCGGACCCAGATGGAAGACCATCCGGGCTTCGGCGTCACCGACGTTGCGGAAGCGGTGCCGCATGCCGATGGGGACCATGAGGCCCTGGTCGGCGCGGATCGGGTGGGTCACGCCGTCCAGGTCGACTTCCAGCTCGCCCTGGACGACGTAGACGAACTCCTCCGAGTACGGGTGGTAGTGCTCGCTGATGCGTTCACCCGGCTGCATGATGGCCAGGCCCATGAACCCGCTCGTGGAACCCACCGTGAGGGGCGTGAGCAGGGTGCGCAGGTCGCCGCCACGCTTGCGGTTGGGCTCGGTCTCGCTGAGGTCCACGATGCGCGGGCGCGTCTTGTACATGGTCCGTCTCCAGGTCGGTCTGTGGGGGTGTCGTCCATGGGCGCGTGTCGTCCATGGACCGTCAGGACTGGGCAGCCCTGCGATCGGTGATCAGCGTCATGTCGGCGTGCGCCAGGAGGCGGGTGGCGTCCCGGTCGTCGGAGAGTGGCCCTTCGACGCCGAGTGCGGCGCCGTCGAGCAGGCGGGCCAGCACGGCGCCCTTCCTGGTGCCGTGCAGGCCGAGCGCTCTGACCGGGTCCGTCTCGGGATCCAGCGTGTCGATGAGCCGGACGACCAGGTCGTCCCGGTGGAAGACGGTGCTGCGGTGCACGGGGCCGGCGGGGTCGGCCGCGGCGGTCTCGTCCTGCTGGGCGAGCAGCCGTGCCAGCGCCATCCCGCAGCCCTCACGGGCCGGGTAGTACAGGGCGTGACGCCGCAGACCGGACGGCTCCGGTCCGCCACGCGCCACATGATGGACGGCCGGCATGGCCGCGCGGATGAAGAAGGCCCGTGCCGACGCGGGGTCGGCCAGGTCCCTGCTCTGTTCCAGGTGCGGATTGAGGGCTTCCTCGACGGCACGCACCTCCGGCTGACGCGAGACGTGGCGCAGCGCCGTCTGCAGATCGCCCTCCACCTCGACGGTGCGTACGACGCGGTTGCCGTGCATGAACAGCGTCGTCCGGCGCAGTCGTGTGGAGTCGTCGGCGCGGGCCTCGGGCGGCGCGTATCCGGCGAGGATGTCCGCGACCTTCGACTCGGAGCCGGGCTTGACGGTGAACGTCAGCGCGTGGCGCGTCACTCCGTCGCCCGCCCGCACCGGCGCCTGGACGCTGTCAGCGGCCTGGGCGGTGGGCGGAAGGGCACGCCCGGTCTCGCGGACGACGCTGTAACGCATCGACCGGATGTCCCGGACGCAGTCCTGCATGGGCCTGACGGTCTCGAGGTGCTCCTCACTGTTCACCCAGGCGAGATACGGCGGCGCGGTCGCCCATTCGCTGGTGATGAGCCACTGGGACGGGTTCTCCACGGACTGGCACAGCTGGTCACCGAGGTGACCGGGAACCGACGCGACCCGGTTGCGCATGTGCTCGTACGCGTCGAGGAACCGTTGCTGGGCGCCTTCGTGGAGATCGACGAGCAGGATGACGCGCAGCCTGGAGCCGTCGAACGCCGACTGGGACGTATACGTCGAAGTGTTCACCGGCAGGCCCTTCCTTCACTGGGCAGACGGCGGCCGCCGTGTCCGGCAGGGGGACGGCGGTCGGCCCTGAGCCCTCATCGTGGGTCGGCGCGTCGGACTCCGCGAGCCGCACGGGTCATCAGAGGGACCTGCCCGGTGCACAGCAAAGCCCCGGCTCGTCACGAGCCGGGGCTGTGGTTCTTGTGGCCTACTCGGCGAGGTGCCGCTCCACGGTCTCCACCTTGGAGGTCAGTCCGTCCGTCACTCCGGGGCGGATGTCCGCCTTCAGGACGAGAGACACCCGAGGCGCCCGCCGCTCCACGGCGGCGACCGCCCGCCGGACGACGTCCATCACTTCGTCCCACTCTCCTTCGACGGACGTGAACATCGCGTCCGTACGATTCGGCAGCCCGGACTCCCGCACCACCCGCACCGCATCGGCGACGTACTCCCCCACGTCCTCCCCGACCCCCAGCGGCGTCACGGAAAAGGCGACGATCACGCGTTCACGACCCCTTCGTTGCGCGCCCGGGACGCGATGACGGCGTCCTCGGCCTCACGCCGCAGCTTGCGCTCCGCGAAGAACCCACCGGTCGGCAGCACCGAGAGGACGAAGTACAGCGCGGCGGTCTTCAGCGACCACTTCGTCCGGTTCCAGGCATCGGCCCAGAAGATCACGTACAGGATGAACAGGACACCGTGCACCATGCCCATCACCGGCACGGCGTTGAAGTCCGTGGTCCGCTTCAGCACCGAGCAGATCAGCAGGAGCAGGAACGAGATCGCCTCGGGGGCCGAGACCAGGCGGAGGCGGCGGAGGGCGGTGGCGGTCTTGAGGTCCACGGGTCACCTTCGGTGAGTAAGACGCGGCGGTCTGGACTGTCGGAACGGGCTTGCTGCGGTCTGACGGTTTGTGAACGCACGCACAAGCGTCCCGCCCATTGTGGCAAACCGCCTCGGGCCCTGGCCCCTAGGGGTGCGGTCAGGGTCGTTCTCCACCCACGGGCCCTGTTCGCGGCGCCCGGCCTGCGGCTACCTTCCCGTACGTGGCGATGTTCCGACTTCAGAGCAGCAAGGTGCTCGCCGTCGACATGACCGGAGACGCCGTGAAGGCGAAAAACGGCTCGATGGTCGCGTACGACGGCGAGATGGCCTTCAAGAAGCTCAGCGGCGGCGGCGAGGGCATACGGGGCATGGTGACCCGGCGGCTGACCGGCGAGCAGATGACCTTGATGGAGGTGAAGGGGCGGGGGACCTGCTGGTTCGCCGACCGTGCCTCCGAGATCAACCTGGTGGGTCTCCAGGGCGACAAGCTCTACGTGGAGTCGAGCAACCTGCTCGCGACCGACGGCGGGCTGCGCACGGGGACGGAGTTCACGGGCCTGCGCGGCGCCTCGCAGGGCAACGGGCTGTTCACCACGACCGTCGAGGGCCACGGCCAGGCGGCGATCATGTCGGACGGCCCGGCGGTGGTGCTGCGGGTGAGTCCGCAGTATCCGCTGACCGTCGACCCGGGTGCGTATGTGGCACACCAGGGGAATCTGCGGCAGTCCTTCCAGTCCGGTGTGACGTTCCGCACGCTGCTCGGGGAGGGCGGTGGCGAGGCCTTCCAGATGCGGTTCGAGGGGGACGGGCTGGTGTACGTGCAGCCGAGCGAGCGGAACACGATCGCGGGAGACGTGTGAGATGGCCTTCCGGGAGATCAACGCGAAGATGGTCGAGGCGACGATCGCGCCGGGCCAGCGGCTGTTCAGCCAGCGCGGCGCGATGCTCGCCTACCGGGGCGAGGTGTCCTTCACGCCCAACATGGCCGGCGGCCAGGGCGGGATCATGTCGATGATCGGCCGCCGGGTCGCCGACGAGGACACGCCGCTGATGACCGTCGAGGGCAGCGGCACCGTCCTCTTCGGGCACGGCGGGCATCACGTCCAGGTGATCCAGCTGTCCGGCGACACGCTGTACGTCGAGGCGGACCGCCTCCTGGCCTTCGAGGGCACGCTCCAGCAGGGCACGATGTTCCTGGGCTCACAGGGCGGCGTCATGGGCATGGTGCGCGGCCAGGTCAGCGGCCAGGGGCTGTTCACGACGACGCTGAAGGGGCACGGGGCCGTCGCGGTCATGGCCCACGGCGGCGTCATCGAGATCCCGATCAGCCCGCAGCGACCGGTCCATGTGGACCCGCAGGCCTACGTCGCCCACCACGGCGACGTCCGCAACAAGCTGTCCACGGCCCTGGGCTGGCGGGACATGGTGGGCCGCGGCTCGGGCGAGGCGTTCCAGCTGGAGCTCAGCGGCAGCGGTGCGGTGTACGTCCAGGCGTCGGAGGAGAAGCTGTGAGCACGTACGGAACCCCGGGCGCCGGCCCCGCGGTCTTCGACCCGGCGACCCTGCCGCCCGACGACAACGTCAACGCCTACACCTTCTGCGTGGAGCTCAAGGGGAGCCAGTGGTTCCTCCAGAAGGGGAAGATGATCGCCTACTACGGCTCCATCGACTTCAACGGCGTCGGACACGGCCGGCTGGACCGTCTCGTCCGTACGTCCTTCCATTCGCCACTGCACGCGAGCGACTGGGTCGTGGCGGAGGGCTCGGGCAAGATGCTCCTCGCCGACCGGGCCTTCGACGTCAACTCGTACGACCTCGAGGACGGCAACCTGACCATTCGCTCGGGCAACCTGCTCGCTTTTCAGCCAACTCTGTCACTGAAGCAATCAATCGTGCCTGGTTTTCTGACACTCATCGGAACCGGAAAGTTCGTGGCCGCGTCGAACGGCCCCGTGGTGTTCATGGAACCCCCCATCCGGGTCGACCCCCAGGCCCTGGTCGGCTGGGCCGACTGCCCCTCCCCGTGCCACCACTACGACCACGGGTACATGACCGGCGTCATGGGCGGTCTACGTGCACTGACGGGCCTCGGCGGAGCCTCCGGCGAGGAGCACCAGTTCGAGTTCGTCGGCGCCGGCACGGTGCTGCTCCAGTCGTCCGAGACGCTCATGGCCGAGCAGGCCACGGGGGCCGTGCCGCACCAGGCCGGCGTGCCCGGCGGCGGGGCTCACGGACCCCAGCCAGGACAGTCCGGCGTACCGCGTCTTCCCGGACAGCTGGGGGACCTCCAGCGTCGCTTCGGGCTGTGAGCGGTAGTCTGCGGAGTGTGACATCGAACGTCTGCGCACCGATGTTCGGCGGGTGCGCTCCGTCACACGAAAACCCTCACTAGTTCGCCTTTCAACATTTTAGGTAGACTTCATTCATGGAGACCGAGACGGCCACCCGCTGGCTGACCGATGCGGAGCAGTGCGCCTGGCGCACCCACCTGGAGGTCAACAGGCTGTTGACGTACCAGCTCGAAAAGGACCTGCAGCCGTTCGGCCTGACAATGAACGACTACGAGATCCTGGTGAATCTCTCCGAGTCGGAGGACCAGCGGATGCGGATGAGCGACCTCGCCTCCGCGACCCTCCAGTCCAAGAGCCGCCTCTCCCACCAGATCACGCGCATGGAGAACGCGAACCTGGTCCGGCGGGAGAACTGCGAGTCCGACCGCCGGGGGCTCTACGCGGTCCTCACCGACCACGGCATGGCGACGATGCAGAAGGTCGCGCCCCACCATGTGGCGTCCGTGCGGAGGCACTTCATCGACCTGCTGTCCCCCGAGGCCCTGACGGAACTCGACAAGGCCCTCAAACCCATCGCGGAGCACCTGCGCACCCAGCGCGGACGCCCGTGACCCGGACGGCCCACCGGCGCCCCGCGGCCTCTAGGCGAGCGGCAGGCGGAGTTCGAACAGGGCTCCGCCTCCGGGTCCCCGACCGGCCGTGAGCGTGCCGCCGTGCCGGACGGCGACGTCCCGGGCGATGGCCAGGCCCAGCCCGGCACCGCCGTCGTCACGGCTGCGGGCGGCGTCCAGCCGTACGAACCGCTCGAAGATCCGCTCCCGGTCGGCCTCGGGCACACCGTCCCCGTCGTCCGCCACCCCGACCACGGCCAGGTCGCCCTCCGTCCGCACGCTCACCGTGACGGCCGACCGGGCATGCCGCTGGGCGTTGTCGAGCAGATTGGCGAGCACCCGCCCCAACTGCCCGCGCGATCCGGCCACGTTCACCGGCTGCGCGTCCACCGTCACGCCCGTCCGCCCCTCGGCCGCCTCCCGGGCCAGCCCGGCGAGGTCGACCTGCGCGCCGCCCGGCCGCTCCCCCGCGTCCAGCCGGGCGAGCAGCAGCAGGTCGGCGGCGAGCCGCTGGAGCCGTACGGTGTCCTCCACGGCCCCGTTCAGGTCCAGCAGTTCGGGATGTGCGGCGGCCACCTCCAACTGGGTCCGCAGCGAGGCGATCGGGCTGCGCAGCTCATGGGAGGCGTCGGCGACGAAGCGCCGCTGCCGCTCCACGGAGGTCTCCAGGGCCGCGAGCGTCTCGTTCGTCGTCCGGGCGAGCCGGGCGACCTCGTCGTGCGTCTGCGGCTCCGGCACCCGCCGTGCGAGGTCCTGGGAGGCGGTGATCGCGGCCATTTCACTCCGGATGCCCTCCACCGGCCGCAGCGCCCGCCGGGTGACCAGCCAGGTCACCCCCGCGACGACGCCGAGCAACAGCGGGAACCCGATCAGCATCACCGTCGTCGCGCTCTGCACGGCCCCGTGCTCGGCGGCCAGCGCGGCACCGGCGTAGACCTTCAGACGCCCCCGGTCCTGGGTCTCGACCTCGACGGCGGCGAACCGGTAGTCCTCCGTGTCGCCGTCGATCGTCGCGGACCCGTTCCGGAAGGTGCTCTCCCCGGCGATCTCCCCGGGTTCGAGGGACTCTTCGTGGTCGTCCGAGTCGTCGTCATCGTCCCCGCGCGGCGCCACCGACGGCGCCGGCTTCACCCGGTCGGAGTCGGTACCGCTGATCTTCTCCAGATCCTCGCTGACCGCGACCACCCGCTCCTTCTCGGCGAGTACCTGGACCGGCCCGTCGTCGCCGTCCAGCCCGGACAGCTTGTCGTACGGCGTCCCGGCGGCGAGCTCGGCGGCGACCGCCCGCGCCGAGCGCTCCGCCCGGGTGCCGGCCTCGCCCATCAGGTTGGACTTCAGGGACAGCAGGACGGCGGCCCCGGCGGCGACGAGCGCCACCGCGACGACGAGCGTCGCACCGAGCGTGGCCCGCGCCCGGACGGACCCGAACAGCCGCCTCACGGCGACGTCTCCAGCCGGTACCCGGCACCGCGCACGGTCCGGATCAGCCCCGCCCGCAGCTTCCGCCGCAGGGTGCTGACGTACACCTCGACGATGTTGGGATCACCCTCGTACGCGAAGTCCCACACATGTTCGAGGATCTCGGACTTGGACACGACCTCCCCGGCCCGCAGCACGAGGTGCTCCAGGACGGAGAACTCCTTGGCGGTCAGGGCGACCTCGTCCTCCCCCAGGAACACCCGCCGGGCCGCGGTGTCCACTTTCAGGTCCCCGTGCACATGCACGGGCGAGGCCCCGGCACCCACCCCGCGCCGCCGCAGCAGCGCCTTGATCCGGGCGACGAGCACGACGTACGAGAAGGGCTTGGTCAGATAGTCGTCCGCACCGGTGTCGAGACCCTCCGCCTCGTCGTACTCGCCGTCCTTGGCGGTGAGCATCAGGATCGGCACCTCGTGCCCGGCGGCACGCAGGGCGGCGCAGACCCGGTAGCCGTTGAGCCCGGGCAGCATGATGTCGAGGATCACCAGGTCGTACGTGCCCTCCGAGGCCTGGTGCAGCCCCTCCCGTCCGTCGTGGACGACGTCCACGGCGTACCCCTCGGCCGTCAGGCCCCTGGCGAGCGACAGGGCCAGCCGCTTCTCGTCCTCCACGATCAACAGGCGCATGGGTAAAGAGTGGCAAAGCCGAGCTGAAGATCCCTTCAGGGGGCTTCAGGTTCCTCTCAGCCTCGATCAGCCAGATTGGAACACGTCGAAAACGAAACGACTCGGGAGGAATCCGCATGAAGCGCAACATCGTGATCGCCGCTGTGACCGCCGCCGCTCTGATCGGAGGCGGTACGGCCACGGCTCTCGCGACCACGGAGGACGGGGGCTCGGCGCGGCAGGCGGCCAACACCCGGCTGTCGGACGACGACGTCCGCGACGACCAGGACGGTCCCGACGCGCAGGACGACGGCGACGACGACAACGGCCGGGACGACGACGCCGCGCGGGCGGCTTCCGCCGACGTGTCGGCGCCCGAGGCCATCGCGTCCGCGCTGAAGCACACGTCCGGTACGGCCGTGTCCGCCGAGCTGGACGACGAGGACGACAGCGGCAAGGTGATCTGGAAGGTCGACGTCCTGTCCGGCGACAACGCCTGGCACAGCGTGAGCGTCGACCCGTCGAACGGCAAGGTGCTCGGCTCGCACACCGACGACGAGGACGACACGGCGCAGGTGCGGGCGGCGCTGAAGGGGGCTTCCGTGACGGCCGAGGAGGCCGCGAAGGCCGCCGGCGGCAAGGGCACGGTGACGTCCGTGGACCTGGACGAGGACGGCAAGAACAAGTCCTGGGAGGCCGAGACGCACAAGTCCGGCGGCGCCGAGCAGGACTGGAGGATCGACCTCCACACGGGCAAGATCACGGCGGACCGCGACGAGGACGACGACCAGGACTGATCGGGTACTGCTGCTTTGCCACAGCCCCGGCGTCGCTGCTGACGCCGGGGCGTCGAGGTGCCCGGCGTTGTCGCTGAGGCCGGGTGGTCCGCAGCCCGGCGGAACGGGGTGCCGCTGCGCCCACCCGTGCCGCCCTGGGGGTACCTCCCAGGCCCTTGAGGCACTGGGTGAGGCACGACTGCCCGCAGCCAGGGCAACCACGACGCACCCGCACCCGCCGGCGCACGGAAGGGGACGTGTCGGGGGGTGTCCGCCCGCAGCGGTTGGCGCGTCAACGGACAGTCAGTCGGCGTCCGACCCCATCGCGCCGTTCCGAGGACGGACACCCCCCGGCGCGGCCCCGACCCACCACCGGCGAGCAGGCGCTACGCGCACCCCCACGGTCGCGCGCAGGCCGCCGCAGGCACCCGCACGCACCGCCGCTCAGCCCTCCGTCAACCCAGCAACCAGCTCATCAGCCGCCCGATACGGGTCCAGCTCCCCGGACACGATCCGCTCCGCCAAGGAGCCCAGCCGCCGATCGCCGTGCAGATCCGCGATCCGCTCCCGCAGCGCCGTCACCGCGATCGTCTCGACCTCCCGCGCCGCCCGGGCCATGCGCCGCTCCGCGAGCACCCCCCGCTCCTCCATCCAGGCGCGATGCTTCTCCAGGGCCTCGACGACCTCGTCCATGCCCTCCCCCCGCGCGGCGACCGTCTTCACGATCGGCGGACGCCAGTCCCCGGGCCCCCGGGCCTCCCCCAGCCCCAGCATGTGGTTCAGCTCGCGAGCCGTCGCGTCCGCCCCGTCCCGGTCGGCCTTGTTCACGACGTACACGTCACCGATCTCCAGGATCCCGGCCTTGGCCGCCTGGATCCCGTCCCCCATCCCCGGCGCCAGCAGCACCACGGACGTGTCCGCCTGGGAGGCGATCTCCACCTCGGACTGCCCCACCCCCACCGTCTCGACGAGGATCACGTCACACCCCGCCGCGTCCAGCACCCGGATCGCCTGAGGCGCGGCCCACGCCAGCCCGCCCAGATGCCCGCGCGTCGCCATCGAGCGGATGTACACGCCCGGGTCCGACGCGTGCTCGGACATCCGCACCCGGTCCCCGAGCAGCGCACCGCCCGAGAACGGGGACGACGGATCGACGGCGAGCACGCCGACCCGCTTGCCCTGCTTGCGGTACGCGGTCACCAGCGCCGACGTCGACGTGGACTTGCCGACCCCCGGCGACCCGGTCAGCCCGACCACATACGCCTTGCCCGCCAACGGCGCCAGCGCCGCCATGACCTCCCGCAGCTGCGGGGACGCCCCCTCCACCAGGGAGATCAGCCGGGCCACGGCCCGCGGCCGGCCTTCCCTCGCCTGGGCCACCAGGGTGGAGACGTCCTGCATCACAGCTCCGTTCGGATAAGGGAGAGGGACGTACCGATAAGGGACGTACCGATACTCAGGCCTTGGGCACGCGCACGATCAGCGCGTCACCCTGCCCACCGCCGCCGCACAGCGCGGCCGCGCCCACGCCACCGCCCCGCCGCTTCAGCTCCAGCGCGAGGTGCAGCACGAGCCGCGCACCGGACATCCCGATCGGGTGACCCAGGGCAATGGCACCACCGTTGACATTCACCTTTTCGGTGGACACCCCGAGGTCCTTCATCGACTGCACGGCCACCGCCGCGAACGCCTCGTTGATCTCGATGAGGTCGAGGTCCTCGACGCCCAGCCCCTCCTTCTTCAACGCGTGCTGGATCGCGTTGGACGGCTGGGACTGGAGCGAGTTGTCCGGCCCGGCCACGTTCCCGTGCGCCCCGATCTCGGCGATCCACTCCAGACCGAGCTCCTGCGCCTTGGCCTTGCTCATCACCACGACAGCCGCCGCGCCGTCGGAGATCTGCGACGACGAACCGGCCGTGATCGTGCCGTCCTTGGAGAAGGCGGGGCGCAGCTTCCCGAGGGACTCCGCGGTCGTGTCGCCCCGGATCCCCTCGTCCTTGCTGAACAGCACCGGGTCGCCCTTGCGCTGCGGGATCTCGACGGGCGTGATCTCCGCCTCGAACAGTCCGTTCTTCTGCGCGGCGGCGGCCCGCTGGTGGGACAGCGCGGCGATCTCGTCCTGCTCGGCCCGCCCGATGCCCAGGCGCGTGTTGTGCTTCTCCGTCGACTCGCCCATGGCGACGCCTTCGAAGGAGTCGGTCAGCCCGTCGTACGCCATGGCGTCGAGCATCTGGACGGCGCCGTACTTGAAGCCCTCGCGGGACTTGGGCAGCAGGTGCGGGGCGTTGGTCATGGACTCCTGGCCGCCGGCGACGACCACGTCGAACTCACCCGCACGGATCAGCTGGTCGGCGAGCGCGATGGCGTCGAGACCGGACAGACACACCTTGTTGATGGTCAGCGCCGGCACGCTCATCGGGATGCCGGCCTTGACCGCGGCCTGGCGCGCCGGGATCTGCCCCGCCCCGGCCTGGAGCACCTGACCCATGATCACGTACTGCACCTGGTCGCCGCCGATCCCCGCACGGTCGAGAGCGGCCTTGATCGCGAAGCCGCCGAGGTCGGCTCCGGAGAAGGACTTCAGCGAGCCGAGCAACCGCCCCATGGGCGTACGCGCGCCTGAGACGATCACCGAGCTGGTCGTAGCAGAAGACATGAGCTGCGATCCCCTTACCGGCTGCACAGCCGAGGAGTGAACGAGGGTTTACTTCGAATGTACTGACCGGTAGTCCGCCCCGTCATCGGGCTGTCGGTGTGATCGCGCGCACGTTGCGTAACCACCTCCGGAGCGCTCCACTGAATCCATGCTGACGCGAATCGACCACATCGGGATCGCCTGTTTCGACCTCGACAAGACCGTCGAGTTCTACCGTGCCACTTACGGCTTCGAGGTGTCCCACTCCGAGGTCAACGAGGAGCAGGGCGTGCGCGAGGCCATGCTCAAGATCAACGATACGTCCGACGGCGGCGCCTCGTACCTCCAGCTCCTGGAGCCCACCCGCGAGGACTCCACCGTCGCGAAGTGGCTCGCGAAGAACGGGGAGGGCGTCCACCACATCGCATTCGGTACGGCGGACGTGGACGCCGACGCCGCGGACATCAAGGACAAGGGCGTTCGCGTGCTGTACGAAGAGCCGCGACGCGGTTCCATGGGGTCACGGATCACCTTCCTGCACCCCAAGGACTGTCATGGCGTACTGACAGAACTGGTCACTTCGGCGCCCGTTGAGTCACCTGAGCACTGATGCTCGTACATAGGGGCCGGTAGGGTTGGGGGCGGTCGCCGCTCAGTCCAGGGTGACCGCGGTCCCGCCGTGCGACGGCAGGACCACCGGGGTCCGGGTTTCGGGGGACGAGCGTCGGGGCAGCAGCCCGTGCTCCGCCGATGATCTGACACCATTCCCCGGGGGCCCCGTTCGGCGTATGGACGGAGCTCGTTTGGAGAGAGTTGCGACCAGGGGACGGATGGGACCGCGCAGTGCGGGGCTACGAGAGCCAGGAGCGAGAGCCGGCGGCTGACGTCGACCACCTCTCTCGGTTCGAAGCCGAGATGAAGCGGCTGAAGACCGAGCGGGAAAAGGCGATCCAGCACGCCGAGGACCTCGGCTACCAGGTCGAGGTGCTGCGCGCCAAGCTGCACGAGGCGCGGCGCACCATCATGTCCCGGCCCTCCTTCGACGGCGGCGACATCGGCTGGCAGGCCGAGCAGTTGCTGCGCAACGCGCAGATGCAGGCCGACCAGATCCGCGCGGACGCCGACCGCGAGCTGAGCGAGGCCCGGGCCCAGACCCAGCGGATCCTCCAGGAGCACGCCGAGCAGGCGGCCCGGCTCCAGGCGGAGCTGCACCAGGAGGCGGTGACGCGGCGCCAGCAGCTGGACCAGGAGCTGGCCGAGCGCCGCCAGACGGTCGAGTCGCACGTCAACGAGAACGTGGCGTGGGCCGAGCAGCTGCGGGCCCGCACCGAGCAGCAGGCCCGCCGTCTGCTGGACGAGTCCCGCGCCGAGGCCGAGCAGGCCCTGGCCACCGCCCGTTCGGAGGCCGAGCGGCTGACGACCGAGGCCCGGCAGCGGCTCACCAGCGCCGCCGAGGAGGCCCGGGCCGAGGCCGAGCAGATCCTGCGGCGTGCCCGCACGGACGCCGAGCGGCTGCTCAACGCCGCCTCCACCCAGGCCCAGGAGGCCACCGACCACGCCGAGCAGCTGCGGACGTCCACGGCCAGTGAGTCGGAGTCCGCGCGCCGCCAGGCCCAGGAGCTGAGCAAGGCCGCCGAGCAGCGGATGGCGGAGGCCGAGGAGGCGCTGCGCAAGGCGCAGGCCGAGTCGGAGAAGCTGGTCGCGGAGGCCAAGGAGGCCGCCGCCAAGGCCCTGGCGAGCGCGGAGTCCGCGAACGAGACGCGTACGCGCACCGCCAAGGAGCAGGTCGCCCGGCTGGTCGAGGAGGCCACGAAGGAGGCCGAGAACACCAAGTCCGAGGCCGAGCAGATCGTCGCGGACGCCCGTGCCGAGGCGGAGAAGATCGTCGCGGAGGCCTCCGAGAAGGCCCGCACGCTCACGGCCGAGGAGACCGCGACCCAGCTGTCCAAGGCGGCGCGGACGGCCGAGGAGGTCCTCACCAAGGCGTCGGAGGACGCCAAGAAGACCACCAAGGCCGCGGCCGAGGAGGCCGAGCGGATCCGCCGCGAGGCCGAGGCCGAGGCGGACCGGCTGCGCGCCGAGGCACATGACATCGCCGAGCAGCTCAAGGGCGCGGCGAAGGACGACACCAAGGAGTACCGCGCCAAGACGGTCGAGCTGCAGGAGGAGGCCCGCCGGCTGCGCGGCGAGGCCGAGCAGCTGCGGTCGGACGCGGTCGAAGAGGGCGAGAAGATCCGCGCCGAGGCCCGCAAGGAGGCCGTGGCGCAGATCGAGGAGGCGGCGAGGTCCGCCGAGGAGCTGCTCGCCAAGGCGAAGGCGGACGCGGACGAGCTGCGCACGACGGCCCAGACGGACAGCGAGAGGGTCCGCACCGAGGCCATCGAGCGGGCGACGACCCTGCGCCGGCAGGCCGAGGAGACCCTTCAGCGCACCCGGCAGGAGGCCGAGCGGCACCGCGAGGAGGTCGTCGAGCAGGCCGAGGCCCTCAAGGCGGACGCCGAGCGCGCGGCGCGGGAGCTGCACGAGGAGACCGAGCGGGTCCTAGAGGCCCGCCGCGCGGAGGCCGCCCAGGAGCTGGCGCGGCTCCAGACGGAGGCGGAGGAGCGGCTGGCGGCGGCCGAGCAGGCGCTGTCCGACGCCCATGAGGAGGCCGCGCGGATCCGCCGCGAGGCCGCCGAGGAGAACGAGCGGCTGCGTGCCGAGGCCGCCGAGCGGATCCGTACGCTCCAGCAGCAGGCCGAGGCGGAGGCCGAGCGGCTGCGCGACGAGGCCGCGTCCGACGCGTCGGCCGCGCGTGCCGAGGGCGAGGCTGTCGCCGTGCGCCTGCGGTCGGAGGCCGCGAGCGAGGCCGAGCGGCTGAAGTCGGAGGCGCAGGAGAGCGCCGACCGGGTGCGCGCGGAGGCGCAGGCCGCCGCCGAGCGGCTGGCCGCGGAGGCGTCCGAGACGCTGGCCGCCGCCCAGGAGGAGGCCAACCGGCGCCGCCGCGAGGCCGAGGAACTCCTCGGCAGCGCCCGGCAGGAGGCCGACCAGGAGCGCGAGCGGGCCCGCGAGCAGAGCGAGGAGCTGCTGGCTTCCGCGCGCAAGCGCGTGGAGGAGGCGCAGACCGAGGCCGTCCGGCTGGTCGAGGAGGCCGACCGGCGTGCCACGGAGATGGTGTCGGCGGCCGAGCAGCACGCGCAGCAGGTCCGGGACTCCGTCGCGGGGCTGCACGAGCAGGCGCAGGAGGAGATCGCCGGGCTGCGCAGCGCCGCCGAGCACGCGGCGGACCGTACGCGGCGGGAGGCGCAGGAGGAGGCGGACCGGGTCCGCTCCGACGCCTATGCCGAGCGGGAGCGGGCGAGCGAGGACGCCGGCCGGCTGCGGCGCGAGGCGCACGAGGAGTCCGAGGCCGCCAAGGCGCTCGCCGAGCGGACGATGTCCGAGGCGATGGCGGAAGCGGAGCGGATCCGCGCGGACGTCGCCGAGCACGCCCAGCGGGTGCGCACGGAGGCGTCGGACGCCATCGCGGAGGCCGAGCAGAGCGCCTCGCGCACCCGGGCGGACGCCCGCGAGGACGCCAACCGCATCCGCTCGGACGCGGCGACGCAGGCGGACACCCTCATCACCGAGGCGCGCCACGAGGCGGAGCGGCTCACGACCGAGACGGTCCAGGAGACCGACCGGCTGCGGATGGAGACGGTCGCCGAGGCCGAGCGGGTCCGCACGGAAGCCGTCTCCGAGGCGGAGCGCCTGCGTTCCGAGGCGGCCGCGGAGGCCGAGCGGGTGCGGGCCGCGTCGGTCGCCAAGGCCGACCAGCTGGTCGGGGAGGCCACGGACGAGGCGGAGCGGCTGCGGGCCGAGGCCGCGGAGACGGTCGGCTCGGCGCAGCAGCACGCCGAGCGGGTCCGCGGCGAGGCCGAGCGCGTCAAGGCGGACGCCGAGGCGGAGGCGGAGCGGCTCGTCAGCTCCGCGCGCGAGGAGGCCGACCGGACGCTGGACGAGGCCCGCAAGGACGCCAACAAGCGGCGCTCCGAGGCGGCCGAGCAGGTCGACAAGCTCATCACGGAGACCACGGCGGAGGCCGACAAGCTGCTCACCGAGGCGCAGCAGCAGGCGCACAAGACCACCGCGGAGGCCGAGTCGCAGGCCGACACGATGGTGGGCGCGGCCCGCAAGGAGGCCGACCGGCTCGTTTCCGAGGCGACGGTCGAGGGCAACTCGCTGGTGGAGAAGGCCCGTACGGACGCGGACGAGCTGCTGGTCGGCGCGCGCCGGGACGCCACGCAGATCCGGGAGCGTGCCGAGGAGCTGCGCGACCGCATCACGGCGGAGATCGAGGAGCTGCACGAGCGGGCCCGCCGGGAGTCGGCCGAGACGATGAAGTCGGCGGGCGACCGCTGCGACGCACTCGTCAAGGCCGCGGAGGAGCAGCTCGCGAAGGCGCAGGCGAAGGCGAAGGAGATCGTCTCGGAGGCCAACTCCGAGGCGGGCAAGGTCCGTATCGCCGCGGTGAAGAAGGCCGAGGGACTGCTCAAGGAGGCCGAGCAGAAGAAGGCCACGCTGGTCCGGGAGGCCGAGGAGCTCAAGGCCGAGGCGATCCGCGAGGCCAAGCGCACGGTCGAGGAGGGCAAGCGCGAGCTGGAGGTCCTGGTCCGCCGCCGCGAGGACATCAACGCCGAGATCTCCCGTGTCCAGGACGTCCTGGAGGCGTTGGAATCCTTCGAGGCCCCGTCCCCGGCCAAGGACAACGGAGTCAAGGCAGGCGCAACAGTCGGCGCACCCCGTTCGGGTGGCAAGTCCACGGATAGCTAGCGAACCGGGGCGAAACCGGTGTGTGCTGGAGCCTTTGGCCAGGTCTTTGGCAAGCGGTCCTGGGGTCAGCCACTCAAAAGGGGTCTCATTTTGCAGATCAAACGCGCATCCGCTCGATGACACACCGTTTCGGCCCCTAGGATTCCACCTATCACCTCACCGGTCTCATTCGACAGGAACCCCATGAGCGACACTTCCCCCTACGGCTTCGAGCTTGTGCGGCGTGGATACGACCGCGCTCAGGTGGACGAACGTATCTCCAAGCTCGTCTCCGACCGTGACAGCGCTCTCGCCCGCATCACCGCTCTGGAAAAGCGCATCGAAGAGCTCCACCTCGAGACGCAGAACGCCCAGGCCCAGATCAGCGACGCCGAGCCGTCGTACGCGGGTCTCGGCGCGCGCGTGGAGAAGATCCTCCGCCTCGCCGAGGAAGAGGCGAAGGACCTGCGCGAGGAGGCCCGGCGCGCCGCCGAGCAGCACCGTGAGCTCGCCGAGTCGGCGGCCCAGCAGGTGCGCAACGACGCCGAGTCGTACTCGGCGGAGCGCAAGGCGAAGGCCGAGGACGAGGGCCTGCGGATCGTCGAGAAGGCCAAGAGTGACGCCGCTCAGCTGCGTGCCGAGGCGCAGAAGGACGCGCAGTCCAAGCGCGAGGAGGCGGACGCCCTCTTCGAGGAGACCCGCGCCAAGGCCGCTCAGGCCGCCGCCGACTTCGAGACGAACCTCGCCAAGCGCCGCGAGCAGTCCGAGCGCGACCTGGCGTCCCGTCAGGCCAAGGCCGAGAAGCGCCTCGCCGAGATCGAGCACCGCGCCGAGCAGCTCCGCCTGGAGGCGGAGAAGCTGCGCACGGACGCCGAGCGCCGCGCCCGCCAGACGGTGGAGACGGCCCAGCGCCAGGCCGAGGACATCGTGGCCGACGCGAACGCCAAGGCGGACCGCATCCGTTCGGAATCCGAGCGGGAGCTCGCGGCCCTCACCAACCGCCGCGACAGCATCAACGCCCAGCTGACGAACGTCCGCGAGATGCTCGCCACGCTCACGGGTGCCGCGGTGGCCGCCGCCGGTACGCCGGCCGAGGACGAGCCGATCTCCCGCGGGGTCCCGGCCCAGCAGTCCCGGTAACGACCCGGCATACGGAGTCTGAATCTCCGCAAAGCCCTCTGCCGCTCGGGTGGCAGAGGGCTTTGTCCCGTTCTAGCGTGGCGGCATGATTGAGCTCGAGGGGCTGACCAAGCGGTACGGCGAGAAGGTGGCGGTCAACAACCTGTCCTTCACCGTCAGACCAGGCATCGTCACCGGCTTCCTCGGGCCCAACGGCGCGGGCAAGTCCACGACCATGCGGATGATCCTGGGTCTCGACCACCCGACCGCCGGCGACGTCCGTATCGACGGCAAGCACTACCAGCAGCTCAAGGACCCGCTGACATATATCGGCGCCCTGCTGGAGGCCAAGGCCTGGCACGGCGGGCGCAGCGCCTACAACCACCTGCTGTGCCTCGCGCAGAGCAACGGCATTCCGCGCGGCCGGGTGCGGGAGGTGCTGGAGACGGTCGGGCTGACGTCGGTCGCGAAGAAGAAGACCAAGGGCTTCTCGATGGGCATGGGCCAGCGGCTCGGCATCGCGGCCGCGCTGCTCGGCGATCCGCGGATCCTGATGTTCGACGAGCCGGTCAACGGCCTCGATCCCGAGGGCATCCACTGGATCCGCACCCTGATGAAGTCCCTGGCGGCGCAGGGCCGGACCGTGTTCGTCTCCTCCCATCTGATGAGCGAGATGGCGCTGACGGCCGACCACCTCGTCGTCATCGGGCAGGGGCGGCTGCTCGCGGACACCTCCATGGCCGACTTCATCGCGCGCAACTCCCGGTCGTACGTCCGGGTCCGCAGTCCGCAGCGGGAGCGGCTGCTCGACGTGCTGCACCAGGCCGGCATCGTGGCCGTCGAGAGCGGTGACGGGGTGCTGGAGGTGGACGGCGGCAAGGCCGAGCACGTCGGCGAACTGGCGGCGCAGCACGGGGTGACGCTGCATGAGCTGAGCCCGCAACAGGCTTCGCTCGAGGAGGCCTTCATGCAGCTGACCGCGGAGTCGGTGGAGTACCACGCGCACAGCGAAACGAGCCCCCAGCCCCCAGGGCAGCAGTGGGGCGACGGCTGGAAGAGGGGCTGAGCATGGCGACGACTCAGGTCGTACGGTCGGAGTGGACGAAGATCCGGTCGGTGGCGTCCACGGTGTGGACCCTCTCGCTGGTGGTGGTCGTGACGGTCGCCCTCGGCATGCTGATCTCGGCCCTGTCCAAGAACGAGTTCGACTCCATGGGCGGGCGGGAGCGGGCGGAGTTCGACCCGACGTTCATCAGTTTCGCGGGGATGAGCCTCGGGCAGCTCGCGATGATCGTGTTCGGGGTGCTGGTGGTGTCGAACGAGTACAGCACCGGCATGATCCGCACTTCGCTGGCCGCGGTGCCGCAGCGCGGCTCCTTCCTGTTCAGCAAGATCGCGGTGGCCACCGGTCTCGCTCTCCTGGTCGGTCTCGTCACCAGCTTCGCCGCCTTCTTCCTGGGGCAGGCGATGCTCGGCGAGCACCGGGCGGAGATCGGCGACCCGGGGGTGCTGCGGGCGGTGTTCGGCGGGGGCCTCTACATGGCCCTCATCGCGATGTTCTCGATGGGCGTCGCCGCGATGCTGCGCTCGCCGATGCTGTCCCTGGGCATCCTCATGCCGTTCTTCTTCCTGATCTCCAACATCCTGGGCAATGTCGACGCGACGAAGAAGGTCGGCCGGTTCCTGCCCGACCAGGCCGGCAGCAAGATCATGCAGGTGGTCACGCCCATCGGCGACGACACCCCGTACGGGCCGTGGGGCGGGCTGGGGATCATGGGGTTGTGGGTGCTCGCGGCGCTCGTCGGCGGATACGTGCTGCTGAAGAAGCGCGATGCCTGAGGGGCTCCCGGGGCGCGTCGCGCTTCACCCTTTACTTTCATTTGGGCGGAACCGTCAGCGCCTCGATATCCTCCTAACCCTTACGGGGGCGTGTGCCCCGCTGTCCTGAACCTTGCGATGGGTGCGGAGCATGATCGAAGCAGTCGGCCTGACGAAGCGCTACGGCGACAAGACCGCTGTGTACAACCTTTCCTTCCAGGTGCGGCCGGGGGCCGTCACGGGCTTCCTCGGACCGAACGGCTCAGGCAAGTCGACGACGATGCGGATGATCCTCGGCCTGGACAACCCGACGGCCGGGCACGTGACGATCGGCGGCTACCCGTATCGCAAGCTGCCCAACGCCCCCCGCCAGGTCGGTGCCCTGCTGGACGCCAAGGCCGTGCACGGCGGCCGGGCCGCCCGCAACCACCTGCTGTGCCTGGCCCAGCTGTCGGGCATCCCGGCCAGACGGGTGGACGAGGTGCTCGGGGTCGTCGGCCTCCAGGACGTGGCCAAGAAGCGGTCCAAGGGCTTCTCCCTCGGCATGGGACAGCGGCTGGGCATCGCGGCCGCGCTGCTCGGCGACCCGCAGGTGCTGCTGTTCGACGAGCCGGTCAACGGCCTCGACCCCGAGGGCATCCTCTGGGTGCGCAACCTGATGAAGGCGCTCGCGGCGGAGGGCCGTACGGTCTTCGTCTCCTCCCACCTGATGAGCGAGATGGCGCTGACCGCCGACCACCTCATCGTCATCGGGCGCGGGCAGCTCCTGGCCGACATGAGCGTGACGGCGTTCATCTCCGCGAACTCGGCGGACTTCGCACGGGTCCGTACGCCGGACACCGAGCCGCAGCAGCGCGAGAAACTGTCGGCCGCGCTCACCGAGTCGGGCGGGCACGTGCTGCCCGAGCAGGACGGCGCGCTGCGCGTGACCGGACTGCCGCTCCCCCGCATCAGCGACATCGCGCACGACCATGACGTCCGGCTGTGGGAACTGTCGCCGCACCAGGCCTCGCTGGAGGAGGCGTACATGCGGATGACGCAGGGCGCCGTCGACTACCGCTCGACCATCGACCAGAAGGAAGGCCTCCAGCAGCCGCTGCCGCCCGGGGCACAGCCTCCGATGCCGGTGCCCGGCCAGGGCCAGCCCGACTGGTACGCCCCGCCGCCGCCCCAGCAGGGCGGACACCCGTTCACGACGCCGCCGCAGGGCGCACCGGGCACCCCGTACGGCGCGCCTGGGACTCCGGGAGCCCCCGCCCCCACTCCGACCGCCCCTGCCGCCTCCGGCCCGGGCACCCCGAACCCGTACGCCCAGCCGGCAGTTCAGGCACCGCAACCGCCCGCGCAGCCCGCCGGCCAGGCGCCGCCCCAAGCCCCGGCCATGCCCGCAGCGTCCCCGCAGCCGGCCCCGCAGACGCCCGCCGCCCCGACCTCCGACCTGACCAAGCCCGAGGACCCCCGATGAGCAGCCCCCAGCCTCCGATGCCGCAGGCCGCGCCCACCTGGGAGGCGGCGTCCGGTTCTTCGTACTCCGGTTACACCTCGCCGATCCCGGTCGTGCGGACGCACCTCGGGCATGCCATCGCCTCCGAGTGGACGAAGATCAGGTCGGTGCGCTCCACGATGTGGACGCTCGGCGTGTTCGTCCTGCTCGTCATCGGCATCGGCACGCTGACCGGTGTGGTGGTGGCGAACTCCGACCCGGCGCTGTCCGGCGAGAGCCCGCTCGGCCTGGGCTTCTTCGGGCTGCTGCTCGGCAGCATGTGCATCATCACGCTGGGCGTGCTGACCACGGCCTCGGAGTACGGCACGGGCATGGTCCGCACCACGATGGTCGCGTGCCCGAGCCGGGGCCGGGTGCTCGCGGCGAAGGGCATCGTGTTCTTCCTGGTCGCGTTCGTGGTGACGCTGGTGTCCGCGTCCCTCGTCGCCTTCCTGCACGTGGCCATGCTGGAGGGCCACGGCACCAAGGCCCCGTCCGGCGGGGAGTGGCTGCGGGGCACGGTCGGTATCGCCGCGTACGTCGCGTTGCTGGGCCTGCTGTCGCTCGCCGTCGGCTCGATCATCCGGCACTCGGCGGGCGCGATCACGATCATGATCGGCACTGTGCTCGCCCCGCTGGTGATCGCGCTGTTCATGTTCTCGCAGTCTCTGGAGGACGTGCGCCAGGCCCTGTTCGAGTACTCCATCCCGAACCAGCTCAGCGTCTTCTACTCCAACTCCCTGAGCCAGTCCGGTCCGTCCGGCTGGGACCCGCTGTGGATCATCCTCGGCGCGACGGCCGTCGCGTTCGCCGCCGCCTTCGCACTGCTGGAGAAGCGGGACGTCTGAGCCCCGTCAGAACCTCGGCGCGTTACGGGACCGCCGCACCCCCGGGGTGCGGCGGTCCCGCGCGTTCCAGCAGGCCTTGTGCCAGTGCCGGCGGTCGTCGACGCCCGTGTGCTCGGACCAGGCCACCACGTGCGGCACCCCGTCCGGGATCAACTGGTCGCAGCCGGGGCAGCGGTACGACTTGCCCTGCGCGCTGGCGCCGGCCACGTGCCGCACGCTCCAGTTCTCGCCCTGCCAGTTCTCCGAGGACTGCCAGCCGCCGTAGCGGCCGGGGCGGTCGTCCTCGGCGCTCCGGCCGGACGAAGCGGCGCCCTTGGGTCGGTTGCGACGCGGGGACACGGGACACCTCTCGGGGCTATACAGGACACGGGGTGTGTCCAGCCTACGCGGGGCGGACGGGGGTACACGTACGCCACCCGATCGTCGCAAGGCCCTCGCCGGGCGAGGCGGGCCTCCGCCGGGATCTCTCCCGGGCTCCCGCGGAACGGGCCCATTCTGCAGACAATCCGCAAATTACCCCGACCGGCCGTGTCCTCGGCACGTGTCAGACGGTTATGCCCTGTGGGGGAGCTCCGTGTCGGAGCCAAGGAAGCAGGAAAGCAATGCGCGTTGGAAGTTTCGTGTTGGCGGCCCAGTTCCCCGGTCAGGGCGAGGGAGAGGCGCTGCACCGCGCGGTCCGCTCGGCCGAGGTCGCCGAGGAGGCCGGGCTCGACACGGTCTGGCTGGCCGAGCACCACTTCGTGCCGTACGGCACGTGCCCGTCGGCCGTCACCCTGGCCGCCTTACTGCTGGGCCGCACCCGCCGCATCCGGGTCGGTACGGCGGTCAGCGTGCTGCCCACCACCCACCCCGTGGCCCTCGGCGAACAGGCCGCGCTGCTGCACCACACGAGCGACGGCCGTTTCACGCTCGGTGTCGGGCGTGGCGGCCCGTGGGTCGATCTGGAGGTGTTCGGCGCGGGCCTGGAGGCGTACGAGAAGGGGTTCCCGGAGTCCCTGGACGTCCTGGTGCGCTGGTTGCGCGAGGCGTCGGTGGCGGCCGACGGGGAGCGCTTCCGCTTCCGTGAAGTCCCGGTCGTTCCCCGGCCGTCGGAGGCCCTGACCGAGGCCGAGGGGCCCGAGCTCGTCGTGGCGTGCACGTCCCCGGCGAGCGTGCGGCTGGCGGCCGAGCGCGGTCTGTCGATGCTGCTCGGGATGCACGTGGGGGACGAGGAGAAGGCCGAGATGGTCGCCCTGTGGCGGCAGCACGCGCGGGCGTGCGGCCGGCCGGCCGAGGAGATCCTGGGCGCGTCCCATGTGTCGGCGGGCGTCTGCCAGATCGCGGACCGGCGGGTCGACGCGGCGGAGACGCTGCTGAAGGCGATGCCGGGCTGGCTGAAGCAGGGCCTGGAGGCGCATGTCACGGTCGACGGGCGCACGCGCCGGATGCGCGACCCGCTGGCGTACACCGAACTGCTCTGCGGACTGCACCCGGTGGGCACCCCGCGGCTGTGCGCCGACCGGCTGGCGGCGACCAGCGAGCGGACCGGCATCTCCCGTTTCGCCCTGCTCGTCGAGGGCTCCGGGGACCTGTCGGCGACGGAGGAGAACGTACGGCGGCTGGGGGCCGAGGTGCTCCCCCAACTCGTCTGACGGCGTGGTGGGTTCCTGGGGCTTGCCGCTCCGGTACAGAACTGCACCTCCCGCGTACGGAGCGGCAAGCAAGCGGCGCCGCGTCAGCAGTCCCGGAACTCGGGTGACTGGTTGAGCACCTGGCTGCGGACCGATGTGAAGCGGCCCAGCGTCTCGTCGACCGAGGAGTCAAGCGGGAACACGGCCACCCGGTGGCAGTTCTGGAAGGCCAGTCGCACACCGAAGTGCCGCTGCAGCGCGCCGCGTATCGCGTCACTCGCAAGCGCACGCAGCAACTGACCGCGTGCCTGCTCGTCCGGCGGAGGCGTCTGGTTGTCGGCGAACGCACCGCCGTCCACCTTCAGCTGGGCCACCAGGGAGCTGATCATCTCCCACGCATAGGGCAGGGAGGTCCGGACGCAGTCGACGAATTCCGCTTCGTCGACCTCGCCTCGCTCGGCCTGTTCGAGTAGGGCCGGTGAGACGTCGAGCGACATGAGTTCTCCTCTCGCACCCCCGCCCGGCGGGCAGGGGTTGCCGGACAGATAAGGGAGTTCGCGATACCGGACACGCTGCGTACACACATCGCGACCTCCCGTTCATACCGTAAGCAACCGACGGTGACCGCACCAGGAGAATGCGCAGATGAGACACGCAGAATGACCACACCCTGCACACAATCGGCCAATACCGAACACGTGTTTTCCAGGGCGAATCGCGTCGACACCCGCCCGTCGAGTAGCGTTGCCGACCATGCGTCTCGTCATTGCCCGCTGCTCCGTGGACTACGCCGGGCGGCTCACCGCCCACCTTCCCTCGGCCCCGCGCCTGATCCTGGTGAAGGCGGACGGCAGCGTCTCGATCCACGCCGACGACCGGGCCTACAAGCCCCTGAACTGGATGTCGCCGCCCTGCACGCTGAAGGAGGGCACCGGCGAGGACGAGGGCGTCTGGACCGTCGTCAACAAGGCGGGCGAGAAGCTCATCATCACGATGGAGGAAGTCCTCCACGACTCCTCGCACGAACTGGGCGTCGATCCCGGCCTGATCAAGGACGGCGTGGAAGCGCACCTCCAGGAGCTGCTCGCCGACCGCATCGAGACACTCGGCGACGGTTACACGCTCATCCGCCGCGAGTACCCGACGGCCATCGGGCCCGTCGACATCCTGTGCCGGGACGCCGACGGCAAGACCGTCGCGGTGGAGATCAAGCGGCGCGGTGAGATCGACGGCGTGGAGCAGCTGACGCGTTATCTGGAGCTGCTGAACCGCGATCCCCATCTCGCCCCGGTGCGCGGCATCTTCGCCGCGCAGGAGATCAAGCCCCAGGCCCGCGTCCTCGCGACCGACCGCGGCATCGGCTGCCAGGTCCTCGACTACGACGCGCTGCGGGGCATCGAGGACGACAAGCTGCGGCTGTTCTGACAGACCGCACGTACACGACGAACAGGGCCGGGTCCGAGGAACGGATCCGGCCCTGCTGTGTGTACGGCTGTCACATCACCTGGTCGGGGCTGCTCTGCGGCGCGCTCGCGGTGGTGCTCGTGGGAGCGCTGGGCGCCGGGCCGCTGGCCGAGTCGGAGGTGGACGGCTGCGTGGTCGGCGGCTCGGACGTCGGCGGCTGCGAAGTGGGCGGCTCGGATGTCGGCGGCTTGGACGTCGTGGGCGGCTTGGAGGTCGTCGGCGGCTTCGACGTCGTGGGGGGCTTGGACGTCGTCGGCGGCTTGGACGTGGCCGGCGGCTGCGAGGTCGTCGGCGGCTTCGACGTCGACCCGGAGTCGCTGGGGCTCGGGGAACCGCTGGGGCCGCCCGTCGGCGTCGGATCGTCCGAGGTGCCCGGCGTGCCGTCCGGCCCCGGGTCGGTCGGGCGGCTCGTCGCCGCGCCCGGGTCGCCGTTGCTGTCGTTCGCCGGCCGGTCGGCGCCCAGGCTGCCGTCGTCGGCGCCCTGGCTGGCCGAGGGGTTGACGCCGACCTGGTCGGACGGCGGGTTCGCCTCCTTGTCGGACGTGGCGCCGAGGGTCACCACCGTGCCGAGCACGGCGACGAGCAGGGCACCGGCCCCGGCGGCCACGAGGTTGCGCCGGGCCAGGCCCTTTTGGCCGCCCCGGGCCTTGCGCGAGGACGCGGTCGAGCTCTGGCGGGTGACCAGGGTCGGCGAGGGCGGCTGCTGGAGGGTCGGGAAGGCCGCCGGCACCCCACCGGCCGGGGACGCCGACTCCTCGTACCGGGCGTCGGGCACCTCCTCCCCCGCGGTCGGCCCGAGCCCGATCGGCGTGCCCGAGCGGTCGGCGACCAGGGCGAGGGCACGACGGCCGGCGACGGTGCCGCGCTTGTCGGAGAGGGAGCCGCGCAGGCCGATCGAGGCCTCCAGTTCGGCCTGGGCCCGGTCGAGCTGTCCGCTGCACAGGGCGAGGATGCCGAGCTCGTGGTGGAAGTAGGCCCGTTCGGCGACGTCGTCGGCGAGCCGGGCGGCCTCGGCGCCGGCGTGCAGGGCGCGTTCCCAGGCGCTCCAGTGCAGTCCGGCGGCGAACGCGGGCGCGGCGGTGCGCGCCAGGTGCACGGCCGGGCTCTCCTCACCCTCGGCGGGCGGGCTGGTGACCGGTCCGAGTACGGCCAGGGCGGCGAGGAGGGCGTCGGCCTCGGCGCACACGCGCTCCGGGGTGACCGAGGGGTGCCCTGCCCACCAGGAGTAGTGCTGGGCGGCGCTGCGGGCGCCGGCCTCGGCCTCGTCGGCGTATCCGGCGGCCTCCAGCTGGGTCAGGACACCGGCGGCGAGCCGGTAACGGGAGCCGACCGGGGAGACCAGGCCGCAGGAGGCCAGTTCGCCGAGCGCGGCGTCCGCGTGGGTGTCGCCGACCAGGGCGGGCAGATGCGCCTGGTGCGGCACCTCGCCGCCGAGGGCGACGGCGAACCGCAGGGTGGCGCGCGCGGAGGCGCTCAGCCGGGAGGCGAGCAGTGGCGCGGGCGCGGCGGTCTCGCCGAGCGAGGGCAGCGGTACGTCGTCGCCGTCGGCGGCGTCGTACGCGTCGGCGGCGTCGGCCGGGGGCGCGTCCTCGAAGACGCCGAACTCGTCGACGGCGCTGGTCCCGGCGCGCAGCCGGTCGCGCTGCCGCAGCAGGGCGCCGGCCTGCACGAAGCGCAGCGGCAGGCCCTCGGACTCGAACCAGAGGTCGCCCGCCCAGTTGGACTCCTCGTCGGTGAGGGACCGGCCGACGGCGTGTTCCAGCAGGTCGAGCCCGGCGGCGCGCTCCAGGCCGCCGAGGAAGACCTCCTCGACGGCGGCGTCGGCGGAGGGCGCCGGCACGTCCGGCGTGGCACCGAGCAGGAAGGCGCACTCGGGGGTGGCCTCCAGCAGCTCGTCGAGCGCGGCGCCGCCGAACTCCAGGTCGTCGACGACGACGACCGCGCCGATCTCACGGACATGGGTGAGCAGTTCGTCCCGTTCCGGGCGGTGCAGGGGGGCGTTGTACACCGCGTAGAAGAGGTCGTACAGCAGGTCGCCGGAGGTGCGGCCGAAACCGTTCAGGCGGATGACGCCGTCGGGGGCGAGGTCGGAGCAGTCCTCGGAGACGAGGTCGAGGAGGCGGGTGCGGCCGCAGCCGGCGGGGCCGGTGAGGCGGACCGAGCGGCCGCGGGCGAGCAGGCGCACCAGTCGCTCGCGTTCGTCCTGGCGGGCCAGCAGCGGCAGGCTGGGCTGCGCGGGGCCGGGCGGGACGGGCGGCCGGGCCGCGCGCTCGGCTTCGGCGCGCTCCGCCGTCGTGAGCTTCACGGGCCGGGCGGGGCGTTCGGCGGGCGGGCAGACCTCGATCTCGCTGCCGTCGACGGGGTTGACGGTCAGCAGGAAGTCGCCGGAGACGAGCTGCACCGTGCGGGCGAGCGCGGGCGCGTGCTGACTGAAGTCGGGTGTGAGGGGTTCCCTGGGCGGGCGCTGACGCGGCGACTGCCCGTCGCCGTCATGGCCGTACTCCTCGGGTCCCCGGGTGTTCGGGTCCATAGGTCAAAAGCCCCCCAAAAGCGTGTGCGTGCTCTGAAAAGCCCCTCCCGGCCTTGCTGCACACCGCGCTGTCGCTTCTGGTCCGGGCCCGCTGGAAGGGTTTCAAGTCAGCGGGCAGCCGAACCCTAAACCTTCGCACAGTATCTACGACAGTCCGGGGTACCGCGCCGTCCGAGACGTCACGGTCTCATGAGGATTGTGCGCGTCGTACGAGGCGGCTGTCCGTCCGGGTCTCCCCGGTCGCCCGGTTCACACCCGCACAGAACGTCACACGCGAGGCAATGTCTCCACCCCGATGCCCCCCTCGATCGCCAGGATCCGGTGCAGGCGGGTGGCCACCAGCAGGCGCTGCATCTGCGGCGGCACGCCGCGCAGGACCAGGCGCCGGCCGCAGCGGCCGGCCCGCCGGTGGGCCCCCATGATCACACCGAGTCCGGTGGCGTCCCAGGAGTCCAGTTCGGACAGGTCCAGCACCAGGTCGCCGACTCCGTCGTCGACGGCCGAGTGCAGGACCGTACGGGCGTCCGCCGCGCTCCGGACGTCGAGGCGGCCCCCGACGACCAGCTCGGCGTGGTCGCCCCTGATGTGCATATGCGCTCCCCGTGCGTGCGTCTCGTGCTCCGCGTTCTGATGCCGGTGATGCAACCTCTGACTGCGTGAGGGGGGCAGAGGTTGCTTCTTGTAAGCGAACCGATACCGAATTCACCCGGGGGTGTGATGCTCCCGGGGCATGTGCGGTTTCAGTGCTTGTAGAAGCCCTGCCCGCTCTTGCGCCCGATGTCACCGGCGTCAACCATCCGGCGCATCGACTCGGGCGGCGCGAACTTCTCGTCCTGGGACTCGGTGTAGATGTTGCTCGTGGCGTGCAGCAGGATGTCGACGCCCGTCAGGTCCGCCGTCGCCAGCGGGCCCATGGCATGGCCGAAGCCCAGCTTGCAGGCGAGGTCGATGTCCTCGGCGCTCGCCACGCCCGACTCCTGCAGCTTCGCGGCCTCGACGACCAGGGCACAGATGAGACGGGTCGTCACGAAGCCGGCGACGTCGCGGTTGACGACGATGCAGGTCTTGCCGACCGACTCGGCGAACTCTCGGGCCTTGGCGAGGGTTTCGTCGCTGGTCTTGTAGCCGCGGACCAGCTCGCACAGCTGCATCATCGGCACGGGCGAGAAGAAGTGCGTGCCGACGACCCGCTCGGGGCGCTCCGTCGCGGCCGCGATCTTGGTGATCGGGATGGCGGAGGTGTTGGAGGCGAGGATCGCCTCGTCCTTCACGAGCTTGTCGAGCGCGCGGAAGATCTCGTGCTTGACCTCGAGCTTCTCGAAGACGGCCTCGACGACGACGTCCGCGTCGGCCACGGCGTCCAGGTCGGTGGTCGCGGTGATCCGGGCGAGGGCGGCGTCGGCGTCGTGCGCCTCCAGCTTGCCCTTGGCCACGAACTTGTCGTACGAGGCCTTGATGCCGTCGGTGCCCCGCTTCAGCGCCTCGTCGGTGACGTCGCGCAGGACCACGTCCCAGCCCGCCTGTGCGGAGACCTGGGCGATGCCGGATCCCATGAGGCCGGCTCCGATGACGGCGAGCTTCCGTGCCACTGTGCGACTCCCCTGACGCGCTGTTTATGTCTGCCTCTCGGGCGGACACTAGCGTTCGTGAGGGCCTGTGTGACCAGTAAGTAATGCGCGTCACGTCTCACATGACGGACATCACACCAGCAGGGGTCATCCCGCGCCACGGACGGCGTAGTTGAGCACCTTCCCGCTCAACAGCTCCTCCATGTCGTCGAGGAGGACGAGCACCTCCCGTGACACTTCGTCCGGGTTGCGCCCCTTGGTCATCTCACGGCCGATCGCGACGAAGACGGTGCCGTGGACCCAGCAGATCTGACCGGCGATCAGCCCCGGCAGCGGGTCGCCGTCCCCGGCAGCCGTCTCCTCGCGGAGGGTCGCCTCCAGGTTGTCCTGGACCTCCTGCTGAATGCTCCACAGCCGGGAGCGCAGCGGCGGCGCCTCCTCGATGCAGCGCATGAAGCGGTCGTAGCCCTCGACGAGGCCCATCCGGGGCGAGACGGCCTCGATCTCGGCGCGCAGTTCGCGCAGCACCGCCCGGGCGGCCGACTCCCCCGCGTCCCGGCCGCGCACCCAGCGGGAGAGCCGGTCGACGACCCCCTGGGAGCGGTCGAAGAAGAGGTCCTCCTTGGCCGGGAAGTAGTTGTAGACGGTGTTCACGGAGACGTCGGCCGCCTCCGCCACGTCCGCGATCGTCACGGTCACGAACCCGTGCTCCAGGAACAGCCCGGTGGCGATGTCCGAGATGCGCTGCCTGGTCTCGCGCTTCTTCCGCTCCCTGAGCCCCTCTGCCATGCCCGAATCCTAGCTTCCTTGGGCCCGATGGAAACTTGGGGCCATTGCAAAATTTAAGAGACTCTGTTTTTCTGTCGGCATGGCAATCATCAGTACGGCCGGACTGGCCCGTACCTTCCGGACCAAGCGCGGCCCCGTGGACGCCGTGCGCGGCATCGACCTGACCGTCCGCGAGGGCGAGATCCTCGGCTTCCTCGGACCGAACGGCGCCGGCAAGACGACCACCCTTCGCATGCTGACGACCCTGCTGGAACCGACCGGCGGCGCCGCCACCGTCGCGGGCTGCGACCTGGCGACCGACCCGGCCGGGGTGCGGCGGGCCTGCGGGTACGTGGCGCAGTCCGGCGGGGTCGACCCGCAGATCAGCGTGCGGGAGGAACTGGTCACCCAGGGGCGTCTGTACCGGCTGACGAAGGCGCGGGCCGCCGAGCGCGCCGGGGAACTCGCCCGCGACCTGGGCCTCACCGAGTTCCTCGACCGCACGTGCGCGGCGCTCTCCGGCGGGCAGCGGCGCCGCCTGGACATCGCGATGGCGCTCACCCACCGCCCGAAGGTGCTGTTCCTGGACGAGCCGACGACCGGTCTCGACCCGGGCAGCCGGGCCGACCTGTGGGACCTGGTGCGCCGGCTGCGCGACGAGCACGGCACGACCGTCTTCCTGACCACGCACTACCTCGACGAGGCCGACGCCCTCTCCGACCGGCTGGTCGTCGTCGATCAGGGGGTGGTCGCCGCCGAGGGCACCCCGAGCGCGCTGAAGCTCCGGTACGGCGGCTCGATCGACGCCTCGCTCCAGGACACCTTCCTCGCCATCACCGGCCGCAGTGCCGCGCCGGCCGACCAGACTCCCGTCGCCGTATAGGACGCAGAGGACTCCTGATGCTGCTGCACGACACCGCGCTCGTCTACGGGCGTTATCTCCGCCAGTCTCTGCGTTCCCGCTTCGCACTGCTCTTCGGCGTGCTCATGCCGCTGCTGTACCTGCTGTTCTTCGGCCCCCTGCTGACGGATCTGCCGCTCGGCGGGCAGGGCAGCTCCTGGCAGCTGCTCGTCCCCGGCCTGCTGCTGCAACTGGGCCTGTTCGGGGCGTCCTTCGCGGGCTTCTCGATCATCATCGAGAAGGGCCACGGGGTGGTCGAGCGCATGCGCGTCACCCCCGTCAGCCGACTGGCCCTGCTGCTCGGCCGGGTGCTCAGGGACGCCACGGTGTTCGTCTTCCAGGCCGTGCTGCTGGTGCTGGCGGCGGTGGCGATGGGCCTGCGGGCCCCGCTGCCCGGCGTCCTGATCGGGTTCGCCTTCGTTGCCCTGCTCTCGCTCTCGCTGGCCTCGCTGTCGTACGCGCTGGCCATGAAGCTGAACACCCCGCAGACCTTCGGCCCGGCGATCAACGCGCTGACCATGCCGTCGATGCTGCTGTCCGGGCTGATGCTCCCGATGAGCCTGGGGCCGGCCTGGCTGGACGTGCTGTCGCACCTGATGCCGTTCCGCTATCTGGTCGACGCCGTCCGGGACGCCTTCGTCGGCTCCTACGCCACGGCGCACATGCTGTACGGCGTACTGGTGGCCGTCGGTTTCACGGCCCTGTCCGTGACAGTGGGCACACGCGTGTTCCGAACGGCCGGAGCGTAACTACGCTGGCCACATGGTCAATCTGACGCGCATCTACACCAGGACCGGCGACCAGGGCACCACCGCCCTCGGTGACATGAGCCGGGTCGCCAAGACCGACCTGCGGATCGCCGCGTACGCCGACGCCAACGAGGCGAACGCGGCGATCGGCACGGCGATCGCGCTGGGCGGCCTGGACGAGGAGGTCGTCAAGGTCCTCACCCGCGTGCAGAACGACCTGTTCGACGTGGGCGCGGACCTGTCGACGCCGGTGGTGGAGAACCCGGAGTTCCCGCCCCTGCGGGTCGAGCAGTCCTACGTCGACAAGCTGGAGGCGGACTGCGACCGCTTCCTGGAGGGCCTGGAGAAGCTCCGCTCCTTCATCCTCCCCGGCGGCACCCCGGGCGCGGCCCTGCTCCACCAGGCCTGCACGGTGGTCCGCCGGGCGGAGCGCTCGACCTGGGCGGCCCTGGAGGTGCACGGCGAGGTCATGAACCCCCTGACGGCCACCTACCTCAACCGGCTCTCCGACCTCCTGTTCATCCTCGCGAGGACGGCGAACAAGGAGGTCGGAGACGTGCTGTGGGTGCCGGGCGGGGAGCGCTGACCCTCAGGTCCCGCGCCGCGCGCCCTGCCACAGCCCGGCGGCGACCAGCACGCCGCCGACGCACATCATCACGACGCCGACCTTCGTGAGGGTGACGACGGGGACCTCCACGTCGCCGGTGAACAGCCACAGCCCCAGGCCGATCACGAAGGTGACGGCGCCTTCCACCAGGTTTCCGCGGGCCTTGCTCATCGCCGCACCTTCTCCTTCTCCGGTGTCACCTCGGACTCCCCCGCGGGCGCCTTCCGCGGCCAGATCCAGTAGCTCAGCGCGATCAGGCCGTGGATGGCCGCCGTGCGCCAGGCCACGTAGCGCCAGCTCTCCAGGGACGTGACACGGCTCGGGTCGTCCACGTACCAGATGGCCAGCTGGAGCAGCGCGGTCGCGACGGCGGCGCCGATCAGCGTGCCCATCCAGATCCTGCCCTCGTGACGGGCCCGGGCCATGCCGTAGCGCGGGGGCTTCGGTGGCGGCGGGGCTCCGCCGAGGCGGTGGGCCGCGTGGCCGTCGAGCCACTGCACGGTGCGGTGGCCGTGCCCGACGGTGTAGCCGATGTACAGCGCGGCCAGTCCGTGCGTCCAGTTCGGCTCGGCGCCGTTCTTCAGGTCCAGCGCGGTGACGACCAGCAGGACGGCCTCCAGCAGCGGCTCGCACAGCAGCAGGGCCAGCCCCGTACGCCGCATGCGCAGCAGGTAGCGGAAGGCCAGTCCGGCCGCCAGCAGCACCCAGAAGCCGATCTCACAGGCGGCGATCAAGGCGACGATCACGATGCGCTCCTCTCGGTCACCCTTCCAGGCTCCCGTCCGGCGCGGCCGGAATCGTCGTCGCGACTGACGAACCCGCGGTACATCGAAAGATGCAGTCGGGGACCCTTCGCGGGGATCACGCGCGGGGCCCGGCGGCCGTGTTGGATGGTGCCATGGCCGTACGACTCGCCCGCCCCCGCCGCTTCGACGTGTACGTCGCGCTGGGCGGTCTGCTCGGCGGGCTGCTGCTGTGGGGGCTCGGCCTGGCCACCCGTCCGAGCACCGAGGTGTACGTGCTCCTGCCCGGGCGCTGGCCGGTGCTGCTGCCGCTGCTGGTCATGGCCGGCTGCGAGCTGCTGCGCCGCACCGCCCCGCGCACCGCCCTGCTGGTCGGCACGGCCGCGATCGTCCTGGACGTCGTCACACAGGGCAACCTGGTCACGGTCCTGATGTACACGGACCTCATGTACGCGGCCGTCCTGTACGGCCCGCCCGCCTCGGCCCACCGCATCCCCAGGATCACCGGGCTGCTGTCGGTGGCCGGGACCGTGGTGCCGTTCGCGTTGTGGCGCGAGCCCGGGGCCCTGCTGATCGGCGTGGTCACCGGCGTGGTGGCCTTCGGCCCCGCCGCCACCGGCCTGATCGTCCGCAACCACCGCGACGCCGCCGAGGCGGCCCGGCTGCGCGCCGAACAGACCGCGCTGCTCGCCGAGATGGACCGCACCCAGGCGGTCACCGCCGAACGCGCCCGGATGGCCCGCGAACTGCACGACATGGTCGCCAACCACCTGTCCGCGATCGCCATCCACTCCACGGCCGCGCTCTCCCTGGACGACCCGAAGACCTCCCAGGAGGCCCTGACCGTCATCCGTGAGAACAGCGTGGCGGGACTCGCGGAGATGCGGCGGCTCATCGGGATCCTGCGGGACTCCGCCGGCGACGTCGCCCCGGTCGCCGCCCCCACCCTCGACGGACTCGGCGCGCTGGTCGAGGGCGCCCGCACCAACGGCCTCGACGTCACGCTCGACGCCGCTCACGACACGGTCCCCGCGCCCGTCGAACTCGCCGCCTACCGCATCGTCCAGGAGTCCCTCACCAACGCCCTCAAGCACGCCGGGCCCGGCCGGGTCGCGGTGTCCCTCGCCCAGCTCGACGGCCTGCTGACCGTCGCGGTGACCAGCCCGTACGGCGACCGGGACGGGCCGAGCGCCCCCGGCTCGGGCGCCGGCCTGGTCGGCATGCGGGAACGCGCCGCGCTGCTGGACGGCACGTTCGAGGCCGGCCCGGAGGACTCGCCGGACGGCAAGATCTGGGCCGTACGCGCCACCCTGCCCGTCCCCGACACCGTCGAAGGAGATCCCGAATGATCCGCGTCCTGGTCGCCGAGGACCAGTCGGCCGTCCGTGCCGGCCTGGTCCTCATCCTGCGCAGCGCACCCGACATCGAGGTGGTCGGCGAGGCGGCGGACGGCGAGCAGGCGGTGGCGCTGACCCGTGAGCTGCGGCCGGACCTGGTGCTGATGGACGTACAGATGCCGCGGCTGGACGGGGTGTCGGCGACCCGGCAGGTGGTGGCGCAGCGGCTCGCCGACGTGCTGGTGCTGACCACCTTCGACCTCGACGAGTACGTCTTCGGGGCGCTGCGGGCGGGCGCGTCCGGCTTCCTGCTCAAGAACACCGAGGCGAAGGACCTGCTGGAGGCCGTACGGACGGTGGCGCGCGGGGAGGGGCTGATCGCTCCGGCGGTCACGCGACGGCTGATCGCCGAGTTCGCGGCGAAGCCGACCCGGGAACCGACGGCCGACCCGGCCGTCCTCGACCGGCTGACCCGGCGTGAGCGCGAGGTGCTGTCCTGCCTGGGCGAGGGCCTGTCCAACGCGGGCATCGCCGAGCGGCTCGACATGGCCGAGGCGACCGTGAAGACGCATGTCAGCCGCCTGCTGGGGAAGCTGGAGCTGCGCAGCCGGGTGCAAGCCGCGGTGCTCGCACAGGAGTTGGGGATCTGACCGGGCCCAGATCGCTCCAGGTCGCCGTGGTCCAGACCTATTGACCGGTGGTCCAGACCTTTCTATTCTCACCGCACCATGAGTGGGCGTGAGGCTCAGTCACGCCCCCACAACTCCATCAAGGAGGCGCAGCATGCGCTTCAGACACAGAGCCGCGGCAGGGTTCGCGACCCTGTTGCTCCCGCTGGCCGGTCTCGTCGGCCTCGCGAGCCCGGCCCAGGCCGCGACATCGGCCACCGCGAGCTACACCAAGACGCAGGACTGGGGCTCCGGCTTCGAAGGCAAGTGGACGGTGAAGAACACCGGAACCACGACCCTCAGCTCCTGGACCGTCGAGTGGGACTTCCCCTCGGGCACGTCCGTCACCTCCGCCTGGGACGCCGACGTCACGTCCGCGGGCACCCACTGGACCGCGAAGAACAAGTCCTGGAACGGCACCCTCGCCCCCGGCGCCTCCGTCTCCTTCGGCTTCAACGGCACCGGCACCGGCTCGCCCGCGAACTGCAAGCTGAGCGGCGGCAGCTGCGACGGCGGCACCACGGAACCCGGCGACAGTGCCCCCAGCGCCCCCGGCACGCCGACCGCCTCCGACATCACCGACACCTCGGTGAAACTGTCCTGGTCCGCCGCGACCGACGACAAGGGCGTCAAGAACTACGACGTCCTGCGCGACGGCACGAAGGTCGCCACGGTGACGACCACGTCGTACACCGACACGGGCCTGACCAAGGGCACCGACTACTCCTACTCCGTCCAGGCGCGTGACACCGCCGACCAGACCGGCCCGGTCAGTGGGGCCCGCGCGGTGCGCACCACCGGCGGCACGACCGAGCCGCCCAAGGGCGACAAGGTCAAGCTCGGCTACTTCACCGAGTGGGGCGTCTACGGCCGCAACTACCACGTCAAGAACCTGGTGACCTCGGGCTCGGCGTCGAAGATCACGCACATCAACTACGCCTTCGGCAACGTCAAGAACGGCCAGTGCACGGTCGACGACACCTACGCCGCCTACGACAAGGCCTACACCGCCGACCAGTCCGTCAGCGGCACCGCCGACACCTGGGACCAGCCGCTGCGCGGCAACTTCAACCAGCTGCGCCAGCTCAAGGCCAAGTACCCGCACATCAAGGTGCTGTACTCGTTCGGCGGCTGGACCTACTCGGGCGGCTTCGGGCAGGCCGCTGCCAACGCCGCCGCGTTCGCCAAGTCCTGCAAGGCCGTCGTGGAGGACCCGCGCTGGGCCGACGTCTTCGACGGCATCGACATCGACTGGGAGTACCCGAATGCCTGCGGCCTGAGCTGCGACACCTCGGGCCCGGCGGCCTTCAAGAACCTGATGTCCGCGCTGCGCACGGAGTTCGGCCCGCACTATCTGGTCACCGCGGCCATCACCGCCGACGGCTCCTCCGGCGGCAAGATCGACGCGGCTGACTACGGCGGCGCCGCGCAGTACCTCGACTGGTACAACGTGATGACGTACGACTACTTCGGCGCCTTCGACAAGGACGGCCCGACCGCCCCGCACTCCCCGCTCACCTCGTACCCCGGCATCCCGCAGGCCGGCTTCAACTCGGCCGACGCGATCGCCAAGCTGAAGGCGAAGGGCGTTCCGGCCGCCAAGCTCCTGCTGGGCATCGGCTTCTACGGCCGCGGCTGGACCGGCGTCACCCAGTCCGCCCCCGGCGGCACGGCCACCGGCCCGGCGCCCGGCACCTACGAGGCCGGCATCGAGGACTACAAGGTCCTCAAGAACTCCTGCCCGGCCACCGGCACGATCGCGGGCACCGCGTACGCCTACTGCGGCAGCAACTGGTGGTCCTACGACACCCCGTCGACGATCGCGGGCAAGATGAGCTGGGCCAAGAACCAGGGCCTCGGCGGCGCGTTCTTCTGGGAGTTCAGCGGTGACACCGGCAACGGTGAACTGGTGACCGCCATCGACAACGGACTCGACTGACAGACGAACCTAGGCGACATTGACGCGCTGACCGGGCGGGGCTGCCTCAAGCCACGCGAGGAAACCGGTCAGCGCGTCCTCGCTCATGGCCAGCTCCAGCCGGGTGCCCCGGTGCAGACAGGCGAGAATCACATGGTCGGAGAGCAGCGCCAGCTCCTCCTCGCCCTGCGGGACCCGGCGGCCGGCCACCTCGATCGCGGAACGCTCCAGGATCCGGCGCGGGCGCGGCGAGTAGGAGAAGACCCGGAACCACTCGACGCGGTCGCCGTTGTAGCGGGCCACCCCGTACGCCCAGCCCTTGCCGTTGGTGTCGCCCTGCTCCGGGGTGTCCCAGCGCAGGCTGGCGTCGAAGGTGCCGCCCGAGCGCTGGATGAGCCGGCGGCGCAGACCGAAGACGAACAGTCCCACCACCACGAGGGCCACGACAATTCCGCACACAGTCAGAGCGAGGACCATCGACACCGACCTCCTCGTCTCCTAGGTAACGGAACGTAAAAAACACCCACATCCACCTCAGCCGCGGCTGGGTCCGGATCTCTCCGGTACCCAGCCGCGGCTGAGTGACGTCATCACACGACGGGCTTAAGTCAGCGCGCCGCCGTGGCCGTACGCAGACGGACGTCCGCGCGGCGCTGGGCCTCCGCGTCGTCCTCCGCCTTCGCTCGCTCCAGCTCCTGCTCCGCGCGCTGGACATCGATCTCGTCCGACAGCTCGGCGATTTCGGCCAGGAGCGAGAGCTTGTCGTCCGCGAACGAGATGAAACCGCCGTGGACCGCGGCGACGACCGTCCCGCCATCACTCGTACGGATGGTCACCGGGCCCGACTCCAGCACACCGAGCAGCGGCTGGTGACCGGGCATGACGCCGATGTCGCCGGACGTGGTGCGCGCGACGACCAGGGTGGCCTGGCCGGACCAGACCTCACGGTCGGCCGCGACCAGCGCGACGTGCAGCTCAGCAGCCAAGGGTGGCTCCTCGGGTCACCACCCGGCGGGAGTGCCGGGTGTTGGTTACAAGTCTAGTAGGCGTGACGGAGGGGGCGGGACGCGCCCGCCCCCTCCGGTATGAGCACGAGGCTCACATCGAGCGCGAGGCTCAGGAGACGCCCAGCTCCTTCGCGTTCTTCTTCAGGTCCTCGAGACCACCGCACATGAAGAACGCCTGCTCCGGGAAGTGGTCGTACTCGCCGTCGCAGATCGCGTTGAACGCGGCGATCGACTCGTCCAGCGGCACGTCCGAACCGTCCACGCCGGTGAACTGCTTGGCGGCGTGGGTGTTCTGGGACAGGAAGCGCTCCACGCGACGGGCACGGTGGACGACGAGCTTGTCCTCCTCGCCGAGCTCGTCGATACCGAGGATCGCGATGATGTCCTGCAGGTCCTTGTACTTCTGCAGGATGTTCTTCACGCGCATCGCGGCGTTGTAGTGGTCCGCCGAGATGTACCGCGGGTCGAGGATCCGGGACGTGGAGTCCAGCGGGTCCACGGCCGGGTAGATGCCCTTCTCGGAGATCGGACGGGAGAGCACCGTCGTCGCGTCGAGGTGGGCGAAGGTGGTGGCCGGGGCCGGGTCGGTCAGGTCGTCCGCGGGGACGTAGATCGCCTGCATCGAGGTGATCGAGTGACCACGGGTCGAGGTGATGCGCTCCTGGAGCACACCCATCTCGTCGGCCAGGTTCGGCTGGTAGCCCACCGCGGAGGGCATACGGCCGAGCAGGGTCGACACCTCGGAACCGGCCTGGGTGAAGCGGAAGATGTTGTCGATGAAGAACAGCACGTCCTGCTTCTGGACGTCACGGAAGTACTCCGCCATCGTCAGGCCGGCCAGGGCCACGCGCAGACGGGTGCCCGGGGGCTCGTCCATCTGGCCGAAGACCAGGGCGGTCTTGTCCAGAACGCCGGACTCTTCCATCTCCGCGATGAGGTCGTTGCCCTCACGGGTGCGCTCGCCGACGCCCGCGAAGACGGAGACGCCCTCGTGGAGGTTGGCGACACGCATGATCATTTCCTGGATCAGCACGGTCTTGCCGACACCGGCACCACCGAACAGACCGATCTTGCCGCCCTTGACGTACGGGGTGAGAAGGTCGACGACCTTCAGGCCCGTCTCGAACATCTCGGTCTTCGACTCGAGCTGGTCGAACGCGGGGGCCTTGCGGTGGATGGACCAGCGCTCGCCCTCGTAGGTCTCGTCGCTGTTCAGCACCTCACCGAGGGTGTTGAACACCTTACCCTTGGTGAAGTCGCCGACCGGGACGGAGATGCCCGCACCGGTGTCGACGACGGGAGCCTGGCGGACCAGGCCGTCGGTGGGCTGCATGGAGATCGCGCGGACCAGGCCGTCACCCAGGTGCTGGGCGACCTCCAGGGTCAGCGTCTTCTTCTCGCCCGCGAGCGCCGGGTCGGCGACCTCGACGTGCAGGGCGTTGTAGATCTCGGGCATCGCGTCGACGGGGAACTCCACGTCGACGACCGGGCCGATGACCCGGGCGACGCGGCCCGTAGCCGTCGCGGTCTCAACAGTGGTGGTCATTTATCGGTCACTCCCCGCGGTCGCGTCGGCCAGGGCACTGGCGCCACCGACGATCTCGCTGATTTCCTGGGTGATTTCGGCCTGGCGGGCCTGGTTGGCAAGCCGGGTGAGCGTCTCGATGAGCTCTCCGGCGTTGTCGGTGGCCGACTTCATCGCGCGCCGCGTGGCGGCGTGCTTGGAGGCGGCCGACTGGAGCAGCGCGTTGTAGATCCGGCTCTCCACATAGCGCGGCAGCAGGGCGTCCAGGACGTCCTCCGCCGAGGGCTCGAAGTCGAACAGCGGCAGGATCTCGCCCTTGGGCTTGGCCTCCGCCGCCACCTCGTCGAGGCTGAGCGGCAGCAGCCGGGCCTCGATCGCCGTCTGCGTCATCATCGACACGAACTCGGTGTAGACGATGTGGAGCTCGTCCACGCCGCCCTCGGCCGTCTCCGTCTCGATGGCCTCGATCAGCGGGGCCGCGACCTTCTTGGCGTCCGCGTACGACGGTTCGTCGGTGAAGCCCGTGAACGACTCCACGATCTTGCGCTCGCGGAAGTTGTAGTGGGCGACACCACGGCGGCCGACGATGTAGTTGTCGACCTCCTTGCCCTCACCTTCGAGCTTCGCCGTGAGCCTCTCCGCCGCCTTGATGGCGTTGGAGTTGAAGGCGCCGGCCAGACCGCGGTCGCTCGTGAGGAGCAGGACCGCGGCACGGGTCGGGTTCTCCGGCTCCGTCGTCAGCGGGTGCTTGGTGTTCGATCCGGTGGCGACCGCCGCGACCGCCCGGGTGAGCTCGGTCGCGTACGGCGTGGACGCCGCCACCTTGCGCTGCGCCTTGACGACGCGCGAGGCGGCGATCATCTCCATCGCCTTCGTGATCTTCTTGGTCGCGGAGACGGATCGGATGCGACGCTTGTAGACCCGGAGCTGGGCTCCCATGAGTCAGGTCCCTTCCGTCGTCACTTACCGGCAGCCGGGGTGTCCTCGCCGAGCAGCTTGCCGTCGGAGGTCTCGAACTGCTTCTTGAACTCAGCGATGGCGTCGGCCATGGCCTGGAGGGTGTCGTCCGACATCTTCCCGCCCTCGCGGATGGAGGTCAGCAGGCCCTGCTCCTTGCGGTGCAGGTACTCCAGCAGCTCCTTCTCGAAGCGGCGGATGTCGGCGACCGGAACCTCGTCCATCTTGCCGGTGGTGCCGGCCCAGATGGAGACGACCTGGTCCTCGGTGGCCATCGGCTGGTACTGCGGCTGCTTCAGCAGCTCGACCATGCGCTGACCACGCTCCAGCTGCGCCTTGGACGCGGCGTCCAGGTCGGAACCGAAGGCGGCGAACGCCTCCAGCTCACGGAACTGGGCGAGGTCCACGCGCAGACGGCCGGAGACCTGGCGGATCGCCTTGTGCTGGGCGGAACCACCGACTCGGGAGACCGAGATACCGACGTTCAGCGCGGGACGCTGACCGGCGTTGAACAGGTCCGACTCCAGGAAGCACTGGCCGTCGGTGATGGAGATGACGTTGGTCGGGATGAACGCCGAGACGTCGTTGGCCTTGGTCTCGACGATCGGCAGACCGGTCATCGAGCCGGCACCCATCTCGTCGGAGAGCTTCGCGCAGCGCTCCAGCAGACGGGAGTGCAGGTAGAAGACGTCACCCGGGTAGGCCTCACGGCCCGGCGGGCGGCGCAGCAGCAGCGACACGGCGCGGTAGGCGTCGGCCTGCTTCGACAGGTCGTCGAAGATGATCAGGACGTGCTTGCCCTGGTACATCCAGTGCTGGCCGATGGCCGAACCGGTGTACGGCGCCAGGTACTTGAAGCCGGCCGGGTCGGACGCCGGGGCGGCGACGATGGTCGTGTACTCCAGCGCGCCGGCCTCCTCCAGAGCGCCGCGCACGCCGGCGATGGTGGAGCCCTTCTGGCCGATGGCGACGTAGATGCAGCGGACCTGCTTGTTCGGGTCGCCCGAGCGCCAGTTGTCGCGCTGGTTGATGATCGTGTCGACGGCCAGGGCGGTCTTGCCGGTCTGGCGGTCACCGATGATCAGCTGACGCTGGCCACGGCCGATCGGGGTCATCGTGTCGACGGCCTTGTAGCCGGTCTCCATCGGCTCGTGCACCGACTTACGGACCATGACGCCCGGAGCCTGGAGCTCCAGAGCGCGACGGCTGTCCGTCTCGATCTCGCCGAGACCGTCGATCGGGTTGCCGAGGGGGTCCACCACGCGGCCGAGGTAGCCCTCGCCCACCGCGACGGAGAGAACCTCACCGGTACGCGAGACCGGCTGCCCCTCCTCGATGCCGCTGAACTCGCCGAGGACGACGCAGCCGATCTCGCGCTCCTCGAGGTTGAGGGCGAGACCGAGGCTGCCGTCCTCGAACTTCAGCAGCTCGTTGGCCATGACCGAGGGCAGACCCTCGACCTTCGCGATGCCGTCGCCGGCGAAGGTGACCGTACCGACCTCCTCGCGCGAGGCCGCGTCCGGCTTGTACGCCTGGACGAAGTTCTCCAGCGCGTCCCGGATCTCCTCCGGCCGGATCGTGAGCTCCGCCATCTGGGTTCCCTGCTCTCCTTGTTGGGCCCGAAGTTTCACTTTGGGGGTCTGGGGGCGACCCCCAGGATTCTTCTGCACGGCCCAACCAGGGCCGTCGTAAGTACGTTGTGCCTATTGAGTTGCTGCTCAGCTCGTGAGCCGGCGGCTGGCGTCCTCGATGCGGTCCGCGAGGGAGCCGTTGATGACCTCGTCGCCGACCTGCACCCGGATCCCGCCGAGGACCTCGGGGTCCACGTCCAGGTTGAGGTGCATCTTGCGGCCGTAGAGCTTCGCGAGGGCGGCGCCCAGGCGCTGCTTCTGCGGGTCGCTCAGCGGTACCGCCGAGGTGACGATGGCCACCATGCGGTCCCGGCGCTCGGCGGCGAGCTTGGACAGGGACTCCAGTCCCGACTCCAGGCTACGTCCCCGCGGCGCGGCCACAAGGCGCGTCACCAGACGCTCGGTGGCCGCCTGTGCCCGGCCGCCGAGCAGGCTGCGCAGCAGCTCGCCCTTGGCCGAGGTGGTGGCCCTGCGGTCGGTCAGCGCGGCGCGCAGCTCGGTGCTGCCGGAGACGATCCGGCCGAACCGGAACAGCTCGTCCTCGACGTCGTCGAGCTTGCCCACCTTCTGCGCGGCGGTGAGGTCGGCGGTGCTGGCCAGTACCTCCAGGGCGTCCACCAGGTCGCGCGACTGCGACCAGCGGGAGCGCACCATTCCGGCGACCAGGTCGGCGGCCGGGCCGCTGACCTGGGTGCCGAGGAGGCGCTGGGCCAGTTCGGCCTTGGCCTCGCCGGCCTGCGCCGGGTCGGTGAGGACCCGACGCAGCGACACCTCGCGGTCGAGCAGCGCGGTGACGGCGGCCAGTTCGTCGGCGAGCGCGCCGGCGTCCACGGACGTGGAGTCCGTCAGCGCGTCGAGACGCTCTCGTGCGGCTGCCAGGGCCTCGCGGCTCGCTCCGTTCATCGGCCGGCCTCGGCCTTCTCCTCGAGGTCGTCGAGGAACCGGTCGATCACGCGGCTCTGGCGGGCGTGGTCCTCGAGGGACTCGCCGACGAGCTTGCCGGCCAGGTCGGTGGCGAGCTTGCCGACGTCCTGGCGGAGCGCGGACGACGCGGCCTTGCGGTCGGCCTCGATCTGGGCGTGACCCGCGGCGACGATCTCCTCGCGCTGACGCTGGCCCTCGGCCCGCATCTCGGCGATGAGCGCGGCACCCTGCTCCTGCGCCTCCTGGCGCAGACGCGCGGCCTCGTGCCGGGCCTCGGCGAGCTGTGCCTTGTACTGCTCAAGGACGCTCTGGGCCTCGACCTTCATGGTCTCGGCCTCTTCGATACCGCCTTCGATCGCCGCGCGGCGCTCCTCCAGAACCTTGTTGATGTTCGGAAGCAGCTTCTTCCAGAAGAAGAAGAACACGATGGCGAAGGCGATGGTGCCGACGAGCAGCTCGGGGCCCGGAGGAACGAGCGGGTTCTGCTCTTCCTCGGCCGCCAGCTGCACCAGGTTGGCGATCACATCAGTGCCTTTCGTTGGCAGGTTCGCTCGTCAGGGCTCGATCATCCGTAGACGAACGGCATGACGATGCCGATGAGGGCGAGCGCCTCACAGAACGCGAAACCGAGGATCTGGTTGGCACGGATCAGGCCGGCCGCCTCGGGCTGGCGGGCGAGGGCCTGGGTGCCGTTACCGAAGATGATGCCGACGCCGACGCCGGGGCCGATGGCGGCGAGGCCGTAGCCGATGGAACCGATGTTGCCTTCGACAGCGGCGAGGGTCTCAAGGGCAGCCATGCTGAATCTTCCTTCTTTTTCATGGACCGGCGGGGGTTGGCCACCGGACGATCAGGGGCTTGAGGGAGTGGGGCTCAGTGGTGCTTGGCGAGAGCGCCCTGGATGTACGAGCAGGCCAGGAGGACGAACACGTACGCCTGGACGGCCTGCACGAAGAGCTCGAAGAGGATCATGACCATCGTCATGACGAAGGAGACACCGGCGGCCGGGATCATCCAGCTGTTCAGCAGGTACCAGGAGGCGACGGTGAACATCACCAGCATCAGGTGACCGGCGAACATGTTGGCGAAGAGCCGGACCGCGTGCGTGAAGGGGCGAACGAGCAGGTTCGAGAAGAACTCGATGACCATCACGAGCGGGAGAACCGGGCCGAGTTCCTTGTCGTAGCCGGTGACGTTCTTGAAGAACCCGACGAAACCGTGCCGCTTGAAGGTCAGCGAGACCCACACCACGTAGACGATGGCGGCCAGCACCATCGGGTAGGCGATGATCGACGACACCGGGAACTGCGCCAGCGGGATCACGGACCAGATGTTCATGATCCAGATGAAGAAGAAGAGCGAGACCATGAGGGGGACGAACTTCTCGCCCTCCTTCTTGCCGAGGGTCTCGTAGACGATGCCGCGGCGTACGAAGTCGTAGCCGGCCTCGCCGATCATCTGGAGCTTGCCCGGCACCACCTTCGCCTTGCCGAAGGCGAGCGTGAAGAACGTGACGACAAGCAGGGTGGTGATGACCGCGAGCAGCATCACCTTGTTGAACTCGAACCCTCCAACCGTGGCGATCGGCTTGAAGAGGAACGAGTGCAGGCCCGGAGCCGGAAAACCACACCCGTTGTCGGACATGATCCGACAGCTCCAGTCAAAGGCGAGCTGGGTCTGGTCAGCACTCACCGCGGGCTCCTTCGGCGTGACGCATGGGTACGGCAACCTCGTTGTGTCGGCGCGGCACAGAGCCGCGGTTCGGCACGGGACTGGTGTTACGGATGTGGGGGCGGCTGGGGGGCATCTCGCCTCGCGATAGAGCAGGCGTCAGCTCGGATGCCCGCGCCCGCGATGCCGCAGTTGGCACCGGACGATAGCAGGAGATCTCATGCCTGCTTATCCCGGCCCTACCCCTCACGACGGGTGCCCCGACTTTTCGGGCTTCCCGCCCGTCGTCGAATCGGGCTCGACGTAAAGGATCTTGGCCTTCATGTGGGCACGCGCCTGTGCGGCGATCCACGCGAGGGTGCCGGCGACGAGCGTGATGGCGAAGACTTTGGGGTCGAACAGCGTCGTGTTCTTGAACGCGGCGACGAAGACGAACAGCAAAAGAATCTGCGCCGCGTAGAGCATCAGGCCCATCGCCTGGAAAAGGTGCGGAAGCGATTTGGCAGTGCGCTGCAGGACGTAGAGACCGATCCCCATGAAAAGGACCACCACGAGCGTCGCGGCGACCGCCCCGATCGCACCCTTGCCACCGGCGACCACGCCACTGATGACGGCGGCAACAGCACCGACGGCAGCCGTGGGCACGGCGGCCTGGGCCAACATCCGGGCGTCATTGGACGGCATGGCGGCAACTCCGCTTTCGCAGGGGGCAGGGGTGTCGTCATGGACGAGCGTAGTCCCGGGCTGAGTGGAGACCTCACACCAATGGACCGTCGCACTACGGCCCTTCGGCTCTATCCGGGGGTTCTCGTGAACCGTATCACAAACTATTTGATGCAGTCTTTACCTGAGGGTGTGCGTGCAGTCACACATGAGAGTGAAGCTGCGCGTCTGTGCAAGAACAGCGCCGACTTGTCTGATATTGGGGCACTTCGCTCCCCCATCACAACCCCACGACTTGGCAATGCTCTAGTCAGATTCTTACCTTGTCCCGGCTCTTACCTGGTCCCGGCCTTGCGCCGGTCCGCCGGACGCGAGCGGGCGCCGAGGGCGGTCGCTCCGTTGACTCCTGAGACGCCGGACACGACGGGGGCGCGGCTCCCGGGGGCGAGCGAGGACGGCTGGTCCGTGATGGACGCCGGCGTCGAGGCCTCGGGCGCCAGGGCCGGGACGCCGCGGCGGCGGTAGCGCGGCGGCACGAAGCGCTCCATCCAGCGCGGAGTGCGCGGCGTGAAGCGCGGCAGCAGGAGCAGGGCCAGGCCGATCGCGCTGAGGAACACGACGCCGAGCACGATCCACATGGACGCCGAGTTGACCGAGTAGGCGAGCGCGCCGAAGGCGATCAGCGCCGACCAGAAGTACATGATCAGCACGGCCCGGCTGTGCGAGTGGCCGATCTCCAGCAGGCGGTGGTGCAGGTGGCCGCGGTCGGCGGCGAACGGCGACTGGCCGCGCCAGGTGCGGCGCACGATGGCCAGGATCAGGTCGGCGGCCGGCACCGCGATGATCGTCAGCGGCAGCAGCAGCGGGATGTAGACGGGGACCGTCTGGTGCACGGCCTCCTTCTCCGACCCGACGTACAGGTTGAGCGCGTCCGGGTCGACCTGCCCCGTGACGGAGATCGCGCCCGCGGCCAGGACCAGGCCGATCAGCATCGACCCCGAGTCGCCCATGAAGATCCGCGCCGGGTGCATGTTGTGCGGCAGGAAGCCCAGGCACATGCCCATCAGGATCGCCGAGAAGAGCGTGGCGGGGGCGGCGGCCTCGACGCCGTACGAGTACCAGATCCGGTAGGCGTACAGGAAGAACGCGGTGGCCGCGATGCAGACCATGCCGGCCGCGAGACCGTCCAGGCCGTCGACGAAGTTGACCGCGTTGATCGTGATGACGACCAGCGCCACCGTCAGCAGGGTGCCCTGCCACTGGGTGAGCGCCACCGAGCCGATGCCCGGGATCGGCAGCCACAGGATCGTCAGACCCTGCACGACCATCACGCCCGCGGCGATCATCTGGCCGCCCAGCTTGATCAGAGCGTCGATCTCGAACTTGTCGTCCAGCACACCGATCAGCCAGATCAGGGCCGCCCCGGACAGCAGGGCCCGGGGTTCGTTCGAGGCCTGGAAGACCTGGTTGAGGTTGGTCAGGTGGTCGGCGACCAGCAGGCCCGCGCACAGGCCGAAGAACATCGCGATCCCGCCGAGCCGCGGAGTGGGTTCCCGGTGCACGTCACGTGCCCGGATCTCCGGCATCGCTCCGGCCACGATCGCGAACTTCCGTACCGGCCCTGTCAGCAGATACGTCACCGCGGCCGTGACGCAGAGCGTCAGCAGGTATTCACGCACGGGCTTCCCCACAGGTTTCGCTGGCCATCTCAGCCCCACACCCTAGCGATGCGCGCATATGGGTGGGGACTTCCGGGTAGCGACGATGGTTGCACGAGTAGCTGTGCACCCTGGTGCGCTTACCCCGACTCAAGCCGGATACGGCGGAAATCCACCGGCCAGCTCCCGCACTTCTTCACGGGCCCTCGCGGTCTCGGTCACGCCCCTGAGCACCCCGGCGAGCAGCTTGGCGATCCGCGCCATCTCCGCCTCGCCCATGCCCTGCGTGGTGACGGCGGCCGTGCCCAGCCTGAGTCCCCGGGCGTCGCCGTGCGGCAGCGCGCAGCAGTCCATGACCAGGCCGGCGGCGGCGAGACGGCCCCGGGCGGTGCGGCCGTCGACGCCGAGCGGCGCCGGGTCGGCGGTGATCAGATGGGTGTCCGTGCCGCCCGTGGTGACGACCAGGCCCTCGGCGGCCAGCCGGGCCGCGAGAACCCTCGCATTGGCGACCACCTGATGGGCGTACACGGCGAACGCCGGAGTTGCCGCCTCCCCGAACGCGACCGCCTTGGCCGCGATGGTGTGCATCTGCGCGCCGCCCTGTGTGAAAGGGAACACGGCCCGGTCGACCCGCTCGGCCAGCTCCGCCCGGCACAGGATCATGCCGCCGCGCGGGCCGCGCAGCACCTTGTGAGTCGTCGCACAGACGATGTCCGCGTACGGCACCGGGTTCGGCGCCGCTCCCCCGGCGACCAGCCCGATGGGATGCGCGGCGTCCGCGACGAGATACGCGCCCACCTCGTCGGCGACCTCGCGGAAGAACGCGTAGTCGATGTGCCGCGGGTAGGCGATCGAACCGCACACGATCGCCTTGGGCCGGCGCGTGCGCGCCAGGGTGCGCACCTGGTCGTGGTCCATCAGGCCGGACTCGGCCTCCACGCCGTATCCGACGAAGTCGAACCAGCGGCCGGAGAAGTTCGCCGGCGAGCCGTGCGTGAGATGACCCCCGTACGGCAGGCCGAGGGCGAGGACGGTGTCGCCGGGACGCAGCAGGGCGGCGTAGGCGGCCAGGACGGCCGAAGAGCCGGAGTGGGACTGGACGTTGGCGTGCTCGGCGCCGAACAGCGCCCTGGCCCGGTCCACGGCGACGCGTTCGGCGACGTCGGCGAACTCGCAGCCGCCGTGGTGCCGCGCTCCCGGGTAGCCCTCGGCGTACTTGTTGGCGAGCGGCGAGCCGAGGGCGGCCAGGACGGCCGGCGAGCTGAAGTTCTCGGCGGCGATCAGCTGGAGCGTGGTCGCCTGCCGCTCCCGCTCGCCGAGCAGGATGTCGGCGAGTTCGGGGTCCTGGCGGCGCAGGAGGTCGGCCTCGATGGCAGGGGTGACCGTCATGGTGGGCTCCGGGCGGCGTCGACGGTGACGTACGTCCAATGTAGGCCCGGGGCCCCCGGGGCGCGCGGTCGTTACGTCTTTGCGGGGACGCCCGTGAGCGCCGTGACGACCGGATCGAGTGCCTGGTGTATCTCGTCCCCGATGGACCGGAAGAACGTCAGGGGCGCCCCGTACGGGTCGTACACCTCGTCCGCCTCGGCGTTCGGGGCCAGCAGCCACCCGCGTAGAGCCGCCGCGGCACGCACCAGGGCACGCGCGCGCGTGACCACGCCCTCCTCCAGGGGCGGCAGGGTCGCCGGGTCGATGGCCTTCACCAGGCGGGTGAACTCCTTGAGCGTGAAGGTCCGCAGGCCCGCCGAGTGCCCCATGGAGATGACCTGCGCCCGGTGGTCGCGGGTGGCGGTCAGCACCAGGTCGGCGCGGATCACGTGCTCGTCGAGGAGTTCGCGCCCGGTGAAGCCGGAGGCGTCCGCGCCGAAGTCGGCCAGCACGGTCTCCGCGTTGGCCTCCATGGGGGCGCCCTCGTGACCCCAGGTGCCCGCGCTCTCCACGATCAGCCCGCCGCCCAGGATCCCGAGCCGCTCCCGCACGAAATGGCGGGTCAGCCGCTCGGTGATGGGCGAGCGGCACACGTTGCCGGTGCTGACGTGGAGGATGCGGAAGCTGTCGCGCGGAAGCCCCACGAACGTCGTCGTGATCTCCGCCGCGCTTTCCCCGTTGCCTATGCCACGCCCCGCTCCAGGGGCCGTCAATTCGCCACCTCGAGGTCGGGTACGACCTTTCGCAGCTCTTCCGCGGAGAGCGCGCCGGCGCGCAGCAGCAGCGGCACCTCACGGGTCACGTCGACGATCGACGACGGGACGTTGCCGGGGGTCGGGCCGCCGTCGAGGTAGACGGAGACGGAGTCGCCGAGCATCTCCTGCGCGGCGTCGCAGTCCTCCGGCGCCGGGTGACCGGTCAGGTTGGCGGAGGAGACGGCCATCGGGCCCACCTCCGTCAGCAGCTCGATGGCGACGGGGTGCAGCGGCATGCGCACGGCGACCGTGCCCCGGGTGTCGCCCAGGTCCCACTGGAGGGACGGCTGGTGCTTGGCGACGAGGGTCAGCGCGCCCGGCCAGAAGGCGTCGACCAGCTCCCAGGCCAGCTCCGAGAAGTCCGTGACGAGCCCGTGCAGCGTGTTCGGGGAGCCGATGAGGACGGGGGTGGGCATGTTGCGGCCCCGGCCCTTGGCCTCCAGCAGGTCGGCGACCGCCTCCGAGGAGAACGCGTCGGCGCCGATGCCGTACACCGTGTCCGTCGGCAGCACCACGAGCTCGCCACGGCGGACGGCGGACGCTGCCTCACGCAGACCGGTCACACGGTCGGTCGCGTCGTTGGTGTCGTATCGCCGTGCCATCTTTAGCTGGCCTCCTCGTACACGTGCTGCTGGGATGAAGACTGCGAAGAACGCGCGCTCACGGCAGCGCCTTGCGGGCCGTGGCGAAACGCGGGCGGTTGTTCAGGTCCGGGTGGTCGGCGGCGTCGGTCCAGCCGCGGTCCTCGGCGAAGATCCACGGCACCTGGCCGCCCTGGGTGTCGGCGTGCTCCACGACCACGACGCCGCCGGGGCGCAGCAGCCGGTGCGCGGTGCGCTCCAGGCCGCGGATGAGGTCGAGGCCGTCCTCGCCGGAGAACAGGGCCAGGCCGGGGTCGTAGTCCCGCGCCTCGGGGGCGACGTACTCCCACTCGGTGAGCGGGATGTACGGCGGGTTGGAGATGACCAGGTCGACCTGGCCGTCGAGGTCCGGGAAGGCCGTCAGGGCGTCTCCCTGGCGCAGCTCGACCCTGGATCCCTCCACGTTCTTGCGGGTCCACTTCAGGGCGTCCTCGGACAGCTCCACGGCGTGCACGCGCGAGCGCGGCACCTCCTGGGCGAGGGCGAGCGCGATGGCGCCGGAGCCGGTGCACAGATCGACGATGCACGGCTCGACGACGTCCATGGCCCGTACGGCGTCTATGGCCCAGCCGACCACGGACTCCGTCTCGGGCCGGGGCACGAACACCCCGGGGCCGACCTGGAGTTCCAGGTACCGGAAGTAGGCGCGCCCGGTGATGTGCTGGAGCGGCTCGCGGGCCTCGCGGCGGGCGATGACCTCCCAGTAGCGGGCGTCGAAGTCGGAGTCCTTGACGGAGTGCAGCTCACCGCGCTTGACGCCGTGCACGAACGCGGCGAGCTCCTCCGCGTCGGTGCGCGGCGAGGGCACGCCGGCGTCGGCGAGCCGCTGGGTGGCCTGGGCCACCTCCGCGAGCAGCACGCTGCGGGGGCTTGGGGGTCGCCCCCCAAATGACTGCTGCACGCAAGTCCTCCGGTGCTCGGTACTCCTACGTGTCCTTACGCGGCGGCCAGCTTGGCGGCCGAGTCCGCGTCGACACAGGCCTGGATCACCGCGTCGAGGTCGCCGTCCAGGACCTGGTCCAGGTTGTACGCCTTGAAGCCGACACGGTGGTCCGAGATGCGGTTCTCCGGGTAGTTGTACGTACGGATCTTCTCGGAGCGGTCGACGGTACGCACCTGGCTGCGGCGGGCGTCGGCGGCCTCCCTCTCCGCCTCCTCCTGTGCCATGGCGAGCAGCCTGGAGCGCAGGATACGCAGTGCCTGCTCCTTGTTCTGCAACTGGCTCTTCTCGTTCTGGCAGGAGGCGACGACTCCGGTCGGGACGTGCGTGATGCGCACGGCGGAGTCGGTGGTGTTGACGGACTGCCCGCCCGGCCCGGAGGAGCGGTAGACGTCGATGCGGAGGTCGTTCGGATTGATCTCGACGTCGACCTCCTCGGCCTCGGGCGTGACGAGGACACCGGCGGCCGAGGTGTGGATACGGCCCTGGGACTCGGTGGCGGGGACGCGCTGCACGCGGTGCACGCCGCCCTCGTACTTCAGGCGGGCCCACACGCCCTGTCCGGGCTCCGTGGCGCCCTGGCCGCCCTTGGTCTTCACGGCCACCTGGACGTCCTTGTAGCCGCCCAGCTCGGACTCCGTGGCGTCGATGATCTCGGTCTTCCAGCCGACGCGCTCGGCGTACCGCAGGTACATGCGCAGCAGGTCGCCGGCGAACAGGGCCGACTCGTCGCCGCCCGCGCCCGCCTTGATCTCGAGGATGACGTCCTTGTCGTCGCTGGGGTCGCGCGGGACGAGGAGAAGGCGCAGCTTCTCCGTCAGCTCCTCGCGCTGCTTCTCCAGTTCCTTGACCTCGGCGGCGAAGTCGGGGTCGACGGCGGCGTACTCGCGCCCGGTCTCGATGTCGTCGCCCGTCTGCATCCAGGAGCGGTACGTGGCGACGATCGGGGTGAGCTCGGCGTAACGCTTGTTCATCTTGCGCGCGTTGGCCTGGTCGGCGTGGACCGACGGGTCGGCGAGCTTCTTCTCCAGGTCGGCGTGCTCGGCGACGAGTTCCTCGACGGCCTCGAACATCTTGGGCTCCTGTGCAGAAACGGGGGTGAAGGGCGGGCGACCAAAAACGCCGGTCCCGGAGCGCCCGGTGAGGGGGCGCGTCCGCGGACCGGCGAAATGGGGCTCGCTACTTCTTGGAGCCGGCGGCCTTGCCGAAGCGGGCCTCGAAGCGGGCCACGCGGCCACCGGTGTCGAGGATCTTCTGCTTGCCCGTGTAGAACGGGTGGCACTCGGAGCACACATCGGCACGGATCGCGCCGGACTCGATGGTGCTGCGGGTGGTGAACGACGCGCCGCAGGTGCAGCTGACCTGCGTCTCGACGTACGCGGGGTGGATGTCGCGCTTCAAGGTGTCTCCTAGGTTTCGGGAGGGCGCCGGGTCGCTGCCGCGGGGTGCGGGAGCGTGAACCGGGGCCGACGTACCAGTCTGCCAGGACTGGGGCCATCCCCCAAAACCGGGGGTTGCCGTTGTTTGTTCCCCGTGTCCCTTACTGGCCGCTCACGACGCCCTTGGCTTCACCCGTCGCCGTGCCCTTCGTCGCGCTCTTCGGGATCGGCTTGTCGTTCTCCAGGGCCTTCCAGATCTCGTCGGCCTTCTTCTTCTGGAGCAGGACCCGGTTGGGGTCGGCCGGGTCGTAGGCCACCGGCATCGTGACCATGTGCATGTGGGACGGGGTGATGCCCTTGAGGCCGCCCGCGAAGGACGCGAGCTTGTCGACCGAGCCGAGGTCGGAGTCGGTCGTCACCGTCTTGGTCGCGGTCTCCGCGAGGTCGAGCAGCTTCTTCGGGTTCGTGAAGACGCCGACGTCCTTGACCTGGTGGACCAGGGCCTTGATGAAGGCCTGCTGGAGCTGGATGCGGCCGAGGTCGGAGCCGTCGCCGACGCCGTGCCGGGTGCGGACCAGGCCGAGGGCCTGTTCGCCGTCGAGTCTGTGGGTGCCGGCCTTCAGCTTCAGGTGGCTGTCGGGGTCGTCGATGTTCTTGGTCGTGGTGATCTCGACGCCGCCGAGGTCGTCGATGAGCTTCTGGAAGCCGGCGAAGTCGACCTCCAGGTAGTGGTCCATGCGCAGGTCGGTGATCGACTCGACGGTCTTCACGGCGCAGGCGGCCCCGCCGGTGGAGTACGCGGAGTTGAACATCACGCCGTTCGCGGCGGGGTACTCCTTGCCCTTGGTGTCCGTGCACGCGGGCCGGTCGATGAGGGTGTCGCGCGGGATGGAGACCACGCTGGCCTTCTTGTGGCCCTTGTAGACGTGCACGATCATCGCCGTGTCGGAGCGGGCGCTGCCGTCGTCGGTGCCGCCGCCGAGCTTCTTGTTGCCGCCGGCGCGGGTGTCGGAGCCGAGGACGAGGATGTTCTCCGAGCCGTTGTCGGCCTTCTTGGGCCGGTCCGTGCCGAGGGCCTGGTCGATGTCGACGCTCTTGAGGTTGCCGTTGAGCTTGAAGTACACGTACCCCGCCCCGGCGCCGCCCACGGCGACGATGCCCGCAGCGGTCCAGGCCGTCACCATCAGGGCCTTGTGGCGCTTACGTGGCTTGCGGCGTCGGCCCTTGGCGCGGTGGCGCGACCCGGTGATGCCGGTATCGCCCGGTATACCCGGACCCGGCGTGCTCTCGGCAGACATGTGCTCCTCAGCTCGTCTACGGTCGGTTACCCCCTGCGGTCAGTGCCAGGCGTGCTCGGTCGGGGACTTCCTCCTGGCACCATCGTCACTCCGCCTGGTCAGACGGAGAAACTCGGGAAAGGGTTGCACAACGGACTGTGCCCACCGCGTGGGGCGGTGGGCACAGTGTGTGTTCGTGTCGGCGAGGGGTACCTCGCTCACCTGCGGTTTCAGCCGAAGATGTCGTACTGCTTGAAATCGGTACCGACAGAGATCCTTGTGGCGAAGATCTCGCTGGTCGCCTTGCCGGTGCCCGGGTACAGGTAGAGCGTCCCGCCGGGTGTGCGGGCCAGGAAGTCGGCCTTGCCGTCGCCGGTGATGTCACCGGTGGCGTCGAAGGCGTTGTAGCCGCTCCAGGTGCGTACCTTGACCCGGGCCGAGAAGGCGCCCGAGCCGGCCTTGCCGGTGCCCTTGTAGAGGTACATGTAGCTGCCCGACGCGCTGCGGGCGATCAGGTCGGTCTTGCCGTCCCCGGTGAAGTCGCCGTGGCCGCGCACGGAGTTGTACTGGTTCCAGCCGGAGCTCACCTTGACGCGGGGCGAGAAGGTGCCGTTGCCCTTGCCCGGGTAGATCCACATCACGCCCGCCGAGTCGACCGAGAGCAGGTCGGGCAGGTAGTCGCCGGTGACGTCACCGGGGGTGATGATGCGGGTGCGGGTCTTCCAGTTGTCGGCGATCTGCTTGGTGGACCAGGTGCCGGTGGAGATCACGTAGTGGGTCCAGAAGACGTCGCCGTCGCTGCTGCGCCGGTAGACCAGGTCCTGGTAGCCGTCCCGGTCGAAGTCCGTCTGGAGGACGGTGTTGAAGCCGTTCCAGTTGCCCCAGGACTCGCGGGCGGCGAAGGACGTGCCCTTGGAGTCCTTGGAGTAGCCCGTCTTGGTCGACGCGTTGCGCACCCACAGGTCGGCCTTGTGGTCGCCGCTGATGTTGGTGTCGTCCAGGCGCGGGTAGGCGGCGCCGACGTAGGTGCTGACCTTGCTGAAGACGCTGTAGGCGCCCTTGGCGACGCAGTCCGTCACGCCCCAGGAGACGACACCGACGATCCGGTTGTTCACGACCAGCGGGCCGCCGGAGTCGCCGTTGCAGGCGGTGGTGGTGCCGGTGTCGCTGCCGGTGGCGGGCTGGCCCGCGCAGACCATGTGGCCCTTGATGAAGTCGCTGCCGTACGCGCCGGCGCAGGTGGTGTCGGACTGGACGGGCAGTGTGGCCGTCTTCAGCGTCTCGGAGATGTCGTCGCTGGTGGAGCTGGTGCGGCCCCAGCCGTAGACCTTGGCGCTGGTGCCGGCCTGGTACGACGTGGTGTCGCCGGACGTCGTCATGCGGATCGGCGTGGCCTTCACCGGGACGGGCAGGGTGAGCACCGCGATGTCGTTGTCGATGGTCGTCGCGTTGTACGACGGGTGGTTCCACTGTCGCCAGACGCCCGTGACGGTGCCGCCGTGCAGGTCGGTGCCGTCGGCCGAGGGCAGCTGGGAGGTGCCGGTGACGATGGCGCCGTTGGCGTGCCAGTCGTAGCCCTTGACGCAGTGCGAGGCGGTGAGGATCTTCGTCGGCGCGACGACGGCGCCGCCGCAGAAGAAGCCGATGTCGTCGCTGGTGGTCGAGGTGCCCCGGTCGTCGTAGTAGTGGAGCTGCGCCATCCACGGGGCCGAGGTGATGGTCGTCTCGCTGCCACCGATGATCTTCGGGTCGATGGCGGAAGGGCTCGTGTCGGTGCTCGCGCTCAGCGACGCCTTGCTCGTCCTGCCCGCGACGTCGTCGCCGGCCATGGCGCCCGCGACGCGCTTCTCCAGCTCGGCGAGCGACGGCGAGGTGGTGGCGGGCTTGACCGTCGGCTGCGGCAGTGCGGTGGCCGCGCCGGCGGACGTCGTCAGCAGCGCGGCGGCCACTGCGGCGGCCACACCGGCCGCGGCGACGGGAAGGGCGATGCGTATCCGGCGTCTGTGCCGACCGCCCCCAGGCATGGTTCTACCCACGAATGTCCCCCCTCGGGATCACATGTTCGAAGAGAGCGTGATCCTACCCGCACACGAACAGCACAAAGGGCCGCCCCCGTTTCCGGGGGCGGCCCTCTTACGCAGTGCTTACCTCAGTCGCCGTTGCCCGGCGTCGGAGTGGTCTTCTGGATCTGCATCAGGAACTCGGCGTTCGACTTCGTCTGCTTCATCTTGTCGAGGAGCAGCTCGACGGCCTGCTGCTGGTCGAGGGCGTGCAGCACCCGGCGCAGCTTCCAGACGATGGAGAGCTCGTCGCTGGCGAGCAGGATCTCTTCCTTACGCGTGCCGGACGCGTCGACGTCCACCGCCGGGAAGATGCGCTTGTCGGCGAGCTTCCGGTCGAGCTTGAGCTCCGCGTTGCCGGTGCCCTTGAACTCCTCGAAGATCACCTCGTCCATGCGGGAGCCGGTGTCGACGAGAGCCGTCGCCAGGATGGTGAGCGAGCCACCGTCCTCGATGTTCCGCGCGGCACCGAAGAAGCGCTTCGGCGGGTACAGCGCCGTCGAGTCGACACCACCGGAGAGGATGCGGCCGGAGGCCGGGGCGGCGAGGTTGTACGCACGGCCCAGACGCGTGATGGAGTCCAGCAGGACGACCACGTCGTGACCCAGCTCGACCAGCCGCTTGGCGCGCTCGATGGCGAGCTCCGCGACCGTCGTGTGGTCCTCGGCCGGGCGGTCGAAGGTCGAGGAGATGACCTCGCCCTTGACCGACCGCTGCATGTCGGTGACCTCTTCCGGACGCTCGTCGACGAGGACGACCATCAGGTGGCACTCGGGGTTGTTGTGCGTGATCGCGTTGGCGATCGCCTGCATGATCATGGTCTTGCCGGTCTTCGGCGGGGCCACGATCAGACCGCGCTGGCCCTTACCGATGGGCGAGACCAGGTCGATGATGCGGGTGGTGAGGACGCCCGGGTCCGTCTCCAGACGGAGGCGGTCCTGCGGGTACAGCGGGGTGAGCTTGTTGAACTCCGGGCGGCCACGGCCGTGTTCGGGCGCCATGCCGTTGACCGAGTCCAGGCGCACCAGCGCGTTGAACTTCTCGCGGCGCTCGCCTTCCTTCGGCTGACGGACCGCACCGGTGATGTGGTCGCCCTTGCGCAGGCCGTTCTTGCGGACCTGGGCGAGGGAGACGTACACGTCGTTCGGGCCGGGCAGGTAGCCGGACGTGCGGATGAAGGCGTAGTTGTCGAGGATGTCCAGGATGCCCGCGACGGGGATCAGGACGTCGTCCTCGGCGATCTGCGGCTCGGAGGCGATGTCGTCACGGCCACGGCGGCCACGGCGGTCGCGGTAACGCCCGCGACGGCCACGCCGGCCGCCCTCGAAGTCGTCCCCGTCCTCATCGGCCCGCTGACGGTCACGGTCCTGGCGGCCGCCGCCCTGCTGCTGGTTCTGCTGGCCGCGCTGGCCGCCCTGCTGGTCGTCGCCCTTGTTGCCCCGGCGGTCGCGGTCACGGCCGCCGTCGCGGTCCCTGTCCCGGCCGCGGTCCCGGCGGTCGCGACGACGGCCCTCGCCGCCCTCGCCCCCGTCGGACCTGGCGTCGTTCTGGGACTGCTGCTGCGGCTGCTGCTGCGGCTGCGACTCGCCCTTGGACTCGTTCTTCGCCTCGGCGGCGACCGTCTCGGGAGCGGCGGCGGCCGGCGCACCGGCGTCGGCGGTGGCCCGGCGACGGCGGCGCTCGGAGGGCGCGTCATCTCCCCCACGCTCGGCTTCGCTCGCGCGGGAGGGGCCCCCAGCCGGCTGACCGGGAATATCGATCTGCTGCTGGGCCACGGCCTTCTGGGCCTTGTCGGCCTTCTCGGCGGGGGCCTCGGGGGCCTGCTTGGCGTCCGCCTTCTTCTCCGCCTTCTCGGCGTTGTCCCCCGTACGGCTCCGGGAGGTGGCGCGGCGCTTCGGCTTGGTCTCGGCGGGGGCCTCGGCCTTCGCGGCCGGGGCGGCGCCGCCGGACGCCTGCGCCTCCTTGATGACCTCGATCAGCTGGCTCTTGCGCATACGCGCCGTGCCCCTGATACCGAGGCCGGATGCGACCTGTTGCAGCTCGGCCAGCACCATGCCTTCGAGGCCGGTACCGCGGCGCCGCCGGGAGCCGGCACCGGTGGCAGGCGCGGAGGCGTCCGTGGCGGGCGCGGCAGCGGTCTCCTCGACACGTGCGCCCATCAGATCGGTGGTGTCGCTCACGAAGGGTCCTTCCCTGGAGCGGACGTCGGCCTGTCTGGCTCGGCGACCGGTTGTGCTGTCCGGCTTCGGTCCGTGTGGTGTGAACCGTGCCGGGGCGGTGGTCCGCCTCAGCGGCGGAGGAATCTGGTGATGGCGCTTCCATATGCCGTGGCACCCAGTGTCAGTGTCACGCGGCGTGGTCGCACCGGTTCCGGAGCGTGCCCTGCGCCCCGCTCAGTGTCCTTGTACGGCGTAGGGACCGACGTACGGAACACAGTGCGGCTTGGGGGGCTCCCGGAAGAATGTCTGTCCCGGACGGGGACACGAGGCACCTCGCCATGGTGGGGTCGGGTGCAGACTTGAGGTTAACACTACCGGATCCAACAAACATTCCCCCTCTCGAAATCCGGCAACCGTGCGCTTTCAGATGTCACTGGAGGTCGCGAGCGGCAGCACGATCGCGCCCTGCGGATCGAGGCTCAGCCGGTTGGCGGCCCAGTCCGCGCCCGCCAGGGCCTCGACCTTGTCGGCGGTGCCCGCGTCGGCCAGCGCCATGACCGTAGGGCCGGCGCCGGAGATCACCGCGGGGACGCCCTCGGCCCGCAGCCGCTCCACCAGCGCCGCGCTCTCGGGCATGGCCGGGGCGCGGTACTCCTGGTGCAGGCGGTCCTCGGTGGCGGGCAGCAGCAGCTCGGGGCGCCGCGTCATGGCCTCGACGAGCAGGGCGGCCCGGCCCGCGTTGGTGGCGGCGTCGACGTGCGGCACGGTGCGCGGGAGCAGGCCGCGCGCGGTTTCGGTGAGTACCGGCTTTCCGGGTACGAAAACCACCGGAACGATGGAATCGGCGGGCTCCATCCTGATCGCCCGGGCCGCGCCGCCCTCCATCCAGGACAGCGTGAAGCCGCCCAGCAGACACGCGGCGACGTTGTCGGGGTGGCCCTCGATCTCGGTGGCGAGCTCCAGCAGCGCCGTGTCGTCGAGCTTGGCCTCGGCGCCTATGGTCACGGCGCGGGCGGCGACGATGCCGGCGCAGATGGCGGCCGAGGAGGAGCCCAGGCCCCGGCCGTGCGGAATGCGGTTGGCGCAGACGATCTCCAGGCCGCGCGGCTGCCCGCCCAGCAGATCGAAGGCGGTGCGCAGGGAACGTACGAGAAGGTGCCGCTCGTCGCGCGGGAGTGTCTCGCTGCCCTCACCCGCGATGTCGATGTGCAGCCCGGAGTCGGCCACCCGGACGACCACGTCGTCGTACAACCCCAGCGCGAGGCCGAGGGCGTCGAAGCCCGGGCCGAGGTTGGCGCTGGTGGCGGGGACGCGCACCCGGACGGCGGCGGCGCGGAACGCTGGACCGGCCATCGCTCGATGACTCTCCTTGAGCTGCGTGATGGTCGAATGACGTGGGACGGACATTCGATGGTGTACGAGAACCCTGGGGGCCGCGGAGATGGCGCGGCTCCGCGGCATATGCGGCGGGCGGGTTCAGTACAGCCTATCGAAGGAAGGTTCTGTGGCGACATAGGGCGCACAGGAGGCGCACGATGCGTGTCGTAAGCCCCCTGTGCACCCCCCGTAGGGAGCCTCCCCGGGCAAGCGCCGTCTTACTCCCGACCGTGTCGGGCGTTACACCGGCGCCCGGCGCGTCGGCGCACGTCAGACCAGGCCGAGGCGCTCCGCGGCGGCCGCCGAGTCGACGGGGACGGTGACCGGCTGCGGGGCGCCGGCGACGGCCCAGTCGGGGTCCTTCAGGCCGTTGCCCGTGACGGTGCACACGATCCGCTGCCCCGGGTCGACCTTGCCCTGCTCGGCGGCCTTCAGCAGACCGGCGACGGACGCGGCGGACGCCGGCTCGACGAAGACACCCTCCTGCGAGGCCAACAGCCGGTAGGCGCGCAGGATCTCACGGTCCGTCACCTCGTCGATGACGCCGCCCGACTCGTCCCGCGCGGCGAGCGCGTACTGCCAGGAGGCCGGGTTGCCGATGCGGATGGCGGTGGCGATGGTCGACGGGTCCTTGACGACCTCGCCGCGCACGATCGGGGCGCTGCCGGAGGCCTGGAAGCCCCACATCCGGGGGGCCCGGGTGGCGATGCCGTCGGCGGCGTACTCCTGGTAGCCCTTCCAATAGGCCGTGATGTTGCCCGCGTTGCCCACCGGCAGGACGTGGATGTCGGGCGCGTCGCCCAGCATGTCCACGATCTCGAACGCGGCCGTCTTCTGACCCTCGATACGTACCGGGTTGACCGAATTGACCAGCGCCACGGGGTAGTTGTCGCTCAGGCCGCGCGCGAGCGTGAGGCAGTCGTCGAAGTTGCCGTCGACCTGGAGGATCTTCGCACCGTGCACGAGGGCCTGGCCCATCTTGCCGAGCGCGATCTTGCCCTGCGGCACGAGCACGGCGCAGACCATCCCGGCCCGCACGGCGTACGCGGCGGCGGAGGCCGACGTGTTGCCGGTGGAGGCGCAGATGACGGCCTGCGCGCCCTCCTCCTTGGCCCGCGTGATGGCCATGGTCATACCGCGGTCCTTGAAGGACCCGGTCGGATTCGCGCCCTCCACCTTGAGGTGGACCTCGCAGCCCGTGCGCTCGGAGAGCACCTGCGCGGGCACGAGCGGCGTGCCGCCCTCACGGAGCGTCACGACCGGCGTGGTGTCGGATACCGGAAGCCGGTCCCGGTACTCCTCGATGATTCCGCGCCACTGGTGGGTCATTGCTGGTTACTCTCCTTCAACCCGCATGATGCTGGCGACACCACGCACGGTGTCGAGCTTGCGCAACGCCTCGACGGTCCCGGTGAGGGCGGCGTCGGACGCACGGTGCGTGACGACGACGAGGGACGCCTCGCCGTCCTTCCCCGATTGGCGAACCGTATCGATCGAGACTCCGTGCTCGGCGAAGACGGTCGCCACCTGGGCGAGAACGCCCGGTTTGTCGGCCACATCGAGGCTGATGTGGTAGCGCGTGACCACGTCGCCCATCGGCGACACCGGCAGGGCGGCGTAGGCGGACTCACCCGGTCCGGTCGCGCCGCCGATCCGGTTGCGGCAGACGGCGACGAGGTCGCCGAGCACGGCCGAGGCCGTGGGGGAACCGCCTGCTCCGGGGCCGTAGAACATGAGCTGCCCGGCGGCGTCGGACTCGACGAACACGGCGTTGTAGGCGCCGCGCACGGAGGCCAGCGGGTGGTTCAGCGGGATCATCGCGGGATGCACGCGCGCGGTGACGGACGCCCCGTCCGCGGCCCGCTCGCAGATGGCGAGCAGCTTGATGGTGCAGCCCATCTCCTTCGCGGAGGCGAAGTCGGCCGCCGTCACCTCGGTCATGCCCTCGCGGTAGACGTCGTCGAGACGCACGCGCGTGTGGAACGAGATACCGGCGAGGATGGCGGCCTTGGCGGCGGCGTCGAAGCCCTCGACGTCGGCGGTCGGGTCGGCCTCCGCGTACCCCAGGGCGGTGGCCTCGTCGAGGGCCTCCTGGTAGCCGGCGCCCGTCGAGTCCATCTTGTCGAGGATGAAGTTGGTCGTGCCGTTGACGATGCCCATCACCCGGTTGATCTTGTCGCCGGCGAGGGACTCGCGCAGCGGCCGGATCAGCGGGATGGCACCGGCGACGGCGGCCTCGTAGTAGAGGTCCTTGTCGTGCTCCTCGGCGGCGGCGTGCAGGGCCGCCCCGTCCTGGGCGAGCAGCGCCTTGTTGGCGGAGACGACGGAGGCGCCGTGCTCGAAGGCGGTGGTGATGAGGGTCCGCGCGGGCTCGATGCCGCCGATCACCTCCACGACGACGTCGATGTCGCCGCGTTTGACGAGGGCGGTGGCGTCGGTGGTGACGAGGGCCGGGTCGATGCCCTCCCTGACCCGGTCGGGCCGCCGCACGGCCACGCCCGCCAGCTCCACCGGCGCCCCGATCCGGGCCGTGAGGTCGTCGGCGTGCGTCGTCATGATGCGCGCCACCTCTGAGCCGACCACTCCACAGCCCAGCAGCGCCACTTTCAGCGGACGCGTACGCATCATCCGACCTCGTCTCCTCATGACCTTCTACGGTGGAACCAGTCTCACTCACCGGACGGGAGTTTCTGCCCCCGGTCCGGATCGTGAGATGTCTATTTCATGTGTACGGGGGCGGAAGACAGGAGATCTTCCGCCCCGTGCCCTCGGCTTCTCGCTCAGCCGACGTCGAGACGCAGCAGGTCCTCCTCCGTCTCGCGGCGGACGATCACCCGGGCCTCGCCGTCCCGCACGCTGACCACGGGCGGACGCAGCAGGTGGTTGTAGTTGCTGGCCATGGACCGGCAGTAGGCGCCCGTGGCCGGTACGGCGATGAGGTCACCCGGTGCCAGGTCGGCCGGCAGGAACGCGTCCCTGACCACGATGTCCCCGCTCTCGCAGTGCTTGCCGACGACCCGGGCGAGCATCGGCTCGGCGTCGGAGGTGCGGGAGACCAGCGCGACGCTGTACTCGGCGTCGTACAGCGCGGTGCGGATGTTGTCCGACATGCCGCCGTCGACGGAGACGTACGTCCGCAGCCCGTCGAGCGGCTTGATGGTGCCGACCTCGTAGAGCGTGAAGGCGGTCGGGCCGACGATGGCGCGGCCCGGCTCGACGGAGATGCGCGGCGTGCGCAGCCGGGCGGCCTCGCACTCCCGGCTGACGATCTCGGTGAGCGCCTTGGCGATCTCGTGCGGCTCGCGCGGGTCGTCGTCACTCGTGTACGCGATGCCGAGCCCGCCGCCGAGGTCGATCTCGGGCAGCTCGACGCCGTGCTCGTCGCGGACGTCCTTGAGCAGCGAGACGACCCGGTGGGCGGCGACCTCGAACCCGGACATGTCGAAGATCTGCGAGCCGATGTGGCTGTGGATGCCGACGACTTCGAGCCCGTCGAGCTGGAGGGCACGGCGTACGGCCTCGGCGGCCTGCCCGCCGGCCAGCGGGATGCCGAACTTCTGGTCCTCGTGGGCCGTGGCGATGAACTCGTGGGTGTGGGCCTCGACGCCGACGGTGATCCGGATCAGGACCTTCTGCCGCGTGCCGAGGCTCTGCGCGATGTGGGCGACGCGGGCGATCTCCTGGAAGGAGTCGAGCACGATGTGCCCCACGCCGGCCTCGATCGCCCGGGTGATCTCGTCGACGGACTTGTTGTTGCCGTGGAAGGCGATGCGCTCGGCGGGGCATGCCGGCGGACAGGGCGGTGGTCAGCTCGCCGCCGGAACAGACGTCGACGTTCAGCCCTTCCTCGTGCAGCCAGCGCACGACGGCACGGGACAGGAACGCCTTGCCGGCGTAGAAGACGTCGGCGCCGGTCCCGAACGCGGTGCGCCAGGCCCGCGCGCGGGCCCGGAAGTCGGCCTCGTCGAGGAAGTAGGCCGGGGTGCCGAACTCCTCGGCGAGCCGCGTGACGGGGATCCCCCCGACGGTGGCGACACCATGCTCGTCACGCGTCACGGTCTGCGCCCAGACCTTGGGGTCCAGGACGTTGAGGTCGGCGGGCGGGGCCGAGTAGTGGCCCTCGGGAAGGACGTCGGCGTGACGGGGCCCGGCGGGGTGGGCGGAACGGCTCATGATCGGTATGCGTCTCTCAGAGGTGGTCGGGTGCGTCGATGCCGAGCAGGGACAGGCCACCGGCCAGCACCGTCCCGGCGGCTTCGGCGAGGGCGAGCCGGGCACGGTGGGCGGCCGAGGGTTTCTCGTCGCCGAGGGGCAGCACGGCGGGGAGCAGGGGCAGCGCGGCATCGGCGACGGTGACGAGATGCCGGGCCAGGCGGTCGGGACCGCGGTGGGTGGCGGTGACGGCGAGGATGCGGGGGTGGTCGCCGAGTGCGGCGAGCAGTGCCTCCGCATCGCTCACGGGGCCGGGCTCGGGATGGAAGCCCAGGTCGGCGGCGTTGCGCAGGAGCGCCCGGGTGCGGGCGTGGGCGTACCGGACGCGGAAGAGAGGGTTGGCCTCCCGCTGGACCAGATGATCGCCGGGAATCCGCGGCCGGTCGTGGGCGGCCGGGTACAGCAGTGCCCAGCGGGCGGCGTCACGGCCGAGGGGCAGGGGGTCGGCGGGGGCGGGGTGGATCGTGATGTCGACGTCGGGGAGCGAGTGGGGGGCTGGGCCTGCGGAGAGGCTTCCGGGGCGGCCGCCGGGGTTACTGCCCGAATGACCGCCGCCCACTCCGAGGACGGTCTCCCACTCCGGCGCGAGCCGGCCGTCGCACGTGACGCGTACGACGTCGCCCTGGCTGCGCAGCACGCGGGCCAGGGCATCCGCGACGACGACGGCACGGACCTCTGCCGGGCACCGGAGCCGCACGACGGTCCCGCCGGCCCCCTCGGCGTGGCCGTACCGCTGCCCGCGCCGCAGGATCTCCTCGACGAGGAGTGCGGAGGCGTCGCGTTCCAGGCTGAAGTTGAGAAATCCGGGCCCCGTGACGACGACATCGTCGATGAAGGCCTCACCGGCCAGCCGCGCCCTGAGGATCTCGGCCACGCGCAGCGGCGGCTGCCCTGCCGCGCCGGCCAGCTGGAGGGCGATGCTGCTGGCGTAGTCGCCACACCCCCCGGGCCCCGGCGGAGTGATGACGGTCCGCTCCGGCACGGTCACGCTGAGCTCACCGTCGTCGACAGCGCGGCGCACGGCGTGCAGCACGGTGCGGGAGAGCTCGACGGGGGTCACGGGGACAAGCGTATGGGAGGAGGGGGGTGCAGAAGCGAGCCGGTTTCGAGGAGGGTCCGCGATGTGGACGCGGGGCGATGCCGCCGCCTCGCCCACGGAGCCGTGCGCAGCTGCCGTCCACATCCATGGGCAGGCACTCCCTGTGCGGCCGATGGATCACCCGCCGGCGCTCCCGGCCCGTTCGGCCTCCCCCGCACCGAGGACGGACCCGTAAGCGGGCGCTCCACCGCCGCTGTGGCCGTCACCGCCTCCCGGCCTGCCCCCGCTCCGCTCCCGCTCGATCAACTGCCGCACCATCCCGACGAGTTCGGCCGGCTCGAACGGCTTGGCGAGGAAGGCGTCGACGCCCACCTCCAGCCCGGCCTCGACCTCGTACTGGGTACAGGCACTGATGATGGCGAGGGGCACGTCACGGGTACGCGGATCGGCTCGCAGGCGAGCGGCGGTCCGGATCCCGTCCAGCCGGGGCATGACGACGTCGAGGGTCACTGCATCGGGCCGCACCTGATGAACGACATCAAGACATTCGGCACCATCGGCCGCGGTCACGACCTCCAGCCCCTCCAGCTCGAGGTTGACCCTGATCAACTGCCGGATGACCTTGTTGTCGTCCACAACAAGCACCCGGCCCGACGCGCCTGGCACAACTCGAGAGTAGGTCGACCCCGGCCACCGCGTCCGGGTTTTCCCCACTTCCACCCCGACCGGGCGACCCGCAACCCCGCCCCCGACAGCGGAAACTCGTTCATGACCACCCCGAGGGAGCTGGTAGTGTTCTACCCGTCGCCGCGAGCAACGCGACCGACACGCCCCCGTAGCTCAGGGGATAGAGCAACGGCCTCCGGAGCCGTGTGCGCAGGTTCGAATCCTGCCGGGGGCACCCTGTATGAGGTGCCCAAAGACCCCGCCATCAGCGCTTTCGCTGGGACGGGGTCTTCGCGTATGTGCAGGCGTGTGCCGCTTGGAGCGGCTGTATGTCGGGGGCTGTGGACGAGGCGTGTACGGGATCTTGGGGCATCGCCGCAGGTGAGACGGCTGGATCGGCCGATCAGCGAAGAGAGCTTGTCGCACAGCCAGCCTCAGCCCCGCTGTCTCGCGCTGAGGCCTCCGCCCCCCAGTCCCACAGAGCCTGTAGGACAGGGCCGAGGCGGTGTCCACTCGGGGTTAGCGCGTAGCGCACTCGCGGCGGCCAGCCCGGTCGACGGTCGCGCTCGACGACTCCGGCCTCGCCGAGCTGCGCCAACCGGTCGGACAGCACCTTGTCCGACAACATGGGCAGGGCCGCGCGCAGCTCGCTGTAGGAGCGGTCACCACGTAGCAGTTCGCGAACCACCAGCGTCGTCCAGCGGCCGTGCAGGGCCGCCAGCGTGATCTCCACCGGGCACTCGGGGGTTGGTGCGGTGACGTTCGCGCGCGGGTCGTCGGGGAGCCCTGCCGGGTGACCAACCGTTCGGTGAGTCACGAGACCGCCTCCTAACGTGTGGGGCACTTCGATTCTCCCGCCCCGGAAGGACGTCTGTCGATCATGCGAGCCTTGGCCGATCGGCCCGAAGAGGTGCCCGCGGTGTTCGCCGAGCGATTCAACAGCGGCGACGCCACCGCGTTGGCGCAGGTCTACGAGGACGCGGCGGTGTTGGTCCCGCAGCCGGGAACGCCGGTTACCGGCCCGGACCTGCACGCCGCCAACGGCCGCCTGCAAAAGCTCGGAGTCCCCATCTCGGTCCGTCCGCGGCACGTGTACCGCAACGGAGACCTGGCGCTGCTGATAGTCGACTGGGCCATCGACGGGACCGACCGGGAGGGACGGGCTGTGCACGTCGAGGGCACTGCCACCGACGTCGCCCGGCGGGGTCCGGACGGCCGTTGGCGGTATGTCATCGACAACCCCTTCGGCACCCGCGCACAGCAACTGCCCACCGAGGACACCGTGGAACCAGCGTTCTGAGCGAGCACACCTGGAAGACACCGAGGCCCCTGGTGGACGCCAGGGGCCTCGGACACGGTCAGGCGGGGTCACTCGTACTCGCGAAGCAGGTCCTCGATACGCCGGTTGGCGACGTCCTGCTGTCCGTCGAGGCACTTCGCGTAGCGGGTCAGCAGGACCTCAACACTGTTGCCGGCACGCTCGGCCACCTCGGTCGGGTCGACACCGGCGTTGAGCCACGTCGACAGCGCCGAGCCCCAGCCTCCCTCGGGAAGGTTCAGGTCCGTCTCGGCAAGGCCGACCGCTTCCGCCGGCCGGAGACCGCCGAAGTACATGGCGGCGAACAGACCCACGAGGCGGCGACCACGGGCACGCCGGTACCCACCCACGTAGGAAAAAACCTGGAGAAGTGGCCGCGGAAGCCGAGCATGTGGGCCCAGGCGCGCAGGCGGAGGTGTTCGAGATCCTTGCGGGTGCCGAGGGTCCAGGCCGTCCGGATCATGCGCCGGGCGTGGTCGGTGATCCGGGCCTGTGCCAGCTCGGCGAGGAAGCGGATCGGCCGGTCCAGGGTGCCGGCCGCTGTCTCGGCGCCCTTGGTGGCGTACTTGGCGATGTACGCCGCCACGGCCCGTTCGGTCAGCTCCTGGCCGCCGTCGAAGTCGGCGGAGCGGATGGTGCGCACGTCGAGTTGGCGGCCGAAGGTGAAGGTGTGGGCACGGCCGTCGACGTCCGGTCCGTTGACGCGTGTGGCGGTGACTGCGGCATGGATCGCGTCGGTCAGCAGCTCGGCGGACGCCCAGGCCGGAGGGGCCGTGTCGCCGCCCTCCGGGCCATCGAGGCGGATGACCGCGTGGAAGTGGACGGCACCCCGCTTCTGGTACTCGGCGACCTTGGCGAAGGAGACACGTGCGTGATCTCGAAACGCACGCTGGGTGAGTCCGGCGCGCTTTGCGAACTTCGAACACCCCCCTCAACAGGATGGGAAGCCTCGGGTGTCGCGGACACCGACCCCGTCACCGGGTCAGCGACGAAATGCGCGGGTACTGGGTGACGAAAGGGCGGCGCGCGGACCCTAAAAGGGCTTGAGCGGCGGGACGGCTTCGAGGTGGCCGTCCGTACGGCGCAGTCGGAGGTGCGGTCGGCTGCCCGAGATGGTCGGCTGGGCTTGATTCTGCACACTTGCACGCAAGGGAGCCCAACGTGGCGATCATCGCGATCTTCGACCAACCCGGCATGACCCAGGCCCAGTACGAACAGGTCTCCAACAAGGTGAACCGCGACCGCGGCCTGGTCAAGAAGCCCGCGGACTGGCCCGTACCCGGCCTCATCTCGCACACCTCCGCCCCCACCCCCGATGGCTGGTACGTCGCCGACGTCTGGGAGTCCGAGGAGGCATTCCGCCGGTTCAGTGAAGTCGTCCTGCCGCTCTTGCGGGAGGCCGGCGCTCCGGAGGTGGAGCCGAAGATCTACCCGGTCTTCAACCTGGTGACCCCGTAGCCGTCGGTACATGACGAGCAGAGGCATGGCCCTCTGCTCGTCATGGCTTCCGCTGCGACCCAATCAGGGAGGCTCTGATGACTGATCACCCGAACATCGCTGTGTTTCAACGGGCCATGGCCGCCTTCGCGGCTGGCGACCTGGAGGCGCTGGCGGAGGTATTCCACCCCGATGTGGTGTGGCACAACCCGGGCCAGGGCCCCCTGGCGGGTGACTTCCGTGGCCGTGAGGCCGCGTTCGCTCTGTTTCAACGGGAATTCCAGATGTCCGGGGGCACGTACCGTCCGCAACTCCACGATGTGCTCGCCAACGACAGGCACACGGTCGCCCTGCTCCACGCCACGGCCTCGCGTCAAGGCAAGGAGCTCGACATGGACTACGCGATCGTCTTCCACATCCGAGACGGCAGGATCACTGAGGGCTGGGACTTGTGGTCGGATCAGGAGGCCTATGACGAGTTCTGGTCGTAGCGAGGTAAGACGTCTCTCAACAGCTCTCTGGGCCCGCTTTTGGCATGCCTGCCGAGCCCCTCAAGGACGCCGACCGGCCCGGCTCTTCGTGTAGCGGCGTCGCGCCGCCGTCGCCAGTAGGGCCGCGCCCGCGCAGCCGACCAGGAGCGTTCCCCACTCAGGGACGTGCGCTGCCCGTAGGAGGCCCGCGACACCGAAGCTCGTGTTCCAGCCGGCCTCCGTGATGGCGGAGCCGAAGCCCTGGATGGACAGGATGGCGCCGAACAGCCAGAGCAGGCCCTGGCCTGAGTTGGTCTCCGAGGTGTTGAGCTGCTCCTTCGGCATGGCGGGGTCCCTTCGAACGTTCTTTTCGATGCGATCGCATCACATCGTGCAGGGTCGGCGGTTATGATGCAAGTGCATCGGAAAAGTGGGGTCGGGGAGGAGCGGCGCGTGCCCAAGCAGGTCGACTACGAGGAGCGGCGGCTGCGGATCGCGGAGGCGGTGTGCGCTCTGATCGCGCGTTCCGGGATGGAGGCTGTCAGCCTCCGGGACGTCGCCGCCGAGGCAGACGTGTCCATGGGGGCCGTACAGCGGTGCTTCCGCACCAAGGAGGACATACTGCTCTTCGCGCTGGAGCACATCTCACGAGGCGTCAGCGAGCGCGCCGACCAGCGCATCGCCGCGACCTCCACGCCACAGGCCGCGGCCACCCTGCTGTCACACACCCTGGCCGAACTCGCCCTGCTGGACGAGGACTCGAGGGCTCAGGCTCATGTGTGGCTGGCCTTCGTCAGTCATGCTCCCGCCAGTGAGAGGCTCGCCGCCGTCCTGCATGAGACGTACGGCAAGCTCCATGACCTCGTCGTGTGGCTCATCCGCTACGGCCAGGACACCAAGGAGATCCCGCAGCATCTCGACGCCGCCCAGGAGGCGCATACGCTCCTCGCCGTCGCCGACGGTCTCACCGTTCACATTCTCGCGGGGCATCACTCCCCGGAGACGGCGTCGGCCGTCCTTCAGCGCCACGTCGATTGCTTGGTGCGATGAGCACCCGTCCAGGAATTTCTACACTTTCGCCCCATATGCACCAGTGTTCTACGGTGGATAGGAACGACGCTGCTCATTCCCCGCACCGATCAAGAGGTGACGGTCATGACGGAGACCACACAGCGCAGAAACACCGCAACTGGGACGGGACAGCAGGACGGGGGCACGGCTTCGCAGGGCCGCCGAGGAGACAGCACCGCTCCCCCGGAGGCACGGGGAAGCACCTCTGTCGCCGACGTGGTCGTGGCGAAGATCGCGGGCATGGCGGCCCGCGAGATCCCCGAGGTGCACAACCTCGGCGGAGGGATGACCAGGGCCTTCGGGGCCGTGCGCCAGCGCGTGCCGGGTGGAGGCAGTGGGGTCACCCAGGGAGTGAAGGTGGAGGTCGGCGAGCGCCAGGCCGCCGTCGATCTCGATGTCGTCGTCGAGTACGGCTCCGCCATCGCCGACACCGCCGCGGATGTGCGGACCAACGTCATCAACGCGGTGGAGCGGATGACCGGACTGGAGGTCGTCGAGGTCAACATCGCCGTCGGCGATGTCCATCTGCCGGATGAGGAGGAGGACGAAGGCGAGTCCGGGCAGCAGGGGCGGCGCGTGGCCTGAGGATCCAGGTTGGCCGAAGGGAGTGTCACGGCACCCCCGCCAGTCGCAGCAGTGCCGTCGTGCCCGCCGCCGCCAGCACGACCGCGAGGAACGGGGCCCTGAGCCAGGCGAGCACCCCGCCGGCCAGGACCCCGAGCGGTCGGGCCGGGCCGGTGAAGGCCTGGTCCTCGGTGAGGGCGGACGTGGTGGCCAGGGCGGCGAGCAGGAGGACCGCCGAGACCTCCAGCAGTTTCTCGGCGCGCTGCGGAAGCGTGCATCGCGCGCGCAGGGCCGGTCCGGCAAGGCGGAGCAGGAAGGTGCCGGCCGCCAGGGCGAGCATCGCCGCCGACGTCGGCGTGAGGGGTATGGCGGTGTCGCTCACCGTGTGGCCTTCTTCCTCGTCCGGACGGTGGACAGGGGCAGGGCGGTCAGGGCCAGCAGGACCGGCAGGCCCGCCGGGAGGAACGGGGTGACGGTCAGGGCCAGGGCCGCTGCGGCCAGTGCTGTGCGCCGCAAGGGTCTGTCCTGCAGCGCCGGCAGGATCAGTGCCAGGATCACCGCGGGGAACATGGCGTCCAGGCCGAGGGCGTCGGTGTCCCGCACGGCGCTGCCGAGCAGTGCGCCCAGGGCGGCGCCGACGGGCCAGCAGATCAGGATGCCCAGGCCGCAGAGCCAGTACGCGGCCCGTTTGCGCTCCGGCTCGTCCTGGGCGAGGGCGAAGACGACCGTCTCGTCGTTCATCAGATGCGTGCCGAGCACTCCGCGCCAGCCCCGCCCGAGGACGTCGTGCACCGCCAGACCGAACGGCAGATGGCGCGCGTTGACGAGCAGCCCGGCCAGCAGCGCGGCGATCGGGCTGCCGCCGGCGGCGATGATCCCGACGAACAGGAACTCGGACGAGGCGGCCAGGACGAGCACCCCCGTCAGGACCGGGAACCACCAGGCGAACCCGGACGTGACCGCGACGGCGCCATAGGACAGGCCGATCACGCCTACCGCCAGGCAGACCAGCGTGATGTCTCGGAGGAGCCGGTCCTCCAGTGTTCTCCGTAGCGAACGCATGATTTTTATGGTGAACATGGCTTACGATGTTCGTCAAGACGAACGAACGACCGTTGGAGCGAACACGCCATGTCCGACGCCGGCCCCGCCCCCAAGCCCCCGATCGAAGTGATCGCCGCGTCGCTGCGGGCGGAACGCGTCCGGGCGGGGCTGTCCCTCACCGAGGTCGCCCGCCGGGCCGGGCTCGCCAAGTCCACGCTCTCCCAGCTGGAGTCGGGCACCGGGAATCCGAGCCTGGAGACGCTGTGGGCGCTCTGCGTGGCTCTGGAGATTCCCTTCTCGCGGCTCGTGGCCGTGTCGCGGCCGCAGGTCCAGGTGATCCGGGCGGGGGAAGGGCCGGCCGTCGGGTCCGAGCAGAGCGACTACCGGGCCACGCTCCTCGCCGCCTCCCCGCCGGGGGCCCGGCGGGACGTCTACAGCGTCGCCGCCGAGCCCGGCTCGCAGCGGTCCTCAGCGCCGCACCCGCCCGGAGTCGTCGAGCACGTCGTGATCAGCTCGGGCCGGGCCCTGGTGGGCATCGCCGACGAGCCGGTGGAACTCCACCCGGGTGACTACATCTGTTATCCCGGCGATGTCCCGCACGTCTTCCAGGCGCTGGAGCCCGGTACTCGTGCCGTACTCGTCTCCGAGCACCACTGAGTGCCCTCGGTCTGTAAGCGTTTCCGGTCGGACGCCCTGCCCGATCCGCCAGTATTGACGGGCACTCAGCTCGGTGCTTCCATCACAGCTGTGAAAACGGTTAACCACCGCCGGGGCGAAGGAGACTGAGTTGTCATGCGCATGAGGATCACGGCGACGGTCCTGGCCGTCTGCGCCGCACTCACCGTCACCGCCCCGAGCCCCGCCCCGACGGTGAAGGCCGCACGCGTGATGGAGAACCTCGGCCGCGGCGTCGTGGCCGTGCGCTCCAGCAGCACCCAGGTCCTGGTCTCCTGGCGGCTGCTGGGGCTCGACCCGGAGGGCATCGGGTTCAACGTGTACCGGTCCACGGCCGGCGGCGCGTACGTGAAGCTCAACTCCGCTGTGCTGACCGGCGGGACGAACTACACCGACTCCACGGCCGATCTCACACGCGCCAACAGCTACCGCGTGACCCCGGTCGTCGGCGGTCGGGAGCAGGCGCCCAGCGGTGCCTTCACACTGTCGGCCGGCCATGCCGTGGAGCCCGTGGTGCGCGTGCCGTTACGGCCCGGCGGTCCGGTGAAGTTCGTCTGGGTCGGCGACCTCGACGGCGACGGTGAGTACGACTACGTCGTCGACCGGCAGACCTCCCCGCAGAAGTTGGAGGCGTACAGCGGTGACGGCGGCTTCCTCTGGGAGGTCGACCTGGGTCCGAACAGCCGGAACCAGGACAACATCGAGCCGGGGTCGTCCGCGATCGACCTGGGCCACTGGGACGGTGTCACGGTCTACGACTTCGACAGCGACGGCCGTGCGGAGGTCGCCCTGCGGATCGCCGACGGGGTCAGGTTCGGCGACGGGACGACCTGGACGCACGAGGACGACGCACGGCAGTTCATGGCCGTGCTCGACGGCCGGACCGGAGCACTCCGCAACTGGTCCGCCGTACCCACGACCTATCTGGCGGACGGCCCGATGGGCGCGCGCCTCGGCGTGGCGTATCTCAACGGCACCACGCCGAGCCTGGTGGCCTACATGAAGAACCGGCGGGACGACGGGGCCTTCAACCTGATGATGGGCGCCTGGAAGTTCGACGGGGACTCGCTGGACCGCCAGTGGACGTGGCAGCGCGGCGGCCAGGACGCGCCCGACGGGCACAACACGCGCGCCCTGGACGTCGACGGCGACGGGACGGACGAGATCGCCGAGATCGGGTTCGTGCTGGGCGGCGACGGCTCGCTGCGCTACTCGATGGGGCCGAAGGGCATCGTCCACGGCGACCGTTTCCACATCGCCGACATGGACCCGAGCCGCCCGGGCCTGGAGGGTTACGGCGTGCAGCAGGACAACCCGAGCGGTCTGCTCGAGTACTACTACGACGCCGCGAACGGCAATGTCATCTGGCGGCACGGCGGCGGTCCCGGGGATGTCGGTCGTGGCATGGCGGGTGACGTCGACCCGCGTTTTCCCGGCATGGAGGTCTGGTCCTTCTCCGGCCTCTACAACGCGGGCACCAACCGGCTCGCCGAGCCGGACGCCTCGCTGCGCCCCTGGCCGCAGCTCGGTCTGTGGTGGGACGGGGACCTCACCGTGGAACTGCTCAACGACGGCAAGATCGAGAAGTGGGACCCGGCCCGCCCGACGCCGAGCGGCAGCCTGCCCCGGCTGGTCAGCACCTGGAACCACGGCGCCGTCAAGGCCGCCCAGGGCGGTCCGACCCTCGTCGGCGACCTCTTCGGCGACTGGCGCGAGGAGGCCGTGTACACCAACGCGTCCTACGACGAGCTGATCGTCTTCACGACCGACCGGCCGACGACCCACCGCCTGTACACCCTGGCGCACAACCCCGCCTATCGGAACGCCATGACGTTCAAGGGCTACATGCAGTCCCACCACGTCGACTACTTCCTCGGGGCGGGCATGACCGGGCCGCCCAGGCCGAGCATCACGTACGCGCCGTGAGGGACCGTCCGACCCCGCAGGGCCAGGTCCGAGGGAGCCCTGCGGGTCAGGCCGGGCGTTTGCGGGGGGGCGACTTCTTCGTGGTCGTCTTCTTCGCGGTGCTCTTCGACGCCGTCTTCTTCGTGCCCTGGCCGGACTTGGCGGTCGACTTCTTCGCGGACGCCGTGGTCTTCTTGGCCGCCGTCTTCTTCGCGGTGGACGCCGACTTCTTGCCGCCGGTCTGCTTGGGCGCCGCGCGGGCCGTCTTGCGTTGCGGGAGCGACTTGACCTCGGCGTGGTCGCCGGCCTCCTCGCCCCGGGACTCGCGTGCCGCGCGGACGCTGTTCTCCAGGGCCGCCATGAGGTCGAGGACCTTGCCGCCCGTGGCCGGCTCGGGGGCCTGCGGCAGGGCCTCGCCGGCGGCCTTCGCGGCGATGACCTCCTCCACGGCCTCGCGGTACTCGTCGTGCAGGTCCTCCAGGTCGACCTCGCCCAGGGTGTCCATCAGGGCGTCGGCCAGGTCCAGCTCCTGGTCCCGGACCGTGACGTTCGTGTCGGGGGCCACGCCCTCGGGGGCGCGGACCTCGTCCGGCCACAGCAGGCCGTGCATGGCGATGGCCTCGCCGACCACCCGCAGCATGCCGAGGCGCTCCCTGCCGCGCAGGGCGAACTTGGCGATCGCCACCTTGTTGCTGCGCTTCAGGGCCTCGCGCAACAGGGTGTACGGCTTCGCCGCCGGGGCGCCGCTCGCCTGGAGATAGTACGCGGCGTCCATCTGGAGCGGATCGATCCGGTCGGCCGGGACGAAGGCGACGATCTCGATCGTCTTGGCCGTCGGGATCGGCAGGCTGGACAGGTCCTCGTCCGTGATCGGGATGATCGAGCCGTCCGCGTCCTCGTAGCCCTTGCCGATCTCCCCCTGGGTGACCTCGCGGTCCTCCAGCTCACAGAACTTGCGATAGCGGATGCGGCCGCCGTCCTCGGTGTGGATCTGGCGGAAGGAGATCGAGTGGCTCTCGGTGGCGTTCACCAGCTTGATCGGAATGCTGACCAGGCCGAAGGAGATGGCGCCGTTCCATATGGATCTCACGTGCAGCACCCTTCCGGTCACTCTCGGGAGCGTTTGTCACGATTCGCATGGGATTCTTATCGTATGGCGCCTATCACCGTGGTGGAGGGGCGACGGCTCCCGCTCAGCAATCTGGAGAAGGTGCTGTATCCCGCCACCGGCTTCACCAAGGGCGAGGTCCTGCACTACTACGCGACCGTCGCCGAGGTCCTGCTGCCCCACCTGCGTGACCGGGCGGTGTCCTTCCTGCGGTATCCGGACGGGCCGGACGGGCAGGTGTTCTTCACGAAGAACGTTCCGCCGGGTACGCCCGACTGGGTCACCACCGCCGAGGTGCCGCGGGTCGAGGGACCCTCGCGGATGGTCCTGGTGCAGGACCTGCCGAGCCTGATGTGGGCGGCCAACCTCGTCACGGAGTTCCACACCCACCAGTGGCTCGTCGACACGCCGGACGAGGCCGACCGCATCGTCTTCGACCTGGATCCGGGAGCGCCCGCGAGCATCGTGCAGTGCTGCGAGGTCGCGCTGTGGCTGCGGGAGCGGCTCGCGGCGGACGGCATCGAGACGTACGCCAAGACGTCCGGCTCGAAGGGGCTGCACCTGCTCGCCGCCGTGCGCGGGGCGTCCTCCGAGCGGGTGTCGGAGTACGCCAAGTCGCTGGCCGTCGAGGCGGAGAAGGCCATGCCCCGGCTCGCGCTGCACCGGATGACCAGGAACCTGCGCCCCGGGAAGGTCTTCGTCGACTGGAGCCAGAACGCCGCGCGCAAGACCACGGCGACCCCCTACACCCTCCGGGCCCGCCCCGAGCCGACCGTCTCGGCGCCCGTGACCTGGGAGGAGGTCGAGGAGTGCGGCTCGCCCGGCCGGCTGGACTTCCACGCGACCGACATCGCGGCCCGGGTGCAGGACTACGGCGACCTGCTCGCCCCGCTCCTCGACCCGGACAGCGCGGGCCGGCTGCCTTAGCTCTGCGGACCTCGCACGCTGTCAGTCAGGCGGCGCGCCCTCACACCCGCGTCCAGGTGTTCCGGTCCCGCGCCATCGCGTGCAGCGCCTCCACGTCCGCCGGCTTCAGGACGCCGCCCTGGCGGGCCAGGGTCGGCACCTCCAGGTCCGTGACGACGCGGACCTCGCGCGGTGCGGCGGGGACCGCCACGGCCGTCGGGCCGACCAGGGCGAGGACGGGGCGGACCTCCGCCGTCAGGGCGTAGGAGGCGCGGTCGGCGTCGGCGCGGACGCCGCGGAGCAGGGCGGTCGGCTCCCGGCGGCCCAGGGTGACCATGGGGTCGGCGACCGTCACCCGCTGCTTGCGCGCGTACAGGGTGTGCAGGGCGTACAGCCCGCCGGGGCCGATCAGCAGGTGGTGGATGCGGCTGCCGCCGGGGAGCGGGACGGAGTGCACGGCGTGCCAGCCGGCGCCGTCCAGGCGGTCCAGGGCGTCCCCGACCGTCTGCTCCGCCTCCAGGGCCCGGCGGCGCGGGTCGGGGCGCAGCCGGCGGGCCGGGCCGGGATCGCGGTCGAGGGCGACGAGGAGGGCCTCGCCGGGCCGGTTGGGGGCCAGGTCGTCGTCGGGGTGCAGGGTCAGACGGGCGAGCTCGGCGGGGGTCGGCACCGGGGGCGGCCCCACCGTCACCGGGCCGGTGATGAAGGGCCCGAGGGTCCGGAGCACATCGTCCTCACGGTCCTCGCCCAGCAGGTTGACCCGGCCGGCCTCACGGTCGTACCAGGCGATGTTCCTGCCGTCCGGGAGGCAGACGTACAGCCGTTCCTGACCGTGCCGCCAGGTCGGTATGACGCGCAGTCCGTCCATGCACCATCACCCCAGACCATGGGAACAGGCGGGGTGCTGCGGGGGCAAGAACCCGGTTACCTTGAGAGGGGCCGGGCCCGCCGGGCAGGCCCTCGGGCGGTGATGCTGGGGAGGCGCCGTTGCGTACCCGCAGGAAACCCGATGTACCGGCTCCGGAGAGCCCCTGGAACGAGGTCGTCCCCGGGTTGTGGATGGGCGGCCACGAGTACACCGGGGGCTTGGGCCATCCGGAGTTCGCCGTCGTACGGGACGAGTTCGACCTGGTGCAGACGCTGCTGCGGCTGCCGGGGCACGGGCCCGATCCGGACGTCCCGCACCACGTGTGGCCCATCCCCGACGGGCCGCTCGACGGGACACAGCTCGCCGGTGTGATCCGGCTGGCCGAGGCCGCGTGCGAGGCGCTGGACGGTGGCCGCAAGGTCCTCGTTCGCTGTTACCACGGGTACAACCGTTCCGGCCTCGTCGTCGCGCACGCGCTGATGCGGCGGGGGAGCTCCGCCGACGCGGCGGTCCGGCTGATCCGGGAGCGCCGATCGCCCTGGGCGCTGCACAACGAACTGTTCGTCGAGTACCTGCGGGCCGGGCTGGCGACGGCCCGGCTGCTGGAGGAACTCACCGAGTAGGGCGGCACACGGTCTCCCTCGCGCGCAAATAGGACTTCCCTACGAATAAGGTGTACGGGGCCGACGGTCGGTCCGAGCCTGGTGATCACCCTCGAACCGCAGGAGTGCAGTGCCCGTCAGCCGCGTCCGCAGCCTTTCCGGCCGTTTCCGAAGCCGCCGCCGGAAGCCCGGAAGAGTCGCTCGGTGTGCAGCCGGCGTCGCTCTCCTGCTCGTCGGTGCCGTGGGCTGCGGTGACGCCGGGGGGCTGGAGGGGGCTGGGGCGACGCCCACGGCCGTCGGTCCGGCTCGGCTCTGGCCCGAGTTGACGCCGGCGTCCAGTCCCGCCTTCGAGATCGGCGAGGTGAACACCGAGGTGGTCAAGGGCGTCAAGGTGCCCGGCGACGACATCCGCCGGGTGGACCCGGTCGGGGTCGTCCGGGCCGAGATCGCCGCGAGCCCGGGCGACTACGCCGGCGACAAGGCGCCCTACCGCGACACCAACCGCCGGATGGCCGACTGCGGCAAGGGCCCGGAGCACGGACGGTGCCCGGTCCTCAGGCCGTACTACCGGGACCTGACCGGTGACGGGCGCGACGACCTGGCGCTGGGCTTCCGGCTGCTGCCCGGCAAGACCACCGCGGTGCGCGTCTACACCGTGGAGAAGCACCGGCTCGTGCAGGTGATGGCCTGGGAGGACGCGCTCAGCGGCGTCGAACTGGCCGGGCGGTCCCTCGTCATCCGCTCGCCGTCGGAGGTCGCGGGCTACGAGTACCGCCTCCAGTGGACCTGGGACCGGGACCAGCGGGCCATGCTCCTCACCCAGGACGAGATGCTGCGCACCGGCCCGCGGAAGCACGCCCATAAGCCCTCCCTGCACCCCTCCGGATCCCCGTCCTCCTCCCCCGGCGTCTCCCCCTCGGCGAGCACCGGATGAGACCCACGCTCCCTCAGTGGTCCGGGACGCTCGCCGCGAAGGCCGCCGCCTTCATCACCGTCATGTGCTGCGCGCTGGCCGCCCTGCTCGGCGTCCTGGTGCATGTACAGGTGACGGACCAGACCGTCGGCCAGGCCCGCGACCAGGCGTTGCAGCGGCTGACGCAGGCGACGGAGCGCTACGAGGCCGGGGACTCGCTCAAGGGCGGCGCCGGCGTGGATCCCCCGGGCCTGCCCCCGACGCTGCGGAACCTGGCGGTCGGCGGGGACCGCGGCACGATGGTCGCCGACTTCGCGGGGCGCCCCACGATGTGGGCGGCCGGGCCCGCCGACGGCCACCGGGCCCTGGCCGTGGCGGTCGACTATTCGCAGCAGGCCCGCACCATCGCGGGCCTGGACCGGGCGATCCTGTGGTCGTCGGGGCTGGCGATCGGGGCGACGCTGCTGGTCGGCGCGTTGGCGGTGACGCGGGTGACGCGGCGGCTGCACACCACGGCGCTGGTGGCCCGGCGGATCAGCGCGGGCGATCTGGACGCGCGGGTGAACGACCCCCGTACGGACCCGCGGACGAAGGCCCCGGCGCGCCCGCAGGACGAGGTGGCCGCGGTCGCCGCCGCGCTGGACTCCATGGCGTCGTCGTTGCAGGGCAAGCTGCTCGCCGAGCAGCGGTTCACCGCGGATGTCGCGCATGAGCTGCGCACCCCGCTGACCGGACTGCACGCGGCGGCCGAACTGCTGCCGCCCGGCCGCCCGACCGAGTTGGTGCGGGACCGGGTGGCGGCCCTGCGCACCCTCACCGAGGACCTGCTGGAGATCTCCCGGCTGGACACCGGCCGGGAGCGGCTGGAGCTGGACACCGAGCAGTTGGGGCCGCTGGCCGAGCGGGCGGTGCGGGGTGCGGGGAGCGACGCGGAGGTCACGGTCGTACGGGATGTGGCCGTGGAGACGGACCGGCGGCGGCTGGAGCGGGTGCTGGGGAATCTCGTGGCGAACGCGCACAAGCACGGGCGGGGGCCGGTCGTTCTGACCGTGGACGGCCCGGTGGTCACCGTCCGGGACCACGGGGACGGTTTTCCGGAGTACCTGGTGGTGCACGGGCCGCAGCGGTTCCGTACGGAGGGCGGGGCGAGGGGGCATGGGCTCGGTCTGACCATCGCGCTGGGGCAGGCCGAGGTGCTCGGTGCGCGGCTGGAGTTCGCGAACGCGCCGGACGGCGGGGCGGTGGCGACGCTGACACTGGCGGCGCAGGAGGAGCGGTGAGAGCAGTTCCCCCCGCCCCTTCAGGGCGCTCCCCCTATGGCCCAGTGTGACGGGCGGGGGTCATAGGGCGCTCCTAATGTGGCGGTTAGTCAGCTTTGACTCCCTCTGCTCCACATGGAGGTAACCCCCATGCCCCTGCGCTCCTCACTCACCAGCCGCCTCTGCATAGCAGCCGCCGGCGGCATCCTCGCGGCCACGGCAGCCGTCACCCCCGCCGTCGCGGACGACGACTGGGGCACGGGGGGCGACCCATCCTCCGACACCTCCACCGCCGGGAACGACGACTGGAACGGTGGCGGCGACGGCAACCAGGACCCGAACGGCGGCGGCAACGGCAACCAGGACCCGAACGGCGGCGGCAACGGCGATCATCGCCACGATCCACGCACCACCAGAGGCGTCGTCACGGCGAGCACCCTGGCGCTGCGCAGCGCGCCCAACCGCGGCTCACAGATCATCCGGTTCGCCCACCGGGGCGACGTCGTCTCCATCTTCTGCAAATGGGAAGGAGAGAGCGTGCAGGGCAATCGCACCTGGTACCTGCTCACGGACGGCACCTGGGCGTGGGGCTCGGCCCGCTTCATCGACCCCATCCACCGCAAGCCACGCCGGTGCTGACCATCGTGCGACCCGAAGCCCACCACACGCCTCGTTTGGTTAGATTCCGGACATGAGCAAGGCCGGAATCATCGTGGTGACGGCGGACGTGCCCGCGCCCGCCGTCCGCCCCCTCCCCCGGCGCCGCGGCATCGAACTCGCCCTCATCATCCTGGCCGTACTGCTGTCCGTGTACGGCTACTGCGCCGTGGGCCTCGCCCAGCACAACGCCCTCCCGCCAGGCGCCGCCGGCTACGGCGCCGGGCTGGGCGTGCTCGCGCTGCTGGCGCATCTGGCCGTGCGCCTGCGGGCCCCGCACGCCGATCCGCTCCTGCTGCCCATCGGCGTGCTGCTCAACGGGCTCGGCCTGGTGCTCATCTACCGGCTCGACCTGGAGACCCCGGGCGACCGGGCGGCACCGGCCCAGCTGATCTGGTCGACGCTGGGCGTGGCGCTGTTCATCCTGGTCGTCCTGCTGCTGCGGGACCACCGGGTGCTCCAGCGCTACACGTACGTCTGTGTCGTCGCCGCGCTCGTGCTGCTCACCCTGCCGATCCTGTTCCCGGCGGTGAACGGCGCCCGCATCTGGATCCGGATCGCCGGTTTCTCCATCCAGCCGGGCGAGTTCACGAAAGTGCTGCTGGCGGTGTTCTTCGCCGCGTACCTGGCCGCCAACCGCAACGCCCTCGCCTACACCGGCCGCCGCATCTGGAAGCTCCAGCTGCCCACCGGCCGGGTCCTCGGCCCGATCGTCACCGTCTGGCTGGTGAGCGTCGGCGTCCTGGTCCTGGAGCGGGACCTGGGGACCTCGCTGCTCTTCTTCGGCCTGTTCGTCGTCCTGCTCTACGTCGCCACCGGTCGCACCGGCTGGATCGCCGTCGGTCTGCTGCTGGCCGCGCTGGGGGCGGTCGCCGTCGGCCGGCTGGAGCCGCACGTGCACAGCAGGATCGCGACGTGGCTGCACCCGTTCGCATCCATCGAGGCGGGCGAGGGCCCGAACCAGCTCGCCCAGTCCCTGTTCGCCTTCGCGGAGGGCGGCGTGCTCGGCACCGGCCTCGGCCTCGGTCACTCGATCCTCATCGGCTTCGCCGTGAAGTCGGACTTCATCCTGGCCACGGCGGGCGAGGAACTCGGCCTGGCAGGCCTGTCCGCGATCTTCCTCCTCTACGGCCTGCTGGTGGAGCGCGGCTACCGGGCCGGCCTCGCCCTGCGCGAGCCCTTCGGGCGGCTGCTGGCCGTCGGCCTCGCCTCGCTGGTGGCGCTCCAGGTGTTCGTGATCGCGGGCGGGGTGACCGGCCTGATCCCGCTGACCGGCATGGCGATGCCGTTCCTGGCGCAGGGCGGCTCGTCGGTGGTGACCAACTGGGCGATCGTGGCGCTGCTGGTGCGGGTCAGCGACTCGGCACGCCGCCAGTACGACGGGCCGGGCACCCCGTGACGCGGCACATCCGGCACGCCGGCGTCTTCTGCGCCCTGCTGCTGGTGGCGCTGTTGCTCAACGCCGCCCGCGTCCAGGTCGTCCAGGCCCCGGCGTACGACGGGAACCCCGCCAACCGCCGCCCGGAGATCTTCCGTTACGGGCAGCCGCGCGGTGACATCCTGGTCGGCGGCCGGCCCGTCACCGGCTCGAAGGACACCCGCGAGCACCTGCGCTACGAACGGACCTACACCGAGGGCCCGTTGTACGCGCCGGTCACGGGTTTCGCCTCCCAGCTGTACGGGACGACGCTCCTGGAGAAGGCCGAGGACGGCATCCTGTCCGGCACGGACCCGATGCTCGCGCCGTTCCCGCTGTGGAACGACTTCACCCGCGCACGCAGCCGCGGCGGCGACGTCGTGACGACCCTCGACCCGGCCGCACAGCGGGCGGCGTACCAGGGGCTCGCCGGGCGCAAGGGCGCGGTGGCGGCGCTGGAGCCGTCGACCGGCCGGATCCTGGCCCTGGTGTCCGCCCCCTCCTACGACCCCCGGCCGCTGTCCGGCAACGGCGCGGAGGCGGCCAGGGCGTGGCGGCGACTGAACGCCGACCGGGACCGCCCGATGCTCAACCGGGCGGTACGGCAGACGTATCCGCCGGGCTCGACGTTCAAGGTCGTCACCGCGGCCGCGGCGCTGGACTCGGGCGTGGTCAGGGACCTCGACGAGCCGACGGACTCCCCCGACCCGTACACCCTGCCCGGGACCCGGGCCCGCCTGACGAACGCGTCCCGGGGCTGCCGGGACGCCTCCCTGCGGGAGGCCTTCACCCTCTCCTGCAACACGGTGTTCGCCAAGCTCGGCGTGGAGGTGGGCGCGCCGGACATGACGGCCACGGCCCACGCCTTCGGCTTCGACAACCCGGCCCTGCGGGTTCCCTTCCCGGTGGCCCGGTCCACCTTCGGCACCTCGCTCGACAGCGCCCAGCTCGCCCTGTCGTCGATCGGCCAGTACAACACCCGCGCCACACCGCTCCAGATGGCGATGGTGGCGGCGGCCGTCGCCAACGGCGGCCAGGTACGGGAGCCGTACCTGGTGGAACGCACGACACGACCGGGCGGCAGCACCCTGGCGGCAGCCGGCCCGCGCGCGGTCCGCCAGGCGATGTACCCCTCGACCGCGGTCCGGCTGCGCGCGCTGATGCGGGAGGTGGTCGAGGACGGCACCGGGCACCGGGCCGCGATCCGCGGCGCCAAGGTGGGCGGCAAGACCGGCACCGCCCAGCACGGCCTCGGCAACTCCGGCACGCCGTACGCCTGGTTCGTCTCCTGGGCGCAGGGCGACCGTGATCCGGCGCCGCGGGTAGCGGTCGCGGTGGTGGTGGAGGACGCGGAGGCGGACCGGGGGGACATCAGCGGCGGCGGCGACGCGGCGCCGATCGCCCGGGCGGTGATGAAAGCGGTCCTCAAGTCTCGCTAGTCAACAAGTGGCGCCCAGGGGATTGACGGCCTTGCTGACAGGCAGTCTCATAAGGGGGGACAGTGACGTGTGCACAACGAGGTGGGCAGCCATGACGACCCTGACGGAAGCCGACGCGCTCGACGGCCTGCGCGATGCCCTGGGCCTGCTCAAGGACCGGGAGCAGGTGGCCCAGCGGCTGCTCGACTCCTCCGCCAAGCACTCCTTCGACCCGGACAAGGAGCTGGACTGGGAGGCGCCCTTCGAGGAGGGCAAGTGGTTCTGGCCCCCGGAGCTGGTGTCGCTCTACGACACCCCGCTCTGGAAGCGGATGAGCGAGGAGCAGCGCATCCTCCTCTCCCAGCACGAGGCGGCCGCCCTCGCCTCCCTCGGCATCTGGTTCGAGATCATCCTGATGCAGCTCCTGGTCCGCCACATCTACGACAAGGCGGCGACCAGCGCGCACGTCCGCTACGCCCTCACCGAGATCGAGGACGAGTGCCGCCACTCCAAGATGTTCGCCCGGCTGATATCCCACGGCGACACGCCCTGGTACCCGGTCAGCCGCGCCCACCAGCATCTCGGCCGCCTCTTCAAAACCATCTCCACCACCCCGGGTTCCTTCACGGCGACGCTCCTCGGTGAGGAGGTCCTCGACTGGATGCAGCGCCTGACGTTCCCCGACGAGCGGGTCCAGCCCCTCATCCGCGGCGTCACCCGCATCCACGTGGTGGAGGAGGCCCGCCACGTCCGCTACGCCCGCGAGGAACTGCGCCGCCAGATGGTGACGGCCCCCAGGTGGTCCCAGGAGTTCACCCGCGTCACCTCCGGGGAGTTCGCCCGGGTGTTCTCGGTGGCGTTCGTGAACCCCGAGGTCTACACGAACGTCGGCCTGGACAAGCGGGAGGCTCTCGCGCAGGTGCGGGCGAGCGGGCATCGCCGCGAGGTCATGCAGACCGGGTCCAAGCGGTTGACGGACTTCCTCGACGACATCGGGGTACTGCGCGGAGTCGGTCGGCGGCTGTGGAAGTCGTCGGGACTGCTGGCCTAGGAGCCAACCCCGGCCACGTCATGTCCATGCGGGATGACTACTGTCCTCCTTGAACTCGTCACCCTCCGTGGCCTTCAAGGAGATCACCACCTCATGTCCCCCCACACCCGCCTCGTCCGGCTGGCCGCCCTCGGGGCCACGACTGCTCTCGCCCTGACCGCCTGCGGCGGCCAGGCCGCCTCGGACTCCGGCGCCGAGGACGCCCCGCAGGGCGTGGTCACCCGGGCCGCCGCCAAGAAGATCGCCGACCACTACCAGGAGGTCAACAACAAGGCCAACGCGGCGCGGGACGAGAAGCTCCTGGGGACCGTCGAGGCGGGTCAGGTCTACGCGATGGACCAGGCCACCTACACCCTCTTCGAGACCTGGCCGAAGAAGGAGCAGAAGGCCTACACCAAGCCCTTCTCCTACCAGGACCGCGAGTACGTCATCCCCGAGAAGGGCACGGCCACCTGGTTCGCCGTCCGGGCCAAGTCCAGCGAGACCAGCGAGACCAGCGTGCTGCTGGTCTTCGACAAGGTCGGCGGCACGTACAAGATGGTGCTGTCCCTGTGGGCCGACGGCGAAGAGCCCCCCGAGCTCGCCGTCGACCGTCACGGTCTCGCCGAGGCCGTCGACCCCGGCACCAAGGTCGGCAAGCTCGCCCCCTCCGAGATCGGCGCCGCCTACGAGGACTTCCTCGAGACCGGCGGCAAGAAGGAGGGCAAGGCCCTGACGTCCACGAAGCCGGTCGAGAACGCCGAGCAGACCTACCGGCGGAGCAGCACCGAGGGCGCGGCCGACGGCAAGGCCACCGAGAAGTTCTTCACCAAGCCCCCGGCCGACCCGAGCGTGTACGCCCTGCGGACCGCCGACGGCGGCGTCCTCGCCCTGTTCCCGGCCGCCCACAAGCAGGAGTCCCTGCTGAAGGAGTCCTACCGCTCCATCGCGAGTCTCGTCCCCAACGACGAACAGTCCGCCCTCGGCGCCACGAGGGGTGCCCTCATCACGGACACGTTCGAGGGCCAGGGCCTGGCCGAACTGACGCCCAAGACCGCCCGGATCACGGCAGTCGACTTCCAGCACGTGGACGCCCGCTAGCACCCGCACCCGCGTACGCACGGAAGGGGACGTGTAGGGGGTGTCCGCCCGCAGCGGTTGGCGCGTCAACGGGGAGTCAGTCGGTTCGCAACCCCATCGCGCCGTTCCGAGGACGGACACCCCCCGGCGCGGCCCCGACCCACCACCACCGCGCAGGCGCAACGCGCACCCCCACCGCAGCAGCCACAGGCCGCCGCAGGCACCCGCACCCCCACCCCCGGTTACGCTGCCGGTCATGACACCAGCCGCCCCCACTCCCGCCTACCGGCGCCTCAGCGTCGAGGAACGCCGCAGCCAGCTCCTCACCGCCGCGCTGGGCCTCTTCGCGCACCGCGCCCCGGAGGACGTCTCCCTGGACGACGTGGCGGAGGCGGCCGGGGTGTCACGGCCCCTGGTCTACCGGTACTTCCCGGGCGGCAAGCAGCAGCTGTACGAGGCCGCCCTGCGCTCCGCCGCCGACGAGCTCCAGCACTGCTTCGACGAACCCCGCGAGGGCCCCCTGCTCCCCCGCCTGTCCCGCGCCCTCGACCGCTACCTGGCCTTCGTCGACGAGCACGACGCCGGCTTCAGCGCCCTCCTCCAGGGCGGCAGCGTCGTCGAGACCTCACGGACGACGGCCATCGTCGACGGCGTACGCCGTGCCGCCGCCGAGCACATCTTCCGGCACCTGGAGGTCACCGACCCCGGCCCGCGCCTGCGGATGACCGTCCGGATGTGGATCACCGCCGTCGAGGCGTCGTCGCTCATCTGGCTCGACGAGGACAAGCAGCCCCCCGCCGAGGAGCTGCGCGACTGGCTCGTCGAGCAGTTCGTGGCCATGCTGACGGTGACCGCCCGCCGCGACCCCCAGGCCGACGCCCTGGTCCTGGCCATCGCCGAGGATGTCTGACACTGATCCCGTGAAGAGCGAAGACACCCCCTTCGAGGGCGGCCCCATGGACGGCAGGATCCTGCCCGTCCTGCTCGGCATCACCGGCCACCCGCCCAAGACGTACCGCATCCCCGTCCCGGACCCCGCCGGCGGCCCGCCCACCGTCCTGGTCTACCGCCGCGTGCCGCGGAGCCGGGGCGGAGTCGGACTGACCCACCGCTGGAAGTACGAGTACGCCCCCGAGGGCGCGCCGGCCCGCCGGCTCAACTGGCCCTGGTCGAAGCCAGACGCCACGCCGCCCGGCAAGCGGGACGACGCCGACGGGTGACCCCGTTGCGCCGAACCGCGCACACCCACCGCGCGCACCTCGCGCACACGCCTGATCCTCACGGTGTCCGGCGGCGAACAGGCCGCCCCGCAACGGAGGTGATGGCATGTCAGGAAGCCTTCTGCGCCTGGTCTGCACGGCCGCGGTGGCGGCGACGACCGTCCTCGCTCCCGCCCCTGCCACGGCGTCCCCGGAACCGGAATCCGACCTCGGGCAAGACCGGCCCCAGTCCGCCGCCGTCGTCTCCGACCTCCTGACGAACCTTCAGCAGCTGTACCGGAAGGCGGAACAGGCCACCGAGGCCTACAACGCCACCGAGGAGAAACTGAAGAAACAGCGCGCCGAGACCGACCGCCTGGACCGGGCCCTCGCCCGCACCCGGCTCTCCCTGCACGACAGCCGGGGCGCGGCCGGCCGTCTGGCCCGGCAGCAGTACCAGAGCAGCACCGGCATCTCCCCGTACGTACGCCTGCTCCTGGCCCGCGACCCGCAGCACGCGATCGACCAGGGCCGTGTGATCGGCCGGCTGGCCCGGGAACGGGCCGGCACCGTCGGCCGGCTGACCGGCGACGAACGCAAGGCCCGCGACCTGGCCCGCAAGGCCCGCAAGGCCCTCGACGATCAGCTCTCCCTCACCGAGCGGCGGAAGAAGGAACGGGACGAGGTCCGCGAGCGGCTCCACGACGTCGAGGAAATGCTCGCCTCCCTCAGCCGCGACCAGCTCACCGCCCTCGCCGAGTTCGAGAGGAAGGGCGTCGCCAAGGCGCAGCAGAAGTTCATCGCGTCGGGCGCGCTCAGCAGCGTCACCAACGGCGACGACGGCAAGAACCCCGGCAACGGCAGCGGCATCCGCACACCGTCGGCCGAAGGCGACCGTGCCCTGCGCCACGCCGTGCGGCAGCTCGGCAAACCCTACGAGTGGGGCGCGGAGGGCCCGACGTCGTACGACTGCTCGGGCCTGACCTCCCAGGCCTGGGCGGAGGCCGGGACGCCCATCCCCCGGACCAGCCAGGAGCAGTGGAAGCGGTTGAAGCGGATCCCGCTCCCGGAGCTGCGTCCGGGGGATCTGGTCGTGTACTTCCCGGAGGCTACGCACGTGGCGCTGTACCTCGGCGACGGCATGGTCGTACAGGCGCCCCGGCCGGGCGCGAAGGTGAAGGTGTCACCGATCGCGGCGAACCCGGTCCTGGGCGCCGTACGCCCGGACCCGGACGGGAAGCCCCTGCGGCGCTACGAGCCGCCGGAGCTCCCGGAGGGGGCCACGGACGGGTCGGACGAGGGATACGAGGGCTCCCCGGTCCACGCGAACAGCGCCGACACCACCGACACCGACACCGCCGACAGGACGGACTACGCGGCGCCCGCGCCGGACACCTCGACCAGGTAGGCCTGCGTCTTCTCCGGGTCGTAGAAGAAGTTCTCGAAGTCGGCCGGGTCGTTGAAGCCGTTGGCGAACCGGTCGGCGACCGGCTGGAGCTCACCGGCGGCGCCGATGAGGTTCAGGATGTGCTCCGGCGGCGGCGCGAGCATCGCGTTGGTCCACTTGGTGACGTGCTGCGCGGTGTTCCAGTAGCGGTCGAAGGTGGCCCGCATCCACTCCTCGTCGAACGGCTTGTCGCCGTGCTCGGTGATCGAGGCGAGGTAGGCGGCGGCGCACTTGGACGCCGAGTTGGAGCCCTGCCCGGTGATCGGGTCGTTCGCGACGACGACGTCCGCGACGCCCAGCACGAGTCCGCCGCCGGGGAGGCGGCCGATCGGGTTGCGGACGGTGGGGGCGTAGCGCCCGGCCAGCGTGCCGCCGGCGTCGGTCAGTTCGACCTTGGTGGCCCGCGCGTACTCCCAGGGGACGTACCGCTCCATGAGTTCCAGGGTCAGGGAGAGGTGCTCCGCGGGGTCCTTGACGCCGTTGAAGGCGTCGAGCGGGCCGCCGGGTATGCCCTCCCAGAACAGGATGTCGGCACGGCCGGAAGTGGTCAGGGTCGGCATGACGAACAGTTCGCCGACACCCGGCACGAGGTTGCAGCGGACCGCTTCGGTACCGGGGTGCTCGGGGCGCGGGCCCAGGCCGTGGACGTACGACACGGCCAGCGCGCGCTGCGGCTCGCTGTAGGGGGAACGCTCCGGGTCCCGGGCGAACATCTGCACCAGCTCGCCCTTGCCGGCCGCGACGAGCACCAGGTCGTACGTGCGGGCGAAGTAGTCGAGGTCGCCGACGGCCGCGCCGTGGATGACGAGCTGCCCGCCGCGCTGGGCGAACGTCTCCATCCAGCCGGCCATCTTCACCCGCTGGTCGATCGACTGGGCGTACCCGTCGAGCCTGCCCAGCCAGTCGATCGCACGGGCCGCGGGACCCTCGGCCCAGGAGCCGGGGGCGGCGACCGAGACGCCGAGTCCTTCGATCTTCGGGGCCTGGGACTCCCAGAAGTTCAGCTGGAGATCGCGTTCGTGCTGCAGGGCCGTGTGGAACATGCACTGCGTCGACATGACCCGGCCGGTACGGATCTCGTCCGCCGTCCGGTTGGACATCAGGGTGACCTCGTACCCCTGCGACTGGAGGCCGAGAGCGATCTGGAGCCCGGACTGACCGGCTCCGACGACGAGTATCTTCCGCATGCGGGCTGTCCTCTACTCGGGGGTTTCGTCGAGCGCGTGGCCCACCAGGGCCAGGAGGGTCTCGATCACGGAGATCCGGCGACGCGCATCCATGATCATGACAGGTATGTGTTGCGGGATGGTCAAGGCCTCCCGCACATCCTCCGGCTCGAACAGCTCGCTGCCGTCGAAGTGGTTGACCGCGACCACGTACGGCAGTCCGGAGCTCTCGAAGTAGTCCAGGACCGGGAAGCAGTCCTTCAGGCGGCGCGTGTCGGCCAGGACGACGGCGCCGATCGCGCCGCGCACGATGTCGTCCCACATGAACCAGAACCGCTGCTGGCCCGGCGTGCCGAACAGGTAGAGCACCAGGTCGTCGTCGAGCGTGATGCGCCCGAAGTCCATGGCGACGGTGGTGGTGGTCTTGCCCGGCGTGGCGGTGAGGTCGTCGGTGGCCTCGCTCGCCTCGGTCATCAGCGCCTCGGTCTGCAGGGGCGTGATCTCCGAGACGGCGGTGACCAGCGTGGTCTTGCCCACGCCGAAGCCGCCCGCCACCACGATCTTCGTGGCGATGGGGGCGCGGGTGCGGTCCGTCTCCCAGGCGTGCATGCTCTCGCCGGGCTGGGCGAACGGGGATGTACCAGCGACGCCGTGAGCGGCGTCAGAGACGACGGAGTCCACTCAGCACCCTTTCCAGCAGAGCTCGGTCCGGGCGGCCCGTGCCATGGCCGGTTCCCGTCCCGTACACACGGATCTTTCCCTGGTCCGCGAGGTCGCTGAGGAGCACGCGGACCACGCCGAGCGGCATCTTCAGCAGCGCGGCGATCTCGGCCACCGTACGCATCCGGCGGCACAGTTCGACGATGGCCCGCAGCTCCGGCATCACGCGGGTGGACAGGGAGCCGTTCGTCAGTTCCTTGCGCTCCTCCGGGGCGTCCAGCGCGGCCGTGCTCGCCACGAACGTCTCCACCAGCAGGACGTGGCCGAAGCGGGTACGGCCGCCGGTGAGCGAGTAGGGGCGGACCCGGGCGGGTTTGCGGTCACCGCCGCGGACCGGGAGGTGCTGTTTCGGCGTACTGCTCATCGGGCACTCCCCGTCGTCTGGGAATCCTCCAGGGATTTCCGCAGTTCGCTGCGGAGTTCGGGCGTCAGGACGTGACCGGCGCGGCCCACGAACAGGGCCATGTGGTACGCGACCACGCTCATGTCGCAGTCCGCGGAGCCGTGGACGCCGAGCAGCGAGCCGTCGCTGATGGACATCACGAACAGGCTGCCCTCGTCCATCGCGACCATCGTGTGCCGGACCCCGCCGATGTCCATCAGCTTGGCGGCGCCGACGGTGAGGCTGCCGATGCCGGAGACGATGGTGGCCAGGTCGGCGGCGGAGCCGCGCGGGCCGGTCTTCTTGGCCCCCCTGCCCTGGAGGGCCTGACGGGCCTGCCGGTTCCGGTGGTCGTCGGAGGACAGCAGGAGCAGTCCGTCGGACGAGACGACCGCGACCGAGAGGATGCCGGGTACCTCCTCGACCAGGTTGGTCAGCAGCCAGTGCAGGTTGCGGGCCTCACTGCTCAGTCCGATCAGTCCGAAGGTACTGGGAGCGGTCAACTGCTTGCCTCCTCGACTGTGCCCCCCGTGGCTTCTTCGGATTCAGCTGGTTCTGACGCGCCGGTGTCCGGCCGCTTGTGCGAGGCCGTCTTCTCGGCGATCTCCGCCTCCACCTCGCGGTAGCCGGCCTGGGCGCCCTGCCGGAAGCCACCGAGGCGGCGGCGGAGGGCTTCGGCGTCGACGGAGCCGCCGCGCTGGCGCGGTGCGGTGGCCGGAGCGGTGATCTTCGGCGTGCGCTTGGGGAGGCCCTTGTCGGTGACGCGGTCCTCTTCGTCGTCAGGCGCGCGTTCGTGTTCCGCCTCGGCTTCTCCCCCACTCTCGGCTTCGCTCGAGCGGGAGGGGCCCCCACCGGCGATGTCGTTCCCACCCGCACCCCCCGTGCGGGTTTCGTCGTCGTATGCGGGCGGCCCCTGCGGGGCGGATTCGCCGACGGCGGTCGCGGTCGCGTGCTCCGCCGGGGCCGGCTCGTCCTGCGGGATCGGGGCCAGCAGCTCCATCGTGGTCTCGGCAGGGGTTTCCGCCGGTGCCGTCACCTCTGCCGCGGGTGCGGCCGACTCCGCCGCCGCCTCCTCGCGTTGCACCGCCTTCTCCGCCAGCGCCACCAGCGGGTCCCCGCCGCTCGCGCGGCCGTGCAGGACGTTGGAGTTGGCCTCGGCGTCGGCGCCGGGGAACGCGACGGTGTGGCCGCTGCCGGAGAGCGGGCCGGAGGCCGGGACGGCCACCGCCGGGGCCGCCGCAAGCAGGGTGCGGGGCAGGACCACGACCGCCGCGACACCGCCCTGCTTCTGCTCGCGCAGCTGCACGCGCACACCGTGCCGGTGGGCGAGGCGGGCCACGACGTACAGGCCGAGGCCGAGACCGTCCTCGCCCTCCTGGTCGTACGGCGCCTCCGGGTCGAAGTCGGCGAGCCGGGCGTTCAGGCGCTCCAGCCGGTCCTCGGCCATGCCGATGCCCTCGTCCTGGACGGAGAGCATGACCTCGCCGTTCTCCAGCAGCCAGCCGGAGATCTCGACGGGCAGGTCGGGCGGCGAGAACGAGGTGGCGTTCTCCAGGAGTTCGGCCAGCAGGTGGGACAGGTCGTCCGCGGCGAACCCAGCGATGTGCGCGTGCGGCGGCAGCGCGGCGATCCGGACCCGCTCGTACCGCTCGATCTCGCTGACCGCCGCGCGGACGACGTCCACGAGCGGCACGGGCCCGGCGGCGTGCTGGACGTGCTCGGTGCCGGCGAGGACGAGGAGGTTCTCGCTGTGCCGGCGCATGACCGTGGCGAAGTGGTCGAGCTTGAACAGCGTGGCGAGGCGGTCCGGGTCCTGCTCGCGCTCCTCCAGGTTCTCGATGACGGCCAGTTGCCGCTCGACCAGGCCGAGGGTGCGCAGCGCGAGGTTGACGAACGTACCGCCGATGGCCGTGCGCAGCCGCTCCAGCTGGGCGGCGGACTCGGCGAGTTCGCCGCGCAGTTCCTCACGGGCGTCGGCCATCTTCTGGCGCTGGCCGACGAGGTGCTTGCGGTCGGACTCCAGCGTGGAGATCCGCTCGGTGAGGGTGACGGCGTGCGCGTGCAGGGCGTTGACGGAGCGGACGACCTGGGCGAACTCGTCGTTGCGGCCGGTGAACTTGACGGGTTCCTCGGCCGCCGGAACCTCCGCCTCGGCCAGCCGCTTCGAGCCCAGGCGCAGGACCGCGAGGGGGCGTGTGAGGCTGCGGGCCATGCCCGTGGCGACGCCGACGGCGAGCAGCATCAGGGCGCCGAGGACGGCGACGCGGATCTCCAGCGCGGTGACGTCGTCGTCGCGCAGCACCTCCAAATCCTTGGTGCGGCGGTCGTAGAGGGCGGACTCCACGCCGCGCATCAGGTCGACCCGGGCGGAGAGGGCCGCGTCCAGCTTCCAGGTGCTGGTGGAGAGTTCCCCGCCGGCGAGGGTCGGCTGGTCGGTGAGCGTGGCGAGGTACTTCTCGGCGGAGTTGACCTCGGTGCCGGTGACCGTGTTGTCGAAGGAGGTGCGGGACGCCTTGGGCGCGGTGTCGCGGAAGTCGGCCAGGGCCGCGTCGGAGCGCAGCCGGGCCTGCTGGGCGGCGGCGCTCAGGGCGTCGCGCTGCCGGGTGTCGGCGTCCGAGGAGGTCTCGGTCGGCAGGCCGGTGACCGGGTCGATCACCGAGGTGCCGCGCGGCACGCTGAGGGCGGCGAGCAGCAGCCCCCGGGCCGCGGCGGCCTGCTGGACGGCGGAGTCCAGCTCGGCCAGGGCCTGTCCGCCGGAGCCCGCGCGGGGCGGCGTCTGCTGCGCCAGCTGCTCGGCGAGCCGGTGGAGTCCGGTGATGGCGGCGGAGTACGCCTGGTGCGCTTCGAGGGCGCTGCTCTTGCCGGTGAGCGCCGCCCGGCGTACGGCCGCGATGTCGTCGAGGTCGGAGCGGAGCGAGGCGGGCGTGTCGGTGTCGCCCCGCAGCTCCTCGACCTGCCGGTCCACGCGGGCGCTGCGCTGTTCGGAGGGCGCCTTGGACTTGGGGCGGCCGGCCGCGATGTAGGAGGTGACGTCGTCGCGTTCGTCGGCGAGGGAGTGCGCGAGGGCGAGGGCGTCCTGCGTCTGCTCGGCGAGCGTCACCAGCTCCTGGGAGTCGTGGAGTTGCCCGGAGGCGGCGAGGACGGACGGGGCGCCCGCACCGGCGATGGCCGCGGCGACCACGGCGACGGCGACGATGAGCCGGTTGCGCACATGAGTGGGGCGGCCCTTGCCGGTGGGGGGCGTCGGCTCAGCGCCCTGAACGGGGGCCGTCTGCTTGCCTGTGCGACGAGGCCGCGACATCTGCACCGGTGCTCGCATTCCTGACTCGTGAACTCATGGGCCCGGATGACGCTCCGTCAACTGGTGCGTACTCCAGGTACACTTCCCGACCCTCCCAGCGCCGGTGGGCAGCGCACGTGCATCACCTGACCCGCCACCCGAAGGAGTGAACCCCGGAGGAGAGTTGGCGGGCAAGTTCCGCTGGCCCTTGCAGCGGCCTTGCACGGCAGGCCGGTTGGACGCGACGCGCGGCCGGTGGCAGTATTCGCCACCACGTCTTCCCGGAACAAATCATTCCAGCCCAAACGGGGCGTCTGACCTGCTCGACTGCACCGGTCCGGCAACCATTGGCAGCGTTTTGCGGACCTTGTGAAGGGCTCGTGCAGACTGGCTGGATGCGTACTGAACTCGCCACGGAACCGGGAGACGCGGACCGCCCCAACGAGGACTTCGCCAGTGTCGGACTACCGGCCTCCGGACAGGGCGGTTCGGTCGTCGTCCTGGACGGGGTCACACCCCCGAAGGGCGGGACGGGTTGTCTGCATTCCGTCCCCTGGTTCACCGCGCGCCTCGGCGGAGCCCTGACCGAACTGACCGTTTCACTCCCGGATGTCCCCCTGGTCGACGTCTTGTCCCGCGCCATCGCGCGTACCGCCGAGGCGCACGCCTCAACCTGTGACCTTTCTCACCCCCGCACCCCTCAGGCCACGGTGGTGATGGCCCGCTGGTCCCCCCGGGCGGTGGAGTACCTGGTCCTGTCGGACTCCGCTCTCCTCGTGGAGTCCCCGGACGGCGTGGTCACGGCCTTCCTCGACGACCGGCTGGCCCTTCTCCCCCGCTCGGCCCTGGCCACGGACGCGCTGGTGGACTCCACGCTCCGCAACAAGGAGGGCGGCTTCTTCACTGCGGCGGCCGATCCCTCGGTTGCCCGGCGAGCGGTGACCGGCACCCTGCCCCGGCGCGAGGTCCGCGCCCTGGCCGCCCTGACGGACGGCGCCGCCCGCTGGGTGGAGCGGTTCGCGGAGGGCGACTGGACGGACTGCTTCCACCTCCTGCGCAAAGAGGGACCGCAGGCACTGGTGGACCGGGTGCGGACGCTGGAGCGGGCGGAGTCGGCCGGATCGTTCCTGGGCCGCGGCAAGACGCACGACGACGCGACGGTCGTGTACGCCGAGTTCTGAACAGGCGGCCGCTGTCACGGCGAGCGCCGCGTCCTACTTCTCCATGCCCCGGTTGAGCTGGTGCAGCAGCCGGGCCAGTTCCGTCACCTCGCGGGTGTCCCAGTCGGCCAGGCGGCCGGCGTAGCGGGCGCGGCGGGCCTCGCGCACCCGGCGGACCCGGTCCTGCCCCTCCTGCGTGAGGGCTACCAGCCAGGCGCGTCCGTCGGCGGGGTCGGGCTCGCGGGCGATCAGGCCCAGTTCCTCCAGGGCGCGCAACTGGCGGGACATCGTGGCCTTGCCGACGCCGATGTAGGCGGCGAGCTCGGTGGCCCGCTGCTTGCCGCACTCGTCCAGCCGTACGAGCAGGCCGTACGCGGACGACTCCAGGTCGGGGTGGACCTCCCGGGCCATCTCGCCCTGGCTGGCCCGGGCCCGCCGCAGCAGCACGGTCAGCTCCCGCTCCAGCGCCAGAAAGGCAGTCTGATCCACACCGGTTCCGGCCAGGGAGGCGTCCCGGTGTCCGTCGTCGTTGCCGTCCTCGTGCACGTGAGCCCTGCCTCGGTTGTCGCCCGGTACCTGCAATTTTCCGCCACGTGCGGCCATCGCCGCAGCTCGGCAAGTATTCCGCAGGTCACGAGGTGCGCGTCCACAGGGCCGCCACACGGTGAAGGCCCGGGCCTCCCTCACGGGACCCGGGCCTTCCCTTGTCCGATGACCTCCGTCACGCGGCCACCGGAACCTCCGGCGCCACGTCCGCGGTGGCGGGCGCCAGCGCCAGCTCGAGGACCTGGCGGACGTCGGTGACGGTGTGGACGTCGAGCTTGTCCAGCACCTCCGCCGGGACGTCGTCCAGATCGGGCTCGTTGCGCTTGGGGATGATCACGGTGGTGACCCCGGCGCGGTGGGCGGCCAGCAGCTTCTGCTTCACGCCGCCGATCGGCAGGACCCGGCCGGTCAGCGAGACCTCGCCGGTCATCGCCACGTCCGTGCGGACCAGACGGCCGGACAGGAGCGAGGCGAGGGCCGTGGTCATGGTGACGCCGGCGCTGGGGCCGTCCTTGGGGACCGCGCCCGCCGGGAAGTGGATGTGCACGCCCCGGTCCTTCAGATCACCCACCGGCAGTTCCAGCTCGGCACCGCGGGAGCGCAGGAAGCTCAGCGCGATCTGCGCGGACTCCTTCATCACGTCCCCCAGCTGACCGGTCAGGGTCAGCCCGGCCGCGCCCGTCTCCGGGTCGGCCAGCGACGCCTCGACGTACAGCACGTCACCGCCGGCGCCCGTCACCGCGAGGCCCGTCGCCACGCCCGGCACGGACGTCCGGCGCTCGGCCGGGTCCTGGGCGGACTCGGGCACGTGGTGCGGCCGTCCGATCAGCGAGCGCAGGTCCTCGTCCCGGACGGTGAACGGCAGCTCCCGCTCGCCCAGTTCATGCTGGGCCGCGACCTTGCGCAGCAGCCGTGCGATCGACCGCTCCAGGTTGCGCACACCCGCCTCGCGCGTGTACTCACCGGCGAGCTTGCGCAGCGCGCCCTCGTCGATGGCCACCTCTTCCTTGTCGAGCCCGGCCCGCTCCAGCTGGCGCGGCAGCAGGTGGTCGCGGGCGATGACGACCTTCTCGTCCTCGGTGTAGCCGTCCAGCCGGACGATCTCCATCCGGTCGGCCAGCGCCTCCGGGATCGCCTCCAGGACGTTGGCGGTCGCGAGGAAGACCACGTCCGACAGGTCCAGCTCGACCTCCAGGTAGTGGTCCCGGAAGGTGTGGTTCTGCGCCGGGTCGAGCACTTCGAGCAGGGCCGCGGCCGGGTCGCCCCGGAAGTCCGAGCCCACCTTGTCGATCTCGTCGAGCAGCACGACCGGGTTCATCGACCCGGCCTCCTTGATGGCGCGGACGACCCGGCCGGGCAGGGCACCGACGTACGTACGCCGGTGGCCGCGGATCTCGGCCTCGTCACGGACGCCGCCGAGGGCGACGCGCACGAACTTGCGCCCCATGGCGTGGGCGACGGACTCGCCCAGGCTGGTCTTGCCGACGCCGGGCGGCCCCACGAGCGCGAGCACGGCACCGCCTCGCCGCCCGCCGACCACGCCCAGCCCCCGTTCGGTACGCCGCTTGCGCACCGCCAGGTACTCGGTGATGCGCTCCTTCACGTCCTGAAGGCCGGAGTGCTCGGCGTCGAGGACGGCCTGGGCGCCCTGGATGTCGTACGCGTCCTCGGTGCGCTCGTTCCACGGCATCTCCAGGACCGTGTCGAGCCAGGTGCGGATCCAGGAGCCCTCGGGCGACTGGTCGGAGGACCGCTCCAGCTTGTCGACCTCCTTGAGCGCGGACTCCCGGACCTTCTCGGGCAGGTCGGCGGCCTCCACCCGGGAGCGGTAGTCGTCGGACTCCTCGCCCTCCTGCTCGCCGTTCAGCTCGCGCAGCTCCTTGCGGACCGCTTCCAGCTGGCGCCGCAGCAGGAACTCGCGCTGCTGCTTGTCGACGCCTTCCTGGACGTCCTTGGCGATGGACTCGGCCACGTCCTGCTCGGCGAGGTGGTCGCGCAGCTGCTGGGTGGCGAGCTTGAGCCGGGCCACCGGGTCGGCGGTCTCCAGCAGCTCGACCTTCTGGTCGGTGGTCAGGAACGGCGAGTAGCCGGAGTTGTCGGCGAGCGCCGAGACGTCGTCGATGGCCTGGACCCGGTCGACGACCTGCCAGGCGCCGCGCTTGCGCAGCCAGGCTGTGGCGAGGGCCTTGTACTCCTTGACCAGTTCGGCGACCTGCCCGGGCAGCGGCTCCGGGACGGATTCCTCGACGCTGGTGCCCTCGACCCAGAGGGCCGCGCCGGGACCCGTGGTCCCCGCACCGATCCTCACCCGGCCCCGGCCGCGGATCAGCGCGCCCGGATCGCCGTCGGCCAGCCGGCCCACCTGCTCGACGGTGCCGAGGACACCGGTGCGGGCGTACGTGCCGTCGATGCGTGGCACCAGGAGTACCCGGGGCTTTCCGGGCGTTGTCCGAGCAGCGGCCTGGGCGGCCTCCACCGCGGCACGGACCTCGGAGTCGCTCAGGTCCAGCGGGACCACCATCCCGGGCAGGACGACCTCGTCGTCGAGCGGCAGCACGGGCAGGGTGAGCGGTGTGGACGTCGAAGCCATGATCTCCCCTTCGGCAGTCAAGTTGAGCTATGCCGACTCAATGCACGGGAGCCGCCGGATGTTCCCCACCCGCCGTTCGCTGTGAGCGATCAACCGTGACGTCGGGGGCGACCAGGGCCGTAGAGTCAGCGGCGTAACAGACCAATGGGGTTAGTGCCTATTACCAGGGGGCGGCGTGGACAGGACCGTGCAGGCGTGGGTGGACGGATGGGTCGTGTCGCGCGGAGCGGCTCCGCCCGTGGCCGAGCCGTGGGGCTGCACGATCGACGTGGGGACGAACGGGCACGTCACACGGCATGTGTTCGGCGCGACCGGTGACGATCTCGACGAGACGGCCGTCCGTAAGGTGGCCGGCGCGGTGACCGGGGCCGGGGTGTGGCTGAAGGCGTTCCGGGACCCGTCGGTGGTCGCCGGCTGGCTGGACGACAGCTGGTGGATCGACCCCGAACCCGGCTACCTGATGACGGTCCCGCTGACCGCTGGGAACGCTCCGGACGTGCCCGACGGCTACCGGCTGCGCAGCTGGTCACGCGGTGGGGTGACGCGTGTCATGGTGGCCGCCCCGGACGGTTCCCTGGCGGCGCGCGGGCAGATCGCGCCGACGGGCGCCACCGCCGTCGCCGACCAGATCGAGACGGCCCCGGAGCACCGCCGCAAGGGACTCGGCAGCTTCGTCATGCGGACGTTGCAGAGCGCCGCCGTACGGCAAGGGGCACAGACCGGTGTGCTCGCCGGCACTCCCGCGGGGCGAGGGCTCTACGAGGCGCTGGGCTGGGAGGTGGTGGCCCTGCTCACCAGCGCGAAGCACGACCCGCGGACCTGAACGGCTTCGCCCTCATCTCGGAGTGGGCACGCCTCCCCCGCCACCGCCGGAGCACCGGCCAGGTCGCGACACCGATGGCCAGGGCGATCAGATGCCCCCAGTTCGTCAACGGGTCGGTGAAGGCGAGCAGGTCCTGCAGCAGCATCCCGCCGAAGCCGGCCAGCAGCGGCACGCGCAGCCAGAGCGGCAGCAGCCCGGCCAGGGCGCCGGTGCCGGCGGCGACGCCGAAGCTGACGCCGTAGTCGAGGCGGTGCAGCGAACTCTGGGGGAGCTGCCCGGCCAGCACCGCGAGCCCGACCGGGACCTCGGTCGCCAGGGTCGCGAGGACGTGCCCGAGCAGGAAGACACCGGCCGTGCGCAGGCCGCCGATCCGCCGTTCCAGCGCGGTCAGCACGAGCACGAACCCGATCGCGAACGGCGAGGCCACTCCGCCCGCCAGCCACAGCGCACTGCCGACCAGCACCAGCTCCGGCGTCCGCACCAGGTGCGCCACATCCGTACTGGAACCCTGGAGCAGGGCGTGCACCAGGGCGGGGTCCGCGTACGCGGAGAACAGTGAGGTCAGACAGAGGACGATCCCGTACCCGAACGTGAACGGCGCACCAGTGGGAGTGGGGAGCAGCCGCCAGACCCGCGGTGCCCGAAGCCGAGGCTTCTCCACCACAGCGGGCTCCCGTACACCCGGACCCACGGTCCCGCACGGCACCCGGCCGCCGGCCCGCTGCCGCGGCACCCCGTCCAGCAGCGCCGACACGTCGGGAACGGACGCGCCCGGAGGCGTCGGCGTGGCCGTCTGGTCGGCCGGCGCGGTGCGATCCACGGCGGGCGCTCCTTCCGTCATGTCCCACCCTTCGCGCACCTCCGGCCCCTGTCTGTGACGGGCGTCACGCGAGAGCCGATTCACAGCAACCTGACAGCGGCGCACGGCGTCCCCTGCCGGCCGCTCCGTAATGCTTGGCGTCGGACACCCCTCACCTGCCAGGATGCTCGAATGCCCACCTCGAACGACATCCCCCTCGTGCTGGACCGTCGCGAGGGCCCGCACGGCGAGGTCGTGCTGCGACGGCACGGCGACCGGCTGGAGATCATCGCGAACGGCTGTTTTCTGATGGACACCTCCGACGGCCGCTCGGAGCGGCGGCTGGTCGACGCGGCCCTGGACGCCCTGACCGGCCGGGACCGCCCGGACGTGCTGATCGGCGGACTCGGCGTCGGCTTCTCCCTCGCCCACGCGGCGGCGGATCCGCGCTGGGGAGGGATCACGGTCGTGGAACGCGAGCGGGCGATTGTCGAATGGCATCGCGACGGCCCGCTCTCCGCGTTCTCCGCCGAGGCCCTCGCCGACCCGCGCACGCACATCGTCGAAGCCGATCTCGTGGCCTACGTCAATGAGACATCCGCCACGTACGACGCCCTGTGCCTCGACATCGACAACGGACCCGGCTGGACCGTCACGGAGGGCAACGAAATTCTCTACGGAGAGGCCGGACTGGCAAGCTGCGTACGGGTGTTGAGGCCCGGCGGGGTACTCGCCGTCTGGTCCGCCCAGCCCTCTCCGGAATTCGAAGAAACCCTGCGGAATGTCGGGTTCCAGCAGGTGCGTACCGAAGAGATCCCGGTTGCCCGGGGCGTTCCGGACGTCGTGCACCTCGGCATCAGCCCTGGATAGCAAAGGTGTGCTGACTCCCCGTACGCTGCTCCTCTGACGCCGATCATTCAAGCGTCAATCGCAACCATGCGCAGACCGAGGGATCACCCCACTGATTCCGGAAAGCACACCCCAGGGGCGGGCGATGGAGCAGACACACACCTCCCACAACGGTTCGGCGACGGCTACACCGGGCGCACAGCGCCGGGTTCTCGTCGTCGAGGACGACGCCACGATCGTGGACGCCATCGCGACCCGCCTGCGAGCCGAGGGATTCCTCGTGCAAACAGCGGGTGACGGTCCGGCCGCCGTCGACACGGCCGAGGCCTGGCAGCCCGACCTGCTGATCCTCGACATCATGCTGCCCGGCTTCGACGGTCTGGAGGTCTGCCGGCGCGTGCAGGCCGCCCGGCCGGTGCCGGTGCTGATGCTCACCGCGCGCGACGACGAGACCGACATGCTGGTCGGGCTCGGCGTCGGTGCCGACGACTACATGACGAAGCCGTTCTCGATGCGGGAGTTGGCGGCGCGCGTGCACGTACTGCTGCGCCGCGTGGAGCGGGCCGCGCTGGCCGCCGCGACCCCGCGCAGCGGCATCCTGCGCCTCGGTGAGCTGGAGATCGACCACGCGCAGCGCCGGGTCCGGGTGCGGAGTGAGGATGTTCACCTCACGCCGACCGAGTTCGACCTGCTGGTGTGCCTGGCGAACACCCCGCGCGCGGTGCTCTCCCGCGAGCAGCTGCTCGCCGAGGTCTGGGACTGGGCGGACGCCTCCGGCACCCGGACCGTCGACAGCCACATCAAGGCCCTGCGCCGGAAGATCGGCGCCGAGCGGATCCGCACGGTGCACGGCGTGGGCTACGCCCTGGAGACCCCGACGCCATGAGCGGCGGGCCGGCCGCACGGAGAAACCCCCGGGAGCCGGAACCCTGGGGCGGGGTGAGCCCGTTCTCGATCAAGACCAAGCTGGGCGCGCTGGTCGTCATCTCGGTGCTGATCACCACGGGCCTGTCGGTGATCGCGGTGCACACGAAGACGGAGCTGCGCTTCATCACGGTCTTCTCGATGATCGCCACACTGCTCATTACGCAGTTCGTGGCCCATTCGCTCACCGCGCCGCTGGACGAGATGACGGCCGTGGCCCGTTCCATCTCGCAGGGCGACTACACCCGCCGGACGCGCGAGAACCGCCGTGACGAGCTGGGCGACCTCGCCGTGACGATCAACGCCATGGCCGACGAGCTGGAGGCGCAGGACAGCCAGCGCAAGGAACTCGTGGCGAATGTCTCGCACGAGCTGCGCACACCCATCGCGGGCCTGCGCGCGGTGCTGGAGAACATCGTCGACGGCGTCACGCAGGCCGACCCGGAGACGATGCGCACGGCGCTGAAGCAGACCGAGCGGCTCGGCCGGCTGGTGGAGACGCTGCTGGACCTGTCCCGGCTGGACAACGGCGTCGTACCGCTGAAACAGCGGCGGTTCGAGGTGTGGCCGTATCTGTCCGGCGTACTGAAGGAGGCCAACATGGTCGCCTCCGTGCGCGCGGGCATCGCCACCGGCTCGGGCAGTCACACGCGTACCGACGTCCATCTGCACCTCGACGTCCACCCGCCCGAGTTGACCGCGCACGCGGACCCGGAGCGCATCCACCAGGTCGTGGCCAACCTCATCGACAACGCGGTCAAGCACAGCCCGCCGCACGGCCGTGTGACGGTCAAGGCGCGGCGCGGCGCGCTGCCGGAGTCGCTGGAGCTGGAGGTCCTGGACGAGGGCCCCGGTATTCCGAAGTCCGAGTGGCACCGCGTCTTCGAGCGGTTCAACCGCGGCAACGTCAAGCGGCCGCAGGGGCCGGGGAGCGACGGCGGCACGGGGCTCGGGCTGGCCATCGCGCGCTGGGCGGTGGATCTGCACGGCGGGCGGATCGGAGTGGCCGAATCCAAGCGTGGTTGCCGGATTCTTGTCACTCTTCCGGGACTTCCATCTGTGCCAAGTTGACGTAAAGTTCGAAGCGGAGCCACAAGATCCACGGGCGTCCGCACTGACGGACACGTGTGATCAGGCACAGGCCCGCGCCGTCGGCGCACGAGGCCCTGCCCCGCCCTTCCCTCTTTAAGCGGAACCACGTTTGTTTCCCGCCATTTCAAGCCCCGAAACACACTCCAAGATGTGACTTGCACGACGTTGAACGGGCCCGACCTGACCTACCCGGTCTTGGGGGCGTAGCCTTGATTCCCGCTGTCCATCATCTTGTGAAGCGGAAGAGGGCGGTTGCCGCCGTGTCGCCACAGTCCCCCAGTAACTCGAGCATCTCGACCGACACCGACCAAGCGGGGAAGAACCCTGCCGCGTCGTTCGGTGCCAACGAGTGGCTCGTCGACGAGATCTATCAGCAGTACCTCCAGGACCCGAATTCGGTAGACCGAGCCTGGTGGGACTTCTTCGCCGACTACAAGCCGGGGGCGGCTGCCGCCTCGGCTCCGGCGGGTACCGCGGCCGCGGGGGCCGCGGGGACCACCACCGCTCAGCCGGCGGCCCAGGCCGCCCCCGCCCAGGCCGCGGCCCCCGCCCAGGCGGCCCCGAAGCCCGCGGCCGCCGCGCCGGCTCCCGCACAGGCGAAGCCCGCCGCGCAGGCCCCGGCTCAGGCGCAGGCTCCTGCCCAGGCCCCGGCTCCGGCGAAGGCCGCCCCGGCCGCCAAGCCGGCCGCCGCGAAGCCGAAGGCCGAGCCCGCCGCCGAGGCCCCCTCGGGCCCGGAGCAGGTCGTGCTGCGCGGTCCCGCCGCCGCGGTCGCGAAGAACATGGACGCCTCCCTTGAACTGCCCACGGCCACGTCCGTGCGCGCGGTCCCGGTGAAGCTGCTGTTCGACAACCGCATCGTCATCAACAACCACCTCAAGCGGGCGCGTGGCGGGAAGATCTCCTTCACGCACCTCATCGGCTACGCGATGGTCCAGGCCATCAAGGCGATGCCGGCGATGAACTACTCGTTCGCGAAGGTGGACGGCAAGCCGACCCTGGTCAAGCCGGACCACGTCAACCTCGGTCTCGCCATCGACCTGGTCAAGCCGAACGGCGACCGCCAGCTGGTCGTCGCGGCGATCAAGAAGGCCGAGACGCTGAACTTCTTCGAGTTCTGGCAGGCCTACGAGGACATCGTCCGCCGCGCCCGCGACGGCAAGCTGACGATGGACGACTTCTCCGGGGTCACGGTCTCCCTGACCAACCCCGGCGGTCTCGGCACCGTGCACTCCGTGCCGCGTCTGATGCCCGGCCAGTCCGTGATCATGGGCGTCGGCTCCATGGACTACCCGGCGGAGTTCCAGGGCACCTCCCAGGACACCCTGAACAAGCTCGGCATCTCGAAGGTCATGACGCTCACGTCGACCTACGACCACCGGGTGATCCAGGGCGCCGCCTCCGGCGAGTTCCTCCGCCAGGTCGCGAACCTCCTGCTCGGCGAGAACAACTTCTACGACGAGATCTTCGAGGCGCTGCGCATCCCCTACGAGCCGGTCCGCTGGCTCAAGGACATCGACGCCAGCCACGACGACGACGTCACCAAGGCCGCCCGCGTCTTCGAGCTGATCCACTCCTACCGGGTCCGCGGCCACGTCATGGCCGACACCGACCCGCTGGAGTACCAGCAGCGCAAGCACCCCGACCTGGACATCACCGAGCACGGCCTCACGCTCTGGGACCTGGAGCGCGAGTTCGCCGTCGGCGGCTTCGCCGGCAAGTCGATGATGAAGCTGCGCGACATCCTCGGTGTCCTGCGCGACTCGTACTGCCGCACCACCGGCATCGAGTTCATGCACATCCAGGACCCCAAGCAGCGCAAGTGGATCCAGGACCGGGTGGAGCGCCCGCACTCCAAGCCGGAGCGCGAGGAGCAGCTGCGCATCCTGCGCCGCCTGAACGCGGCGGAGGCCTTCGAGACCTTCCTGCAGACGAAGTACGTCGGCCAGAAGCGTTTCTCCCTGGAGGGCGGCGAGTCCGTCATCCCGCTGCTGGACGCGGTGCTCGACTCGGCGGCGGAGTCCCGCCTCGACGAGGTCGTCGTCGGTATGGCCCACCGCGGCCGCCTGAACGTCCTCGCCAACATCGTCGGCAAGTCGTACGCCCAGATCTTCCGCGAGTTCGAGGGCAACCTCGACCCGAAGTCGATGCACGGCTCCGGTGACGTGAAGTACCACCTGGGCGCCGAGGGCACCTTCACGGGCCTCGACGGCGAGCAGATCAAGGTCAGCCTGGTCGCGAACCCGTCGCACCTCGAAGCCGTCGACCCCGTCCTGGAGGGCGTCTCCCGCGCCAAGCAGGACATCATCGGCAAGGGCGGCACGGACTTCACGGTCCTGCCCGTGGCGATCCACGGCGACGCGGCCTTCGCGGGCCAGGGCGTGGTGGCCGAGACCCTGAACATGTCGCAGCTGCGCGGCTACCGCACCGGCGGCACGGTCCACATCGTCATCAACAACCAGGTCGGCTTCACCGCGGCCCCCGAGTCCTCGCGCTCGTCGATGTACGCGACGGACGTGGCGAGGATGATCGAGGCCCCGATCTTCCACGTGAACGGCGACGACCCGGAGGCCGTGGTCCGCGTGGCCCGTCTGGCCTTCGAGTTCCGCCAGGCGTTCAACAAGGACGTGGTGATCGACCTCATCTGCTACCGCCGCCGCGGTCACAACGAGTCGGACAACCCGGCCTTCACCCAGCCGCTGATGTACGACCTGATCGACAAGAAGCGCTCGGTGCGCAAGCTCTACACCGAGTCCCTCATCGGTCGCGGCGACATCACCCTGGAAGAGGCCGAGCAGGCGCTGCAGGACTACCAGGGCCAGCTGGAGAAGGTCTTCACGGAGGTCCGCGAGGCCACCTCGCAGCCGACGATCGTGGAGACCTCCGACCCGCAGGCCGAGTTCCCGGTCACCGTGAACACCGCGGTGACCACGGAGGTCGTCAAGCGGATCGCCGAGTCCCAGGTCAACATCCCCGACCACATCACCGTCCACCCGCGTCTGCTGCCGCAGCTCCAGCGCCGGGCGGCGATGGTCGAGGACGGCACGATCGACTGGGGCATGGGCGAGACGCTCGCGGTCGGCTCCCTCCTCCTGGAGGGCGTCCCGGTCCGCCTGGCCGGCCAGGACTCGCAGCGCGGTACGTTCGGCCAGCGCCACGCGGTCATCATCGACCGCACCACGGGCGACGAGTACACGCCGCTGCAGTACCTCTCCGAGGACCAGGCCCGGCTCAACGTCTACAACTCGCTCCTGTCCGAGTACGCGGCGATGGGCTTCGAGTACGGCTACTCGCTGGCCCGTCCCGAGGCGCTCGTGATGTGGGAGGCGCAGTTCGGCGACTTCGTCAACGGCGCGCAGACGGTCGTGGACGAGTTCATCTCCTCGGCCGAGCAGAAGTGGGCCCAGACGTCCGGCGTCGTCCTGCTCCTGCCGCACGGCTACGAGGGCCAGGGCCCGGACCACTCCTCGGCCCGCCCGGAGCGCTTCCTCCAGATGTGCGCCCAGAACAACATGACGGTCGCCATGCCGACGTCGCCGTCGAACTACTTCCACCTCCTGCGGTGGCAGGTGCACAACCCGCACCACAAGCCGCTGGTGGTCTTCACGCCGAAGTCGATGCTGCGCCTTAAGGCGGCGGCCTCGAAGGCGGAGGAGTTCACGACGGGGCAGTTCCGCCCGGTCATCGGTGACGCCTCGGTCGACCCGGCCGCGGTCAAGAAGGTCGTCTTCTGCGCCGGCAAGGTCTACTACGACCTGGAGGCCGAGCGTCAGAAGCGCGGCGTCACGGACACGGCGATCATCCGCATCGAGCGCCTGTACCCGCTGCCGGGTGCCGAGCTCCAGGCGGAGATCAAGAAGTACCCGAACGCCGAGAAGTACCTGTGGGCCCAGGAGGAGCCGGCGAACCAGGGTGCCTGGCCGTTCATCGCGCTCAACCTGATCGACCACCTGGACCTGGCGGTCGGCGCGGACGTCCCGCACGGCGAGCGCCTGCGCCGCATCTCGCGCCCGCACAGCTCGTCCCCGGCGGTCGGTTCCGCGAAGCGGCACCAGGCCGAGCAGGAGCAGCTGGTGCGTGAGGTGTTCGACGCGTAAGCGCCCTCGCGCGTCCTGTTGACCGGGCCGCACCCCCGCTCCGGGGGTGCGGCCCGGCCGTTTGCGCGCACATATCCTTGACGGCATGTACTTCACGGACCGTGGCATCGAGGAACTGGAGAAGCGGCGCGGCGAGGAGGAGATCACCTTCGAGTGGCTGGCCGAGCAGTTCCGGACCTTCGTCGATCTCAACCCCGACTTCGAGGTACCGGTAGAACGCCTGGCCACGTGGCTGGCCCGGCTGGACGACGAGGACGACGAGTAGGAGTGGCGGCCGTGCGGGCGTGACCAGGGGCCACGCGCGAGCCGCACAGCGGGGCTGCACGGGAGCCGTGCCGGAGCCGGGTCCAGCCCTGGGAAGCCACGCCGGGGCCGCGTCCCGCGCCGTGCGGTGATCAGCCGTCCGGTGGTCGGTCGCGCGGGAGCCGGATCCGGGACGCCGAAGCTATACGGGAGCCGGCCCCGGCACGCCGAAGCTTCGCAAGAGCCGGATCCGGCACGCGGAGCCGCATGGGAGCCGGATCCGGGACGCCCGAGCCCGGCCGGAGCCGGGGCTGCGTGGGAGCCGGATCCGGGACGCCAGAGCCCTGCAAGAGCCGGGGCCAGCACGCCCCAGCCCCGCGAAAGCCGTGTCCGCGCGGGAGCCGGGGTCGGCAAGCAGGGTCCAGCCCTCCTGAGCCGCACCCGGGCCGCGTCCCGCGCCGCCCAGTGATCAGCCATCCGGCGGTCAGGTCCAAGCCGCCGGAGCCGCACAGGAGCCGCGGCCGGCACGCCCCGCACGCGAGGCGGGGCCAGCACGTCCCAGCCCCGCGAGAGCCGTGTCCGCGCGGGAGCCGGGGTCGGTGCGCAGTCCAGCCCTCCTGAGTCGCGCCGGGGACGCGTCCCGCGCCGTGCGGTGATCAGCCGTCCGGAGGTCAGTCGCGCGGGTGCGTGACGGTGTACGCCAGGACCAGGGCGCCATGGGTCAGGAGCAGCACTCCGGCCGTGGCCCAGCCCCAGCCGCCGCTGGGACGCCGTAGCCCCCAGGCGATGAGCGGGACGCCCGCGGCCATCTGGGCGAGGGCCAGGGCGCGGGCCCTGGGGTCGCCGGTCCAGGGCATCCAGGGGCCCAGGCGGCTGTGGTCGACGGTGTCGCGCTCCGCGACCGCCTCGCGCAAGCCCGGCCACTCGACCGGGAGGCTGTCCGGCTGGAGCGCGGCGGCTTCCCGGAGGCGGTCGGCGGGCTCGCCCGGGACGACTGCCGGGGGCAGGGAGACGCCCACCCGCGCGAGGACCGCCAGCAGGCCGCGCATGCGGGCGCGGGCGTCGGCGGCGGAGTCGGTTTTCGTCAGCTGGTCGAGGGCCTGGAGGTCCAGGACGGGGTCGAGGCCCACCCGCGCGGCGAAGGTGCGCATCGCCTCCTCCTCCCCCACCGGGACCCCGCTCGCGAGCCAGACGAATCCGACCGGGCGGCGGAAGCCGGACGCGAGCGTGAAGCCCGCGTGGTCGGCGTCCCACCACAGGGCGAGAACGGGCCACGGCGCGCCGACGGCGAGGGCCGTGGCCCAGCCGGTGACCACACGGTCGACGGGCTCGCCGGCGTCCCGCCAGGGCCCGCCCTCGGGTACGAGAACGCTCCAGCCGTCACCCGCCCGGGTGAGCTGCATACGCTCCCGCAGCAGGTGGGCGACGGGGGCGACGGCCCCGGGCACCGCCCGGCACAACAGCAGCGCCCCAGGGGCGGGACCGGTGCGGTCGGCTTCCGTCGGCATGGTCACACGCTAGGACGAATCACTCCTCTTTGAGCACTTATGTACCTCTCGACGTATGCCTCGACATCCCCAGAACGAGTGCCTTGACTTTCCCTCACCACGATATATCGTGAATGGCAGAAGACGCGATATGGCGCGTCAGGTCGGGAGGTCTGCCCATGTCCGAGTGGTCTGTCACAGAGCCGAGGAAACTCACCTTCGACGAGCCCGTGCGCGAGCTTCATGTGCGTCTCGTCGACGGAACGGTGAACGTGGTGGGCACGGACGAAGGTTCCGCCCGCCTGGAGGTCTCCGAGATCCAGGGACCACCCCTGCTGGTGACGCAGCGGGGCGGCACCCTCACGGTGGCCTACGAGGACCTGCCCTGGAAGGGCTTCCTCAAGTGGCTGGACCGCAAGGGCTGGCGCCGCAGCGCGGTCGTCTCCCTGGCCGTCCCGCCCTCCACCCGCGTGGAACTGGGGGTGGTCGGCGCGGCAGCGGTGCTCTCCGGGATCGAGGGCCCGGCGGCGGTGAAGGGCGTCACTGGCGACACCACCCTCGTGAGCCTCTCCGGCCCGGTCCGCGCCGACACGGTCTCCGGGAATGTGGAGGCCCAGGACGTGACCGGCGACCTCCGGTTCAACTCCGTCTCGGGCGACCTCACGGTGGTCGAGGGCTCCGGCTCCTCCGTGCGGGCCGACTCGGTCAGCGGCTCCATGATCGTCGACCTCGACCCGGGCGGCCCCACGGACGTGCGGCTGACCAGCGTCTCCGGCGAGATCGCGATCCGGCTGCCGGACCCGGCGGACGCGGAGGTCGAGGCGAACACGGCGAGCGGCGCGGTCTCCAACGCGTTCGACGATCTGCGGGTGCACGGCCAGTGGGGCGCCCACAAGATCACGGGCCGTCTGGGCGCGGGCACGGGCAAGCTGCGAGCGACGACGGTCTCCGGCTCGATCGCCCTGCTGCGCCGCCCCTCCAGGGAGGACGACCCCGACGAACCGTGGGACACCAGGCCCGGCACCGGCAGCTCGCCGACCGACCCGCAGGACGACCCGCAGGCCGGCTCGGGAGACAATTCCGTCTCCGACCGGGGCGCCGCCGACGGAGCCCCGGCCGACGGCACGACCGACAAGAAGGTGCTCTGACATGCCCCCCGTCTTCGCCCACGGCCGCCTCCGCCTCTACCTGCTGAAGCTGCTGGACGAGGCCCCCCGACACGGCTACGAGGTGATCCGCCTCCTGGAGGAGCGCTTCCAGGGGCTGTACGCGCCGTCGGCAGGCACGGTCTACCCGCGCCTTGCCAAGCTGGAGGCCGAGGGCCTGGTCACCCACACCACCGAGGGCGGCCGGAAGGTGTACTCGATCACGGACGCGGGCCGCGCCGAACTGGCCGACCGCAGCGGCGAACTGGCCGACCTGGAGCTGGAGATCCGGGAGTCGGTCGCGGAACTGGCGGCGGAGATCCGCGCCGACGTACGCGGGGCCGCCGGCGACCTGCGCCGCGAGATGCGCGCCGCGGCGACCGAGGCCCGCAGGGACACCGGTACCAGGACCCGTGGCGCTGAGGACGCCCCCTTCGGGGACTTCGGGCAGTACGGCGACAAGGACGCCTGGCGCATCGCCAAGGAGGAGATGCGGCGGGCCAGGCAGGAGTGGAAGGAACAGGCCCGCCGCGCCAAGGACGAGAGCCGCCGCGCCCGTGAGGACGCCCAGCGCGCCCGCCGCCAGGCGAAGGAGGCCCAGGAACAGGCCCGCGCCCAGGCCCAGGAGCAGGTGCAGCGCATCGCCCGCCGGGTCCAGGAGCAGGTCCAGGACCACTTCGCCCGCGGCGACTGGCCCACGGGACTGCGCGAGGGCCTGAGCGAACTGGCCAAGGAGGTCGGCGAGTTCGGCAAGGACTACGGCAAGGACTTCGGCTTCGACTGGACCGGCACCGGCACCGGCACCGGCACGCCGACCGCACAGCCGACGCCCTCACAGCCCGCCGATGACTTCCCGGCCGCCTACGAACCCGCCTGGGCCCACGAGGACGCCGCGGACTCCACGGGCGACCCGGCCCGCGACCTGGACCGCCTGCTCGACCGCTTCCGGGACGACATCCGCGACGCGGCCCGCGACCACGGCGTCACCCCCGACCAACTGCGCGACGCGCGCCGCCACCTGTCGACGGCGGCGGCCCACATAGGAGCCCTGCTGCGCACGCCGAAGAAGTAAGCGGCCTGGCCCCGCCCTTCACCCGGCTTTGGCCTCGCCGCCCCCGTACAGCACCCGCACCAGGGACGCGTACGTCACCCCGTGGTCGGCGAGGACCTCGGCCGGCACGCCGGGGCGCAGGGTCAGGGCGAGCAGGATGTGCTCGTCCCCGATGTGCCGGTCCCGCTGGGCGAGGGCGACCCGGAAGGAGCGCTCCAGAACGTCCTTGGCGCCGCGCCCGAAGGAGGCCCGCCCCGACCACCACCCTTTGTCCTTCCGGTCACCGGCCATGGCGCCGACCCCGTGCACCTCCTCCACCCGGGCGACGATCTCCTCCACATCGATCCCGAGCCCGGCGAGCGCGTCCGTCTCGGCCTGCGACAGCCCGGCCCGCCGCCGCGCCACCCCCAGCGCCTGCCGCACGGACTCCCTCCGCTCACCGAGCCCGAGAGCGGCGAGCGCGAAGGAGCCACGGCTGCCCTCCCGATCGAGCAGCGCGAGCAACAGATGCTCCGGCTCCACGACCTGCCCGCCGCCGGCACCCTCCACATGGGCGAACGCGCCCTTCACCACACTCCGGGCGTCCTTGGTGAACCGCTCGAACATCAATGCCTCCCGTACTTCTTGTGCACGGCCTGCCTGCTCACACCGAGTTCGGTGGCGATCTCCTGCCACGACCAGCCCTGATTGCGCGCGTTGCGCACCTGGACGGCTTCCAGCTGTTCCAGCAGCCTGCGCAGGGCGGCGACGGCCCGCAGGCCGACCCGTGGATCACGATCGCCCGCCCGCTCGGCCAGATCCGTTGCTTCGGTCATAACGTCAACCTACGTTGACGCCATACCTCCGTCAACCCCAGTTGACAAACCAAACGGCCGGCCCGAACCCGGACCGGCCGCCAGCACATTCCACTCAGCAGGGACTACGAATTGATGAGCACGAGCTTCCCGAACTGCTCACCGGACGCCAGCCGTTCGAAGCCCTCGCGCGCACGATCCATGGGCAGCACGTCGTCAATCACCGGCCGCACCCCGGTGGCGGCACAGAACGCCAGCAGATCCTCCAACTCGTCCTTGGTGCCCATCGTGGAGCCGACGACCTTGAGCTCCAGGAAGAAGATCCGGGTCAGTTCGGCGTGCGAGGGCCGGTCACCACTGGTGGCACCGGAAATCACCAGCGTGCCGCCGGGCTTCAGGGACTTCACGGAGTGCGACCAGGTGGCGGCCCCGACGGTCTCGATCACGGCGTCGACCCGCTGCGGCAACCGCGCCCCCGACTCCAGCGCCTCCACGGCCCCCAGCTCCACGGCCCGCTTCCGCTTGGCCTCGTCCCGGCTCGTGGCGAAGACCCGCAGCCCGGCCGCCTTCCCCAGCACGATGGCGGCCGTGGCGACACCACCGCCGGCGCCCTGCACGAGCACGGAGTCGCCGGGCCGGACCCCCGCGTTGGTGAACAGCATCCGGTACGCGGTCAGCCAGGCCGTGGGCAGACAGGCGGCCTCCTCGAAGGAGAGCTCCCTGGGCTTGGGCAGGATGTTCCAGGTCGGCACGGCGACCTGCTCGGCGAAGGTGCCCTGGTAGCGCTCGGTGAGGATGGAACGGGGTTCCTTCGGACCGACCCCGTGCCCGCTCTGTCCGATCACGGAGTGCAGGACGACCTCGTTGCCGTCCTCGTCGACGCCGGCGGCGTCACAGCCGAGGATCATCGGCAGCTTGTCCTCTGCGAGGCCGACGCCGCGCAGGGACCACAGGTCGTGATGGTTGAGGGAAGCGGCCTTGACCGTGACGGTGCTCCAGCCGGGTCGGACCTCGGGAGCCGGACGCTCTCCCAACTCCAGGCCGGCCAGTGGCTGGTCGCGGTCGATTCGGGCGGCGTAGACAGCGAACATGACCTTGACGATAGGTTCCGGACCGACTGCACGGAACCACCGGCCTCTGTGAGACACACCCTCTTGCCAGGCACTCGGCACCGGTGCTGGGGCCGGGCGGCCCCGCAACCGGCGGAACGGGGTACCGCTGCGCCCACCCGCGCCGCCTGGGGGTACCTCCCAGGCCCCTTAAGGCACTGGGGGAGGCACGACTGCCCGCAGCCAGGGCAACCACGACGCACCCGCACCCGCCGGCGCACGGAAGGGGACGTGTCGGGGGGTGTCCGCCCGCAGCGGTTGGCGCGTCAACGGACAGTCACTCGGCGTCCGACCCCATCGCGCCGTTCCGAGGACGGACACCCCCCGACACGTCCCCGACCCACCACCGGCGAGCAGGCGCAACGCGCACCCCCACCCCACCCGCGCAGGCCGCCGCAGGCACCCGCACCACCCGAACAGCCGAACCCAAAGAAACGACCCCGCCCAAACCCGGACGGGGCCACTCACATCACCGCGAAACGCGCCACCGCGCAACGCGCTACCGCGTCACCGCCGAGCCACACCCTCGGCCCTGGCAGCCGCCGCCACCGCAGCCGTCACCGCCGGCGCGACCCGCTCGTCGAACGGCGACGGGATGACGTAGTCGGCCGCGAGGTCGTCCCCGACGACACCCGCCAGCGCCTCCGCCGCAGCCAGCTTCATCCCCTCCGTGATCCGCGACGCCCGCACCTGCAAGGCACCCGCGAAGATCCCCGGAAACGCCAGCACGTTGTTGATCTGGTTCGGGAAGTCCGACCGCCCGGTGGCCACCACGGCCGCGTACTTGTGCGCGACCTCGGGGTGCACCTCAGGATTCGGATTCGCCATGGCGAAAACGAACGCCCCGTCGGCCATGGACGCCACCGCGTCCTCCGGCACCGTCCCACCGGACACCCCGATGAACACATCGGCCCCGGCCAGCGCCGCCTCCAGCGACCCGCTGATGCCCGCCTTGTTCGTGAACCCGGCCAGCTCCCGCTTCACCGGCGTCAGATCGTCCCGGTCCGCCGACACGACACCCTTGCGGTCGGCCACCGCGACATCCCCGACCCCGGCCTCGACCAGCATCTTCGCGATCGCGACACCCGCCGCACCGGCGCCGGAGATGACGGCCCGCAGCTCCCCCAGCGCCCGCTTGCTCAGCCGCGCAGCGTTCCGCAGGGCCGCCAGCGTCACCACCGCCGTACCGTGCTGGTCGTCGTGGAAGACGGGAATGTCCAGCGCGTCCTGGAGCTTCCGCTCGATCTCGAAGCACCGCGGCGCCGAGATGTCCTCCAGATTGACCCCGCCGAACGAGGGCGCGAGCCGCACCACCGTCTCGACGATCTCGTCGACGTCCGTGCAGTTCAGCGCGATCGGAACCGCGTCCACGCCGCCGAACTGCTTGAACAGAATCGCCTTGCCCTCCATCACCGGGAGGGAGGCCTCGGGCCCGATGTCACCGAGCCCCAGCACGGCCGTACCGTCCGTCACGACGGCCACGACCGACGACTTCCACGTGTAGTCGTGCACGAGCTCCGGCTGCTCCGCGATCGCGCTGCACACCTTCGCGACGCCGGGCGTGTACGCCAGGGACAGGTCGTCCTTGTCACGGACCGGCACCGTGGCCTGCACGGCCATCTTGCCGCCGCGGTGGAGCGCGAACGCCGGATCGAAGGAGTCGAGGGGCTCCGCACCGCCCTCGGGATCCGTATCGCCGGTCTTGCTCTCGCTGCGAGGATTGACGATCTCCGCTGCCACTTCGTTTTACCCCTTAAATCTTCATTGTCTTGAGGGTGGCCACTCCTGGTGAGGCGTGGGCGGGACCGCGTACGGCCGTGGTCGTGCTGTGTACGTGATACGTACGGGCGCATACGCGATGGGCGCGCCGCACACGCGCCCTGAGCCCCGGATGAGGGGTGTAAAGAACCTTCATACCGGACGGACGACGCCGACGACGAGTCCATAACGCGAAGGTCACACACAGGCGCCCTGACTCTTCGTCCAATATCGGGACAAGGCCTGGACAAACCCTCGACAACCGCTCACGTGTCGGCGAATCCTTCTGGCCCCGTATCGGATTCCCGGGACATACCGAAGATCTTCCTGCCGGAAGGAATGATTCCCGCAGAAGGTCCGGCCGTGATGTACCGGAGTGGTGCGGTTCGGGGGTCGCCCGTTATCCGATTTTGACATGGCTGGCCCCCAGAATGGCGCAGTCCGAATGGCAAGATGCCGTAATCACACGAGGTCGCGACACTCGAAGACGTGTGTTCCCGTCGACCCACGGCACTGCCGGCACCGTCGGCAGTCCAGGCACTGCCGGCACCGTCGGCAGTCCAGGCACTGCCGGCACCGTCGGCAGGCCACGGCGCTGCCGGCACCGTCGACAGCGCTCAGCCCCATCGGCAACTCCACCCATCCGCCGGAGGAACCCACCATGACCGCAAGCTCCACCCGTCGTACGACCGCCGCGCACTCCCGGCTAGCAGCGGTCGGTGCGATCGCGGTCGCAGGCGCGCTGATGCTCACCGGATGCGGTGACCAGACCAAGGACACCGGGTCGGGCAACGAGACGAGCGCGGCCCCGCTCGCCGACAAGCTGCCGCAGTCGATCCGTGACAAGGGTGTCATCAAGGTCGGCTCGGACATCGCGTACGCCCCGGTCGAGTTCAAGGACAGCTCCGGCAAGGTCGTGGGCATCGACCCGGACCTCGCCGCCGCCATGGGCAAGCAGCTCGGGGTCGACTTCCAGTTCGAGAACGGCACCTTCGACACGCTGATCACGGGTCTGCGCTCCAAGCGGTACGACATCGCCATGTCCGCGATGACCGACACCAAGGACCGCCAGGAGGGCATCGACTCCGACACCGGCAAGAAGGTCGGTGAGGGCGTCGACTTCGTCGACTACTTCACCGCCGGCGTCTCGATCTACACCAAGAAGGGCGACGACCAGGGCATCAAGACCTGGTCCGACCTGTGCGGCAAGAAGATCGTGGTGCAGCGCGGCACGGTCTCCGAGGACCTCGCCAAGGCGGAGTCGAAGAAGTGCCCGGCCGGCAAGAAGATCGCCATCGAGCCCTTCGACAACGACCAGCAGGCCCAGACCCGTCTGCGCGCGGGCGGCGCGGCCGCCGGCTCGTCCGACTTCCCGGTCGCCGCGTACGCCGTGAAGACCTCCGGTGGCGGCAAGGACTTCCAGCTGGTCGGCGAGCAGGTCGAGGCCGCTCCGTACGGCATCGCGGTCGCCAAGAACCAGACGCAGCTGCGGGACGCCCTCAAGGCCGCGCTGGACGCGCTCATCAAGAACGGTGACTACGAGAAGATCATGAAGAAGTGGGGCGTCACGGACGGCGCCATCAAGGAAGCCACCATCAACGGCGGCAAGTGACGCGACGCAGCGGCACTGAAAGGCAACACCCGTGACTGTTGACATCGACAAGACGTCGGGGCCGTCCGACACGCCCCCGGCCGGACCGGAGGCCATCAAGGCCATCCCGGTCCGGCACTACGGGCGGTACGTTTCCGCCGTCATCGCCATCGCCCTGCTGGTCGGGGTCGTCTACGCGTTCTCCCAGGGCAAGATCAACTGGGGTGCGATCCCGGACTACTTCTTCGACGACCGGATCCTGGACGGCGTGGGCAAAACGCTCCTGCTGACCGTGCTGTCCATGGTGATCGGCATCGTCGGCGGCATCGTGCTCGCCGTGATGCGCCTGTCGAAGAACCCGGTGACCTCGTCGATCGCGTGGTTCTACATCTGGTTCTTCCGCGGCACCCCGGTCCTGGTGCAGCTGATCGTCTGGTTCAACCTGGGCCTGGTCTTCGAGTACATCAACCTCGGGCCGTTCTACAAGGACGAGTGGTCGGACTTCATGACCCCGTTCCTGACGGCGCTGCTGGGCCTCGGCCTGAACGAAGCCGCGTACATGGCGGAGATCTGCCGTGCCGGTCTGCTCTCGGTCGACGAGGGCCAGACGGAGGCGTCGCACGCGCTGGGGATGAGCCACTCCAGGACCCTGCGCCGGATCGTCATCCCCCAGGCGATGCGCGTGATCGTGCCGCCGACGGGCAACGAGGTCATCAACATGCTGAAGACGACCTCGCTGGTCTCGGTCGTCCAGTATCCGGAGCTGCTCCGCGCCGCTCAGGACATCGGCCAGACCTCCGGCGCCCCCGCCGAGATGCTGTTCCTGGCGGCGGCCTGGTATCTGCTGATGACCTCGGTCTTCAGCATCGGCCAGTACTACCTGGAGCGGTACTACGCGCGTGGTTCGAGCCGGTCGCTCCCGGCCACCCCGTTCCAGAAGGTCAAGGCCAACCTCCTGTCCCTGTCCAACCGCTCGAAGCCGACGGGAGGCACCGCATGAACGCCATGGTCAAGGCCGAAGGCGTCCACAAGAATTTCGGCCCTCTCGAGGTCCTCAAGGGCATCGACCTGGAGGTGAAGTCCGGCGAGGTGTTCTGCCTCATCGGCCCCTCCGGCTCCGGCAAGTCGACGTTCCTCAGGTGCATCAACCACCTGGAGAAGATCAACGCCGGCCGCCTGTACGTGGACGGGGAGCTGGTGGGCTACCGCCAGAAGGGCGACAAGCTCTACGAGCTGAAGGACAGCGAGGTCGCCCGCAAGCGCCGGGACATCGGCATGGTCTTCCAGCGCTTCAACCTGTTCCCGCACATGACGGCCGTGGAGAACGTCATGGAGGCACCGGTCCAGGTCAAGGGCGTGAGCAGGAGCCAGGCCCGGCAGCGTGCCCTGGAGCTGCTGGACCGGGTGGGCCTGGCCGACAAGGCGGGCAGCTACCCCTCGCAGCTCTCCGGCGGGCAGCAGCAGCGCGTCGCCATCGCCCGGGCCCTCGCCATGGACCCGAAGCTGATGCTGTTCGACGAGCCGACCTCGGCGCTCGACCCGGAGCTGGTCGGTGACGTCCTGGACGTCATGCGCGACCTCGCCGAGTCGGGCATGACGATGATCGTCGTCACCCACGAGATGGGCTTCGCCCGTGAGGTGGGCGACAGCCTGGTCTTCATGGACGGCGGTGTGGTGGTCGAGTCCGGCCACCCGCGCGAGGTGCTGACGAACCCGCAGCACGAGCGGACGCAGTCGTTCCTGTCCAAGGTGCTCTGACGCCACCCACACCGAGGGGGGCGGTACGGGAACTCCGTACCGCCCCCTTCGGCGTACTACTTCAGCAACCCTTCTCGCGCAGCACGCGCGCGTGCCACGCCACCGGCGGCATGTCGCCGTACCCGTGGTCGCCGTAGATCTCGTAGCGCCGGGCCGTGGGCGCCGCGAGGACCGGGTCCTCGCGGAGAGCTGCCACCACTGCGACCGGTCGAGAACGCCGTCCCGCTCGGCCTGATCCATGCGGGTGTGCCGCTGCGCCTGCTCGGCGGCGTTGATCCGGGGCGTCGTCTCGTCGATCATGTGGTCCGCGTTCATGAAGACACCGCCGGCGTGGACCACTCCCGCGACCTGGCCGTAGAGGTCCGCGAGGGGTTCCCGGTGCAGCCAGTGCAGGGCCGTCGCGGTCAGGACGGCGTCGTACGAGTCGCACGGCAGCTTGGCGGGCCAGTCCGGGGTCCTTGAGGTCGGCGGTGCCGGGCGGTGCGTCCGTCATCGAACCCCTCCCTCGTAATACCCTGGAAGCGCCATCAGCTGTTACAAGTGCGCGCTCACGACACTGAAGCCCCTCCGTAAGGACTACAAGTGGAACTGGCCTATTACTCGGACTACGCCGTGCGCCTCGTCAACACGGAGGAACCGGCCCGGGGGAAGGACACCCTGACGTCGGTCGAGGCGGTCCGCGAGCTGTTCGTCGACAACCAGTCGGCGGCCCGCCGCACCACTGACGCGGACGTCACCCGCTTCCGCTCGGTCCGGGCCCGGCTGCGCGCGGTCTTCGAGGCGGCCGACACGGGCGACGAGACGCTCGCCGTGGACCTGCTGAACTCACTGCTGCTGGAGTTCCCGGTGAGCCCGCAGATCTCCGGGCACGACGTCCGCGACGACGACGGCCGTCCCCTGTGGCACATGCACCTGGCGGACCACCCGTCCAACGCGACCGCGGGGTACGCGGCGATCGCGGCGATGGGCCTGGCGTTCCATCTGACCGAGTACGGCGTGGACCGGCTCGGCCTGTGCGAGGCCGCGCCCTGCCGCAACGCCTACCTGGACACCTCCACCAACCGCTCCCGGCGCTACTGCTCCGACCGCTGCGCCACCCGCGCCAACGTCGCGGCCTACCGCGCCCGCAAACGCCTGGAGGCGGCCCGGCCGGACCTGCCCGAGAGCACGGGCCTGGCGGCCGACAGCGCCCAGCCCAGCAGCGCCCAGGGCGAGCGCAGCCCGGGCCTGCGCGGCCGGTAGCGGAACCGGACCCGCCCCAGCACCAGGTCGTCGGGCACGACGCCGTAGTCGGTGCTGTCGCCGCCGGCGTACGTGTTGTCCCCGAGCACCCACCAGCCGTTCTCGCGCCGCTGGGCGATCCGCTTGACGACCAGCAGGTCCTGCTGGAAGGGATGCCGCAGCACGACGACGTCACCGGGCTTGATCCGGGCTCCGTAGTGCACCAGGAGCCGGTCCCCGTGGTACAGCGTGGGCACCATGGACGGACCGGTCACCTCGGCCATCCCGAAGGGCGCGGCCGACCTCCCCCGCTCGGACTCCTGCGACAGCTCCGGCATCACCCGGCACCTCCCCGGTTCTTCGTCCACAGTCTCAGTCTCACCCTGGACTTTTGTCCTAAGCCCAAGGGGGCACTCGCGAAAACCGCTCCCCCACGGAGTAATGTCCCCTGTGAGAAGACGATCACGAGGAAGGAATGCTCCATGCTTTCCCGCCTGTTTGCCCCCAAGGTCAAGGTCAGCGCACACTGCGACCTTCCCTGCGGTGTGTACGACCCTGCCCAGGCCCGCATCGAGGCGGAGTCGGTGAAGGCCATCCAGGAGAAGATGGCCGGCAACGACGACCCGCACTTCCAGGCGCGTGCCACCACCATCAAGGAGCAGCGCGCGGAGCTCGCGAAGCACCACGTGTCCGTGCTGTGGAGCGACTACTTCAAGCCGCCGCACTTCGAGAAGTACCCCGAGCTGCACCAGCTGGTCAACGACACCCTCAAGGCCCTCTCCGCCGCCAAGGGTTCGACCGACCCGGCGACCGGCCAGAAGGCGCTGGACTACATCGCCCAGATCGACAAGATCTTCTGGGAGACCAAGAAGGCCTGAAGTCCACGGGCAGCCGAAGGGGCCCGGCCGGGAGAACCGGCCGGGCCCCTTCGTCGTGGGCCGTCGTGGGCGGCGGTCGGTGCCGGTCAGTGGAACTGCGGGACGAGCAGCACGATCCCGTACGCCACCACGGCCGCGCAGGCGAGGAAGCACAGCGCCGCCTGGGTGAGGCCGGGGGCCGGGGTGCGGCCGGGCTGTTCGCGGGCGCCCTCCAGTCGGGCGAGGCCGAGGACGCCGAGGGCGAAGACGACGACCACGGCGACGGGGACGCCGATGCTCACCGCGGTGACCTGGCCGCGTGCGGTCCAGTCCGGATGCATGCCGACTCCCCTTCGTTCAGGCGGCCGTGCCGACCTTGGCGGGCGGCTCGGTGCGCAGGATGACCTCGTGTGCGTCGTTGACGTTGTGCGCGTGCACCGGGTTGCGGCGCGAGACGGCCACGATGCCCGCGGCGAGGGCCGCGCCGACCAGGGCGACGACCGCCGTACCGAGGTCGCCGCCGCTCTGCACCACGCTCGCGGCCAGGCCGCCGACCAGGGCGGCCGCGGGCAGCGTGATCAGCCAGGCGACCGCCATGCGGCCCGCGACGCCCCAGCGGACCTCCGCGAGCCTGCGGCCGAGTCCCGCGCCGAGGATGCTGCCGGAGGCGACCTGGGTGGTGGACAGGGCGAAACCGAGGTGCGCGGACGTCAGGATGACGGTGGTGGAGGCGGTCTCGGCGGCGAAGCCCTGGGGCGACTGGATCTCGGCGAGGCCCTTGCCCATGGTGCGGATGATGCGCCAGCCGCCGAGATACGTGCCGAGGCCGATGGCGAGGCCCGCGGACGCGATCACCCACAGGGGCGGTCCGGCGTGGTGGCCGAGCGCGCCGGCCGAGATCAGGGTGAGGGTGATGACGCCCATGGTCTTCTGCGCGTCGTTCGTGCCGTGGGCGAGGGAGACCAGCGAGGCCGAGGCGATCTGACCGATGCGGAAACCCTTGGTCACGGAGTCCTTGCGGGCGCGGTCGGTGAGCCGGTAGGCGAGATAGGTGGCCAGCAGCGCGGCGACACCGGCCACGACCGGCGAGGCCACCGCCGGCACCAGCACCTTCTCGACGACCTTGTCGAAGTTGACGCCGTGGCTGCCCGCCCCGACCCACACGGCCCCGATCAGCCCGCCGAACAGGGCGTGCGAGGAACTCGACGGCAGTCCGACCAGCCAGGTCAGCAGGTTCCACAGGATCGCCCCGACCAGTCCCGCGAAGATCATCCCCGGGGTGACGAGGGTGTCGTCCACGATGCCGCCGGAGATGGTCTTGGCGACCTCGGTGGACAGAAAGGCACCGATCACGTTGAGGACACCGCTGATCAGGACCGCCGTACGGGGAGCGAGTGCGCCGGTGGCGATGGACGTGGCCATCGCGTTCGCCGTGTCGTGGAATCCGTTGGTGAAGTCGAAGGCCAGCGCCGTCACGATGACGACCGCCACGAGGAACGTGATGTGGTCCATTCCTGAATGCAAACAAGTACAGGCCAATAGGCGGGGAACGGCGAGGCGAGGGCTGGTCGAGGTTCACGCGGGTGGCGGTGGCGCACGCCCTCTACGATCGCGCCCATGAGGATCGGCTGGACGTACGCCTTCATCGACCGCCCGCGGGAGACCTTCGGCGCCGCCTGCGACTTCTGGACGGCGGTCACGGACACCCGGCTGTCCGAACTGCACGGAGAACACGACGAGTTCGTCACCCTGCTTCCCGACGGCGCCGACGCGTGCGTGAAGGTACAGGCGGTCGGGCCGCCTTCCGGCGGCGCGCACATCGACTTCTGTGTGGACGACGTACCGGAGTTCGCCGCCGCGGCGGTGCGGCTCGGCGCGAGCGTTGTGACCGACCTCGGTTCACTCGTCGTGCTGCGTTCGCCCGGTGGGCAGTTGTTCTGCGCGGATCCCTGGCGCGGGCAGTCGTCACGCCCGGACGTGGTGCGGGGCAGCCGGCTCGACCAGGTGTGCGTGGACGTCGCACCCTCGGCCTTCGACACCGAAGTCGCCTTCTGGAGCGCGCTGCTGGCCGACTGGGAGTCGCTGCCGGGCGCCCTCCCCGAGTTCCACGTGGTCGAGCCGCCGCCCGGTCTGCCGGTCCGTCTGCTCCTGCAACGCCTCGACGAGGAACGCCCGGCCTCCGCCCACCTCGACCTCGCCTGCGCGGACGTCGCGGCGACCCGGGCGCGGCACGAGGAACTCGGAGCCGCCTTCGTGGCCGGCTTCTCCGGCTGGACCGTGATGCGCGACCCGGCGGGCGGCACGTACTGCCTGACGACCCGGGATCCGGTGTCGGGCGCGGCGCGCGTCTAGTGCGCTTCGACGTAGGCGCACGCGACGGGCAGTCCGGCCCTGTCCGGCGTCGGACAGGGCGGCAGGTCCGGCGTCTCGTCGGGTTTCGTGTTCTCCCAGACGTAGGGGCCCTGGGGCTCCGTCGAGTCCCGCAGCCACAGCGTCAGTCCACCGGCGACGGCCACGGCGAGCACCCACACGATCACAACCCAGCGCCATACCCGGCGGCGGCGCTCCCCCGTCATGCCCATGCCTTCACGTTAGTCCCTCAGCCGCGCGGCCCGCGCCATGAGGTAACGCTGCTCGGGCAGGCTGAGGGTCTGCGCGGCCGCCGACTCGTAGGCGGCCCGGGCGGCTTGGGGATCGCCCGCGCGTTCCAGGAGGTGACCCCGTACGGCGTCCACGCGGTGCCCCTTCAACTCGCCTGCCGAAGCCTCCAGTTCGGTCAGACCGGCGTGCGGGCCGTGGACCATGGCGACGGCGACCGCGCGGTTGAGGCGTTCGACGGGGCCGGGGACCAGGCGTACGAGGACGTCGTACAGGCCCAGGATCTCGGCCCAGTCCGTCGCCTCGGGCGAGGGCGCCTCGTCGTGGACGGCGGCGATCGCGGCACGCAGCTGGTACGGCCCCGGCCGCCCCCGGGACAGCGCCCCGGTGACCAGCGCGACGCCCTCCTCGATCGCGGCCTTGTCCCAGCGGCCCCGGTCCTGCTCGTCGAGGGGGATCAACTCGCCGTGCGGTCCGCTGCGCGCGTCACGGCGGGCGTCGGTGAGGAGCATCAACGCGAGCAGGCCGGCCACCTCGCAGTCGTCGGGGAGCAGCCGGTGGACCGTACGGGTCAGGCGTACGGCCTCGCCCGCGAGGTCACGGCGCTGGAGAGCGGCTCCGGAAGTGGCCGTGTACCCCTCGTTGAAGATCAGGTAGAGGGTCTGGAGGACGGACGGCAGCCGCTCTTCCCAGCGCTCCGGGCGACCGAACCGCACGCCCCGCACCTTCTGCTTGGCCCGGCTGATCCGCTGCGCCATCGTCGCCTCCGGCACCAGATACGCGCGGGCGATCTCCGCCGTGGTCAGCCCGCCGACGGCGCGCAGCGTGAGCGCGATCTGGGCGGGTGGCGTCAGGTCCGGATGGCAGCACAGGAAGAGCAGCGAGAGCGTGTCGTCCTCGCGGGGAGCCCGCTCCCCGGGCGGCGAGGCGGTGAAGGCGTCGCGGGGCGTGAGCGCCGCCGCCCGCTCCTCGCGCTGCCGCCGGGCCTCCTCACCGCGCAGGGCGTCGGTCAGCCGCCGGGAGGCGACTCTGATGAGCCAGCCGCGCGGATTGCCGGGCACGCCCGCCGAGGGCCACTGCCCGGCTGCGGCGAGCAGCGCCTCCTGTACGGCGTCCTCGGCGGCGTCGAAGTGCCCGTACCGCCTGACCAGCGCGCCGAGGACCTGCGGCGCGTCACGGCGCAGCAGGTCCTCGATCTCGGGTGTGCTCCTCACCGGCTCGCCCGTCGGCGTGTCCAGGCCCTCAGATGTCGCCGGAGCCGTCCATGATCGGACGGATCACGACCGGGTGGTCGGGGGCACCGGCCGGCTGGGGGCACCGGGCGACGCGCTCGGCGATCTCGGTGACCCGCTCCAGGCTCTCGCACTCCAGGACCCAGTAGCCGGCCAGCAGCTCCTTGGTCTCGCTGTACGGGCCGTCGGTGATCACCGCCTTGCCGTCGTCACCGAGCGTGACGTGCCGGGTCTGGGCCGGCTCGGCCAGGCCCTGCCCGTCGACGAATTCGCCCGTCTCGGAGAGGTCGTCGTTGATGGCTCCCATGTAGGCGAACATGGCCTGGAGCTCCTCCTCGCTCCACGCGGGGGAGTGCGCCGACGCCCTGCCGCGCATGGCGTCGTAGTCCGCCTGCGTGCCCTGCACCATGACCAGGTACTTCATCAGTCCGCTCCTTCGGCTCTCACCGCCCCGGTGGCGGCTCTCACAGGGGACGTCGGAGCCGGACCGGGATTCTCGACACGGACTCAGGAACTTTCCGGGACGGATTCTCCGGGGGCGTCGTCGCGCGGGGTCGTCGCAGGCGGGGCGGTGTCCTCGGCGGACCGGGACGGGTCGGCGGGCCGGGTCTCCTCGCCGGTCCGGCCGCCCTCGGCGTCTTCCGCTTCATAGGCCCCGCACTCGGGGTTGCGGCAGGGGCCCGCCACCCACACGGGGACCCACGCGCCCAGCGTCTTGTGGCGCCGGACGACCGTTTCCACCGGCTGTCCGCAGGTCGGACAGGTGTGTCCTTCGCTGCCCATGTCCTCAGGGTAGGCCGGTCGGGGGTTCAGCGCTTCCTGCTGTACGTGCGCACCAGCAGCCCGTTGCCGAACGTGCGCACCGACTCGAGCGTGAAGTCCGAGATCGCGATTCCCGAGCCGAACATCGGCATGCCCGTGCCGTACACGAGCGGGTAGGTCTTGATGACGAGCTCGTCGATCTCGTCGAGCAGTTCGCCCGCGAGCTTGGAGCCGCCGCACAGGTAGATGCCGGACTCGCCGTCCTCGGCCTTCAGTTCGCGGACCTTTCCGACCAGGTCGTCCGCGATGATCTCGACGTTCGGGTCGGGCGACTCCTTCAGCGTGCGGGAGGCGACGTATTCGCGCAGGTGGGCATACGGGCTGGTGATGCCCTCCTTCAGGGCGAGGTCGTAGCTGCCGCGCCCCTGGATGACGGTGTCGAACCGCTTGTTCGGCAGGTCGTCGAAGCCGAGGGCCCGGCGGCCCTGGGTGGCCGCGGTCTCCGGATACTCCGTCTTCAGGAAGGCGAGGAACTCCTCGTCGAGGAAGCGGAGCATCGACGTCGCGTCGCCGTCCGGGTCTCCGATGAAGCCGTCGATCGAACAGGCGATGAAGTACGTGAGCTTTCGCAAGCCGGTCTCTTTTCGTAGGCTGCCACTGCAACGACTTCAGTTGTAGTACTCATGATGTAGTAGTTGCAAGGGATTATCCGTGAACCGCGAGAAGTGGGAGAAGGGACTCCGCATGGTCAGCAATCCGGGGCGCCGGGCCGCGCTCGTCGACGCCGGTGTCGAGGTGCTCGCGCGCGAGGGAGCGCGCGGGCTGACGTTCCGCGCGGTGGACGCTGAGGCCGGCGTGCCCGTGGGCACGGCCTCCAACTACTTCACGGACCGCGGCGACCTGCTGCGCCAGATCGACACCCGGCTGCACGTACGGCTCGCGCCCGACCCCGACGTGGTCGCCGGGCTGATGACCCGTCCCAAGGACCGCTCACTGGTCAGGGCCTTCATGGACGACCTGATGGCCCGCGCGACCCGCGACCGTACGGGCTATCTGGCCCTCATGGAACTGCGCCTGGAGGCCACCCGCCGTCCCGAACTGCTCGCCTCCTACACCAAGTCGGTCCGTGGTGACCTGGAGGAGGCCATGGAGTTCCACCGGGCGGCCGGCCTCCCCGGCGGCGACGAGTCCGTCGCCGTGCTGTACCTGGCCATGCTCGGCCTGCTCCTGGAGCACCTGACCCTGCCGGGCGTCCTGGAGGGCGTACTGCCCGGGGTGAGCGTGCCGGAGGGGCTGGTGGAGAAGATCGTGGCGACGGTGCTGCCGGAGGGGTAGGAGGGGCGGCCGGCTGAGGGCGGGGCAGCTGGGGTTCGGGCCGGCCGGAGAGGCAGACGCACCAAGGGGCCGGCCAGCCGGCCAGGGGTCGGCCGGACCACGGGACCGGCCGGGCGGGCGTCAGCCAGGCCGGGAGTCGGCGGAGTGGGTCAGGACGCGGTCCCGGCGGCGCGCGGCTCGCGCCACATCGGCCACATGGCCGGGCCGCCCTCCGGGAGGCCGAGCACCGGGCCGGCGAGCTCGAAGCCGAGACGCTCGTACAGCTTGCGACTGCGGGCGCTGCTCGCCTCCAGGTAGGCGGGCAGTCCCTCACGGTCGCAACGGTCGAGGACCGACTCGATCAGCGCCGTGCCGAGCCCCTCGCCCTGGCGGCCGGGGGCCACCCCGATCATCCACAGGTACTCGTGGGCCCGCCCGGAGGGATGGATGGCGGCGGTCAGCCGGGCGATCGCCTCGACGCGTTCGTTGTCCGGGTCGACGGCCTGACGTATCTGGGCAGGACTGTCGTCCTCGGCGTCGCCGTCATGGTCGTCGGCCGGCATGGACAGCCACAGCGCGCAGGCCGAACCGTCCTCGGTGAGGTCGATGCGCCCGGCCTCGAGCACGATGTCGGTGAAGGCGGCCATGAGCCCGGGATGGTGGGCACGACGGTCCTCCGCCCCGGGGAAGACCCAGCCGCTCACGGGATCGTCCTGGAACGCCTCGTCCAGCAGCCGGACAACCAGCTCCCGGTCCTCCACGCCCGCCGTCCGGATCGCCACACCCATGTCCCGCCCCTTCACTCGTCCCGACGGGCGTTGATCGTAGGGCGGTTGGGAGCCGTCCCGGCCCATGGGGCGGGAGCTTGGCGGGATTTCATCGGACAGTCGCCCAAAGCTCCTGTCGCCACCGGCCTATGGGGCGGGCCCCGCACACCGTGGGGAAGTGCGGGACCCGCCCGGCCGGAGGCCCGGGGCCGTACGGGGTGGAGCCGCACGGCCCCGGCGCTCCGGAGTCCTGCCCTTCGGTCACCCGAAGGTCGACTCAGGTGCCGCCGACGGCCGGTTGCCACATCGCCTGCCGGTGCGGACGGCCGATGTTCGCACCGCCGGCCGGTGCGGACGGCCGATGTCCACACCCTTGGCCGTCAACTGCTGCGCCGTGTCACGAACTCGGCGAGGGCCAGCAGACCGCCCGCCGCCTCCGGGTCCGGCACCGCGCGGGCCAGTTGCTGCATCGCCAGGGCCATCCGGTCGGCCGCCTGGTTCTGTGCCCAGTCACGGCCGCCCGCCCGCTCCACGGTCAGGGCGATGTGGTCGAGGTCCTCCTTCTCACTGGGCCGGGCGTACAGTTCGGCCAGTTCCGCGGCCGCCGGCGTGCCGGAGGCGAAGGCCGCCACGACCGGCAGGGACTTCTTGCGGGCGGCCAGGTCCGCGCCGACGGGCTTGCCGGTGCGGCGCGGGTCGCCCCATATGCCGATGACGTCGTCGATGAGCTGGAAGGCGAGCCCGGCCTCCCGGCCGAACGCGTCCAGCGCCGCCACGTCCGCGTCCCCGGCACCCGCGTACAGCCCGCCGAGCGCACAGGCGCTCCCCAGCAGTGCGCCCGTCTTGGCCTCCGCCATGGCGAGCACCTCGTCGAGCGTGACCTCGTCCGGAGCACGCTGCTCCATGGCCGTGTCCGCATGCTGTCCCGCGCACAGTTCGACCACGCAGTCCGCGAGCCGGGCGATGGCGGCCTTCGCCGCCGGATGCGGGTCCTCGGCGAGCAGTCGCACGGCCAGCGCCTGGAGGGCGTCCCCGGCGAGGATCGCATCGGCGTCACCGAACACGGCCCACGCGGTGGGCCGGTGGCGCCGGGTGGTGTCCCGGTCCATCACGTCGTCGTGCAGCAACGTGAAGTTGTGGACCAGTTCCACCGCCGCGGCCGCCCGGACCGCCGCCGCCCGTGCCTCGGGGCCGCCGAGGGCGGCCGCAGCGGCGAGGACGAGCGCGGGCCGGATCGCCTTGCCGGAGCCGCCCTCGGCCGGCGTACCGTCCGCCCGCTCCCAGCCGAAGTGGTAGCGCGCGATCCGGCGCATCGGCCCGGGCAGCGAGCCGAGAGCGTCCCGCAGTACCGGGTCGACCTCCGCCCGGGCCCGCTCCAGGAGCATGACCGCCTCGTGGCCCTCGTCCGGTCCCGGCCGGCCGCCCCGCTGCGTCCCGATGAGCCCCCGCCTTTCCGGCGCCCCGGCCGCACGCCCGGGCTCGGTACCGCGCTGCCCACCGGGGGCGGGCAGCGCCGTCTGCGTCCTGAACTCCGTAAGGAACTCACCCATGGGACCGCCTCGGAGACTGAGCGGACGCCGACGCTTCCGCTGCCGCTGGGCGCGTACCCCGAGGGTGTACCCGCGCCGCCGAGCGCGGACACCGCCGGCGTACCGGAAGCGTCACCGCCAGCGGCCGATCTCGACGTTCTCCAGCACACCGAGCGCGTCCGGTACCAGGACCGCGGCCGAGTAGTAGGCCGTGACCAGGTACTTGATGATGGCCTGTTCGTTGATGCCCATGAAGCGCACCGACAGGCTCGGCTCGATCTCGTCCGGGATGCCGGAGGCCCGCAGGCCGATGACGCCCTGGTCGCTCTCGCCGGTACGCATGGCGATGATCGACGTCGTCCGCTCCGGGGTCACCGGAATCTTGTTGCACGGGAAGATCGGCACCCCGCGCCAGGTGGGGATGCGGTTGCCGGCCATGTCGATGGTCTCGGGGACGAGACCTCGCTTGTTGAGCTCACGGCCGAACGCGGCGATCGCGCGCGGGTGGGCGAGGAGCAGCTTGGTGCCGCGGCGCCTGCTGAGCAGTTCGTCCAGGTCGTCCGGGCTGGGCACGCCGTCGTGCGGCTGGATCCGCTGGTCGTACTCACAGTTGTGCAGGAGTCCGAAGTCGCGGTTGTTGATGAGCTCGTGCTCCTGGCGCTCCTTGAGCGCCTCGACCGTCAGCCGGATCTGCTGCTCGGTCTGGTTCATGGGCTGGTTGTAGAGGTCGGCCACGCGCGTGTGGATGCGCAGCACGGTCTGCGCGACGCTCAGCTCGTACTCACGGGGCCTGGCCTCGTAGTCGACGAAGGTGTGCGGGATGTCCGGCTCACCGGAGTGGCCGGCGGCGAGGTCGATCTCCTTCTCGCCGTACTTGTTGGAGCGCTGCGAGGGGATCGAGCGGAGCTGCTGGAGGTGTTCGCGCAGCGTGTCCGAGCGCTCGGCGATCTGCGCGAACTCCGCGCGGGGCAGGACGAGGACGGTGCACGGGGTGAGCGCGCGGGCCGTGTACTCCCAGATCGCGTCCTCGTTCAGCAGCGCGTCGTCGCCGAAGTAGGCGCCGTCGGCGAGGACGCCGAGGGACTCGTCGTCCCCGTACGGGCCCGTGCCGACCTTCTCCACCCGGCCGTGCGCCAGCAGGTACACCTCGTCGGACGGGCTGCCGAACGAGGCGATCACTTCGCCCGCGGCGATCTCCCGCTGCTCGCAGCGCCGGGCGATCTCGAAGAGCACCTCCTCGTCCTCGTACGACCGCAGCGCCGGCAGTTCGCCGAGTTCCGCGGGGATGATCTCGACGCGGTCGCCGGTCTTCACGAACGTCAGCCGGCCGTCGCCCACGGCGAACGTCAGCCGCCGGTTCACCCGGTAGGTACCGCCCTGGATGTCGACCCAGGGCAGCATCCTCAGCAGCCAGCGGGAGCTGATCTCCTGCATCTGCGGCACGGACTTGGTCGTGGTGGCCAGGTTCCGCGCGGCCGCCGTGCCGAGACTCTGCTGCGGCTTGGTCTGCTCCGTGCGGACCTCTTCGCCTACCGACATAGAGAACTGCCCTCCCGGTTGTGACCGACGCCCATATGCCTCGGGCATCGATGTGCACGCTCAAGCCTTCCTCACACGGCGTCGTGGTGCTATTACACGAAAGAGCGGGAATGGATCTTCGTACTGCTGGGCAGGGGCCCGCTTTCCCGTCCGGTCGCGGGCGGCACGAACCGGCCCCGGGCGGCTGGCGAATACCCGTGGGAACCTGTCGGTAATGCCGCTGGGGAGCGCGCGGAACCGGGCCTAGCGTGGTGATCCGTTCCTGCCACCGACTCCAGAGAACGGCTCCTTCATGCAGTACATCGCGCCGATCGGCATCGGCATCCTCTACGCCCTGTTGATGTCCCTCGTGCGCGAACCGCACCGGCGGCGCCTGAACGCGGTCATGGTCGGCGGCGCCGGCGCGGCGTACCTCAGCGGCGGCGGCATGGGCGGCTGGGAGTTCCCCTTCACCGTGCTGCTCACCTACGTCGCCTTCCGCGGCCTGGAATCGTGGACGTGGATCGGCATCGGCTGGCTGCTGCACACGGCGTGGGACATCGTCCACCACGTCAAGGGCAACCCGATCATCCCCTTCGCGCACACCTCCTCCCTGGGCTGCGCGATCTGCGATCCGGTGATCGCCCTGTGGTGCCTGCGGGGCGGCCCGTCACTCATCGACCTCGTACGCGGCCGCCGCCGGTCCGGGCAGCCGCAGCCCGGACCGGGCTCGCGGGACGGCGTCAGCCCCGAGTCCCCCTCCCCCACCCTCGGGTGACAATGGCCCGGTGACCAGCCCCGACACCCCCGGATCCACCGCGCTGCGTCCCCGGCTGCCCTCGCCGGTGCAGGAGGTCGTGGACAGCCGGTTCGAGCGCCACGGCGTGCGGCTGGTGCTGAAGCGGGACGACCTGATCCACCCGGAGCTGATCGGCAACAAGTGGCGCAAGCTGGCGCCGAATCTCGCGGCTGCGGCCGGCCGTGCCCTCGTCACCTTCGGGGGCGCCTACTCCAACCACCTGCGTGCCGCGGCGGCGGCCGGCCGGCTGCTCGGCGTCCGCACGGTCGGTGTCGTACGCGGCGACGAGCTGGCCGGCCGGCCCCTCAACCCCTCGCTGACCCGCTGTACGGCCGACGGCATGCGGCTGCACTTCGTCGACAGGGCGACGTACCGCCGCAAGTCCGAGCCGCCGACCCTGGCCGCGATCCTGCGCGCGGCGGACGCGGAGGAGGCGTACGTCGTCCCCGAGGGCGGCAGCAACGCGCAGGCCGTACGCGGCTGCCGAGCGCTCGGCGCCGAACTGCACGGCCGGGCCGATGTCGTCGCCGTGGCCTGCGGCACCGGAGGCACGCTGGCGGGACTGGCGGCCGGACTCACACCTGGGCAGCGCGCCCTCGGTGTCCCGGTCCTCAAGGGCGGTTTCCTGACCGCCGAGGTCAGGTCCCTGCAGCAACAGGCCTTCGGAGGCCCGCACGGCACCTGGAGCCTCGACGACCGCTTCCACTTCGGCGGCTACGCGCGCGTGCCCGACGAGCTCGACACCTTCGCCGCGGACTTCGAGCAACGCCATGGACTGCCCGTCGAACGCCTCTACGTCGCCAAGCTGCTGTACGGACTCGTCGCCCTGGCCGGCGAAGGCGCCTTCCCGCGCGGGACGACGGTGGCGGCTGTGATCACCGGCCGCCCTTTCCCATGACGCCCGCTACGCCGTCCTACGCCGTCTCCCGGAAGGCCGCCGCCTCCTCCAGGTCCAGCCTGCGCAGCAGCGTCCGCAGCATCTCGTCGTCGATGTACCGGGCGTCCCGGAGCTTGACGAACACCTCGCGCTCGGCGCTGATCATCTCCCGCGACAGCCGCCGGTAGGTGTCGTCGACGGACTCCCCGGTGACCGGGTTGGCCTGCCCGAGGCGTTCCCAGACGGCGTTGCGGCGGCGCTCCAGGACGATGCGGAGCCGGTCGGCGAGCGGGGCGGGCAGGGCGTTGCGTTCGTCGGTGAGGAGCTCGTCCAGAAGCCGCTCGGCGGCCCGTGAGGCCTGCGCCTGGGCGTTGGCCTCGGCCAGTGTCTCGGCCTGTGTGTCCCGCCCGGGGAACTTCAGCAGACGGATGAGCGGGGGCAGGGTGAGGCCCTGCACGACCAGCGTTCCGATGACCGTGGTGAAGGTCAGGAAGAGGATGAGGTTGCGGTGCGGGAAGGGCTCCTCCCCGTCGTGCAGGGTGAGCGGGATCGAGAAGGCGATGGCCAGCGAGACCACGCCCCGCATACCGGCCCACGCGATCACGAACGGCCCCCTCCAGGTCGGACTCGCCTCCCGCTCCCGGATCCGGGCCGACAGCAGCCGCGGCAGGAAGGTCGCCGGGTACACCCACACGAACCGGGTCGCGACGACCACCAGGAAGACGGCGACCGCGTACCAGGCGGCCAGGGCCCCCTCGTACTCCCCGAGCCCCCTCAGCACCACCGGCAGCTGGAGTCCGATCAGCGCGAACACCGCCGACTCCAGGACGAAGGCGACCATCTTCCACACCGCCTCCTCCTGGAGCCGCGTGGCGAAGTCGACCTCCCACGCGCGGTGTCCCAGGTAGAGCGCCACGACGACGACCGCGAGGACGCCGGAGGCGTGCACCTGCTCGGCGACGGCGTACGCGACGAACGGGGTCAGCAGGGAGAGCGTGTTCTGGAACAGCGCCTCCTTCACGTGCGTGCGAATCCAGTGGATCGGCGCCATCAGCACGAGCCCGGCCACGACTCCGCCGACCGCCGCGAGCAGGAACTCACCGATGCCGCCGGCCCAGGTCGCGCCCTCGCCGACGGCGGCGGCCAGGGCCACCCGGTAGGCGGTGATCGCGGTGGCGTCGTTGAGCAGGGACTCGCCCTGGAGGATCGTGGTGATCCGCGACGGGAGCCCGACCCGGCGTGCCACGGCCGTCGCCGCGACCGCGTCCGGCGGCGCCACCACCGCGCCGAAGACCAGGGCCGCGGTCAGCGGCAGCTCCGGCACGAGCAGGTACAGGGCCCAGCCGACGGCGAAGGTCGCGAACAGCACGTACCCGACGGACAGCAGCGCGACCGGCCGCAACTGCGCCCTCAGGTCGAGGTACGAGCTGTCAGTGGCGGCCGTGTGCAGCAGCGGGGGCAGGAGGAGCGGCAGGACGACATGCGGGTCGAGGGTGTAGTCCGGCACGCCCGGGACGGAACTGACCGCGAGCCCGACCGCCACCAGCAGCAGCGGCGCGGGAACCGGTGTGCGCCTGGCCACCGCGGCGATCCCGGCGCTGCCCGCCACCAGCAACAGCAGTGGCATCACGTCCATCGTTCTCGCCCGCCCTCGTTTTTCCACGCGGTCTTCCGCCCGACCGTCGTAACCTGGCAATCATGAAACAGTGCACGCATGCCGACGCGCTGCCGCACCCCGAACCCGTCCCGCTCAGCGAGACGTGTCCGGTGTGCCTGGCGGAGGGCATGGATCCGGTGCAACTGCGGCTGTGCCTGAGCTGCGGTCACGTCGGCTGCTGCGACTCCTCGCCGGGGCGGCACGCGGCGGAGCACCACAAGGAGTCCGGGCATCCCGTGATGCGGACCCATGAGCCCGGAGAGACCTGGCGCTGGTGTTTCGTCGATCATGTCCTGGTGTGACTCGACAGGACCCCGGCGCCGGACGGTTCGACCGTCTGACGTCTGGGTACGTCAATCCGGCGCGCGCTCTTCCCATTTGGGCCCGCCAACCCCCTAGACACGGAGCGTATCCACAGGTTTACTGTGAGTGACGGCAAGGGGTTGGGGTCCCAGGGACAGGATCGTAGAGAGCGCGGTAGCGTCACCGCTGAACCACGTATCGCGTTACCCCGGGGGGCGACCCTCGGCCCTGAAACGCTTGTACCACCATGGAGGTGAGGGTGTCCCAGATCGCAGGCGAGCCCGCGACTCAGGACTTCGTGGAAGTCCGGCTGCCGGCCGCGGGTGCCTACCTGTCGGTGCTGCGTACGGCCACGGCCGGTCTCGCGGCCCGTTTGGACTTCACCCTCGACGAGATCGAGGACCTGCGCATCGCGGTGGACGAGGCCTGCGCGATCCTGCTTCAGCAGGCCGTGCCCGGCTCGGTGCTCAGCTGTGTCTTCCGCCTCGTCGACGACTCGCTCGAGGTCACCGTCTCGGCGCCGACCACGGATGGTCATGCCCCCTCGCGGGACACCTTCGCCTGGACGGTCCTGTCCGCTCTGGCGGGCAAGGTCTCCTCCGCCGTGGACAAGGACAAAACCGTTTCGATCAGCCTCTACAAACAGCGCGGCGCGGGACCCGGGCCGGCGTGAGGAACGAGGACGGGCCGGTGCGGGACGAAGAGCGCGGCACACGAGAGCTGCCGGCCGAGGGCACGGCCCCGGGTGCGGGCACGGCCCCGGGTGCGGGCACGGCGCCCAGCGGCACCCGGCGCATGGCGGACGGCATCGACGGCATCCCCGAGCAGGCCCGACCGCATCCCGAGGACGACTCCGCGGGGGCCGTCCTCCCGGGAGGCGAGCGGCGGGACCGGGACGGTGCCGTGCGGAGCGCGCCTCCGGGCGGCGGGATCGCGGCATCTCCCGCCCAAGGGGGTCCCCCCACTCGCGCGAAGCCGGGAGTGGAGGAGGAGGCGAGGGCTCGGGGAAGGGCGACGGGCGGGACGATGAGCGAGCACGAGCGACACTCCGAGGACGCAGCGCCGCGCGCGCACCACACACAGGGTGCGCAGCACGGCTCCCCGGACCGCAGCGGGGCGCGCGACATGTTCCTCAAACTGCGCACCCTCAGCCCCGGCAGCCCCGAGTACGCGGAGCTGCGCAACCAGCTGGTCCGCATGCACCTGCCGCTCGTCGAGCACCTCGCGCGGCGCTTCCGCAACCGCGGCGAGCCGCTGGACGACCTCACCCAGGTCGCCACGATCGGGCTGATCAAGTCGGTCGACCGCTTCGACCCGGACCGCGGCGTGGAATTCTCCACGTACGCGACCCCGACGGTCGTCGGCGAGATCAAGCGGCACTTCCGCGACAAGGGCTGGGCGGTGCGCGTCCCGCGCCGCCTCCAGGAGCTGCGCCTGTCGCTGACCACGGCCACGGCCGAGCTCTCGCAACTGCACGGCCGCTCCCCCACGGTCCACGAACTCGCCGAGAAGCTCGCGATCTCGGAGGAGGAGGTCCTGGAGGGCCTGGAGTCCGCCAACGCGTACTCCACACTGTCCCTGGACGTCCCCGACACCGACGACGAGTCGCCGGCGGTCGCGGACACCCTCGGCGCGGAGGACGAGGCGCTGGAGGGCGTGGAGTACCGGGAGTCCCTCAAGCCGCTGCTGGAGGACCTCCCGCCGCGCGAGAAGCGGATCCTGCTGCTGCGGTTCTTCGGCAACATGACCCAGTCGCAGATCGCGCAGGAGGTCGGCATCTCGCAGATGCACGTCTCGCGGCTGCTGGCGCGCACACTGGCGCAGCTCCGGGAGAAGCTCCTCGTCGAGGAGTGACGGCTACTTCTCCACGTTGCCGGGGTTGCCGGGCCCGCGGATCCCGAGGGCCCGGGTCGTCTCCGGGTTCACCAGCAGTACGAGCGAGGCGACGGCCACGACCGCGAGGGCGATCCCGGCCGGAATGGCCATGCTGTCGGCCTGCAGCAGGTTGTAGGCCACCGGCAGCGCCATGAGCTGGGTGATGACGGCCGGGCCGCGGCTCCAGCTGCGGCGGCCGAGCAGCCCGCGCGCGGCGAGCAGCGGAAGCAGTGCGAGCACGACCAGCGTGATGCCTCCGGTGACGGCTTGCTGCCGGTCGTCCGGATGCCCCGTGAGGCCGAGGACGAGGATCCAGACGCCGCCGACGACCAGCGCGAGCCCTTCCAGTGCGGCCAGCAGCGCGGCGTACGTCAGCCGCCGCGGGCGGGGGCCGGTGATGTCCGGGGTGGTGGGGGTCTGCTCACTGCTCACCCCTGAAGGGTAGCCCTGGTCGTACGCGCCCCTCGTGGTGAGGTTCACCCCCGCTCTCTTACCTGATCCCTACCTCGGTCTGGGCCCGGTACCACCCAGTAGGTACGCTGCCAGTCATGCGTGCACTTCTCGTGGTCAATCCGGCGGCAACCACCACAAGTGCGCGCACACGCGACGTACTGATCCACGCGCTCGCCAGCGAGATGAAGCTGGAAGCGGTCACCACCGAGTACCGCGGCCACGCGCGCGACCTGGGCCGGCATGCGGCGGAGAGCGACGACATAGACCTGGTGGTGGCCCTCGGCGGCGACGGCACGGTCAACGAGGTGGTCAACGGCCTCCTGCACGCCGGTCCCGATCCGAGGCGTCTCCCCGGCCTCGCGGTGGTCCCGGGCGGCTCCACCAACGTCTTCGCCCGCGCCCTGGGCCTGCCCAACGACGCAGTGGAGGCCACCGGGGCTCTGCTGGACGCCCTGCGCGACGGCAGCGAACGCACCGTCGGGCTGGGCCTGACCTCCGGCACTCCGGGCACGGAGGACGAGGCAGTGCCCTCCCGCTGGTTCACCTTCAACGCGGGGCTCGGCTTCGACGCCGGCGTGGTCGGCCGGGTGGAGCAGCACCGCGAGCGCGGCCGGAAATCCACACACGCTCTTTACGTCCGCCAGGTCGTGCGCCAGCTCCTCGGCGAGCCGAACCGCCGGCACGGGACGATCACGCTGGAGCGGGCCGGCGAGGATCAGGTCACCGATCTGGTGCTGTCCATAGTCTCGAACACTTCCCCATGGACGTTTCTGGGGAATCGCCCGATCTACGCGGCACCTAAGGCCTCGTTCGATACCGGACTGGATCTCTTCGGTCTCAGCCGGCTCTCCACGGCGGCGGTTGCCCGGTATGGCACCCAGTTGCTCACTTCGTCCCCTGAGCGCGGACCCCGTGGCAAGCACGCCACCTCTCTGCACGATTTGACCGAGTTCACCTTGCATTCGAAGGTGCCACTCCCCCTCCAGATGGACGGTGACCACCTGGGGCTGCGCACAAGCGTGACGTTCACAGGCGTTCGTCGTGCACTGCGTGTGATTGTGTGAGCAGAACTGGCTAAAGTCCTTTCACTCGAACGTTTAGGCCAGGATCCACCCCATGGAAGTACGGCTGTGACCTAGTCGACACCGAAGAATCAAAAAAAACTTTCCAGAAGGGGTTGTATCCGCCGCTGAGGTTTGCGAGTCTCTACGTGGCGATCGAGACGGCCCGCAACACCGGCCTCCACTGATCACCAGAACCCCTCTTCAACTCACAGGACCTTCGCCGGGGAACCTGGCAGTCGGCCCTTCACTTGTTGAGGGATTCGTGAAAGCGTTCACATTCACAAGCAAGCCCTGCACGTAATACCAAGGAGAGGTAGCAGCCATGGACTGGCGTCACAACGCCGTTTGCCGCGAGGAAGACCCCGAGCTCTTCTTCCCCATCGGCAACACCGGTCCTGCGCTGCTGCAGATCGAGGAAGCCAAGGCCGTCTGCCGTCGCTGCCCGGTGATCGAGCAGTGTCTGCAGTGGGCGCTCGAGTCCGGCCAGGACTCCGGCGTCTGGGGTGGTCTCAGCGAGGACGAGCGCCGCGCCATGAAGCGCCGCGCCGCCCGCAACCGGGCCCGTCAGGCCTCCGCCTGACAACCCACCCCTGCTGACAGCCTGAGCTTGGCGGCGCGTACAGCGAGTACGCATCTCCCGCCCCCGAGCCGCAGCGCGCAGTTCCCCCGATGCGCTTAGTTAAGCAGCAACGAGCTTTAGCCCCGGGCCATTTGATGGCCCGGGGCTCAATGCTGTTGTGGGCCCCTTCCGAGGGACGCGCACCGGCCTCGGGATGCTGCCGCTTCTACTTCCGCGTCGGCACCGGGATGTCCAGGATCACCCGGGTGCCGCGCTCCGGGGCCGGGACCATGTCGAAGGTTCCCCCCAACTCGCCCTCCACCAGGGTGCGTACGATCTGGAGACCGAGATTGCCCGCGGTCTGCGGATCGAAGCCTTCCGGAAGGCCGACGCCGTCGTCCTGGACGGTGACCAGCAGGCGGGCCTCCTTGGACGTACCGCCGCGAACCGCCGACACCTCGACCGTGCCGGTGTCGCCCTCGCGGAAGCCGTGCTCCAGCGCGTTCTGCAGAACCTCGGTCAGCACCATCGACAGCGGCGTGGCGACCTCGGCGTCGAGGATGCCGAAGCGGCCGGTGCGCCGGCCGGCGACCTTGCCCGGGGAGATCTCCGCGACCATGGCCAGGACGCGGTCGGCGATCTCGTCGAACTCCACGCGCTCGTCCAGGTTCTGGGAGAGCGTCTCGTGCACGATCGCAATCGATCCGACGCGTCGCACCGCCTCCTCCAGGGCCTCGCGGCCACGGTCGGACTCGATGCGCCGGGCCTGAAGGCGGAGCAGGGCCGCCACCGTCTGGAGGTTGTTCTTGACGCGGTGGTGGATCTCCCGGATCGTCGCGTCCTTGGTGATCAACTCGCGTTCGCGGCGGCGCAGTTCGGTGACGTCGCGGAGCAGGACGAGGGAACCGATGCGGGTGCCCTTGGGTTTGAGGGGGATCGCGCGGAACTGGATGACCCCCTCAGTGGCCTCGATCTCGAACTCCCGCGGCGCCCAGCCGCTGGCGACCTTGGCGAGCGCCTCGTCCACCGGGCCCCTGGTCGGGGCGAGTTCGGCGGTGGTCCTGCCCAGGTGCTGGCCGACGAGGTCGGAGGCGAGGCCGAGACGGTGGTAGGCGGACAGCGCGTTCGGGGAGGCGTACTGGACGAGGCCCTCGGCGTCGAGCCGGATCAGGCCGTCGCCCACCCGGGGCGAGGCATCCATGTCGAGCTGCTGGTTCGCGAACGGGAAGGAGCCGGCCGCGATCATCTGTGCGAGGTCGGAGGCGCTCTGGAGATAGGTGAGCTCCAGGCGGCTCGGGGTGCGCACGGTGAGGAGGTTGGTGTTGCGCGCGATGACACCGAGGACGCGGCCCTCGCGCCGTACGGGGATCGACTCGACCCGGACGGGCACCTCCTCGCGCCACTCGGGGTCCCCCTCGCGCACGATGCGGCCCTCGTCGAGGGCGGCGTCCAGCATCGGGCGGCGGCCACGCGGGACGAGGTGGCCCACCATGTCGTCCTGGTAGGACGTCGGACCGGTGTTGGGCCGCATCTGCGCGACGGACACGTACCGCGTGCCGTCGCTGGTGGGGACCCACAGCACCAGGTCGGCGAAGGAGAGGTCGGAGAGCAGTTGCCACTCCGAGACCAGCAGGTGGAGCCACTCGAGATCGGTGTCGTCGAGGGCGGTGTGCTGGCGTACGAGTTCGTTCATGGAGGGCACGTGAGCGAGCGTACCCGGGGGTTTGTACGGCTCTGAAATGTACGGGCCCGGACAGGTACGGGCTCCTGGAACACCCGCGGGCCGCGGCGCCTGAGAGGGACCCTCAACCCTCTCGGCACCGCAGCCCGGAGCAGTATCGGCCGTGGGGTGTGCGGTCCCGGTCGGCCGAAGGGCGAGGAGCCGGGGCAGTCAGGGCAGAGAGCCTCGGTTCCTCGGTCCGCCTTCCTGTGCGGGGAAGGCGGAGGCTGGTGCGCGCTGCACACGCGCTCTCATCACGCATTGTGGACTAGACCACTCATGGGTGTCCATGCGTTGGAGGCTGTTCGTTGTTGTTAATTTTCCGACGGCTCGGACGCGCCGGCGTCCTCCCGCAGCCTAACCCGTGTGGGTTCCTGTGCGGGGCCAGATGGACATGGCAATTTCCGCGACCCTCTCCAGTTCCTCCCGGCTCACCCCGTCCCGCGCCTGTTGCGACATGCCCTGGATCATCGCTCCGGTGTGCCGGGCCAGGGCGGCGGCGTCGGTGCCCGGGGGCAGCACGCCGACGGCGACATCGGCCCGGATACGGCTTTCGAACGCGGCGATGTTGGCGTTGCGGCGGTCCCGCAGCGACTGTTCGACCTCGGGGGTCGAGCAGTTCACGGCGGCGTGGACGACGAGGCAGCCGTGCGGGTGGCCGGGTTCGGTGTACGCGGTGGCGGCCTCGCGCAGCGTGCGCTCGACGGCGTCCCGGGCGGTGGGTTCCTCGGCGAGGGCCCGGTCCGAGAACGAGCCGTACCTCGTGCCGTAGACCTGCACGACCTCCTCGAAGAGGGACTGCTTGTCGCCGAAGGCCGCGTAAAGGCTCGGGGCGCCTATGTCCATGACGCGGGTGAGGTCGGAGACGGACGTGGCCTCGTAGCCGTGCTCCCAGAAGGCCAGGAGCGCCTTCTCCAGGGCGGTCTCCCGGTCGAAGGAGCGGGGGCGCCCGCGCGGCCTTCCCTTGACCTTGCCCGCCGGGGTTCCGTTGCTCTTGGCCGCCGCGGTTCCGTGTCGCTCGGCCCTCGCGGTCCCGTCGTCGTTCGCCATGGAGTGCATTTTATAGCGGCCACTAGAAAATTGTCGGCGGGCTGCTGTACGGTCATTTCTGTAGCGACCGCTAGGAAAATGAGAAGGGGGCGCCGGCATGGGCGTGCTCACGGGCAGGACGGCACTCGTCACGGGGGCGAGCAGGGGCATCGGGCGAGGGATCGCCGAGCGGCTGGGACGCGACGGCGCGCGGGTCGGGGTGCACTACGGCAGGAACGAGGCGGCGGCGAAGGAGACGGTCGCGGCGATCGAGGCGGCGGGCGGCTCGGCGTTCACGGTGGGTGTGGAGCTGGGCCTGCCGGGGGACGCCGAGGCACTGTGGGCGGAGTTCGACCGGCACGCGGACGGCCTGGACATCCTGGTGAACAACGCGGGGATCGGTAACACGCGCCCGATCCAGGAGCTGGACGAGTCGGAGTACGACAAGGTCTTCGCGGTGAACGTGAAGGCGCCGTTCTTCATACTCAAGCAGGGCATGAGCCGGCTGCGGGACGGCGGCCGGGTCGTCAACATCTCCTCGGGGCTGGCCCGGACGGCGGCGATGCCGGACAACATGGCGTACGCCATGACGAAGGGCGCGCTGGACGTCTTCTCGCGGGACCTGTCCAAGGTGCTGGGCCCTCGGGGCATCACGGTGAACTCGGTGGCGCCGGGAATCATCGACACGGACAACACGGCCCCGCTGCTGCACGGCAGTGCCGACGGCTGGGCGAAGGCCGCGGCGTATTCGGCGCTGGGCGGAGTGGGAGAGCCGGCCGAAGTCGCCGACGTGGTGGCGTTCCTGGTCTCGGACGGGGGGCGGTGGGTGACGGGGAGCTGGGTGGATGTGACGGGGGGTTCGCTCACCTAGTCAACGAGTCGCTCACGGGGTCAACGGGTCTCCGTCACCTTCGCCAGCGCCCTGGGCGCGTCCGGGTCCTGGCCACGGGCGATGGTGACCTCGTAGGCCAGGAGCTGGAGGGGAATGATCTCCAGGACGGGCTGAACTTCCTCGGCGACGTCCTCCGTCGGCAGGACGAAGCCGGCCGACGCCTGCTCGACCTGGTGCCTGGGGCCGATGACGACCAGGTCGGCACCGCGTCCGCGCAGCCGGTCGAGGACCGGCTGGAGCGCTTCGCCGCCCTTGCCGTCGGTGACCACGGCGATGACCGGGGAGACGTTGTCGACCATGGCGAGCGGCCCGTGCAGCAGGTCGGCGCCGGAGTAGGAGAGGGCGGGGATGTAGCTGGTCTCCATCAGCTTCAGGGCGGCCTCCTTGGCCGTGGGATAGCCGTAGCCGCGCGAGGTGATCACCATGCGCTCGGCGAAACGGTAGCGGGCGGCGAGAGCGCGCACCTCGTCCTGCCGGGCGAGCAGGTGCCCGGCGAGATCCGGCAGCACGTGCGCGGGTGCGCCGTCGCCGCCGCGCAGGCCCTCGACGAACAGGTAGAGCGCGAGAAGGGAGGCGGTGTACGTCTTGGTCGCGGGGAGTGCCTGCTCCGGTCCGGCCATGATGTCGATGTGGTACTCGGAGACGCCGGCGAGCGGTGAGTCCGGGTTGTTGGTGACGGCGAGTGTGATCGCACCGGCTTCGCGGGCGGCCCGTGTCGAGGCGACCAGGTCCGGAGAGCCGCCGGACTGGCTGACGGTGACGACGAGGACGTCCGTGAGGTCGGGCCGGGCGCCGTAGGCCGTGGTGGTGGACATCGAGGTGAGTCCGCAGGGCAGGCCGAGCCGGATCTCCAGGAGGTACTTGGCGTAAAGGGCGGCGTTGTCGGAGGTGCCGCGGGCGGTCAGCAGGACGAAGCGGGGAGCGCGGCCGGCGATCCGCCGTGCCACGTCCCGGATGGCGGAGGCGCCGTCGGCCAGGATCCGGCGCAGGACGGCGGGTTGCTCCGCCATCTCCCGGGCCATGATCCGGCCCGGGCGCGCGCTGAGGGTGTCCAGTGTGGCGGCGGCGTTCATGGCGCGGTTCCTTCCGGGGCGCGGGCAGATGCAGCTCCCATTCCACTCCCCCACACCGCGGAACGGCCACGCGGGACCGGTGCTGTTCACCTGCCGGAGATCTGCCCGGCACCGGGTGGCTGCCCCCTGTGGGACCGGCGGCCTTGACCCTGGGAGCGGCGCCCCCGCTCTGTTAGATTGGTCTAAACCACCCGACCCCTACCGGGTCCAGTCCCAGTTGAGCATCCCTCTCAGATCGGCAGGCCCAGCGTGGAAGTTGTCATCGTTCCGGACGCCGAAGCGGGCGGCGAGCTCATCGCCGAGGCCATGGCCCAGCTGCTCCGGCGCAAGCCCGGCGCCCTGCTCGGCGTGGCGACCGGCTCGACGCCGCTGCCCGTGTACGAGGCGCTGGCGGCCAAGGTGCGCTCCGGTGCCGTGGACGTCACGCGGGCGCGGATAGCCCAGCTCGACGAGTACGTGGGGCTGCCCGCCGACCATCCGGAGTCGTACCGCTCGGTGCTGCGGCGTGAGGTGCTGGAGCCGCTCGGCATCGGGATGGACCAGTTCACGGGACCGGACGGCACGGCCGAGGACGTGCAGGGCGCGTGCGAGGCCTACGACAAGGCGCTCGTGGACGCCGGGGGCGTGGATCTCCAGCTGCTCGGGATCGGTACCGACGGGCACATAGGGTTCAACGAGCCGTGTTCGTCGCTGGCGTCACGGACGCGGATCAAGACGCTGACCGAGCAGACCCGGATCGACAACGCGCGCTTCTTCGACGGCGACGTCGACCAGGTACCGCACCACGTGATCACACAGGGCATCGGCACCATCCTGGAGGCCCGGCACCTGGTGCTGCTCGCCACGGGCGAGGGCAAGGCGGACGCGGTCGCGGCGACGGTGGAAGGACCGGTCGCCGCGGTGTGCCCCGCGTCCGCGCTCCAGCTCCACCCGCATGCGACCGTCGTGGTCGACGAGGCCGCCGCGTCGAAGCTGAAGCTGGCGGACTACTTCCGGTACACGTACGCCAACAAGCCGGAGTGGCAGGGGATCTAGCGCTTCTGCTTACAAGGTCTCGTCGTCGGCCGGCTCGTCCTGGGCCCGCAGGCCGGCCACCCACAGCGGCATGACCCAGTGGACGACCAGGACGGCGATGAGGAGGGGTGCGGCGTAGGCCTTCGGCGCGTCGCCGTCGGCGCCGCCCGTGATCAGCAGGGCGATCGCCGCCGCGGCCAGGAGCAGGGTCGTCATGCGGTGGGCCCGGGCCAGGACGCGGCTGCGTTCCGCCGACTGCCGCTCGTCCAGTACGTGTTCGCGCAGCTCCAGCAGGCCCCGGGTGGCGCCGTTGATGACGCCGGTCGCGACCATCCAGGGAAGCAGCAGCACCGCCATCACGGCGACGGGCCACAGCGGCTCGCCCTTGGCGAGGAAGAAGTGGGTCATCAGTGCGCCGATGGCCACGGTGAGGGTGATGTGCGCGGCGACGGCCAGGCGTCGGCGTGCCGCCGTGGCGTACCAGGCCTGGCCGCGGCGGTCGTTCATGAGCCGCAGCATGCTCCGGTCGTAGCGGGTCAGGCGTGTCGTCGTCATGGCTGGTTCCTCCCGTAGACCTCGTCCGTGAGCGGCCGGAACGGTTCGAGGGAGAACAGGGCCTCGACCGGCAGATCGAAGAACTTCGAGATCCTCAATGCCAGGTCGAGGCTCGGGTTGTACTGCCCTCGCTCGATGTAACCGATGGTCTGGTAGTGGGCTCCCACTGCCTCGGCCAGGCTCTGCCGCGACACCTTCCGTTCGGCGCGCACCATGGCCAGCCTGTTGTGCACCTGCTCGCTCATGTATAAGAAGTACTACACTCGGAAGTAGCTTTACAACCCAGCAGCCTTACGACCCCGCAGGCTTACAACCCGGCGATCACCTCGGCCGCCGCCCGGCCGCAGACGCGGGCCGCGCCGTGGGTGGCGATGTGGAGGGCGCCGCGGGGTGCGGCCTGGGGGACGCCCATCTCGACCACGATGGTGTCGGGGCGGGTGGCCAGCAGGATGTCGAGGGCCGAGGCCATCCAGGGGTGGCGGTGTTCGTCGCGGACGACGGCGACGATGCGGCGCGGACCGGCGGCCTCGAGTGCCGCCCGTCCGGCGCTCTCACCGGCTGCGGCCTCGGTCTGGTTGCCGTCCCCCGCAGAGGAGCCGTCCCCCGCAGAGAAGCTGCCCGTCACCGTGCCCGGCAGGAGGTGGACGAGTTCGGCGGCGATGCCCCAGGGGGTCTCGTCGCCCACCGCGATGTTGGCGACGGGGGTCAGGGCGGCGACGTAGGGGGGTTCGGTGAGGGGCTTGAAGGTCTCCGGGCTGCCCAGGCCCGGGGCGACGGTGACCGTGAGGGCGCGGCGGGCGGCGTGCAGGCCGATCTCGCTGCCGGGGATCTCCTCGGGCGCGTGGCGGGCTGTGTTCGTCCAGCGGGCCAGCGTCCGGACCCGGTCCGCGGCCTCGGCCAGGCGATCCTCGGGCAGTTCGCCCGCGCGTACCGCCGCGACCAGGGCGTCGCGCAGGCGCCGTACGGTCGCGTCGTCGGCCAGGCCGCCGCCCACGCAGATCGCGTCGGCGCCGGCGGCGACGGCGAGGACGCTGCCGCGTTCGATGCCGTAGGTGCCCGCGATGGCCTGCATCTCCATGCCGTCGGTGACGATGAGGCCGTCGTAGCCGAGTTCGCCGCGCAGCAGCCCGGTCAGGATGCGGCGGGAGAGGGTGGCCGGGCGGTCGGGGTCCAGGGCCGGGACCAGGATGTGGGCGCTCATCACGGCCCGGCTGCCGGCGGCGATGGCCGCGCGGAACGGGGTGAGTTCGCGGTCGGTCAGCACGTCCGCGGGGACGTCGATGCGCGGGAGGGCGTGATGGGAGTCGACGGCCGTGTCGCCGTGGCCCGGGAAGTGCTTGGTGCAGGCGGCGACTCCGGCCGACTGCAGGCCCGTCACGTACGCGGCGGTGTGCCGGGCGGCCAGGTCGGTGTCGGCGCCGAAGGAGCGGACGCCGATCACCGGGTTGCGCGGGTCGGAGTTCACGTCGGCGGACGGGGCCCAGTTGAGGTTCACGCCGCAGGACGCGAGACGGCGGCCCAGTTCACGGGCGACCTCTCGGGTCAGCTCCACGTCGTCCACCGCGCCGAGGGCGTGGTTGCCCGGGAAGGAGGAGCCGGTCCGCACCTCCAGGCGCGTGACGTCACCGCCTTCCTCGTCGATCGCGACCAGGACGTCGTCGCGCTCGGCCCGCAGTTGGGCGGTCAGTTCGGCCAGTTGGCCGGGCGAGGCGATGTTGCGGCCGAACAGGCCGACGGAGGCGAGGCCCTCGCCGAGCCGGCGCAGCAGCCAGTCGGGGGCGGTGGTTCCGGTGAAGCCGGGCTGGAGGACCGTCAGGGCGTCACGCGTGAGCGTGTCGGTACCGCCGGCGAGTGTCGTCATCGGGTGGGGTCATCCCTTCACGGCGCCCGCGGTCAGGCCCGCGGCCATCTTGCGCTGGACGAGGAGGAAGAGGGCGACGATGGGCACGGCCATCATCGTGGCGCCGGCCATCATCGGGGCGTATTCGGTGCCGTGTTTGGTGGTGAAGTTGCCGAGCCAGACGGTCGCCGTCTGGTTCTTCTGGCTGAGCAGCATCAGGGCGTACAGGTACTCGTTCCAGGCCTGGATGAAGCCGTAGACCGAGGTGGCGACCATGCCGGGGGCCAGCAGCGGGAAGACGACCCGGAGGAAGGCGCCCGTGCGGGAGCAGCCGTCGACCATGGCCGCCTCCTCCAGTTCCTTCGGGATGTTGACGATGAAGCCCCGCAGCGTCCACACCGTGAACGGGAGGATGAAGGTCAGGTAGGTGATGATGAGGCCGGTCAGCCGGTCGTACTGGCCCAGGTCGTTGAGCAGCAGGAAGACCGGGATGATCATGGCGACCAGCGGGACCATCTGGACGGCGAGGATGCCCACGATCACGATCTTGCGGCCCCGGAAGGCGAAGCGCGAGATGGCGAGCGCGGCCAGCAGCCCCACGACCATGCCGATGACGACCACCGCCAGCGACACCACCATGCTGCGGCCCACCGGGCCCCAGAAGTCGGCGATGTCCAGCGCCCGGCCGAAGTTGGCGAAGGTGATGCCGGTCGGCAGCAGGCTGGGGTCCGGGTCGATGGCGTCCTTGGCGGGCTTGAACGCCGTGTTGAGCATCCAGTAGAGCGGGAAGCCCGCGGTGACGAAGACCAGGAGGCCGAGGACGTTCCACCAGAGCCTCGGCGCCCGGCGGCCGGTCAGCGTGCTGCTCATTCGACCTCTCCGATCTTCAGCATCTGCCGCATGTAGACGGCGACCACGCCGAGCAGCAGCAGGACGGTGACCAGCGCGATGGCCGAGCCCTGGGCATAGTCGTTGACCACGAAGGCCCGGTCGTAGGAGTAGGTGTTGAGCACCTGGAACTCCGGCTCGGGGTGGCCGCCCCGCATGACGAACACCTGGGGGAAGACGCCCATGTCCCAGATGACCGACAGGGTCGTGAGCATCACGATGATCGGCTTGAGGACGGGCAGGGTGACATAGCGGAAGACGCCCCAGGCGCCGGCGCCGTCCAGGCGGGCCGCCTCCTCCAGTTCCTTCGGGACCTGGGTGAGACCCGCGCTGAGCGTGATGACGACGAACGGCACGGCTCCCCACACCACCAGCAGCATGATCACGGCCAGGCCCTCGGGACCGCTCGCGAACCAGTTGTGGCCGATCATCTCGACGCCGGGCAGCTTGCTCAGCAGCGCGTTGAACACGCCGTAGTCGGAGTCGAAGAGCCACTTGAAGACCGTCGTCGCCACGATCACGGGCATGCCCCAGCTGGCCACCAGCACGATGTTGATGAGCACCTTCAGCCAGCCGGAGACCCGCTGGAGCAGCAGGGCGATCGCCATGCCGATGACCATCGTGAAGACGACGGCCCCGGCGGCGAAGACGATCGTGCGGACCACGACGGTCCAGAACTCGCCGTCGCCCAGCACCTTGGCGAAGTTGTCGAACCCGACCGACTCGGCCGGCTGGAAGCCCCACAGCTGGGACTGCCCGAACTTCTGGAAGGACAGGGTGACCAGGCGGGCCAGCGGATAGCCCATGACCAGGGCGAGGATCAGCAGGCAGGGCGCGAGCAGCAGCCAGGGGACCGCGGTCCCGCCCGACGGCCGGTTCGCCCGTGGCCGCTCAGCGGCGGGAGGTGGCGGTGCCTGCCGCGGTGGCGGCACCTTGGCAGGGGTGGTGGTGTCTGCGGCACTCATCGCGCGCTCCTCGGCGGTCCCTCAGGTCTTGACGACGGCGGGGCTCCCCGACCAGGAGCCCCGCCCGTAGGTCACTTCGTGTTGATGACCTTGTCGATCGCGGCGTCCGCATCCTTGGCGGCGGCCTCGACCGACTTCTTGCCGGTGCCGATGCTCTGGAGCATGGTCTGGAGGATCTGCGCCTTCTCGACCTGGCCCCAGCCGGGGGCCATCGGGACGAACCAGTTGGACTCGGCCGCGGTCGCCGGGACCGCCGTCTTCGGGTCGTTCTTCAGCGTCGCGAGGTCGGTCTTGTTGTTGGGCAGATTGCCCTTGGCCATCAGGCCCTTCTGGCCGGAGGAACCGGTGAACGCGTTGATCCACTCGGCGGCCAGGGCCTGCGCGTCGGACTTCACCGGCACGGCGAGGTCGGAGCCGCCCAGGAAGACGGGCATGTTCTTGCCGGACGGGCCGGGCATCACGAAGTTCTCGAGGTTGCCCTTGAGCTTGCCGGTCTTGTCGTTCTTCGGATCCTCGGCGGTCGCGCCCTCCCAGGCGGCGGCGAAGATCATGGCGGACTTGCCCTGGCCGTAGACGATGTAGCGGTCCGACTCGTCCTTGGTCTTGTCGCCGTGCATGTAGGAGTCGACGACGTTCTTGAACTCCTTGAGGCCCTTGAGGGACTCGGGCGAGGAGAGGGAGGCCCGCCACTGGCCGCCGGACTCGGTGGCGATGGCGCCGCCGGCGTCGTAGACGAAGGACATGGCCGCGTACCAGTCGCGGGTCGGCTGGTACCAGGCGCTGAACTTGCCACCCTGCTTCTTCTGGATCTTGTCCAGGGCGGCGGTCAACTCCTTGTACGTCTTCGGGGGCGTCTTCACGCCGACCGAGGCCGCCACGTCCTTACGCCAGTTGGCGACGCGGCCGCCGGCGTAGTACGGCACGCCGTAGGTCTTGCCCTCGTAGGTCACCGAGGCCTTCAGGCCGTCCAGCCAGGCGTCCGAGCTGTCGAACTCGCCCGCGTCGAGGGGAGCGAAGGCGCCCTTGACCATGTAGCCGAGCATCTCGGTGTTGCCCATCTCGACCACGTCGGGGGCCTTGTCGGTGGCGAGGACGGCGTCGAGCTTGGCGTTCTTGTCGGGCCAGCCGTAGTACTCGTGGTTGATCTTCAGGCCGGGGTGCTTCTTCTGTACCGCGGCGTCGGCGGCCTTCACCAGCTGCGGCCAGTTGTTCTGCGCGTCGACGGTGAGCCAGACGGTCAGCTCCTTGGCGTCCGCGCCCTTGTCCGAGCCCCCGCTGCCGCCCTCGCCCCCGCACGCCGCGATGGAGACCACCATGCCCGCGATACCGATCGCGGATATCAGCTTGCGCTTCACGCCACCCTCCTCAGGGATGCCACCGACCCCCCTGCTCCCCGCGTTCGTGGGGCCAGGACCCTGGACCAATGGTGTAGACCAGTACGGGGAGCTTGGACCAGACCAGGAGGCCTGTCAAGGGTCCGGAATAAGCTCTGACCAGCCGTTATGCGACCTACATATGCAGGAACCTTTAAGTAAGAACCCGGCGAAAACACCGGCCAGGCGCGGCATACTCCAGGTAGACCACTTGGAGTCGTGGACTAGACCAAAAGCGGCGCCGACGGTATACAAGTGAGATCGTGTCGGCCCAGGAGCCGGGAAGGCGGAGCATGAGCACCGACATCAGCAGTGCGGAGAACGACAGCGGGGCGCCCGTCCGCACCGCACGCGTGCCCAAGTACTACCGCCTGAAGAAGCACCTGCTCGACATGACCGAGACCCAGGCGCCCGGCACGCCGGTCCCGCCCGAACGCACCCTGGCGGCCGAGTTCGACACCTCGCGCACGACCGTGCGCCAGGCGCTCCAGGAGCTGGTCGTCGAGGGCCGGCTGGAGCGCATCCAGGGCAAGGGCACGTTCGTCGCCAAGCCGAAGGTCTCGCAGGCGCTGCAACTGACCTCGTACACCGAGGACATGCGCGCCCAGGGCCTCGAACCCACCTCGCAGCTCCTGGACATCGGCTACATCACCGCCGACGACCGCCTCGCCGGGCTGCTCGACATCACGACCGGCGGACGGGTGCTGCGCATCGAGCGGCTGCGCATGGCCAACGGCGAGCCCATGGCCATCGAGACGACCCACCTGAGCGCGAAGCGCTTCCCGGCCCTGCGCCGGTCCCTGGTGAAGTACACCTCGCTCTACACCGCGCTCGCCGAGGTCTACGACGTCCATCTCGCCGAGGCCGAGGAGACCATCGAGACCTCACTGGCCACCCCGCGCGAGGCCGGCCTGCTCGGCACGGACGTCGGCCTGCCGATGCTGATGCTCTCCCGTCACTCGCTGGACCGCGACGGACAGCCGGTGGAGTGGGTGCGGTCGGTGTACCGGGGGGACCGGTACAAGTTCGTGGCGCGTCTGAAGCGGCCCCAGGAGTAGTTCCCGCGCGGGACGGTGCGACGGCTGCTGAGCTCGGTTTCTTTTGGGTACCGCATTGCGGACGAGGGGTTCCGTTCCCGCCGCACCCTGACCTAGATTGCCTGCGCATTACACAGGTGATCACTGAGGGGACGGAGCCGCCTGATGTCGCAAGCACCGGAAGCCGGCAGAGGGGCGATGGTGACGCCGATGCGCGTCGTCATCGGCCTCTGCCTCATAGCGCCCTTCGTGGCCATGCTGTGGGTCGGCTCGTACGCCAAGACCGACCCGGCCTTCATCGGCATCCCGTTCTTCTACTGGTACCAGATGGCGTGGGTACTGATCTCCACCGCGCTGACGATGATCGCCTACAAGCTGTGGCAGCGTGACCAGCGCGCCCGCTCTGCCGCGAAGGGCGGTGCGTCGGAGTGAACGACGGCGTGAACGGCGTCGCACTCGCCGTCTTCATCTTCTTCTTCCTGGCCGTCACGGTCATGGGCTTCCTGGCCGCGCGCTGGCGCAAGGCCGAGAACGAGCACAGCCTGGACGAATGGGGCCTGGGCGGCCGCTCGTTCGGCACCTGGATCACCTGGTTCCTGCTCGGCGGCGACCTGTACACGGCGTACACCTTCGTCGCCGTGCCGGCGGCGATCTACGCGGCGGGCGCGGCCGGCTTCTTCGCGGTGCCCTACACGATCCTCGTCTACCCGCTCATCTTCACGTTCCTCCCCCGCCTGTGGTCGGTCTCGCACAAGCACGGGTACGTGACGACGTCCGACTTCGTGCGCGGCCGGTTCGGCTCCAAGGGCCTGTCGCTGGCGGTGGCCGTGACCGGCATCCTGGCCACGATGCCGTACATCGCGCTCCAACTGGTCGGCATCCAGGCCGTGCTGGACGTCATGGGCATCGGCGGCGGCGAGAACACCAACTGGTTCATCAAGGACCTGCCCCTGCTGATCGCCTTCGGCGTGCTGGCGGCGTACACGTACTCGTCGGGTCTGCGGGCGCCCGCGCTGATCGCCTTCGTGAAGGACACCCTGATCTACATCGTCATCGCGGTGGCGATCATCTACATCCCGATCAAGCTGGGCGGCTTCGACGACATCTTCGCCAAGGCGGGCGACGCGTTCAGCCAGACCAACCCGGCGACGGGCGCGCCGCGCGGTGCGCTCGCGCCGCCGGAGGCGGGGCAGTGGACGTACGCCACGCTGGCGCTGGGCTCCGCGCTGGCACTCTTCATGTACCCGCACTCGATCACGGCGACGCTGTCCTCGAAGAGCCGTGACGTGATCCGCCGCAACACCACGATCCTGCCGCTGTACTCGCTGATGCTGGGCCTGCTCGCGCTGCTCGGTTTCATGGCGATCGCGGCCGGGATCAAGGTGCAGAACGGGCAGCTGGCGATCCCGCAGCTGTTCGAGACCATGTTCCCGGACTGGTTCGCGGGCGTGGCCTTCGCGGCGATCGGCATCGGCGCCCTGGTCCCGGCGGCCATCATGTCCATCGCGGCCGCGAACCTCTTCACCCGCAACATCTACAAGGACTTCATCAAGCCCGACGCGACGCCCGCGCAGGAGACCAAGGTCTCCAAGCTGGTCTCGCTGCTGGTGAAGGTGGGCGCGCTGGCCTTCGTCCTCACCATGGACAAGACGGTCGCCATCAACTTCCAGCTCCTGGGCGGCATCTGGATCCTCCAGACCTTCCCGGCCCTGGTCGGCGGCCTGTTCACCCGCTGGTTCCACCGCTGGGCGCTGCTCGCGGGCTGGGCGGTCGGCATGGTCTACGGCACGGTCGCCGCGTACGGCGTCGCCTCGCCGACCCAGAAGCACTTCGGCGGCTCCTCCAAGGAGATCCCGGGCATCGGCGAGATCGGCTACATCGGCCTCACGGCGTTCGTCCTGAACGTCGTCGTCACCGTCGTCCTGACCTTCGTCCTGAAGGCCCTGAAGGCCCCCGACGGCATCGACGAGACCAAGCCGGAGGACTACACGGCGGACGCGGGCGACCCCGGCGTCCAGGTGGAGCTTCCGCCGGCGACGGCGGGCACCTCGCACTGAGTCGCAGGTGACAACGGGCCGTCGGTGAGAAACCGGCGGCCCGTTGTCATACCCGTCCCGCACACTCGGACCATGGACATCCTCATCCGGCGGTTGAAGCCCGCCGAATACGACGCCCTCGGCGAGATCACCGCCCAGGCCTACCTGACGGACGGCCTCCTCGACTTCGGGGAGAGCGACTGGTACCTCGGCGAACTCAGGGACGTGGCCAGGCGGGCCGCCGCCGCGGACGTCCTGGTGGCCACCCAAGGCGAACACCTCCTCGGTGGTGTCACCTTGGTGCCCTCCGGCGGCCCCATGGCCGACATCGCCCGCCCTGGGGAGGCCGAGATACGGATGCTCGCCGTCGCCCACGAGGCCCGCGGCCGCGGCGCCGGGGAGGCCCTGGTCCGCGCCTGCGTCGACCGCGCCCGTGCGACGGACGGCTGTGTCCGCGTCGTCCTGTCGACGCAGCGCACCATGCACTCCGCCCACCGCATCTACGAACGTCTCGGCTTCGTCCGTGTCCCGGAGCGCGACTGGAACCCGATTCCGGAGCTTCCCGACATCACTCTCCTCACCTACGAGTTGACGCTGTGAAACCGTCGCGACACTACATCTAGGGGTGCTTTCGCCGCCCGGCACAAGATGTATGCTCATGCTCGCTGTCGCCGCAGGGGAATCCGGTGCGAATCCGGAACTGTCCCGCAACGGTGTACTTGTGCGTGTTCGCGCACAGGATTCAGTCCGAGGACCTGCCGACAGCGCGCCCGGCCGCCCGGCCGGTGCGCCCTGACGTCCGGGCCTCGCGGAGTGGGCCGGTGGACGCGACGCCGCGTGCGCTCGCGTGCTGCCCCCTGCCCTGTGTGAGGCCCCCGTGCCGAGCGAGGGAGAGCCCCACGTGACCATCGCGCCAGCCGATCCGGTCTCAGCCGCCGAAAAAGAGCACGACGGTCCCGGTGCCGCGCTGCTGCGGACCCTGACCGAGCTGACCGCCGACCTGCCCGACGCCGACCCCGGCCGGGTCGCCGCCGCCGCGCTGCGCGGCCGGTCCGCGCGGGCCGACGAGTCGGAGTTGCGCGAGCTGGCGACGGAGGCGGCCGCCGGCCTCATCTCCGAGGATCCCGCCTACTCCCGGCTGGCCGCGCGCCTGCTGACGATCGGGATCCGCGCCGAGGCCGCCTCGCAGGGCGTCACCTGCTTCACCGAGTCCGTGGCGGTCGGGCACCGGGAGGGCCTCATCGCCGACCGGACCGCCGAGTTCGTACGCCTCCACGCCGCCCGTCTCGACGCCCTGATCGACACGGCCGCCGACGACCGCTTCGGCTACTTCGGCCTGCGCACGCTGCACAGCCGCTACCTGCTCCGGCACCCGATCACCCGCAAGGTGATCGAGACGCCCCAGCACTTCATGCTGCGCGTCGCCGCCGGTCTCGCCGAGGACGACACCCGCCGCTCCGTCGACGAAGTCGCCGCGCTCTACGGGCTGATGAGCCGTCTCGACTACCTCCCCTCCTCCCCCACCCTGTTCAACTCCGGCACGCGCCACCCCCAGATGTCGTCCTGCTACCTCCTCGACTCCCCCAAGGACGAGCTGGACTCCATCTACGACCGCTACCACCAGGTGGCGCGGCTGTCGAAGCACGCCGGCGGCATCGGCATCGCGTACTCCCGCATCCGTGCGCGCGGTTCGCTGATCCGCGGCACCAACGGCCACTCCAACGGCATCGTCCCGTTCCTGAAGACCCTCGACGCCTCGGTCGCCGCCGTGAACCAGGGCGGCCGCCGCAAGGGCGCCGCCGCGGTCTACCTGGAGACCTGGCACTCCGACATCGAGGAGTTCCTGGAGCTGCGCGACAACACCGGCGAGGACGCCCGCCGTACGCACAACCTGAACCTCGCGCACTGGGTGCCCGACGAGTTCATGCGGCGCGTGAACGCCGACGCGCCGTGGTCGCTGTTCTCCCCGTCGGACGTGCCCGAGCTGGTCGACCTGTGGGGCGAGGAGTTCGACGCCGCGTACCGGGCGGCCGAGGCGAAGGGCCTGGCGAAGAAGACTCTGCCCGCCCGCGAGCTGTACGGCCGCATGATGCGCACCCTCGCGCAGACCGGCAACGGCTGGATGACCTTCAAGGACGCCGCCAACCGCACCGCCAACCAGACGGCCGAGCCGGGCCACGTCGTCCACTCCTCCAACCTCTGCACGGAGATCCTGGAGGTCACCAGCGACGGCGAGACGGCGGTCTGCAACCTGGGGTCGGTCAACCTCGGCGCCCTCGTCGACCAGACCAGCGGGGACATCGACTGGGGGCGGCTGGACGAGACCGTCCGTACGGCCGTCACGTTCCTCGACCGGGTCGTGGACATCAACTTCTACCCGACCGAGCAGGCGGGCCGTTCCAACGCCAGGTGGCGTCCGGTCGGCCTCGGGGTCATGGGCCTGCAGGACGTCTTCTTCAAGCTGCGCCTGCCCTTCGACTCGCCGGAGGCCAAGCGGCTCTCCACCCGCATCGCCGAGCGGATCATGCTCGCCGCCTACGAGGCCTCGGCCGGTCTCGCCGAGCGCAACGGCCCGTTGCCGGCCTGGGAGAAGACCCGCACGGCGAAGGGCGTGCTCCACCCCGACCACTACGACGTGGAGCTGACCTGGCCGGAGCGCTGGGCGGCCCTGCGCGAGCGCGTCGCCGCGACCGGCATGCGCAACTCGCTGCTCCTGGCCATCGCGCCGACGGCCACGATCGCCTCCATCGCGGGCGTGTACGAGTGCGTCGAGCCGCAGGTGTCCAACCTGTTCAAGCGCGAGACGCTGTCCGGTGAGTTCCTCCAGGTCAACTCCTACCTGGTTCAGGAGCTGAAGCGGCTCGGCGTGTGGGACGCCCGTAGCCGGGAGGCCCTGCGCGAGGCGAACGGCTCGGTGCAGGACTTCGCCTGGATCCCCGAGGACGTACGCGCCCTCTACCGCACGGCGTGGGAGATCCCGCAGCGCGGCCTGATCGACATGGCGGCGGCCAGGACCCCGTTCCTGGACCAGTCCCAGTCCCTGAACCTCTTCATGGAGACGCCGACCATCGGCAAGCTCTCCTCGATGTACGCCTACGCCTGGAAGTCCGGGCTGAAGACCACGTACTACCTGCGTTCGCGCCCGGCGACCCGCATCGCCCGCGCGGCCCAGGCCACTGTCCCCGTGCAGACCACCCCGGACCCCGAAGCGGTCGCCTGCTCCCTGGAAAACCCCGAGTCCTGCGAGGCCTGCCAGTAATTCCCACCCGCCACCCGACCGCCACCCCTGGAGGACGGCGCTTCGCGCCGACTGTTATGACTCAGAACCTGCTCGACCCCGGCTTCGAGCTCACTCTGCGCCCCATGCGCTACCCGGACTTCTACGAGCGCTACCGGGACGCCATCAAGAACACCTGGACCGTGGAGGAGGTCGACCTCCACTCGGACGTCACCGACCTCGCCAAGCTCTCCCCCGCCGAGCAGCACCTGATCGGCCGGCTGGTCGCCTTCTTCGCCACGGGCGACTCGATCGTCGCGAACAACCTGGTGCTGACGCTGTACAAGCACATCAACTCCCCCGAGGCGCGGCTGTACCTGAGCCGGCAGCTCTTCGAGGAGGCCGTGCACGTCCAGTTCTATCTGACGCTGCTGGACACCTACCTCCCCGACCACGACGACCGGGCGGCGGCCTTCGCGGCCGTCGAGAACATCCCCTCCATCCGCGAGAAGGCCGGGTTCTGCTTCAAGTGGATGGACTCGGTCGACCAGCTCGACCGGCTTCAGACGCAGGCCGACCGCCGCCGCTTCCTGCTGAACCTGATCTGCTTCGCCGCGTGCATCGAAGGCCTGTTCTTCTACGGTGCCTTCGCCTACGTCTACTGGTTCCGCAGCCGTGGCCTGCTGCACGGCCTGGCCACCGGCACCAACTGGGTGTTCCGCGACGAGACGATGCACATGTCGTTCGCCTTCGACGTGGTCGACACCGTCCGCAAGGAGGAGCCGGAGCTGTTCGACGACCGGCTCCAGCAGGAGGTGACGGACATGCTCCGCGAGGCCGTCGAGGCCGAGCTGCAGTTCGCGCGCGACCTGTGCGGTGACGGCCTCCCGGGCATGAACACCGAGTCGATGCGGCAGTACCTGGAGTGCGTCGCCGACCAGCGGCTCACCCGCCTGGGCTTCGCTCCGGTGTACGGCTCCGAGAACCCCTTCTCCTTCATGGAGCTCCAGGGGGTTCAGGAGCTGACCAACTTCTTCGAGCGGCGGCCCTCCGCGTACCAGGTGGCGGTGGAGGGCACCGTCGACCTGGACGAGGACTTCTGAGCCCGCTCGTCCTCGCGGGCCTCCTGGGCCTCCCTGATCTGACGGTCGACGCGCCGGTCGCGGACGATACCGATCACTGACGGGAGGACCAGGAGGACCAGCATCCCGAGTACGAAGATCATTGCGATGAGTGTCTGTACCTGGTTCGTGTCCATGGACACCACTGTCGCGCCTAAGACTCCTTACCGTCAGTGGCAGTACTGCCGGAGACCCTCGAATTACTGCCACTGACGAGGCACACTGGAGGCATGCTCCAGAACGTGGCGGTCGTCCTCCTCGACGGCGTGAACCCCTTCGAACTCGGTGTGGTGTGCGAGGTCTTCGGCACCGACCGCAGCGACGACGGCCTGCCGGTCTACGACTTCGCGGTGGCCTCGGCCGAGGGCCCGGCCCTGCGCATGAACTCGGGCGTCTCACTACAGGTGGAGCACGGCCTGGAGCGGCTGGAGACGGCCGATCTGATCGCGGTGCCGGCCGGGCACAGCTACGCGTCCCGTGAGTTCCCGCCGGAGCTCCTGGACGCCCTGCGGCATGGGGTCGCCCGCGGCGCCCGGGTGCTCAGCGTCTGCTCCGGCGCCTTCGTGCTGGCCGCTGCCGGGCTGCTGGACGACCGCCGCTGCGCCGTGCACTGGAAGCATGCGGACGCCCTGGCCCGGCAGTACCCGCGGGCGGTCGTGGAGCCGGACGTGCTCTACGTCGACGAGGACCCGGTGATCACCTCCGCCGGCACGGCCGCCGGGATCGACGCCTGTCTCCACCTGGTGCGCAAGGAGCAGGGCTCCGAGGTCGCCAACAAGATCGCCCGGCGGATGGTGGTGCCGCCGCACCGCGACGGCGGCCAGGCTCAGTACATCGAGCGCCCGCTGCCGCACTCCGAGGCCGACACGATCGGCGAGCTGCTGACGTGGATGGAGCGGCACCTCGACGAGGAGGTCACCGTCGAGCAGCTGGCCGCCCGCGCCCACATGTCCCCGCGCACCTTCGCCCGTCGCTTCCAGCAGGAGACGGGGACGACTCCCTACCGCTGGATCCTGCGCCAGCGCGTCCTGCTGGCCCAGCGGCTGCTGGAGGCGACGGACGAGACCATGGACGCGATCGCCGGTCGAACGGGGTTCGGCAACGCGGCCACGCTGCGCCACCACTTCGTCCGGGCCGTGGGCACGACGCCGAACGCCTACCGGCGGACCTTCCGGGGCCCCGAGGCGGCCTGATCCTCCCCCACGCTCACCTCGGCACCGGCCGCAGCAGCAGCTCGTGCGGCCGCAGCGTGATGCCGACGCGCGTGCCGTCGTTCGAGCCGGCCACCTGCTCGAAGCGGTACGTGCCGGCCAGCGCCGCCGTGATCAGTGTCAGCTGGGCCATCGAGAAGTGGTCGCTCGGGCACTTGCGGTTGCCCACGCTGAACGGGCTCATGGCGTGCTTCGGGATGTCCTTGACCCGGTCCGGCAGCCAGCGGTCGGGGTCGAACTCCAGGTGCCGCGCGTACGACTTCGCGTCGCGCTGGATCGCGTACGGGCTGTAGACGATGTCCGCCCCGGCCGGAATCCGGTATCCGCCGAGTTCCGTGTCCCGCACCGCCCGGCGCGTCAGAATCCACACCGCGGGGCGCAAACGCATGGACTCGACCACGACATTGTTGGTGTGCCTGAGCTCTCGGACGTCCTCGAATGCCACCGGCCTCCCACCGGTGACGGCTTCTACTTCGTCGCGCACCCGGTCCGCGTGTTCAGGGTGTTCCGCGAGCATATGCAACAGCCACATGATCGTGGAGGCGACGGTTTCGCTGCCGGGGGTGAGGATCGCGACGACCTGGTCGTGGATCTCCTGTTCCCCGATGGGATCGCCATTCTCGTCCGTCGCCTCCAGCAATGCCGTCAGCAAATCGTCCGGCTTTTGACCGGATGCGCGGCGCTCGGCGACGATCTCGTCCACCAGGAGATGCAAATCGGCCAATGCCCGGTTGAATTCACGGTTGGCCGGGAGCGGCAGCTTGTAGAGCGGTCCGAGCGGCACCACCATCCGCCGGTACATCCCGCGGAAGACGGTGGCGAGCGCGACGCACAGCCGCTCCGCCCGCTCGTCCATGTAGTCGCCGCGCAGCAGGCAGCGGGCCGCGATGCGCACGGCCACCCGGAAGGACTCGGAGGTGCAGTCGATGGTCTCGCCGGGCTTCCAGCGCTCGGTGAGCGCGTGTGCCTCCTCCTCCATGATCGGCCCGTAGGCGGGGATGGCGTCGAGCCGGAAGGCGGGCTGGATGGTGCGCCGCTGGCGGCGGTGGCGGGGGCCGTTCGCCGTGGCCACGCCCTCCTTGCCGAGCAGTCCCTCCAGGGACTCCCACAGCGGCCCGGCGATGATGAAGTCGTTGCTCAGCGCCAGCGCGCCGGTGAGCTCCGGGGTGGTGACGGCGTACACCGTCTTCGGCCCGAGCTTCAGCCGGACCACGTCGCCGTGGTCGCGCAGCCGGGACATGAACGCCAGCGGGTCGCGCACCAGCTTCCAGCCGTGCCCCAGGACGGGGACACCGCCGCCCGCCCGGGGCGGTTCCCGCAGCTCCGCAGCCAGGGGGGCTTCAGGCTTCACAGACTCGACGGTCATTTCTCACCTGCCGCTTCGTTGTCGACGTACGGGGGCGTGGACCGGTCGTCCCAGCTGTCGACCCTGTACCGGCCGGACTCGTGATGGAACCAGTAGACGGAGCTGAACCAGTTCCGCATATTTCCCAGACAGGCCCGCACGGCGGCGCTGAGCTCCTTTCCCCGCACAGTGCCGTCGGCGAGGGAGTCGGCGAACCGTAATGCTTCCTGTTCGACGTCGATGAATTCAGTGATGCATTTATCGACGCGGCGCCTGACTTCCACGACCGCCTGTTCCAGGGTCAGCCCCTCATGGGTGATGAGACTGATTCCGAGATTGTGCACCTCGTCGCCCGCTATTTCCTTCGGAAGCGAGCAGAGGTCGTTGTACCAGGCGGCGAACTCCTGACTCAGCAACGCGGCCCGCCGATAGGCCGGGTGTTTCCGTACGGCGTCGGGGAGTTCGTATCCCGCGGTCGGCTCCAGCAGGTCCGTCCATATCCAGTGGGCGAAAGTGAGCCGGCGCAGCCGGAGATACTCCTCGACCGTGGGCACGATGCCGTGCGTGCGATTGTGGAACTCCCGGTCGTACGCGTCGATCACCGCGTGGAAGTGCCGGGCGAACCGGAGGTTCCAGGTCGCCGGCAGGAAGGCGTACAGCCGCAGCACACTGTCCGCGAACCCGGCGACCAGTGGGTCCTCGTGGTGCAGGTGTTCCCCGGGGGAGTCGAGGGCCGCGTGCAGCCGGCCCCGCAGCCGCCGCCAGGCGACCGGGCGGCCGTGCACGATGTCGCGGTCATGGCGGTCGTCCCAGACGAAGAACCAGGCGCTGTAGTCCGCGATCGCCTGCATCACCTCGTCCGAGGCGCCGATGTAGTACCCGGCCATGAGGTCCGTGTAGCACAGGCCGTCGGCATATTCCTCCACCTTGTCCGCAGGCATGAGCCGCTTTTCGAGCAGCCAGGCCCGGGTCTTCTCCTGGCACTTCGGCCAATACGGGTGGAGTTGCCGGGGAAACGCCGCCTCGATCACCGGAAGGGAGAGCGACGGTGGTACTGCGATGGTGGTCGGTGTCGATGTGGTGCCGTGTGACAAAGCATGCACGAACTAACCCCTCTCAGCCGCCAGTTGGCGCGGGCGCCCCTCCTTCCGTGCCGGGCGTGCGCCGTTGCATACCCCGCTCCCTCCATTCAGCACTACAACTGACCCTTCTGGGAACGTATTTGCTTCATTCACTACCCCACAGTGCCGGGAACCTCCCGTTGTGTGACTGGTGCCGGATCACCAGGAGAGCAGAAGCGATCGAACGTGCGACGGACAAGCGAACGGCACAGACGAACGGCGCCTGTTCAGGGCGGGAATCCCGAACAGACGCCGTGCGCCTGGTGATCGTGAGGTCTCAGTCGTTCGCGACGACCGGGTAGCGGGGCTCGTTCTCGGCCATCTGCCGCAGCGCGTCCTTGCGTTCGCGCTTCGAGAGGCGGTCGATGTACAGGTACCCGTACAGGTGGTCGGTCTCGTGCTGCAAACACCGAGCGAAGTATCCGGTGCCGCGCACCCGGATCGGATTGCCCTTCTCGTCCTGCCCGGTCACCTCGGCGTAGTCGGGCCGGGCGAGCGGCGCGTACGCGGTCGGCACCGACAGGCAGCCCTCGTTGCTGTCGTCCAGCCGGCGCTTCTCGGCAGGCAGTTCGAGGAGCTTGGGGTTGCAGACGACGCCGGTGTGCCGGACTCCCTCGTCGTCCGGGCAGTCGTAGACGAAGACCTTCAGGTCGACGCCGATCTGGTTGGCGGCCAGGCCCACACCCTCGGCGGTGCGCTGCGAGGCGAACATGTCCGCCACCAGCTGCTGGAGCTCGTCGCCGAAGTCGGTGACGTCCTTGCACTCCTTGTGCAGCACCGGGTTCCCGACCACCGTGATCGGCCGTGAGGTCCCCCGCTCCCGCCAGGCCGCCTCGCGCTCCTCGCAGTCCTCCGTGTCGATCACGTACCCCTCGTCATCGACGGGGAGCACGCCCGCGCGCTGCTGATCGGTGTCCTGCTGAGCCATGACGTTACGTACGCCTTCCTGAACAAATCCAAGCTGGGATGCTGATACAGGGTACGGGGGACGCAGGACCTAGCAGACCTCTTCGAGATCCCGCCAGTCCCGGGAGTCCGGACTGTCGGCCACCCACCCGTCCAGCAACCCCCGGACCAGCGAAGCCGGAGCAGCCAACCCGCACTCCCGCTCGGGAACCCACAGCTGCCCGTCCGTCCGATGCCCCAGCGGCCCGGGATGCCCCGGCTCACTGTGATCATGCGGATCGAGATGCTCCCCGTCGCCCTCGTCGGACGGCATTCGTGACTCGGAACACATCCGGCACAGCAACCGCACCGAAGAGGACCAGTCCTCCGCGGCGAACCCGGCATCCGCCGCAAGCTGCTCCAGCGCGTCCCGGTCCGCCTCGGTCGCCGCCTCCAGCAGCACGACCCAGGTCGGCACCGGCGACGGCGCCCACAGCTCGATCTCGTCGAACACCGGGTACGTGTGCCCCACGGCCGTGGTCCGCTCCCCGTGCGGCACACCGTCGTGCAGGACGACCTCACCCCAGCGCCGCCCCGACGACGGCAGCGGAATGGACAGCACCTCGATCCGCGCGGGATCCAGCCGCCGCCCCCACACGACCTCGGCCTCCCCCTCCGGGGACAGCCGTACGGCCGCGCTGCCGAGGTCCATGCCGACGGGCTCACCGGGGTCGTTGGCCGCTCCCGGCACCCGCAGCCCGTAGGCCTGCCAGGCGCGCCGGGCCAGCGGCCAGTCCTGCAGGGCGGTCGCGGCGATGCCCACGTTCCACCAGTCGGGCGCGCCGGTGTCCCGGTCGAGCAGCGCCACGGCCCTGAGGCCCGCCGCCCGCGCCTGCTCCCAGTCGTGCCGGAACTTGTGCAGCAGGGCGAGGTTGAACCACGACTCGGACAGCCAGGGCTCCAGATCGGCGGCACGTGTCAACAGTGCGCCTGCGTCCTCGTACCGGCCATCGCCGATGAGAGTGAACGCCCGGTCTGTGGCCTGCCGCCAGGAGGCGGAGGGCCGGTGCCGTCCCTTGCCGAAGATCCTCACGATTCCCGCCTGCCAGTTCCGTGCGGTGGGCTGGCCGTAGCTGTGTTTCGAGCCCCCGGACACCTTCTTCTTCGCATCCAACCACGTACGGCCTCCGGGGCGCTCATTACCCATGGGTTACCCCGTCACGGGCAAGGTCAGACTGCTCCTTGCCAGTACCCGGGCCAGCGATTCCACCACCTCCGGGGCGTACTCCCCGGCGGTGGCGAGCCGGAGTTCCTCCAGCGCCGTCAGCGGTCCGCCCAGGCCACCTTCCCGGGACTTCTCCTCGTACGCGTTCACGGCCCGGACGATCCGCGCGGCGAGCGGCTGCTCCGCAGCGGGGTCGGCCTGCCGCTCCACGACCACGGCGACCGCCTCGTCGACACCCGTCTGCCGTACGACGGCCCCGCCGAGCAGCGCGATCCGCCGCTGTTCCGCGGCGGGCAGGCCGGCGGTGGCGCCCGCCGGCACCGGGTCGACGAGGCTCAGCTGGCCGATGTCGTGCATGAGCGCGGCGTACTCCAGCACGGCCAGCTCGGGCTCGGTGAGACCCAGGTCACGTCCCACCGCCTGACTGAGCGCGGCGACGCGGCGGGCGTGCCCGGCCGGGGTGTACCCGGCGACCTCCGTGGCCCGGGCGAGGGAGGCGATGGTCTGCCGGTAGGTCGCCCGGACGGCGGCGTACCGGCGGAACGACATCTGGGCGAGCAGCAGCGGCACGGAGAAGACGGGCAGTGCCCACAGCCCCACGACGGCGACCGCCAGGGCCATCACCGCCCCGGTCGCGATGACGGCGGAGCCGATGCCGCACACGGCCCGCAGCTCGTCCCGCAGCACCGGCCCGAAGGGCCAGCCGGTGCGGGAGTGCGCCAGCGCGGCGGCGAGCACCGCGTCGCACAGCGCGGTCAGGGACAGCAGCGCGAGCAGCAGCAGCGCGTAGGCGGGACCGCCCCAGTCGTCGAACATGCCCCGGTTGTACGGGGGCTGGAAGCAGACGGCGACGAACCCGACGGTGAGCACCCGGCGCGCCAGATGGTCGAGCGTGGGCCCCTGTCCGCGCGCCACGTGCGGCACGCTGCCGAGCAGCGAGCCGGCCAGCACGACGGCGACGACCTGGGCGAGGCCGTGGTGCGTGGCCCGCCCGCCGGCCTCGCCGAGCAGCGCGTACGACAGGGCCGCGGCGGCCCCGAGCGGCGCCGGCTCCCTGACCTGCGCCCCGTTGCGCCGGGCGAGCTCCCCGACGGTGACGAGGACGCCGAAGGCGAGGGCGACCCGGCGTTCCTCCAGCCCGTCGTAGAGGGTGACGGCGAGGGAGCCGGTGGCGAGGAGGGCGGCACAGGCGTGGACGAGGGTGAAGAGCGGCGGCGGGCGGTACGCGCTCACCGGTGTGCCCCCGGCGGGCTGGAGACGGGTGCGCCGGGCGGCGGAATCCGGGGCGGGCGGACGTCGTCGGCGGTCACGGCGGGACGCCATCCGGCCCGGCCGACGGCCTCCACGAGGGCCGCGACCATCACCGGGTCGAACTGGCTGCCGGAGCACCGCTTCAGCTCCGCCAGGGCGACCGCCACGGGCCGGGCCCTGCTGTAGCTCCGGGTGGAGGTCATGGCGTCGAAGGCGTCCGCGACGGCCACGACGCGTGCGGATTCCGGGATCTGACTGCCCACCAGGCCGTAGGGGTACCCGGTGCCGTCCAGCCGTTCGTGGTGGTGCAGTACGGCGGCGCGGGCCTCCCCGAGGAAGCCGATGCCGCGCACCATCTCGTGCCCGTACTCGGGGTGCAGCTCGATCACCCGCCGCTCCTCGGGCGTCAGCGGCCCGTCCTTCCTGAGCAGCCTGGTGGGGACGCCGAGCTTGCCGACGTCGTGCAGGATCCCGGCGAACCGGAGCACCTCGACGCGCTCGTCGCCCATGCCCAGCTCGCGCGCGATCATCATGGAGGCCTGTCCGACGCGCTCACTGTGCCCGCGCGTGTACCCGTCCTTGATGTCGACGGCCTGGACCAGCGCCCGGATGGTCGCCTGGTGGGCGGCCCGTTCCCGGTGGTACTGCGCGAAGGCCCACCAGGAGACGCACATCGGCAGCAGCACGAGCAGCGCGGCCACGGGACCGTACGGACTGCGCCACAGCACGGCCATCATCAGCCCGGCCAGCCCGTGCACGGCGATGGGCGCGAGGGAGCGCGCCACCAGTCCCCGCCAGGCCCGCCGCACCGGCACCCGCTCGGCCACGGCCAGGATCCCGCCGTCCAGCAGCGCGAGCACCAGGCAGAACGCCAGCACGGCCGCCCCGGCCGGCCCGAGCGCGTAGGGCATGTCGCCCGCGACGACCGCGTCCCGCCCGCCGAGCGCCCAGTGCACCCGGGCCGCGGCCCACACGCCGAGGACGTGCTGGGCGGCCCGCCACACCCGCCGCAGCGCCACGGGCCGCTGTTCCACGTGCGAGAGCAGAGCACCGGGCACGGCCACCAGGGCGGCGGCGGGCGCGGGCAGCAGGAAGGCACCGGCGAGCAGCACGGGATAGAAGGTCCCGGCCGGATGGGAGATCCCGACGAACCGGGACCGGGCGACGCGCTCGCAGCCCGCGTACAACGCGGCGAGCAGCAGCACGGCCCACCAGGGCGTACGGACGCCCGGCAGCGGCAGCAGACAGAGAAGGGCGGCGAGGACGACACAGGCGACATACGCACGTGCCCGCACCGGTACCGCTTCCATGAGCCCTCCCCCGGCCATGTCCGTCAGGCCCGGAGCCTAGGACGGCGGTGGGGGGCTCCGCGGGCCGATAACCCGCGGATTCGCACGTTCGAGTGATGCGTTCGAGGATGACTACCCCCTCGAAGGCGGGGTAGTTGAAAAGCGCGGAAGTGTCAGGACTCCTGCGGCGTGGCCGGCGAGGCCGTGACGTCCTGCTCCGGGACGGCCTGGCCGGAGCGGATCAGCTCGATCCGCCCCATGACCTTGTCGCGGAGATCGCCCGGCACGTCGTCATGCCCGCAGCAGCGCTTGACCAGCTTCTTCACGGCCTGCTCGAGCCCGTACTTCTCGAGGCAGGGCGAGCACTCCTCGAAGTGGTGCTCGAACTTCACGCAGTCCGAGTCCGGCATCTCACGGTCGAGGAACTCGTAGAGATGATCGAGGATTTCGCTGCAATCCGTCTCGTGCGGCTCTCCGCAGCTCATGACCCCGAGCCTTTCGCTTCGTTCGACTCTCCGGCGCCGGCCGGGACCATCCCGCGGTCACGGGCGTAGTCCTCCAGCATGCCGCGCAGCTGACGGCGGCCCCGGTGCAGCCGGGACATCACCGTACCGATGGGTGTCCCCATGATGTCGGCGATCTCCTTGTAGGCAAAGCCCTCGACGTCCGCCAGATAGACGGCGATACGGAACTCCTCGGGGATCGCCTGGAGCGCTTGCTTCACGTCCGAGTCGGGCAGGTGGTCGAGCGCCTGCGACTCCGCGGAGCGCAGACCCGTCGACATGTGCGACTCGGCGCGGGCGAGCTGCCAGTCCTCGATCTCCTCGGCCGCCGAGCGCTGCGGTTCCCGCTGCTTCTTGCGGTACGAGTTGATGAAGGTGTTCGTGAGGATCCGGTACAGCCACGCCTTGAGATTGGTGCCCTCGCGGAACTGGTGGAAGGACGCGTACGCCTTCGCGTACGTCTCCTGCACCAGGTCCTCGGCGTCGGCCGGGTTGCGCGTCATACGCAGCGCGGCCGAGTACATCTGGTCGAGGAACTCGAGCGCGTCCCGCTCGAAGCGCGCGTTGCGCTCCGCGGCCGTCTCCGCGCCCGTGCCGCCCTGGCCCTCGGGCTGCTCCGCCTGGCCGTGTTCGGTCCCTGCGTCGGTCCCTGTGACCGGACCCACCTCCTCCAGTGTTCTCGTGAGACCGAGACCGGTCTCACCCGAATCGGAGGATAGACGACGATCCGGTCCGCCCGCCGCCCGAATAGGCGCGGTCTTGGCCGCGTGCAGCACCGTCCAGTCCAGGTCGGCGCGGCTGCTGCGGCTCGGGCAGTAGATCGAACCCATGCGGCGGACTTCCTCTCCTACGGCGTCGGTGCTGGTCTCCAGCACGTACGTCCCGCACAACAGTGCTCGCCGCCCCGGCATTCCCGGAGCTTCACCCGAGTGACCCGGTCCACTCCACGACCGCGTCCGTGATGACCGCCACTGCCTCCTCCTGCGTGATCTCCGCGCGCTTGGGGACGGCGAAGCCGTGATCGCCGTACGGCACCTCGACGAGTTCGTACGGCCCCTCGGGGAACTCCCCGGGCTTCCCGAAGGGGTCGTTCCCGCCCTGGACGACCAGGGTGGGCACCCCGGAGCCCAGCAGCTCGGCGGCGCGGGACTTCTCGGGCTTGCCGGGTGGGTGGAGGGGGAAGCTGAGGGCGAGGACCGCGTGGGCGCCGAGTTCCGTGGCGGTACGGCAGGCGACCCGGGCTCCGGCGCTGCGGCCGCCGGACACCACCGGCAGTCCGGGCCCGGCCAGTGCGGGCCAGATGCCCCGCCACCCGGTGTCCAGCGTCCTGGGCGCGGGCGCCAGCTTCTTCCCGGCCACCCGCCAGGGCTGCTCCACCCGGGCCACGGTGACGCCGTGGGCGGGCAGGACGGCGGCCAGGGCCTTCAGGTCGCGGGCCTCGATGCCGCCGCCGGCGCCGTGGCTGACGGCGAGCACGAGCCGGGCCTTCTTCGCCTTGTGCCAGGTGATACGGGCGGGGCCGGCTTCGGTCTCGACGGTCTCGACTGTCTCTGTGGTCGCGTCGGACCCTTTCGTCACGTTGGTCACGTCAGAAGAGTGTGCCCTCTTCGGACCCTTCCAGCTCCTTCAGCAGCTCCGGGCCGTTGTTGCGGACGTTGCTGACGGCGGTGGTGACGGGGTAGGCGCGCATCAGCCCGGCGGGCGGCGGGGCGAGCAGCTCGCGCAGCTCGTCGGCGTCCGTGCGGGACGGGTCCAGCCAGGCGTCCCAGCGGTCGGGCGTCAGCATCAGCGGCATCCGGGGGTGAATCTCGGCCAGGGCGCGCGGCCCGTCCGCCGGGGACACCGCCAGCGGGCTCGTCTCGGCCTCGGTGGTGATGACGGAGCACGTCACCCACCAGGCCTGCGGGTGGTCGTCCGGCAGCGTCTTGTCCCGCCAGAACTCGTACAGGCCGGCCATCGCGAAGACCGACCCGTCCGCCGGGGTGACGAAGTAGGGCTGCTTGCGGGGCCGCTTCTTCTTGCCCCCGACCTCCAGCTCGCGCTCCTGCGTGCCGGTGACCCACTCGTAGTAGCCGTCGGCGGGCAGGATGCAGCGCCGGGAGGTGAAGGCGCGGCGGTAGGACGGCTTCTCGTGGACGGTCTCCGCCCGGGCGTTGATCATCCGGGCGCCGCCCTCGGGAGTCTTCGACCAGGAGGGGACGAGCCCCCACTTCAGCGTGCGCAGCTGCCGAACCGGGCGCGGGTCGTCGGCGTCTTTCAGAGGGCGGTCGAGGACGGCGTAGACCTCTTTGGTGGGCGCCACGTTGTAGTCGGGCTCCAGAGTCTCCTCGGGCTCCCACTTCTCGATCTCGAAGACTCCTGCGAGATCCTCTGGCCTACGACTGGCTGCATACCGTCCGCACATACGTGCCACACTGCCAGATTCCATCCGCCCACAGGGAGCCAACGCCGCACATGGACAGCACCGCAACCGCCTCGCTCGCCTCCCTCTGGGACGAGGTCTCCGGCACCCAGCCCGACCCCGACCTGTGGGTCGTGATCGCTGCCCTGGTGGCCGCGCTCGCCGTGGTGGTCCCGCACGGCCTGTGGCGCATCTCCCGCAACGCCATCACCATCGCCCACGAGGGCGGCCACGGGCTCGTGGCGCTGCTCAGCGGCCGCACCCTCACCGGCATACGGCTGCACTCGGACACCAGCGGCCTGACCGTCAGCCGCGGCAAGCCGTACGGCATCGGCATGATCCTCACCGCGGCCTCCGGCTACACCGCCCCGCCCCTGCTGGGCCTCGGCGGCGCGGCCCTGCTGGGCTCCGGCCGCATCACGCTGCTGCTGTGGCTGGCCACGGCCCTGCTGCTGGCCATGCTCGTGATGATCCGCAACGCGTACGGCGCCCTCACCATGATCGTCACCGGCGGCCTGTTCGTCCTGGTGTCCTGGCTGGCCGGCCCTCAGGTCCAGGCGGCGTTCGCGTACGTGGTGGTGTGGTTCCTGCTGGTCGGCGGGGTGCGTCCGGCGTTCGAGCTCCAGGCCAAGCGGTCGCGGGGCGGGGCGGGGGACTCGGACGCGGACCAGCTGTCGCGGCTGACGCATGTGCCGGCGGGGTTGTGGCTGTTTCTGTTCCACGCGGTGTCGCTGTGCTCGCTGATCGGCGGGGGGCGCTGGCTGCTGGAGCTGTGACCGGCCGACCTGAGGGACGCGGGGTTGTGCCGATGTGCGGCTGAGCCGCGTGGGCCCGACCGGCCCCCGCGGCGCCGCACCCGGACCACTGCTCCTTATAAAGTGAAGCCATGGCCCCGAACACCGCAGACACCGCCCTTTGGCCCGCCCCGCACGCGAGCGGAGCCGTCGACGCGACGGTCCACGTGCCCGGGTCCAAGTCGGTCACCAACCGCGCCCTGGTTCTCGCCTCCCTCGCGTCCGAACCGGGCTGGCTGCGCCGCCCCCTGCGCTCCCGCGACACCCTGCTGATGGCCGGCGCGCTGCGCGCCATGGGCATCGAGATCGAGGAAACGGTGTCGTCCAGCTCCTCCGTCGCGGGCGGCCCCGACGGCACGGGCGAGGCCTGGCGCGTGCTCCCCACGAGCCTGCGCGGCCCGGCCACCGTCGACGTCGGCAACGCCGGCACGGTGATGCGGTTCCTGCCTCCGGTCGCCGCGCTCGCCGACGGCCCCGTCCGCTTCAACGGCGATCCCCGCTCGTACGAGCGTCCCCTGAACGGCGTCATCGACGCGCTGCGGCTGCTCGGTGCCCGGATCGACGACGACGGCCGTGGCGCGCTGCCGTTGACCGTGCACGGCAGCGGCGCCCTGGACGGCGGCCCGGTGGAGATCGACGCGTCCTCCTCGTCGCAGTTCGTGAGCGCCCTGCTGCTGTCCGGCCCGCGCTTCAACCAGGGCGTCGAGGTCCGCCACACCGGCGCCACGCTGCCCTCCATGCCGCACATCCGCATGACCGTCGACATGCTGCGCGCGGTCGGCGCCCAGGTGGACACGCCCGAGTCGGGCGGCGAGCCGAACGTCTGGCGGGTCACGCCGGGTGCCCTGCTCGGCCGGGACCTGATCATCGAGCCGGACCTGTCCAACGCCCAGCCGTTCCTGGCGGCGGCGCTGGTGACCGGCGGCAAGGTCGTCATCCCGGACTGGCCGGCCCGCACCACCCAGCCCGGTGACCGGCTGCGCGAGATCTTCACCGAGATGGGCGGCTCCTGCGAACTGACCGAGTTCGGGCTCGTGTTCACCGGCTCCGGCTCGGTCCACGGCATCGACGTCGACCTGAGCGAGGTCGGCGAGCTGACGCCGGGCGTCGCGGCGGTCGCGGCCCTCGCGGACTCCCCGTCGACCCTGCGTGGCGTGGCGCACCTGCGGCTGCACGAGACGGACCGCCTGGCCGCGCTGACCAAGGAGATCAACGAACTCGGCGGTGACGTCACGGAGACCGCCGACGGCCTGCACATCCGCCCGCGCCGGCTGCACGGCGGGATCTTCCACACCTACGACGACCACCGCATGGCCACGGCCGGCGCGATCATCGGTCTCGCCGTGGAGGGCGTGCAGATCGAGAACGTGGCGACGACGGCCAAGACCCTGCCCGACTTCCCCGACCTGTGGACCGGGATGCTCGGGGCGTAGGACGCGGGGATCAGGTCATGCGCCGCTACGGCAAGCACACCGACGAGGACGACATCCGCACCCGTCCCGGCCGCCGGAACACCCGGCCCCGGACGAACATCCGGCCCAAGCACGAGGACGCCGCCGAGGGCCTCGTCCTCACCGTCGACCGAGGCCGCCTGACCTGCCTCGTCGAGGACCGTGTGGTCATGGCGATGAAGGCCCGGGAGCTGGGCCGCAAAGCGGCGGTGGTCGGCGACCGCGTGGCGCTCGTCGGCGACATGTCCGGCAAGAAGGACACGCTCGCGAGGATCGTCCGCATCGAGGAGCGCACGTCCGTGCTGCGCCGCACGGCGGACGACGACGACCCGTACGAGCGCGTGGTCGTCGCCAACGCCGACCAGCTGGCCGTCGTCACCGCCCTGGCCGACCCGGAGCCCCGCCCGCGGCTGATCGACCGCTGCCTGGTCGCGGCCTACGCCGGCGGCCTGGACCCGCTGCTGGTCCTGACCAAGTCGGACCTCGCCCCGCCCGACAAGCTGCTGGAGCTGTACGGCCACCTCGACATCCCCTACGTCGTCACCAGCCGTGAGGAACTCCAGAACGGCTCCGCCGTCGCCCGCGTACGGGAGCAGCTCGACGGCAAGATCACCGCGTTCGTCGGCCACTCCGGTGTCGGCAAGACGACGCTGGTCAATTCGCTGGTGCCTCAGGAGCAGCGCCGTACGACCGGGCATGTGAACGCGGTGACGGGCCGTGGCCGGCACACCACCACCTCGGCACTGGCGCTGCCCCTGTCGGGCAGCGACGGCTGGGTGATCGACACGCCGGGCCTGCGGTCCTTCGGCCTGCACCACGTCGACCCGTCCCAGGTCATCCATGCCTTCCCCGACCTGGAGCCGGGCACCGAGGGGTGCCCGCGCGCGTGCAGCCACGACGAGCCCGACTGCGCGCTGGACGCGTGGGTGGCCGAGGGGCACGCGGATCCGGCGCGGCTGTACTCGCTGCGGCGAATGCTGGCCACGCGGGAGCGCAAGGAAGGCGACTGACCTCCGCGTTGTTTGTCATGGCGTGCGGACGGTAAGTGCATAATCGCACCAAGCCGGATGCAGGCAAGACCGACCAGAATCTGAAGAATCTGGCGAACATGCCCAAACTGACTGAGCGGTCGCTGAACGTGGGATACGGGAGGAACGACTCATGGCGTGGCTGCTGGTCATAGTGGCGGGGTTGCTGGAGACCGGCTTCGCCGTGTGCCTGAAGCTGTCGCACGGTTTCACCCGGCTCTGGCCGACGGTCGCGTTCTGCATCTTCGCCCTCGGCAGCTTCGGTCTGCTGACCCTGTCGCTGAAGAAACTCGACGTGGGTCCCGCCTACGCCGTGTGGACCGGCATCGGCGCGGCGGGCACGGCGATCTACGGCATGGTGTTCCTGGGCGACCTGGTGTCGACGCTGAAGATCGTGTCGATCAGCCTCGTCATCATCGGTGTGATCGGGCTTCAGTTGTCGGGTTCGTCGCACTGACGTCCCGTCAGCCCGTCTGCCGCTGAAGGGCGCTGCGGACCAGTCCGGCGACGCCGCCCTCGCCGGGAGGCGCGGCCACGCAGGACAGGGCGAGCCGGACGGCGAGTTCGCAGGAGCGGGCCAGGTCGGCGGTGTCGGACTTGGGGGTGCCAGGTCCTGCCAGGGCGATGACGGCACGGTCGCGGACGAGGGTGACGAACTCGCCGGGCGAGGGCAGCGGGCCGTCGGCGCGGCGCTGGGCCGGTACGGCGGAGGTGGAGCGCACGGCCGACAGGGCCGGGGACGGCAGCCGTTCGCCCCAGCAGCCGGTGAGCATGGCACGGACGAGGGCGTTCTCCCGGGCCGCCGAGGTGGTCCACTCTGCGGTGGCGGTGAGCCGCTCGCGCGGGTCGCTGTGCCCGGTGAGCGCACGGTCGACCCCGGCGAGATACCCGTCGGCCTCTCGCCTCACGAGCGCCCGGGCGAGCCCGTCCTTGCTGCCGAATTCGTTGTACAGCGTCTGCCGGGACACCCCTGCCGCCGCGGCCACGTCCACCATCCGCACGGCGGACCACGGCCGGCGCGCCAGCGCCGTGTAAGCGGCGTCCAGTAGAGATTCCCGCGCTGCAGGCATCATCGCCTCCCCTTGGGGCGAGCGGCTCTGCGCCCAGATTTGACGCGCACCACACCCCTGTCAAGGGTTCACGAGAGCACGCGGGGTCGCCTTTGAGCCGACCTGCGCGGGTGCGATCGGCCTGGCTGCGGGCGGCTGTGCGGCCGGGGCCACCGGGGCGCCGTTGCGGGCAACCTGCCGCCGGGGCCACCGGCCGCCACTGCGGGCAGCCGTGCCGCTCGGGCCGGCCCTGCCGGGCGCAGCGGCGCCCTTCGCGCCGGGGCAACCTGCCGCCACTGCGGGCAACCTGCCGCCGCTGCGGGCAGTCGTGCCGCTTGGGGCGGCACCCGTCCCACCGAAGCGGCACCCCGTCGCGCCGGGCTGCGCAACGCCCCGCCCACAGCACCGACGCCACAGACAGTCACTGCGAGCGGCGGTCGCACGCCGACCCTTCGGCGACCACCGGCCGCCACTGCGGGCAGCCGCGCCACTCGGGCGGCACCCGTCCCACCGAAGCGGCACCCCGTCACGCCCGGCCGCGCAGCACCCCGATCCAGCAGATGCCGGCGGCACTCCGCAACGCCGGCTGCGAACCCACCCCGCCTCAGCAGGGACGCCGAGCCCCCACAACACCCCCACCCCCACCCACAAACCCCCTGTAGCCCCACCCCCACCTCGGCAGATAGGTTCGTTACATGCCCGACTACCTCGACGACCTGCGTCTCGCCCACGTCCTCGCCGACGCCGCCGACGCCGCGACGACGGACCGGTTCAAGGCCCTCGACCTCAAGGTCGAGACCAAACCGGACATGACCCCGGTGAGCGAAGCGGACAAGGCCGCCGAAGAACTCATCCGCGGCCAACTCGCCCGCGCCCGCCCCCGGGACGCGATCCTCGGCGAGGAGTACGGCGTCGAGGGCACCGGCCCCCGCCGCTGGGTGATCGACCCCATCGACGGCACCAAGAACTACGTACGCGGCGTCCCGGTCTGGGCCACCCTCATCTCCCTGATGGAAGCCGGCGAGGGCGGCTTCCAGCCCGTCGTCGGCGTCGTATCCGCCCCCGCCCTCGGCCGCCGCTGGTGGGCCGCGAAGGGCTACGGCGCGTTCACCGGCCGCAGCCTCACGAAGGCGACCCGCCTCCAGGTCTCCCGCGTCGGAAAGCTCGCCGACGCCTCCTTCGCGTACTCCTCGCTCAGCGGCTGGGAGGAACAGGGCCGCCTGGACGGCTTCCTGGACCTCACCCGCGAGGTGTGGCGCACCCGCGCGTACGGCGACTTCTGGCCGTACATGCTGGTCGCCGAGGGCGCCGTCGACATGTGCGCCGAGCCGGAGCTGTCGCTCTGGGACATGGCCGCCAACGCGATCATCGTCACCGAGGCCGGCGGCACCTTCACCGGACTCGACTCCCGCCCGGGCCCGCACAGCGGCAACGCGGCCGCGTCGAACGGCCTGCTGCACGACGAGCTGCTGGGGTACCTCAACCAGCGGTACTGAGCGCGCTCCCTGTTACCGAGCGCTCCCCCTGTTACCGAGCGCCCCCTTGTTGACCCTCCCTTTGCCTGCCACCCTGAGAGTCCGCCCGCTTGTGAACTTGTGAAAACATGAACAAACGGCGGGGACACCCCCAGGAGGCCTATCCATGCTCGTCCGTGACGCCATGAGCACCGTCGTCCTGACCATCGGCCCGACCCACACACTCCGCCAGGCCGCCGCGCTGATGGCCGCCCGCAAGGTCGGCGCGGCCATCGTCCACGACCCCGACGCCGGCGGCATCGGCATCCTCACCGAACGCGACATCCTCATCTCTGTAGGCCGGGGCCAGGACCCGGACACGGAACTCGTCCACGCCCACACCACCACCGACGTCGTGTTCGCCACTCCGGCCTGGACCCTGGAGGAGGCGGCCGGCGCCATGGCGCACGGCGGTTTCCGTCATCTCATCGTGCTGGACCGCGACGAGCCCGCCGGTGTCGTCTCGGTCCGCGACATCATCCGCTGCTGGGCGCCGGCCCGTCAGCAGGTACCCGCCTGACAGCACGACCGGCCCGGGCCCCTCGAAGAAGCCCGGGCCGCCTCTGCCGCAAGCGAGCCCCCGAATTAGATATCGTCTAAAGCCAGCACAGCTCTAACTCCACACCTGTTCGCGACCTGGTCCCCTTTGCTGTTAGGCTGGTAGCCATGAGTGACCTTCTGGAACGGCTGCGCGGACGCGGATGGCGGATGACCGCGCAGCGGCGCGTCGTGGCCGAGGTCCTCGACGGCGAACACGTCCATCTGACGGCCGACGAGGTCCACGCCCGGGCCGTCGCCAAGCTGCCCGAGATCTCCCGGGCGACCGTCTACAACACGCTCGGCGAGCTCGTCTCCCTCGGCGAGGTGCTCGAGGTCTCCACGGACCAGCGCGCCAAGCGGTACGACCCGAACGCCCACCAGCCGCACCACCACCTGGTCTGCGCCCAGTGCGGCGCGATCCGCGACGTCCACCCGGTCGGCAACCCCCTGGCGGACCTCCCCGCCTCGGAGCGCTTCGGCTTCACGGTCTCGGACGTCGAGGTGACGTACCGCGGCGTCTGCCCGAACTGCGCGGCCGCCTAGCCTCCCCCGCCTTCTCACGCGAAGCCCCGGCCCTGGAGCAGCACGGCGGCGGCCTCGACCGGATCCGCTACCAGCAACTGGGCTCGGCCGACGTCCTCACGGCCCTGGAGAACGGCGGCGTCGACTCCGCGTGGATGCTCGACCCGCTATGGCGCCGGGTCGACGGCGAACCCCGCTACGCCTTCCTGGGCGGCATGCTCTACGGCCCGAGCCTGCTGAACGACGACGTGGACGCGGGGGCGGCACTGCTTCGGGCGTAGATCCGCACGGTGAACACGTACGTCGCGGCCGACTACAAGAAGAACGAGACCTTCGTCACCTACCTGGCGAAGCTCCTGAAGACGGACGAGACGATCCTGCGCTCCACACCGTCGCTCCGCATGGACTGGGAAATCCGCACCGGCACGACCGACCGCTTCCAGTCCGCCTACCGTACCCAGGGCGTCGCGGAAGGCGACCCGCTCCCCCGAGTCGCGGACGGTGACCCGCTCCTTCCACGAGGAGGCGGTGGGCCACCGCCGGTAAACACACCGAGGGCCGGAACCCTTTCGGATTCCGGCCCTCGGCCTTCAGTAGCGGGGACAGGATTTGAACCTGCGACCTCTGGGTTATGAGCCCAGCGAGCTACCGAGCTGCTCCACCCCGCGTCGTTGAATGCAACGTTACGTCACCGCGGAGGACGGATGCAAATCGCTTAGCTGAAGCTGCGGGCAGTCGTGCCTCCCCCAGTGCCTCAAGGGCCTGGGAGGTACCCCCAGGGCGGCACGGGTGGGCGCAGCGGCACCCCGAAGCGCCGGGCTGCGCACCCACCCGACTCCAGCCACAACGCCGAGCACCATGCAGCACACGGCAGTCTCACGCCGACAGCTCCTGCCTGAGCGCATCCCGCAACCGAGCCGCCCGCTCCGCCACAGACTCCGGCCCCAAGGACACCGCCCGATCAGCCCACCGCTGCCCTTCCGCCAGCTCCCCCCGACGCGCGTAGACCAGGGCCAGCCGCAACGCCGCCCGACCGTGCCCGGCGTCGGCCGCCCGGGTCCACCACACCGCCGCCTCGGGCTCGCTCCCCTCCCGGGCCAGCAGCAGCCCGAGATTGAACGCCCCGTTGCGGGACCCGGCCTCGGCCGCCTCCCGGTACCACCGAGCCGCCTCGACGACGTCCCCCCGGGCGGCGGCGAGCATGCCCACCCGCACCTGCGCCCGCCGGTGCCCCTGCGAGGCCGCTCTCTCGTACCACTCCTCGCACTCGCTCCGCCGGTGCACCGGCTCCCCGAGCTCGTGCGCGGGCTCCGGCGGCCGGCGCGCGTCGAGCACCGTCGCCAGCCGGTACGCGGCCTCGGCGCTCCCGCCCCCGGCCGCACACCGCAGATGCCGCTCGGCCTCCTGCTCGTCGCCGGCGCGCAGCCGGGCCATGCCGACCTGGAGCGCCGCCTCGGTGTGCCCGGCGGCCGCGGCACGCTCGTACCAGCGCAGCGCGGCCTGCTCCTCGCCCCGGCCGGCGTGCAGGATGCCCAGGTTGAAGGCGGCGTCCACGCTCCCGGCCTCCGCGGCCTTGGAGAACCACGGCTCGGCGCCGGTCTCGTCCCCGGCCCGCAGCAGCAGGATGGCCAGCGCGTTCGCGGCTTCCCGGTGCCCGGCATAGGCCGCGCGCCGGTACCACTGCTCGGCCTGCGCGGTGCGCCCCTGCTCCGCGCAGAGCAGCCCCAGGTTGTAGGCGCCGTTCACATCGCCCGCGTCCATCGCGGCCCGGTACCAGCGCTCGGCGGTCTGGGTCTCGCCCCGCTCGGCGTGCAGCGCGCCCAGCGCGTTGGCCGCGTTGCCGTCGCCGTCCTGGGCGGCCCGCAGCCACCACACGGCGGCGTTCTCGGTGTCGCCCGCGTCGCGCAGCAGGAACCCGAGCGCGCAGGCGGCCCGCGCCTCGCCGTCCTTGGCGGACGTCAGGTACCAGCGTCCGGCCTCCTTGAGCTCGCCGCGCTTCTCCAGGATGGTCCCGAGGTGGAGGGCGGCCCGCCGGTGGCCGCGCGCGGCGGCCTGCCGGTACCACTGCTCGACCTCGTCCGGCACCTGGACACCGTTGTCGCCGTCGGTGTCCTGCGCCGCCTTCCGGTCCAGTGTTCGGGCCAGACGGTACGCCGCCTCACGGTGCCCGCGCTCGGCGGCGACCCGCAGCCACTTCTCGGCTCCGGCGTCACCGCGGTGCTCCAGCAGGTCGGCGAGGGCGTAGGCGCCCAGGGTGTGCCCCTGTTCCGCGGACTGGCGCAGCCAGTACTCGGCGGCGGGTTCGTCGCCGCGCTCGCGGTGGTGCCGTCCGAGGGCGTGCGCGGCCGCGGCGGATCCGGCGACGGCGGCGATCCGCCACCAGCCGGCGGCCTCGTCGGCGTATCCGCGCTGGTGGAGAAGGACTCCGAGGTTGTTGGCGGCGGCCCGGTCGCCCGCGGCGGTGGCGGCACGCAGATGGGGTTCGGCACCGTCGAGATCACCACGGCGCAGCAGCATGGCCCCGAGAACACTCATCGCCTCGACGTCGCCGGCCTCGGCAGCGAGCCGCTGACGCAGCTCCTCGGCCGCCTCGTCGGCGATTTCCCCGGTCTCGTCCGGGGTGTCGGTGTCCTCCCGGCTGGAAGGCTGCACAAAACGCCCTGTCTCGAACAGAGTTGCCTTGTCCCCCATAACGTCCATCGTCGCACCACCTGCAACCTGGGTACACCTGGTATACCGCAGCCAGTGAGGTCACTACAGCGTTTTGTCGACTTGCCCACAGAGAGACAAGTCAAACACAGATCCCCCAACTTCCCCCGGTGGCACGGCCGCAGCCTGCACCAGCACATGCGTTCACACATCACGAAGGCCCGGATTCCGTTGTGGAATCCGGGCCTTCGTGGTCGCTCCGTCACTCGGACTTCGCGATTTCAGTAGCGGGGACAGGATTTGAACCTGCGACCTCTGGGTTATGAGCCCAGCGAGCTACCGAGCTGCTCCACCCCGCGCCGTTGTGTTCACAACCGTATCACGGCGCGGGGCGGGCATTTGACCAGGCCAGGCCCTAACTGCTCGGCTTCGGGCTCGGGCTGCCGCTCGGCTTGGCACTCGGCTTGGCACTCGGACTGGCGCTGGGCTTGCTCTCGCCGCCCCCGGCGCCTCCGCGGCCGGCTTCGGACTGCGCGTCCTCGGCCCGCTTCAGAGCGCCCTCCAGGTCCTTCTGCGCCCGGCCGTACGCCTCCCAGTCGTTGTCCTTCAGTGCCTCCTGGCCCGCGTCGAACGCCTTCTGGGCGTCCTCCAGGGCCTGTTGGACCGTCGGGTTGTCGGACGTCGGCGGTGGCGTCGTGGTGTCGCCCTCGTCCGGTGGCTCGGGGGCCTGCCCCTCCGTTCCGAAGATCTTGTTGAGGGCATCGTCGAGCGTGTTCTCGAAGGCGGTCTGGCCTCCGTAGGTGACCAACACCTTGCGCAGCAGCGGGTACTTCAGTCCACCACCGCGTACGTAGACCGGCTCCACGTAGAGCAGTCCGCCGTCGAGCGGCACCGTCAGCAGGTTGCCGTACTCGACTTCGGAGTCGCCGCCTCTCAGGAGCCGGATGGACTCGGCGATGTCCTCTTGGGAGTTGAACTGGCTCTGGACCTGTTTGGGCCCGTTGACCGTGGTGTTCGTCGGCAGTTTCAGGATTCTGATCTTGCCGTAGTCACTGGCGCCCGCCTCGGCGTCGACCGCCATGAACGCGCTGAGGTTGTCCCGGCCGTTGGGCGTGAAGGTCGTCGTCAGCGAGAACGCCTGTGCCTTCTGGTCGGGCATCTTCATGCTCAGGTAGTACGGCGGTACCGCGTTACCCGACCGGTTCGTCGGGTCGTCCGGCACCTGCCACACCTCGCTGCCGCTGAGGAACGTCGTGGCGTCCTTCACGTGGTAGCGCGTGAGCAGCTCCCGCTGGACCTTGAACAGGTCCTGCGGGTAGCGCAGGTGGTCCATCAGATCCTTGGAGATCTCGCCCTTGGGCTTCACCGTGTCAGGGAAGGCCTTCATCCAGGTCTTCAGGACCGGGTCCTTGGTGTCCCACTGGTAGAGCTTGACCTCGCCGGTGTACGCGTCGACGGTCGCCTTCACCGAGTTGCGGATGTAGTTGACCTGGTTCTGCTGGGCCACCACCGCGCGGTTGTCGTTGGCCGCGGTCAGCGAGTCGGCCGTGGTGTCACCGAGGGTCGTACGCGAGGAGTAGGGGTATCCGTTCGTCGTCGTGTACGCGTCGACGATCCACTCGATACGGCCGTTCACCACCGCCGGGTAGGCGTCGCCGTCGATGGTCAGCCAGGGGGCGACCGCCTCGACGCGCTCCTTGGGCGTGCGGTTGTACAGGATCCGCGAACCGTCGCCGATGGCGCCGGAGTACAGGATCTGCGGCTCGCCGAACGCCACCGCGTACGCGGCCCGGTTGACCGGGTTGGAGAGGTTGACCCCGCTGTCGCCCTTGTAGCTGGTGGTCTTCTCGCCGTTGTCGTCGGAGTAGTCGATCTCCTTCTGGGGACCGCCGACGATCGAGTACGTGGTGGTCTTCTCGCCGTAGTAGACCCGCTGCTCGTACGTGCCGAGGTCGCCCTCGGAGGGCAGGTCGGACTCCGTGAAGTTCGGACGGCCCTGGGCGTCGGCGCTGGTGCCCTCGGCGGCGACCACTCCGTAGCCGTGCGTGTAACGGAAGTGGTTGTTGATCCAGTTCTTCTTCGGGATGCCCGCCAGGTTCAACTCACGCAGGCCGATGACCGTGTCCTGGTCCTTGCCGTCCTTGGCGTAGCGGTCGACATCCAGATTGTTCGGGAACGCGTAGTAGTTCCTGATCTGCTGGAGCTGCTGGAACGTCGGCGAGACGATGTTCGGGTCCATGATCCGGATGCTCGCCGTGGAGCCGACGTCGTCGCGGAGCGTGGTCTTGTCCTCGGTCTTGCTGGTGCCCGAGTAGTCGGTGACCTTCGTGCCGTCGATGCCGTAGGCCTTGCGCGTCGCCTCGAGGTTCTTCTCGACGTACGGCGCTTCCTTGGCCTGCTCGTTCGGCTGGACCTGGAACTTCTGCACGATCGCCGGGTAGAGGCCGCCGATGAGGATCGCGGAGAGCACCATCAGGCCGAAGCCGATCACCGGCAGCTGCCAGGTGCGCCGCCACAGGGTGGCGAAGAACAGCAGCGCGCAGATGACGGCGATGCAGAAAAGGATCGTCTTGGCCGGCAGGTAGGCGTTGGCGTCGACGTACCTCAGGCCCGTCCAGTTGTCGGTCGCCCTGAAGTCGCTGGACTTCACGGCGAGTCCGTACCGGTCGAGCCAGTAGGCGACCGCCTTCAGCGCCACGAAGACGCCGATGAGCACCGACAGGTGCCCGGTGGCCGCCGCCGTGGCGCGGGCGCCGGGGCTGGTGACGCGCAGGCCGCCGTACAGGTAGTGCGTCAGCGCGGCGGCGATCACGGACAGGATCGCGGCGGCGAAGCCGAAGCCGAGCAGGAAGCGGTACCAGGGCAGGTCGAAGGCGTAGAAGGAGACGTCCAGCTTGAACTGGGGGTCCTTCTGGCCGAAGGGCACGCCGTTGACCCACATCAGCCACGTGCGCCACTGGCCGGACGCGGAGGCTCCGGCGATCAGGCCCACCAGGGCCGTGATCCCGATCAGCAGCCACTTCTTGTAGGGCGCGATGCCCATCCGGTAGCGGTCGAGGTTCTGCTGCTCCATGGACATGGCGCTCAGCGGCGGCCGCAGCCGGTGCGCCAGCCAGATGTTGACCCCGACCGCGAGTGCCATGAGCAGGCCGAAGACGAAGAAGAGCCCGATCTTGGTCCACAGCGTGGTGGTGAAGACCGACGAGTAGTTCACCGACCGGTACCAGAGCCAGTCCGTCCAAAAGCCCGCGAACATGGTGAACACCATGCCGAGGACGGCCAGGACGCCCAGTGTCATGAGCAGGGTCCGGACACGCCGGGACGGGCGGCCCACTCTGATCCGCGGCCCTGTCGGGCCTCCGCCGCGGTCCGGCATCTGGAAAGCCAAGGTGCGCACCTCGAAGTTCGCTGTTGATTCGTAAGGCCCGCGTCTTCACGGACCGTCCGTGGCCCCCGTGATCGCGGGCCCCCACCTATGCAACTTACTCACCGTTTACTCGGTTCCCGATTCCGGCCGGGAACGAGGCAGGATTGTGACCATGTCCAACACTCCCATGGCGGCGAGCCCGCTCACCCGGGCCGTACTCGAGATCGACGAGTACGTCTCCGGCCTCGGCTGGGACCAGTCCGCCCGCCTCTTCGCACTCGTCGACACCGCCCGGCTCCGGGCCGAACAGCCCACGCTCGCGGACCGGCTCGGTCTGGACGACGCGTCGGAGAACCCCGGCCTCACCCCGATCGAGCAGGACGAAGTTCCAACGGGCAAGCCGCTCGACGAGTTCCTGGCCACCATCGCCTGGCCCGACGCGGTGGCCGGCTGCGCCCTCGCCGTGGAGCGCCTGATGCTGCCGCCGTCCGCGGAGGCCCAGGTTCCGAAGGGCCTGGACGAGGCCGCGCTGACGAAGTGGGTGGCGGAACACCCGGACCGCCAGGAGGTCCGTATGACGGTCGGGGTCCTGCGCGACGGCACGCGCGAGTCGGCCCTGCGCCTGCGCGAGAAGGACTCCCCGACGGAGGTCCTCACCGGGTCCGATCTCGTGCCGGGTCTGGCGGAGGCACTGGCGGCGACGTTCGAGGAGTAGCCGGCGGCTGCGCGGCCCGGGCCGGTCCTCCGGCCCGGCGGGCTACTTACCGCACTTCGGCAGATCGGCGGTGTCGCCGCTGCGGACGTCCTTGAGGGCGCCGAGGGCGTCCTCGATGGTCTTCACCTTGATGAGGGTGAGGCCCTCGGGGGTGTCCTTGGCGGCGGCCGCGCAGTTGTCCGCGGGCGTCAGGAAGTACTGCGCGCCCTTGGCCCGCGCACCCACGGTCTTCATCTCGATGCCGCCGATCGGACCGACCTTGCCCTCGTCGTCGATCGTCCCCGTACCGGCCACGAACCTGCCCCCGGTCAGGCTGCCCGGCGTGAGCTTGTCGTAGATGCCGAGCGCGAACATCAGACCGGCGCTCGGCCCGCCGACGTCGGCCAGCTTGATGTCGATGGTGAACGGGAAGGTGTGGTCGGTCCCCGCGGAGATCCCCACGATGGCCCGCTTCTCGCCGGCGTCGTCCGACGTCGTGGTGGTGATGGTGATGTCCTGCGTCTTCGTCGGCGTCCGCTTCTCCTTCTCCGCGGCGGCCTGCTCCTTGGCGGGCACGATCGTGAAGCGGACGTCCTGGCCCGGCTTGTGCTTCGTGACGAGCTTCGCGACGTCGGCCGGCTCCTTCACCGCCGTACCGTCGACGGCCTTGATCACGTCCCCGGCGTGCAGCTTGCCCTCGGCCGGGGATCCCTTGACGACCGTCGAGACGATGACCCACGACTTCACCGGAACGTCGAGTTCCTTCAGCGCGGCGACCTTGGCGCTCTCCTGGGACTGGCTGAACTCCTCGGCGTTCTCCTGCGTGGACTGCTCCTCGGTCTTGCCGTCCGGGTAGAGCGTCTCGTGCTGCACCACCTTGTTGTCGTGCGCGAGCCAGCCGTAGACGGCCTCGACCAGGTTCATCCGGTAGTCGGCGCTGGTGACCCGGACCGTCGTCATGTTCAGATGGCCACTGGTCGCATACGTCTTCCGCCCGGAAATCTGGAGCACCGGCTCGCCGCCGTGATCGCCCAGCGTGTTCACCGTCGGCCCCGGGGACATCTCCGAATACGGCACGGGGATGAACACTCCCGCGCACAGGAGCGCGATCAGCATCAAGGTGGAGGCGAGCATCGTCGCAGTGCGGCGTGGCATGACTCGACAGTACGGGACGGTTCTGTCAGCGCACCGTCAGGGCCGCCCGTCCGGGGCGGCCCTGTGGGCTCACACGCTTGTGACCTGCTCTTTTCCCTGGCCTTCAGTACCCGGCCGGGGCTTCTCCATGGCCTCGCGGAAGCGGGCGTAACCGATGAGTTCCGGGCCGTCCCCACGGACCTTGCGGGTCCGGTTGGCCCAACTGCCCCAGAGGCCCGCGCCGATCGCAGCCACAAGCGGAATCAGCAACCAGGCGAGCGCCGCCATGCCGACCTCCAACCCCTTGAGCGTCCGCAACTGACTGATCAGCAGATTAACCATCCGCAGTGACAACGCTCACGCCAGGGGTCCGGTTACGCAACCGGAAGGCTGCCTCCCGGATTCAGCAGGCCCCCACCCACTCTTCGGTGCCGTCGGAGAACTTCTGGTGCTTCCAGATGGGCACTTCGTGCTTGAGGTCGTCGATCAGCTTCCGGCAGGCCTCGAAGGCCTCTCCTCTGTGCGGGCACGAGACGGCGACGACCACGGCGAGGTCACCGACCCGGAGATCCCCCACCCGGTGCACGGCCGCCAGCGCCCGCACCGGGAACTCCGCGACGACCTTCTCGGCGACCCGCCTCATCTCGGCCTCCGCACTGGGGTGGCAGGAATACCCCAGCTCCGCCACGTCGGCACCCCCGTCGTGGTTTCGCACGGTGCCCACGAAGAGCGCGGTGCCGCCGGCCGCGTCGTCCCCGACGGCCCGGAACACCTCGTCCACGGAAAGGGCCGTGTCCCGGATCCCGATCAGCCTGATCGGATCCTGCGCGGCCTGCTCACCCGGGTGATCACTCGTGGATGCCATGCCTCCATCGTGCCGTACGCGACCGACAGCGCGGAACAGAGCTATCGACCGGCACGCGCGCGTGGGCGTTGGACTCTCCTACGACTCTCGTACGGCGGGACCGGAGAGGCGGCTCTCCCACGGCGGGACCGGGGAGACGGCGCCGGCGGGCGGGTCAGATACGCCGTCGGGCCTTGCGCGCCCGCCGCACCACCGCGGCCGCGCCCAGCAGCGCCACCGTCGCTCCCGCGGCACCCGCGGCCGTCGCGTCCTTGCGGCCCAGTCGCCGCCCGGCCACCGTGTGCCGGCCGGAGACCTCCTCCAGGAGCTCCGCCAGCACCTCCTCGTTGGTGTACCGCGGCCGCCACCCGGCGTCGTGCAGCCGGCTACCGCTGACCACCCAGGGGTACATCGTGTACGCCAGGTCCCCGGCCGGAGACGGCGTGAGCCCGATGCGGTGCAGGCGCGCGGCCGCACCGAGCGCGACCGCCGACGGCAGCTCCATACGCCGGATGCCGCTGAGCTCCTCGACCTCCTCCTGTTCCAGCCACCCGTCGCACCCGACGGTCAGTTCCCCGTCGACCTTCTCCAGGACGGCGTACTCCAGCGCTCTGCACAGGTCCTCGACGTGGCAGAACTGCCACGCGGGCCGCGACCCGGCGACCACGAGCAGCCGGGGAGACTCGAAGTACCTGGTCAGCGCGGTGTCCGTGCCTCCCACCAGGATCGCAGGCCGCACCACGGTGACGTTCAGCCCCGGGTGTGCCCGTGGTGCCCGCCGCGCCAGCCGCTCGATCTCCAGCAGGTCGCCGACGCCCGTCGCCTCGGCCGTGGCCCGCAGCTCCGCGTCCTCGGAGAGCGGCAGCTCGTTGTCCGGCAGCGCCCCGTAGACCATCGCCGAGGTGCACAGCACGACCCGGTGCACTCCGGCCGCCGCGGCCGCCGTCAGGACGGTCTGCGTCCCCCGTACGTTGTAGGCCGTTCGGGCGGCGGCGTCGGTCTCCAGGTCGAGGTCCAGCGCCAGGTGCACCACCACGTCGGCGCCCCGCAGCTTCTCCGCGATGGCCGGATCCCGTACGTCCAGGATGTGCCACTGCGCCGCGGCGCACTCGCCGCGCCGTTCGTCGATGGCGACGACCTGCTTGACCTCGTCGGACGCGGCGAGCTGCTCGGTGAGCAGGGCGCCGACGCCGTACGCGGCACCGGTGACCGCGACGACGGGTCCGCGCGCCGCGGGGCTCGCGGAACTGGTTGACTGGTTTCGCGCTGCGCGAACCTGCGGATCTGGGGAACTCACCGGGCGTCTCCAGCGGTTGTCTTCAGTACGAGCGCGAGCGACGCGTGCGTACCAGGTGGCATCCATCCTGCCGCAGGCTGTCAGTCGGCGAAGCACCGAGGCCCGATCCGTCCCGGGTGTCTACGCTGGGTGGTGTTGTCGGGCAGCCGTGCCGCCGGAAAGAACCGGCGGCCCTACCAGCCGAGGAATCCCGTGAGTGACACCCCATTCGGATTCGGCCTTCCGCCGGAGGAGCCGGACGACGGCGACGAGGGCAAGAAGAAGGACCAGGAGAGCGGTGGTGGTCAGGGACCGGCCAATCCGTTCGGTTTCGGCGGCCTGCCCGGAGCCGGAGGATTTGGCGGCCCCGGCGGCCCCGGTGCGGACAATCCGTTCGCAGCCATGTTCGGCTCCCTGAACCCCAACGACCTGGGCGCCGCGTTCCAGCAGCTGGGCCAGATGCTCTCCTACGAGGGCGGCCCGGTGAACTGGGACATGGCCAAGCAGATCGCCCGCCAGACGGTCTCCCAGGGCAGTCCCGACGGCACCAAGGACACCAGCGTCGGCCCCGCCGAGCGCAGGGCCGTCGAGGAGGCCGTCCGCCTCGCCGACCTGTGGCTCGACGACGCAACGTCGCTGCCGTCCGGTGCCGGCTCGGCCGTGGCCTGGAGCCGCGCCGAGTGGGTCGAGGCGACCCTGCCCGCCTGGAAGGAGCTCGTCGACCCGGTCGCCGAGCGCGTCGGCACCGCCATGGGCGACGTCCTGCCGGAGGAGATGCAGGCCATGGCCGGCCCGCTGATCGGCATGATGCGCTCGATGGGCGGCGCCATGTTCGGTACGCAGATCGGGCAGGCCGTCGGCGTGCTCGCCGGCGAGGTCGTCGGTTCGTCCGACATCGGCCTGCCGCTGGGCCCGGCCGGCAAGGCCGCGCTGCTGCCGGTGAACATCGAGACGTTCGGCAAGGACCTGAGCGTCCCGCAGGAGGAGGTGCGGCTGTATCTCGCCCTGCGCGAGGCCGCCCACCAGCGGCTCTTCGCGCACGTGCCGTGGCTGCGCTCGCATCTGTTCGGAGCGGTCGACGGCTACGCCCGCGGGATCAAGGTCGACACGGCCAAGCTGGAGGACGTCGTCGGCCAGTTCGACCCGCAGAACCCCGAGCAGCTCCAGGAGGCTCTCCAGCAGGGCATGTTCCAGCCCGAGGACACGCCCGAGCAGAAGGCCGCCCTGGCCCGTCTCGAGACGGCTCTGGCGCTCGTGGAGGGCTGGGTCGACGCGGTGGTCCACGCCGCCGCGAAGCCCCGTCTGTCGTCCGCCGACGCCCTGCGCGAGACACTGCGCCGCCGCCGCGCCTCGGGCGGCCCGGCCGAGCAGACGTTCGCCACGCTGATCGGCCTGGAGCTGCGCCCGCGCCGCCTGCGTGACGCCTCCCGGCTGTGGGCCTCGCTCACGGACGCGCGCGGTGTCGACGGCCGGGACGCCCTGTGGCACCACCCGGACATGCTGCCGACGGCCACCGACCTGGACGACCCGGACGGCTTCGTGCACCGCGAGCAGATCGACTTCTCCGAGCTGGACAAGATGCTCGGCGAGGCGGCGGACAAGCCCGACCTGAAGAAGCCCGACGTGGAGAAGAAGGACGAGGGCGAGGGCGAGAACAAGGGCGACGACGCCGAGTGAGCCTGTACGACGACGCGGTCCTCGTGCTCAAGGAGTACGAGGACCAGACGGACCTGCGCCAGGCCTACCTCGACCATCTGGCGCAGCACCCGGACGGCCTCTGGAAGGCCTGCCATGCGGGCCACATCACGGCGAGCGCCCTGGTGATCGACGCCGAGGCCGGGCGGGTCCTGCTGACCCTGCACAGAAAGCTGCGGATGTGGCTCCAGATGGGCGGCCACTGCGAGCCGGGCGACAGCTCCCTGGCGGGCGCGGCCCTGCGTGAGGCGACGGAGGAGTCCGGCGTCTCGGGGCTCTCGCTGCTGCCGGGCGGCCCGGTGCGCCTGGACCGGCACCCGATCCCGCCGCCGTGCCACTGCCACTTCGACGTCCAGTACGCGGTCCTGGCGCCCCCGGACGCCGCGCACGTGATCAGCGACGAGTCGCTCGACGTGCGCTGGTTCGGGTACGACGAGGTGGCGGAGGTGGCCGACGAGTCGGTCGTCCGCCTGCTGGAGGCGACCCGCGCGAGGCTCGCGGCCTGAGACACGCGTAAGGGGCGACCGCCTGGACGGTCGCCCCTTACGCCTTGCCTGGTCCGAGGCTGCTCAGTTCCAGACGTTGCCCTGGTTCTGGCCGCGCGCTCCCTGCTGGCCCATGCCGTACTGGGCGGCGAGGCCCGAGCCGATCTGGGCGTTCTGCGGCGGCAGCAGCTCGCTGGGCTGGACGAGCGCGAAGCCGGTGCCCATGAAGCTCAGCTCCCAGCCCTCGCCGGTGCTGCCGCGGCGCCGCCACACCCCGGAGGAGTGCGTCTGGGCCTGCATCTGCACCCGCAGGCTCGTCGACCAGGCGACGATCGCGTCGGCGTCGCAGTTGACGTACTTGTCGGGCGTCACCTGCATCAGCAGCGGCATGCCCGAGGTCATCAGGGCGATCTTGCCCCGGCCGGTGATGTTGAGCTGGTACTTCCCGGAGCCGGAGATGCCGTAGAGGCTGTCGACGGCGATGACCTCGTGGTGCAGGGAGGAGTCCATCGCCAGCACATAGCTGCTGTCGACGGTGAGGCCGTCCTGCTCCACCTCCATGACGTGGACGTGCTGCTTGAGGTTGGCGAGGTAGACCGTGCCCTGCCCGTGGCAGCGCATCAGGTCGAGTCCCTCACCGGTCTGCGCACGCGCGCGTGACTGCTGGTTGCTCTGGTACTCGGCGTCGAACTCGACGAGGCCCTGGTAGGCGACCATGGTGCCCTTGCGGGCCAGGATGTCGTCGTGGCCCTCCAGGGCGACGCGCAGCATCTGCTTGTTCTGCAGACTCCAGCGGTCCTGGGTCTGCTGCTCGTTGTAGGCGAAAATCGGGCTCTGCATGGTGTGTTGCTCCCCCTCAGCCCCGGACCCGGATGCGGTCGGTGCTGTCCTCGCTGGGCTGGACGACGACGATGCCCTGTCCGGAGAAGGCCATCTGGTAGGCCTCGCCGCTGCCGCGGCCGATCAGCGACTGTGCCCGGAAGCTGCGCTTGCCCTTCACCTTGAGGTTCGGGGACCAGGCGACCAGGGCGTCGGGGTCGACGTACGTCTCGTCCTCGCCGCCCCCGCAGTCGACGACGATGGGCTTGCCCCGGGAGGTCAGCGCGACCCAGCCCTGCCCGGAGATCCTGGTGTTCCACAGGCCCTGTCCGGCGAACTTCGCCAGGCCCTTGACCCGCTCGACGCCCCACGTGAGGTGGGCGTCGAAGGCGAGCAGGTTGGTGGCGTTGACGGAGATGCCGTCGCCGTTGAGGTTGATCACGACGACGTTCGCCCCGTAGTCGGCGAGGTAGAGCAGGCCGTCACCGGAGCACTTCATCAGGGGCGCGCCCTCGCCGGTCATCCAGTCCTTGGCGATCTGGCGCACGGCCGGCGGGTTGGGCTCGTACTGCACGAAGCCCTCGTAGGCGACCATCGACCCCACGCGCGCGAGGAGGTCGTTTCCGGTCTGCATGGCGACCTTCAGCATGTGATTGCCGTGGTTCTCCATGCGGGCGGTGACGGGTGCGGGGGCGTGGCCCGCGAGTTGCTGTGTCATGACGGGCTCCCTCAGACCTCGTACGGCTGGACGACGATGAAGTTCCCGGGCGCTCCCCGGAACTGGAGGTTGACGCTCTCCCCGCTGTCCCCCGGGTAGGCGTTGCGGCGCATCCGCACCTGGCTGGAGACGACGACCTGGGCGGCGGCCGACCAGGCGACCACGGCGTTGCAGTCGGCGAACGTGGTGGGCGTGACCGGCAGGACCACGGGCGTGCCGTGGGTCTTCACGACGATCGTGCCGGTGCCCGTGAACTGCATCGTGAACAGCGCGCCGCCGGGGATGCCGTGCCCCTCGATGCGGCGCACCTCGTACTGGAGGCCCTCGTCGAAGGCGAGGACGTTCTCGGCGGAGACGCAGATGCCGTCGCCCTGGAGCTCGATGGGGTGCAGCATCGTGGAGTCCTCGGCGAGGAACACCTGTCCCTGGCCGGTGCAGCGCATCAGCTGCATCTCCTGGCCGGTCGCGTTGCCCACGATCCGGCCGGCGAAGCCGGCGCCCTTGTAGCTGAAGTCGACCTTGCCCTGGTAGAGCACCATGCTGCCCTGGCGGGCCAGCACGGGCTGCCCGCCGATGCCGAGGTCGACGCGGACGAGCTTCTTGTTCTGCTGCGTCCAGCGCTGCCCGGTGGGGGTCTCCTTGAACTTCTGGAGCGCGGCGGCGACACCGGGGCCCTGCGGTGCTCCCTGGGGAGATCCCTGAGGCGCTCCTTGCGGCCCTCCGTAGGGGGCTTGCCCGGGCGGCTGCTGTCCGTAGCCCGGGGGCGGTGTGGGCTGGCCGTATCCCGGGGGCGGGGCCGGGGCATGAGGTGCCTGGGGTGCTGCCTGAGGCTGGCCGTAGCCGGGGGGCGGCGGGGCCGTCTGGCCGGGGACCTGGCCGTACGGCGGCTGCTGCTGGCCCGGCTGGCCGTAGGGCGCGGGCGCCGGGGCCGGGGGCGGAACCGGGGAGCCGCCGGGCGGGGTGTTCATGGGCGCGACGATGGTCGGGGCGGCGTGCACCTGGGGTGCGGGCGCCGGGGGCGGAGGCGGAGTGGCGCCGGGCGGGGGCGCGAAGCCCTGCGCGGCGGGCTGGGGAGCGGGCGCCGGGGCGGGAGCCGGGGGCGCTGCCGGTGCGGGTGCCGGAGCCGGTTCCGGAGTGCCCGGGACGCCGAACGCGGGCGGTGCGAAGCCCGGGGCGGCGCCGGCCTGCGGCTGCTGCGCGGAGGGCGCGGGCGTCTCCTCCTCGGCCACCTCGCCGCCGAAGTTCTTCAGCAGCGCGTCGAGACCACCGTCGAAGCCCTGCCCGACGGCGGCGAACCGCCAGACGTCCTTCAGGTAGAAGTCGCCGAGCATCACGGCCCGTTCGGTGGAGAACTCCGAGCCGTTGAAGGAGTAGCGCGCCACCTCCTCGCCGCCCGCGACGATGCGGATGTAGCCGGGGGCGATCTGCGACATCTGGCCGGCACCGTCGATCGTCGCCGTGAAGGACAGCTTCTGGATCTGCGGCGGGATCCGGTCGAGCGTCACCCGGAAGGACTCCGTGTCGCCCGCCTGGGCGCCCAGGAGCTGAATGGACTCCTCGGGGGACTTCGGCTGGTTGAAGAAGACGAAGTACCGGTCGTCCGAGAGCCGTTCGTCGGCGTCGAGGCCGAAGCAGCTGATGTCGAAGGTCAGCCCGGGGCCGGCGATCTGTACACCTACGTACAGATCCGTGCCCGCGGTGAGGTCACTGATCCTGGCCTTGTGGCCGCGTTGGAATTCCCTGGCCATGCGTAACGACCGTCCCCCATCCAGAACGTGATTGCGTCGCGCCAGGCTAACGGCAAACTCGGACACCGGACGCAGTCGGTACAGAGCCGGTACAGAACCCGTGCCCGGCCGTATGGGCTGCTCTCTCGCGGAAAGCGGTCACTTACCCCGGGGTTCGCCGTGGGTGCTCATCGCAGGTGCACAGCCGGGCGCTCGGCCCACGGGACACTCAGCCCGCGGGATGATCAGCGCACGGGACGCTCAGTCCGCAGGGCGCTCGCCCCGCGCACCGGGCACATGGGGCAACCGCTCGGCCGCGACCACGCCTTCGAGGTAGCCCCGGGCCCGCTCCGTGCGCGGATAGGCCTCCAGCAACTCCCAGAAGCGGGGGCCGTGTCCGGGGACGAGCAGATGGGCGAGTTCGTGGACGAGGACGTAGTCGACGACGTACTCGGGCATGCCCTGGAGACGGTGGGACAGGCGGATGCTGCCCTCGGACGGGGTGCAGGATCCCCAGCGCGTGTTCTGGTTGGTCACCCAGCGCACCGAAGCGGGCCGGGCCCGGCCGTCGAAGTACTGGTCCGAAAGGCGCCGGGCCCGCTCGGCCAGCTCGGCGTCGCCGAGGGCCCGCTTGCTCTCCTGGGCGGCCAGCTTGTCGAGCATGACGTTCACCCAGCGCTGCTCCTCCGCCTCGGACATCCGGGCGGGGATGAGCACCACGGTGCGATCGCCCTCGCGGTACGCGGAGACCGTTCTGCGTCGGCGGGCGCTCCTGCGGACCTCGATCGCGCTCGCCCCCGAGCCGCTCGGCGGCTGGCTCGTCGTGCTGCGCTGTGGCTTTCCGGCGCGGTGCAGTGGGTCGGCGGGCACGCCCCGACGTTACCCGCTGTACCCGGGGAAGTCCCGGCCCTGAGAGGGTTCGATGCCGATGCCCCCCGCCGACCGCCGGATTTGTACGACGAATCCCCGCGCCTGTGGACAACTTTCTGCGGCCGGCGACCGGTTTGGGCATGCTGGCTGTTGTCGGCGAAGCGACGGACAGGCCCGGCTGGGGACCAGGCCGGCCTGTATCCGGGTTGGCGCGCGGCATACGGGGACGATCTATGGCACACGGGGGCCTGTCATGCATCCGATGGTGAAACCCGCGCTCAGGCGCGGCTGGCGCGACCTCAACACCGTGCAGTTCGGGATGACACCGGCGCATGCGATGACACTCGGCCCGATGGACCTGGCGACGGGCAGCTTCCTGGACCTGCTGAACGGCACACGGGGGCTGGAGCTGCTGCGCCAGGAGGGGCGCCGGATGGACCTGCCCGAGGGCCATGTCGACGGGCTGGTGCGGCGGCTCGCCGGGGCCGGTCTCCTCGACGACGCGCGGGGCGGCGGGCCGGCCGCCGACGCCCTGCGGCAGAAGAAGGAGGTCCTCGACCGGCTGCGCCCCGACCTGGCTTCCCTGTCTCTGACCACCTCGGCACCGGGTGACGCGATGCGGCAGCTGGCCGCCCGGCGCTCGCAGCGCGTGCAGGTGCGGGGCGCGGGCCGGGTGGGTGCCGTGCTGGCGTCGCTGCTGTCGGGGGCCGGTGTGGGCGAGGTCGACGTGCGCGACGGCGGCCGTGTGGAACCGTGGGATGTCGCGCCGGGCGGGCTGCCCGCGGAGGCCGTCGGCGACCGCAGGGACGAGTCGGCCCGCCGGGCCGTGCGCCGGGCGGCCCCGGACCGGCCGCCGCGCCGCGCGACGCCCCGGACCTCCCGGGAGGAAGGCGACCCGGGCTTCTCGCTGGTGATCGTCGCCCCGCGTGACGATGTCGCCGTGCACGCGCCGGACCCGTCGGCCGCCGAACCCCTGATGTCCGCCGGGACACCCCATCTGTACGCCGGGGTCGTGGAGGGGACGGGGATGATCGGCCCGCTCGTCCTGCCCGGGGAGACAGGCTGCGCGCGGTGCCTGCACGAGAACCGCACGGACCGCGATCCGACCTGGCCCCGTCTGGTCGCCCAGTGGCGCTCCGGCAGGCAGCGACAGGTGCGGCCCTGCGACCTGACGCTGGCCACTACGGTGGCCGGACTGGCCGCCGCCCATGCGCTCGCCTTCCTGGACGGCCGGGTTCCGTCGAGCGCCGGGGCGCGCTGGGAGGTCTCCGTGCCCGGTCTGCACTGGCATGCGCGGCCGGTCTGGGCACATCCGGCATGCCCGTGCGGGGCGGCGGAGAGAGGAAAGGGGGAGCACCCCTCGGAGGATGGGGAGTCACACGAGACAATGGCGGTGCAACGGCCGTCGGCGCAGTGCCGTAAGGCAGCGGCGAAGCGGCCGGCTGGGACTTGGAGGGCGCATGTCTGATCTTCCCCGGAAGGCGGTCACCCGGACCGCCAAGCTCGCCGCGCTCCCGCTCGGCATCGCCGGGCGGGCGACCTGGGGATTCGGCAAGCGAATCGTCGGCGAGTCCGCGGAGCTCGTCGGCCGCGAACTCCAACAGCGCACGGCTGACCAGCTGTTCAAGGTGCTCGGTGAGCTCAAGGGCGGCGCGATGAAGTTCGGCCAGGCCCTGTCCGTCTTCGAGTCCGCGCTGCCCGAGGAGGTGGCCGGCCCCTACCGGGCCGCGCTGACCAAACTCCAGGAGGCGGCGCCGCCGATGCCGACGCGCACCGTGCACGCGGTGCTCGAGGAGCGGCTGGGCGAGGGCTGGCACGAGCTGTTCCTGGAGTTCGAGGACAAGCCCGCCGCGGCGGCCTCGATCGGCCAGGTGCACCGCGGGGTGTGGCATGACGGCCGCGAGGTGGCGGTCAAGGTGCAGTACCCCGGCGCCGGCGAGGCCCTGCTGTCCGATCTGAACCAGCTGAGCCGCTTCTCCCGCCTGCTCGGCCCGCTGATCCCCGGCATGGACATCAAGCCGCTGATCACGGAGCTGAAGGACCGCGTCTCGGAGGAGCTGGACTACGGCCTGGAGGCCCAGGCCCAGCAGACGCACGCCGAGGAGTTCACGGACGACCCGGACGTGATCGTGCCGCACGTGGTGCATCAGTCCGACCAGGTCCTGATCACGGAGTGGATCGACGGCATTCCCCTGTCGGAGATCATCTCGGACGGTACCCAGGAGCAGCGCGACCGGGCCGGACAGCTCCTGGCCCGGTTCCTGTTCTCCGGCCCCGCCCGCACCGGCCTGCTGCACGCCGATCCGCACCCGGGCAACTTCCGGCTGCTGCCCGGCGGCCCGGACGGTGAGGACGACTGGCGCCTGGGCGTCCTGGACTTCGGCACGGTCGACCGTCTCCCCGGCGGTCTGCCGGGCACCATCGGCGAGTCCCTGCGGATGACCCTCGACGGGGAGGCCGAGGCGGTCTACGAGCTCCTGTGCGCGGAGGGGTTCGTGAAGGAGACCATAGAGCTGGATCCCGACGCGGTCCTGGACTACCTGCTGCCGATCATCGAACCGGCCGAGGTCGAGGAGTTCACGTTCACGCGCGGCTGGATGCGCAGCCAGGCGGCCCGCATCGCGGACCCGCGCTCCCCCGCCTACCAGCTGGGCAAGCAGCTCAACCTGCCGCCGTCGTATCTGCTGATCCACCGGGTGACGCTGAGCACGATCGGCGTCCTGTGCCAGCTGGGGGCGACGGTGCGGCTGCGCGAGGAGTTGGAGGAGTGGCTGCCGGGGTTCCTCCCGGAGGACCCGGCGGACGGCGAAGCCTCGGTGGCGGAGGCATGAGCATCATCGGGCACCAAGGCCGACCGGTGCCCGCGCCTCACCACCAGTCCGAGTCCAGGCGTCCCTCGATCGACCTGAGGTTGTCCCGCGAGCAGGTCTCACAGAAGTATCGGCGGACGCCGTTCTCGACGGAGTGGGTCCAGGTGAGTGGTGGGCCGTCGGCCAGGATGCCGGCCGACGTGCCGCAGCGGTCGCACACGAGCGGCTGAGGCTCCGCTGCGGAGCTGTCGTCACCGCCTGAGGGAGGACTCGTCACCCGGCGACGATATCGCCGTGCCCGACGGCCCGGGGCGCACAACGCACCGCGGGGACCGGTCCGTTCGGCACGGACCGGCCCCCGCGGGGAGAGCTCGGCCTCCCGGGCTCGGGAGGCCACCGCTTCAGGTGAGGTCGGTTACTGCATGACCGCCATGGCGAGCGCCCGGCGGGCACGCCGTGAGGCGCGCTCCGCCCTGCGCTGCATCCGGCGGGCGGTCGCCAGGCGCACGGCCGGGCGTTCCCGCTCCGCCTCTTGCAGTCGGTCGTGCATATGCGCACGAGCCATGGCTTCTGGGATGAGTTGCATCTCTCGGGTCCTGTTCTGACGCGAGTCCTTCGCGCCGGTGGTGGTGAAGTCTTGGGTCGCGGAGCCTGCGGGCTCATCAATGGACGGCTTCATCGGGGCCTGCTTCTGGGGGTCGTGCGTGAGGGGGCGGTCGATCGTTCCTGCGGTGTTCATGCTGTGACCGGGTTCTTGCGCGGGCGGCCACGCGGCCGCTTCCGGGCGACGACGACACCCTGCACGAACAGCTCGCCACCCCAGACGCCCCAGGGCTCACGCCGCTCCTTTGCGCCGGCGAGGCAGGCCTCGACCAACGGGCAGGTGCGGCACAGGGACTTGGCGTACTCGACGTCCGCGGGCGACTCGGCGAAGAAGACCTCCGGGTCGTAGGAACGGCACGGGACGGGCACGCCGAGGTTCTCGATGGCGTCGTCGAGCGCGGTGAGCGCGGTGAGCGGGGTCAAGGCGGAGTCCTCCGTGGAGCCGGGCTTGGGGATCGTTTCGGAAGGCGGTACGGACGGGGCGTGCGCTTCGAGTTGCACGGTTCGTCTTCCTCGTCTGGTCGTTCCGGCCTGTTGGCCGAGGGGCGGCTGGTACCGGGTTCTTTTGTTGTCCCGAGGCTCCTTCGGTCCGTCGTCCCTGTTCAGGGACAAACAGAAGGGCCGCGGATCCCGGATGGGGTTCCGCGGCCCTGAAGGCGCCGGCCTGATCTGCGATCAGGCTGGATCACTCCAGGGTTCTGGCCCACGGAAGGCCCACATCTGGTGGTGCTGCGTCGTCTGCTTCCGGAATCCGGCACCGGTCGCCGTAAAGGCATAGGCCTGCGCCTGTGCCACTACTGCCGCTTCCAGTGCCTTGGTCGGTCGCTCATTGCGCTCACGGACGGGAAGGCCCGCGGGAGCAACGGAGGAGGACGCCGGACGCGCGGCACGAATGCCGGACAGACCGGTGCCCAGGTTCGAAACGGCGAGCATGCACGCGGAGACGGCCGAGCGATCGGTCATTTTCACGATGCTGACGGAGCTGGTGTTGATGCTGATCACTGGACTCGCCTCCTCTCGGCGTCTCGGGGGACTGGTTGAACCAGTCCTGCGGATATGCAAGTACAACACGGAATCAGGGCCTCCGAGAAGGCCGCTGCTCTCGTGCCTAAGAACCTATGGGGATTGCTGGGGCATGCGCAAACTATTTTTTCGACGAGTTCGTGTCAGTCCTGATCTGTGTCTCCTCCGGCGTACTGGCCTGCGCAGATGGCCAGTACGTCGGTTCCGTAGCGATTGAGCTTGCGCATCCCCACACCCGGGATGCGCGCCAGCTCGTGCTCGTCGTCGGGCGCGGTCTCGGCGATGGCCATCAGCGTCCTGTCGGTGAAGACGCAGAAGGCGGGCTGGCCACTGCGCCGCGCCTGGTCGGCGCGCCACTCGCGCAACTGCTCGTAGAGACCCTCGTTCATGTCGGAGGGGCAGTCGTCGCAGCGCATCAGTTTCATCTCGCCCGCGTCGGTCAGCGTGCGGCCGCAGACTCGGCAGCGGGCGGGCGTTCGCTGCACTCGTCTCGGGGCGGAACCCCTGGTTCCGGGGATGCCGCGCTCGATGCCGCCCGTGCCGCCGGCGGCGGTACGGGCCGTGGTGGCCGCCGAACCAGGGCGCAGCCCGTCGAGGAAGCGGCTGGGGCGGCGGTTGGGGCGGCCTCCGGGGGAACGGGAGAGGGCCCAGGAGACGTGGAGGCGTTCCCGCGCACGGGTGACGCCGACGTACAGGAGGCGGCGCTCTTCCTCGATCTGTTCGTCGGTCTTGGCGTAGGTGATCGGCATCATGCCCTCGGCGACGCCGACCAGGAAGACGACGTCCCACTCCAGGCCCTTGGCCGAGTGCAGGGAGGCGAGGGTGACGCCCTGCACGGTGGGGGCGTGCTGGGCGTTCGCCCGTTCGTCGAGTTCGGCGACGAGGTCCGCCAGGCTGGCGCCGGGTTTGGCGGCGGCGAAGTCGTGGGCGAGGTTCACCAGGGCGGCCAGGGACTCCCAGCGTTCTCTCACGGCGCCGGATCCGGCCGGTGGCTGCGGTGTCCAGCCCTCGCCCGAGAGCACGGCGCGGACCTGGGAGGGCAGGTCGACGGCGTCGTCCAGCAGGGAGTCGTTGCCGCCGAAGCGGGCCGCGCCGCGCAGGGCGACGCTCGCCTTGCGCACCTCCGGACGGTCGAAGAACCGCTCGGCGCCGCGCAGCTGGTAGGGCACTCCGGCGTCGGCGAGGGCCTGCTCGTAGGTCTCGGACTGCGCGTTCGTCCGGAAGAGGATGGCGATCTCGGCGGCCGGGACCCCCGCGTCGACGAGCTCGCGGATGCGCCGGGCCGCGCCCTCCGCCTCGGCGGGCTCGTCCGTGTACTCGGCGTAGACCGGCTCGGGCCCCGGGGCGCGCTGGGAGACGAGCTCCAGGCGGTGGTCGGCGGCGCGGCCCTTCGCCTGGGCGAGCAGGCCGTTGGCGAGGTGGACGACCTGCGGGGTGGAGCGGTAGTCGCGGACCAGCTTGACGACCGTGGCGCCGGGGTGGCGGGTGCGGAAGTCGAGCAGATGGTCCGGGGTCGCTCCCGTGAAGGAGTAGATCGTCTGGCTGGCGTCGCCGACGACGCACAGGCTGTCCCGGTCGCCCAGCCACAGTTCCAGCAGGCGTTGCTGGAGGGGGCTGACGTCCTGGTACTCGTCGACCACGAAGTGCTGGTACTGGGCGCGGACCTGCTCGGCGATGTCGTGCCGGTCCTGGAGGACGGCCACGGTCAGCAGCAGCACGTCCTCGAAGTCGATGACGGAGCGCTCGCGCTTGACGTCCTCGTAGGCGGCGTAGAGCTGGGCGATCTCGGCGGGGTCGCGGGGGGTCTCGCGGCCGGCCTTGGCGGCGGCGGGCGCGTAGTCGGCGGGGACGGTCTGGGTGACCTTGGACCACTCGATCTCGGCGGTGACGTCCCGCAGCTCGCCCCGGTCGAGGCGGATGCGGCAGGCGGCGGCCGCGTCGGCGACGAGCTGGATCTTGCGGTCGACGAGCCGGGGCATGGAGCCGCCGATCGCTTTCGGCCAGAAGTACTGGAGCTGACGCAGTGCCGCCGAGTGGAACGTGCGTGCCTGGACGCCGGCGGCGCCGAGCTGGCGCAACCGGCCCCGCATCTCCCCGGCGGCGCGATTGGTGAAGGTGACGGCGAGCACGCTGGAGGGGTGCAGGATGCCGGCGCGCACTCCGTAGGCGATGCGGTGAGTGATCGCCCGGGTCTTGCCCGTGCCGGCGCCCGCCAGGACGCACACCGGGCCCTGCAGGGCCGTAGCCACCTCGCGCTGCTCGGGGTCGAGCCCTTCGAGGACCGCGTCGGGGGTGTTCGGTACCTGCGGGAACAGGGTGGAGTGCGTTGCTGCTGTCACACAGCCATGCTGCCAGGTCGCGCGAAACGGCTGTGCCGGTTGTCCACAGGCAGGCACTGATAGTCGTACGAATGCGGCAGGCGTCACGTCCGGCCGGGCGCGGGCCGCGGGAATGGTGGCCCTGTCATGGACGTTCCACCACTGCGAACCACCTGTCCCCGAGCCACCGAAGGAGCACGAGAGACATGCCGGGCACTGTGACGATGTACAGCACCACCTGGTGCGGCTACTGCCGTCGGCTGAAGAGCCAGATGGACCGCGAGGGCATCGCGTACACCGAGATCAACATCGAGCAGGACCCGGAGTCCGCCGCGTTCGTGGAGAAGGCGAATGGCGGAAACCAGACGGTGCCCACCGTTCTGTTCCCGGACGGCTCCACCCTCACCAACCCGTCCCTGGCTCAGGTGAAGCAGAAGATCGGCGCGTAGTCGCCGCGCGGTTGTGCCGGGAAGGCGGTTCCTGAGGCGTCTCAGGGGCCGCCTTCTCGTGGTATGCCCCCTGTTTTGTCCCACACCACGACGTAACGCCACAGCAGCGTGCGGCGGAAGGCGCAGCCGGGCAGCAACCGGTGGGCCGCCTGCCGGATCTCTTCCCAGGACATGTGCACGTCTTCCATGGGCATCCCGGCCGTGTGGCGTTCCACGCTGTGGTGCCGGACGACACCCGGACCTGCGTGGCGGTGGGGTGCCGCCGTGACGTTGCCGGGCACGTGCGCGTGCGCGCGGGCGGATGGACGTTGTGGTTCCAGTACGGGTCGGGCACGCGGGCGGCCCCCGTCAGGCGACGCTTCGCGTCGGCAGCGGCTTGCCGTACCAGAGCTCGATCAGCCGGGCCGCGATCGAGATGCCGTACGGCGGGAGCACCTCGCCGGAGTCGAAGGCGGCGCGCAGTTCGTCGCGGGAGAACCAGCGGGCCTCGTGGATCTCGTCCCCGTCGACGTCGATCTCGGTCGAGGTGGCGCGGGCCAGGAAGCCCAGCATGAGGCTGGACGGGAAGGGCCAGGGCTGGCTGGCGACGTACTCGACCTGGCCGACGGTGATGCCGACCTCCTCGTGGACCTCGCGGCGCACCGACTGCTCGATGGCCTCGCCGGGCTCGACGAAACCGGCGAGCGTCGAGAAGCGGCCTTCGGGCCAGTGCACCTGGCGGCCGAGCAGGATGCGGTCCTCCTCGTCGGTCACGGCCATGATCACGGCCGGGTCCGTTCGCGGGTAGTGCTCCGCGCCGCAGGCCTGGCAGCGGCGGATATGACCGGCCGCGGCTATGACGGTGCGCTCGCCGCAGCGGGAGCAGAAACGGTGTGTGCGCTGCCAGTTCTCCAGGCCGACCGCGTGCACCATCAGGCCCACGTCCCGGGCCGACAGGAGCAGGCCCGCCTCGCGCAGCCCCGCAGGCCGCGCGGACTGGTCCATGCGCCCGGGCAGGGAGTCCTTCTGGAGGGCGAAGTAGCTGACGCCGTCCTCGTCGATGCCGAGGAAGTAGCGGTGGGCCTCGGTGAGGGGGGCCTCGAAGGAGGGCGTCATGACGAGTTCGGTGCGCCCGTCCGCCGTCTCGTCGATGAGGACCTGGCCGCCGGAGACCACGAAACAGCGCGTGGAGGGGTGGCTCCACGCCGCCGCGAGCCAGGCCTCGTCGAGCCGGTGGTGCGCGGCCCGGTCGATGCCGCTCGGTGCGGTGAGCGAGATGGGTCGGTCGGCGTTCTGGTCGGTCCAGGTGGTCACGGGTGCTTCCAACTCCCCGGTGGGACTGTCGGGTTCGGCGGGCTGATCAGCGGGACGTACGGCGGGAGGCGACCGGGTCCGGCGGGGTGGGGCGGGACGGGGCAGCCCTTCCAGTGTGCCCCGCGCGCGCTGCCGGTCCGGACGGCGCGGGACGCTCAGGGCGCATGGCGCCAGTGCTCGGCGAGATCGCCCCACAGGTATGCGGTGGTCTCGACGCCCTTGAGGAGCAGGTCGAGTTCCACTTTCTCGTTCGGGGCGTGCCAGCCGTCGGACGGGACGGAGATGCCGAGGAAGAGCACCGGAGCGCCGAGCACGTCCTGGAGGTCCGCCGCCGGTCCGGAGCCGCCCTCGCGCGTGAAGCGGACCGGCTTCTCGAAGGCCCGGCCCATGGCGCGGGCGACCGACTTCAGGGCCGGGTGGTCCAGCGGCGTCAGGCACGGGCGCGTGGCCCCGCTGAACGTGATCTCGCAGCGGATCCCGGCGGGCACCTGCTGCTCGGCCCAGGCGCGGACGGCCTTCTCCACCTGGCCGGGGTCCTGGCCCGCCACCAGCCGGAAGGACAGCTTCACCATGGCGGAGGACGGCACGACGGTCTTGCTGCCGGGGCCCTGGTAGCCGCCGCCGATGCCGTTGACCTCCGCGGTCGGGCGGGCCCAGACGCGCTCCAGGGTGGTGTACCCGGCCTCGCCCTGGGTGGCGTACGACTTGGCCGCGCGCAGCCACTGACGCTCGTCGAAGGGCAGTTCGGCGAAGAGTTCCCGCTCGCGGTCGGTGAGTTCGATCACGCCGTCGTAGAAGCCGGGAATCGCCACGCGCGCGTGCTCGTCGTGCAGGGCGGCGACGAGGCGGGCGGCGGCGGTCGCCGGGTTGGGCACCGCGCCGCCGAAGGAGCCGGAGTGGATGTCCTGGTCGGGGCCGTGCAGCCGTATCTCGCACTCGGCGAGGCCGCGCATCCCGGTGCACACCGTGGGGGTGTCCTCGGACCACATGCCGGTGTCGGAGACGATCACCGCGTCGGCGGCGAGCCGCTCGGCGTGCTGCTCGACGAGGGCCCGGAAGTGCGGCGAGCCGGACTCCTCCTCGCCCTCGATCAGCAGCTTCAGGTGCACCGCCGGGGTGGTGCGGCCGGTGGCGGCGAGGTGGGCGCGGACACCGAGGGTGTGGAAGAACACCTGGCCCTTGTCGTCGGCCGCCCCGCGCCCGTAGAGGCGGTTGTCGCGGACGACCGGCTCGAAGGGCTCGCTGTCCCAGCCGTCTTCCCGGGCGGCGGGCTGCACGTCGTGGTGGCCGTAGACCAGCACCGTGGGCGCCTGCGGGTCGTCACAGGGCCACTCGGCGAAGACGGCGGGCGCGCCCGGGGTCTGCCAGACCTCGGCCGTCGGGAAGCCGGCCTCCTTCAGCTTGGCGGCGAGCCAGTCGGCGCTGCGTCGTACGTCGGGCGCGTGGTCCGGCTGCGCCGACACCGACGGGATGCGCAGCCACTCGGCGAGGTCGTCGAGGAAGGCCGCGCGGTGCTGCGCGATGTACGTACGGACGACACTGTCCGGGGTCTGGCTCATGGTCACGAGCCTATCGGCCCGCACTGACGTCCTCGGAGTGCGGTTCCTCACCGGACGGCTCCCCGAGCAGCAGCCGCTCCAGCGCGGCCCGGTCCGGCAGGTCGTCCGGCCGTACGACCTCGCCGCTGCGCACGTACAGGAACGCGGCTGTGACCGACTCCAGCGGCACGCCCTGCTGCTCTGCCCAGGCGAGGCGGTAGACGGCCAGCTGCAGCGGGTCGGCGGTGCGGGTGCGGTTCGTCTTCCAGTCGATGATCTCGTACGTCGTCTCCTGACCGTCGCCCTCCTTGTAGACGGCGTCGATGCGGCCCCGTACGACGCGGCCGGCGATCTCGAGCTGGAAGGGGGCTTCCACGCGGTAGGGCGTGCGGTGGGCGTACTCGGTGCGTTCGAAGGCGTCCTTGAGGGCTTCCAGGTCCTGTTCGTCGGCGATCTCGGCGTCGCTGCCGGGCAGTTCCCCGGGCTCCAGGAACGGCAGCGTCAGCGCTTCGAAGCGGGCCTCGACCCAGGCGTGGAAGCGGGTGCCGCGGCGTGCGGCGGGCTGCGGCGGGCGGGGCATGGGGCGAGCCAGTTCCTGTGCGAAGCCGTCCGGATCGGCGGCCAGGCGCAGCACCTGGGACGCGGTGAGCGATGCGGGCAGGGGGACCTCGGTGACGCTGTCGCGGGCGCGCAGGAGCTCTCCGGTGAGGGCGTCGAGGTCGCGGTCCCAGGAGGCGACGGTGCGGGCTTCCTCGGGGGTGAGGCGGGGGTGTCCGGGGGCCCTGGGGTGGGGACGCGCAGCGGGGAGTTCCGGTGGGGCCGCCTGGTGCGGGACGGTGGGGCGCTCCGCCGGCCACTCGTCCTGGCCGGCCTGCCGCTCGCCCCGGTCCGCCGGGTCTTCCGCGACGGCGTCGCCCTCGAAGGGATCGTCGTCGAACGGGTCCGGTTCGTCGTACGGAGGCTCGTCGTCCTCGGGGGGAGGCGGCCACTCCGGGTCGTCGGCCCTGTCCGGGTCGTGCACGGCCGCGGGGTGCCCGTCCTCGTGGGCCGCCAGGTCCTCCAGGTGCGCCAGGACGGTCGCGGCGGCGGCGCGGCGGCGGGCCAGGGCCGTCTCGTCCAGGGGCAGGGGCCACACCTGGTCGGCGGTGGCCTGGTGCAGGGCCGGGTTCTCCTCGTCCTCGGCGGGTTCGTCCGCCCAGGCCTCGATCTCGCCGTAACCGGCCGCGCAGTGCTCGTACAGGGCCTGGAGGAACGCGGACGGTCCGCGGCGTTTCTTCTGGGTCGGTCCCCACCAGTGGCCCGAGCCCAGGAGCAGGGAGCGGGGGCGGGTGAAGGTGACGTAGCCGAGGCGGAGTTCCTCGGTGTGCTGGTGGTCCTTCATGGCCTCGTGGAAGGACCTCAGGCCCCTGGCGTCCCAGGACTCCACGTCGGGCAGGGTGTCGGCGTCGCCGCGCAGCCGGTGCGGCAGGACCTTGCCCTGGGAGGTCCACTTCTCGCGGCCCTGACTGCTGGGGAAGGTGCCGGTGACCAGCCCGGGGACGACCACGACGTCCCACTCCAGGCCCTTGGACTTGTGGGCGGTGAGCACCTTGACGGTGTTCTCGCCGCCGGGGAGGGCGTTGTCGAGGCCCTTCTCGTACTGGGCGGCGGTGCGCAGGAAGCCGAGGAAGGCGAGGAGGGTGGCCTCGTTGTCGCCGGCGGCGAAGGAGGCGGCGACATCGAGGAAGTTGGAGAGGGTCTCACGGCGGCGCGCGGCCAGGGCGTGCGGGGACGCCGACAGCTCGACCTCCAGGCCGGTGACGGCGAGGACCCGGTGCAGGACGTCCATCAGGGGGTCGGCCAGGGAGCGGCGCAGCTCGCGCAGTTCGGTGGCCAGGCGGGCGAAGCGCACGCGCGCGTCGGGCGAGAAGGGCAGCCCGTCGTCGTCCCCGTGGCCGTCCAGCGGCGTCTCCAGGAACGTGTCGAGGGCGTCCGCGAGCGAGATCACCTCGGCCGGGTCGACTCCCTCGACGGCCTCGGCGAGCCGGCGGTCCGGGTCGTCGTCGCCCTCCACGCGCGCGTGGGACACGAGGAGCCGGGCCCGCCGCCCCAGCAGGGCGAGATCCCGCGGGCCGATGCGCCAGCGCGGGCCGGTCAGCAGGCGCACCAGCGAGGCGTTGGCGCCGGGGTCCTGGAGGACCTCGCAGACGGCGACGAGGTCGGCGATCTCGGGCAGGTGCAGCAGCCCGGACAGGCCGACGACCTCGACCGGGATGTCCCGGGCGACCAGGGCACCCTGGATCTCGGCGAAGTCGGTCGCCGTACGGCACAGCACGGCGATCTCGCCGGGTGCCGTCCCGGTCCGTACGAGGTGGGCGACGGAGTCGGCGGCCCAGTCGATCTCCTCGGCGTGAGTGCGCAACAGGGCGCAGCGGACCATGCCGTCGCGTTCGGCGCCGGGGGCCGGGCGGAGGGCCTCCACGCCCGCGTGCAGGGCGCGCAGGGGCTCCGCGAGGCCGTTCGCGAGGTCGAGGAGACGGCCGCCGCTGCGGCGGTTCTCGCTGAGGGCCTGCCGGGTCGCGGGGCGGCCGTCGGCGTGGGCGAAGTGCTCGGGGAAGTCGTCGAGGTTGGCGACGGAGGCGCCGCGCCAGCCGTAGATGGCCTGGCAGGGGTCGCCGACGGCGGTGACGGGGTGGCCGGTGCCCTCGCCGAACAGGCCTGCCAGGAGGACGCGTTGGGCGACCGACGTGTCCTGGTACTCGTCGAGCAGGACCACCCGGAACTCGTCGCGCAGGGCGTGGCCCACTTCGGGGATCTTCGCGAGCCGGGCCGAAAGGGCGATCTGGTCGCCGAAGTCGAGCAGGTCCCGCTCGCGCTTGGCGGCCCGGTAGCGGGTGACCAGTTCGGCCAGTTCGCGGCGGGCGGCGGCCGCTTCGGGCACCTTGCGCAGGTCGCCGTTGCTGAGCTTGGCGCCGCGCAGGGTCAGCAGCAGCTCGGCGTCGTACGCGCGCAGCGCCTCCGGGCGGACGAGGTGCTCGGCGAGCTCGGCGTCGAGGGCGAGGAGGTCGCCGACCAGATCCGGGAAGGAACGGGTCAGGGCCGGGTAGGCCCCCGGGGCCTCGCGCAGTACGCGCGCGGCGAGCTGGAAGCGGGTGGCGTCGGCGAGCAGCCGGGACGTGGGCTCCAGACCGATGCGCAGGCCGTGATCGGTGAGCAGGCGGCCGGCGAACGCGTGGTACGTGGAGATCACCGGCTCGCCCGGCGGGTTGTCGGGGTCGATGGCGTCCGGGTCGGTGACACCGGCCTTGACGAGCGCCTTGCGGACGCGCTCGGCGAGTTCGGCGGCGGCCTTGTTGGTGAAGGTGAGGCCGAGTACCTGCTCGGGGGCGACCTGGCCGGTGCCGACCAGCCACACCACGCGTGCCGCCATCACCGTCGTCTTGCCCGAGCCGGCTCCGGCCACGATCACCTGCGGGGCGGGCGGCGCGGTGATGCAGGCCATCTGCTCGGGGGTGAACGGGATGCCGAGGAGCTCCTTGAGCTGCTCGGGGTCAGTGATACGGGCGGGCACGTCAGAGAGGCTAGCGGCGGCCACTGACAGTGGCGGCCGGTTCCGCTCCCGGGACGGGAGACGCGCAGGTCAGCTCAGGTGGTGCGATAGATCACTCCACGATATGGCGGCCCTCTTGCCGCGCGCTGCACGAGGCCCGGAAGGCGCAGTGCGTGCAGTGCTGGCCGGCGGTCGGCGTGAAGCGTTCGTCGAGGACCTTGCCGGCCGCGGTGGCCAGCAGATCGCCGACCCACTCCCCCTCCAGCGGCTCCTGGGCCTGCACCTTGGGCAGGGTCTCGCCGCCGTCGCGCTGGGCGGCGCCCTGGCGCAGATGGACGAGTTCCGCGCCGCCCGGCTCGGGGCGCACCCCGTCGAAGACGTCGTCGACGGCGCCCTCGCGGACGGCCAGCTGGTAGACGGCGAGCTGCGGGTGGCGCTCCACCTCCTTGCCGGTGGGCGCCTGTTTGCCGGTCTTGAAGTCGACCACGTAGGCACGGCCCTCGCCGTCCGCCTCCACGCGGTCCATCTGGCCGCGGATGCGCACCTGGTAGTCGCCGGCTTGGAGGGTGACGTCGAAGTCGTGCTCGCTGGCCACCGGGGTACGGCCGGTGCGGTCCATGACGTGCCACTTCAGGAACCGTTCGAGCGCCACGCGCGCGTTGTCCTTCTCCTGGTCCGACTTCCACGGCGCGTCGAAGGCCAGGGCGTTCCACACGGAGTCGAGCCGTTCCATGAGGACGGAGAGGTCGGCCGGGGTGTGCCCGGAGGCGACCTCGTCGGCGAGGACGTGCACGACGTTGCCGAAGCCCTGGGCGGCGGTCGCGGGCGCGTCGGCCTTCACCTCGCGGCCCAGGAACCATTGCAGGGCGCAGGTGTTGGCGAGCTGGTCGAGGGCGCTGCCGGAGAGCACGACGGGCTGGTCGCGGTCGCGCAGCGGCACCTTGGACTCGGTCGGCTCGAACATGCCCCACCAGCGGTAGGGGTGCGCGGACGGCACCAAGGGGCGGCCGTCCTCGTCGGCGAGGGCGGCGAGCCGGGCGAGGCGTCGGGCGGCGGCTTCCCGGAGGGCGTCGGAGACACGCGGGTCGACCGTGGTGGCGCGCAGTTCGGCGACGAGTGCCGCGACGGACAGCGGGCGGCGCGGGCGTCCCGTGACGTCCTTGGGTTCGACGCCGAGTTCGGTCAGGAAGCGGGAGGGCTGGTCGCCGTCGTCCGCCGGGGCCTTGACCGCGGTCACGACGAGGCGTTCACGCGCGCGTGTGGCGGCCACGTAGAACAGGCGGCGCTCCTCGGCGAGCAGCGCGCCGGGGGTGAGGGGTTCGGCGAGTCCGTCTCGGCCGATGCGGTCGGCCTCCAGCAGGGAGCCGCGGCGGCGCAGATCCGGCCACAGGCCCTCCTGGACGCCCGCGACGACCACGAGGCGCCATTCCAGGCCCTTGGCGCGGTGCGCGGTCATCAGGCGGACCGCGTCGGGGCGTACGGCGCGGCGCGTGAGGGTGTCGGCGGCGATGTCCTCGGCCTCGATCTCCTCCAGGAAGTTGAGGGCGCCCCGCCCGCCGGTGCGTTCCTCGGCACGGGCCGCGGTCGCGAACAGGGCGCAGACGGCGTCCAGATCCCGGTCCGCGTTGCGCCCGGCCGCGCCGCCCCGGCGGGCGGCCCGCTCCAGCCGCGCGGGCCACGGCGTGCCCTCCCACAGGTCCCACAGCGCCTCCTCGGCCGTACCGCCGCCCGCCAGCCGCTCACGGGCCTTGCGCAGCAGCGCGCCGAGGCGCTGGGCACCACGCGCGTACGTGGGGTCGTGCACGGCGAGGCGCTCCGGCTCGGCGAGTGCCTGCGCGAGCAGCACGTCGGAGGGCGGCGGCAGCGGGTTGCCCGCGGCCCGCTCCTCGTCGCGCAGGGCACGGCCGAGGCGGCGCAGGTCGGCGGCGTCCATGCTCGCCAGCGGGGACGTGAGGAGGGTGAGGGCGGTCTCGGTGTCGAGCCAGGAGCTCACCTCGGCTTCCCCGGAAGCCGCCCCTGCGTCGGCCGCCTCGGATGCCCCCGAAGCCGCCTCCCCATCGGTCCCCGGCGCCTGCGTCGAAGCCGTCTCCCCCTCGGTCCCCGAGACCTCCGCCGTGGCCACCGCCCGCAGCGCCGTCAGCAGCGGCGCCACCGCCGGTTCGTGACGCAGGGGCACGTCGTCACCGTCGACGTCCACGGGCACGCCGGCCGCCGTGAGGGCCCGGCGGACCGTCGGGATGATGCGGGAGCCGGCGCGCACCAGGACGGCCATGTCGCTCCAGGGGACGCCGTCCTCCAGGTGCGCCCGGCGGAGGATGTCGGCGATGTTGTCCAGCTCCGTCCCGGGCGTCGGGTACGTGTACGCCTCGACGCGGCCGCCGTCCCGTACGGGGGCGAGTTCGCGGTGGGCGCGCACCTTCTCGGCGGGCAGGCGGGTCAGCGGCATGCGCTGGGTCAGCAGCCGGGTGGCTGCCAGCAGGGCGGCGCCGGAGCGGCGGGACGTGCGCAGCACGGCGACGGGGGCCGGGCGGCCGTCCGCGCGCGGGAAGGCGTGCGGGAAGTCGAGGATTCCGTTCACGTCCGCGCCGCGGAACGCGTAGATCGACTGGTCCGGGTCACCGAACGCGACGAGCGTGCGGCCGCCGCCGGCCAGCGCGTGCAGCAGTCGTACCTGAGCGGGATCCGTGTCCTGGTACTCGTCGACGTAGACGGCGTCGTACCGGGCGGCGAGGCGCGCGGCGACCTCGGGCCGGTGGGCCAGGAGCACCGCGCGGTGGACGAGTTCCGCGTAGTCGATCACGCCCTGGAGGTCGAGCACGTCGAGGTACTCGGCGAGGAAGGCGGCGGCGGCGCGCCAGTCGGGGCGTCCCGTGCGGCGGGCGAAGGCGTCCAGGGTGTCCGGGCCGAGACCCAGTTCACGGGTGCGGGCGAGGACCGCGCGGACCTCGTCGGCGAAACCACGGGTGGTCAGGCAGGCGCGCAGTTCGTCCGGCCAGCGCACGTGCGCGAGCCCGAGCCGCTCCAGGTCCACCTGGCCGGCGAGCAGTTCCCGGACCGAGACGTCCTGCTCGGGGCCGGACAGCAGCCGCAGCGGCTCGACGAACAGGTCGCTGTCCTGGTGGGCGCGGACCAGGGCGTAGCAGAACGAGTGGAAGGTGGTCGCCTGCGGTGCGTGGGCCGCGCCGCTGCGCAGGGCCATGCGGTCGCGCAGTTCGACGGCCGCCCTGCGGCTGAAGGTGAGCACCAGGACGCGCTCGGGGTCTCCTCCCCGGGCGATGCGCTCGGCCACGGACTCGACGAGCGTGGTGGTCTTGCCGGTGCCCGGACCTGCCAGAACGAGCAGCGGGCCGGTGGTGTGGTCAACCACGGAACGCTGCGCGGCGTCCAAAAGAGGGGGGTCCAGCCGGTCAGGAGGGGTACGTACCAGTCGGTAAGCGCCACGGTTCCCCCGCTGCACCCGGGGGTGCGACAGGCCGCTGGTGGAGAAAGAGGAGCTCACGTGGTTCGCCGGTTCTGGTGGAAGTGCTGGTTGGGGGCCACCGCGCGTGGCGGGCGGTGACCGCGGGGTGACGGGGACGCGTGCCGCCGACGCTACGCCGACGGGGGAGGCGGAAGCAGGGCTTCCCCTTCTTCCCGCCAGTCACCCGAGGCCCTTGTGGCACTCAAGGCGCATGCGGCACTCATGTCCCTCATCTCACGAACGTACGTCATCGCGGCGGCGTGCCCCGATTCCCCCGTCAGGATCACGGGTCACACGGGAGGGGGTCCGATGCCGGAAGCTGTCAGGTGTGAGCCTTCGCGCGTTCGCCGCCGTCCCAGCGCGCCCGTCTCATGTCGAGGCGCGGCAGGTGGCCCTCGGCGGCCCGGCTCGCCTGCTTCAGGGGCGTGCCCTCCACGCGGTAGTGGCCGAGCGCCCGCTGCTCGTGGCCCGGCAGCAGGACGCCGTCCGCGCGGACGACGCGCCACCACGGAACGGCTCCGCCGTAGAGCGCCATGACGCGGCCGACCTGCCGCGGACCGCCCTCCTCCAGCCACTCGGCGACGTCTCCGTATGTCATGACACGGCCCGGCGGGATCAGTTCGGCGACGTCCAGGACCCGCTCGGCGTACGCGGGCAGCGCTTCCCCGGGCGCCTCACGGGTGTCGTCGTACCCCGTGTGGGCGTCCTGCGCGCCGGCGTCCTGCGGAAGGCTCTCCTCGCTCATCCGCCCCATCCTGCCCCACCCCACCGACAACGGGACGGGCGTGCTCCGGAGCGTTTGCCTCCCCCGGCGGGGGTGCGTCGGGCAGACTGTCCGCCCCCGCATGTGCACCCTGATGCCCCCGTGTGTCGGTGCGGCATGCCACCATCGTGCGGGCGGTGACCGGTGATACGAGACCAAGAAGAGACGATGAAGCAGCAGGGTGCGCACCCCGAGGACCCGGAGGGCCCCTCTGACGCTTCGTCGCGCCCTGGTACTCCGGCCGACGGCCCGGAACCGGCCGGTGAGCAGGCCGGGACGGCCGCGGAGGAGTCCGGCGAGAAGGCGCCGACGGCCGCGGCGAGGTTCCGCAAGAAGGCCCCGGCGTCCGCCGACGACGAGGGGACCGTGCACATCGACGAGGTGGAGGGCGACGAACCGCTGCTCCCCGCGCGCGTGCACCGCCCGTCCGACCTGATGCGGCTCCTGGTGGGCGTGCTCGCCGTAGCCCTGCTGATCGGGATCGCCGCGTTCGCGCACGGCACCACCTCGGGCCTCGAACAGGACATCAACAAGGGCACGGGCCAGGCCCCCGACCTGCTCATCAAGATCGCCGGACTGGCCTCCAGCATCGCGATCCTGCTGGTGCCGGTCGCCTTCGCCATCGAGCGGCTGATCAAGCGGGACGGGCTCAGAATCGCCGACGGCGTGCTCGCGGCCGTCCTCGCCCACGGTGTGACCCTCGCCACCGACCTGTGGGTCGCCCGCGCCGCCCCCGACTCGATCCAGGAGGCGCTCACCCAGCCCTCCCCCGGTGACATCCACGCGCTGACCGACCCTGTGCACGGCTATCTGGCGCCGGTCATCGCGTACATGACGGCCGTCGGCATGTCCCGCCGGCCCAGATGGCGCACGGTGCTGTGGGTCGTACTGCTCCTCGACGCCTTCTCGATGCTCGTCACCGGGTACACGACACCGTTCTCGATCATCCTGACGGTGCTGATCGGCTGGACCGTGGCCTACGGCACGCTCTACGCGGTCGGCTCGCCCAACGTCCGGCCCACCGGGCAGACCCTGATGGCGGGCCTGCGGACGGTCGGCTTCCGCCCGGTCAGCGCGTCCCGCGAGGACATCTCGGACAACCCGGATGCCGGCGACCGGGGCCGCCGCTACTTCGTCACGCTCGAGGACGGCCCGCCGCTGGACGTGACGGTGGTCGACCGGGAGCAGCAGGCCCAGGGCTTCTTCTACCGCGCGTGGCGCAACCTGGCCCTGCGCGGCTTCGCCACCCGCAGCAGCCTCCAGTCGCTGCGCCAGGCCCTGGAGCAAGAGGCGCTGCTGGCGTACGCGGCGATCGCGGCCGGTGCCAACGCGCCCAAGCTGATCGCCACGTCCGAGCTGGGTCCCGACGCGGTGATGCTCGTCTACGAGCACAGCGGCGGCCGCACCCTGGACTCGCTGCCGGACGAGGAGATCACCGACGCCCTGCTGAGCGATACCTGGCACCAGGTGAAGGCTCTCCAGTCCCGGCGCATCGCTCACCGCAGGCTGGTCGGCGACGCGATTCTGGTGGATCGTTCCGGCACGGTGATCCTCACCGACCTGCGCGTCGGCGAGATCGCGGCCGGTGACCTGCTGCTGCGCATGGACACGTCCCAGCTGCTGGTGACCCTCGGCCTCCGGGTGGGCGCCGAGCGGGCGGTGGCCTCGGCGGTGGAGGTGCTCGGCCCCGACGCGGTGGCGGACTGTCTGCCGATGCTCCAGCCCATCGCGCTCAGCCGCTCCACGCGCGCGACGCTGCGCAGGCTGGCCCGGGAGCGGGCCCAGCGCGAGCGCGAGGCGGTCCTGGAGGCGTCCCGGCAGGCCAAGCAGGCGCGCCTGGAGGACGCCTCGGACGAGGCCGCACCGGTCCTGGAGAAACCCGACAAGAAGGCCGTACGGGCGGAGCAGCGGGCCGAGAAGCGGGCCATCGACGAGGCCCTGGAGGAGGCGCGCGAGGAGGACCTGCTCACGCAGATCCGGTACGAGGTGCTGCGGATCAGGCCGCAGGCACCCGTCGAGCCGGCCCGGCTGGAGCGGGTGCGGCCGCGCACGCTGATCAGTTTCATGGCCGGCGCGATCGGCGCGTACTTCCTGCTGACGCAGCTCACGCACATCGAGTTCGGACCGCTCATCGCGAACGCCGAGTGGGGCTGGGTCGCCGCGGCCGTGCTGTTCTCGATGGTCAGCTACATCGCGGCGGCGATGGCCCTGCTGGGGTTCGTGCCCGAGCGGGTGCCGTTCGTGCGGACCGTGGCGGCGCAGGTCGCCGGGTCGTTCGTGAAGATCGTCGCCCCGGCGGCGGTGGGCGGTGTCGCCCTCAACACGCGCTTCCTCCAGCGCGCGGGAGTGCGCCCGGGGCTCGCGGTGGCGAGCGTGGGAGCGTCCCAGCTGTTCGGGCTCGGCTGCCACATCCTGATGCTGCTGTCCTTCGGCTATCTGACCGGCACCGAGAAGACACCGTCCCTGTCGCCGTCCCGGACGGTCATCGCCGGTCTGCTGACGGTGGCGGTGCTCGTGCTCGTGGTGACCTCGGTGCCGTTCCTGCGGAAGTTCGTCGTCACGCGCGTGAGGTCGCTGTTCGCGGGGGTCGTGCCGCGCATGCTGGACGTGCTCCAGCGGCCGCAGAAGCTGGTCACCGGCATCGGCGGCATGCTGCTGCTGACCGCCTGCTTCGTGATGTGCCTGGACGCGTCGATCCGCGCGTTCGGCGACGAGTCCACGTCGATCAGCCTCGCCAGCGTCGCCGTCGTGTTCCTCGCGGGCAACGCCCTGGGGTCCGCGGCGCCGACCCCGGGCGGCGTGGGCGCGGTCGAGGCCACCCTGACCGTCGGCCTCATCGCCGTCGGGCTGCCGAAGGAGGTCGCGGCACCGGCGGTCCTGCTGTTCCGACTGCTGACGCTGTGGCTGCCCGTGCTGCCGGGCTGGCTGGCCTTCAACCACCTCACGCGCAAGCAGGCCCTCTGACCCGGCCGGCCCAGGCCTTTCAGCACCACCGAAGCACCACCCGCCCCTCTTACCTCGTACGGCACGCGTCCCGCGCGGGCGGCCCCCCGCCGCCGCAGGATGGAACCATGCCAACCCTCCTCCGGCTGCGCGCCGCCGCACTGACCGCCACCGCCGTGCTGCTGTCCGCCGGGCTGGCGGGCTGCGGTGACGACGGTGCCAAGGACGAGGACCTGACGCAGCAGGAGCTGAGCTGGAAGGACTGCCCGGCCCCGTCCGATGCCCAGGGAGGAGGCGCCGTGCCCTCGCCGCTGCCGGGCGGCGACGAGTGGCAGTGCGCCACCATGAAGGCCCCGCTGGACTGGGACGACCCCAAGGGCGACACGATCGGCCTGGAACTCATCCGGGCCAGGAGCAGCGGCGACAAGAGCGCCCGCATCGGCTCGCTCATCTTCAACTTCGGCGGCCCCGGCGGCTCGGGCGTCACCTCTCTGCCGTCCTTCGCGGAGGACTACGGCACCCTGCGCACCCGCTACGACCTGGTCAGCTTCGACCCCCGCGGAGTCGGCCGCAGCGCCCCCGTGATCTGTGAGAACGACCAGCAGCTCGACGCGTACTTCCAGCAGGACGCCACGCCCGACGACCCCGCCGAACGCACCGAACTCCTCGACAGCACCAAGGAGTTCAACGACGCCTGCGAGCAGAACTCCGAGAAGATCCTGCCGCACGTGGGCACCACCGACGCGGCCCGCGACCTGGACCTGATGCGCCAGGTCCTGGGCGACGGGAAACTGCACTACTTCGGCATCTCCTACGGCACCGAACTCGGCGGCGTCTACGCCCACCTGTTCCCCGAGCGGGTCGGCCGCGCCGTGTTCGACGCCGTCGTCGATCCCACGCAGAACGCCGAACAGGGCTCGCTCGGGCAGACCAAGGGCTTCCAGCTCGCGCTGGGCAACTTCGCCGAGGACTGCGTGTCGAAGGCGGAGGAGTGCCCTCTCGGCGACAGCGCGCAGGACGTGAAGGACCGTATCGCCGGACTGCTGAAGGACCTCGACCGCGCACCGATCCCGGGTGTCTTCCCGCGCCAGCTGACCCAGACCGCGGCGACCAGCGGCATCCTCCAGGCGCTGTACTCGAAGGACTTCTGGGAGTACCTCACCGAGGGCCTGCAACAGGCGTACGACGGCGACGGCAGCATCCTGATGCTGCTGTCCGACACGATGAACGGGCGCGAGGAGAACGGTGAGTACAGCAACTTCTCCGCCGCCAACATCGCCATCAACTGCGCGGACGACAAAGCTCGCTACGACACCGCCTTCGTGGAGCGGAAACGGCCCGAGTTCCGGGCGGCCTCCGACCTGTTCGGCGACTTCCTGGCCTGGGGCATGATCAGTTGCACCGACTGGGCCGTGCCGGGCGCCGCCGACCATCCGGACGTGAGCGCGCCGGGTTCGGCGCCGATCCTGGTCGTCGGCAACACCGGCGACCCGGCCACCCCGTACGAGGGCGCACGGAAGATGGTGGAGGCGCTGGGCAAGGGCGTCGGGGTCGAGCTGACGTACCGGGGACAGGGGCACGGCGCCTATGACAGCAAGAACAAGTGCGTGCAGGGCGCGGTGAACGGCTATCTGCTGGACGGAAAGGTGCCGCGGGCGGGGACCGTCTGCACCTGAGATCAGGCCCCGGCTTGACGAACGTGCAGGTCAGAAGGTTATCCACAGGCTGTCACGGCCGGTGCGCGATCTGCCTACCATGGCCTGACCGCCATCCGCGGCACGGTGCGGACGGCCTGCGAGGGGGGATGTGTTCATGACGCGTTTCGTACGGTGGACCGCTCTGGCGGTCGCCTCGGCACTGCTCGCCGCGGGATGCAGCGGCGGCTCGTCGGACGACGACAAGCGCGGGCTCTCGTGGGGACGCTGCAAGGCCACCGGCGAGGCTCCCGCGCCGAGCAGCGACTGGCAGTGCGCGACGCTGAAGGTGCCGCTGGACTGGTCGAAGCCGGACGGCGAGACGATCGGGCTGGCGCTGATCCGCGCCAAGGCCCGCGGCGACGACCGCGTGGGCTCGCTCCTGTTCAACTTCGGCGGTCCCGGTGCCTCGGGCGTGTCCATGATGCCCTCGTACGCCCCGACCGTCTCCTCGCTGGGCGAGCGGTACGACCTGGTGAGCTGGGACCCGCGCGGGGTCGGCGCCAGCGAGGGCGTGCGCTGCCGCGGCGACAAGGAGATCCAGGCGGCCGAGTCCGTGGACGTCACCCCGGACACACCCGCCGAGGAGAAGGCGTTCTTCCAGGACGCCGCCGACTTCGGCAAGGGCTGCCAGAAAGACGCCGGGAAGCTGATGGCGCACGTGTCGACCGCCGACTCGGCCCGCGACATGGACCGCATCCGGGAGGTCCTCGGCGACGAGAAGATGCACTACTTCGGCATCTCCTACGGCACCGAACTGGGCGGCACCTATGCGCATCTGTTCCCGAAGAACGTGGGGCGGATGACCCTGGACGCGGTCGTGGACCCCGGCGCCGACGCGGTGGGGCACGCCCGGAACCAGGCCAGGGGCTTCCAGCGCGCGCTGAACGGCTACCTGAAGTCCACGGGCCAGGACCCGGCGGAGGGCTCGCGGAAGATCGCGGACCTGCTGCGGCGGATCGACGCCCGGCCCCTGCCGGCGGGCACGCCCGGGCGGAAGCTGACGCAGACGCTCGCGGTCACCGGCATCATCCTGCCGCTGTACAGCAGGGACAGCTGGCCCACGCTGACCAGCGCCCTCGACGCGGCCGAACGGGGAGACGGCTCGGAGCTGCTGACCCTCGCCGACCGCTACAACGAACGGGACCCGTCGGGACGCTACGGCACGACGACCCACGCCCAACGAGTCATATCGTGCCTGGACGACAGGCAGCGGCCGACCGCGGCGACCACCAGGAAGCTGCTGCCTCAGTTCGAGAAGATCTCGCCGGTCTTCGGGACGTTCCTCGGCTGGGACACGGCCGGCTGGTGCCACGACTGGCCGGTGCCCGGACAGCACGACACCCCGGAGGTGAGCGCCCCCGGCGCGGCACCGGTCCTGGTGGTGGGCAACACCGGCGACCCGGCCACCCCGTACGAGGGCGCCCGGAGGATGGCCGACGAGCTGGGCAAGGGCGTCGGAGTGATGCTCACCTGGCGGGGCGAGGGACATGGCGCGTACGGCAGTGGCAGCGACTGTGTCGACTCCACGGTGGACGCGTATCTGCTGGACGGTTCGGTGCCGAAGGACGGCAAGGTCTGCTCATGACGACGGCGGGGGCTCCGGGCACCCGTGGTGCGCGAAGCCCCCGCCGTTCGCGAAGGGAGGCCGGATACGGCTCGGTATGCCGGCGCGTCCGGTCAGTACACCGGCTTGTCCGGCTCGATCTGGTTGACCCAGCCGATCACGCCGCCGCCGACGTGGACCGCGTCCGAGAAGCCCGCGGACTTCAGGACCGCGAGGACTTCCGCACTGCGGACACCCGTCTTGCAGTGCAGGACGATCTTCTTGTCCTGCGGGAGGCTCTCCAGGGCGGTGCCCATGAGGAACTCGTTCTTCGGGATCAGCCGGGCGCCCGGGATGGAGACGATCTCGTACTCGTTCGGCTCGCGGACGTCGATGATGTCGATGCTCTCGCCGTCGTCGATCCACTCCTTGAGCTGCTTGGGAGTGATCGTGGAGTCGGCGGCCGCCGCCTGGGCCTCCTCGGACACGACGCCGCAGAAGGCCTCGTAGTCGATGAGCTCGGTGACGGTCGGGTTCTCGCCGCAGACCGCGCAGTCCGGGTCCTTGCGGACCTTGACCTGGCGGTACTGCATCTCCAGGGCGTCGTAGATCATCAGCCGGCCGACCAGCGGCTCACCGATGCCGGCGAGCAGCTTGATGGCCTCGTTGACCTGGATGGAGCCGATGGACGCGCACAGCACGCCCAGGACGCCGCCCTCGGCGCAGGAGGGGACCATGCCGGGGGGCGGGGGCTCCGGGTACAGGCAGCGGTAGCAGGGGCCGTGCTCGGACCAGAAGACGGAGGCCTGGCCGTCGAAGCGGTAGATCGACCCCCACACGTACGGCTTGTTGAGCAGCACGCAGGCGTCGTTGACCAGGTAGCGGGTCGCGAAGTTGTCCGTGCCGTCGACGATCAGGTCGTACTGGCTGAAGATCTCCATCACGTTGTCGGCCTCGAGCCGCTCCTCGTGAAGGATCACGTTCACGTACGGGTTGATGCCCTTGACGCTGTCACGGGCGGACTCCGCCTTGGGGCGGCCGATGTCGGCCTGGCTGTGGATGATCTGGCGCTGCAGGTTCGACTCGTCGACCTCGTCGAACTCCACGATGCCGAGGGTCCCGACGCCCGCGGCGGCCAGGTACATCAGCGCCGGCGAGCCCAGGCCGCCGGCGCCCACACACAGCACCTTGGCGTTCTTCAGCCGCTTCTGCCCGTCCATCCCGACGTCGGGGATGATCAGGTGGCGGGAGTACCTGCGGACCTCGTCTACGGTGAGCTCGGAAGCCGGCTCGACCAGGGGTGGCAGCGACACGGGGACTCCGTTGGTCGGTCAATCACTACGGTTGTTCTCCCCGTAACAGTGCCATGCGCTTTTTCATTCCGAGACACCTGTTCCGACCAGCGAGACGATGTCGTCCCAGTAGCCGGGCATGGTCTCCCAGGGATCGGTGCGGCCGCCGTGATCGGTGTGGTCGGTGTGGTCGGTGAACCAGATCGTCGAGGCGCCCTGTCGGCGGGCGATGCGCAGCGCCTCCTCCAGGTGCGGGCGGGGCACTCCGTGGACAAAGTGGCAGAAGCGCTCGGGCGGATGGTCGGTGGTCCACTCGGCCACCTGGGACCAGCGGTAGTCGCTCCACGGGCCGGAGAAGGTGACCAGCTGGTCGGCGAGCTGGGCGTAGGCCGGGTGCGGGTGGATGCCGTGGTCGAGGACGATGTGGGCCTCGTCACGGATCACGCGGAGCGTGGCGACCGTGCGGCGCACCTCGGGCAGCCCGGCGTGGTCCGCCGGGCAGCGGTCCAGGAGGAAGCCGTCGACCTGGTACCAGTCGACGAACCGGTGGGCGTCGGAGATCAGCTCCCCGAAGTTCCGGGTGCCGTACCGGGTGTCGAGACGGCCGAGGACGCGGATGCCCGCGTTGCGCAGGCGGCCGGCGGCCTCCAGGCAGTGCGGGTCGGGGCGGGTGCCGGGACCGTCGGCCACGTTGAGCACCACCCAGTGCAGCGGGGTGCCGGGGCGGGTGAGTTCGCCCCACTCGGTGGGGGCGAGGAGGGGGTGCGCGTAGCCGGGGACGCCGACGCCGGAGCGGAGTTCCGTGCCGGAGGTGCGTGGCCGGGTGCTGGTCAGATGCGGCATGCCGCCTCCATCCAGATGTCGGCGAGGGACTCCTCGAGTCCGATCCGGGGGCGCCAGCCGAGCCGGTCGCGGGCGGTGCGCACATCGGCCTGCTGCCAGCTGCCGCAGCCGTCCGGGTACGGGTACGCGACCGGAGGGGCGTGGTCCGGGTCGGGGCGGGGGTGGCCGATGGCCGAGCGCAGGGCACCGGGAGGGCCGTCGAGTTCGTGGAGGGCGCCGCCGTATCCGGCCACGCGGGCGAGGACCGCGGCGGCGTCGCGCAGGCGGACGGCGCGTCCCGAGCCGATGTTGATGACACCCTGCGCGGCGGAGAGCGAGGCGGCGTGCACGGCCCGGGCCACGTCCCGGACGTCGACGAAGTCGCGCTGCGCGCCGAGGCCGCCGAGTTTCAGCTCGCCGTCGCCGGACTGCATGGCGCGGCGCATGGCCTCGGCGAGCCGGCCCAGCGGGGAGCCGGCCGGGGTGCCGGGCCCGGCCGGTGAGAAGACGCGCAGGACGACGGCGTCCAGGCCGGAGCCGAGGACGAGTTCGGTGGCGGCGAGTTTGCTGACGCCGTACGGGCCGCCGGGCCGGGGGACGGCGTCCTCCGCCGTGGAGGAGCCGGGCTGGCTGGGTCCGTATTCGGCGCTGCACCCGATCTGCACCAGACGGGCACCGCAACCGCTGCGGCGCAAGGCCTCGCAGACGGTGGCCACGGCGACGGTGTTGTGGCGGGTGAGCTCGCGGGCACCGCCCCGGGTGGCGCCTGCGCAGTTGACGACGACGCCCGGGTGGACCGCGTCGAGGAAGCGGGTGAGGGCGCCGGGGCTGCCGGACGCGAGGTCGAAGCGGACGTCGGCGTCGTCGCCCCGGCCGAGGGCGGTGAGCTGCACGGCCGGGTCGGCGAGCAGGCGGTCGGCGACGAAGCGGCCGATGTAGCCGTTGGCTCCGATCAGCAGGACTCTCATCGCGCGGCTCCCGGGACGGTCGGGGCTGCTGGGCGGGTGGTCATGCGGGTTCTCCTTGAGACGGGGAGGGAGTCGGAAGGGAGGGATCTGCGGGTGCTGCCGGCGCCGGCGGGGCCCGTGGCAGCGGCGGTCACCGGGAGGGTTCCGGCGGTGCGTGGGCCGAAGCCCTGGTCAGCTTGCGGGTCGCGTGGACCAGGAGGGCCAGGGCCGCCACGCCGCAGGCCAGCGCGGGGACGGTGCCGGCGCCCCAGGTGGTGACGAGGGTTTCGACGGGGGCGGCCACGAAGCCGCAACCGGGAAGACGGGAGGTGAAGACCGCGGCGAGGGCGGCCGCTTGGAGCGTGGCCGTGGCGGTGAGGACCACGGCCGGGGCGTAGGCGAAACCGTGGGCGGTGAGGAGACGGGCCAGGAAGAGGAGGGCGCCCAGGGTGAGGGTCTCGGCGTAAGGAGCGGGCTCGTCGAGGACTGCGGCGCAGACGGTGAGCAGGACCGCCAGGGCGCCCAGGAAGAGGGCGAAGATGCCGAGCAGGAGCGGTCGTACCGCGGCGGCGAAGTCCTCCAGGCCGCGGCTGGCCGCGAGCTTGCGGCGTGCACGCGCGGTGAAGAGGTGGGCGGTCCAGGCGGCGGGCGCGCAGGCCAGGGCGAGGGCCAGGACGGGGGCGGCGGTGAGGGGCCAGGGGCCGTCGGCCGCGCCGGTGGGCAGGCTGTCGGGGCCTCCGGCGACGGCGCCGTCGAGCAGCCCGTTGCCCAGGAGGGCGTAGGCGACGAGCCAGGTGGTCCAGGTCGTGGCTCTGCCGGGGGCTGTGCGGTCGGGTCTGCTCAGCGGGCCTCGGCGCAGGGCCGCGCGGAGGGCCAGGGCCACGGCGAGGGTGCCTGCTGCCGCGGCGAACAGGCGCGACTGGCCGTGGGTGAGGTGCACGGCGGCCACGGCGGCGGCGCACAGCGTGCCCGGCAGGAGCGTCAGCAGGGCCCAGTCGGCGCGGGCCCGTGGAGCGGCGGGTGCGGCGGACGGGGGTGCGTCCCCGCCCCGGGAGGCCCGCGCGTACATCTCCTCCGCGAGGGAGAAGACGTCCCGGTGGCGGAAGCGGGTGGCGGTCCGGTCGGTGATGCCGTGCGCCTCCAGGCCTGCCGCGATCTCCAGGGGGTCCACCGCTCGTTCGCACAGCTCCCGGTGACGGTGCATCAGCGCCTTCACGGGGTCGGCGGCACCGCGGCGCGGGGCGGCGGGCTCGCGGTCGGCGGCCGTCTCCGGGGCGGGTGGGGACGTGGTCGCGGGGCTCGGCGCCTGCTCCGGGCGGGCGGCCCCCCGCGCCCCGGGTGCTCCCGGGCCGGCCGGGGTCTCCGGGCGGCCCAGTTCGCCCAAGCCGCTCATCGTGCTCCCTCCGGGGCGGTGGCGGGGACGGGAGTGGTGGCGCGTACGGGTCTGGCCGTCGCCCAGCCGGGTCCGCCGCGGACGACGAGGCTGGGTGACGGGGCGGCCCAGCGGATCGGGACGTGGTCCTCGGCGGGTACCGCGAAGGGCAGCGGCGCTCCCGCTTCGTCGAGGACCACACGGCGGATCGGGGCGCGCGAGACGATCTCCAGGTAAATGCCGTGAAATGCCTCGATGTTCTGCTCGACCGTGAACAGTTCGAGGGCACGGGCGCGGGCGGCGGCACCCAGGCGCGCACGGCGTGCGGGGTCGCGCAGCAGCGCCACGCACGCCTCGGCGAGCGCCCGCGGGTTGCGCGGCGGTACGACGAGCCCGGTGCCGCCGATGACCTCCACGACCGCGCCGACGTCGGTCGACACGGTCACGCGTCCGCAGAGCATGGCCTCGACGAGGCTGATCGGGAAGCCCTCGACGACGCTGGAGAGGACGGTCACGGCGCCCGAGGCGTAGGCATCGGCGACGGCCGGGAGTTCGGGCCCGCCGATCTCCTCGAAGGAGACCGGGTTGTCGCCGGTGGCGTGCGGGCCGTCGGCTTCGTCGGGGAAGAGCTGGGCGGCCAGGGTCCGGCAGTGGCCGAGGTAGGCCGTGCCCTCGGCACCGGCGGGCGCTCCGACGATGCGCAGGCGGGTCTTCGGCTGCCGCTTGCGGATCTCCGCGAAGGCGTGCAGCAGCGAGACCAGGTCCTTGGCGGGCTCGACGCGTCCGACCCAGACGAGGGTGTCCGGGTCGGCGCACTCGGGGGATTCGCCGACCTCGGCGAAGGGCCGGGCGTCCATGCCGGGGTAGACCGTGCGGAGCTTCTCGCGGTCGGCGCCGCAGCGCTCCTGCCAGCGGCGGGCGTGCGTGTTGCCGGCCGTGACGATCTCGGCCCGGCCGTAGGCCTCGGCCGCGAGCCGGCCGTGGAAGGCCGCCAGCAGGGACCGTACGGCGGGTGCGGCGTCCGGGGCGGTGAGGTAGTGGCTGCGCAGACGCACGCCGTACTCGGTGACCAGCAGGGGGACGCCGGTGAAGTGGCGGGCGAGCAGGCCCGGCAGGGCGGCCGGGCCGCCGGACGCGGCGTGGCAGAGGTCGACCGCGCCGAGTCCGTCGTCCTCGTACCAGTCGAGGGAAAGGGGGCGCAGGGCGCGTTCCAGGTGTGCGGCCACGGCGAGCAGATCCGGTACGCGGGCCTCGCGCGCCGTGCGGTGGGCGCCGGGCGCACGACAGGCGCGTTCCAGTGTGCGCACGGCGGTCTCGGAGCGGAGGGCTCCCACCAGGCCGCCGGTCTCGCGGGCGAGTTCGGCGAGCCCGTACAGAGCGTTGGCGAAACGGTCCGCCTCTGGACTCGACACACCCTCGGAAGGCCCGTTGGCGGCGCCCGACGTTCCCGCGGAAGACCCCTTGGAGATGGCCGGCGCACCCCCGGACGCCCCGCTCAGCACGGCCGCCAGTTCGCCGAAGCACTCGGTGAACCGCCGGCGCGCGCGGCGGCCCAGGACCACCTCGTCGTCCTCGGCCGTCCACATCGGTGCGGTGCGCACCCTGCGGACGTTGGGCGGCAGCGGGCTCCAGCCCTCGTCCTCCTGGTGCCGGCTGCGGCTGAGCGCGTAGACGTCGAACTCGTGCTGTCCGAGCCCGCGCACCAGCCGGTCGCACCAGAGCCTGGCGTCACCGCTCACGTACGGATAGCCACCCTCCGTAAGCAGTCCGATGCGCACGAGTGCACCCCCGATCTCCCGTATCAGGAGCCGCCGTTGTCCGGCGGCTCGCAGCGGGACGAACGTATGCGGACAAGGCGGTGGCGCGACGGACGGTTGTCCGTCGCGCCACCAAAAGGGGTGAACGGTCGTAACTTTCCCGTGCGGATCGCGTTCCGTCGCGCTAGGAGATCAACCGGACACGGATCGTCATGCTGCGGCCAACTCCCGCCGCTCGGCCCGGCGTAGCGCGGCGGCCTCCGGGTCGAGCGCCGGTACGGCGGCCAGCAGCTGCCTGGTGTACGGGTCCTGCGGCGCCCCGTACACCTCGTCGACGGGCCCTTCCTCGACGATCCTGCCCTGCCGCATCACCGCGACCCGGTCGCTGACCTGCCGTACGACGGCCAGGTCGTGCGCGACGAAGACCAGTGCGAGGCCGAGTTCGCGTTGCAGCTCGCCCAGCAGGGCGACCACGTGCGCCTGGGTGGTGACGTCGAGGGCCGACACCGGCTCGTCGCAGACGATGACGCGTGGGTCGGCCGCGAGCGCCCGGGCGATCCCGACGCGTTGGCGCTGCCCGCCGCTGAACTCGTGCGGGTAGCGATCGTAGTGGGCACCTTCGAGCCCCACGCGCTCCAGCAGTTCCGCCACGCGCGCCTGGATGCGCCCCTCGTCCCGCTCACCCCGCGCGCGCAGCGGGTCGGCAATGGACTCGCCCACGCTGCGGCGGGGGTTGAGGGAGGAGACGGGGTCCTGGAAGACCATCTGCACGGCCGGGTTCACGCCGGTGTGCGGGCGGCCTTCGTACCGGACCTCCCCCGCCGTCGGTTCCAGCAGCCCGACGAGCATCCGCCCCAGGGTGGTCTTGCCGCTGCCGCTCTCGCCGACGATGCCGAGGGTCTCGCCGCGGTGCAGGGTCAGCGACACGTCCCGCACGGCCGTGAACGCCCGCTTCCCCCGCCCGAACTCGCGCCGAAGGCCGGTGGCCTCCAGGACGGCCTCCTCCAGGACGGCCTCCTGTGGGGCCGTCGAGCCGGCCGTCGGCGCGTCCAGCCGCGGGACCGCGGCCAGCAGCTCCCGGGTGTACGGCTGGGCCGGTGCGCCCAGCACGCGGGACACCGGGCCGCGCTCGACCGCCCGCCCGTGCCGCATCACCAGCACCTCGTCGACGCTCTCGGCGGCGACCCCCACGTCGTGCGTGACGAGCAGCAGGCCCATGCCCGTCTCCTCGCGCAGCGTGTGCAGCAGGTCGAGGACCTGGGCCTGGACGGTGACGTCGAGGGCGGTCGTCGGCTCGTCGGCGATCAGCAGACGGGGTTCGCAGGCCAGTGCCATGGCGATCAGGGCGCGCTGGCGCATGCCGCCGCTGAACTCGTGCGGCCGGGAACGCGACCGCCGGGCCGCGTCCGCGATGCCCACCCGGTCGAGGACCTCCACCGCACGCGCGCGTGCCGCCCGCCGGGACACACGCGCGTGGACGCGGTACACCTCGGCGATCTGGTCCCCGATCGCGTAGTACGGATCGAGGGAGGACAGCGGATCCTGGAACACCATCGCGGCCTGCCCGCCGCGCAGCCGCCGCAGTTCCTCGTCGGAGGCCCGCTGTACGTCGGTGCCGGCCACCCGGACCGAGCCCCCGACCCGCGCTCCCGTGCCGTGGTGCAGGCCGAGCAATGCGGACGCCACGGTCGACTTGCCGGAGCCGGACTCGCCGACGAGGGCCAGGGCGGCGCCCTGTTCCAGCCGGAAGGAGAGGCCGTCGACGGCCCGCAGCTCGCCGAAGTCCACGGAGAGGCCGGTCACTTCGACCAGGCTCATGTCAGCACCACCCGTCGGTCGGCCACCGCGTACAGCACGTCCGCGACGGCGTTGGCGAGGACCACGAAGAACCCGATGACCAGGACCATGCCGACCACGACCGGCAGGTCGACCACATTGACGGCATGGACGAGTTCCTGTCCGATGCCGGGCAGGCCGAACAGCGTCTCGGTGAGCACCGCGCCGCCGATCGCGGAGCCGACGTTGTTGGCGTTGAGCGCGATGACCGGCGCGAACGCCCCGCGCAGCGCGTGCCGCCCGACGATCGACCGTTCGCCGACGCCGTACGCGCGGAAGGTGCGGATGTGGTCCTCGGCCAGGGTCTCCAGCATCGAGGCCCGGGTCAGCCGGGCGAACGCGGCGGCCTCGATGAGGGCCAGCGACAGCCAGGGAAGCAGCAGGTTCCACGCCCACTGCTCGGGGTCGTCGGTGAGCGCGACGTACTGCGGGAAGGGCAGCAGCCGCAGTTCCCCGCAGACGACGATCACCAGCACCAGCCCGATCACGAAGACCGGGGTGGCCGTGCCGGCGAGGGTGACGCCGGTCAGCACCCGCTCGGAGAACCGGCCGCGCCGCCAGGCGGAGAGCACACCGGTCCCGACGCCGAGGAGCAGCCAGAGCACCATCGCGCCCGACACCAGGGACAGACTGACCGGCAGCTTCGTCCAGATCAGCTGCGTGACCTGCTGGTCGCTCTGGTACGACAGGCCGAAGCAGGGCGCGGAGCAGTGCTGCACGGACGTACCCGTCGAGTAGTCCTGGCCGGCGACGAGGCCCTGGAGGAAGTGCCAGTACCGCAGGAACAGCGGGTCGTCCAGGTTCAGTTGCCGGGCGACCTGGTGCACCTGTTCCGGTGAGCAGCGCGGGCCGCAGGTGATCTGGGCGACGTTGCCGGGGGTCACGTAGAAGACGACGTAGACGATCACCGAGATGGCGAGCAGCGTGACCACGGCGCCGACGGCCCGGCGCAGCACGAACCCGGGGAATCCGCTCATGCCGCGCCTCCTTCGGTGGTCTTCGACTCCCTCTTCCGCCCCGTCCCGATCCGCAGCCGTGAGGCCGCGCGCGGGTCGAGCGCGGTGCGGACACCGTCACCGAGGACGGTGAGCGCCAGCACGGTGACGAACAGCGCGCCCGCGGGCAGCAGCAGATACTGCGGGGCGGCCTGGTACCAGACGTCGGCGGCGGTGAGCATCTGCCCCCAGGAGGGCGTCGGCGGCTTCACCCCGACACCGAGGAAGGACAGCGCGGCCTCGACGGTGATGTTCGTCGGTACGAGCAGCGCGGCGTACGTGATGACGGGCGCGGCGATACCGGGCAGGAGTTCGCGGCGGGCGATGCTCCAGGTGCCCCAGCCGCTGAGCCGGGCGGCGGAGACGTGATCGAGTTCCTTGAGGGTGAGCGTCTGCGCGCGCACGATCCGGGCGATGTTGCCCCAGCCGATCAGGCCGACGACGAGCGCGACGAGCACGGGCCGCGGAAAGCTCGACGGCACGATCGCGAGCAGCGCCAACGACATGATCATGAGCGGCATGGCAACGATGATGTCCGTGAACCGGCTCAACAGTTGATCAACCCAGCGCTTCCCGAGCGCGGCGGCGACGCCCAGGGTGACCCCGATGGTGACCTGCACGACGGTCGCGGCCAGGGCGACGCCCAGGGACACGCGTGCGCCGTACACGAGCCGCGCGAACAGGTCCCGGCCGGTCTGCGGTTCGACGCCGAACCAATGGTCGGCGCTCGCTCCCCCGAGGGACCCGATGGGCACGCCTCCGCGCGCGGAGTCCACCAGGGAGGGGTGGTAGGTGGTCGGGTCCTGGCCCTCGACGGCGGTGAGCAGCGGCGCGGCGAGCGCGACCAGGACGAGCAGCGCGACGACTGAGGCCGCGACGAGGGCGGCTCGCTGCGTGCGCAGCCGCCGCCAGAACTGACGGGCCCCCGAGGCGGCCGGGACGGAGGTGTCCGTCACGGCCGCCTCGGCGGCGAGAAGTGCCTCGCTCACGACGTCACTTCACCGCGACCTGCGAGATGTCCAGCACCCCGGTCCAGTCGCTGATCACGATGTTCTTCACGTCCTCGCCGTACAGGCGCTTGTAGACGGGGTGGAACAGCGGGACGGTCAGGGCCTTCTCGCCGATCTTCTTGTCCAGTGCACCCCACCTCTTGGCGGCCTGGTCAAGATCCGTCAACTTGTTGATCGCGTCAATCTCGGCATTGACCGACTTGTCGTTCAGCAGGCCCGTGTTGAAGTTCGCACCGTCCTTGACGATCTGGCGGCCGTCGAAGATCGGGGCGAGGAACGGACCGCCGGAGGGCCAGTCGGCGCCCCAGTGGGCGAGGAAGAAGCCCGGCTCGGTCTTCACGTCGTGGATCTTGTCGGAGTAGTCGTTCTCCTCCAGACCCTGGAGCTTGACCGTGATGCCGGCCTTCTTCAGCGCGTCCTGGACGGCGGTCGCGATCTCCGGGCTGGTCTCGAAGTCCTTGGCGTTGGAGTGCGTCAGCGTGACGGTGAGCCCGTTCGGGTGGCCGGCCTCCTTCAGCAGCTGCCTGGCCTTGGCCGGGTCGCCGCTCTTGCTCGCCGGGAAGAAGGTCGTACGGCGTGTACCCGAAGGACTTCTGGTCCGGCAGGAACGTGGTGGCGGGCTCGGCCAGCGCGGACCCGCCCGCGGCGTTGACCACGGACGACCGGTCGATGGCGTACGAGATCGCCTGCCGCACCTTGACGTCGTTGAACGGCTTGACGGCCGGGTTGAACGCGAGGTAGTTGGTGTAGCCGAAGTGCCCGGTGCCGACGCGGGAGGCGAGGTCCTTGTCGCCGGTGACCTTGGCCAGCTCGGCAGGGCCCAGGTTGGTGTCCGTGGTGACGGCGGCGGCGTCCGCTCCCCGGGACGCGGACAGCCGCTGGTTGATCACGGACGAGTCGAGCCCGGACCGTACGTCGATCCTGTCCGGGTAGGCCTTGCGTTCGGCGTCGGTCGAGGCGGACCAGTGGGTGTTGCGCTCCAGGACCAGCCGCTCACCGTCGTTCTCGTTCCGCACCACCCGGTACGGCCCGGACGAGACCGGGTGCTCCTCGTACTTCGTGCCCGTGTCCTTGCTCTTCGGGACGGGCGTGAACTGCGTCTGTGTGGCGAGGTACGGGAACTCGCCCTCGGGCTTGTTCAGGTGGAAGACGATGGTCCGCTCGTCCGGCGTCTCGATCGCGTCGAGGCCCTTCTTGTCCTTGTACGGACCCTGGTAGCCGGCGGCCCCGACCAGCCAGTCCCGCAGGTAGGGGGCGCCGCCGGAGAGCTCGGGGGCGAAGGAGCGCTCGATGCCGTACTTGATGTCGGCCGAGGTGATCGGCGTGCCGTCCTCGTACGTGAGCCCCTTCTTCAGGGTGTACGTCCACACCGTCGCGCCCTTGCTGGGGCGCCCGGTGTCGGTGGCGAGGTCGGGGACGACCTCGGTGCCGGCGGCGCCGTTCTCGCGGTTGCGGGTGGTGAGCGTGCGGAAGACCAGGGACGGGACGTTGCCGCCGCCTGAGGTGTACAGACGCGCCGGGTCGAAGTCCTGCTGGGCGTCGGCGTTCAGGACGGTGAGGGTGCCGCCCTTGTGGGGCGTGGAGTCGCCGCCGGCGCCCTTGGCATCGTTGTCCTTCGGGCCGCAGGCGGCGGCACCCGCGGCCAGGACCAGGCTGACGGATGCCGCGGCCACGCGGCGCGCTGTGACGGACGGTTGGCGCATCGGAATGACGACCTCTCGGATGACGTCTCGGATCGCGAGACGAAGTGACGAAGGGTGAGACGAAGCTGAACACACGTCTGCCCGGCGCCGGGTCGTCGAAGAAACCGTGACAGGGTCACTGAGAACGTGACGGGCTCACGGAGAAGGGGAGAGTTCGCGACGCGCGCCTGGGGCGGGCGTCAGCAACAGTGGATGTCGGCCACGCAGAGCGAGGTCACACCGATGAGCGCCAGCTCGATGGCGGCGCGAACGGAGGCGTGACGGGACGACATGCCCAGAAATATGAACGAACTTTCCGAGCATGTCAACGCGAGCCGCGCCACATCGCCGGGGGCGCCTGTCAACTCCCGGGGTACGGCCAGGGGTTGGCGCGGCAGTGGATGCCGTCGTGGTCGAGGAACTTGGTCTGCTGCTGCATGACCGGGGCGAGACCGCCGTCCTTGTCGCAGGTGACGTGGCCGTAGCCGAGGCGGTGGCCGACCTCGTGGTTGATCAGCATCTGCCGGTAGGCGTGGATCTTGTCGCCGTACGTCTCCGAGCCCTGCGCCCATCGATAGGCGTTGATCATCACGCGCTCGGTGGCGGCCGAGTCGCAGGAGACGTTGTCCACGGTGGTGTCCAGACCGGACTTGGCGCACCAGTCGGCGGTCGTGCCGGGGCTGGCGAGCGTGATCACGAAGTCGGGCTTGCCGGAGTAGATCCGCTCGAAGGTACGCGCGCCGTTGTGGGCCCAGCTGCGCTGGTCGTTGAGCGTCTTCTGCACGGCCTCGGCGAACAGCGCGCCGTCGAGCCCGAGCCCCTGCTCCACGTCCACGCGATAGGTGAACTTCTGCCCCGTACCCGGCGCCTCGGCGATGCCGGGCACGGCGTCGAACTTCCCCGAGCCCTTGAGCTTGGCGCCGAGCGGGTACGTCCTGCCCATCTTCTCGTCGTACGTCAGCGACTTCGCGCCGGGGGCCGGCACGGGCGCCCGCCCGTCCGCGCGCGACGGGGAGTCCCGGAGGTCGCGGGCCTGGTCGGGGGCGGACTGCGACTGCGCGCCGGAGCCACCGGGCTCGTCGGTGACCTGACCGGCGACGATCACGGCCAGCACGGTGGTGACGGCGGCGGCCGCGATGCCGGTGAAGGTACGGCCCTTGGCGCCCTTGACCGGGGCGGGCGTGCCGGTGGGCGTCATGTCGTCGTCATCGTCATCGTCGGAGCGGATGCCGGCCAGGGCGCCGGCCTTCCTGTCCGAGCCGGAGGCGTAGGCGTCCGCCGCGTGTGCGGAGGCGGGCGTACGGGGTGCGAAGACGTCGTCCTCCTCGTCGAAGGCGTTGAGATACTCCTGCCGCGGCCCGGGCCCGGGGGCCCGTCGCTGCCGCGGTATGGGAGTGCCACCACTGCCCCTCAACTCACCCCAGCCACCCCCGGCTTCCCGCTGCTCGGGATGCCCTCCCCGGACTTGGGGGAAGCCGTGCGCCGGCGTGCCGTCAGGAAGCCGTGGGCCGCCGCCCTGCGGCGGAGTCCCCTCGGGCAGCCTCGGAACGCCCCGCGCCGGCGTGCCGTCAGGGAACCGCGGCAGCCCGCGCGCGGGCGTGCCGTCGGGCAGGCGCGGAGCGCCGTGCACGGGCGTGCCGTCCGGCAGCCAGCCGTCCGGAAGCCGCGGCATCCCGGGCGCAGGCGCCCCATGCGCAGACGTTCCTTGCGAAAGCGTTCCTTGCGAAGGCGGCCCGTGCGCGGACGCCCCGTACGAAAACGTCCCGTCCGCAGACGCCCCGTCCACCGTCGCGGGCCGAGGCCCCGGTGTCCGGCGCGGTGCCGCACCCGGCGGCGGCCAGGCGCCCTGCGACGCGGCCCGGGGCGGAGCCGTCCGGCCTCCCCGGTTCGTGTCCGCCGCCTGGCCCGGCCCCTGCCCCGCCCCGGCCCGGCCGTCCCGTACTTCGGTTGTGTCCGCGGTGTCGCCCTTGGCGACCGGCCCACGGCGGCTGTGGCGTCCCACGTCGCGCCTCAGCCCCCCATGCTCTCGTCGGTGCCCGTTTCGTCGACGGCCTTGTCCTCGCGAGCCCGCTTCGCTCGCCGTTCGCCCGATTCCCCGGCGTCTTCGAGGAGTTCACGAAACGCCATGGCCACCGTCTCCGGGTACTCCATCATGGCCACGTGCCCCGCGTCCGGCAACGTCACCAGCCGCGAGTCGCGATACGCCCGGGCGGCCTTCTGCGCCATCCGGAAGCCCACGAGTTGGTCACGGCCACCGTAGACGAGGAGGGTCGGCGCGAGAACGCGTTCGGCCTGGCGCCACAGTCCCTGCTGGCCGCCCAGCGTGTACGCATTGACGATCCCGCGCGCGGAACGTGTCATGGCGTCCCAGAAGTATGGCAGCCGCAGCCGCCGCTCCATCTCGTGAACCGCGTTGCTGAATCCTTCCGGCGTCACCCGTCCCGGATCCCCGTAACACAGCGCCAGCACGCCGCGGACGCGCTGCTCCACCGTCCACTCCCGGGTCAGCCGGGTGAAGAGCGGGGCGACACCGGGCACCGCCAGCAGCGCTGTGGGCACGGCGGTGCGCTGTACGCGGATTTCGGGCAGAGCGGGCGACACGAGCGTGAGCGTACGGACCAGATCGGGCCGTACCGCGGCGACACGGGTGGTGATGGCGCCACCGAGCGAGTTCCCGAACAGGTGCACGGGACCGCGCCCCGTGGCGTCGAGGTACCGGATGACCGCGCGCGCGTGCCCCATGACCGAGTAGTCGCCGTCGTCCGGCGGCGGGGAGTCGCCGAAGCCCGGCAGGTCGAGGGCCTCGCTGTCGACGACGTCGTCCAGCAGCGGCATCAGCGCCGACCAGTTCTGCGAGGAACCCCCGAGTCCGTGCACGTAGAGCGCGGGAGCCAGCCCCTGGCGCGCGGGGCGCCTCGACCGCACCGACAGCGTGATCCCGGGCAGCTCGACCGAGCTGAGCCGCTCGCCCTCGGCGACCCTGACGGCCGCCACTTTCGGCAGCACATTGGCGGGCGGCACGAACGGCAGCTCGGTCGAAGACATGCGGCAATGTTACGAGACGATCACGTAGTGACTCATGTGTTCGCCGTCACAAGAATCGGCCATGTGAGAAGGGCACATGAGGCGATCGCGGGGAAGGCGCGGGGAAGGAAAGACACCCGAGAACGGGGAGGCACCTGGGAAAGACAGGGCACAGCAGAAGCAGTCAACGAGATGCGCACTGCGTCACGTCCCGGACGCGGATCGCATAGCGTCCGGATCGGGTGTCTCCTAGGCTCGTAGGCAGGGCACCCGCGTGTGGCCCCTGCATCCCCAGGGACGTTCGTAGGAAGGGAGCCCAGCATGGCCGTAGACCCCACCGACCCGGAGACGTTCGAGGCCGAGGAGGTGCCGGAGACGCCGGAGTACGACGTCGAGGCCCCCGAGGTCGACGCGGCCGAGCAGCACACGGACGTCGCGCCGAACCGCGACGACCCGCTGACCGGTGTCGACCCGGACCGTGCCAATGAGGCCGACCTGGTGGAGCAGGCCCGGATCGTCTCTCTCGACGAGGACGACTACCGGTGACGCATGCCGCCGGGTGGCGACGAGGAGCAGCACCGAGCAGGAAAGGAGCCGCATTTTGCCCGCTCTGACCCTGTTTGAAACGTACTCAACCGCTTTCATAACCGTCCGGTCCGTGAAATTCTGCGCTCTCACCGCGCACACCACGGTTACTGAAAAGTACGATGGCGACGCGGCCAGATCCGCACGTGGACGACTTTGGGAGGCGGCGTGACAGCCATCGAGCAGACAGAGGCGGTACGCCCACGGGGCACACGCCTGCCACGCCGTGCCCGACGGAACCAGCTTCTGGGCGCCGCCCAGGAGGTCTTCGTGGCCCAGGGCTATCACGCGGCCGCGATGGACGACATCGCCGAGCGCGCCGGCGTCAGCAAGCCGGTGCTCTACCAGCACTTCCCGGGCAAGCTCGACCTGTATCTCGCGCTGCTGGACCAGCACTGCGAGTCGCTCATCCAGGCCGTACGGAACGCGCTGGCGTCGACGACCGACAACAAGCAGCGCGTGCGGGCGACGATGGACGCCTACTTCGCGTACGTCGAGGACGACGGCGGCGCCTTCCGCCTGGTCTTCGAGTCGGACCTGACGAACGAGCCCGCCGTGCGCGAGCGCGTCGACAAGGTCACCACCGAGTGCGCGGAGGCGATCCGCGACGTCATCGCCGAGGACACGGGCCTGTCGCGCGCGGAGTCGATGCTGCTCGCCTCGGGCCTGGGCGGCCTCGCCCAGGTGGTGGCCCGGTCCTGGCTGCACAGCGATCGCAGCGTGCCGCGCGACGAGGCCGTACAGCTGCTCGCCTCGCTGGCGTGGCGCGGCATCGCGGGCTTCCCGCTGCACGGAACCGACCAGCAGCACCATTGACGGCCGCTTTGTTCCCGCCCGTTGTTCGCTCGTGGCGTTCTCGGGCGGAGCATGCCGGTCCCCTCACCGGGCTAATGTGTGCTGCGTACGGCGCGGAAGGTCGCGCACATCACTGACCGTCGGAGGGACATAGCCGTGGAGGTCAAGATCGGCGTGCAGCACGCGCCCCGCGAGATCGTTCTGGAGAGCGGTCAGAGTGCCGAGGAGGTCGAGCGGGCGGTGTCCGAGGCGCTGGCCGGGAAGTCGCCGCTGCTGACCCTCGTGGACGAGCACGGCCGCAAGGTCCTGGTCCCGGCCGACCGTCTCGCGTACATCGAGATCGGCGAGCCGGCCCCGCGCAAGGTGGGCTTCGGCGCTCTGTAGGCGCATGTGTGGAACGGGGCGGGGTGGCTGTCGGCCGACCCGCCCCGTTTCGCGTTCCCTCTGCGCGTACGGCGCACGGGTTTCTCCACGGATGGAGCACGGTTCACCCACAGAAGTGGGTTGGATTCCGCAGGTCAGGGGTAAGACGGGCTACGACCGATTTGGGCAGCCGGCCATGTGGGAGGGACCTCGACATGCTCCTGGAAGCGCTGAGTTCCGGGATTCTCGGCCTGGCTCTGTCATGGGCGGCCACGCATCGCCTGGCGCACCGGCTCCCGGCCCGCCCCCTGGTCCTGTCGACCGGCGTCGCGGGCGCCCTCTTCGGGGCCTTCGTCATGCACAGTGCGCTGGACACCGGGCACGTGCTGGTGGTGCTGCTCGGCGCGGTGATCGTCTCGGTGGCCTCACTGTCGCTGCTGCTGCGCCCCGCGGGCCGCCCAGGCCGACGATCGGCACGATCGGCGACGGCGTAGCCGAAGCGGTCAGAGGCGCGGGACCCCGCGCCCGGCCGACACCGGCCCGCAGCCGCGACCGCACTGTCGCGGAGCACTCCACGGCCGGCACGCCCCTGCGCGGAACGCCAGGCCCGGAACACCCGGCGCGAAACGCCACACGACGGGGCCCTGCGCAAAGCCCCACACGACCGCCCCCTGCGCGGAGCACTCCCCGGCCGCGACCACCCTGCACAGAACGCCAGGCGACCGGAACCACCCTGCGCGGAGCGCAACGCGACCGGGGCCCCTGTGCGGAGCGGCAACGCGACCGGGGCCCCTGCGCGGAGTGCTACGCCGCCAACCCCAGCGCAGCCATCCGCTTGGTGTGCGCCTCGGTGATGCGGGAGAACATCTTGCCGACCTCGGCGAGGTCGAAGCCGTCCGCGACGCCGCCCACCAGCATGGTCGACAGCGCGTCCCGGTCGGCGACCACCCGCTGGGACTGCGACAGGGCCTCGCCCATCAGCCGCCGCGCCCACAGCGCGAGCCGCCCGCCCACCCGCGGGTCCGCGTCGATCGCGGCGCGCACCTTCTCCACGGCGAAGCCGCCGTGCCCGGTGTCGTCGAGCACGGCCAGCACCAGACCGCGGGAGTCGGAGTCCAGCCGGGCCGCGACCTCCCGGTAGAAGTCACTGGCGATGGAGTCGCCGACGTAGGCCTTGACGAGGCCTTCCAGCCAGTCCGAGGGGGCCGTCTGCTTGTGGAACCCGTCGTAGGCCGCGACGAACGGCTCCATCGCCCGCGTCGGCTCCTCCCCGATCTCGGCGAGCCGGTCGCGCAGCCTCTCGAAGTGGTGGAACTCGGCCGACGCCATCTTCGCCAGCTCCGCCTTGTCCTCCAGCGTCGGCGCCAGCTTGGCGTCCTCCGCGAGCCGCTCGAACGCCGCCAGTTCCCCGTACGCGAGCGCACCGAGCAGGTCCACGACCGCGGCGCGGTACTGCGGGTCGGCGGAGGCCGTCGCCCAGTCCCGGGCGGCGATTCCGGTCTGTTCGGCCGGGGGGGCGGTGGTGTCCGAGGCGTTCTCAGGCTTGTCAGAGCTCGTCATGAAGCGCACAATAGCCCGCCCGCCGGGAGGCGTAAGGCCCTGGTCAATCAGTGTGACGACGACTACGTGACCAAATCGGCCGTCGCGTGTGCAGGATTCCGGGGTATGGTGGTAATGCGCCTGCTGGTACGTCGACGTACCTCGACAGGCCGCACGTATGAGGATGCCCGGTCGGTGGCCCGATCGGCTCCGACCCGACAGACCCTCCCGTCCATACGGCACAGTGCGTACGGATGCCGGAGGGACACCCTCAGCGGCATGAGCGCTAGAGCGTCGGTGCGGTCCCGTGCTCTACGGCCCGCCCGTAGGCAGCCGACGTCCCCGGCACGGTCCGACAAGACCCCCGCGCTCGCCTCGCGCCGCCCACACAGAAGAGGCAGCACCCTGACTACGACGTTCCGAGAGCTCGGAATCCTCCCCGAGACCGCCGAGGCCCTGGAGGCCGTCGGCATCACCACCGCCTTCCCCATCCAGGAGATGACGCTTCCCGTGGCCCTTTCGGGCGCGGACGTCATCGGCCAGGCCAAGACCGGCACCGGCAAGACGCTGGGCTTCGGCCTCCCGCTCCTCGAGCGCGTCACCGTCCCCGCCGACGTCGAGGCCGGACGCGCCAAGCCCGAAGACCTCACCGACGCCCCGCAGGCGCTCGTCGTCGTCCCCACGCGCGAGCTGTGCACGCAGGTCACCAACGACCTGCTGACCGCGGGCAAGGTGCGCAACGTGCGTGTCCTCGCGATCTACGGCGGCCGGGCCTACGAGCCCCAGGTCGAGGCCCTGAAGAAGGGCGTCGACGTGGTCGTCGGCACCCCGGGCCGGCTGCTCGACCTCGCCGGGCAGAAGAAGCTGAACCTGAAGCACGTCAGGTGCCTGGTCCTCGACGAGGCCGACGAGATGCTCGACCTGGGCTTCCTGCCCGACGTCGAGAAGATCATCAACATGCTGCCGGTCCGGCGCCAGACGATGCTGTTCTCGGCGACCATGCCGGGCGCGGTCATCGGACTGGCCCGCCGCTACATGTCGCAGCCCACGCACATCAGCGCCACGGCGCCGGACGACGCGGGCAAGACGGTCGCGAACACCAAGCAGTACATCTACCGCGCGCACAACATGGACAAGCCGGAGATGGTCGCGCGCATCCTGCAGGCCGACGGCCGGGGACTGGTCATGGTCTTCTGCCGTACGAAGCGCACGGCGGCGGACCTCGCCGACCAGCTCCAGCAGCGCGGCTTCGCCTCCGGCGCGGTCCACGGCGACCTCGGCCAGGGCGCCCGCGAGCAGGCCCTGCGGGCCTTCCGCAACGGCAAGGTGGACGTCCTCGTCTGCACCGACGTCGCCGCCCGCGGTATCGACGTCGAGGGCGTCACCCACGTCATCAACTACCAGTCGCCGGAAGACGAGAAGACGTACCTGCACCGCATCGGCCGTACGGGCCGCGCGGGCGCCAAGGGCATCGCGATCACGCTCGTCGACTGGGACGACATCCCGCGCTGGCAGCTGATCAACAAGGCGCTGGACCTGGGCTTCAACGACCCGCCGGAGACGTACTCCACGTCCCCGCACCTCTACGCCGACCTCGGCATCCCCGAGGGCACCAAGGGCGTTCTGCCGCGCTCGGAGCGCAAGCGCGCCGGGCTGGACGCGGAGGAGCTGGAGGACCTGGGCGAGACGGGCGGCCGGGGGCCGCGCGGCCGGGGTGGCCGTGGCCGCAACGGCCGGGACGAGTCCCCGTCGGCCGACCGTGAGCAGTCGGCCCGTACGCCGCGACGCCGCCGCCGTACGCGCGGCGGGACGCCGCTGGACGGCGCACCGGAGTCCGTCGGCACCACCGCTGCGGGCACCACGGCCACGGGCGGCTCCGCCGAGGCGGAGGCCGTCACGGCTCCGCGCACCCCACGTCGCCGTCGCCGGACCCGCGGCGGCGCCCCGGCAGCCGAGTCGGCGCCGGTCACGGCGGTCGAGTCCCCCGCGTCCGCACCGGCGGAGAACGCCGTGGCGACGGCGGAGGGCACGAGCACGGAGGCGGCGAAGCCGCGCCGGCGCCGTACGCGCAGGTCGGAGACGCCGGTGGAGACGCCGGCGGTGGAAGCCGCCGTGACGCCTTCGGCCGCAGTGGAGACCCCGGCACAGGCGGACGCAAATGCCGCGTCGGTCGTGGCCGCCGCGGTGACCGAACAGCCCGAGGCGCCTGCGGCCAGGCCGCGCCGCCGCACCCGCAAGACCACGGCTTCCTCCGCGGCCGAGCAGGCGGTCGACACGGCCGAGGGGACCGTCGAGTCCGCACCGGAGCCGACGCAAACGAAGCCGCGTCGCACCCGCAAGACGGCTGCCGGGTCGGAGGCCCCTGCCGCTCCGGCCGAGGCCACGGAGGCCAAGCCGCGCCGCACGCGCAAGGCGACCGCCGCAGCGGAGGACGCCGTCGACACGGCCGAAACCGCCGAGGCCAAGCCCAGGCGTACCCGCAAGGCCGCCACGGGCGTCGAGGGCACCACCGGCGAGGCACAGGCCACCGAGCCCAAGCCCCGCCGCATGCGGAAGACAACCGCAGCAGCTGAAGCCGCCGTCGACACCGCCGAAGGCACGGAAGCCAAGCCGCGCCGCCGCACTCGCAAGGCCGTCGAAGCCGCCGAGCCCGCCGACGCCGTCACAGCCGGGATCCCGGCCCAGACGGCGCAGGAGCCCGAGTCCGCCGAGGCCAAGCCGCGGCGTACGCGCAAGGCGACGGCCAAGGCCGAGGCGAGCGTGGACACGGCCGAGGCGACCGAGGCGAAGCCGCGCCGGACGCGGAAGACGGCCGCCGCGGCTGCGGATGCCGACACCGCCGAAGGCACGGAGGCCAAGCCCCGCCGCACGCGGAAGACCGCCGCCGCGGCCGAAGCCGCCGCCGACACGGCCGAAGGCGCGGAAGCCAAGCCGCGCCGCCGCACCCGCAAGGTCACCGAGCCCGCCGATATCCCGGCACAGGCCGGGCAGGAGCCGGAGACCGCCAAGCCGCGTCGCACGCGGAAGTCGGCAGCGGCCGCCACGGCCTCCGCCGAGGTCGCGGGCGACGCGGCCGAGGCGAAGCCGAAGGCCCGCCGCACCCGCAAGGCCACGGCCGCCGCGGAGCCCACGGAGGGCTGACACTCCCTCGATGGCCCGGCCCCACCGCGTGTGGGGCCGGGCCATCGGCATTCCCCTGGCGCGGTCCGCCCCGCGCAGCCCCTTTGCCGGCCGCCACCCACCGGCTCCCCCACCACCAGCCCACTACCAGCCCGCCACCCCACCCCCACCAGCTACCCTCGCCCCGTGACCAAGCAAGCCACCTTCACTCCACCCCCGGGCGCCCGCGCATACCCCCTGCGCACCACCCGCGGCGAGTTCGCCGTCGTCGACTCGCCGCCGAAGTCGGGGCCGGGGGCGGGGTCGAAGGCGGGGTCGGAGCCCAAGGGAGTCGCCTTGATGCTGCCCGGGTTCACCGGCAGCAAGGAGGACTTCAGGCTGCTCCACGAGCCGCTCGCGGAGCGCGGGTACCGGGTCGTCGCCGTGGACGGGCGGGGGCAGCACGAGTCGGACGGCCCCGTGGACGACGAATCCGCCTACGCCCAGCGGGAACTGGCCCGGGACGTGCTCGCGCAGGCCGAGGCGCTCGGCGGGTGCGTACACCTCGTCGGGCACTCGCTCGGCGGGCAGATCGCGCGGGCGGCCGTGCTGCTGGACCACTCCCCCTTCCTCTCCCTCACCCTGGTCTCGTCCGGCCCGGCGGAGATCTCCGTCTCCCAGCAGCAGCGCGTGAAGCTGCTGCGGGACGCGCTCGCCGTGCGGTCGATGGAGGCGGTGTGGGAGGCCATCCAGGCGATGGGACCGCCGGAGGAGGTCGGCGGACCGGCTCGCGGCCTCGGCGACGCTGAGCAGTTGCGCCGCCGCTGGCTGGGCCACAGCCCCGCCCAACTTCTCGCGACCGGAGGTCAGTTGTGCACCGAGCCGGACCGTGTCGACGAACTCGCCGCCGTACCGTTGCCGTTCCACGTCCTGTCGGGCGCGCACGACGACACCTGGCCGGTGGCGATCCTCGACGACATGGCCGTACGGCTGAACGCGCACCGCACGGTCGTCGCGGGAGCCGAGCACTCCCCGAACGCCGACCAGCCCCTGCCGACCGCCCACTCCCTCGCCGACTTCTGGGACAACGTCTCCCAGGGCCGCCCGGCCTAGTACTGCGTCTGGAGGTGCTCCCAGAAGCCGTCCCGCAGTGCGCGCCGCAGGTCCGCCTGGCCGCGCAGTGAGTACTGCAACAGGCCCTCCGCCTCCACGAGCAGGTCCTGGTCCACCGAGCCGGGCAGGTAGGGGTGGCCGGGCAGCAGCTCGACCAGCGTGTCCCGGCCGCGCGCCGCCAGCCACTTCGCCGCGATCTGCGCGCCCACGAACCGCACGTCCTCACGGGTGGGCCGGCCCGCGGCCGTCTCGTAGGCGGGGGCCGTGCGGCGGGAGACGTAAGGCTTGAAGAAGTCGAGGTCGAAGGTGCGCTGGCTGTCGACCTCCCACAGGAGGGGCTCCGCCTGGTTGCGGCCCTCCGGCGCCCTCGATGCCCCAGAGGTGGACGCGGGCGCCGTACCCCTGGGCCGCCTCCACCGCCGACACCAGGTCCTCGTCGCCGCCGAGCAGGGCCGCGTCGCTGATGGCGCGGTGCCGGGCGAGGGACTCCAGGTCGGTGCGGATGAGCGAATCGACGCCCTTCTGCTGGTTGTTGGAGTTCAGGTTGCCCAGGCGCACCTTGACGTCCGGCAGTTCCGCGATGCTCTGCTGCTCCGCCGTGTGGATGCGGCGGCGGGCGCCGTCGTACCAGTAGACCCGCAGCAGCCGGCTGTCCGCGAAGATCGTGCGGGCCGTGTCGATGAGCGCGTCGATCAGGCCCTCGGCGTCGAGATCGAAGGCCCGGCGGTCCTCCGTACCGGTGACGAGACGTCCCGCGGCCGCGTACAGGTACCCGGCATCGACGAAGATCGCATGGGTCGAGGGTGTCTTCGCCACCTCGGCGAGCATGCGCTGGAGCAGCTCGTTGGTGCGGTCGATGCGGGCGCTCAGGGCCGCGAGGTCGTCGTTCATCACCTCCATTGTCCCGGCGGTCACGCTGCGAACACAACCGGTCCCGGTCGGTCCCGTAACGACAACCTTACGGCTCAGTAATTAGCCGGTCGAAAAATTTCCTTAGCGTAGGGAATGTTTCAACCGTCCCATGCTGTTGACCCATACGGAACACCGGGCACCGCTGCCCCGTGGGCCGACCACCGAGTAGTTCTCCTCAGGAGGATGACCAGACGAAGGGAGAAGCCCTTGCGCTTCGAAATCATGCACCTCGACGACGTCGACGGCACGCCCGTGGACACGACCGTCGTGGACGCCGCCTCCGTCAACCGCATCGTTCAGCAGGCCGCCGCCACAGGGCAGCGTCTCTGGATCCGCCCGGCCGGGACCACGGCCTCGTAACGCGCGCCGCTCTCCCACACTTCAAGCCCCCGCACGGCATCGGCCGTGCGGGGGCTTTGCTGTTGCGGACCTCCGTGGCGGGGGGCGTACTGGCTCAGGGGGACGGCGAGAGCGAGAACAGGACGGTGGACGGCATGTCCGTGACGGGCCGGTCGAACGAGGAACTGCACGAGCGGGCCACAGCCGAGGCCGCGCAGCGATACGAGGACTCCGCTGCGGAGCGCGAGCGGGTCGAGGGCCGGATCGCGGCCGGTGTGCGGTTCCCGGACACCCCGGACGCGCTCGCCGTGCGCGCCGACCGGATCCTCGACCGGGGCGGTCTGTCGCCTTCGGCGGTGGTGGCGGACATCCGCGGCGAGGCCATGGACCTGCCCCAGGCCAACGAACGCATCATCGACCTGTCGAACGAGCTCCAGGCCTGGAGCTTCCTGCCGCGCGGGGTCAGGGCCGGAGCCACGGTCGCCCGCATCACCCTGCGCCGCGACGGCCGGGAGCTTCCGCACGGCACCGGCTTCCTGGTCTCGCCGCGGCTGCTGATGACCAACCACCACGTGCTGCCCGACGAGAGCTTCGCCCGCCAGTGCTTCGCGGAGTTCAACGCGCAGGTCACGGTCGACAACGTGCCCGACACCGCCGTCCGCATGGAGCTCGACCCCGGGACCTTCTTCGCCGCGGACCAGCGGCTGGACTTCGCCCTCGTGGCGGTCACGCCCACCCAGGACGGACGCCCGCCGGGCGAGGTCTTCGGCTGGAACCGGCTCAGCGTGCAGTTCGGCAAGCTGGTGCTCGGCGAGAAGGTCAACATCATCGGTCACCCGGACGGGCGCCTCAAGGAAATCGTTCTGCGCGACAACGCGGTGCTGGTGCGACTCGACGACTTCGTCCAGTACCGGACCGACACCCGCCCCGGAAACTCGGGCTCCCCCGTCTTCAACGACCAGTGGGAGGTCGTGGCCCTGCACCACAGCGGCGTACCGAAGAAGGACGACCAGGGGCGTGTGCTGCGGAAGGACGGCCGGCCCTGGAGTCAGGGCGACGGCGACGACGCGATCGACTGGGTCGCCAACGAGGGCGTCCGCATCAGCTCGATCCTGAAGCATCTGGCCCGGCTGGACCTCGACCCCGGGCGCCGCGCGCTGCTGGCCGAGATGGGCCCGGACTCCGGCCTGGACCAGAGCACGGCAGCTCTCGCACCCCAGCCGGCAGGAAGCACGCCGGGCGTACCCGGTGTCACGACCCCGTCGGTCCCGGACGCCCCCGTGACGGTGGCCATGACCGAGAGCGAGACCCGGACGCAGGGCCCCAAGAAGGGACGTCCGGCCCGCGGCACCGCCTTCGGCGGCCGTCGGCACCTGGTCTTCCTGCACGGCAGGGACCAGCAGGGCAAGGAGCCCGAGGACCTCCGCCGGGAGTGGACGTCCGGCCTGAACCGCGGCCTCACGCTCGCGGCACTGCCCACGGTCGACCCGCAGGACGTGTGGTTCCCGTTCTACGGCACGAGGCTGGCCGACCTCGTGAGCGGGCGGGAGAGCACGGCCCAGCCCGTCGGACTCGACGAGGTGAGCGCCGCCGCTGCCGCCGAGGTCTTCGCCGCCGAATCGCCCACCGGCTCCTACGAGCAGCTGCTCTACGAGGCCGCCGCCCGGGCCGGCATGCCCCAGAACGGGCCGGCGGCCACGGAGGGCTTCGGTGCGGGGCTGGTCGGCGCGCTGCACCGGCCGCTGAGCTGGCTCGCCGCCCGGTCCGACCTGGACGAGTGGACCATCGCCACGTTCCTGCGGGACGTCGACCTGTATCTCGGCGACAGTGCCGTGCGGCAGGCCGTGCTGGACAGCGTCCTGGAGACGATGCCCGCCACCGGCGAACTGGTGCTGGTCACGCACAGCCTGGGCACGGTCGTCGGCGTGGACCTGCTGACCCGGCTCCCGGCGGGACTCGACCCCGTCCTGCTGGTCACCGCGGGCAGTCCGCTCGGGCTGGACGGCGTCAACGAGCGGCTCCTCGCCCGCGGCCCGCACCGGCCGCCGAAGGTCCGCGACTGGGTCAACGTCTGGTGCCCCACCGACGCGGTCGCCGTCGGCTGCCCCTTGGAGGACGAGCGGTGGGGCAAGCTGACGCAGCTGGCCGTCCAGAACGGCCGGGATCGCGTGCACAAGATCGATGAGTACCTCGCCCACCCGGGACCGGCCAAGGAGATCGGTACCGTCCTCACCCGTCCCTGACGCGGCGGCGCGTCAGCTTCCCCGGATCACCTGCGTGACCCCGTTGATGATCTGCTGCACGGCGATCGCGGACAGCATCATGCCCGCGAGCCGCGTCACCAGGACGACACCGCCGTCCTTGATGATCCGGATGATCACCAGCGAGTAGCGCATCACCAGCCACAGCACGACGTGGATGGCGAGGATCGCCGTCCACACGGAGACCTGCGTGGCGACGCTGTGGGCCTTCTGCACGGCGAGGATGACCGACACGATCGCCCCGGGCCCGGCCAGCAGCGGCATACCCAGCGGCACGAGGGCGACGTTGACGTCCTTGGTCTGCTTGGGCTCGTCCGTCTTGCCGGTCAGCAGGTCGAGCGCGATCAGCAGAAGCAGCAGCCCGCCCGCGATCATCAGCGCGGGCACGGACACGTGCAGGTAGTTCAGGATCTGATGCCCGAGCAGCCCGAACACGGTGATCACACCACCGGCGACACAGACGGCCTGGAAGGCCATCCGCTTCTGTACCTTGCCGGGCCGTCCGGCCGTGAGTGCGAGGAAGATCGGGGTGATCCCGGGGGGATCCATGATGACGAAGAGGGTCAGGAACAGGGAGCCGAAAACGGCGAGGTCGAACATGAGCGTGATGGCCTTGCGGGGTCAGTGAGCGTGGGCAGCGGGCATCCGCGACCGCTGTGGGCAGGCGTTCCGCTGGGGGTCCCGCCAGGCCCTTAAGGCACTGGGGGAGGAACGGGTGGGCACAGCCGACAACGCCGGGTGCCTGAATACGGACCTACAGGACAGAGACCTCAGACCCCGCCGGCCCCCGGCACGGGAAACGCCCCGAAGGCCCGCCGCGTGATCTCCCCGTACACCTCGGGATCCGTCGTGTACTCCCCGAGCACGCACGTCTTCCGGCTGCCGTGATAGTCGCTGGACCCGGTCACAAGGAGCCCCAGCTCCTTCGCCAGCCCCCGCAGCCGCGCACGCGTGTCCGTGTCGTGGTCCATGTGGTCGACCTCGATGCCGTCCAGCCCGGCCGCGGCCATCTCGGCGATCGCGGCCTCCGGCACCGTACGCCCCCGCTTGCTCGCCCCGGGGTGCGCGAACACCGCGACCCCGCCCGCGCCCTTGATCAGCCGGATCGCCTCGAAGGGGTCGGTCTCGTGCTTCTCCACGAAGGCCCGGCCGCCGTCGGCCAGCCAGTCCTCGGTGAAGGCGTCATTGACGGTCGGCACGACGCCCAGCTCGACGAGCGCGGTCGCCACGTGCGGACGCCCGACGGACCCGTCACCGGCGATCCGCGCCACCTGCTCCCAGGTCACGGGCACGCCCAGCTCCTGAAGCTTGGCGATCATGCCCTGCGCCCGGGGCACCCGGTCGTCGCGGACCAGCTCGCGCTCGGCGAGCAGCGCCGGCTCCTCGGCATCGAAGAGGTACGCCAGCATGTGCATGCTGATGCCGTCGAGTCGGCAGGAGAGCTCGGCGCCCGTGACCAGCGTGAGCCGCTCGGGCAACGCGGCGATCGCCTCGGCGTGGCCGCGGGTGGTGTCGTGATCGGTCAGCGCGACGACGTCCAGCCCGGTGGCTGCGGCCTTCCGCACCAGCTCGGCGGGAGCGTCCGTACCGTCGGAAGCGGTGGAGTGGGTGTGCAGATCGATACGCACGACGCGGACTCCAGACACGGACGGGACGAGCAGGGCTGCTCCAGGATAACCGCATTTTCGACAGCCCTTGTCACACCCGAACCCCCCAGGCGCCCCCTACACCCGCGCGCCCGAAGCCCCACCCCCGCCCTGGGCGCTACGGCTGAAGCAATCGCGGTGACAGAGCCCCGCACGGCACCAGCTCCACCTCCGCGCCGGCCTCCCGCAGATCCGCCAGCACCAGCTCGTCGTACATCAACAACCCCGACTGCTCGGGCCACACGACCGCCCACAGCCACATCCCGAGCGCCTCACCGGCGAAGACCGCACGATCGTCCGGCGCACCGGACACATGCCACAGCGGCGTCGGACGCCCGGCGGCGAGAACCTTCGCCTGCGCCGGCTTCCCGACGTCGATGTACGGCCCCGGGTCCGGACCCTCCATGCCCGCGTACCGCGCACCGAGTCCGACGCCGAGCTCCTCCGCCACCAGGATCAGCTCACCCATCCCGCCGAGCGGCCCGGGCCCCGTGCAGGCCACGGCCGTGGCGCGGCCGCCCGTGCGGTCGTCCCCCGCGCAGGCGACACCCGTGAACAGCCAGCCGACCGGCAGCGGCCAGGGCATCCACACCGGCACCTGGGTGCGGTGCACCACGACGTTGAGGGCGTCGACGCTGGGCGGTATCACGGGCTGCACCGGATGGACGGTGCCGTGCACATCGCACTGCCACGAGTCGGAGAAGAGGCCGGGAGCCCTGACCCGGCCACCACACTTCGGGCAACTGGGTTCGCCCCTCATAGGGCCCCACGGTCCTACCCGCGCCCCGTCGCGTCAAGGACGATCACCCAACCGGACGGAACCCTTCACTCCCGCACTAGGTGCCCCTTGCATTAATTAGCCTGACTAACTTAGTGTGTGTATATACCAACTACTTTCGTTCGGGAAAGGGAGCAAGCAATGGACCCCTTCGACGCCGGAGCGGGCGGCCTCCTGAAGCAGCCCAAGTCCGTGTGGGCGACCGCCGGGGCGTCGGTCGTCGCCTTCATGGGCATCGGACTCGTCGACCCGATCCTGCCGTCCATCGCCCAGGGTCTGCACGCCACGGCCAGCCAGGTCTCCCTGCTCTTCACCTCGTACTTCCTCATCACGGCCGTCGCGATGCTGGTGACGGGCTTCGTCTCCAGCCGGATCGGCGGCCGGAAGACGCTGCTGCTCGGCCTCGCGTTCGTCGTGGTGTTCGCCGGGCTCGCGGGCACCTCCGGATCCGTCGGCGAACTGGTCGGCTTCCGGGCCGGCTGGGGTCTCGGCAACGCGCTGTTCGTCTCGACGGCCCTCGCGGTCATCGTCGGCGCGGCGGCCGGCGGAAGCGCGGCGGCGATCCTGCTGTACGAGTCGGCCCTCGGCCTCGGCATGGCGTGCGGTCCGCTGCTGGGCGCCCTGCTCGGTGACGCCAGCTGGCGCTACCCGTTCTTCGGCACGGCGTTCCTCATGGCGGTCGGCTTCCTGTGCATCGCCGTGTTCCTGAAGGAGCAGCCGAAGCCGGCCCGCAAGACCTCGCTCCTGGACCCGGTCAAGGCGCTGGGCCACGGCGGCCTCGCCTCAGCGGCGGTCTCGGCGTTCTTCTACAACTACACGTTCTTCACCGTGCTGGCCTTCACCCCGTTCGTGCTGAACATGAGCCCGTACCGGTCGGGGGCGGTGTTCTTCGCCTGGGGCGTGCTGCTCGCCGTCTTCTCGGTGATCGTGGCGCCGCGGCTGCAGAAGCGGTTCGGCTCGCTGAAGGTGCTCGGCGGTTCACTGGTGCTGCTCGCGGCCGACGTGCTCGTGCTCGGCTACGGCTCCCACACCACGGCCGTCGTCTGCACGATCCTGTCCGGCGCCTTCATCGGCGTGAACAACACCGTCTACACCGAGCTGGCCCTCGGCGTCTCGGACGCGCCCCGGCCGGTGGCGAGCGCGGGCTACAACTTCGTGCGCTGGTTCGCGGCGGCCGCCGCCCCGTACTTCGCGCCGAAGATCGAGGAGTGGACCGACCTGCACATCCCGTTCGTGGTGGCGGCGGTCACCGCGGTCGTGGGCGCGCTCGTGGTCGTCGTACGGCGCAAGGCGCTCACGCACGAAGCCGAGGAGCTGGAGCCGAAGCACGCCACCGAGGACGGTGTCGCCGTCTTCGCCAACTGACGCCTCACGGCCAGGGGTTGGTGAGCTTCCTCACTCCAGCGGGACGGACTTCCGGGACGGATCCCGGAGGTCCGTCCCCTGGTTCAGCCACCTCTCCTGGAGCGCCTGGGCGCCGTGCACGCGCTTCCAGGCGGCCTCGTTCGGCGTCATCGGCAGCAGCGGCAGGAACCGCACGGGGTCGAGGGGCTCGTCGAGCTCCAGGTCCTCGACCAGGCCGCCCGGCTCGGCGACCAGGACCGAGGTGAAGGGGGCGCCGGGCCACAGCGGCTCACCGACGTCGAGCGAGGCCCCCGGGGCCACGACCAGGCCCTCCACCTGCGGAGACGCGGCGAGTACGGCGAGCGGGCGGAGCACCTTGTCGGTGTCGGCCAGCCCGGCGCGCACCGAGAGGACCAGCTCGGCGCGCGGGCCCTTGACCGGGTCGGCGACCACCGCCGTGGGCTCCGTCATGGGCTGCGCGGACATACCGAGCGTGGCGTAGCGGACGATCTCTCCCTCCTGGAAGCGGAGCACCTCGATGCGGTCCGTGCCCAGGAAGGTGACCGCCGCGCGCCCGTCCGGTTCGCCCAGCGCGCTGCGCAACCGGGCCTCGACCAGAGGAAGAACATTTGCCATGCGGCGAGCATAGAACTCGTCAGTAGCGGGCAAACAAGGGCCTTGACACGTCGGGCGGCTGATACTCTTGCCCGGTGGTTCGGGGCAGCACGCAGAAGCGTCGCGATCAAGCCCCGACGCCGAAGGAACTCCCTTACGAGGGACCGGCCGGAGGAGGTGGGACTGCAATGGACCGAAGTCGACCGTGCAGTAGCACCACGCTCTTCCCGCCGCTGACGTAGCTGTTCTGGCTCTGGCTGGTCGCCACCTCTCGCACTCGCTTCACGCGGAAGAGCGCTTCGTTTCGCTTTGCCTGATCTGCCTCAGTAGCTGAATCAGTAACGAGACTCGCCACCGCGACGGTGCGGTGCTCCCCGCTTTGTGGACGTGCCAAACATCATCGGTCCCAACGTCCTCATTCCGGGTAGTTCCACCTGTCGGGTCCGGCGCCTTTCGTTGCCTGTCGCGAAGGAGCCCGCCATGTCGATGATCCGCGACCTGCGCGCCGTCGTCCGTCCGTCCCGCGTGTCGCTGCGCAAGGAGGGCGGGACGTACGACGCCACCCGCAGCCCCGCGACGGCCTCCGCCGTCGTCGACTGCGCCATCTACCGGGACGGCCGCCGCATCCAGACCGAGAACCCGCTCACGCCGCACGAGGCGGTGCGCCTGGTGCGCCGCGACGGCGGGTTCGTGTGGATCGGCCTGCACGAGCCGACCGAGGCCGAATTCTCCGGCATCGCAGGTGAGTTCGGACTGCACCCGCTGGCCGTGGAGGACGCCGTCCAGGCCCACCAGCGGCCCAAGCTGGAGCGCTACGACGACTCCCTCTTCACGGTCTTCAAGACCATCCACTACGTGGAGCACGACCAGCTCGACGCCAACAGCGAGGTCGTCGAGACCGGTGAGGTCATGTGCTTCACCGGACGGGACTTCTTCATCACCGTCCGGCACGGCGGGCAGGGCTCCCTGCGGGCCCTCAGGCACCGCCTCCAGGACGACCCCGAGCTGCTCGCCAAGGGCCCCTCGGCCGTGCTGCACGCCATCGCCGACCACGTCGTCGACGGCTACATCGCGGTCGCCGACGCCGTGCAGGACGACATCGACGAGGTCGAGACCGAGGTGTTCTCCCCGGGGCGCAAGGGCTCCCCGCGCGGCTCGGACGCCGGCCGGATCTACCAACTCAAGCGCGAGGTGCTGGAGTTCAAGCGGGCCGTGTCGCCGCTGCTGCGTCCCATGCAGCTGCTGAGCGAGCGGCCGATGCGGCTGATCGACCCGGACATCCAGAAGTACTTCCGGGACGTCGCCGACCACCTGGCCCGCGTCCAGGAGCAGGTCCTCGGCTTCGACGAGCTGCTCAACTCCATCCTCCAGGCCAACCTCGCGCAGGCGTCCGTGGCGCAGAACGAGGACATGCGGAAGATCACCTCGTGGGCCGCGATCATCGCCGTGCCGACGATGGTGTGCGGGGTGTACGGCATGAACTTCGACCACATGCCGGAGCTGCACTGGCGGTACGGCTACCCGGTGATCATGGGCATCACGGTGGTCATCTGCCTGGGCATCCACCGCACGCTGAAGCGGAACGGCTGGCTGTGAACAGCGTGGATAGGCTGGGGTCCATGACAAGCGAGCTGCTCGGCCAGGCCCTCGTCGAGGAGGCCACGAAGAAGTCCGGCCTCGTCTGGGTCCAGGGCCCCGACGGCCCGGCGCGTGCGCTGTGGCACGTGTGGCACGAGGGCGCCGCGTGCCTGGTCGGCGACGGTCCCGGCGAGCAGCCGCTGCCGGGCCTGGCCGACGGGACCGAGGCCCGGGTGACGGTCCGCAGCAAGGACAAGGGTGGCCGGCTGGTCTCCTGGACAGCCCGCGTCACGCAGCTCGCACCGGGCTCCGAGGCGTGGGACGCGGCCGTCGCCGAGCTCAAGGGCAAACGGCTGAACGCGCCCGATGCCGAGGCCATCACCGAGCGCTGGGCCCGCGAGTGCCGGGTGCTGCGCCTGGAGCCGACCGGGACGACGGCACCACTGCCCGACGACTCCCTGTCCGAGCCGCCCCTGCCGACGCCGGCGACCACCCGCCGTCCGATCCCGGCGGGCCTGCCCCGTCTGCTGCTGAGGAAGCGCAAACGGACCTGACGGCCTACGACGACGGCAGCTGCCTGCCGTAGTCGACCGTCTCGTTCTTCTCCGGCTCCCTCAGGGAGAAGTCCTGCCCCCATGCGGAGAACGTGAGGGTACCCGCCTCACCGGCCCGCTCCAGGCGCAGCGGATACGGCTTGCCCTCCAGGGACACCTCCAGGGTGCCGCCGGAGCCCTTGTCGCCCGAGATGCGGATGGTGTGGATGCCCGCCTGCTCGTCGTGGCCTTCGGTCGCGAGCTTGCCGTGCAGGGTCAGCAGACCGTCGAGGAGGACACCCTTGTCCGTGAAACCGCTGAACTTCTTGTACGAAGGGTCGCCCTGCGGCACCTTCACGAACTTGCCGCCGAGCTTGGCGGCCGCCGCGGCGTCCGCCTTGCCGCCCCCGCCCTGGGCCGCGCCATGACTCCAGAACTCCGCGTCGGCCTTGACGAAGAGCTGCTCGCCGACGCGCAGCAGCCGGAAGGTCGTCCCCTCGGTGGTGACCGACCCCTCGCCGCCGTCGGTCTTCAGCCGCATGTCGAGCGCGTAGGAGCGTCCGCCGCTGACGACACTGCCGTGCACCCGGACGGCCCCGGCGGACTCGGCGGCCGTACGGGTCTTGGCCTGGATCTTCTCGGCGGGCAGTCTGCCGACCTCGTTGGTGCCCTCGTTCGGATCCTCCGCACAGCCCGTGAGCACCGTTCCGGTCACGGCCAGTACGCATGTCACGCTCGCGAGTGCGGCACGGTGGTTGCGGCCCTGGCGAATCGGAGTCACAGGTGGGGCTGCCTCTCTGACGGGAGACCTGAACGGCGTACCGCAGGGTACCGGGGACGTGCGGGCAGGTCGGAGCCAGTCCGTCCGGAGCGCCCGCCGACGCGTCCCCGATCAGGACGGGCTAGCCTGAAGCCCACCCGAGCGGGCAATTCGGAAAAGACAGGCGCACAGACAGACACGCAGACAGACACCCAGTCAGGCACCACGGAACACCCCGCACGAAAAGGAGCCGCGGCCATGCCAGCGGGCGCCCCCCGGATCTTCGTATCGCACCTCTCCGGTGTCGCCGTCTTCGACCCCGCCGGCGACCAGGTGGGGCGTGTCCGCGATCTGGTCGTCATGCTGCGGATGGGGCAGCGACCGCCGCGGCTGCTCGGCCTCGTCGTCGAACTCGCCACGCGCCGCCGCATCTTCCTGCCCATGACCCGGGTCACCGCCATCCAGTCGGGTCAGGTCATCACCACCGGCGTGCTCAACGTCCGGCGCTTCGAGCAGCGGCCCACCGAGCGGCTGGTCTTCGGGGAGTTGCTGGACCGGCGCGTCACGCTCACCGAGACCGGCGAGGAGGTCACCGTCCTCGATCTGTCGGTGCATCAGCTGCCGGCCCGCCGGGAGTGGGAGATCGACCGGGTCTTCGTCCGCAAGGGCCGCAAGGGCAGTGCCTTCCGGCGCGCCAAGGGCGAGGCGCTGACCGTCGAGTGGACTGCCGTCACCGGCTTCTCGCTGGAGGAGCAGGGGCAGGGCGCCGAGAACCTGCTCGCCACGTTCGAGCAGCTGCGCCCCGCCGACCTGGCCAACGTCCTGCACCACCTCTCCCCCAAGCGCCGGGCCGAGGTCGCCGCCGCCCTCGACGACGACCGGCTGGCCGACGTGCTGGAGGAGCTCCCGGAGGACGACCAGATCGAGATCCTCGGCAAGCTGAAGGAGGAGCGCGCCGCCGACGTCCTGGAGGCCATGGACCCCGACGACGCGGCCGACCTGCTGGGCGAGCTGCCGACGGACGAGCAGGAGCGGCTGCTGAGCCTGATGCAGCCCGGCGACGCGGCCGACATGCGGCGCCTGATGTCGTACGAGGACCGCACGGCGGGCGGTCTGATGACCACCGAGCCGATCGTGCTGCGCCCGGACGCCACCGTCGCCGACGCCCTCGCCCGCGTCCGCAACCCCGACCTCTCCCCCGCCCTGGCCGCCCAGGTGTACGTCTGCCGGCCACCGGACGAGACGCCGACCGGCAAGTACCTCGGCACGGTCCACTTCCAGCGCCTGCTGCGCGAGCCACCGCCCTCCCTGGTCAGCTCGATCCTGGACAACGACCTGCAACCGCTCGACCCCGACGCGGACCTGCCCGCCATCGCCGGGTTCTTCGCCACGTACGACATGGTCGCGGCGCCCGTGGTCGACGAGGCCGGCTCGCTGCTGGGCGCGGTGACCGTGGACGACGTACTCGACCACATGCTCCCGGAGGACTGGCGGGAGACGGAGTTCCACCTGGCCGAGGAGGAGGTGGCGAGCGATGGTTCCTGAGCGCGAGACCCTGCGCGAGCGCACACCGTCCGGCTCGACGGCCGCGGGACGGCCGCGCACCGCCCGCCTCGACCAGCCGGGCGTGCCCAAGCACCGGATCCTGCCCGAGTACGACCCGGAGGCCTTCGGGCGGCTGTCGGAACGCATCGCGCGCTTCCTCGGCACCGGACGGTTCCTGGTCTGGATGACGGCCGTCATCATCCTGTGGGTCGCCTGGAACAGCCTCGCCCCGCGCGACCTGCGCTTCGACGAGTACCCGTTCATCTTTCTGACCCTGATGCTGTCGCTCCAGGCCTCCTACGCCGCCCCGCTGATCCTGCTCGCGCAGAACCGGCAGGACGACCGCGACCGGGTCAACCTGGAGCAGGACCGCAAGCAGAACGAGCGGTCGATCGCGGACACCGAGTACCTGACCCGCGAGATCGCCGCCCTGCGCATCGGCCTCGGCGAGGTCGCCACCCGCGACTGGATCCGCTCGGAGCTGCAGGACACGATCAAGGAGATGGAGGACCGGCAGAACGGCCACCGTCACGACCCCGTCGTATTCCCGGCGGAACGGTCACGGGGACGTGACGCAGACGACCGCTGAGACGCTTTCCTACGCACCGGTACAGCGCCGTACCATCGTCCTATGGCTACGGAAGACGCGGTGCGCGAGGCACTGGCGACGGTGAACGACCCCGAGATCCACAAGCCCATCACCGAACTCGGGATGGTCAAATCCGTGGAGATCGGCGCGGACGGGGCGGTCGCGGTCACCGTGTACCTGACGGTCTCGGGCTGCCCGATGCGGGACACGATCACGCAGCGCGTGACCGAGGCGGTGTCCCGGGTCGAGGGCGTCACCCGCGTCGACGTCACGCTCGACGTGATGAGCGACGAGCAGCGCCGTGAGCTGGCGTCCGCCCTGCGCGGCGGCCAGACCGAGCGCGAGGTGCCCTTCGCCAAGCCGGGCAGCCTGACCCGCGTCTACGCGGTCGCGTCCGGCAAGGGCGGCGTGGGCAAGTCCTCGGTGACGGTGAACCTGGCGGCGGCGATGGCGGCCGACGGCCTCAAGGTGGGTGTCGTCGACGCCGACATCTACGGCCACAGCGTGCCCCGCATGCTGGGCGCCGACGGCCGTCCGACCCAGGTCGAGAACATGATCATGCCGCCGTCGGCGAACGGCGTGAAGGTCATCTCCATCGGCATGTTCACCCCGGGCAACGCCCCGGTCGTCTGGCGCGGCCCGATGCTCCACCGCGCCCTCCAGCAGTTCCTGGCGGACGTGTACTGGGGCGACCTGGACGTCCTCCTGCTGGACCTGCCGCCCGGCACCGGCGACATCGCGATCTCGGTCGCCCAGCTGGTCCCGAACGCCGAGATCCTGGTCGTCACGACCCCGCAGCAGGCCGCCGCCGAGGTCGCCGAGCGCGCCGGCTCCATCGCCGTCCAGACGCACCAGAAGATCGTCGGCGTGGTCGAGAACATGTCCGGCCTGCCCTGCCCGCACTGCGGCGAGATGGTCGACGTCTTCGGCACGGGCGGCGGCCAGGTCGTCGCCGACGGCCTGACCCGCACGACCGGCACGAACGTCCCGGTCCTCGGCAACATCCCCATCGACGTCCGCCTCCGCGAGGGCGGCGACGAGGGCAAGCCGGTGGTCCTGACGGACCCGGACTCCCCGGCGGGCGCGGCCCTGCGGGCGATCGCGGGAAAGCTGGGAGGACGGCAGCGGGGCCTTTCGGGCCTGTCCCTGGGGATCACTCCGCGGAACAAGTTCTGATCGAAGCGCCGCCGGGGGGGGCAGCGCCCTCAGGGGCGCGGGGAACTGCGCGAACAACCACAGACGACCCGCAGCCGCCCCACGGCAGGAACTCCTACGGCGAAGGGGCGCCGCACCCCACGGCGCCCCACACTCATGCGTAAGCGGCGATGTCCTTGACCACGGCGAAGCCGAGCCCATACGCACTCATGCCCCGCCCGTACGCCCCCACGTGCACACCCGAGGACGTCGACCCGGCCAGCACCCACCCGAACTCGGACTCCCGGTAGTGGAACACCGTCGGCACACCGTCCACCGGCAGCGACAACGTGGACCAGTCGGCCCCGTCCAGGTCGTCCGCCAGCACCCACGCCGTCTCGGTCTGCTGCTCCAGCCAGTCGTCCCGCAGGGAGTGGTCCATCTGCCCGGGCCACGTGAAGGACAGCAGACCCACACCCGCGAGCCACGCCGCCGAGGACACCGACGTCGCCTCCAGCAGCCCCGTGCCGTCCGCACTGCGCCGTGAGGGGTGCGCCGCCACGGTCACCACGACCGCGAACTTCTCCTTGGACTCCTGATCACCCCCGGCGGCATGCTCGTTGAGCACCGTGGGCTCGTCACCGTGCCCGATCGACCCGTGTTCCACGGCTCCGTCGGCCGTCGTACCGACCTGCATCAGCCAGCGCGGCCCCGTGAACGCCTCGTCGAGGCCGTACCACGGGAAGGGTGCGCGCAGGTAGCCGTCGACCGTGCGCCGGGCGGAGGGGGCCTGTTGTCCGCCCTCCGCGGCCGGCGCCTGTGCGACCGCCCGACTCGTCGTCTCCATATGCCCGGACGCCTCCTTGCTCTCGTCGGGCCGGAACGGCCCGCCCCCCTTCGGGCGGCGTTGCTGGTCCAGTACGGCCCGCCCATCAACTCGGCAGCATAGCCACACCGCTGCGAGCAGCAGGGAAACCGCCCGGCGCGTGGGCCGCACGCACGCCTGGTTCAGGCCGTACACAGCCCGACCGGAGTATGAAACGCGTCACGCGCGCCGGGGGTGTACGCCCCGGTGTGTCGCCTCAGGTGGCGTCCATGTCGAAGGGCGGCCGGTCGTCCCGGTCGGGGAGCTCGGGCTTCTTCGTCATGTCGATACGCCCGTCGGACGAGCCGGAGGACGACGAGGAGGACGTGTCGGAGTCCCGGCTGTGGACGGCGTCGGTGACCTCGGCCATCTCCTTCTTCAGGTCGAAGCCGTTGCGGATCTCCTTGAGCCCCAGGTCCTCGTTGTCCAGCTGCTTGCGGATGAACGTCTTGGGGTTGAGATCCTCGAACTCGAAGTCCTTGAACTCCGGGCCCAGCTCCTCCCGGATGTCGTTCTTGGCGCTCTCCGAGAACTCACGGATCTTCCGGATCGTGCGCGTCACGTCCTGGATGACCTTCGGGAGCTTGTCCGGACCGAAGACGAGCACGGCAAGGACGATGAGCGTCACCAGCTCGAGCGGTCCTATGTCATTGAACACCTGAAGCTCCTTGCGATGTCCTCGGTCCTCGGCCCTCGGTGGTCATGCGGGTCTTGCCGTGGTCCGGGCCGGACCCACGGTACCCGGCGATCCTGTCCGACCGGTACCGTCCCGAGACCTCCGAGTGCGGGGAGTGGGAGCGCTTTCCCGAATGTTTGCCTTCTTGGTCCCTGTATGCGCCGGACATCACGACTCAGCTGCCGCCGGCGGACCCGAGGACGAGCGACACCGTCCGCTCCTTGCCGGCGCGCTCCACGGTCAGCTCCAGCCGGTCGCCGGGACGGCGGGCACGGGTCTTGACGATCAGTTCCTCGCCGGAGTGGACGCGCCGGCCGTCGACCTCCGTGATGACGTCGCCCGCCTTGATGCCGGCCTTGGCGCCCGGACCGCCCGCGGTCACCGGCGGTCCGCCCTCGCTGCCCTCGGTGGCGACGCGGGCGCCGCCGCCGGAGTAGTCCATGTCGAGGGTGATGCCGATGACCGGGTGCGTCGCCTTCCCGGTGTTGATCAGTTCCTCGGCGACGCGCTTGCCCTGGTTGATGGGTATGGCGAAGCCGAGGCCTACCGAGCCGGCCTGGCCGCCGTCCAGCTCGGAGCCGCTGTCCGCCGACCGGATGGCCGAGTTGATGCCGATGACCCGGGCCTTGGCGTCGAGCAGGGGACCGCCGGAGTTGCCCGGGTTGATGGGGGCGTCGGTCTGGAGCGCGTCGACGTACGACACGTCGCTGCCGTCGCCCTTCTCGCCGCCCGCCGTGATGGGCCGCTGCTTGGCGCTGATGATGCCGGAGGTGACGGTGCCGGCCAGGTCGAAGGGCGCGCCGATGGCCACGACCGGGTCGCCGACCCGCACGTTGTCCGAGTTGCCGAGCGGCAGCGGGGTGAGTCCGCGCACGCCCTTCACCTTCACGACGGCGAGGTCGTAGCCGCTGTCCCGGCCGACGAGCTCCGCCTCGGCGGTCTCCCCGCCGTCGAAGGTCACCGTGATCTCGCCGGTGGATCCGGCGGCCCGCACGACGTGGTTGTTGGTGAGGATGTGCCCTCGGGTGTCGAGCACGAAGCCGGTGCCCGTGCCCCGTTCGCCGGAGCCGCTCACATGCAGGGTGACCACGCTGGGCAGGGCCCGCCCGGCGATCCCGGCCACACTGTCCGCGTCCCGCCCGGCGGACTCCTTCCCGGCCTGCGGCAGTTCGACGGTCCCGATGCCGCCGTTGCGCTCCAGATACGTCCCTATGCCGCCGCCGACGCCCCCGGACACGAGCGCGAGCAGCACGGCACCACCGACCAGCGCCTTCCTGCCCCGCCGACGCCGCTGCTGCGTGCTGAGCACTCCGGCGCCGTTCTGCTGGAGCGGGCCGTGGCCGCCGGGGGCTGCCCAGGGGTCGTAGCGCTGCCAGGGGTCGGGGGCCGGGGCCGGGGGCTGGGTGTCGGCGTACACGGCCGCGGAGGGCACCGGCGCGGGGGCGCTGGGCGGCGGCAGGGGTGCGGCGGGCGCGGGCATGCCGGGAGGCACCGCCGGTGTCCCCTGCGGCGGCGCGACGGGCGTGCCGGGCATGGCCGGCTGGTCCGCCGTCACCACACCGTGCGCCGGAGTCGCCGCCGGATGCTGCACCGGCGGCGCAGGCGCCCAGGGCCCGGGCTCACCGTAGGGCGGCGTGCTGTACGGGTCGGGATCATGCAGAGGCTTGGTCCCACCACCGACCGGCGCGACGGAAGGGGCGTCCCCAGCCACCGCGGCGCTCCCGGCCTCCGCCACGCTCCCGGCGGATGCCTCCGGGGTCGACACGGCGGAGGCGGCGTCCCCGGCCACCGCGGCACTCCGGGTCTCCTCGGTGATCCCTGCAGGCCCGCCCGGGGCCGGCACGGCGGAAGGGACGCTCCCGGCCTCCGCCACGCTCCCGGCAGGCCCGTCCTGGGTCGGCTCGGCGGGCGTGACCGGAACGCCGTCCTCGGCGCCCCCGGTGGGCAGCCCGGCGGACTCATCGTCGGTCGGCACCGGATCGGGGCGCCTCAGCTCGTAGTCGCCGCCGTCCTCGGTCTGCCGCACGGCAGGCCGCGCCAGCTCGAAGTCACCGTCGGTGTCGGTCGAGTCCGCCGGCGCCTGCCCCGTACTCTCCGGCTCCCCCGAAAGGCCCTGCGGCCGAGGACGGCTCCACCACTTGGCCTTCGTGGGCTTCCCCTCGTTCATGCTCTCCCCACAGCCGCGGCACGGCTCGACGGCGGTAGCCGCAGTTCGTCGAATCGGCGCCACGGCCACGCCTCGGCCGCGGGCGCCACCCCCGGATTCAATCAGGTTCGCTCGCCGCCGCGCAGCGACCGGTCAGCGGGCCGTACGGGAGGAAGCGGGAGAAGAGGGGGACGAGGGGGACGAGGTCGTGTCCGGGAGGGGCACGGCGAACAGGGGCGCCGCGATCTCGGGGACCGTCGACCACGAGGTCAGGGCGGCCGGCGGGGCCGCCTCGAGCGGACGTATCAGCGGGGACACGACGGCGGCACCGGCCATCACCGGGGCGGCCAGCGCGTGTACGGCCTGCTGCCCCGCGGCGGAGTGCGGCACACCCGGCAGCAGCGGTGCGGCCACCTCGGTCGGGGCGACCGGGGTGCGGCCGAGCACACTCTGGCCGTGCACCTGCGCCAGCAGCGGCCCCGTACCGCGGCGCCGCTGGGATTCGGGCTGCGTCGCGGCGCCCGTGCCCTGCGTACGCATCGGTGTCACGTTGCTTCCCGCGCCGGCGCCGCGGGCCTCCGTGTCGGTCGCTGTGCCACCGGCGACGCCGCCCAGTGCGATCGCGGCCAGCGACACGGCTCCGGCGGCCGCGAAGGCGAACCGCAGGCGCGAGGAGGATCTGTCGGGCTCGTGCCGCCCGACGTCATGGATACGGAAGCCCCGGCTGCCCGGAGGAAGGCCGCGGTCGTCGGACGGCAGCACGGGGACGTGCGGCCGGGCCGGGACGTACCCGAACTCGAACCGGTCGCCGCGCTTCGCTCCGAAGGCCCCGGACGATCCGAACCGTCCGGACAGTCCGCCGGGCAGCGCTCCCCCGCCCGGCGGCGTGGCATCACCGTCCGAGCCGCCGCCGGCGGGTAGTCCCTGCAGGCGGGCCAGGAAGCTCTCGGAAGGGGGCGGCGGGGCCGCCTCCGCGAAGACGTTCTTCAGCCGGCGCTGGGCGTCCACCTCCGCCTTGCACTTCGGGCAGGTGGCCACATGCGCCAGTACACGCTCACGCGCGTCATGACCGAGCTCTCCGTCCACCAGGGCGGAGAGTCGGTCTCCCAGGTGCTGCTCTGCGAGGTGACCCTCGGAAGCTTTCGGCCGTGATCCGCTCACGCGCTCGCGCCCCCTCCTCCCAGTGCGGGAACACGGGGCACGAAGGAGCGGCGCTCGGCGCGCGCCTCCGGAGAGCGGTGCGCGAGGGCCTTGCGCAGCTGGGAGCGGCCCCGGTGGATCCGCGAACGGACCGTGCCGAGCTTGACGCCGAGAGTCGCGGCGATCTCCTCGTACGACAGTCCCTCGATGTCGCACAGGACGACCGCGGCGCGGAACTCGGGGGCGAGGGTGTCGAGGGCCTGCTGGACGTCCGCGTCGAAATGCGCGTCGTTGAAGACCTGCTGCGGCGAGGGCTCCTTGCTGGGCAGCCGCTCGGCCGCGTCCTCGCCGAGCGCGTCGAAACGGATGCGCTGCTTGCGGCGGACCATGTCCAGGAACAGGTTCGTCGTGATGCGGTGCAGCCAGCCCTCGAAGGTGCCCGGCGTGTACGTCGACAGGGAACGGAAGACACGGACGAAGACCTCCTGCGTGAGGTCCTCGGCGTCGTGCTGGTTGCCGGTCAGGCGGTAGGCGAGCCGGTAGACCCGGCCGCTGTGCGTGCTGACGATCTCCTCCCACGTGGGCGGAGTCCACGCCTGCCCGTCCGCGTCGGTGGTGAAGGTCGCGGTCTGGGCGAAGTCAGCGGCGTGGCTGTGGTCAGCAGTGTCGTTCACGGATGTCGGCCTGCCCGCCGATGTGAAGAAGCGCCGGAGCACTCCTCCCCTATCCACAGGCGCGGCCGCACCTCCCCTGTCAGCTCTGGTGGTGTCCAGTGGAGCCCCTACCATAGCCACCTCGCCCGTTAGGACCGGATAAGCGGTTTTACGAGAATTTGATCTGTGCTGATACGCCTCGTACTGCTGCGTCGGCACTTGCTCGGCGCCTCGATCCACTGCCTGCCCCCCGTCCCGAACCGCGCCACTCGCTTGCCTCTTTGAACGACCGGTCCCATCTGCGGGTTCCCGGGCCCAACGGATACAGTCACGCCCAGGCATTCACGGGGACAGGAGAGGGTCATTACCGGCAACCGGCAGACGAGCTGGGCGTTCGCCGACGCCTATGTCGCCGAGGACGACGCGCTGCGCTGGGCCCGCGACCGGGCCCGTGAGGCGGGTCTGCGCTCGGTGTCGCCCGGCACGGGCGCCGCGCTGCGGTTGTTGGCCGCCTCCGTCGACGCCAAGGCCGTCGCGGAGATCGGGACCGGCTGCGGTGTCTCCGGGATCCACCTCCTGCACGGTATGCGCCCCGACGGTGTTCTGACCACCGTGGATCCCGAACCGGAGCACCAGCAGTTCGCCCGCCAGGCCTTCCGCGCCTCCGGCTTCGCCAGCAACCGGGCCCGGTTCATCCCGGGCCGCGCCCTGGACGTGCTGCCCCGCCTCGCGGACGCCGGCTACGACCTGGTCTTCTGCGACGGCGATCGCCTGGAGGTCATGGACTACCTCGCTGAATCGTTGCGGCTGCTGCGCACCGGCGGGCTCGTCGTCTTCGAGGGCGCCTTCGCGAACGGCCGGACGGTGGACTCCGGTCCCCAGCCCACCGAGGTGCTGCGGTTGCGGGAACTGCTGCGCGCTGTGCGCGAGAGCCAGGAACTGCTGCCGTCCCTGCTGCCGGTGGGCGACGGGCTGCTGTGCGCGGTGAAGCGGTAGCCGGACCGCACGTTACCCGAGCGGAAGCCGGGGCAGACGAGAGTCAGAGGCGGAGAAAACAGCCGCCCCGGCACCTCAGGTGATGCCGGGGCAGCTGAAAGGGTATGGTCGCTTGCGCGTCAGCCGACGACCTTCTTGAGAGCGTCGCCCAGGGCGTCGGCCTCGTCCGGGGTCAGCTCGACGACGAGCCGACCGCCGCCTTCGAGCGGAACGCGCATGACGATGCCCCGCCCCTCCTTGGTCACCTCGAGCGGGCCGTCACCCGTCCGCGGCTTCATGGCCGCCATGCTCGTTCCCCTTCCTGAAACCCAGCTCATCGTCAAGGCCGACGGACCCCTGAAGAGGGCACAGTGCGGTCCTTGAGGCAGGACACGCGACACCGGCATCGAACACATTGCTTCCAGGCCATTATCCCGCATCTCAGGACCCGATGACCAACATCAGTCGGCATCGCTTGGGCAACGCACGCGAGCAAAACCACTCAATTCGGCGATGTGACTGCGATACTCCGCCTCCGCACGCACATCCGCCGAACGGAAACGGACGAGAATTCTTTGACGCAGGTCACACGTCCGGTCCGGTCGGCCGTCGGTGATCTCGGTCATGCTGTCTCTCAGACCCGGGACGTACCGGCCGGTACGTCCCCGAGCAGCGACACGGAGGGGATACTCCATGGCCGACACCGTGCTCTACGAGGTGAGCGACGGACTCGCGACGATCACGCTGAACCGCCCGGAGGCGATGAACGCGCTGAACGTGGCGGCGAAGGTCGCCCTGCGGGACGCGGTCCGGTCCGCGGCGGACGACTCCGCCGTACGGGCGGTGCTGCTGACGGCCGCCGGTGACCGGGCGTTCTGCGTCGGACAGGACCTCAAGGAGCACATCGGCCTGCTGGCCGAGGACCGGGAGACCGGTTCGGGGCAGACCATGAGCACGGTGCGGGAGCACTACAACCCGATCGTGCGGGCGCTGGCCGAGGCCGCGAAGCCGGTCGTCGCCGCCGTGAACGGCGTGGCGGCCGGGGCGGGCTTCGGCTTCGCGCTCGCGGCGGACTACCGGATCGTGGCGGACACGGCCGCGTTCAACACCTCGTTCGCCGGGGTGGCGCTGACCGCCGACTCGGGGATCTCGTGGACGCTGCCGCGGGTGATCGGCCCCGGTCGAGCGGCTGACCTGCTGCTCTTCCCCAGGAGCATCAGCGCGCAGGAGGCGTACGAGCTCGGCATCGCCAACCGGCTGGTGCCGGCCGGTGAGCTGCGCGCGGAGGCCGAGAAGGTGGCGCGAGCCCTGGCCGAGGGGCCGACGGTGGCGTACGCGGCGCTGAAGGAGTCGATGGCCTACGGCCTGACGCACTCCCTGGAGGAGACGCTGGAGAAGGAGGACGAGCTCCAGACCCGGGCGGGCTCCTCCGAGGACCACGCGATCGCGGTGCGGGCCTTCGTCAACAAGGAAAAGCCCCGGTATCTGGGCCGCTGACCGGCCGCGACGGCGTCATACGCGGCGCGCGACGCAGGCCTGGAGGTGGTCGTCGACCAGTCCGCAGGCCTGCATCAGCGCGTACGCCGTCGTCGGGCCGACGAAGCGCAGGCCCCGCTTCTTCAGCGCCTTGGACAGGGCCGTCGACGCGGGGGTGACGGCCGGGACGTCGGAGAGCGCCTTCGGGACCGGGCGGGTGCCCGGCTCGGGGGCGTGCGACCAGATCAGCTCGTCCAGTTCGCCCGGGGCCCACTCGGCCAGCACGCGCGCGTTGGCGAGCGTCGCGTCGATCTTGGCGCGGTTGCGGATGATGCCGGCGTCGGCCAGGAGGCGCTCGCGGTCCTCGTCGGTGAAGGCCGCCACCGAGGCGATCTTGAAGTCGGCGAAGGCTGCGCGGAAGCCGGGGCGGCGGCGCAGGATCGTGATCCAGGACAGGCCGGACTGGAAGGCCTCCAGGCTGAGGCGCTCGTAGAGCGCGTCGTCGCCGTGGACCGGGCGGCCCCACTCCTCGTCGTGGTACGTCACGTACTCGGGGGCGGACAGGGCCCAGGGACAGCGCAGCGCGCCGTCCGGGCCGGCGAGGGCGGCGCCGTCGCTCATGGCCGGTTCTCCTGGCGGGGAGCCGGCTTGTCCATGGACACGTGGTTCTCCGCGGAGGTGTGGTCGTCCCTGGACTCCGGGCCGTGGGCGGCGGCTGTTCTCGCGCCCGCCAGGGCCGACTCCAGGTCGGCGATGCGGGCGTCACGCTCGGCGAGCTCGGCGCCCAGGCGGCTGAGGGCGTCGTCCACGTCCGCCATGCGGTAGCCGCGGGCGGCGAGCGGGAAGCGGAGGCCCTCCACGTCGGCACGGTCGACCGGGCGGTCCGGGGGCAGCGGGTCACGCAGCCGCTCGGGGGCGGCCTCGGGCAGCGGGCCGTTCTCGCCGCCGCCCACCACGGCGAGGGTCACCGCGGCGACCACGACGGCTAGCGCGACAACCAGGAACAGGAACATCACCATCGCGGAGCCCCCACGGTCGGATCTGTCGGTGTCTTCGGACACCGATGGTGTCAGGCTCCGATCGTGCCATGCGAGTCCGACAGTTAGGGTCACAGGCGGCGGAAGACGGGGACGTACCAGGAAAGGTCACAGCGGATGCTCAGGCTGGGCAGGCGGGAATTCGGGCCGCACGAGCCGGTGATCATGGCGATCGTGAACCGGACCCCGGACTCCTTCTACGACCGGGGCGCGACCTTCCGCGACGAGCCGGCCCTCGCGCGCGTGGAGCAGGCGGTCGCCGAAGGAGCCGCGATCATCGACATCGGCGGGGTGAAGGCCGGGCCGGGCGAGGAGGTCACGGCCGCGGAGGAGGCCCGGCGGACGGTCGCTTTCGTCGCGGAGGTGCGGCGGCGCTTCCCGGACGTGGTCATCAGCGTGGACACCTGGCGGGCCGAGGTCGGCGAGGCCGTGTGCGAGGCCGGGGCGGACCTGCTGAACGACGCGTGGGGCGGAGTGGATCCGGGGCTCGCCGAGGTCGCCGCGCGGTACGGGGTGGGGTTGGTGTGCACGCACGCGGGTGGTGCGCAGCCGCGGACCCGGCCGCACCGGGTGGAGTACGACGACGTCATGGCCGACATCCTGGACGTGACGGTCGGGCTGGCGGAGCGGGCGCTGGAGCTGGGCGTGCCGAGGGAGTCGATCATGATCGACCCCGGGCATGACTTCGGGAAGAACACCCGGCACAGCCTGGAGGCGACCCGGCGGCTGGGGGAGATGGTCGCCACGGGGTGGCCGGTGCTGGTGTCGTTGTCCAACAAGGACTTTGTCGGGGAGACGCTGGACCGGCCCGTGAAGGAGCGGGTGGTGGGGACCTTGGCTACGACTGCGGTGTCCGCGTGGCTGGGGGCGCAGGTGTACCGGGTGCATGAGGTCGCGGAGACGCGGCAGGTGTTGGAGATGGTGGGGGCGATTGCGGGGCACCGGGCTCCCGCCGTTGCGCGGCGCGGGTTGGCCTAGCCGAGGTACCAGGGGGGCTCCGCCCCCTGGGCCCCCGTACAGCCCGGCTCGCCGCTACCTGCCCGCTTCCTTCGACACCAGGGCCACCGCCTCGTCCACGTCGTCCGTGACGTGGAACAGGAGGAGGTCCTTCTCCGCGGCCTTGCCCTGGGCGATGACCGTGTGGCGGAGCCAGTCGACCAGGCCGCCCCAGTACTCGCTGCCGAACAGGACGATGGGGAAGCGGGTGACCTTCTGGGTCTGGACGAGGGTGAGGGCCTCGAAGAGTTCGTCGAGCGTGCCGAGGCCGCCGGGCAGGACCACGAAGCCCTGGGCGTACTTGACGAACATCATCTTCCGGACGAAGAAGTAACGGAAGTTCAGGCCGATGTCGACGTACGGGTTCAGGCCCTGCTCGAACGGCAGCTCGATGCCGAGGCCGACCGAGATGCCCTTGGCCTCCAGGGCACCCTTGTTGGCCGCTTCCATCGCGCCCGGGCCGCCGCCCGTGATGACCGCGAAGCCCGCGTCCACCAGTCCCCGCCCCAGCCGGACACCCGCCTCGTACTCGGGCGAGTCCGCCGGAGTCCGGGCCGAGCCGAACACGCTGATCGCGGGCGGGAGTTCGGCGAGCGCGCCGAAGCCCTCGATGAACTCCGACTGGATGCGCAGCACGCGCCAGGGGTCGGTGTGCACCCAGTCGGACGGGGCGCGCTCGTCCAGCAGCCGCTGGTCGGTGGTGCTGGCCTGTACCTGCCCCCGCCGCCGGAGGACCGGGCCCAGGCGCTGTTCCTCCGGCGGCTGCTTCTTCCCCTCGGGGTTGCCGGTCGCCATGTGCGCTCCCTCCGTCGTGCCGGTCGTTCCACCTCAGCGTAGATCTACGCGGGTTACGAACGAGGGACGTGAGCATGTCCGCGATCGAGCGCCGTAAAACACGATGGCGTTCCGGCCGCTCAGGCCGTCAGCCAGGTCCGCAGGCGCTCCTCGCCCGCGAGGATCTTCGCGGTCTCCACGCGCTCGTCCCGCTTGTGCGCCAGGTGGGGGTTGCCCGGGCCGTAGTTGACCGCGGGAACGCCCAGGGCCGAGAAGCGGGACACGTCCGTCCAGCCGTACTTCGGCATCGGGGTGCCGCCCACCGCCTCGATGAACGCCTTCGCCGCCGGGTGGGACAGCCCCGGCATCGCGGCCGAGCTGTGGTCGACGACCTCGAACTCGTCCACGCCGCAGTCCGCGAAGACCTCCCGGACGTGGGCCACGGCCTCCTCGGGGGTGCGGTCGGGCGCGTAGCGGAAGTTGACGGTGACGACGCACTCGTCGGGGATCACGTTGCCGGCGACTCCCCCGGTGACGCCCACCGCGTTCAGGCCCTCGCGGTACTCCAGGCCGTCGATCACCGGCCGGCGGGGCTCGTAGGAGGCCAGCCGGGCGAGGATCGGGGCGGCCGCGTGGATCGCGTTGGAGCCCATCCAGCCGCGCGCCGAGTGCGCCCGCTCGCCCCTGGTCTTCAGCAGCACCCGCAGCGTGCCCTGGCAGCCGCCCTCGACCTGGCCGTCGGAGGGCTCCAGGAGGACCGCGAAGTCGCCCTGGAGCCACTCGGGGTGCGCCTCGGAGACGTGCTTGAGGCCGTTCAGCTCCGCGGCGACCTCCTCGTTGTCGTAGAAGACGAAGGTCAGGTCACGGTTGGGGGCCGGGACCGTGGCCGCGATGCGCAGCTGCACCGCGACGCCCGACTTCATGTCGCAGGTGCCGCAGCCCCACAGGACGCCGTCCTCGTCGAGCCGGGAGGGGACGTTGTCCGCGATCGGGACGGTGTCGATGTGACCGGCCAGGATCACCCGCTCCGGGCGGCCCAGGTTCGTCCGGGCCACGACGTTGTTGCCGAACCGCTCGACCGTCAGGTGGGGCAGCGCGCGCAGCGCGGTCTCGATCGCGTCCGCGAGCGGCTTCTCGGTGCCGCTCTCGGAGCGGAAGTCGACGAGCCGGGCGGTGAGCTCCGCGGCGTCCAGCGTGAGGTCAAGGGAGGTGTCGGCCATGCCGTCGACCCTAACGCGCCAGGCCCGGCCCCACTGTCCACACCTGGCACAAGGCACTCCGTACTCTCCAGTACCTTGTACGGCGTGCCAGAGCCGTCCTCTCCCAAGCGTCGCGGCCGCCTCTTCCGATGCGGGTCCGCGCTCGTGGTCCTGCTCGCGATCGCCGGTTACCTCGTGGTGCAGTACGTCACGGGGGGCGCGGGCGAACCGGGCTGCAAAGTCGTCTCCGGCAAGGGCGACGGGGCGTCGTACGAGTTCACGCCCGAGCAGGCGGTGAACGCGGCGACGATCGCCGCCGTGGGCGACGGACGCGGCCTGCCGGAGCGAGCCGTGACCATCGCGCTGGCGACCGCTCTCCAGGAGTCGGCCCTGCGCAACATCAAGCACGGCGACCGGGACTCGCTCGGCCTGTTCCAGCAGCGGCCCTCGCAGGGCTGGGGCACGCCGAAGGAGATCCTGGACCCGACGTACTCGGCCGGCGAGTTCTACGACCATCTGGTCAAGGTGCCCGGCTACACGCGGCTGCCCCTCACCGACGCCGCGCAGCGCGTGCAGCGCAGCGGCTTCCCGCAGGCCTACGCCAAGCACGAGCCGGACGCGGCGCTGCTCGCCGCGGCTCTCACCGGGCATTCCGCGGCCACGCTGACCTGTGAGGGCCGCCCGGCCGCGACCCGGGCGGCGGGCCCGGACGGGGTGCGTGCGGCGCTCGTGCGGGACTTCGGGCGCGATGTGCTGGAGCCGGCCGGTGCGGAGGTGGGCCGCTCGTCGGCGGCCGCGCCGACGCCGTCCCCGAGTGGTACGGGCGGGTCCGACGGGCGGACCATGACGCTGCCCGTGACCGCCGACACCAGTGCCGCCGGCGGGCAGAGCGTTGGAGCAGCGCGGCTGGCAGCTGGCGCACTGGGCCGTGGCCAACGCCTCCGAGCTGCACATCGCACGCGTCACGTACGCGGGGCGGGAGTGGGTCGCCGGGAACACCGCCAGCGAGTGGCGTGAGGCCGGGGCGAAGGGCACCGCGGGTGCGGAGCGGGACGCGGACGCGGTCCGTGTCGTGACGATGGGCTAGACAAGGGTGCGGGGCTTCACCCCTGGGGGTTACCCCGACGGCGCGGCGGCGACGGTGTGCGCAGGTTTTCGTGGCCTCACCCGGAAACCGTGAGATCCCTTGGGAACAAAGGGCTGGAAGGATTCGGCGGGCTTTCCGGTGGGAGCGTCTTTGCCCGTTTTCATCCGCAGCCGATAATGCGACACATTGCCAACTCTTTACGTTGCGGCGCCGCAACCTTCGAGGGCTTCGAGCGGTAGTCACTGCGTCCGAGCCGGGGAGATCAACCGCCAGTCGATCAACTCCCGGCCCCGGCCGACATTTCACAACTCACCGTTCTCTCCCGTCGAAGGAGCACCATGTCCCTCCCCCTGACCCGCCGGATCGCCCGTGCCGCGTTGATCGTCGCTGCGGGAGCGGCTGCCGGGGTCGGTGCGGCCGGCTCCGCCAGCGCGGCTCCCGAGCTGCCGGCCACCCCGAACCTCGGCGGTCTGACCGCCCTGGACGGGGCGAACGTCGGCAACACCGTCGACGGCGCGGCGCAGAACGTCACCAAGGCCGCGGGTGACACCGGCAGCAAGACCGTCAAGAAGGCGGTGCCGACCGCGGGCAAGACCAGCGGCAAGGCGGTCAAGAAGACCCTTCCGGTCGCGCAGAAGGCCGCCGGTGACGCGGCGGGCTCGGCCGGGCGGCTCGTCGGTGACGCGGCTGGTTCGGCGCAGGGCGGTCTGCCGACGGACTCCCTGGCGAAGGGCGGGGTGCCGTCGGCCGGCTCGCTGCCGGTCAAGAGCCTGCCGGTTGGCTGACGCCGGGTCTCAAGCGGCCGAGGGGTCCAGGGAGCTTCCCCTGGACCCCTCGGTCGTGTCCGTTCCGCTGGAGGCGTCTTTGCCGGTGGCCAGGAAGCCGTCACAGGCGGCGTACAGCCGCTGCTACCCGCTCGTCCGTTGCCGTCAGGGCCACTCGGACGAACTGGGCGCCTGCCGGGCCGTAGAAGTCGCCGGGGGCGACCAGGATGCCTCGTTCGGCCAGGTGGGACACCGTGTCCCAGCAGGATTCGCCCCTCGTGGCCCACAGGTAGAGGCTGGCCTCGCTGTGGTCGATGCGGAAGCCGTGGGCGAGGAGGGCCTCGCGCAGGAGGGTGCGGCGGGCGGCGTAGCGCTCACGCTGGACGCGGACGTGTTCGTCGTCGCCGAGGGCCGCGATCACCGCTGCCTGGGTCGGTGCCGACGTCATCATGCCGCCGTGCTTGCGGATCTCCAGCAGGGGCGACAGGACCGCCGGGTCGCCGGCCAGGAACGCCGCCCGGTAGCCGGCCAGGTTCGAGCGCTTGGAGAGGCTGTGGACGGCGACGATGCCCTCGTACGAGCCGCCGTTGACGTCCGGGTGCAGCACCGAGACGGGGTCGGCCTCCCAGCCCAGCTCCAGGTAGCACTCGTCGGAGAAGAGCAGGATGCCGTGCTCGCGGGCCCAGGCCACGATCCGGGTGAGCTCCTCCTTCGGCAGGACCCTGCCCGTCGGGTTGGACGGGGAGTTCAGCCAGAGGAGCTTCAGGCCCGCGGGGTCCAGCTCCGTCGGGTCGTCGTAGACCTCGTACGCGGCGCGGGCCAGCCGGGCGCCCACCTCGTACGTCGGGTAGGCCAGGCGCGGGTAGGCCACCCGGTCGCCGGGGCCGAGGCCCAGCTGGGTCGGGAGCCAGGCGACGAGTTCCTTGGAGCCGACGACCGGCAGGACGTGGCGGTGGGTGACGTCCCGGGCGCCGAGGCGGCGCTCGACCCAGCCGGTGATCGCGTCGCGCAGCTCGGGCGTGCCCCAGACGGTCGGGTAACCCGGGGAGTCGGCCGCGGCGACCAGCGCCTTCTGGACCAGCTCGGGGACCGGGTCGACCGGGGTGCCGACCGACAGGTCCACGATGCCGTCCGGATGGGCGGCGGCGGTGGCCTTGTACGGCGTCAGCTTGTCCCAGGGGAAAGTGGGGAGACGGTCGGAGACTGCGGACACGGTTTCTGGCTCACTTTCTGGTACGTACGAGCCGTCGCACGGCAAACGCCTCGGCCCCGTACGGCGACCAGGGCGTGGTCGGGCCGTACGGGACCGAGGCGGCACGGATGTGCCGGCCGCTTGCGGTGACTAGGCCTGCGGCGGCAGCGCGGCGATGAAGGGGTGGTCGCGCTCGATCAGCCCCAGCTTGCTGGCGCCGCCGGGCGAGCCGAGCTCGTCGAAGAACTCGACGTTCGCCTTGTAGTAGTCCTTCCACTCCTCCGGAGTGTCGTCCTCGTAGAAGATCGCCTCGACCGGGCAGACCGGCTCACAGGCACCACAGTCGACGCATTCGTCCGGGTGGATGTACAAGGACCTGGAGCCCTCGTAGATGCAGTCGACCGGGCACTCCTCGATGCACGCCTTGTCCTTGACGTCGACACAAGGCTGCGCGATGACGTAGGTCACGCTGTCGTTCCTCCTCGATAGGGCGCTGGCGGGCCTCCTCAGGCTCCGCCGCCTGGCGCGCGGGAGCGCGGCGTCGTCGATGCCCGCCCCTAGTATCTCCGTTCTTGGGCATGATCCGAACAGGAGGGGTGAACTGACCTGTGGAAATCTCTGCGGCCGGGCGACTCGAGGTCCGTATCACCGCTGCTGACGTGGGAAAACGGGTCTCCGTGCGGAGCTTGATCGAACATGCGGCTCCGGGTGAGAAGTTCACCGACACGGTCGGAGTTCTCACATCATGGGACAAAGGTGTGTTGCTGATCACACGGAAGTCCGGCGAGAGCGTCCGCATCGCGGAATCCGCGCTGGTCGCGGGCAAGGTCATACCCGCCGCGCCGGCGCGTCGTCGCGGTCCGGCCGCCTCCTACGAGGAGCTGGCCCGGGTCTCCGCGCGGGCCTGGCGGCCCGTGGAGAGCGAGCGGCTCGGGGACTGGGAGCTGCGGGCCGCGTCCGGGTTCACGCGCCGGGCGAATTCCGTGCTGCCGCTCGGTGACCCGGGCGTGTCCCTGGACGAGGCTCTCGGTGCCGTCCGGCGGTGGTACGGCGAGCGCGGCCTGCCCGCCTACGTCCAGACCGCGACCGGTGCCGAGGGCACGCAGGAGCTGCTGTGCGCGGAGCTGGAGCAGCGGGGCTGGGTGCGTGAGGTGACGGCCGGGCTGTGGGTCGGGCCGCTGGCGCCGGTCGCCGACCTCGCCGAGGCGTCGGGGGTCGTGCTGTCCCGGGAGGCCGACGAGGCGTGGCTGGCCCGCTACCAGCGCAAGGGCGTGAGTGAGGTCGCGCTGCGGGTGCTGGGCGCCGGGCCTTCCGTGTGGTTCGCGACCGTGCCCGGTTCGGCGGAAGCGGCTGCTCCGGCCGCCGTCGGGCGGTGCGTCGTCGACGGGCGGTGGGCCGGGTTCGCCGCCGTCGAGGTCGATCCGGAGCTGCGGCGGCAGGGGCTGGGCACGGCCGTGATGGCGGCGCTGGCCCGGCGTGCCCTGGACGAGGGCGCGTCGGCCGCGTGGCTCCAGGTCGAGGCCGACAATGAGGGAGCGCGGGCGTTGTACGCCGGAATGGGTTTCGCCGCGCACCACGCCTACCACCACTACCGGGAGCCGGATGACCGTGACTCCGGCCGATAGCCAATAGCCGATCGCCGATCGTCGTGAGAGGGCACGAGCCAGCTATGCGTCCCCCCTACCCCCCGTCCCCGGAGCGTTCCGCCGAGCTGCGGCGGCGGTTCGGCGAAGAGGCCCGGTCCGAGCGGCCCGATCTGTCGGCGCTGTGCCTGCTGATGGGCGCGGCGGCGGACGGCGCCCTGGACGAGGCGGGCATGGACGCCGCGCAGGTCGAGCTGGACCGGCTGGCCGGGCTGCTGCCCTACCGGCCCGGCCGGCCGCAGGCGTGGGCGGTGGCCCTGCGGGAGCTGCTCGGGGACCGTATGGGGTTCCATGGCGCCCCGGCCGACTACCAGCGCCTGGAGTCCTCGCTGCTGCACGAGGTGCTGGTGCGGCGTCGCGGGCTGCCGATCCTGCTGTCCGTGGTGTGGATGGAGGTGGCCCGGCGGGCCGGTGCGCCGGTGTACGGGGTGGCTCTGCCGGGGCATTTCGTCGTCGGGTTCGGTCCCGACGAGGGGCAGGTGCTCGCCGATCCGTTCGACGGGGGGCGGGTGCTGACGGGGGCGGACGCGGAGCTGCTGGTCGCCGGGGCGACGGGGACGCACCTGGATCCGTCGATGCTGCGGCCGGCCGACCCGCTGGATGTGGTGCTGCGGATTCTGAACAACGTGCGGGCGTGGGCGGCGGCTCGGCCCGAGCGCTCGGATGTGGCGTTGTGGGCGGTCGAGTTGTCGTTGCTGTTGCCCTCGCATCCGGCTCGGTTGCGGTACGAGCGGGCGCAGTTGCTGGTGGGGCGAGGGGATTTTCTGGGTGGGGCTGTGGAGTTGGAGGCCTACGCGGAGGTTCTCGGAGCGGTGGACGAGGGGGCCGCTGAGCGGGTGCGGGGGGAGGCTCACGCGGCCCGGGCGATGTTGAACTGACGCCTTCTCGCCGTGGGGTTTTGTGTCGTCGGGCGGGTGCGGGTGCATGGTGGCTGGTCGCGCCCGCGCGGCGGAGCCGCATATCGATACAGCCCCGCGCCCCTGAAAAGAGGGCCGGATTACAACCAGCCTTTTTCGCGCGCTACTCGGACCGCTTCCGCTCGGTTCCGCACTGCCAGTTTCTGGATGGCCGTGGAGAGGTAGTTGCGGACCGTGCCCTGGGAGAGGTGCAAGGACGCTGCCAGTTCGGCGTTGGTCGAGCCGTCCGCCGCTGCTCGCAGGACTTCTCGCTCCCGGTCCGTCAGCGGGTTGGCACCTTCCGCCAGGGCCGCTGCCGCGAGGGTGGGGTCGATGACACGTTCGCCGGTGAGGACCTTGCGGATCGCCTCGGCCAGTTGGGCTGCGGGGGCGTCCTTGACCAGGAAGGCGTCGGCGCCGGACTCCATGGCGCTGCGGAGGTAGCCGGGGCGGCCGAAGGTGGTGAGGATCACCAGCTTGATGTGCGGGAGGTCGGCGTGGAGGCGGGCCGCGGCCTCGATGCCCGTGGCGCCGGGCATCTCTATGTCCAGGAGGGCCACGTCGACGGCGTGTTCGCGGGCCGCGCCCAGGACCTCGTCGCCGCGGGCCACCTGGGCGACGACCTCGATGTCCTCCTCCAGGCCGAGCAGGGCGGCCAGGGCCTCGCGGACCATCGACTGGTCCTCGGCGAGCAGGACCTTGATCGTGCGGCTCATGCCGGGGATCCTACGTCCGCCGGTCCGGCCGAGGGCACGCGGGCGACCAGGCGGAAGCCGTGCTTGAGCGGGCCCGCCTCCAGGGTGCCGCCCGCCTTGGTGAGGCGTTCGGTGAGGCCCGTGAGGCCGTTGCCGTGGCCGTCGCCCGGGCCGCCCGATCCGTCGTCCTCGACGGCGAGTTCGAGCACCGGGCCGTCGAGGGTCTGGCGGTGCAGCAGCTCGACCGCGCAGCGGCGGGCGCCGCTGTGCCGTACGACGTTGGTGACGGCCTCGCGCAGCGCCCAGGCGAGGGCGGACTCGCTCTCCTCGGGGACACCGGTGAGGTCCGGTTCGTCGGGCAGGTCGGCGGTGACGCCGGCCGCGGTCAGGGCGACCCGGGCGCCGGCGAGTTCGGCGCTGAGACGGGGGCGGCGGTAGCCGGTGACGGCCTCGCGTACGTCGACCAGGGCCTGGCGGCTGACCTGCTCGATGTCGGCGACCTGCTGGGCCGCCTTGCCGGGGTGGTCGGGCAGCATGCGGCCGGCCAGCTCGCTCTTGAGCGTGATCAGGGAGAGGGAGTGGCCGAGCAGGTCGTGCAGGTCCCTGGCGAGGCGCAGGCGCTCCTCGTTGGCGGCGAGCTGGGCGACGGTGGCGCGGGCCTCGCGCAGCGCGATGGTGGTGCGGACGAGTTCGCGTACGCCGGTCATCGCGAAGCCGCCGAGCAGGGCCGGGATGAGCAGGCTCGCCAGGTAGGACCGGCCGCCCGGCACCGCGAGCGCGACGGCGGTCAGCAGCGCGCACGCGGCCGGGATGGTCCAGCGGGCCATGCGCAGGGGCAGGGCCGCGCCGGACGCGATCGAGACGTACACGAACAGCACCAGCCACTCGCGGCCCAGGGTGAGGGCGAGGAGCGCGGACTGGGCGGCGAGGACCCCGAGCGAACCGAGGACCAGGTCGTTGCGCTCGCCCCGGCCGGTGCGGAAAACCAGCACCATGTACCAGGCGACGAAGGCGGCCAGGCCGATCCAGCCGAGGACGCGGACGCCCGTGCTGTGGCCGCCGTGCAGCAGGTCGCTGACGGGTGCGCTCAGGTAGACCAGCCAGATGCCGGTCCACAGCGATTTCACCACCCGCTGCCTGCGGTTCACCGGGCGCTGCCCCATACCGAACCCGACGCCGCTCACGCCTTCAAGGTGTCCTTCCGGTACAGCCAGGCCGCGCCGCCCGCGAACAGGACGAACGACACGACGAGGACGGCGAGGTCCTGGACGTGCGGGGCGCGGCTCTGCTCGATGGCCTGCCCCAGGGCGGCGTACGCGTGCGTGGGGAGCCACTCGGCGATGTCCTGGAGCCAGCCCGGGAAGGTCGTCGTCGGCATCCACAGGCCGCCGAGCATCGACAGGCCGAAGTAGGTGATCATGGTGATCGGGCGGACGGCGTCACCGCTGGCGAGGTAGCCGAGGGCGACGCCGAGCGCGGCGAAGACGAGGCTGCCGGCCCAGATCGCGCCGGTGAGGGCGAGCCACTGCCAGGCGTCCAGGCGTACGTCCTTCACGGCCGCCGCGACGGCGAAGACGATGACGATGGACGGCAGACTGACGACGGCGGCACTCGCGGTCTTGGCGAGGACGTAGCCGCGGCCCGGCAGCGTCGTCAGGCGCAGCTGCCGTACCCAGCCGCCCTCGCGCTCCTTGGCGATGCGTTCGCTGTTGCCCATGAGGACGGCGGTGAGGGCGCCGAAGGAGGCCATGGAGACCATCATGTAGGTCGGGAGGGTCAGGGCGCTGCCCGGGACCTTCGTGGTGCTGTCGGCGTTGCCCGCGATGATCAGGAACAGGACCGACGGGTAGATCACGGAGAAGAACAGGAACTTGCGGTTGCGCAGGGCGCGGGTGAGTTCCAGCTTGATCAGGCTGTTCACTTCGACTTCGCCTCCTCGGCGGTCGTGATGGCGACGAAGGCCTGCTCCAGGCCGAGCCCGGCGACTTCGAGGTTGCGGGGGTAGACGCCGAGGCCGTACAGGGCGTGGACGGTGGCGTCGGCGTCGGTGGACTGGATGCGGACGGTCCGGCCGGAGACCGTCAGGGAGGTCAGGAAGGGCAGGTCGCGCAGGACGGCCTCGTCGACGGGGTCCGCGAGGTCGAAGGAGATACGGCGGGCGCCCGCCTTGGCCTTGATCTCGGCGGCCGTGCCGTCGGCGAGGAGCCGGCCGCGGTGCAGGACGAGGACCCGGTCGGCGACGGCGTCGGCCTCTTCGAGGTAGTGGGTGGCGAAGAGGACGGTCCGGCCCTGGTCGGCCTGCTCGCGCATGGTGGCCCAGAAGGCCTGGCGGGTGGTGACGTCCATGCCGGTGGTGGGCTCGTCCAGAACGATCAGATCGCTGTCGCCGGCGGTGGCGAGGGCGAAGCGGACACGCTGGGCCTGGCCGCCGGAGAGCTTGTTGACCTTGCGGTCGGCGATTTGCTCGATGCCCGCGCGGGACAGGACCTCGGAGGGCCGGTACGGCTTCGGGTGCAGGTCGCAGGCGAGCCGCACCAGTTCGGCGACCGTGACCTCGTCCATCAGCCCGCCGCTCTGCAGCATGGCGCCCACGCGCCCGGCGACGATGGCGTCCCGGGGGCTGGTGCCGAAGAGGCGGACCGTGCCGCTGTCGGGCTTCTTGAGGCCGAGGAGCAGGTCGAGGGTGGTGGACTTGCCGGCGCCATTGGGGCCCAGCAGCGCCACGGTCTGACCCGGGCGCAGGGTCAGGGTCAGTCCGTCCACCGCCCGGACGGCGTCGTATGCCTTGCTCACCTGGTCGAACGCGACCACCGAAGCTGTCGTTGTCATACGGACATCGTGGCTTCGGGGGTGCGGGCGGGGGCAGTGCCGGGCGTCCGCAGTGCCGCGTGACAGATGTCATGCCGCTCGGGTGACAGCGACGAAAGCCCCTGTCCGGTGTGGGCAGGGGCTTCGTGCGGCCGGGCGGCCGGAGGTCAGTTCGGGGTGGTGTCGATGACCGCGGTGCGTTCCGCCGGCGTCTTGCCGCGCAGGGCCTTGCGCAGCGCGGTGACGACGTCCTGCGGCGTGACGTCGCGCTTGCCGCTCGCGCCCTCGATCTTCACGCCGTCGAACGTGGTGCCGTACGCCTCCTGGAGGGCCTTGAGGTTGTACGTGTCCACGAGCTTGCCGTCGACGGCCTTGAAGCTGAGGATCTTCGGCAGCGACAGCGCGCCGAACGGAATGCTGTGCGCCGCGTCGGTCTGCACAATGGCCTTGGCCGACATCGCGGGCTGCGCGAAGTCCTTCAGCACCCGGTCGACCTCGGCGTTCGAGACCGTCGGCTGCCGGGTGGTGGTCGGGAGGTTCACCGTGCCGGGGGTGCCGGTCTCCACCTGGGTGCGGTACGCCTCCTCGACCGCGGCGGTCGACTTGGCGACGTCGATGCCCTTGCCCGTCTTGCCGTACACGGGGACGGCCTTGCCGCCCTCGAACTTGATCGTGCCGTCGGTCGACGCGCCGGAGCCGCCCGCCGCGTCTTCCAGGGAGGCGTGCAGCTTCTCCTCGTCGACGGGCATGACGGGCTTGACGACGCGGTGGTTGCCGAAGAGCGAGCCGATCACGGAGACCGGGTTGTAGTCGCTCTTCGCCGCGGCGTCGGCCGTGGCGTCCATGTCGAACTGGAGTCCCGCCTTGTCCGGGTCGAGGGACACGGTCTTGCCGTCCACCGACAGCTTCAGCGGCTTGCCCACCCGGCCGTCGAAGGCGTCGTCGAGCTTCTTGACCGCGCCGTCGCGGGTGGTGCCGCCGATGTCCACGCCGAGCACGGTGGTGCCCTTGGGCACGTCGGTGCGGTTCATCAGCAGTCCGGCGCCGTACACGCCACCGGCCACGACCACCAGGCCGGCGGCGAGCAGCACGAGCTTGTTGCGCCCCTTCTTCTTCGGCGCCTTCGAGGAGCTCGCCGGGGGCGGGGAGATCGGCTCGGGCAGCTTCGGGGCCGTGTGGGGCACCGGGCCGTCACCGGGCGCGCCCGGACCGAACGACGAGGCCGCGCCGGGGGGTACGACCGGGATACCGCTGGTGACGGTGTGGCCGGAGACGTTGTCGTGCCGGGGGCCGTAGCCCGGACCGTCCGGCGGCTCGGGGGCCGGCTTCTGCGGGGTGAGGATGGCGGTGTCGTCGCTCATCCCGCCGCCGGGGCCGTGGCCCGCGGCGCCGTGGCCGGTGGGAGCGGCGGTGCCGGGGGCGCCGCCGGGGCTACCAGGACCTCCGGGAGCGCCAGGACCTCCGGGGGCGCCAGGGCGGCCGGGCTTGGCCGTACCGGCGGGTCCTCCGGGTCCGCCCGTGCCGGCGGGGCCGCCTATGGCTCCGGGGCCGGCAGGTGCGCCGGGGCCGCCCGGACGGCCGGGGTCGTTGAAGGCGCCGGGGGCGCCGGGGCCGCCGGGCGTGCCGGGGCGACCGGGTTCGCCGAAGCCGCCGGGGCCACCGGGCCTGCCGGGCTCATTGAAGCCGCCGGGGCCGCCCTGCTCGTCGAAGCCGCCAGGACCACCCGAGCGACCCGGCTCATTGAAGCCGCCAGGACCACCCGGGCGACCGGGCTCATTGAAGCCGCCGGGGCCGCCGGAGCGACCGGGCTCGTTGAAAGCGCCAGGTCCGCCGGGGCCGCTCTGTTCGAAGCCACCCTGCTCGTTGAAGCCGCCAGGGCCGCCGGCCGGTGGGGCCATCGGGCCGTCGCCGGTGACCGGACCGCCCGTCGGGCCGGCCGGGCCCTGCGGGCCGGGGCCGCCGGTGCCGCCCGCGTCGCCGTAGCCGTGGGGAGCGCCCTGGCCGCCCTGGCCGTTCGGGCCGAGGCGGTCGTTCGGGCCGAGGCGGTCGTTCTCCGAGAAGTACGGCAGGTCGTCGCGGCGCGTCTCGCCGCCGTCACTGCCCGGGGCCGGGCGGGCACCGTTGCCGAGCGGGCCCGCCGCCAGTGCCTCGGTGACGTCGAAGGAACCCGTGCCGCCGCCGTGCCCGGGCGCGACAGGGCCGCCGGTCGCCCCGCCGGGAAGCCCCGCACCGTTCGTGCCACCGGGCCGGGAGCCGCCCGGCCTGCTCATGGAACCGACCACGCCTCCGGGCCGCCCGGCACCGGAACCACTCGCACCGGAACCACCCGCGGCGGGGCCACCGGACCTGGTGTCAGCGGGACCACCCGCCGCCGGACCCGAACCGCCCGGCAGTCCGGCCCCGTTGGTCGAGCCGCCGCCCTGACCGGGCTTGCCCGAGCCGGACTTGCGGGGCGCGAACCAGTCACTGGTCGGCTTGTCCTCGCCGGACTGGCCCGACTGACCGGACTGGCCGGGCTCGGCGGAGGGCTCGACCGTGCCGGTGCCCCGGGACGTGGCGGCGCCCGGAGACGTCGCTTCGTTGCCCGCTCCCGCCCCGGAACCGGTCCTGGTGTCGCCGGAGCCCTCCGCGTCCGCGACGGGCTTGCGCACTACCACCGGCGGAATGGGCCGTGACCCGGGGATGTTGATCCGGATCCGGGTCGTCAGCGTGGTCTCGGTCTTGCGTTCCTCCGGCCGCGTGGCCGAACGGCCCGCTTCCGTACCGCCGTCGGAGACCGTCGGGGTCCCGTACGGCGGCGTACCCGACGGGTAGGCGGCTCCGCCGCGCCCGTTGGGCCCGGAGGACGGAGTGTCAGTTTCACGACTCAAGGCAGGTTCTCCCGGTTGGCTCCGCCGCCCGAAACAACCTCACGCGGGCGGCTCGGCGGCGCGCACCACCATACTGGCCACTTCTCACCCGTATCCCAGGACCGCTGGGGAAACTCACACCGGACCCCCACGGGTGCGTCCTGGCGAAGTGGTACGTCACTTGCCAAGTCGGACGGGGTCCCCGTCCGGTTGCCGCCCCGGGGCGAGGGTGGCGCAGATCACAGCCACAGCGATGCCGCCGAGCAGGAAGAGATAGGAGCCGCCGCCCGCCGCGAAGAGGAAGTCGCCCTCCGGGCGGCTGGCGGTGAGCAGGACGACGGAGAGCATCCATCCGGCGGCCGCCGCGACGCCCCCGGCCCGCCCGCGGGTGACCCGCGCGGCACCGAGGACGAGCCCGGCCTCACCGGCGAGGGCGAGCAGCAGCCCGCCCGGGAACCACGCGGGCTGCACCAGCGCCCCGGCCGCGCCGATCACGGCCCCGAGCAGACAGAACCCCACGTAGGCGGCGGCCCGTCCGGCGGAGGGCGGCCGCATCGGCTGGGCGAGCATCGGAGTCCGGTCGCTCATGGGGCCTCCTCGACACCGGCGAACAGGTCCGTCTCCCGCTCACCGGGGCCCCGCTCGCCCCGCACCAGCTCGTAGTACTCGGTCGCGAGGATGGGCTGGGCGAGTTCGTTGGACAGCGCGAAGTACGGCCCGGACACGCTGATCTGGGTGGCGTGGGCGCGCATCGCGGCGGCCTTGGCGGCGGCGTGCGCGGTGCCGTCGACCGCGGTGGTGATCCGCTCGTCGGCCACGACGCCCGGTACGTCGTCGACGTCGGCCGCCTTGGTGAAGGGGAGGCCGGGCAGGTCCTCCCGGAGCCGGGCGAAGGACTGCTCCACAACGGACCGGGGGGCCCGGTTCCAGTAGACCTTCGGGATCGGCCGGCCGGACTCGGCGGACAGCTCGACGGCCCGCATGGCGACGCGGTGGGCCTGGATGTGGTCGGGGTGGCCGTAGCCGCCGTTGTCGTCGTAGGTGACGAGGACCTGGGGGCGTACCTCTCGGATCACCTCGACGAGGTGGGCGGCGGCCTCGTCGACGTCGGCCTGCCAGAAGCAGCCGGGGTCGTCGTTGTCGGGCAGGCCCATCATTCCGGAGTCGCTGTAGCGTCCGGCGCCGCCGAGCAGGCGGAAGTCCCGGACGCCGAGCTCGGCCATGGCGGCCGTGAGCTCCAGGCGGCGATGCTGGCCCAGGGCGGGACCGCTCAGGTGCGCGAGCTCGGGCGGGATGACCTCGCCGCGTTCGCCGAGGGTGCAGGTGACCAGGGTGACGTGGGCACCCTCGGCCGCGTACCTGGCCATGGTCGCGCCGTTGTTGATCGACTCGTCGTCCGGGTGCGCGTGCACCAGCAGCAGACGCCGGTCGGGCAGTTCCGTCATGGACCCCAGCCTACGAGGTCCCGCGGTCAGAACTTGATGCTGCCGATCATGCCCGCGATGTTGGTCGTCAGCTCGTTGATCGTGGGAGCGACGGTCGAGGAGGCGAGGTAGAAGCCGAGCAGCATGCAGACGATCGCATGCCCGGCCTTCAGTCCCGACTTCTTGATCAACAGGAAGACGATGATCGCCAGCAGCACCACCGCCGAAATCGAGAGTGCCACGGCGGCTCACCTCCAAAGATCCACGAGGGCGCGGGGGGTCGGACTATGGGGGCATCAAATCCGTACAACAGCCAGCAGGTTCATACCCACTATGCGACATTGATCATAACTATCCGTCCGTGCGCATCGATCGGCGCACGGCCGCACAAGGGGGCGCATGGCCAATATGGTCAGGGCATGACGACCGAGCTTGACTCCTTCCCCCGACGGCACGCCCGTACCCAGCGCTTCACGCTCGGCGCGCCGCGTTCGTTCACTGTGGCGCCCGACGGTTCACGTGTCGTGTTCCTGCGCTCCGGTTCCGGTACGGACCGGGCGAACTCGCTGTGGGTCCTCGACACGGAGGACGGCGGGGAGCGCGTGGCCGCCGACCCGCGCGCCCTGCTGGGCGGCGCCTCGGAGGACCTCTCGCCCGAGGAGCGCGCCCGGCGTGAGCGCAGCCGGGAGGGCGGCGCCGGCATCGTCGGGTACGCCACCGACGCCGCCGTCGAGTTGGCCTCTTTCGCCTTGTCAGGGCGGCTTTTCGCGGCCGAGCTGCGGGCCGGGACGGCGCGTGAACTGCCCACGCCCGGGCCGGTGATCGACCCGCGTCCGTCGCCCGACGGGCGGTATGTCGCCTACGTCGCGCAGGGTGCGCTGCGTGTCGTGGGCGCGGAGGGGGACGGCGACCGGGCGCTCGCCGAGCCGGAGTCGGAAAATGTCTCATATGGACTGGCCGAGTTCATCGCGGCCGAGGAGATGGGGCGGTCGCGCGGTTTCTGGTGGGCGCCGGAGTCGGACCGGCTGCTCGTGGCACGCGCGGACGACACGCCGGTGGACCGGTGGTGGATCTCCGACCCGGCGCATCCGGAACGCGAGCCGCAGCGGGTTGCGTATCCGGCGGCGGGCACCGGCAACGCGGACGTACGGCTGTTCGTGATCGGTCTGGACGGGGTGCGCACGGAGGTCGCCTGGGACCGGGCGCGGTATCCGTATCTGGCGCGTGTGCACTGGTCAGCGGCGGGCGCGCCGCTGCTGCTCGTCCAGGCGCGCGACCAGCGCAGCCATCTGATTCTCGCGGTGGATCCGGAGTCGGGCGCGACCCGGATGGTGCACGCCGACGAAGATCGGATTTGGCTTGATCTTTTCCCCGGGGTGCCGTGCTGGAGTCCGGCCGGGCAGCTGGTACGGATCGCGGACGAGGGCGGTGTGCGGCTGCTGGCGGTCGGGGACCGGCCGCTCACGGGGGCGCAGCTGCATGTGCGGGCCGTGCTGGACGTCTCCGACGACGACGTGCTGCTCTCGGCGTCGGCGGGCGAGGAGGCCGCCGAGGCGGAGACCGGCCAGGTGCACGTGTATCGGGTGAACGAGCTGGGCGTGGAGCGGGTGTCGCGGGAGCCGGGCGTGCACTCGGCGGTGCGGGCCGGGGGCGTGACGGTTCTGGTCTCGGCGACGCCGGATCGGCCAGGTGTGCGGGTACAGGTCCTGCGCGACGGGAAACCGACGGTTGCTGTCCCCTCGTACGCCGAAGATCCTGGTATGTCCCCTCGCGTGACGCTCACCGAGGGGGGCGCACGCCGCATCCCGTGCGCCGTGCTTATGCCTCGGGACTACGCCGGTGACACCCCCCTGCCGGTGCTCATGGACCCGTACGGCGGGCCGCACGGGCAGCGGGTCCTCGCGGCCCACAACCCGCACCTCACCTCGCAGTGGTTCGCGGACCAGGGATTCGCGGTGGTCGTCGCGGACGGCCGGGGCACCCCGGGCCGCTCCCCCGCCTGGGAGAAGGGCATCCACCACGACTTCACGCTGTCCCTGGACGACCAGGTGGAGGCGCTGGAGGACCTCGCGAAGAGGTATCCGCTGGACCTGTCCCGGGTGGCGATCCGCGGCTGGTCCTTCGGCGGCTGGCTGGCGGGCCTCGCGGTGCTGCGCCGGCCGGACGTCTTCCACGCGGGGATCGCGGGCGCGCCGGTGACGGACTGGCGCCTGTACGACACGCACTACACGGAGCGCTACCTGGGGGACCCGGCCGAACAGCCGGACGCGTACGCGCGGAGCTCCCTCGTCACGGCGGACGGCCTGTCCTCCCCCGCCGAGCCGCACCGCCCCCTGATGATCGTGCACGGCCTCGCCGACGACAACGTGGTCGTCGCCCACGCCCTGCGCCTGTCCTCGGCCCTCCTGGCCGCCGGCCGCCCGCACGAGGTACTGCCCCTGTCCGGGGTCACCCACATCACCCCCCAGGAACAGGTCGCGGAGAACCTGCTCCTGCTCCAGGTCGACTTCCTGAAGCGGTCCCTGGGCATCACCGGCGCCTGAACATGACAACGGGCCGGGGCGACATGGCGCCCCGGCCCGTTTACGGCACCCGCACGGCCGTACGCTGTTCAGCCTGACGCGTCCGTATATCGGAATCGGGTCGGCGAAGTTGCCTGCGTGTTAACGCAGTTCGCGGGGGTTTGCGGGCACTTCGGCAGCGACCAGCTCGACCTCGAACCCGTCCGTGTCGGTGCTCGACGACGAGGTACGTCGGACCGAGCCGCCAACTGCGGCCGCGCTCCCACTCCTGATACGGGTCGTAGCCGAGGCGGCCGAGGAGCCGGCCCCATGCGCGGAGCGCCCGGGGAAGGTCGGGGACCCAGAGTTCGATGTAATGCAGCATTCCAGACCCTCGAAGACCGGTTCCCGGCGCCTTCGTGAGAAGGGCCGGGAACCGGTAGGGATGCCGTGCCGGGACGTCAGGCCGCGTGGACCACGTCCTTCTCCTCGGCGAAGTGGCAGGCCGACTCGTGGGCCGCCGGGGTGTCCTCGCCCTTGAAGCGCTCGGGGATGGCCAGGAGAGGGGTCTCCTGGGCGCACTTGTCCTGGGCCTTCCAGCAGCGGGTGCGGAAGCGGCAGCCCGAGGGCGGGTTGGCCGGGGACGGGACGTCGCCGGTGAGGATGATGCGTTCGCGGCCCTCGCGGGACTCCGGGTCGGGGACCGGGACCGCGGAGAGCAGGGCCTGCGTGTAGGGGTGGGTCGGGTGGTCGTAGATCTCCGTGTCCGTACCGATCTCGGCCATCTTGCCCAGGTACATCACACCCACCCGGTCCGAGATGTGCCGGACGATCGACAGGTCGTGCGCGATGAAGAGGTAGGACAGGTTGAACTCGTCCTGGAGCTTCTCCATCAGGTTGATGACCTGCGCCTGGACGGACACGTCCAGCGCGGAGACCGGCTCGTCGCAGATGATGATCTCGGGGTTGAGCGCCAGGCCGCGGGCGATGCCGATGCGCTGACGCTGACCGCCCGAGAACTGGTGCGGGTAGCGGTTGATGTACTCGGGGTTGAGGCCGACCACGTCCAGCAGGTCCTGGACCTTGCGGCGGCGGTCGCCCTTCGGCGCCACCTCGGGGTGGATCTCGAAGGTCTCCCCGATGATGTCGCCCACCGTCATACGGGGGTTGAGCGAGGTGTACGGGTCCTGGAACACCATCTGGATGTTCCGGCGGACCGCCTTCAGCGCACGCCCGGACAGCTTGGTGATGTCCTGGCCCTTGTAGAAGATCTCGCCCGCGGTCGCCTTCTCCAGCATCATCAGCAGCTTGGCGACCGTGGACTTGCCGCAGCCGGACTCGCCCACGATGCCGAGCGTCTCGCCCTGGTAGAGGTCGAAGGAGATCCCGTCCACGGCCTTGACCGCGCCGATCTGACGCTTGAACAGGATCCCCTGGGTCAGCGGGAAGTGCTTGACCAGGTTGCGGACCTGCAGGATGGGCTCACCGCGCTCGACCGGCGCCTCGATCGCCGCGACGGCCTCCTCGTCGGTGGCCGCGTCGACCGTCTCCACCTCGGTGACGTTGGGGGTGGCGTCCATGGACTCGTCCTTCTTCTCCAGCTCAGCCATGGATCGTCTCCTTCCAGAAGTGGCACGCGCTGCCGCGGCCGACCAGCTCGCCGCCGTCCCGCTCGGTGACCGGGTGCAGCGGCGGGACGTCCGTACGGCAGATGTCCTGCGCCTGCGGGCACCGTGGGTTGAAGGCGCAACCGGACGGGATACGCGTCAGGTTGGGCGGCAGGCCCTTGATCGCGTACAGTTCCTGGCCCTTCTGGTCCAGGCGCGGGATCGACTCCAGCAGACCCTTGGTGTAGGGGTGCGCGGGCCGCTTGTACAGCTCGTGCACCGGTGCGGTCTCCACGATCCGGCCCGCGTACATCACGGCGATCTTGTCCGCGACGTCGGCGACGACGCCGAGGTCGTGGGTGATCAGGATCAGGCCCATGTTGTACTCGCGCTGCAGGTCCGCGAGCAGGTCCATGACCTGGGCCTGGACCGTCACGTCGAGGGCCGTGGTCGGCTCGTCGGCGATGATCAGGTCCGGCTCCAGGGCGAGCGCCATCGCGATCATGATGCGCTGGCGCATACCGCCGGAGAACTGGTGCGGGTAGTCGCCGACGCGTTCCTTCGCGGCCGGGATCTTCACGCGGTCCATCAGCTCGATGGCCTTGGCCTTGGCGTCCTTCTTGCTCAGGCCCTGGTGGACGCGGAACATCTCGCCGAGCTGGTAGCCGACGGACAGCACGGGGTTCAGCGCCGACAGCGCGTCCTGGAAGATCATGGCGATCTTCCTGCCGCGGATCTTGCGCCGGGCGTCGCCCGACATGGTGAGCATGTCCTCGCCCCGGTACAGGATCTGGCCCTGCGGGATCCGCCCGGGCGGCATGTCGAGGATGCCCATGATCGCCTGCGCGGTCACGGACTTGCCGGAGCCGGACTCGCCGAGCACGGCGAGGGTCTCCCCGGAGTTCACGGTGTAGTTGACGCCGTTGACGGCCTTGGCCACACCGTCACGGGTGTGGAACTCGACGTGCAGATCGCGCACTTCGAGCAGGGGAACATCGCCCTCGGCCGCGCCTCGCGGCTCGGGCACGTTCCTGGTCTTGTCGATGGTGGTCACGTACGCCCTCCTCAGCGCAGCTTCGGGTCAAGGGCGTCGCGGACCGCGTCGCCGAGCATGATGAACGCGAAGACCGTGAGGCTGAGCATGCCCGCCGGGAACAGCAGCGTGTGCGGGTTGTCCCGGATCACCTTGCTGCCCTCGGAGATGTCGATGCCCCACGAGATCGTCGGGTCGCTGAGGCCGAGGCCGAGGAACGACAGCGTCGCCTCAGCCGAGATGTAACCGCCGAGGGCGATCGTGGCCACGACGATGGTCGGCGCGACGGCGTTCGGCATCACGTGGCGGAACAGGATCCGCGTGGTGCCGGCGCCCAGCGCCCGGGCCGCCGTCACGTAGTCGGCCTGCTTGGCCGTGATGACGGAGCTGCGCGTGACGCGGGCGATCGAGGTCCAGCCCAGGAAGGCCAGGGCCAGGATCACCACGTACACCTTGCGCTCGGTGAAGGCGTTCAGGACGACCATCGTGCCGAGCAGGAACGGCAGGCCGAAGAAGATGTCGACGATCCGGGAGATCACCGAGTCGATCCAGCCGCCGAAGTAGCCCGCCAGCATGCCGAGCAGACCGCCGATCAGCGTGACGGCCGCGGTGACGCACACGCCGACGAGGATCGAGGCGCGGGTGCCGTGGATGACGCGCGAGTAGATCGAACGGCCCTGCTGGTCGTAGCCGAACCAGTCGGGCTGGAAGAAGTGCCCCAGCTCCGGCTTGCCCAGGTAGTGGTGGACCAGGTCGCCGTCGCGCGGGTCGACGCTGGTGAACATGCCGGGGAACGCGGCGATCACCAGCAGCAGGACCAACAGCACCGAGGAGATCCAGAACATGGGCCGGTGCCGCAGGTCGTACCAGGCGTCCCCCCACAGGGAGCGGGGCTTCTCGCTCTTCTGCGCGCTCTGCTTGCCGGCCGTGTCGACGGCCGGCGGGGCCACGGCGTCCACGGTCGCGGCGTCGGTCGTCTGGGCCTTGGTCACGTCAGGCATACCGGATCCTCGGGTCCAGGACCGCGTACAGCAGGTCGATGAGCAGGTTGATCAGGAGGATGACGAGGACGAGCACCGTCACCACACCCGTGACCGTCGAGCCCTCGCTCGTCTGGATCGCCCTGTAGAGGAGGTTGCCGACACCCTGGATGTTGAAGATGCCCTCGGTGATGACCGCGCCGCCGATGAAGCCGCCGACGTCGGTGCCGACGAAGGTGACGACCGGGATCAGCGAATTGCGCAGCAGGTGGACACCGATGATGCGGCGCCGGGGCAGGCCCTTGGCGAGGGCGGTGCGCATGTAGTCGGCCCGCAGGTTCTCGGCGAACGTCGTCCGGGTCAGCCGGGCCACGTACGCCATGGACAGCATGGCCAGGACGAACGCCGGCAGGAACAACTGCGAGTAGTCCGTGGAGTCCTGGACGTTGGGCGGCAGCCAGCCGAGTTCGTCGGCGAAGATGAACCGGGCGATGAAGCCCAGGACGAACACCGGGATGGAGATCACCGTCAGGGTGAAGACCAGCACACCGGTGTCGGCGGCCTTGCCGGCCCGCAGACCGGCCCACGCGCCGAGGCCCACACCGATGATGATCTCGATGGTGATGGCCAGCAGCGTCAGGCGCAGGGTCACCGGGAAGGCGTCGGCCATCAGGTCGGCGACCGGGCGTCCGGCGAGGTTGCTGCCGAAGTCTCCCTTGAGGAGATTCAGCATGTAGTGGAAGTACTGCTCGAGGACGGGCTTGTCGAAGCCGTACTCGCGCTTGATCTGCGCGATCTGTGCGGGATCGGGAGCCTTGTCCCCGTAGATGGCCCGGACCGGGTCGCCCGGCAGGATGTGGACCATCAAGAAGATCAACAGAGTTGTCCCGATGAAGATCGGGATCATCTGGAGCAGTCGCCTGGCGGCGTAGCGCCCCATCTTGCGCCTCCATGCCGTGAGGGGGTCGGCGAGGCCTGCGCACTCATCTACCGCAGGTGAGGGGGTGAGGTGGAGGCCTGTGCCTACGGGCCGGTGCCGCCGCTCCCCTTTTCCGGGAGGGGCGGCACCGGCCTGCGGTCGTCTGGTTACTTCTGCTTGACCTGGATGGTGTCGAAGATCGGGTCACCGTCCTGGCCGTACTCGATCTTGCCCAGGATGTTCCGGGACTGACCGCTGTTGACCTTGTAGAACCAGAGCGGAATCGCCGGCATGTCCTTCGCGAGGAGCTGCTCCGCGTTCTGGTACAGCTTCACGGTCTCGTCGATCGAGCTGGCCTTGTCCGCGTCGGAACTCAGCTTGTCGAACTCCTTGTTGGAGTAACCGCTGGTGTTACCGGCCGACGTGGTGCCGTACAGGTCGCGCATGAAGTTCGAGTTGACCGGGTAGTCGAGCACCCAGCCACCGCGGTACATGGACTTGACCTCGTGGGCGTCACGGGCGTCGAGGTCGGCCTGGAAGGTCGGCTTCGGGTCGCCGGTGCACTCCACGCCGGTGGACTTGCGGATCGAGTTGCAGACCGCGTCGACCCAGGGCTTGTGGTCCTGGTCGGCGTTGTACTGGATCTGGATCTTGTTGCCCGGGACGCCGCCACCCTCCGTGATGAGCTTCTTGGCCTGGGCCGGGTCGAACTTGACGATGTCGCCGAGCGCGCCCTTCTTGTAGCCGAGGACACCCGGGGCGACGTAGGAGTCGGCCGGGGTGCGCGTGCCCTGGAGGACGGTCTTGGTGATGGTCTGGCGGTCGATCGCCATGGACAGACCCTGGATGACCTTGGGGTCGATGTCCTTGAACTGCTTGGTGTAGAACGCCGGAACGATCGACTGGACGGCCGAGTACGGCTGGTCGATCGCGCGGTCGCCGAGGTCCGTCTTGTAGCTGGCCAGCGCGGTGGTCGGGACCTGCTCGATCCAGTCCACGTTGTCGGAGCGCAGGTCCGAGTAGGCGGCGTCGGCGGTCGTGTAGTTCTTGAAGTCGATGCCGCCGTTCTTGGCGACGTTCGGGCCCTTGTAGTCCGCGAACTTGCGGACCTTGATGAGCTTGTTGTGCTCCCAGGAGACGAACTTGTACGGGCCGTTGCCGACCGGCTTCTCGCCGAACGCCTTCGGGTCCTTGAAGAAGGACTCGGGCAGCGGCGCCCACACGTCGTAGCCCAGCTTGTACGCGAAGTACGAGACCGGCTGCGTCAGCTTGATGGTGAAGGTGTTGTCGTCGACGACCTTCAGGCCCGACATCTTGTCGGACTTCGGGTCACCCTTCTCCGGGTGCACGTCCTCGAAGCCGACGATGTCGGCGAACCAGCTGGAGTTGGTCTGGTTGTTCTTGATGTTGGCCGACCAGTTCCAGGAGTCCACGTAGGACTTTGCGGTGACCGGGGTGCCGTCGTGGAACTTCCAGCCCGGCTTGAGCTTCACGGTCCACTCGGACGAGTCGTCGTTCGGCGTGACCGACTCGGCGTTGACGTACTCGAGCTTGCCGGTGCCGGGCTCGTAGTCGACCAGGCCGGCGAAGATCGTGCGCAGGACACGGCTGCCCTGGCTCTCCTTGGCGTTGGCCGGCTGGAGCGGGTTCTGGGGTTCGCTCAGCTGCGCAGTGACGATGCCGTTCGGGTCGGCCTTCCCCTTGTTCATGTCGTCGCCGGCACTGTCGTCGCCGCCGCCGCAGGCGGTGGCGGCCAGGGCGACGACTATCGCCCCCGCGACCCACTTGGCGCTCTTGGCACCGCGCATGGGTTCCTCCTATGAAGTCATTGGTTCACCGCAAAGGGAGCACAGACAGACCACCGCCACCGCCCGTCGCCGGTGCCGGAAATCGTCAGGTGCCCCCGCGCTCGTGAGTCGGCGCCGCCTCCAGCGAGTGACCCGTTCATCCGAGCTCTACGCGCCTAACTATCTGCCAAACGTCAGGACCGAACCACACTCTCGAGGTCTCGGTTCGATCACAGCTCGCGTATACATCTTCCAAAATCCGGACAAAGGGTTTGGTGAAAGATCCCTGCGAAACGGACTTGTTACACATCTATCGGTAGCGCGTGTCCGCATTCCGGACGCGAGAATGAGATAAACCGCTTGCGGCTACCGGGACTGCCGTGCAGGCTGCCAACCGTGGCTGTCGCTCGCTCAAGAGGCCATCGCCGCAAGGCCGTTGTACGGGCCTGTGCGCGGGCAGAGCGCGGCACTTCCGCAGCAGGGTAGTGCGAACAGGGCGCTCCGGACGGCCGTCCCGGGCAAATCGAGGGTTTTCCCTAACCCTTCCCTTCTCGTTCCCCCCGCTTTACTACGACACCGGGCACCCCGCGAGGCGGGGTGCCCGGTGTCGTCGAACGGCAGGCGTCAGCCGTGCTTGGCGCGGCTCGCGGCGCGGGCGCGCTCGCGGGCGTCCAGGTTCACCTTGCGGATGCGCACGGCCTCCGGGGTGACCTCGACGCACTCGTCGTCGCGGCAGAACTCCAGGGACTGCTCCAGCGACAGCTTGCGCGGCGGGACGATCGACTCGGTCACATCGGCCGTGGACGACCGCATGTTGGTGAGCTTCTTCTCCTTGGTGATGTTGACGTCCATGTCGTCGGCGCGGGAGTTCTCGCCGACGATCATGCCCTCGTACACCTCGGTGCCCGGCTCCACGAACAGCACGCCGCGCTCCTGGAGGTTGGTCATCGCGAAGGCGGTGACGGCACCGGCGCGGTCGGCGACCAGGGAGCCGTTGTTACGGGTCTGGAGCGTGCCGAACCAGGGCTCGAAGCCCTCGTGGATGGAGTGGCCGATGCCCGTGCCACGGGTCTGAGTCAGGAACTCGGTCCGGAAGCCGATGAGACCGCGCGAGGGCACGACGAACTCCATGCGGACCCAGCCGGAGCCGTGGTTGGACATGTTGTCCATGCGGCCCTTGCGGACGCCCATGAGCTGCGTGACCGCGCCCATGTGCTCCTCGGGCACGTCGATCGTCATGCGCTCGACCGGCTCGTAGACCTTGCCGTCGACCTCCTTGGTGACGACCTGCGGCTTGCCGATGGTCAGCTCGAAGCCCTCCCGGCGCATCGTCTCGACCAGGATGGCCAGCGCCAGCTCACCACGGCCCTGCACCTCCCAGGCGTCCGGCCGCTCGGTGTCCAGCACCCGGAGGCTGACGTTACCGATCAGCTCGCGGTCGAGGCGGTCCTTGACCTGACGGGCCGTGACCTTGCGGTCCTTGACGGCCGCCTTGTTGTCGGCTCCCTTGCCGGTGGCGCCACGGCCGACCAGCGGGGAGGTGTTGGTGCCGATGACCATGGAGATCGCGGGCTCGTCGACCGTGATCAGCGGCAGCGCGACCGGGTTCTCCGGGTCGGCCAGGGTCTCGCCGATCATGATGTCCGGGATACCGGCCACGGCGCAGATGTCACCGGGACCGGCCACCTCGGCCGGCTTGCGGGTGAGCGCCTCGGTCATCATCAGCTCGGAGATCCGCACGCTCTGGACGGACCCGTCGCGCTTCATCCACGCGACCGTCTGGCCCTTGCGCAGCTCGCCCTGCTCGACGCGGAGCAGCGCGATTCGGCCGAGGAAGTTGTCGGCGTCCAGGTTCGTGACGTGGGCCTGGAGCGGGGCGGACTCGTCGTAGCTCGGGGCCGGGATGTGCTCCAGGATGGTGGAGAAGAACGGCTCCAGGCTGGTGGAGTCGGCCGGGACCGTGCCGTTGTCCGGCTTGGTCAGCGAGGCGATGCCGTCGCGGCCGCAGGCGTAGACGATCGGGAACTCGATCTGCTCCTCGTCGGCGTCCAGGTCGAGGAAGAGGTCGTAGGTCTCGTTGACGACCTCGTCGATCCGGGCGTCCGGGCGGTCCGTCTTGTTGATGCAGAGGATGACGGGCAGCCGGGCCTGGAGCGCCTTGCGCAGCACGAAGCGGGTCTGCGGGAGCGGGCCCTCGGAGGCGTCCACGAGCAGGACGACACCGTCCACCATCGACAGACCGCGCTCCACCTCGCCGCCGAAGTCGGCGTGGCCGGGGGTGTCGATGATGTTGATGGTGATGACGTCCCCCCCGTCCTTCGGGTGGTACTTCACCGCCGTGTTCTTGGCCAGGATCGTGATGCCCTTCTCACGCTCCAGGTCGTTCGAGTCCATCATGCGGTCGTCGACCGAGTCGAGCTGGTGCGCGGCGAAGGCGCCGGCCTGCTTCAGCATGCCGTCGACGATGGTGGTCTTGCCGTGGTCGACGTGGGCGACGATGGCGACGTTGCGGATGTCGTGGCGCGTGGCCATAAGAAGGCGTACTCCCGGAGTGGTGAGGAATGCCCTGCGCGTACGTCGGTGGTGCGCGGGCCCTGCCGGGCTCAACATGCCACGGCCTCACCCCATGGTACGGGTCTGCGGGTGCGAGGGTGAGCCGGGATACGTCGGTGCAGGTCAGGCCCGGTTTCGAGCTACCCGGCGCCAGCGCCCGGGGGTGCTGGGGGTGTACACCCGCCGCATCGGGTTGTGCAGTGCGCCGCCGCCCCCGCCGAGTCGCTCCCGCTCAAAGACCCCGGTCAGCCGGTCTCTCGTGGTGACGTGGGACCAGGTGAAGGTGCCGCACGGACGCCCGGCGTCCGCACCATGATCACTGCTGATCTCATGGTGGGGACGCCGGGCGGGGGCGGCAAGGCGTTTGAGCGTTCCCGGAGCTACCGGGCGGGCGAGCCCTTCGCCGACGGACCCGAGGCCGGCTTCGCGCCCTTCTTCAGGAAGCCCATGTCCTCGTAGACCGGCGTGCCGAATCCGAACGCGCCGGTGTTCACGAGGTTCTTGCGGGCCGCGATGAGCTCGGGGCGCTGGAAGAGGGGGATGGAGCCGGCCGCCGCCCAGATGCGGGAGTCGGCCTTGCGGATCAGGGAGCGGGACTTGCCCTCGTCGAGGGTGGACACGGCCTCGTCGAAGAGCTGGTCGACCTGGTCGGTGCCGACGCGGGTGTAGTTCTGCTCGACGTTCAGGGAGCCGTCGGCGGCCGGGACCGGCTTGGCGTAGACGGGTCGGGCGTCCGTGGCGGGGAAGGCGGTGGCCGGCCAGGAGTAGAGGGCGAGGTCGTACTGGCCGGACGCGATGTGGTCCTTGAAGTAGGACTCGTCGGAGACCTTGGAGATGTCCGTGCCGATGCCGACGCGCTCCAGCATGCGGGAGATGCGGTCGGCGACCGTGCGCAGTGTCTGGGAGCCGGGCCCGGAGGGGAGCACGAAGCGGAGCGTGAGGGGCTTGCCGTTCTTGGCGAGCGGGGCGGTCTCGCGGTTCGCCGGGGCGGCGGTGCCCTTGGGGGCGTACGCGCCGGGGGCGCCGCCCCGGGCCGGGTGCTGGTAGTGCCTGCCGTCGTGGGCGAGGTGGTCGGCAGGGTCCTGCCCGCCGTGCGCCTTGTTGTCCTCGCCGGAGGTCTTCTCGCCCTCGGCGCCGGCCGCCTTCTCCTCTTCCTTCCGCTTCTTCTTCTGCTCCTTGAGGGGGCCGCCGCGCACCCACCCGGCGTCCGCGAGCAGGGCCTGGGCCTCCTTGGTGTCCTGGTCGCCGAGGGCACCGCTGTTGTCGGCGTAGTGGGCCTGGCCGGACAGGGCCAGGTGGCTGCCGACCGGGACGGCGGGCAGGCCCAGGGGCTTCAGGACCGCCTTGGCCAGTTCCTTGCGGTCCAGGGCGCGGGCGACGGCCCTGCGGACGCGCTCGTCGGCGAGCGGGCCCTCGGCGCCGTTCAGGGCGAGCTGGGTGAAGGCCGGCTCCAGGGACTTGCGCACCTCGAAGCCGCGCAGGGCCTGCTGCTGTCCGGCGTACCTGGCGGAGGCCTTGCGCAGCTTCTTGCGGGCGACGGTCTCCTCGTCGGCGGCGTCCTCGTCGGTGCCGTTGGCGACGGCCCAGGAGTGCAGGTCGTCCGCGGCGGACCGGTCGGCGCCGGGGCCCGTCAGGGGGCTGCTGGAGCTCTGGGGGCGTGCGGTGACGGTGATGCGGCGGGCCGCGGCGGGGTCGATCTCGGCCACGTCGAGGGTGCCGGCGGCCAGCTCGGCGACCCGCTTGTCGCGCGGCACGGTGCGCAGCACGATCTCCGAGAGCTTGGCGGGCTTGCTCCACCAGCGCGGGTTGCGGGTGAGGGTGATCTCGTCGTCCTCGCGGTCGACCTTCTTCACCGTGAAGGGACCGGCGGTGACCTTGAGCTTCCTGCGGGCCCCGTCGTTGAAGGAGTCCGGGGTGCCCATGACGTCCTTGGGGTACAGCGGCGAGAACAGCGACCGCCAGTCGGCGTAGGGGCGGCTGAAGGTGACCCTGACCTCCAGGGCGTTGTCGCCGCGCTCGATCTTCTGGATGCGGTCGTAGCCGGCGTTGCGGGCGGTCCAGTAGGCGGTGTTCTTGCCGGACAGGGCGCGCCACTGGGCGGCGAAGTCGGCGGCGCCGATCTCCCGGCCGTCGCTCCAGACGGCCTGCTGGTTCAGCTTGTACAGGACGACTTGCTTGGGCTCGGTCTCGACGACCTCGGCGGATTCCAGGTAGGCGGGGTTGCGCTCGGGACGGCCGTCGGCGTTCATCCGGAACATCGACGGCAGGACGGCCTGGGCGACGCGCAGGGTGGTGGTGTCGGCGTCCGACTGGAAGGTGTTCAGGGTGTCGGGCACGGAGTCGACGGCCCAGCGCAGGGTGCCGCCGTCCGCGATCCGGTCGCGGCCCGCCGGCTGGATGTCCGGGGCGGCGAGCGGTTTGCCCGCCGGGTCCTCGGAGCCGCATCCGGTGAGCGCGGGCACCGCGAGCACACCCGCGGTGAGGAAGGCGACCGAGCGCGTGACCGCACGCGGGCCGACGCCGTGCTGGGACATCTGTGCTACCTCCGGGAAGCCGCGGGCGTTATGATCACTTTTGGCGGTATTTGGCGTTCATCTGATGTATGCCGCCACTGAAGAGGAAAGGGTTCGGCAACACAGGGCGACACGACGGTCACGGGCGGGAAGTCACCCGTGCGGCGCAACGCACCGCAGGGTGCACCCACACGCCTCGGCCAATCGATGCACATCCCTTCACAGCACAAGGTGTGACGCGCAACACTCGCAGGCGCATGAGCATTGCCGCCTTGGGCCTTGAAGGACCCGCGGGAAGTGAGGGCAAGTCATGTCCGTTCACGACGAACTGACGTCAGTCCAGCGCAGTCTCGACGAGCTGTTCCGGTCGCTGGGACGCCTGGAGAAGCAGCTCGGCACCGGCGGCCTGGAGATGCGCCGCGTCCGAGCCGACGCCAACCATCTGCGCGAGAGCGTCGCCCTGCTGCGCGACGCCGCCGCCACACCGGCCGCACCGAAGCGCCCCGACCTCGTCACCATCTCGGACGCGCCGTACGACCCCTCGCTGTGGGTCGACTCGGACGACGAGGGACTCGGCGCCCGGGACCGGCGCGCCCCCTGACCGGGAGGGCGTCGAGCGACCGGCACCTCCCCCGAACCCGACCGGAGTCGTCACGTGGCCACTGGTACGGAACCTCCCGCCACAGAACCCCATCCCCGAAGAGGCGGCGTACGGGCGGGTACGCGCGCCGCGATCGCCGCCCCGCACCTGCGCACCGACCGCTGGTGGCTGGCCCCGGCCGGCACGGTCGCGGGCCTGCTGGCCTTCATCGTCTACTCGACGTGGCGGGCCTTCGCCGACGCCGACTACTACGCGGCGCCGTACGTCTCGCCCTTCTACTCGCCGTGCCTGGCGGAGCGCTGCGAGCCGATGAGGGCCGGCCCGAACTGGGAGATCTTCGGCAGCTGGTGGGGAATCTCCCCCGCGATCATCATCCTGATCTTCCCGCTCGGCTTCCGGCTGACCTGCTACTACTACCGCAAGGCCTACTACCGGGGCTTCTGGGCGTCCCCGCCGGCCTGCGCGGTGGCCGAGCCGCACCAGAAGTACACGGGTGAGACCCGCTTCCCGCTGGTGCTGCAGAACATCCACCGGTACTTCTTCTACGCCGCGATCGTCGTCGCGGGGATCCTCACCTACGACACCGTGCTCGCCTTCCGCGACGAGCACTACGCGTGGGGCCACATGGGCCTCGGCACGCTCGTGTTCCTGGTCAACATCGTGCTGATCTGGGCGTACACGATCTCCTGCCACTCGTGCCGGCACATCGTCGGCGGCAAGCTCAAGCACTTCTCCAAGCATCCCGTGCGCTACCGGATGTGGCAGTGGGCGGGCCGGCTCAACGCCCGGCACATGCAGCTCGCCTGGGCGTCGCTGGTGACCGTGGCGCTCGCCGACTTCTACGTCTACCTGGTCGCGTCCGGTGCCTTCGACGATCCGCGGTTCTTCTGATGAGGGGTGCGTTCTGATGTCCGTGGTCGACCGGCAGGAGTGGGACGTCGTCGTGGTGGGGGCGGGCGGCGCCGGACTGCGCGCCGCCATCGAGGCCCGCGAGCGGGGCGCCCGTACGGCCGTGATCTGCAAGTCGCTGTTCGGCAAGGCGCACACGGTGATGGCCGAGGGCGGCATCGCGGCGGCGATGGCCAACGCCAACGAGAACGACAACTGGCGGGTCCACTTCCGCGACACCATGCGCGGCGGCAAGTTCCTCAACCAGTGGCGGATGGCCGAGCTGCACGCGCAGGAGGCGCCGCAGCGGGTGTGGGAGCTGGAGACCTGGGGGGCGCTGTTCGACCGCACCAAGGACGGCCGGATCTCCCAGCGCAACTTCGGCGGCCACGAGTACCCGCGCCTCGCCCACGTCGGCGACCGCACGGGCCTGGAGCTGATCCGCACCCTCCAGCAGAAGATCGTCGCGCTGCAGCAGGAGGACTTCAAGGAGACCGGCGACTACGAGTCCCGGCTGAAGGTCTTCCAGGAGTGCACGGTCACCCGGGTGCTGAAAGAGGACGACCGTGTCTCGGGCGTCTTCGCCTACGAGCGCGAGTCGGGCCGCTTCTTCGTGCTGGAGGCACCCGCCGTGGTGATCGCGACGGGCGGCATCGGCAAGTCCTTCAAGGTGACGTCGAACTCCTGGGAGTACACCGGCGACGGCCACGCGCTGGCCCTCCTCGCGGGCGCGCCCCTGCTGAACATGGAGTTCGTGCAGTTCCACCCGACGGGCATGGTCTGGCCCCCGTCGGTGAAGGGCATCCTCGTCACCGAGTCGGTGCGCGGTGACGGCGGGGTGCTGCGCAACTCCGACGGCAAGCGGTTCATGTTCGACTACATCCCCGACGTCTTCAAGGACAAGTACGCCGAGACCGAGGACGAGGCCGACCGCTGGTACGACGACCCGGACCACAACCGGCGTCCCCCCGAGCTGCTCCCCCGCGACGAGGTCGCGCGGGCGATCAACTCCGAGGTGAAGGAGGGGCGCGGCTCCCCGCACGGGGGCGTGTTCCTCGACGTGTCGACCCGGATGCCCGCCGAGGTGATCAAGCGGCGGCTGCCGTCGATGTACCACCAGTTCAAGGAGCTGGCCGATGTCGACATCACGGCCGAGGCGATGGAGGTCGGGCCCACCTGCCACTACGTGATGGGCGGGGTCGCGGTCGAGTCCGACACGGCGGCGGCCCGCGGGGTGCCGGGGCTGTTCGCGGCCGGTGAGGTGGCGGGCGGCATGCACGGCTCCAACCGGCTCGGCGGCAACTCGCTGTCCGACCTGCTGGTGTTCGGGCGCCGGGCGGGCTGGCACGCGGCCGAGTACGCGGCCGGGCTGGCCGGGGCGCGGCCCGTCGTGGACGACGGCCAGATCGACTCCGCCGCCGCCGAGGCCCTGCGGCCCTTCTCCGCCGAGGCTCAGATCGAGGAGCCGAAGGGCGGCCCGCCGGAGAACCCCTACACCCTGCACCAGGAACTCCAGCAGACTATGAACGACCTGGTCGGCATCATCCGCCGCGAGCCGGAGATGAAGCAGGCCCTGGAGAAGCTGGGCGAGCTGCGGTCACGGGCCCGCCGGGCCGGGGTCGAGGGGCACCGGCAGTTCAACCCGGGCTGGCACCTCGCCCTGGACCTCAGGAACATGCTGCTGGTCAGCGAATGCGTGGCGCGGGCCGCGCTGGAGCGCACCGAGTCGCGCGGCGGGCACACCCGCGAGGACCATCCGGGCATGGACCGCAAGTGGCGCCGGATCAACCTGCTGTGCGCGCTGACCGACCCGACGGGCGGGCTGGCGGCCACGGACCCGGTCCGCGGCCAGATCGCCCTCACCCGCGAGACCACCGAACCCGTCCGTGCCGACCTGCTCGCCCTCTTCGACAAGGAGGAGCTGGTCAAGTACCTGGCCGAAGAGGAGCTGTACGAATGAGCAGCTACGAGGCCCGCTTCAAGGTGTGGCGGGGCGATGCGCAGGGCGGCGGCCTGGAGGATTTCGAGGTCGAGGTGAACGACGGCGAGGTGGTGCTCGACATCATCCACCGCCTCCAGGCCACCCAGACCCCCGATCTCGCCGTGCGCTGGAACTGCAAGGCCGGCAAGTGCGGTTCCTGCTCCGCCGAGATCAACGGCCGGCCGCGGCTGATGTGCATGACGCGCATGTCGGTGTTCGACCGGGAGGAGACGATCACGGTGACGCCGCTGCGGGCGTTCCCGGTCGTGCGCGACCTGGTCACCGACGTCGGCTTCAACTACGCCAAGGCCAGGGAGGTCCCGGCCTTCGTGCCGCCCGCGGACCTCGGTCCCGGCGAGTACCGGATGATGCAGGAGGACGTGGACCGCTCGCAGGAGTTCCGCAAGTGCATCGAGTGCTTCCTGTGCCAGGACACCTGCCATGTGGTCCGCGACCACGAGGAGAACAAGCAGGCGTTCGCGGGACCCCGTTTCCTGATGCGGGTGGCGGAGCTGGACATGCATCCGCTGGACGCGGCGGCGGAATCCGGCCTGGACCGCAAGACCACCGCCCAGGACGAGCACGGCCTGGGCTACTGCAACATCACCAAGTGCTGTACGGAGGTCTGCCCCGAGGGCATCAAGATCACGGACAACGCGCTGATCCCCCTGAAGGAACGGGCGATCGACCGCAAGTACGACCCTCTGGTGTGGCTGGGCTCAAAGATCAGGAGGCGCTCTTCAGCAGGCTGAGCGCCTGCCGGAGGTTGTGCTCGGCGATGTCCCGCATCCGCTCCGGGTGCGGGAAGTCGCCCTCGATGAGGGTCAGCGGGCCCGAGACCAGGCCGAGGTGCATCGACAGGCCGTAGAGCCGCAGGCGCGCCTCGTCAAGACCCGGGGCGCGCAGGGCGTCGTAGTGGGGGCCGAAGCGGAGCCTGAGGAAGACGTGCTCGTGCTCCACGTCGAAGTACATCAGGCCCTCGATGTCGATGAGCGCCGGCTGCCCGTCGGACGTGAGCAGGACGTGGTCCGGGCCGAGTTCGCCGTGGATGAGGGTCTGGCGGTCGCGCGGCCCGACCTCGGCGGCCAGGGCGTGGATCAGGTCCTCCAGTTCCCGGCGTGCGGCGGCGGCACGGGGCTCGCGCCGGGCCGCTTCCGCGAGGCAGCGCAGGGCGCCGTCGGCGATGCGCTGCTCACAGGAGACGCCGTGGGAGGAACCGCCGTTGTCGACCACGGCGACCTTCCCGAAGCGGGGGCCGGTGCGGGCGTGCAGGGCGGCGAGGAGTTCCGCCGTCCGGTCCATGAGCCGGGATGCCTCGCGCGGGTCCCGGGTGAGAGCGTCCTCCAGGCTGCCGCCGGGCAGGTCCTCCACGACGGCCGCGTCGGCCGGGAGGTGAGTGTGCGTGGCGTCCGCGTACATCAGGCGGGGGGTGCGGACGCCGGAGGCGGCCAGGCGGTCGTGGGCCGCCGTGAACAGGCCGAGGCCGGTGCCGTGGGAGAAGACGTCCCGGGGGTCGGGGTCCGGCTGGTCCCAGTAGTCCTCGTCGGCCGACCAGACGTAGGCGATGGCCGTGGAGTCGTCGTCGAGGACGAGGCGGTAGACGCCCTTCTTGGTGCCGCCGCGCAGGCGTTCCACACCGGTGAGGGTGCGGCCGTGGCCCAGGGCGGCCCGGGCCAGGGGGGCGAGGTCGGTGCGGGTGAGGTGCCGTCGGGGCGTGGTCACCGCACCCAGTCTTCCTCGTACGCACGCCAGTCAGCCTCGGTCGCGGCGAAGTCGATGTACAGCGCGACGCCGAAGCGGGCCCGGTCGGCGTCCGTGCGGGACAGCCCGAGGCGGACGCCCCGGACGGCGGCGGGCACGGTTTCGGCGTGGTTCCAGTGGCCGAAGCGGTTCTCGTGGAAGAGGGGCAGGCCCATCAGCAGGTCGGTCGAGGGCGGGGTGACCTCCAGGGCGAGGGAGGTCTGCTGGGCGACATAGCCGCCGTAGGTGCTCTCCAGGGGCTGCATCGTGTCGTACGACATCACGGCGATCTGGTCGACGCGGCGGGCGACCTGGCCGAAGAACTCCTGCGACCACCACTTGGGGTGGCCGGTGAACGTCCCGAAGACGGAGTGGAGGGCGGGGAGCGGGTCGATCTGGTGGGCGGCGACGGAGAGCGGGACGTCCCGCGAGCGGGTCTCGCGGTGCAGGGCGTCGAGGAGGGTGAGGTAGTCGCGGTCGCCGGAGTGGAGGGGCTCCAGGTCGAGATGGATGCCTTTGTACCCCGTGTCCAGGATCTGGCGGGCGGACCGGAGGACGGCGGCGCGGGTGTCCTTGTTCTCCAGGCGCATGCCGTCGGGGCTCTCGGTCGCGAGGACGTCACCGAGGAAGGCCTGGACGCGGACGCCGGGGAGTTTGCGGTGTACGGCGTCGATGAACCAACGGGCTTTCGGATAGGCCGACTTCGGCAGTGTGCCGTCGTGCTCCAGCGGGCCCGAGTGGACGTACAGGTCACGGATGCCGGTGCCTTGAAGGCGGCGGGCCAGGGCGGTGACGTCGGCGTCCTTCTTGCGGCCGTCGACCCAGGCGTGGCCGAGCCAGAGGGCGTCGCGGTTTCTGGTGTGGGTGCCCTGTGCGGGGTCGCCTTGGTGGTTGAGGTAGAGGGCTGTTTCGGCGGTCAGGAGGGGCAGGATCAGGGCCAGGAGCAGGGCGAGCGTCGTGCGTCTGACCCAGCGGCGGCGCGGGCGTGCGGCCTGGGCTTCGTTTTCGGTTTCGCCCTTGGCTTCGGCTTCGGCCTCGGCTCTGGTTTCGGTTTCGGCCTCGGCTTCGGTTTCGGTTTCGGCCTCGGCGCCGTCCGGGATCGTCTCCTCCACGCGTTCCATGCCGTCTCTCCCGGTGATGCGGTTGGTGTTGCCGGTGAGGACGACCCGTACCGGTGTTCGGTTGCGATCAGAACAGGCTCAGCAGTGCCTCCGCCGGGTCCGTCAGGCTCGTGTCACCACCCGGCAGGGGCAGTTCGAACCACACCGTCTTGCCCCGGGGCGTGCGGCGGGAGCCCCACGCGGCGCTGAGGAGGCCGACCAGCTGGAGGCCCCGGCCGCCCTCGTCCGTGTCACGGGCCCGGCGGCGGCGGGGCTGGACCAGGCCGGAGTCCCAGACCTCGCAGACCAGGGTGCGGTCCAGCAGCAGCCGCAGCCGGATCTCGCCCTCGCCGTAGCGCAGGGCGTTGGTGACGAGTTCGCTGACCAGGAGCTCCGTGGTGTCGACCAGGGGTTCCATGTCCCAGCTGAGCAGCTGGGCGCGCGCGTACTCGCGGGCCCGGCCCACGCTGCGCGGCTCACGCGGCAGGGTCCAGTCGCCGACGGACTCCGTGGGCAGGCCCTGTACACGTGCCATCAGCAACGCGATGTCGTCCTCGCCGTGATGCGTGTCGAGGGTGTTGAGGACGTGGTCGCACACGTCCTCCAGGGGCTGGGTGGGGTCGGAGAGGGTGCTGACGAAGGCCTGGAGCCCCTCGTCGAGGGGGTGGTCGCGGCTTTCGACCAGTCCATCCGTGTAGAGCGCGAGCAGGGCGCCCTCGGGCAGTTCGACCTCGACCTCCTCGAAGGGCTCGCCGCCGACGCCGAGCGGCAGGCCCGGCGGCACGTCGAGCATCAGGGCCGACTCGCCCGGTTCGACCAGGACGGGCGGCAGATGGCCCGCGTTGGCGAAGGTGCAGCGCCGGGTGACGGAGTCGTAGACGGCGTAGACGCAGGTGGCGAGGTACACCTCCGACAGGTCCGCCTCCCGGGGGCGGCGGGCCGCCCGGGTCGCCTGCTGCACTCCGCCCGGCGCGCCGAGGCCGCGGGCGATCTCGTCCAACTGGGAGAGCACCTCGGCCGGTTCCAGGTCGAGCTGCGCCAGGGTGCGCACGGCCGTGCGGAGTTCGCCCATGGCGACGGCGGCGCGCAGGCCGCGGCCCATGACGTCGCCGACGACCAGCGCGGTGCGGTGCCCGGGGAGTTCGATGACGTCGAACCAGTCGCCGCCGACCTCGCTGGGCCGGCCGGTGTTGGCGTTGCCGGGCAGATAGCGGCAGGCGATGTCGAGGCCGGAGGCCTCCGGGTCGCCGGGCGGGAGCAGGGACCGTTGCAGTATCAACGCGCGTTGGTGCTCGCGCCGGTAGAGGCGGGCGTTGTCGATGCAGACCGCGGCACGGGCGGCGAGTTCGACGGCCAGGTCCCGGTCGCGGTCGCCGAACGGCTCGCTGCCCTTGGTACGGGCGAACTGCACGAGCCCGACGACGGTGTCGTGGGCGACCATCGGCACGGCGAGCGTGGACTGCACCAGGCCGCCGTCCTCGCCGGGGACGGTCTGCGGGCGGGCCGTGCGCAGGGCGTCCGCGCAGGGCGAGTTGAACGGGTAGTGGTGGACGGCACCGACCGCGACGGGCACGCCGGTGCCGGCGAAGGGCGCGTCGGAGACGGCGCTGGCGAAGGCCACCCGGCGCAGTTCGGCGCTGCCGTCGGCGAGCCCGGGCGGGGTCTCGTCGCCGACCAGCAGGCCCTGGTAGAGGTCGACGGTGGCCAGGTCGCAGAAGCCGGGCACGACGACGTCGAGGAGCTGACGGGCCGTGGTCTCCAGGTCGAGGGAGTTGCCGATGCGGGCGCCGGCCTCGTTCAGCAGGGCGAGGTTGCGGCGGGCGGCGGCGGCCTCGCGGGCGGCGGCGCGGCGCGAGGTGATGTCCGTGCCGAGCCAGGCGATGCCGATCGGCCGGCCCGAACCGCTGTGCACGCGGTAGAGGTTGACGGACCAGTGGCGGCGCTCGTCGGAGCCCGGCACGAAGCCCGTGACGTGCATGTCCGTGATGGAGTTGCCGGTTTCCAGCACGCGGCGCAGCGTGGCGGCGACCCGCTCGGCCTCGCCGCGCTGGAGGTAGTCGTGGACGCCCTTGCCGCGGTGGTCGTCGGGCTCGCCGCCGAAGACGGACGCGAACCGGTGGTTGGCGCGGCGGACCCGCAGGTCGGCGTCGATCAGCAGGAAACCGAACGGGGATTGACCGAAAATGGCCTGCGAGGCGGCGAGGTCGGTCTCGATGCTGCGCAGCGTGCGGACGTCGACGACGATGCAGACGGCGGCCTTCTCGCCCTCCTCGGTGCGCGTCGGCATGACGTACACCTCGGCGAGCCCCTCGTTCCCGCACTCCCCCTCGGCGCCCTTCGGCATGCGGAACGGCACCACGCCGGTCCACTCGCGGCCGTCGAGGATCTCGGCCATCTTGCGCATGCCCCGCTCGCGCAGGCGCGGGTCGATGAACGTCTCGATGGGGTCCATGCCGACGGCGCGTTCGGCGGGGATGCCGAACAGGTGCTCGGCGCGCAGGCTCCACTGGTCGACCAGCCCGTCCGGGCCGATGGAGAAGGACGCGACCTTGATGTAGTCGTAGATGGATCCCGGGGGACTGCTCTGCCACATGGCGTCCCCGGGCTGCACCCCGTCGGCCGCGAGCGCACCTCCCACCGCGGAGGCCAGGCCGTCCGCGGCCATCGCCCTCGCGCCCTCCGACGGGTCCTCGGACTCCGTGGCCTTCGCTGGTATCTCGCTCACGCGAACCGTCCCCTCCAGCTCACCGCGTCCGGCACCGGTCACCGGGGGCGGCTGCCCGCAGTATCCAGCACTACGGTGCCGCACAACACGGTGTTCACGATCACAGCACGGTCCCGATGGTTTTCGGTCCGGACCGTGAGAACACTTCCAGTCTTCTAACCAGGGGACACGTCGTCGAATCCCGTCCGTCGGCAACCGCCACTGGCCTGAACCATTCGCTCGACAGCGGCGGGGCGGACGTACACCGATTTTTCACTCCGGAACGGCGAGTTCGAACCACACGGTCTTGCCCACGCCGCCCGGCCGGGTGCCCCAGCGGCGGCAGGAGGAGGCCACCAGGTACAGCCCGCGGCCGCCTTCGTCCTCGGGCCTCGCGGCGCGCTCGCGGGGCGGGTCCGGGAGCGGGTCGGAGACCTCCACCAGCAGGACGGCGTTGAGTTCGGAGGGGCGGACCAGGCGGACGCCGATGGGGCCCGTGGCGTGCCGCAGGGCGTTGGTGACCAACTCGCTGACCAACAACGCCGTCAGGTCGGCGAGGCTGTCGAGGCCCCAGCCGCGGAGTCGGCCGCGGACGGCCTGGCGCGCGGTGCGCACGGCGCCCGGCTCGGCGGGAAACGTCCACTCGGCGCGGTCACCTTCCGTGTCGATCACGCCGATCACTTCCCCGGCAGCGGGTCCACCCATGTCCTGTTTCATAGGATTAATGGGCACATACCCGATATCCGGGGCGGAGTACCGCGCGGGGCAGCGCGCTGTGGCACGAACGGCGTAGGGGGCGCCCGCACGGCCGCCTCCGGCCCTCGCACGCCCCGGGTTTGCCTCAGGCGCCGGGCACTTCTCCGGTCTCTCCCGCCCGAGGGCCGCCGCCGAGCGGCCCCAGGTGCGCGAGTGTCTGCCGCACCGCGGGCACGTCCTGGTCGAGCCAGTCCACGTCCCAGATCTCGTCGGGGCCGAGCCAGCGCAGCGCGTCGTGGTCCTCAAGGGGCTCGGGGGCGGCGGAGCCGGGCCGCAGTCGCGCGGTCCACACCTGCAGCACGTACGGCGACTTCAGCGGCCACTCCCCCGGGACGCGCCCGCCGGCCTCGGCGTCGACGCCGAGTTCCTCGCGCAGCTCCCGCACGAGCGCCGCGTCGGCCGTCTCCCCCGGCTCGACCTTGCCGCCGGGCAGCTCCCAGCGCCCGGCCAACTCGGCGGGCGCGCTGCGCCGGGCGGCCAGCAGCCGCCCGTCGTCGACCAGCGCGGCACCCACGACGACGATCCGATCACTCATGCGGGGAGCCTACGACTGCGACCCGGTCCATCTGATCCGAAGGACAGGGCTCGGGTCAGTCGTGCGTCCCGCCCGACCCGTTCCGGTCGAGCCGCTCGACCCAGTACAGCTGTTCGTGGCCGCGGCCGTCGAGGCTGTCCGCGATCTTCTGGGCCTCGGCCCGGGTCGCGTACCGGCCGACCCGGTAGCGGTTGCCGTTGTCGTCCTCGCGTATCACGAGCCAGGGAAGAGTGATCGTGCTGTCGTTCATCGCGCCCCTCCACTTCCCACCCGCGGCCTGTGCCGTGCCCCACCCGATAAGGAAACCGCAATGCGCATATGCCCGAGCCTACGCCTAACCTTCACGCAGCGAATACGACTTTTCACAAAGAGGTACGCAACCGGCCAGAACACAGGGGGCGCACGGCGACGAACGCGCCCTGCGCACACCTCGACGCACCCGGCCGGAGGCATACCGCATACGCCGCCGCCGACCTGGGAGAACGACGGACGGCTCAGGGGTACGGGCCACCCCGGCCGGGGACGGCTGTCGCCGTGATCGTGTGAGCGGGGCGCGCGGGGGGCGCGCCGCGGGGCTGAAGTGAGCGTTCGCTACTTGACCGGAAGGTGGTAGGCGACCCGGTACCGATCGGCCGGGATGACCACGTCGGCCGTCTCGACCGGGCGGCCCGAGGCGTAGAACGTGCGCTGGATGACGAGGACCACATGGCCGGGGACGCCCCCGAGGACGAGCAGTTCCTCGGCAAGACCGGGGCGGGCGCCCACTTCCTCCGTGACGTTGTCCACGATCACGTCGATCGCGCGCATGCGCTCGACGACACCCATGCCGCCGAGCGGCCCCTCCTCCGGCAGCATCACCGGCGTACGGCCCGTGAGGGCGAGCGGCTCCCAGGAGGTGGAGAGCATCATCGCCTCGCCACCCTCACGGAAGAGGTACTTCGTGCACATCACGCGCTCGCCCGGCTCGATACCCAGCCGCTCGGCGACCGCGACACTGGCCTCGGACTGCTCGCTGCTGGACTCCCAGGTGCCGCGCCCCTCGCCGTCGGCCTGCTCCTGGCGGAACGGCGTGGCCCCGCCGGTCGGGCGGTATCCCGAGCGGGCGATGCGCCTGGGCACGGGCCGCTCGCGCACATACGTCCCCGAGCCGGATCGGCCCTCGACCAGGCCTTCCGCCATGAGCACCTTGCGGGCCTCCAGGGCGACGGTGTCCGAGACGCCGTACTCCTGGCGGATTCTGGCCTGCGACGGGAGGCGGGTGTGCGGAGGGAGCTGACCGTCGACGATCTTCTTGCGGAGATCACCCGCGACGCGCAGGTACGCCGGCTGCTCACCGAATGTCACTGGCCGCTCCCATCAGGTTGTACAGACAGCAACAGCGTGGCAACCGTAGGTTGTGCGGTGCAAGTAAAGGCCAGAGAATCACTCGATGTGATGACATGGTGGCTCCGAGGGCTTTACGCAGGCACTTTCTCCCCGCTATAGCCGCCGTCACACCTGGGCGTCGGAGTCCCCGCCCTCGGTCTCGCCCGGGGAGGGCGGCGCCGTCGCGAGCCCGAGGGCCTTGCGGGCGGTGACGGTCGACGGGCCGTCGACGTACGCGTAGGCCTTGTCGTGGTGCGCGGAGTACGAGTCCGGGTCGTCCGCCTCGCTCGCCCTCGCCCACTCCTCCCGGGCGTCCTCCAGGTCCTTCACCAGGCCGGCGACGGGCTGCCGGGCTTTGGTCGGCCAGGAGTGGCCGCGCAGCGCCTCGATCTGCTCGCCGAGCACGTCGTGCACCTGGGTGGCCCAGGCCCGGTGGCCGGCGAGGTCGTCCTCGGGGGTGTCCTCGGGCTCCTCGTACAGCGCCGCGTCGACGGCGTTGGCCGCCGACAGGAAGACGACCTGGTCGGTGTCGAGCGTGGTGGGGTCGCCGCGCAGGGAGCCGGTCAGCTTGGCCTTCGCGTCGCTGTTGCCGAAGACGCAGCTGATCGCGCGGTCGCCGTACCGCCAGCTGTCCCGGGACGGCATGAGGTAGTACACGTCGACGTCGGCCGGCATCGCCCAGGAGTCCATGGCGTACTGGTCCTGGAGCGCGTAACACTTCTCGTCGGCGATGTCGGTGATCTCGGCGTCGCCCGGGAAGGCGCCGCCCGGCAGTGTCACGACCGCGAACACCTCACCGTCGTGCCTGCCCGCGCAGGACACCCGGTCGACGTCGTAGGTGTCGCCCTCCAGACCGTCGGGCGCGTCGAAGCAGTCGCCCTTCTCCAGCGAGAGGCTCTCGTTGCCCTGCGCGCCGTCCTTGAACCCCTCCCAGGCGTCGGACAGCACACCCGTGGACAGCGTCACCGCCCACAGCGCGATCCCGACGGACGACAGCACGGCCCCGGCGATCGCCAGCCCCCGGCCGCTCTGGCCGTTCCGCCCGATCTGCCGCAGCGCGATCAGCCCCAGCACGAGCCCCGCAGCGGGCAGGAAGCAGAGCACGCCGAGCACGAGCGCGGCGACGGCGAGCGCGTTGACGGAGACCGGGGCTCCGTACGGACGGCCGGTGAGGCCATAAGGGCCGTAGCCCTGGGGTTGCTGCGGCCAGTTGGCAGGCGGCGGGCCGTACGGGTCCCGGGGCTGCTGGTTCCCGGGAGGCGGGGGTGTCGACACGGGTACGGTGCTCCTGGCTGAGGCGGTGGGAGAGAGCGGCCGTGCGGAACGGATGTACGGCTGGGGCATCGTAAGCGGCGGGGTGGCGGGGGTGGAATGCAGACGATCGAGACATCGACACGGGCCGTGAACCGCCTGACGGCACGCTGGGCGTCGGGGATCCGCGCGGGCACGGTGTCTCGGCGGCCGGGGTCTGGCCGCTGCCGGCCTTCCTGAGGCCTGTTGCGAAAGTGGCGCCTGCCGCGCGACGCCCGGCACGTACTCTCGCCGCACCGGCCGAAACCCCGAGTACGCCCAGTACGAGGGCTTCCGGCCGGCACTCCCCCAGCCTTCGGCCGGGGCCCCAGAGCACGCACCGGACGCCGCGAGTGACCTGATGCCGTGGCGCGGCCATGACCGGGCTGGGCTCACCCGCACGCTCGCCGGGCTGGACGCCGTGGCGGTCGCGCGGCCGCCGGGCGGCGCGGTGACGGTGGCCACGGTGCGCGGCACGAACGGCATCGACGTCCTTCTTCTCCTGGAAGACGAGGTGTTGACGCCCCGCACGGGTCGTCGAAGCGGGTGTCGGCGTCGTCTCGGGTGCGCTGCCGGCCGTTCCGGGGAGCCGCCTGCCCTGCGGTCAGGCCGGCCCAGGGCTTCGGCGGTCTAGTAGCTGTCGTAGCTGGGCTTGCCGTTCGGCCGGTAGACGCCGACGACGGTGCCGCCCTTCGTCGTCGAGACGCTGACCGGCTCCAGTGCCGTGGGGATCGCCCCGTCGGCGAACAGCCGCTTGCCGGTGCCGATGATCACCGGGTGGATGGTCAGCCGGTACTCGTCGACGAGGCTGTGCCGCACGAGGGTCTGGGCGAGGTCGCCGCTGCCGACGACGTTGATGTTGCCGTCGCCGGACGCCTTCAGCTCGCGTACGGCATCGACGACGTCGCCCTCCAGCAGCGTGGAGTTCTGCCACTCGACGGACGTCAGGGTCCGAGAGGCCACGTACTTGTGCATGCTGTTCATCCGGCCGGTGAACGGGTTGTCCGGATCGGCGGTCGGCCAGTACGACGCGAAGATCTCGTACGTCTTTCGGCCGAGCAGCATCGCGTCGGAATGCTCGTACCAACCGGCGATGGCCGCGCCGACCTCGTCGTCGGTCACCGGCTTCTGCCAGCCGCCGTACTCGAAGCCGCTCTCGGCGTCCTCGTCCGGACCGCCCGGCGCCTGCATGACGCCGTCCAGCGTCAGGAACGTGCAAACGATGATCTTGCGCATGGTGTGCTCCCTTCGTCGTGGGGTAGACCGCACGACCACCGGAAACTCATCGGCGGGACGTCCGCGGCGCAGCACGGTCCGAGGGTCGGGAGTCGCGGGTGTGCGAGGGGGGCGACGGTCAGTCGTCGAACCCCGTGGCCCGGGAGCGCTTCTCCCATGCCAGGACCTCGTCGCGCACCTGGTCGAGATGGCCGAGGACCGCGCTGACTCCGTCGTCGCCGAGGGGCAGGCGCAGCGGCGTGGAGTCGGCGTCGAGCGCTGCCAGGATGAGGGCGGCGGCCTTGGCCGGGTCGCCGGGCTGGGTGCCGTCGCCACCGGAGACGAAGCCGCGCGTCTCGCGCACCTTGCCGTACACGCCGCTGTCCGCACTGGCGCCGGCCCGCCCGGTCTCGAACAGGCCCGTGCGGAAGGCGCCCGGCTCGACGATCAGCACCTTGACGCCGAACTCGGCGACCTCGTCCGCGAGTCCCTCGGACATGCCCTCCAGGGCGAACTTCGTGGCGCTGTACGCCGAGAAGCCCGCGAAGGACAGCTGCCCGCCCATGCTGCTCATCTGCACGACCGCGCCCGACCGCCGCTCGCGCATGTAAGGCAGCACGGCCCTGGTGAGGGCGGCCGGGCCGAAGACGTGGACCTCGAACAGCGCCCGCAGCTCCTCCTCGGTGGTCTCCTCGAAGGCACCGACATGGGTCCGGCCCGCGTTGTTGACCAGGACGTCGATCCGCCCGTGCCGCGCCACGACGTCCCGTACGGCGGCCTCGGCGGCGCCCGTGTCGGCGACGTCCAGGCGCAGTGCCTCCACCCGGTCGGGGTGGGCGGCGACCAGGTCGTCCAGCGCCTCGGGGCGCCGGGCCGCGCCGACCACCACATCGCCCGCGGCGAGGGCCGCCTCGGCGATCGCCCGCCCGAAACCGCTGCTCGCACCCGTGATCAGCCATACCTTGTTCATGACAGCTCCCCGTCTCGTGTCGTCACGACCTCGTCGTCACGACCTCGTGTCGTCACGTCCTCGTGTCGTTACGCCGACCACCCTCTCGCCCGGCCCGCCGCCCGGTCCAAGACTTTTGGTGATAACCAATGGCTATGACCCTGGACGTTCATGTGCGCGACCTGCGCTACTTCGTGGCGGTGGCCGAAGAACTGCACTTCACCCGCGCCGCCGAGCGCCTGTACGTGTCGCAGCCCGCGCTGAGCAAGCAGATCCGGGCCCTGGAGCGGCAGTTGGGCATCGAGCTGTTCCGGCGCGACCGGCACGGCGTGGCCCTCACCGACGCCGGTACGGCACTGCTGCCGCACGCGCGCCGGGTGCTGGACGCGTGGGAGGTGGGCGCGGCCGCGCTGGACACCGCCCGGGCGGCGCAGCGCAGCACGCTGGTCGTGGGCATGAGCACCAGCCCGGTCCGCGGCGGCCTGCTGCCCGCGATCCGCTCCCGCTTCACGGCCGCCCACCCGGAGACCCACATCCGGCTGCGGCAGGTCAACTGGGAGGACCCGACCGCGGGCCTCGCCGACGGCGCCGCCGACGTGGCCTTCGTCTGGCTGCCGCTGCCCGGCCAGGAGCGCTACGACTGGACGGTCGTCGCCGAGGAACCGCTCATGGTCGCTCTCCCGGACACGCACCCTCTCGCCGGCCGCGCCGAGGTCGACTTCGCGGACCTGCTCGACGAGCCGTTCCTGGCACTGCCCGGGAGCACGGGCCCGCTGCGCGACTTCTGGCTGGCCCTGGACGCCCGCGACGGCCGCCCTCCCCGGATCGGCGCCGAGATCGCGAGCACGGAGGAGACGTACGAGGCCCTGACCGCAGGTCTCGGCGTGTGCCTCGTGGCCGCGGGCAACGTCCCCCTGCTCACCCTGGGCGGCGTGACCGCCCGCCCGGTGCGCGGTGTCACGCCCAGCCGCTACGTCCTGGCCTGGCGCCGGGAGGAGGGGCGACGTCCGCTGGTCCGGGCGTACGCGGAGGCCTGCCGGCGGGTCACGGGCCGGGAGTAGCCGAGCCGCTCCGCCCCGGCCGGGACACCGCTCCGACGACGACGCTCACGCCGGCCGCTCATGAACATCTCGTTGCACACCATCCCCGTAGCCCTCCGGGGCGCTGATACTGACCGGACGTTCGAAGGGCCAGGGGAAGCGGGGCGACAGTGGACTGGACCGTGTGGGGAGGGCTGGCCGCCGGGCTGGTGATCGCGACCGTGACCGCCCCCGTCGGAGTGTCCGGCGCGGTGTTCCTGCTCCCGGTCCAGCTGAGCGTCTTCGGTGTGCCCAACCCGGCGGTCACCCCGACCAACCTGCTGTACAACGTCGTCGCCGGACCCGGAGCCCTGTGGCGCTACCGGCACGACGGCGCGCTGCGCGGCGACCTCGCCCGGCGCCTGGTGCTGGGCACCCTGCCCGGTGTCGTCCTCGGCGCCACCGTCCGGGTCTTCGCCCTCCCCGGCCCGGGCGTCTTCCGGCTCCTGGCAGCCGCCCTGCTGCTGCCGCTCGGCCTGTGGCTGTTCCTGCGCGCCCTCGCCCCGGCACGCCGCCGGCCGTCGCCCGCGGGTGAGTTGGCCCCGCGCACGCTGACCGGCCTCGCGCTGGCGGTCGGCGTGGTCGGCGGCATCTACGGCATCGGGGGCGGCTCCCTGCTCGGCCCGGTCCTCGTCGGACGCGGTCTGCCCGTCGCCCGCGTCGCCCCGGCCGCGCTCGCCGCCACGTTCGCCACGTCGCTCGTCGGCGCAACCGCCTACGCGCTGCTGTCTCTTATGAGCTCCGGCGAGGTCGCCCCCGACTGGTGGCTCGGCCTCGCCTGCGGCACGGGCGGCCTGATCGGCGGCTACCTCGGCGCCCGCCTCCAGCCCCGCCTGCCCGATCGTGCCCTGCGCCTCCTCCTCGGCACCCTCGCCACGGCCGTCGGCATGCTGTACGCCGCCCAGACCCTGCGCTGATAGGGGCCCGCCCCCGAAAGGCCGGACCCCTTTCGACCTGGTCGTTTACCAGGTCAGCGACGTGCTTATGAGCCACCCGCTACACGTTGAACCGGAATGCTCAATGCAGCGCTCCCACCTGCGGAAACGTTCCTTCGAGTGATCGTATCCAGCACCGATCCAGCACCGTCGGGACTGATCCAGCACATCCAGCACGTCAAGCCGCGGAAACAGACTCCTCCGAGTCCTCGACCACCGGGCGCATGGCGTTCTGCATGATGTCTCGACAACAGTCCCACGCCTCGGCGACAAGGTGGCCGTAGATGTCCACGTGGCCTTGATCGACTTGTGGCCGAGCCGGCGCGAGACCTCGCGGATCGGTACGCCGTTCGCCAGTGCGGTCGAGGCGAAGAAGTGCCGCATACGGCCGGGCGTTTACTCGGCCTTGCCGTCCACATCGACCAGGCCGGCCGACACGGACGCCTTCCTGAAGTGGTAGCCGTAGGTGGAGGCGGTGGGCATCACGCCCTTGCCACGCTGACGCGGGGCGAAGAAGACCTCCAGACGCCGTCGTCTGCCGCGCAGCTCGGTGAAGGCCACGGGCACCGGCTCCCACCGCGACAGGTGGTCATCGATCTCCTGGCCGACAAACGGGGCTACCGGGACGTCCCGGTACTCACCCTCCGCCCGGCGCCTGAGCGGCACGAAGACCGTGCGGCAGTCATCACGGCGAGCCTTGGCGCTGACTTGCCAACGGATCCTGACGAAACCAGACCATCGGCACTCTGTCGAGAAGGCCAGGGCCTCGCCGGGGCGCTGCCCGGTACCCGGTACCCGGTACCCGTCGGAAGATAGACCGCGAGCCGGTACTGCGGGGCGATGCGCTCCGCGATCAGATCGACCTCGCGCAGCGTGGAAATCTCGTCCTCGTCCACCGCGCACGGGGCCGCCCGGGATATCCGGACGCCGCGCGCGGGCTGTCCGGGATGCGTTTGTCAACGACGGCCGCCTCGAGCATCGCGGCCACCATCACCATCCGATCATTGACCGTGGAGACCGCCAGCCCTGCACCGGAGGCATGCAAGTCCTTGGCGAACTCCTCGAAGTCGCGCCGCGCCAGCCCGGCCAGCATCTTCCGTCCCAGGCGCGGCACGAGGTGGTTACGGATGAACCTTTCGTAGCTGCGGCGCGTCGACTCACCGATGCCCCGTCGCTCCAGCCACTCGTGAGCCCAGGCCCGCAATGGCACAAGCCCTCGCTCAGGATCGAAGCGAATGCCGGCCTCTTGTCGTTCTCGACCTTGTCGGCGAAAGCGTCCGCACCGAGTCACCAATGCGCTGCACTGTGGCCAAAGCCGGCGCCTTGCATCAGCGGTAGTCGTCTGGGTGGCCCTGCATCCATGTGTTGATCTTGTTGCGAGTGGCGATCAATGCGTCCTGGTGTTCCTTGAGGTTTTCGAAGGATTGATCGCTGCCGACTTGCGTGTCGAGCTCCTTGATCAACTTGATCGGCTCGACGAAGTGGCTGGGGCCCTTCTCAGATGCCTTCATGGCGCCGTCAAGGCGGTGGAGTTCGTCGAAGATGCGGCGCAGGAAGTAGGCGCAGTCGGCGGGCGTACAGGAATCATCCAAGGTCGCCTGCAGTCCGGCGAAGGCGTCACGGACCTTCTCGACTGGCGTTGCAGTCGGTATCGGTGGCGGCGAAGGCTCGGCGGTGGGTGCACTGCCGGCCGGCCGGCCGGCGACAGCCGGGGTGCCGCCCGGATCGTCGGAGTCAGAGCCGACGCCGCACGACGCACCGAACATTGCCAGAGTCACGGCGGCAACCGCGCCCCACACGGTGGTTCTGGGCACGAACGCTCCTCTTTGTTGCCCCAGTTGGCTGCTCCATCCCCGCCGAACCGCCTCACTCGCTTCATCGTCGGCTGCGCATCCTGCGGCCCGCAAGGGCCAGACCAGTCGTTGCCATCCCGTGATCATCTTTGTGTGGCCACCGTGAAGGGATCTGACATAACTTTTACATGTCATGCACACGCAAAGGCATTGAAAGGTTACTTCATGCGTAAGCGGCAAGCGCTTGCCGGCGTCTTCGCAGCAGCCGCACTCACTACCGGTGTTGCGGTGAGCTCGGCCGGCGGGGGTGGGGCGGCACAGGATGAGCCTTCACCGAAGACGGTGGCAGCAAACGCTGTCGACGAGAGCAAGTGGCCCAGTCGCACTCCCGAGCGCGGCCTTGCCAAGGGACTGTCCCTGCCGGTGGAGAAGTATCTCGTCGGCTACACAGACGTCGTGGATTGGCAGCGCGCTCAGCGCGACCTCTGGATGAGCTGTATGGCTCGATTCGGCTTCGAGAAGTTCAGCCCTCCGATTCCGGGGGTCAACCCGCCTGTTGAGTTCAACGACGCCAACATGCCCAGGCGATACGGGGCTTCCGACGCGACGCAAGCGGCGAAATACGGCTACCACCTGCCGCCGGAGCAGCTGGAAGAGCCGCCGGCATGGGAGCCGGCCGCTGGGGCGGAGGAAGCCGTTTTCCTCGGGGCCGGGCCGGAGCTCTCGGGCGGCACATACAACGGAGTTACCGTTCCCCAGGGAGGGTGCCGCGGAGAGACGGAACGTCAGCTCGGGCACCTCGCACAGGGCGAGGACGCATCGAAAGTCAACGCGTCGAGCATGACCTTGTCCTTGAAGCAGCCCGGCGTCCAAAAGGTCATCGATGACTGGGCGGCGTGCATGAAGGACAAGGGCCACGCGTTCGACGATCCGTACAAGCCCGCTGCCAGTTTCGACCTGTCGACGCCTACGGCGTCGGCAGAGGAGATCGAGGTGGCCACCGCCGACGTCGCCTGCAAGGGCGAAACCGGCCTCATCAAGGTCTGGTCCGCGGAGGAGACCGCCATCCAGAACCAGCAGATCGCTGCCAAGAAGACCTCTCTCGAAGCCGAACTCGCCCGGACCAACACCGTCAAGACGACCGCGCGACGCGTGATCTCGGAAGGCAGTGACAAGTGACCCCGACCATACGCAACCTGATCCGGTCGCTCGCAGCCGCCCTGCTCCTCGCCGCAGGCATCTTCTGCGCCCAGCCCGCGCAGGCCGCCACCTCCTACGAGTCGGACGGTTGCACCTCCAGCGGCAACAACTACTGCTTCGTGCTCTATTACAACAGCGTCGGCTCGACCACCAACTCCGGACAGGGCTCCTGCTACATCTCCAACAGGAGCGTCCCCGACCACTACGGCTACTCCCCGAACGGGGCGACCCTGGTCCGCCTGGTGTTCCACTACGGCATGCTTCCCGGCACCTGCACCACTGACAGCGGAGACGGGACACCCCTCAAGAACAACGCCGCTTCCATTGCGAACGCCGAATGCGGCGTCTACAACCGGGTCTACTGGGGCTCTGGTTACCAGAGCATCTCCCAGGCCATCTACGGCTCCTGCGGCGGTTACGGCGGCATGGCGCAAAACCTCGTGCCCGAGCTGAAGAACAACAACGCATCCCACAAGAGGTACTAGCCCCGCCTCCTTGTCCGCGCGTCACCGCACTCACCTGTGGGTTGACGCGCGGCGGTACCCGTTTCCGTGGAAATCCCGCCGGTGCACAACCGACACCGTCGGCTCCATGGCCGGCATCGCGGCGCAGGGCACGGGACGGGCAGATCACGCATGGTTCACCGCATTCAGCGGAGACCTCGCCGTCGCCGCCGTGGCAACGCACAACGGTCGGGGCGCTGCAAGCCCGGGGGACATCACCCGGGCCGTCTTCGACGCCCGCTGGACCAGTTGAACAACGACAGCATTCTCCCCCAGCACTTCATGTAGACAAGGAAAGCCCGTGCGCGTCCTCAAGCCCACGACCATCGCAGCAGCTGTCATGCTCGCGGCAATATCTCTCGGTGCATGCTCGTCGTCCGGATCGGGCTCCAGCTCGGCGAAGGACCGCGCCCCGGTCGACCGGAGCAACTGGCCCGCGGAGAGGCCTGCTTCAGGGCTGGTCAAAGGCTTGGAGCTGCCGCTTGAGGCCTATATGTCCTCGTACGCGGATCAGGTCACCGTAGACACCGCGCTCCGCACCCTCCAGACGCGGTGCATGGCCGAGTACGGGCTCACTGTCGACCTGCCGCGCCCCGGTATGAACCCGCCGCCGCACAGCAACGCCATTTCGATCGAGGCCCGTTACGGCATCACCGACCGCACCCGGGCGGAGAAGTACGGGTACGGGCTGCCGAAGGAGCTGACCCGGAGCACCGAGCCTGTCGACAAGGGGCTTTCGGGTGTGGAGGTCGAGGTGCTGACCGGGCGTACAAAGCCCGAGTTCCTTCCGCCCAAGGGTGCCGAGGGGGACGGGCCGTACTTCACCGGTGCGGACTCCGAACCCGCCCGCGCCGAGTACCAGGGCAAGAAGCTGCACGAGGGTGGCTGCGCCGGATGGTCGAAGCGACAGATCAAGCTGAACGAGTCGGATGCGGGCTATGTCTCACAGCTCGCCTCGACAAGCCTCTCCGAGTCCCGGTCGCACAAGCCGGTCAAGAAGGCCATCAAAGACTGGTCGGCCTGCATGAAGAAGCAGGGACGGTCCGCCGCGGACCCGTACAGGGCCATGGAGCAAGGCTACGCCAACGGCGACGGCACCACCGAAGACGCGATCGAGCTCGCGCTGGACGACATCGACTGCAAGAAGCAGACCCGTCTGGTGGAGGTCTGGTTCAAGGAGGAGTCGGCAGTCCAGAAGCGGCTGATCGAGGAGAACAAGGACCAGCTCGCCGCGGTCAAGACGCGCATGAGCAAGGCCCTTGCAGCCGCCAAGGCTGTCAAGTAACCGAAGAGGAAACGAAGTTGAGACAGAAACGTATGCGCCTGCGCGTGCCGCTCACCCTCGCGGTGGCCACCGTGCTGGCGATACCGCTGAGCCTGCCCGCACAGGCCGAGGAACCAAAGCCGCCCAAGGGTGCGGCGCAGGGCTGGAATGATGCCGCACCGGAGCAGAAGAAGCTCTCCCTGAAGCCTTCCGCGATCCCCGCGAAGGACCGCGCCGGCCTGCTCGGCAAGGGCTACGCGGAATCCGCCGACACCGCCGTCACCACGACCGGCGACGGCACCGGCTTCCACCTCCTTGCGGGCAAGGAGAAGGACGGCTATCAACTGCGCACGATAGCCAGCCTGTTCGAGGATGGTTTCGCCTCGGACACCTGGATCGGCAACCACTGCGTCACCGGGTCAGGCAAGTACGCGGCCGTCTCGTACGCGCCGCGTATGTTCACCAACAAGCCCGAGCTGATGGTGCGCGGCGCATTCACCGCAGTGGTCGATCTTCAGTCGGGCCAGGTCACCAAGCTGCCGTTCCAGTCGTCGCTCGCCTACTTCTCGCCCGGCTGCGGCCAGGGTGAGAAGGCGGTGTTCACTCAGCTCAGCCACGACGGTGACAAGAAGCAGCAGACCCGCCTGATCACCGTCGACGCGGCAACCGGCAAACAGTCCAAGCCGGTCACGCTTGCAGGCGCGGTCACCTCGGCCATCCCCACGGACGCGGGCATCGTCGCCGCGCACGGCAACAGGCTGGTACGGATCAACGGCACGGCCGAGAAGACACTGGCGTCCACCACGACGGTGCCGTTCGAGATCACCGCCGACGCCGATGGCGGCATCACCTTCATCGACCGCGAGCTGGACAAGAAGGCGTCCAAGACGCCGACCAGCTGGGCCAAGCACCTCGACCGTGCCAAGGTCGACAAGGGCCGGAAGACCGAGCCCGTCACCGTCGTATCCGGCAAGCTCGAAGCCTGGGATCTGACCCGCTCGGCACGCGGCGAGGTGTTCGTCACCGGTGCCGCCACGTCCAGAACGTTGCCCAAGCGGCTGCACAATCCCGGCAAACTCCCCAAAGGCGCAGCGATCTCCAGCCACGCCCGGGCAGCCCTGACCACCACGTGGTCCGACGGGAAGACCACCCTGGTCAACCCGGAGGACGCCGCCAAACCCCGCCCCGCGCGTACTGTCCTGCGCATGCTGGAGTCCGGCAGGTCCGTGACCCTCGATCTGCGTCCCGGTGCCCACCGCGTGGGCGACGAGACCCAGGGGCGTGTCCTGTCGCCCGCCCTGCCCACCGGCGGCCCGGTCGAGTCCGGCCCGGACACAGGCAAGCAGAGCGAAGACGGCCTGTCCACGCAGACCGTCAGCACCCAGGCCCTCACCGCACAGGCCGACAACCCCAGCGAAGGCACCGGGGAACGCTACTGCGCGGTAGCCCGTAACGATGCGAAGAAGCAGGCTTTCCAGCCCACCCCGCGCCAGGTCGAGTGGGCCGTGGACCAGGCCGTCGTCGGCGAGCTGGACTTCTACCGCGAGGCGAATTGGAAGAACACCGGGACCGGTGGCTACCAGCCTCAGGGCCTCTTCCCGCCGACCGTGCTCGCCGGTGACCCCAACGGCACCCTCGACAACGAGGACCCCGATGTCACCGACAAGTGGCACATTCCCGCGCAGGTGATGCTCGGCATCACCGCGCAGGAGTCCAACATGTGGCAGGCCACCCGCTTTGCCGTGCCCGGTGTCACCTCCAACTCCCTGATCGGCAACTACTACGGTGTCGACTACGCCGCCGACGGTGAGCAGCTCGACCCCTGGCGGATCAACTGGGCGGACGCCGACTGCGGTTACGGCATCACCCAGGCCACCGACGGTATGCGCCTCGCGGGCAAGACCAAGCCCGGCGAGACCGCCCTGTCGACCCTCGCGCAGGAAGCCGTCGCCCTGGACTACACGGCGAACATCGCCGCCGGCGTGCGGATCCTGTCGGAGAAGTGGAACCAGACCTACAACGCCGGCATGACGATCAACGGCGGCCACCCCAAGTGGATCGAGAACTGGTTCTTCGCCCTGTGGGCATACAACTCCGGCTTCTACGACACCGCCGACTCACAGGGCCACCGGGGCGTCGGCTGGACCAACAACCCGGCCAACCCGCTGTGGAAGGCCAACCGCGTCCCGTTCCTGCAGAACGCGTCCGACCCTTCCGGTGACGACTACAGCCATGCCGCGCACCCCGCAGGACTGGCCGTACCAGGAGAAGGTGATCGGCTGGGCGGCCCGCCCGATCTCGGCGATGTTCGCGCCCGGTAACTTCCAGGCGGGCTACCGTCCCGCGTGGTGGACCACCAACGAGGACCGCTCCAACGCCAAGCCTCCCGTCGATCTTTTCTGCAACGCGTCGAACTACTGCGACCCGTCCAAGATCGGCGACAACGACTCCAACGACCCGGGCCTGGGCGCCTGCACCCTCGACTCGGGCGACAGCGACACCAACCCGCACTGGCTCCACTGCTGGTGGCACGAGAAGATCACCAAGGAGCAGTGGAAGGACTGTGAACGGCTCGCCGAGTGCGGCAACGGCGTGCACCGCTTCAGTACCTCCTACGGCGAGCAGGCGGATGCCGGCTCGTACCCGCCGAACTGCTCCACCACCAACCTGCCGACCAACGCTCTGGTGGTCGACGACCTGCCCGACGGCACCACACCCGCAGGAGTCGGCGCCAACCGCGGATGCGGGGCGGTGAAATCCAGCGGCACGTTCGGTTTCACGTTCGTCCCGTGGGACACCCAGATGGATCTCACCAACGACGGGACGGACAACCCGACGACCGTCACCACGTATCCGGGGAAGATCGACACGCACCAGATCGGCGCGGGCTACGGCAACCACTTCTGGTTCACGCACACCCGCTCGCCGGAGTCCTACCCGGCCAACGCCAACCGGATGAAGGTCACGGCCACGTGGAAGCTGAACGCTCCGCTGACCAACACCACACGCCAGGCGAAGATCTTCGCGCATATCCCCGACCACGGGGCGCAGACCTCCAACGCCGTCTACCGGATCCAGACCCCTGCCGGGGAAGAGGAAGTGGCCATCTCGCAGACGGCGAACGAGTCCAACAAGTGGGTGGACCTGGGCGCCTACGACTTCGGTGACCAGATCCCCGAGGTGCGGCTCGACAACTTCAACGGCGGCAGCGGAAGCGCGGACATCGCCTTCGACGCGCTGGCGTTCGTCCCGGGCACGTACAACGGCCAGAAGATGACCGGCAGCATGACGGTCGACCCGACCGCACCGGACCCGGCGCCGATCGAGCCCGGCGAGGACATCAGCGACAGCCTCTTCCCCGAGGTCAGCGGGTCCTCGGCCGGCACCGCCAAGGCGGCGCCGACGGCGACGACCATGAGCACCGCGTCGTGCTCGACGGTGTCCCTTTCCATCACCCGCAAGCGCACCAACAGCTGTCTCCACGACGAGCTCTGGGTGAATCACTACACGAACAGCACACCGGACGGAAACGCGTCCTTCGACTACTACAACACGATCTACCTCGACGCGGCGAGTGATGAGTTCTCCCAGGTCACCACGGTCCGGCTGAAGTCGATGAGCGGTGTGATGAACACGGTCAACCTGGACTACCAGGCCAAGTGCCGCGGGTACTGCAACATCACCAGCGTCACCTGGGACGGGTCGAAGATCTTCAAGAAGGGCGACACGATCCAGCGGACCATCACCACGCGGTTCAAGTGGACGCCCAGCGGCGCCACCAAGAACACGATCACCCCGTACTGGTACTTCGGCGGTACAGCCAACACCACTCCGATCGCGAATCCGCTCGAAGTCGAGAAGGCCAAGCTGGACATCCGCTGCGACAGCGAGGTCCCCAATGCCGGCACCGGCTGTGTTTTCTCGGGCTACGACCCGACGTACGTCATGAACTCCAAGAGGTTCCCGGGGGCCGCCGCACACATCGACATGATGTGGCGCAAGACCAACATCGACTGGGGCAACCGCAACGGCGGCAAGCCGCTCACCTACCTGGGTAACAAGATGTCCGTCGACGGCTCCGGGAAGATTCAGTCGGACCGCAACCGGCAGCTCATCTGCAGCAGGCAGTGGAAGACCTACCCGGACACCGGTCTGTTCAGTGACATGTGGACCCTGGAGGCAGGGGCGACACGTACCGACTCGAAGAGCTGTGACGAGTTCGCCTTCGCCAACTCCTTCCAGAGCGCCGGAAACTCCGCAGGCCCCAACCCTGTCACGTACAGCGGCAAGGAATGCATACAGACCTATGTCAGGCGCAACGCCGACGACACCATGACGCTGCACCTGCGTCCTGATGCCCCGGCACCGACCTGGAAGGAGCCCTGCGGCCGGTCCTCGATGTCGAACTGGCAGAACACCCAGTCGATGCGGCCGTTCGGCGACTTCATCAAGGAACAACGCTTGATGGAGGACGACGACTACTGGCTCGACCTGGCCGGATTCACCGCGCCCACACCATAACCGGGCAATGAGAAGTGCCCCCCGGAACAACCGGGGGGCACTTTGGTTTCACGCCCAGACGAGTCGTCCTTCGGCGACCGAGCAGGTCGGATGACTTCCATCGGCGATTTTCGTCACCATTTCCGCCACGGAGTCGAAATAGTGAGCCAGTGACGCGTACTCGCCCGTGGTCGTGATCTCACCCACGACCCACCTGCCGATACGGCCGTCCCGCACGTCGATGAACTTTCCCGTCCAGCCGTCCTGGTCCGACAGGAACGGGATCCAATCATTGCGCCAGAACGGATTGTCCGGCTGATCCGGAGGGTTGACCCCACCAGGCATGGAGTGGTTCGCGTAGAGCCTCTCTATCGCCCGGATGCCCAGAAAGAACATCCCCTCGTCCGGAAACCCGGCGAAACCGCAACATGCCACATCATCGTCCACGTCTTCCTCAGGAAGATCCAGATTGTTCTGCAACAGCCACGTCCGCAGTTCCCGAGGAAGTGGGATGCCCATCCGTTCCTCGGCAGCCGCTAGCATCTGTTCCGTGGCCGGCCCGGGCAGATCCGCATGATCGGCCGGGGCGTGCTCCTGAAGAAGACTCATCACGCGGGACCAGCTCTCCACCACGCCCATTCCCCACGATCCTCTCTGTACGAACGCCCTCTACGGCTGCGTCACTGCGGGCTACTGTTCGAAGTGTCGACGCCGGGTGCCGCAATCCCGAAGCGCGCGCAGGAAAGCCACCTTGCACAGCGCCGACCGGAAAACCTCGCAGGAATGGTACTCGGGGTGGGTTGACTGCCCCCTGCTCGGCGCCTTCCGACCCACAGTGCAGGACCGTCCGCTCGCGAGGTGACCACCCGCCCCTGCGGGCCCAGCTGAGGAACCTCTACACCACCAGCGAGGACGGCGGCGTTGTCCGCGTGCAGGCGCTGAGGCTTGAATATGCCGCTTGGCCCTGCGGGCCGGGGCGGGCCCAGTTTTCGTGTTCGCGGTGTACGCCTGCAGGGTGCACCGCGAGGACATCGACGCACCTGTCGGCCAGCGGAAGGTGCGCGGGCCGCTGGAGGCGGCGCTGGCGGGCGGGGAGCGGCTGTACGGCCAATGCATGGCGGGCTTCGGCCTCGCCTTCGAGGCGAGGCTCACGACACTGCCGGTGATCTCGGGTGGCCGCGCACTCACGCCCGTGGCGCCCGCGCGTTCCGTCGGCATCCAGCACAAATCCAGCACGATAGGGATGAGCAGGGGTAGTGACAGGTGACGACAGGTCAGAAATCCAGCACCTATCCAGCACGGTAAAAATCAAGGGGCCTGTCCCCGAAGAGCCAGACCCCATTTGACCTGCACGTTGCCAGATCATGGAAGTGGTGCTGAGTCACCGGCTAGACATTGAAGCGGAACTCCACGACATCCCCGTCCTGCATCACATAGTCCTTGCCCTCCATGCGGGCCTTGCCCTTCGCGCGGGCCTCCGCCACCGAGCCCGACTCCACCAGGTCGTCGAAGGAGATGACCTCCGCCTTGATGAAGCCCTTCTGGAAGTCGGTGTGGATGACGCCGGCGGCCTCGGGGGCCGTGGCGCCCTTCTTGATGGTCCAGGCGCGGGATTCCTTGGGGCCTGCCGTCAGGTAGGTCTGGAGGCCGAGGGTGCGGAAGCCGACGTGGGCCAGGGTCGCGAGGCCGGGCTCCTCCTGGCCGACGGACTGGAGGAGTTCCAGGGCCTCGTCATCGTCGAGCTCGGCGAGGTCCGCCTCCAGCTTGGCGTTGAGGAAGATGGCCTCGGCGGGGGCGACCAGGGCGCGCTGCTCGTTCTTGAAGTCGTCGTCGGTCAGCTCGTCCTCGTCGACGTTGAAGACGTAGAGGAAGGGCTTGGTCGTGAGCAGGTGCAGGTCGTGCAGGAGCTCCGCGCGCTCGCTGCCCTGGACGATGCCGTGCGCGAAGAGCGTGTCGCCCTTCTCCAGGATCTCCTTGGCCTCCTCGACCGCCTTGACCTTGGGCTGGATGTCCTTCTTGATCCGCGACTCCTTCTGGAGACGCGGCAGGACCTTCTCGATGGTCTGGAGGTCGGCGAGGATCAGCTCGGTGTTGATCGTCTCGATGTCGTCCTTGGGCGAGACCTTGCCGTCGACATGCACGACGTTCTCGTCCTTGAAGGCACGGATGACCTGGCAGATCGCGTCGGACTCACGGATGTTCGCGAGGAACTTGTTGCCCAGGCCCTCGCCCTCGGACGCGCCGCGCACGATGCCCGCGATGTCGACGAAGTCGACCGTGGCCGGGAGGATCCGCTCCGACTTGAAGATCTCGGCCAGCTTGCCGAGCCGCGGGTCGGGGACGCCGACGACGCCGACGTTCGGCTCGATCGTGGCGAACGGGTAGTTGGCCGCCAGCACGTCGTTCTTGGTCAGGGCGTTGAACAGGGTCGACTTGCCGACATTCGGCAGACCGACGATTCCGATCGTGAGCGACACGTTGCGACTTCCCGTGAGTGGAGAGGGCAGGGGGCCGGGAGACCGGCCGATCCACCAGTCTACGGCGTACCCGGAACCGCCCCGGCGGCGTATCGAACGCTTGCCCAGACCTCGATCCACGGCGTGTCTGAAGGCCTATTCGGCATATTGAACGACCTAAGTTGGTGCAGTGGAGCGATACAGGACGCGACCTGCCCAGTACGGACCGCGACGTGACCGGCCGAGATCGTCCCTGCCGCCGCAGGCGGGACGAGGAGCGAGCGGCGATGCGGTGCGAGCGGTCCGGCAGCCGGGACCGCAGCGCCGCCCCCCGGCGGGACCGCAGCACCGCCCCCAGGCCGTAGGGCGGTCCGCCCCCGCTCCGGCACCCGCCGCGGCGAGGCTGCCGAACCCCCGGCTGACCGGGCTGGGCAGCGGGTTGTTCTGCGCCCTGGTGATGTTCCTGCTCGGCGGGCTCTGCGCCGTGCTGTTCGGGGCGTCGCTGACGGCGTACGGGGTGCTGTACCTGCCGGTGTGCGTGCTGACCGCCGTCTGGGTGCGCCGCGGGGACCTGATGACCGCGCCCGTCGTCGTGCCGATCGCGTTCGCCGTGGGGCTGCTGCCGGTGGCGGACGGCGACGGTGGGGCCGGCGGCAAGCTGATGGGCCTGGTGACGGCGCTCGCCACGCAGGCCGGGTGGCTGTACGGCGGAACGCTCGTCGCCGGGCTGATCGTGATCGTCCGGCGTGTTCGGCTGATGCAACGGCGACGGGTGGCGGCCGGGGCGCGTCCGCCGGGGTGACCCCCTAGTGCCCCGCCGCCCGCATCGCCGCCCCCACGATCCCCGCGTTGTTCTGCAACTGCGCCGGGACGATCTCCGCCTTGATGCCCTCGATGTGCGGCAGGAACTTCTGTGACTTGCGGCTGACGCCGCCGCCGATGATGAACAGCTCCGGCGAGAACAGCATCTCGACGTGGGCGAGGTACGTGCGCACGCGGTGCACCGCCCAGTGCTCCCACGTCATGTCGTGGTCCTCGCGGGCCTTGCTGGAGGCCCGCTTCTCCGCGTCGTGCCCGTCGAGCTCCAGGTGGCCCAGCTCGGTGTTGGGGACCAGGACGCCGTCGACGAAGACAGCGCTGCCGATGCCCGTGCCGAACGTGAGCACGATCACCGTGCCCCGGCGGTCGCGGCCGGCGCCGAAGTGCATCTCGGCGACGCCCGCCGCGTCCGCGTCGTTCACCACCGTCACCGGCAGTCCGCCCAGCCGCTCGCCGAGCAGCAGGCGGGCGTCGGTGTCGATCCAGCTGTCGTCGACGTTCGCCGCTGTCCGGATCGTCGCTCCGTCGGTGACCACGCCCGGGAAGGTGACCCCGACCGGGCCCGTCCAGCCGAAGTGGTCGACGACCTGCTTGACGCCGTCGGCCACCCCGTCGGGCGTGGCCGGCTGCGGGGTGAGGACCTTGTGGCGCTCCTGCGCCAGGTCGCCCTTGTCCAGGTCCACCGGGGCACCCTTGATCCCGGAACCGCCGATGTCCACGCCGAAGATCTGCATGGCCCTACGTTACGACGAGGGACGGACAGTCACCGGCCTGATGGCGAACCCCGCCCGGCGACTCCCCGATCACTCCCCGATCACTCCCCGGAATCCTCACCGGTTCCGGCACCGCGGCGCGCGGCGGCCAGCGCCGTCGCCTCCTCGCGCAGGTCGCGACGCAGCTCCTTGGGCAGCGAGAAGGTGATGGACTCCTCGGCCGCCTTGACGATCTCGACGTCCTCGAAGCCGCGCTGGGAGAGCCACTCCAGGACCTGCTCGACCAGGACCTCGGGGACGGAGGCGCCCGAGGTGACGCCGACCGTGGAGACACCCTCCAGCCAGGCCTCGTCGATCTCGTCGGCGAAGTCCACGAGGTACGCCGCGCGCGCCCCCGCGAGCTTGGCGACCTCCACGAGCCGCTTGGAGTTGGAGGAGTTGCGGGAGCCGACCACGATCACCAGGTCCGACTCGGCGCCCATCTGCTTCACGGCCAGCTGGCGGTTCTGCGTGGCGTAGCAGATGTCGTCGCTGGGCGGGGAGATGAGCTGCGGGAACTTCTCCTTCAGGGCGTCGACGGTCTCCATGGTCTCGTCGACGGACAGCGTGGTCTGGGAGAGCCAGACGACCTTGGACGGGTCGCGGACCTCGACCTTCTGCACATCGCCCGGCCCGTCGACGAGCTGGATGTGCTCGGGGGCCTCGCCGGAGGTGCCGATGACCTCCTCGTGCCCCTCGTGGCCGATCAGGAGGATGTCGTAGTCCTCGTTGGCGAAACGGACGGCTTCCTTGTGGACCTTGGTGACCAGCGGGCAGGTGGCGTCGATGGTGGCGAGGCGGCCGCGCTCGGCCTCCTCGTGGACGACGGGGGCCACGCCGTGCGCGGAGAACATGACGATGTTCCCCGGGGGCACCTCCTCCGTCTGCTCGACGAAGATCGCGCCCTTCTTCTCCAGGGTCTGCACGACGTACTTGTTGTGGACGATCTCGTGCCGGACGTAGACCGGAGCGCCGTACTGCTCCAGCGCTTTCTCGACGGCGATCACGGCGCGGTCCACACCCGCGCAGTAGCCACGGGGGGCGGCGAGCAGGACACGGCGGCCAGGCGAAGCAGACATGCGTCCCATCGTAAGGCCGCGTTCGGCGCGTCGAAGATCGCATCCGTGTGGAGTCCCCGCGGAGACTGACGGGACACGGTGCGCCCCGCGGTGCGGGGCACCAGCCCGCGTCGCCGGGTGGGTGAGGTGTGTTGTCAGCGGCGGCCACTACGCTCGCGGCATGGCTGTGAACACGTCTCCGGAATCCCCGCTCCCCGTCGGTGAGGTGTCGCGGCTCATCGGGGGCTGGATCGACCGGCTCGGGGCGGTGTGGGTCGAGGGGCAGATCACGCAGTTGTCGCGGCGGCCGGGCGCCGGTGTGGTGTTCCTGACGCTGCGGGACCCCTCGTACGACATCTCGGTCAGCGTCACCTGCTACCGGCAGGTGTTCGACGCCGTCGCGGACGTGGTGAGCGAGGGCGCCCGGGTCGTCGTCCTCGCGAAGCCCGAGTGGTACGCCCCGCGCGGGCAGCTGTCGCTGCGGGCGGCCGAGATAAGGCCCGTCGGGGTCGGTGAGCTGCTCGCGCGCCTGGAGCAGTTGAAGAAGGCCCTCACGCGCGAGGGCCTGTTCGCGCCGGAGCGGAAGAAGCCGCTGCCCTTCCTGCCGCAGCTCGTCGGGCTGGTCTGCGGACGGGCCTCGGCGGCGGAGCGGGACGTGCTGGAGAACGCCCGGCACCGCTGGCCCGCCGTGCGCTTCGAGGTGCGCAACGTCGCCGTGCAGGGCGTGCACGCCGTGCCGCAGGTCGTGCAGGCCGTGAAGGAGCTCGACGCGATCGAGGACGTCGACGTGATCATCGTCGCGCGCGGTGGCGGCAGCGTGGAGGACCTGCTGCCGTTCTCCGACGAGCAGCTGATCCGGACGGTGGCCGAGTGCCGTACGCCCGTGGTGTCCGCGATCGGGCACGAGCCCGACAACCCGCTCCTCGACCACGTCGCCGACCTGCGCGCCTCCACCCCGACCGACGCCGCGAAGAAGGTCGTGCCGGACGTCGGCGAGGAGTACGAGCGGGTGCGGCTGCTGCGGGACCGGGCGCGGCGGTGCGTGGCGGCGCTGGTGGAGCGGGAGGAGCGCGGGCTGGCCCACGCGCTGGCACGGCCGTCGATAGAGGACCCGCACCGGATGATCGACGAGCGCGCCGACCATGTGGCGGACCTGCTCGACCGGGGCCGGCGCTGTCTGCGGCACCAGCTCGACCGGGCGGACTCGGAGCTGACGCACACGCACGCGCGCGTGGTGGCCCTCTCCCCCGCCGCGACCCTGAAGCGCGGGTACGCCGTCCTCCAGAAGGCGGACGGGCACGCGGTCCGCGACCCCGGCGAGGTGGCGGCCGGCGAGGCCCTGCGCGCGCGGGTCTCCGAGGGTGAGTTCTCCGTACGAGTGGACACATAGGGTGGGTGGATGACCAGCGAGGTTGATGAGACACCGGGCATGACCGAGGCGCTCGGGTACGAGCAGGCGCGGGACGAGCTGATCGAGGTCGTCCGCCGCCTGGAGGCGGGCGGTACGACGCTGGAGGAGTCCCTCGCGCTCTGGGAGCGCGGCGAGGAGCTGGCCAAGGTGTGCCGGCGCTGGCTGGACGGGGCGCGGGCGCGGCTGGACGCGGCGCTGGCGGAGGAGACCGCGGACGAGGCGGACGCGGAGTAATACGGGCCGTTCCTTGTGAGGTGAGATAGGACACCCCAGAGTTGGTTGAACGTTGAACTTTACGGGCGTACGGTCGGAGACATCAGACGTACCCGCTCGAGAAGGTTCAAAGGTTCATCCATGTCTCTCGTCCTTGACCCCGCCGCGCAGGACCTGCTGTTCCGCGAGGCCCGCACCGCCAACGCCTTCACCGACGAGCCGGTGACCGACGAGCAGGTGCAGGCGATCTACGACCTGGTCAAGTACGGCCCGACCGCCTTCAACCAGACCCCGCTGCGCATCACCCTGGTCCGCTCCCCCGAGGCCCGTGAGCGCCTGGTGCGGCACATGGCCGAGGGCAACCAGCCCAAGACGGCCACCGCCCCGCTGGTCGCGATCCTCTCCGCGGACAACGAGTTCCACGAGGAGCTGCCGCACCTGTTCCCGGCCATGCCGCAGGTGAAGGACCTCTTCTTCGCCGAGCGCCCGGTCCGCGAGAACGCCGCCACGCTGAACGCCGCCCTCCAGGCCGCGTACTTCATCGTCGGCGTCCGCGCCGCCGGTCTCGCCGCCGGCCCGATGACCGGCTTCGACTTCGAGGGCGTGCGCAAGGAGTTCCTGGACGACGACCACACCCCGCTGATGGTCGTCAACATCGGCCGTCCGGGCCCGGACGCCTGGTACCCGCGCTCCCCGCGCCTGGAGTTCGACCAGGTCGTCACCACCGTCTGACCGACGGACACGAGAAAGGCCCCCGGCAACCGCGCCGGGGGCCTTCTCCATGTGCGCTCCGTGCGTACGGAGAGCCTCACTCCGTCTTCAGCGCGTCCGCCATCTTCGTCAGCTGGGCGAACGACGCGGTGCCCGTCACGACCGTCGTCGAGCCCTTGGTGCCCTCCAGGACCAGCGCGTCGTACCGGCCGCCCTCGTAGCGGGTCCAGGTCCGGCCGTCGATCTTCTCGGTCTTCCCGGTCTCCCGCGCGCCCTGGGTCGCCTCGTCGAGGAAGACGGGGCGCCGCTGAGTGGACTGCTCGACGGCCACGTACTCCCCCTCGGGGTCGTGGAAGCCGAGGTGCCAGGCGTCGAACTCGTCGCCCTGGAAGCGGACGGAGGTGGCCTTCCATGCGCCGGGCAGGCCCTGCGGCGCGGCGATGGGGTACGAGGCCGCGCGGCGTGCCGTGAGCAGTTCCACCCGGTAGTCGACGCGCTTGAGGTCGGGCGGGCTGTCGTCGTGCGGGATGAAGAGGTAGATGACGCCCGCCACGAGGACGATGACTCCCATGGAGAGGATCATGTCCCGCGCCGTCTTCTGCTTGCCGTTCGTGCCTGCCACGCCCCCTATCGTCGCAGGTCTCCGGCGCGCTCATCCGTGGGGGCCCCTGCTCATTTTGCGGTCTCGGCGATAGAGTCGGTCAACAACACCCTCATCCGGCCGTCGTCGTACAGAAAGGTGCGCTCCGATGACCGAGCATCATCACTTGCCGTCCGAACTCGATGTGCCCTCCGAGGCCCCCGACCGCAACCTCGCCCTGGAGCTGGTCCGGGTCACCGAGGCAGCGGCGATGGCCGCGGGCCGTTGGGTCGGGCGGGGTGACAAGAACGGCGCCGACGGTGCCGCGGTGCGTGCCATGCGGACCCTCGTCTCCACCGTCTCGATGAACGGCGTCGTCGTCATCGGCGAGGGCGAGAAGGACGAAGCCCCGATGCTGTTCAACGGGGAGCGCGTGGGCGACGGGACGGGTCCCGAGTGCGACATCGCCGTCGACCCGATCGACGGCACCACGCTGACCGCGAAGGGCATGACGAACGCGATCGCGGTGCTGGCCGCCGCCGAGCGCGGGTCCATGTTCGACCCGTCCGCCGTCTTCTACATGGACAAGCTCGTCACCGGGCCCGAGGCGGCCGACTTCGTCGACATCAACGCGCCGGTGTCGGTGAACATCCGCCGGGTCGCCAAGGCCAAGCGGTCCGCGCCCGAGGACGTGACGGTGGTGATCCTGGACCGGCCGCGGCACGAGGGCATCATCAAGGAGATCCGGGACACCGGCGCGCGCATCAGGCTGATCTCCGACGGCGACGTGGCCGGCTCCATCCTGGCGCTGCGCGAGGGTACGGGCGTCGACCTGCTGCTCGGCATCGGCGGTACGCCCGAGGGCATCATCTCGGCCTGCGCGGTGAAGTGCCTGGGCGGCACGATCCAGGGCAAGCTGTGGCCCAAGGACGACGAGGAGCGGCAGCGGGCGATCGACGCGGGGCATGATCTCGACCGGGTGCTGATGACGGAGGACCTGGTCACCGGGGAGAACGTGTTCTTCGTGGCGACCGGGATCACCGACGGGGAGCTGCTGCGGGGGGTGCGGTACCGGGCGGAGACCGCCACGACCGACTCCATTGTCATGCGGTCTCGGTCGGGCACGGTCCGTCGGATTGATTCCGAGCACCGGCTGAGCAAGCTGCGGGCTTACAGCGCGATCGACTTCGACAAGGGGAAGTAGCGCGCGGAGGGGTGGGGCTCGGGCAGCTCACCCCGCGAGGAAAAGGCGCCCCCGGTGCGGTGGGGGCGCCCTTTTCGTCGTGTGTGTCGGTCAGCCGGCCGCGGCTATCGTGCTCGCCGAGCGGGCCGCCTTCTTCAACTCCAGGTCGCGGCGGCGGCGTCGGGCCAGGACCACACGGCGTTCGGCGGCGGTGAGGCCGCCCCAGACGCCGTAGGGCTCGGGCTGGAGCAGGGCGTGCTCGCGGCATTCGACCATCACCGGACAGCGGGCGCAGACCCGCTTCGCCGCCTCCTCCCGGGAGAGCCGCGCGGCGGTCGGCTCCTTGGAGGGGGCGAAGAACAGGCCCGCCTCGTCACGCCGGCACACCGCCTCGGTGTGCCACGGGGCGTCTTGGTCCCTGTCTCGTGCTGGCACCCGCGGGGCCGGAACGGCAGCTACCAGGGACGAATGCGGCGGTTGCAGCACGGTCTACTCCTGACGACGGCTTCGCGAGCGAGAGACGATGCAGCAAGGCCTACCCGCTGTGCGCGCGCCTATGCACTGAGTTCCGAAGCGCTGGATTCGCCCCCGTTTCCGGGTTCCGTCGAGCCGCGTCACCGGTGGACCGGTTTGCCCCGGACCCGGGCGGATTCGCGACTGTCAATGGTTGAGGTGCTTGCGCAAACTCTTGTCGACCTTGCGCTGCACCCGGTCGAGGATGTCCGCGACGACCTTGCCGCGCCGCGGTCGCGCCTCGACGCTGCCCAGGACGGCCCAGCCGTCGACGTAGAGGACGGGGGCCTCCGGGTCGCCCGAGTCGAGCGTGTCCACCTCGAAGCTGCCGAGCACGCCGCCGCCCATGCCGCGCAGCGACACGTTCTCCGGGACGCGGATCTCGACGCTGCCGAAGACCGAGAACGCCTTGATCATGACCTGCTGGTGGTCGAAGAGCGCCTCGCTGAGGTCTATCTCGACACTGCCGAAGATCGCGTACGCGTGGATACGGCGGCCCGTGCGCCAGCGGCCCTTGCGGACGGCGCTGCTGAAGATCGCGACCACGTTGTCGTCCGGGTCGATCGGGAAGGCGCCGGCCGTGGGGCGGTACGGGGCCGGGGCCGGTGAGGGACCGGGGCCCTGGCGGTGGGCGGCGGGCAGATCCCGTATGAACACGTCCAGTTCGCCGACCGTCTTGGCGCGCAGCACCCCCTCGATGCGCTCGGCGTGCTCGTCCGCGGTGAGACGGCCCTCGGCGAGGGCGTCGCGCAGGATGTCGGCGATGCGGTCCCGCTCGGCGTCGGAGGCACGGAGCTCGGAGACGGCGGGCGCGGTCTGCTTCTGAAGGTCCACGGCAGCAGCGTACCGAAACACGATAGATCGCGACACCCCCGCGGCGTCGACATGTCGCGGCCGAGTGTGACGAACTGAGCCTTACCTCAGGGGCTCACTGTCGGAGGCAGGTTCTAGGCTGTTGGCGCTCGCCAAAGGAGGCGGGCCGCCGTCTGTCGAGTGAGGAATGGGCTGAGATGCCTGAGTTCGCGTACACCGATCTGCTTCCCCAAGGGGAGGACACCACGCCGTACCGGCTGGTGACCTCCGAGGGCGTCTCCACGGTCGAGGGGCCGGACGGGCGGACCTTCCTCAAGGTGGAGCCGGAGGCGCTGCGCAAGCTCGCCGAGGAAGCCATCCACGACATCCAGCACTACCTGCGCCCTGCCCACCTCGCGCAGCTGCGCCGCATCATCGACGACCCCGAGGCGTCGGGCAACGACAAGTTCGTGGCGCTGGACCTGCTGAAGAACGCGAACATCGCGGCGGCGGGCGTCCTGCCGATGTGCCAGGACACGGGCACGGCGATCGTGATGGGCAAGCGCGGCCAGAACGTGCTGACTTCGGGCCGCGACGAGGAGGCCCTGTCCCGCGGCATCTACGACGCGTACCAGAACCTCAACCTGCGCTACTCGCAGATGGCTCCGCTCACCATGTGGGAGGAGAAGAACACCGGCTCCAACCTGCCCGCGCAGATCGAGCTGTACGCGACCGACGGCGGCGCCTACAAGTTCCTGTTCATGGCGAAGGGCGGCGGCTCCGCCAACAAGTCGTTCCTCTACCAGGAGACGAAGGCCGTCCTGAACGAGACCTCCATGATGAAGTTCCTGGAGGAGAAGATCCGCTCGCTGGGTACGGCGGCCTGCCCGCCCTACCACCTGGCGATCGTGGTCGGCGGCACGAGCGCCGAGTACGCGCTGAAGACCGCGAAGTACGCCTCCGCGCACTACCTGGACGAGATCCCGGCCGAGGGCTCCGAGCTCGGGCACGGCTTCCGGGACAAGGAGCTGGAGCAGAAGGTCTTCGAGCTGACGCAGAAGATCGGCATCGGCGCGCAGTTCGGCGGCAAGTACTTCTGCCACGACGTGCGCGTGGTCCGCCTGCCCCGGCACGGCGCGTCCTGCCCCGTCGCCATCGCCGTGTCCTGCTCCGCCGACCGCCAGGCCGTCGCGAAGATCACGGCCGAGGGCGTCTTCCTGGAGCAGCTGGAGACGGACCCGGCGCGGTTCCTGCCGGAGACGACGGACGAGCACCTGGACGAGGCGGGGGACGTCGTCCGCATCGACCTGAACCAGCCGATGGACGACATCCTGGCCGAGCTGACGAAGTACCCGGTCAAGACCCGGCTGTCGCTCACCGGTCCGCTGGTCGTGGCGCGGGACATCGCGCACGCCAAGATCAAGGAGCGGCTGGACGCGGGCGAGGAGATGCCGCAGTACCTGAAGGACCACCCGGTGTACTACGCGGGTCCGGCCAAGACCCCCGAGGGCTACGCGTCCGGCTCCTTCGGGCCGACGACGGCCGGCCGCATGGACTCCTACGTGGAGCAGTTCCAGGCGGCGGGCGGCTCCAAGGTGATGCTGGCCAAGGGCAACCGCAGCAAGCAGGTCACGGACGCGTGCGCGTCGCACGGCGGCTTCTACCTGGGCTCCATCGGCGGTCCGGCGGCCCGGCTCGCCCAGGACTGCATCAAGAAGGTCGAGGTCGTCGAGTACGAGGAGCTCGGCATGGAGGCCGTCTGGAAGATCGAGGTCGAGGACTTCCCGGCGTTCATCGTCGTGGACGACAAGGGCAACGACTTCTTCCAGGACCCGGCACCTCAGCCGACCTTCACGTCGATTCCGGTGCGGGGGCCCGGGCTGGCATAGCGCCTCCGGGGCGGGCGGGGACGGCTTCTGTCCCCGCCCGCCCCTTACCTCAACCCTCCTCTGAAAAAGGGGCGTTCACCGGCTGCGTGCCGTCGCCTCCGGCATGCTGCTCGCCATGCGGGCGTCGGATACGCCCTGCTGCTGTGGCGCGGCCCTTGGTGGATCGACGGCGCCCATCTCCGGGACAAGAACCTCCAACCGGCGGACGGCGTTGTCATCACGGGCTTCCGCACCATGCTCGTCGCTGTGGGGGCCGGCGCCGTCGCCGCCGTGGGGCTGTACTACACGCACCGCAACCACGAGCTGGCGCAACGGCAGCACAAGCAGACGCAGGACCAGTTCTCGCTGGCTCAGCAGCAGTTCGCGCACGCCCAGGAGCAGTTCGCCCACACGCGGACCCGCGACCGCGAGCAGGCCGAGACGACGCGTGAAGGACAGGTCACCGAGCGCTACGTCGAATTGTCTTGACGGAGCAGCCCTCGTCGGCGCCGGCCTGAGCAACGCCGTCTTCTCTTGCGTCCTGGCGTCTGGACGGTTCCGTGAAGCTTTCGTCGCGCATCAGGAACGATGCATGCATTGAGTCCAGAATGAAGGAAACTGTCCAACTGCTGACCAATGCACTCGAAGCGTCGATGGCGCCCGATGAAGCGTGAGGGGAATACACGTTCGTCGCCGCGCGCTCTCGTTCCCGGAGGTACGACAACGATGACCACGCAGACCGACGGCGGCGACCCCACCTACCGCATCGAGCACGACTCCATGGGCGAGGTACGGGTCCCCGCCGAAGCGAAGTGGCGGGCGCAGACTCAGCGTGCCGTAGAGAACTTCCCCATCTCCGGCCAGCGGATCGAGCGGGCCCACATCGAGGCGCTCGCCCGGATCAAGGGCGCCGCCGCCAAGGTGAACGCGCGGCTCGGGGTGCTCGACAAGGACATCGCCGAAGCCATTCAGGAAGCCGCTGAAGAGGTCGCCGAGGGACGGTGGGACGAGCACTTCCCCGTGGACGTGTTCCAGACCGGGTCCGGGACCTCGTCCAACATGAACACCAACGAGGTCATCGCGACCCTGGCCAGTGAGCGGTTCGGGCGGGCCGTGCACCCGAACGACCACGTCAACGCCTCCCAGTCGTCCAACGACGTGTTCCCCTCCTCGATCCACGTCGCCGCCACCGCCGCCGTCACCCGTGATCTGATCCCCGCCCTGGACCATCTCGCCGCCTCCCTGGAGCGCAAGGCCGAGGAGTTCTCCGATGTCGTGAAGTCGGGGCGGACCCATCTCATGGACGCCACGCCCGTGACGCTGGGGCAGGAGTTCGGCGGGTACGCCGCCCAGGTGCGGTACGGGATCGAGCGGCTTCAGGCGTCCCTCCCCCGGCTGGCCGAACTTCCCCTCGGCGGTACGGCCGTCGGCACCGGCATCAACACCCCGCCCGGTTTCTCCGCCGCCGTGATCGAGGAGGTCGCCCGGACGACGGGGCTGCCCCTGACCGAGGCGCGGGACCACTTCGAGGCGCAGGGCGCCCGGGACGGCATCGTCGAGACCAGCGGGCAGCTGCGGACCATCGCGGTCGGGCTGACGAAGATCGCCAACGACCTGCGGTGGATGTCGTCCGGGCCGCGCACGGGCCTCGCCGAGATCGCCCTGCCCGACCTCCAGCCCGGCTCCTCGATCATGCCGGGCAAGGTGAATCCGGTCATTCCGGAGGCCGTGCTGATGGTCGCCGCCCAGGTCGTGGGGAACGACGCCACCGTCGCCACCGCCGGCGCCGCCGGGAACTTCGAGCTCAACGTCATGCTGCCCGTCATCGCGAAGAACGTCCTGGAGTCGATCCGGCTGCTCGCGGGCGCCACGCGGCTGCTCGCCGACCGGACCGTCGACGGCATCACCGCCAACCGCGAGCGGGCCCGGGAGTACGCGGAGTCCTCCCCGTCCGTCGTCACGCCGCTCAACAAGTACATCGGCTACGAGGAGGCCGCCAAGGTCGCCAAGAAGGCGCTGGCCGAGCGGAAGACCATCCGTCAGGTCGTGCTGGACAGCGGGTACGTGGAGCGCGGGGACCTGACCGCGGAGCAGCTCGACGAGGCGCTGGATGTCCTGCGGATGACACACCCGTGACGGTTCGCCGCCCTGGCGCGCCCGGCGCGTGAACCGTGACACGCGCTGCAGCGTCGCATGCCCAGGGCACCTAATATCTGTGCATGGCAGACGGTGGAGCGGTGAGGCGCGTGGAAACGGGTGGTGCGGCAGGCTTCTGGGAGCCCGGGAGCGAGATCCTGTGGCGGTACCGTGAGAACGGCGGCGCGCGTTTCCACATCGCGCGTCCGGTCACCGTCGTACGGGACGACGCGGAGCTGCTCGCCGTGTGGCTGGCGCCCGGCACGGAGTGCGTCAGGCCCGTGCTCGCCGACGGCACCCCGGTGCACCTGGAGCCGCTGGAGTCCCGCTACACCAAGCCGCGGACCGTGCAGCGCGACCGCTGGTTCGGCACGGGCGTGCTGAAGCTGGCGCGGCCGGCCGAGCCCTGGTCGGTGTGGCTGTTCTGGGAGCCGGGGTGGCGGTTCAAGAACTGGTACGTGAACCTGGAGGAGCCGCTGGTCCGTTGGGAGGGCGGGGTGGACTCCGTCGACCACTTCCTGGACATCTCCGTGCACCCGGATCGCAGTTGGCACTGGCGCGACGAGGACGAGTTCGCGCAGGCTCTGCGGGACGGGCTGATGGACGATCAGCAGGCGGAGAAGGTACGGGAGGCCGGGCGGGCCGCCGTGGAGGTGATCCGCGCCTGGGGGCCGCCCTTCTCGGAAGGCTGGCAGCACTGGCGCCCGGATCCGTCCTGGACGGTACCGTCACTGCCGGAGGACTGGGACCGTACACCCGCGCGTGTGTCCTCATGAGACCCTTGATGCGCCCCCGGGCAAGAAACGTAGGATCGTCCTCCGCAAGGGCGCGCGGCGGCAACTGACGGAGCACGCGCTGGGCTTGACCGATCGTCACCGAGGGGCGGCAGGACGTGAGCGAGGGGTACGAGGGCAACACCGGCAGGACCTGCGCCGCAGGTCCTCAGAGCCGCAGACGGTCCGCCGGTGGCACAGGAACAACCTCTGACCACGCGGGAATTCCGTTCCTGGGGCACGTATTCCGGGTATCGGAGTTTCGGCGGGACCACCTGCACCTCTGGCGTGCAGCCCCGGACGGATGGATGCGACACGCGTGACGGAGCAGCCGACCTCCTTCGAACGCCCCCAACCGGGCGTCGACCCCGCGGAGCCCCGTGGGGCGCTCTTGCATACCTCGACACCGGCGCGCGCGCCCGGTGCGGGCGCCTTACCGGTACAGGGCCGCTGCGGCGGCGACGTCACCGCTCCGCTCACGACGGCGCACACCACGCCGGGCACGTCGGAGCCGGGCACCTCCACGCCGTTCGGCAAGGGCAAGGACACCGTGAGCGACCCCGCCTCCGAGCACTCCCAGCCGGGTACCGAGCAGACCGCCGAGCGCGACACCTCTCGGCCGCGGCCCGCCCCCGAGGGCATCCCGGTCCAGCCGGCCGACGAACAGGACCGGCCCGTGCCCGGCCCCGACGGGCACGAGCGCCGCAGCGGCCAGAGCCTGCCGCCCGGCCGGCCCACGCCGATGCGGCGGGACGGCGACCGGCTGCGCTTCGTGGGTGCCGCCACCCGGCGGATCGCCCGCGGCATCGATCTCGACGAGATCGTGATGGGGCTGTGCCGGGCCACCGTGCCCACGTTCTCCGACGCGATCCTGGTCTATCTGCGCGACCCGCTGCCCGTCGGCGACGAGCGGCCCACCGGCCCGCTGGTGCTGCGGTTGCGCCGCACCGACCGGATACCGGCCGAGCGCGACACGGAGAACGGCTTCCTGCCGGCCGCGCAGCCCGAGCCGAACGAGCTGGACACGGTCGGCGCCGAGCTGTGCGAGGTACGGCCCGGCAGCGCGCTCGCCGAGGTGCTGCGGGGCGTGCGCCCGGTGTTCACGGACGCTCCCGCGGCCCGCGCCGCGCTTCCCGAACTGCTCGGGGACGGCGGCGAGTTCGCCGTGCCGGACGGTCAGCGCGCGATCCTCGCCCCGCTGCGGGGACGGCGCCGGGTCATCGGTGCGGCGCTGTTCCTGCGCCGCCCCGAACGCATCGCCTTCGAGCCGGACGACCTGCTGGTGGCCGCCCAGCTCGCCACGCACAGCGCCCTGGGCATCGACAAGGCCGTCCTGTACGGCCGCGAGGCCTACATCGCGGACGAGTTGCAGCGCACCATGCTGCCCGAGACGCTGCCCCGCCCCACCGGCGTGCGGCTCGCCTCGCGTTACCTGCCGGCCGCGGAGACCGCCAGGGTCGGCGGCGACTGGTACGACGCCATCCCGCTGCCCGGCAGCCGGGTCGCCCTGGTCGTGGGCGACGTCATGGGCCACTCCATGACGTCGGCCGCCATCATGGGCCAGCTGCGCACCACCGCCCAGACCCTCGCCGGCCTCGACCTGCCGCCGCAGGAGGTCCTGCACCACCTCGACGAACAGGCCCAGCGCCTCGGCGTGGACCGCATGGCGACCTGCCTCTACGCGGTCTACGACCCGGTATCGCACCGCATCACCATCGCCAACGCCGGTCACCCGCCGCCCGTCCTGCTCCACCTGGGCGGCCGTGCCGAGGTGCTGCGCGTCCCGGCCGGAGCCCCCATCGGGGTCGGCGGCGTCGACTTCGAGGCCGTGGAGCTGGACGCGCCCGCCGGCGCCACCCTGCTGCTGTACACCGACGGTCTGGTCGAGTCCCGGCTGCGGGACGTGTGGACCGGCATCGAGCAGCTGCGGGAGAAGCTCGCCGCGACCGCGCAGCTCACCGGACCGGACCATCCGCCGCCCCTGGAAGCGCTGTGCGACGAGGTGCTCGACATGCTCGGCCCGGGCGACCGGGACGACGACATCGCGCTGCTCGCCGCCCGCTTCGACGGCATCGCACCCAGCGATGTGGCGTACTGGTTCCTGGAGCCGGAGGACGCCGCCCCCGGCCGGGCCCGCCGCCTGGCCCGGCGCGCGCTGCAGCGCTGGGGCCTGGAGGAGCTCAGCGACTCGGTGGAGCTGCTGGTCAGCGAGGTCGTGACGAACGCCGTCCGGTACGCGTCCCGGCCGGTCACGCTCCGGCTGCTGCGGACGGACGTCCTGCGCTGCGAAGTGGGCGACGACGTCCCGCAGCTGCCGCGCCTGCGGCAGGCCCGCGCCACGGACGAGGGCGGACGCGGGCTGTACCTGGTGAACCGGCTGGCCCGGCGGTGGGGCGCGACCCGGCTCAGCACGGGCAAGGTCGTGTGGTTCGAGCTCAACCGCAACTGAACGCACGTACGGAACGGGCCGGCCCCCGCACCGCGGGGACCGGCCCGTCGTCGTCACTCGTCATGCCGCGACGCCCCGCAGGGCACCGTCCCGCAGCTCAGGACTGCTGTCGGGCCAGGCGTTCCGCGGCTCGCTTCCGGGACGGCTGGAGCGGGTCGGCACCGGAGCCGGCCCCCGCACCGGGAGTCCAGTCCCAGTGGCGGATCTTCTCCGCGGTCTGCGACAGCCGGCTGTCACCGGGTGCGGCGTCGATGTAGAACAACGCCTCGTCCGGCCGCTTGTCGTCACCGCCCCACCGGACCACCCCGTCACATTCGGCGAGGATGTCCCGGATCACCGCCTCCTGCTGCGGGAAGAACCCGCCCCGGATCCCGGAGGGGTAGGAGCCGGGCCGGATCTGCACCGCCGTGCCGGAGGCCTGGTTCGACTCGGCCAGGCCCTTGCGCACCTTCGAGGGATGACGCCAGCCGGTGAGATCACCACGGCGGAGTCCGTCGATCTCGTAGTGGAAGCGGCGGATCACATGGACGAGGACGGTTTCGACATCGCCCATGCGCACCTGAACGCCCTCGACGGGAGTGCCGGGGACGGGTCTGGTGTAGATGTGCCCGCGGTCGTCCGCGGTCCTCTCCATCTCCCACCCGTTCGTCGACGGGACACCGGTCAGGACGCGCTTGGTGCGTTCCTGTGCCTTGCGTACCGCCTCCCGGACCTTGTCCGGATCCGGGCCCTTGGCCGCGGCATGGGCGGGAGAGGAGAGCAGCGAGGAGCCGAGGGCCGCGCCCGCGGCGATGAAGGCGGCACGCCGCAGCGCACTTCGGCGGGACAGGTCGGTTGTCACGTGTCGGTGTCCTTCTTGTGGTGGGCGATGGCGAGTCCGGTCAGGACGAGGGAGCAGACCCCGAGTACGGCGACTGCCGGGTTGATGTACGACGGGATGACAGCCTCGACGACACGCCCGTCGCTGGTCCGGCAACCGAAGTGCAACGGGACGAAGCTCGGGTCGTAGCCGCTGAGCTTGTCTCCGACGGACTCGTCGCACGCCTGGGACCGGCCGTAGTCGTCGAGGAAGAACAGATGGAGGAGTCCCCACGTGTACAGGGCGACCGTGGCGTCCCAGGCCAGCACGGCCGCGGACCGGGCGGTGAACGTCTCCTTCTTCCGCCCGGCCCGTATCAGGCGCTTGATCCCCTGGACGGTGAGGCACAGCACCGTGATGACTCCGGCCAGGAGCAGCACGAGCAACAGCGCACCGTCATGGGCGGTGTAGGGCTCGTCTCCTGACATGTGCCGCTCCCTGCTAGTAGTTGCGGGAGATGGAGTTGTACTTCTCCATCACGTAGTAGAGCCCCATCCGCTTCTTCGCCTCCGTCATCGCGGGCTCGCCGGGGCCCTGGTACCTGCGGAGGACCTCGTAGATCTCGGCGTCGGTGTAGCCGAGGGTCGGCTTGCGCAGAGCCGGGGAGTCGTCGTCGCCGCCGGGCTTCCCGTCGATGTCCCACAGGTGGATGATGGCGACGCTGGTGAGGGCGTACGTCTCGCTGTCATAGGCCTGCTTCCAGGCGTTGTACTTGTCCTGGTCCTTCGACACGTCCCGGCGCGGTTGTTCCGAGGAGTATCCCTTGTCGAGGGCGTGGTTCCAGGCACCGATCAGGGTGCCGGCCCGCTGCTTGGCGATGCCCGTGGACGTCTCACGGATGTACTTGCCGGTCGTGTTGAAGGCGGTGATGACCGCGAGCCACGCCGCCTCGTCCGACGGGGTGATGTGCCGCATCTCCCAGTAGGCGGACGTCTGGATGAGCGCCTTGCGCATGTTGTATCTGCGGGACAGGTTGGTGATCAGCTCGTCGTGCGCGGTGACGGTCCGTTCGAAGCACTTCCAGTGCTGCCAGCTGCGGGTGCCGCCGTCGAGGGGGAAGCCGAGCGATTCCATGTACTTGCCGACGTCCGTCTGCATGGCCTCGGTGACGTCGGGGTGCAGCAGGGTGTCCTGCTTGACGCCTCGCGGCGGGTTGAACGACCCCTGACCGGTGTCCCGCCCGGAGGCGATGTTGACATCGATGTTGATCGATCCGCTTCCGGAGCCGACCGTCTTGGTGACGATCTGGTCGTAGGCCCAGTTCTCGGGGAGCGGATAGCCGAAGTTCCCCGAGAAGCCGGAGGACATGTCGGACACGAAGGACGCGGAGGCGTGGCCCGCCTCCGACACACGGGTGCACACGTTACGAGGACCGTAGACGCCGACGCTGTAGCGGTTGCCGTCGTCGCGGATCGCGTCCTCGATGCCCTTGAAGTGGGGCAGGACGCTGTCGGTGATCTCATAGTCGTAGGCGTCGAAGTCGACGGCGAAGAATATCCTCGCTCCCGGCTTGAATCCGTGGTCGAGCGCCGCGTTGATCGCGGCCTGTCCCGCCGCACGCCCCAGGGGATAGCTGAAGTCCTCCGCGCCCCGCCCGAAGGTCTGGTAGATCGGGAAACAGCGCAGCCCCTGGTCGGCGATGGTCTGGAGCTCGCCGGTCTGGATCTCCTTCTCGGGGACCTTGCCGCCGCCGGGGATCGGGTTGGTCAGGTAGCGCCCGACGACGGTGATGCCTTCCGCCTTGAGCGCCTTGGCCCGGTCGGGAGTGATGCGGGTGACGCCGTCGCTGGCCGTGCCCTTGCGGCTCTGGTCTCCGTAGGAGACGAGGAGGGAGGCCCAGGTGGGGAAGTCGCCCTTTCCCGTCACGGGCAGCTTGACGAACGACTGGAACGCGCGGACCGCCTCGCCGTGGGCGGCGGTGAAGGTGCCGCCGAAGGAGACGGGCCGGTGGTTGAGCAGCATGCCGGCGGTGAACAACTGCACCCAGGTACTGGACGAGCCCACCGACACGGTGTGTTCCTTGAGACCGGCCTGGGTGCCGGGGCCGAAGACGCCGTTGGCGACGCCGTCGGCCATCCCGATGGTGTACTGGACCGCGTAGAGCATCGCCTGGGCGACGGTACGGGAGTGGTGCCCGTCGCAGGGGATGATGAAGAAGTCCTTGCGGTTGACGAACTCACCATTCATCCACTGCTGGACGGCACGGATCTGGCTGGAGCCGTTGTTGACGGTGACGTACGGGTCCATGTTCAGAAGACCCTTGAACACCTTCGGGACGATGTCACTGCCGGGGTAGGCGAAGTCGACGCCCATGTCCGTCTTGAGCTTGGACATCGAGTCCTGGACACGCTTGTTGAAGGTGCCGTCGATCTCGCCGCCGTCGTACCCCTTGCAGTACAGGCCGGACTGGATGACCCGGACGAGGTTCTTCGGAGCGGTCGTGCCGGCACCGATCCGCGGGTACTTCGTCTGGAGCGTGGAGAGCGTGGTGGGGCCGAAGCTGTCCGACAGGCCGGTGATCCCCAGCTCGTACTGGAGTGCCCGAGTGAGGGCGTACATGACGGTCCAGCTCGTCTCTCCGTTCTCGACGAGCCTCGAAATGCCCAGCTTGGAACCGTTGTCGTAGGCTCCGTTGATGAACTGCTGGGCTCTGCGCACCATCTCGTCGGCCATGGGCGTGGCTCTCCTTCAAAGGGTCGTGTCCGTGAGTACGGGGCGTGAGAGCACCCTGGTCCGGCGCGGGACAGGGCAGGAGAAGGTGACGGGGTCACCTCGGCAGGAGGTGACGCGGTTTCAGGAACGCGGTGTGAGGGCGCACATGTGCGGGGAACGCACGCATGGCTGACGGCACCGCGACATCAGAAAGCCTCCCCCGTTTCGACGGCGCGTCAGAGCGCCGACGTGGCGATCACCATAGCCACAGCGCGAACACCCGGAGCAAGCCTTTACCGCGGGGACATGGGAGGCGATGGCCAGAACGCGACCCGTACGTACGCCTGATTCCGGAACGAGTGGCTGATTCGCCTCACCCAAGCCACACAGACGAAGAGGCCGTGATGCGGAATGACGGGAAGAGCGACTGAGCATCCCCCTGACTTGTCCGAAAATATCGCTCCGCGAGCATCTTCTTTCGCATCTCGCCCAAGCAGTCCTCTCTGAACGGCCCCATGCGCGAGAACAAGCCAACTCTGCGGCTGACTCGCTTCACCCCACCCCCTCTCGCACACCAGAGGCGCACAGATCATCCCCATCGCGGGCACAGTCACCATCGGCCTCGAGGGGCGCCTTTCACTCAGGCGCTATCGAGCCAGATCCCGGCTCACGCCTGTCGCTCTCCGCCATGGTGCGCATACGGTGATCACCGCCCTCGGCAGGTATGGACCGCTTTGCGTTCCGGGCGGTCGCCTTCGCACCCCAGCGCGTCGCGATGTCCGCGACTCGCGCTCACTGGATTTCCGCGCGGTCTGCCGAACCACACCACCCGTTGAGCCCCTGGCCATCGACCAGGCACGCCCCGAAAGGAAGCGCTTTCTATGCGTAATCTCGTACGTACGGTCGCCGTCGGCGCATCGCTCGTCGCCTCCGTCCTCGCCGCCCCGCAGGCGATCGCGCAGGACGGTGCCCCGACGGGGCAGAGAATCGCGGACACCAGCGTTCGGCTCTCACCAGCCGGCGCCCAGGACGCGCGGACCCGCGCCATCGCCGAGGCGGCCCCCGCCGCTGTCACCGCGTCGGCGACGCTCTGCGGCAGCGGCTACGAGCTCGAGATCGCGGAGCGGCTGCCCGACGCCAGGCGTTATGGCACCCTCTTCACCTACGTCAAGTCCTCCGTGGGCAAGTTCGGAGTCTGCGCCGTGTTCGAGAACAACACGAGCAGTGCGAAGCACATGAAGCTGAAGCTGTGCCCCAACAAGACGGGTGCGGCGTGCAAGGTCGACGAAGGGACCTTCAGTCAGTACGCGGGCCCGGTGAAGTACGAGAGCAGCAACAGCCTGCACGTCATGTGCTCCGAGGTCACGGCGATCATGTGGGACGCCAACGGGAAGCCGATCATCGACAGGGTCATGTCGGCCACGCTCTGCGACTGAGGCAGGACGCACGAGTCGCACGGCTGCGCGAGGGGCGCCCGGTGTTCGCCGGGCGCCCCTCGCCGTGCCTCCCGCTACTGGTCCTGTCCGTTGCCCGGCTTGACCGGGTCGAACGGGTCACCGCCGCCGTCGTTCGGCGGTGTCGTCCCCGGAGACGTCGGCGGGGTGAAGGTGGGCGGTGTCGTCGACGGACTCGGCGGCGGTGAGGTGCTCGGCTCCTCCGTCGTCGGCGGCGGTGACGACGACGGCTCCTCGGTCGTCGGCTCCTGCGAGGGCTCCTGGGTCGGCTCCCGTGTGGGCGTCGGCGTCCACGTCGGCTGGACGGCCGCGCCCTGCTGGGTGTCCAGGTCGAACTTGCTGGTGTCGCCCATCACGCCGAAGGTGTATTCCGCCCAGATCAGCGCGGGGAAGTCGCCGCCGTTGATCCGGTCCTTGCCGGCGGCCTTGTACATCGGGACCTGGGCGTGGGTCTTGGCGTCCTCGCCGAACAGGCCGACGGAGGTGACCAGGTTCGGCGTGTAGCCGGTGAACCAGGCCGACTTGTTGTTGTCGGACGTACCCGTCTTGCCCGCGACCTGCTGGCCGTCGCGCTCGGGGTTGTACCGCACGGACCGCTGCGCCGTACCGTCGTCGACCACGCCGGTCAGCACCGAGGTCACGGAGTCGGCGGCCTCGCGGCTGACGGCCTGGTCGCCGACCGGGTCGGGCATGGTGACCGTCTTGTTCAGGTGCTCCGCCGACTTCACGAGGGCCGGGGTGACCTTCTTGCCGTGGTTGGCGAGGGTCGCGTAGACACCCGCCATCTGCAGGGGGCTCGCGCCCATGCTGCCCAGGGTCTGGGCGGGCACGGCCTCCATGTCCTTGGTGTCCATGCCGAGTTTGCCGGCGACGTCGACGACGTCGGTCATGCCGACGTCGACGCCCATCTGCGCGAAGACGGAGTTGACGGACTTGTTCATCGCCGTCTGGACGGTGATCTTCCCGTAGTTCTCGTCGTCCTCGTTCTCGGGGGCGAAGCCGACCTTGGTGCCGTCGTCCACGACCTGGCGCTTGCTCGTGCCGTCGTAGATCGTGTTCGCGGTGATCGGCTTGCCGTCCTGCGTCTTGGCCTGCTCGTCCAGAGCCGCGGCCAGGATGACCGGCTTGAAGGTGGAGGCCGGCTGGTAGTCGGCGCGGGTGGCGTTGTTCATGTAGTGCTTGAAGTAGTCCACGCCGCCGTACATCGCGACCACGGCGCCCGTCTTCGGGTTCACGGACGCGGCACCGGCCTGGACGTCCCCGTCGACCTTGCGCTTCTCGGGGTCGAGCTTGCTGGTCAGCTGCTGCTTGACGGACTTCTCCAGGGCCGCCTGCTTCTTCTTGTCGATGTTGAGCGTGACGGTCCAGCCGCCGGCGTTGACCATCGCCTCGGCTTCCTTGGCGTCGCTCGCGGTGCCCTCGGCGACGAGCCGCTTCTCCAGTGCCGTGTTGGCCGCGTTGACCAGATAGCCCTTCTGGCCCTCCATGCCGGGGGCGGGCCTGGGCTCCTTCGGCACCGGGAACTTCATGCCGGCGCGCTCGGACTGGCTCAGCCAGCCTTCGTCGACCATGTTGTCCAGGACGTAGTTCCAGCGGGCCTTCACCAGCTTCTTACCCGCCGGGGAGGCGACCGCCCAGTCGTACTGGCTCGGGGCCTGGAGCAGCGCGGCGAGGTAGGCGCCCTGCGCGACCGTGAGCTTCTCGGCGTCGGTGCGGTAGTAGGCCTGGGCGGCGGCCTGGATGCCGTAGGCGTTGCGGCCGTAGTAGCTGGTGTTGATGTAGCCGGCGAGGATGTAGTCCTTGGACTTCTCCCGGTCCAGCTTCAGGGAGATGACCAGTTCCTTCAGCTTGCGGGAGACGGTCTGTTCCTGCGTCAGGTAGTAGTTCTTGACGTACTGCTGGGTGATCGTCGAACCGCCCTGCGCGCCCCGGCCCGAGAGCGTGTTGAACAGGCCGCGGGCGGTGCCCTTGAGGTCGACGCCGGCGTCCTTGTAGAAGGTCTTGTTCTCGGCCGCGACGAAGGTGAGCCGTACGCCCTTGGGGACCCTGGACAGATCGACGACCTCGCGGTTGACCTTGCCGTCGCGGGCCATGATCGCGCCGTCGCTGTACTTGTAGATGTTGCTCTGCCGCTTGGCGTCGGCGTTGCCCTCGGGGATGCCGATCATCATGTACAGCACGATGAAAGCGCCCATGCCGAGCAGGCACAGGCCGAAGAAGGTGCCGAGGATCTTCTTCCAGGTGAAGAGCCTGCGTATGCCGCTCTTCCCGGCCGCGCCCGACGAACGGCGGCGCTTGGGTGCCGCCCGGCGCCCACCGCGCTGTCTGGCGCGTCTTTCTTCCGCTCGTCCCATGGGTCCGATCCGCTCCGCTTCGTTCATGTGTGCTCACAGGTCACACAGGTTCGCCGCTCAGGTCAGCTCAGAAAGCTAACACCGGGAGATAAGAGAGAGGGCTGCCGATCCGGCCCTTTACGGACGTGACAATCAGCACCCATCCCAACGGAACCGACGTTCGAGACACGCGTAGGGTTGCCAGGACCGGGAAAAGTGATATCACTTAGATAGATGGAAGCTAAGCAGGAGTGGCTTCCCGGGAGGAACGGGGGATCATCCATGTCCACACACCAGCCGCAGGTCACCGCCGACGTGCCCGAGATGCCGGCGCCCCGCGTACGGGAGTTCGCCGCGCACAGCATCGGCGGCGGACTCGCCCTGCTGCTCGGCCTGGTCGGTCTGCTGGCCGGCGCCGGGCTGATCGCGGCCGCCACGTCGGTCGACGGGGGCGGGGCCAAGGCCGCCCTGATCATCGGCGGCATCCTGGTCGCGCTCGCGGCGTTCCTGGCCATGTGCGGGCTGAACATGGTGGCGCCCGGCCAGGCCCGGGTCGTCCAGCTTTTCGGCCGCTACCGCGGGACGATCCGGCAGGACGGCCTGCGCTGGGTGAACCCGCTCACCTCGCGCACCAAGATCTCGACGCGCGTGCGCAACCACGAGACCGCCGTCCTGAAGGTCAACGACGCCTACGGCAACCCGATCGAGCTCGCCGCGGTCGTGGTGTGGCGGGTCGAGGACACCGCCCAGGCCATCTTCGAGGTGGACGACTACGTCGAGTTCGTCTCCACGCAGACCGAGGCGGCCGTGCGGCACATCGCCATCGAGTACCCCTACGACGCCCATGAGGAGGACGGCCTCTCGCTGCGCGGCAACGCCGAGGAGATCACCGAGAAGCTCGCCGTCGAACTGCACGCGCGCGTGGAGGCGGCCGGGGTGCAGATCATCGAGTCGCGCTTCACGCACCTCGCCTACGCCCCCGAGATCGCCTCGGCGATGCTCCAGCGGCAGCAGGCGGGAGCGGTCGTCGCAGCCCGGCGGCAGATCGTCGACGGGGCGGTGGGCATGGTGGAGGCCGCGATCGCCCGGATCACCGAACGGGACATCGTGGAGCTGGACTCCGAGCGGAAGGCGGCGATGGTCTCCAACCTGATGGTGGTGCTGTGCGGGGACCGCGCCGCGCAGCCGGTCCTCAACACCGGGTCGCTGTACCAGTGACGGAGCTGCCCGAAGGTCCGGGTTCCCGGCGCCGGCCGCAGCAGCAGCGCAAGCAGGTGCTGCTGCGGCTGGACCCGGCGGTGTACGAGGCGCTGGCGCGGTGGGCCGGGGACGAACTGCGGTCGGCCAACGCGCAGATCGAGTTCCTGTTGCGCAAGGCGCTGGCCGAGGCGGGGCGGCTGCCGCGGGAGACCGGGCCGCTGCCGCGGCGTGGCAGGCCGCCCGGAAGCTCGGAGCAATAGCCTGTTGCACAACCGTGACAACACCCATCGACCTGCGCAGCCGCACCGCCCGCCATGAGCTGCACACTCGGCGTATACATCCGGCGTATACACGGTGTGTAGAGTGCTCGGCATGTCCATCGGTCACACTCTCCTGGGGCTCCTGGAGTCCGGCCCGCGCCACGGTTACGACCTGAAGCGGGCCTTCGACGAGAAGTTCGGTCACGACCGGCCGCTGCACTACGGCCAGGTCTACTCGACGATGTCCCGGCTGCTGAAGAACGGGCTCGTCGAGGTCGACGGCATCGAGGCCGGCGGCGGGCCCGAGCGCAAGCGGTACGCGATCACCGAGGCCGGCATCACCGACGTCGGGCGGTGGCTCGCGACGCCGGAGAAGCCGGAGCCGTACCTCCAGTCGACCCTCTACACCAAGGTCGTCCTCGCGCTGCTCACCCACCGCGACGCCGGCGACATCCTCGACACGCAGCGCTCGGAGCACCTGCGCAGCATGCGGATCCTCACCGACCGCAAGCGCAAGGGCGATCTGGCCGACCAGCTGATCTGCGACCACGCCCTGTTCCACCTGGAGGCGGACCTGCGCTGGCTGGAACTGACCGCGGCCCGGTTGGACAAGCTCCGTGAGGCGGTGACCCGGTGACCATTCCCGCTGGTTCGCTGCTCACCGCCCAGGACCTGCGCAAGGCGTACGGGCCGACCACCGCGCTCGACGGTGCCGAGTTCTCCATCCACCCGGGCGAGGTCGTCGCCGTGATGGGTCCGTCCGGGTCGGGCAAGTCGACGTTGCTGCACTGCCTCGCCGGGATCGTGAGGCCCGACGCGGGCTCGATCACGTACGACGGGCGTGAGGTGACGGCGATGAGCGACGCCGAGCGCAGTGCGCTCAGGCGCTCGGAGTTCGGGTTCGTGTTCCAGTTCGGCCAGCTCGTGCCGGAACTCACCTGCGTGGAGAACGTGGCGCTGCCGCTGCGTCTGAGCGGGTCGTCCCGCAAGGAGGCCGAGCGGACGGCGCTGGCGTGGATGGAGCGGCTGGAGGTCGACGAGCTGCGCAAGAAGCGGCCGGGCGAGGTGTCCGGCGGTCAGGGGCAGCGGGTCGCCGTCGCCCGCGCGCTGGTGACGAACCCGCGTGTGGTGTTCGCCGACGAGCCGACCGGCGCGCTCGACTCCTTCAACGGCGAGCGCGTGATGGAGCTGCTCACGGACGCCGCCCGGTCCGCCAACACGGCCGTGGTGCTCGTGACGCACGAGGCCCGGGTGGCCGCGTACTCCGACCGCGAGATCGTCGTACGCGACGGCAGGTCCCGGGACATGGAGCGCGTCGTATGAGCGCTTCGCAGTGGGGGCGGGATCTGTCCATGGGGGTCCGGTTCGCCTTCGCGGGCGGACGCGAGGGGTGGATCCGGGCGCTGCTGACTGCCGTCGGCGTCGGGCTCGGAGTGGCTCTGCTGCTGCTCACCACCGCCCTCCCGAGCGCGCTGGCGGAACGGGACCGGCGCGAGGAGGCGCGCAGCGACCACACCTTCAGCCAGCAGGAGATACCGAAGTCCGACAACACCCTGGTCATCCTGGACACGGACACCACGTTCCACGACCGGGACGTGCGCGGCCGGATGCTGGAGGCGGAGGGCCCGCGGGCTCCGCTGCCCCCGGGGGTCGCCAAGTTCCCGGCGGCGGGCGAGATGGTCGTCTCCCCCGCGCTGAAGGAGCTGCTCGCCTCCGACAGCGGGAAACTGCTGCGGGAGCGCCTGCCCTACCGGATCACGGGCACCATCGGCGAGCAGGGGCTCGTCGGCTCCCGGGAACTCGCCTACTTCGCGGGCGGCGAGGGGCTCGTGAAGCAGCTGGAGGGCCCCGCGAGCGGCGCGCGGATCAACAGCTTCGGCAACGACGATCTCGGGTCCTCCGATCCCTGGGACCCGGTGCTGCTCCTGCTGGTCCTGGTGGTCTTCGTGGTGCTGCTGATGCCGGTCGCCGTGTTCATCGCCGCGGCCGTGCGGTTCGGCGGCGAGCGGCGCGACCGCAGGCTCGCGGCGCTGCGGCTGGTCGGCTCCGACAGCGCGATGACCCGGCGGATCGCCGCCGGCGAGGCGCTCGCCGGATCCGTGCTGGGGCTCGTCCTCGGCGCCGGGTTCTTCCTGCTGGGACGCCAACTGGCGGCCTCTTTCGAGGTGTTCCACGTCAGCGTGTTCCCGAGCTATCTGAACCCCTCTCCCCTGCTGGCCGCCCTGGTCGCGGTGGCGGTCCCGACGGCCGCGGTGCTGGTGACGATCCTCGCGCTGCGCGGGGTGGTCATCGAGCCGCTCGGCGTGGTGCGTACGGCCAAGCCCGCGCGGCGCCGGCTGTGGTGGCGGCTGCTGCTGCCGCTGGGCGGGCTCGCGATGCTCTTCCCGATGGTCGGGCAGGGAAACGACGACGGGACCTTCAACCAGTACCTCGTCGTGGGCGGGGTGATGCTCCTGCTCGTCGGCGTCACCGCCCTGCTGCCCTGGATCGTGGAGAGGGTCGTCGCCCGGCTCGGCTCCGGCGGGATCGCCTGGCAACTGGCCGTCCGCAGGCTCCAGTTGACCAGTGGCGCGGCGGCCCGCATGGTCAACGGCATCGCGGTGGCGGTGGCCGGGGCGATCGCGCTGCAGATGCTGTTCGCCGGGGTGGAGGGCAACTACACCGCCGCGTCGCAGTACGACGTCTCCCGGGCCCAGATGAGCGTGGACGTGCCGGACAGCGCAGACACCGCGTCCATGGTCAGGGAGTACCGCGACACCGAGGGCGTGCGCAAGGTCACCGCACTGTCCGACGTCCATCTCGGCGACCGGCGCGGCGAGGCGGACGCCTACGTCCAGCTCACCGTGGGCGACTGCACGGCGCTGCGCGAGGTGGCCACGCTCCGGTCCTGCCGCGACGGTGACGCCTTCGCGGTCAGGGGCTCCGAATACGACAGCGAGAACGACCACCTGACCGAGCCCGGCACCACCTTGTGGGCCGACCCGGGCGATACCCCGGAATCCGGCGACCGCTGGGTCTCCTGGACCGTGCCGAAGGACGTCCGGCAGGCCCAGACCCGCGAGGACCCCACCGGGTACGAGCGCGGCGGCATTCTGCTCACCCCCGGCGCGCTCCCCGAGAAGCTCGCGGCGGCCACCTCCGCAAGCCTCTTCCTGAGCGTGGACCGCTCAGTGCCAAACGCGTACGAGTACGTGCGCAACACGGCCGCGCGGCTCAACCCGACGGTACTGCCGATGACCTGGAACAGCACCGAGAGCAATGAACGCTACGCCACCATCCGCACCGGCCTGTCCGTCGGCGCCGCGTGTGTACTGGCGCTGATCGGCGCGAGCCTGCTGGTCTCGCAGCTGGAGCAGTTGCGCGAACGGCGCAAGCTGCTGTCGTCCCTGGTCGCCTTCGGCACCCGGCGCCGCACCCTCAGTCTGTCGGTGCTGTGGCAGACGGCCATCCCGATCGGGCTCGGCCTGCTGCTCGCCGCGACGGTGGGCATGGCCCTGGGCGCGGTCCTGCTGCGGATGACCAACATGTCGATCCGGGTGGACTGGCCGAGCGTGCTGTCGATGACCGGCATCGGCGCGGGCGTCGTCCTCGTGGTGACGCTGCTGAGCCTGCCGCCGCTGCTGAGGATGATGCGGCCGGACGGGCTGCGGACCGAGTAGGACGGAGCAGCCGCCCGCACCGTCCGTCAGGCGTCCTGGTCCAGCACCCGTACGGGCAGGGGCCGGAGCGCCTGCCGCAGGGCGGCCGCCAGTTCCTCGTACTCGGCGCCGCGCGCGGCCCCCGCCCGCATCGCCAGAGCGACCCTGCGAGTGGGGGCCGGGTCGGTGAAGTACCCGGTGAGGAGCTGGCTGCTGCGGGAGATCTCGACCTTCAGGGCGGTGCGCGGCAGCAGCGTGACGCCGAGCCCGCCCGCGACGAGCTGCACCAGTGTGGACAGCCCGGCGGCGGTCGTGGTCACCGGCGCGTCCTCGCGGCCGGCCTCCCGGCAGATGTCGAGGGCCTGGTCGCGCAGGCAGTGCCCCTCGTCCAGCAGCAGCAGGTTCAGCTCGCGCAGCGCCTCGCGCGGGATGCCCTCGCGTCCGCCGAGCGGGTGGTCGAGCGGGGTGACGAGCACGAAGTCCTCGTCGAACAGCGGCAGTTCGGCGACGCCCGGCACGCCCAGCGGTACGGCGAGCAGCAGCAGGTCGAGCCGCCCGCTGGTGAGGCCGTCGAGCAGGCTGGCGGTCTGCTCCTCGTGCACCTGGAGGTCGAGGTGCGGATACCGTTCGTGGACGAGCCGCAGGACGGTGGGCAGCAGATACGGCGCCACGGTCGGGATGACCCCCAGCCGCAGCACGCCCGTGAACGGGGCCCGCACCGCCTCGGCCTCCTCCATGAGCGCGCCCACCTCGGCCAGCACCGCCTTGGCCCGTACGGCGATCCGCTCACCCTCGGGTGAGAGCAGCACCTTGCGCGTCGTACGCTCGAGGAGCGTCACTCCGAGTGTCTCCTCCAGCGCCGAGACGGCGCCCGAGAGGGCGGGCTGGCTCATGCCGATGGCCCCTGCTGCGTCCCGGAAGTGCAGGTGCTCGGCGACGGCTGCGAAGGCCCGCAGCTGGGCGAGGCTGGGCTGCCTGCGCTTATTACCCACAGTCACTAATAACTACCTCCGATCAACCCGACCGAGTGTAGCTATTTCCGTAATCAATCGACCCTGTGCCAACATCAATAACGTCCAACCCATGGGAAACACCCGCAATCCGGGTGTTTCTTCGCTGCAAGGAGAGCGTGTGCTCACTGTCGGTGACAAGTTCCCCGAGTTCGATCTGACCGCCTGCGTCTCGCTGGAGAAGGGCAAGGAGTTCCAGCAGATCAACCACAAGACCTACGAGGGTCAGTGGAAGGTCATCTTCGCGTGGCCCAAGGACTTCACCTTCGTGTGCCCGACCGAGATCGCCGCCTTCGGCAAGCTGAACGACGAGTTCGCCGACCGCGACGCCCAGGTCCTCGGCTTCTCCGGCGACTCCGAGTTCGTCCACCACGCCTGGCGCAAGGACCACGACGACCTGCGTGACCTGCCCTTCCCGATGATGGCCGACTCCAAGCACGAGCTGATGCGCGACCTCGGCATCGAGGGCGAGGACGGCTTCGCCAAGCGCGCGGTGTTCATCGTGGACCAGAACAACGAGATCCAGTTCTCGATGGTGACCGCGGGTTCGGTCGGCCGTAACCCGAAGGAGGTCCTGCGGGTCCTGGACGCCCTCCAGACGGACGAGCTGTGCCCCTGCAACTGGTCGAAGGGCGACGAGACCCTCGACCCGGTCGCGCTGCTCGCCGGAGAGTGATCTGACATGTCCCTCGACGCACTCAAGTCCGCCATACCGGACTACGCCAAGGACCTGAAGCTCAACCTGGGCTCGGTCATCGGCAACTCGGACCTGCCGGCCCAGCAGCTGTGGGGCACGGTCCTCGCGACCGCGATCGCCTCGCGCTCCCCGATCGTGCTGCGCGAGCTGGAGCCGGAGGCGAAGGCCAACCTGTCGGCCGAGGCCTACACGGCCGCCAAGGCCGCCGCCGCGGTGATGGCGATGAACAACGTCTTCTACCGCACGCGGCACCTGCTGTCGGACCACGAGTACGGCAACCTGCGCGCGGGCCTGCGGATGAACGTCATCGGCAACCCGGGCGTCGACAAGGTCGACTTCGAGCTGTGGTCCTTCGCGGTCTCCGCCATCAACGGCTGCGGTATGTGCCTGGACTCCCACGAGCAGGTCCTGCGCAAGGCCGGCCTCGACCGCGAGGTCATCCAGGAGGCGTTCAAGATCGCGTCCGTGATCCAGGCGGTCGGCGTGACGCTGGACGCCGAGGCGGTTCTGGCCGAGTAATCCCCGGCCGTACGCCCCGCATTGCAGGGCCCCTGCCCATCTGACCGGTGGGCAGGGGCCCTGTTGCCTTGCCAGGCAGGCTTCTCGTCAGGTTCGGGCTACTCCGACGGCGCCTCGCGTTCGGGCTCCGCGCTCATCGCCGTCGCACCCCGCGGGCGGACCGGATGCCGCAACGCCGACTTCCTGGAGTACGCCCGCAGATACCCCGCGACCGTGTTCGTCACGGCGACCAACGGCACGGCCACCACCGCGCCCCCGATCCCGGCGACCATCCCCCCGCACGCCACGGACAGCACCACGGCCAGCGGATGCACCCGCACCGCCCGCCCCAGAATGAACGGCTGCAGGATGTGGCCCTCGATCTGCTGCACCGCCAGCACCACCACCAGCGTCATGACAGCCGTGAACACCCCCTGGGTGACCAGGGCCACGACCACCGCCAGCGCCCCGGACACCACCGCACCCACCAGCGGGATGAACGCGAACAGGAAGATGAACACCGCCAGCGGCACGGCCATCGGCACGTCGAGGAAGTAGATCCCCAGCCCGATGAAGATCGCGTCGATCATCGCGACGATCACCGTGCCCCGCACGTACGCCGTCAGCGTCCGCCACGCCGCCGGCCCGGCCCCGGCCACCCCCGGCCGCGCCGCCGCCGGCACCAGCTTCAGCGTCCACTCCCAGATCCGCTTGCCGTCGTAGAGCAGGAACAGCGTCGAGAAGACCGCCAGCAGAATCCCCGTCAGCGACTCGACGACGACCGTCACGCCCTCCAGCCCCGCCGAGGTGATCTGGTCGGTGTTCGCGCCGACCGCCTCCCGCAGGTTCTTGGCGATCTCGTTGATCTGCTTGTCCGTGACGTGGAAGGGGCTGTTCAGCAGCCAGTTCCGCAACTCGTCGATGCCGTCCTGGATCTGGCTGGAGAGGTCGTCGATGTTCTCCATGACCTGCCAGGTCACGAACCAGCCGATGAGTCCCATGACGACGAACCCGAGGATCGCGGTCAGCGCCGTGGCCGGACCGCGCGGTACCCCGAGCCGCCGCAGCCGCGCCACGGTCGGCTGGAGGATCGCGGTGATGAGCAGTGCGCTCACGAACGCCAGCACCACCAGCTGGACGGCGCTGATGATGCGCGTCAGCACCCACAGCGTGCCCGCGAGGACGAGCAGCCGCCAGCCGGCCTCCGCCGCGACCCGCACCCCCCACGGCACGGCCAGCGCGGGATCGGGCCGGGCGGGTACGTCGGGCGCGTAGTCCGGGGGCGGCGGCACGTGGTCGTCGGACGTTGTCCCGGACTCGGTCTCGTCCCGCTCCCGTTCGGCCTCGGCGCGGCGTTCGTTCCACCGCTCGCTCATCTCGGTCAGTCCGGCACCGAGCCGGCCGAGCCACCCTGGCACTCGCGACATGATCCGTCCTTTTCCCCCGTCTCTCCGCACCACTCCCCCCTGGAGAGTCGTCCGTCAAGACCGTACATGCCGCGAGCCCCTCACCCGTACGACGGTGAGGGGCTCGCGCTGCGGATGGCTGCGGCTCAGGGCCGCGGGCTCAGTACCAGTTGTTGGCCTGCCAGAACGACCAGGCGTCACACGGGCTGCCGTAGCGGTCGTTCATGTAGTTCAGGCCCCACTTGATCTGGGTGGCCGGGTTGGTCCGCCAGTCGGCACCGACGGACGACATCTTGGAACCGGGCAGCGCCTGGAACATGCCGTAGGCCCCGGAGGAAGGGTTGACCGCCTTGTAGTTCCAGTCGGACTCGTGGTCCACGATGTTGCTGAAGCACTGGAACTGACCCGCCGGCACCAACTGCCGCGCCATCGCCTGGATCTGCGCGATGGAGTAGGAGGTCGCGACGGGGAAGTCGGAGATGTCCTTGGAGCGGCTGGCGGCCTCCTTGGCCTCCGCGCGCTCCTTGGCGGCCTTCTCGGCCGCGGCGGCCTTCTCGGCGGCTTCCTTCTTCTTGGCGATGGCCGTCTCGGCGGCAGCCTTGCGGGCGGCCTCCTCGGCGTCCTTCTTCGCGCTCGCGTCGGCGGCGATGGCCTGTGCGTCGGCCTGCTGCGTCAGCGACGCGGTCTGCACCTGGGCCTGCTGGCCCGCGGGGATGTCCGCGAGCAGCGTGGTGCCGCTTGCCGTCGCTTCGGCGTCGTTGTTCTGCGCGGTGCTGCCCGAGGCAACGCCGACGACGCTTCCGACAGCGGTGACCGCCGTGGCCGAGGCCACTGCGAATCCCCGGACCGAGATCCGGCTCACACGGGTTTCCTTCCAGCATCGCCCGCTTCGGTGACCCTCGCGGACGCAATCGTGCCCCTGGCACTGGCCTCCCCAACTGCGGGGTCACGGGAGGCGCGGGCCCGGTGGGCAACTCCCTCACGGGAGTGCCGCGTGGTGCTCGGGCGGCATACGACATCGCTATGCAGTTGACGCTGTGCTTTGAGTGGTGCCGTACCGCTGGGGGTACAGGTGTGTCGTATGCGGGGCCTGACAGGAGTGAGACTCTGCCGCAACAGGACGGGGCAAGGCAATTCCGAGTTGCGTGTGAAAGCTCACAGCCCGTTTGACGCGGGAGATTCACAGAAAAGGCCACACACGAAGACGCCGCCCGGCTAGGCTCTTCGCCTTTCCGGACGGCGCCAACTACTGCGTAACCGCCCCCGTTTGGGGCAGGACGGTCAGATGTGTCCGTCTTCGAGCATTTCGGTCACAAGCGCGGCGATCTGCGACCTCTCGGACCGGGTCAGGGTCACGTGCGCGAACAGCGGATGACCCTTCAGCTTCTCGACGACGGCGACGACTCCGTCGTACCGGCCGACCCGCAGATTGTCCCGCTGGGCCACGTCATGGGTGAGAACCACGCGTGAATTGGCTCCGATACGGGACAGAACGGTAAGAAGTACGTTCCGTTCCAGCGACTGTGCCTCGTCGACGATCACGAACGCGTCGTGCAGCGAGCGGCCGCGGATGTGGGTGAGCGGCAGCACCTCCAGCATCCCGCGGGCGGTGACCTCCTCGATGACCTCCCGGCTGGTGACCGCCGACAGCGTGTCGAACACCGCCTGCGCCCAGGGGCTCATCTTCTCCGCCTCGGAGCCGGGCAGATAGCCGAGCTCCTGCCCGCCCACCGCGTACAGCGGACGGAAGACCATCACCTTCTGGTGCTGCCGGCGCTCCAGCACCGCCTCCAGACCGGCGCACAGCGCCAGCGCCGACTTGCCGGTGCCGGCCCGGCCGCCCATCGACACGATCCCGACGTCCTGATCGAGCAACAGGTCCAGCGCGATCCGCTGCTCGGCGCTGCGGCCCTTGATGCCGAACGCCTCACGATCCCCGCGTACGACACGGACGTTGCCCTCGGCCGTGACCCGCCCGAGCGCCTTGCCGCGCTCCGACTGGATCATCAGGCCCGTGTGCACCGGCAGGTCGGCGGCCTCGGGGACATGGAGGTGTCCCTCCTCGAAGAGGATGTCCACCTGCTCGCCGGTCAGGGTCAGTTCGGACATTCCGGTCCAGCCGGAGGAGTCCGTGATGGCGAGTTCCGCGCGGTACTCCTCGGCGAGGAGCCCGACGGAAGACGCCTTGATCCTGAGCGGGAGGTCCTTGGACACGACGGTGACGTCGAACCCCTCGGCCTGGAGGTTGCGGGCGACCGCGAGGATGCGGGAGTCGTTGTCCCCCAGGCGGTAGCCGCTGGGCAGCACGCTGGGGTCCGAGTGATTGAGCTCGACACGGACCGTTCCGCCGAGGTCCCCGGTGGGGATGGGGGCATCGAGGCGGCCGTACCGCACTCGGTAGTCGTCGAGCAGACGCAGGGCCTGCCGGGCGAAGTAGCCGAGTTCGGGATGGTTCCGCTTGGCCTCCAGTTCCGTCACCACGACGATGGGCAGCACGACCTCGTGCTCGTCGAAGCGGCTCAGGGCGTTCGGGTCGGCCAGCAGGACGCTGGTGTCGAGAACATAGGTGCGCCGGTCGGGCTTGTGGCGCTTTGTGCTGGTCACCACGGAAGGACGTACCCCCTCGGATGAGGTCGGGGAGCGACGGAGTGGAGCTGGACCGGTCGTCGGCCGCCCTGCGCGGGCCGAGAACCGGCCCTCCGCCTCTTCGTCCGTGCTGTGACCGCACGATCGGGCTGGTGCAAAGGGCCTCCCGGGCGGACGGCCCCGTGCCGTCCGCTGAGATCCGACACCCGGGGTTCGGGCGTCGACCTGACTGGCTTATGCCCTCGAACGGGCGTCGCCATGCCACGGCATATGACGGCAGGCCGGTGAATTCCGCGTTACGGCCCCCTTCGGAGGGGTACCGGGGAGGGTTACGACGTGCGGTGACCGCGGTACCGGGAGGCCCGCGGGGTCCCGCGAAGTCTCGCGCCCGGCGGCGTACGCCGGAGCGCGGTCCAGCGGTCGCGGCGGGCGGTGGCGGGCGGCGTCACGCGGTTCAGCCGCCCTGGCCGCCGGTGGCGGGCGGCGTCACGCGGTTCAGCCGCCGTAGCGCCGGTGGCGGGCGGCGTAGTCGCGCAGGGCGCGCAGGAAGTCGACCTTGCGGAAGGCCGGCCAGAACACGTCGCAGAAGTAGTACTCGGAGTGCGCGGTCTGCCAGAGCATGAATCCGGACAGGCGCTGCTCGCCGCTGGTGCGGATCACCAGGTCGGGATCGGGCTGGTCGCTCGTGTAGAGGTGACGTCCGATCATGTCGATGTCGACGGCCTCGGCGAGCTCCTCCATCGAGGTGCCCCGGTCCTGCGCGTCGAGCAGCATGGAGCGCACGGCGTCGGCGATCTCCTGGCGGCCGCCATAGCCGATGGCGACGTTGACCACTATCCCGTCGACGTGCGCGGTGGTCTCCTCGGCCTCCTTCAGCACCGTCTGCATCCCGGAGGGCAGCAGATCCGGCGTGCCCACGTGGTGCACGCGCCAGCGGCCGTCGGCCGCCAGGGTGCGCACGACGTCCTCGATGATGCCGAGCAGGGGGACGAGCTCCTCCTGCGGCCGGTCGAAGTTGTCCGTGGACAGCAGCCAGAGGGTGACGACCTCGACGTCCGTCTCGCTGCACCAGCCGAGGAACTCCTCGATCTTCTCGGCACCGGCCCGGTGACCGTGGACGGTGCTGGAACCGGCGGCCTTCGCCCAGCGCCGGTTGCCGTCCATGATGACGCCGATGTGCTTGGGCACCTGAGCGTGGTCCAGGTGGCCTTCCACCCGGCGTGCGTACAGCCTGACCAGCAGGCTGCGCAGCTTGTCGCGCAGGTTCACGTGATCGTCAGCCCCTCCGTACGGATCGGACGGGCCGCGGCATGCGGCCCGGTCGTGGCCGCGGGCGGTCCCCGCCCGTGTGGCAGTCCCCGGAGGCGAAGCCTACCCCCGCTGCCGCCGTCGGCCGCCCGCGGGTGCGGAACGGAGAATTCCGGCCGGTGTTCCGGGCGGCTCCGGCGCACAAAAAAACGGGCCGGTCCGTGGGGGGGATACGGACCGGCCCGAGGGGGGGTTTCCACCATAACCCTTTGTAAGTGATGCTGCGTGCATCGGCGTGCCACAACTACTCTCCGGAGCCGCCCGGCGACGCGGTGATGTCCGCGGAACCTCTCGCTCACGGCTCGCTGCTGGCCGAAACACAGCCCCTGTACGTCCCCCGCGCGGCCCATACGCAGGGGAATCGTGCGCCCTGAGGCCGGCTCCAGCGGATTTGCCGCACTTGGGGCCCGCTGGCCGACTTCTCCCCGTATCCCCCCAACGGGTGACGTCAGCCACCAACACCCGCTTGACCCCCGCGACACCTCACCCCGAGGCCCTGGCGCCGCGCAGCCCCCTCCACTGCGCGGCACCGCCCGCGCAGCATGGTTTGCTCACGCGAATTACCTTGGTCTGAACCTACGCGAACCGTGGCGCGGAGGCGAGCCGCGGACGGGTGACTCCGCTAACTAGGTCAGTTTCTGTCCTCTTTCGGGTCTAGCGTCGTGCCATGACGACGATCTCGAGGATCACGTGGGACGCGGCGAGCGCACGGCGGGCCGAGCGCCAGTTCCTGGCCGGGCCGGCCGGGGGCGGGACGCCGGTCGCCGAGGTGGTCGGGGCGATGATGGGGGCGCACGCGCAGGTGCTGTCCGCGGCGGAGGTGTCGGTGGGCGTGCGGACGTCCGGGCTGACCCGGGCGGGCGTACGGACGGCTCTCTGGGACGAACGGTCACTGGTCAAGACGTACGGTCCGCGCGGAACGGTCCATCTCCTCCCGGCGCGGGAACTTCCGCTCTGGTCGGCCGCGTTGACGGCGATCCCGACCGGGCCGGGCCCTCACCGGGCCGACGTACGGCTCACCGAGGAACAGGCCGCCCAGGTCGTGGCGGCGATCGGGGAAGCGCTCGACGGCACGTGCCTGACACTCGACGAACTGACCGAGGAGATCGTCGCGCGGACGGGCCCGTGGGCCGGCGACCGCGTGATGCCGGCCTTCCAGGACCTGTGGCCGCGCTGGCGGCAGGTGCTGCACCGGGCGGGCTGGGCGGGCACGCTGTGCTTCGGCCCGAACCGCGGCCGGAAGGCGACGTTCACGCGCCCGCCGATCGCGGGAGCGGCCCCGGCCGGGGGGATGGGCGGGGGCACGGTCGGCGGCCCGGACGGGGCGTTGGGGACGTTCGTCCGCCGGTACCTGTACGCGTACGGGCCGGCGACCCCGCAGCACTTCGCGAAGTGGCTGGCGGCGCCGGCCGGCTGGGCCGGCACCGTGTTCCGGGAGCTGGCCGCCGCGGGCGGCATCGAGGAGGTCGACTTCGAGGGCACGCGGGCGTGGGTGGCCGCGGGTGACACCGACTTCCCGGACGGGCCCGCGCGGGGCGTCCGGCTGCTGCCGTACTTCGACGCGTACGTCATCGCCGCGCAGCCCCGCGAGCGGCTGTTCCCCGGTGCGGCCTACGAGCGTGCCCTGGCGGGGCGGCCAGGCGGGCAACCATCCCGTGCTGCTGGTCGACGGTGTGGTGGCGGGCGTCTGGCACCAGCGGCGCCAGGGCCGTCGTACGACCGTCACCGTCGAGCCTCTCGCCCGGCTGACGGCACGACAGGAACGGGAGCTGGGTGAGCAGGTGGGGCGGGTGGGCGAGGTGCTGGAGGCGAAGGCGGAGTTGGTGGTCGGGGAGGTGAGGGTGGGCCCGCACGCGTGAGCGGGCTTGTGGTGCGGGCCTGATCAGAGCTGGTGGGTTCCCGGCTTGCAGGCGTCGAAGAGGTGTCGGGTGCTGTGGGCCACGAAGGGCCCTTCGTCCTGGATCCGCCGATGCAACGCACGGAGCTGCGGCTCGTACGCCTCGACGGTGAAGCCGGGCACCATCCACACCACCTTCCGCAGGAAGTGCACGACCGCGCCGATGTCGTGGAACTCCATGCGGAGCCGCTCCGCCCGCAGATCGACGACGTCGAGCCCCGCGGCCTCGGCGTCGGCCCGCTCGCGCTCGGGGTGCCGACCGGAGAGCACCTCGTCCGGCTGGGGCCCGAGGAAATGCTCGACGAGCTCGAAGACGCTGGCCGGCCCCACGTGCTGGGCGAAGTACGTCCCTCCGGGCTGGAGGACGCGGGCGATCTCGTCCCAGTGCGGACGGACGGGATGCCGGCTCACGACCAGGTCGAAGGCACCGTCGGCGAAGGGCAACGGGGCGTCCTCGGGCGCGGCGACGACCACGACTCCGCGCGGACGGAGCAGGGCGGTCGCCTTGGCCACGTTCGGCGGCCAGCCCTCGGTGGCGACGGCGAGCAGGGGCCGCTCCGGGGCCTGCGCGAGAGCGAAGTCCAGCACTTCCCCGCCGCCGGTCTGGATGTCGAGCACGGCACTCGCCCGCCCCAGCCGCGCGGCCGCCGACATCGCGTACCCCCAGGAGGGCCGGGCCTCGGTGGCCCGCCCCTCGAACCAGGAGAAGTCCCAGCCTTCGGTGGGGACGGAGGCTCCTTCGGCGACGAGGTCTTCGAAGGTGCGGTGCACTGTCACGTCAGAACGAGCAGGACATGCTCGTCGTCGCCGTACTGGACGGTGCCGGCGGGGCGGAAGCCGTGCTTCTCGAGGAGACGCACGGAAGCGGTGTTACCGCTGAAGGGATCGGCGTACAGGGGCCGGTTCTGCTCCCGCTCCAGGAAGAGCTCCAGGGCTTTGCTGCCGATGCCGCGTCCCCAGTACGCGCGCCCGAGCCAGTACCCGAGGAAGCGGCGGTCCTCCTCCCACCAGGCGACGACGTTGCCTGCGACGTCACCGTCCACGGTCACGGTCTGCACGAAGTTGGAGTCGTCCCCGAGGACCCGCTGCTTCCAGTGCGCCATGAAGGCCTCCCGCGGCCGGGGCGTGAACCTCGACCGCAGGGCTGCCTCGGGATCCTGCTCGTAGGCGCAGAACGCTTCGAGATCGTCTTCCACGACATCACGCAGCCGCACGTCTTCGGTAGTCATGCCGACGAGTGTGGCACCGGCCACTGACAACGACGCCGCGCAAGCCGCACCCCGGGCCTGGGAACCCCAGGGACCTACGGAACGAGCGGCCGTACTTCCTCCGCGGCGAACCGTACGAAACCCTCGGGGTCCGGTTCGTCGCCGGTGGGCTGGAGGACCACCGTGTCCGCCCCGGCCTCAGCCAGCCGCTCGACGGCCTCGGCGACGGCTCCGGCGTCCCCGGCGACACCGAGGTCCGGAACGGATGCGAGCCCCTCGTCGGCCAGCTCGGCACGCAGCCGGTCGGCCGCGTCGGCCCCGGTGGCGGTGAGCAGATACACGACGACCGGGTGCGGCCCGGCCCCGCGACCGGCCGTCTCCCGCCCCTCCCCGATGAGCTGCCGCGCCTTGCGCACGCCCTCCGGATTGGTGGAGGCGGTGAGAATCGTCCCGTCGGCGGCCTCTCCGGTCAGCCGCAGCGAACGCGGCCCGGTGGCCCCGGCCAGCACGCCGCCCCCGCCACCCTCGGGCGGCCAGTCGAGGGCCACGTCGTCGAGCCTGACGTACCGCCCGTCGGTGGTCACCCGCTCCCCGCCCAGCAGAGCGCGCAGCGCGACGAGATGCTCCCGCAACAAGGTCACCGGCGACTCGACCCGCGCCCCCACCTGCCCCATCCAGTCCTGCACGCCATGCCCCACACCGACGATGGCCCGCCCCGGAAACATCCGGTGCAGCGAGGCCACCTCCATGGCGGTGATGGCAACGTTCCGCAACGGCACGGGCAGCAGCCCGACCCCGATCCGCACCCGCTCGGTCCAGGCGAGGGCAGCGGCGGCGGTGGAGATACCACCCTCCCGAAAACAGTCCTCCCAGAGCCAGAGCTCTTCGAGGCCTGCACTGTCTGCCACTTCGCAGACCGATCGCAGGCGCTCGGGGGCGAGTTGGGGTCGGAAGACGGCGCCGAGTGTGGTCATGGAGCCCTTCATACCCAGTCCGAAAGGCGACGAACAACGCCTGCATGAGCTGAGGAGATGGTCCGGTGGACGCCGGCGTCAGGCGGTCAGACGGACTCCGGCACGGCGGGCCCGCTCCAGCGCTTCGGGAGAAGCGCTCCGCTCCCCGTCGGTACGGGCGTTCAGCCCGGCGAGCTGGTAAAGCACGAACAGGCGTTTGGGACCGGGTACCGCGATGACTCCGGCGAATCGTGGGTCACCCGCGAACCAGATGTCGGCCACCTGAGCGGTCTTCTCGGTCTCATAGCCCCGCCCGAGACGACGACGCCACCATGCGGACCGCGCATGACCGTGAAGGATGATGTGAACACCATCGTCAGGCCGGTCCGGGTTGGGGAACGCCAGCCAAACGTCGCCGAGCTTCGCTCCGGGAATCTGCCCGATCCCGCTCTCCGGGGTCTTGTGCGTCTGCCAGGGATACACCTTCAGGATGCGGCGTGCCTGCACAGCCGCAACGATGTACTGGCGCTGCAGAAATGAGCGATAAAGGGCATACGCGACGACGGGCAGCATGACCCACATCGTCCATCGCCCCACCAGAATCATGAAAACGAAAGCACCGATACATACCGCAGGCCAGAGAATCTGGCCGACAACGGCGAAGGTGAACAGCTTCTTCCAAGCACTCTGAGTGGCGGAATCGCCCCAGGCAGAAGCCGAACCGGTGGGGTGATGCACGGTATCCATTTCACGCCTCGCCATGTTCCATTGGCAACAAGTGCTCTGGTTCTCGCAGAACGGAGTCGTTCGGAAGTGAGTTGGGGGCGAAAGACACCGCCGAGTCCCGCCTCTCCATTCTGCTCTCCCTACCCGGGCCAGGAGGAGACGGACAAGGCATTTCACGTCACCTACACATCGATCAACGGCGAATCGAAACTCGTGAGTTCCGCGATCTGCCGCAGGATCTCGCGGTACTGCTCGCGCCGCCCGATCTCCGGCGTGCTCATCATCAGGACCGCCATGCGCTTGCAGTCCGGGTGCGGGAGGTAGGCGGAGATCTGGAGCAATGGGGTCGGCGGAAGGCCGGATTCGGAAGTCGGCGTGCGCACCGTCTCGCCCATGGACGCGGGACCACTGGGCAGGTCCAAGTACTCGATGTGGGAGTGCTGCTCAGCTGTGGCCACTGCCCGTGCCGCGCTCACCGATCGTGGCGACCAGGCGATGTCTCGCCAGGACACCGTGAAGATGGAATGGAGGATTCCGCCACTGCCGCCCTCCACGTCGTCGCGGTGCACGCCCAGGGAGCAATGGACCGTGCCCACCTCACGCAATGCACGGAGGAGTTGCTGACCCGATGCCAACTGGGCGATGAACTGCTGACGGGTGACACCGTCCGGCATGGCTTCGACAAGCGGAGCGAGCGCTTCTCTGAGCCGGTCCGCCTCGGCAGAAGCGGGCGGGGCGAGGAGAACGTCGAGCGGCAGCTCAGTGAAGCCGCCGGGCACGGCGAACCAGATACCCGAGCTGGGGTCGTGCACGGAATCAGCGATGACGACGTGAGATGTCATGTGGTGGCATTTCCGGAGGGTTGGCCTGGTGAAGGGTCAGGGCCGGGCCGAACGGACGCCGGCGCGGCGACCACGTTCGATGTCCTCGGCGGTGGCTCCCCAGTCCGCGACAGATCGGCGGCCTCCGTCCGATCCCGTCTGCTGGCTCAGGAAGCGGAAGCGGCGGGGCGTCGACTCGTCGGAGGTCGGCGCGGCGATCACGCCGATGAAGCGAGGGTCTCCCGCGAGCCACACCACGCCGATCTGGGCCTTCAGTTCAGGCTTCGCGCGAGGGGCCATCCGGCGATTCCACCAGCCCACTCCCCAGTGCCGGGGAAACACCATGGGCAGCAGCTCATGTGGGCGGGCGGGGTTCGGGAACTCGAACCACCCGTTCTGCCTACCGACGACGTCGGACCGGTCGGCAAGGCCGTGCGGGGCGTCGCTGTACAGACGCCACGGGTATTCCCGCAGGACGCGCCTCATCCGAAAGACGGCAGGAAGGACGAAGAGCTGGAGGAACGCGCGGTAGAAGCTGTACAGCAAGAACGGCACGAAGAAGATCGTGTACCCGGGGGAGAGAAACACCACCAAGATCGCCAGCAAGGCGACCCACAGGGCGACCCAACCAAAGAGAGCGAGCGCATTCGCAGCCAGCTGCTTCGACCAGGCACGCCGGGTCGGCGGGTGCTCCCAAGCAACGGAAGCGTCCGTGGGGTTCATATGAGCTCTCTTATCCTCCGGGTCAGAACACGTACTGGGCGAGATCGATCAGGGCGCCGCCATCCAGGATGCTCCGTGCGCCGTCAATGCCGGTACCGGTGTCCTTCACTCCGTCATTTTCCAGTGAGTCGATCGCGCTGGACGCCAGACCGTACCCGGCGGTCAGGACGCCGAGGGAGGCCGAACTGATCTCCACGACCTCTCCGGCACGGGCGGAGTCACGAGCCCCGCGCACCACCAGGTTCAGGGCCGGATTACCGAGGTCGGAGATGGCCTTGGCTTCACCGACGGTCTTGCTTCCCAGCGTTGTCAGCACCTTCCCGAGGCTGACCGCTTCCTCACTGGCTTGCAGGGCGCGCATCGTTCCACGGACACCCATGCCGACGGCGCTCACACCCGGGACGGCTCCCAGCACGTCACCACCAAGACTGACGACGTTCCCCCAGAAGTCGGAGTCCAACTCACCTTTGGTGAAGCCATCTTTGAGCGAGGCGCGCACGGTAGGGTCGGACAGTCGCGCGGTGAGCGCAGCGGCGCTCAATGCGGCTGCCGCCAGCAGCAGGACGGCTGCGGCCATACCTCCCGTGGCCACGAAAAGGGCCACCAAGCCGATGACGCCCGCGGTGGCGCTCAGGATGTCGGGCAGGTTTTCGGAGAACCACTCGCCGAATTTCTCAAGCGCCCCCGGCTCATGCGGCGCGAGTTTCTTCGTGGCATCGCGAATCTTGTCGGCACGGTACCGGGCCTTGGCCTCGTGTTCCTCGGCGAGCTTCTTCGCCTTGCCGATGATTTTGTCGAGCTCTGCCTGGGCTTCTTCTACGGCGGTGTTCGCACTGCTCAGGTTCTTCTCTGCCTTGTCGTGGCGACTGCCCTTTTCTTCGAGGTCGGGGGCGTTCTTCACCTTTTCGGCATGCCCCTTTGCCGCGTCTACGGCGTCCTGCGCGTCCTTGGCCTCACGTTCGAGTTTCTTCGCCCGGCGCTGGAAATCCTCGAGTTCGCTCTCCCAGCGGTCGAGCTGCCGAGCGGCCTTGCGTACTGAGTGCGCGGCGTTCTTCAAGTTGAGCGGGAGAGGTCCGTCCTCCAGCTGCTCGCGGAAGGCGACGGCCGCATCGCCCCTCCAGTAGCTGCCGTCCATGAGTTTGGTGACGAGCCCATGCGTCTCTTCCAGGACCTTGGCGCAGTTGGTGAGTTTCTTACCCAGGTCGCGGACGGTGTCGGTGTCACCAGGTGTGGGGTTGAAGCCCAGATGGGGATAGTTGGGGTTGGGAATCGACGGAGAGGACTTGAGGCCCTGCGGCAGGTCACCATTTCGGGCAGCGGGCGAGTTGACGTAGGGCGACTGTTCGATTCCAGGCGTGGCCGTCACTTCTTGCCCCCCGCCTTACCACTCCTGGCCTTCTTCAAAGCCTCTTCCAACGCCTTGTCAACTTCTTCGTAGCTGTCCTTGCTCTGTCCGATGATCTTGGCAAGGTCCTCAGTCTGCTTGCCGATCTCCTCAGTACCGTACTTCCAGTCCTCCTGGAAGTCCTCGCATGCCGAATCCAGATCATCCGTGCCCAGACCGGTGACGGTGGCGTCACTCAGGGCCTTGCGAAGACCCTTCAACGAATCGCTCGATTTCTTCAAAAGCTTCATGAAATGCGCTAGTTCGCCGCCGTCCACAGCCAGCCGGTCAGCCATGTACCGCTACCTTCTCCCCATTCGGCACCGCGTCTATGAGCCAGTGACTTTACCCGTGTCACCTGCGAAGCAAGGCGGCGGGCGACCGCCTCCTGAGGAGAGTGATCGCCCGGCCTGGGGTCTGAAGGCCGTCAGCGGTTGACGGACTGGATCTCCTGGACAACGACGTCCTGGTCAGCGCCGAACGTCCCGTCGGGCAGACGTTGTTGTCCCTGGACACCGGTCCCTGTCCAGTGAATCTTCCAGGTGACGGTTGCCCTGAGTTTGTACGAGCCGTCACCGGATGAGCGCAAATATTTCACTCCACACGGTGGAGTCTGGTCAGCCTTGCCCTTTGCGTACCGTTCACCGATCGAGCCATCCGCGTTGATCCGGCACTCGCCCGAGGCGGGATAGGTGACGGCGTCAGCCGTGCCCGGCTCTATCTTCAGAGAGACCGGTTCAGCGGTGGTCGTCGCCTGGATGTCCAGCAACGGGACGCTGGCCGTCACCGACACCGGCTTGAACTTCGCCGCATCCAGCCAGGCCCAGGTCGGCAGGTTCACCTTCGTGGTTTGCTGGGGTGCGAGTTCGACCGTGGTCGAAGGGACCCGGATCTCGGCGTACGCCAGCTGGGCGAGCATCTCGGGCGTGATGGCCTCCGGGATGTTCGCAGGCGGCGGGTCGCCGTTGTCCACCCAGAAAATCGGCTTGGTGCAGTCGAGTGAGCCCGGGGCACCGACCTGGCTCTCGGGGACGTAGGAGTCCCACCAGTAACCTTCGCCCGTCTTGTCCTTGTTGAAGTCCTTGTACGGATGTCCGTTGACATAGCGGTCACGCTGCTGCGCGTCCCACTGGTACCCCGTCGACTCGGACTCCCAGACGGGCTCCATGGTTTTCTGGAGTTGCTCAGGCGTGTACTTCGGAGCGTAGTAGCAGGGGGGCGGGGTCCACGAACTCGTGGAGGTAACACCCCCGGCGGACTCACCCGAGCCGTTTTTTGAACGATCGAAGACGATCACGCCGCTGGCCGACGACGCGAGCGTGTCACCCTTCACAGACCCCGAGGGCTTCGACGTGCTCGTATCGCTTTCGGTGGTGCCGTCGGGAGTGACTTTGGCCCAGGCGCTCGGTGTGCCCAGACCCACAAGGGCCACAGCCAGGGCGAGGCCTCCGAGCGCTCTCCGCTTCACTTCAGGCACTGCTTCGCTCCTGCCGTCGAAACGATCCGGGCGGTCTGCCAGACCCCGTCGCTGTTCTTCTCCAGCCGCGTGTTGTAAAGGATGAAGTCCTCATCGGAGGGGGTGGTGACCTTGGGCTTGTTCGTCTTGAGGTCCTTGGCGTACCCCTTGCTCTCGTCGGCGCAGAACACGACCGAGGCGGCCTTGCTGCCGTCGAGGGTCACAGTCCGGTCGTAGTACCGGATGGTGCCCGTGATGCCGAGGTTGGCCTTCTTGAACTTGTCCACCCAGATCGCGGCTGCCTCCAACGCCCTGCCGGTGTTGTAGAAGTTCAGCGCCTCCGCCTTGGGATCCGTTCCCGCAATCGCCGCGTTGACCGAGCGCATGCGTTCGGCGTTGTCGGCGAGTACGGCGTCCTTGACGGCGTCACCCGTCTTGCCGCCTTCGAAGGTCATGGTCAGGTCGGACGGCAGCTTGATCTTCGGGCGACCGGCGGCCTGCGGGGCCGATTCGCTGGGCGATGCCTTGCCGGCACCGGCATCGGCTCCCGCGATCTTGTCGTTGTCCTTGCCCTTGGAGCTGTCATCGCTCCCGCACGCGGACAGCGTCAGGGCCGCAGCGGCGGTCAGCGTGAGCGCTGCGAGGAGGGTGGGGCGGCGGTTCACGGTCGGCTCCCGGTAAGAGGCGAGGCTTCTCTTGAGCGAACCAAAGCTATACAGCGGCGTAGAGCCGCACCAGGGTGAAGGTTGTCAACTGGCGAGGTGTATGGGGAGGAATCGGCGATTCGTCGAGCAGTTTCAGCAGTAACAGTTGCATAACGCGCCAATCCGTCCGTCAGGGGTGACGACCATGGCAGGCGTTTCAGTCACGAACCAGCAAAGGGCATGGGCCCGTGGGCCCATGTGGGGCCTAGGCCTCTGCGGATACGTTCGGGTTCGTACAGCCCGTTGTAGGTGACAGATGGCGCGGTCGGAGGTGGCCCGTATGGGGCGGCGCTGGGGGGACGGACGCGGGGAGTTGGTCGTGCACGGGGGTGGTGACGGGCCGTCTGTCACTGTTCCTTTGGAGATCGCCACCTCCTATCGCGCCCGGACGAAGGGGCTGTTGGGGCGGGACTCCGTCGACGGGGCGATCCTGCTCTCCCCCGCCAGCAGCGTGCACACCTTTCGGATGCGTATGCCGATCGATGTCGCCTATCTCGACCGTCACCTTCGCGTCATCGACGTGTGCACCATGCGGCCTGGACGGTTGGGGATGCCGCGGCTGCGTGCCCGGCATGTGGTGGAGGCGGAGGCAGGGGCGATGGCGGCGTGGGGAGTACGGGAGGGTGTGTTCGTCGAGGTCATCACGTAACAAAGGTCTCGCCGGTCCGGATCGAGGCCATGACGAGGCTCGACGGCGCCACTACCTGTCAGCCTTTCTGCGGGCGATCTCCGGCAGTTCACTGACACGAATGTGAGGAAGTTGGGCGACCGCGGATCGAGCGCGTCGATCGTGTACACGGGAGGTTCGTCGTCCGACGCGTACAGCCGCGCGCGGACAGACTCTCCTGACGAGGTTGCCAGCCAGTAAGCCGACGCAAGGTCCTCCTCGGCCGGGTAGAGAACGGGAACGCCCAACGCCAGGGCCAGGCGCCGAGCGAGTTCCGGCTCAGCCGGTGCCTCGTCGACCAGGGCGTCCTCCACGTAGATGTCGAGTTCCAACGACAGGTCGCCGCGCAGCGTGATGTAGCCGCACAGGACAGGTGCGGTCCAGTCGCGTCGACTCTGGTCGCCGTCCCGGTCGGCCACATCGACGTCGGCCCGTTCTGTCTTCACTGCCCCGCCAGGGCCTCGGCGAGCGACATGGACGAAACCGGCGGCCCGACCAAGAGGACGTCATAGATCATCAGCGGATCCCGTCGCTCCACCGGTCGAGGAGCATGCCCTGCGCCGCCTCCGCGTTCTCCCAACTCGCCGGACCGTCCGGCTTCACCGACAGGCGCTCCAGTGCCGCCCTGGCCTCTGGGCCACCCATCGCGCCCAGCAGTTCGATGGCCGAGTCGGCACCGATGTCTTCGGCCACGCAACGCTCGGCCAGGCCCACTGCCCAGTCGGCGAAGCGGCCCGGGGCAGGATCGAGAGCCAGCCAGCGGAAGACCGAGTCGGCGATGTCGTCCCGCAACGACGGGATCATGGCCAGCATCACCGCTTCGACGTGCCGCACGACGTGCCGCTGCAGCGGATAGAGCTGCCGTCGGCTCTGCCACGCGCGGACCAACTCGTCCACACCCGACCATGTCACGTCGCTCGTGCGGGGCATGCTCTTCCCGACGGCCTGGTGGAACTCCTCCCACACATGCCACAACAGGCCGGGCGACGGCGGCTGAGGTACCTGCGGAGTCAGTTCCGGGTCGTCCAGGAGTACGGTCACCACCCGCCCGGCTTCCGCCAGTCGCTCGTCGGTGCGGGGCAGTTCGGCGATCCGTCTCCAGTGGCACTCGTCCCAGGGCTGTGGCAGGGACCGCAGCGCGTGGGGCAGGACGTAGTCGCCCTCCGGCTGGCGCCACCGCGCCATCTGCGGGTCCCACCTCTCCTCGGCACTCGGTTCCGTATCCGGCTCGCTCAACTCTGCCGTCCCGCCGCCGTCTCGTCTCCGTCGTCCACTCAGTCGATGCCCAGGTACGCCTTGGCGCTTTCGGGGTCCTTCATCTTCGACCAGTCCATCGTGCCGTTCGCCGTCCGTTCGTCGATGGCACGCTGCATCCTGCCGAGCTGGCCGGCGGACAAGCCTTGGCCCGCCACGTTCACATTCACGTCGTTCTTCGCCATCTCGCCGGCTGCCGTCCGCGTGTCCTTCGCAGGCTTGCCGTTCCGGGCCGGCTTGAACTCGCTGAAGATCGACGTCCAGCGATCCGTCGTCTCGATCTCCACGGTTGGCCTTGCGGCCGGGCTCCTTGCCCGACCATTTCCTGAGCCGCTCGACCTGGTGGCAGAAGTCCGCCTTGCGCGTGGCCGAGCCGGCATACTTTTTCTTGCCACCTACATCGGCGTCCACCTGGGTACCTGGTGCCGCGTCGGCGGCGGCGCGTCGCACGGCGTTGCCCTCCCGCGCTTCCGCCAGTTTGTTGGCGTCGGGAGCGTTCGTGACCTTGCCCTCCAGCGCCGTGGCGGCGTCACCGTTGGCGTTCTTGCGGCGAGCCAGGTCGGCGATGTCGTCAGTGCGGCGGCCGCATCCATCTTTCCGATCTCGCCCTTGCTCGGGCCCGAGTTGTCCTTCCGGTCGACGAACCCGTCGATCTGGACTACCGCCGGTGCGCCTCCGGGGGACGCATCACGGCTGGCACTTGGGACTCCCGCTCTGCGAAACGATCTTCTGGATCACCCAGACACCTTTGTCGTTCTTCTTGAGCGACGTGTGGTAGATGACGTAGCTCTTGGCAGTGACCTTCGTCCTCTTGACCTTGTCGGTCTTGAGGTACTTCACGTATGCCTTGCCCTGGTCCTCGCAGTAACTGAGCGACGCCGTTCCGTCCTTGTCGACGGCCACTTGAGGGGCGTAGAAGCGGTAGGCGCCCGTGACGGCGGCCTCGTGATCGACGTAGTTCTGAATGAACTTCTGCGTGATGGCGGCGGCTTCGTCCTCGTAGTAGTAGAGGTACGGCTTGTCGAGCGCGTCCTGGTTGACGATCGCCAAGTCCACAGCCTTGATGGACTGCTCGCTGTCCGAAAGGATCGCGTCCTTCTCCTTGTCCCCGGTCTCGGGCCAGTCGAAGGTGTAGGAAAGGTCGGACGGGAGGTCGATCTTCGGGCGTTCGGCGGCGGTCGGGGACGCTGAGGTTTCGCTTCCCGGGTCGGCTCCAGCGATCCTGTCGTTGTCCTTGCCCTTGGAGCTGTCATCGCTCCCGCACGCGGACAGCGTCAGGGCCGCAGCGGCGGTCAGCGTGAGCGCTGCGAGGAGGGTGGGGCGGCGGTTCACGGTCGGCTCCCGGTAAGAGACGAGGCTTGTCTTCAGCGAACCAAAGCTATCCGGCGATGGGAGCAACGGCGCCATGAAATGCCCCGTCGGGGGCGGGGAGCGCGAAGAACCACCGCGCTCAGCGTTCCCGGGGGCCGCATCACTCCATGACGGCCCACCTGTCTCACTTATGCCTGATGCTTCTTGGACCGGACCCACATTCCGAACAGGGGTTTCAGGCAGCCGTGCTTCGCTCCTAGTCAGGGAACCCCTCATCGGAACCGGTCACCCCGGCGAACAGCACGACCGGCTCCTCTTTGTCCTCATGACCGACGCTCGCCGCGACCAGACGGTCGCCGACCCGCCAGTACAGGAGGTCGCCGACTTCCCGCAGGACACGGTGGGTCCCCTCGGTCGCCGTCAGCCGCAGATCCACCTGCTCGGAGCCGTAGGTGGCGGCGAGGTGGTAGCCGAAGAGAGCCGGCCAGGTTTCTGTCTGCTCTCCTGCCGGGCCGACCACTCCAGGATCCCTCGCAACTGGGCACGCTTCCCGCGGCCCACGGCAGCCCGGCGGAGGAGGGAGTACAACCCGAACACGCGTTCGTTCGGCCGCCGGGCGGCCCAGACCAGCAGGGCCTTCAGCATGAAGTGCGGAAGGCGTACGGTCATCGGTCCGACACGAGTTGGAGGACGGCCGTTCCGTCCTCCCCGCCCGCCGCCTGGATCACCACCGCGTCCGGCTGGGGACTCGGCCGCCCGGCGGCTCCGAGGCCACCGCACGAGTTTCCGCTGCCGTTGCTGCGGAGGACGGTGATACAGCCCTGCCCCGGGCCACTCGCGCTGCCCTTGGACTGGCCGTTGCCCGACTTCACCGTGTACGCGATGGCGTTCGGGCCGACCTCGGTGACGGACAGGGTGGCCGGGCCGCGCGGACCCTTGAAGGGGATTTTCACCGGCTCGGAGACCACGATTTCGCAGTTGCCGTCCGCGCAGGCGGTGATGTCCCGGCCGTCCGCAGCCGACACCGAGGGCTTGGGCGTGGGCTCGGGACGCTTCGGGGGATCGGCCTTTGACGGCCGCTCACCGGGTGAGGACGGCGACGCCTTCGCGGGCTCGTCCGAGGCGCTGCCGCAGCCGGCCGCCGCCGTCAGGGCAAACAGTGCGGCGAGTACAACTCCGCTTCTGCGCAGTCCGCGTGCTGTCGTCGCGGCCATGGTGTTCCCCCGTGTGCTGTGCTCCGGCGTGCGTGCCTCGGTTCCGGTGTTCGGCAGGCAGTATTCCCTCGAGTCGCTGTCGTCACGCGCCGATGCCCGCGTCTACCTCGTCGAGGATGCATTGACAGTCCTCCCGTGACGGGGACGGAGACATCCTCCTCATGCCCACGGCCCTTCCCGGGAAGCTTGATGGTGCCCCAAACAGCGTGATCCGCAGCGGATTCCAGGTCTTGCGCAGAGTGAGCCCTTCGGTGGCGTGCCAGTCGCTGGCGATTGTGTCCATCCCGGCCATGCCGACCAACAGGCCGCCGTCAGATACCGCGAACCACCGTCTGCCGTCCCAGACCAGCAGCCAGTACGCCAGGCCTCCCCAGGAGCTGCCAGCCAGAGCAGTACCGCGACGGGTCTGGCACCAAGGCCGTTCAGTCTGTGGTGGGTGGGATTGCCCAGGGGCCGTAAGCTGCGGTTTCGCCGGACGTGAGAAGCGGAGCCCCGATAGAACTGGCAGTCGACCAAGAGAATCCGCTCGAAATAACCGGATGCTCCACTGTCCGAACAGCCTGTCCTCAGCCGTGCCGGTCCGGGTAGCCGAAGGCTGCTTCGCGGCAGGCCATCTCGTCGAACTCACCCAGCTTGTGGTACGGCCGACCACAGCGGCAGGGGGTGGGACCTCAGATGAAGCCCCAGTGGCTCGCCAGAGTTCTCAGGGCCACATAGGACATCAGGCCCAGCGGCAGGCCGATCAAGAGTCTCACGTACACCGGTCCCCAGGTGTCGGGGCCCGCGATGGTGGCCCGCTTGCGCGGACGTGCCGGGTCGTAGCAGACACGAACCGGCGCTCCCTGCTCGTAGCCGAAGGCGCCCGGCCGGTCCCTGAATTCGACGGTCTTGCCATCCGCAGTGCGGAAGGCAAAGGTGAACTGAGGGTAGTGGCTGTCGTTGGCGTTGACCGCGAACATCTGGCGTGTGGCGCACCAGCCCTCGGTGCGCTGCCCCCGCAGCACCAGACGGATCACGATCAGCACTCGGCGGACGCACAGAACACAGACCACCGCGCACACCAGACCCGTGATCAAGAAGGCGACTTCCATCACCGTCACGCTGGGCCCCTACTTCTTCGTGTCCTTCAACGCGATGCTGTCGATGATGCCCGAGACGTCTCCTCTGGACAGGGTGCCCTCTTTGGAGTTCACCGTGATGAGGTACGGGCGCTGGCGCGTGTCCACGCCCGTCAGCATCACACCCGCCAGCTCGGTGCCCTTGGGAGGAGTGCCCTTCTTGCCCTTGGAGGTGAAGGTGTAGGTGATCTTCCTGGCCTCCTCCGGCCCGTCGGGCCCGGCCACGTCGATCTCCGTGGTCTTCACCGGAGTGGCACCCAGCTGGACCCGGCTTTCCGCTCCGACAGCCGCCATGTCGGCGGTGTTCATCCCCGTACCGAAATCGAACTCCACGGTCATGGACGCCGTCATGACGCCGTCCTCGGTGAGGGTCGCCCGGGCCACTTCGTACGGGCTGCCCTTCTCTGCGGGGACTTCCTTGAAACCCTTGGGGTAGGCGACGGAGAGCCGCTCGGTGGTCAGAGTGCCCCAGCCTGCTGGAGCGGCGTCCGCCGTGGCGTCGCCACCGCCGCAGCCGGTGAGGAGCAGAGCGGTGACTCCGGCCCCCACCGCCGCCCGAAGGCCACGCTTCGACTTCCAGTCCATCCCTGTTTGCCTCGCTCTTCTCGATCGGCTCTTCCGTCGACTGCCGTGTGCCTGTTGTGCACCCACCCCTATTGCGCGCAGTAGCTGTACGGCACGTAATCACGCTTCCCATTCCGGGGTGCCCCCAGGAACTCCGCGTTGTTAAGCGTTTCGGACTTGTTCTCCATGGTGACGGAGGCACCGATTGACAGGCCCAGGTTCAGCTCGAATCCGTACTCGTGCGCATCGGCCAGGCCATCGTATGTCGTCTTGCTGGACTTGCCCTGGTCGAAGAGCAGCCGGCCGAAGGGGTCCTCGGCGCCCGGGCGGGTGGTGGGCGCGTGGTTGTTCAGCATGTACGAGAACACCGCGCTGCCGTTACCGTTGCCGTCCAGCCACTTCTGGGCGACGGCCCGGTCGGCGTTCCCTTCCTCGCCCTTGGGGAAGGCCAGTGTGTTGGTGTAGATCTCAATCTGACTGGCGCCCGAATTATCCTTACTGGCGGCATTACCACTCTTGCCGTCCTTGCCGTCCTTGCCGTTATGGGTGCCCCCCTTGTCGGAAGTACCGGTGGCGCCGGTCTCCGTGGTCTGGGTGAAGTCGATCCGGACCAGTTCCCCGGTCTTCTGGTCACGAGTGACCGTGATGGTCGCGCTGCGGTTGGCCTGCGCGTGGTCGCCTTTCTGGAAGCCTCCGGCACTCGCGTTGCTGCCCCACTCGCCCTCGCCCTTCACCGTGTAGGTGTAGGACTTGGTGCCTCGGTAGTCGTCCTTGGTGAAGACCACGTCACCGCTGATCTGGGCGTTGCCGTTGATCCCGGCGGAGACAACCCGGTCGTCGCCGGCGTTGACGGACAGCCCGCCGTCCACGTTGCCGTAGGCGCCGATGGAGCCGTAGCTGATGTGGCGGTCCTTGAGCTTGTCCTCGATCCGGTTGCGGAGCTTGTCCTCCTCCACGAGCGGGCCCTTGCCGAAGAGCGCGAGGATGCCGTCACCCATGCTGGCCTCGGCGCCGCCGGGCGAGGTGCGGCGCATCTCGTACATCTTCAGCTTCTCCAGGTCCTCGCGGAACGACTCGGCCTCCTCCTTGCTCTTGAAGACCCAGGTGTCGCCGTTGTTCACCTTGATGCCGCCGCCGAGGTCGACCGAGCCCTTGCCGAGCTTGCCGATCTTCCCGCCGAAACCGCCGGTGGCGCCGATTGACGCGGAGTCGGTGAAGGTGATGTAGATGAGCTGGTCACTGTCGTCGACCTGGCCGTCGCCGTTGACGTCGTACTTGGCCTGGTGGACCTGATCCTGGAAGCCGTATTCGGTACCCCATTTGAGGAAGCCCAGTTTGGCCTTGCTCCCCGCCTTGTCCGTGACGGTGGATATCGCGCACAACAGCGGCTCGTAGTCGGCGTCGCTCAGCGGCTTGTCCGTCGGCCCATTACCGGAGGAGCAGTTGCCGCCGCCACCCAGGACCGAGGCGAACGTGCAGCGGAACCGGTCGGAGACGAAACCGGGCAGGCCCGCGGCGACGAGCGCCAGTACGAGCGCCACCACGACGACAACCGCGCCGAGGTACTCCACAGCAGTGGCACCCCGGTCGGCCTCGGCCCCCGAACGGATCCTCATACGGTGGGACCACCGCGCGACGGCTCTCCGTGCCCGTCGTGTCCTCATCGCTCCCCCTCCTGCAGCCGGTCCACGGCGTAACCCGTAACAGCGCCGACCACCACGACGACGCAGGACATCAGGAAGCCCTCCAGGGAGGCCCGGCCCCAGTGCATGACGATGGTGACGACCTCCGCGAACAGTGGGACCGCGAAGACCGCGGCGAGATGCCGCGGAAGCGAGTCGCGGAACGGTTCCCGGTGCAGCCGCCCCGCGATCCAGGCGGCCAGCGCGACGCACACGGCGTTGGGCAGGTGGACGAGCAGCAGTCGACCGCCGAACGACTCCAGGCGCTCGATGTCGGCGAACGTCTCGTAGTAGTAGGTGACCTGTACGTACTCGCTGATGAACAGCACGATGAGTCCGGCTGCCCAGGCGCGCGTGAGCGCGAAGAACCTCCCTCGTTCAGCGGCCCCGGGGGCTCCACCGCTCCACGGCGGCCCACCTGTCTCACGCATGCCTGACGCCCCTTAGGTCGCTGCCCTGATGTGGTGCGACACCATAGGCATCGGGACACTCGGCCCTCATGGGCCCGGGGACCCATACACGGACCCAAATCCCGAACAGGGGTTCAGTCAGCTGCGCTCCGCGCGCCTATGCGGGAAATCCGTCCGCGGAAGCGGTCACCCCGGCGAACAGCACGACCGGCTCCTCTTTGTCCTCATGGCCGACGCTCGCAGCGACCAGACGGTCGCCGACCCGCCAATACAGGAGGTCGCCGAAGTAGCCGCTCTCGCACAGTTCCCGGAAGAAGGGCGGGAGCTCGTCGTCGTCCTGGTCCAGGAAGGCGTAGGCGTAGTCCTCCATGGAAAGGGACGCATGCGGACCCCACCGGGCGTCCAACGCGGCTGCCAGGTCTTCCAGCTCCGCCTCGAACTCCTCACTGGTCCGGATGAGTTCGTCCCAGTCGTCGTTCGGCGGAGCGAAGTCCCTGCTCTCGCGCAGGGTCACGAGGTGGTAGGCCTCGACGCCGTCGCCGGTCAGGGGACGGGCCAAGAGTTCGTCGATTCGGGCGATGTACTGCTGCACGCTCACAGAGGGGCTCTCACTCTTTCGTCGTTCGCAGCCGGCTCCTGCTCGGCGATCGGGCGGTCCCTGACACCAGCAGCGCTGATCACGGGCACATCGCCGTCGCACTGGTTGGCGGAGAGGCGGCTCCACCTCCGGAAGCTGTCCGGACCGACGGCCGCTGGGCCCCACACCACCAGGTCACCAGTCGGATCTCTAATTGTGCGCCGGCCCGCCTCATTACAGCTTGGCGACCGTCGCCGGTACGGGCATGGGTTCCAGGGCGCCGCTCTCGGCGAGGGTCTTGTGGGCGGCAAGGACCGTTTCGGTGGCCGGAGTCTCGCCGGGGTTCGCCGCAAGGTCCAGGACGAGGCCGCCGTGCTCGGTGGGCAGCCGCCGGGCCAAGAAGTTCCCGGGGACGCGCGCGGCGCGGTTCTCGGAGAGGTAGACCGACCAGCCGCAGCGGGGCGCGGAGGCCGGTAGACCGTAGGTCGCCTTTACGATTTTGAACAGCTCACGATCGTAGGCAAGGCCTGTGTCCGGGTCCCAGGCCTCCGCGAGCGCGGCGAGTGTCTCTGCGACACGGCCCGCGAGCGGAGATTCCGATGCCCGGGGCCCGGGGAAGAGCTTCACGATCGCGAAGAACGGACTGTGCTCGTTCGTACCGCCCGCCGAGATCCAGACCTGGACGTAGCCACCGTCCTGGCGCCGTCCGACCACGTGTGATGTCCAACCGATGATGTCGGCGTCGTCATGCGTGTTTGCCGCCTGGAGCGCCGTCGCGAACTCCCCCGCACTCCGGGGCACCAGTGGGCCGGGGGCGTCATCGTCCACGTCCCAACGCCACTCCGTCAGCTCGCCCTCAGACAGCTCCGTCAGTCGAGCGAGGAGCTCCAGCCAGCGTTCCGCCTGCTCCTGCGGCGTCTCAGGCCTGACCCACCAGTGCACAGCCACCGTCACTGCACTCACGATCCGCACTCCTGTCTCTCACTTCTCCCACGGCGTGTGCTTGACGACCACCTCGATGCCAGCTTCGTCGAAGGCTTCCTCTGCCGCCTCGGCCACCGCCTTGTTGGAGAAGTTCCACTCGACCGGCTTCCCGTTCGCCGCACTCAGTTGCCGCCGCGCCTGCTCGACGAACTTGTTCGCTTGAGCAGGTTCGAGCGTGCCGTCCGCCCGCACCTTGTCGCCGTAGCCGAGCTTCGCCTCGACGCCCGTTCAAGGCGCCCCCTCCAGTTCGACGATCGGCCGGTCGCTGGTGACGGCCACCATGACGAGCGGGGCGTCACCATCACTGTGGCCGACGGATACTCCGGCCCACCGGCCGGGGGCCCGACCTTCGTCCCCGGCCCGCACAGGTCCCCACACCGTCAGGTCACCGTAGGCGTCGTTGCCGCACAGGGCCTGGAACAGCGGCGGCATGGGCTCGCCCGACTGCTTCCGGAACAGCGGCACATGCATGGCCACTCTCCGGTGAGTCCCCCAACGTCGGTCCAACTCCCTCACGAGGTCCGCCAGGTGGGTTTCGGCCGCCTCCACCTCTTCGTTCCACTCGGGTTCGTCGGGACACTCGGCCTCATGGGCCCGGGGACCCATACACGGACCCGAATCCCGAAACGGGGGTTCAGGCAGCTGCACTTCGCGCGCTCTCCTACCGCTTGGCCCGGTCGTACGGTTCAGGGAGCCGCGCCAAGGCGCCTGTCGCTCGCAAAGACCGGTTGACATCAAGGATCGCCTCGATGTCCGGCCGCTCTGTGCCGCCGCCGGTGAGGTCGATCAGCAGTCCGTCGTGGCTGGTACGGATCCGTGCAGGTTTCCCCGGGAGATCCTCAAGGACCAGTTCGGCACGCCTGGCGGAGAGGTAGGCGGCACGACCGCAGCGGGGCTCCGGCGCCTCCAGGTCAAACTCCTCTTCGACGGCTGCGTACTCACCACGGTTGTAGGCCTGGCCCCAGTCGACATCCCAAGAGTCCGCGAGGGCCCGGAGGATCTCCACAGAACGGCGCGCCACCGGTGCCGACTCGTCCAGCTCACGCGAACGCATTCGCACCGAGCAGGAACTGGCAACATGTGGCGAGGGTCCCCCGGCGCTCACACTCACTACCAGTTCCGGCATTCCTGATCCGGCCGTCCACAGCGATGCGGTGTAAGCCGTCCGGGCGACCTCGGATTCAGGGTTCTCCCTCAGGAGATAGTCGGCCAAGGACGCGGCAGAAGGTGACAGCAGGGGAGCCGTCCTGTCGTCGTCCGTGGCTTCGCGCCAGCCCTCGAAGGAAGGCCCGACGATGCCCTCCAGGGTGTTCAGGAAGGCGAGCCACCGCTCAGCGAGTTGCTGCGCCCCTTCCACTCGCAGGCCCCAAGCGCCATTGACGACCAGCCTGAGCACCGTCATCACCTTCCCGTCGCGCTGGCGCACCGAGCGGCAGGAATCCGGTTCTGCCACCTGTGCACCGCTTCTGAGGTGCGGCGGTCGGGCGGTCGCTGACAACAGCCGCGGTGCCATGAGGGCATCGCCGTCGCACTGGTTGATGGGGACCCCGACCCACCTCCGGCAGTCGTCCGGGCCGACGGCCAGCGGACCCCACACCGCCAGATCCCATCAGCTCCTGGTCGCAAAGGGCCTGGAACGGGGGCGGCATGGGGTCGCCGGCGGAATTCCGCCAGATCGGAATGCCCATGCTCACCTTCCCGCCTCGGCTGTACTTCACCCCGAGCGCCCGCCGCATCTCGCACAGTTGCCTGGCCGTGAAGCTCGCATCATCGAGGGCAGCACATAGTGTGGTCACTCCCAGGGAATGCGCTGTGGAATCCGGCTGTTCCACCAAGACGCCGCTTCGCCCTTCCGGCTTTCCTGTGTGAACTCACTCACGACTTCATCGATTTGAGCCACCGCAAGTCGAAGAGTATCGGCATGCTCGCCGACGACCTCTCCCATGAGCCCCGCCAATGCATCCCGTGCCTCCAGGTCACGGCGGAACAAATCCTCCCTGTAACGCCTGGACGGAGCCCAGTCCACCTGCAGCCGACGGGCCAGTCTCTCCCACACGCGCAGGTAGTAACGTACTTGTCCCTCAACGCTCCCCGTCGTTCCCTTGGGGAAGGTCGCGAGAAACGCGTCGGAGACAGGCGTATCGATGATTTCGTGGTCGAGGATCTCTGGGAGAATCTCCACCCTCGCCCGGGGGAGGTCCTCCACTGGTTCCTCCGTCACGGCGACCTGATAAGCCGTCTCCTCATCGCCGTCCAATGCCTCCAGACGACATCTGACCGAACGCCCGCCCGGAGCCGCTACCCAGTAATCACTGGGCAACTGCAGTTCGCCAGGATAGAGAACCGAACTCCGTGTTCTGGCAGCTAGACCGAGTGCGAGCCCAGCTTCCGTAAGGCCGCCGGCCACCCTGTCCTCGATGTAGATATCCAGCTCAAGAGCCAGGTCGCCCGGCGGCAGTCGCCGATAGGAGCACAGGACGGGGGCATCCCAGTTACGCGCGTCCTGAGCCCCGTCCGCATCGGCGACATCGACCAGCCGGCCCGCCAGGTCGAGCAGGTCCGCAAGTGCCTCTCCGAGCTGTGAGGGCTCAAGCTCCGCAATGCTGAACAGATTACCAATCACTTGTACGACCCATCGTACACCTTCTGAGCTTTCTCAACCTTTTCAGGATTGTTCACGAACTTGGGATTACGCTGCAACTGCTGCGACTTGCTGGCGTCACCCTTGTTTCGCGCTATTTCCTTCAGGGCATCGTATTCGATGCGATCCATTTCAACCAGACCCGGCCCGGACTTGGGGAAGACCGTTCCATTCCCCTTTACTTCGTACGTGCGGCCATTGATCTCGTAGGTGTTTCCGTCGTCCAGGAGCGTTCCGCGATTGTTGGCAATCCCCTCGATGTCACTGCGGACAAGATCTTCGTTCCCCCTGAGAATCACGGTGTTGCTCTCCTTGACCTCGCCAGACGCCGCCCCGCTGACGGTGTGACGCTTGTTGGGGAACTTCAGCACCTTTCCCCTGGCAGGTCCGGGAACGTCGTCGCCCGCTTGCCACTCATGTGCCGACCCCTGGCTGGGCTCCTCCTTCTTTGCCTCTTCAGCGGCCTTGTCGGCCTCGTCGGCCTTCTCCCGAGCTTCCTCGGCCCGCTCCTTGGCCTCCTCGTCGCAGCCGTCCTGGGCGAGGATGACGTACGGGGAGTCGGCGGCGCCGGCGGCGAGGACCGTGGTGCCTGTGCCGGGCGAGCCGGTGAGGAGGCCGGGGGTGCTTCCGTGCGGGGAGTCGCCGTACGGGATCCTGCGAGCCGGCGCCGAGATGGTGCAGCCGGTCTGGCGGGCCTCCTTCTCGGCCGCGTCCGCCGCCTCGTCGGCCTCCTTCGCCGCCTTCTCGGCGGCGTCGACGTCGCCGGCCTTGGCTGCCTTCTTGGCGTCCTCCGCCGCCTTCGCGGCGTTCTCGACGTGCTTACCAAGTTTGCCCAGCTTGCCGAGCTTGCCGAGTTTCTGAACGATCTTGGCTTCACCGTAGCCGGGGATGAAGAGCGAGCCGACGTTCCAGACGACGTTGGTGGCCGCGCGGGTCTTCTGGCCGTTGTTCCACTGGTCGCGGACCTCGTCGCCCACGAACATGTCGTCCAGGACCTTGACGCCCGTGTTCCACGACGCGCCGCCCCAGTCGGTGAGGGCGTCGAGGTAGTCGCCGTTCTCCCACTTCTCGCCTGCGTCCTTGGCATCCTCGGACCACTGGTCGCCGAGCGAGCTGCCGTAGTCCTTCAGGCCCTCCCACGTCTCACCCGGGTTGGTGACCGTGTCCCAGATGCCCGTGACGTCACCCCAGATGCCGTCGACGAACAGGCCCTGCCCCACCTGCTTGAACTGGTCCCCCACGCAGCCGAGGAAGGCCCCGACGCCAGAGGTGCAGCCCTCGTCACCGCCTTCCTCACCACTGTCCTCGGCCTGCTCGTCCTCTGCCGCGTCGTTCTTTTCCTCGACGGTCTCCTCGGTGGACGGAGCACCCGTACCCTCCGAAGCGCCGCCGGATCCGCCGTTGGCGCCCTGCGAGGCGGAGCCGTTCCCTCCGTTCTGCCCACCCGAGTCGGATCCGTCGCCGCCCTGGCTTCCGGAGTCGGCGCCGCCGGGCCCGGTCCCGTTGACGCCGCCATTTCCCGTACCGCCATTCCCGGTACCGCCGTTGCCAGTGCCGCCGTCAGCGGCTCCGCCGCCCTCGGTGCCCTGGCCGCCGTTGCCCTGGCCCTGGCCGGCCGCCGCGCCACCGTCGGCCCCCTCACCGTCGGTCCCGTCCGGGCCGTCGCCGGCCTGAACCTCCTCGCCGCCGTTCCCTGCCTCCGCAGGGCACGCCGTACCGGTGACCTTGCACACCGCCGACTGAATACCGGTGAAGATCTGCGTCCCCAGACCGCTGACGAGCAGCGCGACGATGATCGCCGCGACCACGGCCACCAGCCCCGCGTACTCCACCGCCGTCTGACCATCGTCCCGGCGCCAGCGGATCATCCGCGCCAACGAGAACGGGCGACGATCCGCTCGCTCCAGCTCCGGCAGCCGGAACCACACCCGGCTCTCCCGGCGCGTCAGGAACACGACGATCAGGATCGGCAAGAAGAGCTGGGTGAAGCCCCGCCCCGAGCCATCTCCGACGTTGCCCAGTGCGGCGATGATCAGCCATGCCTGCAGGGCGAGCAGGCCCCGCCATACCCACATGCCGCCCGTCCACGACCGGCGCGCGAGCACCCACCCGATCGTGCCGGGCGCCGCCGCGAACGCCACCTGGCCCAGCAGCCAGCCGTCCACGGCGTCCAGCGACGCCGCCGTCAGCAGCAGACCGATCCCGCCGAACACCGTGAACGCGAACAGCGCGTGGACGAGCACCAGCGCAACCGACAGCGGCCTGGGCAGCTCCTGCCGCCGCCCACTCCCCGTCGACGACCATCCGCCGCCCCCGGACACCGGGACGCCCCCGAACGCAGACATGCCACTCCTCAACTCGCCGAGCAGGAGGACGAGTCAGGGAGAGTGAGAGCCCCAAGGATGCGGTCATCCCAGGACGCGGCGCCGAGACGGCAGCGGTTGCAGCGGCTGCAGCGGCTTGCGCGTGACGTCGTGGCCACGTTCGCCCTGGGCCCCGCGCACACGTCATGCAGTCAGGCTCCGTGGGCCTATGAACGCGGACCGTCGCAGCGCTCAGCTACTCCGGACGCCCTCCATCCCCCCTCTTCGAACCAAGCCCAGAGGGTAACGATCGGTCAGCTCCGGCCACATGGGCCCACGGGCCCAACGCGAGGCCCAATTCACCTGGGGTACAGCGCCCTTGGCAGTCGGCACTTCCCGGTACCGGACCGACGGGCTCCAGCCGGGCTGCAAACGGCGGACCGTTGCCTGCGCGGCGCCCGGAGCCGGGCTGGTCAGCGGTTCAGGTCCATGACCCCGGCTCCGAGCCCGGCATTGCGTTCCGGCGCGACGGCGGCCACGAGCCCCCCGTCCGGGAGCGTCGGGTTCGGCCGCGCGGTATGTACGGCTGCCGCGACGCCGAAGCCGAGACCGTCGCGGCACAGCTCGGCAACGGCCACAGGGCTTCCACCCCTCAAGCGCCTGCGTGATACGACCTCGCGCCCTCCCTCGGCAACACCGCCCACATCCGCGTGCCGCCGCCCGGCTCGCGGGCGTCTCCGAAGCCCCAGTCGCCGTGGCAGGACTTGACCACGCAGGACAGCAGCCGCAGGGCCGCGCGACGGCGGGACTCGCAGGCGGCGGCGAGACGCGGGTGGGTGTGGCGACGGTGGCCGTCGTAGAGGACGACACGCAGGGCTCCGTCCCGGTAGCGGAGCGATACGTAGACCTCGGCAGTCGAGGTGAAGCGGCAAGCGCAGGCCGCCAGTTCACTCACCACTTGCAGCGCCGCGTCCGTCACGTCGTCGAGGGCGTGCGCGCGCAGGATCATGCGTGTCGCCGCGCGCGCGATCGCCGGGCTCTGCGGGCCTGCGGGGAGCGTGAGGCTGTAGGTGAGAGCGTCGGGGGCGGGCGGGGTGACGGGTACCTCCGTGGCGGGCGGGGGCGGGCAGGCCGTGAAGGGCGCGGTCATGGCAGCAACTCCCTGGGTGTGCGGTGAACTGGAGGATTCCGATCAGTGGTCCGGTGGCCTGTCTCCCTGACGCGGGCCCACCCCTCCCAGGGCAGGAGGGTGCGGGTGGGTTCGCGTGATGCGCTTCCGGTGCGGCCGGTGTTTCGTAGTCGACCTGTCACTGACTGTAGGCGATTAAGGGGAACGTGTGCCACATCATTCAGAACATTGCCTCCTTCGAGATGGACCCGTGCGGCTTGCCAGGGCAGACTGACCTTCGACCAAGCGGGGAGGAAGATGCCGAATGCCGACACGGCCCACACCGACTGAGCGCCAGCGGCGTCTCGGCGCCGAGTTGCGCAAAATGCGGCTCGCGGCCGGTAAGACCACGGAGTACGCTGCCGGGCTGCTCGGGCTGGACCGCACGAAGGTCTCCAACATGGAGGCAGGGATTCGCGCCATCTCGCCCGAGCGCATTCGCATACTCGCCAGCAACTACGACTGCCCGGACCAGGCGTACGTCGACGCGCTGGTCGCCATGGCCAGCTCCCGCAAGCGGGGCTGGTGGGAGCAGTACCGGGGTAGCCTTCCCCAAGGGCTACTGGACGTCGCTGAGTTGGAGTGGTACGCTACACGATTGCGGACTCTTCAAACCGTGCACGTCCCCGGAATGCTCCAGCTCAGCGGGTACGCCCGCGCCATCTTCGACTCCGCGCTGCCGCCGTTGCCCAAGTCGGAGGTCGAATTGCGGGTGGCACAGCGCGTGCGGCGACAGCAGGTCCTGGAGCGGGTCGACGCCCCGGTCGAGTACGTCGCGTACGTCCACGAGTGGGCCCTGCGCATGCAGTTCGGCGGGCATCGTACGACCCGGGAGCAACTTCAGCACCTGTGCGACATGTCCGAGCGGGAGAACGTCGACGTACGGGTACTCCCCGTCGAGGTGGGCGCCTTTCCGGGAGCTGGTCACGCGGTGCTGTACGCCAGCGGCCTCGTACCCCAACTCGACACCGTCCAGCTGGACTCGGCACATGGCGGAGAGTTCACTCACGCCGAGGCACAGCTCTCGAAGTACCGTGCGCACATGGACTGGTGGCACGCCAAGTCGCTGGATTCGCAGGCGTCACGGGACTTCATCCACGCCATCGCCCGTCAACTCTGAGGAGTCGCCATGGCCGACATCACCTGGGAAGAGCCCTTCTGCGCCGAGGGCAACAACTGCTTCCGCATAGGCACCGACACCGAAGGCAACGCCTACATCGCCGTCGCCGGGCAGGAGGAGCACCACCTGACCGACAGCCGCAATGCCCTACGGGCGCTCATCCGGGACATCAAGGCGGGCAAGGCCGACCACCTGCTGTAGGCCCCCACGGCACGCCGGCCTCCGCCGCCTCGGTCAGAAGGACGGTCGCTTCAGCGACGGCGAAGTTCCGGTCGATGTAGCGCGTGGCGAGGTCCTGGGCCCAGGGGGCGAAGCAGTCCTCGCACCACAGCCATTCGAGCATGCCCTGTGCCAGAAACGCGGCAATGCTGGCGGCCACCGTTCGGCGAACGCCTCGGGGCTCGTGTCCTCCAAGTCGACGCCCAGTCGCCCACAGTGGCCGGGGCGGGTCCAAGGGCCAGCCAATAGGGCAATCGGCGGCCGCATTGGATAGAGTCGCTTTTATGAGTGCCGACTTGTATGGATGGCTGGAATGCAGGCCCCAGCCTGGGCGCTATGGCACTGAACACGTGCTGTGGGAGCCCTTCTCCGAACTCCGGCACCTTCATTGGGCCCGTGATTACATGTCGTGGTCAGCACTCTTTGACGTCCGGAGTGTGGAGCCTGTCAGGGCCCTCTTTCCTGAGCGCGGAGTCCCTGTAGATATTTCGGACACGGTACGAAGGGATGCGGACGACTTCGAGGGCCACAGTCATTCGTGGTTCTCGTGGCGTGAACTGTCGGCTGTCGACTGGAATGCCCCCTGCACCGACGGCCCGTCTCGGTACTGGGTCCGCCGCTGGTCCCGTGCCCATGAAGGATCCCTCGTGCACGACGGATTGGCCGCACTCCCGGATGAGCTGTACGACTCGGCCGCCGCCAAGTTCGGAGAAGGCAACATCGCTCCCTCCCGGTGGCCCGCCGACGGAGAGCTCCTGCTCGGCAACGAGGCGTACCGACCTGTCGTCCCTGCCTACCGCGACCTGGTACCGACCGACGGACCATGGCAACCCGTGTGGAATGTAATGGACACGTTGTCCGAACTCCACGGTGAGGACAACGTCCGCCTCGTCGTCTGGTTCCGTGGCTGAAGGGAAACCTGGGGACACCGGTCGTGCGTCACGCGGTGACGGCTTCCGAGCCGTCACCGTCCTTCTCGTCTTCGCCTCGGCCTACTGTCATTCCAAACCTAGACGCCTGAGCCGTCGTCAACCGAACCAGACGACCAAACGTACGTTGTCGTCCCCGTGCTCGTCGGCGAGGTCCCGCATCGCATTCCAGATCCGGGACCAGGGTGCCTGGTCCGGAGGAGCGAGCATCCGCGCTGTGAGAATCACGGGGCGGTACACGGCGCCGTCCAGGTGGACCTCGCCGCCCTGCGGCCATTCCGCTGGGCTGTACACATCCTCGCCGAAAGCATCGGCCGCGGCCTCATCCAGGCCGGGCGTGGCTGAAGCCCACACGATGTCGTGCTGGACGAGCTCGCCGTCGTCACCAGGCCGCCACAGGCCCGCCCAGTTATAAGCATGCTCGTCGGCGAGCGGGGCGTCCCAGTCGACCGCGGCGACTTCGGCCCAAGTGGCATACGTGTGGCTGTGCTGATAGTCCTCGAATCCGGTATCCCGTACCGGATCCGAGGGGTCGCTCGGCAGCCCGCGGTCGGCGAAGAGCGGACGATCCACAGCCCCCGTCCCGCCGAAGTTGAAGAGACACCCCCACGCCTCATGGTCCCTCCCCAATTGCAGGTCCAGAAGGTCGACCGCCATCTCCCACTGTCCGTCGGCCGAGCGAGTCTCGATCACACCATCTATGTCTGCGCCCACTGAGTTGATACTAAGGCCCAGTGCAGGTGCGCAGGTGTGAGCGTCACCGGCTCATAGCCGTCGGGAGAGGACAGTGAGCAGTTCTGCTCCAAGGGCGTGCCGCGCTCCTTCTCGTCCTCGTGGGCTCACCATGGAACATGCCTTGGACGCCGACACCACCACCAGCGCTCGGCCTTCTCGTCATTCCCGGGCTCGGTGCATGCACGGAAGATGCCGTCCAACTGCGTCACAGAGGATCGCAGGCCGCCGGCGTAGGCGCCGTCGACCTCGCGCACGAGACGCGCCAAAGCGTCCCGGGCCTCCAGATCACGCCGGAAGAGGTCTTCCCGGTACCGGCCAGAAGGGCTCCAGTCGGACTCCAACCGGCGCACCAGCCTCTCCCACACGCGCAGGCTGTAGTGGACACGCCCTTCGATGCTCGCCGCCGTGCCCGTCGGATACGTGGCCAGGAAGGCATCGGAGAGAGGCGTCCCGATGGGCTCGTATTCGAGAGCTTCGGGGAGCCACTCCACCTTCGCGCGAGGGAGATCGGCCACCTTCTCCTCCACCGCGTCGACCCGGTATCTGGTGTCCTCGTCGGAGTCGATCGCCTCCAGCCGGCATCTCACGACGCGTCCATCCGGCACCGCGACCCAGTATGCGGAGTCCAGGTCGATGTCCAGCGAGGGGTAGAGGACCGAGGTCGTCGTACGGACCGCGAGCCCTTGCGCCAAGTCCGCCTCACTGAGAGCTCTGGCCGTTTCGTCCTCGACGTAGATGTCGAGCTCCAGCGCCAGGTCACCGGGCGGCAGCACGCGGTACGTGCACAGAACAGGTGAGTCCCAGCGACGCGCTTCCTGGTCCCCGTCCGTGTCGGCGACGTCGACCGCTTCGCGCGTCACGGCCAGCAACTGAGCCAGCGCTCCGCGGAGCCGCGACGGCTCTGCTTCCGTGACGGTGAAAAGATTCGCGATCACTTGTACGTCCCGTCATATACCTGCTTGGCCTTGGCGACCTTGTCCGGATATCCAACAGCTCGTCCGTCCAGTCGTACCTGGCCGACGGAGCAGCGGCGATCGCTGCCTCCAGTTCTTCGAGAGGGAGGCGGTCCGGTCGTCCTGAGTGTCCGCGTTCTGCTCGTCGTGCGTCATGAGCCCCCCAGGTACTCCATCGCGCTCCTCGGGTCCTCCATCGCTCACCGGCCTCGGTCACCCTCATCTTGGTGGCCTTCGGGATATTGGTCGGGCTGAAGACGCCGTCGCGCCCACTCCTGCGCTGTATTCCTCGTCGTGACCGGCAGGCTCGGGTCGAAGGCCAGTCGCGCCAGGGCTTCACGGCTGCCCGGCACGTCATCCGTGCGGTGGAGGAACCAGATGGCCTCCTGTACCGCGCTGCCGCACCGGGCGCACCGCTCGGCGAGTTCCGCAGCCCAGAGGGCCGTTGCCGACAGAACAGCCGGTTCCTTGTCGCCTGCCGCTCCTCCGCCTTGCGGGAGGTCAGCGAGCCAGCGGAAGACGGCTGCTGTGACCCGGTCAGCGATCCTCTTGCACCAGACCTTGGCGAAGCATGCGGCGTCGATGCCTTGAAGTTCGAACCCCAACAACTGGCACTCGCGCCACGCCTCGTTCATTCGCTCGCGAGTGACCAGCCGTGGGTACGGCATCAGGGCGCGCACCACCTCAGCAATGGCACTGCAGTCCGCCGGAGCGTCACTGCACATCTGCGCGTCATCCGGCACCCGCTCGACAGTCAGACACGCCTCCAGTGCTGAACGCGCCTGGGCGAGGCTGTGGGAATCCGGCGCGGTCGCACCCCAGCCGAAGTCGTTCTGCCAGGAATACGGAAGGCCCTGCAGCCCCTCGGGCAGCAGCGGCTCCTCGTCGCGGGGAACTTCCCGGGCCCGGCCCTCGTACACCGGACGGCGCAGCCCGAGAAGCCGGGAACGCACATACGGCCGGAAGTCCTGGACCTCGCCGTCGTGCACGAGATCCAGCAAAGCTTCTTCGCCCCGTGGACGGCCGAGCGAGACCAGCACGCGCACCGCCACCTCCACCGCCAGGCCGACCCGCACGAACCCACTCGCGAGCAGCGCGGTCTCATCCGCCTCCAGATCGCTCAGCGATCCGGAGACGGTCGCACGCTCGATGAAGGCGAAGGCGTCGTGCGCCAGCGTCTGCCGTACCGAGGCGGCCCACTCCGCCGCCACCCTGTCGATCTGCTGCTCTGTCGGTGGCGCAGACACCGTGGGGATCCCCATGTCGGCCCACACACCGACCACCTGCGCCACCCGTTGCCGGGTGACCTGGGACGTGGTCGGCATGATCCGGGTCAGCCAGGCATCTGCCTCGTCCAAGGTGTGATCATCGCGGTCGTCGTAGAAGTCCCGTAGTTCCTCGTCCCAGTCGTGCACGCTCTGCCGTCGCTCGGGCAGGCAAACACGCAGCACATGCCGAGCCTGCTCACGTCTCTCCTCCGTGGACGCAAGTTCCTCCAGGGCCTGAGATCTGCGGTAGGTCAGGTCGTGCCAAGGCGGTGGTAGCTCGCGCATGGCAGCGGGCAGCAGGTAGATGTCCACCAGTTGTTCTCCGTTCGCGCCCTGACCGAAGTCGTGCCGTCTCTCAGAGCTTGGCCCGGTCGTACGGTTCAGGGGGCCACACCAAGGCGCCTGTCGCTCGCAAAGACCGGTTGACATCAAGGATCGTCTCGATGTCCGGGCGCTCCGTGCCGCCGTCCCCATGAGAGATGACGCTAGGGCACGGACACGCGCCGCTGCGGAGGCCGATCCTGGCCCATCGGCCGCGTGGCACGGACCGGGCCGCGCGCTCAGCTGCGCACCGTTGGTGCCGATCGGGAGCGTCATCCTGAGCGACGGCGGTAAGTCGGTCTCCGCCGCGAGGGCTTTTGACCTTCGCGCTCTTGTTCCGGGCGTGGGGGTCTACCCATTCGAGGGATCCAGAGTCTCAGCAGATCCGCCGAGCACTGGACAACGATGCCTCTCGGGCCGGGCCCCGCCCGGGAGGCACCTCCCTCCCCCTCAGCCGAAGCAAGAACTTCCTGGCGGCGGGTCGAAGAACACCCTTCCGCTTGTCCCAACTCGCCGCGCTGTCCGGCTTCACCGACAGACGCCCCAAAGCCGCCCTGGCCTCCGAACTTCCCGGCGTGCCCAGCAGCTCGATGGCTGAGTCGGCGCCGATCTCCTCGATCAGGCAACGTTCGGCCGACTCCACCGTCCAGCCGGCGAAGCGGCCGGGGTCGGGGTCGGGGTCAATAGCCAGCCAATAGCGCACTCAGCGGCCGCATTGGATAGAGTCGCTTTTATGAGTACCGACTTGTATGGATGGCTGGAATGCAGGCCCCAGCCTGGGCGCTATGGCACTGAACACGCGCTGTGGGAGCCCTTTTCTGAACTCCGGCACCTTCATTGGGCCCGTGATTACATGTCGTGGTCAGCACTCTTTGACGTCCGGAGTGTGGAGCCTGTCAGAGCTCTCTTCCCTGAGCGCGGAACCCCTGTAGATATCTCGGACACGGTACAAGGGCATGCCGACGATTTTGAGGGCCACAGTCATTCGTGGTTCTCGTGGCGTGAACTGTCGGCTGTCGACTGGGATGCCCCCTGCACCGACGGCCCGTCTCGGTACTGGGTCCGCCGCTGGACCCGTGCCCATGAAGGATCCTTCGCGCCCGACGGATTGGCCGCACTCCCGGATGAGCTGTACGACTCGGCCGCCGCCAAGTTCGGAGAAGGCAACATCGCTCCCTCCCGGTGGCCCGCCGACGGAGAACTCCTGCTCGGCGACGAGGCGTACCGACCTGTCGTCCCTGCCTATCGCGACCTGGTACCGACCGACGGACCATGGCAACCTGTGTGGAATGTGATGGGCACGCTGTCCGAACTCCATGGTGAGGACAACGTCCGCCTCGTCGTCTGGTTCGGCGGCTGAACGGAAACCTGGGGTATCAGTCGTGCGTCACGGGTGACGGCTTTTCCTAGCCGTCACCCTCCTTCTCGTCTTCACCCCGGCCTACTGTCATTTCAGACCTAGGTACTCCAACGCCCCCTTGGGGTTGTCGTTCAACCGCTTCCAGTCGATTTCCTCACCTCGGCTGTACTTCGCCTCCAGCGCCCGCTGCATGTCACCCAGCTGCTGGGCCGTGAAGCTCGCATCACCGATACGGGCGTCAACTCCCTTCTCGTTCATGAGCTGGGCAGGAGAGACCTTCTGCCCCTTGATGGGCCGGAAGACCTCAGTCCATTTATCAGGCTTGTCGATCTCAACTCGAGTCGTTCTGCTCGGATTTGCCTTCGTCCACTCGGAGAGTGTGTTGATCTTCCCGACGAATTCCGGCTGACGCGTCGGGTTCACCGTGTTCTTCACTTCGACCAGGTGCACCCTGCCGTCCCGCCCCTTGTACAGGACATCGGCGTCCGGCACGTTCGACACATCCACGGTCTCTCCGGGCGCGACCTCGACCTGACGCCGGTTGTGTTCCGAGCCGACGGCGGTGTGCACGGTGCTGTCGGGTGCCGCGTCTTCCGAGGCGCGCCGCACGCCGCGCACCTCAGCAAGCATCTCCTCGAGCCTGCTGGCGGTACGCGCGTTGGTCACTTCGGAGCCGAGCTTGCTCGCGCCCGCCCGGTCGACGTTCTTGCGTCGTGCGAGATCAGTGAGCTCGTCGAGCGCGGCCGCCGCCTGGTCCTTGCCGATCTCCTTCTTGCCAGGGTTCTTCTTGGCGTTCCTGACGAAGTCGTCAATGTTGCGCTCGTCAATACTGAGCCTGCCCTGCTTGATGGCGGCCTTCGCCGCCTCCGCCTGGGCCTCCAGCGCCTGTTGCTGTGCCTCGTCCGCCTTCTCCCGGGCATCCTGGGCCCGCTCCTTGGCCTCCTCGTCGCAGCCACCCTCGGCGAGGATGACGTACCGGGAGTCGGACGGGCCGGCGGCGAGGATCGTGGTGCCTGTGCCGGAGGAGCCGGTGAGGAGGCCAGTGGTGGTCCCGGGTGGATTGCCGCCGTACGGGATCCGGCGGGCTGGCGCCGCTATGGTGCAGCCCGACTCGCGGGCCTGCTTCTCGGCCGCGTCCGCCGCCTCGTCGGCGTCCTTCGCCGCCTTCCGAGCGCCCTCTGCATCGCCCGCCTTGGCCGCCTTGCGCGCCTTCTCGGCCGCGTCGGCCGCCTTGTCGAGGGATTCACCGGCCTCGGCCAGCTTCTTGAACTTGGTGAACTTCGTGATGGTCTTCGGGCTGAAGATGCCGATGACGTTGACCACGGTGTTGCCGATGGAGGCGCCGTAGTTGCCCTGCTCCCAGTTCTCCTTGTCGACGAACGTGTCGATCGCCAGGTCGGACGCGAAGTCCTCGGGCGAGTTGACCCAGCCCCATACGGAGGAGACGTAGTTCCCCTTGTCCCACTCCTTGCCCAGCTCGTCGGCCTTGTCGCCCCACCAGTTCGTGGTGTAGCCCTTCAGGCCGTTCCAGGTGTCCTTGATCGAGCCGACCGGGTCGCTGACGACGTCCATGGTGCTGGCCAGGAAGCTCTTGGTCGGCGCCACGAAGAAGCCACGGACATGGTCCATGAACGTCCTGTCGTGACGCTCCTGGTCATGTACGTCGTCCCAGAGCGACCTCTGCTCGAAGGGCCCCGGAGCGAGCGGAACGGTGTCGTTCGCCCCCGCGCCGTCATAGGTGATGATCTGGGCCGAGGCGGGGCTGCCGCCGCCGTTGGTGCCGCCCGTACCGCCGTCGGTGTCTGTTCCGGCGTCTGCGGCCGTGCCTTCCTGGCCGTCGGAACCGGCGCCCGCGCTTGTACCGGTACTGCCGCCGTCTGCCCCGTCGCCGCCGTCCGTTCCGGTCCCGCCGTCGGCATGGACCCCGCCGTCCGCATGCGCGTCACCGCCGGGGCCGGCGCCGGTACCGCCCCCGGTGTCAGCATCGGAGCCGCCCTCCCGTGTCCCGTCGTCGCCCTCTGCCGCACCCGTCTCCGTACCGTCGCCCTGCGACGCGGGGCAGGCCATACCCGTCACCGAGCAGACCGCCGACTGGATTCCGTCGGCGATGCGCCCCCCGAGTCCGCCGACCGAAAGCGCGACGATGATCGCGGCGACGACCGCGATGAGGCCCGCGTACTCCACCGCGGTCTGGCCCTCGTCCCGCCGCCAGCGGATCATCCTCTCCAGGCTGAATGTTCGCCGCTCCTCCCTGTCCTGGGGAGCGATCTCGAACCACTCACGCGACCGGGCCCGGCGCAACAGCACGATGACCGCCACCGGCATCGCAGCCTGTGTGATGCCCCGCAGATCACCGTGCATCAGCGTGCCGAACGACAGCCACACGATCCACGCCTGTACGGCGATCAGTGCGCGGCTCGTCCACACCCCGCCCCGCCACAGGCGCCGGGCCAGGTACACCCCCCGCCACGCTGGGCAGCGAGTCGTACACCAGGATCCCGAAGATCTCCCCGGAGTAGTACGTCACCACCGACAGCACGGTGACCACGTACAGCGCCGTCAGCGCGAACTGCACCCACAGCAGTACCTGCGCCCAGCCCAGTTCCCGTGGCAGTGGCACACGCCGGTCCCACGACGGAATGTTCCGTTCCCCCCAAATCCCGGCCGGGGGTATCGAGTTACCGGCTCCGGACATACGTGACCTCGATGCGTGAGCGGGAGATTAAGGCAGACACCCGGCCGAGGTTAATGAGAACCGATCACTGCGACATGGGCCCATGGGCCCAACTCTGGGCCCATGGGCATCAGTCGGAGATGCGCCTGTCGCTGCCGGTCCACGACGAGGCCTTGGTCGCCGCAGGACAGTGAGCCGTCATCCGCTCACAGGCTTGGCCTCCTCCCTGGGAGGAGGCCAACCAGTTGCGACGCCTTCCCCACGGCCGTGGCGGGGTCAGCTCTCCGTGCGCGGGAAGGAGACCTCGACACGGCGGTTCTTCTTGCGGCCCGCCTCCGCGGAGTTGTCGGCGATCGGGTACTGCTCGCCGTAGCCGCGCACCTCGTACGTGATGTTCGAGTCCGCGAGTTCGTCGTCCAGGACACCGTGTACGGCCGAGGCGCGCTGGCGGGACAGGACGTCTCCGTGGGCCGAGGAGCCCAGGTTGTCCGTGAAGCCGAAGACGCGGACCTTCGTCGCGTTCTGCGCCTTGACCTCCTCGGCGATCGCTGCGATGCGGGCCTTCGCCCGGGAGCTGAGCTTTGCACTGTCCTTGCCGAACAGCACCTCGGCTTGCAGCGCGAACTTGACGTCCGTGTTCGTGTCCTCGCGACGCTCCTCGCCCGCCTCGTCCTCGATGACGGTCTTGATGTCGAGGACCTTGGCCTTGGCGAGAGTCGCGCCGTCGACCAGCTTCAGGTCGGGGTCGTTGCCGTCGACCTCTACCGGTGCGCTGGCGCTCGGTTGGGTGCCCGGCGGGTAGCTGGGGCCGTCGGCGTGGGCGGAGGTGGCGCCGAAGACGTTTGTGGCGACCATGACGGAGGCCGCGGCGATGACGACCGCCAGGCGTGGGGTTTGGGTTCGGGTTCGGGTGTGGGTCATGTTTTCCTGCCTCACCCGGAGATCTTGATCGTGGCGGAGGCGAACGTCGGGAGCTGGAAGCTGACCTCGGTCGTGCTCTGGGGCGGCGCGGGGAACTGCATGAAGACGGGGATCGAGTCTCCCGCCTTGATCCTAGGCATGTCAGTCGTCGTTAGCGGCCGGCCCTCGGTGTCACGCAGCACGTAGTACCGCTTTTTGCTCGCCGAGTCCACGAGCGTTGCTCCGCCAAGGGATGCTCCATGCTTAAGGATCTCGGTCTCGTTGCCTTGTGTCCGGACCGGCACTCGGACCGACTCATCGCCGTCGTTCTTAATGTCACCGCTCACGGTGACGAACCCCCCCGAGTCCCTATTGGCAGAGGTGATCTGAAGGAGGAGACCATCCTCACCCTTGAGCTCGGCCAGCGGCTCTTCCGACTCCCCCGTCTGCGCATCCGGCTTCGATCCGCTGTCCTTGGAGGCGGACGCGGAGGCGCCTCCGCTCTTGTCGTCCCCGCTGCTGCAGCCGGCCACACCGAGGGCCAGGCTGACCGCAACAGCCGCTGCGACCATCCCCCTGCGGGCCGTCGTGGTGAACCGAATGCTCATGAGTTCCGCTTCCTTTGTTCGTCGTACTTCGTCAGTCGGCCAGATGGACGTCGAAGAGGTCCTCGGGGCCGGGGAGATCCGAGAGATCGTCCGGGTCGAGGTCCCAGTTCTTGTCCTTGCACTTGAGCTGCGGCAGGTCCTCGTTGTTGCCGTCGTCCTCGTCGGGCAGCGGCGGGATCGAACAGCGCGGCTTGATCACGGCTTTGGCCTTCGCCGTCGCGTACGTCTTTTCCGTACCGGGGACGATGCTGTCGCCGACGGGTTCGTTGGTCTTGACCTCGACCGTGTAGCCCAGCGGGGCCCACTCGGGCTCGCAGCTACCCTCCACGACATGCGCGTCGTTCTCCTCGGCGAGCTCCCGCGCCCGCCAGCACGAGGGTTCGAGCCCGTCCACCTCGCCGTCGAGGATGTCCGCCCAGAGGTCCGGGTTGAGGAGGTTGTCCAACCACCTGCCCGCAATTTGGTCCCGCTTGTCCTGCGCGGCCGCGAGGGCGGCGGCGTCCGCCGCCGTCTGCGCGCCGTTCCGTGTCGCCGCGGCCTGGCCGACCGCAAGGTACGCGAACGCGAGGAAGAGCAGGCCCGCCACCACCGTGATGTAGATGGGGAAGGCCTGCCCTGCGTCGCCGTACTTACGGGGCCTCATCAGCCGCTGGTGACCTCGTCGATCTTGTCCGTGATCGCCTCGAAGATCGACTGACCAATGTCCGTCCCCGTGATCGCCAGAACAATCGCCACGACCACCGCGATGATGCCCAGGTACTCGACCGCGGTCTGCCCCTTGTCGTTGCGGGCGGCGCGGGTCTGCAGGTACGCGACGGTGGTGTTGATCCAGTTGCTCATGGTGGTGTTCCCCTCCGGTACCGGCCGGCCGCCTGTCGGCCGACGTACAAGTCTCTTGGGTGCTACCGGCGTTACCGGCTTCCTCCTTGCCGGTCCCGCTTTCGACACCGGAAACGTACGCCGCTTCCCCGGTCCCACCAGAGGGTCCCAGGGCCCAATCCAGGGCCCAAAGCAGGCTTTGGGCCCTGCCGCCCGCGTACCGGGCCCACGAGCCCAGCCGCCCCCCGTACCCCCGATCAGCCACGTCGCGTGACCCCCCTCCCCGTCCCCGAACCGGGCGCCGTGCCGAGCCACTTGGCCACGGCCTCGCTGCGGCTGGTGCTGTGCAGCTTGGCGAAGATCCGGTTGATGTGGTTCTTGACGGTCTTCTCGCTGATGAAGCAGGTGGCGGCGATCTGCTGGTTGCTCATGCCGGACGCGATGTGGTCCATGATCTCCACCTCCCTGGAACTCAGCCCGAAGCCCTCCCTGTTCGAGGACCTAGACGACGACTCTGCCACATTCGGTTGCAACTGCGAAAGACTTTGTTGCGAACTGAAGCTGGGCACTGCCGGTTGCTCCTGGTAAACAGCGCCCTCTTCGGCGAGTTGGGCAGGCTGCGGTGACGTTACGGAAGAAAAATTGCCGTATGCACTCGCATCCGGCACCGCCCGGCCCAAACCGTCCGGCAGCGACGCGGAACCCGCGCCCGCCCCCTGCTCCTCCCGTACCCGAGCCAGCAGCGCCCCCGCCGCCGTGGGCGTGAAATGGGCCCTGCCCTCCTTGATGTCCCGTACCGCGGCGACGAGCTGGTCCGCGGTGAACTCGCCGTGGACCAGGTAGCCGCCGGCACCCAGCCGGAGGGCCTCGTGGACGATCTCGCTCTCGCGGCTGTAGGTGAGCATCAGGACCGGGGCGATGCGCACCAGGTACGGCAGGGCGGAGATGCCGTCGACGCCTGGCATGCGGACGTCGAGCAGGACGACGTCAGGGCGGTGGTGCTGTGCCGCGTCGTAAGCCTGGTGGCCGTCGGCCGCCTCCGCGACGACGTCGACGTCGTCGCGGCCGGAGAGCAGGACGGTGAGGCCGGCACGGACGACGGGGTTGTCGTCCGCGACGACGACGCGGAGCGGTCGGCGGGCCGGGGGCGCCGGGAAGCCTCCGGGACCCTCGGAGGGGCCCGGACTGCCGGTCCTCCCGGGGGATGCCTGGGCCGGGAGGCCCGGCAGGGTCGACGCGTCGGCGGGCATCGGCGCCCGGGGCGGAGTGTGGTCGGTGCGGGCGACGGAGTGTGCCGAAGTGTGCTGGGAGACGTGAGCGGGCGAATGGACGTACCCGCCGGAGGGGGACTTCGCTTCCGGCATCATCGGCCTCCTCTCGGGGAGTTGGGGGAAGGGGTGCTGGCAATGGCGTCCGGGTCAGGGCGGTCCGGCCGGTGCGGTCGGTGGCGAGGGTGGCTGAGCGGTCAGTGCGGCGAGCGGCATGTCGACGCGGACCTCGGTTCCCCGTACGTGCCGGCCCCTCCCGATGCGGATGCGGGCGCCGACGGAGGCGGCTCGTTCGACCATGCCGACGAGGCCGAAGTGGCCGGCGCGTCTGAGGCTGTCGAGGGTCGTGCCGGGGGGCAGACCCCGGCCGTCGTCGTAGACGCTGATGCGCAGTTGGTCGCCCACGACGCCGGCGGAGACGTCTACCTGTGTGGGGTGGGCGTGGCGGTGGGCGTTCTCCATGGCCTCGGTGGCGATCGTCAGCAGGTGGCGGGCAACGGCCTGCGGGACCGGGGGGACGGAGGTGTCGCCGGCCTGGCGGTAGGTTGCGCGCAGGCCGGTGCGGCGTCCGATGTCGGCGGTGCGGGCGGCGAGTTCGGCTGCGACGTCGACTCCACCGTCCAGGCCCGACTCGCGGCGCAGGTCGGACAGGAGTTCGCGGGACTCGGAGGCGGCGCGGCGGGCGGAGCGGGCGACGAGTTCGGCCTGGTGCCTGACGGTGAGCGGGTCCATGCGGTCGGCCGAGGAGGCGAGGCCGTCGGCGGCCAGGGCCAGCCCGTGCAGGGTCTTGGCGACCGAGTCGTGCATCTCGCGGGCGAGGCGGGAACGCTCGCTCTCCACTGCCTCGTTGACGGCGAGACGTGACTGAACCGTGGTGAGGGCCTGTGTGGCGGCACCGAAGCGCAGGACCAGGCCGCGCAGGGTCACCCCTGCGGCGCCGACGAGCACGCAGAAGCCGGGCATCAGCGCCGACTCGGCGAAGGTCGCGTCCTGCTGCGTGCTGCGGAAGACGACGACGAGGATGGCGGCCTGCAGGCAGGCGAAGAAGGCCGCGCCGCGCCAGCCGTACACCAGGCCGGCCAGCAGCGGCGTGCAGACGCTGACGTAGGCGAGGGTGCTGTCCGGGCCGGCCGCGATGAGGAGCAGGGAGCCTAAGAGGGTGTCCACGGCCAGCAGGGACGGGTGTTTCAGGAGGAATGGTCCGAAGCGTTCCCAGTCGCGGAAGAGGGCGTACGACACCATGAAGGTGACCACGACGGACGCGGCGACCAGGCGGGTGGCGAGGCCGGGTGCCGCGTTGAGCAGGGCTGCCGGGGCGGCCAGGGCGATCATCGCCAGCCGGAAGCCGAAGACCTGACGGCACATTGCCTGAAGGGCGCTGACCTGGATCTTCAGGGCGGCCGTGGGCTCCGCTCCGTTCGCCTTGCCCGTCCTCACCGGGCTCTGGGCTACCGCCTGGGGGGAGAGCTGACCGGCCAGGTGCGGGGGCAGGAACGTGCCCGCCGGCGGCGTGGTGATCTCCGTGGCACCGCCGTTCGTCACGTGTATCGCCCTCAGTCGGGGCATCCGTATGGCCATGGCCGCCTCACTTGCCCGCGATCGAGCCGAAGTCGGTTCCCGAGCCGAGGATGAGGCCGGCGCCCAGCAGGATCATGGTGGCCGGAACCATGAAGGTGGTGATCATCATGGTGGCCTTCGGGACCGCGCGGGCGGCCTTGCGGCGGGCGTTCTGGGCGTCCGTGCGGCGCATGTCGTTGGCGATGGCGACGAGTGTGTCCACGATGGGTGCGCCGAGTTCCTCGCCCTGCTGGAGGGCGGTGACGAACATGGCGACCTGTTCGGAGTCGTTGCGTTTACGCAGTTCGGTGAAAGCCTGGCGGCGGCTCATGCCCATGTCCATCTGGCGCAGGGTGATGCGGATCTCGTCGGACCACGGGCCCTCGTAGTGGCTGGCGACCCGGTCCAGGGCCTGACGGAAGCCGAGACCGGCGCTGACGACGACGGCGAGGACGTCGAGGAAGTCCGGTAGCGTCCGCTCGATCTGGTCCTTGCGGATGCGGACAGCCGACCAGATGCCGACCTCCGTCCAGAAGGCGGCGAAGGCGAACAGCATGAGGGCGACGAGGACATTGCCCTTCATGAGCATGACCAGTCCGCCGACGCCGCCGAGCGCCCCGTACACCGCGCGGCGGGCCGCGTAGCGGTCGATGGTCAGGCCGCCCGGGTTGCCCGCGAGATCGATCTTGCGACGGACCTGGTTGACGCGCTTGGGCCCCATCCACCGCAGGACGGCCGGGGCGTAGCGCATGCCGAGCCGGTCGACGAGCGAGTCCACGGCGCCGGTGCGCGTCGAGCCGACCTCCAGGGCGACGGCCAGATCGCCCGGGAGTTTGGCGTCGGCTCGGTACATGCGGATGCCGTGGAAAGCTCCGTAGACGCCGAAGCCCACCACGAGGGCGAGAAGGATTTCCATGGTGCTTCTCCTGAGTCCTGCGGCCTGGGCCTCGGCCTACACGTCGATCCGGGACATACGCCGGATCAGGATGAAGCCGATCGCATAGAGCGCGAAGGCGACGATCACGCTGATCTGGCCGACACCGGAGCCGGTCATGCGGTCCAGTGCTCCGTCCTTGACGCTGTCCATGAGGAGCAGCGAGCCGACGCCCATGACGGGGACCGCGTACGAGGTCATGCTGACCTGCGACAGCTGGGTACGGACCTCTCGGCGCGTCTCCTTGCGCTCCTCCAGCGTCTCGGTGAGGTTGCGCAGGGCGCCGACGACGGTGCCGCCCGCGCGGTTGGACAGGATGAGTGTGGTGACGAGCACGGACAGTTCGCGGGACGGAAGGCGTTCGGCGAGTTCGCCGAGGGCGTCGTCGATGGAGTGGCCGACGGCGAGCTGGTTGGCGACCTTGGCGAGTTCCTCGCCTGCCGGGGCTTCGAGCTCGTCGGCCGCCATGCTGAGGGCGGTGCGCAGGGCGAGGCCCGCCTGGGTGGCGTTCGCGAGGATCCGGGACAGCTCGGGCAGCTGGTTGATGAACTTCTCGATGCGCTTCTGCCGCTGCCAGTTGAGGAACTGCATCGCGACGTAGATGCCGAGCAGACCGCACAGCGGGCCGAAGAACGCGGCGAGCATCGCCTGACCGGTGATCCACAGGCCGGCGACTGTGACGACCATGCAGACGAAGAACTCTCCGGGCGTCACATCCAGGCCGGTCGCGGCGAGCTTCAGTTCGAGCTTCTTGCCGAACTTGGTACGGCGGATACGGCGGTCGACGCCTTGGAAACGACGTCGGCGGCCGATGGGGATCTGGCCGGTGGTCGACAGCCGGTCGACGAGCGCTTCCCGCTGGGCCTTGCCGGACTCGTAGGCGTGAATGCCCAGAACGATCAGGACGCACGCCAGCAGCGTCACGCCCGTCGTCAGGAGTATCAGGTCGTCCATGTCCATATGGGGGTACCTATCGGGCTTCTCGGGTGGCGAGCTGGTCGGCGGACGCGGCGACTCCGAAGGCCTGCGGGATCGGCTGGCCGGCCATGTACAGGCGCTCCGCGACGCGGCGAGGGAGCGGGAAGTACTCGAAGTTGCCGTGGATCCGGCCGTCCGCCGCCATGGGCTGGGCGGCGAAGCGGGCGACGGTGACGATGCGGTAGGGGTCGCTGCCGTGGCTGTCGAGCACCGCGATCTCGGTGATCTTGCGGGCGCCGTCCGCGTGCCGGGTGAGCTGGACAATGACGTCGACGGCACTGTTGATCTGGTCGTGCAGCGCTACGAAGGGGATCTCCACCTCGGACATGGAGGCCAGCGTCTGCAACCGCATCAGCGCGTCCTCGGCGCTGTTGGCGTGCACCGTGGCGAGCGATCCGTCGTGACCGGTCGACATCGCCTGGAGCATGTCGAGCGCCTCGCCGCCACGGACCTCACCGACGACGATGCGGTCGGGGCGCATCCGCAGCGAGTTGCGGACCAGATCGCGGATGGTGATCTGGCCCCGGCCCTCGACGTTCGGCGGGCGCGACTCCAGACGGATCACGTGGGACTGCTGGAGCTGGAGCTCGGCGGAGTCCTCGATGGTGATGATGCGCTCCCCCTCGGGGATCAGCCCGGACAGCGCGTTGAGGAGGGTCGTCTTACCGGTACCGGTGGCGCCCGACACGATGATGTTGAACTTGGCCTGGACCAGCCCGGAGAGCAGATACAGCATGTGCTCGTCGAGCGAGCCGAAACCGATCATCTCCTGGAGTGAGAAGGACCGCGGGAAACGGCGGATCGTCAGCGTCGCGCCGGTGAGGGAGAGCGGCGGAATGATGACGTTGACACGTTCCCCGGAGGGGAGGCGGGCGTCGACCATCGGGTTCGACTCGTCCACCCGGCGGTTGACGGTGGAGACGATGCGTTCGATGGTCTGCATCAGCTGGTCGTGCGAGGCGAAGCGCATCGGCAGCTGCTCCACCCTGCCCGCCCGTTCGACGAAGATGGCGTCCGGCCCGTTGACCATGATCTCGGTGATGGAGGCGTCTTCGAGGAGCGGTTCGAGGATGCCGAGACCGAGTGCTTCGTCGACAACCCGGCGGATGAGCTGCGACCGTTCCACGGTCGACAGGACCGGGCCCTCACGGCTGATGATGTGGCCGAGTACACGCTCCAGTCGGGCCCGTCGCTCGGCGGCGGCGAGCGAGGACATCTCCGCGAGGTCGATCTCCTCCAGGAGCTTGGCGCGGTAGGTGGCGACCAGGTGGCCGTCCTCCGACCGTGCGCCGTTCTCCTCGGGGGCGTTGATGCGTGCCCTCAGGCTCATGGATACGTACTCCTAGGTTTCCTGCTCAGCCCGTCAAAGGCCCGTCGGAAGCGGTCAGTCGCTGGGCATCGTGGCGGTCTTGCGTGCCGGGTCGAAGTCCCAGCCCGGGACGATCGAGGGAATGTCGACGATCGCGGTGACCTCGACCTCCTTGAAGCCGTCCGCGCGCCGGAAGTCGGTGCCGTCCGCGACCCAGCCGCTGACCGCAGCCCTGCCGTCCTGCTGCCACCCCGGATTGTCGAGGGAGGCGCTGCGCGCGGCGGTGCGGGCGGCGGTGCCGGCCTGCTGGGCGGTGTAGGCGATGAGGCCCAGCTGGACGGCGGCCATCGCGACGAGGATCAGGATCGGGATGAAGCCCAGGTACTCCAGGGCGACCTGTCCGCGGTCGGCCCGGCGCCTTCGTGCGGTGACTGTCATGTCTGCTCTCCCCCCAGCCATCGGCTCAGCCCAGCTCTTCCTCGATCGCTCCGGCGTTGCCCTCCACCTCGAACGGGAAGGCGATGGTGCCGGGGAACAGCACCGGGACCCAGAGCTTGACGCGTGCCGTGACATAACCGTTCACCGTCGTGCAGTCGACTTCGGCGGCACCGGCCCAGGCGTCCGGCAGCTTGTCCCTGCCCGCCTGACCGCACTCCGCCTGCCGGTTGTCGGGCTGGGCGGCTGTGGCCTTGCGTACGGCCTCGTCGGCGGCGTTTCCGGCGAGGACCCAGGTGTAGCCGGTCAGCACGAACTGCCAGAGCAGCACCAGTGTCAGGATGATCAGCGGTGTCATGCCCAGGAACTCGATGGTGACCTGGCCGCGGTCCCGGGATGTGCCCGGCCCGCCGTCGGGCCCACCCCTGAAGCTGGTGGCGGTGCCTGTCCGTGTCGGTATCCGTATCCGGCTGCGTGTGCTCCGGGCGACCATGTCAGCCGCTCCCCTCCCCATTTCCACCACCGCGGCGCCGACGGGTGCCGAACGCCCCGCGGTCACTGCCGAACTTCGCGCCCTTCCCTGCCTTTTCCGCGCCGGCCGGGGTGCCCACGAGGCCCAGCTCGCCGGCCAGCCCCCACAAGGCCTGCTTCACCGCGCTCTTGCTCTCCAGATCCTGGACGCGGCCCGCGTCGACCACTGCCTGCAGTTCCTTGAAGCCCGCGGGTACGGCGACGCCGGCGACCCGGGTGCCGGTGATCTTCTCGATCAGCGGTGGCTGGATCTCGGTATTGCGGGTGTGACGGTTGACGAGTGTCACCGTCTCCTCGGCCTTGCGGATCTGCAGCCGGTCCCACAGCCGCACCATCCGCTTGGCGGCGCGCACGGCCACCACGTCCGGCGTGGTGACCAGCAGCGCGGTGTCCGCCATCTCGACGGCGGCGGCGTTCGCGCCCGTCATGTGGGCGCCGCAGTCGACGATCACGACTTCGTAGCGCGACCGCATCGCGCTGACGATCTGCCGTACGGACCGGTCCGTGACCTCTTCCCCCCGCTCGCCCTCACCCGGCGCGAGCAGCAGCGACACCCCGGTGTCATGGGTGAACACGGCGTCGGCGAGCACCCGCGGCGAGAGGTCGGTGATGCCGGCCAGGTCGACGACGGAACGCCGGAACTGCACATCCAGGTAGGAGGCGACGTCCCCGGTCTGCAGGTCCAGGTCGACGAGCGCCGCTTTCCGCCCCGAGGCCTGCGCCGCGAGCGCGAGCTGGATCGAGGCGAAGGTCGTCCCGACGCCGCCCTTGGCCCCGCTGACGGTCACGAGAGTGCCGCCGGGGCCGCTGAACACATCGCCGCCGTTGCCGAGGTGACGGCGCACGCCGACCGCCCAGGCCGCGGCGCCCTGCACACGGCTGACCAGCTCCTCGTAACTCAGCGGCAGCGCCACCAGACCGCGCGCCCCCGAGTCCATGGCGGCCGAGAAGAGAGCGGGGCTCGCGTCCGCCGTGATGAGGACGACTCCGACGGCGGGGAAGCGCAGAGCGACTTCACGGATAAGTTCCAGCGCCGGCACCGGACCGATCCGCTCGTGCACGAGTACGACCTCGGGCAGCTCCTCGATCGACTCCCCGGCCAGCCGGCCGAGCGTGTCGATCAGCTGAGTGGAGTCGGTGACCGGCATCGCCGGTTCCGCGTCGGGGAGCTGGCTGAGGAGGGTCGTGACGGACCTTGCGGCGTCGGCGTCACCGACCGCCGGGAGGATCCTCGTGGGCATGGGAACCAGAACCTCACTTGTCCTTGGCGAGTTCGTAGGTCCGCTCACCGGGACGGATGGTGGTGTCGCTGCCGGGCGCCACCAGGGCGAGCCGGACATGCTGCGCGAACGACTCGGCGTAGGCGACGCGCTGGGCGTCCATCGTGCTGAGCGCGAAGGTGATCGGCACGGCCTGGGTCGCGGCCCGCCGGTTCTCCTCACTCGGTTCGAGAGCGGTCAGCCTGCCCACGTCGATGACCTTGGCGTTGGACACGATGATCCGCGACTCGGCGGTATCGCCCTGGCGGTCGCCCGCGAACGTGGCGAACACGTTGACCGTGGCACCCGGGGTGATCTTTCCCGCGACGCCGGTCTCCGCGTCGATCATGATGGCGATCTCCTGCTCGCCGGGCTCCAGCGCGGGACGCTTGACGATCATGTCGCTCTGCAGCAGCGAGCCCCTGCGCAACTGCGTCACGGCGATCTTGCCCCTGATCTCGGACAGATCGGTCACGGCGTTCTCCGACAGCCAGCGCTTGGGCATCGAGATCTTCTCGAACTGGCTGCTGCGCAGGTCCGTGTAGGGCGCGACATCACTCTTGATCTGATAGGCGGTGACCTCGGGGCCGACTTTCGACTTCGCGTCGCTGATGACCGAGAGCACTCCGGCGAAGGCGCCGAAGGCGCAGAGGACCGACAGGAGCAGGAGTATGACTCCGCGGCGCTGGCGGGAATTCATGAGCCGTGCAACCTCATTGGGGGACGGTGGCTGAGCGGACGTTTGTTGGTGTTGTCGAGCGGAATCGCGTGCGATTGAGCAGGTGATCCTGGGCCGGACTTCGCTGAGCCGCCGTCAGCGCGTCGCGCTGCGGCAGCTGATGACTACTCAGGGCGCGAGTGTCTCTTGGGTCAGGACACCACCGGCGGGAGTTTGGTTCTCGTGGACGGGCGGTGTCGCGGAACAGAACACGCACCGGTCTCCGATGCGTTCGAGGCCGCACCAGTGACAGTGGTCGCGCCGCACGGAGGTCACCAGTTGATAGAGGACCGAAATGTCCGGCAAGTAGGTGGCGAACTCGATCAGTTTGGACGTGCCCCACCAGCGAGCGGATTCGGCAGGCAGTGTGGCCTCGCGCAGCCCTTGGACCTGCCAGGAGTGGGCGAGGGTCTCCTTGACCCAGTCGGACTGCAGCTGCCCCTGGGCGACCAGCAGCCAGGTGCTGAACTCCGGACCGGTGAGGGCCGCGTCGGGGCCGATCTTCACCAACTGCGGTGCGGGGTTCGCGACCACACCGAACTGGCTGCCCGGCACCCAGGACTTCGCGTGTGACTTCAGACTGACCGGCACCCGGTCGAGCTTGGCGACGGAGTTGAGCAGCGCACCCGCGTAGATGTAGTGGGTGAGCAGCCGCGCCGCGGAGGCCACCACTCCGGGGGAGAGGTCGCAGACGGACAGCTGCCGCAACTGGCGGACCAGGGCGGCGAGTCCAAGTGGCGGGAGGTCCGACCTGAACAGAGCGACGCGATCGCTCTCCAGGATCGACCGTACGGTGTGCAGGCGCCGCACGACAGCGGCGGGAGCCGCCGCCGAGTACACCACGATCACATACCCGTGGCGGTCGATCAGCACCTGCATGTCGGCGAGCGCGGCTTCCAGTGGCTGGGCTTCGGGGGGTTGTAACGGAATCGCCGGTGGGGTCTGTTGGTCTTCTGGTGGCAGCACCAGATCAGGGCTGGTGACAGCGACAGCAGTCGGCACGACGAGTTCCCCGTTTCACTCCGGCCGCCACCAGACCCGGTGGCCATGGTTGTGGACAGCCCTCGAAGCTATCTCAGCACTTTATCCAGCCCCAACATGCCTAGAAAGCACTTCTCTCCGACTCTTCGAAGCGGCCGTAGGGGTCAATTCCGCGCTATGTTCTGTCATATATGGATGGGCCGGACAGAGCTGCCTCAGGGCTTCGATCAGAAGAACTCCCCCCACGGCTGGTCCCAGATCTGCTTCACGCACAGGACCAGGAACAGCAGGCCGGCGACGGCGAGCATCACGTTGCTGAGCGGGCCGTTGCGCCACTCCCGAGGCGTACGAGGGGAGTTCAGGAGCCAGATCAGCGTGCCGGCGAGGAAGGGCAGGAAGGCCGCGCCGAGGACGCCGTAGATGATGATCAGGCGGAAGGGCTGGCCCTCGAAGAGGAGGATCATGGGCGGGAAGGTCAGCCAGAGCAGGTAGGCGCGGAAGGGCCAGGAGCGTTCGCGGGTGCCCGAGGCGACCTCCTCGCCCTTGGCCTGGCCCGTGCCCGACAGCCGGGCCACGAAGTCGGCGAACATCAGGCTCACGCCGTGCCAGACGCCGATCAGCGAGGTGAACGACGTGGCGAAGAAGCCGATCAGGAAGAACTTCGCCGTCGCCGTGCCGTACTCGTCCTCCAGGATGTCGCCCAGCTGGATCAGGCCCTTGTCGCCGCTCGCGATCGCGATGTTCGCCGAGTGCAGGAGCTCCGCGCCGACGAAGAGCATGGCGATCACGAAGATGCCGGTGGTGGCGTAGGCGACGCGGTTGTCCAGGCGCATGACCTTCATCCAGCCGGTGTCGGTCCAGCCCTTGGCGTTGACCCAGTAGCCGTAGGCCGCGAGGGTGATCGTGCCGCCGACGCCGCCGATCAGGCCCAGGGTGTTGAGGATCGAGTCCTTCTCGTCCGGGAGGACCGGAAGAAGACCCGCGAAGGCGTCGGCGATGTTGGGCGTGACGCGGATCGCCAGGTACACCGTCACCACGAACATGACACCCACCAGGACCGTCATGACCTTCTCGAACACCGCGTACTTGTTGAACCAGACGAAGACCAGACCGACCAGACCGCAGGCGATGCCCCACCACGTCAGGTCCATCACGCCGGGGAACAGCGCCTGGAGCGGCAGCGCGCTCGACGACATCGCCGCCGCGCCGTAGACGAAGCCCCAGACCACGACGTAGACGGCGAAGAACCAGGTCGTCCAGCGGCCGAGGCTCGCCCAGCCGTCGAACAGGGTGCGGCCCGTGGACAGATGCCAGCGGCCCGCCGCCTCGGCCAGGGAGATCTTCACCAGGCAGCCGATGATCGCGGCCCACAGGAGGGTGTACCCGAAGTTGCTGCCCGCGATCAGCGTGGCGACCAGATCGCCGGCGCCGACACCGGTCGCCGCGACGACGATGCCCGGGCCGATGTGCTTCCAACTCGCCTTACGGGGCTGGGGGTGCTGCGACGCCTCGTGGTCCGTGGTGTTTCCCGTGGTGTCCGCCATGCAGGTCAACAAACCGCAAAGAGCCTCAGCCGACAAGAGGGCAGGAGTGGTCCGACCTCAGGGGCGCGGGGAACTGCGCGATCAACCACGACGGACCCGCAGACCGGGAACAGGCCTCGGCGGCCGGGCATACCGCCAAGGCCCACCCAGCGGAGCGTCACGGCTGTCGCCGACCACAGCCGTCCGATCCGCACGTGCCGAGCTCGAACCACACGGTCTTGCCCGGCCCGTCCCGGTGGCAGCCCCAGCGCTGGGCCAGCGCGTCCACCAGGAACATCCCACGGCCGCTCTCCCCGGTGCCGGCGTCCAGCACCCGGGGTACGCGGCGCTCGGTGTCGGCCACCTCGCAGCGCAGTACGCCGTGCGCGGCGAAGAGGGTGAGCCGGAAGCGGCTCTCGGCGTGCACCAGGGCGTTGGTGGCCAGTTCGCCGACGAGCAGTTCCGCCACGTCCGCCACCTCACCGCGCTCCACGAGCCCCCAGCCCTCCAACTGCCTGCGCACCTGAGCGCGGGCCTCGCGGACGGCGGAGGGCTCGGGGGCGTACTCGACGCTCAGGTGGCCTGCTCCCAGGGGTGGTTGCGGGAACGGGCCGTAGCTGGCGTCGGGGGCCGGGAGGTGGCGCCCGGAGAGTTGCGGCATGGCTCCAGGGTGTCCCGGCGGCCGGTCCGGCGCAGGGGGAGGACTACCCGATCCCCTACCTGTTCGCGCAGGTGGGCGGGTTACGCGTACTGGAGGCGGACCGTGGCTCCCCGGGCGTCGTCGCGGATGTCCACGTACGCGCAGACCTGCCGCGCGTACCACAGGCCCGGCCCTGGTTCCGGTTCGGTGGGCGGTGGCGGGACGAAGCCGGCGAGCGGGTCGCCGACGGGTCGGGCCGAGCGCAGTTCGCAGACGCAGGCGGGCGCCTCGCCCCACAGCAGGGCGGTGCCGTCGAGGGGCGCCAGGGCCGCCGCCGTCTCCGCGACGGCCGCGCCGAACAACTCGGCGTCGGCGGCGGGCAGTCCCCGGCCTTCCGCCCAGTCCTGCACGGCCGCGGCGTGCGGCTCCGCGAGCGGCTGCGCACCGGCCGGGGGCAGCGGCAGCGGTACGGCGTCGAGTTCGGCCGCGAGCCGCACCGGGTCCTGGTACACCTCCGTGCCGGGGTGGGCACGGCGGGCCGCCGCGACGACGGCGGGGCCGGCGGTGCGGGTGTCGTACGCGCACAGCGCGGTCGTGGCCATGGGCGCGAAGAGGAGGTTGGCGAGGGCCTCGTAGCGGATCCACTCGGTGGTCTCGCGGGCCGAGCGGCCGGCCCGGCCGCTCCAGACGGGCTCCATGAGGAGGTGGATCCTGCCTCCGGGACCGGCGTGGGCGGTGAGGTAGGAGGCCGCCTGGGCGACGGCGTTGGCGGCGGAGCCGGTGTACCAGTCGGTGTGCGGGACGCAGGTGACGTCCTTGGCGTCCCGGCCGAGGGCGTCCCGCAGGAGGTCCAGGTTGCGGGGGTCGGCGATGGCCACGGGTGGTGGCTCGCCGGGCGCGGCGAGGCCTTCGCGGAGGAAGGGCAGGGCGGCGGCCACGAGGTCGTCGTCGGTGCCGAAGACGGCCATGCGGTGGTCGAAAGCATCGGGTGCGGGCGGCTGCCGGGTGGTCATGGGTTCCCCTCGGGGTCGCGGTACGGGCGGGTCAGCGCTGGGCGGTCACCCAGGCGGCGATCTGGCTGCGGTTGCTGAAGCCGAGCTTGCTGAGGATGCGCTCCACATGGCCTTCGGCGGTGCGGCGGGCGATCACCAGACGGTCGGCGATCTGCTGGTTGGCGAGCCCTTCGGCGACGAGCCGGGCGACCTCGGTCTCACGTCGGGTGAGACGGACCGGAGTGTCGTCGTGCGGGGCCCGGGACACGCGGGGGTGCGGGCGGGCCGGTTCCTGGAGCGCCTGGCCGACGAGATCGGCGAGGCCGAGGCCGGCGCCGCGCCGGTGGGCCCGTTCGAACGCGTCCCGTCCCAGGGCCCGGCAGGCCCGCTCCTCGCTGTCCCGGCGTGCGGCGTTGAGGGTGCGCGCGCCCCACCGGGCGGCGTCGATGTCGGCCCAGACCCGGTCGGCGCCACCCAGCAGTACGGCCGCGTGCCGGTGGGCGCCGCGTTCGGTGGCGATGGACGCGAGCAGGTCGAGGGTGAGGGCGATGCCGATGACGTCGTGGACGGCGAGCTTGAGGCGCAGGGCCTCGCGGGCGTGCCGCTCGGCCCGGGCCCAGTCGCGGCGCACGCTGTGCGCGAGGGCGAGGATGCGCAGCACGTACGACCGTACCCACTGCTCGCCGTGCCGCTCGCACAGTCCGAGAGCCCGCTCGCACACCTCGACGGCCCGGTCGGCTTCGCCCAGGAAGCCCAGCGTGCAGGCGAGTTCGACCTGGTCGAGGCCGACGACGCTGAGGTGCTGGCCGGGGACGGGGCCGCGGGCGACGGTGGTCTCGAAGTGCCGTAGCGCGCCGGGCAGATCGTCGCCGAACAGCCTGAGGACGCCGATGACGTACTCGGCGTGGGCGGCCTCGGCGGCGTCGCCCAGGACCCGGGCGAGGGCGAGGGCGTCCCTGGCGTCCCGGCGGCCGCGGGGGAAGTCCTGGGTGGCGGCGGCGAGGAGCCCGGCGACCCAGAGGCCGCGGGCCCGTTCCGGGGTCGGCTCGGGGTTGGCGGCCAGGGCCCGGTCGAGCCAGTACAGGCCCTCGCGCGGTGCGCCGCAGGCGTGCCAGTAGAACCAGAGGGTGCCGGCGAGCCGCAGCCCGGCCCGGGCCTCTCCCGGGGTGGAGAGGCTGAAGTCGAGGGCGGCGCGCAGGTTGTCGCGGTCGGCGCGCAGCCGGGCGACGGTCTCCGGCTGCCCGGGCCCGAACCAGCCGCGCTCGCACTCCTCGGCCCACCGCAGCATCCGGTCCCGCTGCCGGCGCCGGGCGGCGCCCTCCTCCCCGGCGTTCCGCCGCACCTGCTCCAGCCCGTACTGCCGCAGCGTGTCGAGCATCCGGTACCGCACGCCGCCGGGCCCCGGCTCCCGGCACAACACGGACTTGTCGACGAGCCCGGCGACGGCGTCGAGCACGTCGTCGGCGCGGAGGGGTGGGGCGGGCCGGGCTGTCCAGGTGCCAGGCCAGGCGCCTGCGGCGCCCGCAGCCGGCGGGGGCACGACAGGGGCTGCCGGGCCCTGCACGGGCGGGGGCAGCGTCAGGCCGCCGCCCGGGCCGCTCCCGGGGCTCGGGGTGATCAGGGACTCGGAGCGCATCGCGGGCAACGGCACGGGTCCGCCTGCCGGAGCGGGCACAGGCGTGACCAGGCTCCCCAGCGTCACGGTCCCCGTGAACGCCTGCACGGGCCGGGTGAGTTCACAGGAGCCGTCCGCGAACCGGGCCCCGCCCGGCAGGAGCGCCTCCGCCCGCGCCGGGACCGTTCCCCGCCCGGCGGCAGGCTCCCCGATGTCGTCCGCGCACACCGCCTCCGCCGTCGCCAGGTCGAAGCTGCCCGCCAGGACCGACAGCCGGGCCCACACCAGCTGCTCGGGGCCGGTGCACAGGTCGTGGCTCCAGGCGACCGCCGCACGCAGGGTCTGGTGGCGGGGCAGGGCGGCGGGGCTGCCGGTGGTGAGGAAGCGGTAGCGGTCGTCGAGGCGGTCCAGGAGCTGGTCGACGTCGAGCACGCGCATCCGTACGGCGGCGAGTTCGATGGCGAGGGGAAGGCCGTCCAGGCGGCGGCACAGGCGGGCCACGGAGGCGCGGTTGTCCGGGGTGAGGCGGAAGCCGGGGACGACCGCGGCGGCCCGGTCGGCGAAGAGCGTGAGGGCCGGATAGCCCTCGGCGGCGGAGAGGTCGCCGTCCGGGTCGGGCACCGGCAGGGGCCGCACCTCCAGCAGGTGCTCCTCGGTGAGGCCGAGCCGGTGCCGGCTGGTGGCGAGGACGCGGACGCCCTCGGTGCCGTGCAGCAGGGCGGCGGCGAGCTGCGCACACGCCCCCGCCAGATGCTCGCAGTTGTCGACGACGAGCAGCAGCCGCCGGTCCCGCACCTGCTCGACGAGGGCGGCCGGCGGCGGCTGGGCGGAGTGGTCGTGCAGCCCCAGCGCGTCGGCGGCGGCGAGCGGCACGAGCGCCGGGTCGTGCAGCCCGGAGAGGTGCACGAAGCGCACGCCGTCCGGGAAGGCCCGCCGCACCCGGGCCGCGATGCGGGCGGCGAGCCGGGTCTTGCCGACGCCGCCCGGCCCGGTCAGCGTCACCAGCCGTGCGCGGGCCAGCAGCTCGCGGCCCTGGGTCAGTTCGCCACGCCGGTCGACGAAGCTGGTCGTCTCGACCGGCAGTTGGTGGTCCCGTCGTGGCGCTGATCCGCCCATGATCAGCCAGTCCTCTGGGGGTGTGGTCCGAGGATCCGGACACTCCGGCTCCCCTTGCGCGGGCCCTCACTCTCCCCCGTTGCGTACATATATGCACGCCCGGTTCACACCCGTGGGTGTACTTCGACCAGGACAGCTCGACCGCCGCGCCGCCCGCGTACCATGCGCGACCGCTTTCCATCTTGACCTGCTCATGCCATTGGCAGAACGATGTGCGCCACCCGCACCACGTACGTCGCACGGAACAACCCCACCTCCCACAAGGAGATTTCATGCGACTCCGCATACGAGGCTCCGGTGCCCGCACCGGCAGACGCACCGCCGCCCTCGCCGCCCTCCTCGCACTCGCCCTCGCGGCACCCCTGACCGCGACGACCTCGGACGCCACCGCCGACAGCGCCCCCAAGGCGGCGCCTGCGGCCGACGACGTCCGGCAGTACGAGATCCACCTGCACGCGACGGCCGAGGACCGCACGGCACTCCAGCGCACCGGCGTGACCGTGGACGAGGCCCACGGCCACGGTGTCGTCGTCTCCGGACGCGCGGACCAGATCAGGAAGCTGCGCGGGCTGGGATACGAGGTCACGCCGCTCGGCGCGGTGCCCGACCGGTCCGCCGGCGCGGACGACGTCCGGCTCTACGACTTCCCGTCCGCCGACTCGCGCTACCACAACTACGCGGAGATGACGAGCGAGATCAACTCGATCGTCGAGGCCAACCCGTCCATCGCGAGCCGGCGCGTGATCGGCAAGTCCTACCAGGGCCGGGACATCGTCGCCGTCAAGATCAGCGACAACGTGGGCAGCGACGAGTCCGAGCCGGAGGTGCTGTTCACGCACCACCAGCACGCCCGCGAGCACCTCACCGTCGAGATGGCGCTCTACCTGCTGCGCGAGCTGACCTCCGACTACGGCTCCGACGCGCGCGTCACCAGCATGGTGAACAACCGTGAGATCTGGATCGTCCCGGACATCAACCCGGACGGCGGCGAGTACGACATCGCGACCGGGTCGTACCGCTCGTGGCGCAAGAACCGCCAGCCCAACTCCGGTTCGTCGTACGTCGGTACCGACCTCAACCGCAACTGGAACTACCGCTGGGGCTGCTGCGGCGGCTCCTCCGGCTCGACGTCCTCCGAGACGTACCGGGGCGCGGCGGCGGAATCCGCGCCCGAGGTGAAGGTCGTCGCCGACTTCGTGCGCAGCCGGGTCGTCGGCGGGGTGCAGCAGATCAAGGCCGGCGTCGACTTCCACACGTACAGCGAGCTGGTGCTGTGGCCGTTCGGCTACACGTACTCCGACACGACGACCGGGATGACCGCGGACGACAACGCGGCGTTCAAGGCGGTCGGGCAGAAGATGGCCGCGAGCAACGGGTACACGGCGGAGCAGTCCAGCGACCTGTACATCACGGACGGGTCGATCGACGACTACCTCTGGGGCACGCACAGGATCTTCGCGTACACCTTCGAGATGTATCCGCGCTCCGGCGGGGGTGGGTTCTACCCGCCCGACGAGGTGATCGAGCGGGAGACCTCACGTAACCGCGATGCGGTGCTGCAGTTGCTGGAGAACTCGGACTGCATGTACCGGTCGATCGGCAAGGAAACCCAGTACTGCCGGTAGTCGCCCGGCCGGTTACTCGGCGTCTTCCTCGAAGTAGGCGTCCAGAACCGCGTCCAACTGCTCGTCCCACTCCGTGAAACGGCTCCTGGCCGGTGCCTCGATCTCGATCGGGTACCAGCGCCGGTCAGGGGTGTGGACGGTGACGGTGTAGCGCTTGCCGAAGCGGGCGGTCTCCGTCTCGACCGCCCCGATCTCGTCCCAGCGGAACTCGCATTCCTGGTCGTCCAGGGACAGGCGTACGCCTCTGTGGTCGGCGACTATTCTCGCGCGGCGGTCGGACGCCTCGAAGACGGGCCCGTCGACGTCGGCCTCCTCCTGCTCGGAGGGGGACGCCTCCGCCGTCTCCGCCGTCTCCTCCTGCTCGGGGGCGGACTCCTCGGCGTCCTCGGCCGCGGCGACCTCGGGCTCCTTCTCCGGCTCGTCGTCCTCCGTCCGTCCGGACGCGGGTGACGTGAGCCCGGGGATGAAGGCCGGGTCGAATCCGGCGCCTTCCAGGGGCTGGCTGCTCGAACCTATGCGCTGCTCCACAGCGGAGCAGTATGGTCGACAAACCTGTGTCGCACACAGCCGGCCCCGACTTCGTTATCAGACCCCTACACGAAGAGGCTGAGCACCGCCGCCACCACGAACCCCGCGACCGACAGCACACTCTCCAGCACGGTCCACGACTTGAGCGTGTCCCGTTCGCTGATGCCGAAGTACTTGGCGACCATCCAGAACCCGCCGTCGTTGACGTGCGAAGCGAAGATGGAGCCGGCCGAGATCGCCATGATGACGAGGGCGACGAAGGCCTGGGAGTGGTCCCCCTCGGACAGGAGGGGCGCCACGATGCCCGCCGTCGTCACGATCGCCACCGTCGCCGAGCCCTGGGCGACGCGCAGCACCACGGAGATCAGGTACGACAGGACGAGCACCGGAAGACCCACGTCGTTGAACGTGTCGGAGAGGGCCTGGGCGACGCCGCTGGCCTTGAGGACGGCGCCGAAGACGCCGCCCGCGCCGACCACGAGCAGGATGTTGCCGACCGGCTTCAGGGACGCCGTGGACACCGTCTCCAGCGACTTGCGGGACCAGCCGCGCCGGATGCCGAGCAGGTAGTACGCGAGGAACAGGGCGAGGGTGAGCGCCACGAACGGGTTGCCGAAGAACTCGATCACCGAGCGGAGGGTGGAGGGGTCCAGGGCGATCGAGGAGAAGGTCGCGGCCAGGATGAGGACCAGCGGGGTGCCGATGATGCCGAGGACCGTGCCGAGGGAGACGGGCTGTTCGCGCGGCTCCGTGCCGGCCGCCCGCTGTTCGTCGATGACCGCCTGCCTGGCTTCCTCCGCCGCCTCGACCATGTCCTGCGGCACGGCGACGAAGATGCGGCGGCCGATCCACGCCGAGTACGCCCACGCGGCCATCACGGCGGGCAGGCCGCAGACGATGCCCATGAGGATGACCCAGCCGAGGTCGACGTGCAGGAGACCGGCGGCGGCGACCGGGCCGGGGTGCGGCGGCAGGAAGGCGTGGGTGACCGACAGGCCCGCGAGCAGGGGCAGGCAGTAGAGCAGGATCGATTTGCCCGAGCGCTTGGCGGCGGCGTAGACGATCGGTGCCAGGACGAAGATGCCGACGTCGAAGAAGACCGGGATGCCGAAGATCAGGCCCGTGAGGCCCATGGCGAGCGGGGCGCGCTTCTCGCCGAACAGGCCGAGCAGGCGTCCGGCCAGCACTTCGGCCCCGCCGCTGACTTCGAGGATCGCGCCGAGCATGGTGCCCAGGCCGATGATGATCGCGACATGGCCGAGGATGCCGCCCATGCCGGACTCGATGGTGGAGACGGCGTCCGACTTCTGGACGGTGCCGAAGAGTTCGGTGACCGACAGGCCGGCCGCGAGGCCGACGGCTATGGAGACCGCGAGCAGGGCGACGAACGGCTGGAGTCTCATTCTGATGATGAGGAACAGCAGCAGCCCGATGCCGAGCGCGGCGGTGAGCAGGAGTCCGGCCGTACCGTCGACCAGGAGGAGCAGGCCTCCGGTGTGGGGTGGGGTCTCGGCAGGGGCGGACGCGGCGAGCGGAAGGGACATTCGGGGGTCCTCTGCGTAAAGGCATGCGGCTTCTGGGTAGGGGGGAGCGCGGCGCGGCGCATCGGTGGCGCCGCGCCTCGGAACAGACGGGGTGGGGGTGGGTCAGCCGAGGACGGCCAGCGCGTCGATCTCGACGAGGAGACCCGCGGGCAGGCCGACGTAGACCGTGGTGCGCGCGGCGGGCGGCTGGGTGAGGCCCTGCTCGTCGAAGTACGCGTTGTAGATCTCGTTGAACTCGGCGAAGTGGGCCACGTCCGTCAGGTAGACGCGGATCATCATCGCGTCGTCCCAGCCGGCGCCGCCCTCTTCGAGGATCGCCTTGACGTTGGCGAGGGTCTGGAGGGTCTGCTCGCGCAGGGTCGGCCCGGCGGGCGTGGGGGGCTTGCCCTCCTCGGCGGGCAGGAAGCCGACCTGGCCGGCGACCTGGAGGATGTTGCCCTTCCTCACACCGTGCGAGAACTTCGCCGGCGGCGTGGTGTGGGTCCGGGGGGTGAGCGCGGTCTTGTCCGTCATGCGGTGCCCTTCACTGGTGTTCTGCCGGAGTACTCGCCGCTGATGGCGTCCGCCGTACGGCGCACCAGCGGCAGGAGGGTGAGGAGTTCGTCGGCGGTGACGACGACGTTCGGCGCGGAGACCGACATCGCGGCGACGACCCGGCCGTCGGCGCCGCGGATCGGCGCCGCGACACAGTTGATGGACTCCTCGTGGCCGCCGAGGTCGGTGGCCCAGCCCTGTTCGCGCACCTTCTCCAGCTCGCGCAGGAACGCGCCGGCGTTGGGTGTCGAACGGGACGTGTACGCGGGGTAGTCGAGCTTCTCCGCCACCGCCCGCCGCTCGTGCTCGGGCAGGTCGGCCAGCAGCAGCTTGGCGACCGCGGCGACGGTGATGGCGACGGGCTTGCCGATCCGGGAGTACATCCGCACCGGGTAGCGGCTGTCGACCTTGTCGATGTAGAGGACCTCGTTCTCCTCGTACACGGCGAGGTGCACGGTGTGCCCGCAGCTCTCGTTGAGGCGGACCAGGTGGGGATGGGCGATCTCGCGGACGTCGAGGTTCTCCATCGCCTCCTGGGCGAGCGCGAAGAGGCGGGCGCCCAGGCGGTAGCGCTGGTCGGACTGGCGGTAGACGAGGCCGTGTTCGTGGAGGGTGCGCAGCAGGCGCAGGGCCGTGGACTTGTGCACGCCGAGGCGGTCGGCGACCTGCCCCAGGTCGGCGGGGCCCTCGGCGAGCAGCGGCAGGATGCTGAGCGCGCGGTCGACGGTCTGGCTCATGGCGTACGTACCTCCTCGGGGGCCCACTGTGTGTCATCGGTCCAGCCCGGGCCGAGTCGCAGTCTCCCCCACGCCGCGTCGTCCAGGGCGGCGAGCCGGTCGGCGTGCTCCCGGGCGGGCGGCGCGGCGAGGTCGCCGGGGGCGGTGAGCGCGGCGGCGGCCAGCAGGTGCCCGTGCCGCAGCCGGTCCCGGACGGGCAGCCCGCGCAGGGTGGCGGAGAGGAACCCGGCGGCGAAGGCGTCCCCGGCGCCGACGGCGGCGACGACGTCGACCCGCGGGGCGGGCACGAAGGTGACGTCCCGCCCCTCGAAGACGGCGGCTCCCGCGGCGCCCTGCTTCACGACCAGCACCTCGGGTTCGGGGAGGGCGGCGCGGACGGCCTCGGCGCCGCGCAGCCCCCAGGCCTCGTCCTGCCCGACGAAGACGAGGTCCGCGCCCCGCGCGAGGTCCCGCAGCACCTCCGGGGCGTCCGTGTCACCCCACAGGCCGGGCCGGTGGTTGACGTCGAAGGAGACCAGAGGGCGGCCGGGCCGGCGCGCGGTCAGCTCGCGCATCAGGTCCCGGCAGGTCCCGGACAGCGCGGCCGTGATCCCGGACAGGTGCAGCACGCGGCCGGCGCGGACCGCGCCCAGGTCCACATTGCCCGCCGACATCGCCGAGGCCGCGGAACCGGCCCGGTAGTACGCCACCTCGTGCGCGTCGGTGGCCCGGTCCCCGGCGGTGCGGAAGTAGATGCCGGTGGGGCGGGCGGGGTCGCGCCGGACGTGGGCCACGTCGACCCCGTATGCGCCGATCGCCTCGACCAGATGGTCGCCGAACGGGTCGTCCCCCACCCGGCTGACCCACCGCGCGGAGTGCCCGGCGGCGGCCAGCACGCACGCCGTGTTGGACTCCGCGCCGCCGATGCCCCGGTCGAAGGAGGGGACGTCGGCGAGCCGCCCCGGCCGGGACGGCAGGAACGTGACCATGGACTCGCCGAGCGCGACGACGTCCACGACGTCGGGGGCGTTGCGGGGTCCGGTGGGGGTCACGATGCTCGTAGCTCCTGGTCGGGTCGGCCGGTGGCGGTTCCATTGACCGGCGGTGGCCGAGATGTTAGACAGCGTTGAGCGATATACGCAATGAAGGTTGCAGTGTGTGCAACACCGCTGATCAGGGAGGCTCCATGACAGCCGATTCCGCCACCGAGTCCCTCGCCCGGCTCGCCGCCGAGCGCGTCGACCACCGGTTCAAGGGCCTCCCGCCGGACGCCGACGGCCTGACCGTGGGCGAGCTGGCCGCCCAGCGCCGGAACCTGTTCACCGGCGGCTTCGCCACGCCCGTGCTCGCGCTGTCCGCCGAGCGCCTGGAGCACAATCTGAAGCTGATGGAGACCTACGCGGACCGGCACGGCCTGGCCTTCGCGCCGCACGGCAAGACGTCCATGGCGCCGCAGCTGTTCCAGCGGCAGATCGAGCACGGGGCGTGGGGCATCACGCTGGCGGTGCCGCACCAGGTGCGGGTGGCGCGCGCGTTCGGGACCCGGCGCGTGTTCCTGGCGAACGAGCTGGTCGACGCGGCGGCCCTGCGCTGGATCTCCGCCGGGCTCGACGCCGACCCGGAGTTCCGCTTCGTCTGTTACGTCGACTCGGTGCGCGGGGTGGAGCTGATGGACGCCGCGCTGAGCGGTGCCCGGCGCCCGCTGGACGTCGTCGTCGAACTCGCGGCCGGGGAAGGCGCCCGTACCGGTGTGCGGACGGAGGCGGAGTGCGCGGCGGTCGCGGACGCGGTGGCGGGCGCGCGGTCCCTGCGGCTCGTCGGCGTCGCGGGCTACGAGGGCGAGGTGCCGAAGGCGGACCCGGAGCGGGTGACGGCGTGGCTGCGGCGGCTGGTCGCGCTCGCCACCGACTTCGACAAGGCGGGGCGCTTCACGGACGCGGACGAGATCGTCGTCAGCGCGGGCGGCAGCGCCTGGTTCGACGCGGTCGCCGACGTCTTCGCGGAGATCCCCGAACTCTCCCGGCCGGTCCTGAAGTTGCTGCGCTCGGGCGCCTATGTCTCGCACGACGACGGCCACTACCGCAAGCTGACCCCGTTCAACCGGGTACCCGAGGAGGGCGCCCTGGAGCCCGCGTTCCGGCTGTGGACGCAGGTGGTGTCGCGGCCTTCCGCCGGGCAGGCCTTCGTCAACGCGGGCAAGCGGGACGCGGCCTACGACCTCGACCTGCCCTTCGCCCAGGTGATCCGCCGGGACGGCGCCGAGCGTCCGGCGACCGGCGTGTCGGTGACGGCCCTGTCGGACCAGCACGCCTGGCTGAGCACCACGCCGGAGGCGGACCTGGAGGTGGGCGACTGGGTCGGTCTGGGGCTGTCCCATCCGTGCACGTCGTTCGACAAGTGGCCGCTGATCCCGGTCGCCGAGGCGGACGGCACGGTCGTCGACTACATCCGTACGTTCTTCTAGGAGGCCGGAAGCGATGGAAGAGCTCGTCATCCGGGACGCGGACGTCGTCGACGGCTCCGGCGCGGACTCCTACCGGGCCGATGTCGTGGTCGACGGCGGCCGGATCGTGTCCATCGTCAAGGAGGCGGCCGCGGCCGGCTGCCAGCGGCCGAAGGCACGCCGGGAGCTGGACGCCGAGGGCCTGGTCCTGTCCCCCGGCTTCGTCGACATGCACGCCCACAGCGACCTGGCCCTGCTGCGCGACCCCGACCACAGCGCCAAGGCCGCGCAGGGGGTCACGCTGGAGGTCATCGGCCAGGACGGGCTGTCGTACGCGCCGGTCGACGACCGCACGCTCGACGAGGTGCGGCAGGCGATCGCCGGGTGGAACGGCCCCGGCGACGACATCGACGTCGACTGGCGGACGGTGGGCGAGTACCTGGACCGGCTCGACCGCGGGATCGCCGTCAACGCGGCCTATCTCGTCCCCCAGGGCACGGTCCGCGCGCTCGCCGTCGGCTGGGAGGACCGGGAGGCCACCCCGCGGGAGCTGGACCGGATGCGGCGGTTGGTCGCCGAGGGCATGGAGCAGGGCGCCGTCGGCATGTCGTCGGGGCTGACGTACACGCCCGGCATGTACGCGAAGGACGCCGAACTGACCGAGCTGTGCCGGGTGGTGGCGTCGTACGGCGGCTACTACTGCCCGCACCACCGCTCCTACGGCGCGGGCGCCCTGGAGGCGTACCGGGAGATGGTCGCGCTGACCCGGGAGGCGGGCTGCCCCCTGCATCTCGCCCACGCCACCATGAACTTCGGCGTGAACAAGGGCCGGGCGCCCGAGCTGCTGGCCCTGCTGGACGAGGCGCTGGCGGCCGGGGCCGACATCAGCCTCGACACCTACCCCTACACACCGGGCTGTACGACGCTGGCGGCCATGCTGCCGAGCTGGGCGAGCGAGGGCGGCCCCGAGCAGGTCATCAGGCGGCTCGCGGACGAGGAGACGGCCGAGCGGATCCGCCACGACCTGGAGGTCACCGGCTCGGACGGCTGCCACGGCGTGCCCATCGAGTGGGACACGATCGAGATCTCGGGCGTGGGCGACCCGGCCCTGGCCGATTTCGTCGGCCGGACGGTCCAGGAGTCGGCGGACCGGCGGGGCGAGGCCCCCTGGGTGACCGCGCGCGGGCTGCTGCTGGCCGACCGGCTGGCGCCGACGATCCTCCAGCACGTCGGCCACGAGGAGAACGTCCGGGCGATCATGCGCCACCGGGTGCACACCGGCGGCTCGGACGGCATCCTCCAGGGCGCCAAGCCGCACCCGCGCGCGTACGGCACGTTCCCGCACTATCTCGGGCACTACGTGCGGGAGTTGGGGGTGCTGTCGCTGGAGGAGTGCGTCGCGCACCTCACCTCGCGCCCGGCGGCCCGGCTCCGGCTGCCGGACCGGGGCCTGGTGCGCGAGGGGTACGTCGCCGACCTGGTGCTCTTCGACCCGGTGACGGTGGCGGCGGGATCGAGCTTCGCCGAGCCGCGCGTGCTCCCGACGGGCATCCCGTACGTGCTGGTCGACGGGCGGTTCGTGATCGAGGACGGGCGTCGCACGGACGCCCTGGCGGGCCGGGCGATCCGCAGGACTCCCGCGTGACCGCCCGACCCGGGGACCACCCGCCCTCGCCTTACGGCTTGGGCAGGGTGCAGCCGCTCGCGCTCAGGTCGAGCTTGTTGTCGATGCCGAAGCAGGACGGGATCTGGTAGGTCTCCTGGGCGTAGTTGATGCCCTTGCGCACGGTCACGTTGCCGCTCGCGTCGACCTCACAGGGGTTGTTCACCGTGCAGCGCTCGCCGTCCTCGTTGCCGGTGTTGTTGATGGCGACGACCTTGCCGCTGGCCTGGTCGACGACGGGCGAGCCGGAGGTGCCGCCGATGGTGTTGCAGGCGGAGGTGTAACGGACCGAGTCCTTCCAGGTCCAGTCGCCCTCCTTCAGGGTGGGCGCGAACCCGTCGATGTCGCAGCTGTAGATGCGCTTCCAGTAGCCGGAGGGGATGCTGATGGCGGTGCCGGCGACCGGGTGCGTGTCGTTCAGCGTCAGCGGGCTGATGCCGTACGAGCTCTTGATCTTCGCGTAGCTGGTGGTGAGTTGGTAGAACGCGACGTCCGTGTCGGTCATCGTGGCGTACGCGAGCTTGGCGGCGCGCAGGGTCGCCACGCGCGAGCCGGAGGCGTTGAGCAGGCTGAAGGTGCGGCTTGACGCCTTGTCGACCTGGACCTCGCCGGGGCCGGGGAAACCGGACTCCAGGCAGTGTCCGTTGGTCATCACCAGCGCCGGGTCGTCGGCCTCGGAGTCCGGCATGCGCACGACGGAGCCGGAGCAGTTGCTGAGCGCGACCGTGCCGGCGAAGTTCACGCCCTTGGGCGCCGGGTTGGTGATGCCGGACACGGTGTCCGCTGCGGACGTGACCACGTCCGAGACGGCGGACGTGACCGCGCCCGTGTCCGCGGCCTTGCCGACGCCCGTGGGGGCGGCATCGGCAGCGGTCGCGGGAGCCGCGCCGGCGCCGGCTATCGCCAGGGCGCAGAACGCGGCTGCGAGAGGTTTTCTCATGGGGGGTCCCCTCTTGCGACGGAGGCGGCCGGAAATCTTCCGGCCGCCTGCACTGTTGTCATGTGCATTGTGATCGTCGCAAGGCGGGTGGGGCAAGGAGTTGTTCCGCGCGATGGAGCTGCCCGTCCGGCCTGACCCTACTCAACGGCCTTGGCGGTCGGATTACTTGGGGTCCGTGGTACCGCCGGGACCTTGTCCGGGCTTCGGTTGAGGTCGGACAGACCGTCGAGGAGCTGCTCGCGGACGCTGACGAGGCCATTGATGCGCTGCCGGCGGCTACCGAGGCTCCGGCCCTCGACCGGCCGGCGTGGCATCCGCTCCCCCGTCCCTGTCTACTTGGGGCCCTTCGTGCCGCCGGGGCCGTGTCCGGGCTTTCCGTCGCTTCGGCCGGGGGGCGTGGCGGTGACGGCGGGAGCGGAGGTCGTCGGGGTGCCGGCCGTGGGCGTGCCGGCCGAGGGACTCGGGGCGTCCGGCCCGGACTCGGACGGGGTGGGGTTCACCGCCGTGGACGGGCTCGCGGACGCCGGCCCGGACGGCTCGTCACTGTTCGCCGGCCGGCCGACGAGGGGGGTCCCGGGGATCGGTGTCCGGCCGGTACCGGTCGACGGCACCGTCGGCGACTTTCCGGCGGTCGGACCCGTCCGGCCGCCGCGACCCTCACGGGTCCCTCCGGAGGGCGCGTCCGAGAAGCCGAGACCGGCTATCAGCGCGGCCGCCGACACGGCGCCCACGGCTCCGACGGCGACCGCCGCGCGGCGGGCACGCCACGGCGCTGGCCTCCGGCGGGAGTGGCGGCCCGCACCGGCACGGCCGTGCACCGGCACCGGCACCGGCGGCAGTTCGCGCGTGTCGCCCATGTCCGGCATTTCGCCGGTGCCCCGCGCGGCGTCCTGGCCGTCCGCGGGGTCGTACGCGTCCTGCCAGCCGTGCGCCGCCGCCGGATCGGTGTACGCGTCGTAGGCCGGTGGCTGGTCGGCCTGCGGCAGGTACACGTTCGGCGGCCCCTGGCAGGCGCCGTCCGTCGCTCCGTCGGCGTATTCGGATGGCCTGGACATGGCGGCGCATTCTAGGTGCCGATGGTGCTGGTGGGACAGCGCGCGGGCGATATCCACCCAAAGCGCCGCGTCTCACGTGGCGGAAAACACGACCCGTGGCGCATTACCGCGCCGTAAGCTCCCAGACATGCAGGTGATCCAGTCGACCAAGCTCGCCAACGTCTGTTACGAGATCCGGGGCCCGGTGCTCGAGGAGGCGATGCGGCTGGAAGCCGCCGGTCACCGCATCCTCAAGCTGAACACCGGCAACCCGGCCGCGTTCGGCTTCGAGTGTCCGCCCGAGATCCTGGAGGACGTCCTCCGGAACGTGTCCTCGGCGCACGGGTACGGAGACGCCAAGGGCCTGCTGGCCGCCCGTCGCGCGGTCGTGATGCACAACCAGACCCTCGGCATCGAGACGGACGTCGAGCACGTCTTCATCGGCAACGGCGTCTCCGAGCTGATCGTGATGGCGATGCAGGGCCTGCTGGACGACGGGGACGAGGTGCTCGTGCCCGCTCCGGACTATCCGCTGTGGACCGCCGCCGTCTCCCTGTCCGGCGGCACCGCCGTGCACTACCGGTGCGACGAGCAGGCCGACTGGATGCCGGACCTGGCCGACGTCGAGCGCAAGGTCACCGACCGCACCAAGGCGCTCGTGATCATCAACCCCAACAACCCGACCGGGGCCGTCTACGACGAAGCGATGATCAAGGGGCTCACCGACATCGCCCGCCGCCACAACCTGCTGGTCTGCTCGGACGAGATCTACGACAAGATCCTCTACGACGGCGCCACGCACACCCCGACCGCCGCCGTCGCCCCCGACCTGCTGACCCTCACCTTCAACGGCATGTCGAAGGCGTACCGGGTGGCCGGCTACCGGGTGGGCTGGATGTCCATCTCCGGGCCCCGCGCGCACGCCGACTCCTACATCGAGGGCCTGACGATCCTGGCGAACATGCGGCTGTGCGCGAACATGCCGGGACAGCACGGCGTCGTCGCGGCGCTCAGCGGACGCCAGACGATCAACGACCTCGTGCTGCCGGGCGGCCGGCTGCGCGAGCAGCGGGACGTCGCCTACGAGCTGCTGACCCAGATCCCGGGCGTGACCTGCGTGAAGCCGAAGGGGGCGCTGTATCTCTTCCCGCGTCTCGACCCCAAGGTCTTCAAGATCAAGGACGACCGGCGGATGGTCCTGGACCTGCTCCGGCGCGAGAAGATCATGGTCGTTCAGGGCACGGGCTTCAACTGGCCGGAACCGGACCACTTCCGGGTGGTGACCCTGCCGACGGTCGGCGACCTGCGGGACGCGGTGGGCCGGATCGGGCACTTCCTGGACGGCTACAGCCAGGCCTGACCGGACGCGCCGCTCACCGTATGTGTGCGACCGGTCCGACTTTGTGAACAACTCAACTTTAGACGAAATCTAAGCTAGGATGGCTTCCTGGAAGCACTCAGGAGGCCCTCCCATGTACGAACCGATCCGCACCAAGTCGGTCCACAGCACGGCGGACGGCCCCGCCCCCGACTTTCCCCACCGTTCCCGCGAGGAAGAGCTGGACATCCAGCTCGCGGGCCATCTCGCCGCCCTGCTCGCCGTCACGGACGAGCTGCGAGCGACGGAGACCTCGACCGACCTGGACACCGCGGCGGAGCGGCTCGCAGAGCAGGTGGGCCGGCTGCGGGGAGGGCGCACGCCGGTCCGCGCGCCGATGAGCGGCACCCGGCGCGAGCGCGGCACGGCGGCCCTGCACCGGCGGGCGCACGCGCTGGCGGGCCGCGCGCTGGTCGTCGCCGCCTCCCGTGCCGACACGGCGGCCGCCATCCTGTCCGCCGAGCGGATGGACGCGCACGCCGCGGCTCTGGAGCCGCGCGAACTCGCGTCCCGCTGAGCCCCGCGGGGCTCTCTTTGACGGCCCCGGTCCGCGCGCTCCCGCAGCGACGCGCGGACCGGGTGCCCCAGCACTGCGTTGGCGTGAGCCGGTTATCGCCGTTGTGGTTCCCGGCTGTGGGCTTGTGCGGGTCGAGTGGGGCTGGTCGCGCCCACGCGGGGGAGCCGCACACCGATACAGCCCCGCGCCCCTTCAGGGCACATGAACGTGCCGTCCGCGGCGACGGTCACCGACGACAGCGTGCCCGCGCCGAGACGGTCCTCGCGCACGACCTTGAGCACGGCCCGCTCGGGCAGCGCCTTGCCCTGGGCGGTGAACGTGCCGGTGATCTCGATGCCGCCGGACATGCTCGCGTCCTCGGGTGCGGTGAGCGCGATCGAGGCGGGCGGCTTGCCGACCGTCACGGTGTGGGTGACGTCGGTGGCCGGACGCCCCTCAGGCTGTCGTGGCCTCACCGGGACCGGTGAGACACCCGGAGAGAGCATGAAACAGGCGTGAAGATCCCGTGAGCAAGGGGGCGCGACGGAACGGCGAAAGGCAGGGGCCCGCACGCCGTTGTGCGGACCCCTGCCTCCTGTGGTGCTGTCACCGCGGCCGACCGTGACGATGTTGCTGGTCAGGGCACGATCGGAGCCGGCCGCGGCGTCGGTGGAGGGCCGTCTCAGCCCAGGCGCTGCACCAGCGCGCGGTACTCGTCCCACAGCTCCTTGGGCGTGTGCTCGCCGAAGGTGTTGAGGTGCTCGGGGACCAGGGCGGCCTCCTCGCGCCAGACCTCCTTGTCGACGGTGAGCAGGAAGTCGAGGTCGGAGTCGGCCAGTTCCAGGCCGCCTGTGTCGAGGGCGTCCTTGGTCGGCAGGATGCCGATCGGCGTCTCGACGCCCTCGGCCGTGCCCTCCAGGCGCTCCACGATCCACTTCAGGACGCGGGAGTTCTCACCGAAGCCGGGCCAGACGAACTTGCCGTCGTCGTCCTTGCGGAACCAGTTGACGTAGTAGATCTTCGGCAGCTTGGACTGGTCCTTGTCCTTGGCCACGTCGATCCAGTGGGCCATGTAGTCGCCCATGTTGTAGCCGCAGAACGGCAGCATCGCGAACGGGTCGCGGCGCAGTTCGCCGACCTTGCCCTCGGCGGCGGCGGTCTTCTCGGAGGCGACGTTGGCGCCGAGGAAGACGCCGTGGTTCCAGTCGAAGGACTCCGTCACCAGCGGTACGGCGGTGGCGCGGCGGCCGCCGAAGAGGATCGCCGAGATCGGCACGCCCTTCGGGTCCTCCCACTCCGGCGCGATGATCGGGCACTGGGCGGCGGGGACGGTGAAGCGGGCGTTCGGGTGCGCGGCCGGCGTCTGCGAACCGGGCGTCCAGTCGTTGCCCTTCCAGTCGGTGAGGTGGGCCGGGGGCTCCTCGGTCATGCCCTCCCACCAGACGTCGCCGTCGTCCGTCAGCGCGACGTTGGTGAAGACCGCGTTGCCCCACAGCGTCTTCATCGCGTTGGCGTTGGTGTGCTCGCCGGTGCCGGGCGCGACACCGAAGAAGCCCGCCTCGGGGTTGATGGCGTACAGCCGGCCGTCCTCGCCGAAGCGCATCCAGGCGATGTCGTCGCCGATGGTCTCGACGGTCCAGCCGGGGATGGTCGGCTCCAGCATGGCGAGGTTGGTCTTGCCGCAGGCGCTCGGGAAGGCCGCCGCCACGTACTTGGACTCGCCGCGCGGCGGGGTGAGCTTCAGGACCAGCATGTGCTCGGCCAGCCAGCCCTCGTCGCGCGCCATCACGGAGGCGATGCGCAGGGCGTAGCACTTCTTGCCGAGCAGGGCGTTGCCGCCGTAGCCGGAGCCGTAGGACCAGATCTCGCGGTCCTCGGGGAAGTGCGAGATGTACTTGGTCGTGTTGCAGGGCCAGGGGACGTCCTCCTGGCCGGGCTCCAGCGGGGCGCCCAGGGTGTGCACGGCCTTGACGAAGAAGCCGTCGGAGCCGAGCTCGTCGAGCACCGCCTGGCCCATGCGCGTCATCGTGCGCATGGAGACGGCGACGTACGCCGAGTCGGTGATCTCGACGCCGAGCGCGGACAGCGGGGAGCCGAGCGGGCCCATGCAGAACGGCACCACGTACATGGTCCGGCCGCGCATCGAGCCGCGGAACAGGCCGCCCTGGCCCCCGGAGCCCTGGAAGATCTCCCGCATCTCGGCGGGGGCCTTCCAGTGGTTGGTCGGGCCGGCGTCCGCCTCCTTCTCGGAGCAGATGAACGTCCGGTCCTCCACGCGGGCGACGTCGGTGGGGTCGGAGGCCGCGTAGTAGGAGTGGGGGCGCTTGATCGGGTCGAGTTTGCGGAAGGTGCCCTTCTGGACGAGCTCCTCGCACAGCCGCTCGTACTCGGCCTCGGATCCGTCACACCAGACCACGTTGTCCGGCTGGGTCAGCTCGGCGATCTCGTTGACCCACGAGATCAGGCCCTGATGGGTGGTGGGGACGGTGGGAGCCGCGATGTCGCGCGCCACGATTGCTCCTAAATGAGGGATTTTTTTGATGTGGAGGCCCCGTGGGGGCTGCGACCCGGATGCTTCACGGTGCAACTTGGCGCTCATCCGGTGCCGACCGCACTCATTTGATCATCCGACGCCCGCGCCCATCTGTCCAGAGGAGCGCACAGGTGAGCAACGTGAGGATCGCCACGGTTTCTCGCACCCCTTTACATGCACGTTGGGTTCACCTGACCGTCCGTTTGCGTAACCATCGTTCGGCCACGGTGAGAGGATGGCCACTCTTCATCGGCCAATCGACCCGACTGATGGGTCACTTACGGTTCCGTAGCTACCATTCGGCCATGACTGCGTTCGCCTCCGACGCGCCTACGGACACGCCGGCCGACGGCCGTGGTCCGACGGCGCTCTCCCTGCCGCACCCGGTCAAGCCCAAGCTGCGCGGGTGGCTGCACCTCGGCATGTTCCCGGCGGTTCTCGTCGCGGGCCTGGTGCTGACCGCCCTGGCCGACTCGACCAGAGGGCGCATCGCGTGCGGGATCTTCGCCCTGACGGCGTGCCTGCTGTTCGGTGTGAGCGCGCTGTACCACCGGGGCGACTGGAGCCCCCGCATGGACGGCGTTCTGCGCCGCCTGGATCACGCCAACATCTTCCTGATCATCGCGGGCACCTACACGCCGCTGACCATGCTGCTGCTGCCGGGCGCCAAGGGCCGGTGGCTGCTGTGGGGCATCTGGGCCGCGGCGGCGGCCGGCATCCTCTTCCGCGTCTTCTGGGTCGGCGCCCCGCGCTGGCTCTATACGCCGTGCTACATCGCGATGGGCTGGGCGGCCGTCTTCTACCTGCCGGACTTCATGCGGACCGGCGGCGTCGCCGTCCTCGTCCTCGTCATCGTCGGCGGCGTGCTCTACAGCGCGGGCGGCGTGATCTACGGGATCAAGAAGCCCAACCCGTCACCGCGCTGGTTCGGCTTCCACGAGGTGTTCCACTCCTTCACCCTGGCGGCCTTCATCGCGCACTACGTGGGGATCTCGCTGGTGGCGTACCAGCACGGGTAGTGACAATGGGTAATGATTGACAGTTACTGTCGATTCATGGCTGATGTCACCCCCGCCGACCGGCCCCCGCTGGGACTCCGGGAGCGGAAGAAGATCAGGACCCGCCAGGCGATCCGCGCCGCGACCTACGCGCTGATCGAGGAGCAGGGCTACGACGCCACGACGATCGAGCAGATCGCCGACCGGGCCGAGGTGTCGCCGTCGACCGTCTTCCGGTACTTCCCGGCCAAGGAGGACATCGTCATCACCGACGAGTGGCACCCGGTGATGCCGGCGGAGCTGCGGGCCCGGCCCGAGGACGAGTCGTGGGCGGACGTCCTGCGGCATGTGATGCGCACGGCCCTCGACCGGAGCCTCGCCGAGGAACCCGAGGTGACCCGGCTGCGGGCCCGGCTCGGGGTCGAGGTCCCCGCCGTCCGTGCCCGTATGACTCAGAGCATGGCGGCGACCGGCCGGCTGCTCCGCGAGGCCCTCGCCGAGCGGTCCGGACTGGACCCCGACAGCCTGGAGCTACGGGTCTTCGCCATGTCCGTGATGGGCGGGCTGACGGAGGTGTCCCACTACTGGGCCGAGACCGGCCACCGGGACGACGTCCGGGGACTGGTGGACCGTGCCCTGGACGTCCTGGAACACGGCCTGCCGACCGGAAAACGCTGAAGCCGGCGCCCGCCGCCGTGACATCCTGACCGGGTGAACGGTCCCGAGATCCACGTCGAGTTCGCCCCCGAGCTGCACGTGTTCCTCCCCCAGGCCCGGCGGTCGGGCACCCTGCGGGCCACCACGGACGGCCTCTCCAGTCTGGGCCACGTCGTCGAGTCGCTGGGTGTGCCGCTGACCGAGGTGGGCGCCCTGGTCGTGGACGGCCGCGAGGTGCCCGTCTCGCACGTCCCGGCGGCCGGCGAGTCGGTGACGGTCCGGACCGTCGCCCGCCCCCAGCGAGTGCCGGGCGCGCCCCTGCGGTTCCTCCTCGACGTGCACCTCGGCACGCTGGCCCGGCGGCTGCGGCTGCTGGGCGTGGACACGGCCTACGAGTCGACCGACATCGGCGACCCGGCGCTGGCCGCTCGTTCGGCGGCGGAACAGCGGGTCATGCTGAGCCGCGACCGGGGCTTGCTGCGCAGGCGTGAGCTGTGGGCGGGGGCGTTCGTCTACAGCACCCGGCCGGAGGAGCAGCTTCGGGACGTCCTGGACCGGTTCCAGCCCGAGCTGCGGCCCTGGACGCGGTGCACGGCCTGCAACGGGGGGCTCCGCAAGGCGACCAAGGACGAGGTCGCCGACCAGCTCAAGCACGGGACGCACGCCACGTACGACGTGTTCGCGCAGTGCACGGAGTGCGGCCGGGCGTACTGGAAGGGCGCGCATCACGAGCAGCTGGAAGCGATCGTGGAGCGGGCGATGGCACTTCGGTCGGAGCGCCGTTGACGGTGGGGCGCCACGGGGAACTGCGGGCCGTTCGTGGCTGGTCGCGCAGTTCCCCGCGCCCCTTGGAGGGCGTCTAACGCCTGGTCAGGTCCTTCTTGCCGCAGGTGATGCCGTCCCTGTCGCGGTCCAGCCCGAGCGGATCATCCTTGCCGTTCACCTTCAGACGGCCGTAGTCGTTCGCCTTCAGCCACGCGCAGCGGGCCGCCGTCGTCTTCCTCACCTCCGCCGGGAAGTCGGTCGGCACGCAGACGTTGATCGAGCCGTAGTGGCGGTCGCACCCGGAGATCGCCGGGCTGACCTTCTGTGACGTGCGCTTCTTGCCGGGTCCCGTGACCTTGCCCTCCGGCGCGTCCGCGAAGTCGTGGACATGCGCCGACGCGTCCGTCGCCTTGAGGGCCCGGGGCCCCTGGAGGTGGACCCACTTCGCCACCGACGGCACCCCGTTCGCGTCCACCGCGAAGAGCATGTACCAGCCGGGCGGGGCCAGGTTGGGGTTGCTCGTCACGTTCAGGTCGACGTTGCCGCCGTCGACGGACAGCGGCAGGTCCACGAACCGCTGGTTCGGGTCCGAGGAGTGCGTGACGGCGGCCGGGCGGATCAGCTCGGCCTTGGCGATGGGCCGGTCGACGGTGATCCGCTGGGTGTCGCCGTAGTTCCACTCGGTGTCGATCACCGAGGTGATCGAGGGGCGCGGGCCCTTGAACAGGTAGGGCGGGCTGTAGACCGACACGTCGTGGTTCCAGGAGCCGTTGCCCGGGTTGTCGCCGGTGGTCATCACGCGGCCGTCGGGCAGCAGGAACGCCGAGGAGTGGTAGCCGCGCGCCTCGGGGTCGACGGCCACCGGGTCGAAGGTCTCCGACTCGGGGTCGAAGACCGACGTCTCGAAGACCGGGTTGGCGCGGTTGTGCAGCGCCCCGCCCGTCTCCAGCACCTTGCCGTCGGGCAGGAGCACGGCGGAGACGTACATCTTGCCCTGGTCGCCGGTCTGCGGGACGGGCCCGTCGCCGAGGTCGACCGTGCCCTGCGGGATCGGCGGCCCGGCCGCGTAGGACGGGTCGGGCCGCTTGAGGTCGATGATGTCGGTCAGGCGGTTCGCCTCCGGGTTGGAGTCGATGTTGCCGCCGCCGAGGGTGAGGACCTTCTGGTCCTGCGCCGGGGGCAGCAGCACGCTGGCCGACTGGTCGCGCTCGTCCTTCTTCTGGAGGCCGGGGACCTGGGTGATGGTGTTGGCGGCGTAGTCGTAGATCGCCGAGCCGGTGCCGGGGATGTTGTTGCCGAAGACGTGGCTGCCCGAGTAGAACAGGCGGCCGTCCTGCATGAGGATCATCGACGGGTACAGGCCCCAGTACGACCAGGTCTGGTTGACCTTCCACAGCGGCTGCCACTGCTGCTCGGCCTCGGAGAACAGCTCGGCGGTGACCGAGCCGCTAGAGTCCTCGCGCAGGCCGCCGAAGGAGATGACGTCACCGTTGCCGAGGATCGTGGCCGACGGGTACCAGTGGCCGTCGTTCATGTCGTTGGTCCTGGAGTAGGTCTCGGTCTCCGGGTCGAAGACGTACGAGTCCTTGAAGCCCTCGTAGCCGTGTCCGCCCGGCACCGGGTACGCCTTGTTGCCGCTCATCACCAGCACGCGCCCGTCCTGGAGCTGCACATGGCCGGCGCAGAACATGTCCTTCGGCGTGGGGATGACCTTGTAGGTGCCCTTCTGCGGGTCGTACACCGCCGAGGTGAAGGTGCCGGCCCTGAACATCGACTCGTTGTTGCCCGAGCCCGCGATCAGCAGCACCTTGCCGTTGTTGAGGACGACGGAGTGCATGGAACGGACCGGGTTCTTCGTGGGCAGTACGTCCCATTTGCCGTTCGCGCACTGCTCGGCCGTGCCGGTGCACTCCGGCGGCGGGACCGGGGCGGCGACCTGCTCCATCGTGTAGTCGTCGGTCGTGGCCGAGCCGGTGCCGTAGACGGAGACGCCCCAGGAGATGCGGTCGGTGCCGGCCGGGACCTCGGGGGTGCGGACCGTGGCCTCGGTCCAGGTGCCGGCCATCTCCAGCGTCTTGAGGTCGGTCCAGTACTGCCAGCCGGCGGTCGTGTCGTGCCGGAAGAGGGTGACCGAGGCGTCCGGGGTGGTCGTCTTGTACCAGAGCCCGAGGTCGTACTGTCTGCCCGGCGTCACCACCGGCGCGCACTCGGCGGACTCGGTGATCAGGGCCTTGCGGTCGCCGTCGACGCGGCGGGTCAGCTCGACCTTCATGGCCTTGGAGCCGGTGTGCGCGTCGGGCGTGGTGGTGAAGGCGAAGTCGTTGTCGCCCCAGCCGGACTTCTCCCAGCAGTACGGCATGTCGCCGGCGCCCGCCGTCTCGAAGCCCGGGTTCCTGATGAGGTTGGCGGCGGAGGCGGGCTGGGGCGCGGTCAGCAGGAGGCCGGCCGTGAGCGCGCCCACGGCGACGAGTGCGGTTCTTCTCCGGTACGTGTTCACATGCCTCTCCTCGCGGTTCGGCCGTCGCGCACGGGCTTCTCACCGGACCGGCGCGGCAGGTAGACCAGCGCTTCGGTCCCGGCGAAGCGCAGGACGAACGTCGTCACCAGCGCGAGCGCGGTGGCCGACAGCACGCCCAGGTGGAACTGGTGGACGAACAGGGCGATCAGCGGGATGCGCAGCACAAGATCCGCGTTGGCGAGCAGCGCGAACCGGCCCGCCCGGTCCCACCAGCGCCGGTGCCGGCGCCGCTCGCGGAACAGCAGGTGCTCGATGAGCAGGAAGTTCCAGGCGACGCCGAGCTGGTTGGCGAGGACCTCCGCCGGTACGTAGTGCATGCCGACGGCGGTCAGCGCCCACAGGCCCAGCAGGTTCGGCAGGAAGCCGGTGAGCCCGATCAGGCCGAAGCCGACCATGCGCGCGACCGGCGAGGCGGCGCGCAGCCCGGCCAGGTGGCGCAGGAACCGCAGGCCCTCCTGGGCGGTCGACTTGGACTCCCCGGCGAACCGGTCCTGGAAGACGAAGGGCACCTCGGTGACCCGGCGCGGGCGGCTGCGGACGGCGAGTTCGAGGAGGATCTTGTAGCCGAGCGGCTGGAGCACCTCGGCCGTGACCGCGCTGCGGCGGATCGCGAAGAAGCCGCTCATCGGGTCGCTGATGCCGCTCAGCCGGCGCGGGAACAGCGCCTTGGTCAGCCAGGTCGCCCCGCGCGAGACGGCCACGCGGTAGCTGCCCGCGAGCCCGGCCCGGCTGCCGCCCTTGATGTACCGGGAGGCGACGACCAGCCCGGCGTTCGCCCGCTCGCCCGTGGCGACCAGGTCGGGCACGAGGGACGGCGGGTGCTGGCAGTCGCCGTCCATGACGACGATCCAGTCGGACGTGGCCGCCTTGAGTCCCTCGACGACCGCGCCGCCGAGCCCGCCCACCGGCTCCTGGCGGTGCAGGACGGTCACCGGGAAGGGGCAGTCCTGTGCCGCCTTCTGGATGACCTCGGGCGTGTCGTCGGTGGAGTCGTCGACGAACAGGACCTCGCAGGGCAGCCGGGCGGGTACGGCCTCGGTGATCTGGTGCAGCAGCTGCCGTACGTTCGCCGACTCGTTGAACGTCGGTACGACGATGGTGACGGCGCCCGGTTCGGGGATATCGGCGGTCTCGACGACCTCTCCGGGGACGGTGGACTCCTGGCTCATCGCGCGCCTCCGGCGGACGTCTGGATCTGGCGGATCTCGATGCGGTCCTCGCCGGTGCCGAAGGTGGCGACCGGGTCGGAGTGCTCCATGGCGGCCTTGACGTTGGGCAGGTCGGCCGCGTCGCGCCGCACGGTCGGCGAGGCGACGACGTAGTCCAGGTCCTTCCAGCCGCGCGGCATCGTCTTCGTCACCGCCGGGTCGAGGTCGGCCTTGTAGAACCAGATGACGCCGAGGCCCGGCCGGTAGCCGTGGTGCACGAGGTCGAGCCAGAGGGCGTCGTCGACCAGCACCCGGGTGCGCTCCGGGTTCTCGACCTCGGTGGCCAGCCACGTGGAGGCGGCCTGGTAGGGAGCGTTGGCGTCGGTGGTGACGGCCGTGCGGGCGCCGTCGTACCAGTGCGGTACGACGTAGGCGCCGGCGGCGAGGGCGAGGACCGTGGCGAGGGTGTACCGGCCTACGCTGACGTACCGTTTCTCCGCCTCGGAGCGCCAGCGGCTCAGCACCCCGTGGGCGACGGAGGCGGTTCCTCCGGCGAGGACCAGCGCGAGGAACGGCAGGGCCTGGATGACGTACATCGCGGGCAGGTAGCCGTTCGGGCGCAGGGCCAGCGCGGCGAAGATCGCGACGGCCAGGGCCGGTCCGGCCAGGGCCCGGGCGGTGACGGACCAGCGCCAGGTGACGAGGAGCAGCAGGGCGCCCGCGAGGCCGCCCAGCGGCAGGATCCGGTCGTAGTACAGCCACGACTGGAGCACGCCCCAGGAGCCGGAGCCCTGGTCCAGGATGAAGCCCGAACCGGGCCTGGTCATCTGGTACTTGACGCCGTCCCAGAGGGAGACGTGCCCGGTGCCCGGCAGCAGCTCGCCCTTGAGCAGGGCGAACAGCGGATACGAGAAGCCGATCAGGGCGCAGGCCGTGACGGCTCCGGTGAGGGCGAACTTGCGGGTGTCCTTGTGGCTGTGCCGCCACATGGTGAGGAACAGGGCGGGCAGGACGATGAGCATCGTTTCCTTGGTGAGGACGGCCGTCGCCGCCGCTATGCCCGCGCCGAAGTGGTGCCAGAGGTGGCGGCTCGGGGAGGCGGCCAGCGTGAAGGCCAGCAGCGTCCACATCACCGCGAGGTTGTCGAGGAAGATCTCCCGCTGGAGGACGACCGCCAGCGGCGAGAGGCCGAAGAACACCATGCCGAGCCCGGCCGCCCAGCGGGGCAGGGCGAGGCGGCGGCCCAGGACGTAGACGAGGACCGCGCTGATGCCGCTGATCACCAGCATCACGGCGCGCATGGTGCCCACCGTCATCGACTCGGGGCTGATCAGCGCGGGGATCCAGGTCAGCACGGCGATCTGGATCCAGCCCAGCGGCGGGTGGTCGTACCAGTAGGTGTAGTGGGCGAGGCCGTTGCCCTGCTGGACCGACCAGGCCTGGGCGAGGTAGGTGCCCTCGTCGTCGCTGAGGGCCGGGTAGTCGGCGATGTTCCAGCCCTGCACGACGAGGATCGCCACGAGGAGGACACCGCACAGGAGCAGGTCGGACCGGGAGGAGCGCAGCCGGCTCGGCGGCTCCGGCCGTCGGTGCGCACCGGTGCGGGGCGCGGGCCGGCGCCGCGCGGGGACCTTCGGGGTGGTCACCGCGGGAAGGGTGGAGGTCACGCGGGAACGTCCTCTCGGGTCACGGGGACGTCCTGCCGGGGCACGGCGGTCTCGTCGAGATGGGCGCCGACGTGGGTCGTCAGCTCCCAGTCGCGTCGGCCGCGCTGCTCACGCCACACGGCACGGACGGCCGCCCCGGCGAGCAGCACCTGGTAGAAGGGGCCGCCCACGATCAGCTTCAGGTAGTGCGCGAACCGCACGCGCAGTCCGTACTGCTTGCCGAAGTCGTGGAGTCCGACGATCTCGAAGACGAAGGTGACCAGGGCCGTGACGGCCGGCAGGAAGGTGATGAAGGCGATGCCCACGGGGACGTCCAGGAACAGCGCGATGGCCACGTTCAGCGGGATGATCAGGCCGGTGAAGGCCTGCATGAACGGTGTCATCAGGGTGTAGCGGGCGAGCAGCCGCTGCCCGAGGGTGGGCAGTTGCTTCCAGTCCTTCTTCCGGTACACCTGGAGGAACCCCTGGTTCCAGCGGGTGCGCTGCTTCAGCAGGGACATCAGCGAGCCCGGGGTCTCCTCCCGGGTCACCATGTCGGAGTCGTAGGCGACGACGACCTTCTTGCCGACGCTGGACAGGCGCACGCCCAGGTCGCAGTCCTCGGCGAGGCAGTCCGGGTCCCAGCCACCGGCTTCCCTGAGCACGCCGGTGCGGACGAAGACGGTGTTGCCGCCGAGCGGGATGAATCCTTTCTGCGCGTGCAGGTGGAGCCGTGAGCGGAACCAGAAGAAGTACTCCAGGCAGTTGCGCAGGCTGTACCAGCTGGAGTGGAAGTTGATCAGCTGCACCCCGCCCTGGACGACGTCCGCGCCGGTGGTGCGGAAGGCGTGGTCGACGTGGGCGAGGAGCTCGGGGTGGACCTGGTCCTCCGCGTCGAAGACGCCGACGACGTCGCCGCGGCAGTGCGGCAGGGCCGTGTTCATGGCCTTCGGCTTGTTCTTCTTCTCGTGGCGGTCGACGATGACCCGGACCCGTGGATCACGCGCCGCGGCCTGCTCGGCCACAGCGGTGGTCTCCGGGTCGTCGTGCCCGACGATCACGATGATCTCGAAGTCGGTGTGGCTCGACTCCAGCAGCCGCTGGATCGTGTGGTCCAGCACCGCCTGTTCGTGCCGTGCGGGCAGCAGCAGCGAGAACGAGACGTGCTCGTCCCCGTCCGGACTGCTGAACCGTGTGGAGGCGAGCACTTCCGGCGTGCGCCAGGCGTGCATCTGCCACCACAGGGTGAACGCCGCCATCCAGAACAGGGCCAGTGAAACGGCAGCGATGAAGACATGCGTCAGCAAACAGATCCCCCCAGATCCCAGAACCCCCCGTCGTGACGGAGTACCTCACCCGTCACGGCACTGTGCAGAGATTAAGGGGGAACTGTGAAGCCTGGGGGCCGTTCACATAAAGAGCGTGTTGCCGTTGGCTCCCGACATCAGTCGCTCAACACCGCACGCAACCTGTCAGCCTCGGTCGTCGGGGCGTCGCACGTGAAGTTACGGCAGACGTACGCGGCCGGCTCACCGCCGACCAGCGGACGGTCCGCGAGCAGCGGGAACTCGTCGCTCCCGGGGGCGCCGACGGCGACGACCGCGCCGGGCGCGGTGCCGAGAAGTGCCGTGCGGTGCAGGGTCCTCGTCCCCTCGTGGTCGAGGGACGGCCCCACGATCGCGACCTCGCGCGGCCCGTCCAGCGCGGCCTCGGCGGCGGCGAGCCCCCAGCCGATGAAGCGGGGCACGCGCGGCCCGAGCGCCTTGACGACGCCGAGGGCCTTCTCGGCGGCGGTGCGGTGGGGCCCGGACCCGGTGTGCGCGGCGTAGCTCAGCAGGGCGCCCGCCGCCGCGCTCCAGCCGGACGGGGCGGCGTTGTCGGTCGGGTCCTGCGGGCGGCGGATCAGCCGCTCGGCGTCGGCGGCCGTGTCGAACATCGCGCCCGACTCCTCGTCGGTGAAACGCGCCAGGACGTGGTCGAGCAGGAACCCGGCGAACTCCAGCCAGACGCCCTCCCCCGTGACGGACGCCAGCGCCAGGAAGCCCTCCGCCACATCGGCGTAGTCCTCCAGCACACCCGCGTTGGCGCCGGCGTGGCCGTCCTTACTGGTGCGGGTGAGCCGGGCCTGCTCGTCGAGGTGCAGCCGGACGAGGAGGTCGGCGGCGGCGAGGGCGGCCTCGACGAGGTCGGGCCGGTCGAAGTACGCGCCGGTCTCGGCGAGCGCGGCGATCGCGAGCCCGTTCCACGCGGCGACGACCTTGTCGTCCCGGCCCGGGGCGGGACGCCCGGCCCGCGCCGCCAGCAGCCGCTCCCGGACGGAGGCGATCTTGTCAGCGTCGAACACGCCCTCCTGCTGCGGCAGTTGGAGGACGGACTGACCGTGCTCGAACGTGCCCTCCTCGGTCACCCCGAAGTACTGGACCGCGAGCTCGGCGTCCTGCTCCCCGAGCACCTCGCGCAGTTGCTCCGGCGTCCACACGTAGTACGCGCCCTCGACGTGCTTGCCGGTGCCGTCGTCGCTGTCGGCGTCCAGCGCGGAGGCGAACCCGCCCTCGGCCGTGCGCAGTTCGCGCACCATGAAGTCGGCGGTCTCCAGGGCGACCCGGCGGGCCAGCTCCGAGCCGGTGGCCCGCCAGAGGTGGGCGTAGACCCGACACAGCAGCGCGTTGTCGTACAGCATCTTCTCGAAGTGCGGCACGATCCAGTCGCGGTCGACGGAGTAGCGGGCGAAGCCGCCGCCGAGCTGGTCGTAGATGCCACCCCGGGCCATGCGCTCACAGGTGTCCTGCGCCATCTGCAGGGCGCCCTCGGCACCGGTCCGCGCGTGGTGGCGCAGCAGGAACTCCAGCACCATGGACGGCGGGAACTTCGGCGCCCCGCCGAATCCGCCGCGCTGCGGGTCGTACTCGCGGGTGAGCGCGAGCAGCGCCTGCGCGAGTTCCTGCTCGCCGGGCGTCTGCGCGTCGCCGTAGGAGATCTCCCGCCCGGCCAGGTCCCGGACGATCTTCCCGGCGACCTCGGCGACCTCGTCCCGCCGCTCCTCCCACGCTTGGTGGACGCCCTGGAGCACCTGCCGGAAGGACGGCATGCCCTGGCGCGGGGCGGGCGGGAAGTACGTGCCGAAGTAGAACGGCTCGGCGTCCGGGGTGAGGAAGACGGTCATGGGCCAGCCGCCCTGGCCGGTCGCCGCCTGCACGGCCTCCATGTAGACCGCGTCGACGTCCGGGCGCTCCTCGCGGTCGACCTTCACGCTCACGAAATGCGCGTTGAGGTACTCGGCGGTCTGCTGGTCCTCGAAGGACTCGTGTGCCATGACGTGACACCAGTGACAGCTGCTGTAGCCGACGCTGAGCAGCACGGGCACGTTCCGCTTGCGGGCCTCCTCGAAGGCCTCCGCCGACCAGGGCCACCAGTCCACGGGGTTGTCGGCGTGCTGCAGGAGGTAGGGGGACGTCTCGTGCGCCAGTCGGTTCGGCATGGTGTCCATCCTGCCGCAGTACCCCGCCCGGCACGCGTCAGGCGCCGCCCGGGGCGCACGACCGACGGACACGCGGCACCTCAACCCGCCCGTGTCTTCACACAATCGGGCCGGGCACGCCCCCTCGCCCCGATGCGCCGTCGGCAGCACACTTGACCAAGGAAACGACCGGCACGACGACCTGGGTACGCCGGTGCCGCCGGAGGGGGACGTGACATGCGGGACAGTCATCGGGCGGAAGCCGAGCGGCTGTTGGCACGGGCCGTGGAGGAGGAGGTGCGCCGGACGGGCGGGCGCACGGACGGGAAGGTGCTCCTCGCGCGGGCGCGCGGGGCGCTCGACGCGATGGCGCAGAGCGCGGCCGAGGAGTACGGGGCCTACACGCGCGCCCTGGACGAGGCGGCGGCCGGGCAGCTCACCTTCGGGCAGCGCTACGCCCGGGAGGGCGCCGGGACACCGCTGCTGGTGGCCGGAGTCGCGGCGGTCACGGCCGTCGTCGCCGACATGGCCCTCGGCATGGGGACCGGCACGGCGCTGGGCGCGGGCGTGACCGTGGGCGTCGTGGGCGCCGCGGCGACCGTCGTGAAGGTCGTCGGCTCGCATCTGCCGGCCGCACACCACCGGGCCGGGGCCGCGAGCCAGCCGGGCGGGCCCGAACAGCTGCGGCTGCAGTGGCTGACGGCACTGGAGGTGCGGGGCATCCGGCCGTTCCTGGACCAGCAGCGGGTGCTCGCCGCCTCCACGGGCCCGAAGAAGACCGGGCCGCGGCTGCGGGGCGCCGACAAGAGCGCGGCGGCGCGCGGGCGCAACGTGCTGGAGCAGTCCTTCGCGCAGCTCCCCGAACCGGCGGAGCCGTTCGCGGGGCGGCGGCACGAGCTGGCGCAGATCCGGCAGTGGGTGCAGGCGGCCCGGGCGAGCACGGAGACCCAGCCGACCGTGGTCGTCCTGCACGGCACGCCCGGCAGCGGCCGGACGACCCTGGCGGTGCACGCCACGCACGATCTGAAGGACTACTTCCGCGGCGCCTGCGTCGTCGACCTGCGCGCCGACGGCCCGGGCGAGTCCCCGCTGTCCACCCGCGACGCCCTGCTGCATCTGCTCAACCGGCTCGGCGCGCCCCGCGAGCAACTGCTGTTCCGCGAGCGCTCCTCCCCCGACCAGCAGGTCAAGCGGCTGAGCGAGCTGTACCACCAGCATCTGACCGGCCTGCCGGTCACCGTCGTCCTGGACGACGCCTCGGACGCCGGGCAGGTCCGCGCCCTGGTCCCGGAGCGGTCCGACAGCCTGGTGCTGGTGACGGCGCGGGGCCCGCTGGAACTGGGCGAGCTGCCCGCGCGGGTGCACCAGCTGCCCGTGTCACCACTGGACGCGGCGGGCGCGGAGGAACTGCTGGGCGCGGCGGCCCAGGACCGGTCCGGGCCGTATGACGCCGAGTCCGCCGACCGGGTCCGGGAGCTGTGCGGCGGGCTGCCGCTGGCGCTGCGCATCGCCGGCTCGTGCCTCGGCCCGCGCTCCCCGCGTGCGCTGGCCACGGACCTCGGGGCGTACGGCCCGGTCGATCCCGTCGAACGCGCCCTGTGGCTGCGCTACACCGACCAGCCGGAGCCCGTACGGCGGCTGCTGCGCCGCCTGGCCCTGGCCGGCCGGGCCTCGCTGGGCGCCGCCGCGGCCGCCGCGCTGCTGGCCACCGACGAGGCGGAAGCGAAACGCCACCTCCAGGCCCTGACCCGGGCGGGCCTGATCGACCACGTCCGGGGCGACCGCTACCGGCTGCACGACCTGGTCCGCGCCTTCGCCCAGGCCCGGCTCCTCGACGAGGAGGAACCGGCCGAGCGCACGGCGGCACAGCAGCGGCTGATCGTGAACTACGCCGAGCTGGCCGACTCGGTGCTGCGCATGGTCGACGGCAACATGTCGACCCGCACGAACCGCTTCAGCCCGTACGGCTTCCCCTCCCTCGACGAGGCGCTGCGCTGGCTGGACGACGAGTCGAGCTTCATCACGGCGGCGCTGCGGCACGCCGAGGGCGTGGACCAGGCGGCGGTGCTGAACCTCCTGGGCGCCCTGTGCGACTACTGCCTGCTGCGCGGCGACCTCTACCGCCTGGGCGAGATCAGCGAACTGGCCCAGGCGGTGGACGAGGGCCTGCTGGTCCGCTCGGTGCAGTGGCGCACCGGCATCGCGGCACGGCAGCTCGGCGAACTGGACAAGGCGCGGACGACCCTCGCCTCGGTCGTCGACCTGTACCGGGAGGCCCATCACGACGCGGGGGCCGCCCGCGCCCTGTGCTCCCTCGGCATCACCCTGCACCACCAGGGCAATCTGACGGAGGCGTCGGCGAAGCTCCGCGAGGCCCTGGCCCTGCAGTCCTCCCCCGAGCTGGCGACGGACCGGGCGTGGACGATGCACGCCCTGGCGGCGGTGGAGCGGGACCGGGCCCGGCTGGCGGAGGCGCTGGACCTGCTGAACGAGTCGCTGGTGCTGCACCGGCGGGGCGAGTCCGTGCACGGCCAGGCCTGGGCCCACTTCCAGCTCGGCCAGCTGGGCCTGCGCATGGGCGACGTCCCGCGTGCCGAGGCCGAGCTGCGCGCGGCCCTGGAGCTGTACGGCCGCACCCGTGACGCCCGCGGCGAGGCATGGGCCCTGACCCAGCTGGCGCGCGCCCTGCTGGTCGCCGGTGACGCGTCGCCGGCCGTGGAGGAACTGCGCGGGGCCGCCGCCCGGCACCGCGAGAACGAGGACGCGCGCGGCGAGGCGTGGACGCTGTACTACCTCGGCCAGGCCCTGGAGGAGACGGGCAACCTGGACCAGGCCGTCCGCGAACTGGAACGCTCCCGCACGATGTTCTCCCGGATGCGGGACGTCTACGGCCTGGCCTGCGCCCGCCACCACTCGGCCCGCGTCACGCGCGACCAGCGCGCGGCCCAGACGGGCTCCCTGCGCAACTCCGGCTTCGCCCGCCAGCTGCTGGTGGACGCCCGCGCCGACTTCCAGCGCATCGGCGTCGCCCACGGCGAGGCGTGGACCTGTCTGGAGCTGGCGGTGGTGGACGCGGGCAACGCCCGCACCCAGCAGGCCCTGGCCCTGTGCGACGAGGCGGCGGACCTCTTCACGTCGTACGGCGACCGCAGGGGCGAGGACTGGGCCCGCTTCCTGCGCTGCACACTGCTGCCGTACGCGGCCCCCGGCGGCATGGAGGTCGGCACGGCCGTGGCCGAGGAGGAACTGGCCCAGCTGTCCCGCGCGAGCCATCCGCTGCGCGACCAGAAGCTGGACGACTACCTCGACGCCTACGCCCTGCTGCTGGAGCGCGGCGTGACCCTGGAGGCGGGCTGGCAGGCCTGGCGCCTGGGCATGGTGCCGGACCGGCATGCGCGGGAGGTGATGGGGGTGGCCGTGGAGTCGAAGGCCTAGGGGCGGGCGTGCGACGCACCCGTCGGCGGCGGACGGCCGCCGACGGGTGTCCTGACCGGGAGGGACGAATCGCCCCGCCCCGGCAGGGGGCGTCAGCCCTGCTTCTGCTTGCCCTGGCCGGAGGCCTCGGCGTCCGCGGGCTCCGGCTGCTCGGCCGGGTCGGCCTGCTCGGCCTTGGGGTCCGGGACCTGCGTGAAGTCGACCCTGTTCATGTGGCGGCTCATCGACTTCATCAGGGCCCACACCGCCAGGGCCATCGCCGCGAAGACGATGAAGCCGAGGACGCCGGGGGTGACCTTGTCCTCGTCGACCTCCTTGGCGAAGGTGACGAGGTGCGTCATTGCCAGGCTTGCGCTTGCGCTCATGTCAGGCATTGTCGCGGACGCCCGCGAAGAGGTCGTCCTCGGGGAGGGAGGTATCGACGAGGGACTTCGCCAGCTCGTACTCCTCCGTCGGCCAGACCTCCTTCTGGATCTCCATCGGCACCTTGAACCAGCCGCCGTCCGGGTCGATCTGCGTGGCGTGCGCGATCAGCGCCTTGTCGCGGATCTCGAAGAAGTCGGCGCAGGGCACGTGCGTGGTGAGCGTGCGCTGCTTCATGCCGAACTCGTCCCAGCGCTTGAGCCAGTCCCCGTAAGGCGACTCCAGACCCCGATCGAGCATCGCCTGGTGCAGCGCCTCGGTGCGGGGGCGGTTGAAGCCCTGGTTGTAGTAGAGCTTCTGCGGCTGGTACGCGGGGCCGTACTCGGCCTCCGGGTACTTCTCGGTGTCCGCCGCGCTCTCGAACGCCACCATCGAGATCTTGTGGGTCATGATGTGGTCGGGGTGCGGATAGCCGCCGTTCTCGTCGTAGGTGGTGATCACCTGGGGACGGAAGGCGCGGATCTTCCGCACCAGCTCACCGGCCGCGTGGTCGACGTCCTCCAGGGCGAAGCAGCCCTCCGGCAGCGGCGGCAGCGGGTCGCCCTCGGGCAGGCCCGAGTCGACGAAGCCGAGCCACTCCTGCTTGACGCCCAGGATCTCCCGGGCCTCGTCCATCTCCTTCTTGCGTACCTCGTGGATGTGCTCCTCGACGTACCTGTCCCCCTGGAGCTTCGGATTGAGGATGGAGCCGCGTTCCCCGCCCGTGCAGGTCACGACCAGCACGTCCACCCCCTCGGACACGTACTTGGCCATGGTCGCCGCGCCCTTGCTCGACTCGTCGTCGGGGTGGGCGTGAACGGCCATCAGTCGCAACTGGTCAGTCAAGACTCATTCCTCAGTAAGTCGGCGCCCTGTGTGCGTCGGCGCAATCAGCGGCTTCTATAGTGACCGAACCGGGGGGCGAATAATTCCGGGCCCCGGTTCCGGGTCGCCTTATGGGACGTTCGTCCCGGCCCTGTCTGGAGGACGATCATGAGTACGGTGAGCACGCGACTGCCCGAGGGGCGTTACGGCCGTTCCTCGGACGAGCGCGCCGACCGCACGCTCAAAATCGTCGGCGCCGTCCTCGCGGCGGCGCTGCTGGGGCTCGTCGGCTGGTTCGGCTACCACTACGTCGCCCAGAGCGAGATCAGCGCCGAGGTGATCAGCTTCGAGCAGGGCAAGGACTCCGTGCGGGTGCACCTGGAGGTCCGCAAGGACGCCGGTGCCGACGGCTACTGCACCGTGCGCTCCCAGGCCGAGAACGGCGCCGAGGTCGGCCGGGCCGATTTCCGCTTCGACGGGGACGCCACCCGCATCGACAAGGTCGTCACGCTCCGTACGACCTCCCCGGGGACGACGGCCGAGCTGCTGGGCTGCCACACCGGCTGAGACCCCGCCCGAGTCACCTGCAATACGTAGCGCCTGACCTGCGTCGACGTGAAACTGGTGGCTTATGTCCTCCCCCTTCTGCTCCTGAATTGTTAGGCTCGTGGTTTCGCCCATCCGTGAAGGAACATGCTTCTGGGTAGGGCGATGCTTTGTATTCCCAGTACCTACGAGGAGCACCTGTGACCCAGACCAGCGAGAACGTCACCTGGCTGACCCAGGAGGCGTACAACAAGCTCAAGGCTGAGCTTGAGTACCTTACTGGTCCCGCGCGGGCTGAGATCTCCGCGAAGATCGCCGCCGCGCGCGAGGAGGGCGACCTGCGTGAGAACGGCGGGTACCACGCAGCCAAGGAGGAGCAGGGCAAGCAGGAACTCCGTGTGCGCCAGCTCACCCAGCTCCTCGAGAGCGCCAAGGTCGGCGAGGCGCCCGCGGCGGACGGTGCCGTGGCGCCCGGCATGGTCGTCACGATCGCCTTCGACGGTGACGAGGACGACACTCTGACGTTCCTGCTCGCCTCGCGCGAGTACGCGAGCGCCGACATCGAGACGTACTCACCGCAGTCCCCGCTGGGCACCGGCGTGATCGGCCACAAGGTCGGCGAGGACGCGCAGTACGAGCTCCCGAACGGCAAGAAGGCCTCGGTGAAGATCCTCAAGGCCGAGCCGTACGAGGGCTGAACCACCCCGATTGATGTCCTGACCTGCCCCCGGCGGCCTCGCGGCGCCGGGGGCATCGTCATGCCGTCGCGGAGCGGTACTTGCGCACCGCCAGCGTGCGGAACAGCGCGATGATCAGGATCGAGTAGATCAGCGAGGCCCAGACGGGGTGCTGCATGGGCCAGGCGTCCGACGGCGACTGGCCCGGGTTGGCGAACAGCACACGGCAGGCCTGGACCGTGGCGCTGAACGGATTCCATTCGGCGATGTGACGCAGCCACGGGGTCATGTGGCTGGTGTCCACGAACGCGTTCGAGATGAAGGTGACCGGGAAGAGCCAGATCAGCCCGCTGGACGTGGCCGCCTCCGGGGTCCGCACGGACATGCCGATCAGGGCGCCGATCCAGGTGAACGCGTAGCCGAGCAGGAGCAGCAGGCCGAAGGCCCCGAGCACCTTGCCGGCATTGGTGTCGCCGTCCGACCCGACGCGCCAGCCGACCAGGAGGGCGACCACCGCGAGGACGACCAGGGTGAGGGCCGTCTGCGCGGAGTCGGCGAGGGTGCGCCCGGTGAGCACCGCGCCGCGTGCCATGGGCAGGGAGCGGAAGCGGTCGATGAGGCCCTTGTGCATGTCGTCGGCGATACCGGCGCCGGAGCTGGCGGTGGCGAAGGTGACGGTCTGCGCGAAGATGCCCGCCATCAGGAAGTTCTTGTAGTCGCCGGCGCTGGTACTGCTGCCGATCTGCATGGAACCGCCGAAGACGTAGGTGAACAGCACCACGAACATGATCGGCTGGATCAGTCCGTAGATGATCATCTCGGGGATCCGGGACATGCGGATCAGGTTGCGTTTCGCGACGACCATCGAGTCCCGGATGGACTGGCTGACCGGGTTCGTGGCCGGCGCGACCCGCACGGTGTCGGTGACGGCGCTCACTTCACGGCCTCCTCGTCGTTCTCCTCGTCCTTCGCCTCGGCCACATGTCCCGTCAGCGACAGGAAGACGTCGTCGAGGGTCGGCCGGCGCAGGCCGATGTCGTCGATCTCGATGCCCCGGGCGTCCAGCTCCCGGATGACCTCGGCGAGGAGCTTGGCGCCGCCGGTCACGGGCGTGGTGAGCTTGCGCATGTGCTCCTCGACCGTGGTGTCGCCCTTGCCGAAGCCGGCGAGCACCTCGGCGGCGGCCGCGATGTGCTCGCGCTCGTGCACCACGACCTCGACGCGCTCGCCGCCGGTGCGGGCCTTGAGCTGGTCGGAGGTGCCCTTGGCGATGACCTTGCCGTGGTCGACCACCGCGATGTCGTGCGCCAGGTGGTCGGCCTCTTCCAGGTACTGCGTGGTCAGCAGCAGCGTCGTGCCGCCGGAGACCAGGTGCTTGATGACCTCCCACAACTGCTGGCGGTTGCGGGGGTCGAGGCCGGTCGTCGGCTCGTCCATGAACATCACGGGCGGCGAGACGACGAGGGCCGCCGCGAGGTCGAGCCGGCGGCGCATGCCTCCGGAGTAGGTCTTGGTGGGGCGGTCGGCCGCGTCCGCGAGGTGGAACTGCTCCAGCAGTTCGGCCGCGCGCTCCTTCGCCGCCTTGGCCTTCATCTGGTAGAGCCGGCCGACCATGTACAGGTTCTCGCGGCCGGTCAGGTACTCGTCGACGGCCGCGAACTGGCCGGACAGGCCGATGGAGCGGCGGACGGCGTCGGGCTGTTTGAGCACGTCGATGCCCGCGACGACCGCCCGGCCGCTGTCGGGGCGCAGCAGGGTGGTCAGGCAGCGGACGGTGGTCGTCTTGCCCGCGCCGTTCGGCCCGAGCAGGCCGAGGACCGTGCCCTCGGGCACGTCGAGGTCGACGCCGTCCAGGGCCCTTACGTCACCGAAGGTCTTGACCAGCCCTTCGGCATGGATGGCGGCTGGCATATGAATCTCCACGTCTTCGGGGAGTGCCGGACAGGGGAGTCACGCTTCACGAGACACCATAACGCGATGTATCGCGTCTCACAACGAGGCTTTCCGCGTTCTGCTCCCGCGCGACGAAAGATCTTGAGCCCGGCGCGTCGAGCTCGGTGGGCGGTCAGCCCATGACCGTGTAGCCCGCCTCGCGCAGCGCCTGGCCCACCTCGACGCAGTGCGCCGGGCCCTTCGTCTCCAGGTGCAGCTCGACCTCCGCCTCCGTGAGCCCGAGCCGTGGGTCGGTTCGTACATGGCTCACATCGAGGACGTTAGCGTCGACCACTGACAACACGCCCAGAAGTGTGGCCAGAGCTCCGGGCCGGTCCGTCAGCCGCAGCCGGACGGCCAGGTAGCGGCCCTGCGCGGCCATGCCGTGCCGCAGTACCCGCTGCATCAGCACCGGATCGACGTTGCCGCCGGACAGCACCGCGACGACCGGCCCCTCGAAGGAGTCGGGCCGGCTCAGCAGCGCCGCGACCGGGCTCGCCCCGGCCGGCTCCACGACCAGCTTGGCCCGCTCCAGGCACAGCAGCAGCGCGGCGGACAGCTCGTCCTCGCTGACCGTCCGCACCTCGTCGACCAGTTCGCCGACGATCCCGAACGGCACGTCGCCGGGCCGCCCGACCTTGATGCCGTCGGCCATCGTCGCCGGATTCTCGACCGTGACGGGCCGGCCCGCCGCCAGAGACGGCGGATAGGCCGCCGCGCCCTCCGCCTGGACGCCCACGATCCGCAGGTCCGGCCGCAGCGCCTTCACGGACACCGCGATCCCGGCGGCCAGCCCGCCCCCGCCGATACCGACGACGATCGTGCGCGCCTCCGGGCACTGCTCCAGGATCTCCAGGCCCACCGTGCCCTGGCCCGCGATGATGTCGGGGTGGTCGAAGGGGTGGATGAACACCGCGCCCGTCTCGGCCGCGTACTCCTGGGCGGCGGCCAGCGTCTCGTCGACCACCTGGCCGTGCAGCCGCACCTCGGCCCCGTAGTCCCGGGTGGCGCTGACCTTGGGCAACGGGGCGCCCTTCGGCATGAACACCGTGGAGCGCACACCGAGCAGCGCGGAGGCCAGGGCCACACCCTGCGCGTGGTTGCCGGCGCTCGCGGCGACGACACCGGCGGCGCGTTCCTCGGGCAGCAGACCGGCGATCCGCACGTAGGCGCCGCGCAGCTTGAACGAACCCGTCCGCTGGAGGTTCTCGCACTTGAGATGCACCGGCGCGCCGACCATCTGGGACAGGTGCCTGCTGCCCTCCATCGCGGTCACCCGCGCCACACCCGAGAGCATCTTCTGGGCGCCGCGCACGTCGTCGAGGGTGACGGGCCGCAAGGAGTCCGCCGTGCTGTAGCTCATGACTCCAGCATCGCAGTTCACGAACGGGAACGGCCGTTGTGACCAACCTCCGAGACCCGCTTTGCGCAGCGCCGGTACGGCCCGCCCCCCGGCCGCGTACCCTGTCCCCCAATCAGCCAGCCCTTCACGAAGTGAGCCCCCGGCCATGCCCACAACACCTGAAATGTCGATGGACATGACGACCGTCGGTGACACCGGTCTTCTCGACACCCTCCAGCACGAGGTGGCGGTGTTCGCGCGCCGTGCCGAACAGACCCGGCTCGGCGGGGTCGGGCAGGTGCGCAACTCCATGGACCGCGCCGCGTACCTGCTGCTCAACCGTCTCGACAAGGAAGGCCCCATGGGCGTCAAAGCCCTCGCCGCGAGCATGGGGATCGACTCGTCGACGGTCACCCGGCAGGTGGCTCCGCTCGTCGACACCGGCCTGGTCAAGCGCACGTCGCACCCCGAGGACGGGCGCGCGGTGGTACTCCAGCTGTCCCCGCGCGGGCAGGCGCGACTGGAGGAAGTGCGCTCGTCCCGGCGGCAGTTGATGGCCGAGCTGACCGAGGACTGGCAGCCGGAGGAGCGCGAGGCGTTCTGCTCGCTCCTCACCCGCTTCAACAGCGCGCTGTCCGCCCGGATGGCGGTCCAGGGGGTACCGGGGCCGGAGGCGCAGTCGCCGTCCTGACCCCCACGCGCGCGGCCGACTCAGCGGGCGGGACGCCGACGCCGTCCGCGGGCGGGTCGCGACGCTCCCGTGGCAGGAGGCCGGTCGGGCCGGGCGGGGCTCCGGTCGCGGTGCGGCCCGTGCCTGCCGCCGCCGTCCGCCGTCCGCCGTGCCACCCGGTGCGCGGCTCTTGACCTCGGGGCCACCCCTGGCCTGATATGAGACCGGGTCCCCGTCGTACGCGGCCGTCGCGCGTGTACCCGGCCGGGCCCGCATCCTGAGGGTCGCCGTCAGGCGGGAGGCGCGGTGCGAGAACGGCATGCGTCCCAGGCAACCCGTCGGGCCCGGGAGTTCGAGGCGTTCGTCGCGGGCGCGGCCGGGCGGCTGCTGCACGCCGCCACCCTGCTCACCGCCGAGGCCCCGGACGACAACCCCCGCGCGCAGCGCCTGCTGACCCTCTCACTGGCGCACACGTACGCGTGCTGGGACCGGCTGCGCGGCGAGGATCCGTACGACCTCACCCGGCAGTACCTGGCGACCCGCTTCGCGCGCGGCGCGTGGCACCACTACGGCGGTCTCGGCCGCTCCCGGCCGCACCCGGCGAGCCCCCTGGCCCCGCTCAGCCCGCAGGAGCGGCTCATCCTGGTGCTGATGCTCCACGAAGGCGTCGCCGAGGAGCAGACGGCCGCCCTGCTCGGCCTGTCCCCGGAGCGCGTGCGGGCCATCTGCCACCGGGCGACGACGACCCTGCTGCACCGCGCGCGGGGCCCGGCCCCGGCAGTGAGGGCCGCGAAGGCGGTGCCGTCATGAGTCTTTGCGGCTCTCTCGCTGAGAGGCTCCTCGGCGAGTGCTCTCCCGGCGAACGGAGGTCGGCATGAGCGGGAACGACCGCGACGCGGCCGTGCGGCGGCTGCTGGAGCAGGCGTCGTCACGGTCCGTGCCGCCGGAGATTCACGGGGAGGCGGTGCGCCGGGGCGGCCGGATGCTGCGGCGCAGGACGGTCGCGCGGCGCCTGCTGTGGCTGCTGATGTTCGCGGCAGCAGTGGCGTTCACGGTGTGGGCGCTGACGGCCCGCCCGTGGGTGGAGCCACCGTCGGACACGACTCCACCCCTCACCGGCTGGTGACGCCTGCGGGCACTCCTAGCCGAGCGCCTGCTGGAGGTCTTCCAGCAGATCGTCGGCGTTCTCGATGCCGACGGACAGCCGCACCAGGTCGCCGGGCACCTCCAGGAGCGAGCCGGCCACGGAGGCGTGCGTCATCCGGCCGGGGTGCTCGATCAGCGACTCGACGCCGCCCAGGGACTCGCCCAGCGTGAAGACCTTGGCGCGGTTGCAGACCTCGACGGCCGCCTCCTCGCCGCCCGCCACGCGGAAGGAGACCATGCCGCCGAACGACTTCATCTGCTTGGCGGCGACCTCGTGACCGGGGTGCTCCGGCAGGCCCGGGTACAGGACGCTCGTCACGCGCGCGTGCCGGGTGAGCATGTCGGCGACCTTCGCGGCGTTCTCGCTGTGCCGGTCCATGCGCACGGAGAGGGTCTTGGTGCCGCGCAGCACCAGCCAGGAGTCGAAGGGCCCGGCGACCGCGCCCATCGCGTTCTGGTGGAAGGCCAGTTCCTCGCCCAGGTCCGGGTCGTTCGTGATCAGGGCGCCGCCGACGACGTCCGAGTGGCCGCCCATGTACTTGGTCAGCGAGTGCACGACGACGTCCGCGCCGAGCGAGAGCGGCTGCTGGAGGTAGGGCGTGGCGAAGGTGTTGTCGACGACGAGGCGGGCGCCCGCGTCCCGGGCGATCTGAGCGACGGCGGCGATGTCCGTGATGTTCAGGAGCGGGTTGGAGGGCGTCTCCACCCACACGGCCTTGGTCTTCGGGGTGATCGCGGCCCGTACGGCGGCCGGGTCGCCGGTGTCGGCGACCGACCACTCCACTCCCCAGCGGGCGACGACCTTGGCGAAGAGGCGGAACGTGCCGCCGTAGGCGTCGTTGGGGATGACGATGTGATCACCGGGGCTGAGCAGCGTACGCAGCAGGCAGTCCTCGGCCGCCAGCCCGGACGCGAACGCGAGACCCCGACGGCCGCCCTCCAGGGCGGCGAGGTTCTCCTCCAGCGCGGTCCTGGTCGGGTTGGCGCTGCGGCTGTACTCGTAGCCGCCGCGCAGGCCCCCGACGCCGTCCTGCTTGTAGGTGGACACCTGGTAGATCGGCGGGACGACCGCGCCCGTCAGGGGGTCGGCGGTGTTGCCCGCGTGGATCGCGAGCGTCTCGAAGTGCTGACTGATATGCCTGTCGCTCATGAGCACCGAGGGTAGTGCGCCGACGCGACGAGTGCCCTGGGGAACTGCCGAGGGGCGAGGCGCACGGCCCCGCGGGCGGGGGCCGGAGGGCGGCGCGGGCGGCTCGGCCGGGTTTTCCACAGGATCGCGGACCAGGTTGGCCAATTGTCGGCGCGGTCTGGTTCGCTTGTCGCATGGAGATTCTCTGGGTCCTGATCGCACTGGTCATGCTGGGCTTCGTGCTGCTTCCCTTCCTGCGGCGCAGGCGCGGGACCGCGATCGGGCTGGTCTCGCCCGACCACCCGGACGCCGCGGACCCGGCGAACTACGGCTTCGTCCGCGAGGAGGAGCTGGACATCCGCATGCCCGGTCCCGACCAGGACCTGCTGGACGTCCTGGACGTGGTGCAGCGCACGCAGGACTACCGCGCGGCGCAGCAGCTCCTCGCCGGTACGGAGACGGAGGGCGAGCGCCGCTGGCAGCGCGTGCAGGCCTTCGCGGGTGCGGCCTCGCTGGAGTTGCAACAGCGTCCCGGCGGGGTGAGCGAGGCGCCGGGCGGGCAGTGGCTGCGCGTGTGGCGGGCCGAGGCGCCCAAGGACGCGAGCGGGGCCGCGGTGCACGCCGAGTTCCTGGTGCAGCAGGCGTGGCGGACGGCGACGCCCGGGACGGACGAGTTCCGGATCATCATGGAGGAGGCGAAGACGGCGTGCGGTGAGGCTGCGCTGCTGGCCCCCGACGACCCGATCCCCTACATCGTGGAGCTGTCGGTGGCCCGCGGGCTGGGCTACTCCCAGAAGGACTTCGAGCAGCTCTGGCTGAAGATCCTGGACCGCGCCCCGGCCCACATGGGAGCGCACCTGGCCGCGCTCCACTACTGGTGCGAGAAGTGGCACGGCTCGCGTGCGCTGGCGTACGAGTTCGCGGAGGCCGCGGCGGCCCGAGCGCCCAAGGGCTCCCTCCTGGCGGCGATGCCCCTCTTCGCCGTGTTCGAGCACCTCCCCGAGGTGACCCTGGTCAGCAGCTTCTGGCAGACCGAGGTCGTCACGAAGTCGGTCCACGGCGCGCTGCACGCGGTGCACTCGGCCCGCCCCGACGACCCGATGCTGGCGCACGTACGGCACATGCTGGTCTTCTTCCTGGTCCGCAGCGAGCGCTGGGCGGAGGCCATGAACCAGCTGGTGCACATCGACGGCCATGTCGGCGCCCTGCCCTGGACCCTGTCCGCCGACCCGGCGGCGGAGTTCGCGGTGTACCGGGCCCTGGCGGTCGCGGGCTACGAGGCGAACGGCGGCAACCCGGCGAGCCTCCCGCACTGACCCGCGGGCGAGGCAGACCGAGGCACCGGCTCGGACCACCCCTGGGAACGGCCCCCGGCCGGAATTCCCCCCGGCCCCCGCACGTTGAACAGGGCGTCGCCCCCGCGTGGGCGGCACGCCGATTGGAGACCGCATGTTCCTGCACAGCCGTACGCCCCAGCTGCCGACTCCCGAGCAGGCGCTGCCCGGCCGCCCGGAGCCGGCGTTCTCGGTCCCCGACCGCCACACCGTTCTCGGCAACCCGCTGCTCGGTCCCTACCCCGAGGGCCTGGAGACCGCCGATTTCGGCCTGGGCTGTTTCTGGGGCGCCGAGCGCAAGTTCTGGCAGCTCCCGGCAGGGGTGTGGACGACCCTGGCCGGCTACCAGGGCGGTTACACGGAGAACCCCACCTACGAGGAGGTCTGCTCGGGCCTGACCGGCCACACGGAGGTCGTCCGCGTGGTCTACGACCCCGAGCTGATCTCGTACGAGCGCCTCCTGAAGACGTTCTGGGAGTCGCACGACCCCACGCAGGGCTTCCGCCAGGGCAACGACGTGGGCACGCAGTACCGCTCGGCGATCTACACCCACACCCCCGAGCAGGCGGCCATCGCCAAGTCCTCCCGTGACTCGTACCAGAAGGTCCTCACCGCTTCCGGCCACGGCGAGATCACCACGGAGATCGTCCCGGCGGAGGGCCGCCCGTTCTACCCGGCGGAGGGCTACCACCAGCAGTACCTGGACAAGAACCCGGCGGGTTACTGCGGCATCGGCGGTACGGGCGTGTCCTGCCCGATCGGCGTGGCCAAGGCCGAGGGCTGACGACCGGCGTCACCGCCTGCACGGGACTCCCCGGTCCGGATCGCACCGCGCCGCCACCGTGTCGGAGGGCCAGGCCGTGGCAAGGGGACTCGGTGGCAATAAGGTGCCTGCGTGACTGCGCCCTTGAGTTCCACCAAGACCCGTGACGCGCTCCGGATATCCGCCCGCGTCTCCGCAGAGCTGCTGCTGGTGCTCGCGATGCTGGCAGTGGCTCTATGGCTGCTGGGGCGGATGTGGTCGGTGGTCTGGCCGCTCGTCGTCGGGTTGCTGCTGACCACGCTGACCTGGCCCGCGGCCCGTTTCCTGCGTCGGCGCGGGTGGCCGCCCGCGCTCGCCGCGTCGGTGGTGACCGTGCTGTTCCTGCTGGTCGCAGCAGGTGTCGTCGCGCTGATCGCCGTGCCCGTGGCGTCCCAGTCCGGTCAGCTGACCGACGGCGTGGTCGAGGGCATCCAGAAGATGCGCGAGTGGGCCGCCGGGCCGCCGTTGAACATCGGTGACGCCCAGATCAACAAGGCCTTCGACAGCGCGGTCTCCCGCGCTCAGGAGGGCGTCGGCAGCATGGTCGGCGCGGTGGTCACGGGAGTGAGCACCGTGGTGAACGGCTTGGTCACCGCCGTTCTCGCCCTCTTCCTGATGTTCTTCTTCCTCAAGGACGGCCCGCGGTTCCTGCCGTGGCTCTCCCGTCAGCTGCCCGGCCGGCTCGCCGCCGACGTCCCCACGGTGTTCGAGCGCGGCTGGAACACGCTGGGCGCCTTCGTGCGGTCCCAGGCGGCCGTGGGCCTGCTCGACGCCGTCCTGATCGGACTGGGCCTGTGGATCCTGGGCGTACCGCTGGTGCTCCCGCTGGCGGTGCTGACCTTCGTGTCCGCGTTCGTGCCGATCATCGGCGCGCTGTTCGCCGGTTTCGTCGCGGTCCTCATCGCGCTCGTCTCCAACGGTCTGACGGACGCGCTGATCGTCCTGATCATCATCGTCGTGGTGCAGCAGCTGGAGGGCAATGTCTTCCAGCCCATGATCCAGAGCCGGGGGCTGGGCCTGCACGCTGCCGTGGTGCTGCTGGCGGTGACGCTGGGCGGCAGCCTGGCCGGCATCGTGGGCAGCCTGCTCGCCGTGCCCGTCGCCGCGCTGATCGCGGTGGTCTGGAACTACGTGCGCGAGCAGCTCGGCGATCCGCCGCAGGAACCGGACGACGACGCCGACGAACCCGACGGCACCGATACACCGGACGGCACCGACGAGCCGGACAGCGCCGCCCCCGTCCCGTCGTGACGGACCCGGGCGCGCGAACGGACCCGGGCGCGCGAACGGCCCCGCCCAGGTCGCGGGGCCCCTCCTCGCTTGCGAGCCTGCAAGCGAAGGGAGTGCCGCCCCATGGTTCCTGTCACCACGTCGCCCGTGCGCCTCGAGGCGTCCGTCGACGCCCGGTTGTCCCGATGGATGTGGCTGGTGAAGTGGCTGCTCGCCATCCCGCACTACATCGTGCTGTTCTTCCTGTGGATCGCGTTCGTCCTCGTGACCGTCGTCGCGTTCTTCGCCATCCTGTTCACCGCTCGGTACCCCCGGCCCCTCTTCGACTTCAACGTCGGCGTCCTGCGGTGGAACTGGCGGGTCAGCTACTACGCCCACACCGCGCTCGGCACCGACCGGTACCCGCCGTTCACCCTCGCCGACGTGCCCGACTATCCGGCCCACTTCGACGTCGCCCACCCCGAGCGGCTCTCGCGCGGCCTGGTGCTGGTCAAGTGGTGGCTGCTGGCGATCCCGCAGTACATCGTCGTCGCGATGTTCGTGGGCGGCGGCTGGGGCTGGGACGACGGCGACGGCGACGGCTGGCGGGGCACGGGGCTGATGCCCTTCCTCTCGCTGGTCGCGGTGGTCGTCCTGCTGTTCACCGCCCGCTATCCGCGGCACCTCTTCGACGTCCTGCTCGGCCTCGCCCGCTGGTGTGCCCGGGTGACCGCGTACGCCGCCCTGATGACCGACCAGTACCCGCCGTTCCGCCTCGACATGGGCGGGCAGGAGCCCCCTGACCGAGACCCACTGACCAAGGGTCCCTGACAAACGCCGCAATCCTCGGCGGAAGCGATTCTTCCCGCTTTACGCTCCTCCGCATGACGGTCAGACGAGCATTACAGATGATCATGGTCGTCGCCCTGGCCCTCGCGGGGGCGGTCCAGGGCGGGGTGAGCTCCGCGCATGCCGAGGACGGCGGGCGGCAGCTCCTGTTCTACAACCACGCCTACGGTGTCCTCGACCGGGAGACCGCCGACGCCATCGAGCACTCCCCCTATCTGCGGGACTTCGCGAACTTCCAGGTCCGCACCACGACCGGGTCCGGCGGGCAGACCTGGACCGGCCGCTACCTCATGGGCCGCGAGACCTACATCGAGCTGTTCGGGATCGGCGACGTCCCCGGCAAGGACGGCACCCTCGGCGCCACCGGCATGGGCGTCTCGGCCGAGCGGGAAGGCGACCTGGCGACGGTGGTCGCGCGGCTGCGCGAGCTGGGGATCAGCGACCCCGTCGAGTTCCGGCAGACCCGCGACTTCGGCGACGGCGTCCCGGTGCCCTGGTTCGACGCCGTCTTCACCACCGAGGAGTACGACCTCTTCGGCGCCTGGGGCATGGAGTACCGGCCGGAGTACTTCGCCGACCCGCGCGGCAACACCGAGCCCGCCGCGTACCCCGGAGACGTGGGCCGTGAGCGCTATCTGTCCGACGGCTACCGCGACCACCTGATGCGGGACGTGACCGGCCTCCGGCTCGCGGTGACCGCCCGGGACCTCGCGGGCACGCTGCCGCTGCTGAAGGCCGGCGGGTTCGCCGTCCGGCCCCTGCCCGACGGGGGAGCCGTCGCGAAGGGCGGCGGCACCACGCTGCGGTTCGACGCCGTGCCGCTCGACCAGGTGGGCCTGCGGCAGGTCGAGATGTCGCTGAACAGGCCGGTGTCGTCCCGGCACGAGGAGCGGATCGGCCACTCGGCCCTCGTCGTCGGCCCGGGGTCCCGCGCCGTGTGGACCTTCGGCGACCAGGACCGGCAGAAGTAGCCGACGGCCCGCTGGTACGCGGACGCGAAGGCTCAGCCGCCGCTGCCGTACGGCCGCGTGATGATCTCCAGGCGGTGGCCGTCGGGGTCGTCGAAGTACGCCCCCCGGCCGCCGTCGTGGTGGTTGATCTCGCCGGGACGGCTGTGGAACGGATCCGCCCAGTACGTCAGACCCGCCTCCTGGATCCGGGCGAAGATCTGGTCGAACTCCTCCTCCGAGACGAGGAAGGCGTAGTGCTGCGGCGTGATGGCGCCGGGGCTGTCCATGTAGTCGAGCGTCACGCCGTTGGGGATCTCGACCGGGAGGAACGGGCCGTAGGGCGGGCTCACGTCCAGTCCCAGGACGTCGGCGAGGAACCGGGCCGACGCGCGCTTGTCGTGCGCGACGACGATGGTGTGGTTCAGCTGCACGGTCATGGCGGGCCTCCCCTCCCCATCCACCATACGGCCGTACCCGCGGTGGCTGCCCGGACGCCGCTGGGGGCCCGGCACGCGGCCGGGCCCCCACGGGGCGGTACGGATCAGATCGTCGCCGTGTCGATCACGAACCGGTAGCGCACGTCGCTGGCGACCACCCGCTCGTACGCCTCGTTGATCTGGTCACCGCGGATCAGCTCGATCTCGGCACCGAGGCCGTGCTCGGCACAGAAGTCCAGCATCTCCTGGGTCTCCGCAATGCCGCCGATCATGGAACCGGCGAGGGACTTGCCGCCGCCGATCACCGAGAAGAGGTTCAGGGAGATGGGCTCCTCGGGGGCGCCGACGTTGGCCAGCGTGCCCTCGGTCTTCAGCAGCGAGAGGTAGGCGCCGAAGTCCAGCGGTGCCGAGACCGTGGAGACGATCAGGTCGAAGGTGCCGGCCAGCTCCTCGAAGGTCTTCGGGTCGCTGGTCGCGTAGTAGTGGTCCGCGCCCAGCTTCAGGCCGTCCTCCTGCTTGCGCAGGGACTGCGACAGCACGGTCACCTCGGCGCCCAGCGCGTGCGCGATCTTCACGCCCATGTGGCCGAGGCCGCCCAGGCCGACGATCGCGACCTTCTTGCCGGGGCCGGCGCCGAAACGCTTCAGCGGGGAGTAGAGGGTGATGCCGGCGCACAGCAGCGGCGCGGCGACGTCGAGGGAGAGGCCGTCGGGGATGCGGACGACGAAGTCCTGGTCGACGACGACCTTCTGCGAGTAGCCGCCGTAGGTGGGCTCGCCGTCCTTGCCGATGCCGTTGTACGTCGGGACGTTGCCCTTCACGCAGTACTGCTCACGGCCGGCCTTGCAGTTCTCGCACTCGCGGCAGGAGTCGACCATGCAGCCGACGCCCACGCGGTCGCCGACGGCGAACTTCGTGACGCCCGAGCCGACCTCGGAGACGACACCGGCGATCTCGTGGCCGGGGACCATCGGGAAGATCGCCTCGCCCCAGCCCTCGCGGGCCTGGTGGATGTCGGAGTGGCAGATACCGGCGAACTTGATGTCGATCAGGACGTCGAACTCGCCGACCTCGCGGCGCTCGATGGTGGTGCGCTCCAGCGGAGCCTTGGGCGCGGGGGCGGCGTACGCAGCAACAGTGGTCATGCCGGGGGTTCTCCTAGCAGGTTCCGTGCCCGGCTGCCTTCTGGATGTTCTGACCGGGCACGATCCCGAGCGTGCCAAATCCGCGAGCGTCTACCCAGGCCACGGTTTTGCGTACGCACAGCGTGCGTACCACTGGCGGGGTCAGGCTCGTGTGCGTACGACCGTGAATACTGGAGACATGGACGAACAGCCCGAACCCGTACAGGAGCCCGCACCGCAGACCGGCGGGGGCCTGGACCGGCGTGCCGAGCTCAGTGAGTTCCTGCGCACCCGGCGTGCCCGGCTGAAGCCGGAGGACGTGGGGCTGCCCGACTTCGGGCGGCGGCGGGTGCCCGGGCTGCGCCGCGAGGAGCTGGCCCAGCTGGCCGGGGTGTCCGTGGCGTACTACACACGCCTGGAGCAGGGCAACGGGCGCAACGTCTCGGCGGAGGTGCTGGACGCGATCGCGCGCGCCCTGCGGCTGACCGGCGCCGAGCACGCCCACCTGACGCACCTGGCGAAGCCGAAGCAGCACAAGAAGAAGCAGGCGTCGCGGGCCCAGCAGGTACGGCCGGCGTTGCGGCACCTGCTGGACTCGATCGACGCGGTCCCTGCGTATATCGTCGGGCGCCGCTCGGACATCCTGGCCTGGAACCGGATGGCCGCGGCCCTCTTCGGCGACTGGGCGGAGCTGCCGGCGCCGGAGCGGAACTGGGCGCGGCTGGTGTTCCTCAGGCCCGACTACCGCGAGCTGTTCGTCGAGTGGGACCAGAAGGCGGCCGACATCGTCGGCTATCTGCGCATGGACGCGGGCTGCCATCCGGACGACCCGCGGCTGTCCGCCCTGGTGGGGGAACTCTCCGTGAAGAGCGAGGAGTTCCGCCGGCTGTGGGCCGCGCACGACGTCAAGGAGAAGAGCTACGGCGTGAAGCGGATGCGGCACCCGCTGGTCGGCGACCTGGCCCTGTCCTTCGAGACGTTCCGCCTGGTCGACGACGGCGAGCAGTCGCTGATCACCTACCACGCGGAGCCGGACTCCCCGTCGGCGGAGGCGCTGCGGCTGCTGGCGAGCTGGGGCGCGGACGCGACCCGGGCGGGGAGCGGTACGCCGACTCGGTGAACGGCAACGGCCCGCCGGAAGCCGGGGCTTCCGACGGGCCGCTCAGTGACGAGGCCTACGGCTCACGCCGCGGGCGAGCCCTGCGGCGCAGGGTGTCTCACTTGCCGTAGTACGCGTTGTAGATCGAGATCGTCGACTTGTTGCCCTTCTTGTCGGCGATCTTGGCGTGGAAGGAGATGGCCTTCCCCTTCGCCGGGTTCTTGAAGCTGACCTTGCCCTTGCTGACGGTGAGCTTCTTCCAGGTCTTGCCGTAGTCGTACGACACGTAGACCGACAGCGACTTCAGGTTGCTGCCCTTGGCCGCGCCCTCGACGGTGACCGGGACGCTGACCGTCTTGCCGGCCGGGACCTTGCTGTCCAGGCCGGTGGCCGCGTTGAAGCGGACCGTGGAGGCGGGCAGCTGCTTGATGCCGGAGGTCTTCTTGGAGCGGAACGTCCAGCTCGCGTCGATGCGGGTGGAGGCCGCCGCGACCTTGACGCTGCGCTTGACCGACGTCGTCAGCTTGTACTCGGCGTCACCGGCCGGGACCTTGAACGGCTTCTCCCCGAACAGCGGGTCGTTGTTGCTGCCGACCTTCTTGCCGTTGCGGTACAGCGTCGTGTCGACCGCGGAGAAGGTCGAGTAGCCCGCGTTGCCCTTGCCGTCCGCGAACAGCGGCAGGGAGCCGAAGATCTGGTTGTCCTCGCGGAAGAGGCCGAAGTCGGCGTTGAGACGCGGGCCGAAGACGGCCGTGTTGACTGTCTTCGAGTAGGTCTTGCCGGCGGCGAACTTCTGCGTGCCCAGCGTGTAGCCGGCCTCGTCGACGGGGAAGCCGTCCGCGTCGACACCGCCGAACTGGGTGAACTCCAGCTGCCACTGCACGCCGCCCGCGGTGGACAGGTGCAGCGTCCGGGTGCCGGGCAGGGACTGCGGGATGCCGATCGAGGAGGCGCCGTTGCTCCACGGCATCCAGCCGACGGCGCTGATGGCGCCCTTCTTGCCCTTGGCCGCGGCGCCGAGGCCCGCCTTCACCGTGGCGAGCTCGCTCGCCTTGTAGTGCTTGGTGTAGCCGGTGGCGAGCTGCTTGACCTCGCCGCCGCCGGTGACGTCGTACTCCTCCTTGTCACCCTTGCTCCAGTGGCCGTCCCACTGCTGGGTCACGGAACCGTCGGTGATCTGCGGGCCGACGTGCGCGGTGCGGATGTCGGCGAAGGAGTCGAGGAACCAGCCGAAGCCGTAGCTGGAGTCCTTCGCCTCCACCGTGTAGTCGGCCGAGGCGAACTCCGACTTGACGGCCTTGTCCGGCACGGTGATGTCCACCGGCTTGGCCTTGCGGGCGTCCAGCGTGATCGTCGTGTTCTTGGTGACGTTCAGCTTGGGCTGGGCGAGCCAGTCGGCGCCCTGGAACTTCTCGGGGTCGTCACCCACGTAGACGTTGGTGTTGAGGATGTAACCGCCCTTGGGCACCCGGGTGGTGACGGTGCCGTCCGCGTCGTACGGCGAGTAGAACTTGCCCGCGCCCGGGCCCGAGACGGCGGCCAGGTCGGCGCTGTAGTTGCCGGCGGGCTTGCCGTCACGGTCGAGGAACTTCAGCGTGACGTCGTACGACTCGACCTCGCGCTGCACCGCGGCGGCCGTACGGACGGTCTGGCCGCCGCCCGTCGCCGTCACGTACGACGAGTAGGCGCCGTCGAGCGTGCCGCCCAGCTTCGTGTTCACGGTGAACGGGACGGAGGCCTTGCCGCCGGCCGGGACGGTCACCGAGGTGGCGCCGAGCTTGAAGAAGCCGGCCGGAGCGGCCTTGCCCTTCGGGTCGGTGGCGGTCGACGCCAGCTTCAGCGTGACGTCCTTCGTACCGAGGTTGCGGTACGTCAGTTCCTTGGTGACCGGCTTGTCGTCGGTGTGCGGCCACTGCTGGACGCCGAAGCTCACCGAGGACGGGTTGGCGATCACGGACTGCTTGATGGCCTTGTCGACCTGGATCCGGCCCGAACCCTGCTGGAACGGCGTGTACGTGCCGCCCTTGGTGGAGCCGGTGAGGGCGCCCTTCAGCTCGGGGTACTTCCACTCCGGGTGCTGCTGCTTGAGGATCGCCGCCGCGCCCGCGACATGCGGGGTCGCCATCGACGTGCCGGAGATCGTCATGTAGCCGGCCGGCTTCTCGCCGACCTCCTGGGCTATCTGGTTGCCCGGGGCGGAGGCCGCGGTGATGTCCACGCCGGGCGCGGTCACGTCGGGCTTGAGGGCGCCGTCCAGGCCGGGGCCGCGGCTGGAGAAGTCGGCCAGCACGTCCTTGTCGTCGACCGCGCCGACGGTCAGGGCCGCGGCGGCGCTGCCCGGGGAGCCGATGGTCTGCTCGCCGAAGTCGCCCTCGTTGCCGGCGGCGATGGCGAACAGGATGCCCTTCTCCTCGGACAGCTTGTTCACCGCCGCTTCAAGCGGGTCGATCGCGGGCGTGTCGCCGCCGCCCAGGCTCATGTTGACGACGTCGGCGCCCTCCGCGGCGGCCCACTCGATGCCGGCGAGGACCTCGGAGTCGCTGCCGAATCCGCCGTCGTCGAGCACCTTGCCGTTGATGATCTTCGCGCCGGGCGCGACACCCTTGTACTTGCCGCCGGACTTCGCGCCGGTACCGGCCGCGATGGACGCGACGTGCGTGCCGTGGCCGACCTTGTCGGAGGTGTCGGGCGAGGTGGTGAAGTTCTTGGCGCCGATCACCTGCCCCTTGAGGTCGGGGTGCGTGGCGTCGACACCGGTGTCCAGGACGGCGATCTTCACGCCCTTGCCGTCGTAGCCGGCGGCCCACGCCTTGGGGGCGCCGATCTGCGGGACGGACTTGTCGAGGCTGGCCTTGCGGACGCCGTCGAGCCAGACGTGCGCGATGCCGGAGGCGGTCTTGTCGCCGTTGGTGACCGCGTCCCACAGCTCGGGCGCGTCCTCCTGCGGCGTCTGTACGGCATCCGCGTTCACGGTCTTCAGAGCGTGGCTCAGGCGGCCCGCGTCGCGGACGTCGGCCTTGGTGGCCGCGGCGCTGCCCTGGTAGCCGACGATGACCTTCAGGCCCTTCTTCTGGGCCTTGCGGGTGGCGGACTTGTTGAGCTCGGTGACGTCGAACAGCCGCTGGTCGAGCTTGCCGGTGGCGACCAGGCGGGCCGCGTCGGCCGGGATCACGAGCGTGTGGCCGTCGAGCTTGCGGACCTGGACGGGTATGTCCTCACGTCCCTTGGCCCGCTCCAGGCCGACGACGCGGCCCTTGGCGTCCAGGACGACCCGGTCACCGGTGATCAGTGTGATGCGGTGCTTGGCGGTGACCGACGCCTGCTTCGCGGCTGCGGTCGTCTGCTCGCCGTTCGCCGACGCCGGGCTGGTCATGCCCGCCGCCAGGGCCACGGCTGCCGCTGTGGCGACCGTGGCCGCGCACGCCCTTTTCACTTGTCTGCGCAAGTTTCCCCCTTGCAGAAGTACCGGGCGAATTCCCCGTTCACCCGGCCGGGGGTGGTCTCGTACGCATGGACGTACACCCCCGGAAATACGCAGTATGCCGACGGGTGATCAGTCACTCAATAGTTGAGAGGGCGGTAAGAAATCCGTCGGCAGGCTGTTACACGGCTGCCGGAACTCCGTTACAGGAGAGGACGATTGGGCACGCGTGTTCTCCTTGACACGGCCGCATACGAAGGCGAGCCGCCGCCCGCCCCGGGATCGGGGCAGGGCGGCGGCTCGCCTTCGTATGCGGCTACCGGGTCGTCAGACCGCGGAACCGGCCTTCCAGTCGGCCCAGTTCATGTTCCAGCCGTTCAGGCCGTTGTCCGGCGCGACGGTCTTGTCGCCGGTGTTCTCGACGACCACCACGTCACCGATCATCGAGTTGTTGTAGAACCACGCGCCCGGGGTGTTCGGGTCGTTCGCGCCCTTGGCGTCCTGGAGGCCGACGCAGCCGTGGCTCGTGTTCACGTTGCCGAAGATGGACTTCGCGCCCCAGTAGTTGCCGTGGATGAACGTGCCCGAGCTGGACAGGCGGATGGCGTGCGGCACGTCCTTGATGTCGTACTCGCCCTTGCCGTCGTCGTCCGTGAAGCCCACGGTCGCGCCGTTCATGCGCGTCTCCTTGAACTTCTCGGACATCACCATGACGCCCTCGTAGGTCTTGTTCTGAGGCGAGCCGGCGGAGATCGGGATCGTCCGGACGACCTTGCCGTCCTGCGTGATCTTCATCTGCTTGGTCTTCGCGTCGACGTACGAGACCTGGTTGCGGCCGATCTTGAAGGTGACCGTCTTCTGCTGGACGCCGTAGACGCCCTTGGCTCCCTCGACACCGTCGAGCGCGAGCTTCAGCGTGACGGTGGCGCCTTCCTTCCAGTAGTCCTCGGGGCGGCAGTCCATGCGGTTGGCGTTGAACCAGTGGCAGGCGACCTCCTGGCCGCTGGTCGTGCTGACCTTGATGCCCTTCTGGACGGCGGCCTTGTCGGTGATCGCCTTGTCGAAGTTGATCGAGACCGGCATGCCGACACCGACGGTGGTGCCGTCGTCCGGGGTGAAGCTGCCGATGAAGCTGTTGGCCGGGGAGACCGTGGTGAACGAGGCGTTCTCGTGGGCGACGCGGCCGTCGGAGTCCTTCGCCTCCGCCGCCAGCTTGTAGGTGGTGGAGCGCTCCAGCTGCGTGCTGGGCTTCCAGCTGGTCTTGTCGGCGGATATCTGGCCGCTGACCTCGGTGCCCTCCGACGTCGTCATCTTGACGCTCGTGAGCGTGCCCTTGCTCACGGTGACGGCTGCGGAGTTGTTGATGGAGGCGTTGTCGGAGCCGTCCTCGGGTGTGATCTTGATCTGGGCCTTGGACGCCTTCTCGGCCGCGGCCTCGTCGACCTTCGACTGGGAGCTGCCGCCGCTGTCGCTCCCGGAGGCGTTGTCATCGCCGCCGGAACAGGCCGAGAGCACCAGCACTCCGCCGAGCAGAGCGGACGCGACCGTCAGGCCCTTGCGCCGCTTACTGACCGTCATCACACGCTTCTCCATCGTTGCCGATTTCCCCAAAACCCCGGGTGTCCCCGTCGCAGTCCAAGTGCCCCCGTCAGGACTCGCGAGTCCTCATCCGGAACTTTCAACGCTACGGCCGGTTCGCCCGGTTCCCCATGTCACGCACGTGTGGGAATCACCACGTCCGCGCCCGTCCGCGGCGCACGGGCGCGGACGGTGCGGCTCAGGGCGGTGCGCCGCTTGAGACGCAGTGACCCCGGACGACGGTTGCCGCCCGGGGTCACTATTTTCTCAACGCCTCAGTTGTCACTGTCGTCGTCGACATCATCCTCGTCGAGGTCCCAGTCCGGCGCATCGGGGTCGTAGTCGATCCGCTCGCTGCTCCAGGAGGCCTGCTGGAGCTCGACCCCCGGCACCTGGCTGACCAGGTCGAACGGGTCGACGAGGTACGCGAGGGCCTCGGCAGTGTCTTCCGTCACAGCGGCCTCGCCGTGGGTCCGCTCCGCCGCCGGCATCTCACCGTCGTCGGCGATCCGGCGCAGCGCGGCCTTGGTGATCCCGTCCGCGTCCTGGATCTCGAGAACGAGTTCCACCCGAAGCCGGACAAAACGTGATGTCTCTGGAGTGCTCATGGCGCGAGCGTACGTCCAGGGCCTCCCGTGACTTTCCCGTGACCCGCGACTTTCACTAACATCGCCCCACACGGCCAATTCGCCAGCGCCACAAGGGGATCGATATTCCGTGTCATCCGCTCGCCGTCCGTTGCTGACCGCCACCGCCGCGGCGACCCTGCTGGGCGCCCTGTGGTTCGTCCCGTCCGCCAACGCGACGTCAAACTCGCCGGTGAGAGACGCGGTCGCGGCGAGCCCGTCGCCGCAGGTCACGGAGCAGGCGCGGATCGCGGCCACGACCGCGGGCGACTCCGTCACCGGCACCCGCCTCGCCGACACGGGCAGCTTCGACAGCACGCCGTACGTCATCGGCGGCACGTTCTTCCTCACGCTGGGCGCGGGCTTCGTCGCGTACTCGGTCCGCCGGGAACGACTCGGTTTCTGAGGCCGGCTTCTGACGTCACGCGCCCGGGGCCCCGCCGCGTGACAGGGCCCGGGCTGCCTCCTCCTGCCTACTGAAGCGGGCCGGTGACCGTCTCCACCGCGGCCAGCAGCCGCCCGTCGCGCACGAACGCGTCCGCCGCGGCCAGGTCGGGCGCCAGGAACCGGTCCGGGCCGGGACCCTGAACTCCCGCTTCCCGCAGGGCATCGATGACCGCCCGTGTCGCCGGCGCCGGGGTCAGTCCCTCGCGCAGTTCGATCGCGCGCGTGGCGGCGTACAGCTCGACGGCCAGGACCCGGGTGAGGTTGTCGACGGCCGTGCGCAGCTTGCGCGCCGCCGACCAGCCCATCGAGACGTGGTCCTCCTGCATGGCGGAGGACGGGATCGAGTCGGCGGACGCCGGTACGGCGAGCCGCTTCAGCTCGCTCACCAGTGCGGCCTGGGTGTACTGAGCGATCATCAGGCCCGAGTCCACACCGGCGTCGTCGGCGAGGAACGGCGGCAGGCCGTGGCTGCGGTTCTTGTCGAGCAGCCGGTCGGTGCGCCGCTCGGCGATGGAGCCGAGGTCGGCGACGGCGATGGCGAGGAAGTCCAGGACGTAGGCGACCGGCGCGCCGTGGAAGTTGCCGTTGGACTCCACGCGCCCGTCGGACAGGACGACCGGATTGTCCACCGCGGCGGCCAACTCGCGGTCGGCGACCAGCCGGGCGTGGGCGATGGTGTCCCGCCCGGCCCCGGCGACCTGCGGGGCGCAGCGCACCGAGTAGGCGTCCTGGACGCGCGGCGCGTCGTCCTGGTGATGCCCGGTCAGGCCCGAACCCTTCAGCACGGACAGCATGTTGGCGGCACTGGCGGCCTGCCCCGGGTGCGGCCGGATGGCGTGCAGCTCGGGGGCGAGGACCTTGTCGGTGCCGAGCAGGGCCTCCAGCGACAGCGCGGCCGTGACGTCGGCGGACCGGTAGAGCGTGTCCAGATCGGCCAGGGCCATGACCAGCATGCCGAGCATGCCGTCGGTGCCGTTGAGGAGGGCGAGGCCTTCCTTCTCGCGCAGTTCGACGGGCTGGATGCCGTGCGCGGCGAGGAGTTCGGCGGCCGGGCGTACGACACCGTCGGGGCCCTCGGCGTCGCCCTCCCCCATGAGCGCGAGGGCGCAGTGGGACAGCGGTGCGAGGTCGCCGGAACAGCCGAGGGAGCCGTACTCGTGCACGACCGGGGTGATCCCGGCGTTGAGGAGGTCGGCCATGGTCTGCGCGACCTCGGGCCGTACGCCGGTGTGCCCGGAGCAGACGGTCTTCAGTCGCAGGAACATCAGGGCCCGTACGACGTCCCGCTCCACGCTCGGCCCCATGCCGGCGGCGTGCGAGCGGACGATGTTGCGCTGGAGCTGTGCGCGCAGCTCCGGGCTGATGTGCCGGGTCGCCAGGGCCCCGAAGCCGGTGCTCACGCCGTACACGGGGTCGGGCTTGGCCGCCAGCGCGTCCACGATCTCGCGGGCCGCGGCGAGGGCGGCCAGCGCCTCCTCGGAGAGCTGGACGCGGGCGCCGCCGCGCGCCACGGCGAGCACGTCGGACGCGGTCACCCCGGACGCCCGCCCGTCGCCCACCACCACCCTTTCAAGGCCGCGCTCCGCGCCTTCCCCGTTCACCACAGTGTGCATATCCATATTCAGGAGCGTACGCAGTGAATTCGATGATGTCACCACTGGGGGCCCGGTTCACCCCTTACCGAATACGTCACACGCAGGCTGGCCTACCGGCTAGGGTGCGTGCCGCCCGCGGAAGCGCCGGCGCTCGCCGTCGGTCTCCTGGGACGGCTCGTCCGCGAGCCGCAGGACGGGGTCGTCGGGCCCGGCCCGGCCGGCGACGACCGGCCGCGTGGCCCGCTCGGCCTTCGCCCGGTACTGGGCCGCGTCGGCGAGCCGGAACAGCCGCCGGGCGGAGCGCACCGGTCCGATCGGATCCTCGGTGGACGCGACCCCGCAGGCCACACCGTCCCCGAGCTCCAACTCCGCCGCCCGGCGGCACAGTTCGCCGGCCGCCTTCACGACCTGGTCGGCGGGCGGCCCGACCACGAGCAGACAGAACTCGTCCCCGCCGAGCCGTGCCGCGAGAGCCCCCGGCAGCATGGCCCCGCACAGCGACAGCACCGAGCCGAAACGCTCCAGGAGCCGGTCGCCGGCGGCGTGCCCGTGGGTGTCGTTGACGCGCTTGAGCCCGTTCAGGTCGCAGACGACGAGGCTGACGACGGCTCCGTCCCTGCGGTGCCGCTCGATCGCCTGCTCCAGGTGCACGTCGACGGCACGGCGGTTGGCCAGTCCCGTCAGCGCGTCGGTGAACGCGAGGCGCCGGGCCTCCTCCAGCCGCTCGGTCTGGGCGATGCCGGCGGCGACGACGGCGGCCAGGACGGTGGCGAAGTCGGCGTCGGCCCGCTCGAAGACGGGCTCCCCGGCCGGCCGGGCGACGTACAGCTCGCCCCAGGCCCGGCCGTGCAGCACGATGGGCGCGACCACGCAGCAGCCGCGGCCCCGGCGGCGCAGGGCGGCGACGCGCTGATGGCAGTACCCGGGACGCCGCCCGGCGGCAGGCCCCTGGGCGGTCTCCACCCAGGCGTCCGGCTCCCCGCCGCCGGCCCACTGCTCGTGCAGAAACTCGGTGATCTCCGCGAACTGGTGCACCGGGTAGGACTCGTCCTCCGGGAACTCCTCTTCGCCCTCGGACAGCTCACCGACGTTCACGAGGACCTTCAGCCGCCCCAGCTCCCGCTCCCACACCGACAGCGCGGCAAAGCTCCCGCCCAGCGCCCGGCACGCCCCGACAGCCGCCGCACGCCACGCCTCACGCGACCCGTGCGCGGCCGCCATCCCCTGAGCCAACGCGACGACAGCCACGAGCCGTCTGTCCTCACCCATCACCCCAGGCTAGGCAGTTTCCAGCCATTTGGTTCGGTTGACGGCGCGAACGGGGACCCAGCTGCGGGCAATCGTGCCGCCAGGGGCGGCACGGGTGGGCGCAGCGGCACCCCGCCACGCCGGGCTGCGGACCCACCCCGCCCCAGCACCAACGCCGAGCACCCGGGAACCGCCCCTCAGCTCACTCCCCCGGCCACTGCGGCCTCCGCTTCTCATTGAACGCAGCCACCCCCTCCGCCCGATCCCCCGAAAACGCCACAGCCCGCCAGGCCGCGTCCTCCACCTCAAGGCCGGCCCGCAGATCCAGTCCCTGCCCCAACCGCAACGCCCGCTTCGCCGCCCGCAACCCCACAGGCGAATTCCCGGCGATCCGAGCAGCCAGCTCCAACGCCGACTCCCGGTCCCGCCCCTCCTCGACCACCTGATCGACCAGCCCCAACTCGCCCGCCTCAACGGCCTCCACCCGCCGCGCCGAGAAGATCAGCTCGGCCGCCCGCGCCGCGCCCACCCGCCGCGGCAGCAACTGCGTCCCCCCGCCCCCGGGAATCACCCCCACCGACACCTCCGGCAACCCCACCACCGCAGTCCGGTCCGCCACGATCACGTCACACGCCAGCGCCAGCTCGAACCCTCCCCCGAGCGCGAACCCGTGCACCGCCGCCACCGTCGGCACCGGCAGCTCCAGCACCCCGGTGTACGCCCCCCGCGCGACGGGCCGCTGCCGCACCAGCTCCGCGTCGCTGAACGAGTTCCGCTCCTTCAGATCGGCCCCGACGCAGAACGCCCGCTCATGTGTCGAGGTCAGGACGACCACGCGTACGTCCCTGTCCTCCCCGAGCGCCGCGCACGCCCCGGCGATGGAGCGCGCCATCTCCGTCGACACCGCGTTCATGGCCTTGGGCCGGTCGAGGACGAGCTCCGCGACATGCCCCTGCTCATGCCGCCGCACCAGCACGAACTCCCCGAACCGTTCCTCACTCATGACACCCTCCGGTTAACGCGGGTTAACACCACCACCGCTCCGATCATCGCAGCCCCGCCCCACCCGCGAAAGAGCCGACGCGTCCGGTTCGCGCACCACGACCCCGCCCACCCGTTCGAGTGACATCACCCCATCTCCGGTCCGATCGCCCATGGGAGCGCATAGCGTGCATCCGCCGCGGCGCAGTGGGGGCGCGTGCGTACCGGGGAGGGACCATGACGACGACGAACACGCCGCCGCAGCCACGGCGGGACACCGGAGCACCGGGGGAAACCGACCCCTTCTCACCCCGCGCCGCCCGAGGCCGCCACCGCAAACCCCGCCACCGCAAGGCCCTGCTCACCGCCGGCGGCCTCGCCCTGGCGGCCGGCGCCCTGAGCCTCGTGCGCCTGGCCTCCGGCCCGGGCACCGACAGCGTCGGCACCGTCGAGGCCGAGCCCCGCCCGGACCCCGTCACGACCGGCACGGACGAGACCGCGGACACCGCCGCCACCGTCCCCGAGGCAAGCCCTTCGTCCCCCACCGCCCTGGGCGGCCTGCCCCCGTCACCGGGCACCCACCGCCCGGCCGCCGCGTCGCCCACCCCGTCCCCGTTCACGTCCACGTCCGTGTCCGTCGACACCCGAGGGGCGGATACGGCCGCGACTCCCCGGTCCACGCCCCTCCCCGGCGCGACGAACCCCCCGGCACCGACCGCCAGGGGCGAGGCCCCACGCCCGGCCCCGACCCCGCCCGCACCACCGAGCCGGGCCGCCCCCGCCCCGGCACCCGAGCCCGAGAAGCCGAAGAAACCGCAGGACCCGGACCTGTGCGTGCCGGTCATCGGCGTATGCGTGGACCCGCAGGACTGAGCGCCCTCCGGCCGGCCGCGTCGGCCTCGTCAGCCGCTGCCCCGCCGCGTGAGCAGCCACGGCTCCACGACGCCCAGCCCACGCACCGGCCGCTGCCACATCGGCTGCAACGCGAACCGGTACGTCGGCGGCTCCTCGCCCTCCTTCTCCGCCGCCGCGGCCTCCTCGGCCGCCTCCGCCTCCGAGGACGGTGCGTCCTGCGTGCGGATCAGCTCCTCGGCGAAGGCGGTGTCGACGAGTACGGCGTCCTTCGGAGCTATCGAGGTGAGCCGGGAGGCCAGGTTCACGGTCGTACCGAACACATCACCCATTCGGGTGGTCACCGTGCCGAACGCCATGCCGACGCGCAGCTCCGGCATCGTCTCGTCGTGCGCCATGGTCTCGATCAGCCGCAGGGCGATCTCGGCGGCCGTGCCCGCGTCGTCGGCGGCGTACAGCACCTCGTCGCCGAGGGTCTTGATCAGCCGGCCGCCGTTCGCGGCGACCAGGTCGGCGGCGGTGGTCTCGAAGGCCTCGACCAGCTCGCCGAGCTCCTCCTCCTCCATCCGGCGGGTCAGCCGCGTGAACCCGACCAGATCGGCGAAGCCGACCGCGAGCCGCCGGTCCACCATCTCCTCGTCGTCGGCGGCCTGCACGACCCGTCCGGCCGAGGCGGCGAGCTGCCGCCGCCAGACGTAGACCAGGAACTCCTCCAGCTCGGGCAGGAGCAGCTCGACGATCGGGTACGTCACCTCGGTGCGCGTCATGCCCGGCTCGGGCGGCTCGGTCAGCCCCTCCAGGAAGGAGTCGATCTGCCACTCGGCGAGCCGCGCGGTGGTCTGTCCGGTGGACCGGGCCACCTGGACGGCCATCGCCTCGCTCAGCAGCCCCGCCTCGACGAGACCGGCGAGACGCCGCAGCGCCAGGACGTCCGCCTCCGTGAGGGCCTTGGCCTGCCCGATGTCGGCGAAGCCCATGGCCCGCCAGAAGCGGGAGGCCAGTTCCATGGAGACGCCGGCGCTGCGGGCCGCCTGGAACGGGGTGTAGCGGCGCTCGGCGCCCAGGATGAGCCCTTCGAGGCGCAGGGCGAGCGGATCCTCGCCGGAGTCGGCGCCCTGCGCGTCCTCGCCGGAACCCGAGTCGTCGACGGTCACGCGTGCTGCCCTTCCGATCTGTCACGGTCATGTATCGACCGGCCTCAACTCTACGGCAGGTGTGCGCCAGCTCACTCCGTCAGGTTCAGCCGGGGGGTGGGTGCCTGGCGCTCCTGTGAACTCGGCGTTGCCCCACCGCCCCCAGGGTCCGCGGCTGCCGTAGCCCGCGGGCATGTGTGCCTCCCCCAGTGCCTTAAGGGCCTGGGAGGTACCCCCAGGGCGGCACGGGTGGGCGCGGGCGGCACCCCGCTCCGCCGGGCTGCGCAACGCCCCGACCCCAGCGACAACGCCGAGCAACCGTCAAGCAGGCCTCAGGTGCACGATGTCCCCCGCGCCGACAGGCTCCTGCACCCCCTCCCCCGTGGCCAGCACCAGCCGCCCGTCCCCGTCCACCGCAACCGCTTCCCCGACCACGGCCCGATCCCCCGGCAACTCCGCCCGCACTTCCCTCCCGAGCGTCGCGCACCCCGCCGCATACGCCTCCAGCAGCCCGCACGCCCCCGCGTCACCCCCGGCCGCACGCCACTTCCCGTACCACTCCTCCAGAGCCCGCAGCACTCCCCGCAACAACGGATCGCGGTCCGTGCTCACGGCCCCGGCCAGCCCCAGCGACCCCGCCGTGGGCACCGGCAGCTCGTCCTCCTTCAGCGTGACGTTGATGCCGACCCCGATCACGACCCCGCCGTCCCCGGCCCGCTCCGCCAGGATCCCCCCGGCCTTGCGCTCCTCGCCCCGCACGGTGACCAGCAGGTCGTTCGGCCACTTCAGCGCCGTGTCGACACCCGCCGCCCGCGACAGCCCCGTCGCCACCGCGACACCCGTGAGCAGCGGCAGCCACCCCCACCGGGACACCGGCACCTCGCCCGGCGTGAGCAGCACGGAGAAGAACAGGCCGGAGCGGGGCGGCGCCGTCCACTGCCGGTCGAGGCGCCCGCGCCCGGCCGTCTGCTCCTCGGCGACGAGCACCGCGCCCTCGGCGGCGCTGCCCTCCGCCGCCCGGGCCACCAGGTCGGAGTTCGTGGAGCCGGTGCGCTGCACGAGGTCCACCTCGGACCACAGCCCGCCCTCGTGCACCAGCCCCCGGCGCAGGGCGGTGATGTTGAGGGGCGGACGGTCCAGGTCCGACCACCGGCTACCGTTCGGCTCTGATGCATCTCGCGGCGTCATGCAAGCCACCCTAGGTGTGGTAAACGCCGCACTGCTGATGCGGAGGCACCCCACTACTCTACGGATGAGTAATCGTCCCCCCTTTTGAGCAGGCAGGGAGCCGCATCCCGATGTCCGAGCCGGAAGAGCAGCAGCCTGACATTCACACGACCGCGGGCAAGCTCGCGGATCTCAAGCGCCGCATCGAGGAAGCGACGCACGCCGGCTCCGCACGCGCCGTCGAGAAGCAGCACGCCAAGGGCAAGCTGACGGCCCGAGAGCGGATCGAACTCCTGCTTGACGAGGGTTCCTTCGTCGAACTCGACGAGTTCGCCCGGCACCGCTCCACCAACTTCGGCCTCGACAAGAACCGGCCGTACGGGGACGGGGTCGTCACCGGTTACGGCACCGTCGACGGCCGCCCCGTCGCCGTGTTCTCGCAGGACTTCACCGTCTTCGGCGGGGCCCTCGGCGAGGTCTACGGGCAGAAGATCGTCAAGGTCATGGACTTCGCCCTGAAGACCGGCTGCCCGGTCATCGGCATCAACGACTCCGGCGGCGCCCGGATCCAGGAGGGCGTCGCCTCCCTCGGTGCCTACGGCGAGATCTTCCGCCGCAACACCCACGCGTCGGGTGTCATCCCCCAGATCAGCCTGGTCGTCGGCCCGTGCGCGGGCGGGGCCGTCTACTCCCCCGCCATCACCGACTTCACGGTCATGGTCGACCAGACCTCGCACATGTTCATCACCGGACCCGACGTCATCAAGACCGTCACCGGCGAGGACGTCGGCTTCGAGGAGCTGGGCGGGGCCAGGACCCACAACTCCACGTCCGGAGTCGCCCACCACATGGCGGGTGACGAGAAGGACGCCATCGAGTACATCAAGCAGCTGCTGTCGTACCTGCCGTCCAACAACCTGTCCGAGCCGCCGGCCTTCCCGGAGGAGGCCGACCTCGAGGTCACCGACGAGGACCGCGAGCTGGACACGATCGTCCCGGACAGCGCGAACCAGCCGTACGACATGCACGCGGTGATCGAGCACGTCCTGGACGACGCCGAGTTCTTCGAGACGCAGCCGCTGTACGCGCCGAACATCGTCACCGGCTTCGGGCGGGTCGAGGGCCACCCGGTCGGCATCGTCGCCAACCAGCCGATGCAGTTCGCCGGGTGCCTGGACATCAAGGCCAGCGAGAAGGCGGCCCGCTTCGTGCGGACCTGCGACGCCTTCAACGTCCCGGTCCTCACCTTCGTCGACGTCCCCGGCTTCCTGCCCGGCGTCGACCAGGAGCACGACGGCATCATCCGGCGCGGCGCCAAGCTGATCTACGCCTACGCCGAGGCGACCGTCCCGCTCATCACCGTCATCACGCGCAAGGCCTTCGGCGGCGCCTACGACGTCATGGGCTCCAAGCACCTGGGTGCCGATCTCAACCTCGCCTGGCCCACCGCCCAGATCGCCGTCATGGGCGCCCAGGGCGCGGTCAACATCCTGCACCGCCGCACGATCGCCGAGGCCGAGGCGAACGGCGAGAACGCCGAAAACGCTGAGGCGGTCCGGGCCCGGCTGATCCAGGAGTACGAGGACGCCCTCCTCAACCCCTACGTCGCGGCCGAGCGCGGCTACGTGGACGCGGTGATCCTGCCGTCCGAGACCCGCAGGCACGTCGTACGAGGCCTGCGTCAACTGCGGACGAAGCGGGAATCCCTGCCTCCGAAGAAGCACGGCAACATCCCCCTCTAGTCCCGGCGAGCCCAGGAGGCCCACATGACGATCAAGGTCGTACGGGGCAACCCGACCCCGGAGGAGCTGGCCGCCGCCCTGGCGGTGGTCAGGGCCCGCGCCGCGGCGGCGGCCGCTACGCCGCCCGGCGCGCCGGCCACCCGCGACTCCTGGTCCGACCCGTCCCGCATCGCAGCCCACCGCCTGCCCCAGCCGGGGCCGGCGGCGTGGGGCCGCACGTACTGGCCGGGCTGACCCGTAGGGGTGGGGGCGGGGGCAAGTTGAGTACGCGTACTCAGGCGTCGTCCCCGCCCCCGGTCCGACGATGGAAGGCATGCTGTGGTCCGACCCCGAGAACGAACCGCCCGAAGAACTGCGGGACACGCAGGACATGCTGCGGCGGCTGGGCGTTCTCATGGCGTTGGCCATGGTGCTGGCGATGATCGTGATCGGCGTGAGGTGAGAGGAGACAGGTGACGCCGATACGCTGAACGCATGACAGATCAGCCGCGCCGCCGACTCGTCCTCGCCTCCCAGTCCCCCGCCCGGCTCGGGCTGCTCCGCCAAGCCGGTCTCGCCCCCGAGGTGATCGTGAGCGGCGTCGACGAGGACGCCGTCACCGCCCCCACTCCCGCCGAACTGGCGCTCGCCCTGGCCGAGGCGAAGGCCTCCGTCGTGGCGGCCCGGCCGGAGGCCAAGGGCGCGATCGTGATCGGCTGCGACTCGGTGCTCGACCTGGACGGCCAGGCCCTCGGTAAGCCCCAGGACGCCGAGGAGGCCACGGCCCGCTGGAAGGCGATGCGCGGACGCGCCGGAACCCTCCAGACCGGCCACTGCGTCTACGACACGCTCTCCGGCCGCTACGCCTCGGCCACCGCGTCCACCGTCGTCCATTTCGGCGAGCCCACCGACGAGGAGATCGCCGCCTACGTCGCCTCCGGCGAACCCCTCTACGTCGCCGGGGCGTTCACGCTGGACGGCCGATCGGCCCCGTTCATCGACGGCATCGACGGCGACCACGGCAACGTGATCGGCATCAGCCTGCCCCTCGTCCGCCGGCTCCTCGCGGACCTGGGCGTCGGCATCACGGAGTTGTGGGCGCCGGCGGAGAAGTGACCGGAGAGCCGTCGCCGCCCGCCCCGTCCTGAGGCGGCGCGGCGCCGGCGGGCTCGGCCGGACGGTCGTACGTCATCAGCAGCAGCACGATCAGGCCGAGCACCAGCACCATGAAGAGGAACGCGGGCCAGCCCACGAGCCCCCAGGTGAACGCGCCGAGCAGCCCGTGCACGACCGCCGCGCTGATCAGCAGCACCCGCCCGAAGCCCGCCGGGGGCCGGTCCCGCAGCGCCACCAGCAGGGCGACCAGGCCGCACAGCGCGAAGTAGAGGCCGAAGGCGATCCCGCCGATCTTCGACGACACGGACATCATGTGCGGATCGAGCCCGGCCAGGGACATGTCCTGCCGGTCGACGACGACGCCGAGGAACCAGTTCAGCGCGGCGATGCCGAACGCCTCACCGAAGAGCACCACCGCCGCGATCCACGCCACCGGCCTGCGCACCACCGGGCCCACCCACTTACCCCTAGTACGTTCGAGACATCGCGAACGCTACTAACGAGTAAACCCTGGGACAAGGGTTCTGCGGCGGGCAAAGAATCATTGGGCCATTCGTAGGGACTCCACAAAGAAACAGAGTGGCCCGCAGCACGTGATGACAGAGACCTTGACCACAGGGGAGGGCTAGGGTTTCCCGAAGGAGTACTGCGTACCGCGGTGCGACAAGGGATTTCGCGGGTCGAGCGAGCCTCGCATCACGCTCCGTGTGGGCAAGCTCACCACTGGGGACGGGTCGAAGTGCCGTGTCGGCAGTCCCTAAACTCGGCTTGTTTCAAGGAGGGAGCCTCATCGTGCGCAAGGTGCTCATCGCCAACCGTGGCGAAATCGCTGTCCGCGTGGCCCGGGCCTGCCGGGATGCCGGCATCAAGAGCGTGGCCGTCTACGCCGACCCGGACCGGGACGCTCTGCATGTCCGCGCCGCGGATGAGGCGTTCGCCCTGGGCGGTGACACGCCGGGCACCAGCTACCTCGACATCGAGAAGGTGTTGAAGGCCGCCCGCGAGTCGGGCGCGGACGCGATCCACCCCGGCTACGGATTCCTCTCCGAGAACGCGGACTTCGCGCAGGCGGTCCTGGACGCGGGCCTGATCTGGATCGGCCCGCCCCCGCAGGCCATCCGCGACCTGGGTGACAAGGTCGCCGCCCGGCACATCGCGCAGCGCGCGGGCGCCCCGCTGGTGGCGGGCACGCCCGACCCGGTGTCCGGTGCGGAGGAGGTCGTCGCCTTCGCCGAGCAGCACGGTCTGCCGATCGCCATCAAGGCGGCGTTCGGCGGCGGCGGCCGCGGCCTGAAGGTCGCGCGCACGCTCGAAGAGGTCCCGGAGCTGTACGACTCGGCGGTCCGCGAGGCCGTCGCGGCCTTCGGCCGGGGCGAGTGCTTCGTCGAGCGCTACCTCGACAAGCCGCGGCACGTGGAGACCCAGTGCCTGGCCGACCAGCACGGCAACGTGGTCGTCGTCTCCACCCGCGACTGCTCCCTGCAGCGCCGCCACCAGAAGCTGGTCGAGGAGGCCCCGGCCCCCTTCCTGTCCGACGCGCAGGTGGAGCAGCTGTACTCGGCCTCCAAGGCGATCCTGAAGGAGGCCGGCTACGTCGGCGCCGGCACGGTGGAGTTCCTCGTCGGCCTCGACGGCACGATCTCCTTCCTGGAGGTCAACACCCGCCTCCAGGTGGAGCACCCGGTCACCGAGGAGGTCGCCGGTATCGACCTCGTCCGCGAGATGTTCCGCATCGCCGACGGCGAGGAGCTCGGCTACGACGACCCGGCGCTGCGCGGGCACTCCTTCGAGTTCCGCATCAACGGCGAGGACCCGGGCCGCAACTTCCTGCCTGCCCCGGGCACGGTCACGACGTTCGCGCCGCCGTCCGGTCCGGGTGTCCGGCTGGACGCGGGCGTGGAGTCCGGGTCGGTCATCGGTCCGGCGTGGGACTCCCTGCTGGCCAAGCTGATCGTCACCGGCCGCACGCGCAAGGAGGCGCTGGAGCGGGCCGCGCGTGCGCTGGAGGAGTTCCAGGTCGAGGGCATGGCGACGGCGATCCCGTTCCACCGCGCGGTGGTGAAGGACCCGGCGTTCGCGCCTGAGCTCACCGGCTCCTCCGACCCGTTCACGGTCCACACCCGCTGGATCGAGACGGAGTTCGTCAACGAGATCAAGCCGTTCACGGCGGCCGCGGACGCCCTGGAGGCGGACGAGGAGCCGGGCCGCGAGACGGTGGTCGTCGAGGTCGGCGGCAAGCGTCTGGAGGTCTCCCTCCCGGCGTCCCTGGGCATGTCCCTGGCCCGCACGGGCCTGGCGGCCGGGGCCAAGCCCAAGCGCCGCGCGGCGAAGAAGTCGGGCCCCGCCGCCTCCGGCGACACCCTCGCCTCGCCGATGCAGGGCACGATCGTCAAGGTCGCGGTGGAGGAGGGCCAGGAGGTCAAGGAGGGCGACCTGGTCGTCGTCCTTGAGGCCATGAAGATGGAACAGCCCCTCAACGCCCACAAGTCCGGCACGATCAAGGGCCTCAGCGCGGAAATCGGCACGTCGGTCACGTCGGGCGCGGCAATCTGCGAGATCAAGGACTGACCGGGCAGCACGGACAACTCCTTCGGCGCGGCCCCGAGCCGGGGCCGCGCCGGGGGGTTGTCAGCTGAGCTGCGGGCAATCGCGCCTCCCCCAGTGCCTTAAGGGCCTGGGAGGTACCCCCAGGGCGGCACGGGTGGGCGCAGCGGCACCCCGCAGCGCCGGGTTGCGCAACGCCCCGGCCTCAGCAGCCGCTGGCGGCACCCTTCCACGCCGGGCTGCGGACCCACCCCGCCCCGGCAAAAACGCCGGGTGCCTGACAACCACCAGCACCTGGACCAGCACCCGGCTCTCAACGCCGCCGCAGATCCGCCACCCTCGCCCGCTCCGCCCCAGGACTCTGCTCCCCGAGCATCGTGGCCGACCGCAACCCACTCCCCGCCCCCGGCACCTGCCGCCGAGGCCCGGGCAACGGCACATCACGACGCTGCTGACGCGCCGGGCCGGCATCACCCCCGGGTCCTCCCGCCCCCGCCGAACCCCCCGGCGCCCCCGCGACAGTGATCTGCACTCCCTGATCGGCGAGCGCCTGAAGCTCCGTGGCCGCACGGTCGTCATGGGCGGGCGGCTCGTCCGTCACGAGGCGCGTGATGAGATCCGTCGGCACGGTCTGGAACATCGTGTCCGTCCCGAGCTTGGTGTGGTCCGCGAGGACCACCACCTCCGCGGCGGCCTGCACCAGCGCCCGGTCGACCGACGCCGACAGCATGTTGGACGTGGACAGCCCCCGCTCCGCGGTCAGACCGCTCCCGGACAGGAACGCCCGGGACACCCTCAGCCCCTGCAGGGACTGCTCGGCACCGCTGCCGACCAGGGCGTAGTTCGAGCCCCGGAGCGTACCCCCGGTCATCACGACCTCGACCCGGTTGGCATGGGCCAGCGCCTGGGCGACCAGCAGCGAGTTGGTGACGACGGTCAGCCCGGGCACCCGGGCGAGCCGGCGGGCCAGCTCCTGGGTCGTCGTACCCGCCCCGACCACGATCGCCTCGCCCTCTTCCACGAGATTCGCGGCGAGGTCGGCGATGGCGGTCTTCTCGGCGGTCGCGAGATGAGACTTCTGCGGAAAGCCGGACTCCCGCGTGAAACCGCCCGGCAGTACCGCACCGCCGTGCCGGCGGTCGAGGAGTCCTTCTGCCTCCAGCGCGCGCACGTCCCGCCGTACGGTCACTTCGGAGGTCTGGACGACGCGGGCGAGCTCACGGAGCGACACGGCCCCGTTCGCTCGCACCATTTCGAGGATCAATTGGCGACGTTCTGCAGCGAACACGAAACTGACAGTAACGCCAGCGACCGTCTGCTTTCAGCAGTTTGCGCTGAATAGCAGAAGATGTTCGCACCGAGCAGCGGGAAGTGGTATAGGGCCTAGTCCCCCCGCCTATGCCGTACGCATGGTCGAACACTCCACGTGACCAGCGACGGACCGGATCCGGCCTCAGCCCTCGCCGGTCTCCTTACGGGTGTGCAACTGCCGTGCCACCTCGGCGATCGAGCCCGACAACGAGGGATAGACGGTGAAGGCGTTCGCAATCTGTTCGACGGTCAGATTGTTGTCGACCGCGATCGAGATGGGGTGGATCAGTTCCGAGGCACGCGGCGCCACGACCACGCCACCGACCACGATCCCGGTCCCCGGCCGGCAGAAGATCTTGACGAAGCCGTCGCGGATGCCCTGCATCTTCGCGCGCGGATTGCGCAGCAGCGGCAGCTTCACGACCCGGGCGTCGATCTTCCCGCCGTCGACGTCGGCCTGGGTGTAGCCGACGGTGGCGATCTCCGGGTCGGTGAAGACGTTCGACGAGACGGTCTTCAGGTTCAGCGGGGCCACGGCATCGCCCAGGAAGTGGTACATGGCGATACGTCCTTGCATGGCGGCCACGGAGGCGAGGGCGAACACGCCCGTCACGTCACCGGCCGCGTACACGCCCGGAGCGGTCGTACGCGACACCTTGTCGGTCCAGATGTGACCCGACTCGCGCAGCCGGACCCCGGCGTCCTCCAGCCCCATGCCCGAGCTGTTCGGAACGGCACCGACGGCCATGAGGCAGTGCGACCCCGTGATGACCCGCCCGTCGGAGAGGGTCACCTCGACCCGGTCGCCGACCCGCTTGGCGGACTGCGCCCGGGTGCGTCCCATGACGTTCATGCCGCGCCGCCGGAAGACCTCCTCCAGCACGGCGGCCGCGTCCGGGTCCTCGCCCGGCAGCACCCGGTCCCGCGACGACACGAGCGTCACCTTCGACCCCAGCGCCTGGTAGGCGCCGGCGAACTCGGCACCGGTCACACCCGACCCGACCACGATCAGCTCCTCGGGGAGCTCGTCGAGGTCGTACACCTGGGTCCAGTTCAGGATCCGCTCGCCGTCGGGCTGGGCGTCGGGCAGCTCGCGGGGATGCCCACCGGTGGCGATGAGCACGGCATCCGCCGTAAGGGTCTCCTCGCTCCCGTCGGCGGCGCGCACCACGACCTTGCGCGACCCGTCGAGCGCCTGCATGCCCTCCAGCCGCCCGCGCCCGCGCAGGACACGAGCCCCGGCACGCGTCACGGAGGCCGTGATGTCATGCGACTGGGCGAGCGCGAGCCGCTTCACACGCCGGTTGACCTTCCCCAGGTCGACCCCCACCACCCGGGCGCTCTGCTCCAGCGGCGGGGTGTCGTCCGCGACGATGATCCCCAGCTCCTCGTACGACGAGTCGAAGGTGGTCATCACCTCGGCCGTGGCGATCAGGGTCTTCGACGGCACACAGTCGGTCAGCACCGACGCACCGCCCAGACCGTCGCAGTCGACGACGGTCACCTCCGCGCCGAGTTGAGCGGCCACCAGCGCCGCTTCGTATCCGCCGGGTCCGCCACCGATGATCACGATCCGAGTCACGTACCCCATTGTCCCGCACCCATCAACACGGCACCGCCCCGGGGCCCGCCGCCGATGCGGCTCCGTTACGCGAGTGACTCCGGGGCACCTGCCGTACCCTCTCCCCATGTCGCTCTACGCCGCGTACGCCGGCAACCTCGACGCGCGGCTGATGTCCCGCCGCGCCCCGCACTCGCCGCTGCGCGCCACCGGCTGGCTGAACGGGTGGCGGTTGACCTTCGGCGGTGAGCACATGGGCTGGGAGGGGGCCCTGCCGACGATCGTCGAGGACCCCGTCTCCCAGGTCTTCGTCGCGCTCTACGAGATCGCCCCCATGGACGAGGAGTCGCTGGACCGCTGGGAGGGCGTGGGGCTCGACATCTACCGCCGCACGCGCGTACGGGTCCACACCCTGGAGGGTGACGAACAGGCGTGGGCCTTCACCCTCAACGCCTACGAGGGCGGCCTGCCCTCAGCCCGCTACCTGGGCGAGATCGCCGACGCGGCCGAGTCGGCCGGCGCCCCGCACGACTACGTGATGGAACTGCGCAAGCGCCCCTGCTGAGCCCGCTTCGTCGGAAACGACAAGACAACGATCGTCACCCCGTGAGCTCTGCCATCTACGCGCGTAGGCAATCACCGGCTACCCTCGTGCGCGTGAACGCATCTCTTCTTCCGGACGACCTCCAGGGCGACCCCCACGCCGCCGCCGACGCCGCCGCGGCCCGCCTGCGCGAACTCACGGGCGCCGAGACCCACGACGTCGCCCTCGTGATGGGCTCCGGCTGGGCTCCGGCCGTGGACGCCCTCGGTGCCCCCGAGGCCGAGCTCCAGGTCACCGAGCTGCCCGGCTTCCCGCCCCCGGCGGTCGAGGGCCACGGAGGCAAGATCCGCTCCTACCGGATCGGCAACAAGCGCGCCCTGGTCTTCCTGGGGCGTACGCACTACTACGAGGGCCGCGGCGTGGCAGCGGTCGCCCACGGCGTCCGCACCGCGGTCTCGGCCGGCTGCAAGACGATCGTCCTCACGAACGGCTGCGGAGGCCTGCGCGAGGGCATGCGCCCCGGCCAGCCGGTCCTGATCAGCGACCACATCAACCTCACCGCCACCTCCCCCATCATCGGCGCCAACTTCGTCGACCTCACGGACCTCTACTCCCCGCGCCTGCGGGCCCTGTGCAAGGAGGTCGACCCCACGCTGGAGGAGGGCGTCTACGCCCAGTTCCCCGGCCCGCACTACGAGACTCCGGCGGAGATCCGTATGGCCCGGGTCATCGGTGCGGACCTGGTGGGCATGTCGACGGTCCTGGAGGCGATCGCCGCGCGTGAGGCGGGTGCGGAGGTGCTGGGCATCTCCCTGGTGACGAACCTGGCGGCGGGCATGACGGGAGAGCCCCTCAACCACGAGGAGGTCCTCCAGGCCGGCCGCGACTCCGCGACGCGCATGGGTTCACTCCTGGCCCAGGTCCTGGGACGCCTGTAAGCAACCCGCATCGCCGCTGGGGCCGGGTGGGTCCGCAACCCGGCGGAGCGGGGTGCCGCTGCGCCACCCGTGCGCCCTGGGGGTACCTCCCAGGCCCTTAAGGCACTGGGGGAGGCACGACTGCCCGCAGCGGCGGCCTGCGGCAGCTGAGCGGGACCACGACGCGCCGCACCCGCGCACGGCGCGAAGGGGACGTGTCGGGGGGTGTCCGCCCGCAGCGGTTGGCGCGTCAACGGAGGGTTAGTCGGTACGCAACCCCATCGCGCCGTTCCGAGGACGGACACCCCCCGGCGCGGCCCCGACCCACCACCGGCGAGCAGGCGCTACGCGCACCCCCACGGCCGCGCACAGGCCGCCGCAGGCATCCGCACCCGCACCACCCACAACGGAGAGGCTGAGACAGACCGTGCACGACGAACTCATCGCACAGGCCCAGGCGTGGCTCACCGAGGACCCCGACCCGGAAACCCGCACCGAGCTCGCCCGCCTCATCGACGCCCAGGACAACACCGAACTCGCCGCCCGCTTCAGCGGCACCCTCCAGTTCGGCACCGCCGGCCTCCGCGGCGAACTCGGCGCCGGCCCCATGCGCATGAACAGCTCGGTCGTCATCCGCGCGGCGGCCGGTCTCGCCGCGTACCTCAAGAAGCAGGGCCACCACGACGGCCTCGTCGTCATCGGCTACGACGCCCGCCACAAGTCGCACGACTTCGCCCGCGACACCGCCGCCGTCATGACCGGCGCCGGCCTCCGCGCCGCCGTCCTCCCCCGCCCCCTCCCCACCCCCGTCCTCGCCTTCGCGATAAGGCACCTCGGCGCGGTCGCCGGCGTGGAGGTCACCGCCAGCCACAACCCGCCCCGCGACAACGGCTACAAGGTCTACCTCGGCGACGGCTCCCAGATCGTCCCCCCGGCGGACACCGACATCGCGGCGGAGATCGCCGCCGTCCCGTCCCTCACCACCGTCCGGCGCCCCACCGAAGGGTGGGAGACCCTCGACGACAGCGTCCTCGACGCCTACCTGGCCCGCACCGACGCCGTCCTGTCCAAGGGTTCCCCCCGCACCGCCCGCACCGTGTACACGGCGATGCACGGCGTCGGCAAGGACGTCCTCCTCGCCGCCTTCGCCCGCGCCGGCTTCCCGGAACCGGCCCTCGTCACGGAGCAGGCCGAGCCCGACCCGGAGTTCCCGACCGTCGCGTTCCCCAACCCGGAGGAGCCCGGCGCGATGGACCTGGCCTTCGCGACGGCCCGCGCGCTCACCCCCGCCCCCGACCTGATCATCGCCAACGACCCGGACGCGGACCGCTGCGCCGTCGCCGTACAGGGCGCGCAGAACGGCCAGAACGGCGAGAACGGCGAGAACGGCCAGAACGCCACCGACTGGCGCATGCTCCGCGGCGACGAGGTCGGCGCCCTGCTCGCCGCCCACCTGGTCCGCCGCGGAGCGACCGGCACCTTCGCGGAGTCGATCGTCTCCTCCTCCCTCCTCGGCCGTATCGCCGAGAAGGCCGGCCTCAACCACGTCGAGACCCTCACCGGCTTCAAGTGGATCGCCCGCGCGGAGGGCCTGCGCTACGGCTACGAGGAGGCCCTCGGCTACTGCGTCGACCCGGACGGCGTACGCGACAAGGACGGCATCACGGCCGCGCTCCTGATCACGGAACTGGCTTCGCAGCTCAAGGAGGAGGGCCACACCCTCCTCGACCTCCTCGACGACCTGGCCGTGGAACACGGCCTGCACGCCACGGACCAGCTCTCGGTCCGCGTCGAGGACCTGTCCCTGATCGCGGCCGCGATGCGCCGCCTGCGCGAACAGCCCCCGACCGGACTCGCCGGCCTGCCGATCACCCGCACCGACGACCTCACTCGGGGCACGGACACCCTCCCGCCCACCGACGGCCTGCGCTACACCCTCGACGGCGCCCGGGTGATCGTCCGCCCGAGCGGCACGGAGCCGAAGCTGAAGTGCTACCTGGAGGTCGTGATCCCGGTCGCGACCCACGCCGAGCTCCCCCGGGCCCGCGCACGGGCGACGGCCCTACTGGAGTCGATCAAACGCGACCTGTCGACAGCGGCAGGCATCTGACCACACCGCGGTCGGACACCCACACAACGGCCCCCGGCGAAGCCGAGCACCTCGACCGGGGCCGACGGGCCGTGGGGTGATGGGGTGATGGGGTGGCGTTGGGTGACGTCACCCCACCACCGCCAAAATCAACACCAGCAACGCCCCGGCAACCGCCGGCCCCATCACTTCGTACGCCCACCGCACGGTCACCTCCCCCTGCGCCGTCTCCGCCCGGCGCCGCGCCTCGTGCAGCCCCCGCAGCTCATCCATGATCCGGTCGGTCTCCGCCCGCGCGGGCCCGTCCGACACCGGGCCACCGCCGAGGCCCTGCCCCGGCCCGGAACCCAGCCCCGCACGCATCCCGAGCGCACTGCCGCGCCCCTCGTCCCGCCCCATCTCCCGCCGGGCCTGCGCGGTCGCCCGCATCTCACGCCGCGCGGCCTTCTTGCGGGCACGCAGCGAGACGGGCACGGCCCACAGCTGGTACTTCGCGCCGGACTCGGTGAGGACCTCGTTCGAGTAGGAGGACTTCAACGAGGCGACCTGCCCCCACGGCACCACGATGACGCGGAACGGGTTGCGGATACGCAGCCGGTCGTCACCCACGTACACGGCGGGCCGCAGCGTGAAGGCGACGACCAGCGGCACGACGAGGATCAGCACGGCGAGCGCCATCCACGGCGTGCGTCCCTCGCCCGAGACCACCGCGTCGATGCCGAGCCACCCGGCGATGGCGAGCAGCAGCGCGCCACCGGCGATGGCCGGAACCGACCGGTACACCCGGTCCTCGGACTCGGGCTCCGAAGGCTGCGGCGCGGGCGACTGGGACTCGGGGCTCATCATGCTCCGATTCTGCCGGACCGTGTGCCGACCACCCACCACACCCCACCCGCCGCACCCCACCCGCCGCACCCCACCCCCACACCACAGGCCACACCACGCCCTCCCCGCACCCCACCACCCGCGCACCTCACCACCCCACCCGACCAAACCCAGGGGCTGTACAGCCGCTACGCGCGTAGATATGCTCGTCTGGTGACCATGCCCAGTTCTGCACTCACCGCAGCTCACCCCCTCAAGGACGTCACCGCGTCCGACAGCGCGCTGCGCCGCTTCCTCCACGGGCTCCCCGGCGTCGACGCGGTCGGACTGGAGGCCCGTGCGGCCTCCCTCGGTACGCGTTCGATCAAGACGACCGCGAAGGCGTACGCCATCGACCTCGCCATCTCGATGGTCGACCTGACGACGCTGGAAGGCGCGGACACCCCGGGCAAGGTCCGGGCGCTCGGCGCGAAGGCGGTCCGGCCCGACCCGACCGACCGTACGACGCCCTCGACGGCAGCGGTCTGCGTCTACCCCGACATGGTGGCCGTGGCCAAGGAGGCCGTCGCCGGCTCCGGCGTGAAGGTCGCCTCCGTCGCCACGGCGTTCCCGGCCGGCCGCGCCGCGCTCACCGTCAAGCTGGCCGACGTCCGTGAGGCCGTCGCCGCCGGAGCCGACGAGATCGACATGGTCATCGACCGCGGGGCGTTCCTCGCGGGCCGATACTTGAAGGTGTACGACGAGATCACCGCCGTGAAGGAGGCCTGCGGCACGTCCGCGCGCCTGAAGGTCATCTTCGAGACGGGCGAGCTGTCGACGTACGACAACATCCGCCGCGCGAGCTGGCTCGGGATGCTGGCGGGCGCGGACTTCATCAAGACGTCCACCGGCAAGGTCGCCGTCAACGCGACCCCGGCGAACACGCTCCTCATGCTGGAGGCGGTACGTGACTTCCGTGCACAGACCGGCATCCAGGTCGGTGTGAAGCCGGCCGGCGGTATCCGCACCTCCAAGGACGCCATCAAGTTCCTCGTCCTGGTCAACGAGACCGCCGGCGGGGACTGGCTGGACAACCACTGGTTCCGCTTCGGCGCCTCCTCGCTGCTCAACGACCTGCTGATGCAGCGCCAGAAGCTGGCCACCGGCCGCTACTCCGGCCCCGACTACGTGACGGTGGACTGATACCCGTGAACAGGGAAAACGTGTCATCGGTATTCGCATACGCCCCGGCGCCCGAGTCGCGCTCGATCGTCGACATCGCGCCCTCGTACGGCCTGTTCATCGACGGCGAGTTCACCGAGGCCGCCGACGGCAAGGTCTTCAAGACGGTCAGTCCCTCCTCCGAAGAGGTCCTCGCCGAGATCGCCCAGGCGGGCGAGGCGGACGTGGACCGCGCCGTACAGGCGGCCCGCAAGGCCTTCGAGAAGTGGTCGGCGCTGCCCGGCTCGGAGCGCGCGAAGTACCTGTTCCGCATCGCGCGGATCATCCAGGAGCGCTCCCGCGAGCTCGCCGTCCTCGAGACCCTCGACAACGGCAAGCCGATCAAGGAGACCCGCGACGCGGACCTCCCCCTGGTCGCGGCGCACTTCTTCTACTACGCGGGCTGGGCCGACAAGCTCGACCACGCGGGCTTCGGCGCGAACCCGCGGCCGCTGGGCGTGGCCGGCCAGGTCATCCCCTGGAACTTCCCGCTGCTGATGCTGGCGTGGAAGATCGCCCCGGCGCTCGCCACCGGCAACACGGTCGTCCTGAAGTCGGCGGAGACCACGCCCCTCTCGGCGCTCTTCTTCGCGGACATCTGCCGTCAGGCGGGCCTTCCGAAGGGCGTCGTCAACATCCTCCCCGGCTACGGCGGCGCGGGCGCGGCGCTGGTGGCCCACCCGGATGTGAACAAGGTGGCTTTCACGGGCTCCACGGCCGTCGGCAAGGAGATCGCCCGCACGGTCGCCGGCACCCGCAAGAAGGTCACGCTCGAACTGGGCGGCAAGGGCGCCAACATCGTCTTCGACGACGCTCCGATCGACCAGGCCGTCGAGGGCATCGTGAACGGCATCTTCTTCAACCAGGGCCAGGTCTGCTGCGCCGGCAGCCGCCTCCTGGTCCAGGAGTCGATCCACGACGAGCTCCTCGACTCCCTCAAGCGCCGTCTGTCGACCCTCCGCCTCGGCGACCCGCTGGACAAGAACACGGACATCGGCGCGATCAACTCCGAGGAACAGCTCACGCGCATCACCTCGCTCGTCGAGCAGGGCGAGGCGGAGGGCGCCGAGCGCTGGTCACCGGCCTGCGAACTGCCGGAGAGCGGCTACTGGTTCGCCCCGACGCTCTTCACGAACGTCACCCAGGCGCACACCGTCGCCCGAGACGAGATCTTCGGCCCGGTGCTGTCGGTGCTGACCTTCCGCACCCCGGACGAGGCCGTCGCCAAGGCCAACAACACGCCGTACGGCCTGTCCGCCGGTGTCTGGACGGAGAAGGGCTCGCGCATCCTGGCGGTCGCGAACAAGCTCCGCGCGGGTGTCGTCTGGTCCAACACGTTCAACAAGTTCGACCCGACGTCGCCGTTCGGCGGCTACAAGGAGTCGGGCTTCGGCCGCGAGGGCGGCCGCCACGGCCTGGAGGCGTACCTCGATGTCTGACACGCGACTGAGTGTCCTCAAGACCTACAAGCTGTACGTGGGCGGCAAGTTCCCGCGTTCCGAGAGCGGCCGGGTGTACGAGGTGACGGACTCCAAGGGCAAGTGGCTGGCGAACGCACCCCTGTCCTCCCGCAAGGACGCCCGGGACGCCGTGGTCGCCGCCCGCAAGGCGTTCGGCGGCTGGTCCGGCGCGACGGCGTACAACCGCGGCCAGGTCCTCTACCGCGTCGCGGAGATGCTGGAGGGCCGCCGCGACCAGTTCACGCGTGAGGTGGCCGACGCCGAAGGGCTGTCGAAGTCCAAGGCGGCAGCGGTCGTGGACGCGACGATCGACCGCTGGGTCTGGTACGCGGGCTGGACCGACAAGATCGCCCAGGTGGTCGGCGGCGGCAACCCGGTCGCGGGTCCGTTCTTCAACCTGTCCTCCCCCGAGCCGACGGGCGTGGTGGCGGTCCTGGCGCCCCAGGAGTCGTCCTTCCTGGGCCTGGTGTCGGTGCTGGCCCCGGTGATCGCGACCGGCAACACGGCGGTCGTGGTGGCGAGCGAGAAGTCCCCGCTGCCCGCGCTGTCCCTCGCCGAGGTGCTGGCCACCTCGGACGTCCCCGGCGGCGTGGTCAACGTCCTGGCGGGCCGGACGGCGGAGATCGCGACCCCGCTGGCCGCCCACCAGGACGTCAACGCGATCGACCTCGCGGGCGCCGACGAGGCCCTCGCGAAGGAGCTGGAGATCGCCGCGGCCGACAACCTCAAGCGCGTCCTGCGTCCACAGCCTGTGGATTACGCCGAGACGCCCGGCATCGACCGCCTGACGGCGTTCCTGGAGACCAAAACGGTCTGGCACCCCACGGGGTCACTGGGCGCGTCCGGTTCCTCGTACTAGAGCGCCCCTCACAGCGGAAGCCCCGGCCCTCCTCCGTCCGGGAGGGCCGGGGCTTCTCTCGTGCGCGCCTGTCGCCGTACACGGGCCTACCGCGAGACCATCCCCGCCGCCTGCCCCGCCACCGGGATGCTCTCGACCGACGGGGCCTGCGCCACCGGACCCGTCAGCTCCCGGGACTGCACCGGCTTGAAGTCCGCGACCTCGGTGCCGACGCCGTTGTCGAGCGGGTCGACTCCCGTGCCGGCGAGGGGATTGGGCTTGAGGCCCGTGACCGGGCCGGTGACGTAGCCGACGGATCCGGTGGCGGCCTTGAGGGCGGACTCGGGGTGGGTCTTGCCGAGGGAGGTGTGGACCACGTCCAGGGCCGAGCCGGTGCTCGCCGCCGCGGCCGTGGCCGCCCCCGCTCCCAGCGCCACTCCCGTGGTCGCGAGGACGGCCAGGGCACGCTGGGCGGTCGGCGTCCTGGAGGAGTCGTGTCGAGCCATCGCTGCCACCTTCTGATGCACTGGGTAATCGATTCGACGCAAAGGGTAGTTGAGGTGTGACGCGCACATCAAAGCCGACCCGCGGGGTCGTACGGCCCCCGATGGATGCCTCACACTGGTGTCCCGTGAGTTCTCCTCTGGCCATACCGACGCGAGTCGTGCTGCTCTGCGGCCCCTCCGGCTCCGGCAAGTCCCTCCTCGCGGCCCGCTCCGGCCTCCCGGTGCTGCGGCTCGACGACTTCTACAAGGAGGGCGACGACCCGACGCTGCCGCTGGTGGCGGGGAGTTCGGACATCGACTGGGACCATCCGGAGTCGTGGGACGCGGACACCGCCGTCGCCGCGATCGCCCGGCTGTGCCGCACGGGCCGTACGGACGTCCCCGTCTACGACATCGCGCGCAGCGCCCGCACCGGCACGGAGACGGTGGACATCGGGCGGACCCCGCTGTTCATCGCGGAGGGCATCTTCGCCGCGGAGATCGTCACGCGCTGCAGGGAGCTCGGCGTCCTCGCCGACGCGCTGTGCCTGAGCCGCGGCCCGGTGAAGACGTTCCGCCGCCGCTTCCTGCGAGATCTGCGGGAGGGCCGCAAGTCGGTGCCGTTCCTGCTGCGGCGCGGCTGGCGTCTGATGAGGGAGGAGCGCTCCATCGTCGCCCGCCAGACAGCGCTGGGCGCGTACGCCTGCGACCGCGACGAGGCGATGGGCCGGCTGGCCGACGCAGCCGCGGGTCGGTGCGCGAGCCTCGGCACGGCGGCCTAGACGACGAAAAAAGCGGGACTGGACGGACCCCCCGGCCCTCCAGTCCCGCTCCTGTACTCCCCCGTCTTCCCCCGTGTCCCCCCACTGTCCTGAGGAGACGCCCCCCAGCGTCTCCGCAGTTCCCCCGTGGGCCCCGGTTCCCTCCCCCGTGGGGCCCCTTTTGGTGCTCCCCCCCCGACCTTCAGGCGACGAGCTCGCCGAAGGCGTCCTCCTCGTCACGGCCGAAGCTGAGGACCTCGTCCTCGCGCAGCCGGCGGAGCGACCGCCAGATGCTGGACTTCACCGTGCCGACACTGATGTCGAGGATCTCCGCGATCTCCGGGTCCGTACGGCCCTCGTAGTAGCGCAGGACCAGCATGGTGCGCTGGAGCTCGGGCAGCCGGGCCAGCGCCTGCCACAGGACCGCGCGCAGCTCGGTGCCGCGCATCGCGTCCGTGTCGCCGGGCGTCTCCGGCAGTTCCTCGGTCGGGTACTCGTTGAGCTTGCGGCGCCGCCAGGCGCTGATGTGCAGGTTGGTCATGGTGCGGCGGAGGTAGCCCCCGACCGCGGCCTTGTCACTGATCCGGTCCCACGCCCGGTACGTCGAGAACAGCGCGCTCTGCAGCAGGTCCTCGGCCTCGAAGCGGTCGCCGGTGAGGTGGTAGGCGGTGGCGTACAGGGAGGCGCGGCGCTCCTGGACGTAGGCGGTGAACTCCGCCTCCGACAGCGAGCGGCGCTCCCCCGAGTCCTCCCTGTACGCGGCTCCCCCGTGAGCCCCCTTGATCTCCCCCGCCGGCGCGTCAACCACCGTCATGAACGCGGTGTGCTGACGCCCGGTGCCGCGAGCGCACCCCCGCCCGCTCACGGCACCGGACTTCTCGGAACCCCGGTTCACGTCGTGCAGACGCGTGACCACTGCGCTGGTGCTGGTGCCGTGCAGCGTGTTCATCTCGCGCCCCCCGTCGTGGACTTCCGGTGTGCGGCCCGCCGGTCGGGCGGGCTTCCCTGCTTGTGCCGAAAACTTTGCCGCGGCACTTTCATGGCCGTGTCCGCCGACTGTCACAGACCTGTCACAGGGGTCGGCCACATGGCGGACACACCTCGTGCACAGGCGTCGGCGCTGTGCGCAGGTCTCATCTCGGCCCACATGTCGAACCCCGACCCCTCCATGGGCCAGAATGTGCCCGTGCCTTCCCTGTTGCTGATCGAGGACGACGACGCGATCCGGACGGCCCTGGAGCTCTCACTGACGCGCCAGGGTCACCGGGTGGCGACCGCTGCCAGTGGTGAGGACGGTCTGAAGCTGCTGCGCGAGCAGCGGCCGGATCTGATCGTGCTGGACGTGATGCTGCCCGGCATCGACGGGTTCGAGGTGTGCCGGCGCATCCGGCGCACGGACCAGTTGCCGATCATCCTGCTCACCGCGCGCAACGACGACATCGACGTGGTCGTCGGGCTGGAGTCCGGCGCCGACGACTATGTCGTCAAGCCGGTGCAGGGGCGGGTGCTGGACGCCCGGATCCGGGCGGTGCTGCGGCGCGGCGAGCGGGAGTCCAACGACGCGGCGACGTTCGGCAGCCTCGTCATCGACCGCTCGGCGATGACCGTGACGAAGAACGGCGAGGACCTCCAGCTCACGCCGACCGAGCTGCGGCTGCTGCTGGAGCTGAGCCGGCGGCCGGGGCAGGCGCTGTCGCGGCAGCAGCTGCTGCGGCTGGTGTGGGAACACGACTACCTGGGCGACTCGCGGCTCGTGGACGCGTGTGTCCAGCGGCTGCGCGCCAAGGTCGAGGACGTGCCCTCGTCCCCGACGCTGATCCGTACCGTGCGGGGTGTCGGTTACCGGCTGGATCCGCCTCAGTGACACAGGGGAACCAGGGGGGGACCCGCGGCTGGACCGCGGCGCGCAAGGGAGTTCTGTCGCGGCTGCGCTTCACCAGCCTGCGGCTGAGGCTGGTCGTCGTCTTCGGCCTGGTGGCGCTGACGGCCGCCGTGTCCGCGTCCGGCATCGCGTACTGGCTCAACCGCGAGGCCGTGCTCACCCGCGCCCAGGACGCCGTGCTGCGCGACTTCGACCAGGAGATGCAGAACCGGGCGGGTGCGCTGCCCGATCGGCCGACGCAGGACGAGCTCCAGCACACCGCGGGCCAGATGGCGGGCAGCGATCAGCGCTTCAGCGTGCTGCTGGTCGCGCGCGACGCCGACGGCAGGACCGTCTACGGCAGCTCCGGCGGGCTGAGCGGCTTCTCGCTGCGGGACGTGCCGGTCTCGCTGCGCACGGCGGTGAACAGGGCGCAGAAGGTCGACGGGTCCAACAAGCACCCGTACCACCTGTACTGGCAGCGGGTCGTCGACCACGACACGCCGTATCTCGTGGCCGGGACGCGGGTGATCGGCGGCGGTCCGACCGGTTACATGCTGAAGTCGCTGGAGCCGGAGGCGAAGGACCTCAACTCGCTGGCCTGGTCGCTGGGGATCGCGACGGCGCTCGCGCTGATCGGCTCGGCGCTGCTCGCGCAGGCCGCGGCGACGACGGTACTGAAGCCGGTGCAGCGGCTCGGGACGGCCGCGCGGCGGCTCGGCGAGGGCAAGCTGGACACCCGGCTCAGGGTGTCCGGGACCGACGAACTCGCCGACCTGTCGCGGACGTTCAACAAGGCAGCCGAGGCGCTGGAGAAGCGGGTCGCCGACATGGCCGCGCGGGACGAGGCGTCCCGGCGGTTCGTGGCCGACATGAGCCATGAGCTGCGGACGCCGCTCACCGCCATCACCGCCGTGACGGAGGTGCTGGAGGAGGAGCTGGAGGCGGAGACCGGGAGCATGGACCCGATGATCGAGCCCGCCGTCCGGCTGGTGGTCAGTGAGACCCGGCGGCTGAACGACCTGGTCGAGAACCTGATGGAGGTCACCCGCTTCGACGCGGGCACGGCCCGGCTCGTCCTGGACGACGTCGACATCGCCGACCAGATCACCGCGTGCATCGACGCCCGTGCCTGGCTGGACGCGGTCGAGCTGGACGCCGAGCGCGGCATCCACGCCCGCCTCGATCCGCGTCGTCTGGACGTCATCCTGGCCAACCTGATCGGTAACGCGCTCAAGCACGGCGGCTCCCCGGTGCGGGTGTCCGTCCGGGTGGAGGACGACTCGCTCGTCATCGAGGTGCAGGACCACGGGCCCGGCATCCCCGAGGACGTCCTGCCGCACGTCTTCGACCGTTTCTACAAGGCGAGCGCCTCCCGGCCGCGCTCCGAGGGCAGCGGCCTGGGCCTGTCCATCGCCCAGGAGAACGCCCACATCCACGGCGGTGAGATCACCGCGGCCAACTCGCCCGACTCGGGCGCGGTGTTCACCCTGCGGCTCCCGCGCCACACGTCCGCGCCGGGGGAACAGCCCGCCGAGGGCGAGCGCAAGGACGGGGACCACCCCGGCCAGGACCAGGGCGCGGACGCGAAGGGGGACGCCTGATGACCACACGTCTCGTCTCCAGGGCCCGGATCGGTGCCGTGTCGGTGCTCGCCCTGCTGCTCGCCGGCTGCGGGATCCGGGCCACGGAGGTGCCGACGAACTTCGGGCCGGCGCCCTCGCGGGTGCGCTGTTCGCTCGCCGAGCCGGACGTGTCGACGCAGGCCGCCCGGGGGCTGCCGGTGCAGGTGTTCCTGCTGTGCGGGTCCTCGCTGGTGACCGTCGACCGGACCGTACGGGTTCCGGACGGCGCGGCCGACTCCGCCCGGCGGATGCTGGTGGCGCAGGGCCTGCTGAACCAGCTCGCTGCGCCGCCGTCACCCGCCGAGAAGGAGGCCGGCTACAGCACGGACGTACGCGGCGGCATCACCGTGGGCGGGCCCCGGGCCGGCGACCCGGAGGACACGCTGCGGCTGAGCACGGCTCCGGACAGCCTCACCTCGTACGCCCTCGCCCAGATCGTCTGCACCTTCTCCGACTCGGCGGCCGCCGAGGGTGACGGCTCCGTGGTCCTGGGCGGCCCCGGCTCCGGCTCTCCGCGCCGCTACGCGTGCACGGACGAGGTGCGGGCCCGGCCGGGCAGCAAGGAACCGCCCTCCAAGGACGCGGCCGGGGAGTGAGCGGGCCGGGTTCCGCCCGGCTGTGGCGCATGCCTCACAGGCCAACCGGGGTCCATCCCGGAACCGATCCTGCCGGAGGCCGCGTCTTGGGGGGCGTGCAGCGTCAAGGCTCCATCGGCGGCAGCGCCGCGTTCCGCATCCGTGTGACAGGAGGTGTCCTCCTCGTCGCACATCTCGTGTTCGTCGCCTGGCTCACGCTGCGGCCGCTGGACGTGCCCTGGGTGATGCCGGCCAATCTGCGGCCGTTCGACGGCATCCGGGCCGATCTCGCCCTGGGCTGGCCCGAGGCGGCCCGGCGGATCTGCGAGGGGCTGGCCCTGCTCGCCCCGCTGGGCGTGCTGCTGCCGATGGCGAGCGGCAGACTGGTCGTCTCGCCGCTGGCGTCCCTGCTCAACACCGTCACGGCCGGGGCCCTGCTGTCGCTGGGCATCGAGCTGCTCCAGACCGGCGTCCCCGGTCAGGTCGTCGACGTCGACTCGCTGTTTTTGAACACCGCGGGCGTGGCCCTCGCGCATCTCGCGCTCGTCCCCGCCGGCCGCTCCTGGCTGCGCCGCCGCAGCACCGCGCGCCCGCCGCGTACGCCCCTCCCCCCGGAGGAGCCGGCTCAGGGTCGGACCCCGACGATTCCCAGGGTCGGGATCGCCCCGTGGAGCGACGCTTTGCCCCCTTCGTCTCCGTAGCGTGGAGTGCAGATGGGGTACTCGGACGAGAGGCCTCACGACACCTTACGAAGGAGCCGCACATGTCACGCCTCGCCCGCCCCACCCACGGCCGCATGATCGGCGGAGTGTGCGCCGCGCTGGCACGGCGCTTCGGCACCTCCGCGACGACGATGCGGGTGATCTTCCTGGTCTCGTGCCTGCTGCCCGGCCCGCAGTTCCTGCTGTACATCGCGCTGTGGATCCTGCTGCCGTCGGAGGACAAGGTGCAGAACAAGGCACAGACTGCCTGGTAGCCACCCGTTGCGGAAACGCCGATGGGGCGCACCCTGTGTCCAGGGGTGCGCCCCATCGGTGTGTGTCCGCCGGGGCGGGGGGTCAGGCGCCCGGAAGGCCGTTCACCGGGAGCCCGCCGAGCAGCCCCGCGGCCGGGCCGGTCGGGCCCTGGGCGAGCGCCTGCCCGGCGACCGGCTGGGCGGCGGCGAGACCGGTACCCGCCAGGGTCTGCCCCTGGCCCACCGCCTCGGCCGAGCCCGCCGGCAGCGCCTGGGAGAGCTGCTCCGCCGGGAGCGCCTGGGTGACGGTCTCCAGCGCCTGGGCGGTGTCCGGGACGGCCGGGGCGGCGTTGGCGGCGCCCGCACCGGTGGCGGCGAAGGCGGCACCGAGAGCGGCGACACCGAGGGACTTGGCAGCAGACTGCTTCATGAAAATGCGTCCTCGTAATGGGATGACGGGGTGGGTGAGCGGTCCCGCGACCGTAATCACGCGGCGCCGTCCGCCGCAAACATCGAAATGCGGACGGCTTGTGAACACCGCCCGCATTACCTGTGTGCCGAGGACTCTCGGTCAGCCCTCCGAAGGCGAAGAACCGCTGGTGGAGGCGGCCTGCCGGAACAGCCATTCGGATTTCAACTCGGCATATCCGGGCTTGATCACGTCATTGATCATGGCCAGTCGTTCATCGAAAGGAATGAATGCTGATTTCATCGCATTGACGGAGAACCACTGCATGTCGTCGAGCGTGTAACCGAACGCCTCGACAAGGTGCTCGAATTCCCGGGTCATGCTGGTATGCGACATAAGACGGTTGTCCGTGTTGACCGTGGCACGGAAATGCAGCCTGCGCAGCAGCCCGATGGGGTGCTCGGCGTACGAGGCCGCCGCCCCGGTCTGGAGGTTGGAGCTCGGGCACAGCTCCAGCGGGATGCGCTTGTCCCGGACGTACGAGGCGAGCCGCCCGAGTTCGACGCTGCCGTCCTCGTGGACCTGGATGTCGTCGATGATCCGCACCCCGTGCCCGAGCCGGTCGGCGCCGCACCACTGGAGGGCCTGCCAGATGGACGGCAGCCCGAAGGCCTCGCCGGCGTGGATGGTGAAGTGGTTGTTCTCGCGCTTGAGGTACTCGAAGGCGTCCAGGTGCCGGGTGGGCGGGTAGCCGGCCTCGGCGCCCGCGATGTCGAAGCCGACGACGCCCAGGTCCCGGTACCGGTTGGCGAGTTCGGCGATCTCCAGGGCGCGGGCCGCGTGCCGCATGGCGGTGAGCAGGGCGCCGACACGGATGCGAAGGCCCTTCTCCCGGGCGCGGCGCTCCCCCTCCCGGAAGCCCTCGTTGACGGCCTCGACGACCTCTTCGAGGCTCAGACCGCCTTCGAGGTGCTGCTCGGGGGCGTAGCGCACCTCGGCGTAGACGACGCCGTCCTCGGCGAGGTCCTCGGCGCACTCGGCGGCTACCCGCACCAGGGCGTCGCGGGTCTGCATGACGCCGACGGTGTGGGAGAAGGTCTCCAAGTACCGTTCCAGGGAACCGGAGTCGGCGGCCTCGCGGAACCAGACGCCCAGCTTCTCCGGGTCGGTCTCGGGGAGCTGGGAATAGCCGGTCGCGTGGGCGAGCTCGACGATCGTGGCCGGGCGCAGCCCGCCGTCGAGGTGGTCGTGCAGCAGGACCTTGGGCGCCCGGTGGATCTGGTCCGGTGTCGGGGTGTTCGCGATGGTCTGGCTCGTCATTTCCGCACTCTAACTCCTACGCGCGTAGATGGCGCGTTCCCGGCTCCTTTACGTTTTCGTCGATACGTAACGGTGACCGCAAGGACGGGTCGCGTACACCCGCGCTTCTGACACTGTTCTGTCATGGCACACCAACCGACGCCGGTGCGCAGGGCCCGGCTGGGCAGGACATTCGGTCCGGAGCCGTCGGCGGTCAGCGGCGTGGTGCTGCTGCTCCCCGGCGGTGACGAGGTCTCCGGCCGCAGGCCGTCCCCCCTGGTGGCGACCGCCTCCGTACGCGCCCTGGGGCGCCGCCTGGCCCGCGCGGGCCGGGACGAGGGTCTCGTCACGCACGTGGTGCACTACCGCTACCGCGGCTGGAACGGCGGTGAGGCCAACCTCGCGGCCGACGCGGCCTGGGCGGCCGACGAGGTCGTACGGCGTTACGGAGACGTTCCCGTCTGCCTCGCCGGCATCGGCATGGGCGGCAGGGCCGGACTGCGGGCGGGTGGTCACGAGGCCGTCAACTCCGTGCTGGCGCTCGCCCCTTGGCTGCCGGAGGAGGACGTGGCCGGGCCACCCGAACCGGTGAAGCAGCTGGTGGGGCGGCAGGTGCTGATCGTGCACGGCACGAACGACGGGCGGACGGATCCCGAGTTGTCGTTCCGGCTGGCGGCGCGGGCGAAGAAGGCGAACCGGGATGTGTGCCGGTTCGAAGTGCACGCGGACGGGCACGGGTTGCATCAGTACCGGGACGAAGTGCTGGCGTTGGCCGAGGACTTCGTGATGGGGGCGTTGTTCGGGCGGGCTGTGTCGCGGCCCGTGCGGGATGCGCTGGCCGCGCCGCCGCCGTTGGGGTTGCGGATGCCGTTGGCTGCGGGGTTCAGTCCTTCCAGGCGGTAGCGCCGCGAGGGTGGTTGTCGATTGGCCTGTGCGGGGTCGCTGTGGCTTGTCGCGCAGTTCCCCGCGCCCTAGGTCGGCAACAAGCTGCCTCTTCTTGAGAGGAGGAACCTTTTGAAGGCTGCTACCGGGGGTGTGTCGGGGTGGCCTTCCAGCCAGGCCACGCCGATTTCGCGGGCCGCTCGGGGGGCCGTGACCGTCAGTTCGACCACTCCGGGGCGCGGGACTGCCGGTGGGGGCAGGAGGGCGACTCCGAGGCCCGCTGCCACCAGGCCTCTCAGGGTTTCCGCCTCCTCGCCCTCGAAGGCGATGCGGGGCTTGAAGCCGGCCTCCTGGCAGAGGTCGTCGGTGATGCGGCGGAGGCCGTAGCCGGGTTCCAGGGTGACGAACATTTCGTCCGCGGCCTCGGCGAGGCGGATGCGGCGGCGGCCCGCGAGGGAGTGGTCCGCGGGGACGACGAGGCGGAGCTTCTGTTCGTCGAGGCGGCGGGCGACCAGGTCGGGGGCGTCGGGGACGGGGGACGTCAGGCACAGGTCCAGTTCGCCGGCGCGGAGGCGTTCGAGCATGGCCTCGCCGTAGTTCTGGACGAGGCTGAAGCGGACGCGCGGATGGTCGGCGCGGAAGGCCTGGAGGAGGCCCGGGACCGTCTCGGCGCCCATGGTGTGCAGGAAGCCGAAGGCGACCTTGCCGGTGGCGGGGTCGGCGTCGGCCCGCACCTCCTCGGCGGCGCGCTCGACCTCGGCCAGGGCGCGTTCCACGGAGGCGAGGAAGGTGCGGCCGGCCGGGGTGAGGGAGACCGTGCGGCCGTGGCGGGCGAAGAGGTCGACGCCCAGGTCCTGCTCCAGGCGGGCCATGGACCGGGAGAGGGTCGACTGGGGGACGTTCATCTCCTGGGCGGCGCGGGTGACGTGCTCGGTGCGGGCGACGCCGGCGAAGTACGCGAGGCGGGGCGCCAGCACCTTGGACATCTCCGCCATGTCTTCTGTGTCACTGGACGGTGACAGCCGAGCCGCTGAACTGTGTTGATGCGCCATGGGAACGATTATGGCAGTTCCATGCATTGGACGGATCAGTGCGCGCGTACGTAGTTTCGAGGCATGTCTCCCGCCAGTACCGGGGCGTCCACCATCGTGGGCGCCGATGCCTCTGTCCCCGCAGCCGACGCACGCATGTCCCCGGGCGGACCCGGCTACCGCCGGATGAGCCTCGCCCTCTTCCTCGCGGGTGTCGCGACCTTCGCGCTGCTGTACTCCACGCAGGCGCTGCTCCCGCTGATCTCCGGCGAGTTCGGGGTGGCGGCGAGCGACGCGAGCTGGACGGTGGCCGCCGCGACGGGCGGGCTGGCGCTGTTCGTGCTGCCGATGAGCGCCCTGTCGGAGCGCTTCGGACGGCGTACGGTCATGACGGCCTCGCTGGCCGTGGCGGTGACCGTCGGACTGCTGGTGCCCTTCGCCCCGTCGCTGGGTGTCCTGGTCGTGCTGCGGGCGCTCCAGGGCGCGGCCCTGGCCGGGCTGCCGGCGTCGGCGACGGCGTACCTCGCGGAGGAGGTCAGCCCCAAGGCGCTGGTCACCGCGATCGGACTGTTCGTCGCGGGCAACAGCGTCGGCGGGATGAGCGGCCGGGTCATCACCGGCTGGGTCGCCCAGGAGTGGGGCTGGCGGGTCGCCGTCGGGGTGATCGGCGCGATCGCCGTGGCGTGCGCGGTGGCCTTCCGGCTGCTGCTCCCCGCCCCGAAGAACTTCAGGACCGGTTCGCTGCGGCCGCGTGTCCTGGCCCGGACGGCCCGTGACCACCTGTCGAACCCGCTGCTGTGCCGGCTGTACGCGATCGGCGCGCTGTTCATGACGGTGTTCGGCGGGGTGTACACGGTCATCGGCTACCGGCTGACCGAGGCGCCGTTCTCGCTGCCGCAGGGCATCATCGGCTCGATCTTCCTGGTGTACCTCGTCGGTACGGTGTCGGCGTCGACGGCCGGCCGGCTGGTGGGCCGGCTGGGCCGCCGGGGCGCGCTGTACGCGGGCGGCGGTACGACGGCGGCCGGTCTGCTGCTGTCCCTGGCCGGCTCCCTCCCGTTGGTCCTGCTGGGCCTGGTCCTCATCACGGCGGGCTTCTTCGCGGGCCACGCGGTGGCCTCCTCGGCGGTCAGCAAGACGGCCACGACCGGGCGCGCGCAGGCCTCGGCGCTCTACCAGTCGGCCTACTACGTCGGCTCCAGCGCGGGCAGCACGGTCGGCGCGATCGCCTTCCACGCGGGCGGCTGGGCAGGGACGGTCGGGGTCGGGCTGCTGGCGGTCCTGGGCGTCGTGACGATCACGGTGTTCGGGACGCGGGCGGCGCGGACGCAGCGGCGGCTGACCACGGCCGCCTGAGGCTCGACACCGGACTGTTCCCCCTGGTCGGGGCCGGTTGTCAGTGGGCGCGGATAACGTCCGCGTCTGCTGACCACCGGATTCGACCAGGGGGATTTTTCATGGAGTTCCGCATCGACCGTACGGCGTTCGCCGAGGCCGTGAGCCGGGCGGTACGCGGCGCTGCCCGCGCGGACGCCGGTGCCGGTGCTGGGCGGGCTGCTGCTGGAGGCGGACGCGGGACGGCTGGCCGTGACGGGGTTCGACTTCGAGGCGGCGGTACGGGTGGAGGCCGACGCCGAGGTCGCGGTGCCCGGGCGGGTGCTCGTCCCGGGGCGGCGGCTGCTGGACGTCTGCCGGGTGCTGCCGGACGGGCCGGTGAGCTGCGCGCTGGAGGCCTCGCGGTTCACGGTGGAGGCGGGCGGTACGCGGTTCGGGCTGTCGACGCTGCCCCTCGCCGAGTACCCGGCCCTGCCGGCGCCGCCCGCGCCGTACGGCACGGTGGACGGCGCCGCGTTCGCGACCGCCGTCGCCCAGGTCGCGGTGGCGGCCGGGCGCGACGACACACTGCCTCTCCTGACGGGCGTCCAACTGCGCATGGACGGCGGGGAGATGACACTGGCCGCTTCGGACCGCTACCGGTACGCCGTGCGGCGGCTGGAGTGGCAGCCGGGGGCGGCGGCCGAGGGAGTGGTGGACGCGTTGCTGCCCGCGCGGCGCCTGCTGGACGTCGCGCGGTCGCTGGGCCGCGGCGGGGACGTGCTGATCGGGTGGGACCCGGCCGGGGGCGGCGGGCTGATCGGCTTCGAGGGCGGGCGGACGCGGACGGCGCTGCGGCTCCTGGACGGGCGGCTGCCGACGTACAGATCGCTGTTCGACATGGCGGGGGCCGCGGTCGCCGAGGTCGAGTGCCAGAGTCTCGCGGAGGCCGTGCGGCGGGTCGCGGTGGTGGCGGAGGCGAACAGTCCCGTGCTGCTGGACTTCTCGTCCGACGGGTCGGTCATGCTCCGCGCCGGCTACGGCGACGACGTGGCCGCCCAGCGCCTGCCGGCCACGCTGACCGGCGCCGACGAGATGCCGGTGGCCTTCAACCCGGCCTATCTGCTGGACGCGCTGACGTCCTTCGAGAGCCCGCGCGTACGGCTGGAGCTGCTGGGGGCGGGGCAGCGGGCGCTGCTGCACGCGGTGGCGGACGGCGGGGCCGCCGAGGTGGCGGGCGAGGGAGCGGCCGAGGCGGCCGGGAAGACGGCCGGGGAGCACCGGCATCTGCTGATGTCGGTGAAACAGCTGGTGTGAAGCACTGCTCCTGCCTGCGTTCTTGTGCGCTCGGGGGGCCGTTGTCAGTGGGCTGCGGTAGCTTCCGAAGTGCTGGACGCGATGGCGCGTGACAGAAATTCCACAGGGGTGGGTGGACGATGACGAACAGCACGGCGACACCGACAGACCTGGACACCAGGCTGGAAGCACACCGCACCGAGCTGACGGGGTACTGCTACCGGATGCTCGGCTCCTCCTTCGAGGCCGAGGACGCGGTGCAGGACACGATGGTCCGCGCCTGGCGCAGCTACGACAAGTTCGAGGGCCGCTCCAGCCTCCGCTCCTGGCTCTACCGCATCGCGACCAACGTGTGCCTGGACATGCTGACCGCGGGCAACAAGCGCGCCCGGCCCATGGACCTCACCGAATCCACCCCCCTCGCGCAGGCGGCCCTCTCCCCCCGCCCGGACAACACCTGGCTGGAGCCCATGCCGGACGCCCGCGTGCTGCCCATGACCAGCGACCCGGCGGAGGCGGCGATAGCCAAGGAGTCCGTGCGGCTCGCCTTCATGGCCGCCCTGCAGAAGCTGCCGGCCAAGCAGCGGGCCGTGTTGATCCTGCGCGAAGTGCTGGCCTGGAAGGCCAGTGAGGTCGCCGAGCTGCTGGACACCTCGGTGGCGTCGGTCAACAGCGCCCTCCAGCGGGCCCGCGCCACCCTGGCCGAGCGGCAGGAGCCGGGCGCCGAAGCGGCCGTCTCCGACCCTCTGGACGAGGACCAGCAGAAGCTGCTGGACCGCTATGTCGCGGCCTTCGAGGGCTACGACATGACGGCGCTGACCGCCCTGCTGCACGAGGACGCGGTCATGACGATGCCGCCGTTCGACCTGTGGCTGACCGGCGTCGGCGACATCACGGGCTTCATGACGACGCTCGGCGCGCCCTGCGCGGGCTCCCGGCTGGTGCCGGTCCAGGTCAACGGCCTGCCGGGGTTCGCCCAGTACAAGCCGGACCCGGAGAAGGGCGGCTTCTCGCCGTGGGCGGTCCAGGTGCTGGAGATCTCAGACGGCCGGATCACCGGGTTCCACTGCTTCCTCGACACCCAGCGCTGGTTCCCGCTCTTCGACCTGCCCCTCCACCTCGAAGCGGAGACCGACCAGGTCCAGGAGGGCGCGTAGGGCCGGATCGGGGTCGCGCAGCCGTATCCGGCCCCCGGCCCGCCGGGCGGCCAGCTGGAGCCGCGCGAGCAGGTCGACGGCGGCGAGCCCCGGCGGCCCGAGGCCCCCGACATCGCACACCACGACCCGGGCACGGCTGGTGCGCAGCAGTGCCCTCACGTCGTCGCTCAGTCCGCTCACCTCGTCCCGGGCGACGGGACCGGGGAGCACGAGTACGGGGGGTGTCGTGGCATCCACAATCGGTAGACCGGGCGGGCGGCGGTAACTCATCGCGGCTGTCCGTCCTGTCGGGGCCGTAAGGATCACATTGACCTCGGTACGGCCTTCCCCGGAGGGTTGGCTGTATGCCCCATGCATCTGCCCCTGCCGCGCTGTCCGATGCACGTGTCGCCGGTGAGGGGGCCTCGTGCAGGGGGTGCTGAGCGGCTTCGCGGTCATCGCGGTCGTCATCGGGGTCGGGTATCTGATCGGCCGCCGGGGATATCTGGGCGACGGCGGGCGCGAGGTCCTGACGAAGCTGGCCTTCCACGTGGCGTCTCCCGCCCTGCTCTTCACGACGCTCGCCCAGGCCGACCTGTCGGTGATCTTCTCCGACCGGCTGCTGGTCACGGCGATGAGTACGGCAGTGGCGGCGGGTGTCTTCGTGGCGGTGGGTGCCGCGCGCGGCTGGGGTGCGGGCCGGACGACGATCGGCGCGCTGTGCTCCAGCTACGTCAATTCGGGCAACCTCGGCATCCCGATCGCTGTGTACGTGCTGGGCGACGCGTCACTGGTCGCGCCGGTGCTGCTGTTCCAGCTGGTGGGCGTCACGCCGGTGGCGCTGACGGTCCTGGACCTGGCGAGCGGCGGGGAGAAGCGGCCTCTGTGGCAGCGACTGCTCACGCCGCTGCGCAATCCCATAGCCCTGGGCTCCCTGGCCGGTGTGGCGGCGTCGGCGTCGGGCCTGACGGTGCCGGGCCCTTTGTTGGACCCCCTGACCCTCATCGGCAACATGTCGGTCCCGGCGGTCCTCCTGGCCTTCGGCATCTCCCTGCGCGGCAGCACACTCCCGCTGCGCGGCGCGGAACGGGCCCCGGTCCTCCTCGCCGTGACCCTCAAGGCGGTCGTCCAGCCCCTGGTCGCCTGGGCGCTGGCAGCGGGCGTCTTCGGCCTGCAGGGGGCCTTGCTGCTCGACGTGGTGGTGACCTCGGCGCTTCCGGCGGCGCAGAACCTGTTCACGTACGCGAGCAGCTATCGGGTGGGGGAGGTGCTGGCGAGGGAGGCGATCCTGTTGTCGACGGTGGTGTCGGTGCCGGTTCTGGTGGTGGTGGCGGCGGTGTTGGGGTGACTCAGTTCTCGGGGAACTCGCCGGTGTCGAGCTCGAGGCCGAAGGGCTCCGGCAGTGTGATGCGTTCTCCGAACTTGCCTGCCTGCAGAACCCGGTAGACGTCCCTTTGCGGTTCGCCGTAAAGCGTGATGGTGGGGCCGCCAGGAGCCCAGCCGTCGATGAGCAGATACAGCGGAACACCAGCCTGGGCGTAACCTGCGGCCTTCTTGATCCGGTCGTGGGCCGCATTTGACTTGGACGTGATCTCGACGATGAGTTCAGCGGCAGCCGCTGGGATGAAGTTACCGCCCTCGTCACGCAGCACCTGCCTGGGGGCGACTGCGAGATCAGGGATGTAGAGCCCGTCACGAGACGGGACCGCCGTACCCAGCGTCTGGTAGATGCCCCAATGCCTGGGGATGACCTCGTACAGGGCTCGCTGAACCAGGTCAGCGATGTCGTTGTGGGCATTGGACGGCGGTGGTGCCACGGTGACGATCCCCTCAATGATCTCCACCTTGCAGCCCTCGGGCGCGTCCGTCTCCTGCCAGATCCGAACGAGGTCGTCCCACTCGTGGCCGTTGGCCGTCGAGTGGTCGACGGTGAGTGCGCTCATGGCGGTTCTCCAATCAGTGCGTCACCGATCCCAGCATGCCGAACGGGACTGGTGCGGGTCCACCAGTCCCGTTCACCCGAACGAGAAAACCCCAGCTCAGGCGATACGTTCCAACACCACCGGCGACGCCGTGAAGGCCGTCCCCGGCGCCGCGATGTCGTACGAGCCCTCGACCGCGTCCAGCGCGTACTCGAAGCGTTCCGGCGTGTCCGTGTGGAGGGTCAGGAGAGGCTGGCCCTCCGTCACCATGTCGCCCGGCTTGGCGTGCATCTCGACGCCCGCGCCCGCCTGCACCGGGTCCTCCTTGCGGGCGCGGCCCGCGCCCAGGCGCCAGGCCCCGACGCCGATGTCGTAGGCGTCGAGGCGGGTGAGGACGCCCGAGGACGGGGCCTTGATCACGTGCTGTTCGCGAGCCACCGGAAGCGCCGCGTCCGGGTCGCCGCCCTGGGCCGTGATCATGCGGCGCCAGACGTCCATCGCCGAGCCGTCGGCCAGGGCCTTCGCCGGGTCGGCGCCGCTGATGCCCGCCGCGTCGAGCATCTCGCGGGCCAGGGCGATCGTCAGCTCGACCACGTCCGCCGGGCCGCCGCCCGCCAGGACCTCCAGCGACTCGCGGACCTCCAGCGCGTTGCCGGCCGTCAGGCCGAGCGGGGTCGACATGTCGGTGAGCAGCGCGACCGTCTTCACGCCGTGGTCGGTGCCGAGGCCGACCATGGTGGAGGCCAGCTCGCGCGCGTCCTCGATGGTCTTCATGAAGGCGCCCGTGCCGACCTTCACGTCCAGGACCAGCGAGCCCGTGCCCTCCGCGATCTTCTTCGACATGATCGAGGAGGCGATCAGCGGGATCGCCTCGACCGTGCCCGTGACGTCGCGCAGGGCGTAGAGCTTCTTGTCGGCCGGGGCCAGGCCGTCGCCCGCCGCGCAGATCACCGCGCCGGTGCCGTCCAGGACGGACAGCATCTCCTCGTTCGACAGGAGCGCGCGCCAGCCGGGGATCGACTCCAGCTTGTCCAGCGTGCCGCCCGTGTGGCCGAGGCCGCGGCCCGAGAGCTGCGGGACAGCGGCGCCGCAGGCGGCGACCAGGGGGGCCAGCGGGAGGGTGATCTTGTCGCCGACGCCGCCGGTGGAGTGCTTGTCGGCCGTCGGGCGGGACAGGGACGAGAAGTCCATGCGCTCCCCGGAGGCGATCATCGCGGCCGTCCAGCGGGCGATCTCACGCCGGTTCATGCCGTTGAGCAGGATGGCCATCGCGAGGGCCGACATCTGCTCGTCGGCCACCTCCCCGCGGGTGTACGCGTCGATGACCCAGTCGATCTGCTCGTCGCTGAGTTCGCCGCGGTCCCGCTTGGTGCGGATGACGGAGATGGCGTCCATGGCCATGGCTTGGGCTTCCTTCCGAGGGTTCCAGAAGCCGTACGGCCCCCCTGAGCCGGTCGCGTGAGCAACTCAGAGGGGCCGCACGGAAGTTACTTGCCGAGGTGGTCCGGGCCGAAGGCCTGGGGCAGCATCTGAGACAGCGGCAGGATGCCCGCCGGGGTCTCCAGCAGCAGGTCCGGGCCGCCGAACTCGTGCAGCAGCTGGCGGCAGCGGCCGCACGGGACGAGCGTCTCGCCGTCGCGGTCGACGCAGGTGAAGTGCGTCAGCCGGCCGCCGCCGGTGTTGTGCAGCTCGGACACCAGGCCGCACTCGGCGCACAGTCCGAGCCCGTACGAGGCGTTCTCCACGTTGCAGCCGGAGATGATCCGGCCGTCGTCGACCAGGGCCGCCACGCCTACCGGGTAACCGGAGTACGGGGCGTACGCCCGGGACATGGCGTCCCGGGCCACCGCGCGCAGCTTCTCCCAGTCGACGGCCGGGCCGGCGCCGGTCACTTGCCCTGCCCCTTCCGGTACGGCAGCCCGTCCGCCTTCGGCATGCGCAGCCGCTGGGCGGACAGCGCGAGGACGACCAGGGTGATGACGTACGGCGTGGCGGAGACGACCTGGTTCGGGACCTCGTTGGTGGTCGCGTACCAGGCGAACACCAGGCCGCCGACGACCAGGGTGATCACGGCCTGGAGGTACTTCTTGCGGACCACCAGCCAGACGGCGCCGATGAGCAGCAGAAGTGCGCCGAGCAGCAGCAGGGCGTGGACGTTGGCCGAGCCGCCGCGCAGGTTGAGGCTGTCGGTGTAGCCGAACAGGCCCGCGCCGAGGGCGAGTCCGCCGGGCATCCAGTTACCGAAGATCATCGCGGCGAGACCGATGTAGCCGCGGCCGCTGACCTGGCCCTCCAGGTAGAAGGGGTTCGCGACGATCGACAGGAAGACACCGCCGAGGCCGGCCAGACCACCGGAGATGATCACGGCGATGTACTTGTACTTGTAGACGTTGACGCCGAGGGACTCGGCGGCGACCGGGTTCTCGCCGCAGGAGCGCAGCCGCAGTCCGAACGCGGTGCGCCACAGGATCCACCAGGTGCCGGGGATCAGCGCGACGGCGATCAGGGTCAGCCAGGAGACGTTGGTGACCAGGCCGCCGAGCAGTCCGGCGATGTCGGAGATGAGGAACCAGCCCTGGTTGTTGAGATCCCTGAGCGCGTCGGACAGGCCCGGCACGGTGAAGTTGCCGAGGGAGTCCACCGCCGGGGACTGCTTGGCGGAACCGCCCGTGCGGCCCTCGAAGGCAAGGGGTGCGAGGTAGCGGGTGACGCCGAGGGCCAGGATGTTGATGGCCACACCGGAGACGATGTGGTTGACGTTGAAGGTGACGGTCACGAAGGCGTGCAGCAGGCCGCCGATCGCGCCGCCCGCGATGCCCACCAGGACACCGGTCCACGGGCCCCACTGGAAGCCCGCCCAGGCGCCGAACCAGGTGCCGAGGATCATCATGCCCTCGAGGCCGATGTTGACCACGCCCGCCCGCTCGGCCCACAGGCCGCCGAGACCGGCGAGGCCGATCGGCACGGCGAGCTGGAGCGCGGTGGACATCTGGCTGACGTTGGTGATGCCGTCGGCGCCGGTGATGAGGCGGACGATCGAGGTGAGCGCCAGTCCGCCGGCGATGATCAGCAGCAGGACGGGCCACGACAGGCGGCGGCCGGTCGGCGCCGCGGGCTGCAGCGTGGGCTGGTTGAGGTCGGTCGCGGTGGTCATCGGCCAGCCACCTCCTTCGTGGTGTCGGTGTTGCCGAGGACGTGTCCGGCGGCCAGTTCGGCGCCGACCCGGCGCTGCTGGCGGCGCAGGCCCCACTCGCGGACGGCCTCGTAGGAGACGACGACGGAGAGCACGATCAAGCCCTGCATGATGACCGCGATCTCCTTGTCGTAGCCGTGGAAGTCCAGCTCGGGCGAGGCCTTGTCGAGCCAGGCCCACAGCAGGGCGGCGAAGGCGATGCCCACGGGGCTGTTGCGGCCGAGCAGGGCGATGCCGATGCCGAGGAAGCCGATGCCCGTGGGGAAGTTCAGGCTGTAGGTGTGGGTGTCGCCGAGCAGGATCGGCAGGCCGGCGAGGCCCGCGATGCCGCCGGAGATCAGCATGGCGCTGAGCACCATGCGCTTGGGGTCCACGCCGCTGGCCGCGGCGGCGGTCTGCGAGGCACCGGAGGCGCGCAGGTCGAAGCCGAAGCGGGTGCGGTTGAGGACGATCCAGTAGCCGATGCCGAGGAGGACGGCCAGCAGCACCAGGCCGTAGATCTCGCCGGCCGCGCCCATGCCGATGCCGGGGATCCAGCCGGACTCGTGCATCTCGCCGGTGGTGTTGTTGTTGCCGACCTTCACGCCGAAGACGTTCGGCAGCCACAGGTAGGCGATCACGGAGGTGGCGATCGCGTTGAGCATGATCGTGGCGACGACCTCGCTGACGCCGCGGGTGACCTTGAGGACACCGGCGATGCCCGCCCAGAAGGCGCCGGTGAGGACGGCGGTCAGGAGCAGCAGCGGGACCTGGAGGGCGGCCGGCAGGGCGACGTGGGCGCCGACGACCGCGGCCAGCATCGCGCCGAGCTGGTACTGGCCGTCGACGCCGATGTTGAACAGGTTCATCCGGAAGCCGATGGCCACCGCGAGTGCCGCGATGTAGTACATCGACGCCTGGTTGATGATCAGGACCTGGATGTCGGAGAAGCTCAGCTGCTCGAACATCAGGGCGAACGGCTCGACGGGGCTCTTGCCCGACGCGACCAGCACGATCGCGCTCAGGACGAAGGCCACGGCGAGCGCGATGACCGGTCCGGCCACCGCGAGGAGCACGCGCTCCCTGTCGAACTTCTTCATCAGCGGGCCTCGTCTTCCGGAGACTCGGGGGCGTCGGCCTTCGAGATCTCGGGGGTCTCTTCGTGCGCGAGGTGGCCGGTGGCGGCACCGGTCATGGCCGAGCCGAGCTCCTCGGGCGTGATGGTGGCCGGGTCGGCGTCCGCGACCAGCTTGCCGTTGTAGATCACGCGCAGTGTGTCGGACAGGCCGATGAGCTCGTCCAGGTCGGCGGAGATCAGCAGGACGGCCAGGCCCTCCCGGCGGGCCTCGCGGATGTGGTCCCAGATGGCGGCCTGGGCGCCGACGTCCACACCCCGGGTGGGGTGCGCGGCGATCAGGAAGCGCGGCTTGTGGCTCATCTCGCGGCCGACGATCAGCTTCTGCTGGTTGCCGCCGGAGAGGGAGGCGGCGGTGACGTCGATGCCGGGGGTGCGGACGTCGTACTCCGTGACGATCCGCCGGGTGTCCTCCTGGGCCGCCTTCGGGTCCAGCCAGACGCCCTTGGCGAGCGGCTTCTCGGTGACGTGGCCGAGGATGCGGTTCTCCCAGAGGGGTGCCTCCAGGAGCAGGCCGTGGCGGTGACGGTCCTCGGGGATGTAGCCGATGCCCTGCTCGCGGCGCCTGCGGGTGGGCCAGGCGGTGATCTCCTCGTCGGCGAGCCGGATGGTGCCGGAGTCGGGGGACCGCAGGCCGATGAGCGCGTCGACCAGCTCGGTCTGGCCGTTGCCCTCGACACCGGCGATGCCGAGGACCTCGCCCTCGTGGATGGTGAAGCTGATGTCGTCGAGGAGGGCCTTGCCGCCGGGGGCGGCCAGACGGACCTGGTCGACGCTGATGACCGGGCGGTCGGTGACCGTGGACTCGGCCGTCTCGGGCGTGGGCAGCTCGCTGCCGACCATCATCTCGGCGAGCTGACGGGGCGTCGTCTCGGCGGGGACGGCCGTGCCGACGGTGGTGCCGCGGCGGATGACCGTGATCTCGTCGGCGACGGAGAGCACCTCGCCGAGCTTGTGCGAGATGAAGATGACCGACAGGCCCTCGGAGCGCAGTTCGCGCAGGTTGGCGAAGAGGGCGTCGACCTCCTGCGGGACGAGCACGGCGGTCGGCTCGTCCAGGATGAGGGTGCGGGCGCCGCGGTAGAGGACCTTGAGGATCTCCACGCGCTGGCGGGCGGCGACGCCGAGCTCCTCGACCAGGAGGTCGGGCCTGACGTCGAGGCCGTAGCGCTCGGAGAGCTCCTGGATCTTGCGGCGGGCCTTGGCGCCGATGCCGTAGAGCTTCTCGCTGCCGAGGACGACGTTCTCGAGGACCGTGAGGTTGTCGGCGAGCATGAAGTGCTGGTGGACCATGCCGATGCCGCGGACGATGGCGTCGGCCGGCGACGAGAAGCTGACCTGCTCGCCGTCGACGGCGATGGTGCCCTCGTCCGGCTTCTGCATGCCGTAGAGGATCTTCATCAGCGTCGACTTGCCGGCGCCGTTCTCGCCGACGAGGGCGTGCACGGTGCCCTTGCGGACGCTGAGGTGGATGTCGTGGTTGGCCACGACGCCCGGGAAACGCTTAGTGATCCCGGCGAGCTCGACGGCGGTCACCGATTCCTTGACCGCCGCTCCGGCCGGAGGGCTGCTGGACGCGTTGATGGCGCACTCTCCTGGGGACGGGGGCCGTCTACGCGCGTAGCGCCCCTACGGCATACAAAGGGGCCGACGCACCGCGACAACGGGGTACGAGGAGCAGCCTCCCCGTACCCCGTCGAGCGGACGTAACCCCGGGGGTTACCGCCTGCTTCGAGGCAGTCGGTCGTCAGCTGCTCTTGACCTTGATCTCGCCGCTGATGATCTTCTCCTTGGCCGTCTTGATGGCTTCCTGAAGCTCGGCGTCGTCCGCGAACTTCGGGTTGGAGTCCGACAGGCTCACCTCGCCGGTCTTCAGATCGCCACGAACGATACCGGTCTCGGGCTTGCCGTCCTCGACCGACTTCGCCAGGTTGTACACCGCCTTGGCGACGTCCTTCATCGCCGAGGTCAGGATGAAGTCCTTGTACTTGGCGAGGGCCTCCTGCTTGTACTGGTCGGAGTCCACGCCGATGGCCCACACCTTCTTGGCGGCGGCGGCCTCGATGACGCCCTGGCCGGACAGGCCGGCGGCCGCGTAGACGACGTCGGCCTTCTTCTCGATCTGGCCCTCGGCAGCCGTCTTGCCCTTGTCGGGGCTGGAGAAACCACCCTCCTCGGCCGTCTGCGTCAGGTACTGCGACAGGACCTTCGCCTTCGGGTTCGTGTCCTTGACGCCCTGCTGGAAGCCCGCCTGGAACTTGTGGATCAGCGGGATGTCCACACCGCCGACGAAGCCGACGACGTTCGACTTGGTGCTCTTGGCGGCGGCGACACCGGCCAGGTACGAGGCCTGCTCCTCGCTGAAGACGAGGTCGGCGACGTTCTTGGAGTTGATCGTGGCGTCGTCGACGATGCCGAAGGTGGTCTTCGGGAACTTCTCCGCAGCGCCCTTGACGGCCGCGGCGTACGCGTAGCCGACGCCGATGACCGGGTTGTAGCCCTGCTTGGCCAGCGAGACCAGGCGCTGTTCCTTGTCGGCGTCCGTCTCGCCCTCGGTGGGCTCCAGGTCGGCCGTCTGGTACCCGAACTCCTTCTTCGCCTGCTCCAGGCCCGCGTACGCGGCGTCGTTGAAGGACTGGTCGCCCTTGCCGCCGACGTCGTACGCGATGGCGAGGCCCTTGTTCCCCTTCGAGTCCGACGACCCGGAGGTCGAGGTGCTGCCACAGGCGGAGAGGGCGAGGGCCAGGGAGGCGGTCGCTGCGCCTGCGACCGTGATCCGGGAAATCCGGCGCATGTGTGGGTGCTCCTGTCGTACTACCGGGGCCGCATAGCGCCGGGACGGTTCAGCTTCGGCGCTGGCTTCGCCGCAGATTAACGCGCGTAGACCTGCCTGAAAACCCCTTCTGTCCACCTTGTTATGCGCCCGTGGCCAAGCCATCACCGCGCCTTGGCCGGGGCGTTGCCGACTGCGAACGGAGGGTGGCGCTGGGTGATCCGGGGGCCCGGCGCGGCCCGGAAACGCCCGGGAACGGCAGAGCGGGCGGGCACCCGGGGTGCCCGCCCGCTCCGACGGCCTCACGGCCGGACAGCTGGAGGCCTACTCGGTCTTGACCTTGATCGAGCCGTTGTCGATGCCTTCCTTGGCCTTGTTCACCGCGTCCTTGAGCCCGGGGATCTTGGCGTACTCCGGGTTGGTCTCGGAGAGGCCGACGCCGTTGACCTTCAGGTCGAAGGTCTGGACGCCCGTCAGGGGCTTGTCGTCGTGGACGGACTTGGCCAGCGCGTAGACCGCGCCGCCGACGTCCTTGAGGGCGGAGGTGAGGATGTAGTTCTTGTACGGGGCGAGGGCGGCCTGCTTGTACTGGTCGGAGTCGACACCGATCGCCCAGACCTTCGCCTTGGCGGCGGCCTCGATCACGCCCTGGCCGGACAGGCCGGCGGCCGCGTAGAGCACGTCGGCCTTCTTCTCGATCTGGCCCTCGGCGGCGGCCTTGCCCTTGTCGGGGCTGGAGAAGCCGCCCTCCTCGGCCGTCTGCGTGAGGTACTGCGACAGGACCTTCACCTTGGGGTTGGTGTCCTGCACGCCCTGCTTGTAGCCGGCCTCGAACTTGTGGATCAGCGGGACGTCGACACCGCCCACGAAGCCGACGATGTCCGACTTCGTGGCCTTGGCGGCGGTGACACCGGCGAGGTACGAGGCCTGCTCCTCGGCGAAGACGAGGGAGGCGACGTTCTTGCCCTCGACCACGGAGTCGACGATGCCGAAGGTGGTGTCCGGGTACTTGGACGCCACGGCCTTCATCGCCGGGCCGTAGGCGAACCCGACGCCGATGACCGGGTTGTAGCCCTGCTTGGCCAGCGAGGCCAGGCGCTGTTCCTTGTCCGCGTCGGTCTCGCCCTCGGTGGGCTCGATGTCGGCGGTCTTGTAGCCGTACTCGTCCTTGGCCTTGGTCAGGCCGGCGTAGGCGGCGTCGTTGAAGGACTGGTCGCCCTTGCCGCCGACGTCGTACGCGATGGCGAGGCCGCGGTCCTTGTTGTCACTGCCACTGTCACCGCTGGTGCCGCCACACGCCGTGGCGACGAGCCCGAGCGACGCGACCCCCACCGCGACGCGGGTCAGTTTGGAAATCCGACGCATCGTGAAGTTCCCCATTCTCCAAAAGCCCCGCAGTGGGTGCCCGGTTCGGCGCACATTAACGCGCGTAGACACTCCTGGGAACGGTTCGCCGCGGGGCCGTTATCCATTCGTGCCGATGGCCGGTTACGTCCTTGTGAACCACGGGATCGAACGGGGTCGAAAGGTGTACTCGGGCACACGGCGCATGCCTGCTGGTCACGCGCACAAGGCTGCCGTGGGGCTGTGCCGGGCGCAACCTGAGACGCCGCCGGGGTGGCCGGGGCCCGGGGTGGTTGTCGCCGGGGCCCCGCATCCGCGTGCGGCGCCGTCGTGGCGGTTCGCGCAGTTCCCCGCGCCCCCAAGAAGGTGGCTTCAGCCGCGCCCGGTTCCCGGCACCGCCACGACGGACTAGCGCAGGCCGTCGACCAGGGCCGCGGCAGTGAACAGCTCCACTCCGACCGTGATGGCCGACTCGTCCACGTCGAAGTCGCCCTGGTGGAGGTCGCGCACCTGGCGTTCGCCGGGGGTGCGTACGCCCAGGCGGGCCATCGCGCCGGGGACGTGTTCCAGGTACCAGGAGAAGTCCTCGCCGCCGAGGCTCTGCTCCGTGCCGACGACCGAGTCGACGCCGCGTCGGGCGATCATGGCGTCGCGCAGCAGCTCCGTCACGCCGGGCTCGTTGACGACGGGCGGGACGCCGCGGACGTAGTTGATCTCCGACTTGGCGCGGTACAGGTTGGCGATCTCGTCGATCGCGGCGACCACGGCGTCGGGAGCCTGCCGCCACGCCTCGATGTCGAGGCACCGCACCGTGCCGGAGAGTTCGGCGTGCTGCGGGATGACGTTGGGCGCGTGCCCGGACTCCACGCGGCCCCAGGTGATGGCGATCCCGCTCCGACTGTCGAAGCGCCGGCCGACCAGGGCGGGGACGTCGGTGACCACGCGGGCGGCGGCGGTGACCAGGTCGGTCGTGAGGTGGGGGCGTGCGGTGTGCCCGCCCGGGCCGTTCAGGGCGATCTCCAGCCGGTCGCAGGCCGAGGTGATGGGGCCCTCCCGGAGTCCGACCTGCCCCGCGTCCACCCGGGGGTCGCAGTGCACGGCGATGATCGCGCCGACGCCTTCCAGCGCCCCGCACTTGATGACGTCGGCTGCACCGCCGGGCAGGACCTCCTCGGCGGGCTGGAAGATCAGCCGGACGGGGCGGGGCAGCAGGCCCTGCTTGTGCAGCTCCGCGAGGACGAGCCCCGCGCCGAGGACGACCGTGGTGTGCACGTCGTGGCCGCAGGCGTGCGCGCGGTCGGGCACGGTCGAGCGGTACGGGCACTCGCTCTTCATGTCGGGGATGGGCAGGCCGTCGATGTCGGCCCGCATGGCGAGCATGCTGGGGCCCCCGTCCCACTGCTCGCCCTCCACGCCGATGTCACAGACGAGTCCCGTCCCGACGGCGAGGACGCGCGGCTTGAGGCCGGCCCTCTCCAGCCGCTCCTTGATCGCGGCTGTCGTACGGAACTCCTGGTTGCCCAGCTCCGGGTGCATGTGCAGGTCGCGTCGGAACGCGATGAGCTCGGCGCGCAGAGCGTCGGGCAGCGCACCGGGAAGTACGGCTCCCCCGGGAAGATCGACCTCGGACTCCAGTGACATCAATTGCTTCACCCTCTGAAGGGTAGGGCGCCAGGGCGGTCGGCTGACCCTCGATCAACAAAACTTCAACCCGTTAGGGGCAGAAAATATGACCGCCGAACGTATAGCTATCAAGCGAGATGGGTAAACTCGCCCGCCTTTAGGGCCGAGCCGGTCACCACGACCCACAGAGTGTGACTTCGACCACACCTGCGCCACGGCACCGTTATCCATCCATCCTCCTCCACGGATACCACGCCCTGCGCGGGGAACACGGCCTTGTTCGTCTGGCGGACGCCCGGCCCCGATAGTGTGCGCCCCGTGCGCGCCGACAGCCCCGAGTTCGTCCAGTCCGCCCAGGCCTCGTACGACGCCATCGCCGAGGACTACGCCGCCGGGTTCCCGGACAGTCTCGCCGGGAGGCCACTGGAGCGGGCCCTCCTCACCGCCTTCGTCGATCTGGTGCGTGCCCCCGGGGCGCCGGTGCAGCCGCCGGTCGCCGACATCGGCAGCGGACCCGGGTACGTGGCCGCTCGGCTGCACGACCTGGGCCTGCCGGTGTTCGGGGTGGACATCTCACCCCGCATGGTGGCCCTGGCCCGCCGGGCGCACCCCCGGCTGCGGTTCCACGTCGGCTCGATGACGGAGCTGGACCTGCCGGACGAGACGCTCGGCGGCATCGTCGCGCTGTACTCGATCATCCATGTGCCGGACGAGCATCTGCCCTCGGTCTTCGCCGGGTTCCACCGCGTCCTGGTGCCGGGCGCGCCGGTACTGCTCGGCTTCCAGTCGGGTGCCGAGGACGGCCGTGCGCATCTCGCCGAGCGCTTCGGACGGGAGATCTCGCTCGACTACTACTGGCGCACGCCGGAGACCGTCGCGGCGCGGCTCAGGGAGGCGGGCCTGGAGCTCTACGCCCGTGTACTGCGGGAGGCCGTGGGCGAGGAGCAGCGTCCCCGGGCGTTCCTGCTGGCCCGCAAGCCGGCTCCTGCCGGGGTGTGAGCCCTGCGTGAGCCCACCGGTGCGTGTGCCGCCGCCGCGGGGCTTCGGCCTGTCGACGTCGCCGGTCCCGGCGCCATGGCGCCTCCACGTCCGCGAGGGCGCCGGTCCCGTGGGCCTGTCGGCGGCTCTGGCGCTGCGGGCGCACGGTCTTGCGGTGCCTCCTTGAACCGCCGGCCGCCGAGCCGCTGAGCCGCCTGGCAGTCCGCTGACCCGGTCGACCCCGCCGGCTCTCGAGGCGCCTCCGGCACCTCAGCCGGCAGCCACCGCACCCGCCGCGCCGGCCGGGCCGGGGACACCTGCCGAGCTCACCGTCCCGGCCGAGCCGGCCATGCCCGCCGAGCCCCCGGCAGCCGCCGAACCCCTCGGTCCCCCAGGACCGGCCGTACTCGCCGGACCCCCCGCCCCGGCCGAGCCCGTCGTGCCCGTGACACTTCCAGGACCGGCCGGACCCGCCGGACCCGCCGGACCCCCGGCAGCCGCCGAACCCCTCGGTCCCCCAGGACCGGCCATGCTCGCCGGACCCCCCGCCCCGGCCGAGCCCGTCGTGCCCGTGACACTTCCAGGACCGGCCGGACCCGCCGGACCAGCCGGGCCCCCGGCAGTCGCCGAGCCCCTCGGTCCCCCAGGACCCGCCGTACTCGCCGGACCCCCCGCCCCGGCCGAGCCCGTCGTGCCCGTGACACTCCCAGGACCTGCCGGACCCGCCGGACCCGCCGGGCCCCCGGCAGCCGTCGAGCCCCTCGGTCCCACCGGACCGGCCGTGCTCGCCGGATCCTCCTGGTCCTCCACTCCCGCCTCCTCCGCCGCCCCCACCGCAGACACCCGACGCACATCCCGCGCCGTCCCCGTCACCCCCGACAGGAAGCCCTGGGCGCGAGGGGAGGCGTGGTCGGTCAACCAGGACGGGTCGATGTCGCAGACCGCGACGCGGACCTCCGTGCCGGAGAGGGCGAGGGGGAGGGTGTGGACGACCGTGGAGGGGAAGCTGAGGATCGTACGGCCGATGGGGCCGCGTCGGGCGATCAGTTCGAGGGGGAGTTCGGGGCGGACGATCTCCAGGCCCGTCTCGACCGCGAGCCGGTGGAGCTTGTCCGTGCTCTCGCGGCGGTGGGCGAAGTAGCGCGTCGCGCCATGCGCCTCGGCCAGGGCACGCACGGCCTCCAGGTAGCGGCCGTCGTCCACCACCCCCGTCTCCACCAGGGACGTGCCCACCATGTCCGCGCCCTTGGTGATGCGGGGCGGGCCGAAGCGGGACCGGGTCCAGGCGAAGGTGTTGGCGTTGACCGTCACGCCCGCCGGGGTCTGGTCCATCGGCATGGAGGAGAAGATCTCGACCTGGCGCCTCTCCCCCGGGGTCAGACGGCGGCGGGCCGACGCCGACACCGGCGCGAAGATCAGGTCGCGCGGGCCGGGACGGCCGCCCTTGCGGTGCCAGCGCACCAGCCGCTCGCCCCGGGCCAGCTGGCCGACGAACTCCATGGTCGCCGTGCCGTCGTCGACGACGACCAGGTCACGGGCCCGGGTGATCGTCAGCAGCAGCTGCACGTAGCGGGAGAAGGGGTCCCCCAGCACGATCCGGCGTGCCGTGCGGAGCAGGCCGGCCAGGCCGCCGATGGTCTGGAAGGGCGCCAGGGGCCCGCCGCGCGCTTCCTCCCAGCGGACCTCGTGCCCCTCGTCGCGGGCCAGGTCGGACATCCGCCGCAACTGGCCGCGCGTCATCGGGTCGACGGGCGACAGCACCACGAGGGTGAGCCCCACGCCGGGCGCATGCGCGTGCGCCCACTCCAGCACGTTCAGCAGCTGTACCGGACTCTCGACGAACGCGAGAGTGTGGGGGCCGGCGTTCCCGGCGCGGGGGCTCATCGACGTACGACCGTCCCGTCGTAAGGGGTTGTGGGGGGGGTGCTGCGCTCAGACGCCTACCGGCTCGCCCGCGGCGTCGGCGATCTCCGCCTCGGCGACCACACCGGCGACGCGGCGCAGCTTCTTCATCGGGGCCAGCTCGGACTCGTAGACCTTCTTCACGCCGTCGCCCAGGGAGGCCTCGATCGTGCGGATGTCGCGGACGAGGCGGGTGAGGCCCTGCGGCTCCACGGAGGCGGCCTGGTCCGAGCCCCACATGGCGCGGTCGAGGGTGATGTGACGCTCGACGAACACCGCGCCCAGCGCGACGGCGGCCAGTGTGGTCTGCAGGCCCGTCTCGTGGCCGGAGTAGCCGATCGGGACGTTCGGGTACTCCTGCTGGAGCGTGTTGATGACGCGCAGGTTGAGCTCCTCGGCCTTGGCCGGGTAGGTCGACGTGGCGTGGCACATCAGGATGTTGTCGGAGCCGAGGACCTCGACCGCGTGGCGGATCTGCTTCGGGGTCGACATGCCGGTGGAGAGGATCACCGCGCGGCCGGTGGAGCGCAGGGCGCTCAGCAGCTCGTCGTCGGTGAGGGAGGCGGAGGCGACCTTGTGGGCGGGGAGGTCGAACTTCTCCAGGAAGGCGACGGCCTCGGTGTCCCACGGGGAGGCGAACCAGTCGATGTTCTTCGACTTGCAGTAGTCGTCGATGGCGCGGTACTCGTCCTCGCCGAACTCCACGCGGTGGCGGTAGTCGATGTAGGTCATCCGGCCCCAGGGCGTGTCGCGCTCGATGTCCCACTGGTCGCGCGGGGTGCAGATCTCCGGGGTGCGCTTCTGGAACTTCACCGCGTCGCAGCCGGCCTCGGCGGCGGCGTCGATCAGCTTGAAGGCGTTCTCGAGTTCGCCGTTGTGGTTGATGCCGATCTCACCGCAGACGTAGACCGGGCGGCCCGGGCCGACCTCGCGCGAACCGAACCGGCGGATACGGGAGTTGGTGCTCATGGCAGAGATGTCCTTACTTGGTGAGGGAATCGAGAGAGGGGCCGAGGATCCAGCTGGCGATCTCTCGGATCGCGCCGTCGCCGCCGGGGACAGTGGTGACCGCGCGTGCGGCGCCGCGCACGACGTCGTGGGCGCTCGCGACCGCCACGGGCCAGCCCACGAGGGCGAAGCACGGGAGGTCATTGACGTCGTTGCCGACGTAGAGCACGCGCTCCGGCGCGATGCCCTGCTCCTCGCACCACTGCTTCAGCGCGAGGTCCTTGTGGTCGATGCCGTGCAGCACCGGGAGCCCCAGCTTCCGGGCCCGGGCGGCGACCACAGGGTTCTGTTCCGTGGACAGGATCAGCATCTTCAGGCCGCTCCTGCGGAGGGCCGCGATGCCGAGTCCGTCCCCGCGGTGCACGGAGACGAACTCCCGTCCGTCGGAGTCGACCAGCACCCGGTCGTCGGTCTGGGTGCCGTCGAAGTCGAGGACGACCGCGTCGATGTCGTCGGCGGTCGGCAGCGCGCCGGGGCGGTCCGCGTCGAAGAGCGGCGCGAGGGCCCGGGCGCGGGCGAGGTCGTGCGGGTCGTCGACCTCCAGCACGCGTGCGGCGTCGGTGCGGACCAGTTCGGTCCGGCCGAAGAAGCGGTGCTGGTGCTTGCGGAAGCCGGCCCCTTCCATGGCGTAGGCGGCGCCGGTCTCCAGCAGGTCCTGGGGGCGGTCCTGGCGGCGGGGGCGGAAGGACTTGTCGTGGTTGACGCCGTAGCCGCCGCCGACGGCCGCGTCGCTCTCCGCGACGGACCCGGCCGCGACCTCGTCGTCGGCGTCCCGCCAGACGAATCCGTGGAAGGGCGCGACGGTGACCGCGGTGTCGGCGCCGTTCTCGGTGATCGCACCGGCGACCCCGTCGATGTCCTCGCGGACGAGGAAGGGGCTGGTGCACTGCACGAGCAGGACGACGTCCACCGGCGCCCCGTGCAGGGCCTCGTGCGCGTCCATGGCGTGCAGGACGGCGGCCTCGGAGGTGGCCGTGTCGCCGGCGATGGCGGCGGGCCGCAGGACGACCTCGGCGCCGGCCTGGCGGGCGGCGGCCGCGATGGCCTGGTCGTCGGTGGAGACCACGACGTCCGTCACGAGCCGGGCGGCGCGGCACTCGCGCACGGCCCGCGCCACCAGCGGGACGCCGCCGACGGGGAGGAGGTTCTTCGCGGGCACGCCCTTGGAGCCGCCGCGCGCGGGGATCACCGCGAGCACGCGGCGCACCGAGGCGCGTCGGCCCGCTTCCGGGTGGGACATGGGGTGTACTCCTTGGGCTCCTGGGGCGGAGGGCTCGGGGCGGCTCACAGCTCCCCCATCCGCCGGATGACGGGCGCCACGCGCTGCACGCCGTGCCGGTAGGCGCCGCGCGCCGCCCGGCGCACGATCTGCCGGACCGGTCCGGGCTCCCTGTCGGCGGCCGGCGCGCCGGGCAGCGGGGTGCCGTCCGGGCCGAGGTGATGGCGGGCGAGGATCCCGGGCAGATAGCCGGGCGCGGTGACGGGTGTGTAGTACGGGGCCAGCGGCGGCAGGCCGCCGGGCCGGTCGAGCAGCTTGGTGATGCGTTCGCGTGCCGCGTCGAAGGCGGACTCGTAGGAGCCTCCCCCAGCGACAACGCCCTGCCGGGCGACCCACTCCTCGTCGGGCGCCGGCCGGTGTCCGGCGTCGAGCTGGTCCCAGGAGGCGAGGCAGCCGGAGCCCACGAAGTGGTGGTTGCCGAGGGCCTCGCGCACGCCCAGGTCGGTCAGCAGGACCGTCGGGATGCGGCGGTGCAGCGATTCCAGGGCGGCCGTGGAGCTGACCGTCACGAGCAGGTCGGTGCGGTCGAGGACCTCGCCCATGTTGCCGTAGACCAGGCGGAAGTTGGCCGGGGGATCGAGGCGCTGCACCAGCTTCTGGTACGGCAACTCCTCGATGTGGGTGGTGTGTTCGCCCGGCTTGGAGCGCAGCTTCAGCAGCACCTCGCGCTCGGGGTGCTCGCGGGCGTGCCGCACCAGCCGGTCCAGCAGATATGCACGGTCCTTGCGGCTCTCCGGGACGGAGGGCTGGGCGGCGAACACGACCGTGTAGGGGTCGTGCTCCCCTTCGTACGGCGCTCCGCCGAGGAACGGCAGGGCCACCTCGGTCACCGACGAGGCGTCGGCGCCCACTCCTTCGTAGACGGACCGGAAGCGGTCCGCGTCCTGACGGGAGTTGGCGAGGACCAGGTCCGCGCCGTGCCGCAGCAGCAGGCCGTCGGCGAGCTTCTCGTAGACGACACCGACGTAGCCGGTGACGACGACGGGCCGCGCGGTCCGGTTCTGCCAGGCGCGCCCCAGGCCGTGCAGCATCGCCTGCACACCGCCGCCGACGAGGGCGAGGACGAGGACGTCGTAGGACTCCTCGGCCATGGTGCGCAGGAACTCGACGGCGGTGACCTCCCGCAGCGAGTCGGCGCGCACGCCCACTTCCTCCAGCTGGCGCGGCGTGGGCGTGGCCCGGCCGCGCAGCAGGAATCCGTCGAGGGCGGGGCCGACTTGCGCGCTCTCGCGCGGTCCGGTTTCCATGGACTGTCCCGGGGCGATGCGGTGCGCGGTGAGCGCACCCCATTTCCAGCGGGTGTCGGAGTCCGCGAGGACGGCGATTCGCGGGCGCTTCGGTGTACTTGCTGGCACGTCGAAGACGCTAGGAAGCAATTCCTAGGTATGGCGGAACCACGACTCAACGAAAAGTTAACAACGCGCCACCGGGAGCCGAACTGGCCCGTGGCGAACGGGGAAGTACACGGGGTGCACCGTTCTGACACATTGAGTTCACCCAGTGTATGGGCACCGGAAAGTTCCGGAGCCGGACGGCCTCCTAACGTTTTGCGGGTGCCTAAGCTTTCCGTGATCGTGCCGTTCTACAACGTGCAGCAATTCGCCCCGGACACCCTCAGAAGCCTTCGGCTGAACGCCGACCGCGATTTCGAGTTCATCCTGGTCGACGACCATTCGAAGGACGGAACACCCGCCATTCTCGAACGGGCCGCCGAGGACCTTTCGGATGTCGCGCAGGTGCGTTACATCCGACACGAGGAGAACGGGGGTCTCGCCACCGCCCGCAACACCGGCCTGGACGCGGCGCAGGGCGAGTACCTGACGTTCCTGGACGGCGACGACTGGCTGGCCCCCGGCTACCTCGCCGAACTGGTGTCCGCCCTGGACGAATTGGGCTGCGACTTCGTCCGCACCGACCATGTGCAGGCCACCGCGCGCGCCCGTTCCGTGCACCGGGTCCCGGTCGGCCGGCGCTGGGAGGCGTTCGACCCGCGGGAGGCGATCCTCCCCGCCCACCGCTCGACCTCGGTGGACTACGCCTACGCCTGGGCCGGCGCCTACCACCGCCGTCTCCTGGACCGGGGCGTGCTCCACTTCACCGACGGCTTGCGCACGGCCGAGGACCGGCCGTGGATCTGGAAGCTGCACCGCGAGGCGGAGTCGTTCGCCGTGGTGAGCCTGCTGGGCGTGTTCTACCGGCGCGGGGTGGCCTCGTCCCTGACCCAGATCGGCGATGTCCGCCAGCTCGACTTCATCCGCGCCTTCGACCAGGTGATCGAGGAGACGGCCGCCGACCGCGAGGCCGACCGGCTGCTGCCGAAGGCCGTACGGACGTACTGCGCGATCATCGCGCACCACCTTTCCAACGAAGACAGGTTCGAACCGGCCGTGGCCAGGCAGCTGCGGTCGATGAGCGCGGCGGCCATCAAGCGCATGCCGCAGGACGCGCTCGGTGACGCACTGGAGGCCATGGACATGGACCGCTCGTCCAAGCTGCGGCGGCTGCGGCGCAGGGTCACCCCGGCGGGAGCGGCCGCCTGATGCCCGGGACCACACAGATCTTCTGCGCCTCGACGCTGTACGGCGTCGCCACCCTGGCCGCAGCGATCGACTCCGATCTCTTCGAGGAGCCGGACCGCCGGGTGCTGCTGGTGTTCAACAACACCGCCACCCCGGAGACGGCTCCGGCCCTCGACGAGATGCCGGGCTTCGCGCCGCTGCGCGAGCACTTCGACGAGGTGCTGTCCTGGAACGAGGCCATCCGTCCCTTCCACCCCGGGGCCTGGGCGCCGCGCGCCGACGACATCCCCCTCTTCGAGCGCTATCTGCGGCTGCTGTGGGGCCTCGGCGACGACCGGGTGAGCCTGGTCCTGGAGTCCATCCAGGTCGCGCCCGCCCTCACGGTGGCCCAGTTGTTCACCGACGCCCCCATCGATGTCTACGCCGACGGGCTGATGAGCTACGGCCCCACCCGCAACAAGCTCGACCCGCTGGTCGGCACGCGCGTGCGGCGGCTGCTGCACCTCGACCTGGTGCCGGGGCTCACGCCGATGCTGCTCACCGAGTTCGAGGTACCGGCGCGGCTGGTGCCGTCGCCCGCGTTCCTGAAGGTGCTGGGCGAGGTCACCGAGACCGTCCCCGAGCTGCCCGACCTGCCGGGCGACGCGGCGCTGCTGCTCGGGCAGTACCTGTCGGCGCTGAACATCCTCTCCCCCGAGGAGGAAGAGGACCTGCACGTGCGGATGATGCGGGGCGCGGTCGCCCGCGGTCACCGCACGGTCGTCTTCAAACCGCACCCGACCGCACCGGCCCGCTACAGCCGCGCCCTGGAGACGGAAGCCGAGAAGCTCGGCGTGGACCTCACGGTGCTGGACACGCCCGTGCTCGCCGAGGTGCTGTTCGACCGGGCCCGGCCCGCGCTGGTCGTCGGCTGCTTCTCGACCGCGCTGTTCACGGCCTCGGTCTTCTACGAGCTGCCGGTCGCGCGCATCGGGACCGAGCTGCTGCTGGAGCGGCTGACGCCGTACCAGAACAGCAACCGGATCCCCACCACCCTGGCGGACGCGCTGCTGCCCGGCCTGGACGGTGACGAGGACGGTGACGTGTTGCGGGCCGAGCTGCTGTCCGACCTGGTGACCGCCGTCGGTTTCACCATGCAGCCGCAGATCTATCCGGACCTGCGCCCGCGTGCGGAGGCGTTCCTCTCCCGCCATCTCGGCCCGCGCACCCGGCGCTACTTCAAGAAGCGCCGGCTCACCTCGCTCGGACTGCCCGGCGGTATTCCGCAGCGGCTGGCTTTCCTGCCCCGCAATTCCACGGCACGCCGGGTGGTCCGGCGGGCACGGGCACTGCGCAAGGCGGTGCGCCGCTGAAGAAGGTGTGCCCGGCGGCCGGGCACGGCGGCATCCAGATGAACCCACGGAGAGGTTTTCAGCGTGACCGAGACGGTCGTCAGCTCCCGTAAGCCCGGTCCCCAGGTCGCCGTGCTGGTCGAACCACCGGGCGCCCCGACCGTCCCACGGCGCCGGAAGGACTCCGGCGGCCGGCTGCGGGCCCTGGACGGACTGCGGCTGGTGGCCGCGCTGATGGTGGCGGCGTACCACTACGGCGGGCGCGACGGTGAGGTCTCCCAGGCCTGGGGCAGCTCGCCCAAGGCGCAGTTCCCGACGCTGCACGAGTTCTTCGCCTACGGCTGCCTCGGCGTCCAGGTCTTCTTCGTGATCAGCGGGTTCGTGATCTGCATGAGCGGCTGGGGCCGGCCGCTGAAGTCGTTCTTCGCCTCCCGCGCCTCCCGGCTGCTGCCCGCCTACTGGGTGGCGGTCGTGCTGGTGACGGCGGTGTTCGCGCTGCCCGTGGTGGCGTACCGGGCGGTCTCGCCGAGCGACGCGCTGGTGAACCTGACCATGCTGCAGATGCCGCTGGGCGTGGACCGGGTGCTCGGGGTGTGCTGGACGCTGTGGGCGGAGGTCCGCTTCTACGCGCTGTTCGCGCTGTGCGTCGTGCTCCCCGGGGCGAACCGCCGCCGGGTGATCATGTTCTGCGCCGGCTGGATGCTGGCGACGGTGATCGCCCAGAACGCGAAGATGCCGCTGCTCGACATCGTCGTGATGCCCGAGTACGCCCCCTTCTTCATCGGCGGTGTCGGCCTCTACCTCGTCCACCTGGACCGGCGGGACGCCTACGGGTGGGGCATCGTCGCCGTGAGCTGGCTGATCGGTCAGCACTTCGCGGTGCAGAGCCTGTGGCACGCGGCCGATGCGGGCGGCTTCTCGTACCGCTCCTCGATCGGCATCGTGCTCGTCGTCACCTTCGGCTTCGTCGCGGTGGCGGCGATCGCGCTGGGCTGGCTGCGCCGGGCGAACTGGCGCTGGCTGACGGTGGCCGGGGCGCTGACGTATCCGTTCTACCTCGTCCACGAGCACCTCGGCTGGGTGGTGATCCACGCCCTGCACCGCGGTCTGGGTCTGCCATCGGCGGCGACCTTCTCCCTGACGGTGGCGTCAATGCTGCTGCTGGCCTGGCTGCTGAACAAGTATGTGGAAAAGCCGCTGACACCACGGCTGCGGGCGCTGCTGGCCAAGGCCCGCTGAGCTGTTCATGGGACGTTCAACCAACCGTCGGTTTCAGCACCGCTCAGGGAGAAGGCTCGTCTCATGACCAACGCACAAGCGACCGACACGCACCCCGGCGAACTCGCCGACGTCCCGGGCTGGTTCCCGCCGCTGGACCAGATGCTGTTCACCTGGTTCCTGGAGCGGCAGCAGAAGCAGGGCATGAGCGGAGACCTGCTGGAGCTCGGCGTCTACATGGGCAAGAGCGCGATCCTCCTCGGCCACCACCTCCAGGACGGCGAGACGTTCACGGTCTGCGACCTGTTCGAGGGCGACGCCCCGGACGAGGCCAACAAGGCGGAGTCCACGAAGTCGTACGCCACACTCACCCAGCAGGCCTTCGAGCGGAACTACCTCTCCTTCCACGACACGCTGCCGACGGTGATCGCGGCCCCCAGCTCGGTGGTGGCCGAGAAGGTGGCCCCGGACACCTGCCGCTTCGTCCACGTCGACGCCTCGCACCTGTACGAGCACGTGTACGGCGACATCGGCGCCGCCCACGACATCCTGATGCCCGAGGGCATCGTCGTCCTCGACGACTTCCGTTCCGAGCACACGCCGGGTGTCTCGGTCGCCGCCTGGGAGGCCGTCCTCAACCGCGGCCTGCGCCCGGTCTGCCTCAGCACGCAGAAGCTGTACGGCACCTGGGGCGACCCGGAGCCGGTCCAGGAGGAGCTGCTCGACATGCTGCGGCAGCGCACGGATGTCGGGCTGAGCGTGCAGGAGGCGGCCGGGCACCGGCTGGTCCGCGCCCGGTCCAGGGGCATGAAGCCGCCGCCCTTCCCGCCCTCCCGGCACTACGTGGCGCCGGTGCCGGCCAGTGCCCCGGCCGCGCCTGTCGCCGAGTCCCGCGCGGCGCGTCCGGCCCGGCCGGCCCCGTCCCGGGCCCGCCGGCTCGCCAAGGACCTGCTGCCCCCCGTGGTCGCCCGGGCCGTACGGCGGGCACGCGCGCAGCGCTCCTGACCCGGGGTGTCATGAGACCCCGTACCGCGCCCCGATCCCCTCGATCACGAGGGCGAGTCCCTCCTCGAAGTGCCCGTCGTAGTCCTCGAAGATCTCCGCGCCCGCCTGGGCCGACAAGGGAAAGTCGGCCATCAGGCGGGCGCGTTCGTGCAGGTCGTAGCCCTCGCGCCGCTCGCCCGGCAGCGGCTGGACGCCCTGTTCCTCGGTGACGAAGCCCAGCGTGTACAGATACGTCGTGGTGAGCGCGCGGACCGCCTGGGCGAGGGTGAAGCCGGCGGCCGTGAACAGGCGCAGGTTGTCCTCCATCTGCCCGGCGTGCTCGATGCCGGTGAAGCGTGAGCCGCTGAACACCTTGGCGCCGTCCCGGTAGCCGAGCAGGGCGGCACGCAGCCCCCGGTTGGTCTTCAGCAGCCGTTCCCGCCAGGTGTCGGCCGGGTCGAGCGAGGCCCCGGCGACCATCCGGCGGTACATCTCCGTCGCCATCTCGTCGAGCAGCGCCTGCTTGTCCTTGAAGTGCCAGTAGAGGGCGGGCGCCTTCACGTCCAGTTCCCGGGCGATGGCGCGCAGGGTCAGGCCGTCCAGGCCCCCCTCGTTCAGCAGCCGCAGCGCGGTGTCCGCGACCCGTCGGCGGTCCAGGGGCGCGCGTCGTTCCGTACTCACGCTTGACAACTTAACACCGTTAAGGCCACCCTCGGAAACGGCAGAACTTAACAGCGTTAAGGAGACGGTGGCTCATGGACACGGACGTACTGGTGGTGGGTGCGGGCCCGACCGGTCTGGCGCTCGGCATCGATCTCGCCCGGCGGGGCGTGGCCGCGCTGGTGGTCGAGCGGGCGGAGGGGCTGTTCCCCGGTTCGCGCGGCAAGGGCCTCCAGCCGCGCACGATGGAGGTCTTCGACGACCTGGGCGTGCTCGACGCGATCCGCGCGGCGGGTGGCCCCTACCCGGTGGGGATGCTCTGGCAGGACGGCAGGCGGACCGGCGAGCACCGGATGTTCGACCCGGCCGAGCAGACCGGGGACTCGCCGTACAACGGGCCGTGGATGGTGCCGCAGTGGCGCACCCAGGAGATCCTCGGGGCACGGCTGGCGGAGCTGGGCGGGACGGTGGCCTTCGGCCGGGAGCTCGTCGGCCTGACGCAGGACGCGGACGGGGTCCGCGCGGAGTTCGCCTCGGGTGAGCCCGTCACCGCCCGGTACGCCGTCGCGGCGGACGGCGGCCGCTCGACGGTACGCCGGCTGCTCGGCATCGGCATGACGGGCGAGACCGTCGACCCGAACCCGACGCTGGTGGCGGACGTCCGGATCAGCGGCCTGGACCGGGACAACTGGCACATCTTCCCGCCGCGAGCGGACGGCGACGGCTTCCTCGCGCTCTGCCCGCTGGCCGGCACGGAGGACTTCCAGCTGATGGCGCAGTTCCCGGACGGGACGGCCCCGGACGCCTCCCTGGAGGGCATACGGAAGGTCGTCGCCGCCCGCTCGCACCTCGCGCCACAGGCCGTCACCGAGGTGCGCTGGGCCTCGGACTTCCGCCCCCGGGCGGCCCTGGCGGACCGCTTCCGCTCCGGGCGGGTCTTCCTCGCCGGCGACGCGGCCCACGTGCACTCCCCGGCCGGCGGCCAGGGCCTCAACACCAGCGTCCAGGACGCCTACAACCTGGGGTGGAAGCTGGGCGCGGTGCTGACGGGCGGTGCACCGGCGTCACTCCTCGACACCTACGAGGAGGAACGGCGCCCGATCGCCGCGGACATGCTCGGCCTGTCGACGCGCGTCCATCGCGGTCAGACGCGGCGCGGCGAGGCGACCCGCCAGCTGGGGCTGGGATACCGGGGGTCGTCCCTCACCCGGGAGACCCGTACCGCCCCGGGCGCCCTCCGGGCCGGCGACCGCGCACCCGACGGCACGCTGGACGGCGTACGGCTCTTCGACGCCTTCCGGGGACCGCACTGGACGCTGGTGGCGGTGGGGACGCCGACGCCGGCGCTGCCGGAGCAGGTGCACGCGGTCAGCGGGGCGGAGCAGGCGACGTACGGAAAGGGCCTGTTCCTGGTACGCCCGGACGGCTATGTGGGCTGGGCGGGCGAGACGGGCGGCGGACTGGGGCGGTACCTGGAGCGAGCCGGTCTCTAGAGCCGCCGGTCACCCCCGCGCGTCCGCCGGGACGTACGTCCCCCACACCTCCCGCAGCGCGTTGCAGACCTCGCCCACCGTGGCCCGGGCCTTCAGCGCGTCCTTCATCGGGTACAGGACGTTGTCCTCGCCCTCGGCGGCCTTCTTCAGGGCGGCCAGGGCCGCGTCCACCGCCGGCTGGTCGCGCTCCGCGCGGAGCCTGGCCAGGCGTTCCGCCTGCCGGGCCTCGATCGCGGGGTCGACGCGCAAGGGCTCGTACGGCTCCTCCTCGTCGAGCTGGAAGCGGTTGACGCCGACCACGACCCGCTCGCCCGAGTCGGTCTGCTGGGCGATGCGGTAGGCGCTGCGCTCGATCTCGTCCTTCTGGAAGCCGCGCTCGATCGCCTCGACCGCGCCGCCCAGCTCCTCCACCCTGGCCATCAGCTCCACGGCCGCGGCCTCGACGTCGTCCGTCATCCTCTCGATGACGTAGGAGCCCGCGAACGGGTCGACGGTCGCCGTCACGTCCGTCTCGTGGGCGAGGACCTGCTGGGTGCGCAGGGCGAGGCGCGCGGACTTGTCCGTGGGCAGTGCGATCGCCTCGTCGAAGGAGTTGGTGTGCAGCGACTGGGTGCCGCCCAGCACCGCCGCCAGGGCCTGGACCGAGACGCGGACGAGATTCACCTCCGGCTGCTGGGCCGTCAGCTGGACGCCCGCCGTCTGCGTGTGGAAGCGCAGCATCAGCGACTTGGGGTTCCGCGCGCCGAACTCCTCCTTCATCACCCGCGCCCAGATCCGGCGCGCGGCGCGGAACTTCGCGACCTCCTCCAGGAGCGTCGTACGGGCGACGAAGAAGAAGGACAGGCGGGGCGCGAAGGCGTCGACGTCCATGCCGGCCGCCACGGCCGTGCGGACGTACTCGATGCCGTCGGCGAGGGTGAAGGCGATCTCCTGCGCCGGGCTCGCACCCGCCTCGGCCATGTGGTAGCCGGAGATCGAGATCGTGTTCCACTTCGGGATCTCGGCCTGGCAGTACTTGAAGATGTCGGCGGTCAGGCGCAGCGAGGGCTTCGGCGGGAAGATGTACGTCCCGCGGGCGATGTACTCCTTCAGCACGTCGTTCTGGACGGTGCCGGTGAGCCGGCCGGCGTCGACGCCCTGTTCCTCCGCGACCAGCTGGTAGAGGAGCAGCAGCAGGGCCGCGGGGGCGTTGATCGTCATCGACGTCGAGACCTGGTCCAGCGGAATGCCGCCGAACAGCACCCGCATGTCGTCGATCGAGTCGACGGCGACGCCCACCCTGCCGACCTCGCCGTGCGCGAGCGGGGCGTCGGAGTCGTGGCCCATCTGGGTGGGCAGGTCGAAGGCGACCGACAGGCCCGTCGTGCCGTGGGCGATCAGCTGCCGGTAACGGGCGTTGGACTCGGCGGCCGTGCCGAAGCCCGCGTACTGGCGCATCGTCCAGGGCCGGCCGGTGTACATGGTCGGGTACACGCCACGAGTGAAGGGGTACGCCCCCGGCTCCCCCAGCTTCTGCGCCGGGTCCCAGTCCCGCAGGTCGTCCGGCCCGTAGACCGGTTCGATGGGCAGCCCGGACTCCGACTCGCGCGCCATGGTCTGATGCCTCCCGCAGGACGGACTGTAGGGACCTCGCTGTAGGGACCTCGCTCACCACCATGCCCCGTGGTTCGCGACGGGTCACCCCCGGGGAACATCTCAGGTGACATCCGGGCACACCGGTGAGACGACGGAGGGCCGCGTGCGTACCACGGGCATGGGGAGAGCAGCGATCGCAGTGGCAGTCGCCGGGGCGGCCGTGCTGGCCGGCTGTACCGTGCAGGCCCCCGACGGCGGCGGGAAGAGCCGCTCACCGGTGCACATCGAGTTACCCGGTGACACCCCGGCCCCGGCGCGGACCACCGACGACGACGGCGGCGGACCGAGCACCGCCCCCGCCCCGCCCGGCGACGACAAGCCCAGCGCCGCCCCCGTCCCGCCCCGCGTGCTGTGGTCCCGCGGCGACACCGGCCGGGACGTCCGCGAGCTCCAGGCCCGGCTGCGGCAGGTCGCCTGGCTCTTCGACGGGCCGACCGGCACGTACGACGAGTCGACGGAGCGGGCGGTCAGCGGCTTCCAGGGCAAGCGGGGTCTGCCGCGCACCGGCAAGACCGACAGCGTCACCTGGCAGCGGCTGCTGCGGATGACCCGCGAGCCGGGCACCTGGGACCTGTACCTGATGGGCGGCCAGCCGGCCGATCCACCGGATCCGCGCTGCAGGACCGGACGGGTGATGTGCATCGACAAGACCAGCAGGACACTGCGCTGGATGATCGACGGCCGGACCGTGTCGACGATGGCGGTTCGCTTCGGCTCGCGCGGCACACCGACCCGTGAGGGTGTGTTCACCGTCTACTGGAAGTCCCGCGACCATGTGTCGACGCTCTACGACTCGCCCATGCCCTACGCGATGTTCTTCAGCGGCGGCCAGGCCGTGCACTACTCCCCCGACTTCGCGGCCCGGGGCTACGCGGGCGCCTCGCACGGCTGCGTCAACGTACGGGACGAGGGGGCGATCGCAATGCTGTACGGGCAGGTCCGCGACGGCGACAAGGTCGTCGTGTCCTGGTGAGGACGCGGCAGGGGAGATGGGGCGCGGGCGGGACCGGGGGAACGTGTCCCGCCCGCGCTCAGGTGCACGAGCCGTAGGTACGGGGGGAACCCCGGCTCCGTGCGACGGCCGATGACCAGTCGGCTCACTCATTACTGCGCCGGGGCGGCCGAAAACGTCACACCCTCGGCGAGGAGATTTTCGCCGAGTACGAAACCGCAGGTCGCAGGGGTGCGAGGGACCGTGTGGACCGACCGCGGTCCGCGGCGCCGGCGTCGCCGCCCTGGCGCTCGGCGCGCTTCCCGGCCTTCCGCTCGGACTTCTTCCGGTCCTTCTTCGCGGCCTCGTCCTGCTTGCGGTCCTGCTCGCGGTCGTGCTTCCCGGGCGTGTCGTCGTGGTCGCGCCGCTCCGTGTCCTCGTCGTGCCGCTGCCCCGAACCGCCGCCGGACCCGGACAGGACGCCTGTGCAGTACTTCCAGACCCGGGAGCCGCCCGCCGCGTCGCGCAGGGCGTGCCTGCGGTCGGCGTCCAGCCGCTTGCCGTCGCGGAGGTCGCGGCAGGCGGAAGCGATCTCCCTGCGGCTGTCTGCGGAGCTGTCTCCCCGCTCGCCCCGGTCGCCGGAGCCGGGCTGCTGGGCCGGGCCGTCGCCTGCCACGCCCCGTCCGGGATCGCCGCCGCTCGGGGTGCCGTCGGGCGTGGACCCGCCCTGCACGGCGTCGCTCGGCGAGGGCGACACCAGCGGGCGCTCGGGCGGAGTGACAGCGGCCGAGACCGAGGAACCGGGCTGCGGCTCGTCGTTGCCGAACGGTGCTTTCAGGGCTCCGGTTCCGGCCACGAGGGCGGCACCGCCGGCCATGCCGACCGCCAGCACGGCGGCCAGGGCGAGACGCGCGGGACGGGCCCGGCGAGGCCGCCGGACACCGCCGGAGCCGCTGCCGCGCGGGGTTCCGATCCGGACCAGCCCGGCGTCGGCGGCCTCGCTACCGGCCCGGCCGCCGTCGGCCGCCGGAGCCGCAGCGGTGTCGGCGCGTTCCGCGCGCGCCTTGCGGAAGGCGGCCATCGCCGCGGCCTCACCGGGGAGTTCATCGCTGGTCGGCGCGGGTGCGGCGGCGAGCGCGCGGAGCGCCGCTGCGAGCCGTTCGGCCTCGCCCCGGGCGGCGCCGTCGACAGCTTCGGGTGGCTCTCCGCTCAGCAAACGCTCCGCCGTTTCGCGGTCCAGCCACCTGTGCTGCTCGTCGGCCATCACACATCCTTCTGCGTCCGTGCGACGCTTTGCGTCACACGTGCGGACGCCATGGCACCGCCGCGCGGTTCTCGCTGAGGAGGCAGGGCGTCGAGCACCCCGGCCGATTCCGGATCGGCCTCCGGATCGTCGCCGAGCAGTTCGGCGAGCCGCTTCAGGCCGCGGTGGGCCGCCGTACGGACGGCGCCCGGGCGCTTGCCGAGGGTCTCGGCGGCCGTCTTCGCGTCGAGCCCCACCACCACGCGCAGCACGACCGCCTCGGCCTGGTCCTGCGGCAGCCGGGAGATCAGCGAGAACGTGCCGTCGGTGGCGAGCGCCTCGATGGCCTCGTCGGCGGTGTCGGACTCGGCGGCCCGGCCGGTCAGTTCCGTCTCGTCGCCGCCGATCGCGGGCCGGCGCCCGCGCATGCGTATGTGGTCCAGCGCGCGGTTGCGGGCGATACGGGCGGCCCAGCCGCGGAAGCGGTCCGCGTCGCCGGTGAACCGCTCCAGGTCCCGGGCGATCTGCAACCAGGCCTCGGACGTCACGTCCTCGGCATCGGGGTCGCCGACCAGCGTCCGTACGTACCCGAGCAGCCGCGGGTGCACGGCCCGGTACACAGTCCGGAACGCGGTTTCGTCTCCGTCCTGTGCCGCACGCACCGCGGCGGTCAGCTCCGCGTCGTCCCCCAGCACCGCACCCCTTATTGCGCCTAAACCGGCGCCGCTTTCGCGGACCGGGTTCTCGCCGTCGTGGTTCCTCAATTGATGGTTGCGGTGTGATGACCGCAGGTGGTTGCGGTGTGATCACCGCAGGTGGTTGCGGTGGTCTTGGTGCCTCCGCGTTGGCGCGAAAGGCACGTTACGACCTGAAACCACTCCCCGTCCATGTCCGTCCATGATGCAACTAACCCGTGACACGGTGGGGTGTGACAGAAAACGCACCGCGGACGCTGTAGGGAGTACGGGCCGCCGCGCGGCCCGCACCGCGCGACGGCCGGGGCCTCTCCTGTGGGGGGTGGCGGCCCCGGCCGTCTCCGGCGCGATCAACGGCGCAGCGCTTCGACGGGTGGGATCCGGGACGCTCTCCACGCCGGGTACATGCCGGCCAGCAGACCGGCGGCCAGGCCGAGGGTGGGGGCGACGGCCAAGGTGGCGGGGTCGATCACCGGAGTCCACTGCTTCGCCGCGGCGACCGTGACCACGACGACGGTGCCGATCGAAGTGCCGACGAGGCCTCCGACGAGGCCGAGCGCCGCGGACTCGGTCAGAAACTGCAGGGTGATGTGAATGCCGCGCGCCCCCAGAGCGCGTCGCAGCCCGATTTCTCCGGTTCGTTCCAGCACTGCCACCAGAGTGGTGTTGGCGATTCCGACTGCGCCGATGATGAGGCACACCCCTGCGAGGAGGAGGAACAGCTGGCTCAGGTCATCGCTGACCGCGGTACGCAGGGACCGCGGGTCGGGGGGCGGTGTCACCTTGAAGTACTCGGGGTGGTCCGGGCGCAGGGCGACGGCCGCCTCGTCCGCGATCTGGGCGGCGGCGCCGAGCCGGGTCGAGATCAGCATCTGCGCTCCCTCGTCCGTGGGGGCTCCCCACGTCCGTTCGGCGACCGAACGCGGCACCGTGATGGACATCAGCAGCTCCGGCTTCCGCTCGACGTCCTTCAGGATGCCGATCACGGTGAAGGCGGTGTCGCCGATGAAGACGGCGGGGTGAGTGCGCAGCGTGGTGATACCGAGACGTGCCGCGGTGGCCGAGCCGATGACGGCGACCGCCTGGTGGTGCGTTTCGTGAAAGCCGTCGAATGCCCTGCCTTCGGCGAACCGGGCTTGTGATGCCTGCCAGACTCCAGGGGAGGCGGCGATCACCTGTGTCCGGGCATCGACGCTGTTGGCCGTGCCGACGGGGGCGGCTCGCACTGCTTGTTGCGGCCCGAGCCGGACACTCCAGAACACACCCGCGGCGAGCGCGCCGTTCAGCCGGGTGATGCGGGCGTCGGCGTTCCGCGGGAACGACATGTCCCGGGCCGCGGCGTTCCTGGGGCCGACGTCCGTGACGCTGACTTCGGTAGCGGTCAGCGCGTTGAACCGATGGTCGATCTGAGAAGTGGCCGTTCCGGTGAGACCCAGGACCGCGATGAACGCGCCGACACCGAGAACGGTTCCGAGGGCGGTGAGAACCGACCGGGCCGGCCGCTGAAGCATGCCGGCCACGGCTTCGGACAGCAGATCGCGCACGGCCAGCCGGGACCGTTCCGGAGCGGCGCCGCGCCGGTGCTTCGTCATGCCGCCTCCGACCGGTGGGCGGAGTCATGGAGGACGCCGTCGCGGATCGTGATGGTGCGCTGTCCGTGCTGTGCCACCTGACGATCATGGGTGATCACGACGATGGTCATACCGTCGCGGTGCAGGGTGTCCAGCAGTTCGAGCAGGGACGCGGACGTGGCGGAGTCCAGATTGCCCGTCGGTTCGTCACACAGCAGGAGTGAGGGTTCCCCCACGAGGGCGCGCGCGACTGCCACACGCTGCCGTTCGCCGCCCGACATCTGGGTGGGGAGGGCGGCGGCACGGTGTGCGAGACCCACGCGCTCCAGGACCGCGGCGGCTCGCGCCCGGCGCTGTGGGCGGGGAACGGCCCGGTAGACCATGGCGAGTTCGACGTTCTCCAGCGCGCTGCGATGGGGAAGAAGGTGGAAGGCCTGGAAGACGAACCCGATCCGTTCGCCCCGCAGAGCAGCCAGACGGGTGGCGCTCAGGGCCGCCGTGTCGATCCCGTTCAACAGGTACTGGCCTTGCGTGGGGGTGTCCAGGAGCCCCGCGATGTTGAGCAGGGTGGACTTGCCCGAGCCCGACGGCCCCACCACGGTGACGAACTCCCCGTCGGCGATGCGCAGATCACAGGGGTGCAGGGCATGAACAGCCGGAGGACCGGGGTAGGTGAGTCCGACGCCGCGGAACTCGATGACCGCGCTGCCGTGGATGGTCGTGGTCACGGCCCGCCCACAGTCGCTCTCGTGTCCACGCCTACGACCACCTGGGCACCGGCCGCAAGGCGTGCGCCCTTCCGCGGAACGATCTCCACGTATCCGTCCCCTGACACACCGACGGTGACAGGGATCCGGCGCTCCTTCTGCCCTGTCCTCTCGGTGACGCTGGTCAGGCCGTCGGCACCGGTCGAGACAGCCGACGAAGGCACAGCGAGGACCTTCCCCTTGGAAGAGGCCGCCACAACAGTCAGCTGCACGTTCTCGCCGTTCAGTTTCATGGGCAAGGGCTGAGACGGTGTCACCTCGACCGTGTACTTCTGCTCGCCCGACTCCTCGCCGCCGTCTTTCGCGGTGGTGCGCTCCACGCTGATGGACTCGACTTTTCCGATGTACTCGCGGCCCGCCGTGTCGGAGTAGATCCGCACCTTCTGGCCCGCGCGAATCATCCCCTTTTCCTGCGGTGTCACGGAGCCCTCGACGGTGAGCGCACCAGCGGACAGGGACAGCAGACTCTCCCCGGCTTCCTCCCCCACTTTCGTACGCACTTCCTCGACGTACGCAGGGAAGGACCGGACGAAAACCACTTCCGACATCGGGAAGGTGGGAACGGTGCGAGGCGGGTTGTCCTCGGGCTTCGCCGCCGGGGAAGAAGCCGCTTCGTCGGGTTCGGGTGCGGGATCCTCCTCGGCCAGGCTCACGGGAGCTTCGGTGGCCGGTACTTCGTAACCGATGGACCCATAGAAGGAGGTGACAGCCTGTTCGGTGCCCGGGCCGAAGACTCCGGAAAGGTCGTTCCCCGTGGGGTGGCCGGAATTCCGGAGCGCCGCCTGCAGCTGAGCGACGTCCTCACCGCGCTTGCCGGGCACGAGGTCGCGGTAGGCGGGAACGTCGCCCTTGAGGACGAACAGCGGACGCCCCGACACTTCGAGAAGCACCTGCCCGGCGGCGAGCTTCCGGCCCGGAGCGGCCTTGACCTTCGTCACCACCGAACGGCCGGCGTCTTCGCCTGCCTTGGGGCCGGAAGAGATGTCGGTGTGCTGGGAAGCGGTGACCTTCCCACGGGTGATCAGGGCCTGGGAGATCACCCGATGCTCCACTCGTGCCGTGAGGATGTCCGGTGGCGGAGGAGCCGTGTCCGCGGCGACCTGCGCCGGAGACTTGATGAGAAGAGCGGCGCCCGCACCCGCTCCGGTACACAGGAGACACGCCAGGACCAGGACACCGAGAGCTTTCCGACGCCGGGCCAGGCCAGGAGAACCGCGTGACATCAGGACCCCGCTATGACATCGGCGGCCTTCTTCACGGCCTCGTTCAGGGACTTTCTTTCGCCGTTCAGCTGCTCGGGCCGTGACTCGATTTCTTCGTTCTGGATCGCCACCTCGGCGTCGAACCAGATCTTGGCGACCTTGGTCTTGTCCCGGCAGGAAATGTCGGCGGTCGCGGTCCTGATCTCAAGCGGCGTGACGCTCCGCGAGCCGAACTGCGGGTCATCGCTGGCGTCGAGGGGCCGTGGGTAATGGAAACCGCTCGCCTTCATGCAGTCGGACCAGGCCTTGAACGCTTCGATGACCTCAGGGCTCTGCTGAGACTGGGCGAAGGTCTCATTGCTGATCGTCTGGGCGATCGTGGTGTTCGCGGCACCGGCGGAGATCTTCCGGTCGGCCTCGCCGAGGCAGCCGCCCTCCGGTACGGGCTTGCCCCCCACCTTCTTGGCGCCGCCCTCCAAGGCCTGCGTATCCGGGCCGGTGCCCGACGTGCCGTCCAGGGCTCCCTCTTCGACGGCCTGGTCGTACGCTTCCTGCTCATCGGCCGCCGGCTTGTACCCCCGCTCCTTGGCGAGCGCCATGTCGTGAATGCCGTAGCGCCAGTCGACCAGGGTCTTGCCGCCGATACGTGGCAGATCGGCAGCCGGCTCCCACGAGAAGCCGAAACCCTTCATGCAATCGCCGATCAGGATCTTTCGAGCCTGCGAAATCTGCTTTCGCTCGGCATCCGACGGCAGGTATCCCTCGATCGGGAGCACCCACGTCGCAGGATCGGCTGGGTCGAACGAAACTGTGGGCTTCGGTGTCGCCACTGACGGATTTGTGGTTGCATCGCCCGAACAACCAGCGACCGATACCAAAGTTGCCGCGATCACCAGCGAACCGATGCTCGCTCGCCTGGCCTTCATGCGCATGGGTGTACCTACTACCAAAGCTTGCTGCGACCTGCTGTCGGCTGTGCAGCCGACAGCAGGTCGCAATGCGTGGACGAATCAGAGCGTCTGCCAAGCGAACGAGGCGTTCTCGTTCTTGGTCACCGAGAGGTTGGTCTGAGAACGCGGGCTGGACCAATCCGCGGATCCCTTGTAACCGCTGTTGAAATAGGTCACAGCGTAATACGTCGAGTGCTTGTTCTTCACGGACGCGGCATTGTTCTTGATGCCCTGCAGGTTTCCGCTTCCGCCGTGGCAGAACTTCAGCGGCTGGGTGCCTCCCTGAGGAGCCCCGCCGATCCGCTCGTCAGCGAAGTCCCAGACGCTGTAGCCGACATTGCGGTAAGCGCCGCCGTAGTCCGAGTTGTAGTAGATCGCGTACTTGAAGTCGGAGGCCGCCTGGGACTTTTCGCAGGCTTCGGGGCTCATCTGATTCTCGTACCCGGTGTTGGCATGGGCGGCGGGGGTCATAAAAGCCCCCATCACCACCACTGTCGCCGCCACCACGGCGAACTTTCTCTGCACTGCCTTCTCCTTAATTGGTCGACTTCATACCCGGAAGTCGAGACAGATCTGCCGGAGCGGCGTCAGGCCGCTTTCCGCTGGCGGCGGGCGAGGGCGTCGGCGGCCGCGCGGCGGCGCTTGTCGTGGACGTCCACGAGGATGCCGGCGCCCTCACCGGCGGTCGTCTCGCCGACGCGGAGGCGTTCGGCGACGGTCGCCAGGCGGGTGTCGTCGGGGCCGACGACGAGATAGAAGAGGGCCTCGTCGACGGCGCGGTCGTCACCGCCCCAGCGGACCACACCGTCGAGTTCGGCGAGGATGTCACGGAGAACCGCGAGTTCCAGGGGGAAGTAGCCCCCCTTCGTGCCGGGCGGGTAGTGGCCGGGCCGGATGCGGACGGCGGTGCCGGAGGCCAGGTTGCGGGCGGCCCCCCGGAGCCCCTTCGGAGCGGCCCAGCCGACGGCCTCGCCGGGCTGGAGCTCGGCAATCTCGTAGTGGAAGCGGCGGACGAGATGGACCAGGACGGTCTCGGGAGCGCCGAGCCGGACCTGGAGATCCGTCAGCGGGGTCCCCGGCACGGGCCGGGTGGCGATGGATCCGCCCTGGTCGGCGGCGGTCTCCATGTCCCAACCGTTGGCCGACCGGGTCCCGGCGAGGAGTCGCTCGTTACGGGCCTCGGCCCGTGCGACGCCCTCGCGGACGGCCTTGGGGAAGGTGTAGTCGCGCGGCTCGGCGGCGTACGCGGGGGAGGCCAGCGCCTGCGAGTGCGGGAGCGCCGCCGCGGCGGCGGTGACGGCGGCGGCGCGCAGCAGGAAGCCTCTGCGGGACAGCGGGCGGCGGGCGGGAGTGGCGCTCACGTGGTCCTCTTCTCGGGATGCTCGGGTGTGGTGGTGCGGCGGTGTTCGGCGGCGGCGATCAGGGCGAGCGTCACCGCGATCACCGCACAGCCCGTCATCACGGGCGTGACGAAGCCGGAGACGGCCGCCGAGTAGGAACCACCGGACGACATGCGGCAGTCGAGGGCGGGCGGCAGGTAGGACACGCTGTAGCCGCTCACCTGCCCGTACAGCGAGGGGTTCGCGTCCTGGCAAGCCTGGGCGGTGCCGCTCTCGTCGAGGAAGAGCGACACCAGACCCCAGACGTAGGCGACTGCGGCGAGGGCTCCGGCGAGCGCGGCGCCGCCGCGTGCCACGGCCCCCGGGCCGCCCCTGCCGATCGCTGAGAAGCCGTACCCGGCGAGGCCGAAGGCGGTGACAGCGGCGACGATGATGCCGATCAGCAGGGGCAGGGCGGCGGGATACGAGGAGGTCATGGCGACCACCTCACCCGGCAGCGAGCTGCCGGACAAGGTTGTTGTACTTCTCGAAGATGTGGTACAGCCCCATCCGCTTGGCGGCATCGGCCTCGGCCTGGTCGCCCCAGCCCTGGTAGCGGCGGATGATCTCGAAGATCTCGCCCTCGGTGTAGTTCAGGCTCATGGCGCGCAGGGTCGTCTCGCCGGCCGGCGGGTTCTTGCCGCCGGGCTTGCCCGCGACGCCCCACAGGTGGATCAGCGGCACGGTCCGCATGGCGAAGGCGTTGTCCTTGTTGACCTTCTGCCACATCGCCCAGATGTCGGCGTCCTTGGTCGGGTCGGTGCGGGTGCCGGTGACGAAGCCCTTGTCGATGCAGTGGTTCCAGGCGCGGATACCGACCTCGCCGCTGATCTGCGCGATACCGGTCGAGGAGTCCTTGACGATGCCGACGCCGTTGAGGTGGTACGAGGCGACCTGGTGGTCCACGCCCTGGTCGATCAGGTCGTAGTGCCGCATCTCCCAGTACGCCGAGGTCTGGATCATCGCCTTGCGCATGGTGTACGTGCGGGACAGCTGGGTGGTCTGCGCGTCGTGCGACATGATCGTCTCGAAGCACTGAGTGTGCGTGAAGAGACGCGCGTTGGCGCCGGTGCCACCGTCGTCCTCGTAGCCGATGCTGCGCATGTAGCGGCTGAGGTCGTCGTGCAGTGCGTTGAGGAAGGAGCCGTCGAAGCCGACGTCGGGGCGCGGCGGCCGGGGCGCGTTGAAGGAACTCTGGCCGGTGTCACGGCCCGAGGCGATGTTGACGTCGATCTCGATGGCGCCGGCGCCGGAGCCGACGCTGCGGGTGACGATCTGGTCGTACGCCCAGTCGGCGGGCAGCGGGTAGCCGAAGTTTCCGGAGAAGCCGGAGGACATGTCGGAGACGAACGAGGCGGTGGAGTGCCCGGCCTCGCCGACGCGGGTACAGACGTTGCGCGGCCCGTACACGCCGACCCCGAACCGTCCGCCGTCGGCGGCCAACGCGTCCACGATGCCCTTGAAGTGCGGCAGGACGTTCGACGTCACCTCGTGGTCGAGCGCGTCGAAGTCGACGGCGAAGAAGATCCGGGTGCCGGACTTGAAGCCGTGGTCGAGGGCGGCGTTGGCGGCGGCCTGGCCGGCGGCCCGTCCGGCGGCGTAGTTGAAGCCGTCGGCGTCCCGGCCGTACGTCTGGTAGATCGGGAAGCAGCGCAGGCCGTTCGCGGCGATGGTGGCCAGCTCGCCGGGCTGGATGGCCTTCTCGGGGAGAGACGTGGCGCTGGGGTTGGTGAGGTAGCGGCCTATGTACTTCACACCGGCCGCCTTGAGGGCCGCCGCACGCGCGTCAGTGATCTTGGTGACGCCGTCGCAGGCCTCGCCGCTGCGGCTCTGGTCACCGTAGGAGACGAGGAGGGAGGCCCACGTGGAGAAGTCGCCCTTGCCGGTGACCGGGAGCTTCGCGAAGGACTGGAAGCTCTGGACGGCGGTGGAGACCGCGCTGGTGAAGTTGCCGAAGGCGACCGACCGCTGGTTGAGGATCATCGCGCCGGTGAAGAGCCGCGCCCAGTTGCCGGAGCTGCCGACCGACAGGGTGTGCGACTTGAGGCCGGTCTGGGTGCCGGGACCGAAGACACCGTTGGCGGTCCCGTCCGCCATCCCGAGCTCGTACTGGACGGCGAAGAGCATCGACTTGGCGACGTCGCGCGAGTGGTGGCCGTCACAGGGGATGATGTAGAAGTCCTTGCGCAGGACGTACTGGCCGTTGAGCCACTGCTGCACCGAACGGACCGCGCTGGAGCCGCCGCTGACGGTGACGTACGCGTCCATGTTGAACAGGCCCTTGATGACCTTCGGCCACAGCGCGCTGCCCGGATAGACCGCGCTCAGCCCCATGTCGGCGTTGAGCTGGGTGACGGACTGCTGCATGCGGGCGCTGTACGTCCCGTCGATGGCGCTGCCGTCGTAGCCCTTGCAGTACAGGGCGGACTGGAGGATCCGGCAGAAGTCCGCGGACGGCACGTTGGACGCGTCGATCTTGCCGTACTTCTCCGCGATGGCTGCCAGGGTGGTCGGGCCGAAGCTGTTCGACAGGCTGGTGATGCCCAGCTCGTACTGGAGCGCGCGGGTCAGGGCGTACATGGTGGGCCAGCCGGTCTGCCCGTTCTCCTCGACGGTCATGCCGATGCGGCTGCCGTACGTGCGGTTGATGAAGACCTGGGCTTGACGCACCATCTCGTCGGCCATGAAGTGCCCTCTCGGCAGGGGATGCGGGGGCCGCGCCTGGGGTCGGGCGGCACTTGATCGGTGGAGCGGCACGGGCCCTGCGAAGGGGAAAAGGGAATGCGCGGGTGTGGTCAATGCCCGTGGGAAGCTTTTGACTTGACCATTGCATGGCCCGTGCATCAGGCGATCTTGGATCGATCCCTGCAATAGCACGCAGACCGGGCCAGGTCGGCGGTCTTTTGTGATGAACCCGTGCCCGAGGTGACGCTGAACGTGCACACAACCTTTTGCCCGCTCGTGCGTCTCAACTGCACAGCCGGATGCGGAATGTGTTAGACCGTCACCTTTGAGTGAATGGCGCGATTCTGCTACGGACGGCGGTCGTTGGGCTGGGCGGGCTTGCCCTTGGCCCCGGACGAGGTGCCGTCGGCGGCGCCGGCGCCGCCGCTTCGCGCGGCCCCCGATCCGTTCTCCGCGCTGCCCGCACCGCTGCCCGCGCTGCCCGCGCTGCCCGCGTTGCCCGCGCCGTTGTCCGCGTTGGCCGAGCCGTTGCCGGCGCCGGCGGAACCGGGGGCGGCCGCGCTCTTCTCCGGTCGGGCGGTGCTGCCGGGCTTCGCCTCGGTCCGGGCCAGTTGCTCCGCGCAGTACGCCGTAACGTTCCTCTCACCGCCCGCGGCCTGGACGAGGCGCTTCCAGGCCGTCGCGTCCATGGCCTTGCCCCGGCCGTCGACCTGCTCGTAGGCGCGGCAGTGGGCCTCGGTGCCCTGGGAGGCGGCCGGGCGGTCCGGGCGCGCGGACGCGGAGCCGGTCGGGGTGCCGGCGGTCTCGCCCGCCGAGGCGCCGGGGGCGCGGGTGGAGGCGGGCGGGCGACCTCGGTCGTCGGCGCCGTCCGTGGATCCCACGGAGCCGATCGCCGCGACCGCGACCCCGCCCAGCGTGAGACTGGCGAGCAGCACGGAGAGCGTGGCCTTCAGCGAACGGCCCGGATACCACCGCTCCCGGGACCGCCAGTCGTCGCGGCGGCGGGTGCGGGCCCGGTGAACGCCGGCGTCCCGGGCGGCCAGGAACGCGGCCACCGCCCGCTGTTCGGCCTCGGCGTCGATCCGGTCCCGGACGAGGGCGGCCACGAGCAGCGCTTCCAGCTCGGCTTCGTCGAAGACGTGCCGGGTGCCGAGGCCCGGGCTGTCGAGGCCGGCCGTCCCGCGGTGGCCGGGCGGCCGGCCGTCGGCGTCCCGCGCCGCCCGGTGGTCGCAGGCGGGGCCCCCAGGGTGGACACGCCGACGGCCCGGAAACCCGCCGCCGCTCTGCTGTTCACCCATGTCCTGTTCCGTCCCTGTTCGATCCACGCGTCCCGCGGTGCCCGCCGGGTCCGTGCGACCCGGCCGGCCCGGCCGACCGGTCCGGCGTTCCGGGACCGATCCATACGTCTCGCTCGTCCGCCCTGTTCAGGGCACCGGACCCGGCGACTCCGCCCGGCCCGCCGGCATCGTTCATTTCGACTCCCCCAGCGTCCGGGGAGCCTCATCCGTCACACCTTCGGCGCCCAGCCGGGTGGCCAGGCGTTTCAAGCCCCGGTACGCGGCCGTCCGTACGGCACCCGGCCGCTTGCCCAGGACCCGGGCGGCGGCGGGTCCGTCCAGGCCCACCACGACACGCAGCAGCACGGCCTCGGCCTGGTCCTGCGGCAGTCCCCCGACCAGCCGCAAGGCCTGCTCGGTGGACATGGCCTCCAGCGCCTGGTCGTGGGTGCTGTGCGGCCCGGGCAGGTCCAGCACGTCCTGCTCCAGCGCGGACGGCCTCGGCCGTACACGCCGGCGGCGCAGATGGTCCAGCGCCCGGTGCCGCGCGATGGTCGCCGTCCAGCCGCGGAACCCGGCCCCGTCGCCCTTGAACCGCCCCAGGTCCCGGGCGATCTCCAGCCAGGCGTCGGAGGCCACGTCCTCCGCGTCGTCCCCGACCAGTCCGCGCAGATAGCCGAGCAGTCCGGGCTGCACGATCCGGTAGGCGACCGCGAAGGCCGCCTCGTCGCCGTCCTGGGCCCGCTCGACGGCCTCGCCCAGTTCCCCGTCGCGCGGGTGTGCGCGCCGGGGTTCCTCTCGCTGGCCCAAGAACCGTCCTCGTTCGTACTGAGTTGCCCTCCACGATCATCAGCGCCGTGCTCCGGCGAAATGTCACACCGAGCGGGAGGCTCCCTGCCCGGCACGGGTCGGGAGATCGGCACAACCGCACGACATCGGCTTCAACACCGACACCGTCGGCATCTCCTACATCGGCAACTTCGAGAAGGCCCGGCCGAGCCGCGCCGCGCTCGACGCGATCTCCCGGCTCGTGGCCTGGAAGTTCGGCATGTACGGCATCGATCCGACCGGCAAGGTGACGCTCACCTCGGGCAGCCCGGCCGGCCAGGACGGCAACAAGGTCGACCAGGGCGTCTCGATCACCCTGCCCCGGGTCTTCGGCCACCGGGACACCAACGCCACCGCCTGCCCCGGCGCCAACCTCTACTCCCAGCTCTCCCGGATCGCCCAGGTCGCCAGGACCCCGGGCATCTCCCACGCCCTCGCCACCTCCGACTACAACCGGGACGGCGTCACCGACCTGGTCGCGGGCACGCCCAAGGCGCTGAGCGGCGGCGGCACCGTCACCGTCGTCCCGGGCGGCATCGACGGCCCGGTCACCGCCGCCAAGGTGACGCTCAGCCAGAGCAGCCCGGGCGTACCCGGCTCCCACGAGTCCGGTGACGGCTTCGGCACGTCCAGCGCCTGGGGCGACGTCAACGGCGACGGTTACGCCGACCTCGCGATCGGCGCACCCGGCGAGGACGACACCAGCGGCCACGCCGACCGCGGCGCGGTCACGGTGATGTACGGGCCCGCACTCGACACCGGCTTCTCGTACACCACGTCAGGGGTCACCTCGACGGGCGCCAGGCTCGGCTCCACGGTCGCCGTCGGAGACTTCAACGGCGACGGCAAGGCGGACGTCTTCTCCGCCGGCACCGGCAAGGGCGGCAACTGGAACGCCCGGCTGACCGGCGGCGCCACCGCGTACGGCACGCTCACCACGGCCACGGGCGCCGTCTCCTACCTCGACGCCGCGACCGGCGACTTCAACCGGGACGGCTACGCGGACATCGCCCTGAACTACCGCGACACCGGTGGCATCGGCCGGGTCGTCCGCTTCGCGGGCTCCGCGACCGGTCTGACCAAGGTGGGCGTCATCTCCGTCAAGGGCGGTCGCTCCCTCGCCGCCGGTGACGTCAACGGCAACGGCTACGACGACATCGTCATCGGCCAGCCGGTCGCGTCCGAGTCCGGCGGGAAGTCCGGCGGCCAGATCACCATGGTCCCGGGCACGGCCACGGGCTTCACGACCACCGGCATGACCGTGATCCACCAGGACACGGCGTACGTGCCGGGCGGCAACGAGTCCGGTGACGCCCTCGGCACCTCCGTCTCGGTCGGCGACTACAACGCCGACGGTTACGCGGACGCCCTCGCGGGCGCCCCGGGCGAGGACCTGACCCGGGACGGCGTCAACCGCGCCGACGCGGGTGACGCGATCCTCGTCAAGGGCACCGCGTCCGGTCTGACCGGCTCCGGCTCGGTGGGGATCTCGCAGGACACCTCCGGCGTCCCGGGCTCCACGGAGAGCGGTGACCGCTTCGGCTCGTCGGTGTCGCTGACGGACCTGTCCGGCTACGGCCGGGCGGACCTCACGTTCGGCGCCGACGGCGAGGACGGGGGTGACGGGGTCCTGCTGTACCTGCCGAGCAACAGCACCGGCCTCGGTTACTCCCACTCCGTCGTCTTCGGCAAGTCCACGCTGGGCACCCTGACGGACGCCCGCCTGGGCCAGACGCTGACGCCGTGACGACTCGACCGGTCCTCGGCCGTTCGCCGGATTTCTCCGGAAGACCGAACGGACGGGTGGGCGATGGGGGAAAGACTCCCCCATCGCCCCCCAAGAGGACCGGAATCGAGCCACGAATGACACGCCTTCTGCTGCACACCGCCGTCGTCACCGCCCTGGCCGCCGGCACGCTCGGCCTGACCCAGCCCGCCCGGACCTCCTCCGCCGCCGCCTCTTCCGACGGCGTGCACACCGTCCGGGTGCCGGACGGTGACCCGCACGAGCGGGCCCTCGCCCCGCGCACCACCGAGCCGTTCAGCATGATCGGTGTCACGTGGGACGACCCGGACGCGGTCCTGGACGGCATCGCGCACGTGCGCACCCGCTCCCGGGACAGCGGCGCGTGGAGCGCGTGGCGCGCGCTCGACACCGACGTGCGGACGCCCGAGACCGGCCCCGACCACCACCGGGCCGGAGTCCGCGGCGGCACTCAGCCGCTGTGGACCGGGCCTTCGGACGGCGTCCAGGTGCGGGTGTCGGGCGGGCGGCTGCCCGAGGGGCTGCGCGTCGAACTGGTCGACCCGGACGGCGGGTCGGACGCCGTGCAGACCACGGTCGTCGAACCGGACGGCGCCGAACCGGACGTAGTGGAACCGGACGTCGTCGAACCGGACGTCGTCGAACCGGACGTCGTCGAACCGGCCGCCGGCGCGCCCCGCGCCGAACGTCCCGCCGTCACGTCGCGTTCCGCCTGGGGCGCCGACGAGTCCCTGGTGAAGGACCCGCCCACTTACACCACCGACACCAAGGCGATGTTCGTCCACCACACGGCCGGCACCAACGACTACACCTGCGCCGAGTCGGCGTCGATCGTGCGCGGCGTGTTCCTCTACCACGTGCGCAGCAACGGCTGGAACGACATCGGCTACCACTTCCTCGTCGACAAGTGCGGCACGGTCTTCGAGGGCCGTGCGGGCGGCATGGACAAGCCCGTCCTCGGCGCCCACACCTACGGCTTCAACACCGCCACCAGCAGCGTCTCGGTGCTCGGCGACTACAGCAAGACGACCGCGAACGCCGCCGTGCGCGAGTCGGTCGCCAAGGTCGCGGCCTGGAAGCTCGGCCTGTACGGCATCGACCCGACCGGCACGACGGTGCTGACCGCCGGTGCCGACAACGGCAAGTACAAAGCGGGCCAGAAGGTCACGCTGCACCGCATCTCCGGCCACCGCGACGGCTACCCGACCGAGTGCCCCGGCCAGCACCTCTACGACGACCTGCCTCAGATCCGCACGCTCGCCGGGAAGGCCGCCAAGCCCGCCGAGTCGGCCCCCGAGCCGACCGGCCCCGTCATCGAGGACGACGCCACGGTGGCGCTCCCGCGCTGACGCTACCGCCGGCGCTCGGCGGCCGTCGCGTCCCGGCACAGCAGCCGCAGCGAGCCGTGCCCGGCGTAACAGCGGCGGGCCTCGTCGATGGGGTCCCAGAGGCGTCCGTCGGGGGTGCGGATCCAGTGGTCGCCGCCCGTCGCCCACCACTCGGCCCCGGTCTGGCGCGCCATCACCTCACCGGCGTAGGCCCCGAACCCGCGCAGCACCTCCTGCACGGCGGCGTACGGGGCTCCTTCCCGCCGTATCCCCTCGATCATCCGGTCGATGCTCCACAGGCTCTGCGCCGAGTAGTCGAGGTGCAGCCGTGCTCCCTCGCGCATCGTCGCCACCGTGTCCGCAGCCCACCGCAGCGGCTTCGCCGCGGCCGAGGGCCTGGTTTCCGCTTGAGTCGTCACACCCCGGAAAGCGCTCCGGCGTGACGTTTCGTCACACGAAATCGGCGACTTCCCCGAAGCGGCGCAGGACCGCCCCACCTCGGCCTTACGACAGTCACAGGACTCTTCCAGGAAAGGGGGTTTAGGCTGGTCGGACACCCCCTGGGGGCCCGGTGCTCAGCCCAGTTGCCGGCTCCGGCGCGAGACGACCGCGCGCAGCACCCGCCGCCCCTCGGTCGACACCTCCAGCGCCCGCCGCAGCCCGGCCGGTCCGTGTCCGGCCAGGACCTCCAGGACGGTGATCTGGCGGCGCAGTTCCGCGGCGACGAGCGGCGACATGCCCTCCGTGCGGCCCTCGCGGCGCACGGCGACCGACGAGGCGTCGTCGGCGGCGGTGTCGAGGAGGCGGTGGATCTGGAGGGCGGCGACGGAGCAGGCGTCGGCCCACACCCGCACCCCGGCTGGGGACCGCTCGGCGGGAGCGGCCTCGAGCATCCGGTGGGCGAGCACGACAGCCTCGTCCCCGGTGCCGGGGGCGTCCAGCTTCTTGCGCGCCTGCTCCAGCCCCTCGCCCCAGTCGCCGCTGCCCGCGCCGTCGGTGAGGCTCGCCCACAGCGGCCGCAGGGTCTCGTCGTCGCCGCCCAGCAGGGGCACGCACCGATCCAGACAAGCCAGCCCGCTCGCGGCCAGCCCGCGTTCGTCGGCCTGTGCGATCAACTCCACCAGGCTCATCACGCCTCCCTCCGCGGGCCTTGCAGGGGCCCTACCAGGCCTGCTCACAGCCCTGACCCCTCACGGAACCCGCACTTCCCCTTACTGCGCGCAACGGCCCCGGAACGTCACAGGGGCACGACGCCCAGGCGGTCGAGGAAGCGGAAGAAGAGGTTTTCAGCCACGGGATCGGGGTCTGAAGTGAGTACGTCCACAAGGGCGTCGGCGTTCACTTCGTGTCCGGCCTCGGCGGCCCAGCGGACGGCGTGCTCGGCGGCGTCGCGAGGTTCGAGGAAGTAGTCCTCCAGGGCGAGGCCCTCGCGGCCGGCCCCCAGGTACCCGGCCATGGCGGTCCGGGCGAGGCAGGTCGTCCACGTCCCGCTCTCCGGCGCGGCGGCCTCCAGCACCACGCACTCGCTGTTCATGACGTACCCGAACAGCGCGGGCGCCCCGGTCTCCCGGGCGAGGGCGTTCATGTTCCCCACGTCGCCGTCGCTGCTGGGGTACTCCCACACCTGCCACCCGCCGGGCGCGGAGGTGCGCCGCACCATCCCGTCCGTCGCCCCCGCCAGCGCGTCCAGCTCCGCCAGCGGCCGCTGCCCACGGCCCACGACGAAGTACCCCCAGTACCCCATGCTCCGGTTCCCCCCCGGCATATTCGATTCGGCTCGCGTCAGAAGACCACCACACCCGTACGGCAGTGCGCAGCCGTACGGGCCGATTCGGCCGCGGTCAGCCGAGCCTGTCCGCGAGCGCCCGGAACTCCGCCCAGGACAGCTCGGGCCGGCCCGGGTCCCACAGCTTCTGGACGGTCGCCCGCAGCGGCATCCGGATCCCGGCCGCCACCTGGTCCTGCGTCTGCGCGTTCGGGATGTCGCCCCAGACGGCGAAGACCCCGCCGAGGATCTGCCCGTCGTAGCGCTCCGGCACGGCCTGCGTGTCGCGCAGCACCCGCGGCGTCCACTGCTCGTAGATCCGCTGCCCCGTCGGATAGACGAAGGTCTGCGGCTCGCCGAGCACGTAGTACAGGAACTCGTCGTTGTAGTTGATCACCTTCCGGCCCGCGCTCAGGTACACCGCCGGCGGCCGGGCCCCGATCTCCTTGCCGGTCCAGTAGCCGACCTGGATGTCCTTGTCGGCGTCGACGGAGGTGTCCTTGAAGAAGCCGTCGTTCCACGCGCGCGGGACGCGCTGGTGCTTGCGGACGGTGGCGGCCCGGTCGTTGAGCCAGCCGGTGGTGAGGTCGGCGACCGTCGCGCCGGAACCGTACTTCTCCCGCGCGGCGGCGGCCAGCTGCGGGAACGACGCCTCCGGGTCGGAGCGCACCAGCGCCTGGTACTCGTCGCCGCCGAGGTGCCACGGCCCGCCCGGGAACAGGTCCGCGTACTCGTTCAGCAGGTCGTCGACGATCTCGGCGCTCTCGCTCTTGGAGATGTCGATGGCCCCCTGCACGGCCGACCCCCGCGCGGTGCGCAGCTGGAGGTCGGGGTGGGCGTCGAGGACCGCGCCGAGGTGCCCGGGCGAGTCGATCTCGGGCACGACGGTGATGTGCCGGCTCCGCGCGAGGTCGACGATCTTCCGCACCTGCGCCTTGGTCAGGTGCTGCCGGGACACGATCTCCGGATGCGACTCGGACTCGATCCGGAACCCCTGGTCGTCGGAGAAGTGCAGACCGAGCTGGTTGAACTTCAGATCGCCCAGTTCGCGGATCCGGTCCTCGATCCAGCCGGCCGTGTAGTTCTTGCGGGCGATGTCCAGCATGAACCCGCGCTCCGGCTTGGCGGGCTCGTCCCGCACCACGCCCTCGGGCGCCGTGCCGCCGTCGTGCACCTCCTGCTTGAGGGTGCGGGTGCCGTAGAAGACGCCCGCGTCGGCGGGCCCGCTGATCTCCACCCGCCCGTCGCGCACGGTCATGACGTACGACTCGGGATTCGCCTTCTTGCCGTCTTCGAGGGCCAGCCGTACGTCCCCGGCGCGCCGGTCGTCCTTCTCGCCCTCGTACTTCAGCCCGAGCTCACCGGCGATCAGCCGGCCCTCGTCGGCCAGCGCCGGGTCGTCCACGACGACGCGGTCCCCGCTCCCGGGGCGCCAGCCCGGGCCGCGCGCCGCGGTGTGCTCGCGCACGGCGGGGATCGTCTGCGGCGCCTTGGACAGGGCGTAGGAGCGGCTCGGACTCGGGGCGCTCTCCGGCGAGGTGCCCTGCGGGGCGGCCGCGGACCGGCCCTGGGAGGGTCTGGCCTCCGCCCCGGTGGTCCCGCCGTCGCCGCCCGAGGCCGCCCAGAGCCCCAGGCTCACCCCGGCCGCGATCACGACCAGGGCGACGGCGGTGGCCACGACCAGCACCTGCCGCTGCTTCCCTTGCTTCGTCTGCTTCGCCGAACCTCGGCGCCTGTGCTGACTCACCTCGCCAACCTAAGACGCCCTGGCGCCTCACGCGCGTCCACCACGCGTTCGGAATCTCTCTCTCCCGGGTGAAATTCGGGCATCCGTCGGACACGTCTTGGTCGTACTCGGTAGCGTGACGTCACATCTCTCACAACATGCCCTGCCGACACACGTGACGCCCACGAGGACCCACGCTGCCTGCGCACCGTCTCCCAGACCTCCCCGGCCGGCTCGCCATACCGGTGGAGCCCTTCAACGCGGCCTCCGCCGAGGCCCTGGAGCAGACGCTCCTCGCCTGCCTGCGCAGCCTCCGCTGGTGCCGCCGCGTCGCGGAACACCGCCCCTATCCGGACCTGGACTCCCTGCTGGCCGCGGCGGACGAGGCGGCCTACGACCTCTCCTGGCCCGACCTGACCGAGGCCCTGGCAGCCGAGTCCCTGCCGACGCTCCCGCCCGGCACGTACTCCGCGGCCCACACGGCTCTCAGCGCGGCCCACGCGGCCTACGAGGCCCGCTTCGGACATGTGTTCGTCATCTGCCTGGCTGACGTGCCGCCGAGAGAGACCCTGGACCGCCTCCTGGAAGCCATCCGGTCACGATTGACCAACGATCCGGAGGAGGAGCGGATGGTGGTGGCGGAAGAACTCCGGCGCCTTGCAAGGGCGCGGCTGGTCGAGGCCCTAAGGGGCGCGGGGAACTGCGCGACCAGCCACGACGGCGCCGCACCCGGCAGATAACAGGACACCCCACCCCAGAAGCCGCCGAAGGCTAGCCCGTACGCATGCCAGTTTGATCACACAGCCAGACCCCGGCTCAGCCCAGCGGCAGCGCCTCGCTACGATGCTGGGGGCCGGTGGACCGTACCCGGCCGGGCCCGACCGACACACCAAGCCGGCGCGGCCCCAATCCCCGCTCCCGGAGGAAACTTCCGTGCCGGCTGGAACGCTGTACCGCGGCCGGGAAGGAATGTGGTCCTGGGTGGCTCACCGAGTCACCGGCGTCCTCATCTTCTTCTTCCTGTTCGTTCACGTGCTGGACACCGCCCTCGTGCGTGTCTCCCCCGAGGCCTACGACAACGTCGTGGCCACGTACAAGACGCCGATCGTCGCGCTGCTGGAGTACGGCCTCGTCGCCGCCATCCTCTTCCACGCGCTCAACGGTCTGCGCGTCATCGCCGTCGACTTCTGGATCAAGGGCGCGCGCTACCAGAAGCAGATGCTCTGGACCGTCGTCGCGCTCTGGGTCGTGCTGATGCTCGGGGCCATCTACCCCGTCCTCGGCCACGCCGCTCGTGAACTCTTCGGGAGCTGACGCCAATGTCCACGACTGAGAAGTCCGCCGCCGGCGTCGGCCCCGTCGAGGGTGGCGCCGTCTACACCGTCGACAACCCGGCGCCCTTCATCGAGGCCCCGCGCAAGCGCACCAAGAAGACCCCCAAGTCCACCCGGGGCAACTTCGAGCTGGCCGCGTGGCTGTTCATGCGCCTGTCGGGCGTGGTGCTGGTCGTGCTGGTCCTCGGCCACCTGCTGATCCAGCTCGTGCTGGACGGCGGTGTCTCCAAGATCGGCTTCGCCTTCGTGGCGGGCCGCTGGGCGAGCCCCTTCTGGCAGGTCTGGGACCTGCTGATGCTCTGGCTCGCCATGCTGCACGGCGCCAACGGCCTGCGCACGGTCATCAACGACTACGCGGAGAGCGCGAACACGCGGCTGTGGCTCAAGGGCCTGCTCTACACCGCCACGGTGTTCACCATCCTGCTGGGCACGCTGGTGATCTTCACCTTCGACCCGAACATCCGCTAGGCACGGGGCTGCGAGAATCATGAAGATCCACAAGTACGACACCGTCATCGTCGGCGCCGGTGGCGCCGGTATGCGCGCCGCCATCGAGTCGACGAAGCGCAGCCGCACCGCCGTGCTCACCAAGCTCTACCCCACCCGCTCCCACACGGGCGCCGCGCAGGGCGGCATGGCCGCCGCGCTGGCCAACGTGGAGGAGGACAACTGGGAGTGGCACACCTTCGACACGGTCAAGGGCGGTGACTACCTGGTCGACCAGGACGCCGCCGAGATCCTGGCGAAGGAGGCCATCGACTCCGTCCTCGACCTGGAGAAGATGGGCCTGCCGTTCAACCGCACCCCGAACGGCACGATCGACCAGCGCCGCTTCGGCGGTCACTCGCGTAACCACGGCGAGGCCCCGGTCCGCCGCTCCTGCTACGCGGCCGACCGCACGGGCCACATGATCCTCCAGACGCTGTACCAGAACTGCGTCAAGGAGGGCGTGGAGTTCTACAACGAGTTCTACGTCCTGGACCAGCTGATCACCGAGGTCGACGGCGTCAAGCGCTCGGCCGGTGTGGTGGCGTACGAGCTGGCCACCGGTGAGATCCACGTCTTCCAGGCGAAGGCCGTGATCTACGCGTCCGGCGGCTGCGGCAAGTTCTTCAAGGTGACGTCCAACGCGCACACGCTGACGGGTGACGGCCAGGCGGCGGTCTACCGCCGGGGCATCCCGCTGGAGGACATGGAGTTCTTCCAGTTCCACCCGACCGGCATCTGGCGCATGGGCATCCTGCTGACGGAGGGCGCCCGTGGTGAGGGCGGCATCCTCCGCAACAAGGACGGCGAGCGCTTCATGGAGAAGTACGCGCCGGTCATGAAGGACCTCGCGTCCCGTGACGTCGTGTCCCGCTCCATCTACACGGAGATCCGGGAAGGCCGCGGCTGCGGTCCCGAGGGCGACCACGTCTACCTCGACCTCACCCACCTCCCGCCGGAGCAGCTGGACGCCAAGCTGCCCGACATCACCGAGTTCGCCCGTACGTACCTCGGCATCGAGCCGTACACGGACCCGATCCCGATCCAGCCCACGGCCCACTACGCGATGGGCGGTATCCCGACGAACGTCGAGGGTGAGGTCCTGGCGGACAACACCACGGTCGTCCCGGGCCTGTACGCGGCCGGCGAGGTCGCCTGCGTGTCGGTGCACGGCGCGAACCGCCTCGGCACGAACTCGCTGCTGGACATCAACGTCTTCGGCAAGCGGGCCGGCATCGCCGCGGCCGAGTACTCCCAGACGGCGGACTTCGTCGAGCTGCCGGAGAACCCGGCCGAGTTCGTGCTCAAGCAGGTGGAGATGCTGCGCGACTCCACCGGCACCGAGCGCGTGACGACGCTGCGCCGTGAGCTGCAGGAGACCATGGACGCCAACGTCATGGTGTTCCGCACCGAGCAGACGATCAAGACGGCGGTCGAGAAGATCGCGGAGCTGCGCGAGCGCTACAAGAACGTGTCCATCCAGGACAAGGGCAAGCGGTTCAACACGGACCTGCTGGAGGCCATCGAGCTGGGCAACCTGCTCGACCTCGCCGAGGTCATGGCCGTCTCCGCGCTCGCCCGCAAGGAGTCCCGCGGCGGTCACTACCGCGAGGACTACCCGAACCGCGACGACGTCAACTTCATGCGGCACACCATGGCGTACCGCGAGGTCGGCGCCGACGGCTCCGAAACCGTCCGTCTCGACTACAAGCCGGTCGTCCAGACCCGCTACCAGCCGATGGAGCGTAAGTACTGATGGCTACCCCCGTTCTGGACAAGGAAGACGCGGCCGGCAAGCCCGAGCCCGGTTTCGCCGACTCCCCCTACATCACGGTCACCTTCCGCATCCGCCGGTTCAACCCGGAGGTCGCGGCGGAGGCCAGCTGGGAAGACTTCCAGCTGGAGATCGACCCGAAGGAGCGCGTCCTCGACGCCCTCCACAAGATCAAGTGGGAGCTCGACGGCACGCTGACGTTCCGCCGCTCCTGCGCGCACGGCATCTGCGGCTCGGACGCCATGCGGATCAACGGCAAGAACCGCCTTGCCTGCAAGACGCTGATCAAGGACATCAACCCCGAGAAGCCGATCACGGTCGAGGCCATAAAGGGCCTGACGGTCCTGAAGGACCTGGTCGTGGACATGGAGCCGTTCTTCCAGGCGTACCGGGACGTCATGCCCTTCCTCATCACGAAGGACACGAACGAGCCCACGCGCGAGCGTCTCCAGTCGGCCGAGGACCGCGAGCGCTTCGACGACACGACGAAGTGCATCCTCTGCGCGGCCTGCACCACGTCGTGCCCGGTCTTCTGGAACGACGGCCAGTACTTCGGCCCGGCGGCCATCGTCAATGCGCACCGCTTCATCTTCGACTCGCGTGACGAGGCGAGCGAACAGCGCCTGGAGATCCTCAACGACCGCGACGGCGTCTGGCGCTGCCGCACGACCTTCAACTGCACGGACGCCTGCCCGCGCGGCATCGAGGTCACGAAGGCGATCGCCGAGGTGAAGCGTGCGCTGATCACGCGCCGCTACTGAGGTCTTCCTCGGCAGTCCTTCGAGGGCCCCGTCTCCGGTTCCGCACCGGGGCGGGGCCCTCGCCGTGCCTCGTTCGAGTGAGTTGCCCAGGGTCGACCAGTACGCCGCGTATCGGCACGGAGAGGATGTCCGCGCCGCGACCTGGTGGAGGACTCACGCATGTCAGCAGACCGTTCACTCACGAAGTGGGCCGACTGGCTCATGGAGCGCACTCCGGGCGTTCGCTTCGAGATCATCGATGGGCTGCTGCTGGTGACACCTCTCCCCGACGGTCCGCATGCCGAGGTCCTCACGGACGTGATGCTGGCGTGCCTGAACGCCGGACTCGACGACGACGCGGGCACGGTCCTCCAGAAGGTCGCGCTCTGGCTACCCACGGGCCCGGAGGACTACGCCATCCCAGACCTGTGCGTCGTCGACACTGGCATTGACGCCCATATGGTCGAGAACAACTGCTACGACCCGTCCTGCTTCCGGATGGTCCTTGAGGTCACCGCGGAGAATCCCAACCTGGATCTCGGTGTCAAAGTGCCCGCTTACGCGGCGGCCGGAATCCCGACGTACGTGATCGTCGACAGGACGCATCAACGCCTCCACGTCTTCACTGATCCGGCAAGGGACGGCTACAGGGCCCATCACGTCCACGCCCCCGGCGAGATCGTCGCCCTTCCCGACTCCATCGGTGCCAAGGTCACCTTGGACGTTGCGGAGATCCTGAAAGCGGGCCAAGCGAAAAAGGCCGGGTGACCTGATCCGGACAGAAACGGAACTCGACCGGCCACTTGGGGCTCGGCATCTGTCACGGCTGTGACTCCCGTGACCAGACTGCCCGCATGGTATACCTCAGAAGGGCCGCCGCCGCGCTCCTGGCCACGGCTTCCGCGCTGCTCTCGGCAACCCCCACAGCCTCGGCGACCCCCTCCCCCGTACTCGCACGGGAGAGCTTCGACCGCCTCCCCCTCGGCCCGGCCGCCCAAGGCCGCGACTGGACCTCGGACACCTCCGACGGCACGCTGACTGTCACCCGCGCCTCGACCGGCCACGGCCGTGAACTCCGCATCCGTACCAAGGGCAACGGCCGCGCGTTCCTGGTGTTCGGGCACCTCGCCCCGCCCGGCAACAGTTTCTGGGCCCGGATGCGGCTGAGGGTGGACGCCTTCCCGACCGCCCCCGACTGGGCGCACTGGACCCTGGCGGAGGCCTCCGGCCCGGACTCCCCGACTCTGGTCCGTCCGCTCGGCGGCCAGTACGTGCCCACGGAGAAGCGCAACTTCTACGGCGTCGGCTCCGACCTCGGACCCACCGGGGACTGGACCGCGTGGAAGACCTCCGCCCCGGCGCGAGCCGGCAAGTGGCAGTGCGTCGAGTTCCACCTGGACGCCACGGACAACCGCGTCACGGTCTACTTCGACGGCGTGCCCCAGCCCGACCTGACCGTCTCCACCGACCGGCACGGCGGCACGGCGGACCCGTTCGTCTTCCCGACGTTCGACAAACTCAAGCTGGGCTGGCAGCTGTACCAGTCCGACCCGAGCCCTTCGTCGTACGACGTCCGGCTGGACGACATCGCGCTGAGCACGCGGAGGGTCGGGGGGTGCGCGGCTTGAGAGGCCCGGAGGATTCGGCCTTGCGTTCAGGCATGGGTGCAGATCCGTCCGCTTCATCTTCTGCCACCCTGCAAAAGCAGGATGAAGCCAGACCGAATCCAGACCATGGGCGTTCGGGAAATAGCCCCAGGTGTCAGCGACTCTGCGCTCTGCGCGGCAAGGGAGAATCCGTACTCGGCATCGCCGTGCGACGCGGGTACCGTCTGAGTGTTGCAGCAGAACGGAGTTCGCCGTGCCGCAGAGCATTGAGGAGCACACTGGCGCTCGAATCGCCCGGATCCGGAAGCAGCGCGGTCTGACGCAGCATGGTCTGGCGATGCGGGCGCACGTGTCGAAGTCGTTGATGTCGAAGGTCGAGTGCGGGCAGAAGCCTGCGTCTCCGGCTCTTGTCGCAGCGTGTGCGCGCGCGCTGGGCGTTGCCACATCCGAGTTGTTGGGGCAGCCGTATGCCGACGAACTGCGCCGGGATCGGATGGATGCGCTGATCCAGCCGATTCGTGAGGGGCTGGAGAACTGGGACATCGCTCTGGACTGGGAGACGGCCCCGCGCCCGGCCGCCTTGATCTGGGTGGACGTCCAGCGGGCTCTGGAGCAGCGCCGTCAGGCACAGTACACGGACATGGTGCGCGATCTGCCCGTGCTGATCGATGAGTCGGTGCAGGCCGTGCACACCAGTGCCGGAGAAGAGCAGCGGCTGGCCTACGAGTGTCTGGCGGAGACGTTCCGGTGTGTGTTCACCGTGGCGTGGAAGCTCGGCTTCCTCGATCTGGCGACCGTCGCGCTGGACCGACTCGCGTGGACTGCACCGCGCGCCGACGAGCCGGGGCTGGCTGCCATGCATGCCTTCCTGCGTGCGCAGACCACGATGTCGTCGGGCCGGTACGACGTGGGTCTGTGGGTGGTCGACCGGGCCCTGCGGGACCTTGAGGGCCAGGAGTCACGCCGCCCAGCAGGCATTGAGGCGATGCGCGGCATGCTTCACCTGCGCGCCGCGACCATCGCGGGTCGGATGAAGGACAGGGACCACGCCGACGCCCGCCTTGCCGAGGCCCGTGCCCTTGCCCGGACCACAGGCGAGTTGCCCGACTTCGGCGTCACCTGGGGACCGGTGAATGTCGGCGTGCATGGCGTGGCCATCGCCTCGGAAGCCGACGACTTCAGGCGCGCGATCGAACTCGCCGAGAACGTACGAATCCCGCGCGGCTGGACTCGCTCCCGGGCCGGTCACCACTGGATGGACCTCGGCCGGGCCCACGCCTGGTCAGGCCACCCGGAGCAGGCATTGGACTGCCTGTATCAGGCTCGGCGCATCGCTCCGCAGCAGACCCGCTATCACCCGACTGTGCGGGAGACCGTGCTGGCCCTGAAGCGGCAGGAGCGGACACGTAGCGGCTCCCTGGCTCAGTACGCGGAGTGGGTCGGGATATAGCGGATTCCTGGCCCGAGGAGTTGCACCCTTCAGTGCAACTGTCGTGCCTCGCCGGTCGACAGGCTGACGTCTCGTCAGGACCCCCGCGACCGCGCGAACGGCCCGGGGGCATGGCCAACGCTGACAAGGAGCGTCGACATGCCGCACTGTATCGCCCACATCTTCGAGCCGCTGCTACGGCTGCTGTGGCCGGCGCCGGGCCGCCATCGCAGACCTGATCCCCTATCCGCTGGCCTTGCGGTAGAGGCATCGACAGGATGTCCGGGCCGCGTACCGGCCGCCCAAGTACTGCGCGGCGAGGAGATCGGGCTGGTCCGCCCATACCTGGTCGCGCACGAGCGGCGGGAGGCACAGAAGCGGCAGGCTCGGCGTCGCACACTCCGGCTGGCTGTACGCGGCATCGACATCAGTCCCCGGCTGATCCACGCACGGGATGTCACGGCATGACGAGAGGGACCGAACAACTGCGCCTGCTGCCTTGGGCCGGCCCCGAGGGCAAGCCTTGCTATCTCGCAGGCGATGGGGCCGGATACCTGTCCCGGCTCGCCGATAACATGGAGGCAACCCAGCTCGGCTTGGCCGGGGAACTCTTCCATGAGGCACAAAGTGTCCTGGACCAGCGACAGTGGACGCCGGGCGAACTGCATCTGCTGGCCGTCCAGTTGACCGAAGCTCTCGGCAACGTGCACCGCATCGCGGTGAGCCGCGGCGCGCGACTGCCCACACCCGCCGCCGACGATCTCGACGCTGTCGACGACCTGGAGGCCGAGGAAGACGAGCAGGGCAGCTCGCACCCAGCCATCTGCCGCTGACTACGCCTCGGCGGCTTCCTGACCTCGGACGAGACGGGCCAGTGGAGATCCCGGGAGAGCCATAGTTCTCCGGGGATCTCCGTTGCATGCCGTCAGGTGTCCCTAGTAGTGCTTCGTTACGTTGAGCGATCTCGCTTGGTGGTGGGCATCTTCCTCGTATGAGGCTGGGGGAGGTGGAACGGCTCCGGGGTGAGTTATCGGAGTTTGTTGCCGATGTTTTCGGGTCGATGCCGCGGCGGGATCAGCGGCGGTGGGGCGAGTGTTATCTGCGGGGTCTGATGCTGGACGGCCGTCGGAAGTCGATCCAGCCGATGGCCGAGCGGCTGCCGGATGGCAACATGCAGGCCCTGCAGCAGTTCGTGAACCAGTCGCCGTGGGATCCGCTGCCTGTGCGGCGGCGGATCGCCGAGCGGTTGTGCAAGGCGATCAGCCCTGAGGTGTGGGTGATCGACGACGTGTCGTTTCCCAAGTGCGGCACCGCGTCGGTGGGAGTGGCCCGGCAGTACTGCGGGGCGTTGGGCAAGCGGGCGAACTGCCAGGTCGCCGTCAGCGTGCATGCGGCCACCGACACCGCGTCCTGCCCACTGGAGTGGGAGTTGTTTCTGCCCGAGGAGTGGATGCAGGACCAGCAGCGGCGTCGTCGGGCCCAGGTGCCCGACGAGGTCGGGCATGTGTCCAAGACGCGCTTGGCTCTGGGGCTGCTGGACCGGCTGGCCGGCCAGGGGCTGGCAGTGCCGGTGATAGTTGCCGATGCCGGTTACGGTCGCAGCGTCTCCTTGCGGCTTGCGCTGGAGGAACGCGGCTGGTCCTACGTGGTGGCGGTCGATCCCAAGGAGATTGCCCGCCCGGCCGCGGCCGAGCCGCACCTGCCCGAGTACGGCGGGTTGGGGCCGCCCACCCTGCCCCGCTACCGCGAGGCTGCCAGGCCACTGACCTCGATTGTCGACTCTGACACCCGCTTCGAGTCGGTCACCTGGCGCCAGGGCAGCAAGGGCACGATGACCTCGCGATTCACCGTGCTCGAGGTGCGGCCCTCGGGCAAGGAAGCCACCCGAACCGCGCAGGAAGCGGCCGGCGGACGCAGCCGCTGGAACGGGGTGCTGCCGTTGCGGACCCTGCTGATCGAACAGCCCGAAGACGCGGCCGAGCCCACCGGCTACTGGATGACCAACCTGCCCGCCACCACCCCAATCGCCGACCTGGTGCGGTGGGCGAAGATGCGCTGGCGCATCGAGCACGACTACCGCGAGCTCAAACACGGCCTGGGCCTGGACCACTTCGAAGGCCGCACCTGGCGCGGCTGGCACCACCACGTCACCCTCGTCACCGCCGCCCAGGCCTTCCTCACCCTGCGGCGGCTCGACCCAAAAGCCCCGATGCCGGCCTGACCCTCTACCAAGTCCTGGACACCCTCCAAGACCTGCTGAGGTGCTGGACCGGCACCTGCACCACCTGCGGCCGACCCCTCACCACACGCAGACACAGAGCCAGAACCTAACGAAGCACTACTAGTGACCTGAGTCAGAGATTCGTCGTTAGTCGGGCATGAGTCGTCCGGGTCCGAAGATTCCGCCGTTGTCGGTCACTGATGCCCAGCGGGCGGTGCTGGAAGGCTGGCTACGTCGACGTAGGACGGCTCAGGCTCTGGCCCAGCGGTCTCGGATCGTGCTGGAGTGCGCCGAGGGCCACTCGATCATGGAGGTGTCCCGTCGGCTGCAGATCGTTCCGGACACGGTCCGCACCTGGCGGCGTCGCTTCATCGAGCGGGGTCTGGACGGCTTGTGCGACGACCCCAGGCCCGGCGTCCCCCGGAAGATCACCGATGCCGACGTCGAGCGGGTCATCGTCAAGACGCTCGAGGAGACACCGAAGAACGCCACCCACTGGTCGACGAGGTCGATGGCCGCTGCCACGGGCATGTCCCAGTCGACGATCTCGCGGATCTGGCGGGCGTTTGCCCTGGCCCCGCACCGGTCGCAGACGTTCAAGCTGTCCACGGACCCGCTGTTCATCGACAAGGTCCGTGACGTCGTCGGTCTGTATCTCGATCCGCCGGAAAAGGCTTTGGTGCTCTGCGTGGACGAGAAGTCGCAGATCCAGGCCCTGGACCGGTCGCAGCCGGTTCTGCCGATGGTACCTGGCGTTCCCGAACGCCGCAGCCACGACTATGTCCGGGCCGGCACCACGACCCTCTTCGCCGCCCTGGAGGTCGCCACCGGCAAGGTCATCGGCTCCCTCCACCGCCGCCACCGGGCAGCGGAGTTCAAGAAGTTCCTCGCGAAGCTGGACAGGGAAGTCCCGGCTGATCTGCAGGTTCATCTGATCCTGGACAACTATGCGACTCACAAGACGCCCGACATCAAACGGTGGCTGCTGGCCCACCCGCGGTTCCGCCTGCACTTCACACCGACCAGCGCGTCCTGGCTGAACCTGGTCGAGCGGTGGTTCGCCGAGCTGACCCAGAAGAAGCTCAAGCGCGGCGTCCACCGCTCCGTCCAAGCCCTCGAACGCGACATCCGGGCCTGGCTCACCGACTGGAACGAGCACCCCAGACCGTTCGTCTGGACGAAGACCGCCGACGAAATCCTCGACAAAGTCGCCGCCTACTGCCGACGAATCTCTGACTCAGATCACTAGGGCCTGTCCGGCGGATCATGTGGGGCGGCCGGCGGTGGGTGGAGCGGGCTGGGCCCTCCGTGAAATGCCTCGACATCGGTCGGGGTGATCGGGGACGCTTCGCGCGATGACTAAAATCGACGACACGCCGCCCGCGTGGGACGAACGCACCCAGCTCACCACATTCCTCGACTACGCACGGGAAACCGCCCGCGCCAAGTGCGACGGCGTCTCGGCGGAGAACGCCCGCAAGGCGCTCCTGCCGGGCTCACCGCTGATGACCATGAGCGGAGTGATCAACCACCTCCGTTGGGTTGAGTACTACTGGTTCCAGGTGGTCTTCCTCGGGGAGGAAGACCGGGCCCCCATGACGGATGAAGACCCCGACCGCGAGATGCGTATCGCCGTCGACTTCCCGCTCACGCAGTTGCTTGACGAGTACGCCGATCAGAGCGCCCACTACCGTGAACTGGTCGCCGGGAACAACCTGGACAAGCGGGCCGAGGGAACCATCCGCAACGGCCTCCACGTCGACCTGCGCTGGATCCTCCTCCACCTCACCGAGGAGACAGCCCGCCACAACGGCCACCTGGACATCCTGCGCGAGATGCTCGACGGCACGACCGGCGATTAAATTCGGCGGAGATCACGGGCGGAGCCAAAGTCGGATCGCCTCCGCCTGGAAGGAACGCGACCTCGTCGTGGCCCAGGACGTCTCCGGTGACGGCGTGACCGACCTCGTCTACCGGTCCGACGTCTCCGGAAAACTGTGGCTCCGCAAGGGCATCGCCGCCTCCGGCGGCGGGGTCGCTCTCAGCTCTCTGGCGACCGCGGCGAACTCCTCGGGCGGGGAGGACAACGAGTACGGTGCCTCGGGCTGGTCCAGCAGCGGCAGGCCTCACCTGATGGGCACGCCGAGCGCCGACGGGGACACCGTCCCCGACATCTGGGCCGTCCTCGCCGACGGATCGGTGCGCTTTTACGCGGGCAGCAAGACCGCTCTGACCGGCTCGGGTACGGAGATCATCGGTCGGGCGGACTACTGGAAGACCCGTATCACCATCGGGTGAGGTCTCCGGGCGTGCGGCCAGGGTCCTGCGGAAGGCGGACCCCGGCCCCGCTCACAACTGGCTCAGGATCGTCGGGTCCGTGATCTTCGTGTCGTTCGCCAGCAGCATCGCCTTGCTGAGGATCACCGCCAGCATGCGGTCGCCCTCGTAGGGGAGGTAGCCCGTGTGCGGGGCCGACGGGTCGGACTTCGGGACGATGCAGAGGTACTGGTCGTTCGGGGATCTGAGGATGTTGCCCGAGCCGAGGTGGATCTTGTACGTGTGGCGCTCGCCCTTCACGTGGAGGAAGCGGCCCTCCAGGGTGCAGCGGTCGGCTATCGCCAGGCGCGGCACCAGGCGTTCGAGCAGGAGCCTGCGGGTCTCTGCGCTCTGGTTCAGCTCGCCGAAGCCGTACGACGTCCAGTACTCCTGGAAGCGGCCGCCGGGGCCGCCGTCCTGCCAGGTGGGGTCGTTGCCGATGCTGGAGACGCCGACGAACAGGTCGACGTCGCGCAGGACTTCGGAGAGGACCAGGGGCGGGATGTCGTCCAGGGGGAGGGGAGCGACGGGGTCCTGGCCGGGGGCGAGCCACATGGTGTACTCGCCGCCGGTGCAGTGGGCCGAGTTCTCCGGGGCGTCGATCGGGTAGAAGCGGACCTGGTCGGTGCGTAGGCGCAGGTAGCTGCCGGAGTCGGTGGTGTCGACGCCGTACTCCTCGCCGTCGCCCTCGATCCAGTACTCGGCGCGCAGGCCCCACTGGGGCAGCTCGCGGGTGGCGGGAGGCGCCGAGTCGTCGACGCACAGGCGGAGCTTGTTGCGCCAGCCGCGGAGCGCGGCCAGGGAGTGGAACTGGTGCTGGCGCAGGACGTGGGCCGCGAAGCGGTTGGAGTAGGTGCGGGTCGCGCGCTCGGCGTCGGTGAGCAGGTAGACCTCGCGGTGGGCCTGTTTGAAGGGCTGGGTGATGCCGTGCCGTTCCAGCCAGTCGCGCCAGGCCACGATCTCGGCGGGCTCGTGGCCGATCGGGTGCCAGAGTTCCACCCACGTGCCGTGGCGCAGCGGTTCGTCGGCCAGGGTGCGCAGTTCTCCGTCCGCGTAGCCGGCCGCCCTGCCGTCGATCGTCCAGAGCAGGCGGCGGGCCAGGGTGCCGACCAGGGGGTGGTCGAGGTAGCGCTCGCGCCAGACGGCGTACGGCCAGCTGCGGCGGGCCAGGAACTGGCGGTCCAGGCGCTCGCTCTGGGCCGAGAGCATCTTGTCGATGTCCTTGACCGCGGTCTTCAGCTCCTTCAGCTCGTCGGCGTGGTCGCGCTTCACCGCGGCCGGCACGCTCTTGACGGGCTTGCCCGCGGCGTTGCGCCAGCCGAGCAGGGCCCGGGTGCCCTGGATCTCCAGCAGGGCCGTCGCCTCGCCGAGGTGGTGCGTCGCCCGGCCGGCCTGCGTGAGTCCGTAGGCCGGGACCGCCAGTTCCTCGATCTCCTCGCGGCCGAGGCCGAGCGCGGTGGCCCGGGCCTCCAGGGCCGTGTCGAGGAGCTTGGCGGTGTTCTTGTAGGTCACCCGCGTGGCCAGCCGGGCGAGTTCGGCGAGGGCTGCTTCGGAGTCGACGCGGGCGAGCGCGACGACGCCCGCGTTGGCGACCTTGGGGTTGCGGGGGCCTAGGCCCGCGACCTTCTTGAGTGAGGTCTCGACCAGGGCGCCCAGGGCGCGGGCCGTCCCGGGGTCGGGCGGCAGGAGGGACAGGAGCCAGGCCAGTCCGCGCAGGGCTGTCGCGTTGTACGGGTCGTAGGCGTTGTCGATGTCCGGCTCCCACGCGCGGCGCTCCAGCGAGAGCGTGCGGGGGCGGCCGACGAGGGCGAGCCAGGAGAGGAGCCTCTCGCGGACCGCGTCCGGGCCCAGCGTGCCCAGCAGGGCCCGCGCCCCCTTGTCCCACTTGGCCGTGGGCTTGGACGCCGTGGCTGTCAGGGCGTGCCTGAGGAGTGCCTGCCAGTCGGGGCTGGTGGCGTCGCGCAGGGCCTGTTCGGCCCATGCCTCACCGACGTTGAGGGCAGGCTCGGTGAGCTGCCGGGCCAGGCTCGCGAGGTCGTCGGCGCGGTAGGCGTCCAGGGCCGCGCGGCGGACGACGGCCACGACGGGCGCGGGGAGCGGGCGGCCCGCGGCCAGTTCGGCGCGGGCCAGGACGTCGAAGCGGGCCGAGTGCCAGAAGGTCTGGCGCCGGGCCAGGTCGGCCAGGGCCCGGTGGCGCTCGGCGGCCAGCGGGTCGTCGTCGAGGCCCTCGGAGACCAGCCCGCACAGGGCGAGATGGCGGCAGCGGTCCTCGGTGTCGTCACCGACCTGCCCGAAGCGGTCGGCCAGGGCGTGCAGCAGCGCGCGGCGGTGCTCCGCCGGCAGGGCCCGGAGCAGGTCCAGCACCTGCTCCCAACTGCCGCCCCAGGTGCCGCGGCTGGAGTCGAGGACGCGCAGCGCCTCGTCGGCGACCCGGCCCATGTCGCCGTCGGTGATCCTGTTGCGCAGCCGGTCCAGGTGGGACCGGGGCGTGCGGAAGGCGCTCATCACCCACCGACCAGGGGAACGAGCTTGAGGAACGTGACCTCGGTGCCGAGCGGGAGGTCGATCTCCTCGTCGAGGTCGGTGACCTGACGGTCGCCCACCAGCACCAGGAAGCCGTTCCCCGCGAACGCCCGCAGGGCCAGGGCCGTCTGCGCCTCGGCGTCGATCCGGCGGGGCGTGCGCAGCACGTACCCGTTCAGCACGCGCTCGGTGTCCTCGGGCTGCACCAGGCCCTGGAACACCTCCGGCGTCCGGGCGTTGAACTCGGCGACCTCCTGGAACACGCGGCGCCGGATCAGCTCCCGCACGGCCAGCCGCTCCTCGGCGATCTCCAGCCCCCACGCGGCCCGCCGCTCCCCCGCGGTCGTCTCGTCGACGAACGTCACGATTGCCATGCCGACGACAGTACGGGCCACCACTGACAATCACCCTCGACCACGTGTTGAACATGTTCAAAAACAGGTCTACAGTCATCCCCGACAGCGTTTTGAACGTGTTCAAGAAGGGTGGGGCAATGGACCGTACGGTCATCGCCTACGTCATCTACCTGCTGGTCAGCATCGGTCTGACCGTCTGGGTGGCCCGCACGCTCAGCCGGAACGGGAGGATCTTCCTCGCCGACGTGCTGCACGGCAACGAGAAGCTCGCCGACGCCGTCAACCACCTCCTGGTGGTCGGCTTCTACCTCGTCAACCTCGGGTTCGTCGCGCTGTACCTGAGCGGCGACGGGACCATCACCGACACGCGCGGCGTCTTCGAGGCCCTGTCGACCAAGCTCGGCGTGGTGCTGCTGGTGCTCGGCGTGATGCACCTGGCCAACGTCTACGTGCTCAACCGGATCCGGCGGCGCGGTGCCATGGAGCGCGAGCAGGTGCCGCCGGTGCCGCCGCAGGGCTGGGCCGCCCCGCAGGCCCAGGCCTGAGCGGAGGGCGGCATGAACGCCACCGGCAGGAACACGACCGGCACGAACCCACCCGCACCGGTCCGCCGGCTCACCGTCCTGTACGACGCCGAGTGCTCCCTGTGCGCGTTCGTGCGCGACTGGCTCCTGCGGCAGCCGAAGCTGGTGCCGCTGGAGCTGGTCCCGGCCGGCTCCGAGGAGGCCCGGCGGCGGTTTCCCGGCCTCGACCACGGCGCCACCCTCGACGAGATCACCGTCGTCGGCGACGCCGGGCAGGTGTACCGGGGCCCCGCCGCCTGGATCGTCACCCTGTGGGCGCTGCGCGAGCACCGGCCGCTCGCCCACCGGCTCAGCACCCCGTCCGGCGCCCGGCTCGCCAAGGGCGCGGTGCTGGCCGCCGCCAAGTGGCGCGGTGCGCAGTGGAACCGGTGGCAGGGCGGCGGGCAGTGGGGCGGCCGGGTCTACCGGCGGGCGGACGGGTGGGCGTACGACCCGGACCTCGGCTGGACCTACACCGCGCCGGGCTGCGCCGACGGCACCTGCGCCCCTCACCGGGCGCCGGGGCGCTGACGTTAGGCTCTCTTCCCGTGTCCGCGAAGAACGACGGCCCCGACGACGGCGCCACCCCGAGCAAGTCCGAGCAGACCCGCGCCCTGATCCTGGAGACGGCCATGCGGCTGTTCCAGGAGCGCGGCTACGACAAGACGACGATGCGGGCCATCGCCAAGGAGGCCGGGGTCTCCGTCGGCAACGCGTACTACTACTTCGAGGGCAAGGAACACCTGATCCAGGGCTTCTACGACCGGATCGCCGCCGAGCACCAGGTGGCGGTCCGGGAGATCCTGGACCGGGAGAGCGATCTGGAGGCCCGGCTCGCGGGCGTGCTGCGGGCCTGGCTGGACATCGCCGCTCCCTACCACGAGTTCGCGGTGCAGTTCTTCAAGAACGCCGCCGACCCGGACAGCCCGCTCAGCCCCTTCTCCCCCGAGTCGGAGCACGCGCGCGAGGAGGCCATCAGCGTCCACCGGGAGGTGCTGGCCGGGGCGACGAAGACCAAGGTGGCCGAGGAACTGCGGGACATCCTGCCCGAGTTGATGTGGCTGTCCCAGATGGGCCTCGTCCTGTACTGGATCTTCGACCGGACCGAGGGCCGGGAGCGCAGCTACCGGCTCGCGGAGCGCGGGGCGCGGCTCACCGCGCGGGGTGTCGCACTGGCCCGCTTCCGGGTGCTGCGGCCGCTCGTGCGCGAGGTGCACGAGCTGTTCACGGACTTCCTGCCGGGCATGACCCGGGCGGTCCCGGACCCTGCCGCGCGGCGGACCGGCGCGTAGAGCACCGGCGCCCGGAGCACGTCAGAGCTGTGTGAGGCTCCAGAGGCGGAACACGCCCGTGCCGTCCGACAGGTACTGGCCGCCGCCGATGTCCTCCGTGGTGACGACGTACTCCTTCCCCTGCCACAGCGGCAGCACCGGCACGTCCTGGGCGACGGTCTGCTGCACCGACTGGAAGTCCCGGTCGGCCTCGCCGCGGTCGGCGTAGCGTTGGCTGTCCTTGATGAGCCGGTCGACGGTCTTGCTGCTGTAGCCGGTGTTCATGGCGCTGCCGGTGCCGACGAGCGCGGCTTGGAAGGTGTCCGGGTCGGGGAAGTCGGCGACCCAGCCGACGGCGTACGCGTCGAGCTCGCCGCTCGCCCAGCGCTTCTGGAAGTCGGTCCACTCGTAGCCCTTGAGGGTGACTTCGAACAGGCCGCTCGCCTCCAGCTCCCGCTTGATCTCGGCGGCCTCCTGCGCACCGGCGCCGCGGCCCTTGGCGTAGCCGTAGGTGAAGCGGACGGGCAGGGTCACACCGGCCTGGGTGAGCAGCTTCCGCGCCTTCTTCGGGTCCGGCTCGGGATAGTCGTCGAAGAACGAGGCGGTGTGCCCGGTGAGGCCCGCCGGGATCAGGGAGTACAGCGGGTCTACGGTGCCGTCGTAGACGGTGGCGGCCAGCCGCTCCCGGTCGATGAGCCAGGCCATCGCCTGCCGGACCTTCGGGTTGTGCAGGGGCTTGCCCGCGCGGGTGTTGAAGTACAGGTTGCGGGTCTCGGAACCGTCCGCCTCGAAGACGCGCTGCGCGGGATCGCTCGGGTTCAGATCGGCGAGGACCGCGGGCGGCAGCTGGTCGGTCGTGACCTCGACGCGCTTGTCCTTCCACGCGGTGTCCAGGGCAGCGGGGGTGGCGTAGTAGCGCAGTTCGACGGGCCGGTTCGCACCACCCTTGACCGCGCCCTGGTAGCGGCTGTTGGGCGCGAGGACCGCCTCGGCGTCCTTCGTGTAGGAGGTGAGGGTGTACGGGCCGGTGCCGTCGACACCGCTGCCGGTGCGCAGCTTGTCGGCCGGGTACGCGGTGTGGTCGACGATCGAGCCCGCGCCGGTGGCCACCTTGAACGGGAACGTGGCGTCGGGCGAGGACAGGTGGAAGGTGACGGTCAGCCCTTCGGCATCCACGGAACGCAGGGTGTCCAGCAGGGATGCCGGGCCGACCGCGGACTTGATCCTCATGATCCGGTCGAAGGAGTACTTCACGTCCTCGCCGGTCATCGTCCGGCCGCTCGGGAAGGTGAGGCCGGAGCGCAACCGGCAGCGGTACGTCGTCAGGTCGCCGTCGGCGAACGCGCAGCTCCTGGCCGCGTCCGGTACGGGCGCCGTGCCGCCCGGGGCGAAGGTGAGCAGCGACTGGAAGACGTTGCTGAACAGCGCCCAGGATCCGGCGTCGTAGGCGCCGGCCGGGTCGAGGGACGTGACGGCGTCCGTCGTGCCGACCGTGATGGCCGTACCGTCCTTCTTCGACGGCACGAGCTGCCAGGCGCCCACGCCCACGGCCGCCAGGACGAGCAGTCCCGCGAGTATCCGCATGCGAACCGATCGCATCGGCCTTGCCCTCCCAGGCCCGTGGGCCCTTGTGCCAGTGCCACACCCCTTTGTGGCGGCCTCACCCAATCACAGGTGTTTGAGCGGGCGGAAGGGAGATCTGCTGAGTTGGGAAAGAACTTACCGATGCACGTTTCGGTCCGGTTTCACAGCTTTCTCACAGGGTCAGGCCTGCCGCGACGCCAGCTCGATCAGGGTGATGTCCGACGGTGCCCCCACCCGGGTGGGCGGGCCCCAGGCGCCCGCGCCGCGTGAGACGTAGAGCTGGGTGTCGCCGTAGCGCTCCAGGCCCGCGACGGTCGGGTTCGCGGCGGCGGCGATGAGGTTGCCGGGCCAGAGCTGGCCGCCGTGGGTGTGGCCGGACAGCTGGAGGTCGACGCCGTGCTCGACGGCGTCGTGGATCTGCACGGGCTGGTGGGCGAGCAGCACGCACGCGCGTGCCGTGTCGCGGTCGCCGAGGGCGCGGGCGAAGTCGGGGCCCTGGCCCTCGTCCTCGCCGGCGACGTCGTTGACTCCGGCCAGGTCGAAGTACGGCATCTCCCTGCGGGCGTTCTCCAGGGGGGTGAGTCCGAGGCGGCGGACCTCCTCGACCCACTGCTCGGCGCCGGAGAAGTACTCGTGGTTCCCGGTGACGAAGTAGGACCCGTGACGGGCCTTCAGCTGCGCCAGCGGGGCCGCCGCGGGGCCCAGGTCCTTCACGCTGCCGTCCACCAGGTCGCCGACGACCGCGATCAGGTCGGGCTGCGTCGCGTTGATCGTGTCGACGACCTTCTGCGCGAAGCCGCGGCCCAGGACCGGGCCGAGGTGCACATCACTGACCACGGCGATCCGGTACCCGTGCGCGGCGCGCGGCAGCTTGGCCAGGGGCACGGTGACCCGCTTCACCTTGGGCCCGCGCAGCACGCCGTACGTCCCGTACCCCACGGTCCCGACAGCAGCGGCCGCGGCGGCCCCGGCGACGACCCGGGAGACGAAGAGGCGGCGGGACGGGCCAGCGGGGGTGAAGAGGGTGGTGTCGGTGGCGGCTGGGGTGGTGAGCGGCCGCGGTGAGGTGTCGGGGGTGGCGGGTGGGGGGTCGGCCTGCGGGTGAGGGGCGGTGGCGGAAGCGGTCGCGGCGCCGGGCGCACGGACGTGGCTCTCCTGCGGCGCACCTGCCCCGCCGGGCACACCGGCGCCGACTTCCGCCTGCCGGTCGGCCACCGCCGCGGAGGCGGCTGCTCCGGCAGGCAGACCGGCGTGGCTCTCCTGTGACGCGCGTGCCTCGCCGGGCACACCGGCACGGTCCGCCTGTTGCACGGCCGCCGTCGCCGTCGCCCCGCCAGGCATATCGGCACCGTCCGCCTGCGGCCCGGCCGCCTCCGAAGCCGTCACTCCACCGCGCACGTCGGCGCCGCTCTCCGCCTTCGGCGTGGCCGCCGCCGAAGCCGTCGGTCCGCCGGGCTCGGCGGGCGGGCGTGCGGCGCGGGCGGCGTCGGGTGCCGCCGGGGTGTCGGCCGTCACCGCCGGCCCGTGCTCCGGGGCCGCTCCCCTCGCCCTCGCCCGCCGCTCGACGAACCACCGCAGCAGTGGCCGTACGGCCTCCCCCGCCACGACCGCCAGCAGCAGGTATATCGACAGGGCCAGCCACAGGAAGCCCGGCCAGGCCAGGACCTGCTGGAGCCAGAACGGGGCGCCGGTGCGTTCGGCCACCAGGGCCGTGATCGCGAGGAGCCAGCCGCCTGCGATCAGGGCCGCGCCCGTGCGGCGGGTGAGGCCCGGGCCGCGAGTGGTGTCGCGGAACAGGCGGCGCCACACGTACCAGTTGGCCGTCACGATGACGGCCAGGACGAGCGTTGCGACGAGTACGAAGACGATGGCCACGGTGTCGTGTCTCCCGAATGCCGCTATGACGTCCGGCGCAGTGCGCGCAGACCACGCAACCCGATGGCCCCGATGGCCGTCCCCAATACGAAGGAAACGACGGCGAGCAGCAGGTGCACCCAGAAGTACGCCGTGGGATGACCGTCGTCGAAGGCGAGCCCGCTGCTGTCCTTGACAAGGTTCTTGACGAAAGTGATCCAGATGACCCAGCTCCACACCCCGAAGGCGAGCAGGAACCAGGAGACGGGGCGGCTGAGCTTCATGGGACCAGTATCGCCAGTGCGTGTCCGGTTCCGTTCCCGGGGTGGGGGCACGCACGGGACTTCCCCCCGAACGGCATGTACGTTTCCGATCGTGCCCGCTCCGAAGAAGACCACCAGGCGATCCCTGCTGGTCACCTCCGCCGTCCTGTCGTCCCTCGCCCTGGCCGCGCCCGCCGCCGTCGCGGCCCCGAGCCCCTCGGGCAGCGCCTCGGCGAGCCCGTCGGCCACTCCCCCGGCGTCGATGTCGACCGTGGGCGGCGCCCGGCTCGGGCAGCCGGGCACGCAGGTGAACCTGGCGAGCGGCGTGCCGGTGCTGCCGAAGGACGTGAGCGCCCGCTCCTGGATCGTCGCCGACGCCGAGTCGGGTGACGTGCTGGCCGCGCACAACGCGCACTGGCGGCTGGCCCCGGCGAGCACGCTGAAGATGCTGTTCGCGGACACGCTGCTGCCGAAGTTCCCGAGGACGGCCAAGCACAAGGTCGTCCCCTCCGACCTGGCGGGCATGGGCGCGGGCTCCAGCCTGGTCGGGATAAAGGAGGACGAGACCTACACCGTCCACGACCTGTGGCTCGGCGTCTTCCTGCGCTCCGGCAACGACGCCGTGCACGTGCTGTCGGCCATGAACAAGGGCGTCGACAACACCGTCAAGGAGATGAACGAGCACGCCGAGGAGCTCCAGGCCCTCGACACGAACGTCGTCAGCCCGGACGGCTACGACGCCGAGAAGCAGGTCTCGTCGGCGTACGACCTGACGCTGATCGCCCGCTCGGGGCTGCAGAAGAAGGACTTCCGGGAGTACTGCTCGACGGTCAGCGCGAAGTTCCCGGGCCAGACGAAGAAGAACAAGAAGGGCAAGCCGGTCCGCGAGTCCTTCGAGATCCAGAACACCAACCGGCTGCTGAGCGGCGACGCGGACCTGCCCGTCTACCAGGGCATCGCCGGCGTCAAGAACGGCAACACCACCAACGCCGGCGCCACCTTCACCGGCGTCGCCGAGCGGGACGGCAAGGTGCTGCTGGTGACCGTGATGAACCCGGAGAAGCCTGAGCACAACGAGGTCTACAAGGAGACCGCGCGGCTGTTCGACTGGGGCTTCAAGGCGGCCGGGAAGGTGCAGCCCGTGGGTGAGCTGGTGCCGCCGAAGGGCGCCGCGCAGGCCAGTTCCGAGCCCGGCGCGAACCTCTCCGGCGAGGCCGGCGGCTCGGGGAGCGGCGTGGGCGGCACGGCCGGGACCGGTTCGAAGCCGGTGGCCAGCGCCCGGGCCGCGGACGGCTCCACCGGCATCGGGATCGCGCTCGGCATCACCGGCGGTGTGCTGGTGCTGCTGGCGGGCGGCGCGTTCCTGGTCAACCGCCGTTGGCCGCTGCCGGATCTGGTGCGCCGCCGGACTCGCCCCTGACGTCGGTGCCGCCCGGGCCGCCCGGGCCCTCCGGGAGATCCGGACGTTCGTCCTCCTTGCTCTGCGTCGCCGTCCAGGAGGCGCAGAACAGCACCAGCTTCGAGGTGAAGTTGATCCACAGCAGCAGTGCGACGGGCACGCCGAACGCGCCGTACATACTCTTCCCGGCCACACCCTGCAAATAGCCGCTGAGCAGCAGCTTCAGCAGTTCGAAGCCGACCGCGCCGGTCAGCGCCGCCACGACCAGGCGGTGGCGCGTGGGCTCGACGCCGGGCAGCAGGGTCAGGACGTAGAGCAGGAGCAGGAAGTCGGCGAGCACGGCGATCAGGAACGCGGCGATGTGCAGCAGGACGCCGCTCCAGCCGCCCTCGTCGATGCCCAGGTGCCGGGTGATCCAGCCGATCATCGCGGAGGCGACGGTGGAGGCGGCGATGGTGACGAGGAGCGCGCCGCCGAGGCCGATCAGGACGCCCGCGTCCTTGGCGTAGCGCAGGACCGGGTTCTCCTCCTCGTCGGGCAGCTCCCACACGGCGCGCAGGCACTCGCGCATCGAGCCGGCCCAGCTGACACCGGTGAAGAACAGCAGCGCGCCCGCGATGAGGCCGATGGCTCCGGCGTTGTCCACCAGGCCGGCGATGTCCAGCTGGTCGGAGATGCCGGGCACCTGCTCGGCGAGCTTGTCCTGGAGCTTGTTCTGCTGCTCGGTGCTGAGCGTGGCGGCGGCGATGGTGGCGGACACCGTCAGCAGCGGGAACAGCGCGACGAAGCTGGTGAAGGTCATCGCGGCGGCCAGCCGCGTCCACTTCACGCGGTCCAACCGCTCGTACGACCGCCACGCGTGGGTGATCATCAGCCGCTCTGCCCACGGCCCGACGACCGGGAGCCTTTTCAGCCAGTCCATGATCCGACTCTGCCCTCCGCCCGGAAGACCCATGTACGGGTACCCCAGAACCTGAGGACTGTGGCCAACGCCATGCCGATGACCGCGCCGGACACGGTGTCGGCGCGCTGCGAGGTGAGTCCGAGGCCGTAGTGGCTGACGGCCAGGCACAGCAGTTGGACGGCGGCGCCGGCGAGGTTCACCAGGAAGAACGCGGCGTAGGGGCGCAGGCCGCTGATCCGCCTGTCGCGGTAGGTGCCGAGGGCGTTGCCCGCGTAGGCGACCGAGCAGGCCGCCAGGAAGGACAGGGCCTTGGCGGTGAGCGGGCCGAGTCCGGCGGGGCCGCGCAGCCAGGTGAACAGGGCCAGGTCGACGGCGTAGGCGAGGAGACCGGCGGCGGCGAAGCCCAGGAGCTCCCGGCGACCGGGGGCCGTGGGGGCCGACCACGCGCGCGTGGTCACCAATTGGCCACCGCCAGGCCGTACATCGCCATCCACACCAGGCCGATGAGGGCGAGCGCCCGGTCGCGCAGGACGACGTCCTCGGGTTCGCCGGCCGTGCCGCGGTCGGCGAAGACGGCGTACCGGAGGATCGCCAGGATGAAGGCGACCATGGACAGCTGCCGCCAGGGCAGCACGCTGGTGTGCGGGACGCCGCCCTCCTCCATGGCCCACAGGCAGTAGCCGAGGACCGCGACACCGGCGGCGAGCTGCCAGACGAAGCGGAGGTAGCCGGTGGTGTACTCGGTGAGCAACGCGCGCGTGGCGCCCTCCTTTCCGGCCATCTGCAGGGCTTCGGAGTAGCGCTTGGCCGACACCATGAACAGCGCGCCGAAGCCGGTGGTGATCAGGAACCAGCGTGACAGCGGGATGCCGAGGGCGATCCCGCCGACCATGGCCCGCATCAGGAAGCCGGTCGTGACGACGGCGAGGTCGACGACGAGGACGTGCTTGAGGCTGACGCAGTAGGCCAGTTGCATGCCGAGATAGGCGGTCAGCAGGGCGGTGACGGCCGGAGAGCAGAGCCAGGCCGCGGCGGCGGGCGCGAGGACGGCGAGGCCGCCGCCGACGGCGTAGGCGAGAGGTACGGGGACCTGTCCGGCGGCGACCGGGCGGTGGCGCTTGGTGGGGTGGGCGCGGTCGGCCTCGGCGTCGCGGGCGTCGTTGACGAGGTAGACGGCGGCGGCGCAGGCGGTGAAGAGGACGAAGACGAGGGCCAGTTGGAGGAGGGCGTGCCGGGAGAAGAGCTCGCCGGCGGCCGCCGGGGCGGCGACCACGAGGACGTTCTTCACCCACTGCTTGGGCCGCGCGGTCCGCAGGAGACCGGCTAGGAGACCGCCCTTGCGGGGTGGCGCGGACGGCTCCTCGTGGGTGCGCTGCCGCAGGAGGGCCGTCTCAGTCATGGTGGGCCCCTCCCCTCATCCAGCGGGCACCGAGCCGGGCCGTGAGCGCTCCGAGAGCCGCGCCGGCGGCGACGTCCGAGGGGTAGTGGACGCCGGCCACCAGCCGCGAGACGCACACGGCGGCGGCGAGCGGCGGGACGGCGCGCGCTCCGAGGGCGCCGAAGGCGACGGCGGCGGCAGCGGCGGAAGTGGCGTGCGAGCTGGGGAAGGAGTGCCGGCCGACGGTGCGCACCAGGGGCTCGATATGCGCGGGGCGCGGGCGGCGCACGACCCGCTTCACCCCCATGCTGACGAGGTGCGCCCCCGCGGTGAGCGCCGTGCCGCGCAGCCAGGCGCCGCGTCTCGGGCCGTCGACGGCGGCTCCGGCGAGCCCCGCCGCAAGCCACAGCGCCGCGTGTTCCCCCGCCCAGGACAGCGCGCGCGCGGCGCCTGCCACGCGCGGGTCGGTGCCGCACGCCCTGAGCGCCGAAACGATCCGGTGGTCCATGTCGTGCAGGTCGTCGAGGTCGTCCATGTGGACTCACTGTTCACGCCCACCTGGCCTGAAAAGCGGCAATATTGAGCGACATCCCATTAATCACCCGTTTCGGGGAGGGATGCCATGTTCTCGAACTAATAGCTCACACAGGGGCGATACGGTCACGGACATGTCTGCCGACACCGATTCCGACCCGGACGTCATGGGCCTGGACCACGCCACCGTCACCGGCTGGGGCCGCACCGCTCCCACCGCCGCCCGGCTGGTCCGCCCGCGCACGTACGAGGAGGCCGTGGCGGCCGTCCGCGACTGCGGGGCCCGCGGCGGGATCCCCCGGGGCCTGGGACGGGCGTACGGGGACGCGGCGCAGAACGCGGGCGGGTCCGTGCTCGACATGACGGGCCTGGACCGCGTCCACGCGATCGACGCCGACGGCGGCACCGTGCTGTGCGACGCGGGCGTCTCCCTGCACCGGCTGATGGAGGTGCTGCTGCCGCTCGGCTGGTTCGTGCCGGTCACCCCCGGCACGCGCTACGTCACCGTCGGCGGGGCGATCGGCGCCGACATCCACGGCAAGAACCACCACCTCTCGGGCTCCTTCGCGCGACACGTCCTGGCCCTCGAACTGCTCACCGCCGACGGCGAGATCCGCACGGTGATCCCCGGCACGCCGCTGTTCGAGGCCACCGCGGGCGGCATGGGACTGACCGGGGTGATCCTCACCGCGACGATCCGGCTCCAGCCGGTCGAGACCTCGCTGATGTCGGTCGACACCGAACGGGCGGCGGACCTCGACGACCTGATGGCCCGGCTGGCGGCCACCGACCACCGCTACCGCTACTCGGTCGCCTGGATCGACCTGCTGGCCCGGGGCGCCGCCACCGGCCGCGCGGTCCTCACCCGCGGCGACCACGCGCCCCTGGACGCCCTCCCCGCCCGCTTGCGCCGGGACCCGCTGTCCTTCCGCACCTCCCGCCTCCCGGCCGCCCCCTCCCTCCTCCCCGAGGGCCTGCTCACCCGCACGACCGTGGGCCTCTTCAACGAACTCTGGTACCGCAAGGCCCCCCGCACGCGGTCGGGCCGACTCCAGCGCATCTCCGCCTTCTTCCACCCCCTGGACGGCGTGCCGCACTGGAACCGCGTCTACGGCCGGGGCGGTTTCGTGCAGTACCAGTTCGTCGTCGGCTACGGCCAGGAGGACGCCCTGCGCCGCATCGTGCGCCGGATCTCCGAACGCCGCTGCCCGTCCTTCCTGGCCGTCCTCAAGCGCTTCGGGGAGTCCGACCCGGGCTGGCTGTCCTTCCCGGTGCCCGGCTGGACGCTGGCGCTGGACATCCCGGCGGGCCTGCCCGGCCTCGGCGCGTTTCTCGACGAACTCGACGAGGAGGTCGCCACCGCTGGCGGCCGCGTCTACCTCGCCAAGGACGCCCGGCTGCGCCCGGACCTGCTCGCGGCGATGTACCCGCGGCTGGACGACTTCCGCGCCCTGCGCGCCGAGCTGGACCCGCACGGGGTGTTCGTGTCCGACCTGGCCCGCCGCCTCCATCTCTGAGCGATCCCTAGGAGCTGTCATGAAGGACGCCTTCGGTCTCCCCCAGTCCCTGCTCGTCCTCGGCGGTACGTCGGAGATCGCGCTGGCCACCGCCCGCCGGCTGATCGCCCGCCGCACCCGCACGGTCTGGCTGGCCGGCCGCCCGTCGCCCGCCCTGGAGGAGGCCGCCGGGCAGTTGCGCGGGCTGGGGGCGGACGTGCACACCGTCGCCTTCGACGCGCTCGACCCCACCTCCCACGAGGCCGTGCTCGGCAAGGTCTTCGCCGAGGGCGACGTCGACATGGTGCTGCTCGCCTTCGGCCTCCTCGGCGACCAGGCCCGCGACGAGCGGGACCCGGAGGCGGCGGTGCGGGTCGCGCAGACCAACTACACCGGCGCGGTCTCGGCGGGCCTGGTGTGCGCCCGCTCGCTCCAGTCCCAGGGGCACGGATCGCTGGTCGTGATGTCCTCCGTCGCGGGCGAGCGGGCCCGCCGCGCCAACTTCATCTACGGCTCCAGCAAGGCCGGCCTCGACGCCTTCGCGCAGGGGCTGGGCGACGCGCTGTACGGCACGGGCGTGCACGTCATGGTCGTCCGCCCCGGGTTCGTGCGGACGCGGATGACCGCCGGGCTGCCCGAGGCGCCACTGGCGACCACGCCCGAGGCGGTGGCGACGGCCGTCGAGCTGGGGCTGCGGCGCCGCTCGGAGACGGTGTGGGTGCCGGGCGCGCTGCGCGTGGTGATGGCGGCGCTGCGGCACCTGCCGCGCGGGGTGTTCCGGCGGCTGCCGATCTGACCTACGGGCGGATCACCAGGTCGGGACCGAGCCGCGCTCCACGTGTCCGGCCTGGGGCGGGACGACCGGGCCGCCGAAGGGGAACTCGCGGAGCTTGCGCCAGACGCCGTCGGCGCCCTGCTCGTAGAGGGCGAAGCCGGTGCACGGCCACTCGGCCTCGTAGCCGGCGAGTTCCTCGAAGGCGCGGTCCATCGCCGCGTCCTCGATGCCGTGCGCCACGGTGACGTGGGGGTGGTACGGGAACTGCAGTTCGCGTGCGACCGGCCCGGCGGGGTCGCGGACCTGCTCCTGAAGCCGCGTGCAGGCCTCCGCACCCGAGACGACCTGGACGAAGACGACCGGGGACAGGGGCCGGAACGTGCCGGTCCCCGACAGCCGCATCGGGAACGGCCGGCCGGCCGCGGCGACCTCGGCGAGATGCGCCTCGACGGTCGGCAGGGCGGACTCGTCGATCTCCGTCGGCGGCAGCAGGGTGACGTGCGTGGGGATGCCGTGAGCCGAGGCGTCGCCGAAGCCCGCGCGCAGCTGCTGGAGCTCGCTGCCGTGAGGCTCCGGGACCGCGATCGAGACACCGATCGTTACGGTCCCCACGTCGTCTCCTGTCGTTTTGGTGTGCGGGTCGCTGATACGACCACCCGGTTATCGACTGTACGGCCACGACCCGGTTCCAGGCAGGCGCAACCGACGTGATGTACAGCGCTGTGCGGTGGTACGGCTGCGCGCGGGAGCGGGTTCAGTGCTTGGCGGGCAGGAAGCCGACCTTGTCGTACGCGTGGGCGAGGGTCTCCGCGGCGACGGCGCGGGCCTTCTCGGCGCCCTTGGCCAGGATCGAGTCGAGCGTCTCCGGGTCGTCCAGGTACTGCTGGGTGCGCGCCCGGAACGGCGTCACGAACTCGATCATGACCTCGGCGAGGTCGGTCTTGAGCGCGCCGTACATCTTGCCGGTGTACTTCTCCTCCAGCTCGCCGATGGTCTCGCCGGTGAGGGTCGAGTAGATCGTGAGGAGGTTGCTGATGCCCGGCTTGTTCTCGGCGTCGTAGCGGATCACCGTGTCCGTGTCGGTGACCGCGCTCTTGACCTTCTTCGCGGTGGCCTTCGGCTCGTCGAGGAGGTTGATCAGGCCCTTCGGCGTGGACGCCGACTTGCTCATCTTGATCGACGGGTCCTGAAGGTCGTAGATCTTCGCCGTCTCCCGCAGGATGTACGGCTTCGGGACGGTGAAGGTCTGGCCGAAACGGCCGTTGAAGCGCTCGGCGAGGTCGCGGGTGAGCTCGACGTGCTGGCGCTGGTCCTCGCCGACCGGGACCTCGTGCGCCTGGTAGAGGAGGATGTCCGCGACCTGGAGGATCGGGTACGTGAACAGGCCGACGGAGGCGCGCTCGGCGCCCTGCTTGGCGGCCTTGTCCTTGAACTGGGTCATCCGGCCGGCCTCGCCGAAGCCGGTGAGGCAGTTCATGACCCAGGCGAGCTGGGCGTGCTCGGGGACGTGGCTCTGGACGAAGAGCGTGCAGCGGTCCGGGTCCAGCCCCGCGGCGAGCAGCTGGGCGGCGGCCAGGCGCGTGTTCGCCCGCAGGTCCTTCGGGTCCTGCGGGATGGTGATCGCGTGCAGGTCGACGACCATGTAGAACGCGTCGTGGGTCTCCTGGAGGGCCACCCACTGGCGGACGGCGCCGAGGTAGTTGCCGAGGTGGAACGAGCCGGCGGTGGGCTGGATACCGGAGAGCACGCGGGGTCGGTCGTTGGCCATGTTCATCATTGTCTCAGAGAGCTCGGGTGATTCGGGTCGTGGGGAACTGCGGGCCGGCGGGGGCCGGTCGCGCAGTTCCCCGCGCCCCTGGGGACGCTGCCCCTGACGGCGTTCGTCAGCCGAGGTCGATCTCCGGGTACAGCGGGAAGGCCGCCACCAGGTCCGTCGCGCGGTGGCTGATCTCGTCGGCGATCTTCGCGTCGAGGACGTGGGCCGCCTTGGAGGGGGCGCCCGACTTGGTCGTGCCCGGCTCCGTGGTGGTGAGGACGCGGTCGATCAGGCCGGCGACCTCGTCCATCTCCGCCGTGCCGAGGCCGCGGGTGGTCAGGGCCGGGGTGCCGATGCGGATGCCGGAGGTGTACCAGGCGCCGTTCGGGTCGGCGGGGATCGCGTTGCGGTTGGTGACGATGCCCGAGTCGAGCAGCGCGGCCTCGGCCTGGCGGCCGGTGAGGCCGTAGGAGGAAGCGACGTCGATCAGGTTCAGGTGGTTGTCCGTGCCGCCGGTCACCAGGGTCGCGCCGCGGCGCATCAGGCCTTCGGCCAGGGCGCGGGAGTTGTCGACGATGCGCTGGGCGTAGTCGCGGAAGGACTCCTGGCGGGCTTCGGCGAAGGCGACCGCCTTGGCGGCCATGACGTGCGGGAGCGGGCCGCCGAGGACCATCGGGCAGCCGCGGTCGACCTGGTCCTTGAGCGAGTCGTCGCACAGGACCATGCCGCCGCGCGGGCCGCGCAGGGACTTGTGGGTGGTCGTCGTCACGATCTGCGCGTGCGGGACCGGGTCGAAGTCACCGGTGAGCACCTTGCCCGCGACCAGGCCGGCGAAGTGCGCCATGTCGACCATGAGCGTCGCGCCGACCTCGTCGGCGATCTCGCGCATGATCCGGAAGTTCACCAGACGGGGGTAGGCCGAGTAGCCCGCGACGATGATCAGCGGCTTGAACTCGCGGGCCGAGGCGCGCAGGGCCTCGTAGTCGATGAGGCCGGTGGCCGGGTCCGTGCCGTAGGAGCGCTGGTCGAACATCTTGCCGGAGATGTTCGGGCGGAAGCCGTGGGTGAGGTGGCCGCCGGCGTCCAGGGACATGCCGAGCATGCGCTGGTTGCCGAAAGCGCGGCGCAGCTCGGCCCAGTCGGCCTCGGAGAGGTCGTTGACCTGGCGGACGCCGGCCTTCTCCAGGGCGGGGACCTCGACGCGCTGGGCGAGGACCGACCAGAAGGCGACGAGGTTGGCGTCGATGCCGGAGTGCGGCTGGACGTAGGCGTGGCGGGCGCCGAAGAGTTCCTTGGCGTGCTCGGCGGCGAGGGACTCGACGGTGTCGACGTTGCGGCAGCCGGCGTAGAAGCGGCGGCCGATGGTGCCCTCGGCGTACTTGTCGCTGAACCAGTTGCCCATCGCCAGCAGCGTGGCCGGGGAGGCGTAGTTCTCCGAGGCGATCAGCTTGAGCATCTCGCGCTGGTCGGCGACCTCCTGGCCGATGGCGTCCGCTACGCGGGGTTCGACGGCGCGGATGACGTCGAGGGCGGCGCGGTAGGCGGTGGAAGCGGTGGAGAGGGGCTCGGCTGGCATGGGGGACCTCCGGACGTTGCGTTCAGCGTTCACGGTACGGCCCAGGCGCACGGCCCTCATCGGCTGGGCCGCTCCCCGATGGTTCATCCATCCCAGCGCGCCAGTCACGGCCCGGCGATCAGCCTACCGGGTGAGGGGGCGGGGGAGCATCTGCCGGGTGGGCGTCGGTGCCGGGTGGGGGCGTCGTTGTGGCTTGTCTCGCGGTTGTGCGGGGCCCGGACGGACCGGGCCCCGCACAACAGGGTGCTCACGAACCCTCGTACCTCGTGCTCACGGCTTGTCGAGGACCGTCCCCGTCAGCACCGGCCTGCCGGGCAGCGGCTCGGCGTTCCTGTCGGTCAGTGCGAGGCGCATCGACTCGGCCGGCTCGGCCACCTGGTCCCGCACGGTCGGCACGACGAAGTCCACGCCGGTGCTCCCGGGCGGGATGTTCAGCCACACCCACAGGTTCGCGTCGGACAGCGGACGCTCGGGGTCGGGCACGTCACCGGACCAGTCCTGGAGCCACTGCGGGTCCACGTCCTTGGTGGACAGCTCGGCGCCCTCGGTGACCGGAAGCACCCGCACCGGCTCCCAGAGGTCCACCGCCGCGGGCGCGTCCACGGACAACCGCCAGGTCAGCGTCTGTCCCTCGGTCACCCGGTCCGCGACCGGCGACAGGGTGATCACCGGCTCGGGGTCGTCGTTCTCGACGGTGAGCCCGCCCCGGTGCTTGCCGACGACGGCGCCCCGGACGGCCTTGACGGCGATGTCGTGCTCCACGTCGTCGCCGTAGACCGTGTCGCCCTTCACCTCGACCGGCACGTCGATCGCCTTGCTGCCGGGCCGTACGGTCACGAGGCGGTTCTCGGCCCTGCCGCTGTCCGGGTCGAGCACGTACACGCGGACCTGCCCGCTGCCGTGCCCGGAGAGCTCGACCGGGATCCGGTAGGTGCGGGTGCCCGAGTCGCCCTCCTTGACGATCGTGCGGCCCACGTCGACACGCGGCAGTGCGGCCGCCTTCACCGCCGAAGTGCCGGGCGTCCAGCCCCAGGCGTCCATCAGCCAGGCCCGCCCGGACCGCGAACGGGGCGTCAGCTCAAGGGACTTGACGCGCTTGAGATCGAGCCCGGCCCGGGTCGCTGCCGACAGCGGGACGCGCAGCTCCTGAGCCCAGTAGGAGGCGGTGTTCGCGGAGCCCGGGAGCCCGTCCGCCCGGACCGAGCCCAGCGTCACCCGACGGTTGGCGGAGTCGGTGACGGACACGTCGAACTTCGTGCCGGTCGTGTTCGGCGGTACGAAGAGCCGGAGCGCGAGCTTCTGGGAGCCGCGGAGGGAGAGCGGCTCGGCCGGAGTGAGACGCGCGGCCCGGCCCGGCGCGGACCACTTCAGGCCCACCGCGCCGCGGCCGGTCTCCTGTTCCGTCTCCCACGACGCGAAGTGCGGTGACGCTCCGGGGGTCTTGGGGTCCAGACAGGCCACGGCCGGGTCGGGGTCGATCGCCGAGCACAGCCGGGCGCCGGTCACCTTCGCCCCGCCGTCCGGCAGGAAGCCACCGCTGCGGCGGCCGCCGACCGCGTGGGTCAGCACCCGGGCCGGGTCCGCGGACGGGGCCCGCTTGCCGGAACCGTCGAGCAGCGGAAGCACCCGATCGTCACCGGCGAGGAAGAGCCGGGCCGCGGCGGCGATGTACGTGGCGCCCGCCTTGTGCTGCTGGGCGGCGGTCAGCCGGGTCGCGGCACCCGGCGAGCACACCGGGTCCGGCTGCTCCGGGTCGGTCCCGAAGTCGTCCCTGGCCGGTGCGACGGCCTCGCCCGGGGTCCACTCGCTGTTGAAGTAGTTGTGGTTGGCGCCGACCATGTAGACCGCGCTGTGCAGCGCGGTGCCCCGGCTGATCCCCCGGGTGCCGTCGACGAAGTCCTCGCCCTGCAGGTCCGACACGTCGCCGTCGCAGCCCGGCAGCAGCGTCACGGACGGCACGTCGGCGACTGGATTCTGACCGAAGATCGTCGGTCCGATGAGCACGGTCCCGCGCACCTTCCAGCGCACCGGGCCCCGGTAGCCGTCCTCGGCGGCCGGCGGCGGGTAGAGGCTGTCCATGGCGGCCCGGTTGACGCCCTCGCCACCGCGCGAGTGGCCGACGAGCAGGACATGGGAGAGGTCCGCCTTCGCCGCCTTGCGTACGACGGCCGGGGCGGAAGAGCGATGGGCGGCCCAGTCGGCCCAGCGGGCGAGGTGCTGCCGTACCAGCGAGGAACGCGCCTGCGCGCCGGCGTCCTCGGCCTCCCAGTCCTGGGCGTTGATGCCGTTCGCCGAGATCGACACCGTCACATAGCCCTGGGAGGCCAGCAGTCGCTGGTCGCGCAGATAGCCCAGGTGGCTCGGGATCGGCTTGTAGCCGTCCGCACAGGGCCAGTCGCCGGTCACGTCGTCCTCGGAGCCCGGCTTGTAGCAGGTGCCGTGGCGGCCGTGCAGGAACAGCGCGAGCGGCCGGCTGCCGGTGGCACCCTTCGGCGCCACCACCTTGGCGGTCATCTCCACCGGAGCGGCGTACCCGGGCAGGCGCACCGGGGCGAGGTCGTACTGCCCGGTGACCGTGCGGTACGAGCCGGGTTTGCCCGGGTCGACGCCGTTCGCCGGCGCCTGCGCGGGCGTCCGTGCCACGCGCGAGCCGGACCTGTGCGTGTCGTCGGCCGCCGCGTCCAGCCGGCGCCCCGCGGCCGTCACATGAAGGTCCGTCAGCTGCTCGGACCGCGCCTCGCCGACGGCGAGCCGGAAGGTCCGCCCGTCCCTCGCCGGCTTCGGCACCCCGAGCAGCCGGTCCCCGGTACGGAACTCGACCCGCGCGTCCCCCATCGGCACGGCCTTCGGCGCACGCCAGACCAGCTCACGCGCCCCGCCCTCCCCGTCGATCCGCCACCCCGGCGGAAGTGGGTTGTCGTCCGCCGCGCTCAACATCCCCGGTGCGTGGGGCTGTTCCGCCTGTGCCAGTCCGGGCGAGCCCGCCAGGGCCGCCAGCACCGCCACGGCGGTCACACATATTCGCCGGGCACGGATCAATGATCCTCTCCTCAAAACCCCGTGCGCAGACGTCCCGTCGGTCCCGGGCGCCTCTCGCGTCACCTAGGACGGGGGCGGGGAGTCTGTGGGTTGTCTGTGAGGAGACGCCCATGGCGGGCGAGCGATGCGATCAAGCCAGTGCAGCTGATCGCTCTCCGATGCCCGTGGGAGTTCTAAAGGATCACGTGCGGCAGGAAGCGGGCGTATTCGTCCGTGATCAAGCCCGAGCTCTCACGGATGCCCAGGCCCGCCGACTCGTTCTCCACGACCCACGCGCCCAGGACCACGCGGTTGCCGTCGAAGTCGGGGAGCGGGGCCAGTTGCTGGTAGCAGCACGGTTCGTCGCGGAGGGCGGGAGGGGAGCCGGGCTCGTGGATCGTGACGCCCGCACCCTCTCGGCCCAGGAGGGGCTTGGCCGCCCAGCCGTTCGTGGACAGGTCCCGGGGGCCGTCCAGGTACGCCGGGAGGAGGTTGGGGTGGTCGGGGTAGAGGTCCCAGAGGATCGCCAGCAGGGCCTTGTTGCTGAGGAGCATTTTCCAGGCCGGCTCGATCCAGAGGGTCGTGCCCGTGCCGCCGCCGTTGTCGAGGGTGTCCAGGACGTGATCGGCGAAGCGGTCGGTGGTGAGCCACTCCCAGGGGTAGAGCTTGAAGATGCTGCGGATGAAGCGGAGGCGGTTGTCGACGAAGCGGCCGGAGAGGCGGTCCCAGCCGATCTCCTCCATGGCGATCCAGTCGGTGTCCAGACCGGCTTGCTCGGCGGTTTCCTTGAGGTAGGCGACCGTCATCATGTCCTCGCCGAGTTCGTCGGCGGAGGAGTACGCGAAGTACAGGGGGCTGCCCGGCGGGAGGAGGGCGGCCTGTTTCCGCCAGGCGTCGATCAGGCGTTCGTGGAGGGAGTTCCACTGGTCGGCGCCGGGGAAGCGGTCCTCCATCCAGAACCACTGGGGGGATGCGGCCTCCACCAGCGAGGTGGGGGTGTCGGCGTTGTACTCCAGGAGTTTGGCCGGGCCGGTGCCGTCGTAGCGGAGGTCGAAACGGCCGTAGACGGAGGGGAGTTCGGCGCGCCGGTGCCAGGACTCGGCGACCGTGCGGGCCACGCGGGGGTCGGTGATGCCCAGGTCCGCGAAACGGTCCTCCGCGACGATGTGGTCGGCCGCCGCCAGGCACATGCCGTGGAGCTCCTCGACGACCTCTTCCAGGGCCTCGACCTCCGGGAGAGTGAAGGCGTAGTAGGCGCTCTCGTCCCAGTAGGGGCGCAGGGAGTCGTCGGGGTAGCGGGTGAGGGGGTAGATCAGGCCCTGTTCCTCGACGGTCTGCTGCCAGCCGGGGCGGGGGGTGATGGTGCGGCGTTCCATGTGCGTACGACCCCGGTCAGCCGCCGCCGCTGCCGGAACCCGAGCAGCCGAAGCCGCCCCGGTCGACGGCCTCGCTGCGGCTGAAGGTGCCGTTGTCGGCGTAGCGGCCGCTGACGTCGGCGTCGTAGTACCAGTCGGCGTTCGTGCCCTTGGTCTTGCCGGTCTTCTTGCGGCCCTTGCCGTAGGAGGAGGACGAGGATCCGGACGTGCAGTTCTTGTCGGCGACGATCTTGTAGCCGTTGATGTAGTCGTAGCTGTCCCGGTCCACGCAGCGGCGGTCCGGGTCGGAGCCGCAGGCGGACAGGGCCGCCGCGAGGACGCCCATGCCGCCCAGCACCACCGTGCTCGAGCGCAGTCGTCGCCGTGTTTCAGCCATGTGCGTGTCTCCCCGTGTCCCCGTCGTGTACTGCGTGTTCCTGTCATGCACTGCCGAGGGTTCAGCCTAGAGACCGGTGTGAACGGGCGCGCAGGACCCCCGGGCTCACACCCCCTCACCTACTGTCGTTTTGTGATTTTTGGAATGGTGTGCGCCCTTGGCGCGGCGGTCTGCTTCGGTACGGCGACGGTGCTGCAGGCGATGGCCGCGCGGGCGGTGGCGAGCGGTCCCGGCGGGGACGTGGCGCTGTTGTGGCGGGCGCTGCGGCAGTGGCGGTATCTGCTCGGGCTCGGGGTGGACGGGCTCGGGTTCCTGCTCCAGATCGTCGCGCTGCGGTCGGTGCCGATCTACGCCGTGGGGGCGGCGCTGGCCGCGAGTCTCGCCGTGACGGCCGTGGTGGCGGCGTGGCTGCTCAGGGTGCGGCTGAGCCGCATGGAGTGGTCGGCGGTGGGGGTGGTGTGCGCCGGGCTCGCGCTGCTGGGGGCGGCGTCCGGGGCGGAGGGCGACGAGGGCGGGCCGGTCTGGTTGAAGTGGGCGATGCCGGCGGCGGCGGGCGGGGTGCTGCTGCTCGGGGCGGTGGGAGGGCGGCTGCCGGAGCGGGGGCGGGCGCTCGCGCTCGGCCTGGGTGCCGGGCTGGGGTTCGGGGTGGTGGAGGTGGCGGTGCGGCTGATCGACCGGCTGACGCCCGGTGCGCTCGTCACGAACCCGGCGGTGTACGCGCTGCTGCTCGGCGGCGGGGCCGCGTTCCTGTTGCTGACCTCCGCCCTCCAGCGGGGGTCGGTGACCACCGCGACCGCCGCGCTGGTTCTCGGGGAGACGGTGGCGCCCGCACTGATCGGCGTGGTGTGGCTCGGGGACCGTACGCGGCCCGGGCTGGGCTGGCCGGCGGTGCTCGGTTTCCCGGTGGCGGTGGCCGGGGCGCTGGCGCTGGCGCGGTTCGGGGAGGCGCCGGCCGAGCGGGGCGAGGGACCGGAGGTCCCGGTGTTTCCCACCTGCTGAAAAGCTTCACGTTCCGGACGATCGGAAAATTGTTTGTTGAATCTTGAACGCGAGTGAACCGCTTTCCGTATGGGACGGCGTGACCAGTAATCCCGTCACGGTCACCGTGGCCTATCGCGTGACGCCGGGCCGTGCGGCCGACTTCCACTCCTGGGGGTGGGCCATGCTGGGCGCGACCGCGCGGCAACCGGGGTTTCTGGGGGGTGGGGTACTTGTCGACGGAGGGGCGGAGTGGCATGTCGTCTATCGCTTCGCCAGCGAGGGTTCGGCCCTGGCCTGGGAGAATTCGCCCTCCCGGGCACAGTGGGACGCCCGGCTGGACGGACTCGCCCAGGAGGCGGCGCGCAGGCGGGTGCGGGGGGCCCGGGCCTGGTTCGAGGCGCAGACTCTGACACCCGCGCCGCCGGCTCCGCCGTCGAAATGGAAACTGTGGTTCGTGAATATGAGCGCGGTTTTTCCGCCGGTGCTCCTGTTCAATCTGACGGTGCTTCCCTATCTCGGTGACCTCAATGCGCTGATCCGCACGTTGTTGTTATGCCTGTGCGTGACGGCCCTTGTCACCTGGATTCTCATGCCGCGGCTCCAGCGTTTCTTCAGGAAATGGCTGTACCCGTCGCTCCAGGCGCTCCGCGGCCGGCACAAACGCCGGGCCGTGTAGGCCCGCGAACGAACAGAGGGAGGTGGGCGGGTGAAGACCCTGCTCATCGACAATTACGACTCGTACACGTACAACCTGTTCCAGCTGATCGCCGAGGTCAACGGCGAGGAGCCGGTGGTCGTCCGCAACGACGCCGCCGTCGACGGGGTGCCGGATCTCCGGGAGTTCGACAACCTGGTGGTGTCCCCGGGGCCCGGACACCCGGCGGACGCGCGTGACTTCGGCATCACGGCCAGGCTGGTCGCGACCTCCCCGGTTCCGGTGCTCGGCGTGTGTCTCGGCCATCAGGGGATCGCGCTCGGGGAGCGGGGGGTGGTGGGGCCCGCGCCGGTGCCGCGGCACGGGCATCTCTCCACGATCCGGCATGACGAGCGTGACCTGTTCCAGGGCCTGCCGCAGAACTTCACCGCCGTCCGCTACCACTCGCTGTCCGTGCGCGAACCGCTGCCGGAGACGCTGGAGGCCACGGCCTGGGCGGAGGACGGCGTCCTGATGGGCCTGCGGCACCGCACCCGGCCGCTGTGGGGCGTGCAGTTCCACCCGGAGTCCGTCCTCACGGAGTTCGGCCATCGCATGCTCGTGAACTTCCGCAACCTCACCGCGAAGCGGGCCGGCAAGCTGCGCACGAAGAACACGGCGGTGCCGTCCTGGTCACCGGAGGCGGTCCGACGCCGGGTGGCGGTACCGGAGTGCGAGGCGGGGGTGTCTTTGCCACCGACAGCGGCCCGTCGGCCTGCGGCTGCGGCTGCGGCCCGGGCGGCGGTGATCCCGGGGGCCGGGGTGGCTGTGGCTGCGTCTGCCGACGGGGGCGGGTGGTCGGGCGGAGGTGTGCCTTCCGCTGGGGAAGGGTGGTCGGGCGGGGGTGTGCCGTCCGGAGGGGCCGTGTCGTCCGCGGGGGCCCGTGCGTCCGCCGACGCTGTGCCCTCCGGCGGGGCCGGGATGGCCGACGCGGCCGGAACAGCCGACGGGGCAGCGCCGTCCGCCGGGACCGCGTCTGCCTCCCAAGCCGGTCCATGCACCCCACCACGTCGATCCGGCGCGGCCGATCCGTCCGCCGACACCAGTTCATCCGCCCACGCTGTGCCCTCCGGCGGGGCCGGGATGGCCGACGCGGCCGGAACAGCCGACGGGGCAGCGCCGTCCGCCGGGACCGCGTCTGCCTCCGAAGCCCGTCCGTCCGCCGGGTCCGGCCGGTTCTCCGCGGCCGGTTCGTACGCAGAGGCTGGGTCCTCCGGTGGGGCCGGCCCGTCCGGTGGGATGGGTCGTGAGGGTGGGCGGTACGCAGGGCGTCAGGCGCGTGGCGAGGGCGGGGCGGTCAGGGACTCCGTCCCCTCCGACGCCGCTCTCGCCCCTCCCGCCGCCACCATCCCCCGGCCCCGTCGCCCCCACCGCGTCGGGTATCGGCTGCACAGTCGGCGGATCGTCGGGGCCGTGGATGTCGAGGCGGCCTTCGGGCGGATGTACGCGGGAGCCTCGCGGGCGTTCTGGCTGGACAGTTCGCTCGTGGAGCCGGGGCGTTCGCGGTTCTCGTTCTTCGGGGACGGCAGCGGGCCGCTCGCCGAGTTCGTGCGGTACGACGTCGACAGCGGGCGCTGTGCGATAGAGCGGGCCGGCCGGCCGGTGAGGAAGGTCGCGGCCAGTGTCTTCGACTATCTCAAGCGGCAGTTGAGCAACCGCCGTGTGGACGCGACCGGGCTGCCGTTCGACTTCACCGGAGGGTACGTCGGCTACTTCGGCTACGAGGTGAAGGCGGACTGCGGGTCGCCCAACCGGCACCGCTCCCCCGTCCCGGACGCCGCCTGGCTGTTCGCCGACCGGGTGATCGCGGTGGACCACCAGGAGGGCTTCACGTACGCCGTCTGCCTCGCGGAGGACACCCCGCAGGCCGCTCGGGAGGCCGCCGACTGGCTGGAGAGCGCCCTGGCCGACCTCACCTGCGTGGCGACGGAGCGGCCGCCCCTGCCCGTGCCGCCGGCCCCGGCGGACCCCGGCGCCGCCGAGCCGTGGCTGGTGCGCGACCGGGCGACATACCTCGCGGACATCGAGGCGTGCAAGCGGGAGTTGCGCGCGGGCACCAGTTACGAGGTCTGCCTGACCAACGCCGCCCGGTTGCCCGCACCGCCCGACGCGCTGGAGTTCTACCGGACGCTGCGCCGCGACAACCCGGCCCCGTACGCGGCGTTCCTGAGGTTCGGGGAACTGGAGGTGGCCGGGTCCTCGCCCGAGCGGTTCCTGCGGATCGGGCGGGACGGCACCGCCGAGGCCAGGCCCGTCAAGGGGACCGCGCCCAGGGGCGACGGGCCGGAGGAGGACGCCCGGCTGCGGGACGCGCTGGCGTCGGACGCCAAGACCAGGGCCGAGAACCTGATGATCGTCGATCTGCTCCGCAACGATCTGGGACGGGTCTGCCGGACGGGCTCGGTGCGGGTCTCCAAGCTCATGGCCACGGAGACGTACGCCACCGTGCACCAGCTCGTCTCGACCGTGCGGGGCAGGCTCCGGGCGGACACGGACGCGGTGGACTGTGTCCGGGCCTGTTTCCCCGGCGGCTCGATGACCGGCGCGCCGAAGCTGCGCACGCTGGAGATCATCGACTCGCTGGAGTCCGAGGCCCGGGGCGTGTACTCGGGCGCCCTCGGTTACTTCGGGTGCGGCGGCGGCGCGGATCTCAGCATCGTCATCCGTACCGCCGTGTTCGCCGACGGCCAGATGCATCTCGGCGCGGGCGGGGCGATCGTCCTCGGCTCCGATCCGGACGCGGAGTACGAGGAGATGCTGCTGAAGACCGCGGCCCCGATGCGGGCCCTGCACCAGCACACGGCCGACCGGGTCCGGCGGCAGGCCCCGCCGGGTGACCGGGCCGGGGCGGACGGGGAGGCCCGGCGATGACCAGTCCGCAGGTCGCGCCGCATCCCTTCGAGGCCGAGGCGCCCGGGAACCTCGCGGCCCAGCTCGCGGATCTCGCCGAGCGGCGTGGGTGGGGCGGGCGGACCGCCTTCCACCAGGGGCACCGGGCCTGGACCCACGGCGAGGTGCACGGCCTCGCGGCCCGGGCCGCCACCGTGCTCGCCGGACACGGGGTACGCCCCGGGGACCGGGTGCTGCTGGCGCTGCCCGACTCCCTCGCCTGGGTGACGGCCTTCCTCGCCACCGCCCGTCTCGGCGCCGTCGCGGTCCTGGTCAACCCCGAACTCCCCGCGGCCGACCACACGTTCCTGGGGAAGGACACCGGGGCCGTGCTCTGTGTGACGGGGCCGGGCCTGGAGGAGCGGTTCCCCGGACGGGCCCGTCTGGGCGCCGACCAGCTCATGGCGCTCGCCCCCGCCGCCGAGCCCGCGCCCGCCCACCAGGCCGACGCGCACACCCCGCTCTACGTCCAGTACACCTCCGGCACCACGGGCCGCCCCAAGGGCGTCGTGCACACGCACGGCGACCCACGGACGTACCACGACCTCGTCGGCCGGCGGGTGCTGCGGATCACCGCGGAGGACGTCACCCTGTCGGTGTCGAAGCTGTTCTTCGCCTACGGCTTCGGCAACGCCTTCGTCTTCCCGCTGTTCTCCGGCTCGTCCGCGGTGCTGGTGGACCGGCGCCCCACCCCGGCGACCATCGACGAACTCGTCGCCCGCCACCGGGTGACGCTGCTGTACTCCGTGCCGTCCGCGTACGCCGCGCTGGTGGCCGGGCGGGGCCACGGGCACGAGGGCTGCTTCGCCTCGGTGCGGGCCGCGGTGTCGGCCGGCGAGGGGCTGCCGGAGGAGCTCGCCCAGCAGGTGACCGCGCTGCTCGGCGCGCCCGTGCTGGAGCAGATCGGCTCCACGGAGGCCGGTCACGCGTTCTGCGCCAACGGCTTCGCCCACAACCACCCGGGCACCGTCGGCCGCCCCGTGCCCGGCTTCGAGGTGGAGCTGCGGGACCGGGACGGCCACCCGGTGCCGGACGGCGAGGCGGGCGAGATGTGGGTGCGCGGGCCGACGGTGACGCCCGGCTATCTGAACCGGCCCGAGGAGACCGCCAGGACCCTGGTCGGCGGCTGGCTGGCCACCCGCGACCGGGCGTGCCGCGAACCGGACGGCTCCTTCCGGCATCTGGGCCGGGCCGACGACATGGAGATGGTCGGCGGCATCACCGTCGCGCCGCTGGAGGTGGAGGCCGTGCTGCGCCGCCATCCGGCGGTGCGGGAGGTGGTGGTCGCGGCCGTGCCCGACGGGCAGGGCGCGAGCCGGCTGCGGGCCTTCGTGGTCCCCGCCGAGCCGGTGCGGGACGGCCTGGCGGACGAACTCATCGGCCTGGCGCGGGAGAGCCTCGCCGCGTTCAAGGTCCCCCGCAGCGTCAGCTTCGTCCCGTCGCTGCCGCGCACCCCGACCGGGAAGCTGCGCCGCCATCTGGTGCGACGGGGCGCCTGGTGAGCCCCGCAGAGAGGAACGACCGCATGCGAGCATCCCTGTTCACCGACCGCGGCTTCTATCTGGGACCGGTGTTCCGGCGTGCGGCCGACCGGCACGGGGCCGTCTTCGTCACCCTGGACCGGCCGCTGGACGTCGCCCCGGCCCTCGGGGTCGACCTGAGCTACACCGTGCTGGCCGACCTGGTCGAGGACCTGTCCGGCCGGCTGTGGGAGGCCGGGGTGCGGCCGTCGGAGCAGGTCGTCGTACACAAGGCGGACAACGTCGACATCATGCTGCTGACCTGCGCGGTCTCCCGTATCGGAGCCGTGCCGGTGCTGCTGTCGCCCGCGCTGGCTCCCGGGGTCGCCGGGCAGCTCCTTCAGCGGCTGCGCCGGCCCTGGCTGATCACCGACGGCGCCACGCTGGACGGTCTGCGGGAGCTCGCCCTGTCCGGGCTGGTGCGGCGGACGCTCTGCGTGGACGACGCGGCCGGGGCGGAGCCCCTGGCGAAGTACGCCGGCGCCGAGCCTCCCCCGCCGGTCCGGCTGCACCCCCGCGAACCCGCGCTGATCACCCACAGCTCGGGCACGACCGGCGTCCCCAAACTGGCCGTGCACTGCGCGCACACCATGTGGAACCGGCTGGTGCCGCAGCAGGCGATGGGCTGGCCCGCGCGGGGCGAGCCGGCGGCGCTGCACATGTCGTTCGTGCACTCGCGGTTCTACCATCTGCTCGGCGTCCTGCTGCACTTCGGCAGCCCGCTGGTGCTGATCACCGACCCGGATCCGGCCGCGGTGGGCCCGCTGCTGGTCCGGCACCGGCCCGGCATCGTGGAGACGCACCCCAACACGTTCGTGCTGTGGGAGGAGCTGGCCGACGCGCCCGGTGCCCCGCTGTCCCGGGTGCGGGCGTACGGCTCCACGTTCGACGCGATCCATCCGCGTACCGTCCGGCGGCTGCTGGGCGCCTCGCGGCGCCGGACGCCCTGGCTGGTCCAGCTGTACGGGCAGAGCGAGACGGGCCCGGTGGCGTTCCAGGTGGTGACGCGGCGCAGCGCGGCCCGCGCGGACGGGCGCCGGGTCGGGTTCGGGATACCCGGCTTCACCCGGGTCCGGGTCACCGGCGCCGGGGGCGGGCGGGTCCCGCCCGGCACCCCGGGCCGGATCGAGGCCCGTACCCGGGGCCGGATCCTCACCTACCTCGGCATGCCGGAGCGCTACGACCGTCAGCTCACCGACGGCTGGTGGGAGATGGGCGACATGGGCTACCGGAGCCGTCTGGGCGCGCTGTACCTGATCGACCGCGAGGTGGACCAGATCGACGCCGTGCACAGCAATCTGGAGGTGGAGGACGCGCTGATGTCCCGGCTGGAGGAGCTGCGCGAGGTCGTCATCGTGCCGGGTGCGGACCGGGAGCCGGTGCCGGTGGTGTGCGTGCGCGGCGAGCGGCCCCTGGACCCGGAGCGCTGGCGGCGGGCGACGGCAGGGCTGCCGGCGATGGCCGAGCCGCGGCAGTGGCGGTTCGAGGACCTGCCGATGACCGCGACGTGGAAGGTGAAGCGTGTGGAGATCGCCCGGATGCTCAGGGAAGGGGTCCGGGCATGACCCCGGTCCTGGTCGTGGGCGCCGGTCCCGTGGGCCTGTCGGCGGCGCTGGCGCTGCGGGCGCACGGGCTGCCGGCCGTCCTGCTGGAGGCGGAGCCGGAGGACCGTGAACGGCCGGGCAGCCGGGCCCTGTTCGTGCACCGCGAGACCCTCGGCCTGCTGGACTCGATGCGGCCCGGCCTCGCCACCGAGATCACGTCGTACGGGCGGACCTGGCACACCAGGCGGACCCTCTACCGGGGACGTGAGGTCTACGCCCGCACGTTCCCGCCGCCGTCCGGTCCGCCGCCGTTCACCAGTCTGCGCCAGACGGACACCGAGCGGTTCCTGCGGGCGGCCTGTGCGCAGGCCGGGGTGGAGTTCGTGTGGGGCACGCGCGTGACGGGCGTGCGCACCACGGGGACGGAGGTCCGGCTGACGGGTGAGGACGGCCGGGTGTGGTCCGGCGCGTTCGCGATCGCCGCCGACGGGGCCCGCTCCACGGTCCGGCGGGAGCTGGGCATCGCCCTGGAGGGCACGCACGGCGAGGGCTTCCACGTCGTCGTGGACGTCGCCGACGTGCCGGGCGCGGAGCTGCCGCTGGAGCGGGTCTTCCACTACGAGCATCCCGGGGTGGGCGGGCGCAGTGTGATGCGGGTGCCGTTCACCGGGGGCTTCCAGGTCGACCTCCAGTGCCGGGACGACGACCGGCCGGAGGAGTACGGCACCGAGGAGGCCGTACGGCGCTGGCTGCCCTCGGTCGTCGGGGACGGCTACGGCGAGCGGATCCTGTGGGTGTCGACGTACCGCTTCCTGCGCAAGGTGGCGGCCTCGTTCACCGATCCGCACCGGCGGGTGCTGCTGGCCGGCGAGGCGGCGCATCTCTTCCCCCCGTTCGGGGCACGCGGCATGAACAGCGGGATCGCGGACGCGACGGCCGCCGCCGAGGCGATCGCCGCGGGGACCGGTGAGGCGGTCGCCTCCTTCGCCGAGGTGCGGCGGGCGGCGGCCCTGTTCAACAGTGCCGCCGCCGGTGCCGCTCTGGACCATCTGCGGCCGCGCCGCCGGATCGTCCGGGCCGGGCAGCGGGCGGCGGCGGCCCTGTCGCCGGTGCTGCCCTGGTGCGGGTCGTGGCTGGAGCACGCGCCGTACGGGCCCCGGCACGGGGCGCCCGCCGTGGCGGGACGCAAGTACTGAGGAGGCAGTCGGTGACAAGAACGGCGGTGGCGGAAGGCCTGTGGACGTGGGCGCCCGGCCGTGGCCTGGCCCCGGCCGCGGACCAGGCGCCAGGGGGGCGGCTGCTCGTCGCGGACTCGTGGCTGGTGCGCGAGGGCCGGGTGCGGGCCTATGACCGGCACCGGGAGCGGTTCGCGCGGGCCTGCGGCGACTGCGGCGGGCCGGATCCGCGTCGGCTCGGGGCGTTCTGGCAGGACATGACCGCCGTGCTGCCGCGCACGGGTGCGTGGTTCCCGAGGGTGGAACTGGCGGCGGGCTCCCTGGAGTTGCGGCTGCTGGTCCGGCCCGCTCCGCCGCTCGGCACGGGGGTGCTCCTGTGGGCGGCGGGCCAGTCCGATCCGCGGACCGTGCCCCGCCGCAAGGGCCCGGACCTGGACACCCTGGCCCGGGTGCGGCGCCGGGCGGCCGGCGAGGGCGCGGAGGAGGCGGTGCTGATCGCGCCCTCGGGCACGGTGCTGGAGTCGGCCACGGCCGGCGTGCTGTGGTGGGAGGACGACACCCTGTGCCTGCCCCCGCCGCGGCTGCCCCTCCTGCCTGGCGTGACGTCCGGGCTGGTCCAGGAGCGGGCGCTGCGCTCCGGGATCCGGATCGCGCACCGGGAGCGGACCGTGGCCGAGCTGGACGGCCGTGAGGTGTGGCTGGTGAACGCGCTGCACGGGATCCGGCCCGTGACGGGCTGGGTCGGGCGGCCGATGCGGGTGCCTCCGGCTCAGCGGGCCGGGGAATGGCGGAATTGGCTGGACGGTCTCATGGAGCCGCTGCCGGCCGGCTGAATCGAGGAAACAGCCAGGAAATGGCGACGCCGGGTCGAATTCGACCCGGCGCATTCTTCGGCCTGCCGCTTTTCAGTTTTTCGGCACCATGCGCGTCGCTATCGCGATCCGGTTGTACGCGTTGATGACGGTGGCCGACCAGATGAGCGCCGCGATCTGGCTGTCGTCGAAGACGCCGGCCGCCTCGGCGTACACCGCGTCCGGGACGCGACCGTCGTGGACGAGCGTCACCGCCTCGGTCAACGCCAGTGCCGCACGCTCGCGTTCGGTGAAGAACGGCGTCTCCCGCCAGGCGTTCAGGGCGTAGATGCGCCGCTCGGTCTCGCCCTGGCCGCGGGCGTCCCTGGTGTGCATGTCGATGCAGAAGGCGCAGCCGTTGATCTGCGAGGCGCGGATCCTGACCAGTTCCAGCAGTTCCGGTTCGAGTGTGGCGTCCTGGGCCGCGGAAACGGCTGCGGCGTGCAGGGAGCCCATTGCTGCGGAGACGTCGGGTGTTATTTTTTTCAGGGCCACGCGGGGCAGGGAAGTGCTTTCGCTCATGGGGCGACCATATCCGTTGAGCGGCATTCCGGAGGGAATTCGCGCGATTATCCGGGCAGTACCGCGCACAACGCGTCCAGCGCCCCCGACCACGCGTGGTCCGGCGGTGTCCCGTAGCCCACGACGAGGGCGTCCACCGGCTCGGCCCGCGCGGCGGGGTGGGTGTAGCGGGCGAGTCCGTGGAGCGCGAGTCCCCGCCAGTGCGCCGCCTGGACCACCGACTGCTCGGTGCCGGGCGGCAGCCGCAGCAGGACGTGCAGCCCGGCCGCGATGCCGGTGACCCGGGCCTCGGGTGCCCGGGCCGCGACGGCGGCGACCAGGGCGTCGCGGCGGCGCCGGTAGCGCAGGCGGGTCGCGCGGACATGGCGGTCATAGGCCCCTGCGTCGAGGAACTCGGCCAGGGTCAGCTGGTCCAGCACCCCGCAGGTGTCGATCCAGCCCTTGGCCGCGGCGGTCTCCTGCACGAGGCTCGGCGGCAGCACCATCCAGGCCAGCCGCAGCCCGGGTGCCAGGGACTTGCTCGCGGTGCCGAGGTAGACCACCCGGTCGGGGTCCAGGCCCTGGAGCGCGCCCACGGGCTGACGGTCGTAGCGGAACTCGCCGTCGTAGTCATCCTCCAGCACCAGCCCGCCGGTGCGGCGCGCCCAGTCCACGACGGCCGCGCGGCGGTCGCGGTGCAGGGGGACGCCCATGGGGAACTGGTGGGCGGGGGTGAGGAGGACCGCGTCGGCTGCGGACAGCTCGCCGGTGTCGGTGCCCAGCCGGTCGAAGGGCAGCGGGACCGTGTGCAGACCGGACCCGGCCAGGAGTTTCCAGTGCGCGTCGAGCCCGTACGACTCGACGGCGACCGTCCGTGCCCCGCGCGCCCGCAGGGCGGTGCCGAGCAGCTTCAGGCCGTGCCCGAACCCGGCGCACACCACGATCCGTTCGGGGTCGGCGCGTACGCCCCGGGCCCGGGAGAGGTAGCCGGCGAGCGCGGCGCGCAACTCGGGACGGCCACGGGGGTCGCCGTAGTCCAGCACGTCGTAGGGGGCGGCGGTGAGGGCGCGGCGGGCCGCCTTGAGCCACTCCGCGCGCGGGAAGGACGAGAGGTCGGGGCTGCCGGGGCGCAGGTCGTACGCGGGGCGGGTGTGTTCGCGGGGGTGGGGCGCCGTGCCGGCCGGCGGCACCACCGTCCGCTCCGCGACCCGGGTCCCCGAGCCCTGCCGGGCGGTGAGCCAGCCCTCGGCGACCAGGTCGGCGTAGGCGTCGGCGACCGTGTTGCGGGCGATGCCCAGGTCGGCGGCGAGCGCGCGGGAGGAGGGCAGCCGGGTGCCGGGGGCCAGCCGGCCGGAGCGCACCGCCTCGCGCAGGGCGTCGGTCAGCCCCCGGCGCAGGCCCGGGCCGGTCGGCTCCAGGTGCAGGTCGATGCCGAGAGTGGCCCATTGATCCGCCATGGAAATGGACCATACCCCTGGGCTGCTTTCCTCCTAGGGTCGAGGGCATGACGACGACGCACAGCGATGACACGACCGACACGACGACCGTGGAGTACGCCGCCGAGCAGCCCGCCCGCCTGGACTGGGCCAAGCACGCGCCCGAGGTCTACAAGGCGATGGTCCGACTGGAGATCGCCGCCCGGCAGGGCCTCGACCACAAGCTGTACGAGCTGGTGAAGATCCGCGCCTCCCAGATCAACCACTGCGCCTTCTGCATCGACATGCACACCAAGGACACCCTCGCGGCGGGCGAGAGCGTCGAGCGGATCCTCCAGCTCAGCGCCTGGGACGAGTCGCGGCACTTCTACACCGCGAAGGAGCTCGCGGCCCTGGAGCTGACGGAGGCCGTGACGGTCCTGACGGACGGTTTCGTGCCGGACGAGGTGTATGAGAAAGCCGCGAAGCACTTCGAGGAGGCCGAGCTGGCGCAGCTCATCGCCGCGATCACGACGATCAACGCATGGAACCGGTTCGGGGTGACCTGCCGGATGACGCCGGGGCACTACCAGCCGGGGCAGTACAAGTGACGGCCCGGACGCGGCTGTTGGACCCCGCGGTCGCCCGGGCCCTGTCCGCGCTCAGCAAGGCCGCCAAGCAGGGCCTCGGCGACCCGGCCCTGGCCGAACTCGTGGTGATCCGCGCCTCGCAGCTCAACCACTGCGCGTTCTGCCTCGACATGCACCTCGCGCTCGCCCGCGAGCACGGCGTGAGCGAGAAGCAGCTCGATCTGCTGGCGGCCTGGGAGGAGGCCGAGGACGTCTTCGACGAGCGGGAGCGGGCCGCGCTCGCGCTGACGGAGGCGGTGACCGTGCTGACGGACGGTTTTGTGCCGGACGAGGTGTACGAGCGGGCCGCGAAGCACTTCGACGAGGCCGGGCTCGCCCATCTGATCGGCCTGGTCGTCGCCATCAACAACTGGAACCGGGTGATGGTCAGCCGCCGGATTCCGCCCGGAGGTTACACGCCATGAGCAAGGCCGAGATGTTCCGCGCCCTGCACCACAACCGAGCGCCCGGCGATCCCCTGGTGCTGCCCGGGCCATGGGACGCGGCCAGCGCCCGGGTGTTCGCCGAGGCCGGGTTCCCGGCGCTCGCCACGCCCAGTGCCGGGGTCGCCGCCTCCCTCGGCTACGAGGACGGGCAGGTCCCCGCCGACGAGATGTTCGCGGCCGTCGGCCGGATCGTCCGGGCCGTCGACGTGCCGGTGTCGGCGGACGTGGAGGGCGGGTACGGGCTCGCGCCGAAGGAGCTCGTGGAGCGGCTGCTGGAGGCCGGGGCGGTGGGCTGCAACCTGGAGGACTCCGAGGACGGGGTGCTCAAGGATCCGCGGGCGCACGCCGACTGGCTGGCGGAGGTGCGGGAGGCGGCCGGCGGCCGGCTCTTCGTCAACGCCCGCGTGGACACCTTCGCCCGCGGGGTCGCCGATCCCGAACAGGCCATCGAGCGGGCCGCGTCGTACGTGGCCGCGGGCGCAGACTGCGTCTACCCGATCGAGGCGCCGCCGGAGGTGCTGCCGCTGCTGCGGGCCGGCATCCAGGGGCCGATCAACATCGTTGCCGTGCCGGGCGAGGGCCCCTCGCCCGCCGAACTCGGCGCGCGAGGGGCCACCCGGATCACCTTCGGGCCGGGGCTCCAGCGGCGGGCCGCCCGCGCGCTGCGGGAGATCGCCGCCGGGCTGCGGCCGTAGGGACGGTCAGGACAGCCACTTCTTCCACGTGGACTTGTGGCTGTCCACCCACTTCTTCGCCGCGTCCTCCGGCGTCATCTTCTTGTCGGCGATCATCAGGGAGACCTCGTTCTGGTCCTCGGTCGTCCACTTGAACTTCTTCAGGAAGGCCGCCGCCTTGCCGCCGTTCTTCGCGAAGCCCGAGTTCAGGTACTTCTGCAGCGGTGTGTGCGGATAGGCGCAGGCGACCTTCTCCGGATCGGCGTCGCAGCCCTCCTTGTACGGCGGCAGCTTCACCTCGGTCATCGGGACCTTCTTGAAGAGCCACTGCGGCGCGTACCAGTAGGTGAGGAAGGGCTTCTTCTCCTTGGCGAACTGCCGCATCTGCGTGATCTGCGCGGCCTCGGACCCCGCGAACACCACCTGGTAGTCCAGCTTCAGGTTCTTCACCAGCGCCTTGTCGTTGGTGACGTAGGACGGCGAACCGTCCATCAGCTGGCCCTTGTCGCCGCTCTCCGGGGTGCGGAACAGGTGCGAGTACTTGTTGAGGTTCTTCCAGTCGGTGATGTCCGGGTGCTGCTTGGCGAGGTACGTCGGGACGAACCAGCCGATGTGGCCGGTGACGCCGAGTTCACCGCCGGCGGTGATCGTCTTCTTGTCCTTGACGTACCGCTGCTCCTGCTCGGGGTGGCCCCAGTCCTCCAGGATCGCGTCGACGCGGCCCTGGCTCAGGGCGTCCCAGGCGGGCACCTCGTCGACCTGGACGGTGTCGACGCGGTAGCCCAGCTCGTGCTCCAGGATGTACTGGGCGACGGCCACGTTGGCCTGGGCGCCCACCCAGGACTGCACGGACATGGTCACGGTCTTGGCGCCCTGCGCGTTGGCGAAGGGCGAGGCCTGCTTGGTCATGTCGGCGGCACCGCAGCCGGTGAGCAGCGCCAGGGAGCTCACCGCCGCGACCGCGGCGGAGGTACGGAATCGCATGTCACGCTCCCTTCTTGACGCGGCGTTCGGTGGGCTGGGTCACCCGGTCGAGCATCAGGCCGAGGCAGACGATCGCCGCGCCGGCCACCAGACCGGTCGCCAGATCGCCCTGGGCGAGGCCGAAGACGACGTCGTAGCCGAGCGCGCCACCGCCGACCAGGCCGCCGATGACGACGACGGCGAGGACCAGGACGAGGCCCTGGTTGACGGCGAGCAGCAGGGCCGGGCGGGCCAGCGGGAGCTGGACCTGCCGCAGTTGCTGCCAGCTGGTCGCGCCGAGCGAGCCGGAGGCCTCCAGCGCGGCCGGGTCGACCTGGCGCAGGCCCTGCGTGGTGATGCGGACGACGGCCGGGAGCGCGTACACGATCGCGGCCGCGACGGCCGGGGCGCGGCCGACGCCGAACAGGGCGACGACCGGGATCAGGTACACGAACTGCGGCATCGTCTGGAAGACGTCCAGGACCGGGCGCAGCAGCCGCTCCAGACGGTCGCTGCGGGCCGCCGCGATGCCGGTGGCGAAGCCGATGACGAGGGTGACGACGACGGCCGCGAGGACCTGCGACAGGGTGTCCAGGGACGGCTTCCAGACGCCGAGCGCGCCGATCGCGGCCATGGCGAGGACGGCGGTCAGCGCGGTGCGCCAGGTGCCGATCACCCAGGCCAGCGCGGCGACGATCAGCAGGACCGACCACCAGGGCAGCCCCTGCAGGCCGTCGCGCATCGGGTCGAGGACCCAGGTGGTGAAGTGGCCGGCCCAGTCGGCGGTGCCGCCGATCACAGGGACACCCGAGTAGAGGTGCGCGGTCATCCAGTCGACCACGCGGTTGACGGGCTCGGCGATGCCGACGACCCAGGAGTCGGGCCAGTCGAGCCGGCCCGCGAGACGTCCGGCGACCGCCACGGCGACGACACCGACCAGGGCGAGGAGCCAGCCGAGCCCGCGCCGGGGCTCGGGTTCGGCGCCGAGCCGCTCCCCCGCCGCGCCCGTGACGCGGTCCAGGACCACGGCCAGCAGCACGATCGGGATACCGGCGGCGAGCGCGGCTCCCACGTCGACCGAGGCCAGCGCCTGGTAGACGCGGTCACCGAGACCGCCCGCACCGATGACGGCCGCGATGACGGCCATGGACAGCGCCATCATGATCGTCTGGTTCACGCCGAGGAGGAGTTCCTTGCGGGCCAGCGGGAGACGGGCGGTCAGCAGCCGCTGGCGTGCGGTGGAACCGAGTGACTGGACCGCCTCCAGCACCTCCTTGTCGGCGCCGCGCAGCCCGAGCGAGGTGAGTCGGGCCATGGGCGGGGCGGCGTAGATGACGGTGGCCAGGACGGCCGCCGGGACGCCGATGCCGAAGATCAGCACGACCGGCAGCAGGTAGGCGAAGGCCGGGAGTACCTGCATGGTGTCCAGGACGGGGCGCAGGACGCGGTCCATCCGGTCGGACAGCCCGGCGGCGAGCCCGAGCAGCAGGCCCACCACGACCGACGCGACGACCGCGACGACCATCAGGGCGAGCGTCTGCATGGTCGGCACCCACATGCCGAGCAGGCCGCAGGCCAGGAACGCGGTGCCCGTGCCGAGGGCGAGCCGCACGCCCGCGACGCGCCAGGCGACCAGCGCGCCCAGGGCCGTGACGCCCGCCCAGCCGATGGCGAGGAGGGTGAGGTAGACGGCCCGTACGGCGATGACGACGACGTTGCTGACGTGGCCGAGGAAGTACAGGAACAGCGGGTGGCTGTCGCGGTTGTCGATGATCCAGTCGCTGGCCTTGGCGAGCGGCTCGGAGAAGTCGACGGTCAGGGCGCTCGGCCAGGTGCCGCTCGCCCAGCGGGCGTTCGCCAGCGGGACGAGGATCGCCGCCGCCAGGGCCAGGAAGAGAAGCTTGCGGACAGCGGGGCGCTTGAGGATGCCGGGCAGGCCGACACGGGGCGGGGATGCGGTGATGGTCGCCATCACACCGCCTCCTTGGGCTGTTCGGTCCCCGGCGGGGCGGGCTGCTCCGTGCCGGCGACGACGCCGAGCAGGGTGTCGGAGTCGACCACGCCCACGCAGCGGCCCTTGTCCATGACACGGGCCGGTGCGCCGGCGCGGGCGACCGCCTCGATGGCCTCGGAGACCGTCGCCTCGGGCCGGACCGCCGGTCCGCTGCCGTCCTGGTCCGCCGCCGGGCGGCGCATGGCCGTACGGACGGTCATGACCTGCTCGCGCGGGACGTCCCGGACGAACTCGCGGACGTAGTCGTCGGCGGGCGAGCCGACGATCTCCTCGGGCGTACCGAGCTGGACGACCTGGCCGTCGCGCATGAGAGCGATGCGGTCGCCCAGCTTGAGGGCCTCCTGGAGGTCGTGGGTGATGAAGACCATCGTGCGGCCCTCCTCGTGGTGCAGCCGGACCACCTCTTCCTGCATCTCACGCCGGATGAGGGGGTCGAGCGCGCTGAACGGCTCGTCGAACAGCAGCACTTCGGGGTCGACGGCGAGCGCGCGGGCGAGACCGACGCGCTGCCGCTGGCCGCCGGAGAGCTGGCCGGGGCGGCGGTGCTCCATGCCTTCCAGGCCGACCTTGGCGACGACCTCGGCGGCCCGCTCACGCCGCTCGGCCTTGCCCATGCCCTGGATCTCCAGGCCGTAGGCGACGTTGTCGATGACCGTGCGGTGCGGCAGCAGGCCGAAGTGCTGGAAGACCATGGCGGCGCGGTGGCGGCGCAGTTCGCGCAGCCGGGAGCGGTCCATGGCGCGGACGTCCTCGCCGTCGATGGCGATGGTGCCGGCCGTCGGCTCGATCAGCCGGGTCAGACAGCGCACCAGCGTGGACTTGCCGGAGCCGGACAGGCCCATGACGACGAAGACCTCGCCCTTGCGCACGTCGAAGCCGACGTCCCGGACGGCGGCCGTGCAGCCGGTGCGGGCGCGCAGCTCGGCGGGGTCGAGGGCGGTGAGCTCGGGGTCGCCCGGAACGCGGTCGGCCTTGGGGCCGAACACCTTCCACAGGCCCTCCACCGAGAAGACGGGGGTCGTGTCCATGGTCTGCTCCGTGGGGGGTTCGAGGGTCGCGGTCACTTCGCACCACCACCGATCAGCTCGGCGGCACGCTCCCCGACCATGAGCACGCCGATCATCGGGTTCACGGTGGTCATGGTGGGGAACACGGAGGCATCGGCGATGCGGATGCCCTCCAGGCCGCGGATGCGCAGCTCGGGGTCGACGACGGCCAGCTGGTCGTCGGCGTCGCCCATCTTGCAGGTGCCGGCGGGGTGGTAGACGGTGTGGGCGACCTTGCGGGCGTACTCGCCGAGCTCCTCGTCGCCGGTGACGTCCGGGCCGGGGGCGACCTCGCGCTTGAGCCAGCCGGCCAGCGGTTCGGTCTTGGCGATCTCGCGGGCGATCTTGATGCCGTCGACGAGGGTGCGGCCGTCGTAGTCGTCCTCGTCGGTGAAGTAGCGGAAGTCCAGGGCGGGCTTGACCTCGGGGTCGGCGCTCGTCAGGTAGAGCCGGCCGCGGCTCTTCGGCTTGGGGATGTTCGGGGTCATCGAGACGCCGAACTCCGGCCGCTGGTAGCCCAGTCGCTCCGGGTTGTCCGTGAACGGGATCTGGTAGAAGTGGAACATCAGGTCGGGGTGCGGCAGTTCGGGGTCGCGGCGCACGAACAGGCCCGCGTCCGAGTCCATCGCGGAGTTCTCCGGGATGGGGCCGTTGGTCTCCCACACGATGACCGACTCGGGGTGGTCGAGCAGGTTCTCGCCGACGCCCGGCAGGTCGTGCGTGACGGGGATGCCGAGCTTCTCCAGATCCGCCTTCGGGCCGATGCCGGAGTGCATCAGCAGGCGGGGCGAGTCGACGGCGCCGGCGCACAGCAGGACCTCGCCCCGCGCCTTGACGAGGATCTCCTCGCCGTCCTTGGTGCGCACGTGCACGCCCGTGGCGCGGTTGCCGTCCAGCTCCAGCTTGTACGCCCAGGTCTCCAGCAGGATCGTCAGGTTGGGGCGCTCGTCCATCACCGGGTGCAGATACGCCACCGACGCCGAGGACCGCTTGTTGTTCTCGGGGTGGTAGGCGAGGTCGAAGAAGCCGACGCCCTCGGTGAACGGCTTCTGGTTGAAGCCCTCCACGCGCGGGACGCCGAGCGCCTCCTGCGCCGCGTCGACGAAGTCGCGGGCGATGGCGTTCCGGTCCTGCTCGTCGACCGGGACGATGTTGTTGAGCAGGCGCGCGAAGTACGCCTCCATCTGCACGGCGCCCCAGCCCTTGGCGCCGGCGGCCTCCCACTCGTCCCAGTCGGCGGGCAGCGGCTTGAACGCGATCAGCGTGTTGTGCGAGGAACAGCCGCCCAGGACCCGGGCCCGGCTGTGCCGGATGTGCGAATTCCCGCGTGGCTGCTCGGTGGTGGGGTAGTCGTAGTCGAGCTCGCCACCCAGCAGGCCCATCCAGCGGCGCAGGGTCAGCACGTCGTCGCGGCCGACGTCGCTGGGGCCGCCCTCGATGACGGCGACGGAGACGTCGGGGTTCTCGGTCAGGCGGGAGGCAATGACGGAACCGGCTGTTCCGCCGCCTATCACGACATAGTCGTATTCATGGTTGTGGGACATGGCCTGCTTGCTCCAGAGGGGATGAACCAGAGGGGACGAAGGGATCGGGCTCGGAGGGTGGGGGTGTGGGGAGGTCAGCCCGCGAACCAGCGCACCGGCTTCGGCGCGAGGTTCTGGTAGACGTGCTTGGTCTCGCGGTACTCGGCGAGGCCGGCCGGGCCGAGTTCGCGGCCCACTCCGCTCTTGCCGAAACCGCCCCATTCCGCCTGCGGCAGGTAGGGGTGGAAGTCGTTGATCCAGATCGTGCCGTGCCGCAGCCGGCCGGCCACGCGCCGGGCGCGGCCCGCGTCGGTGGTCCAGACGCCGCCCGCGAGGCCGTACTCGGTGTCGTTGGCGAGGGCGACGGCCTCGTCCTCGGTGCGGAAGGTCTCGACGGTGAGGACCGGCCCGAAGACCTCCTCCCGCACGACGCGCATCTCCCGGTGGCAGTGGTCGAGGACGGTCGGCTCGTAGAAGTAGCCGTTCTCCGGGCGCTGCGGGGAGGGCGCCGGGCGCTTGCCGCCGGAGCGCAGCACCGCGCCCTCCTTCAGGGCGGACTCGACGTACATCTCGACCTTGGCGCGCTGCTGTTCGGAGACCAGCGGGCCGCACTCGACGCCGTCCTCGGTGCCGCGGCCGAGGCGGATCTTCTCGGCCCTGCGGGCGAGTTCGGCGACGAAACGGTCGCGCACGGACTCCTCGATGATGAGGCGGGCGCCGGCCGAGCAGACCTGGCCGCTGTGGATGAAGGCCGCGTTGAGGGCCTGGTCGACGGCGGTGTCGAAGCCCTCGTCGGTGGCGCAGGCGTCGGCGAAGACCACGTTGGGGTTCTTGCCGCCGAGTTCGAGGGCGACCTTCTTCACGGTCGGCGCGGCGGCCTGGGCCACCTTGGTGCCGCTGATCAGGCCGCCGGTGAAGGAGACCAGGTCGACGTCGGGGTGCTCGGAGAGACGGGCGCCGACCGAATGGCCCGGCCCGGTGACGATGTTGGCGACCCCGGCGGGCAGTCCGGCCTCGACGAGCAGCTCGATCAGCGCGATGGTCGTCATCGGGGTGATCTCGCTCGGCTTGATGACGAAGGTGTTGCCGGCGGCCAGGGCCGGGGCGATCTTCCAGCTGGCCTGGAGCAGCGGGTAGTTCCAGGGCGTGATCATCGAGCAGACGCCGATGGGCTCGTGCACGACGACGCTGTGGATGTCGGGCGAGCCGGCGTCCACGACCCGGCCGGGCGACTCGCCGGCGACCAGGTCGGCGAAGTACCGGAAGGCGTCGGCGACGCAGTCGATGTCGACGCGCCCCTCCTCGACGGTCTTGCCGGCGTCCCGGCTCTCCAGCAGCCCGAGCTGCTCGCGGTCGCGCACGAGCAGGTCGGCGACGCGCCGCAGCAGCGCGGCCCGCTCCCCGACGGGCGTCCGCGGCCACTCCCCCTCGTCGAAGGCGCGCCGGGCTGCGGCGATCGCCAGATCGGTGTCCTTGTCGTCACCCTCCGCGACCACGGCGAACGGCAGGGCGTCCGCGGGGTCGAGGATCTCGCGCGTGGCGCCGGAGACGGCCGCACGCCATTCCCCTCCCGCGTGGATGGTGCTGCGCGCCTGCAGTTCGTTACTTTCCGCCATGATCGCTTTCGCCTTCCGTTCCTGATCAGCGCCCCTGTGTCACACACGTGTCACTAAGAGACCGAGTGCGCCTGCCCCTCTCCCCTCGATGCATGCGCGATCCGTGGCCGAAAGTGCGCTGTGTCACTGGAGATGCGGGCAATCAGGGGCAAAGCGGGCATGAAACGGGGTCGGTGACGCGGCTGGGGCCCCTAAGCCCTGTCCGACCACGCGGCGAGAATCTCCCGCACCGCCCCGCGAAGCCAGCCGTGCGCGGGGTCGGCGTCGTGGCGCGGGTGCCATGCCAGGCCGAGCCGGACCGGCGGGAGCCGGAGAGGGACGTCGAAGGTGGTCAGGCCCAGGGCCCGCGCCAGCGGCACGCTCCAGGAGTTGACCAGACCCGTCAGGTCGGTGGCCCGGAGGACGAAGAGGGAGGCCGGGAAGGTGCCCACCGACCCCACCACCCGCCGGGCCAGGCCGAGTTCGGCCAGCGCCTCGTCCACCGGCCCGTGCAGCTTCCCCCGCCGGGAGACGGTCAGGTGATCGGCCTCCAGGGCGAACCGCTCGGGCGTCAACTCGCCCTCCAGCAGCGGATGCCCGGCTCGGATCACCCCCACCATCCGGTCCTCGTACAGCGACTCCACCCGCACCTCCGGCGCCACCGTGTCGATCACGCCGACCTCCAGATCGGCGGTGCCCTCGCGCAGGAAGGGCCCGTCCACATGACTCTCGGTGAGGAAGCGGATGCGGATCCCGGGGGCGTCGCGGGCCGCCCGGGTGAAGAGGTCCGGGCCGCAGGCGGCGGCGACGGCGTCATGACAGAGGACGGTGAACGTACGGGTCACCGTCCTCAGGTCGGTGTCGGCGGGCGCGAACAGCGCCCGGGCCCGCTCCACCACCGCGCTCACCTCGGCCCGGACGGCCAGCGCACGCGGCGTCGGCACCATCCGCCGCCCGGCCCGCACCAGCACCGGGTCACCGAGCGCCTTGCGGATCCGGCCCAGGGTGCGGCTCATCGCGGGCTCGGACAGATGCAGCCGCCGCGCCGCACCGCCGACGCTCTGCTCCTCCAGCAGCACGTCCAGGGCGACCAGCAGATTCAGGTCCAGGCCGCTTGATTGCGTCACACGCATCGATCCCTTGCAAAGGTTGCACTGGAGTACGGGTACGGCCCGAGCCTACGGTGACGAGGCGATCCCCATTCACCGAGCTCCCGGGAGGAGCCTTGCCCTCGCACGCCCTGAAACGGCGGACCCTGCTCGCCCTGTGCGCCTGCGTCCTGGTCGCCCAGAGCATGGTCGCCGCCGTCAATCTGCTGATCCCGCAGCTGAGTTCGTCGCCCCTGCACCCTTCGTCCAGCGAGATCCTGTGGACGGTCGACGCGTACGTCATCGTCTTCGCCGGGCTCCTCATCCCGGCCGGCGCCCTCGGCGACCGGTACGGCCGCAAAGGCGCCCTGCTCAGCGGGCTCGCCCTGTTCGCGGCCGGTGCCGCCCTCAGCGCCCTCGCCCGGGACCCTGCGCTGCTCATCGCCGGGCGCGGTGTCTCGGGAGCCGGGGCCGCGCTGATCACACCGGCGACGATGTCGATCCTGATGCACCTGGCCGGACCGCACGGACGCGCCCGGGCCATGGCCTCCTGGACGCTGGCGATCGGCCTCGGCGGGCTGGCCGGCAATCTCGGCGGCGGTCTGGCCGGTCAGTTCCTGTCCTGGCGTGCCCTGTTCGCCGTGATGGTGCCGCTGGCCGCGCTGCTCGCCCTCGCCGTGGCCGTCACCACCCCGCGCACCGACCGCTCCCCGCACAGCCACCTCGCCCCGGCCGGCACGCTGCTCCTCACCGCCGGGCTGGTCGCCGTCCTCTTCGGCATCATCGAGGGCCCGGAGTACGGCTGGAGCGCACCGCGGATCCTGCTCGCGTTCGCGGCGGGCGCCCTGCTCATCGCCCTGTTCACGGTCCAGGCCCTGCGCTCGCGCACCCCGCTGTTCGACCCGCGTGTCCTCGCGGCGCCCCGGCTGCGCGCGGCCACCCTCGGCATGGCGACCGGTTTCTTCGGCCTGTTCGCCCTCTTCTACCTCAACTCGCAGTACCTCCAAGGCGTCAAGGGCTACGGCCCCGCCCGCACCGGTGTCGCCATCGTGCCGCTCATCGTCGGCCTGGCGCTCGTGCCGAGGCTGGCGGCACGCTGGACCGCGCACCCCCGGCCGGTCATCGGCGGCGGCCTGGCCCTCATCGGCCTCGGCCTGCTCGGCGTGGCTACGGCCGGCGCGGGCACGCCCTACGCGGTGTACGCGTGCTGGCTGCTGGTCATCTCGGCGGGCGCCGGGCTGTGCATGCCGACGCTGACCCTGGGCGTCGTCACGTCCCTGCCGCCCCACCAGGCGGGCCTCGGTTCCGGCCTCGGCACGGCCGCCCGGGAGATCGGCGCGGCGCTCGGCGTCGCGGTCACCGGCACGGTCCTGGCCTCCCGCGGCGACCTCCACGAGGGCATGGCCCCGGCCCTGCGCACGGTCGCCCTGCTGGTCCTGGCGGCCACGGCGGCGGTGATCGCCGGGTACGGGGGCTCGCGGAAGGGCGCCGGACAGCCCGCAGGCCCCGCACCGGACGGAACCGGTACGGGGCCTGCGCGCGAACGCGGAGAGACTCCGGTCAGATGAGGCCGAGGCCGCGGACGGCCTCGCGCTCCTCCTCGAGCTCCTTGACGGAGGCGTCGATCCGGGCGCGGGAGAACTCGTTGATCTCCAGGCCCTGGACGATCTCGTACTTGCCGTCCTTGGTGGTGACCGGGAAGGAGGAGATCAGGCCCTCCGGGACGCCGTAGGAGCCGTCCGAGGGGATGCCCATGGAGACCCAGTCGCCGTCGGCGGTGCCGTTGACCCAGGAGTAGACGTGGTCGATCGCGGCGTTGGCGGCGGAGGCGGCCGACGAGGCGCCGCGGGCCTCGATGATGGCGGCGCCGCGCTTGGCGACGGTCGGGATGAAGTCCTCGGCCAGCCACTTCTCGTCGTTGACGACCTCGGCCGCGTTCTTGCCGGCGACCGTGGCGTGGAAGATGTCCGGGTACTGGGTGGCGGAGTGGTTGCCCCAGATGGTGAGCCGCTTGATGTCGGCGACCGTGGAGCCGGTCTTCTTCGCGAGCTGGGTCAGGGCGCGGTTGTGGTCCAGGCGGGTCATGGCCGTGAACCGCTCGGCGGGTACGTCCGGCGCGGCGGCCTGGGCGATGAGGGCGTTGGTGTTGGCCGGGTTGCCGACGACGAGGACCTTGACGTCGTCCGCGGCGTGGTCGTTGATGGCCTTGCCCTGCGGCTTGAAGATGCCGCCGTTGGCCTCCAGCAGGTCGCCGCGCTCCATGCCCTTGGTGCGGGGGCGGGCGCCGACGAGCAGGCCCACGTTCGTGCCGTCGAAGGCGACGTTCGGGTCGTCCGTGATGTCGATGCCCTGCAGGAGCGGGAACGCGCAGTCGTCCAGCTCCATGGCCGTGCCCTCCGCCGCCTTCAGCGCGGGCGTGATCTCCAGCAGGCGCAGCTTCACCGGCACGTCCGCGCCGAGCAGCTGACCGGAGGCGATGCGGAAGAGCAGGGCGTAACCGATCTGGCCGGCCGCGCCGGTGACGGTGACGTTCACGGGAGTGCGGGTCATGGCGTTCTCCGTATGACAGCTGGCGGTGGGGCGTCCCTGCCCCGGACGTTTGATCGATCTCTTGGCGTCAAGAGATCCATCCAGCGGTCAGGCTATCGCGCATCCGGGATCCCGCACGGCCGGGTCGGTGTGGCCCACCCCACAACCCACCCGACACCCGTACGAAAAGGCGGCCGCCCGTCCGGGAGAGGAGGACGAAGGCGGCCGCCGGGGGGAACCGACCAAGCCGGACTCCCGTGGGGGTACGGTTCGCGTGCCCCCGATTCCGCCGACCATGCCACCCTCTCCGAAATTCGTCCCCACCCGCCTCTGCCGCCGACACGTCCGGCCGAAGGCCGGAGGTTGCGACCAGGCGCGATGGGCCCCACCCGAGGTGCGGCGCCCCGCGTTTTACCGGGCGCCCGCGGGCCCCGGACCCCGGCCGGAAGCCAACTCGCCCGCCCGGAGTGGTGTCCCCCTACTCCGTGCAGCCCTGCTCGCCGGAGGCCAGCGTTGCGCAGGCCTTCGCGTCGGTGGCGTTCTTGACGGCGACCATCGGGGTGTACGCGATCGTGTCGCCCGTGGCCGTGATGCTTCCGGTCTGCTTCGCCTTGCCCGCGCTGACCTGGACCTCGTCGCCCTGGGCCGCCTGGGTGATACGGCCCCAGGCCGCCTTGCAGGTCTCGCTGTAGCGGACCTCGACGACGGTCGTGCCGACGGCCGCGGTCTGGGCCGTGGTCACCAGGTCACCACTGCACCCCATGTTCTCCGCGTCCTTGCCCGTGCAACTGTCGCCGCTGCATTTCACGCCGGGCGGCAGCTCCTGGTTCGTGGTGGCGGTCGGGGCCGGCGACTTGCCGCCGCCCTTGGCCTCGTCGTCGCCACCGCCACCGGTGAGGTAGAACGCGCCGGCGATCACCACGAGCACGCCCACGACACCCGCGACGAACGTCGCCGTCCGCCGCTTGGCGGCAGAGCTGCCGGAGCCCCCGGGCCCACCAGAGCTGCCCGTGCCGCCGGATGCACCCGCGCCCGCAGGGACGGCGTCCCGCGGTGGTGTGCCGTACGCGTCCGCCCCGACGTCCGGCATCCGGGTGGTACCGGGACCAGAACCGGGCGTGGTGCCGGTCCCTGTGCCGCCGGTGCGCCCGCGGCCCTGGGACGGGCCCTGGTATCCGGCGATTCCCCACGAGTTGACCCCGGTCCCGCCGCTGCCGGTGGAGTCCTGCACCTCGGGCGCCGTCGGCTGCGGCGGCACGGTCGGGGCGACGCCCGCCGGCCCGGCGATCCCCGGCGTCACCGTGGCGCTGCCGCTTCTGCGGGCCGTCCCGCCACCCCCCGCGGAGGCCGTCTTGCCGTCGCCCTTGGAACCGGCCGAGGCACTCCCGAAGTCCTGCCCGCCGAACTCGCCCAGCGCGGCGCGCGCCTGGGAGATCCGGATGGCCTCCATCGTCATGTCGTGCCGCATCTCCGAGCGGCTCCAGGCCCGCTCGGCGAGCTCCCACATGGTGGTGAGGTGCACCGGGTTGGTCCCGGTGACCTCGGCCAGCGCCACGATCGCGCCCTTGGGCGCGAGCAGCCGCCCGTTCAGATAGCGCTCCCACGACGTCTTGCTGTAGCCCGTGCGGTCCGCCACCGACGCGATGCTCAGACCACTGCGGTCCACGAGCCTGCGCAGCTGGCTGGTGAACTCCCTGATCTGCGGATCGAGCTCATCCGGCAAGGCCCTCCAACGAGGCATTGCTTCCCCCCTCTTCCCCCGCTACGTGCTGTTATGTCCCGCGCTGTTCGCCCCGCGCGCCCGCGGCCTCGGCCGAGTCCCCGTTCTGGCTACCCACAGGGATGCGCCCACCCAGGATCTCAGTTCCCTGACGGGGGGCGCACAGGAGCACAGGACCCGCGCGCGATACGCCCTGGACCGTCCCGATTGTCCACGCCGACCCCGTGCTTGCACCACTTCATACCGAATCTCCCGGCGGACGTACCGGAACCGTCACTTCCGTGCCACAGCGCACGGACAGCCGTTGAACAGGCCGTTCGCCGTGCAGGAGGGTGGTCCGTGGCGGCGGCCCGTCCTTCCTCGGGGGAGAGGACGGACCGCCGTCGCGTCACTCGCTGGTGACCGTGAAGTGCAGCGTGTCCTTCAGGAACGGGATCTGCAGCCAGGGATCCGGCTGCGCCATCATCGCCAGCAGGGCGATCGCCAGGCCCATGACGCCGTACGTGACGATGTCCGTGAACCGGGAGCGGACGGCGAGCATGCCGACGTCCGGCAGCAGCCAGCGCAGCGCGCCACCGCCCAGCAGGGCGATGCCGATCAGCAGCGTCCCCAGCCGGAACTGCCCGAACGCGGTCACCAGCAGCCCGAGTCCCACCAGCCCCAGCACAGCGAGGACGGGCCACTGCCTCGCCGGTGCGAACGCGTCCCCGGGCGCGGCCCTGCCACCGCCCTCGGGCCGCGCGGTGTCCTTGGTGAACAACGGAAACCGCCGGGTTACCCGCCGCGGCCGCCCCTCGGCATCGGGGGCACTGACGGGATCCCGCACGGTGAGAACGCCGTCCTCGTCGCGCACCGCGGCATCGGCGTCATCGTCGACCACACCCGGCGCATCGGGCTCACCTTGCACGGCCTGCGCGCTCTCCGCGCTCCCGGCCTCCGAGGCGCTGCCCGCGCTCCCCGCGTTCCGTTCAGCCGGCACTGCGCTCCGCCGCCTCGACCACGTTGACGAGCAGCTGGGCGCGGGTCATCGGGCCGACTCCGCCGGGGTTCGGGGAGATCCAGCCGGCGACCTCGGCCACGTCGGGGTGGACGTCGCCCACGATCTTGCCCTCGGCGCTGCGGGAGACGCCGACGTCGAGGACGGCCGCGCCCGGCTTGACGTCCTCGGCGCGGATCAGATGGGCGGAACCGGCCGCGGCGACGATGATGTCCGCGCGCTTGAGGTGCGCCGACAGGTCACGCGTGCCGGTGTGGCACTGGGTCACGGTCGCGTTCTCGCTGCGGCGGGTCAGCAGCAGCGGCATCGGCCGGCCGATGGTCACGCCCCGGCCGACCACCACGACCTCCGCGCCCTTGATCTCCACGCCGTAGCGGCGGAGCAGCGTGAGGACGCCGTTGGGGGTGCAGGGCAGCGGGGCCGGCTCGTTCAGGACCAGACGGCCGAGGTTCATCGGGTGCAGGCCGTCCGCGTCCTTGTCCGGGTCCATCAGTTCCAGGATGCGGTTCTCGTCGATGCCCTTGGGCAGCGGCAGTTGCACGATGTAACCCGTGCAGGCCGGGTCCTCGTTCAGCTCGCGGACGGCCGCCTCGATCTCCTCCTGCGTCGCCGTGGCCGGCAGCTCGCGCTGGATGGAGGCGATGCCGACCTGTGCACAGTCACGGTGCTTGCCGGCGACGTACTTCTGGCTGCCGGGGTCGTCCCCGACGAGGATCGTGCCGAGGCCGGGCGTGACGCCCTTCTCCTTCAGCGCCGCCACGCGGGCGGTCAGGTCGGACTTGATCGCGGCTGCGGTGGCCTTGCCATCGAGAATCTGGGCGGTCATGACCCCATCCTCGCGGATGACCCGCCCACGGTTCCAATCCGGCCGCAATACGGGCACCACGGGGTCCCTCCTCCCGTATCCGCCCATGATCAGTGATGTTGCACTTGCACAACACATCGGGAATGCGGCTGGACAAGCCCGTCAGTGGTGAAGAACGATGACCTGACAAGTGCCGCGGGCAGCTCAACGGGGGGACGGTCGCTGTCTGAAGAACTCTCCTCCGTGTGGATGCCACGCGTCGTCCCCGCACTCGGAACCAACGGAGGAAAGCCCCCATGAGCTACGGCGACCCGAACAATCCCTACGGCGCTCCCCAGGGGCAGCCGCAGCAGCCGCAGCAGGGCTACGGCTACCCGCAGCAGCAGGGGCAGGCGCCCGGGTACGGCTACCCGCAGGCCCCTCCGGTGTCCCCCTACGGCGGTCCCGCCGCGCCGACGACGATGCCGGGCTCCGTGGGCGCGGCCCGCGTGATGATGTGGGTCATCGTCGGCCTCCAGGTCATCGGCGTGGCGTTCTTCGCCTTCGCCGCCGCGGCCCTCAACGCCGCGAAGGACGACGAGTCCCTCAAGGACAACACCGCCTTCCAGGACCTGGTCGGCCAGTCGACCGGCGTGATCTGGGGTTACGTGGTGTTCGGCCTGGCCTGGCTGGTGTTCGCGGCCGTCCTGGCGACGAAGTTCAAGAACGGCGGCAACGGCGCCCGCGTCACCATCCTGGTCTTCGCCATCATCACCGCCGTCCTCGGCATCTACCCGTTCCTCCTCGTGGGTCTGGTGCACACCGTCCTGGCCATCCTGGTCGCGGTGTTCGTCGGCAACGCGAACGGCAAGGCCTGGTTCAACCGCCCCCGTTACTGAACGGAGTCCGGCGGGCGGACCAGTTCGCGCCCATCACATCCAAGGGCCGTGTCTCACCCGTTCGAGGGGGGCACGGCCCTGGTGCGTCGCCCTAGTCTGACGTCCATAGCTGTCAGGCACGGGAGAGCACCTTGTACAGCATCATCGTGGTACCTCCGCCGACCACGGAGGACGAGCGAAACCCCAGTCAGATCAGACTCGCGCCCGGCGAACGCCTCACGTTCGGCCGCTCCGCGCACGGCAACGACCTGTGCATCACCCACGACGGAGTCTCCCGCCGGGCCGGTGAGATCACCGCGCAGGGCGCCTTCTGGATCCTCAGCAACCTCAGCCGCGAACAGACCTACGTGGTGGAGAACCCGGAGGGCGCGGGCGAACACGTCAAGATCGCGCCAGGGCGGCTGGACGCGCCGATCCCCTTCGAGTTCTCGCGGATCGTGCTGCCCGCCGCCGGCGACCTGCTGACGCTCCAGGTGTGGGCGCCGCGCCACGACTACCTGAGCGGCCCGGGCGGCCTCGACGGCGCCACGACCGCGCCGGCCTTCTCCCTCGACCGCACCAAACGCTACTTCGCGGTCCTGGCCGCCCTGTGCGAACCGCGCCTGCGCGGCACCCCGCACGCCCCGCTGCCCACCATCGACCAGGTCGCCGACCGCCTGCGCCCCATCTGGCCGGCCGCGTCCCGCACCTCGGTGCAGTGGAACATCGACTACCTCGCCGTGAAACTGCGCCTCAAGCCGGGCCCGGAGAGCGCGGACACCGGCCCGCGGCTCAACGGCAAGAAGGAGTCCCTGGTCTCCCTGGCGCTCCGCTTCGATCTGGTCCGCGAGGACGACCTGACCGTCCTGGCGGCCCGTCGCCGGGCCGGGTGACCCGGTGACCGAGCCCTACGCCGTCGCGGTGCCGAAGGGCTACCGGGTCGGCGTCTGGGAGGTGCGCGAGCCCCTGGCGACCGGCGCCTTCGGCAGTGTGTACGCGGCCCGGCGCACCGGGGAGAGCACGCGGCTGCCCCGGACGGCCGCCCTGAAGTTCCTGCCCACGGGCACGGCCACGCCCCGCCGGCTGACCCATCTGCGCGAGCTGGTCGAGCGGGAGGTCGAGCTGTACCGGCGGCTGAAGCAGCCGCGCCTGGTGCGGATGTACGAGACGCTGACGGTCGACGACCCGGACCGGCCGGAGCTGGACGGCGCCACCGTCCTCGTCCTGGAGCGGGCCGAGGGCTCCCTGTCCGCCCTGCTCACTGCGGAGCCCCGGCCCGAGTCCGGTCCGGCACTGCTCGCGCAGATCTGCGAGGGCCTGGTCCAGCTGCACGGCGCCGGCTGGGTGCACGGCGACCTGAAGCCGGCCAACGTGCTGCTGATGGACGACGATTCGGTCCGCCTCGCCGACTTCAACATGGCCGCCGAGCTGGAAGGCACCCACGCCTACACCCCGGCGTTCTCCACCCCCGACTACACCCCGCCCGAGCTCCTGTGGACCGAGATCGGCGAACGGGGCCGCAGGATCCGCCCGTCGGCCGACGTCTGGGCCTTCGGTGTCCTCGCGCACCTCGTCCTCACCGACTCCTTCCCGCTGCCCGGCGCGACTGCGACGGCCCGCCGCGACGCTGCGGCCGCCTACGCCCGCGGCACCGACGAGCTGCGTCTGTCGCCCGAACTGCCCGACGACTGGCGGCAGATCATCTCCGCCTGCCTGACCCGCACCCACCAGGACCGTGTCTCCGGCGAGGCCCTGCTCGACCGCGTCCGGGCGGCCGCCGGCACCGGGCACCGCTCCTTCCGCCTGCCCCGCCTGCGCCCGGCCCGCCGCCGCTCCCGCCGCATCGCGGTCCTGGCGGCCGGTGCCGTCGTCGCCGCCCTCGGCTACGGCGTCGCCACCTGGGCCGATACCGGCGGCGGCGACGGGAGCAAGTCCGGCGAGACCCGCAAGGTGACCCCCGCCGGCTACGGCGCCTCCGAACTGCGCACCGACAAGGGCGTCCCGGTCGCCTACCGGCGGCTCATCGTCGACTCGGCCCACGACTGCGTCCAGCCGGAGATCACCCCGGCGCTCATCGCCGCGATGCTGAAGGTGGAGAGCGACTTCGACCCCGATCTCTCCGACCCGGACGCGGGCGAGGAGGGCGAGTACGGCATCGCCCGCTGGACCCCGAGCATCCTGCGCTGGTGGATCCGCGCCGACGGCGTCCCCGCGAAGGAGACCCCCAGGCCGCCGCTCACCCCCGCCGAGTCCATCCCGGCCATGGCCCGCTATCTGTGCTTCGCCGAACCGCGCCTGGAGGCCGGGCTGCGAGGCGACCGCCGGGTGCTGGTCGCCGCCGCGTACCGGACGTCGTACAAGAGCGTGAACAACGCGGGCGGCGTTCCCCCGAAGTACCGCGACTACGCCGCCCGCGTCGCCCACTACCTCAAGGAGTACACCCCGGCCGGGAAAAAGTGACCCTGAGAAGTCTGAGGTACCCAGCCGCCCCGACCCCGGTCATCTTTCACAAACCCCTCACAGGCGCGCTGTATCAAGCGCGACACTTCGGACTCGTTCGAAAACGTCCCATACTCTGCCTTCGTCGGACAGGGGGCCGCACCCCCTGGCGTCACTGGAGGAGGGGGATGACTCCATGTACAGCGTCATCGTCGTGCCACCGATGTGTGGCAGCGCGGAGGATCAGGTCAGGATCGCCGCGGGCGAACGGCTGGTGTTCGGCAGGGCCGGGACGGACGGCGGACTCACCATCGACCACGCAGGGGTGCCCCGGGTCGCCGGGGAGATCACGGCACACCGGTCCTTCTGGCTGCTGAGCAACCTCAGCGAGGACCAGACCTACGTGGTGGAGAACCCGGAGGGCGCCGGAGAACACCTCAAGATCGCGCCGGGCCGTCTCGAAGCGCCCGTGCCGTTCGAGTTCGCGCGAGTGGTCCTGCCCGCCGCAGGAGACCTGCTCAGCTTCGACGTCTGGGCGCCACGCCACGCCTTCCGCAGCGCCGACCGCCGGGGACTCCCCGGCGCCGCCACGGCACCGGCGTTCGCCCTGGACCGCACCAGCCGCTACTTCGCCGTGCTGGCCGCCCTGTGCGAGCCCCGGCTGCGCGGGGAACCGCACGCGCCGCTTCCGGCGGTGGAGCAGTTGATGGAGCGCTTGCGTCCGGTCTGGCCGGCGGTCAGCCGCTCGTCCGTCTACTGGAACATCGACTACCTGGCCGTCAAACTCCGGCTGCGCCCCCGCCCCGACACCGCCGAGCCCGGCCCGCGCGTCAACGGCAAGAAGGAGTCGCTGGTCTCCCTCGCGCTCCGCTTCGACCTGGTCCGCGAGGACGACCTGGTGGTGCTGGCCACCCCGGCCGGCGAGGTGGTCCGATGACCGGCCGGTCGTACGCCGTCACCGTCCCGAAGGGCTACCGCGTCGGCCGGTGGGAGGTGCGCGAACCCCTCGCCTCCGGCGCCTTCGCCACCGTGTACGCGGCCCGGCTCGCCGGGGAAGGGGGCCTGGAGCTGCCCCGTCGGGCGGCCCTGAAGTTCCTGCCCACCGGCACCCGCACCCCACGCCAGCTGCGACACCTGCGGGAACTGGCCGAGCGCGAGGTCGAGTTGCTGGGCCGCCTGCGAGCGCCCCGGCTGATCCGGATGTACGACACCCTGACGGTCGACGACCCGGGGCACCCGGAGCTGGACGGCGCCACGGTGCTCGTGCTGGAGCGGGCCGAGGGCTCCCTGGACGCCGTACTGGAACACGAGCCGCAGCCGGAGTCGGGCCCGGCCCTGCTCGCCCAGATCTGCGAGGGCCTGCACCAGTTGCACCACGCGGGCTGGGTGCACGGCGACCAGAAACCCGCCAACGTGCTGCTGATGGAAGACGGTTCGGTCCGGCTGGCGGACTTCAACATGGCGGCGGAACTGGAGGGCACGCACGCCTACGCACCCGCCTTCGCCACGCCCGACTACACACCACCGGAGCTGCTGTGGCCCGAGATCGACGAGCGGGGCACCCGCATACGCCCCTCCGCCGACGTCTGGGCCTTCGGCGTGCTCGCCCATGTCGTCCTCACGGGCTCCTTCCCGTTACCGGGTGGAAGCACTCAGGCACGCACGGACGCGGCGACCCGGTACGCGCGCGGTACCGAGGAGTTGCGCCTGTCTCCCGAACTCCCGGACGCCTGGCGGGAGATCGTCCGGGACTGCCTGGCCCCCACGCACGCGGCGCGCGCCGCCCGGGTTCCTGACACCGGCGCACTGCTGCGCCGGGTGGAGGAGGCCGCGGGCACCTCCCCCTCCGCCCGCCTGCCGAGGCTGCGGCCCCGGCGGTGGCGGCGTCCGGTGCTGGTCGCGGTACTCGCGGCGACGGCGGTGCTGGGCGGGACCGCGGTGACGTACGCTCTCCGCGACGATCCCCCGGCCGCCGCGGCACCGCCCAGATGCGAGAAGCCGGCGGTGTACGAGGACGAGGAGCACGGCGTCGGCTACACCGCGGGCTGGAACAGCACCTGGGACTTCACCGTCAAGCGGGGCGAGGGCGGCAGCCAGGTCCGTGAGGCGCAGTGCCTGCTCCGCTATCTGCACGGCATCACCGCGGTCGGCGAGGTCGACGGGGACTTCGGCCCGCTGACGCACGACGCGGTGATGACGTTCCAGAAGCGGGAGGGGCTGGAGGCGGACGGGGTGGTGGACGCGCGGACGTGGAGCGCGCTGCGGAAGGCCGACGAGGTCTGACCTTCCCCACAACCCGCGCGGCTGCCTGTCAGCCGCAGGAGTGGTACTTGTACCCCGCCTGACGCGAGTCGCCCTTGCGGTCGGGGAAGACGTACTTCCCCTCGGTGTTGCGGCGCAGATCGAAGGTGTGCTTCTTGCCCTCGTACCGCAGATACAGGGTCCTCTCGCTGTCGGTCGACCCACCGATCTTGTACATGTGCTTGTTGACCCGGCTGAAGGTCTTTTCGCCCACGATGCCGTCCGCGGATTCCCCCAGCTTCTTCTGCAGGTCGATCGTCGAATAGAGGGTGCGCCACCCGAAGTCCCCGTCGATGTGGTCCTCTTCGAAGATCTTGCCGTCGTAGTTCGTCGCGTAGGCTCCCTCCGCCCACAGGATGCGCTGCCACAGGCACGTCGCGTTGGAGCTTCGCCAGGCCGACGTGCGGGACAGCTCACCCTCGTCGTCCCAGTCGTCGGAGAACTTGGCGTACCCCCGTATCCACCCGTCGGACACCTTCGCCGAGGCCGGTGATGCCGCCAGTCCCAGCGTGGTCACCATGGCGGCGCCCAGGACCGCCGCCACTGCCCGTGAACGCTTCCTGAGAAAATTCATGTGCTCCCCCTCGGGTCGTGTTGGCCATGTGCAGAGTCACACGGAGGAGGAACGGTGTGACCCTCAAAAGTTTCAGGATGGGTGCGGAAAGGACGGGCCCCAGGGGGAGTTATCGCGGTGAGTTCGGGCGCGGCTGCAAGGATGATGAACACACCGGCACTTCACCTGCGCCGATTGACCTACCCGAGGAAGGTTCACACGTGAGACCAACCCGTACCGCCCTGACCCTCGTGACCACCGTCGCTCTGGCCCCCGCGCTCCTGCTGGCCGGCCCGGCCCTCGCCGCCGAGTCGTCCCCGTCGTCCGCCACCACCGCGGCGACCGCTTCCGACACGGCCGGCTCAAGCGTCGGTGACATGTCCGACGACGACGTCCGGGTCGCGATCGCGCGCATCCTCGCCGACCCCACCACGGGCAGGGCCGTCTACGCCGCCGCGCAGAAGGCCTTGGACGGCACCATCGAGGACCAGCGGTACTTTCTGGAGACCGGCCGGTGGATCGCCCAGGCCGAGGACGACCGCGTCGCCATAGCACGCATCCTCGCCTCCGCCGACCCGAAGACCGACAGGGCGGTCATCCGGGAGGGCAACAAGGCCCTCGACGCCAACACCCCGGAAGCCCTGCGCGCCTTCCTGGAGACCGGCTACCGCCTGGCCGTCGCCGAGGACGACCGCGTCCGTGTCGCCCGCATCCTCGCCGACCCGACGATCAGCGACGCGCTGCGGGCCACGGCGGAGGACGCCATTGACGGGACGCCGGAGGAGTTGCGGTACTTCATCGAGGTGGGCCAGTACGAGGTGGACGGCTGAGCCGTACGTCTGGAACGCCCTCGCTCCGCCCTTCGTTGGCGGGGCGGGGGTGGTCCTCGATTTTCGGGGGAGGGGACGGATCCGTGCACAGCGCGTCCGGACAGCAGCCGCACGCGGTGCCCGTACCGCAGGGCTACCGCGTAGGCCACTGGGAGGTGCGGGAGCCTCTCGGGTCCGGTGCCTTCGCGACCGTGTATGCAGGCCGGCCGACCGGCGAGGCGGATCCGGCCCTGCCCCGCCGGGCCGCCCTGAAGTTCCTGCCGACCGGCACCCGCACCCCACGCCAGCTGCGCCATCTACGCGAACTGGCCGAGCGTGAGGTCGAGTTGCTGTGCCGGCTGCGCGCGCCCCGCCTCATCCGCTTGCACGAAACGCTGACCGTCGACGACCCGGACCACCCGGAGCTGGACGGCGCCACCGTCATCGTCCTGGAACGGGCCGAGTCCTCCCTGGACGCCGTACTGGCACACGACCCGACACCCGAGTCCGGCCCGGCCCTGCTGGCCCAGATCTGCGAGGGCCTGCACCAGCTGCATCACGCGGGCTGGATCCACGGCGACCTGAAGCCGGCCAACGTCCTGCTCATGAAAGACGATTCGGTACGGCTCGCCGACTTCAACATGGCAGCCGAACTGGAAGGCACCCACGCCTACGCACCCGCCTTCGCCACACCCGACTACACCCCGCCCGAGCTGCTCTGGCCCGAGGTCGACGAACGCGGCACGCGCATCCGCCCGACCGCCGACATCTGGGCCTTCGGTGTCCTCGCCCATGTCGTCCTGACCGGAGACTTTCCGCTGCCGGGCGGGACGACCGAGGGCCGCATCGACGCGGCGACGCGTTACGCACGCGGCACGGACGAACTGCGCCTGTCCCCTGAACTACCCGAGGCCTGGCGGGAGATCATCACCGACTGTCTCGCCCGCACACACGCCGAGCGCACCACCGCGGCGGCGCTGCTGCCCCGCGTCACGAAGGCCGCGGGCGTCGCCACACCGGCCCGACTGCCCCGACTGCGCCCCCGCTTCTGGCAGCGACGCCCCGTACTCACGGCGACGCTCACGCTGGCCCTGCTCATCACGACGACGTCGACGGTCTCGGCCTACCGTCATGTGACCACGGACGATGGAACGCCGGTGTACGCGGCCCTGCCCAGAGAGCTGGCGTTCCCCACCAATGCGCGCGGCGAGGTGGTCTACGGCTACCACCGCTGCCCGGAGGACAGTGTCTGCTTCTTCAGCGAGCACAACGGCAACGGCGACATGTGCGTCTGGCAGGGCGACGACCCGGACTGGCAGTCGGGCAAGGACACCTGCACCTGGGCCGCCGACGCCCCGGTGCGTTCGATCTTCAACAACATCGACGACAGCCATGAGGAGAGTGCCGTCGCCTACTTCCGGGGCACCGACTTCTCCCCCGCGGACGCGGACCGCCGCCGCCTGGCGCAGCGCACCGGGTGCAGCGCGGTGAACAGCATGGGCAACCTGGCGGGCACGTATGCGCCGCGCTCTCACCGGCTGATCGACAGTTGCTCGTCGTTCACGGCGGTGGTGGATGTTCTGACGCCGTGGTGAGGGGCGGGCTACAGGGACTTGATGAAGAGGGCCCAGGCTCGGGTGGGGAACATCAGCGCGGGGCCCTCTGGGTTTTTGGAATCGCGGACGGGGACGGTGCCGGGGAAGTTGTCGGCTACTTCGAGGCACTCGCCGCCGGTTCCGTTGCTGTAGCTGCTCTTGCGCCACTGGAGAGGGCTCAGCTCGGCGACCTCGACGCAGTCACCGCCGGTCCCGTTGCTGTAGCAGCTCTTGCGCCACTGCACGGAGCTCAGGTCGATGTTGCTGTTCGGCTTCATTCCGGTAATCCTCTGCTGCTGCCTCGATCATGGCCAGGGACGCCTCCGGTGGCAGTGCGGCGGCCCTGAGCAGATCGTACGACTCGCGGTACTCCATCACGAGGGCCGGATAGTCGATGACTTGGCTGCTGTGCAGAGCTTCGGTGTACACCAGCGGCGGAGCGTCGAGGAAAGTCATGATCCGGGTCATCCCCGTCATGAACGGATGAGCCGCCGCGGTTGCCGGGACGATCTGCGCAATGGACCGCGTGCTCCTGACCACCTCCACAATGTGACCCAGGAGCTCGGCCATCCCTGCGGGCGTCAGCACTCGCCGCCGGATGACCGACTCGTCGAGCACCGCCCAGAACTTCGGGGGCGCCTCGCTCTCGAAAAGCTTTGCCCGGTCCAGGCGGGCGCTCACGATCGCCGACACCTCGGTGTCCGAGGCTCGTGGCATCGCCGACCGCGTGATCGCCGTTGCATAGGCCCTGGTCTGCAACAGCCCGGGCACAAACGTGGGAGCCCAGTCCTCGATGGTCCGCGCCTGCTGTTCCATCTCCGCGACGTCCGCGAAGTACTCGGCGATGCCCACCCGCCGCGCCTTGGCCGCGTCTTCACATCGCCGTTGGAAAAAGCCGTCCGACCCTAGCCGCTTGTCCACATGCAGGGCCAGGTCCATCGGCATCCCGCGCTCGCCACGCTCGATCTGGCTGAGGAACGAGATCCCCCGGAAGCTGCCCTCGGCCAACTGCTCCAACGTCAGCCCCGCTTGCTCCCTCCGATAGCGCAACTCGGCGCCGTAGAAGCACGGAACACTCGTCGACGCGTCAGGGTCCTTCTTCGCGGGCACAACCCACCACCGCCGTTTCACTTGTTGCATGCGCACCCGAAACCCCTTTCACGGTACGCAACTCGACGCCAGTCTGTAAGCGATTCGTCACAGAACGCACATGGAGGCGTCCCGGCATGCACCCCCACCCCCACGCACACCACGAGACCGACACCTGCGTCGAAGACCCCCGCACCGCCCTGGCGGAGAACGGCATCACACTCCCCTCGCTCGGCGTCGACCTGCCGACCTTCGCCGGCACACTCCCCCCGCGGCCCCTCATCGCACTCGGCAACTGCAACCAGGCCACCGCCCGCGCGCTGATCAGCGCCCTGCGCAGGGCGGCGGCCAGGTGAAGCCCCTCGTACTCCACCTGCTCGCGCTCCCCAAGGCCGTACCCGAGGTGCGGCACGCCGTACGCGAGTACCTGGGCGCACCCTGCCCCGAAGTCCAGCTCTGTGTCAGCGAGTTGCTGACGAACGTGGTCGACCACGTCGGCGAGGCCACCCCGGTGACCGTCCGCCTGTTCCTCACCCCTGACGGCCGCACCCGCCTGGAGGTCACCGACTCCGACCCGCACGCGTGGCTCATCGCGCGCCATCCCGGCGAGGACGACGAGACCGGGCGCGGCCTCCTGCTGCTCGACGCGGTGACCCGGCGCTGGGGCGTGTGGCTGACGCCGGCCGGCAAGACGGTGTGGTGCGAGGTCAGCCGGCCGCCCGAGTCGCCGCCCGGAGGACGGACGCCCCCGTCGGTGTGAGGGTGTGCAGCACGGACTGGCCGTGCCGGACGCTGATGAGGAGTCCCGCGTCGCGCAGCGCGGTGGCGTCCGTCCGGGGTGTGCGGCTCGTGGAGGAGCGTGTACCAGAGCACGGGCGGCAGTTCGGAGTCGGCCATGGCGACCTCCTCCCGCAGCCGCTGCCGTGCCGTGCGGTACCTCCCCCGTGAGCCGAGCTTTTGCTCTGCGGCGCAACAGCATCGGTCGGGTGCCGTCGGCCGGGTGATCGTAGGTCGCAGCGAAGCAGGCAGCGATGAACGGGGGCTCAACGGGCATGAGACACCTATTTGGTTCCGCCCGCACGCATGTCGTCGGACCCTGAAACGTTCGAGGTACCGCTCACCCCCTCAACCGTGGTCCATTGAGCACGAACACCTACGGGAGGAATCATGATGGGAAGCCGTATGTCGCTTCGTGCCCGGGCCGCCCTCGCCACGGGGGCCCTCACGTCGACGCTGCTGGCGGGAGCGGTCGTCGCCGCGCCGACCGCCTCGTCGGCGTCGTATCCGACGTGCAACGCCCAGAAGATGGTGTCCACCTCCGGGGGGCGCTTCACCTATCACCCCTACTACAAGGCTACGGGGTCCCGGAACTGTGTGATGGGCCGCGGGGCTCAGTCGGACGGCGTGTTCCCGCTCCAGCACGCCATCGAGTACTGCTACAAGCGGGACATCGCGTTCGACGGGATCTACGGCCCTCAGACCGAGGACGGAGTGTGGGCCATACAGCGCGCCGAAGACGTGGGCAGGGACGGCGTGTACGGGCCGGAGACCCGCAAAGCCATGAAGTGGCCCATCTATCAGGGGGGCGTCGGACACGTGGGCTGCTCGGAGCTGGGTGTCTGACGTACGCCGGCACGAAGGGACGAAGACCTTGCGCACTCTCAGCGCTCTGCGTACCAAGGCGGGCGTCTCCGCCGGCGTGGTCCTGCTGGCCGGGCTGGGCGCGGCCGGTATCACCGCCACCCCCGCCACCGCTGCCACCTACTGGTGCAACAAGACGCTGGGCCGCTTCATCAACGCGGACGGGCACCAGCTGACCGACATCCCCGCCTACAGCAACACCGACAACTGCATCACGGGGAAGGGCGCCACCGGTTCCCATGTGAAGGCGATCCAGAACGCGCTGCGCCACTGTCACGGCCGGAGCAAGGTGACGGTCGACGGCGTCTTCGGGACGATCACCGAGCAGGAGCTCAAGATCGTGCAGGCGAAGCTGGGCGGCCTCGACGACGACGGTGTGTACGGCCCGAAGACCCGCGACAAGCTCCGCTGGCTCGCCACGACCGGCAACTGCGGAACCGTCAACTGACGATCACCGAGAAACGGGGAAACGCATGAAGAGGCTCCGCAGGCCGCGCGTCACGACAGGAGCCGTAGCCAGTCTGTTGCTGCTGTCGGGGCTCGGCCTCGGTGTCGCCACGGCGACACCGGCCGCCGCGTACGCGGGCTACTGCAACAGCGGCTACGCGACGAAGACCAAGACGCTCTCCGGCTCCACCTACACGGCCTACCTTCCCGGCTACAACCGCAACGCGGACTGCCTGATGGACAGGGGCGCGCAGAGCAGCTCCGTCGCGATGCTCCAGCGTTCGCTGAACGTGTGCTACGGCTCTCGCCTGGACTTCAGCCTGGCCGAGGACGGGATCTTCGGCTCTGCCACTGAGCGGGCCCTCCAGGCTGCCCAGCGCGACGAGGACATCGAGGACGACGGTGTCTACGGCAAGGACAGCCGCACCAACCTGCTGTGGGAGTTCACCCGCGGCGGCTCCTACAAGTGCGTCCGACTCTGAGATCGACGAGGAGAAACTCATGACCATCCGCAAGCGGTTCGTCGCTGTGGCCCTGGCCGGCGCGGTCGTCGGCAGCGGCATGATCACCACCGCGGCCGGTGCGGCCACGCGTGGAGAGGTTGTGGCCCAGTCCTGCTACGGGGATGCCAACACCTACACCAAGGACACGGGCACCAACTGGTACCCCAACTACCCGAACTTCCACCGCCTCATCACGACCAGCAGCTGCGCCGACATCAACATCAAGACCAACACCGACCGCTACGTCAAGGTCTGCTTCCTGCCGCGCGACGGTGGACGGGACTGCCAGGACAACTACAAGCTCGCCAAGAAGGGGACCTGGACGGTGATCGCCACGGACGTCAAGGACAACACCTCCTTCCAGTTCTACTTCAGGAGCGACGCGAAATCGACGGGCTCCTACGCGGCCTGAGTTCCCGTCCGTCCCATGACCCCGTGCCGCCCTTGGGGGGAGTCGGCACGGCTGCCGGAGGCGGCCGCCATCAGGGGTGTGCGGTCGATTCCGTATGCGCGGCCGCGGTGAGCGTCACGTTTCCCTCGCTCACCGCGGCCGTCCCGGCAGGTTCTCGGCGCCTTCGAGTCACTCCCGCGCTCGCACCCGATAGCCTCGCACCCATCGTCGTGACACAAGCGACCGTTGGGAAGAACAGCTCTCGGGGGATCGATGACAGACACTGACGCCGTGCTGCGGCAGGCCGGTGCGCAACCGCTGCGGCCGAGTGATCCGGGGCGCATCGGGCCGTACGCCCCGCTCGGCATCCTCGGCAGCGGCGGCATGGGCCGCGTCTACCTCGCCCGCCCCGTCGACGGCACCCCCGGCCTCGCCGCTGTGAAGGTGATCCGCCCCGAGTACGCCGAGGACCCCCGCTTCCGTCGCCGTTTCGAACGGGAGGCGTCCCTGCACGCCCGGGTGCGTTCGGCGCAGGCGCCACAGCTGCTCGGTACCGGGTTCGACGACTCGCTGCTGTGGATGGCGACACAGCATCTGCCCGGCCTCAACCTCGCCGACGCCGTCCGCGAGTGCGGCCCGCTCGACGTCGCCGGGGTGTGGCGGCTGGTCGGTGATCTCGGGCAGGCTCTGGCAGCGCTGGCCGCCGCCGGTGTGGTGCACCGGGATCTCAAGCCGTCCAACGTGATCCTCTCCCAGCAGGGCGCGCACATCATCGACTTCGGTATCGCGCGGGCCACCGACAGCAGCGTGATCACCTCGACCGGGAACCGGGTCGGCACGCCCGCGTTCATGGCGCCCGAGTATCTGCGCGAAGGCCACTGCGACACCGCCTCCGACGTCTTCTCCCTCGCGGGAAGCCTGATCTACGCGGCCACGGGGCGCGCTCCTTTCGGTGACGGGACGGGCGTCGACGTGATGCACCGTGTCGCGTTCGAGGAGCCCAAGGCCGAGATCATGGCCGGACTGGCGGCCCGGGACGCCGGACTGGCCGCAGTGCTTGCCGCCTGCCTCTCCAAGGATCCCGCCGGCCGTCCCACGCCTCGGCAACTGACCGAGGCCGCCGAGGCCGCCGGGGACCCCCACGCCGCCTCCTGGCACGAGCCGCTGGACGGCCGGCTGCTCGTCCGACAGCAGGCCTGCGACGTACTGGAACGTTTCACCTTACCGAAGGCCCCTCACGAGACCGTCCAGTTACGTGGGCCGGCGGCCCAGGGCACAGCAACTCCAGCCCCTGCCCCTGACCCTGGTCCTGGTCCTGGTCCTGGTCCTGGTCCTGGTCCTGGTCCTGGCCCCGAGCAGAGTCCCACGAGGGACAGCGGCGGTGGGCGCACGAAGCGGAAGGTGTACCTCGCCGTCGCCGCCGGTCTCACCGTGTGCGCCGTTGTTGCAGGAACCTTCTTCCTCTCCCGTCCGTCCGTCGGCGACACCGCCTCGACAGTGCCGACAGCGGTCGCCACCAGCACCGGCGACGACGCCCGGACCGTCCCTCCGCCCGGTTCGTCCGTATCACCCTCCGGCGCCCAGGAGAAGGAAGCCGGCAAGGAGGAGAAGCAAGGCGCGTCGGGGGCGCGGGCGGACGAGGCGTCAACTGACCCGAGGACAGACGGGGGCGAAACCCGAGCCGAACCCACCGGCGAGACCTCCGGCGCCCCGGACGGCGGCGAAGACGGCGGGGGCGGTGACGGAGGCGGCCCGACCGCCGCACCCACCAAGACGGCTACCGCGCCCGGCGCCCCTCCCTGGATCTCCCGGTGCACGTATTACTCCGGCACCGAGCTCACCGTCCGCGGTGACAAGGGGCAGCGCGTGGTCCAGGTGCAGTGCATGCTCACCCAGCGTGGCTTCAAGGTCGGCGACGCGGGCGTGGACGGGCAGTTCGGCGGCGCCACGCAAGCCGCCGTCAAGAAGTTCCAGAGGGCCAAGGGCCTCTCCGCGGACGGCCAGGTGCGACCCGACACCTGGGCGGCGCTGCGCAGTTCGACGTAGTCGACGTAGGCAGGGGGCCGGTTCAGTCCGGCTCGTATTCCCAGCGGAAGACGAAGGGCGTTCCCAACGGTGCCCTGACGGTAGCCCTACCGCAACGCGGACGCGACGGGCCCGCCGGCTGACAACCGGCAGGCCCGTCCATGTCATTGCGACGCGGCTCAGTGGAAGAAGTGCCGCGTCCCCGTGAAGTACATCGTGACGCCGGCCTTCTGCGCGGCCTCCACGACCAGTTCGTCACGGACGGAGCCGCCGGGCTGGACCACGGCCTTCACACCGGCCTCGGTGAGGATCTCCAGGCCGTCCGGGAAGGGGAAGAACGCGTCGGAGGCCGCGTAGGAGCCCTGCGCACGCTCGGCGCCCGCCCGCTCCACCGCCAGCTTCGCGGAGTCGACGCGGTTGACCTGGCCCATGCCGACACCGACCGAGGCTCCGTCCTTGGCGAGCAGGATCGCGTTGGACTTGACGGCCCGGCAGGCCTTCCAGGCGAAGGCCAGCTCGGCCAGTTCCTCGGCGCTCAGCGCCTCGCCGGTCGCCAGCGTCCAGTTGGCCGGGTCGTCGCCGTCGGCCTGGAGCCGGTCGGTCACCTGGAGCAGCGCGCCGCCGTCGATCGGCTTGACCTCGACCGGGGCGGAGGGCCCGTCGGGGCAGCGCAGCACGCGGATGTTCTTCTTCTTGGTGAGGGCCTCCAGGGCGCCGTCCTCGTAGTCCGGCGCGACGATGACCTCGGTGAAGATCTCCGCGACCTGCTCGGCCATCTCCTTGCTGACCGGGCGGTTGACCGCGATCACGCCGCCGAACGCCGACAGCGGGTCACAGGCGTGCGCCTTGCGGTGCGCCTCGGCGACGTCCGCGCCCACCGCGATACCGCAGGGGTTGGCGTGCTTGATGATCGCGACGCAGGGCTCGGCGTGGTCGTACGCGGCACGGCGGGCGGCGTCCGTGTCCGTGTAGTTGTTGTACGACATCTCCTTGCCGTGCAGCTGCTCGGCCTCGGCGAGGCCGCCGGTGCCGGAGACGTACAGGGCGGCGGGCTGGTGCGGGTTCTCGCCGTAGCGCAGGGTGTGCTCGCGCTCCCAGGTGGCGCCGAGGAAGTCGGGGAACTGCGACTCGTCGACGGGCGCGTAGGAGGAGGCGAACCAGGAGGCGACGGCGACGTCGTAGGCGGCCGTGTGCTGGAAGGCCTCGGCGGCGAGCCGCTTGCGGGTGGCGAGGTCGAAGCCGCCACTCTGGACGGCCTTGAGCACATCGGCGTAGCGGGCCGGGCTGGTGACGACCGCGACGGACGGGTGGTTCTTGGCGGCGGCCCGGACCATCGACGGACCGCCGATGTCGATCTGCTCCACGCACTCGTCGGGCGAGGCACCGGAGGCGACGGTCTCGCGGAACGGGTACAGGTTGACGACGACGAGGTCGAACGGCTCGACACCCAGCTCGGCGAGCTGCCGCCGGTGGTCCTCCAGGCGCAGGTCGGCGAGGATGCCGGCGTGCACGCGCGGGTGCAGCGTCTTGACGCGGCCGTCCAGGCACTCGGGGAAGCCGGTGAGCTCCTCGACCTTGGTGACGGGGACGCCGGCAGCGGCGATCTTCGCAGCGGTGGAGCCGGTGGAGACGAGCTCGACCCCGGCCTCGTGGAGCCCGCGCGCGAGCTCCTCCAGCCCGGTCTTGTCGTAGACGCTGACGAGCGCCCGGCGAAGGGGCCGCTTGTTGCTCTCGGCGGTCACTGGATAACTACCTTTCGTCCCTCAATGCGATAGCCGTTGCGGGCGAGCCGCCCCACGACCTCGACGAGCAGCCTTCGCTCGACTTCCTTGATGCGCTCGTGCAGAGCGCTCTCGTCGTCCTCGTCCCGGACCTCGACCACGCCCTGGGCGATGATCGGGCCGGTGTCGACGCCGTCGTCGACGAAGTGGACGGTGCAGCCGGTGACCTTGGCGCCGTACGCGAGCGCGTCCCGCACGCCGTGGGCCCCCGGGAAACTGGGCAGCAGGGCCGGGTGCGTGTTGACGAACCGCCCGCCGAACCGGGCCAGGAACTCCTTGCCGACGATCTTCATGAACCCGGCGGAGACGACGAGGTCGGGCTCGAAGGCGGCGACGGCCTCGGCGAGGGCGGCGTCCCACTCCTCGCGGCTGCCGTAGTCCCTGACCTTGTGCACGAAGGTCGGCAGCCCGGCGCGCTCGGCGCGGGCCAGCCCCTCGATGCCCTCACGGTCGGCGCCGACGGCCACGATCTCGGCCCCGTACTCCTGCGCGCCGGCGGCGTCGATCTCGTCGAGCAGCGCCTGAAGGTTGGTACCGGATCCGGAGACCAGCACGACGAGGCGCTTGACGCGCGGGGCCACGGGCTTGGCGGCCACGGTAGGGGCCTTTCTCGGAGGGAGCGTCTGTCCAGGCGGCCGGCCTTGGCGTTTGTACATTCATACGAATGCTTCGGGCCCCCGGAGACGGGGAAGCCTACGAACCGGCCGACCGTCAGCAACGATACCGGCACACCGGACAGCCCCCACGGGACGGGGGCATGGCCGGCAGGTAGCGTCTGGGCGGAGCCGGTTCGGGAACGCCGTCCGGACGTGACGCGTTGAAGAGGTGGCGGGCCCGGGTCCGACACCGTTCGGTTCCGTCCGCCCCTACCTGCTCAGCAACTCGTTCCTACTCATCAACGGGAAGACGCTCACTTGATGCCGGACCGCAGCCTGCGACTCCTCACGTTCCCCCACCTGTCGGCGCAGGGAGGGGAGCGCGGCAGCGTGCTGCTGCGGGAGCGTCCCAGCTCACCGCCCGACGCGCCGTCGGACGGCGACCGCGGCGACGAGCGAGGGCGCGGGTCCCAGGAGGACAACCCCTTCGCCCCGCCGCCCGAGGGCACCCCGGACCGGCCCTGGCAGCCGCGGCGCCCGTCGGGCGACGACTCCCAGGACGACGGCGAGGACGACCGCGCGCCCTGGGGCAGGCAGTGGAGCGACCAGCAGCCCGGCCGCTCCTCCGACGGCTTCGGTGAACGCCCCCGCGGCGGCCCCGAGGGCCCGGGCGGCCCCCAGGGCGGCCCGAACCCGCGCTGGGACCCGACGGACCCCGCCCAGCGCCGTGCGCGCTATGCCCTGCTCTCCGGCATGTGGGCCTTCTTCTTCGCCCTCTTCAGCTGGCCGTACGTGGCGCTGCTGCTCGGCGCGCTCGCCCTCTACTGGGGCATCAGCGCCCTGCGCGCCAAGCCCCGCAGGCCCGACCCGGACGCCCCGGCCCCCGAGCAGCAGGGCCGCCCCCAGACGACGGCGGCGGTGAGCGGCCTGGTCACGGCGTCCCTGGCCATCGCCCTGGTCGCCGCGTCCTTCACGGCCCAGCTGGTCTACCGCGACTACTACACCTGCACGAACGACGCCCTCACGAACGAGGCGAAGCAGTCCTGCTCGGAGCTTCTGCCGAAGGAGCTGCGGGGCTTCCTGGGCACGAACGGCTGACGCGCGGGCCTGCCGCTTCAGGGAGTGTCCGGCTCGGGGGCGGGGGTCGGGAGTCGGGTCGGCGGGCAGGAAGTCGTACGGCTCGAATGGGGAGCCGTCGTGGTCGTCGTGGTCGTCGTGGTCTTGGCGGCCGTACGGGGTGTCGTGATCGAGGGGTGCGAAGGGGGCGTAGGAGGCGTCCGGAGCGGGGGGTGAGGTCCTCGGCTTCGCGGAGCCGGTGTTTCCCGTCCCACTGGCGGGCCCGGCGACACCGGCGGCCCCGGCGCGGCCCGCGCCCCCGGCGACTCCGGCGATCCCGGCGATTCCGGTGCGGGTGAACCAAGCCCGGGCAGGGCGCGAGTCCTTCCGTCGGCGCGTGCCCTGGTGGGTGCCGTCGGCCGGTTCTTCCCGTTGTCTGCCGATACTCGGGCCGTCCGTCCGGGGCGTCCGGCAGCGCCAGGCCCGTAGGGTCATCGCCGTCGGGACGGCCACCAGCACCAGCCACGCCAGTGTGGCCGTACCCACCTGCCACCACACCGGCCCGAACCGGGCCAGGACGGTGACCCCGAGCGGCCCGCCCGCCAGCGCGGCGAGCCCCGCGAGGACGGCCGCGCACAGCACGGCCGCGAGGGCGGCGGCACGGGCGGTGCGCCCCGGCGACCAGACGGCACCGCCCCCGCCGCCCGGCCGCGTCCCGCCGCGCTGCCCCGAATCCGCCTCCCGCGCCGCGACCCAGCCGACGACCACCCCGGTGGCCACCGGCACCGCCCCGGCCACCGCCCAGTGCACCCACCGCCCCTCCCCCGCCTCCGGCACCGCCGCCAGCAGCGGAAACGGCGGCAGGAACGGAGCCGGTGCGGAGGACAGCGGGCTGACGGCATGGCCGGCGCCGAGGGCGAAGCCGGGGCCGAGGGCGTAGGCGGCGCCCCACACCGCCGCGTTCGGCACCAGGGCCGCACACAGCAGCAGCACCGCGAACCGCCCCGACCACCCCTCCGTCAGCCGCAGCAAGGCCGCCTGGGCCGCCGCCCCGTGCCCCAGCAGCGACACCACGACCAGCAGTGCACCGCCCCCGAGGAGTACCGCCGTCCCGGCCGCCGCGGCCCGGGCGGCGACACCCGGGCGCCCGTCCGGCCCGAGCACCAGCGGCCGCGCCCCCGCCGGCAGCACTCCCAGCAGCCGCCGCAGCGGCCCGCCCGGACGGCCGTACGCCGACCACACGCCCGCCCCGGCCGCCACGACGGCGACCAGCGGCACGCACACCCCCGTCCACAGCCACGACGGCCGCAGCGCACCGCCCGCGGCGTACAGGGCGGCGGGCGCGGCTACGGCGAGGTAGCCGAGGACGACGCCCGTCCAGGCAGTCCGGGCGGACACCAGTGGCGGACCGGAGACCACCGCGAGGCCCTCGACAGCCGCGATGTCCGCGGCGAAGCCGTCGTCGGTGCCGTCGCCCCCGTCCCCCGCCCCGCCGTCCGTGGCGTCCCGCGCCGCCCGGTGCAGCAGCCACACCGGCAGCGCGAGCAGCAGCAGCGGCGGGACGCCCACGGGAGCCGGGACGCCGGCCAGCGTGTCGGTGCGGACCAGTTCGGCTCCGTGGGCCAGCAGCCACAGCGCCGCCGCCACGTGCAGCGCGCCGCCGGGCCCGCTGTCGGGGTACGGCGAGGTGATCCACAGCAGCATCACCAGCACGGCGAACGACGCGAGCCCGAGGCCCGCCGCGACCGCACCTCCCACGAGGGCGTCGCCCAGTCCGGGCGAACGGTCGCGCATCCGGGTGAGCAGGGGCGACGGCGGACGTCGGCGGGCGGTCATCTCGATCACGCCCGCCATGCTCCCAACGACACGCGCTTTCCCGTCGTAACAGGCGATCCATCGATGTGTCGCTCAATATACGTTTATGTACTTTTCTGTACGGAGGGGCCCCCTGTGACACAGAGCCCCGCCCTCCCGCTCCCGCCACCCAAGGAACGCCGACGCCTGCGCGAGGCCGCCTCGCTGACGCGGGCTCAACTGGCTTCCCGGGTGGGCGTCACCAGCGAGACGGTGCGCGGATGGGAGACCGGCCGCGCCACGCCGCGCGGACGGAAAGGGGAGAAGTACGCGAAGCTGCTGAACTCACTGGGCGAGGAGGCGGATGTGACAGCGCCTCATGCGGAGCGCGGCACGGCGGCCGCGAGTGATCGGACCCGCTCCTCGGCCACCGGACACAGCCGTACCGCCGGAAGCGTCCGGAGCCGCGGCCCCGCCGCCGGCCACCGCCATACCACGGTTGCCGACCACCGCCACACGACCACCGAGGTCGCCGCCGCCGATCGCGGCCATGCCAACGTCGGCGATCGCCGCCCCGGCCCGGCCCGGGCGACGGTCCCACGGCGGCCGGACGACGCGACCGCCGCCCTGACGCCCGAGCAGGCCTTCGACGCGCTGTACGCGTTCTGCGCGCCCGCGCTCGTCCGGCAGACCTACCTGCTGACCGGCCGCCGCGAGCTGGCCCGGGAGTCGGTCGAGCGAGCGTTTCACATCGCCTGGCAGCGCTGGCCCGAAGTGGCCCGCGACCGCGATCCGGCGGGCTGGGTGCGGGCGGTGGCCTACGACTGTGCCCTCTCTCCGTGGCACCGGCTCCGCCTCCGCCACCGGTACCCCGAGCCGCCTCCCCCCGACGCCTTCGACCGCGCGCTGCTGGACATCCTGCTGAAGCTGCCGCCCTCGTACCGCCGCACGCTGCTGCTGTACGACGGTGTCGGGCTCGGCCTGCCGGAGACGGCGGCGGAGACGGAGGCGAGCAGCCGCGCCGCCGCGAACCGTCTGGTGCACGCGCGGGAGGCGGTCGCCGAGCGGCTGCCGGAGCTGGCGGACCCGGAGGTGCTCCACTGGCGGCTGGTCGAGCTGGCCTCCGTCGAGCGGCTGCGGGCCGCGAAACCACTGGTCGTGCGCCGGGCCGGGGAGCGCCGGGCCCGTTTCTGGACCCGGGCCGCCATCGCCTTCACGATCGCCCTGATCGGGGCCACGGCCCTCACCGCCCGCACGGCCCCCACCCACTACGAGCCGCCGGTACCGCAGGGCGAGACCGTCCAGGACGTGCCGCCACCGGTCGCGCCCGGGCCGCTGTCGGAGTCGGAGCGGGAGCTGCGGGCGAAGCTGCGTGAGGAGGAGCAGCGGGGGCCGGTCCGGCTGATGCCGCAGCCGCGCTGACGCGTGTCTCAGGACATGGACCCTGTTCCATGAAAAGGCGGTGGGCCCGCCCCCGTGCGGGGAGCGGGCCCACCTATGACCTGTGCGCGGGGCTGGTCAGCCGGCGAGGATCGCGCGCGCCAGCTTCGCCGTCTCGGTCGGCGTCTTGCCGACCTTGACGCCGGCGGCCTCGAGGGCCTCCTTCTTCGCGGCGGCCGTGCCGGAGGAGCCGGACACGATGGCGCCGGCGTGGCCCATGGTCTTGCCCTCGGGCGCGGTGAAGCCCGCGACGTAGCCGACGACCGGCTTCTTCACGTTCTCCTTGATGAAGGCCGCGGCCCGCTCCTCGGCGTCGCCGCCGATCTCACCGATCATCACGATCAGGTCGGTGTCGGGGTCGGCCTCGAACGCGGCGAGCGCGTCGATGTGGGTCGTCCCGATGACCGGGTCGCCACCGATGCCGACGGCGGAGGAGAAGCCGATGTCCCGCAGCTCGTACATCATCTGGTACGTCAGCGTGCCGGACTTCGACACCAGGCCGATGCGGCCCGGCTTGGTGATGTCGCCCGGGATGATGCCGGCGTTCGACTGGCCCGGCGTGATGAGGCCGGGGCAGTTCGGGCCGATGATGCGGGTCTTGTTGCCCTTGGACACGGCGTAGGCGTAGAACGCGGCCGAGTCGTGGACCGCGATGCCCTCGGTGATGACGACCGCGAGCGGGATCTCGGCGTCGATGGCCTCGACGACGGCGGCCTTGGCGAACGCCGGCGGGACGAAGAGGACGGATACGTTCGCGCCCGTCTTCTCGATCGCCTCGGCGACCGTGCCGAAGACCGGGATCTCGTTGCCGTCGATGTCGACCGACGTGCCCGCCTTACGGGGGTTCACGCCACCGACGATGTTGGTGCCGTCGGCCAGCATGAGCTTGGTGTGCTTCATGCCCGTGGCACCGGTCATGCCCTGGACGATGACCTTGCTGTCCTTGTTGAGGAAGATAGCCATGGCTGTTTAGTCCCTCGTCCCTTACTTCGCAGCCGCGAGCTCGGCGGCCTTGTCGGCCGCGCCGTCCATGGTGTCCACGCGCTGCACCAGCGGGTGGTTGGCGTCGGAGAGGATCTTGCGACCCAGCTCGGCGTTGTTGCCGTCGAGACGGACAACGAGGGGCTTGGTGACGTCCTCGCCCTTGTCCTTGAGCAGCTGCAGCGCCTGCACGATGCCGTTGGCGACCTCGTCACAGGCGGTGATGCCACCGAAGACGTTGACGAAGACGGACTTGACGTCCGGGTCGCCGAGGATGATCTCCAGGCCGTTCGCCATGACGGCGGCGGAGGCGCCACCGCCGATGTCGAGGAAGTTGGCCGGCTTGACGCCGCCGTGTGCCTCACCGGCGTACGCGACGACGTCCAGGGTGCTCATGACGAGACCCGCGCCGTTGCCGATGATGCCGACCTCGCCGTCGAGCTTGACGTAATTGAGGTTCTTCTCCTTGGCGGCGGCCTCGAGCGGGTTGGCCGCCTCCTTGTCCTGGAGGGCCTCGTGCTCCGGCTGACGGAACTCGGCGTTCTCGTCCAGCGAGACCTTGCCGTCCAGGGCGATGACGTCACCGGAGGCGACCTTCGCCAGCGGGTTGACCTCGACCAGGAGGGCGTCCTCCTTGATGAAGGTGTCCCACAGCTTGACGAGGACGTTCACGACCTTGTCGGCGACCTCGGCCGGGAAGTTCGCGGCCTCGACGATCTCGCGGGCCTTCGCCTCGGTGACACCCTCGTTGGCGTCGATCGGCGTCTTGGCGACGGCCTCGGGGCGGGTGGCCGCCACCTCCTCGATCTCCATGCCGCCCTCGACGGACGCGATGGAGAGGAAGGTGCGGTTGGCACGGTCCAGGAGGAAGGAGACGTAGTACTCCTCCACGATCTCCGGGGCCGTCTCGGCGATCATCACCTTGTGGACCGTGTGGCCCTTGATGTCCATGCCGAGGATGTTGGTCGCGTGCTCGACCGCCTCGTCGGGGGTGGCGGCGAGCTTCACGCCACCGGCCTTGCCGCGGCCGCCGACCTTCACCTGGGCCTTGACGACGGACTTGCCACCGAGGCGCTCGGTGGCTGCGCGGGCCGCCTCAGGCGTGTCGATGACTTCACCGGCCAGCACCGGTACATCGTGCTTGGCGAAGAGGTCCCTCGCCTGGTACTCGAACAGGTCCACGCGCTTCCGTCCCTATCAGTGATCTCGCGGTTCGTTGTCTGCGTGGGCGTGCCGCGAGGGCAACGTGACGTCCGCCGTCTGTCACAAGGGAGGCGCACACGGTGTCCGAGCGCGCGGCATGTCCGTCTCGCAGGTTATCGCTGCTTGCGGGGGGCCTCTAAATCGAGGGTCACACCTGAGCGGTGATACCTGTCACATGATGCCGCGCTCTCTGGCACGGCGTGCCGGGCGTGAGGGGCCTCACCGGGCTGGGGTTGACCCGGTGAGGCCCGTCTGACATCCCCGGCTCTCCGGGGTGCGGGGTGGGTGGTCCCCACCCCAATGGGGACCACCCGACCCCATCCACGAGGTTCCGGCCCTCGGACGACCGACGGTTTTCGACCGCCCGGAGGCGATGCCTCGTGGAGTCGGTGGGGTGAGGGGCGCGGCACCGCAGAGTGGCGGTCCGCCGGTGCTAGCCGGGGAAGGGGATGTCCCGGTGACCGTTCCGGTTGCCTGCCGCGCGGGAGCGGGCCGCGACCCCGGGCAGGAGTCTCAGCGGGGCTCGATGGCTCAGGGTGAGGACGTAGGCGTCACCGTGGCGCGACGTGCCGCTGTCGGATGCGGACCGGTCGCCGAGCATGCCGTCAGGCCGGTCTGGGGCGGGCACGTGCCCACCTGGGCCGTGTCGGACGTGGTCGCGGGCATGTGTGGTCTGTGCGTCTGGTGTGGCCCGAGGCCGAGGAAGACGACAAGGACGGCTTTTTCGCCCGCATCTCTCCCCGCCCCCGCCTCACCGCCTCGCCGGTATCACGGACCACCCGCACCACCCGCTCCCCCACGGCCGCCCCATCGACACCCGCGTGGGAAGCGCTACCGACTCCGGACACGGAGCGAAGAGCCGGCGAGTCGGTCCGCCCGGCCGGGACGTCCGCGTCCGTCAGCCCCCGCACACCGTCCGCCGCCTGCGCCCGCTCTCCCCGCAGGAGCCCGATGACGTGCACCCCGCCCACCAGCAGCGCCACCCGGAGCGCACGCCACCCGGCCGCCGTGCGCAGCATGCGCACAGCGGCATGGGGCAGGGATGCCGACCAGATCAAGAGGGGGAGCTTCCTCCCGTGCTACGAACCAGCGCAGCGCGACGCACCGCCGAGCAGGCGCCGATCCTCGCACGGGAGTGCGGAGGTTAGGCAAGCCCTTGCTCGCTGACGGTCAGTCATATCCGTTTTGCTGGGCGAAAGTCGGACCATCGCGGCCCTCCACACGTCACGCCGCATCCGGTATCGGCAGCGGGCGCTTCTCGATCGCCGCCGCCATCACCTCCGGGAACAGGTCGGGCGTGCAGGCGAACGCCGGTGCCCCCAGCGCGGCGAGCGCTGCCGCGTGCTCCCGGTCGTACGCCGGTGCCCCCTCGTCGGAGAGCGCCAGCAGCGTCACGAACTGCACTCCCGAGGCCTTCATCGCCGCGACCCGCTTGAGCATCTCGTCCCGTATGCCTCCCTCGTAGAGGTCGCTGATCAGCACGACCACAGTCTCCGCGGGCCGGGTGATCTGCGACTGGCAGTAGGCGAGTGCCCGGTTGATGTCCGTGCCGCCGCCCAGCTGCGTCCCGAACAGGACGTCGACCGGGTCGTCGAGCTGGTCCGTGAGGTCGACGACCGCCGTGTCGAAGACGACGAGTCGCGTGGAGATCGTCCGCATCGAGGCGAGCACCGCTCCGAACACCGATGCGTACACGACCGATGCCGCCATGGATCCCGACTGGTCGATACAGAGGATGACCTCCTTCTTCGTGGTCTGGGACGCCCGCCCGTACCCGATGAGCCGCTCCGGCACGATCGTCCGGTACTCGGGCAGGTAGTGCTTGAGGTTGGCCGCGATCGTGCGGTTCCAGTCGATGTCGTGATGGCGGGGCCGGTTGATCCGGGCGCTGCGGTCGAGGGCGCCGGTGAGGGTGGCCCGGGTGCGCGTGGCGAGCCGCTTCTCCAGGTCCTCGACGACCTTGCGCACGACGGCCCGTGCCGTCTCCTTCGTCGTCTCGGGCATGGCCTTGTTGAGCGACAGCAGCGTGCCGACGAGGTGCACGTCGGCCTCCACCGCCTCCAGCATCTCCGGCTCCAGCAGGAGCGTGGCGAGACCGAGCCGGTCGATGGCGTCGCGCTGCATGACCTGGACGACGGAGGACGGGAAGTACGTCCGGATGTCCCCGAGCCAGCGCGCCACGGACGGCGCCGACGCCCCGAGCCCCGCCGAACGGTCCCGGCCCCCCTGCGGCTTCTCCCCCTTTCCGTAGAGCGCGGTCAGCGCTCCGTCCATCGCCGCGTCCCGCCCGGACAGTGCGCACCCGGTGCCGTCCGCCGCGTCGCCCCCGAGCACCAGCCGCCACCGCCGCAACCGCTCCTGCGCCGGGTCCGTCACCTCGGCCGTCATCCGTGTCCTCCCTTGCGAGGCCGTTCCCACAGCGGGATCACCGGTACGGCCGTCGCCGGCCGGCCTTCCGCCCGCGCCCCGTTCCCGTCGGTGTCTCCCGCTTCCGCGCTCGGAACCGGTCGCCGCGGTCCGTCGGTCGTCATCCCGTCACCCCCACCAGGTCGTCGCCGATGTGCTCTGCCACTTCGTCCAGCCCGAGCAGCAGCCGCAGGACCGGCAGCACCGCGTCCGCGCGCTCCGGGTCGAGCTCTGCCGCGAAGCCGGGTATGCCGGAGCCGGCCCCGGTCGCACCGCTCCCGGCCCCCGGCCCGCGCCGCACCAGTTCGCCGAGGGTTCGCCGCACGCCGGGCTCGTACGCCGAGAACGTCCGCCGCAGCAGGGGCAGCACGTCCGTGAACGCCTCCGCCGGCACCCCGGTCAGCCACGCGTCGACCAGCCCGAGCAGCCGCTCGTCGTGCACCAGGAGCATCCCGCCCCCGGAGCCGCCTCCGACGAAGCCCTCGATCCACGCGGCCGCGTCCGGCGGCGGCGTGCCCGGCGACAGGACGAGTCCCATGAGGCGCGCCGCCTCGTCCTGCGCCAACTCCCCGTCGTCCAGCAGGAGCCGCACGGCCCGCCCCCTGATCACTCCGGGTACGGTGTCCCGCCCGCACAGCACCCGCAGCACCGACTGCCAACGGGCTCTCAAATGGCCTCGACCCGCCGCGGGGGCGTCCCCCAGGAGACCCACGGCCCCGTGCACGGAGTCGACATGACGCCGCATCTCCTCGGCGCCGTCCGCGTCGAGTGCGGCGCAGGCCGGGGGCAGGCCGACGAAGACCCGCTCGGCCAGACCCGCCGCGACCTCTCCCAGGGCCCCGGTGTCCGTGCCGCGCACATCGCCGTAGCGCAGGGAGCGGACCAGGGCCGGCAGCGCCTGGGCGAGCCGGCCGACATCCGCGTCGAGTGCCGCCCGGTCGGCGAGGATCCGCATCACCGTCGGCAGCGCGTCGGACAGTTCGGCCAGCAGGCAGCGCTCGGCGAGCGCGGTGACGTCGGCCAGCCCCTGCGCGGTGACGGCGTCCGCCTCGGCCTTGGCGGTCGCGGCGGACAGGACGGTCGTCCCCCACACCCCGGCCTCGGCGACCCGCACCGACAGCTCCGGCTCCCAGCGCAGCCGCCACGTCTCGCGGAACGTGCCCGTGCTGCCCCGCGAGACGGCCGGTTCACCCCACGCGACGCCGAGCAACCGCAGCCGGTGCAGCAGCCTGCTGCGCGCTGCGTCGGTCTCCTTGCGCAGGTCGAGCTCCAACTCCCGTTCCAGCGCCTCCGGCTTGAGCCGCAGACGGCGCTGGAGCCGGGCGAGGTCCCGCTGCAGCGGAACCGCCGGGGCCGTCGGCGGCACCTCCCCCAGCACGTCCCCCACGACCAGCCGGTCCCGCACCAGCGCCAGCGGCACGTCCGAGCCCTCGCACATCACCGCCCGCACGGCGTCGGTCGTCTCGCTCAGGCCGGGCAGCGGACGGCCGCGCATCGCGGCGAGCGTCTCGGCCAGCCGCACGGCCTCGATGACGTGCGCGGAGGAGACGAGCCGGTCCTCGGCGCGCAGCAGCCCCGCCACCTTGGTCATCCACCGCTCGACCGGCCGGTCCGGGGCGCTGAACAGGTGCCCGTACCAGCCCGGCGAGTCGATGCCGGCCCCGTAGCCGCTCACCCGGGACAGCCGGCGGTGGGTCCACGGCACCCACGTCATGTCCGTCTTGATCTTGGGCAGCCCCTTCAGCAGCGCCTTGTCGGCGGCGACGGTGGTCTTCCGGCGCAGGGCGGGCACATGCCACGCCCCGCACACGACGGCCACGCCGTCCTCGAACTCCCGCTGCGCGGCCCGCACCTGGAGCCGCATGTACGCCTCGCGCACCAGGTCCCGGTCGTGTCCCCCGCTGCCGTAGGTCTCCCGCAGCACCCCCATCGCCTCCTCGAGCACGGTGAACGGCGCGAGCGCGTCTCCCTTCCCCACGCCCCGGTGCTCCACGACGTCCTCCCACCACCGCTCCGGGTCGTCGTAGCCGGCGGTTTCGGCGAGCACGCCGAGCGGATCGATCCGCACGTCGGTGGGTTCTGGTTCGGGGCCGGATGCGGGTTCGGGGCCGGATGCGGGTTCGGGGCCGGATGTGGATCCGGGCCCAGGTCTGGAGTCACGCTCGCTGTCCGCCGTATCAGCGTCCAGAGGTGATTCCCCCTCCCCTGCGGCCTCGTCCTCCTGCCTCCCCCACGCCAGCGTGTGCGTGGCCGGCAGGTCGATGAAGCGGGCCGGGACGTCGTGTTCCAGGGCCCAGCGGATGGCGACCCATTCCGGGGAGAACTCGGCCAGCGGCCAGAACGCCGAACGGCCGGGCTCGTCCACGGCATGGGCGAGCAGGGCGACCGGCGGCCGCATCTCCTCGTCGGCGGCGAGCGGAATCAGGGCATCGGCCTCGGGCGGCCCCTCGATCAGCACGACCCGCGGCCGGGCCTCCTCCAGAGCCGCCCGCACGGCCCGCGCCGACCCCGGCCCGTGATGCCGCACCCCGAGCAGCAACGGCCCCGCCCCGGCCGCCCGGCCCATAGCTTCTTCCCGGCCCGTCACTTGATCCCCTCCCATCGCCTGCCCGGTCCCGCAACCGACCCCCGCCCCGCGTCGCTCACACGCTCACCTCCCGGCAGGCCCGGTAGAAGTCCTTCCAGCCGTCCCGCTCGCGGACCACCGTCTCCAGGTACTCCTGCCAGATGACGCGGTCGGCCGCCGGGTCGCGGACCACCGCGCCGAGGATGCCCGCGGCCACGTCGCCCGGCCGCAGCACGCCGTCGCCGAAGTGGGCCGCCAGGGCGAGCCCGTTGGTGACGACGGAGATCGCCTCGGCCGTGGACAGCGTGCCGCTCGGTGACTTCAGCTTCGTCCGGCCGTCGGTCGTGACCCCGTCGCGCAGCTCGCGGAAGACCGTGACCACCCGGCGGATCTCGTCGAGGCCGTCGGGCGCGGCCGGCAGGTCGAGGGAGCGGCCGATCTGGTCGACGCGGCGCGAGACGATGTCGACCTCGGCCTCGGGGCTCTCCGGCAACGGCAGCACCACCGTGTTGAACCGGCGACGCAGGGCGCTGGACAGGTCGTTGACCCCGCGGTCGCGGTCGTTGGCCGTGGCGATCAGGTTGAAGCCGCGGACCGCCTGCACCTCCTGGCCCAGCTCCGGTATCGGCAGCGTCTTCTCCGACAGGATCGTGATGAGCGTGTCCTGCACGTCGGCCGGGATGCGCGTCAGCTCCTCGACGCGGGCGGTCATGCCCTCGGCCATGGCCCGCATGACCGGGCTGGGCACGAGGGCGTCGCGGCTCGGGCCGTGGGCGAGTAGCTGCGCGTAGTTCCAGCCGTACCGGATGGCCTCCTCCGGGGTGCCGGCCGTGCCCTGCACCAGCAGCGTGGAGTCACCGCTGACCGCCGCGGCCAGATGCTCGGAGACCCAGGTCTTCGCCGTGCCGGGCACACCGAGCAGGAGCAGGGCGCGGTCGGTGGCGAGCGTGGTGACGGCGACCTCGACGATGCGGCGCGGGCCGACGTACTTCGGTGTGATCACCGTGCCGTCCGGCAGCGTGCCGCCGAGCAGGTACGTGGCGACCGCCCACGGCGACAGCTTCCAGCGGGCCGGACGCGGACGGTCGTCCTGCGCGGCCAGCGCGGCGAGTTCACCGGCGAAGGCGTCCTCGGCGTGCGGCCGCAGTGCTTCTGCCTCAGGAACGTCCGCGGGTGCGCCCGTGCCCGCGTTCGCGGGCGCGGACCCGTTCTGGCTCGGGTCGACGGACGTCGGTTCTACGGACACAGGCATGGCTGAGTCCCCCTCCAGCTCGGCCGGTTCGGATCTGGCATCCACGTTGCACCACACCACTGACAATGCGTTCTGACCTGCGCAAACGCCTGGCGGGAGCCGCTGGCGGACCCGATTGTCAGTGGTGGGATCTACCTTCGGTGGCATGACTCAGCAGGGGGTGCGCTGGACCGCGGACCAGGTGCTGGCACTGGCGCCTGACGCCGCATCACGCAAAGCGGGAAGCAAACTCGGCGCGGCGGGGCCGTGGTCCGAGGCGGGGAGTTCCGACGAGGGGACGGTGTGGGGGCTGTGCAAGGGCAGCGGAAGCAAGCCGTATCAGACGATCGTGGACATCGCGGACGCCTCCGGGCCCGCGTACAAGTGCAGTTGTCCGAGCCGCAAGTTCCCGTGCAAGCACGCGCTCGGGCTGCTGCTGCTCTGGGCGGGCGGCGAGGGAGCGGTGCCGACCGGCGAGGCGCCGGGGTGGGCCGGTCAGTGGATAGCGGGGCGGCGCAAACGCGCGGAGGAGAAGAAGGCCGGGGACGGCTCCGGTTCGCCGTCCGGGTCCGCTGACCCCGAGGCGGCGCGGCGCCGGGCGGAGCGCCGGGCCGAGCGGGTCACGGCGGGCGCGGTGGAGCTGGAGCAGCGCCTGACCGACCTGTTGCGCGGGGGCCTGGCCTCGGCGGAGCAGTCGGGCTACGGCCTGTGGGAGGAGACGGCGGCCCGGATGGTCGACGCCCAGGCCCAGGGCCTCGCCTCGCGCGTCAGGGAATTGGGGGCCATACCGTCCACCGGCCCGGGCTGGCCGGTGCGTCTGCTGGAGGAGTGCGCGCTGCTGCATCTCCTCGGTCAGGGCTGGTTGCGCCGCGCGCGGCTGCCCGAGGCCCTCGCCGCCACGGTCCGCTCCCGCATCGGTCTGCCTGCCTCCGCGGACGGACCGCCGCTGCGGGACCGCTGGCTGGTGCTCGCCCAGTACGACACGGCGGACACCCGCCTGACGACCCGCCGGATCTGGCTGTACGGCACCGACTCGGACCGCACCGTGCTGCTCCTCTCCTACGGCGCCGCAGGACGCGCCCCGGAGCTGGCGCTGCCGGTCGGGCTGGCCCTGGAGGCCGAGGTGTCCGCCTACCCGGGTGCCGGGCAACTGCGGGTGGCCCTGGGCGAACAGTTCGCCCCGCCCGCGCCGACGGCGATACGCCCGCGGGGGATGACGACGTCCCAGGCTGCCGCCCGTTACGGCGACGCCCTGCGCGACGATCCCTGGCTGGAGTCCGTCCCGGTGACGCTGGACCGGGTCGTCCCCACCCCGGACGGCGACTCCTGGCAGTTGGCGGACGCGGACGAGGACGCGGCGTTGCCGCTCACTCCGGCCGCGCGTTCCCGGCCGGGCCTGTGGCGGCTCGTCGCGCTGTCGGGCGGCGCCCCCGTCCGGGTCTTCGGCGAATGCGGCCACCACGGCTTCACTCCGCTGACGGCCTGGCCGGAAGGCCCGGGCGAGGCGATAGCCCTGTGCTGAGCCGACATCGGCTCCCACGCCAATGCCGGTGCCGGTGCCAACGCCACTGCCGGTGCCGACGGCCCGGCCATTCCGGCCCGACCCGCCTTCCCCTCAAATCCACGCATCTTTCAGGCATCCCGGGACAACCGGTAAGGGTGAGCCTTCAACCACCCCCGGGCGCCCCACGGAAAGGAAGCTCATGACCAGGACCTCCGCTCCTGTGGTCGCGCCCGCGACGGGCGCCTGGGAGGGGCTCGTCACCACAGCACTGCTGGGCACGGACCGGCGCACGCCACCGAACACCGGTCCGGGCCCGGACGCACCGGTGGCCCTGCTGGACGCGGCGGCCGTGGAGACCGTGCGGCGACGGGCCGGTCTGCGTCCGGCGCGGGCGGCGGAGCGTCCGCAACCGGCTCCTGAGGACCCGCGTCCGCCGCTGCCGCAGGCGGCCGCCCGCAGACTCGCGATTCTGCTGGCCGACCGCCCCGGCGCGTCCGGCGGCGGCCGTCGGGGCACCGCGCCCGACCTCACGGAGCTGCTGCCCCAATGGCTCGCGGCGGCCAACGCCCGTGGTTTTGCTCCGCCTCCGCACCTGCTGCCGGCGTTGCTGGACGCGGCCCGGGGGCGTACCGACCTGCGTCCGGCGGCGCTGGAGTTCGCGGGGCCGCGGGCCCTGTGGCTGGCCCGGCTGAACCCGGACTGGCGGTTCGCCCTGCGCTCGACACCGGGTGGCGGAGCGGCCCTGCCGCATCTCGATGACGACGACAGCATCCGGCAGCTGTGGCAGGAGGGCCTGTTCGCCGAACGGGTCGCCCTCCTGTCCGCCCTGCGCTCCCGTGAACCGGCCGCCGCGCGCGACCTGCTCGCGACGACCTGGACGACGGAGCGGGCCGAGGACCGGCTGATGTTCCTCGACTCCCTGCGCACGGGCCTGGGGCCGGACGACGAGCCGTTCCTGGAACAGGCCCTGGCCGACCGCAGCCGCAACGTCCGGGCGGCGGCGGCGGAGCTGCTGTCGGCACTGCCCGGTTCGGCGCTCGCGGCACGGATGGCGCTCAGGGCGGAGGCGTGCGTCGCCATCGACCACATGCAGCCCATCAGGCCGCGCCAGTCCACCCAAGCCACCCCAGACACCCCAGCCACCGCAGCCACGGGGTCCGCCGTGGCCACGCCCACAATCACCGTCGAAGCGCCACATGAGTGCGATCCAGGCATGCAGCGCGACGGCGTCGTGGCGAAGGCGCCCGCCGGGCGCGGGGAACGGTCGTGGTGGTTCGGCCAGTTGGTGGAGGCGGCTCCGCTCGGGACCTGGTCACGGCGGCTGGGCGGGCGGACACCCCGGGAGATCGTGGCGCTGCCGGTCACGGACGACTGGCAGGGCGAACTGCACGCGGCGTGGTGCCGGGCCGCCGTGCGCCAGCGGGACGCCGAGTGGTCGCGCGCGCTGCTCGGAGAACCCTCGGCACCGGAAGCGGGCGGCCCGGGCGCGGTGTCCCTCGCCGAACGCGCCAAGCTGCTCGGCACGCTGGACGCCGCCGAGCGGGCCGAGTGGGTGGCCGGCTTCATCGCGACGCACGGCCTGTCCGAAGCGTTTCAGCTGCTCGGGGTGTGCGCGGTGCCCTGGGCACCGCCGCTGGGCCGGGCGGTGGTGGACGCGCTCAACATCGCGCGGGACGCGGGGAGTTATCCATGGAGTTTCAGCGGAGTCATGGGCCTGGCCGAGCGCTGCCTGGACCCGTCCGAGGCCGGCCGCCTCGACGCCCTGCTGGCCGTACCGGACGAGCCGGAGAACGCCTCTCCCGGCGCCGGCGGCTACTGGGCGGAGGCCTTCCAGCGCCTGGTCACGACGTTGCGCCTGCGCGCGGCGATGACGGAGGAGCTGAACACTCCCTGACCCCGGCCCGCGTCACGGATCCCGGTTGCCACCCACCGACGCCGGCCCCTGCCGACCATCACCACCCGCCGACTACCCCCCGGGCCACCGGCGCACCACCCGGCACCCCCGCCGGAGGCCTACGCCCCGGCCGGCTGGCGTACGTTCGCCCGGACCCAGTCCACGATCGACGCCGTCGTCGCGCCGGGCGTGAAGATCTCCGCGACGCCCTTCTCCTTCAGCAGGGGAATGTCCGCCTCGGGGATGATCCCGCCGCCGAAGACCAGGATGTCCTCCGCGTCCCGCTCCTTGAGCAGGTCGATCACCGCCGAGAAGAGCGTGTTGTGCGCGCCGGAGAGGATGGACAGCCCGATCGCGTCGGCGTCCTCCTGGAGCGCCGTGTCGACGATCTGCTCGGGAGTCTGGTGGAGCCCGGTGTAGATGACCTCCATACCGGCGTCGCGCAGGGCCCGCGCGATGACCTTGGCCCCGCGATCGTGGCCGTCGAGTCCCGGCTTGGCCACCACCACGCGGATCGGACCGGCTGCCACACCCATCACTGCCTCCATGAAGCGACTACATCCATCCGTATCGACAAGTACCGCACATATCGCGCTCGTCGTACACGCCGCACCGCACGGACACCCTGCCCCGATTCGTCCGGGCAAGTGAACGAACGTTATCTCCAGGATCCCGCGACCGGCAGTTTCGCGGTGTGGACCGAGGGGGAAATCACACGATGGGACAAGCGCAAGGGGAGCCGCGACGAGGTCGCCGTACCGCCGCCCCACCCACCACGCACAGCGGCGGTACGGCACTTCGGCGAAGGCACGCGGGACACGCAGGGCACGCACAGCACGCAGGGCAGACACGGCGCAACAGCGGGGAGCCTCGTCGCCGCACCGGCAGGGGACCCCGTCGCATCACTGGCGTCACACGCGCCACAAGCCGCGCTCCTTCCCCGCGGCTCACGCCGCTCACGCAGTCATCAGCCGTCTTCGCCGCTGCTTTCCACGAGGGCACACGGGGGGCGGCAGGCCTCCCGCGTGCCGACAGGAGGTCGGCCATGAAGGTCACCAGGGCTGCTCTGCCCTTTCTTCCGTTCTGCCAGCGTCTGCTGCCGAGCCGGCTGGCGGGACTCTCGCTGGCGCTCCTGAAGGCCACCGCCCTGGAGATCGCGATCCTGGCCGGGCATCTCCTCCTCTATCCCTCCGGCATCACCCAGGAGCGCCGGGCCCCCGCCCCGGCGCTCCCCCCGGGCGGCGCCGCCCAACTGCCCACGGAGGCCAAGCCCCCGGTCGTCCTGCTGCACGGCTTCATCGACAACCGCTCGGTCTTCGTCCTGCTGCGCCGCAGTCTCGCCCAGCACGGCAGGCAGCAGATCGAGTCCCTCAACTACTCGCCGCTCACCTGCGACATACGTGCCGCGGCCGAGCTGCTCGGCCGTCATATAGAGGAGGTCTGCGAGCGCACCGGAGCCCAGCAGGTCGACGTCGTAGGGCACAGCCTCGGCGGCCTGATAGCGCGTTACTACGTGCAGCGGCTCGGCGGCGACACGCGCGTGCGGACCCTCGTGACACTCGGCACGCCGCATTCGGGCACCCGGGTGGTGCCCCTGGCCAACGCGCACCCCATCGTGCGCCAGATGCGCCCCGGCTCACCGGTGCTCGAGGAGCTCACTCGGCCGGCCCCGGGCTGCCGTACGCACTTCGCCAGCTTCTGGAGCGACCTGGACCACGTGATGGACCCGCCGGAGACGGCCTGTATCGACCATCCCGATCTGACGGTGCAGAACGTGCGGGTGACCGGCATCGGTCATCTCGCCCTGCCCGTGCACCCCGCCGTCGCCAACGGAATACGGCAGGTTCTCGACACGGCCCACGAGGGTGAACCGTCCGTCGGCCGGACCGGCGGTCTGACGGTGGCCTGAGACTCGTCATACAGCCGGCACAGAGCGTCGAACCACCGATCAGCCTCGAACAAACCTCGAACACAGGGCCAAGTCCGTGCCCGCAGTCCGCCAAAACACGGCCGAATGCCCGTTTCCTGCGCGCGCGAAACCTGCCGAAGATTGTCGTGCCCGCGTACCGCCGGGTACAGTCGCCGCACTGCTCTGGCAGCCCCTGTTGTCGAGGCGAAAGAGAAGTTGGTGAACGACCGTCACCCGTCGGGGACCATGACCCCGGCTCCGGCTTCCGACGCCGACTCGGCGCACCACGCGTCGTACGGCACCCAGGAAGCCCAGTACGGCGACTTCACCACGTACGGCGACTACGCCGCCACCGGATTTGACACCACCGGTACGGACGGCACCGGTTTTGAGGCCACCGGCCACACCACCGCGACGTTCGCCACCGACCCCCTCTTCGGCGACATGCCGGGCAGCGGCCACGGCACGGGCACGTACGACACCGGCCACTGGCCCACCGGCACGCACGAGAACCCGCAGTACGACGCGTACGCGGCCCAGCACCACGCCGCCTACGACACGGGCGTCTACGACACGACGTCCTGGTCGGCCGCCCAGCAGCCGCTCTCGGTCATCCCGCCGCAGGCCACCTCCCCGGACAGCACCGGGCAGTGGGACACGGGTGCGTGGCTCCAGCCCGACCAGTCGGGCAATCCGGCCGACCAGACCCAGCAGTGGGAATGGGGGACCCAGGCCTTCGACACCGGTGCCTACGACGCCACGCAGTGGAACACCGACGGCGCCGGCGCCCCGGCCCCCGACGCGTACGAGCAGCACGGCGAAACCTTCGAGCAGCACGAGACGGCGACGTTCGAGCAGGTCGCCTACGACGAAGCCGACGGGGCCGCCTACCACGACCCCGCCCCGGACGGCGGCGAGCCGACCGCCACCGGCGAACTGCCCACCGTGGCCCCGCTCCTGGACGGCCAGGAAGAGGCGAGCCCGCGCGCCGGCTCACGGGCGGCCGCGCGCGCCGGGTCCCGTTCCCGCCGCCGCACGCCGCCCAAGCGCTCGGCGCTGCTGACCATCGCGGTGCCCTCGGCGTGTGTGATGGGCGTCGCGGGGATCGCCGCCGCCTCCGTCGGCACCTTCACCGACGACGGCGCCGCGGAGGCGCACACGACCGCGGCGGACGCGCAGCCGGTGAAACCGGTCGCCGCGAACAACAAGCTGGACACGCAGCTCCAGAGCCTCGCCGCCGGCGCCGACGACTTCGCCGACCGGGCCAGCCGTACGCAGGAGCGCATCGACCTCAAGGCCCAGCAGGCGGCCGAGCGCAGGCGCGCGGCGGAGGAGGCGGCCCGCAAGGAGCGGCTGCGCCCCAAGTTCGCCCTGCCGGTCGCCCGGCACGGACTCAGCGCCTACTACGGCCAGTCCGGCATCAACTGGATGTCCCTGCACACCGGCATCGACTTCCCCGTCTCGTACGGCACGACCGTCATGGCCGCGACCGACGGCACCGTCCGCACGCAGTGGAACAGCGCGTACGGCAACATGCTGATCCTCACCGCGAAGGACGGCACGGAGACGTGGTACTGCCACCTCTCCACCTACACGGTCCCCTCCGGTACGACCGTGAAGGCCGGCGATCCGATCGCGCGCTCGGGCAACTCGGGCAACTCGACCGGCCCTCATCTGCACTTCGAGGTGCGCCCGGCCGGGGGTTCGGCGATCGACCCGCTCCCGTGGCTGCGCAGCCACGGCATCGACCCGACGTAACGTCCCGGCAGCCCCCGCCCGTCGAGTGAACGGGGGCTCGTCTCTTACGACTACAGCTTCTCCACCGGCGCGTACCGCAGCAGCAGCCGCTTCGGCTTGGTGTCCCCGAAGTCGATGGTCGCCTCGGCGTTCCCGCCCGTGCCCTTCACCGCCACGACGGTGCCGAGCCCGAACTGGTCGTGCGTGACCCGGTCCCCGACCGCCAGGGAGACGACCGGCTTCTCGGAGGTCCGGCGCGTGGCGAAACCGGACGCGCCCGACGCCGACGAACGGGAGCGGGACGACGACAGCGAGGCCGCCACCCCGGAGACCGGGCCGGAGGACGCGGGCGCGGTGGCTCCCGTCCGCTTCCACTCCACGTAGGCCGGCGGGATCTCCTCCAGGAAGCGGGAGGGCGGGTTGTACGACGGCTGACCCCAGGCGCTGCGCAGGGTGGACCGCGTCAGATACAGGCGCTCCCGCGCGCGCGTGATGCCGACGTACGCCAGGCGCCGCTCCTCCTCCAGCTCCTTGGTCTGGCCGAGCGCGCGCATGTGCGGGAAGACGCCGTCCTCCATGCCGGTCAGGAAGACGACCGGGAACTCCAGGCCCTTGGCGGTGTGCAGGGTCATCAGCGTGATGACGCCGTCGCCGTCCTCCTCGTCGGGGATCTGGTCGGAGTCGGCGACCAGCGCGACCTGTTCGAGGAAGTCGGCCAGCGTGCCCCCCGGGGCGGCAGCCCCTGGCGTCTCCGTGCCCTCACCGCGCTCCTGCTCGAACTCCATGGCGACGGCGGCGAGTTCCTGAAGGTTCTCGATCCGGGTCTCGTCCTGCGGGTCGGTGGAGGCCTGCAACTCGGCGAGGTACCCGGTGCGTTCCAGGACGGCCTCCAGCACCGTGGCCGGTCCGGCGCCGGACTCGACGATCGTGCGGAGGTCCTCCATCAGCGTGTTGAACCGCTTGACGGCGTTGGTGGAGCGCGCGGCCATGCCGTACGCCTCGTCGACGCGCTTCAGCGCCTGCGGGAAGCTGATCTTCTCCCGTTGGGCGAGGGCGTCGATCATCGCCTCGGCGCGGTCGCCGATGCCCCGCTTGGGGACGTTGAGGATCCGGCGCAGCGGCACCGAGTCCTCCGGGTTGGCCAGCACGCGCAGGTAGGCCAGGACGTCCCGGACCTCCTTGCGCTCGTAGAAGCGGACGCCGCCGACGACCTTGTAGGGCAGGCCGACGCGGATGAAGACCTCTTCGAAGACGCGGGACTGGGCGTTGGTGCGGTAGAAGACGGCGACGTCGCCGGCCTTCGCCTCGCCGGCGTCCGTGAGGCGGTCTATCTCGTCGGCGACGAACTGCGCCTCGTCGTGCTCGGTGTCGGCGACGTAGCCGGTGATCGTGGCGCCCGCGCCCGCGTTGGTCCACAGGTTCTTGGGGCGGCGGGACTCGTTGCGCTCGATGACCGCGTTGGCCGCGCTGAGGATCGTCTGGGTGGAGCGGTAGTTCTGCTCCAGCAGGATCGTCGTCGCGTCCGGGTAGTCCTCCTCGAACTGGAGGATGTTGCGGATGGTCGCGCCGCGGAAGGCGTAGATCGACTGGTCGGCGTCACCCACGACGCACAGCTCGGCGGGCGGGACGTCGTCCGGGCCCGGCGGGACGTCGACGGGGTGCTCGGTGGTGCCGACGAGCTCCCGGACGAGGGCGTACTGGGCGTGGTTGGTGTCCTGGTACTCGTCCACCAGCACGTGGCGGAAGCGGCGACGGTAGTGCTCGGCGACGTCCGGGAAGGCGCGCAGCAGGTTGACCGTCGTCATGATCAGGTCGTCGAAGTCCAGGGCGTTCGCCTCGCGCAGCCGCGACTGGTACATCGCGTAGGCCTGGGCGAGGGTCTTCTCGAATCCGTCCGTGGCCTGGGCGGCGAAGTCCTCCTCGTCGATCAGCTCGTTCTTCAGGTTGCTGATCTTGGCGCTGAAGGACTTCGGCGGGAAGCGCTTGGGGTCGAGGTCCAGGTCGCGGCAGACCAGGGCCATCAGGCGCTTGGAGTCGGCGGCGTCGTAGATCGAGAACGAGGACGTGAAGCCGAGCTTCTTGCTCTCGCGGCGCAGGATGCGCACGCACGCGCTGTGGAAGGTCATCACCCACATCGCGTTCGCCCGCGGGCCGACGAGCTGCTCGACGCGCTCCTTCATCTCGCCGGCGGCCTTGTTGGTGAAGGTGATCGCGAGGATCTGCCCCGGGTGCACGTCCCGCTCGGCGAGCAGGTGGGCGATGCGGTGCGTGAGCACGCGGGTCTTGCCAGAGCCGGCACCGGCCACGATGAGCAGCGGGGAGCCGGAGTGGACGACGGCGGCGCGCTGGTTGTCGTTCAGCCCCTCCAGGAGGGCGGCGGTGTCCACCGGCGGGCGCGGGGCGCCGTCGCGGTAGTAGGCGTCCCGGTCCGGGGGCACGTCGAACTTCCCGCCGAACAGATCGTCCGGAACCGGCTCCGGTACGTGATCGTCCTCGGGTGGCGGCGGGGGCTCGTCCGCGGGGCCCCGCTGGGCCTGGAGGTCCGCCAGGAAGCTGTCGTCAAAGAGGCTGCTCATCGCTCTCCGAGTCTAGGGCGCCCCACTGACAGCCCGCCGCCGCCCTGAGCACATCGCCGAAAGACCCCCCTCGTCACCCTGCATCCCCACATGATCACGGCCTGCTACGGACGTCACAATCATGGACGACTCGTGACCAACCACCCTTGACCGGTCACTCTCGGCGACGCTCCGGGATAAGGTCACGAAAATGTATCGGGCATATCACCCATCAACCTTCACAAGGGCCACACCAGTTGGCTACCGTGCGGGCAGGCCGCACGACCCCCACCGGCGAACGTCGCCGGGCCGCGCGGCCTCCGCCGAGTCCGGTGTGCCGCAGCGGCAGCCGGAGCCGGGGACCCAACCGAGAACTCTGGGGTGAATCGGCCCGACTCCCTTCGCGGAGACGGCCGTAGGGCAACCCTTCCGATATACCCGCCCGAACCCGACAGCTAACCCGGTAGGCGGAGCATGGAAGGAGTCGCCTCCCTTGGCGTCGCACCGCAAGTCGCGTCCCGCTGGTACGCGCGTCGCAGGCATACGGACCCCCGCCCTGGCAACGGCGGCCCTCACATCCGTGGCCCTGCTGTCCCAGTCGGCCAACGCCGCCCCCGAGGCCGATGACAAGCCGAGTCTCGAGGAAGTCGAGAAGAAGGTCGACGACCTGTACCGCCAGGCCGAGTCGGCGACCGACAAGTACAACTCGGCCAAGGAGAAGACCACCAAGCAGCGCAAGCGCGTCGACACCCTCCTCGACGACGTCGCCGAGCGCACCCAGAAGCTCAACGAGGCACGGGAGGAACTCGGTTCCTTCGCCGCCGCCCAGTACCGCACCGGTGCCTCCGCCCCGGACACGGCGACGTTCCTGCTCGCGGACACCCCGCAGGACTACTTCGACCAGACCCAGCTGATGGGCCGGATGACCGGCCGTCAGAAGGTCGCGGTCGACGACTACGTCACCCAGCAGTCCGAGACGATGAAGAAGCGCCAGGAGGCCACCGAGAGCCTCGAGACGCTCACCGAGACGCAGGGCGACCTGAAGACGGCCAAGGCCACCGTCCAGCGGAAGCTCGCCGACGCGCGCGAACTGCTGTCGAAGCTGACCGCCGAGGAGAAGGCACGGCTCGCGGCGATCGAGCGGGAGAAGCAGCAGGAGGCCGCCCGCAAGGCCGCCGAGCTGGCCCGGCAGCAGGCCGCTCAGCAGCAGGCGCAGGAGCAGGCCGCCCAGCAGCAGGACAGCGGCTCCTCGTCGACGGGCTCCGGCTCGTCCACCTCGACGGCCCCGGCCGACTCCTCGTACGCCACCAAGGCCGAGAAGGCGCTCGCCTTCGCCCGCGCCCAGATCGGCAAGCCGTACGTCTGGGGCGCCGTCGGCCCCGGTTCCTACGACTGCTCCGGCCTCACCCAGGCCGCGTGGAAGGCCGCGGGCGTCACCCTGCCGCGCACGACCTACGACCAGGTCAACGCCGGCACCACGGTCTCCCTGGCCGACGCCCAGCCCGGTGACCTGGTCTTCTTCTACGACGACGTCACCCACGTCGGCATCTACATCGGCAACGGCATGATGATCCACGCCCCGAAGCCCGGCACCTATGTGCGCGAGGAGTCGATCTACTACGACGGCCAGTCGGCGATCCACAGCGTGGTGCGGCCGGCCTGAGGGCCGTACGTCATGGAGGGCACGCGCGCGTGAGGGTGCTCTCGCGTTTTTGAGACGCCCGCGCGCGTGCCCCGCTCGCAACGCGCGCGGCGCCTCCTAGCATCGGGCCCATGCCCGGCCCCTCCCCCTCCACCGCCTGGTGGGCGCAGCGCGCGCCGTCCGCCAGCGCCGCCGTGCTGACGACCGGCACCCTGTCCGTCGGTCTGGATCTGGCGGGGTACGGCGGCCTCTCCCGTATCGCTCTCGGTCTGGCCTGCGCGGCCTGGCTGATGCTCGCCGTGGACTTCACCCTGCGGCTGCTGCTGGCCGGCACGAAGTTGCGGTCGTACGCGAGGGTGCCGGGCCTCGTGGACACCGTGGCGACGGCGGCCCTCACCACCGTGGCGGCGACGGCCGTCCTGGGCACCGGCTTCTCGGCGGTCGGCTCGCAGGCTCTGGCCGCGGCCCTGCTGGTGCTGGCCCTCCTGCTCTGGCCCGTGGCGCTGGCCCGCCCCGCGCAGGACGGGGAGCGGCGCAGGCCCGGGACGGTGTTCGCGCGCTGCATGGCCACGCAGGGGCTCGCCGTGCTCGGCGCCACACTCGCCGCCACCGAGTCGGCCGCCTGGCTCGCCCACGCGGCTCTGGTGCTGTTCTGGCTGGGGCTCGTGCTGTACGTCCTCGCCCTGGCCCGTTTCGATGTGCGGCAGGTGGCCGAGGGGCGCGGCGACCACTGGCTCGTGGCCGGGGCGCTCGCCCTCTCGGCGCTGGCCGGGGCGCGGCTGATCAGCTCCGACAGCGCGCGCCTGTACCTGTGGAACGTCGACGACCGCGGCACCCTGCGCAACGTGACCGTCGTGCTCCTCGTACTCACACTGGCCGGTTGCGCCGTCCTGCTCGCCGCCGAGTTCCTGCGGCCCCGGCCCCGCACCGACATCCGCCGCTGGGCGACCGTGTTCACCTGGGCCAAGACGGCGACGGCGGCGCTGGCCGTCGCCGCCGCCCTCGACGTCTCCTGGCTCGACGGCCTGGGGGAGGTACTGCTGTGGGTCTCGGTGGCAGCGTGGCTCGGGGTCGCCGCCTGGGCGGTCGCCTCGTCCCGGGCCTACGCCGTGCCCGGCCGGGTCAGCTCCAGAGCACGGCGATGAAGACGTTCGCCGTGGTCAGCGCCCCGACCAGGCCGAACAGGCCCTTGTCCACCTTCTCGTCGTCCCTCTTCACGTAGACCAGGCCGAGGATCACGATCAGCAGGGCCAGTTTGACGCCGATCTTGAGGTTGTTCACGGACTGGTCGTCGGCCTGGTTGAGGCCGACCAGGATCACACCGGTGACCAGCATCGTCAGCGCGCCGTGCAGCATCGCGGGGGTGTAGCGGGCGGTGCCCTCGCCCATCGCCTTCATCTGGGTGAGGAAACCGCCCAGGAGGGAGGCGATGCCGATGATGTGGAGGCCGACGAAGAGGTGGATGAGTACGTCCATGGGGCCGGAGCCTAATCAGGGGCTCCGCAGCCGCCCGACACCGGCCCGGCGGATGCATATATGCGCCCTATAGCACCCGTCCGCCGCACCACGCCGCATGATTCGGCGCATCGGTCATCACGCTGAGTTGAGCCGACGTCGGCGAGAAGAGATCACGGTCGCATACGGTCACCGCCGGTCCTCTCGGGACACTTCCGCACACCCGCCACCGGGCCGCCGCGGCGAGGTTTAGCGTCCTCACCCAGGTGCCCGGCTCCCCACCGCCGCCCGGGCCAGGGGCGGCAGTCGGACACCACCGCCGAAAAGGTCCTGCGGCGGTCCGCTTCCCCTGTGCGGGCCGCCGCCGGACGCGCAGGCCGCCGTCCGCTCCCCCTGGCGGCCTGCGCGTCCGTCGGCGGTCGCAGGAAAGGACGTGGCCCCCAGGTGGCAGCGCACCGCAAGCCCCGCCGGCGCTCCGCGAGCGGCAACACGGCCCGTACGGCCGCCACGATCGCCCTCGCGGGCGCGGCGACCGCCACGGGCTTCGACGGCACCGGACACGCCGAACCCGAGCTCACCCCGAGCCAGGTCAAGGCCAAGGTGGACGAGCTGTATCAGGAGGCGGAGGTCGCCACCGAGAAGTACAACGGCGCGAAGGAGAAGGCCCAGGCGGCCGGACAGCGGCTGAAGGACCTCCAGGATCAGGCGGCCCGCAAGGAGGAGCGGCTCAACTCCGCCCGCGAGGCGCTGGGTTCGGTCGCCGCCGCCCAGTACCGCGGGGGCGGTCTCGACCCCGCGCTCCAGCTCGTCCTGTCCGACGACCCCGACCGGTACCTCGACAACGCCGAGTTCGTCGAGCGGGCCGGAAACCGGCAGCAGGCCGATGTCGCGCGCGTACGGCGGCAGCTCCGGGAGATCGAGCAGCTGCGCGGGGCCGCCCACATCGAGCTGACCTCCCTGAAATCCCGGCAGACGGAACTGAGACGGCACAAGAAGACGATCACCGGCAAGCTGGGCTCCGCGCGTCAGCTGCTGTCCCGGCTCACCGTGCAGGAACGTGCCCTCATCGGAGAAACGAGGGGCACGGACCGCGCCTCACGCTCCTCGACGGCTGCGCGTGACCGCCTGACCGTCCCCGGGTCCGTCAGCGCGCAGGCGCCCAACTCCCGCGCGGCCGCCGCCGTGTCCTACGCCTACCAGAAGCTCGGCAGTCCCTACGTCTGGGGCGCGACCGGGCCTGACGCCTTCGACTGCTCGGGCCTCGTCCAGGCCGCGTACCGCTCCGCGGGCGTCTCCCTGCCCCGCACGACGTACTCCCAGATCGACGCGGGCCGCCGCGTCTCCCGCTCCGAACTGCTCCCCGGGGACCTGGTGTTCTTCTACGCAGGCATCAGTCACGTCGGCATCTATGTGGGCAACGGCCGGATGATCCACGCCCCGAGCCCCTCCGCCCCGGTCCGGGTCGCCCCGCTCGACGAGATGCCGTTCACGGGGGCGACCCGGGTGGTCTGACCAGGGCTGTGCCGGGGTCACACCAGCCGGCGGGCCGTCGCCCAGCGCGTCAGTTCGTGCCGGTTGGAGAGCTGGAGCTTGCGGAGGACCGCCGAGACATGCGACTCGACCGTCTTCACGGAGATGAACAGCTGCTTGGCGATCTCCTTGTACGCGTATCCCCGGGCGATGAGCCGCAGCACCTCGCGCTCGCGCTGGGTGAGGCGGTCCAGGTCCTCGTCGACCGGCGGCGCGTCCGTGGAGGCGAAGGCGTCGAGGACGAACCCGGCCAGCCGCGGGGAGAAGACCGCGTCGCCCTCCTGGACACGGAAGACGGAGTCGACGAGGTCCGTACCGGTGATCGTCTTGGTGACGTACCCGCGGGCCCCGCCGCGGATCACGCCGATCACGTCCTCGGCGGCGTCCGACACGGACAGCGCCAGGAAACGGACGGGCTGCTCGGTGTCGGCCATCAACGGGGCGCAGCGGCGCAGCACTTCGACACCGCCGCCACCGGGCAGGTGCACGTCGAGCAGGACCACCTCGGGCCGGGTCGCGGTGATGACCGTGACCGCCTGGTCGACGTCCGCGGCCTCGCCGACGACCTCGACACCGGTCTGCTCGGTCTGGCCGATCTCGGCCTGGACCCCCGTACGGAACATGCGGTGGTCGTCGACCAGGACCACGCGCACGCGACGCCCTCCGGTGCCGCCGTCCGACTCCGCGGGCCCGGCCGCCTCCGCCGATCCCGCCGTTCCGTTCGCCTCGGTCGGGTCGCTCATGACGTCTTCTCCGCCCTCTCCATCTCCAGCTCGACCTCCGTGCCGCCGTCCGGCACCGCGCGCAGCCGCGCCGTACCGCCGTTGCGCTCCATGCGGCCGATGATCGATTCTCTGACACCCATCCGGTCGGCGGGTATCGAGTCGAGGTCGAAGCCGGGGCCGCGGTCCCGGACGGAGACGAAGACCGTCGTCCCCTCGACCTCGGCGAAGACCTGTACGGCTCCGCCCTCGCCACCGTACTTGGCGGCGTTCACCATTGCTTCGCGCGCGGCCTGCATCTGTGCGCTGATTCTCTCGTCGAGCGGGCAGTCGCCCACGACCACGACCTCGATGGGCACGCCGTGCTTGTCCTCCACCTCGGCCGCGTTGCGCCGCACCGCGTCGGCGAGGGTGGTGGGTTCGTCGGCCTCGTCCTTGCCGGTGCCCTCCGGCTTGTACAGCCAGGTGCGCAGGTCGCGCTCCTGGGCGCGGGCGAGGCGGCGCACCTCGCTCGCGTTCTCCGCGTTGCGCTGGATCAGGGTGAGGGTGTGCAGCACCGAGTCGTGCACGTGGGCGGCGACCTCCGCGCGCTCCTGGGCACGGATGCGCATCAGCCGCTCCTCGGAGAGATCCTGCGTCATGCGCACCAGATACGGCCCGGCGAGAAGCGTTGTCCCGACGAGGACCGCGAGGGCCGCCTGGAGGACGGAGCCGAGGTGGGCGGCGGAGCCCTGCATGACGAAGATGCCGGAGACGCCGGCCGTCACCAGCAGCACACCGCCCACCGAGCGCAGCAGCGTGACCGTGCGCCGGCGGCGGCCGACCTCGACCCAGCGGGCCCGGCGGGCGTTGTCCGCCTGCCGCCAGACCAGGGCGACGCCCGCGCCGACGAGCACCGTCGGCCAGAGATACGCCCTGGCCCCGCCGCTGAGGTTCACATTGCCCACGAACACCATGGCCACGACGACCATGAGGAGCAGGGCCACGATCTGGCCCTTGTCGGGCCTGCGGGCGACGAGTCTGCGGCGGCCGTCGGGCGAGGTCTCCGAGGCGACCAGCGACGGCGGCTTCTGCGCCTCGACGCCGCCGACGCCGAGCGGGACGAAGAACCAGAACGCGGCGTACAGCAGCGCACCGAGGCCGTCGGCCATGAACAGGCCGACGAAGACGAGCCGTACCCAGATCACGGGCAGCCCGAGGTGACCGGCGAGCCCTCGCGCCACACCACCGAGCCAGCGTCCGTCACTGCTGCGGTAGAGCTTGCGCGGCGGCCGCGGTTCGGCGAGTGGCGCTGCTGCGGCTTCCGACATGCCATTGATGGTCACACGGCCGGCAGGCCGGAGCATCAGGGTCGGCCCCGGAGACTCCCCTGATCTCCGGACCCGGGCCTTCGAACGCTTCCCGAGCCGTCCCTCAGGGCCGATATCAGGGTCGGGCCAGGGTCATTCCGGCTGCCGCGGCGCCGCCGCGCCCGTCACCATGGACCCATGACCGATCACGAGCACGCCGCGACGGGTCCGGGACCCGGCTCCGGCCCGCGCCCCGCACCGGGCGCCGGGCCGCAGGATGCCGCGCCCGCCGCGGGCGCCGGCTCCCCCGCGCCCCCGCCCGCGCACGGGCCCGCGGGCGCGGGAGAACAGAAGGGAGCCACGCCCGACGCGGCCGGCCCCGCGGGGGAGGCCGCCCCGCCCGGACCGCCGCACAGGTTCCGGCGCGACCGCCGCAACAAGGCCCTGGCCGGCGTCTGCGCCGGGCTCGGGCGGCAGTGCGACATGGACCCGGTGATCTTCCGGATCACCCTCGCGGTGCTCTCCGCCACCGGCGGCATCGGCCTCCTCTTCTACGGCTTCGCCTGGCTCGTCGTGCCGTACGACGACGAGGACGAGAACGAGGTGCGCAAGCTGCTGACCGGCCGCGTCGACGGCCAGGCCCTGACCGCGGTGCTGTTCGCGCTGGTCGGCTGCGGCGTGTTCCTGACGATGCTGAACAACGGCGGGGTGCTGACCTTCGCCGTCGTCCTCTCCCTCCTCCTCGGGGGCGCCGGCTACTGGTCGCGCCAGCGCGGCGCTCCCAGCCCGGACCCCCTGGCCGCCCAGGCCGCCGCCGACGCCCCGCCCGAACCCCAGGCGCCGCCGGTGTACATCACCTACCCGTCCTGGTGGCGCGACCCCATCGTCAAGGACGGCACCCACATCGGCGGCACGGGCTATCTCTGGGGCCCGCGCGACACCCGCGACCGGGACGTCGATGCGGCCATCAACATCGGCCTCGGCGTCCAGACCGGCGACCGCGAGGACATACCCGCCCCGCGCACCCGGCCGCCCGAGCCGCGCGGCCCCCGCTGGATCGGCGGCTGGGTCTTCCTGCTGGCCCTGCTCGCGGGCGCCCTCGGCACGAGCCTGACCTGGGACCAGCACCCGCTCGGCACGAGCGTGCAGACCGGTCTGTCCTGCGCGCTCGCCATTCTGGGCCTGGGCATAGCGGTCAGCGCCTTCCTGGGGCGGACCGGCGCCGGCTCGATCCTCCTGGCGATCATCACGGCCGCCCTGCTCGCAGGCTCGGCGGCACTGCCCAAGGACATCGGCACGCAGTGGACCCGCACCACCTGGCAGCCCACGACGGTGGCGGACGTACACCGGCAGTACGAGCTGGGCACGGGCGTCGGCACCCTGGACCTGTCGGGGGTGGACGTGGGCCGGGACCAGACGGTCACGACCCACGCCGACGTCGGCGTGGGCCGGGTGAAGGTGGTGGTGCCCGAGGACGTGACCGTGCGGCTGAGCGTCGACGTGGGGTTCGGAGACCTCCAGCTGCCGGGCGACGACACGAAGGACGTGGACGTGAAACCGGGCCAGCACAAGGAGATGACCCTCTCCCCCGCCCAGGGCGTCAAGAAGTCGGGCACCATCGACCTGGATCTGCAGGTCGGCATGGGACAGGCGGAGGTGGCCCGTGCTGCGTCATGAACTCCAGCCCGGAAAGCTGGTCGCCGGCACCGTCCTCACCCTGGCGGGCGTCCTCTACGGCGGTGACGCGGGCGGCGCCTGGGAGACGCCGTGGTTCGCGGCGATACCCCTGGTGGTGGGAGGGCTGTGCCTGGCCGGCGCGGTGGCGTTCCTGACGGGCCGGATACGCCGACGCCGGGCATCGGGCCGTACCGGCGACGAGCCCGGCCCGGACATGGCCGCCTGACGTCAGGCCCGCCCGCCGCGCAGCCCATGGGCGCTACCGGTAACCCCCTGTCCGCTGCCGTCGCCGCGACCGCAAGGCGGCGTCCACGGAGAGCAGGGGAGCGCCCGCGAGCACGAGAGGGGTCCAAGCCATGAGGTAGGCGAGGTCGTTGCCGTAGTAGTACGGGTCGGAGGCCCAGCTCACGGTCAGCCACAGGCTGAGGGAGATCAGCATGCCGCCGAGTGCGGCCAGCCGGGCGAGCAGGCCGAGCAGGGTGCCGATGCCGACGGCCAGTTCGCCGATGGCGATGGCGTAGCCGAAGCCGACGGGGCTCTTCAGGGAGAGGTCCACCAGGGCGGGGATGGCGGAGGAGTCGCGGACCGCGCGCATCATGTCGCCGATCGAGCCGGAACCGGAGTCCTTCATGAAGGCGCTGTCAGTGAGTTTGTCCAGGCCGGCGTAGATGAAGGTGACGCCGAGGAAGACCCGTAGGGGAAGGAGGGCGTAGCGGACGGCGGTGTCCCGCCAGTCTCCTCCGCTGCCGAAGTAGGGGGTGTGCGTGTCCGTTCTCATGCTGTGAGTCATCGCTGCTAGCCGCCTCTCGCCCGCCGGTGCCGAGACCCCCTCAACGACCATACGTACGACAAACCGACCCCGCTCAATCCTGTGCAGCGGCTTTTGTTACTGGGGCCAGGCAACCGGCGTCCCCAAGTGCTCGGCCCCGCCCCACACCACCACGCAGGCGCAACCGTCATTCCGTCACGTCGACCGCATACCGGTTCGTCTCCACCCCCGCCGCCGTGACCACCTGGACCTCCACCCGCCCCGGCTCCACATCCGCCGGTACCAGGCACGGTCAGCAGCGTGTCCGTCGGGTTGTCGAAACCCCCGGGCACCGGCACCAACGGGACGTGGACGTGCACGGCACCCACGCGGACGACCATCCTGGCCAGCCGGTCCGCCCCCTGCGCACCCGGCGGCACGAAACCGGCACCCCGGATCTCGATGTCGTCGCCCGTGCGGATCGGCCCGTCCAGGTCCCCCGCCTCCCGCGACCGCACGACGGAGAGGATGACCGGGCGGCCCCCCTCCGCGTACTTGCCCGCCAGGTACGTCGCCGCCGACACCAGGACGACCACCGCCAGCCCCCACGGGAGGTCCGGCAACTGGTCCGGCCGCCGGGCCAGCCGTACCGCCGCGAAGACCAGGGCGACAGCGCTGATCACGACGTACTGGATGTCGGCGAAGGTGCCCCGCCCCGCGTCGTCGGTCAGCAGGTCGGCGGCTCGCGGCCGGTCGGCGGGTACCTTCTGCAGCCGTTGCCCCAGCACTCGAAGCCCGACCACCCGGCGCACGAGCACGGCGATCCCGCACACCACGGCGAGCACGGTCACGACCCCCGCCCCGCGGGCGAGTTCCAGCCCGGAGAGCAGCGCGTCCCGGTCCGCGTGCCGGGACGCGCCCGCCAGCCGCCCTGCCAGCACGAGCACCGAGTAGGCCACGAAGAGCACCCACGCCCCGGCGACCGTACGGGAGGTGGAGAGCCGGTTGTCCTCACCGATGACGGGCGCCAGCGCACCGCCCTTCGCCCGGTGGAACCACGACGCCGCCGTCAGCGCCCCGGCGACCACCAGCGCCGCGGCCAGCCCGGCCGTACGGGCCGCCGTCCAGCCCGCGCCGACCGCGGTGAGGGACTGCCCGAGCAGGAACAGCACGACGGCCGCCCACACGACACCCGCCGTGCGGCGCCAGAGGCCGGCCAGCCAGGCCTGGCCCTCGGCCCGGCCGCGCTCGGCGACGAGTTCCGCGGACTGCGCCAGTTCCTCCGAGACCCACTGCCGGGAAGCCGAGGCGGAGTGGGCCACCGCGGCCGGCAGCCCCTGCCCGGCCGCGAACTCGTCGCGCTTGCGCAAAAACGCGGCGACGGCCCTCCGGTGCCCCTCACGGGCCCCGTGCGGACAGTCCCCACAGGCGCACCCCCCGTCATGCACACCGCCGTACGCGCCGCTGGGCACACCGCCGTGCACACCTCCGGGCGCACCTCCCCGCACGCCGCCGTGGCCGCCCGCATACCCACCGGCATACGCATCTCCGGCCCCACCGGTGTACCGACCCGCGTACCCACCCGCGTCCGCACCGCCCTGCCCCGCCTCGCGCACCGTCACGCCCGACGCCCGCCTTCCCGCGACCCAACCACCGTCGGTCTTCCGGACCCCGGAAACACCGCTGTACAACTCCCGTGCGACGACAGCGGATTATCCCTTCACCACCTGGTCCGCGTCCGCCCGGTCTGGTCAGCACGGGTGAAGTTCGGCGCGCCGTGTTGACCCGGCTGCGAGAATTCCCTTATGGCCGAGATCATCCAGCGTGACGGGGCCTGGGCCTTCGACGGCAGTACGGTCCGGATCACGCCCGGTCTGCACCGCTCGGTGCCGCTGTTCCGGCAGACGTACGGTGAGATCTCCGTGCCGCTGGAGGCGGTCTCGGGTGTCGTCCTCGAACCGGAACGCAAACGCGGGCGGCTCCGGTTGCGGCTGCGGGAGGGCGCCGACCCGCTGCTCCAGGCGACCGGGGGGCGGCTGCCGGACGCGGCCGATCCGTACCGGCTGGCGGTGGAGGTCGACCGGACGGGGGTCGCCGAGTACGTCGCCGAGGAGATCCGCCGCGCGCTGCTTCTCGACCAGGTCCCGAAGGAACCGGCGAAGGCCTATCTGCTGCCCGGCCCGCCGGTTCCGGTGTCGGTGCGCTCGTCCGACGGGACGGTCTCCTTCGACGGGACCCGGGTACGGATCGACTGGGCCGACACCTCCGAGCGGGTCAAACGCGCCACCGGCCCGCGCGTCATCGACCTGGGCGACCTGGTGCGGGTCGAGTGGCTGCCGAACTCCGGCCACGAGGACGGCTTCCTGCGTTTCGTGACCCGCGAGACGGTGTTCTCGAAACTGCCGCCGGAGAAGGACCCGTACGCCCTGGACCTGTGGGGCAGTGTCCGCCGCGACCTGCTGACCGCGCTCGTCGCGACGGCGGTCACCGCCCGGCTGCCGCATCCGTCCACCCGCGCCGCGGCCGGGAACCACGAGTCCGGCGCGCACGGCTCCCGCCCGGCCTCCGCCGCTTTGCCCGCGGCCGACCACCACGACGTCCTGCTGCGCCGCCTGCGCGAGTTGGGCGAGCTGTACCGGGAGGGTGTGCTCACCGACGAGGAGTTCGCCAGGACGAAGGCAGCGGTGCTCCGCGGCTTCTGAACGGCGGGCCGCTCAGCTCAACTCGGCTCAGCTCAGCAGATCCGGCTCGCTCCGGCTGACCTCCCGCCACATCGGCTGGTAGTTGATCCACGCCACCAGGTCGCCCCCCAGCTGCTCCCGCGTCGCCACCGCCATCCGGTGGTCGATGCGGACCGGCCGCCCGGCGGCCTGCGCCGTCAGCTGCACCTGGCAGGACCGTTCCATCGACACGAACCACCAGGCGGCGGCGTCCACCGAGTCGCCGACGGTCAGCAGCCCGTGGTTGCGCAGCACGAGCGCCTTGCGGGAGCCGAGCGCGGCCGCGATGCGCCGCCCCTCCTCGGCGTCGACGGCGACGCCGGTGTAGGCGTCGTAGAGGGCGTGGTCCTCGTAGAAGGCGCAGCTCTCCTGGGTGATCGGCTCCAGCAGCTCGCCGAGGGCGGCGAGCGCCCGGCCGTGCACCGAGTGGCAGTGGGCGACGGCGACCACGTCGGGGCGGGCGGCGTGGACCTGGGCGTGCACGGTGAAGGCGGCCTGGTTGACGTGGTAGCCGCCCTCGACGACCTGGCCGTCCTGATTCGCGAGCACCAGGTCGCTCACGGTGACGTGCCGGAAGGGCATCCCGAACGGGTTGACCCAGAAGCAGTCGGTGTACTCGGGGTCGCGGGCGGTGATGTGCCCGGACACGCCGTCCTCGTAGCCGAGCCGCCCGAAGATCCGCAGGGCGCCCGCGAGCCGTTCCTTGCGGTGCCGGCGTTCGTCCTCCACCGACTCGTGCATGGGCGGCATCGCGAACCGCAGCCGGTCGGTGGGCAGCGGCAGGGGCGGGGTGGGCCCGTGCATAGGTCCTCCAGCGCTGGTTCTACGTACGGGGCGGAAGCTACCGCCGGTCGGGCCGGGAAGAACAGAACCGTTTGGTGAAGATGAGGCGAGCGCCCCGGCGAACGCCTCGTGAGTACCCGTACGTACCCATGCGCACCCATGCGCACCCGTGCGCACCCCCTTCGCCCCCGGTCTCCCCCACCCCACGAATAGCCGACAGAGGATGTCGGGTTTCGGGGTCAGACTCTCCGTATGACAGCGAACTGGGCGGCTTTCGCCACTGCCGAACCGGATCTGGCCGGCACCGTCGAGAAGCGCTTCGGCGCCTACACCCACCACGTCCTCGCCACCCTCCGGAAGGACGGATCGCCCCGCACCAGCGGCCTGGAGGTGCGGTTCCTGAACGGCGAGCTGTGGCTGGGCATGATGCCGGACTCGCTCAAGGCGCTCGACCTGCGCCGCGACCCACGCTTCGCGCTCCAGGCGAACCCCGGGGAGGGCACGGGCATGGGCGGCGGCGACGTGAGGATCAGCGGGCGGGCGATCGAGGTCGACGACGTGGAGACCAAGGCGCGCTACGTCGAAGAGGTGGAACCGCCGGAGCCGTTCCACCTCTTCCGTACCGAGCTCACGGAGGTCGTACGGACCTACGTCGAGGACGACAAGTACCTCGTCGTCCAGGTCTGGACGCCCGGCGAGCCCCTGCGCACGATCAAGCGCACGTAGGGGTCACTCCCACTCGATCGTCCCCGGCGGCTTCGAGGTGACGTCCAGGACGACCCGGTTGACGTCCTTGACCTCGTTGGTGATGCGCGTGGAGATCCGGGCGAGGACGTCGTACGGCAGGCGCGACCAGTCGGCCGTCATGGCGTCCTCGGAGGAGACGGGCCGCAGGACGATCGGGTGGCCGTACGTACGGCCGTCGCCCTGGACGCCGACGCTGCGGACGTCCGCGAGGAGGACCACCGGGCACTGCCAGATGTCCCGGTCGAGGCCGGCCGCGGTGAGCTCCTCGCGGGCGATGGCGTCGGCCTCGCGCAGCAGGTCCAGGCGCTCCTTGGTGACCTCGCCGACGATCCGGATACCGAGGCCGGGGCCGGGGAAGGGCTGGCGCTGGACGATCTCGTCCGGCAGGCCGAGCTCCTGGCCGACCATGCGGACCTCGTCCTTGAACAGCTTGCGCAGCGGCTCGATCAGCTGGAACTCGAGGTCCTCGGGGAGGCCGCCCACGTTGTGGTGGGACTTGATGTTGGCGGTGCCGGTGCCGCCGCCGGACTCGACCACGTCGGGGTAGAGGGTGCCCTGCACGAGGAACTCCACCGCCGGGCCCTCGTCCGCGATGATCTCGGCCTGGGCCTGCTCGAAGACCCGGATGAACTCGCGGCCGATGATCTTCCGCTTCTCCTCGGGGTCGGAGACCCCGGCGAGCGCCTTGAGGAACCGCTCCTCGGCGTCCACGACCTTCAGCTGCACGCCGGTCGCGGCCACGAAGTCCTTCTCGACCTGCTCGGTCTCGCCCTTGCGCATCAGGCCGTGGTCGACGTACACGCAGGTCAGCTGGGAGCCGATGGCCTTCTGGACGAGGGCCGCGGCGACGGCGGAGTCCACGCCGCCGGACAGCCCGCAGATGGCGCGCCTGTCGCCGACCTGCTCACGGATCGCGGCGACCTGCTCCTCGATCACGCTGCCCGTGGTCCAGGACGGGGTCAGGCCCGCGCCCCGGTACAGGAAGTGCTCCAGCACCTGCTGCCCGTGCGTGGAGTGCATCACCTCGGGGTGGTACTGGACGCCGTACAGCTTCTTCTCGTCGTTCTCGAAGGCGGCGACCGGTACGACGTCCGTGGAGGCCGTCACGGAGAAGCCCTCGGGGGCGGCGGAGCAGGCGTCGCCGTGCGACATCCAGACGGCCTGCTCGGCGGGGGTGCCCTCGAAGAGGGTGGAGGACGACTTGGAGACGTGCAGGTCGGTGCGGCCGTACTCGCGGGCTCCGGTGTTGTCGACGGTGCCGCCGAGGGTCCGCGCCATGAGCTGGAAGCCGTAGCACATGCCGAAGACGGGGACGCCGGCCTCGAAGATCTCGCGGTCCAGGCTGGGCGCGCCCTCCTCGTACACCGACGAGGGCCCGCCGGAGAGGATGATCGCCGCGGGGTTCTTGGCGAGCATCTCGGCGACCGGCATGGTGCTCGGCACGATCTCGCTGTAGACCCGCGCCTCGCGGACACGACGGGCGATGAGCTGGGCGTACTGCGCGCCGAAGTCGACGACCAGGACGGTGTCGGCGGCGCTGGCAGCGGGAGTCGCTGATGACACAGGGTGCCTTCCGGCGGTGGGGCGGGGGTCTTGTGCCACCCGATTCTACCGGGGTGCCGGGGGGCGTCGTCCGGGCGCCGGGGGGGCGGGGCCGTCTCAGGATGCGAACCGTGTTGGACGGCCCCGGAGAGCGGGGCATACTGGACCCATGCTCCAGCACCAGACGTTCGTCTTTACCTATGGCACCCGGCCCGCCGGCTGCCATGGTCGTGCTGCTTGAGCAACTGACAAGCGACTTCCCAGGCGCCCCGGGCCGACAAGGTCCGGGGCGTCTGTCGTCGTCCGGGCCTTGCCGCTCCGGGACACCCCTCGACGACAAGGAGCCCCCATGAACGCCACCGACGTGACCGGCGCCCGTACCCCCGAGGCCGCCGGCGTGATCACCGGCGCGCGTGAGCGCATCGACGCGCTGGACGACCGGATCATCGGCCTGATCCAGGAACGGGCGGCCGTCTCCGCCGTCATCCAGGAGGCCCGGATCTCCTCCGGCGGCCGGCGCGTGAACCTCTCCCGCGAGATGGAGGTCCTCGGCCGCTACCGCGAGGCGCTGGGCAAGCCCGGCACGGCCCTCGCGATGACCCTGCTGGAGATGTGCCGCGGCCGGATCTGAATCCCCGTCCCCAAGGCAGGGGCCGGAACTGAACCCCCGTTCCCCAGGACAGACGTGCGCCCCCTCTCACCCGTACGGCGCGTGACCGTCCCGCGGGCCGCTTCGTTGGTCCCGGTATCCGTGCCAGCCAGGCGCGGGCCTGAGAGAACCACGCGTGGCTCGCTGGAGCGATGAGACGTACGGATCGTGCCGTGCGTCGTGGGACCTCGCTCCAGGGAAGTGACCGGACGGCAGGGGACAGCAGCCCGGTCACCCAAGAGAACGGTCGGCTCCGGGGACGCCCGGGGCCGACCGGCGGACCTTGCAAAAATGCACAAGACCGGGTCGAACGGTTGCGGGCGCCGCGTTCATCCAGCACGATGCGTAGACAGCCCAAGTCCCCTCGTGGGCATCCGCATTGCCCCCTTGCCAGAGGTACAGACCAGCGGCGCACCCCCCGGCGCCGCTTCCAGGCACCGGCGCTGCCCTGACGTCGGTGCTGACGAGAAGAAGGGCCCCGCGGCTCCACCCCGCGGGGCCCTTCTCTCTGCCGTCAGGTGCGCGACACCGTCCCGCACTCGTCCGCGTCGCGGTCGATGTCCTTGCTCCGGTCGTACGGATCCGTCGTCGGACCGCTCGGCGCCGCGCCCGTGGGCTCGCTCGACCGGAACTCCGGGTGCAGATAGCCGTCGTAGACGTCGCAGGAGGAGTTGCCGATCTCCTGGTCGTACTCCAGGAGCAGCAGCCGGCCCTGGGTGACCTGGTACCGCACGGGGTCGGCGAGTTCGACGTCGAGCACCCGGCGCACGATGGTGCGGGTGACCTCGGTGGGACCGTCCGCCCGCACGACGGGGTAGACGAAGGTGTAGTCGGCGCGCACGGCCACGCCCCCGTGCGATCCCTTCTTGAACGTCATGCGGCCGCGGGTCTTGATCACGTCGCCGGCCGGACGCACCTCGTCGGCGTCGAAGCGGCTGAACAACGTCACCGGGTCGTGCTTCCTGCTCGGGGAGCGCAGCGCGGTGCCGAGGTCGTCGAGGACATCCGGCTGCTTGGGGTCGAGCACCGAGAGCGCGGCCTCGGGGCGGGCGCCGCGCAGCGTCTTCGGGTCGAGGTTGGCGCCCACCAGCAGCTTCTTCGTCAGCTTCAGCGCCTGCTCCACACGGTCCTTGGGGACCGGTCCGACGGCCTTGGCCTCGGGCAGCACGATGCCGGCCTCGCCGTCGGCCCAGCGCAGCGCCGGGGAGCCGGCGAACGGCTCGTCCAGGGTGGGGGTTTCGGGGTCCGACGCCTCGGGCGCGGTACTGGGGGCCGCGGTCTCGACGGGCAGCGGTGAGGCGGCGGCCGGTGACTCGTCCGTGCCGAAGGGGTCACCGGGCAGCAGCGACGGCTTCAGCGCCACCAACGCCACGGCGACGGCGAGGGGCACGCCGAGCACGGCCCACAACTTGCGGCGCCGCGCCGCCCTGCCGTTCATCTCCTGCCAGACCGGGCCCGTCCGCCACCCGGGAGGCGACTCGCCCCGGGCCTCCTGCTGTCGCAGCCGCTCGGTCACCATGCGCGCGCGTGCGGACGGCTCCTTCGGGGCGGAGGCATGGCTGTCCCGCTCGGCGTCGCGGATGAACTGTTCCCAGACGTCGTCGGGGATCTCCGAGGCCGACGGCTCATCGTCGGACGGCTTTTCAGACACGAACCCAAGATCTAAGCGGCCGGGAAGCGTCTTCACAAGAAGGTCTTGGGTGTGACTCAGCCCACATAAAAATTCTGTGAATGCCAGCACAACCATTCACAGGTCTCACGGATCAAACCTGCCGAACCAAGGGCCACGCCCGCGCCCCACACGCGGAGGCCTCCCTCAACGTTCGTACCGCACACTGCGGTACGCCCGGACTCCCCGAGGTCTTCATGAAGCTTCGCCGCGCCATGGCAGCAGCGGCCGCCACGGCGGTCATAGCCCCGGTCGCACTGCTCGCGGCACCGGCCGCGTACGCGACCGACGAAACGACGCCCACGCCGAGCACGTCCGTGAGCGAGTCCGCTCCTGAGACGTCGTCCTCGCCGACCACGTCCGCGAGCCCGTCCGCTCCCGAGACGTCGTCCTCGCCGACCACGTCCGCGAGCCCGTCCGCTCCCGAGACGTCGTCCTCGCCGAGCACGTCCGCGAGCCCGTCCTCGCCGGCGCCGTCCACCTCCGAGCCCGAGGAGTCGGAGTCCCCCGACCCCGAGCCCTCGGTCTGCGAGGACACCAAGGTCGACGTCAGCATCTCCGGCCTGCCCGGCAAGATCGCGGCGGGCAGCGGCTGGCACAAGTTCTCGCTGAACGTGCTCAACAACTCCGACTCCACGCTCAACGACCTCGACTTCTTCGCCGGGGCCTCCCCCGACAAGAACGGCGAGGAGCTGTTCTCCAGCAAGCAGGTCCAGCTCCAGGCCTGGGACCCCCAGGACAAGATCTGGGTCGACCTCAACGAGGGCGGCTACGCGGTCGGTTACGTCGGCTACACCGACGAGCTCAAGCCCGACTACGAGGTCAACATCCCGCTGCGCCTCAACGTCAAGCCGTCCGCCCCGGTCGGCGCCGGCTTCTCGCTCGGCGCGACGATCTACGGCGACAACGACGCCGAGTGCACCGGCTTCGGCGACGTGTCGTACAAGTTCCAGATCGTCTCGGCCGGCACGGACACCGGCGGCACCAAGCCGCAGGAAGGCGGCAAGGCGCCCGTCACCGACGAGAAGCCGGCCGGCGACACGCCTGAGGTCACCGGCAGCCTCGCCGAGACGGGCTCCAGCTCCGCCCTGCCGATGATCAGCCTCGTCGGCGGTGCCGCGGTCGTCGCCGGTGCCGGTGCGATCTTCGTCGTGCGTCGCCGCAAGGCCGGCGTCCAGGCGTAAGCCACAGCGGCCGACAGGTCGTTGCACCAGCGGAAGAGGGACCTGCGCTCGGAGGGGGGCGCAGGTCCCTCTTCCGCTGTCCGCTGTCGGTCAGCTCTTCGGCGGTACCGCGGGCAGGCCCAGGAACGGCAGCCGCAGCGCGCCGAACGCGTCCGCCGGGACCGCCGGGGACTTCGGCTCGACCGGCTGGAGACGCTCGTAGGCCGCGCCCTGCCGGGGTCGCGGGTCGGGCTCGCCCTTGTTGGGCCAGAACGACATGGCCCGCTCCGCCTGGGCGGTGATGGTGAGGGACGGGTTGACGCCCAGGTTGGCGGAGACCGCGGCGCCGTCGACGACCGAGATGCCGGGGTGGCCGTAGAGGCGGTGGTAGGGGTCGATCACGCCCGTCTCGCGGGAGTCGCCGATCGGGCAGCCGCCCAGGAAGTGGGCCGTCAGCGGGGTGCCCATCAGTTCGCCGACGTTCGAGCCCGCGAAGCCGTTGATCTCGGCGGCGAGTGCGGACGCGCTCTCCGTGGCCGCCTTGATCTGCTTGGGGTTGGGGGCGCCGTGGCCCTGGCGGGCGGTGAGCAGGCCGCGGCCGACACCCGACGGTTTGAGGTACGTCGTCAGGGAGTTGTCCAGCGACTGCATCACCAGGCCGATGATGGTCCGCTCCGACCAGCGGCGGTTGGACAGGGAGCGCAGCACCAGCAAGGGGTGTTTCGCGGCGTGGGCGAGGAAGCCCAGGACTCGTGAGGTGCCCGAGTTACTCCCGGCGTAGGGGACCTGGAGGATCGACAGGCTGCCCATCGAGTTGGAGCCCTTGCCGTAGCGGACCGGCTCGATGTGGGTGTTCTCGTCCGGGTGGATCGAGGACGTGATGGCCACGCCCCGCGTGAAGTCGGCCTTCGGCGCGCCGTGCGCCTTGCGGTAGCGCCGGTCGTCGGTCTGGGCGCCGACCAGGGCCTCGGAGTTGGTGCGGGTCAGCCCGCCCAGCTTGTCCGACAGGTACGGCAGCTGGCCGCCGGCCTTCATGCGGTGCAGCAGCGTCTGGGTGCCGTACGTGCCGGCGGCGAGGACGACCTGGCGGGCCCTGTAGGTCCGGCCCTTGGCCTTGCGGCGGTCGTCGGTGGGCAGGGTGGCGACGGCGTACCCGCCGCGCGAGTCGTCGGTGACCGAGACGACCGTCGTCAGGGGGTGGACGACCGCGCCGGCCTTCTCGGCGAGGTACAGGTAGTTCTCGTTGAGGGTGTTCTTCGCGCCGTGGCGGCAGCCGGTCATGCACTCGCCGCACTCCGCGCAGGCCCTGCGGGCCGGGCCCGCCCCGCCGAAGTACGGGTCGGGCACCTCCTGGCCCGGCTTCGCCTTCGCCGTGCCGTCGGCGTCCTCGCCGTCACCGAAGAAGACGCCGACCGGGGCGAGGTGGAAGGAGTCACCGCAGCCCATGCGCTCCGCGGCGGCCTTCAGGTGCACGTCGGACGGCGTCATGGTCGGGTTGAGCCGTACGCCGAGCATGCGCCGGGCCTGGTCGTAGTACGGCTTCAGCTCCTCCTGCCAGTCCGTGATGTCCCGCCACTGGGGGTCCTCGAAGAACGGCTCGGGCGGGACGTAGAGGGTGTTGGCGTAGTTGAGGGAGCCGCCGCCGACGCCCGCTCCCGCCAGCACCATGACGTTGCCCAGGAGGTGGATGCGCTGGATGCCGTACATGCCGAGTTTCGGCGCCCAGAGGTAGTTCTTGAGATTCCAGGAGTTCTTGGGGAGGGTCTCGCGGGTGAAGCGGCGGCCGGCTTCCAGGACGCCGACCTTGTAGCCCTTCTCGGTGAGGCGCAGGGCGGTCACCGAGCCGCCGAATCCGGAGCCGACGACGATGACGTCGTAGTCGTAAGCGTCCTGAGGCACGTGCTCTCCTCGCTTCATCACCGGAACCGGAATGCCTTCATCAGGCGCAGGCTCCTGCTCATGAACTGGGCGTACTTCTCGTCGTCCATGCCCAGCGAGGGGGCCATCGGCAGGACTCGCTGGTGGGCGACCGTCTGGGCCTCGGTGTACTTGAGGATGCCCTCGGCGCCGTGGCGGCGGCCGAGGCCGGAGTCCTTCATGCCGCCCATGGGCGACTGGACGCTGCCGTAGGCGGGGGCGTAGCCCTCGTTGATGTTGACGGTGCCGGTGCGCAGGCGGGCGGCGACCTCCCGGCCGCGGCGGGCGTTCTTCGTCCAGACCGAGGAGTTGAGGCCGTACGCCGTGGCGTTGGCGCGCTCGATCACCTCGTCCTCGTCCGTGAAGCGGTAGACCGAGACGACCGGGCCGAAGGTCTCCTCCGTGCAGACGGACATGTCCGTGGCGACCCCGTCGAGGATCGTGGGCTCGAAGAAGTACGGGCCGATGTCCGGTCGGGCCACGCCGCCCGCGACGACCTTCGCGCCCTTGGCGACCGCCTCCTCGACGTGCCGGGTGACGGTCTCCAGCTGGCGTTCGCCGACCAAGGAGCCCATGTCGGCGCCGTACGCCAGGGACGTGCCGAGGCGGATGGCCTTCGTGCGGGCGGCGAAGCGCTCCAGGAAGGCGTCCGCGATGGACTCGTGGACGTACAGCCGCTCGATGGAGATGCAGAGTTGGCCCGCCGAGGAGAAGCAGGCGCGGACGGCGCCGGCCGCCGCCTTCTCGATGTCGGCGTCCTCCAGCACCAGCATGGCGTTCTTGCCGCCGAGTTCGAGGGAGACGCCGACCAGCCGGGCGGCGGCGCCCTGGGCGACCTCGCGGCCGGTGCGGGTGGAGCCGGTGAAGGAGACGTAGTCGGCGTGCCGGACGACCTCCGGGCCGACGACCGGGCCGTCGCCGAGGACGACCTGGAAGACATCGGCGGGCAGGCCGGCCTCGATGAGCAGGTCACGGGCCCACAGGGCGGTCAGGCAGGTCTCCGTGTCGGGCTTCATGACGACCGCGTTGCCCGCGACGAAAGCGGGGAGCGCGTCGCCGACCGACAGCTCCAGGGGGTAGTTCCACGGGGCTATCTGGCCGACCACACCGCGCGGGTGGCGCAGCTCGGTGACCTTGGTGAGGGTCGGCATGGCGCCGGCGTGCCGCTTCGGGCGGAGGTAGGCGGGGGCCTTGCGGCCGTAGTGCCGGGCGGCGACCGCGACGGCCTGGACCTCCTCGTGGGCGTGCAGCCGGGCCTTGCCGGTCTCCAGCTGGATCAGGTCGAGCACCTCGGCCTGGCGCTCCAGCATCAGGTCGTGGAAGCGCAGCAGGACGGCGGCACGCTGCCGTACCGGCGTCTGCGCCCACACGGCCTGGGCGGTGCGGGCCAGGTCGAAGGCCCGCGCCACGTCCTCGGGCGTCGACTCGGGGAGGTCGGCCAGCTTCTCGCCGGTGAACGGCGTGTGGTTGGCGGTCCGGCCGGAGCCGGCCACACCCTTGGTGAGCTGGACGACCAGCTCGGGGGTGACCACGTCGGCGGCGGTGCGGGCGCCCTCCGGCGCGGGGGCGAGGGGGTTCGTGCCGGCCTGTGCCGTGCCGGTCTTCTCCGGGGCGTGCGCGTCCGTCATGAGGCGCAGGGTATGCCCCGGCGGAGCCTTTGGGTACCCGTCGGTAATACGGCTTCACCGAGTGCACACACGGCGCCAGTGGCTGCTGGCAACGAACGCCCTGATCAGGGCGTTGTGCGGTGACCAGTGGGTGTGATTCAGCCTTTTACGATCTCGAGCCGGTCCCGGGCGCCCTCGAACACCGAGGTGCCCTCCTGCTCGTCGGGCGTGCCCTTGGGCATGTCCACGCGCAGTTCGTACATGCGGTCGTCGTCGGTGCGGATCACGACCCGCATGATCCGCCTGGGGTGGTCGTCCAGGCGGTAGGCGGTGTCGGCGAGGGCGGCCTCGTAGCCCTGGACGGTGGTGCGGGTGTACTGCGTGTCCCCCCGAACGACGGGTGCGTTGCGGACCTGGTCCATCGGGGAGCCCGGGGCCCGGTCCCAGAGGAGGAGGCGGACCTGGACGGTGCCGCCCTGTTCGTCGCCGTAGAGCACCGTGCGGGGCTGGTCGGTCGCGCTGCCGGTCCGGCCGAGTTCGCGGTAGTGGCCCGGGAGAGGGAGGACGGCCGCCAGGTCCGGATCGCGGTGCGGAGTCCAGGTCTCCGTCGCTTCGGCGGTCTCGGCGCTGCTGGTGTCGCCGAGGTGGGTGGCGGCGCCTATGCCGCCGGCGAGCAGTGCGCTCATCAGGGCGAGGGGGCCGGGGCGGAGGAGGCTCTGGCGCTTCGGGGGTGCGGCGTGGTTCCGCGTCGCGGTGTCGTCAGTACCCGGAGAATCCCGTATAGCCGAGGACTCCCGTATCACCGAGGACTCCCGTATATCCGCGGCCTGCTGTGTCTCCTTCGGTGTCTCCTCCGCCGCCGGCCACTGCCCGGCCGACGCCTCCAGCGTCTTCGCGACCTCCTCGGCGTCCGGCCGCTGTTCGGGGTCCTGCACGAGCAGTCGTGTGATCAGCGGCCCGAGCGGTCCGGCCTGCTTCGGTTCGGGCGGCTCGGGGGCGAGGATCGCGGCGAGCGTGGCCTGCGGCGTGTCCCGGCGGAACGGGGACGCCCCCTCGACGGCCGCGTACAGCAGGACGCCCAGGGACCACAGGTCGGAGGCGGGCCCGGCGATGCGGCCGGACATCCGCTCGGGCGCGACGAACTCCAGCGAGCCGACGGACTCCCCGCCGGTCGTGAGCGATTCCTCGCCCGGCACATGGGCGATGCCGAAGTCGGTGAGGACGACCCGCTGGTGGGGGCCCAGCAGCACATTGGCCGGTTTCACGTCCCGGTGCACGATGCCGACGGAGTGCGCGGCACGCAGGGCACCGAGGACGGCGAGGCCGATCCGGGCGGCTTCGCGCACCTCGACCGGGCCGCGCCGGAGCACCTCGTGCAGGGACTCGCCCGGCACCAACTCCATGATGATCCAGGGCAGTCCGTCGAGCACCGCGTCGACCGCGTCCAGTCCGTCGCGTCCGAGCCGGACGGGGCGATCGGTCCGCCCGGCGCGCGCGTCCGGCCGGCGCTCCGGCTCGACGACCACGTCGTGGATGGTGACGGCGGCGGGATGGTCGACGCGGGCGGCGGCGCGGGCCTCGCGGTAGAGCCGGTGGGCCGCACGCCGGTGGCTGTCGTCCTCCGGGTCGCCCGGGTCGCCCGGCAACCGGGGCTGCTTGACGGCGACTTCCCGCTGCACGAGCTCGTCGTAGGCCCGCCAGACGGTGCCCGTCCCGCCGGAGCCGATGCGCTCGATCAGCCGATAGCGCCCACCGACCGACCGGCCCTGGGCGCCCGTCCCGCCCCCGTCGTTGCTCATGCCCCATCAGTACCCCGCGGGGCGGCCGCTTGTCGACGCGAGGCAGTGGCCGGACCGCCGGTTCAGGTCCCGTCGATGTCCAGGTTCGCGATCGCCGTGTCGGCCACCTCTTGCCCGCGCTTCGTGAAGTCGCCCTTGCCCGGGTAGCTGACGGTGAGCTTGTACATGTCGCCGCCGGAGGTCCGGTAGTAGAAGATCCTCAGCTCGCGGGGACGGGGGTTCTCGGTGTCATCGGTGAAGTACTTGACGGTGTTCTCGGCGGCCTTCTTCCCCCTGTAGGTGGTGTCCTTGGGAGCCGTCTTCGGGTTCTCGGGCATGTCCAGGGTGTAGCTGCCGGTGTCCTTGAACCCGGTGTCGTCGTCGTACATCTCGGCGGCCGCGGAGCCGGCGATGGTGCGGCCGGTGTCCTCCGACTTCTTTTCGAGCGTCAGGCCGATCCAGATGCTGCCGCTCCAGTCGGTGTACCTGACCCCGTGCCCCTGGTCCGGCTGCCGGTCGGGCAGCGTCCGCTGGTAGTCGCCGGGAACGGCCAGCGACGCGGCGAGGTCCTTCTCCTGGCGTGTCGTCCAGCCCTCGGGCAGCGGCCCGGCGAACGGGTTCGCCAGCACCAGGTACGCCGTCACCGCCGCGGCGACGACCACCGCACCGAGTCCCGCCCACCCCTTGCGGCCGAACCGGAGTCTTCGATCCTGACCGCCCGTCATGGGGACGATCTGTGTGGCCTGGACGGCCGGCGGGTTCGCCGCGGCCTCCAGCAGGGCGCGCACCCGGGCGGCGTCCGGGCGGCGGGCCGGGTCCTTGTGCAGCAGGCCGGTGATGGCCTCGGCGAGTGGGCCCTGGGCGGAGGCGGGCGGCGCGGGCGCGGCGTTGAGGACGGACTGGAGCGTGGCCGGGGTGTTGCTGCGGCGGAACGGCGAGACGCCCTCCGTCGCCGCGTACAGCACCACGCCCAGGGACCACAGGTCGCTGGCCGGGCCCGGGCGCTGGCCCAGCACCCGCTCGGGCGCGATGTACTCGGGCGAGCCGACGAAGCCGCCGGTGTCGGTCAGGTTGGTCTCGCCCTCGATCTGTGCGATGCCGAAGTCGGTGAGGACGACCCGGTCGTAGCGGCCGAGCAGCACGTTGTCCGGTTTCACGTCGCGGTGCAGGATGCCCGCCGCGTGCGCGGCCTCCAGCGCGCCGAGCACCTCCAGGCCGATCCGGGCCGCTTCGCGCGCGGACAGGGTGCCCTCCTGGAGCGCGTCGCCCAGCGAACGGCCCCGCACGAGCTCCATCACGATCCACGGCTGTCCCTCCACGACCGCGACGTCGTGGACGTCGACCACCGCCGGGTGGTCGAGCCGGGCCGCGGCACGTGCCTCGCGGCGCATCCGCTCGAAGACGTTGGAGCGTTCACGTTCGGGAAGATGCTCCGGGACGCGGGGTTCCTTGACGGCGACCTCCCGGTCCACCGTCTCGTCCTTGGCGCGCCACACCGTGCCCATGCCGCCGTGCCCGAGCTTGGCGATCAGCCGGTAACGCCCGGCGATGAGCCGCCCGGCTCCGGGATCCTGGACCGTTGCCGCCGACTGGGACGGCACGACCTGGGTGGGCGTCGCGTACGGGTTGCCCGGTACCGGCGCCGGCGGATTCGGCTGATGTGGTGGTTGCAGCGCGAAACTCGTTGGCTCGTCGGCCCCGGCTCGGGCTCCCCCGTTGTTGCTCATGAGCTCATCAATATCGCGCCAAGCGCTTGCGCATCCAGCACGGAGGCGTCCCGGTCACAGACCCGTGACGCAGTCCGGGGCTTATCTCCCTTTATGCCGGTACGGGGCTCCTCGGTTGCACCCGCGTCAGGGCGAGGACGAGGTGGCAGCGGTCGCGGTGGCGCTGGTGGCCGCGGGAGTGCTGGGAGTGCGCGTGCCGTGGGAGGACGGGACGGCCGACGGCGTCGTCGGCGCCGAACTCTTCGGCGTACGGCCGCCGTCCCCGCCGCCCTCGTCCATGAGCAGCGCCGCCGCCGACACGCCCGCCCCGGCCATGGCGGCGACCAGCAGCGCGGCCACGAGCACCCGGCGCGTGGGTTGCCGGAGCAACTGCTCGTGCCGCGGGTCCGGGCCGGGCAGGTCCGTCGGCGGCATCGGCGGTTGCCGGTCGGCGCTGTCCTGCGGGCGTCCGTGCGAGGCGTCCCGCACCGTCGGCGCGTATCCGGGCGGCGGAGCGTGCGGCGTACTGCCCGTCTCGCGGAACGCCCGCAGCATCCGCTCCGCCCGGTCCGCGTCCAGCCGCCGGTCCGGATCGCGCTCCAGCAGGCCCTGTACGACGGGCAGGAGCGGCCCGGCCTGGGCGGGCGGGCGAATATCGCCGACGACGACCGCGTGCAGGACGCCGCCCAGCGAGTCGCGGTGGAACGGCGACTCGCCGCTGAGGGCCGCGCACAGCAGCGCGCCCAGCGACCACAGGTCGGACTCGGGCCCGGTCCTGACTCCGGACATCCGCTCGGGCGCCGTGTACTCGGGCGAGCCGACGAAGGACCCGCTCTCGGTGAGCGTGGGGGCGCCCGCGACCTGGGCGATGCCGAAATCGGTGAGGACGACCCGGTCGGTACCGGCCTCCAGCAGCACGTTGTCGGGCTTGAGGTCGCGGTGCAGCACCCCGGCCGCGTGCGCGGCGCCCAGCGCGCCGAGCAGGGCGATGCCGATCCGCGCGGCCTCGGCCGCGTCGACCGGGCCTTCGGTGGCGAGCCGGTCGGCGAGCGAGCCTCCCTCGATCAACTCCATGACGATGTACGGGCGTTCGTCGTCCTCGACGACATCGTGGACGACGATGATGTGCGGATGGCTCAGCTGGGCGACGGCCCGCGCCTCGCGCAGCGTACGGTCCCGCTGCCGGCGCGCTTCCGCCGCGGAGAGCGTCTCGTCGTAAGGGAGCTCCTTGACGGCCACGCCCCGGCCGAGCAGCTGGTCGGTCGCCCGCCAGACCACGCCCATGCCACCGCGCCCGAGCCTCGCCTCGAGCCGGTAACGGCCCGCGATGACACGCATGTTGTGTCCCTCGGTCCCCATGCGGCAATCATGCCCCAACGGAGGGACGGGCTCCGGGGGCAGCGGCCCGCGGGTGGCCGAAACACATGGCCCTGTGTCAGGGGCCCTGGGCAGGGGCCGGCCGTGTCAGGGGGTCTTCTCGTGCCAGCCCTGCAACAGCGCCGTGAACTGCTTGCGCGCCTTCGGCCAGTCCTGCGCGGGCGACGACATGTAGAGCGCGTACTCGGTGCCGTCGCGGGCGACGTACGTCTCCTCGATGGCCCTGCGCGGACCGGGGAACTTGGTGTCCTTCGCCTGCGCGGTCCAGGTGTACTCCCACAGCGCGCCGTCCCGGTCACGGTAGACGTTGCGTTTCAGCTGCACGCGCTTGTAGTCGACCAGCCGCTGCAACTGCTGTTCCAGGTCGAGCTGGTGGGCGTACGGGTCGGCGAAGTCCGGGGAGGTGTCGACGGCGATCCGGACGAAGTGCCGGCCGCCGTCGGGTGTGTAGTCGATCTGCTTGAGCTCGCCCTGCGGGCCGAAGGTCTGGCGCTTCCAGCCCTTGGGCAGGTAGAGGCTGAAACCCACGGGGTCGTCGCGGCGGGTCCAGCCGTCGGGCACCGAGCCCCCGGGCCGCTCCGCGCTCGTCGTACCGGGCGAGTCCGATACGGCGCCCGGCGTCTGGCGGCTCTCGTTCCACTGCTGGAGCACCACCGCGGTGCCTCCGCCGATGATGGCCGCGAGAGCGACGACGAGGGCGAGGGTGCGCAGCCGACGGCGTCGGCCCGAACCGGCCGGCTGCGGACCCGGCGCCATCGGGCCGACCATGGTGGGGCCGGGCGTCCCGTGCCCGGTGGCGAAGGCCCCGGCTGCCGCGGTGCCGGCGGTGGCGGTACCGGTCGTCGGCCTCCCGTCGGCGGGCGTCCCGGCCGGCGGCGGGAGCGGCGTCCCGGTGTGCGATCCCGAGCCGGTACCGGCCGTGTCCGGGCGGGACGTGCCAGTGCCGGGCGTACCGGTGCCGACGGTATCCCTGCTGGACGGGTACGTACCGGAAGGGTTCATGCCGGACGTGCCCGTCCCGCTGTGCGCCTCCCGGTACGGCGACGGCCCCCCGTACTGCGTCGGCACATACGCCTGCGCCCCGCTCGGCCGCCGCCCCTCCGCCGCCTCGGCGAGCATCTGCTCGGCCTCGGACGCGTCGGGCCGGGTGGCCGGATCCTTGCGGAGCAGGGCGGTGATGACCGGCGTCAGCGCGTCCGCGTGCTGAAGCTCGGCGGCCTCCTCCTCGACCACGGCCTGCATGGTGGTCAGCGGGGTGGTGCGGCGGAACGGCGAGCGCCCCTCGACCGCCGTGTAGAGCGTCGCGCCGAGCGCCCACAGGTCGGAGGACGGGCCCGGGTCGTGGCCGCGCACGCGCTCGGGCGCCAGGTAGTCGACCGAGCCGACGACCTCTCCGGTCCGGGTGATGGTCGTGTCGCCCTCGATCTGGGCGATGCCGAAGTCGGTGAGCAGGACACGTCCGTCCCGGGCGAGGAGGACGTTGCCCGGCTTGACGTCGCGGTGCAGGACGCCGGCGGTGTGCGCGGCGCGCAGGGCCCGCAGCACCCACATGCCGATGCGCGCCGCCTCGCGCGGCTCGACGCGCCCCTCCTCCTTGACCGCGTCGGCCAGGGAGCGGCCCTCGACCAGCTCCATCACGATCCACGGGCGGCCGTCGTGCTCCAGCACGTCGTGCACCGTGACGACCGCGGAGTGGTTGATCCGCGCGGCGGCCCTGGCCTCGGCCCGGGTGCGCGCCAGCAGGATGGCCTGCTCGCTCTCGGAGACGTAGAGGGCGGCCGTCAGCTCCTTGATGGCGACGGACCGGTGCAGCACCTCGTCATGTGCTCGCCATACCCGGCCCATGCCGCCACTGCCGATGGAGTCGGCGAGCCGGTAGCGGCCCGCGACGAGCAGGCCCTGCATCTGATTCACGTTGCCCCGCAATGGTCTTGACAGGGTCAGCGTAAGGACCCGCCCTTCCCCAGGGAACAAGCGGGGTACCACGGTGACCGCACTGTGACGGTTGTCGCCGCCTGAGACGGGAGGGAACCGCGAGGTGAACTCCAGCGCACGGCATGCGGGTCAGAAGATCATTTCGTCACCCGGTACGTCGCCGCCGCCTGCTCGTACAACCGCGTCACCTCGTCCCGTTCGGACTCCGGGCCGCGCACCTGGACCACGTGGTACCGCCCGCCGACGAGCATCGCGAGGTTGCGCACATACAGCTCGCCCCCGTCGTCGCCGCTCCAGGTGAACTGCCCCTCGGCCATGGTCCGCCCGCCCACCTCGATCGTCTTCAGCCCCGTGGAGGTGGCCCAGCTGGAGTCGCGGTACGGCTGCAGCTCGCGCTCCTTCTCCCGCTGGTAGACCATCGGATCGCTGCCGTGCTCCGACGCGCTGTCCCGGCCCGGTACGACGATGAGCTCGAAGTCGCCCTTCGCGTAGACGACCTGGCCGCTGCCACCCCGCGCGGTGCGGTCCCAGCCCTTGGCGACGGCGACCTGGAAGCCCGCCGCGTCCTTGCGCAGGGTGAAGCCGTCGGCGACCTCGGGGCCGGTGGTCTGCGTCTGCGTGGAACCGGCCGACGTCGACGGGCTCTTCTCGGGCTCGGGTGACGTCCGGTCGGTCCGGGGCTCGCCGCTGGCCTCCGGCTCGGGTGCCTGGCCGGGCCTCACCGGCGACACCGGTCCGGTCGGTGCCTGCCGCGCCGTCGGTCTGCGACTTGGGCATGAAGAGCATGGCGTAGGCGATCGCCGCGGCCATCACGAGCAGGACGAGCAGGAGCAGGGTGCGGCCGAGGCGGTGCGGCGACCGGGACTCCTTGGCCCGCTTGTGCCGCCCGTGGTGCGCGGGCAGTCCGGCCCGCCGCCTGCGCACGAGCTCCCCCCGGCGCCGTACGACGGGCAACCGGCTCGCGTCGACGGGCGGCGCCGCGACGACGTGCACACCGGCCTCCGGCTCGGGCGCCGAGCGCACCAGCGAGCGCAGCCAGCCGCGCAGTTCCTCGAAGTCGAGGCGCTCGGTCGGGTCCTGACGCAGCAGCGACTCCACGACCGGCCTGAGCGGCCCGCACTCCTCGGCGTACGCCGGCGGTTCCGCGCACACCATCTGCACCAGCTCGGCCGTCGACTCCTCCGGGTAGGGCGCATGCCCCTGCACGGCCCGGAAGAGCAGCGCGCCGAGCGCCCACAGGTCGGTGGCGGGACCGATCGGCGCGGCCAACTGCCAGTTCTCGTGCACGGGTCCGGCCTGCTCCGGCGCCCAGCGCTCCGTCACGGGGCCCACCACGGCCATCCGCGCCTGCCGCGCCCGCTCGGCGGCCAGCGCCGTGGCCGGGCCGCGCCGGGGCGCGGGGGTGTGGGCGACCAGGTCGTCCCACCGGGTGGGCTCGCCGGGGGCGGCGGTATCCGGGGCCGGCGGGAGCGCCGTCTGTTCCTGTCCCTGCGGCGAGGGCGTGCCGCCTGTTCCGCCGCGGGGCGTGGCGCCGTGCCATCCGGTCGTCCGGCGGGCGCCGCCGACGCCGTAGGGGTCGGCTATCTGCCCCGGTGCGGTCCCGCCGGGCCCCGCGCTCTGCCCGGGGACGTAAGGCGCCTGCGCCGAGCCGTTGCCGTGGGGCCCGGGTCCCGCCTCCGGGGCGGGCCGCGCGCCGGGCAGGGCCGCCCGGCCGTTCTGCGTCTCCTGGACCCGGGCCGCGGCCCGGGCACCCGCCCGGTAGGCCGCGATCGCCCCGGCTCGCGCGGCCCGCGGGTCCTCGCTGTCCTCCGCGCTCTTGCGGGCCGGCACGGGCGAGCCCCCGCTGCCCGCGTCGGCTCCGGCCGTCGGCAGTCCCCGGGCCTCCCGAGCCTCTATGGCGGCCCGCCGCGCGGCCTCGGGATCACCCGCGCCACCGCCGCCCGGGCCACCGACGCCGCCGGAGCCACCGGCACCGCCCGGGCCGCCGACGCCCTCGGCCGTCCCGGCGCCACCGGTCTCCCGGCCGGGCTCGCCGAAGGCCGGAGCCGGAACGGGGTCGTACCCGCACAGCGCCTCCTCCGCCGCGCCCACCGCCAGTCCGGTCAGCATCACCCGGCCGTCGTCGCAGACGAGGACCGTCCGCGCGGTGATGTTCCGGTGCACCCAGCCGTGCCCGTGCAGCACCCGCAGCGCCATGAGGACGTCGGAGGCCACCTCGGCCGCCCGGTACGGCGTCAGCGGCTTCTCGGCGAGCAGCGCCGCCAGCGGACGCGCGGCCACCAGCTCACTGACGATCCACAGCGAACCGCCCTCGGCGAACACGTCGAAGACCTGGTCGAGCCTGGGATGGTCGGGGATGGCCGCCGCGGCCTGCGCGGCCTCGACCGCCCGCCGTACCACCGGGTCCGTGGGCCGCCGGGTCCCCGCACGGGCACCGGGCCCGCGCGCGCCACCGTCACGTGCCGTGAAGCCGTCGGGCAGCCCCTCCGCGTCGAGGACCTCCGCCTCGACCACCTCCGGCAACGGCACTGCCCTGACCAGGACTTCCTGTCCGCTGTAGGTGTCGAAGGCCCGGGACTCGGTCAGTTCGTACTCGTCGGACGGCGGCAGCGGCAGGCGGTAGCGGTCGGCGAGCACCCGTCCCGCATAGTCGTCCACGATGCCTCCCCCGGCAGCCTGGTCGGTCACATCCGTTCGCCCCACGGTCCGTTCCGGCTGCGCACGGTCCGCAAACATTTACGATACGTGCCGCAGGCAACCCGCATGGGGGGATGCCAGATCTCACTCCCCAAACCCGGGGCCGCTCATGCTCAGGACTTGGGTTCGAAGGTCTTGGTCAGCGTCCGCCAGGTCTCCTTGCGCAGCTCATCGCCCCAGCCGGCCGCTTTCGCCGTGTACATCAGCGCGTAGCCCTGCCGGTCGTCGACGACGAAACCGCGGTCGATGGTCCGGTACTTGGTGCCGCTCTCCACGTAGGTGAACTCCCAGTCGGCCGTGTTCCAGCCGCGGTAGTCCACCTGCTCTATGCGGATCTTCTTGTACTGCGCGCGCACCATGTAGCGCTCCTGGCTCTTCCAGTCCGCCACCGGGTCGCCCTTGGGCGTGGACGTCCAGGCGATGAGCAGCTTCTGCCCGTCGGGCCCGGTGAACCGGTCGCCCGCGGCACCCGTGGACCGGTACTTCCACCCCTTCGGCAGTCCGATCGAGTACCCCTGGCTGCCCTGGTGCGTCGACGCCGCGGCGGTGCCCTTGCCGCCGCCGGAGGACTCGCTCGCCCGGTCGCCGGGCGTGCTGTTCGAGGCGGGCGCCGACGACGCGGCCTGCGTCGCCGCGTTGTCGGTGCGCGTGCCGTCGCTCTTGTCGCCCTTGGTGTCGGCGCTGGTGGACGCGGTGGCGACGGTCTTGCCGCCGTTCCCGCCGGCGGCCCCCTTCGCGTCCTTGTCGTCTCCGCTGAGCGCGATGGCGAGCACCGTGCCGATCACGGCCAGCACCACGACCGCTGCGATGATCATTATGGTCCGCCGCGGCACCACGTCGGTGAGCGGCGCCCTGGGCGCGGGCCGCGGCGGCAGGTCCGGCCGCGGCATGACGGGCCACCCCGAACTCCGGCCCCCGGACGTCGCCTTCGCCCCCTGCCCGCCGGCCCCGGTCCCGGCAGCCGCCCCCGAGACCGATGCCGAGCCCGACGCCGAACCCGACGCCGACACGGACGCACCGGCGTCCCCGGCCCCGGCCTTCGCGCCCTCCGGTCCGGAAGAGGCCGTGCCGTCCTCGGACCCGGTCCGGGACGCGGCCGACGCCCCGGCCGTTCCCGCCGCGGCCTTGCGCACCGAACGCAGGGCCCCGCGCAGCCGCTCCCCGGGCTCCTCGCTCCGCTTGCTCCCGGAACCCGCCGAACTCCCCTTGCGCGAGGACTTGTCCGGCTGCGCCGGCAGCGGCACCACCTTCGTCGCGTCCATCGGCTCCGGCTCGGCCGGCGCGGGGGCGTGGATGACCGAGTTCAGCATCGCCCGGGCGCCCGCGTCGTCGAGCCGCTGGGCGGGGTCCTTGTTGAGCAGCCCGTGGATGACGTCCTTCAGCGGGCCGGCGTTCTTCGGCTCCTCCAACGGCTCGGTCATCACCGCCGTGAGCGTCGCTATGGCCGACCCCTTGTCGTACGGCGGCGTGCCCTCCACCGCCGCGTACAGCAGCCCGCCGAGCGACCACAAGTCGGCCGCCGGGCCCGGCTTGTGCCCGCGCGCCCGCTCCGGGGAGATGTAGGAGGGCGCGCCGACGAGCATGCCGGTCGAGGTGATGGACGGGTCGCCCTCGACCTGGGCGATGCCGAAGTCCGTGAGTACGACCCGGCCGTCCTCGGCGATCAGCACGTTCGACGGCTTCACGTCGCGGTGCAGGATGCCCTCGCGGTGCGCGGACCGCAGCACGTCCAGGACGGCGAGCCCGACCTCGGCGGCCCGCTTCGGTTCGAGGAGGCCGTCCTCCCGGATGACCTCGGCGAGCGACTTGCCCTCGACGAGCTCCATCACGATCCAGGGCCGGTCGTCCTCCTGGACCACGTCGAAGACCGTCACGGCGCTGTTGTTGCGGATCCGCGCGATCGCCTTGGCCTCGCGCAGCGTCCGCGTGATCAGCCGCCGCTTCTCCTCCTCGTCGATGTTCGACGGGAACCGCAGCTCCTTGACGGCGACCGTCCGCCCCAGGGTCTCGTCCTGGGCCCGCCACACCGTGCCCATGCCACCGCGGCCGAGCACCTCGCCCAGCCGGTAACGCCCCGCGAGGAGACGCTCCCTGTTGTCCTGACGAGTGTCCTGACGAGATGTGCCCGCCCGCTCCGCCTCCGACATGCGTCCCCTCATACAACCCGCCCTGACAGAGCCTCCATTGTCTCTCACCCGACAAGTGCCCAGCGCCCCAGGGGCCCCCTGGTGAAACGCCCCCGCGGGCCCGCCCGTCCGGAACCCGGGCGCGGCGCCCGGCGCGCCGCCTTGCATGATGGGCCCCCGACGCCCCGACCAGGGAGGAACCCGCGTGCCGCCCTTTCGGACCTTGCTGGTCCTGCCGGTGTCCGTGGCCCTCCTCGGCCTGCCTCCGGCCGACTCGTCGGCTCTCTCCGCTCCGCCGACGGACGCGGTGCTCCCGCTGCTGGTGACCCGGGGCAGGGCACCGGCCGCGGCCCTGCTCGCCCAGGAGGGGACAACCACCCGCTATGCCCACGCCGGGCAGGGAATCGCCCGGTCGGACCACTTCCGGGCCGGCAGCGTCACGAAGACGTTCATCGCGACGGTCGTGCTGCAACTGGCCGCCGAGCACCGACTGTCGCTGTCCGACACCGTGGAGCAGCACCTGCCGGGCCTGGTGCGGGGAGCGGGCAACGACGGCCGCGCGCTGACCCTGCGCTCCCTGCTCACCCACACCAGCGGCCTGTACGACTACACCGCGGAGACCGGCGGAACCGCACCCGTCACACCCCGTCAGGCCATACGCATCGCACTCACCCACCCCCCGGCCGCCCGCGGCCGCTTCTCCTACTCGAACACCAACTACGTCCTGCTCGGCCTGGTCGTCCGGCAGGTCACCGGCCACTCGTACGCCACCGAGGCCGAACAGCGCATCATCACTCCCCTGCGTCTGACGGGCACCTCCTTTCCCGGATCCCGCTCCTCGCTGCCCTCTCCGCACGGCCGCGCCTACGCCGCCGACGGAACCGACGTCACCGATCTCGACCCGCGGGTGGCCGGCGCCGCGGGCGAGTTGGTGACCACGCTCGCCGATCTGGACCGCTTCTACTCGGCCCTGCTCGGCGGGCGGCTGCTGCCCCCGCACTGGCTGCGCGAGATGCTCGACACCCGTGCCGCACACGGCGCGTACGGCATCGGCCTGTTTCCCGAGAAACTGCCGTGCGGCACGACGGTGTGGGGGCACAACGGGCACATATCCGGCAGCTACGTGCGCACCGCAGCCACCGTCGGCGGCCGGCGTGTCCTCACCTTCCGCGTGAACACGGACGCGATAGCGGATCCCGGCCTCGAACCCGCGGTACTCGCGGCCGAGTTCTGCCCCCGCACCTCGTAGAACGACCGGGTTCCGAACGGAGATCCCCGTTTCTGACACTCGTTCGGGTGATACCGAAAGCACCGCCCGGTTCGCGGGAACATCCGCTCACAGCGGCACGATGTCCGGCGCCCCCAGCCGCGCCGCGTCCGCCGTCAGGTCGTCCGGCTGGCGCTGCGACTCCCGCTCGGCCTCCACCCGCTTCTCGTAGTGCTGCACCTCGCGCTCGATCTGGTCCTTGTCCCAGCCGAGGACCTGCGCCATCAGCCCGGCGGCGTCGCGTGCGCTGCGCGTGCCCCGGTCGAAGGTCTCGATGGAGATGCGCGTGCGCCGGGTCAGCACGTCGTCCAGATGCCGCGCCCCCTCGTGCGAGGCCGCGTAGACGATCTCGGCGCGCAGATAGTCGTCGGCCGCCGGCAGGGGCTCGCCCAGGGACGGGTCCTCGGCGATGAGCGCGAGGAGTTCCTCGGTCATCGTCCCGTACCGGTTCAGCAGGTGTTCCACCCGCACCACGTGCAGCCCGGTCCGGGCGGCGATGCGCGCCCGCGCGTTCCACAGCGCCCGGTAGCCCTCGGCGCCCAGCAGCGGCACGTCCTCGGTGACGCACTCGGCGACCCGCATGTCCAGCCCGTGCACCGCAGCGTCCACCGCGTCCTTGGCCATGACCCGGTAGGTCGTGTACTTGCCGCCCGCCACGACGACGAGCCCGGGCACCGGATGCGCCACCGTGTGCTCGCGCGACAGCTTGCTGGTGGCGTCCGACTCACCCGCGAGCAACGGCCGCAGGCCCGCGTACACGCCCTGGACGTCGTCCCGGGTGAGGGGCACCGCGAGCACCGAGTTCACATGTTCCAGCAGGTAGTCGATGTCGGCGCTGGACGCGGCCGGGTGTGCCTTGTCGAGGTCCCAGTCGGTGTCCGTGGTGCCGACGATCCAGTGCCGGCCCCAGGGGATGACGAACAGCACGGACTTCTCCGTGCGCAGGATCAGCCCGGTCGTCGAGTGGATCCGGTCGCGCGGTACGACCAGATGGATGCCCTTGGACGCCCGGACGTGGAACCGGCCGCGCTCCCCGACCATCGCCTGGGTGTCGTCCGTCCACACGCCGGTCGCGTTGACGACCTGCTTGGCGCGGATCTCGTACTCGCCGCCGCCCTCGACGTCCCGCACCATCGCTCCGACGACCCGCTCGCCCTCGCGCAGGAAGCCCGTCACGCGGGCGCGGTTGGCGGCCTTCGCGCCGTACGCCACCGCCGTGCGCACCAGGGTGGCCACGTACCGGGCGTCGTCCATCTGGGCGTCGTAGTACTGCAGCGCCCCGACCAGCGCGTCCTTCTTCAAGCAGGGCGCCACGCGCAGGGCGTGAGAGCGGGTCAGATGGCGGTGCGTGGGCAGGCCCCGGCCATGGCCCCGGGCCATGGACATGGCGTCGTACATCGCGACGCCCGACCCGGCGTACAGCCGCTCCCACCCCTTGTGCTGCAAGGGGTACAGGAACGGCACGGGCTTCACCAGATGCGGGGCGAGCCGCTCCAGCAGCAGGCCGCGCTCCTTCAGGGCCTCCCGTACGAGCGCGAAGTCGAGCATCTCCAGGTAGCGCAGGCCGCCGTGGATCAGCTTGCTGGACCGGCTGGAGGTGCCGGACGCCCAGTCGCGCGCCTCCACCAGTCCCGTGGACAGGCCCCTGGTCGCCGCGTCGAGGGCGGTGCCCGCACCGACCACGCCTGCGCCCACCACCAGCACGTCCAGCTCGCGCTCGGCCATAGATGCGAGTGACTCGGCGCGCTGCGCCGGCCCGAGTGTCGCTGTCCTCACCGCTGCCTCCCGCTCATCGCGACGGCTGGTGCCGCCTCGGTCGCGCCGGCCGCACCCGTCGGGTGAGACCCCGTCCGTATCCCCTGCCCAAATTCTGACCGTGTTGCCCGACTTCAGCCACCACGGGCCGTCAGCCTGTGGACAACGCCCACGGGACACTCACCGAAACTCGGGCGAGCAATCCCGCATATCGGTCATATTTACTCCTAGTCTGACATTGCGCTCGCCCGTCCTGTCCACAGGGCTTGCGCACCTGTCCCACTTCGGCTATTGGGAAGGACGGCCACGCCATGCCCGCAGATCTCGCCGTCATCGGACTCGGCCCGTACGGCCTGCCCCTGGCCCAGGCCGCCGTCGCCGCCGGTGTCGCCACCATCGGCTACCGGACCGGCCCCGAGGCCGGCTCCCTCAGCCCCGCCGAACAGCGCCGGATGCTCTCGGGGGGCTTCCGGCCGGCCACGAACGCCGCCGAGCTCGGCCGGGTGCGCACCGCGGTCATCTGCGCACCGACCCCGCGGGGCGCGGACGGCGGACTCGACCTGAGCCAGCTGGAGGCGGCCGCCCGCACCCTGGCCGCACAGCTGCGCCCGCACACCACTGTGATCCTGGAGTCGCCTGTGTACCCGGGGACCACAGAGGAAATCCTGCGCCCCCTCCTCGAAGAGGGATCGGGTCTGCGCGCGGGCCGCGACTTCCACCTCGCCTACTCCCCCAGCCGCGTCGACCCCGGCAACCGCGACTTCACCCCCGCCAACACCCCCAAGGTCATCGGCGGCCTCACCCCGGCCTGCACGGAGTCGGCCGCGGCGTTCTACGGACGGCTCACCGACAAGGTGGTACGCGCGCGTGGACCCCGCGAGGCGGAGACCGTGCAGCTCCTGGAGACCAATTACCGGCACGTGAACATCGCCCTCGTCAACGAGATGGCCGTCCTCTGCCACGACCTGGGCGTCGACCTGTGGGACGTCGTCCGCTGCGCGGAGACCAAGCCGTTCGGCTTCCAGGCCTTCCGCCCCGGCCCCGGCGTCGGCGGCCACGCCGTCCCGCAGGACCTGACCGCCCACGGCGGCCGCACCCTGCGCATGGTGGAACTGGCCCAGCAGGTCAACAGCCGCATGCCCGGCTACGTCGTCCAGCGCGGCGCCACGCTCCTCAACGAGCACGGCAAGTCGGCCCGCGGCGCCCGCGTGCTGCTCCTGGGCGTCACCTACAAGCCCGACCTCGCCGACCTGCACGGCACGCCCGCCCAGGAGGTCGCCCTGCGCCTGATGGAACTGGGCGCGTCGGTCAGCTACCACGACCCGTACGTCCCCGCCTGGAGCGTCCTGGACCGCCCCGTCCCCCGCGTGGACTCCCTCTACGAGGCGGTCGCCGACGCGGACCTGACCATCCTCCTCCAGCAGCACCGCACGTACGACCTGCAAGGCCTGTCGGTGAAGGCACAGCTGCTGCTGGACACACGGGGGGCGGCGCCCACGGGGGCGGCGCATCGGTTGTGAAGAGGGGCGCGTGGGGGCGCTGAGCCTCCCGGGCTGGTGGCGCGGGGCACCCCGCCGCCAGTACCTTGGGAGACGGCGGAGCCCACCGCAGAGGCCACTGCGGCAGGCTCCAGGATGGATCACGGAGTGTCCGCCCCTAGTTCTCGTGGGGGTGGCCGCTCACCATCCGAAGCAAGGTGGAGCCCACCGCAGGGGGCACTGCGGCAGGCTCCAGGATGGATCACGGAGTGTCCGCCCCTAGGTTCCTTGGGGGCGGCCGCTCACCATCCGAAAAGTCGCAAGATCCACCTCCTCCGGCACTGCACCATCCGAAGACGGAGTCGGTCCCAGCGGGTGGGCTTGCGGTGGCGTCCCATGGGCGCCCCCTTCCACGACGCCACCCATTGGCCCGGTAGGCAGCACGTCGGAATCGGGCCGGGCCCCGCGGGCCGGGGTCCGGAACCGTGTCCTTGGAAGGGGGCACCCAGGAGAACCGGGGCGCCGATCACGGACACTAGCGCCTCGAAACCGCCCTCCACCGCACCATCCGGCCCGAAGGCAACCACGCGCCCCCCTACGGCAACACGCGCCCCGCCAGGGCCAGTTGGGCACGCAAAAGGGCCTGGTCACTCACTCGAGTGACCAGGCCCTCCCTCGTCCTGGAGGCTACCGGCTACCGCCGGTGCTGCGAGTCCGCCACCGTCACCTCGACCCGCTGGAACTCCTTCAGCTCGCTGTACCCGGTCGTGGCCATCGCCCGCCGCAGCGCGCCGAAGAGGTTCATCGAACCGTCGGGGGTGTGGGACGGGCCCGTGAGGATCTCCTCGATCGTGCCGACCGTGCCGAGGTCGACCTTCTGGCCGCGCGGCAGCTCCTCGTTCACGGCCTCCATGCCCCAGTGGTGGCCCTTGCCCGGCCCGTCGGTCGCGCGGGCCAGCGGGGAGCCCATCATGACCGCGTCGGCGCCGCAGGCGATCGCCTTGGGCAGGTCGCCGGACCAGCCGACACCGCCGTCCGCGATCACGTGCACGTACCGGCCGCCGGACTCGTCCATGTAGTCGCGGCGGGCAGCGGCCACGTCGGCGACCGCGGTGGCCATCGGGACCTGGATGCCCAGCACGTTGCGCGTGGTGTGCGCGGCGCCACCGCCGAAGCCGACCAGCACGCCGGCCGCGCCCGTGCGCATCAGGTGCAGGGCCGCGGTGTACGTGGCGCAGCCGCCGACGATCACCGGGACGTCCAGTTCGTAGATGAACTGCTTCAGGTTCAGCGGCTCGTGCGAGCCGGAGACGTGCTCGGCGGAGACCGTCGTACCGCGGATGACGAAGATGTCCACGCCCGCGTCGACGACGGCCTTGGAGAACTGGGCCGTGCGCTGCGGGGAGAGCGCCGCGGCCGTGACCACGCCCGAGTCGCGCACCTCCTTGATGCGCGCGCCGATCAGCTCCTCCTTGATGGGCGCCGCGTAGATCTCCTGGAGGCGCCGGGTCGCCGCCTCGGCGGGCAGCTCGGCGATCTCGTCGAGCAGCGGCTGCGGGTCCTCGTAGCGCGTCCACAGGCCTTCGAGGTTCAGCACGCCGAGGCCGCCGAGCTCGCCGATGCGGATGGCGGTGGCCGGGGAGACGACCGAGTCCATGGGGGCGGCCAGGAACGGCAGCTCGAAGCGGTAGGCGTCGATCTGCCAGGCGATCGAGACCTCCTTCGGGTCCCGCGTACGGCGGCTGGGGACGACGGCGATGTCGTCGAAGGCGTACGCCCGGCGGCCGCGCTTGCCGCGCCCGATCTCGATCTCAGTCACGTTGGTGGCCTTTCCCTTTTTGCGTTTCAGCGTCTTCCAGTATCGCCGACGGGCACGACGAGGGCGGCCCCGGATGCTCCGGAGCCGCCCTCGGCAGGCCTGGGTACTACTTACTACGGCTGTAGTTAGGCGCCTCGACCGTCATCTGGATGTCGTGCGGGTGGCTCTCCTTGAGGCCCGCCGACGTGATGCGGACGAAGCGGCCCTTGGTCTCCATCTCCTCGATGGTGGCCGCGCCCACGTAGCCCATGGTCTGGCGCAGACCGCCGACGAGCTGGTGCAGCACGTTGGCCAGCGGGCCGCGGTAGGGCACCTGGCCCTCGATGCCCTCGGGCACGAGCTTGTCGTCGGAGGCGACCTCGGCCTGGAAGTAGCGGTCCTTCGAGTACGACCGGCCCTGGCCGCGGGACTGCATCGCACCGAGCGAGCCCATGCCGCGGTACGACTTGAACTGCTTGCCGTTGATGAACTGAAGCTCGCCCGGGGACTCCTCACAGCCCGCGAGCAGGCTGCCCAGCATGACCGTGTCGGCGCCCGCGGCGAGCGCCTTGCCGATGTCGCCGGAGTACTGCAGACCGCCGTCACCGATCAGCGGCACGCCGGCCGGACGGGCGGCGAGGGACGCCTCGTAGATGGCGGTGACCTGCGGGACACCGATACCGGCGACGACCCGGGTGGTACAGATCGAGCCGGGGCCGACGCCCACCTTGATGCCGTCGACACCGGCGTCGATCAGCGCCTGGGCGCCGTCGCGCGTGGCGACGTTGCCGCCGATCACGTCGACGCGCACGCTCGACTTGATCTTCGACATCCAGCTGAGGGCGTTGCTGTTGTGGCCGTGCGAGGTGTCGACGACCAGGAAGTCCACACCGGCCTCGGCGAGCGCCTGGGCCCGCTCCAGGGCCTCGGGGCTGGCGCCCACGGCGGCGCCGACGATCAGCCGGCCCTCGGCGTCCTTGGCCGCGTTGGGGTACTGCTCGGCCTTGACGAAGTCCTTGACGGTGATGAGGCCCTTGAGGACACCCGCGTCGTCGACCAGCGGCAGCTTCTCGATCTTGTGGCGGCGCAGCAGCTCCATGGCGTCGGGGCCGGAGATGCCGACCTTGCCGGTCACCAGGGGCATCGGGGTCATGACCTCGCGCACCTGACGGGAGCGGTCGGTCTCGAAGGCCATGTCGCGGTTGGTGACGATGCCGAGCAGCTTGCCGTTGCCGTCGGTGACGGGGACGCCGCTGATGCGGAACTTGGCGCACAGGGCGTCGGCCTCGCCGAGCGTCGCGTCCGGGTGCACCGTGATCGGGTCGGTGACCATCCCGGACTCGGACCGCTTCACCAGGTCGACCTGGTTGACCTGGTCCTCGACGGAGAGATTGCGGTGCAGGACGCCGACGCCGCCCTGGCGGGCCATGGCGATCGCCATGCGCGACTCGGTGACCTTGTCCATGGCGGCGGACAGCAGCGGGATGTTGACCCGCACGTTGCGGGAGATGCGGGACGAGGTGTCGACCGCGTTGGGGAGCACTTCGGATGCACCCGGCAGCAGCAGCACGTCGTCGTAGGTCAGCCCGAGTGTCGCGAATTTACCGGGCACTCCGTCGACGTTGGCAGTCATGACACCTTCCCCAAATGGCCTTGATCGGTGCGGATGTCCATGCTAACGGGAAGCACGGCTGTCTCATTCCACGGTTCCGCCTGGCTCCGGGCTTCGTATGTTCGTACGGAAGCAGCGCACCGCCTGTTCAACAAAGGGGTTGTTCCAGCAGGGCTACTGCTCGGCCAGCGCCCGCAGCCGGCTCAGCGCCCTGTGCTGCGCCACCCGGACCGCGCCGGGTGACATTCCCAACATCTGGCCCGTCTCCTCGGCCGTGAGGCCCACCGCGATCCGCAGCAGCAGCAGCTCCCGCTGGTTCTCGGGCAGGTTGGCCAGCAGTTTCTTGGCCCATTCCGCGTCGCTGCTGAGCAGGGCGCGCTCCTCCGGGCCCAGGGAGTCGTCGGGCCGTTCCGGCATCTCGTCGGAGGGGACGGCCGTCGAGCCGGGGTGGCGCATCGCCGCGCGCTGCAGGTCGGCGACCTTGTGGGCGGCGATGGCGAAGACGAACGCCTCGAAGGGGCGCCCGGTGTCCCGGTAGCGGGGCAGTGCGAGAAGCACCGCGACACAGACCTCCTGGGCGAGGTCCTCCACGAAGTGCCGGGCGTCGCCCGGGAGGCGGGACAGACGGGTGCGGCAGTAGCGCAGGGCCAGGGGGTGGACATGGGCGAGCAGGTCGTGCGTGGCCTGCTCGTCCCCGTCGACGGCGCGGTGGACGAGCGCGCCGATCGCCCCTTGGGCATTGACCGCCTCGTCATCGCGCATCGGTCCATGGTGCCTTGCGGCCGCCGGGTCCGTGGCACCGCGCCCGTTGTTGTGCACCGAAGCGTTATGAGCAGGTGCGCCGGAACTCATCCCCTGCGCCCTCCCCTTCCGCTCGACCGACTCGTCCCCGAGGAACTCCACACCCTCAAGGATGCGGCATCCGCGGCGAAACGAGCAGCGGGCATCCGGCGGACCCCCGGTCCACCCCCGCCGACCTGGCTTTCCGCGCCCCCACTGCGACCGCTGGGGCCTGCCGTTCGGATCATCCCGGGGCCGTGGGTCCTCGCGTGCACCCTCCTCGAGAGCTCGCACGGGGGCATCCGTGCGCCCCCGCTCTCCGGCCCCGGCCGGAGAGCGCGCGTCGAAGCCGGCCCGATCCGAAGGGCAGGCGCTAGGGGGTGTCCGTAAAGTCCCGTCGTCCGGCCGGAGGGCGGGCCCTGCGGCGTCCGGTGCGCGCTCTCGGCATGCCGGGCGGACACCCGCGTACTGGTGGTACGCAGGTGGTCGCCCGGTGGGGCGAGTGGGGGTACCTCCCACGCCCTTAAGGCAGTGGGGGAGCGTGCCGGGCGTCGCGGGGCAGGCGGGACTTTGCGGACATCCCCTAGCGCACCAGACCCCACCGGAAGCCGAGCGCCACGGCGTGGGCCCGGTCCGAGGCGCCGAGCTTCTTGAACAGGCGCCGGGCGTGCGTCTTGACGGTGTCCTCGGAGAGGAACAGCTCGCGGCCGATCTCCGCGTTCGAGCGGCCGTGGCTCATGCCTTCGAGCACCTGGATCTCACGCGCCGTGAGCGTCGGCGCGGCGCCCATCTCGGCCGAGCGCAGCCGGCGCGGGGCGAGCCGCCAGGTCGGGTCGGCCAGCGCCTGCGTCACCGTCGCGCGGAGCTCCGCGCGGGAGGCGTCCTTGTGCAGATAGCCGCGGGCGCCGGCGGCGACCGCGAGGGCCACACCGTCCAGGTCCTCGGCGACGGTGAGCATGATGATGCGCGCACCGGGGTCGGCGGACAGCAGCCGCCGGACCGTCTCGACGCCGCCCAGGCCGGGCATGCGTACGTCCATCAGAATCAGGTCCGAGCGGTCGGCCCCCCAGCGGCGGAGGACTTCCTCGCCGTTGGCCGCCGTCGTCACGCGCTCTACGCCGGGCACGGTTGCGACCGCGCGACGGAGCGCCTCTCGGGCAAGCGGGGAGTCGTCGCAGACGAGGACGGAAGTCATGGCCGCCCTCCGCAGCTGATGCGCGTCACCTTGAGCCTCCAGGCTGGTACGAAATCGTCACCTGTGCGGTCGACCGTCTCGGACGCCCGCCCGAGCGCTTGTTCCTTCAACCGCCTCGCACTCTCAACGACGGTCACTCGAAAGAGTTACGGGGGCGGCTGACATCTTCGGCACTCTACGTGAGGGGCCGGACACGGTGCAGACATGCGCAAGAGACCCGCGAACTTTCATCACAACCTATGCCCCGTTCGGACCTATTTCTTCCGCTTTGCCAGTGTCTGGAGCTAGATTCGCAATGAGTCATATTTTCATCTCCTTAGATCGTAGTTGTACGGTCGTGGACACCAGATCCGCCCAAAACGGCTACAAGGGGTCACGTAATGGCAGATTTCTCCCGCCTTCCCGGACCGAACGCGGACCTGTGGGACTGGCAGCTGCTGGCTGCCTGTCGCGGGGTGGACAGCTCGCTCTTCTTCCATCCGGAGGGTGAGCGCGGTGCGGCTCGGAGCGCTCGCGAGAACTCGGCCAAAGAGGTCTGCATGAGGTGCCCTGTGCGTGCCGAGTGCGCCGCCCACGCGCTGGCGGTGCGGGAACCGTACGGCGTGTGGGGCGGGCTGACCGAGGACGAGCGCGAAGAGCTGATGGGTCGGGCGCGCAACCGGCTGGTGTCGGCGTCGACATCCGGCGGGCACGCCGCCTCGAACACCTGAAGGAACGTTTCTGCGAGACAGGCACGCGCACGCGTGCCGTTGGTTTTTGACGCGTTGGCGCCGTGGCGTGACGCGCCCGCGCTGTGGCCGGGACACGTTTGTGCTGCGGCCGGGGCACGCCTGCGCCGTGGCTAGCGGTGGGCGGCCCGTGCCAGTTCGCCGAGCGTCGCCGCCACGGCCGGGACCTGTGCGAGGTCGGGCAGGGTGAGCGCGACGATCTCCCGGCGCACCGCCGGTTCCAGCGTCACGGTCCGCACCCCCCGGGGCCGTACGGACTCGATGGCCAGCTGGGGCAGCACGGCCACGCCCAGACCGGCGCCGACCAGGCCGGCGACCGCGGGGTAGTCGTCGGTCGCGAAGTCGATGCGCGGGGTGAAGCCGGCCGCCGCACAGACCTCGACGAGCTGGCCGCGGCAGCGCGGGCAGCCCGCGATCCACGGCTCCCGCGCGAGGTCGCCGATCGCGACGGACTGCGCGCCCGCGAGCCGGTGCCGCTCCGGCACGAGTGCGACGAGCCGGTCCGTCAGCAGCGGCCGTACGACGAGGTCCTCCCACTCCTCGGCGCCCGCCGCCCCCTCGTAGCGGAAGGCGAGCGCCACGTCGCAGTCGCCCTCGCGCAGCATGCCGACGGACGCGGGCGGTTCGGCCTCCTCCAGGAAGACCCGGGTGCCGGGGTGCGCGTCGCGCAGGGCGGCGAGGGCGGTCGGCACGAGCGTGGAGCTGCCGCTGGGGAAGGAGACGAGCCGGACCCGGCCCGCGCGCAGCCCGGCGATGGCGGCGACCTCCTCCTCCGCGGCCGTGAGCCCGGCGAGGATCCCGGCGGCGTGCCGCACCAGCGCCTCGCCGGCCTGGGTCAGGCGCATCTCGCGTCCCGTACGGATCAGCAGAGGTGTGCCGACGGAGGCTTCCAGGGCCTTCATCTGCTGACTGACGGCGGGCTGGGTGCAGCCCAGTTCGCGGCCCGCGGCGGAGAAGGAGCCGGTGGCCGCGACGGCGCGCAGGACACGGAGATGACGGGCTTCGATCACCCTTCGAGGATAAGCGACCCTTTGAAGCCGCTCCGAATAATGCGTCGACGCTTTGGGGACGGGTCCCCTACCGTGCGGGCATGAAGCTTCTGTCTGTGAATCTGGGCCGCGCCAAGGCTGTGCCGTACACGGACAACCCGGAGGGTGTGACCGGAATCGACAAGCGGCCGGTGGACGGGCCGGTGCGGGTCTCGGCGCCCGGGCCCAAGGGCGTCGGCGGGAGCGGGCTGGCCGGGGACGCGGTGTGCAAGCTGGAGCACCACGGCGGCGACGACCAGGCGGTCTACGCGATGGCGCGCGAGGACATGGACGCGTGGGAACGCGAACTGGGCCGGACGCTGCCCGACGGGGCGTTCGGCGAGAACCTCACGACACAGGGTCTCGACGTGTCCGGCGCGCGGATCGGCGAGCGCTGGCGCATCGGGCCCGAGGTGGTGCTGGAGGTCACCTGCGGGCGGATCCCGTGCCGCACGTTCCAGGGCCATCTGGAGGAGAAGCAATGGGTGAAGCGGTTCACGCAGCGGGGCGCACCCGGGGCGTATCTGCGGGTGATCGAGCCCGGTGCGATACGGGCCGGCGACTCCGTCGAGATCATCCACCGCCCCGAGCACGATGTGACCGTGGCCCTCCAGTTCCGGGCGGTGACCACCGAGCGGACGCTGCTGCCGCGGCTGCTGCCGGCGGGCGAGGCGCTGCACCCGGAGTCGCTGAGGCTGGCGCGGGAGTACGCGGAGAAGCTCGGGGTCTGACGGCCGCTCGCCGGTCGGGCCCGACGGCCGCTCGCCGTGCGGGTCTCCACCGACCCTTCACCGGTGAGACCCCCGCGCGGAAGCGGATGCTCATAGTCCGGGTCACTAACCTTCTGCCATGACAACGGCTCTGATTACGGGATCGACGGCAGGCATCGGGGCCGCGTTCGCGCGGCGACTGGCGGCGGACGGGCACAACCTCGTGCTGGTGGCCCGCGATACCAAGCGGCTCCGGGAGCAGGCGACCGAGCTGCACGACCGGCACGGCATCGAGGCGGAGGTGCTGACGGCCGACCTCGCCGAGGACCAGGGCATCGAGTCGGTGGCCGACCGGCTGGGCGACCGCAAGAACCCCGTCGACCTGCTGGTCAACAACGCCGGATTCGGCAACAAGGGCCGCTATCTCGACGTGTCCATGGCCGACGAGCTGCGGATGCTGAAGGTGCACTGCGAGGCGGTGCTGCGGCTGACGTCCGCGGCGACGGAGGCCATGCGGGAGCGCGGCCGCGGCGGCGTCGTGAACGTCGCGTCGGTGGCCGCGTTCGTCCCGCGGGGCACCTACGGCGCGTCCAAGGCCTGGGTCGTGCAGTTCACCCAGGGCGCCGCCCGCGACCTGGCCGGCAGCGGCGTACGGCTGATGGCGCTCTGCCCCGGCTTCGTGCGCACCGAGTTCCACGAGCGGGCCGGCATGGGGACGGACAACATCCCGGCCTGGATGTGGCTGGACGCGGACAAGCTGGTGGCGGCGGCGCTCAACGATCTGGCCCGGGGGAAGACGGTGTCGATCCCGGACCCGAGGTACAAGGCGCTGATGGGGGCGGCGAAGCTGGTGCCGCGGGGGATGCTGGGGGCGGTGTCGTCCAGGACGGGGCGGAAGTACGGGCCGCAGTAGGGGCGTGGCGAAAGGCGCCGACGAGGAACGGCACGGCAGCGGGTTCCACGTGCAGCACGGCCGGGAGGGCTTCCTGCCACTCCCCGTGCCGCAGCGCGTGGATCGCGAGGGAGCGGGCTCTGTCAGGGGCGACCCTGGATACCAGGGCCACCGCCGCTTCAGGGTGTTCACCGAGCGGCCTGGCCCAATTCAGCGCCGCCGAGACGTCGCCGGCTTCGGCGAGAGCCACCACGAGAGCCTCGCGCACGCTGTCGTGTTCGTCCCCGGGAGGAACCTGGCGCACCCACCACCTGGCCTCCTCGCACAACCTCGCCCGCACGAGAGCGCGAACCAGGCGCCATCCCACGGAGTAGCCGGTTACGTTCCGCAGACGCAGCGCCTCACCGGCGACGGCACGGGCTCGATCCGGCTCGCCGAGAACTGACCACGCCTGGAACACGTCGGCCAAGACCAGAGCCGATTCGGGTGCCTTGCCCAGGTCAGGGCACCCGTTGTGCTGCGGGAGCTCCGCCAGCACAGTGCGCGCCTCGGTCCTCATCCCGCTCAGGGCCAGGGCGGCGGCTGCTCTCGCCGTCGCGGAGATCCGTGCGGGTGCTTCTCGTACGGTGCCGGCGCAGTCCACCGAGCGGGCCGCCTCCCCACGTTCCGCCCACACCACCGACATCTCGGCCAGCAGGCCGTCGCGGTATGCCGTCGGCGCCTCCGCGACGAACTTCTCGGCCCTGCCGTACCTCCCGGCCCCCGTCCAGGCGCGCAGGAGTGCCGCCCAGGCCTCGTGGGCGCCGCGGCCCGCGCCGTCGGGTGAACGGATCAGGGCTTCGGCGCGGTCGAGCTCGCCGGATCGCACTAACGCCAGGGCCACGTCAGTGAGTTCCTGACCGTGCCAAGGCGTGTCGGATCCTGCCGAACGGGGCACAGCCGTCTGCGCGAGGGCGTTCTCGATCCCGGCCAGGAGTTCACGCGCCGCCGGGGTGTGTCCGGCGGCTGCCAGCGCCTGCGCCACGCGGGCACGGTCCGATACGGCGCCCGAGATGCCCGCCTCCGCGCGGACCCGGTTCTCGACCCGGGCGAGAAAGGCTGCGGCCTCCTCGCGGTGCCCGGACCGCGCCCAGGCGACGGCACCGCGGGCCAGCGGGTCGAGCCCATGGGCGGGATCGCTCCACACGGCGAGGGACTCGGCTTCCCGCAACCGTCCGGTGGCAGCGAAGCCCTCCGCCGCAGCGGCCGACAACTCGGAGCGTACGGCGGTCGAGGAGAAGGTGCGGCAGAAGCGCCTCACCCGGCCGGATTCGCCGCGGCGGGCGAGAGCGGCGGCCAGGAGGCGGGCGCCCTCGACGGCCGTACCTTCGGTCCGGCCCGCCAGCAGGGCTTCGGCGCTGTCCAGCTTGCCCTCAAGTACGAGAACGGGAGCGAGGAAAGTCGCCAGCCAGAGGGCGGAGTCACCGTCCCGCGCGGTGTTGCGCAGCATTTCCGTGATCACGTCCCACCTTCGCGCGTCCACGAAGGCCTGGAAGTAGTCGGTGGCGTCGGCCCCTGCCTCGGAGAGTTCTTCGAGGCAGTCCTTGGGGTCTTGAAGGCGGTCCTTGAAAGTGGTCGCGTGGTCGCGAGCGTCGTTCAGAAGCCGCTCCGCCTCCTCCACCCGGCCGGCTTCGGCCAGGGCCAGTGCGAGCCGGCACAGCGCGCCGCTCGGCGCGCTGTCTCCGGCCTCCCGGACGATCTCCCACGCCTGTTCTGTCCGCCCCTGCGCGAGCAGGCCTGTGACGAGTGCCCGTATGCAGGCCGACCGGTGCGACGGGGCCGTCTGGCGCGTCACCTCGGCACGTGCCCGGTCGAACTCTTCATCGTCCAACCACGTCTCCACGACCTGCGCGGCAAGCGCCGCAGAGGAGAGAGGAACGGAGGCCGAGCGCAGGACCGCTTCGGCTCGGTCGTACAGCCCGACGCGGACAAATGCTCGGTGGACAGCGACCGCGTGCTCCGGACGGCCGAGCCCGAACCCACTCTCGTGGAGAGCCTCCTCGGCCGCGACCGCCAGTCCCGTGGCGCGCTCGGTATCACCCTGACCAGCCAGTTCCTCCGCCACTCGGGCCAACGCCGGCGTCTTGTCCAGTGGCGGGAGATCGCGTGCCAGGGCCTCCGCGCGCGATGTCCGCCCGAGTGCGGCCCAAGCCCAGGCGAGTGACTCAGTGACGCTGCGGCGCCGACCGCGTATCACGTCGCCGTGCACGCACAGTGCCAGCAGGTGCAGGACCGCGTGCGGGAAGCGGGACGTCCCGGTGCTCCCGGCCGCGGGCTCGGCTTCGTCGGCCACTGCCGTGGCGAGCATCCGCTCCGCGGTGAGGATCTCCTCCAGAGCCGCACCGTCCGCGCCCGTCACCGCCAGCATCCGGTCATGACGGGCCTGGTCCAAGGCGAACTCCACCATGCGTGCCGTGTCCCCTGCCCGGGACACCATTTGGGAGTAACCGCGGAGCAGATAGGCAGGGGTCTCGGCCGGCCACTCCCGCCGGCGCCAGGCGTCGGCCCAGGTGTGCAGCAGGCCCCGGCAGCGGGACAGTTCGGCGTCACCGACCATCTCCTCGGCCTGGCGCCGCAACCCCTCGTGAGCGAGCAGGTAGCCGTGGGCCCGCTTCTCGAACGTCCGGCCCGCCCCCGTTTTCAGCGTCTTGCGCACGCGAAACGGAACCGCTCCGGTGAGTGCCGCCAGATCCTCCACCGTCAGACCGCCGCCGGCGGCCGTCACCAGGGTCAGCAGTTCACGTTCCAGGCCACCGGCCTCGGTGAGTGCGCTCAGTTCTCGTTCCGCAGCGGCCCGCACCATCCGGGCGTACGGCGACGGCTTCAGCGTCCGTGCGACAGAGGGGTCGCGCAGCGGGTGCCCGTCGGGTACGTCTGCCGGCAGCGGCGGGTTCAGCCGGCCGGTGACCAGGACCCGCATCCCCGCCTCCAACTGGTCCGGCAGCAGGCTCGCGATGCTGTGCGCGTCCGGGCCGGTCGTGACGCCCCTGTCCTCGTCCAAGCCGTCGACCAGCAGAACCAGACGCTCGCCCCGCTCCCGGCAGGCTCGGGCTGCTTCGCCGTACAGCCTCAGCAGGTGCGCGTCGCGCGTTGCCGGTCGGAGGTAGGCCGGCATGGAGCCCGAGAGTTCCGCGAGCTGTTCCAGTACGACATCGGCGTACGCCGCGAAGGTGTTGTGCGTGCTCAACTGAGCGGTGACGAAGAAGGGCACCACACACACGCCCGGCGGGGGATTCAGCGCGAACCATTTCATCAGCGCCGTCTTGCCCGCCCACGCCTCCGCGCGCCACCAGGCGTACGCCGGGCCGGAGCCGGCCGTGCAGAAGGCCGTCAGCTCGGCGAGTTCCCGATCGCGGCCGACCAGTTCGCCGGGGGCGATCCTGCGGACCTGCTCCCAGTACGCCGAGCGCACCTGCCGGGTGAACACGAGGTGGTTGTGGTCCCCGGTGACGGCCACCCCGACATCCCGCCCCGCGGCCACCGACCGCTCCCCCCGCTTCCCCCACCAGCGCATGGCCTCATGATGCCAAAGGGCCGGGAGGCGCCGAGCGGCTCTTGTGGGGACAATGGAGCTGTTCAGCCGGACCCAGGGGGGCCGGAGGCGAGGCCATGACCTTCGTACAGCTCATCGAATGCAGGACCAGCCGGCTCGACGAGATGAACCGGCTGATGGACAGGTGGGTCGAGCAGACCAAGGGGAAACGGACCGCTACGCACAGTGTGGTGGCGAAGGACCGGGCCGACTCCTCGCACATCGTCGAGATCGTGGAGTTCCCGTCGTACGAGGAGGCGATGCGCAACTCCGGGCTTCCGGAGACCGACCGGATCTTCCAGGACATGGTGGCGCTCTGCGACGAGACGCCGACGTTCACGGACCTGGACGTGGTGCGGGACGAGCAGCTGAACGCGGCCACGGCGCGCAGGTTCTTCGAGCTGGCGCCCGGGCAGGGTGCGGCGCCCGCGTTCAACGACGTGTTCATCGAGGGCTACCACGACCACGATCCCGCCAATGTGCAGGACGTCATCGGGCTGGACGCGTGGCGGCGCGAGGTGGAGGTGTGGCGGGGCGGGTTCGACTTCTCGTTCACGATCGAGGACCAGATCGCCCAGGGCGACCGGGTGTGCACCCGGTGGACCTGGAAGGGGCACCACAAGGGGGAGTTCCTCGGGATTCCGCCGACCGGGAAGGACGTCACCATGACCGGGGCGACCGTGCACCGGTGCACGCCGGACGGGAAGCTCGCCGAGGGCTGGTGGCAGTACGACCGGCTGGGGCTGATGCAGCAGCTGGGGGCTCTGGAGCCTACGGAGCTGTGACCTCGGTACTCCTTCGGTCAGCCGATCCGCACGGCGATGGTGCGCACACGCCAGGGTGTGCGGTGGCCACACTCTGGTCGGAGTGACTGCTGTTGTTGCACCTGTCGTCAGGGGAGCCGGCGGTGTGTACCTCCTGGAGCTCAAGGGGCACCCGGGCCGCGTCGTGAACCACGGCGACACCTGGCAGTTCCACGGTGACGACCGGGTGCGGACGCTGCGCAACCCACTCCATCCGACCGACCTCAAGGCCAAGGAGCTGAAAGGCCGGCTGGAGCGGTTGCAAAGCGACGGGGGGCTGCATCCCTACGCGGTCACAGGATGACATCACCATGTCGTCGGGGGCGACCCGAACCGCGGTGCTCCCGGCCGTCCTCCCGAGCGGCTTTTCGCCTGCCGCCGCGACGGGCACCACGTGAGCCCGCTGAACTGCAGCCCCGTGAGAACTCACCACCTGCGGGACCAGATCTGATGCATGAGGACAGGGCTGATACGCCACCGGGCGGGAGCGCGGGCCACCGGGCCCGCGCTCCCGCCTCCTGCTGTGCACGGGCTCGTGATCGTGGCATCATCGGCTCGCGCCACGTTGGCTTTTCGGGGGAACTCCATGGCGGATCAGGTCAGTTCACGTCGCTCGTCGTACTGGGCCACCGGCGCCCTCTGCGGCACCGTGGCCGCGCTGGGCGCGACCGGTGACATCATCTTCGACCTCTTCGACGGGTCGACCGCCGTCGCCGTGGGAAGCGGGACGGCGGTGCTGATCGGTGGCCTCACCTGGTATCACGCAGCGCGCGCCCGGCCCGGGTCGGTCACGCAACCGGCCGCACGCGGTGTGCCTCGGCACGAACTGCCTTCCACCGCGCCCTGGGTGGGCCGCCGGACGCTGCTCGACGGCCTGCTCGCCACGCTCCGGGACGTTCCGGCGCCGACGGGCGGGACCCTGTCCGTCGACCTCTCGCACAGCCAGTCGAAGATCATCGCCGTCCACGGGGCGCCCGGCACCGGAAAGACGACCCTCGCCCTCAACGCGGCGCACCGGGTGAAGGACGAATACCCCGACGGCCAGTTGCACCTCGCGCTGCGGGGCGACGGCGACGAGCCCATGACGAGTGCGGACGCCCTGAAGGAGCTCCTGCTGAGGCTCGATGTCGCCCGCGAGGACATCCCCGCCCGCGTCGCGGACCGGGCCGCGCGCCTGCGGTCGCTGACCAACGACCTCCGACTGCTGATCATGCTCGACAACGCGCACAGCGCCGAACAGGTACGCCCCCTGCTGCCGGTGGGGGCGGGGTGCGCGGTGCTGATCACGAGCCGCAGGGCGCTGTCCGTCGGGGACGTGGCCCGTCCCCCCGTGCACGTGTCCCTCCCGAGTGAGGACGACGCGCTGAGTGTCCTCGCGCACTGGGCCGGCGAGGACCGCATCGCCGCCGATCTCGCCGCCGCCCTCCGCATCACGCGGTTCTGCGGCCGGCTCCCCCTGGCCCTGCACATCGTCGGCTCGAAACTCAGGAACCGGCCGGACCTGAGTCTGGCCCAGATGCAGGACCGCCTTGTGGACGAGCGGGAGCGCCTGCGGGAGCTCTCCCGTGCCGACAGCAGCCTGGAGGCCTGTCTGGGCTTCAGCCACCGGGAGCTGGCGGAGCCCACGCGGGCGGCCTTCGGTCTGATCGCCTCGTTACCGGCAGGGCGGCTCACCGACTGGCACTTCGCGTCCGTCCTGGAGACTCGGGGAGCGGCGGTCGCGGCCTGCGACGAACTGGTCGAGGTCAGTCTGATGGAGGCCCAGAGCGACGGGCAAGCGGACCCCGGCTACCGCGTCCACGACCTGATCCGGGTCTACGCGGCCGAGCAGTACGACCGGCTGCCGCCGGACGACCGACGGCACCTGGAGGCCCGCCTGGTGCGGGCGTTCCGGGACGCCGTCGTCCACCTCGCCGCACAGCGCGCCCCGGAGCTCGCGACGGAGGTGTCCGCGGAGCAGGTCGACGGCCTGGACCGGTCGTCGGCCGCCGCCTGGGTTGCGGGCGAGCAGAAGCGGCTGGAGTGGGCCATCGGCCGGGGCCGGAGTCTCGGCATGGACGTGGAGGCGGCCGAGATCGGCGAGGCGCTGTCGTACTTCCTCAACGACATCACCCTGCCGTCCGGTGCCGCGGACTGGCTGTTCAGCGCGCCGTCCGGGACCAGGCCGCGGGTGCGGCGCAGTCTGCGGCGGGCCCGCGCGACGATGGCGCTGGCCGAGGGCTCGCCGGACACGGCACTGGCGCTGCTGGTGCCCGGCGGCACGGAGGACGGGGAGACGCCGGACACGGTGGACCGGGCCAGGGACGAGATGGTCGTCGCCGCCGCACACGCGGCGAAGCACGACTTCCGGGACGCCCTGCGGCACATGACCGCGGCGGTGGACCGGTTACGGACGGCCGGTGACTCCTGGCACGTCCTGAACTCCCTCGAGAGGCTGGGCGAGTTCCAGAGGTGGCGGGGGAAGCCGGAACTCGCGGAGCGGAGCCAGCGGGAGGCGCTGCGGCTGGCCGAGCAGGCCGGTGACCTCCGGGCGTGCGCCCGGCTGCGGCGGACGCTCGCGGAAACCCTCGGCTACCTGCGCCGGCCGGAGGAGGCGGCACCGCTGCTGGAGGCGGCGATCCACGACTTCCGTGTGCTGAACGACCGCAGATGGGAGGGCGCCTCCCTCTACGCCCTCGGAAAGATCTACCGGCTCCTCGGCCGCCGCGACGAAGCGCTCGACTGCTACCGGCGGGCGGAGGAGATCTTCGGGCCGATGGGCGAACGGCACTGGGTGGGGCGGGTCGCCAACGCCAGGATCCGCGTCCTGGCGGGTCTGGGCGACCTGGACGCGGCCGGCGAGACGGCCGGGACGGCGATCGGGATCTTCCGGCAGGTCGGCGACGAGATGTGGGTCGCCCACACTCAGCGGGACGTCGGCTGGCTGCATCTGAAGGCAGGCAGGCCCGCGGAGGCCCTCGGACCGCTCACCCATGCCGTCGAGGTGACCGAACGCGCCGGTGACGCCTACGCCAACGCCATGGCCCGTCATCTGCGCGGGGTCGCCCACCGCGACCTCGGCCACTACGCGGAGGCGCACGCCGACTTCGACGCCGCCCTCGATGTCTACCGGTCCGGGGACTACGCGTGGAACGAGGCGGCGGTGGTCCACGACGTCGTCCGTGCCCTGCGGGCGGAGGGCCGGTCCGACGAGGCCGCCGCCCTGGAGAGTGGCACCGCCGCGGCCAACCCGTTCTTCACGGGGATGCGCGGGCGGAACGGCGCCGAGGCGGTCCCGGACGAGGAGTGACGGCCTTCCGTCGTCCGGCCGGGCGCCGCACGTCCGTGGTGTCTCCCGGACGTTCCCGGGGCCGGCGGGTCCGGCCCGCGCAGCACGTCGTGGCGGGCCGGGAGCCGTGCCCCGGCCCGTCGGGTCCGCCCGGTGCGGGGGCTTCGGCGCCGTCCGTGGCCGGCCCCGCCGTCAGAACCACTTCGTGCAGGTCCAGGAACCGCCGGCGCCGTCGTACTGCTCGACACAGGCCCGGTAGGCGTGGCTGTTCCACACCATGGCGGTGTACGCCGGATAGTTGGGCGAGGCGTGCTCCGTGTACGTGGGACCCTTCTTGGTCTCGATCTTGAAGCGCCAGTTGCTGTTGGCCTTCTGGATGCGGGCCCAGGCCGCGCTGCAGGACGGTGAGACCCGCAGCTCGACCGCCGGGCCGCCGCCGGCCGGCGGGATCCTGCTGCCCTTGAGTGTGCGGGCATCGGCGCCGCAGCCCGTCGCCTGCGGGTTCTTGCCCGTGCAGCCGGAGCCTTTGCAGGTGGCGGCCTGTGCCGTCCCCATGGGCAGCAGCGCGGTCAGGGCCACGGCCGCCGTGACGATACCCAGCGTCTTCTTGAGCATGGCGTCCTCCCCGGGAGTCGCCGACTCCCGTGATCTGTGACGGTGTCGATCAGAAGGTACATATCGACACCCCTGGCCGGCGCGCACGCCACGGCCGGTGGGTGACGCCGCGGCGGCCGTCCTCGCTGTGGGCGCGCGGATGCATCGTTCCTGCGGCGCCGGACTCCGCTGTCCCCTTTCGGGGCAGCGGTGGTCACGCGAGGTTGACATGGGCCGACCAGGCGTCCGGGCCTACGAGGCCGTCGGCGGCGAGCCGGCCCAGGGCTCGGGAGGCCGCGATGCCCACGGTTCTCGTGGTGGGACCGACTCGGGGGCGGGTATTCCGTCGCTCTGCGGCGGACGGTCGCACAGTCGTTCCTCAACGGCCGGGGCGCGGATGTCCGTCCCCGTTGTCGTCAGGGCCCGACGGAACCGGGCCCGGTGCCCCGGTTCCGGTTCCGGCCGCCTTCGCTCAGCGGCCGGCCCGGCCTCCCTGGCGGCCTGTATCTTCCTCGCCACTTTCGCCAGTCTCGGCTCCTTCGCCTTGTTCCCCCCGGCCAGCCGCTTCTGCCGTTCCCGCTGCGCCTCCTCGGGGGTCAGCCGCATGTAGGCGGGTGCGATCTTGGGAATTCCGCTCAGAGGATCGGCGCCCCGGTTCGCGACGGGGCGGGGCGGGAACCGGGGAACTCCTTGTAGCCGGCGGCCCGGGCCTTCTTCTGTCGACCCTTCCTGGACGATTTCCCGGTCCCGGGCGCGGACCCGGACCCGAGCGCGGACGGGCTCGACGCTTCTCGGCCCTGACCGGAGCGGCGGCCAACCCGTTGCGCCGCCGCTCGGCGTCGCGGGCGAGCTCCAGCGCGCGCAGGCGTCCCTTCATGGCCACCAGCAGCCCCCGCCCACCCACCTCCCGATCCACCGCGTCCACCAGCTCCGGCCGGGGAATCCGCCGTGCTCCACCGCCGCGATCGCGCCTCGCCGTACCCGGCCCGCTCCCCCAACTGCGCCTGTGTCAGCCCCGCGGCCTCCCGCAGCAGCTTCATCTGGCGGCCGAAGCACCGCAGGAACTCCCCGTTCGAGTCCGCACCCTCCACGCCCGCACCCGAGTCCGCTCCGGACTCCATCGCACTCGCCCCCTCAGCACATCCGTCCACGGCGAAGGCCCGGCAGCCCCGTCTCCGGGGTGCCGGGCCTTCGCTCGGGCTCGGGCCGACTGAGGTCGTCAGCCGTCACGCATCGTGCCTCAGTGGGCGTGGCCGTGGCCGTGGCCCGCGGCGGCCGGCTCCTCCTCTTCCTTCTTCTCGACGACCAGGGTCTCGGTCGTGAGCAGGAGGGAGGCGATGGAGGCGGCGTTCTCCAGGGCGGAGCGGGTGACCTTGACCGGGTCGATGACGCCGGCCTTGATCAGGTCGCCGTACTCGCCGGTGGCGGCGTTGAAGCCCTGGCCCTTGTCGAGCTCGGCGACCTTGGAGGTGATGACGTAGCCCTCCAGTCCGGCGTTCTCGGCGATCCAGCGCAGCGGCTCGACGACCGCGCGGCGGACGACCGCGACACCGGTGGCCTCGTCGCCGGTCTTGCCGAGGCTGCCCTCGAGGACCTTGGCGGCGTGGACCAGGGCGGAGCCACCACCGGAGACGATGCCCTCCTCGACCGCGGCGCGGGTCGCGGAGATGGCGTCCTCCAGACGGTGCTTGCGCTCCTTGAGCTCGACCTCGGTGGCGGCACCCACGCGGATGACGCACACGCCGCCGGCCAGCTTCGCGAGGCGCTCCTGGAGCTTCTCGCGGTCCCAGTCGGAGTCGGTGGTCTCGATCTCGGCCTTGATCTGGGCGACGCGGCCCTGCACGTCGTCCTTGTTGCCGGCGCCGTCGACGACCGTGGTGTCGTCCTTCGTGACGGTCACGCGGCGGGCGGAGCCGAGGACGTCCAGACCGACCTGGTCGAGCTTGAGGCCGACCTCCTCGGAGACGACCGTGGCGCCGGTGAGGACCGCCAGGTCCTGCAGCATCGCCTTGCGGCGGTCGCCGAAGCCGGGGGCCTTCACGGCGACGGCGTTGAACGTGCCGCGGATCTTGTTCACGACCAGGGTCGACAGGGCCTCGCCCTCGACGTCCTCGGCGATGATCAGCAGCGGCTTGGAGGAGTTGGACTGGATGACCTTCTCCAGCAGCGGCAGGAGGTCCGCGATGGCGGAGATCTTGCCCTGCGTGATGAGGATGTACGGGTCGTCCAGGACGGCTTCCATGCGCTCCTGGTCCGTCACGAAGTACGGCGACAGGTAGCCCTTGTCGAAGGCCATGCCCTCGGTGAAGTCCAGCTCCAGACCGAAGGTGTTGGACTCCTCGACGGTGATGACACCGTCCTTGCCGACCTTGTCCATCGCCTCGGCGATGAGCTCGCCGACCTGCTGGTCCTGGGCGGACAGCCCGGCGACGGCAGCGATGTCGGACTTCTCGTCGATCGGGCGGGCCGAGGCGAGCAGGTCCTCGGAGATCGCGGCGACGGCGGCGTCGATGCCCTTCTTCAGGGCGGCCGGGGAGGCACCGGCGGCGACGTTCTTCAGGCCCTCGCGCACGAGCGCCTGGGCGAGCACGGTCGCGGTGGTCGTACCGTCACCCGCGATGTCGTTGGTCTTGGTCGCCACCTCCTTGACCAGCTGGGCACCGAGGTTCTCGTACGGGTCCTCGATCTCGACCTCGCGGGCGATCGTGACACCGTCGTTGGTGATGGTGGGGGCGCCGAACTTCTTGTCGATGACGACGTTGCGGCCCTTGGGGCCGATCGTCACCTTCACCGTGTCGGCAAGCTTGTTGACGCCGCGCTCGAGGGCGCGACGGGCGTCCTCGTCGAACTTCAGGATCTTCGCCATGGGAGCGTGAGCCCTCTTCCGGAATCAGGGTTAACGGCACTGCGCCCCGGGCGCCCGGCTTCTTATCGATCGCGGGGGGCCAGGGGCGCAGCTCAAAGCAATGTGCTTGGGGTGAATTACTTCTCGACGATCGCGAGCACGTCGCGGGCCGAGAGGACGAGGTACTCCTCGCCGTTGTACTTCACCTCGGTGCCGCCGTACTTGCTGTAGAGCACGACGTCGCCGACGGAAACGTCGAGCGGAAGACGGTTGCCGTCCTCGAAGCGGCCCGGGCCCACGGCCAGGACGACGCCCTCCTGGGGCTTCTCCTTGGCGGTGTCCGGGATGACCAGGCCAGAGGCGGTGGTCTGCTCGGCGTCGAGCGGCTGGACCACGATGCGGTCCTCGAGCGGCTTGATGGCAACCTTGGAGCTGGTGGTCGTCACGATCCGACCTCCCCCTTCGGAGATCTCACGGGGTTAACTGTCTGAGGTGGCGACCAGGTGGATCCGTCGTCGCGGGTGCCGGACCTGCCCGTCGCTGTGTTGGCACTCTCCAGTGGGGAGTGCCAGAGCCGAGACTATGACTGCGATTAGCACTCGGTCAAGCGGAGTGCCAATTGCCGGCGGCGCGTCGGCCCAGGAATCGGGTCGGCGTACGTCTGTGCCAGGGACCCGGCGTTGGCGTCCTGGCCCCTGGGGGCTGCCGCCCCCGGGCCCCCGCTTCGGCCTGGACGGCCTCGCCCTCAAGCGCCGGACGGGCTGGGCATCAGCACCACCCTGCCCACAGGAGTCAGAGGTAGTTCTCCAACCGCCCCACCCGCAGCCCCCTTCTCTCGATCTCCCTCAGCAGGCGCTCCGTCCGTTCTGTGAGCGTCAGGGACGCACTCTCCCCGGACGGAACCGAGATGACGTCGCCGGGGCGCAGGGCGGGCTTGCCTCGGGTGTACGTCAGGGTGCCGTCGGGGTTCAGGGACGCCCGCCACAGGACGACCGCCCGGATACCGCAGTCGGCGGCGGCGCGCAGGGTCGTCGTGTCGTACAGGCCGTAGGGCGGGCGGAAGAGGCGGGGGCGGAGGCCGAAGCGGGAGCGGAGTTTGTACTGCTGGCCGCAGATCTCGGCGCGCTGGCCGGCGTAGGGCAGGCCGCGCAGGGCGGAGTGGTCGAGGGTGTGGTTCTGGAGGGACGCGCCGACCGCGCGCAGCCGGGCGAAGTGGCCGTAGCCGGGCCCCACGACGCTGTCCGTGAGGAACATGCTGACCGGAAGCCGCCGTTCGCGGACGAGGCCGACGAAGGAGGGGTCGCGCTCGGCGCCGTCGTCGTAGGTCAGGAAGACCACCCGGTCGGGCGTGCGGACGTGGTCCACGACCGGCGGGAGGCCGCTCCGGTCCGGCCCGCGGACGCCGCTCGACGCGTGCGCCGGCGACTGGCCCCGGCCGTCCGCTCCCGTGCGCTCCCCCGCGGCCCCGGCGCATCCGGCCAGCAGGATCACTCCCGCGCACACCACTGCGGCCGGCGACCGCCGCCTCACAGGTAGTCCTCCAGCCGGCCCACCGCGTACCCCTCGGCCGTGACCTTGTTCAGGAAGCGGCGGATCATGTCGGGCATCGTGCCCCGCCACTGGTCGCGGCCCCGGAAGTGGGTGAGGACGATGTCGCCCGGGCGCAGTCGCCGGTCCCCCTCGCGGTACTCCCAGTGGTCGGCGAAGACCTCCTCGTTCCAGAGGGGGGCGTACTCGATGCCGCAGGCCTTGGCGGCGCGCAGGGTCGCCCTGTCGTAGCTGCCGTAGGGCGGGCGGAAGAGGGTCGGGCGCTTGCCGTAGCGCTTCTCGATGAGGCGCTGCATGCCGCAGATCTCGCGCTTCTGCGCGCGGTACGACAGGCCCCGCATGAGGCGGTGGCGGAGGGTGTGGTTGTTCAGGACCACGCCCCGGCCCTGCATCTTCTTGAAGTAGCCGTAGTCGTTCCTGATCAGGTAGCCGCTGAGGAAGGCGCTGTACGGGACCTTCAGGTCGCTCATCATCCGCAGGAACGCCGGGTCCTTCTCCACGCCGTCGTCGATGGTGAGGAAGACGACCTTGTCCCGGGTGGGGACGGTGGTGAAGACGGGCGGGAGGTCCAGTCTCCGGTGGCCCTTCACCTCGAAGCCCTCGCGGGTCCTGATCCGCGGCTTCTTCGCGGGGGCCGGCGGGGCGGTCAGCGGGACGGTCCTGAGCCTCCAGCGCTGCGCGGCGGCGATCCGGGCGGCGTGCGCGGCGCGCAGCTTGGAGGCGTAGGAGTCGAGCGCGCGGGCCGGGGGCGCGTCGAGGGGCTGCTGGCCGCCGGCCGCGGGGATCCGGCCGGTGTCGCCCTGCGCGCAGCCCGAGGCGATGGCGGCGAGGGTGAGTACGGCGATGCCGATCCGCACACCGCCAGATGCCCGCCTTTTGTCATTTTGTACGACTGCTCGCATGATGCGGGATCCTCGCAGCCGGCCTCCCCGGATCGGCCTCGACACCGCGACGGGCGGCACACCATCCACCGAGTGGCCCACACAGGGTCCGTGCCGGGCCCTGGCCGGCCTTTCGGCGCGCATACGGACGGACCACGGCCCGCCGCCCGACCCCGGCCTGTTCGGGCGGCGGCGCCGCATGCTGCCGGAGCCGGCGCCGCGCCCGGCGACGCCGGAGCAACGGACGCCCGCGGAGCAGGAGCCCGCCGCCCGCCGCGCGGACCCCGGGCCGACCCGCGTGCCGGCACCGGACCGACCGGCGTCCCGGGCCGGACCGACCGGCACCAGCCCGGACCGCTCCACCGCCCACACCGCCCGCCCCACCCGTGGCCCACAATGATCCGGTGAACGACCTCGCCCTCCTCCTCACCCCCGAAGGCCGCGTCCTCCTCGACGAGGTGCGGGACACCGATCCGGCACGGGAGCTGGCCGTGGCGACCCGGTTGCGCCGTGAGCACCCCGCCGAGCTGGTGTCGGCGGCGCTGGGCCAGGCGCGGCTGCGGCAGCGGGCGGTGGTGAAGTTCGGGGCGCAGGACGCGGGACGCATGTTCTTCACGCCGAACGGGGTGGAGCAGTCGACCCGGGCGAGCGTGGCGGCCTACCGGGCGCGGCGGCTCGCGGAGTCGGGCGTGACCTCGGTCGCCGACCTGTGCTGCGGCATCGGCGGTGACGCGATCGCGCTGGCCCGGGCGGGGATCCGGGTGCTGGCCGTCGACCGGGACCCGGCGGCCGCCGCGGCGGCGCGGGCGAACGCCGAGGTGCTGGGGCTGGCCGGCCTGATCGAGGTGCGGGAGGCGGATGTCACGGAGGTGGACACGGCCGGTTACGACGCCGTGTTCGTCGACCCGGCCAGGCGCGGCGGCCGGGGCCGGATCTTCGACCCCGAGGCGTACTCACCGCCCCTGTCCTGGGCGGTCTCCGCGGCCCGCCGCGCCCCTCGCACCGCCGCGCTGAAGATCGCCCCCGGCATCCCGCACGAGGCGGTCCCCGAGGACGCCGAGGCCGAGTGGATCTCCGACGGCGGCGACGTGAAGGAGGCGGTGCTGTGGTTCGGCACCGAGCCCGGGGCGGTACGGGCCACCCTGCTGCCGGGCCCCCGCACCCTGCTCTCCCGCGGCCTGCCCGACCCGGAGGTCCGCCCGCCCGGCCGCTACCTGTACGAGCCCGACGGCGCCGTCATCCGGGCCCATCTGGTCGCCGAGGTGGCCGAGGAGCTCGACGGCGGGCTGCTGGACGCGACGATCGCGTACGTCACCGCGGACGAGCTGCGCCCGACCCCGTACGCCACCGCCTACGAGATCACCGACCACCTCCCCTTCAACGTCAAGAAGCTGAAGGCGCTGCTGCGGGAGCGGGAGGTCGGCAACCTCACCGTGAAGAAGCGCGGCTCGGCGGTCGAGCCGGAGGAACTCCGCAGGAAGGTCAAGCCGCAGGGCCCGCACGCGGCGACGGTGTTCCTGACGCGGGTGGCGGGGGCGCCGGCGATGCTCATCGGGCACCCGGCCTGACCTTCAGGGCTGCTCCGCCGCCCGCCGCAGCAGCAGGTCCCGCTCCCGCTCGTTGCGCGTCAGCGACGCCGCCCGTTCGAACTCCGCCCGGGCCTCCGCCGTGCGGCCGAGGCGGGCGAGGAGGTCGCCGCGGACGCTGGGCAGCAGGTGGTAGTCCCGCAGGGCGGGGTCGCCGCGCAGTGCGTCGATGAGGGGCAGGGCGGCCTCCGGGCCCTCGGCCATCGAGACGGCCACCGCGCGGTTCAGTTCCACGACCGGGGACGGGGTACGGGCGGCCAGGAGGCCGTACAACGTGGCGATGCGGGGCCAGTCGGTCTCCTCGTACGTGTACGCGTGCGCGTGGCAGGCGGCGATGGCGGCCTGGAGGAGGTACGGGCCCGGGGCGCCGGAGGAGGTGGCCTCGGCCCTGCCCAGTGCGGCGACGCCGCGGGCGATGAGCATGCGGTTCCAGCGGGCGCGGTTCTGGTCCTTGAGGAGGACCGGTTCGCCGGAGGGACCCGTGCGCGCCGCCGTGCGGGACGCCTGGAACTCCAGGAGCGCGGTCAGGCCGTGCACCTCGGGTTCCTTCGGCATGAGGCCCGAGAGCACCCGGGCCAGGCGCAGGGCGTCCTCGCACAGGGACGGGCGGAGCCAGTCGTCGCCGGCCGTGGCGGCGTAGCCCTCGTTGAAGACGAGGTAGATGACGTCGAGGACCGAGCCGAGGCGGGCCTCGCGGTCGGGGCCGTAGGGCACCTCGAAGGCGATGTTCCGCGTCGCCAGGGTGCGCTTGGCGCGGACGATGCGCTGGGCGACGGTCGACTCGGGGACGAGGAACGCGCGGGCGATCTCGGCCGTGGTCAGGCCCCCGAGGAGGCGCAGGGTGAGGGCGGTGCGGGCCTCGGTGGACAGCACCGGGTGGCAGGCGGTGAAGACCAGGCGGAGCAGGTCGTCGTCGATGTCGTCCGGGTCGGCCGGCTCCTGAGGGGGAGAAACCGCCGACAGGTCCCGGCCGATCTCCGCCAGCTTGCGGGCGTAGTTCTCGCGGCGGCGGACCAGGTCGACGGCGCGGTTGCGGGCGGTGGCCATGAGCCAGGCGCCCGGGTTGTCGGGCACCCCGTCCCGCGGCCACCGCTCCAGCGCGGCGACCAGCGCGTCCTGCGCGAGTTCCTCGGCGATGCCGACGTCCCGGACGACCCGGGCGACGCCGGCGATGATGCGGGGCGACTCGATGCGGAAGACCGTCTCGATGGCCTCGGCGGTCCGGTCGGGCCGGGGCGCCGGGGAGGGGGTGGGCTGCGGGGTCACAACCCACCATCAGACACCCCCGGCGCCGCCCGGCCAAGGAGGACCGGTCAGCCCTCGGCGATCTGCCGGACCTCCGCGGTGATCGTCCAGTAGTCCTCGTGCAGGGACAGGAACCGCTTGGTCCACTCGATCGCCTCGGCCTTGTCCTTGCACTGGCTGATCGAGTAGCCGCCGATGACCTCCTTGGACTCGGTGAACGGCCCGTCGGTGACGGAGAGCTTGCCGTCCTCCCAGTGCACCCGGCTGCCGTCCGAGGTCGGGGTGAGTCCGGCCGTGTCGAGCATGACCCCGGCCTTGGTGATCTCCTCCAGGAGCTTGCCCATGCGCTCCTGGAGTTCGGGGCTCGGTCCCTCGGCGGGAGCGTTCTTCTCGTCGATGCGGATCAGGGTGAGAAAGCGCGGCATGGTGACTCCTCGGGGCTGTGCGGAGCGAGGTCCTTCCCCGCTCTCACCCCTGCGTCGATCGGGGGACCCCCGGATCGACACGCTCGCCGTTTTTTCTCCCGGATTTTTTTGCCGAGGGTGTCTGTGCAGGTCAGCGCAGCGACTCCCACAGCTTCCGGGCCTCCGGCTCCTCGGCCACCACCCGGTTGGGATCCGACGGCGCCCGGACCACCGGCATCGTCACCGTCCGCACCGCGCTCGCCGACAGGCCCCGCACGCTCTGCCCGAGCCGGGTCAGCTCGCCGAGGGAGTCCAGGCCGGTGTCGGTGGTGAGACCGGCGGTCACGGCGTCCGCCACCCGGTACAGCTTCGCCGGGTCGGTGAGCAGGTCCTGCGCGGCGATCTGGTCCAGCAGTGCCTTCACCAGCATCTGCTGCAGGCCGATCCGTCCCAGGTCGCTGCCGTCGCCGATGCCGTGCCGGGTGCGGGCCAGGGCGAGGGCCCGCGTGCCGTCCAGGTGGTGGGTGCCCGCCTTGAGGTGCAGATGGCTGTCGTCGTCGGCGATGTCCTCGTCCGTGGTGACGGTGACGCCGCCGAGCGCGTCCACGAGCTTCGCGAAGCCGGAGAAGTCGATCTCGATGTAGTGGTCCATGCGGACGCCGGTCATCGACTCGACCGTCTTCACCGCACAGGCCGGACCGCCCACCGCGTACGCGTTGTTGAACATGGAGTTGTAGGCGACGGCCGTCGACCCGCCGGACGGGCGCGGGCAGGAGGGGCGGGTGACCAGGGTGTCGCGCGGGATGCTCACCACGGTCGCGCTGGAGCGCCCGGCGTCGAGGTGGACGACCATCGCCGTGTCGGAGCGGGCACCTGAGCTGTCGCCGCCGCCGAGCCGCCGGTTCTCCTCGCCGCTGCGCGAGTCGGAGCCCAGCACCAGGATGTTGAGGGCCTCGCCGGGCAGGGCCGCCGCGGAGGGGGACGGCACGACCACCGGCTCCGGCGGGCGGTTGTCGCCCAGCGTGTTGTCGATGTCGACGCTTTTGATGTTGTCGTTGAGATGCCAGTAGGCCCAGCCCGCCGAGCCGAGGCCGAGCACCAGCGCACCCGCCAGGGAGAGGCCGGCGATCCGCAGCGCTCTCGACCGCCGGCCCACCGCTCTGCCCGCGTCCCCGTTCCCGTCCCCGTGTCCGTCACGTCCCGTCACGGGCAGGAACGTAAGTCCGAATTATGACGAGCAGGGACCCCAGGGCGATTTTTCTTCGGAAATTCTCAGACTTCTCCGTCCGGTCTCACCCCAGGGTCACCACCGGCACCGGGTTGCTCCCGCTCCACGAGGCGTTGAAGCCGAACGTGACCGAACCGCCGTCCGGCACCGACCCGTTGTAGGAGGCGTTCACGCAACTGACCGCCGCGCCCGACTGCGTGCAGTTCGCGTTCCAGGCCTGCGTGATCCGCTGCCCGGCGCCGAACGTCCAGTCCGCCTTCCACGACGACAGCGAGGCGCCCGAGCAGGCGATCCGCACCTGGCCCGTGTAGCCGGTGCTCCACTGACTGGTGACGCTGTACGTGGCCGAGCAGGCGCCCGTCGGCGGCGGGGTCGTCGTCCCGCCGAGGGCCTCCGCGATGGCGTGGTACGCCGGTTTCGGCTGGTAGTTCTCGTCGTACGGGGTCGCCGCGCCCTGCCCGGGGAAGGTGTCCGGGATCCAGGAGTCGGCGTCGGTGAAGCCCCAGACGGTGACGCCGGTACAGCGCGCGATGGCCACGCAGGCGTTCATGACCGCCTTGTAGTCGGCGGCCTGCTGGGTCAGCTTCGCCTGCGTCGCCGGCAGCTGCATCCGGATGTCCAGCTCGGTGATCGCCACGTCGACGCCCAGGTCGGCGAAGCGCTGGATGTTCTGCTGCAGCGTCGAGGGCACCTGGCCGACGATGAGATGCGCCTGCAGCCCCACCCCGTCGATCGGGATCCCGCGCTCCTTCAGGGACTTGACCAGGTTGTACAGGGCGGTGCTCTTCGCGTTGACGCCCTCGACGTTGTAGTCGTTGATGTACAGCTTGGCGCCCGGGTCGGCGGCCCGGGCCCAGGTGAGGGCCTGCGCGATGTAGTCCTGGCCGAGGGTGTCGTGGAACAGGGTCGAGCGGTAGGTGCCGTCCTCGTTGAAGGGCTCGTTCACCACGTCCCAGGCGGCCAGCCGGCCCTTGTAGCGGCCGACCTCGGTGGCGATGTGGTCCTGGACGACGGCGCTGAGCTGGTCCCGGGTCCAGTTGCCGTTCGTCAGCCAGCCCGGGTTCTGCTGGTGCCAGAGCAGGGTGTGGCCGCGCACCTGCTGGCCGTGGGCCTCGGCGAAGTTCACGATCTGGTCGGCCTCGGCCCAGTTGTAACTGCCCCGGCTCGGCTCGACGGAGGCCCACTTCATGGCGTTGCCGGGGGTGAGCGAGTTGAACTCGCGGCCGGCGATCTCGCCGTAGGTGCCGGTGAGTTTCGCGCCGGTGACCGCCGTGCCCATGACCTTGCCCTTGGCCTCGGCCAGGTCACGCAGCGGGGCGTCGGCGGCGTGGGACACGGGGGCCGCGGCCAGCAGGGAGCCGGCCGCGACGACGCCGGCCAGCAGGGAGGTGAGTAAGCCCGGTCTCAGCGATCTCATGTGCGGATGCCTCCGAAAGTTTCGGTGGTGCAACCGATTGGCTTCGGTGCAGTGTGGAGGCGTCCGGAACACCCGTCAACACGGCACCAGCGGTCAGCCGCCCGCGGGCGCCGCCGTACTGCTGCGCACCACCAGGCTCGTCGCCAGCTCGACCCGGGTGGCCGCCGGAGTGCCGGCCTCGCGGCCGAGGTCGAGGACCAGCTTGGCCGCCGCCTCGGCCATCTCCGTCAGCGGCTGCCGTACGGTCGTCAGCGGCGGCCCGACCAGGGGCGCCACCGGCAGATCGTCGAATCCGACCACGCTGAGGTCCTCGGGGATACGCAGCCCCAGCTCGCGCGCGGCCTCGTACAGCCCGAGCGCCTGGAGGTCGTTCCCGGCGAAGACGGCGGTCGGCCGGTCCGGGCGGCGCAGCAGCTCCAGGCCCAGCCGGTAGCCGGCCTCGTGGTGGAAGTCGCCGTTCGCGATCAGCGCGGGGCCGACCGGCAGCCCGGCCGTCTCCAGCGCGGCCCGGTAGCCGTCGACCCGGGCACGGCTGCACATCATCTGCGTCGGCCCGCTGATCGCGCCGATCCGGCGGTGCCCCAGCTCGACCAGGTGCCGGGTGGCCGCGAGACCGCCCTGCCAGTTGGTCGCGCCGATCGACGGCACGTCGGCTCCCGGGTCACCGGCCGGGTCCATCACCACGAAGGGGATGGCGCGGCTGGTCAGCAGTGCCCGCTGGGACTCGTCGAGCCCGGACAGGACCAGGACCACGCCGTGCGGGCGGCGCGCGGCGACCTGGTCCGCCCAGGTCCGCCCCGGGGTGAGCCGCCCCGCGCTCTCGGACAGCACCACGCTGAGCCCCGCGTCCCGGGCCACGTTCTCCACGCCCCGGATGACCTCCAGCGCCCAGGCGCTCTCCAGCTCGTGGAAGACCAGGTCGATCAGGGGCGAGCGGGTCGCCTCGGCACGGCGGCGCCGGTAGCCGTGGGCGCGCAGCAGGTCCTCCACGCGGGCACGGGTGGCGGGGGCGACGTCGGCCCGCCCGTTGAGGACCTTCGAAACAGTCGGTGCCGACACACCGGCCTCACGGGCGATCTCGGCGAGCGTCGCGGTCTGCGTGCTGCGCCCCTGCGTCCGGGTTTGCGTCCGGCTTTCAACCGGCTCCGGGGATGTCATGGCGGCGATCGTATCCCTGCGGGCCCCCTTGACGAAGTCCCCGTGGCGCCATAGGTTCCCGGAACATTCGACATACTTACCGAAACATTCGTGGAAGCGGGCGTGAGAAGCGCTCGTGAGCACCGTTCGTGAGAGGGCCGTCCGTCCACCCGACAGGAGCTTCATGACCACCGCGCCCTGGCGTGACCCCGCCCTGCCCGCCGCCGCCCGCGTCGACGACCTGCTCTCCCGGATGACCCTGGAGGAGAAGACCGCCCAGTTGTACGGCGTGTGGGTGGGTGCCTCGACGGACGGCGACGGAGTCGCTCCGCACCAGCACGACATGGCCGTGGACCACGAGTGGGACGAGCTGATCACCCGCGGCCTGGGCCAGCTCACGCGTTCCTTCGGCACCGCCCCCGTCGACCCGGCGCTGGGCGCGCAGGCACTGGCCCGCGCCCAGCGCCGTATCACCGAGGCCGGCCGCTTCGGCATCCCGGCGGTCGCACACGAGGAGTGCCTGGCCGGCTTCACCGCCTGGCAGGCCACGGCCTACCCGGTCCCGCTGGCCTGGGGCGCGACCTGGGACCCCCCGCTGGTCGAGGAGATGGCCCGCCGCATCGGCGCCGACCTGCGCTCGGCCGGCGTCCACCAAGGCCTCGCGCCCGTCCTGGACGTCGTCCGCGATCCGCGCTGGGGCCGCGTGGAGGAGACGATCGGCGAGGACCCGTACCTGGTCGGCACGGTCGGCACGGCCTATGTGCGGGGCCTGGAGTCGGCCGGGATCGTCGCCACGCTGAAGCACTTCGCCGGGTACGCCTCCTCGGCCGGCGCCCGCAACCTGGCCCCCGTACGGGCCGGCACCCGCGAGTTCGCGGACGTCACCCTCCCGCCCTTCGAGATGGCGCTGCGCGAGGGCGGGGCCCGCTCGGTGATGGCCGCCTACACGGAGCGGGACGGCGTGCCGGCCTCGGCGGACCCCGAGCTGCTGACCGGCCTCCTGCGCGAGGAGTGGGGCTTCACCGGCACGGTCGTCGCGGACTACTTCGGCATCGGCTTCCTCCAGACCCTCCACCGGGTCGCCGGCACCCCGGCCGAGGCGGCCCACGCGGCCCTGGAGGCCGGCATCGACGTGGAACTGCCGAGCCTCAAATGCTACGGCGATCCGCTGGTGGACGCGGTCCGCTCGGGCGAGATCCCCGAGGAGCTCGTGGACCGCGCGGCCCGCCGCGTCCTGCTCCAGAAGTGCGAACTGGGCCTGCTGGACGAGGACTGGACTCCCGAGCCGGCCGCCCCGGTCGACCTCGACTCGACGGGCAACCGGATCCTGGCCCGCCGCCTGGCCGAGGAGTCCGTCGTCCTGCTCGACAACCCCGACGGCCTGCTCCCGCTGGCCCCCGACACCCGGATCGCGGTGATCGGCCCCCGGGCGGCCGACGCCCTGGCCATGCTGGGCTGCTACTCCTTCCCGTCCCACGTCCTCACCCACCACCCCGGCGTCCCGACCGGCATCGAGATCCCGACCGTCCTCGACGCCCTGCGCACCGAACTCCCCGACGCCAAGGTGACGTTCGCGCAAGGCTGCGATGTGACGGACCCGGACACCTCCGGCTTCGAGGAGGCCGTCGCCCGCACCGCCGAGGCGGACGTGTGCGTGGCGGTCCTCGGCGACCGGGCGGGCCTGTTCGGCCGCGGCACCTCGGGCGAGGGCTGCGACGCCACGGACCTCGCCCTGCCGGGCGCCCAGGCCGAACTGCTGGACGCGCTGGTCGCCACGGGCGTCCCCGTGGTGCTGGTGCTGCTGACCGGCCGTCCCTACGCCCTCGGCCGCTGGCACGGCCGCCTGGGCGCGGTCGTCCAGGCGTTCTTCCCGGGGGAGGAGGGCGGCCCGGCGGTGGCGGGAGTGCTGTCGGGCCGCGTGAACCCCTCGGGCCGCCTCCCGGTGAGCGTCCCGCAGGCCCCCGGCGGCCAGCCCTGGACGTACCTCCAGCCGCCCCTCGGCCTCGCGGGCGAGGTCAGCAACCTCGACCCGACCCCGCTGTACGCCTTCGGGCACGGCCGTTCGTACACGACGTTCGCCTGGGAGGACGGCACGGGCGGCGCGGAGCCGGCGGAGATCGGCACGGACGGGACGTACGACGTCTCGGTGACCGTCCGCAACACGGGCGACCGCGAGGGCGCGGAGGTCGTGCAGCTCTATCTCCACGACCCGGTGGCGTCGGTGACCCGCCCCGACGTACGGCTGATCGGCTACCAGCGCGTGCGGCTGGCACCGGGGGACGCGGCCCGGGTGCTGTTCCGCTTCCACACGGACCTTTCGGCGTTCACCGACCGTTCAGGCCGCAGAGTGGTCGAACCGGGCGCCCTGGAACTACGGTTGGCGGCGTCCAGCGCGGACGTACGCCACACGGCCCACCTCACCCTCACGGGCCCGGTCCGGGTGCTCGGCACCGACCGGCGGCTGCGCTGCGAGACGGAGGTGTCGGAGGTGGGGTGAGCCTTCGCGCGGGGGATGCGGGGGCGCATGGACAGACTGGTGCACCACGAACTGCGGGCCGTCGTCTCGGTCCTGGCCGCCACGGCCGTCGCCCTGACGACCGTGGGCCTGGTCCGCGGCTTCTCCCCGCCGGCCGAACCTGGCCGGCTGGGGCTCTGCGTCGCCGCCGTGCTCGCCTCCGTCGTGGTGTGGACGCTCCTCAAGGCCACCCGGATCACGTGGTTCAGCGAGGTGCGGGACTTCGAGAAGGCGGTCCCCGTCGAGGAGACCGGCACGGTCCTGCCCACCGAGCGCTTCCTGCGGGACCAGCCGTTCAGCCCGCGCCTCTTCGTGCTGTACCTGCTGTTCGCGGTGCCCCTGTCCCTGTGGGAGCCGTGGGCGGCCCTGCTGCCCCTGTGGTCGGCCCTGGACTGGCTGGGCCAGGCCGCCCTGGTCGCACACTGGGAGCGCGGGCACGGCCTGCTGCTGTGGCGGGGCCGCGTCGCGAGCAGGCCGTGGGAGCTCTCGGTCAGCCGGCGCCCACCGACTCGAACCGCCACCGGTGCACGGCCCGCGTGACCAGCTCCCCGTCGGGCTCGGGCAGTTCCGGCAGTTCCGCGTCGTACGGGGCGTCCCACCAGGTGATGACCAGGACCCGGTCCTGGGGAGCGCGCAGGGTCTCCCGGCGCAGGGGTTCACGGGGCAGCTCCTGCGCCCGCGCCCAGGCCAGCAGGTCCTCGCCCCGGCCGGGCAGCGCCCGCGCCTCCCACATCAAGGCGACCGTCACGAGTAGAGGTTCTCCTTGCTGATCTCGTGCACATGGTCGTGGCCCGGGACATGCGGTTCCGTCACCGGGAGGGACGAGTCAGCCGACAGGTCCCAGCTCGAGGCGGCCCGGTTGCGGGCCACCATCTCCGCGCCGAGCGCGGCGACCATCGCGCCGTTGTCCGTGCACAGCTTGGGCCGCGGCACCCGCAGCCGGATCCCGGCCGCCTCGCAGCGCTCCTGGGCCAGGGCGCGCAGCCGGGAGTTGGCGGCCACCCCGCCGCCGATCATCAGGTGGTCGACGCCCTCGTCCTTGCAGGCCCGGACGGCCTTGCGGGTCAGCACGTCCACCACCGCCTCCTGGAAGGAGGCCGCCACGTCCCGCACCGGGACCTCCTCCCCCGCCGCCCGCTTCGCCTCGATCCAGCGGGCCACGGCCGTCTTCAGCCCGGAGAAGGAGAAGTCGTAGGCCGGGTCGCGCGGACCGGTCAGGCCGCGCGGGAAGGCGATCGCGTCCGGGTCGCCCTCGCGCGCGTACCGGTCGATGACCGGGCCGCCCGGGAAGCCCAGGTTCAGCACGCGGGCGATCTTGTCGAAGGCCTCACCGGCCGCGTCGTCGATGGTCGCGCCCATCGGACGGACGTCGGAGGTGATGTCCGAGGACAGCAGCAGCGAGGAGTGGCCGCCGGACACCAGCAGCGCCATGGTCGGCTCGGGCAGCGCGCCGTGCTCCAGCTGGTCCACGCAGATGTGTGAGGCGAGGTGGTTCACGCCGTACAGGGGCTTGCCGAGCGCGTACGCGTACGCCTTGGCGGCCGAGACACCGACCAGCAGGGCACCGGCGAGGCCGGGACCGGCGGTGACGGCGATGCCGTCGAGGTCGCGGGCGCTCACTCCCGCCTCTTTCAGCGCGCGGTCGATGGTGGGGACCATCGCCTCCAGGTGCGCCCGGGAGGCGACCTCGGGCACGACCCCGCCGAACCGGGCGTGTTCGTCGACGCTGGAGGCGACGGCGTCGGCGAGCAGGGTGGTGCCGCGGACGATGCCGACGCCGGTCTCGTCACAGGAGGTCTCGATGCCGAGGACGAGCGGCTCGTCGCGAGAGTCAGTCATTGGTCTGCGTTCCTCGTACGGAAGTCGAACCCGCGGCGGAGCCGCTGTCGGGTTGCGTGGTCAGTCGCATCACCAGGGCGTCCACGTTCCCCGGCTGGTAGTAGCCGCGCCGGAAGCCGATGGCCTCGAAGCCGAAGCGCTCGTACAGCTTCTGCGCGCGGACGTTGTCCACCCGGCACTCCAGCATCACCTCGGCGCATTCGAAGGCCGTCGCGGCCCGCAGCAGTTCGGTGAGGAGCCGGCCGCCCAGCCCCGTCCCCCAGTACTCCCGGGTGACGGCGATGGTCTGGATGTCGGCCTGCTCGCCGGAGGAGGCGACACCGGCGTACCCGACGATCCGCTCCCCCGCCTCGGCCACGAGGTACTTCCGGCTCGCCTCCGGCCCGCGCGCATGGGCCAGCTCGGACCAGAACATGCCCCGCGACCAGGCGTCGTCGGGGAACAGGTCCCGTTCCAGCTCCAGCACGGAGTCGATGTCCCACCAGCGCATCTCGCGCAGCACACACGTCTCGGACCCGGTCACTTGGGGGTGACCACCTTGTAGTTCTTGGGGACCTGGGCATCGGGGCGGCGCAGATACAGCGGCCGGGGCGCGGGGAGTTCCTCACCCGCCGCCAGCTTCTCCGCGGCCAGCCGGGCGAGCGCGGCGGCGGACACGTGCTCGGGCTCGTGCGCCTGGGGGAAGGTGTCCGGGTACAGCAGGGCGCCCGCACCGACCGCGGGCAGGCCCGCGACCGGCCCGGCGATGTCGGCGGGCCGGTCGACCGCCGGGTCGGTGACGCGGGTGCGGGAGTCGGCGTAACGGGCCCAGTACACCTCCTTGCGGCGGGCGTCGGTCGCCACGACGAACGGACCCTCGATGTCGGCGGCGTAGGCGAGGCCGTCCAGCGTGCACACGCCGTGCACGGGGACGCCGAGCGCGAGCCCGAAGGTCTCGGCGGTCATCAGACCGACGCGCAGCCCGGTGTACGGGCCCGGCCCGATGCCGGCGACTACCCCGGTGACGGCGTCGAGCTTCAGACCGGCCTCGGCGAGCACCCGGTCGATCGCGGGCAGCAGCAGTTCCCCGTGCCGGCGCGCGTCCACCTGACTCGACGAGGCGATGACGTCCCGGCCGTCGTGCAGCGCGACGGTGACGGCGGGGGTGGCGGTATCCAGAGCGAGCAAGAGCACGCAAACAGCCTACGGCTCCCCCGGGCCCGTGTCGGACGTACCTGTCGGGCCGTCACCTGCTGCTACCGTCACCTTCCGTCACGGTGCGGCATGCGCACCGCGCACGACAGGGACGTACGACGCGGAGGTGGGCGCCGGTGGCAGTCAGCAGCTCGGGGATCGTGGCCGGGCTCACCGCCGCGGCCCTCGCGACGGTCGGCTACCTCGCCCACCAGGCGGCACAGACCCTCCCGGCCGGCCTGGGCCGGGCGCACGCGGACGCCGCACCGGCCGCCGACGCCTCGAAGGCGCCGCCCCGGACCAGGAAGGACCCCGCCGCGCTGCCCGTCGGCTCCGGCGAGGGCGCACGGGTCGTGTACTCCCTGCACGGCGACCGGGTGTGGCTGGTCGGCGGGGACGAGGTGGTCACCCGCACGTTCCCGGTCGCCCCGAGTGCGGTGGACCCGGCGCCGGGCAACTACGCGGTCACGTCCCGCTCGAACGCGGTCACCGGCTCCGACGGTGTCCCCGTCGAGCACGTCGTGCGCTTCACCACCGTGGGCGGCGTGGTGATCGGCTTCAGCGCGGCCGTGGACGGCTCGACCGCCGCACCGGCCACGAAGGTACGCACGGGCGGCATCCGCGAGTCCCGCGCGGACGGCGAGGCGATGTGGACGTTCGCGACGATCGGCCGCAAGGTCGTGGTCGTCCGCTAGGCCGCTTCGCGGTGGTCCGCCACCGGCTCGACCGGCTCCGCGAGCTCCGGCTCCGGCGCCCGCGGTGGCGTGGAGATCAGCGCCGCCGCCTCGCCCGCCGCCAGCAGGTCGCGCATGGACACCCCGGCGACCGCGAACGGCAGCGGCCGCCCCTTGCTCTCTGTAGCCGACATGGACGCCTCCCGAAGGCGGGGCGGACGTAGTTAGGTACACCTAACTACGGACTGGATACCATGTGACCACGCACAAGACGCCGAACGCAACATTTTGCCGACGCCTTGTCGGAACGTTCATCAAAACACCACGTGCCGGGAGCTACGCTGCGAGCACGCTCAGGTCCGCCGACGCCCAGCGTTCCCCCACACCGGTGATCGTCATCTGCCGGACCTCGTCGGTCGTGTCGCCCACCGCGCGGTGGATCACCACCTGGAGCCGGTCCTCGGTCAGCTCCTCGACCTTGCCCTCGCCCCACTCCACGACGACGACGGACTCGGGCAGCGAGACGTCGAGATCGAGGTCCTCCATCTCGTCCAGCCCGCCCGACAGCCGGTAGGCGTCGACATGGACCAGCGGCGGCCCCTCGCCCAGCGAGGGATGCACCCGGGCGATCACGAACGTCGGCGAGGTGACGGCCCCGCGCACGCCGAGCCCCTCGCCCAGCCCACGCGTCAGTGTCGTCTTGCCCGCCCCGAGCTCGCCGCTCAGCATCACCAGGTCACCGGCCCGCAGCAGCTTCGCGAGCCGGCGGCCCAGCTCCCGCATCTGCTCGGGGGAGGTGACGACGATCTGGACGGATCCGGGCTCAGCCGGGTTGTGCGGTGCTGGTGCTTCCATAGCCCTTCACGGTAGCCCCTGCGGGCACGGCACCCGTGCGGGTGAGCAGGTCGGCGAGGCGGTCGGTGACCACTTCCGGGTGTTCCAGCATCACCAGGTGCCCCGCGTCCGGCACCAGCACCAGCTCGGCGTCCGGCAGCAGATCGGCGATGGCCTCGCTGTGCTCACTCGGCGTGACCAGGTCCTGCACCCCGGCCAGGACGAGGACCGGCATGTCGGCGAAGTGGGCGAGCGCCTCGGTCTTGTCGTGGTCGTTGAACGCCGGGTAGTACTCGGCGACCACGTCGATGGGCGTGCTCTCGATCATCCGCTCGGCGAACCGGGCGATGGCCGGATCGACGTCCCGGGACGCGAACGAGTACCGCTTGATGACCCCGGCGAACAGGTCCGCGGTGGCCCGGCGCCCCTTCTCCACCAGCTCGGCCCGCTGCCCCATCACTTTCAGCACGCCGGGCAGCACCCGCCGCACCGCGTTGACGCCGGCCACCGGAAGCCCGTAGTTGACCTCACCGAGCCGCCCCGACGACGTCCCCACGAACGCCACCCCGACGACCCGCTCCCGGACCAGCTCGGGGTACTGGTCGGCCAGCGCCATCACCGTCATGCCGCCCATGGAGTGCCCGACCAGCACAATCGGCCCCTCGGGCGCGGCCGCGTCGATCACGGCCTTCAGGTCGCGGCCCAGCTGCTCGATGGTGACCGGCTCGTCCCGCCCCTGGGCCACACCCCGCCCGGACCGGCCGTGGCTGCGCTGGTCCCAGTGCACGGTCCGTACGACGCCTCTGAGCGCCGCCCGCTGGAAGTGCCAGGAGTCCTGGCTGAGGCAGTAGCCGTGGCTGAAGACGACGGTGACGGGGGCGGGGGCCTTGCGGCCGAAGAGCCGTCGGCGGCGCGGGCCGATGGCGGCGGGGGCGGCCTCCGGGTCGAGGTCGTCGACCTCGTAGTACAGCTCCGTGCCGTCGTCGGCGAAGGCCTTGCCGGGCATGCCGCGCAGCGAGCCGTAGGGCCCCGCGGAGTCGAGGGCGAGCCGGGCCTTCTGGCGTATGCCCCGGCCGACCGTCATCCGCTCCAGGGCGACGCCGGCGGCCGCGCCCGCGGCCACCACGCCTATCGCGACACCGGCGATGCCGGTCGCCCGGCGCCAGCCTCCCGCCGCCCCCGCGGCGGAGGCCGCGACGGCCGCGGTGGCGGCGTTCGCGACGACCTCCGCGCTGCTCTCGCTCACGTACCGCTCCTCTTCGCCGGGCTGCTGCCGATGCTGGTGGTCTTGCCGATGCCTGGTGCTGGTGGTGCTGGTGTTGTCAGGGTGCCTGTTGTGCTGCGCGTGACCGGTCCTCTGTGCGAGTTACCCGTCCTGTTCCTCATTCACATAGACGCGAGGAACACGTGTTCCGATCCGGGTCACGATCTCGTAGGCGATGGTTCCGGCCGCCTGGGCCCAGTCCTCGGCCGTGGGCTCACCGCGGTCCCCGGGACCGAAGAGCACCGCCTCGGCGCCCGGCGCGGGCTCGTCGCCGCCCAGGTCGACGACGAACTGATCCATGGCGACCCGCCCCGCGATCGTGCGCCACTTGCCCTCGACGAGGACCGGCCCGGCCGAGGAGGCGTGCCGCGGGATGCCGTCGGCGTAGCCCAGCGGGACGAGGCCGAGGGTGGTCGCGCCGGGCGTCACGTACCGGTGGCCGTAGCTGACGCCGTGCCCGCCCGGCACGTGCTTGACCAGGGCGAGCGAGGCGGACAGCGTCATCACCGGACGCAGCCCGAAGTCGGCCGGGGTGCCGAGCTCGGGGCTGGGCGAGATGCCGTAGGTGGCGATGCCGGTGCGGACCAGGTCGAAGTGGCTCTCGGGGAGCGTGAGCGTGGCCGGCGAGTTGGCGATGTGCCGGACCTCGGGTCGGGCGCCCCGCTCCTCGGCGTACGCGACCATCTCCCGGAAGCGGCCGAGCTGGGCGGCGATGGAGGGGTGGCCGGGCTCGTCGGCACAGGCGAAGTGCGACCACAGCCCCGTGATCCGCAGGAGCCCCTCGGCCTCGGCGCGCAGTGCCTCCCGCACCAGCTCGGCCCAGTCCTCCCCGGGCTGGCAGCCGCCCCGCCCGAGCCCGGTGTCGGCCTTGAGCTGCACGCGCGCGGGCCGGTCCGCCCGCCGGGCGGCCTCGGTGACCTCCGCCAGGGCCCACATCCCGCTGACGGACACGTCGACGTCCGCCTCGATCGCCTCGCGCCAGGGCCCGCCCGGCGTCCACAGCCAGCACATGACGCGGCCCGGCAGCCCGGCGGCCCGCAGGGCCAGGGCCTCCTCGGGCGTCGCCGTGCCCAGCCAGTCCGCCCCGGCGGCGACGGCCGCGCGGGCACACGGCACAGCCCCGTGGCCGTACGCCTCGGACTTCACCACGGCCATCAGGGCCGCGCCCGGCGCGTGGGCACGCAGGGCCCGCACATTGGCCCGCAGGGCGGCCAGGTCGATCTCCGCGCGGGCCCGCAGGGGCGCGGTCCGCGGGGCTGTTCTCTCGCTCATCGCGCCCAGTGTCTCAGAGGGGCCCGGCCCACCCGAGGCAGCGGCCCCCGACGGCCACCGCTACGTCCCGGGCCTGCGCCCCCACACGAACACGCGGTCGCCCTGCTTCAGCACGCTCCACAGCCTCCGGGCGTCGGGGACGGTGAGATTGACGCAGCCCCTGGAGCCGACGGTGGTGTGGAGGCTGCCGTAGACGCCGTGGAAGGCCTGTCCGCCGCTGAAGAACTGGGCGTACGGCATGGGCGTGTTGTACAGCGTCGACCAGTGGTTCTTGTGCCGCCAGTAGACCTTGTGCCACCCGGCGCGCGTCCGGTACCCGGCCCGCCCGCTGCGGATCGGCACCGGCCCGAACACGACCTTCCGCCCCTTCTGCACCCAGGTCAGCTGCCGGCTGAGATCCACGCACGCGACGGGATAGCCGCGTACCGGGCACCGACCGGCGGCATTGGGGTTGCGGCGCGCCGACAGATACTGCATCCGGCCCCACGTCACGGGCCCGGCGAACCCGATGGCCGGCTTGATCCCCTGCCTGACCTGGAACGCCCGGATGGACCCGGCAGTCGGCCGCCGACTGCACCCCGTCCGCCCTCAGCCCCAGCCACCGCTCGACCTGCCGCTGATACGGCCCGGCCTTCCCGGTGCAGCTCACCCGCGCGACCGCCTCCGCCAACGGCACGTACTCGACGAGCGCGTACGTCCCTTCCACCGCCCCCCGCGGCTCGACGGCCTCCTCCTCGGCCGACGGCGTGTACACCACCGGCGGCAGCGCCTGGTCGGGCGTGTCGACGGACCAGGGCTGCGCGGGCCCCGGCGCGACGCCCGGGACCAGCTCGCCCAGGGTGCCGGGAGCGGGCGGTACGGGAGCGGCACCGGCGATTCCGACGGGCAGCGCGGTGAGGGCGGCGAGCAGGAGGGCGACGGCGCAGCCGGCGGTACGTCTGCTGGTCATGTCATCAGAGAAACGGTGTACCGGGTCGTCCCGGGGTTGCCGCGCGGCGGGTTCCCCCGGACGGCCCCCACCGGACAGCGGCGCTCAGCCCCTCTCAGCCCGTCCGGCGCTTGAGAACAGCCCGCCAAGCCGAAGCGGGAATCCCCGGCCGGCCCACACCGGACAGCGGCACCCCGGCACTCTCAGCCCGTCCGGCGCTTGAGGACGAACCCGCCAGGCCGAAGCGGGAATCCCCGGCCGGCCCGCACCTGACATCGGCGCTCAGCCCCTCTCAGCCCGTCCGGCGCTTGAGGACGAGGCCGTCCAGGCCGAAGCGGGGGCCCGGGGGCGGCAGCCCCCGGACTCGGGACGGGAAGGGGAGGAGGGGGCGACCCACCGCCACAGCAACCCCCACCCGCCGCCACCCGCCCCTCACTCAGCCCAGAACATTCCGCCACGCCTCCGGAACCGCCTCCGCCACGTCATGCGCCCCCACCGGCGCCCCGTCCGCCGCCAGCCTCCCGGCCAGCCCGTGCACATACGCCCCCACACTCCCCGCGTCCACCGCCGAAAGCCCCGCCGCCAGCAACGACCCCGCGAGCCCCGACAACACGTCCCCGCTCCCCGCCGTGGCCAGCCAGGACGTCCCCGTCGGATTCACCCGCACGGCCCCGCCCCCCGAGTCCGCGATCAAGGTCGTGGACCCCTTCAGCAGCACAGTCGCCCCGTACCGCCCGGCCAGCTCCCGCACCGCCGCGAGCCGCCCGCCCTCGACCTCCACCCGGTCGACCCCGAGCAGCGCCGCCGCCTCCCCGGCGTGCGGCGTCATCAGCGTCGGCGCCCGCCGCGCCCGTACGACCCCCGCCTCGGCCAGCCGCAACCCGTCCGCGTCGACCAGCACCGGGACGTCCGCCGCCAGCACCTCCCCCACCGTCGCCGCGTCGTCCCCGGCCCCCGGCCCGACGACCCACGCCTGCACCCGCCCGGCGTGCTTCGGCCCCTGGTCCGACACGAGCGTCTCGGGGAAGCGTGTGATGACGGCGTCCCCGGCCGGCCCGACGTACCGCACGGCCCCGGCCCCGCCCCGCAGCGCCCCGGCGACGGCCAGCACGGCGGCCCCGGGGTAGCGCGCGGACCCGGCGGCGATGCCGACGACACCCCGCCGGTACTTGTCGCTCTCGGCCCGCGGCACCGGCAGCAACCGCGCCACGTCCGCGTGCTGCAACGCCGCCAGCTCCGGCTCGGCCGGCAGCTCGAGACCGATGTCGACCAGCCGCACCGACCCCGCGTACTCCCGCGCCGGATCGATCAGCAGCCCCGGCTTGTGCGTCCCGAACGTCACCGTCAGATCGGCCCGGACCGCGACACCGCGCACCTCCCCGGTGTCGGCGTCGACCCCGCTCGGCAGATCGACGGCGACGACGGCGCCCCGCGACCGCTGGGCGGCGGCGGCCAGCGGCACCGCGTCGGGCCGCAGCCCGCCCTTCCCGCCGATCCCGACGATGCCGTCGACGACGAGATCCGCCCGCTCGACCAGCCCCTCGACACTCTGCGCGCCCCCGCCGGCACCCTCAGCTCCACCGGCGCTCACGACCCGCCCCCCGGCCCGCCGCAGCGCCGCCAGCCCCCCGGCGTGAGCCCGCTCCGGCGCGAGCAGCACCGCCGTGACCCCGGCCCCGCGCCGGGCCAGCCGGGCCCCGGCGTACAACGCGTCACCCCCGTTGTCCCCGCTCCCGACCAGCAGCACGACCCTGCTCCCGTACACCCGCCCCAGCAGGTCGGCGCAGGCCGCGGCGAGTCCGGCGGCGGCGCGCTGCATCAGCGCCCCCTCCGGCAGCCGCGCCATCAGCTCTCGTTCTGCGGTCCTGACCGTCTCCACGCTGTACGCACTACGCATGCGGTCGAGTTTCCCGTACGACCGCCCGGCCACTCCCCCGTATCGCGGGCAACTCCGAACCGTGTCGCATCCATTGACGCTTTGCCTGCCCTTTGCCAGACTCACCGGCCGCGCAGAAAGCGCTTGCACACCCCCCACATTCGACGAATCCGAGGCCACCATGGGACGCAGAGCCGCATTCCTCGCCGCCGCCGGTGCCACCGCCGTCCTCACCGCCGCCGGCACCCTGACCGCCCCCGCCACCGCCGCCCCGACCCGGGCAGCGGCCTGCGGAGACGGCTCCTACCAGGCAGAGGCCGTGCAGAACGGCGGCAACTGGACCGCCCGGCGCGGCGGCAGCACCGTCTACACCGGCACCGACATGCGCGCGGCCGTCCAGGCGGCCGTCAACAGCCTCAGCTCCGGGCGCACCTCGAAGGAACGGGTCGTGGTCCGCGGCTCGGGCTCGATCTCGGCGGGTTCACGCATCTCCCTCCCGAGCTACACCGTCCTCGACGTCTGCGGCACCATCAACGTCACCGGCAGCGGCTCCGGCGACCAGGCGCCGGTCTACTCCCGCGGCACCCGCGACGTGGAGGTCCAGAACCTCAAGCTCACCGGCACCCCGCTCTACGGCATCTTCCTGCGCAACGTCCAGAACGTCGTGCTCGGCCAGATCGACATGCGCCTCTCCCGCGGCCTGGGCGTCCGCATCGACAACCGCGGCGACACCAGCCAGTGGACACGCAACGTCCGCATCGACAACGTCTACGTCTCCGGCGCGTCCAGCCACGCGGTCGAGACCTACGGCGTCGACGGCATCACCATCGGCACGGTCACCGCCCGCAACGTGGGCGAGTCCGGCCTGCTGCTCAACCAGACCATCAACGCCACCGTCACCAAGGTGGACGCGGAGAACGCGGGCACGGGCACCGGCTACGCGGCCTTCCGCATGGCCAACCGCAACGGCCGGGTCGGCAGCGGCTACCCGACCAACATCCGGGTCGGCGAGGTCATCGCACGCGGCGGCGGGCGCGGGGTGTTCTGCGTCTCGGAGAGCGGCGGGGCCGTCATCGACAGGGTGACGCTCGGGAACACCGGCAACAACTCGGTCCTGATCGAGAACTGCTACAACGTCAGCCTCGCGGCGCAGAGCGGCACGATCTCGGGCGGCGGCGAACTGCGCCTGGCCGCCCGCTCGGAGTTCCCGAACAACAAGGACATCACCATCCAGAACCTGACGGTCACCAACTCGGCCATCAGGGAGAGCCCGTGCGGTGAGAACACCACGTTCCGCAACATCACGCGGGTGAACAGCAGCCAGACGATCTGCTGACGCCCGCGCCGACGAAGCCGCCCTCAGCCGCGAAGCCCTCGCCTCACCCGGCGGGGGCTTCACCGCGCAGGCGGCTCAGCTCCTCCATGGCTTCGCGTTCGATGCGCGCGATGTCGTGGAGGACCGTCCCTGCCCGCGCGAGGCACTGCTCATCGCCCGACTCACCGGCGTTCGTGATGAGCGCGGCCACGTCCGTCCACAGACCCGCCGCCTCCGAGTACAGCGCGTGCCCGGTGCGCAGACGGCCGCTGTCGAGCCACTCGGCGCACTCGGCGAGGAAGTCGCGGTACAGGTTCCGGAACAGGGCGCCGCCGGTGCCGGCCTTCTCCATCAACAGCGCGGCCTGCGGCAGGTCCCGCCGCGGGTCGTCGGTGCGCTGGAGCCACGTGCGGACGAGCTTGCCGGCCTTCTCGATGCCCCGGTGGCCGAGGTTGGCGATCGGCGGGTTCAGGAAGGCGTCTGCGCAGGCGGTGACGGCGGGGACGATCCGGCTCCGCGGGTCTGGCACCTTCTCCGCAGCGGTGAGCGTGAACGACCGGTGCCTGGCGGTCATCGGTCCGCGCGCGGCCCGGGCCCGGGCGAGGCTGCTCAGGCTGGTGGACACCGCGCCGCCCTGCTGGTCGGTGTCGACCAGGTAGGCGTCGTGCTCGTCGTAGCCGTACAGGGCGACGACGTGACCGCCGAAGTGCACCTTCGAGGTGAAGTAGTCCAGGTGGTAGCTGTCGAGCTGGAGTCCGACGGGCAGTCCGGCGTCGATGGCGGTCGCCACGTTCTCCCACGCCTTACGGGCGGAGCCGGTCTGCTGGACCGCGAGTTCCAGCCCGAGCCCGGCGGCCAGGTTCCTGGTGAGCTCGAAGGGCTTGACGCGCCCGCCCAGGAAGGGGAAGTCCATGTTCTTGCTGTCCCAGTAGATGAAGGACAGGCCGGACCCGAGGCCGAAGAGCATGGGCTCGGACAGATCGAGCCCCTGATGCCGCAGCAGCACACCCAGAGCCGACGTCTCGCAGTGCTGCGTGCCGCGAGGCTCGACGCCCTTCACCGTGGTCATGCCCTTCCCTCCTGGACGCGGATGCGGCCCCCTGTCACCCCTCCGCGATCACCACGGCCGAGGCGACACCCGCGTCATGGCTCAGGGACACGTGCCAGGACCGCACTCCGAGCTCGGCGGCCCGCGCGGCCACGGTCCCGGTCACCCGCAGCCACGGCTGCCCACTGTCCTCGACACACACCTCGGCATCGGTCCACAGCAGCCCGGGCGGCGCACCGAGCGCCTTGGCCAGGGCCTCCTTGGCGGCGAACCGCGCGGCCAGGGAGGCGACCCCCCGGCGCTCCCCACTGGGCAGCAACAACTCCCGCTCCACGAACAGCCGTCCGGCCAACGCGGGCGTACGCTCCAGCGACGCCGCGAACCGATCGATCTCGGCGACGTCGATCCCGACCCCGATAATGCTCATGCCCAGCACCCTACGGCGAGTCCCGCCCCGCCTTCGGACTCGACGTGGCGACTAGCATGATCAGCATGGAATGGGACGGCCTCACCGACCGCGAGCGCTACGGGGACTGGTATCTGAAGGAGCGGGACCGGTTCGCGGACCTGGCCCGGGACGCCGACTGGGACGGCCTGTTGGGGGAGCTGGTGAAGAATCCCGAGCGGGTCAATCTCGCCCGCCCCGGGAACCGCAGCGGGTTCGCCCCACTGCACCAGGCCGCCTGGCACGGCGCCACGATCGCGGTCGTCTCCCGGCTGATCGCGCACGGCGCCTGGCGCACGCAGCGCACCCGGGACGGACGGCGCCCGGTGGACATCGCACGGGAGCGGGGTCACACGCACCTGCTGGAGCTTCTGGAGCCGGTCGCGGTGCGGCAACTCCCGGATCCCACCGAAGCGTTGGAGCGCCACTTCCACGCGATGCTGCGGGAGCGCACCGGCAGCTGCTTCGACGAGATCGAGCACCTCCTGCCACCGCTGTCCCCCCTGACGGAGGGTCTGGACGTGCGGATCTTCTTCCGGGTGGTCGGCATGATGGGCGGCTTCCACTACCGCCTTCACGCGGACATCGTGCACGTGCACGGCAGCTCGCGGATGGACGGCGACAACGGGGACTTCTACCACGTGACCCCCGACGGCTGGACCAAGCTCCCCTACAGCCCCAAGCCGCCGTCGCCCTGGACCTTTCCGTACTGAACCCCTGAACGTGAACTCCCCCTCCTCCTTGTACAGTTCGCGATGACCGCGATGTGCAAACCGCATCGCACGCAACGGGAGGAACGCACCACCATGAAGTTCAAGTCGCTGGGAATCGCGGCCACTTCGATAGCCCTCTTCGCCACGGCCCTCACCGGCACCGTCGCCGCCGCCGGCACCGCCGCCGCGGCCCCGCCGAAGGACTGCAGCAAGGCGATCGTCAACGTCAAGGCCAAGGAGACCGTCAAGGTCCGGACCTCACCGAAGACGTCCGCCACCGCCCTCGGCATCTGGGGCAAGGGCAAGCGCGGCGGGATCTGCAACGACGGCAAGGCCTACAAGGGCGGTTCGTACACGGCCTGCGGCAAGAAGAGCAACATGTGGTACTACGGCGGCGACAAGGTCAACGGCTGGGTCCCGAAGACCTGCATCAACTGGTGATCACCCGGCCGACCGGCTGAAGAGGGGCGAACGGCAGTCGGCCGTTCGCCCCTTTCCTCACTCCACCGTCACCGACTTCGCCAGATTCCGGGGCTGGTCCACCTCGTTCCCGCGAGCCGTCGCCAGCTCGCACGCGAACACCTGGAGCGGCACCGCCGTCACGAGCGGCTGGAGCAGCGTCGGCGTGGCCGGCACCCGGATCAGGTGGTCCGCGTACGGCACCACCGCCTCGTCCCCCTCCTCCGCGATGACGATCGTCCGCGCACCCCGCGCCCGGATCTCCTGGATGTTGGACACGATCTTGTCGTGCAGCACGGACCGCCCGCGCGGCGACGGCACCACGACGACCACCGGCAGATCCTCCTCGATCAGGGCGATCGGCCCATGCTTCAACTCCCCCGCGGCGAACCCCTCGGCGTGCATGTACGCCAGCTCCTTGAGCTTCAGCGCGCCCTCCAGCGCCACCGGATACCCCACATGGCGGCCGAGGAACAGCACCGTGTTCTTCGACGCGAGCGTGCGCGCCAGCTCCCGCACCGGCTCCATCGTGCCCAGCACTTGCTCCACCGCACCGGCGATCGAGGACAGGTCGCGGACCACCGCCCGGATCTCGTCCCCCCACTTGGTGCCCCGCACCTGGCCCAGATACAGGGCGACCAGGTAACACGCGACGAGCTGCGTCAGGAACGCCTTGGTGGAGGCGACGGCCACCTCCGGCCCGGCGTGCGTGTACAGCACCGCGTCCGACTCGCGCGGGATCGTCGAGCCGTTGGTGTTGCAGATCGCCAGCACCTTGGAGCCCTGCTCGCGGGCGTGCCGCAGCGCCATGAGGGTGTCCATGGTCTCGCCGGACTGGGAGATGGCGATGACGAGGGTCTGGGCGTCCAGGATCGGATCCCGGTACCGGAACTCACTGGCCAGTTCCACCTCGCACGGGAGGCGCGTCCAGTGCTCGATGGCGTACTTGGCGATCATCCCGGCGTGGAAGGCCGTACCGCACGCGACGATGACGACCTTGTCGATCTCCCGCAGCACCCCCGCGGGGATCCGCACCTCGTCCAGGGTCAGCGAACCGGAGCCGTCGATCCGGCCCAGCAGCGTATCGGCGACCGCCTTGGGCTGCTCGGCGATCTCCTTGAGCATGAAGTAGTCATAGCCCCCCTTTTCCGCGGCCGACGCGTCCCAGTCGACGTGGTACGAGCGGACGTCGGCGGGGCGGCCGTCGAAGCCCGTCACCGTCACCCCGTCTCGGCGCAGCTCCACCACCTGGTCCTGTCCCAGCTCGATCGCCGACCGCGTGTGGGCGATGAACGCGGCGACGTCCGAGGCGAGAAAGGCCTCGCCCTCTCCAACGCCCACCACCAGCGGCGAGTTCCGCCGCGCGCCCACCACCACGTCCGGCTCGTCGGCGTGCACCGCGACCAGCGTGAACGCGCCCTCCAGCCGCCGGCACACCAGCCGCATCGCCTCGGCGAGGTCCGCGCACGCCGAGAACTCCTCGGCGAGCAGATGCGCGACGACCTCCGTGTCGGTCTCGGAGGCCAGCTCGTGCCCCCGCTCCGCCAACTCGGCCCGCAGCAGGGCGAAGTTCTCGATGATGCCGTTGTGGACGACCGCGACCCGTCCCGCGTTGTCGATGTGCGGGTGGGCGTTGGCGTCGGTCGGGCCGCCGTGCGTGGCCCACCGGGTGTGTCCGATGCCCGTCGTGCCGGCCGGCAGCGGCCGGCCGTCCAGTTCCTTCTCCAGGTTGAGGAGCTTGCCGGCCTTCTTCCCCGTCGCCAGGCCGCCGTCGGCCAGCACGGCGACGCCCGCCGAGTCGTACCCCCGGTACTCCAGCCGCTTCAGCCCGGCCATCACGACCTCGAGCGCCGACTGCGGCCCCACGTATCCCACGATTCCACACATGGGCGGCAGCTTAGGGTCGTTTCCCGCGCCGAACCGGCCGCCGCGTGCCCGAAATCGGAAATTCCCACCGGGGTACGAACAGCTGGGCCCCCTGCTGTCAGACCTTCGCGCGATACGCCCTCATGGCCAGCGGATAGAACACGAGCGCGATACCCGCCGCCCACACCAGCGACCACAGCACCGGCTCCGCCACCGCCCCGCCGAGCAGCAGCCCGCGGAAGGCGTCGGACAGGTGCGTGACCGGGTTGACGTCGCTCCACGCCTGGAGCCAGCCCGGCATGGTGTCGACGACGACGAAGGCGCTGCTGGTGAAGGTGATCGGGAAGATGAGCGTGAAGGCGAAGGCCTGCACCTTCTCCGCGTCACCGGCCACCATCCCGATCAGTACCGCGCTCCACGACACGGCCGCGGCGAACACCACCAGCAGCAGCGCGCCGAGCAGGAACCCGCCGAAGCCGCCGGTGATGCGGAACCCGAGGGCCAGTCCGAGGCCGATCATCAGCAGCATCGCCCACACATGCTTCGCGAGGTCGGCGGTGATCCGCCCGATCAGCGGGGCGGAGCGCGCGATGGGCAGGCTGCGCAGCCGGTCGAAGACGCCCTTGGTGAGGTCGGTGTTGAGCGCCATGGCCGTGTACATCGTCATGAACAGCGTGTTCTGCACGATGATCCCGGGCAGCGCGTACTTCAGATACGCCTCGGGCGATCCGGCCATCTGCCCGCCCAGCACGTAGGTGAACAGGAAGACGAACATGATCGGCGTGATGCTGTAGTCGACCAGTTCGAGCGGGTTGTGCTTGACGGCGACCAGGCTCCGCCAGGCCATCGTGAAGGTCTGCCGCACCCCGGCGAGCGGTGGCACACGGCCCGAGGCGGTGACCGGCGCGGTGATGGTGGTGGCGGTCATGACCGGCTCACCGCCTTCTCCAGCGCGTCGTCGTCCTGGTCGGCCGCGCCGCCGTTGCGCTCGGGCTCGCCCGGTTCGGCGCGGTGGCCGGTCAGGGCGAGGAAGACCTCGTCGAGCGAGGAGCGGCGCAGGGCCAGCTCGCCCACCGCGATCCCCTCCCGGTCCAGCGCGCGCACGACGGCCGGCATCAGCTCGGGGTCCTTCACCGGCGCGGTGATCCGCTCGCCCTCGATCCGGGCCTCCGGGCCGGCGGCCCGGACCACCAGCGCGTGCGCCCGCGTGAGGTCCTGCCCGAGGACCGGCCGGAGCTCCAGCACCTGGCCGCCGACCTGGGCCTTCAGCTGGTCCGGCGCGCCCTCGGCGATCACCCTGCCCTTGTCGATCACCACGATGTCGTCGGCGAGCACATCGGCCTCGTTCAGATACTGCGTGGTCAGCAGGGCGGTCGCACCGTCCGCGACCAGGCCGCGCAGCAGGTCCCACAGCTCACCGCGGCTGTGGGGGTCCAGGCCCGTGGTCGGCTCGTCGAGGAAGAGGATGCTGGGCCGCCCGACCAGGCTGGCCGCGAGGTCCAGGCGCCGTCGCATGCCTCCGGAGAAGGTCTTCGCGGCCCGTCCGGCCGCGTCCGTCAGCTGGAAGCGCTCCAGCAGCTCACCGGCCCGCGCCTTGGCCTCCCGTCTCGGCAGCCCCAGCAACCTGCCGATGAGCAGCAGGTTCTCCGTGCCGGTCAGGTTCTCGTCGACCGCCGCGTACTGCCCGGTCAGCCCGACCGTGGCCCGCACGACCCCGGCCTCACGGACCACGTCGTGGCCGGCCACCCGGGCCCTGCCCCCGTCCGGGCGGAGCAGCGTCGCGAAGATCCGCACCGCGGTCGTCTTCCCCGCGCCGTTGGGGCCCAGCAGCCCGAGCACCGTGCCCTTGCGGGCCGCCAGGTCGACACCGGCCAGCGCCTCGGCGTCCTTGAACCGTTTGACCAGACCTTCCGCCTCTATCGCATACGTCATGGGTCACCCCTCGGCGTTCCTGGACCCCGGCCCGGGCCCACTTCTCCCACAACTGTGACGCACGCCACTGACATTCCTCCCCTTGGCCACTTTTCTCCCATAGGGGAGGCTCCGAGGACGCTGCGTGACGGATCCCACCTCACGGTCCGTTCGTACGCCCGTAACAATGGACTGTGATCTCTCCGGTCTCCTCGATGCCCCGGAGCGCCCACCGGCAGCGGCCGGAGGCGACTCCCTACGTCGACCTCACCCGAGCCGAGTGGAGCGCGTTGCGCGACAAGACGCCGCTGCCGCTGACGGCCGAGGAGGTCGAGAAGCTGCGCGGCCTCGGCGATGTCATCGACCTCGACGAGGTGCGGGACATCTACCTCCCGCTGTCCAGACTTCTCAACCTCTACGTCGGTGCCACGGACGGCCTCAGAGGCGCGCTCAACACCTTCCTGGGCGAGCAGGGCTCCCAGTCCGGCACCCCGTTCGTCATAGGAGTCGCCGGCTCGGTCGCCGTGGGCAAGTCGACGGTCGCCCGGCTCCTCCAGGCCCTCCTCTCGCGCTGGCCGGAACACCCGCGCGTCGAGCTGGTCACCACCGACGGCTTCCTGCTGCCCACCAAGGAGCTCCAGGCCCGCGGCCTGATGTCGCGGAAAGGATTCCCCGAATCCTTCGACCGCCGCGCGCTGACCCGCTTCGTCGCCGACATCAAGGCCGGCAAGGACGAGGTCACGGCCCCCGTCTACTCCCACCTGATCTACGACATCGTCCCTGACAAGAGGCTCACGGTCCGCCGGCCCGACATCCTGATCGTCGAGGGCCTGAACGTCCTGCAGCCCGCCCTCCCCGGCAAGGACGGCCGCACCCGCGTCGGTCTCGCCGACTACTTCGACTTCAGCGTGTACGTCGACGCCCGCGTCGAGGACATCGAGCGCTGGTACCTCAACCGCTTCCGCAAGCTGCGCGCGACCGCCTTCCAGAACCCGTCCTCGTACTTCCGCAAGTACACGCAGGTCTCGGAGGAGGAGGCCCTCGACTACGCCCGGACGATGTGGCGCACGATCAACCAGCCGAACCTGGTCGAGAACATCGCCCCCACCCGCGGCCGCGCCACCCTCGTCCTGCGCAAGGGCCCGGACCACAAGGTGCAGCGCCTCAGCCTGCGCAAGCTGTGACGCCCGGGGCAAAGGCCGGTTAGATAGTCGTCATGCTCCACCTGCGACTGATCACGCCGACCGGGCAGACCGACGACGTGCTGCGGCTGATCGAGAAGACGGTCGGCACCACCCACCTCGTCGTGCTGCCGGACGCCGCCCGCAACCCCGCCGGGGACGTCGTGATGTGCGACGTGGCGCGGGAGGCGGGCGACGAACTGCTCACCGGCCTGCGGGACCTCGGCATAGACACCACCGGTTCCATCGCCGTCGAGACCATCGACCTGTCGCTGTCGGAGCGGGCCGAGCAGGCCGAGGCCGACGCACCCGGCGAGGGCGCCGACGCGGTCCTGTGGGAGCACCTCAGCGACGCGACGCACGAGGAGTCGACCCTCTCCGTCACCTACCTCGCGTTCATCACCCTCGCCACGATGATCGCGGCCTGCGGCGTGGTCCTGGACAACGCGATCCTGATCGTGGGCGCCATGGCGGTGGGCCCGGAGTTCGGCCCGCTCGCCGGCATCTGCACCGCGATCGTCCGCCGCCGAGGACGCCCGGCCCTGCGCTCGGTGATCGCCCTCCTGGTGGGCTTCGCGGTGGCGATGGCGGTGACCGTCGGCTTCAGCCTCTTCATGGACGGCGTCGGACTGTTCACCCAGGCCAGGTTGGATGCCGACCGCCCCAACACCGGCTTCATCTACGCCCCCGACTGGTTCTCCTTCGTCGTGGCGGTCCTGGCCGGCATCGCCGGCACGCTCTCCCTGACCTCCGCCAAGTCGGGCGCGCTGGTGGGCGTGGCCATCTCGGTGACCACGGTCCCGGCCGCCGCGAACGCCGCCGTAGCCCTCAGCTACGGCGACACGAACCAGACCTGGGGCTCCACGGAACAACTCCTGCTGAACCTGCTGGGCATCATCGTCGCCGGCACGCTGACGCTGCTGACCCAGAAATGGCTCTGGTCGAAGCGACCATGAGGGGCGCGGGGAACTGCGCGACAAGCCACACACGACCCGCAGTCCGCACTCAGCGGAACCGCCACCCCCTACCCGCAAAGGCCAACTAGCCCAGCGCGGACTTCACCGCATCGGCCAACCGCCCGGCAACAGACCGAGCCTGCTCGATATCAGCCGCCTCCACCATCACGCGCACCAACGGCTCGGTCCCCGAGGACCGCAACAGCACCCGCCCGGTAGCCCCGAGCTCCCGCTCCGCGTCGGCAACCGCCGAGGACAGCTCGGCCGACGTCGTCACCCGGGACTTGTCGACGTCCCGCACATTGACCAGCACCTGCGGCAGCCGCTCCATCACAGAGGCCAGCTCCCGCAGTGGACGCCCGCTCTGCGCGACCCGCGCCGCCAGCAGCAGCCCGGTCAGCGTGCCGTCACCCGTCGTCGCGTGGTCGAGGATGATCACGTGCCCGGACTGCTCGCCCCCGAGGGCGAACCCGTGCTCCTTCATCTCCTCCAGCACGTACCGGTCGCCCACGGCGGTCTGCACGAGCCGGATGCCCTCGCGCTCCATGGCGAGCTTGAAGCCCAGGTTGGACATCACCGTCGCCACGACCGTATCGGCCCGCAGCGTGGACGCCTCCCGCATGGCCAGGGCGAGCACGGCCAGGATCTGGTCGCCGTCCACCTCCTCGCCGGTGTGGTCCACGGCGAGGCACCGGTCGGCGTCCCCGTCGTGTGCGATGCCCAGGTCGGCCCCGTGCTCGACGACGGCGGCCTTGATCTTGTCCAGGTGCGTGGAGCCGCAGCCGTCGTTGATGTTGAGCCCGTCCGGCTCGGCCCCGATCGTGACGACCTCGGCACCGGCCCGCTGGAACGCCTCGGGCGAGACCCGGAAAGCGGCGCCGTGCGCCTCGTCGAGGACGACCTTCAGCCCGTCGAGCCGGTTCGGCAGGACGCGCAGCAGATGCTCGACGTACCGGTCGGCCCCCTCCTCGGAGTCGCGCACGCGGCCCACTCCGGCCCCGGTCGGCCGGTCCCACGGGGCGCCGGTGCGGTGCTCCTCGTAGACGGACTCGATCCGGTCCTCCAGCTCGTCGGCGAGCTTGTGCCCGCCGCGGGCGAAGAACTTGACGCCGTTGTCGGGCATGGCGTTGTGGCTCGCGGAGAGCATCACACCGAGGTCGGCGCCGAGTTCGCCGGTCAGGTACGCCACCGCCGGTGTCGGCAGCACGCCGACCCGCAGGACGTCCACGCCGGCGCTGGCGAGGCCCGCGACCACGGCGGCCTCCAGGAACTCCCCGGACGCGCGCGGATCACGCCCGACCACCGCGGTCGGCCGGTGCCCCTCGAACGTGCCCGCCTCGGCCAGTACGTGCGCCGCGGCCACGGAGAGGCCGAGGGCCATCTCCGCCGTCAGATCCGCGTTGGCGACACCGCGCACGCCGTCCGTGCCGAAGAGTCGTCCCACTGTGGTGTCCTCCGAATTGCGAGAGAGTGCGGCTCCGGTACATCCCCGGGGACGGTCCGACATCCGCAGGGGTTGTGTACGGGAACGCCCCGACGGCACAGAACGTGCCGCCGGGGCGATCGTTGCGAAATCAGGCGCAACGTTGCGAAGACAGTCGCAACGACAGCGACGCGATTAGCGCTTGCTGTACTGCGGGGCCTTGCGGGCCTTCTTCAGACCGGCCTTCTTGCGCTCGACCGCACGGTCGTCGCGCTTGAGGAAGCCGGCCTTCTTGAGCGGGCCGCGGTTGTTGTCGACGTCCGCCTCGTTCAGCGCGCGGGCGACACCGAGACGGAGCGCACCGGCCTGGCCGGAGACACCGCCACCGGCGATGCGGGCGACGACGTCGTAGCGGCCCTCGAGCTCGAGCACCTTGAAGGGCTCGTTGACTTCCTGCTGGTGCACCTTGTTCGGGAAGTAGTCCTCGAGGGTGCGACCGTTGATCTTCCACTTGCCGGTGCCCGGGACGATCCGGACGCGGGCGATGGCGTTCTTGCGACGGCCCAGGCCGGCGGCCGGCTGGGGCTCGCCGAAGCGGGAGGCCATGGACTCCGAGGTGTACTCACCCTCGACGGGGACCTCGGACTCGGTGGTGTAGCTGTCGATGTCAAGCTCTTCGAGCGGCTGCTCGGCAGTGGTCTCGGCCACGATTCTCCTCAGATTCTCTTCAGTCTTAGGGGGTGGCCGGACTTACTGCGCGACCTGGGTGATCTCGTACGGCTGCGGCTGCTGCGCGCCGTGCGGGTGCTGGTCACCCTTGTAGACCTTCAGCTTCGAGAGCATCTGACGGCCCAGAGTGTTCTTGGGGAGCATGCCCTTGACGGCCTTCTCGATGGCCTTCTCGGGGTTCTTGTCGAGCAGCTCGTCGTAACGGACGGAGCGCAGACCACCCGGGTAGCCGGAGTGGCGGTACGCCATCTTCTGGGTCCGCTTGTTGCCGGACAGGTGCACCTTGTCCGCGTTGATGATGATGACGAAGTCACCAGCGTCGACGTGGGGCGCATAGATCGGCTTGTGCTTGCCCCGGAGGAGGGTCGCTGCGGTGGTGGCGAGACGACCCAGGACAACGTCCTGAGCGTCGATGACGTGCCACTGGCGCGTCACATCGCCGGGCTTGGGGCTGTACGTACGCACGGTTCGTAGCCTTCGCTTCGAGTGAATGGTCCTGAACAGGTCACCGAAACGATCACGACAGCCTTGACCGCACAGCGGTGACGCAAACCGCGTGCTGGTCGCTGGTCATCGGCCCGGTGGACCGGTGTAAGGGCCCGTCCCGTGAGAATGAGCAAGCCAATACACAACGAAAGAGCAGAATACCGGGGCTCACCACAAGGGTCAAAACGCGGGATCATCGCCGCCGGTCGACTACGGAGACGAACAGGCCGGCACAGAGGGTCACGGCCCTCCGCAGCGTCCGGCGCCGCACCGGTCGCACGTACGGAAACACCGACGACAGCAGCACATCGGCGAGCGCCCCGGCGCACCGGCGCGGCAGACAGCCGCCGCCGCGCGGCCGACGCAGCACCCGCAGCACCCCGGCCGCGACCGACGGCCACACCCCGATCGCGGCCGCGGCCGACGGCCAGGACCACAGGCACACCAGCAGCACTCCGGTCGGCAGCAGTCGTCCCAACCACCCGCAGATGTCGCCTTTGCCCGTCCGCATGGGAGGAACGCTAGGGGCTCCGGGGCCCGTCCAGGCGGACCAGCACGCCCCATGTCCCGTCTAAGATGCGCCCCATGAGCTTTGGGCAGGGGGGACCCCAGTCCCAGTGGGATCCATGGAAACCGCAGTCGCAGCAGCCCTGGAACAGCGGGGGCGGCCAGTCTCCGGACTGGGCCGCGCTCGCCGAGGCGTCCGAGGCCCGTAACAGGCGACGCCGGCTGTTCCTGGTCGGCGGCGGCGCGCTCGCCACCGTCGCGATCGGCGCCGCCGTCGCCGTGGCCGTGGTCTCCGCGGGTGGCGACAGCAGCCAGGCGGGCAGCCCGACCTCCCAGGTGCCCTCGGCCGACATCCCGAGCGAGTCCGCCTCGGCCCCGTCGTTCGCCCCGACCAGCGCCCCGCCCCCGCTGGACCCGAAGGACTTCATCGCCAGCGCCAAGAAGGACACGGCTCCGCTCAGCCCGGACACCCTCTTCCCCGGCACGCAGCTGACCATGGGCGAGACGACGTACAAGAAGGGCCCCACGGCCGACACGAAGAACTGCGCCTCGGCGTCGGGCGGCACGCTCCCGAAGATCCTCACGGCGAACGACTGCACGCGCCTGATACGCGTCACCTACTCCGCGGACGGCATAGCCGTGACGGTCGGCGTGGCGGTCTTCGACACCGAGGCGCAGGCCGCCAAGGCCAAGGGCCAGACCAACAAGAAGAGCTTCGTCAAGTCGCTCTCCGGCGGCGGCGTGAAGCCCTTCTGCGAATCCGGGTTCTGCCGTACGACCAGCAACTCCTACGGCCGCTACGCCTACTTCACCAACGCCGGCTTCACCAGCGGCAAGGACGTGACGACGAAGGACACCGAGGTGTTCGCCACGGGCGACAACCTCCAGCTGTTCACCTTCCGCCAGATCCACCGCCGCGGCCAGGCGCAGGCGTCGGCGGCGGCCAACGGGTGACCGGCCGCCGCGCGCCCGGTCACAGCCGCTTCGCGCTGCGCAGCGTCTTGGCGTAGTAGCCGTTGCCGTCCAGCCGGGACACTCCGCCGACATCACCGATGGTCGGTCCGTTGACCTCCTCGCGGCTGGAGACGAAGAGCAGGTGGCCCTCGGTGTCGTAGCCGAGCACCATGCCGACGTGGTCCAGGCGCTGCTTGGTCCGGGTGTCGAGCTTGAAGAAGACGAGGTCCCCGGGCTGGAGCTGGTCGATGCCGGTGGGCCGGTCCGCGGGCGAGATGCCCGTGAGCGGCAGGATGTCGGCACCCTCCTTGGAGCGGGCCATGCCGTTGGCGGTGCGCGGCAGGCCGTCGCCCGAGTCGTCCGAGGACATCAGCGGGTAGCGGGCGCGGTAGCCGAACACCATCCGCATGTACCCCGAGCAGTCGACCGACCGGGCGCGCGCGGCCTCCGGCTGCCCGGTCACGCCGTCGCGGAAGGGGTACGGGACGCCGAGGTAGTCGTAGAAGTCGGACTGCTCCAGGCGCAGGTCGCCGCCCTCCGCCCCGGTCGTGTTGAGGGGCCCGAAGTTGGCGTCACCGGCGTAGACGGTGCCCTGCTCGTCCTTCTTCTGCTTGGCGCCCGCGACGTACTGGAAGGCGATGGCCAGGACGTCGTCCTCCTTGCTGGTCTCGTACTGGGCGTACCAGTCCTTGAACCACTTCTGCTTGTCCGCGCCCTTCTTCCAGGGCTCGGGCATGAGGCGGACCCAGTCCGTCGTGGAGACCTTGGAGCTCGTCGAGGAGGGCTCGGTGAAGGTGCGGGCCGGTCCGGTCAGGGTCGCGGTGCGCGCCCCGTCGGTGAACACCGCCTTGACCTGGCCGTCGGACCCGCGCAGCACGGAGCGTGCGGGGTTGTCCAGCCGGGACCAGCTCTCCCCGCCCTTGTCGCGGGTCTTCGCCGCGCCGCCGGCCCGGTCCGAGCCGTCCAGCACGCCGACGTTCGTGATCTCCGGGACGCCCTTGTCCTCCTGCTTGCGCAGCTCCACGGTGAGGTAGCCGGAGGTCGCGACGAGCCCCAGCACCACGAGGCCGGAGAGGACCGGCCGCGATTTCTTCTTCCCTGCCATGTGTTCTCTCCTGGGTGGTCGGTCGCCGGGACGCCGGTCTCAGACGGTGGGCATGATGCCGAGCAGCAGTCCGGCGGCGACGACGATGTAGGCCATGAGCGAGACGGTGCCGGTCGCCAGCAGCGTCGCCCCCTTGGGCTGGCGGACCATCTGGTACGCGATCAGGCCGGGCACGATGAAGCCGAGGGTCTGGTTGCCGTACAGCAGCGGGAACTCGATCGACAGCACGATCATCACGGTGGCCTGGAGCAGCACGCCCAGCAGGACCACCGCGGCGAACAGCCGCTTGCCGTAGAGGATCACCAGCCGCTGCATGACCTTGGTGCCCGCGTAGGTGAGGGCGGTGACGCCGACCACCATGGCCGCCCGCTGGAGGTCCTCGATGAGGGTCAGGGCGAGCCAGCCGGGTGTGATCATGCCCCCGGGCGACAGGTTGGTGGTCAGGTAGCACAGCAACGAGAAGAACAGGCCGATGGCGATGCCGAGGGCGGCCATCTCGGGGGTCAGGGCGGCGGTGGTCAACGAGGTCTCCGGGCACGGGTGCGGGTGCGGGGCGAGCGGTGGGCGTGAGGCGTGGGGTCCCGCCCGTGGACGTCAGGAACGGGGAGGCTGCCCCCTGTTGTCGGCCGGGGCGTACCCGTAGGGCTCGTCGGTGTACTGCTGCCAGGTCTGCTGGGCCGGAGCGGCGTACGGCCCTTGCTGGTAGGGACCGGGGTCGGCGTACCCGGCGTCGGCGTACGGCCCCGACGGCTGGACGGGGATGCGGACCACCGGGATCTCCTGGGTCTGGGAGGCCTGGTAGCGCTCCTCATAGGCCATGGGGTACGAGGCGTAGGGGTCCAGGCGGGCCGGCTGGGCCGGTACGGCCGTGGCCGAGGGCCGCTCGGTGTCGGCGGGCGCGGACTCGTCCGCCGGGAGTTCCGCCAGGTACTCCAGCAGCTCCTCGCCCTGGCCGTGGATGTTGCCGATGGCGACCAGGGAGGAGTCGGCGGCGAGGCGCCCCAGCAGGGCGGGCATGAACTCCTCGGCCGAGCGCCGTTCGCCCCCGAGGTCGACCGCGCGGTCGCGCCACTCGGCGGGGATGGCGTCGATCGCGCTCTTGGCGGGGTGCCCGATGACGAAGACGTTGTCCGGCTGGAGGTCGGGGATGATCTCGCCCATCTGCCCGTTGCGCTCGACGCGGTCGGGCCGGCAGTTGATCACCACGTTCAGCGGCCGGTGGATGGCTCCCAGGTCGAGCAGCTGGTTGATGTTCATCAGCGTCGACTCGGGGTCGTTGGCCGCGAAGACGTTGGCGAAGGCGAGCCGCTTGCCCTCGGGCGTCTGGTAGCGCTCGACGGACAGCACGCCCGGGTCCGGCGGGGCGTCGTACATGCCCTGCAGGGCGACCCGCCGCTCCACGCCGAGCAGTTCGGCCACGACGAGGGCGATCGCGACGTTCTCCTTGAAGGTGAACCAGCTGAAGCCGCGCAGCTCCTCGTCGGTGACGGTCTCCGGGTCGGCGTAGATCAGCTGGCAGTTCCGGGCGTCGGCCTCCTCCTGGAGGATGTGGAAACGCTCCTTCTCGGCGGTGACGCAGATGCCGTCCTCCGGCATGGAGCGGCACAGCGACCGCGCCACGTCGTCGAGGGTGGGTCCCATCTCGGCGAGGTGGTCCTCGCGGACGTTGCACAGCACGCCGATCGTGGAGCGGATCAGCTTGCTCTGGTTCACCTCCTGCAGGGCCGGCATGACGGCCATGCACTCGATGACGAGGGCGTCGGGCCGGTAGGTGGCGGCCCGGCGCACGATGCCGATCTGCTCCACCACGTTGGCGATGCCGAACTTGCGGTAGACCGGCTCCTCGGTGGCGTCGGGGTGGATGAACCGGGCCGCCGTGCCCGTGGTCTTCGCCACGGTGACCAGGTCGCCGCCGCGCAGCGCCCCGGCGCACAGCCGGGTGATGGAGGACTTGCCGCGGATGCCGTTCACGAGCACGCGCGACGGGATGCTGTGCAGGCTGGCGTAGTGCCGGCGCTGTTCCACGATGCCCGCCACCAGCAGCAGCACGCTGCCGGTGAGCAGGACGAAGTACAGATAGAGCACGGCTGGGTCACCTTCCCCGAACGCCGGCTTCCGGCTCCGCGAGCCGGCGCGCCTGGGTCTGCTTACGGGCCTGGAGTTGCTGGCGCAGCAGTTCGAGGCTGCGCACGACGGCGCCGACCTCGTCCTGGTAGCGGGGGTAGTGCACGGACTTGAGGTCGCCGTCGGCCAGCTTCTCCGCACTGGCCGCCAGGGCCCGCATCGGCCGGGCCACGACCAGGTACACCCAGCCGAGGCAGACGACGATCAGGGCCAGCCCGAGCAGTCCGGCCAGGACGCTGCGGTCCTCGCGTTCGTACGGGGTGATCTGGAAGTCCTTGGCGTTCTGCCAGCTGACCACGGTCCAGCCGATGTCGGCGGCCACACCGCCGCCGGAGAACGGGGCGGCCGCGGCGACCGTGGTCCCGCGTCCCTCGCGGATCAGCAGGCCGTTCTCGACGGGACCGGCGCCGACGTGGACGCTGCCGGCCCGGACGAGGTCGGTGAGCGCGTCGCGGGGCAGTTCCTCGAAGGCCAGGAAGCCGTCGCTGGCGGCGATGGTCTCCGTCTTGGCGTCCACCACGCGGACCTCGCCGAGCCCGGGCCGCTTCAGCAGCGAGTTGAGGAACTCGACCCGGACCTCGCCGACCAGGGTCATGCCCTTGTGGTCCGGCAGGGGCGCGGCGGCCTGGACGACCGGCTTCTTGCCGCCCTTGCCGGCGACCCGGACCAGCGGCAGGTCGTCCCCGTCGGCGAAGCCGGCGCGCGGCTCCTTGCCCGCGCGGGCGACGACCTCGCCGTCCCCGTCGAGGAGGTACAGCGCCTGGTAGCGGGTGTGCTCGCGGAGGGTCTCCTCCAGCAGTGCCTTGCCGGCGTCGGCGTCGTCCGGGTCGATCAGCCGGGACGTGGAGACCAGGTCCGCCTGCGCCTCGTTGAGCGCCCGGCGCACCCGGTCGGCGACCAGGTCGGTGCGGTCGCGCTGGTCCGAGACCATGCTGGCCGGGATGCTGACGGAGTCGTCGGTGCGGTTCAGCAGGAGGCCGACGGGCAGGCACCACAGCAGCAGCAGGACGGCGGTCAGTGCGAGCGGCCCGCGCACCCCGAAGCGCCCCTTGACGCGCTGGCGGCCGCCGGGATCATCGGTAGGTCCGCCCAGCTGCGCGCGCAGCCTCTCCAGTGCGGAGCCGATGCGCGCGGCCTCACCCCAGCGGGGCACGTCCACCGGCCGGGTCAGGTCGCCCCGGGCCAGTCGGCGGGACTCCAGGAACAGCCGCAGCAGCGGCCGCTGCACGGTCGCCCACAGCACGGCCGCGGCGAGCAGTCCGAGCACCACCAGGGCGCCGGCCGCCAGCAGCCCGTACAGCTCCCGGTCCGGACCGGCGGCCTGCTGCTGGACCACGGGCAGCATGGCGACGACGGTGAGCCCGAGGCCCGCGCCGACGCTCTTCTTCTCCTCCGGGTCGGAGGAGGAGAGGGAGGCGTAACCGGCCGTGGCGACACGGCCGTTGTAGCTCGCGCCGACCAGGGTCCCGCTGACCCCGGGGTAGCCGTGGGAGCCCGGTTCCCTGGCGCTGACCGGGTCCTGCTCGGTCTCGCGTGCCGCCCGCGCGGACAGCCCGCTCATCTGCTTCTGGAGGAAGCCCAGCTCCTTGCGCTCCTGGTCGGAGTTGAGCGACTCGGACTGCTCGAAGCCGGCCGTGGCGAGGATCTCCCCGCCGGTGGCGACGACCGCCATGGAGCGGAACTGTCCCAGGTTGATGGCGGGCACCGACAGGCTGTTGGAGGCGAGCAGCAGCTGCTGCGGCCGGTCGTCGAAGTCGAGGACCGCCATGGTCATCAGCCGTACGTCGCCGGTCTCCAGCCGCACCATGCGGGGCTTGAGGGCCGTGTCCCCGGTGAGGACGTCCTTGTCCAGCCATCCGAGGGGAATCGTTTCACCTCTGGCGGCCAGCACCTTGCCGCTCTCCAGGTCCAGGACCGTGGTGCCCGTCCACTTCTGGTACGTCTTCCCCAGGTCGGACAGGACGCGCTCGGGCTTGACCGGCGGCCCCGCGTTCAGCGCGGCGGCGGTGCGGTTCAGGTCGGTGACCCGCTCGTCGATCGAGGCGCGCAGGGCGATGGCGCCGTCCTCCGCGAAGTGCTGCTGCGAGGAGAGCACCGCCTGCGGTACGGCCTGCTCGCCGGCGGGGCCGAGCACTTGGGCGGTGAGGCCCGCGAGGGCCAGCACCAGCACGCACAGCAGCGCGATCGGGGGACGGACGCCGCCCAGCAGCGGCATGTCCGCGCGTCGTCGGCTGCGTCGCCGTCCTCCCTTCGCGGGGCGCACGGCGCGGGTGGGTGTCACCGGTGGTCTCCTGAGGCCTCTGGGTGAAGAACGGCCGCCCCGGACACCGCTCCCGCGGGAGGGGTGACGGACCGCCGTATACAAGACTGTTGGGAAGGGCCGAGGTTGTGCCGCTCGTCCCCGTGTGCGCTGTGGTGCTAGTCACCCTCCAGCGCGAGTTCCTTCAGGCCGTCGCCGCCCGGCGCCCCGCGGTTGTACAGGAAGCCGCGCGTACGGTCGGCCGCCAGCCGGTAGCGCGCGAGCCGCTCCTCGGAGAGGTCGCCGGGCTCGTCGAGCGCCCGCCGCACGTCCACCACCCGGTGGTCCTCGACCGCGCCGGCGGGCGGCTTCTCACCGGCCTCCACCTCGGGCGGGACCTCCACCAGCGTCGTGGCGTAGCGGGCGGAGACGTCCCAGCCGTCGGTCGTCTCGCGGAACTCGAACCAGCCGATCGCGCCCTCCTCGGTGAGCCCGGTGGGCGAGGAGTGCCGGGCGACCTGGTTGCCGAGACCGTAGGCGACCCAGGTGCCGTTCACCTTCTGGATCGGCTGCACCACGTGGGCGTGGTGCCCGATCACCAGGTCGACCCCGGTCTCCTCGGTGAGCCGCTCCGCCAACTGCAGTTGGGGGACGCTCGGTTCGTTGTAGTGCTCGAGCCCCCAGTGCACCGAGAGGATGACCACCTCGGCACCCTTCTCGCGGGCCCGGGCCTCGGCGTCCTTGATGGCGTCCGTGTCGATCTGGTTGAACGCCCACTTCTCCTTCTCCGGCGTCGGGTTCAGGAACGACATCCAGGAGAACGAGAGATGGGCGACCTTGACGCCGTTCACGTCACGGATGTTGATCCGTTCCGCTTCCTCGGGCGTGCGGGCCGAGCCGGTGTGGCCGAGGCCGGCCTTGTCCATGGCGTTCAGAGTGCGCCTGACGGCCCCGAGGCCGTGGTCGTAGGTGTGATTGGAGGCCGTCGAGCAGGTGTCGTAGCCCACGTCCTTGAGCGTCGTCAGGATCTGGGGCGGGACGAGGAACTCCGGGTACCCCTCGAAGGGGCCCCGCGGCTTTCCGACGGGCGTCTCCATGTGACAGATGGCCAGATCGGCCTTGCTGATGACCGGCTCGATCCCGGCGAGCAGCGGCCCGAAGTCCAGCCCGGCCTCTCCCTCGCCGGTCTTCTTGGCATCCTTGGCGGCCTGGTCGACCAGCTCGGGGTGGATCAGCACGTCACCGGCGGCGGCGACGGTGAACGAGCGGCCGCCCGGCTTCACCTGCGGCGTGGAGGCCGCGGAGCTGCACGCGGTCGCCACGGCGACGGTGGCTATGAAAGCGGTTGCCGCCCGGGCTATCCGGAGAGGATTGCGAAGTGTCACCGCATCATATTCACATGAAGCACACATGCACCACGGACGTTGCCATCACAAGACAGTCACATTTGACGCGTATTCTGGTCCAAATCGGACTCGTCCTCGCCTTGTTCGGCTGCCAGTCGGCAACAGACCGGTCAACGGACGACTCCACTCCGCACACCCGGGAGCTGGTGGACGTCCGCAGCAGGATCCTCGCCTACACGGCCGGCCTGGAGCCCGACGCCGCGTACACCCCGCCGGACGACACCCAGCGCGAGCGCGTCGCCGAGAGCGTCGGCCACCTCCTGGACGGCGACACCGCACCGGCCGAACGACTGCTCGCCCCCCTGGGCCTCAAGCTCACCCGCCTCACCGACACGCAGTCCGGCCGCAGGTACGACGAGATCGCCGCCGCCCGCCCGGGCCGGGCCGCACACTGGGGGCGCCTCTACCTGACCGCCGACTCCGACGTCCGCTGGAACGCCCAGGTGCCGCACCCGGTCTCCGACCAGGACACCGAACGCCTCGGCGTGCGGCTCCTGGAGGACAACCCCGGCGGCTCGCTGGTCCTGGCAGGCGCGCACCGCGAGGCGGGCCGGGACGGCGCCGCCGATGTCGCCCACCGGGAGGACAGCCTCTTCCACACCATCGTCGTGGAGCTCCAGAAACGCGACGTCCCGGGCGTCCAACTGCACGGCTTCGCCAAGGACTCGGACCGGCCCTACGAGGCGGTCCTCTCCACCGGAGCCGCGCGCAGCACCCTCACCGAGGCCGCCGCCCTGGCCGACGGCATGCAGGCCGACGGGCTGCGGGTCTGCCGGGCGTGGTCGGCTCGCTGCCCCCTGGAAGGCACCACGAACGTCCAGGGCAAGGCCGCGGAGCGCCACCACGCCAGGTTCCTCCACGTGGAGCTCTCCCCCAAGGCGCGGGGCGACGGCAACGACGCCGACGCCGCCGCAAGGGCCCTCTCCGGGCTGGTCACCACCTGGAACTCCGCCCGCCGGTGAGGAACAGGCGAAAGCGGGTCAGCAGCACCCCGCCGACGGCAACGACCGCTTGTTCCGCGCCTCCTTGCTGCGCGCGGCCAGCAACTCGTCGGCCGGGTAGCCGACCTCCTCCAGCGTCAGCCCGTGCGGCCGCACGACGTGCACGGCCGAGTCCCGTACGCCGGCCGCCAGCACCTTCGCCGGCCAGTCCGGCGGCCGGTGCCCGTCGCCCACGAACAGCAGCGCCCCGATGAGCGAGCGCACCATGTTGTGGCAGAAGGCGTCGGCCCGCACGGTCGCGGTGATGATCCCGTCGTCGCCCTTGTCCAGGCTCAGCTCCTGGAGCGTACGGATGGTGGTGGCCCCCTCCCGCTTCTTGCAGTAGGCGGCGAAGTCGTGCTCCCCGAGCAGCCGCCGCGCGGCCTCGTTCATGGCGTCGACGTCCAGGGGCCAGTCGTGCCAGAGCACATGGTTGCGCAGCAGCGGATCGACGCCCCCGGGATTGTCCGTGACCCGGTACGCGTACCGCCGCCAGACCGCCGAGAACCGCGCGTTGAAGCCACTGGGCGCCTCCCTGAGGGCCCACACCCGTACGTCCCTGGGCAGCCGCCCGGCGAGCCGCTTCAGCAGCTTCTGGTGGTGCTCGGCCCAGACCTCACGCGGCAGATCGACATGCGCCACCTGCCCCCGGGCATGCACCCCGGCATCGGTACGCCCCGCCACGGTCAGCTCGTACGTCTGCCCCGACCGCGTCACGGTCCGCAGGGCGTCCTCGATCTCCCCCTGCACGGTCCGCCGCCCCCCGGCCTGCTTGGCCCACCCGGAGAACTCGCTCCCGTCGTACGACAGATCGAGCCGCACACGAACGTAACCAGCTGCTGCTTCATCACTCACGCACAGATCCTCTCAGCAACACAAAAGCGGGCCCGCCCCTCGGAGAGGAACGGACCCGCCAACGCCCTCAAGGGGCGCGGGGAACTGCGCGACAAGCCACCACGAACCCGCAGCCGCCGACGAACAGCCCCCGGCAGACGCTTAGGCGTCCTTGGACTCCTCGGCGTCGTCGGCCTTGGTCACGTCGACCTGAGCCTCGGCAGCCTCGGCGTCCTTGGCGGCACGCTTGGTCGCGGCCTCGGCCTCACCCGTCGCCTCCTGCGCCACCGTCAGCGCCTCGACCAGCTCGATGACAGCCATGGGCGCGTTGTCGCCACGGCGGTTACCGATCTTGGTGATGCGGGTGTAGCCACCCGGACGGTTCTCGTAGCGCGGGCCGATCTCGGTGAAGAGCGTGTGGACGATGCTCTTGTCCGTGATGACCTGGAGCACCTGACGGCGGTTGTGAAGGTCGCCCTTCTTCGCCTTGGTGACCAGACGCTCGGCGTACGGGCGCAGCTTGCGCGCCTTCGCCTCGGTGGTGGTGATGCGGCCGTGCTCGAACAGCGACTTCGCGAGGTTCGCGAGCATCAGCTTCTCGTGCGCGGCGCTGCCGCCCATACGGGCACCCTTGGTGGGCTTCGGCATGGTGTTTCTCCTAGGTGTCTGCCCCGGCCGTATCAGGTACCGGGGTCAGTATCCGAGCGAGCGGTTGCCCGTCGGAGATCCGGGGTGCGCCCCGGAAGGGGCGCGGGGAACTGCGTGATCAAGCACAGCGCACCCGCGCCCGAAATCGAACCGGCGGTCCCGAGCTCTCAGTACTGCTCGGTCTCCACGAATCCGGCGTCAGCGTCGTCATCGGCCCCGAAGGCATCCGCCGCGGCGGTCGGGTCGAATCCGGGCGGGCTGTCCTTCAGGGCCAGGCCCATGCCGGCCAGCTTCGCCTTGACCTCGTCGATGGACTTCGCACCGAAGTTGCGAATGTCGAGGAGGTCGGCCTCAGAACGAGCCACGAGCTCACCCACGCTGTGGATGCCCTCACGCTTGAGGCAGTTGTACGACCGAACGGTGAGCTCCAGCTCCTCGATCGGCAGCGCCAGATCGGCGGCGAGGGCGGCGTCCGTGGGGGACGGGCCCATGTCGATGCCCTCGGCGTCGATGTTGAGCTCGCGGGCCAGACCGAACAGCTCGACCAGGGTCTTGCCGGCCGACGCCATGGCGTCACGCGGACGCATGGCCTGCTTGGTCTCGACGTCGACGATCAGCTTGTCGAAGTCGGTCCGCTGCTCGACACGCGTGGCCTCGACCTTGTACGTGACCTTGAGCACCGGCGAGTAGATCGAGTCGACCGGGATCCGGCCGATCTCCTGGCCGACCTGCTTGTTCTGCACGGCGGAGACGTAACCGCGGCCGCGCTCGACCGTCAGCTCCATCTCCAGCTTGCCCTTGCCGTTGAGCGTGGCGAGGACGAGGTCGGGGTTGTGCACCTCGACACCGGCCGGGGGCGCGATGTCGGCGGCGGTGACCAGACCCGGGCCCTGCTTGCGCAGGTACATCACGACCGGCTCGTCGTGCTCCGAGGAGACGACCAGCTGCTTGATGTTGAGGATCAGGTCGGTGACGTCCTCCTTGACGCCCGGCACGGTGGTGAACTCGTGCAGGACACCGTCGATGCGGATGGACGTGACCGCCGCACCCGGGATCGAGGAGAGGAGGGTCCGGCGGAGGGAGTTGCCGAGGGTGTAACCGAAGCCCGGCTCCAGCGGCTCGATCACGAACCGGGAGCGGAACTCGTCGACGACCTCTTCGGTCAACGAGGGACGCTGAGCGATCAGCATGTGTGGATCAGATCCTTCAGTCGGGGGCGCCCGCTATATGACGCCCGACTCGACCGTCCCCGACGAAAAGGGACGGGTACTGCAAGGGTACGGGCGATACGGCCCTTTTACGGAGCCGTACCGCCCGAAAACCGAGAACCCGAAGGCGTCGCGTCAGACGCGGCGGCGCTTCGGCGGGCGGCAGCCGTTGTGCGGGGTCGGGGTGACGTCCTGGATGGAGCCGACCTCGAGACCGGTCGCCTGGAGCGAACGGATGGCGGTCTCACGACCGGAACCCGGGCCCTTGACGAACACGTCGACCTTGCGCATGCCGTGCTCCTGGGCGCGGCGGGCAGCCGACTCGGCGGCCATCTGCGCGGCGAACGGCGTGGACTTCCGGGAGCCCTTGAAGCCGACGTGGCCGGCGGAGGCCCAGGAGATCACGTTGCCGGACGGGTCCGTGATCGAGACGATCGTGTTGTTGAACGTGCTCTTGATGTGCGCGTGGCCGTGAGCGACGTTCTTCTTTTCCTTGCGGCGCACCTTCTTGGCAGCGCCCTGACGACCCTTGGGGGGCATCTATAACTCCTACGGGAGGTGGTCGGTCCTGCAGCGAAGACCGCTGACGAGCGTCCGCTGAGGACTACTTCTTGCCCGGCTTCTTCTTGCCGGCGATGGCGCGACGCGGGCCCTTGCGGGTGCGGGCGTTGGTGCTGGTGCGCTGACCGCGGACGGGCAGGCCGCGGCGGTGACGCAGACCCTGGTAGGTACCGATCTCGACCTTGCGGCGGATGTCGGCCTGGATCTCGCGACGGAGGTCACCCTCGGTCTTGATGTTGTTGTCGACGAACTCGCGGATCGCGACGAGCTGCTCCTCGGAGAGGTCGCGAACGCGGGTGTTCGGGTCGACGCCGGTGGCGGCCAGCGTCTGCTGCGAGAGGGTCCGGCCAATGCCGAACACGTAGGTGAGGGCGATCTCCACGCGCTTGTCGCGCGGGATGTCAACACCGGAAACGCGTGCCATTCAATGGCTCCAGTTACTTGACGGAGGTCTTCCGCAGAACCGACTCCCAGCCGCCGTATGAGGTACGAACTGGGTCCCCGGCCTCCGACCGGGGGTGTCAGACCCGAAGGTCCGGGTCCTGCGTATGAACATATTCAGCTTGCGTCGCGCGAATCCCTGCGAGGAAGGCAGAGGGATCGGTCGTGCGTCAGCCCTGGCGCTGCTTGTGGCGCGGGTTGTCGCAGATGACCATGACCCGGCCGTGACGGCGGATCACCCTGCACTTGTCGCAGATCTTCTTGACGCTCGGCTTGACCTTCATGGGTGAGGTTCTCCGGGTCAGTGCCACCACCCCGGAAGCCGGGGCGCGGGCAAGATCTACTTGTAGCGGTAGACGATCCGGCCACGCGTCAGGTCGTACGGAGACAGCTCCACCACGACCCGGTCGTCAGGGAGGATGCGGATGTAGTGCATACGCATCTTGCCGCTGATGTGTGCCAGGACCTGGTGGCCGTTCTGGAGCTCGACCTTGAACATGGCGTTCGGAAGAGACTCGACGACAGTGCCCTCGATCTCGATGGCACCTTGCTTCTTGGCCACGCTTCGCCCTTCGAATCGACTACCTTGATCGACTCAGTGCGAGCGCATGCAGACATGCGGATGCACAAGAGCCGACGAGTCAGTCTACGTCAGGGCCCTCGGAAACACGAATCGAGAGTCTGCCCCGGTAGAGAGATCCTTATGCGCGCCCCGAAGGGGCGCGGGAAGGCGCTCAGCCCAGCGGATCCGGAGCAGCGACGATACCGAGCTCCGCCAGCTTGGCCTTGCCCCCGTCGGGAGCCGTGAGCACGAGCGGCCCCTGCTCCGTCAGAGCGACGGAGTGCTCCCAGTGGGACGACCACGTGCCGTCCGTGGTGACGACCGTCCAGTCGTCCTGGAGGACCTCGGTCTTCGGCGTGCCGAGCGAGACCATGGGCTCGATCGCGAGGCAGAAGCCCGGCACCAGCTTCGGGCCTTTGCCGCGCCGGCGGTCGACGTAGTTCAGCAGGTGCGGGTCCATGTGCATCTCGGTGCCGATGCCGTGGCCGCCGTAGTCCTCGATGATCCCGTACCGGCCGCCGCCGGGCTTGGGCTGGCGGCGGATGTACGTCTCGATCGCCCGGGAGACGTCGACCAGCCGGTTGCCCTGCTTCATGGCCGCGATGCCGGCCCACATCGACTCCTCGGTCACCCGGGAGAGCTCGACCAGCTCCGGGGCGTGACCGGAGCCCACGAAGGCCGTGTACGCGGCGTCGCCGTGCCAGCCGTCGATGATCGCGCCGCAGTCGATGGAGATGACGTCCCCGTCCTTGAGGACGACGTCGTCGGAGGGGATGCCGTGAACGACGACCTCGTTCACCGAGGTGCAGATGGTCGCGGGGAAGCCGCCGTAGCCGAGGAAGTTCGGCTTGGCGTTGTGCTCGGCGAGCACCTTGCGGGCGACCTGGTCCAGATCCTTCGTCGTGGCCCCTGGCACGGCGGCTTCGCGGGTCGCCGCGTGAATGGCCGCGACGACCAGCCCCGCCTCACGCATCTTGGCGATCTGCTCGGGGGTCTTGATCTGCACCATGGGGGCTACGGCCTTTCTGGACCTTCGGCGACGGTGAACGCCTTCAACGATACGGGGCCGGGCGACGGCCCCGTCCACACAGCAGCCGCGGCCCCCGAGGGGAACCGCGGCCGTAGCTGCGCACGAACGACTACTTGTCGTCCTCGCCACGCTTGAGCGCCTCCATGGCGCGCGTCGTGACGTCCTCCACCTTGCCGAGCGCGGAGATCGTGACCACCAGGCCCTGGGCCTTGTAGTAGTCGATGATCGGCTCGGTCTGCGTGTGGTAGACCTCCAGGCGCGTCCGCACCGTCTCCTCGGAGTCGTCGTCCCGCTGGTACAGCTCGCCACCGCAGACGTCGCAGACGCCTTCCTTGGCCGGCTGCTTGTACGTCACGTGGAAGACGTGCGAGGAGTCGTTGCGGCAGATGCGGCGGCCGGCGATCCGCTTGACCACCTCGTCCTCGGGGACCTCCAGGTCCAGCACCGCGTCGAGCTGCATGCTCTCGGTCTCGAGCAGCTCGTCGAGCGCCTCGGCCTGGGAGACGTTGCGCGGGAAGCCGTCCAGCAGGAAGCCGTTCTCGGCGTCCGGCTGCTCCATGCGGTCCTTCGCCATCGCGATGGTGACCTCGTCGGGCACGAGATTGCCCGCGTCCATGTAGGACTTCGCCAGTTTGCCGAGTTCCGTCTGCTGGCTGATGTTGGCCCGGAACAGGTCGCCCGTGGAGATGTGCGGGATCGACAGGTTCTTGGCCAGGAACGCGGCCTGCGTTCCCTTACCGGCACCCGGCGGCCCGACGAGGACGATACGCATCAGCGGAGGAACCCTTCGTAATTGCGCTGCTGGAGCTGGCTCTCGATCTGCTTCACCGTCTCGAGACCGACACCCACGATGATCAGGATGCTGGTGCCGCCGAACGGGAAGTTCTGGTTTGCCCCGAAACCAACCAACGCCATCGTCGGCACGAGAGCGATCAGACCCAGGTACAGCGAACCCGGCCAGGTGATCCGGTTGAGCACGTAGCTCAGGTACTCAGCGGTCGGTCGGCCAGCCCGGATGCCCGGGATGAAGCCACCATACTTCTTCATGTTGTCGGCGACTTCCTCGGGGTTGAAGGAGATCGCGACGTAGAAGAATGCGAAGAAAACGATCAGCAGGAAGTACGAAATGATGTAGTACGGGTGGTCGCCCTTGACGAAGTGTTGCTCGATCCAGGTTTTCCAGCCCGAGGTGCCTCCGGCGAACTGGGCGATCAGCGCCGGGATGTAGAGCAGCGACGAGGCGAAGATGACGGGAATCACACCCGCCTGGTTCACCTTCAGCGGGATGTACGTGGACGTACCACCGTAGGAACGTCGGCCGATCATGCGCTTGGCGTACTGAACGGGGATGCGGCGCTGGGCCTGCTCGACGAAGACCACCAGGCCGACCATGACGAGGCCGACCGCGATGACGGTGCCGAACTCGATCCAGCCGTCGGCCAGGGAGCCCTGCTCCTTGATGGCCCACAGGGCGGACGGGAAGGTGGCGGCGATCGAGATGAACATCAGGATCGACATGCCGTTGCCGATGCCGCGGTCGGTGATGAGCTCGCCGAGCCACATCACGAACGCCGTACCGGCGGTCATGGTGATGACCATGGTGATGGTGACGAAGATCGACTGGTCCGGGACGATCTGGCTGGCCACCGGGCAGCCCTGGAACAGAGCGCCGCTGCGGGCGGTGGCGACGAGGCCGGTGCCCTGAAGGATGGCGAGGGCCACCGTCAGGTAACGGGTGTACTGCGTGATCTTCGCCGTACCGGCCTGGCCCTCCTTCTTCAGGGCTTCCAGGCGCGGAATCACCACGGTCAGCAGCTGCAGAATGATGCTCGCCGTGATGTACGGCATGATGCCCAGCGCGAAGATCGTGATCTGCAGCAGCGCGCCGCCGCTGAACATGTTGACCAGACCGAACAGGCCCTGGTTGGCCTGGGCATTGTCGATACAGGTCTGGACGTTCCGGTAGTCGACGCCCGGGATCGGGATGTGCGTACCGACCCGGTAGACCACGATGATGCCGAGCGTGAAGAGCAGCTTCTTGCGCAGGTCGGGCGTCTTGAACGCCCGGGCGAACGCGGTGAGCACGGTGCCTCCTGCGACCCCCGCGCAACTGCGTCAAGGGTGACGGTCTTGAGGTTCGACGAATAAGTAACGGGCAGCTGCCGCTCAGAGTGCCCGAAGTGCAGCACCCTGTGAAAAGTGGGCAGTGCAGGCCACCTTACCGGCGAGACTGCCCCCTTGGAACGACCGACCGGGGATACCCCATTTGTGGGATATCCCCGGTCGGGATCGCTCAGGTCATCGAGACGCCTGTGGTGTTCAGACGAGCTCGGTGACGGTACCGCCGGCGGCGGTGATCTTCTCCTTGGCCGAGCCGGAGACGGCGTCGACCGTCACCTGCAGCGCCACGGAGATCTCGCCCTGGCCGAGGACCTTGACGAGGCTGTTCTTGCGAACAGCGCCCTTGGCCACCAGCGACTCGACGGTGACCTCGCCACCCTCGGGGTAGAGGGAGGCCAGCTTGTCGAGGTTCACGACCTGGTACTCGGTCTTGAACGGGTTCTTGAAGCCCTTCAGCTTCGGGAGACGCATGTGGAGGGGCATCTGGCCACCCTCGAAGCGCTCCGGAACCTGGTAGCGGGCCTTCGTGCCCTTGGTACCACGACCGGCCGTCTTACCCTTCGACGCCTCACCACGACCGACACGGGTCTTGGCGGTCTTGGCGCCCGGGGCGGGACGGAGGTTGTGGATCTTGAGCGGGTTGTTCTCCGCCATGATCAGTCGACCTCCTCGACCGTCACGAGGTGGCGGACGGTGTGCACCATGCCGCGGAACTCGGGGCGGTCCTCCTTGACGACCTGCGTGTTGATGCCCTTGAGACCAAGGGAGCGCAGGGTGTCACGGTGGTTCTGCTTGCTGCCGATGTACGACTTCGTCTGCGTGATCTTGAGCTGAGCCATTACGCAGCACCAGCCCCGGCACGCGCACGCAGCAGAGCCGCGGGAGCGACGTCCTCGAGCGGCAGACCACGGCGAGCCGCGATCTCCTCGGGACGCTGCAGGCCCTTCAGGGCCTCCACGGTCGCGTGCACGATGTTGATCGCGTTCGACGAGCCGAGCGACTTCGACAGCACGTCGTGGATACCGGCGCACTCCAGGACGGCACGCACGGGACCACCGGCGATAACACCGGTACCCGGCGAAGCCGGCTTGAGGAGAACGACGCCGGCAGCCTTCTCACCCGTGATCGGGTGCGGGATGGTGCCCTGGATGCGGGGGACCTTGAAGAAGTGCTTCTTGGCCTCCTCAACGCCCTTGGCGATGGCGGCCGGCACCTCCTTGGCCTTGCCGTATCCGACACCCACGGTGCCGTCACCGTCGCCCACCACGACCAGCGCGGTGAAGCTGAAGCGACGACCACCCTTCACAACCTTGGCGACGCGGTTGATCGCGACAACGCGCTCAACGTACGCGGTCTTCTCGGCGGCAGCTGCGCCGCCGTCACGGCCCTTCCGGTCCCGCCGCTCGCCGCCACCGGCACCGCCACCGCGGCGCTGGGGTCCAGCCATTGGAATTACCTCTCTCTGTCTCCGCTAGCTACGGAACCAGGACTCAGAACTTGAGTCCGGCCTCGCGGGCGGCGTCCGCCAGGGCGGCGATGCGCCCCGCGTACTGGTTACCACCACGGTCGAACACGACGGCCTCGACACCGGCGGCCTTGGCGCGCTCGGCGACCAGGGCGCCGACCTGCTTGGCCTGCGCGGACTTGTCGCCCTCACCACCGCGGATCGAGGTGTCCAGGGTGGACGCCGACGCAAGGGTGTGACCCTTGATGTCGTCGATCACCTGGGCCACGATGTGGCGGTTCGAGCGGGTAACGACCAGACGCGGACGCTCCGCCGTACCGTTGATGTGCTTACGGATCCGGATGTGGCGGCGCTTGATCGCGGCGCGCTTGTAGGCGTCGCCCTTAAGGATCTTCTGTCCGTATGCCATGGCTTACTTACCCGCCTTTCCGACCTTGCGGCGGATGACTTCGCCCTCGTACTTGACGCCCTTGGCCTTGTACGGGTCGGGCCTGCGCAGCTTGCGGATGTTGGCCGCAACCTCGCCGACCTTCTGCTTGTCGATGCCCTCGACCGAGAAACGGGTCGGGGACTCCACCTTGAAGGTGATGCCCTCGGGGGCCTCGACCAGGATCGGGTGGCTGTAGCCGAGGGAGAACTCCAGGTTGGAGCCCTTCGCCACGACGCGGTAGCCGACACCGCTGATTTCGAGCTTCTTGACGTATCCCTGGGTCACACCGGTGATCATGTTCGCCACCAGCGTGCGGGACAGGCCGTGCAGGGCCTTGCTCTGCCGCTCGTCGTTGGGCCGCAGCACCTGAAGGGTGCCGTCCTCGGCCTTGGCGATGTCGATCGGCGCGATGACGGTGTGGGTCAATTCGCCCTTGGGGCCCTTGACCGCGACCGTACGGCCGTCGATGGTGACGTCCACGCCGGCGGGAACCGGGATGGGGAGCTTGCCGATACGCGACATGTTGTCTCTCCTCCGTTCCCGAACTACCAGACGTAGGCGAGGACTTCCCCACCCACGCCCTTCTTCTGCGCCTGCTTGTCGGTCAGGAGACCGTGGGACGTGGAGATGATGGCCACGCCCAGGCCGCCCAGCACCTTCGGCAGGTTGGTGGACTTCGCGTACACCCGGAGACCGGGCTTGGAGATCCGCTTGATGCCCGCGATGGAGCGCTCACGGTTGGGGCCGAACTTCAGCTCCAGGACGAGGTTCTTGCCGACCTCGGCGTCCTCGACCTTCCAGCCCGTGATGAAGCCCTCCTGCTGGAGGATCTCTGCGATGTGCGACTTGATCTTCGAGTGCGGCATCGCCACGGAGTCGTGGTACGCCGAGTTCGCGTTCCGCAGACGCGTCAACATGTCTGCGATCGGATCAGTCATGGTCATGAATTGGCCTTCGGCCTCTCTCGCCGGGGTTTCCTGGTGCGCCATCCCTCTCCCCGATCCGAGACGGGACGGGTGCGGCGCGGTGGACCTACGGCGTAGTAAGTCGTAAGGGCGGCGGCAGACGCCCAACCCCACAAGCCTAAGGCATGTGAGCTGGACGTCCTGCCGCCCCAGATGCTTACCGAGAGCCCTGCTAATCCCTGATAGGGGGGATTACCAGGAGCTCTTGGTCACGCCCGGCAGCTCGCCACGGTGAGCCATCTCACGAAGGCACACGCGGCACAGGCCGAACTTGCGGTACACGGAGTGCGGGCGGCCGCAGCGCTGGCAGCGGGTGTAGCCACGCACACCGAACTTGGGCTTGCGAGCAGCCTTGGCAATCAGAGCCTTCTTCGCCATCTCGCTCACGCCTCCTTGAAGGGGAAGCCGAGGTGACGAAGGAGCGCGCGGCCCTCAGCGTCGTTGGTCGCCGTGGTGACCACGGTGATGTCCATACCCCGGACGCGGTCGATCTTGTCCTGGTCGATCTCGTGGAACATGACCTGCTCCGTGAGACCGAAGGTGTAGTTGCCACGGCCGTCGAACTGCTTGGGGGACAGGCCGCGGAAGTCGCGGATGCGCGGCAGCGCGAGCGACAGGGTGCGGTCCAGGAACTCCCACATGCGGTCGCCACGGAGCGTGACGTGGGCACCGATCGGCTGGCCCTCACGCAGCTTGAACTGCGCGATGGACTTGCGGGCCTTGGTGACGGCCGGCTTCTGACCGGTGATCGTGGTGAGGTCGCGGATGGCTCCCTCGATCAGCTTGGAGTCGCGGGCGGCGTCGCCCACACCCATGTTGACCACGATCTTGACGAGACCGGGGATCTGCATGACGTTCTCGTACTTGAACTCGTCACGCAGCTTGCCCGTGATCTCCTCACGGTACTTCTGCTTCAGTCGCGGAGTGGTGGTGGTCGTCATCAGATGTCCTCACCCGTCCGCTTGGCAACGCGGATCTTGTTGCCTTCGTCGTCGAAGCGGTAACCGACGCGGGTCACGACCTTGTTGCCGTCCTTCTCCACGACCAGCTGGACGTTGGAGACGTGGATCGGCGCCTCGGTGGTGACGATGCCGCCGGCCTGCGAACCGCGAGCCGTCGGACCGGCCTTGGTGTGCTTCTTGACCCGGTTGACACCCTCGACCAGGACACGGTCCTCACGGGGGAAGGCCGCGATGACCTTGCCCTGCTTGCCCTTGTCCTTACCGGTGATGACCTGGACCAGGTCGCCCTTCTTGATCTTCATGCTCACAGCACCTCCGGCGCGAGGGAGATGATCTTCATGAACTTCTTCTCGCGCAGCTCACGGCCGACCGGGCCGAAGATACGGGTGCCACGAGGGTCGCCGTCGTTCTTCAGAATGACGGCGGCGTTCTCGTCGAAGCGGATGTACGAGCCGTCCGGACGGCGGCGCTCCTTGACGGTGCGAACGATGACCGCCTTGACGACGTCACCCTTCTTCACGTTGCCACCGGGGATCGCGTCCTTGACGGTGGCGACGATGACGTCACCGATACCCGCGTAGCGGCGACCGGAGCCGCCGAGCACACGGATGCAGAGGATCTCCTTCGCACCCGTGTTGTCGGCGACACGCAGTCGCGACTCCTGCTGGATCACGTCTATCTCCTGGTTGTCTGCCGGTTCCCGCAGGGCCCTTTCGGGACGCACCTGCGAGCCTGGCGGAACTGTCCTGCGGGGTAGCCCCCGAAGGAATTACTTAGGCCTCTGCGGGCGAAAACCCACACCGGGGGCCGCATGGCCGCCCCCGGCGGGGGTCAGCAGGGGGCTCACGCCCCCCGCTTGGTTACTTCGCCTTCTCGAGGATCTCCACGACGCGCCAGCGCTTCGTCGCCGAGAGCGGACGGGTCTCCATCAGGAGAACCCGGTCGCCGACGCCGGCGGCGTTCTGCTCGTCGTGCGCCTTGAGCTTGTTCGTACGGCGGATGACCTTGCCGTACAGCGCGTGCTTGACGCGGTCCTCGACGGCGACGACGACGGTCTTGTCCATCTTGTCGCTGACGACCAGACCCTCACGGGTCTTGCGGAATCCGCGGTCCGTCTTGGTCTCTTCAGTCACGTTGCTCTCGCTCATCAGGCGCTCTCCACCGTCTCGATGCCCAGCTCGCGCTCACGCATCAGGGTGTAGATCCGCGCGATGTCCTTGCGGACGGCCTTGAGCCGACCGTGGTTCTCGAGCTGGCCCGTCGCCGCCTGGAAGCGGAGGTTGAACAGCTCTTCCTTGGCCTCGCGGAGCTTGTTGAGCAGCTCCTCGTTGCCCAGCTCGCGCAGCTCGGACGCCTTGGTACCGGCCGACATCACGCTTCACCTGCCTCGCGCTTGACGATCTTGCACTTCATCGGCAGCTTGTGAGCCGCACGGGTCAGGGCCTCGCGCGCGATCTTCTCGTTGGGGTACGACAGCTCGAACATCACGCGTCCGGGCTTGACGTTGGCCACCCACCACTCCGGCGAGCCCTTACCGGAACCCATGCGGGTCTCGGCCGGCTTCTTGGTGAGGGGGCGGTCCGGGTAGATGTTGATCCAGACCTTGCCACCACGCTTGATGTGACGCGTCATGGCGATACGAGCGGCCTCGATCTGGCGGTTCGTCACATAGGCCGGGGTCAGCGCCTGGATGCCGTACTCGCCGAACGCAACCTGCGTGCCACCCTTGGACATGCCGTTGCGCTTGGGGTGGTGCTGCTTGCGGTGCTTGACCCTACGGGGGATCAGCATGTCGGTCAGGCCTCCGTTCCGGTGCTCTCAGCCGGAGCGGCGGACGCGGGAGCCTCGGCCTTGGGGGCCTCGGCGCCGGCAGCCTGCTGCGGCTTGCGACCGCGCCGCTCGCCACCGCGGCCACCACGGGCCGGGCGGTCGGCACCGCCGCGGGCCGGGCGGTTACCCGCACGGGCAGCGGCGTTCTCGGCGCGGACCTCGGCGATGTTCTTGACGTCGCCCTTGTAGATCCAGACCTTCACACCGATGCGGCCGAAGGTCGTCTTGGCCTCGAAGAAGCCGTAGTCCACGTTCGCGCGGAGCGTGTGCAGGGGCACACGGCCCTCGCGGTAGAACTCCGAGCGGGACATCTCGGCGCCACCGAGGCGGCCACCGCACTGGATCTTGATGCCCTTGGCGCCGGCCTTCATCGCCGACTGCATGCTCTTACGCATGGCGCGGCGGAAGGAGACGCGGGAGGAGAGCTGCTCGGCGACGGCCTGGGCAACCAGCTGAGCGTCGGTCTCGGGGTTCTTGACCTCGAGGATGTTCAGCTGGACCTGCTTGCCGGTGAGCTTCTCGAGGTCACCGCGGATACGGTCGGCCTCGGCGCCGCGGCGGCCGATGACGATGCCCGGACGAGCGGTGTGGATGTCCACACGCACACGGTCACGGGTGCGCTCGATCTCGACCTTGGAGATGCCGGCGCGCTCCATGCCGGACGTCATCATCCGACGGATGGCGACGTCTTCCTTGACGTAGTCCTTGTACAGCTTGTCGGCGTACCAGCGCGACTTGAAGTCGGTCGTAACGCCGAGCCGGAACCCGTGCGGGTTTACCTTCTGGCCCATTACCGGGTTCCTTCCTTGCTGCTGACGACCACGGTGATGTGGCTGGTCCGCTTGCGGATCCGGTAGGCACGGCCCTGGGCACGCGGACGGAACCGCTTCAGGGTCGGGCCCTCGTCGACGTAGGCCTCGGAGATGTAGAGGCTGTCGACATCGGTGTGGTCGTAGTTGTGCGCGGCGTTGGCGATGGCGCTGTCCAGCACCTTGCCGACCGGCACGCTCGCGGCCTGCGGGGCGAAACGCAGGACCGCCTGAGCCTCCGTGGCGTTCAGGCCACGGATGAGGTCCACCACTCGGCGGGCCTTCATGGGCGTGACGCGGATGTACCGCGCCTGGGCCCTGGCTTCCATGGTTGTCCTTCCAGTGTCTGTCATGGTCATTCCACCCCGCGCTTAGCGGCGCTTCGACTTCCGGTCGTCCTTGACGTGACCCCGGAAGGTGCGCGTCGGCGAGAACTCGCCGAGCTTGTGGCCGACCATCGACTCGGTGACAAACACCGGAATGTGGGTCTTGCCGTTGTGCACCGCGAGCGTGTGGCCGAGCATGGCCGGCACGATCATGGAGCGACGGGACCAGGTCTTGATGACGTTCTTGGTGCCGGCTTCGTTCTGGGCGTCCACCTTCTTGATCAGGTGGTCGTCGACGAAGGGCCCCTTCTTGAGACTGCGCGGCATCTAAACCCGCTCCTAGCGCTTCTTGTTCGTCTTGCGGCGGCGGACGATGTACTTGTTCGACGCCTTCTTGGGCGAACGAGTACGGCCTTCCTTCTTGCCCCACGGGGACACCGGGTGGCGACCACCGGAGGTACGGCCCTCACCACCACCGTGCGGGTGGTCAACCGGGTTCATGACCACACCACGCACGGTCGGGCGGACGCCCAGCCAGCGCTTGCGGCCGGCCTTGCCCCAGTTGATGTTGCTCTGCTCGGCGTTGCCCACCTCGCCGACCGTGGCGCGGCAGCGCTGGTCGACCAGGCGGATCTCACCGGACGGCATGCGGAGGTGGGCCATCGAGCCCTCCTTCGCGAGCAGCTGCACCGAGGCGCCGGCGGAGCGGGCGAACTTCGCGCCGCCGCCCGGACGCAGCTCGATGGCGTGCAGCGTGGTACCGACCGGGATGTTCCGGAGGGCAAGGTTGTTGCCCGGCTTGATGTCGGCCCCGGGACCGTTCTCGACGCGGTCGCCCTGCGACAGGCCACGCGGCGCGAGGATGTAGCGCTTCTCGCCGTCCGCGTAGTGCAGCAGCGCGATGCGCGCGGTGCGGTTGGGGTCGTACTCGATGTGCGCGACCTTCGCCGGCACGCCGTCCTTGTCGTGACGACGGAAGTCGATCACGCGGTAGGCGCGCTTGTGGCCACCACCCTGGTGGCGGACGGTCACACGACCGGAGTTGTTACGGCCACCCTTGCTGTGCAGGGGGCGGACCAACGACTTCTCCGGCGTGGACCGCGTGACCTCGACGAAGTCGGCGACGCTGGCACCACGACGGCCAGGAGTCGTCGGCTTGTACTTGCGGATACCCATTTCTCAGTCCTCGTCCGATTCCGGACGATCCTGACCGCTTACGCGGTCGGACCGCCGAAGATGTCGATACGGTCGCCCTCGGCGAGGGTCACGATCGCGCGCTTGGAGCCGGCACGCTGACCGAAACCGGTCTTGGTGCGCTTGCGCTTGCCCTGGCGGTTGATCGTGTTGACCCCGGTGACCTTGACCGAGAAGACCGACTGAACGGCCTGCTTGATCTGGGTCTTGTTGGCGCTCGGGTCGACGATGAACGTGTACTTGCCCTCGTCGAGGAGCGCGTAGCTCTTCTCCGAGACGACCGGCTTGAGCAGCACGTCACGGGGGTCCGTGAAGGACTTGCTCAGCGGGGTCTCGACGGTGTTCTTGCCCTCGGTGGCGTGGCGACGCGCCTTCTTGACGCGAGCCTCCTTGGCCTTCTTCGCGGCCTTCGAGGCGATAGCGGGGTGACGGATGGCCATCAGACCTCGCTCCCTTCGGTGTCGTTGGCCTTCGGGCCGGCGACGAAGGACTCGAAAGCGGCCTTGGTGAAGACCACGTCGTCCGAGACGAGAACGTCGTACGTGTTCAGCTGGCCCGGCTCCAGGATGTGGACCTGGGGCAGGTTGCGGGCGGACAGCCACGCGGCCTCGTCGGAGCGGTCGACGACCAGGAGCAGGTTCTTGCGCTCGCTGATCTTGCCGAACAGGCTCTTGGCGGCCTTGGTGGAGGGGGTCTCGCCCTCGATCACGCCGGAGACGACGTGGATGCGGTTGTGACGGGCCCGGTCAGTGAGGGCGTGACGCAGCGCGGCAGCCTTCATCTTCTTGGGCGTCCGCTGCGAGTAGTCACGCGGCACGGGACCGTGCACGACGCCACCACCGGCGAACTGCGGCGCGCGGGTCGAGCCCTGACGGGCGCGACCGGTGCCCTTCTGGCGGTAGGGCTTCTTGCCACCGCCGCGGACCTCGCCACGGGTCTTGGTCTTGTGCGTGCCCTGGCGGGCAGCGGCCAGCTGTGCGACGACGACCTGGTGGATCAGCGGAATGCTGACCTTCTCGACGTCGAAGATCTCCGCGGGGAGCTCGACGGAACCGGCCTTGTCGCCCGCCGGCGAAAGGATGTCAACAGTGCTCATTACCTCAGGCCCCCTTGGCCGCGGTGCGGACCAGGACGAGGCCGCCGTTCGGACCGGGAACCGCGCCCTTGATGAGCAGCAGACCCTTCTCCGCGTCAACGGCGTGGACGGTCAGGTTCTGGGTGGTGACCCGCTCGTTGCCCATGCGACCCGCCATGCGGAGGCCCTTGAACACACGGCCCGGGGTGGCGCAGCCACCGATGGAGCCGGGAGAGCGGTGCTTGCGCTGGGTGCCGTGTCCGGCGCCGAGGCCACGGAAGTTGTGGCGCTTCATGACACCGGCGAAGCCCTTGCCCTTGCTCTTGCCGGTCACGTCGACCTTCACGCCGGCCTCGAACACCTCAGCGGTGATCTCCTGGCCCAGCGTGTACTCGGAGGCGTCCGCGGTGCGGATCTCGACGAGGTGGCGACGGGGGGTGACGTCGGCCTTGGAGAAGTGGCCCTTGAGGGGCTTGTTCACCTTGCGCGGGTCGATCTCGCCGAAAGCGATCTGGACGGACTCGTAGCCGTCGACATCGTTCGTACGGACCTGGGTGACGACGTTGGGGCCGGCCTTGACGACGGTGACCGGGACGACGCGGTTGTTCGCGTCCCACACCTGCGTCATGCCGAGCTTCTCGCCCAGGATGCCCTTGATCTGCTTAGCCATCTCTCAGATCACCGGCCTCAGAGCTTGATCTCGATGTCGACACCGGCCGGGAGGTCGAGTCGCATCAGAGAGTCAACGGTCTTGGGGGTGGGGTCGAGGATGTCGATCAGGCGCTTGTGCGTGCGCATCTCGAAGTGCTCGCGCGAGTCCTTGTACTTGTGCGGCGACTTGATGACGCAGTACACGTTCTTCTCAGTGGGCAGCGGCACCGGGCCCGCGACCGACGCACCAGTACGCGTCACCGTCTCGACGATCTTCTTCGCCGAGCTGTCGATGACCTCGTGGTCGTAGGCCTTGAGCCGGATGCGGATCTTCTGTCCCGCCATGGCTACTCAGTAGTCCTGTCTCTCGTAACGCTCTGGAACCCGGTGTTCCATTTCCCTTCCCTCTCCGACCCACGCGGTCGGGCGTGTCGCTCTCCCGCTGACACAGATGCCCCTTATTCGAACATCCCTGCGGGATTGCACACGGCCCTTCCGGTACCGCGAGCCGGAGGCGAAAGCCCACCGGGTGCCTGGCCGGCGCCGCACTGACACTTCCCGAAAGATTCCCGTACGTCCGCCCCAGCGCTGCCGTGTGGCAGTTAGGGCGACGAGTACTGTGGGACTCGCTTCCGGTCCTCCCGGCGGGAGGCGCGCAGCATCAACACTCGACCGAGCAACTCGGACAGTCTGCCATACGGGGCAGGGCGGACGCCAATCGGGCGGAAGAGACTACCCCGGCGGTGGCAGGAATCAAACGCCACCGACCCCGAAACCCAGACCGGGGTCGATCACAGCCGTGCCTGTTCGGGATGCCCCGGTCATTTCTTCCCCCACCGCCCGGTTCATGAACGCCGACCGCGCAGGGCCCGCCAGGCGTCACTGACGGCATAGACGGACTCCAGCCGCCAGGTCTCCAGCTTGTCCTGCACCTTTGACACGATCTTGCGCCATTTGAGCCACATCGGAAGCTGCCGGAACGGCACGTAGTCGAGGGTGTCGTCGATGGCGTTCTCGGCGATGCTCTTGCGGCCGGGGCCCTCCGCCCGCAGCGCGGCGTACAGCTCTGGCGTCAACGCGCCGTTGAGCCGGGCCGCGGTGCCCGCCGCGGTGAACGCGAACCCGCGCTGAGCGGCATCCGGTAGCTGCATCGCCCGGACGATCCGAGGCGACGCATCCTCCAGCGAACAGTTGAAGGCCAAACCGATCGCCGCTGTACCGAGATGCTTTTCGCCACGCTCGAACGCGGCATCCCACTCTGCCGGGTCGTCGATGCCCAACAGTCCTTCGCCGCTTTCCCAGTCCAAGTCGGACGCCATAACGAACCGTCCCCGTCACCTGTCAGTTGTCGCACTTAGGGGGAAGCACCTTCTGCTTCTTCTTGTTGTTGATCATTCCGGCCCTGACGAGCTTGGTCAGGTGGCTCTCCTTGACAGCGCTCGACGGGTACGAGGCCCGATGCGCCGGAAGTCATCCGGGTTGCTACCATCGCCCCGCGTGATGGACCGGTCCAGCGCGGCCTGGCCGTCCGTGGGAGCGCGACCGATCTCTCCCTTGGCCGACGAACTGCTGCTCGAACCATGCTTGTCGAATGTCGAGTCGTCGTAGATGCGGATCGGCTCGTCGCCCTCAAGGCCGAGCGGGTCGCTCCACCGAAGTGGGTTGCCGACATACGCGTGGTGGTTGGGGGCAGGGACCAGCCCGAGCGGGTCGGGGCTGGGGTAACTCGCCGTGTCCGGGTCGTAGTAGCGGGCCAGGTTGTAATGCAGGCCGGTTTCGGCGTCGCGGTACTGGCCCGGGAAGGCCAGAGGGCACAGGCCGCTGTCACCGCCGGCAGCGAGCAGCAGCCGGGCGTCACGTACCGGTCGGCCGGATCCTGCTGGTGAGCTTCTGCAAGGCTTCGTCGGGTGTGTGGGCGAGCAGCCAGACGCTGTCCATGCCGGCGTAGACCGAGCCGTCCTCCGCAATGGCCAGGTGCTGGTTCCCGCGGTCGCGCATGCCGATGGGGTACAGGTCGACGCCCGCCTGCTCGGCGAGGTCGTCGATGATCTCCGCGTCCCAGATGGCGAGCAGCGGGTCCAGCGAGAACTCCATCCACGGCATCGGGTCCCATGGCTCGCGGTAGGACACGCCCACGGCGCCGAACTCCGCCAGGAAACGCCGTGCCGCATCGTGGATCTCGAACTCGCCGGTCTGCAGAAGGATGCTCTCCCAGGTCTGCGTGGGAACTGACCGGCCCGGGAACCAGCCGCCGGCCCGCAGCACCCGGTCCGCCTCCTCGGACCAGCGCAGTCCGGCGTCCGGGCCGGTCTCCGCGGTGTGCAGTCGACGCCAGAACGCGTGCTCGGCCGCTGGTACCCCTGGCGTCCATAGGGCAGACCGGGCCGCCTGCACCTCGACCAGGCGGTCCAGCGCCCGGTCGGTGGTCTCGGCCAGCTGTTCCACGTGGTCCCTTACCAGGTGGAGTGCCCCGTCCTCGGTGATACCGAGGAAGCTGGCACCTTGGTCGGCCGTGCCAACGGGACAGAGGGACGCCCCCGCTTCCCGGCTCGCCCACGCGAACCGCTCGCTCTGCCAACTGGCCTTCAGGGGGTCGAAACGGATCGCCGACGACGTGGTGATCGTGTCGGCGGGCCAGCCGTACGTCACCAGACCCCCGAATTCGGAGAGGAACCGACGCGCGGCTTCATGGGCCACGCAGGACCCGCGCTCACGCAGGATCGACTCCCAGGTGTCGGTCGGCACGGAACGGCCGGGCCACCAGCCCGCGCGCCGCAGCACTTCATCGGTCTGCGCGGACCAACCACGTGCCTGATCAGCACGCACGTACATCACCCTCGCGCAGGACGACGACGAGCTGCACGGGTGCTTCGGTGTCGTCGTGCTTGACCCCTGCCAGAAGGACCTTGCCGGAGACCCTCCAGGCGGTGTGGTCGGTGAAGTCCGCCCCGCCCGTCAGGTCCTCGTCGGACACCTCGAGGCGAGTTCCGAGCGCTCCGGACTGGAGCTGGGAGACGACAGCCGGGAGTTCGGTGGCGGCGATGTCGTACAAGTCGTCCAGGTACGCGTCAGGGTCGGGCCACTCGTCGGCGACCTCGCGGAACCAGAGGGTGAACTCCACCTCCACCGGCCCGTCGCCCTGTATCCAGGTGCCGGCGTCGCCCCGCCTCCAGGTGGTCGCCCATTCCTTCGCCGGATTCCTGCGCTCGCCTTCCCAGCCCGATGCGGCGAGAACCGCTTCGACGGCTTGACCAGTGAGCCTGTCGAGGTCGGACAGCCGACTCAGTTCTTCAGTTACGTCAACCATTTACGTCAACGCCATTTCTCAGGATTGAGCCCGGCAGCGACGAACGTTTCCCCGGTGGTGACAGTCAGGTCGTTTTGATCAATCTGCCGCGCCACCTTCTCGTGATCGAATTCGTGGAACTCGAAAACGAAGCGTTCGACGATCGCTGGCCGGTCCAGGGGGAAGCCATCAAGATCGACCGACGAGTTCGCACGGTGGGCCCCCTGACAGAGGACCGACACGAAGAGGGGGAAGTGTTCCGCTTCCAGGAGTCGATCCGCGTCGCTAATTAGCCCTACGATCCCGACTCCACCGGTCACCTCAGCGCACAGATCGTCCAGGCAGTCCACCAAGGCGTCCCAGTTCCTGCCGAAGTACCCGGGGAATCGCAGAACCTCAGCGAACGAACGGTAGATCCCGTCCTCGGTCATCAGGTCACGGGAGTCGAAGCGGTGGACGCGTCCTCCCTTCGCTTCCAGCCGCGACAGCTGCTGCCGGATCCCGGCCTCTCCGCCCGGCACGAAGACCACCCAAGGCTCCGAGGTCCCCGTGAGGTCAAAACCTGTCATTACTGGATCACCCTGTGAATTCACCAACTTAGTAAAAGGTTCCGTAGTGGTCCGGCGTGCAGTACGCGGGGACAGGTCCGTCTTTCGGAGTCAGGAGCCGTTCAGGACCTCTGATCTCCTTTCCACATCACGGAGCGCTGCACTGCGGAAGGTCGACCTTGGCGTTGACGCACACCAACGTCAACAACCGTAGGCACACGTGAACTTACAGGGCACAACCATTCGAGGTAAACGTGAGCTTCCACATCGCGAACAGTGCCTGTGCGCGACGCCGCGCATCACCCCGGGGTTGCTCGGCGACGCCGCAGCCAGAACGTGCGACCGGGCCGCCAGTCCGCGCGTCGCAGCAGTTCATCGGTCTGCGGGGACCAGCCACGCGCCTGATCAGCACTCACTCACACACCACCCGAGCGCGCCACATGCATGCAGCGGAGCCAGGTGAAATCAGGAGTACCAGTCCAGAATCTCGGCGATGCAGCTTCTCAGGGTCAAACGCCCCTCGACAGCGCCACGGTCCACTCGGATGCGCTCCATGAGCGCTCGCAGCGCATCGGCAGTAACCGTGTCGCCGTCCTCCAGTGCGTCACCCACGGATCCGCCACCGAGAGTCATGTATTCCACGAGGAAGACAGCCAGTTCGGCGTCCGGGCCGTTCGGCTCTCTCATCCCCCACCCGGAGCTCATGTGCGTCGCAGCGTTGCTGAGAATCCACCCCACGTAACTGGACGGAGAAAAGAGCAGGTCGAGGTCGGGGCAGACCCGAAGACGCCTACTACCAGCGACCGGAGAAGGCGAACGACCGGTCGTGCACAGCAGTTTGTCGCCGGTGGATGTGATCAAGCTCGTGGTGCAGGGCGGGACGGAGAATCCTTGCTCCTGAATCAGCTCCATCCCTGTCACCTCGTAAGGAACGAGCGACCAGCCCTCGCAGTCCTCACCGACTGTCCTCGTCCCTGACGGAACCTGCAAGTGCAGGCTCTTGAGCAAGCCCTCGGCTGCGTCGAAGCGGAACTCGTCCTCCGCGGAGTCCTGCCAGTTTCCCGCTCCCCGGGTAGCGAGCAGGTGCATCTCGTGCTCCTCGCCGCTCGTGTACGGTCCCGCGACAACCAGGGACCCCGAGACGACGAATCGCGGAGTGCCGGTGATACCGCCGCCTGGGGCAAGGCGGACAGCTCCAGTACCGACGCGCATAGTTCCTCCTCGCTACGGCCCGATTCTGGCCGCCGGCGGCATGGTCCTTCCTCTCGGGGTGCGGCCTCCCTCGTTCGTGCGGCACTCAGCCTGCGCCGGGAAGGCCCGTCGTCAGACGTTCGACCGCGACCGTCACAAGTCGTTCGCGCTCGGCCTCCGAGAGCACGTCCGGGAGCGTGAGCTGCTCGACGATCAGCCAGTTGAGCGTGAGGTACAGCAACTGGACGGCGGTGGCGTCCCCGGGCAGGCCGGATTCCTCGTGGTAGGCCACATTGGCCCCGAGGTCGGCACGCACCTGTTCGGTCAGAACCGCCCGGAGCTGTGGCCGCCGGGTGGCCTCCAGGCGCATTTCGAGCAGTGCGAGGTAGCCCGTCCGGAAGTCGCTGATCCGGGCGACGAGTTCGCGCATCAGGGCCGCGTAGGTCTCCCGGTCCCCCGCCCGCGTGCTCGCCCGCTGCCGGGCGATGGTCGCCTCGTCGGGCTGAAGCCGCTCGTAGACACGGGCGCCGGCCTGGGTGAGCAGGTCGTCGCGGTTGGCGAAGTAGTTGGAGGCCGTACCGGCGGGCACACCGGCCTCGGCATCCACCGCCCGGAACGTCAGACCGCGCGCGCCTTCCCTGGCCAGGACCTCGATGGCGCCGTCCACGAGGGTCGCCCTTCGTTCGTCATTCCTGCGCACCATTGACACCACTCCAGCTGTAGTACTACGTTCAAAGCACTCTGAGCAGAGTACTACGAATGGAGTTGCATCGATGCGAGAGCTCGTCTATTACGTCGCCGTCTCCCTCGACGGCCGGATCGCCGACCCCGGCGGAGAGTTCGACTTCTACCCGGCAGGCGACGATGAGCAGGCAGCCGCCTACAGCGCCTGGATGAATGAGCGCTATCCCGAGACTGTCCCCACCGCGCTGCGCGCCGCGCACGGCTTAGCCGATGCGCCCAACCTCCACTTCGACACCGTGCTGATGGGGCTGGGCACCTACCGCGCCGTGCTGGACGCGGGCATCACCAGCCCGTACGCCCACCTGCGTCAGTACGTGGTGTCGAGCACGCTCGGGGCCGGCCCCGACCCGGAGGTGACCGTGGTCGACGACAGCCCGCTCGACCTCGTCCGCAAGCTCAAGGCGGAAGAAGGGAAGGACATCTGGCTGTGCGGAGGCGGTCGGCTCGCGGGGTCTCTGTTGCCTGAGATCGACAGACTGGTCATCAAGAGCTATCCGGTGGTGGCCGGGGCCGGTATCCCGGCGTTCGACGGGGCGTTCGACCCCACGCTCTTCACCGTGACGGAACGCCGGTCGTTCGCCAATGACGTCACGGCGACCTGGTTCACGCGGCGGTAGGGAAAAGGATCAGTGTCGGGAACGACGCCCGCGCCCAGCCCGCCACGCCTCCCCGACGGCGTCCGCGAACCGCAGCCACCAGCCCTCCACCTTGTTCCGCACCGTCGCATGCACCCACCGCCACTTGAACCACGGCGGCAGCTTGCGGAACGGCACGAACGTCAGCGTGTCGTTGATGGCGTCCTCGGCCAGGCCCTTGGGCCCCTCCACGCGCAGCACCGCGTACAACTCCGGCGTCAGCTCCCGGTTCAGCCGCGCTGCGGTACCCGCCGCGGTGAACGCGTACCCCCGCTGATCAGGGTGCGGCAACTGCGTCGCCCTCACGATCCGAGGCGAGGCCTCCTCCAGCGAACACTGGAGCGCCAACCCGATCGCCGCTGTACCGAGATGGCTCTCCCCGCGCTCCCACGCGGCATCCCACTCGGCGGGGTCGTCGATGCCCAGCAGGCCCTTGCCGCTCTCCCAGTCACGATCCGACGCCATGAGCCGTATCCCTACCGATACCAATCCTCGCCGTCGCTCTCCAACGCGCTGCGCACGTAGCCCTCCAGGCCCGGTGCCACGAGGATTCTGCTGTCCGTCTCATGGTCCCAGACGAACACCTCGTGGCGCTCGGGTCGCCGGACGAAGGCGAACTGGTCTCCCCCGCCGTTGTCTCCGAAGAACATGAGCGAATCGAACTCCATGTACAGGGACTCGTACTCTTCGTCGCTGCGAAAGGAGAGATTGTCGCCGAGGATCCGCTCGGCCGACCAGATGACGTCGGTGCCGTATTCATCGGCCAGCCCATCGCTCCCCAGAAGAAAGGAGCGGAGGTCATCCGGGAGCCGCTGACCAAGGACCGATTCGATGCGGTCGAGGGTGCCGGGATCTACGGGGTCACGGAGTTCCGCCGAGGGGAACGCTTCGGCGAGCTCGGGCCAGATCACATCTACTCCGATTCGGTGCCGTCAGCGTCGGTTGCTATGCCTCCGGTGATAGCGCCGGTACGAGCCGACCGGCTAAGGCGTCGTCCACCTGATTCTCGAGCAGGGCGAAATTGGCCAGGGCGAACATACCGCAGGGTTCGGTTCGGCCAGCGATCACCTTGTCGTTCTCGTCGACGTAGGCACTGCGGGCGGGGTCGAAGAAACAGTGCTGAGCCAGCAGGTCGGCCGGCTTGAGCTCTTCGTGCTCAACAGTCCTGAAGTAACCCTTGGTCCAGGGCCAGGGCGCCGTGAAGAACGGCGGCATCAGCAACCGGTCTGGTGTCAGCGTCAGCATCGGCGGGTCCGGCTTCTCGGCCTTGGCAGGGACGTCATACACGTAGGCGAGGAGCCCTCCGGGAAACCGGCCCTCCGGTCCACTCTGCCCAGTCTTCACGATTCGACCAAAACGCACCCCGCGCCCCTCCGGCTGCAGCACGAAGATGTCACCCGGCTGGTGCTGACAGCGCTGGCCCTTCATCCTGATCAGCGGCATGTGCCCGTCCCCTTTCTGGGCCGACGTACACCGCCGAAGCGCTCACCCGTCACCCAGGCGCCCCTCACGATATGCCTTGAACGCTTTCTTGAAGGACTGCGGGCTTGAGTCGTCCACCGGATTGTCCATGTCCATCAGGGGAAGGTTGATCTCGACCGCGGAGATCTGCCGCTCGACGTGGCGAGCATTCCACTCCTCGACTGCGCGAAAAGAGCGCGATGCCGCGAAATAGGCGGGTTGAATGTGCGCGTATGCGGCCTGGACTTTCCAGTGTCCCTGAGCGTCCCTGGTCATGGGTCTGCCGGGTGGCACGATGACGAGGTTGTGCCAGCCGTCGCCCCGCCGGTTCTCCAGGATCTGGGCCTCTTGGACGCCGGGGCGTCCGCCGTACCGTTCGAGGGCGAAGATTCCGGCCATGAGTACCGCGTCGACCGGAGCCTCGGCCCTCAGCCCTCGCTGGCAGATGACGTCTCCGCAGTCTTCGAAGACGCGCTGCCACCTGTCCAGCGTGTCGGTCTTCTGCGAGGTGATCACCAGGCGCACTGTGGCGGCTCTCCTGCTGTCCCGGCCGTCCTCCTGAAGAGGGAGGTCAGCTCGTGAACCGGAACGTCGACGTGATCGCGTCGAAGATGTCGAAGAAGGAGTCCGCGAGGTCGAGGACCTGGCTGCTGCCCGCCACCAGGGCCACCTTGCCCTCCTGGCCCGGCACGGGGATGTATGTCTGCATCAGCACAGCGCGGATCGTGCGGTTGAGCGCGTCGCCGGGAACGGCGATGTCCTCGATACCGAACGTCCGCGCGGCCGGGCCGACTCCGGGGATGTCGACGGTCGTCACCTTCCGCCAGGAGTCGCCCTCCCGCTTGGCCTCCTTGACGGCGAGCTGGCTCGCGATGACGGCCGGGTCGTTCGACAACGGCTCACCGCGCTCGTTGCGGCCGCCGACCAGGGAGACGGTCACCGAGCCGGTGATCGGCGTGTCCCCGCCGAAGCTCTCCGCCATGCAGCCGCAGTACATCGCGCCCGACTTCCAAGCGTCCGCAGCCGCCTTCTTCAGGAAGTCGACGTACGTGTCCCGGTACTGCTCCAACTCCGGCCGCTGCCGCACCCGTTCGTTCACCATCCGCCGGATCGAGTCGTCCCGCGACTCCGGCCGTACGTCGAACTCCCACCACGACTCCGGCACCTTGATCCGGAACCCGCCCCTCTCGACGGTCAGTGCCTCCATGTAGCGGGCCATGACGTCGGCCTCCCCGTTCGCTCGATCACACGATCACTCGATCACTCGTGCGCTCATCGTGCCATTACTCCTCCAGCGTCCAGAACGGTGAGTCCTTCGGCGGCGCCGGTCGCACGGGGAGCGTGCTGAAGTCGATGTCCACGTCGGCGAGTGGGTCTCCGACCGGAAGGCGGTGTCGGTGATCCGGGCTGTAGTACGTCCCGTACGCCCAGTACTCCGGCAGCTCGTGGCCCATCAACTCCACACCCCAGGCGGCCGACTCCCGCGTCCCGTACATCGCGTTGATCCTCGCGACCGCCTCCGCCCGGGAGATACCGACCCGCTCCACCAGCACGTCCGCCATCTCGCGGAAGTACGCGAGCATCTCCTCGTCGAGCGGAAGCACGAACTCCGTGCCCGTCGTGCCGGCCGTGGGACACGCCCCGTACTCGACGAGCCAGCGCAGGCGCCTGACCTCCGCCACCAGTCGCGGCACCGCTTCCCTGGCCCTGGCGGCGAATACCGGGTCCGGGGTCGCGGCCGTACACAGTTCCTCGATCGCGTCCAGGTCGAGGTCTTCGTGAACCGGTTCTGAAGTCATGCCCCAGTGTTACGGCCCGGCAGTGGCGAACTGGTCGGGGGGCTGCCCCCACCCCCGTCCACCAGCCCACCGGATGGCCGGCCCCCCACTCCCCCGGTCACCGTAGTGACCCACGACCACGAAAACGGGGACCCATCATGCGTACCGTCACAGCCACCGCCCTCGCCCTGTCCCTCGCCGCAGCAGCAGCGGCCGCACCCGCCGTCGCCACGCCCGGCAAGCCGAGTACCGAGGGCCTCTGGCGCATGGACGGCTACGGCACCGTCCTCTCCCTGGACGGCGACACCTTCCAGGAGTTCCAGACGACATCGGTCAGCTGCCTCAAGGGCGACACCGCCCGGCGCACCGGCCCGGGCACGTACACGACCGCCTACGGCACCGTGCTCACCGTCCGCCCCGGACCGAACAAGAACCGTGCCTCCCTCGGCGCGGACAGCTCCGTCGGCCACCGCACCCTGCGGCGGATCCACGCCCTCCCCGCCGACTGCACCCGCCCCACACCCAAGGACCCCCGCACCGCCTTCGACGTCTTCTGGCACTCCTTCGCCGAGAACTACCCCTTCTTCGCGGCGAAGGACATCGACTGGCAGGCCGTACGGGACCGCTACCGCCCGAAGGTCGACGACGACACCACCCGCAGCGAACTCTTCGCCCTCTTCAGCGACATGGTCCGCCCCCTCTACGACGCCCACGTCGCCGTCCGGGACGGAGACCGGGTCTTCGCCCAGGGCCGCCCCGGCACCGACATGCCCACGCAGGAGCTGGACACCAAGGTCAAGAAGTTCATCGGCGAACGGGACCTCAAGGGCGCCCCGTACCGCCAGGACTTCGCCAACGGCCGGATCACCTACGCCGACCTGCCCGGCGGCACCGACCAGGGCTACCTCCGCATCTCCGGCTTCGGCGGCTACACCCCCGAGGACGCCCCGTACGCCGCCCACCTCGCCGAACTTGACAAGGTCCTCGACACGATCCTCACCAAGAACCGCACCCAGCGCCTCAAGGGCCTGATCATCGACCTGCGCGTCAACGGCGGCGGCTCCGACGCCCTCGGCATCCACATCGCCGAGCGCCTCACGGACCAGCCCTACGTCGCCTACGCCAAGCGCACCCGCAACCACCCCACCGACCCTGGCCGGCACACCCGCCCCGAGCCCATCCGGGTCGTTCCGGCCGACGGGCCCCGCTACACCGGCCCCATCGCCGTACTCACCGGAGGCTCCACCGTCAGCGCGGGCGAGACCTTCACCCAGGCCCTCATCAACCGCCCCGGCGGCACGATCCGCGTCGGTCAGCCCACGCAGGGCGTCTTCTCCGACGTCATGGAGCGCCACCTGCCGGGCGGCATGACCGCCATCCTCCCGAACGAGGAGTTCCTCAACCGCTCCGGCCACACGTACGACGGCACGGGCATCCCGCCCCACCTCACCGAACCCGTCTTCACCAAGGAGGAGTTCGCCAAGAAGCGCGACTCCGCGTTCGACCGCGCGGTGAGCGTCCTGCGGAACGACGGCTAGACGGACGCCACGAAGTCCGACCAGGCCTCCGGCGCGAGGGCGAGCCGGGGGCCGGCGGCCTGCTTTGAGTCGCGGACGTGGATCACCTCCGGAGTGGTCGCGATCTCGACGCATGAGTCGCCGTCAGGGCCACTGCTGTAGCTGCTCTTGAACCACGCCAGTTCGGAGGCGGCCCCGATCGAGGGCTTGCGGATCATGTCTCTCCCAGCAGTTGCTCAATGAAGGCCAGCGACTCCCGTGGTGGAAGGGCCTGAGCTCGGATGGTGCCATACCGCAGTTCGAGGATCCGGATCTGCTTCGGATCAGTGGTCGGTCGCCCGTTGAAGGCGCCGTCGGACCGGCCCACCGCAGTACCCTCCCCGAACTTCAGCACCTCGATCCCCCCGTTCAGACCTTGGTGGGCCTCGCTGCTCGTCGGCATCACCTGAAGCCTGACGTTTCGCAACCGCCCCACCTCCAGCAGGTGCTCAAGCTGCTGACGCCAGACCATTGTGCCCCCAACCGGGCGCCGCAGCGTCGCCTCCTCCTGGACGAAGCTGAGCGACGGCGCCGGCGACCGCTCGAACACGGACTGCCGGGCCGTGCGCGCAGCCACCAGACGCTCCACCTCGTCCGGCGAGTACGCAGGCTGCCAGGACTCGAACAGGGCTCGCGCGTGATCCGGGGTCTGCAACAGGCCGTTGATGCTGATGCTTTCGTACACCCCGATCTCAACCGCCTGCCCCTCCAACTTGGCCAGCTCCCGCACCTTCTTGGGATACCGAACCCTCTTCACGTCCTCCCACGTCGCCGCAATCAGCCCACCCGCCCCCAACACCTCGTCCGCCCTGACGAGATAGTCCTGCCGGGGAATCCGCTTCCCGCCCTCGATCTTGTAGACCATGTCCTCGCCGTACCCGACCGCCGTCCCGAACTCGGCGGCCCGCATCCCCACCGCCTCCCGCCGCAGCTTCAGCTGCCGTCCGACGGTCGCGATGACGGCGACACCCCACTCGTCGTCCGGATCCACCTCCCAACCCGGCTCGTCCGCCTCGCCCTTGAGCCGACCCGCGTCCGCCTCGACCGCCGTCATCCCGCACCCTTCCGTCGTACGACCGTGCCCAGCGCCCTACCCGTACGCCCGGCCCCGACAGCCCGGACACGACCGGACAGCCTCCGGACAGTTACCGTACGCACCCGCTGAGTCACTGTTCACTGTAAGCACGGACAGCCACTCTGAGTGACGTGAAGCAACAACCCCCTGAACTCACCACCCCTGTCCGCAACTTCAGCGTCCAGCTGTCTCCCACCCCCCGCGGCGCCCGCCTGGCCCGTCTCCTGGCCACCGAACAACTGCGCTCCTGGGGACTGCCGTTGGACCCGGCGAGGCAGGTCATCGCAGAGCTGTCGGCCAACGCGGCGGCACACGCCCGTATCCCCGGCCGCGACTTCCGCCTGCTCCTCTACGTCGTGGCCGACACCCTCCGCATCGAGGTCACGGACACCCGCGACGACCGGCTGCCGACACCCCGCCTCCCCGCTCCGGAGTCCGAGTCCGGCCGCGGCCTGCTCCTCGTCGACGCACTCGCCGATCGCTGGGGCGTCACCCCGGGCCTGCCGCCCCGCAAGACCGTCTGGGCCGAACTCACCCTCTGAGCTGAAGCACCGGGTCCCCACACCTCGCGCTCCGGTGCCGCAGGCCGTCTCCCTCAAGGACCACGAGGAGGAAAGAACCTCACCAAGCCCCACCCCTCCCGCCCAGGCCGCCGCCTCACTCGCTCGCTCACTCACTCACGCGAGTGAACATCGCCAACTCAGCTGGATCCGGGAGCCCTTGCCTGCCCTACGCTCAGCGCAACCAACCGCAGACATGCGACGGCCCTCGCCGGGACGGCAATCCCAGTGCGAGGGCCTGACCACCGAGGAAGGCTCCAACTTCCTGATGGATACGCAGAACCCTAACGTGCCCTCGCACGCCCACACCCCCGTAACGGGGAAGAAGCACCCGAACCGGCGGCACCCCCACGCCGGCCTGGTTCACGACAACACCCGCCACACCGCCCGCTTCACGGTGATCGGCAACCATCTCGCCCAGCACCCGGAGCTGTCACTGCTCGCGATCGGGCTCGGCACGCACATCCAGTCGCTCCCAGCGGGCGCCCGAGTCGACATCAAGACCCTCGCCGCCCGCTTCCCGGAGGGCACGACCCGGATCGCCGCCGCCCTGCGCGAGCTGGAAGCCCACGGCTACCTACGGCGCGTGCGCGAACGCGTCCCCGGGGGCCGGATCATCACCCGCACGATCTCCTGCAACCAGCCAGGTCACAGCCGTACGGACGCCCCTCGACCAGCCCCGAGGAAGCGGAGGAGGCCGCCCGGCAGCAAGCTCCTCCCGGCCGTGCCGCACCCGGCCTACCCCGCACCCGCCCTCCTCCAACAGGCCACGGACCTCCTCACAGGCCTCCACCGCGAGGACACCCGCCTCCTCCTCTCCACCCGCGACGTCGCCCACCTCGCCCTCGGCGTCGCCGCCTGGCTGGAACGCGACGTCTCCCCCACCGCCGTACGCCACGCCCTGACGACCGACCTCCCATCCGAGGCCCTCCACCGCCCGGCCGCCCTCCTGGCACACCGCCTCACAGCCCAACTTCCACCCCCGCCCCCGTTCCGCGCATCCGCACCCCCGCCGGCCGCCCGTCACCCGCTCCAGACCTGCGACGGCTGCGACCGCGCCTTCCGCGCCCCCGAGCCCGGCCACTGCCGCGATTGCCGATCCAGTCTCCTGGAGGCCGCCTAGCATGAGAGCGACGATCCTTGCCCCTGGGCACAGACGAGGAGCGAGCGCCATGACCACCGCCTCGGAGAACGAGCAGCAGGGCGCCTCCCACCGGTATCGGGCCATGCGGGACTTCGTTCAGTCCATGGACGACTCCCTGCCTGGCAAGTTCGAGGTCAGCAAGGAAGGAATCGTCCACGACATGATGGCGCCCGTGGGTCCGCACGAGCTGACCACCCTGCACCTGCGGAGACGCCTGGAAAAGGTGATGCCGGAGGAGATCGTGGCCCACACGGGCGAACCCGATGTGGAGGACGAGTCCGAGGGCATCATGCGTCGCCCCGACGTGATGGTGATCGCTCTGGAGGACATGGACGTCCCGGGCTCCTTCGACCCCCGCACACTGGTCGCCGCCATCGAGGTCGTCTCCCGCTCCAACCCGGACAACGACTGGGTGGCCAAGATGCGCGACTACCCCCTCATCGGCATCCCCGTCTACGCCCTCTTCGACCCCCGCACCGGCACGGGCACCGTCCTCACCGACATCCACAGCACCCCTGACGGCCCTAGGTACGCCACCCGCAAGGACTTCGTCTACGGCGAGGACGTGACCATCGCCGACTGGACGATCGCGACGGACGGCCTGCCCCTCTACCCACAGGAGTAATCCGGCACCCGGGCACAGCAAAGGGGCCCGCACGACCGAAGTCGTACGGGCCCCTCCGAGCCACTCAGGTCAGCAGACCCTCAAGCCAGTCCGAAGACTCACTTGTTGATCTTGGTGACCTGGCCGGCGCCCACGGTCCGGCCACCCTCACGGATGGCGAACTTCAGGCCCTCCTCCATGGCGACGGGCTGGATGAGCTCCACCTTCATCTCGGTGTTGTCACCCGGCATGACCATCTCGGTGCCCTCGGGGAGGGTCACCACGCCGGTCACGTCCGTCGTACGGAAGTAGAACTGCGGGCGGTAGTTGTTGAAGAACGGCGTGTGGCGGCCACCCTCGTCCTTGGACAGGATGTAGGCCTGCGCCTCGAACTCGGTGTGCGGGGTGACCGAGCCCGGCTTGATGATGACCTGGCCGCGCTCGACGTCCTCGCGCTTGATGCCACGGAGGAGCAGACCGACGTTCTCACCGGCCTGGCCCTCGTCGAGGAGCTTCCGGAACATCTCGATGCCGGTGACCGTGGTGGTGGTCTTCTCCTGCTTGATGCCGATGATGTCAACGGTCTCGTTGACCTTCAGGACACCACGCTCGATACGGCCGGTGACGACCGTACCGCGACCGGTGATCGTGAAGACGTCCTCGATCGGCATGAGGAACGGCTTGTCGACGTCGCGCTCCGGCTCCGGAATGGCGGTGTCGACGGCGTTCATGAGCTCGAGGACGGAGTTGCCCCACTCCTTGTCGCCCTCGAGCGCCTTCAGAGCGGAGACCTTGACGACGGGAACGTCGTCGCCCGGGAACTCGTACTCGGTGAGGAGCTCACGGACCTCGAGCTCGACGAGCTCCAGGATCTCCTCGTCGTCCACCATGTCGGCCTTGTTCAGGGCGACGACGATGTACGGAACGCCGACCTGGCGGGCCAGGAGCACGTGCTCCTTGGTCTGCGGCATCGGGCCGTCGGTGGCGGCGACCACGAGGATGGCGCCGTCCATCTGCGCCGCACCCGTGATCATGTTCTTGATGTAGTCCGCGTGACCGGGGCAGTCGACGTGGGCGTAGTGACGCGTCTCGGTCTGGTACTCGACGTGCGCGATGGAGATGGTGATACCGCGCTGGCGCTCCTCAGGAGCCTTGTCGATCTGGTCGAAGGCCGAGGCCTCGTTCAGGTCCGGGTACGCGTCGTGCAGCACCTTGGTAATGGCGGCCGTGAGGGTCGTCTTACCGTGGTCGATGTGACCGATGGTGCCGATGTTGACGTGCGGCTTAGTCCGCTCGAACTTCGCCTTCGCCACTGGGGTCCTCCTGTGGAGTGGTTCTGGTACGCCTTACTCATCGGCGCCAGGTGATCTTTGCTGGAAAGCCCGGGCCCCGGGGCACTCTCACCATGATTGCGGCGGAATGCCCCTCAAGGCTCCGGAGTCAAGCCTACGGCGTGCAGACGCTGTGCGTTACTCGCCCTTGGCCTTCGCGATGATCTCCTCGGCGACGTTCCGGGGAACCTCGGCGTAGGAGTCGAACTGCATGGAGTAGCTGGCACGGCCGGACGTCTTGCTGCGCAGGTCGCCGACGTAGCCGAACATCTCCGAAAGGGGCACGAGGCCCTTCACGACGCGGGCACCGGCCCGCTCCTCCATGGCCTGGATCTGGCCACGGCGGGAGTTGATGTCACCGACGACCTCACCCATGTAGTCCTCGGGCGTGGTGACCTCGACGGCCATCATCGGCTCGAGCAGTACGGGGCTGGCCTTGCGCGCGGCCTCCTTGAAGGCCTGCGAACCGGCGATCTTGAACGCGAGCTCGGAGGAGTCGACCTCGTGGTAGGCACCGTCGAGCAGCGTCACGCGCACACCGGTCATCTCGTAACCGGCGAGGATGCCGAACTGCATGGCCTCCTGCGCACCGGCGTCCACCGAAGGGATGTACTCCTTCGGCACACGGCCACCGGTCACCTTGTTGATGAACTCGTACGAGGCGTCGCCGCCCTCGATCGGCTCGATCGCGATGATCACGCGAGCGAACTGGCCGGTACCACCCGTCTGCTTCTTGTGGGTGAACTCGACCTTCTCGACGGCCTTGCGGATCGTCTCGCGGTACGCGACCTGCGGCTTGCCGACGTTGGCCTCGACCTTGAACTCGCGCTTCATGCGGTCGACGAGCACCTCGAGGTGAAGCTCGCCCATACCGCCGATGACGGTCTGGCCGGTCTCCTCGTTGGTGTGCACCTGGAAGGAGGGGTCCTCCTCGGCCAGGCGCTGGATCGCGACGCCGAGCTTCTCCTGGTCGCCCTTCGACTTGGGCTCGATGGCGACCTCGATGACCGGCGCCGGGAAGTCCATGGACTCCAGGATCACCGGGTTCTTCTCGTCCGCCAGCGTCTCACCGGTGGTGGTCTGCTTCAGGCCCATGACGGCGACGATGTCGCCGGCGCCCACCGACTCGATCTCCTCACGCTTGTTGGCGTGCATGCGGTAGATCTTGCCGATGCGCTCCTTGCGGCCCTTCACCGAGTTCAGCACGGCGGTGCCGGAGTGCAGGCGGCCGGAGTACACGCGGACGAAGGTGAGCTTGCCGAGGTGCGGGTCGCTCATGATCTTGAACGCCAGCGCGGCGAGGGGCTCCTCGTCCGACGGCTTGCGCGCGATGACCTGCTCCGGGTCCTTGACGTCGTGGCCCTCGATGGCCTCGACGTCGAGCGGGGTGGGCAGGTAGCGCACGACCGCGTCGAGCAGGGGCTGAACGCCCTTGTTCTTGAACGCGGTACCGCAGAACACGGGGGTGACGGTGGTGCCGCCGCCCTTGCCGGACGCGATGGTGATGCGACGGATCGCGGCGTAGAGCTGCTCCACGGTGGGCTCGGTGCCCTCCAGGTACAGCTCCATCAGCTCGTCGTCGTTCTCGGCGACGGCCTCGAGCAGCTTGCCGCGGTACTCCTCGGCAGCCTCGACGTGGGTGTCCGGGATGTCGACGGTGTCGTACATCTCGCCCTTGGTCGCCTCGGCCGACCAGACCAGGGCCTTCATCGTCACGAGGTCGATGACGCCCTTGAAGTCCGCCTCGGCACCGATCGGCAGCTGCATGACCAGCGGCTGCGCGCCCAGGCGGTCGCTGATCATGTCGACGCAGCGGTGGAACTCCGCGCCGGTGCGGTCGAGCTTGTTGACGAAGCAGATACGCGGAACGCCGTAGCGGTCCGCCTGACGCCACACGGTCTCGGACTGGGGCTCAACGCCGGCGACACCGTCGAACACCGTCACGGCACCGTCGAGCACGCGCAGGGAGCGCTCCACCTCGACGGTGAAGTCGACGTGACCCGGGGTGTCGATGATGTTGATGGTGTAGTCGTTGCCCTCGAGCGGCCAGTGACAGGTGGTGGCAGCAGAGGTGATCGTGATGCCACGCTCCTGCTCCTGCTCCATCCAGTCCATGGTGGCGGCGCCGTCGTGGACCTCACCGATCTTGTACGAAACGCCGGTGTAGAACAGGATCCGCTCGGTGGTGGTCGTCTTGCCCGCGTCGATGTGGGCCATGATCCCGATGTTGCGGACCCTGGCCAGGTCAAGCGAAGTGGTAGCCATAAGGCTTCAGTCTTCTCTCGGTCTCGATGGGGTCTGCGACTACCAGCGGTAGTGCGCGAAGGCCTTGTTGGACTCGGCCATCTTGTGCGTGTCCTCGCGCTTCTTCACAGCGGCACCCAGGCCGTTGCTGGCATCGAGGAGCTCGTTGAGCAGACGCTCGGTCATGGTCTTCTCGCGACGGGCGCGGGAGTAACCGACGAGCCAGCGCAGCGCCAGGGTGTTGGCACGGCCGGGCTTGACCTCGACCGGGACCTGGTAGGTGGCACCACCGACACGGCGGGACTTGACCTCGAGGGTCGGCTTGATGTTCTCGAGAGCGCGCTTCAGCGTGATGACCGGGTCGTTGCCGGTCTTCTCGCGCAGGCCCTCCATGGCACCGTAGACGATGCGCTCGGCGGTGGAGCGCTTGCCGTTCAGCAGCACCTTGTTGATCAGGGAGGTCACCAGAGGAGAGCCGTAGACCGGGTCGATGATGACCGGGCGCTTCGGGGCGGGGCCCTTACGAGGCATTCTTACTTCTCCTTCTTGGCGCCGTAGCGGCTGCGGGCCTGCTTGCGGTTCTTGACACCCTGGGTGTCGAGCGAGCCGCGGATGATCTTGTAGCGAACACCCGGCAGGTCCTTCACACGGCCGCCGCGCACGAGCACGATGGAGTGCTCCTGCAGGTTGTGTCCCTCACCCGGAATGTAAGCGGTGACCTCGATCCCGCTGGTCAGACGCACACGCGCGACCTTACGCAGGGCCGAGTTCGGCTTCTTCGGGGTGGTCGTGAACACACGCGTGCAGACGCCACGACGCTGGGGCGAACCCTCGAGTGCGGGCGTCTTGTTCTTCTCGACCTTGTCCTGCCGGCCCTTGCGGACCAGCTGCTGGATCGTAGGCACTACTTCTCCGGTTTCTGTGTGCCGAATGGTGAAGCTAACCTGGAACGTCGCCGACCCACGCGGTCGGGTGTGTCGAATCCCGCGGACTCCCGCCGCCAGGCAGAATTAAGCGCAGATTGCGGTGGCCGGTGTCAGCTCGCAGTGCGGGTGATGGCACGCACGAGAGCCAGGGCACACCCCAGGCACAAGGTCTGAGCGTACCTACCGCATTCGCTGCGGTCAAAACAAATGGGTGCCGACCGCATCACCACGCGGGACATGTCAAGCCCCGCGGCCGTTCCCGATCTTCATTTCGATGCCGGCCTGTCGGATTTACCCACATTTCGTGCCGCCTGCGCGTCACCCGGCAGCGATGGACACCACCGTCAGCAACACCAGGACGAGTGCCCAGCCTGCCGTGGACAACCATCCGAGCACGAGACCGGTCAGGGCGAGCCCGTCCCCCAGCTCCCCCCGGCTGCGGATCTCGGCCCGCGCCACATGCCCCAGCACCACGGCCGGAATCCCGGTCAGCCCCATGGTCGGCACGCACAGCAGCCCGCACACGCCGGCCGCCACCGCCTTCCCGTTCGTCTGCGGCCGCGGCACGGGCAGGAACGTCCGCGGCACCGGCAGGACCCCGGCGGGCTGCGGCAGGGGCCCCTGCGGCAGATCCGCGACGAGCACCGCCAGCTCCCCCACGGTCCGCGCCGCGTACGCCCGCGCCACCCGCTTCTCGAACTCGTCGTGCTCCATCCGCCCCTCCCCGTACCCGGCTCTGAGCACGTCCACGGCCCGCTCCCGGTCGGCATGCGAGGCGAGCATGGACGGGGCACTAGGGCCCTGCCAGGGTTGCCAGGAGGGATAGGGCGGCTGGGACACGAAGAACCTCCCCGGAAGCCGGAGTCCTTCCATGATGCGCCGAAGCGGCGCATCCGGCACCGGTGCGTCCGCGGCCGGGGCGTCGCTGACACGCCAAAGGGCGATCACCCCAAAGGATGACCGCCCTCGGCTCAAGCGACTCGCTTACTGGTTGTACGGACCGTAGTCGTAGTCCTCCAGCGGCACGGCCTGGCCGGAGCCCGTGCCGAACGGCGAGTAGTCGATGTCGTCGTAGCCGACGGCCGAGTACATCGCGGCCTTGGCCTCCTCGGTCGGCTCCACCCGGATGTTGCGGTAGCGGGACAGACCCGTACCGGCCGGGATGAGCTTACCGATGATGACGTTCTCCTTGAGGCCGATGAGCGAGTCGGACTTGGCGTTGATCGCCGCGTCCGTGAGGACTCGCGTCGTCTCCTGGAAGGACGCCGCCGACAGCCAGGACTCCGTGGCCAGCGAGGCCTTGGTGATACCCATGAGCTGCGGACGACCGGAGGCCGGGTGACCGCCCTCCTGGACCACACGACGGTTCTCGTGCTCGAACTTCGAGCGCTCGACCAGCTCGCCGGGCAGCAGCTCGGCGTCGCCGGACTCGATGATCGTCACGCGGCGCAGCATCTGCCGGATGATGATCTCGATGTGCTTGTCGTGGATCGACACACCCTGCGAGTTGTAGACCTTCTGGACCTCGCCGACCAGGTGGACCTGGACGGCACGCTGGCCCAGGATGCGCAGCACGTCGTGCGGGTTGGTGGCACCCACGGTGAGCTTCTGGCCCACCTCGACGTGCTCGCCCTCGCTGACCAGGAGCCGGGCACGCTTCGAGATCGGGTACGCCGTCTCGTCGCTGCCGTCGTCCGGGGTGACGACGATCTTCTTGGTCTTCTCGGTCTCCTCGATCCGGATGCGGCCGGAGGCCTCGGAGATCGGGGCGACACCCTTCGGGGTACGGGCCTCGAAGAGCTCGACGACACGCGGCAGACCCTGGGTGATGTCGTCACCGGCCACACCACCGGTGTGGAAGGTACGCATCGTCAGCTGGGTACCGGGCTCACCGATGGACTGGGCGGCGATGATGCCGACCGCCTCACCGATGTCGACCAGCTTGCCGGTGGCCAGCGAACGGCCGTAGCACATCGCGCAGGTGCCGACGGCGGACTCGCAGGTCAGGACCGAGCGGGTCTTGACCTCCTCCACGCCGTGCTTGACCAGCTCGTCGATGAGCACGTCGCCGAGGTCGGTACCGGCCGGGGCCAGCACCTTGCCGTCGACCACGATGTCCTCGGCGAGGCAGCGCGCGTACACGGACGTCTCGACGTCCTCCGCCTTGAGCAGCGTGCCCTCCGCGTTCCGGCTCGCGATCTGCAGACGCAGACCGCGCTCGGTGCCGCAGTCCTCCTCGCGAATGATGACGTCCTGGGAGACGTCGACCAGACGACGGGTGAGGTAACCCGAGTCGGCGGTACGCAGAGCGGTGTCCGCCAGACCCTTACGGGCACCGTGCGTGGAGATGAAGTACTCCAGCACGGACAGGCCCTCACGGAAGGAGGCCTTGATCGGACGCGGGATCGTCTCGTTCTTCGCGTTCGACACCAGACCACGCATACCGGCGATCTGACGCATCTGCATCATGTTGCCTCGTGCACCCGAGTTCACCATCATGAAGATCGGGTTGGTCTTCGGGAAGTTGTCGTTCATCGCCTCGGCGACCTCGTTGGTCGCCTTGGTCCAGATCGCGATGAGCTCCTGCGTGCGCTCGTCCTTGGTGATCAGACCACGCTCGTACTGCTTCTGGACCTTCTCGTCCTGCGCCTCGTAGCCCTTGACGATCTCCTTCTTCGCCTCGGGAACGACGACGTCGGAGATGGCCACGGTGACACCGGAACGGGTCGCCCAGAAGAAGCCGGACGCCTTCAGGTTGTCGAGCGTCGCCGCCACGATGACCTTCGGGTAGCGCTCGGCGAGGTCGTTGACGATCTCGGAGAGCTGCTTCTTGCCGACCTCGTAGTCGACGAACGGGTAGTCCTCGGGCAGCAGCTCGTTGAAGAGCGCACGGCCCAGGGTGGTGTTCAGCCGGAAGCTGTCACCCTGCTGCCACTCGGGCTCGCCCTCCTCCCGCGCCGGCGGGGTCCAGCCGCGCGGCGGGATGGTGCCGACCGGGAAGCGGACGTCGATCCTCGACTGGAGCGACAGCTCGCCCGCGTCGAAGGCCATGATCGCCTCGGCGACCGAGGCGAAGGAACGGCCCTCGCCCTTGAGGTCGCGCATCTCGCCGTCGGTGGTGAGGAAGAACAGACCGAGGACCATGTCCTGGGTCGGCATCGTCACCGGACGGCCGTCGGCCGGCTTGAGGATGTTGTTCGAGGACAGCATCAGGATGCGGGCCTCGGCCTGCGCCTCCGCGGACAGCGGCAGGTGCACGGCCATCTGGTCACCGTCGAAGTCCGCGTTGAACGCGGTGCAGACGAGCGGGTGGATCTGAATGGCCTTGCCCTCGACCAGCTGCGGCTCGAAGGCCTGGATGCCGAGGCGGTGCAGCGTGGGCGCACGGTTCAGCAGGACCGGGTGCTCCGCGATGACCTCTTCCAGCACGTCGTACACGACCGTGCGGCCGCGCTCGACCATGCGCTTGGCGCTCTTGATGTTCTGCGCGTGGTTCAGGTCGACCAGGCGCTTCATCACGAACGGCTTGAAGAGCTCCAGCGCCATCGCCTTCGGCAGACCGCACTGGTGCAGCTTCAGCTGCGGACCGACGACGATCACGGAACGCGCGGAGTAGTCCACACGCTTACCGAGCAGGTTCTGACGGAAGCGACCCTGCTTACCCTTCAGCATGTCGCTGAGGGACTTCAGCGGGCGGTTACCGGGACCGGTGACCGGGCGACCGCGACGGCCGTTGTCGAACAGCGCGTCGACGGCCTCCTGGAGCATGCGCTTCTCGTTGTTCACGATGATCTCGGGCGCACCGAGGTCGAGAAGCCGCTTCAGGCGGTTGTTCCGGTTGATCACACGGCGGTACAGGTCGTTCAGGTCGGAGGTCGCGAAGCGGCCACCGTCCAGCTGCACCATCGGGCGAAGGTCCGGCGGGATGACCGGGACGCAGTCGAGGACCATGCCCTTGGGGCTGTTGGAGGTCTGCAGGAAGGCAGACACGACCTTCAGCCGCTTCAGCGCACGGGTCTTCTTCTGCCCCTTGCCGGTACGGATGATCTCGCGGAGGCGCTCGGCCTCCTCGTCGAGGTCGAACGACTCCAGGCGCTTCTGCAGGGCAGCCGCACCCATCGAACCGTCGAAGTACGTGCCGAAGCGGTCGCGCAGCTCGCGGTAGAGCAGCTCGTCGCCCTCCAGGTCCTGGACCTTGAGGTTCTTGAAGCGGTTCCACACCTCGTCGAGACGGTCGATCTCGCGCTGCGCACGGTCGCGCAGCTGCTTCATCTCACGCTCGGCACCCTCGCGCACCTTGCGGCGCACGTCGGCCTTGGCGCCCTCGGCCTCCAGCTCGGCCAGGTCGGTCTCGAGCTTCTTGGCGCGGGCCTCCAGGTCGGCGTCGCGGCGCTGCTCGATCTGCTGACGCTCGACGGAGACGTGGGCCTCCAGCGAGGGCAGGTCGCGCGTACGGCGCTCCTCGTCGACGTACGTGATCATGTACGCCGCGAAGTAGATGACCTTCTCCAGGTCCTTCGGAGCGAGGTCGAGCAGGTAACCCAGCCGCGACGGAACGCCCTTGAAGTACCAGATGTGCGTCACGGGCGCGGCGAGCTCGATGTGGCCCATCCGCTCACGGCGCACCTTGGCGCGCGTGACCTCGACGCCACAGCGCTCACAGATGATGCCCTTGAAGCGGACACGCTTGTACTTGCCGCAGTAGCACTCCCAGTCCCGGGTCGGACCGAAGATCTTCTCGCAGAAGAGTCCGTCCTTTTCGGGCTTGAGCGTGCGGTAGTTGATGGTCTCGGGCTTCTTGACCTCGCCGTGGCTCCACTGACGGATGTCGTCAGCGGTAGCCAGACCGATCCGGAGCTCGTCGAAGAAGTTGACGTCGAGCACTATGCGTCAATCCCTCTCAGGGTTGTAAGTCTTTGGTCTGATACGGGGGTCCTGGGGCCGGCGGACCTTGGGTCTCCCAAGGTCCGCCGGACTCCCGTCAGACCTCTTCGACGCTGCTCGGCTCGCGCCGGGACAGGTCGATGCCGAGCTCCTCCGCAGCGCGGAAGACGTCCTCGTCGGTGTCACGCATCTCGATGGACATACCGTCGCTGGACAGCACCTCCACGTTCAGGCAGAGAGACTGCATCTCCTTGATGAGCACCTTGAAGGACTCGGGGATGCCGGGCTCGGGGATGTTCTCGCCCTTGACGATGGCCTCGTAGACCTTCACGCGGCCGGTCACGTCGTCGGACTTGATGGTCAGCAGCTCCTGGAGGGCGTACGCGGCGCCGTAAGCCTCCAGCGCCCACACCTCCATCTCACCGAAGCGCTGGCCACCGAACTGGGCCTTACCACCCAGCGGCTGCTGGGTGATCATCGAGTAGGGGCCGGTCGAACGGGCGTGCAGCTTGTCGTCGACCAGGTGGTGCAGCTTGAGGATGTACATGTAGCCGACCGAGATCGGCTCCGGGAACGGCTCGCCGGAGCGGCCGTCGAACAGCCGCGCCTTGCCGGACGGGAGCACCATGCGCTCGCCGTCGCGGTTCGGGATGGTGTGGTTCAGCAGACCGGCCAGCTCGTCCTCGCGGGCACCGTCGAAGACCGGCGTCGCGACGTTGGTCCGCGGCGGGACCTGGTCGGCGTCGATGGCCTGCAGGCGCTGCGCCCACTCGTCGGCGAGACCGGAGACGTCCCAGCCCTGGCTGGCGAGCCAGCCGAGGTGGATCTCCAGCACCTGTCCCGGGTTCATCCGGGACGGCACACCGAGCGGGTTGAGGATGATGTCGACCGGGGTGCCGTCCTCCAGGAACGGCATGTCCTCGATCGGCAGGATCTTCGAGATGACGCCCTTGTTGCCGTGGCGGCCGGCGAGCTTGTCACCGTCCGTGATCTTGCGCTTCTGCGCCACGTAGACACGAACCAGCTGGTTCACGCCCGGCGGCAGCTCGTCGCCCTCCTCACGGTCGAAGACGCGGACGCCGATGACCTTGCCGATCTCGCCGTGCGGCACCTTCAGCGAGGTGTCACGGACCTCGCGCGCCTTCTCACCGAAGATCGCGCGGAGCAGGCGCTCCTCGGGGGTCAGCTCGGTCTCGCCCTTGGGCGTGACCTTGCCGACGAGGATGTCACCGGCGACGACCTCGGCACCGATGCGGATGATGCCGCGCTCGTCGAGGTCGGCGAGGACCTCCTCGGAGACGTTCGGGATGTCCCGGGTGATCTCCTCGGGGCCGAGCTTGGTGTCACGGGCGTCGACCTCGTGCTCCTCGATGTGGATCGAGGAGAGGACGTCGTCCTGCACGAGGCGCTGCGACAGGATGATCGCGTCCTCGTAGTTGTGACCCTCCCACGGCATGAACGCCACGAGCAGGTTCTTGCCCAGCGCCATCTCGCCGTTCTGGGTGGCCGGACCGTCGGCCAGGACCTGGCCCTCGATGATCCGGTCGCCCTCGGCGACGATGACCTTCTGGTTGACCGAGGTGCCCTGGTTGGAGCGGGCGAACTTGGCCAGGCGGTACGTGATGTACGTGCCGTCGTCGTTGGCGGTGGTGATGTAGTCCGCGGAGACCTCCTGGACCACACCGGCCTTCTCGGCCTTGACCACGTCGCCGGCGTCGACCGCGGAGCGGTACTCCATGCCGGTGCCGACGAGTGGGGCCTCCGCCTGGATCAGCGGAACGGCCTGGCGCATCATGTTCGCGCCCATGAGGGCACGGTTGGCGTCGTCGTGCTCCAGGAAGGGGATCATGGCGGTCGCGACCGACACCATCTGGCGCGGCGAGACGTCCATGTAGTCCACGTCCTCGCCGCCGACGTAGTCGACCTCGCCGCCCTTACGGCGGACCAGGACGCGGGCCTCGGCGAAGCGGAGGTCGTCCGTCAGCGGCGCGTTGGCCTGCGCGATGACGAAGCGGTCCTCCTCGTCGGCCGTGAGGTAGTCGACCTCGTCGGTGACCTGGCCCTCGAACACCTTGCGGTACGGGGTCTCGACAAAACCGAACGCGTTCACCCGGCCGTAGGAGGCGAGCGAGCCGATCAGACCGATGTTCGGGCCTTCAGGGGTCTCGATCGGGCACATGCGGCCGTAGTGCGAGGGGTGCACGTCACGGACCTCGAAGCCGGCCCGCTCACGGGACAGACCACCCGGGCCGAGCGCGGACAGACGCCGCTTGTGCGTCAGACCCGACAGCGGGTTGTTCTGGTCCATGAACTGGGACAGCTGGCTGGTGCCGAAGAACTCCTTGATGGAGGCGACGACCGGCCGGATGTTGATCAGGGTCTGCGGCGTGATCGCCTCGACGTCCTGGGTCGTCATCCGCTCGCGGACGACACGCTCCATACGCGCCAGACCCGTACGGACCTGGTTCTGGATGAGCTCGCCGACGCTGCGCAGGCGGCGGTTGCCGAAGTGGTCGATGTCGTCGGTCTCGACGACCACGGAGGTGCCGTTGTCACCGACCGTCTCGGTCTCGCCGGCGTGCAGCTTCACCAGGTACTTGATCGTCGCGATGATGTCCTCGACGGTCAGGATCCCGGCGTCCAGCGGGGTGTCCGTACCCAGCTTCTTGTTGACCTTGTAGCGGCCGACCTTGGCCAGGTCGTAGCGCTTGGGATTGAAGTAGAGGTTCTCGAGCAGCGTCTGCGCGGCCTCACGCGTGGGGGGCTCGCCCGGGCGCAGCTTGCGGTAGATGTCGAGCAGCGCGTCGTCCTGGCCCTGGGTGTGGTCCTTCTCCAGGGTGGCGCGCATGGACTCGTATTCGCCGAACTCCTCGAGGATCTGCTCGGTGGTCCAGCCGAGCGCCTTGAGCAGGACGGTGACGGACTGCTTGCGCTTGCGGTCGATGCGGACACCGACCATGTCGCGCTTGTCGATCTCCATCTCCAGCCAGGCACCCCGGGACGGGATGATCTTGGCGGAGAAGATGTCCTTGTCGGACGTCTTGTCGATGGAGGAGTCGAAGTAGACACCGGGCGAACGGACCAGCTGCGACACCACGACACGCTCGGTGCCGTTGATGACGAAGGTGCCCTTGTTCGTCATGAGCGGGAAGTCGCCCATGAAGACCGTCTGGGACTTGATCTCACCGGTCTCGTTGTTGGTGAACTCGGCGGTGACGAAGAGCGGGGCCGCGTACGTGAAGTCGCGCTCCTTGCACTCGTCGATCGAGTTCTTCGGCGGCTCGAAGCGGTGGTCGCGGAAGGTCAGCGACATCGACCCGCTGAAGTCCTCGATCGGGGAGATCTCCTCGAAGATCTCCTCGAGCCCGGACTTGGTGGGGACGTCCTGACCGTTCTCGAGAGCCTCCTCGACCCGACTCTGCCAGGCGGTGTTGCCGAGCAGCCAGTCGAAGCTCTCGGTCTGCAGCGCGAGCAGGTTCGGAACCTCGAGAGGCTCCTTGATCTTTGCAAAAGAGATGCGCAGCGGGGCAGTGCTGGCGGCGTTGTTCGTATTCGCGGTCGAGGCGTTGCGCGAGGCGGCCAAGAGGGGGTCCTTCCGAGGGCTCGGACTCACTACGCGCGTACCGGCCCCTCTCCCGTACACAGAGACAAGCGGCGTCGGTCCGGCCTTGAGGCCAGGTCAGACAGCTCTTGTCGTCGATGCTCGGGCGAGGGCAGACCCCTGGTGACGGGCAGGGGACAGCTAACAGGCAGCGCAAAGGGTCAGTGTAGCCACTTGGCACACTGATGTCCAGTGCGGGTTGTGAAACCCGTGTTGACCCTCGTTGTTCCACTCCTGCGACAAGGCGCTGCCCTCAACGCACGTTGATACTGCCCTCTTCGTCGCCGATCCATACCTCGGATTCGGATCCTTGTGACGACGCGTCCTGAGAATTGCGCGCTGCGTGCGGTTCGTCAAGGCCCCCCCTGCCCGAACCGGGGCCGGCCCAGAGACACGACGAAGATCACCATACCCCCCGCCACAGAGGGTGCAAGGCAACCGTGGCCGGACCTCAGAAACGCCGAAGAGCGACCACCCGGATGGATGATCGCTCTTCCGCGCTTACGCGTTACACGCCCAGCGGGACGTGTCGTGGATCCTGGCGGATCCGGGAGGTCTTACTTGACCTCGACGGAGGCACCGGCGCCCTCGAGGGACTCCTTCGCCTTGTCGGCGGCCTCCTTGTTGACCTTCTCCAGAACCGGCTTCGGCGCACCGTCGACCAGGTCCTTGGCCTCCTTCAGGCCGAGGGAGGTCAGCTCACGCACGACCTTGATGACCTGGATCTTCTTGTCGCCGGCACCGGTGAGGATGACGTCGAACTCGTCCTTCTCCTCCTCGGCCGGGGCAGCCGGGCCACCCTGGGCCGGGCCCGCGACGGCGACCGCGGCGGCGGCGGCGGTGACGTCGAACTTCTCCTCGAACGCCTTCACGAACTCGGAGAGCTCGATGAGGGTCATCTCCTCGAACTGCGCGAGCAGGTCTTCCTGGCTGAGCTTCGCCATGATTGGCGGTCCTTCCACTAAATCGGCAGGTGCCGGATGTACATGTGAGGCGGGCGTACTACTGGCCCGCTACGGTCGCCGCGTTCAGGCAGCGGCGGCCGGGATGCGAGCCGAGTTACTCGGCACCGCCCTGCTCGTCCTGCTTGGCACGGAGCGCGTCCACGGTGCGGACGAGCTTCGACGGCAGCGCCTGGAAGACAGAGGCAGCCTGCGACTGCTTGCCCTTCATGGCACCGGCCAGCTTGGAGAGCAGAACCTCGCGGGACTCGAGGTCCGCAAGCTTCTTGATCTCATCGGCGGACAACGCCTTGCCGTCAAGGACGCCGCCCTTGATGACCAGGTTGGGGTTGTCCTTGGCGAAGTCACGGAGACCCTTCGCCGCCTCGACCGGGTCACCGGTCACGAAGGCGACGGCCGACGAACCCGTGAAGAGGTCGTCGATCGCGGTGATCCCGGCCTCGTTGGCCGCAATCTTGGTCAGCGTGTTCTTCGCCACACGGTAATGAGCGTTCTCACCGAGTGAACGACGCAGCTGCTGCAGCTGCGCCACGGTGAGACCGGTGTACGCAGTAACGACAGCGCCGTTGGAGTCGCGGAACCTGTCCCGCATCTCCTCGACGGCATCGACCTTGTCAGGCCTCGCCATGAGCCTCGGCCTCCTTCCGGGTGATTCGGACCGCGCGGACCCGAAGGAGGACTGGGGAAAACGAAACGCCCCGGCGCAGGGGCACGGGGCGCAGCTCGACCGTTTGTACGCACGCACGGGGCGGCGGACTACGGGAGCTTCTCCAAGTGTCACCTGCGCGGGCCGTCCGCCGTTCAGCGGATCCTTCGGCCACCGCGCTCTCGTCCGAGCGCGCGGTAAACGACCAGCGGTCTTTGGCTTCTGTAGGAGAGTACGGGAACGGATCGCCGTCAAGCAAATCCGCCCGTACGACGGATCAGCTCGCGTCCAGTTCCTTGAACAGGTCGGCGAGGTCGGCGACGTCCTTGGCCGGCGGGGCCGTGACGTTCACCGGCTTGTTGTAGTCGAGGAAGGTGATGGTCATGTCGAGCGGGCCCTTGTCGGCGGCGCCCTTCATCCGGAACTGCTTGGTGTGGTCGTCGCCGTCGACCCACATGTCCATCGCGAGCTTGTCGACGCCCAGCTTCTCGTACTGCTTGATGCTCTTCTCGCGCTGCTCGCGGGTGGCCGCCTTGCCGTCCTTGAGGGAGGCTCGGAGGTCCTTGAGCGTGACGGTGCCCGTGTAGTGGGTCGTCTCGACGCCCTCGACCTTCTCGGAGCCGACCTCCTTCACGTCCTTGGCGCCCGTCAGGAAGGTGGACTCCGCCGCCGGGTTCTGCTCGGCCTGGTTCGCGGACCCCAGCTGATCCAGGTCCTTGCCCGCTTTGGACCCGGACAGGTCGAACTTCATCCAGGTCTTGCCGTCCATCTCCTTGGCCATCTCGGCTCCCCCACCGATGTACATGGCCTTGTCGACGAGGCGGATCTCCACGGCCTCGGTGGCTCCCTGTGCGGGCGCCGTCATCTTCATGCTCATGGCAATCGTGGGCTTCAGGCGCATCGACGCCTCGCCCTTGACCTGGCCCGACTCCGGCACCGTGCCGTTCAGGCGGTAGCGGAGGGACGTGATGTCCTCCGTGTTCTTCGCCGCCTTGGCGACGGCGGCCGCGGGCGTCATCTCCGGCGACTGCTCCGCGCCGCAGCCGACCGCGCCGGCCGCGAGAAGCAGGGCGCCCAGCCCGGCGACAGGTATGGATGCCTTCATTGATTCCCCCCAAGGAATACGTGATTGCTTCACAGCAAGGCCGTGAGCCTATCCCAGAGGGCACAAGTGATCTATGCGGATTCACGGGGAGCTCAGGGCGTACCGGCCTACTTCCGCATCAGGTCCTCGAAGTCCCCGGTGTCGGACAGCGGGGGCCGCCGGGCCCGGACCGGCACGCCGTAGTCGCCGTAGTGCGCGGTCTGGGTCATCAGGCCCGTACTCATCCGCGCCTTCTCCACCTTCTTGACCAGCAGGTTCCGCTCGTCGATCCAGATGTCGACGGTCTCGGTGGTGACACCGGCCTCGGTGAGCTGTTTCCTCAGGGCGGCGTCGGTGACGTCCGCGGCGGCCACCGTGCCGGTGTAGTGCGTGGCGGGCCGGCCGCGCACGGACTCCTCGCCGGCTTTCCTGACGTCCCCGGAGGCCAGCAGGAGCTTCACGGACTGGTTCGGTGTGGTGCTGCGCATCTGGTCGCCGAGAGGGGCTCCGGAACCCCCGGCGAGGGCTTCCAGGTCCTCGTAGGCGTACCGGATCCAGTGCTTGCCGCCGGCCTGCTCGGAGAACTTCTCGCCCATGCGCGCGTAGTACGCGTCGGGCAGATAGCGGGCCTCCATGGAGGTGCTGCCGAGCCGGCGCATGGTGTCGGCCAGGGTGCCGCCGGTGTACGTGATGCTCAGGGTGCCGGTGATGCCCTTGCCCCAGCCGAGGGTGCCATCGGCGGTCATGGACATCAGCGAGCCCATGGTCGTCGTGGACTCGACCCGGGCGGACCCGGCCCGCTGGGTGGCGCGCTCGGCGGAGCGCAGGGCCGCGACGGTCCGGCCGTGCGCGGCGCGGTCGTCCTTGCCGGAGCCGTCGGAGGAGTCCGGGGAAGTACAGGCGGCCACCCCCGCCAGCGCGCTCGCCATCGCGAACACCAAGCCCACGCCGCGCACGGTCGTGCCCTGCATACGTCCCCCCGTTCGCATCCGGTTCCCGCACGTTAACCCAGGCCACCGGCGTACGTACCGGAAAAGGGAACGGGCCCCGCACCTGTGAGAGGTGCGGGGCCCGTGACCGGTTGCGTGAGCCGTCAGACTCAGACCGCGGCCGGGTCCTCCTCGACGAGGAGGTTGCGAGTGCGGTTCGGGTCGAGCGGGATGCCGGGGCCCATCGTGGTGGTGATGGCGGCCTTCTTGATGTACCGGCCCTTGGCGGCGGACGGCTTCAGACGGAGGATCTCCTCCAGCGCGGCGCCGTAGTTCTCCACCAGCTTGGTGTCGTCGAAGGACGACTTGCCGATGATGAAGTGCAGGTTCGCGTGCTTGTCCACACGGAACTCGATCTTGCCGCCCTTGATCTCGGTCACGGCCTTGGCCACGTCCGGGGTCACGGTGCCGGTCTTCGGGTTGGGCATCAGACCACGCGGACCGAGCACGCGGCCGAGACGGCCGACCTTGCCCATGAGGTCCGGGGTGGCGACGACGGCGTCGAAGTCCAGACGGCCCTTCGACACCTCGTCGATCAGCTCGTCGGCGCCGACGATGTCGGCGCCCGCGGCACGCGCGGCCTCGGCACGGTCACCGGTCGCGAAGACCAGGACCCGGGCGGTCTTACCGGTGCCGTGCGGGAGGTTCACGGTGCCACGGACCATCTGGTCGGCCTTGCGCGGGTCGACACCCAGACGGAAGGCGACCTCGACGGTGCCGTCGAACTTGGTCGTGGAGGTCTCCTTGGCGAGACGGACGGCCTCGAGCGGGGCGTAGAGCTTCTCCCGGTCGACCTTGGCGTCCGCAGCGCGAAGGGACTTGCTGCGCTTGCTCACTACTGCTCCTGTGGATTCTTAGGAGTCGTGGTCCGGGCCGAGCAGGCCCTGCCACTTCTGCTGATGGGGTTGGGGCTCAGCCCTCGACCGTGACGCCCATGGAACGGGCGGTGCCGGCGATGATCTTCTCGGCGGCGTCCAGGTCGTTGACGTTGAGGTCGGGCATCTTGGTGGTCGCGATCTCGCGGACCTGGTCACGCGTGATCTTCGCGACCTTGGTCTTGTGCGGCTCGCTGGAGCCCTTCGCCACGCCCGCGGCCTTGAGGATCATCTTCGCGGCCGGCGGGGTCTTGGTGATGAAGGTGAAGGAACGGTCCTCGTAGACCGTGATCTCCACCGGCACGACCCAGCCACGCTGCGACTCGGTCGCGGCGTTGTAGGCCTTGCAGAACTCCATGATGTTGACGCCGTGCTGGCCCAGCGCGGGGCCGACCGGCGGGGCCGGGTTGGCGGCACCGGCCTGGATCTGGAGCTTGATGAGCCCCGTGACCTTCTTCTTCTTGGGAGGCATGTGCTCTCTCCGGGTCCTAGTGAGAGTTTTCCAGCCTCCGAACCGGATCAGCCGGATGGAGGCATACCGCACAACGATAACGGGTATTCATGTGCGGCCAAAAACCGAGCAGGTCAGGCAGACTCCAGGAGCCCGTCTGACCTGCTCGGAAGCCGGGGTGGTGCTAGTTCTTCTGGATCTGGTCGAAGGAGAGCTCGACCGGCGTCTCGCGGCCGAAGATCTCCACGAGGCCCTTGACCTTCTTCGAGTCCGGGTTGATCTCGTTGATGGTCGCCTGCAGCGTGGCGAACGGACCGTCGGTGACGGTGACCGAGTCGCCCACCTCGAAGTCCAGCACCTGGACCTCGACCTTGCGCTGCGGAGCCGGCTTGCCCTCGGCCTCGGCGGCCTCGCGGGCGGCCTTCTCCTCGGCCTCCGGGGCGAGCATCTTGACGATCTCGTCCAGCGTCAGCGGGTACGGGTCGTAGGCGTTGCCCACGAAGCCGGTGACACCCGGGGTGTTGCGGACGACGCCCCAGGACTCGTTCGTCAGGTCCATGCGGACGAGGACGTAACCCGGGAGCTTGTTCTGCTTGATCGTCTTGCGGTCGCCGTTCTTGATCTGGACGACCTCTTCCTGCGGCACCTCGGCCTGGAAGATGTAGTCCTCGACGTTCAGCGAGACGGCGCGCTGCTCCAGGTTGGTCTTCACGCGGTTCTCGTAGCCGGCGTAGGTGTGGATGACGTACCACTCGCCGGGCAGGACCCGCAGTTCCTCACGGAGCTTCTCGATCGGGTCGCGGTCGTCCTCGGGCTCTTCCTCGGCCTCGTCCGCGACCTCTTCGTCGGTCTCGGTCTCCGCCTCGGCGGCGTCGTCGTCCGCGACGGCGTCGGCAGCCTCGACCTCGGCGGAGGTCTCGGTGTCCTCGCTGTCCGCGCCCTCGACGGTGTCGAGCTCGTCCTCGACGGACTCGACAGGCTCGATGGCGTCGTTCACGTTCGGGTCAGACACGGTGGCTGCTTCTTCCTGGATACATAGGGGTGGAACATGCGAAAGGAGCGCCGGGTACCTCGGCGCTCTTCGCTGGCGGCTCAGCCGAACACGTACTTGGCGGCGTGGCTGAGTCCATAGTCAATCACGGTGACCAGGCCGATCATGATGACCACGAAGATGATCACCACGGTCGTGTATGTCGTCAGCTGGTTGCGGGTCGGCCAGACGACCTTGCGCAGCTCCGCGACGATCTGGCGGTAGAAGAGGGCGAGCCGCTTCAGCGGGCCCTTCTTTCCGCGCTTGCCGCCCTTGCGGGTCTTCTTGGACTCCGGCGCCTCATCCTGGGCATCAGGCATGTCGATGGAGCCCACGGCGTCCGTCACTCGTCCTCACCTGATTCCGGGTCGTGGCCGTGCCGCGCCCGGTCTGAGCCGCACGGCGGTGCATTGCTGTACGTACATGCGCACACATCCTGGCGAAGGTGTGTGTAGCAGGGCCGGAGGGACTTGAACCCCCAACCGCTGGTTTTGGAGACCAGTGCTCTACCAATTGAGCTACGACCCTTTGTGTGTCCCCCAACGTACCGCATCCGTCCGGATGCTTGGTGTGCACCGAACGGGCGCGGCCTGCGAGAGGCCAACGAGGTGAGAGTGTACGTGGTCTGCGGCCGGTCGTCGAACAGAAAGGGCTCCGGCAAGGCCCCGTTGGCGGAAGATCGCCTGCGGAGCGGGGGCGGAGGGCCGGGCTCCGGGTGAAGATCGCCCAGGCCGTGCGGCCGATCCGGACTGTTGTTCAGGGTTTGCCCGGCGTTGTTCAGTCTGTGAAACCCCCGTGCCGCGCGCGTTTCCAGTCTGAAACGATGGGGCGCATGAGCCCTGCAACCCCTCCCACCGAGCGCCGGGTCTCCGCCCGAGTCGGCGCGATCTCCGAGTCCGCCACCCTCGCCGTGGATGCCAAGGCCAAGGCCCTCAAGGCCGCCGGGCGGCCGGTGATCGGCTTCGGCGCCGGTGAGCCCGACTTCCCGACTCCGGACTACATCGTCGAGGCCGCGATCGAGGCCTGCAAGAACCCGAAGTTCCACCGCTACACGCCGGCCGGCGGCCTGCCCGAGCTGAAGGCCGCGATCGCCGCGAAGACGCTGCGCGACTCCGGCCTCGAGGTCGACGCGTCGCAGATCCTCGTCACCAACGGCGGCAAGCAGGCCATCTACGAGGCCTTCGCCGCGATCCTCGACCCGGGCGACGAGGTCATCGTGCCCGCGCCCTACTGGACGACGTACCCGGAGTCGATCCGGCTGGCCGGGGGTGTCCCGGTGGAGGTCGTCGCCGACGAGACGACCGGCTACCGGGTGACCGTCGAGCAGCTGGAGGCGGCCCGTACGGAGAAGACGAAGGTCGTCCTGTTCGTCTCGCCGTCGAACCCGACCGGCGCGGTCTACAGCGAGCAGGAGACCGAGGCGATCGGCCGCTGGGCCGTCGAGCACGGTCTGTGGGTGATGACCGACGAGATCTACGAGCACCTGGTCTACGGCGACGCCTCCGCCGTGTCGATGCCGGCGGTGCTGCCCGAGCTGCGTGACAAGTGCGTCGTGGTGAACGGTGTCGCGAAGACGTACGCGATGACCGGCTGGCGGGTCGGGTGGATCATCGGCCCGAAGGACGTGATCAAGGCCGCGACGAACCTGCAGTCGCACGCCACGTCGAACGTGTCCAACGTCGCCCAGGCCGCCGCACTGGCCGCCGTCTCCGGAGACCTGGTCGCCGTCGAGAAGATGCGGGAGGCCTTCGACCGGCGCCGCAAGACCATCGTGCGGATGCTGAACGAGATCGACGGCGTGGTGTGCCCAGAGCCGGAGGGCGCGTTCTACGCGTACCCGTCGGTGAAGGCGCTGGTCGGCAAGGAGATCCGGGGCCGGCGGCCCAAGGACACGGTCGAGCTGGCCGCGCTGATCCTGGAGGAGGCCGAGGTCGCGGTGGTGCCGGGTGAGGCGTTCGGTACGCCCGGGTATCTACGGATGTCGTACGCGCTGGGTGACGAGGATCTCGTCGAGGGCGTGAGCCGGATGCAGAAGCTGCTGGCGGAGGCCAGGGACTGACGTCCCCTTCGTCGGCCTGGGGCACATACCGAATTCGGTATGTGCCCCATTTGTTTGTGCGAGCAAGGCCACTAAAGGGGAAACCGCTACCGGGACCGCTGAGGCGTACGGCAGGATCCTGGGATGGAGCGTGTACGTGATGTCTCTGAGCTGCCGAAAGCCCATCTGCACCTGCACTTCACCGGGTCGATGCGGCCCTCGACCGTGCTGGAACTGGCCGACAAGCACGGGGTGCGTCTTCCCGACGCGCTGACCGAGGCGCTGAGCGGCGGGGAGCCGCCGAGACTGCGGGCGACGGACGAGCGGGGCTGGTTCCGCTTTCAGCGGCTGTACGACGCGGCGCGCTCGTGTCTGCGGGAGCCGGAGGACATCCAGCGGCTGGTGCGGGAAGCGGCGGAGGAGGATCTGCGGGACGGGTCGGGGTGGCTGGAGATCCAGGTCGATCCGACGTCGTACGCGCCGCGGCTGGGCGGGCTGATCCCGGCGCTGGAGATCATCCTGGACGCGGTGGAGACGACGTCGCGGGAGACCGGGCTCGGGATGCGGGTGCTGGTCGCGGCGAACCGGATGAAGCACCCGCTGGACGCGCGCACGCTGGCGCGGCTGGCGGTGCGGTACGCGGACCGGGGGGTCGTCGGGTTCGGGCTGTCGAACGACGAGCGGCGGGGCATGGCGCGGGACTTCGACCGGGCGTTCGCGATCGCCCGGGAGGCCGGGCTGCTGTCGGCGCCGCACGGGGGTGAGCTGGCGGGGGCGTCGTCGGTGCGGGATTGCCTGGACGACCTGGGGGCGAACCGGGTGGGGCACGGGGTGCGGGCGGCGGAGCATCCGGGGCTGCTGCGGCGGTTGGCCGAGCGGGGTGTGACATGTGAGGTGTGCCCGGCGTCGAATGTGGCGCTGGGGGTGTACGAGAAGCCGGAGGACGTGCCGCTGCGCACGTTGTTGGAGGCGGGGGTCCCGATGGCGCTGGGCGCGGACGACCCGTTGCTGTTCGGGTCGCGTCTTGCCGCGCAGTACGAGATCGCGCGGCGGCATCACGGGTTCACGGACGAGGAACTGGCGGAGGTGGCGCGGCAGTCGGTACGGGGGTCGGCGGCGCCGGAGGATGTGAAGGCGAAGCTGCTGGCCGGGGTGGACGACTGGTTGCTGTCGTAGCGCCTGACGCCGGGTGGTGGTCGGGGCCGCGCCGGGGAGTGCGGGCGCACTCAGCTGCGGGCAGTCGTGCCTCCCCCAGTGCCTCAAGGGCCTGGGAGGTGCCCCCAGGGCGGCACGGGTGGGCGCAGCGGCACCCCGCTCCGCCGGGTGGCGCGGAGCCCCGGCCCCGGCACCGACGCCGGGTGCCTACAGGCTCACTCCCACCGTCACCGGCTCGTTCACCAGCGTGATCCCGAAGGCCTCTCGGACCCCTGCCACCACCTCGCGGGCCAGGGCGAGCAGATCCTCCGTGGTCGCCGTACCCCGGTTCGTCAGCGCCAGCGTGTGCTTCGTGGAGATGCGGGCCGGCCCGTCGCCGTACCCCTTCGTGAAGCCCGCCTTGTCGATCAGCCAGGCCGCGGAGGTCTTGGTGCGGCCCTCCCCCGCGGGATACGCGGGCGGCTCCACCCCCTCGCCGAGGCGCTCCCGCACCCGCGCGCGGAACGTCGCGAAATCGGCGTCCGTGAGGATCGGGTTGGTGAAGAAGGAGCCGGCCGACCAGGTGTCGTGGTCCTCGGGGTCCAGGACCATGCCCTTGCCGGCGCGCAGCTTGAGCACCGTGTCGCGGGCCGAGGCGAGCGGGACACGGTCGCCGGCTTCGACACCGAGCGCCCGGGCCGTCTCGGCGTACCTGAGGGGGGCCGAGAGGCCGTCGGCGTCCTCCAGGGCGAAGCGGACGCGCAGCACCACATAGCGCTCCGGGTCGGACTTGAAACGGCTGTGGCGGTAGGAGAAGGCGCAGTCCTCGGTGGCCAGCGTGACCGTCTCGCCGGTCCGGCGGTCGTAGGCGACGACCTCCGTGATCGTCGAGGAGACCTCCTGGCCGTACGCCCCGACGTTCTGGATGGGGGTCGCGCCCGCCGAGCCGGGGATGCCGGCCAGGCACTCGATGCCGGCCAGGCCCGCCTCCACCGTGCGGGCGACGGCGTCGGTCCACACCTCGCCGGCTGCCAGCTCCAGCCTCGGGCCGTCGAGGGAGTAGCCCTTGGTGGCGATGACGAGGGCCGTGCCCTCGAAGCCCTTGTCGCCGATGACCAGGTTCGAGCCGCCGCCGATGAGCAGCAGCGGGGTGCCCGTCTCGTCGGCTTCGCGTACGACGGCGATCACCTCGTCGTCCGTCGTCGCGGTGACCAGCCGGGTCGCGGGGCCGCCCAGCCGGAAGGTGGTCAGCGGGGCGAGGGGGGCGTCGTGGAGTTCCTGCACGGGCTCAAGAGTACGAGACGGCACTGACAGGCTCCGGCACGCGTGCGTGCGGCCCCCGTCCGGGAGACGGGGGCCGCACGCACGCGTGGTGTCCGTTCAGGGCAGGCGGCGCATTGCCTCCGGCCAGGAGAGCGGGAGGTCGTCGCTGCTCGCCTGCCATGTGATGAAGCTCGCGTCCCTCATCTGCGAGGCGAGGCCCCGGGCAGCGGGTCCGTGGGCGCCCGCGCGGACGAAGTCCTGGAGTGCGGCCTTCGACTCCCAGGCGGACAGCGTCCAAAAGGTCCGTTTGAGGGGCTTCGCCTTCAGGGTCGCCCCGTAGACGCCGGGGCTGCGGCGCACCTGGCGCCAGACGGCGGGCGTCCCGGCGAGGAACTTCAGCGCTCCCCACAGGGTGCGCGTCTCGAAGCGGGAGGCGAAGACGTGCACCTCGGTGCCGCGGGGCGGGGTATTGGGGACGGTCCAGGGAAGGGTCGGCATGACCGTTTCTCCTTCGGGTCGTCGGGGTCAGTGGGACGCGGACGCGGTCTCCAGCACGGGCGCCGGTTCGGCCGGGGCGGCCTGCCGCTCGGCGCGTCGCCGGGTCGGGATCAGCAGGGCCGCGATGCCCGCGAGGGCGACCACCGCGGAGCCCGTCACCAGCGCGGGGCGCATGCCGTCGACGAAGGTCTGGCCGGTCTCGTAGCCGCCCTGCGCCGAGAAGATCGACGCCATGACGGCTATGCCGAGCGCTCCGCCCACCTCGCGCAGGGCGTTGTTGGCACCGGAGGCGACGCCCTGCTCCGAGGGCCGGACGCTGGACATCACCAGGTGCGAGGCGGGCGCGAAGAACAGGGCCATGCCGATGCCGCTGACGATCAGGGCGGGCAGCTGGGCGGCGTAGGAGGCGTCCGCCGTGGCCACGACCGACATGTAGCCGAGGCCCAGGGCCTGGAGGAACAGGCCCGCGGCGACGACCGGGCGGCCGCCGATGCGGTCGGCGAGGATGCCGGCGATCGGGGCGACCAGCATCGGCATGCCGGTCCAGGGCAGCATCCTGAGGCCCGCCTCGGTGGGCGAGTAGCCGAGGACGCCCTGCATGTACTGGCTGAGCAGGAAGATCGAGCCGAACATGCCGAGGAACATCAGCAGGCTCGCCGCGTTGATGCCGGAGAAGGCGCGGGAGCGGAAGAGCCGCATCGGCAGCATGGGGTTGGCGGCGCGCGTGCTGTAGAGGACGAAGCCGGTGAGGAGCGCGGAGCCCGCGAACAGGCCCGTCAGGACCATCGAGCCGGTCCAGCCGTCGACGGGGCCGCGGACCAGGCCGTAGACGATGCCGAAGAGGCCGCCGCTGGCGAGCAGGGTGCCGGGGATGTCGAGCGGGGCGCCCGTGCCGTGGGACTCGGCGAGGCGGAGGCGGGCGAGGGGCAGCAGGGCCAGACCGAGCGGGACGTTCAGCCAGAAGATCCACTGCCAGGAGATGTGCTCGGTGAGGGTGCCGCCGACCAGCGGTCCGGAGGCGACGGCGAGTCCGTTGACGGCTCCCCAGATGCCGTACGCCATGCCTCGCTTGGCGGCGGGCACGGCCGCGGTGAGCAGGGTGAGCGTCAGCGGCATCATCACCGCCGCGCCGGCGCCCTGGATCGCGCGGGCGGCGATGAGGGAGTCGATGCCGGGCGCCAGGGCCGCCGCCGCGGAGGCGCCGGTGAAGACGGCGAGCCCGGCGGTGAAGAGCCGGCGGCGGCCGAACCGGTCACCGAGGGCCGCGCCGAACATCAGCAGGACGGCGAAGGTGAGCGTGTAGGCGCTCACCGTCCATTCCAGGTCGTGCAGTCCCCCGCCGAGGTCCTCGCGGATGGAGGGCAGGGCCGTGGTCACGACGAGGTTGTCGAGGGCCGCCATGAATCCGGCGACGCTGGTGATGACGAGGGCCCAGGCGGCTCCCCCGCGGCGTGCGGTCTGCTGTGACATCTCTCCCCCTGAGAGGTGAATGGCTTGATCAATTAGTTATTGATTACTAACTTTCGCGCCCATGAAAAGGCGCGGCCGTGCGCCCTTCCCCGTCATTTCTCCAGCCGGCCCGTGATCCTCGCCGACGGGTACAGCCCCTCCCAGACGCGGTGCTCGGGAGGGAAGCCCATGCCCACCAGGCAGTTGATGAGCATCCCGTAGGCCAGGAACGTCGTCGTCTCGCCGACGTCGGCGCCCAGCGGCACGTGGACGGTGTCCCACAGCCGCATCCAGCCGGCGCGGACCGACTCGCCGAACTCGCGGTCGCCCTCCTGCTCGGCCGCCGCCACGGCGACGTACATCTGCATCTGCATCATCAGCCGCTCGGGCCGCTCCGCGATGACCTTGGTGTACGCGTTCGCCATGGCATGCAGGGCCTCTTCGCCCTCCAGGCCCTCGGCGGCCTCCGCGAACGTACGGATCGTGTCCTCGACACACCGCTCCGCCGCCGCCAGGAAGATCGCCTTCTTGCCCGGGAAGAGCCGGAAGAGATACGGCTGCGAGACCCCGACCCGCCGGGCGATGGCCTCGGTCGACGTGCCGTGGTAGCCACCGCGCGCGAACTCGGTCGTCGCCGCGCTGATGACGCTCTCGCGCCTCTCCTCCGCACTCATCCTGACCATGCGAGTAAGTTAGTACTCAATCACTAACTACGTCAAGCGGCTGTCGATGCCGCCTACGAGTAAGGGGCGCCCCGCGATGGAGAGCGCCCCTTACCCACTTGCCTGTCGTCTCAGGCCAGCCGCACGACCGCACGCGACATGCCGAGCACCTTCTGCCCCGCGCTCGTCGCCGTGAGGTCCACGCGGACGGTGTTGTCGTCGAGCTTGGCCGCGACCTTGCCGCTGACCTCGATCACGGCGCCCTGGTCGTCGTTCGGGACGACGACGGGCCTGGTGAAGCGGACGCCGTACTCGACGACCGCGCCCGGGTCGCCGGTCCAGTCGGTGACCACGCGGATCGCCTCGGCCATGGTGAACATGCCGTGCGCGATGACGTCCGGCAGGCCGACCTCCTTGGCGAACTTCTCGTTCCAGTGGATCGGGTTGAAGTCGCCGGAGGCACCCGCGTACTGGACGAGGGTCGCGCGGGTCACCGGGAAGGTCTGCGCGGGCAGTTCGGTGCCCACCTCGACGTCCGAGTAGGAGATCTTCGCCGTCATGGGATCGCTCACGCCTCCTCGGCCGCGCGGGCCACGAGCTTGGTCCAGGCGGTCACGACGTGCTCGCCGGCCTCGTCGTGGACCTCGCCGCGGATGTCCAGGATGTCGTTGCCCGCGAGGGACTTGATCGACTCGATGGTGGACGTGACCGTGAGCCGGTCGCCGGCACGGACCGGGCGGCGGTAGGCGAACTTCTGGTCGCCGTGCACCACTCGGCTGTAGTCCAGGCCGAGCTGGGGGTCCTGGACGACCTGCCCGGCGGCCTTGAAGGTGATCGAGAAGACGAAAGTCGGCGGCGCGATCACATCGGGGTGGCCGAGCGCCTTGGCGGCCTCCGCGTCCGTGTACGCCGGGTTGGCGTCCCCGACCGCCTCGGCGAACTCACGGATCTTCTCCCGGCCCACCTCGTAGGGCTCGGTGGGCGGGTACGTCCGTCCCACGAAGGACTGGTCGAGCGCCATGGCCCGGCACCTCCTGGTTCCGCTACTGAACGGTACGGGTCATTTACTGAACGGTACGGGTCGTTCAACGACGCGAGGCCGCCCCCGATCACTCGGGAACGGCCTCGCGTACGAGCCTGTTTTATCGCGTTTCGCGGTGCGCGGTGTGCGCGTTGCAACGCGGGCAGTGCTTCTTCATCTCAAGACGGTCCGGGTTGTTACGCCGGTTCTTCTTGGTGATGTAGTTCCGCTCCTTGCACTCCACGCAGGCCAGCGTGATCTTCGGGCGGACGTCGGTGGCAGCCACGTGAGTGCTCCTAAGACGAACGGATGGACTGTTTAACGCAAGAAGAGTAGCCGATCGAAGGACCGACCCCGCAATCGGCTACTGTCAGTAGCGGTGACCGGACTTGAACCGGTGACACAGCGATTATGAGCCGCTTGCTCTACCGACTGAGCTACACCGCTTTGATGTGATCGGGCCCCCGCCTCGCGACGGGAACCGTTCACACCAGAGCCCCAAAACGGAATCGAACCGTTGACCTTCTCCTTACCATGGAGACGCTCTGCCGACTGAGCTATTGGGGCGAGCGATGAAGACATTACACGCTCCGCCGCCGTTCGCCCAAATCCGTTTCGGGGTACCCGCCCGGGCCGCACCACCGTCCGCGCAGCGGCCTCGTGGGCGCCTCTCGTTCCGGTCCCGTTCCGTACGGCGGACCACGCCGGTACGACTATTGCCCTCCTCCCCGCTACGGACGGGAGGCCGTCCTAGGCTCGACTCACTCTGAGTGATCATGCGTCCTCGCGTGCGCAGCCGAGCCCCAGGAGCGCGATGCCCGACAGCCAGCCGCAGCCGCCGCCCCCGTCGTCCTCACCGGGTCCGGCCGACCCGTCGTCGCTGCTGCTGTGCGGGGCGCGGCTCACCGACGGCCGGACCGTGGACGTACGGCTGGTCGGCGGGCGTATCGAGGCGGTCGGCACGGCCGGCAGCCTGGCGGCGGGCGGCACGCGCGCCTGCGGGGCGCGCGTGGATCTCGGCGGCTATCTGCTGCTGCCGGCACCGGCCGAGCCGCACGCCCACGCCGACACGGCGTTGTCGGCCGACGCCCAGGGCCCGGTCTCGTACGAGCCCCAGGACGTCCAGCGCCGGGCGACCGAGGCCGCGCTGCTCCAGCTCGGGCACGGGGCGACGGCGCTGCGGGCCCACGTGCGTGTGGGGGACGTCCAGGGGCTGGGCGCGCTGACGGCCGTGCTGCGGGCGCGGCGGGCGCTGCGGGGGCTGGCCGAGCTGACGACGGTGGCGATGCCCCGGGTGCTGACCGGGGTGGCCGGGGCGGACGGGCTGGCGGTACTGCGGGACGCGGTGAAGATGGGCGCCTCGGTGGTGGGCGGCCGGCCGGATCTCGACCCGGATCCGACGGGGTACGTGGAGGCGGTCCTGGAGGTGGCCTCCGAGCACGGCTGCCCCGTCGACCTGCACACGGACGCCGGGGATCCGGCGCGGCTGGCCCGGCTCGCGGCGATGGCGGGCGGGCTGCGTCCCGGGGTGACCCTCAGCCCGTGCGGTGATCTCGGCCGGCTGCCCTCCGAGGTGGCCTCGCGGACCGCCGACCAACTGGCGGCGGCCGGGGTGACGGTGGTGTGCCTGCCGCAGGGCGGCTGTGGTGGCGTGGACCGGCGGGGCGCGGCTCCGGTCCGGCTGCTGCGGGCGGCCGGGGTGCGGGTGGCCGCCGGGAGCGGGGCACTGCGGGACGTGTCGAACCCCGTGGGGCGCGGCGACCCGCTGGAGGCGGCGTTCCTGCTGGCCTCGCGCTACGGCCTGTCGCCCGAGGAAGCGTACGACGCGGTGAGCGGGTCGGCGCGGGCGGTGCTGGGGCTGCCGGAGGTGCGGGTGGAGGCCGGTTTCCCGGCCGAGTTGCTCGCGGTGCGCGGGAACGGGCTCGCGGGGGCGCTGTCGCTGGCGTACAGCCGGGTGGTGGTGCACCGGGGGCGCGTGGTGGCGCGGACCAGCGCGGTGCGGGAGTACTGCAGTTCGGCGGCTTCGGTGGAGCTGGGGTTGCCGCGGCAGGGGCGGGGGCAGTTGTCGTAGGTCCGTGGCGGGTGTGGCGTCAGAGTGTGGCGCGGGGTGTGGCGTCGGGGTGTGGTTCAAGGCGTGCGGCGGACGGGGCTGTCCGGGCGTACCGTCGAAGGCATGCGTACTGTCATCGCTGGTGGTCATGGTCAGATCGCGTTGCGGCTGGAGCGGTTGCTCGCCGCGCGCGGGGACGAGGTCGCGGGGATCATCCGCAAGGCCGAACAGGCCGACGATCTGCGGGCGGCCGGTGCCGAACCGGTCGTGCTCGACCTGGAGTCGGCGTCCGTGGACGAGGTCGCGGAGCGGCTGCGGGGTGCCGACGCGGCGGTGTTCGCGGCGGGCGCGGGCCCGGGCAGCGGGGCGGCCCGCAAGGACACGGTGGACAAGGCCGCGGCGGTCCTCTTCGCGGACGCGGCGGTGAAGGCGGGCGTGCGGCGCTTCGTGATCGTGTCGTCCATGGGCGCGGACCCGCGGCACCAGGGCGACGAGATCTTCGACGTGTACCTGCGCGCCAAGGGCGAGGCGGACGCGTACGTGAGCGGCCTGGACGCCCTCGACTGGACGATTCTGCGCCCCGGTCAGCTCACCGACGACGCTGGCACCGGCCTCGTACGCCTGGAGGCGCACACGGGCCGCGGGCCGATCCCGCGTGACGACGTGGCCGCCGTGCTCGCGGAGCTGGTGGACACGCCCGCGACGGCCGGCCTCACGCTGGAGCTGATCAGCGGGCCGGCTCCGGTGTCCGTGGCCGTGAAGTCGGTGGCGGGGAACTGACGACGCCGGGCACCCGCCCCTAGAACAAGGGCAGTTGGCCCGGGAAGTCGGGTACGGCGTAGCCGTCCAGGGAGGGCTGTTCCGGGCCGGGCCTCGCCTGGCGGCGCGAGCCCGGGCATGAGGTGAGCTCCCCGTGTTCCCGGGCGCCGGGCGGGTCGTGGCGCGCGTACCGCCCGGCGACGACGGCGATCTCGCGACGGCACTCGGGGCAGGTTCTGCGACGGGAGGACATGGGGCCAGTGTGCCGCGCGGACGGCTCGCGTATGCCTGTGGCCCGCCTCGCCGAGTCTCCGTCTGCTGACCGCACCTCCACCCCAATCAGGTTGCTTGAGTCAATCAATCAGCTTACCTTGTGACGGGTCGCGCTGTCCCCGAAGCCCCCTACGGAGGCCCGGCCATGTCCCAAGCCCTTCCCCGATCCGCCGACGGCGGGAGGACCGCCGCGCCGCGGGCGAACGCTGTCGTGGCGGTCCTGGCCTTCGGCGGGATCGTGGTCTCGCTGATGCAGACCCTGGTGATCCCGATCGTCCCGGAGCTCCCCCGGCTGCTGAACGCGCCGGCGTCGGACACCGCCTGGGCCGTCACCGCCACGCTGCTCGCCGCCGCCGTCGCCACTCCGATGACGGGCCGGCTCGGCGACATGTACTGCAAGCGGCGGATGCTGCTGATCAGCCTGGTCATGCTGATGGCCGGCTCGGTGACCGCCGCGCTCAGCGACTCGCTCCCCCGGATGATCGTCGGACGGGCACTCCAGGGCCTCGCGTCCGGTGTCGTCCCCCTCGGCATCAGCATCATGCGGGACGAACTGCCCGCCGAGCGGCTCGGCTCGGCGACCGCGCTCATGAGCGCCTCCCTCGGCGTCGGCGGCGCCCTCGGACTGCCCGCCGCCGCGCTGATCGCGGACAACTTCGACTGGCACGCGCTGTTCTGGGCCTCGGCCGGCCTCGGAGTCGTCGCCCTCGTGCTGGTGCCCGCCCTCGTGCCCGAGTCGGCGGTACGCACCGGTGGGCGCTTCGACCTGGTCGGCGGCATTGGCATGGCGGCGGGCCTGGTGTGTCTGCTGCTGGCGATCTCCAAGGGGGCCGACTGGGGCTGGAGCAGCGGCACCACGCTCGGTCTGTTCGCGGCGGCGGTCGTCGTCCTGCTGGTGTGGGGCTGGTGGGAACTGCGCGTCCGGCAGCCGCTGGTCGACCTGCGGACCACCGCCCGCCGTCAGGTGCTGGTCACCAATCTCGCCTCGATCGCCGTCGGGTTCGCGATGTTCGCGATGTCCCTCGTCATTCCGCAGCTCTTGCAGTTGCCTGAGGCGACCGGCTACGGGCTCGGCAGGTCGCTGCTCGTCGCCGGTCTGACGATGGCGCCGTCCGGCCTGGTCATGATGGCCACGGCGCCGGTCTCCGCCGCCCTGTCCAAGGCCAGGGGGCCGAAGATCACGCTGATGACCGGTGCCCTCATCGTGGCCGCCGGATACGGGCTGAACATCGTGCTGATGTCCGAGCTCTGGCACTTCGTGCTCGTCACCTGTGTCATCGGCGCCGGTATCGGCTTCACCTACGGTGCGATGCCCGCGCTCATCATGGGCGCCGTACCCGCCTCGGAGACGGGCGCGGCGAACAGCCTCAACACGCTGATGCGGTCCATCGGTACGTCGACCGCGAGCGCGGTGGCCGGGGTGGTCCTGGCGCAGATGACGACGGCCTTGGGGCAGACCGCCCTGCCGTCCCGGGACGGGTTCAGAGTGGTCCTGGCCATCGGGGCCGGTGCCGCGCTGCTCGCCTTCGCCGTCGCGTCGTTCATTCCGCGGCAGCGAGTGGCGGAGGGGGCCGCCGAGACAACGGAGACAGGCGATGCGGAGGTGGCGGAGGCCGGGGTGGCCGAGGCCGTGGTGGCCGAGGCTCCGGCGAGCGAGGGACCTGTTGCGGTGGCCGGGGTTCCCGTGCGGGGGCGTGTTCTGGGTGCCGAGCGGGTGCCGGTCGCCGGGGCCGCGGTGACGTTGATCTCGCTCGGCGGGAAGCAGCTCGGGCGGGCGGTCTCGCGGGACGACGGGTCGTACGACGTGGCTGCCCCAGGCGCCGGTTCGTACGTGCTGATCACCTCGTCGGAGGGCTGTCAGCCGCAGGCCTCGACGGTCGTCGTGGCCGATGAGCAGGTGGCGTACGACGTGCTGCTGAGCGGCACCAGCGGCCTCGCCGGTGTGGTGCGGTCCGCGGACGGCGGGACGCCGGTCACCGAGGCCGTCGTCATCGTGACGGACGTCCGCGGGGACGTCCTGGCCACCGCACGCACCGACGTGCTCGGCGAGTTCACCGTCACCGGCCTGGTGCCCGGCCCGGTGACCCTCGCGGTCAACTCCCCCAAGCACCGCCCGCTGGCCCAGGTCGTCGAGGTCGGCGGAGCCGGGACCACCCGGGTCGAGCTGGAGTTGCGACCCGGCGCGCAGGTGCGGGGCACGGTGCGCGGAGGGGGCGCTCCGCTGAGCGACGCGCGGGTGACCCTGGTGGACGCGGCGGGCAATGTGGTCGCCACGACGCGGACCGGCGCCGACGGGGCGTACGCCTTCTCCGACTTGGACACCGGTGCGTACACGGTCATCGCGACGGGCTACCCGCCGCAGACGGCGCCGGTGACGGTCCCGGGCACCGGCGTGGACGACCACGACATCGAACTCGCCCACGCCGACGAGTAGACCGCCGCCCTGCCGGGTCGCACCGGATGTGCTCAGCCGGTTGTCGCCGAGTTGCTTTCCGCCGCGCCGAACCACCGCGGCAGCCGGTCGAGCAGTTCCCGCTGGTCCTCGCCGACCCACGCCACATGGCCGTCCGGCCGCAGGAGCACTGCGGGGACGTCCAGTTCCTCGCTGACGTCGACGACGTGGTCGACCCGGTCCGCCCAGCCCGCCACCGACAGCCGGCCGGTCCGGTCGAGCAGCAGACCGCGGCCGCCGCGCATCAGCTCGTAGAGACGGCCCCGCTTCAGCGTCACGTCCCGCAGGCGCCGACCGAGGAGTTCGTGGCCCTCACCGAAGTCGTAGCGGACCGAGATCGCCGTGATCTTCTCGATCAGGTACCGGTTCACCTCCTCGAAGTCCATGAGTTCCCCGAGCAGTCGGCGCACGGCCTGGGGCCCCGGCTCGGAGCTCAGCAGCTCGGTCTGCGCGCGGGTGTTGTCCAGCACGGCGGCGGCGACCGGGCGTCGTTCGGTGTGGTAGCTGTCCAGCAGCCCTTCCGGTGCCCAGCCGCGCACTTCGGCGGCCAGCTTCCAGCCGAGGTTGAAGGCGTCCTGGATACCGAGGTTGAGCCCCTGGCCGCCGGTCGGCGGGTGGATGTGCGCGGCGTCGCCGGCGAGCAGCACCCGGCCGACGCGGTAGCGCTCGGCCAGCCGGGTGGCGTCGCCGAACCGGGACAGCCAGCGCGGCGAGTGCACGCCGAAGTCGGTGCCGGCGAAGTGCCGCAGCCGCTGCTTGAACTCCTCGAGGGTCGGCGGCGCCGTACGGTCCTCAGAGACCCCTTCGGCGGGCACGATGACGCGGTACCGCCCCTCCCCGAGGGGCATGGTGCCGAACCGCCACTGCGTCTTGCGGACCTCGGCCACCACCGCCGCCATCTCCTCCGGCGGCACGCCCACCTCCATCTCGCCCAGCAGCGTCTCGATCCTGGCGGGCTCGCCGGGGAAGCCCACGCCGAGCTGCTTGCGCACGGTGCTGCGGCCGCCGTCGCAGGCCACGAGGTAACGCGAGCGCAGCCGCGTGCCGTCGGCCAGCTCCGCGGTCACACCGTCGTCGTCCTGGCTGAGCCCCACCAGCTCGCAGCCGCGCCGGATCTCGGCGCCGAGTTCGATGGCGTGCTCGGTCAGCAGGCGCTCGGTGTCGCTCTGCGGGATGCCGAGCACGTACCCGTGCGCGGTGTCCAGCCGGGCGGGCCACGTCGTGCCGATACCGGCGAAGAACCCGCCCGTCTCGTGCTTCTGACCGAGTGCAAGGAACCGCTCCAGCAATCCGCGCTGGTCCATCAGCTCGATGCTGCGCACATGGATGCCGAGCGCGCGGGACTGGCCGGTCGGTTCGGCCAGCTTCTCCAGCACGATCACCTGCACGCCGCGCAGCCGCAGTTCGCCGGCCAGCATCATTCCGGTCGGCCCTCCGCCGACCACGATCACGTCCGCCATCACAACCCCCGAATTCCCCGGTGTCCCCGGTTTCCCCGTTTTCGGCTTCGGCCGGTGATTCTGCGGGACGAGGGGGGCCTTGCCGCAAGGCCCCCCTCCTGCTATAAGTTGAGAGTGGCAAGGAGAGATGAACTCCTTGCCTATTCTTGTTTCTCCTCCTTTTTTGTTTTCGATCAGGACTGCGGCGTGCGAGACCGACAGGGCGGAGCGATCGGGGAGGACCGGCCCGCAGCGTGCCTGCGGTGCGGCAGGCGTAGGACCGGGGCGAAGCCCCGCGCTGGGTGCGTGGCGTGGCCAAGGCGACGCTGCTCGGCAGCGAACTGACCCGCAGCGCGAGCCGGAATTCCCGCTCACGGCAGAACTGCGGGGATGACTAGTCGAAGAATAGTGCAGCCGTTCCATGCAGATGTAAATCGCAGCCACATCTGCAACACCTTTGTTGATGGCTGTTCGCCGTGTGAGTTCTCGCGTCTGCCGCAGTCATCCCGCTGCGCCCCATGGACCAGCGGCCCGCCGACCACGCGGAGTGCGCTCTTATGAGCTTCCTCACGCTGCGGTGTCCACATGGCTCAGCTCCGGCGCCGAACCTCGGATGATCACCGAGCGGGTCGACCACAGTTCGGCTCTGCCAAGATCTCCGCCCGCCCGAACGGGCACGACTGATCGGCGTGGACGGCCCCCTCGCCCCGTCCACACAGCCCCAGACGGGACAGTCGAACTCGCGGCACAGTGAGAGAGTCGGCGGATCTGGCGACTGCATGACGAAGGGCCCCTGACCTGCGTTCTTCGCAGATCAGGGGCCCTTCGTTTCCCGTGTGGCGGCGCCAGGATTCGAACCTGGGAAGGCTGAGCCGGCAGATTTACAGTCTGCTCCCTTTGGCCGCTCGGGCACACCGCCGGGGTTGCTGCCCCTCGAACCGCCTTCTGCGGCGGTGCTCCGTGGCAACGACGTAAACAATACCTGATGCAGAGGGGTGCTTCGCCACCCGATTGATCGGCGCCCGGGGGTCGGGGGGTGGCTAGGCTTGTCCGGATGCGGCCCGGGAGCTGAACAGGCCCGGCGGCCGCCCACGTACGCCGGTACGCACGATTCGCACCCCGATACAAGGAGCCACAGGACATGGCCGACTCCAGTTTCGACATCGTCTCGAAGGTCGAGCGGCAGGAGGTCGACAACGCACTCAACCAGGCCGCCAAGGAGATCTCGCAGCGCTACGACTTCAAGGGCGTGGGTGCTTCGATCTCGTGGTCCGGCGAGAACATCCTCATGGAGGCGAACTCCGAGGACCGGGTGAAGGCGATCCTCGACGTCTTCCAGTCCAAGCTGATCAAGCGTGGCATCTCGCTGAAGGCTCTGGACGCGGGCGAGCCCCAGCTCTCCGGCAAGGAGTACAAGATCTTCGCGTCGATCAAGGAGGGCATCTCCCAGGAGAACGCGAAGAAGGTGGCGAAGACCATCCGCGACGAGGGCCCCAAGGGCGTGAAGGCGCAGGTGCAGGGTGAGGAGCTGCGGGTCAGCTCCAAGAGCCGTGACGATCTTCAGGCCGTCATTGCCCTGCTGAAGGGCAAGGACTTCGACTTCGCCATGCAGTTCGTGAACTACCGGTAGGTCCGGTCGGGTCCTCGGGACTCCTGATCTGCATGGGCTCCCGGTCTGCGCGGTGACGAGGAAGGGTGGGCACCTGTCGGGTGCCCACCCTTCTCGCCTGCTGGCTGCGGTCGATGGGTGCCCCTGGAGGGGGAGGCGGTGTGGTGTATGCCGGCCGTGGGCGGTGGGCGCGTGCCTGCGTGGGCCGTGGGCGCGCTCAGTTGCGGGAGTTGCCGAACAGGAGGCGGTAGGCGATCAGGAGGACGAGCGATCCGCCGATCGCCGCGGCCCAGGTCGCGCCGTCGTAGAAGTCCTTGGTGATCGGGTGGTCCATCCAGCGGGACGATATCCAGCCGCCGATGAACGCGCCCGCGATGCCGATCAGGGTCGTGCCGATGAGGCCGCCCGGGTCGCGCCCCGGCAGCAGGAACTTCGCGATGGCTCCGGCCAACAGTCCCAGGATGATCCAGCTGATGATGGTCATGCCGTGAACCTGCCCTTTCACGCTGTGCCCGCACTGTTCCGGCCATGTGATCTTGCTCCCGGCAAGGCCGTACTCGTGCGTCGTACGCCGGGCGTTCCGCGTGCGTCGTCCTTGCCGCGCGCTTTCACGCCGTGTTGGTGGGGAGGACGCCCCGGCGGCGCCTGCCGGTTGCACTGATCAGTAGGGTGCGAGGCATGACAGCCTCCGATCCTGGACTGCGTCGCACTCTCGGCGTCGGGGACGCCGTCGTCGTCGGACTCGGCTCGATGGTGGGAGCCGGGATCTTCGCCGCCCTCGCGCCCGCGGCGCACGCGGCCGGCTCCGGACTGCTCCTCGGGCTCGCCGTCGCCGCCGTGGTCGCGTACTGCAACGCCATGTCGTCGGCGCGCCTCGCCGCCCTGTATCCGGCCTCGGGCGGAACGTACGTGTACGGGCGTGAGCGGCTCGGGGAGTTCTGGGGGTATCTCGCGGGCTGGTCGTTCGTGGTCGGGAAGACGGCCTCCTGTGCGGCGATGGCGCTCACCGTGGGCACGTACGTCTGGCCGGGGCAGGCGCACGCGGTGGCGGTCGCGGCCGTGGTGGCGCTGACCGCGGTGAACTACGGCGGTGTCCAGAAGTCCGCGTGGCTGACGCGGGTGATCGTGGCGGTGGTGCTGGCTGTCCTCGCTGCCGTGGTGGTCGGGTGTCTGGTGTCGGGCGAAGCCGATGCGGGGCGGCTGGACATCGGGGCCTCGGGCGGTGTGGGCGGTGTGCTTCAGGCGGCCGGTCTGCTGTTCTTCGCGTTCGCGGGGTACGCCCGGATCGCGACCCTCGGTGAGGAGGTACGGGACCCGGCGCGCACCATTCCGCGGGTGATCCCGCTGGCGCTGGGCATCGCGCTGGTGGTGTACGCGGGTGTGGCGGTGGCTGTCCTTTCGGTGCTGGGGTCAGGCGGTCTCGGGGACGCGACCGCACCGCTGGCCGACGCGGTGCGGGCGGCCGGGATGCCCTGGTTCGTGCCGGTGGTGCGGATCGGTGCGGCCGTGGCCGCGCTGGGGTCGCTGCTCGCCCTGATCCTGGGCGTCTCACGGACCACGCTGGCCATGGCCCGGGACCGGCATCTGCCGGGCGCGCTGGCGGCCGTGCATCCGCGCTTCCAGGTGCCGCACCGGGCGGAGCTGGCCGTGGGTGCGGTGGTCGCGGTCCTGGCCGCCACGGTGGACGTCCGGGGCGCGATCGGGTTCTCCTCCTTCGGTGTGCTGGCGTACTACGCGGTGGCCAACGCCTCGGCCTGGACGCTGGATTCGGCGCCGACGGCACGGGTGGTGCCGGTGGTCGGGCTGCTCGGGTGCGCGGTGCTGGCGTTCTCGCTGCCGGGGGTTTCGGCGGTCGTGGGCGCGGGGGTGCTGGTGATGGGGGCGGTTGCGTACGGGGTGCGGCGAGGGGTACGGGCGAGGGCCGGGAGGGAGTAGGGCTGGCAGGGCTGCCCTCTTGGCTGTGTTCGGGAGCCTCTCACCGGGTCATCCGCCGGCTCGGGATGTGAAGTCCTACCGGGAGAACGGGTGTTGTGGGCCTGGGCCGTCACCCGTGTCGGCAACTGCTCGATCGCGGTCATGGGTTCATGATGCAGGCCGCCGCTGACAGCCGGGCGGGCCTGTGGATAACCCCGGGCCTGTGGACACCGGGCCGCGTTGGCCCGCCGTCAGCGCGCCGCGAACGGCTCGTTCGTCCGCACGATGTCGCGGCCCAGCGGGAGCAGCGAGACCGGGATGAGCTTGAAGTTGGCGACGCCGAGCGGGATGCCGATGATGGTGACGCACAGCGCGATGCCGGTGGCGATGTGGCCGAGGGCCAGCCACCAGCCCGCCAGTACCAGCCACAGCACGTTGCCGACGCAGGACGGCGCGCCCGCTTCGCGGCGCTCGACCGTCGTGTACCCGAAGGGCCACAGGGCGTAGACGCCGATGCGGAAGGCCGCGATGCCGAACGGGATGCCGATGACGGTGATACAGAGGAGCAGGCCCGCGGCCATGTAGGCGAGGAACAGCCAGAAGCCGCTCAGGACGAGCCATATGACGTTCAGGATGGTCTTCACTGGTTCCCACCTGCCATCTTCTCGAGCCGGGCGATGCGGTCCGCCATCGGCGGGTGCGTGGAGAACATCTTCGAAAGACCCTGGCCGGGCCGGAACGGGTTCGCGATCATCATGTGACTGGCGGTCTCGATGCGCGGCTCGGGCGGCAGCGGGAGCTGCTTCGTGCCCAGTTCGAGCTTGCGCAGAGCGCTGGCCAGGGCGAGCGGGTCGCCCGTGAGCTGGGCGCCCGAGGCGTCCGCCTGGTACTCCCGGGAGCGGCTGATGGCCAGTTGGATGAGAGAGGCGGCCAGCGGGCCCAGGATCATGATCAGCAGCATGCCGAGCAGGCCGGGGCCGTCGTCGTCGTCCGAGCGCCCGATCGGGATCAGCCAGGCGAAGTTGACCAGGAACATGATCACGGAGGCGAGGGCGCCGGCGACCGACGAGATGAGGATGTCGCGGTTGTAGACATGGCTGAGCTCGTGCCCGATGACGCCGCGCAGCTCACGCTCGTCCAGCAGGCGCAGGATGCCGTCGGTGCAGCACACGGCGGCGTTGCGCGGGTTGCGGCCCGTGGCGAACGCGTTGGGCGCTTCCGTCGGGGAGATGTACAGGCGCGGCATGGGCTGGCGGGCCTGCGTGGAGAGCTCGCGGACCATGCGGTAGAGCCCCGGGGCCTCGAACTCGCTCACCGGGCGGGCGCGCATCGCGCGGAGGGCCAGCTTGTCGCTGTTCCAGTACGCGTACGCGTTGGTGGCCAGCGCTACCAGGACGGCGATGACGAGCCCCATGCGGCCGAAGAAGCTGCCTATGACGATGATGAGTGCGGACAGTCCCCCGAGGAGGACTGCTGTCCTGAGCCCGTTGTGCCGGCGGTGCACGGTACGCCCTCCAAGTGGTGCGGCAGGGGGACCCTTGCTTGCTGGTCTGCGGTGCCACTGGTGCCCTGATGTCCCGTCCAGTGGACCCTCCCGTACTGGTCAACGCCAGGCGGGAGGCACTAGTTCCCTTGTGCGCGCGGCGGCGGGTGTGGACCGTCCGGATGAAGGCTCCGGGACGCGGCACGCGCGCGTGGAGGGACGGGTGCCCCACGCGCGCGTGGCGAATGCCGCTGTTGTCAGAACAGGGCGGTGTCGGTGAACCGCAGGACCAGCTGTGGCGCTCCGGACAGGGCGATGCCGAGGACTCCGGTCAGGGCGATCGCGGCGGTGAGCGGGGCGGGGACGCGGTGCTTCTCGGGTTCGCCCTCGGGGGCGCGGAAGAGCAGGGCCGTCCACTGGAGGTAGTAGAACAGCGCGATGACGACGTTGACGGCCATGATCACGGCCAGCCAGCCGAGGCCGGCGTCGACGGCCGCCGAGAAGACGGTGACCTTGGCGAAGAGGCCGATGATGCCCGGCGGCAACCCGGCGAGGCAGAGCAGGAAGAACGCCAGGAGCAGCGCGGACAGAGGGCTCGACGCGTACAGGCCGCGGTAGTCGGAGACGCGGTTGAGGGACTTCGTCCGGCCGACCAGCGCGGCCACGGCGAAGGCGCCGAGGTTCACGGCGCCGTACATCAGGGCGTACGCGACGGTGGAGCCGATCGACTTCTCGGCGTCCCCGGAGTACGCGGCGGCCGCGATCGGCACCAGGAGGTAGCCGGCCTGGCCGACGGAGGACCAGGCGAGCAGGCGTACCGCGCTGTACGCGCGCGTGGCCTGCTGGCGCAGGGCGCCGACGTTGCCCACGGTCATGGTGAGCGCGGCCAGGGCGGCCAGGGCCGGGCCCCAGACGTCGGCGTACGAGGGGAGGGCGACGACTGTGACGAGGATCAGGCCGCTGAAGCCGACCGTCTTGCCGATGACCGACAGGTAGGCGGCGATGGGCAGGGGAGCCCCGACGTAGGTGTCGGGCACCCAGAAGTGGAAGGGCACGGCGGCCGTCTTGAAGGCGAAGCCGACGAGGGTGAGGACGACGCCGGTCTGCGCGAGCGTGTGGAGTTGTCCGTCGACGTTCTGGATGCGGTCGGCGACCTGGGTGAGGTAGAGGGTGCCCGTGGAGGCGTACACGAAGCTGATGCCCATGAGGCTGACCGCGGTCGCGGTGACCGAGGACAGGAAGAACTTCAGGGCCGCCTCGGAGGACTTCCGGTCGCCGTGCCTGAGGCCGACCAGCGCGAAGGCGGGCAGGGAGGCGACCTCCAGGGCGACGATCAGGGTCGCGAGGTCGCGGGAGGCGGGCAGGAGGGCGGCGCCGGCCGCGGAGGACAGCAGCAGGAACCAGTACTCCCCTTCGGGCAGCTCCTTACGGGCGTCCTTCAGGGCGGTGACCGACAGGAGGGCGGCGAGGAGGGCTCCGCCGAGGACCAGGAACTGGATGACCAGGGTGAAGCGGTCGGCCGTGTAGCTGCACGCGGTGGCGTCGCCGGTCAGGCAGAAGGTGCTGCGGTCGCCGTCCAGGAGGGGCAACAGCAGCAGCGTGGCGGCGGCCAGGCCGGCCACGGACGTCCAGCCGAGCAGCGTCTTGCGGTGCTCGGCGACGAACAGGTCGGCGACCAGGACGACGAGGCCGACGACCGCCGCGAGGGTGGGCGGCGCGATCGCGAGCCAGTCGACGGACTGGACCAGCGACGCGGCCAGGGACTGGGCCGGGGAGCTCATCGGGTGCCTCCTGCGAGGAGCTGCTGGACGGCCGGGTTGCTCAGGCCGAGGAGAGCCTTGGGCCACAGGCCCGCGACGACGGTCAGGACGACGAGCGGGGTCCAGGCCGCGAACTCGTAACTGCGGACGTCGGTGAGCCTCGGGGCGTCCTGCGGCAGGGCGCCCATGCACACGCGGCGGACCACGACCAGCAGGTAGGCGGCCGTCAGCAGCGTCCCGAACGCGCCGATCGCCATGAACGTGAGGAAGGCGGGACGGCTGAGGCCGGCCGCCGGCTGGAACGCGCCGAACAGGGCCAGCATCTCGCCCCAGAAGCCGGCCAGGCCCGGCAGGCCGAGCGAGGCGACCGCGGCGAAGGCGAGCAGGCCGCCGAGGCGCGGGGCCTTGCCGTAGAGCGCGGCTCCGGTCTCCTCGGCGAGGGTGTCGAGGTCGGTGGTGCCGGTGCGGTCCTTCAGGGCGCCGACGAGGAAGAAGAGCAGGCCGGTGATGAGGCCGTGGGCGATGTTGGCGAACAGGGCGCCGTTCACGCCGGTCGGGGTCATCGTGGCGATGCCCAGCAGGACGAAGCCCATGTGGCCGACGGAGGAGTAGGCGATGAGGCGCTTGAGGTCGCCCTTCGCGCCCCGCTTGGCGAGGGCCAGGCAGGCCAGGGATCCGTAGATGATGCCGACGACGGCGAGCGCGGCGAGGTAGGGCGCGAAGGTGCGGAAGCCGTCCGGTGCGATGGGGAGGAGGATCCGGACGAACCCGTACGTACCCATCTTCAGCAGGACACCGGCCAGGAGGACCGAGCCGACGGTCGGCGCGGCGGTGTGGGCGTCGGGCAGCCAGCTGTGCAGCGGCCACATCGGCGTCTTGACCGCGAGCCCGATCCCGATCGCCAGAACGGCGATGACCTGCACGGATGTGGTCAGCGACCGGCCGTTGTCAGTGGCGAGTGCCACCATGTCGAACGTGCCCGCCTTGAGCCCGATCAGGAGCAGGCCGAGCAGCATGACCACGGAGCCGAGCAGCGTGTAGAGGATGAACCGCCACGCGGCCTGGCTCCGGCCCTCGCCGCCCCAGCGGGCGATGAGGAAGTACATCGGGATGAGGACCATCTCGAAGGCGAGGAAGAACAGCAGCAGGTCGAGGACGGCGAAGGTCGCGAGCGTGCCGGACTCGAGGACGAGCAGCAGCGCGACGAAGGCCTTCGGGGCCGGGCCCGCGGGCATCTTGAAGTACGAGTAGAGCGCGCAGAGGAAGGTCAGCAGCGCGGTCAGGACCAGAAGGGGGAGGGAGATGCCGTCGATGCCGAGGTGGATGCGTACGTCGAGTGCGGGGATCCAGCTGATGTCCGTGCTGGCCTGCATCTTCGACGGCTGGTCGTGGTCGAAGCCGAGCGCGAGGACGATCGCCGCGATGAGGACCGCGCCGGTGACGGTGACGCCGTGCCGGAGCACGGCCTGCTCGGGGGACTTCCCCTTCAGCCCGGGCGGGGCCGGCAGGAGAGCCGCGGCGGCGCCGAGGAGCGGCCCAACGACGACGAACGCCAGAAGGAACTGCATCACGGACTCGTTGATATCGATCACGCCTGCTCACGCTCCCGTGGCGACGAGGACGACGGCGACCGCGAGGACGACGGTGCCGGCGAGCAGCGCGCTCACATAGGTCTGGACGTTGCCGGTCTGGGCGCGCCGTACGGCGGCGCCGAGCCAGCGGGGCAGCGCACCCGCGCCGCGTACGTAGGTCTCGACGACCTCCCGGTCGAGGAACCGGACGAGGCTCGCCCCGGCCTGGACCGGTCGGACGAAGAGGGCGCTGTACAGGGCGTCCATGTGGAAGCCGGCGGCCGCGTGGCGGTGCAGCGGGCCGAGCAGGAGCCGTCCGGGGTCGGCGGGGTCGGGTGCGTAGGCGATGTCGCCGTAGGCCGGCTCGTGGGTGGCGATGGCCTCCGCCTCGACCTGGGCGGCGTCCCCCTCGGGGTGGGCCGCGACCGCGCCCAGCGGGACGCGCGCTTTGAGCGCGGTGGTGTGCCGCCAGGCGCCGTAGGTGACGATGCCGCCGACCAGGGCCACGCCCGTGCCGAGCACGGAGGTGGTGAGGGTCGGGCTGAGATCGCGACCGTCGAACCAGTCGGGCAGCAGGCGGAACGCGAATCCGCCGAGGGCCAGTGACGGGGCGGCGAGCACCCACAGCACGACGGTCATCGTCAGCGGCTGCCTGCCGTGGTCGGGGGCTTCGGCGCCCCGGCCGCGGAAGGCCAGCAGCCACAGGCGCATCGCGTAGGCGGCGGTGAGCACGGCCGTGAGCAGACCGGCGACGAGGACGAGCCAGCCCGCGGCGGCGGGGGCGTGTTCGGTGTGTCCGGTGACGACGTGTTCGGCGACGCCGAGGACGGCCTCCTTGGAGAAGAAGCCGCTGAAGGGCGGGATCGCGGCGAGCGCGAGCAGCGCCACGGTCATCGTCCAGTAGGCGTCGGGGACGCGGTCGCGCAGGTTCCGCATACGGGACATGGCGGCGAGCGAGTTGGTGCCGGCGGCGTGGATGATCACGCCGGCCGCGAGGAACAGCAGCGCCTTGAAGGCGCCGTGAGACAGGAGATGGAAGACGGCGGCTCCGCGGTCGCCGACGGCGAGGGCGCCGGTCATGTAGCCGAGCTGACCGATCGTCGAGTACGCGAGGACGCGCTTGATGTCGTCCTGGGCGAGCGCGGCGAGCGCCGAGCCGGTCATCGTGACGGCGGCCATGACGGCGAGGACGACCATCGCGGCCTGCGAAGCCTCGAAGACCGGGAGGAGACGGGCGATGAAGTAGACACCGGCGGCGACCATCGTCGCGGCGTGGATCAGCGCGGAGACGGGGGTCGGGCCCGCCATCGCGTCGGGGAGCCAGGTGTGCAGCGGGAACTGCGCGGACTTGCCCGCCACGCCTGCCAGGAGCAGCAGGGCGATCAGCGCCGGGTGGTCGAGCGAGCCGCTCGCGACGGCACCCAGGACCCGGGTGATGCGGAACGAACCGGCGTCGGTGGCCAGGGCGAAGAGACCGATGAGGAAGGGGACGTCGCCGAGCTTGGTGACCAGGAAGGCCTTGAGGGAGGCGGCGCGAGCCTCCGGGGTCTCCCAGTAGTGGCCGACCAGGAAGTAGGAGCAGATGCCCATGACTTCCCAGCCGACCAGCAGCACGATCAGGTCGCCGGAGTAGACGACCAGGAACATCGCGGAGGTGAACAGGGAGACCAGGGCGGCGTACGAGGGGTAGCGCGGGTCGTCGCGCAGGTAGCCCGTCGAGTAGATCTGCACGCAGGAGGCGACCAGGCCGACCAGGACGGCGACGAGGGCGGCGAAGCCGTCGATGTGCAGGGCGAGTTCGATCGGGACGGAGCCGGTGGGGGTGAGTTCCGTGGCCGCATTGACGGCCGCGTCACCGCCCTGGCGCACGGCGACCAGCGCGGCGAGCACCAGGGCGGTGAGCGTCGGCAGGACGGCGAGCGGCCGGACGAAGCCGGGTGCGGTGCGGCCCAGGAGCAGGCCGGCGACGGCACCGAGGAACGGAAGGAGAGGAACGAGGACGGCGAGGGTGGTCGTGGTCACGCGGTGGCCTCAGCCTTCTGGGCCTCGCCGGACTGCCCGGCCGTAAGGGCGTCGTGGTCGGTGCCGTCGGGGTCGTGCCGTTCTGCGGTGTCGCGGAGCTTGTCGATGTCCGCGGTGCCGCGGTTGCGGTGGACGGCGAGGACGATCGCCAGGCCGATGCCGATCTCGGCGGCGGCGATGGCGATGGTGAACAGGGTGAGGGCCTGGCCGGAGTGCAGGGTCTCCTCGGCGGTCCTGCTGAGCCAGACGTCGAAGGCGACCAGGTTGAGGTTGACGGCGTTGAGCATCAGCTCGACCGACATCAGGACCAGGATCGCGTTGCGGCGGGCGAGGACGCCGTACAGGCCCGTGCAGAAGAGGAGGGCGGAGAGGACGGCGGGATAGGCGAGGTGCATCAGCGGGTCCCTTCCTTCTCGCTGCGGTCCGTCTCGCTGCGGTCCTTCTGGCTCCGTGCCTTCTCGCTTCGTGTCTTTTCGCTTCGTGTCTTTTCGTTCCCGGGGGCCGGGGTGTGCTCGGCCGCGGTCGCCGACATGGCCTTCGCCTTGCGGGACAGGACGATCGCGCCGACCAGGGCGGCGAGGAGGAGGACGGAGAGGGCCTCGAAGGGGAGGACCCAGTTCTGGAAGAGGCTCGCGCCGGTGGCCTGGGTGGATCCGGCGGCGGGGCCGTCCAGGTCGATCCAGGTGGTGCGGAAGGCGTCGACGACGACCCAGACCAGGGCGGCAGTGGCGGCGACGGCCACGGTGAGGGCGGCCCAGCGGTTGCCGGAGTCGGCGTCCGGGGAGCGGCCGATGGGAGCCCTGGTGAGCATCAGACCGAACAGGAGGAGGACGACGACGGAACCGACGTAGATGAGGACCTGCACCCAGGCGATGAACTCGGCGGTGAGCAGGAGGTACTCGACGGCCAGGCCTCCGAGGGTGACCACCAGCCACAGGGCGGCGTGCACCAGCTGCCGGGTGGTGACGGTGACGAGCGCGGCGCCGAAGGTGACCAGTCCGACAAGGAGGAAGGCGATCTCGACGCCCGTCGGGGAGAGGAAGCCGTGGGTTTCGGCGGCCGTGGTGAACGCGGTCATTCCCGGCCCTCCTGCCCCGGCTTCGGCTGGTCGATCTGCGGGCTCGGCTGGTCGGTCCGCGGGCTCGGCTGGTCGGCCCGCGAGGTCGGCTGGTCCGTCTTCGGGGTCGGCTGGTCGGTCCGCGAGGTCGGCTGGTCCGTCTTCGGGGTCGGCTGGTCCGTCTGCTGTTTGGAGTCGCCCTGTGGGCGGGTCGGGCGCTCGGCTGCGCGGGCCTGCTCGTCGGCGTGCGGTTCGGTGGCGGGCGGGGACTGCTGGGCGGCCAGTTTGTCGGCGGTCTTGCGGGCGGTGACGAGTTCCTTCGGCTCCTCCGCGCCGGGGTCGAGGGCCGGCGGGGCCGGGACGGTCCACATCCACTCGCGGAGCTTGTCGCGCTCGTGGGTGAGGTCGCGGATGTCGGTCTCGGCGTACTCGAACTCCGGGGACCAGAACAGGGCGTCGAAAGGACAGACCTCGATGCAGATACCGCAGTACATGCACAGGGAGAAGTCGATGGCGAAGCGGTCGAGGACGTTGCGGCTGCGTTCGCGGCCGCCGGGGGTCGCCGCCGGGACCGTCTCCTTGTGGGAGTCGATGTAGATGCACCAGTCGGGGCACTCGCGGGCGCACAGCATGCAGACCGTGCAGTTCTCCTCGAACAGTCCGATCACACCCCGGGTGCGGGGCGGGAGGTCGGGCTGGGCGTCCGGGTACTGCGCGGTGACGGACTTCTTCGTCATCGTGCGGAGGGTGACGGCCAGGCCCTTGGCGAGGCCGGAGCCGGGGATGGGGGCCATGGTTAGTTGATCACCACCTTGACGATGCCGGTGAGGGCGATCTGGGCGAGGGCGAGGGGGACGAGGAGGGTCCAGGACAGTTTCTGGAGCTGGTCCTCGCGCAGGCGGGGGTAGGTGACGCGCAGCCAGATGACGAGGAAGGCGAGGACTGCGGTCTTCAGCAGGGTCCAGACCCAGCCGAGGCCGTCGGCGCCCCAGGGGCCGTGCCAGCCGCCCAGGAAGAGGACGGTGGTCAGGCCGCACAGGACGACGATCCCGGCGTACTCGGCGAGGAGGAAGAGGGCGAAGCGGAGGCCGGTGTACTCGGTGTACGCGCCGAAGATGATCTCCGAGTCGGCGACGGGCATGTCGAAGGGCGGGCGCTGGAGTTCGGCGAGTCCGGCCACGAAGAAGACGATCGCGCCGACGATCTGCCAGGGCAGCCACCACCACTCGAAGGCGTCGAGGATGCCGGGGATCGAGACGGTGCCGGCCGCCATCGCCACCGAGGCGGCGGTCAGGAGCATCGGCAGTTCGTAGGCGAGGAGCTGGGCGGCGGTGCGCAGGCCGCCGAGGAGGGAGAACTTGTTCGCGGAGGCCCAGCCGGCCATGAGCGAGCCGAGGACGCCGACGCCCATGACGGCCAGGACGAAGAAGACACCGGCGTCGATGACCTGGCCCACGGCTCCCTGGTCCGGGCCGATGGGGATGGCGAGCAGCACGAGGAGGTAGGGCAGGAGGGCGACGGCGGGGGCCAGTTGGAAGATACGGCGGTCCGCGCCCGCGGGGACGACGTCCTCCTTCTGCGCGAACTTCACGCCGTCGGCGATCAGCTGGGCCCAGCCGTGGAAGCCGCCGGCGTACATGGGGCCGAGGCGGCCCTGCATGTGGGCCATGACCTTGTGTTCGGTCTGGCCGATGATCAGGGGGAAGGTGAGGAAGACGACGAACACGATCAGGAGTCGCAGGGTGACGTCGAGCACGTCGTTCACCGCGGGCCTCCTGTGGAGTCATCGGGGTTGTCGGTGGGCTGCGGGTTGTTCGCCGGTTCTGAGGTGTCGGAGGTGTCGGAGGGTTCGGGGGTTTCGGAGGGTTCGGGGGTTTCCGAGGGTTCAGGGCTGTCAGCGGGCTCGGGGGTGTCCGGTGACTCCGAGGTGGTGTTCGGGGTCTTCTTGTCATCCGCCGACGGCTGGGGAGTCGGCTGCGCGCCGGCCTCGGGTGAGGGTTCGGGAGCCGGTTCCTCGAAGGCCGGGCGGGCGTGGTGCCAGGGGGCGTCCGAGCTGCGTGGGGGCCGTGACGCCCTGCCCGGCCGGCTGCCGCCGGGGTCGGACGCGGCCCGCTGACTGGCGGAGCCCTCCGAGGCGCTGCGCGCCCGGCGCGGGCCTGCGGGGGCACCCGGCTGGTCCCGCTGCGACGCCGAGCCGTCATTCGCGCTGCGCGCCCGCCGTGGCTCCGCAGAGGCGACCGGGGTTCCACGCCCGGCGTCCGGCCCGGGGGTTCCGGTCCCGGCGTCGGGCCCGGGGGTTCCGCGCCCGGCGTCCGGCGACTCCGCGTCCGGCGACTCCGGCTCGGTGGCCGGTGGTTGAGAGCCGGTCGCGGTCGCCGCTGGTTCGGCTTCGGCCGCCCGGGATTCGCGACCGGGGGTCGCGGCCTCGGGACCGGGGATCGCCGACCCGGAACCGGATGTCGCGGACTCGGAACCGGGGATCGCGGACTCGGAACCGGAGGCCGCGGACCCGGAGGCCGCAGACCCGGAACCGGACGCCGCAGACCCAGAACCGGAGATCGCGGGCCCGGAACCGGAGGCCGCGGACTCGGCACTGGAGATCGCGGACCCGGAACCGGAGATCGCCGACCCGGAACCGGAGGTCGCGGACTCGGGGCCGTTGGACGTCTGGCTTACCGAGCCCTCCCCCGCCGTGCGGTTACGGCGCGGCCCCGCCGAAGCCGGAGCAGCCGACTCCCCGGGTCCGGACTGGCTCGCCGAGCCCTCCGCGGCCGTCCGTGCGCGGCGCGGGGCGGCCGCAGAGGTAGGACCCGCGTCACCGGCAGCGGACTGGCTTGCCGAACCCGCCGCCGCCGAACGGGTTCGCCGCACCGGGCGTTCGCCTGCCGGGCGGGCGGTGCCTCGGGTCGGGCGGTCGCCTGCCGCGCGGCCGGCGCCGCGGGCCGGGGCCGGGGGGAGTTGGCCCTTCAGGGGGCCCCATTCGTTCGGGTCGGGGACGCCGGGCGGGAGCATCTGGCGGCGCTTGGGGCCACCGTGTTCCGACTCGCCGGGCTCCTTCGCGCCGGGCCAGGCCTTGGCGACGCGTGCGGCCAGGACGAAGTCCTTGCGCAGGGGGTGGCCTTCGAAGTTCTCGGGCAGGAGCAGGTGGTCCAGTGCCGGGTGGCCTTCGAAGGTGATGCCGAACATCTCGTGCGTCTCGCGTTCGTGCCAGGCGGCGCCCGCGTAGACACCGACCGCCGAGGGCAGGGTGGGGGCCTCGTGCGGGACCGTCGTACGCAGGAGGAGATGGCGCAGCGGGGACAGTGCGGCGACGTGGGCCGTGACGCGGAAGCCCGTGCCCGGTTCGTCGACCGCGCTCAGCCAGTCGAAGTACGTGCAGGTCAGGCGGTCGCGTGCGGTCTCCAGGGCGGAGATCCAGGCCGTCGGCGGTACGTCGACCGTCAGGACCTCGTAGGACTCGTCGGCCGTGGCGTCCGTGCCGAAGAGTTCCTCGGCGTCGGCGGGGAGCCAGCCGGCCGCGGTCATCGTCCCTCCTCCGAAGCCGAGGCGGCATCCGAGCCCGAGGCGGCATCCGAGCCCGAGGCCGGAGCCGGCGGCTGCACCAGGCCGCTCTGCAGCGCCGCTGCCGAAGGACGGGCGGCGCCGCTTCCGTACCGCTCCCCCAGCGACTCGCGGGCGATCTTCTCCTGGAGCTTGAGGATGCCCTGGAGCAGCGCCTCGGGCCGGGGCGGGCAGCCGGGGACGTAGACGTCGACGGGGATGATCTGGTCGACGCCCTTGGTGACGGAGTACGAGTCCCAGTAGGGGCCGCCGCAGTTGCTGCACGCGCCGAAGGAGATGACGTACTTGGGTTCCGGCATCTGCTCGTAGAGGCGCTTCACCGCCGGCGCCATCTTGTCCGTGACCGTGCCGGACACCACCATCAGGTCGGCCTGGCGCGGGCCCGGCGCGAAGGGGATGACGCCGAGCCGGATGAAGTCGTGGCGGGCCATCGACGCGGCGATGAACTCGATCGCGCAGCAGGCGAGGCCGAAGTTGAAGACCCAGAGCGAGTAGCGGCGGCCCCAGTTCAGGATCACCTTCATCGGCTCGGGTGCGAGGCGCGCCAGGGCGCCGAGCCGCTTCGGCTCGGGAAGCAGCACGGGCTCGGTGCCGGCGGGGGTCACGTCCATGCCAGGACGCCCTTCTTGTATGCGTAGAGCAGGCCCACGGCCAGGAAGCCGAGGAAGATGAACATCTCCACCAGGGTCGTCGCGCCGTAGCCGGGGGCTGCGAAGACGGTCGCCCAGGGGAACAGGAAGATCGAGTCGACGGCGAAGATCACGTACAGGAACGCGTAGACGTAGTAGCGGACCTGGGTGTGGGCCCAGCCCTCGCCGACCGGGTCGACGCCGCACTCGTACGTCAGGAGTTTCTCGGGTGTGGGGACCACGGGCCGCAGCAGGTGGCCGGCCCCGAAGGCGACGGCGACGAACAGCACGCCGACGACGGCGAACAGCCCGACGACCGAATAGGACTGGAAGTAGTCCGCCGCGACGACGGTCGTGGTGACGACGGTCGGTTCCGGCACGTCCGTCCCTCGCTCCCTGAAACTCGGACTGGATCCTGCGACGGTTCCGCGGCTCCGGGGCACGGCCGGGAACAACGGACGCCGCCGTTCGACGAACAACGGACGACGCCGTTCGACGATCTGTACGCACGGGAGTCTAGGCCCTGATAAAGGCAGGGTAAGCAGCCCGTCAGGCTCTGGCATGCGGGGGTGGGGTTTACCTCAGTTGATCCTGGCGGTCTGCCTCATGGCGCGGGTGCCCGCCGCCGGGCACGCTAACGCATATGACCGAACGCATCCCGCCCTTGGGCACGAGCGCGGCCACGGCGGCGGCCGGACCGGACGACCGCCCGCCGCCGCCCCGTCTCGCCTACGACCGGCACACCTGGAAGGAGATCGCGCATCTCCTGGCGAACCTTCCGGTGGCGCTGCTCGGCTTCACCTATGTCGTGACGGTGCTGTTCACCGGCTTCGGACTGACGGTCACGGTGATCGGGTTGCCGCTGCTCGCGGCGGGGCTCAGCGGCGCGCGGCTGCTGGGCCGGATGGAGCGGGCGAGGGCCAGGGCGCTGCTCGGGGTGCGGGTGGACGAGCCGAGCCGGCTGCCGCTGCGCGGCCCGGGCGGCTTCCTCCAGAAGCTGTGGATGTCGCTGAAGGACCCGGTGGGCTGGCGCACGGTGCTGTACGAGTTCATACGGCTGCCGTGGGGTGTCCTCACCTTCGGCATCACGCTGACCTCGCTGTTCGTGCTGTGGCCGGTGCTGCCGTTCATCGCGCGGGGCCTGGCCAACGCCGACCGGGCCATGGTGCGCGGGCTGCTGTCGCCCTCCGACGAGCTGGAGCGGCGCATCGCCGAGCTGGAGTCGGACCGGGGGGTCGTGGTCGACACGGCGGCGGCCGATCTGCGGCGCATCGAGCGGGATCTGCACGACGGGGCGCAGGCCCGGCTGGTCAATCTGGCCATGGGGCTGGGCCTGGCGAAGGAGAAGGTGCTGGAGGACCCCGACGCGGCGGCGGCGATGGTCGAGGAGGCGCACGGCGAGGTGAAGCTGGCGCTCCAGGAGCTGCGCGACCTGGCGCGGGGCATCCACCCGGCGGTCCTGACCGACCGCGGCCTGGACGCGGCCCTGTCCGCGGTCTCCTCGCGCTGCACGGTCCCGGTCAAGGTGACGGTCGACCTGCCGGCGCGGCCGGCCGCGGCCATCGAGGGCATCGCCTACTTCACCGTCTCGGAGCTGCTGCAGAACGTCAGCAAGCACAGCGCGGCGAAGTCGGCGTCGGTGGATGTGTGGCGGACGAACGACCGGCTGCTCATCCAGGTGTGGGACGACGGCCGCGGGGGCGCGAGTCTCGACGGCGGTACGGGGATGCGGGGCCTGGCCGAGCGGCTGGACGCCGTCGACGGGCTGTTCGTCCTGGAGTCGCCCGAGGGCGGCCCGACGACGGTCACGGCGGAACTGCCCTGGCGCGACCGCACGGACGACTCGGGCACCGGCGCGCCCTGAGGGGCGCCCGGAGGTAGGGAAAACCCCCCGTCCAAGACGCCGACGGACTCCATGGTCCGCCGACCTGCGGCGGAGCAGGGTGGAGGTACGGGAAGACAGCCGCAGGACGAGGGAGAAGGACGCGCCGATGGCCACGGAGTACGGACAGGGGTACGGGCTCGACGGCAGGCCCGGGTTCCCCGGGAGCACCGAGCGGCGGCACCGGCTGCCCGCCGCCCTGCGGGCGCCGCTCGAGGGCCGCACCTGGCGCGAGCTCGGATATGTGCTGCTCAGCCTGCCGGTCAGCATCCTGCTGTTCACCTACGCGGTCACGATGGTGTCGCTGGGGGCGGGACTGCTGGTGACGTTCCTCGGCATACCGGTGCTGGCGGCGGCGCTCGCCGGGTGCCGTGGTCTCGGGGCGCTGGAGCGGGGGCGGGCGCGGGCGCTGCTGGACCTGGACGTGGCCGGCCCGGAGCCGCTGCGGATGAAGAAGCCGGGCGCGATGGCGTGGATGGGGGCCGTCCTCAAGAGCGGCGCCTCGTGGCGGGCCCTGCTGTACGCGGTGCTGCATCTGCCGTGGGCGGCGTTCTCGTTCGCCGTCGCCGTGAACCTCTGGGCGCTGGGCTGGGGCTTGCTGACGTACCCGCTGTGGTTCTGGGTGTTCCCGATGTACGCCGGGCAGGACGGGATCCAGCTGTACGGCGACGAGACGCACCGGATCTATCTCGACAACGCCTTCGAGATCACGGTGACCGCGCTGGTGGGCCTGCTGCTGACGATCGCCACGCCGTGGATCGTGCGGGCGCTGACGATGGTGGACCGGCTGCTGGTGCACGGGCTGCTCGGGCCGTCGCGGCTGGCCTCGCGAGTGGTGGAGCTGGAGTCGGACCGGGGGGTCGTGGTCGACACGGCGGCGGCCGATCTGCGGCGCATCGAGCGGGATCTGCACGACGGGGCGCAGGCCCGGCTGGTGGCGCTGGCCATGGATCTGGGGCTGGCGAAGGAGAAGCTCCCGGAGGATCCGGAGGCGGCCGCGCGGATGGTGGACGAGGCGCACGGCGAGGTGAAGACGGCGCTCCAGGAGCTGCGGGACCTGGCCCGGGGCATCCACCCGGCGGTGCTGACCGACCGCGGTCTGGACGCGGCCCTGTCCGCGGTCTCCTCGCGCTGCGCGGTCCCGGTGCAGGTGGAGAGTCGACCTGGCGGAACGGCCGGCGCCGGCGATCGAGGGGATCGCGTACTTCACGGTGTCGGAGCTGCTCCAGAACGTCAGCAAGCACGCGCGGGCGACCTGGGCGGGCGTGGAGGTGTGGCGGACGGAGAACCGGCTGATGCTCCAGGTCGTGGACAACGGCGTGGGCGGGGCCGACGCGTCCCGGGGGTCGGGGCTTGCGGGGCTGGCGGAGCGCCTCGACGCGGTGGACGGGATCCTGGTGGTGGACTCGCCGGCGGGCGGGCCGACCCGGGTGACCGCGGAGTTGCCCTGGCGGGGCGCGCACGTGAGGTGACCTTCGGCCACCCGGCCGAATCGGCCGGCCCCACCCGAACCGGTCGGACCACCCCCACCCGAACCGTCGGATCGGTCGGACAACAGGCCGGTCCACCCCCATCCGGCGCCCGTTCCTGAAATGCTGGACCCGTCGCACGGGTGGGCGCGGAGCCGTTGTGGGCTGCGGACGGGCGGCGTCGGGCTGTGGGGGGCCGAACATCGTGGAGGACAGGGTGCGGGTGGTCATCGCCGAGGATTCAGTGCTGCTCAGGGAGGGCCTGACCCGGCTGCTGACCGACCGGGGGCACGAGGTGGTCGCCGGGGTCGGCGACGGCGTGGCGCTGATCAAGACCATCACGGAGCTGGAGGCGCAGGGCGAGCTGCCGGACGTCGTGGTCGCCGATGTGCGGATGCCGCCGACGCACACCGACGAGGGCGTGCGGGCGGCGGTGCAGTTGCGCAAGGCGCACCCGGGGCTCGGCGTGCTGGTGCTGTCGCAGTACGTGGAGGAGCGCTACGCCACGGAGCTGCTCGCGGGGTCCAGCCGGGGCGTCGGCTATCTGCTGAAGGACCGGGTGGCCGAGGTGCGGGAGTTCGTGGACGCGGTGGTGCGGGTGGCCGAGGGCGGTACGGCCCTCGACCCGGAGGTCGTCGCCCAGCTGCTGGGCCGCAGCCGTAAGCAGGACGTGCTCGCGGGGCTGACCCCGCGGGAGCGGGAGGTGCTGGGGCTGATGGCCGAGGGGCGGACGAACTCGGCGATCGCCCGGCAGCTCGTGGTCAGCGACGGGGCGGTGGAGAAGCACGTCAGCAACATCTTCCTGAAGCTCGGGCTCTCCCAGAGCGAGGGGGATCACCGCCGAGTGCTGGCCGTGCTGACGTATCTGAATTCCTGACCGGACGACTCGTCACGACCTGAAAAGCAGGAAAAGCCGGGGGCGCGTGAACGTCTCAAAGTCGTGTCCAACATGCGAATGACCCGAAGAAGGCGACCCTTACGGTCGTAGTGTTGATCCTGGGAATGCCTGCGGGAAGGCCTTCCCAGGACAGCTGCCTCGAGGGAGGTCCAGTTCAGTGACCAGCCAGGTCAGTAGCCCAGCGGAGCAGGCCGACGAATCAGTCGCAGGGGAGCAGCGCAAAGCGGCGGGCACGAAGGACGTTCGCCGTCTCGACCGGGTGATCATCAGGTTCGCGGGGGACTCGGGTGACGGTATGCAGCTCACCGGTGACCGTTTCACCTCGGAGACCGCGTCGTTCGGCAACGACCTGTCGACGCTGCCGAACTTCCCGGCCGAGATCAGGGCGCCCGCCGGGACCCTGCCGGGCGTGTCGTCCTTCCAGCTGCACTTCGCCGATCACGACATCCTCACGCCCGGTGACGCGCCGAACGTGCTGGTGGCGATGAACCCGGCCGCGCTGAAGGCGAACATCGGCGACCTGCCGCGCGGCGCGGAGGTGATCGTCAACACGGACGAGTTCACCAAGCGGGCGATGCAGAAGGTCGGCTACGAGACGTCTCCGCTGGAGGACGGGTCGCTGGACGGCTATCACGTCCACCCGGTGCCGCTGACCACGCTCACCGTGGAGGCGCTGAAGGATTTCGACCTCACCCGCAAGGAGGCCGAGCGCAGCAAGAACATGTTCGCGCTGGGCCTGCTGAGCTGGATGTACCACCGGCCCACCGAGGGCACGGAGAGATTCCTGAAGTCGAAGTTCGCGAAGAAGCCCGACATCGCGGCGGCCAACATCGCCGCGTTCCGGGCCGGCTGGAACTTCGGCGAGACCACCGAGGACTTCGCCGTCTCCTACGAGGTCGCCCCGGCGGCCACGGCGTTCCCGCCGGGCCTCTACCGCAACATCTCCGGCAACCTCGCCCTGTCGTACGGCCTGGTCGCCGCGAGCCGGCAGGCGGATCTGCCGCTGTACCTGGGGTCGTACCCGATCACGCCGGCGTCGGACATTCTGCACGAGCTGAGCAAGCACAAGAACTTCGGGGTGCGGACGTTCCAGGCCGAGGACGAGATCGCCGGTATCGGGGCGGCGCTGGGCGCGGCCTTCGGCGGTTCGCTGGCCGTGACCACGACGAGCGGCCCGGGTGTGGCGCTGAAGTCGGAGACGATCGGCCTCGCGGTCTCGCTGGAGCTGCCGCTGCTGATCGTGGACATCCAGCGCGGTGGCCCGTCGACGGGTCTGCCCACCAAGACCGAGCAGGCGGACCTGCTCCAGGCGATGTACGGGCGCAACGGCGAGGCCCCGGTCCCGGTGGTCGCGCCCCGTACGCCGGCGGACTGCTTCGACGCCGCGCTGGAGGCCGCCCGGATCGCGCTGACGTACCGCACGCCGGTGTTCCTCCTCTCCGACGGTTACCTGGCCAACGGCTCCGAGCCGTGGCGCATCCCGGACCTGGAGGAGCTGCCCGACCTGCGGGTGCAGTTCGCGCAGGGCCCGAACCACACGCTCGACGACGGCACCGAGGTGTTCTGGCCGTACAAGCGCGACCCGCAGACCCTGGCCCGCCCCTGGGCGATCCCGGGCACGCCGGGTCTGGAGCACCGGATCGGCGGCATCGAGAAGGAGGACGGCACGGGCAACATCTCCTACGCCCCGGCCAACCACGACTTCATGGTGCGCACCCGGCAGGCGAAGGTGGACGGCATCAAGGTCCCGGACCTCGACGTGGACGACCCGAACGAGGCCCGGACCCTCGTCCTCGGCTGGGGCTCGACGTACGGGCCGATCACGGCCGCGGTACGGCGGCTGCGCCGGGCCGGGGAGTCGATCGCGCAGGCGCATCTGCGCCACCTCAACCCCTTCCCGAAGAACCTCGGCGCGGTCCTCGGGCGTTACGACAAGGTGGTGATCCCCGAGATGAACCTCGGGCAGCTCGCCACGCTCATCCGGGCGAAGTACCTGGTGGACGCCCACTCGTACACCCAGGTCAACGGTATGCCGTTCAAGGCGGAGCAGCTCGCCGCGGCGCTGAAGGAGGCCATCGATGGCTGAGACGTCCACACAAGGCACGGGCACCATCGAGGCGCTTTCCCTCGTCCCCAAGGCCGAGGGCAGGCAGTCGATGAAGGACTTCAAGTCCGATCAGGAAGTGCGCTGGTGCCCTGGCTGCGGCGACTACGCCATCCTCGCCGCGGTGCAGGGCTTCATGCCCGAGCTGGGGCTGGCGAAGGAGAACATCGTCTTCGTCTCGGGCATCGGCTGCTCCTCCCGTTTCCCGTACTACATGAACACCTACGGGATGCACTCCATCCACGGCCGCGCCCCGGCCATCGCCACGGGCCTGGCGAGCTCCCGCCGCGATCTGTCGGTGTGGGTCGTCACGGGTGACGGTGACGCGCTGTCCATCGGCGGCAACCACCTGATCCACGCGCTGCGCCGCAACGTCAACCTCAAGATCCTGCTGTTCAACAACCGGATCTACGGTCTGACCAAGGGCCAGTACTCGCCCACCTCCGAGGTCGGCAAGATCACCAAGTCGACGCCGATGGGCTCGCTGGACGCGCCCTTCAACCCGGTGTCGCTGGCGATCGGCGCGGAGGCGTCGTTCGTGGCGCGGACGGTCGACTCCGACCGCAAGCACCTGACGGAGGTGCTGCGCCAGGCCTCCGCCCACCAGGGCACGGCCCTGATCGAGATCTACCAGAACTGCAACATCTTCAACGACGGCGCCTTCGACGCCCTGAAGGACAAGCAGCGGGCCGAGGAGGCCGTGATCCGGCTGGAGCACGGCAAGCCGATCCGCTTCGGCGCCGACCTGGCCAAGGGTGTCGTCCGGGACCCGGCGACCGGCGATCTGAAGGTGGTGGCGGTGACGCCGGACAACGAGGACCAGGTGCTCGTGCACGACGCGCACGCCGAGTCCCCGACCACGGCGTTCGCGCTGTCCCGCCTCGCCGACCCGGACACCCTGCACCACACGCCGATCGGTGTCCTGCGCTCCGTCGACCGGCCCGTCTACGACACGCAGATGGCCGACCAGCTGGACAACGCGATCGAGCAGCACGGCAAGGGCGACCTGGCGGCGCTGCTGGCGGGCGGCGACACCTGGACGGTCGTCGGCTGAGCATGCCCCTCGGAGATCGAGGCCCGGGACCGTCTCAGGACGCGGCCCGGGCCTCGTCGTATGCCTGCCGCGCCTTCTCCACGTCGTCCATGCGCACGCGCGTCCAGGTCGAGAGGGCCCGCACCTGCTCGGCGGCCTCCCGGCCCAGGTCGGTGAGGGAGTAGTCGACGCGAGGCGGGATCACGGGCTTGGCGTCGCGGTGGACCAGGCCGTCGCGCTCAAGGGTCTGGAGCGTCTGCGTGAGCATCTTCTCGCTGACGCCCCGGCCCCCGTAGCGGCCGATCGCCCGGCGCAGCTCGCTGAACCGGTACGGGCGGTCCAGAAGCTCGATCAGCACGAGCACGCCCCAGCGGCTGGTGACGTGCTCCAGCACCAGCCGGTACGGGCACAGGGCCTCGGCATCGCTATTACTTACTGCCATGCCAGTACCTTACTTCAAAGTGGGTACTTTCCAAGAGTTAGCGCCTCTCGTAGGGTTAGTGCCATCGCACCCCACAAGGAGAGTCGCCCTCATGAGCATCATCGTCACCGGAGCCACCGGAAACCTCGGCCGTCACGTCGTGGAGCAGCTGCTGGAGAAGGTCCCCGCCGAGCAGATCACCGCGGTCGTCCGCAACGCGGAGAAGGCCGCCCGGCTTCGCGGAGCGCGGTGTGAAGATCGCACTGGCCGACTACAACGCCCCGGCCTCCTTCGACGGGCTCTTCTCCGCCGGTGACAAGGTGCTGCTGGTCTCCGGCAACGAGTTCGACAAGGGCCGCGTGCAGCAGCACAAGGTCGTCATCGACGCCGCCAAGGCGGCCGGTGTGGCCCTGCTCGCCTACACCAGCGCCCCGGGCACGCTGACCGCCGCCCTCGCCGACGACCACCGCGGCACCGAGGAGCTGCTGCTGGACTCCGGCGTGCCCTACACCCTGCTGCGCAACGGCTGGTACCACGAGAACTACACCGAGAACCTCGCCCCGGTGCTGGAGCACAACGCGGTCGTGGCCGCCGCCGGTGAAGGCAAGGTCTCCTCCGCCGCCCGCGCCGACTACGCCGCTGCCGCCGTCGCCGTGCTGACCGGCGAGGGGCACGAGAACAAGACGTACGAGCTGGGCGGCGACACCGCGTGGAGCTTCGCCGAGTACGCGGCCGAGCTGAGTCGCCAGACCGGCAAGGAGATCACCTACAACGCGGTCTCGACCGAGGTGCTCACCGGGATCCTGACCGGCGCCGGCCTGCCCGAGCCGCTGGCGCAGACGCTCGCGGGCGTGGACGCCTCCATCGAGAAGGGCGAGCTGGTCGTCTCCACCGGCGATCTGTCCCGGCTGACCGGCCGCCCGACCACCCCCTTCTCCGAGGCCATCGCCGCGGCGCTCAAGGGCTGAACTCCCCCGGCGGGTCCTTGAAACGCCCACACCCCGGGCTGTCATGACCGTATACCGATACGGGCATGACAGCCGGGGGCGCCCGGCGTTACCGTCGTGGACGCGGAACACACGTACGGAGGAGGGGCCCGTGAGCGGCAAGCCGAGGGGTGAGCGGCACATAGGACTGCTGAACGGCTTCGCGGCCTACGGGATGTGGGGGCTCGTTCCGCTGTTCTGGCCCCTGCTGAAGCCCGCCGGGGCGCTGGAGATCCTGGCCCACCGGATGGTGTGGTCGCTGGTCTTCGTGGGGGCCGCCCTGCTCGTGCTGCGCCGCTGGGCCTGGGCCGGTGAGCTGCTGCGGCAGCCGCGCAGGCTGGGCCTCGTCGCGGTCGCCGCGACCTTCATCACCCTCAACTGGGGCCTGTACATCTGGTCCGTGAACTCCGGGCACGTCGTCGAGGCCTCACTCGGGTACTTCATCAACCCGCTGGTCACCATCGCGATGGGTGTGCTGCTGCTGAAGGAGCGGCTGCGGCCGGTGCAGTGGCTGGCCGTCGGGACCGGCGCCGCGGCGGTCGTCGTGCTGACCGTCGGCTACGGCCGGCCCCCGTGGATCTCCCTCGGCCTCGCCTTCTCCTTCGCCACGTACGGGCTGGTGAAGAAGAGGCTGAACCTCGGTGGCGTGGAGTCGCTGGCCGCCGAGACCGTGGTCCAGTTCCTGCCCGCGCTCGGCTTCCTGGTGTGGCTGAGCGCGCGGGGCGAGTCCACCTTCGCCGCCGAGGGCGCGGGGCACGCGGCGCTGCTCGTCTCGGCCGGGATCGTCACCGCGCTGCCCCTGGTCTGCTTCGGCGCTGCCGCCATCCGCGTGCCGCTGTCCACGATCGGCCTGTTGCAGTACCTGACGCCGGTCTTCCAGTTCCTCCTCGGCGTCTTCTACTTCCACGAGGAGATGCCGCCGGAGCGCTGGGCCGGGTTCGCACTGGTGTGGCTGGCGCTGACGCTGCTCACCTGGGACGCCCTGCGCGCCGCCCGCCGCGCCTCCCGCGCACTGACCAGCGAGATCAGCGTGCCCAGCACCACCAGGACCACCGGCACGGTCAGCGCCACCCGGAACGCCGACAGCGTGGCCTCGGGGCCGGACCCGGTGGACGCCAGGCCGTAGACGGCGGTCACCGCCGCGATGCCGATGGCGGAGCCGAACTGCGTGGCGGTGGTCAGCAGCCCGCCGGCCAGGCCCTGCTCCGACCCGGCGACCCCGTCCGTGGCCGCGATCGTCAACGGCCCGTAGGCCAGGGCGAAGGCGAGGCCCGAGAGGAACAGGGTGGGGAACATCGCGGCGTAGGACCAGTCCATGCCGACCGGCAGGAACAGCCCGTACGCGATCACGGCCAGGACGAAGCCGCCGACGATCACCTGGGCGTTGCCGAAGCGGGCGACCAGTCTCGGGGTGAGCGTCGGGGCGAGGACGGCGTCGACGCCCATGACGATCAGGGCCACCGCCGTCTGGAGGGGCGACCAGCCGCGGACTTCCTGGAGGTAGAGCGTCACGACGAACTGGAAGCCGAAGAAGGCGCCGAGGAAGAGCAGCGCCCCCAGATCGGCGCGCACGACCGCGCCCTGGCGCAGAATGCCGAGGCGGACGAGCGGATCCGGGCAGCGGCGTTCGACCACGACGAAGGCACCGGCCAGGACGAGCGCCGCGAGACCGGAGACCACGGTGAGCGGCCAGTCGTGCAAGCCGTGTTCGAGGCGTACGACCGTGTACGCGGCCAGCAGCATGGCGCCGACCGCGGTGATCACGCCGGGCAGGTCGAACCCGCGCCGACGCGCCGATGGGCCGTCCTGCCGGGGCACCAGCCGTACGGCCGCCACGAGCAGCGCCGCGGCCAGCAGCACCGGCGCGAAGAACACCCAGCGCCAGCCGAGCTCGGTGAGCAGACCGCCGATGACCAGGCCGAGGGAGAAGCCTGCCGCGCCCGTGCCGGCGAAGACCAGCAGGGCCTTGTTGCGCCGCGGGCCCTCCGCGTACGAGGTCGTGATCAGGGAGAGCGCGGCCGGGGTCATGAACGCGGCGGCGACGCCCGTGACGAAGCGGGCGACGACCAGCATCCAGCCCTCGGTCGCGAGGCCGCCGAGCCCCGAGAAGGCGAGGAAGACGGTCAGCCAGAGCAGGAACATCCGCCGCCGCCCGAGCAGATCGGCCGCCCGGCCGCCCAGCAGGGTGAAACCGGCGTACCCGAGCACATAGCCGCTCATCACCCAGGCCGCGGTGTCGGTGGCCAGCCCGAGGTCGGAGCGGATGGCCGGGATCGCCACCGCCATCATCGCGACATCGATGCCTTCGAGGAAGATCGTTCCACAGAGGACGCACAGCAGCGCCCAGGCCCGGGTGCCCATGGGCCAACGATCCTCTTGCCGGAATCCGTCAGGCAAGTGAGTTACGGGCGGGCCGCGGAGGCTACGGCGTCCTGGGAGCCTGCCGGGACCGGTGCGCCCGGGCCTTCTCGCGGTTGCCGCAGTGCTCCATCGCGCACCAGCGGCGGCGGCCCGGGCGGGAGGTGTCGACGAAGAGCAGGTAGCAGTTGTGGGCGCCACACTCGCGGACGCGGTGGGCGTGGGGACCGGTGAACAGGTCGATCGCGTCCCGGGCGACCGTGGAGAGCAGGTGGGCTCCGGTGGCGCCCGGGGCCCAGGCGCGGGTGCCGTCCGGCTCGATGCGGGCGACCAGCGGGAGCCCGGCCGCGGCGGCGTTGACGACGTCAAGGTGGGCGGCCCGCAGCGGGCGGCCGTGGGCGCGGTCGGCGGCGAGCGGGAACACGGCGTCGCGCAGGGTGCGCACGCGCTCCAGCTCGTCCTTGGTCACGGTGATGTCCAGGCCGTCCGGGAGACGGCTGCGTGCGGTCCAGGCGACCAGGTCGGCGGGCTCGTGCAGCACCTCGTAGCGCGCGAACTCCCCCGGGCCGCCCGTCGTCAGCAGCTCCAGGCACAGGGCGCCCGGGTCGAAGCGGAAGGCCTTCCCCTGGTGCGAGACCAGCGTCAGGCCGGGTGTCCGGTCCGGCGTTTCCCCTGCGCGTCCACTCACCTAACCAGTATAAGTGGTTACATGACACAGACCCCGGCATCTCCCGCGCCCGTGCACTGGAAGATCGTCATCGACGCGAACGAACCGCACGCGCAGGCCGACTTCTGGGCCGCCGCCCTCCGGTACGAGGTCGAGGACAACAGCGCCCTGATCGAGAAGCTGCTCGGCTTCGGCGCCCTGCCCGAAGAGGCCACGGTCGAGTTCCACGGCCGCCGCGCCTTCCGGGACCTGATCGCCGTACGGCACCCCGAGGACCCGTTCGAGGAGGAGAGCGGGACCGGGCTGGGGCGGCGGCTGCTGTTCCAGCGGGTGCCGGAGGCGAAGACGGTCAAGAACCGGCTCCACCTCGATCTGCACCCGGGCGAGGGGCGGCGCGAGGAGGAGGTGGCACGACTGGAGGGGCTCGGCGCGCGTGTGCTGCGGCGGGTGGCGGAGCAGGGCGGCGCGTGGGTCGTGATGGCGGACCCGGAGGGGAACGAGTTCTGCGTGCAGTGACCGTCCCGGGAACCGGCGGTCCGGCTCCTCATAATGCCCTGGCCGGATACGTCTCTTGACGGAGAGTCAGTAGCAGCTTCACCATCCAGGCACCCCATTCACTGTGGGCTGCCCGTGGACACCCCACGGGCTTCCCCATGGAATCCGGAGCCCCCACATGAAGCTCTCCGTTTCCGCGCGTGCCGTGGCGTCGGGTGCCGTGGCGACCGCCATGCTCCTGACGGGCGGTGCCGTGGCGGACGCCGCGTCCGCTCCCCCGAGACCGGCCGCCGCGCCCGACCTACCCCTGGCGGGCGTCAAGGCCCATCTGGCCCAGCTCCAGTCCATCGCCACTGCCAACGGCGGCAACCGCGCGCACGGCCGCCCCGGCTACAAGGCCTCGATCGACCACATCAAGGCGAAGCTGGACGCGGCCGGGTACACCACCACGGTCCAGCAGTTCACCGCCTCCGGCCGCACCGGCTACAACCTGATCGCCGACTGGCCGGGCGGCGACGCCAACCAGGTCGTGATGGCCGGCTCGCACCTCGACAGCGTCTCCTCCGGGCCCGGCATCAACGACAACGGGTCCGGCTCGGCCGCCGTCCTGGAGACCGCCCTCGCCGTGTCCCGGGCGCAGTACAAGCCCACCAAGCACCTGCGGTTCGCCTGGTGGGGCGCGGAGGAACTCGGCCTGGTCGGCTCCCGGTACTACGTCAACCGGCTGGCGACCGGCGACCGTTCGAGGATCGGCGCCTACCTGAACTTCGACATGATCGGCTCCCCGAACCCCGGCTACTTCGTCTACGACGACGACCCGGCGATCGAGAAGACCTTCAAGGAGTACTTCAGCGGCCTCGGCGTCCCGACCGAGATCGAGACCGAGGGCGACGGCCGCTCCGACCACGCGCCCTTCAAGAGCGCGGGCGTGCCGGTGGGCGGCCTGTTCACCGGGGCCAGCCGGACCAAGACGGCGGCGCAGGCGGCCAAGTGGGGCGGCACGGCCGGGCGGGCCTTCGACCGCTGCTACCACTCCTCCTGCGACACCACCGCGAACATCGACGACACCGCCCTGGACCGCAACAGTGACGCCGTCGCGTACGCGGTGTGGGAGCTGTCGGAGTAGCGGCGCCTACTGATTGCGGGCGCGTTCGGTCAGGCGGCCCATGCGGGCGCGGGCCGACTCCAGTTGCTCGATCTCCTCGGCGGCGGGGCCGTCCTCGGCGGCGAGTTCGGTCCACAGGCCGATCAGGTCCCGCCCCAGCTCCAGCCCCACCGCCGGGTCGCGCACGGCGCGCCAGGCGGTGGCCGCGCTCTGCACGTTGCCGTAGGCGGCCTCCGCGTCGCCCGTGCGGCGGCGGGCGCCGGCCAGGTCGAGGGAGAGGTGGAAGGCACGGAGCGGGTCGCCGGCCAAGTAGGAGATGTACGCGGTCAGTTCGCGCAGCCGGAGCACTTCGGGGTGCTCCGGCCCGAGCGTCCCCGACGCCTCCGCGACGGTCTGGTCCGCCAGCCCGGCCGCCGCGTCGATCCGGCCCTCCTTGACGGCCTCGTTGATCCGCGCGACCGGCTCCGCGAGGAGCGCGGGGGCGGTGGGGTCGCCCGGGGCGCCGAGGGGTTCGTCGCCGAGCACGGCCTCCGCGACGGCGTCGAAGCCCCGGGCGGGAGTCGGTTTGGCGTCGGCTTCGGCCGCGAGCAGCTCCGCTTCGGACATCGGCTCGGGTTCCCGCCTGCGGTGCGGACCCGGACCGGTTCCGGGGACGGGGAGCGGCCTGACGTCCATGAGCGGGGGCGGGCCGAACTCGCCGGTCGGGGGTGCGACGGTGCCGGGGGGCGTCGCGGCCGGGCCCGGCGGTGTGTCTTCCGGTTCGGGCTGCGGCGGCTCCGGTACGGCGCGCAGCTCGAACGTCGGTACGGGCTGATCGGCCGGCTGCGGTTCGGGCACGGCCCGCAGCGGGAACGTCGAGGCCGGGCCACGGTCCGGCTCCCTTACGGGGCGCAGGACGTGCGTGGCCCTGTCGTCCTGCGGGTGCCGCGGCTCCGGCGCGGACGGCTCCGGCGCGGCCGGTGTCGGCCCGGGCGGTGGCGGCACGGGCGGTTCCGTCACCGGCGTCTTCGCGGCGACGGCGTCCTCCGGCGGGGCCGTGCGGACCGGCTCCGCGGTGAAGCGGCTGGAGCCGTCCGGGTCGACCTGGAGCGGCACGACGTAGCCGATGCGCTCGTCGTGGATCGTGGCGACGACGGGATGGCCGGTGGCCAGGGCGATGTGGTGAAGGCGGTTCAGAACGGCCTGCTGGATCTCCTCGCCGGGAGCCGCGAAGACGGGGACGCCGCCGACCGACGCACCGTCGGAGGCACCTCCCGCGCCGGCTCCCGGCCCCGCTCCGGCCGGGTCCGCTCCGGCCACGGGGACGCGGACGTCGATCGGCGCCGCCGGGGTCGCCGCACGCGCGGCCTGCTTCTGTTCCCGCTTCTTCTCGCGGCTGAGTCGAGCCATCGTCCCCTCATTCGGCGTCGTCCTACAGTCGAGTGTGTCCGCTCGCTCCCGTTTCTCACGTCACCGCGGTGTCACAGGCTCGTCCCAAGGGTTCCAGGTCCCGGCATGGATCGTTCCGCTTGGCATGAGGATCGGCAGTACGAGGGAGGAGAGGGGCATGCAGACAGGCATGCGACAGGGGCCGGAGATCTGGATCCGCGGCCCGGTGACCGACCAGGATCCGGGGCCGCCGGAGCCCGCTCACGCCCATGCCGCGGCGCGGCGTTTCTCCTGGGTCGGCACCCACGGCGGCGCGGGCGTCTCCACCCTCGCCGCGGTCTACGGCGGTCATGACAGCGGCCGCGCCTGGCCCGGCCCGGGCGATCCGTCGTCGGTGCTGCTGGTCGCGCGGACGCACGCGGCCGGGCTGGACACGGCCGCCGGTGCCGTGGAGATCTTCCGGCGCGGTCAGGCCCCGCCCGGACTGGACCTCGACGCCGTCGTCCTCGTGGCGGACGCCCCGGGCCGGCTGCCGCGTCCGCTCGCCCAGCGGGTCAAGTCCCTGGAGTCGGTCATCGACGTGTACCGGGTGCCGTGGGTGCCGGCCTGGCGGCTGGGCGAGCTGGGGCGCCCGCCGCGCGAGACCTCGGCCCTGGTCCGGCTGACGGGAGCGGCGCACTGACGGCGGTGTCCCGGTCGGCCGGGGAGATCGCGGCGGGCGTACGGGCCCGGGAGCTGCGCGCGGTCGACGTGGCCGAGGCGGCGCTGGAGCGGATCGAGCGGGCCGATCCGGAGCTGTGCGCGTTCGTCGAGGTGTGGCGCGAGGAGGCGTTGCGGCGGGCGGGCGAAGTGGACACGCTGCTCGGCCGGCGGGCCGGGGATGTCCCCCGAAAGGGGGAAGCGCTGCCGCTGGCCGGGGTGCCGATCGCCGTGAAGGGGCGACACGGGCTGCGCGCGGCGGGGCCGCTGCTCGCGGCCGGTTGTGTCCCCGTGGGCGCGACCTCCGTACCCGGGCCGGGAACGCCCTGGCAGACCTGGGGGCTCGGCGCCCGCGGCCGGACCGTCAACCCGTGGCGGGCGGACCGTACGCCGGGCGGCTCGTCGGCCGGTGCCGCGGTGGCGGTGGCGGCCGGGCTGGTGCCGCTGGCGACGGGCGGCGACGGGGCCGGGTCGGTGCGGATCCCGGCGGCGTGGTGCGGGGTGACCGGCCTGAAGACCACGGCCGGACGGCTGCCCTCCGCCGACCGTACGGGGCTCGCCGTCCCCGGTGTGCTCGCCCGCTCGGCGTCGGACGCCGCGGCCTGGTGGCGGGTGGTGTCCCAGGAGCCGGTGCCGTCCGGCACACCGCTTCCCGTCACCGCCGTCTGGTCGTCCGACCTGGGCTTCGCCGGGCCCGACCCGGAGCCCGTCGCGCTCGCCCGGGCGGCGGTGCAGCGGCTGGCGGCGGCCGGTGTCGTACGGCTCGTACGGCCGCGGGTGCCGTTGCGGCTCACGGACCCCGGGCCCGCCTGGCTCGCCCTGCGCACCACGGGTGCCGATCGCGGCGAAGCCCACCGCGTCCGGGCGGAGAACGACCGGCGGCTGGCCGCACTGTTCGCCGAAGCGGAACTGCTGCTCACGCCGACCACGCCCACCCCACCGCACGGTCACGACGGCCCGGGCGACCGCTACTCCACCTCTCTCACCTGGGCGTTCAACCTCAGCGGGCATCCGGCGCTGAGCCTTCGGGCGGGCTTCGGCGAAGACGGCTGCCCGGCCGGGCTGCAGCTGGTGGCACAGCACGGGCGGGAGGCGCTGCTGCTGGCCGTGGCACGGGAGGCGGAGCTGCGCATCGGGAGCTGAGGACACCCCTGGCGGATTTAGATGCATACACATATGATGCAAGCGCGCGTAATTGACGCGCGCCTAATTTCTGGGGGACACCCATGACCCGTCGCTTCCTCTTCGTCCTGGGCAGCGCCCGTACCGACGGGAACACCGAGCTGCTGGCCCGCCGGGCCGCCGAGCAACTGCCCCCGGACGTCGAACAGCAGTGGCTCGACCTCGCCGAGCATCCGGTGCCCGACTTCGAGGACCTGCGGCACGCCGGCGACCACGTCCGCCCGACCGAGGGCAACGTGGCCCTGCTGCTCGACGCCACCCTCGCGGCCACGGACATCGTGATCGCCTCGCCCCTGTACTGGTACTCGGTCTCCGCGCACACCAAGCGTTACCTGGACTACTGGTCGCGCTGGCTGCGCACGCCCGGCCTCGATTTCAGGGCGACCCTGGCCGGACGCACCCTGTGGGGCGTCACCGCGCTCGCACACACGCAGCCGGAGGTGGCCGACCCGCTGGTCGGCACGCTCAACAACTCGGCCGCGTACCTGGGGATGCGGTTCGGCGGAGTGCTGCTCGGCAACGGCAGCAAGCCCGGTGACGTGCTGAACGACACCGAGGCACTGACCCGCGCCAAGACGTTCTTCGCGCAGGAGGCGCCCCTGGCCCGCTTCGTGTACGAGGACTGAGCTCTGTCAGGACTGAGCGCTACGCGGTGATGTCCTTCGTGGTGAAGCGCGCCCAGGCCGCCGAGCCGAACACCGCCGCGTACAGGGCCTGGAGGCCGAGGTTCTTCGCCAGGTCGTCCCAGTAGACGGGTTCGCGCATGAGGTCGGCGAAGGACAGCCAGTAGTGCGAGAAGAAGTACGGCTGGAGGGCGTGCAGTTGCGGGATCTGGTCGAGGATCTGGACCGTGATGAGCAGGCCGACGGTGGTCGCCATCGCCGCGATGCCGCTGCCCGTGAGCGTCGAGACGAACAGTCCGAGCGCGGCCACGCCGATCAGTGACGCGGCGACGGCCAGGGCGATCAGCAGGGCTCTGCCCAGCCCCTCGGCGAAGCTGATCTGCGTGCCGGAGATGGTCGTCAGATCGCCGAGCGGGAACAGCAGCGCGCCGACGGTCAGCGCCGAGACGGCCACCACGAGGGTGGCGGCCAGACAGAAGATGACGACGGTCGCGTACTTGGTGAGCAGCAGGCGGGTGCGGCCGGCCGGGGCGACCAGCAGGTAGCGCAGCGTGCCGGCGTTCGACTCGCCGGCGATCGCGTCGCCCGCGACGACACCGATCGCCATCGGCAGGAAGAACGGGAGAGTGGCGGCCAGCGCGGTGAAGACGAGGAACAGGCCGTTGTTGGTGATCTGCGAGATGAACGCCGGTCCCCCACCACCACCGCCGCCGGGCGACGAACCGTCACTCGTCTCCATCTTGACGGCGATGCCGACCAGGACGGGCACGCCCGCCAGCACGGCCAGCAGCGCGAGGGTGCGCCAGCGCCGGAAGGTTGTTGTGAGCTCGCTGCGCAGCAGCCCGAAGGTCCACAGCGGACTCACCGGCCGTACGGCCTCTGCGGCTTCAGCCTGCGACATCGAAACCCTCCCCGGTCAGCGCCACGAACGCGTCCTCCAGCGAGGCCCGTTCGACCGTGAAGCCGCGGACGCGCACACCGGCCGCGACCAGCGCGGCGTTCACGTCGGCGAGGTCGCGGTCCGGCGGTTCGCCGGTCACCCGGTCGTCCGTGACGACGACGTCGCCGACGCCCTGCTCCTTCAGCACCCGGGCCGCCTCCGCCGGGTCCGGCGTCGTCACCACCAGCCGGCCGCGCGCCCCGGCGGACAGCTCGGCGACCGCGCCCTGGGTGATCAGACGGCCCTGCGTCATCACGGCCGCGTGCGTGCAGACCTGCTCGATCTCGTCGAGCAGGTGGGAGGAGAGGAACACGGTCGTGCCGTCCGAGGCCAGCTCCCGTATCAGCGTGCGGATCTCGCGCATGCCCTGCGGGTCGAGGCCGTTGGTCGGCTCGTCGAGCACGAGCAGCCGGCGCGGCTGGAGCAGCGCGGCCGCGAGACCCAGGCGCTGTTTCATGCCCAGTGAGTAGGCCTTGGCCTTCTTGCCCGCGGCGGCCGTCAGGCCCACCCGGTCCAGCGCGGCGGCGACCCGGGCCTTCCGGGAGCGCGGATCGGCGGCCGGGTCGGCGGAGTCGTACCGGATGAGGTTGTCGCGGCCGGAGAGGAAGCCGTAGAGGGCCGGGCCCTCGATGAGGGCGCCGACGTGCGGCAGCACGGCGCGGGTGGCCCGGGGCATGGGCTGCCCGAGCACCGTCGCCGTGCCGGAGGTGGGCTCGATGAGGCCCATCAGCATGCGGATGGTGGTGGTCTTGCCGGAGCCGTTGGGGCCGAGGAAGCCGAAGACGCTGCCCGCCGGGACGGTCAGGTCGAGGCCGTCGACGGCGAGCTGTCCGCCGCGGTAGCGCTTGGTGAGCGCGCGGGTGGCGATGACCGGCTCTCCGGTCTCGGCCCGCGCGCCGCTGTGCTCCGGCTCCGCGGCGGACGGTTCGCCCATCGGCTTCCTCGTTCTCTCCACGTCCCGCAGGGGAGCGGGACTTACTTCCCGGCGTCGGCCGCCTTCACGAGCGCGTCCTTGGTGACCATGCCCACGTAGACCTTGCCGTCGTCCGTGATCAGGGCGTTGACCAGGCGGGTGGAGAAGACCGTGCCCGAGCCGAACTTGCCGGTGACCTTGTCGCCGAGCGAGTTCACGAAGCCGCCGAGGTCGCCGCCGGCCTCGCCGGAGGGCACGCCCTCGCCGCCGGTGTCGAAGGTGGCTATGGAGCTCCAGCCCTCGCCGATGGTCTTCATGCCGTCGAGGCCCTTGCCGAGGTCCTCCCCGGCCTTGGGGGCGTGTTCGCGCGGCCCGCCCTTCTCGAAGCCCTTGCCGAAGTCCTTGTCGGAGCCCTTGCCGGAGCCCTTGCCGGCGTCCTTCTCCTCGGTGACCTTCGCGCCCTTGGGCGGGGTGAAGTCGAAGGTCGACGCGGTCGGCTTGGTGAAGCTGACCTGGGTGAAGCCCGCGTCGACGACGGCGGCGCCGCCGCTCGTCGGGGTCAGCGTGAACTTCAGCGGCATGCCGGTCTTCGCGTCCACGGCGACGGTGACCGCGCCGACGGTCGAGCCGGACTGCTTGGGCTTGATGACCAGCTTGTAGGCGTCCCGGCCGGCGACCTGGGCGGTGCCGTCCACGGTCACGGAGGTCGTGTCGTCGGTGGCCTTCAGGGCCTCCTCGGCGAAGTCCTTCGGCGTGGCCGGCGGCTGCTGGTCCTTCCCGCGCTCCGGGCTGTCGGAGGCGGTGCCGTGGTAGACCTCGTTCGACTTGCTGTCGTAGCCCCAGACGTCCTTGCCGTTGTGGACGATGCTGTACTCGGCGGCGTTCTCCAGCAGCGACAGCTTCTGCTTGTCCGGGCCGTCGGCCGCGACGCGCAGGGTGTGCGTGCCGGAGGCCAGTTCCGTGAGCTTGGCCGTCGGGTCGGCGGAGGAGCCGCCCTGGTCCGGGCTCGCGGCACCGGACATCAGGCTGCTCTCCAGCCCGCCGAGGTCCGGCAGGCCGAGGTCCGTGCTGATCTTCACCGTGCCGGACAGCTGCTCCACGTCCGACTTGGCGATCTTCTCGATGAGCTGCTGGGCGGTGATCTTCGGGAGGTCGGGGTCACCGGAGTCGGCGAGTGCGGGGACCAGCCCGATCGTCGCGGCCGCCACCCCGATCACCGTGACCGGGACGACGTACCGCGCGGCTTTGCGCCGCCCGGAGCGCTGCTCGTCGACCTCCCCGGCGGTCGTGCTGTCGTCGGATGCGTACGGTGCCATGTGTGCCCTACCTCCGTGATCGGCGGCGGCTGTCCGTGTCGTGCACGCACTCGTCCCTGAGCCGCCATTCTCACCCGAACTGGTGAGGAGTGGTGCTTTCCGTGGTGACTATCTGACCAAATCGGCCGGCGAGATACGTCAGACCCCGGGCTCAACTCCACGTACTGCTGCGGTATGACACGAGAGGGCGGCTTCTCCCTCGACCCGTAGGGGTCGTGGGGGAAAAACGCGCTAGCCGGCCCGGTGCACCACCGCGTCGGACAGCTCCACCAGTGCCGTCTTCGCGGCGCACTCGGGCAGCGGCGCCAGTGCCGAGCGGGCGTCCTGGGCGTAGCGGACGGTGTCCTGCCGGGCCTGTTCCAGGGCCGGGTGGGCCCGCAGCAGGCGCAGGGCCTCGGCGTGCCGGTCGTCGTCGGTGAGGTCGGAGTCCAGCAGCTCGCACAGGGCGATGTCGTCCGCGAGCCCGAGCCGGGCCGCGCGCTCGCGCAGCCGCAGCACCGGCAGCGTGGGGATGCCCTCGCGCAGGTCGGTGCCGGGCGTCTTGCCGGACTCGTGGGAGTCGGAGGCGATGTCCAGGACGTCGTCCGCGAGCTGGAAGGCGACGCCGAGCCGTTCGCCGTACTGGGTCAGCACGTCCACGACCGTGTCGTCGGTACCGGACATCATCGCGCCGAACCGGCACGACACCGCCACCAGCGAGCCGGTCTTGCCGCCCAGCACGTCCAGGTAGTGCTCGACCGGGTCGCGGCCGTCCTGCGGTCCGGCCGTCTCCAGGATCTGCCCGGTCACCAGCCGCTCGAACGCCTCGGCCTGCACCCGCACCGCCTCCGGGCCCAGGTCGGCCAGGATGTGCGAGGCGCGGGCGAAGAGGAAGTCACCGGTGAGGACCGCGACGGAGTTGCCCCAGCGGGCGTTCGCGCTCGCCACCCCGCGCCGCACGGTGGCCTCGTCCATCACGTCGTCGTGGTACAGCGTGGCGAGGTGGGTCAGCTCCACGACGACGGCCGACGGCACGATCCCGGGCGCGTACCGGTCGCCGAACTGGGCGGCGAGCATCACGAGCAGCGGACGGAACCGCTTGCCGCCGGCCCGGACCAGGTGCTGGGCGGCCTCCGTGATGAAGGGCACCTCACTCTTGGTGGCCTCGAGCAAGCCTTCCTCGACAGCCGCCAACCCGGCCTGGACATCGGCTTCCAGAGCCTGGTCCCGCACGCTCAGCCCGAACGGCCCGACGTCGGTCACGAGGGGTCTCCTGTCTGCTGGTGTCTGCCGGTGATTACGCGGTTTGTCGATAGGTCGCTGCCATCACTCGAGTCAGCGTATCCGGTCACGTTTCGATCACCACCAGCGCCCGGGGTTACAGGCCGGGTGGTATCCGATCACGACCGCAATGTTTTCGATCAGCTCATAAGAGCAGACATTTATCGACTTACCAGGTGATAGCGAGCTATGCACGATTTGCCGTGTTGGATAAGCGAATTCCCCTAGGTGCAAATTGCCCCACGGACTCGTGATCAGTGAGTTGAATCACGTTATCCCCTGTGACGCCCCACTCCGGCACCGACCCGTACCTCCTTCCGCCGTACGCAAGTTGAGCCTTGGCTTCAGCAAAGGATCAAGCGCCTCATAACCCCCTGACCAAGGTCAACCGCGCGATATGTGACTCCGGTGCTTGTTCCCGACATGTGCTCTCGCATACGTTCCGGGCCTGTCCGGCGGACGCCGAATCCTGCCACCGCCAGGACTCCCCACACGAACCCACTCACTCACGCAGGGCAGGAGCGGGGGACCCAGGTAAGTCGCCGGTCCGCGCAGCGGAACGGCTCGGGGTGAAGCCGCGTACGGCACACAGCGCCGTAGGCGGCCGGGCACCTCCCGGCCCGAACCCGACAGCTCACCTCGCAGGCGCCGGAGAGGAACATCGCCATGCCTCGAGGCAAGCACCGTCGCACCAGAACCAGTCAGCTCACCCGTCGTGTCGTGGCCGCCGGCACCGGCGGAGCGGCCCTCGCCCTGCCGCTGATCGGCGCGACGCAGGCCAGCGCCGCCCAGCCGGCTCAGAGCGCACCCACCGTCGCGCAGTCCGTGCCGCAGGCGGCCCAGCCCGCCACATCCCTCACGTACACCGTCGCCAAGGGCGACTCGCTCGCCCGCATCGCGGACAAGTACGACGTGTCGGGCGGCTGGAAGCAGCTCTACAAGGACAACCGCGCCGCCGTCGGCGACAACCCGCAGCTGATCCACCCGGGTCTGAAGCTCAAGGTGAAGTCGGCCAAGGCGGACGCCGCGAAGAAGACGGCGACCAAGTCCTCCGCCCCCGCCAAGCCGGCCGCGAAGCCCGCCGGTGGCGTCGCCCAGGCCACCCAGGCCTCCGCGAAGACCTACCCGAACAACCTGGACGGCTGGATCCGCGAGGCGCTGGACGTCATGGCGCAGAAGGGGATTCCGGGTTCGTACGACGGCATCTACCGCAACATCATGCGCGAGTCGTCCGGCAACCCCCTGGCGATCAACAACTGGGACTCGAACGCCGCCCAGGGCACGCCGTCCAAGGGTCTGCTCCAGGTCATCGACCCGACCTTCGCCGCCTACCACGTGGCCGGCACCTCCTTCGACCCGTACGACCCGGTCGCCAACATCACGGCGGCCTGCAACTACGCGGCGGCCCGCTACGGCTCGATCGACAACGTCAACGGCCCGTACTGAGCCGTCCCGCCCAGCAGTCGTTCGAGGACGACGGCGATGCCGTCGTCCTCGTTCGACAGGGTGATCTCGTCGGCCACGGCCTTGAGTTCGGGATGCGCGTTGGCCATGGCGACGCCATGGGCGGCCCAGTCGAACATCGGGATGTCGTTGGGCATGTCACCGAAGGCGATGGTGTCCGCCGGCCGCAGCCCCAGGTGCTCGGCGGCCAGCGCCAGGCCGGTGGCCTTGGTGATGCCGCACGGCTGGAGCTCGACGGTGCCGGGCCCCGACATCGTCACCGTCGCCAGTGAACCGACCACCGCGCGGGCCGTCGCCGCCAACTCGTCGTCCGTCAGACTGGGGTGGCGCAGCAGCACCTTGCTGATGGGCTCGCCCCACAGGTCGTCGCGCCGGTCGACCCGTACCGCCGGCAGGGTCGGGTGCGGCATGAGATAGCCGGGCTCGATGAGCGTGAGGCCGTCGACCCCGTCCTGGTCGACCGCGGCGTACACCTGCCCCACCTCGGCCTCGATCTTGCCGAGGGCGGTCTCCGCCAGCTCCCTGTCCAGGGTGATGGACCACAGCAGCCGGTCCGCGCCGGCGTCGTACACCTGCGCGCCCTGCCCGCACACCGCGAGCCCCGTACAGCGGAGGTCGTCCAGGAGCGGCCGCACTCTCGGCGCCGGCCGGCCCGTCACCACGAGGTGCTGGGCACCGGCGTCCCTCACCCGCGTGAGCGCGGCGAGGGACCGGTCGGACAGGGTGTCGTCGCCGCGCAGCAGCGTCCCGTCCAGGTCGGTGGCGATGAGTGAATATGCGATGGGTGCGGCCATGATCAGAGAATACGGACAGCGCGCCCCTCCGTTTCATCGCGCGGCGCACGCCGATTGCCCGGTTGAAGGCCTCTGCACCAGTTGGCAACAACATGGTCCGCTACCTACCGCCGGGGGCGTCTCGGGCGGTACCTTCCAAGTGTCCAGGGGGGACTTGATCGGGGGGTCGAGTTGAGCAGTGGGCGTGTTCGTGTGGCTGTGCCCGGGGAGCTCGGCGAGGGGGAGAAGGAGCGCTGGCGCGCGCTGCGCGCGGCGTCGGAGACACCGCGCAACCCCTTCATGGAACCGGAGTTCACCGCGGCCGTCGGGCTGGTGAGGCCGCAGGCGCGGGTCGCGGTGGTGTACGAGGGGCTGGAGCCGGCCGGCTTTCTGCCCCATGAGCGGGGCCCGTTGGGGCAGGGCCGGGCGATCGGGCTCGGTGTCTCGGACGCGCAGGGCGCGATCCTGCGGCCCGGCCTGCGTCTGGACACGGGCGAACTGCTGCGGGGCTGCTCGCTGTCGAGCTTCGCCTTCGACAACCTGGAGGCCGAGCAGCGGCTGTTCGTCCGGTACGCGGCCGAGGAGCACGCCACCTACGTCATCGACGTGGAGAAGGGCTACGAGACGTACGAGTCGGTGCTGCGCGCCCAGTCGCCGAAGTTCCTGAAGACCACCCTGGCCAAGGAGCGCAGGCTGGGCCGGCAGGTCGGCGAGCTGCGGTTCGTCTTCGACGAACGCGAGCCGGCCGCGCTGCGCACGCTCATGGAGTGGAAGTCGGCGCAGTACCGCAGGACGGGCCGCCGGGACCGGTTCGCCCAGGAGTGGATCACCCGGCTCGTGGGGCGGCTGGCCGAGACCCGGGCACCGGAGTGCACCGGCACGCTGTCCGTGCTGTACGCCGGCCGGCGGCCGCTGGCCGCGCACTTCGGACTGCGTTCGGCGTCGGTCCTGGCCTGCTGGTTCCCGGCCTACGACCCGGAGTTCGCGAAGTACTCGCCGGGTCTGGTGCTGCACCTGCGCATGGCCGAGGCGGCGGCCGCCGAGGGCATCGGCATGCTCGACCTGGGGCGGGGCGCGGCCGAGTACAAGGACGCGCTGAAGACGGGCGAACTGCCCGTGTACGAGGGTGCGGTGACGCGTCCGGGGGCGGGCGCGGTGCTGCACTGGCTGGGCCGCGAGCCGGCGCGCCGCGCGCACAGCTTCGTCCGCGGCAGGCCGCGGCTGGCGGCGCTGGCCGCGCGGACCCTGAAGGGCGCGGCCCGGCTGCGCCGTACCTGACGACGATCCTGACGACGAGGGGGGAGGGGCCCCATGGCCCGTTCGGCACGGGCGCAGGAGGAGATACGGCGGTTCCTGGACATCGAGGCGGTACAGGTCGCCGAGCTGGACCTCGACGGTGACGAAGCGGTGCTCAGACCGGGCCCGGGGAGCCCGCCGGTGACGCACGGCGAGGTGTTCGTGCTGGTCAGACGGGGCGGGCGGCCCGTGGGGACGCTGCTCGGGCGGGTGCCGGAGGGGCCGGACGCGAAGGCGGTGCTCGCGGAGCGGGCGAAGGCGGTGCTCGGGGAGCGGGCGCGGTCGTGGCAAGCTCCCGAGGTCTGCGAGCCTCCGTACGCGAGTGTCGTCGTCGCGACCCGGGAGCGTGCCGGGCAGCTGGCCCGGGCGCTGGACTCGCTGCTGGCGCAGGACCATCCGCGGTTCGAGATCGTCGTCGTGGACAACGCTCCGGTGACGAGCGAGACGCGGGAGCTCGTCGAGCGGAAGTACGCCGAGCGCGTGCGGTACGTCCGCGAGCCGGTGCCCGGCCTCGCGGTCGCGCACAACACGGGCCTCGCGGCCGCGCGCGGCGAGGTCGTCGCCTTCACGGACGACGACGTGGTCGCCGACCCGCGCTGGCTGACCGAGCTGACCGCGCCCTTCGCCGCCGACCCCGGGCTCGGGTGCAGCACCGGGCTGATCCTGCCCGCGCGGCTGACCACCCCGGCCCAGGTGCTGCTGGAGAGCCACGGCGGCTTCGCGAAAGGCTTCACTCCAAGGACGTACGACCCGGCGCGGCCGCCGGGCGACGAGCCGCTGTTCCCGTTCACGGCGGGGCGGTTCGGCTCCGGTGCCAACATGGCCTTCCGGACGGCCGTCCTGCGTTCCGTCGGCGGTTTCGACCCGGCCACCGGTGCCGGCACGGCCGCCCGGGGCGGCGACGACCTCTACGGCTTCGTCCGTGTCCTCGCCGAGGGCCACCGGCTGCGCTACACCCCGTCCGCACTGGTGTGGCACCACCACCGGGAGACCTGGCAGGACCTTCAGACCCAGGCGTACGGCTACGGCGCCGGCCTCACCGCGTATCTCACCGCGGTGCTGGTGAACCGGCCCGCGCTGCTGCCGGCGTTCCTCGCGAAACTGCCCCGGGGCCTCGCCCGCGCCCGCGCGCTGACCGCCGTCCGCGCGACGGAGGGCGGCGGGGCGCCGGGCGACCACGACACGCGGACGCATCCCTGGCCGCGGCGGCTGTCGCGGTTGCAGCGCCGGGGGATGGTGTACGGACCTGTCGGCTACCTGCGCGCGCGGCGGGCGCTTCGCACGCGTGGTGAGGGGGCGGGATGAGGACGTCGGCACGTACGCGGGACGAGGGGCAGGGGGACGGCAGAGGCCGGGCGGAGCGGGGTGCGCAGGACGCCGAGGGGCCGATATCGCCACCGGGTGCGGTCGGCTCCCCGGCCATCCCGGTCTTCCTGTACCACTCCGTGATGGATGATCCGCCCGGCTGGATCGCCGAGTTCACGGTCACGCCGAAGCAGTTCGCCGCGCATCTCGACGCCGTGGTCCGCAGCGGCCGTACGCCCGTCACGATCAGCGCGATCGCCGACCATCTGACCGGGCGCGCGCCCCTGCCGCCCCGGCCCGTGCTGCTCACCTTCGACGACGGCTTCGCCGACCTGCCCGGCCCCACCGCCGAGGCGCTGGCGAAGCGGGCGCTGCCCGCCACCGCCTATCTCACCACCGGCGCCATCGCCCCGGGCGGCCGCAGTCTGCTGCCGCCCGCGCCGATGATGACCCTGGACCGGGCGGCGGAGCTGGAACGTCACGGCATGGAGATCGGCAGCCACACGGTCACGCACGCGCAGCTCGACACCCTGTCCGGCAAGGACCTGGCGTACGAACTGCGCTCGTCGAAGGCCGTGCTGGAGGACGCCCTCGGACACGAGGTCCGCCATCTCGCCTATCCGCACGGCTACAACAGCCCGCGCGTGCGGGCGATGTCGGCCCGGGCCGGCTACGAGACGGCGACCGCCGTGCGGCACGCGCTCAGTTCCGACCGCGACGAGCGCTACCGCATCGCCCGGCTCATCGTCCGGCGTACCCACACCGTCGCCGACGTCGAGGCCTGGCTGGCGGGTGCGGGCGCCCGGGTCGCGCCGTACCGGGACGGGCCGAAGACGATCGCCTGGCGGTGGTACCGGCGGGCCCGCGCGGTGGTGCACGGGCCCGAGTTCGCGGGCTGAGGGTGCTGAGGGGTCATTTCAGCGGCTGGTTGAAGTAGGGCTCGGCGACCGCCTTGCGCAGGCTGTCCCAAGCCGCGTCGTTCGCCACGGCCAGGTTGCAGTGCGGCCCGGGGTCGCGGTAGTTCCACTGGAGGGCCGCCTTGACGCCGTCCAGGCCCTTCAGCACGCCGGGCACCTGCGCGTACCACTCGGCCTGCCGCTGCGGGCGGGAGGGGTCCGCGGCGGTGCCGAACTCCGAGAGCATGAGCGGCTTGTCGTCGGAGATGTGCTCGCGGATCCAGTCGTGCACGGAGTGCTGCGTCTGCGCGAAGGTGCGCCAGCCCGTGTTGTGGCAGCGGTAGTAGTTGTACTGGTTGTAGCCGATCCAGTCGACGTACTCGTCGCCGGGGTACATCCGCTTCATCTCGTCGGCGTGGTCGAGGTAGCCGGTGGTGATCCACGTCCACACCACGTTGTCGACGCCCAGTTCGCGGAACCGGTCGTGGATGTGCCGGTACGCCTTCACGTACTCGGCGGGGGTGCCGTTGGCCGGGGTGCGGGTGTCCATCTCCAGGTCGAAGGAGAGGAACACCTTCTTGCCGTAGTCCTTGACGCGCTCGGCCTGGACGTCGATGACGGTACTGTCCAGCTCGCCGGAGGCGATCTGCTTCCAGGTCGGCTGCTGCTCCTTCGTGCCGCCCCACCACTTGCTCTCCCAGGACAGCAGCAGCAGGTGGTCCTCGCCGACGCGCTGCTCCTCCGGCGTGAGCAACTGGCCCTCGCGGCGGGTGCCTTCGGGCAGGGACATGTCGTGGTACGTGTACACGATGTCGAGTTCGCGGCCGACGCGCTTCTCGTAGGCGCGCACCTTATCCGGCAGGTCGTCCCGCTCGTGCGGCACGAACGCCCCGAACCAGGCGCCGCAGGGCGGTTCCAGGAGCGCCGTGGGGCGGCAGTCCGCCTGGGAAACGGTGGCTCCCTGGTCCGGCCCGGAGGCGTTCCGGAGGGCGAGTACGCCGACCAGGACCGCGCTGACGATCGTGGCGGACGTGATCAGCAGACGGCGCCGGCTCGATGTGAACGGGCCGGCGGACGGCTGCTCCTGGTGTAACTGCGGCCTCCTGCGGTGCTGTCCGGTCGTGGTCGGCTTGCGGCGAAAGGGACGGTGCGGACGGTTGAACCTCACTGAGCAGAACCCTTCGGTGTCCTCGGTGTCGTCCTCGGCGGCGGGGAGGCGCGCAGCGGCGGACAGAACGCGGCGAGTGTGGTCAGCAGCGTCAGTGTCAGCAGGACCCGCTGTGCGCTGAAGGCGTGCGTGGCGATCAGCACGGTCGCGACGAGCATCACGGCGCCGATGCTGAGGAACAGCACCAGCATCAGGCGCTCCAGCAGGCCGGAGTGGCGGGCGAAGCCCGGGTCCCGGCGCTCGACGGGACCTTCGGCGGGCCGCTCCCCGAGCGCGGGAGCGCAGACTCTGACCATGGCCGCGCCCGGGCCCGCCGCCAGGAAGAGGGCGACGGCGGCGCCCCGCAGCGGCGATCCGCCGGGCAGGGCGAGGGCGGCGAGCGCGAGCCAGCCACTGAACGGCGGCAGCATCCGGACCACGAGTTCCTGCGGCGTCATCGCTCCGCTCCCCCGCCCTGTTTCAGTACGTAGAGCCATCCGGCGCTGTTCTCCGCCACGAGCTGGAAGCGTGGTGAGGCGGCGACGGACTTCTGGATGCGGTCCAGCTGCGCCCGGTCGAGCTGTCCGTTCATCTCTGAGTTGGCCGACTGGCCCTGGGTGAGCAGGAAGTAGGCCCGGGCCGGCCGCTCGACCCCGGCCATGTCACCGGCGAGTGTGCCGGCCGGGTTCCGGACGATCCGGTCGACGTGGCTGCGGGCGTCGTCCAGGAACCAGTAGTGGTCGACGCTCCAGTAGGAGGCGTACGCGAGCGGGTAGTTGCGGTTGGCCGCCACGACGAGCGAGCCGTCGGGCGCCTGGTCGAAGAGCTGCCTTACGAGGGCCACTTCCTGTGGCGGGAAGTAGTTGATCCGGTCCTTGCCCGAGTAGGCCGGGACGAACGCCAGGGTTCCGCCGAGCAGCGCGGCCAGCCCCGCCCAGGTGCCGAGCCCACGTCTGCGGGTCGTCAGGGGGGCGGCCTGCCGGTTGCCGGCCTCCTTCGCGGCGGCGTCGGCGGCCAGCGTGCGGACCTTGGGCAGCAGCGCGGCGGCGGCGAAGAACGCGGCGCCGGGCAGCATGAACAGCAGCACCCTGAAGATCATCTCGCTGCCGTAGCTGCTCGCCGCGAACATCGGCAGCGGGGCCGCCGCGATCAGCAGCAGGGGCCGGGCCCGGTGCCGCAGCACCCGTTGGCGCAGGACGCCGACGGCCGCGAGCAGCAGGACCGAGGCGGACAGCAGCCGGGCCGCCCAGGAGGTGGCGATCGCTCCGGTGCCGGTCGGGGTGGCGCCGTACCCCGTCTCCACGTTGGCGCCGACGTCACCGACGGAGCGGATCATGTCCGGCATCGCCGCGGACAGGAAGGGCAGCGCGGCCGTCAGACACCAGGCCAGGAAGATCACGACGGTCGTGACCACCGGGACCCAGTCGCGGTAGCGGCGGCTCAGGCACAGGGCGAGAAGGCAGACGACCAGCATGCCCGGGGTGAGCTGGTGGGAGATGACGATCGCCACGACCATGACGACGAGCATCACCGTCCACACGGCCTGCCGGGGCCGCCCGCCCCGCACGGCGGACCTGCCGAAGCGGCGCAGGACCAGGGCCAGGACGCCGACATGCAGCGCGTAGGCCACGGACTGGGGGGAGAAGTAGTCCTGGCCGACCCAGTTGGCGACGTAGAAGAGCCAGACCGCGGTCCAGATCAGCCGTCGGTCCTCGGTGAAGGTGCGGTAGATCAGCAGCAGCGGGAGCAGCAGCATCAGGCTGGAGACCAGGGGCCACCAGGCCATGAACATCGCCGCCGAGTCCACGCCCAGCAGCCGCATCAGGGCGGCCTGTGCGGCGAAGAAGCCGGGCCACTGGTCGTACACCGCCATGTCGCCGACCTGGTCGGCCGTCTGCAGACCGCCTGCCGTCAGCAGATGGTCGATGACCGCCTCGTGCTTCCACGCCCAGGCGTACAGCGGGGTCGGGTAGAGCACGGCCTGCGTGGCCCGCTCCATCACCAGCAGCCCGAGGACGTACGCCGCAGCCCAGGCGCCCGCCCGGCGCGGATCGCGGACCGTGAACCAGAAGCCGGTGGTGAGCACGACGAGGCCGGCCCAGAAGGCCGGGTGCAGCGCGGTGACCAGCCCGTAGTCGTCGAGCCGCGAGACGTCGGTGTGCCGCATGGCGTACGCCCACAGGGCGAGCGCGACGAGCAGCGGAACGCCGGGCCAGGTCAGGGCGCGCCGCCCGGACCAGGCGGGGGGCAGGTCGGACAGATCCGTCACGGGCTCATGGGCCGGACTCGACGACTCCGAGGACGAGGAGCTGGAGGACTGGCCGGCGGTCTCGGGGCTGCTGCCGGGGGTGCTCACGCCGTCCCGTGCCGGTGTGGGTTCCGGCGTGGCTCTCCCCCTCGGAGTTACTGGCGGACGCACGGTGGTTCCCCCCTGGCGGTTCGGCTCTCTTGGGCTCTCTTAGGTCCTGTTCGGCCCTGTTCGGCTCTCTTCGGCTCTCTCTGGAGCTTGGTCAGGCGCTGGGTCGGTCGTTGGGACTTCTGCGGTGCCCTGGCCCCAGGGCCGACGCGGCACGGCGGCACAGCGGCAGGAGCAGGACGAGTACGACGAGGACGGCGAGCAGGGGCGGCGCGACCGGTGCGAGCGCCTCACGCCACACCCAGCCGCCGACCGCGACGAGATACAGAACCCCCCAGCGCCCCGGCCACGGCAGCCGTCCGCCCGCGCTCGCGAGCAGCAGCCACAGCGGTACGAGACACAGCAGCTGGCAGACCGGCGGCGCCCAGCGGAGCAGCGGCTCGGGCCCGTCGAGCCCGACCGCGTCCGCGAGGAAGCCGGCCGTCTTCTCATACAACGCCCCGTCCACCGGCCGCGGTTCCCGCCCGAGGGCGGCCGGTGCGGCGTACAGGGCGAGCAGGGCGGCGTACAGCGCCGCGCCGGGCAGCCACGGGTCGCGCCGGGTGCACAGCGTGACAGCGGCGACGAACACCACGAGCAGCAGGCCTCCCGCGGTGAGCGACGGCAGCGGCAGGCCGTCCAGCAACTGGCGCCCGGTCAGTGCCGCTTCGGTGGCGTGGTCGAGCCGGGGCAGGTCGCGCAACGGCGCCCAGAAGAAGACGGTGGCGACGCCGAGCAGGCTCCAGAGGGCGCCTCTCAGCCGCCGCTCCTGCGGCTCCTGGTCCGGTTCCGCGACCTCGTGGTGCGGTGGCTCCCTGGTCGGCCCTTCCGGCCGCACGATCAGCGCCAGCGTGTCCGCCTGGAGCGCCTCCCGTTCGTATCCGGGACGCCCGATGAACAGCGTGACCGTGTCCTCGTCGCCCTCCTTGGGCTGGTGGGCGGCCCGGCGGGCCCAGGTCGTGCCGTACCCGGCGGTGGCGTTCAGCTTCGCCCAGCGGGTGCCGTAGGAGGAGTGGGAGGCGTCGGCGGGCGTACGGGCCGCGGGCGCGCTGTCGTTGTGCCGCAGGGCCGCGCGCAGCCCGGCCGTGGAGACGACGGCGATCAGCGTCATGCTCAGCAGCACCGCCCAGCCGGCGCCCGCGATCCCGGCCGGGGTGAACAGCACGGCCGCGCTGCCCAGCACCAGGGCGCACATGGCGCCTTGGAGCGCGGCGAGCACACCTGTGCGCCCCTGCACGCGCAGTACGCCGATGTACAACTCCACCACGACCCGGGGCAGCGCGCCGAGGGCGAGCAGCCGCAGCACGGTCGAGCCGTGCTCGGCGTAGTCCGGGCTGAAGGGCGTGAGGATGTACGGGGCGAAGAGGACCAGCACCAGCACGACCGGGACCAGCAGCAGCGTCATGCGCCGCAGGGCGCCCCGGACGCCGTCGGCGAGCTGCCGGGGGTCGTGGGAGGCGTGCGCGGTGAGGGACGAGGCCATGTTGATGGCCATGAACTCCATCGTGCCGCCGACCGTGTACGCCACGTAGAAGTAGCCGTTCTCCGCGGCGCTGAAGCGGACCGCGACCATCACCGGCAGCAGGTTGATCATCGCCAGGCTGAACAGCGCGCCCAGCGAGTCCCCGGCCAGGAAGCGGCCCATGTCGCGGAGTTTCGGGGGCTCCTTCTCGCGGTCGAGCTCGGCCTGGCGCGGGATGAGCCGGCGGAAGATCAGCCAGCCCAGCGGCAGGGTGGAGAACGCGATCGCCACCGCCCAGGAGACGAAGATGCCGAGGACGGGCAGCGTGCCGGCGAAGACGGCCAGCAGGCCCAGTTTCCCGACCGAGAACACCGCGTTCCCGGCCGGCACCCACTCCGCCTTGCGCAGTCCGGTGAGCACCCCGTCCTGGAGCGTGAGCAGCGCCCAGGCCACGCACGCCGCGGCGAACACCGCGCCCGCCATGGGCGTGCCCAGCGGGGCGTACGACGCCCCCCACGCGTCGAGCGTGAGCAGGAAGACGGCGGCGGCGAGCGCCACGACCAGCGAACTGGCCGCGTACATGCCCCACACCAGGCGCCCGGTCTCCCGGCCCGCGCGGGGGACGAAACGCACGACGGCGCCGATCATCGTCGTCGCCGTGATGCTGGCGAGGAGCCGCATCGCGGCGATGGCGGCGGAGCCCTGGCCGACGGCCTCCTCGGAGTAGTAGCGGGCGGCCACCAGCCAGAAGCCCAGGCCCAGGACGGCGGACACGCCGGTGCTGAGCATGAGGAAGTAGGCGTTCTTGAACAGCGAGTCGTGCGTGTGCTCGTCGGCGGCAGGCTTCGGTCCGCCGTCGGCGCGCGTGGCGGCGGGCTCGTGCACCTGGATCTCAGCCACGGAATTGACCCAGCCCTCCCGGTGCCGGCCTGCCGCGCGGTGGCTTTCCCGGCGCCTCGGCCGGCCGTGCCCCGGACCGCTCCAGCACCTCCACGACCGTCCGGGCCCGCAGCGGGTCCACGGGCAGCGCGTGCCGCGCGAACCAGCGGGCCGCCTCGGGGGCCGGTGAGAGGTCGGTGAACCGCTCGCCGGCGTAGTCGTCCAGGGGCGGGTCGTAGAGGTAGCCGACGATGATGCCCCGCCGTGCCAGGGCCGCGATCGCCGCGTCCCGGTCGGCCACGAACAGCGGGACGCGGAACAGCGGCTGCGTGCCGTGCCCGTCACGGGTCTTGGCCCAGGGTGTGGACAGCAGCAGCTCCGTGCCCGCCCGGCAGGCGTCCAGCACCTCGTCCAGCCGGTCGAGCCTGCGCCCGACGCGCCGCAGCCGCAGCCGGCCGGACTCCTGGCGGTAGTCGTGCATGTCGACGCGTACCCAGGGGTGGTGGGCGTCGAGCCCGGGCGCGTGGCGGGCGGCCCGCGCGAGTTCGTCCGGGCGCAGCGGCATCCGGATCTCCTCGCGGTCCGCCAGCCCCAGCAGCCGGATCGCGGCCCAGGCGGCGCGCCGCAGCCGCAGCCCGCGCACCGCCGCCTCCGCGTACGGCCGGATCCCATAGGCCAATTCGGAGCCCTGCCGGCGCGGCGTGAGCAGCCCCGCGCAGGTCTTCTCCACCGCGTCCCGCAGCCCCGGGTCGGCGAGGGAGAGCATGCCCCCGGCCTTCGCCCCGACGTGCTTGGACAGGCTGAACACGGAGGCCTCGCCCCACGCCCCGACCGGCCGGTCCCCCACCCGGCTGCCGATGGCGTGCGCCGCGTCCTCGAACAGCGGGATCCCCAGCGCGTCGCACTTCCGCCTGAGACTCGGTGCCGGGTCCGGGTTCCCGTACAGGTTCGTCGTGAGCACGGCGGACACCGATCTCCACGTCTCGTCCGGCACGGCATCGATGTCGATGGACGCGTCGAGCGGGTTCAACGGCGCCTGCACCGGGCGCAGTCCGGCCGCGAGCACGACGAAGAAGATGACGTCGTCGTTGACCGGCGACATCAGCACGCGTCCGCCGGGCGGGCACCAGTGGCGCAGCGCCACGTACAACCCGAAACGGCACGACGGTACATACACGCATTCCCGGCCGAGCCGCACGCGCATGGTCTCTTCCAGCCGCTTCGGCTGCACGCCACGCCGCACCGAGCCCGCGCCGGCCTCCCCAATGGCCATCCGCCCCCCTGGTGTGCCATCGGAACGCCCCCTCCCCGAGGCCTTCCGGCACCCGCCCAGAGTCGCCCCGTTCGCACCGCTCCGTCAAGATTGCGTCGCGTCCTGTGGATAACTTCCGGCTCGTACGGATGTGACGTCCCGTCCGCCGCGCCCGAGTCGCACCGTCCGGCCCCACCCGGGCCCACCTGCCCCGTTCGCCCGTATCGGCCTCCTCGGACACTGCCCAGGACCGGTGTGCCACCCGTAACGTGTGGCACGACCACGAACACGTGGCGACGACACGGCACACCCGAAAGCGAGGCAGCACCCGATGCCCCCCTTCGATGTCCCCGAGGGCGACCCCTTCGGCCCGCACAACCTGCCGTACGGCGTGTTCTCCCTCCCCGGCTCCTCCCGCCGGACCGTGGGCGTCCGGCTCGGTGACCACGTCCTGGACGCCGGCGCGGCGGCCCACGCGCTCGGCTCCCCGTACGCCTCCCTGCTCGCGCGGCCGACCCTCAACGCGCTGCTGGCCGCGGGCCGCACGGCCTGGTCGGACGTCCGCCGGGCGCTGACGGCGTGGGTGACCGTGCCGTCCCACCGCGAGACCCTCGCACCGATGTTCCACCCCCTGTCCTCGGTGACGCTGCACCTCCCCTTCGAGGTCGCGGACTACGTCGACTTCTACGCGTCCGAGAACCACGCCCGGAACGTCGGCCGGATCTTCCGCCCCGACGCCGAGGACTCCCTGACCCCCAACTGGAAGCACCTGCCGATCGGCTACCACGGCCGCTCCGGCACGGTCGTCGTCTCGGGCACGGACGTCGTACGCCCCGCGGGCCAGCGCAAGGCGCCCGCGGACCCGGCTCCGGTCTTCGGCCCGTCCCTGCGCCTGGACATCGAGGCGGAGGTCGGTTTCGTGGTCGGCGTGCCGTCCCGGATGGGCGCGCCGGTGTCCCTCGACGGCTTCCGCGAACACGTCTTCGGCCTCTGCCTCCTCAACGACTGGTCCGCGCGCGACATCCAGGCCTGGGAGTACGTCCCGCTCGGCCCGTTCCTCGGCAAGTCCTTCGCCACGTCGGTGTCGGCGTGGATCACCCCGCTGGACGCCCTGGAGGAGGCCCGGGTGACCCCGCCGGCCCGGACGCACGCGCTGCTGCCCTACCTGGACGACAGCGACGAGGAACCCGGCGGCTACGACCTGCGGATCAGCGTCGCCGTCAACGGCCACGTCGTCTCCGAGCCGCCCTTCTCCACCATGTACTGGACGGCCGCCCAGCAACTGGCCCACATGACCGTCAACGGCGCCTGTCTGCGCACCGGCGACCTGTACGGCTCGGGCACGGTCAGCGGCCCGGCGGACCGCGAGCGCGGCTCCCTCCTCGAACTGACCTGGAACGGCCGCGACCCGCTCGAACTCCCCGACGGCAAGCGGACGTTCCTGGAGGACGGCGACGTGGTGACCCTGTCCGCCTGGGCCCCTGGGCCGGACGGTGTGCGAGTGGGGCTGGGCGAGGTGACGGGGCAGGTGGTGCCGGCCTGACGGTGCGGGGCGGGCGGGACCGTGCGGACACCCCCTGGGGCCCGGATCTGGCCGACAGTCGCCCCTTGCCGCTCTTCTGATGGCGCTCGACCCCTGACTCACACCGCCCGGCACCGTCATACTGGGTTCGGGCGGTGTGCCCGCAGGCGCGCGGTGCACGGCACGTCCGGCGCACTCGTCAGCGGGCGCGTCGTGTACGTCGACCGCGTCACCGCTGCGCACAGCAGCCGCCCTCTCCCGCACGACCCGTAGCCGCCCCTCTTCCGACCAGGAACCGGAGCCCGTGGCAATGACCGTCTGCCTGCTCCTGCTGAGCGTTGTCGCCGTGACGGCCGCCGTCCCCGTTCCCCGCGCGCTGACCCGGGCCGCCTGGCCCGAGCGGGAACCGGTGGTCGGGCTGTGGGTGTGGCAGTGCCTGGTCGCCACCGTCCTGTTGTGCTGCGTGACGGCACTCGCCCTGGGCGCCGCCGCCGTGTTCGGCACGGTCCGCGCCCAGCTCTTCGCCCCGGCTCCGGCCGCGGTGACGGCGGCGTACGACCTGTCCACCGCCCCGCCGTGGGCCGCCGCCCTCACCGTGCTGCTGGCCTGCGGCGCCGCCTGGACGACCGCGATGCTCGCGCGGGAACTCGTCGAGGCGCGGCGGCGCCGCACGCAGGCCCGCGCGCACCTCCGGGAACGCGCCCCCGACCTGCCGGCCGGACTGCCCGCCGCCCGCGGCCCCCTCCTGGTCCTGGAGGACGAGTACCCCGACGCCTGGTGGATGCCCGGCAACCCGCCCCAGCTGATCGTGACCACGGGCGCCCTGCACCGCCTCACGGACCACCAGCTCGACGCCGTCCTCACCCACGAGCGCGGCCACGCCCGCGCCCGCCACGACTGGCTGCTGCACCTGTCCACCGCCCTGGCCACGGGCTTTCCCCGCATCCCGCTGTTCGCCCACTTCTGCGACCAGACGCACCGCCTGGTCGAACTGGCCGCCGACGACACGGCCTCCCGTCGCTGCGGCCACCTGACCACGGCCCTGGCGCTGATCGAGCTGAACCAGCACCGCGGCGTCCTGTCCTGCGCCTCCAGCCACCGCCTGCTGGGCGAGCGGGTCGACCGGCTCCTGGAACCGCCGCCCCGGCTGGGCCGCCGGCACCGGGCCCTGACGACCACCACGGCCGCGCTGGTACCGCTGCTGCCTCTGCTGATCGTGTTCGCGCCGGGTCTGACTGCACTGTCGTAGCCGTACCGGAGCGGGGGTCGGTGGCGGATCTCCTGACCGGCCCGCCGAAAGTCCAGCTCAGCAGCCCACCCGGTCGCGCTTCCGATGGCGCAACATTCCCGCAACACTACTTTTCCTATCGGATAGGTATGGTCCGAGCCATGCCCAGCGACCGCATCCGAGACCACGCCGGCCAGGGAGCCGCGACCACCGTCGCCGCCCACCGCGCGCGGCGACGGCTGCGCGCCGACCGGGCCCGGCAGCTGGCCGATCTGCTCCGCCGGCAACTGCTCACGGGCGCCTTCCCCAACGGCACCCTCCCCCATGAGTCGGCCCTCGCCACCGACTACGGCACCAGCCGCAACACGGTCCGCGAGGCGCTCGACCTGCTGCGGGCCGAGGGCCTCGTGGCACGCCAGCCCGGCGTCGGCACCGTGGTCGTGGCCCACAAGTACCCCCACGGCCTCGACCGTCTGATGGGCCTCGCGGAAACCCTCCGCGAACACGGCCGGGTCACCAACGAGGTCCGCACCATGGGCCCCGCCCCGGCACCCGCGCCCGTCGCCGGACGCCTCCGCCTCGCGCCCGGCACCGACGTGCTCTACATCGAACGCCTGCGCCGCCTGAACGGCCTCCCCCTGTCCCTCGACCTCACCTACATCCCCCTCGACATCGGCACCGAACTGCTCGGCGCCGACCTGGAGAACACCGACGTCTTCCGCCTTCTGGAAGCCGTCACCGGCCGGCGCCTCGGCCACGCCGAGATCACCCTGGAAGCGGTCAGCGCGGACACCCACTCGGCCGCCGTGCTCGAGGCTCCGCGCGGCGCCGCCGTCCTCATGCTGGAACGCCTCACCCACCTCGCGGACGGCCGCCCGGTCGACCTGGAGTTCATCCGCTTCCGCGGCGACCGCATCACCATGAGCGGCCTGCTGCACCGCTCCCAGTAACCCACCCGCTCGCGCACTCTCCTGGAGACATCCATGCCCTTGGCGCCCCAGCGGGCCGACGTGCCCGTGACCATCGACGAGTCGAAGTGCATCGACGGCTGCACGCTCTGCGTGGACATGTGCCCGCTGGACTCCCTCGCCATCGACGAGCGCAACGGCAAGGCGTACATGCATGTCGACGAGTGCTGGTACTGCGGCCCGTGCGCGGCCCGCTGCCCCACCGGAGCCGTCACGGTCAACATGCCCTATCTGCTCCGGTGAGAGGCCCGAACTCCCATGTCCCGAACCTCCGTGAAACGCACAGCAGTCGCCGTCTCCGCCGTCGTCCTCCTGCTCCCGCTCAGCGCCTGCGGCGGTGACGCCGAGGCCGGCAGCGGCTCCACGGTCACCGTCACCGTCGGCTACCAGTCCAGGACGATCAACACCGTCACGGCGGGCACCCTGCTCCGCTCCCTCGGTTCCTTCGAGAAGCAGCTGAACTCCCTGCACGACGGCGTCCACTACAAGGTCGACTGGCAGGACTACGCCACCGGCGCGCCCATCACCGCCCAGATGACCGCCGGGAAGATCGACATCGGCTCGATGGGCGACTTCCCGCTGCTCATCAACGCGGCCCGCGGCAAGCAGCTGAACAACCCGACCCGGCTGGTCTCGGTCACCGGCTACAACCTGCGCGGCGGCCTCAACACCATCGTCACCGCGCCCGGTTCGAAGCTGAACTCGCTGAAGGACCTGAAGGGCAAGAAGGTCTCCACGAGCGTCGGCTCGGCCGCCGACGGCACCCTCGTACGGGCCCTCCAGCGCGCCGGCATCGATCCCGAGGGCGGCATCGAGAAGCTCAACCAGCAGCCCTCCGTCGGCGCCTCCGCCCTCGCCGCGGGCAGCACGGACGCGCTGTCGCAGTTCGTCGCCTGGCCGGGTCTGCTCGCCTACCAGGGCAAGGCGAAGGCGATCTACGACGGCGCCCGGCTGAACCTGCCCACCTTCCATGGCGTCACCGCCCGCGAGGACTTCGCGAAAGAGCGGCCGGCCGTGCTGGAGGCGTTCCTGAAGGCCCAGGCGGAGGCGACGGACTACCTGAACGACCACCCGGTGGACGCCGCCGAGAAGGTCGCGAAGGCGACCGGCCTGCCCGCCGAGGTCGTCTACCTCTACAACGGCGCTCACGGCATCGCCACCTTCGACCCGGCGATCAAGCCCCGGCTCGTCTCCGCGCTGAAGCAGGACGTCTCGGTCCTCAAGTCGGCGAAACTCACCGGCGACGTGGACGTCGACTCCTTCGTCGACGACCAGTACGTGAAGAAGGCCCTCGGATCGAAGGCGTACGCCGAGCGTCTCGCCGCGAAGCCCGCACCGGCCGCGAGCGAGGCCTGGCCCAAGGGCGCCTCGAAGACCGTCACCTTCAACTCCCCCTCTCAGCTGCTGCGTTACGTGGCCGGGCACCGCGACGCCCTGCGCGCCGCCTACGTTCCCGACACCACCACCGGCACCCTGTGGTTCGCCGACAAGGCCGTGTGGGTGGCCGACGGCGACAAGCTGCTGCCCTTCGTCGCCCCCGACACCGCGCAGGCGTACGTCGCCGGGCACGGCGGGGCGCGGGTCGTCCCGTACGCCGACGCCCTGGAGCGGGCGTCGTGAGGCGCTATGTGCTCCGGGTGCTCTCGCTGGCCGCCGCCCTCGGCCTGTGGCAGGCGCTGACCAGCCTGAATGTCGACCTGTGGCTGCGCTTCTCGCAGTTCCCGACGGTCACCGACGTGGCCCGGGCCTTTGCCGCTCGGCTGTCCGGGCCGGACTACTGGACGGACCTCACCGACAGCCTCACCCGGATCCTCACCGGCTTCCTGCTGGCCGCCGTCCTGGGCGTGGCCACGGGCGTGCTCGTGGCCCGCTCGCGCCTCGCCGAGGACCTGCTCGGCCCCCTGCTGGAGGTCATCCGACCGATCCCGGCCATCGCGCTCGTCCCCGTCGCGATCCTGCTGTTCCCGTCCAACGAACAGGGCATCGTCTTCATCACCTGCGCCGCCGCCTTCTTCCCGGTCCTGGTCTCCACCCGGCACGCGGTGCGCGACCTGACCCCCACGTGGGAGGAGGCCGTGCGCACCATGGGCGGCGGCCGGTGGCGGATCCTCGGCTCCGTCGTCCTGCCGGGTGCGCTGCCCGGGGTGTTCGGCGGCCTGTCCGTCGGCATCGGCGTGTCCTGGATCTGTGTGATCTCCGCCGAGATGATCTCCGGCCAGTACGGCGTCGGCTACCGCACCTGGCAGGACTACACCGTCGTCGACTACCCGGGCGTCTTCGTCGGCATGGTCACCATCGGCGTGCTCGGCTGGGTCACCTCCACGGCCGTGGAGCTGCTCGGCCGCCGCCTCACCCGCTGGCTGCCCCGCACCGCGCACGCCCCAGGCGCCCGGCCGCCCAGGCCCGCCCGGTCCGTCCGGTCCGCGAAACCCGCGCCGGCCGCACCCGCCGCCGTACCCGGCGGGCCCGCATCCGAGGAGGCACGCGATGAGCACCTCGTCTGAATCCGTCCTGAGCGCCTCGCCCGAGGGCGTCGCCGCCGGCGCTCCGGTCCGCGGCACCCGGCTCACGCTGTCCGGCGCCCGTCTCGGCCGCCCCGGCGCGCCCGCCCTGGACGGCGTCGACCTGGACATCGCCCCCGGCGAGATCCTCACCGTCGTCGGCCCCTCCGGCTGCGGCAAGTCGACCCTCCTGCGCACCCTGGCCGGTCTGCTGCCGCCACTCGCCGGGGAGATCACCCAGGACGGGCACCCGCTGACCGGCCCCTCGGCCGACCGCGCCCTGGTCTTCCAGGAGGACGCCCTGCTCCCCTGGCGCGCCCTGCGCGCCAACGTCGAACTCCCCCTCGCCATCCGCGGCGTGCCCCGCGCCCAGCGCCGGGAACAGGCCCAGGCCTGGCTGGAGCGGGTCGGGCTCGGCACGCAGGCACGGCAGTTGCCGCACCGGGTCTCCGGCGGCCAGCGCCAGCGCGTCCAGCTGGCCCGCGCCCTGGCCGCGCGCCCCCGCGCCGTCCTGATGGACGAGCCGTTCGGCGCGCTCGACGCCCAGACCCGCGCGGGCATGCAGGACCTGCTGGTCGAGGTGCTGCACGGCACCGGCGCGACCGTCGTCTTCGTCACCCACGACGTGGACGAGGCACTCTTCCTCGGCGACCGCGTGGCCCTGCTCGGCGCGGGCGGCCTCGTCGCCGTGCGGGACGTGCCCCGCCCGCGTGAGCGCGGCGCGCACGACGACCCGGCGCGCCTGGCCCTGCGGCGCGACGTCCTCACCTCGCTCGGTACGTGAAAGGCACCCCGGTGACCACCTCCGTGAACCCCCCTGCGGACACTCCCCTGGCCGTCCCGTCCCTCACCGACGCCGAGGAACTGACCTGCGACGTCCTCGTCATCGGCGGCGGCACCGCCGGCACCATGGCGGCCCTGACCGCCGCCGAGCACGGCGCGAACGTGCTGCTCCTGGAGAAGGCCCACGTCCGCCACTCCGGCGCGCTCGCCATGGGCATGGACGGCGTCAACAACGCGGTCATCCCGGGCCGCGCCGAACCCGACGACTACGTCGCCGAGATCACCCGCGCCAACGACGGCATCGTCGACCAGTCCACCGTCCGCCAGACCGCCACCCGCGGTTTCGGCATGGTGCAGCGGCTGGAGTCGTACGGCGTGAAGTTCGAGAAGGACGAGCACGGCGACTACGCGGTCCGCCAGGTCCACCGCTCCGGCTCCTACGTCCTGCCGATGCCGGAGGGCAAGGACGTCAAGAAGGTCCTGTACCGGCAGCTGCGGCGGCGCGAGATGCGGGAGAGGATCCGCATCGAGAACCGGGTGATGCCGGTGCGGGTCCTCACGGCGGACGGGCGAGCTGTCGGGGCGGCCGGCTTCAACACCCGCACGGGGCGGTTCGTCCAGGTCCGCGCCGGCGCGGTGATCCTCGCGACGGGCGCCTGCGGCCGCCTCGGCCTGCCCGCCTCCGGCTACCTCTACGGCACCTACGAGAACCCCACCAACGCGGGCGACGGCTACGCCATGGCCTACCACGCGGGCGCCGAGCTCACCGGCATCGAGTGCTTCCAGATCAACCCGCTGATCAAGGACTACAACGGCCCCGCCTGCGCCTATGTCGCCAACCCCTTCGGGGGCTACCAGGTCAACCGGCACGGCGAACGCTTCGTCGACTCCGACTACTGGTCCGGCCAGATGATGGCCGAGTTCGCGGCGGAAGTGGCGTCCGACCGGGGCCCGGTCTACCTGAAGCTGAGCCATCTCCCCGAGGAGTCCGTCTCCGCCCTGGAGACGATCCTCCACTCGACCGAACGCCCGACCCGCGGCACCTTCCACTCCGGCCGCGGCCACGACTACCGCACCCACGACGTCGAGATGCACATCTCCGAGATCGGCCTGTGCGGCGGCCACTCCGCCTCCGGCGTCCGCGTGGACGACCACGCCCGCACGACCGTCCCCCGCCTGTACGCGGCCGGCGACCTGGCCTGCGTCCCGCACAACTACATGATCGGAGCGTTCGTCTTCGGCGACCTGGCGGGCGCGGACGCGTCCCAGTACTCGGCGTACGAAGGGGAGCTGCCCGGTGAGCAGCTCCGGGAGGCGCACGAGCTGATCTACCGCCCGCTGCGCAACCCCGACGGCCCCCCGCAGCCCCAGGTCGAGTACAAGCTGCGCCGCTTCGTGAACGACTACGTGGCACCGCCGAAGTCCGGTGCCCGGCTGTCGCTGGCCCTGGAGGCGTTCGAGCGGATGCATGACGACATCGCCGCGATGGGCGCCCGCACCGCGCACGAGCTGATGCGCTGCGCGGAGGTCACCTTCATCCGCGACTGCGCGGAGATGGCCGCGCGGTCCTCCCTGGCGCGCACGGAGTCCCGCTGGGGCCTCTACCACGACCGCCTCGACCACCCCGCTAGCGACGACGCGTCCTGGTTCCACCATCTCGATCTGCACAAGTCCCCCTCTGGTGCGATGGAGTTCACGGCCCGTCCCGTGGCTCCCTATCTCGTTCCGGTCGACGGCTTCGCCCCCGTCGGCGGCCTGTCCCGTTCCCTCGGCGAGGTCCACGCCGAGGACGTGGCGACGGCGGGGTCGCGGGATCTGGCACCGGTGGCGACCCGGGCGGGGACGGCGGAGCCGGAGGCGGCTTCGGCTCCGCATGCCTCGCCCACCGCGCCGTCCGGCGAGCGGTCCGCCGCCCGCCTCCTCGAACTCGTCGCCCTCGCCGACGAGGAGCCCGAACTCGACGCCCTTCTCCCCTACCTGACCGACCCGGTGCCCGCCGTCCGCCGTGAGGCCGTCGCCGTGCTCACCGAGACGCTGCCGCCGGGGACGGGGACCGCCCTCGCCGCCGCTCTGCGCGACACCGCCGCCGAGGTGCGTGCCGCCGCCGCAGCGTCACTGCGCGAGCTCGTCGAGACGCTCCCGGCCGAGCCCGACCTGCGCGACGGCCTCGCCGCCGCCCTGGCCGAGCCGGACCCGGTGGTCCGCGCCGCGGCGCTGGACGTCCTGCGTGCCCTGCGCCTCGGGGACGCCGCCTTGTTCGCGGTCTCCCTGGCCGACTCCGAGATCGCCGTCCGCATCGAGGCCGTGCGCGCCCTCGTGTCGGTCGACGCCGCCGGCGAACTGGCGCGGGCGGCGGCCGGCGACCCGTCCCGCGAGGTCCGGGTGGCGATCGCCAAGGGCCTCGCCACGGTGGGTGCCGAGCGGCCGGCGCAGGACACCACGGCCGCCGCCGATCCCGCCACCGACGCCATCGAAGCGGCCCTCACCGGCCTCCTCGACGACCCGGACGCCCTGGTCCGCGCAGCGGCCTACGGAGCACTGGGCACCACCGGCTGCCCCGAGCCCCTCACCGCACGCGCGGTGGCAGCCCTGTCCGAGTCGGCCTGGCAGGTCCGGGCCGGAGCCGCCACGGCCCTGTCCGTCGCCGACCCCACCGTGGCCGTCCCCGCCCTCGCCAAGGTCCTCGCGGACGCCAACGCCGATGTCCGCAAGGCCGCCGTCCTGGCCCTGACCCGGCACCGCGCCACCGACGAGGCCCGGGCGGCCCTCGCCACGGCGACGACGGACTCCGACGCGGATGTCAGGGCGTACGCGGGACGGGCGCTGTGACCGGCCCGGCTCCCCACCCCCTGTGACCTCGGCCGGAGCCCGGCCCTATATCCAGTCGTCGGGCTCCGGCTCCGCGTCCGTCTCCGGCCAGTGGTCCGGCTCCCCCGCGTCCTGACCGGCGGCGGCGTGGGCCGGCGCCTGGCCGGACGCCTGAGACGAGGGCGAGTCGCCCGCAGGAGCAGAGCCTGCCGGCCCGCCCAGTGACGCGAGCACCTCCAGCACGCCCTCCCCGTACGTCGTGAGCTTCTTCTCCCCCACCCCGCTGATCCCGCCGAGTTCGGCCACCGAGTTCGGCCACACCGTGGCGATCTCCCTCAGCGTGGCGTCGTGGAAGATGACGTACGCCGGGACGCCCTGCTCGCGAGCCTGCTCTGCCCGCCAGGCGCGCAGTGCCTCGAAGGCAGGCAGGAGTTCCTCGGGCAGCTCGGCGGCGGCCGTCTTGCCCTTGCGCTCGCCCCGCCCCGAGCCCGAGGACGACGAGGACCCCGACCGGGAGGTCACCGGCTTCTTCGGCTCCTTCCGCAACGGCACCTCACGCTCCCGCCGCAGCACCGCCCCGCTCGCCTCGGTCAGCACCAGCGTGCCGTACTCGCCCTCCACCGCGAGCAGCCCCTGGGCCAGCAACTGCCGGATGACGCCCCGCCATTCGCCCTCGGTCAGATCGTCACCGATGCCGAACACCGACAGCTGGTCGTGGTCGAACTGGATGACCTTGCCGGTCCGCTTGCCCAGCAGGATGTCGACGATCTGCACCGCGCCGAACTTCTGCCCCCGCTCCCGCTGGAGACGCACCACCGTCGACAGCACCTTCTGCGCCGCGACCGTGCCGTCCCAGGTCTCCGGCGGGGTCAGGCAGGTGTCGCAGTTGCCGCAGCCGGCCGGGTCCGGGTCCTGGCCGAAGTAGGCGAGGAGCTGGCCCCGGCGGCACTGGGCCGTCTCGCACAGCGCCAGCATCGAGTCCAGGTGGGCCTGGGCCCGTCGCCGGAACGCCTCGTCGCCCTCGCCCGACTGGATCAGCTTGCGCTGCTGTATGACGTCGTTCAGCCCGTACGCCATCCAGGCCGTCGACGGCAGCCCGTCCCGCCCGGCCCGGCCCGTCTCCTGGTAGTAGCCCTCGACCGACTTGGGCAGGTCGAGGTGGGCGACGAAGCGGACGTCCGGCTTGTCGATACCCATCCCGAAGGCGATGGTCGCCACCACGACCAGGCCGTCCTCCCGCAGGAAGCGGGACTGGTGGGCCGCGCGCGTGCCCGCCTCCAGGCCCGCGTGGTACGGCACCGCCTCGATGCCGTTGCGGCTGAGGAACTCCGCCGTCTTGTCGACCGAGTTGCGCGACAGGCAGTAGACGATGCCCGCGTCCCCCGCGTGCTCCTCGCGCAGGAAGCTCAGCAGCTGCTTCTTCGGGTCCGCCTTCGGCACGATCCGGTACTGGATGTTGGGCCGGTCGAAACTCGCCACGAAGTGCCGGGCCGCCGGCATGTTCAGCCGCTCGGTGATCTCCTGGTGCGTCGCACGCGTGGCCGTCGCCGTGAGCGCGATCCGCGGTACGTCCGGCCAGCGCTCGCCGAGCAGTGACAGCGCGAGGTAGTCCGGCCGGAAGTCGTGGCCCCACTGGGACACGCAGTGCGCCTCGTCGATCGCGAAGACGGAGATCTTCCCGCGTGAGAGCAGGTCGAGCGTGTTCTCCAGCCGCAGCCGCTCCGGCGCCAGGTACAGCAGGTCCAGCTCGCCGGCGAGGAACTCGGCCTCGACCATCCGCCGCTCGTCGAAGTCCTGCGTGGAGTTCATGAACCCGGCTCGTACGCCGAGCGCCCGCAGCGCGTCCACCTGGTCCTGCATCAGGGCGATGAGCGGGGAGACGACCACCCCCGTACCCGGCCTGACCAGGGACGGGATCTGGTAGCACAACGACTTGCCGCCGCCGGTCGGCATGAGCACGACAGCGTCACCGCCCGCCACGACGTGGTCGATGACGGCTTCCTGCTCACCCCTGAAGGCTTCGTAGCCGAAGACCCGGCGCAGCGCGGCCACCGCCTCGCTCGCGTCGGCGCCGAGGGGCCCGGCGGGGCCACTGCCCGCACCGACCCCGGCCCCGGTCTCCGTCACCGCGTCCAGTTCCGTCATCACACCCGTCCCGCCGGTAGCGCCCATCGTTCCGTCCCCCGTACGTCGCCCCTCGACCACTGCGTCCACCATAGGCGCCCGCACCGACAGCCCCGGAGTTATCCACAGGCCGCCCCGAACGCCTGCGTCAAGGACACGATCGCGTTCACACGTTCGCGGGAGACCCCGCCCGTTTCCGCCCGAATTTCTGAAAGACCCGGCGAGACTCCGTCCCATCGGAGCACGGATGAGCGGCGCACCGAAGGCGTCCACGCCGACCTGGCCGACCCCGCCGGAAGGCGGCTGGACCGCCGACGACCTGGACCGCCTTCCGAATCTGCCTCCGCACACGGAGCTGATCGACGGGAGCCTCGTCTTCGTGGGTCCGCAGACTGTTTTCCACTCACGCGCTGTCGACTTCTTCAATGGGCAGCTCCAGTCTCTGGCCCCCTCGGAATTCGAGGTCATTCAGGGATTCACCATCGACATCGACCGTCAGAACCGGCCCGAGCCGGACGTGATCGTGGTATGCGGCGACGTGGTGGAGGATCCCGGGCAGACCCGCTGTCCGGCAGAGTCCGTCCTGCTCGCCATCGAGGTCGTCTCGGCGGACTCCGTCTCCCGGGACCGCGAGACCAAGCCGCTGAAGTACGCCCGGGCCGGTATCCCCCACTACTGGCGCGTGGAGAACGAGAAGGGCCTCGCCGCCGTGCATGCCTTCGAGCTGGAGCCCACCACCGATGCGTACACCAGCACCGGGATCTTCCGTGAGCGGATGAAGGTCAGCGCCCCGTTCCCCGTGGATCTGGACCTCACGGGCATCAAACCGCGCCTCAAGGGCGGCGAGTAACCGCCGCGACGCACAGGACAGCGGCCCGACACCCCCTGAGGGGAACCGGGCCGCCGTCTCGCACCGAGCGGAGCGTCAGCGCACGAACACCCCCGCCTGTCCCGCCAGATCCAGGAAGTACTGCGGCGCCACACCGAGCACCAGCGTGACCGCCACACCGACTCCGATCGCCGTCATCGTCAGCGGCGACGGCACGGCCACTGTCGGGCCCTCCGGCCGCGGATCGCTGAAGAACATCAGCACGATGACGCGGATGTAGAAGAACGCCGCGATCGCCGACGAGATCACACCGATCACGACGAGCGGGGCGGCCCCGCCCTCCGCCGCCGCCTTGAACACGGCGAACTTCCCGGCGAAGCCGGAGGTCAGCGGAATGCCGGCGAAGGCCAGCAGGAACACCGCGAACACGGCCGCCACCAGCGGCGAACGCCGGCCGAGCCCCGCCCACTTGGACAGGTGCGTCGCCTCGCCGCCGGCGTCGCGCACGAGCGTGACCACCGCGAAGGCGCCGATCGTCACGAACGAGTACGCGGCCAGGTAGAAGAGGACGGACGACACACCGTCCGGCGTGGTCGCGATGACACCCGCGAGGATGAACCCGGCGTGCGCGATCGACGAGTACGCCAGCAGCCGCTTGATGTCGGTCTGGGTGATCGCGACGATGGCGCCGCCCAGCATGGTGACGATCGCCACGGCCCACATCACCGGCCGCCAGTCCCAGCGCAGGCCCGGCAGGACGACGTACAGCAACCGCAGCAGCGCGCCGAACGCCGCCACCTTCGTCGCCGCTGCCATGAAACCGGTCACCGGCGTCGGCGCGCCCTGGTACACGTCCGGCGTCCACATGTGGAACGGCACCGCGCCCACCTTGAACAGCAGGCCCATCACCACCAGCGCGGCACCGATCAGCAGCAGCACGTCGTTGCCCATGGTGCCGGCGAGCGCCGGGTTGACGTCCGCGACCGTGCCGTCGACGACCTGCGCGATCGTCGCGTACGACATCGAGCCCGAGTAGCCGTACAGCAGGGCGATGCCGAACAGGGTGAACGCGGAGGCGAACGCGCCGAGCAGGAAGTACTTGACCGCCGCCTCCTGCGACATGAGCCGCTTGCGGCGGGCCAGGGCGCACAGCAGGTACAGCGGGAGCGAGAAGACCTCCAGCGCCACGAAGAGCGTCAGCAGGTCGTTGGCCGCCGGGAAGATCAGCATGCCGGCGACGGCGAACAGCAGCAGCGGGAACACCTCGGTGGTGGTGAACCCGGCCTTGACCGCGGCCTTCTCGCTCTCGCTGCCCGGCACGGACGCGGCCTGCGCGGCGAAGGAGTCGACCCGGTTGCCGTGCACCACCGGGTCGAGCCGCCGCTCGGCGAAGGTGAACAGGCCGACCAGCGCCGCCAGCAGGATGGTGCCCTGGAGGAAGAGGGCCGGTCCGTCGACGGCGATCGCGCCCATCGCCGCGATGCGCGCCTTGGTCGTGCCGTATCCGTCGGCCGCGAGGGCGACGACCGCGGCGAAGGCGGCGGCGAGCGCGACGACGGACACGAACATCTGGACGTAGTAACGGGATTTACGCGGTACGAACGCCTCGACGAGGATCCCGAGGATCGCCGCACCGACGACGATCAGGGTGGGCGCCAACTGTCCGTACTCGAACTTCGGCGCGTCGATCTTGGTGATCGGCTCGGCCGCGGTTGTCCACAGGCTGTGGACGGCTGTTGCGCTCACTTGGCCGCCTCCACCTCGGGCTGGGGGTCCTTCTTCTGTACGTCGGACATGGTCTGTTTCACCGCGGGGTTGACGATGTCCGTGACGGGCTTCGGATAGACGCCCAGGAAGATCAGCAGTACGACCAGCGGGGCGACGACCACGAGTTCCCGCACTCTGAGGTCCGGCATCGCGCTGACCTCCGGTTTCACCGGGCCCGTCATCGTCCGCTGGTAGAGGACGAGGGTGTAGAGCGCGGCGAGGACGATGCCGAAGGTGGCGATGATGCCGATCACCGGGTAGCGCGTGAACGTGCCGACCAGGACCAGGAACTCGCTCACGAACGGCGCCAGACCCGGCAGCGACAGGGTCGCGAGGCTGCCGATCAGGAACGTGCCGGCCAGCACCGGAGCGACCTTCTGCACACCGCCGTAGTCGGCGATGAGCCGCGAGCCGCGCCGGGAGATCAGGAAGCCCGCCACCAGCATCAGCGCGGCGGTCGAGATGCCGTGGTTGACCATGTAGAGCGTCGCGCCGGACTGGCCCTGGCTGGTCATCGCGAAGATGCCCATGATGATGAAGCCGAAGTGGGAGATCGACGCGTAGGCCACCAGCCGCTTGATGTCCCGCTGGCCGACCGCGAGCAGCGCCCCGTAGATGATGCTGATCAGGGCCAGGACGAGGATCGCGGGCGTGGCCCACTTACTGGCCTCCGGGAACAGCTGGAGGCAGAAGCGGAGCATTGCGAAGGTGCCGACCTTGTCGACGACCGCCGTGATCAGTACGGCGACCGGGGCGGTGGACTCCTGCATGGCGTTGGGCAGCCAGGTGTGCAGCGGCCACAGCGGCGCCTTCACCGCGAAGGCGAAGAAGAAGCCCAGGAACAGCCAGCGTTCGGTGCCGGTCGCCATGTCGAGCGTGCCGTTGGCCCGGGCCGCGGCGATCTCCTGGAGCGAGAAGTTCCCGGCGACCACGTAGAGGCCGATCACCGCGGCCAGCATGATCAGGCCGCCGACCAGGTTGTAGAGGAGGAACTTCACGGCCGCGTACGACCGTTGCGTCGCCGCCGCCTTCTCGCCGTGCTCGTGGGCACGGTCCCCGAAGCCGCCGATGAGGAAGTACATCGGGATCAGCATGGCTTCGAAGAAGATGTAGAAGAGGAAGACGTCGGTGGCCTCGAAGGAGAGGATCACCATCGCCTCGACGGCCAGGATCAGGGCGAAGAAGCCCTGCGTCGGCCGCCACCGGCTGCTGCCGGTCTCCAGCGGGTCGGCGTCGTGCCAGCCCGCGAGGATGATGAACGGGATCAGCAGGGCCGTGAGCGCGATCAGCGCCACCGCGATGCCGTCCACGCCCAGTTCGTAGCGGACACCGAAGTCGGCGATCCAGGCGTGGGACTCGGTGAGCTGGTAGCGGTCGCCGTCCGGGTCGAAGCGGACCAGGACGACGATCGCCAGGACGAGCGTGGCGAGCGAGACGAGCAGCGCCAGCCACTTGGCGGCGGTGCGCCGCGCGGCCGGTACGGCGGCCGTGGCGATCGCCCCGACGGCCGGGAGCGCCGCTGTCGCTGTCAGCAGAGGAAAGGACATCGGTATCAGACCGCCCTCATCAGCAGGGTCGCGGCGACGATGACCGCCGCGCCGCCGAACATCGAGACCGCGTAGGAGCGGGCGAAGCCGTTCTGCAGCCTTCGCATCCGCCCGGAGAGGCCGCCGACCGAGGCCGCCGTGCCGTTGACGACGCCGTCGACCAGGGTGTGGTCGACGTAGACCAGGGACCGCGTGAGGTGCTCGCCGCCGCGGACCAGGACGACGTGGTTGAAGTCGTCCTGGAGCAGGTCGCGCCGGGCGGCCCGGGTGAGCAGGGAGCCGCGCGGGGCGACGGCCGGGACCGGGCGGCGGCCGTACTGGGCCCAGGCGAGGGCGACGCCGACGACCATGCACGCGACGGTCGCGCCGGTGACCACGCCCGCGCTGATCGGCGGGTTGCCGTGACTGTGCCCGGTGATCGGCTCCAGCCAGTTCAGGAAGCGGTCGCCAATGCTGAAGAACGCACCGCCGGCCACCGATCCGACGGCCAGCACGATCATCGGGATCGTCATGACCTTGGGCGACTCGTGCGGGTGGGGCGGGGTGTACTCGCCGCGCGTCTCGGCGGCGGGCTCCACGTCCGGTTCGGCCGGGGACGGCATCGGGGCGTTGCGCCAGCGCTCCTCGCCGAAGAACGTCATCAGCATCACGCGCGTCATGTAGTACGCGGTGATGGCCGCGCCGAGCAGGGCGCAGGCGCCGAGGATCCAGCCCTCGGTGCCGCCCTTGGCGAACGCCGCCTCGATGATCTTGTCCTTGGAGAAGAAACCGGACAGGCCCGGGAAGCCGATGATCGCGAGGTAGCCGAGGCCGAAGGTGACGAAGGTGATCGGCATGTACTTCCTCAGACCGCCGTACCTCCTCATGTCCACCTCGTCGTTCATGCCGTGCATGACCGAACCGGCGCCGAGGAAGAGCCCGGCCTTGAAGAAGCCGTGCGTCACCAGGTGCATGATCGCGAAGACGTAGCCGATGGGGCCGAGACCCGCGGCGAGGATCATGTAGCCGATCTGCGACATGGTCGAGCCGGCCAGGGCCTTCTTGATGTCGTCCTTCGCGCAACCGACGATCGCACCGAACAGCAGCGTGACCGCGCCGACGATGGTGACGACCAGCTGCGCGTCCGGGGCGCCGTTGAAGACGGCAGCGGAGCGGACGATCAGGTAGACGCCCGCGGTCACCATGGTCGCGGCGTGGATGAGGGCCGAGACCGGGGTCGGGCCCTCCATCGCGTCCCCGAGCCAGGACTGCAGCGGCACCTGGGCGGACTTGCCGCAGGCGGCGAGCAGCAGCATCAGCGCGATCGCGGTCAGCTTGTCCTCACCGGCCCCGCCGGCGAGCCCGGCCTCCGTGTGGCTGCCGAGCACCGGCCCGAAGGCGAAGGTGCCGAACCACAGGAACATCAGCATGATCGCGATGGACAGGCCCATGTCGCCGACGCGGTTGACCAGGAAGGCCTTCTTCGCGGCCGTCGCGGCGCTGGGCTTGTGCTGCCAGAAGCCGATCAGCAGGTAGGAGGCGAGCCCGACGCCCTCCCAGCCGACGTACAGCAGCAGGTAGTTGTCGGCGAGGACGAGCAGCAGCATCGCCGCGAGGAACAGGTTCAGGTAGCCGAAGAAGCGGCGGCGCCGCTCGTCGTGCTCCATGTACCCGACGGAGTAGAGGTGGATCAGCGATCCGACGCCCGTGATGAGCAGGACGAACGTCATGGACAGCTGGTCGAGCTGGAAGGCGACGTCCGCCTGGAAGCCCTCGACCGGGATCCAGCTGAACAGGTGCTGGGACATGACGCGGTGTTCGGGGTCCTGGGCCAGCATGTCGCTGAACAGCACCAGGCCGAGCACGAAGGAGGCGGCCGCGAGCAGCGTGCCGAGCCAGTGGCCCACGGCGTCCAGCCGGCGTCCGCCGCACAGCAGGACCGCCGCTCCGAGCAGAGGCGCCGCCACCAGCAGCGCAATCAGGTTCTCCACGATTCTTCCGACCCCTTACAGCTTCATCAGGCTGGCGTCGTCGACCGAGGCCGAGTGGCGGGCGCGGAACAGGGACACGATGATCGCGAGCCCGACCACGACCTCCGCGGCGGCGACGACCATCGTGAAGAAGGCGATGATCTGGCCGTCGAGGTTGCCGTGCATCCGGGAGAAGGCGACGAACGCGAGGTTGCAGGCGTTGAGCATGAGCTCGATGCACATGAACACGACGATCGCGTTGCGCCGGATCAACACGCCGGTGGCGCCGATCGTGAACAACAGGGCCGCGAGATACAGATAGTTGACGGGGTTCACTTCGACGCCTCCTCGGGCCGCTTGAACGTGGTCGGCTCGATGGCCTTCCGCTCCAGGCGCTCCTCGGCACGCTGTTCCAGGGCCCGCAGGTCGTTGAGCGCCTCCTGCGACACGTCCCGGATCTGGCCCCGCTCCCGCAGGGTCTTGCTGACGGTGAGGTCGGACGGTGTGCCGTCGGGCAGCAGGCCCGCGATGTCGACCGCGTTGTGCCGGGCGTACACACCAGGGGCCGGCAGGGGCGGCAGTTGCTTGCCTTCGCGGACCCGCTCCTCGGAGAGTTCGCGCTGCGTCTTGGCGCGTTCGGTGCGCTCGCGGTGGGTGAGCACCATGGCGCCGACGGCGGCCGTGATGAGCAGGGCGCCGGTGATCTCGAACGCGAACACGTACCGGGTGAAGAGGAGGGCGGCGATGCCCTCCACGTTGCCGCCGGCGTTCGCCTGGCCGATGCCGTTGAACTCCTTGAGGGAGGCGTTGCCGATGCCGGCGATCAGCAGGACGCCGAAGCCGAGGCCGCACAGCAGGGCCAGCCAGCGCTGGCCCTTGATGGTCTCCTTCAGGGAGTCCGCCGCGGTGACGCCGACGAGCATCACCACGAACAGGAACAGCATCATGATCGCGCCGGTGTAGACGACGATCTGGACGACGCCCAGGAAGTAGGCGCCGTTGGCGAGGTAGAACACCGCCAGGATGATCATGGTCCCGGCGAGGCACAGCGCGCTGTGCACGGCCCTCTTCATGAGGATGGTGCACAGGGCGCCGATCACCGCGACCGTGCCGAGGATCCAGAACTGGACGGCCTCTCCGGTGGAGGTGGAGTAGGCGGCGAGCTGGGTGGTCATCGGCCGATCACCTTCTTCGACGCCGGTTCCGTCCCGCCGAAGGTCGAGTCGGCCTCCTGGACCACCTCGCCCTTGGAGTGGGCGACCTGCCGCTCCGTACCGGGCGCGGCCTCGGTGACCAGGCCGCGGTAGTAGTCCTGCTCGTCCGTGCCCGGGTAGATGGCGTGGGGCGTGTCGACCATGCCCTCCTCCAGGCCGGCGAGCAGCTGCTCCTTGGTGTAGATGAGGTTGGCCCGGCTGGAGTCGGCGAGCTCGAACTCGTTCGTCATCGTCAGCGCGCGCGTGGGGCACGCCTCGATGCACAGGCCGCACAGGATGCAGCGGGCGTAGTTGATCTGGTAGACGCGGCCGTACCGCTCGCCCGGCGAGTAGCGCTCCTCGTCGGTGTTGTCCGCGCCCTCCACGTAGATCGCGTCGGCTGGGCAGGCCCACGCGCACAGTTCGCAGCCGACGCACTTCTCCAGGCCGTCGGGATGGCGGTTGAGCTGGTGCCGTCCGTGGAAGCGCGGAGCCGTGGTCTTCTGCTGCTCCGGGTACTGCTCGGTCAGCCGCTTCTTGAACATGGCCTTGAAGGTCACGCCGAAGCCGGCCACCGGGTTCTGGAAACCGGGCTTGGTGTCCTTCGGTTCCTCAGCCATCGGACGCCTCCTTTCCATCCGTAGTTCCGCCCAGAGATCCGTCACTCTGAGTATCGGGCCCACCACTGACAATCAGCTCCCGCTCACGGCGCGAGCGGCGCCGCGGGACCGCTGGAAGCTCCTGTCCCGGCAGGGGCGGTACGGGGAATCCGCCCGCCATCGGGTCGAAGGCGGCCGGGGTCTCGGCCGGCTGCTCGGCCTGCTTCGTCTTCTCGCGGAAGATGTCGACGACGAAGGAGAGCACCAGCAGGGCCAGCACGCCGCCGCCGACGTAGAGGGCGATGTCGGCGAAGTCGTAGCCCTCGTTCCGCAGGGCGCGCACGCTGGCGACGAGCATCAGCCAGACCAGCGAGACCGGGATGAGGACCTTCCAGCCGAGCTTCATCAGCTGGTCGTAGCGCACGCGAGGGAGCGTGCCGCGGATCCAGATGAACATGAACAGCAGCAACTGGACCTTGACCGTGAACCAGAGCATCGGCCACCAGCCGTGGTTCGCGCCCTCCCAGAAGGTGCTGATCGGCCAGGGGGCCCGCCAGCCGCCGAGGAACAGCGTCGTGGCGACGGCCGAGACGGTCACCATGTTGACGTACTCGGCGAGCATGAACATCGCGAACTTGATCGACGAGTACTCGGTGTTGAAGCCGCCGACCAGGTCGCCCTCGGACTCCGGCATGTCGAACGGGGCGCGGTTGGTCTCGCCGACCATCGTCACGATGTAGATGACGAAGGAGAGCGGCAGCAGCAGGATGTACCAGCGGTCGGTCTGCTGCTCGACGATCGTGGACGTCGACATCGACCCCGAGTAGAGGAACACGGAGGCGAAGGCGGCGCCCATCGCGATCTCGTACGAGATCATCTGCGCGCAGGACCGCAGACCGCCCAGGAGCGGGTACGTCGATCCGGAGCTCCAGCCCGCCAGCACGATGCCGTAGATGCCGACGGAGGCGACCGCGAGGATGTAGAGCATCGCGATCGGCAGGTCAGTGAGCTGCATCGTGGTGCGGTGGCCGAAGATCGAGATCTCGTTGCCGGCCGGGCCGAAGGGGATCACCGCGATCGCCATGAAGGCCGGGATGGCCGCGACGATCGGCGCGAGGACGTACACCGCCTTGTCCGCGCGCTTGACGATGACGTCTTCCTTGAGCATCAGTTTGATGCCGTCGGCGAGCGACTGGAGCATGCCCCAGGGGCCGTGCCGGTTGGGGCCGATGCGCAGCTGCATCCAGGCGACGACCTTGCGCTCCATGACGATGGAGATCAGCACGGTCACCATCAGGAAGGCGAAGCAGAACACCGCCTTGATGACGACCAGCCACCAGGGGTCGGTGCCGAACATCGAGAGGTCTTCAGCAGCGAGGTACGACGGGCTCATGCCTCCACCTCCTTGGGGGCCTCGCCGGCGAGGGTCGCCGGTCCGATGCGGACGAGGGAGCCGGGCCGCGCCCCGGTGTCGGAGGCGACGCCGCCGCCGGTGGAGTTCAGCGGCAGCCACACCACCCGGTCGGGCATCTCACTGATCTGGAGCGGCAGTTCGACGACTCCCTGGGGGCCGGTCACCGCGAGGAGGTCGCCCTCCTTGACGCCCGCCTCGGCGGCCGTCGCGGCCGAGACACGCGCGCGTGCGGCGTGCCGGGTGCCGGCGAGCGCCTCGTCGCCCTGCTGGAGGACGCCCTGGTCGAGCAGCAGCCGGTGTCCGGCGAGCACCGCCTCACCGGCGGCCGGACGGGGCAGGGCGCCCGCCGTCTCCAGGGGTTCGGTGGCCCGCGGGCCGTCCCAGGCGCCGAGCCGGTCGATCTCCGCCCGTACGGTGCGCAGATCGGGCAGTCCGAGGTGGACGTCCATGGCGTCGGCCACCATCTGCAGCACGCGCGCGTCGGTGGGTGCGAGGCGGCGGGTCATGTGGTCGGGCTTGAGCGCGGCCTCGAAGAAGCGGACCCGGCCTTCCCAGTTGAGGAAGGTGCCGGCCTTCTCGGCGACCGCGGCGACGGGCAGGACGACATCGGCCTTGCGGGTGATCTCGCCGGGCCTCAGTTCGAGCGAGACCAGGAAGCCGACCTCGTCGAGTGCCGCACGTGCGCGTGCCGGGTCGGGCAGGTCGGCGATCTCGACGCCCGCCACCAGCAGGGCCTGGAGTTCGCCGGTCGCGGCGGCCTCCACGATCTGGCCTGTGTCACGGCCGTAGCGGTGCGGGAGACCTGCCACGCCCCAGACGGCGGCGACCTCGTCACGCGCACGTGGGTCGGTGGCCGGACGCCCGCCCGGCAGCAGCGACGGCAGCGCGCCCGCCTCGACGGCGCCGCGTTCCCCGGCCCGGCGCGGGATCCACGCCAGCCGGGCACCGGTCGCGGAGGAGATGCGTACGGCGGCGGTCAGACCGCCGGCCACCGCGGCCAGCCGCTCACCGACGACGATCACGGCACCCTCGGCGCGCAGCGCCTCGGCGGCCGCGGCGCCGTCACCCTCCAGGCCGACGTTGCCCGCGAGCGCGTCCAGCCACTCGGTCTCGGTGCCGGGGGCGGCCGGCAGCAGCGTCCCGCCGGCCTTCTCCAGACCGCGCGTGGCGTGCGTGGCCAGCGAGAAGACCTTCTGTCCGTGCTTGCGCCATGCCTTGCGCAGCCGCAGGAAGACGCCGGGCGCCTCCTCCTCCGCCTCGAACCCGACCAGCAGGACGGCCGGTGCCTTCTCCAGTGCGGTGTACGTGACGCCCGTACCGTCGAGGTCCCGGCCGCGCCCGGCGACCTGGGCGGCGAGGAAGTCGGCCTCCTCGCTGCTGTGTACGCGCGCGCGGAAGTCGATGTCGTTGGTGTCGAGCGCCACGCGCGCGAACTTGCTGTACGCGTAGGCGTCCTCGATGGTGAGCCGGCCGCCGGTCAGCACACCGGTGCGGCCCCGGGAGGCCAGCAGCCCCTGGGCCGCGATCTGGAGCGCCTCCGGCCAGGAGGCCGGTTCCAGTTCGCCCTCCGCGTTGCGCACCAGCGGCGTCTGAAGCCGGTCCCGCTGCTGCGCGTACCGGAACGCGAACCGCCCCTTGTCGCAGATCCACTCCTCGTTGACCTCGGGGTCGTTGGCGGCGAGCCGCCGCATGACCTTGCCGCGCCGGTGGTCGGTGCGCGTGGCGCAGCCGCCGGAGCAGTGCTCGCACACCGACGGGGAGGAGACCAGGTCGAAGGGGCGGGAGCGGAATCGGTACGCCGCCGAGGTCAGCGCGCCGACCGGGCAGATCTGGATGGTGTTGCCGGAGAAGTACGACTCGAACGGGTCGCCCTCGCCGGTGCCGACCTGCTGGAGCGCGCCCCGCTCGATCAGCTCGATCATCGGGTCGCCCGCGACCTGGTTGGAGAACCGGGTGCAGCGGGCGCACAGCACGCACCGCTCACGGTCGAGCAGCACCTGTGTGGAGATCGGCACGGGCTTCTCGTAGGTCCGCTTGCGGCCCTCGAAGCGGGATTCGGCGTCGCCGTGCGACATGGCCTGGTTCTGCAGCGGGCACTCGCCGCCCTTGTCGCAGACCGGGCAGTCCAGCGGGTGGTTGATGAGCAGGAGCTCCATCACACCCTTCTGGGCCTTCTCGGCGACCGGGGAGGTGAGGTGGGTCTTGACGACCATCCCGTCGGTGCAGGTGATGGTGCAGGACGCCATGGGCTTGCGCTGGCCCTCGACGTCGACGATGCACTGCCGGCAGGCGCCGGCCGGGTCGAGGAGGGGGTGGTCGCAGAACCGGGGGATCTCGATGCCGAGCTGTTCGGCGGCCCGGATGACCAGGGTGCCCTTGGGCACGCTGATCTCGATGCCGTCGATCGTCAGCGTCACGAGGTCCTCCGGCGGGACCGCCGCCTCTCCCCCGCCTGAGGGAGCGTTGGTGGTCACGGTCATGCGTTCACCTCCGTGCGGTCGGCCCAGGCCGTCGACTTGGCCGGGTCGAAGGGGCAGCCCCGGCCCGTGATGTGCTGCTCGTACTCCTCGCGGAAGTACTTGAGCGAGGAGAAGATCGGCGAGGCGGCGCCGTCGCCGAGGGCGCAGAAGGACTTGCCGTTGATGTTGTCGGCGATGTCGTTCAGCTTGTCGAGGTCGGACATCCGTCCCTTGCCGGCCTCGATGTCGCGCAGCAACTGCACGAGCCAGTAGGTCCCTTCGCGGCAGGGCGTGCACTTGCCGCAGGACTCGTGGGCGTAGAACTCGGTCCAGCGCGTCACGGCCCGCACCACGCAGGTCGTCTCGTCGAAGCACTGGAGGGCTTTTGTGCCGAGCATGGAACCCGCGGCGCCCACTCCTTCGTAATCAAGAGGGACGTCGAGATGCTCGTCGGTGAACATCGGGGTCGAGGAGCCGCCCGGCGTCCAGAACTTGAGGCGGTGCCCGGGGCGCATTCCGCCGCTCATGTCGAGGAGCTGGCGGAGCGTGATCCCGAGCGGCGCCTCGTACTGGCCGGGGCTGGCGACATGGCCGGACAGGGAGTAGAGCGTGAAGCCGGGCGACTTCTCACTCCCCATCGACCGGAACCATTCCTTGCCCCGGTTCATGATCGCGGGAACCGACGCGATCGATTCGACGTTGTTCACCACAGTCGGGCACGCGTAGAGGCCCGCGACGGCAGGGAAGGGGGGACGAAGCCGCGGTTGACCCCGGCGGCCTTCGAGCGAGTCCAGCAGTGCGGTCTCCTCACCGCAGATGTACGCGCCCGCGCCCGCGTGCACGGTGATGTCGAGGTCGAGTCCGCTGTCCAGGATGTTCTCGCCGAGGAAGCCCGCCTCGTAGGCCTCGCGGACGGCCGAGTGCAACCGCCGCAGCACCGGGACCACTTCACCACGCAGATAGATGAACGCATGCGAAGACCTGATGGCGTAGCACGCGATGATCATGCCCTCGATGAGGCTGTGCGGGTTCGCGAAGAGGAGCGGGATGTCCTTGCACGTCCCCGGCTCCGACTCGTCGGCGTTGACAACCAGATAGTGCGGCTTTCCATCCCCCTGGGGAATGAACTGCCACTTCATGCCCGTGGGGAAGCCCGCGCCGCCGCGCCCGCGCAGACCGGACTCCTTGACGTACGCGATCACGTCGTCCGGCGACATGGCGAGCGCCTTGCGCAGCCCTTCGTACCCGTCGTGCCGCCGGTACACGTCCAGCGTCCAGGACCTGTCCTCGTCCCAGAAGGCCGACAGCACCGGTGCGAGCAGCTTCTCGGGGCTCATGTCTTTCAGCTCGGGTGCCAAGGTCATCACTCCCCCTCCTCGGCGACAGGCCCGGCCGGGTGGGCAGGGTCGGAGGCCGACGTGTCCTGCGGCGCGTCGTGCGAGCTCAAGTGCTCCGTCGGTGACGGCTCGTGCGGCGTGTCGTCCCGGGGCGCCTCCCCGCGCGGATGCACCACGCGCGCGGGAGCGGACTCGCCCTTGGCGAGCTTCAGGCCGACCAGGGAGGCGGGTCCCGCGCTTCCCCCGGCCTCGACGGCCCCGTCCCGCTCGTCGGGAAAACCGGCCAGGACCCGGGCGGTCTCCTTGAAGGTGCACATGCGCGCCCCGCGGGTGGGCGTGACCGGCCGGCCCGCGCGCAGGTCGTCGACGAGGCGCCTGGCGCTCGCCGGGGTCTGGTTGTCGAAGAACTCCCAGTTGACCATCACGACCGGCGCGAAGTCGCAGGCGGCGTTGCACTCGATGTGCTCCAGGGTGACCTTGCCGTCGCCGGTGGTCTCGCCGTTGCCGACGCCCAGGTGCTCCTGGAGCTCCTCGAAGATCGCGTCCCCGCCCATGACGGCGCACAGGGTGTTGGTGCACACCCCGACCTGGTAGTCACCGCTCGGCTTGCGCCGGTACATGGTGTAGAAGGTGGCGACGGCGGTGACCTCGGCCGTGGTCAGGCCGAGCATGTCCGCGCAGAACTGCATGCCGGTGCGCGTGACATGGCCTTCCTCGGACTGCACGAGGTGCAGCAGCGGCAGGAGGGCGGACCGGGAGTCCGGGTAGCGGGCGATGATCTCGCGCGCGTCGGTCTCCAGGCGGGCCCGGACGTCGTCCGGGTAGGCGGGTGCGGGCAGTTCGGGCATGCCCAGGCTGACGCCCCGCTCGGAAGAAGAGGTGGTCACCGGTCGACGCCTCCCATCACGGGGTCGATGGACGCGACGGCGACGATGACGTCGGCGACCTGGCCGCCCTCGCACATCGCCGCCATGGCCTGCAGGTTGGTGAAGGACGGGTCGCGGAAGTGGACCCGGTAGGGGCGGGTGCCGCCGTCGGACACGACGTGCACCCCGAGTTCGCCCTTGGGCGACTCGACCGCCGCGTACGCCTGTCCCGGCGGGACGCGGAAGCCCTCGGTGACCAGCTTGAAGTGGTGGATCAGGGCCTCCATGGAGGTGCCCATGATCTTCTTGATGTGGTCGAGGGAGTTGCCGAGGCCGTCGGGGCCCAGGGCGAGCTGGGCCGGCCAGGCGATCTTCTTGTCGGCGACCATGACCGGGCCGGGCTGGAGCCGGTCCAGGCACTGCTCGATGATCCTCAGCGACTGCCGCATCTCCTCCAGGCGGATGAGGAAGCGGCCGTAGGCGTCGCAGGTGTCGGCGGTCGGGATGTCGAAGTCGTACGTCTCGTAGCCGCAGTAGGGCTGCGTCTTGCGCAGGTCGTGCGGCAGGCCGGTGGAGCGCAGGATCGGGCCCGTCGCGCCGAGGGCCATGCAGCCGGCCAGGTCGAGGTAGCCGATGTCCTGCATGCGGGCCTTGAAGATGGGGTTCCCGGTGGCGAGCTTGTCGTACTCCGGGAGGTTCTTCTTCATCTTCTTCACGAACTCGCGGATCTGGTCCACCGCGCCGGGCGGCAGGTCCTGGGCGAGTCCGCCGGGGCGGATGTACGCGTGGTTCATCCGCAGGCCGGTGATCAGCTCGTAGATATCGAGAATGAGTTCACGATCACGGAATCCGTAGATCATGATCGTGGTGGCGCCGAGCTCCATGCCGCCGGTGGCGATGCACACCAGGTGCGAGGAGAGCCGGTTCAGCTCCATCAGGAGCACGCGGATGATCGAGGCCCGGTCCGGGATCTGGTCCTCGATGCCGAGGAGCTTCTCGACGCCGAGGCAGTACGCCGTCTCGTTGAAGAACGGCATCAGATAGTCCATGCGCGTCACGAACGTGGTGCCCTGCGTCCACGTCCGGTACTCGAGGTTCTTCTCGATGCCGGTGTGGAGGTAGCCGATGCCGCAGCGGGCCTCGGTGACGGTCTCGCCGTCGATCTCCAGGATCAGGCGGAGCACGCCGTGCGTGGACGGGTGCTGCGGGCCCATGTTGACGACGATGCGCTCGTCGTCGGCGCGGGCCGCGGACTGGACGACCTCGTCCCAGTCGCCACCGGTGACCGTGTAGACGGTGCCCTCGGTGGTCTCGCGCGCCGCGGCGGCCGCGGCGGCGGCGTCGGATGCGTGCGACGTGCTCATGAGTACGACCTCCGCTGGTCCGGAGCCGGGATCTGGGCGCCCTTGTACTCGACGGGGATGCCGCCGAGGGGATAGTCCTTGCGCTGCGGAAAGCCCTGCCAGTCGTCCGGCATCATGATCCGCGTCAGGGCGGGGTGGCCGTCGAAGACGATGCCGAAGAAGTCGTACGTCTCGCGCTCGTGCCAGTCGTTCGTCGGATAGACCGAGTACAGCGACGGGATGTGCGGGTCGCTGTCGGGGCAGCTGACCTCCAGGCGGATCAGCCGGTTGTGGGTGATCGAGCGCAGGTGGTAGACGGCGTGCAGCTCGCGGCCCTTGTCGTTCGGGTAGTGGACGCCGCTGACGCCGGTGCACAGCTCGAAGCGCAGGGCCGGGTCGTCGCGCAGGGTCCTGGCGACCGTTACGAGGTGCTCGCGCTCGATGTGGAAGGTCAGCTCGTCGCGGTCGACGACCGTCCTCTCGATGGCGTTCCCGGGGAGGAGTCCCTGTTCCTCCAGGGCGCCCTCCAGCTCGTCGGCGACCTCGTCGAACCAGCCGCCGTAGGGGCGGGTCGCCGGTCCCGGGAGCCGGACCGAGCGGACCAGGCCGCCGTAGCCGGAGGTGTCGCCGCCGTTGTTCGCGCCGAACATGCCGCGCTGGACGCGGATCTCCTCGCCGCCCTGGCCGCGCTGGCCCGGGAGGTTCGACGCGCTGAGGTCCTTCTCGGGGTTCGCGCCGTTGGCGCCGTTCGCGTCGCTCACCGCAGCAGCCCCTTCATCTCGATCGTGGGCAGGGCCTTGAGCGCCGCTTCCTCCGCCTCGCGGGCCGCCTCCTCGGCGTTCACGCCGAGCTTGGAGCTCTGGATCTTCTGGTGGAGCTTGAGGATCGCGTCCATCAGCATCTCCGGCCGGGGCGGGCAGCCGGGGAGGTAGATGTCGACCGGCACGATGTGGTCGACGCCCTGGACGATGGCGTAGTTGTTGAACATGCCGCCCGAGGAGGCGCAGACCCCCATGGAGATCACCCACTTGGGGTTCGGCATCTGGTCGTAGACCTGCCGCAGCACCGGCGCCATCTTCTGGCTGACCCGGCCGGCGACGATCATCAGGTCCGCCTGGCGCGGCGAGCCCCGGAAGACCTCCATGCCGAAGCGCGCCAGGTCGTAGCGCCCGGCGCCGGTGGTCATCATCTCGATGGCGCAGCAGGCGAGGCCGAACGTGGCGGGGAAGACGGACGACTTGCGCACCCAGCCCGCGGCCTGCTCGACGGTGGTCAGCAGGAAGCCGCTCGGCAGCTTTTCTTCGAGTCCCATGACTTGTGGCCCCTCAGTCCCATTCCAGGCCGCCGCGCCGCCATACGTACGCGTACGCGACGAAGACGGTGAGCACGAAGAGCAGCATCTCCACGAGCCCGAAAATCCCCAGGGCGTCGAAGGTGACGGCCCAGGGGTAGAGGAAGACGATCTCGATGTCGAAGACGATGAAGAGCATCGCCGTCAGGTAGTACTTGATGGGGAAGCGCCCGCCGCCGGCCGGCGTGGGGGTCGGCTCGATCCCGCATTCGTAGGCCTCGAGCTTGGCCCGGTTGTACCGCTTGGGCCCGATCAACGTGGCCATGACCACGGAGAAGATCGCAAAGCCTGCCCCGAGGGCTCCCAGTACGAGGATGGGCGCATACGCGTTCACCGCTCCTCGCTCCTCTCAGTCGGCACTGACTGCTGGCGGTTTGCATCGGGCTCACATCCGCCCCACCTGTCCCGCGAACCCCGCCTGCCCCGGCGAAGATCGGGAACATGTGAAGCAGGTCACAAGCCCAACCGCGTGCATCTTATGCCCGACGCTCTGTGATCTGCGACACGGGGTATTGCACAAGCTTTGTGATCTCCACCACCTGACGATCGATCATGAAGTCGGATGAGCGGTGATCTTCACACCCGAAGCGTCCGAGTGATCACCAGAGGTGACATTTTGGCTCGTCAGCGCAGGCCGGAGGGGGCGTATCAATATCAAGAGAGTTCCCTTGCATGCAAATTGGCGAGGGACTCGATCTCTTGATAGAGGCGCGTTCACACCTCAGGGGGCATGCGGAGCGAGGTGTGGACGCGTGCATTCGTTCACGATCTTCGCGAGGCCGTGATCCGGTCGTGATCTCCGGCGCCGGACGCGTCCGCGACGGCGGCCGTTCCGTGACCTCCGTCACATGGATGAGAGGCGCATGAGAACGGGGCTTGGCCAATCAACCCCACCGATGGTAGGTGCGAGGCAATTCGGGCGTATTGATCAAAGGCCGTGATCACAGGCCGGTTACGGTGAGCCCGCAATGTCCGTTATGGCGTCAATAAAGGGCCTCGAGCGGGGGTTTTGGGGGCCCGGTTGAACAACTGTGGCGCAGCACACGTTTCTTGAAGATATGAAGGAGCCCCTGGTACCGGTTGTTCCCATGTCCCACACCGCTCACATACGCAGCCACCGGAAGCCCCGCCGCAGCGCGACCTCTTCGATCGCCCTGCGTGCCGGAGTTGCCGGTGGCGTTCTCAGCATGGCAGCGGCTGGTGCGTCGGCCTCGGCGAACGCCGCCGAGCCGGTGACGCAGACCATCGAACTGCCCACCCTGACGGCCGACCTGTCCGCTCAGGTCGCCCAGTCCGCCGCCGCCACCCAGCAGGCGGCCGCGAACTACGAACTGCGCGCCGAGCGTGACGCCGCCGCCGCCAAGGCCGCCGCGGAGGCCAAGAAGGACCTCGCCGAGGCCAAGAAGAAGGCGGAGGCCAAGAAGAAGGCCGCCGAGGCCGCCCGCAAGGCCGCCGCCGAGCGCGCCACGCGCAGCACCGAGCGCGCCACGCTCTCCGCCTCCGCGTCCGCCTCCACGTCGGTGTCGGCGCCCTCCAGCGGCAGCGTCGCGACCGTCATCGCCTTCCTGAAGGCTCAGGTGGGCGACGCTTACGTCATGGGCGCCACCGGTCCCAACGCCTGGGACTGCTCCTCGCTCGTGCAGGCCGCGTACAAGCAGGTTGGTGTGGACCTGCCGCGCGTCTCGCAGGACCAGTCGATGGCCGGCACGGACGTGCCGCTGTCCGACGTCCAGGTCGGCGACATCCTCTACTGGGGCGGCAAGGGCTCCGCGTACCACGTGGGTGTCTACATCGGTGACGGCCAGTACCTGGACGCGGCCAACCCGTCCAAGGGCGTCGTCATCCAGGACCTGTCGGGCTACCCGGCGTCGGGCGCCGTGCGCGTCCTCTGACCGCACGCATACGGGCTTGAGGGCCGCTGCCACTCGGGGGCAGCGGCCCTCCCGCCATGTCCGGGGGAAGGGCGAGGCGCCCTGCTGCCGCAGGAAGCCGCCGCGGCCCTCGCGAGGCCCTGCCCCTGGGCGACGGCCCCCGCGGCTCCCCTGGCGGCCGTGAGGAGGCGTCTGCGGGTACGGCCGGTCTGCCGCTGGGACCGCTGCGGGGGTTCTGCTGTGATGACTCCCCACAGCATCCTCATGCAGACAGGGAGAGACAGATGCCGAGCGTCTTCGTGCAAGGACGGCCCGTCGACTCGTACCCGAGGCTCGCGCCCGAGGCCCGGCGCGGGCAGGTCCGGCGGATCACCGAGGTCGGTGAGGAGGTCCTGCACAAGCCGTGCCGGGACGTCACCGAGTTCGGTCCGGACCTCGCCGCGCTGATCGACGACATGTTCCTGACGATGTACACCGCGGACGGTGCCGGACTCGCGGCGAACCAGGTCGGGGTCGACCTGCGGCTGTTCGTGTACGACTGCCCGGACGACGAGGGCGTGCGGCACGTCGGGCACCTCGTCAACCCGGTGCTGGAGCCGCTGGACGCCGCTCGCCGCAGGCTGCTCGACGAGGGCGAGGGCTGCCTGTCGGTGCCGGGCGCCACGATGGACGTACCGCGTCCGGACCGGGCCGTGGTGCGCGGGTACGACCGGGACGGCGAACCGCTCGTGATCGAGGGCACGGGCTACTTCGCCCGCTGCCTGGCGCACGAGACCGACCATGTGAACGGGCAGGTGTACCTGGACCGGCTGTCCGGGCGGGAACGCAAGGACGCGCTGCGGCAGATGGCGGACCGGCGCGAGGCGGTGTTCGCGCGCCGGGCCGCCAACATCGCGGCGCTGAGCGGCTGAGCGGGCCTTCGGCGCCGAAGGCCCGAGTGCCTGAAGGCCCGAAGGCCCTGGTGCCCGATCAGGCCTTCGGCGCCACCTTGCTCAGGCCGTTGATGATGCGGTCCATCGCGTCGCCGCCGGTCGGGTCGGTGAGGTTCGCGAGGAGCTTCAGCGTGAACCTCATCAGCATCGGGTGCGTGAGCCCGCGCTGGGCCGCGATCTGCATGACCTTCGGGTTGCCGATGAGCTTCACGAAGGCCCGGCCGAGCGTGTAGTAGCCGCCGTAGGTGTCCTTGAGGACGCGCGGGTAGCGCTGGAGGGCCATCTCACGGCCGGCCGGCGTCGCCCGCGCGTGCGCCTGCACGATGACGTCGGCGGCGAGCTGGCCGGATTCCATGGCGTAGGCGATGCCCTCGCCGTTGAAGGGGTTCACCAGGCCGCCGGCGTCGCCCACCAGCAACAGCCCCTTGGTGTAGTGGGGCTGGCGGTTGAAGGCCATGGGGAGGGCGGCGCCGCGGATGGGCCCGGTCATGTTGTCCGGGGTGTAGCCCCAGTCCTCCGGCATGGACGCGCACCAGGCCTTCAGGACCTCGCGCCAGTCCAGCTCCTTGAAGGAGTCGGAGGTGTTGAGGACGCCCAGACCGACGTTGGACGTGCCGTCGCCCATGCCGAAGATCCAGCCGTAGCCGGGCAGGAGACGGTCCACGGGGCCGCGGCGGTCCCACAGTTCCAGCCAGGACTCCAGGTAGTCGTCCTCGTGGCGCGGGCTGGTGAAGTACGTCCGTACGGCCACGCCCATCGGGCGGTCCTCGCGGCGGTGCAGGCCCATCGCGAGGGACAGGCGCGTGGAGTTGCCGTCGGCGGCCACGACGAGCGGGGCGCGGAAGGTGACCTCGCGCTTGTCCTCGCCGAGCTTGGCGTGCACACCGGTGATACGGCCCGTGCGGTCGTCCAGGATCGGCGCGCCCACGTTGCAGCGCTCGAACAGCCGGGCGCCCGCCTTCTGGGCCTGCCGGGCGAGCTGCTCGTCGAAATCGTCACGCTTGCGGACGAGGCCGTAGTCGGGGAAGGAGGCGAGATCCGGCCAGTCGAGCTGGAGCCGCACTCCCCCGCCGATGATCCTCAGGCCCTTGTTGCGCAGCCAGCCGGCCTCTTCCGAGATGTCGATGCCCATCGCCACGAGCTGCTTGACGGCGCGTGGGGTGAGGCCGTCGCCGCAGACCTTCTCGCGCGGGAACTCGGTCTTCTCCAGGAGCAGTACGTCGAGTCCGGCCTTGGCGAGGTGGTACGCGGTGGTGGAGCCGGCTGGCCCCGCGCCGACGACGATGACATCGGCGGTGTTTTCGGAGAGGGGCTCGGTCACGGCGGGATCTCCCCAAGGTTCGAAATCTGCGTGCCGACCGGCACTGGACAGGGGCAGTCTATTCAGCGCTCTTGATCACCCGGCTGAAGGGCTGCCACGCCCCCAGCCGGCCGGTGACGTTCCGTAGTCGACTGTCACAGAAAGACAGTGCGTGTACCGCGCCTGGTGGGCCTGATGGCCGTGGACGCGCGCGAGACGGCCCGGCTACAGGGCCTGCTCCTCACCACACCGGACCGGCCCGACCTCCCTCTCGCCGTCGTCGACTACGTCGTACGCCAGTACCCGCCCCCCGGCGCCGAGGTGCCGCGGGACTCGATGGTGTACGTGTGGTTCGACTTCGGCCCGGCGAGGGCGGCGGGGGCGTGCACGAGCCGCGGGTCCCGAAGCCGCCCAGGGGCGGTCTCGGGCGGGAGCTGGACGAGCCCGGCGACCCGTACCCGGCCCTCGAGCTCCCCCTGGGGATCAGCTGTCCTTGAAGCCCCGGTGCAGGGCGACGATTCCGCCGCTCAGATTGCGCCAGGCCACCCGCGACCAGCCGGCCTTGCCGAGCCGCTCGGCCAGGGCGGGCTGGTCGGGCCAGGCCCGGATGGACTCGGCGAGGTAGACGTAGGCGTCGGGGCTGGAGGAGACGGCCCGCGCCACCGGCGGCAGGGCGCGCATCAGGTACTCGGTGTAGACGGTGCGGAACGGCGCCCAGGTCGGGTGCGAGAACTCGCAGATCACGACCCGCCCGCCGGGCCGGGTCACCCGGTACATCTCGCGCAGGGCGGCGTCCGTGTCCTGCACGTTGCGCAGTCCGAAGGAGATGGTGACGGCGTCGAAGGTGTCGTCCCTGAAGGGGAGCCGCGTCGCGTCCCCGGCGGTGTAGGGCAGCCAGGGCTGCCGCTGCTTGCCGACCCGGAGCATGCCCTGGGAGAAGTCGCAGGGGACGACGTACGCGCCGGTGCGGGCGAAGGGCAGCGAGGACGTACCCGTGCCCGCCGCCAGATCGAGGACCTTCTGCGCGGGACGCGCGTCGACGGCCTTGGCGACCTCCTTGCGCCATCGCCGGTCCTGGCCGAGGGACAGCACGTCGTTGGTCAGGTCGTACCGTTCCGCCACGTCGTCGAACATCGAGGCGACTTCGTGCGGCTGCTTGTCCAGGGATGCGCGGGTCACGGGCCCATTGTTGCAGTACACCCGCCGGGGAGAAGCCGGGGCGTGCGCCGTGCCGACTGCGACGGCCTCCGCGTGATGCCCCGGCCCAGGAAGGCCTGGGACGCCTTTATGCGCCCTAAACTCGGATTTGCGCTTGATGTGAGACGTTTGCGGCCGGGAAACGTATGGGGTCTTGAACCCGCGGACACCGGCATACCGCGGACACCGGCATCAGCAGAACGGGAGCGTGCGCATGGGGAGTTACCGGAAACCGGCGGCTGTCGGGGTGGGCTGCCTGGTCGCCCTGGCCACCACGGGGTGCTCCGAACAGGCAGAACCGGTCGACCGGGCGGCACGCCCGGCCCCCTCGGCGACAGCCGCCCCCGGCACCTCGTCCCCCGCCGGGACCGGCACCGCGTACGCCCCGTACGTCAGCGCCACGGACGCCGCCGACACCGACTCGGCCGGCTCCCCGACGACGTACAACCTGGCCTTCGTCCTGGCCGACGGCGACGACTGCGCCCCGCGCTGGGACGGCGGTCACGCGATCGGTGACGCGGCGGTGAAGGCCCGGATATCCCGGCTGACGCAGAACGGCGGCCAGGTCCGGGTCTCCTTCGGCGGCGCCTCCGGCAGGGAACTCGCGGCCGTGTGCGACAGCGCGACGGAACTGGCGGCGGCGTACGGCAAGGCCCTCGACACGGCCGGTGCCACCCGGGCCGACTTCGACGTCGAGGGCGACGAGCTGGCCGACCCCGCCTCCGTCGTCCTGCGTTCGAAGGCGATCGCGCTGCTCCAGCGGGAACGGACGGATCTGGAGGTCTCCCTCACGCTCCCGGTCATGCCCTCGGGCCTGGGCAAGAAGAGCCTGGCGCTGCTCCGCTCCGCCTCCGACAACGGCGTCAAGGTCGCCACCGTCAACCTGATGACGATGAACTACGGCTCGTCGTTCGACGGCGACATGGGCGGCTACGCCCTCACGGCCGCCAGGGCCGCGCACACCCAGCTGAAGAAGGTCTTCGGCACCTCGGACGCGGAGGCCTGGAAGGGCATGGCGCTCACCTCGATGATCGGCGTCAACGACGTCGACGGCGAGACCTTCACGCTCGCCGACGCGGCCGAGGTCCGGGCCTTCGCCGAGGAGAAGGGCATCGGGTGGGTGTCCATGTGGTCGGCCCCGCGGGACCGGCAGTGCGCGGACGGCTCCGCGCCGGACCGGCCGGCGACCGATTGCAGTGGGGTGCGGCAGCGTCCGGGGGCGTTCGGGGAGGCGTTCGCGGGCTGACGGGCGGAGTGCCGGACCAACAGGGCGCTGATCAGCGCCGCCGGTGCACGAGCCGCCCCGCGCACACCGTCGCGACGCACTCCCCCGCCTCGTCGAAGACGGCGAGGTCGGCGCGTCCGGTCGGGACGATCGCGGTGTTGCGCGCACGCGGCAGGACGACGACGTCGTTGCGCTCGGCGGCGGACCGCAGTTCCGGCGAGTCGACGTACTCCTCCAGGACCGCGACCGCGCCGAGCTTCAGCACCTCGTGGACGCGTTCGCGCGGGCTCGGGGCGTCCGGGAGCGGACCCTCGTGGACCCGGGCGGGACCGAGGGTCCCGGGCCACCTGCGGACCCGGGCCCGGGGGAACGCCTCACGGACGTCGTCGAGTTTCCCGACGGCACCGATCCGGTCCCGCCCGACGGCCACGGCACCGCCCTTGACGGGCTCGGATTCCCAGGTGACGCGGACGGTCTCGGCCGTGTGAATGGTTTCCAACTACCTCTCCGCGGCCGCTCAGTTGGAGGCGAGCAGCTTCAGCTCGGGGTGAGCCGTGCCGCCCTCGATGGCCGTGGACGAGATGTGCGAGACCACGCGGTCGTCGACGGGGTCGTTCGCCGGGTCGTCGTGCACGACGAGGTGCTCGTACGTGGTCGACCGCTGCGCGGGCACCCGCCCGGCCTTCCGGATCAGGTCGATGATCTCCATCCGGTTGGACCGGTGCTTGGCGCCCGCGGAGGAGACGACGTTCTCCTCCAGCATGATCGAGCCGAGGTCGTCGGCACCGTAGTGCAGGGAGAGCTGCCCGACCTCCTTGCCCGTGGTCAGCCACGAGCCCTGGATGTGGGCGATGTTGTCCATGAACAGCCGCGCGATCGCGATCATCCGCAGGTACTCGAAGAGGGTCGCCTGCGTCCGGCCCTTCAGGTGGTTGTTCTCGGGCTGGTAGGTGTACGGGATGAAGGCGCGGAAGCCGCCCGTGCGGTCCTGGACGTCCCGGATCATCCGCAGGTGCTCGATGCGCTCGGCGTTGGTCTCGCCGGTGCCCATGAGCATGGTGGAGGTGGATTCGACGCCCAGGTTGTGGGCGATCTCCATGATCTCCAGCCAGCGTTCGCCGGACTCCTTCAGCGGGGCGATGGCCTTGCGGGGCCGCTCGGGCAGCAGCTCGGCACCGGCACCGGCGAAGGAGTCGAGCCCGGCGGCGTGGATGCGCCGGATGGCCTCCTCGACGCTCACGTTCGAGATCCGGGCCATGTGCTCGACCTCGGACGCCCCCAGGCTGTGGATGACCAGCTGCGGGAACTCCTTCTTGATCGCCGCGAAGTGCTTCTCGTAGTACTCGACGCCGTAGTCCGGGTGGTGTCCGCCCTGGAACATGATCTGGGTGCCACCCAGCTCGACCGTCTCGGCGCACCGGCGCAGGATGTCGTCCAGGTCCCGGGTCCAGCCCTTGGCGGTGTCCTTGGGGGCGGCGTAGAAGGCGCAGAACTTGCACGCCGTGACGCACACGTTCGTGTAGTTGATGTTGCGCTCGATGATGTACGTCGCGATGTGCTCGGTGCCGGCGTACCTGCGGCGGCGTACGGCGTCGGCCGCGGCGCCCAGCGCGTGCAGCGGGGCGTCCCGGTACAGCGCGAGCGCCTCGTCGGGGGTGATCCGCCCACCGGCGGCTGCACGGTCGAGGATGGGCTGAAGGTCGGCCTTCTCGGTCACCGGGCGTCCCTTTCGTAAGGGTTGTGGACGGACCAGCCCAGCGTACGCCAGCCGTTCGGGCCGCTGGACGTCAGGCCTTCGGGCCTGCGGGCATGGGGCTTCCGTGCTTTCGGGCTTTCGGGCGGCCCTGATGTCGTCAGGCCGCGAAGGCCCCGGCCAGGAGTCCGAGGAAGGCGCCGGAGATCAGGAACGGCCCGAAGGGGATGGCCGTCTTGCGCCCGGCCCGCCGCGCCACCACGAGGGCACCGCCGTACAGCGCGCCCAGCAGGAACCCGGCGAAGGTGCCGAGCATCACCGTCGGCCACCCGTACCAGCCGAGCACCGCCCCCGCGCCCAGGGCGAGCTTGACGTCGCCGAAGCCCATCCCCGCGGGGTTGATGAGGAACAGCACGAAGTAGCCGCCGCCCAGGGCCAGCGAGCCGAGCAGGGCGGTCGTCCACTCGCCCGCGTGCTCGGGCACGAGCGCGGTGAGGCCGAGCAGGACGAGCGCGGCCGCGGCGAAGGGGAGCGTGAGCGGGTCGGGCAGCCGCCGCACCCGGAAGTCGACGGCCGTCAGCAGCACTCCGACGGGCGCGAGCAGCAGCCAGACGCCGAGCTCGGGCCGGGTGCCGGTGGCGGCGGCGAGGGCGGCGCAGACGAGGGCGGTGGCGATCACCAGCGGTGCCGTACGCGGCCCGTATCCGGCCTCCTCGCGCTCTGCGCCCTCCGCGCCTTCCGCGCACTCCGGGCACGAGGCCCGTCCCAGCCAGCCCTTGAGCCGGCCCTTGAGGGCGTGCCCGCCGGGGCACCGCTCCCGCCAGGGCTCCCCGGAGGGGGCCGAGAACCGGTAGGCCGCGCGCGGCAGCAACGCGCCCGCCGCCGCGCCCCACAGCGCGGCGGCGACGGCCAGGACCCCGGTGTTCATCCCACCGCGGCGATCGCGTCGCGCCACGTCGGCAGCAGCTCGTCGAGCAGTGCCTCGGTGCGCGGCGGCAGGCCGCGGGCCCCGCTGCGGCCGATGAGATCGGTGGCGAGCGCGGTCAGCTTGGACGTGTCGCCGGTGGCGTGGGTGGCGCGCAGCAGCTCGTGCCACAGGCGCTCGTCGGCCGGGGCGGTGCGCAGGGCCGCGTTGAGGGCCTCGATGGCCTTCTCGGCGCGGTTCTTCTCCATGTGGAACTCGCACAGCGCGAGCCCGGTGTCCGCGACGAGCAGCGGCAGCTGGGCGTCGACGATCTCGTGGGTGAGCCACCGGTAGCGGCCCTCGGGCCGGTCGGCGAGCAGCGGCCCGCGCACCAGCACCAGCGCGTCGGTGAGCAGCCGCCCGCGCACGGCCCGGCTGCCGACGCCCTTGCCCTGCGTGGCCTCGTGGTAGAGGGACCGCAGCACGTCCAGGTCGGAGACGACGGACTTGGCGAGGGTGAGCCGCCCGGTCGCGTCCCTGCCGAGGCGGGGCGTGCCGTCGGGGTCGGCGCCGAGCCAGTCGCGCAGCCGGTCCAGGAGCGCGTCCCGTACGTCGTCGGTGACGCCGCGCGGCCACAGAGCGGAGGACAGCACGCGCGGGTGCACGCCCTCGCGGTGCAGGAGCAGCAGGGCGAGCGCCTCGTGCAGCAGGGCGCTGCGCTCCCCGTCCGGGGTGTCGAGACCGATGATCTCGTAGGGCCCGACGAGCCGGGCGTAGACGGCCGGCCGGCCCTGCTCGCTGATGTCGACGAGGAACGGCGGGGTGTTCGCGGGCCTGTTGGATTCGCGCTCCGGGTCCGCCTCGACGAACAGCTCGACCACGGCCCGCTGCTGCGCGACCGGCAGCAACTGGGCGTCGAGTTCGAGCCCGAGGAGGGGCGCGAGCAGCTTGCCCTGGCCGGTGATCTCCATCTCCCAGGCGGCGCCCGGCAGGTCGCCGGTCTCGGTGCCGACGAGGTAGCCGATGCCGAGCCGACTGGCGTCGGCGGCGAGTTCGGCGAGCTTGACGGCGTCCTCGGCGGACGGCTGGGCGGCGAGCAGGACCAGGTGCGGGGCCCAGCGGGTGTGCTGGGCGGGCCCGGTGCGCCCGGTGAGGACGGAGTCGTGCCCGGCGGCGCCCAGCGCTCCGCGCCGCTGCCGCGTCTCGGCCTCCATGGTCTCGACGAGCGCCTCGATGTCCTCCAGGTGCCGGATCCGGTTGGGGGCGAGGGGGGTGAGGTCCTGCCCGAAGCCGACGAGCGTGATGGTCATGCGGTCGGACCACCCGTTGGTCGCCAGCTCGGCGGCGACGGACGCGAAGACGGCGGCCCGGTCGGCCTCCCGGCCGGAGAGAGAGACGATGCCGGGCACGGCCTCCAGGTTGAGCAGCAGCCGCGAGTCGTCCATGGTGCCGAGGCTGACGAGCCCCGGGTAGGGCGCGGCCGTGTCGACGTCCTCGTAGCGCTCTGCATCCGTCCGGGCCAGCATCCAGAAGGTCTGGTCCTGCCCCTGCTGCCAGGGGGCGGGCGGCTTTCCGGCGGGCTGGGCGAGCTGGAGGTGCAGATCGCCGTTGCTGAGCCAGGCGGCGTACACGACGGGCAGCGCGCGCGACTCCTCGGCGAGGGAGGCGGCGAGGCCGCGCAGGCTCCGGTCGAGCAGCCGCACGCCCTCGGGGTCGGCGCCGACGAGCAGCGCGTCCTGAACGTCCTGCGCGTCCCCGCTCGGCGTGGGCGGCTCCATACCGCGCCGCCCGCCGACGGCCCCGAACGCCGACTGCCACAGCGCCTGCCGGCGCCGCCGCCCCAGGGCGCCGAGGAGTCCGGCGGCGAGGAGGGGTGCGGTGAGAAGGGCCTCGGGCAGACCGAAGGAGCTGTCGGACTCGGCGTCGACGCCGGTGGCCTGCTGGTGGCCGGCGTCGTGGGCGGGCCGCTGCTGCTCGGGGACGGACACCTGAGTGGCACCGCCACCGGTGTGCTCGTGTCCACCGCCCTGGGCGCCCGAGCCCCCTCCGCCCTGGGCGTGGTCCCCGGTCAGGGCGTAATCGCTGATCTGCTGCTGCACGTCGGGCGACACGTTGGGCGCCTCGTCGGGCATCTCGACGAGCTCGCCGCCGCGCGCGTCGCCCGGCATCTCCATGATCCATCCGGGCCGGATGAGGCTGGCCTCGGAGAGCTTGGAACCGTCCGGCTGGATGCGGTCCTTGTTGAGCTCGAAGATCTCCTTGTAACGACGCCCGTCACCGAGGTGCCGTTCCGCTATCTCCCACAGGGAGTCGTGGTGACGTCCCTCGGGCGGCTGGATCCGGTAATACTTCGTGTCGCCCTGCTTGGCGGTGCTGCCACCGGCGTCGGCGTGCGAGGCGGCGTGCGAGGCCTGGTCGGCGAGGGCGGCCGCGGTGTCGGCGGCCTGCTCCTGCTGCTGGGCGAAGAAACCCGGGGTCTGCTGGGCCGCGGCGACGGTGGGCTTCTGATTGGCGTCGTAGCCGCTCTGGCCGAGCTGCGACAGCCCGGGCGCGAAGCTGGCCGCGGTGGCGCCGACGAGCAGCAGCGCGGCGACGAGCTGCCGGGCGAGCAACTGACTGGGCCCGGCGCCCGGCACCCGCCCCGGCACCCCGACACCGGACAGCGCGGCCTTCATCTCCACGAGCACGCAGGCGGTGAACTGGGCCCACGCGAGCCACACCACGACGGTCAGGATGTTCAGGAACGTCTGAACGGTGATCTCTTGCTGAAGCCAGTCGAGGCTCGGCACCCCGTTCGGCAACGGCCACCCGATCTGAGTGGCCAGCGCGCCGGGCACGCCGACGAGGAGCACGGCCAGGGCGACGAACGCGAAGAACGCCTTGACGAAGTCCCCGAACGACCGCCGCCGGATCCTCACCGGCTGCGGCGTCCGATTCCTCGGGGCCGTCGTCGGGGCCGTCGTTCCCGTCGTACTTCCCGTCGAGCTTGACGAGCTGGAGGTGCGGCGTCGCGGCATGGCGGGTGTCCTGGGGTCGTGTGTGAGTGCGGTGAGACGAACTGGGGGCCGAGAGGTGTGCTGAGCCTACAGAGATCTTATGGACTCTTATTGAGGTCGTCGAAGGGCACGGGGAACGAACGGCGTTGACGTCCGATTTGCCCCGCAGACCGCATGCGGTTGACCCGGCAACCGAGGGGCCGCGAGCCCCCTTCGCGACTGCCACGCACACTCCTCACACGCTCCACACAATCCCCCATGGTCACCTACGGGGCCCAAACAGCCCCTGATAGCTTCGTTCCCTGTCGCACACGCCGAACCTCGGGGGAGAAATCGTGGCCCGCCGCGCTCTGACCACCACAGCTGCCGCGTTCGCCGCAACGGCGGCGCTGCTGCTCACCGCATGCGGCGGAGGCGGAGACGACAAGTCGCCGGACGACATCAAGGGGGCGGACAGCGGGTCGAGCAGCCCGTCGGCCTCCGCGTCCGGCTCTGCGGGCGCCGACCGTCCGGACGTCAGCGTGCCGAAGGATCTGAAGCTGGTCTTCGACTTCGACGAGCCGTCCGATGCGAAGCATGCGGCAGCGCTCGCCGACGCCGAGAACTACATCCGCGCGCTGAAGCACGGCATCGCCGCGCAGGATCCGAACGATCCGGCGTACCGGTTCTATTCGGCGGCCCAGGCCGCCCAGTACGCCAAGTCGCAGATCGAGGCGTGGGTGAAGGGCGGATACACCGTCTACGGGACGGACAAGTACTACGACGACGAAGTCACCACCATGAGTGACGGCAAGGGCGTCCTCGTCTCGTTCTGCCGGAACCAGGCCAAGTCCTTCAGCAAGGAGACCAAGACCGGAAAGGTCCACTACACGGACGAGAACCTGGACAGCTACCAGAAGTTCAGGCTGCTCATGGCGCCCCCGTCCGGCGACTCCGAAGTCTGGCGCGCTGCGAACATCGAGGTCATCGGCAAGGCGAAGGAATGCCGGTGACGGTGCCTTCACGACGGACGGCGCTTCAGGGTGCCGCAGTGGCCACGGCGGCGGTTCTGTGGGCTGCCGGAGCCGCTCACGCAAACGACCTCACCGGGAACACGACCAGTCCTTCGCCTGGTTCGAGCCCGTCGGGCAACGCGAACGACCAGGAACTCTCCGCCGCCGTCACGTCCTCCCGGATCAAGGTCAGTCAGGTCAGTGGCCCTACCGGCGGCAAGCAGGGCACCCTCTCGTCGACGGACGTGACCTGGGAGCCGCCGCCCTGCTGGTACGAGCCCGTCTACACGCCGGAGCAGCTCAAGAAGTTCTCGGAGACGGGGCTCGCCCTCGGGCATGTCAGCCCCCACGCGTCCTGGGGCGGCCAGAAGCTGTGGACGGATCACTACCGGGACGGCAAGGACGCCTACAACTACGAGGACGGCTCCCTCATCACCCGCAAGGGCTACGACAACTACAACCTCGGCAAGGAGGGTTACTTCTGGCGGGGGGTAGCCCGCGACCTGGAGGACCCGGACTCGTACGGCTGCGAACGCGTCATGTTCTGGCAGAACGCCGGCGAGATCCCCGACGTACCGAACGCCCCCACGGCCGAAACGCTCGCCGAGTACGCCTACGACAAGGTCAAGGTCCCGGACACGGAGATCGACCTGAAGCCGGCGGCCAGATCCACGGTGAACCTGCCGACCTGGGTCTGGCTGGACAAGGGCACCTTCAAGGACGTCAAGGTCCGCGCCGAACTCCCCAACACGGGCCTGTGGGCCGAGACGACGGCCAAGCCGATCGCCCTCCACCTTGAGCCCGGCACCGAGGACGCCGAGACCTTCCCGGCCTCCGGCAACTGCGAGATCAACGAGGACGGCTCCATCGGCACCCCCTACACCAAGGGCGACGCCGACAAGACCCCGCCCTGCGGCATCCGCTACCTCCGCGCCACGAACGGCACCCCGTACCAGTTGAAGGCCAGCATCACCTGGCAGATCTCATGGGAGGGCACGGGCGGCGCGAACGGTGACCTCCCGGACGGCACGTTCGAAACGACCCAGGACATGAACGTCCAGGAGATCCAGTCGATCAACCGCTGACGCGACGCCCAGTCGTTCGCAACCGCCACGCCACACTCCTCACGGTCCCCACACAATCCACCACTGCCTCTCAAGGGGCCATTACCCGCCCCTGATAGCTTCGTTCTCTGCCGCACACATCGGACGATGATCGAACCCCGGGGGAGAAGGCCAGTGGCCCGCCGCGCTCTGAAAACGACAGCCGCCACGCTCACCGCTACAACGGCACTGCTGCTCACCGCATGCGGCGGAGGCGGCGACGACTCGTCGGACGACATCAAGGGCGCGGATGCAGGGTCGAGCCCGTCGGCTTCGGCATCCACGTCGACGCCGTCCGGCCCCAAGCGCCCTAAGATCACCCTCCCGAGCAGCTTCCGGCTGACCTTTGAGAACTGGACGAGCAGCGACCCCGACGAGCAGGCCGTACTCAACGACGGCAAGGAACAGCTCCGAGCCGGCTACGCGGCGATCATCGAGAACAAGCCCGCCGGCGGTGACGCCCTCGCCTTCTACGACACGGAAGCTGGTCTCTCCCAGGATCGTGAGTGGATCAAGTCCTATACAGGCAAGAACGTCACCGTCATCGGCGAGCTTCCTGTCTTCGATCCTCAGGCCACACTCTTCGCGAAGAAGACCAAGGCCCAACTCAGGTACTGCACGGACGAGAGCAAGGCACAGACCAAGAACCGCAAGACGGGCGAGGTCGTCGGTAACCCTGCAGGGACTGACCCCCAAGTCGCCTATGTCGTCACGATGCAGAAGAGCGAGCAGGGCGTGTGGCAGACCGTGTCCACGAACTCGAAGAGGGGCGGTTGCTCCTGATGACGTGGCGCAAGGAGGCCCTGTCCACGATCGTTGCGACGGCTCTTGCGGCCGCCCTCTCCACTACATCGGCTCATGCCATCGGCGTGGGAAACGACAAGAAGCCGTCCGGTGGCAACACCACCGGGAATGCCGGTAGCAACGGCACCCTGTCGGCTTCCGTCTCCAACATCAAGCTCACGTATCCGAGCGGTGGGGGCGGCGACGGCAAGCAGGGCAACCTCGGCACGGTCGATCCCAACTGGAAGCCGCCTGCCTGTTGGTACGAGCCCGCCTTCACTCCTGAGCAGTTGAAGCACTTCGTGGACACGGACAGCGGCGGTGACGTCGGCATCCACGAGTCCTGGTGGGGCAAGGGGCTCTGGACCGACCACTACCGAGACGGCAAGCCGGCGGACAACTTCGACATGCACGCGCCGACGAACAGCACCGCCGAGGGCTACAAGAACTACAACCTCAGCAAGGACGGCTACTTCTGGCGCGGTGTCGCACCCGACCCCAACGACTCGGAGTCCTGGGACTGCGGCCGCATCATGTTCTGGGTGGACGCCGGAAAGGTCCCGGACGATCCGAACACGCCCACTCCGAAGACGCTCGCCGAGTACGCCTACAACAAGGTCAAGGTCCCGGACACGGAGATCGACCTGAAGCCGGAGGCCAAGTCCACGGTCAACCTGCCGACCTGGGTCTGGCTGGACAAGGGCACCTTCAAGGACGTCAAGGTCCGCGCCGAACTCCCCAACACGGGCCTGTGGGCCGAGACGACGGCCAAGCCGGTCGCCCTCCACCTTGAGCCCGGCACCGAGGACGCCGAGACCTTCCCCGCCTCCGGCAACTGCGAGATCAACGAGGACGGCTCCATCGGCACCCCCTACACCAAGGGCGACGCCGACAAGACCCCGCCCTGCGGCATCCGCTACCTCCGCGCCACGAACGGCACCCCGTACCAACTCTCCGCCAGCGTCACCTGGCAGATCACTTGGGAGGGCTCCGACGGCACCGGCGGCGACCTGCCCGACGGCACCTTCGAGACCACCCAGGACATGAACGTCCAGGAGATCCAGTCGATCAACCGCTGAGAGTGACCGCCGGGCGGTCAGACGGACGGGTTCTCGTTTGAGACCAGCGCCGCAGTGAAATACAGAGGCAGGCCGTCTTCGGGGTCCACAGGGACCTCCTGTGACGTCCAGCGGTTGAAGGCGATCGTCAGGTCCAGCACGACGGGTTCTTCGGGGTTGGAGTCGTCGATGCGGTATCCCGCCTCGGAGAACGCCTGGAGCAACTGACGAGCAGGAGTCCGGAAGACGTCGAATCCGCGCCACATGACACGCAGGTCTGAGTCTTCCTCCTCGGGAGCCGAGACGTCGACGGCGTTGACCGTTTTCTGGTCCTTGAGGATGACGACGACGTCGAAGTCGTCCCCCATGGCCTGAATCTGCACTGTCGGATTGTGATCGAACGGCCCCATCACGCGTACTTCACCCCAGGAAGCAGCAGCAGCGACGGCCTCCTCGAACGGCATCCCCATGGCCACCGGCGGAACGCCGTTCGGAGGGTCCAGGATGATTTCCATTGTCTTGCCTCACTTCAGCAGGTCGTAATTGATCGTCCAGCCGTTATCGGACAGCATCTTCTGCAGACCGGCGTTGTCCTTCAAGCTGGCGACCATATCGGCTATGTGCTGGTCATACTTCGTTCCGAAACGCGCTCGTATGTCGTCGATGTCCATCTTCATGGCCTCGTCGAACTTCCCCTGATCGATCAGATCACGCTGCGCGTTGCGCCATGGGGTGGCCGAGTATCCACGCGAGTCAGTGCTCGAGACGAGCCGGTGATCACGCCGCTCCATTCGAATGGCAGGACCCATATGGTCGGTCAGGCTGAGGTGGGCGTAAGCCGCCTTGGCGGGTATGTGGTTGATCTCATTGCCCTTACGCGCGGGCGAAAGCCTCCCGTACCAGCCACCAAGGTCTGTACAGACCAGACCGAAGGGGTCACTCCAGGTGAACGGATTGGGGACATAGGAATAGTTGTTGGGAGCCGCGTCCAGTCCGAGTGGGTCCGGTGATATGTATCGGGCGTTCTCCGCGTCGTAGTAGCGCCGGACGTTGTAATCCAACCCGGACTCGAGGTCGTGATACTGGCCGGGAAAGCCCAGCGGACACGCCGGTTCTTCTTCGGCGGTCTCGAACGGTACCCCCCAGACCGAGGTACAGCGCCTCCAGTGAACGCTTCCGTCACCATCGACGAGTTCGGTCGGTGTGCCGACCAGATCGGTGACGATGGCGTAGAACCTGGCGTCGATCTCCTCCTGGCCCTCCGCGCGCCCGTCGGACCCCGCGAACACCCGCTCGGTCTGCGCCAGTGGCCGATGCTCACCCGGCTGCCAGTGCCATGTGGTCGCCCTGGACGCGCCGTTGCCCTGCGGTTGGATCCGTTCCGCGAGGCGGGTCCCCTCCCAGGCGAAGTCGGTCTGCTCGATGACCGTACCGTCCTGCGCCAACAGTTGCTTGGCGATGCGGCGACCATGGGGGTCGTAGAGGTAGTGCCAGCGGCGGTCGTCAGGAGTGACGACATCGGTCAGGCGGTCGAAGGCATCCCAGCGGTACCGCCACGTCCGGGACCCGCCAGACAGCAGGCGCCGCGTGACGGACACGACTCGGCCTTGACCGTCGTATGCGTAACGGCTGCGCCCGCTGCGGCGCAGCAGCAGTCCCTCGTAGTCCCTGACCACGGAAGGCGCGCCTTCTTGGCCTCCCGGTTCGGGGACTCCTTGGCTGTTCGCGAGGTTGCCGACGGCGTCATACGCGTAGCGCTCCTGCCGGCGCGGAGAGTTCGCGGTGAGAACCCTGCCCTGGGTATCCAAGGTGACCCGGTGATTACCCTGGACGGTGTCGTCGTTGTCCGTCAGGAAGTTGTCGGGACGGTAGCCGTAGGTTCGCCTCCAGACCTCGACGGCCCTGCCTTGGCTGCCGGGAGTACGTCCAGTGGAGTACAGGATCTGACGTGTGGTCCGGCCGACGGCGTCCCACGACTGGCTGAGCAAGGCTCCCGCACCCAGCCTGCGTTCGGTCTCGCGACCCATGGGATCGTAGGCGAGCTGAACGCTGATGCCCTGGGTGTGCAGCGCTGTCAGCCGGTGGCCCGCGTCGTACTCCCATGCGGTCACGGCCCCCGAAGGGGTGCGGCGGCGTATTCGGCGCCCCATGAGGTCGTAGTCGAGTTCCAGCGACCGGCCGTTGCACGTCTCCCGGACAACTGCGCCGAGTCCGTCCCGCACGTAGCTGATGACGGCGTCCGGGCCTGCTGCCTCCACGAGGCGGCCGACCCGATCGTATCGATAGCGAATCACTCCGTCGTCCGTCGCCTGGCTTAGGAGGTTCCCGCGTGAGTCGAAGGCACAGACGAGCCGCTGCCCAGCGCCGTTGATCCGCTCGACAGGTTGCCCTGCCGCGTCGTACCCGTACGTCGTCTCGCTGCCGCTGAAATCACGTTCGCGCAGCAGACGGCCGGCCGCGTCATAGCTGTACGACCAAGTGTGGCCGAGGGCGTTGGTGACACCCGTGAGCCGAAGCTCCGTGTCGTAGGCGTACTCGATGCGTGATCCGTCCGGGCACGTCACGGCGACGGGGAGTCCGAAGGGCCCCTGCTCGTAGCGCGTGACGGTGCCTGCCGCGCTGGTGAAGGAGACTGGGTTGCCTGCCGCATCGTGATGCCAGAACTCGGCCGAGCCATCTGCCAGCCGGCGTTCCAGCAGCCTGCCCTCCGGCGTCCACGCGAGAGAGGTGACCGCCCCGTTGGCATCGATGATGCGGACCACCTGTCCCAGCGCGTTCCGTTCATAGCGTGTGGTGTGGCCGAGGGCATCGGTGATCGTGTGAGGAAGGCCGGCCGCGTCGTTGACAATCCGGTACGAAGCACCCAGTGGATCGGTGATCAGTGACCTTGCGCCCCTGTCGTCGTACGAGAAGCGCGTCGTGGCTCCGATCGGATTCACCATCCGTGACAGACGGCCCCGCTCGTCGTAGCTGTGTTGCCAGCGGGCACCGTCAGCTTCGACAAGGATGATGGGCCGACGCTCCTCGTCGTACTCGGCCCGCACGGTGGAGTTGTCGGGCAGGCGTACCTCGATGAGGTCGCCTCGGTCGTCGTAGGTGTAGCAGGTGGTGCGACCCAAGGGGTCGGTCTCGGACAGTAGTCGGTCGTACCTGTCCCACTCACGCACAGTCGTTACACCCAAGGGGTCGATCTCCCGGACCACTTGAAGGTGATCGTTCAGCTCGTACGTGGTCGAGTGCCCGAGCGAGTCGGTGTACACAGTCCGACCGGCCACGTTGTCGTACTGGAACGTACTGTTGAGCAGGCCATCCGGGCCGGTCGTCCGCAAGCAGCGGCCCTGGGCGTCGTATGTGTAGCGGAACACCGTACCGATGCGGTCTTCCCAGCCGCTGATGCGGTTCTCGTCGTCATAGAAGAGCTTCTCCGCGTGACCGGAGGCGTCACGGATGTGCGTGAGTCGCCCCTTCCCGTCATACCCGTATCGGCACAGCGTCGGAGTATCGGGCGCACTCGCAAGGGAGAACTTGGTGATCCGGCCCGACACGACGGAGACGTCGATGCGGTGCCCACCGCTGTGCGAGACATGCAGGGGGATGCCCTGCTCGTCGTAGGAAACTTCGATCGAGTTTCCGTGACGGTCTGTCATGGCGACGAGGGACAGTTCTGCCGGCCGGTGCGGGGTGACCTGAGCAAAGTGCAGTTCCTGGCCGATCTCCGGCTGATGGACAACCATTGGACTGGCCGCGGTACCGTCCCAGGAAAGCTCCCAGCGCGGCCCCTCGACCGGCATGACCGCCAAGTCACGTTCAGGAGCCGGATATTCGAGGACCATGCCGTCCTCGGTGACAAGACGGACGCCGAACTGTTCCAGAATCAACCGCTGGTCCAACGTCGAGGTCCATGAACGCCCGAACCAGCGGCCGGCGAGCTGATCCGTCACGTAGTGCCGCCTGAGAATCAACGGAAGCACACCCGGCAGGAAGACGTCGTCCTCGGACATGACCATCTCACCGGTCGCGACGTCGATCGGATCGTTCTTGCACGTGCGCTTCAACATGCTCAGGGCGCTCTTGCGCAGGTTACTGCCGAGCCCCTTGGCCATCCCCCTGAGGCCGACCTTGGCAAGGCCCTTCATGCCTTTGGCGAGGCCGCCGAGGGTGGTCAATCCCTTCATGCCCGGTATGCAATCCAACGCAGCAAATCCCACATCCCATAGGGACGCCTGGCCTTTGGAGTACTTATAGAGGGTGTCAGCGAGGACGACCGCTGCCGCGATCAGCACGATCGCGCCCAGGATCGGCCCACCGATGATCATCGCGACGATCCCGAGGACAGTCACGACGACTTTGCAGACCGCGACGATCGTGTCCCAGTTGTCGACGAACCAGTCGCCGACCTCCTCCCACCACGACCGGTTCTGAATGCCGGCGTCCGAGGCCTCGTCGATCTTCGACTTCGCCTCCCGCGCGGCCTCCTCACGCATCTTGCGCGCGTCCTCGGCCATCTTCTTCGCCGCGGCGAGAGCGTCCTGGGCATCGGACACGTCCGACTGCGCCTTGGACTGGGCCGACTTGGCGTGCTGCACATCCCGGGTCGCCGCCCGGACCTTGGCCTCGTCCGGCTTGTCCGCGTCGGACTTCCTGCCGGTCGGGTCGTCCTTGTACTTGTCCGCCTCCTTGCCGGCCCGCGTCACCCACGAGTCGGCCGAGGTGAGACGGGACTGGGCGGAGGAGAGGTTGTCCCGCGCCTCACGGCCCTTGACCAGAGCCTTGTCCGCCAGCGACTGCGCCCGCTCCAGCTTCGGCCAGAAGTCCGCCAGCGCGTCCCCGCACATCTCGTAGGACTTCTTCAGCTTCTTGAGGTTCTTCGGGACGTCGGCGAAGTCCTCCTTGAACACATCCGCCGACTTACCCGCCCACTCCAGGAGCGTGCCCTCCCCCGCCATGCCCTTGACCAGACGCAGCGCCTCGGAGACGTCATCGGCGAAGTCATGCAACTGCTTCGCAAGCGTGCGCACCCGCTGCGGATCACCAGGCGTCGGATCCTTGTCCAAGTCCAGGACATGCCAGTCCGCAGGCCTGTGCCCCGCCATACCGCAACCCCCGTCACGCGCACACCAACGCCAACAACCGTATGCACACGTGAACTTACAGGGCACAACCGTTCGACGAAAAGATCGGCTCGGGGTACGGTGCTGGTTGGTTCAGGGCGTTGGACATTGGGGGGCTGCCACATGGGCAACGGCAAGAGCGACCTCGCACTCCCGCTGACCGAGTTGGAGAGCTACGGGCGCCGGCTGCGTTCCATCAAGACCCGGCTGAATCACACCAAGAAGCTCTTCGAGTCCTACAAGGACGACATCGGTGACGGCAGCGTCAATGACGCGCTCGGGGATTTCGAGTCCAACTGGGAGGACGGGCGCGAGGACATCACGCAGCAGCTCGATGCGCTGGCGAGTATGTCCGATGCCGTCGTCCGTGAGTTCAAGAAGCTTGATGACGAGCTCGCCAAGCAGGTCAACGATGCCATGAAGACGGAGGACAAGCGGGGAGGGAAAGGCGGTAAAGGGGGCGGGGGTAAGTAAGGCCGTGACCCGCTGATGTGAAAAGGCCCCGGATGCGGAGATCCGGGGCCTTTCGTGTGCCTGGGGTCAGGAAGCGACCGCGGAGTTGAGGTGCAGGTCCGCCGCGATGCCCGCGGGCGAGACGGCGAGGCCCACGCCGCCGCCGACACCGGTGGTGACACCGGCGGCCGTCGTCTCGACGTAGAGACCGGCCGCGGCGCCGGCACCCGCGGTGCCGCCCGCCTGGCCGCCGGCGATGGTGTCCAGCTCGGCGTCGGACATGTGGGCGGTCTCGATCTGCGGGGTGAAGGCCATGGAAGGCGGTTCCCTTCGTTTCATTTATTCGAAGTGCTGGAGTGCGACCGATCAAAGCACGTCAGGGGAAGGGTCGGCCAGTCAGTGGTTATGGGGGTGAGACGGATTTCGGCACCCCAATTCATGGGTGTGACCATTCGGTCACTTCAATACCCGTCGTCTTCACAGGTTCTGCCACGTTGCGGTACCGGAGTGCAATGCACGGCGGGGTGAGTGAGGAGTGTTCGGCACCCGCCGTGGTTTCTCACGACCTCGCGGTGAACCGTGTGCAGATCCCTCGAATGTTCCGGATCACCGGGTCACCGGGTCACCGGTTCACCGACGGGCGGCCGGCGGCGGGCGGCCTCAGCCCACCTCGTTCTCCGCCACCGCCTGCCCGTGGACCACCACGTCGCCGCCGTAGAACATCCCCGTGAAGACCGGGGAGTAGGTGAGCTGCACCTCGACCTGCACCTGCTGGGCGTCCGCCGCCACGCAGTGGGTCCCTGCGATGTCCGCGCCCGTCATGTCCATCTCGCGGGCGAAGGTCTTCACGCGGGCGTTGCAGTTCTCGTAGTTGATCGGGGCGGGGCCGCCCTCGTTGTCGTAGAGGGCTTCGCGGTCGATGTCCTGGGCGGCGTAGCGGGCCGCCTGTTCCGCGATGTCGGCCGCCCGTTCCCGCTTGGAGATGGACAGGCCGCCGTCGATCACGAACGCGGAGAGGGAGAGGAAGACCAGCGCGAAGATGATGACCGCGCCGGCGCCGGAGCCCCGGTCGTCCAGGTGGGCGCGACGGGCCGCCCACCACGACCGACCGTAAGTCGGGAGGTGTCTCACGCCGACCTCCGGAACGGGTCGAGCGGGGAGCTGAAGCTCGCCGACAGCGTCGTCGGGACGTCGAGGCCGAGCATGGCGAGGCCCCGCACCTGGCAGCTCACCTCGACCGTGAAGATGGTGTCGGGCTCGAAGCCCTGGCTGGTCTGGACGACCGACACGGGGCCGGAGCAGACGTCCCCCAGGTTGGCCTCGGCGGCCTTCTTGGCCTCGGCCATGGCGGTGGCGTGGTTCTTCTGGATCGAGCCCGCGCGGGCCGCGTCCCGGGCCGCTCCGTCGAGCGCTCCGCGGCCGTCGACGAGCTGGCCGAAGGCCACCAGGACGAGGATGAACAGGATCATCACCGGGGCGAGGATCACGACCTCGATCGTGGACAGGCCCCGGTCGTCCGCCCGCCGGCTGTCCTTCCAGGAAACGGGAGGAGAGAGAGTCATCAGTTCTCCTCCTGTACGAAACGCTCCACCGGGCCGGCTGATTGCGCGTGCACCGTCAGGTCCAGGCCCGGGAACACCGTCGGCACGCGGGCCGCGATCTCCACACCGACCGTGTTCTGGTCCGGCTGGAGCATCTTCACGTCCGGCCCCAGCACCAGTTGCGGGCCCAGCTGCTGGATGTAGCTGTCCACCACGTCCCGGGCCTCGCCCCGCCAGGCGCCCGGCTGTTCGTCGGCCGTGGCGCGCGCCTTGCGCGCTCCCGCCTGGGCCGCCGCCTGGGCGACGTGGTCCGCGAAGAAGTACAGGGCGAACTGCACGGTCGCGAAGATCATGAAGAACAGCACGGGAGTGAGCAGCACGAACTCGATCGCGGTCATGCCGGAGTCACCGCGGGCGGCCGCCGCTCTCCGCGCGGCCCGCACCCTGCGGCGTATCCGTCTGCTCACGTCTGCCGGCATCCCCGTGAATCCCGTTGTCCGTACGACTACGACTGTCCCTGTGACTGTCCCTGCGACCGTCCCGGTGACGGATCAGCAGGTCTTGCCCGCGTCCGCGCCCTTGATGCAGTCGCCGACCTTGTTGGCGCCCTCGCTCAGCGCGGCGTTGATGATGGCGGCCACGACACCGACGATCGCCACGACGACCGCCGAGATGATGACCCACTCGACCGCGGAGGCACCGCGGTCCAGCTCGCCGCTGCGGGCGCGCTCGGTACGGGCCTGGAGGAAGGTGACCAGGAAGTCCACGGCCGGGATGCCCGTGTGGAAGTTGCGTCCGATCATGACGACTTGTCCTTTCGAAATCAGTTCCGGGAAGTTCTGGAGTTGTGAAGGTCGGCTCACTGCACCTGGAACACCCGCATCGCCGCCGGAAAGATCAGGAACACCAGGAACCCGGCGCACAGAAGCAGCTGCGCCACGAGCATCGACTGGGACTTCTCACCCGCGCTGCCCTCGATCTCGGCGAGCTCGCGGTGCCGCATGGTCTCGGCCCGGGACGCAAGGGACTCGCGCACCTTCGCACCGTCGTCCGCGACCAGGGCCAGGGAGGCGGAGAGGTCCTTGAGTTCCTCGACGCCGATCTCCTCGCCGAGCTGGCCGAGCGCCTGCCACTGGCTGAGGCCGGTGATGCGGGCGTCGGAGAGGGCGTTGCGGATGCGCTGGTTGGCCCAGCCGTCGGAGATCTCGGCCGCCGCCATCAGGGCCTCGGGCAGACCGCGTCCGCCGGCCAGGCTCATCGACACCAGGTCGAGGTACGCGCCGATCACGCGCCGCAGGTCGCGCCGCTTCTCGGCCGCGTCCCGCCGTACCTCCAGGTCGGGCAGGAAGAAGAAGATCACCGCGAAGAGCAGCGCCAGCCACACCGGGATGATCGGGCTGCGGCCGACGCCGAGCGTGTAGACGATGGCGAACAGGAACGGACCGAAGAACAGGCCCGCCACACCCAGCAGCACCTTCGTCGCCAGGAACTTCTCCCAGCTGCGGTCCAGGACCGCCAGGTCGGCGCGCAGCGAGCGCTGCTCCCAGCCCTGCTGGAGGTAGAACTCGGAGACCCGCAGGCCGACTTCGGCCCGCAGGGCGCCGAAGCGTCCCTTCTCCCGCTCGGTGCGCGCCGACTCGTACGCCGAGCCGCGGGCCCGCATCGCGTCGATCCGCGCGACCTGCGAGATCGGGCTGCGCTTGCTGGGCATGAGGGCGCGTACGAGGGCGTAGACGCCGAGGCCGATGACGGCGCCGACGACGAGCGGCATCGTGAGGTTCACCGGCGTGCCCCCTCTTCCTGCGGCAGCTGCTGCTGGGGCTGCTGCGACGGCGTCCTGGGACGCACGAACTGGACGGCTGCCTCGTCCCGGACCAGGAAGCGTTCGGGCGTCTCGATGGTGGACAGCTTGCGCAGCCACCAGAAGCCGAGCGCGAACAGGCCGCAGACACAGGCCAGGACGAGCTGGCCGACGGGCGTGCCGTACGGCTCCACGAAGTCACGGTTGAAGATCGACAGGCCGAGGACGAAGGCGATCGAGACCGCCACGACGATCTGCACGGACCGGCGGGTCGAGGCGCGCTGCGCCATCACCCGCTGCCGCATGTCCACTTCCTCGCGCGCCGACTTGGCCAGCGCGCCCAGCACCTGGCGCAGACCGGGTCCGCGCAGGCGGGCGTTGAGGATCAGGGCCGCGACGATGATGTCGGCGGAGGCGTCGTCGATCTCGTCGGCGAGGTGCTGGAGCGCCTCGGGCAGCGGGGTGCGGGCGCGCAGGCGGTCGACGAGGGCGTCGAGGTGGGGGCGCAGGACCGGGGCGGCGGCGCGGGCGGAGGCCGGGATGGCCTGCTCCAGGCCGACGGCGCCGGCGATGGTGTCGCGCAGGGACTCGGTCCAGGACGCCAGGGCCTCCACGCGGCGCATGGCGGCCCGCTCCTCACCGGCGCCGCCGAACAGGCGGTCCCAGAAGAAGACGAGGACACCGGCCGCGATACCCGCGACGGCCCAGCGGGTGAGGACGAGGACGACCAGGCCGACGATGGCGGCGAGCGAGCCGCGCTGGCCGGCGAACCGGATGAGTTCGCTCGCCCGCTGAGCGGCCTTCTGCTTCTCGTGGTCGGGCTTGGCGGGCAGTCCGCGTACGGCGACGAGGAGGAGGGCGAGGCCGCCGCCGACGGCGACGCCGCTTCCTATCGAGTACAGGACGGTGGTGGAGAACAGGCCGCCCATGGAGCCGAGCGAGCCGATTGCTGCGAGAGTCGTGTTCATCCCCGGCTCACCCCCAGGTCCCGGACGGCCGGTAGCCGTGTGCCATCAGTTCCTCCAGGCAGGCCAGTGGGGCGTGGGGCACGATCCGGCCGTCGGGGGCCTCCGCGAACACCTCGCTGGACAGGACGCGTCCGTCGACGCCGTTGACCTCGCGGACGGAGGTGACCATGCGCTGGAGGCGGCCGCCGTTGCCGAAGTCGTTGCGCCGCTGGATGAAGACGACGAAGTTCACCGCGCCCGCGATCAGCAACTGGCTGGCCTCGATGGGCAGCCGCTCGGAGGCCTGCAACGCGTAGGTGGAAATACGGTTGAAGACCTCGCTGGAGCTGTTGGCGTGGATCGTGGACAGCGAGCCGTCGTTGCCCTGGGACATCGCGTTGAGCATGGTGACGATCTCGTCGCCGAGGACCTCACCGACGATGACACGGGAGGGGTTCATACGCAGCGAGCGTCGTACCAGTTCCGCCATGGAGATGGCGCCCTGACCCTCGGAGTTGGGCAGCCGTTCCTCGAAGGCGACGACGTTGGGGTGCAGGTCGGGGAAGGTGTCGAGTCCGAGCTCCAAGGCCCGCTCGACGGTGATGAGGCGCTCGTGCGGCGGGATCTCGTTGGCGAGGGCGCGCAGGAGCGTGGTCTTACCGGCGTTGGTGGCGCCGGCGATCATGATGTTCTTGCGGGCGCGGACCGCGCAGGCCAGGAAGTGGGCGACCTCGGGGGTCAGCGTGCCGTTGCCGACGAGGTCCGAGATGAACACCTTGCCCATGCGCGCGCGGCGGATGGACAGCGCGGGGCGCCGGGCGACGTCCATGACGGCGGACAGACGCGAACCGTCGGGAAGACGCAGGTCGAGCTGCGGGTTGGCGGAGTCGAAGGGGCGGGAGGACAGGCCCGAGTAGGCGCCGAGGACCTGGATGAGCTCGATGAGCTCCTCGTCGGTCTCGGCGACGGGGTCGCCCTTCACCTCGCGCCCGTCGGCGTAGCCGACGAACACCTGGTCGCAGCCGTTGATGTCGATGTTCTCGACCTCGGGATTGTCCAGCAGCGGCTGGAGCCGGCCGACGCCGAACAGCGCCGCGTGCACCGCGGCCGCGTACTGCTCCTCGGTCTCGGCGTCCAGCGGCGTACGGCCCGCGTTGATCTCGGCGCGGGCGTACTCCTCCAGGATCTGGGCTATGACGGCACGGGCATACTGCCGTTCGTCCTCCGTGGACATCGGAGTGACGTTGTTGATCTGGTCCTGTCGGCGCTGTTCGGCGATGCGGTCGCCGGCGTCCTGGCGGAACCGCTTGACCAACTGGTGGTCGACAGCGGTCATGTGCCGGCCCCCGCGTGGCCCTGCATCTGGCCCGGGTGGTTGTGCTGGACGTGGTGGGCCTGCGGGACGTGGTGGGCCTGGTTCGCCTGCGCGGAGGCGGCCCAGGCGGCGCCGTACTGCTGGTGGAGGTCGGCGGCGACCTTGCGGGCCGAGCGGATCAGCAGCGACTTGTCGAGACGGCCGCGCCTGCGGCCGGCCAGCTGGTCGGCGCCGGCCGGGTCGTCGGCGATGGTGCCGACCACGCGGGCGCCGGTCTGGGCGTGCACGAGCATGTCGTTGACCTGCGAGGCGAGCTTGCCGGCGTTGCCGGTGTCGGCGATCAGGACGACGCCGATCACCGGGTTGGCGAGGCTCGCGGCACCGCGCGGTCCGCCGTGCAGCTTGCCGGCGAGCGCCGCGGCACGGTCACGTACCCGGGCGATCGCCTCCGGCTCGGTGCGGGAGAGCAGCAGTACGAGGGAGGCGTGCGGGAACAGCTCGACGGCGGGGGTGTCCCCGCTGATGCGTCCGCAGTCGGCGATGACGTCGGCGGCGGCGTTCGGGGAGTCGGCGAGGGAGGCGAAGGCGTGCCCGAGGGTGGGCCACAGCCCCGCGAGCCCGGCGGCCTGCTCGGCGATGCCGAGCCCGACGAGCACTTCCAGTCCCCCGCTGAGCGGCTGTACGTGGTCCCAGAGCTGGTCCGGTACGAGTCCGCGGCGCGCGGTGGCGGCGATGGACAGCATGCCGGTGTTGGGGTTGAGCGGTCCGCCGTGCGCGGCGGCACTGCGGTAGACGAGGTCACCGCCCGCCGGGTCCGTCTCGGCGAGCAGGACGCGCCGCGGCCAGACCGCCGCGAGGGCGACGGCCGCGGTGGTGACGCCGGGGGAACCCTTGTCGGCGGCGAGAGCGATGAGCGCCATGGGTCGGGTGCCGCCTTCTAGTTGCCGGGGACGTGCACGATGGCGACCTCGTTCGCGGCCGCCGCCGAGGCGAGCGCGGCCGCGTCGGCCTGGTCGACGAGGAGGGTGAGCGAGAGGTTGCCCGTGCTCACGGTGGCGTCGGTGTCGTCCTTGATGGTGTTCACGCGCGCGTTGTCGACGAGGGCGCCGCCGGAGGACGAGGTGCCGCTCGAGCCGGTGCTGTCGTCGGAGTTGTTCGAGCTGGAGCCGGTGGTGCCGACGCGGTAGGCGGAGACGACGTCTCCGGCCTTGATGTCCGACGGGTACTGGCCCTCCTTGAGGGCGAGGCCGACGGAGGCCTTGCCGGCGGGCAGGCTCGCCGTCTTGGCGAACATCTCGCCGACCGCGAGGGTGCCCGGGTAGATCGTGGACTTGGCCTTGTACGTCTGGATGGTGGCCAGCTGCGACCACTCGACGTAGTGGATGTTCTCGTCCTTGGCGACCATGACGGAGGTCACGTCGCTCTTCTTGAGGGACTCCCCGGCCTGGACCTGGCTCGTCACCTTGACGACCTCGATCCGGTCACCGGCCTGGAGCACGAGCATCGTCGCGCCCAGCGCACCCACCAGGATGAGCAGCACGGCGAGCGCCGCCAGTGCCGGTTTGCGCTCGCGAGGTGGTGTGGGAAGCCGGTCACCGACCGACGGCTGAGCCGGAGCGGCGGAACGACCGGCGCCCGCCCCCGTACGCTCTTGGATCTTCACGCAACCGCTCCCCGTACACCCAAGAATATGTCTGTCAATTTGCCTTCAAACGTGGACACTTCACCCGCGCCTCCCCGCACGGAGAAGTGCGGGACGGGCCGGACGTACCCGCCCGACCTGGGCGAATAGCCAGCACTGGGGGTGAGTGTCAAGCCATCGCACCGTATCAGCCCCACATAAGCCCCTCAAGGCGCGTCCGGCCTCTCGGGCCCCAGGGTGCGGGCCGTTATCCATCTGCAACTTCAGGGCTGGACAAACCCGTTGATGGCGGCGTGTGGACAGGCCATTCGCTGTGCGGCAGCGAATGCACCACGGGTGGACGAGCGTCCGGCGACCGAGGCCTTCGTTACTTACCGGCCATGAGTTCCACACCATTCACTCACGTGACACCGGAGCCACCGTGTCATGATCTTCGCTTTGCCCCCCCGAGGAGTGCCCCATGAAGCGAGCCGCGCTCGCCGTCTCGACCCTGTCCCTGCTGTCCCTCACCGCGTGCGGCGGCAGCGCCGACTCGGACTCGGCGACCGGGGAACCCCGGCCTGCCGCGACCCGCGCGAAGCAGGTGACCCCGGCCGAGCGACTCGCGAAGCTCGTGATCACGAAGGCGGACGTGCCGGGGCTGGACGTGAAGGCCACTTCCAGGGACGAGGGGGACGACAAGTACGTCTTCGCCAAGTCCCCGGAGGACGTCACGGTCGACCAGCCGGCCTGCGCCCCGCCGGCCTACGCCCTGAACCAGCTGCCCCTCGGCGAGCCACAGGGCGACCTGACCCGCTTTGTCCCGCAGGGCAGCAAGTACACGTACATCACGCTCACGACGTACGCACCCGGCAAGGCCGAATCCGCGTTCGCCGGGCTGGCCAAGGGCGTCGACGCGTGCGGCGGTGGCTTCACGGCGAAGGCGAACGGCTCGACGACGTACGACTCCGTCACCGCCGAGGAGCCGGTGGCGAAGGCCGGTGACGAGTCACTCGCTTTCCGCGCCACGACGACCTTCCAGGGCATCACCCACACCCTGCACGCCCAGGCCGTCCGCAAGGGCGATGTCGTCGCCGTCTACGTCTCCGTGGACGGCATGGCCATGGTCCAGGACAGGCCGGGCGACGCGAAGCTCCCGGCGACGGTGGTGAAGGCCCAGAACCAGAAGCTGGGCTGAACAGCGGGGTGCCGGATGCGCGACCGGCGATCTGTAGCACTCGCGAAGCCCCCAGTAGAGTGCGGCCCGGACAGCGATCGGACCGCGGGGGCACACCGGTGAAAGCAGCCACGACGAACTGGCAACGCGCAGCAGGGATACGGGAATCGAGCGGCCACCGGACCCGCGTCCTCCGCCTGCTCCTCGCCCTCTGCTCACTGACGGCTCTCTTCGCAACCGCCACCCCGGCGCGCGCGGCGGACAGCACGACCACCACCCCGGCGCGCGCGGCGGACAGCACGACCACCACCCCGGCGCGCGCGGCGGACAGCACGACCACCACCCCGGCACGCGCGGCGGACACCGCCCCCGCCACCCAGGCCGCCTACCTCGCCGAGCGCCTCCGCGAGAACCCGGTCTACGTCACCGACCAGCTCCCGCGTGAGATCCCCCGGTCCACGGCCCCCGACTTCGAACGGCTCGCGAAGAAGACCGGCGTCCCGACCTACGTCCTGGTCCTGCCCGCCCAGAGCAGTGTCGACGGCAGGCAGTTGCTCGGCGCGGTGCACGACCGGCTCGGCCGGGACGGGTTGTTCGTCCTGGTCGACGACTCCGACGTCACGGAGGCCACGGCCTACGGCGTACGCGCGCCGGCCGACGCCGCCTCGACCGTCGCGCTGTACGAACTGCCCTCCGACGCGGGCCCGTTGCGCAGCTTCGAGCGGTTCGTCGACGTCGTCGCCCTGGGCGAGAAGAAGGCCGTGGCCCGTGCCGAGGCGGCGCGTGCGAAGTACGGGGACGACGAAGCCGCCGAGATGTACATCGGCCCCTCCGAGCGCCGCAACCAGTCGTTCCTCACGGGGATCCTGCTCACCGGCGTGCCCCTGCTGATCCTGCTGGTGGCCGGTTACGCGGGGCGCCGCCGCCGGCGTTCCGGGGCCGGGCGGCGCGTCCCCCGCTGGGTCACCCCCGGCGCGGGCGTCCTCGCCGCCACCGCCGTCGCCCTCACCGCCACCTCCGTCTTCGACCAGACCAGGTCGAGCGCGGCGCCCGTGCCCACCCCGGCCGAGCTGTCCGCCCGGGTCGAACGGGTGGCGGCGGGCCTGAGGCAGGACCCGGTGTACGCCGATCCGGAGAGCCCGCGGGTGCTGGACGCCCGCCGACTGGACCGGCTGCACGAGCGGATCCGGGACTTCCGGCGCTCCGAGGCAGGCGGCCCGGTGTTCGTCTCGGTCGTGCCGCAGACCCCCGAGAGCGAGTCGGCCGGCGACCCGATGCTGTTCGCCGCGGCGGTGCACGCCAAGGTGGGCGAGGACGGGCTGTACGTGGTCGCCGATCCCGACGACGGATCGATCGACTTCTACAACCACGGCCTGCGCCGGGACACCAACCGCCTGTCCTTCGATCTGCCCGACTCCGTCACGCTCGGCGACAGCAGGGCGGACGAGGCCGACGACCACCTCCTCGGCGAGCGCCTCGACCAGCTGATGACCTTCCTCGACAAGGCCCCGCGCACGGACCGGCCCGGTTCGGAACCCGCGCCGGCCCCCGCCCCGAGGGCCGCCGACGAGAAGACCCTCCCGCCCCTGTTCGCCACCGACTTCTGGCCCGGTCTGTTCGTGGGCGCCTTCCTGGCGCTGCTGCTGTCCGGTGTCGTGGCCGGGGTGACGTGGCTCGTGACCGGCCTGCGGCGACGTCGCTCGCCCGCACCCGAGCCGGCCGGCCTCCTGCCCCTCACCTCTCCGACCGAGCCGTCGGCGTCCTACCTCCGGCGTACCGCGCACGCCGAACTCAGCACCTTGGCGAGCCAGTTCACGGACGACAACCCCCGCGCCTGGGACTGCCTCGACGCGGCGATGCTCCTCCTCGACGGCGACCTGGACCGCGCCCGCAAGCCGGAGACGGATCCCGCGACCCTGGTCGCCGTCGTCGTGCTCGCCCGGGCGGGCCGTGCCGCGCTCACCGGCGACACGAACGACCTGTGCTGCGGCGTCAACCCCCTGCACGGGCCCGCCGTCAGCCGCCACCACGTGCGCGTATCGGCTCAGCCGGCGCAGAGCAACCGCAGGCGCCTGCTCCCCGTCTGCGAGCCCTGCCGCGACACGGCCATCGCCGAACCGAGCGGCATCCCGGGCAGGTTGCTGAAGCTGCCCGGCTCCGCGTCCGGTGACGGCGGCCGACCGCCGTACTTCGACGCAACCGACGGCCCGCTGTCCGCCGTACCCGGCGGCATCGCCCGGCTCATCGACAGGGTGAGGGAGACCGCAGGTGTCCACTGACGTCAAGCGCGTGATCATCGTCCTCGCCGCCCTGCTGCTGGCGGCGCTCACCACCACGCCGGCCCGTGCGGCGGACGGCGCCGCCCCGAGCGCCGGGCAGCGCATCGCCGAGACCCTGCGCACCTCGCCCGTCTACGTCGACGAGGCGTACGCCGATGCCGTACCGCCCTCCAGACAGCGGCAGTTGGCGGACCGGATCCGCCGGACGGGCCTGCCGGTCAAGGTCGTTCTCACGCCGCTCACCAAGGGCGACGCCTTCGACGGCGACTCCGGTGTCCTGGCCGGAATCGTCCGTGACCGGCTCCCGGAGCAGCGCGACCTCATCCTCATCACGACGGACGGCGACTTCCCGGACTCCCTGAACGGCTACGAGTGGCCCGCCGACACCCACCAGACGCGGGACGCCGTGGCCGCCGCCGGTCTCCTGGACGAGACGCGGGACGCGGGGCTGGCCGACCTGACCGCCGAGGCGGTGGAGTTGGTGGCGGAAGGGAAGGGCACGCAGCGGTACGAGGAGGCGAGGAAGGACCTGGACGGCACTCCGGATTCCGAGCCGGAGCCCGGCGGCTCGCGTGGGTGGTGGCTGTGGCCCCTGGCCGCCGTGCCGGCCCTGGCCCTGACCGTGCTCGGGACCCGCGCCCTGGTCCGCTCCCGCTCTCGCAGGACCGTACCGGCCGTTCCCCAGCTGGTGTTCGCCACGGCCCGCGCGGCCGACGAGGCGGAGCTGCGGCGCCGGGCGGAGGCGGAGGTGCTGGCTCTCGGCGAGGCCACCCAGGCGGCCGACGTCTCCACGACACCCGCTCTCCAGCGCGCCCTCGACGCCTACGCCGCCGCGGGCAGGGTCCTCGACGAGGCCCGGGGCGTGCCGGACCTGGCGGGCGCCCTGGCCCTGGTGCAGGAGGGCCAGGGCGCCCTCGCCGGCTCCCCCCGGGCTGCCCCTCTGCTTCTTCAACCCCCTGCACGGCCGCGCCGCCCGCCGCACCGGCTGGCGTCCGCTGGGCCGCCGGGACCGGCTCGACGTGGCGGTGTGTCAGGAGTGCGCGGACGCGCTGCGAGACCGCCGCGCCCCGGAGGTGCTCACGGACCGGGACCAGGACGGCCGTACGGTCCCTTACTTCGAGGTCCCGGCCGGGCGGAGCGTGTGGTCGGCGACGGGGTACGGGTCGCTGATGCCGCCGCTCGACGGCTTCACCTCCCGCAGCGCCAGGGCTCGTTGATCAGCCGGGCGGCCGGTCCTCGCGCAGTGCCGTGAACAGGACGCGGGCACGCCGGTCGTCCCACTTCACCGCGCTGCCCTTGGACGTCCGCAGGTCCGGGTCGGCCACGGGCACGTTGAGCTGTCTGCCCCCGCCGGACGCGGCCTTGCGCAGGGCCTCGAACAGCGACATGAGGTCGGGCAGCTCCATTTCCTCGTCCACGATGAGCGTGTCGAGGCCGGCGCGCAGGGTCGGGAAGGACTTGGACGGGTCGGCGAGGGTGGACGGGGTGGCCGCCTTGCGGGCGAGGGCGGCGAGGAACTTCTGCTGGTTGCGGGTGCGTCCCAGGTCCCCCTGGGCCTCCTGCTTGCGCTGCCGTACGAAGGCCAGCGCCTCGGCGCCGTCGAGGGTCTGGCAGCCGGCGGGCAGGTCGGCGCCGGAGTCCTTGTCCCGTACGGGCTTGTCCAGGCACAGGTCCACGCCGCCGACCGCGTCCACCACGCCCACGAAGCCGGCGAAGCCGATCTCGGCGTAGTGGTCGATGTGCACGCCGGTGTTGCGTTCCACGGTCCGCACGAGCAGATCGGGGCCGCCCAGGGAGAACGCCGCGTTCAGTTTGTCCGGCGCGGCACGGTAGCTGCGGCCGGTGTCGGGATCGACGTAGGGCGGCAGGGTCACCCAGGAGTCGCGCGGCAGGCTGAGCATCGTGGTGCCCTTCGCCCCGGTGTGCAGCAGGATCACCGAGTCGGTACGGCGCCCCTCGGCCGAGCCGGTGTTCAGCTCCTTGCGGTCCTGCTGCGAGAGTCCCTCGCGACTGTCGGAGCCCACGACCAGGTAGTTGGTGCCCTCGCCGCGCGGCACGCGGCCGGAGAGCGTGCCGAGGTCGACCTGCTGGTTGAGCCGGGTGTCGGCCCAGACGTACGTACCGGCGCCGGCGAGCAGCAGGACGGACGACAGCACGGCCGCGGTCCGTACGAACCGGCGGCCCTTTCCGGCGCGGCGCCGCGGGTTCCTGCTGCCGCCGCCCCGCCGCCCACGTTCGTGGACGCTGCTGTCGTAGCGGCCGGGCGCGGCCGGCGAGAGCATGCCGGGCAGGGGGGCCGTGCGGGTCGACGGCGGGGGTGCCAGGAGGGACGGCGGCGGGACCCTTCTCGGATCCTGCCCCGTCCGGTGGTCTCCCGGAGGGTCGGTCCAGTCGTTCATCGTCCCCTCCATCCCGCTGGTTCACGTGGGTCAACGCATAGGCACGCTCCTATACGGAACCGGCCCGCCGATCTGTTCAGCGGCCGTCCCGGAGCGCTTCATCCGCTGCCACCGCAGTCGGCTGCCGAGCAGCAGCGCGACCAGCGACTGGATGACGACGAGATACATCAACTGCCGGTAGACGACGATCTGGAACGGCATCGACCACAGGGCCCGGACCGGCTCGCCGTCGAGTCTCAGCGCGTAGCCGGAGCAGACGATCTGCACGCCGAGGAACGCGAACCACACCGCGGCGGACTCCCAGGGGTCACGGAACAGCACGCCGTACAGGGCGTAGACGTCGATGACGGGCGCCAGCAGCGGCAGGGCGACCTGGAAGAGCGCCAGGTAGGTCAGCCCGCGCCGCCCGAACCGCCCGGCGGGCCCCATGGCGAAGAGAGCCCCGCGATGTTTCCACATCGCCTGCAGGGTGCCGTAGCACCATCGGTACCGCTGCCGCCACAACTGCCTGAGGCTGGTGGGCACTTCGGTCCAGGCGACGGCCGACTCCTCGTACAGCACCCGCCAGCCGGCCCGCCACAGGGCCATCGTCAGGTCGGTGTCCTCGGCGAGGGTGTCCTCGCTGACCCCGCCGACGCCGATCACCGCGTCCCGGCGGAAGGCCCCGATGGCGCCCGGCACGGTCGGCATGCACTCCAGCACCTCGAACATGCGCCGGTCGAGGTTGAACCCGAAGACGTACTCCAGATGCTGCCAACGCGCCAGCAGACTGCGCCGGTTGCCGACCTTGGTGTTGCCGCTGACGGCCCCCACGGCCGGGTGCGCGAGCGGCTGGACGATCCGCTCGATGGCATCGGGCTCGAAGACGGTGTCGGCGTCGACCATCACGACGATGTCGTACCGCGCGTGGGCGAGCCCCGTGTTGAGGGCGGCGGCCTTGCCGGAGTTGGGCTGCCGTACGACTTCCACCCGCGGATCGTCGACGCTCTCGGCGATGTCGGCGGTCCGGTCCGTGGACCCGTCGTCGATGACGACGACCTGGAGCTCCCGATGAGTGGAGTCGAGCAGCGACCGCAGGGTCGACCCGATCCCGGCCTCCTCGTTGTACGCCGGGACGAGCACGGTCACCGGCCCGGACACCTCACGCATCCAGGGCGCCCCGGTCCGGAACCGCTCCAGCCGGCGCACATGGGCCCGGGCGAACAGGGCGAGCAGCACCAGCCGCAGCACGCCGAGCCCGCCGGCGACGCCGAGGATCCAGATCATGGCGGTGGAGAAGGCCTGCCCGAGGCTCGTGACCTGGATCAGCCCCTGCCCCAGCCAGCGCTGGGTGAGGGAAGGCGACGCGTACGGAACGAGCTTGAGCCCGTCGGAGACGGTGGTGAACCGGTCGACGGTCGGGTTGTTCAGGAGCCTGCGCGCCTCCAGATACGCGCTCTCCGTCTGGCTGAGCTGCCGCACGATCCCCTGCGCCGGCTTCCGCGCCCCCTTGTCGGCGGCGACGAGCACGTACCCGTACCCGGTGGCTCGCCGCGCCGCCTGCCACTCACGACCGCACAGGGTCTCGGGGGTGGTGGTCCGCGGCATCCGCAGCAGATTGGTACGCAACCCGGTGGCGCCGGCCAGCGCGCTCTGGGTCAGTTCCAGCTCGGACCGGAAGCGGGGCGCGGAGGACTCGCCCAGCACGGCCCCGGTGTAGGTGTTGGACCCGATCTCGTGGCCCTCGGCACGGATGCGCCGCACCAGCTCGGGATGCCGGGCGGCCTGGGCGCCGTGCACGAAGAAGGTGGCACGCGCGTTGTTCCTGCGGAGCAGATCCAGCAGCCGCGGGGTCCAGACGGGGTCGGGCCCGCCGTCGAAGGTGAGCGCGACGGTCCGGGCGGGCATCGACCCGGACCGGATCCCGTCCCGGTTGATCCCGATCACGGGCCCGCCCTTGGCGACGGCGTCCGGCACGGGCGAGGCACAGGGCGACCGCGACTTCGCGGCGTCGACCTCGTGCTGGGTCCAGCCCTCGAAGAGCAGGAGGGCGAAGACGAGGGGGAGGGTGAGGGCGAGTAACAGCCAGTGGGCGCGGGGGTCTCGGGACTGTTTGTGACGGGCTTTGCTGCGGCGGGGCCGGGGGTGGGGGGATGCGGGGCTGGTCAGGGGGCGTCACCGCCCCCGGGCACTTCTTCACGGCCTCCTCGGGAGGCGCTGCCTCGTCTCGGCTTCGGGTGCTTGGTGTGGTGGGGGGTGCGCATGGGGCGCGAGTGTAGTTACGGGCTGCCGGTTGTATGGCCGTAACAGCAACTCTCACAGGAACGCGGCGCTGCTCAGCTTCCGGCGGTCATCGCACCGGCCGGCCTGCCCTGCAGAAAGGTCACCCTTCCTGCGCTTCACGCACCGGAAAGGTGCTCGTGTCGATCTTCACTCTCTCGCCCGTCGCGAGAGTGAAGGCCACCACCTGGCCGTACGGAATCTCGACGCTCTGTCCATAGCCGGAATCACGCGGCTCCGTCATCAGCGTGACCGCCTTCCTGAAAGGATCAGCGATCATGTAGAACTCGATCCCGAAACGCCCGTACTTCCGAACGTTCCGCACGTAGTCCTTCTCGTCGTCGGGCTCGGACGGCACCTCGACCACCGCCAGCACGTCGAGGCAGGAGTAGCTGTTCCTGCGACGCTCGGCATCAAAGCCGACGATCGTCAGGTCGGGCGCCGCGTCGTTCTCTCCGGGAAAGGTGATGAGGACATCACCGAAGACTCGCTCACGCGCGATTCCGGAGGCTTTGACCGCGTCCTTCACATCGGAGACGGTCCAGTCCTGCTCCGGACTCTGCGGCGTCATGATCACCCTCCCGTCGAAGACCTCGACCTTGTAGCCCTCGGGGATACCGCCCCGCTCGATCAGGTCACTCATGACGGACACGGCAGATCACCTCCTACCCGCATTATGACTGGCCACGAGGCCTTCGTGCGGCGACTCGAAACCACGGCTCGTTCACCCATGTCGCCCTACTCCACGTCACTGTCGGCGGACTCGTAGGCTTCAGCGGGGTACGCGACAAAGGTTCCCTTGGCGGGGAGCGTGACGACGAGGCCCCGCTCGCGGAGCTCACGTGTGGCGCGACGCGCGGTCAGGTGCGCGACACCGTACTCCGCGGCAAGATCTCGCTCGCCCGGCAACCGAGCACCAGGCCGCAGCTCCCCCCTGGTGATCCGCTCGGCAATGTGATCGGCCATCTGCATGTACACGTAAGCGATCTTGTTCGGGTCGATCGGCGACTGCCCTGGTTCTGGCGTCATATCGAACAACGTACGACAGTACCGAGTGCCACGTACGAGTGGAGCACTGTTAACCGCTATACACCACACATGTGCACCCAGTAGCGTGCCTGTATCAGAAGAACCCCGGCGACGGAGGCAAGCCGTCCCGGGGCATGGCCAACGCTGACTAGGAGCGCCGACAATGCTGGACTCTATCGTCCGCACCCTCGCGTGGATGCTGAGCCTCTGCACCCCACGCCCTCGAGGCCGTCACCGCCTCGGCACCCTGCCGCCCCTACGGTTCAACCCCGTCCCACCGCCCCCTCCCCGCTTCACCGAACTCCTCGACGGCAACGCGTCCCGCCTCGTACGTCCCTACGTCCTGGCTCCCGCCGAACACCACCTCCAACGAGAACGCCGTCAAGCTGCCCACCTGGCCAACCTCGGCATCGACCCAGCCCCCAGGCGCACCCAAGGCGTACGAGCCCCGGCGGCCACCCGATGACCCGCCCGGCCCTCCGGATGTGCGCCCGCTGCCAGCGCAACACGGCCGAACCAGTCCTGGTCCACCAGGTCCACGCCCCCACAGGCCCGGGCTTCAATGTGTACGCCTGTCCGGACTGCGCCACCCACTACCCGCCCCCGACAGACCCCATCGAAATCCCGAACCCGCCCCATCGCCGCTCCCGCCTCACCCTCCGCGTCTACAAGATCGACGCAGGAGGCACAGTGACCGACGACCGTGGCGAGGTCGAGATCCTGGCCGACGGACGCAACGACCCAGTCCCCTTCATGTCGGCGTATCCTCCCTGCGCTTGCCCGAGGTGCAGGACACCGCACTAGCGAATCGAGACACCTGAGCACCATGACCCCGGACGTCGCACACAGCGACCTCCGGGGTCACCCCCTGCTTGGGCACGATCAGGACACAACCAGCCTCCAGCGATCCCCATACACACCGGATTGCCCCTGTTTTCGCGGAAGTTCGCTCTGGTGAAACCGGGAACCTCACCGATACCGTCGGTGCTCTTGACTGAACTTCTGTCTCACGGGGAGTCACTGTGAAGCGCCGCCCATTGCCCGTTGCTGCCGCACTGGTGACGACGGCAACACTGCTGTTGACGGCCTGCGGTAGCGGGGACGACAAGTCCAGCGACAACGACAAGATCGCCGGCGCCGGCCAGGGAGCGGAGACACCGAAGGAGTCGGCATCGCCCTCCGGAGCACCTGCAGAGGACAAGCCGGACGGCGTGGATGTGTCCCTGCCGAAGGACATGAACCTTGTCTTCGACTGGGACAAGCCGAAGGACAAGACCGAGGCGGCTGCCATGCATGATGCCGCCAATTTCGTCCGTGCCATCTACCGAGGCGTCTACAAGCGCACGTCCAATGACGCGGCCGTTACCGCCTACTCCACGGGCGAGGGGCTGCACTACGCAAAGACCCAGATCAATAGCAGGGTCGACGGCGGCTGGACGGCCACCGGCACCCGGCGCCACTATCAGGCCACCACACGGTCTGCCCCGAACGGCAAATCAGTGGAAGTCGCATTCTGCGTGGACTCAAGCAAGTTCTATGGTAAAGAGGTCAAGACCGAGAAAGTCCTGAAGAGCAAGCCGAGCATCGCTGACTTCGACTACTTCAAAATCGTGATGGTCAAGTTCCCCACGGGTGATGGCCTATGGCAAGCGTCCAAGGTGTTCGTAGAGACCAAGGCGGGGCAGTGCCGGTGAACAGGGCGCGGCGTATCACCCTCCGCACGAGCACGGTTGCTCTGACGCTGACCCTCGGCGCTCTTGTCCTCACGGAACCGGCCCACGCGGTGGAGCCGACGGGCAACGGCCAGGGCGCAAGCAGCGCCAAGCAGCAAGGCGGCAGGGGCAAGCAAGGCATCTACGCCGCCGCCCGCATCCGGTACTCCGGAGCCGTCACCAAGGACGGCAGCACCGGCAACGTGACATCCTCGGACGTCAATTGGACACCGCCTCCTTGCTGGTACGCCCCCTATCTCGGCGCCAAGGACTTCAAGAAGGAGATGTCCAAGCACATCGAGGGTCAGCTGAACACACCGGGAATGGGCGGGACCGCGGGTGCGGCGATCGGCGAGACGAAGCGCCACTACGAGGACGAATACAGCTGGCCCGGAAAACCGGGCTACAAGGACTACAACGTCGAGAACGACGGCAAGGGAATGTTCTGGGCCGGCGTCGAGAACCCCAACGAGCCGGACTACCTCAAGCGGTCCTCGTGCACGGACCTCCCCTTCTGGGTCGAGAACGGCGACGCCCCGCCACCCCAGTACGAAGAGGCCATCACCCCGAAAATCCTCGCCGCTCTCGCCTACCAGCACATACAGCTTCCCGACACGAAGGTCACGCTCGCTCCCGAGGCGAACACCAAGGTGAACCTGCCGACCTGGGCCTGGCTCGACAAGGCCGTCTTCGACGAGGTCCAGGCCACGGCGGCCCTCAACGTCCCCGGCTTCAACATCCAGGCCACCACCACCGCCAAGCCGGTGTCCCTCAAGCTGGAACCGGGCACCAAGGACGCCGAGACCTACCCGGCCTCCGGCGAGTGCACCATCAACGCCGACGACTCCATCGGCGAGCCCTACGCCAAGGGCAAGTCCGACGAGACACCGCCATGCGGGGTCAAGTACCTCCGCTCCTCGGGCGATGGCACGTACAAGCTCCGGGCCACCATCACCTGGGAGATCAACTGGACCGGTACCGGCGGAGCCGGCGGCGACCTTCCGAACGGCACCTTCGGCAACGACCAGGCGGTGACCGTCCAGGAGATCCAGGCCGTCAACCGGTGAACCGACAGCAGCGAGAACGCGCACGGGGGGAGGGTCATCCATGAGCGACTCGGACCTGACGGTCGACTACGACTTCCTCGCGGACTGCGAGCGCAAGCTCGGGCAGCTCAAGAAGACCTTCGAGGACATCGAGAACCGTCGCGACGACATGGACAAGCACTGGGGCTCCGGTGCGATAGCCGACGTGATGGAGGACTTCGTCGACAACTGGGACGACTACCGCACCCGGCTCGTCGAGTCGCTCGAATCAGTCGGCCAACTCGTGGCCGGCACCAAGAAGGCGTTCGTGAGCCTGGACGAGCAGTTGGCGAAGCAGAACAAGAAAAAGCAGAAGAAGTGACACCGACATCCAAGCGCCGTCCGGTCGACTGGCAGCCGCTCTGTGACTCCGACCCCGTGCCCGGTGACCCGGAGGAGATCCGCGCCGAGGTCAAGCACATGGTCTCGGTCGCCGAGAAACTCCGGGACCAGGCCAAGAACCTCAAGGCGATCAGCGACGAGGACACCCTCAAGGGCAAGTACGTCAAACGCCTGCGCGAGGAGTCCGGCACGCTGGAGAAGCACATGCGGGAGGTGGCCGGCCGGTACGAGCGTGTGCACGGCCATCTGACCAAGTGGTCCAACGAGCTTGAGGACTTCCAGAGCGACGCCGACAAACTCCTGCGCGAGACCAAGGAGAAGCAGGAGGAGGTCGAGGCCGACAAGGCCAAGAAGGCCGCCTCGGAGGACAAGGACGTCCCGCACCCGTCCACCAGCGGCACCAGTCCCGCCGACGATCCCCTGCAGCCCTACCGGACCCGTCTGCACACTCTCACTGGCGAACGGAGCACTCGGGCCAACCACTACGCGGGGAAGATCCGCGCCGAGATCGAAGACGTGATCGAGGACTCGTGGTGGGACGACGTCAAGGGCTGGGTCCATGACCATGCAAACGGGATCAAGGCCTTCATCGATGTTCTCGGCTGGGTCGCGACGTTCGCGGGCTTTCTGGCGCTTGCCATCCCCGGCTTGAACATGCTCGTACTAGGCATCGCGGGCCTCACCATCCTGCTCAGACTCCTGCTGGTGGCATCCGGCGACGCCACCTGGACGGATGTCATCTTCGACGTCGTGGGGGGGCTGCTCGTCGTGGGCGGTCTCAGGGCCGCCGCGAAGCTCGCCAGCGGCGCCAAGGCCACCGTGGGCGCCGCTCAGGCTGCCCGGACCGCCGGCCTGAGCAGGGGGCTCAGGGGCGTCAAGGGCATCATGGACGACATGGGGCGGCTGATGTCCAAAATGCCGGAAGGGGCGGGGCGACAGATCGTCGGGGCCGCCCGTAACGGCATACGGAAGTCCATCTCCCAGAACGTGGGCCTGGTGGTCAAGGCGCCTCTGCGGGTCAGCCCGCTGTCGACCCTGCTGCACCTCGGTGACAAGGAGATGGCCGGCATGGCGAAGATGCTGCAGGCGAACAAGGCTGCCTTCCCGGAGGCCGCGGGGGCCGCCGCGGACAAGGCGTACAAGTCCTACCAGGTGGGCCTCGGTGTCGCGTGGGCCGGTATGGGGATGGACGTCACGGACAAGGTGCTGGGCAAGAGCGACCTGACGAGCTGGACGCACGAAAACCTCGGAACCGGAGAAAAGCCCTACAACCAGGGATATTCCGACTGGAAGGACAACACCTTGAAGCCCGCCCCCGACACCCATTGGTGAGGAGCGATCATGGACCTTTACTCGGCGCAACGCATTGCCGAAGCCGAAGCCGCCCGCACGGGACTCGGCACCGGCCCCAACCGGCGGCTCAGGCTGACTCTGTTCATCGGAATGCCGCTGGTCTTTCCGGTGATCGGAATCATGATCCTCGTGCCGAAGCTCCTGAGGAACGACGTTCTTTACCTCTATGAGGCCGGGATCATCGGTTGCCTCCTCCACTATGTCTGGATCTTCGTCAAGTACCCCCGGTATGCGGGCCGCCCTCCCTACCTCACCCGAGATCTCGCCATGGGCGGTGGCTTCTTCCTGCCTTCCTTGATGCTCGGCTTCTGGCCGGGCATCATCGCCGCACCGGCGTGGGCCCTCTTCGTCGGCATTGCCTACGCGGTGGACGCGATGCGGGAGCGCCATGACCACCACTGAGCACCGCCCGGCACCGAACGGCTTCAACCTGGTGCCGCCGCCTGGCTGGGACGTGATTCCGCTGCGCTCGGGTACGCGGGAAGCGATGGACCGCATCGTCCGCAAGGCAGTGGCGCAACTGCCCGTAGGCTTTCCCAAGGACGATATTCCGAAGGCCCGGCTGAAGCTCAGGCAGGAGATGAAGAAGGTCGTCCGCCGGGCCAGCGCCAAGGGGGGAATGACCCTCTACCTCCCCACCGAACGTCTCCACGGCATCGCCCTGCCCGTCTCGATCGTGGCCTCCGAGCCGATCGAGATTCCGCGGGTCAGACCCGAAAGCGGCCCGGAAGCGGTCTTGGCCGCACTCGCCTCCGAAACCCCCGGAGCCGAGATCCGCGAGCTCGACGACACCGCGGCCCTGCGATCGGAACGAGAGGTCCCCGCCGACCCGGAACAGGGCGTCGAGGTCGCTCACCGGCGCGTCGAGTACCTCGTGCCGATTCCAGACAGCACGCCTGACAAGTACCTCACCTTCTCGTACAGCGCGCTGATCGCGCCCGGCCCGGATCCCGCCTTCTACGACGCCCTCGTGGAACTGTTCGATGCCGTGATGGGCACCTTCCGCTGGACCTACGCCTGATGGCGTCCCCGCCCCATTACCCGAGCCCCGACGAAAGAGGCCGCTCATGTCCGAAGGCACCCTGTGGAGCGCCGACCTCGGTGCGCTTCACGTCGACACCGATGCCAACAAGGGCCTCTGGGGATATCTCTGGCTCCAGATTGACAAGAAGACCTTCAAGGAATGGCTGGACCAGCACCTGATCGGCCTGGCCGCCATTCACGACGTCGAACTCACCCGCAAGCTCCGCCGCTTCCACAAGAACTTCTACGAGCAGACAATCACCATCCTGCGAGACAAGCTCCAGGCCGAAGAGGCGTTCATCTACAACCCCGTCCCGCTCACCTACATGCCCCTAGTGGTGCACGCCACCCGCATCCACTGCGAAGCCCCCGACGCGGCCTCCTGTGAAGGGCTCAGCGCGCCGACCGTGCCGCACCCGGACATTCCCGAGTGGCAGCAACGCACCGGCAGCATCGCTTTCGCATCCCCGCATCTGGGCGAGGACGGCGTCCGGGTCACCCGCTCCTACCCGGCGGACAGCACCATCATGATGACCTCGGTGACCTATCACTGGCACACCCCGCCCGGCATTCCCGACGTATGCCTCCGCGGGCACCACGACGATCCCGAAGTGATGGCTGCGGCCATGGAGGCACTGGACGACTTCGCGCGGACACTCCGACTTCCCGGCACGGCCCATTGACCGGCGCCGCCCGGGGCGGATCAAGCGGATCAGCGGTAGGCACGCTCGTGACACGAACGCACACCGGTAAAACCCCCATGTGCCCGAATTGCAGCCGCTCCCCGAGTAGTTCTCTCTGGCGAGACCGAGGACCTCACCGATACCGTCTGTGCTCTTGACTCGATTTCCGTCTCACGGGGAGAGCCACTGTGAAGCGCCGCCCATTGCCCATCGCTGCCGCGCTGGCTGCGACAGCAGCACTGCTCTTGACGGCCTGCGGCAGCGGGGACGACAGCTCCAAGAGCAACGACAAGATCGCAGGGGCCGATACCGGCGACACAGCCGCCTCGGCTTCACCTAGCGCCGGTGCATCTGATCCCGGCGACAGGCCCAAGATCACGTTCCCCAAGGGCGTGGAGAACAGGTTCGAGAACTGGAAGACAGGCGATCCGACTGAGGACACGGTGTTGTCCGACGTGGCCCAGACGGTGAACGCAGTGGACGACGCGATCCTGCGGGGCGACACGAACTCGGCGACGCTCGCGTACTACCGCCAGGGCAAAGCGCTCGTGAGCGCACAGAAATGGGTTCGGTCCTGGCTGGACGAGGACCTCACGTGGACGGGTGTTACGCGCTACTTCAACCCGAACATCAAGGTCGCCGACAGCGACACGGCCGCCGTCGTCTACTGCGCTGATGAGAGCACGGCCTACAACAAGGACCGCAAGACCGGCAAGGTGGACAAGTCGCCTTCCGGTGAGAGTCCGTACGTCACGTACAGCACGCAACTCAAGAAGAACAGCAAGGGGGTCTGGCAGACCACGGAGGTGCTCTCGAAGAGAGGGGACAAGACGTGCGCGTCCTGACCCGTGGCATCACCGCAGCGAGTGCTTTCGTCGTGGCTTTCGGGATGATCGCCGGCACCGCAGAGGCAAAGGGCCCCGGCGCCTCTGAGGCCGAGGTTGACACCAGCGGCAACAGGTCCGGGAACGACCTCGTCTCCATGATCAGATAAACAGGCGCCACTCCGGGTGGTGGCAGCAAGGGCAACGTCGCCCCTGTGGGCAACTGGGACCCACCCGCGTGCTGGTACGAACCGCGCTCCGCGGAGGAATTCTCGAAGTACGTCGAGAACATGTACGAGGAGACCGTCAACACTCCGGGCCAGCACAGTTATGCCAAGGCTTCCGTCGGTATGTTCCGTAACGAGTACAAGGACGGAAAGTACAAGAACTACAACCTCGATCAGAAGGACGAGGGCAGCTGGTGGGTCGCCGTCCGCGACGAAGCCCGCTGGACCGAGCCCGAGGCCCAACTCTGCGACAAGCAGCCCTTCTGGGTCGAGAACGGGGCCGCCCCGCCCGTCAAGAACGCGGTCACTCCGCAAGTCCTCGCCGAACTCGCCTACAACCGCATCCAGTTGCCTACCACCGAGGTAACTCTGGCCCCCGAGACGACCACCAAGGTCAACCTTCCCACCTGGGCCTGGCTGGACAAGGCCAGCTTCAAGGAGGTCTCTGTCACCGCCGCGCTCAACGTGGGCGGACTCAACATCCAGGCCACCACCACCGCCAAGCCGGTCTCCCTCAAGCTGGAGCCGGGCACCAAGGACGCCGAGACCTACCCGGCCTCCGGTGAGTGCACCATCAACGCCGACGACTCCATCGGCGAGCCCTACGCCAAGGGCAAGTCCGACGAGACACCGCCGTGCGGGGTCAAGTACCTTCGCTCCTCCGGCGACGGCACGTACAAGCTCCGGGCCACCATCACCTGGGAGATCAACTGGACCGGTACCGGTGGTGCCGGCGGCGACCTCCCGAACGGCACCTTCGGCAACGACCAGGACGTCACCGTCCAGGAAATCCAGTCCGTCAACAGGTGACATGGCCCGGTAGGAGACCACCCGTGGGCGGCCGCCCCGGACATGCGCTTCGGCGAATGGCGGCCGCCCCCCGTGGCTGACATGCGCGGTGTCATTCCGGCGTACCCTGCCGCCTCTGCGTGCAAGATTCGAAGTTAAGTTTTCTGGAGTGGGAGTCAGTGGCCACGGCCCCGGCGAAAAGACCAGAAGGTTCTCGGGCCATGAGGTTCCTTGCCGCGTTCACAGTGCCAATCCTCTGTTTCGCATTCCAGGACCGCGGAAGCAAGTATGGGGGGATGGGCTGGCCCACCATTGGCTACGCAGCTTGGCCGCTGATGATTGCGCCTGTTCTGATGCTGCTCCTGCTCATCAAGAACCGAGAGCTGGTCCTGACCCGCGTAGGGGCACCAACTTCTCCCAGACGATTAAGATCGTCGCCGCCTTGTACCTGTTCTGGAACCTCATCGGGGCCATAGGCTACAGTCGGCTGGCCGTGATCTCAGTGCTCTCCTCCCTGACGACCCTGGTAGCCGACCGCAAGCTTAAGAAGCAGGCTTCCGCGTGAGCACGCGATTCCGCGTTATCCCTGCCGCGCCGCCCGGCTCTTCCCCTTGCCCTTCTTGCGAAGCCTCCGCACCCGTTCCCGCTCCACGGCCGCCCGCTCCGCGGCCCGCGTGCTGGTCCAGCGGTGGACGGACCAGCCCACCAGGCCGGCGCTGAGGACGTAGGCCAGGAACGCGCTGCCGGTCCCGGGGATGTAGGCACAACTCTCCGACCGGCAGTTCCTGCCGGGCAGTCCGCTCAGCAGGAGGAAGAACGGCCCGAACGCCGCCGCGCAGCAGACCGCCGTACCCACGGCCTGCAACCCTCGCGCCAGGCGGGCCCGGTCCGAGAGCCCGGAGGCACACCGCAGCCAGCCGGCCACCCCGAGCACGGTGACCACACCAAGGCCACCACCAACCGCCCAGGCGCCCCCGGGCAAGTCCATCAACGCCGGCACGACCTCACGGGCGAACCGCTTCCACAAGCCCATGACCAGCAGGATCACGCCCATACCGACGACCAGCCCGAGAATCACCCCGACCATCCCCAGGCCGCCTCGCGGACCGACCGCGCGCGTCACACGACCCACCGCAGAGACCCCGCGATGGCGTCGCACAGCTGCTCCATCGGGCCGGACATCCCGGTGAGCGGAGCCGAGAAGGAGAGCGTCAGGTAACCCACCCCGCCGGGCATCAGGGCATGGACATTCAACGTCGTGGCGCCAAGAACGCGCACCGCGGCACCCGCCGGGAGATCCACCACCGACACCTTCCGCCGTTCTGGGCCGTCAGGCTCCCGCAGCTCAAGCCACGCCGCGTACTTCTCCGGATCAGCGGGGGTCTTGCCCAGCGGCATCAAGGACACGAGGAGCGAGGCCGGGAGGCCGCCGTTCCGCGTGGTCGTGAGGAGGAAGAACTCCATGGCACCGCGCGCACGGCCGGCTTCGGCGGTGTTGCGCAACGTGGCCCACACGTCTTGTTGAAGCTCCGCGGGCACGCGTCGGCCCTCTGCCTGCCGGTCCACATAAGTCTTCAGTTGAGCGCGCCAGCGATCCTGCATGAGGTCGATGCGGAACCACTCCCGCGGGACCAGCAGCTTGTAGTCCCGCGGGACACCCACCCGTGATGAGACTTCGTCCTGTGGAGACTCATTCACCCCGGCATCACCAGGGGAGCTCCGTGGGCGTCGAAGAAGCGGACGCTCTTCACGACACCGGCGAACATGGCGGAGAAAACATCCCACCCTTCGACCGTCGGTGTGCCCATCTCCAGCAGCAGAACGGTCCCGTTGGTCAGCGGGATCTGGACCTGTATGAAGGACGTCCAGATCGGCTCGTCCCGGCCCGACTGCGTCAGGCTGGCGTCGACGCTGCCCGGTCGATTGCCGACGCACGTCACCGCTGGACCGCAGGGCAATTGCACTTCGCCGACCTGTCCGAGTTCCAGGTGCCGCAACGTGGTCGCGATGAAGCCCGCTGGGTCCTTGCCCGCGCGTTCGTCCAGATCCATGAGGCTGACGTTCACCGTGGCCGTGCAGCGGACGTCGTCGACCTCCGTCGTGACAAAGCCGGCGTACTGTACGCCCGCCTCGATGAACTCGTCGTAGTTCGCGGCGCACATGGCAGCCCATTGCAGCTGGACTTCCTCATCGGCACGCGGCAGTGTCTGCTTGGCCAACCCGACCAGTTTGTCGGCGAGTTCGTCCAGGTCATCCGCCTCGAAGGGCAGCTCGAAGAAACCTTCGGGCATGATCCAGCGAACCTCTACGCCGTCGCTTCCCGTGAGGCCGCGCTGGGCTTCGCCGACGGTGTCAGTGGTCATCTGAACCTTCACTCTCGCGCACATGACGCTGCTCGGTGTCGTCCACCTCGGGATGGAATGTCGCAGCGAATGGGTAGGGGCCGTAGTGCGGGTAGAAAGCCGGGATATCGGCGCCACCCCTTCGAGCGATGTGTGCGATCTCCCGGTAGGTTCGGGCCCGCGCCCGCAGGTTCTGCCGGACCGGATCACCCCAGTGCGACCGGGCACTTCGCACGAAGAAGAAGAGCTGCGTCACGAGGACGATCGCGGCGACCGCCAGATAGGCCGTGCGCGCAGCGGGGCTCTCCCAGTACAGCGCCACACCGCCCCAGTAGAGCACCGCCCCGAAGCCAACGAGCGCCAAGGGCACTCCATGCGCGAAGCCGGCCTTGAACATGTCCTGCTCGTCATCGTGACGCCGACGCAGCAGCGACAGCACGGCGTGGTCGTCCAAGAAGTCGAACCGTAGCTCCCGTCGCGCCTCCTCCGCGGCCCGGTTCGCCTCGGGGACAGCCGCGATCACCGAACCGCTGACCAAGGTGACGACATCACCGCCCCGGCGGCCGATGAACTCCCACTGCCCCAGCTCTTGCTCGTCGTCCATGATTTCCGCCTTCCTTGAAGAGGCCGTTGGTGGGCTACGCCGCCAGGGCCGCGTTGAAGGATGTGGGGGAGACGCTCGGGGCGGGCGCGGGTGAGGGCGACGGTGAAGGAGCGGGTTTGGTGGCCTCTGCCGGCTCCTGGTACCCGGTCTTTTCGCCGTTCTCACCGCTCAGCATCCTGTGCAAGGCGCTCCCGAGGCCCGCACCCTTGATCAGACCCGTGACCTTCCTGCCGTCAACAAGTTCCTTGCGCGCCACCCTGCCCAGGATCTTGTTGGTCACAGTGACGCCGACCCCGTTCAGGAAGGCGTGGCCAATGCCGTCCATTGCAGCCATGCCCCTGAACGATCCGAAGGTCTTCAGACTTCCAAATGCCTTGACTTTCGCCAGTCCCTTGAGGCCGGTGAGGGCCCTGAACCCCTTCAGTGCCCCCATCCCGGGCAGGATTCCCAGCGCATCGGTGCCCAGCTTCAGCCAGTCGACCTTCCCTCCGCGTACAGACATGTCGTACGCATGGCCCGCTAGTGCGGCGGCGCTGGACAGTACTGCCAGGGTCGCAAAAATAGGAGTCAGGAATTGCAGCGGCGGAACAAATGCACAGATCACCGCAAGCACGGACAGGACGGCGGAGATGTTCGACAGCATGTCCGCCCAGTCCGCCAGGAAGTTCATGAAGCCGCCGGGATCCCTGACCGCGTCATGGTGCACGACGTTCCTGATGTGACGAGCGGCCTTGTCTCCGGCATCGTCATAGATCTCCCGGGCGTCCTTCACGGCCTTCCGGGCGTCGCCGATGCGATGCATGGCCTCAGTGCGCTTCTTGACCCAGCGGTCGTACTCGTCCTTCTCCGCAGGGGGAATGGGCTGCGCGGGATATTTGTCGGTGAACTTCTTCACCTCGCGATCCGCGAGGTCGTGGTCGCGCTCTGCCTCGCGGTAGTCGCTCAGCGCCTTGTCCGCCTTCCGCTGGGCACGGCGCATTTCACTGGCGAACTTGTCCGAACTCCCCTCGCGCACATCCTCGCCGACGGCTTTGGCCGCCTCGTCGTAGCGCTCGAAGGACTTCTTCAGCTTGTCCGCCGTGCCACCGGCGAGTTCATGGAAGCCCTTTCCGGCCTCACTGTCCCAACCCTCGACGGACGCAAGCTCCTTGATGACCCTCGACTGCTCATCGATCATGTCGGCCATCTTGCGCAACTTACGTCCCAGTTCGGCGACTTCCTCCGGGTCACCCGGCGTCGGGTCGTCGTTCCACAGAGGCGGCCAGTCGGCGTCCGTCCTGCTCACTTCTTCCCCTTGCTGTTCGCCTTGGCATCCCGGATGGCCTGAGCCAGCTTCTGGTCGACCTCGTCGTAGGCCTTGGCGGCGGACGAGGTGAACTCGGCCAGCTGTTCAAGCTCCTTCATCAGTTTCTTCCGCGTCTTCTTCCAGGTGTCGCCGAATTCAGAGAACGCATCCTTGAGGCCGCCGTGCCCCACAGCCTGGCCGTACTCGTCCGCGGGATTGCCGTTGCGCTCGAATTCGCCATGGATCTTCCCCAGATCCCGTGAACATTGCTTGATGGCGGCAAGATCCGCCTTGATGTGGTCCCCCATGGTCTATGCCTCTCTATGGATGTTCTCGGTGGATCCGGCGAGCACGGGCAGGGTTGCGGACGCCGTCACTCCTCATGACGTGCCGTACGGGATACGCTCGCGGAACAGCGATCCCGTTTCCGCGCCGGCAAGGAGATTCTTGACGTGACACGTAGGGGCAAGCAGCGCGTGCTGGCGGACCGCCTCGGGGTCCATGCCGAAGCGGCGGAATGGTGCACGATCGACAAGATCCCGCAGCCGCCGGCGGAGGTGCTCGAAGCTGCCGGCCATCCCCGGTTCCGTCCTGCCAGGCTGCGCCCGCTGGGCATGGTCGGTGCGGTGCTCGCCGTGCCGTTCATGCCCGTCCTCATGCTGCTGACCCTGCTGTCCAACGGGGAAGAAGCCATCAAGCGGTCCCTTGCCACGAAGGACGAGAAGGAACGGCTGCGGGTCAAGGACGAGGACGACAAGCGCCGGGACGCCCTCATCGCCCAGCAGGGGCTCGACCAGGTCTTCGACGGAAACTGGGACGGCAACGCCGGACAGTTCCTGCTGCGTTGGTACAGCCACTCCACTCACCATCAACGGCTGGTCCTGGCGACCGAGGACGGGATCGTCCTTGCGGCTCCGCCGCAGCGCGTCACCGTGGGCAGGGAGAAGCACATGCAGGTCGTCGCCCGCCTTCCCGCCACCGAGGCGATCCTCGTCGACCCGTTCTCCGGGGAATTCGAGACGAGGATCGTGCTGATCCGCTTCCGTGACGGATCCTGGCTGCGCGTCGACACGGAGGAGCCCCGGAGCGATCTCCACACCTACCTGCTCCGGCAGCCTCTCCCCGACAACTGACACACCCCGTCGACCGGACGCCTGTCCGGTGCCGGCAGCGGCCGCCACCGGCACCGGACAAACACGTGGCCCCTACTTGCGAGCCTGCTTCGCCAGCTCCTCGTCGATCTGCTCGAACTTGTCGGCCGCCATGGTCAGGTAGTCCCCCATGCCGTCCAGACCGTCGAGCGTCTCCTTCGTACCCCGGACGAACTCGTCGAAGTTCTCGTCGAACGCCTTCGACGACGACTTCGTGACGTAGCCGGACTGCACGAGGTTGTTGATGTACTTGCGAAGGCCCTCGAGCTTCTCCTGGAGCTTTTCCTTCTCCTTCACGACATGCTTGGCAGCTTCCCGCATGTCCTGATATGTGACATCAAGGTCCTTGGCCATGAAGCCGCTCCCTCTCACAACGCCGCAGGGCCAACCCCCGTGGCTCCCTGTGTGCGGACTCATCGGCCTTCCGGCCGAGTTGCCGGTCGCACGTGGCAACCGGTGTGATCGTCCGCTCTTGCGTCAGCAGCTTACGGGTGTGGCCTGTGGTGCCACATCCCCGGCTTGTGAACGAGCCGTCATGAAGTCGTGTACGACGTTGCCATCGGGAACGTCACGGCGCCTCCCCATTGCCTCGCCGCCACACCGAACGGATATCGTCCCTTACGGCTGTGACCCGTGTGACTGATGCGGACGGGGCAGCCGCCACACAACCACCGCGGCCACACCGGCCCAGTGGCACGGGGAGGACTAGTCGTGCGCCTGACTCTGACCGTCGTCGACCCGTACGGCGGTGGTACCGCCGACGTGGTGCTCGATGCCGATCCTGAGTCCACCGTGGGGGACATCGCGCAGGAGCTCGCCAAGCAGGTCGGGCACAGCGGCGCGCAGGTCATCCCGCTGGGACAGCACCGCCAGGTGCCGGCCAACAACGCGCCCCTCGTGTACGTGGACGGGTACGCCGTCGATCCTCACGCCACCGTCGTCGGATCGCCCCTGCGCGACGGCGCCGTCGTCAGCCTCCAGGATCCGTCCGGGTGTCTGCCCGGTGAGCCCACCGGGCTCGTCGAGCTCCGGGTCGTGGGCGGGCCCGCGGCCGGGTTCGTGCACCGGCTCGGCGTCGGGCGGTACGACATCGGCAGCGGGGCCGCCTCGTACGTCCGGATCGACGATCCCGAGGTCGACGCGCGGGCCCTGACCCTCTCCGTCACCACCGACGGCACCTGCCAGGTCGCCGTGCACATGGACAAGGAACTCGTCACCCTCGACGGCAAGTCCCTCGCCGAGGACGAGGACGACGACCAGGGCGAAAAGAAGAAGAGCGAGAAGAAGAGCGAGAAGAAGAAGGGGCAGGAGAAGAAGGAGGAGAAGAAGAAGGGCCGCCCCACCGACTGGCCCCTCGGTGCTCAGATCGGGCTCGGCAACACCCTTCTGGAACTCACCCGCTACACGCCCCCCAACGCCGCCCTGAAGTGGTCCGACGACGGCATAGGGCTCGACTACAACCGCCCCCCGCGGCTGCGTCCGCCCGAGCGGCAGACCAGCTTCCGGCTGCCGTCGCCGCCCCGTGAGTACGAGGCCCGGCCGCTGCCCTGGCTGATGGCGCTGACGCCGCTCGTCGGTGCCGTCGTGTCGGTGCTGATCTTCCAGCGCTGGTACTACCTGATCATGGCCGGCCTGGCGCCGATCCTGCTCTTCGCGAACTACTACAACGACAAGAAGCACGGGCGTAAGTCCCACGCCAAGCAGGTCCAGGAGTACGAGGAGCAGAAGGAGCGGATCGAGAAGGACGCTCAGGACGCGCTGGTCGCCGAGCGGAACGACCGGCGGCACGCCATACCCGACCCCGCTACCGTTCTCGCCCTGGGGACCGGGCCGCGTACCCGTCTGTGGGAGCGGCGGCGGACCGACCGCGACCATCTCCTCCTGCGAGTCGGGACGGGGCAGTTGCCCTCCGAGGTCGTGCTCGACGACCCCGAGCAGGACGACCACCGCCGCCATGTCACCTGGAAGATCGAGGACGCCCCGGTCGCGCTGCACCTGCGCACCCTCGGTGTCATCGGCATGGCCGGGCCCGGGGATTCCGCCCGTGCTCTCGGGCGGTGGGCCGTCGCGCAGGCCGCGGCGCTGCACAGCCCGATGGACGTGCAGTTCTACGTGCTGAGTGAGAACGCCGCGCAGGAGTCCTGGGACTGGGTGCGCTGGCTGCCGCACGCCCGGCCGTCCGGCGGGCAGGACGTCAACGTGCTCATCGGGACCGACGCCGAGACGGTCGGCGCCCGCATCGGCGAGCTGACGCAGATCCTCGACGCGCGCAAGAAGGCCGCCGAGCAGAACAAGTCGCAGGGTGGTTCGAGCTTCAGCGACCCCGACATCGTCGTCGTGTGGGACGGGTCGCGGCGGCTGCGCTCGCTCCCCGGTGTGGTGCGGCTGCTGCGCGAGGGGCCCTCCGTGTCCATGTTCGCCATCTGCCTCGACGCCGAGGAGCGGTTCCTGCCCGGCGAGTGCCAGGCGTACGTCGTCGCCGAGCCGAAGGCCGAGGAGTACGAGCAGGCCCAGCAGGTCCAGCAGCAGGCCCAGCAGGTCGCCGGTGCCTTCCCCTCCTTCCAGGCCTGGCACACCACCGACCAGCAGCCCGAACAGGCCGGCCGCAGCGAGAAGTTGCGGCTGCGTGTGGAGGAGGCCGGTGCGGAGCGCCTGAAGGACGTACGGCCCGACTTCGTCTCGCCCGCCTGGTGTCTGCGGCTGGCCCGGGCGCTGTCGCCGCTGCGGGACATCAGCGGTGAGACCGAGGACTCGGCCCTGCCGGGTTCCAGCCGGCTGCTGGACGTGCTGCAGCTGGAGCCGCCGACGAGTGACGCGATCGTGGCGCGGTGGCGGATGGGCGGGCAGTCGACGCTGGCGGTCATCGGTGAGTCGTACGACGGGCCGTTCGGCATCGACATCCGCAAGGACGGTCCGCACGGTCTGATCGCCGGTACGACCGGTTCGGGTAAGTCGGAGCTGCTGCAGACCATCGTGGCGGCGCTGGCCGTGGCGAACACGCCCGAGAACATGACGTTCGTGCTGGTCGACTACAAGGGTGGCGCGGCCTTCAAGGACTGTGTGCATCTGCCGCACACGGTCGGCATGGTGACCGACCTCGACGCCCATCTGGTGGAGCGGGCCCTGGAGTCGCTGGGTGCCGAGCTGCACCGGCGCGAGCACATCCTGGCCGCCGCCGACGCCAAGGACATCGAGGACTACCAGGACCTGGTGCGCCGGGACCCCTCGCACCAGCCGGTGCCCCGACTGCTCATCGTCATCGACGAGTTCGCCTCGATGGTGCGTGACCTGCCCGACTTCGTCACCGGCCTGGTCAACATCGCCCAGCGAGGCCGGTCCCTCGGTATTCACCTGCTGCTGGCGACCCAGCGGCCGTCGGGTGTCGTCTCCCCCGAGATCCGCGCCAACACCAACCTCCGTATCGCGCTGCGCGTGACGGACGGCGGCGAGTCGTCGGACGTCATCGACTCGCCCGAGGCCGGGCACATCTCCAAGAACACCCCGGGCCGCGCCTACGCCCGGCTCGGGCACGCCTCCCTGGTGCCCTTCCAGTCCGGGCGCGTGGGTGGCCGTCGGCCCGGTGCCGCCGACCCGGCGGTGCTGATGCCCTGGGTGGGGCCGCTGACCTGGGAGGATCTGGGCCGGGCGGCGCTGGTCAAGCCGAAGGCCGAGGCCCGTGAGGACGAGGAGATCACCGACCTGAAGGTCCTCGTCGACACCATCCGGGACGCCAACCAGTCGCTCGGCATCCCGCCCCAGCACAGCCCGTGGCTGCCCGCCCTCGACGAGACGCTGCTGCTGGACGAGATCGAGGTGCCCGCGTTCGCCGGGGGCGCCGGCACGCTGCCGCCGGCCCCGTACGGCATCGAGGACCTGCCCGCCAGCCAGTCGCGCCGCCCGGTCGTCGTGGACTTCTCCTCCTTCGGCCATCTGATGATCGGCGGTGCCCCGCGCAGCGGCCGCTCCCAGGTGCTGCGCACCCTCGCGGGCTCCATCGCCCGCACGCACTCCGTCGCCGACGTGCATCTCTACGGCATCGACTGCGGCAACGGCGCGCTCAACGCGCTGACCCGGCTGCCGCACTGCGGCGCGGTCGTCGGCCGTAACCAGACCGAGCGGGTCGTGCGGCTCGTCAACCGGCTCAAGGGCGAGCTGGGCCGCCGCCAGGACCTGCTGTCGGACAAGGGCTTCGCGGACATCGGCGAGCAGCGGGCCTCGGTCTCCGAGGACGAGCGGCTGCCGCACATCGTGGTGCTGCTGGACCGCTGGGAGGGCTGGGTGCCCACGCTCGGCGAGATCGACCACGGTTCGCTCACCGACGAGTTGCAGACGATGATGCGCGAGGGCGCGAGCGTCGGCATCCACCTGGTCCTCACCGGCGACCGGACCCTGCTGGTCGGCCGTATCGCGACCCTCACGGAGGACAAGTACGGTCTGCGGCTGGCCGACCGCAGCGACTTCTCGGCGCTCGGCATCCCGGCCCGCAAGGTGCCGGAGGAGATCCCGCCGGGGCGGGCCTTCCGCAACGAGTTCGGTACGGAGACGCAGTTCGCGCTGCTCGCCGAGGACACCAGCGGCCAGGGCCAGGCCGCGGCGCTGACGGCGATCGGCGAGGCGGCCACGGCCCGCGACGCCGAAGTGCCGCGCTCGCGCCGCCCGTTCCGCGTCGACAGCCTCCCCAGCTGTATCTCCTTCCCGGAGGCCTGGGAGCTGCGCGACCCGGACGCGTCACGCTCGCGCCTGTGGGGTCTGGTCGGTATCGGCGGCGACGAGATCATCGGGTTCGGTCCCGATCTGGCCCAGGGCGTACCGGCGTTCGTCGTCGCGGGCCCGGCCAAGTCGGGCCGCTCGACGGTCCTGCTGAACTTCGCGCACTCCTTCCTGGCCCAGGGCACGCGCCTGGTCGTCGCGGCCCCGCGCCAGTCGCCGCTGCGCGGGCTCGACGGCACGGAAGGCGTTCTGAAGGTCTTCACCGGTGACGACATCGACGAGGACGAGTTCGAGGAGCTCGTCGACCAGGCGTCCCTGGAGGAGCCGATCGCCGTGCTCATCGACGACGGCGAGATCCTGGAGGACTGCGACGCCGAGAGCCAGTTGAAGAAGGTCGTCTCGCGCGGGGCCGAGCGCGGCCTCGCCCTCGTCATCGCCGGTGACGAGGAGGACGTGTGCAGCGGCTTCTCCGGCTGGCAGGTCGACGCGAAGAAGGCCCGCCGCGGCATCCTCCTCTCCCCGCAGGAGTCCTCCAGCGGCGACCTCATCGGCGTCCGCCTCAACCGCAGCATGGTCGGCGGCCAGGTCGCCCCCGGCAAGGGCATGCTCCACCTCGGCGACGGGGAGCTGCGCACGGTCGTCGTCCCGGGGTGAGGCGTTGAGCGGAAGTTCGGCGAAGCCGAAGCGGAGGAAGGCGGCGGGGGCCGCCCTGCGGTACGAGCACCGGCCCGGCCGGCCGAACGCCGATGAGGCGAAGAAGCGGGACTGGGGCTGTGCCTGGGCCTTGGTCGTGCTCCCCGGCTTCGCCGTCCTGCTGATGCCGCTGGTCCTCTTCGACATGTACTGGGGCCACGAGCTGTGGGGCGACTTCGCCCCCGCGTGGCCCGGCGGTGCGTACGCCTTCGCCGGCACGGTCGGTGCCCTCGTGCCGCTGGTGTTCATCGCCTGGGTCTGGCCGTTGATCCTGATGGACTGGAAGAAGAGCAAGCCGCGTTCGCTGGCCTGGGCGATCGCCTCCCTGCCCGGGCTGGCCGCGGGGTACCTGGTCGCCGGGGTGATCAGCACGACCGTACGCCCCAAGCGCCGCCGCGACTGGGACTACGACTGCTATCGCGAGGGCGGCCCCTGCTGGGTGCATGTGCACTACCCGTGGCTGTGGGCCGTCGGCCTGGCCGCCACCCTCGCGGTGATCACGCTCCTCATCGGCCTGTTCGCCCGGCACGTCCGCAGATCGTCCGCTACCGCACCTTCGACATCCGAGCCTGAGGCCGGCCCGACTCCTCGCTCTCCGAGCGGTACTGGAGATCGTCGCCCACCGGCGTGAGGTGGACGGTCGTACGGGCCGGGTTACAGCCGCCGTGGTTGGTCTTCGCGCCCACCGACGTCGCGACGAGCTCCTTCTTCGTCACCTGTTTCAGGGTCAGTACGTCGACGCAGACGCCGCCGATCTGGTCGGTCTGGCGGAGTCGGCCCAGCTCTTCGCCGACGGCGGCCGGTTCGACCGTGATGCGGAAGGTGCCGAGGGGCAGTCTGCCGTCGAGGGCGACGCCCTGGCCCTCCCAGGTGCCGAGGTACGCGGCGGGCACGGCGCCGGCGGAGGGGGCGGAGCTCGCGGTCGCCGCCGGAGGCGAGTCGGATCCGCTGCCCGAGTCCGCGTCGTCCTGGCCGCCCCGGCCCGGCAGCAGGTCGAAGACGAACACCGAGCCGATCGTCACGGCCGCCATCGCCCCGGCGACCGCCAGCGCCACGGTGCAGCTCAGCCTCCGCACCCGGCCGCCGCCCTCCGGCACGGACGTCGCCGCCACGGAGACGGACACCCTGCCGGGGCGCCGGCCGGCGGACGACGGGGCGGCGGTGTCGTCCTGCGGACCACCGTCCCGGGGCGCGGGTACGGATACGGCGGCGGGGGCGGACATGGCCGGCGTGGGCATCACCGGCGGCGGCCCGAACACACCGGCCGAACCCCCTGCCTCCGCCGGCGGCACCGTCTCAGCCGGCGTCCCGGTATCCGCCGGCGTCACCGCCTCCGCCGCGGTCACGGACGGACTGCTGAAACCGACCGGCCCCGAAGGGCCCCCGGCCCCGCCCGGCCCCGTCGCCTCCAGATTCAGCAACTGCACGGCGCCGCGGCTCACCTGCTCCACCAGCGCCCCCGGCAGCCATCCGCCCGCCACCAGCCGGGCCGCGCCCTCGGGCGCCAGCCGCCGGGCCACTTCGGCGGGGGCGGGCCGCGCGTCCGGGTCCTTCGCCAGACAGGCCGCCGTGAGCTCCCGCAACGGCCCGTCCAGCCCACCCAGCTCCGGCTCCTCGTGGACGACCTTGTAGAGCAGGGCCGCCGAGGAGTCCCCGGGGAAGGGCGGTGCGCCGGTCGCCGCGTACGTCAGGACCGCGCCGAGCGAGAAGACGTCCGCCGCGCCCGTGACGCCCTTGCCGAGGATCTGCTCGGGCGACATGTAGCCGGGCGAGCCGATCGACACGCCCGTGGACGTCAGGGACGCCGTACCGTCCGTGGCCCGCGCGATACCGAAGTCGATCAGCAGCGGCCCGTCGAGCGTGAGCAGGACGTTCGACGGCTTCACGTCCCGGTGCACCAGGCCCAGCTCGTGCACCGCCGCCAGCGCCTCGGCCAGCCCCGCCCCCAGCACCCGCACGGTGTGGGCGGGCAGCGCGCCGCCCTCGGTGACCGCGGCCGACAGCGAGGGGCCCGCCGCGTACGCCGTCGCCACCCACGGCACCCGCGCGTCCGGGTCCGCGTCCAGGACGGGCGCCGTCCAGGCGCCGCCCACCCGGCGCGCGGCCTCGACCTCGCGGCGGAAGCGGGCCCGGAACTCCTCGTCCAGCGCGAAGTGCGGATGGACGATCTTCACCGCGACCGTGCGGCCGCCGGCGCTGCGGCCCAGGTAGACCCGGCCCATGCCGCCGGAGCCCAGCCGGCCGAGCAGCCGGTAGGGCCCCACGACGGTGGGTTCGTCGACTTCGAGCGGCCGCATGGCGTCACCCCTCCCCCGTAGGCGCCCGCAGGCCCTCGCCGGACCCCGTACGCGCGCACTCCCCAGCAGAGTAGTGCGGGAGCGCGGGCTCGCTCACGGCTGGAGCAGGTCCACCTTCACGTCCGCGGGGAAGCCGGTCGTGGGGCCGACCCGGCGGGCGAACTCGGCGACCGCCTCCAGCTGCGGGCCGCCGAAGCGGAAGTCGAGGGTCGTGAAGTAGCGGGCGAGGGTCTCCTCGTCGAAGGCCTCCCAGCGGGCGGCCTGCTCGGCGACCTTGCCGACCTCCTCCAGAGAGAGGTTGCGGGAGTCGAGGAAGGCCCCGTGCACCTTGCGGGTGATGACCGGCTCGCGCTCCGCGTAGTCGCGGCGCGCCGCCCAGACCGCGAAGACGAACGGCAGGCCCGTCCACTCCTTCCACAGCGCGCCCAGGTCGTGCACCTCCAGGCCGAAGCGCGGCCCGTCGACCATGTTGGCGCGCAGGGCCGCGTCGCCGATGAGGACGGCGGCCTCGGCCTCCTGCATCATCAGGCTGAGGTCGGGCGGGCACGTGTAGTAGTCCGGCTGTACGCCGTAGCGCTCGGCGAGGAGCAGCTGGGCGAGGCGGACGGAGGTGCGGGAGGTCGAGCCGAGGGCGACGCGGGCGCCGTCCAGCCGGTCCAGGGGGACCTGCGAGACGATCACGCAGGACATGACCGGGCCGTCGCAGCCGACCGCGATGTCGGGGAAGGCGACGAGGTCGTCGGCGTTCTTGAGGAACTCGACCAGGGTGATCGGACCGATGTCGAGATCGCCCTGCACCAGCTTCTCGCTGAGCTTCTCCGGGGTGTCCTTGGTGAGCTCGAAGTCGAGGAGCGTGCCCGTTCTGGCGAGCCCCCAGTACAGGGGCAGGCAGTTCAGGAACTGGATGTGGCCGACGCGCGGCCGGGTGCGAGGATTGTCCACATCGTGAGGCTAGCCCTCATGGCGTAGGGGCCGGCGTCCGGCCCCGCCGTAGGCCTGTGATCCGCGACAGGGGCCTTCTCCGCCAGTCGGCGGACGATGTTTCAAACATTCGGGTGACGTGATCTTGACCCCTATTGCATTCCGGGGTCTGCGTGCTAGGCTCGTCGCAAGTTGCAGTTTGGTTTCCCTTGCAGTACAGAGCCTGCGGAGCATGTGACCGCGGGCTCTCGTCATTCTCAGACGTATGCAGTTGTGCAGAATTCATCTTCACACTTGCTGGTTCTGGAGCAGGGCAACCCTTTTGGGCCCAAGGAGGGCTTATGGCTACCGGAACCGTGAAGTGGTTCAACGCCGAAAAGGGCTTTGGTTTCATCGCCCAGGAGGGCGGCGGCCCCGACGTCTTCGTCCACTACTCCGCGATCAACGCGAGCGGCTTCCGCTCTCTCGAGGAGAACCAGCAGGTGTCTTTCGACGTCACGCAGGGCCCGAAGGGTCCGCAGGCTGAGAACGTCACGCCGGTCTGATCAGTAGTACCCAAGGAGCCCCGCGCCGTCAGGCGGCGGGGCTCCTGCCTTTTCCCTCCTTGCCCCCCGGTGAATTTCCGGCGAATCCTCCGCGCCCCCTCCCCGGCCGAGAACGCCCCGCGGTGTCAGACCCCCGCCCTAAGGTCGGGGCATGACTGACGTCGACTTCCTGGACGAGACCCGGGCTTTCTACGACACCGTGGCGGAGGACTACGCCGTCCGCTTCAGTGAGCCGCGCGTGGCGATGCCGTTGGACCTGGGGCTGCTGTACGGCTTCGCGGAGCTCGTGGGTGAGGGGGGTGAGGTCGCCGACCTGGGGTGTGGGCCGGGGCGGGTGACCGCGTATCTGGCGTCGCGGGGGCTGTCCGTGTTCGGGCTGGACCTGTCGGAGTCGATGCTTGCGATCGCCCGGCGCGAGCATCCCGGTCTGCGGTTCGAGCGGGGCTCGATGCTGGAGCTGGACCTGCCCGACGCCTCGCTCGACGGTGTCGTGTCCTGGTACTCGACCATCCACACCCCGCTCGACCGGCTGCCGGCCGTCTTCGCCGAGTTCTCCCGGGTCCTGCGGCCCGGAGGGCATCTGCTTCTCGGCTTCCAGGCCGGTGACGAGCCCCGCCGCTACGAGGAGGCCTTCGGGCACCGGGTGGCGCTGACCTTCCGGCGGCGGCAGCCGGAGCGGATCGCCGCCCTGCTGGAAACCGCCGGTTTCGTCGTGCGCTCCCGGACCGTCCGGGAGCCCGACGAGGAACTCGGGGAGCCGGTCCGCCAGGCATGCCTGATCGCCCGCAAGCCCCCCGAGCCGGTGTCCTAGAGGTATCCCCTTACAGCACCCCCGCGATGTCCCTCGCCGCGATGTACCCGAACGTCATCGCCGGCCCGATCGTCGAGCCCGCGCCCGCGTAACTGTGGCCCATCACCGCCGCGCTGGCGTTGCCCGCCGCGTACAGGCCCGGGATCACCGAGCCGTCGGGGCGCAGGACGCGGGCCCGGGCGTCCGTCCGCATGCCGCCCTTCGTGCCCAGGTCGCCGGGGACGATGCGGAAGGCGTGGTAGGGAGGCAGCCAGAGGGGCGCCAGGCAGGGGTTCGGGAGGACCGACGGGTCCGTGTAGTAGTGGTCGTAGGCGCTGTCGCCCCGGTGGAAGTCGGGGTCCTCGCCCCGGCGTGCCTGGGAGTTGAAGCGGTCGACGGTCGTGCGCAGGGCCGCCGCCGGGACGCCGATCGACGTGGCCAGGGCGTCCAGGGTCCAGGCCTTGTGCGCGGCGCCGGAGTCGTACCAGGCGTCGGGGAGGGGCAGGGCCGGCAGGACGTCCTTGAAGAGGTACCGGTTGCGGTAGTTCTGGTCGACGATCAGCCAGGACGGGATGGCCGGGTCGGTGTCGTGGACGTCGTACATGGTGTGGACGACGTCGCTGTAGGGCGCGGCCTCGTTGACGAACCGCCTGCCCGCGCCGTTCACCAGCAGCCCGCCGGGGAGGGTGCGTTCGGCGAGGCAGAAGTACGGCCGGCCCGGGACCGGGATCGCCGGGCCCCACCATGCGTCGTCCATCAGGTCGAGCGCCGCGCCGAGTCGCTCCCCGGCCCGGATGCCGTCGCCGGTGTTCTCCTTCGCCCCGACGGTCCACTCCGTGCCGATGGGCTGGCGCTGGTAGCGGTCGCGCATCGCCGCGTTGTGCTCGAAGCCGCCGGAGCCGACGATCACGCCCCGGCGGGCGCGGATCAGGCCGGGCGCGCCGTCGCGGGTGACCACGGTTCCCGTGACCCTGCCGTTCTCGACGTGCAGGTCGCTCAGGGGCGTGTTCAGCCACACCGGTACGCCGGCGGAGCGCAGCCCCGCGCGCAGGCCCGCCGCCAGGGCCTGGCCCATCGTCAGGGGTTTCTGGCCGAGCGCCGCGGCCTTCGTGCCGCGGGCCAGGCACTGGGCGGCGACGGTGGCGCCCCGGGCGTTCACGGCGGCCAGGGACAGCCACTTGTAGTCGGCGCCGAAGACCACCAGGCCGGCGGGGACGTCCAGGTACGGCGGGTTCAGCCGGGCCAGTTCGGCGCCGAGGAGCGTGCCGTCGAGCTGGTCGGGCTCGATGGAGCGGCCGTTCGGCAGGCCGCCGGGCAGCTCGGGGTAGTAGTCGCTGTAGCCCTCCATCCAGCGGAAGCGCAGGGGGCTGTGGGCCATGACGTAGGAGATCGTCGCCGGGCCGTGGGTGAGGAAGGCGCGCTGCCGGTCGGCGGGGACTTCCGGGCCGACGACGGCGGCGAGGTAGGCGGCGGCCTTGGCCGGGGTGTCGGGGACACCGGCCGCGAGGAGCACCGGGTTGTTCGGGATCCAGATCCCGGCACCGGAGCGGGCGGTCGAGCCGCCGAAGGTCGGGGCCTTCTCCACGACGACGCAGCTCAGGCCCTGCCCGGCGGCGGTCAGTGCGGCGGTCATGCCGGCCGCGCCGGAGCCGATGACGACGACGTCGTACGTGCCGAGCGGGGGTAAGTCGGCGGCGTGGGCGCCGTGTCGCACTCCGGCGGCGACCGCGAGGCCGGCACCCGCGGCACCGGCCAGCACGTGTCTTCGGGACGGCGGCCCGGAAGTCCCGACGGAGTTCGTGCTCTTGGTCATGGTCACTCCAGCCCGAAGAGGAACGCGAAGGGGTGGGGAATGTCGCGCGAGAGCCTTGCGAAGTCAAGAGCCAAGCGGGCAGGGCGAGTTCAGATCCTCTCCCGGGAGGCGGAGCCTGCGCGGGCCGGACGCCGGGCGGGGCGAGTCGGCTCCGCGGGCGTCCCCGGCCGCCCGGGGACGAGTTCGGGCAGCAGGGTCGCCAACCCGAGGACGGCCATACCGGCACCGAGCCAGAGGGTGGCCCGCAGGCCCCAGGTGTCGATCGCGACGGCGCCGAGCGAGGAGCCGAGGATGACACCGAGGGTGATGAAGGAGGAGTGGACGGTGTTGACCAGGGGGCCGGCGTTGCCGGTCCGCTGGACGCGGGTGACCATCGCCGGGTTCATGGTGACGCCGACCAGCCCGATGCCCAGCATGCAGACGACGGCGGGTGCGGGCATGTCGGCGAGGAGTGCGAACCCGGTGAGGAACAGGGCGTTGAGCAGGAGGCCGACGGCGAGGACGGGCACGGTCCGACGGTCGGCGAGGCGGCCGACGACGGTGTTGCCGAGGACAGTGGTGGCGCCGTAGGCGATCAGAAGGGCGGGGACGGTACCGGTGGAGAAGCCGGTGACCTCGGTGAGGATGGGGTTGAAGTAGCTGAAGGCGGAGAACGTCGCGCCGATGATCAGCGTGCTGGTGGGGAGGACCACCCAGAGCTTGGGGTTGCGGAAGACGCCGAGTTCCTCGCGGAGTGAGCCGCCGCTTCCCGCCCGCTGAAGAGGGGGAACACCGGCGCGGGTCACGGCCGCGGCGACGAGTGCCAGCGCCGAGATCACCCAGAACGCCGCACGCCAGCCGAACCGTTCACCGACCAGGGTGGACAGCGGCAGTCCGAGCAGCGTGCCGAGCATGAGCCCGTTCATGACGACCGCGATCGCCCGGCCGCGCACCTCCGGACGGGTGAGCTGGACGCACAGCGAGACGGCGACACCGAAGAAGGCCTGGGAGGCCACGCCGGTGATGACGCGGGCGGTTGTCATCACGGCGTAGCCGGATGCGGTCGCGGCCAGGACGTTGCCCGCGAGGAAGACGGCGAACAGCGTCATCAGCGCCGTACGTGGGGGGAGTTTGGCCACCGCCATGGTCAGGAACGGGCCACCGGCCGCCATGGCCACGGCGAAGGCGGTGATCAGGTACCCGATCTGCGGGACGGTGACGTGCAGGCCCTCCGCCATCTGCGGCATCAGCCCGGCGACCACGAACTCGCTGGTCACCATGGCGAAGATGCCGAGCGCCAGGATGTATACGGCACGGGGCACGGTGAGGCTCCTTGTCTTCGGCTGCTTATTTTGTATAGGTCAGTTCAAAACGTGGGCACGCGAAAGCCCGGGGGTCGCGAAGGCGCCGGGTTCAGGGGGTCAGCGCGTCCATCGCGGTCTCGGCGATCGCCTCCAACTCGGCCCGGCCCGCGCCGCCCTGGCTGGAGACGCGCAGACCGGCGACCGTCGCGTTGAGGAAACGGGCCAGTGCCTCCGGGTCGCGCGAGGAGGTGATGCTGCCGTCGCGCCGGCCGGCTTCCATCACGGCCCGGTAAGCGGCCAGGCGCCGGACCGTGTCGCGCTCCAGCAGCGCGGCCGCCGCGGGGTCGCGCCCGGCCAGCTCCACGACGGTGTTGACCCCCAGACAGCCGAGGGCGCGCCCGGAGCCCTCGCGGCACTCGGCCTCGCCCTCGACCACCAGGACGAGCAGTGCGCGCACCCGGTCGGCGGCCGGCCGCTCCACGTCGTCCAGGACGGCCGTCTGCGTCACCGTCATCGCGTCCAGGTAGCGGGCGAGGGCCCGCTCGAACAGCGCGTGCTTGCTCTGGAAGGTGTTGTAGATGCTGCTGCGCCCCAGACCGGTGGCGTCGCACAGGTCCTGAGTGGAGGTGGCCTCGTAGCCAGACTCCCAGAACACGCGCATCACCGCGTCCAGGGCCCGCTCCTCGTCGAACATCCTCGGCCGGGCCATGGCGGCACGCTAACAGTTTTGAACTGAAGGTTCCAATACTCTGGGGCCGGCCTAGTCGAGGCCGATCGCCGCGCAGTCCGCCTTGTACTTCGCCGTGCAGATGTCCTTGACGGTGTAGACCCCGTCCGTGATCACCGTCTCCTTGATGTTGTCCTTGGTGAGGGCGACCACCGGCACCAGCATCGCCGGGATGTTCTTCTGCGTGGGGCTGTCGACCGTGTCCCGGGTCAGCGCCGCGAACTCGATCGAGCGCCCCTGGACCTTGGCGACGGCGATCTTCGCGGCGTTCGTCGCCTCCAGCAGGAACGACTTGTACACGGTCATGTACTGCTCCCCCGCCACGATCCGCTGCACCGCGTCCAGGTTGGCGTCCTGCCCGGTCACCGGCGGGATCTTCGTCGCGCCCTCCTCCTTCAGCGCATCGATGACGGCGCCCGCCATGCCGTCGTTGGCGGAGTAGACGGCGGCGATGTTGTCCAGCCCGACGGTTTGGATCGCCTTCTTCATGTTCGCCTCGGCGATCGAGGGCTTCCACTCCTTGGTGTCGTACTGCTGGACGATGTCGACCTGCCCCTGCAGCTCGCTGAGCGCGCCGTCCTTGAAGCGTGCCGTGTTCGGGTCGGCGGGGTCGCCGTTCATCATGACGACCTTGCTCGTCTTGGCCTTGTCGCCGAGCTCCCCGACGATGGCGCGGCCCTGCACCTGCCCGACGAGTTCGTTGTCGTGGGAGACGTACGCGTCGATCGGGCCCTCGGCGAGCCGGTCGTAGGCGATGACCGGGATGCCGGCGTCCTTGGCCTTCTGCACATCCGAGGCGATCGTCTTGGAGTTCAGCGCGTCCACCAGGATGACGTCGACCTTGTCGTCGATCATCTTCTGGAACTGCTCGCTCTGTCTGGACACGCTCGCCTCGGCGTTGGCGTACTCGACCTTGCCCTGGTTCTCGGTGAGGGAGGCGACCTCCTTCTTGATCAGGGGGTAGTCGAACTTCTCGAAGCGTGCCGTGTCCCGGTCGGGCAGCAGCAGGCCCACCGTGATGTCGTTGCCCTTCTTCACGCCCGCGGAGTCGTCACTCCCGCTGCCGCAGGCGGTGAGGGACAGGGCCGCTGTGGAGACCGCCAGGGCTATGGAGAGGGGACGCACAGCGGGCCGACGGGGGTTACGCGCTTTCACTGGTGGAGCCTTCCGATGGGGGAGCATCGTGACGCGGTGGCTGAAAGCCAACGGGCAGACGCCTGGCGACGTCAAGGACCCCGTGTGAAGAGATCGCAAAGGTGCCTCACCGCGCGTACAGACCCTCCACTTCTGCCGCGAAGGCGCGCATCACCGCCTCGCGGCGCAGCTTCATCGACGGGGTCAGGTGGCCCGCCTCCTCGGTGAAGTCCTCGGGGAGGATCGCGAAGCGGCGGATGGACTCCGGGCGGGAGACCATCTTGTTGGCCTCGTCGACGGCGCGCTGGAGGACGGCGCGGAGCTCCTCGTCGTCGACGAGGAGCTTGGGCGGTACGGGGTGTTTGCCGTTCATCTGGCGCCAGTGGGTGATGCCGTCCGGGTCCAGGGTGATCAGGGCCGAGACGAAGGGGCGGCCGTCACCCACGACCATGCACTGGGAGATCAGCGGGTGGGAGCGCAGCCAGTTCTCCAGGGGCGCCGGGGCGACGCTCTTGCCGCCCGCGGTGATCAGCAGTTCCTTCTTGCGGCCGGTGATCGTCAGATAGCCCTCGTCGTCCAGTTCGCCGATGTCGCCCGTGGCGAGCCAGCCGTCCGGGGCGGCGGGTACGACGCCACCGGCCTGGGGGTCCCAGTAGCCGCGCAGGACGTGGTCGCCGGCCAGGAGGATCTCACCGTCGGCGGCGATCCGGACGCGGGTGCCGGGCAGGGGCCAGCCGACCGTGCCCAGGCGGGGTTTCATGGGCGGGGTGACGGTCGACGCGCCGGTGGTCTCCGTCAGGCCGTAGCCCTCGAAGATCTCGATGCCGGCTCCGGCGTAGAACGCGGCGAGGCGGCGGCCCAGGGGGGAGCCGCCGCAGATGGCGTAACGGACCCTGCCGCCCATGGCGTTGCGGATCCGGCGGTAGACGAGGGGGTCGTAGAAGACGCGGGCGGTCCTCAGGGCGCGGGTGGGGCCGGGGCCGGTGCCGGTCTGCTGGGCCTCCATCGCCTCGCCGTAGCGGCGCGCCACCGCCACCGCGCGGTCGAACGACGTCACCCGGCCGCCCGCCTCGGCCTTGGCGCGGGCCGCGTTGAAGACCTTCTCCAGCATGTACGGGATGGCGAGCAGACAGGTCGGCCGGAAGCTCGCCAGGTCCGGGAGCAGGTTCTCCGCCTTGATACTGGGCGCGTGGCCCAGCCGTACGCGGGCGCGGACGCAGGCGATCGCCACCATGCGCCCGAAGACGTGGGACATGGGCAGGAACAGCAGGACCGAGGCCTCTTCGCTGGTCTTGGCCCTGAAGACGGGGTAGAGCAGCTCGATGGCGTTGTCGACCTCGGCGAAGAAGTTGCCGTGGGTGAGCGCGCAGCCCTTGGGGCGGCCCGTGGTGCCGGAGGTGTAGACGAGGGTGGCGAGGGTGTCGGGGCCCAGCATGCCGCGCCGCACCTCGACCTCCTGGTCGGTCAGGTGTGACCCGGCTTCGGCCAGCCGGTCGATGTGGCCCTTCTCCACGACCCACATGTGTCTGAGGTCGGGCAGGCGTTCGCGCTCCGGGCCGAGTGCGGCGGCCTGCCCGGCGAACTCGGTGACCAGGGCGACCGCGCCGGAGTCCTGGAGGATCCAGCGGGCCTGGAAGACGGACGACGTGGGATAGACGGGGACGGTGACCAGACCGGCCGCCCAGGCCGCGAAGTCCAGGACGGTCCACTCGTAGATCGTGCGGGCCATCACCGCGATCCGGTCGCCGGGCATCAGCCCTTCGGCGATCAGTCCCTTCGCCACGGCCAGCACCTGCTCGGCGAAGCGGGCCGCCGTGACGTCGCTCCAGCGCCCGTCGGCGTTCTTGCGGCTGAGCGCCACGGCGTCCGGGTCCGCGCTCGCGTTGTCGAACGGCAGGTCGGCGAGCGACCCGTGGGTCCACGGCGGCGCCAGCGGCGGTACGGACGCCTCCCGCACGACCCCGTCCAGCCGCCGCGTCTCGGGTTCGACCAGGACCGGTCCGCCGTAGATGTCGCCGTAGGCGGAAGAGGGATGGGCAGTGGACACGGGCGGCTCCTGGGGCGCGCAGCGAAGGAACTGCTTGCTGCATGACGTACGTGCCTCGCACGCCGAGGCGCTCAACCGGCTGAACCCCCAGAAAGGGGTTACTGACGGTAGGAACGGGATCGTACGGGCCGCACGTGGCGGGTTTGTGCGGGTTCGGGGATGGTCCGGAGCCAGGCCTGTGCATTCTCGGGGATTACGTGAGGGCCCTTCAGGTTCGGTACGCCGTCGCCCTCAGGCCCGCTCCAGGATCGCCGTCACGCCCTGCCCGCCCGCCGCGCAGACGGAGATCAACCCGCGGGCGGGCGCGTCCCGTTCGGTGAGCAGCTTGGCCAGGGTCGCCACGATCCGGGCGCCCGTGGCGGCGAAGGGATGGCCGGTGGCGAGGGACGAGCCCGCGACGTTCAGCCGGGCGCGGTCCACCGTACCCAGACCCCGCTTCTCCCAGGCCGCGAGCGTCGCCAGCACCTGCGAGGCGAAGGCCTCGTGGATCTCGACGAGGTCGAAGTCGGCCAGGCCCAGTCCGGCCCGCTCCAGCATGCGCGGGACGGCGTACGCGGGTGCCATGAGCAGCCCGTCCTCACCACCGGCGACGTCTCCGCCGACGAAGTCGACGGCCGCCGTCTCGTACGCGGTGAGATACGCCAGCGGCTCCAGGCCGCGTTCCCTCACCCACTCCTCGCTCGCCAGCAGCACGGTCGCCGCGCCGTCCGTCAGCGGCGTCGAGTTCCCGGCCGTCATGGTCGGGTCGGGGTGGTCGAGGCCGAACACCGGCTTGAGAGAGGCGAGTTTCTCCACGGTCGAGCCGGGGCGCAGGTTCTGGTCGCGGGCCAGGCCCCGGAAGGGGATCACCAGGTCTTGGAAGAAGCCGCGTTCGTACGCCGCCGCCAGCCGCTGGTGACTGGCCGCCGCCAGTTCGTCCTGCGCCTCGCGGCCGATGCCCCAGGCGCGGGCCGTGACGGCGGCGTGTTCGCCCATGGACAGGCCGGTGCGCGGCTCGGCGTTGCGCGGGATGTCGGGGACGAGGTGGCCCGGGCGCACCTTCGCCAGGGCCTTCACGCGCCCGCCCAGTGACTTGGCGCGGCGTGCCTGAAGCAGGATGCGGCGCAGGGTGTCGTTGACGCCCAGGGGCGCGTCGCTCGCCGTGTCGGCGCCGCCCGCGACCGCCGACTCGGTCTGGCCGAGGGCGATCTTGTTGGCGGCGGCGATGACGGCCTGGAGTCCGGTGCCGCAGGCCTGCTGGATGTCGTAGGCGGGGGTGGTGGGGTGCAGGCGCGAGCCGAGGACCGTCTCGCGGGCCAGGTTGAAGTCGCGGCTGTGCTTGAGGACCGCGCCGGCCACGAACTCGCCGACCGCGCCCGGCTCCTGGAGCCCGTACCGCTCGACCAGGCCGTCGAGGGCGGCCGTGAGCATCTGCTGGTTGGAGGCGGTGGCGTAGGGGCCGTCGGAGCGGGCGAACGGGATGCGCGCTCCGCCGACGACCGCCACACGCCGCACCGACATCTTCTGGGGGCTCATCTCGACCCGCTCCTCGCCTGTGACGTAGCCTTACCTCCGGTAACCTTACTCCAGAGTAAGCACATGTGAGCAGTCATCCGAGCTGGGAGTCGCCATGGCCGACCGCTATCTGAGCTTCACCGCCACCGCGCCCGGCCGCTTCCTCACCCGCCGGCTCGGCCTGCCCCAGCCCGCGGCGCTCACCCGCTGGTCCCCCGAGCGGCCCGCCCTCGACGGCGGCCTGCGCCACCTCACCGCCGGCAGGTCCGGACTCGACCTGGCGCCGGTCCTCGCCCGTACGGGGATCGGCCCGGCCGGCTCGGACCGGGCGGCGGCCGTCGTCCTGGACGCGACCGGCGTACGGGACGTCGAGGGCCTGGCCGAGGTGCACGCGGCCCTGCATCCCGTCGTTCGGTCCGTCATCCCGAGCGGGCGCGTGGTCCTGCTCGGCGCGCCGCTCGACCCCGCCCACCATCACCAGGCCGCCGCCCAGCAGGCCCTGGAGGGCTTCACACGCTCCCTGGGCAAGGAGATCGGCCGGGGCAGGACCGTGAACCTGGTCCGGCTCACGGACGCCTCGGCCGCCGAGTCCACGCTCCGGTTCCTGCTGTCGCCCAAGTCGGCGTACGTGAGCGGGCAGGTGATCGAGGTCGGGTCCGGCGACGAGCCCGCCACCCTCCTGGACCGGGACCGCCCCCTCGCCGGTCGCACCGCCCTGGTCACCGGCGCCGCGCGCGGCATCGGCGAGGCGGTCGCCGAGACGCTCGCCCGGGACGGGGCCCGGGTCGTCGTCCTCGACGTCCCGCAGGCCGAGCAGGACGCCCGGCGCGTCGCCGACCGGCTCGGCGGCACCGCGCTGCTCCTCGACATCACGGCCGCCGACGCGGGCACGCGGATCGCCGAGGCCCTGCCGGACGGCCTGGACCTGCTGATCCACAACGCGGGCATCACGCGGGACCGGCGCCTGGTGAACATGCCCGCCGAGCGCTGGATCCCCGTGCTGGAGGTGAACCTGGCGAGCGTGCTGCGCACGACGGACGCGCTGCTGAAGGCCGGGACGCTGAACCGGGGCGGCCGGATCGTGGCGACCGCCTCGATCGCGGGGATCGCCGGCAACGCGGGCCAGACCAACTACGGGGCGAGCAAGGCGGGCATCGTCGGCCTGGTCCGCTCCCTCGCGCCGCGCGCGCTCGCCGAGCACGGGGTGACGGTCAACGCGGTCGCGCCCGGCTTCATCGAGACGAAGATGACGGCCGCCGTCCCGCTGTTCATCCGCGAGGCGGGCCGCCGCATGAACTCCCTCGCGCAGGGCGGCCTGCCGGCCGATGTCGCCGAGACCACCGCCTGGCTCGCGCACCCGGCCTCGGGCGCGGTCAACGGGCAGGTCGTCCGCGTCTGCGGCCAGAGCCTGCTGGGGGCGTGATGGCCGACGCCGCTCTCGTCCTCACCGGGTCCCCCTCCCTCGCCCCGCTCCTCGCGCGCGGCGCCCTGCTGTCCCCCTTCAAACGCCCGGCCCCCGACGCGGAGTTCCCGCGCACCCGGCTGGTCCTGCCGGGCCTGCGCGTCGACCTCGCGCGGCTGGCGGCGTACGAGCGGGTCTGCGGGTTCCCGACCGGGGAGGACGCACTGCCGCTGACGTATCCGCACGTGCTGGGATTCCCCCTGGCCATGCGGCTGATGAGCGGCCGGGACTTCCCGCTGCCACTGCTGGGCCTCGTCCACACGTCGATCACGATCACCCGGCACCGGGCGATGCCGGCCACCGGCGCACACGAACTCACGGTGTACGTCGAGGGGTTGGCGCCCCACCGGCGCGGCACGGAGGCCACGGTCGTCACCGAGGTGCGCGAGGACGGGGACGTCGTATGGGAGTCGAGGAGCACCTACCTCGCCCGGCACCGCACCCGACGGCCCGCCGGGACGCCCCGGGACGAGGCCGGACCACCCCGGGAGGAAATACGGAAGCCGCTGCCGGCCGTCGCCGAGTGGCGGCTCGCCGGGGACGTCGGGCGGCGCTACGGGGCCGCCTCCGGCGACCGCAACCCGATCCACCTCCACCCGCTCACGGCCCGCCTGTTCGGCTTCCCCCGGGCCATCGCCCACGGCATGTGGACCGTCGCGCGCTGCCTCGCCGCGCACGGCACGCCGGAGTCCTGCCGGGTGCGCGCGGACTTCCGGGCACCGGTCCTGCTGCCGGGGACGGTGACGTACGGGGCGCAGGACGGCCGGTTCGAACTGCGGGGCCGGGAGGACCGGATCCACCTGTCGGGGGACGTCTACTCCGCCTGAAGTCCCCGCCCGTTACTCCGCCTGCGTCCCCGCCCGCTCCTCCGGCGGTGACCAGGGCCGCCCCGCCATGAGGTCGCCCAGGCCCGCCCAGGCGAAGTTCATCATCGTGGCCGCGGCCTGGCGGGCGGTGACGCCCGGGGTGGCGTTGGCCCAGGCGGCGAGCGACTCGGCGGCGCCGACCAGGGCCTCGGCGAGGCCGGCGACCTCACGTTCCGGGAGGTCGGGGTCGCGGTGTGCCTCGCGCGCGGCGGCGAGGATCAGCTGGGTCACGAACGCGACGATCTCCTCGCGCATCGCGGCGACCTCGGCGGCGAACGGCTCGCCGTGCGTGCGGGCCTGGAGGTGCAGGACCGCCCAGGCGTCCGGGTTGCGCGCGGTGTGCGCGAAGAACGCGCCGAGCCCTTCCCAGAGTTGCCGGTCGGCGGGCAGATCGCGCCGGACACCGGCGCGCACGGCCTCGACGAGCGCCGTGGCCTCGCGGCGGATGCAGGCGGTGAAGAGGTCTTCCTTGGAGTTCAGGTACAGGTAGACCAACGGCTTGGACACGCCCGCGAGTTCGGCTATCTCGTCCATCGACGCGGCCATGTACCCGCGCTGTCCGAAGATCTGCACGGCGGCGTCCAGCATCTGCTGTTCACGGACCGCACGCGGCATCCGCTTGGTCTTCACGGCACCCATACCGCTTAGCGTACGGTCCCCCTGGCCGGCCCTCGCCGCGGGAAACCGGAGGAGGACAGGCCAGGGGGCGTCGGTGCGTCAGGCCGCGGCGGGAACCTGTTCGGGCTGTGCGTCGCGCGGCTCGTCCAGCGAGGAGCCGTCGGCCGTGGCGTAGGCCGTGCGGTCGAGCAGGTTCTCGCGGGCGGAGACCAGGACCGGGATCAGGGCCTGACCGGCGACGTTGGTCGCGGTGCGGATCATGTCCAGGATCGGGTCGATCGCGAGGAGCAGGCCCACGCCCTCCATCGGCAGGCCGAGGGTGGAGAGGGTGAGGGTCAGCATGACCGTCGCGCCGGTGAGACCGGCCGTGGCGGCGGAGCCGACCACCGAGACGAACGCGATCAGCAGGTAGTCGCCGACGCCCAGCTGGATGTCGAAGATCTGGGCGACGAAGATCGCGGCGATGGCCGGGTAGATCGCGGCGCAGCCGTCCATCTTGGTCGTCGCGCCGAACGGCACGGCGAAGGAGGCGTACTCCTTCGGCACGCCGAGCCGCTCGGTGACCTTCTGGGTCAGCGGCATCGTGCCCACGGACGAGCGGGAGACGAAGGCCAGCTGGATCGCGGGCCAGGCGCCCTTGAAGAACTGGACCGGGTTGGCCTTGGCGACGGTCGCGAGCAGCGTCGGGTAGACGCCGAACAGCACGATGAGGCAGCCGACGTAGATGTCGGCGGTGAACGTCGCGTACTTGCCGATCAGGTCCCAGCCGTAGGTGGCGATGGCGTTGCCGATGAGGCCGACGGTGCCGAGCGGGGCGAGCCGGATGACCCACCACAGTGCCTTCTGCAGCAGTTCGAGCACGGACTCGCTGAGGGTGAGGATCGGCTGGGCCCTCTCGCCGAGCTGGAGGGCGGCGATACCGGCGACGGCGGCCATGAAGACGATCTGCAACACGTTCAGCTCGGTGAACGGCGTGATGACGTCGGTCGGCACGATGCCGGTCAGGAAGTCGATCCAGGAGCCGGTGTCCTCCGGCTTCGCACCGTCCTTGGGGGTGAGACCGGTGCCGGCGCCCGGGTTGGTGACCAGACCGATGACCAGGCCGATGCTCACCGCGATCAACGACGTGGCCATGAACCACAGGAGGGTGCGCGAGGCCAGGCGGGCCGCGTTGTTGACCTTCCGCAGGTTGGTGATCGAGACCAGGATCGCGAAGAAGACGAGCGGGGCGACGGCGAGCTTCAGCAGGCCGATGAACGTGTCGCCGACCTTCTCCAGGGTCGTGACCAGCCAGGACAGGTCCTGGCTGCGGGCGAGCCAGCCGAGCAGCACACCCAGGACGAGACCGGCGATGATCTGGGCCCAGAAGGGCACCTTGAAGGACTTCGTGTGTGAGGACACGGACTGGCTCCGTTGGGGGGACGCGTAGGGACTGACGTGGGAGACGGGGGTTGCGTTACGTCAGGGACGGCGGATAGCGGACGCGCACCGACAGAGATCCACGTGCAGGCGCGCCACGAGCAAAACGCTCGGAGGCATGGGGGGCGCGACTGCTGACTTCATGACATCGACCTTAACACCTGAACTTTGAGGACCTCAAAGCCTGGCTTTGACAGGCGGAAACGCGACCCTACCCACACATGACAAAGCGCCCCGTTTCCGAGCAAGTACGGAAACGGGGCGCTGTACGCCGGTGCGGGGGCCTTACGAGGTCTGCCCCTGCGCCCGGGACGACTCGTCGGCGACGTCCTCCTGGTTGCGGTTGGCCTCCAGGTTGGCCTTCATCCGGTCCACCCGCTGCACGATCTGCACGGACGCCCGGTCCCGCTCCTTGCGCAGCACGACGAAACTGATCGGCGCGGAGAGCAGCAGGGCGAGCATGACGATCCACAGGCCGTTGCTGGCGCCGAGACCGCGCGGGGCGAGGCCGGAGTAGACGAGGCCCCAGACGACCACGAGGCAGCCTGCGAAGATGCCGAGGCGCATCAGCGTGTAGCGGAGCATCTCAATCCACTCTTCCGGTTCGAACGGCCAGAACGCACCCAAAGGGGCACCGTCCAGTGAAGCACGCCGGGCGGCCGATCTTGCAGGGGGGTGCGGGGCCGCCGGGTTCAGGCCAGCGGCAGCAGCATGATGATGTCGTCCCGGTCGTCGCCGGGCGCCACCCGGATCGCGCCGGGGATCCGGCCGACCTCCTTGTAGCCGCAGGACTCGTAGAAGCGCTCCAGGCCGAGACCCCCGCGGCAGGTGAGGCGGATCGCCTCGATGCCGTCGAGCCCCCGGGCCGCGTCGGCAGCCGCCGCCAGCAGATCACGCCCGTACCCCTTGCCCTGATGACGCGGATGCACCATCACCGTGTAGAGCCACAGCCAGTGCGTCATCAGGTGGTGCGTGTTGAGGGTGAGGAACGCGGTCGCCGCGACGCGCCCCTCCTCGTCGTGTCCGACGAGCAGCCTGACCTGCCCCTCCGCCATCGACGCGAAGTGCCGCGTCAGCCAGGGACGGATGTCCTCCGGCGTCACCGGCGGCACGAAGCCGACGGCACCGCCCGCGTTGGAGACGTCGGCCCACAGGTCGAGGATGCCGTCACGCAGGTCGGGCGTGACGGCAGGATCGAAGGTGAAGGTAAGGGGCATGCGCAGATTGTAGCTATTACGCCAGAACCTGCGCCGCCACTTTCAGGTCCGACAGCAGCCCCCGGTACGCCGCCTCGCGGTCGTCCGCCCGCAGCACCGACGACGGATGCACCGTCGGCACCAGCCGCTCCGGCCGGCCGTGGATCTCCTCCTGAAGCACCGTGCCCCGCACCTGCGTGACCCGGAAGGAGGACCCGAGCAGCGCCTTCCCGGCGGTGGCCCCGAGCACGACGATCAGCTCCGGCTCCACGACCGCGAGCTCGGCGGCCAGCCAGGGGCCGCACGCGGTCATCTCACGCAGGCTGGGCGCCTTGTGGATCCGGCGCTTGCGCGGCTCGGCCTGGGTGAACTTGAAGTGCTTGACCGCGTTGGTGACGTAGGCCTCGGAAGGATCGATGCCCGCCTCCTCCAGGGCCCGGTCCAGAAGCCGCCCGGCGGGCCCGACGAAGGGCTTGCCCTGCCGGTCCTCCTGATCCCCGGGCTGCTCTCCCACGAGCATGACGCGAGCGTCCTTGTTCCCGGCCCCGAAAACGGTCTGGGTGGCGTCCCGGTGCAAGGGGCAACCACGACACTCGGCGGCGGCACGCCTCAGGGCGGGCAACCCGCCGCGATCTGGAACGAAGGGTTCTGCGGTATAGGCGTCTTCAGGCGCCTTGATGGCAACCATGCCCTCCGGGTACCCCGCCCAGGCTCACACCCGCATCGGCTGCGGCGATTCGCGCAGCTTCGGGTCGGGACCCTCGTACTCCCGAATGATCTCGTACCGCGTATTCCGCTCCACCGGCCGGAACCCCGCATCGCGAATGAGATCCAGCAGATCCTCACGGGTCAGCTTGTTCGGCGTACCGAAGTTGTCCGCGTCATGCGTGATCTTGTACTCGACGACCGACCCGTCCATGTCATCGGCACCGTGCTGCAGCGCGAGCTGCGCGGTCTGCACGCCGTGCATGACCCAGAAGACCTTGACGTGCGGGACGTTGTCGAAGAGGAGGCGGGAGACCGCGAAGGTCTTGAGAGCCTCCGCCCCGGTCGCCATCTGCGTCCGGGCCTGCAGCCGGTTCCGCACCTTGCCGTCCTGCATGTCGACGAAGTCGTGCTGGTACCGCAGCGGAATGAAGACCTGGAAACCCCCGGTCTCGTCCTGCAGCTCACGCAGCCGCAGCACGTGATCCACCCGGTGCCGCGGCTCCTCGATGTGGCCGTACAGCATCGTGCAGGGGGTCTTCAGACCCTTCTCGTGCGCGAGCCGGTGAATCCGGGACCAGTCCTCCCAGTGGGTCCGGTGGTCCACGATGTGCTGCCGGACCTCCCAGTCGAAGATCTCCGCACCGCCACCGGTCAGCGACTCCAGCCCCGCGTCGATCAGCTCGTCCAGGATCTCGGACGCGCTCATCCCGGAGATGGTCTCGAAGTGGTGGATCTCGGTCGCCGTGAAGGCCTTCAGCGAGACGTGCGGCAGGGCGGCCTTCAACTCCCGCAGCGAGCGCGGGTAGTAGCGCCACGGCAGGTTCGGGTGCAGCCCGTTGACGATGTGCAGCTCGGTGAGGTTCTCGCTCTCCATCGCCTTGGCGAGCTTGACGGCCTCCTCGATGCGCATCGTGTACGCGTCCTTCTCCCCCGGCTTGCGCTGGAAGGAGCAGTACGCGCAGGAGGCCGTGCACACGTTGGTCATGTTGAGGTGACGGTTGACGTTGAAGTGCACGACGTCGCCGTTCTTGCGCGTACGCACCTCGTGCGCGAGGCCGCCGAGCCAGGCCAGGTCGTCCGACTCGTACAGCGCGATGCCGTCCTCACGTGTCAGCCGCTCACCGGCCCTGACCTTCTCCTCCAGCTCGCGCTTGAGCCCGAGATCCATGCCCACACCTTTCTACGACGACGTCCCAACCGTACGACTACGCCTCTTCGGGCAGCTCTCCGACCCGGTTCTCCCACTTCGTGGAGAGAACGATGGTCGTACGCGTCCGCGACACACCCTTCGTACCGCTGAGCCGCCGGATGATCTTCTCCAGGCCGTCCACGTTCTCCGCCCGCACCTTGAGCATGTACGAGTCGTCGCCCGCGATGAACCAGCAGTCCTCGATCTCCGAGAGGTCCCGCAGCCGCTGGGCCACGTCCTCGTGGTCCGTGGCGTCGGAGAGCGAGATGCCGATGAGGGCGGTGACGCCGAGGCCGAGCGACGCGGCGTCGACGGTGGCCCGGTAGCCGGTGATGACACCGGCCGCCTCCAGCCGGTTGATGCGGTCGGTGACGCTGGGTCCCGACAGTCCGACGAGGCGTCCCAGCTCCGCGTAGGAGGCCCGGCCGTTCTCCCTCAGGGCCTGGATGAGCTGCCTGTCCACCGCGTCCATTGCGATCGAAGCCTTCCGCTGAAGTTGTCCGAAAAGTCTGTGGTTGTGATGACGTACAGATGCCGTACAGGGGTGTGGCTCACTCGGCGCGGTGTGCTCCGCCGCCGAGCTCACCTTTCCAACGGCGGTAAAGCCGGTGCGGCACGCCCGCCGCGTCGAGCACGCGTCCGGCGACGAAGTCCACCAGGTCCTGGATATGCGTCGCGCCCGCGTAGAAGCCGGGTGAGGCGGGCACGACGGTCGCGCCCGCGTCGTCGAGGGTGACCAGGTGCCGCAGGGTCTGGCCGTTCAGCGGCGTCTCGCGTACGGCCACGACCAGGGGGCGGCGCTCCTTCAGGGTCACGCTCGCCGCCCGCTGCAACAGGTCCTTCGACAGCCCGAGCGCGACCCCGGCCACGCTCGCGGTCGAGGCGGGCACGATCAGCATGCCCTTGGTGGGGTACGACCCCGAGGAGGGCCCGGCGGCCAGGTCGCCGGCGCTCCAGTGCCGTACGGCGCCGATGTCCACGGAGAACGTGCCGGGCTTGCCGTCGGCGCCCCGGGACAGCCATTCCCGCAGGTCGTCCTGCCAGTGGGCGTCCCGGAAGGAGAGCCCGGTCTCGTCGAGCAGGGTGAGGCGGGAGGCCCGGGACACCACGAGGTCGACCCTTTCGCCGGCGGCGAGGAGCGCCCGCAGCACGGCCGCGGCATACGGGGTGCCGGAGGCGCCGGACACCCCTACGATCCAAGGCGTACGCGGTGTCTCGCCTGGCTTGACTGGGTTCACAACACCGAGCCTATCCGGCGTCGCAGGGTGGGAACCGGCCAAGGGGGGCGGGGCGTTCCCCGGAGGGACGAGCGAGCACTGGGGGCCGCCATGTCTGGTGCCGGAGCGGGATGGTCACGGGGCGACCGTGCGAGGGCCGCGGGCAAGCTGATGCTGGCCTGGGTGGCGCTGTTGTGGCTGCTGGAAGTGGTGGACGTGCTGAGCGGGCACGCGCTGGACGGCCTCGGTGTCACGCCGCGCGCCCCGTCCGAGCTGGTCGACGTCGTCCCGTCGGCCTTCATCCACTTCGGCTTCGCCCATCTGGCCGCGAACACGGTGCCGCTGCTGGTCCTCGGCTTCCTCGCCGCGCTGGCGGGCCTGCGGCGTTTCCTGCTGGTCTGCGCGCTGATCGTGCTCGTCGACGGCCTGGGCGTCTGGCTCATAGCCCCGGCGCACACCAACACGGCGGGCGCCTCCGGCCTGATCTTCGGCCTCTTCGGCTTCCTCCTGGTCAGCGGCTTCGTCGAGCGCCGCCCCTGGGGCATCCTGGCCGGCCTCCTGATCGCCGCGATCTGGGGCGGCTCGATCCTCTCGGGCCTGGCCCCCACCCAGACGGGCATCAGCTGGCAGGGCCACCTGCTGGGCCTGCTGGCGGGCGTGGCGGCGGCGTTCGTGTTTCGCCGCCCGCGGGCCACGCCGCCCGCACTCACACAGTGAGGCCGCGCACCAGCAGGTCCAGCAGCGCGCACACGAACAGGGCAATGCCGATGAAGCCGTTGACGCTGAAGAACGCGCGGTTCACGCGGGACAGGTCGTGGGGGCGGACGATGGTGTGTTCGTAGAGGAACGCGGCGGCGACGATCAGCAGGCCCAGCCAGAAGAAGGCGCCGGCGTCGGTGGCGAGGGCGTACCAGACGAACAGGGCCGTCGTGAGGGTGTGGCAGACCCGGGCGCCCCAGATCGCCGCCGGGATGCCGAAGCGGGCCGGGACGGACATGACGCCGATCTCGCGGTCGGTCTCGACGTCCTGGCAGGCGTAGATCAGGTCGAAGCCGCCGATCCAGATGCCGACGGCGAGACCGAGGAGCACCGCGTCCCAGGACCAGGAGCCCGTGATGGCCAGCCAGCCGCCGACCGGGCCCATCGACTGCGCGAGGCCCAGGATCGCCTGCGGGAAGTTCGTGAACCGCTTGCCGTACGGGTAGACCACCATCGGGATCACCGCGATGGGAGCCAGGGCCAGGCACAGCGGGTTGAGCAGGGCCGCCGCGCCGAGGAAGACGACGAGGGCGATCAGGGCCCCGGTCCAGGCGTGCCGGACCGACATCGCGCCGGTCACCAACTCGCGGTGCGCGGTGCGCGGGTTACGGGCGTCGATCTCGCGGTCGATGATCCGGTTGACCGCCATCGCGAAGGTCCGCAGGCCGACCATGCAGATGGTGACCAGCAGCAGCCGGCCCCAGTGGACGTTCTTGTCCCACTGGTACATCGCGGTCAGGGCGGCGATGTAGGCGAAGGGCAGCGCGAAGACCGAGTGCTCGATCATCACCAGCCGGAGGAACGCCTTCGTGCGTCCCGGCTGCGGGATCGAGGCGGAAGCGGAAGTCACAGGCCGTACTCCTTCCAGCGGCGGTCCACCTTCGCCGCCGTCTCCGGATCGGACTCCACCATGTCGGGCCAGCCGCCGTCACGCGTGTAGCCCTCCTCGGGCCACTTCTTCGTCGCGTCGATTCCGGCCTTGCCGCCCCAGAACTGCTGGTAGGAGGCGTGGTCGAGGTGGTCGACCGGCCCCTCGACGATGCTCAGGTCGCGGGCGTAGTCCGTGTTGCCGAGCGCCCGCCAGGCGACCTCGTGCAGGTCGTGGACGTCGCAGTCGGAGTCGACGACCACGATCAGCTTGGTCAGCGACATCATGTGCGCGCCCCAGATGGCGTGCATGACCTTCTGCGCGTGCTTCGGGTACTTCTTGTCGATCGAGACGATCGCGCAGTTGTGGAAGCCGCCCGCCTCCGGCAGGTGGTAGTCCACGATGTCCGGCACGATGATCTTCAGCAGCGGCAGGAAGAAGCGTTCCGTCGCCCGGCCGAGCGGTCCGTCCTCCGTCGGGGGCCTGCCCACGACGATCGACTGAAGCAGCGGGCGCTTCCGCATCGTCACGCAGTCGATCTTCAGCGCGGGGAAGGGTTCCTGCGGGGTGTAGAAGCCGGTGTGGTCGCCGAAGGGGCCCTCGGGCAGCATCTCGCCCGGCTCCAGCCAGCCCTCGATGACGACCTCCGCCTGCGCCGGCACCTGGAGCGGCACGGTCTTGCAGTCGACCATCTCGATCCGCTTGCCCGCGAGGAACCCGGCGAACAGGTACTCGTCGATGTCCCCGGGCAGCGGGGCCGTGGAGGCGTACGTGACGGCGGGCGGGCACCCGAAGGCGATCGCGACCGGCAGCCGCTCCCCGCGCCGGGCCGCCACCTGGTAGTGGTTCCGGCTGTCCTTGTGGATCTGCCAGTGCATGCCGATCGTGCGCTGGTCGTGGCGCTGGAGGCGGTACAGCCCGAGGTTGCGGATGCCCGTCTCCGGGTCCTTGGTGTGGGTGAGCCCCAGGTTGAAGAAGGAGCCGCCGTCCTTCGGCCAGGTGAACAGAGCGGGGAGCTGGTCCAGGTCGACGTCGTCCCCGGTGAGGACGACCTCCTGGACGGGTCCGTCCTTCACCTTCTTCGGCGGTACGTGCGTCATCGCGCCGAGCTTCCCGAAGGCCTCGCGCACGCCGACGAACCCGTGCGGCAACTCGGGCTTCAGCAGCCCGCCGATCCGCTCCGAGATCTCGCCGTACGACTTCAGGCCCAGCGCCTTCAGCAGGCGCCGGTCCGTGCCGTACACGTTCATCGCGAGCGGCATGCGCGACCCGCGTACGTTCTCGAAGAGCAGGGCGGGACCGCCGGCCTTCTGCACCCGGTCGACGATCTCCCCGACCTCCAGATACGGGTCGACCTCGGCCTTGATGCGCTTGAGGTCGCCCTCGCGCTCCAGAGCCCTGAGCAGGGAGCGAAGATCGTCGTAAGCCATGCGGTCCAGTATCCCCGAGCGGCTACCCTGGCCCTGAACCGCCCACCCGCTTTCGCTGAGAGGCCGCTCATGCTCCGGGTACTGATGTTCCTCGTGCCGCTGGCGCTGAGCGTGTACGCGTTCATCGACTGCATCAGCACGAAGGACGACGAGATCCGGCACATGCCCAAGCCGCTGTGGGCGATCCTCGTGCTGCTGTTCCCGCTCGTCGGCTCGATCTCCTGGCTGATCGCCGGCAAGAAGCGGGGTGCCGCGGCGGGGGGCCGTCCGCGTCCCCGGCAGTGGGTGGCGCCCGACGACAACCCCGACTTCCTGAAGTCCCTCGACGAAGAGAAGCGGGACGACGATCCCAAGCGGGATGAGCCCTGAGGGTCGCCGACGTCCAGTGGGGATCCACCAAGGATGGACAACATGCGGGATCTGTGGCGCCGATTTGAAGAGTGGCTTCGACAGAACGCGCCCGGGGATTATTCCGCGCTCCGCCCAGGAGCGTCAGACGTCGATATATCCAGGCTGGAGAGCGGAGTTGGTTTCCCGCTCCACGGTGACCTGAAGTCGCTTCTCTCGGAACACAACGGTGTCACACCGCGCAGATCCAGCATGGCGCCCGGCGCCTTTCTCGGTCCATGAAGGGCGCATGCTGGAGTGGGTCACGGGCTGACCCGCGAAACGAAGCGTCCTGCCGGATCACCGTGATCCGGCAGGACGCTTCGCTGTGGGACCCGCTGTCAGGCGATGTTGCAGACCGACTTGATGTCGCAGTACTCGAACCCGGTCTTCCAGCTGCCGTCGACCACGTGCAGAGTGATATCTATTTTCGGTCGACGAGGGGGGTGAACTCATCCACGTAAATCTTCGGAACCTGCGGCACCGGACCCATGTCTTCCGAGCCGATCACCGCGTCCTCCGTCCCGGTTTTGCCCGGAGGGACATCCTGAAGCCAGAACCGGTTGTACGCGGTCCAGCCCTTACCGTCGGCGATGCTGATCTGGACCGAGTACGTCGCTTTTCGCTCGTTGGTATTGGCCACCTGGATCTCGGTACGCACACCGCCGCCTTCCGGCGTGGCACGTACGGTCAGGTCTCCGTACTCCAGGACACGTGTGCGGCCTTCGGAGTGCACCGAAGGCACCGGCGAGGGACGCACTTGCGGACTGCTCTGCTCGGCGCTCGGAGTCGCCGACCGCTGCGGCGCGGGTGCCTTGTCGGCGCCGCCGTCCGTACACCCGGCGGCCAGCACACACGCCGCCATCAGGCACAGTGCCCGGACCATGCGCGATCCGGGCACGACTGCACCGGCCTTCACCGGGTGGAAGCGGCCATCTGCTTGCGCGCGGTGGCGATCTGCTTGCCGCGCTGCTCCTTGATGGCGGTCAGCCGGCTCTCGTTGTCGGCGATCTGCTGGTCCTGGATCGCGGACTCCACGCCAGACCAGATCTTCACCAGATCCGTCTGCTTCTTGCAGTCGATGTCGTCGACCGCCAGAGCGATGGACTCCTGCGACGGCTCCCCGTCGTCGGTGACACCCTGGTCCATCGCCTTGTACGGGTCGGCAAGTCCCTTGTGCCCCTTGCCGTCCATGCACGAAGACCACGCGGCGATGGCCTTGACGACCTTGTCGTCCTTCATCGACTGCACCAGGCTGTCCCCGGCGAGCTGCGCCACGGTGATCGGGTCGGCCTCCTGCACGCCGAGCTGCTCCTTGGACCAGCCGATGCAGCCGCCCGTCTTCACCTTCTTGCCGTTGTACTCAGCCCGGGCCGGCTTCGTCTGACCGGGGCCGGCGAATACGCCTCCCGCCTTGACTCCCTCGGGAGCCTTGGGCAGTTCGGGCTTGGTGTGGCCGGTCAGGACCTCCACCTCGACACCGGACAGATCACGCATGGGCTGCTTGGTGTGCTCCCGCAGCGCCGGCGGGAGCTCGTAGCCGTACTTCTCGGCCTCGGCCCGGTCGGTGATGCCGTAACGGCGTTCGATGTTGGCGTCGTTGTCACTGGGGGGCGGGTTGGCGCCCGCCTTCGGCAGCGTCAGGTCGATGCCGTAGTCCTTCATGCAGGACTGCTGGAGATCGTTGGCGGCCTGCTCGATGGTGACCTGGTCCTCGTAGGAGGCCATGTACGCCTCCAGCGGAAGGGTCAGATCCTTGGTCAGGCCACTGGTGGGAACCTTCTCGGGCCAGTTTTCCTTGTTCACGATCGGTCTGCCGTCGGCCGCGTTCTTCGTGGTGTCCGGGGTGGTGCCGGAGGAGCAGGCGCTGAGCAGGCAGGCAGAAGCGGTCAGGGCTATTACGGCGGCGGTCCGCTTGATGTGCTTCACGGGGGTTCCTTCTTGTGCTTTACGCGAAGTGGGAGGAGGCGTTGTTGTTCTTCAGGGCGGAGATCAGGTCGGTGATGTTGCAGTCTCCGTAAGGGCCGTTCTTCGCGAAGTACTGAGACGTGCCGCCGTAGCCGGAGTTGTAGTACACGCGGTAGTTGTCGTCCCGGGCGCAGTTCTGCACGGAAGCCGAATTGTTCTTCATGTACTGGCCGTTGCCATTGCCGCCGTTGCCGAACACGTACCGGTAGGTCGACAGTGACGAACCCTGGTACTGGCTCGTACCCCAGTGGTCGGACACGTTGCCGTAGAACGTCGTGAACGCCGACTTGTAGTAGCCGCCCTGGACGGCGATGTCCTTCGAGTTGTAGAACAGCCACAAGTCGCCGTACGAGCAGTTGATCCACGGAACGTCACAGTTGTCCATGACGGTGTACTCCGCCGCATTCGCCGGGCCGGCGGTCGCCATCACCGCTGCCACTGCCGCGAATGAGGTGGCGCAGGCGGCCATCTTCGTCTTGAAGGGCATACCCCTCATCACATCTCCTCGATCGGTCACACATGGGAGGAGGATCTTCACACCAAGTAGATGTCATGACCATGAACGTTGCCTGATCGAGACCTGCTGAGCCCAGTGAAACGACTTGCTCTCGGGCAACGCATGGTCGTCAATAGTCTTCGGACAGTTACGGCTGTCACTTGGAACTCGCCGACTCTCAGGGGGACTTGATGGAAACAGGGCAGCCACCGGGGCAGTGGGACGTCCCACCCCCGCCCTCCACCCCGCCGCGCGCCATGACGGACATCGAACTGCGCGTCAGCAAGCGGCTGTTATGGGTCGGCGCGGCGGCCTACCCGCTGCGGAACATCGCGCGGGTGTACACGTTCACCCTCCGTCCGAAGCGCAAGGAGGCGGTCTTCCGCTTCCTCGCACGCACCGGGATCATCCTGGCCGTGGCCATCGGCCTGTCGATCATCGGCGGCCTGATCTCCCTCGCGAACGAGGCCGGCGACAGCGGGATGTCCTCGTACGAAGGTAGTCAGTCCAGCGGCAGCGGCGGCGGACTGATCATCTTCGTATGGATCTGCTCCGGTGCGGCGCTGATCTACTTCTTCGTCGACATGCTCTCCGTGGTCACGGCGCCGTCCCACTACGTCCTCGCCATCGAGACGGCCGGCCCGTCCACCGCCATGGTCACCAGCCGGACCCCGCAGCACCTCGACCAGCTCGTGGGCTACGTGGCGGGCGCACTGGAGAACCCCGACACCGAGTTCCAGGTGACGGTGGAGCAGCTCACCATCAACTCGCCCACCAACTACCACTTCGGCGACAACGTGAACATGTACGGCGGCAGCGGGAACGTGGGGATCGCGGCATGAGCGGCAACAATTACTACTACGGCGACAACGTCAACATGCACGGCGGCAGCGGCAACACGGGCATCGTGAAGAACGGCGCGACCGGCGACGCGATGGATCCCACCCTGCGGCTGGCCATCGCCGAACTGCTCCAGGGTGTCCGCGAGTTGCGCGATCAGCTTCCGCAGCCCAGCGCGCAGCTCATCGACGATTCCCTGCCGGTGCTGTCGGCTGACGCCGCGCCTCCCGAGGAACGGCACCGTGCGCTGATGGCTGTCGCCGCGATCGCCGCGGCCGTCGGGGCCGTGGGCCAGCCGGTGGCGGAGGCGGCCAACCGGATCCTGCAGATGCTGGGCGGGCAGTAGCTCAGCACACGCCGGCGAGGAAAGCGGACCAGGCGGACCGGGTCACGAGCAGGACCGGTCCGTCAGGGCTTTTGCTGTCGCGGACGGGGACGGTGTCGGGGAAAACGGGGGCTATTTCCACGCAGTTGCCGCCGTTGTCGTCGCTGTAGCTGCTCTTGATCCAGTGCGCCGCGCAGAGTTCGGACCGGTTCATGATGCTCGTAACCCTCCATCGCGTCGCTGATCAGGGCGGCGGATTCGCGGGCTGACGGGATGTCGGCCCTGAGCACATCATAGGTCTGGGAATGCCGCTGGTAGACGGCCGGATCGTTGTTGAAGTGGCCACGGTCCAGGGATTCCGAGTACACCCATCGCTCGTCAGCCAGTTCGATCAGCGACATGGATCCTCGGGGCCGAACGAGCCCGAAGGCGTCTGCAGGGGCCACCTGGATGCGGATGTTCCGGCGCTGCCCGACCGCCAGCAGGTGCGCGCACTGCTCACGCATGACCTCCGGGCTGCCCACACCGTTGCGCAGACAGCTCTCGTCGAGGATGACGACGTACAGCGGACCGCCGTCGGCCAGGAAGCGTTGCTGTCGGCTCAGACGAGCCCGGACGCGTGAGTCCACCTCCTCGGTATCCGCGCCACGGCGGCTGAACAGCGCGCGGGCGTAGTCCGCTGTCTGCAACAACCCCGGAATCACCCGCTCCTGGTACTCCCGCAAGGCAACGGCCTCCTCGTCCATCTCAGCCCGCCGCCGAAACCAGTCCGGATGCTCCACCTGCGGATACCAGTCGATCCGCCCCCACAACCGCAGCAACACCCCACCCGTGCCAAGGAGTTCGTCGCATTTCTTCGCGAAACCCTCCTGCGGAACCCTCGTGCCCGCCTCCACCCGCGCCACGTGCGAGCGGTCGCACGGGATCTGCCTCGCCAGCGCCTCCTGCGTGAGCAGCGCCGCCTCGCGGAAATGCCGCAGCACCTCGCCGAACACGGCCGCCGTGCTCGCCCCCGACTCCGCCCCGCCGTTCCGTCGGCTCACGGCATCCCCCTCCGTGACAGTGCACCGGTGTCACACGCCAAGCATTGAACCGGACTGTTCCCCTGCGCAACGCTCGGTACACCCAGAGTTACGGAGGTGCACGGAATGGAACCGGGAACGCTCGTCTACGACCCTGCGACGCGCAAGGTCGGCGAGTACCAGGACAGGACCGGCCCGTATGTGATGCTGCGCCCGGTCGGCGGCGGCCGGGAGTGGCAGGCGGACCCGGAGCGGATCCGGGTGGCGACCCTGGAGGAACGGCTCAGTGCGGGCGTACGCGCGGCCAACGACCGTTCCAGGGAAGGGTTGTCGGCCGATCCGAGTCGGCCGCCCGTGCCGGTGCCGGGATGCGCGACGTGTGAGGAACTCGCCGTCCGCCGGGACAAGGCGCGGGCCGCGTTCGACGGGAGTGCCGTGACGGACGCGAACGTGCTGCTGCGTCAGCACCAGCGGCAGGAACACGGCGGGGAACCGGCGGGGCGCCGGATCTTCCGGTACGTGCCCTACTCGATCGTTCAGGACGCGTCGGCGCTGCCGGAGTACCAGGCGTACTGCGTCTCGGGCGAGGAGGAGGACTGCGGGGCGAGTTCGGGGCCGCGCCAGGCCCCGGCCGAGGTGGAGGAGTGGCAGCGCAGGCACACCCAGGAGACCCGGCACCTGCGCTACCGCCGCAGCTTCGCCGACTACGCGGTGCTGGAGAGGCAGGGCTGACGGGGCACGACGCCGCCGAGGAAGCGGGCGATCCCGAGAGCCCGGCGCAGGTCACCCAGCCAGAAATCCGCCGGTCCGGGACGCCCGGGCGGCCGCCACCTCCCGCGGGGTCCCCTCGGCCACGACCTCTCCCCCGCCGGCCCCGCCGACCGGCCCGAGGTCGATCAGCCAGTCCGACGCCCGCATGACATCGACGTTGTGCTCGATGGTGAGGACGGAGTGCCCCGCGTCCACCAGCCGCTGGAGCACGTCCAGCAGCCGCGCGGAGTCCGCCGCATGCAGGCCGGTCGTCGGCTCGTCGAGGACGTAGAGGGTCCGGTCGGCGGCCCGGCGGCCCAGCTCCTTCGCCAGCTTGAGGCGCTGGGCCTCGCCCCCGGACAGCGTGGGCGCGGGCTGTCCCAGCGGCAGGTAGCCGAGGCCGACGTCCGCCATGCGCTGGAGTTGGCCGGCCACGTTGGGCACGTCCCGGAACACCCCGAGCGCCTCGTCCACCGTCGCCGCCAGCACCTCGGCGATGTCATAGCCCTGGTACCGCACGGCCAGCACCTCGGGCCGGAAGCGGCGGCCCTGGCAGGCCGGGCAGCGCACCTCCACGGCCGGGAGGAAGTGCATCCGGACCTTGAGCACGCCCGCGCCCTCACAGCGTTCGCAGCGTCCGCCGGGGACGTTGAAGGAGAACCGGCCCGCTGTCAGGCGTCCTTCGCTGCTCGCGGCGAAGACCTCCCGGATCGGGGTGAAGACGTCCGAGTACGTCGCCGCGTTGGAGCGCGGGACGCGGCTGATCGGCTCCTGGTCGATGAGGACAGCCTTGGACAGGTGCTCCCAGCCGTCGATGCCGTCGTGTTCGGCCGGGAGTTCCCCCGCCCCGTGGAAGCGGCGGCGGGCGGCCCGGCCCAGGATGTCCAGCAGCAGCGTCGACTTGCCCGAGCCGGACGGGCCCGTGACCGTCACCAGGCGGTTCAGCGGGATCCGTACGGTCACGTCCTTGAGGTTGTGGGCCCGGGCCCCGCGGATCACGAGCGCCGAGGCGCTGTCGCCGCGGCCACGGGACGCGGGCGCGGGCAGCCGGCCCGACAGATACGCGCCGGTCACCGAGGACTCGGCCCGGGCCACCTCCTGCGGTGTCCCGGCCGCCACGATCCGGCCGCCGTCCCGGCCCGCCCCCGGGCCGACGTCCACCACGTGGTCCGCCGCCCGCAGCACGTCCAGGTCGTGCTCGACGACCAGCACGGTGTTGCCCAGGTCGCGCAGGCGGCGCAGGACGCCGATCAGGCGGGCGGTGTCCGAGGGGTGCAGGCCGATGGTCGGCTCGTCGAGGACGTACAGCACGCCGGTCAGGCCGGAGCCGAGCAGGGCGGCCAGTCGCAGCCGCTGGGTCTCCCCGGCGGAGAGGCTCGGTGTGGACTGGTCCAGGCTGAGGTAGCCGACTCCGACGTCCACGAGGCGCCGTACCCGCTCCTCCAGGTCGGCGACGACCGGCTCCACGAGCAGCCACTCGTCCCCGGCCGAGCCCTCCTTCAGACCGGCCAGCCAGCCGTCGAGTTCGGTGAGCGGCAGGCGTGCCGCCTCGACGATCGTCAGTCCGCGCACGGTCACCGCCCGGCTCTCCGGCCGCAGCCGGCTGCCCTCGCACTCCCCGCAGGGCTGCTTCACCAGGCCCTGTTTCTCGGCCCGTTCGCGGTACTCGGGGTCGTCGGCGCGCTCGGTGTAGCGCCGCAGCAGCGCGGTCGCGACCCCTTCGAAGCGGCCCGCCGCCACGGTCGTCGGCGCCGCCACCGACGGGAAGTGCCGCCGGAACTCCGGGCTTTCGACGCCGTGGACCAGCAAATCCCGCTGCGGTTCGCCCAGTTCGTCGACCGGGACGTCCGCATCGAAGGTGAAGCCGTAGTGGCGGGCGGCGGCCCGCAGCGCGGTGAGGTTCCACTCGGTGAGCTTCGGGTTCCAGCCCCGTACCGCGCCCTGGGCCAGTGAGCGGGAGCCGTCGACCAGGCGCCGTACGTCGGGCCGGATGACCTCGCCGAGGCCGGTGCAGGACGGGCAGGCGCCGGCGGGCTTGTTGAAGGAGAAGGAGCCCATCACCAGCTCGGGCACGAGCGTGCCGCAGTGCGGGCAGGGGGTCTGCTCGCCCTCGGCGTCGTCGTCGGCCGCGGTGGCCTCGGCGGCGTTGGCGTACGACGGCGGGATGCTCTTGCCGCAGCCGGGGCAGGGGCGGGTCCCGATCCGCGACCACAGCAGCCGCAGGTAGGTGAACACCTCGGTGACCGTGCCGACCGTGGAACGCGGGCTGCGGTTGGTGAGGTGCTGGTCGACGCTGATGGACGGGGACAGGCCGCTGATCGAGTCGACGGCGGGTTTGCTGACGAAGCCGGTGACCATGCCCAGCGACTCCAGGTACTGCCGCTGGCCCTCCTGGTGGAGGGTGTCGAAGGCGAGCGTGGACTTGCCGGAGCCGGACAGGCCGGTCAGGACGACCAGCTTGTTCTTCGGGAGGGAGAGGGAGACGTTCCTGAGGTTGTGGAGGCGGGCGCCGGTGACCCGGATGCTGTTGTCCATTCCTTCAAGTCTTCCATTGAAGTCCGATGTTGAGGCTTTTCGGGCATCAGTGGTGACTCTCCTGCCGTAACCTTCAAATCGATGAGCAACGAACGCCGTCTCCGCCCCGTCGATCTCGCCCGGCTGGCCGGTGTCTCGACGCAGCAGATCCGCAACTACGAGGACGCCGGAGTGCTGCCGCCCGCCGAGCGGACCGCGTCCGGCTACCGCGTCTTCACCGACGCGCACCGCGGCGCCCTGCTGGCGTACCGGGCCCTGATGCGGGGGTACGGGCCGCTGACGGCGACGCGGATCATGCGCGCCCTGCACGACGGGGACGTCCCGGGCGCGCTCGCCCTGGTCGACGCCGCGCACGCCGCCCTGCACGAGGAACGGGTCTCCCTGCGGGCCGCGAGCGAGGCCCTGGAGCTGCTGGCGGCCGAGCCGCCCGCCCCGCTGCCCCGTTCCGGCGGGCTGCGCATCGGGGAGGTGGCCGCGCTGCTGGGCGTACGGACGTCCGCGCTGCGGGTGTGGGAGGGGGCCGGGCTGCTCACGCCGGGCCGGGAGCGCGGCACGGGGTACCGGGTCTACGAACCCGCCGATGTGCGCGACGCCCGGCTCGTGCACACGCTGCGCCGCAGTCACTACCTCTTCGACCAGATCCGCCCGGTACTGAAGGGGCTGCGCCGGGAGGGCAGCAGCGACGCCCTGCGGGCGGCGATCGCGGCGCGCGGGGCGGCCCTGACGGCCCGCACCAGGGGCATGGTCGAGGGCGCGGGTGCCCTTCACACCTACCTCGACCGGGTCACCGCAACCGGGACGGCGTCAACCGAAAGCACCGGCCAGAGCTCGTAACTCGGTTCGAGGAGCCATCCGATCCATTGAAAAACCGGCGACACCGGGTGTCGCCGGTAGCGGGTTCGCCATTCGTTTGGTCGGGTCTATCCCACCTGCGAACGGAGACCCCCTGTGCGAATGACTGATATCCAGCGCTGCGAGGTCCGACCTGGGCGACTCGTCGAATGGACACTCAGTCCGGCGACGGTCGCGACGGCGAAGGCTCTGCCGGAAGACTCCAGGCCACCGGCGTACATCCAGGAGTCGCACATCCGGACGGCCCGGTCCGTGCGGGAGGACGGACTCTTCGTGCCGACCTGGCTGGGCGCGGCGTTCGACATCCCGGGACGGGCCGACCTGGACGCGCTGGGCGAGGCGCTGCGCGGCTGGACGCTGCGCCACGAAACCCTGCGCAGCGGCTTCCGCTGGGCGGGCGGGCCCGGCGACACGATCCGCCGCTTCACACTCGACCCCTCCGCCGTGTCCCTGCACCGCGAGGACGTCGGCGACTTCACCGACGCGGCGGCCCTGGCCCAGCACCTCCAGGACCGCTTCGACACCACGGCCGACGCCCTGCGCTGGCCCAACCTCATCTATACGGCGGTCGTCCGGGACGACTGCACCAGCGTGTACATGGCCTTCGACCACAGCAATGTCGACGCCTACTCCATCCACCGCATCCCCGCCGAGATCCACGAGCTGTACGAGGCCGGGATCGCGGGCAGGGCCGAGGGGCCGGAGCCGGTGAGCAGCTACGTCGACTTCTGCGAGGCCGAGCGGGCGGACGCCGACCGCATCGACGCGGACCACGACATCGTCGCCCGCTGGCGGGAGTTCATCCACCGCTGTGGCGGACGGCTGCCGAGTTTCCCGGTCGACCTCGGCCTGGAACCCGGGGGCGAACTGCCCACGCAGAAGTTCATGCGCGAGATGATGGTGGACGCGGACGCCGCCGCCGCGTTCGAGGCGTACTGCCGCCCGTACGGCGGGAGCCTGGTCGGTGTCCTCGCGGCCTCCGCCCTGATCGTCCACGAGATCGGCGGCGAACCCGTCTACCGCACGGTCGTGCCGTTCCACACCCGGGTGAAGTCCCAGTGGTCGCAGTCGGTCGGCTGGTACGTGGGCGGCGCCCCGATCGAGATTCCCATGTCCGAAGCCGTCGACTTCCCGAGCGCCCTGCGCACCGTACGCGCCGCCCTCCAGGCCAACCGCCGGCTGGCCCGCATCCCCCTGGCCCGCGTCCTCCACCTCCTCGGCAGCGACTTCCGCCCGACCTCCCCCGACCTGTACTCGATCGTCTCGTTCGTCGACACCCGCGACATCCCCGGCTCCGACCACTGGACGGACCAGAAGGCGTACGGGCTCCTCAGGGTGTCCTACGGGGACCAGGTCTGCGCCTGGATCACCCGCCTCCACGAGGGCCTGTGGTTCGCCGCCCGTTACCCGGACACGGACATCGCGTACAAGAACATGCGGCTGTACGCCGAGCGGCTCCGGGACATCGTGAAGGGCGCGGCCGGCAGGCCCTGAGCGACGAAGAAGGCCGGTTCCCGTGACTCACGTCGCGGGAACCGGCCTTCGACGGTACGGGGCTAGACGCCCGCGTAGGAGTGCTTGCCGGACACGAAGATGTTCACGCCGTAGTAGTTGAACAGCCAGCAGCCGAAGGCGATCAGGGCCAGGTAGGCGGCCTTGCGGCCCTTCCAGCCCGCGGTGGCGCGGGCGTGCAGGTAACAGGCGTAGGCGACCCAGGTGATGAAGGACCAGGTCTCCTTCGGGTCCCAGCCCCAGTAGCGGCCCCAGGCGTCACCGGCCCAGATGGCGCCCGCGATGATCGTGAACGTCCACAGCGGGAAGACGGCCGCGTTGACGCGGTAGGAGAACTTGTCCAGGGAGGCGGAGGAGGGCAGCCGCTCCAGGACGGACGTCGCGAAGGTGCCGGGCGTGCCGCCGCTCGCGAGCTTGTTCTCGTAGGAGTCCTTGAAGAGGTACAGGATCGTGGCGACCGCGCCGACGTAGAACACCGCGCCGCAGAAGATCGCCGTGGAGACGTGGATGTACAGCCAGTACGAGTGCAGGGCCGGGACCAGCTGGTCGCTGGCGGTGTAGAGGACCGTGACCGCCAGGCCCAGGTCCAGCAGGACCGAGGTGATCAGGAACAGGCCGAGCCAGCGAACGTTCTTCTTCAGCGCCAGCAGCCCGAGGTACACGCCGACGGCGACCGTGGAGAACGTGATGTTGAACTCGTACATGTTGCCCCACGGCGCCCGCTCCACCGAGGCCGCGCGGGCGATGACGCCGCCCAGCTCGATCAGGAAGGCGAGCACGGTGAGGGAGATGGCGATCCGGCCGTACAGGTCGCCCTGTTCGTCACCGCCGTGCGCCCCGGGCCCGTCCGGCACGTCCCGCTGACCGGCCCCCGCCCGCACGGTGACCTTGGGCCGCTCCAGGACGGCCGTGCCGCCGGCCTGGTTCACGGTGACGGCGGGCGTCTTCTTCGCCTCGGCCTTCTCGGCGGTGAGTGCGGCGGCGGTCTTGGCGACCTTGCTGCGGCTGCCGAAGAGCCATTCGGCGATGTACGCGAAGAACGCCAGGGTGTAGACGGCCATCGCGGAGTAGATCAGCACATTGCTGATGTTCGCGAGGTTTTCGTTGGTGGCGGCGGCGAGAGTCACTTCTCAGCCCCTTCGGCAGGTACGGGGGTTTCGGTACCCGGCTCCTGGTCGGTGTCGGGGGAATCTGCGGGGTCGTCCGGGCCGGGCGCGGCCGGTGCCTGGTCGTAGAGGATCCCGGCGAGCTCGCCGAGCTCCTCGGGGACCTTGGCGGACTCGCTGCGGCCGAGGCCGGCCATCTCCACGACGGTGACGCCGTCGGCGCCCCGGACCGCGCGCACCCAGACGCGGCGGCGCTGGATGAACAGGGAGGCGGCGAGGCCGCCGATGGCCGCGAGGGCCCCGGCGAGGGCCCAGCCGCCGCCGGGCTCCTGGACGACCTGGAAGCCGGCCCACTCCTTGACGTCCTTGCCGACGGTGACCGAACCGGCGCCGTTCGGGAGCTTCATGGTCTCGCCGGGGCGCAGCAGCTTCTTGAACAGCTTGCCCTTGGAGTCCTTGAACTCCTTCATGTTGGTCTTGTCCATCTGGTACACGCTCTGCGGGATGCCGGAGTCGGCCCCCAGGTCGCCGTGGTAGGCGGACAGCGCGAGCACCGGATAGTCCAGCGCGGGGAACTGCGACAGCATCGTGCCGCTGGCGGCGCCGCCGAAGGTCGGCACGAAGAACGCGTTGAAGCCGAGCTGTTCCTTCTTGCCCTCGGGGTTGCGGTAGCCGTCGAGGACCTTGACGACGCCGGAGGAGGTGACGTTGGCGTCGAGCGGCAGCAGCGGCACGGCGTCGTCGTAGACGACCTTGCCCTTGGCGTCGCGGACGGTGATGACCGGGGCGTAGCCGTGGCTGACCAGGTAGACCTTGGCGTCGCCGATCTGCAGCGGGTGGTTGACCTTGACGGTGGTCTTCTCGTCCTTGCCGTAGGGGCCGTCGCTGTATGTGAGGTCGGCCTGGTAGACGCGAGGGGTGCCCTTGTTGGGGCCGGTGCGCTCGTAGGTGCCGGTGAAGTTCTTCAGGTTGAAGCTGAACGGCACCAGATCGTCGGACGTGAAGAGGTTGCCGGACTTGAAGTCGTCGTACTGGGTGAGGGTGTTGGAGAAGCCGTCGCCCTCGACGACCAGCTTGTTGCCCTCGGACTTGTACAGCTGGCCCCAGGCGAAGGCGACCAGCAGCACGATGAGGGCGATGTGGAAGACGAGGTTGCCCAGTTCGCGCAGGTAGCCCTTCTCGGCGGCGACGGCGTCACCGGCGAGGTGGGCGCGGAAGCGGCGCTTCTTCAGCAGGGCCAGGGCGGCGGTGTGGACCTGCTCGGGTTCGGCCGTGGTGCGCCAGGTGGTGTGGGCGGGCAGCCGGTTCAGCCGCCGGGGCGCGCGGGGCGGGCGGCCGCGCAGCTGGCCCACGAACTGCCAGGTGCGGGGGACGATGCAGCCGATGAGGGAGATGAACAGCAGGATGTAGACCGCGGAGAACCACACCGAGCTGTAGACGTGGAACAGGCCGAGCTTGTCGTAAATGTCCCCGAGGGTGGGGTTGCCCTTGCGGAAGTCGGCGACCTTCGTCTCGTCCTGGCCGGACTGCGGGATCAGCGAGCCGGGGATCGCGCCGAGGGAGAGCAGCAGGAGCAGCAGCAGCGCGACCCGCATGGAGGTCAGCTGCCGCCAGAACCAGCGGATCCAGCCGATGACGCCCAGGGAGGGCAGGTTGGGCGCGTCCTCCGTGGGGGCAGTGGACAGCTGGGAGCCGGCGTCGCCCAGCTCCTGGTCCTCGGCGGCGGTCGGGGCCGGGTCGGAGGCGGTGGTCTTGCTCATCGATCAGATCCCCACAGTGAAGCCGTCGGACCAGACCTGCATCTCCTGCACGATGCGGTCCCAGGCGCCGGTCAGCAGCAGCAGACCGGTCACGATCATCATGGTGCCGCCGATCCGCATCACCCAGACGTAGTGGCGCTTGATCCACCCGAAGGCGCCGAGGGCCTTGCGGAACGCGACCGCGGCAAGCACGAAGGGCACGCCCAGGCCCAGACAGTACGCGATGGTCAGTACCGCCCCGCGACCCGCGCTGCCCTGGTTCAGGGCGAGGGTCTGGACAGCGGCCAGCGTCGGGCCGATACAGGGCGTCCAGCCGATGCCGAACAGCGCGCCGAGCACGGGGGCGCCGACGAGACCGGCGGCCGGCTTCCGGTGGAAACGGAACTCGCGCTGGGTCAGCCAGGGCATCAGGCCCATGAAGAAGACGCCCATGAGGATCATGAAGACGCCCAGCACCTTGGACAGCACGCCCCGCTCCGCCTGGAGCGTCTGGCCGAAGTACCCGAAGAAGGCCCCGCCGGAGACGAAGACGGCCGTGAAGCCGAGCACGAACAGCGAGGCCCCGGCGACCATCCGGCCGCGCCGGGCCTCGGCCAGGTCGGTGCCGCTGACTCCGGTGACGTAGGAGAGGTAGCCGGGTACGAGCGGCAGCACGCAGGGCGAGAAGAAGGAGACGAGTCCGCCGAGCAGGGCGATGGGCAGGGCCACCAGCAGGGCGCCGTTGAGCACCGTGCCGTTGGGGTCCGCTACCGCGGCGAGGGTGAGCGCGCTCACGTCACTGCTCCGCTCACTTCTCGGCGACGACCGGCTTGAGCATCTTCACAAGCCGTTCCTCACTGAGGGCGGACAGCGAGCGGGCCGCGATCTTCCCGTCCCGGTCGAGGATCAGGGTGGAGGGGATGGCCTGCGGGTTGAGGGTGCCCTTGTCGAAGCGCAGCAGCAGCTTGCCGGTCGGGTCGTAGAGGCTGGGGTAGGTGATGCCCCAGTCCTTCTCGAAGGCGAGCGCCGCGCCGGTGGAGGTGTCACGGGTGTTGATGCCGACGAACTGCACGCCCTTGCCGGCGTACTCCTTGGAGACCTTCGCGAAGTACTTGGCCTCGGCGCGGCAGGGGTTGCACCAGGACCCCCACACGTTGAGGACGACGACCTTGCCCTTGTAGTCGGCGACGTCGAGGGTCTTGCCGGCGATGGTCTTGCCGGACAGGTCGGGGGCGGGGGTGCGCTCGCCCTCGGCGACCGTTGAGATGCCGTCGGTGCCGGTGACGAAGTTGGTGTTGCCGCCCCCGCCGGAGGTGCCGCCGGAGCCGCACGCGGTGACGAGCAGCGCCGCCACGGCGGCACCGGCAGTCAGGGCGGCGCGGCGACGGACCCGGGTCGAGCGGGCCGTGCGGATCGAGCGGTTCGAACGCAGGGGGGCGCGGCTGGCGGCACTCATGTGAAAAGTTTCGCATGTCCGTTCCGAGGCTCTCGCCCACCCCCCTTGCGGGCGGAAAACCGCATTTCAGGCGGCGTTCCGGGAGGGTGTCCCGGCACCCTGCGGGGCCTTCTCGACGAACCCCTTCCACCCACCGGCCGGTTGCTGCCCGACCTCCAGCGTGCGGAGCTTTTCGAGCACCTCGGGCTTCTGCACGTCCAGCCAGTCGGTGAACTGCCGGAAGGAGACGAGACGCACATCCGCGCCCTTCTCCTTCTCCCGCGCGATGTATGTGAAGGCCTCTTCCACGGCGTCCATGTAGATGCCGCCGTTCCACTGCTCGAAGTGGTTGCCTATGAAGAGAGGTGCCCGATTCGTCTCGTATGCCCGCTTGAATCCCTGGATGTACGCCTGGGCCGACTGCTGCCGCCAGCCCGGGTAGTTGTGCGCCGGGGCCTTCGTGGTGCTGATCGACTGGTTCGCCAGCATGTTGTAGTCCATGGAGAGGACCTCGAAGCCACGTCCGGGGAAAGGTATCTGCTGCAGCGGCAGGTCCCAGATCCCCTGCCGCTTCACCGGCCAGACCTGGCGGCCGCCGGGCGAGGAGGCGTCATAGCGCCAGCCCAGCTCGCGGGCGGTGGGCAGCAGGTTGTCCTGGCCGAGCAGACAGGGCGTCCGGCCGCCGACGAGCTCCTTGTCGTAGTCGAACGGCAGCGACGGCATATCGGTCCAGCCGGTGTTGGTGCGCCACTCCTTCACGAAGGACTTCGCCTGGTCGATCTCGCTGCGCCACTGCCGGGGCGTCCAGTTCTTGACCGAGCCGTAGGCCTCGCCGCAGAAGTGCCCGTTGAAGTGCGTGCCGATCTCGTGGCCCTCCAGCCAGGCCCGGCGGACGTTCTTCAGCGTCTCCTTGACGTGCTCGTCGGTGAGGTAACCGATGTCGGAGGCGCCGCGCGGGTTGTTCGGCGGGTCGTAGAGGCGCTTCTTCGACTCGGGCAGCAGATACAGCCCGGACAGGAAGAAGGTCATGCTCGCGCCGTGCTCCTTGGCGAGGTCCAGGAAGCGCGGGAAGAGGCCGTTGCCGACCTCGCCGGCGCCGTCCCAGGAGAAGACGACGAACTGCGGCGGGGTCTGGCCCGGCTCCAGCGGCTCGGGCTTGGCGGGCTGGTGGGGCTGCTTGCCGGTGTAGGCGGTGGAGCCGTCGCCGATGGGCCGGGCGGCCGGCTTCGGCTTCGACCCGCCCTGGGCGGATTCCCCGGAACCGTCGGCGTGGCTGGACTCGTCCGACCCGGTGAGTCCGCCGCACCCGGCGAGCGAGACCGCCGCCGCGGCCCCCGCGCCGATTCCGAGCATTCCCCTGCGGGAGTAAGGGCGCATTGCATCCCCGTTCATCACGTTCTCTGGTGGTCACCCAGTCAGAGGACGTGATGAACGAGGAGGTTCCGCTGATATTTGCAGATTCCGTAACGAGGCCGTCAGAAGCCAACAGAAAGGGTCTACGCGCCGAACGCCTTGGCCTTCCCCTTCACCGGCTTGGCACCGGCGAGGAGATGCGCCGGGACGAGATCGCGGGCCGGCTCGGTGTAGCCGACGGAAACGATCCTGTCGCCCCGGTACGTGAAGGTCGTCAGCGAGGCGAGCGTGCACTGCCGCTTGCGCGGGTCGTGCCAGAGCCGCCGCCGCTCGACGTACGACCGGACGATCCAGATCGGCAGCTGATGGCTGACCACGACGGCCTCGTGGCCCCGGGCCCGGTCCTTCGCGGCGCTCAGCGCGTTCATCATCCGCACGACCTGGTCGACATACGGCTCGCCCCAGGACGGCCGGAACGGATTGACCAGGTGCTTCCAGTTGCCGGGCTTGCGCAGCGCCCCGTCCCCGACGCCGAACGTCTCGCCCTGGAAGATGTTCTCGGCCTCGATCAGCCGCTCGTCGGTGGCGAGGTCGAGACCGTGCGCCTTGGCGATCGGCTCCGCCGTCTCCTGCGCCCGCTCCAGCGGCGAGGCGACGACGTACGTCACATCGCGGGACGCGAGGTGCTCGGCGACCCGGTCGGCCATGCGCCGGCCCAGCTCGGAGAGGTGGTAGCCGGGCAGCCGCCCGTAGAGGATGCCGTCCGGGTTGGCGACCTCGCCGTGCCGCATGACGTGGACGACGGTGAGGTCGCCGTTCGTGTCGTGGGTCGTCTCGTCGCTCATGCCGTGGCCTCCGCGGCGGCTCGGGCCGCCGCCGGGAGGGCGTCGGCGATCCGCTGCACGGCCCGCTCGTCGTGCGCGGTGGAGACGAACCAGGACTCGAAGGACGACGGCGGCAGGTAGACGCCGTCCGCGAGCAGCGAGTGGAAGAAGGCGGTGAAGCGGAAGGACTCCTGCGCCTTGGCGTCCTCGTAGGTGCGCACGGGCCGGTCGGTGAAGAACACGGAGAACATGTTGGAGGCGTTCTGCAGCGTGTGCGCGACGCCCTCCTTGGTCAGCGCCTCGGTGACGAGCCCCTGGATCTGCTTCGACACGGCGTTGACCTGGTCGTAGGCGGCGTCGTCGAGGAGACGCAGCTGGGCGAGCCCGGCCGCGGTGGCCACCGGGTTCCCGGACAGGGTGCCGGCCTGGTAGACGGGCCCGGCCGGAGCGAGGTGAGCCATCACGTCCGCACGCCCGCCGAAGGCCGCGGCCGGGAAGCCGCCGCCCATGACCTTGCCGAAGGTCATGAGGTCGGGCCGGACCCCGTCGATCCCGTACCACCCGGCCCGGCTGGTCCGGAACCCGGTCATGACCTCGTCGGAGATGTAGAGGGCGCCGTGCTCGGCGCACAGGTCCTTCAGCCCCTGGTTGAAGCCCTCCGCGGGCGGTACGACGCCCATGTTGCCCGGGGAGGCCTCGGTGATCACGCAGGCGATCTCGCCGGGGTGGGCGGCGAAGGCGGCGCGCACGGCGTCGAGGTCGTTGTAGGGCAGGACGACGGTGTCGCCGGCCTGGGCGCCGGTGACACCGGGGGTGTCGGGCAGGGCGAAGGTGGCGACGCCACTGCCCGCGGCGGCGAGCAGCGAGTCGACGTGCCCGTGGTAGCACCCGGCGAACTTGATCACCTTGCTGCGCTGGGTGAACCCGCGCGCGAGCCGGATCGCGGACATGGTCGCCTCGGTGCCGCTGGACACCAGCCGCACCTGCTCCAGCGGCTCGATCCGCGCGACCATCTCCTCGGCGAGCGCGACCTCGCCCTCACCGGGCGTACCGAAGGACGTACCGCGGGCGACGGCGTCCTGCACGGCGGCGATGACCTCCGGGTGCGAGTGCCCGAGGATCATGGGCCCCCAGGAACACACGAGGTCGACGTACTCCCGCCCGTCGGCATCGGTCAGATACGGCCCCTTGCCGGACACCATGAACCGCGGTGTGCCGCCGACGGCACGGAAGGCCCGCACCGGCGAGTTCACGCCACCGGGTGTGACGGCCGCCGCACGGTCGAACAGAGCCTGCGAGGCCGGTGCTTCATACGGATATGCCAGTTCGCTCATGACCTGCGACTTCTCCGACCTTCTCCGACGTCGTCGGGATCCGGGTGTGAGTGACCTGTTCAGGGTAGGACAGTGCCCGGCAACCGGTCCCCGAACCTCTGTCGTCTGCGAGACTGGGGCGTGATACACACAGCTCAAACGGCCCGGGGTGGTCGGAGGCTGCGAAGATCCCGCGGGCAGAAGCTTCACCGCACGTTTCGGCGAGCGACCGCGGGGGAGGTCACTGACACGATGATCGGGTTGCGCGGCGGGGGCGACGCGTCCTAGAAAAGCAGTCGGGTGGAGATATGCATCGCGGTGGCGGACTGGGCGAGGGGACTGATGACCTGGGTCCTCGACGTGCCCGGCGGGGAAGGCACCGGCGCGAAGCGGAGGACACGCAGGAAGCACGTCAGACGCAGGGGCTGCCGAGTGAACCGGACCGGCTCGACCGCCGTACTGAACGCCGGATGGACGATCTTCGGACGGGGAGCAGGAATGGTGGTCGGGTGGGGGTGACGTACAAGTACTTCGGCGCGCCCGACGGCGCGACCGCGGCCCGCGTCCCGATCTCGATGCGTCCCGAGGAACTCGGCGGCGACGAGCTCGGCATGAACGGCATGTTCACGAAGATCAAGCCGGAGACCATGGCGGCGATGGTCCTGACGGGCATCGAGGGCGTCCCCCTGCACAAGGTGCCGCCCCTGGAACTGGTCGTCCTGCACCCCGACTACGCGGTGGTCAAACTCCCGATGACCGTCGTCGACCCCCTGCGGGGCATCGGCGAGGAGGCGGTGGGCGCGGCGGCCTTCATCTGGTCGACGGTCCCGGACCGGGGCGGTCCTCGGGACGCGTTCAATGTGTACCAACTGCTGCATGAGTGGCAGGACTTCTCGCATCGGTTGCATGAGGCGGGGCATCAGCCTTATTGCCTTGTGTGGCCGTGAGCGCAGATTCCCGGGGTGGGGCGGAGCTTGGGGCTCCGCCCTTGTTTGTGTGACCGCTCGCCCTGCTCAGGTCAGGAACTCTGACAGCAGGCGGTTGAGTTCGGCGGGTCGCTCGGTGGGGATCGAGTGGTGGGAGGCGTCGGGCAGGGTGACGACGCTCGCCTCGGGCAGGAGTCGGCGTGCGGCGGCCGCCACCCGTGGCACGTCGTGAACCCGGCTGTGTTCGGCCAGGAGTACCAGGGCCGGGACGGTGCAGGCCCGCAACTGCTGTGCGCTCGGGCGTCGCATGGCGACGACCTTCGACCGCCGGGCGGTGGCGGTGCTGTCCAGGAACGCCCGCCACACCGGGTCCTCGGGGGTGCGGCCGGTCTCCCAGCGGTGGAAGGCCCGCACGCGCTGCACGGTGGGCTTCAGCAGCATCGGCAGCCCGTGCATGAGGTACCGGGCACTCATGCCGGCAAAGCAGTTGGCCGGGTCGAGCAGCGCGAGTCTGCCGAGCCGGTGGGGCGCGTGCAGCGCGTAGTTCAGGGCGATCCAGGCGCCGTAGGAGTGGCCGCACAGGTGTGCCCCGTCCAGGTCCAGCTTGTCGAAGAGCGTGTCGAGCCATGCCACCAGGTCGCCGGCGCCGCGCAGGGGCGCCCCGTCGTGCACGCTGCGGCCGATGTCGCCCATCAGGTCGACGGCGTACACCCGATGGGCGCGGGCCAGGGCTCCGACGGTGGCGAACCAGACCACCGAGGTCGCTCCGCCGCCGGGCAGGAGCACGATCGGAGCGCCGCCCTCAGGGCCGCAGATCTGGACCCGGGTGCTGCCGTAGGGGGACGGCACGTCAACGCTGCGGACCTCGACGGGCCACTGCCGCAGGACGGCGTCGTACGCCGCGAAGAAGACCGCCTCGTCAGCCATGGTCCATACCCCCGCCTATGATTACTCGGTCATCGATAATCTCGACTGTCGAGATATTACGGGAGTGAAAGCGTGGACGACCAGGATCCCGGCCTTCAACTGGTCCATCTGCTGCGGGCCGTCACGGTGGAACTGGACCTTCTCGCTGCCGATTTCGCCGGCCGCGAGGGGCTTCATGCCACGGATGTGCGCGCGCTGATCCACCTGCTGGACGCCGGCCGGGAGGGCGTGCGGGCCACCCCTGGATGGCTCGGAGCGCAGCTGGGGGTGAACTCGGCATCGACCACTGCCGTGGTCGACCGGCTGGAGCGGCTGGGGCTCGTGCGCCGGGAACGGGACACCCGCGACCGCCGGCGGGTGCTGCTGGTCGTCCAGGACGAGGCCGTCACCCTGGGCTGGTCGTTCTTCGGGCCGCTGATCCACGAGATGGTCGCCGAGATGCGGTCCTTCGAGGAGCAGGAGCTGGCCACGGTCCGGCGCTTTCTGCTGACCATGCGCGATGTCGCCACCGCACGGCGACGGGCCCAACGGGACGGCTCCGTTGGGCGGTGAACACGGGGCCGCACGTGCCGGGCACCTCGTCGGTCGATCGAGCACGCCTGGCGACTTCGGGGAACCCCGAGTCAGCCGGGGAGGGCCGCAACGCGGACGCTGTGTCGAGGGTCGTGGGCGAGGATCTCCAGGATCTCTGTGGCCAATTCGGATGCTTCCGGATCAGCCTGGGCCGCCGCTTCCGCCAGTGTCCGCCGGACCCGGTACTCGCTGTCCTTCGCCAGACGCACGGCCGTATCCCGGTAACGGGCCGGGTGCCGTAGGCACAGCACCGCGCTGGCCTGGCGGACACCGACATGGCCGTGCGTCCCCATGAGGTTGGCGTCGACGTCGGCAGCTACGTCCCTCGCAAGCCGGGTCATGGTGACTGCGGCGGCATGAAGATCGGCGCGATCCCCGCTGGACAGCAGGCCGACCGCTTGGTCGCGGACCCATGCATGAGCTTCCGGGGTAGTAGCCGACGCGGCGGCCAGAAGCAGCGCTTCTCCCCGCAGTGACGCGGATCCCATGGAGATCTTGACGGAGCTGAGTGGGTGTGGCGTACCGGTCGCTTCGTCGTCCAGGTAGCTGCCGTCCTGCTGTCCGAGTACGAAGCCCTGCGCTTTGTCGAACACCTGCCGTTGCAGGTCGGCAGGCAGGTCGACCACCAGATTGCGGATCCCGATGAGGGCGTCTCGCCTGGTCGTGGCCACTTCACGGCCGTCGCTTGCGATAGCCATGAGCTTGTCGAGACACACGGTACGGACCTGAGCATCGAGGCAGCCGAGCAGATAGGAATCAGGAACCAGTCTCGTGCCGAACTCGGCGCGGCCGGGTTCGGGGTCAGGACGTTGGAGGATACGGTCCCGTGCCTGCTCCGCCCGCTTCCGCACGGCGTCATGCCCAGGATCGACCAAGGATCGCGCGACGTCAGCCAGGTACAGCCCACTGTCGTCCAGACGACCTACTCGGGTGCGCAGTTCGTTCAAGTCGCCCTCGGACAATGCATCACCGGCGGCAGATCGACTGACGGGTGGTACGCCCTCCTTTCGCGCTGCCAGCAGACTGACCACCTCGTCGTCCACGACCAGTTCCAGTGCCTTGTCCGCCCCGCCTTCCGCCAGGTCGAAGAGCCTTGTCAACGCCGTCATCACGGCGTCCGGATGGGCTTTGGCGATGGCGACGCAGGCGGTCGCATGGAAGTCGTCGGAATGACGGTACTGATGGGGCTCACGTGGCACATCGGGAGCCAGAAGGGCCAGGAGGGCCAGGGCCTGTTCGGGTGTTCCTCGCGCCGCGAGAACGCAGGCGCTGCGGGTGACCTGGTGGGTGAGGTTGTGAAAGGGAGAGTCCACCAGCTCACCCGCTCTGCCGCGCTCGGCCAGTACCGTCAATGTGCCCAGCAGGGTGCCGGCGGTCTCGTCATCGATCAGGTCCGCCTGTGCCTCGACGAGCGCCGCGCGAGCCTGCAGCATCCACCAGGGTGCACCGGTGAAGGGCCCCAGCGGGAGCTTGAGGTCGCCCACGGTGGTGGCGAGTTCCCTGAGCTTCTTGGCTCTGCCCGCGCGCTGGTAGTACCGGGCAGCCAGCTTCGGCTCGCGGCTGTCGCGGTAGAGGTCTCCCAGGAACTCCAGTGCCTCGAATTCGCCCGCCCAGTTTCCGGTGATGACCGTGTCGGTCAGCCAGCGACGGGCGGACAGGGCCGCCTCGACGGGCTTGTCCCTCACCTTGGCGGACAAGGCGTGCTCACGGAAGGAGCGCATACGGTCCAGCAGGCGTCCCGTCCCCGTCGCGCGGAGGGCCTGTGCCAGCCGGTGCTCGTCATCGAGGTCCGAAGTGAACGGTCCGTACTGCGCGTTCACGGCACGGACGGCATAGAGCCAGTCGGCGGCGTCCTCCGCCATCCCCGCGTGGATGGCGTCATAGACCGCATCACGCCAGCTCTCCAGGGCCTCTTCGGCCAGCCCTTCAAGGGCACACCGCCGGCCCTCACGCGCGTTGATCAAGGCCGCGTGCCGACCGGACACGAGGTGACGTCGGGCAAGTCGCTTGAGTTCCTTGCGCTCGGCGGCGGCATACTCGGCCCGCACCAAACGCAACCGGATGACAGCGTCCTCGGTGACTCGAGCGATCGGCTGCGCGTCGGCGTGAGCGACCGCGGCGCTGACGAGTGCGTCCAAAGCCGGCAATCGGCCCGGGTCCGAGGCCAGCAGATGCTCGGCGAGCAGGAGCACCAGCAGCGGCTGGTAGGCGGGCTCCTCCGCCGAGGGTTGCTCCAGGGCCGTCTTCAAGGCATCGAAGGTGCCGAGCGGATGGAGAACGCTTCGGACAGCAGCGCGAACCAGGTGGGCGTGCCGCTGTGTGCCTGCTGACTGCTCCGTCCCGCTGGCCACCGCTTGAGCAGCCAGTTTCTCGATACGGTGCATGAGACTCTTCGGCTCGTCGCGCTCTCCGAAGTGGAGAGCCGTGACCGCGAGATGCGCCGCGAGGTCGATCGCCTGATCAATGAGCCGGGCTTCTTCCAGGGCGTCAAGCTGTTTACCCCGCATGGTCACGGCGTGTCCGCGGAAACCCGCGTCGTGAAGCCGGTTCGCCAGCTCCCCGTACAGACGGGCGGACTCCTCGGGTGCTGTCGATCGCTGGGCATCCGCCTGCCGGAGGATCGGTGCCACGTCGTTCGTCTTCAACGGGCCGACGAGGATCCGCTCCGCCTGCTCCTGCCGGTCGGGCAGCGGTACGGGGACCCCCGGCAGGGGTGCCCCCGTGCAGAAGGTCTCCGCCGTCTCGCGGGTCCAGAACCGGGCGACCACGTCACCCTGGGAGCGCAGGAAGTCATTGATCTGCTCGGAGCCCCACAGGTCCAAGTCCAGGTCGGGGTGCGCGTTCTGAAGCCTGGCAAGCTCGTCGGCCACCTGTGTGGCCTGCGTGGAAGCCGAGGTGGCGATGATCAGACGGTGCGCATCGAACGGGCGCCGACCGGTCGTGAAGACGTCCACGGCTGCCCGCAGGTCACCGGCCGTGAAGGCGAGATAGTCCTTGCATTGGATGACGGTGTAGCTGCCGTCCGGCTCTCGACCGGCGAGGTCGATGCCGTACTGCGCCTGTCCCTGAACACCGTAGCGGCGAAACTTGACGTCCCTCAGGCCCCGTACCCTGCGCGACACCGCCAGGACGAGCTTCTCGAAACGATCCCAGCCGATACGCAGATCAAGATCCTCACCCGGTGGGACGTTTCCCGGGGCGCCAGGTTCGGGGGATGCGCTGAGGTTGGGGTCCTTGACGGACGACGCCCAGGGCCCTTCCCCACCTGCGGAAGCGGTGATCGGCGAAGCGTTTTCAGGCACGTCCTCAGTGTCACATCACCGGCGCAGGCCGATCATTCCCTCATAAGCAATTCAGTCATATGTGCCAACTTGCGGAGATTCTCTCTCCAGTGCGTTGAGCCGTGGTAGATGTCGACCAGGGTCGGAGAGGACCGAGACTCCGGATCACTGGCAGGGGGAGCGATGGCAGAGGTGACAGCGACACTCATGGGCGTATCGGAACTGGCGGTACTGCGCACGCTGGAGCGAGCGGGCAGGAGACTGCTCGGGCGGCCGGACCGAAGCCGGCTCAACGACGTTCCGCCGTGGGAGCTGCACACCCACCTGCCGGTCAACCCCGACAAGGTGGACCGGGCCATGACGGGCGTATGGGAACTGCCCAGAGCGGCAGGGCTTCCGGACGCCCTCATCGCATCGCTGGACGGCTACGCGCGAACCCTGCTCCTCACCGGGCGCCCCTTCGACCGGGACGATCTCCGTTCCTGCCTGGCCCGGACCCCGCAGCATCGGCTGCCCTGGGAAGCGAGGAGCGAGTAACACCCGGCCCGGCCACAGGACGCTGGAAGATGCCGGCCTGCCGTACGGGCGGGATGAGGCGGCCCCCGGAAGGGCAGTACGTGTACTGGACCGGGCAACTCCCGTGCTCCACCGCCGACCTGGGGGGAATGTCATGCGCGATCTCACGGACTCGATCGAATCGGTGGAACAGCTCGCCACGGTGTGGCGGGTCATGGTGCTCGACCGGGATCCGCAGGCGGACGTCCGCGATCTGCCCGGGATCGCCGTCCGCTGGGCCGACTGCCGGTTCGCCTTCTGGAACTGCGTCACGCTGACCGAACCCGGCACCACCGCCGGGCTGCTGAAGCAGCGGCTGGACGAGGTCGCGGAGATCATGCGGGCGAAGAAGCGCCCCGGTTTTCTGTGGGTCTTCGAGGATCTGCTGGACGAGGAGGCGCGTGCGGGGCTCGGGGGCGCCGCCGAGCGAGCCGGGCTCGTGCACGCCTTCGCCGGGACGGGCATGGCGGGGGATCTGCCGCCACTGCCCGAACCCGCCCACCCCGACCTGACGTTCGTCCGCGTGACCACGGACGATCAGCTGCGCGCCTTCGCCGACATCAACGCGCGCGCCTACGGCTTCCCGTTGGAGGACGGCCGTGACGGTCTGGGCCGCTCCTCGCTGTGGAAGAGCCAGGTGTACGCCTACCTGGGCGTGCGCGCCGACGGCACCCCCGTGACCTGCGCCGCCACCGTCGAGGCCGACGGCCGCCTCTTCGTGCTGCTCGTCGCGACCGACCCGGAGTGGGAGCGCCGCGGATACGGGGAGGCGGTGACGAGGAAGGCCCTGTGCGAGGGCGGCCGGGCCACCGGACTGACCCGGGCGACCCTGCACGCCACCGCCGCCGGAGCGCCCGTCTATCCGCGCATCGGTTTCGAGGCGAACTCCCCGATGCGGTTCTTCGCCCTCAAGGATTGATCAGCCGGTTCTTCCGAGGGGGCGCACGTCACTCGCGCACCTGCTCGCCGCCCCGCTCCCCCTCGTCCCAGGCCCTGGCCACCGGCGCGGTCGTGGCCCGCGGGATCACATACGTCGGCAGTACGACATGCCGCTCCTGGGCCGCCCCGGAGTCGTCGATGAGCTTCAGCGCCAGCTCCCCGGCCTCTCGCCCCATGTCCGACGGCGACTGGGCGACCGTGGACAGGTCGAACCAGTCGGCCAGCGGCTGGTCGTCGAAGCCGAGGACGGAGATCCGCTCGGGTACGGCGATCTGCGTCTTGCGCAGGTTCCAGATGAGGGCGACAGCGACCTCGTCCTGCTCGGCGAAGACGGCGGTGGGCGGCTCGCGCAGGCTCAGCAGCATGCCGAGCACCTCGGCGGCGGCGCGCTTGTCGCCGACCCGCGTGGACACCACCAGGTCGTCGTCGAGCGGGACCCCCGCCTCGGTGAGCGCCTGCTGGTAGCCCAGCAGCCGTTCGTTGGAGCTGAAGGAGAAACCGCTCGCGCCCGCCGTCTGGACGAAGGCGATCCGGCGGTGGCCGAGGTTGAGCAGGTGCCGGGTGCCGTGCAGGGCGCCGGCCACGTCGTCGACGTAGATGCTCGGGCGTCCTTCGACGTGCTGGCTGACGTAGATCACCGGCATGCCGAGGTCGTCCAGCCGCGCGGTCTCCTCGTCGGTGAGGTCGAAGGAGAACACCAGGAGCGCGTCGGCGTTGCGGCGGGCCGGGAGGTGCTCGAAGAACGCGGTGCGCTCGGCCAGGTCGGGGATCTCGTAGACGTTCAGCTGCAGCCCGGCGGCCCGCAGCAGCGGGGCCAGGCTGGACAGGGCGGCTCCCATGAACCAGGAGTTGAGCGTCGGGACCAGCACCGCCACCGTCCCGGTCCGGCCCGTGACAAGGCTCGCGGCCTGTCGGGACACGGCGAAGTTCAGCTCGCGTGCGGCCTTCTCGACGCGGGCCCGCACCTCCGGCGAGACCGTGGTCAGGCCGCGCAGCGTGCGCGAGACGGTAGAGGTGGAGACCCCGGCCCGTTCGGCGACGTCGGCCATCGTGGGGTGCCGTTGAGCGGGAGGCATGAGCGGACGCTAGCACAGGGATTCGCTCTCCGGACCAGGAATGTGACAGCGCTTTCACAGAGATACACCCCGAGGCGGGCAGCGATTACTCCCACGTAACGCATTGTCTTCGGCACAGCCCGCCCCTGTCTTGCAAGCGCTATCCCGACGGGCTCGGAGACACCGGGCTTCTTCTCACCGCTTGCGGCAGCGGCTCCGGGCACCCCGCCTCCATGCCGGAGCTCTACCGCACGGCCCTGCGCCTCCGCCGCCGGGCTTCCTGCGCCTGGTCAACCTCTCGACGGAGCCAGGCGGTGTGGCTGGCGGTGTAGGAAGGTGCCGGACAGGGGCAGACTCCGTGGCACCCGGAACTCGTAGGCGCGGAGCCGGCCCGGGTCACTCCAGCCCCCCGCCCACCGTGAACCCGATCACCGTCCCGCCCCCGTCCCGGCGGAACGCGAACGGCGCTCCCCCGTGGGCGAGTGCCACCTCGCGGACGATGGACAGGCCGAGGCCCGAGCCCGGCAGGGAGCGGGCGTCGGCGGCGCGGTAGAAGCGGTCGAAGACGCGGTCGAGGTCCTGGTCGGCGATGCCGGGGCCGCGGTCGAGGACCTCGACGCGGATCGTGCCCGGCCGGGCGGGCCCGGCGACGACGATCTCGATGGGGGCCGTGCCGCCCTGGTCGAACTTCACCGCGTTCTCGACGAGGTTGGACAGCGCCCGGGTCAGCATCCCGGGCCGCCCGTCGGTGGTGGTGTCGCCGCTCGCGCGGAGCAGGATCCGCCGGCCGCTGCGACGCCGGGCGAGGCCCGCCACCTCCTCCGCGATGTCGGCGACGTCCACCCGCCGCGGCGGCTCGGTGTCCGACTGCCCGGCCGCGAGATCGACGAGCTCGTTGACCAGGTCGGTCAGCTCGCGGGCCTCCTGGCCCAGATCGGCGACCAGTTCCTCGCGGGCCTCGGGCGGGAGTTCGTCGATCCGGCGGAGCAGGGAGATGTTCGTCCGCAGGGAGGTCAGCGGCGTACGGAGCTCATGGCCCGCGTCCTGGACCAGACGGCGCTGGTCCTCCTCGGACTGCGCGAGCCGCCCCAGCATGCGGTCGAACGCCCGGCCCAGCCGGCCCACCTCGTCGTGCCCGGCGACGGGCACCTCGATGCCGAGCCGGCGCGTGCGGGCGACGTCCTCGGCGGCGTCGGTGAGGACGACCAGGCGGCGCGTGATCCGCCGGGCCAGCCACCAGCCGAACAGGCCGGCGGCGATCACCACGGCGGCCATCAGCAGCAGCGTCCGCCGCTGCAGCGCCCGCAGCAGGTCCTCGACGTCGCTGAACTCCTGCGCGACCTGCACCGCGCCCCGGCCGCCGCCGAGGGAGACGGTCGCGACGCGGTAGACGTCGTTGCCCACGTCGACGTCCTTGTGCTCGGCGACCCGCCCGGACGTCGCGGCCCCGGCGATCCGCACGTCGGCGCCGGTGACCGGCAGTCCCGGGCTGCCCGGGTCGGCGACATGGCCGTCCGGGCCGAGCACCTGCACATCGGTGCGGGCGGGCCGGACGAGGTCGTGGCCCGGCGCGGCGGACGAGAAGTCGCCGGGCGTCATGTGGTTCTGCCGCACCTCGTCACGCAGGTCCTGCACGACCTCGTCGAACACGGTCTGCTGGTCCACCCGCACCAGCCGGGCCGCCGCGCTGTACGACAGGATGCCGACCAGGATCGTCACGGCCGCCGTCACCGCCGCGAACGACACGGCGAACGTGGTGCGCAGCGAGACCAGCTTCGGCCGCCGCCCGCTGAAGCGCCGGCGGAGGCGGCCCACTCAGTCCTCCCGCAGCACGTAACCCACGCCGCGCACCGTGTGGATCAGCTGCGGCGCGTCCGGCTCGTCGAGCTTGCGCCGCAGATAGCCGACGTAGACGGCGAGGTTCTTCGAGCCGGGGCCGAAGTCGTAGCCCCAGATACGGTCGTAGATCGTCGAGTGGTCGAGGACGATGCCCGCGTTGCGCACCAGCAGCTCCAGCAGTTCGAACTCGGTGCGGGTCAGCTCCAGCTCGCGGGCGCCCCGCCAGGCCCGGCGCGCCTGTGGGTCCATGCGGATGCCGGCCGCCTCGATGAACCGCTCGGGGACCGGCCGGGGCGTCTCGGCCGCGGGTGCGCCGACGACGCTCACCGGGCTGGTGCGGCGCAGCAGGGCGCGCAGCCGGGCGAAGACCTCCTCCACGTCGAAGGGCTTCACCACGTAGTCGTCGGCGCCCGCGTCCAGGCCGGCGATCCGGTCTGCGGTCTCCACGAGCGCGGTCAGCATCAGGATCGGCGTCCGGTCGCCCTCGGCGCGCAGCACACGGCACACCTGGAGCCCGTCGATGCCGGGCATCATCACGTCCAGGACGAGGACGTCCGGACGGTTGCGGTGGGCCTGCGCCAGTGCCTCGACACCGTCGGCGACCGCCATGACCTGGTACCCCTCCAGGGTCAGGGCGCGCTCCAGGGCGTTGCGGATGGCGCGGTCGTCTTCGGCGAGCAGCACTGTTTGGGACACGCGTCCAGTGTGCCCCGCCGCCGGGTCTGCGGGAGGGGATGAGCTGCGCCGGAGCGTCCTTCTTACTGCCCTCTCACCGGGGGTCACGCAACCACGGCCCGGGTGCCTACCGTCCTCTCACCCTCAGGTCCCGGCGCCTTCAGGTCCCGGCGAGCCGGGCCGCGTGGGTCGGCGCGTCGGGCACCTCCGCCGGGCGGCCCACGGCGAACTCCTTGCGCAGCACCGGTACGACCTCCTCGCCCAGCAGGTCGATCTGCTCCAGCACGGTCTTCAGCGGCAGCCCCGCGTGGTCGACCAGGAACAGCTGGCGCTGGTAGTCGCCGGCGTACTCGCGGAAGGCCAGCGTCTTCTCGATCACCTGCTGCGGGGAGCCGACGGTCAGCGGCGTCTGCGCCATGAAGTCCTCCAGCGACGGCCCGTGCCCGTACACCGGCGCGACATCGAAGTACGGCCGGAACTCCCGCACGGCGTCCTGCGAGTTCCGCCGCATGAACACATGCCCGCCGAGCCCGACGATCGCCTGCTCGGGCGTGCCGTGCCCGTGGTGTGCGTACCGCGTCCGGTACAGCTCGACCATGCGCTTGGTGTGCTCGGCCGGCCAGAAGATGTTGTTGTGGAAGAAGCCGTCGCCGTAGTACGCGGCCTGCTCGGCGATCTCCGGCGAGCGGATCGACCCGTGCCAGACGAACGGCGGTACGCCGTCCAGCGGGCGGGGCGTGGCGGTGAAGCCCTGCAGCGGCGTACGGAACTTCCCCTCCCAGTCGACGGCCTCCTCGCGCCACAGCCGGTGGAGGAGGGCGTAGTTCTCGATCGCGAGCGGGATGCCCTGCCGGATGTCCTGCCCGAACCAGGGGTAGACGGGCGCGGTGTTGCCGCGGCCCAGCATCAGATCCACCCGGCCGTCGGCCAGGTGCTGGAGCATCGCGAAGTCCTCGGCGATCTTCACCGGGTCGTTGGTGGTGATGAGGGTGGTGGCGGTGGAGAGGATCAGCCGCTCGGTGCGGGCGGCGATGTGGCCGAGCATGGTGGTCGGGGACGACGGCACGAACGGCGGGTTGTGGTGCTCGCCGGTGGCGAAGACGTCGAGCCCGGCCTCTTCGGCCTTCAGCGCGATGGCGACCATGGCCTTGATGCGCTCGCGTTCGGTCGGCGTCCGGCCGGTGGTCGGGTCGGGCGTGACGTCGCCGACGCTGAAGATCCCGAACTGCATGGTCGCTCACCCTCCAGGTTGTTTACCCTTCAACCGTACCTGGGGGGCAACAGGCAGGTCATCACGTCCGGTACGGGTCCCTGCCGGTCTGCCCGAGCAGCCGCTCGAAGGCCGACGCACCCTCCGCCACCGGCACCGGCTCCGCGAACACACCGGTCGACCGGGCCGTCGGGGCCAGCTCGGCGACCGTGCCGGCGAGCTGCTCCAGGACCGGTTCCAGCTCGTCGTCCGCCCGGTACTCCTGGCCCGTGGCCCGGGCCAGGTCCCACGCGTGCACCGTCAGATCGAGCAACGCCATCCCCCCGACCAGCCGCGCGGGCATCTGCCACGCCCCTGCCGTGCCCTCCTCGGCACCGGGCGCCGACCAGGCCGCCACCAGCCTGTCCGTCTCCTCGGCGAACCGCTCCCTCCAGTCCGGCCCCGCACCGACCCGGTCGGGCGTCGTGGAGAAGTCCGACTCGCCCTTGGCGGCCAGTTTCTGGAACTCCACGACCACCTGGAAGAGGTGGTTGACCAGGGACTTCACGTCGTAGTCGGCACACGGTGTGGGGGCGGAGAGCGCCTCGTCGGGAACCGCCCGGACCACAGGCACGGCCCGCTCACGCGCCACAGCCAGAAGATCGCCCAGGGTGTGGCTCTTCGCTTCACTGCGCTTGGTGTCCATACAGCGACCGTAGGGACACCCGGGGCCGCCCCTCTTGAAGAAACGCGACGTACGATCCGGCCATGGAGGCACCCCGCCACGACACCCGCGGGATCGTCGACCCGTCCGGGCTGCTGAACCACGTGCGATTCCGCCGCCACGAGCCCGCCGAGCCGCTGCGCCGGTACGTCGAGTGGTACTGGCTCATCGACTGGGACCTGCCCGCGCCCTACGCCTCCCACATCGTCCCGCACCCCGCCGTCAACCTCACCTTCCAGTGGGACGGGGCCGACGAGGAGGACGCGCCCTACGGCGAGGTCACCGGCGTCGCGCTCGGCCTGTACACCAGGAAGCTGTCGGGCCGGGGCCGGGTCTGCGGGGCGAAGTTCCGGCCCGGCGGCTTCCGGCCGTACGCCCCCGAGGTGCCGGTTTCCCGGTGGACGGGCCGCACGCTGCCCGTCCGGGAGGTGTTCCCGCAGGCCACCGGCGACACCGCCCGCTCGGTCGTCACCCCCGCGGACGACCGCGCCCGGGTGGCCGCCCTCGACGCCTTCCTGCTCTCCCTGCCCTGCGTCCCGGATCCGCAGGCAGACCTCGCGATCGACCTCGTCCGACGCATCCAGGCGGACCGCACCGTACGCCGCGTCGGCGACTTCGCCCACGCGCGAGGACTGTCGGTACGGGCGCTGCAACGGCTCTTCTCGACCCATGTCGGCGTCAGCCCCAAGTGGGTCATCCTCCGCTACCGCATCCACGAGGCCCTGGAGCAGGCCGGCAGCCGCCGCGACGTCGACTGGGCCGCCCTCGCCGCCGACCTCGGCTACGCCGACCAGGCCCATCTGGTACGCGACTTCACGACGACGGTGGGAGTATCCCCGGCGGCGTACGCCGCCGGAGCCCGAGCCGGGCGCTAGGGAGCCGTCCCGCCGATGCGGAGGCCAGGGCGCGTGCGAAGCTGACCACCATGCTCGTGCTCCGCTCCGCCGCCCTCTTCGTCGTCGCCGCCCTCTTCGAGATCGGCGGCGCGTGGCTGGTCTGGCAGGGCGTGCGCGAGAGCAGAGGCTGGCTGTGGGCGGCCGGCGGCGTCCTCGCGCTCGGCGCGTACGGCTTCGTCGCGACGTTCCAGCCCGACGCCCACTTCGGCCGCGTCCTCGCCGCGTACGGCGGGATCTTCGTCGCCGGTTCGATCCTGTGGGGCGTGGTCGCGGACGGCTACCGCCCGGACCGCTGGGACATCACGGGCGCACTCGTCTGCCTCGCGGGCATGGCGGTGATCATGTACGCCCCGCGAGGAAACTGACCGGCATCCCGGGCCGGAGACTCAGAACGGCTCGTCGGGCAGCAGCCCCAGCTGCCCCAGGAAGTCCATCTCGTCGAAATACAGGCGGTAGTCCACGATCCGGCCGTCCCTCACGGTGGCGATGTCCACCCCGCGGATCCTGATCTCCTTCTGCGTCGGGGGCAGCGTCTCGCCGTTGGGCAGCTCCAGGGGCCCGGTGTTCCGCCCGCTGAAGATCCCCTCGTCGATGGCCGTGTCACCGACCTCGTAGGAGTGCAGCGACTGGAACGTCGCCTCGGGGACCGCCTCCGTCATCGCCCGCCAGTACTCGACGATGCTGTCGCGCCCGCGCAGCTCACCCTCGTCGGGGGTGAAGGCGACCGCGTCCTCGGCGTACAGCTCGCCGATGACCTTCAGATCGGCGTGCGTGGTGACCGCGTCGGTGAGCCGGTCCATGACCTCGCGTGCCTCGCCCATGATCCACCTCCGGAAAATGTCAGGGGATCACCCGCCCTCATTCTCCCACCGCGGGCCCCGCCTATCCTGGCCGGAAGCCCTGAGGCCGACGCCGGCCCGCCCGCCATCGCACACCACGACCGAGGAGCCCCCATGGCCACCGCCGCCCCGTCCGCAGCCTCCCGCATCGCCGTCGTCACCGGTGCGAGCAGCGGAATCGGCGCCGCCACGGCCCGGCAGCTCGCCGCCGCGGGCTACCGCGTCGTCCTCACCGCCCGCCGCAAGGACCGCATCGAGGCGCTGGCGGAGGAGATCACCAAAGCGGGCCACCAGGCCACGGCGTACGCCCTCGACGTCACCGACCGCGCGGCGGTCGACGAGTTCGCCACGGCCTTCAAGACGATCGGCGTACTGGTCAACAACGCGGGCGGCGCGCTCGGCGCCGACCCGGTCGCGACCGGCGACCCGGCGGACTGGCGCCAGATGTACGAGACGAACGTCATCGGCACGCTCAACCTCACCCAGGCCCTGCTGCCCAAGCTGATCGCGAGCGGCGACGGCACGGTCGTGGTCGTCTCCTCCACCGCCGGCCACGGCACCTACGAGGGCGGCGCGGGCTACGTCGCCGCCAAGCACGGCGCGCACGTCCTCGCCGAGACGCTGCGCCTGGAGATCGTCGGCCGGCCGGTCCGCGTCATCGAGATCGCCCCCGGCATGGTCAAGACGGACGAGTTCGCCCTCACCCGCTTCTCCGGCGACAAGGAGAAGGCGGAGAAGGTCTACCAGGGCGTCGCCGAGCCCCTCACGGCCGACGACGTCGCCGACACCATCACCTGGGCGGTCACCCGCCCCAGCCACGTCAACGTCGACCTCCTCGTCCTGCGCCCGCGCGCCCAGGCCTCCAACACGAAGGTCCACCGGGACCTGTGATGCCGGACGCCGAAGGGGACCGGGAACGGGAACAGCAGCGCCTCGCCCAGGAGACGAAGAACGAACGCCACATGTGGGGGTGGCTGGCCTACTTCCTCTTCGGCATCCACATCGTGGCGTTCGTCATGATCTACGCGGTGACGCACGCGCCGGAATAGGAGCGGTCAGCCCTTCACACAGACGACCTGCTTCAGCTTCGCCACGACCTCCACCAGGTCCCGCTGCTGGTCGATGACCTGCTCGATCGGCTTGTAGGCGCCCGGGATCTCGTCCACGACGCCGGAGTCCTTGCGGCACTCCACGCCCCGCGTCTGCTCCTCCAGGTCCTTCGTCGAGAAGCGGCGCTTGGCCGCGTTGCGGCTCATGCGCCGGCCCGCGCCGTGCGAGGCCGAGTTGAAGGACTTGGCGTTGCCGAGGCCCTTCACGATGTAGGAACCCGTGCCCATGGAGCCGGGGATGATCCCGTAGTCGCCGGAGCCGGCCCGGATCGCGCCCTTGCGGGTCACGAGCAGGTCCATCCCGTCGTAGCGCTCCTCGGCCACGTAGTTGTGGTGCGCGCTGATCTCCGGCTCGAAGGCCGGCTTCGCCTTCTTGAACTCCTTGCGGATCACGTCCTTCAGGAGCGCCATCATGATCGAGCGGTTGTACTTCGCGTACTCCTGCGCCCAGAACAGGTCGTTCCGGTACGCCGCCATCTGCGGGGTGTCCGCGATGAAGACGGCCAAGTCGCGGTCGACCAGGCCCTGGTTGTGCGGGAGCTTCTGGGCGACGCCGATGTGGTGCTCGGCGAGTTCCTTGCCGATGTTGCGGGAGCCGGAGTGGAGCATCAACCAGACAGAATCGGTCGTGTCCGTGCAGACTTCGACGAAGTGGTTGCCTCCGCCGAGCGTTCCCATCTGCTTCGTGGCACGTTCCTGACGGAATTTGACCGCCTCCGCCACCCCGTCGAACCGCCCCCAGAAGTCCTCCCACCCGGCAGTGGCCAACCCGTGGAACCGCCCGGGGTCGACGGGATCGTCATGCATCCCCCGCCCCACCGGAATCACCTGCTCGATCCGCGACCGCAGCCGCGACAGGTCCCCCGGCAGGTCGTTCGCCGTCAGGGACGTCTTCACCGCCGACATTCCGCAGCCGATGTCGACGCCCACCGCAGCCGGGCACACCGCGCCCTTCATGGCGATGACCGAGCCGACCGTCGCACCCTTGCCGTAGTGCACGTCGGGCATGACGGCCAGGCCCTTGATCCACGGCAGCGTGGCGACGTTCTGGAGCTGCTGGAGTGCGGAGCCCTCGACCGTGGCAGGGTCGGTCCACATCCGGATCGGTACTTTCGCACCAGGTATCTCTACATACGACATAGCGCCCTCAATCCCCCGTAAACGAACAGAAGTCCTCAACAGCAAATACCGGAGCCAAGGTCGACGAAAGGGAATCCGGACCGGCGTCCACGGCAGTGCGTGCGATACACATTGTGTTCATCGGCTGCCCCGAGGCGGCAAGCCAATATCCGCGTCGAGAGGAGCCACCACGTGCAACGGAAGGCGTACGCACCCGGTATCGCCGCGCTCCTCGCGGCCCTGCTGGCCGGCTGCACCGGCGGCTCCGGCGACGGCGGCCCGACGGACGACTCCAACCCGGGCGACACGGGCACGGCCTCGGCCGCCGCCGAGCCGGGCAAGTACCGCACGCTGCCCGAGCCCTGCGGCGCCGTGAGCGAAGGCTCCCTCGACGAACTCCTGCCCGGTATCCGGCAGATCACCGACGAGGAGCAGCGCGAGAAGGCGTACGAGGGCGAGGCCACGGTCACGTACGACACCGACCGCAAGGTCGGCTGCCAGTGGAAGGTCGACGCACCGCAGGCCACCGACCATCTGCTCGTCGACTTCGAACGGGTCGTCTCCTACGACAACGCGGTCAGCGACGACAGCCAGGCCGAGCAGCTCTTCGCGGAGAAGGAGGCGGCGGCCCACCTGCCCGAGCCGACCGCCACCGAGTCGGCGCCCCCGGGCAGCACGCCGAGCGGCTCCCCGTCCCCGTCCGGCACCTCCTCGCCCTCTCCCTCGGCGTCCGCCTCGGCGTCCGCCTCCGCCTCCGCCACCCCGACCGACCTCCAGCCGCGCGTCCTGGAGGAGGTCGGCGACGAGGCCTTCCTCGACGACGAGCTGAGCAGCTCCGGTTCGACGGCCAAGCAGCGGACGGTGACTGTGGCATTCCGCACGTCCAACGTCATCGTGACCATCGAGTACGCCGAGCAGCCGGCCACCGTCGGCGTCGTCCCGGACAGCAAGGAAATGCAGGACAGGGCGCTGAAACTGGCCTCGCAGCTGGCCGATTCGCTGAGCGACTGAGGCCCCTTCACGCCCCCTTCACGCGCACCCGCAAAGCACCCGAAGGAAGAACACGCCGCTGCCTCACCGCGTACCGTGACCACTCGGACCCGTTCCGACCGCAGGAACCACGAGCGTCATGAGTGAAGGAACCATGCAGCGACGAGCACAGCGAGACCAGCGAGACCAGCGAGCGAAGCGAGTCAACCGCGTCCTTGTCTGCGCGGCCGCCGTCCCCGTGATGCTGGTCGCCGCCGGCTGCTCCTCGGACTCCGGCTCCGGCGACAGCACGGACAAGGCCGCGAAGGCCGCCGCATCGGCGTCCGCGAGCCCGTCGCCGACCGTGGAGGCGGCGGCGTACGGCAAGCTCCCGGAGCCCTGCAAGACGCTGTCGAAGAAGACGCTGAAGGACCTCGTACCGAAGGGCAAGTCCGGCAAGGAGGGCAAGTCGGACGACATCTCGACCCGGGGCAACTGCTCCTGGAACAGCCTCGACAACAACGGAGTCAAGGGCTCGCAGTTCCGCTGGCTGAACGTGTCGATGCTGCGCTTCGAGTCGGACGTCACCCGCGGCCCGGCCGACAAGCTGGCCCGGGAGTACTTCGAGAAGCAGGTCCAGGACGCCCAGGCCGTGGCGGGTGCCAAGAGCACCAAGTCGGAGCCGGTGCCCGGGACGGGCGACGAGGCGACGGCCGTGCGCTACGAGCTGAAGAAGAAGGAAGGCACCTTCAAGCAGCAGACGGTCGTGGCACGCGTCGAGAACGTCGTCGTCACCCTCGACTACAACGGCGCGGGCCTGGCCGGCGACAAGAGCCCGAGCGCCGGCGACCTGATGAAGGACGCGAAGAAGGCCGCCAAGGAGGCGGTGGCGGCGGTGTCCGACGCGAACGGCGCGGGCGGCGGCAAGGCGAGCGGCGCCCCCTCCAAGGCCCCCTCCAAGACGCCCTCCAAGGCCCCGTCGAAGTCGGCGTCCAAGTCGCCGTCGAAGAAGCCCGCGTCGAAGAGCTGAACAGCCCCGACGGGAACCGGCCACCCGTCCTCCGCACACATGTGCCACCCTGTTGCGCGCAACAACACGCAAGGGGAGGGGAGTACGGGTGGCCGCGCCACTACAGCTGACTCGGATGCACCGCGTTCTCATCGGTGTGGTCGTGGCCGGCGCCGTGATCATCGCCGGCATCGGCTTCGCCGGTTCGTACGCGGCGGTCCGCGAGTTGGCCCTGAAAAAGGGCTTCGGGAACTTCTCCTACGTCTTCCCGATCGGTATCGACGCGGGCATCTGCGTCCTGCTGGCCCTGGACCTGCTCCTCACCTGGATCAGGATCCCCTTCCCGCTGCTGCGCCAGACGGCCTGGCTCCTGACAGCGGCGACGATCGCCTTCAACGGCGCGGCCGCCTGGCCGGATCCGCTCGGTGTCGGCATGCACGCCGTGATCCCGATCCTGTTCGTGGTCGCGGTGGAGGCGGCCCGTCACGCGATCGGCCGGATCGCCGACATCACGGCGGACAAGCACATGGAGGGCGTCCGCCTCACCCGCTGGCTGCTCTCCCCCGTCCCGACGTTCCTCCTCTGGCGCCGCATGAAGCTCTGGGAGCTCCGCTCCTACGACCAGGTCATCAAGCTGGAGCAGGAACGTCTCGTCTACCAGGCCCGCCTGCGTTCCCGCTTCGGCCGGGCATGGCGCAGGAAGGCCCCGGTGGAGTCGCTGATGCCGCTGAGGCTGGCCCGCTACGGCGTCCCCCTGGCGGAAACGGCCCCGGCGGGCCTGGCAGCGGCGGGCATAGAGCCTGCCTTGATCCCCCCGCCGCCGCAGCTGGACACAGGCACAGCTGCGGGCAGTCGTGCCGCTGGGGCGGCGCCCGTACCACCGAGAGCGGCACCTCCCGGCGAGCAGCGGCTGGAGCTCGACAGCAACCCCGTCGCAGAGCAACAGGACAACACCCCGGAGCCAGACCAGAGCCCCTGGTTCAACACCCCCCGCGAGGTCGAATACCAGGGCGGCTACGACCCGAACTACGATCCCGCGGAGCAGTACGCCCAGTGGATCGCGGAACAGCAAGAGGCCGAGCAGTACCAGACCCAGTACGAGCAGGAACCCACCCCGGAGGACACCGGCAGCTTCCCCATCCCGGTGGGCCCGAACCGCACGCGCGAACTCGGCGACGGCGGCGGCACGGCCCCGGCCCCCGAGCCGGACGAGGAGGCGTACTACCAGGTGTTCCGCCAGTCGATAGACGGCAGCTACCCCACCCCCCGCGCGCTGGGTGACAACATCCAGGCCACCTACGGCACGACGCTGAGCCCCGGTGAGCTGAAGTCCCTCGTGGAGCGCTTCCAGAAGCGCCATTCGGCGCAACTGGAAGAGGACCACATCGCCTGACCCGCCGGCGCGAAGAAGGGGCCCCCGGAGAAAACCGGGGGCCCCTTCTCAGTGCCTGTTCACTCCCCGAGCAGGGCCCGGACCCGCTCCTGCCCCACCGCGAGCAGCAGCGTCGGCAGCCGCGGCCCCGTGTCCCGCCCGACCAGCAGGTGGTACAGCAGGGCGAAGAAGGACCGCTGCGAGGTCTTGATCTCGGGCGGCAGCTCCTTCGGCGTGGCGTCGGCCGGGAATCCGGCCTGCACCTTCGGCACGCCGTACACGAGGTGCGTCAGACCGTCGAGCGACCAGTGGTCGGCCAGTCCGTCGAGCAGCAGCCGCAGCGACTCCCGCCCCTGCTCGTCGAGCGACTTCAGCAGCTCCGCGTCCGGCTCGTCCCGCACGATCGTGCGCTGTTCGGCCGGCACGTGCGTGTTGATCCAGGCCTCGGCCTTGTCGTACCGCGGCCGCGCCTCGTCGAGCGAGGTCAGCGGCTGCTCCGGGTCGAGCTCGCTCAGGATCCGCAGCGCCTGGTCGGCGTGCCCGGCGGTGATGTCCGCGACGGACGCCAGCGTCCGGTACGGCAGCGGCCGGGGCGTGCGCGGCAGCTCACCGGCGGCCGTACGCACCGCACGCGAGTGCGCGGCGACGTCGGCCGGCAGGGCACTGCCGTCGGCGACCTTGGCGTCGAGCCGGTCCCACTCGTCGTAGAGCCGCTGGATCTCCTGGTCGAAGGCGACCTTGAAGGACTGGTTGGGCCTGCGGCGGGCGTACAGCCAGCGCAGGAGCTGCGGCTCCATGATCTTCAGGGCGTCGGCGGGGGTGGGCACGCCGCCCCGCGAGGAGGACATCTTGGCCATGCCGCTGATGCCCACGAACGCGTACATCGGCCCGATCGGCTGCTTGCCGCCGAAGATCCCGACGATCTGCCCGCCGACCTGGAAGGAGGATCCCGGGGAGGAGTGGTCGACGCCGGAGGGCTCGAACACGACGCCCTCGTACGCCCACCGCATCGGCCAGTCGACCTTCCAGACCAGCTTGCCGCGGTTGAACTCGCTGAGCCGGACCGTCTCGGAGAAGCCGCACGCGGTGCAGGCGTACGTCAGCTCGGTGGAGTCGTCGTCGTAGGACGTGACGGTGGTGAGGTCCTTCTCGCAGTTGCCGCAGTACGGCTTGTACGGGAAGTACCCGGCGGAGCCGGAGCTGCCGTCGTCCTCGGCGGCCGCGCCGGAGCCCTCGGCGGCCTCCAGCTCGGCCTCGTCGACCGGCTTCTGCCCCTGCTGCTTCTTGGCCGGGGCCTTCTTCGTGCGGTACTGGTCGAGGATCGCGTCGATGTCGCCGCGGTGCCTCATGGCGTGCAGGATCTGCTCGCGGTACACGCCGGAGGTGTACTGGGCGGTCTGGCTGATCCCGTCGAACTCCACGCCCAGCTCGGCCAGCGACTCGATCATCGCGGCCTTGAAGTGCTCGGCCCAGTTGGGGTGGGAGGAGCCCTTCGGGGCCGGGACGGAGGTCAGCGGCTTGCCGATGTGCTCGGCCCACGACTCGTCGACGCCCGCGATCCCCGCCGGCACCTTGCGGTACCGGTCGTAGTCGTCCCAGGAGATCAGGTGCCGCACCTGGTGTCCGCGGCGGCGGATCTCGTCGGCGACGAGATGCGGGGTCATGACCTCGCGGAGGTTTCCGAGGTGGATGGGGCCGGACGGCGAGAGGCCGGACGCGACGACGACGGGTTTGCCCGGGGCCCGACGCTCCGACTCCTCGATGACCTCATCCGCGAAACGGGAGACCCAGTCGGTGGTCTCGGTGCTCTGAGCCACGATCGGCACGTCCTTCTTTCTGCATCGGGCAGCCGGTACGGTCGCACGGCTGACCGCACCATTGTCCCAGACCGGCTTGCGCCCGGAAAAACGGCTTTACCCCCATGGGATACTGGCCGTGTCTATCCATTCCCTCGAGGAGAACGGCACCCTTTCCTATGGCCTCGGTCACGTCCCTCAGCGACTCCGTCCACCAGCGCCTCGCGGCGGCCCTGTCGGCGGCTGTGCCGCAGGCCGGCTCCGCGGACCCGCTGCTGCGACGAAGCGACCGGGCGGACTTCCAGGCCAACGGGATCCTGGCCCTCGCGAAGAAGGAGAAGGCGAACCCGCGGGAGCTGGCGACGCAGGTCGTCTCCCGGGTCGAGTCGGGTGACGTGATCAAGGACGTCGAGGTCTCCGGCCCCGGCTTCCTGAACATCACGATCACCGACGGGGCGATCACCCAGAACCTCGCCGCGCGCTACGCGGACGACACCGGCCGCCTCGGCGTGCCGCACGCCGAGCACCCGGGCACCACGGTCATCGACTACGCCCAGCCGAACGTGGCGAAGGAGATGCACGTCGGTCACCTGCGCTCCGCGGTGATCGGCGACTCGGTCACGCAACTGCTGGAGTTCACGGGCGAGAGCGTGGTCCGGCGTCACCACATCGGCGACTGGGGCACCCAGTTCGGCATGCTCATCCAGTACCTGGAGGAGCACCCGCACGAGCTGGACCACAAGGCCGACGAGGTCTCCGGCGAGGAGGCGATGTCGAACCTGGACCGCCTCTACAAGGCCGCCCGCAAGCTCTTCGACGCCGACGAGGAGTTCAAGACCCGCGCCCGGCGCCGGGTGGTGGACCTCCAGGCGGGCGACCCGCAGACGCTGGCCATGTGGCAGAAGTTCGTGGACGAGTCGAAGATCTACTTCTTCTCCGTCTTCGAGAAGCTGGACATGGAGATCCGGGACGCGGACATCGTCGGCGAGTCCGGCTACAACGACATGCTCGCGGAGACCTGCCGCCTGCTGGAGGAGTCGGGCGTCGCGGTCCGCTCCGAGGGCGCCCTGTGCGTGTTCTTCGACGACATCAAGGGCCCGGACGGCAACCCGGTCCCGCTGATCGTGCAGAAGTCGGACGGCGGCTACGGCTACGCGGCGACCGACCTCTCCGCGATCCGCGACCGCGTCTTCAACATCAAGGCGAACACGCTCCTCTACGTGGTGGACGCCCGCCAGTCGCTGCACTTCAAGATGGTCTTCGAGACGGCCCGCCGGGCGGGCTGGCTGAACGAGGACGTCAAGGCGGTGCAGCTGGCCTTCGGTACGGTCCTCGGCAAGGACGGCAAGCCGTTCAAGACCCGTGAGGGCGAGACGGTCCGCCTGGTCGACCTGCTGGACGAGGCGATCGACCGTGCCTCGGCGGTGGTGCGGGAGAAGGCGCAGGACCTCTCCGAGGAGGAGATCGCCGAGCGGGGCACGCAGGTGGGCATCGGCGCGGTGAAGTACGCGGACCTGTCGACGTCGGCGAACCGCGACTACAAGTTCGACCTGGACCAGATGGTCTCGCTGAACGGCGACACGTCCGTCTACCTCCAGTACGCCTACGCCCGTATCCAGTCGATCCTGCGCAAGGCCGGCGAGGCCCGCCCGGTCGCGCATCCGGAGCTGGACCTGCACGAGGCGGAGCGCGCGCTGGGCCTGCACGCGGACGCGTTCGCGGCGACGGTGGCGGAGGCGGCCGCGGAGTACGCCCCGCACAAGCTGACGGCGTACCTGTACCAGCTGGCGTCGCTGTACACGACGTTCTACGACAAGTGCCCGGTCCTGAAGGCCGAGTCGCCCGAGCAGATCGAGAACCGCCTGTTCCTCTGCGACATCACGGCCCGCACGCTGCACCAGGGCATGGCCCTGCTGGGCATCCGGACTCCCGAGCGGCTCTGATGCTCGAGTTGTTCTGACCCCCGTGGGGTGGCCGGCGTCCGCGTCGCCACACCACGCGGGTGACAACTCGGAATCGGCCACTCGGTCCCTGGCGGAACGCTCGGGCTGACGGGTGCGGCCCGTCCTCTCCCCCGCGGGGAGGACGGGCCGCGGTCTGTTGACGGAACCGGCGGTGCCGGGTCAGCAGTTGGGGCAGGCGTTCGCCATGCGCTTGAACGCGGCGCGGGTCCCCGACCCGGGGTCTCCGTCGATCTTGCCCTTGTACCCCCACTGGGCCTTCAGCCAGCGCTGCAGCGCCTTCACCGTGTTGGGCCCGACCTTCCCGTCGATCTTGTCCTTGTAGCTCCAGTGCTTCTTGAGGAAGCGCTGCATCGCCTTCCAGCTGTCGGTGCCGAGCTGCCCGTCGATCTTGCCCTTGTACTGCCAGTTGTCCCGCAGGACGCGCTGGACCTTCTTGGCCTCCGCGGCCTTCAGGCCGAGGTTGACGACCGCGAGCGGGCTGACCTCGGCGCTTGCCGCCGGCCGCGTCTCCGCCGCGACACCGGGACCGGCGGTCGCCAGGCCCCCGACGGCGATCCCGATGGCGGTGGTGGCACAGACGAGTGTCTTCGTGAGTGCTCGCATGAGTTCCCCTCCGATGGTTGTGAGTGCTCTGGGTGCTGCGTGGCAACGAGACTGCGGCCCGGGGGCCCGCAGCCGCCACGGTCGCCGGGGAAGTGACGTCGTGACGGGACGTCCCACGCCCTGACCTGCGGCGACGCCGCAGTCCGGGACGACGCGGCGGGACGATCGCGGCGGGGTGTGGCCGAATCGGTAGGGGGCGGCGGGGCGAAGGGAACCGATGTATGGGGCACCGCGTGGATGCTGATGCAGAATGCGGCGGTGACGGGGACCGCTGACCACGGTCCACGAACGCGAGTGGGGGGAACATGTCGCGTTGGAAAGGGCTGCCCGAAGAACTGGACCCGTGCGTACGGCAGTTGGTGGTGCGATTACGCCGGGTGAAGGACCACAGCGGACTGAGCCTGCGCCAGCTCGCGGCCAAGACGGGGTACAGCACGTCGTCCTGGGAGCGCTACCTGGCCGGCAGGTCGCTCCCGCCCAGGGAGGCCGTCGAGGCGATGGCCCGGCTCGGCGGTGACGACCCGACCCGCCTCCTCGCCCTGCACGAGGTCGCCACCGAGGCGTGGGGCAAGGCGGCGGACCCGGCAGACCGGGCGGACCGGGCGGGCCGGACCGACCGGACCGACCGGGCGGACCAGGCGGATCGGCAGGGCGAGACGACCGGAACCGAGCCCGGAACCGAGCCCGGGACCGGCGCACCCCGCCCCCACGGGCGGGCGCTGCGCATCGCGCTCACCGCCGGATCGGTGGCCCTGGTGCTGGCCGTCGCCGCCGCGGTCCTGCTGGCCGTACGGCTCACGGACGGGGAGGGCAGAGCGGCGGCGGCCGGCCTCCCCGCCTCCGCCACGACGGCACCGGGATCGCCCGGGGAGTCGGACCAGCCCCGGTACACCTGCCGGGCGGAGCGGATCGACGGCCGCTGGTACACCGGCAACAGCCGCACCATGACGGCCGTCCTGGCCGAGGGCAACGCCGGACCGGAGGTGGCCGAGGCACAGTGTCTGCTGCGCGAGGCCGGCCTCGCACCGGGCGCCGTGGACGGCATCTTCGGCCCGCACACGGAACGCGCGGTCAGGGACCTGCAGAAGCGGGCGCACCTGGTCGTGGACGGCATCATCGGCCCGCACACCTGGAAGGCCCTGCGGGAATGACGCGGACCCCGCCCGGCCCGCTGCCGCCCGAGCGCGCCCGGCTCGCCTCCGCGCTGCGGGAGCTGAAGGCGGGCACGGGCCTGAGCCTGGCGGCCCTCGCGGCGAAGACCACCTTCAGCAAGTCGTCCTGGGAGCGCTACCTCAACGGCAGGACGCTCCCGCCGCGCGAGGCGGTGCAGGAGCTGTGCCGGCTCTCGGGGGAGCCGGAGGGCCGGTGTCTGGCGCTGTGGGAACTGGCGGAGTCGGAGTGGAGCGGCCGGGCCGCACCGACGACACCCGCCGCCCCGCCCGCGCAGCCGGAGCCGGAGCCGGAGGCCGAGGCGGACACCCGGAAACCTGCCGCCGGCGGCAGGGGCGTGATCCTGGCGGTCCTGGCGTCGGTGTGCGCGATAGCGGCCGGCGGACTGTCCGTGGCCCTGGTCCTCCTCGCGGGCCAGTCCGGCGACCCCCGGCCCTCCCCGCCGCCTCCGTCCGCCCCGGCACCCCGCTGCCGTGCAGCCGCGTGCGAGGGCAAGAGCCCGATGCACATGAGGTGCGGCGAGTCCCCGCTCACCCTCGCCTCGCACCGCACGTCCACCGGAGCCCACCTCGAACTGCGCTACAGCGACAAGTGCGAGGCCGGCTGGGCCCGGATGTGGAGCACGCGGATCGGCGACCGGCTGGAGCTGAACAGGACCGACGGAGGCCGCCGTCCGCACGCCGCCGAGATCACGGACGGCATCGCCGCCCAGTCCTACGTCTACACGCCCATGACCGAAGCCCGCCCCGGCACGACCGTACGGGCCTGCTTCCGCCCGGTGACGGGAGGGCAGCCGCGAGTGCTTCGACGCCCGCGTCTGACGGGCCGCCGGGTCAGCGCCGGGCCGTCCCCGGTTCTGTCCTCTGAAGCAGCGTCATCCCCTCCGGCGCGGTGATGCCGAACTCCTCCTCCAGGAGCCGCCGCGCCTGCGTCTCACCGGTCACCTCCCGCTCGGTGACCGTGCCGTCGGAGCGGGTCTCCTTGAGAAGCCGGCCGTCGAGCAGGAGGTGCCGGGTGGCGTCGAGGTGCTGGACGTAGGGGCGCTGGGTGAACGGTGAGTGCGGGTTGGTCGCGACGTGCCAGTTGATGACGTCGAAGTCGGGCTTCTCGAAGGGCTCCAGGGTGAAGGCGTACTGGCCGGTCCAGTCGTCCTTCGCCGCGTCGTGGGCCTCAAGCAGCCACATCGCCAGGGGGCCGTCGTGCGGTACGTGCACCAGGCGGTGCCGCCGCCCGGCCCCGGCGAACTCGACGTCCGCGACCAGCGGCACCGGCTCCAGCAGCCCGCCGATCGCCCCGAAGCCGACGTCCGCGAGGTACGGCCGCGGTTCGCCGGGGACCTCGGCCAGCAGCGCCATGTGGGTGCGCGGCCGGCTCGTGAGGGTGTCGGCGCCGAGGGCCACCCGCGCGGACAGCAGGGTCACCCGGAAGCCCAGCGCCTCCAGCGCGGAGGCGAACAGCGTGTTGTGCTCGTAGCAGTAGCCGCCGCGCCTGCTGTGGACCAGCTTGGCCATCAGATCGGCCGGATCGAGGGAGGGAGCCCTGCCGCGCAGCGCGTCGAGGTTCTCGAACGGGAGGGCCCGCAGGTGCGCCAGATGCACACCGCGCAGGGTGGCCGGGTCGGCCCGCCGCTCCCCCTCCCACCCGATCCTCCGGAGATATACATCGAGGTCGAACGGTATGGAATCGAGCATGGCGTCACCGTAACCACACCCCACCCGCCCCGTCTGCGGCCCACAGCCGGACCTGACCTCCGCGGTTGGTCCTAGGTCCCCGGTGTACCGGCCCGCAACCCCTTGCCGAGCCTTCGCAGCCCTTCCCCGATCTCCTCCGGCGTCTGCGTCACGAAGCACAGCCGCAGGGTCGTGCGGTCGGGCGTGCCGGCGTAGAAGGGAGCGCCGGGGACGTACGCCACGTCGTGCCGCACGACCTGGGGCAGCAGGGCCGTCGTGTCGTACGGCTCCGGCAGGCGTGCCCAGAGGAACATGCCGCCCTCGGGCCGGGTCCAGACCGACCCCTCGGGCAGCGCGCCGGGCAGCTCCGCGAGCATGGCGTCCCGGCGTTCGCGGTACACGCCGGCGACGCGTGTGACGTGGGCGTCCAGGTCGTGGTCGGCGAGGTACCGGGCCGCGGCGAGCTGGTTGACGGTCGGCGTGTGCAGGTCGGCGGCCTGCTTGGCGACGGCACAGGCGCGCCGCAGCTCACCGGGCGCGCGCAGCCAGCCCAGCCGCAGCCCGGGCGCCATGACCTTGGAGAAGCTGCCGAGCAGGACCGTACGGTCCTCGGCGCCCGGGTGGGAGGCGATCCACGGCACGCGCTCACCGTCGTAGCGCAACTCCCCGTAGGGGTCGTCCTCGACGATCCACAGCCCGCGCCGCGCGGCGACGGCGGCCACGGCGGCGCGCCGCCCGGCGGGCAGTGTGCGGCCGGTGGGGTTCTGGAAGGTGGGCACGGTGTAGAGCAGCTTGGGCCGCTCGCGCACCACGAGCTCCTCCAGCGCCTCGGGGTCGACACCGTGCTCGTCGCCGGGCACGGGCACGACCCGCGCTCCGGCGAAGCCGAACGCCTGAAGGGCCGCCAGATAGCAGGGGTTCTCGACGAGGACGGTGTCCCCGGGTTCGAGCAGCGCGGTGGCCAGGAGCGAGAGGGCCTGCTGGGAGCCGGTGGTGACGAGCAGGTCGTCGGGACCGGTCGGCAGTCCGCGTGCCGTGGTGCGGCCGGCGAGCGCGGCCCGCAGCGTGGGCTCGCCCTCGGTCGTGGAGTACTGCAGCGCCCGCGCGGGTTCCTCGGCGAGCACGGCCCGGTACGCGGCCGCGATGCCCGCCGCGTCGAACAGCTCCGGCGCCGGCAGCCCGCCCGCGAAGTTGATCACCTCGGGGCGGGCGGTGACGGCGAGGATGTCCCGCACGGGAGAGCCGCCGACCGACCGCGCCCGCGCGGCGAGCGGCGGCACGGGTGAGGGGGCGGGCGCGGGCTCGGTGAGGGTCATGACACGGCTCCTTGGGCTGCGGTGACGGCTGGTGCGCCGCAGCCTAGGGAAGTGCGTGCCGCCTACAAGCACCTTTCCGCGATCCGGACACCCCGCTCAGCCTTTGGCGCCCATCCCCGCGTACACGTTGATGTCCGCGTCCGTGACGTCGTTGATGTCGCGGTAGCGGACCTTCTCGATGTCGTCGAGACCGGCGAGGTACGACTCCTCCGGCTGCTCGGGCACGGGGGCCGCGCCATCGGGCCGCCAGCGGTGCGCCGGGACGATGCCCGGGCCGGCGATCTCCAGGGCGTTCTCCGTGAAGAACCGCTCCACGTCCGCCCGGGAGCGCAGCACGAAGGTGAACCCCCGCTCGGTGTACGTCCGCTGGACCGCGCGGATGTTCTCGGGGTTGAGGTCCTCGGTGAGGTGACTGAGCACCAGCCGGCTGCCGACGGGCAGCGCGCCGAGCAGCTCGCGCACCAGTGGATACGCCTCCTCGTCCGCGACGAAGTGCAGGATGGCGACCAGGCACAGCGCGACCGGCCGGTCGAAGTCCAGGGTCTTGGCGGCCTGTTCCAGGATCCGGGCCGGATCCCGCAGATCGGCGTCGATGTAGTCCGTACGCCCTTCGGGCCCGCTCGTCAGCAGGGCCCGGGCGTGCGCGAGCACGACCGGGTCGTTGTCGACGTACACGACCCGCGCGTCGGGCGCGATGCGCTGCGCGATCTGGTGCACGTTCTCGGCGGTCGGCAGTCCCGTGCCGATGTCGAGGAACTGCCGGATGCCGTCCTGCTCCACCAGTGTGGTGACCGCGCGGCGCAGGAAGTCGCGGTTGTGCCGTACGTCGAGGTACCCGCGCGGGTTGGCGGCGAGCGCGGCGGCGGCCGCGTCCCGGTCGGCCGGGTAGTGGTCCTTGCCGCCGAGGAAGACGTCGTAGACCCGGGCCGGGTGCGCCTTGCTGCTGTCGATCCTCCTCTGCAGCTCGGCGGGATCCTGACTGAGGGCGTCACCGGTCATGGACGTCTCCCTGGGAAGAGTAGGTGGTTCAATCAGCAACCACTCCGATGGTCAACAACCTAACGGTTCAGCTGATTTGATGGTGCCCATGCCGACCGACCAGCCGCCGACGACGACCCTGTGGCGCCCCACCGGCCCCAAGGAACTGGACCTGGTGCGGGAACTCGACTGGCGCGCCTGGCCGCCCCGGCTCCCGGAACAGCCGATCTTCTACCCGGTCCTCAACGAGGACTACGCCATCAGAATCGCGCGGGACTGGAACGTCAAGCACGACGGCGCCGGCTTCGTCACCCGGTTCGAGGTCGACTCCGCCTTCCTGCGCCGGTACCCGGTCCAGCAGGCGGGCGGGAAGACGATCCTCGAACTGTGGGTACCGGCCGAGGAACTCGACGAGTTCAACGTCCACATCGTCGGCAGGATCGAGCTGGTCCACGAGTTCCGCTGAGTCAGTCGGTGGTCCCGGCCGGGACCCACTTGTCGCCGCCCAGCGGGAACTCGTAGGCCGGGCGCCCGTTGTTACCGCTCGTGCGGAAGGGCCGGCCCCGGTCGTCCACCGTCAGCGTGCCGCTCCGGCCGCCGCTGGACCAGCTCAGCTCCAGGTACCAGCTGACGTCGTACGCGGAGGCGTCGGCCCGGATGTGGTAGACCTCCGGGTCGGACTCGCTCACCGAGAACGGGAAGTCGTCGTGCCCCGCCTCCGGGACGACGGCGGGACGCGCGGCGTCGAGAGCGACCGTGAAGGAACGGGTCGGCACGTTGCCGCCGCAGCCGACGCCCGGATAGCCCATGGCGTAGTCGTTCCACGCGAGCGGCGCACGCTTGCCGGCCATCCGGACCGTCAGCCCGTCGACGACCACCGTCTCCTTCCCGGTGCCCTGCACGGTGAGCTTCAGATACTGCTGCCCCGACGGCACGGCACCCATCGCCCCCACCCAGGCGGGCGCGTCCTGCTCGAGCGGCGGCGGCCCCACCCGCCCGGGCGGCCGGTTCACCAGGTAGCGCTGGGAACAGGGACTCTCCCAGGCGTGCGGCTCGGTGCGCACGGTGAGGGGCGCCGGGCCGGCGGGGGCGGGGGCGTCGCGCCCCGGGCGGTCGGCACTCGTACCGCTGCCGCCGGCGGAGGCGGACGAGGCGGGCGCCGCGGAGGAGGCGGCGTCCTTTCCGTCGCCCCTTCCGCCGTCCTTCTTCCCGCCGCTGCCGGAGGAGGAACTGCCCGAGGGCGACACGGACGCGGCCGGGCCGCCGTCCGGCTGCTGCCGGGGCCCGCCGGAGACCGCCGCCGAGCCACGACGCCCGTCGTCGTCCGACCCGCCGGAGGGCAGCGCCACGGCGAGCCCGACCCCGCCCAGGACGACGGCGACGACGGCAGCGGCGAGCAGGGCGGGCCGGGGACGGCGCGGACGACGAGGACGGCGGTCCACCGGCCCCCCTGACACAACGTCGCCCGGCTCCTCCGATGCGCCCCCGCCCGGCTCCTCCACGATGCTCTCGCCCGGCCCCACGGCAACGCGCCCGCCCGGCTCCTCCGCGATGCTCTCGCCCGGCACCTCCGCGATGCTCTCGCCCGGCCCCTCGACACCGCGCTCGGCCGGAGGGGCGCCGGCCCCTTTGCGCCCTCGCCCGGCATCCGCCAGCACCCACCGCCGGTGCAGCTCGACAAGCTCCTGCGGCGACGCCTTGCACAGCCGGGCGAGCCGCTCCACAGGCGCGTAGTCGGTGGGTACGGCATCCCCGTTGCAGTACCGGTGCAGCGTCGACGTACTCATGTGGAGCCGCTTGGCGAGCACCCCGTAGCTCAGCCCGGACCGCTCCTTCAACTCCCCCAGCAACGCGGCGAAGTCCGCCGCGGCCGTGCCTTCCGACACCGTTCCTCCATCCCCCATGTCCCGTTCCCCCGTTCCAGGGGAGGGTCGTTTCCCCTGGTCAAAGCCGGTGCGGGCGTTCCAGCGTCCCTGATCGTCCGCCGACTGTGGCGGCCGGGACGGATCGCCGCACAAGCTCTGGTCATCCAAGCACGCCGCTCCCGGACCGACCGGTGGAGCGGCTCGCTCGGGCCTTCTTGCCGACGACCTTTGTCCGAAAGGGAACCACTCATGCGCAAGTACCACGCTCTGCCCGCCGCCCTCATGGCCGCCCTCGCCCTCACGGCGTGTCAGGACGGCACGGGCACGCAGGACGAAGGCGCGGCCACGCCGCACCTGACGGCGACGGCGACCGCGACCACCGCGCCCACGAAGGCGGCCGCCGACAAGGCGAGCACCACGGCAGGCAACACGGCCGCCGACAAGGCGAGCACCACGACTGCCGGCAAGGGCACGAAGCCCGGGACGGCCGCCGCCACCCCCGCCGCCCGGATCTCCTGCAACGGCACCAACACCACCGTCACGGCCAAGCCGGTCCGCCGCCCCATCAACCACATGCTGATCACGGTCAAGAACACCGGCTCGAAGGCGTGCGACCTCACCTACTACCCGGTGCTGCGCTTCGACGAGATGCAGTGGGCCCCGCAGCCGATGGAGGAGTCCAAGCCGCAGTCGGTGACGACCCTGGCCCCCGGCCAGTCCGGCTACGCGGGCGTGCTGCTGTCGGCGGCCGACGGCAGCGGCACCGGCGGCACCACCGGCCACAAGCTCACGGTCGGCTTCCAGGGCCCCACGCCGAACAGCAGCGGCGGCCCCTCGGCGATCCCGCAGCTGCCCGCCGAGGGCGTGTACTACGACAGCTCGCTGAGCGCCACGTACTGGCTGCGGGACAGGGACGAGGCCCTGTCCTACTGATCCTTGATCCGCTGGGCCACTTCGGTGGCCCAGTAGGTGAGGATGTTCCGGGCACCCGCCCGCCGGATACCGGTGAGGCTCTCCATGATCGCGCGATCCCGGTCGATCCAGCCCTTCTCGGCGGCGGCCTCGATCATCGAGTACTCGCCGGAGATCTGGTAGGCGGCGACCGGCACGTCCACGGCGTCCGCGACCCGGGCGAGGATGTCCAGGTAGGGCCCGGCCGGCTTGACCATCACCATGTCGGCGCCCTCCTCCAGGTCGAGGGCGAGCTCGCGCAGGGACTCACGCACGTTCGCCGGATCCTGCTGATAGGTCTTCCGGTCCCCCTGCAGGGACGAGCCGACGGCCTCCCGGAACGGCCCGTAGAACGCGGAGGCGTACTTCACGGTGTAGGCGAGGATGGCGACGTCCTCCCGCCCGATCTGGTCGAGGGCGTCACGGATGACGCCGATCTGCCCGTCCATCATCCCGCTGGGCCCGACCACATGGGCGCCCGCGTCGGCCTGCACCTGGGCCATCTCGGCGTACCGCTCCAGGGTCGCGTCGTTGTCGACCCGCCCCTGGGCGTCCAGCACTCCGCAGTGCCCGTGATCGGTGGTCTCGTCGAGACACAGATCGGACATGACGAGCAGGTCGTCACCGACCTCGGCCCGCACGTCCCGGAGGGCGACCTGGAGAATCCCGTCCGGGTCGGTCCCCGGCGTCCCGAGGGCGTCCTTCTTCGACTCCTCCGGCACGCCGAACAGCATGATGCCGGAGATCCCCGCCGCGACGGCCTCGGCGGCGGCCTTCTTCAGACTGTCCCGGGTGTGCTGCACGACCCCCGGCATGGCCGCGATCGGCACCGGTTCGCTGACGCCCTCCCGCACGAAGGCCGGAAGGATGAGATCGGCAGGGTGCAACCGGGTCTCGGCGACCATCCGACGCATGACGGGAGTGCTCCGCAAACGCCGCGGCCGCGTACCGGGAAAAGATCCGTACGTCGTCATGCCACCTACGCTACGCCCGCCCAAAACCCCCCGATGCCGACGCACTGTCGGACCCGGCTGCGGCCGAAGTCCGCCAATCCGCAGGCAATCGTGCCGAAACCCGCAGCTCCCGCATGCGCCCCGCAACCCCCAGGTCCATCCTGAAAACAACAGGAACAACAAGGACCCCGACGGCCAGCTGCCACCCCCGCCGCCGCCGTCCCTCCGTACGCCCCCCACGGAGGACGCGATGACCGCCCGCCACGACACGCCCGACCTCTTCGCCCTCTCGGAAATCCACGGCCCGGTCCAGCGCCCCGGCGACCCCGCCTACGCCGACGAGGTCACCGGCTTCAACCTGGCCGCCCTCCACACCCCCGACGTGGTCGTCGGAGCGACCTCCCCGGACGACATCGTCACCGCCATGCGCTGGGCGAAAGCCACCGACACCCCCGTCGCCGTGCAGGCCACCGGCCACGGCGCCAACTTCCCCATCGAGAAGGGCCTGCTGATCAACACGGCCCGCATGACCGACGTACGGATCGACCCCGCCACCCGCACCGCCACCGTCGCCGCGGGCGCGAAGTGGAGCCACGTCATGGCCGCGGCCGCCCCGCACGGCCTCGCCGGCCTCAGCGGCACCTCCACGGACGCGGGCGTCGTCGGCTACACCCTCGGCGGCGGACTCCCCGTCCTCGGCCGTGCCTACGGCTACGCCGCCGACCTGGTCCGCTCCTTCCAGGTCGTCACCCCGGACGGCCGGCTGCGCGAAACGGACCCCCAGCACGAACCGGAACTGTTCTGGGCCCTGCGCGGCGGCAAGGGCAACGTGGGCGTCGTCACCTCGCTGGTCACCGAACTGCTCCCCCTCCCCCGCATCTACGGCGGCGGCATCTACTGCCGGGGCGAGCACGCCGAGACCCTGCTCCAGGCCTGGGCGGACTGGACCCGCACCGTCCCGGACCAGATGTGCAGCGCGTTCACGATCCTCCGCCTGCCGCCCATCCCCCAGATCCCGGAGCCCCTGCGCGGCGGCTTCTGGGCCCGCGTGGCGATCGCCTGGCCCGGCCTCCCGGCCGAGGGCGAGGCACTGATCGCACCGCTGCGCGAAGCCGCCCCGGTAGCCGTCGACACGGTCGAGGTGATGGACCACGCGGCCCTGGACCGCATCCACATGGAACCGCAGGACCCGCTCCCCGGCAGGGAGTCCTGCCTGCTCCTGCGCGACCTGACCCCCGCCGCCATCGGCACGTTCCTGGAGCAGGCCGGCCCCGCGGCCGGTGCCGACCACCCCCTGCTGATGGTCGAGATACGCCACATGGGCGGCGCGCTGTCCCGCCCGTCCGCCGTCGAGGACGCCGTGTGCTCCCGCGACGCCCTGTACTTCATCGACTCGGTCGGCATCATGGCCGCGCCACCCGCCGCCGAGGCCATCGAGCAGGCGACGCAACAGCTCTACACGGCCATGGCCCCCTACGGCACGGGCCGCACCATGGTCAACATCCACGGCACCCCGGGCGACGAACAGGACCGCGCCCGCGCCTGGACCCCGGAGGTGTACGCACGCCTACGCCAGGACAAGGCCACCTACGACCCGTCCAACCTGCTCCGCTACGGCCACGCGGTGACTCCCGCGTAGCCGCAGCGAGCAACACTCAATCCCTTACGTCGTCGACCGCCGCCGCCGGGCCCCCGGCCGCCGCTCACTCGGCCGCGTCACCGGATCCCCGGCCTCCACAGCGGCGGCTCTGCGCTTCGCGCCGAAGTCGGCCAGCGCCTCCGCCAGCTTGTGCACGGACGGCTCCGGAGCCATGACGTCCACCCGCAGCCCGTGCTCCTCGGCCGTCTTGGCGGTGGCGGGGCCGATACACGCGATCACGGTCACGTTGTGCGGCTTGCCGGCGATACCGACCAGGTTCCGCACGGTGGACGACGACGTGAACAGCACGGCGTCGAACCCGCCGCCCTTGATCGCCTCGCGCGTCTCCGCCGGCGGCGGCGAGGCCCGCACGGTCCGGTAGGCCGTGACGTCGTCGACCTCCCAGCCCAGCTCGATCAACCCGGCGACCAGCGTCTCCGTGGCGATGTCGGCCCGCGGCAGGAACACCCGGTCGATCGGGTCGAAGACCGGGTCGTAGGGCGGCCAGTCCTCCAGCAGCCCGGCGGCCGACTGCTCGCCGCTCGGCACCAGGTCCGGCTTCACGCCGAAGGCGATCAGCGCGTTGGCCGTCTGCTCCCCGACCGCCGCGACCTTGATCCCGGCGAAGGCCCGGGCGTCGAGCCCGTACTCCTCGAACTTCTCCCGCACGGCCTTGACCGCGTTCACCGAGGTGAAGGCGATCCACTCGTAGCGGCCCGTCACGAGCCCCTTGACCGCGCGCTCCATCTGCTGGGGCGTGCGCGGCGGCTCGACGGCGATGGTCGGCACCTCGTGCGGCACGGCCCCGTACGACCGCAGCTGGTCGGAGAGCGACGCCGCCTGCTCCTTGGTGCGCGGCACGAGCACCTTCCAGCCGAACAGCGGCTTGGACTCGAACCACGCGAGCTGGTCGCGCTGGGCGGCGGCGGAACGCTCACCGACCACGGCTATCACCGGCCGGCCGCCGTCGGGCGAGGGCAGCACCTTGGCCTGCTTCAGCGTCTGCGCGATCGTGCCGAGCGTGGCGGTCCAGGTGCGCTGCCGGGTGGTCGTACCGGCGACGGTGACCGTCATCGGGGTGTCCGGCTTGCGGCCCGCGGAGACGAGCTCGCCGGCCGCCGCCGCGACGGAGTCCAGCGTGGTGGACACGACGACCGTGCCGTCCGACGCCCCCACCTCCGTCCAGCACCGGTCCGACGCCGTGCGTGCGTCGACGAACCGCACGTCCGCGCCCTGCGCGTCCCGCAGCGGCACACCGGCGTACGCGGGCACACCGACGGCACTCGCGATACCGGGGACGACCTCGAAGGGCACCCCGGCGGCGGCGCACGCCAGCATCTCCTCGGCGGCGTACGTGTCGAGGCCCGGGTCCCCGGACACCGCACGCACGACCCGCCTGCCGCCCCGCGCGGCCTCCATGACAAGATGTGCGGCATCCCGCACCGCGGGGGTGGCTGCGGCGGTTGACGTACCGTCAACAACCGTCAGCTGGGGCGTTCCTGTGCCCGGAGCAGGATCCTGGGAAGGATCCGAGTCCGTGTTCACTTCGGAGACGCCCTGCCTGGCGTGCTGACGTACGACGTCGAGCACTTCGTGCTCGGCGACGAGGACGTCCGCGTTCGCCAGCGCCTCGACGGCGCGCAGAGTCAGTAGTCCCGGATCTCCGGGTCCGGCACCCAGGAAGGTGACGTGCCCGTGTTCAGGACCGGCGGAAAGGGCGGTGGGGCTCAATGTGCTCGCTCCCCCATCAGACCGGCCGCGCCCTGGGCGAGCATCTCGGCCGCGAGTTCGCGACCGAGCGCCATTGCCCGGTCGTGCGTCTCGGGCACGGGACCGGTGGTGGACAGCTGCACCATGCGCGTGCCGTCGGTCGTGCCGACGACGCCGCGCAGGCGCATTTCCTTGACAATCTGCCCGTCGGCCAAAAGGTCGGCCAGCGCGCCCACAGGGGCGCTGCAACCGGCCTCCAGGGCGGCGAGCAGTGACCGCTCGGCCGTCACGGCGACCCGCGTGAACGGGTCGTCGAGTTCGGCGAGCGCGGCGACGAGGTCCGCGTTGCCCGCGGTGCACTCGATCGCCAGGGCCCCCTGGCCGGGGGCGGGCAAAACCGTGTCGACCGACAGGAAGTCGGTCACTTCGTCACCCCGGCCGATCCGGTTCAGTCCGGCGGCGGCCAGTACGACCGCGTCGAGCTCACCGGAGCGTACGTATCCGATCCGGGTGTCGACGTTGCCGCGGATCGGGACGGTCGCTATGTCCAGGCCGTGGCTGCGCGCGTACGCGTTGAGCTGGGCCATGCGGCGCGGCGAACCGGTACCGATGCGGGCCCCGCTCGGCAGGTCGGTGAACTTCAGCGCGTCCCGGGCGACGATCACGTCCCGCGGGTCCTCCCGCACGGGGACGGCGGCCACGACCAGCTCCTCGGGCTGCGTGGTCGGCAGGTCCTTCAGCGAGTGCACCGCGAAGTCGACCTCGCCCTTGAGCAGCGCGTCGCGCAGGGCGGTCACGAACACGCCCGTGCCGCCGATCTGGGCGAGCTGCTCGCGCGAGACGTCGCCGTACGTGGTGATCTCGACGAGCTCGACGGGCCGCCCGGTCACCCGGCTCACGGCCTCGGCCACCTGCCCGGACTGGGCCATGGCGAGCCTGCTCCGCCGGGTGCCGAGCCGTAGTGCCTTTTCGTTCATGCCGGCCCTCGGTCTTTCTCTGTGCTGTCCTCGGCCCGGGAGACGGCGGCAACCGCCTCCGGATCGAGGTCGAACAGGGTCCGCAGCGCGTCCGCGTACCCGGCGCCGCCGGGCTCGGCCGCGAGTTGCTTGACCCGTACGGTCGGCGCGTGCAGCAGCTTGTCCACCACGCGCCGCACGGTCTGGGTGATCTCCGCGCGGTGCTTGTCGTCGAGGCCTGGCAGCCGTCCGTCCAGGCGGGCGATCTCGCTGGCCACGACATCGGCGGCCATGGTGCGCAGGGCGACCACGGTCGGCGTGATGTGCGCGGCCCGCAGTGCTGCCCCGAAGGCCGCGACCTCGTCGGAGACGATACGCCGGACCTGGTCCACATCGGCAGCCATCGGAGCGCCCGCGGATGCTTCCGCCAGCGACTCGATGTCCACCAGCCGCACCCCGGTCAGCCGGTGTGCGGCCGCGTCTATGTCCCGCGGCATCGCCAGGTCGAGCAGGAAGAGCACGGGCTCGGGCCGCGGCGGCTCGTCGGCCGGCTCGGGCCGGCGCCGCTCGGGGATGCGGCCGACGGTGGCCACGGTCGCGGCGAGCGCGGCGATGGCGTCGGCGTCCGGGGCGGGGTCGAGCGGGCCGGCCGTCCCCGGCCGGGCCGCGCGCTGGGCGCCGCCCACCGTGCCGTTGTCCACCCACGCCGCGTGCTGTTCCAGGTCGGCGGCGGCCATACCGGCCACGGCCGCCTCGCCCAGCACGGAGAATCCGGCGGTGCCCTGCACCGCGGGCAGGTCCAGCGGACAGCCGTCCTCGCCGCCGAGTCCGGTGGCCGCCGGGTCGCCCCGCTCGGCGCCCGGGGCCGCAGTCCGGCCGGGCTCACCGTCCGGGGAGGACGATCCGTCGGCCCCGTCCGCCGGCGCGGCCGTACGGCCCTCGACCGCGGCGGCGACCGACTCGGCCGTCAGGACCAGGCCGGTGGCGCCGGTGCAGGAGACGGCGACGTCGGCACGTGTCAGCTCGAACGGCACCGACTCCATCGGGACCGCGCGGGCCAGCACGTCCGTGTCGTCGCCCTCGGTCAGGATCTGCGCGAGGCGCTCGGCGCGGTCGAAGGTGCGGTTGGCGACGACGACCTCGGCGACCCCGGCCCGCGCGAGGGTCGCGGCGGCCAGGGAGGACATCGACCCGGCGCCGATGACCAGGGCCTTCTTGCCCCGGGCCCAGGTCTGCACCTCGCCGCCCGCGGCCAGCTGCTCCAGGCCGAAGGTGACCAGGGACTGGCCGGCGCGGTCGATGCCGGTCTCGGAGTGGGCGCGCTTGCCGACCCTCAGGGCCTGCTGGAACAGGTCGTTCAGCAGCCGGCCCGCGGAGTTCAGCTCCTGCGCCCGGGCCAGGGAGTCCTTGATCTGGCCGAGGATCTGCCCCTCGCCGACGACCATCGAGTCCAGCCCGCAGGCCACCGAGAACAGATGGTGGACGGCGCGGTCCTCGTAGTGCACGTAGAGATAGGGAGTGAGCTCCTCCAGGCCGACCCCGCTGTGCTGGGCGAGCAGCGTGGACAGCTCGGCGACACCGGCGTGGAACTTGTCCACGTCGGCGTAGAGCTCGATGCGGTTGCAGGTGGCGAGCACCGCGGCCTCGCCGGCCGGTTCGGCGGCGACCGTGTCCTGGAGCAGCTTGACCTGCGCGTCCGCGTTGAGCGAGGCCCGCTCCAGGACGCTGACCGGGGCGCTGCGGTGGCTGAGTCCGACGACGAGGAGGCTCATGCCGGCATCACGGCGGGCATGTCCCCGTCGGGTCCCTGGTCGGCGGAGTCGCTGCGCGCGGCGGCGGCCGGGACACCGCCGTCGGAGGCGGCGGCCTCCTCGCCGGCCTTGCGCTGCTCGTGGAAGGCGAGGATCTGCAGCTCGATGGAGAGGTCGACCTTGCGCACGTCGACGCCGTCGGGGACGGACAGCACGGTCGGCGCGAAGTTCAGGATGGAGGTGACACCGGCGGCCACGAGCCGGTCGCAGACCGCCTGGGCGGCACCGGCGGGGGTGGCGATGACACCGATCGACACGCCGTTGTCCTGGATGATCTTCTCCAGGTCGTCGGAGTGCTGCACGGGGATCCCGGCGACGGGCTTGCCCGCCATGGCCGGGTCGGCGTCGATCAGCGCGGCGACCCGGAAGCCGCGGGAGGCGAACCCGCCGTAGTTGGCGAGGGCGGCGCCGAGGTTACCGATACCGACGATCACGACCGGCCAGTCCTGGGTCAGGCCCAGCTCGCGGGAGATCTGGTAGACGAGATACTCGACGTCGTAGCCGACGCCCCGGGTCCCGTAGGAGCCGAGGTAGGAGAAGTCCTTGCGCAGCTTCGCGGAGTTGACCCCCGCCGCGGCCGCGAGCTCCTCGGAGGAGACCGTGGGCACCGAGCGCTCCGACAGCGCGGTCAGGGCGCGGAGGTACAGCGGAAGCCGGGCGACGGTGGCCTCGGGAATCCCTCGGCTGCGGGTCGCCGGTCGGTGAGTTCGGCCAGTTGCCACGGTGCTCCTGCGGGTAGAGCGGGGCTGTAGGCGGTCATACGTCCCTACATGACCGCCCCGTCGAAAGCAGGCTATGTCTTTGTGAACGCGTGCACAAAGATGGTGTCCGATTTGCCCGGCCAACGTGACCGGGGTCACGCGCCCCCGGCGCACTCGCGGGGAACCGGCGCATACGCGCCACCGTTCCTTTGCTTCTGGGGGCAAAACCGCACACTCTCCTCCGTGTATCCCGCCCCCGAGACCAGCCACCGTCGATCCTAAGCGACCTGGCAGGTCCTTTGGACTGCTCGGTCAGTTGCGGCACCGGGCGGGAACAGCGGGATCAGTCGGTCAGCGCCTTGCGCAGGCGGTCCTCGTTCACACGCCAGAACGTGTGCTGCCTGCCGTCGACCAGCACGACCGGGATCTGCTCCCAGTACTGATCGTGCAGTTCACGGTCCTCGGTGATGTCCTTCTGCTCCCAGGGGACTCCCAGATCACCGCACACCTTCTCCACAACGACCTGTGCGTCATCACACAGATGACAGCCCGGCTTGCGGATCAGGGTGACGAGCCGGTCCCGAGGGGGCCTGCGACGAAAGAGGGGACTCATGTCGGCCATTGTCGCGCGCCCCGACACGAGGGGAACCTCCCGCCGGACGCCCTCTTTAACCACACGCTTGCGGAGAGTTCACAGGCTCCGAACCTTTAGACTCCGGAACCCCCGAACAAACTGGCTATGCTCACGCCATGGCCGCTCTCGGATGGCTCACTCCCCGTAGGCGCTCCGCCACGGCGCGGAGCGTTTTGGCAGGCGAGGCCTCGGCGGAGGCTGCCCGCAAGTCCTCACAGGAGGCCGCCGGCACGACCGAGGAACCGCAGTTCCCGGTCCACGGCGACGACCGGGCCGCCGCCTTCTTCGACCTGGACAACACCGTCATGCAGGGCGCCGCCCTCTTCCACTTCGGGCGGGGCCTGTACAAGCGGAAGTTCTTCGAGACACGCGAGCTCGCCCGGTTCGCCTGGCAGCAGGCCTGGTTCCGGCTGGCCGGGGTCGAGGACCCCGAACACATGCAGGAGGCCCGCGACTCGGCCCTGTCCATCGTCAAGGGCCACCGCGTCGCCGAGCTCCAGTCGATCGGCGAGGAGATCTACGACGAGTACATGGCCGAGCGCATCTGGCCCGGCACCCGCGCCCTGGCCCAGGCCCACCTGGACGCCGGCCAGAAGGTCTGGCTCGTCACGGCGGCCCCCGTCGAGATCGCCCAGGTCATCGCCCGCCGCCTGGGCCTGACCGGCGCCCTGGGCACGGTCGCCGAGTCGGTCGACGGCGTCTACACGGGCAAGCTGGTCGGCGAGCCGCTGCACGGCCCGGCGAAGGCCGAGGCGGTCCGCGCGCTGGCCGCGGCCGAGGGCCTGGACCTGAGCCGCTGCGCCGCCTACAGCGACTCGCACAACGACATCCCGATGCTGTCCCTGGTCGGCCACCCCTACGCCATCAACCCGGACTCCAAGCTGCGCAAGCACGCCCGGGACCTGGACTGGCGCCTGCGCGACTACCGCACCGGCCGCAAGGCGGCCAAGGTCGGCATCCCGGCAGCGGCCGGCGTGGGCGCGGTGGCCGGCGGCACGGCGGCGGCGATCGCCCTGCACCGCCGCCGCCGCTGACGACCGACCGGGCCGACGACCGATCAATCCGGGACACCTTCGTCTACGGGATGACAAGCCCCGTAAATCCAACTGGCGTACCCCCACAACCTCGCATCCAGTCCTCTTGGCTGGACACGGCCACAACACGCCCTGGACCCAGCCTCAATCCGAACCATTCCGATCAACAACCGTTCATCCTCTGGCACTTGATACGGCGTCAATCGGTTACGGAAGCGACGTAATCGACGATTTGAGCAACTCGGTGTAGCAGTGCCTGCACGAAGCGTTATTCTCCTCAGACGCAAACCGGTACCCCTCCGTCGCTACGACGGGTGAAAGGTCCCGCACTGCACGTGATGGAAGCTCTGCCTCTGGGAGTCCCGTGTACCCACACGTCGGGGTTGACGCCTCGGGCCTGGCTACGCTGCGCGCAACGGTCCTCGACCTGTTGCGCGGCTTCGTCCCCACCGCGTACGCCGGCCCCGCATTCGCCACCGCCGCACCCGTCGGCCCGTGCTATGCACTGGCCGACGGCAGCGCCGCGGTCGGCAGACGAGGGCGCCCGTCCGGCGCGGCCACCGCCCGACGGCCGGCGGCGGACAGCGACAGCGCCCGCATGATGGACCTCGTGGAGCGCGCCCAGGCCGGCGAAGCCGATGCCTTCGGCCGCCTCTACGACCAATACAGCGACACCGTCTACCGGTACATCTACTACCGGGTCGGGGGAAAGGCGACCGCCGAGGACCTCACCAGCGAGACCTTTCTGCGCGCCCTGCGCCGCATCGGCACGTTCACCTGGCAGGGCCGTGACTTCGGCGCCTGGCTGGTCACCATCGCCCGCAACCTCGTCGCGGACCACTTCAAGTCCAGCCGCTTCCGCCTCGAGGTCACCACCGGCGAGATGCTCGACGCCAACGAGGTCGAGCGCTCCCCCGAGGACTCCGTCCTGGAGTCCCTCTCCAACGCCGCCCTGCTCGACGCCGTGCGGCGGCTCAACCCCCAGCAGCAGGAGTGCGTGACACTCCGCTTCCTTCAGGGCCTCTCCGTCGCGGAGACCGCCCGTGTCATGGGCAAGAACGAGGGCGCCATCAAGACCCTCCAGTACCGGGCCGTGCGCACCCTCGCCCGGCTCCTCCCGGAAGACGCCCGCTGACCGGGCCGTACGCTCGGCGACGGTCAACTCACTTTCCGTCAAAGTCCGTTGACTTCGGCATTCGATCATCCGACGTCCGTAACCCAAGTGCCGCGCCACTCGTTGTGCGGGATGCAGGCTCCCTGTGGTCACCCCCTGACCGGCTCCGATCACTCGATCGTGTGGTCGCGCTCAGGGTGTGCAACCCTCAGGACCCCCTGGGGAGTCGACCGTCATGACGAGAGGAGGTGCCGCCAGTGATCGCGAACGTATCGGCGCACCGGCGGGCGAACGCCTTCGCCCAGGCCCTTCAGGAGCAGTCCGAGCAGGGCACGGCGGCCGAGCAGTCCGAAGGATCGGCACCGGCCCCGGCCGCTGCGGAGCCGACCGACCAGGCACGCCTGCTGGCGCTCGCCTCCGGTCTCGGCGCGCTGCCCAAACCGGAGCTCGACCCGGAGGTCAAGGTCGTCCAGCGGGCCCAGCTGGTGGCCGCGTTCGAGGCCATGCTCCAGGAGGGCACCGCAGGAGGCGGGGCGACGGACGGCGCGGTCCCCGAGCAGCGCTCCCCCCAGGCCCGTGGCGCCCACCGGGCGAGCCCACTGAAGAAGTTCCGGCCCCGTTCCCGCCTCGCCAAGGGCCTCACCGCGGGCGGGCTCAGCGTGGGCGTGGCCGCGAGCGCCTTCGGCGGAGTCGCCGCCGCCAGCTCCGACGCCCTGCCCGGCGACTCGCTCTACGGCCTCAAGCGCGGCATCGAGGACGTCAAACTCGGCCTCGCCGACAGTGCCGACGAGCGCGGCCGGGTCTATCTCGACCACGCCTCCACCCGGCTCAGCGAAGCCCGCCGCCTGATGGAGCGGGGCCGCAGCGGCCCGCTGGACCACGAATCACTGGGCGAAATCCGCCGCGCCCTGTCCGGCATGCGGCACGACGCGTCGGAAGGACACCGGCTGCTCAGCGAGGCGTACGAGCGCGACCCGGACTCCCTGGGCCCTATCCAGGCCCTGTCCGCGTTCTCCCGCTCCCACCGCGAGGCCTGGGGCGAACTGCGCGACAAGCTCCCCGTCACCCTCGGGGACGTCAGCGAACAGGTGTCGTCGGTGTTCGACGCCATAGACGAGGACGTCGCCCCGCTGCGGTCCCTGCTGCCCGAGCCCCCCTCCCGGGGCGGCGGCGGGAACAGCCGGCAGCGCGCCTCCGAGTCGGCCTCCAGCGGCTCCTCGGGCACCGACCGGTCCGTCCGGCCCAGTGACAGCGGCCGCGGTCACTCCGACAAGGGCAGCAGCGGCAGCGGCAGCCCCAGCCACTCGGCCGGCAGCGACAGCGACGGCCTGCTCGGCGGCAACACCGGCGGCCTGCTCGACCCGCCCCAGCAGGACAGCGACACGAGCACCTCACCGTCGACGGAAGGCAACACGCCCGTCCCCGAGCCGGACGTGACGCTCCCGCCGCTCCTGCCCGATCTCCTGCCCGGGCTGGGCATCGACAGCGAGGACGCCGACTAGCCGGCGGTACGACAGTGGGGGCGCCCCTCGTAAAGGGGCGCCCCCACTGTCGTAGGCCCTGGTTCAGAAGAAGACCGACCGGCGCTGCACCAGCAGCTTGTACAGCGTGTGCTGGATCTGTTCCCTGACCTGGTCGGTCAGGTTGAACATCAGCATCGGGTCCTCGGCGGCCTCCGGCGGATAGCCGTCCGTGGGGATCGGCTCGCCGAACTGGATCGTCCACTTGGTCGGCAGCGGCACCGCCCCGAGCGGCCCGAGCCACGGGAACGTCGGCGTGATCGGGAAGTACGGGAACCCCAGCAGCCGCGCGACCGTCTTGGCGTTGCCGATCATCGGGTAGATCTCCTCGGCCCCGACGATCGAGCACGGCACGATCGGCGTCCCGGCGCGCAGGGCGGTCGAGACGAAGCCGCCGCGGCCGAAGCGCTGAAGCTTGTAGCGGTCCGCGAAGGGCTTCCCGAGGCCCTTGAAGCCCTCCGGCATCACCCCGACCAGCTCGCCCTGCTCCAGCAGCCGGGACGCGTCCTCGGCACAGGCCAGAGTGTGGCCGAGTTTGCGGGCCAGTTCGTTGACCACCGGCAGCATGAACACCAGGTCGGCGGCGAGCAGCCGCAGATGCCGGCCCGCCGGGTGGTTGTCGTGCACGGCGACCTGCATCATCAGGCCGTCCATCGGCAGCGTCCCGGAGTGGTTGGCGACAATCAGGGCGCCGCCCTCGGACGGGATGTTCTCCACGCCCTTCACCTCGACCCGGAAGTACTTCTCGTACAGCGGGCGCAGCAGGGACATCAGGACCTGGTCGGTGAGCTCCTCGTCGTAACCGAAGTCGTCGACCTCGTAGTCCCCGGTGAGGCGGCGGCGCAGGAAGGCCAGGCCGCCCGCGATACGCCGCTCCAGGCCGCCCTCGGCCCCCTGGGACTCCTCCGGCGGTTGTTCCTCGGACGTCACAGGAACATCATCCTGCGGAGCGGCCCTGGTGGGCAGGGGCTGCACCTCACGTACCGGCACGGACTCCGTGCCCGGCCGACGGTTCCCCGCACTCCGGCGCCGCTGCGGACGCTGCGCGGCGCCCCCGCGGGACCGGTCGTCGTCGAACGGAATGACCTTGGCATCCGCCATCGTTGATGCGCTCCTCAGTTGGCGCTCTGCGTCGGGGGGTGGCCGCCGCCCGCGAGGGGCAGCGCGGCGATCCGGTCGACGGCCCCCGCAAGGGCCTCCGGCGGAAGAAGTCCGGGACCTTGGCTGCGTGCGAAGTCCGCGAACGTCTCCGCGGTCGTGTACTTGGGCTGGAATCCCAGCGTCTCGCGCATCTGCCCCGTGGCCACGACCCGGCCGTGGGTGAGCAGCCTGATCTGCTCGGGCGAGAAGTCCGTCATACCCAGCGTACGCACCAGCGAGCCCGCCCAGGTGACGGCCGGCAGCAGCAGGGGCACGGTGGGGCGGCCGAGGCGCCGCGGAGCATTGCGAGAGCAGCAGCACACCGTCACCGGCGATGTTGAACGTGCCGCTGTTGAGCGTGCCCCGCCGCGGCTCGTGCGAGGCGATCCGCAGCACCTCGATCACGTCGTCCTCGTGCACGAACTGAAGCCGCGGGTCGTAGCCGAACACGGTCGGCAGGACCGGCAGCGCGAAGTACGAGGCGAGCGGCGTGTCCGCGGTCGGGCCCAGGATGTTGGCGAACCGCAGCACGCACACGGCCACGTCGGGCCGGCGGCGCGCGAAGCCGCGGACATAGCCCTCGACCTCCACCGTGTCCTTGGCGAAGCCGCCGCTGGGCAGGGACTTGGGCGGGGTCGTCTCGGTGAAGACGCCCGGGTCGCGGGGCGCGGACCCGTAGACGTTCGTGCTGGACTTCACCACCAGCCGCCGCACGCTCGGGGACTTCTGGCAGGCACCGAGCAGCTGCATCGTGCCGATGACGTTGGTCTCCTTCAAGGAGGCCCGGTTGCCGCTGCCCAGCGGCGTGCCCGTCACGTCCAGGTGGACGACCGTGTCGGCGCCCGTCTCCGCGAGCACCCGCGCGATTCCGGGCTGCCGGATGTCGGCCTGGACGAAGTCCGCGCCGCCCAGATGGTGCTCGGGCGGCACCGCGTCCACGGCGACGACCCGGTCCACCTCGGGGTCACGCTGGATCCGCCGTACGAACCGGCCCCCCAGCTGGCGGGCCACACCGGTCACGAGCACGACCTTGCCCAAGATCAGCGCCTTCCTTCCAGAAAACCTCTTGCCCCGCCGCGTTCCCCCCTGGGGCCAACTTAGCGGGTCGGTGTTGCGCTGTGATGACCGCCCGCTGCGCGAAGTGACGACAAGCAGCCGGACGCAGGAGCCGGAACGCGTGTGGCCCCCCACCAGTGGGTGGGGGGCCACAGCAACGCTCTCGCGGCGTCCGCGTCGCGAACTTACTTCTTGTTGCGACGCTGGACGCGCGTGCGCTTGAGCAGCTTGCGGTGCTTCTTCTTGGCCATCCGCTTGCGCCGCTTCTTGATAACAGAGCCCACGACTACCCTCGCTCACTTCTCATCACTCGGTTGTTTGGGCGCCATGGGCCCACACGACCTACGAGGGGCTAGCCTACCCGCCCGAGCGCTGAGGTCGTAATCGAGGAGGCCAGGGTGATCCCGAGTGCCCTGTGAGGGATCACCCCGCCCCAGCCGTCAGGCGGTTTCCACCCCCACATAGCTCTCGCGGAGGTACTCGTGAACCGCTTGCTCCGGGACGCGGAAGGACCGCCCCACACGGATCGCGGGCAGATGACCGCTGTGCACCAACCGGTACACGGTCATCTTCGACACTCGCATCACCGAGGCGACTTCCGCCACGGTAAGGAACTGAACCTCGTTCAGAGGCCTCTCGCCAGCTGCAGCCATGACACACCTGAACCTTCCGCACTCGACGGCCACCGGCTTCCCCTTCCGGTGACTCTTCGTCGCTGCGTGCTCACTCCCCAATGTAGGGGCGGGTGATGCGAGTGGGGAAGAGGTGCACCCATCGGCGGCCTACTGTGACAGACACGCCCGATTGAGTACGTAGCGGGTAAGCGGCAGGTAGTAATCAGACCGCACGCCGTCATCAAGTGGAACGACGACGGAGACGGACCCCTCCGCCTCACCGACGAACGGGGCGGGGTCGTCCGTATCGGCCGCCCCGATGGCCTCGAACCCCAGCTGACCTGCTCCGCAGAGCCACCCGTGGTCCCCGATCACCAGCTCGGGAAGGGGCCCGCCGGCCTCCGCGGCAGCGGCCAACACGGTACGAACCGGGAGAGGTGAGTGCGTATGTGCGCCGGGCTCACAACCGGGGCGTTCCACGCCGGATCCCCGCACCAGCGCGACTCCTCGTACGTAGTCGAGGTTGTACGTACGTAGGCCGAACCGGGTCGTTATGTCGACACAGTGACCCTGCGCCGGGGTGAGAACGGCACACCCCGCCGCCGACAGCGCGTCTGCCAGAGCGGCGTAGAAACCGAGCAGCCGGTGGGGGTGCCCGGTGCCGAGGAGCACGGGTGCACTCCGCCGGGCGGCCTCGGCGAGGCGCTCCGCGAAGGCGTCCAGCGCGGCCAGGGTGCGCTCCGGATCGATCACGTCCTGGCCGGAAGTCCGACGGGAACTGGCCGAAACCCCACACCGGTCCGCCATCAGCTCGATCACATCCCGCTGGCTCCAGGCCCCGTCGGGATCGAGCCCGATCAGCACACGGGGATCCCGGGCGGCGAACAGCCGGTAGCTCCGCAGGCTCTCCTCACGAGACGTGGCCACGGTCCCGGCGAGGCGGGCACCCACCAGGTGCGCACGAAGGGCTTCGGGTGTCAGCACGAACAGATCGTGCGCGACAACGGCCCCACGCGTCCCGAGAACGGGCGAACACCGCACGGCCGGCCTACCAGGCACCCGCAGCCCACCGGTCCCCCGGTCAGGCCAGCAGCCCCCGCAGCGGGAACACCGCCCGCCGGGCCGCCAGCACGGCCTGGTCCAGCCGGTCCGCGGGGTCGTAGCCCTCCTCCCAGCCCGGGAAGGCCACGGGCCAGCGCCCGTCCGTCATCCGTGCCGGGGCCAACTGCCGCGTCCGGGCGAACACTTCCTGCCGCCAGCCCTCGGGAATCACCGCCTCGGGCGCCACCGCCCGGCCGGCCGCGATCCCGACCAGATGCGTCCACGACCGCGGTACGACGTCCACCACGGCGTAACCACCCCCGCCCAGCGCCACCCACCGCCCGTCGGCGTACTCGTGCGCCAGGTCGTGACAGGCCACCTGCACCGCCCGCTGCGCGTCCAGCGACACCGCCAGATGCGCCAGCGGATCCTCGAAGTGCGTGTCGGCCCCGTGCTGCGTCACCAGCACCTGCGGCCGGAAGTCCGCGATCAGCTCCGGCACGACCGCGTGGAACGCCCGCAACCAGCCGGCGTCCCCCGTCCCGGCCGGCAACGCCACGTTCACCGCCGACCCCTCCGCGCTGTCGGCGCCGGTCTCCTCCGGCCACCCGGTCTGCGGGAACAGCGTCCGGGGATGCTCGTGCAGCGAGATCGTCAGCACCCGCGGGTCCTCCCAGAACGCCGCCTGCACCCCGTCCCCGTGATGCACGTCCACGTCGACGTACACCACCCGCTCCGCCCCCAACTCCAGCAGCCGGGCGATGGCGAGCGACGCGTCGTTGTAGATGCAGAACCCGGACGCACCGCCGGGCATCGCGTGGTGCAGCCCGCCCGCGAAGTTCACCGCGTGCAGCGCCTCACCGCGCCACACCGCCTCGGCGGCGGCCACCGACTGCCCCGCGATCAGCGCCGACACCTCGTGCATCCCGGCGAACGCCGGATCGTCCATCGTCCCCAGCCCGTACGACTGATCCGCCGCCCCGGGATCCACCGATGCGGCCTTCACGGCCTCGATGTAGTCCTCCCGGTGGACGAGCCGCAACGTCGACTCCCCGGCCGCCTTGGCGGCGACCACGTCCACCTCCCGGTCCAGCCCGAAGGCGTCGACCAGCCTCCGGGTCAGGGCGAGCCGGACCGGGTCCATCGGATGCCCCGGACCGAAGTCATAGCCCGTTACTGCCTCGTCCCACATCAGCTGTGCGCGGCCGCTCATGCCCGCCACCGTATCGGTCCGGTTGAGCAGCGAACGACCGGGCGTACACGAGCGTCACCAGCACCAACACCATCGGCACGAGCATGGCCCCGCGGTAGCTCCACAGGTCCCCGAGCGCACCGACCAACGGCGAACCGATCAAAAACCCGACATAGTTGAAGACATTCAGCCGCGCGACGGCAGCGTCCGAAGCCCCCGGGAACAACCGGCCGGCCGCCGCGAACGTCTGCGGCACCAGCACGCACAACCCCAGCCCCAGCAGCGTGAACCCGAGCATCCCCACCCACGCCCCGGGCGCCCCCGCCACCACGGCGAACCCGCCGGCCGCCACCAGCGCCCCCGCCCGCACGACGGCGACGGCCCCGAACCGCCGCACCCCGAGATCCCCGATCGCCCGCCCGAGCAGCGTGGTCACCATGTACACGTTGTACGGCACGGTCGCCATCTGCTCGGAGCTGCCCAGCACGTCCTGGAGGTACTTCGCGCTCCAGTTGGAAACCGTGGAGTCCCCGATGTACGCCACGGTCATCACCAGACACAGCGGCAGCAGCCACTTGAAGACGAAGACCTGCCCCTCGCCCGCCGCCTTCTCCTCCACCGCCTTCTCGCCCACCGCCGGCGCCGCATCCCCGTCGTCGACGTACCACCGGCTCCCCACCAGCACAGTCGGCAGCAGCACCGCCACGACCGGCAGATACGACACCCACAACGCCAGATCCCAGTGCGCCCCCGCCCACGCCAGCGAGGCCCCCACGATCCCGCCCAGGCTGTAGGCCGCGTGGAAACTGAGCATGATGCTGCGCCCGTACGCCCGCTGAAGGCTCACCCCGAGCATGTTCATCGACGCGTCCAGCACCCCGACGGCGAGCCCGAACGCCGCGAGCGCGACGCCCAGTTCCACCATCCGCTCCCCGGCCCCCACCCCGAGCAGCGCCAACAGCACCACGGGCTGGGACCACCGCAGCAGCCGGCTCGGCCGCACCCGCTTCACCAGCCGCTCGGTGCTCACGCTCCCGACCCCGGCGAGGATCGGCACAGCCGCCAGGAACGCCGGCAGCAGCGCGTCCGAGACCCCGTACCGGTCCTGGATGGCCGGAATCCGCGTCACGAGCAGAGCGAAGGCGACCCCCTGCACCAAGAAGCCGAACGCCAATGAGGCCCTGCCGCGCCGCAGCACATCAGTCATGGCCGCGAGCGTAGGGCCCAGACTTACTCATGGGTAGATCCAGCCAAAGGTGAATTCGGCTCAGCTTCCGCGCTCTCACATGAGCAGCGCCGTCAGCTCCCGCATGTCGGAGAAGAGCCGCCCGGCCCCGGCCAGCCTCTCCGCCGGCGTCATGGCGGTGAACCCGTACACGTCCATTCCCGCCGCGACCGCCGCCCGCACCCCCAGCGGACTGTCCTCGACGACGACACACCGCTCCGGCGCGACCCCCATCCGTTCGGCCGCGTACAGGAACAGATCGGGAGCCGGCTTCCCCCTCCCCACATCCTCCGAGCTGAAGATCCGCTCCTCGTCGAACCACCGGTCGAGCCCGGTCGTCCGGTGCCCCACCCGGATCCGCTCATGACTCCCGGACGACGCCACGCAGTACGGCACGGAGTCGGCGGAAAGCTTCTGCAGGACCTCCTCGACGCCGGCCACCGGCTTCAACTCCCGCTCGAAGGCCGCGAAGACCCGAGCGTGGAAGACGTCGTCGAAGTCCACGGGCAGCCGCTGCCCGGTCTGCTCCGCCACCAGGTCGTGGACGCGGTGCATGGCGGAGCCCATGTAGTCCCGGATGGAGTCCTCGTACGACGTCGGGTGACCCAGCTCGGTGAGATAACCGGCCAGGAGCCGGTTGGAGATGGGCTCACTGTCGACGAGGACACCGTCGTTGTCGAAGATCACGAGGTCATAGCGCATGGCTCGACCCTAAACGCAGAAAACCCCCGCATCCGAAGATGCGGGGGTTTTCCCAAGAATTGTTCGGCGGCGTCCTACTCTCCCACAGGGTCCCCCCTGCAGTACCATCGGCGCTGTAAGGCTTAGCTTCCGGGTTCGGAATGTAACCGGGCGTTTCCCCTACGCTATAACCACCGAAACACTATGAAACTGACAACCGGCACTTTGGTTGTTCGTGGTTTCAGAACCAACACAGTGGACGCGAGCAACTGAGGACAAGCCCTCGGCCTATTAGTACCGGTCAACTCCACACGTTACCGTGCTTCCATATCCGGCCTATCAACCCAGTCGTCTACTGGGAGCCTTACCCTCTCTAGGAGGTGGGAGTCCTCATCTCGAAGCAGGCTTCCCGCTTAGATGCTTTCAGCGGTTATCCCTCCCGAACGTAGCCAACCAGCCATGCCCTTGGCAGAACAACTGGCACACCAGAGGTTCGTCCGTCCCGGTCCTCTCGTACTAGGGACAGCCCTTCTCAAGACTCCTACGCGCACAGCGGATAGGGACCGAACTGTCTCACGACGTTCTAAACCCAGCTCGCGTACCGCTTTAATGGGCGAACAGCCCAACCCTTGGGACCGACTCCAGCCCCAGGATGCGACGAGCCGACATCGAGGTGCCAAACCATCCCGTCGATATGGACTCTTGGGGAAGATCAGCCTGTTATCCCCGGGGTACCTTTTATCCGTTGAGCGACGGCGCTTCCACAAGCCACCGCCGGATCACTAGTCCCGACTTTCGTCCCTGCTCGACCCGTCGGTCTCACAGTCAAGCTCCCTTGTGCACTTACACTCAACACCTGATTGCCAACCAGGCTGAGGGAACCTTTGGGCGCCTCCGTTACTCTTTAGGAGGCAACCGCCCCAGTTAAACTACCCATCAGACACTGTCCCTGATCCGGATCACGGACCCAGGTTAGACATCCAGCACGACCAGACTGGTATTTCAACGACGACTCCACACTAACTGGCGTTAGCGCTTCACAGTCTCCCAGCTATCCTACACAAGCCGAACCGAACACCAATATCAAACTGTAGTAAAGGTCCCGGGGTCTTTCCGTCCTGCTGCGCGAAACGAGCATCTTTACTCGTAGTGCAATTTCACCGGGCCTATGGTTGAGACAGTCGAGAAGTCGTTACGCCATTCGTGCAGGTCGGAACTTACCCGACAAGGAATTTCGCTACCTTAGGATGGTTATAGTTACCACCGCCGTTTACTGGCGCTTAAGTTCTCAGCTTCGCCACCCCGAAGAGTGACTAACCGGTCCCCTTAACGTTCCAGCACCGGGCAGGCGTCAGTCCGTATACATCGCCTTACGGCTTCGCACGGACCTGTGTTTTTAGTAAACAGTCGCTTCTCGCTGGTCTCTGCGGCCACCCCCAGCTCAGAGCGCAAAGCTCATCACCGGATGTGGCCCCCCTTCTCCCGAAGTTACGGGGGCATTTTGCCGAGTTCCTTAACCATAGTTCACCCGAACGCCTCGGTATTCTCTACCTGACCACCTGAGTCGGTTTAGGGTACGGGCCGCCATGAAACTCGCTAGAGGCTTTTCTCGACAGCATAGGATCATCCACTTCACCACAATCGGCTCGGCATCAGGTCTCACCCTCATGTCACCCGGATTTACCTAGATGACGGGCTACACCCTTACCCCGGGACAACCACCGCCCGGGCTGGACTACCTTCCTGCGTCACCCCATCACTCACCTACTACCAGATTGGGTCACCGGCTCCACCACTTTCCTTTCCCCGAAGGGTCCGGAACGGCTTCACGGGCTTAGCATCACTGGATTCGATGTTTGACGCTTCACAGCGGGTACCGGAATATCAACCGGTTATCCATCGACTACGCCTGTCGGCCTCGCCTTAGGTCCCGACTTACCCTGGGCAGATCAGCTTGACCCAGGAACCCTTAGTCAATCGGCGCACACGTTTCTCACGTGTGAATCGCTACTCATGCCTGCATTCTCACTCGTCAACCGTCCACAACTACCTTCCGGTGCTGCTTCACCCGGCAGACGACGCTCCCCTACCCATCACAGCCGGCGTTGGCCGTATATGCTGCAATGACACGACTTCGGCGGTACGCTTGAGCCCCGCTACATTGTCGGCGCGGAATCACTAGACCAGTGAGCTATTACGCACTCTTTCAAGGGTGGCTGCTTCTAAGCCAACCTCCTGGTTGTCTGTGCGACTCCACATCCTTTCCCACTTAGCGTACGCTTAGGGGCCTTAGTCGATGCTCTGGGCTGTTTCCCTCTCGACCATGGAGCTTATCCCCCACAGTCTCACTGCCGCGCTCTCACTTACCGGCATTCGGAGTTTGGCTAAGGTCAGTAACCCGGTAGGGCCCATCGCCTATCCAGTGCTCTACCTCCGGCAAGAAACACACGACGCTGCACCTAAATGCATTTCGGGGAGAACCAGCTATCACGGAGTTTGATTGGCCTTTCACCCCTAACCACAGGTCATCCCCCAGGTTTTCAACCCTGGTGGGTTCGGTCCTCCACGAAGTCTTACCTCCGCTTCAACCTGCCCATGGCTAGATCACTCCGCTTCGGGTCTTGAGCGTGCTACTAAAATCGCCCTATTCGGACTCGCTTTCGCTACGGCTTCCCCACCCGGGTTAACCTCGCAACACACCGCAAACTCGCAGGCTCATTCTTCAAAAGGCACGCAGTCACGAGAATGAAGACAAGTCTTCATTCCGACGCTCCCACGGCTTGTAGGCACACGGTTTCAGGTACTATTTCACTCCGCTCCCGCGGTACTTTTCACCATTCCCTCACGGTACTATCCGCTATCGGTCACCAGGGAATATTTAGGCTTAGCGGGTGGTCCCGCCAGATTCACACGGGATTTCTCGGGCCCCGTGCTACTTGGGTGTCTCTCAAACGAGCCGCTGACGTTTCGACTACGGGGGTCTTACCCTCTACGCCGGACCTTTCGCATGTCCTTCGCCTACATCAACGGTTTCTGACTCGTCTCATGGCCGGCAGACCATGAAAGAGAGATCCCACAACCCCGTATACGCAACCCCTGCCGGGTCTCACACGCATACGGTTTGGCCTCATCCGGTTTCGCTCGCCACTACTCCCGGAATCACGGTTGTTTTCTCTTCCTGCGGGTACTGAGATGTTTCACTTCCCCGCGTTCCCTCCACACTGCCTATGTGTTCAGCAGCGGGTGACAGCCCATGACGACTGCCGGGTTTCCCCATTCGGAAACCCCCGGATCAAAGCCTGGTTGACGACTCCCCGGGGACTATCGTGGCCTCCCACGTCCTTCATCGGTTCCTGGTGCCAAGGCATCCACCGTGCGCCCTTAAAAACTTGGCCACAGATGCTCGCGTCCACTGTGCAGTTCTCAAACAACGACCAGCCACCCGTCACAGCCCGCTTACGCGAACCTTTACCGGGGCCGGCACTGAGGAAAGTTCATTCCCTCAGACACCCAACAGCGTGCCCGACACCCTCGCCCCTCGTGGTCTGCGTTCCACGCTCCGAAGAGCAGTACTAGCAGCCCGAGTTGGCTGAGTGTGCCGAGTAGTCAACGTTCCACCCATGAGCAACCAGCATCAGACATTCGCTGATGTACTGGCCTCTGACCCGGACTAGGTCCGAGTAAGAAGTGCTCCTTAGAAAGGAGGTGATCCAGCCGCACCTTCCGGTACGGCTACCTTGTTACGACTTCGTCCCAATCGCCAGTCCCACCTTCGACAGCTCCCTCCCCACAAGGGGGTTGGGCCACCGGCTTCGGGTGTTACCGACTTTCGTGACGTGACGGGCGGTGTGTACAAGGCCCGGGAACGTATTCACCGCAGCAATGCTGATCTGCGATTACTAGCGACTCCGACTTCATGGGGTCGAGTTGCAGACCCCAATCCGAACTGAGACCGGCTTTTTGAGATTCGCTCCACCTCGCGGTATCGCAGCTCATTGTACCGGCCATTGTAGCACGTGTGCAGCCCAAGACATAAGGGGCATGATGACTTGACGTCGTCCCCACCTTCCTCCGAGTTGACCCCGGCGGTCTCCCGTGAGTCCCCAGCACCACAAGGGCCTGCTGGCAACACGGGACAAGGGTTGCGCTCGTTGCGGGACTTAACCCAACATCTCACGACACGAGCTGACGACAGCCATGCACCACCTGTACACCGACCACAAGGGGGACCCTGTCTCCAGGGTTTTCCGGTGTATGTCAAGCCTTGGTAAGGTTCTTCGCGTTGCGTCGAATTAAGCCACATGCTCCGCCGCTTGTGCGGGCCCCCGTCAATTCCTTTGAGTTTTAGCCTTGCGGCCGTACTCCCCAGGCGGGGCACTTAATGCGTTAGCTGCGGCACGGACAACGTGGAATGTTGCCCACACCTAGTGCCCACCGTTTACGGCGTGGACTACCAGGGTATCTAATCCTGTTCGCTCCCCACGCTTTCGCTCCTCAGCGTCAGTATCGGCCCAGAGATCCGCCTTCGCCACCGGTGTTCCTCCTGATATCTGCGCATTTCACCGCTACACCAGGAATTCCGATCTCCCCTACCGAACTCTAGCCTGCCCGTATCGACTGCAGACCCGGGGTTAAGCCCCGGGCTTTCACAACCGACGTGACAAGCCGCCTACGAGCTCTTTACGCCCAATAATTCCGGACAACGCTCGCGCCCTACGTATTACCGCGGCTGCTGGCACGTAGTTAGCCGGCGCTTCTTCTGCAGGTACCGTCACTTTCGCTTCTTCCCTGCTGAAAGAGGTTTACAACCCGAAGGCCGTCATCCCTCACGCGGCGTCGCTGCATCAGGCTTTCGCCCATTGTGCAATATTCCCCACTGCTGCCTCCCGTAGGAGTCTGGGCCGTGTCTCAGTCCCAGTGTGGCCGGTCGCCCTCTCAGGCCGGCTACCCGTCGTCGCCTTGGTGAGCCATTACCTCACCAACTAGCTGATAGGCCGCGGGCTCATCCTGCACCGCCGGGAGCTTTCCACCACCAAGAGATGCCCCTAGTGGTTGTATCCGGTATTAGACCCCGTTTCCAGGGCTTGTCCCAGAGTGCAGGGCAGATTGCCCACGTGTTACTCACCCGTTCGCCACTAATCCCCACCGAAGTGGTTCATCGTTCGACTTGCATGTGTTAAGCACGCCGCCAGCGTTCGTCCTGAGCCAGGATCAAACTCTCCGTGAATGTTTTCCCGTAATCGGGATGAACACCACGAGAGCGGAACAGCCAGGCGGAATAAGCCCGGCCGTTCACAGCGTCCTCGCTGTGTTTTTTCAAAGGAACCTCGCCCCAGCAGATGCTGGAGACGGGGTATCAACATATCTGGCGTTGACTTTTGGCACGCTGTTGAGTTCTCAAGGAACGGTCGCTTCCTTTGTACTCACCCTCTCGGGCTTTCCTCCGGGCGCTTCCCTTCGGTCTTGCGTTTCCGACTCTATCAGATCTTTTCTCGACCCGATTTCCTCGGTGCTTTCCAGGTTCCCGCTTCCGCGTTTCCCTTTCCGGCGGTTCTGACTCTATCAGATCCTTTCGGGCCCGATTCCCCGTCAGCGGGGTTTGTCTTCGCGGCTGTTGGGCCGTTCCGACGAGTGAGACTTTAGCGGATTCCCCTGCTCCCGAGCCAATCGGGGGCCGCGTCCTTTCGAACGGGGATTCCTCATTCCGTAAATACACATGCCAATGAAACGACGACAGGGCTACTGCACGTCGAAGAGTGGTTGGTACCTGCGGAGTGGCTGTCCGGGGACCGACCGGAGTCGGCGCTCACGTCGGACAACTCGGAGAACACTACGGAGCGGGTCTGGGCGTGTCAACTCAAGGGCGGACGGCTCTCCGGGGGCGTAGTCTCAGGGGCATGACGACGCGTACGTGTACCCAGCTGTGGTGGGCCGCCTGACGGCGGCCGTCCTCACGTATGCACTCAACGGCCGCCGCTTCGGCGGCCGTTCTTGTTTCTCCCTCCAGAACCACCGGGGGGCGGCCGCCGGGGCGGCGGTCCCGGCCAGGAGGTGGAGGAGAGATGACACGGGTCTTCAGCGGGGTCAAGCCGACGGGGCATCTGACACTGGGGAACTACCTGGGAGCCATGCGGCGGTGGGCTGCCGTCGACCAGTACGAGGCCGACGCCTTGTTCTGCGTCGTCGATCTGCACGCGCTGACCGTGGACCACGACCCCGCGCGGGTGCGCAGGCTGAGCCGGCAGGCGGCGACCTTGTTGCTGGCGTCCGGGCTGGACCCGGAGCTCTGCACGTTGTTCGTGCAGAGCCATGTGGACGAGCATGCGCGGCTGTCGTACGTGCTGGAGTGTGTGGCCACCGACGGTGAGATGCGGCGGATGATCCAGTACAAGGAGAAGGCCGCGCGGGAGCAGCGGCGGGGCGGGAGCGTGCGGCTGTCGCTGCTGACGTATCCCGTGCTGATGGCGGCGGACATCCTGGCGTACGCGGCCGATGAGGTGCCCGTCGGGGACGACCAGGTGCAGCACGTGGAGCTGACGCGGGATCTGGCGGTGCGGTTCAACCAGCGGTACGGGCATACGTTCGTGGTGCCTCGGGCCACGCGTCCGGGAGTGGCGGCGCGGGTGATGAACCTGCAGGACCCGACGTCGAAGATGGGCAAGAGCGATGACGTCGGGCCGGGGATCGTCTATCTGCTGGACGAGCCGGACGTGGTGCGGAAGAAGGTCATGCGGGCCGTGACCGACAGTGGGCGGGAGGTCGTGTACGACCGGGAGGCCCGGCCCGGGCTCGCCAATCTGCTGGAGATTCTCGCCGCGTGCTCGGGTGGCAGTCCTGAGGAGCTGAGCGGTGCGTATACGTCGTACGGGGACCTGAAGAAGGACACCGCTGAGGCGGTGGTCGAGGTGCTCAGGCCCGTGCAGGCGCGGCACAAGGAGTTGTGCGCGGATCCCGGCCATGTGGAGCGTGTGCTGCGGGACGGTGCGGAGCGGGCTCGGGGGATGGCCCGGCCGACGGTGGATGCCGCTTATCGCGCGATCGGGTTGCTGCCTGCCGTGCCGGAAGTGGCGGCGGCGGACGCGGGTGGGGCCGCCGTGCTGGGGGCGTGAGGTGGTGCGGGCGTCGGGGGCGGGCCGTCCCCGACGCCAGCGGTGCTCAGCTGTTGTTGCCGGAGGCCAGGGCGCGGCTGCGGTCGCGGGCGGCTTCGAGGGCGGCGATGAGGGCGGCCCGTACGCCGTGGTTCTCGAGTTCTCGGATGGCGTTGATCGTCGTGCCGGCGGGGGACGTGACGTTCTCGCGGAGCTTGACGGGGTGTTCGCCGCTGTCGCGGAGCATCGTCGCGGCGCCGATCGCGGACTGGACGATCAGGTCGTGGGCCTTGTCGCGGGGCAGTCCGAGGAGGATGCCGGCGTCGGTCATGGCTTCGACCAGGTAGAAGAAGTAGGCCGGGCCGGAGCCGGAGAGGGCCGTGCAGGCGTCCTGCTGGGACTCGGGGACGCGGAGCGTCTTGCCGACGGCGCCGAAGATCTCCTCGGTGTGGGCCAGGTGGGCGGCGGTGGCGTGCGTGCCGGCGGAGATGACGGACATGGCCTCGTCGACCAGGGCGGGGGTGTTCGTCATGACGCGGACGACCGGGGTGCCGGGGGCGAGCCGTTCCTCGAAGTACCCCGTGAGGATGCCGGCGGCGCCGCTGATGACCAGGCGGTCGGCGGGGACGTGGGGGACGAGTTCGTCGAGGAGGGTGCCCATGTCCTGCGGTTTGACCGTGAGGATCAGGGTGTCGGCGATCTTCGCGGCTTCCGGGTTGGTGACCGGGGTGACGCCGTAGCGGGTGTGGAGTTCTTCGGCTCGTTCCTGGCGGCGGGTGGTGACCAGGAGGTCGGCCGGGGTCCAGCCGGCTCGGATCATTCCGCTGAGCAGGGCTTCGCCGATCTTGCCGGTGCCGAGGACTGCGACTTTCTGGGTCATGGCGCGGGGTGCCTCCGGGGGTGCGTCGTCCGGCGTACATCGTCGCATCGGGGAGGGGCCGGCGGCTTGCGTGTCCGTTGGGCGGGATGCCGGTGGCGCCCCGGGCGGGCATAGTGCAAGGACCCCTCAGGCCGTCCTGCGGCGTAGGGTCGCCGCGCCCAGGACCAGGACCAGCAGGGCGCAGCCGGCGACGATCAGGGTGTCGCGTACGAACGTGGCGGTCATGTCCGTGTGGCGGAGGACCTCGTTCATGCCGTCCACCGCGTAGGACATGGGGAGGACGTCGGAGATGGCTTCCAGGGCCGGGTGCATGGTGTCGCGGGGCGTGAACAGGCCGCAGAGGAGGAGCTGGGGGAAGATCACCGCCGGCATGAACTGGACCGCCTGGAATTCCGAGGCCGCGAAGGCCGAGACGAAGAGGCCGAGGGCCGTGCCGAGGAGGGCGTCGAGGAGGGCCACCAGGAGGAGGAGCCAGGGGCTGCCGGTGACGTCGAGGCCGAGGAACCAGACCGCGAGGCCCGTGGCCAGGGCGGACTGGATGATCGCGAGGGTGCCGAAGGCGAGGGCGTAGCCGGCGATGAGGTCGCCTTTGCCGAGGGGCATGGCGAGGAGGCGTTCGAGGGTGCCCGAGGTGCGTTCGCGCAGGGTGGCGATGGAGGTCACCAGGAACATCGTGATCAGCGGGAAGATCCCGAGCAGGGACGCGCCGATGCTGTCGAAGGTGCGGGGGCTGCCGTCGAAGACGTAGCGCAGCAGGAACAGCATCACGCAGGGGATGAGGATCAGCAGCGCGATGGTGCGGGGGTCGTGGGTCAGCTGGCGTAGGACGCGGGTGGCGGTGGCGGTGGTGCGGGCGGGGGTCAGGACCCGTGGCCGGGTGGGGGTGATCGTGGTGGTCATCGGCTCGTCTCCTTGGTGCGGGCTGCGGCCCTGGCCTCGTCGACCAGGTGGAGGAAGGCCTCTTCGACGGTCTCCGCGCCGGTGCGGGTGCGCAGGGCGTCGGGGGTGTCGTCGGCCAGGAGCTCGCCCTCGCGCATGAGGAGGAGGCGGTGGCAGCGCTCGGCCTCGTCCATGACGTGGGAGGAGACGAGGAGTGTCGCGCCGCGGCTCACCGCGAGGTCGTGGAAGAGGGACCACAGGTCGCGGCGCAGGACCGGGTCGAGACCGACGGTCGGTTCGTCGAGGACCAGGAGTTCGGGGGTGCCGAGGAGGGCGACGGCCAGAGAGACGCGACTGCGCTGGCCGCCGGAGAGGTTGCCGGCCAGGGCGTCGGCGTGGGTGGTGAGGTCGACGTCGGCTATCGCGCGGGTGACGTCGTCGTGGCGGCGGTCGGCGGCGGACCGGCCGGGGTCGAGTATCGCGGCGAAGTAGTCGAGGTTCTGGCGGACGGTCAGGTCGTCGTAGACGGACGGGGCCTGGGTGACGTAGCCGATGCGGGTGCGGAGGGTGGGGTGGCCGGCGGGGTGGCCGAGGACGTCGAGGGTGCCGGTGACCTTGGCCTGGGTGCCGACGATGGCGCGCATGAGCGTGGACTTGCCGCAGCCGGAGGGGCCCAGCAGGCCGGTGATCTGGCCGCGGGGGACGGTGAAGGCGAGGTTGTGCAGGACCGTGCGGGGGCCTCGGGTGACGGTGAGGTTCCTGGCGTGGACGGCTGTGGTTTCCGTGGGGGTTTCGGCGCCCGGGCGTGGATCAGGAGCATTATTCATCATGTGATGAATAATGCTCCTGGGGGCGGGGTGCGTCAAGCAGGGGTCTTCGCGAGGAGGAGGATCACGTCGTAGACCTCTTCGACCATGCCGTCCGGGAAGGCCTTGAGGAGGTGCTCGCGTTCCTCGGCCAGGAAGGCCGCGGTGTGGTCCTCGCCGTGGACCAGGAAGACCGAGTGGCTGCCGATGTTGGCGAGGTGGGTGTCCACCGGGATGCGGCGGCTCCAGCGGACCGTGCGGCGGGTGAAGTCCAGGCGGCCGGTGGGGTCGGCGGCGCGGGCGTTGACGTTTCGCCGCTCGGCGGCCGTGTCGATGTCGAAGTGGCGTTCCGTGCGGGCGGCGGCTTCGGCGATCCACGGCACGTCCAGGGCCTCGGTGTTCCACCAGAGGGCGAGGGCGCCGCCGGGGCGCAGGACGCGGAGGGCCTCCGGGACGGATCTCGCCTGGTCGGTCCAGTGCCAGGCCTGGGCGTAGGTGACGAAGTCGACGGAGGCGTCGGCGAGGGGGAGGTCGTCGCCGGTGCCGCGGACGATCGGGATGTCGGGGAGGGTGCTGCGGAACTGGGCCGCCATGCCGTCGCCGGGTTCCACGGCGATGACGTGCGCGCCTCGGGCGTGGAGGAGGGCGGTCGCTATGCCGGTGCCGGCGCCGATGTCTGCGACGCGGGAGCCGGGGAGGGGCTGGTCGGCCAGGGCTTCTATCGCGTCGAAGAGGGCTGGGGGGTAGGAGGGGCGGTTGGCCGCGTACTGGGCTGCGGCGGTGTTGAAGGAGTGGGCGCGGGCGGTGCGGGTGGGGGGTGTGGGGGGTGTGGGGGGTTCGGGGGGTTCGGGGGGTTCGGGGGTGGTTTCGGCTCCGGTGGGGTGGTGGGCGGAAGCGCGTGTGGTCATGCGGCCATGGTGGCCGGGGGTGGGTGTGCGGGGTGGTGAGATTTCGGTGAGAGGCCGGCGGGTTATGCGGGTCGGCGTTTTCTCGACGGGTTGCCCGAGCGGCGGGTCGTGCGCCTCTCGTGGTGCTTGAGGGCTGTCTCGTACTCCTCGCGGTGGAGTTTTTCGCCGGGGGCCTCGGTGAGGGAGCGGACGAAGTACGCGAGGAGGGAGCCGACGAAACCGATGGCCAGGAGGCCGCGGAGGGAGGCCTGGCGGTCGGGGTCGGGGCGGCGGGTGAAGCCGTCCCAGGTGTGGCGGAAGGCCATCGCGCTGCAGATCGCGAACATCACGACCATGAGCAGGGTCACGAAGCCGCCGATCGCGGCGATCTGGAGGCCCTGGTAGGCGAGGCGGAGGACGAGGCAGGAGACGGCTGCGGTGGCCAGTGAGCCGAGGGCGACGCCGATGCGGCGGGCGGTGTAGCCGTTGTCGTGGTTCAGCCAGGTCGTGCCGAAGAAGCGGATGGGCTCGGGGCGGGGGGCGAGGGGGCCGGTCTCTGCGCTCACCGGTCGATTATGGCTTGCGGGGGTGTGGTCGTCGTGTGGTCGTTGTATGCCTGCGGCGGCCTGTGGCTGCTTCGGTGGGGGTGCGCGTAGCGCCTGCTCGCCGGTGGTGGGTCGGGGCCGCGCCGGGGGGTGTCCGTCCTCGGAACGGCGCGATGGGGTTGCGAACCGACTAACCGTCCGTTGACGCGCCAACCGCTGCGGGCGGACACCCCCCGACACGTCCCCTTCTCGCCGTCGGCGGGTGCGGACGCGCTCAGCTGCGGGCAGTCGTGCCTCCCCCAGTGCCTTAAGGGCCTGGGAGGTACCCCCAGGCGGCACGGGTGGGCGCAGCGGCACCCCGCTCCGCCGGGCTGCGCAACGCCCCGCCCCAGCAACAACGCCGAGCTACCGGACAACCCCGGCCCAGCTGCCGCAGGTCAGCCGCAGCGTGGGCGGATGTAGCCGTCGCTGCCCGTGTTCACGTAGGCGTCCGAGACGTACTGGCCGCTCGCGATGTTGTCCCAGATCGTCGTCGTGCCGTAGGGGCCCGTGACCCTGGTGCCGGGTGTCTGGCAGTGGATCGGGACTCGGGAGCCCTCGGGCAGGACCTTGACGATCGGGTAGCCGGTGCCGGGACCGCTGCGGACGTTGAGGCTGACTCCCGGTGCGATCGAGAAGTACGTGGCCGCCGCGGCCAGTGTGGTGACCAGCGGCTTGCCGATCTCGTGTGCGGCCTCTTCGACAGGCTCTACTGACATGAAAACCTCCCCCGTTGCACCCCATGGCTGCCATGGGGTCCCGTTGATTCCCCTGAATCACGCCATCAAACACCTGTGCGTGACTCGCCAGCGGAGGCTAGCAAGCCGCCTCTGTCCCGTACGAGGCATCGACTAGGCTCCGTGCGTCGCGCGCGCGGACGAACAGCACGGGGGTGGTCCCATGGCGCCACAGCGGAACGTCGGAGCGGGCCCGGAAGCGGAACTTCCTGAGTACGCCGGTCACTACCGGCTGGAGTCCTGTCTGGGCTCGGGCGGCATGGGGGTCGTCCATCTGGCCCGGAGTACGTCCGGGATGAAGGTCGCCGTGAAGGTCGTGCACGCGGAGTTCGCCAAGGACCCCGAGTTCAGGGGGCGTTTCCGGCAGGAGGTCGGGGCGGCCCGGCGGGTCAGCGGGGCTTTCACCGCGCCTGTCGTGGATGCCGACCCCGAGGCCGGACGGCCCTGGATGGCCACGCTGTTCATTCCGGGCCCGACCCTGGCCCAGGAGGTGAAGCGGAACGGGCCCCTGGCCCCGGCGCGGTTGCGCCGGCTGATGGCCGGGCTCGCCGAGGCGCTGCGTGACATCCACCGGGTCGGGGTGGTGCACCGGGACCTGAAGCCGAGCAACGTCCTGCTCGCCGAGGACGGGCCGAAGGTCATCGACTTCGGCATTTCCCGGCCGAAGGACAGCGAACTGCGCACCGAGACCGGGAAGCTGATCGGTACGCCGCCCTTCATGGCGCCCGAGCAGTTCCGGCGGCCCAGGGAAGTGGGGCCCGCCGCCGATGTGTTCGCCCTCGGGTCCGTGATGGTGCATGCGGCGACCGGGCGGGGGCCGTTCGACTCCGACAGTCCGTACGTCGTCGCCTATCAGGTCGTGCACGACGAGCCGGAGCTGGCCGGCGTACCGGAAGAGCTGGTGCCGCTCGTGCTGCGGTGTCTCGCCAAGGAGCCCGAGGACCGGCCCTCCCCCGACGAGTTGATGCGGGAACTGCGGTCGGTGGCGGCCTCGTACGACACGCAGGCGTTCATACCGGCGCAGCGTGTGGACGGGGCGGAGGAGCAGGCACCGGCGGCTGAAGAGGAACAGGGCGGCGAGGGTCCTGTCGGGGGCGAAAAGGCGTCGCCTCGGGCCAGAGTGCGGTTCGGTAAGCGGGCCGTCCTCGGTGCCGGGGCTCTCGGGCTGGCCGTCGTCGGTGCGCTGGCGGCCGTTCCCCTGCTCGGGGGTGGTGGGCCGGGGCACGAGGTCACTGCCGCGCCGCGGACCACGGCGGCCGCGTTCTCGGCGTGGGAGGCGCCGCCGCTGTCCGGGAAGAGCATGCCTCAGTGTTCATACGCGGCGGGGAAGTTGCTGTGTGCGCAGACCGGGCTGGTCTTCGCTCTCGATCCTGTCGACGGGCGGCTGCTGTGGCGGCATCCTCTGGACGTGAGCGGGCCGCCGAGCGGGGCTCCGGTCGTGTCGGGTGGGCTGGTGCCGGCCGGGCTGGGCCAGGGGCGGCGGGTGGCGATGCTCGATCCCGGCTCGGGTGACGTGGAGCGGCGGCAGGAGCTGCCCGCGTACGGGGGGCTGCGGGCCGTCGGCGGCATGCTGCTGCTCACCGCGGCCGACGGGACGGTGAGCGGGGTGGAGAGCGCCTCGGGTGAGGTGAAGTGGAGCCATCGGATTCCCGGGCAGGACGTGCCGTACTTCGTCTCGTTCCCCGGGGATCCGCTGGCTTACGCGGCGAGCGTGTCGGGTGACGGGTCCGGTACGAGGGTCACGGCGGTGGATCCGGGCACGGGGGACGTGCGGTGGGAGGCGCGGCTGGAGGGGGCGTTGCAGCCGCTCGGGGTTGTGGACGGGGCGGTCGTGTTCGTGGCGGTCGACGCCGTGCGTGGGGATGCTCGGGCCGTGGTCCGTTACGACCCGGAGCGCCGGGCCAGTGTGCGGGTGCCGTTGCGTGTTCCGCTGCAGCAGGTGGCGGGGAGTGTGCACGGGGACGTCGTGCACCTCATGGCGACGGGCGGTGCGCTGGTCGCCGTCGATCTGGAGGCGCGTCGGCAGCGGTGGAGTCTGGAGACCGGGGTCGTCCGGGGGTCGACGCCGGTCGCCGACGACCGGTACGTGTACGTCACCGCGCCGGACGGGCGGCTGCTCGCCGTCGACGCGCGGCGCGGGAAGCTCGTCGGGCAGACGTCTCCGCGGCTGGGCGACCGGTCGGACCGGGTTCCGGCCGCGCTTCCCGAGCCCGTGCTCGTGGGCGATCGTGTCTATGCCGGTGCGCCGGACGGGGCCGTCTTCGCCGTGAGCGGGCGTGATCCGTCGGGGTGGTAGCGCGTACGGGGAAGGGCCGCTCCCGGGAGACCCGGGGGCGGCCCTTTCTCGTGTGGAGTGCTCAGCCCAGCTTCGTGACGTCTCGCACGGCGCCCTTGTCCGCGCTGGTCGCCATCGCCGCGTAGGCCCGCAGCGCCGCCGAGACCTTGCGGTCGCGGTTCTTCGGGGCGTACGCGCCGTTCAGCGCCTGCTCGCGGCGGGCCAGCTCGGCGTCGCCGACGAGGAGCTCGATGGTGCGGTTCGGGATGTCGATGCGGATGCGGTCGCCGTCCTCGACGAGGGCGATGGTGCCGCCGGCGGCGGCCTCGGGCGAGGCGTGGCCGATGGAGAGGCCGGAGGTGCCGCCGGAGAAGCGGCCGTCGGTGATCAGGGCGCAGGTCTTGCCGAGGCCGCGGCCCTTCAGATACGAGGTCGGGTAGAGCATCTCCTGCATGCCGGGGCCGCCCTTGGGGCCCTCGTAGCGGATGACGACGACGTCGCCCTCCTGGACCTGCTTCAGCAGGATCTTCTCGACGGCCTCCTCCTGCGACTCGCAGACGACCGCCGGGCCCTCGAAGGTCCAGATCGACTCGTCTACACCGGCCGTCTTCACCACGCAGCCGTCCACCGCGAGGTTGCCCTTGAGGACTGCGAGGCCGCCGTCCTTGGAGTACGCGTGCTCGACGGAGCGGATGCAGCCGCCCTCGGCGTCCTCGTCGAGGGCCTCCCAGCGCTCGGACTGGGAGAAGGCCTCGGCGGAGCGGACGCAGCCGGGGGCCGCGTGCCACAGCTCGACCGCCTCGGGGGACGGGGAGCCGCCGCGCACGTCCCAGGTCTTCAGCCAGTCGGACAGCGACGGGCTGTGGACCGCGTGCACGTCCTCGTTGAGCAGGCCCGCGCGGTGCAGCTCGCCCAGGAGGGCGGGGATGCCGCCGGCGCGGTGCACGTCCTCCATGTAGTACGTGCGGTCCTTGGCGACGTTCGGCGCCACCTTGGCCAGGCAGGGGACCCGGCGGGAGACCGCGTCGATCTCCTCCAGGCCGAACGGGACGCCGGCCTCCTGGGCCGCGGCCAGCAGGTGCAGGATCGTGTTGGTGGAGCCGCCCATCGCGATGTCGAGGGCCATCGCGTTCTCGAAGGCCGCGAACGTGGCGACGTTGCGCGGCAGGACCGTGTCGTCGTCCTGCTCGTAGTAGCGGCGGGTGATGTCCATGACCGTGTTGGCGGCGTCCACGTACAGCTGCTTGCGGGCCGTGTGGGTGGCCAGGACCGAGCCGTTGCCGGGGAGGGAGAGGCCGATGGCCTCCGTGAGGCAGTTCATCGAGTTGGCGGTGAACATGCCGGAGCAACTGCCGCAGGTCGGACAGGCGTTCTCCTCGATGCGGAGGATGTCCTCGTCCGAGATCTTCTCGTTCACGGCCTCGGACATCGCGTCGACCAGGTCGAGCGTGCGGACCGTGCCGTCGACGAGCGTGGCCCGGCCGGACTCCATCGGGCCGCCGGAGACGAAGACCGTCGGGATGTTCAGGCGCAGGGCCGCGTTGAGCATGCCCGGGGTGATCTTGTCGCAGTTGGAGATGCAGATCAGGGCGTCGGCGCAGTGGGCCTCGACCATGTACTCCACGCTGTCCGCGATCAGGTCGCGGGAGGGGAGGCTGTAGAGCATGCCGCCGTGGCCCATGGCGATGCCGTCGTCGACGGCGATCGTGTTGAACTCGCGCGGGATGCCGCCGGCCTCGACGATCGCCTCGCTGACGATCCGGCCCACCGGCTGGAGGTGGGTGTGGCCCGGCACGAACTCGGTGAAGCTGTTGGCGACCGCGATGATCGGCTTGCGGCCGATGTCCGCACCCGGTACACCGGAGGCGCGCATAAGGGCGCGGGCGCCCGCCATGTTGCGGCCGTGGGTGACTGTGCGGGACCTCAGCTCGGGCATCGTCGCTCGCTCCTTCAGAGACGGCGTCAGAGGATTCGGAGATTTCTGACTGCTACCGAGCGTACGCCGGTCATCCAGAGGGCGGGACGGAGTGTCCGGAATGCGGGACGCATGTCTCGGCCGACGGCGGTTCAGGGCCCGGTGAGGTGGCCCTGCACGACCGGTGCCAGGCGCGCGATGATCTGCTCGGGGTCCGCCGAGGCCAGCGGCTCGATCTTGATGACGTACCGCAGCATCGCGGTGCCCACCAGCTGGGCGGCGGCGAGTTCGGCCCGCAGTTCGGCGTCCGGCAGGTCCAGCCGTCCCGCGATGCGGCGCAGCACCTGGGCGGCGACGATACGGCGGAAGACGGCGGCCGCCGTGTCGTTGGTGACGGCGGAGCGGACGATGGCGAGCAGGGGCGCGCGGGTCGCCGGGTTCTCCCAGACGCCGAAGAAGAACCGGGCCAGGCGCTCCCCGACGCCGTCGAGGGGGCCTTCCTCGATGGCCTTCGGCGCGTCGAGGGCGGGTCCGAAGGACAGGGTGATCGCCGCCTCGAAGACCTGCTCCTTCGTCCCGAAGTAGTGGTGCACGAGCGCCGGGTCGACCCCGGCCGCCTTGGCGATGCCGCGTACGGACGTCTTCTCGTAGCCGCGCTCGGAGAACTCCTCGCGGGCGGCGGTCAGGATGCGGTCCCGCGTGTCGGCCGACTCCGTGCGCGGGGGGCGGCCCCGGCGGCGGGCGGTGGACCCCGTGGCGGGGCCGGGGTTGGTGCCGGTCCCCGTGCCGGAGCCGGTCCCCGTGCCGGTACCGGTGCCGGAGCCGGTCCCCGTGGCGGCGCCAGTGCCGGAGCCAGTCCCCGTCCCGATGCCGGAGCCGGTGCCGGTCCCCGTGCCGGAGCCGGTGCCGGTCCCCGTCCCGGTGCCTGAACCGGTGCCGGAGCCAGTCCCCGTCCCGGTGCCGGTGCCGGTCCCCGTGCCGGTGGCGTTCGGGGGGCCGGCCGGGGGGAGGTCGTTCATCGCCTCGGTACCTTCGCCGCCGAGGCCAGGTGCAGGCGTGTGAAGGCCAGCGCCTCCGCCAGGTCGGCCTCCCGCTCCGCGCTCGACATGGCGCGCCGGGTGTTGACCTCGATCACGACATGGCCGTCGAAGCCGGTCACGGCGAGCCGCTCCAGGACCTCGGCGCAGGGCTGGGTCCCGCGGCCGGGCACGAGGTGCTCGTCCTTGGCCGAACCCCTGCCGTCGGCGAGGTGGACGTGGCCCAGGCGGTCGCCCATGCGGTCGACCATGTCCAGCGCGTCGGCGCGGGCCGTCGCGGTGTGGCTGAGGTCGATCGTGAAGTGGCGGTAGTCGTCCTTCGTCACGTCCCAGTCGGGGGCGTACGCGAGCATCTCGCGGTCGCGGTAGCGCCAGGGGTACATGTTCTCGACGGCGAACCGTACGTCCGTCTCGTTCGCCATGCGCCAGATGCCCGCGACGAAGTCCCTGGCGTACTGGCGCTGCCAGCGGAACGGGGGGTGGACGACGACCGTGCTCGCGTCGAGCTTCTCGGCCGCCGCGCGGGCCCGCTGGAGCTTGGTCCAGGGGTCGGTGGACCAGACGCGCTGCGTGATGAGCAGACAGGGGGCGTGGACGGCCAGGACCGGGATCTGGTGGTAGTCGCTCAGTCTGCGCAGGGCTTCGATGTCCTGGCTGACCGGGTCGGTCCAGACCATGACCTCGACTCCGTCGTAGCCGAGGCGCGCGGCGATCTCGAAGGCCGTGGCCGTCGACTCCGGGTAGACCGAGGCCGTCGACAGGGCGACCTTCGCGTCCGGGATCCTTACGGCTGGCTCTGCCATGCAGGACAGATTACGGGGTGTGGTCGGGGTGGAGCGGGGTGCCTATTCGCCGTTGTGGTGTTTGCCATAGACGGCTCCGTCCTCCCTGCGGGCTCACACCGACTCCATGTGATCCAGGCGGCGCAGGATCACGCCCTCCCTGAGTGCCCAGGGGCAGATTTCCAGTCGCTCCACGCCGAAGAGGTCCATCGCGGCCTCGGCGACCAGGGCGCCCGCCAGCAGCTGGCCCGCCCTGCCGTCCGAGACGCCCGGCAGCTCGGCCCGTTCCGCCTCCGTCATCCCGGCCAGCCTCGGGACCCAGCCCTCCAGGGACTCCCGCTTGAGTTCCCGCTGGACGTAGAGGCCCTCGGCGGAGCGGGCGGCTCCGGCGATGCGGGCGAGCTGCTTGAAGGTCTTGGACGTGGCGACGACGCGGTCGGGCGGGCCGAAGCGGCTGAACTCGCCGACCGTGCGGGCGACCTCGGTGCGGATGTGCCGGCGCAGGGCCCGCACGTCGTCCGGGGCGGGCGGGTCGCCGGGCAGCCACCCGGCGGTGAGACGGCCGGCGCCCAGCGGCAGGGACGCGGCCGCGTCGGGCTCCTCGTCGATGCCGTAGGCGATCTCCAGGGAGCCGCCGCCGATGTCCAGGACCAGCAGTTTCCCGGCCGACCAGCCGAACCAGCGGCGGGCGGCGAGGAAGGTGAGGCGGGCCTCCTCCTCGCCGGTGAGGACCTGGAGCTCGACGCCGGTCTCGGTGCGCACGCGCGCGAGGACGTCGTCGGCGTTGCCGGCCTCGCGCACGGCGGAGGTGGCGAACGGCAAGAGGTCCTCGACGCCCTTGTCCTCGGCGGCCTGGAGTGCCTCGTGGACGACCGAGACCAGCCGGTCGACGCCCTGGGGGCCGATCGCGCCGTCGTCGTCGAGGAGCTGGGCGAGGCGCAGTTCCGCCTTGTGCGAGTAAGCGGGCAACGGGCACGCGCCGGGATGCGCGTCCACCACGAGCAGATGCACCGTGTTCGATCCCACGTCGAGGACACCGAGTCTCATGTACGGAACGCTACTGCCAGCTGTGCCGTCCGCAGTCCTCGGTGGGGGGACAAGGCCCGTACCCTGGACTCGTGCCAAAGACGAAAAAGGCGAAGCGCGACAAATCATCGGGCGTCCCGCGGTCCGACGAGAAGGCACCCGACGAGAAGGGCCTCGACTTCGCCCGCGCGTGGGTGGAGTTTCCTGATCCGGCGGACGACGAGCAGGTCTTCCGCTGCGATCTGACATGGCTGACCTCTCGCTGGAACTGCATCTTCGGCAGCGGCTGCCAGGGCATCCAGGCCGGCCGCGCGGACGACGGGTGCTGCACGCTGGGTGCCCACTTCTCCGACGAGGACGACGAGAAGCGGGTCGCCGAGCATGTGGCGAGGCTCACCCCGGACATCTGGCAGCACCATGCCGAGGGCACGAGCAACGGCTGGGTCTCCAAGGACGAGGACGGCGACCGGCAGACGCGCCCCTTCCAGGGCTCGTGCATCTTCCAGAACCGGCCCGGCTTCCCGGGCGGCGCGGGCTGCTCGCTGCACATCCTCGCCCTGAAGGAGGGCCGCGAGCCGCTGGAGACCAAGCCGGACGTGTGCTGGCAGCTGCCGGTGCGGCGGACCTACGAGTGGATCGACCGGCCAGACGACACGCGCGTGCTCCAGGTGTCGATCGGTGAGTACGACCGGCGCGGCTGGGGGCCGGGCGGCCACGATCTGCACTGGTGGTGCACCTCGGCGACCTCGGCGCACGGCGCGGGCGAGCCGGTGTACGTCTCCTACCGGCCGGAGCTGATCGAGCTGATGGGCAAGGCCGGCTACGACCGGCTGGTGGAGCTGTGCGAGGAGCGGCTTGCCTCGCAGCTGCCGTTGCTGGCGCCGCACCCGGCCGATCCGGCCGACTGACCGTCTATGGCACTGACCGTCTATTCCGTGGACGGGCTCGGGTCGCCGCTGTCGGAGGGCGGAGGTGTCGGGTCCGTCGGGTCCGTCGGGTCCGGGTCCGTGGGTGTGGGGTCCGGGTCGGGTGACGGGGGCGGGGTGGTCGGCGTCGGGTCCGGTGGGGCCGAGGTCGTGGGCGTCGGGTCGGGCCGGGTCGGAGGCGGGTCGCCCGGGTCGTCGGGGCGGGGGTCCGGTCGCGGGCCGGGGTCGGAGGGGCTGGGCGCGGTGCCGAAGCCCTCGATGTGGACGACGGCGCCCGCCGGTGCGACCGCCACCTGCGCGTACCAGGGGCCGGAGGGCTCCCGCAGATGGTCGACGTACACCTTGATCGTCAACGACTCGCCCGGCCGGAGCGTTCCCGACGACTGGCTCAGGTAGAGCCAGTCCGCTCCGGTGGACGCCGACCAGCGGACCGGAGCCGGGCCCGTGGCGGTGAGGGTGATGAGGGTGGTGTCGCCGCTGTGGTCCGCCGTGACGTCCAGGGTGCTCGTACGGCCGGCGCCGGCGACGCCGAGGACCTCCACCGAGACGTCGGCCTTGCCGTCCTTGCCGAAGCGGGGCCCGGGCCTGGTACTCGCGTTGCCGGTGTTCTCGTAGCCGCCGCCGGCCATCTCGCTTTCCAGGGCGAACGGGTCGTCCGCCTCGCGTGCGGAGGCGGAGCGGCCGTCCTGGCCCTCGCCGACCGGGGTGCCCCGGTAGGCGGCCCACAGGGCGAGCACGGGGGCGGCCACGACGGTGGCGACGACGGTCGTCGTGACGGCACGCGCGCGGAGGCGGTCCCTTCGGGCGGCGCGGTCCTTGGGGTCCATGGGGAAGCCGCGCCGGTCGAAGCGGGGTCCGGCGCCACGCGCGCGTGCGTGGTGGGCCATGGCGACGTGCAGGGCCGCGCGCGGGGCGGACAGGACGGGCAGTTCGGCGGGTGTGACGCTGGTGCCGGGCCAGCGGCCGGGGATGGCGCGCTCGGCGGTGCGGCGGCAGCGCGGGCAGTCGTCGACGTGCCGGACGAGTTCCCGGCGCAGGGCCGTGCCGAGCACGGGCCGGTCGTCGCCGACGAGGTGCGCGACGCTCGGACACGCCCCGGTCTCGACGACGGCGAGGGCCGCACGCGTACGTTCCACCTCGCAGGCGGCGGAGGCGAGCAGGTCGCGGGCGGCGGCCAGGTCCATGCCCAGGACGGCGGCGACCTCATGGGCGGCGAGGTGGTGGCGCACGGCCAGTTCGAGCGCCTCGCGCTGCTCCGGGGTGGTGCCGGCGGCCTCCGGCCAGGCCAGCAGGGCCAGTTCACGCCGCCGCCGCTCCTGGACCTCCTCGGAGACGGCCGGGCCGGACGGCCGGTCGGCGCGCTGGGGGCGGCCCGCGGCGTGGCTGCTCTGACGTTTCTGCTTGGCCTCGGCCAGCTTGCGCAGGCACGCCCAGCGGGCCAGCGCGTACAGCCACGCCCGGCGGTCGGCGGGGGCGTCGGGGACGTGCCGGCCTCGGCGTTCGGCGAGGGCGAGGGCGTCGCCCAGGGCGGCGGTCGCGGCGTCGTGGTCGCACAGCACGGACAGGCAGTAGGTGAACAGGCCGTCCAGGTAGGGCTCGTAGCGCGCGGGCGGCCGCTGCGCCAGCGTGCGCGCCGCCCCGCGGTCACGCGCTTCCCGGTGCGCCCGGTGCGGGCCGGCCGTGCGGGTGGAGCGGGTCGAGATCTCCGGAGTACTGCTCATCATTCGGCGACCGTAGGCGGCCGGGAGTGGCACCTTCCGGCGGCTTGAGCACTTTTAATCCGTACGGGTGAAACGATCCCTCAATCGGGGACATGAACCAGTGGTTCCGCCGCTGGCGCGGGGTGGCGCGGCCCTGGCGCGCAGGTGGCCGCCCCGGTCGGCGCCCGCGTTGTCAGTGCCGGCGGCTACGGTTTCGTCCATGGCTGCCCGTACGAAGACCACCAAGGACCGCCCGTCCTACCGCTGCACGGAGTGCGGCTGGCAGACGGCGAAGTGGCTCGGCCGCTGCCCCGAGTGCCAGGCCTGGGGGACGGTCGAGGAGTACGGCGCGCCCGCGGTCCGTACGACGACACCGGGGCGGGTCACCACCTCCGCCCTGCCCATCGGCCAGGTGGACGGCCGCCAGGCCACCGCCCGCTCCACCGGCGTGCCCGAGCTGGACCGCGTGCTCGGCGGCGGACTGGTCCCCGGCGCGGTGGTCCTGGTCGCGGGCGAGCCGGGCGTCGGCAAGTCGACGCTCCTGCTGGACGTGGCGGCCAAGTCGGCGAGCGACGAGCACCGCACGCTGTACGTCACGGGCGAGGAGTCGGCGAGCCAGGTCCGGCTGCGCGCCGACCGCATCCACGCCATCGACGACCACCTCTACCTGGCCGCCGAGACGGACCTGGCGGCGGTGCTGGGCCACTTGGACGCGGTGAAGCCGTCGCTGCTGATCCTGGACTCGGTGCAGACGGTGGCCTCACCGGAGATCGACGGCGCGCCCGGCGGCATGGCCCAGGTGCGGGAGGTCGCGGGAGCCCTGATCCGGGCCTCCAAGGAGCGCGGCATGTCCACGCTGCTCGTGGGCCATGTCACCAAGGACGGCGCCATCGCGGGCCCGCGCCTGCTGGAGCACCTGGTGGACGTCGTCCTGAGCTTCGAGGGCGACCGGCACGCCCGCCTCCGCCTCGTCCGGGGCGTCAAGAACCGCTACGGCACCACCGACGAGGTCGGCTGCTTCGAGCTGCACGACGAGGGCATCACGGGCCTGGCCGACCCGAGCGGACTCTTCCTGACCCGCCGGGCCGAACCGGTCCCGGGCACCTGCCTGACCGTCACCCTGGAGGGCCGCCGCCCGCTGGTCGCCGAGGTCCAGGCGCTCACGGTCGACTCGCAGATCCCCTCCCCGCGCCGCACCACCTCGGGCCTGGAGACCTCCCGCGTCTCGATGATGCTGGCGGTGCTGGAACAGCGCGGCCGGATCAGCGCCTTGGGCAAAAGGGACATCTACTCCGCGACGGTCGGCGGTGTGAAGCTCTCGGAGCCCGCCGCGGACCTGGCCGTCGCCCTCGCCCTGGCCAGCGCGGCGAGTGACACACCTCTCCCCAAGAACCTCGTCGCGATCGGGGAGGTCGGCCTCGCCGGCGAGGTGCGACGGGTCACGGGAGTGCAGCGCAGGCTGGCCGAAGCCCACCGCCTGGGCTTCACCCACGCCCTCGTTCCGGGCGACCCGGGCAAGATCCCCTCGGGCATGAAGGTCCTGGAGGTAGCGGACATAGGGGACGCCCTGCGGGTCCTCCCCCGGTCCCGTCGCAGAGAGGCCCCCCGGGAGGAGGAGGGTCGCCGGTAGACTTTGCCCTGGTCTCGCCCGTCCGTGCGAACCGAGCGCGCGACACGGGGGCGCCCAGAACCTGCGACCGGAGGAGTGCAGTGGCAGCCAACGACCGGGCATCAGCTCCCGGAAAGTCCGGCGGGAGTGCCGGTACCGAGGGCCTGATGCGCGCCTCGCTGAGCGCCGTGGCACCCGGCACCGCCCTGCGTGACGGCCTGGAGCGCGTGCTCCGCGGCAACACCGGCGGACTCATCGTCCTGGGCTCCGACAAGACGGTCGAGGCGCTCTGTACCGGCGGTTTCGTACTGGACGTCGAGTTCACCGCGACCCGTCTGCGCGAGCTGTGCAAGCTGGACGGCGGCATCGTGCTGTCCTCGGACCTGTCGAAGATCCTGCGCGCGGGCGTGCAGCTGGTCCCGGACCCGACGATCCCCACGGAGGAGACGGGCACCCGGCACCGCACCGCGGACCGCGTCAGCAAGCAGGTCGGCTTCCCGGTCGTCTCGGTCTCCCAGTCGATGCGGCTGATCGCCCTGTACGTGGACGGCCAGCGCCGTGTCCTGGAGGACTCGGCGGCGATCCTGTCCCGCGCCAACCAGGCCCTGGCGACCCTGGAGCGCTACAAGCTCCGCCTCGACGAGGTCGCGGGCACGCTGTCGGCGCTGGAGATCGAGGACCTGGTGACCGTCCGGGACGTCTCGGCGGTCGCCCAGCGCCTGGAGATGGTGCGCCGCATCGCCACGGAGATCGCCGAGTACGTGGTGGAGCTGGGCACGGACGGCCGGCTGCTGGCCCTCCAGCTCGACGAGCTGATCGCCGGCGTGGAGCCCGAGCGTGAGCTGGTCGTCCGGGACTACGTGCCCGAGCCCACCGCCAAGCGCTCCCGCACGGTCGACGAGGCGCTGGCCGAGCTGGACGCCCTCACCCACGCCGAACTGCTCGAACTGCCCACGGTGGCCCGGGCGTTGGGCTACACCGGCTCGCCCGAGACGCTGGACTCGGCCGTGTCGCCGCGCGGCTTCCGCCTGCTCGCCAAGGTGCCCCGGCTCCCCGGCGCGATCATCGACCGTCTGGTCGAGCACTTCGGCGGCCTCCAGAAGCTGCTCGCCGCGAGCGTCGACGACCTCCAGACGGTGGACGGCGTCGGCGAGGCCCGGGCCCGCAGCGTCCGGGAGGGGCTGTCGCGGCTGGCGGAGTCGTCGATCCTGGAGCGGTACGTCTAGCGACTGCACCGGCTGGAACGGCCGGAGAACGACTGAGGGCGGTACCCGGCCAGGGTTACCGCCCTCAGGTGTCTCTGCTGCGGGTTCTCTGCCGCTGGGCCCAGGACCTGTCCTAGTCGGCCGACAGCACGAACGACGTCTGCACCTTCGCAAAGCCCGGAGCCTTGGCTTCCACCAGGTACGTGCCCGCCCCGGCCGAGCCCGCCGGAGGCGTCGCGCACTCGGGGGCGCTCGGCTTGCGGTCCCATTTCACGGTGTAGGTGATGCCGCTGCCCGCGGGCACCCGGTACAGCTGGTGCGCGGCGGCCTTCGGGCAGTCCTTCGAGGACCAGTAGTCGTCGTCGGAGCTCGCCGGGGTGATCGTGAACACCGCGTTCTTCGGCCCGAGATCGACCTTGCAGTCGCTGCCGGAGATGTTCCGCGCGGTCAGCAGAAACGTGGGCGTCTGCTCGGGGTCGTAGGTGTTGTGCCGGCTGCGCAGGCTGAACTTGACCACGCTGGCGGTGCAGTTGGGCAGCGTGGAACCGGCCGGCAGGGTGTCGCCCACGCCGACGCCGCCCACCGCAGTATCACCACCGGCACCACCGGTACCACCGGCACCGCCCGGCCCTCCGGAGCCGCCCGAGCCGGAACCGCCGCCGGAGCCCGAACCGGAACCGTCCCCGGCGCCGTCACCCGAGCCGTCGCCGGAACCGCCCCCGGACCCGGACCCGGACGACGAGCCGCCGGAGCCCTCGTCGCCCGACTCGTCGCGTCCGCCGGGCGCTTGGCTGATGGCCGGGCCCGAACTCGACGGGCCGGGCGTGATGGAGGGCGCGGGATTCTTGCCGTTGGCGCCGTTGTCGCCGTCCTTGCCCCCGCCGCCCATGGTCACGATCCAGGTGATGAGCAGCGCCAACAGGGCGACCACAGACACCAGTACGACCCTCCGACGCCAGTAGATGGAGGAGGGAAGCGGCCCGACCGGATTGCGCAGAGATCCCACGGCGCAAACCTTACGAGAGTTCGGCGCGTTCGCCTGTCCCACCCGCCGCTCGGGGCCACAACTTTTCCGGATCATCATCTCGGAATCCCGGGGTCAACCCCTGTCTTTCGTCAGGTTCGGGACGCGACGATCGCTGGGTGTGACGGTATCGGCCTGCCGCCTACCGTCCGTGACCATGAACTTCGAGGACAGCGCGCTCTACCGCGACATCACCGACTTCGCCCATGACACCCCGATGTGGGTACAGCACGGGGCCGGCATATGGACGGAGGCCGGACTGCTGGTCTTCGTCGCGCTGTTCGCCGCCGCCTGGTGGCGCGCCCGCCGCGGCACTCCCCGCGCGTTCGCGATCGCGGCCCTTGCACCTGTGGCCACGGCTGTGGCGTACGTGTGCAGCGAGGTGCTCAAGTCCGCGGTCACCGAGGAGCGTCCGTGCCGGGCGGTCGCAGGTGCGGCCGCGTCCCTCGCCGAGTGCCCGCCGCACGGCGACTGGTCCTTTCCGTCCAACCACGCCACGATCGCGGGCGCGGCGGCGGTCGCCCTCGCGCTGGTCCGGCGCGCGCTCCTGTGGCTGACGGCCCCACTCGCCCTGCTCGTGGCCTTCTCCCGGGTCTTCGTCGGCGTGCACTATCCGCACGACGTCCTCGTGGGGTTGGTGCTGGGCACGCTCGTGGCCCTCGTCGCCGTACGGCTGGGCAGGGACCCGGTGACGCGGCTGGCCGGGGCGTTGCGCACCTCGTCGGCGCCGGCCGTGCGGTGGTTCACCGGGCCGGGCGCGGCGCCCGTCAGGTCGTACGGCTCGCACGCGCGGCGCTGAGGCGGGCCGCGAGCGCATCAACGGTCCGGAAAGCGCCCCGCGCCGCCCCGGCCGCCACGCACCGCCCCGGCCGCCACGCACCGCCCCGGCCGCCACGCACCGCCTCGGGCGTCACGCGCCGCTCCGGGCGTCACGCCTCCACGAGCCCCGCCTCGTACGCCACGATCGCCGCCTGCACGCGGTTGCGCACCCCCAGCCGGTCCAGGACCGCGCTCACATACGCCTTCACCGTGCCCTCGACGAGGTGCAGCCGGGCGGCGATCTCCGGGTTGGACAGGCCCGCGCCGACCAGGCCGAGCACCTCGCGTTCGCGGGGACTCAGCACGGCCACGCGCGCGCGTGCCTGTGCCTCACGGGTGAGCCGGCCGCCGCCGAGGCCCTCGTCGATGACGTACCGGGCCACCTTGGGTGAGAGGAACGCGGCGCCGGCGGCCACCGCCCGTACGCCCGCGATGAGTTCGTACGGGTCCCCGGACTTCAGCAGGAAGCCGGTGGCGCCGCCGCCGAGGGCGCGGGTCACGTAGGCGCCCTCGGAGAAGGTGGTGAGCATCGCGACGGCCGTGCCCGGCACGGTCCGTACGATCTCCTCCGCCGCCGTGAGGCCGTCCAGGCGCGGCATGCGGATGTCGAGCAGGGCCACGTCCGGGCGGTGGGCGCGGGCCAGCTCGACCGCCTCGCGGCCGTCGCCCGCCTCGGCGACGACGTCCGTCACGCCGCTGCTGCCCAGGATGGCGCGCACCCCGGCCCGGACCATGGCCTCGTCGTCGGCCAGCAGAACGCGGATCACTGTGAGAACTCCTCGTATTCCTCTCGGCCTTCGCCGGGCAGACCGATGCGCGGGACCACGTCCTTGGCGACCAGCCGGCCGGCGGCGAAGCACAGTCTGAAGTGGTCGACGGAGACGAACAGTTCGCCGCTCGCCCGGTAGTAACGGCAGTCGGCTCCCCCGGGCTCCGGTGTCGGCGCCCGTTCGGCAGGTGGGTCATGCACGTCCCGCTCGGGCAGCACGCGCTCGACGTCGGCCACGGGGGCGCCGAGGCGCAGTTTCGCGTACGCGGCGGGTTCGAGCACCGAGTGCTTCTCCGCGTACGCGTACCAGCCGAACGCCACGCCGGTCAGCACGACGCCCACACCGGCCGCGGTGCCGAGGCCGACGGCGACCCGGCGGCGGGCGTGCCGGAAGGGCGCGGGGCCCGGGGGCTCGGCGGTGGACTGCTGCTCGGGGACGTCGGGCACGTACGCCGATACCCGGAACCCCTCCTCGTGCGGTCCGGCCTCGAACTCCCCGCCGACCGAGGTCACCGCGGCCCGTAGCCCGAGCAGGCCCGTACCGCCGCCCGTAGGGCGGGAACTCTCGTGGGCGGGCGGGCCGTTGGTGATGGTGACGGACATTCCCGCGGCCCTCCCCGTTCCCGCGGCTCTCCCCGTCACCGCGGCCCGTCCCGTCACCGCCACGGTCACGGGAGCGCCCGGTGCGTGCCGTGCCGCGTTGGTCAGCGCCTCCCGGACCACGCGGTGCAGCAGCCGTTCGGCGACCCCGCCGGGCTCCGCGGCCGGGCGGCCCTGTCCGGCGGGCTCCCAGCACACCGGCAGGCCCGATTCCGCGGCGCGGGTGACGAGTTGCTCCAGCGTCTCGCCCGGCGGGGCCAGCGGCGCGGGCTCGTCGTCGTCCTCGCGCAGGACGCCGATGATGCGGTGCAGCCGGTCCGTGGCGTCGGCGGCGGCCGCGCGCAGGTCCGCCACCGCGGTGCGCTGCTCCTCCGCGAGTCCGGGGGCGACCTGGAGCGCGCCCGCGCGCAGGGCGATGAGGCTCAGCTCGTGGCCGAGGGAGTCATGCATGTCCTGGGCGATCCGGGCCCGTTCGCGCAGCCGGGCGCGTTCCTCGGCGAAGCGGGCCTCGTCCTCCAGCCGGGCGGCGCGCAGCCACCCCGCCACGGCCAGCTCGCGGCTCTGCCGCCAGTAGCGGCCGCCCAGCCAGGGGAAGACGCAGCCGAAGAGCAGCATGCCCGTCATGACGAGCCACTCGGGGGCCGGGTCGACGCCGACGAGGACGATCCGGGCGGTGCCGGCGCAGCCGACGGCCGCGAAGCACAGCACCGCGGGGCGCGCCCCGCCCGCCCGCAGCCCGAGCAGCAGCGCGAACACGCCGAGGGCGGGGCCGTAGGAGACGGTGAACAGGGCCGGGGCGGCGGCCAGGCTCAGGGCGGCCACCAGCCCGAAGGCCGCGAGCGGCAGCCGCCGGGACAGGGCGGCGGCGACCGCCAGCACCGCCACACCGGCCGCCTGCTGCCAGGCCGGACGCGGCTCGTTCAGCCCGATCCGGTCCGCGCGTGAGCGCGGGCAGGGCGAGGGCCGCCCAGAGCAGGGCGCATCCGCCGAGCCGGGCGGGACGAGGACGTTCCATTCGCCCGACGCTATAGGCGGGCGGCAGGGCGGCACTGCTGCCGATCGTCAGGTACGCCCGTCCGTCTGGACAGGTACGTCTGCCCATCTTGAGTGGTGGTGTGCCCGGATCGCGGCCCCCGCGTGGCAGGATCGAATGGCCATGACTGCTCCCACGAAGCCCCCGCACACCAGCCCCGCCGACCCCGCCTCCGGCCGGCCCTCCGGCGAACACCTGCACGCCCCCGTCATCGACTGGTTCGACGAGAACGCCCGGGACCTGCCGTGGCGGCGCCCCGAGGCCGGGGCGTGGGGTGTGATGGTCAGTGAGTTCATGCTCCAGCAGACGCCGGTGAGCCGCGTCCTGCCCGTCTACGAGCAGTGGCTGGCCCGCTGGCCGCGCCCGGCCGACCTGGCCAAGGAGGCCCCGGGTGAGGCGGTCCGTGCCTGGGGCCGGCTCGGCTACCCGCGCCGCGCGCTCAGGCTGCACGGCGCCGCCGTCGCGATAACGGAACGGCACGGCGGTGACGTACCGGCCGACCACGCCCAGTTGCTGGCCCTGCCCGGCATCGGCGAGTACACGGCCGCCGCCGTCGCCTCCTTCGCCTACGGGCAGCGGCACCCGGTGCTGGACACCAACGTGCGCCGGGTCTTCGCCCGCGCGGTCACCGGCGTGCAGTACCCGCCGAACGCCACCACCGCCGCCGAGCGCAAACTGGCCCGCGCGCTGCTGCCCGAGGACGAGCCGACCGCCGCCCGCTGGGCCGCCGCCTCGATGGAGCTGGGCGCGCTGGTGTGCACGGCGAAGAGCGAGTCGTGCCACCGCTGCCCGATCGCCGCGCAGTGCGCGTGGCGGCTGGCGGGCAAGCCGGAGCACGACGGGCCGCCGCGCCGCGGGCAGACGTACGCGGGCACCGACCGGCAGGTGCGCGGGCGACTGCTCGCCGTGCTGCGGGACGCCCACGGTCCGGTTCCGCAGTCGGCGCTGGACCGGGTGTGGCACGAGCCGGTGCAGCGGGCCCGCGCTCTGGACGGCCTCGTCGCCGACGGTCTGGTGGAGCCGCTGGCGGGCGGGCTGTACCGGCTGCCGCTGACCTGACGTACAGGCAAGTCACAGCCGCGAGTCGTCGCCTGTCACAGTGATCAGGGTGGACAAATCGCCCTTACCCACCCCAACTCGCCCACGGCTCTACCCTGTTCCGACGTCCGTTACACAACCGACGGACAGCCGAGTGCTAGCCGAAGGCTGCTTCGGACAGTGCCGTGACAACGCCTCCGTACCTTCAATTCCGTTCCCGGAAGACACGGGACGACCAAGGAACACAGGCAGTGCACGGGACGGCGGGAAGCCGGCCGTAACGGGGAAACGGGAGGCGGTTCACCATGGCGCAGGGCGAGGTGCTCGAGTTCGAGGAGTACGTCCGCACGCGGCAGGACGCGCTGCTGCGCAGTGCCCGCCGCCTGGTCCCGGACCCGACGGACGCGCAGGACCTGCTGCAGACCGCGCTGGTCCGCACGTACGGCCGCTGGGAGACCATCGAGGACAAGCGGCTGGCGGACGCCTACCTGCGCCGGGTGATGATCAATACGCGGACGGAGTGGTGGCGGGCCCGCAAGCTGGAGGAGGTGCCGACCGAGCAGCTCCCGGACGCCTCGGTCGACGACTCCACCGAGCAGCACGCGGACCGCGCCCTGCTGATGGACGTCCTGAAGGTGCTCGCCCCGAAGCAGCGCAGTGTCGTCGTCCTGCGACACTGGGAGCAGATGTCCACAGAGGAGACGGCCGCCGCCCTCGGCATGTCGGCCGGAACGGTCAAGAGCACGCTGCACCGGGCGCTCGCCCGGCTCCGCGAGGAGCTGGAGTCCCGCGACCTGGACGCACGCGCGCTGGAGCGTGAGGAGCGGGAGCGGTGCGCGGCCTGACCGGCGAAGGGTCTGCACGGACCCCGGGCAGCATCCAGGCGGTGAGTACGGCCCTGGCCGTGCTCGCCGCCCTCGCCCTTTTGGTGTCCGCCTGCGGCGCGGGCGGCACCGGCGCCCGGGACGAGGGCCCGGCCCACTCCGACTCGGTGGCGGGCGCCGCCGCGGCCACACCGTCCGCCGCACCGTCGAAGACGCCCGACACGGTCGACGCGGTCCGGCTCGTCAAGGACGACCCCGAGGTCTCCCCCGAGGTGAAGCGCGAGCTGAAGCCGTGCGTCGCCGACGAGTACCCCGTCGACGTGTCCTACGGGAACCTGACCGGCGGATCGGGCGACGACGTCGTCGTCAACGTGCTGACCTGCGGTGACGCTGTGGGTGTGGGCAGTTACGTGTACCGCGAGCAGGACGGCTCGTACAAGAATGTGTTCAAGGCGGAGGAGACCCCGGTCTACGCGGAGATCGACCGCGGCGACCTGGTCGTGACCAAGCAGGTCTACGACAAGGGCGACCCGGTGTCGAGCCCCTCCGGCGAGAACGTGATCACCTACAGATGGACCTCCGGCCGGTTCGACGAGGAGTACCGCACGCACAACGACTACGGGAAGGTCGGCGGCGACACCCCCACGCCGGAGCCCGCGAGCTGACGTGGGCGCAGGGCGTGTGAACCGATCGGGCCGCTCGGACCGATCCACCGGTGAACGCATCACACCGATCGCGCGTCCCCCAGAGGGAACGCGACAGAACGCACCCCACGAACCACACGAGGACTGAGAGCACCGGGATGGCAGACCAGACCCACGTCCTGTTCGTCGAGGACGACGACGTCATCCGTGAGGCCACGCAGCTCGCCCTGGAACGGGACGGCTTCGTGGTCACCGCCATGCCCGACGGGCTGTCGGGCCTGGAGGCGTTCCGGGCGGACCGCCCCGACATCGCGCTGCTGGACGTCATGGTTCCCGGTCTGGACGGGGTCAGCCTGTGCCGCCGCATCCGGGACGAGTCGACCGTGCCGGTCATCATGCTGTCGGCGCGGGCCGACTCCATCGACGTCGTGCTGGGCCTGGAGGCGGGGGCCGACGACTATGTGACCAAGCCGTTCGACGGTGCCGTGCTGGTCGCCCGGATCCGCGCGGTGCTGCGCCGGTTCGGGCACGCGGGCGGCGGCCGGGCCGAGGAGGCGGCCTCCCCGGCGAGCGGCGGGGTGCTGACCTTCGGGGATCTGGAGGTCGACACCGAGGGCATGGAGGTCCGCCGGGCCGGGCAGCCGGTGGCGCTGACGCCGACCGAGATGCGGCTGCTGCTGGAGTTCTCGACGGCGCCGGGCACGGTGCTCTCCCGCGACAAGCTGCTGGAGCGGGTGTGGGACTACGGCTGGGGCGGGGACACCCGCGTGGTCGACGTGCACGTGCAGCGGCTGCGGCAGAAGATCGGCCAGGACCGCATCGAGACGGTCCGCGGCTTCGGTTACAAGTTGAAGGCCTGAGCAGGGGTGATGAGGGGGCATTTCCGGCGCCTGGTCGCCACGGGCTTAGAGCGCGCGGGTATCCGCACGGGCCTCAGATGGAAGCTGAGCGCTGCCATCGCGCTGGTCGGGGCGCTGGTGGCGGTCGCGCTGAGCCTGGTCGTGCACAACGCCGCCCGGGTGTCGATGCTGGACAACGCGCGCGACCTGGCCGACGAGCGCATCATGATCGCCCAGCGCAACTTCGAGCTGTCGGGGCGGATGAACTTCCCCAACACCAAGATCGACGACCCGAACCTGCCGGTGGCGCTGCGGCAGCGGGTGGAGGCGGGCCAGCGGGCGACGTACGTGGCGGACCGGCCCGGTGACGTGCCCGACATATGGGCCGCCGTGCCGCTGAAGAACGGGCATGTGATGTCGCTGCACTCGGGCTTCACCGACCGCAGCTCGGACATCCTCCAGGATCTCGACCAGGCCCTGATCATCGGCTCCATCGCGGTCGTCCTCGGCGGCAGCGCGCTCGGTGTGCTCATCGGCGGGCACCTCTCGCGGCGGCTGCGCAAGGCGGCCGTCGCGGCCGGCCAGCTCGCGGGCGGCGATACGGACGTGCGGGTGCGGGACGCCATGGGCGGGGTCGTCCGCGACGAGACCGACGACCTGGCGAGCGCGGTGGACGCCATGGCGGACACGCTGCGGCAGCGGATCGAGGCCGAGCGGCGGGTCACCGCCGACATCGCGCACGAGCTGCGCACACCGGTGACCGGGCTGCTGACCGCCGCCGAACTGCTGCCGCCCGGCCGCCCGACCGAGCTGGTGCTGGACCGGGCGAAGGCGATGCGCACGCTCGTGGAGGACGTGCTGGAGGTGGCCCGGCTGGACGGGGCATCCGAGCGGGCGGAGCTCCAGGACCTCATGCTGGGCACGTTCGTCGCCCGGCGGGTGGCGGCGAAGGACCCCGACGTCGAGGTGCGGATCGTGCACGAGTCGGAGGTCACCACCGACCCGCGGCGCCTGGAGCGGGTGCTGTTCAACCTGCTCGCCAACGCGGCCCGGCACGGCAAGCCGCCCATCGAGGTCACCGTCGAGGGCCGCGTCATCCGCGTCCGCGACCACGGCCCCGGCTTCCCCGAGGACCTGCTCGCCGAGGGGCCGAGCCGCTTCCGCACCGGCAGCAAGGACCGGGCCGGGCACGGCCACGGCCTCGGCCTGACCATCGCGGCCGGGCAGGCCCGGGTGCTGGGCGCCCGGCTGACCTTCCGGAACGTACGCACGCCGGGCGCGCCGGAGGGCGTACCGGCCGAGGGCGCGGTGGCCGTGCTGTGGCTGCCGGAGCACGCGCCGACGAACACGGGGAGTTATCCGATGCTGCCGGGGTCGTAGACCTTGCGGATCAGCAGGTCCAGTCCTGGTCCAGGTCGAGTCCGCCCTCCCGGGGCTGCGTGAAGGAGAACCAGTTGCCGGAGTCGTCACGGAACAGCGCCTCCGTGCCGTACGGGCGCTCCTGCGGCTCCTGGAGGAACTCCACGCCCCGGTCCTTGAGCTTCTTGTAGTCGCCGTGGATGTCGTCGGTGGTCAGCACGCCGGCGCCGAGCGCGCCCTTCGTCACCAGCTTCCGGAGCATCTCGGCGGACTCGGGGTCCATGGCGGGCCCGCCGGGCACCATCAGCGTGAGCTCGACGTCGGGCTGGTCCGGCGAGCCGACGGTGAGCCAGCGCATGCCGCCCTCGCCCATGGTCATGTCCGTACGGACCTCCAGCCCCAGTTTCTCGGTGTAGTACTCCTTGGCCCGGTCCTGGTCGAGGACCCAGACGGTCGAGATGGCGAGACCCTTGATCATCATGCGCTCCTGCTGGTCGGCGGCCGGTCGGTGCCTGCCCTGTCACCGTAGGCAGCGGGGGTGTCAGCCCGCTTCTCCGGAATTGCGCTGTTGCCCGGAGCCGGTGCCGGAGCCGGGTGCCGATCGGAAGCCGCCGGCCCACAGCATCGCGTAGCAGCCCGGTATGAGTGCCGCTCCGCGGCCCACGTGCTTCGTCCGGTACTCGCTGGGGGTGAGGCCGGTCCACGTCTTGAACCGGGCCGAGAACGTGCCGACGCTGCTGAAGCCGACCAGGTGGCAGATCTCCGTCACCGAGAGGTTCGCCGTGCGCAGCAGGTCCTGTGCGCGTTCTATGCGGCGGTGCGTGAGGTACTGCCCGGGGGTCTCGCCGTACGCCTCCTTGAAGGCGCGGAGGAAGTGATACCGGGAGTACCCGGCGTGTGCGGCCACGGCGTCCAGGTCCAGGTCGGGATCGGCCCAGTCCCGGTCCATGGCGTCCTTGGCGAGGCGCACCTGCCGCAGCTTGTCCATGGATCCGATGGTGGCACGAGGGTCTGACAACGGCCCTGGGATCGCGGCCGGGCATGACGAAGCCCCCGGGGCGGACCACCCCGGGGGCTTCGTGCGGTCCGGTCAGACGGTCTCCGCCACGGGCGGCTGCGCCGCCGGGGCGTCCGGCTCGCCGTCCGTCTTCGGGCCCGCGCCCTTGAGCGGGACCTCCTTGACGAACACGGCCGCCGCCAGGGCGAACACCGCCACCACGGCTCCCAGCAGGAAGGCCGAGTGCGTGCCGGCGGACACCGCGTGCTGGTACGCCTCCCGGGCCAGGACGGGAAGCTTCTCCAGGCTCTTCGCGTCGAGCTGCGCCGACTGCTCGGTCACCTTGGAGCCCAGCGCACCCGCCCGCTCGGCCATGACGTCCTGGACGCGGCTGTTGAACAGGGCGCCCATGATCGCGACGCCGAAGGAGGAGCCGAGGGTGCGGAAGAGGGTCGTCGACGAGGACGCCACGCCCATGTCCTTCATCTCCACGCTGTTCTGCGCGACCAGCATGGTGATCTGCATCAGGCAGCCCATGCCGAACCCGACCACGGCCATGAAGACACCGGACGTGAACCGCGAGGTCCCCGTGTCCATCGTGGACAGCAGGTAGAGGCCGACGGTCATCAGGACGCTGCCGAGGATCGGGAACACCTTGTACCGGCCGGTGTTCGTGGTGACCCGGCCGGCGACCATCGAGGTCACCAGCATCGCGCCGAGCATCGGCAGGAGCAGCAGCCCGGAGTTCGTCGCGGAGGCGCCCTGCACGGACTGCTGGTACAGCGGCAGGAACAGCGTCGCGCCGAACATCACGAAACCGGTGATGAAGCCGATGAGCGACATCAGCGTGAAGTTGCGGCTGCGGAAGATGTGCAGCGGCACCACGGGCTCGGCCGCCTTGGTCTGCCAGAACACGAAGCCGACGAGTGCGGCGACACCGATGCCGATCAGCTCCATGATCCGCGCGGAGCTCCAGGCGTACTCCGTGCCGCCCCAGGTGGTGACGAGGACGATCGCGGTGATGCCGACGGTCAGCAGGGCGGCGCCCAGATAGTCGATCCGCGCATCGGACCGCTTCTTCGGCAGGTGCAGGACCACACTGATGGCGACCAGCGCGACGACGCCGAGCGGCAGGTTGATGTAGAACGCCCAGCGCCAGCCCCAGTTGTCGGTGATCGTGCCGCCGACCAGCGGGCCGCCGATCATCGCCAGCGCCATGACGCCGGCCATCATGCCCTGGTACTTGCCGCGCTCCCGGGGCGGGATCAGGTCACCGATGATCGCCATGACGCCGACCATCAGACCGCCGGCGCCGAGGCCCTGGACGGCACGGAAGCCGATCAGCTCGCCCATGTCCTGGGCCATGCCGCTGAGCGCGGAGCCGATCAGGAAGAGGACGATCGACGTCATGAACGTGCCCTTGCGGCCGTACATGTCGCCGAGCTTGCCCCACAGCGGGGTGGATGCCGCGGTCGCGAGCGTGTACGCGGTGACCACCCACGAGAGGTGTTCGAGGCCGCCCAGCTCACCGACGATCGTCGGCATCGCCGTACCGATGATCATGTTGTCGAGCATCGCGAGCATCATCGCGATCATCAGCGCGAGCAGGACGACCCGCACGCTCCTCGGCTGTTTCCCCCCGGTGTCGGCGCCGACCGCCGGTGTGTCCGTCGTGTCCGCCATTGCTTTCCCACTCCCCCAGCTACCGCTACTTACTTGTCGACCGGCTAGTGACTACACTCGGAAGCTAGCCGCGGAACTAGCCGGGCGTCAAGTAAGTTTTATGGAAAGGGAGCGGCGTAGGAGGATGGGCGGCACCATGGACGGCACCAGGCATCGGCGCCGCGGGGACACCCGCCAGCGCATCCAGGACGTGGCCCTCGAACTCTTCGCGGAGCACGGCTACGAGAAGACCTCTCTGCGCGAGATCGCGGAACGCCTGGAGGTCACCAAGGCGGCGCTCTACTACCACTTCAAGACGAAGGAAGAGATCCTCGTCAGCATCTTCGACGACCTCACGAAGCCGATCGAGGAGCTGATCGAGTGGGGGCGGCAGCAGCCGCACACGCTCGGCACCAAGCAGGAGATCATCCGCCGTTACGCGCAGACCCTGTCCGGCGCCACGCCGCTGTTCCGCTTCATGCACGACAACCAGGCGACGGTGCGGGAGCTGCGGATCGGCGACTCCTTCAAGGAGCGCATCCGCGGTCTGCGCGACATCATCATCGACCCCGAGGCCGACCTGGTCGACCAGGTCCGCTGCGTCAGCGCGCTCTTCACGCTGCACGCCGGGATGTTCCTGCTCCAGGACCTGGAAGGCGACCCCGAGGACAAGAACAAAGCCGTCCTCGAGGTCGCCACGGACCTGGTGACCCAGGCCCACGAAGGAGCTCAGGGCTCCTAGCGAGGCCGGGCCGCCGGGGCCGTCAGACCTTGACGCCCTTGGCGCGCAGGAACTTCACCGGGTCGATCGCCGAGCCGTAGTTCGGGGTCGTACGGATCTCGAAGTGCAGGTGCGGACCGCTGGAGTTACCGGTGTTGCCGGACCGGGCTATCTCCTGGCCGGTCTTGACGACCTGGCCGATCCGCACCTCGATCTTGGACAGGTGGGCGTACTGCGAGTACGTGCCGTTGCCGTGCTTGATCACGACGGCGTTGCCGTACGCGGGGCCGTCACCGGCGCCGTTGCCGCCGGCCTTGACGACGGTGCCGCCATGGGCGGCGAGGACCTGGGTGCCGCTCGGCACGGCGAAGTCCTGCCCGCTGTGCTTGTGCTGCCACATGCCACCGGCCTGGGCGAAGCTCGCGGAGAGCGTGTACTTCTTCACCGGGTCGATCCAGGACGGCTTGGCCTTCTTGGCGGCCTTCTGCACAGCGGCCTTCTTCGCGGCGGCGGCCTTCTTCGCGGCGGCGGTCTGGGCGGCCTTCTCAGCCTTCGCGGCCTCGGCCTTGGCGGCCTTGGCCTGGACGGCGGCCTGCGCCTGGACGGCACTGGCGGTACCGGACGCGGCCGTGGTGTCGGCGGCGGACGCGACCCCTGCTCCCAGTGCGACCGAGACACCGAGGCCGGCGGCCAGCACGGTCGCACGGGTGCGGAGCTGGGACGTACGGGAAGAACGGGACGTGACGCGCTGGGACATCGAAACCTCGCGGGGAAGGGGACGGAGAAAACCACCCGGCGCACAGTCGCTCGCCGAATGGCCATCCCTTGGTAACCCGAAGTCCGACAAACCCCCAAAAGCATGATCTACGGCCTAAGTTAGTAATTCCCCTCAGTGGTCTACGTCTCTTGACATGACGTCCATTCAGGCCATTCAGGACCAATCAGGGCACTGCGCCACACTTCAGCCTGCCTGCCGGGGCAAGAATCCCTTTTCTTCCGGCCCGTTCAGCACTATTCCACCTAGTAACGGACATATCGCCTGTGCGGCATGTCACCGGAGGCCCTCTTCGGCCATTCCGAAAATGTGGCGCACGCCTCTATGCGCCTACCGTCCGGTAACCCTACGGTTCCCCTCGCGCCACCCTCGCCCACGAACATGCACACGACATGTTGGCAGCGTCACGGACGTGAGAGGACCCCCACGACATGCAGACCCGACGCCCCTGGTTGCGCCGCGCATCAGTGACCGCCGTCTCGGCGGCCGCCCTCATGGCGATGGCCGCACCGGCCGACGCCGCGGCCCCCGCCGATGCCGCCACCGCGGTCACCGCGGCCGCCGCCGCAGACGTCGACTACGCGACCTGGCAGAAGGACTGCCAGGCGGTGATGGACCAGGCGCTGCCCTACCTGAAGCAGCGGATCGCGGCCGCCAAGCCCGGCGAGAAGCAGGCGATCGTCTTCGACATCGACAACACCACGCTGGAGACCGACTTCGGCTTCAGCTACCCGCAGCCGGCCAACAAACCGGTCCTGGAGGCCGCCAGATACGCCCAGGAGCGCGGCGTCGCCCTGTTCTTCGTGACCGCCCGCCCGGACATCATCTCCTCGTTCACCGAGTACAACCTCAAGCAGGCCGGTTACCAGGTCTCCGGCCTCTACGTCCGGAACTTCATCGACCTGTTCAAGAACGTCGCCGAGTACAAGACGGCCCAGCGCGTCGACGTCGAGAAGAAGGGCTACACGATCATCGCGAACATCGGCAACAGCGTCGGCGACCTCTCCGGCGGCCACGCCGAGAAGACGTACAAGCTGCCGGACTACGACGGGCAGCTGTCGTAGCGCGGGCCATGCGCCTGAGGGCATGGAAAAGGGGCCGGTGCTTTTCAGCACCGGCCCCTCTCACTCGACCGTGACGCTTACACGTCCTTGCTCAGGTTCGGTCCCGTGCCACCGGCCGCCTGCTCGATCGGCGGGACGTCCGGCAGGGCCGACTTCTCCTCACCCCGGAAGGTGAAGGTCTTGGTCTCGCCCTCGCCCTCGGTGTCCACGACCACGATGTGACCGGGGCGCAGCTCGCCGAAGAGGATCTTCTCCGACAGGCTGTCCTCGATCTCGCGCTGGATCGTCCGGCGCAGCGGCCGGGCGCCCATGACCGGGTCGTAGCCCTTCTTGGCGAGGAGCTCCTTGGCGGACTGGGCGAGCTCGATGCCCATGTCCCGGTCCTTCAGGCGCTCGTCCACCTTGCTGATCATCAGGTCGACGATCCGCAGGATGTCGGCCTCGGTCAGCTGCGGGAACACGACCACGTCGTCGACGCGGTTGAGGAACTCGGGCCGGAAGTGCTGCTTGAGCTCGTCCGAGACCTTGTTCTTCATACGCTCGTAGTTGGTCTTCGTGTCACCCGAGGCCGCGAAGCCCAGGTTGAAGCCCTTGGAGATGTCCCGGGTACCGAGGTTGGTCGTCATGATGATGACCGTGTTCTTGAAGTCCACGACCCGGCCCTGGGAGTCGGTCAGACGACCGTCCTCCAGGATCTGCAGCAGCGAGTTGAAGATGTCCGGGTGGGCCTTCTCGACCTCGTCGAAGAGGACCACCGAGAACGGCTTGCGCCGCACCTTCTCGGTCAGCTGGCCGCCCTCCTCGTAGCCCACGTAGCCGGGGGGCGAACCGAAGAGCCGCGACACCGTGTGCTTCTCGCTGAACTCCGACATGTCGAGGGAGATCAGCGCGTCCTCGTCACCGAAGAGGAACTCGGCGAGCGCCTTGGACAGCTCGGTCTTACCGACACCGGACGGGCCGGCGAAGATGAACGAGCCACCGGGACGCTTCGGGTCCTTCAGACCGGCACGCGTACGGCGGATCGCCTTCGACAGCGCCTTGACGGCGTCGTTCTGGCCGATGACCCGCTTGTGCAGCTCCTCCTCCATGCGGAGCAGGCGGCTGGACTCCTCCTCGGTCAGCTTGAAGACCGGGATGCCCGTGGCCGTGGCGAGGACCTCGGCGATCAGCTCGCCGTCGACCTCGGCGACGACGTCCATGTCGCCGGCCTTCCACTCCTTCTCCCGCTTGGCCTTGGCGGCCAGGAGCTGCTTCTCCTTGTCGCGCAGGGAGGCGGCCTTCTCGAAGTCCTGCGAGTCGATCGCGGACTCCTTGTCGCGGCGGACACCGGCGATCTTCTCGTCGAACTCGCGCAGGTCCGGCGGCGCGGTCATCCGGCGGATGCGCATCCTCGATCCGGCCTCGTCGATCAGGTCGATCGCCTTGTCCGGCAGGAAGCGGTCCGAGATGTACCGGTCGGCCAGGGTGGCGGCCTGGACCAGCGCCTCGTCCGTGATGGAGACGCGGTGGTGCGCCTCGTAGCGGTCACGCAGACCCTTGAGGATCTCGATCGTGTGCGGCAGCGACGGCTCGGCGACCTGGATGGGCTGGAAGCGGCGCTCGAGGGCCGCGTCCTTCTCCAGGTGCTTGCGGTACTCGTCCAGCGTGGTCGCACCGATGGTCTGCAGCTCACCGCGGGCCAGCATCGGCTTCAGGATGGAAGCCGCGTCGATGGCGCCCTCGGCGGCACCCGCACCGACCAGCGTGTGCAGCTCGTCGATGAACAGGATGATGTCGCCGCGGGTGCGGATCTCCTTGAGGACCTTCTTCAGGCGCTCCTCGAAGTCACCGCGGTAGCGGGAGCCGGCGACCAGCGCGCCGAGGTCCAGGGTGTAGAGGTGCTTGTCCTTGAGGGTCTCGGGCACCTCGCCCTTGACGATGGCCTGGGCGAGGCCCTCGACGACGGCGGTCTTGCCGACGCCGGGCTCACCGATCAGGACCGGGTTGTTCTTCGTACGGCGGGAGAGCACCTGCATGACCCGCTCGATCTCCTTCTCGCGCCCGATGACCGGGTCGAGCTTGGACTCACGAGCGGCCTGGGTGAGGTTCCGGCCGAACTGGTCGAGGACCAGGGACGTGGAGGGCGTGCCCTCGGCAGGACCGCCGGCGGTGGCGGTCTCCTTGCCCTGGTAACCGGAGAGCAGCTGGATGACCTGCTGCCGCACCCGGTTGAGATCTGCGCCCAGCTTGACCAGGACCTGGGCGGCGACGCCCTCGCCCTCGCGGATCAGGCCGAGCAGGATGTGCTCCGTGCCGATGTAGTTGTGGCCCAGCTGAAGGGCCTCGCGGAGCGACAGCTCCAGGACCTTCTTGGCACGGGGGGTGAAGGGGATGTGCCCGGACGGGGCCTGCTGGCCCTGGCCGATGATCTCCTCCACCTGCTGGCGGACCGCCTCGAGCGAAATCCCGAGGCTCTCAAGGGCCTTGGCGGCGACACCTTCACCCCTCGTGGATCAGGCCCAGGAGGATGTGTTCAGTGCCGATGTAGTTGTGGTTGAGCATCCGGGCTTCTTCCTGAGCCAGGACGACAACCCGCCGCGCGCGGTCGGTGAACCTCTCGAACATCGTTAATCGCTCCTCAGAGCGGTCAGGCAGTGGGGGGAACTTCCCCTCCCTGTCCTTCCGCAGCTTAGTCCCGCAAGCGGGGACCGCTCATTCCAACTGCCGACACCGTCCTTGGCCTCCTGACCCCGAACGCCGACATCTGCTCCAACCCGATGGTGCGAGACGATGTTCCCGCAGGCCAGGCAGATACCCCCTTCGTCAGTACGCCCATGGCGAACGTGAGACTGCCTTTCCTGCGTGTCGCCCCCTCCCACTAGGGATGTCTTACCCGCACGGACCGGAAGTCCATGCCGAGCGCCCCCCTTCCCTCCGCTACGGGCGAACAACCTTGCGCCTCCCCGCGCCCCCCGCACGCCCCCATTTCGACACTGTGCGCATTCGTGACGCCACCCAGCGTAACCCGCACGTCCTTCCGGCTGTTGCGCTTGGCATGTTCGGCGCCCCTCGCCTCGTCCCGCTCCCCCGCCGGCCGCTCGACGAGAGCTGTCGGGTCCGGCGGTGGTACGAGAACGAACTGGGCTGGCCGACGGTGCCCGGTGACCCGCTGCGGCTGGTGGTGGGGGTGCGCTACGACGTCCTGGACGTGCCCTCCGAGGCGGGACACGCGGCCCTGCGGCGCCTGGCCCCGGCCTCTCCGGTGGCTGTGCTCGGCGACCGGATGCGGTTCCTGGTGGCCGCGGGCACGGCGGAGGAACTGCCCGGGCTGCTGGAGTGGCTGGAGTGGGGAACCCTGCCGCTCGACCTGACGGCGACCGGAGCGGGCGACACGATGGAGGCGCCTCGGCCGCCGGGGGCCGATACGCCGCCGCGGGCGTGGGAGAGCGGTGGGCCACTGCCCTTCAGTGAGAGGGGCGGGACGCTGCCTCGCGAGAGCGACTCGCTGTTGCCCTGTGAGTCGGGCGGCTCGATGTCGTGCGAGAAGGGCGGGCCGCTCCCCGAGCGGTTTGCCGAGCGAGGTCGGCAGGGGTTCGCGCCGTCGGCTTCCGAGGCGGACGGCGCGTTGTTCCCCGAGCCCGGCTTCTGCCGTGGCCGGCCGCTTCCCCTGGGCCGGTTCGGTTCCCAGGGGGCCGCCGTGTGGCTGCGGCCCCCCGAGCCGGGATGCGAGGTCGAGGCCTCGCTGCCGACGCTGTCGGCCTTGGGGGGCGGTGGAGACGCCCCCGATCTCGTACGGCTGGTGAACACGGTGGCCACGCAGTGCCACCGGGTCCGGCTGCGGCGCGCGCGTGCCCAGCCGTCGGCCTTGCGCGCGCAGGGTCGCTAGTGCCGCTGTTCAGCCGTTGGCCTTCTCGTAGGCCTCGCGGATGGTCGCGGGAACACGGCCGCGGTCGTTGACCTCGTAGCCGTTCTCCTTCGCCCAGGCGCGGATGGCCGCGGTGTCCTGGCTGCCGCTCGAAGCCGCACGCGCCTTTCCGCGCCCGCCCGAAGCACGGCCTCCGGTACGACGACCGCCCTTCACGTAAGGCTCGAGAAGGCCGCGGAGCTTGTCCGCATTAGCGGTGGTGAGATCGATCTCGTACGTCTTGCCGTCCAGCGCGAACGTGACGGTCTCGTCCGCCTCGCCGCCGTCGAGGTCGTCGACAAGAAGGACCTGAACCTTCTGTGCCACCGGATTTCCTTTCATCGATATCTTCAGGGCCGGGGTGTGCCGGCGTCCGCCGTATCGCCGTCCCCTGTTATATGCAGTACTGCAGTACCTCGGAAAGCAAACCGCTTTTGCCGGAAAAACACAAACCCTCGGCAGAGACCGGCACCCCGCCTCCGTCCGGAAACGTGCGCGTTTCGGACATAGGGCACCCGGGCAGGGCGGCGGTGCGGAATACGTCTTGAGGAACCGGACGGGCGGTCTTGCGACCGGCTTGCGACTGGCTTGTGTCCGTCCCGATGATCACAGATGCAGAAGCATCCGGCTGTTGCCCAAGGTGTTCGGTTTCACTCGTTCGAGACCGAGGAACTCCGCGACACCCTCGTCATAGGAACGCAGCAGCTCCGCGTAGACATCCGTGTCGACTGGCGTCTCGCCGATCTCCACGAAGCCGTGCTTGCCGAAGAAGTCCACTTCGAAGGTCAGACAGAAAACACGGCGAACGCCGAGCCAGCGGGCGGTGTGCAGCAACTTCTCCAGCAACCGGTGTCCGACGCCCGCGCCCTTCAGGCCGGGCTTCACGGCGAGAGTACGGACTTCGGCGAGGTCTTCCCACATCACGTGCAGGGCGCCGCAGCCGACGACCTCGGCGTTGTCGTCCCGTTCCGCGACCCAGAACTCCTGGATGTCCTCGTAAAGCGTCACCGTTGCTTTGTCGAGCAGGATGCCGCCGCGGACGTAGGCGTCCAGGAGGCGGCGCACGGCCGGGACATCACTGGTACGTGCCCGTCGGACGGTGATGGCTTTTGTGGGGGCTTCAGGGCTCTTCGCGGACATGACGGGACGCTATCGCCCGCCGGGGTCCTGAGCAGAGGCGGGGTTCTCCGGCGGTTCAGCCGGTTCCGTTCGTTCCGGCGGTTCCGTACGTTCCGGCGGTTCCGTTCCTTCCGCCGGAACGGCCAGTTCCGACGGTCCGGTCGGTTTCCTGGTTTCCGGGACCTGGGCGATGCGTACGGCATCGCGGAGAGTCTCTCGCTGTTCCTCGCTCATCATGCCGAAGAAGGCGACGAGAGCCGCGGCGGGGTTGTCGCTCTGCGACCAGGCGTCGTTCATCAGGGCCGCGGCGTAGGCGGCGCGTGTGGAGACCGCCTCATATCGATAGGCGCGGCCTTCCGCCTCGCGGCGCACCCAGCCCTTCTGATGGAGATTGTCCAAAACGGTCATCACGGTGGTGTACGCGATGGACCGCTCCTTCTGAAGATCTTCCAGGACTTCTCGAACGGTCACCGGGCGGTTCCACTTCCACACCCGTGACATGACCGCGTCTTCGAGTTCTCCCAATGGGCGAGGCACACCTCAGAACAATAGTGGGAGATCTGGGTAATGGCGTGGCGGACGTGCGCTTCACCGGCGAACGGGAGCAAAAAGGGCGTACGACTCGAAAGTGCGGGCCTCGCGGGGGAGGCCGGCCGCACGGAGTCGTACGCCTCGGAGCGCTGCGCCCAGTGGGGCGGCGGCAGCGGTCGGGTCAGGCTTCGGCCTTCGGGGGCGTCGTGGAGGACTGCCGGGCACCCTCCACGCGCGCGAGGGCGGCATCGACGGCCGCGTCCTCCTTGGCCTTGTTGGCGCCGCCCTGTGTCTTCACGATCACCCGGATCACGCCGATGAAGAAGATGGCCATGACGACCGGGGGCAGGAGCGCGGAGACGTAGTCCATGGATCCAGAGTAGCCACGTCAGCCCGCGGCGAGCTGCTGGGGGTTGGCCGGGGGTGGCGGCGGGGTGGGCTTGCGGCGCGGGAAGACCTCGCCCGGGGTGGGGATCGGGCGGCTGGGTTTCGGGGTGCCCGGGGCGGGGGCCGGGCTGGGCTTGGGGGCGGGCTTCTGGGGCGCCGGCTTCCGCGCGGGTTTCTTCTCGGGCTGCTTCTCCGGTGTGTCCTTCCCGGCGGCGGAGAGGCCACCGGGGAGGGGCAGGAGGCGGAGGCGCGCGCGGGAGGCGGGGACGGTGGGGGTGTGTGAGCGGATGGCGCGTACCGGCTGCTGCCCGGCGAGCAGTCGGCAGCGGTCCAGGAGGGCGGCTGCGGTGGGGCTGCCGCGCAGGGCACCGAGGGCGGCGAGGTCGTCGGGGTGGGGGCGGTATCCGGCGCCCAGTGCCTCGTCCAGGAGCGTGAGGTAGCCGGCGGCGGTGCCGGGGAGGGCGGCGCGGTACCGGCCGAGGTCGGCCACGAGGAAGGCGCGCAGCCTGGCTCCCTCCCGCATCACCTCGTCGAGCGACTCTGCGAGGCGGAGGCAGTCCTGGACGTCGTCGGCCGAGGCGGAGGTGGGGTGAAGGGCGAGGGCGAGAGCGCGGCGGAGCACACGCAGCTCCTCCACGCCGAACGCCATGCCGCCGCGGGATCCATATGGCGTGGGCATGCTGCGACGATACGCGCTAATCAGACAAATTCCGCATATCGGGCAGGTGTGGCGTGCGGGACCACCCGGGTGGGCGGGGCACCGGCCACGGACTCCTGCCGCGGGGTGGTGGGTCGGGGCCGCGCCGGGGGGTGCAGGTCCCGCCTGGCTGCGGGCAGCCGTGCCTCCCTCAGTGCCTTAAGGGGCCTGGGATGTGCTCCCAGGGCGGCACGGGTGGGCGCAGCGGCACCCCGCTCCGCCGGGCTGCGCACCCACCCGGCCCCGGCAAACACCGGCCGTCACATGCGCGACACGTTCCGCTCGTACACCAGTCGCAGCCCGATCAGCGTCAGCCACGGCTCGTGCTCGTCGATGACCGACGACTCGCCCAGGACCATCGGCGCGAGACCGCCCGTCGCGATCACCGTGACGTCGTCCGGGTCCTCCGACAGCTCGCGGGCGACGCGGTTGACGACCCCGTCGACCTGGCCGGCGAAGCCGTAGATGATGCCCGACTGCATCGCCTCGACCGTGTTCTTGCCGATGACGCTGCGGGGCCGGGCCACCTCGATCTTGCGGAGCTGGGCGCCGCGGACGCCGAGGGCCTCGACGGAGATCTCGATGCCGGGGGCGATGACCCCGCCGACGTACTCGCCGCGCGCGCTGACCGCGTCGAACGTCGTCGCCGTGCCGAAGTCGACGACGATCGCGGGGCCGCCGTAGAGCTCGACCGCCGCGACCGCGTTGATGATGCGGTCCGCGCCGACCTCCTTGGGGTTGTCCATGAGGATCGGGACGCCCGTCTTGACGCCCGGTTCGACGAGGACCGCCGGGACGTCGCCGTAGTAGCGGCGCGTCACCTCGCGGAGCTCGTGCAGGACCGAGGGGACGGTCGCGCAGATGGCGATGCCGTCGATGCCGTCGCCCAGTTCGTCGCCGAGGAGCGGGTGCATGCCCATCAGGCCCTGGAGGAGGACCGCCAGCTCGTCGGCGGTGCGGCGCGCGTCCGTGGAGATGCGCCAGTGTTCGACGATGTCCTCGCCGTCGAACAGGCCCAGGACGGTGTGGGTGTTTCCTACGTCGATCGTCAGCAGCATGGCCCGTACCCGCTCCCCTACTCCGCCGGCCGCAGGTCCAGGCCGATGTCCAGGATCGGCGAGGAGTGGGTGAGGGCTCCGACGGCCAGGTAGTCGACGCCGGTGTCCGCATAGGCCCTGGCGTTGTCGAGGGTCAGGCGGCCCGAGGCCTCCAGGGCGGCGCGGCCCTGGACGAGGGCGACCGCCTCCTCGCACTCGCCCGGCGTGAAGTTGTCCAGGAGGATCAGGTCCGCGCCGGCGTCCAGGACCTCGCGGAGCTGGTGCAGGGTGTCGACCTCGACCTCGATGGGGACGTCGGGGAAGCGCTCGCGGACCGCCTTGAAGGCCTGGGCGACGCCGCCCGCGGCGACCACGTGGTTGTCCTTGACGAGGGCCGCGTCCGAGAGGGACATGCGGTGGTTGACGCCGCCACCGCAGCGGACCGCGTACTTCTCCAGGGAGCGCAGGCCGGGTGTCGTCTTGCGGGTGTCGCGGACCTTGGCCTTGGTGCCGTCCAGGGCGTCCGCCCACGCGCGCGTGGCCGTCGCGATGCCCGACAGGCGGCACAGGATGTTCAGCGCGCTGCGCTCGGCCGTGAGGAGGTCGCGGGTGCGGGTGGTGACCGACAGGAGCTTCTGGCCCGCCTCGACGCGGTCGCCGTCCTCCGCGTGGCGCTCGATCTCGAGTTCCTCCTCGCAGACGACCGAGATGACCGCTTCGGCGATGCGCAGGCCGGCCACGACGCCCGCCTCGCGGGCCGTGAAGTCGGCGGTGGACACCGCGTCCTCGGGGATCGTCGCCACCGTCGTCACGTCCACGCCGTGGGCCAGGTCCTCCTGGAGGGCCACGTTGGCGATGTCCTCGACCTCGACGGGGTCGAGGCCGGCGTCGGCCAGGAGCTGGGCGAGTGCGGGGTCCAGGCCGCACTCCAGGTACGCCTCGTCGTCCGCGCCGCAGGCGCAGCCGTCGCCGCAGCCTCCGGACGAGGCGAGGGGAAGGTCGGGGGTGCTCACGTCGGTCACTGCTCCTGGGGGGCCTGGGGCGGGAGGGTCGTAGGGAAGTCTGTGGTGTCCGTGGTGTGCACGGCCAGCGTGCGGTCGGGGTTCAGGCGTACGACGATGTGGCGGCGCCAGGTGGTGTCGTCGCGCTCGGGGCGGTCCTCGCGCCAGTGGCAGCCCCGGGTCTCCTCGCGCAGCCGGGCCGCGGCGACCAGGACGCGGGCCACGCACAGCAGGTTGGTGGCCTCCCAGGTGTCGACGCCGGCCTCGGCCGTCTTGCCGTTCTCGGCGAGGGCGTCGCGGGCGTCGGTGTGCAGTTGCTGGAGCTGGTCGGCGGCCTTGGTGAGGGACTCGGCGGAGCGCAGGACACCGGCCCCGTTCGTCATGATCCGCTGGATCGTGAAGCGGGCCTCCGGGGTGAGCAGAGGGTGCTCGGGGGTCTCCGGGTGCGGCAGCGGCTGCGGCACCCGGGCCTCGACGCCGTTCGCCGCGATGTCGGCCGCGATGCGCTCGGCGTAGACAAGGCCTTCGAGGAGCGAGTTGGAGGCCAGGCGGTTGGCGCCGTGCACGCCGGTGCAGGCGACCTCGCCGCACGCGTACAGGCCCGGGACGGTCGTACGGCCCCGGGAGTCGGTGCGGACGCCGCCGGAGGCGTAGTGGGCGGCCGGGGCGACCGGGATCGGCTCGGTGACCGGGTCGATGCCGTGGGCGCGGCAGGCGGCGAGGATCGTCGGGAAGCGGTGTTTCCACATGTCGGCGCCGAAGTGCCGGGCGTCGAGGAACATGTGCTCGGCGTCCCGCTCCTGCATGCGGCGCAGGATGCCCTTGGCGACGATGTCGCGGGGCGCGAGCTCGGCCAGTTCGTGCCGGCCCTGCATGAAGCGCACGCCGTCGGCGTCGACCAGGTGGGCGCCCTCGCCGCGCACCGCCTCGGAGACCAGGGGCTGCTGGCCCTCCGCGTCGGCGCCCAGGAAGAGGACCGTCGGGTGGAACTGGACGAACTCCAGGTCGCTCACCTCGGCGCCCGCGCGCAGCGCCAGGGCCACGCCGTCGCCCGTGGAGACGGACGGGTTGGTCGTCGCCGAGAAGACCTGGCCCATGCCGCCGGTCGCCAGGACCACCGCCGGGGCGTGGACCGCGCCCACGCCGTCGTGCTGGCCCTCGCCCATGACGTGCAGGGTGACGCCCGCCGTGCGGCCCTCGGCGTCGGTGAGGAGGTCCAGGACGAGCGCGTTCTCGACCGTGCGCAAGCCACGCGCGCGTACTGCCTCGACCAGGGCCCTGGAGATCTCGGCACCGGTGGCGTCGCCGCCGGCGTGGGCGATGCGGCGGCGGTGGTGGCCGCCCTCGCGGGTGAGTTCCAGGCCGCCCTCGGAGGACTCGTCGAACTGAGCGCCGGTCTCGATGAGGCGGCGTACGGCCTCCGGACCCTCGGTGACGAGGATGCGGACCGCTTCCTCGTCGCACAGGCCCGCGCCCGCGACCAGGGTGTCGTCCAGGTGCTGTTCGGGGGTGTCGCCCTCGCCGAGGGCCGCGGCGATGCCGCCCTGGGCCCAGCGGGTGGAGCCGTCGTCCAGGCGGGCCTTGGTGACGACGACGGTGGTCAGGCCGGCCGCCTCGCAGCGCAGGGCGGCGGTGAGGCCGGCGACGCCGGAGCCGACGACGACCACGTCCGCGGAGATGGACCACCCGGGGGCGGGCGCGTGCAGTCGTATGCCTGTGCTGGTCACGAGGCGGCTCCGAAGGTGAGGGGAACGTTGTCGATCAGTCGGGTCGTCCCGACCCGGGCGGCGACGGCGAGGACCGCCTCGCCGGTGAAGTCGTCCCCGATGTCGGTGAAGTCGGACGGGTCGACCAGGGCGAGGTAGTCCAGCACGAGCGGCGGATCGAGGCGGGCGGCCTCGTCGAGGACCTGGCGGGCGGCCGCGCGGACGGCGGACGGGCCGCCCGGGACGGCCGTCGCGACGGCGTGCGCGTCCGCTGCCGCGCGGGACTCCCCTATGGCGCTGAGGGCCTCGGCACGCGCGCGTGTGGCGGGCACCTCGCGGGCCCGGGCGCGCAGCGCCTCCTGCGCGGCGTGCCGGTCCTGCCCCGCGAACAGGGCGCTGGACAGCGCGAGGGCGGTGCGCCGCTCGGCGGGCGAGAGGTAGCGGTTGCGGCTGGACAGGGCCAGGCCGTCCTCCTCGCGGACGGTGGGGACGCCGACGATCTCCACGCCGAAGTTCAGGTCCCGCGCCATGCGGCGGATCAGGGCGAGCTGCTGGGCGTCCTTCTGGCCGTACAGGGCGACGTCGGGGCGGGTGAGGTGCAGCAGCTTGGCGACGACCGTGAGCATGCCGTCGAAGTGGCCGGGGCGGGAGGCGCCCTCCAGCCGCTCGCCCATGGGGCCCGCGGTGATGCGGACCTGGGGCTCGCCGCCGGGGTAGACCTCGTCGACGGCCGGGGCGAACACGACGTCCGCGCCCGACCCCCCGGCCAGCTTCACGTCGGCGTCCAGGGTGCGCGGGTAGCGGTCGAGGTCCTCGCCCGCGCCGAACTGGAGCGGGTTGACGAAGACGGTGACGACGACCTCGCCGTCGGGTCCGGCGAGGGCGCGCGCGGTGCGGATCAGCGTGGCGTGGCCCTCGTGCAGCGCGCCCATGGTCATCACCACGGCGCGGCGGCCCGCACGCGTGCGTGCGTGCAGTTCGGCGGCGGTGCTGAGCAGGGTCGTGGTCATCGGGTGTCCCCTTCGGTGCCGTCGGTCCCGTGGGCGAGTACCCCGAGGAGGTCCTCGGCGAGCTCCGGCTTCAGCAGGCCGTGGGCCAGGGCCCGGTCGGCGGTCGCGCGGGCCATCGCCAGGTAACCGTCGACGGCTTGCGGGGCGTGCCGGCGCAGCTCGGTGACGTGCGCTGCGACCGTGCCCGCGTCGCCGCGCGCGACCGGGCCCGTGAGGGCCGCGTCGCCGGAGCGCAGGGCGTTGTCCAGGGCCGCGCCGAGCAGCGGGCCGAGCATCCGGTCGGGGGCCGAGACACCGGCCGTGCGCAGCAGCTCCAGGGACTGGGCGACCAGCGTGACCAGGTGATTGGCGCCGAGCGCGAGGGCCGCGTGGTACAGCGGCCGGTTCTCCTCGGCGATCCACTCCGGCTCGCCGCCCATCTCGATCACCAGGGCCTCGGCGGCCAGCCGCAGCTCCTCGGGCGCCGTGACGCCGAAGGAGCAGCCGGCCAGCCGCTGGACGTCCACGGGTGTGCCGGTGAAGGTCATCGCGGGGTGCAGGGCCAGCGGCAGGGCGCCCGCGCGCAGGGCGGGGTCGAGCACCCGCGCGCCGTACCGCCCGGAGGTGTGGACGAGCAGTTGTCCCGGTCGTACGGACCCGGTGTCGGCGAGGCCCGCGACCAGCTCGGGGAGGGCGTCGTCGGGAACCGTCAGCAGGACCAGGTCGGCCCGCTGGAGGACCTCGGCGGGCGGCATCACCGGCACGTCGGGCAGCAGTTGCGCGGCGCGGCGCCGGGAGACGTCGGAGACCGCGGAGACGGCGACCGGGCGGTGCCCGGCGAGCTGGAGGGACGCGGCCAGTGCGGGTCCCACGCGGCCGGCGCCGACGACGCCGACGGTGAGCCGCGCGGGGCGGTCCCTGGGGTCTGGCTGTGGGGTTGTGTTCACTCGACGGCGGCCTTCCCGTTCCAGTCCGCTCCGGGTACCGGACGATTTCTCGTCATGTTAACGCGATCGGTTCGAGGGGCGTTCGGTTGTCCACAGGGCGTGCATCACACGCGTGCCCGGGCGTACGGAAATCCGGGTGTCCGGCCGCACACGCGCGCGGGATGATCCGGGCCATGAGTGACATGGCGGAGCAGGACGAGCAGGACGAGCAGGGCGAGCGAGCGGCCGGGCAACGGCCGGACGAGGACCGGCCGGACGAGGACCTCAGATCACAGCTCCGGGAGCGGCGGCTGGCCGCCCACCGCGGCGCACGGCGCGTGTTCGCGCGCTTCGCCTTCCACAAGACGCTCCGGGAGCGGCTGGCGGAGCTGGACGGGGCACAGGATGTGTACGACCTGGACGAGCGGTCCGACGTGTACGGCGACGGCGTCGTCGAGGCGCTGGAGACGAAGGTCGCCGCACTGCTCGGCACCGAGGCCGCCGCGTTCTTCCCGACGGGCACGATGGCCCAGCAGGTGGCGCTGCGCTGCTGGGCGGGCCGCACCGGCGACCCGACCGTCGCCCTGCACGCGCTCAGCCATCCCGAGGTGCACGAGCGGAACGCGTTCCGCGAGGTCGGCGGCCTGCGGCCGGTGCGCGTGACCAGCGAGCCGCGACTGCCCACCGCCGCCGAGGTGCGCGACTTCGAGGAGCCCTTCGGCGCGCTGATGCTGGAACTGCCCCTGAGAGACGCCGGTTTCGTGCTGCCCTCCTGGGAGGAGCTCACCGAGGTGGTGGCGGCCGCGCGGGAGCGGGACGCGGTGGTGCACTTCGACGGGGCCCGCCTGTGGGAGTCCACGGTCCACTTCGGCCGCCCCCTGGAGGAGATCGCGGGCCTGGCCGACAGCGTCTACGTGTCGTTCTACAAGTCCCTGGAGGGCTTCGGCGGTGCGGCGCTCGCCGGTCCCGGGGAGCTCGTGGAGGAGGCGAAGGCCTGGCGGCACCGGTACGGCGGCCTGGTCTTCCAGCAGTTCCCGACGGCCCTGTCGGCGCTGGTCGGGCTGGAGCGGCAACTGCCCCGGCTGCCGGAGTTCGTCGCCCACGCGCGCGTGGTGGCCGCCGCCCTGCGCGAGGGGTTCGAGGCGGCCGGGGTGCCGTGGGTGCGCGTGCACCCGGAGGTGCCGCACACCCACGACTTCCAGGTGTGGCTGCCCTACGACGCCGACGTCCTCTCGGAGGCGGCGGTGCGGACGGCCGAGGAGACCGGTACCGTCCTGTTCTCCTTCGCCTGGGACCGGAGCGGCCCGGGCCTGGCCCGCACGGAGGTGCAGGTGCGGTCCGCCGGTCTCGAGTGGACCGCAGAGGACGTGAAGACGGCGGTCGCCGACTTCGTCGCCCGGCTGCCCGGGCGGATCAGCCGGTAGCGCGGCGCCTGGAGGGCAGCCACCGGCCCAGGGCGTGCCGGATCCGCTTCCGCCGACGGGCCGGGCGCCCGGCGAGGACGGCCCGGAACTGCCGTTCGTCGCGCCATTCCCGTACGACCTGCCAGTCGTGCGTGCCCGGCGCGGGCGGGGCGGGCTCGTCGTGCTGCCGGGCGCGGTAGGTGTCGAGGAGGTACTGCTGCGTGATGCTCATGGTGGATCGCCTCTGGGGGACGGGGGGTTGGAGGTCCGAAGGCTCCGCGGCTGCCCCGGTGGTCCCACAGTGCGCCCGTGCCGAGGGCGGCGTCGCGTCGATTGACGAGGCCCGTCAATCGAGGGGGCGTTGTCAGTGGCGGGGTGCACCATGAGGTCATGAGCGTGCACATCGACATCGCCGGGCTGCGGCCGGAGCAGGTCGCCGTCGTGCCCTCGCCCCTGGCCGAGCTGGGCATGGCGCTGCACGCGCTGTCCGAGCCGGGACACCACCCGGGCCTGCAGGGCTGGGTGACGGGCGTGACCGCCCGGCTCGACCCGCATCTGGCCGACCGGATGTGCGAGGCCGACTTCCTGTGGCGGACGACGTTCTCGGACCTGTTCATGCCCTTCGCCGGCATCCCGGGCCGGAGCACGCCGCCGGGCGCCACGCTCGCCGAGGAACTGGACCTGCTGGACAAGCTGACGGACGAGCAGTTCGTGGACGCGGCCCTGGAGTTCACATGCGCGCAGCCGTACTGCTCGCACGGTCCGAACGCGCTGTCCGACGCGCAGGTGCGTCGGCGCGCCCTGGAGCTGGCCGCCGCGCGCGGGCCGCAGCAGTTGCGGTTCAGCGAGCGGCTGCTGGCCGACCCGCCCAGGATCCGGGCGTGGCTGCGGCAGTTCCTGCAGGACTGCGACGCGGCGTTCTTCTCGGAGGCCTGGTCCCGGCTGCGCCACCAGCTCGCGGCCGACACCCGGCACAAGACGGACCTGCTCAGGCACAAGGGCCTGGCCGAGACGCTGGCCGCGGTGTCCCCGGCGGTGACGCTCGACGAGGCCGCCGCCGACATCGCGGTCGACAAGCTGGGCGAGGGCCGTACGACCACGGGGGACGGCGGCCTGCTGCTCGTCCCGACAAGCCTGGGCTGGCCCCATCTGGCGGTCCTGCACCGGTACGGCTGGCAGCCGGTGCTGCACTACCCGGTCGGCTCCCCCGAGCTCGCCGCCCCGCCCACGCTGGAGCAGCTGGCCCTGCGGATGACCGCGCTGTCCCACCCCGTGCGCATGCGCATCTGCCGTCATCTGGCCCGCAGCGCGTACACCACCGGCGAGCTGGCGCAGGTGCACGGCATGACGGCCCCGGAGATATCCCGGCATCTGGCCGTGCTGAAGAAGGCGGGCCTGATCACCACCCGCCGCCGCGGGCGTTACGTCCTGCACCAGCTGGACGTGACGGTGGTGGCCCGGCTCGGCAGCGAGTTCCTGGAGGGGATCCTGAGGTAGGGCCCGGGCGGCCGGGTCAGCCGAGCCCGCCGGCCCGCACCAGTCCCGTCTCGTAGGCCAGCACCACCACCTGCACCCGGTCCCTGAGCCCCAGCTTGGTCAGGATGCGGCCCACGTGCGTCTTCACGGTCGCCTCGGACAGCACCAGCCGGGCCGCGATCTCGCCGTTGGACAGGCCCTGCGCGACCAGCACCATGACCTCGCGCTCGCGTCCGGTGAGCCGCTCCAGTTCCTGGTGCTGCGGCTCCTTCGCGGTGCCCGGCAGCATCGGCGCGAACCGGTCCAGGAGCCGTCGGGTGGTGGAGGGCGCGACGACCGCGTCCCCGCTGTGCACGGAGCGGATCGCGGCGAGGAGCTCCCCGGGCGGCACGTCCTTGAGCATGAAGCCGGAGGCGCCTGCCTTCAGCCCGGAGAAGGCGTACTCGTCGAGGTCGAAGGTGGTCAGGATGAGCACCTTCGGCGGGTCGGTGTCCGAGCAGATCCGGCGGGTCGCCTCCACCCCGTCGAGCTTCGGCATGCGGACGTCCATCAGCACCACGTCGACCTCGGTCGTGCGCAGCACCTGCAGGGCCTCGACACCGTCGCCCGCCTCCGCCACGACCTCCATGTCCGGCTGGGCGGCGAGCACCATCCGGAACCCGGTGCGCAGCAGCACCTGGTCGTCGACGAGCATCACGCGGATCGTCATCGGGGCCTCTTCCAGTCTCTGTTACAGGTGGGAGCGTTGCAGGTGGGAGCGTTACAGGTGTCAGCGAGGGGCGTGTGCCGAGGTCAGCCGGCGGGTTTGAGCGGCAGCAGGGCACTGATGCGGAATCCTCCGCCCGGGCGCGGGCCGGCGTCCAGGGTGCCGCCGACCATGCCGACCCGTTCCCGCATGCCGATCAGGCCGTGGCCCTGGCCGTCGAACCCGCCCTCCTCGTACAGCTCGTGCGGGGCGCCCTTGCCGTCGTCCTCGACGAGCAGGCCGAGGCCGTCGTCGAAGTACACCAGGCGTACGCTCGCGCCCGCGTTGGGCCCGCCGTGCTTGCGGGTGTTGGTGAGCGCCTCCTGCACGATGCGGTAGGCGGTGAGCTCGACGCCGCTGGGCAGCGGGCGGGGGGTGCCCTCGACCTTGAAGTCGACGGGCAGTCCGTGCCCCCGGCACTGCTCGACGAGGTCCTCGATCTGCTGGACGTCGGGCTGCGGCACGTACTCGCCGCCCTCCTCGTGCTCCCCGGTGCGCAGCACGCCGAGCAGGCGGCGCATCTCGGCGAGGGCCTGGCGGCCGGTGGAGGAGATGGTCTCCAGGGCCTTCTTCGCCTGGTCGGGCGCGGCGTCGAGGACGTAGGCGGCGCCGTCGGCCTGCACCACCATCACCGAGACGTTGTGGGCGACCACGTCGTGCAACTCGCGGGCGATGCGGGCGCGTTCCGCTGCCACGGCGACCTTGGACTGGGCCTCGCGCTCCCGCTCCAGGCGGGCGGCCCGCTCCTCCAGCTGCGCGAAGTAGGCGCGGCGGGTGCGGATGGAGTCGCCGAGCACCCAGGCGAGGGCGAAGGGCACGGTCATGAAGACCGTCGCGGCGATGCCGGCCGCGACGCTCGTCTGGCCGTTCGGCCAGCGCAGGTGGGCCACCGGGGCCGCGCACAGGCCGGCGACCAGCGCGAAGCGGGAGGCCCAGCGCGCGCCCTCCGCCGCGACCGTGTAGACGATCACCAGCATGGCGAAGTCGAAGGGACCCATCTCGACATCGGTGATCAGCTGGGCCAGACCGACCGCGGTCGCGAGCAGCAGCATCTTCTCCGGCATGCGCCGGCGCAGCGCGACCACCAGGCACAACAGCAGCGAGAGCGGAACGGCGACGGCCGGGTGGCCGAATCCGCCCGACGCTCCGCTGACCACGGAAATCCCGAGGAGGACCACGGCCCACGAGCCGTCGACCCACATCGGGTGCCTGCGGAGGAAGTCATAGAGGCGCTGCACGTAACCCAGCGTAGGGAAGCGGAATAGGTGCAGGGGTCAACCGGAGGGCCGATCCGCACCGGGCGCGCGTACTCCGCAAGGTGGAGTTGCGTTCGTTGTGTCCGCATAGCCTGGCCCCGTGACGGCAGTGACGAGGGGCGAGGGATCCCAGGGACCGGCGGGGTCTGGGTGGCGCGGGTGGCGTGCGGCGGCTCGGGAGGCCCTGTACGGGCCGGGCGGTTTCTACCGCCGGGCCGAGGGGCCGGCCGGGCACTTCCGTACGTCCGTGCACGCGTCGCCGCTGTTCGCAGGGGCCGTGGCGGGGCTGCTGTGCCGGGTCGACGAGGCGCTGGGACGGCCCGCGACGCTGGCCTTCGTCGACATGGCGGCCGGGCGGGGCGAGCTGGCCGCCGGGGTGCTCGCCGCGCTCCCGGGCGATGTGGCGGCCCGCACGCGCGCGTACGCCGTCGAAGTCGCCGAGCGGCCCGCGGGCCTGGATCACCGGATCGAGTGGCTGGCCGAACCGCCGCAGGGCGCGACCGGGCTGTTGTTCGCCAACGAGTGGCTGGACAACGTACCGGTGGAGGTCGCCGAGGTGGACTCCGCGGGCGTGGCGCGGCTGGTGCTGGTCCGGGAGGACGGGATCGAACGGCTCGGGGAGCCGGTCGACGGGGCGCAGGCGCGGTGGCTGGCGCGCTGGTGGCCGCTGTCCGGCGAGACGGGGCTGCGGGCCGAGATCGGACTGCCCCGGGACGAGGCCTGGGCCTCGGCGGTCGCCACGCTCGACCGGGGGCTCGCCGTCGCCGTGGACTACGCGCACACGGCGGACGCGCGGCCGCCGTTCGGGACGCTCACCGGCTTCCGGGAGGGCCGCGAGACGGCGGCCGTGCCGGACGGGTCGTGCGACATCACGGCCCATGTGGCGCTCGACGCGTGCGCGCTGCCCGGTGGGCGCCTGCTCCGGCAGCGTGAGGCACTGCGCGCCCTCGGCGTGACCGGCGCACGCCCCCCGCTCACGCTGGCGTCCACCGACCCCGCCGCCTACGTACGCGCCCTCGCGAGCGCCGGAGAGGCCGCCGAACTCACCGCGGCGGGCGGCCTGGGCGACTTCGGGTGGCTGGTGCAGCCGGTCGGGATCGGGGACCCGCTCTAGGGGCCCTAGGACTGGGGACGCTACTTGTCGATGTCGCCGACGACGAAGAACATCGACCCCAGGATCGCCACCATGTCCGCGACCAGCGTCCCCGGAAGCAGCTCCGTCAGCGCCTGGATGTTGTTGTACGAGGCCGAGCGCAGCTTCAGCCGGTACGGCGTCTTCTCGCCCTTGCTGACCAGGTAGTAGCCGTTGATGCCGAGCGGGTTCTCGGTCCAGGCGTAGGTGTGTCCCTCCGGTGCCTTCAGGACCTTGGGGAGCCGCTGGTTGACCGGCCCGGGCGGCAGTTCGGCGAGCCGGTCGAGGCAGGCGTCGGCCAGGTCCAGGGCGTTGTGCGTCTGCTCCAGGAGGCACTCAAAGCGGGCGAGACAGTCGCCCTCCTGCCGGGTCACCACCTTCAGGGTGTCCTGGAGGTCGCCGTAGGCGAGATACGGCTCGTCCCGGCGCAGGTCGAAGTCGACGCCCGAGGCGCGCCCGATCGGCCCGCTCACCCCGTACGCGTGCACGGCCTCCGGCGAGAGCCTCCCCACGCCCCGGGTACGGCCCCGGAAGATCTCGTTGCCGAGCACCAGGTCGTCGAACCGGTCCATCCGGGACCGCACGTCGGCGACGGCGGCACGCGCGCGCGTGGTCCACCCGGCCGGCAGGTCCTCCTTGAGACCGCCCACGCGGTTGAACATGTAGTGCATCCGCCCGCCGGAGACCTCCTCCATGACGTGCTGGAGCTCCTCGCGCTCCCGGAAGGCGTAGAAGATCGGGGTGATCCCGCCGAGCTCCAGCGGGTACGAGCCGAGGAACATCAGGTGGTTGAGCACCCGGTTCAGCTCGGCGAGCAGCGTGCGCAGCCACACCGCGCGCTCGGGGACCTCCATGCCGAGCATCCGCTCCACGGCGAGCACCACGCCCAGCTCGTTGGAGAAGGCCGACAGCCAGTCGTGGCGGTTGGCGAGCATGATGATCTGGCGGTAGTCGCGCGCCTCGAACAGCTTCTCCGCGCCGCGGTGCATATAGCCGATCACGGGCTCCGCACGCGTGATGCGTTCGCCGTCCAGGACGAGCTTCAGCCGCAGCACGCCGTGCGTGGACGGGTGCTGCGGCCCGATGTTGAGCACCATGTCGGTGCTCTCCGCGGCGCCGCCGATTCCGACCATGGTCTCCGTCGTAGGAGTCATGGACACAGTCTCTCCTACGTACGCTGGCCTCATGGAGACGGGGAGCCCGCAGGACACGGGGCCGGCGGGGACAGAGGGCGCGGCGGAGACGCAGGGCGCGACGGGGGCAGAGGGCGCGGCGGAAAACGGCGGAGGTACCGCAGAGGGCGTCGGAGGCACCGCGGACGCCGTCGGAGGCACCGCAGAGGCCGTCGAGGACGGGCCGGTGTGGATCGCGCTGCCCCCCGGCCTGCTGAAGATGCGGCGGTTGCTGCTGGTGGTGTGGCTGGGGCTGATCAGCCTGGCCGCCGGGCTGGTGCCGGGCCTGCTGGCCGGGCCCGCCTGGGCCGCCTTCGCGCTGCCGCCGCTGGCGCTGATGGCCTGGGGCTGGGTGATGACCGGCCGCAACTGGCGCTCCTGGCGGTACGCCGAGCGCGCCGACGACCTGCTGATCAGCCGCGGTGTGCTGTGGCGCGAGGAGACGGTCGTGCCGTACGGGCGGATGCAGCTGGTCGAGGTCACCTCCGGGCCCGTGGAGCGGCACTTCGGGCTGGCCAGCGTGCAGCTGCACACGGCCGCCGCGGCGACCGACGCGACCATCCCGGGCCTGGATCCGGCCGAGGCCGAACGGTTGCGCGACCGGCTCACCGAGCTGGGCGAGGCCCGATCGGCGGGGCTGTGACAGCGCCCGACGCCGCCGAGGCCGCTGAGTCCGCCGAGGCCGGGAACGGACTCGCCGAGCGGCGGCTGCACCCCGTCACACCGCTGAGGCGGGCCTGGGCCCCCGTCGCCGTCCTCATCGGCTGGGCCGTGCACGACCCGGACGGGGCACAGCGCCATCTGACCCGGCTGAACACGACCACGCTCCTCATCGGCCTCGCCGTGCTCGTTCCGGCCGCGGCCCTGTACGGGTTCTGCTCCTGGTGGTTCACGCACTTCGCGGTGACCGAGACCGAACTGCGCATCCGCACCGGCCTCGTCTTCCGCCGCACCGCACACATCAGGCTGGAGCGGATCCAGGCCGTCGACGTCACCCAGCCGCTGCTCGCGCGGGTCGCGGGCGTCGCCAAGCTCAAACTCGACGTCATAGGCACCGACAAGAAGGACGAGCTGGCCTTCCTGGGCGCGGACGAGGCGCGTGCGCTGCGGGCCGAACTGCTCGCCCGGGCGGCGGGATTCGCGCCCGAGACCGCGCACGAGGTCGGTGAGGCGCCGTCCCGGCAGATGCTGCGGGTGCCGCCCGGCGTCCTCGCCGTGTCGCTGCTGCTGAGCGGGGCGACCTGGGGATCGCTGGCCGCCGCGCTCGTCGTGCCGCCGGTGCTGTGGCTGGCCACGGAGAGCGTGTGGACCGTCCTGGCCGTCGCCCTGCCGCTGCTGGGTGCCGCGGGCGCGAGCAGCGTGGGAAGGTTCGTCGGCGAGTACGACTGGACGGTGGCCGAGTCGCCCGACGGACTGCGCATCGACCACGGCCTGCTGGACCGGGCCCATGAGACGGTGCCGCCGGGGCGGGTGCAGACCGTGCGGATCGTGGAGCCGCTGCTGTGGCGGCGGCGCGGCTGGGTGCGCGTGGAGCTCGACGTGGCGGGCTCCTCCAACTCCGTGCTGGTGCCGGTCGCCCCGCGCGAGATCGCGGAGGTCGTCGTCGCGCGCGTGCTGCCCGGCGTGACCGTGCCGGAGCAGGCGGCCCTGTCCTCGTCGCCGCGCCGGGCCCGGTGGTGCGTGCCGGTGTGGTGGCGCGGGTACGGGCTCGCCGTCACGGACGCGGTGTTCGCGGCGCGGTCCGGGCTGCTGCGGCGCAGCCTCGCCCTGGTGCCGCACGCGAAGGTGCAGAGCGTACGGATGACGCAAGGGCCGTGGGAGCGGGCCCGGGGCGTGGCCGACGTGTGCGTGGACACGGGCGCGAACAAGACGGTGAGGGCACGGCTGCGGGACGCGACCGAGGCACGCGCGCTGCTGACGGCACAGGCGGAGCGGTCACGGACGGGGCGCAGGGACGCCCGGCCGGACCGCTGGATGGCGTGACCCACCGGAAACGCGAAGGCCCCCCGGCCGCAGCCGGGGGGCCTTTTCAGCAGTGCCCGTGTCAGGAAACCGCGCTCCGCAGCCCCTGCACATCGATCTGCTCCGTCTCGTCATGCGCCGTCAGGTCGATGACCTGGCCGATCCCGCGCGACTCCTCGTCCGCGGGCTTGTACCCGGCCTCCGCCTCGGCCTTGTGCAGCGCGAGGGCCTCCTGGCCGACGACATCGGCCAGGTCCTCGTTCTGCACGGCCTCCAGGGCGGCCCGTGACGTGCCCTGCTTGGAGCCGAAGAAGTCGAACCCGCCTTCGGACAGGGGGCGTCGCACCGGCGTCTGCGGTGCCACGGCCACAGCGGTCGGCACGGTGTAGTGACCTGAAGAGGCAGGCTGCGCAAGCCGCTCGGCCTCGGCTCCGGCCGCCGTGGACGTACCGGCGGTCGCCCGCTCGTGCCCGGCGACCGCCTCGGACTGCCCCTGCGGCTCGTCCTCCCTGTCCGCCTCCGACTGCTCCCGCCGGTCGTCCTTCCGGTCCCCCGCGGGCTCCGCGTCGTCGCCCTTCGGTACGCCGTCGCCGTCGCCGCCCCCGTCCGGGTCCGGGGCCGAGTCGCTGTCGAGCCGGGCGAGCGCCGCCGCGGCACGCAGGAACAGCCGGGTACCCTCCGGGGAGAACACCGCGGGAATCGCCGTCTGCTCGTCGACGGCGAGGCCCTCCGCCCCGGTGGTGGCAGCCGCCTCGTCCGCCGGAGCGTCCGCCGTCCGGGCCGCCCCCGCGGGCAGCGCGGCCCGTGCCGGAGCCGTCGCCTCGATCTCCAGCACCCGGCGTTCCTCCAGGACGCTCGCGCGCTCGGTCTCGGCGGTGGCGTACCGGCGCAGCAGAGAGGCGTGCTCGTTGCGCAGCCCGGCCAGTTCGGTGCGCTTGGCGCGCAGCCGCTGCTCCAGTTTCGCGCGCAGTTCGCGGGACTCCTCGAGGTCGGCCTCCAGTTCGGCGACCCGCTCCTCGAAGCGCCACTCGTCGCTCGCCCGCGCGCGCGTGAGGTCGGCGACGCGTTTGCCCGCCTGGATGTCCCAGCGGCGGAGCACGACCGCGCCGACGACCGCCGTCGCCGCGGCGGCCGCGGCCAGACCGCGGAGCACCATCGGCTCCGTGAACACCCAGGGCCCCAGGGCGCAGACGAGGGAGACGCCTGCGATCGCCGACGGGGGCAGCAGCCTGTGCAAGGGCGGGGAATGGCGGTGACGTCCACGTGGCATGGCCAGAAACTTACCGCGCGTAGGCGAATCTTGGTGACCCACCCCGCAAAACAAAGCCATACCGAAGCGTTCACACGGCACCGGAACTCGGGAAGAAGCGGAATCCGCCCCTCTTCCAATTCCCAAGATCATTTCCAAGGGCCGTTCAGCCGCTCGCCGATCCACTCCAGCGTCGCCGGAATCTCGCGCCGCCAGGTGTTGAAGTTGTGCCCGCCGCTCCCCAGGATGATCGACGAGATCCGCGTCCGCCCGGTGGTCTCCACCCGCTCTATGAACCGCGTCGTGTCCTTGTAGTTGGACTCGCCGGATCTACTGCTGGTGACGAGCAGTGAGGTGTCGGGAGCGGGCCTGTGCTTGAGATACCACCACAGGTCGGCGCGATTCCGGAGTTCCTTGTCGCCCTGGAAGAGATCGCCCGTGGTGGCGTCGATCGGCGCCTTGTAGTACGCGGACAAACCCGCCCCGGCGCCATACACACCGGGGTGGTGCATGGCGATCTTCAAGGCGCAGTAGCCGCCCGTCGAGTTGCCGACGATGCCCAGACCGCCCGGCTTTTCGGCCACCCGGTAGTGCGTGCGCAACGCGTCGGGCAGATCCCTGGCGAAGAACGACTCGGTCTGCGGACCGCCCGGGACGTCCACGCACTCCGTGTCCCGGGGCGGCGCCACCGTGGGCCGCAGCATCACCAGGATCATCGGCCGCATCCGGCCCGCCCGGGCCAGTTCCAGTGCCGTGCGCGGGTAGTGGAGCTTCTCCACCAGCGCCGAAGCCGTGCCCGGATATCCGGTCAGCACGACGGCCGCGGGGAACGTACGGGTGCGGTACCGCGGCTGGAAGTACTCCGGCGGCAGATAGACGTACGCGGGTGTGGCGATGTGCGTCGTACGGCCCACGATGTCGATCTGCTGGATCCGGCCGCCCGCCCGGGCACTCACCCCGGCCGCCCCCGGCACCCGGCGCGAGCCGACCACCCGCAACGGACCGCCGCCCGACGCGTGGTCGACGACCACGCCCTGGTCCTTCTCCTGCCCGAACAGGTCCGCCCAGCTCGCGTAGAAACCGAAGGACTGGTTGGCGGCGAGCCCCACCGCGGCGAACAGCGCCACCTGTGTGGCGAGCAGCAGGCCGATCCGCCCGCCCACGGCCCGCCAGTTCCGCCGGGCCAGGCGTGGCCACAGCCAGACCGTGCCGGCGAACAGCAGCACGGCGGACAGTACCGCCAGCACCAGCACTTTGTTGCTCGTGAGACCCAGACCCATCGGTGGTTACCTGTCCGCGCTTCCCGTCCGGGGCCGCCCCGCGCGCGTACACCTTCGCAAGGGCTTGTCCCAGACTTTCCTTTGCCTTTGAAACGGCTTTGACGACGGGAGTGAACCTCTTCCCCCGAGACACCGTCCTAGAGGGCGCAATGTCGCCGGATGCCCGAATCGGCACCGGATCCAAGGTCTCTCGCAGAACTACGGGATGCGATGTCTGTCAGGACAGATGAGGAAATGTCGGGCGAGGTTCCGAGTCGTGGTGTCGCCACGGCAGGAACCGGCCGGACGAACCGCGTGCGCCACCTGCTGCGCGGACCACGCCCCGAGGCCGCCCCCCTCCTGGTCGGCAGAGCCTGCGCCCTGGTGGGCGTCCTGGACATCGCCGCGGGCGTCTTCCCGCGCTTCCGGCACAGCCGTATGCACGCCATCGCCGAGGTGCTGCCCGGCGCGCTCGGCCCGTTCGCGGCCGCCCTGTCCCTCAGCACCGGCGTGCTGTTGCTGCTGCTCGCCCACGGCCTCAAGCGCGGCAAGCGCCGGGCCTGGCGGGCGGCCGTGGCCCTGCTGCCGGCCGGTGCCGTCGCGCAGTTCACGTACCGGCACTCGATCGTGGGCGTGCTGATCTCCCTGGCCCTGCTGGCACCCCTGCTGCGCCACCGCGACCAGTTCGACGCCCTGCCCGACCCGCGCAGCCGCTGGCGGGCGCTGGCCAACTTCGTGCTGATGAGCGCCGGTTCGCTCCTGCTGGGCCTGCTCATCGTCAGCGTCCACACCGAGCGCATGGTCGGCGACCCGAGCCTGGCCGACCGCATCACCCACGTCCTCTACGGCCTGTTCGGCTTCGAGGGCCCGGTCGACTACCAGGGCAACACTTCCTGGACCGTCGCCTTCTCGCTCGGCGCCCTCGGCCTGCTCACCGCCGTCACCACCATCTACCTGGCCTTCCGCCCCGAACACCCGGCCGCACACCTCACCGAGGAGGACGAGGCGAAGCTGCGCGCCCTGCTCGAGCGGCACGGCGGCCGCGACTCCCTCGGCCACTTCGCGCTCCGCCGCGACAAGGCCGTCGTCTTCTCCCCCAGCGGCAAGGCGGCCGTGACGTACCGCGTGGTCTCCGGCGTGATGCTCGCCAGCGGCGACCCGATCGGCGACGTCGAGGCCTGGCCCGGCGCCATCGAACGGTTCATGGACGAGGCCAGGGCCCACTCCTGGACACCCGCCGTCATGGGCTGCTCCGAGACCGGCGGCGAGGTGTGGACCCGCGAGACCGGGCTCGACGCCCTCGAACTGGGTGACGAGGCGGTGGTGGACGTCGCGGATTTCTCCCTCGCCGGCCGCGCGATGCGCAATGTGCGCCAGATGGTCAAACGCATCGAGCGCGCCGGTTACGAAACCCGGGTACGACGTGTCCGTGACCTCGGCGACGCCGAACTGGAGCGCATCCGGCGCGCCGCCGACGACTGGCGCGGCACCGACACCGAGCGCGGTTTCTCCATGGCCCTGGGCCGCGTCGGCGACCCCGCCGACGGCGACTGCCTCATCGCCACCGCCCACAAGCAGGACGACCACCCCGGCGAATACGGCGACCTGAAAGCGATCCTGCACTTCGTGCCCTGGGGCACCGACGGCGCCTCGCTGGACCTCATGCGCCGCGACCGCTCGGCCGACCCCGGCATGAACGAACTGCTCATCGTGGCCGCCCTCCAGGCCGCCCCGAAGTTCGGCATCGCGCGCGTCTCCCTCAACTTCGCCATGTTCCGCTCGGCGCTGGCCCGCGGCGAGAAGATCGGCGCCGGCCCGGTGCTGCGCGCCTGGCGCGGGCTGCTCGTCTTCCTCTCCCGCTGGTTCCAGATCGAGTCGCTGTACAAGTTCAACGCCAAGTTCCAGCCGCGCTGGGAGCCCCGCTTCGTCGTCTACCGGGCCTCGGGAGACCTGCCCCGCATCGGCTTCGCCGCCATGCAGGCCGAGGGCTTCGTCAACCTGGCTCTGCCGCTGCCGCGCTTCCTGCGCCGCCGTCGCCCGGCCGGCCGCCGCCCCTGCGCCCACGGCACGACGACGGAACGGAGCGTCAGAGCGGCGTGACCTGTCGGGACCGACCCGGGCCGCAGCGCCTGACGGCCGTCCCCTGGGCCTACGCTGAACATATGAGCAACCAGAGCGGACGCGGGCGCGTGGCGGGCCTACCGGAATGGGGCCGCTGCGCGGTCATGGGAGTCGTGAACGTCACCCCCGACTCCTTCTCCGACGGCGGCCGCTTCTTCGACACCACGGCCGCCGTCAAGCACGGCCTCGACCTGGTCACCGAGGGCGCGGACCTGGTCGACGTCGGCGGCGAGTCGACCCGCCCCGGTGCCACCCGGGTGGACGAGGCCGAGGAACTGCGCCGCGTCGTCCCCGTCGTCCGCGGCCTGGCCTCCGAGGGCGTCACCGTCTCGGTCGACACCATGCGCGCCTCCGTCGCCGAACGGGCCCTCGCCGCGGGCGCCGCCCTCGTCAACGACGTCAGCGGCGGCCTCGCCGACCCCCGCATGATCCCGGCCGTCGCCGACGCCGGCGCCCCGTTCGTCGTCATGCACTGGCGCGGCTTCCTCCAGGGCGGCAACGTGCGCGGCGAGTACACCGACGTCGTCACCGAGGTCGTCGACGAACTGCACGCGCGCGTGGAGGCCGTCCTGGCGGGCGGCATCGCCCCCGACCGGGTCATCGTCGACCCGGGCCTCGGCTTCTCCAAGGACGCCGAGCACGACCTCGCGCTCCTCGCGGGCCTCGACCGGGTCCTCGCCCTCGGCCACCCGCTGCTCGTCGCCGCCTCCCGCAAACGCTTCCTCGGCCGCGTCCTGGCCGGCCCGGACGGCCCGCCACCGCCCGCACGCGAACGCGACGCCGCCACCGCCGCCGTCTCCGCGCTCACGGCGCACGCCGGCGCGTGGGCGGTCCGCGTGCACGAGGTGCGCGCCACGGCGGACGCCGTACGCGTCGCCCACGCCATCGCAGCGGCACGCACCGGCGCAGAAGGAACCCGGTGAGCGCCCCGCACACCGACGTCGAACAGGTCGAGGCCGCCAACACCGCCTTCTACGAGGCACTCGAGCGGGGCGACTTCGAGGAACTGGCGTCGCTCTGGCTGACGCCCTCCGACCTCGGCGTCGACGAGACGTACCACGACCCGGCCGACAGCGGCGTGGTCTCCTGCGTGCACCCCGGCTGGCCCGTGCTCACCGGCCGCGGCGAGGTCCTCCGGTCGTACGCGCTGATCATGGCGAACACCGACTACATCCAGTTCTTCCTGACCGACGTGCACGTCTCCGTCACCGGCGACACCGCCCTGGTGACCTGCACGGAGAACATCCTCAGCGGCGGCCCCGCCCCCAAGGGCGACGAGGAGCTCGGCCCGCTCGTCGGCCAGCTCGTGGTCGCCACCAACGTGTTCCGGCGCACGCCCACGGGGTGGAAACTCTGGTCGCACCACGCATCCCCCGTTCTGGCCGAAAACGACGAGGACGAGCAGGACGAACCCCCCGCGTGAGTGGGTACGCGCCAGGAAGTGGTTGGAATCACGGAGCCGCGGGTATGGGCGGCTACCAACCCGTGAGCCGCCGGGTTCCCCAGGGGAAACGCCGGGTGAAACCTGCCGGGTCCGGCCCGGGCCCACGCCCCCGAGGCCCGGGCCCGCCCGGGCTCGCAGGTAGATTCGACTGAGGCCGGTGTGCCGCCCGCACACGGCACGGACCGGCCGGCACCGACGATTGCAGGAGTGATTCGCGTGGATCGTGTCGCGCTGCGCGGCCTGAAGGCCCGCGGGCACCACGGGGTGTTCCCGAGGGAACGCGAGGAGGGCCAGACCTTCGTCGTGGACCTCGTCCTCGGCCTGGACACCCGGCCGGCCGCGGCCGACGACGACCTGGCGAAGACCGTGCACTACGGCATCGTGGCCGAGGAGGTCGTGGCCGTCGTCCAGGGCGAGCCCGTCAACCTCATCGAGACGCTCGCCGAGCGCATCGCCCAGGTATGTCTGAAGCACGACGGGGTCCGGCAGGTCGAGGTCTGCGTCCACAAGCCGGACGCCCCGATCACCGTCCCCTTCGACGACGTGACCGTCACCATCACCCGGAGCCGAGTATGACTGCACCCTTCCTCAAGGGTCCCAGCGACCCGACCGTACAGCCGGTACCCGCCTCCGTCGTCGAGAAGGTCGACGCCGCCGACACCACGCTCAGCAACCCCAAACGGGCCGTGGTCGCCCTCGGCTCCAACCTCGGCAACCGCCTGGAGACCCTCCAGGGAGCCATCGACGCCCTGGAGGACACGCCCGGCGTCCGCATCAAGGCCGTCTCGCCCGTCTACGAGACCGAGCCCTGGGGCGTGGACCCGGGCAGCCAGCCCGCCTACTTCAACGCGGTTGTCGTCCTCAAGACCACCCTCCCGCCCTCCTCGCTCCTGGAGCGCGCGCACGCGGTCGAGGAGGCCTTCCACCGCGTCCGGGACGAGCACTGGGGCCCCCGCACCCTGGACGTCGACATCGTCTCCTACGCCGACGTCGTCTCCGACGACCCGCAGCTCACCCTCCCCCACCCCCGCGCCCACGAGCGCGCTTTCGTCCTGGCCCCCTGGCACGACCTGGACCCCGAGGCGCAACTGCCCGGCCGCGGCCCCGTCGCCGGTCTGCTGGACTCCGTCACCCGCGAGGGCGTCGCGCCGCGCACGGACCTGGAACTCCGGCTGCCCGAGTAGCCGTTAAGGTCGAGACGGCCGCAGAACCGGGCCGGAGCCGGGGGAACCGAAGGGACACTGTGAAAGAGCTGCGCATCAGGGTGCTGGCCGGCGTCTTCGTCGTGGCAGGGGTGCTGTCCTGGGCGGGCGCCCGGCTGTGGAACGCGGTCGGGACCCTGCCGAGCGTCCCCCTGGCCGCGCCCATCGTCCTGGCCGTGATCGCCGTGGTCCTGCTGGCCACGGCGCTCTCGCTGCGCGCGCGGCTGAAGGCCCAGCGCGAGCGGCAGCCCGACGCCAAGGGCGTCGACCCGATGATGGCGGCCCGCGCGGTCGTCTTCGGCCAGGCCAGCGCCCTGGTGGCCGCCCTCGTCGCCGGCATGTACGGCGGCACCGGCGTCTTCCTGCTGGAGTCCCTCGACATCCCCGCCCGCCGCGACCAGGCCATCTACGCCGGCTTCTCCGTCCTCGCGGGTATCGGCGTCATAGCGGCGGCCATCTTCCTGGAGCGCGTCTGCAAGCTCCCGGACGACGACGAACACGAGGGCACGGGGGCGGCCCCGACCGTGTGACGTCCGGCGTCAGCGCGCCATGATGAGGCTCATCGCCTCGTTCCGCGTCGCCGCGTCCCGCAGCTGCCCCCGCACGGCCGACGTCAGCGTCTTCGCGCCGGGCTTGCGTATCCCGCGCATCGACATGCACATGTGCTCGCACTCCACGACCACGATGACGCCGCGCGGCTCCAGCATCTCCATCAGCGAGTCCGCGATCTGCGTGGTGAGTCGTTCCTGCACCTGCGGACGCCGGGCGTAGACGTCCACGAGCCGGGCCAGCTTGGACAGCCCGGTGATCTTTCCGCTGTGGGCGGGGATGTACCCGACGTGGGCGACGCCCCGGAACGGCACCAGATGGTGCTCACAGGTCGAGTACACCTCGATGTCCTTCACGAGGACCATCTCGTCGTGCCCGATGTCGAACGTCGTCGTCAACACGTCCTCGGGCTTCTGCCACAGCCCCGCGAATATCTCCTTGTACGCCCGCGCCACCCGCGCCGGCGTCTCCCGGAGCCCCTCGCGGTCAGGGTCCTCGCCGACCGCGATCAGCAGCTCCCGTACGGCGTTCTCGGCCCGCTTCTCGTCGAACTCGCCGATCTGGCCCTCGCTGTCCAGCATCACGGGGTCGGTCATCTGGTGCCTCGTTCCTGTGTCCATCACGGCGCGGCCTGCACCTATGGCGGAAAGCCGCGCCCCCCAGGCTAAAACCTGGGGGGCGCGGCATCCATTCCGGGCCCGGTGGGCCACCGGGAGAGCGGTGGTCAGCTCTCGGGGCGGTCCTCCGGGGCTCGCTCGGGCGCCGGGGCGGGCTCCGCCGCGGTGCTCTTCGCGGTGGAGATGGCCGGCGTCGCGCCGTTCGCCCCGTTCGTCAGGGCCAGCTCCTTGGGGGAGAGGACCGGCGGGCGGGTGGACGGCGTACGGCGGGAGGAGCCGGTCCAGGCGGGCCGCGGCGGGCGCTTGACGACCGGGGCGAAGATCTCGGCGATCTCCTCCTTGCCCAGCGTCTCCTTCTCCAGCAGCTGCAGCACCAGGTTGTCGAGGACGTCGCGGTTCTCGACCAGGATCTCCCAGGCCTCGTTGTGCGCGGTCTCGATGAGCTTCTTGACCTCTTCGTCGACCAGCGCGGCGACCTCTTCCGAGTAGTCCCGCTGGTGAGACATCTCACGTCCCAGGAACGGCTCGGTGTTGTCCCCACCGAACTTGATCGCGCCGAGACGCTCGGTCATGCCGTACTGCGTGACCATCGCGCGGGCCAGGCCCGTGGCCTTCTCGATGTCGTTGGCGGCACCCGTCGTCGGGTCGTGGAAGACGAGCTCCTCGGCCGCGCGGCCGCCCAGCATGTAGGCCAGCTGGTCCAGCATTTCGTTGCGCGTGGTCGAGTACTTGTCCTCGTCCGGCAGCACCATCGTGTAGCCGAGGGCGCGGCCTCTCGACAGGATCGTGATCTTGTGGACGGGATCGGAGTTCGGCGAGGCCGCCGCGACCAGGGCGTGTCCGCCCTCGTGGTACGCGGTGATCTTCTTCTCCTTGTCCGACATGATCCGGGTCCGCTTCTGCGGGCCCGCGACCACACGGTCGATCGCCTCGTCGAGCATGTGGTTGTCGATCAGCTTCTTGTCGCTGCGGGCCGTCAGCAGGGCGGCCTCGTTCAGCACGTTGGCCAGATCGGCACCCGTCATGCCGGGCGTACGGCGGGCCATGGCCGACAGGTCGACGTCGGGCGCGACCGGCTTGCCCTTCTGGTGGACCTTGAGGATCTCCAGACGGCCCTGCATGTCCGGGCGGTCGACGGCGATCTGCCGGTCGAAGCGGCCGGGGCGCAGCAGCGCCGGGTCGAGGATGTCGGGCCGGTTCGTCGCGGCGATGAGGATCACGCCGCCCTTGACGTCGAAGCCGTCCATCTCGACGAGGAGCTGGTTCAGGGTCTGCTCGCGCTCGTCGTGACCGCCGCCGAGGCCGGCGCCGCGGTGGCGGCCGACCGCGTCGATCTCGTCGACGAAGACGATCGCCGGGGCGTTCGCCTTGGCCTGCTCGAACAGGTCACGGACTCGGGAGGCACCGACACCGACGAACATCTCGACGAAGTCGGAACCGGAGATCGAGTAGAAGGGAACGCCCGCCTCGCCCGCGACGGCACGCGCGAGCAGGGTCTTGCCGGTGCCGGGAGGCCCGTAGAGCAGGACGCCCTTGGGGATCTTGGCGCCGACGGCCTGGAACTTGGCCGGCTCCTGGAGGAACTCCTTGATCTCGTGGAGCTCCTCGACGGCCTCGTCGGATCCGGCGACGTCGGAGAAGGTGGTCTTGGGGGTGTCCTTGGTGATGAGCTTCGCCTTGGACTTCCCGAAGTTCATGACCCGGGAGCCGCCGCCCTGCATCTGGTTCATCAGGAACAGGAAGACGACGACGATGAGGACGAAGGGGAGCAGGGAGAGCAGGATCCCGACGAACGGGTTCTGCTTGGACGGCGAGACCGTGTAGCCGTCCGGGATCTGCTTGTCCTGGAACTTCGCCTGGAGCGTGCTGGCAATCGTCACGCCCTGGTCACCGATGTAGCTCGCCTGGATCTTCGAGCTGCCCTCGATCTTTACGCCGTTCTTGAGCTCGGCCTTGATGGTCTGCTCGTCGCCGGTGGTCAGCTTGGCCGATTCGACCTTGTTGTCATTGATCGCCTGGACGACCTGGCCGGTGTCCACCGTCTTGTAGCCGCCGGACGAGCCGACGACCTGCATCAACACGACCACGGCAAGGACGGCCAGCACGATCCACATGACCGGCCCACGGAAGTATCGCTTCACGTCCATCCATACGGAGCGGTGCCGCCCCGTCCCTCCTGCCATAGTGAGTTTGATAAAGGCTGTTCTTCGGACGGTACCCCAGCATTGTCACCTGAAGCCGCGCGGGACGACTGGCGATCCGTCTACGCATGCTCCAACGGCGGGAAACCCGCTGGGGTTCCCGATCACCGTCACGGCACCCCGGCCGGAATGTCAGCCGCCGTACACGTGGGGCGCGAGCGTACCGACGAACGGGAGGTTGCGGTACTTCTCGGCGTAGTCGAGCCCGTAGCCGACGACGAATTCGTTGGGGATGTCGAACCCGACCCATTCCACGTCGATGGCGACCTTCGCGGCCTCGGGCTTGCGCAGCAGCGTGCACACCTTGAGGGAGGCGGGCTCGCGCGAGCCGAGGTTGGAGATCAGCCAGGACAGGGTCAGGCCGGAGTCGATGATGTCCTCGACGATGAGGACGTGCTTTCCCTTGATGTCGGTGTCGAGGTCCTTGAGGATCCGCACCACACCGGAGGACTGGGTGCCCGCCCCGTACGAGGATACGGCCATCCAGTCCATGGTGAGGGGGGTGGACAGCGCCCGGGCGAGATCGGCCATGACCATCACCGCGCCCTTGAGGACGCCGACGATCAGCAGGTCCTTGCCCGCGTACTCCGCGTCGATCTTCGCGGCCAGCTCGGCCAGCTTGGCGTCGATCTCTTCCTTGGTGATGAGTACCTGCTGAAGGTCGGCACCCATGTCTTTCGCGTCCACCCGCATCACTTTCGGTCGTCCCTGACTGAGCGGCCCCAACCACCGACTGCTCGGAGGGGGACGTGATTCAGCCTTGCCGAATCACCAGTCTGCCACCCTGCCGCCGGGCCATGACCTTGCCGGGGAGGTTGATGGCACCCTGACCGCGCCAGCCGGTGATCAACCGGTCGACTTCCTCGAGGTGCCGGGCGAACAGCGAACCGGCCGGGGCACCGGCTGCGATGGCGGCCCGGCGCAGCACTCGGCGGCGTACGGCGGGCGGCAGGGCGTAGAGCTTCGCGCACTCCAGTTGCCCGGCGGCGTCGCGGACGGTGGCCTCGGCCTGGGCGGCCCAGGAGTCGAGGGCGTCGGCGTCGTCGCGGGAGAGCTGTGCCGTACGGGCGAGGGCCTCGACGACGCCCTTGCCGAGGGCCTTCTCCAGGGCGGGCAGGCCTTCGTGGCGCAGCCGGGAGCGGGTGTAGGCCGGGTCGGCGTTGTGGGGGTCGTCCCAGACGGGCAGGGACTGGACCATGCAGGCCTTGCGGGCGGTCTGCCGGTCGAGTTCCAGGAAGGGGCGCCGGTAACGGCCGCCGGCCCCCGAGACCGCGGCCATTCCGGACAGGGAGCGGATGCCGGAGCCCCGGGCGAGGCCCAGCAGGACGGTTTCGGCCTGGTCGTCCCGGGTGTGGCCGAGCAGGACCGCGATGGCGCCGTGGCGTTCGGCGGCGGTGTCGAGTGCGGCGTAGCGGGCGTCGCGGGCGGCGGCTTCGGGGCCGCCCGCGCGGCCGACGGTCACGGCGACGGAGTCGACGGGGTCGAGGCCGAGTTCGCGCAGGCGCTGGACGACTTCCGCGGCCCGTACGCCGGAGCCGGGCTGCAGGCCGTGGTCGACGGTCACGCCGCCGGCTCTGATGCCGAGCTTGGGGGACTCGAAGGCGAGGGCGGAGGCGAGGGCCATGGAGTCGGCGCCGCCGGAGCATGCCACGAGCACGAGCGGCGGGGGCGGCGGCTCGTGCGAGGGGGCGTGCGGGAGTGCGGCGGCGGTGCTGTGGTGTTCGGTGAGCAGGTCGTGGAGGACGCGGCGGACCGCCAGGCGTATCGCCGCGACCGCAGGATGGGGACCCATGTCCGGTTCCCTTCATGAAGTTTTCGGGGGGTGAACCCGAGTGTCGGTCACGCAGAGTGTGTAGATGGTGACAGAACCGGGCCCGTTCCCCGAGCATTGCACGCCTACCCCTCGCTCACGGTCCCTCGGACGGGTGATTGGAGGGGCGTTCGCCTGCCGGCGGCCCATTTCCTTTCACGACCCTGCCGCGATGTTCACTACTCGGTCCTGCGATGCACCCGCGCGATCCAGTCCGCCGGTTTGGCGATCTCCGTCTTGGTGGGGAGGGTGTTCGGCGAGGTCCACACGCGGTTGAAGCCGTCCATGCCGACCTCGTCGACGACGGCCCGTACGAAGCGTTCGCCGTCCCGGTACTGGCGGAGCTTGGCGTCCAGGCCGAGCAGCTTGCGCAGGGCCAGGTCCAGGCGGGAGGCGCCCTTGGCGCGGCGCTGCTGGAACTTCTCGCGGATCTCTCCGACGCTCGGCACGACGTCCGGTCCGACGCCGTCCATCACGAAGTCGGCGTGGCCCTCCAGCAGGGACATCACGGCCGTGAGGCGGCCGAGGATCTCGCGCTGGGCGGGGGTCTGCACGATCTCGACGAGCGAACGGCCGCCGTCGTCCTCCTCGGCCTCGGGACGGCCCCCGGCGAGGCTCTGCGCGGCCTCCCGTACGCGTTCCAGGACGGTCATGGGGTCGACGTCGGTCTCGCTCAGGAAGGACTGGATCTCGCCCTCGAGGTGGTCGCGCAGCCAGGGCACGGCCGTGAACTGCGTGCGGTGCGTCTCCTCGTGCAGGCACACCCAGAGCCTGAAGTCGTGCGGGTCGACGTCGAGTTCGCGCTCCACGTGCACGATGTTCGGGGCGACGAGCAGGAGCCGGCCGCCGCCGTTCTCCCCGGCCGGGAGCTGGCGCGTGGCCGGGGCGAAGGTCTCGTACTGGCCGAGGACGCGGGAGGCCAGGAAGGACAGGAGCATGCCGAGCTCCACGCCGGTGACCTTGCCGCCGACGGCGCTCATGACCGCGCCGCCGGGGGTGTTGCCGCGCCGGTCCTGCATCTTGTCGAGCAGGGGCTTCAGCAGTTCCCGGAAGCCGGCGACGTTCGCCCGGATCCAGCCCGGGCGGTCGACGACCAGGACGGGGGTGTCGCGGCCCTCCTCCGTGCCCAGACGAGTGAAGCCCCTGACGTGTCCCTCCGAGGCCTTGGCATGCCGGCGCAGCTCCGCGACGACGGCCCGGGCCTCGTCGCGGCTGACGTCGGGGCCCGGCCGCACGAGCCGGGTCGCGGTCGCGACCGCGAGGTTCCAGTCGACCATGCCGGTTGAAGCACCACCGATGCTCGTCATGCGTCAACCGTACGTGAGCGCCGGCCGCTGGGGCAGGGCGGCGAGGGTTGGGGGACGCTGGGTTCGTTCTCGGGTGCTCGGCGTTGTGGTCGGCGTGCGGGGGTCGACAGCGGCTGGGGTGTCTTCGCCGGTACTCGGCGTTGCAGGCCGTGCCCACCCGTTCCGCCCCAGCGGAACGACTGCCCACGGCCGGGCGGGACCGACTGCCCACGGCCGGGCGGTTAGCCGCAGCCGCAGGCCGCCAGGGTCGTTGCCGCCCTGTCCAGGGCCGTCTGGGCCGCTGCCGGGTCGGTCGTGTTGTTGGCCATGAAGGAGAAGGCCAGCAGGCGGCCGTCCTGGTCGACGACCGTGCCCGCGAGGGTGTTCACGCCGGTCAGGGTGCCTGTCTTGGCGCGGACGACGCCCGCTGCGCCGTCCGTGTAGCGGGCGGTCAGGGTGCCGGTGAAGCCGGCCACGGGCAGGCCGGTGAGGGCCGGGCGGAGCTCGGGGTGGGCGGGGTCGGCCGCCTTGGCCAGGAGGGCGGTGAGGAGGCCGGCCGTCAGGCGGTCGGCGCGGTCCAGGCCGCTGCCGTCCTTGAAGGCGGCTCCCTTGAGGGGCACGCCGAGCCTGCGGAGCTGGGCGTCGATCGCCCGGCCCGCGCCGGCGAAGTCGGCCCGGTGGCCCGTGGCGATCGCCGTCTGGCGGGCGAGGGCCTCGGCGATGTCGTTGTCGCTGTTGGTCAGCATCCGTTCGACCAGCGCCGAGAGCGGGGGCGAGTCCACCGTGGCCAGGGTCTTCGCGCGGGCCGTGGCCTTCGACGGGCCGGGGGCCGTGGTTTTGATGCCGCGGGACTTCAGGAGGTCACCGAAGCGGCGGGCCGCGTCCGCGGCCGGGTCGGTCACGCGGGTGGCCGGGCCGCCGGTCGAGTCGTCCGTGCGGCCCTCGTCGACCATCAGGGGGCTGACGGGGGCGAGGTTCGGGTTGACCCCGATCGGGTGTTTCTCGCTGCCCGCGTAGCGGGTCGTGTCGTAGGAGAGCGTCACGTCGCGGACGCCGCGCTGGGCCAGGGCCGCGGCCGTCTGGTCGGCCAGGGTGCGCAGGTCGGCCGAGCCGTCGGAGGACTCGCGGGCCGTGAGGGTGGGGTCGCCGCCGCCGACCAGGATGACCTCCTTCGTGTCGGGTTCCAGCGCGGCGCGGGTGGTGAGGCGGTGGTCGGCGCCCATCGCGGACAGCGCGGCGACCGCCGTGGCGATCTTCGTCGTGGAGGCCGGGGTGAGCGCGGCGTCCGGGTCCGTGCCGTACAGGCGCCTGCCGGTCGTGACGTCCACGACCGCCGCCGCCGGCCGGGGGCCGAGCGCCGGGTCCTTCAGCAGGGGCGTGAGGGTCCTGGCGAGGGCCTTGCCGTCCGGGGCGGACTTCACGGTGCTGACGCCGCCGAGGCCGGTCAGCACGGGCCCGGCGCTGGGGGCGGGCCGGGGCTGGGCGGGCGCGCCGGGGGCCCGGCCGTGATCTGTGCCACCCGCGCGGCCCAGGGCAGCGGCCCGGTCCCGCTCGGCCGTACGCTGACCCGAGGAGTCCCAGGGGCCGACGGCGGTCACCACACCGGCGGCCAGTGCGAGGCCGGCGGTGGCGGCGCCCGCGGTGTACTGCCAGGTCTTCGGCCGGGTGACCCGCGCGACCTGCGGTTCTCCGGCTCGGACGAGCCGCGCGACCTGCGGTTTTCCGGCTTGGACGAGCCGCGCGACCCGTGGTTTCGCGGCCGCGGCGGCCCTGGCCAGGCGCGGTCGTAGGGCGTGCGCGATCCGCACCACGTGCGGCCTCGCGGCCCGCCAAGGACGCAGCTCCGGCACGACCACCAGCCCCTTTCGCGATCACACACCTGCGTGAGGGACACTTAACCACCAGAACTATGTGTTGATCATGGAGGAGCCACCGGTGGAGTTCGACGTCACGATCGAGATTCCGAAGGGTTCGCGCAACAAGTACGAGGTGGACCACGAGACCGGTCGGATCCGCCTGGACCGTCGCCTCTTCACCTCGACCAGCTACCCGGCCGACTACGGCTTCGTCGAGAACACCCTCGGCGAGGACGGCGACCCGCTGGACGCGCTGGTCATCCTGGACGAGCCGACCTTCCCCGGCTGCCTCATCCAGTGCCGTGCGATCGGCATGTTCCGGATGACGGACGAGGCCGGCGGCGACGACAAGCTGCTGTGCGTGCCGGCGCACGACCCGCGTGTGGAGCACCTGCGGGACATCCACCACGTGTCGGAGTTCGACCGCCTGGAGATCCAGCACTTCTTCGAGGTCTACAAGGACCTGGAGCCCGGCAAGTCGGTCGAGGGCGCCAACTGGGTGGGCCGTACGGACGCCGAGGCCGAGATCGAGCGGTCCTACAAGCGCTTCAAGGAGCAGGGCGGTCACTGACCCCTGCTGATGCTCACGGGCCGTACGCCTGCGCGTGCGGCCCGTTCGCCTGTATGTGCGCATACTGAGGCTGGGGGTACTGAGGCTTACGTGTCGTACAGGGAGCGCCAGGCAGTGACGGACGCGGAGGACCGCAAGCCGAAGTCGGACGAGGCCAGGAGCGCGTTCCAGCCTCCGGCCGGGGCCGCCGTCGACGGGGACATGTCGACGACGTCGGAGTTCGCGATCCCCGAGGGTCTCGCCGTGCCCAAGGTGACCGGTACGGAGTCCGAGGTGACGTCGGAGTTCGCCCTGCCGGAGGGGCTGGACGTCTCGCAGGTGCCGGCGGCGGATCCGGAGGGGTCGGCGTTCACTCCGCCGAGCACGTACAGCGCGAAGCAGGCTCCGACGGCGTTCACCCCGCCGACCGGGATCCCCAAGGTCAGCCTGACCAAGGACGTGCCCTGGCAGGACCGGATGCGCACCATGCTGCGCATGCCGGTGGCGGAGCGGCCGGCGCCGGAACCGAGCCAGCGCGGCGGCGACGACTCGGGGCCGGCCGTGCCGCGCGTGCTCGACCTGACGTTGCGTATCGGCGAGTTGCTGCTGGCGGGCGGTGAGGGCGCCGAGGACGTGGAGGCGGCCATGTTCGCCGTCTGCCGTTCGTACGGTCTGGACCGCTGCGAGCCCAACGTCACCTTCACGCTGCTGGCGATCTCCTACCAGCCGTCCCTCGTCGACGACCCGGTCACGGCGTCGCGGACCGTGCGCCGCCGGGGCACCGACTACACGCGGCTGGCGGCCGTGTACCAGCTGGTGGACGACCTCAGCGACGACGAGACGGTGGTCTCCCTGGAGGAGGCCTACCGGCGGCTGGCGGAGATCCGCCGTAACCGGCACCCCTATCCCGGCTGGGCGCTGACCGGCGCGAGCGGGCTGCTGGCGGGCGCGGCCTCCGTGCTCGTCGGCGGTGATCTGATCGTGTTCGTCGCGGCGGCGCTGGGCGCGATGCTCGGCGACCGGCTGGCGTGGCTGTGCGCGGGGCGCGGGCTGCCGGAGTTCTACCAGTTCACGGTGGCCGCGACGCCGCCGGCCGCGATCGGGGTCGCGCTGACGCTCGGCCAAGTCGACGTGAAGGCCTCCGCGGTCATCACCGGTGGGCTGTTCGCGCTGCTGCCCGGGCGGGCGCTGGTGGCGGGGGTGCAGGACGGGCTGACCGGCTTTTACATCACCGCGTCCGCGCGTCTGCTGGAGGTCCTGTACTTCTTCGTGGGCATCGTCGCGGGTGTGCTGATGGTGCTGTACTTCGGCGTGCAGCTGGGGGCCCGGCTGAACCCGGACGCGGCGCTCGGGGTCTCCGACGATCCGCTGGTGATGATCGGTGCGTCGATGCTGTTGTCGCTGGCGTTCGCGGTGCTGCTTCAGCAGGAACGATCCACCGTGGTGTGGGTGACGCTGAACGGGGGTGTCGCGTGGATCGTGTACGGCGCGATGCACTACGCCGGGGACATCTCGCCGGTGGCGTCCACGGCCGCGGCCGCCGGGCTGGTGGGGCTGTTCGGGCAGCTGCTGTCCCGGTATCAGTTCGCCTCGGCGCTGCCGTACACGACCGCGGCGATCGGGCCGTTGCTGCCGGGTTCCGCGACGTACTTCGGGCTGCTGGCGATCGCGCAGAACGAGGTGGACGAGGGGCTGGTGTCACTGTCCAAGGCGGTGGCTCTGGCCATGGCGATCGCCATCGGGGTGAATCTGGGGTCCGAGATCTCGCGGATGTTCCTGCGGATCGGGTCCGCGGAGAAGCGGCGGGCCGCCAAGCGGACCAGGGGTTTCTAGCGCCGGGTGCCTCTGGGTTCCGGGCTTGGGGTCCGCCGGCGGCCGCGGGCCGGTGGGGGTTGGTCGCGCAGTTCCCCGCGCCCCCGGGAGGGTTGGTTCAGTAGCCGCCGTTGTAAGGGCCCCGCTGCTGGTGGCCGTAGCCGGGGCTCTGGGGGTACTGGTCGTAGTACTGCTGGTCGTCGTAGCCGTTGTGGTTGCCGTACGAGGGCTGCTGCGGGTGCTGGTGGGGCTGGTCGTGCGGGGTGATGCGGCGGAGCTGGGTCGTCGCATCGTCCATGACGGGGGGATGGGGCTGGGCCGCCGGGGCCTCGGACGCGGCGCGCTTCTTCTTGGAGCGGTCGCGGAGGTACTCGATGAGGATCGGGACGACGGAGAGCAGGACGATCAGGACGAGGATCGCCTCGACGTTCGTCTTGATGAACTCGATCTGGCCGAGCCAGTAGCCCGCGAGGGTGACGCCGGTGCCCCAGGCGATGCCGCCGATGACGTTGTACGTGAGAAACGTGCGGTACTTCATGCGGCCGGCGCCGGCGACGATCGGGGCGAAGGTGCGCACGATCGGGACGAAGCGGGCCAGGACGATCGCCTTGGGGCCGTGCTTCTCCATGAACTCGTGGGCCTTGTCCAGGTTCTCCTGCTTGAAGAGCTTGGAGTTGGGGCGGCTGAAGAGCTTCGGGCCCAGGAACTTGCCGATCATGTAGCCCACTTGGTCGCCGAGGACGGCGGCGAGCACGATCAGCGTGCAGACCAGCCACAGCGGCTGGCTGATGTACGTGCCCTCGGCGACGAAGAGGCCCGCCGTGAACAGCAGGGAGTCGCCGGGCAGGAACGCGAAGAGACCCGACTCCGCGAAGACGATGAGCAGGATGCCCGGCAGGCTGAACGTCGAGATCAGGTAGTCCGGGCTGAGCCACTCGGGGCCGAGCGCAAGCGTGGTCACGGGGATGTGGCTCCTGCTGCTGGGGGTACGGGCTGGGGGCTGACTGCTTCAAAGTATCAACGCAGCCGTCATGGCCCAGGTTCCATGGGCGTACTCAGGATGCACTGTGCGCCGTCCCGGTCAAAGCTGTGAACCATGGGCATCGATGAATACGGCGGCGGACAGGGCCCCCGGCCCGACGTCCTCGTCGTCACCACGAACGACGTACCCGGCCACCGCGTGCAGGAGGTGCTCGGCGAGGTCTTCGGGCTGACCGTGCGCTCCCGGCACCTGGGGAGCCAGATCGGCGCCGGGCTGAAGTCGATGGTCGGCGGCGAGCTGCGCGGGCTCACCAAGACGCTCGTGCAGACCCGCAACCAGGCCATGGAGCGACTCGTCGAACAGGCACGCGCGCGTGGAGCCAACGGTGTGCTCGCGTTCCGCTTCGACGTGACGGAGGCGGCGGACGTGGGCACCGAGGTGTGTGCGTACGGCACGGCGGTGGTCCTGGCCCGGGAGTGAGACCCCGCGCGAGCGCGTTTCCGATTTGTTCTGTTTGATCCGCTTATCGTGTGCCCGTGGTCCAGGACACCGAGCAGCAGGCGCCCTCCGTCACTCCGTCGACCCCCGCGCGCGTGCTGCTGCCGTCGGTCCTGCCCGCGGTGGCCGTCGGGGTGCTGTCCAGCCTGCTCCTGGTGGGGGTGGAGGCCGCCGCCGAGCAGCTCCAGGACGTGCTGTGGGAGACCGTTCCGGACGCACTGGGCATCGGCCGGTACTCCGTGGCGTGGATGTTCGTGATGCTCGTCGCGACCGGTGTCGCCGTCGGGCTGGTGGTGTGGAAGGTGCCGGGGCACGCGGGCCCGGATCCGGCCACCACGGGGCTGGACGCGCCCGTCCTGCCGCCCGTCGTGCTGCCGGGGCTGCTGCTGGCGACCGCGCTGATGCTGGCCGGCGGGCCGAGCCTGGGCCCCGAGAACCCGATCATCGCTGTGAACGTAGGCCTGGCGGTCTGGCTGGGCGGCCGGGCCGTGCCCCGGGCGCCGGGCCGGATCTGGCCGGCGCTGGCGGAGGCGGCGACGATCGGCGCGCTGTTCGGCACGCCCGTGGCGGCGGCCCTGGTGATCTCCGAGGTGCTGTCCCGGCAGGAGACGCGCGGCCTGCTCTGGGACAACCTCTTCGCGCCGCTGACCGCCGCCACGGCCGGTGCCCTGACCGTCACGCTCATCGACCACCCGAGCTTCGACCTGGACCTGCCGTCCTTCGGCCGGCCGGGCTGGGGGGACCTGCTGGTGGCCGGCGTGGTCGCCGCGGCAGGCGCGCTGCTCGGCATGTGCGCCGTGCGCGCGCTCCCGTACGTCCACGGCGTCTTCCGCCGGCTGCGGCACCCGATGCTGATGCTCCCGGCGGGCGGTGCCGTGCTGGGCTGCCTCGCCGCCCTGGGCGGCCATCTGACGCTGTTCAAGGGGCTCGACGAGATGGCCGAGCTGGCGCACGACCCGGACGGCTGGTCGGCCGGGGAGTTCGCCGTCATGACGGTGGTGAAGCTGGCCGCGCTGCTCGTCGCCACGTCCTGCGGGCTGCGCGGCGGGCGCATCTTCCCGGCCGTGTTCGCCGGCACCGCCCTCGGTCTGTGCGCGCACGCCCTGGTGTCCGGGGTGCATCCATCGGTGGGGGTGTCCGCCGGTGTGCTCGGGATGCTGCTGGCCATCACCCGGCAGGGCTGGATCAGCCTGTTCGTCGCCGCGGTGCTGATCGACTCGCCGGGGATCCTCGCCCTGCTCTGCGTCGCCTCGCTGCCGGCCTGGCTGCTGGTGACGGGCCGGCCGCAGATGCAGCTCCGGCCGGACGGGACGCCGGTCCGATGACCCCACCCCTCCCCCACCACCCCTTCTGGAGTCCCTCATGCCACTGAACGAAGGCCCCCGCCAGACCGGCGACCGCCGCCTGTCCGTCAACCCCTTCTACGGCCCCGCCAACCCGGTCGGCGACATGGCCGAGGCCCCGCCCACGCACCGGCTCCCGGACCAGCCGATGGCGCCGGTCACGGCCCACCAGCTGGTGCGCGACGAGCTGATGCTCGACGGCAACGCGCGGCTGAACCTCGCCACCTTCGTCACCACCTGGATGGAGCCGGAGGCCGGGGTGCTGATGGCGGAGTGCCAGGACAAGAACATGATCGACAAGGACGAGTACCCGCGCACGGCCGAGCTGGAGCGGCGGTGCGTGGCGATGCTCGCCGACCTGTGGCACGCGCCCGATCCGGCGGCGGCCGTGGGCTGTTCGACGACCGGGTCGAGCGAGGCGTGCATGCTCGCCGGGATGGCGCTGAAGCGGCGCTGGGCACGCCGCAACGCCGACCGGTACCCGGGGGCCCGGCCCAATCTGGTGATGGGCGTGAACGTGCAGGTCTGCTGGGAGAAGTTCTGCACCTTCTGGGAGGTCGAGGCCCGGCTGGTCCCCATGGAGGGAGAACGGTTCCACCTGGACCCGCATGCCGCGGCCGAACTGTGCGACGAGAACACCATCGGGGTCGTCGGCATCCTGGGCTCGACCTTCGACGGGTCCTACGAGCCGGTCGCCGAGCTGTGCGCGGCGCTGGACGCGGTGCAGGAGCGGACCGGGCTCGACATCCCCGTGCATGTCGACGGGGCGTCCGGCGCCATGGTCGCGCCGTTCCTCGACGAGGACCTGGTGTGGGACTTCCGGCTGCCGAGGGTGGCGTCGATCAACACCTCGGGGCACAAGTACGGCCTCGTCTACCCGGGCGTCGGCTGGGCGCTGTGGCGGGACGCGGAGGCGCTGCCGGAGGAGCTGGTGTTCCGGGTGAACTACCTGGGCGGCGACATGCCGACGTTCGCGCTCAACTTCTCCCGGCCCGGCGCGCAGGTCGTGGCCCAGTACTACACGTTCCTGCGGCTGGGCCGGGAGGGCTACCGGGCCGTGCAGCAGGCCGCGCGGGACGTGGCCACGGGCATGGCCGGGCGGATCGAGGCGCTGGACGACTTCCGGCTGCTGACCCGGGGCGACGAGTTGCCGGTGTTCGCCTTCACGACCGCGCCGGACGTCACGGCGTACGACGTCTTCGACGTCTCGCGGCGGCTGCGCGAGAGCGGCTGGCTGGTGCCCGCGTACACCTTCCCGGCCAACCGCGAGGACCTGTCCGTGCTGCGGGTGGTCTGCCGCAACGGCTTCTCGGCCGACCTCGCCGAGCTCCTCACGCAGGACCTGGAACGCCTGCTGCCGGAGCTGCGCCGGCAGCCGCGCCCCTTCACCCGGGACAAGGGCGCGGCCACGAGCTTCCACCACTAGCGGCTCAGCCGCCCGAACCTCCGTACCGCCAGCGGGAAGAACACCGCCAGCAGGGCCAGGGGCCAGACGATCGCCGCCCCGACATGCCCGGGCTCCGCGCCGGGGCTGCCGAACAGGTCCCGTACGGCCGTGGCCGTGTGGGACATCGGGTTCCACTCGACGACCGTGCCGAGCCAGCCGGGCATGGAGTCGGGCAGGGCCAGGGCGTTGGACAGGAAGCCGACCGGCCAGACCAGGATCTGCACGGCCTGGACCATCTCCGGCTTCCCGGCCACCAGCGCCAGGTGGATGCCGATCCACAGCATGGCGAACCGGAACAGGAGCAGCAGGCCCACGGCTCCCAGGAAGGCCGCCGGACCGCCGTGGACCCGCCAGCCCAGCGCGGCGCCCACGCCGGTCAGCACCACCAGGGCCATCACCGACTGGAGCATGTCGGCGGCCGAACGGCCCACGAGCACGGCTCCGTTGGCCATGGGCATGGAGCGGAAGCGGTCGACGACGCCCTTGTCGAGGTCCCGGGTGACGGCGATCATCGTGCCCTCCAGGCCGAAGGCCATGGTGAGCGCGAGCATGCCGGGGATCAGGTAGTCGCGGTACTCGCCGCCCACGCCCCGGCCGCCGCCGACCAGGTAGCCGAACATCAGCAGCAGCATCACCGGGAAGACGAGGTTGACGACCAGTTGGACCGGCTGCCGTCCCCAGCGGGCGAGTTCCCGGCGGGTCATGGTCCAGGAGTCGGTCAGGGCGTGGGCGGTCACGCGTCCTCCTTCACTCGGCGGTCGTCTGCGGTGAGGTGCAGGAACACCTCGTCCAGCGTCGGGCGGCGCAGGGCGACGTCCTCCGCCTCGATACCGGCCTGCTGAAGGGCCCGTACGACTCCGGAGAGCGCTTCCATGCGGTCGGTCACGGGGGCGCTCAGCAGCCGCCGGTCGGTGTCGACGCTGATTCCGGCGAGGGGCAACAGGGCGACAGCGGTCCCCAGTTGGCCGGCATCCCGCAGGACCACGTCGATCCGGTCACCGCCGGTCTCGGCCTTCAGCTCGTCCGCCGTGCCCTCGGCGATGACCCGGCCGGCGTCGACGACCGAGATGCGGTCGGCGAGCTGGTCGGCCTCCTCCAGGTACTGCGTGGTGAGCAGGACCGTCGTACCGCCGCCGACCAAGGAGCGGACGGATCCCCACACTTCGGCGCGACCGCGCGGGTCGAGGCCGGTGGTCGGCTCGTCCAGGAACAGCACCTCCGGTTCCGTGATCAGGGAGGCGGCGAGGTCCAGGCGGCGCCGCATGCCGCCGCTGTACTGCCGGACCGCCTTGCGGCCGGTGTCGGCCAGGCCGAAGCGCTCCAGGAGTTCACCGGCACGCGCGCGTGCCCGCCGCGCGCCCAGGTGGTGCAGCCGGCCGAACAGCTCCAGGTTCTGCCGGCCGCCGAGCTCCTCGTCGAGCGCGGCGTGCTGGCCGAGCAGACCGATGCGCAGCCGGACCTCGTACGCCTCGCGCACCACGTCGTGCCCGGCCACCTCGATCCGGCCCGCGTTGGGGCGCAGCAGCGTGGACAGGATCCTCACCAGGGTGGTCTTGCCCGCGCCGTTCGGGCCGAGCACCCCGTGCACCGTGCCGCGCGCGACCGTGAGGTCGAGCCCGGCCAGTGCCTTCTTGTCGCCGTATCTCTTCTCCGCGCCTTCGACGGTGATCGCCGTGTCGGCCACAGGGACTCCCTCGCTAGTCAAACTTGACTACAAGCGCGAACGTAACTCCGCCCGTGCCATTCGTCAAATTTGATTAGAGAGCGTCCCCGGGGTGCGGCTTTCCCGTGGCGTACGGGTTCTCCTCACCCTCGGCCAGGATCCCGACGAACGGGTCGCCCTCGTCGGCGAAGGTGTAGGCGCCGCCCTCGATGCGCTCGATGAGACCGCGGGTCCACTCGGCCTCGGAATCGGCCGTGTGGACCCACATGTTCATGATCTCGCCGATGTGGCCCAGCTGACCGGGCCCCTCCTCGGGGACGTAGTGCTCCAGGACGGAGGCCCGCCACTGCTCGATCCGCAGGGTGCGCTCCTTCAGCAGCGCGACCGCCTCCGCCCGCGGCAGGTCGACGACGAAGCCGACGGCGGCCGTCTTCACGTCCCCCCGCTGGTCGTACGTGACCAGCGCCTCACGCAGCAGCCGGAAGTACTCCTCGGTGCCCTGCCCGGTGATCTCGTACTCCGTGCGCGGCGGGCCGCCGGCCGTGGACGGGGCGGTCTCGTGCGCGTGCAGCAGTCCCTGCTTCGCCATCTGCTTCAGGGCGTGGTAGATCGAGCCGGGCTTGGCGTTGGACCACTCGTGCGCGCCCCAGTACTCCAGGTCGTTGCGCACCTGGTAGCCGTGGGCCCGCCCGTGCATGCGGACCGCGCCGAGCACGAGGAGACGGATCGCTGACATGCGGCCCAGGTTATGACCCGGCCGCCACCTGCTGCTCCTCGGCCACCAGCTCGAAGGCGGTCCTGCCGTCCAGCGACTCCCGGATGATGTCGGCGTGGCCGGCGTGCCGGGCCGTCTCGCGGATGAGGTGGAGGCACAGCCAGCGGTGGGAGACCCGGCCGTCCGGCGGGAACCAGGGCTGAGCCGGCAGCGCGAAGGTGTCGTCGAGGCTCGGCACCGAGCGGATGTACGCCTCCGTCTCCGCGGCGACCTTCTCCCAGTACGCCAGCTGCGAATGGACGGTCTCCCCCTCGACCAGCCGGAAGCACTCGTGCCAGTTGCTCTGGTCCCGCACGACGGCCGGCGGCTCGCCCTTGGCCAGACAGACCCACATCTGCTCGACCTCGGCGACGTGCTTGACCAGCCCGGCGAGGGACAGCTCACTGGCGCTGGGACGGGAGCTCGCCTGCTCGTCGGTCAGCCCAAGCACCGCCCGACGGATGCCGCCGCGCTGCTCCTCGATGAAGGCCAGCAGCGCTCCGCGCTCGTCGCCGTGTGCCTCCGCGGGAACGTGAGTGACCATGACCGCCGCCTTTCGCCGGATCCGGGGGCCTGTCCCCCGACAACGACAAAGCTACGGACCCTTGCGGTCAGGTTCTGTCCGCAAGGGCCAGGCAGACCGAAAGGATCAGAACGGGAACCGGCTCCGGCCGTGCTGCACCGAGATCCACTTGGTCGTGGTGAAGGAGTCCAGCATCGTCTCGCCGTTGAGCCGGCCGAGGCCCGAGTGCTTCTCGCCGCCGAACGGGACGATCGGCTCGTCGTGGACGGTGCCGTCGTTCACGTGGAACATGCCCGTGTCGATCTGCTTGGCGAAGTTCACGCCCCGCTCGATGTCCGCGGTGTGCACGGCGCCGCTCAGGCCGTACGGGGTGTCGTTGACGAGGCGTACGGCCTCCTCCTCGCCGTCGAACGGGACGAGGAACGCGACCGGTCCGAAGACCTCCTGCCGCAGCAGGGGCGAGTCGGCGGGCAGGCCGGTCAGCACGGACGGCTCGACGAGGTTGTCGGTCCGCCCGCCGCGCACCAGGGCCGTGGCGCCCTCGGCGAGGGCCTGCTCGACCACGCCCGCGACGGCGTCCGCCTGCGAGGAGTTGATGACCGGGCCGATGACGGTCTCCGGGTCGCGCGGGTCGCCCGCCTTGAGGGTCTTCACCTTGGCGACGAACTTCTCGGTGAACTCGTCGGCGACGGACCGGTCGACCAGGACGCGGTTGGCGGCCATGCAGACCTGGCCCTGGTGGACGTACCGGCTGAAGACGGCCGCGTCGACCGCGTAGTCGATGTCGGCGTCGTCGAGGACCACCAGCGCGCTGTTGCCGCCCAGTTCGAGGACCGAGCGCTTGAACTGCCGTGCGCAGACGGTCGCCACGTGCCGGCCGACCTGGTCGGAGCCGGTGAAGGAGATGACCTTGGGCACCGGGTGCTCCAGGAAGGCGTCGCCGATCTCCGCGATGTCGGTGATGAGGACGTTCAGCAGACCGCCGGGCAGCCCCGCGTCCTCGAAGATCTTCGCGACCAGCGAGCCGCCGACGACCGGCGTGTTCTGGTGCGGCTTGAGCACCACGGCGTTGCCGAGCGCGAGCGCCGGGGCGACGGACTTGATCGAGAGCAGGAACGGGAAGTTGAAGGGGCTGATCACGCCCACGACACCGACCGGCACGCGGTAGACGCGGTTCTCCTTGCCGTCCACCGGCGAGGGCAGGATCCGGCCCTCGGGGCGCAGCGCCAGCTGGACCGCCTCGCGCAGGAACTCCTTGGCCAGGTGCAGTTCGAAGGCGGCCTTCAGACGCGTCCCGCCGAGCTCGGCGATGATCGCCTCGGATATCTCGGCCTCGCGCTCCTCGATGAGCCTCAGAGCCTTCTCGAAGACGGCACGGCGGGCGTAGGGGTTGGTCGCGGCCCACTGCTTCTGGGCCCGGGCGGCCGCCCGGTACGCCTGATCGACCTCGTCGACCGTGGCTATGGTGATCGACGCCAGCTTCTCGTCGTCGTACGGGTTGAAGTCGATGATGTCCCAGGAGCCGGTACCCGGGCGCCACTCACCGTCGATGTACTGCTGTGCAAGGTCGGTGAAGTAGGACGACGACATGTGATCCCTCGATCCCTAGCAGACCTTCGATCGCGCCATCACGATCTGATCACACGTCATCGTACTGACGTTTCGGGAGAGTTGGAGGTTTCAGGAGAGTTGGAGGAGCCCCCGGAGAAGGTCCCGGCTCTCCGACGGGCCCGGGCTGTCGCTCTGGAGTTCCTTGAGCGCCTTCTCGTACTGGGCGACGTCCTCGGGCTTGTCCAGGTACAGCGCGCTGGTGAGCTGCTCCAGGTAGACGACGTCCGAGAGGTCGGACTCCGGGAAGCTGAGGATCGTGAACGCGCCACTTTCGCCGGAGTGGCCGCCGAGGCTGAACGGCATGACCTGGAGGCGTACGTTGGGCCGCTCGGAGATCTCGATGAGGTGCTGGAGCTGGCCGCGCATCACCTCGCGGTCGCCGTAGGGGCGGCGCAGGGCGGCCTCGTCCAGGACGATGTGGAAGTCGGGCGCCCTCTCGTCGACGAGGTACTTCTGCCGCTCCAGCCGCAGCGCCACGCGCCGCTCGACATCGGCCTCGCTCGCGCCCTGCATGCCCCGCCGGACCACCGCGTGCGCGTACGCCTCGGTCTGCAGCAGGCCGTGCACGAACTGCACCTCGTACGCCCGGATCAGCGAGGCGGCGCCTTCCAGGCCGACGTAGGTGGGGAACCAGCTCGGCAGCACGTCCGAGTAACTGTGCCACCAGCCCGCGACGTTGGCCTCCTTCGCCAGGGACAGCAGGGAGGCGCGCTCCTGCTCGTCCGTGATGCCGTACAGCGTGAGCAGGTCCTCGACGTCCCGGGTCTTGAAGCTCACCCGGCCCAGCTCCATCCGGCTGATCTTCGACTCGGAGGCGCGGATCGAGTAGCCCGCCGCCTCGCGCGTGATGCCCCGAGCCTCACGCAGTCGCCTGAGTTGTGATCCGAGCAGCATGCGCCGCACCACCGATCCCGGCTCTCCCGCGCTCACGTTCGCCAGCCTCCCCAACGTCTTCAGGGGCCGAAGTCTGCCACTAAAACACTCCGAGCAGTACTCGTCCGGTTACGGAAACGGAATCGAGACAGCGGACGCACGCGCGCGGAGTCAAGAAAGTGGCAAGCGAACAGGCAGACAAGGGCGTGAAGATGACGGAAAAAATGACCAACAAGCGGTACGGGACAACTCATTCCGGTCACGTGCACGTGCATCTGCCCTTGCATCTGCTGTACGCATCCGAAACCATGGTCCCGCACCACCGCCGCATCGCACCGACCGCGAATTCCCGGGAGTGCCTCGCATGGGGACGAATGGATCGACCATGCTCGAGCCGTTACGGCAGGGCCTTCCGCCGCTGGATCCCGCGGCCGTGTCCGATGCCGCCTCCTGCGCTCTGCCCGCCCGCTACGAAGCGGTGCGCGAAGCACGGCGGTTCACGCGCAGAACTCTCGACCAGTGGGACATGGGCGACCGTTTCGACGACGTCTGCCTGGTGGTCTCGGAACTGGTCACCAACGCCCTGCGACACGGCCTGCCCGGGAGTACCCGGTGCGTCACCGGTCAGGAGCCGCCCGTCCGGCTGCACTTGATGCGCTGGACCGAGCGCCTGGTGTGCGCGGTGCGCGATCCCAGTCACGACAGTCCCGTCGCGCGGGAGACCGACGACTTCTCGGCCGAGTCGGGCCGGGGGCTGTTCCTCGTCGACTCCTTCAGCGACAGCTGGGGCTGGCATCCGCTCGCGGGCGCGCTCAGCGGCAAGGTGGTCTGGGCGCTGTTCCGGCTGCCGCGGCCCGACGCGGGGCCACACGCGGAATGAGAAACCGCGGCGCTTCCTCGCGCCGCGGTTCTACGCGCGTCGCGGCGCGTTGAGTACCGATTGCCCCGTTATGTAAGGGGCCTGGCGGGCCGTCAGCCTCCGACCAGGTGGTCGAACTCGCCGTCCTTCACGCCCAGCAGCATGGCCTCGATCTCCGCACGGGTGTAGACCAGTGCGGGGCCGTCCGGGAAGCGCGAGTTGCGGACGGCCACGTCACCGCCCGGCAGCCGGGCGAACTCCACGCACGAGCCCTGCGAGTTGCTGTGCCGGCTCTTCTGCCAGGCCACACCCCGCAGCCCGGCGGCCGCCATACCGTTGTACACGTCGTGGTCCACAGGTCGCTCCCCGGTGGTGCACTGGCTGGTGTGGCCATTGATGCAGCGGTCAACTGACCCGGATCATAGCCCTGTTCATGTGCAGATGCATGGGCAGATGCACGTGCACGGCGGGTGGTCCTCCGGTTACAGCGTTGACGACTGCTTTACCGAAAGCTCTTGCCTGTTTGACGGGACTGCCCGGCCGCGCGTTCCCGGCCACCGGCGACGAAGTCGGCGGGTTCGGCGGAGGTGTCGTGGAGGCGGAGCATCCGTTCGGCGGCGGGGACGGGCGCCGGGACGGCGGCGGGACCGGAGAAGTGGGAGCTGGGGCGCGGAGTCCGGGGCCTCGGGCGGGACCGTACGGCCTCCATGCGGAAGGCGACCGCCGCCTGCGGGAGCAGGAGGAAATGGGCCGCGCGCAGGACCGTGCCGTCCTTCTTGGGGCCGGTGCCGGGGTCGCATCATCGCCGGACAGGCGCTCGGCCGCCCGGCCCTGACGGACCGCCCGGTGTGCGCCTCCTGCGGCCTCGGGACAGATGCATGCGGTTCCCCACCCGTCAAGCGTGGGGAACCTCACGCGGGTTGGGGGGTCAGCGGCTGGCGTAGGGCAGCAGCGCCATCTCGCGCGCGTTCTTGATCGCCCGGGCCAGCTGCCGCTGCTGCTGGGCCGACACGCGGGTGACCCGGCGGCTGCGGATCTTTCCGCGGTCGGAGATGAACTTCCGCAGCAGGTCGGTGTCCTTGTAGTCGATGTACTCGATCCCGGCCTGGTCCAGCGGGTTGGGGCGGTTCTTGACGGGCTTGCGGTCGATCTTGCGGGGCATCGGGTCAGACCTCCAGGAGGGAGTCGAAGGCGTGCGGCAGCCGCTGCCAGGCGTCGCGCCCGGCCGCGTACTCGGCGTCGGTCAGCAGGCAGGACTCCAGCAGCCGCTCCAGGCCGTCCCGGTCGAGGCCGGGCGAGGTGAAGACCAGGTGCTGGCCGCGGTCGCCGTGCTCGGGGTGCCAGTCCAGCGAGGCCGCGGCGCGGCGCACCGGCGGGACCATCTCCCAGGCCGCGTCCGGCAGGGAGGCGAGCCACGGACCCGCGCTCTCCACGCACAGGGCCCCGCCCGCCGCGTCCCAGTGGAACAGCGTGTCGGGCTTGTCGGCGAGCCAGAACCGGCCCCGGCTGCGGGCGGCCGCGCAGGTCAGGTCCTCCAGGGCGGCGTAGAGCCGCTCCGGGTGGAAGGGACGGCGCTGCTGCCAGACCAGGGTGGAGACGCCGTGCGCGTCGGCCTCGGCGGGGAGCAGGGCGCAGGCCGGGTGCTGGGCGGCCGCCGCCGACTCCACGTCGAAGCCGGCCAGGGCGGCCTCGGCCAGCGGGGAGAGCGGGCGGCGCCGCGGGGCCGGCACGGTCAGGCCGTCGGCCCCGTCCTGCGCGAAGGCGCCGGGCGCGGGTGCGCCCGCCAGGTCGCCGTGGCCGATCGGGACCTGGCGGGCCGTCGGGTGCAGCTGCGCGAGCAGCTCGCGGTCCTCGTCGTCGGCCTCGGGGGACTCGGCGATCGCGAGGACGGGGGCGTACTCCAGCTGGCGGGCGAAGGTGTCGGCGACTGTGCGCTGGTCGGTTGCGGCGGCGGCGAGACCGCCGTCGGCCAGGTCGTCGCCGTTGCCCAGGTACGGCAGGACCAGGGCCGGGTCGACGGCGGTGATCACGCCGGTGACGGTGAGCCCGCCGGCCGTGACGACCTCGGCCATGGCCTTGGGCTCGACGGAGTCCCACAGCTCGACGACGGCGAGCGGCGTCCGCCCGGCCTCCGCGAGCCGCTCCAGCTCCGGGACCAGGTCCTCGCGCAGGGCGCAGCAGGCACAGTCGTTGACGAGCGGCGCCTCCCCCGCGTCCAGGACGCCGGTGGCGTCCCGGACGGTCCGTACGACGGTGCCGGCCGCGGCCGTCGCCAGGTCGTGGTGGAGCGCGACGCTGCCGGGCACGTCGGCGAGCAGCCGGGCCACGGCCGCCCTGCGGGCGTCGGCGTGCAGCCCGCCGACGATCACGACGGAGAGCCCAGAAGGGACAGCCACGGTGCTCAGCCCTTCTTTCCGTACCGGCGCTCGAAGCGCTCGACGCGTCCCGCGGTGTCCAGGACGCGGGCGGTGCCGGTGTAGAAGGGGTGGCTGACGTCGGAGATCTCGACGTCCACGACCGGGTAGGTGTTGCCGTCCTCCCACTCGATCGTCTTCTCGCTCGTCATGGTCGAGCGGGTGAGGAAGGCGTAGTTCGCGGCACGGTCGCGGAAGACGACGGGACGGTAGTCCGGGTGGATTCCCTCGCGCATGGTCAGCGCTCCTCTCGGAAGTCGACGTGGCGGCCGACGACCGGATCGAACTTGCGCAGGGTCAGTCGGTCCGGGTCGTTGCGACGGTTCTTGCGGGTCACGTAGGTGTAGCCGGTCCCGGCCGTGGACCGGAGCTTGATGACCGGCCGGAGTTCGTTGCGTGCCATGCCGCTATGCTACTGAAAATGAATTCCATTTACATCTCCTGAGCCAGAGAGGTACGTCACCACATGTCCGCGCACTGCATGCTGACCGGCACCCAGCCCGGCTTCGGCAACCGCATCTCGCACTCCCACCGGCGCACGTCGCGCCGGTTCGACCCCAACATCCAGTCCAAGCGCTACTGGCTGCCGAGCGAGGGCCGGTACGTACGCCTGCGGCTGAGCGCCAGGGCGATCAAGACCGTCGACACGATCGGGGTCGAGGCGGCCGTCGCCCGGATCCGCGCCCGGGGAGTGAAGGTCTGATGGCGAAGAAGAGCAAGATCGCGAAGAACGACAAGCGGCAGGAGGTCGTCGCGCGGTACGCCGCCCGGCGGGCCGAACTGAAGGAGATCATCCGGCGGCCGTCCTCCACGGACGCCGAACGGCTCGCCGCGCAGGCGGAACTGCGCAGGCAGCCGCGCGACGCGAGCCCTACGCGGGTGCGCAACCGGGACCAGGTGGACGGGCGTCCGCGCGGGTACTTCCGGGCGTTCGGGCTGTCCCGGGTGAGTCTGCGGGAGCAGGCGCATGCGGGGTATCTGCCGGGGGTGCGCAAGTCGTCCTGGTGAGGCGGGGGCTTGCCGGCGCCGGGGCCCGGCGCCGGCCGGCCGGTAAGCGGCCCTCGGGGGTTCGCCCCGGGGTCTCTTGACCGGCCCTGGTAGCTTGCTGCGGGTTCCGGGAATTGCCGGCGGGCCGCGCCGGGGCCGGTCGGACGGCTACAGCTTGGGGGCTTGCAGTGAACTCGGTGATCTTCTCGCGTCGCCCGGGAGCGAGTCGGCGGATGCCGGTGCGGGTCGCGGCGGCGGCCGCGGGACTGGCGGGCGTGCTCGTGCTGTCCGCGTGCAGCGACGACGGCGGCTCCGGGGACGACTCGGCGTCCAGCCCGGCCCCGTCCGCCACGGCGTCCGCCGGAACGGGCAGCGACTCCGGCTCGGGCGCCGGTTCCGGTTCCGACGGGTCGGCCGCCGACGAGCTCGCGGGCAGCTGGCTCGCCACGACCGACGGCAAGGCCGTGGCCCTGGTGATCACCGGCAAGCAGGCCGCGCTCTTCGCCACCGGCGGCAGTGTGTGCACCGGCACCGCGGGCGAGCAGTCCGGGATGCGGATGATCCGCCTGAAGTGCACGGACGGCAGCAAGGACCGGACGACCGGCATGGTCGACTCCGTGAACGGCCGGAGCCTCAAGGTCACCTGGAAGGGCGGCCTCGGCGCGGAGACGTACCAGAAGGCGGAGGGCGGGAAGCTGCCGACGGGGCTGCCGACGGGGGGCCTCGGGTAGGAACGCGGGGCTTTGCCGGGCGGGGGTTCACCCGGCGGAAGTTCACCCGGCCGGTGTTTTGGGAGGCCGCCCCGGCGGGCGGCCTGCCCAGGTGCGTGACGGTCCCCGCGTCCGAGATGATCCAACCGTCGGAACCGCTCATCGCCATCACGCACCAGAGGACCCCATGCGCACCTTTCCTCCCCTCGCCCTGGCCGCCGCCCTCGCGGCGACACTCCTGCTGACCGCCTGCGACGGCGACAAGACCAGTGGCGACGACGTCAAGAACGCGGACCGGCCGGGCGCTTCGGCCTGTGCGATCGGCGACTTGGGCGTGGAGGTCGGGGCCGGTGCCGCCCCCGCCGCCGGGGACACGGGCAATGTCACCGTCACCCTCACCAACCAGGGCCGCGCATGCGTGCTGAAGGGCTTCCCCGTCGTCGACCTCTCGGCGGAGGACACCACGACGTCCGTGTCCCCGGAACAGACCGCGAAGGCCCGGCCGCTCACCCTCGGGAAGGGCGGCACCACGTCCTTCACGATCACCTACGTCCGGGGCGAGGCGGACTCCCCGAAGAGCCTCACCGTGCGGAAGGCGTCCTTCGCCCTGCCGGGCGCCACCGCGGAGGCACGCGACCTGCCGTGGTCGTACGGCGAGGTCGCCAGGAGGGACGGGAGCAGCAGCGGCGGCGCGGCGCAGGCCTCGGTGAGCGGCTTCGAGTCCTCGGGCGACTGACGGCAGGTCAGCGCAACGGCGGGCGGTGGTCGACCTGGGCGCGGTCCGCCGCCTGTGCGCCCTCCGTCCAGCCCGCCGCGTCGCGCACGCCGCGCAGACGGGTCGTGGTCGTCTCCGGGAACAGCCGGTCCAGCCGGCCGGTGACCGCCACGTCACGGGAGGCGAGGACCGGGAGCAGGTCCTGTGTCACCTGGGTCTCGGCGGCAGCCGCCAGACGGGTGCCGATGCGGTGGGCGTAGGCCGCGAGGAAGGACTGCCGGAACGTCTTGGTGCGCTTGCGGCCGCCCGCCCGCTGGGCGGCCTCCGCCTTCGTCATCGCGGTCGTGGCCTGCACGAGGAGTGAGGTGTAGAGGAGTTCGACCGCTTCCAGGTCGGTTTCGAAGCCGACGACGGTGGAGAAGCCGAGGGGCTCGTTCCACACCGCCCGGCAGTGGTTGGCGGTGGCGACGGCGTCCAGCAGCACCGCCTTGGCCTGCTCGTACGGCGGTTCGACACCGATCCGGCAGGCCCCGGGCGTCTCGGGCGAGGGCGACCGGGCCGCGAGCAGCGCCTCGTCGACACTGTGCCGGGCCATCAGCTCCTGCGCCTTGGCGCTGAGCGCCTCCGCCTCCTCCGGGAACCCGGTGGCCTCGGCCTTGGCGAGCAGGGCGCGGATCCGGCCGAGCATCCGGGACTTGGTCCTCGGCTCCCCGGGCGACTCGTCGAGGGACCCGTCGAGGGACTCCAGGGCGGGCAGGCGCAGCAGCAGGCGGTACAGCTCCAGTACGGCGGTGGCGTGCGAGAAGCGGTCGGTGCGGGGCGGGGCGTCGTCGGGAAGCTCCGCGAGCTGCGCGTTCCAGCGGCGGCCGCGCGGGCGGTCGTGCGGCGCCTGCGCGCGGATCAGTGCCGCCACCAGGTGGACGTGTACGTCGTCCAGTTCGCGCCGCACGATGCGTACGACGTCGGCCGGCTGCCAGCCGCGCCGCCATGCCGCCGCCACGAACTCCGCACCGCGCCGGGCGAGTTCGGCGTCCGCCGCCGGGTCGGACGCGAGCAGGGACGCGCCGGCGTCGAGGGCCGTCTCGCTGCTGTCGTACAGGGCGGCCTCGAACGCGCGGTCGACGGTGCTGGGCGTACTCACGGGGCCGATGGTGCCACGCCGTCATGGGCGGCCCGGAATGCGCGACCTCGTACGTCTCACTCCGCGGAATTGCGTCGTCCGAGCGCGGCGGGGCTTCGAGCATGGACCTCATGGTGGACATGTCTCTGTACGCGGCGTTCCTCGTCGCCGCCTTCGCGCTCTGCATCACCCCCGGCCCGGACATGATGTTCATCGTGGCGATGGGCGGCCGGGGCGGGCCCACCGCCGGGGTGATGGCGGCGTTCGGGGTGGCGTGCGCGATGCTCGTGCACGCGGTCGCGGCGGCGCTCGGGCTGTCGGCCCTGTTCACGGCGCTGCCGACGCTGTACCACGTGCTGCGCTGGGCGGGCGCGGCCTATCTGCTGTACCTGGCGGTGAAGGCGTTCCGGGACCGTTCGGTGCCGGGCGAGGAGGGGAGCGGCGCCGCGGGTCCGGGGATGCGGCGGGCATTCTGGCAGGGCGCGATCACCAACCTGCTCAACCCCAAGGTGATCCTCTTCAACGTGGCGTTCCTGCCGCAGTTCGTGGACCCGTCGCTCGGCCATGTCCAGGGCCAGTTGCTGCTGCTCGGGGTCACGCTCGTCGTGATGGGCTTCCTGTGGGACGGCAGCGTCGGCCTGCTCGCGGGGCGGCTGGCGACTCTCCTCAGGCGCAGTGCGCGGGTGAATCGCTGGCTGAACATCGTCTCGGGGACGGTGTTCACGGGGCTGGCCGTGCGGTTGGTGGCGACGTCTCCGAAGTAGGCGGCTTCTGACTCCCGACCGTGGGTGTCAACCCGCGGTTGACACCCGGCTGGGCGCAACCTACGGTTGACACCATGACGACGAACCCCGACATCACGTCATCCGTGCGCCTCGACGATCTGATCGCGGCGATCAAGACGGTTCACCAGGAACCCCTCGAACAGCTCCAGGACGCGGTGCTCGCCGCCGATCACCTCGGCGAGGTGGCCGACCACCTGATCGGCCACTTCGTGGACCAGGCCCGGCGTTCGGGCGCCTCCTGGACGGACATCGGCAAGAGCATGGGGGTCACCCGGCAGGCCGCGCAGAAGCGGTTCGTGCCGAAGGAGTCGGCCGACCTCGACCCGAGCCAGGGCTTCAACCGCTACACCCCCCGGGCCCGCAACACGGTGATGGCCGCGCACAACGCGGCCAAGTCCGCGCACAACGCCGAGGGCGTGCCCGAGCACCTCGTCCTCGGTCTGCTGGCCGAGCCCGACGGCCTCGCCGCGAAGGCGCTCGTCGAGCAGGGCGTCTCCCTCGACACGGTCCGCGAGGCGGCGACCGCCGCACTGCCGCCGGCCGTCGAGGACGCCCCGGAACTCGTGCCGTACGGCCAGGCCGCCAAGAAGGTCCTGGAGCTCACCTTCCGCGAGGCCCTGCGCCTCGGCCACAACTACATCGGCACGGAGCACATCCTGCTCGCCCTGCTGGAACACGAGAACGGCGAGGGCGTCCTCAGCGGCCTCGGCATCGACAAGGAGCGGACCGAGCGGTACGTGGCCGAGGTGCTGGAGAAGATCGTGCAGGCGCAGAAGGACGCGGCGGACGGGGCGTGACGCTCCGCTGAGCCACGGGCAGTCGTGCCTCCCCCAGTGCCTCAAGGGCCTGGGAGATACCCCAGGGCGGCCGGGGCCGGGGCCGGGACGGCTATCGGGGCGTTGTCAGACCCCCCTGGCACACTCGCAGCATGGCCGATCGGTGGGTGCTCGCTGCGGCCGAGGACGGTGGCGTGGACGTCGCCCCCCTCGGTCCGGACGGGCTGCCCGCCGGGCCGGTCCGGCGGGAGGCGGATCCCGCCGAGGCCGTGCGGAGCCGTCCCGGCGTCACGCGGTGGGTGTGGCGGTCCACCGCCGAGGTCTACCCGCGCCTGCTCGCCACGGGGGTGCGAGTCGAGCGGTGCTACGACATCGAGGCCGCCGAGACGCTCCTCCTCGGTCACGAGGGGCGGTACGGGGAACCACGCTCGGCCGCGGCCGCCCTGGCCCGGCTGCGCGGCGGCCCCGTACCGCCCGATCCGCCCCAGCGCTCCGCCGAACCGGGCTCCCAGTCGTCCCTGTTCGAACCACAGGGCGTCCACCTGCCCCTGGCGGATCTCCTCGCGGTCTACGCCGAGCAGCAGAAGCGGCACGCGCAGGCCGAGCACCCCGAGCGGATGCGCCTGCTGACGGCCGCCGAGTCGGCCGGCATGCTCGTGGCCGCCGAGATGAACCGCGCCGGGCTGCCCTGGCGCGCCGAGGTCCATCGCGCGGTGCTGCACGACCTGCTGGGTGAGCGGTACGCGGGCGGCGGTGAGCCGCGGCGCCTGGCCGAGCTGGCCGACGAGGTGTCCGCCGCGTTCGGCCGCCGGGTGCGGCCCGACCTGCCGGCCGACGTGGTCAAGGCCTTCGCCCAGGCCGGCATCAAGGTCACCTCGACCCGCCGCTGGGAGATCGAGTCCGTCGACCACCCGGCCGTGAAGCCCCTGATCGAGTACAAGAAGCTGTACCGCATCTGGGTCGCCCACGGCTGGTCCTGGCTCCAGGACTGGGTGCGCGACGGGCGGTTCCGGCCCGAGTTCCTCGCGGGCGGGACGGTGACCGGGGCGCTGGGTGACCAACGGCGGGGGCGGGCTCCAGATCCCCAAGGTGATCCGGCGGGCCGTGGTCGCCGACCCCGGCTGGCGGCTCGTCGTCGCCGATGCCGACCAGATGGAGCCGCGTGTCCTCGCCGCGATCTCCCGCGACCCCGGGCTGATGGAGGTGGCCGGGCGGGAGAGCGACCTCTACCAGTCCGTGTCCGACCGCGCCTTCTCCGGCGACCGCGCCCAGGCCAAACTCGCCGTGCTCGGCGCGGTCTACGGCCAGACCTCCGGCGACGGCCTGAAGAACCTCGCCGCGCTCAGACGCCGCTTCCCCCGCGCGGTGGCGTACGTCGACGACGCGGCCCGCGCCGGCGAGGAAGGCCGGCTCGTGCGGACGTGGCTCGGCCGGACCTGCCCGCCGGCGGCCCGGGGGACGGACGACACGACGGAGGAGGCCGGCATCCCGGCCACCGACGAGGAGCAGCCCGACGGCGGACAGTGGGTGCCCGGGTACGCCTCCACCAACGCCCGCGCCCGCGGCCGCTTCGCCCGGAACTTCGTCGTCCAGGGCAGCGCGGCCGACTGGGCCCTGCTGCTGCTCGCCGCGCTGCGCAGATCCTGCGCGGACCTGGCGGCCGAGCTGGTCTTCTTCCAGCACGACGAGGTGATCGTGCACTGCCCCGAGGAGGAGACGGAGACGGTCGTCGCGGCGATCCGCGAGGCGGCTGCCCTGGCCGGCCGGCTGACCTTCGGGGAAACGCCGGTGCGGTTCCCGTTCACGACGGCGGTGGTGGAGTGCTACGCGGACGCCAAATAGCCGAGAGCCCGAGCAGCCGAACCGCCGAACCGCCGGAGTCAGGGTGTCAGTCGGCGGGCGCGAGCAGCTCGCGGAGTTCCCCGACCACCGCGTGCGCGTCCGTCCCCTCCAGCGCCGCGAGAGCCGAGCCCCACGCCTCGCGTGCCGCTCCTGCCCGCCCCTGTTCCCGTAACAGCAGTCCGTGCTGGTGGCGGGCGAGACCGCCGGTGTAGCGGTCGGCGCGGGCATCGGCCCGGTCCAGCAGCTCGGCGCACTCGCGGGCGGCCCGCCCGGTGCGGCCCAGCAGCCGCAGCGCGCGGACCAGGCCCAGCCGGGTCTGGGACTCGCCGTGCCAGTCGCCGTGACCGCCCAGGATGCGCAGGCTCTCCTCGAAGTGCGCGACGGCGGCGGCCGGTTCGCCGAGCCGCAGATGGGCGTACCCGATGTTGCAGTGCGCGGAGTGCCGGACGATCACGGCGCCGATCTCGTCCCCGATGGCGAGCGAACGCCGGTGCTGCTCGATGGCGGCCCGCGGGTCGGTGTGCTCGTAGAGGTTGCCGAGGTGGCTGTGGGTGACGGCCTCGCCGTACGGGTCGTTCAGCCGCCGTGCGTACTCCAGGCTCCGGGTCAGCGCCTCGCACGCCTCGGCGGACCGGCCGAGCCCGTCGAGCAGCAGGCCGCGGTTGTTGAGGCAGCGGCGGATCCAGGACGGGTCGTCGAGCCGTCGCCAGATGGCCAGCGCGCGGTCGTTGAGGTCCAGGGCGTCGCTCTGGCGGCCGGTCAGGAAGTGCAGTCCGGCGAGGTCGACCAGCGCATACGCCTGAGCCGCCTCGTCCCCGAGCCGCCGTGCCACGCCGAGGCCGGCCCGGCCGAGCACCTCCATCTCGGCGACGCGTCCCCTGCGGTGCGCGTAGGGGAAGATCAGCCGCACGAGCGTGGAGACGAGGCCCGCACGCCGCCGGCACGGGTCGTCCGCGTACCGCTCGACGAGAGTGACGATGTTCGCCAGCTCCCCGTCGCCCCAGGCGAAGGCCTCCTCGGGGCTGCCGAAGGGGGCGACGGTCTCGACGTGCGCCGCGTGCCCGGGTGGCTGGACCGCGGTGGGGCGGCGACGGTCGTCCTGGTCGGGCCCGGGCTCGACGATCGCGACGAGCACCCGCTCGGCGACGGCGGCGTACCAGCGGAGGGCGGTTTCGCAGGCACCGGTGTGGTCGGTGTCGTCGGCGCCGGTTTCGGTGTGGTCGGCGTCGGTGTCGTCCGCGTTGCGCACGCCGCCCTGTCCACGGGGCGTGCCGGAACCGCCGATGCCCTCCACGCCCCACTCCTGCCCCGCCGGCTCGCGGGCGAAGTCGCGGACGAGGTCGTGCGGTGCGTAGCGGCCGTACGCCGGTTCCTGGAACAGGGCCACGTCGACGAGGCGGTCCAGCGCGGCCTCGGTACGGCGTTCGCCCGTGCCGGTGAGGCGGGCGAGCAGGGGTGCGCCGTACGTGGGCAGATCGAGCGCCCCGATACTGCGGAGGGTGAGGGCCGCGTCCCGGTCGGCCTCGCGCTCGGAGCCGGCGAGCGCGTCGTGCGCGACGGCCAGGGAGCGGCGCACGCTCAGGTCGTCGTACTCGAGATGGCGCAACCGCCCTTCCGTTTCGGACAGTTGCCCGGCGAGGACCTCCGGCGTGAGGGCCTGCCGGGCGGCGAGCCGCGCGGCGACGACGCGCAGGGCCAGGGGGAGGCGGCCGGTGAGTTCGACGAGGCGGCGGGCGGCGTCCGAACCGTCCAGTCCGGCCCGGCCCGAGGCCGCGACCAGGAGCGCCGCGCTCTCCTCGTCCGACAGCGGGCCGAGCGGGAAGCGGGCGACGCCGTCGAGGGCGGTGAGCGGCGAACGGCTGGTGACGATCACCGCGCACCCGGCGCCGCCCGGCAGCAGCGGCCGTATCTGCGCGGCGCTCGCGGCGTCGTCCAGCACCAGGAGCGTGCGGGTCGGTGCGAGCAGCGAGCGCAGCAGCGCGGATGCCGCGTCGGGGCGTTCGGGGATGCGGCAGGGCTCGGCCCCGAGGTCACGCAGCAGGGCGGTGAGCGCCTGACCAGGGGTGAGAGGGGCCATGCCCGGGGTCGCACCGTGCAGGTCGAGGTAGAGCTGGCCATCGGGGAAACGTTCCGCCAACTCGTGTGCGACGTGCAGCGCGAGTGCGCTCTTGCCGACGCCGGGCATGCCGCTGATGACAGCGGTGGCGGGGAGCGTTCCCGGTGTCGTGAGGGTGCGGCGCAGGGAGTCGCGTTCGGCGGCACGTCCCGTGAAATGCGCCGGCGGCGGCGGAAGTTGAGCAGGCTGCGGTGGGGCGGACGAGGGCGACGCGGCGACCTGCAGCACCTCCACATGAGCCTCCCGCACCCCCGGCCCCGGCTCGATGCCGAGCTGGTCGACCAGCCGGGTGCGCAGATCGCGGTGGACGGCCAGGGCCTCGGCCTGGCGGCCGGTCCGGTGCAGGGCGAGCATGAGCTGGCGGTGGTACACCTCCCGCAGCGGATACTCGGCGGTCAACGCCGCCAGCTCCGGCACGAGCCCGTCCAGACGCGGGCCGCCCAGCGCCAACTCGGCGTCGTAGCGCCACTCCAGAAGCAGTAGCCGGGCCTCGCGCAACCGTCGTGCGAAGGCGTACCCGCCCACCTCGGACGGCAGCCCGGCGAGCGGTGTGGCCCGCCAGAGTCCGAGCGCGGCGGCGCACTCACGCACGACGCGCTCCCACTCCTGCCCGGCGTGCGCGGCCCGCGCCGCGGCGGCACGGGCTTCGAACACATGGACGTCCAGCTCACCCTCGTCGACCCGCAGCACGTACCCGGACGGCACGGTCCGCAGCCGCTCGGGATCGTCGAGCAACCGCCGCAACCGGGCTACGTGGTTGTGCAGCGAGGCCTGGGCGGAAACGGGCGGCGCCCCGCCCCACAGCGCGTCCTTGAGCGACTCGACGGAGACGACCCGTCCGGCGTCGAGCAGCAACGCGGCCAGCAGCACACGGGACTTGGGGCTCGCGACATCCCGGACTTCACTCCGGCCGCACCCGCCGGCGTCGTGGTACAGCACCGGCGGCCCGAGCAGCCCGAACCGCAGCCCGCGCCGCCCGCCGGTACCGTCCTCGCTGCCCGAACAGGCAGTTACCCCCATCGTGTCCCCGTCTCCCCGTGCCACCGCCCTTGACGAGTTTCCGCCCCCGGGGCAGCGGTTTTCCGCCACCTTCGTCCTCACGTTCTCCGCCGGAACGGCCCCGCACAGGCCGTGGTCCGTCCTGGTTCGGCGACTTCACGCCAATCGGCAGACGACCCAACGGCGAACCGTTGGCCACATGTTAGCGATCCGTTGGCAAACCCTGATGTGATCACTACGTCGGATCTGGCCCGGCGGCGCGCGCGTCTGGACGCGCAACTCGGGGGAGTGTCGCCGCCGCGGCCGGGTCCGGGTCCCGGTCGGCGGAGGTGAACGGCCGGGGCCCCACCAACTTCCCGCCGCCCGGCGAAGTCCTCGGCGTCAGATGACCGGCGGCCGCCCCAGCCGCGTGAGCCGCCACACCGTCCGCCAGCGCATGGGCCGCCGCTCACCCGCCGGCTCCCGTACGCCTTCCACGAATCCGCCGAACCATGCCCGCAGCCCCGCACGCGACCGGTTCCGTGCGAGGGTGAGCAGCACCCAGACGCCCAGGTGGACCGGGACGAGCGCGAGCGGCAGCCGGCGGCGGGGCCAGCCAGACCCGGTTGCGGGCGTTCACCCGGTAGTAGATGGCGTGGCGGGCGGGCGAGGTCTTCGGGTGCTGGAGCAGCAGTTCGGGCGCGTACAGGATGCGCCAGCCCGCGTCGGCCGCGCGCCAGGCCAGGTCGGTCTCCTCGTGCGCGAAGAAGAACTCGGCGGGCCAGTCGCCGACTTCGTCGAGCATGGCCATCCGCAGCGCGTGCCCGCCGCCGAGGAACCCGGTGACGTACCCGCCCCGCAGGGGGTCCGAGTTGCCGATCCGGGGCACGTGCCGCTGCTGCGTCTCGCCCAGCTCGTCGGCGATGCGGAAGCCGACGATGCCGAGCCGCTCGTCGGCGGCGTACAGCTCCTGCACGCGGCGCAGCACATCGGCGTCGACGAGCAGCCCGTCGTCGTCCAGATCCACGACGACGTCGATGTCGCCGAACTCCCGCAGCCGCGCGAGGGCCGCGTTCCGGCCGCCGGGGCAGCCGAGGTTCTCGTCGAGCTCGATCGGGGTGACCTCGCCGGGCAGCGACAGCCGCCGGGCGAACTCGGGCAGCGGGCAGCCGTTGCCGACGATGACGATCCGCTCGGGCGGCACGTCCTGCTTGGCCACGGACCGCAGCAGCGCGTCGACCTCCTCGGGCCGATTGCCCATCGTCACCACGGCGACGGCGATCCTGGGCGCCCCCATGTCCTCACCTCGTCCCGGTCGGCAACTGACGGTTGAGCGGGCGATGCTAGCCGTTCACGGTAAAGACCCTTTAAGTACGCCTGCCGGACGGTGGTGCGCCTACGCCGTCCGGCGGATGCGGCACCCGACCCGATCGGGCACAGGATGTCGGGTGCGGCAGGGTGCGCGCTGCCTAGCGTGGTGATCACGAAAGAGGAAGGAACCGAGCGTGCTGGAGCGGCTCAACCAGGCGATGGAGCACATCGAGTGCCGTCTCGACGAGTCGGTGGACGGCGCCGAACTGGCGCGGATCGCGACCACGTCGGAGTACCACCTGCGCCGGATGTTCTCCGCGCTGGCAGGCATGCCCCTGTCGGAGTACATCCGCCGTCGGCGGTTGACGGTCGCGGGCGCGGAGGTGCTCGCGGGCGACGGGACGCTGCTGGAGATCGCGGTGCGCTACGGCTACGGCTCGGGCGAGGCGTTCGCACGGGCGTTCCGCGCGATGCACGGCGTGGGTCCGGGCGAGGCCCGGCGCACCGGCGCCGCGCTCGTCTCCCAGCCCCGGCTGACCTTCCGCCTCACCGTCGAAGGGAGCAGCAGCATGCACTACCGAGTAGTGGACCGCCCGGCCTTCACCGTCGTCGGCTTCAAGGCCCGGGTACCGCTCGTGCACTCGGGCCCGAACCAGGCGATCATCGACTTCGTCCGGGGGCTCGACCAACAGGCCCTGGAGCAGCTCGGGAAGCTCTCGGACCAGGAGCCGCACGGCATCGTCGCGGTCTGCGACGACCTGGACCCGAGCCGCGCCGAGGGCACCGAACTCGACTACTACCAGGCGGCGCTCACCACGGCGTCCGCCCCGGCCGGCGCCCCCGCGGGCGTCACCACCCTGCCCGTCCCGCCCGGCACCTGGGCGGTCTTCACCACCTCCGGCCCGGTACCGCGGGCCATCCAGGAGCTGTGGCGGGACGTGTTCACCGAGTGGTTCCCGTCCAACCCGTACCGCAGCCGCCCCGGCCCGGAGATCCTGCGGACCGGTCTCTCGGCGGACGGGACGCAGGCGGACGCCGAGCTGTGGCTGCCGGTGGAACGGGAGACCAGCCGCTGAACGCCGAGAGCCCCGGGTCGGAAGCGGTCCGGCCCGGGGCTCTCGGGGGCGGCTACCGCGGCGCGACCGTCTCCGCGGTGTCCTTCCGGCGGGCCCGCTCCCGGACCAGCGAGATGGCGATCACCACCGCGGCGACGAGCACCGAGAGCAGCACCTGGCTGCGGCCGCCGCCCTCCTTGTCGTCGGTGAGCATGTAGAGGAGCACGAACGTGATCATGGCGATCGTCGCCCACGTCAGATAGGGGAACAGCCACATCCGGACGACGAGCTTCTCCGGGCTCTCGCGCAGGATGATCCCCCGCATCCGCAGCTGCGAGAAGCAGATGACCAGCCACACGAAGAGCGCGACGGCACCCGAGGAGTTCAGCAGGAACTGGAAGACCGTGTCCGGCCACAGGTAGTTGAAGCCGACCGCCACGAAGCCGAAGACCACGGAGGCCAGGATCGCGGCCTGCGGGACACCTCGCGTGTTCGTCCGCGCGAAGGACCGCGGGGCGTCGCCGCGCTGCCCGAGGGAGAAGGCCATCCGGGAGGCGGTGTAGAGGCCGGAGTTGAGACAGGACAGCACGGCGGTCAGCACGATGAAGTTCATGATCTCGCCGGCGTGCGGGATGCCGATCGAGTCGAGGGCCGCCACGTACGAGCCCTTCTTCTCGATCGCGGGGTCGTTCCACGGCAGCAGGGCGACCACGACGAGGATCGAACCGACGTAGAAGACACCGACCCGCCAGATCACGCTCCTGGTGGCCTTGGCCACCGCCCGCCGCGCGTCCGAGGACTCACCGGCGGCGAGGGTGACGATCTCGCTGCCCATGAAGGAGAAGACGACCAGCAGGATGCCGGTGAGGATCGCTCCCGGCCCGTTCGGCAGGAAACCGCCGTGCCCGGTGAGGTTTCCGAATCCCGTCGCGGCATGGTCGGAGCCGGGCAGCACACCGAAGATCGCCAGCCCGCCGAGCACGATGAAGCCCGTGATGGCGACGACCTTGATGCCGGCGAACCAGAACTCGAACTCGCCGAAGGAGCCGACCGAGGCCAGGTTCGTGGCGGTGAGGACCGTCATCACGATCAGGGCCCAGGCCCACTGCGGTACCGCCGGCACCCACCCTTCCAGGATGACGGCGCCCGCGGTCGCCTCCACGGCGAGTACGACGACCCAGAAGAACCAGTACAGCCAGCCGATCGAGAACCCGGCCCAGCGGCCGAGCGCCCGGTCCGCGTAGGCCGAGAAGGACCCGGAGGTCGGGTTGGCCGCGGCCATCTCGCCCAGCATCCGCATCACGAAGACGACGAGGGCGCCGACCAGCGCGTAGGACACCAGGATGCCGGGCCCGGCGGCGGCGATACCGGAGGCGGAGCCCACGAAGAGACCCGCGCCGATCACCCCGCCGATGGCGATCATGGACAGATGGCGGTTCTTGAGACCGGCTCGCAGGCCTGCCTGCTGCTCCGGGGGCTGACCACTGGTGGGTTGAGCGGTGTCAGGGGCCAGTGAGCCAGGGGGACGTGTAGTCATGTCGACATCCATGGGGTCGTTGGGAGTGCCGTGCTGTGCGTCAGGAGGGACGGTCGGGGCACTGACGATTCCCGGAAGCGTTCACGGTGCGGTTCGCGGAGTCCGGACGCCGTGCTGGTGACGGGGTCGTCACCGCACGTCCGCGGTGCGCTCCGTCTCCTCGTGGGAGGTGGGCCGCATCACTTGCGGAAATGGATTTGCGCAAGCGTATGGGGGGCCATGGGGCCACATGTTTGTGAAGGCTGAACAAACTCGCCCTGGAGGGCTGTACGACCGGCCAATGCGGAACCGGGTCAGCCGGTGGGCGGCAGCCGCAGCTGCAGCATGGCCAGCAGCCGCTGGTCGGGACGGCTGAGATCGAGGCCGGTCAGCTGCTCGGCCCGGCGAAGGCGGTACCGCAGCGTGTTGGGGTGCACATGGAGCTGTGCGGCCGCCGCCCGTATGTCACCGAAGGAGTTGAGGTACGTCAGGAGCGTCTCGGCGAGCCGGCCCTGGTGCCGGCTGTCGTGCGAGACCAGGGCGGTCAGCCGGGGATCCCGTATCTCGGGGCGGTCGGAGAGCAGCGTCAGTATCTCGCTGACCAGCACCTCCGCCTGGATGTCCGGCAGCGCGGCGACCGCGACGGTCACTCCGGCGCTCACCATGGCGTCGAGGATGCGGTCGGCCTCCCTGCGTGACTCGGGGACCTCCCCGAGCCCCGGCACCAGGCAGCCGACCGAGCCGCGCAGGGGCAGGCCCAGGTGGCGGCGCGCGGCGTCGGTTATCTCCTGGGTCCAGCCGCGCAGCGTGTCCGTGTCGATGCCGCGCGGCAGCTGGGGCAGCAGCACATAGATGCGGGGATCGACCTGGGTGACCAGGGCGCTGCGGTGCCGGGCGGCGATGTGCACGGAGACCAGGTTGGTGACCTCGGAGTGGGTCAGTTCCGGTGCGGCGACGCCTCCCGGGGTCTCGTACGCCTCTGTGGTCCCGTAGGCCTCTTTGGTCCCAGACGCCTCTGTGGTCCCGTACGAGAAACCCAGCACGGCGGCCGGGCGGGTGGCGTCGAATCCCAGGTGCGTGGCCAGCGGCTGCGGTCCGGTGCTGCCGTCCAGGAGTCCGGCCAGCAGGGTCCGGGTGAGCGTCACGTCGTCCGAGAGTTCCCGGCGACGGCGTACGAGATGGAGCGCCGCGACCCGGGCGGCGCCCAGCAGCGCCTGGCGCGAGCGTTCGGACAGCGGAATCGAGCCCTCCTGCACCCATATCGTGCCCAGCTGCCGGTCCCCGGACCGGATGGCCACCGCGAGCCGGCGGCGGATGCCCAGCTCGGGGTGGCTGTCGATACCGATCACCTCGTCGCTGGAGTGCAGGTGCTGGAACACGCCCCATTCGCGCAGCTTCGCCAGATACCCTTCCGGCCCCTGCCAGCCGAGGATGGAGCGCCGGCGCAGGTCGTCCGCCTCATCGGAGTCGGTGGTGCGGGAGTAGGCCAGCACCCGGTTCGCGGTGTCCTCGATGCTGACGATGCCGCTGGTGAGGATGGCGGTGGTCTGGGCGAGCGAGAACAGGTCGCCCTCCTCGGTCCCCATGCCGGGCTCGCCCGGCGGTGCGTCGTCGAGGGCGGCCCGGGCCAGCGCGTTCACCTGCTCCCAGCGTGCTTCGCTGCGCAGCGAGAGCAGGGCGACCCCGGCCTCGGCGGCGGTCTCGCTGAGCGCCGCGGCCTGGCCCGGCCCGTCCAGCTTGACCACGACGGCGGCGGCTCCGTCCCGCCCGGCGGCCCGCAGCGCGGGAAAAGCGGCCCGGCCACGGGCACCGATCACGAGAACCAGCTCGCCCGGCTGTGCGGTCGGCGGATCCTCGGGGTCGAGCAGCGAGACCCCGCGGATCTCGACGTCCAGCCCGGCGGGCGCGGCCTGCACCTCCACCAGCGAATCCCCCAGCACCATCAGCAACTGACGCAGGCCGATGCTCGCTGCGGTGGGAGACACTGCGGCCGGATCCATGATCGTCGCCTCTGCTGGGAGCCATGCCGGAGCTCCGATGCTATCCGCCGCCGCCGGCGCCCGGCGCCCATGTCGACGCCGTGGGCTGCCGACCGCCCGCGACGAGGGACTGATCGGATCACCGCAGGCCGGCGAAGCCCTCCACCTGCTCGGCGATCAGCAGCACCAGCCCCTCGGGGTCCTCACGGTGCGGATCATGGCCGGTGGCCATGGAGGCGGTGGTGACCAGCGACGACTCGGCGTCCAGCCGCGCCAGCTGCTCCTTGAGCCCGGCGAACCCCGCGCTCCACGCCTGCCCCGCCGGTTCCCGGAACAGCATCGCGTACTCGCTGCCCAGGTCGCCGGTGACCACGAGGAGGGGGCACCGGGCCGCGCGATAGGTGGCGAACAGGTCGAGGGCGTCGATCGCACGCATGATCTCGCGCAGCTCGTCATCCAGGCCCTTGGCCATGTCCTCCAGCTCCTCGGCCAGGTGGCCGAAGGCCCAGTCGGCCGACACCTCGTCCATGCCGAGCAGTTGGTCGGGGCGGGTGGGGTTGCCGTGCCCGTCCAGGTTCACGGCGAGCCGGCATTCCGGGTGCTCCGTGGCCCAGACCGCCGCGACCATGCCGCCGAGCGAATGACCGATGACGATGGGCTTCGACAGCCCCAGCGCCTCCACGACGGCCGACACATCGTCCGCCGCGGCGCTCCACGACCAGGGAGCGGACCCCGAGTCCCCATGGCTCCTGAGGTCCATCGCCACCGGCCGCAGCCCGTTCTCCAGCAACACGGAGGCGAAGGGGTCCCAGTCCTCGGCCGTCCGTCCCCCGCCGTGCAGCAGGAGTACGTCCTGGCCGCCGCCCCCGTAGTCGCGCACGGAGAGGGGCAGGTCGCCCGTCTTGGTCACACTCGTCATGACGTCCATTCCTCGGCACGGTAAGGGCATACCGGCGTCCGGTGCGCTGCAATTTCGCACGAGCTCAGCGCTGGTCACGAGAGGGGTCGGACTCCAACGGACGACGGTGGACACCTCCGGACGACAGAGCAACCGAGACCGCAACTGAGAGCGTCGCTTCTGCCGACTTGGCCCTGTCTCAGGGCTGGAGGTCAGTCAGCGTTGCGTGGGCGACGGCGAGGAAAGCCGACCGACTCGCGAGGGATCAAGGCATGGGCCAGACCTCCACGTCGACGCAGGCGATGGCGCCCTCATACAGCGAGTGATCATGTTTGGCTTCGGATGTGCCGAAGGCGAGAACGCGATCGTGACCTTCCGTTACTGGTCGGTCGCCGACCTGAAAAGCGCCCCTCACGAAACAGTAGCGCGAGGCATTTTATTTCGAAAATAAAGCGGTCCGGCGATGCGCCAAAAAAATAGGATGAAGCCTCACGCCACTACGCGTTGAGATGCGGGCCGCTGCGAACAGGATTAGCATTAAAACCATGACTACAACACAGACACGAGACGCCATCTACTACGTCGTAGAAGGCGACACCCTCTCCGAGATAGCCGAGTTTTTCGGGACCACGGTCGCGAAGCTCCAGCAGCTGAACAACATTGCTGACCCCGACGTGATCCGCGTCGGGCAGCGTCTGGTCATCTCCCATTCAGGAAACGGCTTCGTTCCGTTCCCCGGAAAGCGATGGTTCCAACGTCACCCGAACAACAAGGTCGTCCTCGCGATGGCTCGCCGCCTGCAAAAGGAAGGCTGTGGCACCTATCATGCGCCAGAGCCGGACACGAAGTGGTCGCCGGCGGACCAGGCCTCGTACAAGAAGTTTCAGGAAAAGAATGGGTTCAGCGGCCCCGACGCGGACGGTATCCCGGGGAAGCTGACATGGGACAGGCTCAAGGTTCCCACGCCTTCCGCCTGACCGCGACGGCGTGAATTCACCGACACGAAAGAATGCCGGATGGATCACGTCCCGAGAAGAACCAAAACAAGGCCGGTCGGCTCATAGTCGACCGGCCTTATTGAGCGATGAGGCGACTTCCGCTTTGCTGGTCGCGCTTGTTTGCTGCTGTTGGCGTACGCCACACCTGATCAGGTGCTGGGCGTGTTCGGGGTCTTGCTGGTCGCTGAATCAGTGGCGTGCGACTTCCAGTGCTGCGATCACGGCCGCAGGATCGCCGTCGTACGCGAGGTGCAGTTCATCCGACTCGGGAGGGACGAAGCGGGTGCGGTACCGCTGACAAGCACCGGGGTGGCGTCGGCGTCGGTCGCGATGGCTCGCCACCGGTCGCGGTCGTCCGGGGTCCAGAAGCCATGGTCAACTACGACATCATGCCCCGCCTGCCCGTCTTCGTTCCGCTGCTGGTCGAAGGCAGCGCAGGACGAGATGCGAACCGCCGCCGGGGAGCTGTGGCAGGAAGATCACGTCGTGTTCTCAAGGCCGGACGGGCGCCCGCTCGACCCTCGCGCCGACTACGAGGAGTTCAAGGAACTGCTCGCAGAAGCGGGCGTCGACGATCCTGGACGAGCTGGGCGTGGACATACCCACCATCTGGAGATTGGTCCCACTGAGACCAGAACTGAGACCGCCGGCACCCGAGCGGCCCGCTCACGGCGCCGCCGCCGCATCCGCTGCACGAGAAAACCCGACGTAGGAACGTTCCTAGGTCGGGTTCTCAGTGGAGCCGCCTTCGGGATTCGAACCCGAGACCTACGCATTACGAGTGCGTTGCTCTGGCCATCTGAGCTAAGGCGGCGCGCTGTCCGCACTATGGTGCGATCAGCAACGACGGTAAGTCTACACAGTTTCCGGGGGTGCTCCGTACCAGCCCCGGAGGCGGGCCCTCCGGGGCTCGGCACAGGCCTATGAGCAGCGTTTGCCGTCCGTGGGAGGGGTGCCGCGGAGCAGGTAGGCGTTGATCGTCCGGTCGACGCAGGAGCTGCCGCGGCCGTACGCCGTGTGGCCGTCGCCCTCGTAGGTGAGCAGGCGGGCCGAGGAGAGCTGACGGGCCAGGGCCTGCGCCCAGCGGTACGGGGTCGCGGGGTCGCGCGTCGTGCCCACCACGACGATCGGGGCGGCGCCCTTCGCCTCGATGCGGTGCGGCTCGCCCGTGGCCTGCACGGGCCAGTACGCGCAGTTCAGGGAGGCCCACGCCAGGCCCTCGCCGAAGACCGGGGACGCCTTCTCGAACTTGGGCAGCGCCCTGCGCACCTCGTCGGGGGTGTCGAAGGCGGGCGGCAGATCGAGGCAGTTCACGGCCGCGTTGGCGAACATCAGGTTGCTGTAGCCGCCGTCGGCGTCCCGCTCGTAGTAGCCGTCGGAGAGGGCGAGGAGCCCGGAGCCGTCGTTCTTCTTCATCGCGGACGTCAGCGCCTCGCGCAACTGCTGCCAGGCGCCCTCGTCGTACATGGCCGCGATCACGCCCGTCGTGGCGAGCGACTCGGTGAGGCGGCGGCCGTCGCGGGCGCCGGTGGCGGCCGGCCGCGCGTCCAGCTTCTCGAAGAACGCCTTGAGACTCCGGCCGACCCGCTCGGGCGAGGTGCCCGCGCCGCCCAGCGGGCAGTCCGCGTGCCGTACGCAGTCCCGCGCGAACGACCGGAACGCCGTCTCGAAGCCCGCCGTCTGTTCGAGGTTGAGCCGCCGCGCGGGCAGCGACGGGTCCATCGCGCCGTCCAGCACCAGCCGGCCCGCCCGGTCCGGGAAGAGCCCGGCGTACGTCGCGCCGAGGAACGTCCCGTAGGAGGCACCGACGTAGTTCAGTTTCTCGTCGCCGAGCACCGCCCGCACGATGTCCATGTCCCGGGCCGCCTCCACGGTGGACACATGGCGCAGCAGCCGGGGCGAGTCCGCGCCGCAGCCCTCGGCGAACGTCCGGTACGCCGTGACCAGCCCGTCGGTCTCCCTGGCGTCGTCGGGCGTACTGTCCGTCTGCGTGTACCTGTCCATCCCCGGCCCGTCCAGACAGGTGACGGGCTCGCTGCGGGCCACGCCGCGCGGGTCGACCGCCACCATGTCGTAGCGGGCCCGGATCTCGGCCGGGTAGCCGATGCCGGCGTACGCCTGGACGTAGCCGATCGCCGAGCCGCCCGGCCCGCCGGGGTTCACCAGCAGCGAGCCCAGCCGCTTCCCCGGGCCCATGGCCTTCTTGCGGGCGACGGCGAGCCGGACGTCTCCGGCGGCGGGCTCGGCGTAGTCGAGCGGTGCCTTGATCGTGGCGCACTCGAAGCCCGGGACGCCGCAGCCGCGCCAGGCCGGCTTCTGGGCGTAGTACGACGTGAGCGCCGCGGGGGTGGACCGCGGCAGCGCGACCAGTGCCGCCTCCTCCGCCGCGGCCGTGGCGGACGTCGTCGAGCTCCCGGAGGAGCAGGCGGAGACGAGCACCGCGGCCGTGGCGAGGAGGCCGGCCGCGGTCCTGGCTCCGCTGCGGGTCCGGCGGTGCAGGCCGCCGGAGCGGTCGCCGGAGCGGGGAGTGCGCCTTGTGTCCATCCAGCGATCGTAACTCTGAGCGATGGAATGGATGCCCTGCGTGCGTGTCGTGCCTCGTACGAGTTACGCCGTCAACTCCGCTTTCCCCTCATGTGCGGTGCCGGGCGGTAGCGAGCCGGTGCCCTGTCGTGCCGCTCTGCAGGGTCAGCCCGCTCTGAGCGCCATCGTCATGGCCTCCACCGCGAGCAGGGGTGCCACATTGCGGTCGAGGGCGTCTCGGCAGGCGGCGATCGCCTCGATGCGGCGGAGCGTGGACTCCGGGGAGCTGCCGCGGGCCAGGCGCTCCAGGGCGTCCTCGGCGTCCGCGTTGGCGATGGCCACGCGGGAACCGAGCTGGAGGGCGAGGACGTCGCGGTAGAAGGCCGTGAGGTCGGTCAGGGCGAGGTCGAGGCTGTCGCGCTGCGTGCGCGTTCTGCGGCGCTTCTGCTTGTCCTCCAGGTCCTTGATCACACCCGCCGTGCCGCGCGGCATGCGGCCGCCCTGGGACGCGCCGAGGGCGGCCCTCAGCTCCTCGGTCTCCTTGGCGTCCGTCTCTTCCGCGAGTTGCTTGGCGTCCTCGGCGGCCGCGTCCACGAGCTCCTGGGCGGCCTTGAGCGCCCCGCCGATGTCCTCCACCCGCAGCGGCAGCCTCAGCACGGCGGCACGGCGCTCGCGCGCGGCCGGGTCGGTGGCCAGGCGACGGGCCCGGTCGACATGACCCTGGGTCGCCCGGGCCGCCGCGGCGGCGACGCCGGGCTCGATGCCCTCGCGGCGTACCAGCATGTCGGCGACGGCGTCGACCGACGGCGTGCTCAGGTTCAGGTGGCGGCAGCGGGAGCGGATGGTCGGCAGGACGTCCTCGATGGAGGGGGCGCACAGCAGCCAGACCGTGCGCGGGGCGGGTTCCTCCACGGCCTTGAGGACGGCGTTGGCCGACTTCTCGTTCAGCCGCTCGGCGTCCTCGACGAGGATGACCTGCCAGCGGCCGTTCGCCGGTGACGTGAACGACTTGCGGACCGTGTCGCGCATGTCGTCGGCGAGGATCTGCGTGCCGACCGCGGCGACCGTGGTGACGTCGGCGTGCGTGCCGATCAGGGCCGTGTGACATCCGTCGCAGAAGCCGCAGCCCGGGGAGCCGCCGAGGGCCCGGTCCGGGCTGACGCACTGCAGGGCCGCCGCGAACGCCCGCGCCGCCTGGTTCCGCCCGGCCCCGGGCGGGCCCGTGAACAGCCACGCGTGCGTCATCTTCGACGCCTCGGGCGGGGGGACGTCGGTCCCGGCCGCGGTGACCAGGGCGTCGGCGTCCCGGGCGGCGGCGTCCAGCTGCGCGCTCACCCTCTCCTGCCCGACGAGGTCGTCCCACACGGTCATGGGTCACGCCGCCCTTTCGTCACGTTCCACGGTTTCGTCACCTTCTACGGTGCGAGATCCATTGTGGGGGTGACCACTGACAACGCCCCCTGGCAGACCGCCGGAGACCTCAGCGGCCCCGGCCGCCCTTGCCCCGGCGCCCCCGGCCCTCGTCCGGCTCGTCCTCGTCGTGCGGTCCGAGCAGCTCGTCCGCCAGCGAGGGCAGGTCGTCCAGCGGCGTCTCCTCGGCCCAGTCGGACCGCCGGCGGGGCCGGCCCTCGGCGTCGAGCTGGGGCATCTCCCGCGTGCGGTCCTCGGTCCCGTCGGGCCGGGCGGCCGGGGCGTCCTCCCGGAAGTACCCGGGCGGAACCCGGTCCGCCGGTTCGTCCCCGCGTACGGGCGGCAGCACGGCCGTCTCTTCGGCGTCCCCCGGCCGGACCGGAGGCAGCACAGCCGTCTCGTCGCCCGCTCCGGAGGGCACCTGGGGCAGCACCTCGGTCTCGTCCCCGAAGCCGGAACCGGACCCGGAGCCGGACCCGGAGTCGGGGCGAACCGGCGGCAGTACCTCCGTCTCCTCACCCGCCCCCGGCGGAACCGGCGGCTTGGGCAGCTCGGCCGTCACCTCGGCGTCGGACCCACCGGACGTCCGGCCCCGGCCCTGCTCCTCGTCCCGCACCCGGCGCAGCACGGTCGTCTCGTCCGCTGAGCCGCCCGGGGCGTTCTCGGGTGTCACCACGGGCGTGGGCACCGTCGCCGCGTCCTGACCGGCCGTCGAACCGGAGGCACCTCGGGGGGCAGCGCTCTTCGGCCCCGCCTCCGCGGCAGCGGCCGCCGCTTCCGCCAGGCGCCGGGCCTCCTCGGCCCGCAGCAGGGCCTCCTCGGCCTTGCGCTGCTTCTCCAGGCGGAGTGCGTCGGCCTCGGCACGCAGCCGGGCCTCTTCCTCGGCCTGCCGGCGGCGCCGCTCCTCCTCGGCCTTGCGCCGGGCCTCCTCCTCGGCGCGGGCCTTCTCCTCCGCGAGGAGCCTCGCCCGCTCCTCCTCGGCCTTCTTGCGCGCTTCCTCGGCCCGCCGCCGGGCCTCCTCCGCCTGCCGTTCGGCCTCGCGGCGCTGCGCCTCCTCCAGCTCGCGCCGCTTGCGCTCCTCCTCCTCGGCGCGCAGCCGGGCGAGCTGCTCCTGGCGCTCACGCTCCAGGCGCTCCTCCTCCGCCTTGCGGGCCGCCTCTTCCTCGGCCTTCCGGCGGGCCTCCTCCTCGGCCTTCTTCCTAGCCTCCTCCTGGGCCTTGATCTCGGCCTCGGACAGCGGCAGCACCTGGTCGAGCCGGTGCCGGATGACGGTCGTGACGGCCTCGGGCTCCTGGCCGGCGTCCACCACCAGATACCGCCCGGCGTCGGCCGCGGCCAGGGTCAGGAAACCGGCCCGCACGCGCGCGTGGAACTCGGCCGGCTCCGACTCCAGCCGGTCCGGCGCCTCGGTGAACCGCTCGCGCGCGGTCTCCGGCGCGACGTCCAGCAGGACGGTCAGATGCGGCACCAGTCCGTTCGTGGCCCAGCGGTTGATCCGGGCGATCTCGGTCGGCGACAGGTCACGGCCCGCCCCCTGGTAGGCCACGGACGAGTCGATGTACCGGTCGGAGATGACGACCGCGCCGCGCTCCAGGGCGGGCCGTACGACGGTGTCGATGTGCTCGGCCCGGTCGGCCGCGTACAGCAGCGCCTCCGCGCGGTGCGACAGGCCCTCGCTCGACACGTCCAGCAGGATCGACCTCAGCCGCTTGCCCACCGGCGTCGCCCCGGGCTCGCGCGTCAGCACGACCTCGTGGCCCTTGCCGCGGATCCACTCGGCGAGCGCCTCGGCCTGCGTGGACTTCCCGGCCCCGTCACCGCCCTCCAGGGCGATGAAGAAACCGGAGGCGGCGGGGGCCTGCTCCGGGTCGTCGCCGCGCAGCAGCGCGTCGCGCAGGTCCTGGCGCAGCGGGACTCCGGAACGGTCGTCGACCTTGGCCAGCACCAGCGCGGCCACCGGCAGCAGCAGGGCGCCGGCCAGCATCAGCGTGAAGGCCGCGCCGCCGTGCGCGAAGACGAACTTGCCGCTTTCCAGCCGGTGCGGCCCGATCCCCGCCGCCACCACCGGCGCGATCACCGCACCGAGCGCCACACAGACGCGGACGACCGCGTGCAGGTGCTCCGTCGTACGGGACCGCCGGTACTCCTCGGTCTCCTGGTCGAGCAGGATGTGCCCGGTGTTGGCCGACATGCCCGCGCCGACGCCGGCCAGCACGAGGATCAGCAGCACGCTGGTGACGTCCGGGACGAGCCCGGCGGCCAGCAGCGCGACACCGGTGAAGGCGATGGCCAGCGCGAGCAGCCGGCGGCGCGACAGGGCGGGCAGCAGCGAGGGCGCCGTACGGATGCCGACGACGACACCGCCGGTCAGCGCACCCACGAACAGCCCGTACAGCACCGGGCCGCCGCCCAGGTCCTTGGCGTGCAGCCCGGCCACGGCGACGGCGGCGGACACCGCGGCGGCGACGGCCGCGCAGGCCAGCACGAGCAGTGGCATCACACCGGTGCGTCCCTTGTCGGACCCGGCGGTGGTCTTCGGGCGGCGCAGTCCCTCGAGCGGCGACCGCGCGCGCGGGGTGCGCGTGGCGGGCAGCTCCAGGAAGGTCAGCACGGACAGGGAGGCGGCGAACAGCCCTGCCGCCACGTAGGAGGCGAGGGCCGCCTGGTGCTGGCCGAACCAGTCGATGCCGGCGCCCAGCAGGTTGTTGAACAGGGACGCGACGACGAGCGCGACGGCCGCGAGCGGGATCGCGACGAAGCCGGTGCGCAGCGACAGGCGGCGCAGGGCGTCCATGTGGTCCGGCAGTGGCCGGACGGTCGCGCCTTCCGGCGGCGGGGGCGGCAGCAGCGCGGGGGCCGCGCTCTCGCGGCACACCGTCCAGAACCGCTCGGCGACTCCGGTCACGAAGGCCGTGACGAGGAGGACGGCCAGGGCGTTCTCCGGCGTCCAGTCGATCCACAGGGGCGCGACGATGAGCAGCGCCGCGCGCAGCCCGTCCGCGCCCACCATGGTCCAGCGGCGGTCCAGCGGACCGTCCTGGGAGGTGAGCGCGGTGAGCGGGCCGAGCAGAACGGCGCCGAACAGGAGCGTCGCGAGGATGCGCACCCCGAAAACGGTCGCCACTGCGAACGCCACGCCGCGGTAGCCGCCCCCGAACGAGCCTTCGGCGACGGCCGCTTGGAGGGCGAGGACGACCAGCACGAGAAGGGCGAGGGTGTCGCCCACGCCGCCCACGAGCTGCGCGCTCCACAACCGCTTCAACTGCGGACGGCGCAGCAGGGCGCGGACGGCACGCTCGCGGGAGTCCGCGACAAGGGCGTCGTCAGGGGCCGGCTGAGAGGCCGTTGGATGCTCAGCTCGCGTCATGCGTTCAGCCTATCGGGAGCCACCGACACCCCGGGATGCCCGGCCTGGCATGCGCACGCCCCGACACCGAAGTGTTGTCGGGGCGTTCGCTTTCCGAACCCGGGGCGAAGATCCGGACCTTGGCAGTCCGGATACCGAACGGGGCCCGCGCGGATCCCGCGCGAATTCCGAACGGGCCCCGAACGAGCCTCAGTCCTCCGCCGGCTCCGAGACGGTCGCCGTCTTGGCGGCCGTCTTCTTCGCGGTGGTGGCCTTCTTCGCCGTCGTCTTCTTGGCCGTCGTCTTCTTCGCGGTCGTGGTCTTCTTCGCCGCGGTCTTCTTGGCCGTCGTCGTCTTCTTCGCCGGAGCCTTCTTGGCCGCCTTCTTCGCGGTCTTCTTCGCCGGCGCCTTCGCGCGCTTCTCGGCGAGCAGCTCGAAGCCGCGCTCCGGGGTGATCGTCTCGACGCTGTCGCCGGAGCGCAGGGTCGCGTTGGTCTCGCCGTCGGTGACGTACGGCCCGAAGCGGCCGTCCTTGACGACGACCGGCTTCTCGCTCACCGGGTCGGTGCCCAGCTCCTTCAGCGGCGGCTTGGCGGCCGCCCGGCCACGCTGCTTCGGCTGGGCGTAGATCGCCAGCGCCTCCTCCAGCGTGATCGTGAAGAGCTGCTCCTCGGCCTGGAGCGAGCGCGAGTCCGTGCCCTTCTTCAGATACGGGCCGTAGCGGCCGTTCTGCGCGGTGATCTCCTGGCCCTCGGCGTCGGTGCCGACGACACGCGGCAGCGACATCAGCTTCAGGGCGTCGTCGAGGGTCACCGTGTCCAGGGACATCGTCTTGAACAGGGACGCCGTGCGCGGCTTGACCGCGTTCTTGCCCGTCTTCGGGGTGCCCTCGGGGAGGATCTCCGTCACATACGGGCCGTAGCGGCCGTCCTTGGCGACGATCGTGTGGCCGGTGGCCGGGTCCGTGCCCAGTTCGTAGTCGCCGCTCGGCTTGGCGAGCAGCTCCTCCGCGAGGTCGACGGTCAGCTCGTCCGGCGCCAGGTCGTCCGGGATGTCGGCGCGCTGGTGCTGCTCGGTGTCCTTCTCGCCGCGCTCGATGTACGGCCCGTAGCGGCCGACCCGCAGCACGATGTCGTTGCCCACCGGGAACGACGACACCTCGCGCGCGTCGATCGCGCCCAGGTCGGTCACCAGTTCCTTGAGGCCGCCGAGGTGGTCCCCGTCGCCGTTGCCGGCGTCGGCGGCACCGCCCCCGCCTGTGCCCTCACCGAAGTAGAACCGCTTCAGCCACGGCACGGACTGCGCCTCACCGCGGGCGATGCGGTCGAGGTCGTCCTCCATCTTGGCGGTGAAGTCGTAGTCGACGAGCCGCCCGAAGTGCTTCTCCAGGAGGTTGACCACGGCGAAGGACAGGAAGGACGGGACGAGCGCCGTGCCCTTCTTGAACACGTAACCGCGGTCCAGGATCGTGCCGATGATCGACGCGTACGTCGACGGGCGGCCGATCTCGCGCTCTTCCAGCTCCTTGACCAGGGAGGCCTCGGTGTAGCGGGCCGGGGGCTTGGTGGCGTGCCCGTCGACCGTGATCTCCTCGGCGCTCAGGGCGTCGCCCTCGGAGACCTGGGGCAGGCGGCGCTCGCGGTCGTCGAGCTCGGCGTTCGGGTCGTCGGCGCCCTCGACGTACGCCTTGAGGAAGCCGTGGAAGGTGATCGTCTTGCCGGACGCGCTGAACTCGACGTCCCGGCCGTCGGCCGCCGTGCCGCCGATCTTCACCGTGACGCTGTTGCCGGTCGCGTCCTTCATCTGGGAGGCGACGGTCCGCTTCCAGATCAGTTCGTAGAGCTTGAACTGGTCGCCGGTCAGTCCGGTCTCGGCGGGAGTGCGGAAACGATCACCCGAGGGGCGGATCGCCTCGTGGGCCTCCTGCGCGTTCTTGACCTTCCCGGCGTACGTCCTCGGCTGCGGCGGCAGGTAGTCGGCGCCGTACAGCTGCGTGACCTGGGCACGGGCGGCGGCGACCGCCGTGTCGCTCAGGGTCGTGGAGTCCGTACGCATGTACGTGATGTAGCCGTTCTCGTACAGCTTCTGGGCGATCTGCATCGTCGCCTTCGCGCCGAAGCCGAGTTTGCGGCTGGCCTCCTGCTGCAGCGTCGTCGTACGGAACGGGGCGTACGGCGAGCGGCGGTACGGCTTGGACTCGACGGACCGGACCGCGAAGCTCGTGTTCTCCAGGGCGGCGGCCAGGGCGCGGGCGTTCGCCTCGTCGAGGTGGAGAGTGTTCGCGCTCTTCAGTTGTCCCAGGGAGTCGAAGTCGCGGCCCTGCGCCACCCGCCTGCCGTCGACGGTCTGCAGGCGCGCGACCAGCGACGACGGGTCCGACTGGTCTCCCGCGCGGCCGGTCGCGAAGGTGCCCGTCAGGTCCCAGTACTCAGCCGAACGAAAGGCGATGCGCTCGCGTTCCCGCTCCACCACGAGTCGTGTGGCGACCGACTGGACACGGCCCGCGGACAGCCGCGGCATGACCTTCTTCCACAGGACCGGCGAGACCTCATAACCGTAGAGACGGTCGAGGATGCGGCGGGTCTCCTGGGCGTCGACGAGCTTCTGGTTGAGCTCGCGCGGGTTGGCCACGGCGGCCTGGATCGCGGCCTTGGTGATCTCGTGGAAGACCATCCGCTTGACCGGGACCTTGGGCTTGAGCACCTCCTGGAGGTGCCAGGCGATGGCCTCGCCCTCGCGGTCCTCATCGGTGGCGAGGAAGAGCTCGTCGGAGTCCTTCAGCAGGTCCTTGAGCTTCTTGACCTGTGCCTTCTTATCGGCGTTGACCACATAGATCGGCTGGAAGTCGTGTTCGACGTCCACACCGAGGCGGCGGACCTCGCCGGTGTACTTCTCGGGCACCTCGGCAGCGCCGTTGGGAAGGTCGCGGATGTGCCCGACGCTCGCCTCGACTACGTAGCCGGGGCCCAGGTAGCCCTTGATCGTCTTCGCCTTGGCAGGCGACTCGACGATGACGAGTCGGCGGCCGCCCTGTGCGGTCTCGCTGGTCGGGGACAACTTCGCTCTTCTCTCCGGTCGACGCTGGGGCCTCCCCAGGGTTCGCCTCCCGGGGTCGGGTCGTGGTGACGCTGCGGAGTGTGACGGTACATCCCGCCCCCGTGTCAAACGGGAAAAGCCCGCAACGGCCACTCGAACGGTAACCCGACTACCACCATTCCTGCCGCCCGGAGTGCCCGGAGCCGGCCCGGCCCGATGCGGAGCGCCACCTCTCGGTTACCCACAGGCGCGTCGCCGACACGGGCTTCAGAGGCGTGTGAAGCACCAGGTTCCGGCCGCCAGCGCGAGCACCGCGGCGACGCTCGCGAGGGTCGCCGACGCGACGGGGCTCATGCCCTGGGCGACGGGCCGGTGCCGGCGGACGCATGCCACGGTCCAAGCCAGCAGCCCGCCTCCGAACAGGGAGAACACCGCTCCCGCGAAGATCGCCGGTTCGCTCTCCATGACTCGCCGTGTCCCCCTTGTCCCCGTCCTCGTCTCCCCAGCCACGGGAGGCTGTCACGCGGGGGCGGCGGGCAGGCGAACCGGAGGTGAACGCCGGGACGACACCGCCGCGGATCGGGGGCGTCCGGTCCCTCACGGACCGTTTCGGACGAGGTGTTCAAATCGACTCGAATTTGTTGGCGAGCCGACGCGGGTACCACCCTGACGATCTCTTGAGCCCCTCAGCGGACCGGCTCCAGGAACCCCTGCTCGACGAGCAGCCGGATCTGCGCCGGAGTGCGGTCGCGCAGCAGCACCGGGTCCTCGCCGATCAGCTGGGCGATGGCGTCGAGGATGCGGCCGGCGCTCATCGTGCCGTCGCACACGCCGGCGAAGCCCGCGCCGACCGTGTCCACCCGGGTCGCCCGGCGCATGCCGCGGTTCTGGCGCAGCACGACATGCTCGGGGTCCTCCGCGCCGGGCAGCCCGACCTGTTCCTGCACGACCTCGGCGCCGAGCCGGAAGTGTCCTTCGAGCAGCGCGGCGTCGTCGTGGTCGCGCAGGTAGTCGAGCCGGTCGAAGTGGGCCCGGACGGTGTCCCCGAGCGGCTGCTCCACCGGATGCGGCCACTCCTCCACCGTGACGGAGGGCACGGCGGCGTCCGTCCTGCGCAGGGTGATCCAGCCGAAGCCGACGGCCCTCACCTTGCGCGCCTCGAACTCGTCGAGCCAGGCGTCGTACCGCGCCTGGTACTCCGCCACGTCCTCGCGGTGGTCGCCCGCGTCGCGCAGCCACAGCTCGGCGTACTGATTGACGTCCTGCGCCTCGCGCTGCACGATCCACGCGTCGCAGCCCCGGGGCACCCATGACCTGAGCCGGTCCTGCCAGTCCTCCCCCTCCACGTGCTGCCAGTTGGCGAGGAACTGCGCGAACCCGCCCGCGTTCAGCCGCTCCCCCGCCTCCTGAACGAGCGTGCGGCACAGATCGTCCCCGCCCATCCCGCCGTCGCGGTAGGTGAGCCGGGCGCCGGGAGAGATCACGAACGGCGGGTTCGAGACGATCAGGTCGTACGTCTCGTCGTCCCGCACCGGCTCGAAGAGGGAGCCTTCGCGCAGATCGGCGGCCGGGGTGCCGGACAGCGCCAGCGTGAGGGCGGTGATGTGCAGCGCGCGCGGGTTGAGGTCGGTGGCCGTCACGCGCGTGGCGTGACGGGCGGCGTGCAGCGCCTGGATGCCGGAGCCGGTGCCCAGGTCGAGCGCGGCGGCGACCGGCGTACGGACGGTGATGCCGGCGAGTGTGGTGGAGGCGCCGCCGACTCCCAGGACGACTCCCTCGTCACGCCGGCCGATCCCGCCGGCGCCACCGACCGCGCAGCCCAGGTCCGACACGATGAACCAGTCCTCGCCGTCGGGCCCGCCGTAGGGCCGTACGTCCACGGCGGCGGCCAGCTCGTCGTCACCGACGCGCGTCAGCCAGCCGCTCTCCAGGCACGCCTCGACGGGCAGGACGTCCGCCACGCGCGCGTGCGGCACGGGCTGCTGAAGGAGGAACAGCCGGACGAGCAGCTCCAGCGGTGTGTCCCCGCGGGTCGCCCGGAGCGCGGGCACGGTCTCGCTCCGGGCCAGGGCCGCGTACGCGGGGGCGCCGAGCAGTTCGAGCAGCCCGTCGGCGGTGAAGGAGGCTCCGAGCAGGGCGTCGCGGAGCCGGGCGGCGGCATCGGGACGATCGGAGGAGGGCAGCGGGGGCAGGGGTGACTGGCTGGCGTTACTCACGCCCCCATTGTGGCCGTCGGCACCGGCATCGCACGCGCCCGTACCGGTATCGCGCAGGGCTCCGCGGACCGGCTCTGGCATGGCGTGCCTCTCGGGACCGGCATGGGTATCGCGCGGCTCCGCCGACCGGCTCGGAATCGCGCGCGCCTCCGCACCCCGGCCCGGGCACCACGCGCCACTCCGAACCCGCTCGGCTACCGCGCACCTCCGCACCCCGGCCCGGGCACCACGCGCCACTCCGAACCCGCTCGGCTACCGCGCACCTCCGCACCCCGGCCCGGGCACCACGCGCCACTCCGAACCCGCTCGGCTACCGCGCACCTCCGCACCCCGGCCAGGGCACCATGCGCCACTCCGAACCCGCTCGGCTATCGCGCGCCTCCGCACCCCGGCCCGGATACCGCGCGCGCCTCCGCACCCCGACTCGGGCACCACTCACGCCTCCGCCGACCGGCCCGGGCATCCCGCGCCACCGCACTCCGACTCAGCAGTCACTGCCGCCTCAGCAGCCCCGCCAGCACCGAAATGCTCCTCGCCCAGCTCGGCTCAGCTCTGCGTCGCCGGCGCCGTGGCCGCCTTGCAGCTGGACTGGCGCGCCATCGCCTGGCCGACCTCGCCCTCCTCCAGGGTGCGGAGCGCGTCGTTCCCGCTCTTGCCCAGCTTGTCGAGCTCCGTGGCGATGTCCTTGAGGCCGTCCGCGAACTTGCCCTGGTCCTTGGTGTCGAGCCCGTCGACCTGCTTCTTCAGGGAGGCGTACGAGGAGGAGATCGTGTTGAGCTCCTTGACGGCGTCCTGCTGCTTCTTCTCGCCGTTCTCGACATCCGGCGCCCCGGCCTTGGTCACCGCGGCCCCGATGGCCTTGTAGGCGTCGGACATGTCCTGGAAAGCCTGTGCGTCGGTCTTCTGGACGTCCGCCGGCTTGCTGTTGTCCGAGGTTTCCTTCTGGATCGAGGCATTGGCCGACTCGATCTTCTTGGCCTGCGGCTGCACGGCGTCGCAGACCTCCTTGGCCCAGGAGTCCAGCTTCTCGTTGTCGTCGCCGCCGCACCCCGACAGCGCCAGTACCAGTACCGCACCGCCGGACAGTGCGGCCGCGAGCTTCTTGTTCACCGGTTTGGTCCCTTCCATGGCTCTCGGCCCCGGAACATACACGCCAGATGCACGGCAACCGCACGCCGAAAGTCTATTAAGACCCTTCTGTAACCTTTTGCACCAAGCGAGAGAAGCCTCACGGCGCGATGGCGCACACACACAGAGCGGGCGGGCGACGCGTCAACGCGCGCCGCCCGCCCGCACCTTGAGCTGGGGCTTGGACGTCCCCCCTACGAAACCACAGCCGGGTCCGCCGACTTGGGCTTCTCATCGGCGTTGTCTTCGTCACCCATGGCGATTCCACGCCGCTTTGACACGTACACCGCGCCGACGATCACGAGGAACGCGACGGCCGCGACCAGGATCCGCACCCCGATGCTCTTGTCGGCGCCGTAGGAGAACTTGATCACCGCGGGCGCGATGAGCAGCGACACCAGGTTCATGACCTTCAGCAGCGGGTTGATCGCGGGACCGGCGGTGTCCTTGAAGGGGTCGCCGACGGTGTCGCCGATCACGGTCGCCGCGTGGGCCTCGCTGCCCTTGCCTCCGTGATGGCCGTCCTCGACGAGTTTCTTGGCGTTGTCCCAGGCGCCACCGGAGTTGGACAGGAACACCGCCATCAGCGTGCCCGCGCCGATCGCGCCCGCCAGGAACGCGCCGAGCGGGCCGACACCGAGCGTGAACCCGATGAAGATGGGCGCCAGCACGGCGAGCAGACCGGGCGTGGCCAGCTCGCGCAACGCGTCCTTGGTGCAGATGTCGACGACCTTGCCGTACTCCGGGGTCTCGCTGTAGTCCATGATCCCGGGCTTCTCGCGGAACTGCCGCCGCACCTCGAAGACCACGGCACCCGCCGACCGCGACACGGCGTTGATCGCCAGCCCCGAGAAGAGGAAGACGACCGCCGCGCCCGCGATGAGACCCACGAGGTTGTTGGGCTGGGAGATGTCCATCATCAGGCTCAGCGGGGCACCGTCCCCGCTGAGCTTCTCGCCCACGTCCCGCGCGCCGGTGAAGATCGCGTCGCGGTACGACCCGAACAGCGCCGCCGCCGCGAGCACGGCCGTGGCGATCGCGATGCCCTTGGTGATCGCCTTGGTGGTGTTGCCGACCGCGTCCAGGTTCGTGAGCACCTGCGCGCCCGCCCCCTCGACGTCGCCGGACATCTCCGCGATGCCCTGCGCGTTGTCGGAGACCGGCCCGAAGGTGTCCATCGCGACGATCACGCCGACCGTGGTGAGCAGGCCGGTGCCCGCCAGCGCCACCGCGAACAGCGCCAGCGTGATCGACGTACCTCCGAGCAGGAACGCCCCGTACACGCCGAGGCCGATCAACAAGGCGGTGTAGACGGCCGATTCGAGACCCACGGAGATACCGGCGAGGACGACGGTGGCCGGGCCGGTGAGCGAGGTCTTGCCGATGTCCCGGACGGGGCGTCGGGTGGTCTCGGTGAAGTAGCCGGTCAGTTGCTGGATCAGGGCGGCGAGCACGATGCCGATGGCCACCGCGACGAGCGCGAGGACCCGCGGGTCACCGTCCTTGCCCAGGATCGCGGTGTCGGTGACGCCGTCGAGCTCGGAGTACTTCCCGGGCAGGTAGACGAAGACGGCCACCGCCACCAGCACCAGCGAGATCACCGCGGAGATGAAGAACCCGCGGTTGATGGCGCTCATGCCGCTGCGGTCGGCGCGCCTCGGCGCCACCGCGAAGATGCCGATCATGGCGGTGACCACACCGATCGCCGGCACGAGCAGCGGGAAGCCGAGCCCGGCGTCGCCGAAGGCCGCCGAGCCCAGGATCAGCGCGGCGACGAGGGTCACGGCGTACGACTCGAAGAGGTCGGCCGCCATGCCCGCGCAGTCGCCGACGTTGTCGCCCACGTTGTCGGCGATGGTCGCGGCATTGCGCGGGTCGTCCTCCGGAATGCCCTGTTCGACCTTGCCGACCAGGTCGGCGCCGACGTCGGCGGCCTTGGTGAAGATGCCGCCGCCGACACGCATGAACATCGCGATCAGCGCGGCCCCGAGGCCGAAGCCCTCGAGCACCTTCGGCGCGTCGGCCGCGTACACCAGCACCACACAGGAGGCGCCCAGCAGACCGAGGCCCACCGTGAACATGCCGACGACACCGCCCGTGCGAAATGCGATCTTCATCGCTTTGTGCGAGACGGTGGTGAGATCTTTTTCCGGCTCGCCTGCCGCCGGAGTGGCTTCGCGCGCCGCCGCGGCGACACGCACATTGCTGCGTACGGCGAGCCACATGCCGATATAGCCGGTGGCCGCCGAGAACGCCGCTCCGATCAGGAAGAACACCGACCGACCGGCACGCTGATTCCAGTCGTCCGCGGGCAGCAGCATGAGCAGGAAGAACACGACCACGGCGAATACGGCGAGCGTGCGCAGCTGACGTGCCAGATAGGCGTTCGCGCCTTCCTGGACCGCCGCCGCGATCTTCTTCATGCTGTCGGTGCCCTCGCCGGCCGCGAGTACCTGGCGTACCAGGACGCCCGCGACCACGAGTGCCGCCAGTGCGACGACCGCGATGACCACGACGAGAACGCGGTTGTCATCGGTCAGTACGGCGGCTGCGAGGTCTGTGGGATGGCCCGACTGTGGTGAGAGAGAAAGCCCCGCCATTCGTCCTCCTTGACGCTTGGGCTGAGCTCAAGATGTGGACGGGATTGTAGGTACCGGAACCTGATCAAAACAGAGCGCGATTAGTGGAATTGGCCGTCTGAGGTAATGCCCTGAAAGCATTCTCGGACGGCCCTGGAGCATGCGAATGATCGTGAACGAATTCACGCGATGAACGGCACAGGAACTACTGTAAAGGCGACCACTGACACCCGCACATGACGAAGGGCCCCACGGGTGTGGGGCCCTTCGTCAAACGGTGTGCGCGGTGGCTTGTCAGGCCAGGATGGTCGGCGGCGGGGTGGTCGGCCAGGTCATCTTGATCGACCCGCCGTGCTCCCCCGCGCTGACCTCGACATCGTCGACGAGTCCGCTGATGACCGCGAGGCCCATCTCGTCCTCCTCGGACTCACCGTCGGGGTCGCCGGGTCCGGCGCCTGTGCGCTCGCCGGGGACCGCGTGCGGGGCCTCGTCGCCGACCTCGATGGAGAACTGTTTCTCCTCCTCGATCAGCAGCACCTTCACCGGTGCCGAGATCCCGCCGGTCTGATGCAGCCCGACGGCCCGCGTGCAGGCCTCGCCGACGGCGAGTCTGACCTCGTCGAGGACGGCCTCGTCCACTCCGGCCCTGCGCGCCACCGCGGCCGCCACCAGCCGGGCGGTCCTGACGTGCTCGGGCAGCGCGCTGAAGCGGAGCTCAACGGTGGCCATGCATCCCCCTCGCAACTACGGGCGTGCTGTCGAGAGGCTCCGGGCCGCCGAAAGCCCGGGCCCCCTCGGTCTTCACTTCTGCCGAACTCTTGCCGCGGCTTCGGCCTGCCCGGGCACGAGGCCCGGGCCCGGTGTCAGTCGGTCGCCGCCACCGCTTCCTCGACCGAGGTGTGAATCGGGAACACCTTGGTCAGGCCGGTGATACGGAAGATCTTCAGAATGCGCTCCTGGTTGCAGACCAGGCGCAGGGAGCCCTCATGGGCCCGCACACGCTTCAGGCCGCCGACCAGCACGCCGAGCCCGGTGGAGTCGAGGAAGTCCACGCCCTCCATGTCGACGACAAGGTGGAAACTGCCGTCGTTCACCAGCTCGACCAACTGCTCGCGCAGCTTGGGCGCGGTATATACGTCGATTTCGCCACCGACCCTGACGATCGTGCGATCGCCCATGGTCTCGGTCGACAGGGACAGGTCCACGGATCCTCCAGCACCTTGCTATCGAGCGGTCGCCCTTGGGGCACCTCGGCTTCGTCCCCTGGACGGTTCGCCAGCCGCGATGGCATTCAATCACTTACGGGCAGGCGTGCACGACGCCTTGGCTCCATTGTCCGTCACGCCAGTGACACACTCGGTGCCGATGGCCAAGAATCACCGATCCGATGGACCCCCGACGGACCCCGCCTCCCGACCCGCGCCGGGCGCGGTCCTGGACCGGCTCGCGTCCGGTCCGAGCAGGGCTTCGCGCATTACTCATACGGAGCACTTGCCCCCGCGCGAGGGTCGGCATGCCGTCTGGTCGGACCGGATCCGCCCGGAGGTCGTGGCGGCCGTGCAGGCCGCGGGCATCGAGCACCCCTGGGCCCATCAGGCCCGCGCGGCGGAGCACGCGCTGGACGGCGAATCGGTCGTCGTCGCCACCGGCACGGCCTCCGGCAAGTCCCTGGCCTACCTCGTGCCGGTCCTGTCCACCCTCCTGGACGGCGCCGAGGCCCCGAACGGCCGCGGCGCGACGGCCCTCTACCTGGCCCCCACCAAGGCCCTTGCGGCGGATCAGTGCCGCTCCGTGAAGGAACTTTCACATCCGTTGGGCCATTCGGTACGCACGGCCGTGTACGACGGCGACACTCCGTTCGAGGAGCGCGAGTGGATCCGCCAGTACGCCAACTACGTCCTGACCAACCCGGACATGCTGCACCGCGGCATCCTGCCGTCCCACCCCCGCTGGTCCTCCTTCCTGAAGTCGCTGAAGTACGTCGTCGTCGACGAGTGCCACACCTACCGCGGCGTCTTCGGCTCGCACGTCGCCCAGGTGCTGCGCCGGCTGCGCCGCCTGTGCGCCCGCTACGGCTCCTCGCCCGTGTTCCTGCTGGCCTCCGCGACCGCCGCCGAGCCCGCGGTGGCCGCCCGCCGCCTGACCGGCCTGCCGGTTCTGGAGGTCGCCGACGACGCCTCCCCGCGCGGTGAACTGGTGTTCGCCCTCTGGGAACCGCCGCTGACCGAGCTGCACGGCGAGAAGGGCGCCCCCGTCCGCCGCACGGCCACCGCCGAGGCCGCCGACCTGCTCACCGACCTCACCGTGCAGGGCGTGCGCTCGGTCGCCTTCGTACGGTCCCGGCGCGGGGCCGAGCTGATCTCCGTCATCTCCCAGGAGCGACTGGCCGAGGTCGACCGGTCGCTGGCCCGGCGTGTCGCGGCGTACCGGGGCGGTTATCTCCCGGAGGAACGCCGGGCACTCGAACAAGCCCTCCATTCGGGTGAACTGCTGGGTCTCGCCGCGACGAACGCCCTCGAACTCGGCATCGACATCTCCGGCCTGGACGCGGTCGTCATCGCCGGTTACCCGGGCACACGCGCCTCCCTCTGGCAGCAGGCGGGCCGGGCCGGACGGTCCGGGCAGGGAGCGCTGGCCGTCCTGGTCGCACGGGACGACCCGCTGGACACCTTCCTCGTCCACCACCCGGAGGCCCTGTTCGACCAGCCCGTCGAGTCGACGGTCCTCGACCCGGACAACCCCTACGTGCTGGCCCCGCACCTGTGTGCGGCCGCCGAGGAACTGCCCCTGACGGACGAGGACCTCGACCTGTTCGGCCCGGCCTGCGAGGACCTCCTCCCCCAGCTCGAAGCCGCCAAGCTGCTGCGTCGCCGCACCAGGGCCTGGCACTGGACGCGCCGCGAGCGGGCCGCCGACCTGACCGACATCCGCGGTGAGGGCGGGCGGCCGGTCCAGGTCGTCGAGGCCGGCACGGGCCGGCTGCTCGGCACGGTCGACGCCGGCGCCGCGCACTCGACCGTCCACGAGGGGGCGGTCCACCTCCACCAGGGCCGCACCTACCTGGTGCGGTCGCTGGACCTGGAGGACTCCGTCGCCCTCGTCGAGGAGGCCGCGCCGCCCTACTCCACGGTCGCTCGCGACACGACGTCGATCTCCGTGCTGGAAACGGACGTCGAGGTCCCCTGGGGCGACGGACGCCTGTGCTACGGCTCCGTCGAGGTCACCAACCAGGTCGTCTCCTTCCTCCGCAGGCGGCTCATCACCGGTGAGGTGCTGGGCGAGACGAAACTCGACCTCCCTCCTCGTACGCTGCGCACCCGGGCCGTGTGGTGGACCGTCACCGAGGACCAGCTCGACCGCGCCCGGATCAACCCGGAGATCCTCGGCGGCTCCCTGCACGCCGCCGAGCACGCCTCGATCGGCCTGCTGCCCCTCTTCGCGACCTGCGACCGCTGGGACATCGGCGGCGTGTCGATCCCGCTCCACCCCGACACGCTCCTGCCCACGGTCTTCGTCTACGACGGCCATCCCGGCGGCGCGGGCTTCGCGGAGCGCGCCTTCCACACCGCCCGCACCTGGCTGACCGCCACCCGCCAGGCCATCGCCTCCTGCGAGTGCGACGCCGGCTGCCCGTCCTGCATCCAGTCCCCCAAGTGCGGCAACGGCAACGACCCGCTGCACAAGAGAGGGGCGGTCCGGCTGCTCACGGTGCTGCTGGAGGGGGCTCCCGAGGAGAAGGAGGCGGCGGCGGAGCCGCCGACGGAAGGCCCAAGGGAGCCGACGGAGGCCCCGCCCGCGCCCTGACCTCCGCCGTGAACGGCCCCCGGCCCGACGCCGCCGTCACGTCCGAGATCTCCCCGACGACCTCGCACCGCACGAGCCGGACGCCCTGTGCCCGGGCCACCCGGCCGGCCCGGACACAGGCCGCCGTACCGCCCTCGGCCCAATGGTCGGCCGCCGCGAGCGCCGCGAGATCCGCACCGCCCGCCGCCCGGTGCCGGATCACGACGGCCTGCCCCAGTGCGAGGACGACGCCGAACACCACGCACAGGACGGCGATCGCCCCGACGCTCCAGACGGTGGCGGATCCCTGGTCCGAGGCGGTGCATCCCATCAGCCGGTGCCCCGGGTTCCGGCCCCGCGTCTCCGGCCGCCGTCTCACGTGCCCACCCCCACCGTCTCCTCCACCGACGCCACGGCCTCCTCCCGCACGGTGAAGGACAGGCCGCGCAGCACCGGCGGCTCGGCGACGACGACCACCCGGACGTGTTCCGCGCCCCGGTCGACGGTCACCTTCGCGCCGGGCGGTGCCGCCTCGCGGGTCAGTCGCACGACCGCGTCGGGCGAGTCCTGGCGCGCCGCCGCCCGGGCGCCCGTCCGTGCCGCGTCCACGCACTGGATCTGCGCGGCCACGGCCAGCAGCCCCCACACCAGCGCCATCGCGAACATCACCAGCACGGGCAGCACCACAGCCGACTCCGCCGTGACGAACCCCCGGTCCGCGCCCCGCTCACATCCGCGCATTGAGGGCTTCCTTCACGATGTTCTGGAGCTCCGCGCTGACCGCACCGCTCGTGACGACCTTGTAGAGCACCACCGCGAAGGCCACCGCCGCGACGATTCCCATCGCGTACTCGGACGTGACCATCCCCGCGTCCCTCCGCGCCGCACGCGCCCCGCACACCAGGGCACCCAGCCGTGCCCGTACCGCCTGATACATCTCAACCTCCGTAGGAAAGAGTCCGAACTTCTGTTGGTTGTCGCTGACTTGTTCCGCCGCCGATCCAGGCCTCCGTCTCAGGCACCACCCCTTTCGAGCACCCCACCCGCGAGCCCGATCACCACGGGCAGCACGCCGATCGCGAGGAACGCGGGCAGGAAGCACAGCCCGACCGGCGCGCTGACCATGACGCCCGCCCGGCGTGCCCTGGCCGTCGCGGCGCGCCCCCAGTCGGCTCGGGTCTCGGCGGCGAGTCGTGCGACCGGCGTGGCGGCGGGCAGTCCGGAGACGTCGGCCCGTTCGAGCAGCCGGGCCAGGCCTCCGGCGCCGGGGAGGGCGGCCAGCCTCCGCCAGGCAGGGCCCGGTTCGCCGCCCAGCCGTACCTCCGCCGCGCCATGGGCGAGGGCGTCGCCCACCGGCCCGCCCAGGGCCTCGCCCACCGCTTGCGCGGCGATCACCGGCCCGGCGCCCGCCGCGATGCAGGCCGCCAGCAGGTCGGCGGCCAGGGGCAGTTGCCGTGCCGCCTCGGCCAGGTCGGCTGCCCGCGTGTCCGTACCGGCCGCCTCCCGCCGCAGCCGCCACCGCCACATCCCCACCGCGCCGGCCAGTCCGACGGCGACACCGACCGGGCCGCCGATCAGCACCCACCCGGCGCACGCCACGCCCAGGGGAGCCGGCCATCTCCGCGCCGCCCGCCCCAACCCGGGGCGCGGAGTCCGAGCGGTCGCTTCCCGGGGCGACAGCTCGGCCAGCCGGCGCCGCATCCTCCGGCGGCGTCCCGCCGTCTTCAGCCGGCGCACCGACCACCAGAGGGCCAGCAGCACCCCCACCGTCACCCCCAGCCTGTGGATAACTTCTGCGCTCATGCCGCCTCCGCTCCCCGCACGATCCGCTGCACCCACCACAGCCCGAGGCCCTCCAGCACACCGCCGGCCACCAGACAGCCCAGGCCCGCCGTGGTGTGCAGCAGGACGTGGAGGGGGTCCGCGCCGAGGACGGTGCCGATGAGGAGGCCCAGGGACGGCAGCCCGGCGAGCAGCACCGCCGTGGCCCGCGCGCCCGCCAACTGGGCGCGCAGATCGGAGCGTTGGTCCCGTTCGGCGCGCAGGGCGGCGGCGAGCCGGTCGAGTCCGGCCGCGAGCCCCGCGCCCTGGTCCACGGCGACCCGCCAGCACGCCGCGAGTCCCCGCAGCCCCTCGGCCCCCGGCTGCCCGGCGGCGGTCGCGAGCGCGTCGGGCACGTCACCGCCGAACCGTGCCGCCGCCAGCACCGTCCCCTGTGCGTCCGCGAGTCCGCCGCAGTCCCGCGCGGCCCGCAGCAGCGCCTCTCCCGGCTGCCGCCCGGCCCGCACCTCCCCGGCGAGCGCCCCGCACAGCGCGATCACCGCGTCGGCCCGGCGCTCCCGGTCCCGCCGCACCCGGCCGGCCAGCCGGACCCGTCGCAGCAGCGGCACTCCGGCCACTCCCAGGACGACCGGCAGCACCGACGCTCCCAGCACCGCCAGCACCAGCCCGGCCACCGGCGCCCACCACTCGGCCCGCAGCCGCCCGCGGACCCGCCGCAGACCATCGGCCATCCGCCCCCACCCGGGCGGCCCGCTCCCGACGGTCCCGCCGCCCGCGAGCAGCAACCGCGCCCGCCGTGCCGTCGAGTGACGCTCACCCAGCAGCCAGGCCGCCGCCCCCATGCACGCCACGGCCGCACCCATCGACATCTCAGCCGCTCCCGTCATCACTCGCCCCCTTCATCACGGCCTCACCCGGCCCGCCCTCGCTTCCCTCACCCCGAAGCAGCCCCCGCAGCCGCTCCCACCCCCGCTCCCGCACGAAGGCCTCCACTCCCCACCGCAGCGCCGGCACCGTCCGCACCAGCCCCGACGGGTCCCGCTCCAGCACATGCACCTCGGCGATCCGCCGCCGCCCGGTCCGGTCGCGTACGAGGTGCAGCACCACGGAGAGGGCGGCCGCCACCTGGCTGTGCAGCGCGGCCCGGTCGAGCCCCGCGGCCGTTCCCAGGGCCTCCAGCCGGGCCGGCACGTCGGCGGCGGCATTGGCGTGCACGGTTCCGCAGCCGCCCTCGTGGCCGGTGTTCAACGCGGCCAGCAGATGCACCACTTCGGGCCCTCGGACCTCGCCCACGACCAGCCGGTCGGGCCGCATCCGCAGCGCCTGGCGCACCAGGTCCTCGAGGGTGACGAGGCCCGCGCCCTCCTGGTTGGCGGGTCTGCTCTCCAGTCGCACCACATGCGGATGGTCCGGCCGCAGTTCCGCCGAGTCCTCGGCGAGGACGATCCGCTCGTCCGGCCCCACCAGCCCCAGAAGGGCGCTCAGCAGGGTCGTCTTTCCGCTGCCCGTGCCGCCGCTGACGAGGAAGGACAGCCGTGCGTCGAGCAGCGCGCGCAGCACGCGGTCCCCGCCCGGCGGCACCGTGCCCGCCGCGACCAGCTCGCCGAGCGTGAAGGCACGCGGCCGTACGACCCGCAGCGACAGGCAGGCGCAGCCCACGGCGACCGGCGGCAGCACCGCGTGCAGCCGGGTCCCGTCGGGCAGCCGGGCGTCGGCCCAGGGCCGGGCGTCGTCCAACCGGCGCCCGGCCACGGCGGCGAGGCGCTGGGCGAGCCGTCGTACGGCCGCCGCGTCCGCGAAGCGCACCGGCGTGAGCTCCAGCCCGCCGCCCCGGTCCACCCAGACCCGGTCCGGGGCCGACACCAGCACGTCGGTCACCGACGGGTCGGCGAGCAGGGGCTCCAGTGGCCCGCTGCCGACCAGCTCGGACCGCAACCGCGCGGCGGCCCCCAGGACTTCCGCGTCCCCGAGCACCCTGCCCTGCTCCCGCAGGGCCTGTGCCACGCGCGCGGGGGTCGGCTCGGCCCCGCTCTCGGCCAGCCACCGCCGCACTCCGTCGAGCAGTTCCGCGCTTACCGGTCCGGCCAGGGTGCTCACGCCGCACCCGCCTCGACGAGCGCCCGCTCCCAGAACTCCTTGCAGAACCGGGCGAGCGGTCCGCGCGGGGCGGCGCCCGGGGGCGCCGTGCCCTCGTCCGGGCGCAGCAGTTGCGGCTCGGCCGGCACCTCGCCGACCAGGGGCAGTCCGAGCAGCCGGGCCACTTCCCGGTCGTCGAGCCCGGGCGGGTACGGCCCGCGGACGGCCACCCGCAGATCGCGCAGGACCATGCCGACCGCGGACGCCACCCGCCCGGCGGCCGCGACGGCGCGCAGCTCGGCGGGCACCACCAGCACGCCGACGTCGAGTTGGGTGAGGACTTCGGCGACGCCGTCGTCGATGCGGCGCGGCAGGTCGACCACGACCGTGCCGCCCCGGCGCCGGGCCGCGGCGAGCACCGCGCGCACCGCCTGGGGCGGGACGGCGATCCGGTCGCCGCGGTCCCAGCTGAGCACCCGCAATGAGTGCAGCTCGGGCAGCGACTCCTCCAGAGCGCCCCCGCCGACCCGCCCGCGTGAGGAGGCGAAGGCGGGCCAGCGCAGTCCGTCGGCCGTCTCGCCGCCGAGGAGTACGTCGAGTCCGCCGCCGAGCGGATCGGCGTCCACGAGGAGTGTGCGCAGCCCCTCGCGCGCGGAGGTGACGGCGAGCGCGCACGCGAGCGTGGACGCTCCGGCCCCGCCCCGGCCGCCGATGACGCCCACGGTGAGGGCGGGCCGGCCGACGCCCTCGGCCACGTCGGCAATGCGGTCGATCAGCCACTGCTCGCCGTCGGGCAGCATCAGGACGTGCTCGGCGCCGATCTCGACGGCGCGCCGCCACACCCCGGAGTCGTCCTGGTCCCGGCCGACGAGAACGACTCCCCTTCGGCGCGCGGCCCCGCGCACCCGCCGCGCGGCGTCGTCGCCCACGAGGACGAGCGGCGCGGTCTCCCAGCCGCCTCTGCGATCGGGCACCCCGTGGTGCACCTCGGGTGTGGCGCCCGCCGCCGCGCACAGGCGCAGCAGGTCGTCGAGGAGTTCGGTGTCCTCGGTGACGATCAGCGGTCCGCCCTGCCGCCCTCCGGCGGCCGGCGGCGGATCGTGTGTGACGGCTCCTGCCACGGTCTCCATCCCCCTTCGCTGCATGACTCGCACGGCCCCTGCGGCCCGCGACTCCCAAACGCGGGAAGAACCGGCAACGCGGCCTCCCTTTGAACGGCCGACACAAACCGGCCGAGCGCCACCGGCAATCGGAGCCGGTCATGAACCCGCCGCGAGCGGGGTGCGCTGGAATCACGGTGCAGCGATCCCGGAAATCATGTGGATCTTGGTGGAAAACTGTGGACGCCTCGGCGGTTGTGAATATCGCCGTCACCCATACCGGTGATGCCCGCAGCCCCTCAGTGCGACTTCCACAGAGCAGTCCGACGACTACGGACCGTGACAGGTCATGGGCATGCCAATAGCGCCGCCGACGCGGCACCAGAGCGGCTCTCCGGCCGCGCGAGGAAGGGGAAAATGCATCCGGACATGCGACGACCCCCGCCGGGGGGGAGAGCGGGGGTCGTCCCCACGGCCGACTCGGGGGGGGGGAGGAGTCGGGCCGGGTTAGCACGGTCGCGAACGATCCGTGACTTCCATGGTGTACCCGAGAGGCCTCTCAGGCAAACCCACACGCCCCACCTTACGCCGAATGGGCTGCCCCTATGCTCAAGGGCGTGGAAAACCACTTGTCGCCCCGCACAGCGGCCTTCTTTGACCTGGACAAGACGGTCATTGCGAAGTCGAGCACGCTCACGTTCAGCAAGTCGTTCTACCAAGGCGGTCTGATCAACCGCAGGGCCGTCTTGCGAACTGCATATGCCCAGTTCGTCTTCCTGGCCGGCGGCGCCGACCACGACCAGATGGAACGCATGCGCGCCTACCTGTCCGCGCTGTGCCGCGGCTGGAACGTGCAGCAGGTCAAGGAGATCGTCGCCGAGACGCTGCACGATCTGATCGACCCGATCATCTACGACGAGGCCGCCTCCCTCATCGAGGAGCACCACACCGCCGGCCGCGACGTCGTGATCGTGTCCACGTCGGGCGCGGAGGTGGTCGAGCCGATCGGCGAGCTGCTCGGCGCGGACCGGGTGGTGGCGACCCGCATGATCGTGGGCGACGACGGCTGCTTCACCGGCGAGGTGGAGTACTACGCCTACGGTCCGACCAAGGCCGAGGCCATCAGGGAGCTGGCCGCCTCCGAGGGGTACGACCTCAGCCGCTGCTACGCCTACAGCGACTCGGCGACCGACGTGCCGATGCTGGAGTCCGTCGGCCACCCCCATGCCGTGAATCCGGACCGTGCGCTGCGCCGCGAGGCCCTCGCGCGCGGGTGGCCGATTCTGGACTTCCACCGTCCGGTCCGGCTCAAGCAGCGCCTCCCCGGGTTCTCCGTACCGCCGCGTCCGGCGCTCGTCGCGGTGGCCGCGATAGGCGCCGCCGCGGCCACCGCCGGCCTCGTCTGGTACGCGAACCGGCGCCGGGCGACCATCGCTTGACCTGGAGCGATCCGAAGTCCTATTTGAACCCAAAAGTAAAGAAGTGCAGCCTGGACTTCCGCTTACTCCGGGTCAGGAGTACAAAGGACTCAACGGCCCGCGAGACCAAGGACATCCGAGAGGATCACCTTAATTACGCATTTGGCCCCACGGACCGAGCATGAACACCGGGCACCCACGCGACGTCGACCCGTCGATTACGGGCCAGCCGCACCAGGGACGGGCAAAGTTCCCGACCTGATGGGCATATATCGAGGACGCTTGGTACCCCGATGCTCATGCCAGCGGCGGTACGAGTTCTCGTACCGCCGCATTTCTGTGCCGGACCGGTCCCGCTGTCACGCCGCTCCGCGCTGCAACGCCTCGCACACCGCCATCGACTCGCGCGCCCCCAGCTCGACCGCCCTGCCGCAGTGGGCGATCCAGGCGGCCATGCCCTCCGGGGTGCCGGAGACGTACCCGTCGAGGGCTTCCAGGTAGGCCACGCGGCCCAGCTCTGCGTGGCCCACCTCGGCCGCGCAGACCGACTTCGGATCCAGGCCGCTGCCGATCAGGACGATGCGCTCGGCCGTACGGGCGACCAGGCCGTTGTGGGATGTGAAAGGACGCAGCGCGAGGAGCTCGCCGTGCACGACGGCGGCCGTCACCAGCGCCGGCGCGGTGCCGCCCGCGATGATCAGCCCGGCCAGCCCCTCCAGCCGGCCGTGCGCCTCGGCCGCGCTCGGCAGCGGCAGCCCGACGAGCGGCTCGTCGACCGCCTCGCCCTCCTGCCGGGGCCGCCCCACCTGGTCGGCCTTGTCGGCCGCCGCCACCAGGTGCAGCCGGGCCAGCACCCGCAGGGGCGACTGCCGCCAGATGGACAGCAGCTGTCCCGCCTCGGCGGTGAGCCGGAGAGCGGCGCCCACGGTGCGCGCCTCGTCGTCGCCGCTGAAGTCCGTACGCCGGCGGACCTCCTCCAGGGCCCAGTCCGCGCCGGCCAGCGCCGCCGAGCCACGGGCGCCGCGCAGGGCGGCCTCGGAGGTGATCGCGTTGCTGCGCCGCCGCATGATGCGGTGCCCGTAGACCCGGTCCACGGACTTGCGTACGGATTCCACGGATTCGGCCACACCGGGCAGCGCCCCCAGGGCCGCGAGAGGGTCGGCGGTCGCGCCTGCTGTACTCATGAGTACGACCCTACGCACCCCGGGAGCCCGCCCCACGGCGGAGTGGCCATCTTCACTCGGGCCGCTACTTCACCGCCGGAGCCCCGGGCACGCCCTTCGGGGCCGGGGCGGGCCGGCCCGCGAGGAACGACGCCCAGCCCTGCTCGGGCGCCTCGCCGACCTTCAGCGTGCGCAGCTTCTCCAGCGTCGTCGGATCCTGGGCGTCCAGCCAGTCCACGAGCTGCCGGAACGAGACGCAGCGCACCTCCTCCTTGGTGCACACCGTCTCGATGACCTCCTCGACGGCCCGCATGTAGGTGCCGCCGTTCCAGGACTCGAAGTGATTGCCGATGATCAGGGGCGCGCGGTTGCCGTGGTAGGCCCGGGAGAAGCCCTTGAGCAGGCCGTCGCGCATCTGGTCGCCCCAGAAGTCGCGCATGGCGGGGTTGCCCTGGGTGGTGGTGCCCGACTGGTTGACCATGAAGTTGTAGTCCATGCTCAGCTGCTCGTAGGAGTGCCCGGGGAACGGCACGAGCTGCATGGACACGTCCCACAGGCCGTTCTTCTTCCTCGGCCAGACCTGGTCGTTGACGCCACTGGTGTCGTAGCGGAAGCCCAGGTCACGGGCCGCCTTCAGGAAGTTCCGCTGCCCCTCCAGACAGGGCGTGCGGGCGCCGATGAGCTCCTTGTCGTAGTCGAAGGGCAGCGGGGACGCGTCCTTCAGGCCGGTGTTGGTCTTCCAGGTCCTCACGAACTGCTTGGCCTGGGCGATCTCGTCCTTCCAGTCCTTTACGGACCACTCGCCGACCCCGCCGCCACTGCCGCAGAAGTGGCCGTTGAAGTGGGTGCCGATCTCGTTGCCCTCCAGCCACGCCAGGCGCAGTTGCTCCACCGTGGCGGCGATACCGCGGCGATCGTTGAAGCCGATGTCGGAGCGGCCCGGGGAGTGCTGCGGCGGCCGGTACCGGTCGCGCTTCTCGTCCGGCAGCAGGTACACGCCGCTCAGGAAGTAGGTCATGGTCGCGTTGTTCGCCTTGGCGACCTTGCGGAAGTGCGAGAACAGCTTCTGGCCGTCCTCGCCCGCGCCGTCCCAGGAGAAGACGACGAACTGCGGGGGCTTCTGGCCGGGCCGCAGCCGCTCGGGCCTGGGCAGGTGTGGCTGGGCGCCGGTGTAGGCGGTGGAACCGTCCCCGATCAGCCGGACCGCGCTCTGCGGCGCCGGAGCCGGCTTCGCCTTGCGTGGGGCCGGGGCCTCGTGCCTCGACGTGCCGGTCCCGCAACCGGCGAGCGATACCGCGCAGACCGCGGCGATCAGGGAGCCCGCGGCGATCCTGTGGCTGGCGGCCATGTTCCGCCCACCTTCTTCCTTCTCTCGGAGTGCGGACAGCGCCGCCAAATTCGCACGAGACCGAGAAGGAATTAGTACGACAAGCCGATCAGATGGCCACTTCACCCTTCAGGGTGATTTATTCGCCCATTTGCCCGTAAAGTCTATGCTCGTCCTTTACTCTGCATTACGATCCGTTTACCGAGCGTTGATTCATCCCGCCGATTTACACCGTGACCACGGCCGCGACCGGCCCCCGCCCCGAGCGGGGAGCCCGTCGCTCGACCGCGCAGCCCCGGAGGAGACGGGAAACACATGTCAGCCTGCACCCCCACCCGCGCCGACGACCCGAGCCGGACCGAGCGCACTCATCCACCCCACAGCCCGCCGTCCCACGGCCCCCGCCGCTTCCGGATCGCGGGTGCCGACGTGTCGGCCTCGATCGCGGTCTTCCTGATCGCCCTGCCCCTTTCCCTGGGCATCGCCCTCGCCACCGGCGCACCGCTCCAGGCCGGCCTCGTCGCCGCCGCCGTGGGCGGGCTCGTCGCCGGACGGCTCGGCGGCTCCCCGCTCCAGGTGAGCGGACCGGCCGCCGGACTCACCGTCGTCACCGCCGATCTCATCCAGCGCTACGGCTGGCGGACGACCTGCGCCATCACCGTCCTCGCCGGCCTCGCCCAACTGGGCCTCGGCTGCCTGCGCGTGGCCCGTGGCGCCCTCGCCGTCAGCCCCGCCATCGTGCACGGCATGCTCGCCGGGATCGGCGTCACCATCGCCGTCGCCCAGCTGCACATCGTGCTCGGCGGCACACCGCAGAGTTCCGTCCCGGACAACCTCCGCGCGCTGCCCGCCCAGTTGGCGGACATGCGCCTCGCGTCCGTGTCGGTGAGCGTGCTGACCCTGGCGCTGCTCATGCTCTGGCCGAGACTGCCCGGCCGGGCCGGACGCCTGCTGCGCAAGGTCCCGGCCGCGCTCGTCGCCGTCGCCGGAGCCAGCGTCGCCGCCGCCCTCGCCGGCCTCCGCCTGCCCAAGGTCGACCTGCCGTCCTGGAGCAACCACGCCCTGGCCGGACTGCCCGAGGGCCCCGTGCTCGGCATCGTCGCCGCGGTGCTCACCACCACGCTGGTGTGCAGCGTGCAGTCACTGCTCGGCGCGGTCGCCGTGGACAAGCTGGTGGCCGGCCGCCCGGGCCTGTCCGCCCGCGTCCGGCGCTCCGACCTCGACCGCGAACTGCTCGGGCAGGGCGCCGCGAACATCGTCTCCGGCTCGCTCGGTGGACTGCCCATCGCGGGCGTGGCCGTGCGGACTTCGGCGAATGTGCACGCGGGCGCGGTGAGCCGGAACTCCACGATGCTGCACGGCGTTCTCGTAGTGATCGCCGCGCTGCTGATGGTCCCGATCCTGGAGCTCATCCCGCTCGCCTCGCTCGCCGCCCTGGTGATGGCCGTCGGCATCCAGATGGTGTCCCTGCACCACATCCGCACGGTGACGCGCCACCGCGAAGTGTGGGTGTACGCCGTCACGGCCCTCGGCGTCGTGTCCCTCGGCGTCCTGGAGGGCGTCGCCCTGGGCATCGCCATGGCCGTCGGCGTCGCCCTGCACCGCCTCACCCGCACCCGTATCACGCACGAAGAGACGGAAGGAGTCCATCACGTACATGTCAGAGGGCAGTTGACGTTCCTCGCGGTGCCTCGGCTCAGCCGGGCCCTGCATCTCGTACCGCACGGTGCCGACACCGTCGTCGAGCTGGACGGGTCGTTCATGGACCACGCGGCGTACGAGACGCTGCAGGACTGGCAGAAGACACACACCGCACAGGGCGGAACCGTCGAGATCACCGGCCGGCACCCCGGCATCCGCATCTCCGAGCCCCAGGCCTTCACCGGCTGCCGATGCCGGCCCTGGACGCCCTGGCGCAACCACCAGTGCGACCGCTCCCAGTCTGCTTCCCCCTCCCTGAACGCCCCGGACGGGACGGACCGCACCGACGCGGACCCGAAGGGCACCGGCGGAGGCAGTGGGCACGAACTGGCGCGTGGCATCAGCGCGTTCCAGCGCAACACCGCACCCCTGGTGCGCAGCGAGCTGGCCCGACTGGCGCGTGAGGGGCAGCGGCCTTCGCAGCTCTTCCTGACCTGCGCCGACTCGCGGCTGGTCACATCGATGATCACCTCCAGTGGTCCGGGCGACCTGTTCGTCGTGCGCAACGTGGGCAACCTCGTCCCACAGCCGGGCGAGGAGAGCGGCGACGACTCGGTGGCGGCCGCGATCGAGTACGCCGTGGACGTGCTCCAGGTGCGCTCCATCACGGTGTGCGGGCACTCGGGCTGCGGCGCCATGCAGGCACTGCTCAACTCCGAGCCCGGCGGCGCCCGGACACCGCTGAAGCGGTGGCTGCGGCACGGGCTGCCGAGCCTGGAGCGCATGGCCGACGACAGCGGGCCGTGGGGCAGGCTGGCCGGGCGGTCTCCCGAGGACGCAGTCGAGCAGCTCTGTCTGACCAACGTGGTCCAGCAGCTGGAGCACCTGCGCGCGCACGACTCCGTGGCCCGTGCCCTCGCCAAGGGCTCCCTGGAGCTGCAGGGGATGTACTTCCACGTGGGCGAGGCCGAGGCCTACCTGCTCACCGAGACGGACGACGGCAGCGTCTTCGACCGCGTACGCGAGGCGGACCTGACGGCCTGAGCCCGGCTCGCGCACGGGTGTGCGGCCCGGACGGCCTTCCGGCGGCCCGACGGCCCCGACGGCCTCCGGGCCGCACGGCCGCACACCCCACGGCCGCACACCGCATCGCCGGCAGCCCACCGCCCGCACACCCCCACCGTCGGCACACCCCACCACCCGCACGCCACGCCGCCGCCCCGCCCCCGCCCCACGCGTGACGCGCGTTACACAGGCTGAACTTTCCCTGGTCGGCGTCCGTGGGTACGGATGACGCCGCCCGCCGACACTGCCGCCCGACAGGTCTAAACCAATCGGCGGTCGGCCCTTGTCATCGCACCCCCGGGTCTGATGAGCTGTGGCCTGGGACACAACGGACACCCTGGGAAAGGCAGATGCCGTGAGCAACGAAAGCCTGGCCAACCTGCTCAAGGAAGAGCGCAGGTTCGCACCCCCCGCCGACCTGGCCGCCAACGCCAACGTCACCGCGGAGGCGTATGAACAGGCCAAGGCTGACAGGCTCGGCTTCTGGGCCGAGCAGGCCCGTCGGCTGACCTGGGCCAAGGAGCCCACCGAGACCCTCGACTGGTCGAACCCGCCGTTCGCCAAGTGGTTCAAGGACGGCGAGCTCAACGTCGCCTACAACTGCGTCGACCGGCACGTGGAGGCCGGGCACGGCGACCGGGTCGCGATCCACTTCGAGGGCGAGCCCGGCGACAGCCGCGCCATCACCTACGCCGAGCTCAAGGACGAGGTCTCCAAGGCCGCCAACGCCCTGCTGGAACTGGGAGTTCAGGCCGGCGACCGAGTCGCCGTCTACATGCCGATGATCCCCGAGACGGCGATCGCGATGCTGGCCTGTGCCCGCATCGGCGCCGCGCACTCCGTCGTCTTCGGCGGTTTCTCCTCGGACGCGCTCGCCACCCGTATCCAGGACGCCGACGCGCGCGTGGTCATCACCTCCGACGGCGGCTACCGGCGCGGCAAGCCGTCCGCGCTGAAGCCGGCCGTGGACGAGGCCGTCGAGAAGGCGGGCACTGTGGAGCACGTCCTGGTCGTGCGCCGCACGGGCCAGGAGGTCGCCTTCACCGAGGACCGCGACGTGTGGTGGCACGACCTCGTCGGGCGGCAGAGCGCCGAGCACACCCCGCAGGCGTTCAACGCCGAGCACCCGCTGTTCATCCTCTACACCTCGGGCACCACGGGGAAACCGAAGGGCATCCTGCACACCTCCGGCGGCTATCTCACGCAGACCGCCTACACCCACCACGCCGTCTTCGACCTCAAGCCGGAGACGGACGTCTACTGGTGCACCGCCGACGTCGGCTGGGTCACCGGCCACTCGTACATCGTCTACGGCCCGCTCGCGAACGGCGCGACGCAGGTCATGTACGAGGGCACGCCCGACACGCCGCACCAGGGCCGCTTCTGGGAGATCGTCCAGAAGTACGGCGTGACGATCCTCTACACCGCGCCGACCGCGATCCGTACGTTCATGAAGTGGGGCGACGACATCCCCGCCAAGTTCGACCTGTCCAGCCTGCGGGTGCTGGGCTCGGTGGGCGAGCCGATCAACCCCGAGGCGTGGATCTGGTACCGCAAGAACATCGGCGGCGACCGCACCCCGGTCGTGGACACCTGGTGGCAGACCGAGACCGGCTCGATGATGATCACCCCGCTGCCGGGTGTGACGGCGGCCAAGCCCGGGTCCGCGCAGACGCCGCTGCCCGGCATCTCCGCGACGGTCGTCGACGACGAGGCGAACGAGGTACCCAACGGCGGGGGCGGCTACCTGGTGCTGACCGAGCCGTGGCCGTCGATGCTGCGCACCATCTGGGGCGACGATCAGCGGTTCATCGACACGTACTGGTCGCGCTTCGAGGGCAAGTACTTCGCCGGTGACGGCGCCAAGAAGGACGACGACGGCGACATCTGGCTGCTCGGCCGGGTCGACGACGTCATGCTCGTCTCCGGGCACAACATCTCCACCACGGAGGTCGAGTCCGCGCTCGTCTCGCACCCCTCGGTCGCCGAGGCGGCCGTGGTCGGCGCGGCGGACGAGACGACCGGGCAGGCGATCGTCGCGTTCGTGATCCTGCGCGGCACCGCCTCCGAGACCGAGACCCTGGTCGCCGAGCTGCGCGCCCACGTCGGCAACGCGCTCGGCCCGATCGCCAAGCCCAAGCGCATCCTGCCGGTGGCCGAGCTGCCCAAGACCCGCTCCGGCAAGATCATGCGCCGCCTGCTGCGGGACGTCGCCGAGAACCGCCAGCTCGGTGACGTCACCACGCTGACCGACTCCACGGTCATGGACCTCATCCAGGACAAGCTGCCGGCCGCGCCCAGCGAGGACTGATCACGGCACAGGCATAGCGCAGCGGACGAAGGGGCACCCGGCGGTCGGTACGCCGAGTGCCCCTCGGCACTCCCGGTGTCGATCACTGAGGTGCCTCGGCACCCCCGTTGACGATCACCGGATGCGCCCGGCCATATGTTTACCTAGACTAAGAAAAACAACTGCTCCATGGTGCGCCGGGAAGTCTGGTCGGCATGCGTACAGCCCTGCCCACCGACCGGAGGTCTCCCCCGTGACCGCGCCCCGCCCCGACACCCCCCGCAAGATCCTCGGCCGGCTCTCCCTCCCCGAGCGGACCTACGTCGCGGACGCGCTGCGCACCGAGACCGTCGGCGGGGTACTGCTGCTCGCCGCCGCGGTCGCCGCGCTGCTGTGGGCGAACATCCCCGGGCTGCACGACAGCTACGAGAGCGTCGCCCACTTCCACCTGGGCCCCGCCTCCCTGGGCCTGGACCTGTCGGTCGCGCACTGGGCCGCCGACGGGCTGCTGGCGGTCTTCTTCTTCGTCGCCGGGATCGAGCTCAAGCGCGAACTCGTCGCGGGTGATCTGCGCGACCCCAAGGCCGCCGCGCTGCCGGTCGTCGCCGCGCTGTGCGGGATGGCCGTACCGGCGCTGGTCTACGTCCTCACCAACGTCACCGGCGGCGGCTCGCTCGCCGGCTGGGCCGTGCCCACCGCCACGGACATCGCCTTCGCGCTCGCCGTGCTCGCGGTCATCGGCACGTCCCTGCCGAGCGCGCTGCGGGCCTTCCTGCTCACGCTCGCCGTCGTCGACGACCTCTTCGCGATCCTGATCATCGCGGTCTTCTTCACCGACAGCCTGGACTTCGCCGCGCTCGGCGGTGCGGTCGCGGGCCTGGCCGTCTTCTGGCTGCTGCTGCGGGGCGGCGTGCGCGGCTGGTACGTGTACATGCCGCTCGCGCTCGTCATCTGGGGCCTGATGTACAACAGCGGCGTCCACGCCACGATCGCCGGCGTCACCATGGGCCTGATGCTGCGCTGCCACCGGCACGAGGGCGAGGCGCACTCCCCCGGTGAGCGCATCGAGCACCTGGTACGGCCCCTGTCGGCAGGGCTGGCCGTACCGCTGTTCGCGCTGTTCAGCGCCGGTGTCGTCGTCTCCGGCGGCGCGCTCGCCGACGTGTTCACCCAGCCCGAGACCCTCGGTGTCGTCCTCGGCCTGGTCGTCGGCAAGGCGCTCGGCATCTTCGGCGGCACGTGGCTGACGGCCCGTTTCACCCGGGCGTCGCTCAGCGACGACCTCGCCTGGGCGGACGTGTTCGCGGTGGCGAGTCTCGCCGGCATCGGCTTCACCGTGTCGCTGCTGATCGGGGAACTCGCCTTCGAGGGCGACCAGACGATGACGGACGAGATCAAGGCCGCGGTGCTGCTGGGCTCCCTCATCGCCGCGACACTCGCGACCGTGCTGCTGAAGATGCGCAACGCCAAGTACCGTCGCCTGTGGGAGAACGAGGAGCGCGACGAGGACGCCGACGGCATCCCGGACGTCTACGAGGAGGACGACCCGGCCTATCACGAGCGGCTGGCCGACCTCTACGAACGCAAGGCCGCCGAACACCGCCGGATCGCCCGGGAGAAGGCAGCCGCGCGCCACGGGCTTGCCGAAGTACCGGGCGGGGCAGGCGATGACCACCACCGTCCGGCATGATCTGACGAGACGGTACAAAAGACGGGACCGTACGCAGTCAGGCCGCACGCAGTGGGACGACTGTGGCGAGTCAGGCACAAGACGCGGACATCGGACCGTACGCAGAAGAGGGAGACCGCGATGAGCGCACCCGACGGCAGCCCGGTCGGCGCCGAACGCACCATCGGCCAGCTGTTCGCCTCGGCGACGGCGGAAATGTCGGCGCTGGTGCACGACGAGATCGCGCTGGCCAAGGCGCAGCTCAAGCAGGACGTGAAGCGCGGCGCGACCAGCGGCGGCGCCTTCTCGATGGCGGGGGCGGTACTGCTGTTCTCCCTGCCGATGCTGAACTTCGCGCTGGCGTACGGCATCCGCACCTGGTCCGACTGGAACCTGGCGATCTGCTTCCTGCTGTCCTTCGCGGCGAACGTGCTCGTCGCGGTCGTGCTCGCGCTGATCGGCGTGGTCTTCGCGAAGAAGGCCAAGAAGAGCCAGGGCCCGCAGAAGGTCGCCGCCTCGATGAAGGAGACCGCGGGCGTGTTCCAGAAGGCCAAGCCGCACCCGCGGCCCGAGCTGCCGAAGGACCGGGTCCCCGAGGCCATCGAGGCTGTGGCACGCTCGTCGTCATGACCGATCCCGCCACACCTTCGGCACAACCGGCTTCGGCCGTGCGGCTGGACGGACCCTGGAGCCACCGCGACGTCGCCGCCAACGGCGCGCGCTTCCACATCGCCGAGCTGGGCGACGGGCCGCTGGTCCTGCTGCTGCACGGCTTCCCGCAGTTCTGGTGGACCTGGCGGCACCAGCTGGTGGCGCTCGCCGACGCCGGCTTCCGGGCCGTCGCCATGGACCTGCGGGGCGTCGGGGGCAGCGACCGTACGCCGCGCGGCTACGACCCCGCCAACCTCGCGCTCGACGTCACCGGCGTGATCCGCTCGCTCGGTGAGCCGGATGCCGCGCTGGTCGGCCACGACCTGGGCGGGTACCTGGCGTGGACGGCGGCCGCGATGCGCCCCAAGCTCGTGCGGCGGCTGGCGGTCGCGTCCATGCCACATCCGCGGCGCTGGCGCGCGGCGATGCTGCGGGACGTGAAGCAGACCCGCGCCGGTTCACACATCTGGGGGTTCCAGCGGCCCTGGATCCCGGAGCGGCAGCTCACCGCCGAGGACGGGGCGCTCGTGGCCGAGCTGATCCAGGACTGGTCCGGGCCGCGCCCGCCGGAGGACGAGGCGCTGGAGAACTACCGCCGGGCCATGTGCATCCCCTCCGCGGCGCACTGCGCGGTCGAGCCGTACCGCTGGATGGTGCGCTCCCTGGCCCGCCCGGACGGCATCCAGTTCAACCGCCGGATGAAGCGGCCCGTGCGCGTGCCGACGCTCCATCTGCACGGCTCGCTCGACCCCGTGATGCGCACGCGCAGCGCGGCCGGGTCCGGCGAGTACGTCGAAGCCCCGTACCGCTGGCGCCTGTTCGACGGCCTCGGACACTTCCCGCACGAGGAGGACCCGGTCGCGTTCTCCTCGGAGCTCATCAACTGGCTGAAGGATCCCGAACCCGATCGGTGACCGGACGACCGCGGCCGGTGTCCACGCGTGAACGCTTGTCCGAGGAACGGCCAATTGCCTGGCGCATAGGCCAATTGGGCGCTCCGGGGGCGGTTATCGACCATGGGGCAGGGGCACACGTCGGGGTATGGGCTGGACGCACGACTACAGTGACGCAAGCCGCAATCGCCGCTCGGCGGGCGGTGCGAACCCCCACCAGCGGAGCGGTGCACCGCAGATGGCGACCGCGGACCCCAGGGTCGGGATCCCGCGCATCCTCCGCCGCCGGGCCCGCTGGGTCTCCGTACGTCTGCGCCACACACGCGACTGAGGCGTCACTCGCGCGAGTGACGCCCCGACCTGCTCGCCCCCAGGGCCGCTCCTAGAGCGCGCAGCTGTCACTGCCCACCTGCTGGTTGGCGGTGCGCCCCTTGGTGATGTCCTGCTGGATCTCGTCCACGGTCAGCGCGTAACCCGTCTCGGCGTCGTCGAGGGACTTGGCGAAGACGACGCCGTAGACCCTGCCGTCGGGCGTGAGCAGCGGGCCGCCGGAGTTGCCCTGGCGGACGGTCGCGAAGAGGGAGTAGACGTCGCGGCGGACCGTGCCTCGGTGGTAGATGTCCGGGCCGTTGGCCGTGATGCGTCCCCGCACGCGCGCGGCCCGCACGTCGTACGCCCCGTTCTCCGGGAAGCCCGCGACGATCGCGCCGTCGCCGCTGCCCGCGTCCTTGGTGGTGAACCGCAGCACGGGCGCCTTGAGGTCCGGCACGTCGAGAACGGCGATGTCGCGCCGCCAGTCGTAGAGCACGACCGTGGCGTCGTACTTCCTGCCCTCGCCGCCTATCTGCACGGTCGGCTCGTCGACGCCGCCCACCACGTGCGCGTTGGTCATGACGCGGCGGTCGTCGAAGACGAAGCCGGTGCCCTCCAGGACCTTGCCGCAGCTCGGGGCCGTGCCCATGACCTTGACGATGGAGCGCTGGGCGCGGGTCGCCACCGGGCTGTTCGCCAGGGCCGGGTCCGGGGGCTGGACGTCGGTGATCGGCTCGTTCGAGAACGGGCTGAAGACCTGCGGGAAGCCGTTCTGCGCGAGGACCGAGGAGAAGTCCGCGAACCAGGTGGCGGCCTGGTCCGGCAGCGCCTGGGAGACGCCGAGCAGCACCTTGGAGTTGCGGACCTCCTTGCCGAGCGTCGGCAGGGTGGTGCCCGCGAGGGCCGAGCCGATCAGCCAGGCGACCAGGAGCATCGCCACGACGTTGACCAGGGCGCCGCCGGTGGCGTCCAGGGCCCGGGCCGGGGACCAGGTGATGTGCCGGCGCAGCTTGTTGCCGAGGTGGGTGGTGAGGGCCTGGCCGACGGAGGCGCAGACGATGACGACGACGACCGCGACGACGGCCGCGGTCGTGCTCACCTCCGCGTTGTCCGTGATCGCGTCCCAGATGACGGGCAGCGCGTAGACCGCGACGAGACCGCCGCCCAGGAAGCCGGTCACCGACAGGATGCCGACGACGAATCCCTGGCGGTACCCCACGACCGCGAACCACACGGCGGCGACCAGCAACAAGATGTCCAGCACGTTCACGGAGGCCACCCTGTCATGCGCGCCAGTCGAGCGGGACCTGCTTCTCGCGGTCCCAGGGCCGCTCCCAGCCCGCGTAGTGCAGCAGCCGGTCGATGATTCCGGCCGTGAAACCCCAGACAAGTGCCGATTCGACCAGAAATGCCGGTCCTCGGTGGCCGCTGGGGTGGACGGCGGTGGCGCGGTTCGCGGGATCCGTGAGATCCGCCACGGGGACGGTGAAGACCCTGGCGGTCTCGTTCGGATCGACGACCCCGACCGGGCTGGGCTCACGCCACCAGCCCAGCACCGGGGTGACGACGAAGCCGCTGACCGGGATGTAGAGCCTGGGCAGGACGCCGAACAGCTGGACGCCCGAGGGATCGAGGCCGGTCTCCTCCTCGGCCTCGCGCAAGGCCGCCCGCAACGGGCCGTCGCCCCGCGGGTCGCCGTCCTCCGGGTCGAGGGCGCCGCCGGGGAAGGAGGGCTGCCCGGCGTGCGAACGCAGGGAGCTCGCACGCTCCATGAGCAGCAGCTCCGGCCCCCGCTCGCCCTCCCCGAACAGGATCAGCACGGCGGACTGGCGCCCGGCGCCGTCCTCCGGGGGCAGGAAGCGGCTCAGCTGCCGCGGCCGGACCGTCTCCACGGCGTGCACCACCGGGTCCAGCCAGGCGGGCAGCCCCTCCTTGCTGACTGTCACCCGGCCGCCCTGTGTGTCACTCGCCCGCGTCATCGCCACCCCCGTCGTCCTGCCGCTTCCAACGCGCGGCGCCCCTGAGATCGTTCCGCGAACGGCCGCGATCCCCTGATCGGGCGGCTCGTGGGGCGGCTCATCCGGCCCCCAGCGGCGGCGCCGGTTTGCCGCCCGCGTCCAGGTAGGCCTGCGGGGGGTTCAGACGCTGGCCTGGGAAGCCGCCCTTCTCGTACTTGAGCAGCTTCTTCGCCTTCTCCGGGTCGGTCTCGCCCTCGCCGTACGCCGGGCAGAGCGGGGCGATGGGGCAGGCGCCGCAGGCGGGCTTGCGGGCGTGGCAGATACGGCGGCCGTGCCAGATCACGTGGTGTGAGAGGTCCGTCCAGTCGCTCTTCGGGAAGAGCGCGCCGATCGCGGCCTCGATCTTGTCCGGGTCGGTCTCGGCGGTCCACTGCCAGCGGCGCACCAGGCGCTGGAAGTGCGTGTCCACGGTGATGCCGGGCCGGCCGAAGGCGTTGCCGAGCACGACGAACGCGGTCTTTCGGCCGACACCGGGCAGCTTGACCAGGTCCTCCAGCCGGCCTGGGACCTCACCGCCGAAGTCCTCCACCAGGGCCTTGGACAGCCCTATGACCGACTTCGTCTTGGCCCGGAAGAAGCCGCACGGGCGGAGGATCTCCTCCACCTCCTCCGGGTTGGCGGCGGCCAGGTCCTCGGGGGTGGGGTACTTGGCGAAGAGGGCGGGGGTCGTCTGGTTGACGCGCAGGTCGGTGGTCTGGGCGGACAGGACCGTGGCGACCACCAGCTGGAAGGGGTTGGCGAAGTCCAGCTCGGGGTGGGCGTACGGGTAGACCTCGGCGAGCTCGCGGTTGATCCGGCGGGCCCGGCGGACCAGGGCGGTGGGCGACTCACCGCTGGGCGGGTGGACGACGGCCCTGGCCGCGGCACCCTTGACGCGGGCCGTGGCCTTCTTGGGCGCGACGGTGACCTTCTTAGCGGCGGGGGCCTTCTTCGCCGGCGCAGCCTTCTTCGCAGACGCGGCCTTTTTCCCAGGCGCGGCCTTCTTGGCAGAAGCAGCCTGCTTCGCAGCCGCGGCCTTCTTCGCGGACGCGGTCTTCTTCACCGCCGCAGCCTGCATCGCAGATGCCTGCTTACTCGCGGCCCCGGCCCTCCTGGCAAGCGCCTTCTTCGCCGGCGTCGGCTTCCCGGAAGGCGCCGCCTCCCCTGTCGCTTTCGCCGTTTTCCTACCGCCATCGGGGCTCTGTTCGCCCACAGCGGAATCGCGACGTACAACCACCCGCGCAGCCCCCTCGGCCTGTGCTCTCACCGGCGATTTGGACACCCGGCCAGCCTAAGCCCAGGCACCGACATCCGGCCCGGACCCCGAAGATCGGCGTCCAATTGGACCCCTGCCGCGTACCCCGGGACACGTGTGCGGCATCCTTGTGACAGATCACACTGTTTGGACCGTCAGGCAAAATGGGCACCACGGTGCCTTGGTACGCGGGGGCGACAGCCCCTGAGCAGGTCGACAAGGAGAGAACTCGTGGACGACGTTCTGCGGCGCAATCCGCTCTTCGCGGCGCTCGACGACGAGCAGGCCGCGGAGCTCCGCGCCTCCATGAGTGAGGTGACCCTCGCGCGCGGCGACTCGCTGTTCCACGAGGGTGACCCCGGCGACCGCCTGTACGTGGTCACGGAGGGCAAGGTCAAGCTCCACCGCACGTCCCCCGACGGCCGCGAGAACATGCTGGCCGTGGTCGGCCCCGGCGAGCTCATCGGCGAGCTGTCGCTGTTCGACCCGGGCCCGCGCACCGCGACCGCCACGGCACTGACCGAGGTCAAGCTGCTCGGCCTCGGCCACGGCGACCTCCAGCCCTGGCTGAACGCCCGCCCCGAGGTGGCCACGGCGCTCCTGCGCGCCGTCGCGCGCCGGCTGCGCAAGACCAACGACGCGATGTCCGACCTCGTCTTCTCGGACGTCCCGGGCCGTGTCGCCCGGGCCCTGCTGGACCTCTCGCGCCGGTTCGGCGTGCAGTCCGAGGAGGGCATCCACGTCGTCCACGACCTCACGCAGGAGGAGCTGGCCCAGCTGGTCGGCGCGTCCCGCGAGACGGTCAACAAGGCACTGGCGGACTTCGCCCAGCGGGGCTGGCTGCGCCTGGAGGCCCGCGCGGTGATCCTCCTGGACGTGGAGCGCCTCGCCAAGCGCTCGCGCTGACGCGCACGCGCCCTGGCCCTACGACGTCGGGCCCCGTCTCCTCGCGAGACGGGGCCCGACGTCGTAGGGGGGCACGGTCAGATGAGCCCGTGCTCCTCCAGGTAGTCCAACTGCGCCCGCACCGACAGTTCCGCCGCCGGGCACAGGGAGCGGTCGACGTCGGCGTAGACGTGGGCGACGACCTGACCGGGGGTGCGGTAGCCGTCCTCGACGGCCGTCTCGACCTGGGCCAGGCGGTGGGCGCGGTGGGCGAGGTAGTACTCGACGACGCCCTGGGCGTCCTCCAGGACCGGTCCGTGGCCCGGGAGGACCGTGTGGACGCCGTCGTCGACCGCGAGGGACCTGAGGCGCCGCAGGGAGTCCAGGTAGTCGCCGAGACGGCCGTCGGGGTGGGCCACGACCGTCGTCCCGCGGCCCAGGACGGTGTCGCCGGTCAGGACGGCCTGGTCGGCCGGGAGATGGAAGGAGAGGGAGTCGGCGGTGTGGCCGGGGGTCGGGACGACCCTCAGTTCGAGACCGCCGGTGGTGATGACGTCTCCGGCGGCCAGGCCCTCGTCGCCCAGCCGCAGTGCCGGATCGAGCGCACGCACGCGCGTGCCGGTCAGTTCGGCGAACCGGGCGGCGCCCGCCGCGTGGTCGGGATGACCGTGGGTCAGCAGGGTCAGGGCGACGCGCTTGCCGGCCCCCTCGGCCGTGGCGACGACGTGGCGCAGGTGCCCCTCGTCGAGGGGCCCCGGGTCGACCACCACCGCCAGGTCCGAGTCGGGCTCGGACAGGATCCAGGTGTTCGTGCCGTCCAGGGTCATCGCCGACGGGTTGGGGGCCAGGACGTTGACGGCGCGCGCGGTGGCGGGCCCCGAGAGGACTCCGCCGCGGGGCTGGCCGGGAAGGGCTGCTGCGTCCGTCATGCGCTGGCTCCACCGGTCGGGGCGGTCGGGATGTGCTTGGTGAACTCGTCGTGGCCCGGCCAGGAGAGCACGATCTCGCCGTCCACCAGGCGGGCGGTGGCCAGGACGGGCGTGAGGTCCCGGGCGGGGGCGGCCGCGAGCGCCTGGGCAGCGCTCTCGTACGCCGTCAGCTGACGCAGCGTCGCGATGGTCGGCGGCATCATCAGCAGCTCGCCCGTGTCGTACCCGGCCGCCGCCTCGCCGGGGGCGATCCACACCGCGTGGTCCGCCTCCGTGGAGGCGTTGCGGGTGCGCTGCCCCTCGGGGAGGGCGGCCACGAAGAACCACGTGTCGTAGCGGCGGGCCTCGAACTCCGGGGTGATCCAGCGGGTCCAGGCGCCGAGCAGGTCGGAGCGCAGGACCAGGCCGCGGCGGTCCAGGAACTCCGCGAAGGACAGGTCCCGGTCGACCAGGGCGGCACGGTCGGCCTCCCAGTCGGCGCCGGTGGTGTCGCCGACGACCGAGTCGGGCGTCTCGCCGGCGAGCAGCACGCCCGCCTCCTCGTACGTCTCCCGGACGGCCGCGCAGACGATCGCCTGGGCCGTCGCCTCGTCGACACCGAGCCGGTCCGCCCACCACGCGCGCGTGGGGCCCGCCCAGCGGACCTGGTGGTCGTCGTCCCGGGGGTCGACGCCGCCGCCCGGATAGGCGTACGCGCCTCCGGCGAAGGCCATGGAGGCGCGTCTGCGCAGCATATGGACGGCGGGGCCGGTGCCGGTGTCCTTGAGGAGCATGACGGTGGCCGCGCGCCTGGGGGTCACCGGGGTGAGGGTGCCGGCCGCGAGTGCGCGGATGCGGTCCGGCCACTCCGGGGGGTACCACTGACCGTTCGCCATGGGCGCGAGGCTATCCCGTGACGGGCGGATGTTCGAGTGGCCCCGGGGACGGATTCCGCAGCTAGGACCACCGACAGGGGGTCAGGCGAGCTCCACCTGGATCTCGACCTCCACCGGTGCGTCCAGCGGCAGCACCGCCACGCCCACCGCGCTGCGCGCGTGCACGCCCCTGTCGCCGAGGACCTCGCCGAGCAGCTCGCTGGCGCCGTTCAGCACCGCGGGCTGGCCCGTGAAGTCCGAGGCCGAGGCCACGAAGCCCACGACCTTCACCACGCGCGCGATGCGGTCCAGGTCACCGGCGACGGACTTGACGGCGGCCAGGGCGTTCAGCGCACACGTGCGTGCCAGTTCCTTGGCCTCCTCCGGGGTGACCTCCGCACCGACCTTGCCGGTGACCGGAAGCTTGCCCTCCACCATCGGGAGCTGCCCGGCGGTGTAGACGTACGGCCCGGACTGCACGGCCGGCTGGTACGCGGCGAGCGGCGGGACGACGTCGGGCAGGGTCAGGCCGAGCTCGGCCAGCTTCGCCTCGACGGCGCCCATTACTGCTTCTCCCGCTTCAGGTAGGCCACGAGTTGCTCGGGGTTGTTCGGCCCGGGCACGACCTGGACGAGCTCCCAGCCGTCCTCGCCCCAGGTGTCCAGAATCTGCTTCGTGGCGTGGACGAGCAGCGGCACGGTTGCGTATTCCCACTTGGTCATGCGGCCGACTCTAGCCGCTGATGGAGAGGGGCCACGCGGCCGACCACGCCCCGGGACCGGAGCCGTCGCCCGGCGGCCATGACGACGGTTATCCACAGCCTCCCGCGTAGCCCGGGCACGGACTGGTTAGGCTCGAATACGTGAGCAGGCTCCAGGTCGTCAGCGGCAAGGGCGGTACCGGCAAGACCACGGTGGCCGCGGCCCTAGCGCTGGCCCTGGCCACGGAGGGGAAGCGGACGCTTCTCGTCGAGGTCGAGGGTCGCCAGGGAATCGCGCAGCTCTTCGAAACGGAGGCGCTGCCTTATGAGGAACGGAAGATCGCGGTCGCTCCCGGGGGCGGGGAGGTGTACGCGCTGGCCATCGACCCCGAACTGGCCCTTCTGGACTACCTCCAGATGTTCTACAAGCTGGGCAGCGCCGGGCGGGCCCTGAAGAAGCTCGGCGCGATCGACTTCGCCACCACCATCGCGCCCGGCCTGAGGGACGTACTCCTCACGGGCAAGGCGTGCGAGGCGGTACGCCGCAAGGACAAGAGCGGGCGGTTCGCGTACGACTACGTCGTCATGGACGCCCCGCCCACCGGACGCATCACGCGCTTCCTGAACGTCAACGACGAGGTCGCCGGCCTCGCCAAGATCGGCCCGATACACAATCAGGCCCAGGCCGTGATGCGGGTGCTGAAGTCGCCGGAGACGGCCGTGCACCTGGTGACGCTGCTGGAGGAGATGCCCGTCCAGGAAACGGTGGACGGCATCGCCGAGCTGCGGTCGGCGCGGCTGCCGGTGGGACGGATCATCGTGAACATGGTCCGGCCGGAGGTGTTGGACGCGGCCGACCTGGAACTCGTCAGGACGGCCCCGCGTTCCACCGTTGCGCGGTCGCTGTCGTCCGCCGGGCTCGGCGGGGCGCGACGCGGCGGGCGCGCGGAGCAGCTGGTGGATCCGTTGCTCGCCCAGGCCGAGGAGTACGCCGAGCGGTACGCGCTGGAGCACGAGCAGCGCGCGGTGCTCACCGAGCTGGGCCTGCCGCTGCACGAACTGCCGCTGTTCGCCGAGGGCATGGACCTGGCGGGGCTGTACGAGCTGGCCCGCGAGCTGCGCGAGCAGGGCGTGTCATGAGCCGGGCAGGCCGCGGGCCCCGGGAACAGCACACAGGCAAGGCCCGTCATGAGTCGGAAGCAGGGGATGTCATGAGTCGTCCGGACCCGGCCCACACCCACGACCCGGCCCGCCATCTGTCCCCCGCGCGCGTCCTCGACGTCGATCCGCTGCTGGCGGACCCGAAGACCCGGATCGTGGTCTGCTGCGGCTCGGGCGGGGTCGGCAAGACCACGACCGCGGCGGCCCTGGGGCTGCGCGCGGCAGAGCGGGGCCGCAAGGTCGTCGTCCTCACCATCGACCCGGCCCGCCGGCTCGCCCAGTCCATGGGCATCGACTCCCTCGACAACACCCCGCGCCGGGTGAAGGGCATCGACGACTCCGCGGGCGGCGAGCTGCACGCGATGATGCTCGACATGAAGCGCACCTTCGACGAGATCGTCGAGGCGCACGCGGACCCCGAGCGGGCCGCCGCGATCCTGGGCAACCCCTTCTACCAGTCGCTCTCGGCGGGCTTCGCGGGCACGCAGGAGTACATGGCGATGGAGAAGCTCGGGCAGCTGCGGGCCAGGGACGAGTGGGACCTGATCGTCGTCGACACCCCGCCCTCCCGCTCGGCGCTGGACTTCCTGGACGCGCCCAAGCGGCTCGGGTCGTTCCTGGACGGGCGGCTGATCCGGCTGCTGACGGCACCGGCGAAGCTGGGCGGCCGCGCCGGCATGAAGTTCCTGAACGTCGGCATGTCGATGATGACCGGCACCCTCGGCAAGCTGCTCGGCGGCCAGCTCCTCAAGGACGTGCAGACGTTCGTGTCCGCGATGGACACGACCTTCGGCGGGTTCCGCACGCGTGCGGACGCCACGTACAAGCTGCTCCAGGCGCCCGGCACGGCGTTCCTCGTGGTCGCGGCCCCGGAGCGGGACGCGCTGCGCGAGGCCGCGTACTTCGTGGAGCGCCTGGCCGCGGAGGACATGCCGCTCGCCGGGCTGGTGCTCAACCGGGTCCACGGCAGCGGCGCCGGAGGCCTGTCGGCCGAGCGGGCGCTCGCCGCCGCGGAAAATCTTGAAGAGCCCCGCATTGTGGATCAGGAGGGCGGGAAAGCAGTACTTCGTAACTCCCTCGACACGTATGACAGTTCAGGCTCTCCCACATCCGAAACACCAGCTCCGGCTACTGCTGAGGCTTCTGACGGTGGCTCCCCCACCGAGGACGCCGGGAACGCCGGGAACACCAAGAACTCCGAGAACACTGAGCGGTCCGTCGACCAGCTCACGGCAGGCCTCCTGAGGCTGCACGCCGAACGTATGCAGCTGCTCTCCCGTGAGCAGCGCACGCGTGACCGCTTCACCGCGCTCCACCCCGAGGTGGCCGTGACGGAAGTGGGCGCGCTGCCCGGCGATGTGCACGACCTCGGTGGACTGCGCGACATCGGCGACCGCCTCGCGGCGAACGAGCGCGAGCTTCCCGACCCCGCCGACGACTCCGAGCTGCCCCACCCGGACAGCCGACCCGAGGCGAGTGCCTGAGGGCAACCCGGCGATGGCGAAGGGCCCCTCAAGGGCCCTCGGACCGTCGAAGCTCCCGGAAGGAACCCCTCAGCTCACCGCCGCGTAGTTCTCGTAGACCTCGTCGTCGTCGAGGGGCACGATGCCCGTGCCGCGCTCGTACTCCGTGCGCGCCGTCTCCAGCAGCCGGCGCCAGGAGGTCACGGTGGGACGCCTGCGCAGCAGTGCGCGGCGCTCCCGCTCCGTCATGCCTCCCCACACGCCGAACTCGACGCGGTTGTCCAGCGCGTCGGCCAGGCACTCCGTGCGCACCGGGCATCCCGTGCACACCGCCTTGGCCCTGTTCTGCGCTGCTCCTTGAACGAACAGTTCATCCGGATCGGTAGTGCGGCAGGCCGCCTGCGCACTCCAGTCGACTACCCAGCCCATACCGGCGCCGTCCTCTCCCGAATCGAGGCTCCCCCACGGCGGCAGCGGCATATTCACCGCCGCCAGTTGAGGACGTTACGGAAGGTGGGCACAGCGCAACACCCCCAGCGGGCCCAATCTTGAATGGTCCGAACGGACTATGGGTAAGCGGCAGATCACCCGGGGGAGTGAGCTGGCGACATACGTAACCTTCCTGGCAAACCAGGACAGTTCGCATGCGTCACAACGGACGCCGTATGACACACAAGGCGGATTCGGACACGACCCCATCAAAAAAGTTGGGGAACATCCGGAACGATTCGGGGTCGCCGGACGTATTGATACGTGGTCTCACTGCTGTGACAGTTGAGAGCAGCTTAGGCCAAGGCCTATACGCCTGTCCGGCGAATGAGAACGTAGGCTGCCCTCATGCCAAAGAAGCGCTCGGGCGGTGGTCTGTCTCCCACGCAGCAGGCCGCCAAGTTCCTCGGTGTCAGTGTTCTCGCGGGAGCCGTGCTGGCCGGTATCGCGCTGCCCGCGGTGGGCGCGCTGGGGCTGGCGGCGAAGGGATCGGTCGAGAGCTTCGACGAACTCCCGGCCACCATGAAGACCCCGCCCCTGAGCCAGCGCACCACGATCCTCGACGCGGACGGCGGCCAGATCGCCACGGTCTACTCGCGCGACCGCACGGTGGTCCCCCTCAAGGACGTCTCGCCGTACATGCAGAAGGCGATCGTCGCGATCGAGGACTCGCGCTTCTACCAGCACGGCGCGGTCGACCTGAAGGGCGTCCTGCGCGCCCTCAACAAGAACGCGCGCAGCGGTGAGGTCGCCCAGGGCGCCTCGACCCTGACGCAGCAGTACGTGAAGAACGTCTTCGTCGAGGAGGCCGGCGACGACCCGACGAAGGTCGCGCAGGCCACCCAGCAGACCATCGGCCGCAAGATCCGCGAACTGAAGTACGCGATCCAGGTCGAGGAGGAGCTCGGGAAGAAGAAGATCCTCCAGAACTACCTGAACATCACGTTCTTCGGACAGCAGGCCTACGGCGTCGAGGCCGCGGCCCGGCGCTACTTCTCCAAGTCCGCCAAGGACCTGAACGTCCAGGAGGCGGCCCTCCTCGCCGGCATCGTCCAGTCGCCCAGCCGGTACGACCCGGTCAACGACGAGGCGGAGGCCACCAAGCGCCGCAACACCGTGCTCCGGCGCATGGCCGAGGTCGGCGACATCTCCCGGGCGCAGGCCGCCGAGGCGATGAAGGCGCCGCTGGGCCTGAAGGTCAGCAAGCCCAAGAACGGCTGCATCACGGCGACCAAGGGCGCGGGCTTCTTCTGCGACTACGTGCGCGAGGTCTTCCTGAACGACCCGGTCTTCGGCAAGACCAGGGAGAAGCGGGCGAAGGTCTGGAACCAGGGCGGTCTCACCATCCGGACCACCATGGACCCGCAGGCCCAGAACGCGGCACAGCGGTCCATCAAGGACCACGTCTACAAGAGCGACGAGGTGGCCACCGCCGTCTCCCTCGTCCAGCCCGGCACCGGCAAGATCCTCGCCATGGGCCAGTCGCGCCCGTACGGCTTCGGCAAGAACCAGACGCAGATCAACCTCTCCGTCGACCAGTCGATGGGCGGCGGCATGGGCTACCAGCCCGGTTCGACGTTCAAGCCGATCGTGGCCGCCGCGGCCCTCGAGGACGGCATGCCGGCGAACAAGGCGTACCCCTCGCCGTACCAGATGCCGTATCCGAGCCCGGTTTCGGCCTGCGACGGCAGGACCTGGCAGAACAGCCGGACCAACCCTGCCAAGGTCGAGAACGAGAACGAGTCCGAGGTCGGCCCGTACGACATGAGGGAGGCGACCGCCAAGTCGGTCAACACCTACTACGTGCAGATGATCGGCGACATCGGCATCTGCCCGGTGACGACGATGGCGAAGAAGATGGGCGTCGAGCGGGCCGACGGCGACAAGATGCCCCAGGTGCCCTCCATCGCCCTCGGCACCCAGGAGATGTCCCCGCTGACCATGGCGAACGCGTACGCCACGTTCGCCTCGCGCGGCATGTACTGCACGCCGGTCGCCATCGAGTCGATCAGCCGGCGTGTCGGCGACAGCACGAAGTCGCTCCAGGTCCCGAAGTCCACCTGCTCGCGGGCGATGTCGGAGAAGACCGCCGACACCATCAACACGCTGCTGCGGGGCGTCGTCGAGGACGGTACGGGCAAGAAGGCCGGCCTCGGCAGCCGCCCCAGCGCCGGTAAGACCGGTACGACGGACGAGCGCTACGCGGCCTGGTTCGTGGGCTACACGCCGAACATGGCCGGTGCCGTGTGGGTCGGCGACCCCGCACACAAGCGGAAGATGGTCGGCATCACCATCGGCGGCGTCCCGTACGACAAGGTGTTCGGCGGCGAGGTCCCCGGACCGATCTGGGGCGACATGATGACCGGCGCGCTGGAGGGCAAGCCCGTCGAGAACTTCAACACCGTCCACATCCCCCCGGGCGTCGACCGGAACCGCGGCGACGGCGACGACGAGGGCCGCGACGACGGGGACGAGGGCGACAACGGCGACGACGGCTTCATCGGCGGCCTGGTCGGCGGCAACAACAGCGGCGGCGGGGACGGCGGGACCTTCCCGACACCGTCGTTCAGCATCCCGGAGGGGTTCTTCCGGGGTCAGGGCAACGGGGGCAACGGGGGCAACGGGGGCAACGGGAACGGGGGGCGCGGCTGACGCGGCCGGCTCGGATCGACGCGGCCGAGGCGGCTGACGCGGCGTCCTGAACGCGGACGGCCCCTTCCCGCCGTCGAAGATCTTCGTACGGCGGGAAGGGGCCGGGTGTCCTAGCCCGCGAGGATCTTCTTCACCGCAGCGGCGACGCGGCCGCCCTCGGCCTGGCCCGCGACCTTCGGGTTCACGATCTTCATGACCGCACCCATGGCCCGCGGTCCCTCCGCCCCGGCCGCCTTCGCCTCCTCGACGGCCTGGGCGACAATCCGGTTCAGCTCGTCGTCGCTGAGCTGCTTCGGCAGGTACGCGGCGAGCACCTCGCCCTCCGCCTTCTCCCGCTCCGCACTCTCGGCGCGACCACCCTGCGCGAAGGCCTCGGCCGCCTCACGGCGCTTCTTCGCCTCCCGGGTGATCACCTTCTGCACCTCGTCGTCGGAGAGCTCGCGCTTCTCCTTGCCCGCGACCTCCTCCTTGGTGATCGCGGCGAGGGTCAGCCGGAGCGTCGAGGAGCGGAGCTCATCGCGCTCCTTGATCGCGGCGTTGAGGTCGTCCTGCAGCTTCGACTTGAGCGTGGTCATGAGGTTGATTGTCGCAGGTGCGGGCGGGCGGGCGCCCCCTGATTTGCGGGGCGATGCCACAAAGGACGGTCGAAGGGCCGGGGCCGTCAGGGGATTTCGGGCACCGCCGGTCGGAGACGACCGGCGCGGTCTGACACGATGGTCCTATGCGCGCGCGATACGGAGTCCCTCTGGGAATCGCGGCGGCTGGTGCCGCCGGTCTGTTGTACTCGGCGGGCTTCGAGGCCCGCTCCTTCCGCCTCCGCCGGGTCACGGTCCCGGTCCTGCCCTCGGGAATGCGCCCCCTGCGCGTGTTGCAGGTCTCCGACATCCACATGGTCAGCGGCCAGCGCAAGAAGCAGCGCTGGCTGCGGTCCCTGGCCGGCCTGCGCCCCGACTTCGTGATCAACACGGGTGACAACCTCTCCGACCCGGAGGGCATCCCGGAGGTCCTGGACGCGCTCGGCCCCCTGATGGAGTTCCCCGGGGCGTACGTCTTCGGCTCCAACGACTACTACGGCCCGAGGTTCCGCAACCCCGCCCTCTACCTGTGGGAGAAGGTGCAGGGCCGCCACGGCCTGAACGGCAACCCGCCGGCCGTCGGCGTGGCCCACATCCCGTGGGAGGACATGCGGGACGCCTTCGACGCGGCGGGCTGGCTGAACCTGACGAACACGCGCGGCACGCTCAAGATCGACGGCGTCTCGCTGGAGCTGACGGGTTTGGACGACCCGCACATCAAGCGGGACCGCTACGAGCAGGTGGCCGGCGGCCCGTCGGATTCCGCCGACTTCTCCATGGGCGTGGTCCACGCGCCGTACCTGCGCACGCTGGACGCCTTCACGGCCGACGGCTACCCCTTGGTCCTGGCCGGCCACACCCACGGCGGCCAGCTGTGCATCCCCTTCTACGGCGCCCTGGTCACCAACTGCGACCTGGACACGGACCGCGTGAAGGGCCTGTCCACGCACACGGCGGAGGGCCGTACGTCGTACCTGCACGTCTCGGCGGGCTGCGGCACGAACCGCTACACACCGGTACGGTTCGCGTGCCCGCCGGAGGCGACGTTGCTGACGTTGGTGGGGCGGGAGTAGGGGAGCCTCCGCCCGGGGTCGATCAGGAGTCGATCAGTCGATCAGTCGATCAGTCGATCAGAGGACGATCACGGGTCGACGGGAGGACGATCACGGGTCGATGGGAGACCCGTTAACCCACACAGCCCGCCCACATCGCCCGCTATGTCCGTTTCTGTCAGCGTGGGGGCATGACCGCCCCGATACCCCGGGACATACCGGATCTCCCCGCGATTCCGGGCAAGCCCGCGTTGAAGCCCTCCCCCGTCCCCGCCACGGCCGTCGTCACCCCGGTCCGCCGCCCCGCGGCCGCGGCCTTCCGCCTGCTGGTCGCCCTCGCGGCGACCGCGGGCGTGACGCTCGACATACTCCTGGGCGACCCGTCCCGGGCCCTCGGCTACTTCGCGATCCAGAGCAACATCCTCCTCGCACTGGTGATGGCCCTCTCGGCCCGCCGCGCGTGGACGGCCGGCCGCCCGCTGCCAGGAGCCGTCCTGGGCGCGACCCTGCTCTACGTCGTCATCGCGTCCCTGGTGTACCACCTGCTCCTGGCGAACGAGGCGAGCCCCTTCTCCCTCACGGGCGAGGCCGCGGCCGCTCCCACGGGCTGGCAGGCCGTCGCCCACCACACCCTCCACACGCTGACCCCGATCGCGGCCGTACTGGACTGGCTCCTGCTCACGGCCCCCGGCCGCCTGCACCTGCGCCAGGCCAGCACGTGGCTGCTCTACCCCCTGGCCTACCTGGCCTTCTCCCTCATCCGAGGCGAGCTGCTCCTGCCGGGCACCCCCGACCGCTACCTCTACCCCTTCCTGGACGTCGACCAGGACGGCTACAAGAAGGTCCTCGGCAACGCCCTCCTCCTCGGCCTCTCCTTCTACGCCCTCGCGGTCCTCCTCGTGGCCCTCGACCACGCCCGCCCGAACCCCCTCCGTCACCCCTGGAAAACCGGATTTCGTCTCTAGCCACCAGTGGGCTAAAGTAAACGTCGTCGCCGCGACAGCAGCGACATCGGGGTGTAGCGCAGCTTGGCAGCGCGCTTCGTTCGGGACGAAGAGGTCGTGGGTTCAAATCCCGCCACCCCGACAGTGAAGTACCAGGTCAGGGACCTGATCCGCTTAGCGGATCAGGTCCCTGAGTGGTTCCGGGGGCCGTTTTGGGAGCCGTTTGGGAGCCGACTTCATATCCCCGCTCCCAAACGGCTCCCATCGCCCCGTCGCCGAGTCCGCTCGATCATGGGCCAAGGGCGGCGGACCTCACGTGATCATGGGGCAGCTCTCATGCACTGGCATCCGGCCATCGCCACACCGTCGCGTCGGCATCCGCGTCGCGTACACCCTTCAGCTTCACGTCAGCCATGGATTCGACATCGAAGAAGCGCAACGGATCAGTGATGATCCGCAGCATCGGGGTCCCCCTGCCCTCTTCCAGGTTCGAGGCGATGACGAGCGAGTAGTTACTTCCCTCGGCAAGCGCACGCGTGAGTTCGGCGCTGGTGAGAGAAAGGTCGGCAGGCTCTGCGCCGCCATGAGCCTTGATCTCGTAGTAGTGCCCTGTTGAATCGACGGCGTCGGCCCCTAGTCGCTGAAGACCTCGCTGGTCTTCCAGCGTCCGCCCACTCGCGCCAAGAATTTCGGCAAGCAGTGCCAGGACGGTCTTTTCCTTGTCCCGGTCCTGGTAGCCGAGCATGCCGGAACGCTCGTTGGGCGCGGCCCCGCCGTGGCGCGGTTGCGGCAGCGAGGCGGCACGCCGGCTTCTCGCGGAGGACGCAGAACGAGACTGCGCCGAGAAAGCGGAACGGGTGGCCTGTGGAGTACGCGCCTGCAATTCAGCCAAGGAGACCAGCTTGCGAGGCTCAGCCGACGGAGGGGCGGCGGGGGACCCCACGCCGGAAGGCATGGGACTCGACGAAGGCGCAGGGATCGACGGAGGTGACAGAACTCCTGTTGGCGGCTTCACCAGACCGCTTGATTGGGCCGGAACCGTGGGGCCCGAAGGTCGTGACAGCTCTCGCTCCCGCAGCTGCAAGGCCAAACGCTCGCGGTCCTCACGATCTTGTTGGCCAGACGGGACGAGCGGAGTGACAGAAGCTCTCTGCGGCCAATCTTCCTCCCATAGATCGCGCCAGCGGTGGGCGACGTGAGCGCGTTCCGCCGAGAAGAGGGAGGCCACGGCCAACCCACCTCCCCGGGTGGTTCGCAATGCCTCGGGGCTGCTGACGAAGAGCGCCTTGGCTTCCGGATCGACATGCGCGTCGACCGGGACGCCGATCACCTCGTGGTCCTCGCCTGGGTTCAGCCGGATCCGTAGCCCCGGGAAGACCCGCACCTCGAGCTCCAACAGCCAGCCCCAGCCCGTGAAAGCCTCGGCGGCGGCCGGCTCATCTCGCACAAGAGCGTCCTGCAGGCTCGTCACGGCCCAACGGAAGTCCTCAGTCAGCTGTTGGTCGGGGCGGGCACGGTCCGGGGCGGCGACACACGCTTCAGATGCCTCGAGCTTGTGCACCTTGAGGACACCCAACAGGCCGGTGAATTGCTGGAGATCTCCGCCCGGCTGCCAAACGTGCAGATGCTCGCCCAGCGCACGCGCGATGGCGGGGTGGTCTACTGCGTAGACGGGCCGCTTCTTCGTCCAACCGAGGGTGGTATGCAGCGGCACCGAGCGCAACTTGGAACGCAGACCAAGCGAGATGGGGCCATCAGCCGAAGTGACCGTGTCCGACAGGGACCTCAGCGCCTCCAGCATCACTCGCTGCTGGTCCGCCCGGAGTTGGGTGCCGGACCGCGCGATCTCCTTCAACACATCAGCAAGGTCCTCGGGGCCCGGCTCCTCGATCGAGAGAGCGTCCCAGAGGGGGTTCAACTCGGGGTCAGGGATGGTGAAAGGCCGGAATCCGCGGAGGACTGTAGGCCCCCGGAAGCAGTCACGCGCCCTCTGCCATCCTTGGTCAGTGAGCACGAAGTCGGAACCGTTGAAGGCATCCCGGACCTTCCGCAGCTCGCTGCGGGGCGTACCCGTGGCCTCTTTCCTCAGCCGCCCCGCCAGAGCCTGGTAGACGAGATAGACGTCGGCTTTGAGACGATCTTCCACCAGGTCGGGAGCTGCGGAACGCTTCCGGAGTTCTCGCAGCCGGTCAATCAGCTGAGGAATGTCGGGGTCGCCGTTCACGCCGAGAGTGGCCAGGACGTCGATCCGGGTGGAAGTGGCCTCTTGGATCGCGGGGTGCAGGTACCCCGGGTCGTCCTGCCCGTAGAGCGCCTGCGCGTCGCGCGTGTACAGGTGCACCTGCCCCGGAGCGCGGAGGTTGCCTCTGGTGTCCTCCAACCAGGCGACCTCCCGGAGCCGCCAGACCCAGAAGGCTGCCGTCTGGCCACGTACCTTCCATCGGCGGTACGCCTCCGCCGCCTGTACCTCCGCGTGGTCGGAGGAGGTGATCAGGCCGGGCCTGCCGAGCGTCTGCAGCAGGGCCGCCGTACGACGTCTGCGGTCCTGCGGGTTCTGCTCGGCGACGATGTGCTGCACCACGGCGTCCAGGTCAGGACTGCCGCAGTCGTCCAGTGTGTATTCGGCCCCCAGTCGGCGCAGCTCCCGCGTGCGGGCAGTCGGCGACAGCCCTGAGTCGCGCGACAGACCGAGGCGGGAGTCCGCGTCGTACTCCTTGGTGTACCGGCCGGGCTGAATCTCCTTGAGCCGGGGCGCGTCCGCCACCCCGAGGAGGCGCAGGAAGGCCGTACGGCTCAGCCCGCACTGTGCCTGGGACAGCAGGGTCCGTGCATAGGAGCGATGCACCCACTTGATTCCGGGGGTCTTTCCGGCGGCGACGGCGAACCGGTCTCCGTCGGTGCTTTCGAGCGCTTGGGGAAGGTAGGCGTGTGCGGGCTGTACTTTGCACGGCATCTCGTTGCCGTCGATGTCGTATTCGTAGCCGTCGAGCAGTACGGTCCTTCCGATCCCGGAGCCGAGTCGCTCTCGGACCTTCTTCGACACTTCTCCCAAGGCCGTCTGGATAGCGGCGAGTTGCTCGACTCCGCTGCCCGTCTCACCTCCCATTCGTCTGCCTGCCCGCCCCATCAGTTCGATTCGGCGCAGTACGGCCGCGGTGTCGTCACGCCGTAGGAGGCAGTCCTGTTTCCGTAGCCAGTCGAGGACACGTCGGGACCACTGCGAGTCCTCCGCGTAACCGGCATGGAGATCAACGACGATGCCCAAAGCATCCAACGGGCCGGCGCCGCGTGGTGAGGAGTTCTGGGGTTCCGCGAACGCGACACCGGGTGCGGCCGGCCGCAGACGCCGACCATCGGCTGCGATGACACACGGACGATTGCGCAGCATATGGTCGAGTTCGTCCTCGATTGCCACGGCCGCAAGACGGATGGTTCGCCCGATGTCGTACTCGGTGTCGTCGAGCGAGACGAGCGCGTCACGCACCCTCACCTCATCGGGAAGTTCCGCGGTGCCTTCGGAGCGCCAGTCAGTGAGGACGTCGCGCCACTGGTGGGCACCGTCGCGGGCACGTTCCGGAAACGTACTCGGCAGGCCGGCCAGCCGGGCGATGTCTTCGTCCTCCAGCACCCCTGACAACTGCGGCACCTCAACGGCGAGCGCCGAAAGTGGCTCCATACTCCCGTCAGGGCAGGGCAGGGAGATCTGAGATGCCAACCACGTGCGGGCACGGTCGACCAACGCCGCGCGGATAGTCTCCTGGAGCCGGGCGGGCGACGAGGGGTCGGAAGCCGAGGGCAGCGGGACGAGGTGCCACGCCGAAGGTTCGACGTCGCCGAGTACGTCGAGGACCGCGCCAACCCAGAGGTCCGCTACGAGCGGGACGAGGTCCTCGTTCCATTGGCTGGCGGCGAATCCCTCACGGCTGACGACGGGGTCGAACTGGGCGTGCACTCGGGCCGCGGCTCTCAGCTCGGCCACCGGTAGCCCGGCGTGCACACTCCCCGGTTCCGGTGCGTGCACGGGCAGCGCGACGGCGACCGGCATGGAGGACCCAACCGCCTTGTGCCTACGGGTACTCGTGCCGTGCGGTGCGACATGGGCGTCGTAGACCCGCCACAGTGCCCCACTGGTCGTCCGGGCCTCACGGACCCGGATATCCGCTTCCCCACTGCCGATACGAAGCCTTCGCCGGTCGATCTCCGTCCAGCTCAGCCTCAGCTTCACGGGCGGCGTCTCGTCATCGGCGCCCTGCTCACCCCGGCGGTCGCCGAGTGCTTCGACCCGCCTCACGTGACGGAGAAAGAGCAAGGAGCTGTCGTTCCATGTCTCAAACCACTCGAAAAGCTCCGAGGCGGAGAGCGTGTCCGGGGCGAGAGGGATTCGGAAGACCGTCCACTCGGGACCCGCGACCTGCTCCGGCACGACCAGTGGCCCGACCGCCCGGATGGAAAGGTCGGCGAACCGCACGTGGAAGGGGTGACAGTGCACCTCCCAGGTGGTCGCGAGGGCACGCAAGGTCGCCAGGCCGATACCGAATCGCCCTGTGGCCTCGGCATCGGAGGTCTTCCCGCTGAGCCATGGCAGGCCGAGCAGCAGGATGTCGGCCAGTCGTACGCCCTTGCCGTCGTGGGCGATCAGCAACTCCTCGGGGCGCCAGATGAACCGGACTTGGGAAGCTCCCATGTCATCGGCGTTCTGCACCATCTCCGACAGGACTTGCAGACGGTCCGATGACAGGGTTTCTGCGCCCCTCTGCCCTCCCTCGGCCATCAGCCGGAAGACGCCGGGCCCGTTCTGAAGTCCGTCTTCGAGAAGCCCCACCGCGCGAGCGGCTTGTTCAGCGGTCTCGACGTCGATACCCGGATCCGTACGCGGATCCGACAGCAGCGCTTGCACTGCCGCGATGAGCTCCTCGTCCTCGTTCACCCGGTTCTCCTCCCCATGGGCTGTTTTCGAGAGCGCCCCCACGCCCTTGCAAAGCCTCAGGGCAGATGGAACTCGGTCTGGCGATGACTGGCGAATTCACGCCAAAGTCCGGTGCCGCAGAACCCCGAGTCGGCACTCCAGTGACAAGGCAGGCCGCGCGCCGCGGTCCACCGAAACACTCGCTCAACAACTCACGTCGCAGCCGGTGAACGACCGGAATCGCCTGATCCCAGGGCCCGATTGTCAGACCGGGATGCTAGAGGCGCCGGATGGTGACGCACTGGCCCCCGTTGACCTCGTGGGACCCCACTTCGTCGGCCCGGGATGTTCAACAGGCGCCTAGTAGACCCGAAGGTCAGCGTGCAGCCAGCCGCTCGGTCCAGCTGAATGCCCTCAAACGCGACTGGCACCGCCGAGGGCGGACGAGTAGCCCTGTGCGGCTTGTGCCGCAGTGGTCACAGACGGTACGACGATCGCCATGCACCCATGGTCCCCGTTAAACGACCGGCAGCTCGCACTCCTCAGCCGCATCGGCGACGGAACCGACCCCGTTACGTCGGACAGCCCCGAGCTCACGCTTACCGCCCGCGCGCTCAAGGAGCGGCGCCTGATCACCATGCCCAAGCAGAGCGGGAAGTGGCAGGCGGAGATCACCGACGCAGGGCGCTTCTACCTTGAGCACGGGCATCATCCTGACCGCCCGGAGCCAGCTCCACGCAAACCTCGTTCGCCGGCGCGTGGAGCCAAGGCACCGGCTGTCTCTCGCCCTCAGCAGGATGAAGCTCCCCTGCACGAAACGAAGTCGGCCCCGCAGCGTGCCATGAAGCCCCCGCGCCCGTCACCAGCGGCAGTCGGCCCGGCGCTGATCGCGCAGGTGCAGGAAGCCGGACGATTCCTCCGGATCCCGAACCCCAGCGAGGCGGAACGAGCTCGGTATCGCAGAGCCTTCGACGCAGCGCGGCAGTGCGCTCCAGAGGGATACCACCTGAAGTACAGCGGGCGGGCGAAGGGGGACTTCTTCCTCGGTCTGCTCCGGGTGACCGGTGAGGACGAGACGGAGTGGAACCGGATCCGGCTGGCGCGCAGCCGTGTGATCACCGACGTCGAGGACGTGCTCGCCGCAGTCAGGGCAGACCACAGCGCCTTCGAGATCTCGGAGGAGGTCCTGCCTCGGGTGCTCTCGCTGCTCCGGCTCCTTGCGGAGCAAGGTCTCGCGCGCCATGGCGAGATCGCGGTGTCCAAGAAGCGCAGGCAGCCGAGGCCGCTGCTCACCGTCCATGGCAGGACGTACGAGGTCAGCTTCCGCGAACGGCAGAAGCCGGTCCGGTACGTCCCCAAGCAGCCGGGCCGCCGTACGTACGACTGGCAACGCGTCACCCCGGCCCAGAAGTTCGAGCCGTCCGGCGAACTGGAGCTGCTGGTCAGCCAGCAATCGGGCTACAGCTACGGCTGGAAGAAGGAGTGGGCCGACACCGCCAAGAAGCCGTTGGAGGACCAGATCGGTTCAGTCTTCCGGGCGTTGAAGGCCCGCGCGGAGGAACAGGAACGGGCTCGGCTGGAACGTGAGGCGGAGCAACAGCGCCTGCGAGAGGAACGAGAGCGTCAGGAGGCCGAGCGCCGGCGGCTGGAGGCCGAGCGGGAGGAGCGCGAGCGGCGCGAGTGGGAGGCCGCAGTAAGTGCGGCTTCGGACAAGGCAGTTCACGCGGTACGGGTCGAACACTTCGGCACGGCCCTTGAACAGTGGCGGGCCGCAGGTGAGATCCGGGCGTTCTGTGCCGCGCTGGATGAAGTCGCCGCCGCATCAGAAGAGGCCCTCGAAGCCGAACGGCTGCGGGAGTGGTCGGCCTGGGGGCATGCGGAGGCCAATCGACTCGACCCCACCAGGAACGGTCAGGGTCTGGCCTCACTCGACTTCCACGCGAAGCCGACGAAGAAGCAACTGCGGCCCTTCCTCGACGGGTGGCACCCGGAACGGCCGGAGAAGGAGAAGCCTCCGGCCCAGCCGGCGCCGCCCAAGCCAGAGCCGGACCCGTGGCGAGGCGTCATCGACGCACATCAGGATCAAGGGTGGCGATATGGACGCCAAGGTCGCGCTCAATGGTGGAGGCGATGACGCCGTGGCCTCGGTCGCGTAGGGCCTTGACCGCCTTCTCCACGAGTTCCCCGAGCCGGATGACCTCGGTGCGCAGGGCGACCAACTCGTCGTAGCGGTCGGCCTTGTCTTCGCCGCACCAGGCCCGGACAGTTCGCAGGACAGCCGCCTCCGCGTCCAGCTTCCGGTCGTCCCGCCGACTGTAGGAGTACCAGGAGGGCTGGGCGCGCTCCTGCTCGATGTCCTGCTGCTTGCGGTCGACCTCCGGAAGGATCTCGTCGGCGAGGCGGCTGGCCACGTGGCGAGCGACGCGCTCGGTGACCGACCACCCTGTCAGGCACATGCCGTGACGGTTCTCGTAGACCATGGCGTCGCTGCGGAGTTCGGCTGCGTCCATGCCGATGAGCGGTGCCGTCTCGTCGAGGCGGCTCAGCTCCAGGACGCCTGCGTCCGCCACCGTTCGGCGCAGACGCAGCCTGTTCTTCGGGCGGACGAATCCGAGGATCATGCGGGCGGCCTCAAATTCCGTGCTGCCCCGGACGTGACGAGAGGACTCCACCAGCGCCAACTCCGCCGCGTCGTCCGCGCGGAACGTATCGACATCCGCCCACGGCGCTACGAGAGAACCGGAGCTGACCCACTCCTGCAGGCCAGCGGCGTCGCCTTCGAGAAACCGCACGTGGATCCAGCCAGACCTGCCAGGGCCGCCCACGCGTACGACCTCCACCTGGCGGACCTCGCTACCCAGTTCCTTCGGCCTCGCGCGGTATGCCCAGTGCTCGCCAATCTCCATGTGCCTATTGAGCCAGGTCTGATGGACCCGTCGGCGAGCATTCACCGTTCCTGCGAGAGCGAACTGACGCTGCTACCCCTGCCCAGCGAGCTATAGCTGTGCGCGAAATCGGCCTCAGCCCTGTCCTCCTGGGCGACCGCATACGTCTGGTCGAACCCCATGACACACGCCGTTGGTCCACGTGATCGGGCCCGTACAGCAGGGCACAGCTTGGGCGCGCGCCCCGCAGACCCGGACTCTATGGACCGTCAGGCCCCCTGCTTCCCAAGGCGTTTGATGAGTAACCACCTACACCCTTAACTTTTCCCGTGATATTTTCACGGACGTGATTAAGGATGAGGTCGCGCACATCCGCGACGCCACCGCGCAGCTCTGCGAGCCCCTTCACGACGCCTTCGCGTGGGCTGTTCAGCACCAGCGGGCCCAAGTGCCCGAGATGAACGGCCACGCCTACGGCTGGATACGCACGCACATGACCCGCGCCTTCGTCCACTACCGCCTCGGTACAGCGGCGACCAAGCTCGGCGACTGGAAGCTCAGCGGCAACCACCGCCGGAATGGCGAGCTGTGGCTTACGAACGATGAGTACTGCACCCGACTGCTGCATGGCTTCAGGGACGATCACGTCCCGGCCCCTGGGCCGAACCGTCAGCGGCGCGCCTTCTACCAGAATCGCCCGTTGACGAAGTTCGGACAGCCGACCCTGATGGGGCCGGAAGACAACGACCTGCTTATCCTCTGGCGTATCGATGCCGAAGGAGCACCGTTGTTCCGGGTAGTACGGACCATCGGAGCGTGGCGGTTCGGCAAAGAACAGCTTGTCGATCTTGATTTTCCGCTGCTCGCCAGTGCATCCGACCTGCGGGACCTTCACTTCGAGCCGCAAGATGAAGGTCTGGAACTCGAACTTCCGGATGAGGAGACGAACGATGCCGACGGCACTGGAGGCTTCCCCTGGTGAGCGGCTGCGGACACTCCGCGACCTCCTCGGGCTCACCGGTGCCGACCTCCACCGCCTGACAGGAATCAGCCAAAGCTGGACCTCGCAGGTTGAGACAGGTGCACGCGAGCCAGCAGAGGACCGGCTGCGCGTGATTGCTGAAGCCACCGATACGCCGATGAGCTTTTTCTACGCGCAGCCTTCCTCCGTACCACTGGACTCGTTGCGCTTTCGCAAGATGGCAACTGCGAGCCGGACTGTCACCCGACGAATCAGCGCGTTCTACGGCGAGAGCTTTCGCGTGACAGAGGAGATCACCAACAAGGCCGGCTACCCGGCCCCGCCACTTCCGTTCGCCAGCACACCAGCCCTGTCGCAAGACGATATTGAGGAGCTGGCAGCCCAGACGCGCGAGGCCCTGCGCCTAGCCCCAGACAAGCCCATCCCTCACCTCACACGTGCGCTTGAGCGCGCTGGTATCGCGGTTGCCCCCATCGTGCTGCCTGATCCAACGGGCGACTCAGTCAGCCCGACGAACAAGCACTTCGGCGTTTCATACTGGGCTGGCATCGGAGAGACCGCGCTGATCGCTTACTTTCCTGGCGCACAGGGCGACCGGGACCGGTTCACACTCGCTCATGAACTCGGTCACCTTGTACTCCACACCTTCAGGCCACGCGCGGCAGATCCCGAGGGTGAAGCAAACAGGTTCGCGGGCGCCCTGCTTGTCCCCTACGAAAGGGCACGGGAGGAAATCACGGACCGTCTGACCCTGGAGGGCTTCGCTCGCCGGAAGCAGACATGGGGGGTGTCGATGCAGGCCCTGATCCTTCGTGGTGCCGCGGTTGGTCACATCGACGACAGTCGCAAGCGGTCTCTATATGTGCAGCTCACTCAGCGGGGCTGGCGCAAGGAGGAGCCGGTGTCGGTAGGACAGGAGGCTCCCCTGCTCCTCTGGAGCCTCCTGCAGCGCCAGTACGGGGACAAACCGTATCTACGCGCGTCGGACCAGCTGGCGATCCAGCCGACGATCCTGCGGTCCATCGCTCCGCAACCCGTCGCAAACACCTCAGCTACTCGTTCCGGCCAGCCAAGAGCGGATGGAAAGGTAGTCGCCTTCAAGCAGCGGACGGGCCGGCCAGGAGACGATCTGCGCAGTACTGCACCCTGACCATTGGGGCACCGCCAAACGCACCTGTGCTGCAGAGGGCTGACGGAGAACTTCTCCGCCTCCGACTGGAGACGCGTTGGGCCTGGCACCGAGCATTCGGCGCCGGGCCCAACCAACTTAGCCAACGCTATGGGGAGCAAGCCTCCGCAAACGCAGAAGCTCGTCGAGGACGCGCACCGACGATGTGGGGCTCATAGCAAGCCGGACGTCGAGGGCCGTGTTCCACTGCTCGGTCAGTCCAAGCTTGAGCCGATTGCGCATGCCGGCAGTGACATGGGCGTAGCGCGCGGAGACGGAGCCGTCGATGTGGCCCATGCGTTCGTCCATGAGGACCTTCTCGGTGCCGAGGTCCTCCATCACGGTCCGGTGGGTGTGTCGTAGGCCATGGGGCGTGAGGCCCTTGGCGATCGGGAGCCAGCAGGCATCGGCCCGGTCGCTGGCACCGCGTCCCCGCGCCGGGACACCGGGCCACGGCTCGCCGAGGACCGGCACGGGGCGGGCCTCCTGCGGCGCCTTCTTCGGGTACCAGCCCGAGACTGCTGGAGTGAACAGCCACGTCCCGAAGCCGTTTCGGCGCCAGTGGGCAGCGTGCTCCGACACCACGCCGCCCCGCACGAACCCCAGGTCCGCGATCGCCTGCTCCACCCTCAGCCGCTTGGCTTCGGTGACGCGGTCGGGGTGATTGAGGACGTTGGACACCGTGCCCGTGGAGACTTCGGCACGGCGTGCGACGTCGACGAGCTTCGCACCCTGGTGGCCGCCGGTGCGGGCCGTGCCCTGCCCGCGGAAGACGTAGGTCTTGCCGTGGCACGGGCAGGGTTTCGGCTTCGTACGGGCGACGTGGTTGGCGACCAGGGCCGACAGCCAGTCCATCGCATCGATCTTGCGGTAGCTGTCGTCTTTGGGCGGGCACCGCACGAGCTCGCCGGTGTCGAGTTCGTACAGCTGCCACTCGACACGAACGGAGCCGGGGCGGGCGAACTCCGTCTCCAGGCCGACGATTTCGCCCCAGCGCATGCCGGTGTAGCCCTTGAGGACGACGGCGACGAACTCGTCATCGCGGCCGGAGAGCAGGGCGGCTCGTTCGGCGGTCAGCAGGATGCCGAGCGGGTCGGTGACGACCTTCTCCGGGCCGCGGTTTCGGGAGCGACCGGCGCGCTTGCCGCGTCCGCGCCGTCTGGCGGCCGGGTTAGACGTGATCAAGCCCTCGTCGATCGCATCCTCGAAGATCAGATGGAGCGTCGAGCGCCAGGTCTTGACGCTGGAGGCCGCGTAGACGGCCTTCTCCTTCTTCTCCCACAGGTCGACGTCCGTGCGCAGGATGCCGGCGAGCGCCTTGTCCTCGAAGTCGGGGAGCAGGTGCTCCTCGATGTGGCGCTTGTAGTTCTGCATGGTCGAGGCGGCCAGGTCCTGGGCCTCGTACCAGCGGTTCGCGTACTCGCCGAAGGTCTCCTGGCCGAGTGCCGGGTCCCGCCAGTCACCGCGCCGGTACTTGTTCTCGGCCTCGCTCGCAGCGCGCTGGGCCTCGCCCTTGGTGGCGAACCGGATCGCTTTGCCGTTGTCGTCGACGACCGTGAGGTGCTTGCCAGGCGCGGTCTTGTAGCGGCCGCGCCAGTAGTTTCCGCGCTTCTCCGCGAAACCCAACTTCCGTTTTCCTCCCCTGCTCTTTGGTTTGCGACTGGGCGCGGGCGCGCTACGCGACGGTCTCGTACTGGGTGCGGCGCGGCGGTCGAGCCCGCAGACGCCCTGTCGTCGAAGCCGTAGTCGGCCCAGGCGGCCGAGAGGCGCGACTCGGTGCAGCGGGAGGACTTGTCGCTGCCCGATTCGCCGACGCGCTGCTGACGGATCGCTTCGGGCGCTCTTCGTGGAGGCGGACGATCTCGGCGAGGTGTGCGGCAGTGAAGCGGTAGGCGCGGCCGACGCGGGTGTGCGGGATGAGTCCGCGTCGGGCCCGGTCCTTGACCCACCAGGCGGAACAGCCGAGGGCTTCGGCCATTTCTTCGGGTCGGTAGAGACGAGGCAAGGGGGCTCCGCCCTCTGTGCCGGAAAGTCGCACGAGGGCAGGGGGTATCTCGGAGTGGTGCAAGAAGGGCGGGTCCTAACTTGGGCGGGAGCGTGCTCGGTCAGCGCGCTAGGCGGGCCTCGTCACGTGATGGTCGGCCCCTGCAGCAGCACGAGAGGCGAGACGAGGGGCGCTTCGGCGATCGCGACGAGGTCGTCGGCGTCACATCGCCGTTGGGCGCGCTCGATGCGGGACAGCATGGTGTTGGACATCGGGTGGCCGAGGGAGGTCACGCGGCCGGCCAACTGGCGTTGTGACAGGCCGCGTTCGGTTCGGAGGATTTCGATGGTGCGGGCCGCCTGCATTCCTGCGGGTCCGACTTCCAATGGGCGTGGGGGCATGACTCCAATTGAAAGGTCCATTCGCCGGTTTGGGTAACCGGCGATCGTGGTCTATGTTGCCCCCCGCGTCGTTCGCCGAGATGCGGTTCCCGGGGGTCCGAAGGGGCACGGGACAGTGCATCGTTCATGGCTCTGACGTGGGGTGTTGTGTTGTAGCTTCCCCGTCTACGGCCCGTCAACGGCTTGCCGATGTGACGCTTCTGGCTCTGCAGTCCGGGCAACTATTTGGTCAACCGGCGATCGTGCCTTACGGTTTTGCTCCCGCCCGCCACCGAGCCCCATTTCTCGCAGCCTTTCTGCCGTGAGAGATTGCGCCGGATAGGGCTGGACTTGCGCGACTGGGGTGTGGCTATGTTGACGACACCCCCGGAAACGCAACCGCTTCCCGGCGCGCGTCCGCGCCAACACCCCCTCGAATCCCGCCCCGACCGACGGTGAGCCGTGATGTCCACGCACAGGCCACCGAGTGAGGACCGCCCCGCTCTTGGCACGAATCCGCACCATCAAGCCCGAAGCGTTCGTCTCCGAGTCCCTGGCCGCCGTCTCCCTGACAGCAGAGCGGACCTTCCTCGGCCTGCTCACCCAGGCCGATGACCAGGGCCGCCATCGCGACCACGCCGCGATCATCACCGGGCAGCTGTGGGTGCTGCGCCCGGAGCACACTCCGTCCGATGTCGAGACGGACCTCGGTCAGCTCGCCGACGCCGGGCTGATCTGCCGCTACAAGGGGCCGGATCACAAGCGGTACCTGCATGTCGTGACCTGGCATCAGCATCAGAAGATCAACCGGGCCAGCAAGAGCCGCCTCCCGGGCTGCCCGGTTCATGACGCTTCGGTCGCTGACGCGCCTGCCGTAGAAGCCGGTGTCACGGAGTCTTCCCTGATGCCTCACGCAGTCCTCCCTGAGGGCTCCGGCGAGGTCCGTGAGTCCGCGCTGAATGCCGGGCACGATGGCGAAGTCGCAGGTCAGGAGCGTTTCGCGGAGTCTGCCGTGAGGGCTCAGGGAGCGCTCGGTGAGGCAGCAGTGACGTCTCACCGTCCGGATCTAGGACCTAGGACCGTGGATCTAGGAGATATCCCTTCGGGGGGCGCGAGCGCCCACGCGCCCAACACCGTCTCGGCCAAACAGCTCCTTGGCGAGTACGTCACGGCGTGCAACCACCGCCCACCGGACGCCTTCCTGAACCGTCTCGGCGGACAGGTGCGCAGGCTGCTCGACGAGGGCGTCTCCCCCACCCATCTCCGGGCTGCTCTCGAACGCCATCGGGCCAAGGGCCTGTCCCCAAGCGTCCTGCCCAGCCTCGTCCACGAGGTCATGAACGCCGGATCCTCCGCCACGCCCGCCGCCTACCGGGCATGGACGAACCCCACCGACGTCGTCGCCGCCTACGGAGATGAGCTCTGACCACCACCCTCACCCGAGAACCCCACCGAGTCGGCCCGCTCGCCGACCGGCTCAACACGATCCTCGCCAACCGCGGCATCGCCCCCGCCGCCGCTGCCGCCCACGAGCCGGCGCCCGAGGCCGTCACCGCCCTGGAGCTCGCCGACGCCCGTATCCCCGCCCGCTACCGCCGCGCCCTGGCCGACCACCCCCAGATCACCGTCTGGGCCGACCAGATCGCCAGGGCTGGGCGTCCCGGCCCGAGCGGACCCGGTATCGCCGAGGGCCATTCGCTGCTGATCGCTGGCCCCACCGGTACGGGCAAGACCCACCAGGCGTACGGCGCTGTACGCGCCCTCCTCACCCGAGGCGTCCGTCTGCGCTGGGAGGCCACCACTTCCGCCGACCTCCACGCGCGGCTCCGCCCGCGCGCCGGCCACGACGGCGAGCGTGAGCTGCAGACGCTGGCTCGCTGCCCGCTACTGGTCCTGGACGACCTCGGCGCGGCCAAGACCAGCGAATGGACCGAGGAGCTGACCTACCGGCTGATCAACCACCGGTACGAGCACATGCTCCCCACCCTCATCACCACCAACCTCCCAACCGCCGAGCTCCGCACCGCCCTCGGCGACCGCGTCGCCTCGCGCCTCGCCGAGATGACCGAGCGGGTCATCCTCAGTGGCCCCGACCGACGCCGAACCGCGCCCACTGCCTGAACGGCTCGCGGTTCCTCCCCTTCTCACCGCCTCGCCCGCCCGCGCTTCCGCCTGCCCTCGAACGCGCGGGCCCCTTGGAGAGCCTCTGCATGACACCTCGCACCACCACGCTCATCAGCGCCAACAACGTCGGCATGCCTACCTTGCCGCACTGGGTCCCTGCGCCTGCGGCCATCGTGGTCCTGCTCGTCGTCGCACTGTCCGCCGCATGGTCCCTGCAGCGGTACCTACGGAAGCCGAGCGCTGGACGGCGCCGTAGCACCGCGGCGATCCCGGTCGCCGCCATCGCCGCGATCGGCTGCACCGCCTACAGCGCGGACACCAGCTGGCGCTTCGCCGCCGATTACCTCGACATGGGCGGCACCATCGAGCGCGCCGCGATGTTCGCCGCTGCCGAACTGGCGCTATTCGCCACCGCGCTGATGGCGCGGGCGAACCTCAACGGCTCGAAGCAGGCGTCCGGGGTGCCCGGCACTCTCACCTGGGTGATCACCGGGGTGCAGATCGTGCCCGCCTACGCCGAGTCCGGGCTGGTCGGCGGAACCGTGCGGGCCTTCGTCGGCCCGGTCCTGGCGGCCGTGCTCTGGCACCTGGCCATGGGCATCGAACTGCGCCACCGCAGCCCGCACGCCGACTCCCGCAGCCTGACCGCCGTCCTCACCCGCCAGGCACGCGAACGGCTGCTGGCTCGTCTGGGGATTACCGACCGGGACGCGGATGCCGCCCGGATCATCCGCGACCGCGCCCTCGACCGGGCCGTCACCCTGATCCTCCGGGCAGAGACTATGCCGCCCGACAAACTCACCAAGTGGCGAGGTCGGCGCCTCACCCGCCGCCTGCACCAGGCCATGGAGCAGGCTGACGTCGACCGCGACGAACGCCAGGACGAGCTGCTGCTGCGCAAGCTCGCCACCCGCCAACAAGTCGCTGCCCTGGCCTCCAAGCCATTGCCCGCGCGCTGGCCCGAACCCCCCGTGCGTACCAGGGGCGGCTCCGCGACGGCCCGCCCGCGGGCCACGGCAAGAGAGCGGGCGGAAATTTCGGGCCGCCCGCCCTCCAAGGTCACGGGCGATGACGCCGCCGACCGGGCAGCCCGCCCCCAGCCCGAAAACCGCCCGCAACAGCCCGCCCGCACCACCGTCGGCCCGGAACGAAAACCGGGTGAGGATCCGCCGGGCAACGATCCGAGCACGGCCTCGCGGGCGGAATCGAAGCGCCCGGGCTCCAAACCGCGCGCGACACGGGACCTCCTCAACAAGTACGCCCGTGACATCTACCGAGAGCACGGACGCCTCTCCCGCGACCTACTGGAGGAAGCCGTGCGCAACGACGGCTACAGCGTGGCCAGCGACACCGCCGGTGATGTGGTCCGCACCGTCAAGGCCGAGCTGCAGACGGCACCCGTCGGCCACCCGCACTGAGACCATCCCCAACGCCCAAGGAAAACCACTCAATGCACGACTCGCACCACGAACTACAAGACGCCCAAGAGGAGATCACCACGCCCACCTCGACGGCAGCAAGCAATGGCGATGGACCGTCCATAGGCCGGTCCATCGCCGACTCCTCCGCCCCGGGGGTGGCGGAGGAGCAGCTCCGGCACGAGGGCGTGCCGGAGCAGGAGCGGGTGGGCGCCTGCGAGCAGCCTGCCGATCCCTCCGTTGGGGCCACGCAGCGTGCGCCGTACCGCCGCGCGAACCTCGATGCGCAGCGCTGCGAGCACGTCACCGCGCGCTTCGCGCCGCACGAGAAGCACGACATCCAGTCGTCGGCGAAGACCGCTCACGTGACCATGGCCCGCTACATTGCCGACGCCACCATGGCCCGCGTCCGCGGTGAGATCACCGTCGCTGCCGAGCGCACGGTCTACGACGATGCGGTCGACGAGCTCGCCACTATGCGGGCGCAGATCGCCCGGATCGGCAACAACGTCAACCAGATCGCCCGCCGCCTCAACGCGGACGGCGATCCACACCCTGTGGACGCCGCGATCCTTCACCGAGCGGACCGCCTGCTCGCCACCGCCCACGACACAGTCCGGGCGATCGACGACGCCGCCTTCCGGGCAGCCGAGCAGAAGGCGGCGGCCTGAGTGATCGCGAACATCGTCAAGCCAGGCGACAACACGTACGGCGTGCTGGCCTACCTCTTCGACAAGGGCCGCGCCAACGAGCACACCGACCAGCACATCGTTGCCTCCTGGGACGGCTTCATCCCCGACCCCGGCCCCTGGGACAGCCCCGGTCACAAACAGCGCCTCGGCCAGCTCACCAAAGCCCTCGACCTGCGCGTCATCCAGGCCGGCGACAAGGCCCCCGAGGGGCACGTGTGGCACTGCTCGGTGCGCGCCGCGCCGGAGGACCGCATCCTCGCCGACGCCGAGTGGGCGACGATCGCCCGCCGCATGGTCCACGCGACCGGCATCGCACCGGAGGGCGATCCGGACGGCTGCCGCTGGGTCGCCGTGCGCCACGCGGACGACCACATCCACATCGTCGCCACCAAAGTCCGTGGCGACCTGCGTCCACCGCGGAACTGGAACGACTACCACCGCGCCATGACCGAACTCATGGCGATCGAGAAGGACTTCGGCCTCACCCAAGTACCGCGCGGTCCCGAAGCGGCCGCTGGCACCCCGGCCGCGAAGCGCCCCACTCGCGCCGAGCAGGAGAAAGCCAAACGGCAAGGCCGCGCCACGACGGCGCGCGAGCAGCTGCGGCACACTGTGCGCGCGGCGCTCTCCCACGCCCAAAACCTGGACGACTTCTTCAACCTGCTCGCCGACGCCGGCGTCCAGGTCGAAACCCGCACCCTGCCCTCCGGCGACCTCGGCGGCTACAAGGTCGCCCTGCCCGACGATCACCCGCCCATCTGGTACTCCGGCTCCAAACTCGCCACCGACCTGTCCCTCCCCCAGATCCAGAAGCGTCTCGCCGCCGCCGAAACGCCTGCCGCCACACCGGCTGGGCCGCGCCGCCCCAACGCATGGCACCAGGCCACCGCGGCCACAGAACGCATCCCCCACCACCTCGCTCAGGCCGACGAGGACGCCGCCCAGGCCCATCTGACAGTCTTCGGCGACCTCCTCTACGCCCTACCCGCCCACGCCCCCGCCCATCTCAAGGCCGAACTCCAGCGAGCCGCGCTCACCTTCGAACACGCCGCCCACACCCGCGCCCGCGCCGACCACCAGCACGCCCGCGTCCTGCGCGCCGCTCTGAAAGGCATGCGCTACCAGCCCGGCGACCACACCGGCCTAGCCATGCTCCTGGACGCCGCCATCCTCGTCGTCCTCGCCGCCCAGCGCCGCAGCGCACTGCGCCACCACGACCACCACGTGGCCGCCGCGCGTCAGACCCTCATCCACCTGCAAGGCGCTTACGACCAGATCGCCCCCGCCACCCTCACCGCGCTCGCGCGGCGCCGCCCATCCGACGGCGCCGTCCACCGGTACGCCCGTACCCTGCACGAGGTCGTGCCCTCTCACACCGAGCAGATCCTCGCCGAGGCCGCCTGGCCCGCACTCACCGCCGCTCTCGCCACCGCGGAAGCCGCCGGCCACAACCCTGCCAGCGTGCTCCAACAGGCAGCGCGACAACGCTCGTTGGATGACGCCAAGTCGGCATCCGAAGTCCTCGTCTGGCGCATTCAACGCCTAGGCGACCGGCACGCCCCCGGCCCCGGCGCCCGAGCCGCATACACGCCACCGCCATCCCGCCCTGGCCGGTCACGGTGAGCACGCACTCTGCGCCTTGGCGCTATCTCCGAGACGGAGCCGCGGAGAGTAGCCGCACAACCCTGGTTAGCGAAACCGGTGATTCTCCGAACGATTTGTGTTGCCCACCCACCCCTGAAGGGAGCACCTGCATTCCCAACACCGGCCCCAACCCCCATGTCGTCATCCTGCTGTGTGACCTGCACTACGACTACAGCTGCGATGGCTGGTTCCACCTCGACGGAAGGCCCATCACCGAAGAGGAACACAGCATCGCTCACGAGGCCACCCTCGAAGAGATCCGTGAGGCGGACGCGCAGACACTTCGCTACCACGAGTACCTGCACTCGTGGTATGAAGCCCCCGAGATCCTGGACCGGTTCCTCGAACCCTTCCTTGAGCAGCTCGAAGAGAAGACCTTCGGCAACGCCATCGACAGCATGGATCTGGACGAGCGGGCCAAGCTCGAGCAACTGATCGGCGCCGTGACAGAGCCCCTCCGTCCGTTCACCGCATACACCTTCTGACAAGGGACAACGCCGCCCACACACGTACATGACGAAGGGGCCGGTGGCCGGGACAAAGCCCGGGCACCGGCCCTTCACGTACTCGAAGTCATCGTGCGCGCAGCCCCTTGGCAACGGCCTTGGCCACGTGGGCGTCGACAAGGCCGGGACTGCCTGAGACCACCACCAGGATATTGCCGACACGGATCGCCGTCTGCTTGACGACGCTGCGCTGCCCGCCGACGGAGAAGGTGAGCAGCTGACTCCACCGCTCATCGCCGAGGTCCGGCGCCGCTGACCTCGCGGTGCTCATGTCGATGACGGCGCTGCCCGACGTCACCTGATAGTTGGGGCAGGAGAGCATCGCGTCGAAGACCTTCCCCACGCCTTTGGACAGCTTCGCGGCGCTGTCGCTGTACAGCTCCTCGCTGATCTCGGAGGAGCTGGTGTCGGTGTGGGTGAAGGCCGGCTTCGCCCTGCAGGTGAAGGCGAGGCCAGAGCCGATGGCCGCGTCGCTGCCGAGCTTCTCCAGCGCCGGACAGCCGACCACGGTCACGTCGTCGTGCTGCGCCGAGGGCTGAGACGTGCGGGTGTAGCCCTCTCCCAGATCGCTCTCGTCCAAGAGCCGCTTGGCCAACGCGGCCGAGGACAGCAGAGCGGACGCCGGGGCACTCACGCCATCCGGGTGCACCCAGACGGTCGCCGGGGAGGTCGGGCGGATGGGAGCAGCGCTGCCGGTCGAACAGCCCGTCAGGGCAAGGACGGCGAGGGCGCTGAGGCTGAGGACGGTCGTGGCGTGAAGGCGCATGCGAACCCCATGATGGTCTGCGAAACGGACAGGTTGACCAGGCCGGCCTCCGAGTACCGGCAGTGCGAAGGGGTGGAGGGGGCTCAGGAGTTCAGTGGCCGAGGTGGCGCAGGCCCTCTTCTAGGCTGGGGTGGAACCGGTCGACCGGACCTGAGTTGCGGTTGTACCAGGCCGCATCCAGACCGGGCTCCTTCGTCTCGTGGCCGGCCCGGCAGCGCAGCCAGACCGAGTCGTCGCGCAGGCAGAAGACGATCCAGTCCCGGTACGCCCCGCAGCCCGGGCACGTACGGACCTCACCTTCGATGACGAGCGGCTGCTGCCAGCGCATCATCAGCCCGGCCACCTCCTGCCGCGACGGCACCCGCAACTCCGGCGGCAGGAAATCGGCCGCTACCGCTGCCTCCGCAGCCGGAGCCGGTACGGCCTGCTCGGGGACGTCGGGCCACGGCTGCATGGCCTGGAACTGCAGGAGCAACTCGTAGCCCGCGCGCTGGACTTCACAAAATGCACGGTCCTCGCGAGCACGTCGAAAGAACAAGATCTCTTCCTCTCTGTTGTCTGGCGGGCACGGGAATGTGCCTCCGCTCAGGGAGATAGCGACCAGCCGCACACCAGCGGCTCCAATGGAGGGCTGAGGTCGTCAGCTGCGGCGGACGACGGTGAGCCGGCCCTCGGCGCCCTCGGGCACGGTGCGGCGGGGTACCGGGGCAGGCGAGGCGAGCGAGGAGGCGAACGCGGCGACCAGGTCGTGGGGGACGCTGGCGCTGAAGCTGGCGCACCACAGATACGGGGCGCCAAGAAGGGGTTCCGCCCACGTCTGCCAGCCCACCAGGTCGGGGCGCGGGTCGGCGTCCTCAATGAACGGCGGCACCATCTCCAGGGAGACGCTGCAGGAGAATCCGGGATCCGTGGCGGTGGTGCGGGGGCGGTCGACGTCGCGGAGCCAGCCGTGGGCAGAGAGCGCACTGAGGACGGTCTCGGGCCCGTCGAAGTCGGCGGCGGGCGTCTTGCGGCTGTCGATCTCCACAAGGAGGTCGGCGAGCGCCTCGTACGGGACACCGGCGGTGAAGTAGGCGTTCCACGCGGTCATCACCGAGGCGGCATGCGGGCGGCCGCTCAGTTGCCAGGCCACCGGCAGTCCGCCCAGCTCGAACGGGTAGGCCGCAAGGACCCATTCGGCGCCGCACAGCCCGTCCGGGCTGACGTACAGCAGGGTGTGGCGGGCGGTGGGCCACATACGCCAGCCGAGGTCGGACAGGGTGCCGTCGATCCGCTCGGCGAGCGCGTCGTCATCGCCGGCCAAGTGGCGCGGGGTGACCCAGTACACCGGTTCGGGCGAGACAGGATAGGAGGGTTCGCTGGCGTGGTGCGGGTGCAGGGGCGCCTCCGTGGGCTCGGGGTGGTTTCCAGCAGGGCGTTGTACGTTGACATGGCTTGCCGCCGCGCACCAGCCCTTCAGGGGGTCTTTCCTGTCTGCCCCCGGCGAACTGTTGTCCTTTGACATCGAAGTTAGTCGTGTGCAGCCCCCTGACCTGGGCCGACTAGGTTGGATGTCAACGATTCCTCGGTTACCCGTGCTTGTCCGGTTCGGCGTCGGCGAAGGCGCGGTATCCGCCGAGATCTCGGGCTGGGCGAGGACGTCGCCGCGGTGTACGACTCGGACCGGACCCGGGGCCATCATCGGATGCTGATCCGCTGGCGTAGCGAGGTCGTGTCGGACATTCAGCAAGACCGCCGTCGTCATCACTGCGAAGTCCGCCGGGCGCAGGGTCTTCGGCCTCGCCACCGCAGGCGTCCGTGTCGCTTGACCGCTTGCGCGTCAGTCCGGCAGCCAGTGCAGCTCGTGCGCCAGGGTTTTGGCGACGGCACGGATGCGGCGGTGTAGTGGTGACTGCTCGCGTGGGAGGACCAGGTGGATCGTCAGGCTGGGCGCGCCTCGCAGTGGTCGCCAGGTGAGACCGGCCGGTTGTACCGTGGCCGCGGCTTCTCCGGCAGGGGCGAGGGTGACCCCGTCGCGCAGGTCGCGTTGAGACATGTCGAAAGAGACTGCGGGCGTGTGGAATCGGGGGTGTGGTCGGGTGTCTCGGAACAGTGCGGACAGCTGATCGTGGATCACGGGGTTGGCCGCACGGTCCGGGAGTCGCAGCGGATACGCGGCCGCGTCGGCGATCTCGATCTCCGGGTGTTCGGCCAGCGGATGGTGCTGCGCCAGCTGGACCCCGACGCGCATACGCCGCAGCAGGAACCGGCGCACGCCACGGCCCGGCTGTTCACCGCGGGTGATCCCGGCATCGATGCGGCCGTCGGCGACCGCGGGGGAGATCTCCGGTGTCGCCATCGGGACCGCGCCGACCTCGAGTCCGCTGTTGCCGCGAATCAGCCTGTCCACCAGGGCCGGTGCCGTCTCGGCCCCGGTGCTGAGGCTGTATCCGATGCGCAGCGTGCCCAGTTCACCGGCCGCCGCGCTCCGGGCGGTGTCCCATGCCCGGTCCAGCGCCGCCAGCGCGGGCGGCGCGGTCTCCGCCAAAGCCGCACCGGCCGTGGTCAATACGACGCTACGCGTGTTGCGGACCAGCAGGGCCGTACCGAGTTCCGCCTCCAATCGGCGCATCCGGGCGCTGAGTGCGGGCTGTGCGATACCGATCCGTGCGGCCGCGCGGGTGAAGTTCAACTCCTGCGCCAGCACCAGGAAGTACCGCAGGCTCACCGTATCCGGCGCCACGTGCTCTCCCTGCCGATTGATAACGATTCGTTCTGAGTCTATCCCGTACCGGTCTTTCCCTCGACCGCGGATCAAGCCCTAACCTGCGCGTATGACGATTCAACTGACCGCAGTACCCGTCACCGGGATCGATCGATCTGAGTGTCAATTCGAAGTCGGACGTGTCCGGCCGAACACAGGAGGTTTCCATGGCTAAGGGCTACTGGGTCAGTGTCTACCCCGCCATTTCCGACCCTGAGAGGCTGACTGACTACAACGAGCTGGCGGGTCTGGCTGTCCGGGCTGGGGGCGGGCGCGTCCTGTCCAATTTCGGTCGAGTCGTCGCCCACGAGGCCGGAATCACCGAACGCGTCGTTCTGATCGAGTTCGACGGCTTTGAACAGGCGGTCGCGGCATACGAGAGCGAGGCATACCAGAAGGCGCTGGTGGCCCTCCCCGACGGCTTCGAGCGCGACTTCCGCATCGTCGAAGGCATCGACTGACCGGCGGGCCCAGCCATCGCTGGGCATCCGTCACCTGATACGCCCACGGTGCTCAACGACGACTCACGAGACGAGTTCGAAGCGATGCCCCGCGTCCCAGTTCGTCGTCGACGTCCTCGACGGCCTGATCCCTGTCGGGCGGATCGAAGAAGCGACGCGACGTCCGGGCCAGCTGGACTGTCTCGCTGACCTCGTCGACGAAACTGCTGGTGGTGGCCTCGCCGATCTTGTTTGTGCTGACGTGGGTGAACCACATCTTGCCGTCGGGGCCGGTGGTGATCTGCTCCGGGCGCGCGTCCGCGGTGGGCACCGGGTACTCGGTGATGGCCCCGGCAGGGGTGATCTTCCCGATCTTGTGGCTGTTGTATTCGGTGAACCACATGTTGCCGTCCGGACCGGGGGGTGATGTCGAAGGGCTTGGCGCCGCCGGTGGGCACCTTGAAGTACTTCACCGCACCCTTGGTGCTCATGTTCACGATCATGTTGAGGTTCTCAGCGGTGAACCACAGATTGCCGTCCGCACCGGCGGCAATCCCCACCGGAGTGGAGTTCCCGGCCGGCACGTCGTCCTCCGTGACCACCCCGGCAGGGGTGATCCTCCCGAGCTGGCCGTCCTGGAGCTGGGTCAACCAGACGTTGCCGTCCGGGCCCGTGGCGATGCCCTGAGCCCGGCCGGGCACGCTGTGCTCGGTGATGGTCACCACCGCGGATGCCGGGATCGCGCCCACCCCGCGCCTGTAGCGGAGCGCTCAGTTCCTCCTCGGCTGGCCCGGGTAGGACCCGGCGGGGCGGAGCCGGGTGCCGGTTCTGTAGTCGTGTGCAGCCCCCTGACCTGGGCCGACTAGGTTGGATGTCAACGATTCTGCTCGTGCTGACGCTGTTCGGGATCGTGTGTATCGGATGTAGTGGCGGATGCTGTCGTATGTGACCAAGTAGTCGTGGTGATCCATGAGTTCTGTCCAGATCTGCCTTCCGTTGAGCTTCCTGCCGATCATGCCCTCGACCAGGTCGGCGAGTTCCCCTGTGATGGGGTCGGTCAGCGGACTCGTCTCTGCGGTGATCAGGCGTGGGACCTCCAGGGCGAAGCGGATGTCCGAGCAGCGGAGGTTGTGGCGCTTTGCGAGCGTGCGGATCTGTGTCCCCTTGAGGGCCTCTTGGGCGATGCGGTGGGCCAGGTCTTGGCGCCTGGGGAAGGGATTTCTCCTGGGGAGGCGTCGGCGTGGTCTGTTTGTGCCGCCCAGGGAGTTGGCGTCGGCGAGAGCCCGTTCGAGTGCTTCGGGCGAGTGGCCGGCGGTGGTGGCGAGGTGTTCGAGGAGCGGCCTGCCGAACCACTGCGGTGGGCCGCAGAGATAGCAGTGCAGGAAGCTGGGCTGGAGATGGTTGGCGCGGGCCAGGCGCCGGATGTAGGAGTTGGTGGATTCTCCGAGGCAGGGGCGGATTCGGACCGGCAGCGGCGCGAACCGGGGCGGAAGTTCGCTGTTCATCGCGACGTAGCGGTCTTCGTGGCCATCGACGCCGTGGTGTGGGCGGTGTGGTCGAGCGGAATGGCCTGGAGGCTCTTCTTGGTGATCTTCTCGGTGCCGGTGAGGATGGCGTCGAGGGCGGCTCCGCGGACGGCGTGGGAGAGAGATCCGATCATGCCGCCGGTGTGGCTGTGCAGGAAGCGATCCAGGTCGGTGAGTGTGCCAGGGCGGTGTTCGTGCAGCCGCAGGGTGTCTTCCATGGCGGCGACCAGGCCCTTCCATTCGCTGTTGTAGGGGAAGGGGCGGGAGGGGATCAGGGTGAAGCGGCCGGCGATCTGGGCGCCGCGTGTCCCGGACAGCAGCCCGGATTCGTCGATGTCGATGCCGGCATAGACGAAGGTGGCGGGCAGACGTTCGGAGAAGTACTTGAGGGTGTCGGCGACTTCGGCGCCGTGGCGGCTGGTGAGCGAGATGTTGTGGAGTTCGTCGACCAGCACCAGAGCGGTGCGGGTATCGGTGCAGACACCGACGACAGCCTCGATGATGTCCGTCATGTTCGAGCGTGCCCGCACCGGCAGGCCCAGGAAGCGTGCGAACTCGGTCGCGATCATGCGGGCGGTCGCGGCGGGCGGGACGGTGACATAGACGACCGGAATCCGGTGTGTGGCATGAGGGTGCCGGGCCCGGTCCAGGAGTTCATGGGAGCGCCCCAACTGCGTGATGGCGATGGTCTTTCCGGTTCCCGCCGGGCCGGAAACGATCAGCCCGCGGCGGGCGCTGATCGCGTGCCGGTTCAGCAGCACCAGACGACGGCCGCAGATCGCCGTCCGCTCGACGAACGAGGTGGCGACGGTGAGCATCCGAGCGTGATGGTCAAGGCGGGACTCGTCATAGAGATCCCGCTCGGCTGGGTTCATCTGCTGCCAAGCACTGCGCGACGCCAAGACCGGGGGAGTGGGTGGGCCGTCGATGAACCTGCGCCATCCAGTCAACGTGTTCAGCTGCCGGTCGGCCTCGGCGTCGGTCTCCTGCAGCACGGTGCGTCGGGCCGCCGGTTTGGAGATGGTCACGTGCGCCTCCAAGGATCGGCCAGCGGGTCAAACAGGCCCAGCGGGATGACCTCTGCCAGCGCGGAGTCCGCCCTGTCCTCGTCCATGGGCTCGCTCCCGGCCGGTGGATCAGGAATCTCCCTGCTCGGGGCGGTCGCTCGGGTGCGGGCTGCGACCCGGCGATCCTTCCTTGATCGTTTGGCGGGAGGGCTCTTCTCGCTTCCAGGGCCGTTGTGGGCGCGCTTGAGCAGGGCGGCTGCCGCTTCCGCGATCTGACTTTCGCTGCCGTTCGGAACCTGCCGGCGGGCGTGATCCCAGGCCATCTCGCCGAACGGGACGCCGACGCGGTGCAGGTGCCGCCAGAACACGGTGATCCACCGGTCCCTCTCGCCGCGGCGGTCGCGTACCCAAATCCGGGAGATGTCGTAGGGGTCGTAGTGGACCTCCCACAAGCCCTTCTTCTCCGCGACCCCGGAGTGCTGACGGCGCAGTGGGTTCAACTCCGGGCTGTCGTAGGTGCGGCGCTTGATCCGGATGCCGTAGGCGTTGATCGCGTGCCACCGCTCCGGCAGAAGCTCGACGTAGTCCTCACCGCTCAACGGGGCCGGAACGTAGCCGCACGACTCCAGCAGCATCGCGTACTTCTCGTTCGGCGAGAACGCCCGCTTCGGCGTGCTGGGATCGCGCAGCGCGTCGTGCGGCCGGTTCTGCCAGACCGTGACAACCCACTTGTCCAGCAGGTCCTGCAGCTCGGGCAAGGACCACAACGGCCCGTCTTCCACACGCCGGCCACGGCGCTCCACCGAGCGGCCGGTGTACCCCGCGACGAACTGCGCGAACAGCGTCGCCACCGATCCCAGCGTCTTCTCGATCACGCCCTTCTCGAAGGGCGACGCCTTGTGTGTCGGCTGTAGCGAGACGCCCAAGAAGCGGCAGGAGGCACGGAAGTTGTGTGAGATGAACACCTTGCCGTGATCGCAGACGATCGTCTCTGGAACGATCACCGGCCGCGCCGCCGCCTGGTCCAGCCGCTCGTCCAGGGCCAGCAGCCGCCGGTGCGGCAGGACCGACCGGGACATCCGCAGCGCCTGTGGCCAGCCCGGCCGCATCGTCTCCGGTGTGATGCTGCGGGCCAGGAGAGCAGAGACGTCGGCCGCCTTCGTCGTCGGACGCAGCACTGCCGCCGTGATCGACCTGGACGCGATGTCCACCAGCGCGGTCAACTCGACCTTCTCCGCGACGCCGTCATCCAGCCGTACCAAAACGTCCAACGGAGTGGAGTCGATCTGCATCAGCTCGCCCGGCGCGACAGCCGGGACTTCCCCGAACGGGCCGGCCGGACGCGCCTGCAACGAACGGCGTGTCCTCGCCGAACCGGTCGCGTGCGTGCCGACCGCCAACTTGTCGAACAGCCGATAAAGCGTGCGCTCCGTAGGCAATTCGATGCCGTCGGCGTCCTCGCGGGACTCCAGGATCTCCTTCGTCCGCCAGATGGTGAACCGGACCGTCCTCGAGGAGGCATCGGTGGTCTCGGCGATCGCCTGCCTCATTGCCTCGACCACCAACGGGGAAATCTGGCCGAAGTCCGGCAGCTTCTTGGCCGACCGGCCGTCCGCCAGCCCGACCAGCCCGTCGCGCTGATAACGCTGGCGCCGCTGCTTGATTCCACTGGCCGTCATCCGATGGCCCGCCGCGGTCAGCTCGGCGGCCTTGGCCCGCTCCCGCTCGGCCAGGCAACGTTGCCGAGGGTCGAACTCCGGTCGCGGCACTGCCCCGTGGGGAGCATCCGGCGGCAATCCGTGCAGCACCTCCAGGATGTGTCCTTCCCACCAACGGGCCTGTTCAGCAGCCTTCTTAGGGAACTCCGCGATCCGCGCAGTCGGCGGGACCCGACGCTCCTCGCTCGTCATCCGGCACTCCCGCCAGCCCGGCGCACGACCGTGCGCGGCCCGAGCAGTTCGATGTCCATCTGCTCGGCCGACAACTCGTGCTTCCACAAGAGGTGGAACAACACAGGCAGCGTCGCGAGCCGGTCGCCAGCCCCATCAGCCCCGGCCATCAGCGGCCCCGGCTGCGAGAAGACCTCCAACAGCCGAGCTGCTACCGGCTCCCGTCGGCAGCGGGGGTGCCGGTAGCGCGACAGCCACCGGACATTCGCCAATAGCACTGCCTCCGGCGTCCCCACCCGCTCGAACCTCCACCCAACTTCCGCGCAGGCCCTGCGCGTCAATTCGAACGCTTCGGCGTCCCGCGGCGCGATCCAGTCGTCGGCACGGACATCGACGACCACCGCCGAGCCATCGACCCGGCGTACGAAGAAGTCCGGGGCATGCCGACGCTCACGTTCCCCGTCGTGCCAGTGCAGCCAGAACGGCTGGGACGCTATCCCCACCACAGCAGGATCGAAGTCCATGAGCACCAGCCGGTCCCGCTCCAACCACGACTCGAAACCGACGTGCTGCCCTGTAGTCGCCGCCCAGTACCACCCGGGGAAATGGCGCCCACCCCACGACCACCGAAACGGCCGGACCGGCACCGCGTCTTCGAACCTGGCCGTCGCGCAGTCCAGCAACGGACGACGCCGCTTACTCCCGCGCTTGTCGTCCACACGACACGACACCTCGATGTACGGGGCAGCGCTCTCCACCCCTGTCGATACCGGCATTCGACACCCCCAGCGTGATCACCCCTCCGACTAGATTCACTGTCAGAAAAGCCGAAACGACTGAGTTCGCTGTCAAACGCCTCGATTGGATGACAAAGGACAACTGTTGTCCGCTGCCATCGAATCCAGTCCGTTGAAGGTTCCCGACCTGCACGGACTTGGTTGGTTGGGCAAGACCGGTTGTGCCGCTGCACGGTTGATCAAGCCCAGTGATCTCGCGTAGTGGAGAGCGTCGTCGATCTGGCCACGGGAATTATCAGCGGCGCCGACTGGGGTGAGGCCGGGGCCGTTGAAGGGCCCGAGTGTGTCCGCGAGCGACGTCCCTGCTACTAGTCCAGGTCGAGGTCTCCGGTTTCCTCGTCGAGCAGGCCCCGGGCCATAGAGTCGGCGCGGCGGGCGGCGCGCAGGAGCCAGTCATACGTCCGGACCTCGATCCGGTCATTGGCGGACCGGCGATCCCGAATCTCGCGGGCTCTGTCCGTCCCATCCTCCCGTCCCATAATGATGAGTCCGCGTGCGTCCATGGTGATGCCTGGAAGCTTTTCCCGGGCGGCCAGGAGATTGGTCTTCAGCCACTCGCGCCAGTCCTGGATCTGTTCAATGGCATGGCGCAGTGTGGGAGATTCGCGCCCGTTGCCGACGTTGGTGAGCCGCGCCGTGGGGCATTCGAGTTCGACGAGGTGCCAGCGCATCCCTGCCGAGGTCTCACTGGCGATGAGGAAGTCCGAGACGTATTGGTCGCCCAGACGAACCTGCGGTCGGACCCATACCCCGTGGTTGCCCGTGATCATGTTGGCGAGGAGTGCTGGGTGGTTCTCCAGAACAACCTGCATCGGCCGTTCCTCGGTGGCGCTGTCAAGGGCCTCTTGGAGAGCTCGACAGTCCGCCAGCGAGGAGCGGCGGGGGACCTTCCAGTTGTCGAGCAGCGCGAGCTCTCGGTTGGTGACACGCGCAGGGTGCCGGTCCTCGGCAGCGACCTCCTCACGTGCCCTGGTGAGAAGCTCGCCATGGTCGGCGTCGCTGACCTTCGCGACGCGCTTGACAGTGTGGGGCCACGCTCTTCTGCCGAGGCCACCGCGGAAGTTCAGCTGGCCGTTGAGGCTGATCGAGCTGATATGCCCGTACCGGTCCTCCTCGGGCTTCCTTCTCCTCACGGTGATGGCGACATCACCCACCTCGGGGCGTAGGCGTTCGAGGTGGTGGACCGTTCGCCGTGCCCAGGCGACTTCGAGCCACGCGTCCAGAAGATCCCGGCTGCCTATCTCTTCGAGGACTGGGACGTACAGGTTCGTCTCAGTTGCTACGCGGGCGAGGTAGTAGTACTCCGGCTCGTCGATCGGGGGGTGCTCTCGCAGGCGCAGTGGTTTTGCAAGGTGAGCGCGGAGCAGGGCGGCAGCGACGGGGGTGGGTGTGCCCGGCACCAGAGGAAACCTCAATTGGTCGGCGATGGCATGCTGCTCTGCGGTCGGTCCGGCGTACAGATGGCCAAGCGCATCCGCGACCAGCTGCCAATTGGTCTCAGTCACCGATGTTGTCCTCCGTGCCGAACGGTTGGGCCTGGTCTTGTTCGTCGCGCCCCACGAGTGCTCACGCTGCACGACTAGGTTCCTGTCATACACAGCCGAAGCAGCTGGGTTCGCTGTCAGACGCCCGATCGGGTGACAGGGGACAACTGTCCCTCGACAGCGAAGTCAGCCGTGTGCAATGCGCTGCTCTCGGGTCGCCTGGGTTGGCTGGTCAACGGGAGGCTGATCTGCCCATCTGAAGCCGGTGGTAGCCGGAGACCGTGACGACGTCGGCAGGGACCTTGCGGATTGCTCACGGGTGCGGGACGGCGATGTCGCTGGCGCCGGATAGCGTCCCGAAGCATGCCGATACCTCTGGACGTCCTGGCACTGCAGGCGATCAAGGACGTCGTCACTGTCACCACCGGTGAACTTGAGTGGTCATGTTCCGACCCGCTCGACCCGGATGCCCGTGCGCTGCCCTGGGGGGGCGTGTACGCATGGTCATCGCGGCTGACCCACCAGGTGCTATACACCGGGAAGGCTTCGGGGAAGAACAGCCTGCGCAGTCGGCTCGGCGCGCAGGAGCTGCGCTGGGTGCGCGAGGGCCATGAGGCGGTCGAAGCCGGGGCAGGCGAGGCACATACGGCGAACCACTGGGAGTCGTTCAGCCGTGTGATGGTCGCCCGTGACGCCGTGGTGTGGTGGGCTCCGACCTCGGATGCAGCGGCAGCCCGGCAGTGGGAGCGCAACCTGCTGCAATGGGCGATCCGGGAGACCACCGCGGTGCCGATCGTCAACGGCGGTGCCTGGTGGAACCGTTCTGCGTTCTGGGCCGCTGCCCGTTCCTGGGCGCAAGCAGCCGCAGGCCGGGCCGCCGCGTGCCGCAGAGCCGATGACCTGGCGCAGGCGGCCTGATCACGGTCGCGCTCTCTCGACGACGGCCGACTTCGCTGTCATATACCTCTGGTGGATGACAGGAGACGCAAACCCATGCAGGGTGCTCTAGAGGCGCATCTCTTCCTCGATGGCACGGGCGATCTCTGGCCACGGTGCGCGCAGCGCACTAACGAGCGACCAGTAGCTGTACATATCCCGGACCAGGGCTCCGACGCCAAGGCGTGCCGCGTCTCGGTCGATGGTGCCTATGACTCGCCGGGTGATTCCTCCCGCCCCTCGGGCGGCCGGGGTGATCCCGTGCCCGAGGAGGAGCGTGGCGGTTCTGATGGCATCCAGCGTGGTCGGTGGCGCAGCCCCAGCAAAACGGCCGTAGATCAGCTGGTGCCAGCGCTCCTGGGTGCGAGCCCATGCCAGGCGTTCCAGTCCGCTGCCGAGGTCTACGGCCATGCGGTCTGGGTTTTCGGTGTTCCACAGAAGGACGATGTCGCCGAGAGTGTGGTCCAGATGGCGGAAGCGCAGCGTGATTCCCTCGACCTGTCGCCGCCGCCACGAGGACAGCTTGCCGTAGACGCTCAGGTGCCGTGCGTGGAAGCCCAGTTGGGAAAGGACTGTCAGCCAGCCGTCGATAACAGCGCCGTACTCGTCGAGACTGCCTATGTGTTGGACCCGGGAAACGTTGACGAAGGAGGTCAGGAAGCCGTCCTTCAAGAGTCCGGCGGCGTCGCGCTGGCCTGTGAAGCGAACTACCGGCTGCGGAAGGAACCCGCTTCGGTACGTGCGGAGTTGGCCGTCCTTGAGGAGTGGGTCGAGTGCCTGGACCGCGGAGATGGTCAGTTCGGTCTCCCGACCCCAGCGGAGGGGAAGGCAGGTATCACGTGCGACCCCAGCCCGGGCGAAGCCGGTCTCCAGGGAGTTGAGCAGCTCCCTCCAGGAGGGCGGTCGACGCGGTGGACTGTAGGGCGTACCGCGGTTCGGATGGCGGACCTCGATGTGATGGCCGTCGCCCGTGAACTCCCAATGAGCGCCTAACGCGGCGCGCATAACGATCGGTATCTGCTTGGCCAAGACTTCTCCGGCCATGCCTTGCGCGCGGGTCAGCACGGCCGCGTTGCCATCGCCTGGAAGTGGCGTGCAGGGTCGAAGCGCCGCATCCCGATGTCTTGGACCCCGCGGTGGTCGAGACTCTCCGCCTGCGCGATCGCGTCGGCGAGCCTCCGTGCCGCTGTCTCATCGTCCTCCCGCGGGTCGACGACGGCGACCGCGCCCGTCTCGTCGCACAAGGCGGCTTGGGCGCAGGTCCCATCCCGCCACGTCAGAGCGGCCATCGGGGTGCCGGCGCGGAGAGATTCACCGAAGACAGCGGCGCCGGCTTCCACGTAGGCGCGGGCGTACGTGTAGACGAAGACGGACGCCTCGGCGATCGCGGCGGTCTTGTCGGGGCCGCCGAGTTCCCCGATCCACTTGACGTGGTCGGCCGTAAGGAGGCGCTCGTGCCGCCGCACGTACTCCTCGTCGAAGACGGGACCGACGATCCGGATCCGGCGGCCGAGGATCTGTGCCGCCCGCACCGCGATGTGCGGGGCCTTGTCCTCGTCGATCCGGCCGAGCCAGACGAGGTCGGTACCGGCGGTGGCCGGAGGTTCCTCCTCGCGGAGGCCGAGGTGAACAGCGAGTTCGGGGATCGGTCGGTGGTCGGCGTAGCGCTCGGTCATCTCGGGCGAGTAGCAGTAGAGCCGCGATCGCTGGCCGTCGAACGCGGTAGCTGTGTGCTGGAAGACCGGCGAGTGCTGGAACGTTGCGACGTCGCAGTCCAGCTCACTCCACGTGCGAGTCCAGTCCGGAAGCGACGGATACTCGTGGCCCACGACCAGGAGGTCGTACCTCGCGTCGCGCAGCTCGCGCTCGGCGAGCGTTCCGGGGGTGACGTCCTCCAGGCGGACCGGCTTGCGGACCCAGTCTTCTTCCAGGTCCGCGAGCCAGCCAGGCCCAAGGAGGTGTACGTCGGCGCCTGCGGCGCGGGCGCCTGTGGCGACCGCCCACAGCCATCGTTCGATGCCGCCGTATCCGGCGGGTGGAAAGGCGTAGCTACCAGGGAAGTCGCAGACGCCGACGAGCACTATGCCTCCGGTGTTCCGTCCGCCGAGATACGGCGGAAGCCGAGGTACGGGACGAGGGATTCGGGCAGGAGGATGGAACCGTCCTGCTGCTGGCACTGCTCAAGGAGAGCGGCCAGGGTGCGGCCGATGGGCAGGCCGGAGCCGTTGAGGGTGGCGACGAGCTTGGGCTTGCCGTCCTCGCCACGGGTCCGGATGTTCGCCCGGCGGGCCTGGAAGGTGCCGAAGTTGGAGACCGAGGAGATCTCGCGGTACGTGTTCTGGCTCGGGATCCAGACTTCGATGTCGTAGGTGAGCTGGGCGGAGAAGCCCGTGTCACCGGCCGCCAGCTTGATGACGCGGTAGGCGAGGCCGAGTTCCTTCAGGCACGCCTCGGCGTGACCGATCATCTTCTCCAGCTCGGCATCGGCCTCCGCCGGCTCGACGAGCCGGACGATCTCGACCTTCGCGAACTGGTGCTGGCGGATCAGCCCGCGGGTGTCGCGGCCGTACGAACCCGCTTCGGACCGGAAGCACGGGGTGTGCGCGGTGAGCGCGAGCGGCAGCTCCGCCGGGGGGATGATCTCGTCGGCGTAGAGGTTGGTCAGCGGGACCTCGGCCGTCGGGATGAGGAACAGTTCGCGGTCGGCGACGCCGGTCTTGAACAGGTCCTCCTCGAACTTCGGGAGCTGGCCGGTACCGGTCATAGTCTTGCGGGTGACCAGGTAGGGGACCGCGTACTCGACGTAGCCGTGCCGACGGGTGTGGAGGTCGAGGAAGAGCGTCGCCAGGGCGCGCTCAAGGGCGGCACCGGCACCGCGAGAGACCGCGAAGCGCGGGCCGGACAGTTTCGTCGCCCTGCCGAAGTCGAGGATGCCCGTGGCCTCACCGAGGTCGACGTGGTCTTTCGGCTCGAACGGGAACGCGGGGGGCGTACCAACGCGCCGGATCTCCACGGCAAACTCCTCGGAGTCGCCGTCAGGGGCCGAGTCGTCCGGCAGGTTCGGGATGCTCAGCAGCAGATCGCGCAGCTGGGCCTCGATCTGTTCCTGGCCGGCCTCGATCTCGCGGATCTGCTCCTTCAGCTCGCGGGCGCGCTCCTTGAGCTTGGAGATGTCGCCGCCCTGTTTGGCCGTCTGCTGGACCTCGCTGGCCACTCGCTTGGACTCTGCCCGCAGTTCGTCAGCCGAGCGGATGTTCTGGTTGCGCCGAGAGTAGAGGGACTCCAGCTCGGACAGGTCCAGGGTGTAACCGCGACGAGCGAGCCGACGAACCGCTTCGGCACCCATGTCGATCAGGGCGCGGGCATCATGCATGAGGAAGATCCTTCTGATCCTGCGAGTGGGATGGGGATGCGGAATCGACGGTAGCAACCGCCGAGTCGTTCCCGTTCCGGAATATCCTCCCGCCATTGGTATCGGCGGCACGGCGCTCAGCGCCTTCAAGATCGTTCATCAGCGTCCCGATGAATTCCGGCAGCTCCTCGTCGGGGATGGCGATGGGCTCAACGTACGGTGCCTCGGGGAAGAACAGAGGCATGGCCTGATCAGGAGTCCGGGCGCGGTGCCACAGGAGTACGGAGACCAGTAGGCCGTGGGCCACGAGGACGCGAGGGCCGGGGTGGTCGAGAGCCGCGAGGACCCCCGTGAGCATCCTTCGGATTCCCTCGATCTGCGACTCGGCGCTAGCGGGCGGCCGTTCGTCGGCTCTGTGCTCGTCGAGCCAGGCGGCGTAGTCGAGAAACGGCCCTCCTTCGAAGTCCCCGTAGTCGAGTTCGTTCAGCCGCGGGTCGATGATCAGTTCTGGTCCGGGAACACCCATCAGCAGGTTCGCGGTCTGCTGGGCGCGGGGGAATTCGCTGGCCATCCACGTCCTCACGCTGTGGAGGGGCAAGCTGGACCATCCCCTCGTCAGCGCCTGCCGGCCGTCCTCGTTCAGGTGGATAGGTCTGGCTGGGTCGCCGTTGACGAGATAGCGCCGGCTGTAATCGGTCGGCCCGTGGCGGAGTACGTGAGTCGTCATGGTCGGTTCCCTGGGGTTGGTGCCGACAGCCACGCGAGGACTTCGGCCATCCGAGGTGCGCGTGGATCAGCGGTTTCGAGGTAGTAGAGGAGACCGTCCACTGCCAGGGCCCGGCACCACGGCGCGAGCACGGGGACAGGGATACGCGTAATCCGGGCGGCTGTGGCGAGGCGAGCGTCCGTGCCGTGCCCGAGGTCGTAGTACACGGTCCAGAAGGCCCAGTCGAAGGCGGCGTCACCGACCATCGGGAGGGGATCGATGAACCGCGGGTGCCCCAGCCAGTCGAAGAGCACGTTTTCGCGGTAGAGGTCCGCATGCAGGACCGTCGCGCGGCCGTCGTCCTCCTCCAAGGTCATGAGCTCGGGGAGGATCGCGTTGGCGAGGTCGTGCCACGAGCCAAGATCGACCGACTCCAATCTGCGCCAGATCCGGGGGCGTACTTCCTGGTGCAGGTATGTGGCAAGGAGCGGGAGATCACGCGGTCGGCGACGGAGACGGCCGAAGGTGTGGAGGCCCTGAAGGGCGGCGGCCACCGTTTGAAGCTCCCGTCGCGGCCGCTCGCCGCCGCCCGGCTGGCCACTGATCATCTCCAGGGCCGCCACGGCGAGGTCGTCCGCCACCTCGACGACGTCCACCGTGGGACCGCCCGCCCAAAGGCGCAGGGCGCTCACTTCGTTATGGAACCGGGCGGGGTCGGCCCATGCCTTGAGGAGCAGCGGACGCCCGTCGAGGGTGGCGGCCGTGGCGATGACGGAGGCGTGTCCGGCGTCGTGATATCCGCCGAGCGTGAGCTTCCAGCGCTCCGCCGCCTGATCCAGCAGAGCGGGCACCGCGTCGAGCCACCCGGAGACCTCGGTGCCATAGTGGGTGATCAGGCGCTGACGGCACTCCCGGGAGACCTCTCCAAGCGTCCGCTTCACCATCAGCTCAGCACGATCCCGTCGGAGACCAGCTCGTCGGTGAGGGCGGGGAACTCGCTCAGCGCTTCCTCCACCAACGCCTGGACCTTGTCCACCTCGACGTCCGGGGACGCCAGGCGGACGAGGACGCGCCATGGCTGGTCGAGGCGCTGTCCGGTGGCGCTCACCAGGTGGACCTCGGCGTGCTCCCCGGTCGCCTCATGGAGCCGCTCGGCGAGCCGTTGCGCGGCGATGTTGTAGAGCTTGCCCACGTGATACACGGGGTTCTTGCCGTTGGCCCCCTCCAGGTTCATCGGCCGCAGCGGCGTGATCAGCCCGTTGACCCGGTTGCCGCGGCCGACGACTCCTTCGTCGCCGGACTCGATCGAGCTGCCGGTGTACGTGAGGTACAGCTCGTCCTTCTCGGGGACGTCGCGCGCGTTGAGCCGAAACCGCGCCTCCGTGCCGGGGAGCCGGAGGGCGGCGAACCTCTGGCACTCGGCAAGCACGATCTCCGTGTTCCGCACGTACTCGGCGCGGCTGGCGACGAAACGCGACTTCTGCGGGACGCAGAGCACGACGTCGGCCTGCTCCCCATCCCAGTAGCCCATGAGCTTGACGTCCGACCCACACCAGGCGTGGGCACGGGTGAACTCGCTCTTCCCGGAGAAGTGGTTCACCAGCTCGCGGACGAACGACTCGAAGGTGTTCTCCGGCGCCCAACCGGTGCCCAGTGAGGTGTCGTTGGACAGTCGCACCCGCCGCTCCCGCAGATCCTCGATCGACCTCGGGTTGAACCAGCGCGTGCGATCGGGCGCCTCGTCGCCCGTGAGGACTGCGCCCGGGCTCGAATTGCTGGTGATGTTGAAGACGATGTCGAGGTGGTCCGAGACCTCGGGGAGCCGCTCGGCGAAGAACGCCCGCACCTCGGCCTCCACGATCTCTTCGACGGGAATCCGCTCCCTGCCGCACATGGGCGCGGCACGGCCGTTGACGAGCACCCTGACCGGAGCGGTCATCCGGCCGGCGCCGTACCGGACCTCGCTCGCGCCCCCGAGGAGGGCGAGCTTGTCGAAGTTGTGGTGCAGCACAGCGCCGAAGCGCTCGACCGTGTGGTGGCTGTAGGCACGGGACAGCCGCTCGGCGAGGTGGTCGGCCAAGGTGTCCGGGTGACCGAGGCCCTTCCGTTCGACGATGGTCGTTGCGTCCGGGCGGGCCATGGCGGTGTCGATGACGAGGTGGCTGTTGCCGATGGTCGTGCTGGTACGAGGCATCGCGAACTCCCGTTCTGGGGTTGGCAGGAGGTGGATGCGCGCAGGCGTCAGCGCGCCTGGGCGAGAAGTGAGCGAAGATTCAGCGAGGGACGCCGGCGGCGCGCAGAGCAGAGATGGCCCGAACCAGTGACGCGTAGCCGGCTGAGGCGTGGTCCTCGGCAGCAAGCCGGAGGATGTCGCGGGTCACGATGAGGTCGATGTCCTGAGGGCGACGGCGATCAAGCCAGAGCAGCAGGCGCCAGGCCAGAACAGGGCCGCTGAACGGCAGCCGGGTGATGAGAGCGATGGGGACACGGCCGGGCTTCACGCCCGCGTACAGAAGGTCACGTACGAGGTGGAACGCCGCGTCGGTGTGGTCGACGACGGCGGGCCCACGTGCGCTCGCCTCCCAGTCCACAACGCTCAGTTGGTGCTCGTCGATCAAGAGGTGCTCAGGCTTGAGATCGCCGTGGAGGTAGACGACAGGTTGCGATTCAAGCGGGTGGAGGGCATCGGCCAGTGCTGCCCACCACGGCCGGTGTCGGCAGCGTGGAGAGAGCTGTGCGAGCAGGAAGTGGTGCTGGAGTGCATGGCTTCCTCGATCATCGGTCCAGCCGGGACCAGGTGCGAGTCCGGGCGAAGACCGGTGAAGCCTGTATGCCAGATCGAGGACATGGCCGATGTACTCCTTGATCGCCCGGTCCGTACGCACGTCACACGGCACGCCCGGCAGTGTGCGGAATACCGACCAAGATCCAGCGTCGCACTTCCCTGTGGCCAGGACTTCCGGGACCGACAGACCCCAGTGAGCCGCACGCCGGACCGTCTCCACTTCACGGTGCCGCCGGCCCTCGGGATCAACCCCCGTGTAGACCTTCAGCAGAGAACTGCCGTCGGCTGCCCACTGTGTTCTGGAGTACGGCTTGACGGTCGCACGGCCGAAAGGCCCGTACTGAAGCTCGGCCTCCCGTACCGTCACGTCGCCGTCAAGCACAGGTCTCCCCCTTTCAATGGAGTCATTGCAACGGCTGGACGAGTACGGAGCCGTCGACGCGCTCACAACCTCAGCCCCGACAGCAGTCCCGCGACCGACGCCGTGACGTCCTTAGCGAAGGGGCCGACGTTGTGGGTCCCGGCGAGGTAGAGGCCGAAGAGCGCACACACCACGGCGTGACCCGCTTTGAGCCCGCCTCCTCGGCACAAGAAGACGATCACGATGCCGAGGATCAGCAGGACAGCGACATCGACAGCCATCGCGGAGCCCCTTCCGATCTCGTACGGACAATGGAGACCGAGGCGGACTATGCGGTGACCGCGTCGGTGTGACCATGACACCGGTTCGGGGTTGTGCGGAGTATCACAAGCTGTTGCCGTAGCTGTTCATCAGCAGCTCATGGCCGGTTGGTCCGACTTTTCAACATCCGCTTACACACGGGTTCATGAGAGGCAGACTTAGGCTCCGGATCATGACCAGGGATGGGCAGGCGGTAGGCGCAGTGGGTAAGAGTCGCCCGGGGTGGCGCCCGGACAAGTTGAGGCAGCAACGCGAAGCCCACGGCCTGACGCTCGAAGGCGCGGGCGAGCAACTGCGTGAGGTGGCCGGGGCGGCCGGACTCGCGGTGCCAGCCGCCAACTTCCAGACGCTGTGGCAGCACGAGCAGGGTGAGGTCTATCCCGGCCCGCACTACCGTCGCGCGTACTGCCTGCTGTATCGCGCGACCGAGCCCGAGCTCGGCTTCCGCAACGCCCTGCCCGATGAGGCCAGGAAGCTCAAGTTCACCGAGTCGAGCGAACCGCACAACGGAGCCCACGTGCTGGCTGTGGAACGCGCGTTGCTCCAACTTGCGCCCGGTACCGAGGACGCTGACGGGCAGGGCGTACAGCAGCGGATCCTCGACGCCTGGAAGCGCCGCCACACCGGCGGCGACCCGAACAGGCCGACGTTGATGATGGTCGGTGGCTACGCGGGCAGCGGGAAATCGGAGTTCGCCCGCTTCATATCCCAGCTCACTGGCTGGCCCGTCCTCGACAAGGATCCGATCACGCGCCCGCTCGTCGAGCGCCTCCTTGTAGAGATGGGCAGCGAGCCGAACGACCGGCACACCGACCTCTACCGGGAGAAGGTCCGCCCGCTGGAGTACCAGTGCCTGCTGGAGACCGCGTACGCGAACATCGACTGCGCGATCAGCACCGTGCTCTCCGCCCCTTTCATCGCCGAGGCCACCGATGCTCGGTGGATGCGCCGCCTGATCAACCGCTGCGAAGCACGCGGGGTCACCGTCGTTGTCGTCTGGATCCGGTGCGACATCGACACGATGCACGAATACATCAGCTTCCGGTCCGCCGCCCGGGACAGCTGGAAACTCCAGAACTGGGACATGTACGCCGAAGGTATCGATCTCGAACTTCGTCCTGTCGTACCGCACTTGGTCGTCGACAACCGGCTTGGCTCTGCGATCTCGCTCACGGACCAAGTGCGCCAGGTCTTCGGGACGGTGTTCCAGTGAGGCAGGGCATTCTGCTGTACGGGCCGCCGGCGGCAGGCAAGGACACGGTCACCGATGCACTTGCCGAACTCGATGCGCGATACGTGTCGTTCACCCGGCTGAAGATCGGGGCGGGGAAGACCAAGGGCTACCGGATGGGAACACCGGAGCAGCTGGCTGCCCTCGAAGCACGCGGCGAGGTCGTCTACCGCAACGAGCGGTACGGCAACATCTACGTCGTCGACCGGCCCGGCCTCGAACAGGCCATGGAGGGCGGCAGGGTCCCCGTCGTGCACCTCGGTCAGATGGTGGGAATGGAGCAGGTGGCCGCCCTCTTCCCGGCGCACTGGGTGCGTGTTCTGCTGTGGTGCTCCAAGGAGACCACCGCGCTGCGCTCACCGCAGCGGGGCGACAACGACACGGCTGCTCGGCTGACCGCGTGGGACGCCACCCAGGCCGATCTTGCGGCCCATCCGCAGGCTCAGTGGGGGCTGCGGCGTGGATACGGATATGGCGGCACCTCGTGAAGCCGCGAAGAGGATCGACGACATCGTCCGCACCTCGTCACCCCGCTCCCGATAGCCAGGACGTCAGTGACCCCCGGGTGCGATCTACTCAACTGGGGTCGTCCAGGTCCCGCTCACCACGCAGGGCTTCCAGTGCCTCAGCGATGTCCAGCGGCTCGTCCCTGTTGTCGTCCCACCGGGCCAGCGTCGCGGCAGCGGCGTGCATCAGGGAATCCGGCAGGCCGGCGTCGGCGAGCAGAGTCGCAACATCCTCGAGCTCCGGTCCCCAACGCCAGGCGCGGGAAGCGGTCTTGGGGATGTAGTCGGTCTCCACGAGGTAGCTGCGGGTGCGCTTGGCCGCGATCACCAGCAGCTCGTCCGCGACTCCGTACGATTCGGCTGCTCCGTACGCCACGGCGGCGAGGACGCGGGAGACCTTCTGATAGCTGGAGTACGCGAGCTTGAGCGCGGAGGCTTGGCCGATTCTGTCGCCCAGGACGTGGGTCCGCACATCGGTTCCGGCGAAGAGTTCGACGATGCGGTCGGCCTGCTTGCTTGGGCCGGACAGGTAGAGCGTGGGGGTCTTGCCGCCCACCGGGGGCGATCCGACCACTGCGGCATCGATGACCGGCATTGGGGCCAGGCGGTCGGTGACGCACTGCACGCGGGGCGGCGCGACCGCGTTCGCTTCGACATAAATCGTGCCTGTGCCGACCACGCCGAGCTCGGCCGCCTGGGCGGCAATCTCCTCGGCGGCGGCTGGCGGGCATAGGGAGAGCAGCACGTCAGAGCGGGAGACAAGCTCGGGCAGTGCCGCGGGTTCAAGACCCGCACGCGCTGCCCGGCGACGGGTTGCGTCGCTGCGCCCGTCGGGGCACCACAGCACATTGTGGCCGCGGGCGCGCAGCTGGGCGCCGAAGGCGGATCCCATGCTGCCGGGATGCAGCAGCCCGACGGTGTACGTCATGCCCTGGTCCTCGCATGATCTTCGGCGTGCAAAAGCAAGAGATCGATGGCTGCGCGTGCGTGCGGCACCATGTGGTCCGGCCCGGAGTCGTCCGTCGGCCAGGAGTGGCCGTGGCCGACCCAGATGGTGCGCAACCCTGCAGAACGTCCGCCGCCAATGTCGTTGACCGGGTTGTCGCCGACCACCCAGCCGCCATCACCCAGCGCAGCGCCGCAACGGGCCGCAGCCAGAGCAAAGTGCCGGCGCTGCGGTTTGCGTGCGTCGGCGTCCTCGGAGACGAAGATGCCGTCCACGCGCTCGAAGATACCGGTTGCCCGAAGCTTGGCGCGCTGGATGTCCGACGCGCCGTTGGTCGCCACCCCGACCCGCCAGCCGGCCGCCCGCAGCTCGTCCAAGCCCTCTAGCACCTCCGCCGGGCACGACACCAAAGCCGCGATGTCGGCGCAGTACGCGCTCCACAATTCGTCAGTCGACATGGGCAGTCGGCACTGGGAACGGATCAGGTCAAAGGTGGACGGATAGGCCCGCTCGGCCACCATGTCCAAGACGTACGCCCGCACTTCGTCCCCCAGACCGTGTCGGGCCGTGAACTCGGCGGCCCAGTCGCCGAGTGTTCCGCGTCTGTCCACGAGGGTGTTATCGAGGTCGAAGAGAACCAGAAGGCGCCGCACATCCAGCACCCTAACCACTTTGGCGCGAGCCTCGAAGATCATGGGCCCCCACGTCGTGCTTTACCGGGTAGGCCCACTACCTGCCCGACGCGCCGGAAGCTTACGGGTCCATGATCACTCGCGCCAAAGCAGCTCCAGGTCAAAGTCGTTCCGCCGACATGGCTGCCACAGCTTCCTCAGTCAGTCTTCGCTATCAAGTACTCGCAGAATGGCGTCCAGCTTAGTGGTATCCGATTTCTTGTCGCGGTAATCCTTATACCTCTTCTGAGCTGTGGCGAGCAACTCGTCATAGTACAGAACTCGCCCGTTGATGTGTTCGAGCTGCCGGGCGATGACATCGGCCAGATCCCTACCCCCTAGGTAACCAGCATCAGGCTCCTGCCCCAAGACGAAAACCAGCGAGATGTTCTTTACTGGCTCGCCTCTCTTTCGAATTACCTCTGACAGAGCCTCGTGATATTTAGCACCTTGTTCCCGCAGCTCATCCACTGTGGTCTTCCGGCCATACTTCTTCAACTCCACGATCATGTGCACGCCGGCGGCAGTGCGATACTGGATGTCAATACGGCCTTGCTTTTGGTTCTCCTCTTCCGATTTGCCGAAAAGAAGCCCCTTCCTGATCCTGGACAAGCTGATTTCCATGTCGGCGTCTCCTGTTGCGCCCTCCCAAGAGGGATCCAGGAGCCACATGTTTTCGAAGAGATGCTTCTGCAGCACCTTCTCCAACTCGTCCTTGTTGATCATATGTTCTAGCTTCTCGATGGCCTCCAATCGGGATCGCAAAATCTGTACGTACAGTGCATCCTCATAGGAACGTGCGTTGGCAAGCAGCGGCAGGATGTCAACGGCATAAAGACCGTCTGCGAATTTCTCAAGCTCTCGAGTGGTGGCGTCGAGAGCCATTCTTTCGAACGCAAGGATGCTGGACTTATAGAGTTGCGGCCGCTGCTCCTCGTCGTCCAGCTGTAGAGCAGCGACGGTGCTGATCAGCTTTTGAGCAGCCGTTCGCTGGGAGTCCGGCCGGTCTTCGACCCACTCACGGACTACCGGGTAACGGTCGGTCAGCTCGATGAACTTCTGCTTCGGCCGCTCGTCCGACCACTGTTGCGCGGCAGAGTTGAAGCATTCCCGGAGCTTCGCTACAAGAAGCTTGACCCGCTCGTCGTCCTCAATCAGCCTCTGACGGTCACTCGTTGCGATGTCATCGGAACCGTCGTCGAGGTCAAGAAATTCGGCACGAATCTGCCCGGTTACATAACTGCCGAAAATCTTGTTGAAGTCAAGCTGATCGAGGATACCTTCCTGAATCGGACGCCGGCGGGCGAGAATTATGATATTCCGCAGGGACTCCTGAGTATCTTCAGGGTCGTTCAGCTCGTCCGGCTTGCGAACGGTTCCGAACCACCCTTCAAGCTGCCAGCCACGCGTAGAATCGACAGCATTGTCGGCGATCACCCACCGCCGCTTGGCGTTGGGAGTGTCGCTGGCAGCGATCTCGTCAGTCCCGAGCTGCCAGATGTACTCCAGACGCTTGAGGTCTTCGCGGTCTTCGTAGGTGACCGGACGGCCGTCGATCTCGATCACAAACCGTGCTGGATCGTCATCCGCGTAGCCGAGAACATCGAATCGACGCGCTATCCTGCGCCGTAAAGCAGTGACAGAGACCCCAGTACGCTTGCGGTTCAGTTCCCGTAGCACGATCCGCGTCCCTTCGGCCGGAAAGTCCTCAGGAATTTCAACGGGAGTCGGGTGATATCGCTTCTTCTCGGCAATACTTTGCTTAAGCTCGTTGAGCTTGATCCGGAATCCGTTACGTTCGCCGTCTTTGGCGGAGTAGACTTCAACCTCTCCGGCCAGGGAAAACACGGATAGCTTACCAATACCCTTTCGACCCATGAATGGTCGATTATGCCTCGGTGAAATCTTACCCTCTCTGTCTCGCTTCTTATAGGCGACGGTGAGGTAGCGCTCGTTCAGCTCCTCCCGAGTCATTCCGACGCCATCATCCTCAATCATTATCTCATCACCGTTGTCACCCCACTCAATGCTGACTTTGTTAGCGTCTGCGTCCCAGGCGTTGGCGACCAGCTCTGAAAGAACAGCTGCCGCATTGCTGTACAAATTAATTCCGAGTGATTCGACTACAGCCAAGTCAACACTGAATGTAAACGGTTCAGCCATGCTCACGACGACAGCTCCTTAGAGACAAGGTCAGCCTTTTCGACGATAACCTCCCCGACTGCCCGACCAAACGCCGGTGGTACCGCGTTGCCGATCAGCCGGCCTACTGCCTGCATTGAAGGCCGCTCCCCCTCGGGCACGAATTTGTAACTGCGAGGGAACCCTTGCAACATTGCCGCTTCTCTCAAAGTCAGGCTCCGGTCCTGTTCTGGGTGACCGAATCGTCCCGTACCGAAGTTGAAGGACTGGGTCGTTATCGTGGGCGAGGGCGCATCCCAAACCATGCGTCCATAGAATGCCTGGAAACTAGACCCACTATTCTTTCTGTGGCAAGGCGCCAGAAGCTCATCCGGCCAGTCGCGCCAGGTGCCTCCAGGCTGAGAAGCGCGCATCCTTGCCAGATTCAAAGGCGATAGGCGTCGAGCCGTGTGCAAAGGATCCAGAGGATCCCCCTCGCCATGCTGAAGAGCAGGGAGCTTCGCAATCGTCTGCCGTACTGTTTTATATTTGGTCTTGGGTGTGCTTCCAACAGGCAAACGCACAACGCCCGCTTTCGACGCAATCAGAACCAGGCGACGCCGCTCTTGGGGAAGACCGAAATCTGGACCGTAGAGACTTCCGAAATCTACGGCATATCCTCGGCTACGGAGGTTGCTGACGAAGTTTTGGAATACCGCCATCCTCCCCAGTCGAGGTACGTTCTCCATGGTCACGAAGTCTGGCAGAGTTTCATCTACGAGGCGAGAGAACTGCGTCAAGAGATCCCAGTTCTCCTCCGAACTTGTGTCCACCCCCCGTCGGTGACTCGAAAAGGGCTGACAAGGCGCACAGCCAGCGAGCAGCCTGAACGCGCTCTTGTCCTTCCACAGGGCCTGAAGGTGCTCGCCGGTGATTCGACTGACGTCCCCTTGGACGAATTTGGAACGAATGTTCCGCTTGAACGGGTAGGCGCACGCCGGATCCAAGTCGATCCCCGCCGCCACCTTCACGCCGGCTTGCTTCAGACCAAGCGACAGCCCACCTGCACCACAAAACAAGTCAATGGCTGAAACTAGAGGCTCTGATGCAGACATGTACCGTACGGTAGCCCGATCACCCCTGAGTCGTCGACGGCTGTGGATAACGAAGATGACGCAGGGCGCCGCAGAGCACAGGTGACCCGGTCCGCAGCCCTGCGGCTGTGGCGGCCCCATTGCACTCAGGCTGACTTGCGAGCGTACGGCAGCTCAAGCTCCTCATGGTGACGCCACAGAAGGTGGCGATCGCCACGACGTAGCCGGTGGGCGGCGTCATCGAAAAGCCGGCTTCGTCTTCGAAGCACAGCCAGGCCCCGAGCACCGCCACCGTGTTTCCACCTGGGCCAGCTCTCCTTCACCCAGCCGGTGACGGCTTCCTCGTTACGCTCGGTCGCGCGCCGGGCTGGGACCTGATGGCTGAAGCCGTGCCGGTGCAGCATCTGAGCGATGGCCGACAGCGTCATGCTCTTGTGGAAACGGCGCCCGATCAGGGTCTTGATCCGCGCCAGTGCCCAGGTCTGGTCCGGCCAGCCGTGCGCCACCGGCCCCCTAGCCAACTCCTGCTTGAGCACCCCGAACAGTGCCTCACTCAGCTTGGGCCTGGACACCTGCCCCTTCAACTCCAGGCAGACGTTCCGCTGTGCTCCCAAGCCTGGCGCCACCGCTATGCAGACCGCACGCTGACACGTAACTCCTTGGCGATGGCGGCATTGTCGTGTCCCAGGGCGAATGACTCGGCCGCCTGCATCCGGATGCGCTCGCGAAGCGCCCGTCGCTCCGCGGTCAGCCCGCCCCCTTGCGGATACCTCATGTCACCGGCCTACTGCGACAACCACAGCTTGTCGACCCGCGACATCACGCCAGCAAGGTCAGTAATTGGTAACCGCGACACAAGGAGCAGCCGAGGAAGGCTCACCAAGTGCACAACTGGGAGAGGCCACGCCAACCTGGTGAAGAACTACTGGCCACCAGGGGGCAATTCGCCTACCTCAAATGCCCTCGGATGGAACCGGCCCGTTGCAGGCTCAGCAGGCGAGGTCGACAGCAGAGGCAGCGTAGTCGTCCTCAAGCAATTGGGGAGCGTCGCCCTTCGCCTGCAGAACGTCAGCGTCGAAGAGCTTGGAGGTCAGCGCCTCGGTCAGAGGCGGAGGCACCGCGTTGCCGATGATGAGCTGAACCTCGGTGCGAGTCAGCTCATAGCGAGGCTTGGCCCTCTCATCGACGAACCTGAAATAGTCCGGAAAGCCCTGGATACGCGCGGCCTCGTGAGCGGTCAGACATCGAGGGACACCAGGATGGACAAACCGTCCGCGACCCATCGTCGCGAAACCGCTGGTAATGGTCTGAGACGGACGGTCCCACCACAAGCGGCCATACATTGAGGTGTAATTGTGCTCGCCCTGGTGACACTCGGGTCGCTCTTCGTTCGGCAGATTATGCTCGTCATTCTCAAAGAGATACTTCATACGCCGCTGGTTATCCGCGTTGGGTACGGCAGCTTCATCGAAGAATGACTTCGGTTGAATGTCGAGCAGGTCGCCGATGGCCCAACGCAGGTCATGGGGTGCGGCATTGTGGTCTTCGATCTGCAGCAGGTCAGCAGCCGAAAAGCCAAAAGACAGCGCATCTTTGTGGACGGCCAGCAGTATGTGGCGCTTGCGTGTCTGGGCGACCCCGAGCTTGAGTAGGTCGATACGACTGGTGGCGACATCGTATCCAAGCTTCTTGAGGTGAACGATGGCGCGGGAGACCACCTGCTGCTTGTCATTGACAACGGCCAGCACGTTCTCGATGACGACTACACTGGGGCGCAGGACCTCTGCGGCGCGAGCCATACGCAGGTATAGCCGGTTCTTGGGATCATCGCGGCGAGTGTGGTTGTTTAGATTGCTGTGCCCCTGACACGGTGGCCCGCCGATCAGGAGCTCCACCTCACCCACCATGGAGAGAGTCTCGGCCTCCTGAGCAGTCAACGAGGCGCCAAGGTCACCGTCGAAGTAGGACTCGACGGTTCCCTGTTGGACGTTGGCCTTGGGAAAGTTAGCCTTGAAGACCTTGGTGGGAGCCGCCTCAAAGTCGACTGCGAGACGAACATCGAGCGAGACGTCATGCTTGTGGGCTGCCTGGGCAATACCGAGGGTGAGGCCGCCGCAGCCGGCGAAGAGGTCCACGACTCGCAGCGAGCCGACGCCCTCCTCAAATTTCGGCCGCCGCTTGGCCCGCAAGGGGTGCCGCTCACCCACGTGTGCCCCCCATCTGCGCTTGCTTGTAGAACCGGCGGAACGAGCGGTCATCGTACTCGATCAAGGGTGAGGGCGCGCGGTAGACCGGTACCTAGGTGTCGCCTGACCTGCTGATCACAACGGTTCCGCGCCTCGCCTTCTGGCATCACGGCACCTTGAACGAGCTCATCAACCGCCGTCAAACGCGGCGCTGTTGCTGCCGCGGTGTCGATAAGGCCGACGTCCCGCACCTACTCAACGCGATCGCAGTCAGCATCGAGCACCGCAGCATCAAGCGCGATGGTCACGGGTTCTCAAGATCCGCGACACAGTCATGCGCTGGCGAACCGGGCGGACTTCGGCCCTCTGACGCGGAATTTGATCTACCGTCAGGAGTGCTGGCAGCTAAAATTCTGCAGCGCTCCCGGCCCGGTCGACGAAGGACAGCAGCATGCCGCTAGAGGTCAACAAACACGTCCAACGGATACGTCGTTACCAGCCGTTCGACGTCGACACCTCTGAGATGATCTACGAGCTGCAGGCAGATTGGACGCAGTCACTGTTCACCGTCGTGACGCTGACCTACCTGCTGAACGCCATTGAGCGACCGACCACGAAGACCATCGTCCTCACCGGGGATGCCGGGCATGGCAAGACGAGCCTGTGCGCCAGCCTTCTGGCCGAGCTGCAGGTTGATGCTGAGCCGATTACACCGGATGTCCGGAAGGCAGTTTTCCGCGAGCTGTCTGATGCCGGAGACGCCAGCCGACCTATCGGGTGGACCCGTAGCAGGCGCCCGCTGTACATCCTGAAGGATCTCAGCGAGCTCAGCCTGCAGGCGGGCGCTCGCAAGCTCGTGGACCTGCTTGACCCTCCGGACGAGGGCGTCGCGATCATCTGCGCAAACGAGGGCCAGCTACGCAAGTGCGTCGCTGAAGACGACAACCTCGACAAAGACGGCACCGGGCGCGCCAAGATTTTGGTGGAGACCCTCACGGCAGGCATTGCCCGCGGGCAGGTCAGCGACCCCGGTGGTGCAGTCACTGTCATCAACCTCAACTACCAGTCCGTAGCGGCCGACAGCCCCAACGGTGGCCTCATACCTTGGGTCCTGAAGCAGTGGACGACGACGCAATGGTCGCGGTGGAAGCCATGTGAGACCTGCGATGCCCGGAACGTCTGCCCGATCCTGGCCAACCACAAGCAGCTAAACGATCCCGCCCAAGGGCCTCAGCGCCGGGCCGCGATACGGGACGTGTTCGCCGCGGCCGAGCGCACCGGGGCCGTAGTCACGACCCGTCAGGCGCTGTCGGTAACCAGCTATATGCTCACCGGCGGCCTGTCCTGCGAGGACGTCCATGCCAAGTACCAGTGGTCACACTCGAACACGTTGTGGCAGGCTCCCCACTTGTACCACCAAGCGCTCTTCGGTGACCGGCTGACCCAGCAACAGCGTCATCTGGTTCCTGCCTTCTTCGCGCTGCGAAAGCTGGACCCGGGCAGGGTCTCCCGCCGCCAGGTCGACGACCGACTGGACCCAGACGCGGCCGGCGACTTCCCTCCCGCGGACGCCAGCAGCTACCTGCAGAAGGTACGTACGAGTCGGGACGTCCAGAAGCAGGCCGAACAGTTGCGGGGCTTGTACACGTTCCTGCGACGAGCTGACTTCTTCAACAGCGACGACGACAAGGACCGGTTCGCCCGCATGGGACTGCAGGCCGGCGACGACTTCGTCACTGTCCAGGACAAGGAGGGAGACCTGGCCGACATCACGGTGCGAGACCGCTTCCTCAAGGGTCTGGAAGCCGTCCAGGGCATCCACCGAGCGGGGAGCAACCCGGACTTCCTCGTGCTCGATCCGGCATTCTTCGCACAACGCGCCCGCGCGGCCGTGATCTCCCGACGAGTGTCCAGCAAGGGCGTTGAGGTCGTCGACCAGGTCACCCAGTGGCAGAAGGAAGGCTGCACAGGCAGCACCCCCGAGATGCGGAACGCCGTTGAGTGGCTCAACCGTGCCATCTACATCCGTATCCCGGCCGTCGCCCCTGACCAGGATGCAGTCTCGGTCGAAGTGGACCTTCTGCGCTTCGAGTTGCTGACACGCTGGGCCGCAGGCTTGCGCAGCGAGGTCCAGCATGAGGCCGAGATCCGCGGCCTGAGCGGATCCCTGGCAGAGCTGGCTGACTCGTCGAACAAGGACGACGAGATCCAGGTGCTGGTGGGCAACGTCATGAGAAAGCTCATGATCGACGTCGGCGACAAGATCAGGTCGGTGCGTGCGTGATGGCTGATCGTTCCAAGGCAGAGGTCGTCCGTCGTCTCTTCGGGGTGAATCTCGAACAGCAAGGCCGCGGCTTCTACGTCCCGCTTGAGATGCTCGCGATCGCCCGCGGCGTCTACCTGGCACATCAGGAAGACCCAGAGAATCGCGCAGGACTCCTGGACAACGAAGACAAGGTCGCCTACAAGAGGACCTCACACGACTTGGCCCGGCGGATCGCGACTAAAGCCTCCATCGCCGAAGGCGACGAAGAACTCGGCAAGGCCGTCGAGCTGGACTCTCCCGAGACGTTGGAGACGCTCCACGCCCTGTTCTCGTCCCTTCTAGTTGAGATCCCTGGGCGTCGCAGTCAGCCCAGCTGGTTCGGCGCGCACATCTATCCGTTCGTCGGTGAGCTCATCCACTACGACGCAGTCGAACGACGAATCAATCAACGCGGCGCTTCCCCCAAGAAGCGCAAGCAGGCCGACAAGGTGGCTCCCACCATCAAGGCTCCGAGCATAGAGCGCTACCTCTTCCGCGACGGTGGGGGCTGGGCCTACAAGGTCCTGCGCAGCGATCCTGATCCTGACCGCAAAGCAGTGACCCGACAGGGCTTGGCCGACCTCGTCCAAGACAGCGGCACCCCGCTGGGCAATCTCGCCAAGGCCCTCAGCGCCCACGACTTCGACTACGACGAAGCGCCGTACGAAGACGATTCAGAAAAAGAAATCGAACTGTACGAGGACCTCAGCCCGTGGCCCGACCTACTGAGAAAAGGGGCTCGTAACATCGTCGCGCGAACCACGACGCCCAGGGCCAAGCGCACCGAGAGTCTCATGCACTGGGTCCCCTACTGCTTGGCACGCCACCAGCTTCACCTTGCACGCAGGAAGCTCGGAGTTACCGACGGCGAGTCGATCCTGTTGGACTTCGGCAACGAGGCAACCCCGCTGCGCAGAGAGTCGCAGAGGAACCTCACCAACTTCCGCAACAACATCGTCAACGCAATCAACGCCCAAGCTCGGGAAATGATCGACGAGGCCGAAGCCGAAGGCGACGAAGCCAGGAAAGTCCGCTACGAGCGATTCAGCAAGGAGACCGGAGCCGCGGTCGGATCGCCCCGAGCCTTCTTCACTGAGACACTCGCCGCTGTGGGAGCCCTGAACGCGACGGGCGGGCGCCGGCACTTCACCATGAAGCCGCCGATGCTTGAGGCCCTGGTATCTGCCACTGTCCCGCAAGGCACGGAGATGGAGTTCGATCAGTTCTGCGCACTGCTGTACGAGACGTACAGGCTCGTAGTGGAAAACAAGGTCGCGGCCGCGAGCCCGTTGGCCTCCGAGGTCGACCCATCGGTCCTTGACCACAACGGCAAGGCGTTCCGGGAGAAGCTGGCCGCTATCGGTCTGCTCACTCAGTATTCAGATGCAACCAGCATGGTTCGAGGGGAGCCCCGGTGACCGACAGCAGCATCCGAGCGCTCGGCCGGTTCGTCGCCGACGAAGCACTGCGCAAGGTCACTGAGATCAGCGGGGCCCGTGCCAGCCTGCGAGTCAGTGGGTTCGACCAGCAGACTGTGGCCGAGGCTCTCCGTCGCACGGCCCAGAGGCTGTTGGAGTCGCCGGAACTTCAGGTTGTCGTCAAGGTCGGCACCTCAGAGCCCATCGAAGGCGTACCTGTTGATTACCTGCTGGAACCGCAGGACCAGCTGACCAAGTGGCGAAATTCGGGACAGGGTGCGGCGGTGTTGCTCTTCGAGTGGGGGCAGTCTCCGGATGCACAGGGTCTGGCGGCCATGAATGCCCTTGACGATGCCACGATCCTGGGCGACCACCACGACGCGTCCGGCGAGCGCGGGTTCGACAGGTTCATGGCAGAAGCATGGCGGGAGGCCGGTGGCATCGGCGCAGTTCCGGCCCTGATGGCCACCTCTCTGCCGGAGATCTGGCGTGCTATCACCGATGAGGAGGCCCGGTCCTTGCACCGCTGGACGGCCTTCCTGGTCGAGACCGCGCGGAAGGTTGCAGCAACTCAGGTCCACACCCATGACGTGGTCTACCCCGAGATCTCTGCAGCCCTGCCCGCTCTTGACCTCTTCCCGGACCGAGAACTCTTCAGCAAGCCCACCGCGCTGCCCGCCCGAATCAAGAAGAACGTCTCGGTGAGTGCCTTCAAACAGCCCACCGGCAAGGAGATCACCGAGGAAGACCTGATAGACCGCATCGCCACGACCGAGTTCAGCGAGCAGTCCCTGGACCACATCGGTACGGACTCCGACACTGCCAAAACGCGCATGCGCAGCCTCGTACTCAACCTCAATCGTAGTGGTTCTACCCCGCAGGATCCTCGTCAGCTGCGCCGCGAGCAGGACCTAACCCTCTGGCTTGAGGTCTTCGAGCAGAAGTCCAAAAAGGTCGGCCTGGGACAGCAGGTCCGGCAGGAGATCGAGAGAACCGACGCAGAGCGGGTCGACGAGTTCGACGCCATGATGATCGAAGACGCGCTTGATCGCGGAGACCAGGAATCCGCACAGCGCTTCCTTGACGAGGCTCCCGTTGGTGGGGCCGAACCGCTGGCCGACCTGCTGTCCAAGCGGTCGCGCCGCAAAGTCGAGAAGCTTGCCTTCCCAGACTCTCAGTTCGTCCAGGACCCATTGCGTGCCCTGCTGCGCGAGCTGACCTACTTCTCTGACGAAGAGGAAGGCTCCGTCGTCGTCGGGCTTGAAGGCAACCAGGAAACAGGGCGGTGGAGCCGCTGGCTGTTCGCTTTCCTGTACGCACGCACCCTGCGTGATGTCCAGGACTCCACCGGTCTTCGCCTAACCCTGGAGATCAAGGACTGCCTGCTGGACCCGACCAAGCCGCCCCTGCCGGAGGAGGACGAGCCGTTTGACCCAAACACCGAGTGGGCCCCGCTGCGCATCCTGGTCGAGATGGACGGTGCCGCCCAGCGACGCTTTCGCTGGGACCCCCTGGGCATCCCCGGGCAGATCGCACTGGCGGCCCTCATCCACGGCTGGCGAAACCCCCCTGGCCATGCCAGCAATCTGACCTTCGACACCTTCCTCGAGAAGTTCAATGACCCCCGGCAGTGGCAAGTCGACGAGCCTGTGCCTGTCCCTGCATCACATTTCGCGGGTCAGCTGGAGCGCCTCAAGCTGGAGCACTTCGAGCGGTTCTCCGACGGGCTTGACGCCGGGAACATCAACGATTACGTACGCGAGTGGGAAGGCATACTCCGCGAAGCTCGCACCACCCTGGTTCCCGACAACGCTCCGAACCCAGACCTTGAAGCCGTCGTCCTGACCGACGTCGTCGGGCTGGCCGATCACCGCATGATGATGCTGGCCACCCACCCGCTGAAGCTGCGCTGGCTGGCAAAGAACTACGCGGAGGCCGCCGGCAGCATCGAGACCGCCCTGAACAAGGAGGGAGGTCTGAGTCTCAACCAGGAGAACGAGGACCTCTTCTTCGACGCCATCGACCGTATCTCCCCACATGGGACACCGGCGGTCCTCGTCGGGCCCGGCGGCACGATCGCCATCCCGATGCGCGAATCGGCCGGGCACGAGGAGTACGCCCCGGTCCGCCTCAGCGGCAACGAGTCCAAGGAATGGCTCTCCAGCGTCGACGAGACGGCGATCGACGAGATGGTCCGCGTCATCACCGACTACCTGACGACCTACCCCCACAAGCTTGACGGCCTACGTGTACTGCTTCTGGACCGCAACGGCGACCCTGTCCTGCCGATGCGCGTGGCCAAGCAGGTACGGGCCAAGAACCCTCGTCTGAAAGTTGATCTGGTCGTGCTGGCTCCCCAGGCCACCCATCACGAGATCATCCAGGGCTTCGACCTGCACTTCTCCGGTGCGGAGATGTCCGAGGACACCTTCCTGCCCGACGTCCAACTCATCCTGCAGGCATGGGAGCCCGACCAGGAAGCAGACCTGTCAGGGCTGGAAGACACTATCGACCTCGCCTTGGCTCCGGCGCTGTTCGGCACCCAGACCAGCATCAAGGAGAGCACAAAGAAGGAGTCCTTGTCGGGCTCCTTCAACCCCTGGAAGCACCCAGCTTCACACAACCTGGCTCAGACCAGCGAGAACGTCGTGAGAGCGCTGTTGCCCGAGACCGCCGACGAGACTCTTGAGTCCTGGTCAACCTTGTGCGTGCGCTACGACCGCCGTTCCCCGGTCTCCCGGGAGAGTGTCGACGGCATCGACTACTTCGAGATGCAGGTGCAGTTCGACCAGCACCAGGACTTGTTCGCCACTCTGCACCGCGTGGCCCACTGGGTCGTCACCCTCGACAGCTTCATCGGCCGTGAGCAGATCGATGCCCTGCGCAACCGCCCTGACGTCATCCTCGTCAAGCCCAGTGTCGGCAAGAACGAGTCCTACACCCTCATTGTCAGCTCGCAGACCGGTCGGCAGTTCGTCGTCCAGCGGCTGCGGCGCCGCCTGGAGCAGATCGGCGTCGCCACCCCGCAGGACTCCGAAGGCACCGCTAAGCGGATCTACGAAGTCGGTCGCAACGTGGCCCCTGGCGCCGTGCTGCGCTCCCTCGGTATCGGCACCACGGTCAACGAAGTCGTCGGCCTGGTCGCCACTCGGTTTGTCATTGACCAGCAGTTTCCCGTCTCTCGGCAGGGCACGAGCCTGGTCACCTGGATCAGCTTCGACGAGCATCACCGCTGGTTCGGCCGCGGACACAAAACCCGTGCCGATCTGGGCCGGTTCGTGCTGACCATCCAGGACGACGGCACAGTTCGCCTGGATGTCCTGGTCGCCGAGTCCAAGTTCCGCCAGACCTTCGACGTCGGTTCGGCTGAGGAACAGCTCAACCGCACCACCGACCTGTGCGAGGATGCCTTCCGCTCGGACGGCGAGGCTCGCCACGACCGTCCCTTCTGGCTGGACGAGCTTGCCGCCGCGATCGCTCAGACCAGTGGCAACGCCCTGCAGCCCGCAGACCTTCCAGCTCGCACCTTGATCGGCAATGACGACCACCGTCAGGTCGAGGCGAAGGTCCTTGACGCCCTACGCTCCGAGGGCGTCCGGCTCGGTCAAGTCACCGGCGTTGCCGTGGCTATCTCAGCCGAGGACGACCAGCCGGCCCCCGCGGTCGGAGCCCTCGGCAAGCACACCCTGGTGAGGCTGAACAAGCACGAACTGCTCAACCTCATCGGCGCTCTGCGCGCCAACCAGGACCCCACCAATGCCGACCCCCTTGTTGTTTCTGGGGACCTCAGTGGGACCGTGAAGGCCCCCCACACTGTCGCCACGACCCCCTCAGCAGGAATTTCCGCCGGACTGCCTGCCCCGGACGAACCGACGGCACCTGTCGAGGCCGTCGGAGCGGCTGCTCCAACAACCGGGCAGGGACCGGTAGTTGCGCGTCACTCTGCTGCAGAGGTAGATCCTGTCCCTCTGAAGACTCACCGCGGGGGGCTCTCCGAGGAGGAGCTGAGACTTCGATACAACAAGGTCGCCGACGTCTTCGCTCGCCACAAGGTGGCGGTCACCGCCCCGGAGGTCGGCAAGTGGCAGGAAGGACCCGGCTTCTACATCTTCCGGTTCATCCCCAGTCCTGGGGTCACCGTGGACAAACTGACCAACCGGCGCGACGAGATCTTCCTGGCCCTGGCACTGCCCTCCGGGTTCAGCATTCGTACCCGCAGCGACCGCGGCTCCGTGCTCTTCGAGATCCCCAAGATCGACGACGAGAAGTACGGGGTCGACGCCGAGTCGCTGTGGCAGCGGTGCCCGGCCGACCCCAAGAGCCTCATCGCGCCGCTGGGCGCCGACATCGAAGGCAACCCTGTCACCATCGACCTGTCTTCCGCGGACTCACCGCACTTGCTGGTGGCCGGTACTACCGGATCAGGAAAATCCGTCGCCCTGGACACGATCCTCAAGGGCCTGGTCCGGTACGACAAGAGCACCCTGCGACTCCGCCTCGTCGATCCCAAGGGCACCGAGCTTGTCGACTTCGAGGACGACCCTCACCTTGACGGCGTGATCGGTATGGACGCCGCGGACGCCATCGAGATTCTTGAGGAAACCGTCGAAGAGATGGCCGTGCGCTACAAGGACATGAAGGCGATCCGCACCCGCAAGCTCGTCGAGTACAACGCCAAGGTCGACAAAGCAGATCGAAAGCCCTGGATCGTCATCGTCCTGGACGAGTACGCCGATCTCACCAGCGATCCCGAAGAGAAGAAGCAAATCGAAGCGCTGCTCAAGCGCCTGACGCAGAAGGCCCGCGCTGCGGGCATCCACGTCATCGCAGCCACGCAGCGACCGAGTGCGGACGTTATCTCAACGACCATCCGCTCCAACTTCCCTGCCCAACTCGCCCTGCGGGTCAAGACGGCGACCGACAGCCGCATCATTCTGGACGAGACCGGAGCCGAAGCTCTGGCCGGACAGGGCGACGCCTTTCTGCACACGGCCAAGGGCACCGTACGACTGCAGGTGGCCTACGACGGGAGCTGACCAGGTCCCGCGCCACGTTTGATCAACTCCATCTCGTATAGGGGCCAAGAAGGCCACCAGCGGCACGAGCTCTTCTCGCTGAACCCGGCGAAGATCAGATGACTGCTGCCGCCAGCGACGCGACGGTCAGGAGGTCTTCCTCGGATGCTTCGAGGCTTGGACCCCCTGCCGCCGGGCGGCCACTGCCTCGATGACAGTCGCGGCACACGCCTCTGGTTCGAGGTGTTCCCAGAAGCGGAGCACCAGCCAGCCTGCCTCCGCGAGGCGGTTGTCTGTGTCCCGGTCGCGCTGGATGTTCCGGCTGATCTTTTCTTCCCAGTACGGCCGGTTCGTCTTGGGCATCACGAAGTGCTCCGGGCAGCCGTGCCAGAAGCAGCCGTCGATGAAGACTGCGACTTTCGCAGGGCGGAAGACCATGTCGGCCGTGCGGCGCATCTTCGGGAGCGGCTTTGCAGCCACCCTATAGCGCAGTCCAGCGGCGTGGACAAGCGAGCGGAGGAGCAGCTCGGGCGCAGTATCGCGATTCCGGTTGCCAAGCATGCTCCGCCGGCTCGCGGCCGACGACGCCCACGACCCCTCCGGCGGTGTCCACTGCTCGGCCGGCGCTTCTGGTAGTCCTTGCTCGCTCATATCTCCAGCAGCTTAGGGACAGCTTCCTCCGGGTCGTCCCGCCTGGCGAGGACCCATTCCTATCTGTCCAGCTCTATTCTCGGCGCTTCCCCGTGGTGGGGGCGGGCAGCCGCAAGCCTCGCACTCACCGACGCCACCCGGTCGCACGCCGACGATCCCCGACCGCTGCCACGGGAGTGGCCTCGCGGCGGCGGGATCTCCACTCACAGAGTCCCGTCCTGCAGCAGTGCCTTGAAGGCGTCTGCCTCTCGCTGCAGCACAATGCGCCCGTCGCCGTCGCTGAACGCCAGGATCCGGCCGCCTGCATCCAGGCCCGCCTCCGCGAGGAGCCCCAGCGGCAGGGACACACGGCCTTCGTCATCGATCTGCAGTTCTGCTGGTTCGCGTATCACAATCGCAGTCTGCCAGTCTCCAGGTAGCACTGGGCTGCCCTGACCGGTCCGGCGATCAGCCGCCCAGGAGCATCACCCTCTGTGGCACGTAGATCCGCAAGCGCGACCAGGAATGGCTTGGGTAACGGACAGAGCGCAGACCCCGGTCCAGGGCAGGTCAGGGGCTGACAAGAGTGTTCCATGCGCCGTGTGTCGCGTGGTCGCCTGCTGCAGAATGTTGGACCTGCTCCGCGTGGCTCAGCCGAATGTCGAACTGCCTCGTCGGCCTCCGTGGACACGGCGCGAAACGCGGACTCAGCGGCCGTTGGCTGAGGTCCCGCTGGGAGCCATCTGGGAGCCAACCTGCTCCCCAAGCCCCTCCCAGACCACCCAAGACCACCGCACCCCAACGCTCTGAACAGGCAAAACACCAAACCGCCCGGTGTCGATCACGCCCGACCCTCATTCGGGACGAAGAGGTCGTGGGTTCAAATCCCGCCACCCCGACAGTGAAGTACCAGGTCAGGGGCCTGATCCGCGAAAGTGGATCAGGCCCCTGACTCGTTTCGCAGGCCTCTGGGTGTCAGCGGGGTGTCGCGCGCTCCTGCGACAGCGGTCGAGCACCGGCACCGGAGATCTGGGCGCCAGGGCCAGGCCGCGCACCGGGGCTCCCGGCGACGGCTCGGCAGTGACCGGCGCAGGGGGCGCATCCTGCGGTCCCTTCTTTCGGTACCAGCCGGTCGCGGCCGGAGTGAAGATCCACGTGGCGTGACGGACCGGCGCCAGTGCGCCGCTTCCCTGGCGGGGCCGGTCTGCCGCACGAAGCCCAGCTCCGCGATCGCCCTCTCCACCCGGACCCGTGTCCGCTCGGCCACCCGGTCCGGCCGGTTGAGGACGTTGGACACCGTGCCCGTGGACACGCCGGACACCGGCCACCTGACGCAGAGTCGGCCCCGCTGGCCCTGGTCGCCGGCGCCCCGCCCGGTGAACGAATGCCGCCCATGGCACGCTTATTCCATGACCCATCCTGTTCGTGCTGCCCTATTGGTTCGGAGCAGGTGGATGTTCATGGGTGCTACTGATTTCCTGGATCTCGTCCGTAGGATCACGAATGCCGAGGCGCGCGTACGCGAGCGGGGCGCGGATGAAGCCACTGACCGGCTGAGCTCGTATTCGGGAGGTCGATCTCCGGGAATTGCCGGCCGAGCTCCGGGAGTATGTAATCGACTTGCTTACGGAGTGACACGCCTGGTCCGGGAGAACAGTGACCGTGAGAATGAATGCCCGGATGTTCGAACTCCTCGGGACGGCTGAACCACATGCTCGGACGGAAGACGCGCCTGAACCTTTCCAAGCCATCGCGGACGCGGGGTGGACCCGCGACGGTGATGCACACCTTCTGACGGCCCTGCGCTCCGGCTACTCCGGTGCCGGGCGCATGGATTTTGAGGACGTCATCCACTACGAAGCCACGGTCAATGGCCGCGGCATGACCGACTACGATCTGCCGGCCTCAGGCGCTGAGAGGCGCGGGACTCTCCTGCGCCGCTGCCTGGGCTACGCCTGTGCAGCGCTGAGGGCCGTGCCAGACAGGCAGACACGGTCGGTGGTCGGGTATGTCTCCCTGTCCGAGGGAGGGCTTGCGGACAACCTCCTCACCGCGCGTGTCACCTTCTGCTCCGTGCATCCGGGCCTTCCCCGGTACCTGGACGACATGGACTCGTACACGCAGGAGGCGTTGCTGGAGATCGAGCAGGAAGACGCGGCTGCCATGCTCGCGAAGTGACGGCTGTGGAATCAGCGGATCGCGGAGTGCGGGCCGCCGCTCAGACAGCGGCTTCCTGGCCGTCCACGAGCTCTTGGATCGCCGCCAGGATCCCCTCGAGGGCGCCGGGTTCGGCTGCCAGCGCGGACAGCGAGACCGACGGCCAGCCCTTGTACCCCTTCTGCCGCTGCATCTCCAGCTTCTTCCGCAGTTCGGGAACGGCCGGCAGAGACTCCGCGAAGGCCGCCGCGCGGTCGAGGCCGAGGTGATGGGTGAGGGAGCCGAAGCTGAAGGCGAGTTCCTCCTTCACGGGGTTGTCGTACAGGGACAGCGTCCAGATGGGGACCTGCCGGCCGGCGACCGGATAGTAGACGGACATGCTCGGGTACTTGGCCGTTCCGCCCTCCAGCCGTCCCCGCGCCGCCGCGTGATCGAGCAGTGCGGTTGCCAGCCGACTCGGTTCCGGGGCGAGCCGGGCCCGGATCACCGCATCCATGTCGGCACGCGTGGTCCGCTGCGCGGTGCGGCGCCCGGACGGGGACTTCGCTGCCGTGGCGACCTCCCCGTGGATGCGGGGGACGAGGACGCGGAGGTCACCGTCACCCCGGTACTGGGTCAACTCGACCGCGTACACGTCGGTCTGGCGCATCTGCCGGTTCAAGAACTCCACGATCGCCCTCAGCTCCAGCGGGATCCGGTCCGCCACGAACAGCAGCCGCATCTGCCCCGCGGCCAGCCGCTCCTCGACCATCGACCAGAACTCCTCCGGGGAGCGGTCACCGAGAAGTAGTTCCCCGTACGCCTCTTCCAGCGGCCGGCCGTCCGCGACACACGTCTCTTCGAACGAGCGCTGAAGCAGCGCTCCGGGCCAGTAACGAGCGCCGTTCGCCGCGTAGTCCAGCATCTGGCCCACCACCTCGCGCCGGATGCGCGTATCGCTCGCGCGCTTGACCTCCACCAGCGTCGGCACCCCGTCGGCATCGACGAAGAGGTGGTCCAGCCAGTACGCCGGACCGCTCTCCGCGCTCGTCGACACACCCATCTCCCGAGCCACCAGCACCAGTCGCAGCGGCTGACCGTCGGCAAGCGAGCCGAAGTCCAGTACCCGTGGATGGCGCGCGAGAAGCTCCTGGAACTCCGCCTCGGTCTCGAACGCGGCCGGCTCCAGGGTCTGCAGGTCGCTCCCCAGGACGAATACCGACTGATCAGTCACCTGTCACCCCACCTTGGCAGATCTCGCCGTCAAGCCGACGCCCCCGTCACTATGCCCAGCAGGGTGAGCGCGAAGAAGACCGTGCTCCAGGCCAGGGCGTGGCGTATGCAGCGGTATTTGGTCCAGACGGTCCGGGACAGGGCCGCCAGTTGGCACAGGTCCCGGGCGACGGGGTCGGTGCGGCGGACCGTCCGCTCCAGGTGTGCGGCCGACATCACCAGTCTCGCGTCGCCGAAGTAGTGGGTGCGGGAGCGGTGGGGGCTCCCCAGCCGTGGGGTCACGGCCAGACCGAGCAGGACGAGTGCCGGTGTGCAGGCGGCGCAGCCCACCCAGAGGAGTACCTGCGGGACGACCGGGTACTGGCGCGGGGCGATGACGCCGCTGCCGATCGCGCCGAGCAGGGCGGTCAGGACCGCGCCCAGGGACGCCAGCATGAGACCGGCCTTGTTGTCGGCCTTCACGAGCTCCTCACGGACCTCGGACAGCAGCACCCTGGCGAGTTCCGCGCCGCGGTCGGTTGCGGTGCCGGTGTCGATGTCCGGGCCCGTACCGGGGGCGCCTGCGGGTGTGGTCATGCCTCCCCCTCCTTTCCGTCGGTGTCAGGCGGCCGCCCCGGTGTGCGGGGCGGCCGTGGAGCTGTGTTCGTGTCCTTGGTGCGGGCGGGTGTGTCAGACCGTCGACGAGCGGCGGATCTCGTCCTCCAGCGCGTTCACCGCCTGCCGGACCCGGATGTTCATCGCCGCCGTGTGTTCCCGGGCTGCCGCCTCCGACTCGGCGCGGTGGCGCCGGACCTCCTGTTCGATGGCGTCCTGGGCGATCTCGAGGTTCGCCATGGCCCGGCGCTCGGTGAGGCGGACCTCCTCGCCGTGGATCTTGACCGCGCTGTTGCTCTCGCTGGTGAGCATCCGGTCGTACGCGGTATCGCCGCTCAGGTACTTCACCAGCACGGGGAGCATGTCGAGGAGTACGAACAGCAGGCGGACCAGCCAGATGCCCACGAACAGCACCGCGTTGCCGCTCGCGAGTTCATCGAGCGCCCGGATCCGTTCCAGGACCCCGATCTCCTTCTGTTTGCGCCGCTCCTCGTCCAGCCGTCGCTCGATGCCGTCGGCCCGGTCCTTGAGGAACGCGCCGCGTGACGAGGTCAGTTCGGCCTCGATCGTCGAGATGCGGCTGTGCATGCCGGCGAGTCGCTTCTCGTTCTCACTGGTGCGGTGGGTGGTCCGGTAGTCGTGCGCCTTGTCGCGCAGGCGCAGGCACTCGGACGTCCGCTGATAGAGGCCGGTCGCGGCGATGCGGATCAGTCGGCGGCACTCGTCCCGTACCTCGGAGTCGATCGCCTCCAGCCTGGTGGTGTCCCGGTCCACCCGCTTCTGCAGGGTGGCGGCGTCCGAGCGCAAGGCGTCCAGTTCCTCGCCCCGTTCGCCGGGCGTCGCGCCGAAGGAGAGGACGTACGCCCTGTCACAGCCCTTCGGCGTGACGGGCTGCGTCGTGGACGGGACGGGGTTGCAGCGGACCAGATTCGTGCGCAACCGGTCGATGACGTCCGTACGTTGGTCCGCGACGCGTTCCTCGATGGCGGTCTGGAAGATGCGCAGCACCAGCGGCTCGGCGATCACCACACCGAGCATCAGCGCGATCAGCAGGCGGGTGACGAGTGGGCCGGCCCGTCGCCGGGCGTTCGGCTGCGGAGTGACCAGCCAGCGGTCGAGATTGAGGACGAACAGCATCCAGATGACGGTCGGGACCAGGGCCACGAAGGAGACCCTGCCGAGCGCCTCGGTCGCGAAGTTCCACATGGAGAACGCCGCTATCACGGAGGTGCCGAGCACCACCCCGCCGAGGGCCGTGTACTTGCTTCGCTCGTATCCGACCCTGGCCAGCAGCTCCTCGTCGACACCGGTGAGGGCACGCAGCCGTCGTGCGGCCCTGTCGCCGGTCCCCTGGCCGCCCGGCGTGCCGGAGGCCGTCACACGGCTCGTCAGGAAGTCAGTCAACGAGATCGTCCTCGTCCTTGACGAAACCACCCTGCGCGTCGCGCGCGCCCTCCCGGCCCGCTGCCGTGCTTCCGGGGCGTGCCTGTCCCGACTCGACCATGCGGGCGGTGCCGGCGGCGGCTGAGATGCCGGGCGTGGCCTGGCCGCCCGTCTCGCGCAGGACCTGTTCCAGGACCTGGTGGTAGTCGACGTACTCGCTGCCGCCCATCTGTCGCAGCAGCGTCAGCAGCATGTCGCGGCGCATCTGCGCCTCCGCCGTCTCGCGCGCGTGCGTGTGGGACCGCTCCGCCGTCTCAGCCGTGTGGCGGCGGGCGGACTCCTCGTCGGTGATCCGGTGGATGCGGGCCGCCACCTCGGTGACGTCCATCTCCTTCCGGGCGATGCCGAAGGCGTCCACGTGGTCGGATCCCTGGGACAGCAGTTCCGCGATCCGCCGGGCGTCCTCGGTCTCAAAGTCGCGCTGGCCACGTTGCAGTTCCCAGGAGCGCCGCTCGTCACGCAGCTTCTGCTCCCAGTCCCGCAGGTCCTCCGACGCGTGGACCTCGGCGCTGACGAACTCGACGCTCATGCCCGCGACGCGCGGCGGCACGATCGCGCTGTAGGCGGTCATACGATGGCTTGCCTCCGTGCGCACCGCGTTGACCTCCTCCACGCGGTGCCCGGCGCTGACTCTCGGCAGGTCGCTGTCGCCCATCAGGTAGGCGCGCAGGGGAACGGTGACATCGATGATGCCCTGCCGGGCGATGACCGTCGGGTCGGTCACCTGGCAGGTGAAGGACGCCCGCATGGTGAAGTTGTCCGCCTCGCTCATCGACGGCAGGGGGCGCTCCACGTCGACGAGGCGCGCCCGGGTGTCGACCAGGCTGACCGAGGAGGCGTCGAGCACGTCGGGGTGGGACGGGTCGAACACCATCCCCTCGGGGAACGTGCGGTAGTTCCCGCCGACCCTGAAGACGTAGGCCGCGCCGGGCGGAAGCGGCGGTACGTCCTCGCGGCGGCGACGCCGAGACCACCAGGTGCCCTGGACCGTGGCCAGTATGTGCTCGGCGATGACCGGGTAGTTCACTTGCTTCGACCTCCAGGAGAGGAAGGGACGGGAGCGGTGGACATGAGGGACGCGGCGGAGCGCCGGGACTCGGCCGGTGCCCGTCCGCGCAGCGATCCGAGGAGGACCTGCGCCAAGCGGTGGGCGCCGGGGATCGCGTAGTCGGGGTGCTTCAGGGCGATGGACAGGTGGTGGCACAGGGCGGCCCACTGGCGCCCGCTCATGGCCTTCCGCATGGCCTCGCCGAGTTCGCGTACGGCGCCGGTGACGGACGGGTCGTCCCGCAACTGCACCAGCGTGCGGCACAGCGCGCTGACCGCCCGGCTCCGGTTGCCGCTGTGCAGGACGTCCGCCCACAGTGACCCGAGCTGGCGGGCGCTGTCGGGGACGGTACGCAGGAGTGCCGCGGTGACGGGCTCCGGGACCTCCAGCCGGGTGGCCTCCAGCAACTGCAGGGCGGTTCGCAGTGCGATCGACCGCTCCCGGGAGCGTGGCGCCGTCCTGGCGATCACCGTCCGTACGTACCGGAGGGTGAACAGGACGCGTTCGGGATCCTGTTCGGCGGTCTGGAGCAGCAGGACGAGGGAACGCCGGGCCGAGAACGCGACCCGCTCCCCGCGCTGTGCCAGGAACCACAGCCCGTTGAACGCGTCCAGGCGGTAGAGGGAGCCCAGGCGGCCCGTCAGTGCCATGGCCGCCGTCACGGCACGGCCCTGGCCGCTGTTGTCCGTCCAGCTCAGGACGATGTTCAGGGCCTGCGGGGCGAGATGCTCCACGTCGCACATGAACTGGAGCGTCAGCGCGGCGGTCACCCGCTGGCTGGTGATGCCCTCGGACCACATCTGCAGCAGGTTCTCGTCGACCTCGACCAGCGCGTACCGTGCCAGGAGCGCGACGCCCCGGGCCACCTCCGTCCGGGTGCCGAGGTCGCCCCGCAGGGCCAGCTCGCCCAGCCACTGGCGCAGTGGGTACCAGAGTTCGTAGCCGTACAGGTCGTGCAGCTCCGCGATGACGAGCTCGCGGACGCGCGACGAGGTGAAGACCAGGCGCCGTTCGCTGCGCACGGCGTCCCGGCCCGGACCCGGGCGGTGCTCGGTGGTCACGAGTCCCACCACCCGCTCCTTCCACCGGGCCCTGGACTGCTGGGCCACCGCGCCGCCCGACGGCGTCCTGGCCTCGACGTCCGGCTCCGCGACCGGCGTCTCGCCGCTCTGTTCCCAGTTGCGCACGTGGGCGGCGAGCGCGGCGCACTCCTTCTCGAACGTCCGCTCCGGGACGCCCTCCAGGAAGGCCAGCGCCGCGAGCGGGAGCAGGTCGTCCGCGGACGGCTGATCGCGGAACCACTCCTGGACCCGCTCCCGGTACCGGTCCCGCAGGGTGTCCAGCGCCTTCTCCGCGCCGTCCCGGCACAGGGCCACGGCCGCCGCGACGACGTCCGCGGGCCGCCGCTGTTCGCCGACCCGCTCCAGCAGCTCCTGCTCCACGTCCGGCGTGAGGCCGGAGGGCGGCAGCTTCTCCCGGCAGTGTTCGAACAGCTCTACGGGGTCCGGGGGCTGCCAGGGCACACAGCGGTCCCGCAGCGCCAGCCGCCGACGGGTCGTGTCGCCCGCCGTGATCACCAGGTACGACCCCTTGCGGTGCAGCTCCTCGCTCAGCCGCCCGATCTCGTACGCCTGCACGGCCTGGTCGGGCAGCTCGCCGACGTAGTCGAGGATGACGTAGCCCAGGCCCGGCTTGAGGTCCCGTGAGGCCGCCAGCCCGGCGAGGGCGTTGGCGGGCGACAGGCTGCGCAGCCTGGCCTGCTCGCCCAGGATGTCCCTGAGCAGGGCGAGGGAACCCGCGCCCCGGCCGCAGCCGTCCTGACCGGTCAGGACCACGAGGCCGTCCGCGCGCAGCCTGCCCAGCGCCTCGTCGAAGCAGGGCCGCGGGGGCAGGTAGTACCGCAGGGCCCGGTCCGCCTCCTCGGGCTCGATGGTGCCGGGAGCGAGCCCCGGGGAGGAGGCGGGGCCGAAGCCGAATGCCGCCCCGGCCGCGTCGACGACGCCGTAGAAGTTGTTGTTGACGAGCTGGTGGACGCGGCGGAGGTCGTCGTAGCCGCGGTCGTCCTCCTCCCGTTCGTCCGGCTCTGGGCGCTGCTCGGGGGCCTTGTCCGGGCCCGGGTCCTCGTCCCCGGCCCGCGGCGCGCTGCCGTCGTCCTCCGGCTCGGGCGGCTCGGCGTCCTGGACGGCTGCGGGGACGGGCGGCGATATGTCCAGCCCGCCGTCCGCGTCCGTGTCGTCAGCCACCGGCGCTCCCGAAGCCGAAGACGGCACCCCGGGCGTCCACCGGGCCGGCGATGTTGGTGACGTTGATGTTGTCGCCTTGGTAGGCGTTGCTGATCCCCGTCCCGCCCGCGGCGGCCGGCTCGGGCCGGTCCGCCGCGGGCTCCCCCGGCACCGGGGCCGCGTGCTTCCCCCTTTGCGCGGCCCCGGGCTCATGCGAGGCCGCGGCCGGTGCGCCGGACGCGGGCACCCACAGCCAGGCCGTGGCCTCGTACTCCTTCACATGGACGGTGACGCGGGTGAAGTCCTCAGTGGCCAGGGTCGTGTGCCCGCCCGCCACCGTGGACCGGAAGACGTCGTCGGACAGCAACAGCGCCAGGTCGGCCTCGGGGGGCAGGCGGCCAGGGCGTCGTAGAGCGCGGGCGCGTTCAGCAGACGGGCCGTGGCCACCACGGCCGTGCCGGCGAAGCCGTTGTCGGCCAGCTCCACCAGCCCCTGGTGGACGACGGCCCGCAGCCGCATCCGGGCCTCGGGAACGCGCTGGGCGTTGTACTCGCGCAGCTCGGCGACGAGATGGCGGACGTAGTCGTCGACCAGGCGCGGTTCCTTGCCGTCGACGGGCCGGATCGCCAGCTGCTCGTCGCCCTTGCGCTGGATGTGCCACTGCGCGCGGTCCAGGCCGGCGCCTCTGGCGGCACGGTCGAGGAGCCTCGGCAGATCGTGCTGGATTTCGGACTGCCTACGGTCGTTCTTGCTTCCGTAGGACTGTGCGTCCACGGCTATGCAGGTGCAGGGATAGAAGTCAGGCCACGCAGCCACCCGATCATTCCTCTCTGGGCAGGCGATGGGCAGACACTGCCCACGAAGTGCTGTCCGAGAGGTTAGGAGAGAGTGCGCGAAGCGATTCCGTATCAGTACGGGTTGTCGGCAACGACTTTGGCGAATTCCATCAACTTCGGAACGTCACAGATGGTTATGTTGCGGTAACTGCGTTCCACCAGTCCCTGGGCTGTCAGTGCGGCCAGGCTCTTTTCGGCCGTGTTGAGCTTCAGACCTGCCAGCGACGCGAGTTCCTTCTGGGTGAGCGTCACACCGAGGTCGCATCGCCTGCCGTCACCGTCCGGCGCGGGCTGGGCATAGGCCTGGCACAACTCGGCCAGGACCCGGGCCAGCCGGGTCAGCGAGTCGTAGGCCTGGAAGTCGACCCGGCGCCGGTTGGCCCAGCGCAGCCGGGCGCACAGCATCTGGAGGATGGCCCGCATGGCGTCCGGGTGCCGGGTGAGGAAGGTCTCCAGCGCCTGCACCTGGATGATCCGCGCGGTCACGTCACTGCACGCGATCACCGTGCCGGACCTGGGACGCTCCTCGAAGGCCGCCATCTCGCCCACCAAGTCGCCCGCTATACGGACGGCGAGCAGCATGTCGTAGCCGCTCTCCGCGCTGGCGACGACCTTCACGACACCCCTCGTGATCAACAGGACGTGCCGGCTGTCGTCGCCCTGCTGCAGCAGCGCGCGATGTGTCGGATAGGCGATGGGGGTGCCCTGCCCCAGGAGTTCTTCGCGTGTCGTGTTCCGCAGCCGGCCGAGAAAGGTGGACGGCGGCCACACGTGATTCACCAGCACCCCCGACGATCTCACTCCGCGGCGCAGTTCGCCGTTCAAGCGTCTGACCATGTTGCCGCCGAGCCGAGCCCCGGCAAACAGACGGGACGGGATGTGGCCTGTTCTTCTTGCCTCTCAGCCGGAATTGACCGAACGGACGTTCCCTGTAGGAACACGTCCACGATTAATACTGGTGAGTTAATCAGAGCGTGAAAGCCGAGCGGAAGCGCTCCAGCGCCAGTTCGCTGTCGCCGGAGGCCCAGGCCTCCATCGCGACCGTGCCCTCGTAGCCGATCTCCTTCAGGGTGCGGGCGACGGCGGGGTAGTTGATCTCGCCGGTTCCGGGTTCGCGGCGGCCGGGGACGTCGGCCACCTGGATCTCGCCGATCAGGTCCAGGGCGTGGGCCTTGCGGACCAGTTCGATCAGGTTTCCCTCGCCGATCTGGGCGTGGTAGAGGTCCAGGTTCATCCGCAGGCCGGGGCGGTTCACCGCCTGGACCAGGGCCAGGGTGTCGGCCGCGGTCGCGAACGGGACGCCGGGGTGGTCGACGGCCGTGTTGAGGTTCTCCAGTGTGAAGACCACGCCGGCCCTCTCGCCCAGCTCGGCGAGGCGGGTGAGGGTGTGGTGGGCGGTGATCCACAGCGGGCCCGTGGGGTCGCCGGTCACCGGCGCTACCGGCAGGCCCTTGTCGTCCAGGCCCGTGCCGTGCAGGTTCAGGCGGGGGCAGCCCAGTTGCTCGGCCGCCCGGATCGACGCCTCGGCGGTGCGCAGGAGCTCCGCCGCGCCCTCCTCGTCGGTCAGGGTGCCGCGGATGTAGCCGGTCATCGAGGAGAACTCGGCCGGGGTGCGGGCCAGGGCGTCGAGGTCGTGCCGGGTCCAGTCCCAGATCTCGGCCTGGAAGCCGGCGTCGTGGATGCGCCGGGCCCGCTCGTCGATCGGCAGGTCCAGGAAGACCATTTCGGCGCAGACCGCCAGGGTGTACACCATCGCCAGTTTCCTCTCGTCTTGAGCGATCCGACTAGAGCGCCGACTAGAACGTCGACTAGAACGTTCTAGGAGTCTGCCCTACATCGCCCGCAGGGGCTAGAACGTTCTAGGATCGGCTTCCGGTGACGACCCGACCAGGGAGGAACCCGTGCCAGAGACCCCGGCGGCCCCGGACGGAAAGCGGCCGACGCTCGCGGACGTCGCCGCGCGGGCCGGTGTGTCCACGGCGCTTGTCTCCATCGTGATGCGGGACGCGAAGGGCGCCGGTGCGGCCACGCGGGAGCGTGTCCTCCAGGCGGCGCGGGACCTCGGCTACCGTCCGGACGCCCGGGCGCGGCTGTTGCGCAGCAGGCGGTCCCGGCTCCTCGGGGTGCAGTTCGGCCTCCAGCAGCCGTTCCACGCCGACCTGGTCGAGGGCATCTACGCGGCGGCCGAACCGGCCGGGTACCAGATCGCGCTGAGTGCCGTGGCCGCCGGGCGCGGCGAGCAGCGTGCCGTCGAGACGCTGCTCGCCGACCGCTGCGAGGCGCTGGTCCTGCTCGGTCCGCAGGCCCCGGCCGCGCGACTGGCGGAACTCGCCGTGCAGGTGCCGGTCGTCTCCGTGGCCCGCCGGCTGCGCTCGCCCGTCCCGGGGCTGGAGGTCGTACGGACCGCCGACGACGAGGGAGCCCGCCAGGCCGTGGACCATCTCGTCGGCCTCGGGCACCGGGACATCGCCCATGTCGACGGCGGCCGGGCGCCGGGCGCGGCCGACCGGCGCCGCGGCTACCGCACCGCCATGAACCGCCACGGCCTGTCCGGCCACATCCGAGTCCTGGCCGGCGGGCTGACCGAGGAGGAAGGTGCCGCTGCCGCCCGCGGCCTGCTGGTGGCCCGCCCGCGCCCCACTGCTGTGCTGGCCTTCAACGACCGCTGTGCGACCGGCGTTCTCGACGTGTTCCTCCGCTCCGGTGTCATGGTTCCCGGCGACATCTCCGTCGTCGGCTTCGACGACAGCCACCTGGCCCGGCTGGCCCACATCGACCTCACCACCGTCGGCCAGGACATCCCGCGCCTCGCCCGGCTCGCGGTCGGCCGGGCCGTCGCACGTCTGGAAGGTGAGGAGGCCGCGACCGGCGAGGACGTCGTCGCGCCTCGGCTCGTGGTGCGGGGGACGACCGCCGCGCCTCGCTGAACCCCGGTCCCGGTCCCGGCCGCGGCCGGGACCCGTCCCGCCGCCGGTGTGGTGCCATGCCCGCCGACCGGAACGTGATGCCGTTGCTGCCGTGGAAGGTGCTGTCCTGGGCCGAGAAGCGCGGGGGACGGAAGCTGACGTAGGGCGGGGGCGGAAGAGGCGGGGCGTGGGCGTGGCGCGGGCGTGAGCCGTCGAGTGCGTGAACCGGAGGGTTGGCGAGCCATGGGACTGTTTCGGAAGCGGCGGGAGCGGTGGGAGCGGCGGTCTGGGGACGAGCCGCACCCGTACGTGGATCAGGAGCAGGGGCGGTCCGCCGATGACGCGTACGTGCTTCTGCGGGACGGCGCCGGGGAGTTGGAGGGCCTGTGGATCGGTGACGTCCGGCAGGCCGACGACGACTTCATCGGGGCGGTGCTCGCCCGGCACGGGCTGGGGGACGATGTGACGACCTCGCGGTACCGGGTCGTCCACAACACCTTCAACGACCGCGGCGGAGTCTTCGTCAGGTTCGTCGGGGACGCCTCGACCGCCGGAGCCGGTGCGCCGCCCCGGCGGGAGCTGGTGGTCGGGGACCGGCACTGCCCGGTGCACGAGGACTTCGACGCGTTCAGCCGCGATGCCGCCGCCGGTGACGTCGCGCTGCTGAAGACGACCATCGACGCGGCGTCGGCCGGTGACCTCTACCCGCTGTACCAGGCGCTGTCGGAGAGGTTCGGCGATCAGGCACCGCAGGCCCGGGCCGCAATGCGCGCCGCGCTGCAGTGCGCGACGTGCCTGCGGCTCTACCCGGCCAGTCTGATCCATCTGCGGGACATGAAGCGGGAGGGCAGGCCGATGGCCGGGACCGTCAGCAGCGAGGACGGCGCCAGGCAGGTCAACCGGGCGCTCGCGATGACCGCGTGTCTGGACTGCGGCGGCGAGGTCGCGGTCTGGGTGTACAACCCCCATGTCCTGGATGAGTCGCAGTGATCTGAGTGGGCTGCTGGCTGCTGGCTGCTAAGACAGCAGCCCGGCCAGCGTTCCCGCCAGGGTGAGGGTGAGGAAAGCCGCGCCCCAGGCCATCGCCCGCCGTATGCAGCGGTACTTGAGCCGGGCCGTGCGGGACAGGGCTTCCGACTGCCCCGCGTCTGTGGAAGACGAGGCCTGGGAGGTGCGTCGGGGCGATACGGCCAGACCGAGGAGGACGAGGGACGGGGCGCAGGCCGCACAGCCGGACCAGACCAGGAGTTGCGGGACCACGGCGTACTGGCCCGGCACGATGAGGCCGCCCGCGATCGCGCCCAGCAGGGCGGTCAGGGCCGCGCCCAGGGTCGCCAGGGTCAGACCGGCCTTGCTGTCGGCCTTCGCGAGTTGCTCGCGGGCCTCGGTCATGAGGTCCCGGGTGGGTTCCGCCGCGCGGTCGGGCCGCGTCCCGGTTCCGGTCTCGCGAGTCGATGCGGTCATGCCTCCCCCTCGCTGATCAGCGAGATTCCCGAGTACCCGGAAGTGGCTGTTCTACTACGCGGCGTGCTGGCATCCGGTACGCGGGGCTCAGGTGTTCCACGTCTCGTCGTACGGGTCGGTCGGTACCGGTACCGGTCTGGCGCTGGTGACGTCGAGGTACGGGATCGGGCCGTCGTTGACCGGGTCCTTGGTCCGGCGGGGTGTGTAACGGCCGGTGATCTCCAGCCAGGTGTCCGGGCTCAGGACCGGGGGGATCCTGCCGGTCAGGGCGATCTTGACCGGCTGGGCGTCCGCAGCGCAGCAGTTGAGGCCCATGCGGACCAGGTAGGGGGTGCCCGACCGGTCCAGGGTGACGAAACCGGTGATCTTCAGCTCGCGGTCGCGGAGGGAGCGGCCCTTGTCGTACACCGCTCGGCCCGCGTAGTCGGCCACGCCGAGGCGGAGGGGTTCACCGGCGGGGAGGTCCGGGAACCCGAAGGGCTTCGTCAGGGCCGTGCCCGTGTGGGCCGCGCTGTAGGAGCCCAGGGCCGGCGGGGAGACCAGGATCAGAGCGAGGACGGGGAGGGTGAGGAGCCAGGAGATGCGGGGCTCGTGGTGGTGGTGCTGTTGCCCGCGTGCGCGGCGGCGTTCGTACCAGAGGGTCGCCGCCGCCGTCGCGATCAGCACCACGCCCGCCACCAGCACCAGCGGGCGCAGGCCCGCCTTGACGTAGCGCAGGTACAGGTCGGTCAGGCCGGCGTGCAGGAGTGTCGCGCCGAGCAGGAAGAGGAGGGCCGTCTGGGCCAGGCGGTTCACAGCAGGACCGTTCCGGTCAGGGCCGACACGACGACGGCCAGGGCGAACGTCGCGGGGGCGAAGCGCAGGGCGAAGGCCCGGCCGAAGGTGCCCGCCTGCATCGCGAAGAGCTTCAGGTCGATCATCGGCCCCACGACCAGGAACGTCAGACGGGCCGTCAGCGAGAACTGGGTCAGGGACGCCGCCACGAACGCGTCCGCCTCCGAGCAGATGGACAGCAGGACGGCGAGCACCGCGAGCGCCAGCACCGAGAACACCGGGTTGCCGGCCGCCGCGCGCAGCCACTCCTCGGGCACCACCGCCTTCAGCGTCGCCGCGGCCATCGCGCCGACCACCAGGAAACCGCCCGCGTGCGTCACGTCATGGCGCACCGAACCCCAGAAGGCCGCGCCCTTGCCCTGCCCCTCGTACGTCGGTCTGTCCGGCGGGCGCAGCCAGTCGGTGCGGCCGACGCGGTGCCAGAGCCAGCCCATCGCGCACGCCACCAGCAGGCTCGCGACGAAACGGGCCAGGACCATCTCCGGCTTTCCGGGGAAGGCCACGGCCGTCGCCGTCAGCACGATGGGGTTGATGGCGGGTGCCGAGAGGAGGAACGCCAGCGCCGCCGCCGGTGTGACCCCCCGGCGGACCAGCGCCCCGGCCACCGGCACCGACGCGCACTCGCAGCCCGGCAGCACCGCGCCCGCCACGCCCGCGACCGGCACCGCCAGGGCCGGGCGCTTCGGCAGAGCCCGGGCGAAGAAGGACGGCGGCACGAACACCGCGATCGCCGCCGACAGCAGCACGCCGAGCACCAGGAACGGCAGTGCCTGGACCATGACCGCGACGAACACCGTCATCCAGCTCTGCATCACCGGTGCGGACAGGGCCCCGCGGATCGGGCCCTGGAGCATCACCGCCGTGAGCAGGAGGAGAGTGAGCAGGAGGGGTGAGTTGAGGTGGCGGGCCTCGTCCGGGCTCGGGTGGCGGGCGTCGTCCGGGCCTGGGCCCTTGTCGGCGACCGGTTCGGTGGTCTCGTTCCCGACCGTCTCGTCGGTCTCCTGCGGGGCGGGTTTCGTGGTGGCCACGGGCCCGGTACCTCCGGTCGTGCGCACGGGCATTGCCTCCCCTTCCTTACGGCCGGGCCACGCCGGGCGTTCAGCCACCGCTGTCCCCTTCTGGAACCAGCCGTCCCGGTGAGGCAGTCTTCTCCCTTGTGGGGAGCGTTCCGAACCAAGGTCTGCCAGGTGATCCGGCCACGCACATGATCGTGTGCGGGGACGACGGGCTCGCGCACCGGCTGGCCGCCGAACTGCGCGGTGTGTACGGCGAACAGGTCACGCTCGTGGTGCCGACCTCGGGGCGCCGGGTACGGCAGCCGGTGGTCGGGCGGGCCCGGGCCGCCTCGGCGGCCCTGCTCGACCGGGTCAGCGCGGCCGTCAACCGGACGGGCACGGGCGCCGCCGAACCGGCCGCGAACGAGCAGATCGTGGAGGCCCCCGAGGTCACCGAGGCCGTGCTCACCGACGTGGGCGCCGACCGGGCGGCCGCTCTGGCGCTCGTGTACGACGACGACGAGACCAACATCCGCGCCGCGCTCACCGCCCGCCGGCTCAACCCCCGCATCCGGCTCGTACTCCGGCTGTACAACCGGCGGTTGGGCCAGCACATCGAGGAACTGCTCGACCAGACGGCGGCGGTGGCCTCCGGCACGGGGCCCGGCACGGGCGGTGGACTGGACGCGTCGACGACCGTGTTGTCCGACGCCGACACGGCCGCTCCCGCGCTGGCCGCCACCGCCCTCGTCGGCACCAGCAAGGTCGTCCAGACCGAAGGGCTCGTCCTGCGTGCCGTGGAGCGGCAGCCGCCGCGGCCGGGCGAGGTGGCCGACCCCGGCCTGTGCACCCTGGCGCTGCTGTCCGCGACCAGCAACGACCCGGCCGGGGCGGACGGTTCCGAGGGCAGCGGGGAGCAGGGACCGCGACTGCTGCCGGACGAGACGGCGGTGGCGTCGGCGACCGGGCGCGGGACCGTCGTCCTGGAGCAGGTGTCGTACTCCGGGCCGTCCCTGCCCGCCGGGCGGGGTGCTGTGCCGCCGTTCGCCTCGCTGTTCTCGCGGCGGCTGCGGTGGTCGCTGGCCGGATTGGTGGGGTGTGTGCTCGCGCTCGCCGTCGCGTTCATGTTCGTGACCGGGGAGCATCCGCTGTACGCCACGTACGTCACGCTCCTCGACCTGTTCGGCATCAACGATCCCGCGTACCACGCGTCGACCGGGCGGCAGGTGCTGCAACTGCTGTCCGGGCTGGTCGGGTTGCTGCTGCTGCCGGTGCTGCTGGCCGCGGTGCTGGAGGCACTGGGCACGTTCCGCAGCGCGTCGGCGCTGCGGAAGCCGCCGCGGGGGCTCGGCGGGCACGTGGTGCTGCTCGGGCTCGGCAAGATCGGCACGCGGGTGCTGACGCGGCTGCGGGAACTGCACATTCCCGTGGTGTGCGTCGAGTCCGACCCGGAGGCCCGGGGGATGGCCACGGCGCGGCGGCTGCGGGTGCCGGTGGTGCTCGGGGACGTCACGCAGGAAGGGGTGCTGGAGGCCGCGAAGATCCATCGGGCGCATGCGCTGCTGGCCTTGACCAGTGCGGACACGACGAACCTCGAGGCCGCGCTGTACGCACGGTCCGTGCGGCCCGATCTGCGGGTGGTGCTGCGGCTGTACGACGACGACTTCGCCACCGCGGTGTACCGGACGCTGCGGGCCGCGCATCCGTTCGCCCTGACCCGGAGCCGGAGTGTGTCCCATCTGGCCGCGCCCGCGTTCGCCGGGGCGATGATGGGGCGGCAGATTCTGGGGGCGATTCCGGTCGAGCGGCGGGTGTTGCTGTTCGCGGAAGTGGAGGTGGCCGGGCATCCGCAGCTGGAGGGGCGGACGGTCGGGCAGGCGTTCCGGGCGGGGGCGTGGCGGGTGCTGGCGCTCAACACGGCACCTCCTGGGGGGCGGCGGGGTGAGGGGGAGACTCCGGAGGAGGAAGGGGCGCCGGCTTCGGGGCTGGTGTGGGATCTGCCTTCCACGTATGTGCTGGGGGCCGGTGATCGGGTGGTGCTGGCGGCTACGCGGCGGGGGTTGGCGGAGTTGCTGGGGCGGAGGCGGCGGGAGCGGGCGGGGGCGTGATCGCCGAGCGGTGGATTCACGCCCCAAGGGGCGCGGGGAACTGCGCGATCAGCCACGACGCACCCGCAGCCGCCACACCACACGCCCTCCCGAGCTACTGGGCGTTCGGCCGCCCCTTGAGGTGCCTCTCCGCGAACTCCAGTTCCAGCCTCACCTGCTTGATCCGTTCGTCCACCACCAGTGAGCCGTGCCCCGCGTCGTAGCGGTACACCTCGTGGACCGCGCCCCTGGCCTCCAGGCGCTTGACGTAGTTCTCGATCTGGCGGATCGGGCAGCGGGGGTCGTTGACGCCGGCCGAGATGTAGACCGGGGCCTTGACCTGGTCGACGTAGGTGAGGGGGGAGGATGCCTTGAAGCGGTCGGGGACCTCTTCGGGGGTTCCGCCGAGGAGCGTGCGGTCCATCGCCTTCAGCGCTTCCATCTCGTCGTGGTACGCCGTGACGTAGTCGGCGACGGGGACCACCGCGATGCCCAGGGCCCACGCGTCGGGCTGGACGCCGAGGCCGAGGAGCGTGAGGTAGCCGCCCCAGGAGCCGCCGGTCAGGACGAGGCGGTCGGGGTCCGCGAGGCCCGAGGTGACGGCCCACTCGCGGACCGCGGCGATGTCCTCCAGCTCGATGAGGCCCACGCGGTGCTTCAGGGCGTCCGTCCAGGCACGGCCGTAGCCCGTGGAGCCGCGGTAGTTGACACGGATCACCGCGTAGCCGTGGTCGACCCAGGCCGCCGGGCCCGCCGCGAAGGAGTCGCTGTCGTGCCAGGTCGGACCGCCGTGGATGTCGAAGACCGTGGGGAGCGGACCGGTGCTGCCCTTGGGCTTCTGGACGAGTGCGTGGATACGGCCGCCCGGCCCCTCCACCCACACGTCCTCCACCGGCACCGAGCCGGGTGACTTCATGCCGGGCGGGTCGAGCACGACACCGCCGGACGTGGAGCGGACCGCCGACGGTTCGGCGGCCGAGGACCACATGAACTCCACGCTGCCGTCGGGCCGGGCCGTGGCACCGGAGACCGTGCCGGGCGGGGTCGGGATCTCGGTCAGGGCGCGGCTCGCCAGGTCGTAGCGGAACAGCTCGCTGCGGGCCTCGAAGCTGTGCGCGATGAGCAGGCCGGTGCCGTCCGGGTACCACTCGGCGCTGACGTCGCCGGGCAGCTCCAGCGCCAGGTCCGTCTCCTCGCCGGAGGCGACGTCCCAGACCAGGGGCTCCCAGCGGCCCCGGCGCTGGTGGCCGATGAGGAGGCGGGTGTCGCCGTCGACGGGGGCGAAGCCGAGGACCTCCAGGCCCAGCTCGCGCCTCCCGCCCTCGGTGTCGTCGAGGTCGGCGACCGGGGTGCCGTCGGTGCGCAGGACGCGCAGGGCGGAGTGCATGGCGTCGCCGTGCTCGGTGTGCTCGATGGCGATGAGCGAGCCGTCGTGGGAGAGGTCGCCGACGCCGGCCGACTCGCGGTGGCGGTAGATCTCCACCGGCTCCTCGCCCGTGCGGACGAGGTGGATCGTCGTGCCGTCCTCGTCGGTCGAGCGGCCGATGACCGCCGTGCGCCCGTCACGGCCGAGGGCGAGGCCCGCCGGGTAGGAGGGGCCCAGGCCCTCGGCGGCGGGTTCGTCCGCGCCGCCCGCGAAGGGCTGGCGGCGCCAGACGCCGAACTCGTCGCCGTCCTTGTCGTCGAACCACCAGATCCAGGCGCCGTCCGGGGACAGCACGCCGTCCGTCGTGCCGTTCGGCCGGTCCGTCACCTGGCGCTGCTCGCCCGTCTTGCGGTCCCAGGCGTACAGCTCGTACGTCCCCGTCGCGTTCGACACGAACAGGGAGCGGTCCGGGGCGTCCTCCGCCCAGTCGGGCAGGGACACCCGGGGCGCCCGGAAGCGCTTCTCCCAGTCCGGCATCCGCTCCTGCTGTGCCGCCTGTACCTCTTGCTCGTGCTGGTCCCGATGGTCCCGCTGATCCCGCGCGTCGGATCCGTTGCTCTCAGTCATGGCCCCATACTGCCCGCCCTCACCGACAATTCGCTGGCGAGGTCCTCAGCCTGTGGATAACCTCCACGGGTCCCCCTTCCCAGCAGGTCAGGAGTCATCCATGTACTCCCCCACCCCGGCCGACTGGCACGAGGCCAACCGGGCCCACTGGGACGAGCGGGTCCCGCTGCACACCACGGGCGGTTTCTACGACCTCGACGCCTTCCGGGCCGGGCAGGACCCCTTGCGCGACTTCGAAAAGACCGAGGTCGGCGACGTCTCCGGCCGCTCGCTGCTGCACCTCCAGTGCCACATCGGCCTCGACACCCTGTCCTGGGCGCGGCACGGCGCCGACCGTGTCGTCGGCCTCGACTTCTCCGCACCGGCGGTCGACGTCGCCCGCGGCCTCGCGCGCGATCTCGGCCTCGGCCAGGACCGGGCCGCCTTCGTCGCGGCGGACGTGTACGACGCGGCCACCGCGGTTCCGGACCCGTCGTACGACATCGTCTACACCGGCGTCGGCGCGCTGTGCTGGCTGCCCGACATCGGGCGCTGGGCAGAGACGGCGGCCTCGCTGGTGGCGCCCGGCGGGTTCCTGTACCTCTCCGAGTTCCACCCGCTCACCGACGTCCTCGACGACGAGACCGGCTCGCGGATCACGTACGACTACTTCGCCCGTGACGCCTGGATCGAGGAGAGTCCGGGTTCCTACGCGGCCGAGGGCGCCGAGTTCGTCCACAACCGGCGCGTGGAGTGGCAGCATCCGGTCGGCGAGGTCGTCTCGGCGCTGGCGGCGGCCGGGCTGCGCATCGAGTTCCTGCACGAGCACGACGTCTCGCTGTTCCGGCGGTTCGGGTGCTTCGAGCGGCGGGACGGCTACTTCCGCTATCCGGCGGACCGGCCGCGGATCCCGCTGATGTACTCGCTCCGGGCCCGCAAGGACTGACGGCCGACCCCGCAGGCCGGGTTCGCCCGGCTGCCCCGTACCGTAAGGGTGTGTACCGGTTTCTGCTGACGCCCCGATGGTGGGGGATCAACGTCTTCGTGCTGTTGTCCATCCCCTTCTGCATCTTCATGGGGTCCTGGCAGCTGGGCCGGTTCGAGGAGCGGGTCCAGGACCACCGCACGGCGACCGAGCAGGTCTCCGAGGCGCGGCACGAGGCGCCCCGGCCGCTCGGCGAGATGCTGCCGGTGACCAAGGCGACGTCCGGCAAGCAGGTCACCGCGACCGGCCGCTACGGCAGGCAGTTGCTGGTGCCCGGCCGGGAGCTCGACGGCAAGCAGGGCTTCTACGTCCTGACGCTGCTGCGGACCGACTCGGGTGAGGCGCTGCCGGTGGTACGGGGCTGGCTGCCCGGGGCCGCCGACGCGGCGAAGGCGCCCGCCGCGCCCGCCGGTGAGGTCACGGTGACCGGGGCGCTTCAGGCGTCCGAGACGCCGGGTGACAACGGCGTCAGTGCGCAGGGCGGTCTGCCGGCCGGGCAGACCGGGGCGATCAGCGCGGCGTCCCTGGTGAACCTGGTGCCGTACGACGTGTACGACGCGTGGGTCACGTTGGCGAAGGGTGACTCGGGGATGAAGGCGGTGCCGGCGAGTGCGCCGCCGGACACCGGGCTGGACCTGAAGGCGTTCCAGAACCTCGGTTACACCGCCGAGTGGTTCGCCTTCGTGGGGTTTGTGATCTTCATGTGGTTCCGGTTGCTGCGGCGCGAGGTGGAGTTCGCGCGGGATGCGGAGCTGGGGCTGGTGGCGGAGGAGGAGCAGCCTGTCGCTGCGGACGCCGGAGCGAAGTGACGCGGCGTTGCTGCTGAGGCCGGGTGGGTCCGCAGCCCGGCGGTGCGGGGTGCCGCTGCGCCCACCCGTGCCGCCTGGGGGGCACCTCCCAGGCCCTTAAGGCACTGGGGGAGGCACGATTGCCCGCAGCTCAGGCCTGAGGCGGGGTGCCGCCTTCTTGGGACGGGCGCGCCCCAGCGGCACGATTGCCCGCAGCTGAGGCAGCTACGAAGCCGCCAGTACGCCCGTCCAGTAGACCGTCCCCGCGCACGCGTTGGACACCGTCACCGAGGTCGCGCCCGAGCCGGTTGACGGGGTGTACGTCACCGCCACGCTGCCGTCTGGTGTGCCGTCCTCTGTGGCCAGCTGCGGGGCCGTGCCCGTGTCGCCGGCGGTGGAGGTGCCGCCCGTGGCGCCGTCCGGCGTCGGTGTGGGTTCGGGAGTGGGGTCGCCGGGGTCGCCCGGGTCGCCGCCGGGGGTCGGGCAGGTCTCCGTGGGGACCCAGGCGAACTTCACGTCGTAGGCGACGCCCGGCGCGAGCACCAGCTGGGCGGCCTCCAGGGACGGGTCGGGCAGCCCGGCCGCCGCGTCCCCGGCCGTGTGCCGGACCGCACCGACCTTGGTGGCGTCGGCCGAGCCCTGCGCCAGGGCGCTCACGTCGCCGGGGCCGGTGACCGTGCAGCTCGCCGCGGAGACGTTGGTGACACGGAAGGAGCCGTAGACCGCGCCGGTGGAGTCGGGGGCGGCGCTGCTGCCGGTGGCGGGGCCGAGCTGGGCGGCGGTGCACGCCTGGATGCCGGCGGCGGTGGTGGAGGACGGGCCGGCACCCTGGGACGCGCCGGTCGAGGCGCCGCCGGTGCTCTTGCCTTCCTTGCCCTTCTCCTTCTTGTCGCCCTTGCCCTTGCCCTCGGTCTTGCCGGGCGAGCTGCCCGCGGTGCTCTCACCGCCGTCCGGGCCCTTGCCCTGGCTCGCGCCGCCCTGCGTCTCGGAAGCGTGGCCGGCGACCGACGGGTTGGCGTCGGAGCCGGGGGCGTTGGAGACGTGCACGAGAGCGGGGATGGCCGTGCCGATGAAGAGCGCGGCGGCGGCCATGCCGACGACGGCCTGCCGCTTGCGGGCCCGGCGCTGGGGCACCGCCTTCCGCAGATAGTCCAGGGTGCCGTCGCGCGGCTCCACCTCCTGCACCACTTGGTGCAGCATCCTGCGCAGGTCCAGCTCGTCCGAGTCGAACCCCTCGGGGCTCTGGTCGTCCAGGCCGTGGTTCACAGTTCCGTTCCCAGCGTGCGATTGCTTCGGATCTTGCCCGTGCAGCCTTGTCGGCTCGTGCCACTCGAAGGGTTCGTGCCGGTCGCGCCCGTCGCGGGGCGCGCCGTTGCCGTCGCTCATGCCGGCGCCTCCATGGCCAGCCGCAGCGCCGCGATGCCGCGCGAGCCGTAGGCCTTGACCGAGCCCAGGGATATGCCGAGGGTCTCGGCGACCTGGGCCTCGGTCATGTCCGCGAAGTAGCGCAGCACCAGCACCTCGCGCTGGCGGCGCTGGAGGCCCTTCATCGCCTTGATGAGGGAGTCGCGCTCCAGCTGGTCGTAGGCGCCTTCCTCGGCACTGGCCATGTCGGGCATGGGCTTCGACAGCAGCTTGAGGCCGAGGATGCGGCGGCGCAGCGCCGAGCGCGACAGGTTGACGACCGTCTGACGCAGGTACGCCAGGGTCTTCTCGGGGTCGCGGACACGCTTGCGGGCCGAGTGGACACGGATGAAGGCCTCCTGGACGACGTCCTCGCAGGAGGCCGTGTCGTCGAGGAGGAGGGCGGCGAGACCGAGCAGCGAGCGGTAGTGCGCCCGGTAGGTCTCGGTGAGGTGGTCGACGGTGGTCCCGGCCGCGACACCGTCCTCGGCGCCGTCACGCTGGTTCGGGATGCGGGCCGGCCGCGCTGCGGGCACGGGCGCGATCACCGGCATGCCACCGGCGGTACCGGGCATGCGGGGTCGTAGAACCGCCGGACGGGGCGGTCTGAGGACCGTGCCGCGTGCCGCGCTGAAGTCGAGTACCTCTGCCACGTCTGTTGGACACGCTCACCCCCGTGAGGGTTGTACGTGCCGGGCATCACTTTCACGCCGACCTTGACCGTCGACGGTCTACCCGCGTCAGGCAGCACAACCGATGGTGCATCAAATGCCCTCATGCGTCCCGCTCTTCCCCTATGTCCATTTGTGAACGGGCGTCCCCACGCCCGGTTCCAGGCGTCCCCACGCCTGAATGCACGTCCCGCCGCCCGGAAGGGCGATCGCAAAGACGCTCCCCGCCCTCCGCGTGGTTGCGGAGGGCGGGGAGGTAAATCCTCGGATGCCGAGGGGGTCCGGGACAAGTGGTCCGGACCATCGACCGGCTCACATGTCGTACACAGATCCTACAAACCCCCTATGACACACGGCGGGGGATTTCGGCGTGGCGAAACTTCCCGAAACCCGGGCGACGCCCACGGGCCCGGCCCGTCACGAAGGCCGACGGCCGCCGGGTCGGCACGACACGGAAGCTCGACGGCCACCGCTCCGGCCCGTCACGAGCGCTCGGCGGCCACCAGTTCGGCGATCTGTGCGGTGTTGAGCGCGGAGCCCTTGCGCAGGTTGTCGCCGCAGACGAACAGTTCGAGCGCCGTCGGGTCGTCCAGTGCCCGCCGCACCCGCCCGACCCACGTCGGGTCCGTGCCGACCACGTCGGCGGGGGTGGGGAACTCGCCCGCGGCCGGGTTGTCGAACAGCACGACACCGGGCGCCGTGGCGAGGATCTCGCGGGCCTTGTCGACGGTGACCTCGCCCTCGAAGCGGGCGTGCACGGTCAGCGAGTGCGTGGTGATCACCGGTACGCGCACGCAGGTGATGGCCACGGGGAGGCCGGGCAGCCCGAGGATCTTGCGGGACTCGTCCCGGACCTTCAGCTCCTCCGACGACCAGCCGTCCTCGCGCGGCGACCCGGCCCACGGCACCACGTTCAGCGCGACCGGCTCCGGGAACGGCCCGGTGCCGTCCCCCACGGCCCGCCGTACGTCACCGGGGTTCGTCCCCAGCTCCGTGCCGGCGACCAGGGACAGCTGCTGCCGCAGCGTGGCCACGCCCGCGCGGCCGGCGCCGCTGACCGCCTGGTACGAGGAGACCACCAGCTCGCGCAGCCCGAACTCGGCGTGCAGCGCGCCCAGGGCCACGATCATGGAGAGCGTCGTGCAGCTGGGGTTGGCGATGATCCCGCGCGGGCGCATCCGCACGGCGTGCGGGTTGACCTCGGGCACCACGAGGGGCACCTCCGGGTCCATCCGGAACGTGCCGGAGTTGTCGACCACCACCGCGCCCTTGGCGGCGGCCAGGGGCGCCCACCGCTCGGCGACCTCGTCGGGGACGTCGAACATGGCGACGTCGACCCCGTCGAAGGCCTCCTCGGTGAGCGCCACGACCTCGGTCTCCTCGCCGCGCACGGCCAGCTTGCGGCCGGCCGAGCGCGGGGAGGCGATCAGTCGGATCTCGCCCCAGATGTCCGCCCGCTGGGACAGGATCCGGAGCATGACCGTGCCGACGGCCCCGGTCGCTCCCACGACGGCGAGCGTCGGCCGCCCGGACCGGCCGGACCCGTCGGCCCGTCGGAGGCCTGCCATCAGCGGCCGGTGCCTCCGTAGACGACGGCCTCGTCGCTGTCGGAGTCGAGCCCGAACGCGGTGTGCACGGCACGGACGGCCTCGGGCACGTCGTCGGCGCGCGTGACGACCGAGATGCGGATCTCGGAGGTCGAGATCAGCTCGATGTTCACACCGGCGTCGGACAGCGCCTTGAAGAAGTCGGCCGTGACACCCGGGTTGGTCTTCATCCCGGCGCCGACGAGGGAGATCTTGCCGATCTGGTCGTCGTAGCGCAGGGAGTCGAAGCCGATGGTGCCCTTGTTCTTCTCCAGGGCGTCGATGGCCTTGCGTCCCTCGGACTTGGGGAGCGTGAAGGAGATGTCCGTCAGACCCGTGGAGGCGGCGGACACGTTCTGCACGATCATGTCGATGTTGATCTCGGCGTCCGAGATCGTCCGGAAGATCGCGGCCGCCTCGCCCGGCTTGTCCGGCACGCCGACGACCGTGACCTTGGCCTCGGAGGTGTCGTGCGCGACACCGGAGATGATGGCCTGCTCCACCTGCTTGTCCCCTTGCTCGATCGGCTCACTGCTGACCCACGTGCCCTTGAGTCCGCTGAAGCTGGACCGGACGTGGATCGGGATGTCGTACCGGCGGGCGTACTCCACGCAGCGGTGGAGCAGCACCTTCGACCCGGATGCCGCCAGCTCGAGCATGTCCTCGAGGGAGATCCAGTCGATCTTCCGGGCCTTCTTCACCACGCGCGGGTCGGCGGTGAACACGCCGTCGACGTCGGTGTAGATCTCGCACACATCGGCGCCGAGGGCGGCCGCCAGGGCCACCGCGGTGGTGTCGGAGCCGCCGCGGCCGAGCGTGGTGATGTCCTTGGTGTCCTGGCTGACGCCCTGGAAACCCGCCACGATCGCGATGTTGCCCTCGTCCACCGAGGTCTTGATCCGGCCCGGCGTGACGTCGATGATCCGGGCTTTGTTGTGGACCGAGTCGGTGATGACACCTGCCTGGCTGCCGGTGAACGACTGCGCCTCGTGGCCCAGCTTTTTGATCGCCATGGCCAGCAGTGCCATGGAGATCCGCTCTCCGGCGGTCAGCAGCATGTCGAGCTCGCGCCCGGCAGGCATCGGGGAAACCTGCTCGGCGAGATCGATCAGCTCGTCCGTCGTGTCGCCCATCGCGGAAACGACGGCAACCACCTGGTTGCCGTTCTGCTTCGCTTCCACGATCCGCTTGGCGACGCGCTTGATGCCCTCGGCATCGGCTACGGAGGAGCCTCCGTACTTCTGCACGACAAGGCCCACGTGCGCTCCTCGCTCAATCCGTCTCTATCCGCTCATACGCATTCGTACTGCGGTCGGCTCAGTCTAACGAGCGTCCGAAAAACCCCTCCGCGATATCGCATGGTGAGACTTCCGGGGGTACTCGTTCAGATCTGCTCATGCCCATCTGGGCACAGGCCACGCGAGAAAGTGCCCGGCGTCACAATCGCACGTGCCCGCTCACGGTGACTCAACTTTCAAGCACTAGGGTTCGCCTGTGCGCGTACTTCTGGTGGAAGACGATGAACCGGTCGCCGAGTCCCTCAGACGCGGCCTGAAGCGCTACGGCTTCGAGGTCGAGTGGGTCACCACGGGCCGGGCGGCGCTGGACCACCCGGGCCCCTGCGACGTCGTCCTGCTGGACCTCGGCCTGCCCGACACCGACGGCCTGGACGTCTGCAAGGCGCTGCGCGCACGCGGCGACGTCCCGATCATCGTGATCAGCGCCCGCAGCGACGAGACGGACCGGGTGGTGGGCCTGGAGATCGGCGCGGACGACTACGTCTCCAAGCCGTTCGGCGTCCGCGAGGTCATCGCGCGCATCCGTGCGGTCATGCGCCGCGCCCAGCCCCGCACTCCCACGGCCGGGGCGCCCGGGAACGGCCCCGACCGCTACGGCCCCCGCCTGACCGTCGACCGCAAGGCGGCCCGGGTGCGCCTCGACGGCGAGGAGGTGGCCCTCGCCCCCAAGGAGTACGACCTGCTGGCCTTCCTCACCGAGGAGCCCGGGGCGCTGATGTCGCGCGAGCAGATCATGGAAGCGGTCTGGGACGCGAACTGGTTCGGGCCGACGAAGACGCTGGACGTGCACGTGGCGGCGTTGCGGCGGAAGCTCGCGGGGGCGATCACGATCGAGGCGGTGCGCGGGGTCGGCTTCCGGCTGGAGATCGTCCAGGACGGCGGCGATCCGAGCACCGGAACGGACAGCGCCGCCTCATGATCCGCCAGCTCGTCCGCAGCTACATCTTCCTCGTCGCGATCGCCATCGCCCTGTTCACGGTGCCGGTGGCCTTCTCCCTCACCTCCCAGCTGCGGGGCGACACCGAGGGGTCCGTGCTGCGCGAGGCCAAGACCATGGCGCTGCTGCTGGCCCACGGCGACTCCACCTCCTGCGAAGCACTCCGGAAGATGGCCACCGCGTACGCCGCCGAGACGCCCGGCGACGTCCAGGTGACCGGAGCCGCAGGCTGCGCGCCGGGCCTGCTCCGCCCGAAGCGGGACGCGGCCCTGACCGCCGCCCTCGAACGGAACGATGCCACGACCGACTGGGGCTCCTCCTTCATCTGGGGGCCCGAGCTGGTGATCACGGTCCCCGCCAGGACGGCCGGGGAGGACCACGCCGCCGGGGCCGTGCGCATCGTCTACTCGACGGACGAGATGACCGACCGCCTGTGGACGATCTGGGGCTTCCGGGCGGTCCTCGCGGTGCTGGTCCTCGGGGTGGCCGCCCTGCTCGGCGCGGGGGTGGCGCGGCGCCTCACCCGCCCGCTGCGCCAGCTCAACGACATGGCGAGCAGGTTCAGCGACGGCGACCTGACCGCCCGCTCCCCCGTGACGGGCCCGCCGGAGACCCAGACGCTAGCGCGCACCCTCAACCAGGGCGCGGAACGCCTGGACACGCTGATCGCGGCCCAGCGCATCTTCGTCGCGGACGCCTCGCACCAGCTGCGCACCCCGCTCACGGCCCTGCGGCTGTCCCTGGACAACATCGCGGACGGTGTCGACGACGAGTTCGTCCGGGAGGACGTGGAGCAGGCCACCGCCGAGGTCGTCCGGATGAACCGCCTGGTCAACGGCCTGCTGGTGCTGGCCCGTGCCGAGGCGAAGGTGACGGCGGCCGAGCCGCTCCCGCTGCTGGACATCGTGCGGGAGCGGCTCGCCGTGTGGAGGCCGGCCGCCGACGAGCGCGGAGTCACCGTCGCGCTCAGGGGGAGTATCGACGGCCGGCCGTCTGTGCTGTCCAGCCCCGGTCATCTGGACCAGATGCTGGACAACGTGCTCTCCAACGCCCTGGAGGTCTCGCCGGACGGCGGGACGATCACCGTGCGGGTGGACCCCCGGGGCGATGTGGTGGGGGTGTCGGTCCTGGACGAGGGGCCCGGCATGTCGGACGCCGAGAAGTCCCGCGCCTTCGACCGCTTCTGGCGCGGCCAGGGACTGACCGGGAAGGGCGGCTCCGGTCTCGGTCTCGCCGTCGTCAAGCAGCTGGCGACGGACGACGGCGGGACCGTGGCCCTGACGGACGCTCCCCCAGTCTCGGCTTCGCTCGACCGGGGGCACCCCCATGGGCGCGGTCTGTGCGTGACCATCACCCTCCGGGCGGTCAGCCCTCGGGCATCTTCGAGGAGTGGTGGTTGACGATCAGCCACGTGCCGTTCGGCTGCTTCTCGTAGGCGTACGTGTAGCGGGCCTTGACGGTGCTCTTCGCGCCCGTCTCGTGGTCGGTGAGCGCGAACTCGTACACGCCGGTGTCGATGGCGGTGTCCCGGTCGAGGACGTTGACGACCGACTCGACCTTCGTGCCGGCCGGCTTTTTCCGGAGGAAGTGCTCGAAGTAGTCGACGATCTCGGCTCTGTCCGTACGGACGTTGTCGGAGACGGTCGGCAGCAGGACGGCGTCCTTGGCGTACAGGTCGGCGACCTTCTGCGGGTCGCCGGTCTGCAGCGCCGCGTTCCACTGGTCGAAGAGTCCGAGCACCTGCGCCTTGGTGGCCGTCTTGGCGGACGTCTTCCCGGAGGCGCCGCGCGAGTCGGCCCCGGCGACTCCGGCACCGACGGCGAAGGTGCCGGCGGCGAGGACGGCCACGGCGGTGGCGACGGCGACGCGCTTGCGTATGGACGGGGCCGCGGGGCGACGGGTCATCTTCATCTCCGGTGGGATCGAGGGGGAGTTGACTGCCTCCGCTTTCTCTGCGGTGGAAGTGACTCCAGACTCGCGTGTCACCGGTTAGGGGCCGTGCAGCCGTCGTACAGGGGACGTCCAGGATGCGGCCAACTCACTCAGGGTGAGGCGTCCTTGGCCCGGAGGCCGCCGCCGAGGGGCTCATGCGTCTGCCGTGGAGGCGGAGCCGATGTCACCGCCCGCGGCGACGGAACGCTCGCCGGATGCGGTGACGTTCCGGGGCTGCGCAGGCGTGGAAGAGGGCGGGGGCGAGGGGTTGGCCGGCGGGGCGGGCGCTGAGGGCCCCGGGCCGTGGCCGGTCGAGACCGTACCGATGGTCCCGCCGGCGGCGACGGACCTCGTACCGCTCGCGTTCACCGCCGTGCCACCGGATGTGCCGGACGTACCTGCCGAGCCCTGGAACCCGGCGTACACCGCGAGTGCCAGGCCGATCAGCGCGGCGACGCCGCCGGCCACACTGGCCCAGGGATCCGCCGCCTCGACGTCCAGGACAGCACCGACGACGAGCCCCAGGGCCCCGGCGGCGCAGAGCCCGACGCCCGTCCACATCCATGCCTTCGACTGACCGGTCATCCGGCCATCATCGCGCCCGGGGCCGGGCCGTGGTGGGGAGAAAGCCGCTGAGGCGGGGCGGTTACTTGGCCGGGCGCAGGCCCAGCGGGCCCGCGATCTCCTCCGCCATCACCCGGCCCGCCTCGATCTCCAGGGTGTCGTCGCCCATGTCCTGGTCCGTGTCGAGGCCGTCGAGTTCGGCCAGGGGCTGGTCGAGGCGGACGTGGGCGAGGACCGACTGGAGGGCGCGCAGGGTCGCGGAGGCGGTGGAACCCCAGTTGGAGAAGTAGGAGAACTGCCACCACCACAGGGCCTCCGTGGTGCGGCCCGCCCGGTAGTGGACCATGCCGTGGCGCAGGTCGGTGATGACGTCGGTGAGGTCGTCGGAGATACGGGCCGGGACCGGAGCCTTGCGGGGCTCGTAGGGGTCGAAGACCTCCGAGTAGACGTCGACGGGGTCGAGGAGGCGGGCCAGGTTCTCGCGGAGTTCGTCGACGTCCGGCTCGGGGCCCGGGTCGGGCTCGTAGCGCTCGTCGGGCACGATGTCCTCGTGCGCGCCGAGACGGCCGCCGGCCAGGAGGAGCTGGGAGACCTCCAGGAGCAGGAACGGCACGGCCGATTCCGGCTCGTCGCCCTTCGCGATCTCCGTGACGGCGACCAGGAAGCTCTCGACCTGGTCCGCGATCTGGACGGCGAAGTCGTCCGGGTTCTGGTCGGTCGCGTGCAGCGTGGCGTCAGACATCTAGGAGTCGTCTCCCCTCGAAGGCGCGACCGAGGGTCACCTCGTCCGCGTATTCCAGGTCGCCACCCACCGGGAGGCCGCTGGCCAGGCGGGTGACCTTCAGGCCCATGGGCTTGATCATGCGGGCGAGGTACGTGGCGGTCGCCTCGCCTTCGAGATTGGGGTCCGTGGCGAGGATGAGCTCCGTGACCGTGCCGTCGGCCAGGCGGGCCAGGAGTTCCCTGATCCGCAGGTCGTCCGGCCCCACCCCGTCGATCGGGCTGATCGCTCCGCCCAGGACGTGGTACCGGCCCCGGAACTCACGTGTGCGCTCGATCGCCACGACGTCCTTCGGTTCCTCGACGACGCAGATGACGGCGGGATCGCGGCGGGTGTCACGGCAGATGTTGCACAGCTCCTCCTGCGCGACGTTGCCGCAGGTCGCGCAGAAGCGGACCTTCGCCTTGACCTCCATGAGGGCCTGGGCGAGCCGGCGTACGTCCGTGGGCTCCGCCTGCAGGATGTGGAAGGCGATCCGCTGGGCGCTCTTCGGACCGACGCCGGGCAGCCGCCCCAGCTCGTCGATCAGGTCCTGGACCACGCCTTCGTACAACGGACTGCCTTTCCTGGGTCATCGGGGTCGTGCGCGCCGTACGGCCTTCCCGTACGTACCGTAGTTGTCAGCCGCCTGTCCGAGGAAGGCGGCGGGCGTCTCAGAACGGCAGACCGGGGATGCCGCCGCCGCCCAGACCCTGCGCGAGCGGGCCCAGCTTCTGCTGCTGGAGCGCCTGCGCGTTCTCGTTGGCCGCCTGTACCGCCGCCACGACCAGATCGGCGAGGGTTTCCGTGTCGTCCGGATCCACCGCCTTCGGGTCGATCTTCAGGTTGCGCAGCTCGCCGGCGCCGGTGACGGTCGCGGTGACGAGTCCGCCGCCCGCCTGGCCGTCGACCTCCGTCTGCGCCAGTTCCTCCTGCGCCTGCGCCAGGTCCTGTTGCATCTTCTGGGCCTGCTGGAGCAGCTGCTGCATATTGGGCTGGCCACCACCGGGGATCACGATCAGCTCCTTGCTCGGTACGGGTTTTCCCGTTCGGCACGAGCCTACGTGGTCGGGCCTGGCGTCGCCCCAGCACTCTTTCGAGTGAGTTTCCCTCGCGCCCTATAACTGATCAAGGAATACTTCCGGGCGGAAAAGCGGCGAAAGCTACATCTTCGCCACCCGTTGGGGGGTAGGAAGGGTCCGGCGCGTGTGCGTCGTGTGTGTCACTTGTCACGCAGGGTGGTCAGTAGGGAGTGCCGGGTGGGTCAGCCGGAGATGCAGCCCGAGGGGCCGCCTCAGGACGGACGGGGCGAGGGGGCGGCCCGGCTGCGGCCGGGCGATCTGACCGGGCGGGCCTTTCCGCTCGGGGACTGGGGGGAACCGGCGGTCCGGCTCGACGAGCTGTACCGCTGGGTGGAGCGCGGGGCGCTGCGGACGGCGGCCTGGTATCTGGAGGACCGGGTGTGGAAGCGGCGGTGCGCGCGGGTGCTGCGCTGCGGGGCCGCGGTGGGGGCGGTCACCGGGGTCGCGCTGCCCCTGCTGGATCTGACCGGGGTCGCGGGCGGGATCGCGCCTTGGGGGTGTCTGGCGCTGCTGCTGGGGGTGGCCTGTGTGGCCGTCGACCGGTACTTCGGGGTGACGTCGGGATGGATGCGGGACGTGGCCACCGCGCAGGCCGTGCAGCGGCGGTTGCAGGCGCTTCAGTTCGACTGGGCGGCGGAGTGCGTGCGGGAGGTCCTGGGGCCGGCGGAGGGGACGGCGAGCGAGGCGGCCGAGCGGTGTCTCGGGGTGCTGCGGAGGTTCTCCGAGGACGTGAGCGAGCTGGTGCGGGGCGAGACGGCGGAGTGGGTGGGGGAATTCCGGAACGGGGGTGCACCTGTGGGTTTGCAGGCGGTGGTGTTCCCGGGGGGCGGGCGCGGGGCCGAGGCGGGGGGCCTCAACGGGCGGTTCTCCGTGCCGCCGGCGGGAGGTGCGCGGCCGAACATGCCCCGGCAGCGGCCGCCGGAGCCCAGATGACGGCGGGTCCGGCAGGCCGAGGCCTACGGGACGTTCAGCGCGGGGGCCGGTCAGCGTGGGGCGTCGGTGAGCTGGGTTCCTATGACGGCGAGCAGGTCCAGTTTGTCGGCGCTGTCCGTACCCAGCGCGGGAGTGAACCAGAGCAGCCGCTGCCGGCCGTCCTCGCTGAAGAGGTTGAGGCAGTTGACCTCCAGCGTGCCGAGTGCGGGGTGGTTGATGCGCTTGCGGTCGTCCCGGCGGACTCTGACCTCGTGCTGGGCCCACAGGTCGTCGAACTCGGGTGAGCGGGCACTCAGGTCGGCGATCAGGGTGCGGGCCTCGGGGTCTTTCGCGTCGCGACGTGCCGCGGCGGCCCGCAGGTCGGCGACGAACGAGCGGGACTGTGCGTCGTGATCGGCTTCGGGATAGAGGCGGCGCGCGGCGGGGTCGGTGAACCAGCGGTAGACGAAGCTCGCGTTCTTGCCGCGGAACCCCGACTGGTCGCCGAGCAGGGCGATGGCGAGGGGGTTCTGCACGAGCGTGACGTGCAGGTCGGTGATGACCTGCGCCGGCGTCGAGGTCAGCCGGGTGAGCAGGTCCGTCATCCCGGGGTGTACATGCGCCCGGGGCCCGCCGTGCGCGGGCAGGGGGCGGTCGGCGAGGCGGTAGAGGTAGTCGCGCTCGTCCGACGTCAGACGCAGCGCGCGGGCCAGGGCGGCGAGCATCTGCTCCGAGGGCTGTGAGCCCGCACCGCGTTCGAGCTCGTTGTAGTAGTCGACCGAGGCACCCGCGAGTTGCGCCACCTCATCACGGCGCAGCCCCGGCACACGGCGGCGCGGGCCCGCGACCAGGCCGACGTCCTCGGGGCGGATGCGCTCACGGCGCGAGCGCAGGAAAGCGCCGAGCTCGGTGTATTTCGGGGAACCCACACACCCAGTCTGCGCGATGGCGGCCTGCCGGCACACCGCTGACACAGGGGATGACATCCCCTGGTACGCACGCCGCGAGCGCCGCATCGTGGGACACATGAATCCCACCGACACTGCTGCTGCAGCGCCCCGCCGGGTCGCCGTCGTCACCGGCGGCTCGCGCGGCATCGGGCGCGCCGTCGCCGAGCGCCTGGCCCACGACGGCCTGATCGTGGCCGTGAACTACGCGAGCGACTCCGCCTCCGCCCAGGAGACGGTGAAGGCGATCACCGCGGCCGGCGGCCAGGCGATCGCGCTCCAGGCCGACGTCGCCGACGAACACGCCGTCACCGCCGTGTTCGATCGGGTGGAAGCCGAGTTCGGCGGCGTGGACGTGGTGGTGAACTGCGCCGGACGGATGGCTCTGTCCCCGATCGCCGACCTCGATCTGAGCGTGCTCGACGCCGTGCTGCGCACCAACGTCCGCGGCACCTTCGTCGTGGCGCAGCAGGCCGCCCGCCGGCTGCGCGCGGGCGGCTCCTTCGTCGCCTTCTCGACCTCCGTGGTCGCCACCCAGTTCCCCGCCTACGGTGCCTACACGGCCAGTAAGGGCGCGGTCGAGGCACTCACCCTCACCCTCGCGCGCGAGCTGCGCGGCCGGGACGTCACCGTCAACACCGTCGCCCCCGGGCCCACGGCGACCGACCTGTTCCTGGACGGCAAGACGGACGAGCAGATCGAGGCGCTGGCCAAGACCCCGCCGCTGGAGCGTCTGGGCACGCCGGCCGACATCGCCCACGTGGTCGCCTTCCTCACCAGCAGGGAAGGGCACTGGGTCAACGGCCAGATCCTGCGGGCGAACGGCGGCATGGCCTGACCGCGGCGTCCGCCCCCACACCACCCTGTGACCCGTACACCACCGGAAAGGAACACCTCATGCCCTTCGCCAACCTCAAGGTTCCCGCCGACACGCTCACCGAGGAGTCCAAGAAGAAGCTCCAGGACGCCGTCACCGACGCGTTCGCCGACGTCTACGGAGAACGTGCCCGCGCGACGACGCTCGTGGTCCTCGAAGAGGTCGCCGACGGCGGCTGGAGCCTGGGCGGAACCATCCTCAACGCGGAGATTCTCGGCCACAGTTGATCAGGCACGGCCGTCGCCACGGCCACGAGGTTCCACGAGGAGTTGGTCACTGCCTCGTGTACGTCAGCCGCTCCCCGCTGCTCGTGTTGAGGCGCTGGAGCGTGCCGTCCGGCAGGAGGGTGACCTCGGTGGCGGCGCCCGGGGTGCAGGCGGTGCGCGGCTGCCCGACCTTCACGGTGGACGGGCCGATCTTCAGCGTGCCGTCGGCGCCGGGTCCAGCGGTCAACTGCCCCTCGAACACGCAGTGGTAGCTGCCGCCGTCCTTGGTCGGGCCGTCGGCCACGAGGGACAGGACCGTGTCGCCCGGTTCGCCCTGCTGGAGGGTGAGCGAACGGCTGTGCTCGCCGTCGGCGTTGTCGATGGTCGTGGTCCAGGTGCCGAGGTACCCGGTCGGGATCGCGCCGTCCGCCGGAGAGGCGGAGGTGTCCGGCTGTGAGGTCGTCGGGGACGGGCCCGGCGTGGTCGGGGGCGCGCCGGTGCTCTGCGTGGGGGTGGGGCCGGCGTCGGCCTGGTCGCCGTCGCCGCCCTGCATCAGCGCGTACACCGAGCCGCCTGCGGCCAGCGCGACGACCAGGGCGATCACGGCGAGCAGCGCGGTGGAACGGCCGCTTCTTCGCCCCGGGTCCTGCGGGGGGCCGTAGGGCGGGGTGGGGCCGTAGGGCGGAGTCGTGCCGTAGGGCGGCGGGCCGTAGGGCGGGGTGGAGCCGAGTCCGCCGTAGGCGGGGTGGTACGCCGGGGTGCCGGGGGCGCCGGGGGTCCCGGGTTGGGGGTGCTGCTGGGGGTAGCCGTACGCCGGGTGCGGCGGCGGGGGCGTCTGCGGCTGCGGCTGCGGCTGCGGCTGCTGCGGGTGGGACGGTGCGCCCGTGCCCGGGAGTTGCCGGGGCGCCGGGGGCGCGCTCTGACCGGCGACCATGGTGGGCAGATGGTTCACCGGCGGGCCCTCGCCCGGCAGGCCCGGAGGGGGCGGGCCGGGGGTCGCGGCGGGCGCCGTCGCGGGGGCCGGGGGCAGCGCGGGGCGCGGCGCCGACTCGTCGGCGGCGGGGGCGTGTTCGGGCGTGGGGTCGGGGCCGGGGTTCTCCTCGGGGCCGGGACCCCGCTGCTCGGCAGGCGGCTCGGGGGAACCCGCTCCCTCGGCGGAGCCGGCCCCCTCCGGATCCTCCGCGTCCAGCAACCGCACCGCGTGCCGCCCGAGTTGGGCGACCAGGGCGCTCGGGAGCCAGGGGTCGAGGGCGCGGCCGTCGGAAACGGTGTCGTCCGCGCCGGTGCGTTCCAGGACGCGGTCGAGGGACGGGCGTGCGGCGGGGTCCTTGCGCAGGCAGTCGCGGACCAGGTCGGCGATGCCCTCGGGGACGCCCTCCAGGTCCGGTTCCTCCTGGGCGATGCGGAACATCAGGGCGTGCACACCACTGTTGGCGGTGCCGAAGGGCAGGGCGCCGGTGGCGGCGTAGGCGAGGACCGAGCCGAGGCAGAAGACGTCGCACGCGGGGGTGATGCGGTCGCCGCGCACCTGCTCGGGCGCCATGAAACCGGGCGATCCGACGAGCGCCCCGGTGCGCGTGAGCCCGCCGTCCGTCACGGTCTGCAGGGCCCGGGCGATACCGAAGTCGATGACGCGCGGGCCGTCGATGGTGACCAGCACGTTGGACGGCTTGAGGTCGCGGTGGACGATGCCGGCGGCGTGGATGTCCTTGAGCGCGTGCGCGAGCCCGGCCGCGAGGATGCGGACCGTCCGCTCGGGCAGGGCGCCGTGGTCGTGTCCGACGACCTGCTGGAGGCTCGGCCCGGCGACGTACCCGGTGGCCACCCAGGGCACCGCCGCCTCGGTGTCCGCGTCCAGCACCGGCGCCGTCCAGTACCCGCCGACCCGCCGCGCGGCCCGCACCTCCTGCCGGAAGCGCTCCCGGAACTCCTCCTGCGCGGCCAGTTCCTCGCGCACGAGTTTCACGGCGACCGTACGGCCCCGCTCCGAGCGGGCCAGATACACGTGCCCCATACCGCCCGCCCCGAGCCGCGCCAGCAGCCGGTAGGCACCAATGCTCCCCCAGTGCTTAACGCCTGGGGGGACCCCCAGTGGATCCCCGGGCCCCAGCTTCTCCATCGCTCAACCGCCTTCCCCCCACACGTGAGCAACAGATCGAGAATAGTGCCGGGCCCGGGCGGGGCAGGCCCGAACGACGTCTACGGTTCCGTAACAGGCGGTCCCACCTGGTCGAGCACCTTCGACAGCCGTTCCAGTACCCGCACCGCCTCCGCCAGGTCCGCCTCCCCGAACGCCTCCGCCAGCCGGTCGGCGAAGGCCGTGTGCCCGGGGTTGATACGGGCGATCGCCGCCCGCCCCTCCCCGGTCGGCGCGAGGAGCTTGGCGCGGCGGTGCGCGGGGTTCGGCCGGTACTCGGCGAGCCCGCGGTCCACCAGCAGGTCGGCGATGCGCTGCACGCTCTGCCGCGTGATGCCCATGGCGCGGGCGATGCCGGAGACGGGCAGCGGCTCTCCGAGGACCGCGCCGAGCACCTGCCACCAGGCGGCGGTCAGTCCGGCGGGCCGGGCCAGTTCCTCCGCCACGGCGAGGAACTGGCCGTTCAGCCGGAACACCCCGAGGGCGCTGCGGCTGAGCAGGTCCTGACGCTCCCGGCTCATGCCGCCCCGGCCTTCGCCAGCACGGCGTACGCCGCCGCGTCGGAGTCGTGGAACAGCCGGTACCAGGCGTCGAGCACCTCGCCCTCGTACACCCCGAGCAGCCGGAAGATCTCCCGGGCGAAGGCGACGGGCTCGGTCGGGCCGGCGGTGACCAGGTTTGCGTCGGTGACGGCGTCGGTCTCGACGTAGCGCTCGCCGCCCGCGTAACCGGTCGCGGCCAGGTAGAAGGAGACCGCGCTGGTGTGGTCGCGGTCGTCGAGCAGGCCCTCGCGGGCGAGCCCGGCGGTGGCCCCGCAGATCGCGGCGACCGGCACGCCCGCGTCCAGGAACGCCCGGGCCTTGCGGGCGAAGGGCGCGAGGTCGCCGGTCGTGTCCCAGAGGTCGGCGCCCGGGAGGATCAGCAAGGAGCTGTCCTCGGGCCGTACGTCGTCCAGGGCCGTGTCGGGCTGGATGCGCAGTCCGCCGATGCTGGTGACCGGGTCCGTGGACGGGCCGACGGTCCGGATCCGGTACCCGGCGCGGGCGAGATGGGCCGTGGCGTGGCCCGTCTCCCAGTCGGCGAGGGTGTCGTAGACGGCGAGATGGACGGGCTTGCGGTCGGTGACGGCGTTCATGGCTCCTCCTGAGACCCGAAGCTCGACCCCGAAAGGTCATGACAGCATCCTGACATTTAGACAGCACACTGTCAATCCAGGGATCTCCGCGCGCCTGGACAACCTGTCGCGGAATGCCGCCGACGGCAGACAGGCCGCCGATTTCACCGCCCTCTCCCCCGCGCCTACGCTCGCCCGCATGACCCCTCAGCCGAACCCCGAAGCCGGTGCCGCCGTCAAGGCCGCCGACCGTGACCACGTGTTCCACTCCTGGTCCGCTCAGGAGCTCATCGACCCGCTCGCCGTCGCCGGGGCGGAGGGGTCGTACTTCTGGGACTACGACGGCCGGCGCTACCTCGACTTCTCCAGCGGGCTCGTCTACACGAACATCGGCTACCAGCACCCCAGGGTCGTCGCCGCGATCCAGGAGCAGGCGGCGAGGATGACGACCTTCGCGCCCGCGTTCGCGATCGAGGCCCGGTCGGAGGCGGCCCGGCTGATCGCCGAGCGGACCCCGGGCGACCTGGACAAGATCTTCTTCACCAACGGCGGCGCCGACGCCGTCGAGCATGCGATCCGGATGGCCCGGCTGCACACGGGCCGCCCGAAGGTGCTCTCGGCGTACCGCTCGTACCACGGCGGTACGCAGCAGGCCGTGAACATCACCGGCGACCCGCGCCGCTGGGCCTCCGACAGCGGCACGGCCGGGGTCGTGCACTTCTGGGCGCCCTACCTCTACCGCTCCCGTTTCTACGCCGAGACCGAGGAGCAGGAGTGCGCGCGGGCGCTGGAGCACCTGGAGACGACGATCGCCTTCGAGGGACCCTCGACCGTCGCGGCGATCATCCTGGAGACGATCCCGGGCACGGCCGGGATCATGGTCCCGCCGCCCGGCTATCTCGCCGGGGTGCGGGAGCTGTGCGACAAGTACGGGATCGTCTTCGTCCTGGACGAGGTCATGGCCGGGTTCGGGCGGACCGGTGAGTGGTTCGCGGCGGGCCTGTTCGGCGTCACGCCCGACCTGCTGACCTTCGCCAAGGGCGTGAACAGCGGGTACGTGCCGCTGGGCGGGGTCGCGATCTCCGGCGCGATCGCCGAGACCTTCGGGAAGCGGCCGTACCCCGGCGGTCTGACGTACTCCGGGCATCCGCTGGCGTGCGCCGCCGCCGTCGCGACGATCAACGTCATGGCGGAGGAGGGCGTCGTCGAGAACGCGGCCCGGCTGGGCGCGTCCGTCGTCGGCCCGCAGCTGCGCGCGCTGGCCGCGCGGCACCCGAGCGTGGGCGAGGTGCGCGGCGTCGGCATGTTCTGGGCGCTGGAGCTGGTCCGCAGCCGGGATACGCGGGAGCCGCTGGTGCCCTACAACGCGGCCGGGGAGGCGAACGCGCCGATGGCCGCCTTCGCCGCCGCCGCGAAGGACAGCGGGCTGTGGCCGTTCGTGAACATGAACCGGACGCATGTGGTGCCGCCCTGCACCGTCACCGAGGCGGAGCTGAAGGAGGGGCTCGCGGCGCTGGACGCGGCGCTCTCCGTGGCGGACGAATACACCAGGTAATCAGCTGTAAACCGACCAGAAGACGACCACAACCAGTCAGTAACCGACCAACCTCGTACCTCGTTCGAACGCGTAGGGTGGCGTGGCCGTAGACATATACGTGCACGCCACCCGAACGCGACGAGGGAGACGCCCTGACCATGCCCCGCAGCTCCGGCAACGGCGCCGTGACGCGCAGCACCCTGCGACAGCAGATCGCCGACGCGCTTCGTGACGAGGTACTGGCGGGACGGCTCCAGCCGGGGCAGGAGTTCACGGTCAAGGAGATCGCCGACCAGTACGGGGTGTCGGCCACGCCGGTCCGGGAGGCGCTGGTCGACCTCTCCGCGCAGGGGCTCCTCGACGCCGACCAGCACCGCGGCTTCCGCGTCCACGAGTACTCGGCCGAGGACTTCCGCGGCATGATCGAGGCCCGCGACCTGGTCATCGAGGGGATGTTCCACGCCCTCACCACCGGGCAGCACGCTTCCGGGCAGCCGGGCGACCCCCGGGTCGCCGCCGTGCTCGCCGGGGTACGGCGGCGCGGCGAGGAGGCGCAGCGGGCCGCGGCGGCCGGTGACCTCACCGTCCTCATCGGCTACGACCTGCGTTTCTGGCGCGAGCTCGCCGCCCTCTTCGGCAACCCCTACCTCGCCGACTTCCTGCACCGGCTGCGTGTGCAGACCTGGGTCTGTGCGGTGCAGCACCTGCGCCGGCTCAGGGACCTGCGGGGCGAGCTGTGGGCAGGCCACACCGAGCTGGTCGACGCCCTGGGCGCCCGCGACACCCACACGGCCCGGTCGATCATCGCCGACTACAACGCCCACTCCATCGCCCTGATCGAGCGCCTCGCCTCAGGATGACCTGCGTCGCATCTGTCCGTATGGGTATGGGACATGCACGGCGGGAGCCGCTTTTCGTGCCGCACCGATACCCTTCCCTGACACCGCGCCACCCGACCACCGAGCTGAGCGAGGAGCCTTCTTTGGCCTGTGACCTGTGGCTGGTACCGCTCGTCGACGTGTTGTGCCACACGCCGGACAACCCGTTCGCCGAGGAACTCGCGCAATACAACAAGGTGCTCGCCGAGGCCGGGCTGCCGCCGGTGCCGGTGTACCAGTACATGCCGGGACTGTCGGGCGACGTCGCCCCGGTGGCGGGCTTCGACTACGACGCGCTGCACTTCCTGCGCCGCGCCTACCTGCTCCAGGTGTGCGGCCTGCCGGTGACGCCCGTGGACGAACTCGGCGGCGACTACGAGCAGTTGCTGGAGATGTTCGAGTCGACGGCCCAGCAGTCGCACCTCGTCTGGCACTACGACCACGCGGGCGCGTACGTCCCCGTCGACTTTCCCAGCCCGCTCGCCGACGACCAACTCCTCGCGGGCGGCGGTCCGCTGGGTTCCTCCCACGCCCTGCTGCGAGAGCTGGAGCTGGTCGCCCCGGCCATCGGCATCGACCCGGCCAATCCGCCGGCCGCGCCCCAGCCGCCGCTCGTGCCCACGGAACTGGAGGAACCCGCCGTCCCGGCCCCGTACGATCCCAGCCCCTTCGCCCGGGAACGCCACGTCTGGCTCGGTCTGCACGCGGCCGTGACGCGGAGCCTGGCGCAGGGGTCGATGATCGTCTTCAGCTGAGCCCCGGGCTCAGCGGCCCAGCTGGGAGAGGCCCTTCTGCAGGTCCTCCAGGTTCATCACCGGTGTGTAGCTGATCTCCGCGCCGAGCTGGAGGAAGAAGGGCTCGCTGAGCACCGGCATCTGCGAGCTGTCCTGCATGTCGAAGACGAGGAAGGCGGTCCGCTTGCCGTGGTCGGCGGTGAAGTAGGCCGCTTCGGGCTTGATCTGTTCCAGTGACTCCTGGACCAGCTTCCCCAAGGTGCCGTTGCGGATGGCCTCGTTGGCCTTCTCCGTGTCCATGGATGCCTTGAGCAGTACGCGCATCGCAGTCACCTTCTTCTGGTCGACGCACGCGGGGGGTCTGACTTTCAGCCTATGCCCGATCACCGGCGCCCGCGCGGGACGCCGGTGACCGGGCGCTGACGGCCCTGTGGCCTACAGGAACGAGTTGATCTCGATCGTCTCGTCCCGGCCCGGGCCCACGCCGATCGCGGAGATCGGGGCGCCGGACATCTCCTCCAGCGCCTTGACGTAGCTCTGGGCGTTCTTCGGCAGGTCGGCGAAGGACTTGGCCTTGGAGATGTCCTCGTTCCAGCCCGGCAGCATCTCGTAGACCGGCTTCGCGTGGTGGAAGTCGGTCTGGGAGTAGGGCAGCTCCTCGACCCGCTTGCCGTCGATCTCGTACGCCACGCAGACCGGGATCTGCTCCCAGCCGGTGAGGACGTCGAGCTTGGTGAGGAAGAAGTCCGTCAGGCCGTTCACCCGGGTCGCGTAGCGGGCGATCACTGCGTCGAACCAGCCGCAGCGCCGGTCACGGCCGGTGGTGACACCGCGCTCGCCGCCGATCCGGCGCAGCGCCTCGCCGTCCTCGTCGAACAGCTCCGTCGGGAACGGGCCCGCGCCGACACGGGTCGTGTAGGCCTTGAGGATGCCGATGACCCGGCTGATCTTCGTCGGGCCCACGCCCGCGCCCGTGCAGGCGCCGCCCGCGGTCGGGTTGGAGGAGGTGACGAAGGGGTACGTGCCGTGATCGATGTCCAGGAGCGTGCCCTGGCCGCCCTCGAACAGGACGACCTTGTCCTCCTCCAGCGCCTGGTTGAGGACCAGGACGGTGTCGGCGACGTACGGCGCGAGCTTGTCGGCGTAGCCCAGCAGCTCCTCGACGACCTGGTCGACGGCGATCGCGCGCCGGTTGTAGAGCTTGGTGAGGATCTGGTTCTTGACGTCGAGCGCCGCCTCGACCTTCTGCGTGAGGATCGACTCGTCGTACAGGTCCTGGACACGGATACCGACGCGGTTGATCTTGTCGGCGTAGGTCGGGCCGATGCCGCGCCCGGTCGTGCCGATCTTCCGCTTGCCGAGGAAACGCTCCGTCACCTTGTCGACCGTGACGTTGTACGGCGTGATGATGTGCGCGTTTCCGCTGAGGAGGAGCTTGGAGGTGTCGACACCACGCTCGTTCAGACCGCTCAGCTCGGAGAGCAGGACCGACGGGTCGACGACGACACCGTTACCGATGACCGGCGTGCAGCCGGGAGACAGGATTCCGGAAGGGAGCAGGTGGAGGGCGTACTTCTGGTCACCCACGACCACCGTGTGGCCGGCGTTGTTGCCGCCCTGGTAGCGCACTACATAGTCCACCGAACCACCGAGAAGGTCGGTGGCCTTTCCCTTGCCTTCGTCACCCCACTGAGCACCGAGCAGCACAAGTGCGGGCACGCGCGTACACCCCTTCCGGGCGGGGCATGTCCATGGTCGAGGGCGAACGCGGAGGTCTCCGCCGCGTGCACCGCGACCGCCGTTGGCCGCCAACCGTCGGACCGGATGCCCCGGAATAGACGAAGCCCCTGGCGCAATAGCGCAAGGGGCTCTTGCACAAAGATGCTACCCGAGGAAGCGAGGCATGGCCGAGGTGGCGACTTCCGCGACGTCCGAGCAGCTGCTGGTGGTGGTCGACCCGGTCGCCCGTCGGTCGGACGGCGAGTCCGTACGGATAGCGAAAGACGTGCTCGGAGCGGGTGCGGCGATGAAGCTGTGCCTGCCGGACGGCCCGGAGGAGTTCGCGCGGGCGTTGCGCCGGCGGGGCTCGCGCCGCCCGGTGGTGGTGGGTGACGACCGGGCCCTGATCCGCGCGGTGTCGCTGCTGCACCGGCATCGGGAGCTGGCCGGATGCGCGCTGTCGGTGGTGCCGGTCGGGGGCGTGCAGTCCCTGGCCCGGTCGCTGGGGGTGCCGACGGGGACGGTGGCGGCGGCGCGGGCGGTGCTCGACGGGGTCGAGCGGCGGATGGACCTGATGGTGGACGACAGCGACGGGGTGGTGCTCGGCGCGCTGCGGATACCGCCGGTGTATCCGCAGGCTTCGCCGGAGCCTTCCGCGCGTCCCTGGCTGCGGACGTGCCAGTTTCTCGTCAAGACGCTGGTGCCGGTACGCCCCGCGCGGGAGGTCCCCGTCGCCGGTCCCCGGCCGTCCCGGCTGCGGGTGGAGGTCGACGGGGTGACGCTGGTGGATCTGGGCCAGCCGGTGGAGGCGGTGTCGGTGACGCCGGGGTCCTCCGGGGTGGCGGAGGTCGAGGTACGGCCGGCTTCGGTGGGCGCGGAGGCGTCGCCCGTGCGGGCGGCCGGGAAGACGGTGACCGTGGTGGGCGCGGATTTCCGGTACCGGTCGGACGCGGGGGTGTCGGGGCCGGTGCGCAGGCGGACCTGGACGGTTTGGGAGGGGGCTTGGGGGCTTACGCTGCCTTCGTCGGCGTGAGCCTTCAGGCCTCGTTCTGCTCCTGGGCTTCCTGTTCGGGGGCCTGGAAGCCTGTGGTGTCGAGTGTGCAACCGAAGGGGTCCGGGATGTAGAGCTTCTCGCCGAAGGGCTTGGTGAAGCGGACCTCATATCCCTTCGCGGACGGGGACCCGAAGACGATGGCCTGCTCTTCCTGCATGTCGAGGACCAGGTAGAGGGGGACGCCTGCCTTCCCGTACGTCTCGACCTTGTCGGTGAGGTCTTCGTCCCTGGTGGAGGTCGAGGTCAGTTCGGCGACGAAGGACAGGCCTTCCCCGTCCAGGTGGTTGCTGCTTGTCTCGTACGTCCGCTCGTGTGCGGCATGGATGTCCGGCCCATACGCACGCTCGACTCGGGGGAAGACGAACAGCTGCGGAGCCCGCTCGATGATGTGGCCTGCGGGGAGGTGTGGCTCGAGTTGGTTGCACACCAGCTTCATGACGCGGGTGTAGTACCCCTTGGACCACGGCGACACGACGATGCTCCCCCTGATGATCTCGGCCTTGTAGCCGTCGGGCACGCGCAGCTCGTCGAGGAGGTCCAGAAGCTCCTCGAAGCCACTGCGGGGCGTGGTGCCGCTTATCACCGGTCGCTCTGCCATGAGTGTCATGATGCGCCCTCCCCTTGCCGCGGACCAGCCGCCACTCAGCGTAGCTGCTCGCTCACGGAGCCGCAGTCGATCTCGTCCTTCAGCCCGACCCCCGTGACCCCCGACTCCCGCGCCCTCCCCATCAGCCCCGACAGTTTCCCCGCCGCCGTCTCGTACGTCAGCCCCAGAGGTGGCCGGATGTTGGACAGGCAGTTGCGGTCGGCGTCTGTCGTCACTCCCGGCTTCGGCGCGTACGTCAGGTAGGCGCCCAGGGAGTCGGCCGCCGACATGCCCGGGCGTTCGCCGACGAGCACGACCACCATCGCCGCACCCATCGCGTGGGCGATGTCGTCACCGAGGGCCACCCGGGCCTGTTCGGCGAGGACGACGGGGGCGACGTTCCAGGCCGGCAGCCGTGTCACCGTCTCCCGCACCACCGCCGCCGCATGCTCGTGCACCGCCCGGCTGGACAGGCCGTCGGCGACCACGAAGACCACGTCCCAGTCACCCACGGGCAGGTGTGCGCGGTCCGTGGGGTCCAGGCGGCGGCCCAGGTCCGGGCGCTGGAGGTACGTGAGCCGGTCGGGGGCCGCGCTGCGCACCCGTACCGTCGGCAGGCCGGGCAGCACCGCCGCGATCGCGTCCGGGGCGAACGGCGCGTGCACGGCGTCGCGGGCGGCCGCGTGCGCGGACTGGAGTTCCAGGCGGTGGCGGGTGGACAGCGCCGATCCCGCGCGGCCCAGGCCGATGCGGGCCTGGGTGTGGCGGCGGAGGGCCGGCCACAGGTCACCGGTGACGTCAGGTGTCGTCATACCGCCCGCTCCCGTCCGATCGCCGTGAGCGGGTGGGCCGTATGCGATACGTCCCTGACCCCACCCCGTTCGTCCAGCAGCCCGATCGACTCCAGCCACGCCTCGAACTCCGGCGCCGGGCGCAGGCCCAGCACCTCGCGCAGGTACAGGGCGTCGTGGTACGAGGCCGACTGGTAGTTGAGCATGATGTCGTCGCCGCCCGGCGTGCAGATCACGAAGGAGGCGCCGGCCACGCCCAGCATGGTCAGCATCGTCGCCACGTCGTCGTCATCGGCGTCCGCGTGGTTCGTGTAGCAGATGTCCAGGCCCATCGGCAGGCCGAGCAGCTTGCCGCAGAAGTGATCCTCCAGGGCGGCGCGGAGGATCTGGCGGCCGTCGTAGAGGTACTCCGGGCCGATGAAGCCGACCACCGTGTTCACGAGCAGGGGGTCGTAGCGGCGGGCGACCGCGTACGCCCTCGCCTCCACCGTCTGCTGGTCCACCCCGTGGTGCGCGTCGGCCGACAGGGCGCTGCCCTGCCCCGTCTCGAAGTACATGACGTTCCGGCCGACGGTGCCCCGCTGCAGTGCCCGCGCCGCCTCGTGCGCCTCGTCCAGCAGGTCCAGCGTGACCCCGAAGGACGCGTTCGCCGCCTGTGTCCCCGCGATGGACTGGAAGACCAGGTCCACGGGAGCGCCGCTCGCCATCAGGTCGAGGCTCGTCGTGACGTGGCACAGCACGCACGACTGGGTCGGGATCGCGTACCGCTCGATCACGCCGTCCAGCAGTTCCAGCAGGTCCCGTACCGCCTTCGGGCTGTCCGTCGCCGGGTTGATGCCGATGACCGCGTCGCCGGAGCCCAGCAGCAGGCCGTCCAGCAACGCCGCCGCGACTCCCGCCGGGTCATCGGTCGGATGATTGGGCTGCAGTCGTGTCGCCAGCCGGCCCGGTAGCCCGATCGTCGAGCGGAACGCCGTCACCACCCGCACTTTGCGGGCCACGGCCACCAGGTCCGCGTTCCCCATCAGCTTGGACACCGCGGCCACCATCTCCGGCGTCAGCCCGGGGGCCAGCGCGGCCAGCGTCCCGGTGTCCGCCGCCTCCGACAGCAACCACTCCCGGAACTCGCCGACCGTCAACCCGGCCACGGGCGCGAAGGCCGCCGCGTCGTGCGTGTCGAGGATCAGCCGGGTCACGTCGTCGGTCTCGTAGGGGATCAACGGCTCGGTCAGGAAGGCCGCGAGCGGCACCTCCGCCAGCGCCCAGCGTGCCGCGACCCGCTCCTGCGCCGACTCGGCGGCGAGCCCGGCCAGCCGGTCGCCGGAGCGCTCGGGACTGGCGGCGGCGAGCAGGCGGGCGAGGGAGTCGAAGCGGTGGCGGTGGCCGCCGAGGGTGGACGTGTAGCTCATGTCGGCGACCGTACGAGCCGCCGAAAGGGCCCGTCCACACGTGCGCGAAGAGTTAACCCAGCCGTTCGCCACGGCGGCCATCTAAAGGTCTGGTTGACAAACATTTAACCGCTCCACCCCCTGGAGTGACTCATACGCCAGACAGCATCGTCACCCAGCAGACAGTGGAACGGTCATGGAAGGGGCCACCCGATGGCAGTGGACGAGGGCGTCGCCCCGGCGGCGGAAACAGACGACTCGGGGACGGTTCACCGGCTCAAGCCCAATGCCGTGGGCCTGCTCGGCGTGGTCTTCATGGCCGTGGCGACCGCCGCGCCGATCACCGCGATGACGGGCAACGTGCCCTTCATGGTGTCGTCCGGCAACGGCGTCGGGGCCCCGGCGGGCTACCTCGTCGCAATGGTCGTCCTGGCAATCTTTGCCGTCGGCTTCACGTCGATGGCGAAGCACATCACCTCGACGGGCGCCTTCTACGGCTTCATCTCCTACGGCCTCGGCCGCACCGTCGGCCTCGCCTCCGGGCTACTGGCCACCTTCGCGTACGTCGTCTTCGAGCCGGCGCTCATCGGCATCTTCTCGACCTTCGCGACGACGACCCTGAAGGACCAGACGGGCCTGCACATCCCCTGGTGGGCCTTCGCGATCCTCATGCTGGCGATCAACGCGGCGGGGACGTGGTTCGGCATCGACGTCGCCGAGAAGCTGCTCGTCGTCCTGCTGGCCACGGAGGTCACCGTCCTCGCCGCGATGGCGATCTCCGTCGCCCTGCACGGCGGTGGCCCGGACGGCTTCACCTTCGACCCGGTCAACCCGGTCAACGCCTTCCACGGGACGTCCGCCGGTCTCGGTCTCTTCTTCGCCTTCTGGTCGTGGGTCGGCTTCGAGTCGACCGCGATGTACGGCGAGGAGTCCCGCGACCCGAAGAAGATCATCCCCAAGGCGACGATGATCAGCGTGCTCGGCGTCGGCGTCTTCTACGTCTTCGTCTCCTGGATGGCCATCACGGGCAACGGCGAGGCGGCGGCCGTGAAGGCGGCCTCGAGCGCCAACCCGCTCGCGCTCTTCTTCAACCCCACCGAGCACTACGTCGGCCACTGGGCGGTCGTCGTCATGCAGTGGCTGATGATCACCGGCTCGCTGGCCTGCGGCATGGCCTTCCACAACTGCGCCGCCCGCTACATGTACGCCCTGGGCCGCGAGGGCGTCCTGCCGTCCCTGAAGCACACCCTCGGCCGCACCCACGCCAAGAACGGCTCCCCGCACATCGCCGGCCTGGTGCAGACGATCGTCACCGCCGTACTGCTCGGCGCGTTCTGGGCCGCGGGCAAGGACCCGTACAGCGGTACGTACGTCCTGCTGGCCATCCTCGGCACCATGGCGATCCTGGTCGTCCAGGCGGTGTGCTCCTTCGCGGTGCTGGCGTACTTCCGCACGAACCACCCCGAGAGCCGACACTGGTTCCGGACGTTCGCCGCTCCCCTCGTCGGTGGTGTCGCGATGCTCGCGGTGGTCGCGCTGCTGGTGTCCAACATGGGCGCGGCGGCAGGCCCGGAGTCCAGCTCCCTGGTGCTGAAGGCCACGCCGTGGATCGTGGCACTGGTCGCACTGAGCGGCATCGGCTACGCGCAGTACCTCAAGCGCCGCGACCCGTCCCGGTACGCGCTGCTCGGGCGGACGGTGCTGGAGGAGACGAAGGAGCGGTAGCCGTACGGGAGGCCCCGATGCGCACGGAGCGCGGACGGGCCAAGCCGTCGACGTTCATCCCGGTTTTCGACGCGACCGCCGAACTCGTCGGGGAGCAGGCGACCATCACCGACCGACAATTTCGCCGGTGGCGTCAACCTGATCCCGGCCGCATCCACCGGCCTGGCGGGTGCTGCACGCGTTGTTCGGCACGAACCCCGGTGACCTCGGCTTCCCGGGGCCAGGGCCAAGCACGACGGCGGACGCTCCTCAAGTACGGCCGTGAACGTGGACCGCAGGACCTTCGTCGCGGACTCGATCGGCGTCGCCGCCGGCCTGGCGGTGGGACCTCGGGAGAACACCGGGATCCCGGATGCCGTCGGCACCGCCCACCTCCTCTGACGAGGCGCCGCTGTACGACTGCATGGTCCGCGAGCTGCGCTGGGCGGTGCGCCCGGCCTGGCGCACCGAGAACCTGGTTTGCGGGTCAGCCCCGGCCGAACATCTTGTCCCGGTGCACGCGCCAGCGTTCCATCATGACCTCGACCTCCGTCTCGACGAACTCGAAGAAGGCAAGGGTCTCCGCGAGCCGGCGGCCCGCCGGGGAGTCCGCGCCCAGGCTGGTGACGCCCTCGCGCAGGGCGTCCTCCCAGCGCTTGATGATCGCGTTGCGGTTGGTGAGCGCCTCGTACCACTGGTCGCTGTGCACCCGGTACCGCTCCCGGCGCGAGCCGGGTTCCCGCTCGCGCGAGACCATGTGCACCTGCGCCAGGTAGCGCACCGCCCCGGAGACGGCCGCAGGGCTGATCTGGAGCTGTTCGCCCAGCTCGGCCGAGGTCAGGGTGCCGGTGTCGGAGGCGAGCAGCGCGGCGAAGACCCGGGCGGGCATCCGGGGCAGGCCTGCCTCGACGAGCTGAGCCGCGAAGTGCTCCACGAACCGCGAGACCGCCTCCGTGTTCCGTCCCGCACCGGCCGCTTCCGTCATGCCTCGATCATCTCCCGTACTCAGACCCCGCCCACGAGCCTACCCGCCATTTCGACGGTTCCTTAACTTCACAAGTTTCTGAAAGAAGCGTACGTTCCGAAGCATGACGAAGGCCATCACCGTCTCCGGACTGCACAAGTCCTTCGGACGGACGCACGCTCTCGACGGGCTCGACCTGGACGTCGCCTCCGGCGAGGTCCACGGCTTCCTCGGCCCCAACGGCTCGGGCAAGTCCACCACCATCCGGGTCCTGCTCGGCCTGCTGCGCGCCGACTCGGGCGCCGCGCAGGTGCTGGGCCGCGACCCCTGGACGGACGCGGTGGAGGTGCACCGCCGGATCGCCTACGTCCCCGGGGACGTGACGCTGTGGCGCAACCTCTCCGGCGGCGAGGTCATCGACCTGTACGGCAGGCTGCGCGGAGGCCTGGACCCTCGGCGCCGCGCGGAGCTGATCGAGCGGTTCGAGCTCGATCCCACCAAGAAGGGCCGCACCTACTCCAAGGGCAACCGGCAGAAGGTCGCCCTGGTCGCCGCGTTCGCCTCGGACGTCGACCTGCTGGTCCTGGACGAGCCGACCTCGGGCCTGGACCCGCTGATGGAGGAGGTCTTCCAGCGCTGTGTGGCCGAGGAGCGCGACCGGGGCCGCACGATCCTGCTCTCCTCCCACATCCTGAGCGAGGTCGAGGAGCTGTGCGACCGGGTGAGCATCATCCGCAAGGGCCGCACGGTCGAGAGCGGTACGCTCGCCGACCTGCGCCACCTGAGCCGCACCAGTGTCGTCGCCGAACTCGCGGGCCCGCCGAACGGGCTCGCGCACCTGCCCGGCGTCCACGACCTCGACGTGCAGGGGCGCCGGGTCCGGCTCCAGGTCGACACCGACGGGCTGGACGCCGTCCTGCGGTCCCTGAGCGAGTCGGGCGTACGGTCGCTGACGTCGACGCCGCCCACGCTGGAGGAACTGTTCCTGCGGCACTACCAGGACGAGGCGGCCGCCCGATGACGACCTTCGCCGTACGGCCCGGCAGCTCACGCAGGCTGGCCGGGACGGGCACGCTGCTGCGGTTCGCCCTGCGCCGCGACCGGCTGATGATGCCGGTGTGGATCGCGGTGAACGCCCTGATGGTCCTCTCCATGCCGAACACCCTGGAGGGCCTCTACGGCACCCCGGCCGAACGCGCCGACCTGATCCGGCAGATGGGGACCAACTCCTCGCTGCGCGCGATGGTCGGCCCGGTCTTCGACGACTCGCTGGGCGCGCTGACGGCCTGGCGGGTCGGCGTCTACGCGGGCGCCCTGGCCGCCGTGATGAGCCTGCTGGTCGTCGTCCGGCACACCCGGGACGAGGAGGAGAGCGGCCGTCAGGAGCTGGTGGCGTCCGGGATGGTGGGCCGCCGGGCCTCCCTCACGGCCGCCCTGCTGGCGGCGGCGGTCGCGAACGGCGTACTGGCGCTGGTGCTCACCGCCGGCCTGGCCGGCCAGGGCGCGGCCGGGGCGCTGGCCCTGGGCCTCGGCATCGCCGGAGTCGGCATGGTCCTCGCCACGACGGCGGCGATCGTCGCCCAGCTGACGGAGAGCGCGCGGCTGGCCCGGGGTCTGACGGCGGCGGTGCTGGGCGCCGCGTTCGTACTGCGTGCGGCGGGTGACTCGGCGACGGACGACGGCTCGTCCGCCTTGACCTGGATGTCGCCGCTGGGCTGGCTGGAGAACCTGCGGCCGTACGCGGACGAGCGCTGGTGGGTGCTGGCGCTGCTCGTCGGGGCGGTCCTCCTCCAGGGCGCGGTCGCGTACGGGCTGGCCGGCCGCCGCGACGTCGGCATGAGCTTCCTGCCCACCCGGCCGGGCCCGGCGTCCGGCCGCCTGGGCAGCGCGGGCGCGCTGGCCTGGCGGTTGCAGCGGGGCAGTGTGCTGGGCTGGAGCGTCGGATTCCTTCTCGCCGGGGTCGTCTACGGCGGCATGACCGAGGGCGCGGCCGACCTCGTCGGCGACAACGACGGCGCCCGGCGGATCTTCGAGCGGATGGGTGGGCGGTCGGGCCTGACGGACACGTTCCTGGCCTCGATGACCGGCATGCTCGGCCTGGTCGCGGCCCTGTACATCGTGGCGTCGGTGCTCCGCCTGCACGGCGAGGAGACCTCCGGCCGGGCGGAACCGGTGCTGGCGAACGCGGTGGGCCGCCTGCGGTGGGCTGCCGGGCACCTGGTGATCGCCTTCGGCGGTTCGGCGCTCCTCATGCTCCTGGCCGGCCTCGGCCTGGCCGCCGGCTACGGCAAGGAGACCGGCCCGATCCTGGGGGCGTGCCTGGTGCAGTTGCCGGCGATCTGGGTGATCGGCGGGGTGGCTGTGCTGCTGTACGGGGTGCTGCCCCGCGCGGCCGCGGCGGCATGGGGCGTGGCAGGGGCGGCCCTGCTGATCGGCTGGGTCGGCCCCGCGCTGGACGTCCCGCAGGCGGTACTGGACATCTCGCCGTTCGGGCATCTGCCGAAGCTGCCCGGAGGATCCATGGAGTGGAGGCCGGTGGTGGTGCTGACCGGACTGGCTGTGGTGCTGGTGGCCGGAGGGCTGGCGGCGTTGCGGAGGCGGGACATGACCACGTGATCGGTCGACGCACTGCTTGAGCTCTTACCCCACCTCGACGGCCAGCCCCTCCAGCCCCCTGATCACGAAGTTCGGTTTCCTCTCCGGCTCGGCGGCCAGGCGCAGCGTCGGCGCCCGCTCCAGCAGCGCCCCCATCGACGCCGCCAGTTCGATGCGGGCCAGGGGTGCGCCGATGCAGTAGTGGATGCCGGCGCTGAAGGAGATGTGGGGGTTGTCCGGGCGGCCCAGGTCCAGTGCGGACGGATTCTCGAACACGGTCGGGTCGTGGTTGGCGGAGCCGAAGAGCAGGGCGACCTCCGCGCCGCGCGGGATCGTCGTGCCGGCGAGTTCGATCTCGTCCAGGACCCAGCGCTCGAAGAGCTGGAGCGGGGTGTCGTAGCGCATCAGTTCCTCGACGGCGGAGGGGATCAGCGAGTGGTCCGCGCGCAGCAGCTCCAGCTGGGCCGGGTTGCGGAACAGGGCGTACCAGCCGTTGACCGTGGCGTTCACCGTGGCCTCGTGGCCGGCGTTGAGGAGGAGGACCGCCGTCGAGATCATCTCCTGCTCCGTGAGACGGTCGCCCTCGTCATGGGCCGCGATCAGGCCCGAGACGAGGTCGTCGCCGGGCTCCTTGCGGCGGGCCGCGATCAGTTCGCGCAGGTAGTCCGAGAACTCCACCGACGCCCGGACCGCCTTCGCCGCCGTCTCCTCGGACGGGTTCAGCTCGTACATCCCGCAGATGTCCGCCGACCAGGGCCGCAGCGGGGCCCGGTCGGACTCCGGGATGCCGAGCATCTCCGCGATCACCGCCACCGGGAGGGGCTCGGCGACGTCCTTCAGCAGGTCGCCGCCGCCCGCTTCGGCCAGGGCCGCGGCGAGCTCGTCCGCGAGGCCCCGCACATACGGCTTCAGCCGCTCCACCGTGCGGGGCGTGAACGCCTTCGACACCAGGCGCCGGATCCGGGTGTGGTCCGGCGGCTCCAGGTCGAGCATCCCGTGGTCGTTGAGCGTGTGGAACGGCTCCTGCTCCGGCGGGGGCGGGGTGCGGCCGAACTCCTCGTGGGTGAACCGGTGCTGGTAGGTCCGGCCCAGGCGCCGGTCGCGCAGCAGCGCCGAGACGTCCGCGTGATGCGGGACGAGCCACTGGTTCGTGGGCGCGTAATAGTGCACCCGGCCCTGGGCGCGCAGCTCGGCGTAGGCGGGGTACGGGTCGGCGAGGAACGCCGGGTCCCACGGGTCGAACGCGAGGTCGAAAGCAGCTGCCATGGACGGACGCTAGCTCCACATCCCCCCGTCTGACCAGGGGCGACCAAGATCGTTAAGCTGGGCGGGCCGCCTGAGCGGCATCTGACTTCTCAAGGAAAGAACGTCATGACACAGCAGCGAGCCAAGCTCCGCACCCGCGTCCCCGCACGTCTGGCCGCCTCGGCCGTACTGGCCCTGTCGCTGACCGCCGGCGCGGTCGCGGCCACCGCCCCGGTCGCCACCGCCGCCGAGATGCCGTGCAAGCCGCGCGTCTACTACTACGTCTACAAGAGCAGCGGCGTGAACTTCCGCACGGGCCCGGGCACCGGCTACAAGTCCAAGGGCATCCTCCACAAGGACGACTGGGGCAAGAAGGTCGGCACCAAGGGCTCCTGGATCAAGCTGAAGCTGGGCCAGAAGTCGAAGAGCGGGCTGGCCAAGGGCACCACCGGCTGGGTCTCCAAGTCGTACGTGAGCGACTGCACGCCGATGCAGCTGGACTGATCCGGCCTGTCGCCCCCGGGCCCTCGGGCCTGCGGGGCGACGTCTCTCCGTCTAGCCGGGCGTCACCAGCCGTGCCTCGTAGGCGAACACCGCCGCCTGCGTCCGGTCCCTGAGCCCCAGCTTCACCAGGATCCGGCTGACATGAGTCTTGATCGTCGACTCGGCGACCACCAGCCGTTCGGCGATCTCCGCATTCGACAGGCCCTGCGCGATGAGGACCAGCACCTCCGTCTCCCGGTCGGTGAGGTCGCCGTACGCCGCCTGCGCGGAGGGCATGAGGCGGGGCGTCTCGGAGAGCTTGGAGAACTCGGTGATCAGGCGCCTGGTCACCGACGGGGCCAGGAGGGCCTCACCGGCGGCCACGACCCGCACCCCGTCGGCGAGCTGGCGGGCCGAGGCGTCCTTGAGGAGGAACCCGGAGGCTCCCGCGCGCAGCGCCTGGTAGACGTACTCGTCGAGATCGAAGGTGGTGAGCACCAGCACCTTCGCCGCGCCGTCGGCGGCGACGATCTCCCGGGTCGCCTCGATGCCGTTCAGCTCGGGCATGCGGATGTCCATCAGCACGACGTCCGGGGCGAGCTCGCGGACCTTCGCGACGGCCTCCCGGCCGTTCACCGCCTCGCCGGCGACCTCGATGTCCGGCATCGCGTTCAGCAGGACGGAGAAGCCCTCGCGCACCATCATCTGGTCGTCCGCGATCAGCACGCGAATGGTCATGCGTCGTCCTCGTCCGGCAGGGCGACCGGCAGGAACACCGCCACCTCGTAACCTCCGTCGTCCGTGGGGCCCGCCGTCATCTCGCCGTTCAGCATCGTCACGCGCTCCCGCATGCCCGTGATGCCGTGCCCGGCGCCGGGCGAGGGCTTGATCAGGCTCAGGTTCGGCGGCGGGCTGTTGACTATGCGCAGGCCCAGGCCGCCGAGCACGTACCCGATCTCGACACGGGCGCTCGCGCCCGGCGCGTGCCGCAGGGTGTTGCTCAGGGCCTCCTGCACGATCCGGTACGCCGACAGCTCCACGCCCTGCGGCAGCTCGCGCACCGCGCCGGTCACCACCTTCTCGACACCCAGACCGGCCTCCCGCACATTGGCCAGCAGCCCCTCCAGGTCGGCGAGCGTGGGCTGCGGGGCGTCCGGGGCCTCGTAGTCCTCGGCGCGGACGACGCCGAGGACCCGGCGCAGCTCGGTCAGGGCCGCCACCGCGTTCTCCCGGATCGTGGCGAAGGCCTTCTCCAGCTCCGGCGGCGGGTTCTCCACCCGGTAGGGCGCGGCCTCCGCCTGGATGGCCACCACCGACATATGGTGGGCGACCACGTCGTGCAGCTCGCGGGCGATCGTCGTGCGCTCCTCCAGCAGCGTGCGGCGGGAGCGCTCGTGCGCGGTGACCGTCTGCTGCGCGGTGACCTCCTGCTCCGCGTGGCGGCGGATGTGCCAGACGGTGACGGCGAGGAGGACGAACGCGGATACGGCCAGCATCGGGCCGGTGTTGGTGCCGTAACGGCCCGCCGAGCCGAAGAGCGTCTCCGCGAGGACGCCGTAGACCGCGGTCAGCGCCCACATCCAGGCGGCCGTGCGCGGCCTGGTGCGCACGGCCACGACCGTCAGCACCGTCAGATGGCAGACGAAGCTGCCCGGCAGCCAGGGCCAGTCGCCCCACGGGTCGCCGAACGGCAGGGCCAGCGGGGTGGCCGCCATGGACGCCCAGAACGCTCCGACCGGCCGGACCATGGTCAGCAGGACCGGGACCACGGCGAGCAGCCCGAGCAGCAACGCGAAGCCCTCGTCGACCGTCGCGCCGACCAGGGCGATCAGGGCGGCCGCGCAGATCACGGCGTGCGGTGTCCAGGTCGCGAAGTCCCGCAGGCGGCCGGGCAGCCTCCTGGTCAGGGGGCCCTCGACGCGCATGCGCGGCAACAGGCGGTAGGCGAAGGCGTCGTGGAACAGGTCCTGCCGCAACCCGCGCAGGGCGTCCACCGCCAGCCGGTACTCCGGGCTGCGAGACTTGGCCTCGTCCCCCGGCGGCATGGTCTGCAGGTGAGTCGTCTCGGTCACGTACAGAACGGTAGGCGCACCCCTGGTCGAGGTCGTCCCCAGTGAGAGGGGTTCCCGGGCCTCCCCCTCAGGTACTACGGGGCCCGGCCTCAGTACCCCGACGGCCGGACCAGCCCCGACTCGTACGCGAACACCGCCGCCTGCGTGCGGTCCCTCAGGCCCAGTTTCACCAGGATCCGGCCCACATGGGTCTTCACCGTCTGCTCGGCGACGAACAGGTGCTTGGAGATCTCCGCGTTCGACAGGCCCTGCGCGATCAGGGTGAGCACCTCCGTCTCCCGCTCGGTCAGGTCACCGATCCGCTCCTTGAGCGGGGCGCGGGGCCGGTCGTCCAGCCGGGAGAACTCGGCGATCAGCTTGCGGGTGATCACCGGGGCGAGCAGCGCGTCACCGGCCGCGATCACCCGGACCGCCTCGGCGAGCTGCTCCGACGAGGCGTCCTTCAGCAGGAACCCGGAGGCTCCGGCGCGCAGCGCGTCGTACACGTACTCGTCGAGGTCGAAGGTGGTGAGCACCAGCACCCTGATGTCCGGGTTCGCGGTCGTGATGCGCGCGGTGGCCTCGATGCCGCCGATCCCGGGCATGCGGATGTCCATCAGGACGACGTCCGGGGCGGTCCCGGCGGCCATCGCGACGCCGTCCTCGCCGTTCTTCGCCTCGCCGACGACCTCTATGCCGGGCTGGGTGCCGAGCAGCACGGTGAAGCCCTGCCGGACCATCGCCTGGTCGTCGACGATGAGAACCCGGATGGGTCGGCCGGCGCTGCTCGTCATGGGGTCCCTCCCCGGGGATCGGTGGTGGTGTCGGTGGAACGGGTGGTGCCCGGGGCGTCGGCGGGCGGCGTGTCCGGGAGGAACGCGGTGACCTTGAAACCGTCCCAGTGCCACGGGTGCGCCGTCATGGTGCCGCCGAGCATCGCGACCCGCTCCCGCATGCCGAGCAGTCCGTGCCCCGCTCCCCTCGACGGGGGTGCGGGCCCGGTCGGCCGGCCGTTGACGACCTCCACCTCCAGGCCGTCCGGCTGATACGTGAGACGGACCGTGGCTCTCGCGCCGGGCGCGTGCCGCAGGACGTTGCTCAGCGCCTCCTGCACGATCCGGTACGCCGACAGCTCCACGCCGGGCGGCAGCGGGCGCCGCTCGCCGTTGATCTCGGTGATGACCTCGCGGCCGGCGGCCCGGGTGTTCTCCACCAGCGCGTCGAGCCGGTCGAGGGTGGGCTGCGGGGCGTGCCCGGCGGTGTCGCCGTCCGGGCCTGCGGGCTCGCCCGGCCCAGGGTGCTCCGAGCGCAGCACGCCCAGCACCCGGCGCAGCTCGGTCAGCGCCTCCAGCGCGTTCTGCCGGATGCCGGCGAGGTTCTCCTTGAGTTCGTCGGGCGGGTTCTCCACGAGGTGCGGGGCGACCTGCGCCTGGATGGAGATGACCGACATGTGGTGGGCCACCACGTCGTGCAGCTCCCGCGCGATGCGGCTGCGCTCCTCCAGCAGGGTGCGCCGGGTGCGCTCCTCGGCGGTGAGCGTGGTCTGCTCGACGAGCTGCGCGCGGGCCTCGCGGCGACCGCGCAGGGCGGTGCCGACGACCACGACGACGGCGAACAGGGAGAGTGAGAGCACGCCGGTGGTGTCGTAGCGCTCCGCGTCCCGCAGGCTCTCCAGCCCGTAGGTGAGCAGCGCGGTCACGGCCAGGGCCGCTGTCGCCGCGCGGGTGGGCACCCGCAGGGCGAGCAGCAGCAGCACGAACATCTCGGCGATGATGCCGGCCGCGGTCCAGGGCCAGGTGTAGGTCTCCGGGTCGAAACCGAGCCGGCCGCGCACCGCCACGGCTCCGACGACGAAGCCGCCCATGGACAGCCACCACGCCGGCACCGGCCGCCACAGTCCCAGGACCATGGCGCCGCCCTGCCCGGCCGCGACCAGGAAGGCCAGGCCGGAGCCGAGATGGCCGTTGTCGTTCATGTCGCCGGTGCCGCCGACCGTGACACCGAACGCCGCCAGGCACACCAGTCCGTGGGGCAGCCAGCGCAGCCAGGTGGAGGGCGGCAGCGGATCCGCCCGGAGGGTCCACAGGTCCTCGCGCAGCACGCGCAGCCAGCCCGTGACGCGCGCTCGCAGCGCGCGGCCCACCCCCGTGTCCCTCATCCGGCCCAGCCTAGACATCACGGGCCGCCGCCGCTGTCCCCCGGTCGGACGGACGGTGCGCCCGCACCACCCGCGACCGCCCGTCCCGGCCGGCGCCCCGCTGGAAGGACCGGAAGGCGGCCCAGCAGACCGCGAGGGCCAGCGCGAACACCGGCAGCCAGAGCAGTCGGGCCCCGACCCAGGCGAGGCTGTCCGGCGGCGTGTGCAGGCCGGGGAGCCGGCCCGCGAGGAGGCCGGTGGCCGTCGTGGCCATCAGGGCCGTCTGGTGCCACAGGAAGACGGTCATCGCGAAGAGGTTGACGAGGGCCACCGCCGCCCACGCCACGGGCCGGCGCGTCGCCCGCCGCAGCCGCTCGCGCAGCAGCAGCGCGAGACCGCACTGGGCCAGCCCGAAGGTGACGACGGCCAGCGTCGGCGGGTCCAGGTTGGACATGCCCCCACCCGGGACGCCGACCATCGACGCCGGATAGCCCGCCCACGCGACGAGCCCCGCGGTCACCACGGCACCGCCGGCGAGCAGGATCCAGCCCGCGCGGCGGCGCTCCAGCTCGCCCCGGGTCCAGGCCGCGCCCAGCGTGAAGGGCACCAGCCAGCCCGCGGCCACGTTCACCCAGCCCAGCCAGGAGGGGCCGCCGAGGCCGAAGCGCAGCAGGTCCACGTGGAGTACGACGGCCAGCGGCCACAGCGGGTTGAGCCGGGTCAGCAGCGGGGTCGCTGCCGTCAGGGCCGCGAACACCACCAGGAACCACAGCGGGGACAGGGCCAGTTTCACCAGCGTCCGGACCGTCCCGAACTCGGCGCCCGACAGCAGCAGGGCGAGCGCGGCGACCGTCCACAGGCCGAGGACGGCCGCGACGGGTGCGAACAGCCGGGTCAGCCGGGCCGTCAGCCAGCGGTGGTACGGGATGCCGCGGGCCCGGGCCGAGGCCAGGCTGCGCGTGGCGACATGCCCGCCGACCAGGAAGAACACGGCGAGCGTCTGGAACAGCCAGGAGACGGGTGTCAGCCAGGGCATGTGCTGGAGAGGGCTCGCCGTGCGCAGGGTGCCGCTGCCGGCGACCAGGGCCGTGACCAGCCAGTGCCCGAGGACGACACCGAGGACCGCGGCGGCACGCAGGGCGTCCACGGCCCGGTCGCGGTCGGCGGGGGTGGCGGCACCGACGCGGTCGGCGCCGCGGCGCACCGCGTGCCGGACACCTCGTACTCCGTGCACTTCGCGGACTCCGACGTCAGTCATGGGTCACCGCCTTGGTCTCGCCCAGGACGATCCGGGCCAGGTTGGTCAGGGAGGTCGAGCCGGGGCTGAAGTAGTCGCTGTGGCCGCCGTCGCCCGCCGTGAAGACCCGGGCGCCGAAGGCCGGGGAGACGGGGTCGGTGCCGAAGCCGACGGTGGTGCCGAACAGGTCCGCGCTGACGTGCGGGACGTTCTCCACCCAGTCGTCGCCGCCGCGGGCCGCCCAGACGCGGGCGCGGGTGTGCAGGGCGGCCGCGGAGTCCGCGCCGGTGCCGGGACTGCCGACGAGCGCGATGTCGTCGACGGCGAGCCCGGCGGCGGCCCGGCCGCAGACGACCGAACCGTAGGAGTGGCACAGCAGCGAGACGCGCGGTCCGCCGCCCGCTATGGCGCGCAGGTCGGCGACGAGCGCGCGCAGCCGCGGAGCCGCCTGCTCCGCCCTGCCGGTCGTCGTGACCGTCGCGCTGACCGTGCCCGGCGTCTCGTAGCCCAGCCAGGCCACGACCGCCGTGCGCGTGCCCGCGGGGGCCTGCCGCGCGAGCTGTCCGTACAGGGCGGCGGCTGCCGCGTGGAACCGGCCGTAGGTGTCCAGGCTCGTGTCGGAGCCGGGGACCAGGACGGCGATGCGGTCGGCGCGGGCGAGGTCGCCCAGGACCTCCGTCACCCGGCCGGAGCCGCGGCCGTCGAAACGGAGGAGATGCCGGGCCGGGGCGGCCAGCTGACGGTCCGTCGCGGCCCGGTCCCGGTCGTGGTGGGCGGCGGCCAGCCGGGCCGCTTCGGCGGCGTTGGCGCGGTTGGCCGCGTACGCCTCGTCGAGCGTCGACGCGCTGAGAGGTGCGAGGGACGCGGGGACGGGCGCAGGGATCTCCGGGCGTCCCGCCGCGGAGAGAGGGAACACCACCGCACCCGCGATGAGGGCGGCGAGCGCGGCACGACGCCATCGGTGGCCGCGGCGCCGAACGCCCTCACCGAAGCGGTACTTCGCCGCCCACCCCATGGTCGTCCCCTCCCGCGCACCCGGCCATCGGGTCTGCATGGAAGGGAAGTTACGGATGGGGGCCCGTCGTCCGCGTCACACCGCGGAGCTCACCTGCGGCCTGGCTCTCAGGTACTACGGGTACGACCCAAGGGTCCGACCAAGAAGTCCGCTCACCAGGCCGATCGGGCGATTCACCAGGCCAGTTGGGCGATCTCCTCCACGACCACCGCGCAGGCGTCCGCCGCCGGGTCGATGAGCGGGAAGTGCCCCACGTCCTCCAGCAGCGTCACTCCCACCATCTCCCCGGCCTTCGCCGCCGCGTCCGCGTACGACTCGGCGACCGCCTGCGGCACGTCGAGGTCCGCGCGGCCCTGGACGAGGGTCGTGGCGATGCCGGTGGGCAGCAGCAGCGCCGGGTCCGCGAAGGGCTGCCGCTCGGCGAAGTGCTCGTCCCCGCCCAGCAGTTGCCGTACGGCACCGCCGCACGCGTCGAGCTTGTCGGCGACCGCGAAGTCCGCGATCGGGGCGAGCGCGACCACACCGCGCAGGGCCGCCGGGCTGTCGCTGTGCCAGGGCGAGCCGGCCGGCAGGACGTGCCGGGACGCGGCCCACAGGGCGAGGTGCCCGCCCGCCGAGTGACCGGTGAGGACCGTACGGCGCGGGTCGGCCTGCGGCAGCAGCTCCTTCACGAGCGCCGGAAGGGCGTCCAGCGCCGCCGCGACGTCGTCGAGGGTGTCGGGCCAGCGCCCCGCGACGGAGTCGCCGTCACCACCGCGCCGGTACTCGGCACTGGCCACGGCGAACCCGCGCCGGGCGAGGAAGTCCGCGAACGGGCTGATGTGACGCCGGTCGTACGGCGCCCGCCAGGCGCCGCCGTGCAGCACGAGGACGACCGGGGCGGGCCCGCCCGGGCCGGCCTCCGAGCGCGGGGCGTAGAAGTCGATCACCTGGTCGGGGTGGTCGCCGTAGGCGGCGGTGGCGTCGGGGGCGACGGGCGCGTGGGAGAACGCCGACTTCTCCTCGGCGGCGGCCCGTGCTGCTGCGACGTCGTCCGTCATGCTCCAACCTCTCAGCGATCCAACGTAGATGGCGGACCAGGCGGGGGTCCGGCCGTTGGCCGGGACGGTATCAGGCGCGTGACATGCGCGGACACGGGGATGTCACGCTGGGTGAGGCTCAAGGGGTTCTGCCGTTCCGGCGCGACGGGCCGTCGACGGGGCCGGGTCCGGGCAGCGGATCCGGCCCCGTCGGCGCTCACCCCAGCGTCTGCGCCAGCACCCGCGCCGCCCGCTCCACGTCGGCGAAGCCCACGTACAGCGGTGTGAAGCCGAAGCGCAGCACGTCCGGCGCCCGGAAGTCGCCGACCACCCCCCGCTCGACGAGCCGTTTCATCACGTCACCGGCGTCGTCGCAGCGCAGCGCGATCTGGCTGCCCCGCTCCGCGTGCGGCACCGGCGTCAGGCACTCGACCCTGCCCTCGGGCACGTACGCGGCCACGCACTCCAGGAAGAAGTCCGTCAGCGCGAGCGACTTGGCCCGCACCGCCTCGACCGGCACCCCGTCCCACACCTCCAGGGCCGCCTCCAGGGCGAGCATGGAGAGGATGTCCGGCGTGCCGACCCGGCCGCGCAGGGCGCCGGGGGCCGGCTCGTACCCGCCGCGCATCCCGAACGGCTCGGCGTGGGAGTTCCAGCCGGGCAGTGGGGAGTCGAAGCGGTCCTGGAGCTCCCGGCGCACGTACAGGTACGCCGGTGAACCCGGCCCGCCGTTCAGGTACTTGTAGGTGCAGCCGACCGCGAGGTCCACGCCGTGCTCGTCCAGCCCCACGGGCAGCGCGCCCGCGCTGTGGCACAGGTCCCAGACGGCGTACGCGCCCGCCTCGTGCACGGCGGCCGTCAGCGCCGGCAGGTCGTGCAGCCGGCCGGTGCGGTAGTCGACGTGGTTGAGCAGGACGGCGGCGGTCCGGCCGCCCAGCGCGCCCGGCACGTCCGCCGGTGCCACCGGCCGCAGCGTGCGGCCGGTCATCCGGGCGGCGGACTCGGCGATGTACCCGTCGGTCGGGAAGGTCGTGGCGTCGACGAGGATCTCGTCGCGGCCCTCCCCGGCCATCCGCACGGCCCCCACAAGGGCCTTGAAGACATTGACACTGGTCGAGTCGCCCACCACGATCTGTCCCGGCGCCGCCCCGACCAGCGGGGCGATCCGGTCACCGATCCGCTCGGGCGCGGTCCACCAGCCGCTCTCCTCCCAGGACCGGATGCGCAGCTCGCCCCACTGGCGGCGTACGACGTCCTCGACCCGCCCGGGGACGACGGCCGGCAGCGCGCCGAGCGAGTTGCCGTCGAGGTAGACAACATCGTCGAGAACGAACCCGTCCCGCTTGCCGCGCAGCTCGTCGGCGGCGTCCAGCTTCTCCGCGCGCATCACCAGTTCAGACATAGGAGCGCGCCGTCCACAGCTCGGGGAACACGTGCTTCTGCGCCCGCTTCTCCAGCCAGGCCACTCCGGCGGAGCCGCCCGTGCCGGTCTTGGCGCCCATCGCGCGGCGGGTGGCGACGAGGTGGTCGTTGCGCCAGCGCCACACCAGCTCGGCGACATCCGTCAACGCCTCGCCGAGCCGGGCGAGTTCGCCGCTCTCGTCACCCGAGTAGACGGCCGTCCAGGCCGCCTCCACCTCGGGGGACGGCTCGTAGCGCAGCGACACGTCACGCCCCAGCACGGCCTGGGGGATGTCGTACCCGCGCCGCGCGAGCAGCCGCACGACCTCGTCGTACAGGCTCGGCTCGTGCAGCGCCTTCTCCAGCTCGGCGTGTACGCGGGGCGCGCCCCGGTGCGGGACCAGCATGGACGCGGACTTGTCGCCGAGCAGGAACTCCATCCGCCGGTACATCGCCGACTGGAATCCGGAGCCCTCGCCGAGGGCGGACCGGTACGAGTTGAACTGGGCGGGCGTGAGCTGGCCGAGCGGCTTCCAGGAGGCGTTGAGCGCCTCCAGCTCGCGCACGGACCTCTTCAGCGCGGCGGTCGCGGTGGGGACGTCGTCGCGGCGCAGCGCGTGTGCCGCCGTCTCCCACTCGTGGACGATGACGGTGAACCACAGCTCCATCACCTGGGTCGTGACCAGGAAGACCATCTCTCCGGGGTCGTCGGAGAGGGTGTGCTGGAGGTGGGTGAGCACGTCGGCCTTGACGTAGTCCTCGTACGGCGTCGTGCCGTGGAAATCGAGATGCGGGGTCTCGGGCTCGTGAGCCTCGTGGGACATCGCTGTCTCCTGCTTTGTAACTCCGGGTAGCGGTCCGCCCCTGCCGATGCCGGCACGGGGGCCCCGGTCCCCACGGGCATACTCCGCAATCGTGCCCCAAGACCGCAAGGCCCGCCCGCTCGGCGGACGGGCCCAGGGGGTGTCGTCAGCCCAGGACCTGCGCCGCCTCCGGCGAGGAGTCCTTCAGGAACTGGGAGCAGCGCTCGTACTCCTCCTGCTCGCCGATCGCCTGTGCGGCACGGGCGAGGGCGTGCAGGGCACGCAGGAAGCCGCGGTTCGGCTCGTGCTCCCAGGGGACCGGGCCGTGGCCCTTCCAGCCGTTGCGGCGCAGCGCGTCCAGGCCGCGGTGGTAGCCCGTACGGGCGTACGCGTACGACTCGACGGTCGCGCCCCGCTCGAACGCTTCGTCGGCGAGCTGCGCCCAGGCGAGCGAGGAGGTGGGGTGCGCGGCGGCGACGTCGACCGGCGCGGTACCCGACGCGAGCATTTCCCGTGGCCCGGGGTCGTCGGGGAGATGGGTCGGGGGCGGGCCCCCGAGGAGGTTCTCGTGAATGGACATGGGGTCAAGTCTGCCGCACGTGAGCTGCGGGCAGTCGCGACCAAGCTGCGGGCAGTCGTGCCGCTTGGGGCGGCACGGGTGGGCGCAGCGGCACCCCGCAACGCCGGGCTGCGCAACACCCCGGCGCGAGCACAAACTCCCCCTGCTACGACAACCGCTTCCGCACCGGCTCCCCCTCCAGCGGCGGTGCCGTCACACCCCCGTGCCTCAGACACTCCGGCCGCTTGCAGCCCGGCGGCGGCCTCCGTACCACTGCGGCCGCGATGACGGCCCCCACCACCAGGGCCCCCGCACACCACGCCATCGCCTTCCCGAAGGCGACGTCGAACGCCCCCGGCTCCCGGTACGCCTCCTCCCCCATCCCCGCCAGCAACGGCAGCGCCGCCACCGCCACCAGCCCCGCCGCCCGGGCCGCCGCGTTGTTGATCCCGCTGGCCAGCCCCGCCCGGGCCACGTCCACCGACCCCAGCACGGTCGCCGTCAGCGGCGCCACCAGCGTGACCATGCCCAGCCCGAGCACCATCAGCGCCGGCAGCACATCGGCCACGTACGACGCCCCCGGCCCGACCCGCAGCATCAGGAGCATCCCGGCCGCGCACAGCAGCGGCCCCACCGTCAGCGGGATCCGCGGTCCGATCCGGTCGGCCAGTTCCCCGGACCGAGCGGACAGCAGCAGCATCAGCACGGTCGTCGGCAGCAACGCCGTACCGGCCGCGAGGGCCGAGTAGCCCACCACCACCTGGAGCTGGAGGGCGGCGAGGAAGAAGAACCCGCCGAGGGCCGCGTACACGCACAGCGTGACGAGGTTGACGGCCGTGAACTGGCGGGACGCGAAGATGTCGGTCGGCATCATCGGATCGGGCCGGCGCCGCTCGACGACCACGAACGCGACGGCCGCGGCCAGCCCGGCCACCGCCGAGACCGCCACCACCGCACCGCCCCCACCGGCCTCGATCAGCGCGTACGTCACCAGCGCGAGCGCCAGCGCCCCCAGCACGGCCCCGAGCACGTCGAACCGCCCGTGCACCCGCTGGTCCCCCGACTCGGGCACGTGCCGCAGCGCCACGGGCGCGCACAGCAGGGCCAGCGGCACGTTCAGCAGGAACACCCACCGCCAGCCCGGCCCGTCCACCAGCCAGCCGCCGACGAAGGGCCCGACCGCCGCCCCGATCCCGCCGAAGCCGGACCACAGGCCCACCGCGCGGCCCCGGTCGTCGGGGTGGAAGGACGCCTGGATCAACGCCAGCGACCCCGGCGTGAGCAGGGCGCCGCCCACCCCTTGCAGGGCACGCGCGGCGATCAGCACCCCGGCGTTCGGCGCGATCCCGCACAGCAGGGACGCCACCGCGAACCACACCACACCGACGACGAACACCTTCCGGCGCCCGAACCGGTCGCCCAGCGCCCCGCCCAGCAGGATCAGCCCGGCCAGCGTGACCATGTACGCGTTGACGGTCCACTGCAGGGCCGCCAGGTCCGCGTCGAGGTCACGGCCGATGCGGGGCAGCGCGATATTGACCACGGTGGAGTCCAGCAGAGCCATGCTGGAGCCGAGGACGGTGGTGAGCAGGATCCACCGGCCCTGGGGCGAGGCGAGCCGCACATCGGGCATGCAGGGAGCATACGGAAGAGCCCGGCACCAGGAGAGGCGCCGGGCTCCAACGCGTGGAACGAACCGGACTTACTTGATCTTGGTGCCGGTCGAGCGGAGGTGGCCGCAGGCCTCGACGACACGCTGGGACATGGACGCCTCGGCCAGCTTGCCCCAGGTGCGCGGGTCGTAGGTCTTCTTGGAGCCGACCTCGCCGTCGACCTTCAGGACACCGTCGTAGTTGCGGAACATGTGGTCCGCGACCGGACGCGTGAAGGCGTACTGCGTGTCCGTGTCGATGTTCATCTTGACCACGCCGTTCTCCAGCGCGGTGCGGATCTCCTCCTCCGAGGAGCCGGACCCGCCGTGGAAGACGAAGTCGAACGGGGAGGCCTTGCCGAACTTCGCGGCGACGCCCTCGTTCAGCTCCTTCAGCAGGTCGGGGCGCAGGACGACGTTGCCCGGCTTGTACACGCCGTGCACGTTGCCGAAGGACGCGGCGAGCAGGTAGCGGCCCTTCTCGCCCAGGCCCAGGGCCTCGGCGGTGCGGATCGCGTCGTCGACCGTGGTGTAGAGGGAGTCGTTGATCTCGTGGGAGACGCCGTCCTCCTCGCCACCGGTCGGGGTGATCTCCACCTCGAGGATGATCTTCGCGGCGCGGGCCTGCTCCAGCAGCTCCTGCGCGATGGAGAGGTTGTCGGCGAGGGTCTCGGCGGAGCCGTCCCACATGTGCGACTGGAACAACGGGTTCAGACCGGCCTCGACGCGCTTCTTGGACAGCGCCAGCAGCGGACGTACGTACCCGTCGAGCTTGTCCTTCGGGCAGTGGTCCGTGTGCAGCGCGATGTTCACCGGGTACTTCTCGGCGACGATGTGCGCGAACTCGGCCAGGGCGACCGCGCCGGTCACCATGTCCTTGCTGTACTGGCCGCCCAGGAACTCGGCCCCACCCGTGGAGATCTGGACGATGCCGTCGCTCTCCGCCTCGGCGAAACCGCGCAGTGCCGCGTGCAGGGTCTGGGTGGAGGTCACGTTGATGGCCGGGTAGGCGAACTTTCCTGCCTTCGCCCGGTCCAGCATCTCGTTGTAGACCTCGGGAGTTGCGATGGGCATGCGTCCGCTCCTTGTATCTGCGGGTTGGCGTACTGCGTTGTCGGCCCTGACCTAGACCTTGGGGTGCGACGTCATCGTCGGCCCCATCTTTCCAGACTTGGCCGGAAGGTCCAGGCCACCGTCCACGCCCTGGTCAGTCCAGGCCCAGCTCGTCCTTCGAGAAGGCGAAGAGGTACGGCACCCCGGCGCCCTCCTGGATCTTCTCCGCGGCGCCGGTCGCCCGGTCGACGATGGTCGCGACGGCGACGACCTCGGCCCCGGCCTCGCGCACGGCCTCGACGGCGGTGAGCGGGGAGCCGCCGGTGGTGGAGGTGTCCTCGACGACCAGCACCCGGCGGCCCGCGATGTCCGGGCCCTCGACGCGCCGCTGCAGGCCGTGCGCCTTGGCGGCCTTCCGTACGACGAAGGCGTCCAGGCGCTTGCCGCGCGCGGCGGCGGCGTGCAGCATCGCGGCGGCCACCGGGTCGGCGCCCATGGTGAGCCCGCCCACCGCGTCGAACTCCAGCTCGGCGGTCAGGTCGAGCAGCACCTGCCCGACCAGCGGCGCGGCCTCGCCGTCGAGGGTGATGCGCCGGAGATCGACGTAGTAGTCGGCCTCCAGACCCGACGACAGGGTCACCTTGCCGTGCACCACGGCCTTGTCCTTGATCTGCTGCAGCAGCGCGCCGCGTGTGTCCGTCATGGCGCCCAGCTTAGAGGCGGCGCCAGCTCCAGGTCGTGGTGGCCTCCAGCGGCTCCAGGGGCGTGACCAGGCGCGGCGCGGTGTTGAGCCCGTTGGGCGGGCCGGTCTGCGGCTCCACGCACACGGCGGCCTCCTGCTCGTCGTAGACGACGACCCACTCCTCCCGGCTGGTCACCTTCAGCTCCAGCTGCCCGGGCCAGGTGAGGGTCACGTCGACGCCGCCGGGCATCCCGAAGCAGTCGTCCCAGGGGCCGGGCTTCGGCTCGACGCGATTGCCGGCGGGCAGGTGGTCGTCGCCGCGCTCCTCCTGCCACGCCGGGTCGAAGTCGAGGGTCACGTCCTCGCCGCCGAGGTTCCGGTTGAACCACGGGTGCCAGCCGATCTGCGCCGGGAACGACGACTCGTACGTCTCCACGGACATGGTCAGCGTCAGCGCGTCCTCGGTGAGGGCGACGACCTGGGTGATGCGGCCCGGGTGCGGCCAGGGGTCGACGAGCTCGTAGGTGAGGACGGCCTCGGCCGTGCTCGTGCGGGCGGTGCGCCAGGCGCCGTCGCGGGCGGTGCCGTGGATGGCGTGCGGCGGGGCGTTGAGGGGCATCTGCCGTACGGCGGCGCCGTCCAGGAAGCGCCCGTCCCGGATCCGTCCGCACCAGGGCACCATCGGGAAGCAGCCGAACCGCTGCCCCTGCCGGAGCAGCTCCACGCCGCCGATCCGCAGCCCTCCGACCCGGCCGCCGTTGCCCGGCTGCACGGTCACCTCCGCGTCGCCCGCGGTCAGCGTGATGTCTTCGTCACTCACGGGACGACCCTACTGGGGTGATCAAGAGGGCCTCGTGCGGTGCGGGGCGTTTTCAGCGGCGTCGGCGCAGGGCCCGGACCGCCACGACGGCCGACGCCAGCGCGAGCGCCGCGGCGGGGGCCGCCCAGCGCAGCGGGGCGGAGGGCATCACGGTCTGCGGCGCGGGCACCGGCGCGTACCGCCCGCGCGGCGGCGCGTGATCGACCTCCTCGGCGCTCCGCCCGATCATCGTCCGCCGCGCATGCGCCGCCTCGGCGATGTCCTCGTCGTCCTCGTCGTCCTCACCGGAGGGCCCGAGAGAAGACGGCGGAATATCGGCGCCGAAGGCGGTGGGGGGCTCGGGGGCCGGGGCGGGGGGTTCGTCGGCATCACCCGGAGCCGAGGGCTCGTCACCGCCCTCGGCCTCCGCCGGAGGGGGTGGGGGCGCGTCGTCCGCGTCCGGGGTCGTTTCGTAGTCGGTCGTGGCGCGGGGTTCGAAGTCCTGGGTGGCGAGGGGCGTGGTCGTGTCCGGGGATGCCGCGGCCAGGTGTTCCGCGAAACGGTTCAGCAGGCGGGTGACGGCGCCCTCGACCGCGTCGGAGGGGAGGTCCTTGATCCGTCCGTCCGCGGCGGCCGTACCGTCGAAGACGATCGTCGTGCCGTCCTCCGCGTCCCGCAGGGCGATCCGCAGCGCGAGTTTCACCGAGCCGGTGCCACGGGTCTCCGTGGCGTCGCCCTCGACGGCGTACTCCCCGCCGTCCCCCCGGGACACCCGTACGGCCCCCCGGTACGTGACCGAGTGGCTGCCTACCCTGATCTTCAGCCGCCCCGCGACGGGCTCGGCGCCGGCGTCCTGCTGGAGCCCCGGAACCGCCCGGGCGACCAGCGCGGGGTCGTCCAGCACCTCCCTGAGCCGCTCGGCCGGAACCGGAACGAACACCTCGTGCTCCATGTGGACGGACTCTACCCAGCACGGGCCGAAACGCACCCCCGGCTTCGGGATTCACCCCCGATCCGCCCCCGCCAGGCGTATCCTCACCCGCCCCCGCCAGGCCGTCCGGGCCCGTTCAGTAGCGCGGATGCACCAGTGTCGACGCGGGCAGCCCCCCGATCCGGGTCGCCCGCGCCGCCCGCTCCCCCGCCGCGAGGGACGCGTCGTCGAGGACGATCGGGCGCGGGCCGTCCGGGTCGAGGCGCGGTCGCGGCTCCGTGCGGGCGGCCAGGACGAAACCCCAGTCCCGGGGCGCCCGGGAGCGGTCGGCGGGCGGGCGGTCGGGGCCGGCGGCGAAACCGGCGTGGCGACCGCCCGTGCCGTACGGGGCGGTGCGGAAACCGGCCGCGCGCAGGGTCGCCTCCACCGTCCAGAACACCCGCGGGCCGGCCGCGACGGGCCCGGCGTGCACCGCGAGCCGGCCGCCGGGGGCGAGCACCCGCCGCGCGAGGCCGTAGAACTCCTGCGAGTACAGCTTGGTACTCGCCGTGATGCCCGGGTCCGGCAGATCCGACAGGACCACGTCGTACGCCCCCGGGGGCGCTCCGCGCAGCCAGCCGAAGGCGTCCTGCTCCGTCACGCGCACGCGCGGGTCGCCGAAGGCGTGCCGGTTCAGGGCCGACAGGGCCGGGTCGGTGCGGGCCAGCCGCAGCACCTCCCCGTCGAGTTCGACGACGTCGACCCGTTCCACCCCGCGATGCCGCAGCACCTCGCGGGCCGCCAGTCCGTCACCGCCGCCGAGGATCAGCACGCGCGCGTGCGGTCCGGTCATGGCCGGGTGGACGAGGGCCTCGTGGTAGCGCAGTTCGTCGCGCCCGCTGACCCGCAGCCGGCCGTCGAGGAACAGGTCGGGGGGCCGGCCGTCGGTACCACCGGTGAGCACCACCTCTTGCACGCCGGTGTGGAGCACCACGCGTACGTCCCGGCCGTACACCGCCTGCCGCGCGGCCCGTTCGAAGTCGTCGACGAGGACGGCGGCCGAGGCGAGGACCGCCAGCACCAGCACGTTGGCGGCCAGCAGCAGCCAGCGGGCGCGCCGGGTCAGGTCCCGGCGGAACAGGCCGAGGACCAGCGCGCCCCCGATGACCGCGTTGACGGCGCCGGTGAGCAGCGCGCCGGTCAGCTGCCCGAGGAACGGCAGCAGCAGGAAGGGGAAGGCGAGCCCGCCGACGAGCGCACCGACGTAGTCCGCGGCGAACAGGTCGGCCACCGCGCCGCCCGCGTCCTGGCGGCGGATGCGCTGGATCAGCTCCATCAGCAGCGGGACCTCGGCGCCGATGAGCAGCCCGGTCGCGAGGGAGAAGGCGACCAGGAGGCAGCGCGGCCCGCTGGCCCACATCCCGCCCCAGTCGCCGGTCCAGGCGAAGACCGCGTACAGGGCCATCGCGCTGCACCCGCCGACCAGGGCGAGGGTCGCCTCGACCGCGCCGAAACCGGCCGCGGCGAGCCCGCGCAGGCGCTTCGCGGCGAGGGAGCCGATGCCCATCGCGAAGACCATGACGGACAGCACGACGGACGCCTGGGTGACGGAGTCGCCCATCAAGTACGAGGCGAGGGCGACGAGTTCCAGTTCGTACACCAGTCCGCAGGCCGCGCAGACGAACACGCCCGCGAAGACCAGGAACCGTCCGGTGCCGGGCCGGACGGGCAGCTGCGCCGGGCCGCGGGGGCCGCCCGGGGCGCTCCAGGGCGGCGGGGAACCGGGCGGGGCGGGCGCGTGCGGCTCGATCACGCTGCGACGTTACGTCACGTCTCCACTGCGGTTCGTCACCCACACGTGTGGTGCTGGTTTACAGAGGCCGGATAACGGTACGAGATCGGGTTCGGCGCGTGCGGGCCGTGCGGGGGGATTCAGTTCACGGTGGCCGCCGCCGACGTCCGCACGCCCACCTTCGTGCGGGTCGCCACCAACTGCCCGTCCTGCGGGTACGCGTGCCAGGTCCGCCAGTGCACCTGGCCCTCGTGGTGCTGGGCCAGCAGTGCCGTGAAGGCGTGCGGGCTGCCGGGGAAGACGCCGGCCAGGCCGTGCGGGTGGTCGGAGACGAGGGCCAGCAACTCCTGGGCGCGGCCCGCGAAGGAGCCGGGCGAGAGGACCTCGACCCGGGCCGCGAACTCGTACTCCCAGTCGCCCACCCGCTTGGCGACGCCGAGCGGGAGCGGGGTGCTGCCGCCCGGAATGCACGCCACGGTCTCCGAGCAGGTGCCCCGCTCCTCCTCCAGCAGGACCTGGTGGGACGCGCCGAGGAGTCGCAACTGAAGTCTGGCGCCTGTCAGTTCGAGGTCGAGCGTGGCCAGTGCGGGAAGCGGCTCGCGTCCCAGGGCCCAGGCGAGATCGGCCGCGCGCGTGTCGGTGTAGGAGGTCTTCAGGGTCGTGAGCATGGATCGGCTCCGCAAGCACACAAGGAGAGGGAGAGGGGTCCGCTGTGCCCCGGTCGCACCGGGGGATCGGCCCGGGGCAAACCGGTCGGCCGGTTTTGGGAAGGTGTCCGCAGAACGTCCGAGAGGCTGCGTCGGTGATGGAGAGGGAATCATGAACTGTGGCGCCGCAACAGCGTTTTTACCCAAGTTCGCAGGGTTTCCATCCCTCAGAGGGCTCCACAGCTCAACTGTTCAAACACGGCGTGCGCCGGCACCGGGGAGGCGTGCGCCGGTGCGCCATGGCTCACGCCTGGAGCGGGACCGGACGGGTACCCGGGCTTCGGGCGGGCCCCCGAAGTGCCCGCTTGACGGGCGCAGTTGCCGCAGTCACACCTCGGTCCGACGCTCCACGGCCACAGTTGTCCTACAGGCATGCGAAGTTGCCAGAACGCACTCCGAGTCACAAGACAGAAGTTCGACTCGTACGTCGGACGGGGAACACCGGACACCAGCCCACACACGAACGCGGGGCCCGCCCCAGGTGCGGACCCCGCGTTCGTGGTTGCGGCTTCCCCCGTCGGGAGCACGGCCGACGTGCGTCAGCTGCCTCCGCCGCCGCAGCCGCCTCCTCCACCGCCGCCGCCGCCGCAGGACGACCCGCCTCCGCAGGACGAGCCGCCGCCGCAGGAGTGGCCCCCGTGGTGTCCGCCGGACGAGCCGGAGTCTCCGCCCCCGGCCCACCAGCTGCCGCTGCCGCTGCTGCCGGAGGACGCGACCCCGCGACGCGTCCTCTGTCCTGAACCACCACCGCGTGCCTTGGACACCAGCGCCCCGACCAGGACGACTCCGACCACCGCCAGGATGATGCCGACAACCATGGCGTCACCCTCCTTCCGTTTCCCCCGAAGCGGCCCCCCGTGGGCGCCTCGCTCTTGCGTGAGACGGTGATGCCCTCCCCACTCTCGGGCCAAAGCAGAGTTGAGGAACTCCAGAGCTTCGGCGGAGGATGACCCGCATGACCCCCAGCGCGCGCCCCCTCCTCAACCGTCGGCTCGCCGAGTTCGGGACGACGATCTTCGCCGAGATGTCCGCCCTGGCCCTGAGCACCGGCGCCATCAACCTCGGGCAGGGCTTCCCCGACACCGACGGCCCCGAGGAGGTCAGGGAGGCCGCCGTACGGGCGCTGCGGGACGGACTCGGCAACCAGTACCCGCCGGGCCCCGGCGTCCCCGAGCTTCGCACCGCGATCGCAGCCCACCAGCAGCGGCGCTACGGCCTGTCCTTTGACCCCGACACGGAGGTCCTGGTCACCGCCGGGGCCACCGAGGCCATCGCCGCTTCGCTGCTGGCCCTGGTGGAGCCCGGCGACGAGGTGATCGCCTTCGAGCCGTACTACGACTCGTACGCGGCGTGCATCGCGATGGCCGGCGGGCGCCGGGTGCCGGTCACGCTCCGCCCGGACGACGGCCGCTTCCGCCTGGACCTCGACGAACTGCGCGACGCCGTCACCGACCGCACCCGTCTGCTGCTGATCAACACCCCGCACAACCCGACCGGCACGGTCCTCACCCGCGCGGAGCTGGCCGCGATCGCCGAGCTCGCGGTGGAGCGGGACCTGCTCGTCGTGACGGACGAGGTGTACGAGCACCTGGTCTTCGACGACGCCGAGCACGTGCCGCTGGCGACGTTCCCGGGGATGCGCGAGCGTACGGTCACCATCGGGTCGGCCGGCAAGACGTTCTCGTTCACCGGCTGGAAGGTCGGCTGGGTGACGGCCGCCCCGGAGCTGGTCACGGCGGTGCGCTCGGCGAAGCAGTACCTGACGTACGTCTCGGCGGGCCCGTTCCAGTACGCGGTCGCCGAGGCCCTGGCGCTGCCCGAGTCGTACTTCACGGCCTTCCGGGACGACATGCTGGCCAAGCGGAACCTGCTGGCGGCGGGCCTGGAGGAGGCCGGTTTCCGGGTCTTCCGCCCCTCCGGCACCTACTTCGTCACGACCGACATCCGCCCCCTCGGCGAGACGGACGGCTTCGCCTTCTGCCGCGGCCTGCCGGAACGCGCCGGTGTCGTCGCCATCCCCAACGCGGTCTTCTACGACCACCGCGAGGAGGGCGCGCCGTTCGTACGGTTCGCGTTCTGCAAGCGGACGGGCGTACTGGAGGAGGCCGTGAAGCGCCTCAGGACGGCGCTCCAGACGCCCCGGGTGGCCTCGGCCGGGCGAGACACTCCGAGTTGCTAGAGTCATGATGCGAGTACGGGTACGTACCCGCATCTGATCTGCGATGGTGAGCGAAAAGGGAGCCCGCGTCATGTCGGACGCCAACATCCGTATCCCCGCCGATGCCCGCGATCGGCTTGCCGAGATAGCGGCTGAGGAAGGGCTGTCCCTGCGCGCCTACCTCGCCCGGCTGGCCGAGACCCTGCTCACTCCAGCCGAGCGGGCCGAGCGGGCGGAGAAGGCACGGGCCGTTCTGCGGGAGTGGAACGGATATGACCCGAACACGGACGAGCAGGCCGAACTGGACACCGAACTGGACCGCCGTATGGCCGAAGCGGGTGTTACGTGACCCGTGATGTGCATGTGTTCCTCGACGACAGCGCGATGGTGGCCGCCGGGAGGGGTAGCGTCCTGGTCTCCCGGCTGATCCATCGCGCTCACACTGAACCGGGCTGGTTCCTGTACGTCACCGTGTGCGCCCTGGTCGAGGCCGACCGCGCCCGGCCGGGCACTGCGGAGCACATCGCCGCCCTGCCCGGCATCGCAATTCTCGATCTGGATCTGCCGGCCGCCCTGTCGGTGGCCCGTGCGACCACATGGGCCGATGCCCACACCCTCTATGCCGCCCAGCCCAGTCCCGACCGACCGGACGGCGCGGTGATCGCGACCACCAGGCCGCACACGTGGAAGGAGCAGCCGGTGCGCACCTTGGACCTCAGCCCCTGAACTCAGGCGGCACCGGCTCAGCCGGCCGCGCGCAGGCGTTCCTCGCCCAAGCGGTCCCGGCAGCTCCTGCAGTGCCCGGGTACCGGGGCACGGAAGGCACGCTCGCAGCCGTCACAGGTCTGGAAGGGCAGTACGGCCGGGCGCTCGACGCTCGGGGGCAGTGGGATCGGAGGAGGCGCCGGCAGCGGTGTCTCGCGGAGCCGGAAGGCGAGGACGCTTGCCGGTCGGGCACGGAAACGGTCGGGGAGCCGTACGGTCAGCAACTCCGTGATCTCCCGTGGTCCGACACCGGCCGCCAGCCACTCCGCGACGGCCGGCGCCAGTCGGGCGGCCTCCTGGGCTGACAGGACGAGACGAGGGTCGACCCGGCGCAGGGCGGCCAGTACGGCGACCGCCTCCGGGTCGGCGTCGCCGAGTGTGGGTGCCGGGCTCTCGCTCTCTTGAGGACGGTCAGCGGGCGCCGCCTCCCGGACAGCGAGCCGGGGGCGGGGCGGCTCCGGCGGGTCGTCAGGGCCTTCGCCGCGGGGTACGTCGTAGAAGTACGTCCTGGTCCGCACCTGCCCGGTGGGCGTCCGTTCGCGACGGCGCTCCAGGTATCCGGCTGCTTCCAGCTCCCTGAGCGCTCGCGAGACGAGGATCTCGCCCTCGCTGAAGTGCTCGCACAGAGCGGTGATGGTCACCGAGGAGCCGTCGGGCAGAGAGGCGATGTACGCCGCGACACCGACCGTGACCGCGCTGCCGCGTCGCTGGGCGAGCGCGTTGGAGATCACCGTGAAGTCGGCCGTCAGCCGGGTGCGTACGTGGATCACGCCGGAGGTCGGAGCTCCGGCGTCGGCGCGCAGGCGCGCGTTAGACTGCGGGTCAGCCATCGGGAAGTGCACTCTTCCTGATCGGTCAGGCCCTCGATCGGGATTGCCGTCCCGGCCGGGGGCCGTATCTGTTTGCGGTTGTCGCGGCGAACGTAACGGTCCGTGTCCCGCGCCTGCAAGCCGGTCACTCGCACGGGTGACGCCCGCCCTCTGGCGCGGGGAGGGTGGGTGGGCGGGTAGTTCTTTCCCCCGGTTCTTTGAGGAGGTCAGCGGCCGACCGGACCCTCGCGGACAAGGGCCCGGTGAGCCCTGAAGGCGGACGGCGGCCGGGGCCCGGCCGCCTCAGGGACGGTGGTGCTCGGCCTTCAACTCGCCTATGAAGGCGTCCCAGGAGGCGGCTTGGAAGCACAGCGCCGGACCGGCCGGGACCTTGCTGTCACGGACGGGGACGATGGCCTGGAACACGTCGGCCACCTCCACGCAGTTGCCGCCCTCCTGATTGCTGTAGCTGCTCTTGCGCCAGGCGGCGCCGTTCAGATCGGGACGGGACGTTCGCTCCACGGTGGTTGTCCTCCATCACGGATCGGATCACGTCGAGTGACATGAGCGGGGGCAGAGCTGCCGCCCGCAGCCGATCGTAGGTCAGCGCGAAGTACCTGACGTCGTCCGGATCCTCGATGAGTTGGCCGTAGTGCGCGCCCTCCGTGTAGGCGACCTCCGAGCCGTCCGGCATGGTGAGCACCGTGAGCGAGCCGCCCATGACCTCGTGCTCGCCCTGGTCGAACGGCAGTACCTGCACGGTGATGTGAGGTTCCTCCGTGGCCCCGAGCAGCCGCGCCAACTGCTCACGCATCACCGCCCGGCCGCCGACCGGACGCCTGAGCACCGCCTCGTCGAGGACCACCCACAGCTCGGGCCGATCGGGCGTGCCGAGACGCTCCTGTCGTCCCATGCGAAGGGCGACCCGCTCTTCCAACTGCTCTTTGCTGCCGAGCGTTCGACCGACGCTCAGCACCGCCCGCGCGTAGGCCTTCGTCTGTAACAAGCCTGGCACCACATGAGCCGCGTACTCGCGGACGGCCACCGCCCGCTCCGAGTACTCCATGAACCTCCGCGACCAGTCCGGAAACGCCTCCCGGTACACGTACGGCCACAGCTCCACCAGCAGGTCGTCCGCGCCGAGGACCACGTCCAGCGCACGCGCCAGCGCCAGCGTCGGCTTCGCCCCGGACGCCCGCTCGATCTGCGTGATCCGCGTGCTCACCACATGCGTCAGGTCACCCAGCTGAGTCTGGGTCAGCCCTGCCGCGATACGGAGCCTGCGCACCCGCGCACCGAACAGCGCCGCCATCGACGTGCTGGGGTCAATTCCGTTGGCCAAGGCATCACTTCCGTTCCTTACGGCCTCAAAAGTAAGGCTTCGCCCCCTGTCGAGCGTAGGACGATCGGCCGACTCTTGAGCACGGAACGTGATGACTCGTGTGCGCCACGGAGCGCCTCGACCCGACGGAAAAGGACGAACGGGCCGTGCTGACAGAAATCGCCGCCCCCGGAGGCGAGTATGAACTCCACTCGCTCACCCTGCAGTACCCCTCCTCCCCGCGTGGTGCGCAGCTCGCCCGGCGGCACGCCGTCCGGTGGATGGAGGAACGGGGCTACCCGCCGGCGTCGGACGTGTCCTGCGCGGTCGCCCTCGTCGTCGGTGAGCTCGCGGCGAACGCCGTACAGCACGGTCGGGTTCCCGGCCGCGACTTCGGCCTCCGGCTCGCCCTCGACCGGGCTGCGGGGCTGCTGCGTGTCGAGGTCGCGGACGCCGCCTCCGCGAGGCGACTGCCTACGGCCGCGCCCTCGTCGTCTCCCGAGGGTGAGTCCGGCCGGGGGCTGCTCCTGGTGGACGTCCTGGCCGTGCGCTGGGGGTCGGCGCCTCGCGGCCCGGTGGGCAAGACGGTATGGGCGGAGCTGCGTCTTGAGATTTGATTCAGCGAGCGTCCGCCTCGGGCTCCGGGCGCGGGAGCTCGTCGAGGTCGAGGGTGAAGGTGCGGCCGTCGGCCAGGGGGATGGGGAGCTTGCCCGTGCCGTACTTGTGGGTGTGGGCCGCGATGTAACCCGTGGCGGTCGGCTGGGTGTGCAGGACGACTTCCTGGGCGTACGGGTCCACGACCAGGTAGATCGGGATGCCGTAACGGCCGTACTTCGCGGTGCAGTCGTCGTAGTCCTTGCGGGCGGAGGAGGTCGAGACGACCTCGGAGATCAGCAGGGCGTCCTCGAAGCTGTAGCGCGTGCCCACCCGGCGGGCGTCCTCGCGAAAGATCGCCAGATCGGGGGCGGAGTTCTCGTCGGCTGGGAAGTCGATGTAGACGTCGGAGGCGGTCTTCGCGTGGCGTCCGAGCGACACGATCGTGTCGTACTGCATCGACTTGATCGTGCTGGAGTGCTCGAAGCTTTGCGGGGTCATGATCACCTTTCCGTCGGCCCCGAACAGGACCGTGTACCCCTTGGGGAACTCGGTGTGCACGATCGCGTCGACGCTCATGGACGGCTCCTTCCCGTGTGTGGTCAGGATACGGCGGACAGCGCCGTGTCACCGGGCCTGCCGGCACAGGCCCCCGAAAAGGCATACGGCGCGTACAGCACGTACCTGCTCGTACGCGCCGACGCGCCGCTGGGGCGGAGGCCTGCCGGGCCTACTCCTCGTCCTCGGGCTTGTCCGCCTCGTTGATCTCCTCCTCGAGACCGAGCTGCTCGATGAGCCACTTGTCGAACTCGATCGCGGCCCGCACCCAGCTGACCGTCGAGGAAACGAAGTGCTCCAGGCTCACGCCCATGCCGATCAGCATCTGGGCCTCGCCGATGAGGCGGACCGTGCCGTCGTCGTGGGTGTGGCTGTAGACCTTGGGCCACAGGGTGCGGCGGTTCCAGTCGTCGATGGACTCCAGGATCTGCGGCTTGGCCTCGATCTCGTGAGGCCGGTCGTAGAACGTCCGCACGGAGAAGACCTGCTGGTCTCCCTCACCCCGGAACATGAAGTAGGTGCGGAACTGCTCCCACGGCGCCGCGAGGTCTCCCTCGTCGTCGACGACGTACTTGAGCTCCATCTGGTCGAGGAGCTGCTTCACGAGGTCCTGATCCGGGACTACGGGGCCCGCCGGTCCTTGCGGCTGCGGCTCGGGCTGGCCCCCGAAGTTCGGAATCGAGGACGGGTCGATGGTCACCGTGATTTTCCCTTCGTACGGATCCCGCCATCCTCCCCCATGCGGGGAGGGGGGTGGCAACCCCGGACGGGCCCCGTCAGCCCTCGGCTGACAGGATCCGGCCGGTCGGGGGAGTACCGGGTACCTCCCCCGAGCCTTCCCGCACCTGTCAGGCGCGCCGGACCTCGAAGATGTCGACCTTGTCGTTCCAGTTCCCGCCGCCCGGGTAGTCGAGATTGCGGAAGTTGGAATAGCCGCCCGGCGGGTCCAGCCGCCGGACCCGGTCCTCGACGGGCCATGAGCGCAGGTCGGTGATCTTAGCGTCGCCGTAGTTGATCGAGTAGCGGCCGACCCAGTAGTAGACGGAGCTGAGCTTGTCCCGGCAGCCCCACTCCTTGAGGTCCTTCTTCCCGTCGGAGTACAGCCGCAGGAGCCTGCCCTTGTAGCCGGAGTCCATGTACAGGCACCAGTAGTCGGCGACGCACCGGTCGGGCGGCGCGGCGGCCGCGCGGGCCCCCGCGGGAGCGGCGGCGGCGGCCTTCCGGGTCTGCTCGCGGATCTCGGCGGGCAGCTCGGGGTCGGCCACCGCCTCGGCGTCCGAGTCGTAGCAGTGCACCTCACCGCTGGGCAGTTCGGTGCAGCTCTCGGCGCCCTCCCACGACTCGGCGAGGTTGATCTCCCGGCCGTTGTACTCGGCGATCACGGGGTTGGCCGGTGCTTCGTCCGCCGGGGTGGCGGTCGCCGACGGCTCGGCGCTGATCGACGGCTCGGCGGTGGGCTCTTCCGCGTGCACCGCCGTGCCGCTGGTGAGCACGAGCACGGTGGCCGAGGCCGCGGCGACGAGGGCGGCCGTGAGCGATCTGCGTATCACGTCTGTATCTCCGGGGCGGTGTCGTTTCGGGTGACGGGTTCCGTCGGTCAGCCGTGGACCAGCGCGGTGCCCGGGAGCTCCTGGGTGATGGCGCCCTTGGCGTCCCCCTCGATGTCGTAGACGATGGTTGCGTCCGACGACCACCACAGCTCACCGTCGTAGGTGGTGGACGGGGCGACGCAGGTGTTCTCCGGGGAGTCGGAGGACCAGGCGTAGTGGTCGTTGACCATCGCGGTCAGGTCGCACGTCTTCTTGGTGACGACGTTGTCCTCGCCGGTCTTGGTGAGGCGCTCCTCGATCCGGGTCGTGATCTTGAAGCTGGTGAACCGCTTGGAGCCGTCGATCACCTGGTCGACGCCGAGCTGCCAGTAGACGACCGACTTCCCGGTCATGTTGCCGTTCGACGTCGTGTTCGCGCCGGTGTTCTCCACGTAGTAGGTCGTCTGCGGCTTCTGGCCGGGGAAGACGACGTCGAATTGGGTCGAGGCCGTCCAGGCGGCCGCCGGGCCGGCCAGCATCACGCCGAGCGCGACGGCGGAGGTGGTGAGACCGGCTGCGGTCAGGATCTTGCGCATGGGCATTCCTTCTGGGCTGAAGTGGGTGCACGTGAGGGCCGGGCAGGGCTCCGGCCGGGGGCTGGTCACCTGTGCGGACGGAAATGTCAGCCGGTGGACCGGAAACGCGTTCTCGCCGAAACGGGAAAGGGTGCGGGAGCCGCCGCTGTACCGGCGCGGGCCGCGAGGTGCTCTCTCCCCGTCAACGGACAGGTGGCGGCGTGAAGGCGCGCAGGATGACGTGCATGGCTGAATCCCCCCGTGAATGGTCAGCGCCCCAGGCCGGACTGGTCAGGTCCGCTTCACGGGGCAGCCCGGTCACTTTAGGCACAGGGGCAACACGGCGACAGAGGGGCGCGGGGGCGTGGCCGAGAACCGCTCCATGAACGGAATCGACGACTGGACCCGAAAGGCCGTTCGACTCATGCCGGACATCGTGAAGATGCCGTGAAGCGGAAGGGCGCGGAGTGTGTGGATGAGGCCCCGAGTTGGCCGAATATCGCGTATGCGGCTCGCCCGGCCGGTCCCCGGGAGCGCGGCATGCGACGGCACGACTCGGAGGCGGCATGCGACGGCCCGCCCTGCGCTCCGCGGCATGCGACGGCCCGCCCCGGAGTGCGGGGCGGGCCGTCGCCAGGGTGCCTGAGCGTCCGGTCAGAGGGTCTTGCCGGCCGCCGGTCCCACCAGGAGCTCGTCGCCGAAGCGGTCGACGCGGACCGTGTCACCGTCCTTGATCTCGCCGGACAGGATCTCCTTGGCGAGCCGGTCGCCGATGGCGGACTGGACGAGGCGGCGCAGCGGGCGGGCGCCGTACGCCGGGTCCATGCCCTCCTCCGCGAGCCAGGCCAGGGCCTCGGGCGTGATGTCCAGGGTGAGGCGCCGCTCGGCGAGCCGCTTGGCCAGGCGCTCGATCTGGAGCTTCGCGATGCGCTCGAGTTCGGGCTTGGTCAGGGCGGCGAAGACGACCAGGTCGTCCAGGCGGTTGAGGAACTCCGGCTTGAAGGAGGTCCGCACCACCTCGAGGACCTGCTCCTTCTTCTCCGCCTCGCTGGTGAGCGGATCGACCAGGAACTGGCTGCCCAGGTTCGACGTCAGCACGAGGATGGTGTTGCGGAAGTCGACCGTGCGGCCCTGGCCGTCCGTGAGACGCCCGTCGTCGAGCACCTGGAGCAGGATGTCGAAGACCTCGGGATGGGCCTTCTCCACCTCGTCCAGCAGGACGACGGAGTACGGACGGCGGCGCACCGCCTCCGTGAGCTGGCCGCCCTCCTCGTAGCCGACGTATCCGGGCGGGGGCGCCGACCAGCCGGGCCACGCTGTGCTTCTCGCTGTACTCCGACATGTCGATGCGGACCATCGCCCGCTCGTCGTCGAAGAGGAAGTCTGCGAGGGCCTTGGCCAGCTCGGTCTTGCCGACGCCGGTCGGGCCGAGGAAGAGGAAGGAGCCGGTGGGGCGGTCGGGGTCGGAGATCCCGGCCCGCGAGCGCCGCACGGCGTCGGACACCGCCCGCACGGCCTCGGTCTGGCCGATGAGCCGCTTGCCCAGCTCGTCCTCCATACGGAGCAGCTTCTGCGTCTCGCCCTCCAGCAGGCGCCCGGCGGGGATGCCGGTCCAGGAGGCGACGACGTCGGCGATGTCGTCGGCGCCGACCTCCTCCTTGACCATGGTGTCCTTGGCGCCCCCGCCGGAGGCGGAAGATGTCAACGCCTCCTCGGCCTCGGAGGCGGCCTCCAGCTCCTTCTCCAGGGCGGGGATCTCGCCGTAGAGCAGCTTGGAGGCGGTGTCGAAGTCACCGTCGCGCTGGGCGCGCTCGGCCTGGCCGCGCAGTTCGTCGAGGCGTTCCTTCAGCTCGCCGACGCGGTTGAGGGACTGCTTCTCCTTCTCCCAGCGGGCGGTCAGGCCGCGCAGCTCCTCCTCCTTGTCGGCGAGGTCGCGGCGCAGCTTCTCCAGGCGCTCGCGGGAGGCCGCGTCGGTCTCCTTGCCGATCGCGAGCTCCTCCATCTTCAGCCGGTCGACGGCGCGCTGGAGTTCGTCGATCTCGACGGGGGATGAGTCGATCTCCATCCGCAGCCGCGAGGCCGCCTCGTCGACGAGGTCGATGGCCTTGTCGGGCAGGAAGCGGGAGGTGATGTACCGGTCGGAGAGGGCGGCGGCGGCGACCAGCGCGCTGTCGGCGATCTGCACCTTGTGGTGAGCCTCGTAGCGGCCCTTGAGGCCGCGCAGGATCGCGATGGAGTCCTCGACGCTCGGCTCGGCGACCAGCACCTGCTGGAAGCGCCGCTCCAGGGCGGCGTCCTTCTCGATCCGCTCGCGGTACTCGTCGAGGGTCGTGGCACCCACCATGCGCAGCTCACCGCGGGCGAGCATGGGCTTGAGCATGTTGCCCGCGTCCATGGCGGAGTCACCGCCGGCACCGGCGCCCACGACGGTGTGCAGCTCGTCGATGAAGGTGATGATCTGCCCGTCGGAGTCCTTGATCTCGGCGAGGACGGTCTTCAGCCGCTCCTCGAACTCACCCCGGTACTTGGCCCCGGCGACCATGGCGCCCAGATCGAGCGCGACGAGCCGCTTGTCCTTGAGGGACTCCGGCACGTCCCCCTTGACGATCCGCTGGGCGAGCCCCTCGACGACGGCGGTCTTGCCGACGCCGGGCTCGCCGATGAGCACGGGGTTGTTCTTGGTCCGCCGGGACAGCACCTGCACCACGCGCCGGATCTCCTGGTCCCGCCCGATGACGGGATCGAGCTTGCCTTCCCGCGCGGCGGCCGTGAAGTCCGTCCCGAACTTCTCCAGGGCCTTGTACTGCCCCTCGGGATCGGCCGTGGTCACACGCCGGGCGCCCCGCGTCTTCTGGAAGGCGTCCTGCAGCTTCCTGGCGTCGGCGCCCTGCTGCGACAGCACCTCGCCGGCCGCGCCGCCCTTCGCGGCGATGCCGAGGAGGAGGTGCTCCGTGGAGAGGTACTCGTCCCCGAGGTCCTTGGCGCGGGCCTGCGCGTCGGCGACGACGGCGAGCATCTCGCGGTTGGGCTGGGGCGGCGCCACGGTGGACCCGGTCACGCTGGGCAGCCCGGCGAGCACGCGCTCGGCTCCGGCGCGTACGGCCGCCTGGTCGGCGTCGACCGCGGCGAGCAGATCGGTGATGTTCTCGTTGTCCTGCCCCTGGAGCAGCGCGAGAAGCAGGTGGGCTGGGGTGAGGTCGGGGTGGCCCTCGGTCACGGCACGGTTGCTGGCCGCGTTGATGGCGTCCCGGCTCCGGTTGGTCAGCTCGGCGTCCACGTTCGCGTTCTCCTCCTTGCACTGACCCGAACGACTTGCACAAAGTTGAGTCTAGTCCACTCAAGGCCGGTTCGGGGAGGAGACAGGGGTTAAGTTCCGGGGCATGGCGACCAAGTACTCCGTCGATCCGGGTGCCCCGGACCCGCCGTATCTCGCCTTCTGGCGGGAGCGGCACGTGTGCACCCTGACGACTCCCCGGCCGGACGGCACTCCGCACGTGGTACCCGTCGGGGTCACATACGATCCGGAGGCCCGGCTCGCTCGGGTGATCACGAACAAGGCGAGCGCCAAGGCGCGGCACGTCCTGGCCGCCGGGGAGCGGGGAGCGGCGGTCGCGGTCTGCCAGATGGAGGGCCGGCGCTGGGCGACGCTCGAGGGCCGGGCCTTCGTCCGCACGGAGCCGGAGCGGGTGGCGGAGGCGGAGCGCCGTTACGCGGAACGCTACGGACGAACACCCTCACCCAACCCCGCCCGCGTGGTGATCGAGATCGAACTGACGCGAGCGATGGGGCGTGGGTGAGCGGAGTGAAAATCCACACCGGTGATCGATTGGATCCGGCCACGGCGTGACCGGGGCGATACCCGGAAATGTCCCCAGAAACTGCAGCGGCGTCACCGTGTTCAGGTCACGGTGACGCCGCTGCGGGGGGAAGCACCTGAGCGATCTGTTACGACGGGGGAATCGCGTCAGGCACTGCGGGGGGTGGCAGAGATGGTCCTCGGGACGGGAGAGTCGGCTTCCACCTGCTCATGGTCCCTCTGGTCCAGGTTCACAAAGATCATTCCGTACCGTACGGCACACCGCACGGGCTGCGGCGCCCCCCGAGGCCGCCGCAGACACCGGTAAGCCCGTACGTCCTCGTCCTCGTCCCGCGTGACGACCACCGGCTCGCCGAACACGGTCACCATCAACGAGTCACCGCTGTGGGGGATGGCGGTGACCAGGTCGATGAAGTGCCAGCCGGAGCGGTAGGCGGTGGCCATTTCGCGGCGGAAGGAGCGGTCGTCGGGTGGAGTGGTCACGTCAGCTCCCGGCTCCGTCGACCCCAGGGTTCGGCCACTGGGTGTTGTCAGTAGTTGCAACGTCCGCGACTGCCGCCGGCCACTGCGTGTTCGCCCGGACTCCGTCCTTCTCATCGGAGTGGCCACTCAGCACACCGAGGGCCACGACGGCGGAGAAGGTGGCGACAAGCACCGAGCGAAGCATTTTGTTACGCATAGTCGGCTTCGTCCTCACTTGAAGGTCCCCTTTTCCCCCGTCGAATACGACGATGGCTCATTCGGGCACGTCATGGCCACACAATCGGTGCATCATGTTCCTGCATGTTCAGGACCCTGGGGGGTGGAGATTTGAGCGCTAATCGGGCTAAGGGTGCGCATACCCACCCAATCGCTGAGCTCTGCGAGGCGGGAAGTCGTCTCTATACCACGGCTCTGCGCGCTGGACGTGTGGCGCGCGCTGACGCGGAGTCCGCTCCCTGCCTCGTCGAACTCGCTCTGTTGCACCCCGATCCGGACGACCCGACCTGGCTACGCCCCGTGCCGCCGGCGGTCGCGCTGGCACAGCATCTGCATCCCCTCGAGCGGGAGATCACCGAACGCAGGCGCCTGTCCGTGCAACTCGCGGACACCTTCGAGCCGTTCATGGCGATGGGCATGCAGGCGACGGCAACCAGCGATTCCATCACCGTATTGGAGGGCGGTGAGCGCATCAACGCGGCGCTCAATCTGGCCACCGCCCAGTGTCAGACGGAACTTCTGACAGTGCAGCCCAGTGACCGGGTCTCCGAGCGGAGCCTCCTGCGAAGTCTCGAACGGGACAAGCCCTTGATCGACCGCGGTGTCAAGGTCCGCAGCCTCTACCAGCACACCGCTCGGTACAACCCGGAGAAGCTGTCGTACGTCGCCCGGCTCTCCGACGGAAAGGTCGAGTACCGCACCATCGACGAACTGGTCGAGCGCTTGATCATCTGCGACGAGACAGTCGCCTTCATCCCCGCACGTGACGACCAGCAAGTGGCCCTGGAGCTGCGCCACCCCGGGCTCGTCCGTTACCTGATCAAGGTTTTCGAGTACCTGTGGGACCGCGCGGTTCCGATGAGCACCGGCGCGCCCTACGAAGCGGCTTCCGACGGCATCACCGAGATCCAGCACTCCATAGCCAAGCTCCTGGTGGAGGGCCACGTGGACGAGGCCATCGCCCGCCGCCTCGGCATGAACGTCCGTACCTGCCGTGCTCACATAGCCAAGCTGGCGTCGGCCCTGGGGAGCGGCAGCCGAGCCCAACTCGGGTACCTCATAGCGCAGTCGGGGATCCTGAAGCAGGACCACTGAAGAGGAGGACGTTCCGAGTGACGTCGGCGCAACACTTACTGCACGACGCGGAAGAACTGTGCCCTGCCGGGACGGATCTGTACGAACGAGCCCTGCGCGAAGGGCACGTGCCCGCGGAAGCGGCCGATGCCGCGCCCTGTCTGATGGACTTCGGCCTGCTGCACCCCGCCGTCGACGACCTTCACCGACTTGAGCCGGTGGCGCCGGCCGTCGCCCTCCACCGGCTGTTGCGGTCCTCCAGGGAACGGATCGCGCGCGAACGACGACGGGAGGAGCGGCTGGCCGAGACATTCGAGCCGCTCATGGCCGTCGAAGGGCATCGCGCGGCTGCGGCCGCCACCCCGACGCTGACGCTCCTCAGCGGAAAGGAGCGGATCAACGAGGCCATCACCGAGGCCATGGCGGACGCCTCCCGGGAACTGCTCACCATCCAGCCCCGCCCCAAGATCACCAGGGAACGGGTCGAGGCGGCCTACGCCGTCGCCACGGACCGCGACCAGGCTCTGCTGGACCGCGGCGGTCGCATCCGCACCCTCTACCAGCACACCCTCCGCCACTCCCCCTTGACCGTCGCGCACCACGAACGGCTGAGGGGTGACATCGAGGCGCGTGCGCTGGACGAGCTCACCGACCGGCTCATCATCGTCGACCGGGCCGTCGCCTTCCTCCCCGCCGACGACAACGGCGACCTCGCTCTGGACATACGCCACCCGGCCATCGTCGGATACCTGTCCACCACCTTCGACCGGTTCTGGCGCCTCGCCACCCCGGTGTTCCCCGAAGCCGTCGCCCAACCCTCCAGCGACGGCGTCACCCCCCGCCAACGCGCCATAGCCACCCTCCTGGTCGAGGGCCACACCGACGCCGTCATAGCCGACCGCCTCGGCATGAACATCCGTACCGCCCGGGTCCACATCGCCAAGCTCGCCGCGACGCTGGGCAGTCAGAGCCGGGCGCAGCTCGGGTTTCTCATCGCACGCTCGGGGATTCTTGACCAGGGATGCTGAGGGGTGCCGCCGAGCGGGGCCGGCCGTCCAGGCCCGCCTGGGCGATCCGCACCCCCAACTGCGTACGGCTGGCCGCCCCCAGCGTCTCCGACAGCCGGGCGATGTGCGCCCGGCACGTCCGGACGCTGATCCCCAGCCGCTCAGCGATCACCGCGTCCTGGTGCCCTTCCGCCAGCAGGGCCGCGATCGACTGCTCCCGGTGGGAGATGCCCTCGATGCCGGTGTCGGGCAGCGGCGCGGTCAGCGGGATGGCGAGGCGCCAGAGTCGTTCGAACACCGTGACCAGGTACTCGACGATCGCCGGGTGCCGTAGCTCCAGGGCCATCGTGCGGTCGGTGTTGGCGGGGATGAAGGCCACCGTCCGGTCGAAGAGGATCAGCCGGTCGATCACCTCGTCCAGCGTGCGCGCCTCCACCGCGTCGCCCATCAGCTCCAGATAGGTCATCAGACCCTGCCCGTGCCGGGCGACATGCGTGTACAGGTCCCGCATCCGCACGCCCCGGCCGCGCAGCGCCAGCGCCCGGTGCAGCCCCTCGGAGAGTTCCGCCTCGCGCCGGATGCCGCCCGGCTGCACCGTGAGCACCTCGGTCGTGCACGCCTGGGTCGCCTCGTCCATCGCGGTCTGGATCCGGGCGAGGCCGTCCAGGACCCGGATCGCCGGGCCCTCGGCCGCCGACGGGGCCGGCTGCACCTGCCGCCCCAGCCCGGCGTACCGCTCGAACGCCGCCACGGCCGAACCCACCCGCCGCTGGCTCGCGCTGACCTCGTCGTACATGCCGCGCAGCAGCCGGGTCATGACCTCCTGCGGGGGGGTCGGCACCAGCCAGTCCATGTCGTCGGGGTCGGGGTGCAGCAGGGCGAGTTCCAGCAGACAGGGCACCGGATCCGCGTCCCGGCGCGGCACGCGGCCCCGTCGTACGGCCCGGGAATACACGCGATCCCCGGCCTCGCACAGTCGGTCGGCACCGTGTGGATGCTCCTCCGCCCCGTGCCCGGCCATCGCCGATCCCACCCCCGGTGTCGCCGTCGTTCCGCAGCGCAACTATGCGCGGACGGGGCCTGCTCCGCAACACGGCTCCCCGCACCGGCGGACGGCAGACGGCAGACGGCAGACGGCAGACGGCAGACGGCAGACGGATCGGGCTACCTCAGGCCGATCGCCTGGCAAGCCGCCTTGTACTTCGCCGTGCAGATGTCCGACAGCTTGTAGATGTCGTCCGCCACCACCGTGTCCTTGATGTTCTCCTTGGTGAGGGCGACCACGGGCACGAGCTGGGCGGGGATGCCCTTGTGGGTGGGGCTGTCGACCTTGTCGCGGGTGAGGGCGGCGAACTGGATGTCGCGGCCCTGGACCCTGGCCACGGCCATCTCCGCGGCGTTCTCGGCCTCCTGCGGGTACGACTTGTACACGCTCATGTACTGGTCACCGGCGATGATCCGCTGCACCGCCGGGAGCTCCGCGTCCTGGCCGGTGATCGGCGGCAGGTCGGTGACGCCCGCGGTCTCCAGCGCCTTGACGATGCCGCCCGCCATGCCGTCGTTGGCGGAGTACACGGCGGCGATGTCGTCCTTGCCGATCTTCTCGATCGCCTCGGCCATGTTGGCCTCGGCGTTCTCCGGCTTCCAGTCCTTGGTGTCGAAGGACTGCGCGATCGTCACCTTGCCGTTCAGCTCGGACATCGCACCGGCCTTGAACTGCTTGGCGTTCGGGTCCGTCGGCGAACCGTTCATCATCACGATCTTGTCGGAGAGGCTCGCCTTCTCGCCGATCGCCTCCAGCAGGGTGCGCCCCTGGACCTCGCCGACCAGTTCGTTGTCGAAGGAGATGTACGCGTCGATCGGGCCCTCGGCCAGCCGGTCGTAGGCGATGACCGGAATGCCGGCGTCCTTGGCCTTCTGCACGCCGGCGGCGATGGCGTGCGAGTCGACGGCGTCCAGCAGGATCACGTCGACCCGGTCGTCGACCATCTGCTGCAGCTGGGCCGCCTGCGTGTCCGCGCTCGCCTCGGCGTTGGCGTACTCGACGCGGCCCCGGTCGTTGGTGAGGGACTCGACCTTCCTCTTGATGATGGGGTAGTCGAAGTTCTCGTACCGGGTGTTCGCCTTCTCCGGGAGCAGCAGGCCCACCGTGATGTCGTTGCCCTTGGTCGGGCTCGCCTCGTCGCTGCTCCCCGTCGCGTTGAGCACGCCGCAGCCGGCGAGCGTGACGGACATCGCGGCCGCGGCCACGGATATGGAGATAGGACGGCGCATTCGGGAGCTCACTTCGCGTGTGATTCGGACGTGGGCGCACTTTGTGGCCCATGTGACTGAAAAGCCAACGCGGGTGCGCCCCCAGCGTCAAGCGGAACCACTTAACGAGATGACAACACCACGCTCCGCAGCAGTTGTGAAGACTCTGCGGAATCACCTCCAAGTGACATGCACCATCCGGTCATCCACAGGAGGCGCAGCAAAAACACCCCAAGACATACAAAAAGGGCCGGGAGTCTCCTCCCGGCCCCTTTGCGGGCGTACGCGCGTCAGTCGCGTCAGTCCGACTGCTGCTGCCGTTTCGGCCGCCACACCACCAGCGCGCTGGTCTGCTGGACCTCCTGGTACGGCACCAGGTCGCGGCGGTACGACGCGTGCACCGCCGCCTCGCGCTGGCGCATGGCCGCCGCCGCGCCGTCGAGCGCGTCCTCCAGCTCGGCGACCCTGGCCTGGAGCGCGGCGACCTGGTTCTCCAGTTCGATGATGCGCTTGATCCCCGCCAGGTTGATGCCCTCGTCCTGCGACAACTGCTGGACGGTGCGCAGCAGTTCGATGTCGCGGGCCGAGTAGCGGCGGCCCCGGCCGGCGGTGCGGTCCGGAGACACCAGGCCCAGACGGTCGTACTGGCGCAGGGTCTGCGGGTGCAGGCCGGACAGCTGGGCCGCCACCGAGATGACGTAGACCGGGGTCTCCTCGGTCAGTTCATACGGGTTGCGTCGACGACCGTCCATCTGACTCATGCTCCCTTCGCGGCCTGGAACAGCTCCGCCCGCGGATCCTCACCCGCGGTCGCCTCGCGATACGCCTCGAGTGCGTCTCGAGCCTTCCCCGTCAGGTCCGTCGGAACACTCACCTCGACGGTGACCAGGAGGTCGCCCCGGGTGCCGTCCTTGCGGACCGCGCCCTTGCCCCGGGCTCGCATCGTACGGCCGTTCGGCGTGCCGGGCGGCAGCTTCAGCGTGACGGGCGGGCCGCCCAGCGTCGGCACCCGGACCTCCCCGCCGAGGGCCGCCTCGGCGAAGGTCACCGGGACGGTGACGGTGAGGTTGTCGTCCTTGCGGCCGAACACCGGGTGGGAGTCGACGTGCACGACCACGTACAGATCGCCCGCCGGGCCGCCGCGCTCGCCCGGCGCTCCCTTGCCGCGCAGCCGGATCCGCTGGCCGTCGCTGACGCCCGCGGGAATGCGCACCTGCATGGTCCGCGAGGACTTGGCCCGGCCGCTGCCCTTGCAGACCTCGCAGGCGTTCTCCGCGATCAGGCCGCGGCCCTTGCAGTCCGGGCAGGGGTCGGTGAGGGAGAAACCGCCGCCGCTGCCCCGGGCGACCTGCCCGGTGCCGACGCAGGTCGGGCACACGCGCGGCGTGCCGTTCTTGTCGCCGGTGCCCGAGCAGGCCTTGCAGGGCGACTGCGAGGACATCCGCAGCGGGACGGTCGCGCCCTCGATCGCCTCGGTGAAGCTCAGCGTGACCTCGGACTCGATGTCCTGGCCGCGCCGCGGATGCGGACGCGTCCCCGCGCCCGCGCCGCCACGGTTGAACAGGCCCCCGAAGACGTCACCGAGTCCACCGCCGAAACCGCCGGCTCCCTGGCCGCCCTGGGCGCCTCCGAAGAGGTCGCCCAGGTCGAAGTTGAAGGAGCCGCCGCCCGCGCCGGGCCCCGGACGGAAGCCGCCGTTGCCGAAGAGGGCGCGTGCCTCGTCGTACTCCTTGCGCTTCTTGGGATCGCCGAGGATGTCGTTGGCCTCGGAGATCTCCTTGAAGCGCTCCTCCGCCTTGACATTGCCCTTGTTGGCGTCCGGGTGGTACTCGCGGGCGAGCTTCCGGTACGCCTTCTTGATCTCGGCCTCGGTGGCGTCCTTGGGGACGCCGAGGACCTTGTAGTAGTCCTTCTCGATGAAGTCCTTGGTGCTCATCCTCGACGCCCCTCCTTCCCTTCGTCCGCTATGACGTCAGCCCTCTTCCGGGCCACCGCTCTCCTTGTCGTCGGCTTCGGCGGTCTCGTCCGCCTTGACCGTCTGCGCCCCCGGCTGGGGCTCGGCCACGGCCACCCGCGCGGGGCGGATGGTGCGCTCGCCGATCCGGTACCCGGGCTGCAGAATCGCCACGCACGTCGTCTCGGTGACGTCCGGTGCGTAGCTGTGCATCAGGGCTTCGTGGATCGTCGGGTCGAAGGGCTCGCCCTCCTTGCCGAACTGCTGGAGGCCCATCTTGGCCGCCGTGCTCTCCAGCGACTCGGCGACGGACTTGAAGCCGCCGACCAGTTCGCCGTGTTCACGCGCGCGGCCGATGTCGTCGAGTACGGGCAGGAGCTCGGTCAGGAGGTTCGCGATGGCGATCTCCTTGACCGCGATCCGGTCACGCTCGACCCGGCGGCGGTAGTTCTGGAACTCGGCCTGAAGGCGCTGGAGGTCCGCCGTGCGCTCGCTGAGCGCCGTGCGGGCCTGGTCCAGCTGGGCCACCAGAGCCACGTCCTGGCCCGTGTCCCCGGCCGGGGCCGCCCCCTCCTCCTGAGAGGGGGAGTCGGCGGCCTTCGGCTCGGCGTCGTCGGAGGTGGCGCCGGAAGGGACGTCGGGCTGCTGCTCGTCGAAGCCCGGGGTCTCCTCCGTCACGCGGCACCGTCCTTCCGCTCGTCGTCCACGATCTCGGCGTCGACGACGTCGTCGTCGGCCTTGGCGTCACCGGCACCGGCGTCCGCACCGGCTCCGGCGGAGGCGCCGCCGGCCTGCGCGGCGTTCGCGTCGGCGTACATGGCCTGGCCGAGCTTCTGCGAGACGGCCGCGACCTTCTCCGTGGCGGTGCGGATCTCGGCCGTGTCCTCGCCCTTGAGCTTCTCCTTCAGCTCGGCGACGGCTTCCTCGACCTCGGTCTTGATCTCGCCGGGGACCTTGTCCTCGTTGTCCTTGAGGAACTTCTCGGTCTGGTAGACGAGCTGCTCGCCCTGGTTGCGGGACTCGGCGGCCTCGCGGCGCTTGTGGTCCTCCTCCGCGTACTGCTCGGCCTCCTGGCGCATGCGGTCGACCTCGTCCTTCGGCAGCGAGGAGCCGCCGGTGACGGTCATCTTCTGCTCCTTGCCCGTGCCCAGGTCCTTCGCGGTCACGTGCATGATGCCGTTGGCGTCGATGTCGAAGGAGACCTCGATCTGCGGGACGCCGCGGGGCGCCGGGGGCAGACCGGTCAGCTCGAACATCCCGAGCTTCTTGTTGTACGCCGCGATCTCGCGCTCGCCCTGGTAGACCTGGATCTGCACGGACGGCTGGTTGTCCTCGGCCGTCGTGAAGATCTCGGACCGCTTGGTCGGGATCGTGGTGTTGCGCTCGATGAGCTTGGTCATGATGCCGCCCTTGGTCTCGATACCGAGGGACAGCGGGGTGACGTCGAGGAGCAGGACGTCCTTGACCTCGCCCTTGAGGACACCGGCCTGCAGGGCGGCGCCGATGGCGACGACCTCGTCCGGGTTGACGCCCTTGTTGGCGTCCTTGCCGCCGGTCAGCTCCTTGACGAGCTCGGCGACGGCGGGCATACGGGTCGAGCCGCCGACCAGGACGACGTGGTCGATCTCGCTGATGGAGATGCCGGCGTCCTTGATGACGTTGTGGAACGGCGTCTTGCAGCGCTCCAGGAGGTCCGCGGTCAGCTGCTGGAACTGGGCGCGGGTGAGCTTCTCGTCGAGGTGCAGGGGGCCCTCGGCGGAGGCGGTGATGTAGGGCAGGTTGATCGAGGTCTCGGTGGACGAGGACAGCTCGATCTTGGCCTTCTCGGCGGCCTCGCGCAGACGCTGCAGGGCCATCTTGTCCTTGCCCAGGTCCACGCCGTGGCCGGACTGGAACTGCTGGACCAGGTAGTCGACGATGCGCTGGTCCCAGTCGTCACCACCGAGGTGGTTGTCACCGTTGGTGGCCTTCACCTCGACGACGCCGTCGCCGATCTCCAGCAGCGAGACGTCGAACGTACCGCCACCGAGGTCGAAGACCAGGATGGTCTGGTCGTCCTTGTCGAGGCCGTACGCCAGAGCGGCCGCGGTGGGCTCGTTGACGATGCGCAGCACGTTCAGACCGGCGATCTCGCCGGCCTCCTTCGTGGCCTGGCGCTCGGAGTCGTTGAAGTACGCCGGGACGGTGATGACCGCGTCGGTCACCTTCTCGCCCAGGTAGGACTCGGCGTCCCGCTTCAGCTTCTGGAGCACGAAGGCGCTGATCTGCTGCGGGTTGAAGGGCTTCCCGTCCAGCTCGATCTTCCAGTCGGTGCCCATGTGCCGCTTGACCGAGCGAATGGTCCGGTCCACGTTGGTGACCGCCTGACGCTTGGCCACCTCTCCGACGAGCACCTCACCGTTCTTGGCGAAGGCGACGACGGACGGCGTGGTCCTGGCGCCCTCGGCGTTGGTGATGACGGTGGGCTCGCCGCCCTCCAGAACGCTGACGACGGAGTTAGTCGTGCCCAGGTCGATGCCGACCGCACGTGCCATGGTTGATTCCTCCAGCTGACTTGAGTGGAACGGACTCAAGTGTGCACGACGCCTCCCGACCGGTCAACAGAGCTGAGTCGAGCGGGCTCAACTCTTATCCGTTCCTTACACGCAATGGCGCTCTGACCTGCGTCGATACAGTGCGTCGATCGGCGTACACAGGGACACGCGAAAGAGCGAACACGACCAGGAGAGCCCCTCCCGCCACCCACCACAGGGCGTCGCTCCCGATCCGGCCGGCGTGCGCGAGTACCCCGATGAGGACACCGGACAACGCCCCGGCCCCCAGCAGGACGGTCGCCCCCGGCACGGTCAGCCCGAGCCGCCGCAGCCGGTGCGCGAGGTGGTCCGGCCCGCTGCGGACGACGGGCCGCCCGCCCAACCGCCGCGACAGCAGGACGAGTACGGCATCGGCACCCGCCACGGCGGTCAGCGCGAACAGCACGCCCGCGCTCTCCCCGAGCCCCAGCCCGGCCCGGGTGTGCACGGCCCCCGCGGCCAGGACGAACCCGGCGGACATCGCCCCGCACGCCCCGAGCGCGGCCCGCGCGGGATACCAGTTGTGCAGGAGGAACCCGGTCAGCGCGGCGGCCAGCACGCTCATCAGCACCGCGATCCCGTCCATCACCTCCATAGCCGCACAGGCCGCCACCCCGAAGGCGGTCACCACCCCGACGGACCCCGCGAGCCCGTCGGCGTGATCGAGCCCGCGGAAGGCGAAGGTCACGCACACGACCCACCCGACGGCGAGCAGGCCGCCCCCGATCCCGGTGTCGCCGTACGGCACGACGCACGCCGCCGCCACGGCCGTGCCGGCGAGAAGCACCCGTCGCCGCAGCCGCCGGATGTCGTCGACGAGGCCGAGCAGGGCGACCACGCCGCCGGCCAGGAGCAGCTTCGCGACCTCGGGCCCGAGCGTCACGGCACCGGCCCGCTCCCCGCCCCACAGGACCGCCCCGGCTCCGAGCGCGACGGCCACACCGCCGCACAGCGGCACGTCCCGCCGGCGCCGCCGCTCGAACAGACGCAGCCGTCGGGCGGGGGCCCGCAGGACGGCCGCGAGCAGGGCGGTGAGGAGCAGGGCGGTGGCGGCGGCGACGATCCCGTAGAGCACGGATATAAGTTAGGCGTCACTATGACAATTCGGTACGAATAACACGACGGGATCGCGAGCCGCGTCGGGGCGTTTCCTGAGGCAACCCTCAGCGATTCAGATCACTGCCCACCCGGCTACAGTGCGGCGGAAGATAGGGGTAGTCTCAGACGGACTGCATAAGTTACCGCTTAGTAATCTCGGGGAACCCTGAAGAACGACCGGTTCCCCCGACAAACCCTCGCAGGCCCGAGGAGCCCCCATGCAACTCGCCGCGATCATCGTGTCGCTGGTCTTGACCGTGGTCGGCGTCGCGCTGCTCGCACGCGCGATCGGCCAGTTCGTCCGGTACTTCAAGCTGGGCCAGCCCGTGCCCGCCGGTACCCGGACCGACAATCCCTACCAGCGCAGCGTGACGCTGGTGAAGGAGTTCCTCGGCCACACGCGCATGAACCGGTGGGGCATCGTCGGTGTCGCCCACTGGTTCGTGGCGATCGGCTTCCTGACGCTGCCGCCGACGATCATCACTGCGTACGGCCAGCTGTTCCAGGCCGACTGGACGCTGCCGGTGCTCGGCGGCTTCCTCCCGTACGAGCTCTACATCGAGTTCATCGCGGCGATGACCACCCTCGGCATCGCGACCCTGATGGTCATCCGCCTGCTGAACCTGCCGTCGCGGCCGGGCCGCAAGTCCCGCTTCGCCGGCTCGAAGATGGGCCAGGCGTACTTCGTCGAGTACGTCATCCTCACGATCGGCCTGGCCATCTACGTCCTGCGGGGCCTGGAGGGCGCGCTCCACCACGTGGACCACTACGAGGCCGCGTACTTCGCCTCGTACCCGCTGGTCCTGGCCTTCAAGGGCCTGAGCGTGGCGGCGCTGCAGAACCTCGTCTACTTCTTCGCGATGATCAAGCTGGGCACGACCATGATCTGGATGATCACGGTCAGCCTGAACACCAACATGGGTGTCGCCTGGCACCGCTTCCTGGCGTTCCCGAACATCTGGTTCAAGCGCGAGGCGTCGGGCGGCACGGCTCTGGGCGCGCTCCAGCCCATGACGTCGGGCGGCGAGCCGATCGACTTCACCGACCCGGGCGAGGACGACGTCTTCGGCGTCTCCCAGGTCGAGCAGTTCTCCTGGAAGGGCCTGCTGGACTTCTCCACGTGCACCGAGTGCGGCCGCTGCCAGTCGCAGTGCCCGGCCTGGAACACGGGCAAGCCGCTCTCCCCCAAGCTGCTGATCATGTCGCTGCGCGACCACGCGCACGCCAAGGCGCCGTACCTGCTGGCCGGCGGCGGCAAGACGATGGAGGGCGAGGAGAAGGCATCCGAGGAGCAGCTGGCCGGCGTGCCCGCCGCCGCCCTCGCGGAGGCCGAGCGCCCGCTGATCGGCACGGCCGAGGACAACGGCGTCATCGACCCGGACGTCCTGTGGTCCTGCACCACCTGCGGTGCCTGTGTCGAGCAGTGCCCGGTGGACATCGAGCACGTCGACCACATCGTCGACATGCGCCGCTACCAGGTGATGATCGAGTCGGCGTTCCCGTCCGAGGCGGGCACGATGCTCAAGAACCTGGAGAAAAAGGGCAACCCCTGGGGCCTGGCGAAGAAGCAGCGCCTGGAGTGGCTCAAGGAGGTCGACTTCGAGGTCCCGGTCGTCGGCAAGGACATCGAGGACCTGTCCGAGGTCGAGTACCTCTACTGGGTCGGCTGCGCCGGCGCCCTGGAGGACCGCGCCAAGAAGACCACGAAGGCCTTCGCGGAGCTGCTCCACATCGCGGGCGTCAAGTTCGCCATCATGGGCGGCGACGAGAAGTGCACCGGTGACTCCGCCCGCCGCCTCGGCAACGAGCCCCTGTTCCAGGAGCTCGGCATGGAGAACGTCATGGCTCTGAACATGGCGTTCGGCGAGGAGATGGACGACGACGGCAAGGTGACGCCCGAGTCGGCGAAGCCCAAGTCGGCGAAGAAGATCGTCGCGACCTGCCCGCACTGCCTCAACACGCTCGGCAACGAGTATCCGCAGCTCGGCGGCGACTACGAGGTCATCCACCACACGCAGCTGCTCCAGCACCTGGTGGACGAGGGCAAGCTCATCCCGGTGACCCCGGTCGAGGGCATCATCACGTACCACGACCCCTGCTACCTGGGACGCCACAACAAGATCTACACGCCTCCGCGCGAGATCATCGCCAGCGTCCCCGGCATCCGCAACGAGGAGATGCACCGCCACAAGGAGCGCGGCTTCTGCTGTGGCGCGGGTGGTGCGCGGATGTGGATGGAGGAGCGCATCGGCAAGCGCATCAACAACGAGCGCGTCGACGAGGCGCTGTCGCTCAACCCCGACATCGTCTCCACGGCCTGCCCGTTCTGCCTCGTGATGCTCACGGACTCCGTCAACGGCAAGAAGAACGACGGCAAGGCGAAGGAGTCCATCCAGGTGGTGGACGTCGCTCAGCTCCTGCTGGACTCGGTGAAGACGCCGGTCCCCGCGGAGGACGAGGACGACGACGGCGAGCCGCCGGCGGGCACGGCGGACTCGGAGAACGCGCCGGAACCGGAGCCGGTGAAGTAGGCGGTTCCCACCGGGTGTTCTCGACGCCCCCTGCCCGAGTTGCCGGGCGGGGGGCGTCGGCATTCCCTCGCCGGATGCCGCCGGATGCCGCCGGTCAGCACGGGGGGTCTCAGTCGCGGTGGCTGGAGCCGGCCCCCGCCAGCCCCGTCCCGAGAAGGATGTATGCCGCGAGGGCCAGGAACGGTATGTGCCCGCCCACCCTGTCGATGTCGTCGGTGAAATACCCGGAGACCCCTGACCAGAACAACCCACCGACAGCCACCAGCACGGCGTTGTGGGTTTCCCCCATCATCCGCATGCCGGCCCACAGCAGAAGGGGCATGAGAACCCAGGAAGCGGCTGTGGTGAGCAGGAACTCGAAGGCGCCGGCCCACATCTCGTCGTCGCTCTCGGCTGCGCTTTCGTGTGCCCGCGCGAAGCCGGCGGACATGAGGGTGTGGCAGGCCGCGGTGGCGGCGGTGACGGTGACGGCGCCTTTGACATGTCGTACGTATCGCATCGGGGGGGATCCTCGCCCTTCTCAGGCCGTGGGCTCGCACGAGTGCGGTCCGCCGCCGGGCAGGTCGTCCGCGCCGCCTGGTGAGGACGAGGCAACTCCAGGAGCGGACGTGATCGTGGGCGTCGCAGCGCCCTGCGGTGGCATGTGCGGTGCGGGCCGTGAGGCGGGCACAGCCACCGGCCGTGAGAGGCGCTGAGGCTGGTGACGTCGGGCGAGCCACAGCACGAGCGCGGCGTAGATCAGGGTCGTTGCCACATCCGTGAGGGCGAGTTGCCAGGGCGAGTCGGCGGCGGTCTCGTCGGACGCCAGCCCGTCGACGACCGCGGCGGCGACGCCGAAGGCCAGCAGGTTGTTCAGGACGTGCAGGGCGACGGCTGCCTCCAGCCCGCCGGTACGGATGGTCAGCCATCCGGCGATCAGGCCGAAGACCAGCAGGCCGCCGAAACCCCACCCGGTGCCCCAGCCGTGGGCGGCGGCGAACAGCACGGCCTGCGGGAGCACCGCGAACCACGGAGAACGGACGAAAGCGCCGACCGTCTGCGCCAGCCAGCCCCGGAAGACGTACTCCTCGGCCGCGGCCTGCACCGGGACGAGGAGGGCCAGCACGACCAGCGAGGTGAGGAACGACCGCCAGCCCACCCATGCGCCCGACTCCCCCGAGTCGGCTCCGCCGTCGGGCAGGAAGGCGGCGGTCACCGCCAGCACGGTCACGGGGAGCACGGCGGCGAGCAGACACCGGGCCAGCCAGCGCCACCGCAGCCGTCCGCCGACCGACGACAGGGTGCCGGGCGGTCGCCGCCCCGGCCACCACACGGCCAGCAGGATCAGGGGCAGGGCCACCGCGATGGACGTCAGGTCCAGGGCCGTGTTGGCGAGCGGTCCGAAGTCGTGGCCTCCGTCGGGCAGTTCACGGAGCCCGGCCGCCGCACCGACGCCGTAGGAGACGGCGAACAGTACGAGGTTGAGTACGAGGTAGGCACCGAGAAACAGCACAGTGCCGAGCAGTGGCCGCCACCAGCGGTGACGGCCCGTGCAGTGACCCATGCGGTGGTAGGCGAGGCCGGTGGGGTGCGGTAACGGCGCTGTCATGATCCCTACTATGCAGTGGATCACCCTGATCAGCACCGTAGTTGGGTGTGACAGAGGTGGTTTGACCTTCACGCATGGGTCAATGCCTGGTGTCATCGGCATGCAGCCCTTCACGAAGAGCGCCACGCCGCCTGCGTCTTCCAGCCTGCCCAGCTCGGGCCCTCAACCGGCAAACGCCTTACGATCCGCGGCTTCACCCTGTGGGGCCATCTCGACCGGGCAGGGGAGTTCGGCGGACAGTTCCGCGTGGCGATCCAATCCCAGACCGGCCACCTGACCCGCTCCGCCTGGCACACGCCCGGCGAGACCCGCCCGCTGCCACCCGCCGACGCCATCGCGGTCACCCCGGCGACCTTCAACGCGATCAACAAGTGGGCCGCCGGTATCCCGGACGCTCTCGCCCTGAGGATCCTGCGCTCGCAGCCTGGCGCAACTGCGGGAGATGGGCATCCTGATCAACTCCTACGCCCCCACCGTCCCAAAGCCGGCGGTGGCGCGGATCGCTTCCGTTGGACGGAGGCTGTTGACCTCCTGGAGCCGGGGCTTACTCAGCGGTCCTGACAGCTGAGGCGTGGTGGCTCCCTGCCTTCCACGGCCCGCTACCTGGTGGGCCACTGCTGCACGCCGACTGGGCAGAGCACACCCCCATGGGTATCGCAATCAATCTCGATGAATCGCTCTTGGCGGGTGTGAACAGGAACAAAACAGTCACTCGCATACATAGCGGGCCATAAGTTACATGATCTTGTGAGGAGGAGTGGCTGATGAACGAGGCAGCGCAGGGCGGCACGACGAGGTTGCGGCAGACCGGGGAGACGGCCAGAGCGGAGGCGTCGGCCACCACCGATCACGCCAGGCAGGCCGCGGGAGAGGTCACGGGTACCGCAGTGGACCAGGCCAAGGCCGTGGCGGGCGAGGCCCGGCAGCAGGTCGGCGCGGTCGCCCAGGACCTGCGGAGCCGTGCGATGAACGAGGTTGAGGAGCAGACCAGGCGGGCGGTCGGCTCGCTGCGCCAGTGGGCGGACGATCTGTCCGGCATGGCGGAGAACGCCCAGAGCGACTCGCCTGCGCGTAGCCTCGCGGCTCAGGCAGCCGACGGTGGGCACCGCGCGGCCGATTACCTGGACGAACAGGGGGTCGACGGCGTCCTCACCGATGTGCAGGACTTCGCCCGCCGACGCCCCGGCATTTTCCTGGGTGGCGCTCTGCTGGCAGGGCTGGCCGTCGGACGGTTGGTGAAGGCGGCGGGGAAGTCCGACGGGTCCCCTGAGCGCACACAGCAGCCTGAGGCACCGGCCGAGGGGCAACCTACGGCGCTGCCGTCCGGTCCTCCGCCGGAGATGCAGCCGTCCGTCGGCATGCCCCCGGGTGGTGCGTCGACTCGTCCGTACCCGGAGGTGTGAGAGATGGCCTCGATCCCGTCCCGCCAAGTGGAGGCGCACGGTGGGGACACCTCGGTGGGCGATCTGCTGTCCGCCGTGACCTCCGACGTCCAGACCCTGTTCCGGCAGGAAGTCGAACTGGCCAAGACCGAGGTCAAGCAGGAGGCGACCAAAGCGGGCAAGGCGGCAGGCATGTACGGCGGCGCGGGGTTCGCCGGCTACATGGTTCTGCTGTTCCTGTCACTGGCCGCAGTGCTGGGCCTGGCCAACGTGATGGACGGCGGCTGGGCCGCCCTGATCGTCACCGCGGTGTGGGCCGTGGTCGCGGCGGTGCTGTACGCACGGGGCCGTACCCGGATGCGCACCGTGGCACCGAAGCCAGGGCAGACAGTCGAGACGCTGAAGGAGAATGCGCAATGGGCACGTCACCCGACCAGATGAGGGCCGAGATCACCGCCACGAGGGACCGCTTGTCCGCCGACATGGACCGGCTCGCGGACCGGACCAGCCCTCGGCGTATAGCCCGTCGCCGCACCCGCAGGATGCGCGGCACCGTCTCGGGCATGCGGGAACGGGTCATGGGATCCGCCTCCCAGACCGCCCAGGGCGTCAGCGGCAGTGCGCAGTCGATGGCCGGATCGCTGCAGGAGGGCACCCAGCAGGCAGCCGACACCGCGCGTGAGGTGTCCGGCCAGGCCGGTGAAGTTGTACGGCAGGCCCCGGAACAGGCGATGCGCCGGACCCAGGGCAACCCGCTGGCCGCCGGCCTGATCGCCTTCGGCGCCGGCATGCTGGCGGCCTCGATGCTGCCCGTCTCCCAGATGGAGCAGGAGAAGACCACCGACCTGATGCAGCGCGGCGGCGAGGCGCTGGAACCCGTGAAGCAGGCCGCCCAGGATTCCGCGCAGAACCTGAAGGAGGGGGCCAAGGAGGTCACCCAGAGTGCGGCGCAGGAGGTGAAGGACACCGCCGCAGAGGCCGCCCGTACCACGCAGGAGGAGGCCCGCGGCCAGGCCACCCAGGTAGCCGAGCAGGCACGCGACTCCGGGCAGCAGGTCGCTGGTGAAACCCGGCAGCAGGCAGGCCCTGGCTGAGAACCGTGCAGGCCCGTCGTGCCCCGGATCACGATCGGTCCGGGGCACGGCCGCGCTCTGGGGCCGGCCGGCCCCAGCGGGCACAAGCGCTCCCTGCCCGGTCTCGTCGGAGTGATCGGTCTCGATCCGCTCCTTGCGGAGGTCGCCACGAACGGTTGTGTCGTCGGTCGGTATGTTCCTCGATGCCCAGCCGGACGCGTTCGACGATGATCGGCTTGCGCTCGACACCCAGTGCGGCCGAAGGGCCGAATGCGGGGAGCGGCGTGCGATGGGTTTCCGGCGTGCGGCCGGTCTATGGATGGACAAGGACGTGCAGCCGGCCAGCGCCACCGGGTCCGCGAGCAGCCGTGACCAGGGGTTCCGGCTGTTCTACAGCCCTCAAGAATTAACCGAACTCACGTACAACCCTTACGTCCCCACGCAGGTCTCCTGATCGCCGACCACCCGTGAACGCCCGGACAACCCCCGGCGAACACGGACGGTCCGGCCCTCCATCGACTTGTGGATGTCCGCCAGGCATCCCCGCATGCAGCAGGAGACCTCGCATGCATCAGCACGAGCGCCCCGCCGGGCGCCCGCACGCGCACGGGTACCCGCCCGCGCACCCGTTCCGCCGCCCCCGCTCCCGCCCGCGCCTCGCCCTGGCGACCGCCGCCGTGGCCGCCCTCACCGGCGCGCTGCTCACGGCCACGGCCGGTACGGCGACGGCCGCGGACCCGACGCAGGCCCCGCGGGCCGACTTCGACCACGACGGCATCGGCGACGTGGCGTTCTCCGCCTCCGGCGCGTACGTGAGCGGCAAGAAGGACGCCGGCCAGCTCGTCGTCCTGTACGGCACGAAGACCGGGGTGTCCTCCGCGAAGCGGTCCGTCATCAGCCAGAACACCGCCGGCAACCCGGGCACCGCCGAGAGCGGTGACGTGTTCGGCGCCGACAGCGCCTACGCCGACTTCAACGGCGACGGCTACGACGACCTCGCCGTCTCCTCCCCGCTGGAGGACGTCGGCAGCGACAAGGACGGCGGCGGTGTCGCGGTCCTGTGGGGCTCGGCCCAGGGCATCACCGGCAAGGGCGTCTCGATCGCGGACCCGGCCCCCACGAAGCACGACCGGTGGGGCAGGAACCTCGCCGCCGGAGACTTCGACGGCGACGGCAAGGCGGACCTGGCCGTCGGCACCACCTCCAACGTCGTCTACGTCCACAAGGGCGGCATCAGCGCCTCCGGCACGGCGGTCAAGGGCCGGTACAGCGTCAAGGCGCCGATCCAGGCGTCGGGCGACGGGTCCGGCCCGCTCAACCTCACCGCGGGCGACGTCAACGGCGACCGCCGCACCGACCTGGTCGTCGACGGCTTCGAGACCGCCACCGGCCAGTACTGGAACGCCAACTACCTCCTCCTCGGCACGGGTTCGGGGCTGTCCGCCGCCGACGCCCGGCCGCTGAAGGCCGGTGTCATCACCGGCATCGGCGACATCAACGGCGACGGCTACGGCGACATCGTCACCGGCATGCACTGGAACCGGACCGACGACGGGGTGACCTTCCCCGAGGCCTCCGACGGCGGCAAGGTGTGGATCACCTACGGCGCGCCGGACGGCCCCGGCTCCACCACCGGCATCACCCAGAACACCGGCAACGTCCCCGGCAGCTCGGAGCGCAACGACTACTTCGGCTACGAGCTGGACCTGGGTGACATCAACGGCGACGGCTACCAGGACCTCGTGGTCGGCGTCGCGGGCGAGGACATCGGGCCGGTCGCCGACGCCGGCCAGCTCGTGGTGCTGTACGGCTCGGCCTCGGGCATCGACACCTCCACCGGCACCCAGTCCTTCGCGCAGAGCACCGCGGGCGTCCCCGGCTCGGACGAGAAGGGCGACTTCCTCGGCACCGACGTGAAGCTCGACGACGTCACCGGCGACGGCCGCGCCGACCTGCTGGCCGGCTCGTTCGAGAACGACGGCAACGGCGCGGTCCTCTACCTGCCGTCCGGCGGCACGAAGATCACCGCGACCGGTTCGCGCACCGTCTCCCCCAGCACCTCGGGCGTCTCGACGACGGGCTACCCGAACTTCGGCGCGAACTTCGCCGACTGAGCCACCCCGCATCCCCGGTGCCGGGCCTTCCAGGTCCGGCCCCTTCCCACCCGGAGCCCTCCCTTGCGCAAGCGCACCCTCCTCCTGGCCGCCACACTCACCACCGGCCTGCTCACCGTCACCCCGGCCGCCGCCGCGCCCGCCGGCCTCGCCGGGGACTTCAACGGCGACGGGTACCGGGACATCGCGGCCGGCGCCCCCTGCACCACCGTCGGCTCGGCCTCCTGCGCCGGTGCGGTCGTCGTGCTGTACGGCTCGGCGTCCGGTGTCTCGGCCACCCGCAAGGCCGTCATCACCCAGAACTCCACCGGCGTGCCCGGCACCGCCGAGTCGGGCGACCTGTTCGGCGCCGCCCTGGCCACCGGCGACCTGGACAAGGACGGCTACTCCGACCTCGTCGTCGGCGCCACCGGCGAGAGCATCGGCGACCGGGACGGCGTCGGCTCGGGCACGGTCCTGTGGGGCGGCAAGTCGGGCCTGACCAGCGGCAAGGGTTTGCCGCAGCCGTCGACGCTCTCCGAGTACGGCGGCTTCTCCCGGGGCATCGCCACCGGCGACTTCGACGGTGACGGCGACACGGACGTCACGCTCACCGGCCAGAGCCACACCCGCATCTACAACGGCCCCTTCACCCGCACCGGCGGCCCGCTGAACAACCTGCGCGTCGGCGAGGTCGGCACCACCTTCGAGGTGATCGCGGGCGACCTCACCGGCGACGGCGCGGCCGAGCGCGTGTACCCGTTCAACGTGGACGGCGACACCGGCGGCGAGATCGACTACTTCCGCTGGACCGGTACGACGTACAAGATGGCCGAGCTGCCGGACGCCGACGGCTACCCCGGCTCGATCGGTGACATCAACCGCGACGGCTACGGCGACCTCGTCCTCGGCGACTACACGGACCCGTACGACCTCAAGCCCGGCGGCCACAAGGGCGGCCAGATCACCGTCTGGTACGGCGGCCCGAACGGCCCCGACCCGGCGCAGCAGCCGACCGTCGTCCACCAGGACACCGCGGGCGTGCCCGGCGCGGGTGAGGCCGACGACGGTTTCGGCACGGCGGTGAGCACCGGCGACATCAACGGCGACGGGTACGCCGACGTCGTGGTCTCCGCCCCGGGCGAGGACGTCGGCTCGGCGAAGGACGCGGGCTCGGTGACCGTGCTGTTCGGCTCCGCCTCCGGCCTGAGGACCGGCACCGGCGTGAAGTCGTACACCCAGGACACCGCCGGGGTGCCCGGTTCCGCCGAGTCCTGGGACCGTTTCGGTTCCGCGGTCGGCCTGACCGACGTGACCGGGGACGGCAAGGCGGACCTGGTGATCGGCGTCGACGGCGAGAACTCCACGGGCGGCCTGTGGACCCTGCGCGGCTCCGCCTCCGGCCTGACCACGAGCGGCGCACAGGGCATCACCACCACCGCCCTCTCCCTCAAGTCCGGCGCCAACCTCGGTTCGGTCGTGGCCCAGTGACCTCCCGTCGCCCAGTGACGCCCCATCAGACCTCCAGTGAGGCACGTACCGCCATGCGCACCCGTATCACCGCCGCCGTCCTCGCGGCGGCCCTGACCCCGCTCGCCCTCACCCTGTCCGCCCCCGCCGCGCACGCCGCGACGCCCGCCGTCCCCTACGACTTCAACGGCGACGGCCGCACCGACCTCGCGATCGGCGCCCCGGGCGCCACCGTCGCCGGCCAGGCGAGGGCCGGTGCCGTGTCGGTGGTCTACGGCAGCACCAGCGGGCCGAAGAGCTCCACGCGCACGCTCCTGACCCAGAACACGGCCGGCCTGCCCGGCGCCGCCGAGGCCGACGACGCCTTCGGCTCTGCGCTCGCCTCCGCCGACCTGGACACCGACGGTTACGCCGACCTGCTGATCGGCACGCCCGGCGAGGACGGCAGCGACAGCAACGACGGCACGGTCACCATCGTCTGGGGCGGGCAGTCCGGCCTGTCCGGCGCCCGTTCGCTGTTCAGCTTCTTCAGCACCGACTACGACCGGTACGGCCAGGCCCTGGCCGCGGGCGACTTCGACGGCGACGGGGACGTGGACGTCGCGGTCGGCTCCACCGGCCCGATCACCCTCTCCCTCGTGCAGGGCCCGATCACCAGGACGAGCGCGTCCAACGGCGGTTCGGGCTCGCGCAACGACGGGTGGTCCTCCTCGACCGGCGTCACCCACCTCTCCTCCGGGGACGTCACCGGCGACGGCCGGCCGCGGGTGGTCCTGCACGGCCGTGCCGTGAGCACCGGCGCCGCGACGACCGCCCTCGCCGACCTGAAGATCGGCAACTACGTCGACTGGCTGGAGCGGCTGCCCGCCGGGTTCGTCTCCGCCGTCGGGGACATCGACGGTGACGGCCACGACGACATCGTCGTGGGCAACGACCGGGAGCCGTCCGCCGACCCGGAGGGCGCCCTCGGCGGCCGGGTCACCGTCGTCTACGGCGGACCCGACGGCCGCGACACGAACCGCGCCCCGCTCGTCCTCACCCAGGACACCGCCGGGGTGCCCGGCGCCGCCGAGAAGGGCGACCGCTTCGGCAGCGACGTCTCCCTCGGCGACATCAACGGCGACGGCTACGCCGACCTGGCCGTCGGCACCGCGGGCGAGAACTCCGCCGCCGGGGCCGTCACCGTGCTGTACGGCTCTGCGTCCGGCCTCACCACCAAGGGCGCCACGTCGTACACCCAGAACACCGCGGGCGTGCCCGGCGGCTCGGAGAAGGGCGACCGGTTCGGCGAGCGGGTCACGCTCACCGACCACACCGGCGACCGCCGCGCCGACCTGTCCGTCTCCGCGCCGGGCGAGAACGCCGGCGACGGCGCGGTCTGGTCCCTGCGCGCCACCGCCACCGGCCCGACGGCCACCGGCTCCGTCAGTTTCGGCCCGGGCACGACCGGCGTCTCCACGGCCGGCACGCCCGGCTACGGCACCGCACTCAACTCCTGATCACGACAGCAGGGACTCCACAGATGCGCAAGCGCACCCTCCTCCTGGCCACGGCCCTCACGACCGGCCTGCTCACGGCCCTGCCCGCGACGGCCGCCACCGCCGCTCCCGCCACCGGCCCGACCGCCGACTTCAACGGCGACGGCTACGGCGACGTCGCCTTCGCCGCCCCGTACGCCAAGGTCGACGGCCTGGGCATGGCCGGCTACGTCGCCGTCGTCTACGGCGGCGCCACCGGCCTCGACCCTGCCAAGCGGACGGTGGTCAGCCAGAACACCGCCGGCGTGCCCGGCGCCGCCGAGGCCGAGGACACCTTCGGCGACGCCCTCGCCGTGGCGGACCTCAACGGCGACGGCTACACCGACCTCGCGGTCGGCTCCTCCGGCGAGGACGTCGGCACGGACACCGACGGCGGCTCCGTCACCGTCCTGTGGGGCTCGGCGAGCGGCCTGAAGAACGGCACCACGGTCAAGGACCCGGCGGTCTCCGGGCACGACAACTGGGGCCGGCTGCTGACCGCCGGCGACTTCGACGGCGACGGCAAGACGGACCTGGCCGTCGGCACCGGCTCGTCCCACGCCTACGTCGTCCGCGGCCCCTTCACCACCACCGGCACCACCGGCGCCGCGAAGCGCGTCAACACGCCCGAGACGGCGTACAGCGTCGACGCCATGGACGCGGGTGACACCAACGCCGACGGCAGGTCGGACCTGGTCCTCACCTACCGCGTCCGCCTCGACTCGGACGAGTCGGGCAGCTGGTCCAAGGGCGTCGCCTACCTCGGCTCCCCCACCGGCCCGGACACCTCGGTCCCCCGCCCCCTGAACGGCGGCACCTCCCTCGCCCTCGGCGACATCGACGGCGACGGCTACGACGAGATCGCCCTCGGCAACGTCTTCTCGAAGGAGGACGACCACAGCGGCAGCCTCGGCGGCCGGGTCGTCGTCATCCGCGGCTCCGAGGGCGGCCCGGTCAACGGCGACGCCCCCATGGCCGAGCTGACCCAGGCCTCCACCGGCGTCCCCGGCGCCGACGAGGCGAACGACGGCTTCGGCGGCTCGGTCTCCATCGGCGACGCCAACGGCGACGGCTACGGCGACCTCGCCATCGGCGTCGTCTTCGAGGACGTCGGCACCCTTGAGGACTCCGGCTCCACGGTCCTGATGAACGGCTCCGCCTCCGGCGTCTCGCGCACCGGCGCCCGCACCCTCACCCAGGCGACCGCCGGTGTCCCGGGCACCGCCGAGGCCATGGACTACTTCGGCTCGGACGTCCTGCTGGCCGACGTCACCAAGGACGGCCGCGCCGAGTTCACGATCACCGCCGGCTTCGAGGACGAGGGCATCGGCGCGATCACGACCCTGCGCGGCTCGGCCACCGGCCCCGTCACCGACGGCGCCCGCTCCTTCGGCCCCGGCAGCCTCGGCCAGACCCGCTCCTACGGCGCCTTCGGCACCGGCCTCATCGGCTGACGGACCAGGGAGACACCATGCGCAGATCCACCACGGCCGCCCTGGCCGCCGCCCTGCTGGCGACCGGCGTCACCCCCGTGTTCCTCACCGGCCCGGCCTCCGCGGCGGTGGCCAAGCACTACGACGACTTCAACGGCGACGGCCGCCGCGACCTCGCCTACGCCGGCTACGACGACGTCGACCGCGAGGGCGGCACCGTCACCGTCGTGTACGGCACCGCCACCGGCCTCGACACCGCCCACCCGAAGTACCTCCACCAGGACAGCGCCGGCGTCCCCGGGGCCGGGGAGGAGGACGACCAGTTCGGCGCGTCCCTCGCGAGCGCCGACCTCGACAAGGACGGCTACGCGGACCTCGTCGTCGGCAATCCCACCGAGCACGTGGGCAGCGCCGAGTACCGCGGCACGGTCACCGTCCTGTGGGGCTCGAAGTCCGGCCTGTCCGGCGGCACCAACCTCACGCCGGCCGGCGGCGCGGGCGGCCACTTCGGCCGCGACCTGGCGACCGGCGACTTCACCGGCGACGGCTCCCCCGACCTGGCCGTGATCGGCGGCGAGGAGGCGTGGCTGTACCGCGGCCCCTTCACCAAGTCGGGCACGACCGGCAAGGTCAGCAAGATCGACAAGGCCTCCGGCGGCTGGTACTCTTCCGCCCTCGCGGCCGGCAAGGTCGACGGCGACGGCCGGACGGACCTGGTGGTGATCGGCACGGAGATCACCGGCAGCGACATCCGCGAGCGCGCCTGGTTCCTCAAGGGCACCTCCTCCGGCCTCGCCTCGGGCGCGTCCAGGACCCTCAGCGACCGGCAGCAGGGCCTGTACCCGAGCCCGGTCATCGGCGACTTCGACAAGAACGGCTACGGCGACATCGCCCTCGGCCTGCCCGACAGGGACGACGGCAAGGGCGCGGTCACGATCTGGCGCGGCACGTCGACGGGCCCGGGCACGGCGACCACGTTCACCCAGGCCACCTCGGGCGTCTCCGGCAGCCCGGAGGCCGACGACAACTTCGGCTACGCGATCTCGGCCGCCGACACCAACGGCGACGGCTACGCGGACCTCGCGGTCGGCGTGCCGCACGAGGACGTCGACGGCCTTCAGGACCAGGGCGGGGTCCACGTCTTCCGCGGCGGTTCCGGCGGCCTCAGCGGCGCCCGCTCCTCCTGGATCGCCCAGACGGTCCTGGGCCCGGCCGACTCCGACGCCGCCTTCGGCTACACCCTCCGCCTGCGCGACCTGACCGCCGACGGCCGCGCCGACCTGGCCGTGGGCGCGGCGGGCGGCGCGCTGCTGATGCCGGGCACGGGCACGACGCCGACGAAGACCGGCGCGATCGCCCTGCCGGACCTGGGCGGGGCGCTGCCCGACTGACCCGCCCGGGCCGGCCCGGGCCACCGGCAAGCCCGTACGGCCGAACCCCTACAACCCACGGATACCCAAAGGCCCTTACCCCCTAAGGGATGTCACAGCTCGGCCGCAAAGCCGGGTCCGGAAGCCCGGGCCCGGCACGCCACCGCCCGCTACCGGGTACGTTCGATGACGTGGCTGGATTCAGGATCGGACGCGGCCGGAACAACGGCGCTCCTCAGACGCGACCGCACAACCCTCCGAACGGGCAGCAGACGCCGCAGGGACCGTCGTACGGCTACCCGCCGGCGCCGCAGCCGTACCCGCAGCAGCAGCCGCCCTACGGCAACGGCGGCGGCCCCACCTGGCCGCAGCCGAACGCCGGGCGGCCGGGCGGCGGCTACGGCGGCCAGGGCGAGCCGGAGTACTTCGGCGACGGCGCGTACCCGCCCGGCCCGCAGGGCCCGCACGACCCGTACGCGGCGAACAACCCGGGCCACACCCAGGCCTTCTCGGTCGGCGAGGACCCCTACAGCGAGGGCGACACCTACCGCGCCGGCTCGGCCGCCCCGCCGCCCGGCCCGGTCGGCCCGCGCCTGCACTGGAAGGCCCTGCTGAGGGGCATCGTCCTCGCCCCCAACCAGACGTTCCTCCAGATGCGGGACTACACGATGTGGGGCCCGGCCCTCATCGTCACGTTCCTCTACGGCCTGCTCGCCGTCTTCGGCTTCGACGGCGCCCGCAAGGATGCGATAAACGCCACACTCTCGAACGCCGTCCCCATCGTCCTGACGACGGCGGTCGCGATGGTGATCAGCGCGTTCATCCTGGGCGTGGTCACCCACACGCTGGCCCGCCAGCTCGGCGGCGACGGCGCCTGGCAGCCCACGGTCGGCCTGTCCATGCTGATCATGTCCCTCACGGACGCGCCCCGCCTGGTCTTCGCCATGTTCGCCGGCGGCGACGCGACGTTCGTGCAGCTGCTGGGCTGGGCCACCTGGATCGCGGGCGGCGCGCTGCTGACCCTCATGGTCAGCCGCTCCCACGACCTGCCCTGGCCGAAGGCGCTGGGCGCGTCGGCGATCCAGCTGATCGCACTGCTGTCGATCGTGAAGCTGGGCACGGTCTGAGACCTGCCGCACGGTGTGAGAAAAGGGGCTCCCCGCAAGGGGGAGCCCCTTTTCTCGATGTCGGTGTCAGGCGTCGAGCACCTGGCCGGCCCGCCTCACCACGGGCGGCTCCACGGACCACGGGAAGTTGATCCACTCATCGGTCCGCTTCCACACGTACTCGCACTTCACCAGCGACTGCGACTTCTCGTAGACGACCGCGCTGCGCACCTCGGCGACGGTGTCGAGGCAGAAGTCGCGGACCAGCTTGAGCGTCTTGCCGGTGTCGGCGACGTCGTCGGTGATCAGCACCTTCTTCTCGGAGAAGTCGATCACGTTGGGGACGGGGGCGAGCATGACGGGCATCTCGAGCGTCGTCCCCACACCCGTATAGAACTCGACGTTCACGAGATGGATGTTCTTGCAGTCGAGGGCGTAGGCGAGCCCGCCGGCCACGAAGACACCGCCGCGGGCGATGCTGAGCACTATGTCGGGCTCGTACCCGTCGTCGGCGATGGTCTGCGCGAGCTCGCGCACGGCGACGCCGAACTGCTCGTAGGAAAGGTTCTCCCGCACGTCACTCATGCTCGGGTCACTCACACCTGGGTCCGATGGAAGTTGAGGAAGGACCGGGAGGCGGTCGGCCCCCGCTGCCCCTGGTACCGCGATCCGTACCGCTCGCTCCCGTACGGGAAGTCGGCGGGCGAGCTGAGCCGGAACATGCACAGCTGCCCGATCTTCATCCCCGGCCAGAGCTTGATGGGCAGGGTGGCGAGGTTGGACAGCTCAAGGGTCACGTGCCCGCTGAACCCGGGATCGATGAAGCCGGCCGTCGAATGCGTGACCAGCCCGAGCCGCCCCAGCGAGCTCTTCCCCTCCAGCCGGGAGGCGAGATCGTCGGGCAGCGAGATGACCTCGTACGTACTGGCGAGGACGAACTCCCCGGGATGCAGGATGAACGGCTCGTCCCCCTCCGGCTCGACGAGCCGGGTCAGATCGGCCTGCTCGATCGAGGGGTCGATGTGGGGGTACCGGTGGTTCTCGAACACCCGGAAGTAGCGGTCCAGCCGCACGTCGATGCTCGACGGCTGCACCATGACGTCGTCATAGGGATCGATCCGCACGCGTCCGGCATCGATCTCGGCCCGGATGTCCTTGTCTGAGAGAAGCACGCCCCGAGGATACGCAAGGCGCGCGGAGCGACCACAATCGGACGACCCCGCGCGCCTGCCTGCGTGCTTCTGGCTGCCGCGCCGCTACCGCTTCTCGTAGCTCACGGGCACCACGCTCCTCAGCCGCGCACATCGCGGACACCGAAGCAGCCGGCCGGGGCCGAGCCGCTCGGCCTGCTGCATCGGGAACGAAGCGGTGCTGAACACGTGCCCATCCGCACAACGGACGACGGTGCGCTCCATCAAGTCCAAGAGTCCCTTCCCCAAGAGCCGCGTCGGGCTGCTGCTTGCCTGACGACAAAAGCCACGGTACGGGATCAAAGGGACGGCCCTCCAGGCGGCACTCCGGTCCCGCCCGGACCCTCGCCCACGCCCCCACCGTACGCCCCAACTCCGGTCACCCGCAGCCGCATCCCGCCCCTGAAACGCCCTCAGGCTCCGCGGCATGAACACCGGGAGCCTGACATGAGGTAAAGTGGCGACCGTTCGGACACCGACTCCGGTCGGCGTCTTACGCGGGTGTAGTTTAATGGTAGAACATCAGCTTCCCAAGCTGAGAGCGCGAGTTCGATTCTCGTCACCCGCTCCATGCGAAACCCCCAGGTCAGAGGCCCGGGGGTTCTTTGTTGTCTAGACCGGTAGGCGGGTCTCGCACCACGCGCGGTCTCGGCCAACCCGGGGGTAACGGGCCGGCCGCCCGAGACCACTCGAGTATTCGTCATGGCCAGACGTGAGCCTGTGCCCGGAACGTGTCGGGGTCGCTCTCCACAGGTAGTACGCACAGCAGATGACCGCCAGGCACTCGTAGCACGCAGCACTCCTGCCACTGTGAAATCTGCTCGGCGCCCAGGGCGATCAGGCGCGCGGTTTCCGATTCGACGTTGTCGGTCTCGATGTCGAGGTGGATACGGGGTGCGTCGTCGACCGCCTGGACTGCGGTGATCAGCCCTGGCAGGGCCTGGTGGAGCGTGGTGAACTGCGGTGCCGGTGGAAACGGTTGGGCAGTCACACCGAGAGCTGCCGCCCAGAAGTCCGCTGCCCGGGCGGCCTCGGCTTCGGGTGTGTCGATCAGTACGGCGTATACGCGGCTTCTGTGCATCGCCGTCACCGGGTCGCCGGGGTCGTCGGATTGCCGTAGTAGGCGTCGGGGCCGTGCTTGCGGGTGTAGTGGCGCTCCAGGAGGTGACGGGGTGGCGGAGTCGTCGGTGAGAGGGACATGGTGTGGAGGGCGATGTCGGCGACCGCCTCGCAGATGATCGCGTGTTCCAGGGACTTGCGGGCGGTGGCCCCCCAGGTGAAGGGGCCGTGGCCCGCGACGAGGGCGGCGGGGACCTCGACGGCCCGCTGGTCGTCGCCGTCGAGGAGGTCCACGATGACGTGACCGGTGTTGTACTCGTAGTCCTTCGCGCACTCCTCCTCGGTGAGGTCGCGGGTGACCGGCACGGGGCCGTTGAAGGTGTCGGCGTGGGTGGTGCCGAGGACGGGGATGTCCCGGCGGGCCTGGGCGAAGGCGACCGCGCGGGTGGAGTGGGTGTGGGTCACGCCGCCGACGGACGGGAACGCCAGGTACAGGCAGCGGTGAGTCTCGGTGTCGGTGGAGGGGCGCAGGTCGCCCTCGACCACCGCGCCGTCGGACAGGCGGACCGTCACCAGGTCGTCGATGGTCAGGGCCTCGTAGGGGACACCGGAGGGCTTGATGACGAACACGCCCGCCTCGCGGTCGACCCCGCTGACGTTTCCCCAGGTCAGGGTCGCCAGGCCGACCTGGGGGATGGCAAGGTTCGCCTCCAGTACCTCTTGGCGCAGGCCCTCCCGGACAACTGCGGTCATCGTGGTCTCCTTCCTCACAGGGCCTGGGCGAGGCGGTGGTAGGCGGCGTTCCAGCGGATTTCCTTGCCGAACTGCTCGGTGGTGGTGTTCTCGTCGATGGTGAGCAGTTCGACGCCGGTCATGGCGGCGTAGTCGGTCAGGGTCTCGACGTCGACCGCCGAGCTGAGCACGGTGTGGTGCGGGGCGCCGGCGAGCAGCCAGCTCTCCGCCGATTCCGCCAGGGACGGACGTGGCTTCCATACGGCGCGGGCGACCGGCAGGCGGTGCAGGGGTTCGCTCGGGGCGACGACGTCGACGGCGTTGGCCGTGAGGCGGAAGCGGTCGCCGAGGTCGGAGAGGCCGACGACCACGGCGGGCCCTTCGGAGGCGTTGAAGACCAGGCGGACCGGGTCCTCGCGGCCGCCGATGGACAGGGGGTGGATCTCGCAGCGGGGGCGGTCGGCGGCCATAGAGGGGCAGACCTCCAGCATGTGGGCGCCCAGGACGCGCGGGGTGCCGGGGCCGAGGTGGTAGGTGTAGTCCTCCATGAAGCTGGTGCCGCCGGGGCGTCCGGCGCCCATGACCTTCATCGTGCGCAGCAGCGCGGAGGTCTTCCAGTCGCCCTCGCCGCCGAAGCCGTAGCCGTCGGCCATCAGGCGCTGGACGGCGATGCCGGGCAGCTGGCGCAGGCCGCCGAGGTCCTCGAAGTTGGTGGTGAAGGCGGTGAAGCCGCCGTCGGTGAGGAAGGTGCGCAGGCCGAGTTCGAGGCGGGCCGCGTACACCAGCGAGTCGTGGCGGATGCCGCCGGGGCGCAGGGCCGGGACGACCTCGTACGACTCCACGTACTCGTCGGCGAGTTCGGCCGCCGCCTTGTCCTCGACGGCGTCGACCACGGCGACCAGGTCGTTGACGGCGTAGGTGTTGACGGAGAAGCCGAACCGCAGCTGGGCCTCGACCTTGTCGCCCTCGGTCACGGCGACGTCGCGCATGTTGTCGCCGAAGCGGGCCAGCCGCAGGGTGCGTGACGCGTGGCGGCCGACGGCGGCGCGGGCCCAGGCGGCGACGCGCCGGATCACCCTCGGGTCGGTCGCGTGACCGGCGACGATCTTGCGGTCGACGCCGACGCGGGACTCGATGTGCCCGAACTCCCGGTCGCCGTGGGCGGCTTGATTGAGGTTCATGAAGTCCATGTCGATGCTCGGCCAGGGCAGCGACAGGTTGTACTGGGTGTGCAGATGCAGCAACGGCCGGTCCAGCGCGCTCAGTCCGGCGATCCACATCTTCGCCGGGGAGAAGGTGTGCATCCACACGATCACGCCGACGCAGGCGTCGGAGGCGCTCGCCTCCTGGCACATCCGGCGGATCGACTCGGCGTCGGTGAGGACCGGCTTCCACACGATCCTGACCGGGACCTTCCCGGGGCGGCCGAGGGTCTCGGAGATGCTGCGGGACTGGTCGGCGACCTGGCGCAGCACGTCGTCGCCGTACAGGCCCTGGCTTCCGGTGAGGAACCAGATCTCCTGGCTGTCGTAGGGCCTTTCGGAAGTGGTCATGAGGGTGTTCCTTTCACAGTGGCTCAGACGGAGGCTTCCGCGCGCATGCGGCGCAGGCGGTGCATGACGTCGTTGGTGCCGCGGCCGAAGTAGTCGTGCAGCACGCGGTACTCGGAGTAGAGGCGCTCGTAGGCGACCTCGCGCTGCGGGTCCGGCAGGTAGACCCGGCGGTGGACCTTGCCCATGGCGTGGGCCGCGGCACGGATGTCGGGGTACGCCCCGGCGGCGACGGCGGCGTGCATCGCGGCGCCGAGGGCCGGGCCCTGGGTCGAGCCGATGATGCTCAGGGGGCGGCGGGTGACATCGGCGTAGATCTGCATGAGCAGGGCGTTCTTCGTCAGGCCGCCCGCGATGATCAGTTCCGTCACCGGTACGGCGGCGGACTCGAAGGCGTCGATGATGGTGCGGGTGCCGAAGGCGGTGGCCTCCAGCAGGGCGCGGTAGATGTCCTCCGGGCGAGTGGAGAGCGTCTGGCCGATCAGCAGGCCGCTGAGGTCGTGATCGACCAGGACGGAGCGGTTGCCGCTGTGCCAGTCCAGGGCGAGAAGACCGTGTTCGCCGACCTTCTGTCCGGCCGCGAGGGCGGTCAGGTACTCGTGCGGGGTCTGGCCGGCCGCGGCGGCCCGCTCCGCGTACTCGGCGGGCAGGCCCGTGCGGACGAACCAGCCGAAGATGTCGCCGACGCCGCTCTGCCCGGCCTCGTAGCCCCACAGCCCGGGGAGGATGCCGCCGTCCACGACCCCGCACATGCCGGGCACGGCACCGTGCTGGTCGGAGCTCATCACATGGCAGGTGGAGGTGCCCATGATGGCGACCATCTGGCCGGGTTCCACGGCGACCGCCGCCGGGGCGGTGACATGGGCGTCGACGGTGCCGACACAGACCGTGATGCCCTCCGGCAGCCCGGTCCAGGCGGCGGCCTCGGCCGTCAACAGCCCAGCCGGATCGCCGAGTTGACCGATGGGATGGTCCAGCTTGTCGGTCACGAAGTCGGCGAAGTCCGTGTTCAGGGCGGCGAGATAGTCCCGGGAGGGGTAAGTGCCGTCCTGGTACTGGCCCTTGTAACCGGCTGTGCAGGCGTTACGGACGTACGTGCCGCAGAGCCGCCACACGATCCAGTCGGCCGCCTCCAGCCACCGCTCGGTGCGCCGGTAGATCTCGGGGTCCTCCTCCAGGACCTGGAGCGCCTTGGCGAACTCCCACTCCGAGGAGATCTTCCCGCCGTACCGCTCCAGCCACGGCTCCTTCATCTCGGCGGCCAGCGCGTTGATCCGGTCGGCCTGGCCCTGGGCGGCGTGGTGGCGCCACAGCTTGACGTAGGCGTGCGGGCGGTTCTCCAGGCCGGGGAGTTCGCACAGCGGTGTGCCGTCGGCGAGGACCGGCAGGACCGTGCAGGCGGTGAAGTCGGTGCCGATGCCGATGACTTGCTCCGGCCGTACTCCCGCCCGCGTCATCGCCTCGGGTACGGCGCCTCGCAGCACGTCGATGTAGTCCGAGGGCACCTGCAGGGCCCAGTCGGGGGGCAGCCGGGTGCCGTCGGGCAGGCTCCGATCGAGGACGGCGTGGGCGTAGACGTGCTCCGCCGACGCCAGTTCCGCGCCGTCGCTGACCCGTACCACCACGGCACGGCCGGACAGGGTTCCGAAGTCGACGCCCACGACACAGGGTTCATCAGACACGGAGCGACCCACCTCTCTCGTTCGGTATGACAGTCATTGTTCGGAATACTGGACAGATGGGCGGGGGCCCGGCCGCGGCCGGGCCCCCTGGCGGGTCAGTTGACCCGCACGACCTGCCACAGTTCGTCATCGGCGCCGTTGTCCGCCGACTGGACGATCAGCGCGCCGTTGGCGGTGGAGGCGGAGGCGACGTCCGCCACCAGGCCGCTGGCGGAGTTGACGAGCTTGAAGTAGCCGCCTCCCGCGTCGGTGAGCGTCCACTTCTGGGAGCTCGCCCCCGACGACGAGTTCTGGACGACGGCGGCGCCGGCCGAGGTCGAGCCGTTGTTGTCGAGGAACAGACCGCTGTTGACGTTCTTCACGGTCCACGCCCCGCCGCTGACCGACTGGAACGTCCACAGCTGGCAGTTGTTGGCGGTGTTCACCCACTGGCCCGCCTGCTTGCCCGCCGTGGTGGAGGCGCCGGGGATCTCCAGGAACTTGCCGCTGTTCTTGTTGACCAGCCGGTACTGCCCGGTGGACAGGGTGGGCAGCGCGGTCTGGGGTGAGGTTCCAGCGCTGGCAGGCGCAGCCGGTGTCGGACCACTGACCGGCGGCGGTGCCGACGGTGGTGGAGGCGCCGGGGATCTCCAGGTACTTGCCGCTGATCCGGTTGGTGGCGGTGAAGCCGCCCGCCGGGTTCGGGGCGATCGCCCACTCGTGGTCGAGGGTGCCGTTGTCGTCCCACTGCAGGACCTTGGCGCCGTTGGCGGTGGACTGGTTCTGCACGCCCAGCACCTTGCCGCTGGCCACGTTGAAGATCTTGAAGTAGCCGGAGGTCTGCTGGACGAACTTCCACTTCTGGTCGGTGGCGTTGTCGGCATTCTGCTGGGTGGCGCCCACGCCGTTGGTCGTGGAACCGCCGACGATCGTCAGCATCAGATGCTGTTGGCGTTGGACATGGTGTAGGTGGCACCGTCCGAGATGCCGCCGCCCAGGTCGATGGTGCCGTAGCTGACCGGGTTGAGGCCGGTGCTGGTCAGGTGGCCGCCGCTGAGGACCAGCAGGCTGTGGCCGTCGGCCAGCGGGAGCAGACCGCGGCTGTAGCCGCCGGGGACGGTGGAGGCGATGCGCGTCCAGGTGTTCGCGGCGCCGTTCTGGGTGTTGAGGAACAGGTCGTCGCTGCTGTTGGCGCTGACCACCAGGGTGCCGTTGGCGCCGCCGGTGGGCAGCCAGGTGATGTACGGGGAGCTCTTGGGCTGGGTGCCGTCGGTCGCCTTGAGCGGGATGCCGGTGGCAGAGCCGAACGCCTCCGGGTTGGAGGAGATCTTGTAGTAGACGGCGAAGCCGCCCTCGGGGGCGCCCCAGAACTCGTACGTCATCACGTAGTTGCCATTGGGAAGCTTGGCGATCACCGGCATGCCCGGGCGGTCGTCGTACGTCGACGTCGTCACGTCGTCGACGACGGAGCCCCAGGTCAGGCCGTCCGTGGAGACCTGGTGCACGATCTTCTGGCCGTAGTTGGGGTCACGCTGGTCGGAGTAGTACACGATCAGCTTGGAGCCGGACACCATCAGGAACGGCTCCCAGACCGGCGTCTGGCCGTTCGTGGGGTCGGCCTTGCCGCCGGTGGCGATGGTGCTGACGTACGACCAGCTGGCGCCGTGGTCGGTGCTGGCGTACAGGTCCAGCTCGGTCGAGGACAGGTCGCTGGGGATGGAGTTGCCGGCGGCGAGGATCGTGCCGGCCGGGAAGTTGCCTACAGCGGTGGGAAGTTCGTACAGGAACGGCTGGTAGCGCATGCCGAAGCCGTTGTGCGTGTCCGTGATGCTGGAGATCTGCGTCCAGCTGTTGCCGTTGTCGGTGCTGCGGTAGATCGGGAAGACGGGGGTGCCCGAGCTGTACTGCTCGAAGGTGGCGAGCAGGGTGCCGTTGGAGGATCCGCTGTTCTGCAGGCGCAGGGCGCGCGGGTAGAGCGAGCCGGGGGACGGGGCGTTCGACGGCGGGGTGTACATCGTCTGCGAGGCGCGGGAGATCGCGTGCGCCTGGCCGGCGGTGGGGAGGACGAGGGCGACGGCGGCTGCGAGCAGGGCCAGCAGCAGGGTGATCGCCTGGGTTCTGGGCAGGGCGCCGGGTCCGGCGCCTTCCCTGGTGGTGGACATGGGCGGCTCCCAAGGAATGTCCGGGAAGAGGGAGTGGTGCTGGGCCCGCCGCTCCCCCCGAGGAGGAGGAAGAGGGGTGGAACGGCGGGTGTCCGAGGGGGTGGGTCAGCCGGCGCGGCGCAGCCGGATGACGTTCCAGGAGACCGGCGGCAGGCTCGCGGTGAGACGGCCGTCGGCGACGGGACCGGTGTCTGCGGTGTACGGGCGGACTCGCTCGGGGTCGTCCTGGGTGTTGGCGGCGCGGACGTCGGGGTCGCTCAGCACCGAGTGCTCCACCGGTGTGTAGCCGGGGAACGCCCGTAGGTCGAGGGCGAGTTCGACGTTCTCGCTCTGGTGCCGGTTGACGGCGAAGACGGTGAGCTCGTCGGCGCCTTCCGCCTCCGCGAGGTGCGTGGCCACGGCGTCGACGACGGAGACCTCGCCGAAACGTTTCGTCTCATACGTCGGCGCGACCGGCTCCACCCGCAGGACCGTGCCGCGGGCGTGCCGGGCCGCCTGGGCGAAGGGGTGGAAGGTGGTCTGCCGCCAGCTCGGGCCGCCCGCCTCGCTGCGGATGGGGGCGATGACGTTGACGAGCTGGGCGAGGCAGGCGGCGGTGACCCGGTCGCTGTGCCGCAGCAGGCTGATCAGCAGCCCGCCGACGACGACGGCGTCGGCGACGTTGTACTCGTCCTCGATCACGCGCGGGGCGACGGCCCACTCGGTGGGCTTCTCCTGCGCCTCGAAGCGGGTGTTGTACCAGACGTTCCACTCGTCGAAGGAGAGGTTGATCCGCTTCTTCCTGCGCAGCTTGGCCCGGATGTGGTCGGCGGTGGCGACCACCGACTCGACGAAGTGGTCCATGTCGACCCCGGAGGCCAGGAAACTGCCGAGGTCGCCGTCGAGTTCCTCGTAGTAGGCGTGGCAGGAGATGTAGTCGACCTGGTCGTACGCCTCCTCGAGGACGGTGGCCTCCCAGGCGCCGAAGGTCGGCATCGCGGAGCTGGAGCTGCCGCAGGCGACCAGTTCGAGCTTGGGGTCGATCATGCGCATGGCCCGGGCGGTCTCGGCGGCGATACGGCCGTACTCCTGGGCGGTCTTGTGGCCGGTCTGCCAGGGGCCGTCCATCTCGTTGCCCAGGCACCACATGCGGATGCCGAAGGGGTCGGGGGCGCCGTTCTTGATCCGCTGGTCGGACCAGGCGGTGCCGCCCGGGTGGTTGCAGTACTCCAGCAGGTCCAGGGCCTCCGCCACGCCCCGGGTGCCGAGGTTGACGGCCATCATGGGCTCGACGCCGGCCTTCTCGGCCCAGCGGTGGAACTCGTGCAGGCCGAAGGCGTTGGTCTCGGTGCTGTGCCAGGCGAGGTCGAGGCGGGTGGGGCGGTCGGCGACCGGGCCGACGCTGTCCTCCCAGCGGAAGCCGGAGACGAAGTTGCCGCCGGGATAGCGCACGGCGGTCACGCCCAGCTCGCGCACCAGGTCCAGGACGTCACGGCGCAGGCCGTCCTCGTCGGCGTACGGATGGCCGGGCTCGTAGATGCCGGTGTAGACGCAGCGGCCCATGTGCTCGACGAACGAGCCGAAGGTACGGGGACTCACGTCGGCGACGCGGAAAGCGGGGTCGACGGTCAGGGAGGCGTGCAGCATGAAGGTCGCTCCGGGAGGTGCGCGAGGAGAGGAGGAGGAACGGGTCGGCCCGTCAGGTCACTTGAGGCTTCCGACGGTCAGACCGCCGCGCCAGTACCGCTGGAGGAGGAGGAAGGTGACGATCAGCGGCAGGATCGCCACCAGGGAACCCGCGATGACGAGGGTGAACAGCGCGTTGGCGCCGGACTGGATCAGCGCTCCCTGGTACCAGGACTGCAGGCCGACGGTGAGCGGGAAGAGCTTGTCGTTGTTGAGCATCACCAGCGGCAGGAAGAAGTTGTTCCAGGTGCCGACCATGGAGAACAGCAGCACGGTCACCAGCGCCGGCTTCAGGGTCGGCAGCGCCACCGACCACAGCACGCGCAGCTCGCCGGCCCCGTCCATGCGGGCCGCCTCCAGCAGCTCGTCCGGCAGGGACTCCTGCACGTAGACCCGTACGAGGTAGACGCCGAAGGGGTTGAGCAGCTGGGGCAGGATGACCGCCCACATGGTGTTGGTCAGCGCGACCTTGCTCAGCAGCAGGTAGGTGGGGATGGCCAGGGCAGTGGCGGGCACCATGATGGCGCCGAGGAGGCTGGAGAAGAGCACGTTCCGGCCGGGGAAGCGGTACTTGGCGAAGGCGTAGCCCGCGAGGGTCGCCACGGCGGTGGCGCCCACCCCGCTCACGCCCGCGTAGACGGCGGTGTTGCCCATCCAGCGCAGGTACTCGCCGTCATTGTAGGTGAACAGCTGCCGGACATTGGTGACGAAGGCGCCCGGCGAGTGGAACCACAGGGCTGCGGTGGAGAACAGCGCGTCGTTGTCCTTGGTGGCGGCGACGACCAGCCACCAGAACGGCAGCAGGAAGTACAGGATCATCGCCACCATCACCACGTTGACGGTGACGCGTCCGCGGGCGGCGGACGGGTGGCGGCCGGTGGCCGGGGCGGTGGTTACGGCGGGTGCGGCGACGGTGGTCACTTCAGTCCGCTCCTCTTGCGTGTGGCGAACAGGAAGAAGTAGGAGCCGATGAAGACCACCGCTCCGAGGGAGAAGGAGATGGCGGCGGAGTAGTTGAACTCCGAGTACTGGAACGCCAGGTTGTAGGCGTACAGGTTCGGCGTGTAGTCCGGGGTGATCACCTGGGAGGCGGTCGGCTCCAGCACCCGCGGCTCGGTGAAGAACTGCAGGGTGCCGATGAGGGTGAACATCAGGGTGAGCACCAGCGCCGAGGAGATCATCGGGACCTTGATGCGCAGGGCCGTCTGGAGCTGGCCGGCGCCGTCGAGCTTCGCCGCCTCGTAGACCTCGCGGGGCAGGCCCTGGAGGGCGGCGTACAGGACGATCATGTTGTAGCCGGTCCACTGCCAGGTCACGATGTTGCCCAGCGAGGTCAGCATCAGACCGTGGCCCAGCAGGTCGACCTTGCCGAGACCGAGCGAGCCGCTGATCGAGTTCACCGGGCCGAAGGTCGGGCTGTACAGGAAGCCCCACATCAGGGCGCCGATCACCGCGGGCACGGCGTACGGCATGAACAGGGTCATCCGGAAGACCTTGGCGAGCCTGCTCGTCACCTCGTCGATGATGAGCGCGCCCACCAGAGCGAGGCCGAGCATCAGCGGGATCTGCACCACACCGAAGACGGCCACCCTGCGCACGCCGGACAGGAACTGCGGGTCGGTGAAGGTCTGCTTGTAGTTGGCGAACCAGCTGAAGTGGTCGCCGCCGACCAGGGTGGAGGTCCTCAGGCTCAGCCAGAAGGCGTAAGCCAGCGGCGCCACCAGGAAGGCCAGGAAGAGCAGGAGGAACGGGCTGACCAGCAGCAGGCCCATGCCCTTGTGCCGGGTGCGGGCGGACAGCCCGCCGGGGCGCCGGCCCGCCATGGGAGTGCGAAGTCCCTTCGCGGGGACGGCACTCGGCGGTGCCGTCGCGGTGGATCCCTGCTGTCGGAGCAGGCTCATCACTTCTCCTTGCGCGTCGTGCGGGCCCCCGCCGGCGGCGGAGCTGTCGGGCGCGGGCGCGCCGGCGGGGGGCATGGTGAGCTGGGGCTCGGGCCGGTTACTGGCTGACCTTGAAGCCCTGCTTGCCCGCGTAGGAGGTCACCTTCTGCTGGACGTTGTCGTTGACGGACGACCAGGAGGTCTGGCCCTGGAGGGCCTTGCCCACCTCACTGGTGTCGGTGTTGTAGGCGTAGTCCTGGAACGGGCTCCAGTCGAAGGTCCCGATGCCGTTCGCGGCGGGCACGAACACCTTGTTGATCTGCTGGCCGCCGAAGAAGTCGTACTTCTTGTCCTGGAAGTAGGACCCGTTGAGGATCGGCTTGGACAGCGGGAAGAGGTACGCCTGGTCGATGCCGATCTTCCAGGCCGCCTGGGAGGTGCCGAAGAGCTCCCGGGCGACCTCGGTGGCCTCCTTGGGGTGCTTGGTCTGCGAGGTCACCGAGAAGCTCGAACCGCCCCAGTCGCCCTGGGCGTTGTCGCCCGCGTTCCACTGCGGCAGCGGGGCGACGGCCCACTTGCCGGAGGTCTTCGCGGCGACGCTGGAGAGGTAGCCCGGCCCCCAGCCGGCCGCGATGTAGGTGGCGTACTTGCCGGTGCTGAGGCCGTTGTAGAAGTCCGTGGTGGCGTACGACTGGGTGTCGACCAGCTTGTTCTTGACCAGGTCGCCCCAGTAGTCGTACACCTTCTTGGCGCCTGCGTCGTTCAGCTTCACGGCGATGTCCGGCAGCTTGCTCGCCGAGTACGTGTAGGGGCGGGAACCGGCCTGCCACATCAGACCCTGGCGCCAGCCGGCGGCCGTCTCGTCGCTGCCGAAGTCGGTCATGTACGCCTTCGGGTCGGTCTTGTGCAGCTTGGCCGCCTCCTCCTTGTACTCCGCCCAGGTCGTGGGGACCTTCAGGTGGTACTTCTTGAAGAGGTCGGTCCGGTACATCATCGCCATCGGGCCGCCGTCGACCGGGATGGCGTAGACGTGGTCGCCGTCGGAGGCCTGCTTCCAGGCCCAGTCCACGTACTTGTCCTTGTCGGCGTTCGCGCCGTACTTGCCCATGTCGAGCAGGCCCTTGGTGAGCTGGATGGTGGGCAGCTCCTGGAACTCCAGCATGACGACGTCCGGGGCGCCCTGGCCGGCCTTCAGCGCGGTCTTCAGCTTGGTGTACTCGTCCTGGCCGACGCCGGCCTGGACCCAGTCGACCTGCACGTCCTTGTGGGTCTTGTTGAACTCCGCCACGACCTGCTTGAACTGCGGGTACCAGGCCCACACCTTGATGTGCACGGGGCCGCTCTGCGCACCGCTGGAGCTGCCGCCCCCGCCGCCGCAGGCCGCGAGGAGCACGCCGGCGAGGGCGGCGGAGGTCGCCGCGAACGCGGTTCGGCGGACGGAACGGAGCTGGGGCTTTCTGCTGGACGACATGAGCGATCTCCTGGGTGTGGTGCCCGAGGGCAGGACGGGGTACGAGGTACGGGAGGTGAGGGGAGGTGCGCCGGGCACACGGAGGACCGGCGTGAAGGCGGTGAACGGGGTGAGGGCGTGCGGGCACGCCGGCTCGGGTGAAGGGCGGGCGCTTCGGGCGCGAGTCGCTCGGGTGTGCTGCCCGCCTACGGATGCCGGCGGGCGGACGTCGGTTGACGCGGGAGGGTGGGCGTGCGTGACGTCGGCGAGGGGGGAGAGACGGCTCGGTGATCAGCGCGGCGGGCGCGCCGGGCAACGGCTCAGACCGCGGTGAGTAAGGAGTGATGCCCCATCAGGACGGGTGCGGCTCCCGGCCCGTGAGAAGTTGCTGGTCCCACTGCGGCTCCCACTGTTCATCCCCGTGATCGCTCTCGGGGATCCGGTCCGTGGCGCGGTGACGTCACGGACCCTGGGAACTTGATCCACCGGATCAAGCCCTTCTGCTACGCTCTGCAGCGCTGCAAAAGTGTTAACCGAGAAGTTGCCGCGCTGCAAGAGCACAGGCGCTCTCTTGGGGGAAAACTTCAGCGCTGAAACCGACATCCGGGATGAAGGTGGCATATGGCAAAGGGCGTCACACTCCGCGACGTCGCGGAGCTCGCCGGCGTCTCCAGCCGGACCGTGTCCAACGTGGTCAACGGCTACGCTCCCGTCGCCGAGGCCACCCGTGCCCGGGTTCAGCAGGCCGTGGACAAGCTCGGCTACCGGCCCAACGTGCTGGCCCGCAACCTCGCCGCAGGGCGCTCGGGCCAGATCGCCGTGGTGGTGCCCTACCTGGACACCCCCTACTTCGCCGAACTGCTGCAGGGCATCATCCGCGCGGCCCGCGTCCAGGGCTACAACGTGCTGATCGACCAGACCGACGGCGACGCCGAGCACGAGAAGCTGTTCCTCGGCCGCGGCTCCCAGCACCTCCTGTTCGACGGCGTCATCTTCAGCCCCCTCGGCCTCGCCCAGTCCGACCTGAGCGAACGCGACCCGAGCCTGCCGCTCGTCGTGCTCGGCGAGCGGGTCAGCGACGGCGGCTTCGACCATGTCGGCATCGACGACGTCGCCGCCTCCCTGGAGGCCACCGAGCATCTGCTCGGCCTCGGCCGGCGCCGCGTCGCCGCGATCGGCGACCAGCCGTACCGCACCGGCGAGGCGGCCCAACTGCGCACCCGGGGTTACCGGTTGGCCCACGAGCGGGCCGGCCTGCCCGTCCGCGAGGAACTCGTCGTCTCCACCCCGCGCTTCAACCGCTCCGACGGCGCGACCGCGATGGCCCACCTGCTCGACGACCTGGAGGAACCGCCCGACGCGGTCTTCTGCTACAGCGACCTGGTGGCCCTGGGCGCCCTGCACACCCTGGCCTCCCGCGGACTGCGCGTCCCCGAGGACATCGCCGTCGTCGGCTACGACGACATCGAGGACGGCCGCTACTCCAACCCACCCGTCACCACGGTCTCCCCGGACAAGAAGGTGATCGCGGAGACGGCGGTGGAACGGCTGCTGAAGCGGATCAGCAGCTCAACTCCCGTGCCAGGCAGGGAGATCCGGGCGCCGCACCGGCTGATTCCACGAGCCAGCACCATCGGGCGGCAGGCGGCGGCAGCTGACGGACCCTGAGCGTGCGGGCGGGCATGGAGGCCGGTACTTACGGACTGTGAGCATCCGGGCCGAGCGCGGAGGCGACACTTGGCGCTCCGGCCCCATGGACGACCGCGCATGGCAACGTCTCCTGAGCATGAGGGGCCTTCTGGCAGCGGGCATCGAGGACCTGCGTCTTCTGGGCAGGCCGGCGAGCCGCTCGCCGCGGCAACAGGCCCTTTTCCTGGACGGGTCAGGTCACGCACCGGCCGACGGCGAGGGCCTCCGTGGACCCGATGAACGGCTCGAAGGGCCTCCGCCGCCATGGTGGTGGTGACGGCGTGGCGTGCGACTGCTGCGGTCCGTCGAGTATCTCCGAGGCCCCGCACGGAGCCGACGCGTGATCTGTCCGTTGCGGGCACGCTGTTCGGACGTTGTGTCGAACCCTGGCAGGCGCGCGCTATTCACCGGCAGCCAGTGAAGAGACCAGCAACGCCCCGCCCCCGAGGACGACCAACTGCACGATGCCGGGGATGTGCCATCGCAGGGCGAGGAGGCCGCCGCCTGTCAGTACTGCGCCGCCCCCCAGAAGCCACGATGCCTGCGACGCCGCCCGCGACGCACTCGACGGAGCGACACCGTCGCTTTCGTAGCTGTCGGCCCATCCCGCAATCCCAACGGCATACACCGACCAGGCGATGAGCATGAAGTCGATGACGAGCAGCGCCAAGCTGACCCCGATCTGCCGACCGGTTGACGGCTCATTCGCCCGTTTCATGCCCACTGCCGTCCCGTCTGCGGGTGATGATCGACTAAGTACATGCGGTCAGCATGGTGGTCGCGGCGGGCACTGCACATGAGCGCAGGTACTCAGATGCACGTCAGCCGTACTCGGGCTGCCACATGGCGTCCTGGATCTGCTGGATCACGTCGTCCAGGCGGGCCCGGGCGACGCCCTCCTCGGCGGCGCGGCGGGCGACCGCCGCGGCGACGACGGCCGAGGAGGTGCGCAGGTTCTCCACCTCCGGCAGCAGGGCGGCGCCGGGCTCCGACAGGTCGGCGAGGCCGGCGACGGCTTCCGCCGCGGCCTGGAGCATGCCGTCGGTGATCCGCTCGGCGCGGGCCACCACGGCGCCCAGCCCCAGCCCCGGGTAGACGAGGGCGTTGTTGGCCTGGCCGATGACGTGCGTGGTGCCGTCCAGCTCCACCGGAGGTACCGGGATGCCGGTGGCGACCAGGGCCTTGCCGCCGGTCCACCGCAGGACGTCCTCCGGCATGGCCTCGATCTTCTCCGTCGGGTTGGACAGCGGCAGGACCACCGGCCGGTCCACGTGGCGGGCCAGGGAACGCACCACGTCCCGGGTGAAGGCCCAGTGCTGGGTGGAGGTGCCCACCAGGACGGTCGGCTGTGCCTGGTCCACCACGCTCGGCAGGTCGGCCGACCCGTCGCCGGGCCACTCGTCGTCGGGCCGCGCGTAGGGCCGCTGGTAGTCGCGGAGCCCCTCGGTGGACTGCCGCAGCAGGCCCTGGCGGTCCACGCACCAGATGCGGCGGGTGGCCTCCTCGCGGTCCAGTCCGTCGCGGACCATGGCATCGCGCAGCTGGTCGGCGATGCCCACGCCCGCCGTCCCGGCGCCGAAGACCACGATCCGCTGATCCCGCAGGGGCGTGCCCGTGACCCGTGCCGCGTTCATGACGCAGGCCAGCGTGATCGCGCCGGTGCCCTGCAGGTCGTCGTTGAACGTGCAGATCTTCTCGCCGTACTGCTGGAGGATGCGGCGGCCGTTGCCGGGGCCGAAGTCCTCCCAGTGCAGCAGCGCCCGCGGGAACAGCTCGCCCACCGCCTCCACGAAGGCGGCGACGAACGAGTCGTACGCCTCGCCGCGCACCCTGTTGTGCCGGTTGCCGACGTACAGCGGGTCGTTGAGCAGCGCCTGGTTTCCGGTGCCGACGTCGAGCATCACCGGGACGGCCCGCCCCGGGTGGATGCCCGCGGCGGCCGTGTAGACGGCCAGCTTGCCGACCGCGAGCTGCATGCCGCCCACGCCCCAGTCGCCGATGCCGAGGAGTTGCTCCGCATCGGTTGCCACCAGCAGGTCGACGTCGTCGGGGCCCAGGCCCAGCGCCTGGAACGCCGGGCGGATGTCCTGGGGGCGGTCGATGGACAGGTAGACACCGCGCGGCCGCCGGTACTCGTGGCTGTAGCGCTTGACCGCCTCGCCCACCGTCGGGTCGTACACGATCGGCAGCAGCTCGGTGAGGTGGTCGCAGAGCAGCCGGAAATAGAGGACCTCATTGCGGTCGTGGAGCTGCTCCAGGTACACGTTCTTCGCCAGGTCGTCCGGCTGCGCCCGCAGTTGCTCCCAGGCGCGGCGCGCCTGGAGCTCCGGCGACAGCACGGCGGGCGGCAGCATCCCGACCAGCCCGTGGCGTTCCCGCTCCTCCTGGGTGAAGGCGACACCCTTGTTGCTCAGCGGGTCCGTGAGCAGCGCGCGGCCGCTCGGTCCGTCTTGTGCGCGCTTGCGGGGCGGGGCCATCGGATCTCCTTACGTCGGGCGTGTGCGGTCGGGACTCGTTTGTCCCCACGCACCCGGGTAACCCGCCCGCCAGGACGGGGCACTGTCGCCCCTCCCTTTTTTTGACTCCTCCGACGTCGCCGTCCACTCAGGACAGAGAACGAGGTACGTCCCCATGAACAAGCCCGCACAGCAGCAAGATCCTCCGGGTACGGAGGCGGAGCTGCGGCCCAGGGCCGATCACGGTGAGCACAGCTACCGCGGATCGGGGCGACTCGCCGGGAAGGCAGCCCTGGTCACCGGTGGCGACAGCGGTATCGGCAAGGCCGTCGCGATCGCCTACGCCCGCGAGGGCGCCGATGTCCTCCTCTCGCACCTGCCCGAGGAGGAGGACGACGCCCGCGACACGGCGCGCTGGGTGGAGGAGGCCGGCCGCACGGCGGTTCTGGTGCCCGGTGATCTGAGCGATCCCGCTCACTGCCGGGAGGTGGTGGCACGGGCCGTGGAGGAGTTCGGCCGCATCGACGTCCTGGTCAGCAACGCGGCGTTCCAGATGTTCCGCGACTCGATCGAGGAGATCCCCGACGAGGAGTGGGACCACACGCTGGCGACCAACCTCAGCGCCATGTTCCACCTCTGCAAGGCGGCGGTGCCGCACATGAAGCCCGGGGCGTCGATCATCGCGTCCAGCTCGGTGAACTCCGACACGCCGCCGCCGGGCCTGCTGGCGTACAACGCGACGAAGGCGGGCCTGGCCAACATGGTCGGCTCGCTGTCCCAGTCGCTCGCCGAGCGGGGCATCCGGGTCAACAGCGTCGCGCCGGGACCCATCTGGACGCCGCTGATCCCCGCCACGATGCCGCCCGAGCAGGTCGAGGACTTCGGCGGCCAGACCCCGCTGGGGCGCGCCGGGCAGCCGGCCGAACTCGCCCCGGTGTACGTCATGCTCGCCTCGGACGAGGCCGCGTACGTCTCGGGTGCGCGCATCGCCGTCACCGGCGGCCAGCCCATCCTCTGACATCCCATCCCCTGACATCCCATCAGGAGCTTTGCCATCAGCGATCAGGAGTGACCGTGGACTGGTACCCCTTGCGGCTGACCACCCCGGTCAAGCAGCACGTCTTCGGGGGCCGGGCCCTCGCCGAACGGCTGGGCCGTACCGGCCCGCCCGACGGCCCGGTCGCCGAGACCTGGGAGGTCAGCGACGTGGACGGCGAGGGGGCAGTGGTCGCGGACGGCTCGCTGGCCGGCCGGCCGCTGCGCCGGCTCGTCGAGGACCACCCCGACGCACTCGTGGGACGCGGCTGGCGCGGCCCGCGCTTCCCGGTACTGACCAAGTTCATCGACGGCACCGGTCCCCTCCCGGTCCATCTGCACGCCGACGACGACACCGCGCGCCGCCTGGAGGACGAGCCCCACGGCAAGACCGAGGCGTGGCACGTCCTCGACGCGGCCCCGGGAGCCACCGCCCTGGTGGGGGTGAAGGCCGGGGTGGACCGGGACACCCTGCACCGGGCCCTGCTCGCCCAGGACTTCGACGCGGTCATGCGCCGGCTTCCGGTGCGGGCCGGGCAGACCGTCTACGTACCCGGCGGCACCCTGCACAGTTTCGGCCCCGGCACGCTGGTCTACGAGATCGAGCAGACCTCCGACATCCAGCAGCACGCCATGCGCCGGCGTATGGAGGACGGCTCGGAACTGGACGACGCGGAGTGGCACGCCAACCTCGGGCGGCTGCTCGACGAGTGGCGTCCCGGACCACGCCCCGAGTTCCACTCCGGCCTGAGCGTCCGGGCCGACGACGGGGTGGAGCGCACCGTGCTGTGCGCCGGCCCGTACTTCGCGCTGGAACGGTGGCGGGCGGGCACCTCGGCCCCCCTGGTGCACGACTTCTCCACCGCCCTGATCGTCAGCAACGCCGGTGCCCCGGTCACCGTGGAGTCCGGTGGCCGGTCCGAGCGGCTCGGTCGGGCCCGGAGCCTTTTGCTGCCGGCCGCGCTGGGCCGCGTGCGGATCCAGGGGCCCGCCGATGTCCTCCTCGGCTACCTGCCCGACCTGGAGCAGGACATCCGCACGCCCCTGCGCGCGGCGGGGCACGGATCCGCCGCCGTGGCCGCCCTCGGAGAGGGCCTCACCGACCCGCTCACGTAGGAGATCCATGAGCACCGTCACCACCGGCGACGGCGTCACCATCCACTACGAGGAAAAGGGCAGCGGACCGCCCCTCGTCCTGATTCACGGCTGGGGCTTCAGCGGCCGTTTCTTCACCCGCAACGTGGACGCCCTCGCCGCACACGCCCGCGTCATCACCGTCGATCTGCGCGGGCACGGCGACTCCGGCAAGCCCCGCCACGGCTACCGCGTGTCGCGGCTGGCCAAGGACCTGTACGAGCTCCTCGAGGAACTCGACCTGCGCGAGGTCACCGTCCTGGGCTGGTCACTCGGCTGCCCGGTCATCTGGAGCTATCTCGAACTCTTCGGCAGCCACCGCCTGGCCCGCGCGGTCCACGTCCAGCAGGCACCCCGCCAGTACTACGCGCCGGACTGGCCGCACGCACACGCCACCTGCTACGACGAACCGTCCCTGGCCGCCCTGCAGACCCAGCTCAGCTGCGACCCCCCGGCCTTCGACGAGGACCAGATCGGCACCATCCTCGCGGGCGAACCCACCCCGCGGGAGAGGGAGTTGCTCCTGGCCGAGATGGCCAAGGCACCCGCGTACGCGCGCAACGCCCTGATGGCCGACCACACCCGCCACGACTGGCGCGACCTGCTGCCCACGATCCGGCTGCCCAGCCTGGTCCTGGTGGCCCGGCAGGACCAGGTGTTCCCCTGGCAGGGGCCCGCCTGGGTCGGCCAGGCGCTGCCGGCCGCCCGGACCGTCTTCTTCGAGCACAGCGGCCACGCGCTGTTCTTCGACGAGCCGGAGAAGTTCCACCGCACGGTCACCGGCTTCCTGACCGGCAGCGGAAACGCCGCGGGGACGGGGCCGCCCAGGTGACCGCAGGTGTCCGTGGGGAACACCGGCCCGGTTCCCCGGCGCATCCCTCCTATCGTGGGACATCAGCAAACGGACAGTCGGCGCCGAGGCGGGCAGCACATGAGGAAACCGCAGATCGACTACGCGGCGGTGTTCCGGGCCCTCCCCGGCATGGTGGCGCTGCTGACCCCCGACCTGGTGTACGCCGACGCCAACGAGGACTTCCTCCGACTGGCCGGACGCACCCGCGAGCAGCTGCTGGGCCGGTACATCTTCGACGTCTTCCCCGAGAACCCCAACGACCCCGCCGCGGCCGGCATGCGGGAGACCCAGGCGTCGATGCTGCGGGTGGTGGCCACCGGTGAGCGCGACACCATGGCGCTGCTGCGCTACGACATCGAGGACCGCGAGCGGCCCGGCCACTGGGTGGAACACTTCTGGAGCCCGGTCAACGCCCCCGTGCTGGACCGGGACGGAAACGTGGTGCTGATCGTGCACCGGGTGGAGGAGATCACCGAACTCATCCGCGCCCGCGCCGGCGCCGGCAGCGACACCGGCCGGGCCCGGGTGCTGGAGGCCGAGCTCTACACGCGCGCCCGTGAGCTGCAGGAGCTCAACGAACGCCTGCGCCGGGCTCAGGCGCGCGACCGCGAGGTCGCCCTCGCCCTGCAGGAGGCCATGCTGCCCGCTCCCGGTCCGGTCGGGCATCACAGGGCAGCCGTCCGCTACCGGCCCGCCATCGGGACCCTGAACGTGTGCGGCGACTGGTACGACCTGGTCGACCTGCCCGGTGACCGGATCGCGGTCGCCGTCGGCGACGTCGTCGGCCACGGCCTGAGAGCCGCCGGCGTCATGGGTCAGCTGCGCAGCGCGCTGAGCGCGGCCGCCCGGGTCGCCGACGGCCCCGCCCGGGCACTGGAGGCCCTCGGGCTGTATGCCCGCCATGTCGAGGGAGCCGAGTCGACCACCGTGGTGAAGACCTACATCGACTGGGACGCCCACACCCTCACCTACAGCAGCGCGGGCCATCTTCCACCCGCCCTGCTCCGGCCCGACGGCACCGTGACCTTCCTCGACCGGGCGACCGACCCACCTCTTGGCGCGCGCCCCGAACACATCGCGCGGCCGGAGGCCGACCTCCCCTTCGCCGAGGGCGACATCCTGGTCCTCTACACCGACGGCCTGGTCGAGCGCCGTGACGAGGACATCGACGCCGGCCTGGCCCGCCTCGCCGACTCCCTCGTCCGTCACGGGCGGTCCGTCCCCGAGGCCCTGGCCGACGCCCTCCTGGCCGACCTCCTCCCGCCCGGCGGCAACACCGACGACACGGCGCTGGTCGTCATCCGCCTGTGACCCGTCCCGTCGACAGCGACGGACGCGGGCCGCCCCGGCCGCCGGGCGTACGCGCAGCGTGCCCGGGGGGCCCGCGCAGGCGATACTGAGGGTGATGACTCGCATGGCGGCTCCCGCGCTGGACCGGCGGAACGGCTGTTGATCCCAGGAGCGGAGGGATCCGAGACCGGAGAGCAGTTACGGCGTCATCCATCCCGGCCGTGACGTGATCCTCGACTTCCGGCCCGACCTCCACGGCGACTCGGAGCCCATGAGGTGACCCTGACGGCTCCGGCCGGAGTGACCGGATCGACGCGCGCGAACGCCGCGTTGATCCGTGGGGCCTGTCACCGGGCCACGGTCACCTGTACCGGGTGAGGCCCGAAGGAGCACGGCGGTGGACGATCGCAGGGAAGGGTGCCGTCCGCCCGTCCCAGGGAGTCCGTGGGAGGACAGCTCGTGCGCTACGAGATCCGAGTCGAGGGACACCTGTCGGAAACGCTGGCCAAAGCCTTCCCGGAGCTGGGCCACGTGGTGATGTCCGGCCAGACCGTCCTGTTCGGCCCCGTCGTGGACGAGGCGCACCTGTACGGTCTGCTGGCACGCTGCCGGTCACTGGGGCTGCGTGTCCTGGAGATGCGGCAGCTGCCGGAGTGACTAATCCGGGCGGTGTGCTCGTGTCACGGTCCGGCCTCCCGGTCCGGCGTCCCGGTCCGGCGTCCCGGCAGCCGTGCCGGAAGGCGGCTCGGCCGACGTTCCGCGGCGCCGGCGACGCAGCCCCGCCTGGACCGCGCCCGCCAGCACCCGTGCGGCGACGCCCACGAGCAGGAGCCCTCCCGCCATCTGAGCCATCGTCAGCACGCGCCCGGTCTGGGAGCGTGCCGTGATGTCCCCGAAGCCGACGGTGCTGAACGTGGTCAGCGTGAAGTACAGGGCATCCGTCCTGGTCAGCGGCTCGCTGAAGGAGCCCCGTCGCGCTCGTCGTGGTCCGAGGGTTCCCGCGCGACAGCACGCGCCCCCCGCTCGTCGTCGTCCTCGCGGCCGCCGCGGGCCCGGCCGCCGGGCTTGAGGACCGGGCGGCGGCCCCGTGAGCCATGGCCAGGAAACCCGGCCCCGCCCGCGCGTCCCACAGACGCACGGTGGTGGAGCGGGCCCTGGCGGGCCTGCGGTCCGGTCCGGTGGCCGGCTGCTTCCCCGCCTGTCGGCGGCGCTCAACGTCGTGGAGGGCTCCGTGCGGCTGGCCGCGCAGGCCTTCCTCACCGCGCTCCCGCTGCTGATGACCATCGCGGCATTCGCGCCGAAAGGGGTGCAGGACCTGCTGGCCGACTCGGTCCGTGCGGTTCTGGGGTCCGGGGCGACACGCTCGACGAGGTACGCCGCACCTTCTCCGCCACCGGCACCACGGGACGCCGCCGGAGCCGTGGGCGTGGTGGTGACCCTCGTGTCCGCCGCGGCGTTCAGCCGCGCGCTCCAGGCGGTCTGCGAACGGTGCCGGCACCTGCCCCGCACACCGGTGCGGGCCGCGGTCTGGCGCTGGCTGCTCTGGCGGTCTCGGGCCTCGCCCTCGGCGAGTATGTCGCCTCCTCCCCCTGGTACCGGACGGCCGCCGCGTCCGCCGTGAGCAGGCCGGACCCTGAGCCGGCCGCAGGAGCGCGCCCCTCACGTGCCGGGCCGCCCGCAGGCTCACCCGCGCCGGGTGAGGTCACCCGGCCCCGGCCGTGTCCATGCTGAAGACAGCACGCAACGGCAGCCGGGCGAGCGCCCGGGACGGAGGAGAGACATGAGCGCGCAGACGTACCTCGCGTACGACTATCCCCTGCTGAGCGTCTTCTGGAGCATGCTCTTGTTCTTCCTGTGGATCATGTGGTTCGTCCTGCTCTTCCGCGTCGTCGTCGACATCTTCCGTGACGACGACCTGAGCGGCGGGGCGAAGGCCGGCTGGCTGGCGTTCACCATCCTGCTGCCCTTCGTGGGCGTCTTCGTCTACGTGGTCGCGCGCGGCAAGAACATGGGCCGCCGGGAAACATCCCGGGCCCGGGCACAGCAGGAAGCCTTCGACGCCCGCATCAGGGAGGCCGCAGGCGCCCAGGGCGGGCCCAGCAGCATCGACGAACTCGCCAAGCTGTCGGAGATTCGCGCCCGCGGCGACATCACGGACGAGGAGTTCCGCAGGGCCAAGGAGCTGGTCCTGACCGGCCACGGCCCGGCGGAGCACGCCGGCTCCATCCCCCGCACCTCCGGTCGCTGAGCATCCGGACCACACGAATCGAGGCGCACGATGACCGCGACATACAACCGGCCGGCCCACACGGCGAGGCAGGAATGGGCAACCGGCCTGACCGCTTTCGCGGCCGTGATGCTCTTCCTCGTCGGCCTGCTCGACATCTTCCGGGGCATCATGGGCATCGCCGAGGACGACATCTTCGTCACGACGCGCAACTATGCGTTCGAGTTCGACCTGACCGGCTGGGGCTGGGTCCACCTCGCCCTGGGCGCGCTCGCCGTGATCGTCAGCATCGGGCTGCTCCGGACGGCGATGTGGGCGCGCGTCACCGGCGTGGCCATCGCCGGACTCGTCATCATCGCCAACTTCCTCTACCTGCCGTACTACCCGGTGTGGTCGGTCGTGATGATCGCGATCTCGGGCTTCATCATCTGGGCCCTGTGCGCGGTCCAGCAGGGCAACCTCTTCGACCTGTCCGAGGAACGTCCGATGTCCGACGAGCGCCCGCAGAGCAGGACCTCGTATCCGCACGGGCCCACGTGAGCGCACAGCGGTCAGCGTGGTCCAGGAAAGCGCCGACGGCGGTGACGAGGGCGACGGCACCGAGCGCCCGTACCCCGGCGCGCAGGAACCGGACCAGCGCGTCGTACACCGCTCCGGCGGCAGCCGGGGACGCGCCGCGGGGCGGATGGTCGAGGTAGACGTCACGGAAGACGGTGAGGGTGATCCCGAGGACCAGCATGGCCACGAACACCGCCGGCCCGGCTCCGATCAGCGCGTGCCGGCGGTTGAACGCCGTGTACACCCCCGCCGCGGCCACCAGCAGGGCGATGACGGGCGGCCGGCTGCCCATGAGCTCCAGGACCCTCATATAGTTCTTGATCTTGCCGACCGGCCTCGCCTCGCTCACTGCCCGGAACGTCGTCGTGGACGCCGACGCCCCCGGCGTTCCCGTGGGCGTCGACGGCGAGGCCCTCGTCCTGCCGGCCCCGGTCCACTGCCGGATCCCCACCGCCCAGCCTCACGCGACGAGGCCGTAGCCCCGGGCGGGCGCCCGCGCGGACCGAGGGCGCATACTCGGTGATCGTTGCGGTGCCGTCAGGGTGGTGGCCGCTGCGGCCGATTCGGTGGTCCGACGAGGAAGGGCATGGGGGACATGAGTGGTGCCAACGGGCCGATAATGCCGGAGTCGGTGGACAGTCCGGCTCTGCGGACACCGCCGACGGGCAAGACGGCACGGTGGCTGCTGCGGCACCAGGTGCAGCCGGTGGGGCCGGCGGCCGGTGAGAGTCACGGCGAGCAGCACGCCTGGTGGAAGGTGATGTGCCTGACCGGGGTCGACTACTTCTCCAGCCTGGCCTACGTGCCGGCGATCGCCGCTCTGGCCGCCGGGGCCGTCTCTCCTCTGGCGACGCTGCTGATCGTGGCGTTGACGTTGCTGGGGATGTTGCCGATGTACCGGAAGGTGGCCAGGCAGAGCCCGCACGGCGCGGGGTCGGTCGCCATGCTGGAGGATCTGCTGCCCTTCTGGTGGGGCAAGCTGTTCGTGCTGGTCCTGCTCGGGTTCGTGGCCACCTCGTGGATCATCACCATCACGTTGTCCACGGCGGACGCCTCCGTCCACGTGATGGAGAACCCTTTCTTCCCCTCCGCCCTCCACGGCCACGAGGTCGCCCTGACCGTGGGGCTGCTGCTGGTCCTGGGGGGTGTTTTCCTGCTCGGGTTCAGCGAGGCGGTGAGTGTCGCCATCCCGCTGGTCGCCGTCTTCCTGGCGCTCAACGCGGTCGTCATCGGCGTCGGCCTGGTCCAGGTGTTCACGACGGACGGCGCGCTGTCGGCCTGGACCGACGCACTCGCCGACGGGGGAGGCGGCTTCGGTGACCTCGCCGGTCCGGCACTGCTGGCCTTCCCGCTGCTGGTGCTGGGTCTGTCGGGCTTCGAGACCGGTGTGAGCATGATGCCGCTCGTGGCGGCCGACGGTGCCGACGCCGAGCAGCGGCTGCGCGCCAGGATCCGCAACGCCCGCCGGCTTCTGACCACGGCCGCTGTGATCATGAGCGTCTATCTGCTGTCCGCCAGCTTCGTCACCACCGTCCTCATTCCGGAGAAGGAGTTCGAACCCGGCGGTGCGGCCAACGGACGGGCGCTGGCCTGGCTGGCGCACGAGCACGTCAGTGAGGCGTTCGGCACCGCGTACGACATCAGCACCATCCTCATCCTGTGGTTCGCCGGTGCCTCCGCGATGGCCGGGCTGATCAACATCGTTCCCCGTTACCTGCCCGACTACGGTATGGCCCCCGAGTGGGGGCGCGCGGTGCGCCCGGTCGTCATCGTCTACACGGCTCTGTGCATCCTGATCACCATCGCCTTCGACGCCGACGTCGACGCCCAGGCCGGTGCCTACGCCACCGGGATCCTGGCCATGATGGTCTCCGGCGCCTTCGCCGTGACCGTCTCCGCGGCACGCAACGGCCGCCGCGCGGGTACGGTCGGCTTCTCCCTGCTCACCGCGGTGCTGTTCTACGCGCTGGTGGCCAACATCGTCGACAAGCCCGACGGCATCGCCATCTCCGGCTTCTTCATCCTGGGCATCATCGTCGTGTCGCTGATCTCCCGCGTCTCGCGCACCACCGAACTGCGCGCCGACCGCATCGTCTTCGACGAGGCCGCCCGCCGGTTCATCGCCGACACCCTCGCCCACGACGAGTCCATCAACATCATCGCCAACCGCCGCCAGGCCGGCGACGTCGCCGAGTACAGCGCCAAGGAACGCGAGCAGCGCGGCACCAATCCGGTACCGGGCCCCGCCGACGTGCTCTTCCTGGAGATCGACGTGGTCGACCCGTCCGACTTCAGCGAAACCCTCACCGTCCACGGCGTCGAAGTCGACGGCTACCGCATCCTGCGCGCCGAGGCGCCGGCCGCGCCCAACGCCATCGCCGCGATCCTGCTCGCCCTGCGCGACGCCACGGGCGTGCGGCCACAGTGCTACTTCGCCTGGGCCGAAGGCAGCCCCCTGGTGCACATGGTCCGTTACTTCCTCCTCGGCCGCGGTGACACCGCCCCGGTCACCCGCGAGATCATCCGCAGCAACGAACCCGACCCCGACCGCCGCCCGGGCATCCACGTCGGCGGCTGAGACCGTCACCGCAGCCGGGGAGACGCGGCGGACCGCTGACCGAAAGGAGGTCGGCGACCACGTGGCCCTTTCCCTGCGCGGCCGCGTGCTGCCACTTGGGACGCGTGACCGCGAACCGGTGACGGGCGGGCCCTATGCTTCTACTTGTTTGTAGAAGACACGCGTGTAAGGAGTGGACGCCACCATGGTGTTCAAACGACTGCTCGGCTCGCTCGGCCTGGGCGGCCCCACGGTCGACACGGTCCTCGACCCAGGAGCGGCCCGGCCCGGCGGGGCGCTCACCGGCCAGGTGCAGCTCAAGGGCGGCAGCGCCGGCTTCGACATCGAGCACATCACCCTGGAGCTGGTGGCGCGGGTCGAGGCCGAGCACGCCGAAGGCGAGAGCGAGGGCGTCGTCGCCTTCGACCGGTTCACCATCGGAGGCGGCTTCCGGCTCGCCGAGGGCGAGCAGCGCAGCATCCCGTTCAGCGTGCCGCTGCCGTGGGAAACCCCGATCACCGAGCTGCACGGCCGGCCCCTGGGCATCGTGCTGGGCGTGCGCACCGAACTGTCGGTGGCGGGCGCCAGGGACAAGGGCGACCTCGACCCGCTGACCGTCGGCCCGCTGCCCGTCCAGGAGGCCGTCCTCGAAGCCCTCGGCCGGCTCGGCTTCGGCTTCAGGTCGGCCGACCTGGAGTACGGGCACATCGGCGGCACCGGCCAGCGACTTCCCTTCTACCAGGAGATCGAGATCACCCCGTCGCCGCAGTACGCGCACCAGGTGAACGAGATCGAGATGACCTTCCTGGCCCACCCGGGCGGCATGGAGGTCGTCCTGGAGGCCGACAAGCGGGGCGGCTTCCTCTCCGGGGGCCACGACGCGCTGACCCGCTTCACGGTCGGCCACCAGGACGCACGCGACTGGGACGCGGAAGTCGACGGCTGGATCCGGCAGTTGGTCGAGCACCGGGCGTCGTACGGCTCCCACAGCGCGTACGGCCACGGTGATCCCTATGCCGGACACGGGCACGGACACGGCGGCCCGTACGAGCACGGCGACCACCACGACGATCACCACCGCTCCGGCCCCGGCATGGGCACCGCCGTCGCGGCGGGCGCCGCAGGGCTCGCGGCCGGTGCCGTCGGCGGCATGGTCGCGGCCGAAGTCGTGGACGAGGTCGGGGACTTCTTCGAGGGCGACGAGGAGGACGAAGGGGACGAGGGCTGATACGGGGCCCGGTGGACGATAAGGGGCGCCCAAGCAGGGGGGCGGGGCAGCGGTAAGGCTCCGCCCCGGTTCAGAGGGGCGTGGCCGCGTGCAGGATGACGACCATGGTCACCGCGGAGTTCGCGGACGACATCGCCGAGACAGCCGTCCCTGCGGCAGCACCCCACGCCGCCAGCCCCACCGAAGTGAACGCGGACGGCCAGCTGCGCACCGCGGGGGCGGGGCCGAGCAGGGCGGCCACCCTGCGCGGCACCGGACCCGGTGACGCGAAGGCCGCCAGTGTGCCCACCGGGGTGCCTTGGGACACCAGGGCCGCCTTGCCGATCGCGCACGCCACCGCCCGGCGGCTGCCCACCCTTCGGGCCGCCTCCTCGTCGGCCCATCGCTCGGCCGTGTACGACACCGCCGTACTCAGCGGCCGCAGGAAGGGGTTGGCACGGGCGGCCAGTTGGACGGCGAGCAGGAAGCGGTGGTGCCGGGCGGCGAGGTGGGCCCGCTCGTGGGCGAACAACGCCCGGCGCTCGGCGGGTTCGAGACAGTCCAGCAAGGCCGTGGTCACCACGACGCGGTCGCGACGCCGGCCCGGCAGGGCGTACGCGTACGGGAGATCATCAGGCAGTACGGCGACCTCCGTGTCCGGCAGCCCGCCCAGCGCCCGGTGCGCGCTTCGGCGTACCCGGCCATGCCGCCACAGCGTCCGCCCACAGGCGACGAGCACCGCGCACAGTGCGGGAATGGCAGCCTTGCCGACGACCTCGTCGAACGGCACCGTCGCCCGCACCTCCGGGTCCGACCAGCCGTCGGGCAGCGGGTTGCCGGGCAGTTGGGCGGTACCGACCACCATCACCAGGCCCAGGCACACCGTGCTGCACGTCGCCATCACCGCCGCCAGTCCCGTCAGCAGCCGGGTCGCGGTACGCGGGTGCAGATGCTGCTCGGCGAGGCGCGCGACCGGCCACGCCGTCAACGGCAGCACGAGCGGCAGAAAGACGAACACCCCCATGAGGCTTCAGTCTTCTACTTCGTTCCGGGACTGGCCCAGCAGCCCACGCAGCAGACGTTCGTCGTCCGGATCGAGGCCGGTGACGAAACTGGCCAGCACGGCCTCGCGGTCCCTCTCGGAGTCCAGCACCTTGCGCATCTTCCGCGCGGCCAGGCCCGCCTGGTCCGAGGCGGGTGTCCAGGCGAAGGACCGGCCCACCCGCTCACGGGTCACCGCGCCCTTGCCCAGCAGCCGGGTCAGGATGGTGATGACGGTCGTGTAAGCGAGGTCGCCGCCCACGCGTTCCTGCACCCAGCCCGCCGTCGCCGGGCCGTCCGCCTCCCGCAGGGCCGACAGAACCAGCGCCTCCAGCTCACCCTGCCCCCGCCGCCGGGGACGCTGCCGGTGCTCCGCCACGCCCTGTCTCCCTTCCGCCGCCGCCCGTTTCCCGCGCCGCCATCGTAAGACGCGGACCAGCGACCCCGGCGGAAGGTGCGCCTGGTGCAAGGCCGCTCAGACCGGTTCGGGTTGCGGTTCGGGGCGCCGCGCGGCCACGGCCGGCGGGTCCCACAGTCGGGCGGTCCGTACGTAGCCGTAGACCACCGAGGTCATCGCCAGGACGAGAAGTGATCCGGACACCTCCTGATGCCGGGCCATCTCCATCGGAAGCCAGCGGTACGCCACCAACAGCGCGGCGAAGACCACGGCGCCGTAGACGACCAGTCGGATCCCCTGCCGGTCCCAGCCACGGTCGAACGCACGCATCGCCGCCTCGACGGTGAGCGCGAACACCACGCCGGCGACGAGGTCCACGCCGTAGTGGTAGCCGAAAGCCAGCGTCGCGCCGAGCGTGGCGATCAGCCAGAACGTGCCCGCGTAGCGCAGCGCACGCGGGCCCTTGCGGGTGTGAATGAAGATCACGGTGGCCCACGCCGTGTGCAGGCTGGGCATGCAGTTGCGGGGGGTGATCCCGTCGTAGGGCATCGGGTGCGGCACGCTGATCGGCAGCGGCGTGTCCGGCCACAGATTGGCCGCCGCCCAGTGCACGCCGCCGGTGCCGGAGGCGCCCGGGCCGTAGGCGAAGACCGGTCCGACCACGGGAAAGAGCATGTAGATGCCCGGCCCGAGAAGGCCGATCACCAGGAACGTGCGCACCAGATGATGGCCCGGGAAGCGGCGCTCGGCCGCCACGTGACGCAGCTGGTACAGCGCGACGACGAGCGCGGCCACCGCGAGCTTCGCGTAGACCAGGTCGAGAACATGGGTGGGGATCGGGCCGGCGGCCTGGAGGAGGCGGCCTGCCAGCCACGAAGGGTTGCCCAGCGCGTGATCGGCGGTCGCCACGTACTGGTCGAGCACCGTCGGGCGGGTCTTCGCCGTGATCAGCAGCCAACTGTCACCGGTCTTGCGGCCGGCCACCAGCAGCAGGCCCAGCCCGACGCCCTTCAGCAGGAGGGCGCGTTCCGGGCCGGTGCGGCGCGTGACGGCGATGACCGCGTAGCCCAGCATCACCAACAACGCGCCGTTGCCGAAGAATTGGCCGTCGGAGACGTTGACGTCGGCCGCCCACCGGACCAGCAGGAAGACGGCGTCCGTGCCGATCGCGGCACCGACCGCGATGATCCGTTGCGGCCAGGTGAGCACCACCGACATCAACGCCAGACCGCCGTACAGCGGCCCCGGTTTCGGGGCGAAGACCGCCCCTTTCAGTTGGTCGGAGACCGACCCCGGCTGACCGTAGTGGCGTGCGGTGAGCTCCAGTGCGACAAGGAGTACGAGAGCCGCCACACCCGCTGTGCCCCACAGCATCACACGCCACTGACGCCCAGCAGTCACCGCACGTCTGCTCTCTATTCGCGAAAACACATGCAACGCCCTCGATGTGAATTTTTCCGGTCAGTCGTGCGGTGCCTGCCCGCTGACCCGGTGGTCGGCGTGGCTGAGCGCCTCCAGCACGAGCCGCCGCAGATGCCCGTCGCGCAGGCTGTAGTAGATGTGCCGTCCTTCGCGCCGTGTCTCCACCAGACCCGCGAGCCGCAGCTTCGCCAGGTGCTGGCTCACCCCTGTCCGGGACGCCTCGCACCGCTCGGCCAGGGAGCCGACGTCCGACTCCCCCTGGGCGATCAGCCAGAGCAGGTGCAGCCGCGTCACGTCGGACAGCATCGCGAACACCTCGGTCGCCTCAGCGAGACGCGCGCTGTCCGGGGGGCGCAGATGCGCACCGGGTGCAGTTGGCAGGGACTCGCGAGCAGGCATGCCCACAGCGTAGAGGCCTCAATGAGCCGACGGCGCCCGTCCACGGACCAATCCGCCGTCAACATGTGCGCAGGTGCGCACCTGTCGATACAGTGAGGAACGGCCGCGCCCGTCTCCGACCTGCCGAGGGATTGCCGCATGCTGTCCGTCCTGCGCAACCGCACCTACCGGCGTCTCTTCACCGCGCAGGTGATCGCCCTGGTCGGCACCGGTCTGGCCACGGTCGCGCTCGGTCTGCTGGCGTACGACATCGCCGGCGCCGACGCGGGGTCGGTCCTCGGCACCGCACTGGCGATCAAGATGGTGGCCTACGTGGCGATCGCCCCGGCCATCGGCGCGGTCGCCGACCGGCTGCCCCGCCGGTGGCTGATGGCCGGCGCGGACCTCGTCCGGGCCGCGGTCGCGCTGACCCTGCCGTTCGTGGACCAGGTGTGGCAGGTGTACGTCCTGATCTTCCTGCTCCAGTCGGCGTCGGCCGCGTTCACACCCACGTTCCAGGCGGTCATCCCGGATGTGCTGCCCGCCGAGCGCGACTACACGCGGGCGCTGTCGCTGTCCCGCCTCGCCTACGACACGGAGAGCCTGTTCAGCCCGGCACTCGCCGCCGCGCTGCTGTCGCTGATGACCTACAACTGGCTGTTCCTCGGCACGATGGCAGGGTTCCTGGCCTCGGCGGTCCTGGTCGTCTCGGCGATCCTGCCGAAGCAGGCCGCCCCCGAGCCGCTCGGCGGCGGCGCGTACGCCAAGGCCACCGCGGGCACGCGTCTGTTCCTCGCCAGCCCGCACCTGCGCGCCCTACTCGCCCTCGACCTCGCGGTCGCGGCGGCGGGTGCGATGGTCACCGTCAACACCGTCGTCTACGTCCGTGACGAGCTGGATCGCAGTGCGGCCGACGTGTCGCTCGCGCTCGGCGCGTACGGCGGGGGATCCATGGTCGCCGCCCTGCTGCTGCCCCGGGTCCTCGACCGCGTCCGCGACCGCACGGTGATGCTGCGCGGCGCCCTGCTGCTCACGCTCGTCTTCGCCGCGCTCGGCGCGCTCACGGCAGCCGGCGCCGGCCCCTGGCGCTGGCCCGCGCTGCTGCTGACCTGGGCTGCCTTCGGCGCGGCCGGTTCGATGGTGCTCACCCCGGCCGGCCGGCTGATCCGCCGCTCGGCCCCGCCCGAGGCACGCACCGCCGCCTTCGCCGCGCAGTTCTCCCTCTCGCACAGCTGCTGGCTGCTGACGTATCCGCTGGCCGGCTGGCTCGGCGCGGCCGCCGGTCTGCAGTCGGCGGTGGTGGCGCTGGGCCTCATCGCCCTCACGGCCGGGCTTCTGGCGGTGCGGCTGTGGCCGGCTGCTCAGGAACCGGGCCCTGTCGAGCACGAGCACAGCGACCTCCGCGCCGGCCATCCACACCCTGTGGACGCCGTACGCGTCCGGGGCGGCCGGCGGCACAGCCACGACCCTCTGGGGCGACGGGCTCCACGCCCACCGGTGAGGGCCTTGTCGCTCAGGTCATCCCCGCACAGGCCGCCGTACCGTCCACCGTCTCCGTGACGACCGTATCGCCCGGCTCCTCGACGAGGCCGTCCACGGCCCGCGTGGTTTGTTCGTCCGTGGCGCAGGGCACCTCCACCCAGACGGTCTTGCCTCCGTCGGCGGTGTGCTCGGTGAGGATCACCCCGTTCAGCTCTTCGAGCAGGGCGTGCACGATCTTCAGACCGCGACCGCCGGTCGCCTCGGTGCCGGGGTCCCCGAGGGCGGGGCAGTCGGCGTGGCCGTCATGCACTCCCATGCGTACCCAGGCGCCGTCGAGCAGTTCGACCACGACACCGGTTTCGGCCGTGGCCGCGGACGCGTGCACCACGACGTTGGTCAGCAGCTCCGAGGCGATCAGCCGTATCGCGTCGAAGGCGTCGCTGTCGTCCGGGACGCCCCAGTCGTGAAGGATGCGCAGCACGGCTCGGCGGGCGAGAGGGACCTGGTCCGCGTGGGCCGGGACGGTGATGGTCCGGGTTCTCCGGTGCCGAGCGTTCATGAGGCCGAGCTCCTCTGGGGGATCCGCGACGGAGTGCCTTTCGGCGTGTGGGAACGCTAGAGGCGCCGGCAGCGCCACCGGCGATGGTTGTCGCGGTGCCGGTAAGAAGACGGAGCCGCTCGGGGAACAGCTCGTGGTCAGTGGAACAGCGCTGTGAGGAGGTCGTCGCCGATGCGGCGTACGCGTTCCAGGGTCAGCTGGTAGTAGGCACGCCTGCCGTCGCGTTCGACGGTGACGAGGCCGGCGTCGCGCAGCCGGGCGAGGTGGCGGGAGACCTGGGGCAGGGACATGCCGATGCGGGCGGCCAGTTCGGAGGGGGTGAGCGGTTCCCGGGCGATGGCGCGCGCGATGCGCTGCCGGCCCGGGTCGCACAGCACTTCGAGCCGGCGCTGCACCACCGCATGGCCGGGTTGGTCGTCGCCTTCCAGGAGCAGGGGGAACTGGACGACCGCCACGAAGCCCGGCTCGTGCTTCACCAGCAGGTGGGGGCGGCCGAACGCCGACGGTACGACGAGCACCGGGGTGGTGGCGACGTTCACGATCCCGTGGTGGAACTTGTCGAAGACCACGCGCGACGGCTCGGAGCGGTACGACGCCGTGGGATCCAGGCCGGCCAGCGTCCTGCCCGGGCCGTCGCGGTCGAGGGAGGCCCGCAGCCCTGGCAGCCGGCCGCCGATCACCCGGGCCGCCCGCGCCAGGTCCGGCTCCAGGGCCCGGGCCGCCTGGGCCAGGAGATCGAGCAGGTCCGCGCGCAGGGAGTCCGGCGCGTCCAGGAGCCGGTGGGCGAGTTCGGCGCGGGCGGTCGAGCGCCGCTCCGCAGCGGCGAGCAGGCCCTCGCGTTGCGTGCGGTCGGACAGCACCCGGTCGAGCGGGGTGCCGGAGTTGCCTCCCCGGATCGCGTAGCCGGTGAGCTCGGCGAAGAGCGGGGGCGGCAGGTCCGCGATGTCGGCGAGTTCGGCGTCGAGCAGTCTGTCTCCGGCGGTCAGCGGGAGCAGGTAGCGGGCCCGGTACGAGGCCCACAGCGGTGCCCAGCCCCTGATGCGCCGCCGCAGAGCGGGAGTGAGGGCGGAGGCGGGTGCCTTGTCCGGCACGGATGCTCCACTTCCGGAGGCCTCGGTTTCCAGACCCCGGGCCCAGCGGATCGCGTGGGGATGGTGCTCGGCCTCCGTGTAGGCGTGCAGCGCGGCGGTCAGCTCGGCGAGCGGTGAGGCGTGCGCGGAGACACACGACGGGTCGGCGCCGGCGAGTGAGAGGACGACGCTCATGGTCACCTCCGGCCCGTCGGGATGTCGGTTACCGCGACCGCGGCAAGCGTCGTGGGGGGAGTGTCCGGCACGCCCTACGGTTCCGGCAACCCGAAAGCGACCCCCGGAGTTGCCGTGAAACCTTGTGTCCCCGCAGACCTCCACGCCGCCGTCCGCGAGCGTAGGTCCGCGCTCCAGCAACTCAGTCTCGATCTGCACGAGACGCCGGAGACCCGGTTCGAGGAGCACTACGCCGTCGAGCAGCTCGCGGGCCGGCTCGCCGCCGCGGGCTTCGAGGTGGACAAGGGCGTGGCCGGCCTGCCGACGGCCTTCACGGCCACCCACCGGGGACCGTCGGACGGCCCGACGGTCGCGGTCCTGCTGGAGTACGACGCGCTGCCGGGCATCGGCCACGCCTGCGGTCACAACCTCATCGCGGCCGGCGGGCTGACCGCCGCCCTGGCCTCCGCCGCCACGCGGCCGGACCACCCCGGCACGCTGAAGGTGATCGGCACACCCGGCGAGGAAGGCGGCGGCGGCAAGATCCTGATGCTCGAGCGCGGCGTGTTCAGCGGCGTGGACGCGGCGGTGATGTTCCATCCGGCCGACCGCAGCCTGCGGGCCCGGCACGCGCTCGCCGCCAGCCATCTGCGGCTGACCTTCCACGGGACGGCCGCGCACGCCGCCAAGGCGCCCTGGGACGGCCGCTCCGCGGCGGCCGCCGCCCAGCTGTTCCTCACGGCGGTCGACTCGATGCGCCAGTTCGTCCCGCCGACCGCACGGATCCACGGCATCATCGCGCACGGCGGCGCGGCCCCGAACGTCGTACCCGACCGCAGCGAGGTCGACATCTTCGTACGGGAGGCCACCTCCGCCGCGCTGGACGCGCTGCTGCCACGGGTCCTCGCGGCCGCCGACGGGTCGGCGCTCGCGACCGGTACCACCGTGGAGTCCACCGAGACGGCACCCCGCTACGCCGAGCGGAACAACAACATGGTGATGGCCGACCGGCTCGCCGCGTACGCCGCCGGCCTCGGTCTGGCCCTGGAACCGCCGTCACCGGCGAATCCGGCCGGCTCCTCGGACATCGGCAATGTCTCGATCGAGCTGCCCGTCATCCATCCTTATGTGCAAATATGCCCCCGCGACACCCCGGGGCACTCGGTCCCGATGCGCGTTGCCGCCCGCAGTCCGCAGGCGCACGACGCGGTCGAGACGATCACGACTGCCATGGCCGCGCTGGTTCTGGACCTGCTCGGCGACCCGGACCTCCTCGCCGCCGTCCGCGAGGAGTTCCACGCCTCCACGTCCCGCCCCGCTCACGGTCAGGAGTCGCGATGACACCTCCGTCCCCGATCCCCCTGGCGTCGAACGCCCTGGTCAACACGTTCTTCGACTGGGATTTGATCGCCAGGACCTTCCCCCGGCTGATCACCGAGGGGCTGCTGAACACGCTGATCATCGCCGCGGGCGCGATCGTCCTCGGCGTGGCCATCGCCCTCCTGGCGGCGATGCTGCTGCTGTCGAACCGCTGGTGGGTGAGACTGCCCGCGCGGCTGTACGTCGACGTCTTCCGCGGCCTGCCGGTGATCATCACGGTGATGCTGGTCGGTGTGGGGCTGCCCGCCGCCGGGTTCCGTCCCTTCGGCACCGACCCGTTCGGCTACGCGATCCTGGCGATCGGCATCATCTCCGGCGCCTACACCGCGGAGATCTTCCGCTCCGGCATCCAGAGCGTCGACCCCGGCCAACTGCAGGCGGCCCGCAGCCTCGGCATGAGCTACCTCTCGGCGATGCGCCTGGTCGTCGTACCGCAGGGCGTCCGCCGCGTACTGCCCGCGCTGGCCGGCCAGTTCGTCAAGGACATCAAGGAGAGCTCGCTGGTCTACCTCCTCGGTCTCGCCGCCGGGCAGCGCGAGCTGTACTTCATCGCGCAGGAGGAGGTCTCCCGGACCTACAACTCTTCTCCCCTGATCGCCGCGGGCCTGTGCTACCTCGCGCTCACCATCCCCATGACCTACCTCGTGAACCACCTCGACCGGCGACTGCGCGACGGCCCGCGCCCCGGGAACACCCCGGCCCTCACCGAGCCGGACCTGCCCAAGACCCCCGTCCCGGCCGCCGGAGGAGAGAACCGATGACCCCCGTGACCAAGGCCCCCGTCACCCCGGCCGCTCTGCAGACCACGGGCCTGGGCAAGAGCTACGGCCAGAACACCGTGCTGCGCGACATCACCCTCGACGTCCAGCGCGGGGAGACCCTCTGTCTGATCGGCCCCTCCGGCTCGGGAAAGTCCACGCTCCTGAAATGCCTCAACCTGCTGGAGGCTCCGGACGCCGGTGAGATCTGGCTCGGCGAGACCTGTCTGACCGCCCCGGGCGCCGACGTCGACGCCGCCCGGGCCCGCATCGGCATGGTCTTCCAGCACTTCAACCTCTTCCCGCACATGAGCGTCGAGCGCAACGTCACGCTCGCCCTGACCTCCGTGAAGGGCATGGGCCGCGAGCAGGCCCGGCAGATCGCCCTGCGCCAGCTGGAAGCGGTGGGCCTCGCCGCCTTCGCCGACCGGCGGCCCGCCCAGCTGTCCGGCGGGCAGCAGCAGCGCGTCGCCATCGCCCGCGCGCTGGCCATGGAGCCGGAACTGATGCTCTTCGACGAGGCCACCTCCGCGCTCGACCCCGAACTGGTCAAGGACGTGCTCGCCGTGATGCGGGATCTCGCATCGGGCGGCATGACCATGGCCGTCGTCACCCACGAAATGGGCTTCGCCCGGGAGGCCGCCGACCGCGTCGCCTTCATGTGCGACGGCCGCCTCGCCGAGATCGACACCCCCGACCGGATCTTCGAACGCGCCGACCACCCCCGGCTGCGCCAGTTCCTCTCCCAGGTCCTGTGAATGTCCCTCCCCAGCAGAAGGCCCACGCCATGAACTCCGCCACGCGCCCCGCCATGAACAGCTCTTCCCGCAGATCACTCCTGATCGGCGCCGCGACCACCAGCCTGCTGCTGCTTTCGCTCACCGCCTGCGGCGGGGACAGCGAGGCGGCGGGTTCCGCGGCCGCCCGGTACAAGCTGGTCCAGAACGGTGTGATCACCGCCGGCACCCAGGCCGAGCAGCCCCCCTTCGCGGTCACCGACGCGTCCGGCAAGCCCAGCGGATTCGCCGTCGACCTGATGAACGAGGCCGCGGAGCGTCTCGACCTGAAGGTCCAGTACAAGACCACGAACCTCCAGGGCATCCTCGCCGGGCTCTCGGCCGGTCAGTACGACATCGGCGTGGCCGGCGTCGGCGCCACCCCCGAGCGCAAGAAGCAGGTCGCCTTCACCACCCCGTACTACTGGGGTTTCACCGACGTCGTGACCCTCAAGGGCGGCAAGCAGACCACGCTGCCGGACTTCGACGGCAAGCGGGTGGGTGCCGTCAGCGGTTCCGTGCAGGAGGCGTTCGTCAACCACGAGATGTCCGGAGCCCGCCTGGTGCAGTTCAAGGACCAGACCGCACTGATCGCACAGCTGCTCTCCGGAGGAGTGGAGGCCATCGTGCTCGGCGGCGCCGACGCCGACGAATACGCCCGGAAACAGCCGATACGCATCGCCGTCGAGGTGGACAGCCTCCAGGGCAGCGCCTTCCCGCTGCGCAAGGACGGCGATCCGAAGCTCCTGAAGGACCTCGACGCCCAGATCGACGCGATGATCGACGACGGCACCTACGTCAAGCTGTACAAGAAGTACTTCCACGACCCGATCGCGAGCGACCTGATCAGGGAACGGCCGAAGCTGGCCCGCCAGGTCATGAACACCGACCTGGCGCCCGCGCGGCACTGACACGGCCGTCCCGCACCGCGGCGCTGTGCCTACCCGGGCATGGCGTCGCGGACGAGGGCGGTGTCGACGAACTGCTCGAAGCGGACGATGAGGCCGCCGCGGACCGTGAAGTGGTGCGCGACGCGCACGTCGATCGGCTTGCCGGTGGCCTTGTTGGCCGCGGTGTAGCGGGCGAGGACGACGACATTCTCCCCGTCGACGACATAGGTGTCGTCGTGCGCGGTCCAGCCGTCCCAGTCCTGCCCGAGCTTCTCCATCACGTGGGTGGTGACGCCGTCGGGAGTGCGGTAGGTGCCGGCCAGAGGGAAGCCGGCCATCTCCGTCCACTCCACGTCGGGGGCGAGGGTGGCGCGCAGGGCCTCCAGGTCGCCGGCCGCGGAGGCCAGGTACTGGCGGCGGACCACGTCGGCCGGGGCCGTGGAGGTCGCGAAGTCGGTGTGTTCGCAGGTCATGACAGTCAGCCCCACGTCATCTCGCCCTTGGCGACCTTCGCTCCGAGCTGGGCGGCGATCAGCATGCCGTGGTCGGGGTAGCGCCTGACGAGTGCCTCGGTCAGCGCGGCGCCGTCGGCCGCCTTGCCGAGCTCCTCCTCGAAGGCGACGAGGTAGTCGCGGGTGGCCGTGACGGCGGAGGCGTCGGCCGCCGTGCCGGGCAGGCGGTGGCCGGGGACGACCAGCGCGGGCTGCAGGGAGGCCATCTCGTCGAGCAACTCGATCCAGACGGAGCGATCGGCGGGGGTGGGGGTGTCGGCGACCCAGACGTGCTCCTGCTGGAAGAGCAGCACGCCGCCGAGGAGGGCGCGGTGCTCGGCCTGCCACAGGTAGTGGCGGTCGGGCAGGCCGGCCGGGCCGCCCCTGAGCTCGAAGCGGTGGCCTTCGAGGGTGAGGTCACCGGTCAGCGGGCTGAGGCCGACCAGGCGGGTGGGCAGGTTCGGGCCGAGGGCCTCCCACGCCTTGAGCTTGCCCTCGTAGGAGTGCTGGATGTGCTCGATGACGATCGGGGTGGCGACGAAGACGGCGTCGGGGAAGGCGTCGGCGAGGACCTCGGCGCCGAAGTAGAAGTCGGGGTCGCCGTGGCTGACGAAGACGGTGGTCAGCTTCTTGCCGGAGTCGAGGATCTCGGCGGCGAGGCGGTGGCCGTCGGCGCGGGTGAAACCGGCGTCGACCAGCAGCGCCTCCTGATCGCCGGTGACGAGTGTGGCGGTCTTGTTCTTGCTGCCGGCCGGGAAGTCGAGGTCGAGGACCTTGAAGGAGAGAGTGCTCATGCGGGGGCCTCCTGGAGGGAGTGGGGTTCAGCGGGTCCCGCCGAACGCGATCAGTTCATCTGAGGAAACAGTAACTGACTCGTCAGATATTCCGCCGAGCCTCGCCCAGAGCGGGGAGGCCGTCGTTCAGGGCAGGCGGGGCAGCTCGTCCCGTGCGGCGTGGCTCAGGATCCTCAGGTCCTCGGCGAACCGCTCCCGGTCCTCGGCCGGCAGCGGCGCCAGGAAGTAACGCCGGATGTTCTCCACATGCACCCGGGACGCCCGCACCGTGGTCTCCTCCCCCAGCGGCGTCAGCCGGACCAGCCGCCCACGCCGGTCACCGGGATCCTCGGCACGCTCCACCAGCCCGGCCGCCTCCATCCGGTCCACCAGACGCGTCGCCCCGCCCGTGGTCAGCACCTGCTCCTGGGCGATGGCCCGCATCGAGAGCCCGGGATCGCCCGCCCGCCCCAGGATGAGCAGCACCTCGAACATCAGATGGCTGATGCCGCACTCCAGCTCCAGCGACCGCCCGAGGATGTACTCCAGCCGGTTCGCCGCCCCCTGCAACCGCCCGAACGCCAGCACCAGCGCGTTGTCCGCGGCCTCCTTCGGCGACGAGATCTCCGCCGGCTCTTCCCCGTTCCCACCGCCCGACTGGGCCTCCACACCATGCATCCACCGATCATGCCCGGTGTGGAGGCGGAACGGCATGGCCGAGCGCTGGGGCCGGGGCAGTGACTCAGCGGTCGATGTAGCTGAAATCGCCCACGGTCCAGGCGCTGACGTCCTTGATCGCGACGCGGTACATACCGCCCGTCTCGGGGATGCCGAGGCTGCCCTGCAGGATCCGTGCGAGGTGGAAGTGCAGGTGCGTGGGCGCCTCGTCGGGGCCGGGCCGGTGCTCTCCCGGGCCGCGAGCGAAGACGTCGGCGAACGGGCCGAGCCGCTCCGAGTCCTTCAGGACGTCCGCCACCCGCTCCCGCCACAGGGCCTCGGGAGCGAGCCGGCCGGTGATGACGGCGCCGCCGACGACCACGGTCAGTGACATCTGATTGCTTCGCTCTGACTCAACCGCGGCGGAGATGGCGACGAGCAGCTCATCAGGGTTCGACATAAGTGCACATCCTATTCAGTCGCCCCTCCCGGAACCCCCCGCGGGCAGGAAACGGCTGCGGGGAGCCGGAGGGGTGAGCCGCGTGACGCAAGGCGGCGCGTCGGCGAACCGCCGTCCACAGCCGATGTGTTGCCGTGTCACGGGCGCGCCACGGCGGTGTCCTGAAGGGAAGACGGGCGCGACCGGAGGGCTCCGGGGCTCCTCCTAACCGCACAGAACTGCTACTCCCCACTTCGGAAGGACCTCCCGTGATGAACCGCCACCTGCGCAAGGCCGCCGTCGCCACTGCCGCGATCACCGCCGGGCTGCTGATGACGGCCTGCCAGAGCAGCACGGCCGACAGCTCGTCGGGCAAGAGCGGAACGGGCACGGCGGCGGTCGCGGAACAGGCTTCGGACTCGAAGAACTCCACGGACGCCACGGACGCCAAGAGCTCCAAGAGCTCGAAGGGCTCCAAGGGCGTCAGCGGCTCCTTCAAGAACGGCAAGGTCACCTATCTCGCCCGCCGTGCACGCTGGACCAGCTGGAGGCCGCCACGAAGAAGGCCGCCGTGAACGCCGACGTGGAGATGACGAACGGCATCGCGACCCTGGTCAGCGAGCGGCGTGCCAAGGGGGTCAACGGGACCTGGTTCGGCAACGTCTCCTACCTGGCGCCGGGCAAGTACACCGTCTCCGACCTGAAGGGCACCGAGCAGCAGTTCTTCGTCGCCGAGGACACCGAGATCTGGGGCTACGGCGACATCTGCGGTGACACGAACACGGGCGAGGGCGGCCAGGGCGGCACCCAGTGCACGGAGGCGGAACTGGAGACGGCCGCCAAGAAGGGCTTCAGCGCGGAGGTCGTGATCAGCAACGGCATCGCGACCACCATCCGCGACGACCACTGAGCCGGGGCGACGTCAGGGCGCCGGCAGGGCGAGGGCGAGATGATGGCCCCATGCGCATCCGCATCGACGCCGTCGACCTGCCCGGCCTCACCCGCCCCGCCGCCGCCGACGGCAAGGTTCCCGCCTACGGCAACCTCCACGTCGCCGTCCAACGCCGCGACCGTCCGGCCGAACTCCTCGCACCACAGCCCGGCGACGCACCGTCCGCGACCTGGACCCTGGAGTGCACCACGAGCACGTCGCCGACCGGCACCGAGGTCAAGGGCCCCTACGTGCAGGACCGTCTGGGCCGGCGGTTCGTCTACCTGTCGTGGGGCACGGTCGACGACTCGGGCACCTTCACGATGTTCCGCCGCGCCAAGCTCATGCTCGACGTCATCCCCGCCGACGTACTCGCCGCCGCCGCACGCGACGGACTGCTGGTCGGCCGCCTCGGCCTGACCGACGCGCAGGGCGGGCCCCGGTGCGGACGCGTCGAGCCCCCGCACATCACGTGGACGGCCGGAGGCGCCGGCCAGTGGGACCGCCGGAGCTGAGCGGGCAACAGCCACGAACGGCCCGCCCCGGAGTGCCTCGCAGGCCCGGGCCGCTTAGCGTCGTCCTGCGTACCCCGCGCGGTCCGCGCCGCGCCGCGCCCCGCCGTGCCGTGCCGTGCCGAGGCGATCGAGAGTCGGCGAACAGAGCGAGCGAAGCGAACAGCGATGACGGACGACGGTAGGTTGCAGCCGGGCAGGATCGGCGTGGACCGGTCGGAGGGGTTCGGCGAGCGGCTGCTGGGGGTGCTGCTGGACCGGGCGCACGAGATGCCGCCCGACCTGATCGCACCGCTCGTCGCGGAAGAGGTGGCCAGGGTCGGGGGCCGGGAGGTCTCCATCCTCCTGCAGGACTACGAACAGGTACTGCTCGTGCCGCTGCCGGGCCGCAGGCTGAAGGTCGGCGGCCCCGAACCGGTCGAGGACTCCCCGGCGGGCGAGGCGTTCCTGAGCCGCAGAACGGTGGAGGCGGCGCAGGACGGCCGGGTGCGGATGTACCTGCCGCTGCTGGACGGCAGCGACCAGATCGGGGTGATGGCCGTCACCCTGGACAGGGTCGACGACGACGACCGGCGGCTGCTCCGCAGACTCGCCGGCCTGGTCGCGGACATGCTCGTCACCAAGGACGCCTACACCGACCGGTTCTTCCAGGCCCGCCGCAGCGCGCCGATGAGCGTGGCCGCGGAGATCCAGTGGTCGCTGCTGCCCCCGCTGTCGATGACCATTCCGCAGGTCGAGGTGGCCGGGATCCTGGAGCCCGCCTACGACGTGGCGGGCGACAGCTTCGACTACGCCCTCAACGGCGACATCCTGCACGTGGCCATGCTCGACGCGATGGGCCACGGGCTGGACGCGGCGACCATGGCGACGGTGGCCGTCGGCGCGTACCGCCACACGCGACGGGCCCATACCGAGCTGTCCCAGGTGTACGCGTTCATGGACCGGGCCATCAACGAGCAGTTCGGCCACGACCACTTCGTCACCGCGCAGATGATGGTGCTGAACATCGCCACGGGCCTGCTGCACTGGGTCAACGCCGGTCACCCGGCTCCGTTCCTGATCCGTGACCGTGCCGTGGTGGACCGGCTGGAGAGCCCGACCACGCTGCCGGTCGGCTTCGGCGGCGAGGAGCCGGTGGTCAGTGAGCGGATGCTGCGCCCCGGGGACCGGGTGCTGTGCTTCACCGACGGCCTGATCGAGGAGCACCAGGCAGGCGGGGCCCAGTTCGGCGAGGAGCAGCTCATCGAATGGACCAACCGGATCCTGCGCGACCGCACCGAGGTACGGGCGGTGGTGCGGGCGCTCTCGCACGCCCTGAAACACGAACGCGGCGGCACGACGACCGACGACGCGACCATCTTCCTCATCGAGTGGCGCGGCGGCGACGCCGATCACCTCGCCGCCCTCGACTGACGTCGGCCGTGCCGGCCGCCCCGTCACCCGTATGCCGATGTGACCTTCCTCGCGATCGCGGGGTTCCGGCGCCTGCGCCGTCGTCCCCTCCGCCGATGGCGACGGGCACGGCGCATGGGTCATCGGGGGAGGTCATGGCGCTGCGGGCGGAGGCGGCGGCAGGAACAGTGAAGCCCCGCGGAGCCAATATCTGTTTTTGTGAGAGGAGAAATTGGCGCGGCCCCCGGCGAGTATTCCTCGATCGCCGGACGGGCCGGAATTAGTGCTCCGTACAGGGCCGGTCGCACCATGCTACTGTCGATCTCAGTTGCAGGTGTGGTTGCCAGAAGGTTCATTTTCCTACGGGGTAATCAGCACGGCGACGCGGAATCCGCACAGGGCGAATTCCGAACATCGTCTCCGAAGGAGAATTAACATGGCTACTGGCACTGTGAAGTGGTTCAACTCGGAAAAGGGCTTCGGCTTCATCGAGCAGGACGGCGGCGGCGCCGACGTCTTCGCCCACTACTCGAACATCGCCGCCCAGGGCTTCCGTGAGCTGCTCGAAGGCCAGAAGGTGTCCTTCGACATCGCTCAGGGCCAGAAGGGCCCGACGGCCGAGAACATCGTTCCCGCCTGACATCGCGGCAGCAACGCATATTTCGCAGCTGGGGCCCGCACCTTGGGGTGCGGGCCCCAGCTCGCTGCTTTTCAGGGCGCGTGACAAGTACGCCGCGCCCAACCTCTCAGGCTCGTTCTCGCGATTCTCTGCGCCGTTCGTTTCGCTGCGGAAATTCCTTGATACGTGCCTACCAGCTCACATCGAGGAAGGTTCCGCTTGAACCGCGCACGCACCACACGCACGCCCCGCACCTACGACCGCTCCCGGGGCGGCGTCACCAAGGGCTCGGGGGCGCCGCGCCGCTCCAAGGGCTACGACCGCCGGCCGGCCGCACCCCAGGGGGAGTTCGCGCTGCCGGTGACGACCACGCCCGCGCTGCCCGCCGTCGAGGCGTTCGCCGACCTCGCGCTGCCGGCGCCGCTGCTGGCCGCGCTCGGCCACGAGGGCGTGACCGTGCCGTTCCCCATCCAGGGGGCCACCCTGCCGAACTCGCTCGCCGGGCGTGACGTCCTCGGCCGCGGCCGTACCGGGTCGGGCAAGACCCTCGCCTTCGGCCTCGCGCTGCTGGCCCGTACCGCCGGCCGGCGCGCGGCGCCCCGGCAGCCGCTCGCCCTGGTCCTCGTCCCCACCCGCGAGCTCGCCCAGCAGGTGACCGACGCGCTCACCCCGTACGCCCGCTCCGTGCGGCTGAAGCTGGCCACCGTGGTCGGCGGCATGTCGATCGGCAGGCAGGCGGGTGCGCTGCGGGCCGGTGCGGAGGTCGTCGTCGCGACGCCGGGGCGGCTGAAGGACCTCATCGACCGCGGCGACTGCCGGCTGGACGACGTCACCATCACCGTCCTCGACGAGGCCGACCAGATGGCCGACATGGGCTTCATGCCCCAGGTCACGGCCCTGCTCGACCAGGTGCGTCCCGAGGGGCAGCGGATGCTCTTCTCGGCCACCCTGGACCGCAACGTCGACCTGCTCGTCCGCCGCTACCTGACGGACCCCGTGGTCCACTCCGTCGACCCGTCGGCGGGTGCGGTCACCACGATGGAGCACCACGTACTGCACGTGCACGAAGCGGACAAGCACCGCACGACGACGGAGATCGCGGCGCGGGACGGCCGGGTGATCATGTTCCTGGACACCAAGCGCGCCGTGGACCGGCTGACCGAGCACCTGCTGAACAACGGCGTCCGCGCCGCGGCGCTGCACGGCGGCAAGTCCCAGCCCCAGCGCACGCGGACCCTCGCGCAGTTCAAGACCGGCCATGTGACGGTGCTGGTGGCGACCAACGTCGCGGCCCGCGGCATCCACGTCGACAACCTCGACCTGGTCGTCAACGTGGACCCGCCCACCGACCACAAGGACTACCTGCACCGCGGCGGCCGTACGGCCCGCGCCGGCGAGTCCGGCAGCGTCGTCACCCTGGTGACGCCCGGCCAGCGCCGCGGCATGACCCGGCTGATGGCCTCGGCCGCCATCACCCCCCAGGTCACCCCGGTGCGTTCGGGTGAAGCGGAGCTGAGCCGGATCACCGGCGCCCAGGCCCCGTCCGGTGTCCCGGTCGTCATCACCGCGCCGGCCCCGGCATATCCCCGCCGTGGCACGTCGTCCGGAGCCCCCTCGTCCCGAGGCCGCCGCCCCTCCCGGGGGCGCCCCGCCGGGCAGACGGGGCGGCGCACGGCGCAGCGGCCCGCCTACAACCCGGCGGCCTAGTGGCGTCGACCGGCAGTCGGGCCGGCAGTCGGGCCAGTAGCTCACCCATCTCCGAGGAGACAGCTTTGACACCGGTTCAGACGCAGCGCCGGCAGGCGGATCCCTGCCCCGTGACCGTGATCGACGGCATCGACGGATCCGGCCCCCGGGTCCGGGACGACATGACCGTCGAGGTCGCCCTGTCCGTCATGGCCGGTGCCCGGGTCGACCACCTCCTGCTGTGCGACGCGGACGACCAGTGCACGGGCTCGGTCACCCGGGCCGAACTCGCCGTGCACCGCGGCAGCGCCACGTACACGGACCGGACCCGGCTGCGGGACGTCCTCGGCGGACCGTTCGCCTCCGCCGTCACCCGGATCGGCACCCTCGGGGAGCACGACCGGACCCCGGGCGTCCTCGCCCTCTCCAGCTGATCCGCCTCGCCCGGTCAGCCCGTTCTCCTTCTCCCTGAGGGGCATCATGCGCTGTGTCATCGCCCGGTACCCGTTCGACCTGACCAAGAACGGGGTGCTGGCCTCCATGAAGGGCATCACGCCCGAACTCGTCACGGGTGAGTCCGTGACCATCGGCCGCCGCCGCTACCCCGTCAAGCAGGTGGGTCAGGTCCTCACCCGGCAGGACCCCCGCGACTTCACCGCCGCCGAGGTCGTCCGGGCCATGACCCGCCTCGGCTTCACCTGCCACACCCACCCCGACGCCGCGCCCGTGCGCGTCGCCGCCACCCCGCTCCAGACCGCGTCGGCACTGCTCGGCGCCGCACCCCTGGACGCATGAGGACGGGCGGACCACCGCCCACCCCGATCCCGATGAGGGCCCTGCCGACGCGCGTCGGCAGGGCCCTCGTCGTCGTCTCGCCGCGCCCGTGCGGGCCGCAAGCAATGTGCGCCTGAAGCGAACGAAAATCTACTCTTGCCGGAGTAGACATTGGGCTCCGGCACGGTTAGCCTTTTTCTCGTTGACACGGATCACTGATCGAAGAAGGACGGAGGAGCAGACGCCATCAGGATCGCCCGGCCCGAGCAGCGCTCGGCCGGGTACCGCAAGACCCCGGATTGGAAGGTGGTCCCCGGTCACGCAGCCGCGATCCCCGCATCCCCCCTCCTGCAGGGCCGGTAGCGGAAACAGAAGGTCGGCGCAGCATTAGGGCCGACAGATGGTGTTCAATTTCCTTCGGGGCCCTGGTGCCGTACGGCACCAGGGCCCCTCGACGCGTGCGTTGCATACGAGGTGACATGACAGCAGATACCCCGCTCAGCGATCGTCTGGACGACGACGACTACCCCGCGTACACGATGGGGCGGGCCGCCGAGATGCTCGGCACCACCCCTGCCTTCCTCCGGGCCATCGGTGAGGCTCGTCTGATCACTCCGCTGCGCTCGGAGGGCGGACACCGCCGGTACTCCCGCTACCAGCTGCGCGTCGCCGCGCGCGCCCGCGAGCTCGTCGACCGGGGCACCCCGATCGAGGCCGCCTGCCGCATCGTCATCCTCGAGGACCAGCTCGAGGAAGCCCAGCGCATCAACGCCGAGTACCGCCGCCGCGCCGGGCACGACACGCCCGAGGGTTCCGTGGCCGAATCCGGCTGAGCACTTGCCCAGTGATGGGACCTGGGCCGCCTGAACGAACGTGGTCGTACAGGTCCACCGTCAGCTGCACCCACGCCTCCGGCACACCCTGCGCCCGCTGCTCCTGCGCGTACGCCTCCGGCGTGAGCGGGACGTAGCGGAGGCCGCGGCCGGTGCCCCGGCGATTTCCGCGACCGCGTCCCCGAAACGCCTTCGCCTTCAGCGCCGCGTTCAAGCGGGCGCACGGCATCAGTCCGAGCGAGTACCGGGTGCGCGAGGGAGTGCTCTCGCGCGTGGGCCGACCGTAGACCGTCAGACGGGCCGTCGGGTGCGGCGCCGGGAGAAACGGCCCCGGGCCTTTTGCGTAGCCGCCGGTGCCGGTCCCGCGACGGGCAGACCGGAGCGGCCGTAGTGGAAGGCGGCGATGCGGTCGCTGTGCTGGGCGTTCAGCTGGTGGATGAGGAACACCCCGAGAACGATCATCCCCAGGATCGCGGCCACGGTCACGAATGTCTCCACGGTTCTCACCTTCCCATCAGCTGCGGCGGCACCGCGGGGGCCGGGGCCTCTTGTCCGCCTTCGGAGTCCCAGACCGCCTCGACGGCCCGGTCGGTCTCGTACGCCGTCCGCACGCGTGCCTCCTCCTCCATCAACCGGCTCGCGGTCGAGGTGCCGAGCGGGTCGCTCGCGGCGGCCATCAGCCGGGCGGCCGACTCGGGAGGCGTCCGCGGCGGGACCACCAGGAGGTTCCAGCGGCCCGCGCGGTACGAGAGCAGCAGCAGTTCGTGCGGGTCCTGCTCGGCCAGGAACCAGCCCACCTTCACCACGTGCCCGGTGACGGGCACCTTGCGGGGAACGGCCGGCCAGTGGGTGGGATTCACCGTGACCCGGGTGATCCGCCCCCACAGCGGGTCCAATACGGCGATCAGGGAGGGGAGTTCGGCCCCGAGGTCGCGGGAGCGGGGCCACCAGGCGCCGTCCAGCAGCGGCGGTGCGGGACCGACGGGAGCGAGCGACAGACGCGGAGAGGACGAGGAGAACCGGTCATCGGCTTCGGCTGTCAGGGCGTGGGAAACGGTCGCAATCATGGCGCGAACCCTGCCCCGGGCCGATCACGACCGGCCCGGTATCTTCGATCGCCGAAAACGACACGAGCCTGGTAGCCGGTGCGCGAAATATCCTCGGTGTCTCAACCGTACTCCTCAGTCCGCCCGCCCGGCGCCCGTGTCGATGAGGATCTGTTCGGCCTGCCGCAGGCTGCCGACGCGGACGGCCTCGGTCATGGCGGCGCGCGCGGCGTCGGGCGTCGCGTGCGGCGGGACCACGAGGAGCGAGAAGAGGTCCTGCCCGCCCCGGGTGATGAGGACGGTGTCGTCGCCGACCGGGGAGGGGTCGATGTGGACGACACGGCCGTCGACGGTCATCCGCGTCGGCAGCTCTTCCCAGGCACCGGCGTCCAGGCCGACACGGGTGATGGGCCCGAGGTGCTCGGTCAGTGCGGTGATCAGGCCGGGGAGCTCGGCGGCGATGTCGTGGGAGCGCGGCCACCACGCCCCGTCGAGCACGCCCTGCCGGTCGTGTGTCGTCTCCAGCCGTACGACGGCCGTGCCCGGCCGCACGGCCTGGTGGACGGCGTCCGGCAGGAGCCTGGTCACACGCGGGGAGTCAAAGTCGGACATCGCTCTCGCCTGCCTGCCCTGCCGGGGGTAATGCCGGGAATCCGGAAACCGAGCGGCTTCCTTGTTTCACGGTACTCTCGGGCCGCCGGCGCCCGGAGACCCCGGAGTTCCCGGAGTTCCCGGAGTAGAGTGAAAGATCCGGCCGTTTCCCACCGGGACATCGAACTCCGAGGTCGCCATGCAGTCCACGGAACCACCCTCGGACGGGCAGGACGGGCACGCCGAGGTCCGCATCGTCGCCGCCTCGCCCGAGGTCGCCCGCCGGGTCGCGGAGATCCTCCGCCTCTGCTTCGCCGCGAGCGAGCAGCGCAGCTATCCCGCGGGCCCCGACGGGGGAACCCGCCTCGACCTCACCGTGGACACCAGCCGCCCGGCGGAACCCGCACGGTCGTGGCTGGAGAGCAGCCGGTCCATGGAGGACAGCCACCGCCGGAGGTGAGACGCCGCCCGGCGGGTGCGGTCACCCGTGGTCGCTCGCGGCGGCGGCCATCAGCGGTTCCGCGGCCTCCTCGGTCGTGTCCGGCGGCACGACCAGCAGGTCCCAGCGGCCCCGGCCGGGGGCGAGCAGGACGACGGTGTGCGGGGCGGACGCCGCGAGGGCTCTGTGCAGTCCCACGACCTGGTTGAAGACGAGCATCCGGCCCGGTGCCGTGGACCAGGTCCCCCCGTTGACGGTGACGCTGGTGATGTGGCCCCAGGCCCGCGGCAACCCGGCGAGCAGCGACGGGAGTTCCGCGAGCAGGTCGTAGGAGCGGGGCCACCACGCGCCGTCGATGGGCCGGGGCATGGCGCTGCGGGGCGCTAGACGCAGCCGGAGGACCGGGTGGGAGGGAAGCGGGGGCTGTGGCGCGACGGTCATGAGGGCTCCTGCCGACTGTCGTGAGAGGTCGGGTGGGCGGTGTCAGACCCGACGGGCCGCGACCCGTTCCGCGGTCGGCCAGCGCACGTCGTGCACCCAGCCGAGGCGTTCGAGGAGGCGGATGACGGCGGCGGAGGGGTCGACCTGACCGCGGTCGACGCCGTGGCGGGCGCTGGTGGGGTCGGCGTGGTGGAGGTTGTGCCAGCTCTCGCCGAACGAGAGCAGGGCGAGGGGCCACAGGTTGGTGGCCCGGTCGTGGCGGCGGGTGCGGAACGGGCGCTCACCGATCAGGTGGCAGAGGGAGTTCACGCTCCAGGTGACGTGGTGGAGCAGCGCGATGCGCACCAGTCCCGCCCACAGCAGGGCCGTCACGCCGTACAGCCAGGTACCGCCGATGGCCCAGCCGATCGCGAACGGCAGGGCGAGCGTGAGGACGGACAGGGCCGGGAAGGCGCGGGAAATGGCACGGAGGTCGCGGTCGGCGAGGAGGTCGGGGGCGTACCGGTCGGCGGGGGTGCGGTCGTTGCGGAACAGCCAGCCCACGTGCGCGTGCAGCAGCCCGCGCAACTGGCCGCGCAGATGCGTGCCGTAGCGGTACGGGGAGTGCGGGTCCCCGGGCCGGTCGGTGAAGGCGTGGTGGCGGCGGTGGGTGGCGACCCAGCCGATGACGTCGCCCTGGAAACTCATCGAGCCCGCCACCGCGAGCGCGATGCGCACGGGCCGGTTGGCCCGGTAGCCGCCGTGGGTGAGGCCGCGGTGGAAGCCGACGGTGACGCCGAGGCCCGTGATCGTGTACAGGACGAGGGCGAGCACGATGTCGGCGGGATGGATGAGACTCCCCCACAGCAGCCGGCCGGCGAGACCGATCGCCACGAACGGCAGGACGACGATCACCCCGGTCACCGCGACGTACAGCCGCTCACCGCCGTCGCGGGCGGGCGCCGGGCCGTCCTGCTGCGGGAAGGGGGACGTCCCGTCGTAGGCCTGGGGCGACGGTGCGGGGTCCGGCGGGGGGACCGCCCTGGACGTGGTCGGACTGTGCGGCGACGGCATGTGTGGCTCCTCGGCCTGTGTGCGGATGCGCGGCCGGGATCACGGGCTGCCCATGCGAGGACGGATGGCGTGCACGGTCCGGAACCCGTCAGAATTCCGGCATACGGAAAGTCCTCGTTCTTCCCACCGTACTCCGGCCCGGGCGGGAGTAGGGTGAATTGGGCGAACCAGACAGGGGGTGCGGCATGATCCGGTCAGCTGACATCCGCGAATGGCGCGACCACGAGGTGCTCGACCCGAAGCAGCACAAGATCGGCGTGCTCGAAGCGGTCTACGTGGACACCGCCACCGACGAACCTGCCATGGCCACCGTCCGGACCGGGCTGCCCAGCCGCCGGCGCCTGGTCTTCGTCCCCCTAGACGACGCCGTTCTCGGACCGGGCTACGTCAAGGTGCCCTACGCCAGGGGCCAGGTGCGCAAGGCCCCCTCGATCGGGACGGACGACGTCCTTCCGGCCGAGCGGGAGGAGGAGATCTTCCAGCACTACGGCATGACGTTCCGGGCGGGGGCGGGGGGCGAACGCCGGCTCGCCCGCGGGTGACCGGCGAGCACGCGGCACAGGAGAGGTGGTCCACGGTGATGGCGCTCTTCCTTCTGGTCGTCCTCGTGGCCGTCGCCCTGGGCATCATCGGCGTGGCAGCGGACGGCCTGGACTATCTCCTGGCCATCGGCATCGCGCTCTTCGCCGTCGACGTGATCTTCTTCGCCGTACGGGTGTCCCGGCGCTCGGGGCGGCGGCCCGTGCGCTGACGACGGTGGATCCGAGGCCGGCGGGAGTGAATGCTCTGGGGCGGGAGTTGAGCGTTCGCTCCGGCGGGGGGTAAGAGGTTCATGGGGCGGGCGGCCCTGCGGGGTGCAGTGCCTCACTCGCCGCCCGGATGAAGTCGTTGATGGCGTCCGGAAACGGGGTGACGTTCTCAGGCACCGGCTCGTGCTCGCACGGCATCAAGTGCTGCCCGGTAGCTCGCATCCGCTTGGGCCAGACCGGCGCGAGCAGTCTCTTCCGCCCCGCGTAGCCCCCCCCGCAACTGCCAACGGCCGAGGACGAGAGTGGTCGGTATGCCGACGGCTGCGACGGCAGCCGCGGCCAACGCCCTCTACAGCGCTCGCTCCGCCGCCGACCGCACACAGGGCGTCGAGGACATGCGCCTGCTCTTCGGCTGGGTGCCTGTGGACGATCGCGCCTACGACCGCGCCTGGCAGGTCCAGGAGATCCTTGCCGAGCGCGGACAGCCGGTAAGTGGGCCGGGGGCGGCCTCTCGGCGTTCCTCGTCGGTCAGGAATCGAGAAGCGCGGGGTGCGTGCCGCGCCTAGCGTCAGTGGCATGACTTCCATCGAATCCGTCACCCTCGAGGTGGACGACCCCGCCGCCGCCCGCCGCTTCTACAGCAGCGCGTTCGGACTGGACAGACAGGTGCGCGTGCGGGGCTCCGAGGCTCCGACGACCGGCTTTCGCGGGTTCACGCTGTCGCTCGTGGTGGCGCAGCCGGCCGATGTCAACGCGCTCGTCGAGGCCGCCGTGGACGCCGGTGCCACGACGCTGAAGCCCGCCGCCAGGTCGCTGTGGGGGTACGGGGGCGTCGTGCAGGCACCGGACGGGACGATCTGGCAGATCGCGTCGTCGTCGAAGAAGGACACCGGCCCGGCCACCCGGCGGATCGACGAGATCGTGCTCCTGCTGGGGGTCGCGGACATGGGCGGGAGCAAGCGGTTCTACGTCGAGCACGGCCTCCCCGTGGCGAAGAGCTTCGGCAGCAAGTACGTCGAGTTCGACACCGGGTCGGGCGCCGTCAAGCTGGCGCTGTACAAGCGGCGGGGCCTGGCCAAGCTCGTCGGGGTCTCTCCCGACGGGACCGGATCGCACCGGCTGACGGTGAACGGCGACGCCGGGCCCTTCACCGACCCGGACGGGTTCGCGTGGGCGACGGCTTCACAGACCGCGTCGCTGTGACCGTGACCGTGGTCGACCTTACGGAGTCATGACGTGCGGGCGCGGTCGCGTCGTGCGGCGGGGTAGCGGGCCTAGCGTGGCCGTATGCGCGTACTGGTCACCGGCGGTGCCGGGTTCATCGGGTCCCATGTGGTCGCCGCCCTCCGGGAGCGCGGGCACGAGGCGGTCGTGTTCGACGTGCGGGAGGACACCGCCGACGACGTGCGGGACCCGACCGCCGTCGACCGTGTCCTGGCCGGTGTGAACGCCGTGTGCCATCAGGCCGCGAAGGTCGGGCTCGGCGACGGGGTCGCCGACGCGGCGGAGTACGTCTCCCACAACGACCTCGGGACCGCTGTACTGCTCGCCGCCATGGCGGAGGCGGGGGTACGGCGTCTCGTGCTGGCCGGGTCGATGGTGGTCTACGGGGAGGGCCGGTACGAGTGCCCCCGGCACGGGGTCGTACGGCCCGGGCCGCGTGCCGTCGCCGACCTCGACGCCGGCCGGTTCGAGCCGCCGTGCCCGGTGTGCGGGGCGGACCTCGTCCCCGGGCTGGTCGGCGAGGACGCCCCGGCCGACCCGAGGAACGTGTACGCGACGACCAAGCTGGCCCAGGAGCACCTGGCCGCCGCCTGGGCCCGCTGCACGGGCGGCTCGGCGGTGTCGCTGCGCTACCACAACGTGTACGGGCCCGGCATGCCCCGCGACACCCCGTACGCCGGTGTCGCCTCCTTCTTCCGCTCGGCGCTCGCCCGGGGCGAGGCCCCGCGGGTGTTCGAGGACGGGCGGCAGCGCAGGGACTTCGTGCACGTCCGGGACGTCGCGGAGGCCAATGCGGCGGCCCTGGAGGCGGACGCCGCCCCGGGCGTGCTCACGGCGTACAACACCGGCAGCGGCGACCCGCACACCGTCGGGGAGATGGCCTGGGCGCTCGCCGCCGCGTACGGCGGGCCCGAGCCCGTCGTCACCGGCGAGTACCGGCTCGGGGACGTACGGCACATCACCGCCGACTCCGCGCGGCTGCGGGACGCGCTGGGCTGGAAGCCGGACGTCGGATTCGAGGACGGCATGGCGGAGTTCGCGCGGGCCGGGATGCGGGACGCGTAGGAGCCGTCGGCCCCGACGGGCCCGGCTCGTGAAAGACCGGTGGTGCTGCCCGTGTTACGAAGCGGCGGCGGGCAGCACCACCTCGAAACGGCAGCCGCCGGGGATGTTCCGTACGGTGGCCCGGCCCTGGTGCGCCTCCACGATCCCCCGGACGATGGCGAGGCCGAGACCCGCTCCCGCCGGGGGCGTCCGGGCGTGCGTGCCGCGCCAGCCGGTGTCGAAGACGCGCGGCAGGTCCTCGTCGGGGATGCCGCCGCAGCCGTCCGTCACGGACAGCACCACGCCCTCGGTGGAGCGTTCCGCGGTGACGGCGACCGTGCCGTCGGCCGGGGTCCGGCGGATGGCGTTGACCAGCAGGTTGCCCAGCACCCGGCTCATCTCCTTGCCGTCCACCTCCACCGGAACCGGCTCGATACGGCCGCCCACCAGCCGCACCCCGTGCTCCCGGGCGAGCGGGTCCGCTCCCGCCAGCGCGTCGCCCACCAGGTCGTACAGGGAGATCCGGCTGGGGGCCAGGGCGAGCGCGCCGGCGTGGATGCGGGAGAGTTCGAAGAGGTCGCCGACCATGTCGTTGAGGCGTTCGACCTCCGTGCGGATCTGCTTCAGATAGCGGCCGGGGTCGGCGGCGACGCCGTCCTCCAGGGCCTCCGACATGGCGCGCAGACCGGCCAGCGGGGTGCGCAGGTCGTGCGAGATCCAGGCGACGAGCTCCCGCCGGGACGCCTCCAGCGCGCGTTCCCGCTCCCGGGACTCGGCGAGCCGGGCGCTGGTGGCGGCCAGTTCACGGCTCAGGTGGTCCAGTTCGGCGGTGGTCGGGCCGTCGGGGGCGGCGAAGTCCCCGCCGTCGCCGAAGGAGCGTGCGGCCACGGCGAGTTCGCGGCTGCGGGCGACGACCCAGCGGCCCAGCAGCAGCGCGGTGGCCAGGGAGACGACGGCCGCCATGGCGACGACGGTCGTGACGACGGACAGGTCGTGCGGCGACAGGAACATCGCCCAGGCGACGGCGAGCGTGCCCGCGAGCATCGCGACGACCCCGACCCCCGCGACCACGGCGAGCGAGGCGGTCAGCGACCGACGCCGGATCAGGCGCAGCGCCCCGGCCCCGGCCAAGCCGGTGGCCGCGGCACCGGCGAAGGCGTACACGGCGATGAGGAGGGTGTCGTTCACGATCCGGCCTCCTCTCCGGTCATTCCTGTGGCGTCGAAGCGGTAGCCCACGCCCCACACGGTCTGGATCAATCGGGGCCGGGCCGGGTCGTCCTCGACCTTGCCGCGCAGGCGGCGGACGTGGACCGTGACGGTCGACAGGTCGCCGAAGTCCCACCCCCACACCTCGCGCATCAGGTCCTCCCGGCCGAAGGCCCGCCCGGGATGCCGCAGGAAGAAGGAGAGCAGGTCGAACTCGCGCAGGGTGAGGGCGAGTTCGGTGCCGTTCTTGGTGGCCCGGCGGGCTGCCGGGTCGACGGTCAGACCGGCCGCTCCCAGCCGGTGCCCGGGGACGGCGGGCCGGCTGCGGCGCAGCACCGACTCCACGCGCAGCACCAGTTCGCGGGGGCTGAACGGCTTGGTGACGTAGTCGTCGGCGCCGACCTCCAGGCCCAGCACGCGGTCGTCCTCGTCGCCTCGGGCGGTGAGCATGATGACCGGGACCGGCCCGTGTCCGCGCATCCGCCGGCACACCTCCAGGCCGTCCATCCCGGGCAGCATCAGGTCGAGGACGACCAGGTCCGGCCAGTGCGCGGCGGCGCGGGTGAGCGCGGTCGGGCCGTCGTCGGCGCGGTCCACGACGTACCCGGCGCGGTCCAGATACCCGGCGACGACCTCGGCGACGGTCGGATCGTCGTCGACGACCAGGACCCTCGGGGACCCGCCGGGGGTCTCCTCGTGCTGATGGGGCTGCTGCATGGCTCCAGCGTCGCACCGGGCCGCCGCCGGTGACCCGTCCGCACGCCTCCCCGGCCGCCGACGTCCGCGTTTCGTAAGGAGCCGGAGTCCGGTATGCCTGTTTCGCGTTCGTAGGGTGAGACCGTGACGACGACTCCTTCGGACGTCGACGTGGTGCTGCCCTGCCTGAACGAGGCCGAGGCCCTGCCCTGGGTGCTCGAACGGATCCCGCCGGGCTGGCGCGCACTCGTCGTCGACAACGGTTCCACCGACGGCTCGGCCCGGGTCGCCCGCGCGCTCGGCGCGACGGTCGTGTCCGAGCCGCGCCGGGGCTTCGGCGCGGCCTGCCACGCCGGGCTGACGGCCGCCACCGCCGACGTGGTGTGCTTCTGCGACTGCGACGCCTCCCTCGACCCGGCGCTCCTCGTCCCCTTCGTGCGCGAGGTGCGGGGCGGCGAGGCCGACCTCGTGCTCGGCCGGCGGCGTCCGCAGGGCCGGGGCGCCTGGCCCGCGCACGCCCGCGCCGGGAACCTCGCGCTCGCGCGGATGCTGCGGCGCCGCACCGGGCTGCGGCTGCACGACCTCGGTCCCCTGCGCGCCGCCCGCCGCGAGCCGCTGCTCGCCCTCGGTCTCACCGACCGGCGCAGCGGCTATCCGCTCCAGATGGTGGTGCGCGCGGCCGACGCCGGCTGGCGGATCACCGAGCACGACGTGCCGTATCTGCCGCGCACCGGGGCCTCGAAGGTGACGGGCACCTGGCGCGGCACCTGGCAGGCAGTACGGGACATGAGCCGGGTGCTGGGCGAGGCGCCCGGCGGGACTCCGGCCGTGGAAAGGAGCGTGCGGTGACCACCCTGCCCGTGACCACCCTGCTCGTCATCGCCAAGGAGCCGCGCCCCGGCCGGGTCAAGACCCGGCTCACCCCGCCGTTCACGCCCCGTCAGGCCGCGTCCCTCGCCGAGGCGTCCCTCGCCGACACCCTGGACGCGGTCGCGGCGGTCCCGGCCGGCCGCAGGGTCCTCGTCCTCGACGGGGAGCCCGGGCCCTGGCTGCCGCCCGGCTTCGACGTCGTACCGCAGTGCGCGGGCGGGCTCGACGAGCGGCTGGCGGACGCGTTCGCGCGCTGTACCGGCCCGGCCCTGCTCATCGGCATGGACACGCCGCAGGTGACGCCGGAGCTGCTCACCGTGGACTTCACCGGCTGCGACGCCTGGTTCGGACCGGCCGAGGACGGCGGCTTCTGGGCCCTCGGCCTGGCCCGCCCCGACCCCGCCCTGCTGCGGGGCGTGCCCATGTCGACCGCCGCTACCGGGGCCGTCCAACGGGACCGGCTCGTCGCGGCGGGCCTGCGGGTGGGCGACCTGCCCCGCCTGCGCGACGTCGACACGGCGGCCGACGCCCACGCCGTCGCCGCGCTCGCCCCGGACGGGCGGTTCGCGGCGCGGCTGGCTCGGTGTGCGGCGAGTGGGGCGTCCGGCCCCGTCGCCGGCTCCCGGCCTGCCATGGCGCCGGCCTCCCGCCCGGCCGGGCCCCGATGAGCGCCCCGCCCGTCACCGCCGTCGCCTGGGCGGCCGCCGACCCCTACGCCGCCGCCCTGCGCGCCGGTCGCGGGCCGCTGTTCCTGCGGCGGGCCGACGGCTGGCTGCTGCCGCTGGAGGTGGAGCGCTGGTGTGCGCGGGCCGACGCGGTGGACCGGGGCGTGCTGGACCGGTGCGAGGGGACCGTATTGGACGTGGGATGCGGGCCCGGGCGGCTGGTGGCGGAACTCGCCGCCCGGGGCCGGCCCGTACTCGGCATCGACGTCAGCGCCGCCGCCGTCGACCACACCGTACGGACGGGAGGCCAGGCGCTGCGGCGCTCGGTGTTCGAACCGCTGCCCGGCGAGGGCCGCTGGGACACCGTCCTGCTCATGGACGGCAACATCGGCATCGGCGGCAACCCCCGTGCCCTGCTGGACCGGGTCGCCGGACTCCTGCGCCCCGGCGGCCTGTTGATCGCCGAGACCGCGCCGGTGGACGTGGACGAACGCGCCCAGGTCCGGGTCGTCGGCCGCACGGACGCACGCGGCACCGGCGACGCCTTCCCCTGGGCGCGGCTCGGCACACCCGCCCTGCTCCGGTACGCCCGGGGCTGGACGCGGGCCGGTCAGTGGACCGCCGACGGCCGCCGCTTCGCCGCCCTGCGCACCCGCAGCAGCCGCACAGCCAGCAGCAGCGCCGAGCCGCCGAAGAGGACGGCGGTGATCAGCAGCCAGCGGGCGGGGAACACGTCCGCCGGCAGGCCGGTTGCGGACCGGTAGCGCCGCTCCACCATGCCGCTGACCAGCGGGAACCACACGAGGAGCAGCAGCCCGGATAGGGCCGCCGGTACGCGCACGTACGGCACCCACTCCCGGTGCGCGCCGAGCCCTCGTACGACCGCCCGGTCCAGGGCCGCGTACAACGGCAGCAGCACGAGGTCGTGCAGCAGCGCCGCGCCCACGAACCACAGCGCCACGCCGAACCAGTCACCGGCGAGCAGCCGCACGCCCGCGTAGGCGGCGAGCGCGAACGAGCAGGCGAGCAGGAGGAGCTGGAAGGGGCTTCCGAGGGGGAGCAGCGGCCTGCGCATCAGTGGCGGGCGGCGCATGAGTCGCGGGCGGCGCATCACAGGTCTCCGAAGGTCATCCGGGCCACCCACTTGGTGTTCAGCACACCGGGTGCCGCGGGCACGATGATCCGCGCCGGGTGGCCGTGGTCGGGGGACAGCTCCTCGCCGTTGACGTACAGGGCGAGCAGGGAACGCGGGTCGGCCACCTGGTTGGCGCGCAGGGCGGCGCTGCGGAAGGCGCCGTGCCGCTGGAGGGACTCGACGAACAGGTCCGGCGGGTCGCCGACGTCGTAGCCGACGAGGGCCGCGAGATCGCGCAGTCGCACCCCGCGCCACCACTGGTCCGACGTCGACCAGCCCTCCACACAGGCGATGGGCAACGCCGAGCTGTGCAAGGGGAGTTCGGCGAGCTGGGCGCGGCTGAGGCGGACGGTGCCCGTGCGCCCGGTGATGACGAGCCGCCAGGCCTCCTCGCCGGACTCGGCCGCGCTGATCCCGGCGTAGGCGGCGGTCTTGTTGATCTGGAAGCCGTTCGGGCCGCTGCCGGGATCGCCGCCGCCGTGCGGTGCGAGGAGGGCGGTGCGCCGCAGCGGACCGTCGAAGTTCTGCCCGACCGTCGTCACGAAGAGCAGCAGCGAGCCGCCCCCGACGAACCACAGGGCGCCCCGGCGGGAGACGGTCGGCTCGGCGGGGCGCGGCGACACGAGGTCGTTCCTCTCCTCCCGCAGGTGCCGCAGGTTGCGCAGCGCCGTGGGCATCTTCAGCAGCGCGTGGGCGACGAAGGCGGCGAAGAACACCCACGCTCCGTAGAAGTGCAGCGGGTAGAAGGAGCCGGGGAAGACGTAGTCGAGCTGGACGTTGAGCACACCGGTCACGAACTCGAACAGCCCACCGCCGACCAGCAGCACCAGCGAGATCCGCTCCAGGGCGTGCGCGAACGAGCGCGCCGGCGGCAGCGCGAACAGCCTAGGCACCACGGACCACAGCTTGGCGAGCAGGACGGGGATCAGGGTGATGCCGAGGGTGACGTGGACGCCCTGGTTGAGCCGGTACAGCCAGTGCGGACGCGTCGGCCAGGCGAAGAGGTAGAAGCCGAGGATGCCCTTGTCCGGGGTCTTGTCGTTCACCGGCGACAGGCCCGGGTTGTAGGCGGCGTACGAGATCAGGCCCGTCACGAACAGCACGGTGATGCCGGCGAGCAGGACGAGGCCCAGCACGGAGGTGAGCCAGGGGCCGCGCAGGGGGCTGCGCCAGAAGCCGGGCGAGGAGGGAAGCCGGGGGACGTCGGGGTCGCGCATGTCCTGACGGTAGGCCGGGATCACCCCGGGAAAGGGTGCGCAACCCATGACGAAAGGCTGACGTCCGGCCCGGACGGCGGCCCGCGCCCGCCCCGTCGGCCTAGCGTTCCGCTGTGACCCGCTCCCTCCGCCCTGACCTGCGCCGTGACCTGTACGCCGCCGGGGCCGCCGTGCTGCTCGTGACGGCCGCCGTCCTGGTCGGCCGCCACATCCAGAGCACCAGTCGCACCCTGTTCGTCGACTGGCCCCCGCTGCTGGCGTCCTGGGGCCCTCACCTGGGCCCCGGCACCCCGGCGGCCGTACTCCTGGCGATCGCCACCGTGGCGTACGGCCCCGCCCTCGCGGCCCGGCTCCCCTGGCGGGCTCTGCTCCCTGTGACCTGGGGCGCGGCCACGACGTGGATCTTCTCCCTGGCCCTGATCGACGGCTGGGACCGGGGCATCGCGCACCGGCTCACCACCCGCTACGAGTACCTCCAGGTCATCGACCGCTTCGACGGCATCCCCGAAGCGCTACGGGACTTCACCCACCACATCCTCCTCGACTCCCCCGACAACTGGCCCGCCCACATCGCCGGCCACCCGCCCGCCGCCACACTCACCTTCGTCCTGCTCGACCGGATCGGCCTGCGAGGCGGCGGCTGGGCGGGCATGTGGTGCATCACCGTCGGGGCGACGGCCTGCGTCGCCGTGCTGTTCACGATCCGCCTCCTGGCCGACGAGACCCTCGCCCGCCGGGCGGCCCCCTTCCTCGCCCTGGCCCCGGCGGCGGTGTGGATGGGCACGTCGGCCGACGCGTACTTCGCGGCAGTGGCGGCGTGGGCGGTGGCGCTGCTGGCGCTTACGGTCACGAGACGGTCCCTGTGGTGGGCGGGGGCGTCCGGCCTCCTCTTCGGCCTGACCTGCTACCTGTCGTACGGCCTCACGCTCGTCGCACTGATCGCGGCGGCGGTCCTGGTGCTGGGCCGGCAGGGAGTCCGGGAACGCCCCGCCCTGTTGGTGCCGCTGCTCGCCGGACTGGCCGTGGTCCCGGCGGCGTTCACGCTCGCCGGGTTCGACTGGTGGGAGGCGTACCGCCTGCTGGTGACGCGCTACCACCAGGGCGCGGGCGGCATCCGCCCCTACGGCTACTGGGTATGGGCCAATCTGGCCTGCACGGTGCTCATCACGGGCCTGGCGACGGCGGCGGGGCTGCGCCGGACGGGTGCGGTGCTGCTCCACCGCCGCGCCGACAGTGCCGCGGCGGCCCGCCTCGCGCTCCTCGTCTCCGCCGCGCTCCTCGCCCTGCTGGTCGCCGACCTGTCCGGCATGAGCAAGGCGGAGACGGAACGCATCTGGCTGCCCTTCGCGGTGTGGCTTCTCCCGTCCTGCGCGTTGCTTCCCCACCCGCGCGCGTGGCTCACCGGGCAGGTGGCGCTTGCGTTGCTGCTCAACCATTTGCTGTTGACGGGGTGGTGACCCTGTCCTGCGCTCTGCCGATGGCCTCGCCGTTGTCGTCCACGGTCGGGCAGCCCGGGTATCCGGGGAAGTGCTGGAGCATGCGCCAGCCTTTTTGCCCATCCGCAGGCTCGATGGTCAGCGCCGGGTGTCCTGCGTGAGGTCGCCCTTCCAAGGTGGCGGCCAGGGGACTGGCTCCGCTATGCGCGTCCCTCGCACGCCGAGACCGACACGAGCCAGTTCCAGGAAGCGCTGCCGTGCTTGTCGGAAGTCCTCGTAGGCCTGGTCCCAGCCCCCCTCTCCTCTTGTCGGGAGTTCACGGGCCAGCCACTCCAGGTGCCACAGGCAGTGGTTCAGCCTGACAGCGGCCGTGTTCGTCCTGACGTCCCCCAGCAGCCACACCGTCTCCGCGAGCGCCGAGCGTTGCACCTCGGCTTCCGCCACCTCGGCGAGGACCTCATCGGTGGGCTCCAGCGGCGCGGCTCCGCTCGCAGCAATGCCCTTGGCGACCGCGATGCGCCGGTAGCGGTGTGCGAGGTCCTTCACGGCGTGGGCGTACTCCGCGTACGCACTCAGGCGACGCTCGTGCCACCGGACGGACTGCTCCCGACGCCATCGGGCTTTCTCCACGATCATGGTTGTCGCCATCGACAGGACAGCGCCCAACGCCACGCCAAGCAGCGTCGCCAGTTGACCAGTCAGACCCATGAGTGCTTCATAGCCCACCGGCTCAAGCGGCAATCGCATGCCATTCGATCGCCGCGGTCCTTCAGTTGACGTAGTTCAGGGCGAAGTGCTGGCGTGCCACAACCACGCCCGAGCTACCCGCCCTCGACTCGGTCGGAGGCACGGGGCGGCGGCGCTGGGACAGGTCAGGCGCGCCGAGCCTGCCGGAACTCCTTGTTCAGTCGTTCGCCTTCCGCGCAGAGGAGACCGAGGTTCGTTCCCTCCTCGTCCATGGCGGAGCACGTGATGCAGGCGATGCAGTGGTCTGCCAGGTGCACGAACGCGTCCGCCCACGGGGCATCGACGAATGACGGGTGGCCGTTGGCCGTCATGCCTCACGCTCCATGGCCAAGCAGTGCTTTCCGGCGGCGATCAACCGCACGACCGTGAGTGGACTGCACAACATCCCCGTCGAGTCCATCGGCACCGACCAGTAGCAGGCGAATGCGTGCTCCCTCTTCACGGCGTCCAGCCGCGGCACTCCCAGGTAGCTGCCGCGCCCAAGGCAGTCGACCTCCAGGGCCCGCCACGTGTCGGCAACCTGGTGCAGCGTCGCCGGCATGCGGGCAGGCACCAGCGCATAGAGCCGCGAGAAGTGCGGATCACAGATGACCGGCCCGCCGCCGAGGGCCTCGGCCAGGAAGGTGTCCAAGCAGTCCGCCTCGCTGCTTCCAGCCAGAGCGACTACCAAGCGGCTGGGGATCCGTACTGCCGAGAAAAGCGTGCCCAGTGGCATCATCGCCACGTGGTGCTGTTCCCATTCCAGCCGGGCCCGGCGCCGGAGCGGGGCCGGCAGGGTCGACAAGAGCCAGTGTTCCGAAGCCAGTCGGCGTTCCTCCGTGGGGTGCACGAGTACTCCTGATGCAGCCCCACCGGGCGCTGAGGCCCGTCGGCTGTGGTCGCTGGTCATGCTCACGCCTCCCCGGTCGCATGTGGTCCGCCTCATACACGGGACCCTAGGGAGGTGTGATCCCGCCGACCCGAGCTGACAGTTCGGGCGAACCACGGGCTCGGCGGCCTACACGAGGCCGATGCGCACCGCCAGTTGTTCGGCCTGCCGCGCGTGCATGGCCCGGCCTCGTCGGATCACCGTGAGCACCAACTGCCGCGCGAGTGGCGTCCGGGCCAGGTCCTCCGGGGCGATCGCCTCCAAGCCGAGGAGGGCGAGCAGCGCCGCGGCGGTGTCCCGGCGCTGGCTGTGGCAGGCCGCCACCTCCAGACCGAACGTGAACTCGCGCTCCAGCGAAGGCAGCCCGCTCGTGTCGATGGCGTCCGCGGTGTGCAGGGCCTCGCTGGTCTCGCCCGCTTCCATCTCGATGCTCAAGGCGTGCAGCGCCATGTTCGTCGGCCCGAACACCGTCCAGCCGATGTTGCTCGCGTCGGGAACAGCGCGCGCCGCGGGCGCCACATGCCGGGCGAGCCGCTCTCTCGCTGCCCACCATTGGCGTCGGCGCGCGGCCCCCACCACGGCGACCAACTGCAGGGCACCCTCCATCGCCACCCTCTCGACCTGCGGCATCCGCGCGGTGGCAACCTGCTCAGCCGCCCGCAGTGCCAGTTCCTCTGCCTCGGCGGGCCGGCCAGCGGCCAGCAATACATGGCCGAGGTTCCACTGAGCGGCGGCGATGCGGAGCGGGTCGTCGGCGTCCTCGGCGGCGCGCATGGCCCGGTCGGCCGCCAGGGTGGCAAGGTCTACACGGCCGGTGCGGCGCAGATACGAGCGCAGCAGGCAGTACATGTCCGCGGCCGCTCGGAGTACGGCGCGGCGCTCCGCTGGGTCCGTGCCGGCCCGAGCGGCGCGTAAGGCGTGTTCGACGTCGGTGACCAGCCCGGGCAGGGCGTCGGCCGCCTTGGAGAAACGGTCACGTGCGGTCTGCCAACTCTGCCACGCGGCGTCCACCCGGTCCCGCAGCTCGGATGTCGGCACGGGCGGGGTTCTAAGATCGGGGCCGCAGCCGAAGAGTGCCCGACCGACAGCGGTCTCCGCTGTGTACGTCGGCTCCTCCTCGTCCGGCGGCTGCTCCGACAGCAACGCGGAGGTGGGTACGCCAAGCTCCTGCGCGAGGGCGTAGAGGATGGGCAGCGACGGCACCTTGAGACCCCGTTCGATCTGAGACAGGTAGTCGGGTGAGATGCCGACCAACCCGGCGACCGCATCTTGGCGACGTCCGCCGCGGTAGTGCCTGATCCTGTCCCCGATCGGGAGGTCTGCTGCAACCACGCGCCCACTCCTCGCTCTGAGCGTAGGGTGCCCGCTGCGTGGGGACCGGGAGTTCGTGAAGAGGGGAGGCGCTGGTGCCTGAACTCGTGCTGTGGGACATCGACCACACGTTGATGGCGACGCGGGGACTCGGCGGTGAGCTGTGGGGCGAGGCGTTCGAGCAGGTGACAGGTGTGGCGCTACGGGAGCAGGCTTCGGTGACCGGGGCGACGGAGCGGGTGATCCTGAAGGAGACAGCCCGACTGCATGACGTCGTCTATGACGAGACTCTGTTCACCCGGTTCGCTGACGCGCTCGGTGACGTGCACGTCCGGCGGGCAGCCGAGATGCGCAAGAGAGGCCACGCGTTGCCTGGTGCCGGGGCAGTGCTCGCGGCACTCGCGGACCAGGGCGTGCGCCAGTCAGTCGTGACCGGCAACGTCCGCCGGGCCGCCGAGGTGAAGCTCGCGGTGTTCGGCCTCAATGCCTACGTACGGCTCGACGAAGGGGCGTACGGCGAAGACGGGGAGGGGCGGCCCGAGCTCCTGCGAGCCGCCCTCGAACGGGCGAATGTGTCCCCCGACGGCGCGGTGTTCCTGGGGGACACCCCGGCGGACGTTGCAGGAGGCCGAGAGGCCGGAGTTCGAGTGGTGGCGGTCGCGACGGGCCGTACCTCGGCGAGCGACCTGCACGCAGCCGGCGCCCATATCGTGCTGGAGGGGCTGTCGCACACGGATCGGGTTCTCGCCGCAATCGGAGCATGAGGAGACGTCCCTGCCCGATGGCAAGAGGGGAAGGGTTCTCACGGGTACTGGGGCGACAGCCCCTGCCGTATTGAGGCCTACCCACGCCAGCACCCGCATCACATGGACGATCCGGCCAGTGGTCTTCATGGCTCGGCGGAGCGATCGCCGAATTGGCCGGGCTCGGCTGAGGCAGGCGGCGTGATCATTCGTTGAACGATGTATGAAGGATCTGGTTGAGCGGTTGGTGCCGGACGAGTTATGGGTGTTGTGTCGGCGGGTGGTGCCGCCGACGGAGGTGAAGCGTCCGCAGGGCGGTGGCCGACGGCGGGCCGGTGACCGCGAGACCCTGGCGACGATCATCTTCGTGGCCACTTCAGGCTGCACGTGGCGGCAGTTGCCGCCGGTGTTCGGCCCGGCCTGGCCCACCGTCTACCGGCGCTTCGCCCAGTGGAGCCGGGAGAGGGTCTGGGCCAGGCTGCACCGGGTCGTCCTCGGCGAACTCGGCGCAAGGGGTGAGCTGGACTGGTCGCGGTGCGCGATCGACTCGGTCAGTGTGCGGGCGACAAAAGGGGGCCACTGACCGGGCCGAATCCGACCAACCGCGGCAAGAGCGGATCGGAAATCCACCTCATCACGGACCGGAACGGACTACCCCTGTCACTGGGCATCTCCGGTGCCAACATGCATGACCGCCTCGGTCTGCAGCCCCTGGTGCGTGGTATCCCGCCCATCCGTTCCCGGCGTGGCCCGCGTCGTCGGCGCCCGGCCAAGCTGCATGTCGACAAGGGCTACGACTACGACCACCTACGGCGGTAGCTTCGCCAACGCCGTGTCGGCCACCGCATCGCCCGCAAAGGCATCGAGTCCTCCACACGGCTGGGCGCCGCCACCGCTGGGTCGTTGAAAGGACCGTGTCCTGGCTGGTCGGCTGCCGACGCCTGCACCGCCGATACGAACACAAGCCCGAGCACTTCCTCGCCTTCGTCGGCTACCGCCGACTCACCAACCAAAACAACATCTAAGCCACCTGAACGCGCTTCCGGGCCAGATGCCTGCCAGATACTGCGGGGAAATGGGGAACAGCGGGCACCCACTCCAGCACGCCCTCAAGTCATGAGGCCGCTCCGCAGCAGGTCAGCAAGCCTTTCCTGGCCTGAGAACGCCCGGCCGCGTCATACCCAGGTAGGAGCTCTCGCCCCACAGGGAACGCACAGGCACTCTTCCTCCTCTTGCACGGCGTCACCCCCCAACTGAAGGGAATGCGCCGTGCGTTCACGTACACGTATACGCCTGTATCCGGCCGGGTCGGTGGTCCTGGCTCTCGCCGCGGCCGGAACCGTGCTGGCCGGGCCGGTCGGCTCCGCTTCTGCTGCCGACGCGGCCGGTCGTGCCGATCTGCGCGCGGACGTGAACCGCGACGGACGGGTCGATGTCACCGGTGGCAGCGACAAGAAAGGGGAGGACAGCTGGTCCGTCGGGCGTGGGGCCGTCTACCTGCCCAACATCGACGACGACAGCAAGCGGTGCCCGGTGACCGGGCCCGGCGGCAAGCCGCTGTCCGACGCCAAGTTGGCCGCGTGCAACGACGGCTCCGACACGAAGGTCAACGGCAGCGCGGATGCCGCCGACCTCGCCCGGGTTCGTTCCGTGCCTCTGCCCGGCCTCCCCGCGGACGCCCAGGGCCGGTTGAAGGTCACCACGGGAGGCGAGCACGCCCGCCTCTTCCTCAAGCGTTCCGGCAAGTGGACAGCGGTGACGTCCAAGACCCGGCTGACCGCCGACGAGCTCCGTGCCGGTGTCGAGTTCGGTGTCGAGGGCACCGATGTCGTCCGGGACAGCACGAAGTGGGACGGCCGTGCGGTGGTCCGGCTGACGGTGACGGCCGGGCGGACGTCCACCTCCGATGCCGTGACCCTGCGTGTCGCGCCGCTGCTGACCCACCATCACCTGCAGAACACCCAGCAGGTGATGGTGACCGAGGTCCAGGGCGAGGGCCCGTACAGCCGTCTTCAGCAGAAGTTCGTCGCTGAACTCGGCAAGGAAGTCAAGAAGGCCGGAATCACCGCGCCCCTGGTCAAATTCAAGAAGTACGCCGACCCCTGGGCCCAGGACTTCGTCGAACCGGCCTACGTCAGCATGACCGGGCCGGGCGGCCGGCGGCACGTGATGCGCGTGATGCTGCGGTCCGCCCAGCCGGACCGGGACGCGGGCCGGGAGCTGTTCGAGAAGGTGCGCGGCCGGGACATCGGTGTGGTGCAGGTGAACGACCCGGGCAAGCCCGACGACTGGTCGCTCAACTCCATGGGGAACCTGGAGACCATCCCGCCCTACGCGCACGGCGGGCGCTCCTTCCCGGCCGGGCGGATCATCATGGGCGAGCGCAAGGACAGCGGGGCGCGGCCGTCCAAGGTGATGCGGACGATGCTGAAGTCGCAGGGGTTGCAGGACCCGCTGCTGCTGGACACCTCCTGGCTGGGCGTGGGGCACGTCGACGAGTTCGTGCAGTTCCTGCCCGCCGACACGCCGCGCGGCTGGCGCATGGGGGTCGCCGATCCGGAGGCGGGGCTGCGGCTGCTGCGCGACGCCAAGCGCGACGGCCACGGCAAGACGAAGATGTTCTCCGTCCCGGGCCGGAGCGACAGCCCGGCGCCCAAGGAGACCATCGACCAGGCGCTCGCCTCCAAGCATCTGGTGGCCGACAACGAGATGGCCGCACGACGCATCGCTGCCAACCTGGAGATCCTGAAGCGGGAAACGGGGATCACCGACGGGGAGATCGTGCGGGTGCCGGCCCTGTACACCCGCGAGTCGGAGGTGATGACCGCCGACGGTGACGAGATCCCCGTGCCGCGTCTGACGCGTATGGGTGCCGGGTCCGGCCTCGTGGACAGCCTCGGGGACCGCGGCCAGCAGAAGTGGCTCGCCGAGAACCCGGCCGGCTCGCGTACGAAGGCGGCGGCGACGGTGATGACCAGCGCATACGTCCCCGGCGCGGTCAACGGCGTGCTCCTGGGACGCGACCGCTACCTCGCCCCGCGCCAGTGGGGGCCCGTCATCGGCGGCAAGGACATCTTCACGCAGGCCGTCAACGCCGCGTACCGGCAGGCCGGTCTGAAGGTGTCGTACATCGACGACTGGTACACGTACCACCTCGGCATGGGCGAGGTGCACTGCGGCACCAACACCCTGCGCGACGCGACGGCCGCGTGGTGGCAGCGGCCGGTGGGCTGAGCGAGCCGTAACGAGGAGCAGGCGGCGGACCGGACGGTCAGGAGCCGTACGGTCCGTCGCCCCGCCCGCCGTCCTGCCCGGCGCGTCCGGGCGCCAGGCGGCGGTACGCGGCGCGGGCGTGGGCTACGCGGGCCAGGGACGTGCCGACGAGCGTGGCGGTGAGCAGGCAGGCGAGCCATGTGGTGTCGCGGGGGCCGGCCCAGGTGAGGGTGCCCGCGGGCGGTATGGCGAAGCCGTTGAGGAACAGCCAGCACAGGACGGCCGTGCCGGGGGCCGCCGTGAAGCGTGCGCACAGTCCGAGCACCGCGGCCAGCAGGGACAGCGCGAGCAGGGCCAGTCCCGGACGGCCGGTCCCCACCACGGTGTTGAGGACTGCCACGAGTACCAGTGCGCCGCCGAACGCCCCGGCCCACACCAGCGGTGTCGCCACGGGCCTCGGAACGGGCCTGGCTCCGGTGCCCAGCGGCCTCCACTCGATCATGCCGGCGCTTCCTTCCCCGAGAGTGCTCGTCAGGGTCCCACTCCCGCCTGTTCCGTGGAAACGCTCGAACCGGACAGTCGGACGACGCCGAGCATGACGAAACCCCAGGTACAAGACCTGGGGTTGCTTCGTCCGGACCCGGCTGGTCCGCGTCACACGAACGCGCTCCGGCCCGTGATCGCCTTGCCGACGATCAGGGTGTTCATCTCACGCGTGCCCTCGAAGGAGTAGATCGCCTCGGCGTCGGCGAAGAAGCGGGCGATGTCGTGGTCCAGGAGGATTCCGTTGCCGCCGAAGATCTCCCGGCTCCACGCCACGACCTCCCGCATCCGCGAGGTGACGAACGCCTTGGCCAGGGAGGAGTGTTCGTCGCGGAAGACCCCGGCGTCCTGCAACCGGGCGAGCTGCACCAGCATGCCCCACGACGCGGTGATGTTGCCCAGGCTCTTGACCAGCAGGTCCTGCACGAGCTGGAAACCGCCGATCGGACGGCCGAACTGCCGCCGTTCACGGGCGTAGTCGAGGGCCAGTTCGTAGGCGCCGGTCATGACGCCCAGCGCCTGCCAGGCCACCCCGCTGCGGGTGGCGCGCAGGATCTCGGCGACGTCGCGGAAGGAGTTGATGTTCTGGAGGCGGTTGGCCTCCGGTACCCGGACGTCGGTGAGGGTGATCTCGGCGTTTTCGACGATCCGGAAGGCGATCTTGCCCTCGATCTTCGCCGGTTCGAAGCCGGGTGTGCCCTTCTCGACGACGAAGCCCTTGACGTGATTGTCGTCGACGTCCCGCGCCCACACGACGACGTAGTCGGCGAAGGTCGCGTTGCCGATCCACTTCTTGGCGCCGTTGAGGATCCAGGTGTCGCCCTCGCGCTTGGCCGTGGTGCGCATGCCGCCCGCGACGTCGGAGCCGCCGAGCGGCTCGGTCATGGCGAACGCGCCGATCTTGTCCATCGCGGCCATCGCCGGGAGCCAGCGGTCGCGCTGCTCCTGGTCCCCGCCGGAGTGGACGGAGTACATCGCGAGACCGTTGTGGACGCCGAAGAAGGTGGCCACCGAGGCGTCGGTGCGGCTCAGTTCCATCGCCAGCATGCCGCTGAGCAGGTTGCTGACGGCGGGCCGGTGCTCGCCGTAGCCCTCGTAGGGCAGGCCGGCGAGGCCGCTGTCGCGGAAGATGCCGACGAGTTCCCGGGGGAACTCGCCCTTGGCCCAGTGGGCGTTGACCAGCGGCTTGATCTCGTCCCGCATCAGGGCACGGGCCTTGAGGAGGATCTTCCGCTCCTCGTCGGGCAGCAGCGCCTCGTAGGCGTAGAAGTCCGCGACCAACTGGTCTTCGAGCGTGGTGGTCATCTCAGTTCTCCTCCTTGTCGGCGCTGTCCAGGGCGGACAGGACGGCGAGTTGCCTGCGGTCGCGCGTCTCGGTGAGGTCCGCGTACGTGGCGGAGCCGTAGGCCCGTTCCACGGCTGCGATGAGCCGTTCCTGCTGGTCGTGGTTCTGTGACGGGGTGCCGAGGTCCGCCCACATCCGCTTCATCGAGGGGCCGATGTGCTCGGCCAGGTGCCGGTAGCCGCCCGGTCCGCCGCCCAGGTGCGAGCCGAGGAACGGCCCGACCGTGGCCCAGCGCAGGCCCAGCGAGTTGGTCATCACCGTGTCGAGCTCCTCGGGCGTCACCACGCCCTGTTCGACCAGGTACACGGCCTCGCGGCTGAGGGCGTTCTGCAGCCGGTTCCCGACGAAGCCGGGGATCTCCTTGCGTTCGACGACCGGGGTGCGGCCGACGGAGGTGTAGAAGTCGACGGCGGCCTGGACGGCGTCCTCCCCGGTGCGCTCGCCGGGCACGACCTCGACGAGCGGGACGAGGTGCGGCGGGTTGAAGGGGTGGCCGATCAGGACGCGGGCGGCGGCGTCGTCGGCCAGTTCCTTGGTGAACTCGGTCGACGGGATGGCCGACGAGGAGCTGAGCAGCAGCGCGTGGCCGGGTGCCTCCCGGGCCAGGCCGGCGAACAAGTCCTGCTTGAACTCGACGCGCTCGGGGCCGTTCTCCTGGACGACGTCCGCGTCCCGGACCGCCTCGGTGACGTCGGCGACGAGGTGCACCCGGCCGGCGAGGCCGGTCACGTCCAGGCCGCGGGCGGCCAGGTGCGGGGCGGACTGCGCGAGGGCCTCGTCCACGGCCTCGGCGAGGTCCGGTCGCGGGTCGCTCACCCGGACGGTCAGGCCGTGCGCGGCGAACAGCGCCGTCCAGGACAGTCCGATGGTCCCGGCGCCGATCACCGCGGCCGTACGGAAGGTGCGGGTCATGACGCGGCTCCCTTCAGGTAGTCGTGGACCGGCTCGACGCCGGACAGCGTCAGGTCGGTGAGGATGTGGCTGGCGGAGACGACCTCCAGCACAGGCAGGTCGGCCAGCGGGGCGAGCACGTGCGCGAAGAGCTGGAGCCGGGCGGGCCCGGTCCAGGCCTCCTTGACGGTGACGTCGGTGATGCGCGTGCGGACGAGTTCCTGCACGCGCGGCAGGCCGTCGTAGCCGGGGATGGTCTTGAGCATGAAGGTCGGCACGGTGATCTGCGCCTCGGCCTCGCGCCGGTCCAGCTCGTGGTGCTTGTAGCCCATGGTCGCGGTGGCGACCCGCAGGCTGCCGTGGTCGAGGGTGCCGACGAGCGCGCCGGAGTCGACGGTGAGCGACGGGGAGCCGAGCACCTTCGGGTAGGCGGAGACCTCACGGCCGGAGGCGGTCGCCGGGAAGTTGTCGAGGTACATCGCGTGCAGGTACTCGCCCTGCTCGCCGTCGAAGCTGACGGGGATCGCCTGGCCGGCCTCCGTGTAGGGGCCGTAGCCGCTGACGTCGCCCATCTTCATGACCTCGAACCGGACCAGGGGTTCACCGATGCGCAGGGGTTCGGGGACTACGGCCCGCAGGGCGTCCGGGTCGGTGCGGTAGACGACGTTGAGGTACTCGCGGTCGGTGAAGCGCGGGACGGTCGGCGCGTACGCCGGGCTGGTGAGCGGGGTGGTGAGGTGCTGTCGTACGTCCTCGGCGTGCATCGCGGCTCACCGTCCCGTCCACCGCGCGGGGCGGCGTTCGGCGAAGGCGGTCATGCCCTCGCGTACGTCCGCCGAGGCCATCAGGGTCTTCATCTCCCCGCGCTGGAAGGCGAAGGCCTCGGCGTCGGGCGCACCGTCGGCGGCGCGGACGACGCGCTTGACGGCCGCGAGCGCGAGCGGGGCGTTCTCCGCGAGCCGTCCGGCCAACCGGAGCGCCTCGGCGACGGCCTGGCCGCCGGCCGTGACCCGGTTGGCCAGGCCCAGTTCACCGGCGCGGCGGCCGTCGACGGGCTCGCCGGTCAGCAGGAGTTCCATGGCCAGGTGGTGCGGGATGCGCTTGGGCAGCCGGATCACGCCGCCGCCCGCGGCGATCAGCCCGCGCTTGACCTCGGGCAGCCCGAACCGGGCGTCCTCGGCCGCGACGATCAGGTCGCAGGCCAGGGCCAGTTCGAAGCCGCCGCCCATGGCATAGCCCTCCACGGCGGCGATCAGGGGCTTGGCCGGTTCGGCCTCGGTCAGTCCGCCGAAGCCGCGGCCTTCGACCTCGGGCGACTCGCCGCGCAGCGCGGCCTTGAGGTCCATGCCGGCGCTGAACGTGCCGCCCTCGCCGGTCAGGACGCCGGCCCGCAGCTCGGGGTCGGCCTCCAGTTCGTCCAGGGCGGCGGTCAGGCCGACGGCGACCGCGGCGTTCACGGCGTTGCGGGCCTCGGGACGGTCGAGGGTGATCAGCAGGGTGGAGCCGATGCGTTCGGTGCGGACGACGGGGGTGGTGGGGGTGCTCATGGCTGTCCTCCTGTGACGGTCAACGGGCGGCGGTGTCGAGCTCGGCGAGGACGTCCTCGGTGTCCTGGCCGGCGACCGGCGCCAGGCGGCGGATCGAGCCGGGCGTGGCGGAGAAGCGCAGCGGGATGCCGATGGTGCGGACGGTGCCCTCGGTCGGGTGCTCGACGGTGTCGAGGAGGTGGCCGTCGCGCACGTAGGGGTCCTCGTGGGCGCGCTCCAGTTCCAGCACCGGAGCCATCGGGATGCTGTGCTTGGCGCACACCTCCGCCCACTCGTCGGTGGTCAGCGCCGGGGCGCAGGTCTGAAGGAGCGCGGCCAGGTCCTCGTGGTCGGCGCTGTCGATAGCGTCCCCGTTCACACGCGGGTCCTCCGCCAGGTCCGGGCGTCCGGCGGCGGTGAAGAAGTCCCGGTAGTTCTGCGGGTTGTACGGCATGACACAGGCCAGGCCGTCCTTGGTGCGCACCGCCTTGTGGCCCTTCAGCATCGACAGGGCGAATCCGGTGGGGCCGGTCTCGGGCACGTGGGTGTGTCCCGCCAGGTGCTCGACCAGGTTGAACGCGATCAGGGTGTCGGTCATCGGGATCTCGACGAGCTGGCCCTGCCCGGTCCTGTTCCGGTGCAGCAGGGCGGCGAGCACGCTGTAGGCGATGGTCAGGGAGGAGACCTTGTCGCCGATGATGGTCGGCAGGTAGACGGGCTCGCCCAGCGCGCGGTCGGCGATGTCGACCAGGCCGGACGCGGCCTGCACGGTCTCGTCGTAGGCGGCGTTGCCCGCCCGGTCCGAGTCGCTGCGGAAGCCCTGGGCGTGTGCGTAGACGAGCCCCGGGTTGCGGGCGGCGATGTCGTCGTGGGACAGGCCGAGGCGGTGCAGGGCGCCCGGCCGCATGTTGGTGATCAGCACGTCCGCGGTGTCGATCAGCTTCAGCGCCCGCTCGCGGTCGGTGTCGTCCTTCAGGTTGAGGGCGACGCTGCGCTTGTTGCGGTTGACGTTGAGGTTCAGCGGGGTCATGCCCGGCGTGGTGCGGTAGTGGCCCACGCGCACGGTGTCGGCGGGCGACTCGATCTTGATCACGTCGGCGCCCAGGTCGCCGAGGATCTGTGCCGCGTAGGGGCCCATCACCACGGTCGACAGGTCGATCACGCGGATGCCTTCCAGGGGGCCGGTGGCGGTGTCCGTGATGTCCGTCATCGCTTTTCCTTCAACTCCTTGCTTCGCCATGTATGTGTATCTGGAAACTAAGTTAGCAAGGAGCGGGCGGAGACCGGAAACAAATGGAGTGACCAATAGACGAAAGGCGGTATGACCGCAGTGGTCATACCGCCTTTGGCGAATACCTTTCGAATACTTGAGTGGGTCAGGTGTGGAGCGGCTCGGCGAAGATCTCGCGGGCGGCGGCGACGACTTCTTCCAGGTCACCGCCGCGCGCCCGGTCCTTGCGCCAGAGCAGGCCGGTCTCCAGCCGGGGGTGGAAATCCGAGAACGGCAGGACCGTGACATTGTCGAGACGGTAATTCTGCACGGGGCTTCGCGGATCCAGCATGGAAATCGAGAAAGCCAGGCCACTGGACACTATCTCGGAGACTCCCTCGAACGTCGCGCTGCCGATTTCGATCCGCTTCTTGATGCCGAGCTCGGCCAGCTGCTGGTCGAGACCGCGGAAATACGCGTTGGTCACGGCCGTGGGCGAGCCCGCGTAGGCGAGTCCGGACAGTTCCGCCAGGGCGATCGACTCCCGCCCCGCGAACCGGTCCCGGGGCACGACCGCGCCGAGGCGCTCCGACATCACGGGCAGCCGTTCCAGGGCCGGGTCGCCGCCGACCGGGAGCCGGGCGAGGGTCAGTGCCAGTCTGCCGTCGCACACCGCGTCGACCAGCCGCTCGGTGCCGCCCGGCCAGCGTTTGATCTCGAACCGGTCGCCGACCCGCTCGGCGAGGGCGGCCATCCGTGCGCGCAGGTCCGGATGGATGCCGCTCGGGACACCGAGCAGCAGGGTGGTCCGCCGCGGCCGGGCCGTCTCGTCCAGCCGCCACTGGATGGAGTCGACCTGCTCCAGGACCCCGCGGGCGATCGGCACCAGCGCGCTGCCGGCCGGGGTGAGCCGCACATGGTGGGTGTCGCGGTCGAAGAGCCGGTGTCCGAGTTCGTTCTCGAGATCCTTGATCCGCCGGCTCAACGGGGAGGCCGCCATGTGCAGTTTGCGGGCGGCGGTGGAGAAGTTCAGTTCTTGGGCGACGGCGACGAAATAGCGCAGGTGCAGGAGCTCCACGCGGTTCACCCTAACCGCTGCGGTCGGCGGCTTTCGGGGCCGCGGGGCCGGGCAGCCCCTTCTCCGACAGCTCCTTCTCCATCAGCGTGAACGACTTGGGCGCCCCGCCCGGCTGCGGTTTGCCCTCCTTGTGGCCGACGACGCGGTAACCGGCGTCCCGGTAGTAGGCGTTGAGCGGTGCGTTGCCCGCCAGGCAGTCCAGGCGGACCCGGGTCCGTCCGGCCTCGGCCACCCGGCGTTCCGCGGCCTCCAGCAGCCGCCGCCCTGTCCCGGGCGGGGCGCTGCTCCGGTCCACCATCAGCCGGTGCACGTACCCGGCCACGGGCGGCTGCGGCCCCCAGGCGGCCTCGTCCTCCCACCACAGCTCCCAGGCTCCGCCGACCCGCCCGCCGGCCTCCGCGAGCCAGACCTCGCCGTGCGCCATGACCTGGCGGAAGTGGCCCTCGTCCAGCTCCCCGGGTTGCCACTGCCCGGTGATGCCGCGGGCCAGCATCCAGCGGGCGGCGTCGTCGCGGAGCCGGACGAGGGTGGGCAGGTCGGCCTCGGTGGCCGGGCGGATGAGGAGATCATTCACCCGGGGATCGTCGCACAACCGTCCGACGGCGACGCCTCGTTGTCAGGCGTCCTCGATCGTGATGAAGGGATCCCACTGGAAGTAGCCCTTCAACTGGCGGTGGCGGTCCAGGATCTGGAAATAGAAGTGGTAGACGACCTTGCCGGGCTGTTTGACCGTCGTGCGCCAGTAGTGGTCCTGGTAGCGCTGGGTGTCGAACTCCGGCCTGCCCTCGGTGCCCTCCTTCGGCAGGGGGTAGATGCCGCTGACCACCTCGATCTCCGGCGGCTTGATGAGCTGGTACTGGCTGTCGCTGCTGACGTACCGGTAGAGCAGGGCCTTGTAGTCGCTGCCGAGCGACAGGGTCGTCTCCCGCCACTTGACGCTGTCCCCGGGCTCGGCGCGCAGGTTCAGCTCGGCGCCCGACGTGCCGACGATGTGGTCCTGGCGGGTGGTCATGTAGATCAGGCGCGGGTCGACCTGCGTGGGCGTGTCGGGGTTGCGGGACGCGTTGGGGTTGCGTTCGACGATCGTGGCCGCGTCGAACGAGATCAGTACGTTGAGCTCGGCCATGTCTTTTCCCCTCGGGTAACCGGGCTTACGGACGACGGGACTTACCGGGTCTGGGAGGACTTCGGCACCTTGTACGCCATCGCCCTCGGGTAGTCGTGGCGGTGCAGGTGCACGCGGACCAGGAGCGGGCCGGCGTTGAACGAGTCGGACGGGTCGGTGAGGCGGTCCAGGAGGTCGTCGAGTTCGGCGGTGTGCGCGACGGTGACGCCGTGCGCCGGGGTGTGCTTGCCCGCGAAGACGTCCGCGAGGCGGTCGTAGTGCCAGGGGTGGAGGACGTTGTAGAAGTCCGCCTCGGTGGCGTCCTCGTCCGCGTAGTACCGCGGATGCACCAGCATCTGCTCGACGCCGTAGAAGTGCCCGTTGTCCATGACGAACACCACCGACCGCAGCCCGTGCCGGGTGTGCGTGGAGAGTTCCTGGCAGGTCTCCTGGAAGGCGCCGTCGCCGACGAACACCATCGGGCGGGCGTCGCCGCGCTCGGGGGCGAGCGCGGCGCCGGTGGCCGCGCCGACCGACCAGCCGATGGACAGCCAGCTGACCTGCGACAGGAACCCGCCCGCCGGCAGGGACAGGTTCATCGAGCCGATGAGGGAGAACGCGGCGTCCGAGACGACCGTCCAGTCCTCCCGCGTCTCGTGGTTCAGGAAGTGGTTGACCCGGTCGAACACGGCGTCGTAGGTGAGGCGCCGGCCGGCCCCGTGCCGGGCTGCCGAACCGGCGGTCAGGAGCGAGGCGCGGTGGTGTTCGAGGGCCGCGGGGCGGTCGCCGCGCGGCCCGTGGTGGGCGTAGGACTCCGCGTAGTAGTCGGCGGCCAGGCCCCCTGAGCCGTACGCCTTCACCAGCGCGTCCTGGAGGGCGGGCAGCAGCCAGGTGAGCTGGACGTCGGGGAAGTAGGTCGTGCCGACGCTGACGCCGCCGTGCGCGGCCATCACCCAGTCGTCGCCGACGCACTGCTCCCCGCCGAGGTTCTTCGACGTGGACCAGGCGCCGAGCCCGATGCGGCAGGTGGCCCAGTCCTTGAAGACGGCGTGCACGTCCGGGTGGCTGGCGCCGCCGTTGTAGACGCCGTGGAACTGCGGCAGGTCCTCGTCGACGACGGCCTTGGCGCCGACGGTGGTGCAGAACGGCACGCCCGTCGCCTCCACCAGGTCGGTGAGCTGCCCGCCGAGCCCGAACCGGTCGATCTCCTCGCCGGCCCAGACGATCGGGCGGGGCCTGCCGTCCGGACCGGGATGCTCCTCGACCAGGGTGAGGACCGCATGCACGGCGTGGTCCAGCATGGGCTGGTTGCGCGCGCTCAGCGGCCGCTCCCGGGCGACGATCGGCGCCTGAGGCTCCGGGCAGGGCTCGTCCCAGAGGTCCTCCATGACCTCCAGGTAGACCGGCCGGCGCTCGGAGAGGCACGCGGTGAGCGCAGCGTCGATCTGGCCGGGGGCGAGGCCCGGGTTGGAGATGACCTGGGCGTCCACGGTGACCTGCCGGTAGACGTCCAGGTTGCTCTCCGGGCGGGGGCTCATGTGCGAGGTGAGCAGGCCGACAGCCCGGTAGTTCTGCCACTGCTCGTAGGGCGGGGAGGCGTTGACGGCGACGAGCGGGACCTGTTCGACGTAGGCGCCGCCGCACGCGTTGAGGAGGTTGAACGCGCCGACGCTGTAGGTGACGGCGGCCGCGCCGATGCCGTGGATCCGGGCGTAGGCGTCGGCGGCCTGGCCCGCGCCGCCCTCGGTGGGGGTGCCGACCCACTCGATGTCGCCCTCGGCCCGCAGGGTGGTCAGGAACGGGCCGAGGTGGTTGCCGGGGACGCCGAAGAGGTGCGTGATGCCCAACTCGGCCAGGCGCAGGGCGAGGTAGCGGGCGACCGTGCACCCGGGGTCGATCGCGCTCATGAGCGGCCCCCGTCCCGGTCCGCGCCCGGGGTGGTGACCGGCGGGGCCTGGTGGACGGCGAGGGCGGCACGCACGGCGCTCTCCAGGGCGCCCTCGATCCAGGCGTGCTTGAGGGAGGTGTGTTCCCCGGCGAAGTGCACGGGGCCTTCGGGCCGGGAGACGTCCAGGTGGAAGCTGGTCATCTGGTGGGCGGTGTAGATGGCGGCCTCGCCGAAGGCGTACGGGTCGCGGGCCCAGCTCTGGGTGGCGCCCCGGCCGGTGAAGAACACCTCGATGCGGCGGCCGTGCAGGGCCTGGAGGTTGCGCAGGGCGTAGACGTAGCGCTCCGAACTCCGCATGGAGTCCCAGCGGGCGGCGTCGTCGGACCAGCAGTACGAGGCGAGCACTACACCGCCGGTGCTGCCCTCGACCCGGTGCGACGGGTAGTACATGAACCGGTTGGGGTTGTCGGTGACCGAGCCTCCTCCGAAGCAGTGGGTGGCGGGGCGCAGCGCGGGGCCGCGCAGCGGCATGGTGCTGTTGAGCTGCCGCATCTCCTCGGTGACGCTGCTGTCCTTGACGGCGGCGGCCAGCAGATCGGTGCCCGGCCCGGCGAACGTCAGGACGGGTTCGGCGTCCACCTGGCCGCCCAGCCGGTAGTACTCGTACAGGCCGGGCGCGATGCGGTCGAGCTCGTCGCGCCAGTCGTCCTCGGTGAACTCCCACCAGCGGTGGCTGAACTCCAGCAGCACCTTGGTGGCCTGGTCGTAGTGGGTCTCGATGACCGCGCGGCGCTTCTTGTACGACATCGACGGGACGATCTCCACGAAGCGCAGGGCGGAGAACGGGATGGTGACGATCGCCAGGTCGGCCGTCCACAGGCGCGGCGGGGCCTGTGGATCGTTCTCGGCGACGGTCTGCACGGCCACGCCCCACCCGTCGGGCCCGACCTCGCCGGTGCCCTCGGGGTCGGTGTCGCGACTGGGGTCGTGGTACTCCAGGCGGATCATGCGGTGGCCGAGCCGCACCTCGTCGCGCAGCCCCTGGTGCAGCGCGTGCGGCAGGCGCCAGCTGCCGCCGGGTATCTCCCAGTAGCGGACACCCGGGTTGATGTCGCTGCGGCTCAGGAAGCTGTGGAAGAACGACAGGTGCAGCCGCGAGGACATGTTCTCCAGCGTTCCGACGGCCTCGATCGCCTCGTCGCTGAGCCCGGCGTGGTCGCGCAGGAAGCCGCCCATCGAGTAGCCGTCGAAGTCGCGGATCACCCGGGCCCAGCCCTCGACCCACTCCTCGAAGGGCTTGTTGACGCGCCGCCCGTCGACGACGTCGGAGTAGTAGTCGCGCACGCACTCCAGGGCGTCGTCGACCATCTTCACGACGGGGGCGCGGACCTCGTCGTCGGTGAGGTGGAAGCCCTCGTTGATCCGCTCGGGACCGGCGGCGTAGTCGGCGCGCCGCACCTGGGTGCGGTTGGCGCGGATCCAGGAGTTGCCGCGCTTGCCGGGTTCGCGGAAGCCGGGGCTGTCGTCGCCGTAGGTCCAGGTGCGGCCGGTGAAGGAGGTGTACGTCACCGGAGGCACGGGGACGTCGGGGCCGCTGCCGGTGCCGGGGGCCACGTCCACGTTGTAGAACTGGCGGCGGCCGAGCCCGAGTTTGTCGACCAGGGCGAGGACGAGCGGGTGGAAGTCAGGCAGCCGCATGGCACCGGCCTCGGCGTACTGGGCCGGGTCGTCGAAGGGCTGCTGGTGTTTGGTGGCGCGGAAGGTCTTGATGCGTCCGCCGACCCGGCCGGCGTTGGCCTCCAGGATGGTGACGTCGTGTCCGGCGTCCTTGAGCAGCCGGCCGGCGACGAGGCCGGTGATGCCGGCGCCGATGACGAGGATCTTCTTGCGCGGGTGCGGGGTCGGGCCGAGGCGGCCCGTGTCGATCAGGGTGTGCAGATAGCCGAGTTTGAGGTCGGAGCCGTCCGGCCCGACGAGGAGGAGTTCACGGGCGAGCCTGAGGCAGGTCTGCCAGCGGGCACGGGCGGCCGAGTCGTCCCGGGGTAAGTCGGTCATAGCTTTCGATCGTAGATATGCCGAAACGATTTCGCGGTTTCCTCCGGAGACAAAGTCCGGAAAACGCCGACCGCATCGCCTGACGGGATTTCGACTTGCGACCCGTTACGCCCGTCAATAATTCACTTATGGAATGTGGAAATCCTGGGACCGGTGTGCCGCGGGAGGCAAAAGGGCCCGCCCCGGATTCGGAACGGGCCCCTTCGGGTCAGCGGAGCCGGCTCAGTCGAGCACGATGCACGTCGTGGGCACCCAGCCCTTGGTGCCCCGGTAGTTGATGTAGTCGAACTGGTCGCTGCCCTGACCGCACTTGCTGTCGTACCACTTGGCCTTCTCGTTCTTGAGGCTGCAAGCGTTCTTCCCCTTCGGGAAGAGCCCGAGGGCGGTTCCCGAAATGCTCTTCGTCTTGCGGATCTTGACGCTTTCCCGCGCCTTCACCTTTTCTCCGCGCGAGCAGGCGGCACTCACGGACACATCGCCCGAAGAAGCGGTCGCCGCGGCCACCGCGGGAGTTGAGGAGAAGGCGAGACCCGCCAGCACCACGACACCCAGTGCGCCCATTACCTTCTTACGCATGACACCCCGTTCTATGAAATTGCTTCGCGGTCAAATCCAACCTATCAGCCCGGCAGTGACACACCGTCGAATGGCGAATGGGGGACGGAAAGGGATTGTGCCGGTTCCGTGAAAGGGACGCAGATCGGGCGGGCGTCCCGATCCGGGGTTGTTCGGGCCGCGGAACGGGTGGCCGAACAATCCGCCCACCGGATGGACTGGGGCCTGCGGTACCGGTTGGTCGCGGCAGGGAGAGGGGTCTCGGATGGGCGGGAGCAGGGGCGTCGTCGTGGTGGTCGCCGGGATGGTGCTGGCCGTCGGAGGGTGCGGGGGCGCGGCGGACGAGGCGCACCGGGCGGACGGCTCGGCCGGAAAGGGAACAGTGTCCCCGACGCCGGTGCGGTCGCCGTCCGGGGAATTGGTGAAATGGGTCGGCGGCCTGTGCGAGTCGACGGTCGCGCTCAAGAACCTGCGGGCAAAGAGCGCCGCCGACGTGAAGGAGATCCGGGGCGCCGACGAGGGGGATCTCGTCGCCCGGGCCGGCGCCATCGGCTATCTCTCCTCGACCCCGTCGGCGGTCGACCGTGTGCAGAGCGGACTGGAGGAACTCGGCTCGTCGGGCGTTCCCGCGGCCGACCGGCTGCTCGGCGCCTTGCGGAAGAAGGTGACCGGTGTCGCCACGGAACTCGAAGGGATGTCACCGGCCATGGCCGTCGACGACGCCGCGGGCAGCGCCGAGGACGTCGACGAGCTCGTCCGGTCCCTCACCCCGCCCAAGCCGGACCTGCCCGCGCTCGCCGCGAAGGATCCACGGCTCGGGGCCGCGTACGAGCGGGCCGAGCAGTGCGCCCCGGGCTGGAAGCCCGCCGGCCGGGAGACGTCCTCGCCCGCGCCGGCCGGCCCCCTGCCGAAGGCGGCGGACGGCAAGAACTACCGGGCCTGCGCGGACGGTGCGTGCGAGGTGCTGGTGACGTCCACGGCGGACATCACGGCGGACGGCACGCGCGTGCACGTCTCCGTGGCGGACGACTACGTCACCTTCCAGTCGGGGGGCACCCTGATGCAGCTCGGCGGCGCGGGTGGCGAGGCCGGTTTCGGCGACGCCCTGAAGGCGACCGTCGTGGCGCACGACAAGGACGGGGCCGTACTGAAGTTCACCCTGCCCTAACGTTCTTCGCAGGCCTCCCGGTAGCCGAGCTGGGGCAGGTGCTGCCGCCAGTCGGACCGGGTCAGGATCCCGCCGGTGTGCGCGCAGACGTACTGCGCCGCGCGGTCGGCGTCCAGCGTCCACACCCGGGCCGTGAGGTCGTAGCCGGCGGAGGCGAGGGTGTCGCCGCGCGGGCTGAACGCGACGGTGGTGACGGTGTCGAGGTGGCCGGTGAGTTCCTGTCCGGCCGGCTCGGCCCGGGCCGGGTCGGACACGTCCCACAGGCGGACCGTGTGGTCGCCGCTGCCCGTCGCCAGCGTCCTGCCGTCCGGGGCGAAGGACAGGGCCCGGACCGCCGCGCGGTGTCCGGTCAGCTCCTTTCCCAACGGGCGGGCGCGGTCGCCTCCTTCGACGTCCCGTACGTCCCACAGCCGCACCGTGCGGTCGTCGCTGCCCGTCGCCAGGGTCCTCCCGTCCGGGGCGAAGGCCACCGCTTCGACCGACTCGTCGTGGCCGGTGAGGGCGGCTCCCGCGGGCCGGGCCCGCGCCCCGTCGCCGTCCACGTGCCACAGGCGGGCCGTGGCGTCCTCCGCGCCCGTGGCCAGGAGGCGACCGTCCGGGGAAAAGGCCACGGAGGTGACGGTGTCCGTGTGGCCGCGCAAGCGGGCGCCGAGCGGCCGTGGGCGGTCCGGTCGCCGTACGTCCCACAGCCGGACCGTGTCGTCCGCGCCGCCGGTGGCCAGGGTGCGGCCGTCCGGCGCGAAGGCGACGGCGTGGGCTTCCCCGTCGTGTGCGCGCAGGGGTGCGCCGAGCGGGGCCGGGCGGTCGGGCGTGGAGACGTCCCACAGGCGTACGGTGCCGTCCGCCGAGCCGCTGACCGCCGTACGGCCGTCCGGCGCGAACGCGACGGCGAGCACCCGGTCCTCGTGGGCGAGCGGGCGCGGTAGCCGGCGCGGGCGGTCCGGGCGGCGTACGTCCCACAGGCGGACCAGACCGTCGTCGGTGCTGGCGGCGGCGAGCAGGCGTCCGTCGGGGCTGTAGGCGACGGCGGTCACCGGGTTGGTGAAGTCCGTGAGCACCGTCGGCGGCCGGTGCCAGAGCAGGACGCCGCCGTCGGCGCCGGTGCTGGCGAGGGTGCGGCCGTCGGGGCTGAAGGCGACCTCCCACACCGGCTCCGTGTGCCCGGTCAGCGGCTCCCCGAGCCGCTGCGGATAGGCGGGGTTGGCCACGTTCCACAGCAGCGGCGCGTCGTCCTCGCCGGCGCTCGCCAGGGTCTCCCCGTCGGGGCTGAACGTGACCGACATGACGGGCGCGGTGTGCCCGGTGAGCGGTTCGCCCAGCGGCGTGAGCCGGCCCGGGCCGGACACGTCCCACAGCCGTACGGTCTCGTCGAAACCGGCGGTGGCCAGCGTGCGGCCGTCGGGCGAGAAGGCCAGGGTCCAGACCGGGGCGGTGTGGGCGCGCAGGGGCTTGCCGAGCGGTGCGAGCCCGTCGATCCCGCCGTACCGCCACATCCGGACGGCGGCGTCGTAGCCCGCCGTCGCCAGGGTCTTCCCGTCCGGGGCGAAGGCGACCGCGCGGACGCTGCGGTCGTCCGAGTCGTCGGCTACGGCGGGCTTGCCGAGCGGCGCGGGGCGGGCCGGATCGGCCAGGTCCCACAGACGTACGGTGGCGTCGTCGCCGGCCGTGGCCAGCGTGCGGCCGTCGGGGGCGAAGGCGGCGGAGACGATGTTCTCCCCGTCGTGGCTCACCAGTGGGCGGCCGAGGGCGCGGGGGTGCTCCCGGTCGCGCACGTCCCACAGGCGGATGACGCCGCCCTCGCCGGTGGCCGCCAGCAGATCGCGGCCCGCCGGTGCGAAGGCGACCGCGCCGACCCGGTCCGTCCCGAGTCGCAGCGGTGCGCCCAGCGCCCTGCCGCCCGTGTCCCACAGCCGGACCGTCCCGTCGTGGCCGCCGCCGGCCAGGGTGCGGCCGTCGGGCGCGTACGCCACGGAGCTACCGCCCCCGTCAAAGCCGGGCAGCCGCGTGGCCAGGACCCGGCCCGCGTCCGAGGCCAGCCGGGTCCGCAGGTCCGGGGTGGCGCGCATGCGGTACGCGGCCACGTCGAGCCGGGCGGCCAGCCCGGCGTGGGTGTCGCGGACCCGGTCGGCCTCGGCGGTGAGCCCGCCGAACACGGCGTCGTCCCGTTCGGCCTGCGCGGTGGCGCGGGCCTGGAGGGCGACGACGGCGGTGCCGGTGGCGAGCAGGGCGAGCGCGGCGAGTACGGCGACGACCGTGCGGCGCAGGAGCGCGGCGCGGTGCCGGCGGCGGAGCGAGGCGGTGAGGAACCGCCTCTCCAACGGGGTCAGTTCGTCACTGCCGGGCGCGGCGCCGGCCGCCGGGAAGGCGTCGCGGGCGGCGGACAGCCGGGAACCGGCGTAGAGCGCGGCGTTCTCCTGGCCGAGGTCCTGCCAGGTGCGGGCCGCCTCGGACAGCGCGCGGTGGACGCGCAGCCGGTCGCGTTCGGCGTCGATCCAGGTCCGCAGCCGGGGCCAGGCGGTGATGAGCGCCTCGTGGGCAAGGTCGGCGGTGCCGTCGTCGAAGGTGATGAGGCGGGCCCGGGCCAGCCGTTCCAGGACCACCCGGGTGTCGGCGGGGTCGCCGAAGTCCAGCTCCGCGTGGTCGGCGGGGCGGCGTGTGTCGGCGGTCCCGTCGCCGGGCGCGACGAGGCGCAGCAGAATCCGGCGCGCCAGCTCCGCCTGCGGTGCGCTCAGTTCTCCGTACACCTGCTCGGCCGTCCGTACGACGGCGCCGTGCAGTCCGCCGGCCGCCTCGTACGCCGCCTCGGTCAGGGTCCGGCCGCTGCGGTGGCGCCAGGTCTCCAGCAGGGCGTGCGACATCAGCGGCAGTCCGCCGGGGGCGCCCTCGACCTCGTCCAGGAGCCGGTCGGTCAGGGCGCGTTCGACGATCAGTCCGGACGCGGCGGCCGGGCGGACGATGGCCTCCCGCAGTTCCGCCCGGCTCATCGGCCCGGCCAGCAGCGTGGCGTCCTGCAACGCGGCGGTGAGACCGGGGTGTTCGGCGCACCGGCCGAGGAAGTCGGCCCGCACGGCGATGACGACGCGCAGCCCGCTGCCGGCGGCGGTGGCGGCGACGAGTCGGTCGATGAAGGCGTCCCGGTCGGCCGGGTCGGCGCCGAGGGTGTACAGCTCCTCGAACTGGTCGACGATCAGCCAGGTGTCGGCGTCGGTGCCGGGCACGGGGTCCAGCCGCTCGGCGTGCGTGCGCAGCGGATCGGCGCCGGGGGTGAGGATCCGTACGGCCGCGGGCGGCGCGTCGCTGTCGCCGGCCGCCCGCAACAGGGGGATCAGGCCGGCCCGCAGCAGCGACGACTTGCCGCTCCCCGAGGGGCCGAAGACGGCGGTGAAGCGGTGCTTGCGGTTCAGCTCGGTGAGCCGCTCCACGAGTTGGCCGCGGCCGAAGAACAGGTGGGCGTCGCCCGGTTCGAACCGGGTCAGGCCGCGGTAGGGCGGCCGGGCGGTGTCGTCGGCGGCACTTTGGGCGGCCAGTTCGTCCGACGCCTCGCGCCAGCGCCGCTCCCACTCGGCGAGGTCGCCGCCGCACGCCCTGACGTAGGCGAGCGTCACCGCGCGGGTGGGCAGCTGCCTGCCCGCCGCCGCCTGCGACAGCGTCGTCACCCCGTACCGCGCCCGCCGGGCCATCTCCCGGTACGTCGGCCTGCCCGCGGACTCGCGCAGTGCACGCAGCCCGGCCGCGAACCGCTGCACCGGCCCGCCCTCCGGATCCAGCTCGCCCTCGGCGCGGCCCGGCCCTGATGGTCCCGGCACGTGCCCGCCCCCCTCACCTCGTACGCCCTCCCCCGACTTTCGGCCGTATCGACGGCCGCGACACGGGCGTTCACTCCATCCTCACGGTTCCTCCAGGCCGGCAGAGCCGTCTTCCTGTGTGTTCCCGGACGGCCACGGTGACCGTCTTCGGACTCCTTCGAATGAGTGCTCCTGAACTCCTCCTGTCGGGTCGCGGGTGAAGGCATGGTGGTGGAGGACGAGGGGGTGGGGATGACGCGCAGGCGGGGGGCGTGGGCGGGGTCCGCGGTGATGGGCGCTGCGGCGGTAGTAACGGCGGGCCTCGGACTGGTGACCAATTACGCGAGTGTCTCGGTGCCCGGGTGGGCCGCCGATCCGTGGGTGGTATGGCCTGTCTTCGCGGTTCTGCTGGCGGCCGCTGTGGGGCTGCTGTGGTGGGACCGGCGCCTGGACACCGGAGGGCCTGCGACGCGGCTGACGCTGGTGGACCGGCTGGCCGGAAGTCGGCACGCCTCGCTGCGACGCCCGCATGTGGAGCGGATACGCGGCCGGGGGTCGGAGCTGGCCGTTCTGACCCGGATGCTGCGCCGACCGCAGGATGAGCTGGCGGTGGTCTGCGGGGCCGGCGGGCTGGGCAAGACCACGGTGGCCGCGCAGCTGGCCGCCCTGGCAGAAGAAGACGGCTGGCATGTGTTCTGGGTGCGATGGCGCGACTCGGTGGATCTGGCGCAGCAGATGACCCGGGTGGCGGTGGCCTGCGGGCTGTCGGAAGCGGAGCTGGAGGCTGCCCGGGCGGGGCAGCAGAGTCTCCCGGATGTGGTCTGGCGGCAGCTCGCCTCCGCACGGCGGTGGCTGCTGGTGCTGGACAACATCGACGAGCCCCAGACGGTGGACCCGGATGGTGAGCCGGTGGCGCACTACCGGGGCTGGATCCGCCCCCACGGACGGGGCCTGTTACTGATCACCAGCCGGGACACCAGCGAACAGACCTGGGGGCGGTGTGCCCGGCTGCTGCCGCTGAAGCCGCTGGCCGTGACCGATGCGGGGCAGGTGCTGCTGGATGTGGCAGCCCGGGCCGGCACCCAGGCACAGGCGCAGGAGTTGGCCGAGCGCCTGGGCAGGCTTCCGCTGGCCCTGCACGCGGCCGGCTCCTACCTGGCCACCCCCACCAGCCGCTACCAGACGTTCGAACGCTACCGCCAGGCACTGGACGCCGAACTGGGCACGCTGCTGGGCGCCGAACACCCGGATGCCTCCGACCCTGACATCGCCCGTACCGTGGTCCGCCACACCTGGGAGCTCTCCTTGGACCAGCTCGCGGCCGAAGGGCACATGCCGGCCCGCCCGCTGCTCCGGCTCCTGGCCCTGCTGGCGCCGGCCCCCGTCCCGCTGTCCCTGATCACCCCCGGCCTGCTCAACGCTGCGACAGGACAGTCGGCCACCATCGCGGGCGTCGAGGCCGCCCTGGCGGGCCTGTACCGCTACGGCCTGCTCGGCCTGCCCGAAGATCCCAGCCCCCGGCCACAACCGACGGTGGATGACGACCCGCCCACCCAGGTGGTACTCCACCCTCTGGTGAGGGAGATCAGCGCCCTGGCCCTGACAGGCGAGACCTCCGACCTCACCGTCTGGCACCGGGCCCTGGTCACGCGGCTGGCCGAGGCCGCTGACGACACCGCCGACGCCGGGCGCTCCGGCTGGCCCACCGCCCGCCTTCTCGCCCCTCACCTCCCGCTCTTGCTGAACCACACCACGACCCCACAAGACCTCGACGACACGGCCGACACCCTCAACCGCCTCGCCGACGTGCTGTACGACGCGGGCACCTACGCGTCGGCACATGCGCTGAGCCGGCACCTCCTCCAGGCACAGACACGCGTCCTGGGCCCGGACCACCCTGACAGCCTTGCCAGCCGCCACCGCCTGGCCAGAGCCCTGGACGGGATGGGCCAGTACGCGCAGGCGGCCGACCACCACCGGCACACCCTCGACGACCGCACCCGCGTCCTGGGCCCCGACCACCCCGACACCCTCACCAGCCGCAACAACCTCGCCAACGCGCTCTACGGCATGGGCCAGTACACACAAGCGGCCGACCACCACCGGCACACCCTCGACGACCGCACCCGCGTCCTGGGCCCCGACCACCCCGACACCCTCACCAGCCGCAACAACCTCGCCAACGCGCTCTACGGCATGGGCCAGTACACACAAGCGGCCGACCACCACCGGCACACCCTCGACGACCGCACCCGCGTCCTGGGCCCCGACCACCCCGACACCCTCACCAGCCGCAACAACCTCGCCAACGCCCTGAACGCGATGGGCCACTGCGAGCAGGCGGTCGACCTGCACCGCCAGACCGTCGACGACCGCGCCCGCGTCCTGGGCCCCGACCACCCCCACACCTTGGCCAGCCGCAACAACCTCGCCTTCGCCCTGGACGGGATGGGGCAGTACGCGCAGGCGGTCGACCTGCACCGGCAGACCCTCGACGACCGCGCCCGCGTCCTGGGCCCCGACCACCCCCATACCCTCGGCAGTCGCCACAACCTGGCCGACGCCCTCGAAGGCCTGGGCCACTACGCGGAGGCGGCCGACCTGTACCGGCAGGCCTTCACCGCCTACCTCCGCGTTCTGGGCCCCGACCACCCGAACACCTTGGGCAGCCGCCACAACTTGGCCATCGCCCTGGAGGGCATGGGTCAGTACGCGCAGGCGGTCGACCACCACCGGCAGAACCTCGCCGTCCGCACCGGCCTCCTCGGCCCGGACCACCCTGACACCCTGCTCAGCCGTGACAGCTTGCAGGCGGCGCTGGCTGCCTCACGCTCAGCACACCGGCTGCGAGACCGCCGGCTGCGGCACAGGGCCATCACCGACTGAACAGTCACTCACCGGAGCGTATCGGCGGAAGTGGATGCCGTGGAGGTCGCGTGGGTCCGGGCCCGATCCAGGCGGTCCCCTGGGGTTGTTCGGTGCTGGTGAGGGGCCAGCCGAACAACGGTGTGCGGCGGTCGAATGGCTCAAGGACGCGGCCGGGACGGGCCATGGGGCAGCGGTCCGAACCCTGCGAGGGGAGGGCTCGGGCCGTCCCGCCCTCCTGGATGTGTCCGCACACACCATCCGCGACAGGCTGGAGGAGAGCCATGCACGGACGTCATCACACCCGGCACCTCACGGCCGGGCGAAGAGGCCATGAGGCGATCGCGACGCGGCGCCGGCCGCAGGTCTCGGTACCCGGCCCGGCCGCGGGGGTGGTCACGGCATGACGTACCCGGCGTACGAACCCGGTCCGCCCCTGCCGCCGGAGCCCTCCGGGCCGCCGCAGCCCCCGGCCTCCGCCGACCCGTGGGCGGTGGCTCTCGGCAACGCGACGCTGCTCGGCATCGGCTATCTGCTGCTGCGCCGGTGGCGCCTGGCCGCGACCGCCGCGCTCGGCACGGCCGTGCTCCTCGACCTCACCGCCTCCACCGCCCGGAGCCGGTACGAGATCCTGCTGCTGCTGTGGTGGGCGGCCGGCATCGCCCACGGCTGGTTCCTGGCCCGTCGCCGCCCGGAGCGGGCCGTACGACGCGGGCAGCGCGCGGGGACGCTCGGGCTCGCGCTCGCGGTGGTGCTGACCGCCGTACTGCTCCGCGTCGACGCGTACGGCATCGAGAACCGTGTGACCGAGGCCCGCGAGGGCGGCGACTGCGAGGCGGCCGTCGCCGCGCAGGGCGAGGTGGGGTGGAGCCACCGGCTGGCGGGCGCGCCGGTGGTGGCACCCGGCGACGCGGTGGTGACGGCGTGCCACCGGCTGGACGGGGCGGCGGCCACCCTGGCCCGCGCCGCGCGCAGGGGCAGCACGGAGGACCTGCGGCAGGGCTTCGGCACGCTCGCCGGCGTCCTCGACGAGCCCGGCAACGAACGGACCGTCAGGACGGTCCTGGACGCCTTCCTCGACGGCCTGCCCACCGACGACTCCTGCAACACCGCCGCCCTCACCGCCTGGCTCCGCGACCGCGCCCCCACCCACGACGTCCTGGAACGCTCCGCCGGCCCGGCGGCACGCACGGAACCCGCCGCCCTGGTGGGCTGCGGCGACCACCTGATGACCGAGGACGCCTGGCAGCAGGCGCGGACCCACTACCAGCGGCTCCTCGACACGTACCCCGACGACGCCCGCGCCGGCAAGGCCCGCGACGGCGTCCGCGAGGCCACCCTCGCCATCGAACTGGACCATGTGCGCGGCCTGGTCGAGAACACGTCCGGCGCCGACTCCGGCTACTGCTCCAGGCCCGCGAAGTACAGCGGTGCCCCGCCCTACCGCAAGGGCACCCACCGCGCCCTGTTCCTCGGCGACTCCGAGTACACCGACAAGCTCCCCGGCTCCTGGCGCACCGGCGACCCGGCCAGGGCCGCGCTCGTGGTCTGCGCGGGCGCGGCGGAGAACGGGGCCGCCGTGCAGACCTGCTACTACGAGAACGACAAGTCGAGGTACCTGCCCCACCAAGTCACCTTCTACAAGGTCAAGATCCCCCTGAAGGTCTACGAACTGCGCACCGGCAAGCGCCTCGACCCGCGCTCGGTCCAGATCGGCGGCGGCAGCTGCCCGAGGGTCCTGCGTTACGAGTACTACATGTACGACCTGGGGCCGGGCGACCAGTTCGTCTCGACGACCAAGTCCGGCGTACGGGACGCGTTCCGGCCGGTCGTCCGACGGTGACCGTCCGGTCTCCCGGCCCGGTCCGGCCCGTCACGCCCGCGACCCAGGGCCAGGCCGTCGACAGCTCGACCGGCAGCCCCAGTGCGACTCAGCAGCAGCGTCGGAACGGGCTACCTGCGCGCCTGACTCCGCACCGGCACGCCGGGCGAGGGCCTCGCCCCCGCCCGCCGTGCCCGCACCGCACGGATCCCCAGGAACACCAGCAGCCCGAACGGCGACAGCAGGATCGTGAGAAGCAGCAGCGGTCCCATCAGCAGGGCGGAGATCTCCAGCCGCCGGCTCTCCCGGTACATCCACTGCCCGATCAGCAGATCCCAGGCGATGACCTGCGCCCAGACGGCACCGGCACCGTCCGGCAGGGCCGTCAGCTCGCGGAAGCTGCCGAGGTCCGGACTGCTGACCGCCGTCCACAACTCGGGGAACACAGGCACCGCGAGCGCGACATACACGAACAGCACCGGCAGCACGGTCAACGGTGACCCGGCGATGCGAGCGGTCGGTCCCCACGCCGGCGCGAAGATCATGAGCAGCCAGACGGGCGCGGCCAGGAGGAAGGAGAGCTCGAAGAGGAAGCCGGTCATGACACGAGATCCTTCGAAACGGGAGCACTTGTCGCGTCCGCCGCCCCGTGTGCACGGGACGTCCGGCCCGCCCGCACGGCCCCGTACACCCCGAGAGCGACGGCGATCAGAATCAGGCTGGCCGCCCCCAGCGTCGCCCCGTCCGGGCGGGTCAGCGGCCGGCCGCGCAGCGCCTGCCAGAGGAGCAGCGCGAAGACGGCGGCGTACGCGCCCGAGGCGAGCAGCACGAGACGCAGTCGGACCCGCTCGTCGGCGAGACGGGCGAAGCGCGGTGCGAGGACGGTCAGCAGCATGAGCAGCAGCGGCAGGAGTTGCAGCGCGTGCATGCCGAAGAAGTGCGGGATCCGCAGATCACCACCGGTCGTGGACCAGCCGGTCAGCGGCATCGAGGGACCCCCGTCCGGCACGCCCACGCTGTGCGCACCGACCACCTCGGAGACACCGCGCCGCTGCCCCGGCGCGGGCTGGGTCATCAGGAAGCCGACGGCCGCCCCGGCCAGCGCCAGCAGGATCCCGCAGCGCATCGCCCAGGCGGACGCCCGGTCGGTGATCCGGGCGCGCAGCAGCAGTAGGGCGACGATGAGCGTGCCCGCCCACAGGACGACGACCGTGACGGCCATCGCGTTGAACAGCGCCTCGTCGAACGGTGTTTCGTGGTTGAAGTGGCTGCGCTTGCCGCGGACGACCTGCCCGGTGATGATCACCATCTCGACGAGGCTCGCCAGCGCGACGACGGTCCCCGCCCACCAGCCCACGCGCCGCCGGCCGGGGAGAAGCGACAGCATCCAGGCGAGCGAAAGGCAGTACGCCACGAACGAGACCGCGAACTTGAACGGCTTGGCCCAGATCGGGGCCCCCACGAGGACGCGGTCGTCGACCACGATTCCCACGGCGGACACGACGGCCATGACCGCCATCGCGGCCGAGAACACCACCAGCGGCCGATGCCAGGACGTACGTAAGAACACCATGCCCACCCCTGAGCTAGACAAGCAGCAAATGGATAGCGGCACTATCCGCTATCAGATAGCCCCACTATCTATCATGAGAGCCGAGTCGGCAAGGGCCGGCACGACGTGCAGGGCGAAGGGCAAGGAGTGAACGGACATTGCGCATCGGTGAGTTGAGCCGGAAGACCGGGGTGCCGGTGCCGACGATCAAGTACTACGTCCGCGAAGGGCTGCTCCCCGCAGGCGAGTTGACCAGCCGCAACCAGGCGAGCTACGACGAGACACACGAACGCCGGCTTCGGCTGATCCGCGCCCTGCTCGACGTCGGCGGCATGAAGGTGGCGGAGATCGCGGACGTACTGGCGGCCGTCGACGACCCGGAACGCCCGCTGCACAAGGTGCTCGGCGCGGCAGCCGACCGCATGGGCGGCCCGGCTGCCGACCAGGACGACGTCGAATCGGCGGCCGCCCGCACCACCGTGACCGACCTCATCTCCCGACGCGGCTGGCGCACCCACGAGTCGAACCCCGCCGCCACCGACCTCGCCAGAGCCCTGGCCGCCCTGACCCGGCTGGGCCACGGAACCTTCGCCGAACTCCTCGACACCTACGCCGAAGCCGCCGAGCAGGTGGCCCGGGCCGACCTCGCGTACGTGGACCGGCGCGTCGCGGTCGAGGACATGGTGGAGGGCGTGGTCATCGGCACGGTCCTGGGCGAGGCGGTGTTCAGCGCACTGCGCCGCCTGGCCCATGTCGACGCGTCGGCCAGGCTGTACGGGGCGGAGGGCGGGACGAGCTAGTCGGCGGGTCGCCTTCCGGACTCCCGGTGGGCCGCGCCAGGGGCCGTTACCGTGTACGCCCTATGGACATACGCGGGGGCTTACGGGAGTGGTGGGAGCGCGGCCGGGTGCTGGGGGCGGCCAATCCGTTCCTCGTCGACATCGGTGTCGCGCTCCTCGTCCAGGCCGCGATGACCATGCCGTTCGTCGTGCCCCGGGCGGCCGGGGCACCGCCGGCGACCTGGGCCGCGTACGGGCTCAGCACGCTCGGCGTGGTGCCCCTGGTCTGGCGGCGGCGTGCTCCCGTCGCCGTGCTGTTCGCGGTGCTGGCCGCCAACGGGCTGTACCGGCTGACCGTGGACGGGCCCGGGCAGCCGTTGCCGTACGCCGGGCTGGTGGTCGTGTACACGGTTGCCGCACTGTCGCCCGCCCGCAAACGGCTCGTCACCGGGCTCGTGCTGCTGGTCGCCGTGCCGGTGGGGGTGTGGCTCAACACCCGGTCGGCCCGTGAACTGACCTTCTCCGTCTTCGTGTTCGCCGCCGCCTATGTCTTCGGGCGGCTCACCGACGCCCGTCAGCGGGCCCACCGCGTCGAGGCCGAGCAGGCCGCCGCGCGCGAACGGGCCCGGATCGCACGGGAGATGCACGACATCCTCTCCCACGCCGTGAGCCTGATGATCGTGCAGGCGGAGGCCGGGCCGGTGGCCGTGCGGGCCGCGCCGGAGCGGGCCGAGGCCGCCTTCGACGCCATCTCCGCGACCGGACGGGACGCCATGGAGCAGTTGCGCCGGATGCTGGGTGTGCTGCGGGTGAGCGACGGTGTCCCCCTGCGCGAACCGCAGCCCGGGATCGCGGAGTTGCCCGATCTGTGCGACCGGGTGCGGGCCGGCGGTGGGCTGGAGGTCGTGTACCGGACCGCGGGGGCCGTCCGGCCGGTGCCGGGGGCCGTCGCGGCGACCGTCTTCCGGGTGGTCCAGGAGGCCCTCACCAATACCGTCCGGCACGCCGGTGCCCGTACCGTGACCGTACAACTGACCTACGGAGACAGCGACTTGTGTGTATGCGTGGCCGATGACGGGCGTGGGCCGCAGGCCGGGGGCGGCGGGCGCCGGGGCGGGCACGGGCTCGTCGGGATCCGGGAGCGGGCGGCGGCGCTCGGAGGGAGCGCGGTGACCGGGCGGGGAGCGGACGGGCGGGGGTTCGAGGTGCGGGTGCGGATTCCCGTGGCGGCGGTGGTGGAGGCGGGGCGGTGACGATCCGGGTGGTGGTCGCCGACGACCAGGAACTGGTGCGCAGCGGCTTCGCGCTGATCCTGGACGTCCAGCCGGACATCGAGGTCGTCGCGGAGGCGGGCGACGGGGCCGCGGCCGTCGAGGCGGTGCGGCGGCACGCCCCCGACGTGGCGCTGCTCGATGTGCGCATGCCGCGCATGGACGGGATCGAGGCCTGCCGGGCGATCAGCGCCGCGGGCGACTGCCGGACGGTGATGCTCACGACCTTCGACTCCGACGAGTACGTGTACGACGCGCTGCACGCGGGCGCGAGCGGCTTCCTGCTCAAGGACGTCCGCCGGGACGACCTCGTGCACGCGGTCCGGGTCGTCGCCCGGGGCGACGCGCTGCTCGCGCCCTCCGTGGCCCGGCGTCTGGTGGAGCAGTACACGCGCTCCACGAGGCATCCCCGGCCCGCCGCCCGCCTCGACGTGCTGACCGGGCGGGAGCGCCAGACGCTGCTGCTGCTCGCCCGGGGCCTGTCCAACGCCGAGATCGCCGCGGAGCTGGTGGTCAGCGACCACACGGTCAAGACGCATGTCGGCAACGTGCTGGCCAAGCTGGGCCTGCGGGACCGGATCCAGGCCGTGATCTGCGCGTACGAGACCGGGCTCGTCGCGGCCGGGGATCCCCCGCCCGGGGGAGCGGACCGGGCCGGCCCCTCCCCCTCGTCGGCGAGAAACTGACCCTCCGAGACCCCTCGCGGGGGTGATCCGCCCGGCACCGCCGGTCCCGAGGATGGAGCCGCACACCACAACAACGGCTCACATCCACGGAGTTGACCATGTCCCGTACCGCTTCCCTGCTGGCCGCCGTGCTCCTCGCGGGAGTCGTGGCGGGGCCGTCGGCCCTCCCGGCCGCCGCCGCCACGCCTCCCGACCGGGCCTCCACCCACCTGGCCGTCCAGCACCGGAACCCCGCCCTCGCCGCCGCCATCGCCGGTCTCCCCAGCGCCGACGCCACCGCCGCGCTCGTGCGCGTCGGAGGTGACGAGGGCGTCTGGCGGGGCAGTTCGGGCGTGCACGACCTGCGCAGCGGCCGGCCGGCCGATCCGGGCGCCCGCTTCCGCGCCGGTTCCGTGACCAAGGTCTTCACCGCGGCGGTCGCCCTGCAACTGGCCGCCGAGGGCAGACTGGACCTGGACCGCAGCGCCCGCTCCTACTTGCCGGAGCTGATCCCGGCGTCGTACGGGGGCGTCACCGTCCGGCAGCTCCTGAACCACACCCACGGCATCCCGGCCCCCGACTTCCCGGGCACCACGGTCGAGGAGGTGTACGCCGACCGCTTCCGGGTCCACGACCCCCGGGACATGGTCCGCTCGGCGACCTCCAAGAAGCCCGAGTTCGCCCCGGGCGAGCGGCAGCACTACCTCAACATCGGGTACACGATCACCGGCCTGCTGATCGAACGCGTCACCGGTGACACGTACGAGCATGAGGTCGCCCGGCGGATCCTGCGCCCGCTCGGGCTGCACGGCACCTACCTGCCGGGGAAGAACCCGCACATCGCCGGCCGGCACAACCACGGCTACCAGACCATGCGGCTGGACGACGGCACGACCGGGCTGCGCGATGTGTCCGTGTGGGGATCCACGGACGGCTGGGCGGCCGGGGACCTCATCTCGACCACGGCAGACCTCGAACGGTTCACCGACGCCCTGTTCCAGGGCCGGGTCGTGCGCGGACCGCTCCTGGAGGAGATGTTCACGCTGCCCCGGGTGACCGACTTCAAGAACGGGAAGCCGGCCGCGTATGCCGCCGGCCTCTCGATGAAGGTGCTGGGCGGGCGCGAGGTGTGGGGGAAGACGGGCGGGCGCTGGGGATACAACGCCGCCATCGCCTCCACCCGCGACGGCTCGCGCACCCTCGTCTACAGCGTCAACTCCACGGACGCCAAGGGCCAGGACATGAACAAGGTCGCGGAGAACATCATGGTGGCGGTGTACGGGCGGCCGTAGCAGCCCTCACACGGTCGGCGGAGCGGCCCGTACGAGGCCCGTCTGGTAGGCGATGACGACCAGTTGCGCACGGTCGCGGGCGTTCAGCTTGGTCATGGCCCGGTGGATGTGGGTGCGGACGGTCAGCGGGCTGAGCGTGAGGTCCTCGGCGATCTCGGTGTTGGACCTGCCCTCCGCGGCCAGGGCCATCACCTCGCGTTCGCGGACCGTGAGGTCGGCGAGGCGCTCCGGTGGTGCCAGGTGGCTGTCGGGGGCCGGGGCCAGGAGGAAGCGGGTGATCAGGGAGCGGGTGGCGCCGGGGGACAGGAGCGCCTCGCCGGAGGCCACCGTGCGCAGGCCGGCCAGCAGGGTGTCGGCGGTGACGTCCTTGCCGAGGAAGCCGCTGGCACCGGCCCGCAGCGCCTGGGCGACGTAGTCCTCGGTCTCGAAGGTGGTCAGGATCAGGACGCGGGTGGCGGACAGGTCCGGGTCGGCGCAGAGCTGGGCGGTGGCGGTGAGGCCGTCGGTGCCGGGCATGCGGATGTCCATGAGGACGATGTCGGGGTGGTGGGCGCGGGTCAGCTCCACCGCCTCGGCGCCGTCGGAGGCCTCGGCGACCACCTCCAAGTCCGCACAGGAGTCGATGAGGATCCGGAAGGTGGCCCGCAGCAGGGCCTGGTCGTCGGCGAGCAGCACCCTGATGGTCATGGCGTGGTTCCTTCGGCGGGGAGGGTGGTGGGTTGCAGCGGGAGGGCCGTGGTGACCTCGAAGCCGCCCTGGGGGCGCGGGCCGGCGCACAGTTCGCCGCCGATGGAGTGGGCGCGTTCGCGCATGCCGATGACGCCGAAGCCGCGGCTGCCGTGAGGGGCCTCGGCCGCCGGCTTGCCGGTGCCGTCGTCGGTGACCGTGATCAGCAGGCGGGAGCCGGTGTAGGCGAGGCGTACGTGGGCGGCCTCGGCGGTGGCGTGCTTGGTGACGTTGGTGAGCGCCTCCTGCACGATCCGGAACGCGGTCAGGTCGACGCCGGGCGAGAGCGGCTGCGGTTCCCCCTCCGTGATGACGGTGACCTCCAGGCCCGCCGACTCGCACGCCGAGACCAGCTCGGGCAGCCGGGCCAGGCCGGGGGCCGGTTCGAGCGCCGTGGAGCCGGGGCCGGTGTGGTCCTCGTGGTCGTCCTGCCGCAGCAGGCCCAGGGCGGCCTTCAGTTCCCGGAGCGCGGAGGACGTGGTGCCGGTCAGGTCGGTGAGGATCTTCCGGGTCTGCTCGGGGTGCGTGAGGGCGAGGTGCGCGGCCGTGCCGGCCTGGGCGTTGGCCAGGGCCATGTGGTGGGCGACGACGTCGTGGAGCTCGCGGGCGATGCGCATCCGTTCCTCGGTGACGCGCAGCCGGGCCTCCTCCTCTCGGGTGCGCTCGGCGTGTTCGGCCCGGGCCTGCACGGCATGGAGGTAGGCACGCTGCAGCCGCGTCATGTTGCCCGCGGCGAGGGGCAGCATCAGCCAGAAGAACGGGCCGATCGTCCTCAGCAGCAGCGAGAGGTGGTCCATGGAGTGGGAGAACACGGCCGCGACGATCACCGCCAGCATGGTGATGATGCCGTAGAGGCGGGTGGTCCTGCGGTCGGTGAGGGTGGCGAGCCAGTACAGCGCCGCCATGACCGGGGCCAGCAGCAGCGGCGTGACCAGATAGCCGAGCGCGACCGCGGCCACCGTGCAGCCCCCGGACACGACGACGGCGGTGCGCGGGTGGGTGCGGTGCTTGAGCAGGACGAGGCACGCGACGCCCATGAGGACGGTGGCGGCCGGGTCCTGGTCCGGCGGCTCGGCGCTGGGCAGGGTGAGCGAGCCGCCGAGGGCCGCGCAGCCCATCAGCGCCAGGACCATCGCCAGATCGACGAGGATCGTGTGGCGCGCCGAGAACTCCTCCAGGCGATCCGCGTAGCGCCGCTCCAGGGTGATGCTCATCGGGCTCTCCGGGGGGTGGTGGGCTGGGGACCATGGTGGTCGACGCCGGGCGGGAACGCCCGAGTGGCCGCCCGTGTCCTTCGCCACGGGCGGCCCTGGTGCGGGGCGTGTCAGGTGCGCGCCGGCTCCCGGTCCGGTGTGGGGTCCGGGGCCGGTTCCCGCTCCGGCCGGCTGAGGGCCTCGCCCTCCACGTCGACGCGGGGCAGGGCCCGGTCCAGCCACCTCGGCAGCCACCATGCCCGCTGGCCGAGCAGGGCGAGGACGGCCGGCACGATCGCCATCCGGACGACGAAGGCGTCGAACAGGACGGCGGAGGCGAGCCCGAACCCGATCATCTTGATCATGGAGTCGCTCTCGCCGATGAACCCGGCGAACACCGCGATCATGATCAGGGCCGCCGCCACGACCACCCGGGCGCTGTGCCGGAAGCCGGACGTGACCGCCTGCGCGGGCGACTCGCCGTGGACGTACGCCTCCCGCATCCGTGAGACGAGGAACACCTCGTAGTCCATCGCGAGGCCGAAGACGATGCCCACCAGGAAGATCGGCATCAGGCTCATGATCGGGCCGGTCTGCTCCACCCCGAAGAGCTGCGCGCCATGGCCCTGCTGGAACACCACGACGACCGCGCCGAGGGAGGCCAGCACCGACAGCAGGAAGCCGAGGGCCGCCTTGAGCGGGACGAGCAGGGACCGGAAGACCACCAGCAGCAGCACGATCGCCAGGCCGACGACCACGGTCAGATAAGGAACCAGCGCGGCCTGCACCTTCTCCGCTATGTCGATGTTCATCGCGGTGGTGCCGGTGACCTCGTAGCTCGCGCCGGTGGCGGACTCGATGCCGGGCCGCTCGCCCCTGATGGTCGTCACCAGGTCCTTGGTCTTCTCGTCGGTCGGCGCGGTGGACGGCACGACGGAGAAGACGGCGGTGTCACCGGCGCCGTTGAAGCGGGCCGGGGAGACGGACACGACGCCCTTCGTGGCGCCGATCTCCCGGGCGATCTCGTCCGCGGCGCCCTTGGCGTCGGTGGCGCCCCTGCCGTCCACGACGACGGTCAGCGGCCCGTTGAAGCCCGGCCCGAAGCCCTCGGCGAGCGCGTCGTAGGCGCGGCGTTCGGTCGTGGACGTCGGCTTGGCCTCGTCCCCGGGCATGCCCAGCTGGAGGCCGGCCGCGGGCAGGGCGAGGGCGCCGAGGCCGACGACGCCGAGGAGCAGCACGGGTATGGGGCGGCGCAGCACGAACCGGGCCCAGCGGCTGCCGCCGTTGTCGCCGTCGCTCTCCTCGATCCGGCCGCTCTTGCGGGCCCGCCGGGTGAGCACGGCGTTCGGCCAGAAGCCGAGGAAGGCCGGGACGAGCGTCAACGCGATGAGTACGGCGACGACGACCGCGCCGGCGGCGGCCAGGCCCATCTTGGTGAGCATCGGGATGCCGACCACGGCGAGCCCGGCCAGCGCGATGACGACGGTGAGCCCGGCGAAGACGACCGCGGACCCGGCCGTGCCGGCGGCGAGTCCGGCGGCCTCCTGCGGGGCACGGCCCTTGGCGCGTTCCTCGCGGTAGCGGGAGACGACGAACAGGGCGTAGTCGATGCCGACGGCGAGGCCCAGCATCATCGCCAGGGTGCCGGTGGTGGTGGACAGGCCGAGGGCCTGGGACAGGGCGAGGATCGCAGCCATGCTGACGCCGACGCCGATGAGGGCGGTCAGCAGGGGCAGCCCGGCGGCGGCCAGGGAACCGAAGGTGACGAGCAGCACGACGGCGGCGATCGAGACGCCGATCACCTCGGCCGTGCCGCCCGGCCCGGCGTTGTCGGCCAGCGCGCTGCCGCCCGCCTCGACGGTGAGCCCGGAGTCCCGGGCCTGGTCGAGGGCGTGTTCCAGGTGGGTGCGGCTGGCGTCGGTGAGGTCGTCCACCCCGACCTTGTAGGTAACGGTCGCGAAGGCGGTCGAGCCGTCCTTGCTGATCGTCTTCGCCTGGAACGGGTCGACGGCGCTCGCGACCTGCGTGCCGTCGCCGAGGCCGGTCACGGCCTTCTCGATGGCCTGCTTGTTCTCGGCGGCGGTCACCTTCTCGCCGCCGGACGCGATGAAGACGACCCGGGCGGTCGCCCCGTCGGCCGTGGCCCCGGGGAAGCGCTGCTCCATCAGGTCGAACGCCTTCTGGGACTCGATGCCGGGCATCGAGAAGCCCTCGTCGGCGGCCCCCGGCGCCCGGAGGGCACCGAGCCCGACGGCGGCCAGGACGGCCGCCCAGACCAGGGCGACGTACCAACGTCGCCGGAAGGCCAGTCGGCCCACTCGATACAGGAAAGTAGCCACGGCAGCGGGTCTCCACATCTGGGTGTCGATCGTCTGCCAAGGCTCTCCGGCGGCGAGCCGTCCCGTCGTCGTGCGGCTGCCGACAATCCGGCCTACTCGGAACGCAGTACGAGCGGGCCGCCCGTACACCTCGGGTACGAGATTCCCGGGCCATCCGGCTCGGCCTGTGCTACCGTCGTTGTTGTTGCAGTTTTGGTTCCCAGAGACTTCGAGTGCTCTATCGACCTTTGTCGACGAGCACTCTTTTTAGTTGCCGAGGATTTTCGGATCTCTCCGAGGGTGATCATTTCAGCGACTCCGAGTCCGTAAAGTGCGGGTCTCGGGTTTGTCCCCCTAAGGGAGATTCAGCATGGCATCTGGCACTGTGAAGTGGTTCAACGCGGAAAAGGGCTTCGGCTTCATCGAGCAGGAGGGTGGCGGTCCTGACGTGTTCGCCCACTACTCGAACATCGCCACCTCCGGCTTCCGCGAGCTTCAGGAAGGCCAGAAGGTTACCTTCGACGTCACGCAGGGCCAGAAGGGCCCGCAGGCCGAGAACATCGTGCCCGCCTGACGCTGACGCGTCCGACGTGACCGGGGCCCGCACCGTGAGGTGCGGGCCCCAGCCTCGTTCTCATCCAAAACCCGGCTCAGTGTTGCGAATCCTGGTGCGGCCCCTCCCGGCTGCCGGGAATTCCCCGATACGTGTGCCGCATCGAGGAAGGATCCCCTTGGATCGCACCGCTCGCAAGAACAACGGCTCGCCCCACTCCCGTAAGGCGGCGGGCCGAAGCGTCTCCGCCCGTACGGCCGGTGCGGGCCGCGGCGGCCCCCGGCGCCGTACCGCGCCCGGCGGGGAGTTCGCGCCGCCGGCCACCCTCACCCCGGCGCTGCCCGCCGTGCACGACTTCGCCGGACTCGCCCTTCCCGAGCGGCTGTTGACCGCGCTGCGCGCCGAGGGCATGACCGTGCCGTTCCCGATCCAGGCGGCGACGCTGCCGAACTCCCTGGCCGGCCGGGACGTGCTGGGCCGCGGGCGCACCGGGTCGGGCAAGACGCTCGCCTTCGGTCTCGCCGTGCTGGCCCGCATCGACGGGCAGCGGGCCGAGCCCCGGCAGCCGCTGGCCCTCGTCCTCACCCCCACCAGGGAACTGGCCCAGCAGGTCACCGACGCGCTCACTCCCTACGCCCAGGCGTTGCGGCTGCGGCTCACCACGGTCGTCGGCGGCATGTCGATCGGCCGCCAGGCGAGCGCGCTGCGCGGCGGGGCCGAGGTCGTCGTCGCGACGCCCGGCCGGCTCAAGGACCTCATAGACCGTGGTGACTGCCGCCTGGACCGGGTCACCGTCACGGTGCTGGACGAGGCCGACCAGATGACCGACATGGGCTTCATGCCGCAGGTGACCGCCCTGCTCGACCAGGTGCAGCCCGGGGGCCAGCGACTGCTGTTCTCGGCCACGCTGGACCGCAACGTCGACCGCCTGGTCCGTACCTACCTTCACGACCCCGTCGTGCACTCGGTCGACCCGTCCGCCGGCGCGGTCACCACGATGGAGCACCACCTGCTCCACGTGGAGGACGACGACAAGCACGCCACCACGACGGAGATCGCCGCCCGCGACGGCCGCGTGATCATGTTCCTGGACACCAAGCACGCCGCCGACCGGCTCGCCAAGAAGCTGCTGGCCGTCGGGGTGCGCGCCTCCGCCCTGCACGGCGGGAAGTCCCAGTCGCAGCGCACCCGCACCCTGGCCCGGTTCAAGGACGGCGAGGTCACGGTCCTGGTGGCCACCAACGTCGCCGCCCGCGGCATCCACGTCGACAACCTCGACCTGGTCGTCAACGTGGACCCGCCCGCCGACCACAAGGACTATCTGCACCGCGGCGGCCGGACCGCCCGGGCCGGCGAGTCGGGCACCGTCGTCACGCTGGTCCTGCCCCACCAGCGCCGCGAGACGGCCCGCCTGATGGCCGACGCCGGGATCACGCCGCGCGTCACCCGGGTCCGCTCGGGCGCGGCCGAACTGACCCGCATCACCGGCGCCCAGGCGCCCTCGGGCGTGCCCGTCGTCCTCACCCCGCCGCCCTCCGACAACGGCCCCGCGCGCACGGGTTCCGCCCCGCGCGCCCGCCGCGGCAGGCCCTCCCGGGGGCGCCGCCGCTGAACCGCTCCGCGGGTTGCTCCCCGGCGGGTCACGTCGGGGAGGCCGTGGGCGAAGAGGGCGGGGGCGGAGGACCTGGCGGTCGGCACCCCGCCGTGCGCTCAGGTGCCGGTCCGTGTCCGCGACAGCCGTATCACCGTCCCCTCCCCGTTCGACGACAGGAGCAGGGAGCCGTCCGGGGCGGCGGTGAGACCCGCGAACCGGGGGGCCACGCCGGGGAGGCCGTGGGCGAAGAGGGCCGGGGTCTGGCGCGGTGCGGTCCCCGCGGGGGTGCCGACCGACAGGTCTACCGCCTCCACGCGGGTGTCGCCCGTCGTGAGGGAGACCGACCAGAGCCGGCGGTGCGCGGTGTCCACGGTGAAGAGGTCGTCGCCGTGGACGGCGAGGCCCTGCGGGGTGCCGAGGCCGTCCGCGACCGGCACCGGCTCGCCGTCGTCGAGGCGGAGTACCGCCCCGCGCCGCTCGTCGCTGACGTAGCAGCGGCCCTCCGCGTCGAGCGTGACGTCCACGGGGTGGTCGAGGCCTTCGGCCAGGACCGTGACCGTGTCCGTCCCGTCGATGGCGATGACGCGGCCGGCGCCCGTCTCGGCGACGACCAGGGTGCCGTCGGGGCGGGCCGTGATGCCGAGGGGCTGGTCCAGGCCGGTCGCCCTGGTGCGGGTGGTGCCGGTGGCGGGGTCGTAGGTCTGGACGGTGCCGAACTGCGAGGTCGTGTGCAGGACGTCGCCGTCGGCCGTGATGCCGTGGACGAAGGGCTGGAGGATCTCCGTGGTGACGTCGCCCGACGCGCCGGGGTCGGGCTCCTCCGGGCGGGTCACGCGGTAGTGGTCCGCCGCGTACACCGTGCCGCCCAGGTCGATCGTCACGCCGTAGGGGCCGTCCAGGCCGCGCGGTACGACGGGGCGGGTGCGTCCGTCGGGGTGGAGCTCCGTGATGCCGCCGCTGGCGAAGCTGGAGACGAACATGCGGTTCTCCCCGTCGAACGCGGCGTTGTCCAGGCCCGTGACCCCGCTGGTGACCAGGGAGCGGGAGCCCGTGCCGCGCAGGTCGACGCGGGTGACGATGCCCTCGGGGCCGCGCGACAGCACGTGCAGGACGCCGCCCTGGTCGAAGCGGACCGCGACCGGGTCGTGCACGTCCTCGGCGACGACCTCGGGCACTCCGCCGTCGGGGGGTATGCGCCAGACCTGATTGCCGACCATGTGCGGGTAGTAGAGGCAGCCGTCCGGGCCGAGCTGCATGGCGTTGCCGAGGGCCAGCCCGTCGGTCAGGACGACCGGGTCACCGCCCCCGGGGAAGAGCTCCAGCAGCCGGCCGTTCATCCGCATCTCGTTGACGAACAGCCGGTCGCCGACGCACGTGATGCCGTTGGGCACCTTCACCTCGTCGGAGACGAGGCCGTACTCGCCCCCGGGGCTGCGGCGCCACACCCGGCCGGGGACCAGGTCGGCGATGTACATCGACCCGTCCGCCCCGAAGGCCAGGTCGTCGGGCGACTGGACCGGGCCGTCCGGCGGGACCACGACCTCGACGTCCCCGGTGGCCGGGTCGACGGCGCTGATCTGCCCGGCGAGGAACTGCGCGACGTACAGCCGCCCGTCGGGGCCGAACGCGACACCGTTCGAACCCCACAGCGGATTCGGCGAGTTGAGGCGCCGGGCCGCCCAGCGGGTGCTGCGCACGCCACTCGCTTCGTGGCTGCTCGAACGCCCCGTCACGAGCCCAGCACCTCGTCCATGCCGCCCTCCGCCCGCCAGCGCCGGATCAGCTCGTAGAACGCGATCGGGCCGTCGCCGTACGACTCGCTGCGGGGTCTCGGCATGCCCTCGGCGTTGTAGTAGCCGGGGGTGCACTCGGACTGGAACGCGTACAGGTCCACCGACTTGGTACGGATCACGTCCCCCCAGGCGGCCTCCGCCTCGGCCGTCGGCTCCACGCACCGGACCCCGCGCCTGCGCGCCTCGGCGATCACCTCGGCGACGTGCGTGGCCTGCTCGTCCAGGACGTGCACGTAGTTCACGGAGCTGGCGGACTGCACCGAGCCGAGCATGAACAGGTTGGGGAAACCGCGGCTGTAGAAGCCGTGCAGGGTCCTCGGGCCGGTCTTCCCCCAGGCCTCCAGCAGGGCCACGCCGTCCCTGCCGTACGCGGGGAGCTGCCCGGACAGCAGCCCGGAGACGCCGACCTCGAAACCGGTGCCGAAGATGACGCAGTCGACCTCGTACTCCACCCCGCCGGCCACGACGGCCCGCTCCGTGACGCGCTCCACGCCCCCGTGGCCGGACGTGTCCACGAGGGTGACGTTCGGCCGGTTGAAGGTCTCCAGGTAACCGTCGCTGAACGTGGGCCGCTTGCACATGTAGCGGTACCAGGGCTTGAGCTTCTCGGCCGTCGCCGGGTCCTGGACGATCGCGTCGACCCGGGCCCGCAGCTCGTTCATCTTCTGGAAGTCGGCGATCTCCTCCAGGCGTTCGCGCTCCTCGGGTATGAGGCCGGTGAAGCCGTCGGTGGGGATGAGCTTCTGCTGGAGGCGGGCGGTGCTGGTCCAGCCGTCGGCTACGAGGTCCTCGTCGGCCCCGGCGCCCGTGACGACCGCGAGGAAGTTGTCCCGGCGCCGCCGCGCCCAGCCGGGCTGCAGCGAGCCGGCCCACTCGGGGTCGGTGGGGCGCTGTCCGCGCACGTCCACGGAGGACGGGGTGCGCTGGAAGACGTACAGGTGCTGGGCGTCCCGGCCCAGGTGCGGCACGACCTGGATGGCGGTGGCGCCGGTGCCGATGAGGGCGACGCGCTTGTCGGCGAGCTTGTGCAGTCCGCCGCCGGCGTCGCCGCCGGTGTAGTCGTAGTCCCAGCGGCTGGTGTGGAACATATGGCCCTTGAAGGACTCGATGCCTTCGATGCCGGGCAGTTTGGGCTGGCTGAGCAGGCCGGTGGCCGCGACGACGTGGCGTGCGGTCATGCGGTCGCCGCGGTCGGTGGTGACGAGCCAGGCGGACTCGCCCTCGTCCCAGCGCAGTTCGCTCACCTGCGTCCGGAAGCAGGCGTCGCGGTAGAGGCCGAAGTGCCGGGCGATCGCCTGCGCGTGCTGCCGGATCTCCTCGCCCGGCGCGTACTTCCACTTCGGGACGTAGCCGAGCTCCTCCAGCAGCGGCATGTAGACATACGACTCGATGTCGCAGTGGATGCCCGGGTACCGGTTCCAGTACCAGGTGCCGCCGAAGTCGGCTCCCTTCTCGATGATCCGGACGCTCTCCACGCCGGCCTGGCGCAGCCGGGCACCGGTCAGCAGGCCGCCGAAGCCGCCGCCGACGACCACGACGTCCACGTGGTCCTGCAGCGGCTCCCGGGTGAATCCGGGCTCGGCGTACGGGTCCTCGTCGAAGTGGCCGAACTCGCCGGTGGTGCGCCGGTACTGGCGGTTGCCGTCCGGGCGGATCCGCCGGTCGCGCTCGGCCCGGTACCGCTCGCGCAGGGCGTCCGGGTCGAAGTCCAGGGCCGGCAGGGGAGTGTGGGGGGCGGACATGCGTGTCCTCTTCCTCTCGCGGTACGGGGAGGCCGGATGGCGGGTGGGGTCAGACCGCGGCCCAGGCGTTGTCCACCGGCAGGACGACGCCGTTGACGCTGCTCGCCGCGTCGGAGGCGAGATAGACGATGGCGGCGGCCTGCTCCTCCGGGTCGCAGATGCGGCCCATGTTGACGAAGTGCCGTCCGACGACGGCCGGTCCGTGGGCCTCCCGGTCGATGTGGAGGCCGGCGGTGATGTCGGTGGCCGTGCCGCCCGGGGCTATGGCGTTGGTGCGGATGTTCTGGTCCCGGTACATCACCGCGAGGGAGCGGGTGAGTCCGAGGACGCCGTGCTTGGAGGCGGTGTAGGCCGTGCCGGCCGCGCTGCCGCGCAGTGCCGCCTCGGACGCGGTGTTGACGATGGCGCCGCCGCCCGCCGCGATCATGTGCGGCAGCACGGCCCGGGTCAGCAGGAACGGCGCGGTGAGGTTGATCCGCAGGACCCGCTCCCACTCGGCGTCGGTGACGTCCGCCGCGGCGGACATGCTGTCCATGACGCCGGCGTTGTTGACCAGGACGTCGATGCCGCCGAAGGTGTCGACCGCGGCGGCCACGACCGCGTCGACGACGGCGCTGTCGCTCAGGTCGCCCGTGACGGCGACGGCCCTTCCCCCGGCGGACTCGATGGCCCCGACGACCCCCTTGGCGCCCTCCGCGTTCAGGTCGGCGACCACGACCCGCGCTCCCTCCTGCGCGAACCGCAGGGCGGTGGCGCGGCCGATGCCGGAGGCGGCTCCGGTGACGATGACGCTCTTGCCTGACAGACCCGTGGCACCCATGGCGCTCCTCTGCTCGTCGCGTTGGCCCGGCGTTCGGGCACAGTACTGGTTTTTGTCTCAGTGCGACATAAAGACGCGTCGTGCCAACAGGTCGTTTCACGCCAGAGAGACGTGACGTGACGTAAAATAGAGTGGGGGCGGCAAGTCGAGGAGGGCGCATGGCCGGACGATCGGGTGGGGCCACGGGGCGGCCGCCGCTGACGGAGCGGCGGCGCGCCGAGACGCGGATGGAGATCGCCGAGGAGGCGGTCCGGCTCTTCGCCGCCAAGGGCGTGGCGGCGGTCACGGCGGAGGACATCGCCTCCGCGGCGGGGGTGTCGACGCGCACGCTGTGGCGCTACTTCCGCTCCAAGGAGGAGTGCGTACGCCCCCTGCTCACCACGGGCCTGGAGCTGCTGCGAGAACATCTGCGGGACTGCCGGGAGGAGCACGACTCCCTCGCGGAGGCGATCCTGAGCATCCGGTACGACGACGAGACGTCACCGCGCGTGCGGGCCCTGCGCGACCTGCTGCGGCTGAGCCGTGACGAGCCTGGGCTGCGAGCGGTGTGGCTGGAGGCGCACTACGACGCGGAGGCCGCGTTCGCCGCGATGATCGCCGAGCGAACGGGCCGGCCGGCCGGTGACCTCGCGGTCCGGGTGGAGGCGGGCGTACTGAACACCGCGATGCGCATCGCGGTGGAGGACTGGGCCCTGCGGTCCGACCGGTCGGCGGGACCGTCCTTCGCGGAGACGGTGACGCGGGCGTTGCGGATGATCGACAGAGTGGGGCGGGGATGAGAGTTCTGGATCTTCGATGACCGGTTGGTCGTCGTCGGGGACTGGCACGCCGCGCTGTGGCTGGACGACGGGGAGACGATCGCCCTGTATTCACGCGTCCGGGAAGCCTTCGACGAGGCCGCCGTGTACGGGACCGCCGCTCAGCGCGTGATCAGCCGGGCGCGGCGGGCCGTGAGCATCTGAGTCACCGCGATGCCCGTGGGCGTGCTCCCTCACCCCGTCGGTCCCGGCCCGGCGCCCCCGTGCTCTCCCGCCGCACCAACCGCGTGGGCACCAGCGTCGTCCCGTGCTCCTCCCCGTCCTGCCGCATCTTGCTCAGCACTCCCTCCACGCACAGCCGCCCCACCTGGGCGAAGTCCTGGTGGATGGTCGTGAGGGGCGGGAGGAAGGACGCGGACTCGGGGATGTCGTCGAAGCCGATGACGCTGATGTCGCCGGGGACGCGCAGGCCGCGTTCGTGCAGGGCCCGGAGCAGGCCCAGGGCCATCTGGTCGTTGGCCGTGAACACCGCGGTGCAGTCCGGCTCGTCGGCCAGCCGTAGCCCGGCCCGGTAGCCGGATTCGGCCGACCAGTCGCCCCGGACCAGGGGCGGCGGGACGCGGCCGGCCGCGGTGAGGGTGTCGCGCCAGGCGTTGGCGCGGCGCTGGGCGGCGAAGGAGCCCTCGGGGCCGGCCAGGTGCCACACCGTCTCGTGGCCGAGGTCCAGCAGGTGCCGTACGGCGTCCCGCGCGCCGCCCGCCTGGTCGGTGTCGACCACGGTGTAGCGGTCGCCGGCGTCCGAGTCGGCCACGACGACCTGCACACCGGGCGGGAGCGAGACCGTCGCCGCGTCCAGCAGATGGATCTCCATGATGACGATCACGGCGTCCACGGCGAGTTCGCCCAGGCGGGAGAAGGCGCCGTTCACCTCGTCCTGGGTGGGGACGGCGACGGGCAGCAGCGTAACGGCGTAGCCGTGCTGGGCCGCTGAGGTGGCGATGGCCTCCAGGGTGCGGATGTTGCCCATGGTGGAGAGGGAGAAGGTGATCACGCCGAGGGTGCGGAACTCACCGCGCTTGAGCGCCCGTGCGGCGCTGTTGGGGCGGTAGCCCAGCTCCCGCATCGCGGCCAGGACCTGCCGGCGGGTGTCCTCCGTGACGCCCGGGAAGCCGTTGGAGACGCGCGAGACCGTCTGGGAGGAGACGCCGGCGAGCTGGGCGACGTCCGCCATGGACACACCCTGACGGGGCCGGGCCGCACGCCTTCTCGTCCGGCTCGTGCCCCTCGACTCGCTCTCGCCGTCCACTGTGCCCACATTCCCCTCCCTACGCGACCGGCGCGCAAGTTTCGGTCCGGAACGAGTCCTTGACCCCTGAGATTCGGACAGTGTAGACATCCCGCCAGTGGATGTTTACGTAAACATTGCCTAGTCGAAATCGTACGAGAAGCCGCCGAATCCGTACCAGTCGCACCACGTAGGCCCCGATCTCTGCGTCCGCCGGGACGCGCGGCACGCAGAAGAGCTGGAGTACTCGAGATGGCACACCGCACCCGCAAGAGAAGGCTCCTCGGGGCCATCGGCGTCACCTTGGCGACCGGAGCCGTCCTGGCCACCGCCACCTTGCCCGCCGCGCACGCCGAGACGACGGCTGCCGAGGCCGCCGCGGCCGGGGTCACCGTCCAGCCCGACCCCTCGTACTCGGGGGAGAAGTTCGAGGGCTGGGGCACGAGCCTCGTCTGGTTCGCCAACGCCACCGGCGACTACCCGCCCGAGATACGCGAGAAGCTCTACAAGCTCCTCTTCGGCGACGAGGGCCTCGCCCTGAACATCGCCCGCTACAACATCGGCGGCGGCAACGCCCCGGACGTAAAGGACTACCTGCGGGCCGGCGGCGCGGTCGAGGGCTGGTGGAAGGCCCCGGCGGGCACCACCCGCGAGGACGTCGACTGGTGGGACGCCGACGACCCGGCCGACTGGAACAAGAACGCGGACAAGACGCAGCGCTGGTGGGTCGACCGCATCAAGAAGGACATCACCCACTGGGAGACCTTCAGCAACTCCCCGCCCTGGTTCATGACCGAGAGCGGCTACGTCTCGGGCAACTTCGACGCGGGCAAGGACCAGCTGAAGCCGGAGTCCGTCGAGGACTTCGCCAAGTACCTGGTGGGCGCGACCGAGCGGCTGGAGAAGGCACACGGCATCAAGGTCGACACGCTCGACCCGTTCAACGAGCCGAACACCAACTACTGGGGCACCAAGCTCGGCCCGGACGGCGAGCCGGTCGGCGGTCGCCAGGAGGGCGCGCACATCGGCCCCGAGCTGCAGCAGAAGGTGATCCGCGCCCTGGCCCCGGTCCTGAAGAAATCCAAGTCGGACGCGGAGATCTCCGCGATGGACGAGACGAATCCCGGCACGTTCGCCACGAACTGGAACTCCTACCCCCAGGACGTGCGCGACCTGGTGGGCCAGATGAACGTCCACACCTACGGCACCGGCCAGCGCACCACCGTCCGGGACCTCGCCAAGGCCGCCGACAAGCCGCTGTGGATGAGCGAGGTCGAGGGCGACTGGGGCGACGGCCAGAGCTTCACGGACATGCGGCCCGGCCTCGGCCTCGCCCAGCGCATGGTCGACGACCTGCGCGAACTGGAGCCCAAAGCCTGGGTGTTCTGGCAGCCCGTCGAGGACTACGACAACATGAAGCCGGGCGGTGAGTCCGCGAAGGGCGGCAACTGGGGCGAGATCCAGCTCCCGTTCAGCTGCACTTCGAAGGACACACTGAAGTCCTGCCCGGTCTACACGAACACCAAGTTCGACACGGCCCGCAACTTCACGCACTTCATCAAGCCCGGCGACCGGCTGATCAAGACGAACGACACGTCCAGCACCGCGGCGATCTCCCGCAAGGGCGACGCGGCGACGGTCGTCCACGTCAACAGCGCCACCGAGTCCCGTGCGGTCACCCTCGACCTGTCGAAGTTCGGCCGGGTCTCCTCGCACGCCACCGTCACCCCGGTGGTGACCAGCGCCGACGGCAAGCTGGAGAAGCAGAAGGCGGTCCGGGTCTCCGGCAAGCAGGCCACGGTCACCGTGCCCGCCCAGTCGGTGACGTCCTTCCTCGTCAAGGGCGTGTCCGGCGTCGCGAAGGACGCGGCCGAGCTGCGGAAGGGCCACACCTACCGGCTGACCGGCGTCCAGAGCGGCAAGGACCTCACCATCGCCGGCAACGGCACGGGCCTGGTCATCAAGAGCGCCAACGCCTCGGACCCGAGCGGTCAGCAGTGGCGGGTGGAGCAGATCCGCGGCAAGGACAACCGCAAGCGGTACGTGTTCACCGAGACCACCACGGACAAGCGCCTGGCCGTCCGGGACGGCGCCCTGGTCGCCGAGCCGGACGAGGGCCGCCGCGACAAGGCCACCGAGTGGATCATGTCCTCGACCGGTGACGGCACCTGGACCCTCGTCAACGCCGCCACCGGCCAACTCCCGGACGTCGGGGGCCAGTCCACGAACGAGGGCGCCTCGGTCGGCCTCTGGCAGCCGAACTCCGGCTCCAACCAGCGCTGGAAGGTGACGGACGTGACGGGCAGCTAGCCTTCTGCGTCCCGCACACACCCTCTGCACGACGCCCTCGGCCTGCCGCACCCCATGGTGACGGCGAGGCCGGGGGCGTCGTCGTGCCGGAGTGGGTGGTTCACGGCACCGCAACGGGGCGGAGCACCGTCAGGGACTCTTCCTGGCGAGCCACCATCGCGAAGGAGAACCGGTCGATCTCCAGGCAGAGATCGACATCGTCCAAGTGGAATCCGCTCCGCAGCCCACCGGCGAGGTCTGCCGCGGCACGGGAATTCCTCGCGCGCCGGAGATACGGGTCCGCCTCGACACCGCCCCCGGCCATGCATCGACCGATGTATTCAGCACAGGCCAGGTCCTCGTCGGCCCGGCCACCCTCGCCGGTGACGACGAACGTCACCGGACCGCAATCCCCCCTGGCCTGCAGGAACCGCGCGGTCGGGCCGGCCACCACGAAGCTCGCGCACAGGACGAGCGGCGCGTCGGCGACGGCCAGCGCGCCCACGGTTCCTGCCGTCGTCTTCTGCACCAGCGTGCGGCCGGCGAAATCACGTGACCTGAGCAGGCCGGGTGAGTTCACCGCGTCGAAGCCCGCCGCTGGAGCTCCGTCCTTCAGAGCCAGCCAGCCCGAGTGGCTCTCCTTCAAGGCAAGTGCCTCACTCTCCGTTTCGGCCAGGACGATCCTCTCGACGCCACGCGAGAAGGCCCAGGCAGCCACGGTGAAGGCACGCATGACGTCGATGACGACCGCGACACGGGGAACGCCGGTCAACTCGGGTATGCCGAGGAAGTGATGGTCCATCGCGCCATTGTGATGCCCTGCCCGAGATCACGGGGAAGAGGAGATCTGTTCCCGCACCCATTCCGGGTCGGGGTTGGTGTGCGGCCTGCCCGCCACGACGACCGTCGGCACGGTCTCGTTGCCGTCGTTGGCCGCCCTCACCACTGCGGCTCCCGCCGGATCACGCCAGATGTCGACCCAGTGCAACCGGCGGGCGCCGCGGCCCAGCCGGATGCGCAGCCGCATGCAGTACGTGCAGCCCGGCCGCCAGTAGACGACCGGCCGTCCGTCGACCGCGCTGCGGCGTTGTGCCTCCGGGGCACTGATCGACCTCGGGAAGATCAGGGGCGAGTTCACACCCGCGAGCACCAGGAACAGCAGCAGGACTGCCGTGGCGGCACCGGCGTTCCCCGCGGAGATCAGTCCGGCCGCGACGGCCGAGCCGCACAGCACCAGCAGCAAGGGCAGGACCCAGGCGCGCATCATGCTCCGAGTCAACCTCACGGCAGCAACCTTCACAGCCCGAAACAACTCCACCGCGTTGTCGTGGCACACCGCCCGCAGCCAGTCCTCTCCGAGGTCCAGCCGTTCCAGGGCGTGGAGCTGGTGCACGTACGGATAGGGGAGGTTGGGAAAGTCGGTGCCGAGCAGGACGCGGTCGCCCAGTGCGGCCAGCCGGGGCAGGGCCCGGCGGGGGAACGGCATAAAGGTCTCGGTGAAGTCGGTGAACGCCATCGTCGTGTCCAGCCGCACCTCCCCGTACCGTTCGGCCAGGCCGAAGAACTCCTCGTACTCGGGCATTCCCATGTGCGCGACGACCAGCCGCAGCCGGGGGTGCCGCGCCAGTACCCGGGCGATCGGCTCGGGGCCGGTGTGCTTGCCGGGCGCGGGCCCGGAGCCGCAGTGGATCACCACCGGGATCCCGGCCTCGGCCAGCAGCCCCCACGCCGGCTGGAGCAGTTCGTCGGCTGGGTCGTACGCCCCCACCTGCACATGCGCCTTGAAGACCCGCGCGCCCGCCTCGACGGCCTCCCGGACGTACGCCTCGACGCCCGGCTCGGGGAAGAGCGTCGCGGTGTGCAGACAGTCGGGGGTGCGACGGGCGAAGTCGACCGCCCAGCCGTTCAGCCAGCGGGCCATGCCCGGCTTGTGCGGATACAGCATCGCGGTGAAGGCCCGCACCCCGAACGCCCGCAGGATGTCCGCCCGTTCCGCCTCCTCCTGCCGGTAGGTGATCGGCCACTCCAGCCCTCCGGTCATCGGCCCGAGCGCGTCGAAGTAGTCCCACACCTTGTGCAGCACCCGCTCGGGCATGAAGTGCGTGTGCACATCGATCAGCCCGGGAAGCCCGAGCCGCTCCCGGAAACGACGGACCTCCTCCGCTTCCGTACGCGGACCGGCAGGGTCGACTGGCGCCACACGGTGATCATCCATGCCGCCCACGATCGGCCCGGGCGAGGCGGTCGGTCCACTCCCTTGCACGAGAGAGCGGTGAGGGATCCGTCACGGCTACGTCCGTCTCTCCTCGCGGCCCGTGACCACGGCCAGGCGCTCGGGCTGCCGCGAAGTCCACTGCCCCGGGCCGTACTCCGGCCGCAGCACCCAGACCGCGCCGCCGCGCACATCCGTGACGACACCGCGCCGGCCGGCGATCTCGTCATGGACCAAGTCGCCCACCCAGGGTCTCCGCTCGCCGGTCATCCGCGTTCCTCCCCGTGCAGCTCCGCCCACACCCGCTTGCCCCACGGCAGGTGATCGGTGCCCCAGTCCTTCGCCAGCGCTCCGACGAGCACGAGGCCGCGCCCGCTCTCGTCGCCCCTGCGCGGATCCCGTAATTCCGGTAACCGCTTGGACTTGTCCACGACCCCGATGCGCACCCGCGACGGCTCGGGTCTGGTGACCGTGACGCGGATGGAACGGCATCGCGCGTGCCGGACCGTGTTGGACACCAGCTCGGAAACGATCAGGGCCCCGTCGTCGGCCAGCTCGTCCAGACCCCAGGCGGCCAGCGCGACACACACCAGGCGCCGGGCCCTGCCCGCGCTCTCGGGCTCACGCGGCAGGGTCTCGCTGTACCCGGGACAGCCGGTGTGACGCGCCTGCGTCGTAGGTTGCGGCATGTCGGTCTGCTCTCTCAGATCGGCCAAGCCCCGGGGCCGTTCGCACGGTCGCCGAGGCGCTGTCCGTTATGCAAGCGACATGCCGGGAACGCCGACAGGGGCGCAACGTCCCACTTTCACCACGCTATTCACCGACGCCCAGAAACTCCGCCAATGAACGCAAGCCCGGCGGGTGGTTGGGAAGCGACCAGAGATCGCGCACGATGGCCACGGCCAGCGTGTGGTGCTGCATCCACGTCGGCGCCACACGGCGGAGGGACTCCAAGGTCTTCACCGCCCCGGCCGCGTCCCCGATGTCGGTGTGGGCCCGGGCCACATCGAGCAGCAGCCAAGTCCGCCAGGATGGTGGGGTGTCCTTGCTCAGTCGCATTCCCTTGGCCAGCGACAGGGCGTCCTGCGGGTGTCCGTACTGAACGGCGAGACGGACGCGTTCGATTCGGACCGACGACGGGCTGAAGACGCTCACCATGCGGTTGTCGCCACCATCGGGCAGTTTCGAGACCCGGGCCGCTTCCTTCTCCGCTGCCTCCATCATCGCGGCCGCACGCTCGTAGTCGCCGCTGCGCGCGGCGGACGTGGCGGCGCTCATGGTCAACGCGCCCCACACCTTCAGCCCGTCGGCCGTACCGGTCCGTCCGTTGTCCGCGATGTCGGCCGCGGCATGGAGCGCGATGTTCAACGCGTCCTCCAGGCGTCCTTGCCGCTGATAGGTCCACGCCGTGGAGTTGACGATCATCGGCACGAGCAGCGGATCGGAGGACTGTCCCGCAGCCTCTATCGCTCGCTCCAGGCTCGTCAGGGCAAGGTCCGTCTTGCCCATCCGCACAGCGACGTGTCCGGCGAGCTGAAGCGCCTTGCCGAGGGCCCCGTACCCGGCCTTGCGCTCGCCGTCGTCGCCCGAGGCGGTGGCGGTACGGGCGTCCGAGATGAGGTCCGGCAATGCCTTCATCACCGTGTCGAACTCGGCGGCGTGGTACTGCGTCCAGCCGTCCGCGATCTGCTCGCGCAGGCGCTCCAAAGAGAAGCCCGGTCCTGGTGGCTTCGGCGCAGACCCCCAGAGCACGGGCATGATGGCGCGACGCACAGCCACGAAGCGTGGCCCGTCATTCTCACCTGTGGAGGAGACCGCGGGCGGATCGCCCAGGAGCGTGGTGAGCTCCACTCCGAGACCGTTGGCCAGTGCGTGCAGTGTGGGCAGGCGTGCCGAGTGCTTCCGCCCCTGTTCGAGCTGGCGGATCACATCGACGGACACACCGGAGCGTTCGGCCAGTTCTTCTTGCGTCAAGGAGGCCAGACGACGCAAGCGGCGCAGGGTCCGCCCCAGGTCTTCGTTTGCCACGCTGCCACCGTACGCCGCGACGAGGAGGCGAACAGCGCCATCTCGCGAGCGGGGCAGGCACGGTACGACCTGCCCGCAGGCTCCGGCCGCCTCGTGCTCACGCTTTCGGGACGCCGTTGGAGGTCGCGACGCCGCCGCGACCCGCGTCGACGACATGGCTTGAGGAGTTCCGGCGGCGCCGCGCCGGGTGACGCACCACGGAGGTCCGGCTCCTTGCCGGCTGCTCTTATGGCGGCGACGGCAAGCGCGCGTGCCGCACAGTGCACTCCAACGGCGTAGAGGTCGGCTCGTCCGCCCGTCGACTGAAGGAAGACCCTTGACCAGTAAATCCACAGTCCAGAGGATCTTGCGCGGCCCTCAGGAGGCGCAGCGCACATCCGGCCGGACGGAACGGGGCGTGTCCGCTGCGCTTGCGGCGGCCGAAACCGTGCCCAGACTGAAGGGAAAGTTCCAGTGGAGGTGACCTTCTCATGGCCAGGATCACGCGGGAGACCGAGAACGAGTCGATCCAGGAGATCGAGCTTTTCGATGTCGACTTGAGCGAGGCGGAAAAGGCATTGTTTCGGTCGACCCCCGAGCAGTTCGCCAAGGACTTCCTCGAAAGTGAAGGGTTCACGGTCAATCGCGTCGTCGTCGAGAGGCGTCTGCATGGCGACGACGACACCGACCCCGGTTTCTGCGACCGGCCGTTGAAGCTGGTCCACGCCAAGGTGGGGAGCCTGAACTCCACCTGGATCTGGCTGTGCCCGCACCCCATCTAAGACCGTGTCCTACATGGTCAGTTTGAGAAACCGCTTGTAGCAGCCGAGAGCGGATACCAGTCCGAGAAAGGCCAGGTAGTTGCCTGGCTTCCGCTCGTAGCGGTGGTTGAGACGGCGGTAGCCGGTCAGCCAGGACATGGTGCGTTCGATGACCCACCTGCGACGGCCGAGCCGCTCGCTGGAGTCGATGCCCTTGCGGGCGATACGGACACCGATGCGTTTCGCCTCGGGCGGAACTCCCCTTCTCCAAGACCGACTTCGGTGCCGCCCTGGAGGAGTCCACCAGCCTGGTGCCGGCCTTCCGCACGGCGCCGAGGGGGCGCCGCCGCAACGGCGTGTTCGCCATGACCCCAGACGAACTCCCGCTGGTCGGGCCCGCCACCGGGCTCGCCGGACTGTGGTTCGCGGAGGCGTCCTGGGTCACGCACGCCGGCGGTGTCGGCCGTCAGCTCGCGAACATGCTCCTGGAGACCGGCGACCTGCTCGTCGACCCCGACCGGATGGCCCCCGACCGCTTCGCCTCCTGGAGCGACCAGCGGGTCCGCGAGACGGCACTGGCCCACTACCAGGGCATCTACGACGCGCACTGAGCCCTGGGACACCCCCTAGGGGGTGCCGACCGGCCGGAACCGGTCCGTGGCCGCCAGCACCGCCTCCGTCGTGGCGTCGCCCGACAACCCGTGCCCCTCCTCGCCGATCAGCACGAGCTCCGCGTCCGGCCACACCTGGGCCAGCCGCCACGCCACGTCCGGAGGGCCGCTGATGTCCAGCCGCCCGTGGATCAGCACGCCGGGGATGCCCGCCAGCTTCCCGGCGTCGCGCAGCAGCGCCCCGTCCTCCAGGAAGCCGGCGTGCCGCCAGTAGTGCGTGACGAGGCGGGCGAAGCGCAGCCGGAAGTGCGGGTCCTCGAAACGGGGATCGGGCCGGTGCCCGGGGTGCGTCGACACGTGCACGTCCTCCCACCGGCACCACTCCCGCGCGGCCCGCTCCCGTACGGCCGGATCCGGGTCGGCGAGCATCCTGGCGTACGCGTCCACCAGGCTGCCGTCGCGCTCCCCCTCGGGGACGGCGTCACGGAACCGGGCCCACTCCTCGGGGAAGATCCGGCCCATGTCCCGCGTGACCCACTCGACCTCGCGGCGGGTGGTGTTGGTGACGCTGAAGAGGACCAGCTCGGACACGCGCCCCGGGTGCCGCTCGGCGTAGGCCAGCGCGAGGGTCACGCCCCAGGAGCCGCCGATGACGAGCCATTCCCCGATGCCGAGGTGCTGCCGGAGCAGTTCGATGTCGGCGATCAGATGGGGGGTCGTGTTGGCGTCGAGCGAGGTCCGCGGATCGGCGGCGTCGGGTGTGCTGCGGCCGCACCCGCGCTGGTCGAACAGCACGATGCGGTACGCCGCCGGGTCGAACAGCCGCCGCCAGAACGGCCCCGCGCCGGATCCGGGCCCGCCGTGCAGGACGAGGGCGGGCTTGCCGGCCGGGTTCCCGCAGCTCTCCCAGTACACACGGTTGCCGTCGCCGACGTCGAGCATGCCGTGCTCGTACGGCTCGATGGGGGGATGGAGCTCGGCCATGACGCATTCTCCTCGACCCTCGGCTCTGGCTGTCCACAGATTTAACAGCACCGCCCCGGTTCTCCCCGGCGAGCTTCCTGCGGTGCGTTCACAGCAACGGCGGCGCGTGGAACTCGCCGAGCCCTGAGGTCAGATCCCGGTCCAGCCAGTAGCGGCGGGGTTCGGCGAGCATGACGTCGACGCTGACCGTGAGGATGCCGGGGATCTCGGCGAGTTCGTGGTCGACGAAGAATGCCAGGGCGGAGCGGTCGGGGACCAGGCCGGTGGCGAGGACCGACATGTCGCTGGCGACGTGGGCGACGAGCCGGGTCTGGGGGAGCCGGTCGATGCGCAGGGCCGCGACGACCTGCCCGACACCGCCGTCGGCGGTGCCAGCGACGCCAACTTCATCTCCGCCCTCGGCCTGCCCGTCCTGTGCGGCACGGGCGCGGTCGGCGACGGCGCCCACGCCCGGGGCGAGTTCATCCACCCCGACACGGTCCCCACCCAGACCGCCCTGGTCGCGGGCCTGCTGGCACGACTGGCCGAGCCGTTGCGGGGCTGAGCCATGGCGTCGACCGGCTGACCCGGTGGACTACACACGGGTGCCGACGGCGTCCGCAACCCGGTGGCATTCGGCGTGGAGATCAGGAACGCTGGCGCGCATGGTCTCTGTTGTGCAGAACGTGGCGATCGACTGTGCGAATGCTTACGAGCTCGCTCGGTTCTGGAGCAGTGTGACCGGGCGCTCGATGCATCCGGAGGACCGGCCGGGCGCCCGGGAGACTCAGGTGCTGCTGGCGGAGGGCCCGGTGCTGTACTTCAACCAGGTGCCCGAGGGCAAGACGGTCAAGAACCGGATCCACCTCTGCTTGCGCCCGGAGACCTCGCGCGATCAGGAGGTGGACCGGCTGCTGGGTCTCGGTGCCGCCTTCGTCGCGGATCACCGCAATCCCGATGGTTCAGGCTGGGCCGTCCTCGCTGATCCCGAAGGTAACGAATTCTGCGTTCTGCGCAGTGAGTCCGACCGGGCCGCCACGGATTCCGAGGTCAGCCGTACAGCGCCACCCTCGGCTCCACCGTCCCCCCGGCCCTCGGATTCAGGACGGTCACCCGGTACCGCTCCTTGAGCGTCTCCCCCGCCCCCAACGCCCGCTGCGCACCGACGAGATCCGTGAACAGCGTCCCCGTCTGGCTGCCCAGCCGCACGGGCATCCAGCAGCCGTGCCCCGTGCGCCGCTCGACCTTGACGTCCGACGGTGAGAGGAACGGCCCGGTGTCCGGGGACGTCACCAGGAGTTGGGGGGCGACGGTCGTGGTCGTCGGTGTGGGGTTGCGGTAGGTGACCGTGACCTGCTGGGGGCCGTCGGCCCGGAGGGGGCTCGCGGGCAGGGTCACGAAGTCCGTGGGTACGGCGGGCTCCTGCGTCTGAGAGGCCGCTGCGGTGGCCGCCGGCGGCGCCGCGAGGGCGGGACCCGCCGTGGTCAGGCCGGTGACCGCGACGACGGCGGCCAGGAGGGCGACTTTGAGACGACCGTTTTTCGACAACGACACGTGGGACGGTCCTTCGGGTGGGGGGAGGGATTCGCTCGGGTGAACTGGCTCGCCGCACAGCGGACTTGACCAGGTATGGCCTCAGACTACGCAGTCGATCCTGGGCAGCGGCCCCGACCCCGCGGATCGGCCGAACGGCCGAGGCGGCCGGTGTCGGCGCCGCGTACCCCCACCGTTCCGCGAGTGAACGGCATCGCAACTACCGCCGGGTAGTGGGGAGATCCCGTGGAAGGCGGCCCACAGGAGTGCTCGCCGTTCCCTTCCCCCTCCAGGTGAGCTAGAAACTTCAACGACCCAGCCCACACCACAGGGTGCTCGACGGCACACGCGCGCGCCCGAGGGGGAACCACCACAGTGACCGAACAAGCTCATGGACCGAGACGGTCCGGCACCCGCGCACACAGACGCTTCCCGCGTCTGAGGATCGCCATCGCCGCCGCCGTCTCCTTCGCGCTCGCCGGAACCGCCGCCCAGGCGATGGCCGGCCAGCCCGAGGACGGCGACGGGCAGCCGACCGTGCCGACCCTGTCCTGGTCCGACTGCCAGGGCGGCTTCGAATGCGCCAACGCCGACGTGCCGTTGGACTACCGCGACCCGCAGGGCAAGACCATGACCCTGGCGGTCATCCGCAAGAAGGCCCCGGACCAGGCCAGGAAGAAGGGCACGCTCTTCCTCCAGCCCGGCGGGCCCGGCAACTCCGGCGTGGACTTCGTGCGCGGCAACTACGCCGGCCTGCCCGCCGCCCTGCGCGACTCCTTCGACGTCTTCGGCTACGACGTACGCGGCGTCGGGCGCAGTTCGGCGGTCACGTGCTGGGACGACCCCACGTACACGCAGGCCGTCACCGCCGCCAAGGGCGCCCCCACCCCGGACGCCTACGAGACCGCCGTGCGCCAGGGCGCCGCGTTCGACCAGGCCTGCAAGGACAACGCGGGCGAGCTGGTGCCGTACGCGGGCACCGGGTACGTCGCCCGTGACATCGACCTGCTGCGTCAGGCGCTGGGCGAGGACCGACTGACCTACTACGGGCGGTCGTTCGGGAGCTACATCGGGACGGTCTACGCCGCCATGTTCCCCGACCGGGTGCGCGCGCTCGTCCTCGACGGCGCGTACGACCCCGAGCACTACGCGAACCACCCGTACGCCTACGACCGGCCCCAGTACCTGGCCCTGGACGGCGCGATGAGCCGCTTCCTCGACTGGTGCAAGGCGAACCAGGAGACGTGCGGGTTCGGGGACGGCGACCCCCGGGCCGCGTTCGAGAAGCTCAAGACCGACCTCGACGCCAACCCCGTACCGACCGCCAACGGCGGCCAGGCGAACGGCTACACCGTCGTCTACCGCCTCATGTTCAACATCAACGAGGGCAAGGTCATATGGCCCTCCCTCGGCCAGGCCCTGCGCAAGGCCCAGCAGCGCGACACCACCTCGTTCCTGCTCCGGCCGCCGTCCCCGGCCAGCTTCGACTTCCTCAACCCGAACATCGCGGTCGAGTGCGTCGACAAGGACTACCCGCGCAGCCCGGCCCTGCTGAAGCGGCAGGTCACCACGAACGCCAAGCTGGCCCCGCTGCTCGGCCCGGCCATGGCGTACGGCCCGCCGCTCTACGACCACCAGCACGCCACCACGTGCGCCCAGTGGACCGGCGAGAAGCCCAGCCGCTACGACGGTTCCTTCCGGGCGAAGGGCTCCGCGCCGATCCTCGTGCTCGGCACGACCGGTGACCCGGACACCCCGTACCAGGACGCGGTGGCCCTGTCCCGCACCCTCGACAACGGCCGGCTGCTCACCTTCCAGGCCGAGGGCCACACCGCCTTCGGGCGCAGCGCCTGCGCGACGGACGCCGTCACCGGCTACCTGGTGGACCTGAAGGTCCCGGCGCGCGGCACGAGGTGCGCGGACGAGACCCAGCCGCCGTCCGACCCGCCGAAGGTGGCCCCGCCGGGCACGACCCTCGGCGAGCTCCGCAACGGTGTGAGCGACCGCCTGGACCGCCTCGGCTCCATGCGCTGAGCAAGCCGCCGGCCGATGCGCTGACCGGCCGCACCGCGGCACCCCGGGTGCCGGGCCTCACCGGGCCCGGACCCGGGGTGTGCGCGTTTCCGGTGGTTCCCCCCTCTTGACCCCCTCTTGCGCGGACACGTAGAACTGCACTCGCAGAAACCGGTTACTACCACTTACCGCAAGGGAAGGCCCGTGATGAGAGCCTCTGGAGACCGGGAAGAGCCCGCCGCGGACGGACCGGCCGGCCGCCCGGCGCCCGCCTCCCGCCGGGTCGTGCTCAAGGGCGCGGCCGTCACCGCCGGGCTGGCAGCCGCCGGGATCGCCCCGACCCGGCCCGCCTACGCCGAGGACAACCCGCCGGACCGCCCGGAGAGCGTCACCGCCCGCATGGGCGGCACCTCCGTCACCCTGTCCCTGGTGGACGGCGCCCTGCGCTGGTCCGCCCGCCGCAACGGCCGCACGGTGATCGACACCTCGGCTCTGGGTCTCCGGCTCGGCGACGGCACCGTCCTCGGCGCCGACGTCCGGGTGGTCAGGCAGCGGTACGGCACCCACCGCACCACCTGGACCCCGGTCTACGGCCGCAACGCGACCGTCACCGACCACTACCAGGAACAGCGCTGGGACCTGGTCGACCGGGCCTCGGGCATCCGCTTCGGCGTCCAGATCCGCGCGTACAGGACCGGCGTGGCGCTGCGCTACCTCCTCCTCGACGAGGGCACCATCACCGTCGCCGACGAGCTGACCACGTTCGTCTTCCCCGACGGCACCACCGTCTACAGCGCCCGCGACGAGAACGCCTACGAGCCGGTCGCGCCGGGCTCCATACCGGTCACCGGCACGTCCACCACGGACAACGGCCCGCTCACCGACCTGCCCCTGACCGCCGCCCTCACCGGCGGGCTCATCGCCTGCGTCTGCGAGTCCTCACGGGTGGACTACCCGCGGCTGATGCTCGGTTCGGTCCCCGGCGAGCCGAACACCCTCTCCGCCTTCCTGATGGAGCACACCGCCCGCGGCACCGGCCCCGTGGAGACGACCTCCACCGTCACCACGCCCTTCGCCACGCCCTGGCGCGCGGTGGTGATCGGGGCCACCCACGCCGAACTCGTCGACAACGCCGAGCTGGTGCTCAACCTGGCGCCGCCGAACGCCCTCCCGGACACCTCCTGGATCAAGCCCGGCAAGGTCTTCCGCTGCGAGCTCAGCACCGCCGCGGGCCTGGCGGGCGTCGACTTCGCCGTGGCGCGCGGCCTGGAGTACATCGAGTACGACGCCGGCTGGTACGGCCCGGAGTTCACCACCCCGGACGCGACGACGCCGATCGCCGCGATCGACCTGCCGTCGGTCATCTCGTACGCCACGAGCAAGGGCATCGGCGTCTTCCTCTACGTCAACCGGCTCGCGCTGACCGACGCGGACTCCCTCTTCGGCCTCTACAAGAGCTGGGGCGTGCGGGGCATCAAGCTCGGCTTCATCAACGACGGCACTCAGTCGATGACGAACCAGATCATCGACTGGGCGAAGACGGCCGCGAAGTACCGGCTGCTGATCGACATGCACGACGACGTACGGCCGTTCGGCTACGAGCGGACCCACCCGAACTGGATCAGCCTGGAAGGCGTGCGCGGCAACGAGCAGTTCCCCACCGCCACCCACAACGTGACGCTGCCGTTCGCGCGCAACATCGGCGGCCCGATGGACTACACGATCTGCTACGGCCAGTCCCGCGACAAGACGACCAACGCCCACCAGATGGCGATGGCCGCCGTCTACTACCAGCCCCTCAACTTCCTCTTCTGGTACGACAAGCCGTCCAAGTACGACAACCCGGCGAACTGGCCCGGCCTGCCGTGGTTCAACGCCGTGCCGGTGACCTGGGACGAGAGCCGCACCCTGGCCGGGGAGATCGGCGAGTACATCGCGGTCGCCCGCCGCAGCGGCCCCACCTGGTACCTGGGCGCGATGACCAACGAGTCGTCCAGGACGCTGTCCCTGCCCCTGTCCTTCCTCGGCAGCGGCGCCTACACGGCGACGGTCTACGCCGACGGCACCCCGGGCTCCAGCCCGTTCAGGACCCCGGTCGTGGTCGGCACCCGGACCGTCACCGCCGCCGACACGCTCGACGTGGCCATGGCCCCGGCGGGCGGCCAGGCGGTGGTTCTGACGCCGAGCTGATCGGGAGCTGGTGGGGTTTTCCCCAGGGCCGGGATCCACCGGTCGGTGGACGGCAGGTTCAACCGAGTACCTCTGTCCGGCAACTGCCCAGCTCAGCCAGGCTTTCGGGCATGAACTCACTATCTGTGCGGGTGGCGCGCTGGAGTGCGCGGCATCCCTGGCGGGCGATCGTCGGCTGGCTGGTGTTCGTGGCCCTGTGTCTGGGGGCCGGCAGTGCCGTCGGCACGAACAGCGCGAAGACGGCGGACTACCGGGTCGGTGAGGCCGGCCGTGCCGAGGCCCTGGCGGCCGATGCGCATCTGGAGCGCAGGGCCGCCGAGCAGGTGCTGATCTCCTCCCGCTCGGGCGGTGCTCTCGACGAGGGCGCCGCCCGGGCCGCCGCGGACGACCTGACCGACCGGATACGGGGGCTGCCCGATGTGGCGGGCGTGGCCGGCCCGTTGCTGTCCGAGGACAGACGGATCCTGATGGTCGAGGTGGCGCTGAAGGGCGAGGAGCGGGACGCGAAGGACAAGGTCGACGCGCTCGTGGCGCAGACCTCGGCGGTGCAGAAGAGCCACCCCGGGCTGCTGCTGGAGGAGACCGGAAGTCCCTCCGTCAGCAAGGGAGTCGACCAGCAGCGCAGTGACGACCTGGCCCTGTCCGAGGCGATCACCCTGCCGGTCACCCTGCTCACCCTGCTGGTGGTGTTCGGGTCGGTCACCATGGCAGGGGTGCCGTTGCTGCTGGCGCTGTCGTCGATCGCGGCGGCGGTCGGGCTGTCCATGGTCGTCTCGCACATCTCGCCCGACGCCGGGGTCGGCACGAACGTCATCCTGATGATCGGCCTCGCGGTCGGCGTCGACTACACGCTCTTCTACCTCAAGCGGGAGCGGGAGGAACGGGCCCGCTCCGGCGGGCGGCTGTCCTCCGAGGCGCTGGTGGAGCTGGCCGCCGCGACCTCGGGCCGGGCGGTCGTGGTCTCCGGGTTCGCGGTGGTCGCCTCCACGTCGACGCTGTACCTGGCCTCCGACGTGATCTTCTCCTCCCTCGCGACCGGCACCATCGTGGTCGTCCTGGTCTCGGTGGCCAGTTCGCTGACGGCCCTGCCCGCACTGCTCGTCAGGCTGGGGCGGCGGGCGGAACGCCGGGCACTGCGGCGGGCGGAGCGCGGCAAGCCCGTACGCCGGACGCGGGGCGGGACGGGCGGCGGCCGGGTGTGGAGTGCTCTGCTGCGGCCCGCGGCCCGGCATCCCCTGGCGACCCTGTGCGTCTCGGTCGTCGCGCTCCTCGCCCTCGTCGTCCCGCTGGCCGGGCTGAAGATCACCGAGATGAGCCGGGACACGCACTCCCGCGACATCCCCGCGATGCGGGTCTACGACCGGCTCAACGAGGCCTTCCCGGAGCGGCGGGTGACCCACCAGGTCGTCGTGCGCGCCGACGCCACGCGGTCGGGGGAGGTCTCCGCCGCCCTGCGCGAGGTGGCTGGACGGGCCGAGGCCGACCCGCTGTTCAGCGGCGCCTCGCGGATCCGCACCTCCGCCGACGACCGCACCAGCGCCCTCGAACTGCGGGTGCCGTACCTCGGCAACTCCGACGAGGCGTACGACTCCCTGGACCGGCTCCGGGACGACTTCCTGCCCGCGACCGTCGGCCGGATCGCCGGCGCCGAGTACGGCGTGTCCGGGGACGTCGCCCGCTACGCCGACTATCCCGCCCACCAGAACGGCAAACTGCCCCTGGTGCTGGGCGCGTTGCTGCTGGTGACGTTCGCGATGACCGTGTACGCCTTCCGTTCGGTGGTGCTCGGGCTGCTCGGCGTCGCCCTGAACCTGCTGTCCGCCGCGGCGGCGCTCGGGCTGCTCGTGCTGGTTTTCCAGGGGACGTGGGCCGAGGGGCTGCTGGACTTCCGGTCCACCGGGTCGATCGGGTCGCGTGTGCCGCTGTTCCTCTTCGTGATCCTGTTCGGGCTGTCGATGGACTACCAGGTGTTCGTGGTGAGCCGTATCCGGGAGGCGGCGCTCGCGGGCGTGCCCACGCGGCAGGCCGTGCTGGACGGGATCCGTTCCTCGGCGAGCGTGGTGACCAGTGCGGCGGTGGTGATGACGACGGTGTTCGCCAGCTTCGTCTTCCTGCACATCATCGAGATGAAGCAGATCGGTTTCGTCCTGGCGGCGGCGGTGCTGATCGACGCGTTCGTGGTCCGGGTCATGGTGCTGCCGGCGGCGATGCTGCTGCTGGGCGAGGCGAGCTGGTGGCCCTCGCGCCCGGGGCGCCGGGTGACGGCCGGCCCGGAGGAAAAGTCGCCCGCCCGCCCGGCTGTCGACGTACGTTGACCGGCATGACCGCTCTCGCCGGGGCCGCCCCCGACGCCCTCTGGGCCACGTCACTGCGCCGCTGGAACACGGTGTGCTGGCTGCTGTTCGCCGTGATGGCCGTCGGGCTGGTCGCTATCGACCGGCCCGGCGGGAGCAAGTACGCGGCGCTGGCGCTGCTGGGCGGGGTGGTGCTGTCGTACGCGGTCGTGGACCGCTTCCCGGCCAATCCCGTCGTACGGCCGCACGTCTATCTGTCGGTGCTGGTGGTCGCGCTCGGCGGGCTGGCGTATCTGCGGGGCAACTACGCGGCGCTGTTCATGGTGACGCTGCCGCACTACTGGATGTTCGGGCGTACGCCGAGGGCCTCGATGGTGTTCCTGGGGCTCGCCGCGGCCGCCACTCTGGCCGCGAGCGTGCTGCGGCAGGACGGCTGGACGGTGGAGTTCTTCACCGAGACGCTCGTGTCCACGGTGCTCGTCGTCGCCGTGGGGGCACTCATCGGACTGTGGGCCCACTCGGTGGTCGGGCAGAGCGCCGAGCGGGCCCGGCTGATCACCGAACTGGAGCGGGCGCAGGCCGAGTTGCTGGAGGCACACCAGCGGCAGGGCGCGGCGGACGAGCGGGAGCGGATGGCACGCGAGATCCACGACACCCTCGCGCAGGGCTTCGCCTCGATCATCGTGCTGGCCGAGGCGGCCCGGGCCGGGCTCGACACCGAACCGGCGCGCAGCGCCCAGCAGTTGTGGTCGATCGAGGCGACGGCCCGGGAGAACCTCGCCGAGGCCCGGGAACTGGTCGGCTCGCCCCAGCGGCCCGGCCAGGCAGCGGCCGGTTCGGTGGCGCAGACCCTCCGCCGGACCCTGGACCGTTTCGCGGAGGACACCGGCCTGACCGTGGAGGCCGAGCTGTCGGACCTGGAGTGCGACCAGCAGACCCGGATCGCGCTGCTGCGCTGCACCCAGGAGTCCCTGGCCAACGTGCGCAAGCACGCCCGCGCCTCCACGGTCGGCGTGGTCCTGGCCCGGCAGCCGTACGGAGTGGAGCTCGAAATCACCGACGACGGGAGCGGGTTCGTCGTGGAGTCGTCGTCGGGCTTCGGCCTGGACGGCATGCGCAAACGGCTGGCGGAGCTGGGCGGGAGACTGACGGTGACGAGTTCGGTGGGCGACGGGACGCGGGTGCTGGCGCTGATACCGCCGACCGCCGCGGAGAGCGGGGCGACGGCATGACGGGCAGCTCTCTGCGCATCATCGTCGTGGACGACCACACCGTCATGCGGGCCGGAGTGGTGGCCCTCCTCGCCTCCGAGACCGGCATCGAGATCGTCGGCGAGGCAGGCGACGGCCGCGCGGCCCTCGGCCTCGTGGAGCGCCACGAGCCCGATGTCGCCCTGGTCGACCTGCGGATGCCGGTCCTGGACGGAGTGGCGACCACGACCGAGATCGTGACGCGCTTCCCCCGCACCCGGGTGCTGATCCTGACGACGTACGACACGGACGCGGAGATCGAGCGCGCGGTGGAGGCCGGGGCGATCGGCTACCTCCTCAAGGACACCACCCGTGAGCAACTGGCCGACGCGATCCACGCGGCGGCACGCGGCGAGACGGTGCTGGCACCCCGGGTCGCCGAACGGCTGGTCGCCCGCATGCGCCAGCCCGCCCAGATCCCGCTCACCGCCCGGGAGGCGGATGTCCTGAACGCGGTCGCGGACGGCCTCACCAACGCCGAGATCGGCCGCCGCCTCGTCATCGCCGAGGCCACCGTCAAGACGCATCTGCTGCGCCTGTTCGCCAAGCTCGACGTCAACGACCGCACGAGGGCGGTCGTGGTGGCGATGGAACGCGGGCTGCTGCACAGGCCTTGAGCCGTTGAGCCGTCAGGACCCGATGTCCACCACGCGGGCCCAGGCCGGGGGTGAGTCCGGGACGTACTCGGGGTTGGTCTCGTCGTAGGCATGGCTCTGGTAGCGGCGTGGGAACAGGCCGATCACCGTCCGGCAGGGAGGGCGGGTGGCCGGCCAAGGCGTCTGGCCGTCGGTCAGGGCCACGATGACGTCCGGGGCGGGGCGGGAGCGCAGGGCCCGGGTGAAGCCCGTGCGCAGGTCCGTGCCGCCGCCGCCCGTCAGCGGGATGCCCTCGGCACGGCACAGCGTGTGCACGAACCGGGCCGACGCGTCGCACGGCACCACCGTGACCAGGTCGCGCCGGCCGCCCACGGCCCGGGAGATCGCGGCCACCTCCAGGAGCGCGCTGCCCAGTTCGGCGTCGCTGACCGACCCGGACGTGTCGATGATGACGGACACCCGGGGCGGCCTGCGCCTGATGCTCGGCAGCACGGCCCCGGGCACGCTCGCCGAGCGGCGGGCCGGACGGCCGTAGGTGTAGTCCTCGCCCGCGCCCGGCCCGGACGCCGCCGAGCGGACCGCCGCGCCCAGCAACTCCCGCCACGGCTGGGGCGGGTGGAACGCCTCGTCGGCCCAGCGCCGCCACCCCTGCGGGGCGCTGCCGGGACGGCCCGTGATGCCCTGCGCGACCCGGAAACGGACGCCGTCCCGCTCCTGCTCGCTCAGGCCGTGCGCACCGTCCGGGCCGAGCTCCCACTCCCGGTCGAGGCCGTCGGCGCCGCTGCCGCAGTCCAGCCAGACCAGGTCGCTCATCCGCGGGCCGAGGCTGAACTGCCGCAGGTAGTCCTCCATCAACTGCCCCTCGGGCAGCCCCAGTGTCTCCGGATCGACAACGCCCTCCGGGCGGGCCAGCCCCTCGCCGTACACGTCGTCGTTGATCTCCAGGTCCGCGGCGATGTTCATCCGCAGCCGCTCCGCCGGGCCGCTCAGCCCGCGCTCCCGCGCGACCCGGTCGCCGCGCCCGTGGTGGTCGCGCAGCAGGTGCGACACCTCGTGCACCCATACGCCGGCCAGTTCCTCGACGGGCGTACGGTCAACGAACGCCGGCGAGACGTAGCACCGCCAGTACCGGTCGACGCCCATGGTCGGGACCCGCCGTGACTCGACGACGTGCAGGGCGAACAGGGCCGTCGCGAGATAGGGGCGGACTCGGGCGGCGTGCAGGCGGGCGGCGAAGAGTTTGGCGCGGTCGAGTGCGGCAGGAGTTCCGAGAGTGTCCGGCGCCGGGGGCGCGTCCGGCTCGTGCCCCGTCATCGGCGCGCCTTCGCCGCCGTCGGCGACTTGGTCCGGGCCGCCGCGTCGTCCGCCCGGCGGGACAGGGACACCACCCCGGCGAGGCTCTCGATCGTCGCCGGTACGTCCCAGTCCTCCCGGCGCAGTGCGGCGAGCGTGGTCGCGGGGACGACCACCACGTCCGGGGGTCCGCTCTGCGCCGCCCTGACCAGGAGCGCCCACGCCGCGTCCCAGCGGGACTTCTCCGGACGGCCGCGGACGGCGGCGACGACACCGTCCAGCGCGGCCTGGCGCAGATCCCCCCGCTCGGGCAGGACCGCACCGGCCGGGTCGGCCAGGAGCGTTTCCGGGTCCGGGAGGTCCATCCGGTCGATGCTCGCCAGCAGTTCCAGGCCCGGCCCGTCGCCGACGGTGCCGCGCACCAGCTGGGAGAGGACGTCCCGGGAGGAACCGGCGGCGGTCGCGAAGGCGGCCAGGTGCAGTGTCATCTCCCAGCTCCGGGGCGACGGCCAGGGCCCGCCCCGGCGGGTTTCGCCGCTGGGCAGCCGGTGCACGAGCCCGGGGCGTGCGCAGAGCAGCCCGCACACGGCACGCCGGGCGAAGGCCACGGCCTCCGGCAGCTTCCCGGGGTCGAGCCGGGGCAGGGTCGCCCGGGGCCAGGTCCCACCGAGCCCGCGTACGACGACCTCGGTGTCGTGGGCCCACTGGAGATGGACGAACCGGTTGGCGAGCGGCGGGCTCAGTTCCCAGCCGTCGGCGGCCGAGGACCGCGGGTTGGCGGCGGCCACGATCCGCACGCCGGGGGGCAGCCGCAGCGCGCCGATCCGCCGCTCCAGCACGAGCCGGAGCAGGGCGGCCTGGACGGCGGGCGGCGCGGTGGAGAGTTCGTCGAGGAACAGCAGCCCCCGGCCGGCCCGCACCAGTCGTACGGCCCAGTCCGGCGGGGCCATCGGAACGCCCTGTTCGGCGGGGTCGTCGCCGACGATGGGCAGCCCCGAGAAGTCGGACGGCTCGTGCACGCTGGCGATCACCGTGGTCAGCGGCAGGTCCAGGGCCGTGGCGAGCTGGGTGAGGGCCGCCGTCTTGCCGATGCCCGGCTCGCCCCACAGCAGCACGGGCAAGTCCGCGGCCACGGCCAGCGTCAGGGCCTCCAGTTGGGTGTCGGGGCGGGGTTCGGTGGTGGTGTCGCGCAGCAGGGACAACAGGTCGCCGGCGGTGTCGAGTTGCGTGGCGGTGTCCGGCTCGGTGGACAGGGTGCGTGTGGACATGTGATCACCTGGGGGTGTGAGTACGGGCGTGAGTGGGAGACCGGGCGGCCGGGGGAGCCGGGCGGAGGCCGCCGGCCCGGATGCCGGGGTCAGAAGAAGGAAGGTGCGGGGCGGGTGGCCGCACCGCGATGGCGGGAGGCGTTGAGGTCGCCGGGGCGCAGCCGCCCGGGTGAAGGCCCGTCCAGGCCCGCCCGGAACAGTCCGTAGGCGATGCGCCGCCGCGCCGCCGTCTCCAGCGCGTCCCGCAGCGGGCCGTTGCGCAGCACCGCCTCGGGGCCCAGCAGGCCCTCCACGACGGCCAGCGCACCGGCGACGTCGCCGTGGTCGAGGCGTTCGCGGACGCCGGTGAGGCAGTCGGGGCGGCGGTGTGCATCGTCGATGGCCCGCAGGCAGGGCAGCGGGGGCCCGCCGAGGGCGGCCAGCAGCTCCTCGCGCCGGATCTCGGCCGGGTCGTGGTCCAGCGCGGCGAGCACACCGTCGGCCAGACCGATCCGGTGCCGGGCGCCCCGGCACTCCACCAGCCGTGCATCACCGGCCCGTTGCGGCACCCGGGAGGTGCCGGCCGGCACCCGCTCCACCCTCAGCGCGGAAGCGACCAGCGGATGCAGCCGTCCGGCGTCGATCGCCCCGGCCCGCAGCAGTGCCAGGTCGGGCAGCACCCAGGTCGCGGCATCGGGCAGGACGGGCAGCGAGGAGTCGCCCCGGTGCCCGTACGCCGTCACGGCCCCGTCGGACAGGTCCAGCACGAGCCGCGTGCGCGCTGCGAGCCGCACACAGACCCTGCTGCTCGAAGGCCCTTCGGCACGCAGCAGGATCGCCGCCTCGGCGGCCCACCGGTCGACGGCCCCCTGGTGCCCCGGCGGCAGCAGGCCGGCCAGTTCCCTGTTCATGGCCGTATCCACAGCCGTATCCCCGGCCACGGCCGAACGGTCGTCACCGGAGGACCGTTCGGCCCCGCATCGCACCCCCAGTTCACCGGCGTGGCGCGCGTCCCACAGATGGCGGTGCAGGTCGAGACGGAACCGCCGGCTCGGACGGGGATGCGGATGACGGCGGTCGGCCGCCGCCGCGTGGGACGCGTCCCACAGGGCGAGGCTCATCCGCTGACCGGCGTCCGCCCAGGCCGGCGGCGTCCGCACCACGAGGTGCAGCGGACGCACGCCGTCCCGCCCGGCCGCGTCGTACCGGGCCAGGGTGACGGTCAGCCCCGGCCGCAGCAGCCCGTCGGGCGCGATCCTCGGCATGTGCCAGCGCAGCAGGTCGGGGGCCAGGTGACGAAGGTCCTCCCGGAGCCGGGCGGCGAGTTCTGGGCCGTGGACCCGGGCCACGGCACGCGGCTGGAGGTCGACGTCGACGCCCGCGGCGGCGCACGCGCCCGCCCAGTCCCCGGCACGGCGCCGGGCCGTCGCGGTCTCGATCATGGAGGGCGGCACGGCGAACTCGCGCACGCGCGGCCAGAAGGAAAGCGGCTCGCAGGAAAGCGGGGAGCCCCCGTTCGCGGTGTGGGTGAGCATCAGCACTCACCTGGCGCGGACGGGACCCCCAATCTGTCAACAGAGTGAGTCGTCATCGCCGGGATGCTATCGCCGCCGACTCCCTTGCGCAGCCGATTATTTCGCGGTTTGGGACTTCGCGGGCTTTGCCATCTCTTTACAACCCGCCCCCCGGCCGCCTCGTCTCTCCGTTCGACCCGTCACGCACCCCGCCCTTCACCGGGCGGGACCGACGAAGGAGAGCGTTCCCATGCGCCGAACCGTCCTCACCGCCCTGGCCCTCGCGGGCACCGCCGTACTCCTGGGCACCGGCCCCGCGTTCGCGAGCGAGGCGACGACCCCGAGCCCGGTCCCGACGGCCGCCGCGCCCACGCCCCGGCCGGCGGAGAGCGCCGAACCGACGGCCGCCCCCGCCGAGCCGACGCGCGCCCCGGCCTCCGCCCACCCGGTCCCGAGCGCCGAACCGACCCGGGCACCGGCCGGTGACCAGGTCTCCGTCGTGCCGAGCGGCGCGCCCGACACCGGTGTGACGAAGGAGTCCTCGGCCTCCGGCGTCGGCGGCACGGCGGTCGGCGCGGGCGCCGCCGCGGTGCTCGCCGTGGGCGGCGGGACGCTGGTCGTCGTGCGGCGTCGCCGGGCGACCGGGGCATGACCGCGTTCTCCAGGCGCGCGTTCACCACGGCGGCGCTGGCGTCCCTGCTCGCGGCCTGCGCAGGCCAGGGGACCAAGGGGACGGCGTCGGACTCCGGGACCACCGCACCGCGGTCGCGGTCCTCGCACCGGACGGTCCCGGCCGAGGATGCGCGCCCCCTGGCCCGTTCGGTCCCGGTCCGGCTGCTGGTCCCGGCCATCGGTGTCGACACCCCGGTCATCCGACTGGGCCTGGCCCCGGACGGCACCGTGCGGGTGCCGCCGGTGACGGCTGACGACCCGGCGGGCTGGTACCGGCACTCGCCGACGCCGGGCCAGACGGGCCCGTCGGTGATCCTCGGGCACGTCACGGTCGGCAGGTACGGCGACGGCGTCTTCCGCCGCCTCGCCGAGCTGCACCGCGGCGACCGGATCGTGGCGCGCCTGGAGAACGGCACGGCGGCGGAGTTCGCCGTCACGGCGGTACGGACCGTCCCCAGAACCCGCTTCCCGGCGGACGACGTCTACGGGAACGTGGACCGCCCGGAGCTGCGGCTGATCACGTGCGGCGGAGCGCGTACCGGCGACGGATACGCGGACAACGTGATCGTGTTCGCCGCGCTGAGCGGCGCCGAGACCCCCACCCCTGGAGAGCGTTGAAACGGTCCCGTGAGACGGCCGCGTCCGAGCTGTTCGCCGCCCTCTACCCGCGCCTGGCCGGCTGGTGCCGCCGTCTCGTCGACGACGACGAGACGGCGCACGAGATCGCCTCGGAGGCGTTCACCCGGCTCTGGGCCCGCTGGACGAAGGTGGAGGAGCCCCGCGGTTTCCTCTACGTCACCGCGGCCAACCTCGTGCGGGACCACTGGCGCAAACTGGAGCGCGAGCGAAGGGCCATGCACCGCGTCACCTCGGAAGCCGCCGTACGGGCCCACCCCGAGCAGGCCGACCCGTCGGTGCGCCTGCTCGTGCAGTCGCTCCCGGAACGACTCCGCGTCCCGATCCTCCTCCACTACTACGCTGACATGCCGATCCGGGAGGTGTCCGTGCTGACCGGGCGCAAGGAAGGAACCGTCAAGGCCGACCTGCACGCGGCCCGGGAACTGCTCCGCGTCCACCTGAGGAGAAGCCTTGACCACACGCCTTGACGACGATCCGGGCGACCGGGAGTCCGGCGCCGACGACCCGCTCGCCGTGATCCTGCGGCCGTCCTCGCCCGACTACCTCGGCGCGCGCCCCGGCCAGTACGAGGCGATCCGCCGCAGGGCGACCCGACGACGGGTGCTGCGCGCCGCGGCCGGGGCCGGCCTGTGCTGCGCGGCGGCGGCCCTCATCGCCCTCCCCCTGCGCTCCACGGCCCCGGAGCCCGCCCGCTCCCCGACGATCCCGATGGCTCCGCCCCCGGCGAGCACGGCACCGGCTCCCTCTCCCTCGGCGTCAACTCCTTCGCGTTCCCCTGCGTCTCCGTCCGAGGCCCCGGCCCCGGCGACGCCCCGCCCCGGCACGGACGCCCCGGGCGACGCCGCCCGCCCGACGGCCGTGCCCCGCCCCACGTCCGCCGTACCGACCCCGGCCCGGCCGGTCCCGTCGGTGACTCCGCCGGACACGGCTCAGAGGTCGGCCACCAGCAGCCGGTAGCCCATGTCGACGGCGTCGAGCGCGAGCAGCCCGGTGTGCCGGGTGTGCCGGCGGCCGCTCGTCAGGTCGTCCGCGAGCCGGGCCGGGCCGGGGGCGATGTCGTCGTCGCCGGTCTGGGCCAGCAGGGAGATCCCCGCCCGCACCCGCGGGTCGAGGTAGGCGTGGGGGCGGCGCCAGTACGCGGCGGCGTCGTCGAACGCCGCCGCCTCGGCGAGGTACTCCCGTACCGGCCAGAACCGTTCACGGAAGACGTCCTGATCTCAGGTCAGGACGACGACACGGAGCGATCGTGCGGGGCATCGGACCGCCCAGGCCCGACCGGAGGCCCGACGGCGTGAGGAAACCCGCCCCCGCGTACCCGGAACAGGACTCACTCCCGCTCAGTCTTCAGGAACGGTGTCATAGGTCGCCGTACGGGTCAGCCTGCCCGGCACCGTGCCCCTGGCGTCGCACTCTTTCCGCCACCTCGCTCTTCTCGGTCTCCCACCAGGGGCGCACCAGTTCGGGAGCCGGTCCGCCCGCGGGCTCCGGGGCCGCCGGGGCGAGTTCGCCGTCCAGCCGGCGGTCCAGTGCGGCCGACTGGGCGCGCTCGGCGCGGGCCCACTGGACGAGGATCGTCAGCAGGAAGGGCAGTGCGGTCAGTTCGGCGATGCCGAGCATGGCGCCGCCGCCGATCTGCTGGTCGTGGTGGACGTCGGGGGACCAGGGCGGCGCGTGGTGCAGGTACCAGGCGCCCGCGATCAGGGTGCCGTGCGTCATGACCACCAGGCCGGGGAGGGCGTCGACGATGCCGTCCAGGAAGACCAGGGCCGCTCGCACGGGGTGGGTGCACCAGGCGGGCAGGGCCTGTTCGCGGGTGAGCACCGGCAGGACGAACAGGCAGCCGGCCGCCAGCAGATGCAGGTACATCAACTCGTGCAGCCAGCCGACGCGCAGCGCGGTGGCGAAGTACGGCGTGAAGTAGACGGTCAGTTCCGTGGCCAGCACCAGGACCGTGCTGACGAGGGGGAACGTCAGGGTCCTGACCAGCCGGCCGGTCATGACCCGCCGCACCCGCTCCGCACCGCCCTCCGGCAGCGCCTCGACCGCGAGCCGCAGCGGGTCGCCGAGGGCGAGGCCCAGCGGCGCGAGCAGATCGAGGGCGACGTTCTGGACGGCGGCGGGCCAGAACAGTTCATGGTCGTAGACGGCCAGCCCGGACATCGTGGCCACGACGATCGCGCAAAGCCCGAGCGCGACGAACGCGGCGGGGCGCGCGAGCGGCCAGGAGCCGCCCCGGCCGCGGACCCGCGCGACGCCCCAGCCGTAGAGCGCGCCGAGGACGACGACCAGCAGCAGCGCGGGCACGTCCAGCCGCCAGGAGCCCAGCAGCCGTCCGGCGGTCAGCTCCGGCAGGTACCCGGCCGACAGTTCGTTCACGTTCACCGGGCGGACGGTAGCCGTCGAAGTTAAGGAGGCGGTCGGCGATGGGCCGTTCGTTCATGAACATGAATGAGAATCATGTACACGACTATTGACGCGTCCACGGCAAGCTCTTACGTTCCCAGAAAGCGCTTACTCCAGCCAGTCCCCTGCGTCCGATCTCACCCTGGAGACGAACGATGCACCTGAGACCAGTGATCGCGTCCGTCGGCCTCCTGGCCGGCAGCCTCGTCGCGCTGTCCGGGCACACGGCACAGGCGGCGACCGTCCGCTACGAGGCGGAGACCGCGCCGGCCGTCTGCTCCGGCGCCATCGAATCGAACTGGACCGGATACTCCGGCAGCGGGTTCTGCAACGGCGACAACGGAACCGGCGGCTACGCCCAGTTCACCGTGACCGCGTCCGCCGCCGGCACCGCGACCCTGAAGGTCCGCTTCGCCAACGGCACGACCTCCGCACGCGCCGCGAACATCGTGGTCAACGGCGCGACGGCCACCACCGCGTCCTTCGAGGGCACCGGCGCCTGGAACACCTGGGCCACCAAGACGCTCACCGTGCCGCTGCGGTCGGGCAGCAACACCGTCCGGCTCGCCCCGACCACCTCCGCCGGTCTGCCCAACATCGACTACGCCGACGTCGAGACGAGCGGCAGCGACCCGCAGCCCACCGGCCCGGTCCTGTACGTGTCCCCGAGCGGCACGGACAGTGCGGCCGGTACGGAGTCCGCTCCGACGACCCTCACCTCGGCGATCAACCGCGTCTCCGCCGGCGGGACGATCTACCTGCGCGGCGGCACCTACCGCTACTCCCAGACCGTCACCATCCCGGCGGGCAGGAACGGCACGTCCGGCGACCGCACGGAACTGTTCGCCTACCCGGGCGAGACCCCCGTGCTGAACTTCTCCGCCCAGGCCGAGGACCCGGCCAACCGCGGTCTCGCCGTCAACGCGTCGTACTGGCACGTCAAGGGCATCGTCGTCGAACGGGCCGGGGACAACGGCATCTTCCTCAGCGGCAGCAACAACGTCATCGAGCGCACGGTGACCCGCTTCAACCGCGACTCGGGGCTCCAGCTCTCGCGGGCGCTGTCCAGCACGCCCAAGGACCAGTGGCCGTCCAACAACCTGATCCTGAGCGCGGAATCGCACGACAACGTCGACTCCGACGGCGAGGACGCCGACGGCTTCGCCCCGAAGCTCACCGTCGGCCCCGGCAACGTCTTCCGCTACACCGTCGCCCACAACAACATCGACGACGGCTACGACCTCTACACCAAGACGGACACCGGCCCCATCGGCGCCGTGACCATCGAGGACTCCCTCGCCTACGACAACGGCACCCTCAGCGACGGCTCCCAGGCCGGCAACGGCGACCGCAACGGCTACAAGCTCGGCGGCGACGACATCGGCGTCAACCACGTCGTCCGGCGCAGCATCGCCTATCAGAACGGCAAGCACGGCTTCACCTACAACAGCAACACCGGCGCGATGCAGATCTCGGACAACGTGAGCATCGGCAACGAGCAGCGCAACTTCAACTTCGACTCGGGCAGCACGTCGGTGTTCCGGAACAACACCTCGTGCGACAGCGGGTCGAACGACCGGATCATCGGAAACTCCGACAGCTCGAACCAGTTCTGGTCCGGCTCGAACGGCTCCCGCTGCTCCTCCTACGCCGGGGCCCTGCGCTGGTCGTTCGGCTCGGACGGGCGGCTCGTCGTGACGTTCGGCGGCAGCCGGTAGCCTGGCCGTATGGCATGCACCGGCATTCCGCACTGCTTCCTCTGACACCGCGGTGAGGACGGCGACGTGAGTCGATCACGTCGCCGTCCTCGGCGTGCCCGCCGTCCGCGGGCGCCGACGACTCTCCGTTCACCGCCTGTATCCAGCTCGGCCGAGGCGCCTTGTCCCGCTGAGCTGTCGAGGAGCATCCATGCCGACCACTCCTGCGGGACCCGGCCGACACCGCCCGTCCGACCGCCTGCTGACCGTGCTGACCTGCCCCCTGTGCCCGTCGGGCCTGGAGCGCGCCGATGGCGCGCTGCGGTGCGGGCGTCGGCACACCTTCGACATAGCCCGGCACGGCTACGTCAGTCTGCTGACCGGCCACCGGCGGGCCGCGAGCGCCGACTCGGCCGACATGGTCAGGTGCCGCGGCGCGTTCCTCCGGGCCGGGCACTACGACCCGCTCGCCCGCACTCTCGCGAGGCTCGCCACGGAACTGGCCCCGCCCGACGCCGTCGTACTGGACGCCGGGGCGGGCACCGGGCACTACCTCGCGTCCGTCCTGGACGCGCTGCCCGGGGCCATGGGGCTCGGGCTGGACAGTTCCGCGCACGCCCTGCGCGCCGCGGCCCGGGCCCACGCCCGCGGTGAGGCCGCCGGGTGGGACGTCTGGCAGCCGTGGCCGGTCCGGTCCGGCTCCGCCCACCTCCTGCTCAACGTCTTCGCGCCCCGCAACGGGCCGGAGTTCCACCGTGTCCTGCGGCCGGACGGTGCCCTGCTCGTCGTCACGCCCAGCGACCGGCACCTGCGCGAACTGCGCCGGTCCGTGGGGCTGCTGGACGTCGACCCCCGGAAGGAGGAGCGCCTGCGCCGGACGTTGGCGGACCGCTTCCGGCACGAGCGGGCCGAGCCGCTGGAGTACACCATGAGCCTCACCGCCGAGGACGTCGCCGGTCTGGTGACGATGAGTCCGGCGGCACATCACGTCGGTGACGCGGAACTGCGGCACCGGGTCGGGGAGTTGGCGGTGCCGGTGCGGGTGACCGCCTCGTTCGTGGTGTCGGTGTACCGGCCTCGGGAACGTTAGGGCACTGTCAGGCGCCGGGCCGTGCGGCCTCGTCCATGCGCTGCTGCTGTGCCGTGGTGAGCGTGCGGATCATCAGGGCGGCGGTCCCGGCCGCCGCCACGATCACCACGTCGGCGGCGATCAGGGGCAGGACGTCGGTGTAGGCGCGGGCGATGACCTCGTCCGTGGAGTCGGCGTGGACGAGGCCCACGCCACCGGCCAGACCGACCAGCCACAGGCCCCACCACCAGTTCACGACGGTCGGCAGCGGCCGGTCGGGGAAGACGGACCGGTGGGCGTCCGCGACGATGCCCCGGGGTATCCACAGGTTCACGACGGGGACGATCCAGCCCGCGAAGAGCCAGGGATACGCGTACTGCGGCTCCGCGCCCGAGAGGGCACGGGCGTTGTCGCGCACGCGGTCCAGCCAGGACAGGAACGCGAGCGCGCAGACCACCGTGACGGCCCCGCCCACTGAGTTGACCAGGTGGTAGGAGTCCTCCAGCGCGGTCAGCGGGCGGTGTGTGCCGCCTCCCTGGTCCGGCGGGCCGGAGGCCGGCTGCCCGGCCAGGGAGAGCCGGAGGTGCCAGACCGCCCGGGCCGCCCACGCCAACGCGGCGAGGGCGAGCCCTGCGACGGCACATCGGGCCGCGCCACGGACGGGGCGCAGGGCGGGGGCGGGGCCCGGGGCGGGGGCGGGGGCCTTGTCGGTGACGGGTGGTTCCTGATCGTTCACCGGGTCATCCTGTCGTATCGCTCACCCGTTCGTGTTCCGAAGCCCCACTGCCCTGCCCTGCTCGTCCCACCGCACCTCCAGGACGTGGTCGACGGCGTCCCGGTCGAGGGGGCCGTACACATGCGGGAAGAGGGTGTCCTCGGCGACGCCGGGCGGCGGGGCCGGGTCCGCCGCCTCCCATTCCACCCGCGCGGTGAGGCGGGCCTCGTCGAGGGCGAGCACCAGCAGGGGCCGGGGCGCGTCCCGGTAGAAGGCGTTGACGACGGCGAGCGTGGTCGGCTCGTCCGGTGAGCAGTGCACGAAGCCCTCCTCGGCGAGGGAGCCGGGCGCGTACGGCCCGTCGGGGGCTGTCTGCCAGTCGGTGAGCGGTATGGAGTGGTAGATCATGGCCCCGTTATAAGCCACCGGGGGCCCGGGGGCCTCTAGAGCCCGAGGGCCGTGACGGTACGTGCGGTGGCTTCGGCGATCAGGGCGTTGGAGGGTTTGGCGTCGTAGCCGGGCCGGTCGGTCATGACGGCCAGGACGAGCGGTGCGGTGCGCGGTGGGCGGACGATCGCGATGTCGTTGGCCCGGCCGTAGTTGCCCGTGCCGGTCTTGTCGGCCACCTGCCAGCCCTTGGGGAGCCCGGCCCGGATGCGCCGGGCGCCGACCGCGGTGGCGTTGTGCGAGAGCCAGTCCGTCAGCAGGGCGCGTTCCCCGGTGGGCAGGGCCGTGCCCAGGAGCAGCGCGCGGAAGTCGGTGGCGACGGCGCGGGGGGTGGTGGTGTCGCTGGGGTCCTCCGGCCGCACGTCGTGCAGTTCGGGCTCGTAGTGGTCCATGCGGCTCACCCTGTCGCCCAGTCCTCGCAGATAGGCGGTGAGCTGCGCGGGGCCGCCGAGGTCGCGCATGAGCAGGTTGCCTGCCGTGCCGTCGCTGTAGCGGACGGCGGCGTCGCAGAGTTCGCGCAGGGTCATGCCGGTCGTGACGTGCCGTCCGGTGACCGGCGTGGTGGACTTCAGGTCGGCCCGCGTGTAGGTGACGCGCCGGTCCAGGCCGGCCAGGGAGCGGTGGTGCAGGACGGCCGCCGCGGCCAGGGCCTTGAAGACCGAGCAGAACGCGAAGCGCTCGTCGGCGCGGTGCACCGCCGTGGCGCCGGTGCCGGTCGCGAGGGCGTAGACGCCGATGCGGGCGCCGTACTCGCGCTCCAGGTCCGCGAGGCGCGGGCGGCGGGCGGGCGGGGCGGGGGTGCGGCGGCTCGGCTCCGGGGTGGGCCGGGCACTCGTGGCGGCTCGGTCCGCGCGGTCGGTGTCCCGGCCGCCCGTGCCGCAGCCGGCCAGGGGAAGTAACGCCGCGGCGGCCAGGACGGCGCGGCGGGACGAGGCGGGCCCGTCGACGGACATGCCTGGTGCTCCTCTCATCGAGCAGGCGGCGGACGACCGGCCCGGCCGAGCCGCCGCCTTCACCGGGCCGGGTCGCTGATCAGGGCGGGACGTCAGAACTCGGGCCGAGAGCCGGGACTCAGAGCTGGAACTCCGCCGGCGACAGCCCCAGCGCCGCGCAGGCCTCGCGCAGGACCTGCGCCTCGGCCTGGGAGAAGTGGCCGTCCGCACCGGCGATGACCATGCCGGTCTGGATCACGGCCCTGGCCTCGGTGGGCTTCTTGGCGGTCTTGGCGATCTCCTGCATGGCCTCGGCCTTGCCGTGCTGGAAGTTCATCGTCAGCTGGTCGACATGCTTGTTGAAACGCTGCCGCAGCTGCTCCGGCGGGAAGTTCTGGAGGACGTCGTTGCTGAGGATCATCGACTCGACCTGCTGCCGCTCGGCCGGGTCCACCTGCCCGTCGGCCGCGGCGACCAGGGCGCAGACCGCCATGCTCGCGTCCCGGTACGCACCGCTCTTCAGCTCCGTCTTCAGCGAGCCGAGCTGGGTCTTCAGCACACCGATCAACTGGGCCTTGCTGCCGCCGCCGGACCGCGTGCCGCCGCTGTGGCCACCGCTGTGCCCGGCGGTGGCCCCTCGCCCGCCCTGGTTCTGCTGGAGAGCCTTGGCCTGGTCCTTGAGCCGGTCCCAGACTGCCATGGAGTCACCTCGGTAATCGTCGGAAGTCATCTCGCGAACCCGCTCCCGCGCGCTCACCGGATCAACGCCCGACCCCCGGGCAAAGGTTCCGCAAAACGCGCCCCTCTCTCACCATCTGCTTCTCTCGCCGCCGAAACGGCGACTGCCCGCCCCCGGTGACCGGGTGCGGGCAGTCGCGGTGACGTGTTGTCAGCCGCGGTGACGTGCGGACAAGGCGCTGTCCCGCCGCGTCACGCGCCGTCGCGCGAGCGGAGCTTCAGGCGCGGGCCGAAGCGGAACGCCACGAAGCCCGCCGCGGCCAGGGCCGCGGCCGCCGCGAGGAGGATGCCGATGCCGCCGGCGCCGGTCGAGGCGAGGCTGCCGCTGTCGAGGTTCGTCGACGTGCCGCCCGTGGTCGAGGAGCCGGTGCCGCCGGTCGTGCCGGACGTGCTCGTGCTGGGCGACGGGCTCGGGCTGGCCGAGGGGCTCGGGTCGGTCGAGGGGCTCGGGGACGGCGATGCGGACGCGTCACCGGGGACGACCTCGACGGCGAACTGGGTCATGGCCTCGCCGACCGACGCGGCGACCGTGTAGGTGCCCGTGCCCTCACCGGCGGTCAGGGTCGGGGCCGTGGCCTCGCCCGAGTCGTCGGTCCTGACGCGGACGACCTGCTCGCCGTCCTCGAAGCGGGGGGCGTCGTCGCTGTCGTCCTCGACCCGGAACTCGACCTCCGTACCGGCCGGTGCCGTGGCACCCGACTTGACCACGCGGGCCTGGAGGGCCTCCTCGAAGGCCTCGCCCTGTTCGGCGCGCTGGTCGTCACCGCCCGCGACGCTCACGGTGTAGGCCGACTTGCGCACCTTCACGGTGAAGACCGTGGAGGCGCCGCCGGCCTCGGCGCGGACCGCGAACTCGCCCTCCTTGCCGGTGCCCGTCTCGAGCGGCGCGGACTGGGCGCGGCCCCGCGCGTCGGTCGGCACGGCCAGCTCGGTGGTGTCGGCACCGTCCTTGACGAAGAAGAAGGCGCCGAGCTTGTCCGGGTCCTCGACCGTGAAGGTGACGGAGGCGTTCTCGACCGGGTTGCCGGCCTTGTCCCGGACCACCACGGCCACCGGGTCCGCGCCGCCGCCCGGCTGGGTGGTCTGGCCGGCTCCGGAGACCTGGGTCAGCTCCGCGATCGCGGGGGTCTTCCACTGGAAGACGATGCGCCCGTTGCCGGAGCGGTCGGTGTTGACGCCGCCCTCGGCGATGCCGCCGCGCACCGGCTCGCCGGAGGGCTGCCAGAAGGGGTCCGTCTTGGCGGGGGCCACCGTGCGGTCGCCGCTGAGCAGCCGCGCGCCGGTCACCCGGTCCGCGTCGACGTAACTGCTGCCGCCCGCGCCGCTGCCGGTCGCGCCCCGGTCGTCGTCCGTGCCGCCGCCACCGCCGCCGCCGCCCGCGTAGCCGGCGCCGCCGCCTCCGCCCGCGCCGCCCGAACCGGAGCCGCCCGCGCCGCCCTTGCCGCCGCCGGAGGCGTCGGCGCCGGAGGAGCCGTTGCCTCCGCCCGCGCCGCCGGTGTCCCCGGCCGCGCCCTTGCCGCCGCGCTCGGACTCGGTGTCGTCCTGGCCGCGCTCGCCGCCACCGGGGCCGCCCTGGCCGGCGTCCAGGCTGCCGTAGCCGGCGCCGCCGCCACCGGCGGCGATGAGCAGCGGCTTGCCGTCGCTGGTGCGGACGCCGCTGCTGTTGCCGCCGACCGCGCCGTACTTGTCGCCGCCCGCGCCGCCGAGCGCGTCACCGAAGCGCTCGACGCCGACCGCGAGCGACAGCCGCTCCCCGGGCGTGACGCTGAGCGTGCCCGCGGTGTATCCGCCCGCGCCGCCGCCTGCGAAGGGGGTGCCCTCGCCGCCCTGGCCCCAGGCCCGCACGTCCAGCGCCGTGACACCGGCCGGGACCTGGAACTCCTCGCGGGCGCCCGTCGGATCGAACAGCCGGCAGCCGGAGAAGCCCTCCGTCGGCGTGCAGGTCTTCCCGGCGAGGACCGCGCTGCCGGCGGCCGTGGCGCCCGGCGCGCCCGTCAGGGCGGTGGCGGCGGTCAACGCCACGAAGCCCAGGGCCGCCGCGCCACGCCGGAATCTGGCGCGGCGCAGCACGACGGAACCGTGATCCATCAAGGAAACTCCCCCACTTGTCACAAGCTCCCCCCCAGGGAGCCCGGAAACGCTCGATCAGAATCGAACACAACTAGTGGGACAGCTGACCAAACTTGAGGCTCCTGGTCAACTGAGAATGGTCGATTCCGGGCAACCGCTTGCTGAGCCCGTCACGGGCGTCTTCCGGGCTCACGAGACCGGCCCCGGGAGCGGATTCGGGAGCGGTCCCGGAACCGGCCGGGCAGAGGGCGCGGACGACGTACGCGTACAGGGCGTCGTCGACCGCGTGCGGCTTCGGGCGGCCGTTCTCGTCGACGCTCTGATACTTCATCAGGTTCTGCGCGAGAGCGACCTGGCGCTTGCCGTCCCGGCTGGACAGCGCGGTCATGCCGGCGCCGAACACCGCGCCGTCGTGGCCCCAGAAGCGGCCGCAGCCGGGCAGTTCCAGCGCGTAGATGCCGAGGCCGTAGTCGAGGCCGCTCACCGGGACCGTGCGCGTCATCTCGTCCAGGGCGGCCTTGCCGATCAGCTTCCCGCCGAGCAGGGCGCGGTAGAAGCGGTTCAGGTCGTCGGTGGTGGAGACGACCGCGCCCGCCGTGTACGCCCAGGACATGTCGTAGACGCTGTAGTCGCGCGGCGGGTCGATCAGGCCGTAGAACGACTCGTACATCCGCGGGTGCGGGCCCTTGATGTACGGGGTGCGCGGGAAGGACGTGTGGCGCAGTCCGGCCCGGTCGATGACGTTGCGGGTGATGTGCTTCTCGGCGTCCTGGCCGGTGATCTTCTCCAGGAGCAGCCCGGCGATGACGTAGTTGGTGTTGGAGTACGAGCCGGGCAGCTCGCCCGGGCGCCCGGTGGCGGGGGCCGCGAGGCCCAGCCGGACCAGTTCCCCCGGGCGGATGGAGCGGAACCGCTCCTCGTCGAGGCTGGCGGTCGAGCCCTTGGCGAGGGAGGGGAAGGCGCCCAGGACGTAGTCGCCGATGTGGCTGGTGTGGTTGAGGAGCATGCGGACGGTGATCTGCCGGCCGCGCTCCCCGGGTATGAGGTCGGGGAGGTAGTCGCCGACGGGCGCGTCGAGGCGGAGCCGGCCGCGCTCCACCTGCTGGAGCAGGGCGACGGAGGTGAAGGTCTTGCTGATGCTGCCCACGCGATGCCGCATGCCCGGGGTGACGGGGCGCCCGTTCCGCACGTCGGCGACGCCGGAGGCTCCGGTCCACCGCTCGCCGCCGTCCCTGACGGACGAGAAGACGCCGTACATGCCCGCCTCGTGGATGGCGTCCAGCGAGTCGCGCAGGGCGGTTCTGTCGAGTGACGTTCCGTCCACGGGCCCCGCGGGCGGCGCGGCCGGGCCGGCGTGAGCGGGCGCGGTCAGCACGGCGGTGGTCGTCAGCAACGTGCTGCCCAGGACGGTTCCGAGAAGCCGGGCGATACGCAACGGCCTTCCCCTTCCTCGGTGTTGAAAAGGTCGGGGTCATCGTCACGGGAAGCAGATGCGGCTTACATCCACCCACGGGATGATCGTTTATCGGCCGGTCGAGGGCAGAGTTGACCACAAGTGGCCTTGATTTCACTGGAGCTTCGTCGCGTCCGACTCATTGACGCCGCACGTCTCCCACCCCTACGGTCTGGCCGACTTACCGAACTGCGTTCGCAGGATCGAACACGCTTCGCTCCGTAACCCCCCGACGGAAGGCCGAGCCGCCATGACCACCCCCCGCAGACCCTCACGCCGCCGTGTCCTCGGCATGGCCGCCACCGTGCCGCTCGCCCTGACCGCCGATCTGGCCCTGGGCGCCGGTCCGGCCGGCGCGGCGACGGGTCCGGCGTTCGTGATGGCCCACTTCACCGAGTCCCCGGACGGCCTCGGCACCGACTACGGCCTGCACCTGGCCGTCAGCCCCGACGGCCTGGAGTGGACGCCGCTCAACCAGAACAAGCCGGTCGCCACCCCCACCCAGGGCGCCGGCGGCCTGCGCGACCCGTTCGTGCTGCGCAGGCAGGACGGCACGTTCACCGTGCTGGCCACCGACCTGAAGGGCACCGACTGGAGCTACAACAGCCAGTACATCCACGTCTGGGACTCCACCGACCTGCGCTCCCTCACCGGCTACCGCAGGCTGAAACTGCACGACATGACCACGCACAGCTGGGCCCCGGAAGCGTTCTGGGACGCCTCGCGCGGGCAGTACGGCATCGTCTACTCGTCCGTGAACTCCAGCGGCCACAACGTGCTGATGATCAACTACACCACCGACTTCCGCACGGCGTCCGCACCGCAGGTCTTCTTCGACCCCGGCTACGACGTGATCGACGGCAGCCTCGCCCTGGGCGTCGGCGGCACGAACTACCTGTACTTCAAGGACAGTTCGAAGCAGGCCCTGGTCGGCGCCCGGTCCGCCGGTCTCGCCCCGGGCAGCTGGCAGGTCTTCAGCACGCCGGTGGCCCACGGCGGCACCGAGGCGCCGATCCTGGTGAAGTCGCCGTCGTCCGGCACCTGGTACCTCTGGGGCGACACCTACACGCCCAACGGCGTCTTCTACGCCTGGCAGACCGGCGACCTGGCCTCCGGCACCTGGACGCCGGTCGACCAGCGCCGCTACACCCAGCCGGTGAACTCCAAGCACGGCAGCATCGCGCCGCTCACCGGCACGCAGTACGACAACCTCCTCGCGCACTGGGGGGCACCGGCCTGGAACCGGCTGAAGTCGTACAACCACCCGGACCGCTACGTCCGCCACGCCGGTTTCGCGGGCCGGATCGACCCCTACCCCTTCGACCCGTACACCGACGCCCAGTGGAAGCTCGTCCCCGGCCTCGCCGACGCCTCCGGGGTGTCCTTCCAGTCGGTCAACTACCCGGACCGGTATCTGCGGCACTACAGCTACGAGCTGCGGCTGGACGTCAACGACGGCACGTCGGTGTTCGCCCAGGACGCCACGTTCCACAAGGTCGCCGGGCTCGCGGACTCCGCCTGGACGTCGTTCCGCTCGCACAACCACCCGACGCGCTACATCCGCCACTCCGGCTACGCCCTGCGCATCGACCCCGTCTCCACCGCCACGGACCGGGCGGACGCGACGTTCCGGATCGGGTACTGACCGCACCGGACCGACGACACCGGCGGGCGGGAAGGCCGGGCCGGGCTCCCGAGCGGCACACGCGGGGACGCGACGGCCCGGACCGGCCTTCCACTGCCCGCAATCTGCCACCCGGCGCCCCGCTCCGCCTCCCGGACGGGCCCGAACGGGGAAGCGGCCGGGCGAGCCTGCGATGATGCGGCGCATGTCGACCCTACCGAGACCTGGAAGCCCACCGGGTCGGACGCCACCGCGCCCCAGAGGAGGCCGGCGGCGAGGAAGCCGTTGTAGAGGCCCTGGTTGGCGGCCAGGGCCTTCGTGCTGTTCCGCGAACTCGGCGGTGGTGCCGAGGGTGGCAGAGTTCTTCCTGGCGTGCGTCGCGGTTGCGGGGGTGTACGGCGCGGCCACCGCCAGCCGGAAGATCCTCTTCGTACAGACCGTCCCGGCGCTGATCGCCCTGGTCCTGGTGCTGCTCGCGCACTAGCGCAGGGCGTCAGGCGTCCTGGGTGACGGCCCGCTCCATGAGCGCGACCGCCTCCGCCTCCGGGGTCGCGGGCGGCACCACCAGCAGGTCCCAGCGGCCCCGGCCGGGCGTGAGCAGACAGACCGTGTCCGGGGTGGCCGGCGACTCCCTGCGACCCACGTGGACCTCCCGGCCGACGACGTCCAGCCGCTCCGGGCAGGGCAGCCAGGTTTCCCCGTGGACCAGGACGCTGCTGACCCGGCCCCAGGCGCGCGGCAGCACGGCCAGCAGCCCGGGCAGCTCCGCGGCCAGATCGTACGAGCGGGGCCACCACGCCCCGTCGATACGGCGGGCCGTGCGGCCGAGGCGCGGCTGGGCCGCGAGCCTCAGCCGGACCTCGGAGGGTGCCGGGAGGGGCGGCGGGGGCGAGGAGGCGGACGTCATCAGGGCTCCTGCTGCGACGGGGGCGTGGCCAGGAGACCGTGGGCCACCGGTTCCGGCATACCCGCGGTCCTTCCACCGTACGCCGCGGGGCGGTACGGGGGCCGGGGCCCGCCCGTACCGCCCTGTGTCGGTCAGAGGCCGTAGCGGCTCTTCAGATGGCGCCAGAAGTCACGCAGCATCCACTGGTCGAACTCGGTGATCTGCGTGGCGCTGCCCGCCTTCATCAGGAAGCAGCACTGGCCGGTCGGCGACCAGTCGTAGAAGTCGTCGAGGCCGAAGGTGTGGCCGACCTCGTGCAGGTAGATGTGGATGTTCTCCTGGTTCAGGGCGCCGGTGAAGTACTCCTGGCCCATGCGCTGGCCCCAGTCGCCGCCCGCGCCGCCGCCGAAACCCTTGGTCAGCCACAGTGACTGGTCGTAGTGGCGGGCGGCGCCGCCCGGGCACTTCGAGTAGTTGCCGTCCTGGTGGAAGAAGCGGCCGCAGTCCGGGGCGCACTGCGGGGCGCCGCCGCTGTCGAGGATGCCGGTGTAGATGTCGACGGAGTTGTCGGTCCACTGCAGGGTGGAGCGGTTCTTCACCGCCCAGCCGACGATGTTGACGGGGACATTGGTGTACGGCCAGGCGTTGTGCCCCTTGCCGTTCTCGGTCATGGCCGTCATCCACTTGCCGAACTGCTTCTTCAGCGCCGCGTGGATCCGGTCGCGCATGGCGGCGCTGACGGGGGCGTCGGACTCCCAGCGGACGCAGTAGTTGACGCTGCCGCGGTTGGCCATGATCTGGTCCCAGCCGTAGTTGCGGAAGCCGTACAGGTTCCCGTAGGTCGACTCGACGTGGTTCCACACCTCGTTCAGGGGCTGGGCGAGGTGCGCGGGCGGGTTCCACTGGTCGGCGGCCTGCGCCTTGCCGCTCGCCATGCCGGGGGTGGCGAACGCCGCCGCCAGGACGGCGAGCACGGTGAGCAGTCGTGCGAGGTGTCTGCGCATGGTGATCTCCCTCGTGTGGGGGACGGGGTATCACCGGCAGGTCGTCACAGGGCCCGGGAAGGTTGCCCGCACCACCGGGGCAGATGCTCATCTGTGGACATTGCGGGAGCTTTATCGCATGACGTCGGCGATAATCGGAGCATGACTACGGCAACGTATGAAGTGCTGGCGGCTTCGTCAGATCACGCGGTCGCCGTGACCATCGCCTTCGTCGGCGGGGCGATCATCGCCCTCGCGCTGATCTGGGCGGTGCTGGTCGGGATGCGCGTCATGGACAAGGACACGCACCACCCCAGCCCCGAGGAGCAGCCGCACCTCCCGGAGGGCGGGCCGGTCCATGAGATGCGGGAGATGCGGGAGCCCGACGAGATGCCGCTCGTGACGCGCGACGGCGAGCGGCTCCTGCCCCATGAGCTGCACCACGCGAGCACCAGGACGGGCAAGGACCAGAAACCCCGCCGTTGGCTGCCCGGATCCAGCGGCTCCTTCGGCGGCGGCGGCCTCGGCCACACGTGAGGCCATGAGACGCGGACGCTGGGCGACGGGCGGAGCGGTGCTGCCGCTCGCCCTGGCCGCCGTGCTCACCGGCTGCGGCGGCGACAGCCCCGGGGACGCCGCCCGCGAGGCGGAGTCGGCGGTCGGGTCGTTCGCCTCGCAGGCATCCGAGGCGGTGGAGTCGGCCACGGCGGAGGCCGGACGCCGGCTGGACGACATCCGGGGCGGCATCGACGTCAAGGGCGATGTGAAGGCCGGCCGGCCCACCGTCGGCTCCGACGGCCGGGCCCGGGCCGAGGTCACCGTGACCAACACCGACGATTCGGAACGGTCCTTCGCCGTCCAGGTCGATTTCACCGACGCCGGGGGCCGGCTGACCGACACGGTCATCGTCACGGCGGACCACGTGCAGGCGGGCGACACCGCCACGGCCACCGCCCGCAGCACCCATGACCTGTCCGGCCAGGTCCGGGCCGAGGTGGCCCGGGCCGTGCGCTACTGACCGGCGCCGGCGTCCGCCACCGAGATGTCGATCTGCTCGCTCATGGCGCTCACCCCGTTCAGCGTGGCGACCGCCTGGAGCCGGTTGACGCCCGCCGGGAGCGCCCTGGGGGTGCAGGCCCAGGTGCCGTCGGGGGCGGCGGTGGCCGCGCAGGCCTCGCGGTCGTCCTTGTCGCGGACGGTGACCCGGGCGCCCGGGTGGGCCGTACCGGCGATCCGCGGCCGGACGTCCAGCGCCACGCCGGACAGCGGGCTGGTCAGCGTCGGCCCGGCCAGGCCCACGGTCACGGCGCACCGGCCGGCCGCCCGCCGTACCCCGGCCGCGTCGGTGATCCGCAGGGCGCAGCCGCGCAGCCGCGTGCCGGGCACGGCGTCCGCGGGGACCGCTAGCACGAAAGGGAAGGTACGGCCCTGCCACGCCTGCCCGGCCGCGTCGCCGGTGACCGTGTACGTCCCGCTGCGGCCGTCGGCGGCGACCCGGCCGAGGTAGCCGGGCGCGTCGAGCGGCGTGGCCGTCACCCGGGTGCCCCGGGGCGCCGTCAGGGTCAGCGTGGCGCCCGGCGCCGCTCCCTGGGGGCCCGTGACGTCGAGGATGCCCTCTCGGCCGGGTGCGATGGTCGCGGCACCCCACGGCTCACCGTCCCCGGCCGCCGCCGACGGGCCGGGGCACGCGAGCACCCCGGCGACGACGGCCCCCGCCACGACTGCTGTCTTCCTGGACCTGTTCATGGCGGGCGGGGCTCCCTGTGCGGACGTCGACGGCACTCTGCCAGCGATTCTCGCGGGGCGTTCGCGCAGGTGGCGCGTGCTGCTGGGCCGTGCGGGTGGTACGGCCCCGGGGGCTCGCCCCGGGGGCCGGGGGCTAACGCCCGAGCCACACCGTCGTGTCCGGCCCGAGCCGGCCGTCCTCCAGGGGGGCGCTGCTCAGCAGGACCTCGCCGGCCGGCAGCGGGACCGCCGTGCCGGACAGGTTCGTCACGCACCGCCAGCCTTCGCAGCGGTCGAACTGGAGGACGCCGTCCGGGGCGTCCTCCGCCCAGGCCAGCTCCTCGCCGTCGAGCAGTTTGCGGCGCAGCCTGAGGGCCGTGCGGTACAGCTCCAGGGTCGAGCCCTCGACGCCGTCCTGCGCCTCGACGGCGTAGGCGGCGAAGCCGGGCGGCTGCGGCAGCCAGGCGCCGCCCGGCCCGAAGCCGTACGACGGTCCGGTCGTCGTCCACGGCAGCGGCACCCGGCAGCCGTCGCGGCCCTTGCGGACGTGGCCCGTCTGCTCCCAGATCGGATCCTGGAGCACCTCGGTGGGCAGGTCGGCGACCTCGGGCAGGCCGAGTTCCTCGCCCTGGTAGACGTAGGCCGAGCCGGGCAGCGCCAGCATCAGCAGGGTGGCCGCCCGGGCCCGGCGCAGTCCGGCCGCCTCGTCGACGGCCGGGGCGTGACCGCCGGAGAGCAGCCAGGCGTTCTCGTCGGTGCCGGGCGGGAGCATCAGGCGGGAGGCGTGGCGGACGACGTCGTGGTTGGACAGCACCCAGGTCGCCGAGGCGCCGGCCGCGCGGGCGGTGGCGAGCGAGTCGGTGATGATCTGCCGCAGTTCGTGCGCGTCCCAGCCGGCCTGCAGGTACTCGAAGTTGAAGGCCTGGCCGAGCTCGTCCGGGCGGGCGTACAGCGCGCGCCGGGCGCCGGGCACCCAAGCCTCGGCGATGGCCATGCGGGGCGGCCGGTAGGCGTCCAGGATCTTGCGCCAGTCGCGGTAGATCTCGTGCACGTCGTCGCGGTCGTAGAACGGGTGCGTGCCGGGCGGCATCGTGGTGAGGGCGTCCTCGCGGCTCAGCTCGGGCGCGCCGAGGTCGCGCAGCGGTTCGCTCAGGTCCTTGACGAGGGCGTGGGCGACGTCGACGCGGAAGCCGTCGACCCCGCGGTCGGACCAGAAGCGCAGGGTGGTGCGGTAGTCGGCGCGGACCTCCTGGTTCTCCCAGTTGAGGTCGGGCTGCTCGGGGGCGAACAGGTGCAGGTACCACTGGCCGTCGGGCACCCGTTTCCAGGCGCTGCCGCCGAAGACGGACTGCCAGTCGGTGGGCGGGAGCTCGCCCTGCTCGCCGCGGCCGTCGCGGAAGACGTACCGGTCGCGGGCCGCCGAGCCGGGCCCGGAGCGCAGGGCCTCCTGGAACCAGACGTGCTGGTGCGAGGAGTGGTTGGGCACGATGTCGACGATGACCTTCAGGCCGAGCCGGTGGGCCTCGGCGACCAGGGCGTCGAAGTCGTCGAGGGTGCCCAGGCGCGGGTCGACGTCCCTGGGGTCGGCGACGTCGTAGCCGCCGTCGGCCAGCTCGGACGGGTAGAACGGGCTCAGCCACAGGGCGTCCACGCCCAGGGCGGCGAGGTGGGTGAGGCGGCGGGTGATGCCGCGCAGGTCGCCGAGGCCGTCGCCGTCGGCGTCGGCGAAGCTGCGGGGATAGACCTGGTAGACGACGGCCTGGCGCCACCAGTCGGGGTCCCGGGACGACAGGTCGAGGGTGGAGCGATCGGTCACGCGGTCTCCTTGTGCGGGGCGTACGGGCGACGGCATCGACAACATTGAATCTGTCCAGAATGCCGGAAAGAGGAACCATCGCGCCGATCGGAGTGATCCATTCCTGCTGTGATGGAAGTGTGATGATGGAGTAACTTCCTTTGCATACCCGCAGGTTGACAGCCTGCTGCGGCACGGCCACGATGGGGGCGCACTGAGGCGCATGTGACCAATGAGCCCAGTGTTTCTTCGACCACTCACCCTCCGGTGCGGCCCCGGCAGCCGTGCGCCGCGCGCTGCCCGCCTGCCGTCACCCGGGTTCGGCACAGCCAAGAAATGGGATCCGCATGTCCATAGCGAGACGTGTCACCGCGCGACGCCTGCTGGGGACGGGCGCCGCGGCCCTCGCCCTCTGCGCCGCCTCCGCCACCACCGCGTTCGCCACCGGTACGCCCGGTGGCGACGGCTGGTCGTCCGGCGGCACCTACAAGCCCGGGACCGGCGCGGGCACGGAGACCGGGACCGACCGCTGCCAGTTCTCGCTCGACGGCTCGAACTTCTTCGACTCGGTGAAGGTCGACGACCAGAACCTGAAGCCGACCGAGGACGGCAAGGTCCACATCAAGGTCCGCACGGCCGGCGACGCGACGACGTGCACGGCCTCCCTGGCCTCCTACCTCGCGCACGGCGCGACCTTCGAGACCTCCGGCGAGCAGGTGTTCGTCGACTTCGACACGGTGACGGTCAAGCCGGGCGGCACCGACTCGCTCGACATCGCCATCCCCGACAAGGGCTGCTTCGGGCAGATCGACCTCTACCGGGGCGCCGTGAAGTTCGACGGCGTGCTCGACGCGAAGGACGGCTTCGAGCACGGCGAGCTGCCCAAGGGCCCCGACCGCCCGGTCATCAAGGACAAGCTGATCGCGGCCTGGAACGGCGGCACGAAGGAGTGCGAGCTCACGCCTCCGCCGGCTCAGTCGCAGCCCCCGTCCACCCCGCCCGCGAGCCCCTCGGAGCCGGCCGAGGAGACGACGCCCCCGGCGCCGTCGGAGCCCTCCGAACCCTCGTCGCCCCCGGCCACGGACACGGACACGCCCACCCCGTCCGCCTCCGAGTCGACGACGCCCCCGGCCCCCAAGCCGAACGGCGGCGGCGGCGACCTCGCGGAGACCGGCGCCGACAGCAGCACGGGACCGATCGCCATCGGTGCGGGCGTCCTCCTCGCGGGCGGCGCGGCCATGGTGGTCATGACCCGCAGGAAGCGCGCGACCCGTTCCTGACACCGTGAAGGGCCCGGGACTTCCACAGTCCCTGGCCCTTGTGCCGGAGTGGCCCTAAGCCCCTTCGACGACCGTCAGCCACAGCTTCACGTACCGCTCCACGTCGACGCCCAGCGCCACGTCCACCAAGGGCTGGGCGCGCGTTCCCTCGTGGATCTCGGACTCGCCGGGGAGCGGGCGGCGGTCGACGATCGTCTGGCCGCGGGTGGGTCCGGGGGCCAGGGCGACCTCGACCGGCAGCCGCTCGGTGGTCAGGCCGCCCGGGTCGACCACCGCGCACACCGCGCCCGCGTCGCCGAGACCGCCCGTCGGGGTGGGATCCCCCGAGGTGGCCGGGTCGCGGTGGGCGAGGAGTTCGCCGGCCAGGCGGAGGCTGGGGTCCGTGCCCCCGCGCAGGCGCTGGAGATCGGCCGCCGGCACCAGGACCTGCTTGAACACGTCCAGCCCGTACATCGTGATCGGCACCCCCGCCGTGAGCAGCACCGCCGCCGCCTCCGGGTCGTGCCACACGTTGAACTCCGCGACCGGCGTCGCGTTCCCCGTCGCCACCGCGCCGCCCATGAACACGATCCGCTCGATGTTGCGGGTCACCTCCGGGTGCGTCCGCAGCAGCAGCGCGATGTTCGTCAGGGGCGCCATGGGGATCAGCGTCACCGGCCTCGGCGAGGCGAGGATCTCGCGCCGCAGCAGCGTCACCGCGTCCACGTCGACCGGCACACGGGTCGGCGCGGGCAGCCCCAGGTCCCCCATCCCGTCCTGCCCGTGCACATGCCGCGCCGTCCGCACGGGTTCGATCAGCGGACGCTCGGCGCCCCGGGCCACGGGAATGTCACCGGCACCGGCCACCTCCAGCACGGTCAGGGTGTTGCGGACCACGCCGTCCACGTCCGTGTTCCCGGCCACGCAGGTGATCGCCCGCACGTCGAGCGCCGGATGCCGTACGGCGAACAGCAGGGCGAGGGCGTCGTCGACGCCCGTGTCGCAGTCGATGATCACCGGAATAGGCTGACCGTCCGTCATGGCGGTGGCTCCTTCCACTGTTCCCGCACTGGCTTTCGAGAGCGACCCTACGGCCTGCGGCACCTCCGCCTACGGGCGAACCCGCTCCTGCGCCGCCTCCCACAGCTCGGAGCCGCGCGCCGCCACCCGGTCCGCGACACCGCGCAGGAACGCGGCGGCGGGCAGCACCCCCAGCCGTCGCCCGTCCCGCAGGCGCGGTGCCACCTGGTCCGCTTCGGCCTCCCGCCCGCCGATCACCGCCTGGTACGGGACCAGCCGGGCCGCCCGGACGCGCGCGGCGAGGGTGCCCTGCTCGGGGCCGGAGACCTCGGCGCGCAGGCCGAGTTCCCGGGCGCGCTCCACGAGTTCGCGGGCACGGTCCGCCTGTTCGTCGCCCACCGGGAGCACCACCAGCTGCACCGGGGCCAGCCAGGGCGGGAAGGCCCCGCCGTGGGCCTCAACGAGGTGGGCGACCGCGCGCTCCACGCTGCCGATGATGCTCCGGTGCACCATGACCGGGCGGTGCTTGGCCCCGTCGGCGCCGATGTAGTGCAGGTCGAAGCGTTCGGGCTGGTGGAAGTCGATCTGGACGGTGGACAGGGTGGACTCCCGCCCGGCCGGGTCGGCGATCTGCACGTCGATCTTCGGGCCGTAGAAGGCCGCCTCGCCCTCGGCGGCCTCGTACGGGATGCCGGAGCCGTCCAGGACCTCGCGCAGCAGGGCGGTGGCCCGCCGCCACAGGTCCGGGTCCGCCACGTACTTGCCGCCCTCGCCCGGCAGGGAGAGACGGTGGCGGACCGCACGGATGCCGAGGTCGGCGTAGGCCCGGCCGATCAGCTCCAGCGCGGCCCGCGCCTCGTCGACGGCCTGCTCCAGGGTGCAGAAGATGTGCGCGTCGTTGAGGGTGATGGCCCGGACCCGGGTCAGACCGCCGAGGACGCCGGACAGCTCCGAGCGGTACATGCCGCCCAACTCGGCCATCCGCAGGGGAAGTTCCCGGTAGCTGTGGGAGCGGGAGCGGTAGATCAGGGCATGGTGGGGGCACAGGCTCGGGCGCAGCAGGACCTGTTCCGAGCCGAGGTCCATCGGCGGGAACATGTCCTCGCTGTAGTGGTCCCAGTGCCCGGAGATCTCGTACAGCTCGCGTTTGCCGAGGACGGGCGAGTACACGTGCCGGTAGCCGGCCCGCCGTTCCGCCTCGCGGACGTACTCCTCCAGGGCGTGCCGCACGATCGCGCCGTCGGGCAGCCAGTACGGCAGCCCGGCGCCCATCAGCGGGTCGGTGTCGAAGAGGTTCAGTTCACGGCCGAGCCGTCGGTGGTCGTGCATGGTGGGCTCCTCGTTTGTCGGAGGGCGAGCACCACGCGAAGAAGCCCCGGGCACTCGCCCCGGGGCTTGAAGACATCTGCGTCAGCTGTCAGCGCGCCGGGACACTCTCCGGCGTCGTCGTGCGAGACGGGAACGGCTGGGCGCGCTTCATGGGAGTGACCGTAATGGGGGTGGGGCGAGCGGGGCCACTGCTTTTCGCGGTGCCCGCGGTGTGCACGCCTCCCTCACCCGAACAGCCCGTCGCACTGGTGTGCCGACCGTCGCGGTGGTGCCGTAAGAGCAGGTACCCGATCTTGGAGAGCCCGCCCCGTCGGGAGGCATCTCCATGAACTTCCCGCAGGAGGCCTCCGATGCCCCACCCTCCGGCCGGCCGGCGTGGCCCAGGAGCCCGCGCGGTCCTCGCCTGCGCGCTGTCCGTGACCGCCCTGCTCACCACGGCCGCCTGTTCCGTCCAGGACGAGCCGCGGCCGCGGTGGTTCTCCGCCTCCCCGACCGGCACCGGCGCGTCACCCGCCGTCGAGCGGCCCGCGAGCTCCGGGGCCGGTCTCACCGAGGCCCAGGCCCAGGCGGCGCTGATCACCCACGCCGACCTGGGGGAGCCGTGGGGACCGACGCAGGGTGCCAGGACCTGGCGGGACGGGCTGCTCAAGGCGACCACGAAGGACCCCGACTGCCGGCGGCTGCTCGACGTCCTCTACACGGAGGAGCTCTTCGGCACCCCGGCCGGGCCTCGGGCGACGGCCGCGTTCGACGACGCCGACACCGACGCCCAGGTGCGCTACCAGGTCGCCGCCCATCCGCCGGCGGACGTCGACCGCACCCTGGCCTGGCTGAAGTCGCTGCCGGGGAAGTGCGGCGAGTTCACGGCCGCGACCACGCGCGGCGTCGCCCAATCCGTCCAGGTCGGCGACATGCCGCTGCCGCCGGTGGGGGACGCCCGGCAGGCCCTGCGGGTCACCCTGGCCGGCGAGACGGAGGACGGGGAGCTGACGTACCTCACGATGGACCTCGCGGCCGTGCGGGTCGGGGAGGAGACGATCACGCTCACCAACGCCGGGCTCGACGAGGTGTACGCGGAGCTCACGCAGCGGACGGTGCAACTCGGGGCGCGGCGCCTGGCCGAGATCACGAAGCAGGCACGGGCACGGATCTGAGCCCGGTACCGGGTCATCAGCGGTCTTGGGCCTGTCGTTTGGATCACGCCGCAGACGCGGGGTCTGGCACGCGCATCTGCGGCGTTGTCGTCGGTTGCCGACGCTCCGCGTCGACGCCCTCCTCCGCCTTGCAGATGCACGCACCAGACCCCGCTCACCGGCGCTGATCAGCGCTGCCGGTTCCCTGCGACATGATCCAAACGACAGGCCCTAGCGCTCGAAACGCCTGCGGTGGGCGATCACCTCGCGGGCCACGTCGAGGGCCGTGCGACCGCGCGCGAAGGCGTCCGCCCGCAGCCGCGCGAGCGCGTCGTCGGCGCCGACGCCGAGCTGCGCCATGATCATGCCGACGGCCTGGTAGACCTCGTCGTGGTCCGCCGCCAGCCCGCTCAGCCAGGGCTCCTCGTCCCGCGGCGCGGCCTCGGTCTCGCGGGGCAGTGCCATCAGGGCCACCGTCATGACACCGGCCACGAGCCGGGCCACGTGCAGCTGGCGGTCGGTGAGCACCCCCGGGCGGTCGCGGTAGAGGTCCAGGGTGCCCACGCACGCCGCGTCGCTCCCCAGCGGCACCGCGTACACCGCCCGCACCCCGGCCTCCGTCGCCTGCTGGGCGAAGACCGGCCAGCGGCCCGCGTCCCGGCCGCTCGTCAGATCGCAGGCGAACACGGGCGCCCCCTCCTCCAGCACGCTCTGGCAGGGGCCGTCGCCCAGCGTCGCCTGCATCTGCGCCAGGCGCGCGGCCTGCGCGCTGCTGGCACTGAGCTGGACGGGCATGCCCTCGCTGCGCAGCGACACACTCGCGCCGATCACCGGCAGCAGCTCGACCGCCACCTCGCACAGCCGTCCCGGGACTTCGCCGGGCTCGACGCCGCGCACACCCCTGGCGATCACATCGGCGGCCCGGATGCCGTCCAGGTCCAGGTCACCGCCCCCGGCGCGGCGCGGACCGGGATCGCCGCCGGGGGCACCTGGGGGATCGTCCCTGGGCCGCACGACCACCGCCTCCTTCATCACCGGCCTTCACCGTCGACGCTCTTCCGGGGCGCCCTGCCACGGACGCGAAGGTGGGCCGGGGCACAACCACCCGCACGGGACGGCCCGCTGCGCGACGGCCGCGCAGCCTGCCGCCGTACGGCGGCCACCCGGATCATGCCCCGAGCCCTCCCGGAATCGTCGCCCGACTACCCGTCGGGGGTGGGGCGAAACCCGTGCACCGGGTCGCCGCCCCGGCCTGGCCCTCAGCGCTTCTCGTGCAGGTTGTCCGGCTGCCGTACCCGCTGTCTCGTCACAGCGGGGGCTGGGCGGGCGCGGGCCCGAGGGTGGTGGTGCCGGGAGCCGTACGGTGTCCGAGGCCCGTCCGGTAGGCGTCCAGCGCCGCCTCCACCCGGCCCGTGCGGCGCAGCAGGTCGCCCAGCAGCCGGCACAGGTCGGCCAGGTCACCCGCGGCGCCGGCCCGCTCCAGCAGGCTCAGGGCGCGGACGTAGTGCTCCTCGGCGTCCTCGGTGCGGCGGGCGTCCTCGGCGATGATGCCGAGGAGGCGGTGCGCGGCGGCGGAGTGGACGGCGCCGCGCTCGGGGGACAGGTCGTCGAGGACGCCGTGCAGCAGGGCCGCCGCCTCGTCCGACTTCCCGCGCCGGTGCAGCACGTCGGCCAGTTCGACGGCGACCTGGCTGCTGTAGAGGGCGGCGCGCTTGGCCGACAGCATGCCGAGGGCCTCCCGCAACTCGCCCTCGGCACACTCCAGTCGACCGTCCTGGGCGTAGACGTAGCCGCGCATCCAGTGGCAGTTGGCGAGTTCGGTGCGGATCTGCAGGCCCCGGTACAGCTCGGCGGCCTTGGCCAGCGAGGCGTCGGCCTCGGCGAGGCGGCCCTCGGCGACCAGGGTGCGGGCGACCGACCGGTGCATGCGCGCGACGAGGGCCGGGTCGCCGGACTGCGGGGCGAGCGCCAGGGCGAACTCGGCGGCCTGGGCGGCGCGGGCGTGCGCGCCCATGTCCATGTAGGGCCCGATGGCGCTGGCGTAGAGCAGCAGGAGGGCGTCGGGATCGTGCAGCCCGCCGCGATTCAGCTCATCGAGGGTGGTCTCCAGCAGGTAGACGGCGTACCGGAGTTCACCGGCGAGGTAGTGCGCGACGGCCCGCCCGCGCAGCGCCGGGACCCGGGCGGGCAGCGGCGCGCCGGCGAGACAGGCCTCGGCCCGCTCGAAGTACTGCCGGCCCGCCACGAGCTCGCCCGTCTCCAGGGCGCACTCGCCGAGCCCGAGCAGCGCGGCGGCCTGTTCCCCGGCCAGCCCCTGCGTCTCGGCCTCGACGAGCAGCTCGGCGTACTGCTCCGCCGCTGCCTCGGCGTCACCGACGGCGAAGACGCGCTGGGCCTCGGTCAGCCGCAGCCGCAGCTCGGTCACGCGCCGCGCCGAACGGCCGGTGGCGAGTTCGTCGAAGGCGACGCCGAGCCGACCGGCGAGATGCCGCAGGGCGTCGTCGGAGGGCCGCACCCGGCCCGACTCCAGGGTGGAGATGTAGGCGGGGGTGTACACGGGTTCCGCCAACTGCCGCTGGGTCAGCCCCTGTTCGACACGCAATCGCTGCACCCGGCGCCCGATGGTCCCCGGATCGTCACGCTCCCCCACGCCGGCTCCCCCTGCCCCTCTTGCCGTTCGGCTCGGACAGCCCCTAGGTTAAACCGAGAGTTAAGCGTGCTTAACACGCTGCTGTCATAGCCACCGCCCCAGTTGCGAGGTCGCCGTGCTCGAACGCACACGCACCGCCGAGCGGTACGCCCGAGGTTTCGCCGCGGCCGTCGTCGCTGTCGCGACCCTACTGCTGGCGGCGAACGCGGGGCCGGCGAGAGTCGAGGAGCCCCAACAGGGCCCGCGGACGGTCGCGGACAGCCGCTGACGCGACGATCCCGCCGCGCCCCAACCGCCCCTTCAAGCAGGCGTCTTGAAACCCGGTTCCCGTGTGTCAGTGGAGTGCTCTAGCCTGCGCAGGCTGATCACTTCTTCCTGCTGATCACTTTCGTTCCGGGGGGTTCGACACACCGTGCACAGACGCACTCTCTCGACCGCGACGGCGCTCGCGGTCCTCTTCGGCTCGGTCACGCTCGTCGCGGCCGGTGCCGGTTCGGCGGCGGCCGACTCCAGCGCGCTCCTGCCCGTGAAGTCGACCGGCGACATCGTCGTCGACGGGGTACACCAGCGCGTCTTCATCAGCGATCCGACGGCCGGCCAGGTCGTCGTCACCGACTACGCGGGCAAGGTCGTCGCCACCGTCGGCTCGCTGCCCGGCGTCCAGGGCCTGGAGCTGTCACCCGACTCGGGCACGCTGTACGCGGCCCTGCACGACGGGGACGCGGTCGTCGCGATCGACACGGCGAAGGCGACCGAGACCCGCCGCTGGTCCACGGGCCAGGGCGGCGGCCCGGCGTACGTGGCCCTGGCGGGCGGCAGGCTGTGGTTCAGCTACGGCGACGGCGGCGAGGGCAACATCGGCTCACTCGACCCGAACGCCGCCGACCAGGGCGTCACCCTGGGCCAGGACACCGGCCGTACCTTCTACGAGGCCCCGATCCTGGACGCCTCCGCGGGCGCCCCGGGCACGCTCGTCGCGGGCGCGCCGGGCCAGAGCCCGGTCGAACTCGCCGTGTACGACGTCTCCTCCGGCACGGCGAGCCGTACGGCCTACCGCTTCGACCCGGGCAACACGGGCGGCGGCAACCTCCAGGACCTGGCGGTCACGCCGGACGGCAGAGACGTCGTCACGGCCAGCGGTGCCCCGTACTACCAGGCGGTCTACAAGCTCACGGACCTGTCCGCGGACGGCAAGTACGTCACCAACACGTACCCGAACGCGGTGGACATCGCCCCGAACGGCGATGTCGCGGCGGGCACGTTCTCCTGGTACGACCCGGACGTCCATGTCTTCAAGCCGGGCACCTCGATACCGCTGAAGCAGTACGACTTCCCCAACACCGGCACCAGCAGCGGCGCCGACACCCTGGCTCCGGCGGGCCTGGCCTGGGCGCCGGACGAGAGCAGGCTGTTCGCGATCTCGGAGAACGACAGCAACGTCTACTCGCTGCGGGTCCTCGACGCCCCCACCAAGACGTCCACCACCCTCACGGCGACTGCCCCGGCCACGGCCGCCCGCGCCAAGTCCCTCACCCTCACCGGCACGCTGTCCTCGTCGGCGGCGTTCCCGGCGGGCACGAAGGTCTCCGTCACCCGCACCGACGACGAGTCCCCGTCCGGCAAGCCGCTCGGCACGGCGACGGTCGCCGCCGACGGCTCGTACTCCTTCACGGACGCGCCGCCGGCCGGCGGCAAGGTGACGTACACGGTCGTGTACGCGGGCGACTCGAACCGCGCGGGCGCCACGGCCTCGGCCTCGACGACCGTGGCGAAGACGGCGACCACGCTGACGCTGAACAACAACGGCAAGGTGTACGACTACGGCCGTGACGTCACCTTCACGGCGCACCTCGGCACGACGTACAAGAACCGCACGGTCGAGATCTGGGCCGACCCGTACGGCTCCGACAAGCCGAGCACGCTGGTGAAGAAGGGCACGGTCAACTCGGCCGGCGACCTGTCGGCGACGGTCCACCTGACCCGTGACACGAAGGTCAGCGCGAAGTTCACGGGCGACACACGGTACGCGCCGAAGACGGTCACCAACTCGGTCTACACCAGGGTCAAGATCTCGACGTCCCTGAGCGGCTACTACAAGTCGGCGACCGCCTGGAAGCAGAAGTACTACTACTTCCGGAAGTCGAAGGACCCGGTCCACAACACGACGATGTCGATGTACCCGGGCCGCAAGCACCAGCTCCAGGTCCAGCGTTACTCCGACGGCGCGTGGCGCACCACGACCGCGGAGTACTTCGCGCTCGACCGCTACGGCAAGGACGCGGTGACGCTCGACGGCACGCCGCCCGTCGGTCCGCGTTTCCGGGTCCGCTCGTCCTACATCGACTCGAAGTCGGGCGACAACGTCAACACGACGACGTACGGCGCGTGGAAGTACTTCGTCTTCACCCGCTGACGTAGCCCACGAAGGCGGCGTGAGCCTCCGAAGAGACGGTGAGGATCCCGACCTCGGGGTTCTTGGAGACCGTCGGTCATGAGGGCCACGTCCGCCCGCTCCGCGAACTCCCTGGTCGGGACCTTGTGCGCGGTCTCGATCCGGCCTACCAGCGAGCTGTGCGACCTCGCCCGTCTCGCCCTCACCGAGCTGGTCGCCGACGTCGTACGCCACACGCCCGACCGGCGTGCCGCGGTGCTGATGACGCGGCGGCCGGACGGGCGTGGGGTGCGGGTGGAGGTCACGGACACGCGCCCGCGACCGCCGCTGTCCACAGCTGTGGACGAACTCGCCGAGGACGGACGCGGCGAGCTGCTCGTCGACGCCGTCACGGACCGGTGGGGATGGACTCCCCTCCCCGACCGGCCCGGCAAGACCGTCTGGTTCGAGTGCGACGTGAGCAAGGAATTCGGCGAGTGAATTCAGCGAGCGAATTCACTCGCCCGATTCAGTCAGCGTGAATTCTCGCGGGAGCGCATATAACGCCAGCCGAAATAACAAACCCCGACCGCTCCACCGGCGGCGCCGACCGCACAGGTCGCCGTCGCCCACGTCGCCATGTCCCGCGTAATCCACAGCAGGCTCACCACGACCAGCGCTATGGAGAACAGCAGGCGTTCTCCATAGCCCGGGCCGCGCCGGCCGGTCAGTCCCCGGTCGCCGTGCACTTGTACGTCACGCCCTTCATCTTGATGTCGCGGTACCCCACCTTCACGGTCGGGTTGGCGGGTGCGACATCGCCGCCGCCACCACCGCCGGTGTCCTTCTTACGGCAGTAGTAGCCGAGTGCGTCGAGCTTCTTGATGTCGCTCATCGCCTGGTACTTCTTGTAGGACGCGATCATCGCGGCCCGCCTCTCCGCCGGCGTGGCCTCCTTGGCCTTCGTGTAGGCGTAGCACCCGATGCTGGCGCCGATGCCCACCCACGAGGCTCCCTTGGCCAGTGCCTTGGTGAGGCCCGCCGCGCCGCTGCCGATCCCGAGGACCGCGCAGATCTCGTCCGCTCCGGCACGCAGTTCCGGCTGGGCCGGAGAAGCCTGTGCCGCCTGCGCCCCGACGCCGCACAGCGCGCCGGTCATGGCGAAGGTGATGACGGCAGAAATTCCCTTGCTTCGTATCGTCACGAAGTCCATCCCCGTTTTTTTAATTGTCCGGCCGGATTGTCCGGCCGGATTGCATGGTCAGTGCGAAAACGACGCTACCCACGGGGACACACGTAAGCAATGGAGGAAATGTGAACATCACCGGGAGGAGATTCAACCGGGTAAAATTTCGTTCAGCGCCTCGTCAAGGCTTTTCGCTACCTCCGCGTCACCGGGCCGGCTTCCGCCCGGCCCCTTCGGCGGGCCGTACAGAGCGTCGAGTTCGGTGGTGATGGTGTGGGTCACCGCGCCGTAGAGCGGGGTGCGGGGGCGGTGGACCGCCTCGCTCAGGGCCGGGAGCAGGATCTCGCGGGAGTAGCTGGTGCCGTCGGCCATCCGGTCGGGGGCCAGGCGGGCGGTGCTCTCGCCGCCGGGCGACGCCGAGGGGCCCTCGGCGTACGCGGGGGCGTGCCCGCACTCCGGGGCGGTGCCGGGCTCCTCGTAGGCCGAGGTGCGGGTCGCGGCGAACCCGGCGCGCAGCAGGCAGCGTTCGCTGTCGGGGTCGGTGAGGAACGCGATCAGTTCGGCGGCCTTCGCGGCACGCTGCTCGGACGTGGAGGAGGTGACGGCGAGGTTCTGGCCGCCGAGCACGGACTTGCCGGGCAGCCGGGCCACCCCGAGATTGCCCCCGAAGGTCTCGTGCAGGGTCGGGTAGACGTACGGCCAGTGCCGCAGGAAGGTCGTGCGGCCCTCGGCGAAGGCGCTGAGCGATTCGGCCTCGCGGAACTCGGAGGACCCGTCGAGGGCGTACGGCGACGCCGTGCGCTCCCGCAGCTCGCTCACCCCCGCCGTCAACTGCTCCTCGGTCGCGACGTACTCGCCGTCGTCGTCCGTGATCCGGAAACCCGGTACGGCCGAGGCGAAGGCCTCGATCGCGTTGACGGTACGGCCCTCGTAGGGGGCGAGCTGGGTGGTCCAGATCGCCTCGTAGTCCTTGATCCCGGCGTCGTCGAGGGGACCGAGCAGTTCCCGCAGTTCGTCCCAGCTGACGTCTTCGCCGAGGTCGGTGCGGGAGGCGCTCGCCTTCACCAGATGGTCCTTGCGGTAGTACAGCAGGCCCGCGTCGCTGTTGAAGGGGACCGCGTACCGCTTGCCGTCCCAGTACGACGTGCTGTCCACGGACTTGATGAGGTCCCCGGGGTCCTTGACGGCCGTGTCGCTCAGCGGCCGGATCAGGCCGGCGTCGGCGAACTCCGGGATCCAGGTCACGTCCAGGTTCACCACGTCGTACTCGGCGCTGCCGGACTGGAGGGCGCCGAGCAGCTGGCTGCGCTGCTGGTCGGCGGAGCCGGGCAGCTCCACCAGGCGGGCCCGGTAGCCGTGTTCGCCCTCCTTGGCGTTCCAGGCGTCGATGAGCTGCTGGCGGATGCCATTCTTGCCGGTGACGTCCTGGCCGCTGGCCACCACGATCCGCGGGGAGGGGTCGGTGCCCGTCGGCTGCTGCTGCGCGTCACCGTCGGTGCAGGCCGTGAACGTCAGCAGCGACAGCAGGGACAGCGCGGCGGCCGTCAGGCGTCGGGCCATCATTCCTCCCCCGTTCCGGTGCGGGCGACCTCGTCGCGCAGGGCGGGCACGAGGTCGTCCCCGGCGTCCAGGCAGCGGCCCCGGCCGGCCTCCGCGATCCGTGTGCCGGGGCGGTCCCGGTCGCAGGCCCCGTTCTTCAGGGTCACCATGGTCATGGGCACGCCGGCGGTCCGGGCCCGGTCGATCACCCGCTCGAGTGCGTCGCCGGTCAGGCGGTTGTCGTCCTCGCCGTCGGTGAGGTACACGATCAGCTGCGGCCGCTCGTCGTCGGCGCCGCGTTCCCGCAGGAACGCCAGGGCGTCCCGCAGGGCGGCGGACGGGTCGGCTTCCGCGTCCCGCACCCGGGCGGCGTCCAGGGCCTGCTCGGCCTCCCGGCGGGCGTGCGTGCCGAACCTCAGAAGGTCGGTGTGCGTACGGCCCTTGAGACCGTACACGGCCCACACCCCGTACTCGTCCTCCCCGCCGAGCCCGGTCAGGGTCTGCTTGAGGATGCCGGGGCCGCCGCTGGGTCCGTCCCACAGACCGGCCATCGAGCCGGAGCTGTCGAGGAGGAACAGGACACGGCCGGGGCCGTGCGCGTTGCCGTAGCGCTCCAGTGCCTCGTCCATCTCCGCCGGGTCGGCGGAGCCCGCCGGCGGGACCTCGTCGATCAGCCCCTCGGGGGCCGACTTCGCAGCCAGCAGCCGTCGCTCACCGTGCGCGGACCTGAAGCCCTGCTCGCCGAGCACCCCGCGGCCCTCGTCGCCGGTCAGCCAGGAGCGGAAGCGGTCCACCTCGGCGTCCCGCGCGTCGGCGTCCCGCTCACCGTCCTCCCAGCGCACCCGCACGAACGTCGGCTCCAGACCGGGGACGTCGTCGGGGTAGACGGCGGAGCGCGGGGCGCGCGTGGCCGGGTGGCAGCCGACGCCGCTGCGCAGCAGGAACTCCGGGACCAGGGCCGCGCTGCGGTCGTCCACGGCGTCGGCGTCGGGCAGCGTGCACAGCAGCCCGGCGGCGGAGGGCTCGGGCCGGCCGGACTGGGTGAGGCGCCGTTCCGCGTTGCGCGCTTCGGCTCCGCCGCGGTACAGGCCCGTCGTCGCCAGCAGCGCCGCGTCGGCGAACTCCGGGTCGGGCCGGTGCACTTCGGCCTCGCCGGGCGCCTGTTCGAGGCCGGTGACCAGCTGCGACAGCGACTGCCCGGTGGGCTTGACGGCGTCGTCCAGGCCCTCCGGGACGGCCAGGACGACCGGCGAGTACACGAACGGCCCGGTGTCCGGGTACAGCCGGGCGAAGACGCGGTCCTCCTGGGCCGCGGTGACCCGGCGGACGTCCGCGCGGGTGCCGGGGATCCACACGTCCGGCTGCGGGCCGATGTCCCGCTGCGGGTTGTCGTCGTCGCGCGGCTGCTGCCAGGCGTCCGTCCGCTTGCCCAGCGCGGTCACCACACCGGCGGCACCGGCGCTGTAGACGGTGACGCCGCTGCGCCGGCAGCCGTCCTTCGTGGTGTTGGCGTCCGAGGCGACGTAGGCGTCCGCGGCCGCCTTCATCGCCTGCTCCAGATCGGGGTCGGTGAGCAGACGCAGCTCCAGTGCCGGGGCGCAGGAGCCCGAGTCGCCGGTCAGGACCAGGACGCCGTAGCCGCCGGCGCCGGTGGCGAGCAGCGCCAGCAGAATCGCCAGGCCGGTACGGCCGAGCCGTTCGAGGGCCTTCCGGGCCCGGTCGAGCGTGCGCTGGAACCATCTGACCTGGGGGTCCGGGTGGTCGATCACCGGGCCCGCCGCCAGCAGCACGTCCGCGTCCGGGTCCCAGGGGGGAGCCAGCGCCTGCGGCCGCTGCGAGTCGTCGTCCTCCGCCTTGTACTTCGCCTCGGCCATCCGCTGCTTCACCGCGGCGTACAGCCGGGAGAGCCACACCTCGCCGCCCTCGTCGAGGACGTGCACGAGTTCCCGGGTGAACGGCGTCGGGGCGTCGGCGTCGCCGCCCAGGATGCAGCGGTTGGGCTGCACGCTCATCAGCAGCAGGACCTTGTGCTTCTTCCGCTTCGGATCGTCGAAGCGGTGCCAGATCTCCGCGGCGTTGCCCGCGTAGCAGCAGTCGAGGATCACCACCACCTGCTGGGCGCGGCTCTCGACGAGTTCGCCCAGCACCTCGCTGAAACTCACCGAGCCGGGCAGCCCGTCGCCCGTGAGCACCCGGGCGGTACGCATCTGGAGGTGCAGCTCGTTGCCGGAGGTGGAGGTGACGGCGTGCCCGGCGAAGTAGAGCAGCAGCAGTCCCCTGGCGTCCTGGCAGGCGCGGCGCAGTGCCCCCGTGAACTCGTCCGGGGTCGGCGAGGCCAGAGCCCGCACCTCGTGCGCACCGAACACGTTGCCCCGGTGCAGCGCGTCCTCGAGTGTCCTCCGGTTGTGCCGCACGGCGGGGAGCTGGCCGGTGACGCCCTGTGGGTCCGGTGCCGTGTGGTCGTACTCGGACACACCGACCAGCAGCGCCCGGTTCACTTCGCCGCGCGGGTCGAAGCGGCTCACCGGCCTACTCCCCGTCGGTGTCCAGCGGGCGGATCTGTGGCTGGGGATCGCCGCCCTGGAGCCTGCGGCGGTTGTTCGTCCAGGTCTTCACCGCGCGTGCGGTGTACTCGGTCAGTGCCGCGATCGTGACGACGTCACCGAGCACTTTGAGGACGAGTTCGAGGTCGGGCCCCAGCCGCCCCTTGGTCCCGTCCGCGCTGGTCTGCGCCTCGATGCTCAGCTTCTTCTCGGACAGCAGTTCCGCGAGCGGCTCTTCCCGCTCCAGCCACGTCTTCAGTGCTCTGACATCGTCCACGGTCCCGCCGGCGCCCAGCCGGACGCGCACGCCTAAGACAGCCACTTCGTCCCCCTCTGTCATCCCGACATCATGACACCGGGTCAGGCCTCGGCGGCAGCCCTGTGACGCGACCTGAGCAAGCGATTACACGCCCCCTTCACGCCAGGCGCACACGGCGCACGCGTGTTCAGGCCGGGGTCTGCAACTGCCGTAGCTGCCGCTGCACATGGTCGAGCGCCCCCTCGCGGCGCCCGGGGACCCGGCCGCGCAACTCGGCGAGCGCCGCTCCCAGTTCGCGGGCGCGGGCGGGGTCGCGGATCTGGCCCCACTGGTGGTGGGCGCGGTCCACGGCGGCCTCGACGGCGGGCGCGTCCGGCGCCTGTCCGGCGTTCAGACGGAGGGTGGCCACCGTCAGCCAGGTGTGGCAGCTGCGGCCCGCGTCCCCGGCGAACATCGCCAGGTCGGCCCGGACCTCGGCCCAGTGCAGGGCCTCCTCGGAGGCGGGCCCCTGCGCGGCGACGGCCGCCTGCTCGTGCCGGGCGGCGAGCGCGTCGGCGTCGGCGTGGCGGCCGGACTGGACGGCGGCCGTGATGGCGGCGTGCGGGTCACCGGCCGCGGGGCCCGGCGTGCTCAGCACCAGGTCGGTGCCCGCGCTCTCCGGCGCGATCCGGGCCAGCGCCTGCTGGTGCAACTGCTCCAGCGGCGGCCGGAACCCGCTGCGCAGGATCGTCGCGACGGCCTTCATGTACGCCGGTGCCGCGACCGTGCGTCTGGACGGCGGGGGCGCGATGCGGCCGTGCACGGCGTTGCCGCGGCCCGCATCCAGCGGGGTGCCGCGCAGCAGCTCCCAGGTCTCGGCGTCCGCGTGCAGGTCGAGCAGGAGGGTCGTCGCGCCGGCCGGTCTGAGGCGCAGTTCGTCCCGGAACCAGTGCCAGGGGAAGGCCGTGTAACGGGCGGTGGACGCGGTGGTGCGGGCCAGCGCCAGGTGGGGCAGGCGCTGGCGGCGGTCGAGCTGCAGCTGGCCGGTGACGTACACGGTGAGCGGGCCGGGGGCCGCCGCGGCGGCGCGGAGCCGGGTGAGGACGGCCTGCGGCTCCAGCGGGTCGGCGAGTTCGACGACGTTCGCGGTGTCCGTGCCGGCCAGCACGCCGGGCGGGACGGCGGCCAGGACGGGGAGCACGGACGCGGCGTCGACCAGGCGCCCCTTGCCCACCGGCGAGGCCGCCAGCAGCAGCACGGTTCCGGGCATCTCGTCCCTCCCCCTGTCGATCACGTACGTCAGCACGGTAACTGCTGCGGCTGCAAAGGGGGGCCCCAGGCCCCTAAACGTCCGCCTTCGGGGGCTTCGCCCCCCTCCTCGGCGACGGTGCGAAGGGCACACGGCGAGCAGCGCGTCGTGTCCGCCGACTTGCCAGGCGGTTCCCGGCGGTGTGCCCTGGGAGGCAGGGGCAGGGAGAGAGGAGAGCTCTCATGGCTCATGCGGCACCCGCCTCACGCAAGGTGACCAGGCGACGCCGTACCCCCGATGTCTTCGGCCCGCGCACCCACGCCATGGCGAAGGTCGCGGTACCCGTCGTCCTCGGGCTCGTCTACGGCTACTGGGCCGCGGCCAACCGGCGCGACGCCGGGCCCATCACCGGCTGGAACCTGCTGTTCGGCTTCCTCACCGCGCTCGTGTTCGCCGTACTGTTCGCCGCCGTGTGGGAGGTCGCCCCGCGGCTGCGGCGCGAACAGCACGCGCTGCTCTGGTTCGCCTTCACCGGCTGCGCGATCGGTTTCCTCTACAGCCAGTCCGGCGTGTCCGTGCTGCGGTCCACCGGGGCGGGGGTGGTGGTCGGGGCGGGCGTCTTCATAACGATGTTCTACCGCTACTACACCCACGAGGACGCCGCCGGCCGGCGCCTGGACTGACTCGGTACCGGCACGACACGTTCGGCTCGGCACGCGGGGCCGAATGCAGTCACGCCGGTCGCGGTCCGGGCCTGTGGAGCCTTGTCTGGAAGGGTGTCCGAGCGCGACCGGGCGCCGGCCGAGCAGGCGCCCTTCCGACCGCGGAACGCCCTGTCGGCCGTTCTGCTGGCCCTCGCGTGCCTGCTCGTGCCGTTCGGGACGCTCGCCTCCTGGGCGGCGCACGGGCTGACCGACACCGGCCGCTACGTCCGTACGATGGCGCCGCTCGCCGCCGACCCGGACGTGCGGCGCGCGATCGCGGACGCCCTCGGGGACGGCGTCATGCGGGAGGCCGGGCACGAGTTCGACACCGGTCCGCTGCGCGGCGCGGTCGGACCCTTCGTGCACGACGCGGCGCGCTCCTTCACCCGGACCGAGGCGTTCCGCACCGGGTGGGACGCGGCGAACCGGGCCGTCCACGACGCCGTGCTGCGCGCCCTGCGCGACGACGGCACCCGGGCCTCCGCCGTCACCGTCGACCTCGCGCCGGTCGTCGCCCGGGTCAAACACCGGCTCACCGCCGACCACGCGCCGTTCGCCCACCGCATCCCGGTCCCGCACACCCGGATCCCGGTGCTCCCGGCCGACGACGTGGACCGACTGCGCAGGGGATACCACGTGCTGGACACCGCCGCCTTCTGGCTGCCGCTCACCGCCGCCGTGTGCGCCGTGGCCGGGACCGCCCTCGCCGCGTGCCGCCGCCGCGCGGTCACCGCGCTCGGTTTTGGCACGGCCCTGGGCGGCGGGCTGCTCGTCCTGGCCGTCGCGATCGGCCGCCGCCTCACCCTCGCCGACCTGCCCGACGCGCTCGACCGCCCGGCCGCCGGCGCCGTCTACGACGCCCTGACGGCCACCCTGTCGACGGTGTCCTGGCTGCTGCTCGCCTTGGGCCTGACGGTGGCGCTCGGCTCGTGGCTCACGGGCCGGTACGGTCCCCGGCTCGCCGCGCGGCGACGTGCCCGAGCGTCCGCAGCGCCCGCCGCAGAACCGGCTCCGGAACCGAACCGAGCCCGAGCCTGACGGCGTCGGGCGTGTGGCCGGGGGAGACCGCGAAGGCGGGGCCGGGCGTGACGGCGATGCCGTGCGCGGCGGCGGCCGCCGTGAAGGTGTCCGCGCGCCACGGGGCGGGCAGCTCCCACCAGGCGAAGTAGGCGCCCGGCTCGGACCGTACGGCGAAGCCCGCGAGTTCCTCGGCGAGGATCCGCTGCCTGCGCGCCGCGTCCGCCCGCTTGGCCGCCACCAGCCGCGCCACGACCCCCTCCCCGGCCCACCGCACGGCCGCCTCCAGCGCGAACCGCCCCGCACTCCACCCGCCCGACCGCACGGCACCGGCCACGGCCCCGACCCGGTGCGGCGGCACGACGAGGAAACCCGCGGTGAGCCCCGGGGCGACCCGCTTGGAGAGACCGTCGACGACATGAGTGAGGGCCGGCGCGTGAGCGGCGAACGGATCACCCTGCTCCCGCAGGAAGGACCAGATGCGGTCCTCCACCACCGGCAGGTTCAGGTCGTGGACCAGCTGGGCGAGCTGCAGCAGGCGAGGGCGGCTCGTGGTCAGCGACGTCGGGTTGTGCAGCGTCGGCTGCACGTACAGCGCGGACAGCGGCGCCGAACGGTGCGCGGCGGCGACGGCCTCCGGGAGCAGCCCGGCCGCGTCACCGGCCAGCGGCACCAGGGTGATGCCCAGCCGCGCCGCGATCTCCTTGACCAGCGGATACGTCAGCTGCTCCACCCCCCGACCCGGCCGCCCGGCCGGACCAGGGAGGCCAGCGCGGCGGCGATGGCCTGCCGTGCGTTGCCGGTGAACAGCAGCCGGTCCGGGGCGGGGCGCCAGCCGGGAGTGGCGAGGAGCGCGGCCACGGCCTCCCGGGCGGACTCGGTACCGGTGGCGGCGGCCGGCAGCAGCGCCTCGGCCAGCACGTCGGGACGCAGCAGCGGCGCGAGGACGGGGGCGAGGAGCTCCGGCTGGCCGGGCGCGCTGGGGTAGTTGAGCTCCAGGTTGACGAGGGCGTCGCCCGGGCCGGGCTCGGCGAGCGCCCGCCCCGCCGGCCCGTCCGGTGCGGCCCGTACGAAGGTGCCGCGCCCGACCTCGCCGACGACCAGCCCGCGCCGCACGAGTTCGCCGTACACCCGCCCGGCCGTCGACGAGGCGATTCCCCGGCGCCGGGCGAACGCCCGCTGCGGCGGCAGCCGTTGGCCGGGCTTCAGCCGCCCGCTGGCGATGTCGTCGGCGATCCTGTCCGCGATACGGCGGTAGTCACCCATCGGTCGGCCTCCCCCTTGGATTGCACCGAGAGCAAAGATCTTATTGCACTGAGTAGTTGGAGCTGCCTAGGGTCTTCACATGGCACCCTTCCTCGCATACGAGGACAAAGGCCCCGTATCCCCTCGGCAGCCCCTTGTCCCCCTGGTTCTCGTCCACGGCCACCCCTTCGACCGCACGATGTGGGCCCCGCAGCTGGGCACGTTCTCCGCGGCCCGCCGCGTCATCGCCCCCGACCTGCGCGGCTACGGCGCCTCCCCGACCGCCCCGGCCCTCACGGACTTCGCGCGGTTCGCCCGGGACATCGAGGCCCTGCTCGACGAGCTGGGCGTGGAGTCCTTCGTCCTCGCCGGGCTCTCCATGGGCGGCCAGATCGCGATGGACTGCTACCGGCAGTTCCCCGGCCGCGTCCGCGGCCTCGTCCTCGCGGACACCTTCCCGGCGGCGGAGACCCCGGACGGCGTCCGCACCCGCGACGCCATGGCGGACCGCCTGCTGCGGGAGGGCATGCGCGGCTACGCCGACGAGGTCCTGGAGCGGATGGTCGCCCCCCACGCCCCCGCCGACGTCAAGGCCCACGTCCACCGCATGATGACGGCCACCTCCCCCGAGGGCGCCGCCGCGGCCCTGCGCGCCCGCGCCCGGCGCCCCGACTACACCGCCCTGCTGACCCAGGTCCGCGTCCCGGCCCTGGTCGTCGTCGGATCCGACGACACCTACACCCCCGTCTCCGACGCCCGCGCCCTGCACGCGGCCCTCCCGGACGCGGACCTGCACATCATCGAGGGCGCGGCCCACATGCCGAACCTCGAACGCCCCGCGGAGTTCGACCAGGCACTCGGGGAATTCCTGGCCCGCGTCGACGCCCGGCAACCTTCCCCCGCCCCACCCCGTCCTTGAGGGAGGATGCGGGCATCCCACCCCGCGAACGGAAGGCCGGGCCTTGGACACCGCCGCTGCCGAGTGGACCGCCACCGACGAGCCGGACCACCGTCCGCCCCGCCGGCGGCCCGGCGCCTGGTGCGCCGCCCTGCTGCTCGCCGCGGTCAGCGTGGCCGTCGGCTTCCGGACCGCCGACAGCGACGGCATCACGCCCGTCCCGCAGATCCTCGCCTTCCTCCCCTGGCTGCTCGCCCCCACCGGCCTGGCCCTGCTGTTCGCCCTGCTGTCCCGGTGGTGGCTCGGGACGGTCTGGGGCGTGCTCCTGCTCGGCCTGCTGGCCTGGTTCATCGAGCCGTACGGCAAGGTCGGCGACCCCGTCGGCCGCCCGGTCGCCGACCTGCGCGTGCTGACCTCGAACGTCGAGTTCGGGCAGGGCACCGGGCCCCTGGTCGCCGCCGTCCGCCGCGAGAAACCGGACGTCCTCTTCGTGGAGGAGTGCGACTACGCGTGCGACGCACGCCTGAAGCAGGATCTGGCGCGGGACTATCCCCACCGCCGGGCCGTCGAGGGCGGCGGCTCCGAGGGCTCCGTCATCCTCAGCCGCTTCCCGCTGCGGCCCACCGACGGCGTCCCCGGCACCATGGGCATGCCCGGGGCGATCGCCGACGTCGACGGCCACGCCGTACGGCTCCAGCTCGCCCACCCCATGCCGCCGCTGCCCGGCCGGCTCGACCTCTGGCGCACGGAGCTGGACGCCCTGCGCGACGCGGCCGCCACCAACCCCGGCACCCCCCTCGTCCTGGCCGGCGACTTCAACGCCTCCCAGGACCACGCCGCCTTCCGCCGCATCCTCGACACCGGCCTGAGCGACGCCGCCCGTCTGGACGACGCCGATCGCACGGCCACCTGGCCGGCCCGGACCGCGCCGACGTTCGGCACGCAGATCGACCACGTCCTGGTGTCGAAGGACTTCGCGGCCGACCGCACGCGCTTCCTGGACCTGGCCGGCACGGACCACCGGGCGGTGGTCACGGACCTGACGCTGTACGGGGAGAAGTAACGGAACAAGTAAGGGGGACGCCCGACGGGCGCCCCCCCATGGATACGTCTGCGGCTCAGACGCCGATGTCGCAGCCGTCCGCGCGCCACACGGCCACGACCGCCGGCCGGACGTACGTCCCGGGACCGTCGGGCCAGCTGCTGGCCGGCTTCTCCACGGACGCGCCGTCGATCTCGCCCGGGTGCTGCACCGCGACCAGGACACGCCGGTCCTGGATGATCGGACCGCAGGTCTCCGCCCCCGTCGGCACGGTCAGGAACTGCTTCAGCTCACCGCGCCGCTCACCCCGCGTCGCCACGCCGAACAGGCCGTCGTGCGAGCCGAGCTGGGAGCCGTCGGTGGAGATCCACAGGTTGCCGTAGGGGTCGAAGGCGACGTTGTCCGGGCAGGAGATCGGGCTGACGCCGTCCTTCGGGAACCCGGCGAAGTAGGTCGCCGGGTCGTCCGGGTCACCGGCGACGAGGAACAGCGACCAGGCGAACCTCGTGCTCTCGGGCCGGTTCCACCGCTCGGTGAGCTCCAGGACGTGCCCGTGCTTGTTGGCGTTGCGCGGATTGGCCTCGTCCGCCTTGGCGTTGGAACCGACGCCGCGGTTGGAGTTGTTCGTCAGGGCGACGTACACCTTGCCGGTGACGGGATTGGGCTCGATGTCCTCGGGCCGGTCCATCTTCGTGGCGCCCACCTTGTCACCGGCGACACGGGTGAAGACGAACACCTCCTCGGCGCTCATCCCGTCCACGTGCGAGACCGCACCCTCGGCGGTGGCGGTGGCCAGCGGAATCCACTCGCCGCTCCCGTCGAACTCGCCGTCGCCCGGCAGCTTGCCCGTGCCGTCGATCTCGATGGCGGGGGAGTCACCGGTGAGCTTGGCGACGTACAGCGTCCCCTCGTCGAGCAGGGAGAGGTTGTGCTCCCGCACGGCCCTGCCGCTGCCATGCCTCATCCGCTTGCTGCCGACGAACTTGTAGAAGTAGTCGAACCGCTCGTCGTCGCCGGTGTACACGACGGGCCGCCCGTCCGCCGTCATCCTGATGTTCGCGGCCTCGTGCTTGAACCGCCCGAGGGCGGTGTGCTTGCGCGGCGTGGAGCTCGGGTCGTACGGGTCGAACTCCACGACGTACCCGAACCGGTGCACCTCGTTCGGCTCCTGCGCGACGTCGAACCGCTTGTCGAACCGTTCCCACTTCCGCTCGCTGGCCCCGGTCCCGATCCCGTACCGCTTGTCGGTCGCCCGGCTGCTGCCCGCGAAGTACTGGTTGAAGTTCTCCTCGCCGTGCAGGGTCGTGCCCCACGGGGTCACGCCGCCCGAGCAGTTGTTGAGGGTGCCGAGCACCTTGGTGCCGGTCGGGTCGGCGGAGGTCTTCACGAGCTCGGACCCGGCGACGGGCCCGGTGAGCCGGAACTCGGTGGTCGCGGTGACGCGCCGGTTGAGCTGATGGCGCGGAACGGCGGTCAGTTTCCCGGTCTTCCGGTCCCCCTCCACGACGACGGCGGACAGCCCGTGCGCGGCCCACGCCACCTCGACCTGCTCCCGGGTCGGATGGGCGGCGTCGTACCCCCGGAACATGAGCACCTCGTCGGTGTACTCGTGATTGGCGACGAGCAGCTGCCGCCCACGCTCACCCGGCAGCGGAAGCAGCGCGAGAAAGTCGCAGTTGTACCCGAACTGTCCGGCCTGGGCCTTGGCGGTCTGCTTCTCCGGATCGAAGGCGGGTGCCCCGCGCAGGATGGGCTCGCCCCAGCGGATGACGACGTTCTGCCGGTACCCCTCCGGCACGGTCACGGCGTCGGCGGTATTGGGCGCGACGGGCGCGAACCGCAGCCCGCGCGCGCCCTTGTTCTTCCGCCGGGCGGCTTCGGCGGCGGCACCGGCCGACGCGCCTCCGGCCGGAGCGGCGCCGGCCTGCGGAGCCTGCGCGACACCCACGGCCCCCGCGCCCGCCGCGGCCACGGTCACCACGGCCGCGGCCCGCATCATCGACCGCCGGCTGAGCGCACCGGCGATCACATCACCGACGTACTCGTTGGAGCTGGTGTTGGGCACCTCGTGGAAGCAGGCGTCACCACACCGGAAACGACAGGTCAGGGCGGACCGGCCGCCAGGATGCGATCCGGACGGCGTTCCGATCAACGGCAGCAGCTTGCGCACTTTGCTCTCTCCTTGGATGCCCTTGGTGTCAGCGTGACCGTAGGGGCACATATGTGCGGCAGCCGGGCGCGAGGATGAACAGCGGGTGAACCTGCGGCAGCCTTACGGCAGTTACGGCGATTCAGCACGGCGACACCTTGGCAGGCCGGATGTCCCTCTTGACAGCGCGGACCGCCCACCCCCGACCCTGCCCAAGATCACCCAGGAGGGCCGCTAACCTTACGTGTCCGTCCTGGCCAGGGATTGACGGGCTTCAACTCACGCGAAGGGTTGCGCGCACATGGGCATTCTCACTCTCTTGCGGAACGCGTTCGGACGGTCACGCAAGTCACGGACCGCCGAGGCGGAGGGTGCGGCGCAGACTGCGACGACGACGCCCGAAACCCCGACGCCCCCCGCGACGGACCCGAAGGTCCCGTCCCCCTCCCCGGAACCCACCCCCGCCGCCCCGACGGCGGACGTCCCCGAACCCCGGAACGAACACGACCTCGTGTCGTTGGCCTTCGACCGCGTGACGGTCCCGAGGCCTGCGCGGTCTGCGGAGGGGGAGCAGGAGCCTGCGGCTGCGGAGGAGCCGGCGGTGCCGGAGGCAGAGGCCGAGGCCACGTCGGTGGTCGAGGAGCCGGCGGAGACAGCGGAGTCGTCTGAATCGGCCACGGCGGAGAAGCCGACGGCGACCGAGACGGAGCAGCCGACCGTCGCCGAGCCCGCGGCGCCCGAGAAGCCGGAGTCGTCGTCGACCTCTGAGCCGACAGCACCGGAAAAGCCCGAGGACGGCCCGGAGGCCCAGGCACAGACCGAGCCCCCGGCAGCTGCAAAGCCCAGGGCCAGGGCCAAGGCCGACACACCGCAGCAGCCCTCGCCCACCGACACGCGGGCGGACGCCGAGCCCGAGCCACGGCCCGAGACCCCCGCAGCCCCGAAGCCCGACTCCGAGCCGGCTGCCGAGAGCAAGCCCACGGCAGAAGCCGAACCCAAGCCGACGGCCGCCCCCAAGGTGACGCCCGCACCGAAGGCCGCCTCCAAGACGACGCCCGCCACGGCCTCCGACGGCAAGCCGACGACGAAGGCAGACGCACCGACCGAGGCGGACCCGACGGCGAAGACAGACCCGCCGGAGGCGAAGGCGGAGCCGGAGGCGAAGGCCGAGGCGGAGCCGGAGGCGAAGGCCAAGGCGGACGCGTCGGCCAAGGCGGAGCCGGAGGCGAAGGCCAAGGCGAAGGCCCAGGCGGAGCCGAAGGCCGAAGTCGACGCGCCGGTCGAGTCGGACGCGCCGGCCAAGGCGGAGCCGGAGGCGAAGGCCAAGGCGGACGCGCCGGCCAAGGCGGACGCGCCGGCCAAGGCGGACGCGCCGGCCAAGGCGGACGCGTCGGCCAAGGCGGAGCCGAAGGCCGAAGCGGACGCGCCGGTCGAGTCGGACGCGCCGGCCAAGGCGGAACCCACGGCCAAGACAAAGCCGAAGGCCAAGGCGAAGCCGAAGGCCGAGCCCGTGGACGCTCCCGCAGCCGCCGGCGGCGAGTCCGCCCCACAGGGGCCACCCGCACCCGACGACGAAAGCAGCACGGGTGGTGCGGGTGGGAACGACACGGCCGAAGCCGAAGGCGAGGCCGAGCCGGACGTCACCCCCACCCCCGCCGTCCCCCTCACCCGCATCAAGACCCGCGCCCCAGGCCTCACCACCGCCTACAAGGCCGCCGCCGCCGCCCTCAAGCAGCACAACCTCACCGGCACCCGGGCCAAGGTCTACCTCGTCCTCGACCGCTCCGCCTCCATGCGCCCGTACTACAAGGACGGCTCAGCCCAGGCCCTCGCCGAGCAGACCCTCGCCCTCGCCGCCCACCTCGACCCCGAGGCCACCGTCCCGGTCGTCTTCTTCTCCACCGAACTCGACGGCACCGGCGAGATCGCCCTCACCGACCACGAGAACAAGATCGACGACCTGCACGCCGGCCTCGGCCGCATGGGCCGCACCAGCTACCACGCAGCCGTCGAGGCCGTCCTCGCCCACCACGACAAGGAAGCCACCACCAAAACCCCCGGCACACCCACCCTGGTGATCTTCCAGACGGACGGCGCCCCCGACGCCAAGACCCCCGCCACCCAGGCCCTCACCGAGGCCGCCAAGACGCACCCCACCGTCTTCTTCTCCTTCGTCGCCTTCGGTGACCCGGAGAACAAGGCCTTCGACTACCTCCGCAAGCTCAAGACCCCCAACACGTCCCACTTCCTCGCCGGCGAAACCCCCCGCGAGCTCACGGACAAGGAGCTCTACGAGGGCGTACTGGCGAACTGGCGCCCGTAGAACCCCTCAGGACCCGCAGAACCCCCGGGGGGTGGACAGAGGGCAGAGCCCTGTGTCCACCCCCCGAAACACGTGTGAGTCGATCTTCAACGGACCAGTAGGATTTCGACCATGGCGGCCACTGGATCCGAGAAGCAGGGGGCGAAGGCGTACTACGTCTCGACCCCCATCTACTACGTCAACGACGCTCCTCACCTGGGCCACGCCTATACGACCGTCGCAGGCGACGTGCTCACCCGCTGGCACCGCCAGCGCGGCGAGAAGGTGTGGTACCTCACCGGCACGGACGAGCACGGTCAAAAGATCATGCGCACGGCCGAGGCCAACGGGGTCACCCCCCAGGCGTGGGCCGACAAACTCGTCACCGAAGCGTGGAAGCCTCTCTGGGAGCACCTGGAGATCGCGAACGACGACTTCATCCGCACCACGCAGAAGCGGCACACGGACCGCGTCCAGGAGTTCGTCCAGGACCTGTACGACAAGGGCGAGATCTACAAGGGCGGCTACGAGGGCCCGTACTGCGTCGGCTGCGAGGAGTACAAGCTCCCCGGCGAGCTCCTCGACGGCGAGGGCGAGTACGCGGGCCAGAAGCTCTGCCCGATCCACAAGAAGCCCGTGGAGATCCTCAGCGAGGAGAACTACTTCTTCAAGCTGAGCGAGTACGGCGAGAAGCTCCTCGCCCATTACGAGGCCAACCCCGGCTTCATCCAGCCCGAGTCCGCGCGCAACGAGGTCGTGAACTTCGTACGGCAGGGCCTGCAGGACCTCTCCATCTCCCGCTCGACCTTCGACTGGGGCGTCCCGGTCCCCTGGGACGACAAGCACGTGATCTACGTGTGGGTCGACGCCCTGCTGAACTACGCCACGGCGGTCGGCTACAACGAGAACCAGGCCAAGTTCGAGGAGACCTTCCCGGCCGACGTCCACCTGGTCGGCAAGGACATCCTCCGCTTCCACGCGGTGATCTGGCCCGCGATGCTGATGGCGCAGGGCCTCCCCCTGCCCGGCAAGATCGCGGCCAACGGCTGGCTGATGGTCGGCGGCGAGAAGATGTCGAAGTCGAACCTGACCGGCATCAAGCCGCAGGACCTGACCTCGCACTTCGGCGTGGACGCGTACCGCTGGTACTTCCTGCGCGCGATCGCCTTCGGCCAGGACGGCTCGTTCTCCTGGGAGGACTTCTCCGCCCGCTACACCAGCGAGCTGGCGAACGACTACGGCAACCTGGCGTCCCGCGTCGCGGCGATGGTCGGCAAGTACTTCGGCGGCGAGCTGCCGGCGTCGGCGGCCGACGGCGCGGCGGAGCAGGCGATCCACGAGGGCCTGGCGAAGGCCGTCACGGAGGCGGACCGCCGGATCGGCGAGGAGCTGGACTTCCAGGGCGGCATCCTGGCGGTCTTCGACTTCGTCAAGCAGGTCAACGGCTACATCACGGAGCAGGAGCCGTGGAAGGTGGCCAAGGACACGTCCGACGAGGGCAAGGCCCGCCTGGCCACGATCCTCTACACGGCCGCGGAGTCCCTGCGCGCTGTGGCGGTCCTCCTCAACCCGGTCATGCCGGAGACCTCCCAGAAGCTCTGGGACTCGCTCGGCGCGGCGGCCTCCCTCGGCGCCCTCGCGGACCAGAAGATCGGCGAGGCCGGCGAGTGGGGCAGGCTCCCGGCCGGCACGACGGTCACCAAGGGCGCGGTCCTCTTCCCGCGCCTGGAGGACAAGCCGACGGCGTAACCGGCGTAACACGCTCGCTACAGCACGGGGCCCGGGAGAACGAGAACCTTCTCCCGGGCCCCGTGCTTTGCGAAGATCCCGGGAGACCGGCCACCCGGCCGCCATCACACACCCGGGGGACTCCCATGGCACTGTTCGGCAACGCCCACACCATCGACCCGGCATCGGCCCAGCACGACTACGCCCGCCTCCTCGGCCACGGCGAACAGGTCCACGCCGCGTTCCTCCTGATCCGCGACACCATCCTCTTCACCGACCGCCGCCTGATCCTGATCGACAAGCAGGGCATCACCGGCAAGAAGGTCGAGTACCACTCCGTCCCCTACCGCAGCATCACCCACTTCGCGGTGGAAACGGCCGGCACCTTCGACCTCGACGCCGAGCTGAAGATCTGGATCTCCGGCACCCCGACCCCCATCGAGAAAACCTTCACCAAGGGCGTCGACATCTACGAGGTCCAGGCGATCCTGACCCAGTTCGTGGCCAGGTAAAGGCGTCAGCTCTCCACGGCGTAGGGCACGAAGTCGGCCCATGCGCCGAGTGTGATCGCCAGCCGGGGGCCTTCGACGTTCTTGGAGTCACGAACGTGCACGGTGCCGGGGGTAACGGCAAGCTCAACGCAGGAGTTGCCGTCGTTGCCGCTGCTGTAGCTGCTCTTGAACCACGCCAGCTCAGAGGCGTCCCCGGCGGTGGTCTTGCGGATCATGTCTCTCCCAGCAGTTGTTCGATGAAGGCCAGCGACTCCCGTGGTGAGAGGGCCTGAGCCCGGATCGTGCCATACCGCAGCTCAAGGATGCGCAGGTGTTTGAGTTCCGAGGTCGGCCGGCCGTTGAACGCGCCATCGGAGCGGCCCACTGCTGAACCGTCTGCGAACTTCAGCAGCTCGATCTTGCCGTCCATGCCGGAGTGCGTCTCGCAGTTCAACGGCATCACCTGAAGAACAACGTTGTGCAGTCGACCCACCTCCAACAGACGTTCGAGCTGCTGGCGCAACACCATTGTGCCCCCGATCGGACGGCGCAGGGCTGCCTCTTCCAGGACGAAGCTGAGCGCGGGCGCGGGTGAACGCTCGAAGACCGACGCTCGAGCCACGCGCGCGGCCACCATCCGATCCACCTCATCCGGGGAGTAAGGGGGCTGCATGGCTTCGAACAACGCGCGCGCGTGGTCAGCGACCTGCAAGAGCCCATTGATGCCGTTGCTCTCGTAGATGCCGATCTCTACCGCCTGCGCCTCCAACTTGGCCAGCTCCCGAACCTTCTTCGGATACCGGACCTTCTTCACGTCCTCCCAAGCCGCCGCAACGAGCCCACCCGCTCCCAACACCTCGTCGGCCCTGTCCAGGTACTCCTTCCGAGGGATCCGCTTCCCACCCTCGACCTTGTAGACAAGGTCCTCCCCGTACCCGACGGCCACCGCGAACTCGGCGGCCCGCATCCCCACCGCCTCACGCCGCAGCCTCAACTGCCGCCCCACCGTGGTGATGACGGCCACTCCCCACTCATCGTCCGGATCCACCTCCCACCCCGGCTCGTCCGCTTCCCCACTGAGCCGACGCACCTCGCCGTCCACCGACATGCCGCACCCTCCTTCGTCCTGCCGACAGCCCGGACAACGGCCGACGAGCCCCGGACAGTCACCCTACGTATCGACGCTGTCACTGTTCACGGTAGGCAGGTGCCGCCACGCTCAGTGACGTGAATCAGGAAAAGTCCACCCAACTTCTCTCGCCCACCGAGCACTTCATCGTCCAGCTGTCATCCACACCACGCGGCGCCCGTCTCGCCCGGCTGCTCGCCACGGAGTGGATGCGCACCCGGGAGGTGCCCCACCGCATCACCGAAGCCGCCGAACATCTCGTCGCCGAACTCGCCGCGAACGCCGCCACTCACGGGCGGCTCCCCGGCCGCGACTTCCGCCTCGTGCTCCGGGCCAGCTGCGAAACCCTCCGCATCGAAGTCACGGACACCCGAGGTGACGACCTCCCCCGCCACCCCGCACCCGCCCCCGACGCCGAGTCAGGACGTGGCCTCCTCCTCGTCGAGGCCCTCGCCGACCGCTGGGGCGCGCTCGTCGCCGCCGTGGAGGTCATCTCCCGCTCGAACCCGGACAACGACTGGGTCACCAAGATGCGCGACTACCCCCTCATGGGCGTCCCCGTCTACGCGATCTTCGATCCCCGCACCGGCACCGGAACCGTGCTCACCGACATCCATGCCACCCCCGACGGCCCCCGCTACGCCACCCGCAAGGACTTCGTGTACGGGGAGGACGTCACCATCGCCGACTGGACGATCTCCACCGAGGACCTGCCGCGTTACGAAGGCGGGACCGGCGAACAGCAGTGAGCCCCTCCTCTGGACGGGGAAACGAACCACCCGCGCGGCATGCGGTCGTTCGACAAGGCAACAGCGAAGTACTGGTGCGAATGGCTGGGGCCCACTCCACAAAAGGAGCAGGCCCCAGCGCACAGTCGGCTCGAAGCGGCGTGTCTAGCTCACCGCCGTCTTCCCCGTCACCCCCGCACGATCCCCGGCTCCCGCCCGCGGCCCCCTGTTGGTGTGCCGTACGAACGCCACGCCCAGCACCGCCAGGATCGACGCCGCCGACAGGGTGTACAGGCCCCCGTTCGTGCTGCCCGTCGTGTCCTTGAGGTAGCCGAACAGGGTGGGCGACACGAAACCGCCCAGGTTGCCGATGGAGTTGACCAGTGCCAGACCCGGCGCGGCGATCTTCAGGTCGAGGCCCGACTGGGCCATCGGCCAGAACAGCGTGGCCGCGCACTTGCCGCCGACCGCGGCGAGGGTGAGGGCGGCCAGGCCGAACCAGGGCGAACCGAGTGTGGCGAGGAAGGTGCCGATGGCCGACAGGACCAGGGCGATCGCCAGGTAGGGGCGGCGGTCCCGGGCCCGGTCGGTGAAGTGGGCCATCGTGTACATCGCGATCACCGCGCAGATCCAGGGGATCGCCGACAGCAGGCCGATCTGGAAGGGCGACAGTCCGCCGATCTCCTCCACCAGGCTCGGCAGCCAGAACGTGATCGCGTAGCCGGTGAGCGCCATCGCGAAGAAGACCGCGGTCAGGACGGCGACCTGGGGATGGAAGATCAGCTTCAGCCGCGACACCGACGGCGCCCGGTCACGCGCCTCCTTGTCCCGCGCCACCGCCTCGCTCAGCGCGTCCTTCTCTTCCTGCGTCAGCCACTTCGCGTCCTGGATCCGGGAGACGAGGAAGAACCCGGCGATGAAGCCGACCAGGATCGAGAAGGCCCCCTCCAGGGCGAACATCCACCGCCAGCCCGCGACACCGCCCGCGCCGTGCAGCTCCAGCAGCGCGCCGGTGATCGGGCCCGTGACGATGTACGCCGTGGCCGAGCCGCCCAGGAAGATCGCACTGGCCCGGCCCCGGCTGGAGTCCGGCAGCCACTGGGTGAAGTAGAGGAGCACGCCGGGGAAGAAGCCGGCCTCCGCGACACCGAGCAGGAAGCGCAGGGAGTAGAACATCCACACGTTGTGGATGAAGCACATCGCCACGATCACCGCGCCCCAGGTGATCATGATCCGGGTCAGCCAGACCCGGGCTCCGAGCCGCTCCAGGAGCATGTTGCTCGGCACCTCGAACAGGGCGTACCCGATGAAGAACAGGCCCGCGCCGAGCCCGTAGGCGGTGGCGCTCACCCCGACATCGGCCCGCAGTTCGTTCTGGACGAACCCCACGTTCGTCCGGTCCATCTGGTTGACCAGCAGCATCAGGACCAGGATCGGAAGCATGCGGCGCAGGAATTTGCCGACCGCACGCTGCTCGGCCTCGGGTATGGCTGTTGCGGCGTCTGACATCGTTGTCTCCCTCGATGTGCACATACGTGAACAGCAGTCACGTACGCGTTCTCGAAGGGACTTTATGGAGGCTTAACTTCCGGGTCAACGGGTTGAGCAGAAGTACATATACGTGAATGCGGGGCGGACGGCCGTACACGTCCACCCCACACACGCCGTCAGACGTCCGTCAGCCCGTGGGATCGACACCCATGGTGAGGCCGGCGACGACGCCCTTCGCGATGGCGTTCTTCCTGTACTGGAGCTTCAGCAGCCCGCCCTGGGTGCCGTTGCCCGGGTAGATGGTGTCCTCGTCGAGGGTGGTGCGGGTCGTGGTGTTGGTGGAGTACGGCTCGACCTCGGCGGAGGCCAGCACGGACTCCTCGTCGAAGAAGAGCTGACCGGTGTGGCAGGTCGTGCCGCCCTCGTAACCGGCGTCGGTCCAGGTGCCGTTCACATGCACCTTGGTGTGGATGTGCACGCAGCGGCCCTGGTACCAGCCGGGGAAGACCGTACGGAACTCGACGAACCCCCGCTTGTCCGTCCGCCAGGTGCCGCGCAGGTAGCGCTCGTCGTCCGTGGGCTCCTGGTGCCCGCCACCACCGCCACCGTCCGGGGGCGCGCCCGTGGGAGTGCCGGTCGGCGTTCCGGTCGGCGCACCCGTGGGCGGCGTGCCGCCCCCGCCGCCTCCGCCCCCGCCGTCGCCGCTGCCCATCGCCTCGTACCCGGAGTACACACCGAGTGCGTTGCAGTGCCAGATGTCGACGGCGGCGTTCGCGAGGGGCTTGCAGGTCTCGGAGTCGATCACCTTGAGGCGCAGGGTGAGCGGGATGCCCTCCTGGTCCTCGGTGATGTCCCGGCGGAGCTTGTCCGCGTCGATGTAGTAGGGGCCTTCGGTGGTCTCCGAGGTCAGCTTGTAGCAGGCCTCGCCCGCGCTCCCGGTGGCCTTGGACCGGGCGGCGTCCGTCCCCTCGTCGGCGAACGCGCCCGTCGCGAACGTACCGCCGACGCCCGCCGCCACCACCGCGCCGACGCCCGCGGCGACGACCTTACGGCGTGTCAGATCCCGCTTGTGTTCCGGCTCTTGGGCCGCTTCGTGTCCCGTCATGGGAAGGGAAGCTAGGGACCCTGTCTGTCAGGAACCTGAGTAAGAGCTGGGCAAGAGCCCTGGGTGCGAAAGTGGCTCGGAACCGACGCCGGTTCCGAGCCACTCCCTACAGGTCGCCTACTTCGGCTGCGGCTTGCGCACCGACAGGTGCAGCTCCTTCAGCCGCGCCTCCTCCAGCTCCGTCGGCGCGCCCATCATCAGGTCCTGGGCGTTGCCGTTGAGCGGGAAGGCGATGGTCTCGCGGATGTTGGGCTCGTCGGCGAGCAGCATCACGATGCGGTCGACGCCCGGGGCGATGCCGCCGTGCGGCGGGGCGCCGAAGCGGAAGGCGCGCAGCATGCCGGCGAACTTCTCCTCGACGGTCTCGCGGTCGTACCCGGCGATCTCGAAGGCCTTGAGCATGATCTCCGGCTCGTGGTTCCGGATCGCGCCGGAGGACAGCTCGACGCCGTTGCAGACGATGTCGTACTGCCAGCCCAGGATGTCCAGCGGGTCCTGGGTCTCCAGGGCCTCCAGACCGCCCTGCGGCATGGAGAAGGGGTTGTGCGAGAAGTCGATCGCGCCGGTCTCCTCGTCCTTCTCGTACATCGGGAAGTCGACGATCCAGCAGAAGCGGAAGACGTTCTCCTCGAAGTGCCCGGCACGCTTGGCGGCTTCCACCCGCACCGCGCCCATGATCTTGGAGACCTCGTCGAACTCGCCCGCGCCGAAGAACACCGCGTGGCCGGCGGCCAGGGAGAGCCGCTTGGTGAGCTCCGCGACGTTGTCCTCCGTCAGGAACTTCGCGATCGGGCCCGACAGCGAGCCGTCCTCGGCGACGCGGACCCAGGCCAGGCCCTTGGCGCCCTGCGAGACGGCGTAGTCGCCGAGCTGGTCGAAGAACTTGCGGGGCTGGGCGGAGACGTCCGGCACCGGCAGGGCACGGACGTGCTTGCCGGCGAACGCCTTGAACTCCGAGCCCTCGAAGATGTCGGTGATGTCGACGAGTTCGAGCTGGGCGCGCAGGTCGGGCTTGTCGGAGCCGTACTTCAGCATCGCCTCGCGGAACGGGATCCGCGGGAACGGCGAGGTGACGTGACGGTCGCCGCCGAACTCCTCGAACAGCTCCGTCATCAGCTTCTCGACGGGCTGGAACACGTCCTCCTGCTCGACGAAGCTCATCTCGATGTCGAGCTGGTAGAACTCGCCCGGCGAGCGGTCGGCGCGCGCGTCCTCGTCGCGGAAGCAGGGCGCGATCTGGAAGTAGCGGTCGAACCCGGAGATCATCAGCAGCTGCTTGAACTGCTGGGGCGCCTGGGGAAGGGCGTAGAACTTGCCCGGGTGCAGGCGGGACGGGACGACGAAGTCGCGGGCGCCCTCGGGGGAGGTCGCGGACAGGATCGGCGTCGCCATCTCGTTGAAGCCGAGGGCCGTCATCTTGTGCCGGATCGCCGAGATGACCGCCGTACGCAGCATGATGTTGCGGTGCATGCGCTCGCGGCGCAGGTCCAGGAAGCGGTACTCCAGGCGCCGCTCCTCGTTGACCCCGTCCTCGGTGTTGATCGTGAACGGCAGCGGGGCGGCAGCGCCGAGCAGCTCGACCTCGCCGACCTCGACCTCGATCTCACCGGTCGGCAGGTCGGGGTTGATGTTCTCGGCGCCGCGGGAGACGACCTGGCCGTCGACACGGACGGTCGATTCCTTGGACAGCTTGTCGAGGGCCTCGTAGGCGGGGGTGCCGGGACGGGCCACGAGCTGCGTGATGCCGTAGTGGTCGCGCAGATCGATGAAGAGGATGCCGCCCAGGTCGCGCCGATTGTGCAGCCAGCCACTCAGCCGGACGTCGGTGCCGACGTCAGAGGAGCGGAGCTCGCCGCAGGTGTGGGACCTGTACCGATGCATCGTCGTTCATCCAGTCTTCGCTGATCGGGGTCTGTGTTTCACGTGAAACTGGTCCCCAGCGTACCGGCCAGGCGAAGATCGGCTCTCCTCAGTTGACGATCGAGCACACTTCCGTCTTCGGTGGCAGCGTTCAACGGCCTCTCCTTAAAGTAGGCCAATGCGCACTGGCGAGCCCCTGCCCGCCGTGGGGGAGGCTCTCGCAGCCCTCGCGACCGGCCTCTGGCACTGGGACACCGCCACCGGGCTGGTCACGGTCGACGCCGAGGCGGCACGGTTGCTCGGGCTGCCCGCCGAGCAGGTCAGCCTTACGGAGGCCCAGGCCCGGGCCCGGCTGCACCCGGTCGACTGGAACGAGATCACCGGCGTGATCCAGCTCGCCGTCGCCGAGGGCACCCTCGCCGAGGTGCGGATCCGGATCATGGACGAGCAGGGCCGTATCGTCCGGGTCGTCCGCAGCCGCTCCAAGCCGTCCTTCGACCGGGCCCGCAAGGCGTACCGGATGATCGGCACCCTCCAGGAGGTCACGGAGCCGACGCCGGGCACGCCGGCCGGGCGCAGCGCGGTCACCGGCGACTGGCGGCGCTCCCGGGAGGCGTTCCTGCTGGACGCGGGCCGGGCGCTGGCCGAGGCGCGCTCCACGCAGGAGGTCCTGCGGGTCACGGCCAATCTGTCGATGCCCGGGTTCTCGCCGGACGGGCTGGCGGTGTTCGGTGTGGAGGGCGACCGGCTGACGATCATCGGGCACCACGGGCAGCAGCAGGGCGACGACAGCCCGTTCTCCGACATGGCGCTGGACACCGACTACCCGGCCGCCGAGGTGGTGCGCACCGGCCGGGCGGTGTACCTGTCCTCCCCCGAGCAGTACAAGGCCCGCTACCCGCTGACCTGGCCGCTCGCCCAGCGCTTCGGCCGCCGGTCCTGGGCGTTCCTGCCGCTGACCGTGGCCGGCCGCACGATGGGCGCGTGGATGGCGGCCTTCACCTACCCGGTCGCCTTCACACCGGACGAGCGGTCCGTGCTGGCTACCGTGGCGCGGATGCTGGCCCAGGCGCTGACCCGGGCGGGCGTGGCCGAGAGCGAGCGGGCGCTGACCGACGGGCTCCAGCGCACGATGCTGCCGAGGCTCGGCCCGCAGCGCATCCCGGGCATGAGCGTCGCCGCCCGCTACGTCCCCACCGGCGGCGGTCTCCAGGTCGGCGGCGACTGGTACGACGTGATCCCGCTGCCGAGCGGACGGTTCGCGCTGGTCATCGGTGACGTCCAGGGGCATGACGTGCGGGCGGCGGGCCTGATGGGCCAGCTCCGCATCGCCCTGCGCGCCTACGCCTCGGAGGGGCATCGCCCCGACGCCGTCCTCTCCCGCGCGTCCCGTTTCCTGCACGGCATCAGCGACGAGGACCCTGCCGACCCGCGCTTCGCGACCTGTGTGTACGTCGAGGTCGATCCGGCGAACGGCGTGCTGGACATCGCCCGGGCCGGACATCCGGACCCGGCGATCCGGATGTCCGACGGCACGGTGCTGACGCGGCCGACGTCGGGGGGCCTGCCGCTGGGCATCGACCCGGACGCCGACTACCCCACGACCCGGCTCGCCCTGGAGGCCGGCGAGACCATGCTGATCTGCACGGACGGCCTGATCGAGACCGGCGGACACGACCTGGACTCGGGCTGGCGGCGGCTGCGCGAGGTCCTGGAGGACCACAAGGGTGATCTGGAGGAACTCGCCGACACCCTGGTGCAGGCCGTGCACGGGCCGTCGTCGCACCACACCACCGGCCCGCTGATCGACCGCCGCGAGGACGACATCGCGCTGCTGTTGCTGAGCCGGGAGGACGAAGGGTGCGGCTGCGGCGACACCGTGCTCGTGCGGGCCCCCGTGCGGCGCACGATGCTGACGGTCGCGCAGGCCGAGCCGGAGCGGATCGCGGTGGCCCGGCAGCAACTGCGCGAGCTGCTGCACGACTGGACCTCCTCCGACCAGCGCGACTCGGCGGTGCTGCTGCTGTCCGAGCTGCTGACGAACGTCCTCGTGCACACCGACTCCGACGCGCTGCTCGTCGCCGAGATCACCGGCGAGGTGGGTGAGCGGCGGCTGCGGATCGAGGTCACCGACACCGGCGACGACCTGCCGCACAAGCGCAGACCCGGGGAGCTGGCGTCCTCCGGGCGCGGCCTGGTGCTGATGGAACTGCTCGCGCACGCCTGGGGGGTGGATCCGCGCGGCGAGGGCAAGAGCATCTGGTTCGAGCTCTACGAGTCCGTGGACGGCTCGGGCGACGGTTCCTGGTCGCCGTAGCGGCCGCGGAGCTCCTGGAGGACGCCGAAGGCGGCCGCGGTGAGCGGCACGGCGAGCAGCATGCCGAGCACTCCGGCGACCGACGCCCCGGCCGTGATCGCCACCATCACCACCGCCGGGTGCATCTGCACGGTCCGGCTCTGGATCAGCGGCTGGAGCACGTGCCCTTCCAGCACCTGCACCGCGAGCACCACCCCGAGCACCCACAGCGCGATGACGAACCCCCGGTCGGCGAGCGCGACCAGTACGGCCACGGCTCCCGAGATGAAGGCGCCGAGGTAGGGGATGTAGGCCCCGACGAAGACCAGTGCCCCGAGCCCGGCCGCCCCGGGCACGTCGAGGACGAGCAGACCGACGGTGATGCAGAGCGCGTCGATGAGCGCGATGAAGGTGGTGCCGCGCATGAAGCCCTCGACGGCGTGGAAGGCCCGGCGTGCCATGGCCTCCAGGGTGTCGGCCGAGCCGCTCGGGGCCAGGGCCCGCAGCGTCCCGGCGGCCTTGTCGGAGTCGCGCAGGAAGAAGAAGACGAGCAGCAGCGCGAGCACGGCCATGGCGATGGTCTCGCCGACCACGCTGACCCCGCTGATCACGCCGGAGGCGGCGGAGCCGCCGAACTTGCCGAGGAGTTCCCGGGCGTTGGAGGCCAGGTCGTCCAGCGAGGTCCCGGCCGCCCCGAAGTGGGCGGAGACACCCCGCGCGGCGTCCTTGAGCGAGGCGACGATCTCGTCGCCCGTGTCGATGAGCGCGGCGACCACGATGTAGACGGCGCCGCCGACCACGGTCACGACGGCGACACAGGTGAGCCCGGCCGCGACCGACCGCCGCACCCCGGCCTTCACCAGCCGCCGGTGCAGGGGCCCGAGCAGGGCCGTGCCGAGCAGCGCGAGCAGCACGGGCACGACGGCGGTCCGGAACTCGTCGCACAGCCGGATCCCGACGTAGACGACTCCGGACACGAGCAGCACGAGCCCGCACCAGGCGCCGAGCCGCCGGAGGGGATCCGGGAGAAGCGGCCTGGTCCCGGAAGCGCCCGGGCCGGGGCCCGAAGCGGCGGGACCGGGGCCGGAGGCGGTCGGTTCGGAGTCCTGCACTCCTCCACCCGACCACGCCGGGAGCGGACCGTCCCGCCAGGACGGCCCGCCCGGGTGACGAAGCGTCAGCACCACCGACCCGGGTCGCCGGTTCAGGCCCTGCCGTCACCGACACGACCCTCGCGGGCTCCGCCCGCGGGCGACCGGGACCACGGGGCCACCTGGGCGCCCCGGCCACCGAACCCTGAATCGCCGGACCACCGAACCGCCGGGGCGACCGCGCCCCCCGGGCCCCCGAACCCCGAATCGCCGGACCACCGGCCACCCGGCCACCCGGCCACCCGGCCACCCGGCCACCCGGCCACCCGGCCACCGAACGATCGGACCACCGCCGACCCGGCCACCGGAACGAGCAGGCCCGGCCATCCGCGTCGGCCGCCAAGCCGCAGGCCCCGCGCCGCAAGACCGCCCGGACCGAGACCGCCCGGCATCAGGGCCGATGGGGGCGTCGCGCGTGCGGCGCCCCCGTTCGACCCGACGTCAGCCCTGAGGGCCGCTCGCCGTCATGCCGTGGACCGCCGGGACCGTTCCCAGCCGGCCCTTCTGGAAGTCCTCGAAGGCCTGCATGAGTTCTTCCTTGGTGTTCATCACGAACGGGCCGTAGTGGGCCATCGGCTCGCGGATCGGCTGCCCGCCGAGCAGGACGACCTCCAGGTCCGGCGTGTGGGAGTCCTGCTTCTCGTCCGCGCGGACGGTCAGCGAGGAACCGGCGCCGAAGACGGCGGTCTGGCCCATGTGGATCGGACGGCGCTCAGCACCGACCGAGCCCTTGCCCGCCAGGACGTACGCCAGGCCGTTGAAGTCCTCGCGCCACGGCAGGGTGAGCTCCGCACCCGGGGCGAGGGTCGCGTGGACCATCGTGATCGGGGTGTGGGTGATGCCGGGGCCCGCGTGCCCGTCCAGCTCACCGGCGATGACCCGCAGCAGCGCGCCGCCGTCGGGGGTGCTGAGCAGCTGGACCGAGCCGCCGCGGATGTCCTGGTAGCGCGGGGCCATCATCTTGTCCTTGGCGGGGAGGTTCACCCACAGCTGGAGGCCGTGGAAGAGCCCGCCGGACATGACGAGATGCTCCGGTGGTGCCTCGATGTGCAGCAGACCCGAGCCCGCGGTCATCCACTGGGTGTCCCCGTTGGTGATGGTGCCGCCACCGCCGTTGGAGTCCTGGTGGTCGAAGATCCCGTCGATGATGTACGTGACGGTCTCGAAGCCGCGGTGCGGGTGCCACGGCGTGCCCTTGGGCTCGCCCGGCGCGTACTCCACCTCACCCATCTGGTCCATCATGATGAACGGGTCGAGATGGCGGTAGTTGATCCCCGCGAACGCCCGGCGCACCGGGAAGCCCTCGCCCTCGAAACCGCTCGGGGCGGTCGTGACAGCGAGCACGGGACGTGCCACGGCATCGGTCGGCGCGGTCACCCGGGGCAGCGTCAACGGGTTCTCGACGGTCACAGCAGGCATGTCGGTTCCTCCTCGTGTACGCCCAGTTTAGTTGAGCGTTGAACTTTCTGCCACCCCTAACGGAGAAAACCGGGCGGGCATTCCCGGGCGACGGCGCAGCGAACCACGGGACAGGCCCATGACGAAAGACCGGCTCCCCGCAGCGGGGGGCCGGCCCTTCTCACGGTCCGCGTCAGGCGACCAGCTCCGGTTCGTCGCTCCCCGCCCGGACGGGCTCGGCGGGCCCGGCCCCGCGGTCCCGCATCACCACCGTGGCCACGGCCGCCGCGGCCAGGACACCGACCGCGCTGATCGTGAAGGTCGTCGACATCGAGGCCGTGAAGGCCTCCCGGGCCGCCCGCACCAGGCCCGAGTCGCCGCCCGCGAGTGCCAGGGCACCGCCGATGGACTCCCTGGCCTGCTGGGGAGCACCGGCCGGCATCTCGTCCGCGTAGCCGCCGGAGAGCAGCGAGCCGAGGATCGCGATGCCGAGGGCGGTGCCGGACTGCTGGACCGTGTCGTTGAGGGCCGAGCCGACGCCGGCCTGCTCCTGAGGGATGGTGCCCATCAGGGCGGCCACCGCGGCCGGCATCGCCAGACCGGCGCCCAGGCCCAGGATCCCCAGCGCCACGGCCGGGACCGTGAAGCCGCTGTCCGCGCCGAGCGTGGTCAGCAGCCCGAAGGAGGCGGCCATCAGCAGCATCCCGCCGAGGATGACGAACCGGTTGCCCGCCTTCACGGCGAGCTGCGCCCCGGCCGCGTTGCCCGCCAGCGCGGCCACCGCCAGCGGCAGGAAGGCCAGGCCCGCCTTGACCGCGGACCAGCCGAGGACGAACTGGAGGTACTGGGTCAGGACCAGCAGCAGGCCGGCGTTGCCGATCTGGACGAGCGCCAGGGAGAGCGAACCCCCGCTGAAGTTGCGGTGCTTGAAGAGGCCCAGCGGGACCATCGGCGAGCGGGTGACGTTCTCCCAGACCACGAAACCGGCCAGGGCGGCCACCGCGACGGCCAGGACGAGGAGGGAACGGCCGCCGAACGCGCCGTGCTGCGGAATCTCGATGATCCACCACACGAGGGCCGTCATGCCCACCGCCGACAGCACCGCGCCCAGCGGGTCCGGCTTCTGCCACGGCGCCTTCGACTCCGGCATCAGCAGCACACCGGCCAGCAGCGCGAGCCCGACGATCGGCACGTTGATCAGGAAGATCGCCTGCCAGGCGAAGTGGTCGATCAGCACCCCGCCGAGGACCGGGCTGCCGACCAGCCCCAGCATCGACACCGAACCCCATGCCGCCATCGCCTTCGGCCGCTCGTCCTCGTCGAAGACGGTGATCAGGATCGACAGCGTCGACGGCATGATCAGCGCCCCGCCGACCCCCATCGCGATCCGCACCGCGATCAGCTCACCCGGGGTGGCACAGAACACCGCCCCCAGCGAGGCCGCCCCGAACAGCAGCAGTCCGATCAGCATCACCCTCCGGCGCCCGAACCGGTCCCCGAGGCTCCCCGAGGTCAGCAGCAGCCCGGCGAAGACCAGCGTGTAGGAGTCGAGGATCCACTGCATGTCCTGGGCGCTCGCCCCGATGTCCTCGGTCAGCGCGGGCACCGCGACCGTGAGCGCCATGTTGTCGACGACCAGCACGAGCGTGCTCAGGCACAGCACGATCAGGATCCACCAGCGGCGTGGATTGCGACTGTCCATGTCCGTTTCCCCTCCCGCGAACACCGTTCCTTCGATGCGAACACTGTACGCTCAGCGGAACAGCGTGCGCAACAGTGAGGTTCTGTACGCTGACTGCGCACGCTGTTCGCACGAAGGTGCCGGAGATCCAGCAGGAGGAGCCGATGAGCCGGGGCAAGACGACGGACAAGAACCCGATCCCGTCCGTGTGGGCCCGTGAGCAGCGCCGGACCGACCAGCCCGCGCTCAGCCGCGAGGCGATCGTCCGCGAGGCGGTCGCGATGCTCGACGCGGACGGCATCGAGGCGCTCAGCATGCGCAAGCTCGGCGCCCGGCTGAACGCCGGCGCGACCTCGCTGTACCGGCACGTCGCCACGAAGGACGAACTGATGGAACTCGCGGTGGACGAGGTCGCCGCCGAGATCCACGTCCCGCCGGCCGACAGCCCCGACTGGCGCACGGCGGTGACCGAGGCCGCGGAGTCCTTCCGTACGACGGCCCTACGGCACCCCTGGCTGACCCTGGTCCTGGGCCAGGCCGGGCTCGCCTACCTCGGGCCCAACTACATGAGCTTCTCCGAGCGCCTCGCGGCCCTGTTCACCGCGGCGGGGTTCCCCGAGCCGAGCCGGGCGATCGAGACCGTCTTCTCGTACGTCATGGGCATGAGCAACGCGGAGGCCGCCTGGCTCACCACGGTCGCCCGGTCCGGCGAGACCGAGGCCGGCTTCATCGCCCGCCTCATGCCCGCGGCCCAGCGAGCCGCGGCCGACCACACCCACCTGGCCATTCCGCACGCGGAGGTCGAGGAAGCCACCACCGACCCCGCCGCCCTGCGCGACACGAAGTTCGCCTACGGCCTGGAGGTCGTCCTGGACGGCTTGGCGCTGCGCCTGCCGAAGTGAGGGCGGCGGCCAGCCGCCTCCGAAGCTATGGCGTCTAGCCGTACATCCGGCGCATCGCGAACTCGACCATCTGCTCGACGGCCTTCGCGTCGAACACCATGCGGTGCTCGCCCTCCATGTCCAGCACGAAGCCGTAGCCGGTCGGCAGCAGGTCCAGGACCTCGGCGCCGGTGATCACGAAGTACTTGGACTCCTTGCCCGCGTACCGGCGCAGCTCCTTGAGCGTGCTGAACATCGGGATCACCGGCTGCTGGGTGTTGTGCAGGGCGAGGAAGCCGGGGTTGTCGCCGCGCGGGCAGTAGACCTTCGACGTCGCGAAGACCTGCTGGAAGTCCTCGGCGGTCATCTGCCCGGTCGTGAACGCGCGCACCGCGTCCGTCAGGGAGGGCGGGGACGGCTCGGGGTACAGCGGCGGCTGCTGTCCGTACCCGCCGGACATCGGCTGCTGCGGAGGGGCGTACTGCCCTTGCGGGCCCGCTGTCTGGTCGTAGCCGTACATGAGCGCAAGAGTACCGAGCGCGGCCGGGCGATCGGGCCGGTACGGCGGGCCCGGCAAACCGACAGCGACTTGACAGCGCCGGCTCGTGGATCGCCGCGCCCGCCGCTCGTAGCGTCGGACCATGAACGGACGCCATGACGAAGGCCCGCACGAGCACGACGGCGGCCTCTCCCACGACCTGCCCGTCCTCGCCCGCCGCCGGATGATCCGGCTGATGGCGGGCGCGGGCATGGTCCCGCTGGTGGGCTGCACGGCGGAGGAGAAGACCACGCCGTCCCCCTCCTCCTCCCCGTCAGCCGCCGGGTGCGCGGAGATCCCCGAGGAGACGGCCGGGCCCTTCCCCGGTGACGGCTCGAACGGCGTGAACGTGCTGAAGGAGAGCGGGGTCGTCCGCGGCGACATCACGCGGAGCTTCGGCGACTCCGCGGGCGGCACCGCCGAGGGCGTCCCCCTGACGATCACCCTGACGGTGGTGGACGCGGCCTCCGGCTGCGACACCCCGAAGCAGGGCGCCGCCGTGTACGTGTGGCACTGCGACCGGGAGGGCGCCTACTCCCTCTACTCCGAGGGCGTCACCGAGGAGAACTACCTGCGCGGCGTCCAGGAGACGGACGACAAGGGCCAGGTCACGTTCACGAGCATCTTCCCCGGCTGCTACCAGGGCCGCTGGCCGCACCTCCACTTCGAGGTCTACGACAGCCTGGCCGACGCCACCGCGGCCACGTCGATCACGAACACCTCACAGCTCGCCTTCCCGAAGGACGTCTGCGACGCGGTGTACGCCACGGACGGCTACGGCGCGAGCGTGCGCAACCTGAGCGGCCTCTCCCTGGAGGGCGACGGCATCTTCAGCGACGGCCACGACCGGCAGCTGGCGACGATGACGGGGAGTACGGGGGACGGCTACACCGCGGCCCTGACCGTTCCGGTGTGACCTGTCACAGATGACCGGAAGGGGTTGCGTCTTATTACTGGCGGGTAGCATCATCGTAGCTACTTGTTGGTACGTGAACTAGCGCGAGGATCCAGTGCCTCGCCGATCTCTCTAGGGAGCCGGGAGCCGTCGCCATGGGGCACTACAAGTCGAATCTCCGCGACATCGAGTTCAACCTCTTCGAAGTACTCGGGCGCGACAAGGTGTACGGCACCGGCCCGTTCGAGGAGATGGACGTCGAGACCGCGAAGAGCATCCTGGAGGAGCTGACCCGCCTCTCGGAGAACGAGCTGGCCGAGTCCTTCGCCGACGCCGACCGCAACCCGCCGGTCTTCGACCCGGAGACCAACACCGCGCCGGTCCCGGCCTCCTTCAAGAAGAGCTACCAGGCCTTCATGGACTCCGAGTACTGGCGTCTCGGCCTGCCCGAGGAGATCGGCGGCACCACCGCGCCCCGCTCCCTGATCTGGGCGTACGCCGAGCTCATCCTGGGCGCCAACCCGGCCGTGTGGATGTACTCCTCGGGCCCGGCCTTCGCCGGCATCCTCTTCGAGGAGGGCAACGAGGTCCAGAAGCACATAGCCAAGATCGCCACGGAGAAGCAGTGGGGCTCCACGATGGTGCTCACCGAGCCCGACGCGGGCTCCGACGTGGGCGCCGGCCGCACCAAGGCCGTGCAGCAGGAGGACGGCTCCTGGCACATCGAGGGCGTGAAGCGCTTCATCACGTCCGGTGAGCACGACATGTCGGAGAACATCCTCCACTACGTGCTGGCCCGCCCCGAGGGCGCCGGCCCCGGCACCAAGGGCCTGTCCCTCTTCCTCGTCCCGAAGTACCTCTTCGACTTCGAGACCGGCGAGCTGGGCGAGCGCAACGGCGTCTACGCCACGAACGTCGAGCACAAGATGGGCCTGAAGGCCTCCAACACGTGCGAGATGACCTTCGGCGACCAGCACCCCGCCAAGGGCTGGCTGATCGGCGACAAGCACGACGGCATCCGCCAGATGTTCCGCATCATCGAGTTCGCCCGCATGATGGTCGGCACGAAGGCGATCTCCACGCTGTCCACGGGCTACCTGAACGCGCTGGAGTACGCCAAGGAGCGCGTCCAGGGCCCGGACCTGGCCAACTTCATGGACAAGACCGCGCCCAAGGTCACCATCACCCACCACCCGGACGTCCGCCGCGCGCTGATCACGCAGAAGGCGTACGCGGAGGGCATGCGCGCCCTGGTGATGTACACCGCCTCGATCCAGGACGCGATCCAGGTCAAGGAGGCCGCCGGCGAGGACGCCTCCACCGAGCACGCGCTGAACGACCTGCTCCTGCCCATCGTCAAGGGCTACGGCTCCGAGAAGGGCTACGAGCAGCTCGCCCAGTCGCTGCAGACCTTCGGCGGCTCCGGCTTCCTCCAGGAGTACCCGATCGAGCAGTACATCCGGGACTCCAAGATCGACACCCTCTACGAGGGCACCACGGCGATCCAGGGCCAGGACTTCTTCTTCCGGAAGATCGTCCGCAACCAGGGCGCCGCGCTGAACTCCCTCGCCGAGGACATCAAGAAGTTCCTCGCCCTCGGCACGGGCGGCGAGGAGCTGGCCGGGGCCCGCGAGCACCTCGCCAAGGCCGCGGTCGAGCTGGAGGCCATCGTCGGCCTGATGCTGACCGACCTCGCGGCCACCGAGCAGGACGTCAAGAACATCTACAAGGTCGGGCTCAACACCACCCGCCTGCTGATGGCCTCCGGTGACGTCGTCGTCGGCTACCTGCTGCTCAAGGGCGCCGCGATCGCCGCCGAGAAGCTGGAGACCGCCTCCGCCAAGGACAAGGCCTTCTACACCGGCAAGATCGCCGCGGCGAAGTTCTTCGCGGCCAACGTCCTGCCGGGCGTCACCCTGGCCCGCAAGGTCGCCGAGGGCGTCGAGCTGGACCTGATGGAGCTGGACGAGGCCGCGTTCTAGATCTCTCACGTCCTCTGTTCGAGGGCCTGTTCCCTTACGCCGGGAACGGGCCCTCGTCCGTCGTTAAGGTGAAGCCATGACCCAAGCAGCCCGCTTCGACCGCGGCCACACCGACGACCTCATGACCTTCCTGGCGGCGAGCCCCTCGCCGTACCACGCCGTGGCCACAGCTGCCGAGCGGCTGGAGAAGGCCGGCTTCAGGCAGGTCGCGGAGACGGACGCCTGGGACGGGACGCGCGGCGGCAAGTACGTGCTGCGCGGCGGCGCGATCGTCGCCTGGTACGTGCCGGAGGGCGCCGCACCGCACACGCCGTTCCGGATCGTCGGCGCCCACACCGACTCCCCCAACCTGCGCGTCAAGCCGCTCCCCGACAGCGGGGCGCACGGCTGGCGCCAGGTGGCGGTGGAGATCTACGGCGGGCCGCTGCTCAACTCCTGGCTGGACCGCGACCTGGGCCTCGCGGGCCGGCTCACCCTGCGCGACGGCTCGACCCGCCTGGTCAACGTCGACCGGCCGCTGCTGCGCGTCCCGCAGCTCGCCATCCACCTGGACCGCTCGGTGACGGCCGACGGCCTCAAGCTCGACAAGCAGCGCCACATGCAGCCGGTCTGGGGCCTGGGCCACGACGTCCGCGACGGCGACCTGATCGCCTTCCTGGAGGACACGGCCGGCATCCCGGCGGGCGAGGTCACCGGCTGGGATCTGATGACGCACTCCGTGGAACCGCCCGCCTACCTGGGCCGCGACCTCGACCTGGTGGCCGGCCCGCGCATGGACAACCTGCTGTCGGTGCACGCCGGCACGGCGGCCCTCACGGCCGTGGCCTCCGGCGCGTCCCAGCCTGCGTCCATCCCGGTCCTGGCCGCCTTCGACCACGAGGAGAACGGCTCCCAGTCCGACACGGGCGCGGACGGGCCGCTCCTCGGCAACGTGCTGGAACGCTCGGTGTTCGCGCGCGGCGGCTCCTACGAGGACCGGGCCCGCGCCTTCGCCGGTACGGTCTGCCTGTCCTCCGACACGGGTCACGCCGTCCACCCCAACTACGCGGAGCGGCACGACCCGACGCACCACCCGCTCGTCAACGGCGGCCCGATCCTCAAGGTCAACGTCAACAACCGCTACGCCACGGACGGTTCGGGCCGCGCGGAGTTCACGGCGGCCTGCGAGGCGGCCGACGTGCCCTTCCAGTCCTTCGTCTCCAACAACTCCATGCCCTGCGGCACCACGATCGGCCCGATCACCGCCGCCCGGCACGGCATCAGGACCGTCGACATCGGCGTGGCCATCCTGTCGATGCACAGCGCACGCGAACTGTGCGGCGCCGACGACCCGTTCCTGCTCGCGAACGCGCTCACCGCGTTCTTGGAGAGGTAGAACAGGCCGACACCGCATGGGTGTTCCCCTCGGGGGTACCCGGTGTGCGGACCGGAACGACCGGACCGTACAGGGAGGCGACACTCATGGGCCTCGGCGGATGCATCATCCTCATCGCCGTGGGAGCCATCCTCACGTTCGCGACCGACTGGGACATGCAGGGGGTCAACCTCGACCTCGTCGGCATCATCCTGATGATCGTCGGACTGATCGGCGTCACGACGTTCAGCAGCATCGCCAGGCGGCGGCGTGTGGTGGTGCCGCCCACGACGCCGGTCGTGGACGACGGACGACACCACACGCGCGACGGCTACAGCGACGGTTACGGGGTGTAGGGCCACCAGGGCCCGCACCCCTGGCCGTCGAGCCCGGGAAGGCTTTCGAGGAAACACCCACTCATCTCAGCAACTAACTCAGTAATGTGCTGAGTTATGGATTTCACCGTTATCGCGCACGCCGTAGAGGTGGATCACGGCATCAAACGGCTCTCGATGCGCTTCATCAAGAAGTACGCGGCGCCGGAGCGGCAGCGGCTGAGCGCCGAGCTCTGCGACGAGATCTCCAAGGAACTCGACAAGCTCGGGCTCATCACGCTGCCCCGGCGGCTGCCGACGTCCGAGAACGAGTTCGTGTTCGTGATCGAGAAGGACAGCACCCTCGGCCAGACCGTGACCGTCGCGTCGACCCTCGCCGCCCTCGACAAGCTCGGCCAGAGCCCGCTGCCCCGACTCTTCGACAACTACACCGAGGCGCGCGGCCAGTTGATTTCGTGATGCCCTGATCCAGTCGTTTTCGATCAACATGGATCAGTTTCGGCTGGATGCGGTAATGAGCTTGGTGGGCCCTCATCGGGTCAGTAGTTTTATCAGCGCGCGAAGCGAGGCGCCTGCAACGCGCGAGCACCGCCGTTGCAGCGGAGGCTCCCTGACATCCCTTGCCATGCAATGGAGTTGAGCCTTGAGCGCTTCCGAGAAGCACCCTGCCGTCCCCGCCGCCGGCGGCGGGACCGATCACATATCCCCTTTGTTCGCGAATGCGAATAATCCACCCCGGAGCGTCTATGTCGCCGCCCTGTCCGGCGGTCCGGACATGGCCATCGCCGGGTGGCTGCACCTGTCCTATGAGGCCCTGGAGTCGAAGGCACCGGTCAGTGCCTGGGCCGAGTTCCACGAGGAGCTGTACGCGGACCCCGCGCTGAACGTCAGACGCGGTGACACGCTTCGCGCCAGGAAACTCGCGGCCGGGCAGGGCAGACCGCGCCCCACGTCGGCCCAGCGCGGCCCGAACCGGGCCGAACAGAGGGGCTACCGGCATGTCCTGCGGCGCGGGCTGGAGGTCGTCGCCCGGTTGCCCGGGACCACGGCCGGGACCGCCCGCGGAGCCGGGATGAGCGCCGCCGCGACGACCGGGGCCCTCCTCGCAGGGCTGTCGTCCCGCCACCGCGGGGACGGCTCCGCCGCCCTGGCGCTCATCCGCACGAGCACGGCTGTCACCCAGTGGTACGAGCTCACCCCCCGCCCGGCCCCGACCGCCCCGGACCTGGTCCAGGGCCCGCCGTACGCCCTGGCCGCGGCGGGCGGCCTGCTGGAAGCGGCGGAGTTCGTCGCGTACTGCGCCTACCAGCACCACGCCCGGTTCCACAACCGCCGGTTCCTGTGGGAGTGGCTTCCCGAGCTGCTCCCGGACGCCCTGCGTCCCCTGCGGATCTAGGGGTGTTTCGAAAGTCCTGTGCGGTGCCCGCGGTGTCCGGTGCGTGCTCTCGGCGTGCCGAGCGCCGTGGGTGCTGTGCGGGACTTTCGAAACACCCCCTGGCGCCCCTCCGGATCCGGCGCCCGCCGAATCCGCAGGCCGGGGTCCACGGATCGAACTCCACCGGCCGAGCGCCGGGCCCGCGTCGGCGTTCCCTCGGCCGCCGGACTCGGCCACCCGCCGCCGGAACTCCCCGGCCGCCGCCTTCGACCGTCCGGCGCCGGAGTCTTCCGGCCGCCCGGCATCCGCCACCCGCCGCCGGACCCCCCGGCCGCCGGCCACCGCCCGGCGTCGGGGATCCCTCCAGGCGCCGGCCTCCGCCGCCCGCCCCTGTCACTCACCGTCTCCCGGCCCCGCCGGCCCGCCCTTTCCGCTCCCGTGTCCCGGAGGACTCACCCATGCCCGTTCATGCCGCCCCCCGCTCCTTCACCGTGCAGTGGGGTTCCGAATCCGTACTGGTGTCCAACGTCGAGCCCGAGCTGCCGGTCGCCACCGCGGACGCGGACCTCGCGAAGGTGGTCGAGGCGGGCCGGGCCAACCCGGTGACGCTGCTGCCGGAAGCCGCCTGGCAAGCCGTCGCCCGGGCCACGACCAGCCCCGACGGCGTTGCCGTGCAGCTGAGGCCCACCGCCGCGGAGCCCTCCGGACTGCTGATGGTGGAGAACGTCGACGGCGCGACCCTGCACTCGGTCGTCACCCGCGTCCACCTCAGCGAGATGCTGCCCGGCATCCAGCCCCGCACCGGGATGGAGGTCATGGAGATCCCGGACCCCCAGGTCCAGGGGATCACGGACGCCGACCGCCCCTGCGCCATCGTGCGCTACCGCTACCAGGACCTCGCCCACCTGCGGAACCACGTGTGGCAGACCATCCACGGCACGCTGTCGCTCAACAGCTACGCGCCCTCCGTCCTGGCCCGCAAGGTCACCCGCAACCTCATCGCGCACCCCGTCGAGATCGCCTTCGAGGACGGCACCGAGTCCTTCCACGCCCTGGTCGTACGGGACGGCATCACCCGGCTCGCGAGTGCCTGGGCCGTGCTCGCCGGGCCGGACGCGGACGCGGCGGAGACGGCCGGGCTCGCGGTGGACTCCCTCTTCGGCAAGAACGCCGCCGCACCGGCCGCGCAGGGCGGCAGCCCGCTCGGGCAGCGACTCGCCGCGAACCGGGAGAAGTGGCGCCGGACGCTGCGGGAGGAGTTCGCCCAGGGCATCACCGAGGAGCAGCCCGGAACACGCACCGCCCAGATCGCCCAGACCTACGTCCTCCCGGCCCAGATCGCCGTCGGGGCGGAGGGGCACCCCGGGCATCTGCTGGCCGCCGAGGACATCTTCGACGACGCGATCCGTTCCGTACTGGCCTCGGTGCACGTCGAGTTCAAGCAGTGGGACACGGCCGCCCAGAACGTCGAGGTCGCCACTCGCGCCCTCAAGCGCGTGATCCAGCTGGGCGACTCCCTGGTGCCCAAGGACGATCTGCAGATCGTCTACGGTCTGGCCGTCGGCCGCATCCCCGTGGAGGAGCTCCCGAGGGTGTTCGCCGCCGACGCGGGCTGCGAGCCGCCCGGCACCGCCCTGTGGCGCAGCGTCTACCTGGTGCACGCCCTGACCCGGCCGGAGCTGCTGGACCCCCTGAAGGATCAGGCCAAGGCCATCAAGGGCGGAAAGCGCATGGGCCTGAAGGGGTTCGCGGAACTGCTCGGTCCGCTGATCGACCTGCCGTGGCGCTCGTACAAGAAGCACGTCACCACCCAGGCGCGCAACGCCTGGAACAACGGCGGTGTCCTGACCTCCGACGTCATCCAGGAGTGGGAGCCCCGCCCCACGGACGACTTCACGAGCCTGGTGAAGCCCGCCCTGGCCGGTGACACCGACGCGCGCTGCACCCTGGCCGTGGCCGGGGGCGTGGCGCTGATCGCCGACAAACTCCTCACCCGGAACGTCGGTTCGGCGCTCATGGCCGCCAAGGAGAAGGGCGGCGTCCCGTTCCGCGCCGATGTCAACCAGGTCGTCGAGGACCTGTCCCAGCAGCACAACGAGCTGGGGCTGTGGACCCTCGCGCTGGCCGCGAACCGGTTCCGCAGCGACGCCCTGCCGGAGAACGCGGTGACGATGCGCCAGCTCATCCACAAGCAGAAGACCGAAGGGCAGGACAGTACGCCGTACGTCCATTTCAAGGTCGACCTCGACAGTCCCGACCGGATCGAGCGTGACGCCGACGGTGTGCCTGTGATGCTGCACCAGTGGGACGTCGTCTGGGCTTCCAACCCTGAGCGAGCCCTCAAGGCGCACCCTCCCAAGGCCGTCGTGATCCAGCCCCGGGGTGAGACGGACAGCAAGGGCGCGGGCACCCACCGAGCCGCCTGGCTCCCGGGCCCGGACCTGGGCGGCCGGCCGCAGGAAGACCAGCCGCAGGAAGACCGACCGCGGGAGGACCAACCGCAGGAAGTGCACCGGCCCGCCAGCCAGCGCGCCGCCGAACACCGGCAGGTCCTGCGGCAGAGCGTCACGGGCGCCCGGGACTCCCTCGACCGGCTGCTCCTCCTCGAACCGGAGGTCGGCAACCACACCCCCATCGTCCCGGTGAGCGTCCTGGACGAGCTCCACACGCTCCTCATCGGCCTGCAGACGGACGTGGAGAACCTGCGCCGGAAGGCCACCCGGGAAGAGACGGTGCCGGAGGACGAGGAGGTCACGGAGGAAGCGGGGGTGAGCTCCGTCTAGGCCTCGTCCATCCCGGCCAGGACCAGGGGAAGCCGGTCCGTCCCCGTCTCCGTGAGGCGGACGGGGACGCCCCAGTCCTGCTGGTGGACGTGACAGGCCGGGTACGCGTTGCCGGGGTCGTCGTCGCAGGAGGCGGCCATCGCCGAGACGTGCAGCACGCCCTCCCTGACGGACGGGTCGAGTTCGAGGGTGCGGGACAGGTCCGTCCCCGCGCCCTCGCCGCCGCGCAGCAGCTCCGGCGGGGTGGAGGAGACCAGCAGGCGTGTGGAGGGGCCGTACCGGGTGTCGAGCTTCTGGCCCGCCGGGGCCTGGAAGATCACGTCCAACCGGAGCCGCCCGGGGGTGACTTCGGTGGCCTCCCGCTGGGTGCGGTGGGCGACCTCGGGCACCTTCACCGCCTCTTCCGGCAGCCGCAGCCTGGTCAGCCGGTGCCGGGCCGACTCCACGACCACGATGTCGTCGCCGACGAGGACGGCGTCGCTGGGCTCGCGCAGGTCCGTGGCCAGGGTGGTGACCTCGCCGGTCGCGGGGTCGTAGCGCCGCAGGGCGTGGTTGTAGGTGTCGGCGACGGCGACGGACCCGTCCGGCAGCGCGGTGACGCCCAGGGGGTGCTGGAGCAGGGCCTGTTCGGCGGTGCCGTCCCGGTGGCCGAAGTCGAAGAGGCCGGTACCGACGGCGGTGTGGACGGAGCCGTCCGGGTCCACCCAGCGCAGGGCGGACGTCTCGGAGTCGGCGAGCCAGAGGCGGTCGGGCGTGGCGGCGAGGCCGGAGGGCTGCGCGAACCAGGCCTCGGTCCCCGGGCCGTCCACCAGCCCCTCGTTCGTCGTCCCGGCCGTGACCGAGACCGTGCCCTCGGCCGGGTCGTACGCCCACAGCTGGTGGACACCGGCCATGGCGATCCAGACCTTGCCCTGCCAGAGGGCGACGTCCCACGGGGAGGAGAGGTCTACCTCGTGGGCCGGGCCCGAGGTGGGGGAGCCCTGCCACCACTGCCGGCCCGTGCCGGCGAGGGTGGTGACCTCGCCGGTGCTGAGGTCCAGCCGCCGCAGGGCGTGGTTGACGGTGTCGGCGACGGCCACCGACCCGTCGTCGAGCAGGGCGAGCCCCTGCGGCTCGTTGAAGGCGGCCGTGTCCGCCGGCCCGTCGGCGAACCCGCGCGTGCCGGACCCGATCCGCCGTACGACGCTCTCCCCGTCCTCGGCGAGCTCCACCAGTTGATGCCGGGTGGTGTCGCTCACCAGGAAGCTGCCCGACGGCAGCAGCAGCGCCTTCCCCGGGAACCGGAGCACCGTCGGCTCCGGCTCCGGCGGCACGTACGGCCCCTCGCCTCGCCGCAGCGTCCCCTTGGCCTCGTGCTCGGCCTCCAGCTCCGCCACCAGCCGCTCGATGGCGTGCACATGCCCCTCACCGGCGTGCTGGGCGACCACGTACCCCTCGGGGTCGATCACGACGAGCGTCGGCCAGGCGCGCACGGCGTACTGCTTCCACGTGGCCAGCTCCGGGTCGTCGAGCACCGGGTGCTCCACGCCGTACCGCTCGACGGCGTCCACCACCGCCCGGTGCTCCGCCTCGTGCACGAACTTCGGCGAGTGCACCCCGATGACCACGACCGTGTCCCGGTGCTTGTCCTCCAGCTCGCGCAGCTCGTCCAGGACATGCAGGCAGTTGATGCAGCAGAACGTCCAGAAGTCCAGGATGACGATGCGTCCTCGCAGGTCGGCGAGGGTGTACTGCTGCCCGCCCGTGTTCAGCCAGCCGCCCTTGCCGGTCAGCTCGGGGGCGCGGACGCGGGCCCGTCGGGGTGCGGAGTGGTTCATGCGTCCAGGGTGTCATCCGGCACTGACAGCCGGTCCAGGGCGTGGCCGGTGGTGGCGTCCACGTGCTCGGGCACGTCGTCGTGGCGGTCGCCGACCGTGAGGGTGCCGGTGGGTTCGAACATCAGGATCGCGGTCGGCACGGGGGCGTACGGCTTGTGCTCGGTGCCGCGCGGGACGGTGAAGACGCTGCCCCTGGGGAGCACGATCGTGCGCTCACCGGCCGGCTCGCGCAGGCCGATGTGCAGCTCGCCGTCGAGGACGAGGAAGAACTCGTCGGTGTGGTCGTGGACGTGCCAGACGTGCTCGCCCTCGACCTTCGCGACGCGGACGTCGTAGTCGTTGACGGCGGTGACGATGCGCGGGCTCCACTGCTCGGAGAAGGAGGCCAGGGCGTGGGCGAGGGAGACGGGTTCCTGGGTCATGAGGTGATCTTCCGGGGTGCCGTGCGTGTCGCGCGAGTGCTAGAAATCGCACATGCCGCAAGGATCCTCGCACCGCCCGCACCGGGTCGTCCTGATGGTGGACGAGAACTCGAACCCCTTCGAGATGAGCTGCGCCATCGAGGTTTTCGGGCTGCGCAGGCCGGAGCTGGGGCGGGAGCTGTACGACTTCCGGCTGTGCGCCGCAGCGCCGCACACGCGGATGCGGGACGGCTTCTTCACGCTCACCGGCGTGGCCGGGTTGGAGGCCGCCGAAGAGGCGGACACCCTGATCGTGCCGAACCGGCCCGACACCGGCACGCCCCGCGCGCCGCGCGTCCTGGACGCCGTACGCCGGGCACACGCGCGTGGCGCGCGGCTCGTCGGGTTCTGCTCGGGTGCCTTCACGATGGCGGAGGCCGGGCTGCTGGACGGGCGGCGCGCGGCCTGCCACTGGATGTGGGCGGAGTCCTTCCGGGCGAGGTTCCCCGAGGTGCGGCTGGAGCCGGACGTGCTGTTCGTGGACGACGGCGACATCCTGACCGCCTCCGGCAGCGCCTCGGCGCTGGACCTGGGCCTGCACGTCGTACGGCGGGATCACGGCGCCGAGATCGCCAACCACGTCTCCCGGCGGCTGGTGTTCGCCGCGCACCGGGACGGCGGGCAGCGGCAGTTCGTGGAGCGGCCGGTTCCGGACGTGCGGGACGAGTCCCTGGCACCCCTGCTGGAATGGGCGCAGGAGCGGCTGGGCGAGCCGCTGACGGTGGCGGACCTGGCCGCACGCGCGCGTGTCAGCCCGGCCACGCTCCACCGGCGCTTCCGCGCCCAGCTCGGCACGACGCCGCTCGCGTGGCTGACCGGGGAGCGGGTGGCACTGGCCTGCCGGCTCATCGAGCGGGGCGAGGAACGGCTGGACGTGGTGGCGGCCCGCAGCGGGCTCGGCACGGCCGCCAACCTGCGGAACCGGCTGCGGCGGGTGACCGGGCTCAGCCCGTCGGCCTATCGGCGGCGTTTCGGCAGCGGCGCCGGGGAAGCCCTGGTGTCATGAGATTCCTCGTGTACGACCGGCTCCTCGGCTTCGGCGACGACTACTGGATCGAGGACGACCGCGGCTCCAAGGTGTTCCTCGTCGACGGCAAGGCACTGCGCCTGCGGGACACCTGGGAGCTGAAGGACACCCAGGGGCGCGTCCTGGTCGACATCCACCAGAAGATGCTCGCCCTGCGCGACACGATGGTGCTCCAGCGGGGCGGCGAGCCGCTGGCGACGATCCGCCGCAAACGGCTGTCCCTGCTGCGCAACCACTACCGGGTGTCCCTGGCCGACGGCAACGAGCTGGACGTCAGCGGCAAGATCCTCGACCGGGAGTTCGCCGTCGAGTACGACGGGGAGCTGCTGGCGGTGGTCTCCCGGCGGTGGCTGACCGTACGGGACACCTACGGCGTGGACGTCGTCCGCGAGGACGCGGATCCGGCGCTGCTGATCGCGGTGGCGGTGTGCGTGATCCACCTGGCGGAGAAGGAGCGGGAGGGCTGAGGGCGCGACCTCAGGGCCTGCGAGGAGGCTGGAGCCCCAGCACCCGGTCCTTCAGCGCCGGGAACTGCTCCCGCGTCGTCGCGACCTTGCCCGGGTCGAACTCCACCGTCAGCACCTCTTCGCCGGCGCCCGCCTCGGCCAGCACCTCGCCCCACGGGTCGACCACGATCGAGTGACCGGCCTGGGGAACTCCGGCGTGCGTCCCGGCCGTTCCACACGCGACGACGAACGACTGGTTCTCGACCGCCCGCGCCTGAGCCAGCAGCGTCCAGTGCGACCGGCGGCGCTCCGGCCAGCCCGCCGGGACCACGAGCGTCTCGGCACCGGCGTCGACGAGACCGCGGAAGAGTTCGGGGAACCGGAGGTCGTAACAGGTGCCGAGGCCCAGGGTGGTCGACGGCAGCCGGACCGTCACCAGCTCGGACCCGGCGCCCATCAGCACGGCCTCGCCCTTGTCGAAGCCGAACCGGTGGATCTTGCGGTAGGCGGCGGCCAGGTCGCCGGAGGGGGAGAAGACGAGGGAGGTGTTGTAGAGGGGACCGTCCGGATCACGCTCGGGAATGGACCCCGCGTGCAGCCACACACCCGCGTCGCTCGCGGCCTTCGCCATCGCCTCGTACGTCGGCCCTTCGAGCGGCTCGGCCTCCTGCCCGAACGCCTCGTAGGCGAAGGCACCCGTGGTCCACAGCTCCGGCAGGACGACGAGATCCGCCCCGGCCTGCTCCCGGACCATCGAGGCCACCCGCCGACGGCGCGATTCGACCGATTCGCCCTCGTCTACGGCGATCTGGATCACAGAGGCGCGCACACTACCACCGTCCTGGCATTCGACCCGTCCACATGGGGTTCCCCACGGGCCTACGATCGTCACACGAAAGCACTGCCGGGGTGCCTCACAGCAGCGTAACTTAGCTGCCAAGACACCCGCCGACAGCCGCCACCTCCCACTGGCAACCGCCACCACCTGCCCGTGCACCGACCGCCGAGGGGTCCCGTTCCGTGAGTCTGCATCCCACCCTCCAGCCCTACGCCGACGCCTGGACCCACTCCATCGAAGCGATATCCGAGCTGCTCCAGCCGCTCGCGGAGGCCGAGTGGAACCGGCGGACGCCGTGCCCCGGGTGGTCGGTGCGGGACGTGGTCTCCCATGTCATCGGCCTGGACTGCGAGATGCTGGGCGACCCGCGCCCCATCCACACGCTGCCGCGCGACCTGTTCCACGTGACGAACGACCACCAGCGCTACATGGAGATGCAGGTCGACGTCCGCCGTCACCACACGGCACCGGAGATGACCTCCGAGCTGGAGTACGTGGTCATCCGCCGCAACCGCCAGCTGCGCAACGAGTCGCGCGACCCGGGCACGAAGGTGCGCGGCCCGCTCGGCACGGAGCTGACCCTGGAGGAGTCCATGCGCCGGCACGCCTTCGACGTGTGGGTGCACGAGCAGGACCTGCGCACGGCCCTCGGCCGGCCCGGCAACCTCGACTCCCCCGGCGCGCACGTCGCCCGCGACGTGCTCCTCGGCGAACTCCCGCGCGTGGTCGCCGAGGACGCGCAGGCACCGCGCAGCTCGGCCGTCGTCTTCGACGTCCACGGCCCCGTCGAGTTCCTGCGCACGATCCGCGTCGACATCCAGGGCCGCGGCACCCTCGAAACGGCCCCCGCCCTCGGCCCCGCCGCCACGCTCACCCTCGACTGGGAGACGTACGTCCGCCTGGCCTGCGGCCGCGTGACACCGGAGTCGGTCTCCGACCGCCTGAAGACGGAGGGCGACCCGGACCTGACGACGGCGATCCTGAGGAACTTCACGGTGACGAATTGACGTGCTCCCTGGCCTGAAGTCCAGGGATTCCGGCCTGGCTCGGCTGACCCTTCCGGGGGCTTCCTGCTTCACCGCGCTGTGCGGGCACGTGTGCCCGTCTTACCGGCGCTCCACGGGCGTTTAGCGTCTCCGCCCGTCCGGCGGCGACGATACGACGTCCTTCGAAAAGGACGTTGCGAGCTGCGTTGTGATCACGGTCATGCACGGTGCCGCATCCGCCGCACGTCCACTGCCGAACGTGTAGTGGCTTGGGGCCGTCCCGGAACCCGCAGGCCGAGCAGACCTGAGAGGACGGGAAGGCCCGACCCACCTTGGCGAAGGTGCGGCCGTGCTTGACCGCTTTGTATTCCAGCATGCCGACGAATGCGGACCATCCCGCGTCGTGCACGGACTTGGCGAGCCGGGTGCGGCCGAGGCCCGACACCGCGAGGTCTTCCACATACACCGCTTGGTTGTCGCGAATGATCCGCGTGGAAGCCTTGTGGTGCCAGTCCCGGCGCCGGTTGGCCACCTTGGCGTGCTGGCGTGCGATCTTGATGCGGGCCTTGGCTCGGTTCTTCGAACCCTTGACTTTTCGGGACAGCTCCCGCCCGAGGCGCCTGAGTTTCTTCTCAGCCCGGCGCAGGAAACGAGGGCTGTCAGTCTTCCGCCCGTCGGACAGGACAGCGAAGGCGGACAACCCCAGGTCGATCCCGGCATCGGTCTCGACCTCGGGCCGGTAACCGGCGGGACCACTTGACCTTGAGGTTGCCGACCTTGGCCACATACACCGTGCCGTCGCCCTGTAAGGAGAAGGCGCTGGTGGTGAGGCGGATCGACTGCCGGGTGTCCTTCTTCGACTTGTAGCGGGGCGGCCCGACCTTCCGGCCCTGCCGCTTGCCCTTGAGACTGTCGAAAAAGTTCTTGTAGGCGGCGTCCAGGTCCCGCAGGGACTGCTGCAGGGCGACCGCTGACACGTCGGCCAGCCAGGCCCGTTCCTCGGTGCGCTTGGCCTGGGTGATGCGCATCCTGGACAAACGGTATGGATGCTCCGTAGCCGCTCGCGGTGAAAGATCACATACAACTGGAATTGCACACGATGTGAGCAGGTGTGTTCGAATTCTTCAAGCGGAGAAGGAGGCTCGGGGGAGGGGGCGCAGCGGCACCCCGCCGCGCCGAGCTGCGCACCCACCCGGCCCCGGCACCAGCGGACAGTGCGGAGAAAACCCCATGCCGCCCACCCACCGCCCCACGTACCGTCCCTGCGCATGACAATCCCGCCCCGCCACACCCGCCTCACCTTCCACGGCCCCCTGTCCGAAGCACGGGCCGACCAGCTCGTGACGCGCCTGACCGCCAACACCCCCGCAACCGTCCTGGACATCGGCTGCGGCTGGGGCGAGCTCATGCTCCGCATCCTCGCCGCCACCCCGGAGGCCACCGGCACGGGCATCGACATCAACACCGACGACCTGGCCCGCGGCCGGAAGGCAGCAGAGACACGAGGCCTGACGACCCGAGTCCGTTTCCTCGAAGAGTCCGCCACCGACACCCCCCACGGCCCCGCCGACCTCGTCCTGTGCGTAGGCGCAAGCCAAGCCCTCGGCAAGAAACTGCCCCAGGCCCTCGGCGAACTGCGCAGGCTCGTCACCGACCACGGCCGCGTCCTCCTCGGCGAGGGCTTCTGGCACCGCACCCCGACCGATGCCGAGCTGGCCCGCATGTGGCCGGACGCGAAGGCCGACGACCACCCCGACCTCGCCACCCTCGTCGGCCTGGCCGTCAACGCGGGGTTCCGGCCGGAGTGGACGGAGACCGCGAGCCTCGACGAATGGGAGGAGTTCGAGTCGGCGTACCTCGCGGACACCGAGGTGTGGCTCGCCCGGCACCCCGGCCACCCCCTGGCCGCCGAGACCCGGGAGCGCGCCGACCGGCACCGAGCCGCCTGGCTCACCTACCGCGGCGTCCTCGGGCTCGCGTACCTCACCCTCGTTCCAGCGGCGGCCCATTGACCTAGGCCGGCACGTGCACCATCTCCACCCGGCTCGCCACCAGCCGCTCCCGCTCACGCCGGGCCGCCTGCTTGCGCAGCCGCAGGATCTGCGTGACCCCGAGCGCCTGGAGGACGAACACCGCCGAGAAGGCCACGGTGTAGTCGTCGCCGGTGGCGTCCAGCAGCACCCCGACCGCGAACAGCGTGGTCATGGAGGCCACGAAGCCGCCCATGTTGGTGATGCCGGAGGCCGTGCCCTGCCGCTCGGGCGGGTTCGCCGGGCGGGCGAAGTCGAAGCCGAGCATCGACGCGGGCCCGCATGCCCCGAGCACCGTGCACAGCACGATCAGCAGCCACATCGGGGCGTGCGGGCCGGGGTAGGCCAGCGTCGCCGCCCACAGGGCCGCCGTCGTCCCGACCGTGCCGAGCGCGAGCGGCAGCCGCGCCCCGTGGTGCCGGGCGACGATCTGCCCGTAGACCAGGCCGACGACCATGTTCGACAGCACGACCAGGGTGAGGAGTTCGCCGGCCGTGGCCCGGGACAGGCCCTGTGCCTCGACGAGGAACGGCAGGCCCCACAGCAGCAGGAACACCATCGCCGGGAACTGGGTCGTGAAGTGCACCCACAGTCCGAGCCGCGTCCCCGGCTCCCGCCAGGCGGCGGCGATCTGCCGCCGTACGTAGGCCGCGCCCTGGTGCGGGAGCGGCTCCGGCTCGTGGCCCTCCGGGTGGTCCTTGAGGAACAGCAGCACCAGGACGAACACCACGGCCCCGGCGACCGCGCTGCCCGCGAAGGCCGGCGTCCAGCCGACGCCGTGCAGCAGCCGGGCCAGGACGAGCGTGGAGACGAGGTTGCCCGCCATGCCCACGAGCCCGGCGAACTGGGCGACGAGCGGCCCGCGCCGGGCCGGGAACCACCGCGTGCCGAGCCGCAGCACGCTGATGAACGTCAGCGCGTCACCGCAGCCGAGCAGCGCCCGGGAGGCGAGCGCCGTGCCGTACGACGGGGAGAACGCGAAGCCCAGCTGACCGGCCGTGAACAGCACCGCCCCGAGGGCCAGCACCTTCTTGGTGCCGAGCCGGTCGACGAGCAGGCCGACGGGTATCTGCATGCCCGCGTAGACCAGCAACTGGAGGATGGAGAAGGTGGACAGGGCGGAGGCGTTGACGTGGAAGCGGTCGGCCGCGTCGAGGCCGGCGACGCCCAGGGACGTGCGGAAGATGACCGCGACGAAGTAGACCGAGACGCCGATGCCCCAGACGGCCAGCGCGCGCCGGCCGCCGGGCGGATCGCCCGGCAGCGTCGTGCTGGTCATCGGACCTCCCCCCGGGCCAGGTGCGAGAACCAGCCGACGTGCCGGTGGACCAGCCCGACGGCCGCCTCGGCGTCCCCGGCGCGCAGCGCGTCGAGGATCTCCTCGTGCTCGGCGAGGGTCTTGGCGATCCGGTCGGGGTGGGAGTGCATGACGGCGACGCCCATCCGCAGCTGACGGTCGCGCAGCTGGTCGTAGAGCCGGGAGAGGATCTCATTGCCGCCGCTGCGGACGATCTCGGCGTGGAAGCAGCGGTCGGTGACGGCGGCCCCGGCGAGGTCTCCGGCGGCGGCCTGCTTCTTCTGCCGGGCCAGCAGCTCCTCCAGGCGCTCGATGAGCCCGGCGGGCGCGGGCACGGCCTTGCGCGCCGCGTGCTCCTCGACGAGCAGCCGCGTCTCGACGACGTCGGCGATCTCCTGCGCGGAGACCGGCAGGACGAGGGCGCCCTTCTTCGGGTAGAGCCGGATCAGCCCCTCGGCCTCCAGCCGGAGCAGCGCCTCGCGCACCGGCGTGCGCGAAACCCCGACGGCCTCGGCCAGCTCGCCCTCCGTGAGCAGGGTCCCGCCCTCGTAACGACGCTCCAGCACGCCCTGCTTGACGTGGGTGTAGACGCGGTCGGCGGCGGGGGGTTGCTTCACGGCCAAGGTCATGCCGACAGCATAGATACAACAGGGACGCATGAAGGAATTCGTCCAGAATGCGGACCTGAATGTCACACGTCTGTGGCAAACAGGGGGTCCCACTCGGCAAGGGCACAACCACGTGTGCTAGTTACGAGTCAGACACGTGCGGCCCCTTTCCCCTCGTCCTCAACTTGGCCGCACCGTTGGGGCATTCGACGCAATCGGGGTACTTCACTTGATAACCGGCATTAAGGGCACCCGTCTCCGCAGAGCTGCGGCTGTCGCCGTGACCACCGGCGCCATGCTCGCGACCGGAGCCCTCACCGTCGCGCCGGCGCAGGCCGCCACGGCGCCCACGATCGCCGCCAAGGGCGGCTACGTGATGAACAACGCGACCGGCAAGTCGCTCTACACCAAGGCTGCCGACACGCGCCGCTCCACCGGCTCGACCACCAAGATCATGACGGCCCTGGTGGTGCTGAAGCAGCCGAAGCTCAACCTGGACAGCAAGGTCACGATCCAGAAGGCGTACAGCGACTACATCGTCGACAACAACTGGGCGTCGAACGCCAAGCTGATCGTCGGTGACAAGGTCACGGTCCGCCAGCTGCTGTACGGGCTGATGCTGCCGTCCGGCTGCGACGCGGCGTACGCGCTCGCCGACAAGTTCGGCTCGGGCTCGACGCGGGCGGCGCGCGTGAAGTCGTTCATCGGCAAGATGAACACCACCGCCAAGGACCTGGGTCTGAAGAACACCCACTTCGACTCGTTCGACGGCATCGGCAAGGGCGCCAACTACTCGACACCGCGCGACCTGACGAAGCTCGCCAGCAGCGCGATGAAGAACTCCACGTTCCGCACGGTCGTCAAGACGAAGAAGTACACGGCGAAGACGACCACGAAGTCCGGCGGCACGCGGACGATGGCCCCGTGGGAGAACACCAACCCGCTGCTGAGCAGCTACACCGGCGCGATCGGTGTGAAGACCGGCTCCGGCCCGGAGGCCGGGTTCTGCCTGGTCTTCGCCGCCACCCGCAACGGCAAGACGGTCATCGGCACGGTCCTCGCGTCGACCGACAAGACCGCGCGGAAGACGGACGCCACGAAGCTGATGAACTACGGCTTCGCGAAGTAGCGGCAAGCAGGACCGGCACCACGAAGGGGGCTCACCGCCGATGGCGGTGAGCCCCCTTTCGCTCGTCACGCGGCGGCGCGCTGACGGCGCTCCAGCGCCCGGGCCGCCTTGCGCCGGCCGCCGGCCAGCACGTTCACCGGGGCGCCCGCACCGGCTCCCGGCTCCAGCTGCCAGCCCCGGATCCGCGCCGCGACCTCGGCCAGCCGCTTGTCGCCGGGCCGTACGTCGATGGAGAACAGGGACTCGTCGGGCGTGGCGTCGTCGCCGCCCCAGCGGACGACGCCGTCGAGCTCGGCGAGGATGTCGCGGATCACGACCTCCTGCTGCGGGAAGAAGCCGCCCCGGACGCCGCGCGGGTAGGAGCCCGGCCGGATCCGCACCGCCGTGCCGGACGCCAGGTTGGACTCCGGCCTGCCCTTGCCGACGCCGGACGGGTCGTGCCAGCCGGCGACGTCGCCCCGGCGCAGGGTGTCGACCTCGTAGTGGAACCGGCGCACCAGGTGGACGAGGACGGCCTCCACGTCGCCCATGCGCACGGCGATGCCCTTGAGCGGGGTGCCGGGCACGGGACGGGTGTAGACGGTGCCGCCGTCGTCCGCGACGTTCTCCATCTCCCAGCCGTTGTGGGAGCGCGAACCGGCCAGCACGCGCCGGGTCCGGTCCTGCGCGCTGCGCAGGGCGTCCCGCACGCGGCCCGGGATGGGGTTGTGCGCGTCGGCGTACGCCTGGGACAGGAAGTGCGAGACGGGCAGGGCGGCGACGCCCACGGCGCCGCCGACGGCGGCGATACGGCCGAGCAGGGCGCGGCGAGACAGGCCGCGGCGGTGCGCGGCTGCCGGTCCGGGCCGTCTGCGGGCGCGACGGGGTAGGTGGGGGAGGTTGAGGTTCAACGGGCTCTCATTCCAGCGATTCACGCGTTGCGGCGACGCTTCACGCGTTGCGGGCGATGCTGTTGTACTTCTCGAAGATCTGGTAGACGGCCAGGCTCTGGTGCGTCTGCGCCTCCACGTCGGGGTCCCAGGCCCGGTAGCGGCGCAACAGCTCGGTGATCTCGAACTCGGCGAGGTCCAGGCGCATGGACCGCGGGGTGGTGACGCGGTCGCCGGGGGGCAGTTGGCCGCCGGGCCTGCCCCGGGTGCCCCACAGGTGGACCAGGGCCGCGGTGCGCACGCTGAAGGCGTTGTCCTTGCTCAGCTGCTGCCACACCGACCAGAGGTCGGCGTCCTTGGCCGGGTCGCGACGGTCGCCGGTGGTGAAACCCCAGCCGATGCAGTGGTTCCAGGCCTGGATGGCGTCGGCGCCGCTGATCTGCCCGATGCCGGTGTGCGAGTCCCTGACCTGGCCGGAGCCGGTTTGGTGGTGGTCGGCGACCTGCTGGTCGGTGGCCTGGTCGGCGAGGCTGTAGTCGCGCAGGGCCCAGTAGACGGCCGTCTGGATCAGCGCCTTGCGCATCGTGTACGTGTGCGACAGCTCGGTGATCAGCCCGTCCTGGTCCTGGATCACCTCGACGGCCTGGGCGTTGGTGCAGAGCCGCGCGTCGCTGCCGACGCCGCCCAGGTCCGGGCGCCCGATCGACCGCATGTAGCGCGCGAGGTCGGCCCGCAGCGCCGGCACCTGGCTCTCGTCGAGGGCGACGTCCCGGGCGGCCGGCCGCGGCCGGTCGAAGGAGCCCTGCCCGGTGTCACGGCCCGAGGCGATGTCGACGTCGACCTCCAGCTGCCCGTCGCCCGAGCCGAGGGTGCGGATGACGAACTGGTCGTAGGCCCAGTCCTTCGGCAGCGGGCGCCCGGCGTTGCCGTCGAAGCCCGGGGACATGTCGGCGACGAAGCTCGCCGTCGAGTAGCCGGCCGAGCCGACCTGCGCGCAGACGTTGCGGGAGCCGTAGACGCCGATCTCGTACGGGTGGCCGGAGTCCGCCATCGCCTCCTTGATGCCCTTGAAGTGAGGCAGGACGCTCGCGGTGATCTCGGTGTCGATCGCGTCGAAGTCGACGGCGAAGAAGATCCGGGTGCCCCTCTTGAAGCCGTGGTCGAGGGCGGCGTTGACCGCCGCGTACCCGGCCGTCCGCCCGGCGACGTAGTCGAAGTCCGAGGCGTCGTTGTTGACGGTCTGGTAGATCGGGAAGCAGCGCAGGCCCTGCTGGGCGAAGACCTGCAACTCGCCCGGCTGGATGGCCTTCTCCGGCAGGGACGTGGCGCTCGGGTTGGTGAGGTAGCGGCCGACGTGAGTGATCCCGGCGGCCTTGAGGGCCGCCGCCCGGGCCGGGGTGACCTTGGCGATGGTGTCGCAGGCCTTGCCCTGGCGCGACTGGTCGCCATAGGACGCCAGGAGCGAGGCGAAGGTCGCGAAGTCGCCCTCGCCCGTGGCCGGGAGAGCGACGAAGGTCTGGAAGGACCGGACGGCCGCGGCGAGGTAGGAGTCGAAGGTGTCGGTGAGGGCGACGGGCCGCCGGTTCACGACCATCCCGGCGGAGAACAACTGCACGTGGACGCCCTGGTCGCCCTGCCGCACGGGGTGCGCCTTCAGGGCGGACTGGGTGCCGGGCCCGAAGTTGCCGTTGGCGGTGCCGTCGGCCATGCCGAGCTCGTACTGCGTGCCGAAGACCAGCGCCCGGGCCAGGTCCCGGGAGACGCGCCCGTCGCAGGCGACGGCGAAGAAGTCCTGCCGGTTCAGGTAGCGCCCGTTGAGCCACTGCTGCACCTCGCGGACCTGGCGGGTGCCGGAGGGGCCGAGGACGTACGAGTCCATCGTCAGGAGCGCCTTGAACACCTTGGGCGTCAGATCGGCGCCGGGGAAGGCCTGTTCGACGCCCATGTCGGTCTTGAGCTTCGTGACGGCGGCCCGGACCCGCTCGCCGTACGTGCCGTCCAGGTCGCCGCCGTCGTAGCCCTTGCAGTACAGGCCGGACTGGACGATGCGGCAGAAGTCGGGGGAGGGGACGGTGTCCGCGTTGAGCTTGGGGTACTTGGCGGTCAGCGCCGAGAGGGTGCCGGGCCCGAAGTTGTCGGACAGTGCCGTGATGCCCAGCTCGTACTGGAGGGCACGGGTCAGGGCGTAGAGGGTCGCCCAGTCGGTCTCGCCGGTTTCCTCCACGGTGGTACCGATACGGCTGCCGTAGACGGAGTTCACGAATCTCTGGGCCCTGAGCACCATGGGGTCGCGCATGAAGAGTGATCGTATGTCCGGCTAAACCGCTTACTGTGGGGTACTTGGGCGGGTCTGCGGAGCTTCTTGTGCTCTTCGGCGTACCGCTGGTTCACCCTGCGGGCGGACGCGGGCGGCCCCCCGCCCGTGGGCAGGGGGCCGCCTCGGCCGGTTCACGACCAGGTGATCAGGCGCTTCGGCTGCTCCAGGATCGCCGCCACGTCCGCCAGGACCTTCGAGCCCAGCTCCCCGTCGACCAGGCGGTGGTCGAACGACAGGGCCAGCGTGGTGACCTGACGGGGCTTCACCTTGCCCTTGTGGACCCACGGCTGGAGCTTGATCGCACCGACCGCGAGGATCGCGGACTCGCCGGGGTTGAGGATCGGCGTGCCCGTGTCGACACCGAAGACGCCGACGTTGGTGATCGTCACCGTGCCGCCCTGCATGGCCGCCGGGGACGTCTTGCCGTCCCTGGCGGTCGACACCAGTTCGCCCAGCGACTCGGCCAGCTGCGGCAGCGTCTTGGCGTGGGCGTCCTTGATGTTCGGCACGATCAGGCCGCGCGGGGTCGCCGCCGCGATGCCCAGGTTCACGTAGTGCTTGACCACGATCTCCTGGGCGGCCTCGTCCCAGGAGGCGTTGATGTCCGGGTTCCGCTTGATCGCGACGAGCAGCGCCTTGGCGATCAGCAGGAGGGGGTTCACGCGCAGGCCCGCGAACTCCTTGTCCTCCTTCAGCTCCTCGACGAGCTTCATCGTGCGCGTCACGTCGACGGTCACGAACTCCGTGACATGCGGCGCGGTGAACGCCGAGCCGACCATCGCCGCCGCCGTCGCCTTGCGGACGCCCTTGATCGGGACACGGGTCTCACGCGTGGTGTCGTACGACACCGCTGCCGGCGCGGGGGCCGGGGCGGTGGCCACGGGGGCCTCCGGCTGCGCGGTCTGCTGTCCGGGCACCGCCGCGTGCACGTCCTCGCGGGTGATGATGCCGTCCGGGCCGGTCGGGACGACCGTCGTCAGATCGACGCCCAGGTCCTTGGCCAGCTTGCGGACCGGAGGCTTGGCGAGAGGGCGTTCCCGGCCGGCGGGGGCGGCCGGGGGCGCCGCCCCGTGGCCGTTCAGCTCCGTCTGGATCGCTGTCGAGGCCTGCTGGACGGGGACCTCGGGGCCCTTGCGCGGGCGACGGCGGGTGGACGATGCCGCCACCCCGTAGCCGACCAGGACCGGCTGGCGGCCGGAGCCCTGCGCCTTCGGCTCCTCGGCGGGCGAGGGCGCCGCGGGCTGCTCGGCGGCGGGCGCGGGCTGCTCGGTATCGGGGGCGGTGCCTCCGCTCACGTCCACCGCGATGATCGCCGTGCCCACGTCGACCGTGGTGCCCTCCGGGAAGTGCAGCTCCCGGACCACGCCGTCGTACGGGATGGGCAGCTCGACGGCCGCCTTCGCCGTCTCGACCTCGCACACCACCTGGCCGTCCGTGACCGTGTCGCCGGGCTGGACGAACCACTTGAGGATCTCCGCCTCGGTGAGTCCCTCGCCCACGTCGGGCATCTTGAACTCGCGTACGGACGCTTCCGTCATCGTCGTCACGACCCTCTCCTCAGTACGCCAGCGAGCGGTCGACGGCATCCAGCACCCGGTCCAGGTTCGGCAGATACTCCTCCTCCAGGCGGGCCGGCGGGTACGGCGCGTGGTAGCCGCCGACCCGGAGCACCGGGGCCTCCAGGTGGTAGAAGCAGCGCTCCGTGATCCGCGCGGCGATCTCGGCGCCCGAGCCGAAGAACACCGGTGCCTCGTGGACGACGACCAGGCGGCGCGTCTTCTCCACCGACGCCTGGATCGAGTCGAAGTCGATCGGGGAGACCGAGCGCAGGTCGAGGACCTCCAGGTTCCTGCCCTCCTCGGCGGCCGCGTCGGCGACCTCCTGGCAGAGCTTCACCATCGGGCCGTAGGCGGCGAGGGTGAGGTCGGTGCCCTCGCGGACCACCTGGGCCTTGTGCAACGGGCCCGGGATCGCCTCCGGGTTGACCTCGCCCTTGTCCCAGTAGCGGCGCTTGGGCTCGAAGAAGATCACCGGGTCGTCGCTCTGGATGGCCTGCTGCATCATCCAGTACGCGTCCGACGCGTTCGAGGGGCTGACCACCTTCAGGCCCGCCACGTGCGCGAACAGCGACTCGGGGGACTCCGAGTGGTGCTCCACCGCGCCGATGCCGCCGCCGTAGGGGATGCGCACGACGACCGGGAGCTTGACCTTGCCCAGCGAGCGGGCGTGCATCTTGGCGAGCTGCGTGACGATCTGGTCGTAGGCCGGGAAGACGAAGCCGTCGAACTGGATCTCCACGACCGGGCGGTAGCCGCGCAGGGCCAGGCCGATCGCCGTGCCGACGATGCCCGACTCGGCCAGCGGGGTGTCGATGACGCGGCTCTCGCCGAAGTCCTTCTGGAGGCCGTCCGTCACACGGAACACACCGCCGAGCTTGCCGACGTCCTCGCCCATGATCAGGACCTTGGGGTCGGAGTCCAGGGCGCGGCGCAGCGACTCGTTGATCGCCTTGGCCAGGGCCATCTTGTCGGCCATCTCAGTTACCCCCCTCGTCGGCGAACGACGCCTGGTACGCGGCGAACTGGGCACGCTCCTCGTCGACGAGCGCGTGTCCGTCCGCGTAGGCGTTCTCGAAGATGGCGAAGTGGTCCGGGTCCGGCATGGCACGGACCGCCTCGCGCACTCGTTTGCCCAACGCCTCGGACTCGGCCTCCAGTTCCGCGAAGAATCCCTCGTCCGCGTGGTTTGAGGCCTCCAGATAGCGGCGAAGGCGCAGGATCGGGTCCTTGGCCTCCCAGGCCTGGCGCTCCTCGTCGCCCCGGTACCGGGTCGGGTCGTCGGAGGTGGTGTGGGCGCCCATGCGGTAGGTGAACGCCTCGACGAGGGTCGGGCCCTCGCCGGCGCGGGCCCGCTCCAGGGCCCACCGGGTGACCGCGAGGCAGCCGAGCACGTCGTTGCCGTCCACGCGGACGCCCGGGAAGCCGAAGCCCTGCGCGCGCTGGTAGATCGGCACGCGGGACTGCTTCTCGGTCGGCTCGGAGATGGCCCACTGGTTGTTCTGGCAGAAGAACACGACGGGGGCGTTGTAGACCGCGGAGAAGGTGAACGATTCGGCCACGTCGCCCTGGCTGGAGGCGCCGTCGCCGAAGTAGGCGATCACCGCGCTGTCCGCGCCGTCCTTGGCGATGCCCATGGCGTAGCCGGTGGCGTGCAGCGTCTGGGAGCCGATGACGATCGTGTAGAGCTGGAAGTTGTTGCCGTTCGGGTCCCAGCCGCCGTTGTTCACGCCGCGGAACATGCCGAGCAGGTTGGTCGGGTCCACGCCCCGGCACCAGGCGACACCGTGCTCGCGGTAGGTGGGGAAGACGTAGTCGTCGTCGCGCAGGGCCCGGCCGGAGCCGATCTGGGCGGCCTCCTGGCCGAGCAGCGAGGCCCACAGGCCCAGCTCGCCCTGGCGCTGCAGGGAGGTCGCCTCGGCGTCGAAGCGGCGGGTGAGCACCATGTCGCGGTACAGGCCGCGGAGCTCTTCCGGGGTGACACCGGCGACGTACTTGTCGTACTCGGCGTTCTTGACCCGCTTGCCCTCGGGCGTCAGCAGCTGCACGAGCTGGGGCTCGGCGCCGGCGTCCTTCTTGGCGGTCGTGCGGGTGGTGCGCTTGGTGCCGGTGGTGCCGGCCTTGCTTCCGGCGCTGCGTCGCGGTGTGCGCGCGGCAGTGCTCTCCACGGTCACGTGTGCTCCTCCGTCGGTCCGGCCCCCGGGGTTGCCGGTAGGCCAGTGCGGCTCACCTGTTCTCGACCACCGGGCACGGGGTGGGTGCCACTCGGCCGGGAACAGGCGTGACAGGTGCCCCGGCGAGCGCCCTGCAAAGGGCACGTTACCCAGTGCATCACATTTCTGTGAAACCCCCTCTGACCTGCGATTTTGCTTGGATATCCAAGTAAATCGGGAAGGTGTGGAAGGGGCCCTGGTCACAGCCTTGCAGGAGGCCGGAGCAACCGCACGTTAACCCGGTGACCCACGTCACGGGAAGAGTCCACTTTCCGGCGCGGCGAAACGGCACGCGCGCGTGGAGCCCGTTTCCGGGTCCCACGCGCGCGTGGATCATCCGTTTCGTCCCGGCGTTCCCCTTCGGGGAGCCGGCGTCGGGTCAGCCGCCGTCGCCGCCCGCGCCGCCTCCGACGACACCGGTCGCGCCGCCCGCGTCGGTGCCGCCCGTGTCGTCCGGCGGCGTCGCCGGGTCCGAGGGCTCCGAGTCCGTGGGCTCGTCGGTCGGCTCCTGGGTGGTGGGCTGGCCCGTCGGCTGGCCGGTGGGCGTCTGGGGAGCGCTCTGCGACGGCGTGTAGGAGGGGGTGTACGACGGCGTCCACTGGCCGCCGCCGGAGCTCGTGCCGGTGCCGTCGTCCGTGGACGTGTCGGTCGGCTCGTCGGTCGGCTCGTCGCTCGGCGTCTCGCTGGGCGTCTTCTTCTCGGTCGTCTGCGAGGTGGTCGGCGACTGCTTGGTGCCGGGCCCCTTCGTGTCACCGCCGGTGTTCTGCAGCGCCAGGGCGACACCCGCCGCGACGGCGATCACCGCGAGCACGGCGAGGATCCACAGCTTGCCGCGGCCGCCGCCCTTGTTGCCGTGGCCCTCGAAGCCGCCGTCGTCCCCGCCGCCGTAGCCGGCGGGCAGGATCGGCGACGGGATCTGCGCGGTGCCGGAGGCGTCCCCGGGGTGGCCCATCACGGCCGTACTGGCGAAGCCGCCCGACGGGGTGTGGCGGCCCTCGTGCATGTCGACCGGGCCGGTGTTCCAGGTGCCGGTGTGGCCGCCCTGGTCGTAGAGCATCTGGAGCGCGTACTGGACCAGCCCGCGCATCTCCTCGGCCGTCTGGAAACGGTCGTCCGGCTCCTTGGCGAGGGAGCGCATGACCAGGCCGTCGAGCTCGGGCGGGCAGGCGTCGGAGGCCTCGGAGGGAGGCGTCGGGATGTCCTGGACGTGCTGGTAGACCACCGACAGCGGGGTCTCGCCGGTGAACGGCGGGCGCAGCGAGAGCAGTTCGTAGAGCAGACAGCCCGTCGCGTACAGGTCGGAACGGTGGTCGACGGCCTTGCCGAGCGCCTGCTCGGGCGACAGGTACTGCGGGGTGCCCATGACCATGCCGGTCTGCGTCATCGTGGACTGCGCGCCGTGCAGGGCGCGGGCGATGCCGAAGTCCATCACCTTCACGGCGCCGTTGTGCGTGATGATGACGTTCGCCGGCTTGATGTCGCGGTGCACGATGCCGTGCTGATGCGAATAGGCGAGCGCCTCCAGGACGCCCGAGACGATGATCAGGGCCTGCTCCGGGCCCGGCGCCTCGGCGTTCAGCAGCAGGTCGCGGATCGTGCGGCCCTCGACCAGCTCCATGACGATGTAGGGCACGGACTGGCCGCCGACGACGTCCTCGCCGGAGTCGTACACGGCGACGATCGCGTGGTGGTTGAGACCGGCGACCGACTGGGCCTCGCGCGTGAAGCGCGCCTTGGACACCGGGTCCTCGGCGAGGTCGGAACGGAGCAGCTTGACAGCGACGGTGCGCCCGAGGCGGACGTCCTCGGCGGCGAACACCTCGGCCATGCCGCCCCGGCCGAGTCTGTGGGTCAGCCGGTACCGGCCGTCCCCGACCAGCCCGCCGTTCCCCCAGGACTCCGGCGCGTCCGACATGCCGCCGCCAGTCGCCTCGGGTTCGGACGGGCCCTGAGCGCGCTGCTGCTGTGCCATCAGTCCTCGCCGTCGTTTCTGCCCGCGGTGCGCGCGGTGTTGTTACGGTCTCCGTCGGCCACGCTACAGCCTCCGCGCAAGCCGCCGGTCCGAGACGGGGTGCCAGGACCGGCACGGGACGGACGCGTCATGAAACCTTCACTCCGTACTGTCGTGCAAATTCTGTGGACCGGCAGTACGTCCCCTGTAACGCTTCCGCGACGCTTCTTTCGCGTACGGTCACGGAACGGGCACCGAGCTTGACGTGTCAGTGCCCTGGGGCAGACTTGGCCGGGAATGGCGGTTTGGATCAACGCGGATCAAGGCGGATCAGCGTCGGATCAGCGACAGTCGGCGGCGCCTCAAGGGCTACGGGGGAAACGGAACATGAGCCAGGACGGCGCACAGGGCCAGTACACGGGGCGGGCGCTCGCCAATGGCCGCTATCAGCTGCGTGATCTCCTCGGCCAGGGCGGCATGGCCTCGGTGCACCTCGCGTACGACAGCGTGCTCGACCGGCAGGTCGCGATCAAGACACTTCACACCGATCTCGGCCGCGAACAGGCCTTCCGCGAGCGGTTCCGCCGCGAGGCCCAGTCCGTGGCCAAGCTCACGCACACCAACATCGTCTCGGTCTTCGACACCGGCGAGGACACCCTCGACGGCATGACGACGCCGTACATCGTCATGGAGTACGTCGAGGGCCGCCCGCTGGGCTCGGTGCTCGACGAGGACGTGCGGCAGCAGGGCGCGATGCCCGCCGACAAGGCGCTGAAGATCACCGCGGACGTACTCGCCGCGCTGGAGATCAGCCACGAGATGGGGCTGGTCCACCGGGACATCAAGCCGGGCAACGTGATGATGACCAAGCGCGGCGTGGTCAAGGTCATGGACTTCGGCATCGCCCGCGCCATGCAGTCCGGTGTGACGTCGATGACGCAGACCGGCATGGTCGTCGGCACCCCGCAGTACCTCTCGCCGGAACAGGCCCTCGGCCGCGGTGTGGACGCCCGCTCCGACCTGTACTCGGTCGGCATCATGCTGTTCCAACTGGTCACCGGGCGGCTGCCGTTCGACGCGGACTCGCCACTGGCCATCGCGTATGCGCACGTGCAGGAGGAGCCGCCGGTTCCGTCCTCGGTCAACCGCGCGCTGCCCCCGGCCGTGGACGCGCTGATCGCCCGCGCGCTGAAGAAGAACCCGAACGAGCGCTTCCCCAGCTCCGAGGCCATGCGCGACGAGTGCCTGCGTGTGGCGTCGTCCTTCCAGGCCGCCCCGCCGAGCATCGTGCCGGGCACGCAGGCCCCGAGCGGGGCGGGTGTCGGCTCGGCCGTGTTCCCGCCGGTCGACCAGGCGACCCCGGCGCCGTCGGGCCAGGTGCAGACGCCGTACCAGCCGACCCCGCCCCCGAACCCGTACGGCACGCCCGCCCCGGCGGCGCCGTCCCCGGCCTACGGCTACCCGCAGCAGGGCGGCTACCAGACGCCGTCCCCCGGCGCGTACTCCCCGCAGCAGGGTCCGTCGACCCCGCCGCCGTACAACCTCTCGCCGCAGACCGCGCAGGTCTCCGCAGGCGGCGGCAAGAGCAACAAGCCGGTGATCATCGGCTCGGTCGTGGTGTCCGTCGTCGCGGTCGGCGGTCTGGTCGCGGCCCTGCTGATGAACGGCGGCGGCGAGGACGACCAGGGCGGCGGGGGCAGCAGCGCGAGCGCGTCGGCCTCGGCGGCCAAGAAGCCGGGATACCGCGGGCCGGACACCTCGAAGACGATCGACACCGAGGAGTGCACGGAACCGCAGGAGTCGTACAACGACCCCGACAAGATCCGGATGCCCGACTTCAAGTTCAAGGACATCACCTCGGTCAAGGCCTGCCTCCAGGCGGCCGGCTGGGAGAAGAAGATCAACAAGCTGGACGAGAACACCTACGGCGACGGCGCGGTCATGAACCAGTTCCCGTCCGCCGGCACCGACGTGGACCCGAAGAACATGCCCCAGATCGAACTCGGCGTCTCCACGGGCAACCCGCCGGCCTGACCCGCCTGCGCGAAGGGCCCGGCAGCCGAGGCTGCCGGGCCCTTCGCTTGGCCGGTACGCGGACGCGTTACAGGTACGGCCCGCCCGTTCGGCCGGCTGAACGGCCGCCCGGGGGCTGCTCGTCGAGGCCGTCACCGACGCCCGGCGGGAGGGCGCGGCGCATCTGCTCCAGCTGGGCGCGGGCCGCCATCTGCTGGGCGAACAGCGTGGTCTGGATCCCGTGGAAGAGGCCCTCCAGCCAGCCGACCAGCTGCGCCTGCGCGATGCGCAGCTCCGCGTCGCTCGGGGTCGTCTCGTCCGTGAAGGGCAGGGAGAGCCGCTCCAGCTCCTCGACCAGCTCCGGGGCCAGACCGTCCTCCAGCTCCTTCACCGAGCTGGCGTGGATCTCCTTGAGCCGGACCCGGCTGGCCTCGTCCAGGGGAGCCGCGCGCACTTCTTCCAGAAGCTGCTTGATCATGCTGCCGATCCGCATGACCTTCGCGGGCTGCTCCACCTGTTCCGTGACCGGAGTCTCGCGGGAGTCCTCGTCTGCGCCGCCGCCGCTGAGCGCCATGCCGTCCTGGCCCACGACCAGGATCTGCGGGTTCTCCGGCGACCTTTCGTTCCTCGGCATCTCCATGCCGCCATTCTCTCGCACGCCTGCACCTCACCTCTGTGGTGCCCCCGCGGGAGGCTGATCCACCGTGTTGGAGGAGACGTGTGGGCCGGGCCCGAGGTTGCTCACCAACGGGTGAATCCGGCTCCCGGGTCAGGTGCGGCGGCCGGACGCGGTTCCGCCTGTCGGCCCAACCCGGAGTGCCGGACGCGTGGGGCGATGTGAGGCTGATTGCCTTGATCTGACCGAACTTGCCGATCTTGCCCTACCGGGCACGGCGGGAGGGGGTCACCCACGTGACTCCATGGCAACGCGCACTGCGGGCGACGGGACTGGTGGTCGCCCTGGGGGCGGGTGCGGTCGTCTCACCGTACGGGGCCGGCGCCTCGTACGGAGCTGTCCAGTCCGTCCGGTCGTACGAAGACCCCGGGGGAGGTGCCTTCGCCGCCCCCTCCGACCCGGGTGAGCCCTCGCGGGCCGGGAGCCGGGCCGGTGAGGGGCGACAGCGGCCGGGACGGCCGGAGGAGGAGCGGGGCGCCGGTGAGGCCACCGCCGCCCCCGAGGAGCCCCGGGAAACCGTCCCCGAACCCTCCGCCGCGACGGAGCAGCCCGTACGGGAAGCCACCGCCGCTCGCGCCGACCGCCCCGTCGGGCCGGTCCTGCGCATCCTGCCGCTGGGCAGCGGCCTGGTGCTGATCGGCCTCGGCCTCGGACTCGCCTTCTTCGCCCTGCGGCTGCGGCGGGTCTAGGACCTGCCGTCTCAGGCGCCCTGCGGGGTGATCAGCAGCACCTTGCCGATGTGGCCGCTCTCCTCCACGACCCGGTGGGCGGCGGCCGCCTCCGGCATCGGGAGCTCGCGGTCGACGACCGGGCGCAGGTGGCCGCCGGCGAACAGGGGCCAGACGTGTTCCCGCACGGCCGCGACGATGGCCGCCTTCTCCTCCAGCGGCCGGGCGCGCAGGGACGTCGCGCTGATGGCGGCGCGCTTGGCGAGCAGGGCGCCGATGTTCAGCTCGCCCTTGATGCCGCCCTGCATGCCGATGATCGCGAGCCGGCCGTTGACGGCGAGGGCCCTGACATTGCGCTCCAGGTACTTGGCGCCCATGTTGTCGAGGATGACGTCGGCACCGGCGCCGTCCGTGGCCTTCCGGACCTCCTCGACGAAGTCCTGCTCGCGGTAGTTGACCAGGATGTCTGCGCCCAGTTCGGCGCACCGGTCGAGCTTCTCCTTCGTGCCGGCCGTGACCGCCACCCGCGCGCCGACGGCCTTGGCCAGCTGGATCGCCATCGTGCCGATGCCGCTGGAGCCGCCGTGCACGAGCAGCGTCTCGCCCGGGCGCAGGTGGGCGATCATGAAGACGTTCGACCAGACGGTGCAGGTCACCTCGGGCAGGGCCGCGGCCCGCGTCAGGCCGACGCCCTCCGGCACGGGTAGCAGTTGTCCGGCCGGGACGACCACCTTCTCGGCGTAGCCGCCGCCGGAGAGCAGTGCGCACACCTCGTCGCCGGTGTTCCAGCCGGAGACGCCGGGGCCGATCTCGGCGATCCGCCCGGAGCACTCCAGGCCGGGGTAGGGGGACGCGCCGGGCGGCGGGTCGTAGAAGCCCTGCCGTTGCAGGATGTCGGCCCGGTTGACGGCACCGGCCGCCACCTCGACCAGGACCTCGCCCTCGCCGGGCACGGGATCCGGGACCTCGTCCCAGACCAGCGCCTCGGGCCCACCAGGTTCGGGAATCGTGATCGCATGCATGAAGGGGACGGTACTCCTCGGTCGCCGGGCCGACGCCCCTGCGCCCCCGCCTCCGTCTTGGGGCCGGTCCTGGCAGGCATCCGTGTGCGGGACCGATGAGTTTGCGTGACGGTGAAGGTCTCCCCATGCGTAGCCCACGTAGGCGGAAGGAACCGGCACATGAGCACGCAGACGTCCGGCATGGCGATCGAGACCGCGGGACTGGTGAAGACCTTCGGCGAGACGAGGGCGGTCGACGGAGTGGATCTCTCCGTGCCCGCGGGCACGGTCTACGGCGTCCTCGGCCCGAACGGCGCGGGCAAGACCACCACCGTGAAGATGCTCGCCACGCTGCTCCGTCCGGACGGCGGCGAGGCCCATGTCTTCGGCCACGACGTCGTCCGCGAAGCCGACGAGGTGCGCGGCCGGGTGAGCCTCACCGGCCAGTACGCGTCGGTGGACGAGGACCTCACCGGCACCGAGAACCTGGTCCTGCTGGGCCGGCTGCTCGGCCACCACAAGAAGGCCGCCCGGAACCGCGCCGCCCAGCTCCTGGAGGCCTTCGGGCTCACCGAGGCGGCCGGGAAGCAGGTCAAGCAGTACTCGGGCGGCATGCGGCGCCGCATCGACATCGCCGCGTCCATCCTCAACACCCCCGACCTGCTGTTCCTCGACGAGCCGACGACCGGCCTCGACCCGCGCAGCCGCAACCAGGTCTGGGACATCGTGCGGGCCGTCGTCGCCCAGGGCACCACCGTGCTGCTGACCACGCAGTATCTGGACGAGGCCGACCAGCTGGCGTCCCGGATCGCCGTCATCGACCGCGGCCGGGTGATCGCCGAGGGCACCAAGGGCGAGCTGAAGTCGTCCGTCGGCGCCGGATCCGTCCATCTGCGGCTGAGGGATCCGGACCGCCGGGACCTGGCGGCGGACCTGCTGCGCCGGGTCCTCGACGCGCAGGTGCAGCTGGAATCCGACCCGGTGGCCCTGACCGCCCGCCTCGGTGCGGCGGCGAGCGACGACAACGCCGCCGAGCAGGCGTCCCGCGCGCTGGGCGAGCTGGCCCGCGCCGGGATCACCGTCGACAACTTCTCACTGGGCCAGCCCAGCCTGGACGAGGTGTTCCTCGCCCTCACCGGACACGACACGCACGACTCCGGCCACGCCGACGGCTCCGACCACTCCCACGACCCGAAGGACGAGGTGGCGGCATGAGCACCGCGACGAGCACCGAGAGCAAGGAACTCGCCCCGGTCAGCGCCGAATCCCTCGCCGCGCTGCTCATCTCCAAGGAGCGTCCGCCCCGGCCCAGCGCCTGGTCGACCTCGATGACCTTCGGCTGGCGGGCGATCCTCAAGATCAAGCACGTGCCGGAGCAGCTCTTCGACGTCACGGCGTTCCCGATCATGATGGTGCTGATGTACACGTACCTGTTCGGCGGGGCGCTGGCCGGCTCGCCGAAGGAGTACATCCAGTTCCTGCTGCCGGGCATCCTCGTGATGTCGGTCGTCATGATCACGATGTACACGGGCGTCTCGGTCAACACCGACATCGAGAAGGGCGTCTTCGACCGGTTCCGCAGCCTGCCGATCTGGCGGCCCTCGACGATGGTCGGCTATCTGCTCGGCGACGCCCTGCGGTACACGATCGCGTCCGCCGTGATGCTCACCGTCGGCATCATCCTCGGCTACCGGCCGGACGGCGGAGTCGGCGGGGTGCTCGCCGGGATCGCCCTGCTGGTGCTCTTCTCGTTCGCCTTCTCGTGGATCTGGACCATGTTCGGGCTGATGCTGCGCACCGAGAAGTCGGTGATGGGCGTCAGCATGATGGTGATCTTCCCCCTCACCTTCCTGTCCAACGTCTTCGTCGACCCGAAGACCATGCCGGGCTGGCTCCAGGCCTTCGTCAACAACAGCCCCATCACCCATCTGGCGTCGGCGGTGCGCGGACTGATGGGCGGTGACTGGCCGACCGCCGAGGTCGCCTGGGCGCTGGGCTGGGCCGGCCTGTTCGTGCTGGTCTTCGGGCCGATCACGATGCGGCTCTACAACCGGAAGTAGGCGTGGGGCGTGTCCGTCCGGTGCCGTGCCGGTCAGTTGCGCGGCATGGGCGGCATCGGCCGGAAGTCGGGCGCGATCTGTGAGCCGGGCGTCGCCCGCACGATCGTGATGAGCCGGTCGGTCAGCTCCAGCGTCCCGACGGCCGGATCGTCGTAGCCGAGCACCCGGTGACCGCGTATGACGCTCACCACCAGGTCGGTGATCTCCCGCGGGGTCTTGCCCACCTCGGCCTTGACCACCGGCCGTTCGACGATGTCGAGCCCGCTGCCCTGCTGGATGAGGTCCTCCATCACCATGCCGGCGGAGGGGCTGAGCACCGACAGGCCGAGCAGACGGCCGGCGGCGCTGGCACTGGTGATGACCGCGTCGGCGCCGGACTGCTTCAGCAGGGGCGCGTTCTCCTCCTCCCGCACGGCGGCCACGATCTTCGCTCCGCGATTGAGCTGCCGGGCCGTCAGCGCCACCAGGACGGCCGTGTCGTCGCGCTGTGTCGCGATGATGATCTGGCGCGCCTTGTGCACCTCGGCCCGCTTCAGCACCTCGCTGCGGGTCGCGTCCCCGACGATGCCCGCGTACCCCTCGGCGGTCGCGGCGTCGATCACCTTGGAGCTGGGGTCGACCACGACGACCTGTTCCTTCTTCAGCCCCGTCGCACAGACGGTCCGGATCGCCGACCTGCCCTTCGTGCCGAATCCGATGACGACGGTGTGATCGCGCAAGGTGGACCTCCAGCGGGTCAGTCGCCACTCCTCCCGGGTGCGTTCGGTGAGGGCTTCGAGGGTGGTGCCGACCAGGATGATCAGGAACAGCACGCGCAGGGGCGTGACGACGAGGATGTTCGTGAGCCGGGCGGTGTCGCTGGCGGGGGTGATGTCGCCGTAGCCGGTGGTGGAGAGGGTGACGGTCGCGTAGTAGAACGCGTCGAGCAGCGTGACGCCACCGCCCCCGTTGTCGTTGTAGCCGTCACGGTCGGCGTAGACGATCAGCGCGGTCACGACGAGGACCCCCAGTGCCATGGAGAGCCGCTTGGCGACCTGGCCGATCGGGTGCTCCACCACTTTCCTCGGGAGTTTCACCCGATGGGTCACCAGGTGCTCGTCCGCCTGGCGGGCGATCGCGTCCTGGCCCGGAAGTTTCACGTGAAACACACCCCGATTCCTCCGGACGCCCAGGGCAGGTCGAGCAGTTCCGCCTCCTGCCCCGCGCGGGCACCGCCCGGGGTGACGACGGCCAGCGCGTCGGCCGCCGCGATGCCGCGCAGCATGGCCGGTCCGTTGTAGTGCAGCGGCACGGCCTGGTCACCCCGCAGAACGACCGGGATGAGCCGGGTGTCGTACGGGTGCCCGTGCACGGCGTCCCTGAGCGGCAGCGTGTACGGCTCCGGGGCCGGGCGGGCCGCGAGGGTCCGCAGCAACGGCTCGGCGAGTGTCAGCAGTCCGGAGACGGCGGCGAGCGGATTGCCCGGCAGGCCGACGAGGTGCTGGTCCTCCGTGAGGCGCGCCAGCAGCATGGGGTGGCCGGGGCGTACCTGGACGCCGTCCACGAGGAGTTCGGCACCGATGCGGCGCAGCGTGGGGTGGACGTGGTCGACGGGGCCCGCGGCGGTGCCGCCGGTGGTGACGACGACATCGGCGTCGGACGTGGTGAGCGCCCGGTGCAGGGCATCGGCGTCGTCGCGGATCCGTCGTACGGCGGTGACCTCGGCGCCGAGTGCCCGCAGCCAGGGCGGCAGCATCGGGCCGAGCGCGTCCCGGATCAGACCGTCGTGCGGCCGTCCCTCGGTGAGCAACTCGTCGCCGAGGACGAGGACTTCGGCACGAGGGCGGGGGACGGCGGTGACGGTGTCGTACCCGGCCGCCGCGGCGAGCCCGAGTACGGCCGGGGTGACGAGGGTGCCTACGGGGAGCAACTGGTCGCCGCTGCGGCACTCCTGGCCGCGCGGGCGGATCTCCTGGCCGGTGACGACGTCCCTGGTCGCGTACAGGTGGCCCTTGTCGTCGGTGCGGCCGTGCTCGCTGCGCAGAACGGCGGTGGTGTCCGGGGGGATGCGGGCGCCGGTGGCGATCCGGACGGCCTCGCCGTCGGTCAGGGGCTCGGGCGCGGCGTGCCCGGCCAGGACGCCGTCGTCCCGGACGTGCCAGGGGGCGGGCCCGGCGACCGCCCAGCCGTCCATCGCGGAGGTGTCGAAGGAGGGGAGGTCGGTGAGGGCGTCGAGCGGGGCGGCCAGGGTGAGGCCGAGGGCGGCTTCGAGCGGCACGGAGACGGGCCGGCGGCGGGTGGGCCGGGCGGTGCTCCGGGCGGCGCGTTCGGCGGTGGCCCGGGCCTCCGGCCAGGGGGTGGCGTGGTGGCGGGTGTCCGGCCGGGCAGGGGTGTCCGGCCGGCCGGAGGCGCGGCGGCTGTCCGTCTCACCTGGTTCGGCGGGGCCGGGCAGGCCGTTGCTGTTGTTCACGAGGGCGAGCACCTCCTCGACGTCGAGGTCCTCGGCGTCCTCACCGGCGCGTGTGCCGTGCGGGGTCATCCGGCGTCCGGGCGGGTGTCGGGCGTCGCGTCGGGGGCGACGTCACCGTTGCGGGGAGTGGCCCCGGGCCCGGTACCGGAGGACTGGGCCTCGGAGGCGCTCTCCTCCGCCCAGCGGACGGCGAGGGCCGCGGCCTTGCGGGCGGCCTCGGCGACCGCCTCGGGGCCGCCGCCCGCCCGTGCGGCCGCGTAGCCGACGAGGAAGGTGGTCAGCGGCGCCGCCGGCCGGTCCACACCGTGGGCGGCGTCGCGGGCGAGGTCGAGCAGGCCGCGGGTGTCGACGTCGAGCTCGATCTCGAGTTCGTCCTTGACTGCGGAAATCCATTCATCCAACACGTGCCCATGCTCCCTGATACGTGCCCTGGCGGTGGCGATGTCGTCCCAGGTGTCGCAGTCGAAGGACGCGACGGGGTCGGAGATACGGGTGAGGTCCAGCTCGGCGATGAGGCGCCGCAGCGGGAGGCCGGCGAGACCGTCGTGCCGGTCGGCGAGGAGCGCGAGCCCCTCGCGCAGCCGAGACGCGACGTAGGCGGCCACGAGTGGCTGGTCACGGCCCTCGGGGTCGGTCAGCAGCACGCCGTCGGCGGCGCTCGCCCGGAGCGTGCTCAGGAGCCGGTCGACCGTGTGCCCCTGCAGGAACGGCAGATCGGCGGAGAGCACCACGACGTGCTCCGCCGTGGTGTGCCGGAGCCCGGCGTCGAGCGCGGCGAGCGGGCCGCCGCCGGGCGGGTCCTCCTGGGCCCAGGTCACGGGCCGGGCCGTCGGCCGGGGCGCGGCGACGACGACGGTGCCGCGGGCTCCCGCGCATGCGGCGAGCACCCGGTCGAGCAGGGCCCGGCCGCCCACGCGTACACCTGGTTTGTCCGCGCCGCCGAGGCGCCGGGCGGCACCGCCGGCGAGCACGACGGCGTCGTACGCGGCGGGGTCCGGTCGCTGCGCGGGGCCGGAACCGGTGCCGGGTTGGCCCGGGAGCTCGTAGGCGGTCACACCCCGAGTATGCGTGCCCCCGCGATCACAAGGAACGCGGGGGAACCGACACGATCAGGGGCACCAGCTCGCGGGCGGAACAGGAATCACAGCGTCCGCAGCAGCACCGCCGGCTGTTCCACGCAGTCCGCCACGTAGCGCAGGAAGCCGCCCGCCGTGCCGCCGTCGCACACCCGGTGGTCGAAGGTCAGCGAGAGCTGGACGACCTGCCGCACCGCCAGCTCGCCGTCGTGCACCCACGGCTTGGGGACGATGCGGCCGACGCCGAGCATGGCCGCCTCGGGGTGGTTGATGATCGGTGTGGAGCCGTCGACGCCGAAGACGCCGTAGTTGTTCAACGTGAAGGTGCCGCCGGTGAGTTCCGCGGGCGTCAGCGTCCCGGTCCGGCCCGCCTCCGTCAGCCGGGCGAACTCCGCGGTCAGCGACTCGGCGTCGCGCGCGTGCGCGTCCCGGACGACCGGGACGACGAGGCCGCGGTCGGTCTGCGCGGCGAAGCCCAGATGCACGTGGTCGAACCGGACGACCTCCCTGGCCTCCGCGTCCACCGTGGAGTTGAGCTCGGGGAAGCGGGCGAGGGCCGCCGTGCAGATCCGGGCCAGCAGGGCGAGGAGGGAGATCTTGGGACCGCCGGCCGCGTTCATGGCCGTGCGCGCCCGCATGAGCTCCGTGGCGTCGGCGTCCACCCAGCAGGTGGCGTCCGGGATCTCGCGGCGGCTGCGCGCCAGCTTGTCGGCGACGGCGCCGCGGATGCCCTTGAGCGGGGTGCGGGTCTCGCCGTGGACCCCTGCCGCGGTCGACTGCGGCGCGGTGGGCTGCGGTGCTGTGGGCTGAGGTGCGGTCGCCGTGCCCGTCGCCTGCGGCATGGGGGCGTGCGGTTGCGCCGTCTGCGCCGCCGCACCCGCTCGGGCAGCGGCACGCAGCGCGTACTCGACGTCCGCCCGCAGGATCAGCCCGTCGGGGCCGGACCCGGTCAGCTCGCGCAGGTCGAGGCCGTTCTGCCGGGCCAGGCGGCGGACCAGGGGCGAGATCACGGGGACGGGGCCGTCCTCGGCCTCGGGGACAGCCGCCCGCCCGTTCACCGCCGCCGGGCCGTCGCCCTGCCCGCTCACCGCCCGGGAGCCCGCCGCGGACGACCCGGACACCGGCCTCTGCTGTCGCACCCTGCGTCGCCGCGCGGGCGCCTCGGACGTGCCGTATCCGACCAGGACGTTCCCGGAGCCCTCGGCCCCGGCGGTCCCGGACTCCTCGACGGCCCCGGCACCGGACGCCGGCCGCTCCCCCACCGCCACCGTGATCAGCGGCGCCCCGACGGGCAGTTCCGTGCCCTCCTCGCCGAAGCGGGCCGTGACCACACCGCCGTAGGGGCAGGGCACCTCGACCATCGCCTTGGCCGTCTCGACCTCGACGACCGGCTGGTCGATCGCGACGACGTCGCCGACCTCGACCAGCCAGCGCACGATCTCCGCCTCGGTGAGTCCCTCACCGAGGTCGGGCAGCTTGAACTCCAGCACCTGTGCCATCAGCTCTCGGCCTCCCACTGCAGACGCCCCACGGCGTCCAGGATCCGGTCCACACCGGGCAGGTGGTGGCGCTCCAGCATCGGCGGCGGATACGGGACGTCGAACCCGGCCACGCGCAGCACCGGCGCCTCCAGATGGTGGAAGCAGCGCTCCGTGACCCGGGCCGCGATCTCCCCGCCCGGGCCGCCGAAGGAGCCCGACTCGTGGACGACGACCGCGCGTCCCGTCCGCCGCACCGAGGCGCACACCGTCTCGTCGTCGAACGGCACCAGGGAGCGCAGATCGACGACTTCGAGGTCCCAGCCCTCGGCCCGGGCCGCTTCGGCCGCCTCCATGCAGACGAGTACGGACGGCCCGTACGTGATGAGCGTGGCGCTCCGGCCGGAGCGCCGCACCACCGCGCGGCCGATCGGTTCCACGGGCGTGGGCTCCTCGGGGTTCCAGGAGTCCTTCGACCAGTACAGCCGCTTCGGCTCCAGGAAGACGACCGGGTCGTCGGAGGCGATGGCGGCGCGCAGCAGACCGTAGGCGTCGGCGACGGTGGCCGGCGTGACGACATGGAGCCCCGGAGTCGCCATGTAGTACGCCTCGGAGGAGTCGCTGTGGTGCTCGACGCCGCCGATGCCGCCGCCGTAGGGGACGCGGATGGTGATCGGGAGCGGCATCGTGCCGCGGGTGCGGTTGCGCATGCGGGACACGTGCGAGATGAGCTGTTCGAACGCCGGGTAGGCGAACGCGTCGAACTGCATCTCCACGACCGGGCGCAGGCCGTACATGGCCATGCCGACGGCCGTGCCGAGGATGCCGGCCTCGGCCAGCGGGGTGTCCGTGCAGCGGTCCTCGCCGAACTCCTTGGCGAGTCCGTCGGTGACGCGGAAGACGCCGCCGAGGGTGCCGACGTCCTCGCCCATGACGTGCACGGCGGGGTCGGCGGCCATGGCGTCGCGCAGCGCGCGCGTGAGGGCCTGCGCCATGGTGGCCGGCTTGACGGCGACGGTGGTCATCGGTGCGTCCCCTCCGACTCGCTCTCGGCCTCCAGCTCGGCCCGCAACAGGTGCTGCTGCTCGCGCAGTTGGGGGGTGGGCTCGGCGTAGACGTGCGCGAACAGGTCCATGGGGTCGAGCGCCGGGTCCTGGTTCATGTGCGCGCGCAGGTCGGCGGCCATCGCCTCGGCGGCGTCCCGTGCGGCCTGCTTTCCGGCCTCGTCGAGCAGGCCGCGCGCGGTCAGCTCCCGCTCCAGCAGCTGGATCGGGTCGTGTTCGCGCCAGGTCTCGACCTCGGCGTCGCCGCGGTAGCGGGTCGCGTCGTCGGCGTTGGTGTGGGCGTCGACGCGGTAGGTGATCGCCTCGACGAGGGTGGGTCCGCCGCCCGCGCGCGCGTGCCGTACGGCGTCGCTCAGCACCTCGTGCACGGCGGCGGCGTCGTTGCCGTCGACCAGGCGGCCGGGCATGCCGTAGCCGACGGCCTTGTGGGCCAGCGACGGGGCCGCGGTCTGCTTGGCGAGCGGGACGGAGATCGCGAAGCCGTTGTTCTGGACGAGGAAGACCACCGGGGCCTGCCAGACGGCGGCGAAGTTCAGCGCCTCGTGGAAGTCGCCCTCGCTGGTGCCGCCGTCGCCGACCATGGCCAGCGCGACCACGTCGTCGCCCTTGAGGCGGGCGGCGTGGGCGAGGCCCACGGCGTGCGGCAGCTGGGTGGCGAGCGGGGTGCACAGGGGGGCGACCCGGTGCTCGTAGGGGTCGTAGCCGGTGTGCCAGTCGCCGCGCAGCAGCGTGAGCGCCTCGACGGGGTCCACACCGCGGGCCACCACGGCGAGCGTGTCGCGGTAGCTGGGGAAGAGCCAGTCCTGCTCCTCCAGCACGAGCGCGGCGGCGATCTCACAGGCCTCCTGGCCTGTGGTGGAGGGGTAGACGGCGAGGCGGCCCTGCTTGGTGAGCGCGGTGGCCTGCGCGTTGTAGCGACGCCCCCGGACCAGCTGCGCGTACAGCGTCCTCAGCAGCTCCGGGTCGGCCTTCGCGGCCGCCTCGGTGCCGAGGACGCGGTACGGCTCGGTGTCGGGCAGCAGCGGCGCGGGGTCCGTGCGGGGCTGCCAGGCGGGCGGCGGGGTCGGCCGGTACGCGCCCCGCTGCTCCATGACCGTCATGACGGCACCTCCTCGTGGGAGCGGCTTCGTGCAGGCGCGTCGGCTGTGATGCGCCTCACCTACCGATTGTTCGGTCGTCGGCACAATTTGGCTACGGGTGACCTCAGGCTGTGGACAAACGGTTCTCCACAACCTGAGATGGACGCAGTACGTCCATGGCAGGGAGGCGGGCGCAGGTGGCATCTGAACAAATGGCCGAGAGTCAGGACGACAGCGGCCTGCTGCCGCCGCCACCGCGCCCGCTGGACGCCATCGACCAGGACATCCTGCGCATGCTCCAGGCGGACGGCCGCGCCTCGATACGGTCGGTCGCCGAGCGGGTCCACGTCTCGCGCGCCAACGCCTACGCCCGCATCAACCGGCTCGTCGAGGACGGTGTCATCCGCGGCTTCGGCGCCCGCGTCAACCACGAACGGGCAGGCCAGGGGACATCCGCCTACATCACCCTGAAGATCGTGCAGAACTCCTGGCGCACGGTGCGCGAGGAGCTCAGACAACTGCCCGGTGCCTCGCACATCGCCCTGGTGGGCGGTGATTTCGACGTGCTGCTGCTGGTGCACGTGTCCGACAACCGGGCACTGCGCGAGCTGGTGCTGACCCGGCTCCAGGCGATCCCGCAGGTGCTCAGCACGCGCACGCTGCTGGTGTTCGAGGAGGAGGACCTGGAACCCCAGAGCTGAGCTCAGGCGCTCTTGCGAAGCCCTCCGAACGCCAGCTGCACCACCGCGTCGGCCACCTCGCGCTCGTTCATGCCCCGCCCGTCCGGCCGGTACCACTCGACGAGCGAGTTGATCATGCCGAAGACCAGCCGGGTCACCAGCCGCACCTCTATGTCGCCGCGCACGTCCCCGTCCGCCGCGGCGGCCTTGAGCAGGTCGGCCACCCGGTGGTCGAAGTCGCGGCGGCGCTCCAGGGCCCACCGCTCGGTGTCCGTGTTGCCGCGCACGCGCAGCAGCAGGGTCACATAGGGCAGTTCGGCTATGAGCACCTCGACCATGCGCCGTACGACGTACTCCAGGCGGTCGGAGGCACGCCCCACGCGCGCGTGCTCCTCGTCGAGGATCCCGAAGAGACCGTCCAGGGCCCGGCTCACGGCACGGCGCAGCAGCTCCTCCTTGCCGGTGACGTGGTGGTAGATCGACGACTTGGAGATGCCGGCCGCCTTGGAGAGGTGCTCCATGGAGGTGCCGTCGTAGCCGCGCTCGTTGAACACCCGGACGGCGACGGACAGCAGCGTGTCCGGGGTGTAGGTGTCGCGCTTGGCGGTGGTCATGAGGCGGTGCCCTCCCGCTTGTCGGAGGCGTGGGCGTGGCGGTACAGCGCGAGGGACGGCGCGTAACGCCCCGAGGGGTCGCGCAGGTGCAGGTCGTCCAGGAGGGCGTAGGCCCAGGAGCGGCCGAGCCGGCGGCTCCATTCGAAGGGGCCCAGGGGGTAGTTGACGCCGAGGCGCATCGCGGTGTCGATGTCCTCCTCGGTGGCCACGCCCTTGGCGACGGCGTCGTGCGCCAGGTCGATGATCCGCGCGACCGTCCGGGCGACGATCATGCCGGGGACGTCGCCGATGACGCTGACCTCCTTGCCGAGCGCCTGGAACAGGCCGATGGCCTCGGCGAGGGTCTGCGGGGAGGTGTCCTGGGAGGCGGACAGGGCGATCCGGGTGGCCTGGCGGTAGTCCAGGGCGAGGTCGAAGTAGACGACGTCCCGGAACTCCACGGAGGTCTGCCCGTCGGCGAGGGCGAGCTGGCCGCCGCTCGGCAGCACCAGGCGGGTGCCGTTGTCCTCGTCCTCGTCGCGGACCGGGATGCCCGCCTCGCGGATCAGCGCGAGCAGGGCACCGGCGGGGCCCAGGTCGCCCTCGGCGACGACGTAGGCGGGCGGCTGCCGTTTCTCGGCGGTGTCCGGCTCGGGGCGCTCGGCGCCGTCCCGGTGGTCGTACCAGCCGTGGCCGGTCTTGCGGCCCAGCCGGCCGGATTCGACCAGGCGCCGCTGGGCGAGGGACGGCGTGAAGCGCACGTCCTGGAAGAAGGACTCCCAGACCGACCGCGTGACGGACTCGTTGACGTCCTGGCCGATCAGGTCGGTCAGCTCGAACGCGCCCATCCTGAAGCCGCCCGACTCGCGCAGCACGGCGTCGATGGTGGCCGGGTCGGCGCCCTGTGCCTCGTACACCGCGAGGGCCTCGGCGTAGAAGGGCCGGGCGATGCGGTTGACGATGAAACCGGGGGTGTCCGCGCAGGCCACCGGCGTCTTGCCCCAGGCGCGGGCGGTCTCGTACGCGCGCGTGGCGTACGTGACGTCGGTGGCGAACCCGGAGACGACCTCGACCAGCGGCAGCAGCGGCGCGGGATTGAAGAAGTGCAGGCCGACGAAGCGGCCGGGGACGCGCAGGGCGCCGGCGATGGCGGTGACCGACAGGGACGAGGTGTTGGTGGCGAGCAGGCAGTCGTCGTCGACGATGCCCTCCAGCTCGCGGAACAGGTCCTGTTTGACGTCCAGGCGCTCCAGGACCGCCTCGACGACCAGGGAGCAGTCGGCGAGCTCGGCGAGGGTCTCGGCGGGCAGCAGGCGGGCGCGGGCGGCGTCCCGGTCGGCGGCGGTGAGCCGGTCCTTCTCGACGAGCCGGTCCAGGCGGGTACCGATCGCGTCGGCCGCCTCGCCCGCCCGCCCGGGGAGGGCGTCGTACAGCCGTACGGGATGGCCCGCGACCAGCGCGACCTGGGCGATTCCCTGGCCCATGGTGCCGGTGCCGACGACGGCCACGGGGCTGCTGAGGTCGAGTGCTGTCATGTGCGCGATCCTCCCGCACGGGGTTTTCCACAGATGCGGCGGACCCCCTTGAACCGACCGATCGTTCGGTTACTCTAGCTCTGTCCGAGTGTTCCTGCCCAGGTTTCTGCCCAGGTCATGAACTCGACGAGGAGTTCTTGAGACGAGGAGTTGGTCACCCATGACCGCCGCACTCTCGGCGCACGAGCTGATCGCCCGGCACCGGTCCACCCTCGACCAGGCGCTGGAAGCGATCCGCACGCGCGCGTACTGGTCCCCGCACCCCGAGCACCCCAAGGCCTACGGGGAGAACGGCAGCCTGGACGCGGCCGCGGGCAAGGCCGCCTTCGACGCCCTGCTCGGCACCCGCCTCGACCTCGGCCAGCCGGGCACGGACGACTGGGTGGGCGGCGAGACGTCCCCGTACGGCATCGACCTGGGCGTGACGTACCCGCACGCGGACCTCGACGTGCTGCTGCCCGCCATGAAGGCCGGCCAGCGGGCCTGGCGGGACGCGGGCGCGGAGCAGCGCGCGGTGGTCTGCCTGGAGATCCTCAAGCGCATCAGCGACCGGACGCACGAGTTCGCGCACGCGGTCATGCACACCTCCGGCCAGGCGTTCATGATGGCGTTCCAGGCGGGCGGGCCGCACGCGCAGGACCGCGGCCTGGAAGCGGTGGCGTACGCCTACGTGGAGCAGGTGCGCACGCCCGACACGGCGGAGTGGACCAAGCCCCAGGGCAAGCGCGACCCACTGGCCATGACCAAGCACTTCACGCCGGTCCCGCGCGGCATCGGCCTGGTCATCGGCTGCAACACCTTCCCGACGTGGAACGGCTACCCGGGCCTGTTCGCCTCCCTCGCCACCGGCAACGCGGTCCTGGTCAAGCCCCACCCGCGCGCGGTGCTGCCGCTCGCCCTCACCGTGCAGGTCGCGCGCGAGGTGCTCGCGGAGACCGGCTTCGACCCGAACCTGGTCGCGCTGGCCGCCGAGCGCCCCGGCGAGGGCATCGCCAAGACCCTCGCGCTGCGCCCCGAGATCCGGATCATCGACTACACGGGCTCGACCGCGTTCGGCGACTGGCTGGAGGCCAACGCCCGCCAGGCCCAGGTCTACACGGAGAAGGCCGGCGTCAACACGGTCGTCGTCCACTCCACGTCCGACTACAAGGGCATGCTCTCCAACCTGGCGTTCTCGCTGTCCCTCTACAGCGGCCAGATGTGCACGACCCCGCAGAACCTGCTCGTCCCGCGCGAGGGCATCTCCACGGACCAGGGCCCCAAGTCGTACGACGAGATGGTCGCCGACCTCGCCAGGGCGGTCGACGGACTGCTGGGCGACGACGCCCGGGCGAACGCGCTGCTGGGCGCGATCGTCAACCCGGACGTGAAGGCCCGGCTGGAGGCCGCGGCGGGGCTGGGCGAAGTCGCCCTCGCCTCCCGGGAGATCACCAACCCGGACTTCCCCGGTGCGGTCGTCCGTACGCCGGTGATCGTGAAGCTGGACGGGGCCAAGCCGGACGCGGAGGCCGCGTACATGAGCGAGTGCTTCGGGCCGGTCTCCTTCGCCGTGGCGGTCGACTCGGCGGCGGACGCGGCGGAACTGCTGCGGCGGACCGTCCGGGAGAAGGGGGCGATGACCGTCGGGGCGTACACGACCGACCCGGAGGTCGAGCAGGCCGTACGGGAGGTGTGCCTGGAGGAGGCGGCGCAGTTGTCGCTGAACCTCACGGGCGGGGTGTACGTGAACCAGACGGCCGCGTTCTCCGACTTCCACGGGTCGGGGGGCAACCCGGCGGCGAGTGCGGCGCTGTGCGACGGGGCGTTCGTCGCCAACCGGTTCAGGGTGGTCGAGGTGCGGCGGGAGGCCTAAGCCACCCCGCAGCTCCAGTGGTACAAGGTCATCGCCACGCTCGTCGCCAGGTTGTAGCTGCTGACCTGGGGGCGCATCGGCAGGGACAGGAAGTGGTCCGCACGCGCGCGTAGTTCCGGTGACAGGCCGGTGCGTTCGGAGCCGAAGGCGAGGACGGCGTCGTCCGGGAGTTTCACGGCCCGGATGTCGTCGCCCTCCGGGTCCAGCGCGAACAGCGGGCCGGGCGGCAGGTCGGACACCTCCAGCCGTTCCACCGCCGTCGCGAAGTGCAGCCCGGCCCCGCCGCGGACGACCGTCGGGTGCCAGGGGTCGACCGTCCCCGTCGTCACCACGCCCGTCGCCCCGAAGCCGGCGGCCAGGCGGATCACCGCGCCCGCGTTGCCCAGGTTGCGCGGGTTGTCGAGGACGACGACGGGGGCCGTGCGGGGCGTGCGCGCCAGCCTCTCGAGGTGGGACGCGCGCGAGGGCCGTACGGCCAGGGCGGCCACGGCGGTGGGGTGCGGGCGCGGGACGAACGACGCGTACGTCTCGTGCGGCACCTCCGTCAGCAGCCCGGCCAGCGCGTCCCGTACGTCCGGAGCCAGCTCGTCGGCGAGGGCGAGCGTGGCCGCCCGGTCGGCGGTGACCGCGACCGGCACCTCGGCGCCGAACCGCACGGCGTGCTTGAGGGCGTGGAAGCCGTCGAGCAGGACGGTGCTGCCGGCGAGCCGGCGCCAGACGGTGACGGGGTCGGTCATGTCCCGAAGCCTACGTGCGTCGCCTCGGGGCGCTCGTGGGCCTGCTGGTCAGGGGCCTGCGCGAGCCCGCCGCGCCGCAGCAGCCGGTCACGCGCGCGTGCCGCCCGGCCGCCCAGCCGACGCAGGAAGCCCGTCGGCAGGAACACCGCGTCCGCCGCGATCATCGCCAGCGAGAAGAACGGCAGTCCCAGCACGACGGCGATCACGGCGTGCTCGGTGATCATGACCGCCAGCAGGACGTTCTTCACCCGCCGGTTGAACAGCGTGAACGGGAAGGCGACCTGCACGAGGACCGTCCCGTAGGTCACGAGCATCACCATCGTGCCGCTGGCGGTCAGCAGGTCGGCGAGCCCGGGCCAGGGCGAGAAGTACTCCAGGTGGAGCGGGTAGTAGACCGCGGTGCCGTCCTGCCAGCGGGAGCCCTGGATCTTGTACCAGCCGGCCGTCGCGTATATCAGGCACGCCTCGGCCATGATCACGAACAGGGCGCCGTTGTGCACGATGTTCGTGACGACGTCGAGCATGATCCGCGGCTCACCGGCCTTCGCGCGGCGCCCCGTCAGCCACCACAGGGCCTGCGCCACCCACACCGTCCACAGCAGCGCCGGTATCAGCCGGTCACCCTCCATCCGGCCGGCCAGGGTCGCCCCGATCAGCACGAACCCGAGCACACCCCACAGGACCGGGCCGGTCCGGTCCGTGACCCGCTCGCCCCGCGCGTGTGCCGCCCGGGCGCGCGCGGCCCGCCGGGCGTCCAGCGACCACACCTGGGCGCAGCGCGTGAACACCAGATAGACCGACATCAGGTGCAGCACGTTGTCGCCGCCGTCGCCCATGAAGACGCTGCGGTTCTGGAGCGACAGCACGCCGACCATGAACAGCACCGACATCGTGCGGGTGCGCCAGCCCAGCATCAGCAGGGCACTGGTGAGGACCGCGAGCAGGTAGACGCTCTCGAACCAGATCCCGCCGTCCGACCACATGAGAGCGGTGAAGGCCTTGTTGGTCCCGATCAGCTGCTCGGCGAGACCCCAGCTCCAGGGCCCGTCGGGGCCGTAGAGCTCATGGCGGTGGGGGAACTCGCGCAGCAGGAAGAGCAGCCAGGTCGCGCTGAAGCCGATGCGGATCACAGCGGTCTGGTACGGGCCGAGGGCGGCCTCGGTGACCCGGGCGATACCGCGCGAGACGGCCAGGGAGAAGCGGTTCACCGCACGCCACCCCCGGCCTCGTCCGCCGGCACCGGCCACCACGGCAGCTCGCGGTAGGCCGGCGTCGTGGACACCTTCTCCCGGCTCCACTTCGGCGGGGGCACATTGCTGGTGCGGGAGCGGACCTGGACCCGCTCGATGACACCGGCGCCCCCGGTGGCGGCCCGCACGGCGTCGTCGCGGTCCAGGCGCAGCACCACGATCCGGCGCAGATAGGACTCGGAGAGCGAGCCGCGCAGGCCCACCGGGCGGTTCTCGCCGTCGTGGGTCGCGAGGAAGAAGTCCCAGGCCCGGCGCAGCTCGTTCTGCTGGGTGTGGCTGGGCAGCAGGTTGCCGTCGATGGCCCGGCCGTCCTCGGCGGACAGGTCGTACCAGCCGGTGGTCAGAGTCCCGCCCTCCCCGTCCCGGACCTCGGCGCGGACCTGGATCGAGATGTTCTGCTGGAGCGGGTTCGGCGCGAAGAGCTTCCAGTTCTGCTCGAACTCCGGATAGATCCAGTCGTCCACGGCCTTGCCGTGCTCCCGGGTGACGGTGTTCGGCGGCGCGACGTGCAGGAACGTCATCCCGAGGTGCGCACAGGCCCCGATCGCGACGACGGCGAGCGCCAGGGCGACACCGATCTGGTACCGGAGGGAGAGCGCTGCGATACCGGCGCGGGGTCCGGCTGCCGGGTCCGGCTCGGCGGGCGGGTCCGGCTCGGCGAGCCCGACGGACGGGGTGGGCGCGCCCGGCGCGGTGGGCCCGCCCGGCCCGGCAAGCCCGCCCGGCGCGGTGGGCCCGCCCGGCGCCGTCGGCACCTGGGACCCGTTCGGCCCGTGCCGGGCGTTCGAGCCTCCGTCGTACGCGTCCATCCCGCCCCGTTCCACGATCCCGGTCCGTCGCTGTCGTCCGCCCGGTCGCGAGGGCGTCGCACCGCCCGCGCACCGCTGCGCGACGTCGGCACGGGCACGGTACTCAGGCCGCCCGCCCGGGCACAGCCTCTTGTGCCGGTTCCGGCCGTGGCCGTCACCACACGGCGATCCCCCTGCTCCACAGGGGACCCCGCAGGTTGTCCACAGGGCGCTCGGGCCGGTCGCCCGCAGGAGTGACACCCTATGACGCCCGCCCGCACCCGCATTCCCTTGTTCCGGAACCCATTCCCTTCTTCTAGAACCTGTTCTATCTTGCGCCCGTCAGCTCAACGGGACCGGCCGGAGGGACAGGCACCGTGGACTTCACCTTCACCGAGGAGCAGCAGGCGGCGGCCGAGGCGGCGAAGGGCGTGTTCGCCGGGGTCGCGCCGGACGCCGTCCCCAGCCCGGCCCTCACCCCGGGCGCCGTCGCCGACACCTTCGACCGCGCCCTGTGGGCCAGGCTCGCCGACGCCGGCCTGCTGAGCCTGCTGCTGGACCCGCGCTACGGCGGCGCCGGCCTGGACGCGATCGCGCTGTGCCTGGTGCTGCGGGAGTCGGCACGCGTGCTGGCCAGGGTGCCGCTGCTGGAGAACAGCGCGGCAGCCGCCGCCGTCCAGACCTACGGCAGCGAGGAGGCGAAGGCCGCCCTGGCGGGCCGTGCGGGTCGGGGCGAGCTCGTGCTGACCGTCGCCGCGCACGGCCGCACCGGCCACGACCCGGCCGAGCAGGCCGTCACCGCACGGCGGGACGGCGGGACGTGGGTGCTGGACGGCGTCCAGACGGCGGTGCCGTGGGCGTACGACGCGGACGTCACGGTCGTCCCCGCGCACACGGAAACGGGCCGGACCGTGCTCGCCCTGGTGCCCCGCGACCAGCACGGGGCCGGCCTCGCCGAGCAGTTCTCCACGAGCGGTGAGCGGCTCGGGGAGCTGCGGCTGGAGTCGGCGCGGCTCGCCGCCCGGGACGTGATCGACGCCGACGGGGCATGGGAGTGGCTGCGGGACCTGCTGGCCACCGGGACGTGTGCGCTGGCGCTCGGGCTCGGGGAGCGCGTGCTGCGGATGACCGGGCGGTACACGAGCGAGCGGGAGCAGTTCGGCTTCCCGATCGCGACCTTCCAGGCCGTCGCCGTGCAGGCCGCCGACCGCTACATCGATCTGCGCGCGATGGAGGCCACGCTGTGGCAGGCCGCGTGGCGGATCGCCTCGGGGGCGCCGGGTGCGCTGCCCGCCGCCGGTGACGTCGCCGTCGCCAAGATCTGGGCGGCGGAGGGCGTACGCCGGGTCGTGCAGACCGCGCAGCATCTGCACGGCGGGTTCGGCGCCGACGTCGAGTACCCCCTGCACCGGTACCACGCCTGGGCCAAGCACCTGGAGCTGTCGCTCGGCCCGGCCGCGGCGCACGAGGAGGCCCTGGGCGACCTGCTGGCGGCCCACCCCCTGGCCTGACCCCACCGGCGACCGACGCCCAAGGGCGATACAGGCGCTACAGGACGAACCCGGGCTGCCCGTCGTCCGTCACGACGGGACGGCCCGCCGCCTCCCACACCTGCATGCCGCCGTCGACGTTCACGGCGTCGATACCCTGCTGGGTCAGGTACATCGTGACCTGGGCGGAACGCCCGCCGGAGCGGCAGATCACATGGACCCGGCCGTCCTGCGGGGCCGCCTCGGTCAGCTCGCCGTACCGGGCGACGAAGTCGCTGATGGGGATGTGCAGCGCCCCTTCGGCGTGACCGGCCTTCCACTCGTCGTCCTCCCGGACGTCCAGCAGGAAGTCGCCGTCCTTGAGGTCCGCGACCTCGACCGTGGGCACACCAGCTCCGAAACTCATGCGTCCGACGCTACCCGAACCGGCGCCCGGCCCGACCGGAACGCGGCTCAGCCCTCGGCGAGCAGCGCGGCCAGCTCCCGCTCCCTCTCGGTGACCTGGGTGAGCAGCTGCTGCCCGATCTCGTCCAGGAGGCCGTCCGGGTCGTCCGGGGCCAGCTGGAGCATGTGGCCTATGGCGCTCTCCTCCAGCTCCTTGGCGAGCAGGGCGAGCAGCTCCTTGCGCTGGGCGAGCCATTCGAGGCGTGCGTAGAGCTCCTCGGCGCGGCTCGGGCCCCGCTTCAGCTCGGGCCCCTTGGCCCACTCCTCGGCGAGCTCGCGCAGCTCCGCCGCGTCGCCCCGGGCGTAGGCGGCGTTCACCCGGGTGATGAACTCCTCGCGCCGCTCGCGTTCCTTCTCCTCCTGCGCCAGGTCCGGGTGGGCCTTGCGGGCCAGCTCGCGGTAGAGCTTGCGGGCCTCCTCGCTGGGGCGGACCCGCTGCGGCGGCCGGACCGCCTGGTCCGTGAGCATCGCCACGGCCTCCGGGAACAGGCCGCTGTCGTCCATCCAGCCGTGCAGCAGCTCCTCGACGCCGGGGATGGGCGCGAGCCGGGCCCGGGCCTCCTCCGCCCGGCGCCGGTCCTCCGCGTCGCCGCTGCGGGCGGCTCTGGCCTCCAGGATCCGGGCGTCCAGCTCCTCCAGCCGGGCGTACAGCGGACCGAGTTTCTGTTCGTGCAGCCGGGAGAAGTTCTCGATCTCGACGCGGAAGGTCTCCACCGCGATCTCGTACTCGATCAGCGCCTGCTCGGCGGCCCGCACGGCCCGCTCCAGCCGCGCCTCGGGCCGCGCCGCATCACCTTCGGGCGTCACCCGTTCCTCACCGGCGCCGCCACCACCCTGCTCAGCTTCCGGGGTCGTCACCCGACCAGCGTAGGCCACGGCCCGACCGCTCCGGCGCTCCGGACAGTCGGACTCCGAAGGTCCTCGGGGGTCACACCCCCATCTCCGCGGCGACCTTCCCCGCCCGCACCGCCGCCACCAGGTCCGCGTGGTCCGCCTCCGTACGGTCCGCATAGGCGACGGCGAACGCGGCCGTCGCCTCGTCCAGCTCCTCGCTCTTGCCGCAGTAGCCGGCGATGAGGCGAGGGTCGGCGCTATGGGCGTGGGCGCGGGCCAGGAGGGCGCCGGTCATCCGGCCGTAGTCGTCGATCTGGTCGGCGGCCAGGGCGGCCGGATCGACGCTGCCCTTGCGGTTGCGGAACTGGCGGACCTGGAAGGGTCGCCCGTCGACCGTCGTCCAGCCCAGCAGGATGTCGCTGACGACCTGCATCCGCTTCTGCCCCAGCACGACCCGCCGGCCCTCGTGGCCGGCCGCGGGTGCGTCGAAACCGGCCGTCAGCAGATGCGGCACCAGCGCCGACGCCCGCGCCTCCTTCACCTGGAGCACCAGCGGCTCGCCCCGGTGGTCCAGGAGCAGCACCACGTAGGACCGGGTGCCGACACTGCCGGTGCCGACGACGCGGAAGGCCACGTCGTGCACCGCGTGCCGGGCGAGGAGCGGCAGGCGGTCCTCCGGCAGCGTGCCGACGTACTCCTCCAGGGACGCCGCCACCGCAGCGGCCTCCTCGTCCGGGACGCGCCGCAGCACCGGCGGGGCGTCGACGAAGCGGCGTCCGCCGTCCCGCGTGGCCTGAGTCGACTTGGCCGCGAAACGGCCGCTGGTGTTGTGGCGGGCCTTCTCGGAGACCCGCTCCAGCGTGCCGAGCAGGTCGTGGGCGTCCGTGTGGGAGACGAGCTCCTCGTCCGCGATCGCGTTCCACGCGTCCAGCACCGGGAGCCTGGCCAGCAGGCGCATGGTGCGGCGGTAGGCGCCCACCGCGTCACAGGCCGCCTTGCGGCACCTGTCCTCGTCCGCTCCGGCCTCCCGGCCCGCGAGCACCAGGGACGCCGCGAGGCGCTTCACGTCCCACTCCCAGGGGCCGGGCACCGTCTCGTCGAAGTCGTTCAGATCGATGACCAGGCCGCCGCGCGCGTCGCCGTACAGGCCGAAGTTGGCCGCGTGGGCGTCGCCGCAGATCTGGGCCAGGATCCGGGTCATGGGGGTGCGCGCCAGGTCGTGGGCCATGAGGCCCGCTGCGCCGCGCAGGAACGCGAACGGGGTGGCGGCCATGCGGCCGACCCGGATCGGCGTGAGCTCGGGGAGCCGGCCGCGGCCCGACTCCTCGACCGCGCTCACCGCGTCGGGCCGGGACGGGTCCGGATCCAGCGTGGCGTGCGCGCTGCGCGGGATCCGCTCGCGCAGGGCCTTGCCCTCGTCCTTGGGCGAGCCCTCGACGGGCCACTCGGCGAAACCGCGCACCCGCGGCAGCCGACGGGGCGCCCCCTGCGCCGCCGCCCCGCTCGCGGCTCCAGCACCGTCCCTGGTCACACCGACCGCCTCCCCCGCACGCGCACGAACATCAACTCGTGCGACCGTACAGCCGACGGCCGAAACCCGTCAGACCCTGTGGACAACTCCACAGCTGTGGACAACCCGTGCGGAGCACACCGGCTCCCAGAGGGGGCCCTAGGCCCCCGTCGAGACCTGCGTGGGCACAGCCCCCTTCTGCACCTGAACCTGCACCCGCCCCTGCACGGGCAACTCCACCTGCCCCTGCGCCAGCACCCGCTCGGCCCGCTCCGCCGAGATGTCGAGCCGGGCCAGCACCGCGGGAACGGCGATGCTCGGCAGGAAGTGTTCGAACATCACGACGATGCGGCGCTCCAGATCCTGCCGCTGGCAGCGCAGCTGCGACAGCAGCTGCACCCCCGAGAAGCCGCCGACCAGCAGCTCCGCCGTCTCCGCCACGTCGACATGCGGCAGCAGTTCGCCCTGCGCCTTCGCCTCCGCCAGCATCTGCACGTTCTGGTCGATCCACATCCGGAAGGCCGGAGTGCGGTCGAGGTCCATCGCCCCCTGGTCGAGGGCGAGCCCCACACTGGCGCGAACCAGCGGTTCGGACCGCAGCCGGCGTGCCAGCACCAGACCGGAGTCGACAAGTTCCTGGAGCTTGCTGGACTGCGGCGGCAGCGTGATCGCGAGCTGTTCCTCGAACACCCCCACCGCCAGCTCCTCCTTGGAACCGAAGTGGAAGTACAGCGCGCCCTTGGTGACGCCCGCCCGGTCCAGGATCTCCCCGATGGTGGCCGAGGTGTAGCCGCGTTCGTCGAAGACCGCCGCGGCCGCTTCGAGGATGGTCCGCCGGGTGCGGATCGCGCGCTCCTGTCGCGCCATCGCGTGCCTCCTGATCTCCGTCAATTCCAGTGAAATCGCTGTGCAGCGGGGGCGCGAGAGCCTGTCCCAGCGGTTTGGCTCACCCTTTGAAAAAAACCGGCTCGTCCGTATCTTAGTCAAACGCCGACCTCAGCCAGGCAGCCGATCGGGGGGGTTCTCGTGCCGCAGTCAGAACCTTTAAGCGCACCCAGGGACGATCAGACCGGACAGGAGGGCCGTCCGGCAAACAGAACGACCGCGGCCGTCGAGAACGCGCCACACGCCGTGGCCACCGACCCCACAGAACCCCCCGACGCCCCCGGAGTCCCCGAAGCCGTCCCGGTCACCAAGGAACTCGCCCACCGCACCACCGAAGCAGACGTCTTCCCCACCCGGTGGCGCCGAATCTCCGAAACCCGTTTCCGCTTCACCGCTCACTGGCCGGCCGCCCACGCCTTCTTCGGCCCTGTGGACGACCGCCACCAGGACCCGATGATCGTGGGCGAAACGTTGCGGCAGGCCTCGATGGTGCTCGCGCACGCCGAGTTCGGCGCCCCCGCCGACACCCACTTCGTCATGTGGGACCTGACGGTCCACACCGACCCGTCCGCGCTCCTGCTGGCGGACGCGGCCGAACCGGTCGAGGTCGACGTCGTGTGCTCCGAGATACGCCGTCGCGGTCGCGGCCTGAGCAGCATGCGCACCACGATGGAGTTCCGCCGCGCGGGACGCTTCGTCGCCCGCGGCACCGGCAGCACCGGCTGCACCTCGCCGCTCGCCTACCGCCGTCTGCGGGCCAGGCAGTTGGCCGAACTGGGCACGCCGGTGCCGCTGCTGCCGGGCATATCACCGGCGCTCGCCGGCCGCTCCCGCGCCGAGGACGTCGTCCTCGCCCCCGCCGACCGCCCCGGCGTCTGGCGGCTGCGCGTGGACACCGGCCACCCGGTGCTCTTCCCACGGCCCAACGACCACGTGCCCGGCATGGTCCTGTTCGAGGCGGCCCGCCAGGCGGCGACCGCCGCGACCGGCCGGCACCCCTTCCTGCCCCGCTCGATGACGGCGGCCTTCTCCCGGTACGCCGAGCTGCACAGCCCCTGCTGGATCGAGACGGAAGTGCTCGACGAGGATCCGCGGGAGCCGGGGGAGACGACCGTACGGGTCTCGGGGCGGCAGGACGGCGAGTCCGTCTTCAGCGCCACGCTGACCTGCGCGCAGCCGGCCCGGGTGCGGTCCCTGTCGTGACAGCCGACTTTCTGATCACGGGCGCGAGCGGCTTCGTCGGCAGCCGGGTCGCCGCCACCGCGCACCGGCAACCCGGCGTCCGCGTACGGAATTTGTCACGCCGTACGCCTCCGGAAGCCGGCCCCGGCGAGTTCGTCCGCGGCGACCTCGGCGACCCGCCCTCCCTGCGCGGCGTCTGCGCGGGCGCCGACGTCCTGGTGCACTGCGCCACGCGGATCGACGGCGACGCCGGGACGGTCGAGGCCGTCAACGACCTGGGCACGCGGGCCCTGGTCGAGGAGGCCGTGCGCGCCGGGGTGCACCGGATCGTGTACGTGAGCACGGCCGCCGTGTACGGCCGCGGCCCCTTCCGCGGTGTGCGGCCCGGGGAGGTGCCGATCGCGCCCGTTTCGGCCACCAGCCGCACCCGGGCCGCCGCCGAACGGCACGTCCTCGACGCGGGCGGCCTGGTGCTGCGCCCGCACCTCGTGTACGGCGAGGGCGACCGGTGGGTCGTCCCCGGACTGGTGTGGCTGCTGGGCGAGTTGTCGGCGACGACCCTCACCGGCTGCGAGGCGCTCCAGTCGATGATCGACGTCGACACGCTGGGCCGTGCGGTGGTGGCCGCGGCCCTGTCCCCGGCGCACGACGGCGGTGTGCACCACGTCAACCACCCCGAGCCGGTGGCGGTCCCGGACCTGCTCGGGGCCGTGCGCACGCTGTCGGCGGAGCCCGGCGGCGGTGCGGTGGTGGACGTCGCCACCGCCCTGGACCGGGCCGCCGGGAAGCCGCTCGCCCTCCATCACCTCGGCATGCTCACGGTCGACCACTGGTTCGTGGACGACGCCTTCTGGAAGGACCTCGACTGCTCCCCCGGTGACGGGTTCGCGGCCGGGTTCAGGCGCGCGGCACCCTGGTACCGCTCGTTCCTCCAAGGCCGGAAAGCTTTCTGATCGCCTCCGCCTCTTCCGGACGCGGACCCGGCTGCGAACCGGGATCGCGGCCGTGCAGCAGCACGGGCAGCTCCTGGTGTCCGGTGGAGATGATGGACCGCAGCCGCCGCGGAGGCCGGGACGGATCGGCCAGGGCCAGCCGCGGGAACCGGTCGAACAGCGAGGTCAGGGCCACCGTCGCCTCGGCCATGGCCAGGGGCCGGCCCAGACAGTGGTGCACGCCGTGGCCGAAGGAGACGTGGTCGCGGCTGGTGGACCGGGTGACGTCGAACCGCTCGGCGTCCGGGCCGTGCCGCTCGGGATCGCGCCCGGCACCGGCGAACGAGACCACGACCGGATCGCCCTTCGGAATCGTCAGACCTGGCCCGATCTCGATGTCCTCGACGGCGTACCGCAGCCCCGACATGGCGCCGGGCGCCTCGAAACGCAGCGACTCCTCGATGGCGTCCTCCCAGGTCACCTGCCCGGAGCGGACGAGTGCGAGCTGGTCGGGGTGGGCGAGCAGGCTGTGCACGGTGTTGTCGATGAGGTTGACGGTCGTCTCGAAGCCCGCGGTCAGCAGCAGGATCAGGTTGTCCATCAACTCCTGTTCACTGAGGCTGCCTTCGTCGTGCGCGGCCATCAGGGCCGTCGTCAAGTCGTCGGCCGGGTGCTCGCGCTTGTACTGCAGGAACGCGGTCAGCGTGCCGTACAGCTCGACTCCGTTGGCCTGGGCGTCCTCCAGGGTGATCGCCGTGTCGAAGAAGCGGCTGATGATGCGGTAGAGGGCACCCCGCGGACCGTCCTCACCCGGCGGTACGCCGAAGAGTTCGCACACCACCTCGTGCGGTATCGGCGCCGCGAACGCCGCCCGCAGGTCGACGACTTCGCCCTCGGGGGTCCGCTCCAGGCCGTCCAGCGCCCGGTCGACGATCTCCTGGACGCGCGGCAGCAGCGCGTCGACGCGGCGTTTGGTGAAGGCGGCGGCCATCGGTTTGCGCAGTCGGCTGTGGTCGGCGCCGTAGGCCGTGACCATGTTGCGCACCGACACCCAGATCGCGAGCGGCCAGGTGCGGGAGATGTCCCCGTTGATCCAGGCCGGCCAGTGCTGGAAGGCGTCCTTGCTCGTCTCGGGGCCGGCCAGGAGCCGCTTGTTCAGCTCCAGGCCGTTGATCCACCACGCCCGTACGCCGCCCGGGAGTTCCACCTCCACGGCCGGTCCCTGGGCGCGGATCCGGGATATCTCGCCGTAGAGGTCCTGGCCGGACGGGTCGATCGCCAGGAAGGGGCAGGCGTGCTGTGCCATGACTCATCGCTCCTTGGTCCAGAGGCTGGGGAACCATCGTGCGATCTACGTGACGAAAAAACTTGGCATCCGGTTTGTTTTGGCCACCACTTCACCCGCTGTCAGCCAGGGGAAGCCCGACCGCGGGTCGCCCGGGCGCCGACCGGGACGCCCCGCTACCGCAGCGCGAGCCCCGCCCGGTCCGGCTCCTCCAACGCCCCGTCGGTCTCCTTCTCCCCCGCTTCCCTGCCGGGGTCCGGCTCGGTCCCGGCCGGGTCCAGGGCACCCTCCAGGTGCGGTGCGGCCACGCACGGCAGCAGCAGGTGCCACAGGTCGGTCAGCGAGGGGCGGGCGAGCCAGCCGGGGTCCTCCCGGGCCAGCACCTCGATACCGGTCGTGGCGGCGAGGACGACGGCGCTGGAGCGGTGCGGCGGCATCCCGACGGCGAGTTCGCCCCTGCGCTCGGCCTCGGCCAGCAGCTCGTGCACGCACTCCCGCCACTCCCGGCGCAGGTCACGCACCCGCCCGGCGACCGCCTCGGCGTTCAGCCGCAGCCCCGCACGCGCCACGACATCGGCGCACAGCAGCCGGGCGACGTGGTGCGTGACGTCCACGAGGCGCTGGAGAGCGCACCCGTCGCCGCCGCGGACCCGGGCCGCGATCTCGCGCAGGGCACGGGCTGCCGCGTGCTCGACGGCTTCGGCCACGGCGGCCTTGTTCGCGAAGTGGAAGTGCAGCGCCCCGGAACTGACGCCGGCTCCCGCGCTGATCTCCGCGAGGCTGGCCCGGACGTATCCCCGTGCCTCGAACTGCTCGGCCGCCGACCGGATCAGCGCGAGACGGGTCCGGACGGCCCGGTCCTGTTTGGTCACCCCTGGCTCCCGTGGAGGGCTCTGATGGCGACGCAATGAAACCAACTCGCTGGTTTTTCCACAACGCGCCGATGAGCCGGGAGCCTTGGTCCAGCCGCCCACCCCCGCCTACGCCGGCGCGACGCGCCCCTACGCCCGCAAATACGCCAGCACGGCCAGCACCCGGCGATGGGTCTCGTCCGCCGGGGGCAGGTCCAGCTTGGTGAGGATGCCGGAGATGTGCTTGCCGACGGCCGCCTCGGAGACGACCAGTTCGCGGGCGATCGAGCTGTTGGACCTGCCCTCCGCGATCAGCGCCAGCACCTCCCGCTCACGCGGGGTGAGCCGCTCCAGCGGATCGCGGCGGCGGCGCAGCAACTGCCGTACGACCTCGGGGTCGACGACCGTGCCGCCGTCGGCCACCTCGCCGAGCGCCTCGACGAACTCCTCGACCTGGCCGACGCGGTCCTTGAGCAGATAGCCGACGCCCGTGCCGTCACCGGAGTCCAGCAACTCGGCGGCATAGCGGCGCTGCACGTACTGGCTGAGGACCAGGACGGGCAGCGTGGGCCGCTCCTGGCGCAGCCGTACGGCCGCGTGCAGGCCCTCGTCCTGGAAGCCGGGAGGCATCCGCACGTCCGTCACCACCACGTCGGGGGCGTGCTCCCCGACCGCGGCGATCAGTGCCCCGGCGTCCCCCACGGCCGCGACGACCTCGTGTCCGCAGCGGACGAGCAGCCCGACGAGCCCGTCCCGCAGCAGCACACTGTCCTCGGCCAGGACCACCCGCAGCGGTCGCTCAACTCGCAGGGCCACAAGGGATCTCCACACGCAGCAGGGTCGGTCCGCCGGGCGGACTGGACAGGGAGAGTCTGCCATCGAGCACCGACACCCGGTCGGCGAGTCCGGTCAGCCCGCTGCCCTCCCCGGCCCGCGCACCACCGCGCCCGTCGTCGCGGATCTGCAGCACCAGCCGGCCGTCGCGGTGCCCGCCGCTCACCTCCGCCCGGCTCGCCCCGCTGTGCCGGCCCACGTTGGCGAGCGCCTCGCACACCACGAAGTACGCGGCGGCCTCGACGGCCTGGGAGAGCCGCCCGGGCAGCTCCAGGTCGACGTCCACGGGCACGGCCGAGCGGTCGGCGGCGTCGGCGACGGCGGCTTCGAGGCCGTAGTCGGCGAGGACCTTGGGGTGGATGCCGTGGATGAGCTCGCGCAGTTCCGCGAGGGCCGTACCCGCCTGCTCATGGGCCTTGGCGAGCTGGTCGGCCAGCGGTCCGGGCGGGGCGTCCAGCCGGGCCAGGCCGAGCGTCATCGTCAGGGCGACGAGCCGCTGCTGCGCCCCGTCGTGCAGATCGCGCTCGATCCGCCGCCGTTCCGCCTCGAAGGCATCCACCAACCGCACCCGGGACCGGGCCAGTTCGACCACCCTGGCCCCCAGGTCGGCCTCGCGCGGGGCGATCAGCAGCCGGGCCAGCCCGGCCCGCGCACCGGCGGCGACACCCAGCAGGTAGGCGCCCAGGACGAGCAGGAGCAGTCCGAGGACGGCGAACCCGACGGCAGCCGGCCAGGTGGTGACCAGCCACACCTTGAGCACCTTCGCCTCTCCGGAGACGGCCATGAGCACCGGAGTCGCCCCCACGGAGAGCGGCCCCAGCAGAAAGGCGGTGAACACGAGAGCGTCGACCGGCCACAACAGCCCCGCGAACAGCAGGGCATGGCCGAACTCCCGCCAGGTGGCCCGCTCCCGCAACCGGGTCGACAGCCAGGCCCACAGCCCCGGCTCCCCGGGCGCCTCGTGCGGGTCGGACGCCGGCTCCGCGTCGACCAGCCGCAGCCGGAACCGCTCCAGAGCCGCCACCGGAATGCCCGCCAGGGCCGTCCCCAGCAGCAGAGGAAGCCCCACCAGCGCCAGGGCGAGCACCCCGCCCGCCGCCACCGAGACCACGATCCCCACGAGCACGACGGCACCGGTCACCGCGCCCGTGAGCAGGTATGCGGCCGACCGCCACGGCCACGCCCGCAGCAGATAGCCGGGGCGGGACATGGCCTGCCACACGTTCCGAGGATGCATGGGGATCACCGTAGAAGCGGGCCGGGGCCCCGGCCATGGGCCCAGACGGAGGCCGGAGGGTATGCCTGGCCCTACCCCAGGTCTAGGCCCCGCCGCACTGCGCCGGCCCGCCCCCGCCCGGTTTCGTGGAAGCGACACCGACACCAGGGGGCACCCATGACACCCGACGCCATCCGGCTGGACTCCGTCACCAGGGCATACGGGCCCTTGACCGCACTCGACGAGGTCTGTCTGGCGTTCCCCGCCGGGACCTTCACCGCCGTCATGGGCCCCTCCGGCTCCGGCAAGTCGACCCTGCTCCAGTGCGCCGCCGGCCTGGACCGGCCCACCTCCGGCTCGGTCACCCTCGCCGGCACCGAACTGGCCGGGCTGAGCGAGCGCCGGCTGACCCTGCTGCGCCGCGAGCGCGTCGGGTTCGTCTTCCAGGCGTTCAACCTGCTGCCCTCGCTGACCGCCGAGCAGAACGTCGCCCTGCCCCTGCGGCTGGCCGGCCGGCGCGTCCCGAAGGCTCGCGCGCGCCAGGCGCTCCAGCAGGTCGGCCTCGCCGAACGAGCCCGGCACAGACCGTCCCGGCTCTCCGGCGGCCAGCAGCAACGCGTCGCCCTGGCCCGCGCGCTGATCACCCGCCCCGACGTGCTGTTCGCCGACGAACCGACCGGCGCCCTGGACACACGGACCGGCCGCGAGGTGCTCGGGCTGCTGCGCGGCATGGTCGACCGCGAGGGTCAGACGGTCGTCATGGTCACGCACGACCCGGTGGCCGCCTCGTACGCGGACCGCGTGGTCTTCCTCGTCGACGGGCGCGTCCACGGGGAATTGACCGCTCCGAGCGCCGACACCGTCGCCGCGCGCATGACCCGACTGGAGGCCGTGCCGTGCTGAGCGTCGCCCTGCGCACCCTGCGCACCCGCTGGGCCACCTTCACCGGCAGCTTCGTCGCGCTGTCGCTGGGCGTGGCGCTGCTGACCGTGACGGGCCTGGCCCTGGCCTCGTCGGCCGGCGCCCCGCAGCGCGCCCCCGAACGCTTCGCGGCGGCACCGGTCGTCGTCAAGGCCCAGGACACCCTGCGCGCGCCGACCCCGGCAGGCGACCGCGTCTCCCGCCTCGCCCACCCGCGCCCGCTGCCCGCCACGACCGTCGCGGAGGTGCGGAAGCTGGGCCCGGTCGTGGCGGACAGATCCTTCGCCGTCCGCGTCACGAAGGCCACGGACGCCCCCACGGACCTCGTCGGCCACCCCTGGTCCAGCGCCGCGTTCGCCCCCTACGACCTTGCCACCGGCCGGGCCCCCCGCACGGCCGGCGAGGTCGCCGTCACCGGCGACTGGACCCGCCCCGGCCAACGCCTCCACACCGACCGGGGCCCGGTACGCGTCGTCGGCACGCTCACCTCGCGCGGCTTCGAGAACGCCGTGTTCTTCACCGACGCCCGCGCAGCCCGACTCGCGCCCGCGGTCCCCCAGTTGGCCGTCGAGGCCGATCCGGCAGCCGTGCGGGAGGCGGTGGGCGACACCGCCCAGGTCCTCACCGGGGCCGCGCGCCGCCTCGCCGACGCCGACCCCGGCCGGGACGGCGAGGCGCTCACCGCGATGAACTCCCTGTTCGGCACCGCCGGCGGCGTCACCGCCTTCGTGTCGGTCTTCGTCGTGGCGTCGACCTTCGCCTTCGCGGTCGCCCAGCGGCGCCGGGAGTTCGCCCTGCTGCGCACCGCCGGGGCCACCCCGGGCCAGATCCGCCGGACCGTCCTCGTCGGAGCCCTCGCCGTCGGCACGCTCGCCTCGGCCGCCGGCTGCGCCCTCGGCTCCCATGCGGCGCCGCGCCTCGCGGCCTGGGTCGTCGGCAACGATCTCGCCCCGGCCTGGTTCACCATCGGCGACCACACCTGGCCGTACCACGCGGCCTTCTGGACCGGCCTGCTCGTCGCGCTGTGCGGAGCGACCGCGGCGTCCTGGCGGGCCGGCCGCACCGGCCCCACCGAGGCGCTGCGCGAGGCCGCCGCCGAGAGCGGCACCCTCACCCGGGGCCGCCTGCTGTCCGGCACGGCCCTGCTGCTGGCGGCCGCGGTGACCCTGGGCCTGTCCCTGGCCGGTGACCCGGCCGACCTGCTGCACCGCAAGACCTACATCAGCCGCCCGATGCTGCTGATCACCGCGGCCGCCCTGCTCTCCCCGCTCGTGCTGCGCCCCCTGACCCGGCTGCTGACCTGGCTGCCGGGCCCCTGCGCCCTGCTGGTGCGCGAGAACACCGCCGCCGGGATGCGCCGCACCGCCGCGCTCGCGGCCCCCGTCCTGGTCACCGTCGCCCTCGCGGGCTCCCTCCTCGGTGCCACCGCGACCCTGAACCGGGCGCAGACCGCCGAGACGAGCGAGCGCACCACCGCCGCCTTCGTCGTGACCCCGCCGGCCGGCACCGGCTTCGACGCCGCCGCCCTGCGCCGACTGCGCGCCGTCCCGGGCACCGAGATGTCACCGACGTCCTCGACGGCCGTCCACGTCCTGGAGGACGGCGTGGCCCTCATCCGCTCCGAGGCCCGCGCCGCCGCCCCCGGCCCCCTCGCGGCCACCACCCGCCTGCCCCTGGCCGCCGGAGCGGTGGGCGACCTCGACGACGACTCGATCATCGTCAACGAGGAGTGGCAGCGGCACCGGGTGGGCGACCGCGTCCGGATCTGGCTCGGTGACGGAACACCGCGCACCCTGCGGATCGCCGCGGTGATGCCCACCGGCACCGGCGACAACGGCGTCTACGTCACCCCGCGCAACGCCCCGGGCGCCACGGTCGACCGGATCGACGTGGCCCTGGCCGCCGGCGCGGACCCGAAAACCGTCGCCACCGCCCTCCACCAGGCACTCGGCACCGGGAACGGCCAGGTCCTCACCCGGGCGGAATGGATCCGGGCCACCCACCCCGAGACCCAGCGCACCACCCGCCTCGGCCTCCTGCTGGTCCTCGGCATCGCCCTCCTCTACACGGGCATCTCCGTGGCCAACACCATGGTCATGGCGACGTCCGACCGGGCCCGCGACCTGGCCGTGCTGCGGCTGGCCGGCGCCACTCGGTGGCAGGTCCTGCGGCTGACCGGCGCCGAGGCCCTGACGGTCGTGGCGGCCGGCGCCCTCCTCGGCCTCCTGGTCGCCGCCGTCAACCTGGCCGGCATGGCGGGCGCCCTCGCCCTGCTGTCGGCCCCGGTCACGGTCGAGCTCCCCTGGCAGGCCCTCGGCACGACGACGGCCGTCTGCGCCCTCCTCGCCGTGACCTCCGCGCTCACCCCGGCCGCCCTCGCCCTGCGCCGCCGCCCGGCGGAACTGGCGGGCGTACGGGAGTGACAGGTGCAGGACGCCCGGGGCCGGGTTCATCTCGTGATGAGACCGATAATCTGGCAGCCGTGAAACGGACCTCGTTCGACACCTGGCCCTGCTCCATCGCCCGCACCGCCGACATCCTGGGCGACGCCTGGAGCCTGCTGGTGCTGCGCGAGGTCTTCTACGGCGAATCCCGCTTCGACGGCTTCATCGGCTCGCTCGGCATCGCCCGCAACACCCTCACCGACCGGCTGCGGCGCCTGGAGTCCGAGGGCCTGCTGCGGCGGCAGGCCTACCAGAGCGACCCGGTCCGCCACGCGTACCTGCTGACGGACAAGGGCCGCGACTTCTTCGGCGTACTCGCCGCGATCAACGCCTGGGGCGACCGCTGGCTGGCCGGCGACGAGGGCGCCCCGGTCGTCCTGCGTCACACGCCGTGCGACCACGACACCGAGGCCCGGGTCGTCTGCTCCTCCTGCGGCGAGCCGCTGCGCCACCAGGACATGGCCGCCCGCACCGGCCCCGGCTACCCGGCCCGCCTCCTCGACGACCCCGCCGTACGCGAACGCTTCGCCCCCGGCCGGTCGCTGGGGGACGCCCGGGCCGACCAGGCCTGAGAACAACGAGGCCTGAGAGCTTCCTCACACGCGCGCACCCCTGGGCGCCGCGAGACAACCCTCACATCCTCGGACACGAGGAGGCACGAAAAAGGGCGGCATCTGAACGATGCCGCCCTTTTCGACGGTGCGCGAGGGGGGAGTTGAACCCCCACGCCCTTGCGGGCACTGGAACCTGAATCCAGCGCGTCTGCCTATTCCGCCACCCGCGCATTGGGTGTGTCGTGGGCTCCTGCCCCAGGGGGCCCGGCGCCTTCCGACACCCAGAACATTAGCACGCGGGGCGGGGTGGATTCACATCCGTTCTTCCGCAGGCAGACCCGCCTCCGAACCTTCGGTGCCCTGGCCACGTATCAACGCGTGCCGCTGCACGTATCAACCTCGTACCGGTACCCCCGTCTCCCCAGGAGGCGGTCGGGGTCCACAGCCGGGTGCGGGACACTGGTCTGCAGCCGCCTCTACGATCCTTGTCAGGAGTCCGGGAGAGCGGTTGCGCGGCAGCCGTAGCACCGGAGGAGTTCGAAGGAGAGCTCCACAGGGAACTTCGTCATGCGTCGACACCCGTCGGCCGTGCTGACAGGGGGAACCAGCCGATCGAGCGGCGCGTGGATACGATCAGTAAGCAGTACCAGGCAAGCGGCCCGCAGGGCAGTACACAGGACGGCAGCGACGGAGGAGGTGCCCCATGGGAGTCCTGAAGAAGTTCGAGCAGCGTCTCGAAGGTCTGGTCAACGGCACCTTCGCCAAGGTGTTCAAGTCCGAGGTCCAGCCCGTCGAGATCGCCGGCGCGCTCCAGCGCGAGTGCGACAACAACGCCACCATCTGGAACCGCGACCGGACGGTCGTGCCCAACGACTTCATCGTGGAGCTGAGCACGCCGGACTTCGAGCGGCTCAGCCCCTACTCCGGCCAGCTCGGCGACGAGCTCGCCGGCATGGTGCGTGACTACGCCAAGCAGCAGCGCTACACCTTCATGGGCCCGATCAAGGTGCACCTGGAGAAGGCCGACGACCTGGACACCGGTCTGTACCGGGTGCGCAGCCGCACGCTCGCCTCCTCCAGCAACCAGCAGGGCCCGTCAGGCGCCGCCGCACCCGCGGCCCCGCCCGCCGGACGTCCCGGCGGCTACGGCTACCCGCCGGCCGCCGCGCCCGCGGGCGCCCCGCCCATGCCGGCCGCGCCGCCGCCCGGCGGCGGCCGCCCCGGCGGTTACGGCTACCCGCCGGCCGCGAGCGCCCAGCGGCCCCCGGCCGCCCCGGCCGCCGGCGGACGCACGCGCCACTGGATCGAGATCAACGGCACCCGCCATCAGATCTCCCGCCCGACGCTGGTGCTGGGCCGCAGCACCGACGCCGACGTGCGGATCGACGACCCCGGCGTCTCCCGCCGGCACTGCGAGATCCGGACCGGAACGCCCTCGACGATCCAGGATCTCGGATCCACCAACGGCATCGTGGTGGACGGGCAGCACACCACCCGCGCTACGCTCCGCGACGGCTCGCGGATCGTCGTGGGCAGCACCACCATCATTTACCGGCAAGCCGAAGGGTGAAGCGGGGGCAATGTCAGAGCTGACCCTCACGGTCATGCGGCTGGGTTTCCTGGCCGTACTGTGGCTGTTCGTGATCGTGGCCGTGCAGGTCATCCGGAGCGACCTGTTCGGTACGCGCGTCACCCAGCGCGGATCGCGCCGGGAGGCAGGCCGGCAGCAGCAGGCCGCCCGCCAGGCCCCGCCGCAGCAACGCCAGCAGTCCGGCGGCGGCCGCCGCGGCCGTAACGCTCCCACCAAGCTGGTCGTGACCGAGGGCACCCTCACCGGCACCACGGTCGCGCTCCAGGGCCAGACCATCACCCTGGGCCGGGCGCACGACTCGACGATCGTGCTGGACGACGACTACGCCTCCAGCCGCCATGCCAGGATCTACCCGGACCGCGACGGCCAGTGGATCGTCGAGGACCTCGGCTCCACCAACGGCACGTACCTGGACCGGAACCGGCTGACGACTCCCACACCGATTGCGCTGGGCGCGCCGATCCGCATCGGCAAGACCGTCATCGAGCTGCGGAAGTAGTACGACAATGAGCGAGCGGAGCGAGCACGCAGTGGCGGGCCCCACCCCGGGCCCCGGCGCGCTCCCGACCGGAGGGTGGGCAGTGTGGCTCGACACGACCGGCTGTACCCGGAGCCGACAGGCGAGGTGCGCATGAGTCTGTCACTGCGCTTCGCCGCCGGATCGCACAAGGGGATGATCCGGGAGGGCAACGAGGACTCCGGATACGCCGGCCCGCGCCTGCTCGCCATCGCCGACGGCATGGGCGGCGCCGCGGCGGGCGAGGTCGCCTCCTCCGAGGCCATCTCCACGATCGTCGCGCTCGACGACGACGTCCCCGGCTCCGACATCCTCACCTCGCTCGGCACGGCGGTCCAGCGCGCCAACGACCAGCTGCGCTCGATGGTCGAGGAGGACCCCCAGCTCGAGGGCATGGGCACCACCCTCACCGCCCTGCTCTGGACCGGCCAGCGCCTCGGCCTGGTGCACGTCGGCGACTCGCGCGCGTACCTCCTCCGCGACGGCGTCCTGACGCAGATCACGCAGGACCACACCTGGGTGCAGCGCCTGGTCGACGAGGGCCGCATCACCGAGGAAGAGGCCACGACCCACCCGCAGCGCTCACTCCTGATGCGCGCGCTCGGCAGCGGCGACCACGTCGAACCGGACCTGTCCATCCGCGAGGTCCGCGCCGGCGACCGCTACCTGATCTGCTCCGACGGCCTGTCCGGCGTGGTGTCCCACCAGACCCTGGAGGACACCCTCGCCAGCTACCAGGGCCCCCAGGAGACCGTCCAGAACCTGATCGAGCTGGCACTGCGCGGCGGCGGCCCGGACAACATCACCGTCATCGTCGCCGACGTCCTGGACCTGGACACCGGCGACACCCTCGCCGGGCAGCTGTCCGACACCCCCGTCGTGGTCGGCGCCGTCGCCGAGAACCAGCATCAGCACCACGACAACGGCATCATGCAGACCCCCGCCGGCCGCGCTTCCGGGCTCGGCCGCCAGGGGCACGGCCAGGGCGGCGGAGGCGGTGAGTTCGGCCCGCCCGGCTCCGGCGACACCACCGGCTACATCCCGGCGGCCGGCCTGGGCTACGGCGACGACGACTTCGCCAAGCCCCGCGGGAAGGGCCGCTGGCTGAAGAGATCCTTCTACGGCGTCCTCGCGCTGGCCGTCATCGGCGGCGGCCTGTACGGCGGCTGGCGCTGGACGCAGACGCAGTACTACGTCGGCGCCGAGGACGAACACGTCGCGCTGTACCGGGGCATCAGCCAGGACCTGGCCTGGGTGTCCTTGTCGAAGGTCGAGAAGGACCACCCCGAGATCGAACTCAAGTACCTGCCGCCCTACCAGCAGAAGCTGGTCAAGGCGACCATCGCCGAGGGCGGGCTGAAGAACGCCCAGGCGAAGATCCAGGAACTGTCGGTGCAGGCCTCCGCGTGCAAGAAGGAGGCGCAGCGGCGCGAAGCCGAGAGCGAGAACAACGCCAAGACCGGCGAGGGCGAGGCCGGGGGCACCACGGGAACCACTCCCGCCTCCTTCACGTCCAAGGCCACACCGACGCCGAACCCGTCGAACCCGTCGGGCTCGCCGTCGACGCCGGAGAAGTCCCCGAACCCGTCCACGACCGCACCTACTCCCAGCCCCGGCCCCAGCCTCTCGGAGGAAGAGCAGAAGGTCGTCTCGCTGTGCGGTAAGCAGTAGGCAAGCCGTGAGAGGCCCTGTTACACGATGAGCGGTACGAACACATCGCACTCGCCGCAGCACCACACGTCCACGATCGGCGCGATCGGCGCACCGAGCAGACGCAACACCGAGCTGGCACTGCTGGTGTTCGCCGTCGTCATCCCGGTGTTCGCCTATGCCAACGTCGGCCTGGCCATCAACGACTCGGTGCCGCCGGGCCTGTTGAGCTACGGCCTCGGACTCGGCCTGCTCGCGGGCGTCGGCCATCTCGTCGTACGGAAGTTCGCGCCGTACGCGGACCCGCTGATGCTGCCGCTGGCGACGCTGCTGAACGGGCTCGGTCTGGTGGTCATCTGGCGCCTGGACCAGTCCAAGGGACTCAGCAACTACGCCGATGCCGCACCGCGCCAGCTGCTGTACTCGGCGATGGGCGTCACCCTGCTGGTGGCCGTGCTGATCTTCCTCAAGGACCACCGTGTCCTGCAGCGCTACACGTACATCTCCATGGCGGGTGCGCTGTTCCTGCTGGTCCTGCCGCTCGTGCCCGGACTCGGCGCGAACATCTACGGCGCCAAGATCTGGATCAAGATCCCCGGCCTCGGCACGCTCCAGCCCGGTGAGTTCGCGAAGATCGTCCTCGCGGTCTTCTTCGCCGGTTATCTCATGGTCAAGAGAGACGCCCTGGCCCTGGCCAGCCGCCGCTTCATGGGCCTGTACCTGCCCCGCGGCCGCGACCTCGGTCCGATTCTCGTCGTCTGGGTGATCTCGATCCTCATCCTGGTCTTCGAGACCGACCTCGGTACGTCCCTGCTGTTCTTCGGGATGTTCGTCATCATGCTGTACGTCGCCACCGAGCGGACCAGCTGGATCGTCTTCGGTCTGCTGATGTCCGCGGTCGGCGCCGTCGGTGTGGCGAGCTTCGAGCCGCACATCCAGACGCGTGTGCAGGCCTGGCTCGACCCGATGCGCGAGTTCGAACTCTCCCGCGCCGGCGTCCAGGACGGCGTCGTCCACTCCGAGCAGGCGATGCAGGCCCTGTGGGCCTTCGGCTCCGGCGGCACGCTCGGCACCGGCCTCGGACAGGGCCACTCCGACCTCATCGGCTTCGCCGCCAACTCCGACTTCATCCTCGCCACCTTCGGTGAGGAGCTCGGCCTGGCCGGCGTCATGGCCATCCTGCTGCTCTACGGCCTGATCGTCGAACGGGGCGTGCGCACCGCACTCGCGGCCCGCGACCCCTTCGGCAAGCTGCTGGCCATCGGCCTGTCCGGCGCCTTCGGCCTCCAGGTCTTCGTCGTGGCCGGCGGCGTCATGGGCCTCATTCCGCTGACCGGTATGACGCTGCCGTTCGTGGCCTACGGCGGTTCCTCCGTGATCGCCAACTGGGCCCTGATCGGCATCCTGCTACGCATCAGCGACACCGCCCGCCGCCCGGCTCCCGCTCCCGCCGGCGACCCCGATGCCGAGATGACCCAGGTGGTCCGCCCGTCATGAACAAGCCCCTGCGCCGAATCGCGATCTTCTGCGGCCTGCTCGTTCTGGCCCTGCTGATCCGCGACAACTGGATTCAGTACGTCAAGGCCGACGAACTGAGGACCGACACCAAGAACCGCCGCGTCTCGATCGAGCGCTACGCCTCGCCGCGCGGCGACATCATCGTCGGCGGCGACCCCATCACCGGGCACGCGACGACCACGTCGGGCGACTTCAAGTACAAGCGCACCTACAAGGACGGGCCCATGTGGGCGCCCGTCACCGGCTTCGTCTCGCAGGCCTTCGGCGCCAACCAGCTGGAGAACCTCGAGGACGGCATCCTCTCCGGCAACGACGACCGGCTCTTCTTCCGCAACACGCTCGACATGCTGACGGGCAAGAAGAAGGAGGGCGGCAACGTCGTCACCACGCTCAACGCCGCCGCGCAGAAGGCCGCCTACAACGGCCTGAAGAAGCAGGGCGGCAAGGGCGCGGTGGTGGCTCTGGAGCCGTCCACCGGCAAGATCCTGGCGCTGTCGTCCTACCCGTCGTACGACCCGTCGTCGATCGCCGGCAACAGCTCCAAGGACGCCGAGGCCTGGAAGAAGCTGGACAAGAAGAACAACCCCGACGACCCGATGCTCAACCGGGCCCTGCGCGAGACGTACCCGCCGGGCTCCACCTTCAAGGTCCTCACCGCGGCCGCCGCCCTGGAGGACGGGCTGTACACGGACGCGGACCAGAAGACGAAGTCGCCGCTGCCGTGGACCATGCCGGGCACCACGACCCAGCTGAAGAACGAGGGGAACATCCCCTGCGAGAACGCCACCCTCCGGACGGCGCTCCAGTACTCCTGCAACACCGTCTTCGGCAAGATCGGCTCCGACCTCGGCAACGAGAAGATGCTGGCCGAGGCCAAGAAGTTCGGCTTCACCGAGGAGCAGTTCACGCCGGTCCGCTCCAGCGCGTCGGTGTTCTCCGACAACATGAACCCCTCGCAGACCGCGCTGTCCTCCATCGGCCAGTTCAACACCGCGGCCACCCCGCTCCAGATGGCCATGGTCGCCTCGGCCGTCGCCAACAACGGCACTCTGATGAAGCCGTACATGGTCGACGAACTCCAGGCCCCGAACCTCGACACCATCGAGAAGACCGACCCGGAGGAGATGAGCAAGCCGATGTCGGCCGAGAACGCCCAGATCCTCCAGTCGATGATGGAGACCGTGGTCGACAAGGGCACGGGCACGAACGCCAAGATCGACGGCGTCAAGGTGGGCGGCAAGACCGGTACCGCCCAGCACGGCGTCGACAACAGCGAGAACCCCTACGCGTGGTTCATCTCGTACGCCAAGGGCGACGACGGCAGCTCGCCGGTCGCCGTGGCGGTCGTGATCGAGGACGACAACGCCGTCCGTGACGACATCTCCGGCGGTGGCCTCGCGGCGCCGATCGCGAGGAACGTGATGGAGGCGGTCATCGACAGCAAGAAGTGACCCCGCTCACGTCTGCTTCACATCGATGCACGTTGCGATACCGGTCCTGTATCGGCTGACGGGCTTGGCCAGGTCACACAAAGCGAGCCGGGTACGGTAGGCCCGGACGGCAGCCTCCGACCGCACAAGTTTCCGGTCGGGACCGACGGAGAGGGCTGGTAGGTAGCTATGGAAGAGCCGCGTCGCCTCGGCGGCCGGTACGAACTGGGCCAGGTGCTCGGGCGTGGTGGCATGGCGGAGGTCTACCTCGCGCATGACACCCGCCTCGGCCGCACCGTGGCGGTGAAGACGCTGCGCGCGGATCTCGCGCGTGACCCTTCCTTCCAGGCCCGGTTCCGCCGGGAGGCCCAGTCGGCCGCCTCGCTCAACCATCCCGCGATCGTCGCGGTCTACGACACGGGCGAGGACTACATCGACGGGGTCTCGATCCCGTACATCGTCATGGAGTACGTAGACGGCTCGACGCTCCGCGAACTGCTCCACAGCGGCCGCAAGCTCCTGCCCGAGCGCGCCATGGAAATGACCATCGGCATCCTCCAGGGCCTGGAGTACGCCCACCGCAACGGCATCGTCCACCGCGACATCAAGCCCGCGAACGTCATGCTGACCCGCAACGGCCAGGTCAAGGTGATGGACTTCGGCATCGCCCGCGCCATGGGCGACTCCGGCATGACCATGACGCAGACGGCGGCCGTCATCGGCACCGCCCAGTACCTCTCGCCGGAACAGGCGAAGGGCGAGCAGGTCGACGCGCGGTCGGACCTCTACTCCACCGGCTGTCTCCTCTACGAACTCCTGACGGTGCGGCCCCCCTTCGTCGGCGACTCCCCGGTCGCCGTCGCGTACCAGCACGTTCGCGAAGAGGCCCAGGCCCCGTCGGTCTTCGACCCCGAGATCACGCCCGAGATGGACGCCATCGTCCTCAAGGCACTGGTCAAGGACCCGGACTACCGCTACCAGTCGGCCGACGAGATGCGCGCCGACATCGAGGCCTGCCTCGACGGCCAGCCGGTCGCGGCCACGGCCGCGATGGGCTCGGTGGGCTACGGCGGCTACCCCGACGACCAGCCGACGACGGCCCTGCGCGCGGACTCCGGCGCGGGCGCCACGTCGATGCTGCCCCCCATGAACCCGGACGACGACGGCTACGGCTACGACGACCGCCCCGACCGGCGCCGCCAGCAGCAGCGCAAGTCCAACACGTCGACGATCCTGCTCGTGGTGGCGGGCGTCCTCGTCCTGGTCGGAGCGATCCTGATCGGACGGTGGGCGTTCAGCGGCAACGGAGGCGTGGGCGACGACACACTCCCCGCACCCAACTTCGTCGGTGAGACCCAGCAGAACGCCCGGAAGCTGGCCGACAACGCCGACCTGAAACTGACCTTCTCCAAGAAGCCCTGCGAGAACCAGACCAAGGGCAACATCTGCGACCAGGACCCGAAGGCCGGGACGGACGTCCAGAAGGGCGACACCATCTCCCTGGTGGTGTCGACCGGGGCGCCGAAGGTGACGGTGCCGGACGTCACCGGCCTGACCTTCGAGAAGGCCAAGGCCGAGCTCGAGGACAAGGGCTTCGACGTCGAACAGAAGACGGAGGAGTCCGACCGCACCCCCGGCGTGGTCATCGCGCAGGACCCCAAGGGCGACACGGACCAGGAGAAGGGCTCCACGATCACCCTCACCGTCGCCAAGGAAGCGGAGAAGTCCACCGTCCCGGACGTCCTCGGCCAGAGCTGTGACGCGGCCAAGCAGCAGATGCAGGCCAGCAACCTCGTCGGCAACTGCACCGAGGTGGAGACCGACGACGCCACCCAGGTCGGCAAGGTCATCCAGACCACGCCGCAGGCCGGCACGTCGGTCGACCCGAACTCGTCGGTGAACATCCAGATCGGCAAGGCAAAGCAGAACAAGCAGGTCGCGGTTCCCAACCTCCAGAACCAGACCCTCAAGGACGCCAAGAAGCTGATCCAGGACGCGCGCCTGACGGTCGGCAACATCGCAGGCTCCCAGGACGACAACGCCGTGGTAGTCGCGTCGAACCCGACCCAAGGCACCCAGGTCGACGAGGGGACAGCGGTCAACCTGTTCACCGCCGACCAGGCGGGCGGTGGCAACGGCAACGGCAACGGCGGCAACGGCGGCGGTTTCTTCGGGGGCCTCACCGGAACGTCGGCCCGCACGGAGGACTGACACCCCTCCTCACCGACAGAAGCCCCGGCACTCTCGTGAAGGTGCCGGGGCTCGTTCGTGTACGGGCACCTTTCAGCCAAAGACAATTACACCTGATCGGTTTAGACATAACAGAGTTTTCCACTCATGTTCTGCATTCCGCTTTCCCCCAACCCCCCTTCCCCCAAATTCACTTGTCTCCCAGTCGCAAGCACCGCTATTCTGCGCTCGTGAGAAAATGCCGAAGGATTACCACAATCGCCACCAGTGCTGCGACGATGATCGGACTCGGCGTCATTGCTGCGCCTTCCGCATCAGCAGCGGCCAGCTACAACGGCGCTTGCGGATCCGGCTACAGCGTCACCAATTCCGCCCGTATCGGAAATGGCGGAACGATATTCCTGACCTACAACTCATCGAATGGCTACAACTGCGTGGTGACCATTCGGGACACGCCTGACTCGACTCCGGGCATCGTCAGCGCCGGTCTGGGCAGGAATGGCGACATCTACAGCTGGAAGAGCGACCTGGGCAAGTACCAGTCCTATGCCGGACCGGTGTACGTCTACGGCAAGGGCGCATGCATGGACTGGACCGGAGCCATCGAGGGGTACGGCGTAGCCGAGCGCAAGGCGACCAACTGCGGCTGACCAAGTCCTGAGCTCTACCGGGCCCGTCAACTCTGTCGACGGGCCCTCCAGCTCTCTCGGGGGCGGGCAAACCCGTCGTCCCATTTCAATGCCCTGAGCGAAACGTCTGGAGGGGTGGAGCGCCGAGGTGCCACTGAGCGTTCTGGAGTAACAACCGGACTGCGATACAAAGCAGTCAGCCCAGCTCCTTCGGTGGTGTCCGCTCACTGTCCACCTTTTCGACCCGCTCCAACTCGCCCCACACGATGTACCGGTACGTGCTCGTGTACACCGGCGTGCACGTCGTCAGCGTGATGTAGTGGCCCGGCTTCTTCCTGCCGGACTCCTTCGGGACCTGCGAGAGGACCTTCACGTTGAACTTCGAGGTCTCGGGAAGGATGTCGTAGACCTTGTAGACGTACCACTTGTCCTTCGTCTCGAAGACGATCGGGTCGCCCTTCTCGATCTTGTCGATGTTGTGGAACTTGGCGCCGTGACCGTCACGGTGGGCCGCGAGGGAGAAGTTGCCGGTCTTGCCCGACATCGGCAGGACCGCCTTGACGGGATCGGTGTAGTACCCGGCGACACCGTCGTTGAGGATCTTGTTCGACGTGCCCTTCTCGACCAGGACCTCGCCGTTCTTCATCGCCGGCACGTGCAGGAACCCGATGCCGTTCTTGGTGTCCAGCGCACCGGGGCCGCCGCCGCGGCCGTGGGCCCAGTCGTCACGGACCTTGTCCGCCTGCTTCCCGGCCGCACGGTCGGCGACCACGTTGGTCCACCAGAGCGAGTAGACGACGAACAGGCCCAGGACCAGGCCCGCGGTGATGAGGAGCTCCCCGAAGACGCTCACCGCCATGGCGATCGGGCCGGGACGGCGCCGGGCCGCGGACGGCCGGGACGCCGACGCGCCGGTGTGCTCTTCGTGCTCCGTGTCGGTGGTCGCTGCCACTGGTCATCTGCCCTTAACTGACGAGCGCATCCGGCTTGCCCTTGCTGCGCGGCCGTTCCTCGACCATCTTGCCCCAGACGATCATCCGGTACTTGCTGGTGAACTCCGGCGTGCACGTGGTCAGCGTGATGTAACGGCCGGGCTCGGTGAACCCCGACCCCGGGGGGACGGGGTTCAGGACGCTCGTGTTGCTGGGCGACGTGACCGGCAGGATCGACGCCATCTTGTAGACGTAGTACTTGTCCTGCGTCTCCACGACGATCGGATCGCCCTTGGTGAGCTTGTTGATGTACCGGAACGGTTCTCCGTGGGTGTTGCGGTGGCCCGCGAGCCCGAAGTTCCCGGTCTTGTCACCGGGCATCGCCGTCTTCAGCGCGCCCTCGGCGTAGTGGCCGACCATGCCCCGGTCGAGCACGCCCTTGCTGCTCGTGCCCTCGGCGATCGGCACCACCACGTCCAGCTTCGGGATGTGCAGGATGGCGAAGCCCTGCCCGGGCTCGAAGACTCCCGGGTTGCGCTTGCCGTTCGCCCAGTCGTCCTGGAGGCTGCTGGCCTCCTGGCCGGCCTGCGCGTGCGCCCGCACGTTCGTCCACCACAGCTGGTAGGTGACGAACAGCAGCATCAGCACACCGGTGGTGATGAACACCTCACCTATCGCCCGGCTGGCCACGACCGCCGGACCCGGCTTGCGCGCCCGCGCCTGCCGCCGCGCCTCGACCCGCGACAGCGGCGCCCGCCGCTCCTCCTGAGCCGAGCCCCGGGCCGATTCCTGAGCCGATTCCTGAGCCGAGCGGGCCTCCGCAGCGCCGCCATGACGCCCGTGACGGCCCTTGGCGGCCTTTCTGCGGGCCGCGCGGCCCCCGTGGGCGGGTCCGCCGTGCCGTGCCGCGGAAGAGCCCGGAGAGCCGGATACGGCGTCATCGGCCGCGGGCGGCGGATCCGGTATCCGCAGCGCCACCGTCTCCTCGTCGGCCGGAGGCAGATACGGCTCGTCCGGGACGGGCTCGTACGACGCCGGGTACGGCTCAGGCGCGAACGGCTGCGGCTCCGGCTCCGGCTGTGACATGTACGGCTGCGGCGCTGACGGCGGCTGCGGAGAGGCACCGTACGCCCCTCCGCCCGACCACTCCTCGAACGCACCCGGCACCCCGTACGACTGCTGCCCGTACGAGGTGTCGGACTCGCGCTCGGGGCGCAGCGCCGTCACGCCGTGGCCCTGCCCACCACCGGGGCGAGCCCGGCCGACCTCGCCACCGCGCCCTGGTCGCCGCACTCCACCAGCCAGTTGGCCAGCATCCGGTGCCCGTGCTCGGTCAGCACCGACTCGGGGTGGAACTGCACGCCCTCCACCGGAAGTTCGCGGTGCCTCAGACCCATGACGATGCCGTCGTGCGTCCGGGCCGTGACCTCCAGCTCGGCCGGGACCGTCGCCGGCTCGGCGGCCAGCGAGTGGTAGCGCGTCGCCGTGAAGGGCGAGGGCAGGCCCGTGAAGACACCCCGGCTGGTGTGCTCGACCAGCGACGTCTTGCCGTGCAGCAGCTCGGGCGCGCGGTCCACCACTCCGCCGTACGCCACCTGCATCGACTGCATGCCGAGGCAGACACCGAAGACCGGCACGCCCGTGGCGGCGCAGTGCCGGACCATGTCGACACAGACGCCCGCCTCCTCCGGGGTGCCCGGGCCCGGGGAGAGCAGGACACCGTCGAAGCCGTCCTGGGCGTGCGCCGTCGACACCTCGTCGTTGCGCAGGACCTCACACTCGGCGCCCAGCTGGTACAGGTACTGGACCAGGTTGAAGACGAAGCTGTCGTAGTTGTCGACGACGAGAATGCGCGCGCTCACTGGTTGTCCACCGTCACATCGTTGAAGGGCAGCAGCGGTTCCGCCCACGGGAAGACGTACTGGAAGAGGACGTAGACCACGGCCACGACCAGGACGAGTGAGATCAGCGCCTTCACCCACGTGTTCCCCGGCAGATGCCGCCAGATCCAGCCGTACATGCCGTCCCTTCCGTCGTACCACGGCACCAGACCCACGCCGTACAGCCACCAGACTAACGGCGCAACGCCTCAGGTTTCCCTGCCTCCACAGGCTGCGTGGAGTCCAGGTGCGCCCAGACGATCAGCCGATGACTGTGTCCCCATTCCGGTTCACACGTGGTCAGCGTCAGATAGCGACCCGAACGCGTGTACCCGGATGTACGTGGGACAGGGTCGATCACCTCGATGTCCGAGGGCACTGTTTTGTACGGGCCTTTGTCGATCCGATACGTGAACCAGGTCGTTCCGTCGGTCAGCACCACGGCGTCACCCCGCCTCAGCTGGGGAAAGTCCTTGAAGGGGTCGCCATAGGTGCGGCGGTGGCCGGCGACCGCGAAGTTCCCCCTCTGGCCGAGCTGAGCGGTCTCCGCGTAATGGCCCAGGCCCTTCTTCAGGGTGCCGGTGCCGGTGCCTTCGAGCACCGGCTTGTTCCACGTGAAACCAAGGCGCGGGATGTACATGATCGCGAAAGGCTTGCCCTGGGCGTAGGGCGCGGATTTCGGCGGGTTCGCGACGTTCGCGCTGGAGGAGCCGGCCACCGCGGGGGGCGCGCTCGACTTCGCCCACTGCTCCTGGAGCAGCTCGATCTGGTCGTCCATGACGTCGTCGGCCCGCACGCCGGTCCAGAACAGCACATAGACGACGAACAGCACGATCACGCTGCCGACGGTGATACACAGTTCGCTGAGGGTCCTGACGATCACACGCACCGGCGGCTCCCCCGGCCAGGCTCTACTCCTCCACGGGCTTCGCGTAGTGCAGATCCACTGTGCCCGAGTAGCCGGGAAGAGTCACCGGGCCGTTCTCCTCGACTTTCCAGCCGAGCCCGTAGACGTTGACGTAGACCATGTAGTTCTGGATCGCCGGGGACGCCGCGAGCGCCTTCTGGAGCTTGCCCGGGTCACCCACCGCCGTGATCTTGTACGGCGGCGAGTAGACACGGCCCTGGAGGATCAGGGTGTTGCCCACGCAGCGCACCGCGCTGGTGGAGATCAGCCGCTGGTCCATGACCTTGATGCCCTTGGCCCCGCCCTGCCACAGCGCGTTCACCACGGCCTGGAGGTCCTGCTGGTGGATGACCAGGTAGTCGGGCTGCGGCTCGGGATAGCCGGGCAGCTTGGCGGTGGCGTCCGGCGGGGCGTCGTTGAGCGTGACCGTGAGCGACTCGCCCGTGAGTTTCTGCGTGCCCGCGCGCTTCTCCAGGGCGGCGAGCTTGTCGTCCTCCGCCTTGGTGCTGCCGTCGTCCCGCTCGGCGAGCGCCTCTATCTCCTTGCGCAGGGTCCCGTTGGTCTCGTCCAGCCCGCCGTTCTCCCGGCTGCGCTCCTGGATGAGGTCGGACAGCTTCAGCAGCGAGGTGTCCGTGCGGATATTGGTGCCTTTGGCGGTGTTGAAGCTGGTGAAGAAAATGAGTCCCGCGAGAGCGAAGACGGCCGCCGTGAGGATCCGCACAGGCCGGAAACGGCGCGCGCGCTCAGGGGTGGATCCCGTCCCGGGGGAGTCGGCAGAATTGCTCAACGTACCCTTATCTCCTTCGGCGCCACGGAAGCACTACGCTAACGGACGCCCGGGGGAGCACTCAGAGTCCCCTTACGCTGCCCCGAGACCGACCCAGTTACCTGCGCGGCCACGCAGCGCATCGACAGGAGAGACCCTCGTGCCGAAGTCACGTATCCGCAAGAAGGCCGACTACACGCCGCCGCCCGCGAAGCAGGCGACCGCGATCAAGCTGAACAGCCGTGCCTGGGTCGCGCCCGTCATGTTGGCCATGTTCCTCATCGGCCTGGCCTGGATCGTCGTCTTCTACGTCACCGACGGGTCGCTGCCCATCGACTCGCTGGGCAACTGGAACATCGTGGTGGGCTTCGGCTTCATCGCCGCCGGATTCGGTGTCTCGACCCAGTGGAAGTAACGGTCACCGGACGGTGAACGCAGCTCTGCCCAGGGTTGTTCACTGAGTTATCCACAGCGGTTTTCCACAGGTGGAAAAGAAAGACGATCTGTGGATAACTCGTTGAGTGTTGACGCCGGTATGACGGAAGTACCGGAACTCGAAAACTTGTTCGCCCCCTGCCTGACCTGCAAAAACGCGGGTCAGTGACAGGGGGCACAGGTGTTCCCGCACAGTGTGCACAAGATCCGCCACCCGCTGTGGACAACGCTCGCGCTCAGCTGAGCTGGGCCGTCCTCAACAGGGTCAACAGGACGATCACGGCGAGGACCAGCGCACACGTGCCGTACTGGATCAGGGCACGTCGCTCGCGCGGGGCGTGGACCATGGCGTAACCGACGACGACACCGGCGACGAGGCCGCCGATGTGGGCCTGCCAGGAGATGTTGAAGCCCGGGCTGAAGGTGAAGATCAGGTTGATCACCAGCAGCGCGATGATGGGGCGCATGTCGTAATTGCGCTGGCGCATCAGCACGGCCGTGGCACCGAACAGGCCGAAGATCGCGCCGGAGGCACCCAGCGTCGCCGTGTTCGGGGAGGCCAGCAGATAGGCCAGGGTGCTGCCCGCGAGTCCGGAGACGAAGTAGAGCGCGAGATAGCGCACACGGCCGAGGGCCGCTTCGAGCGGGCCGCCGAGCCACCACAGGCTGAGCATGTTGAACGCGATGTGCCAGATCTCCTGGTGCGTGAACATCGACGTCACCATGCGGTACCACTCACCCCCCGCCACGCCCTGTGTGGGCGTGAAGGGCGCGGGCGGCCAGGCGCCGACCAGGGCGAGGTCGGTCGCGAGCGCCTCATGGGCCTGGATGGCGATGAACACGGCCAGGTTGATCCCGATGAGGATCTTGGTCAGCAGGCGGGGATCGGCGCTGACGGTGCTGCCGGCGATGGTCCGGGGCATGGCGGCCGTGGGCGCGTGACCGGTGCCGGATCCGCTGCGGACGCACGCGGGGCACTGGAAGCCGACGGAGGCGTTGACCATGCACTCGGGGCAGATCGGGCGCTCGCAGCGGGTGCAGCGGATGCCGGTCTCGCGGTCCGGGTGGCGGTAGCACATGGGGACGCTGTGGGCGTCCTGCGGGCTGCCCGCAGCCTGGTCGTCCATGGGATCCCCTAGGTCGTGATGAGAAAAGCCCGCCCCGCTCATCTTTACGGACGAGCGGGGCGATTGGTTCCCTGCGGGGGCTTCGGCACTCCGCGGGTCTCAGCGGGTCTCGATGACGACCGACTCGATGACCACGTCGTTGACCGGGCGGTCGGTGCGCGGGTTCGTCTGGGCCGTGGCGATGGTGTCCACGACCTTCTGGCTGGCCGCGTCGGTGACCTCGCCGAAGATGGTGTGCTTGCGGTTCAGCCATGCCGTCGGGGAAACGGTGATGAAGAACTGCGAGCCGTTGGTGCCCGGGCCGGCGTTGGCCATCGCCAGCAGGTAGGGCTTGTCGAAGCGCAGGTCCGGGTGGAACTCGTCCTCGAACTGGTAGCCGGGACCGCCGGTGCCGTTGCCCAGCGGGTCACCGCCCTGGATCATGAAGCCACTGATCACCCGGTGGAAGACCGTGCCGTCGTAGAGCCTGTCCGTGGTCTTCTGTCCCGTCTCCGGGTGCGTCCATTCCCGCTCGCCCTGGGCGAGCTCGACGAAGTTCTTGACCGTCTTGGGGGCGTGGTTCGGCAGAAGCCGGACGTCGATGTCGCCGTGGTTGGTCTTCAGGGTGGCGTAGAGCTGCTCAGCCACGATCTGCCTTCCGTTGTCTTTCCGTGACTCCCTGATCCTCGCATGGACGGGGCTCCGCGTCGCCCGACCTCGGGTCACGGGAGGTAAACCGGGCCGACTCGCTTGCGGAAAACCAGTCGAGTAGTCCCGGGGCGGGGGCGCGCGGCGGCGATCCGTGGCATTGTCGACGGCAAGCTCCTGTTGAACCCTATTCGTCCGCTATTGCAGGTGATCGGCTCCCGATCAGTGTTCGGTCCGCTCTTGATCGGTTTTCGACCGGAGGTGGCCCGGAGCCGGCTCCCGTGACCCGGATGCCCGCCCGCGCATGCCTGGCGGTGCGCCGGGAGGCATGATCCGTAAAAGGGTGGAAAGTCGAAATACCGTACGCCACCGAGGAGGAGGAACCCGTGACCCGCATCGACAGCGTGCGCGCCGCGACTGGTTCGGCGAAGGACAGCGTGCTGCACGCCGCGGAAGTGGTGGCGCCCTACGCCGACACGGCCAAGGACAGGGCCGCGCACTACGCACACGAGGCACGCGTACGGCTAGCGCCCAGGGTGACGCAGGCCGCCGGGCAGGCGCGCGTCCAGTACGGCACCCATGTGCAGCCGTATCTGGAGCAGGCCCGGACGCATGTGCCGCCGAAAGTCGACCAGGCCGCCCATGAGGCCGCCGTCCGCACGCGCAAGGCCGCCCGGCAGGCGGCGGAGTACTCCCGGCCGAGGCTCGAGCAGGCTGTGGCCGCGGCCGTGCCCGTCACGACCGAGGCCGCGGCCCGGAGTGTGGCCGCGATGGCCGCGCTGCGCGGTCAGGTGTCGTCGAAGGAGGTCCAGAAGCTGATCCGCAGGCAGGAACGGCGGGCGAGGGCCGGCCGGGCCATGAAGACGCTGGTCGTTCTGGGCGCCGTCGCGGGCGGTGCCTTCGCGGCCTGGAAGTGGTGGGACAAGCAGGCCAACCCGGACTGGCTGGTGGAGCCGCCCGCCGCGACGGAGGTGCCCGAGTCGGGCCGTCTGACCTCCGTGGACGGCAGTGGTGAGTCCGCCCTGGACCCGGAGGTCGAGGCGAAGCAGGCCCAGGATGAGGCCGCCAGGCGCGACGACCGTTCCTGACGTCCGCCGGATTCAACAGCGCGGTGGGGCGGGAGACTTGAGGCTCCGAGGTGCGAGCCTTGGGGAGTCTCCCGCCCCACCGCGCTGTTTCACGTGAAACAAAAGCCCCCCGAACCACGTTTCCGCAGGTCGGAGGGCTTTCCGGAGTGGAGCCTAGGGGAGTCGAACCCCTGACATCTGCCATGCAAAGACAGCGCTCTACCAACTGAGCTAAGGCCCCGGAAGAGGAACATCCGCCCGGAGAAAATCTCGTCCCGGCGAGCGTCGGAGACCAGAGTACCGGGTTACCCCCGTGATTCCGCAAAAGGATTGGGGGTCCCCGTCGCCGACCACTCTCCGTAAGATGCTCGGCGTGGTTCGCTACCGCGAACCGCCGTACTTGGGGAAGCGATGGGGAGACGCAATGGACGCCGCACAGCAGGAAGCCACCGCAAGAGCGCGGGAACTGCAGCGGAACTGGTACGGGGAGCCGCTGGGGGCGCTCTTCCGTAAGCTCATCGACGATCTTGGTCTCAACCAGGCTCGTCTCGCGGGGGTTCTGGGACTGTCCGCACCGATGTTGTCGCAGCTGATGAGCGGCCAGCGGGCGAAGATCGGTAACCCCGCTGTGGTGCAGCGAGTGCAGCTGCTCCAGGACCTGGCGGGGCAGGTCGCGGACGGCAGCGTGAGCGCGGCCGAGGCCACCGAGCGCATGGAGGAGATCAAGAAGTCACAGGGGGGTTCGGTGCTCAGCAACACCACGCAGACGACGAGCAGTTCGGGGGCGCCGACGGTCAAGCGCGTCGTCCGGGAGATCCAGTCGCTGCTGCGCTCGGTCGCGGCGGCGGGCGACATCATCGACGCCGCGGAGACCCTCGCCCCGACCCACCCGGAACTCGCCGAGTTCCTCCGGGTGTACGGGGCCGGGCGCACGTCGGACGCGGTCGCGCACTACCAGTCCCACCAGAACTGACCCCGGCGCCCGGCCGCCGAAGGGGGTTCGGCACCGGGCTTCGGGTGAGGTGACGGGGGCTACGTCACGGTACGGGCGGACACGAGGGGGCGTGTGCCGCACGGGGGACCGTTCGACGCGAGGGGGACGTGTATCGCTCATCGGGGGAGTCACGGGGCCACGTGCAGTCCTGGGCGGCTTTGGGAGGCCACGGGGAGTCGTTTCGCCCGTCGGGGAGTCGTAAGGCTCGCCGAGGGGGAAGCAAGGGGGGAGACCACAGGGGGAGGAGAGACGTACAGCCATGGGTGAGGTGTTTGCCGGCCGGTACGAACTGGTCGACCCGATCGGACGCGGAGGGGTCGGCGCCGTCTGGCGTGCCTGGGACCACCGCCGCCGCCGCTATGTGGCCGCCAAGGTCCTGCTCCAGAGCGACGCGCACTCTCTGCTGCGCTTCGTCCGTGAACAGGCCCTGCGGATCGACCACCCCCATGTGCTCGCCCCCACCAGCTGGGCCGCCGACGACGACAAGGTCCTCTTCACCATGGACCTGGTCGCGGGTGGCTCACTGGTCCACCTCGTCGGGGACTACGGGCCTCTGCCGCCGGCCTTCGTCTGCACGCTGCTCGACCAGTTGCTGGCGGGGCTGGCAGCGGTGCACGCGGAGGACGTCGTGCACCGCGACGTCAAACCCGCCAACATCCTGCTGGAAGCCACCGGTACGGGCCGGCCGCGGCTGCGGCTGTCCGACTTCGGCATCGCGATGCGGCTGGGCGAGCCGCGCCTGACGGAGACCAACCTCGTGGTGGGGACGCCCGGTTATCTCGCGCCCGAGCAGATGATGGGCGCGGATCCGGACTTCCCTGCCGACCTGTTCGCCGTAGGCCTGGTCGCGCTGTACCTCCTGGAAGGCGCCAAGCCGGACAGCAAGGCGCTCATCCAGTACTTCGCCGAGCACGGAACTCCCGGTGCGCCCAAGGGCATTCCGGAGCCGCTGTGGCAGGTGGTGGCCATGCTGCTCCAGCCGGACCCGCTGGCCCGGTTCCGTACGGCCACGGGGGCGCGCAAGGCGCTCGCCGCCGCCGCGGAGCTCCTCCCCGAGCCCGGCCCGGACGACGAACTGATCGAGATCTTCGACCAACTCGGCCCGCTGCCTCCGGGATTCGCGCCGGACGGCCCGCTGGAGAGAGCGCGGGGTCTGCGGCCGAGGGAGGGGGAGCCGCCCGGCCCGGCGACGGACGAGGATCGGTACCGTCCGGCTGAGGAGGAGCGGCCCCGGCTGGACGCCCCGGCCCCTTCGGGAGACGGTTCGGCGTCCTGGCAGGGCCCGGGCGCCGCGGTCGTACAGCCGGGCCCCGGCCGGCACACCGCCCCGCCGGCCACCCCGGCTCAGACGCCCTCCATGTCGGACACCGGCAGCTTCCACCTGCCGCCGCCGCAGGCCACCGGCACGAGCTCCCCCACGCCGGGTCACGACGCACAAGCACCGGCCTTCTACTCCCCCTATGACCTCACAGACCGGCTGTCCCCGTCGCAGCCGCTCCCCCCGGTGTACCCGAACCACGCGGGCTACCCCGGTCAGCCCTTGCCCCCCGGGACACAGCAGCCCACCGGCACCTCCACAGCCCCGTACACGACTCAGACCCCGCAAACCCCACAGCGCGGACAAGGGATTCCGCCCGGCCAGGGCACTTCACGGCACCGGGCACACCGCCCTCCCCGCCGCCCCGGCCCTCCGGCCAAGGTGGCGGTCCCTGTCCTGCTCCTCGCCCTGGCCTGCTACGCCGTGGGGTTCTGGGCCCTGACCCGCATCTGAGTCCCGCGGACACCGGTACGGCGGGTCAGCCGGTACTCCTGCGCCGAGCCACCACGGTCCACACCCCGAGCCCCACCAGCAGCGCGCTCCCGGTGCCGATGCCGCCCACGGCGACGACCCGCATCGCGGTGTCGTCACCCCCGGCCACGCCTTCGGCCGCGGCCTCCCGGTCCTCGTCCGAGACCGCGAAGACGCCCTTCGGCTCGGACTCCCCCACGTAGTCGGGCCCGCTGCGCGGCTGACCGCTCACCCGGACCCGCAGGGTCATCGGGAACGGCCCGTCCCCGAAGCTGTCGGCGACGCTCTCCGCGAGGTGCGCGACGAGGTAGTAGGAGCCGGCGAAGCGCATCGCACCGACCTGGCCGATGACGGCGTAGCGGTTGGCGTGGTCGACCGGCGGCAGGGGAGGCAGGCTGCCGGACTTCTGGCCGCCGTTGTAGCCGACGCCCACGTCGGCGACGCGGCCGCGCGCCGGGTTGTACAGGTCCAGGTCCAGCGCGTCGGGCGTGTAGCCGGTGCCGCCGGAGGCCGAGCTGCCCAGGTCGGCGGTGACCTGGAGCTGCTGGCCCCAGTCGACCGGCACCTCGTAGAACAGCGTCTCGCCGGGCCGGATGTCGTCGCGCCAGACCCCCTGGTCCAGCGGGGTCGCCCCGGCGAACCCCGCGCCGCCCGGACGGTGCTCGGCCTTGCCCAGGAGCGGCTGGGGCGTGGCGGAGTTCCACACCTCGGGTGCGCTGGTGGGCCCGGTCTTCGCCGTCCGGGGCTCCGTCATGGCGACGATTTCGAGGTCCCAGGCGTCGGGCGAGGAGCCCTCGCCCTCCGGGTCGGCGCGCTCGACGGTCACGTAGTAGGTCCCGGCCTGTCGGCACAGCGACTTGGTGGGAGAGATCTCGCGCCGGCCCCACGCCGCGATCGGGTGCGGGCTGCGGGCGGCGCCGAAATTCGCGACGTCGCTGGAGCAGGAGGTGCCGTCGTCGTCCTGCACGGACACCTTGAGCCCGTCGATGACGGAGACGGTGCTGCCGGGGGAGGGGACGGCGGTGACGGAGACGTACGCGTTCGACGTGGCGTCGAGCTGGAGGCTGTAGCTGACCTTGCCGCTGCTCGGGAGGGAGCTCTTGTAGGTTGTGCCGGGCGTCAGCACCACGGCGTCGGCGGTACTCCTCGCCCCTTTGACACTGCGGGCGTCATCGGCGAAGGCGTACGGGCTCGGCGACTGCGCCGTACCGGACGCCCCGGCGGCGGCCAGAGCGGCCTGTCCGGGGGCCACGGCAGCCGTCGTGCCCAGCACCACCGCCACGGCGCCCAGGCGCACGCCCACCGACGGACGCCGACCGCGCCACGCGCCCGCGCGCCCCCACGCCGTACGACACCGTCCCCTCACGCGCCACCCCTCACGTCACCGGACCGCAGAACCGCCGTGCATCCTCGAACCGTGGAACCGTGGCCCATCCTGCCCCGCCGCCGCGTCCACCGTCCCGCCGTCCGCGCACACACACGAAACCCCGACCGCGAGGCGGCCGGGGTGTGCTCGCTTTGGGATGTCGTGACTCACGAACCCGTGGGCACGGAGTCAGTCGCCTCCGTCCACAGATCCTGCTCGGCGCGATCCGCCTGGATCTGGCGGTACACGAGGAGCCCGCCGATGGCGGCCAGTGCGACCAGGAGAAGCTTCTTCACCGCGCGACCTCGTCTTTCCTTGACGTAGGGGACCTCTGGCGCCCGACTATACACACCGACCGATACCGATCGGTGACCTGAGTCGGACCTCAACTCCCGCCCGGGACACAGCGATAGAAGCGGAGTCCACCGATCCGGCCGGAGAGTGATCACACGCCGACGGACGGTTACTTCGACCGCTCTTCTCCTCCTTCCTCAGCTTTTCGCCCCTCTTGCGTCCATACGGGTGGTGTTCATCTGAACATCGATGCGCCACGGGCGTCGGTCCACCACTTCTCGACCCTCATACACATCATGAGGAAAGTACGCAAATCGCCCAACCCGAAAGTGAGGGGTTATGGCCCGGAACAAGGTCATGAACCTGTGGACCGCCATCGTCACCGCCTTCCTCGCGCTGTGCACGGCGCTCGGATTCGTCACCACGACCGCCGCGGCGGCGGTACCGCAGGACGAGCAGGAGCGCAACAGCGCGCTCATCCCGCAGCAGCGGACGGCACCGGCGACGGCCGCCCCCAGGTCCTTGTCCTACGCCAAGGCCTTGCCCCCCACGATGAAGCAGCGCATCCACGCCGAGGCCCACGGCAAGTCCCCCCGCTGTCGCCACCGCCCGCTCGCGGACACGACGGCGTCACCCACCGCCGACTGCACCGGCGACGACACCGACGCCGACGGCGACCCGACGGACCATCTCACTCCGCTGCAGCGCTGATATCACCGGAACGTCCCGGCGACCCGCGTACAGGCCCGGCGGCTCCTCGGAGCCGCCGGGCCTTCTTCAACGGATCAGCCCTTGGAGAGCGTGACCTGTGCCTCCTGCTGTCCCGTGTCGACCGTCACCGGGTAGTCCCGGTCATCCGCTCGGGCCCTGCTGCGGATCGTCGCGGTACCGGGCTGGAACGAGGTGCCGGACTCCTGGCTGCTCAGACTGACCGACCACGGAACGGGCGCACCCGGCGTGCAGGCCACGGTCGTCTGGTAGGACGCGCCCGGTGTCGCCTTTTTCTGGATCTGGAAGACCTGGCCGGCGAGCGAGACGCTCGCGGGCTTGTTGCACGTCACGGTGCCGCCGACGGTGATCCGCCCCTCCGGGACCTCCACCGTGCCCGCGGGGTCGGTGGTCATCCCCATGGCGAGTTCGGCCGGGGGTTCGGGCATGACCGCGTGCACCGCACCGCGCAGCGGCACCGTCGAGCCGTTGCAGTACTGCTCGAAGGTGGCATCGAGTTCGCTGACGTAGCCGTAGGGGCCGAAAGCGATGTGCTCGATGGTGAAGGAACCGGAGGTGGTGTTGCACCACTTCTCGGTCCCGTTGTCGGTCCCGCTGAACGCCAGTTCCGGATCCTCGGGCTGGGCGTCGGGCCATTGCTTCGCCCCGGTGTACGTCGTGCCCTCGGTCAGCTTCTGACCGTCGGGGGCGGCGACGTTGAGACGCCAGAGCGTGCCCTGCTCCGCGTCCACCGCGACGGTCAGGCTGTTCCCGTCCGTGCTGCCCTGGACGTCGAACATCTGGACCGCGCCGGCCGTGTACGCGTACGACTGACCGCCGGATATGGGCTCACCCGCGTCGCCGCTGAAGCTCAGCGTTCCCGACGTCGCGCTGTAAGCCTGCGCGGTGCCCGCCGGCGGCGCGACGGCGAGCGCGACGGCCATCGCCGCGACAACGCCCACCGTCCTGGCCGGGACGCGTCTGGGCATGGTGCTTCTCGTCAAGGTTCCCCCAAGGGAATGTCTCCGGGAGGCCGACCGGCCTCACTGGAGAAGCGCCGGAGCGTCAGCAGGCGTCACAGTGGCCTCAGGCACCCCTGAGCTTCACCGCCCGCTCACGCGGGTCGTACCCGCGACCGACGCCCTCGACCAGCACGACGTCCCCGTCGATGTGGTCGGTCCGCAGCCGCAGGATTTCCCGATACGCGGGGGACGCGTACCAGGCGCGGGCCTCGGCCAGGCCGGGGAACTCGATCAGCACCATGCTGCCCGGCCAGCTCCCCTCCACCACCTCGGTCGGCGGGCCGTGGATCAGGAAACGGCCGTGAAACGGGTCGAGAGTGTCCTGAATGCGTTCCAAGTACTCAAGGATGTCAGGGTGGTGACGGCGGTCACGTAGGTGCGCAAAGCCATATGCGGGCACGTCCGCTTCCTTCGTTCGCTCCGGTACGACGACCTGACCGTAGCCAGGCGCTCCGTACGCCGCGATTACCTCCGAGGTAAGCGGGAGACACGCCCCTGGCGGCTGTGTCACCCGTAGATGCCAAAGACCCCCGGTCCAAGGGGACCGGGGGTCTTTTTCGCTGGTGGGGCTAACAGGATTTGAACCTGTGGCCTCATCCTTATCAGGGATGCGCTCTAACCAACTGAGCTATAGCCCCGCCGCGCTCTGCGGTATGTGTCCCGCGCGCTGACTCCTGAAGATTAGCGCACGACATGGGCAGTCCCAAAATCGGTTGTCGGGACAACGTCAAAGGACTCACTCGTCCTCGGCGAGCGTCAGCTCCACGCCGCCCACGAAGCCCGCGGACAGGTTGTAGATGAACGCGCCGAGCGTCGCCAGGGCCGTCGCCAGGACGACGTCGATGACCGCGATGACCGACGTGAACATCAGGACGTTGGGCAGCGACAGGAAGGCCTGGAGGTCGAAGCCGTTCGACTCGTTGGAGCCGGTCGCCTCGGAGATCGTGCCGCCGACCGTGGAGAAGACGCCCATCGCGTCCATCACCATCCACAGCACGGCGGCCGCCACGATCGTGCAGATGCCCAGGGCGATGGAGAGCAGGAAGCTGACCTTCATCACCGACCACGGATCGGCCTTGGCCACCCGCAGGCGGGCCTTGCGGACGCGCGGCGTGGTGCGCGCGCCTGTGCGCGGACGCCGTACGGCAGCGGCGGCAGCGCCCGCTCCGGCACCGGCCGCCGCCGGCTGCGCCGGGTAGGCCTGCGGCGGGTGGTACGGCCCGGCCTGCTGCTGTCCTTGCCGTTCCCCCGGCAGGGGGGAGGCCGTCTGCGCGGCGGTGCCCTTCTCCTGCGCGGCCGGCTCGGGCTGCGACTGGGCGCCGGATGCGGACGGGCCCGCTCCAGCGGTGTGCTGCTGGGTCTGCGGACCTCTGGTGTCCGTCACAGTTCCCCCCTGTGATTCATTCCTGCCAGGCGAGGACGCGTCCTTGGTCGGGGACTTGATCGCCTTCAGGTTGGTCGTGTGCGGATCCGCCGCACGCGCGGCGGAGCCACGGCCGCCGTCGTCCGTGTCCGTACCCTTCGAGGTACCGGTCGGTCCGGCGCCCGTGGCTCCGCTCACGCTGACTCACTCCTCGTGCTACTCGGCCGAGGGCGCCTCACCCTCGTCCGTGCCGGTGGTCGCGGCACCTTCGGCGGTCTCGTCGACGACCACGTCGCCGTCGACCTCCTCCGCCTCGCGTCCCGCCTCGGCGTTGCGTGCGATGCCGACGACGGCATCGCGCTTGCCCAGATTGATCAGTTGGACGCCCATGGTGTCACGGCCGGTTTCCCTGATCTCGTTGACTCGCGTACGAATCACACCGCCGCCCAGCGTGATGGCGAGGATCTCGTCGGTCTCCTCGACCACCAGCGCGCCGACGAGAGAACCACGGTCCTCCACGATCTTGGCGGCCTTGATGCCGAGGCCGCCGCGACCCTGGACGCGGTACTCATCGACGTTGGTCCGCTTCGCGTACCCGCCGTCGGTGGCAGTGAACACGAACGTACCGGCTCGAACAACATTCATCGAGAGCAGCTCGTCGCCCTCGCGGAAGCTCATGCCCTTGACACCCGAGGTGGCACGGCCCATGGGGCGCAGGGTTTCGTCCGAGGCGGTGAACCTGATCGACTGTGCCTTTTTGCTGATCAGAAGCAGATCGTCGTCCGACGAGACCAGTTCGGCTCCGATCAGTTCGTCGTCCGAACCGTCCTCTTGCGCACGAAGGTTGATCGCGATCACACCGCCGGAACGCGGCGAATCGTAATCCTTCAGAGGCGTCTTCTTCACAAGTCCGGCCTTGGTGGCGAGAACGAGGTACGGAACCGCCTCGTAGTCGCGGATCGCCAGGATCTCGGCGATCGCCTCGTCGGGCTGGAAGGCGAGCAGGTTCGCGACGTGCTGACCACGCGCGTCCCGGCCGGCGTCGGGCAGCTCGTAGCCCTTGACGCGGTAGACGCGGCCCTTGTTGGTGAAGAACAACAGCCAGTGGTGCGTCGTGGACACGAAGAAGTGGTCGACGATGTCGTCTTCCTTGAGCTTCGTGCCGCGGACGCCCTTGCCGCCGCGCTTCTGGGCGCGGTAGTCGTCGGTCTTGGTGCGCTTGATGTAGCCGCCCCGGGTGACCGTGACGACGATGTCCTCCTCGGCGATCAGGTCCTCGATGGACATGTCGCCCTCGTACGGGATCAGCTTGGTCTTGCGGTCGTCGCCGTACTTCTCGACGATCGCGGTCAGCTCCGCGCTGACGATGCCCCGCTGACGGACCGGGGAGGCCAGGATCTGGTTGTACTCGTTGATCTTCGCCTGGAGTTCGTCGTGCTCCTGGACGATCTTCTGGCGCTCCAGGGCGGCCAGTCGGCGCAGCTGCATCTCGAGGATGGCGTTGGCCTGGATCTCGTCGATCTCCAGCAGGCTCATCAGGCCCCCGCGCGCGATCTCGACGGTGTCGCTGCGCCGGATCAGCGCGATGACCTCGTCGATGGCGTCCAGGGCCTTCAGCAGACCGCGCAGGATGTGCGCCCGCTCCTCGGCCTTGCGCAGGCGGAACTTCGTACGGCGGACGATGACCTCGATCTGGTGCGTCACCCAGTGGCGGATGAACGCGTCGAGCGAGAGCGTGCGCGGCACGCCGTCCACCAGCGCCAGCATGTTGGCGCCGAAGTTCGTCTGCAGGTCCGTGTGCTTGTAGAGGTTGTTGAGGACGACCTTGGCGACCGCGTCCCTCTTGAGCACGATGACGAGCCGCTGGCCCGTGCGGGACGACGTCTCGTCGCGGACGTCCGCGATGCCGCCGATCTTGCCGTCCTTGACCAGGTCGGCAATCTTCTGGGCGAGGTTGTCCGGGTTGACCTGGTACGGCAGTTCCGTGACCACCAGGCACTGGCGGTTCTGGATCTCCTCGACCTCGACGACCGCGCGCATGGTGATGGAGCCGCGGCCGGTGCGGTACGCCTCCTCGATGCCCGTGCGGCCGACGACGAGCGCGCCGGTCGGGAAGTCCGGGCCCTTGATGCGCTCGAGCAGCGCGTCCAGGAGCTCCTCGTGGGACGCCTCGGGGTTCTCCAGGTACCACTGGGCACCGGCGGCGACCTCGCGCAGGTTGTGCGGCGGGATGTTGGTCGCCATGCCGACCGCGATGCCGGCCGAGCCGTTGATCAGCAGGTTCGGGAAGCGGGCCGGCAGGACGGTCGGCTCCTGGGAGCGGCCGTCGTAGTTGTCCGTGAAGTCGACGGTCTCCTCGTCGATGTCACGGACCATCTCCATCGACAGCGGCGCCATCTTGCACTCGGTGTACCGCATCGCCGCCGCCGGGTCGTTGCCCGGGGAGCCGAAGTTGCCGTTGGAGTCGACGAGCGGCATGCGCATCGACCACGGCTGCGCGAGGCGGACCAGCGCGTCGTAGATGGAGGAGTCGCCGTGCGGGTGGTAGTTGCCCATGACGTCGCCGACGACACGGGCGCACTTGTAGAAGCCGCGCTCGGGGCGGTAACCGCCGTCGTACATGGCGTACAGGACACGGCGGTGGACGGGCTTGAGGCCGTCGCGGACGTCCGGCAGCGCACGCGAGACGATGACGGACATCGCGTAGTCGAGATACGAGCGCTGCATCTCCGTCTCGAGCCCGACGGGCTCGACGCGCATGGCCAGGGCGTCACCCTCGGGCGTCGTCACGGGAGTGTTCTCGTCGGTCATTGCTGGTGAAGATCCTTCCTGGTGCGGTCAGCTGAGACCGACTCAGATGTCGAGGAAGCGGACGTCCTTGGCGTTGCGCTGGATGAACGCGCGGCGGGCCTCGACGTCCTCACCCATGAGGACCGAGAACAGGTCGTCAGCCTGGGCGGCGTCGTCGAGGGTGACCTGGCCGAGGACGCGGTGCTCCTGGTCCATGGTCGTGATGCGCAGCTCCTCGGCGTTCATCTCGCCGAGACCCTTGAAGCGCTGCACCGAGTCGTCCCGGATGCGCTTGCCGGCCTGGCGGCCCATCTCGATCAGGGCGTCGCGCTCGCGGTCGGAGTAGGCGTACTCGAAGTCGTCCTTGCCCCACTTGATCTTGTAGAGCGGCGGACGGGAGAGGTACACGTGCCCGGCCTCGACCAGGGGCCGCATGAAGCGGAACAGGAAGGTCAGCAGCAGGGTGTTGATGTGCTGGCCGTCGACGTCGGCGTCCGCCATCAGGATGATCTTGTGATAGCGGAGCTTCTCGATGTCGAAGTCCTCGTGCACACCCGTGCCGAACGCGGAGATCATCGCCTGGATCTCCTGGTTCTGCAGGATCCGGTCGATGCGCGCCTTCTCGACGTTGAGGATCTTGCCGCGGATCGGGAGGATCGCCTGGTACTGCGGGTTCCGGCCGGACTTGGCCGAGCCGCCGGCGGAGTCGCCCTCGACGATGAAGATCTCGCACTTGGTCGGGTCGTTCGACTGGCAGTCGGAGAGCTTGCCCGGCAGGGACGCGGTCTCCAGCAGGCCCTTGCGACGGGTCAGGTCGCGGGCCTTGCGGGCCGCCACGCGCGCGGTGGCCGCCGCGATGCCCTTGCGGATGATGTCCGCGGCCTCGTTGGGGTTGCGGTCCAGCCAGTCGTTCAGGTGCTCGTAGACGACCCTCTGGACGAAGGTCTTGACCTCGGTGTTGCCCAGCTTGGTCTTCGTCTGGCCCTCGAACTGGGGCTCGCCCAGCTTGACGGAGATGATCGCGGTCAGACCCTCGCGGATGTCGTCACCGGTGAGGTTGTCGTCCTTCTCGCGCAGCAGCCGCTTGTCGCGGGCGTACTTGTTGATCAGCGAGGTCAGCGCGGCCCGGAAGCCCTCTTCGTGCGTACCGCCCTCGTGGGTGTGGATGATGTTGGCGAAGGAGTACACGCCCTCCGTGTAGCCGCCGTTCCACTGCATGGCGACCTCGAGGGACAGCTGCCTGTCCTTGTCCTCGGCCTCCAGGTCGATGACGGTGGGGTGAACCGCCTCGCCCTTGCGGGAGTTGAGGTACTTCACGAAGTCGACGATGCCGCCCTCGTAGTGGTACTTGACCGTCTTGACCTCGGCGGTCTCGTCCGCGCCCGCCTCGTCCGCCCCGGAGGTGGCCTTCGCGGACTCACGCTCGTCGGTGAGGTTGATGCGCAGGCCCTTGTTGAGGAACGCCATCTCCTGGAAGCGCCGCGAGAGCGTCTCGAAGGAGTAGTCCGTGGTCTCGAAGATGTCCGGGTCGGCCCAGAAGGTGACCGAGGTGCCGGTCTCCTCGGTGGCCTCGTGCTTGACGAGCGGCGCCGTGGGGACGCCCATCTTGTAGTCCTGCGTCCAGCGGTGGCCGTCGGTCTTGACCTCGACGGCGACCTTCGAGGACAGCGCGTTCACGACGGAGACACCCACGCCGTGCAGACCGCCGGAGACCGCGTAACCACCGCCACCGAACTTGCCGCCCGCGTGCAGCACTGTCAGCACGACCTCAAGGGCCGGCTTGCCCTCGGAGGCGACGATGCCCACCGGGATGCCACGGCCGTTGTCGACGACCCGGACACCGCCGTCGGCGAGGATGGTCACGTCGATGGTGTCCGCGTGGCCGGCCAGCGCCTCGTCGACCGAGTTGTCGACGACCTCGTACACGAGGTGGTGCAGTCCTCGCTCACCGGTCGAGCCGATGTACATGCCGGGTCGCTTGCGGACCGCGTCCAGACCCTCGAGGACTGTGATGGCACTGGCGTCGTACGAAGCAGTGACTGAGGCCTCGGCGACTCCAGCCAGGGCCTCGACGGACGGGTTGTTCTCGTTGGGGTTGCCGGAATCGGCCACGAAGCGCCCTTTCTGGCACAGCACGAGCCAGGCTCGTCGGCGGGTTGCCGGAGCGGCTGCGGCATGTTGCGTTGGTAAGCCTTGATCAGCGTTGCTCAGCTTTTCCCGGACGGTCCCCACGATTGGGGCGGGATTGCTTCCAGTCTACCGGTAGCACTGACACTGATGGGGGTTTGCCGGTACCTGGGTCCGCATGTGCCGCCCTCAACCGGTCTTCCCCGACTCCCGATATGCGGATGGGGGCTCCAAGAGGCTCACGGAGGCACTCAGCGCTTCCGGCCGTCAACCCTTGGCTACTTCGGAGTCAGGTCGCGATTCGCAACCGTGTGCGGTGGTGCGAAGAGAGGGGCACCGGCGCTCCGTGCGGGCCGCCGACAGCCATTTTTGTGATGTCAGTCACTTGCTGTGGATCGACGGGAAACAGGCGCCGATCGGGCCCTCGCAGGGCCCCCGCCGAGGCCTCGCAGGGCCCCCGCCCGAGGCCTCGCAGGGCCCCCGCCCGAGGCCTCGCCGGGCCCTCGGGCAGCCTCGGGGCAGGGCTCCCGTCGGCTTCGGGGCAGGGCTCCCGTCAGCCGTAGGTGTCTCCCGGGCCAGTGCTCCCGGGGGCGCGCAACGGGCCGTAGCGGCGGTTGGGTCCGCCGGGTCCCTGCACCTTGATCATCTTCACCGTGCCGTGCCCCAGGTCCTCGTTCAGGCGCGCGACCAGCGTCGGGGCGAGCAGCCGCAGGTTCGTCGCCCAGGCCGTCGAGTCGCAGCGCACGGACAGGACATGCTCGTCCTCGTCGTACCGCTCCGGCACACAGTGGTTGGCCACGTCCTCGCCGACGATCTGCGGCCAGCGGCCCATCACCCCGCCCACCGCGGCCGGGGCCTCCCAGCCGCGCTCGGTGATCAGCCGGTTGATCGCGGAGCCGAGCGCCATGGGGTCGCGGCCGTCGGCGCGCGCGCCGGAGCGCAGACCGCCGCGGCGCGCCTGCTTCTTCTGCTGCGCCGCGTCCCCACGCGCGCGTGCGGCTTCCTTGGCGGCGCGGAGCGCCACGCGCGCGAGGTCGACGCCGGACGGCTCGGGGACGCGGGGCGCGGGGGCCTTCCCGGACGGGTTCTCCGGGGTGTGCCCCCGTGTGTGGTCCGGTGTGGTGCCGGCTGACCTGTCCGGTGTGTTCTCCGTCATACGCGCTCCACCGACCCCTCGGACACGGCGAACCGCACCCCCGACAGCACATGCGGGACGTCGTCGTCGACCGCGGCGGTCACCAGGACCTGCTCGCCGGGCGCCACCAGCTCGGCGAGGCGCTCACGGCGGCGGGTGTCCAGCTCCGCGAAGACGTCGTCGAGCACCAGCACCGGCTCGTTGCCCTCGGCTCTGAGCAGGTCGTAGGAGGCCAGGCGCAGGGCCAGCGCGTAGGACCAGGACTCGCCGTGCGAGGCGTAGCCCTTGGCGGGCAGCTGGCCGAGCTTGAGCAGCAGGTCGTCCCGGTGCGGGCCGACCAGGGTGACGCCCCGCTCGATCTCCTGCTTGCGGGCCTCGGCGAGCGCGGCCATGAGCTGCTCGAACAGGTCCTCGCGGGTGTGCGCCTCGCCGGGCGCGGACGGCTTGTACTCCAGGGCGACCGGGCCGCCGCCGGGTGCGAGCTGCTCGTACGCCTTGTCGGCGAGCGGCTGCACGGCGGCGATCAGGTCCAGGCGCTGGGCGAGCAACTCGGCGCCCGCGCGCGCGAGATGCTGGTCCCAGATGTCGAGCGTGGACATGTCCATGCTGCGGCCGCCGTGCCGACGGGCGAGCGCGGCCGACTTCAGGAGGGTGTTGCGCTGCTTGAGGACCCGGTCGTAGTCGGAGCGGACCCCGGCCATACGCGGGGAACGGGCGGTGATCAGCTCGTCGAGGAAGCGGCGCCGCTCACCCGGGTCGCCCTTGACCAGGGCGAGATCCTCGGGGGCGAACAGCACGGTCCGTACGATCCCCAGCACATCACGCGGCTTGACCTGCGAGGACCTGTTGATCCGGGCCCGGTTGGCGCGCCCCGGGTTCAGCTCCAGCTCGATCAGCTGCTGCCGGTCGCCCTGCCGCACCTGGGCCCGGATGATCGCTCGCTCGGCGCCCATGCGGACCAGGGGGGCGTCGGAGGAGACGCGGTGGCTGCCGAGGGTGGCGAGATAGCCGACGGCCTCGACGAGGTTGGTCTTGCCCTGCCCGTTCGGACCGACGAAGGCCGTCACCCCTGGGTCGAGCGGGACCTCGACCCGGGGGTACGAGCGGAAGTCGGCCAGCGACAGATGCGTGACGTGCATGGTCGTTTCGCCGACCTCCCCAACCGTCGGTGTTGCTTACTTGGTCTCGACCGCGTGGCCGCCGAACTGGTTCCGCAGCGCCGCGATCATCTTCATCTGGGGCGAGTCCTCCTGACGGGAGGCGAACCGCGCGAACAGCGACGCGGTGATCGCCGGCAGCGGCACCGCGTGGTCGATCGCGGCTTCCACAGTCCAGCGTCCCTCGCCGGAGTCCTGTGCGTAACCCCGGAGCTTGTCCAGGTGCTCGTCCTCGTCGAGCGCGTTGACCGCGAGGTCGAGCAGCCAGGAGCGGATCACCGTGCCCTCCTGCCAGGAGCGGAAGACCTCCCGGACGTCGGTCACGGAGTCGACCTTCTCCAGCAGCTCCCAGCCCTCGGCATAAGCCTGCATCATCGCGTACTCGATGCCGTTGTGGACCATCTTCGCGAAGTGGCCCGCACCGACCCTGCCCGCGTGCACCGAGCCGAAGTCGCCCTCCGGCTTGAGGGCGTCGAAGACCGGCTGCACCTTGGCGACGTTCTCCGCGTCGCCGCCGTACATCAGCGCGTAGCCGTTCTCCAGGCCCCAGACGCCGCCGGAGACACCGCAGTCGACGAAGCCTATGCCCTTGGCCGCCAGCTCCTCGGCGTGCTTCTCGTCGTCGGTCCAGCGGGAGTTGCCGCCGTCCACGACGACGTCACCGGGCTCCAGCAGTTCGGCGAGCTCGTCGATGGTGGACTGCGTGGGCTCGCCTGCCGGGACCATCACCCAGATCACGCGCGGGCCACTGAGCTTGCCCACAAGCTCCGGCAGGCTGTGGACATCGGCGAGGTCCGGGTTGCGGTCGTATCCGTAGACGGTGTGGCCCGCGCGGCGGATCCGCTCGCGCATGTTGCCGCCCATCTTGCCGAGGCCGACGAGACCGAGCTCCATCAGTTGTGTTCCTTAGGTTCGCAGGTGTCCGACGTGGCGTTGCGGCACTTTCGTACCGTGCCGAGCCCTCCGAGCCTAAACCCGGACGCTCGCGCACATCTGTGGGCATACGCGCTCAGTCGTATGCCCTCACCTGCGGGTTTGCCCCCAGCCTGTGGACAACCGGTCGGAACTCAGCCGCTGAGCCGCACCGGCATGATCAGGTACTTGTAGGCCTCGTCCGCCTCGGCGTCCAGCGCCGGCTTGCCGCTGAGCAGCGCGGGCTTGGTGGACGTCGTGAAGGACAGCTGGGCGACCGGGGAGTCGATGGCGCTCAGGCCGTCCAGCAGGAACGTCGGGTTGAAGGCGATCGAGATGTCGTCGCCCTCCAGCTGGGCGTCGACCCTTTCCACAGCCTGTGCATCGTCGCTGGAGCCGGCCTCCAGGATGAGCACGCCCTGCTCGAAGCTGAGGCGCACCGGGGTGTTCCGCTCGGCGACCAGGGCCACACGCTTGACGGCCTCCACGAAGGGGGCGGTCTCGATCACGGCGACGCTGTTGAACTCCGTCGGGAACAGCGTGCGGTACTTCGGGAGATCGCCCTCCAGCAGGCGGGTCGTCGTACGGCGGCCGGCGCCCTCGAAGCCGATCAGGCCCTCACCCGAGCCCGAGCCGGAGAGCGCCAGGATGACCTGGTCGCCGCTCGTCAGGGCCTTGGCGGTGTCCAGCAGCGTCTTGGCGGGCACCAGGGCGACCGCGGAGGCCTCCGGGTTCTCCGGCTTCCACAGGAACTCGCGGACCGCGAAGCGGTAGCGGTCGGTGGACGCCAGCGTGACCGTGTCGCCCTCGATCTCGATGCGGACGCCCGTGAGGACGGGCAGCGTGTCGTCGCGGCCGGCGGCGATCGCCACCTGGGCGGCGGCGGAGGCGAAGACCTCGCCGGGGACCGTGCCCGTCGCGTTCGGCATCTGCGGCAGCGCCGGGTACTCCTCCACAGGCAGGGTGTGGAGGGTGAACCGGGAGGAGCCGCAGACCACGGTCGCCCGTACACCGTCTGTGGAGATCTCCACCGGGCGGTTGGGGAGGGCGCGGCAGATGTCCGCGAGGAGGCGGCCGGAGACGAGCACCGTGCCCTCCTCCTCGACCTCGGCCTCCACGGACACCCGCGCGGAGACCTCGTAGTCGAAGCTGGACAGGCTCAGCTGACCGTCCTCGGCCTTCAGCAGCAGGCCGGCGAGGACAGGCGCCGGCGGACGGGCCGGGAGGCTGCGTGCCGCCCAGGCCACTGCCTCCGCGAGTACGTCGCGTTCCACCCGGATCTTCACTGTTGCCGCCTCCTGCTGTTGCCGGCGCTTCTCGCTCTGCCTGGCCCTCGTCGTCTGTGTCGGTGTCGACGGTCCCTGGGATGGGGAGGACACCGGGGACCAGTCTGACGCACCGCACTGACAGTAGGTGCCTCTCGGGGTCAAGTCGTGACGAGGGGCGGTCGGGCGCCGAAGGGCGAGTTGTGCACAGGACCCGCTTCGAAACGAATTCCCAGCTCTCTCTAGTCGGGAGTAGTAGTAGGGCCTGTGGATACCGTGGATAACCACGTTTGCCCAGCTCAGAGCAGGAATTTTGTCCACCGGTCCTGTGGGTGACGGCGGTGGACAACCAGGGGTCTCTGTGGAGAACGGAAAGTTCTGCACACCCCATGCACAGGGGGAGGCGAGTTCTCCCCAGCGCCGTCCCCAGTTTTACCCACCTTTCCCACAGCCCAACCCGGCACCTTCGTGTGACGCCTTTCACTCGACCCGGTGAGGAGGCGCGTCGCGTTGCCGAACAGTGGACAGCGATGTGGAGAAGCTGGGGATCGCTGGGGACAACCGGCCTCAACCTGTGGGTTGCCGGTGGACAACTCGATGCACAGCCTGTGGATCCCCGCGCTGTCCACAGCCTGTGGAGATCTTTCGTCCACGAATCCACATGTCACTGAGCTGGTCTGATGGTCCCTCACCAGGTGCCTCTGTGGACACAGTCTGGACAACTTCCCGGTCCCCAGGGTGTGGACGGGAAAAAGTCGCCGAATCTGTGGAGAGAGGCCGTAACCCGGCAGGTATTCGAACAGCCGGCGACCGCGACATGACGACGGCCGACAGCGGCATGACGACGGCCGGCCGTCGTCATGTCGAAGGGCGCCCCCGGACAACCTGCTCCGGGGGCGCCCTTCGGCGTCGTACGACCCGGCTGTGTCAGCCGTTCTTGATGCGGTTGGTCAGCTCGGTGACCTGGTTGTAGATCGAGCGGCGCTCGGCCATCAGATTGCGGATCTTGCGGTCGGCGTGCATGACCGTCGTGTGGTCACGGCCGCCGAACAGCGCGCCGATCTTCGGCAGCGACAGGTCAGTGAGCTCACGGCACAGGTACATGGCGATCTGCCGGGCGGTGACGAGGGCGCGGCCGCGCGAGGTGCCGCACAGGTCCTCGACGGTCAGCCCGAAGTAGTCCGCCGTCGCGCCCATGATCGCCGTGGACGTGATCTCGGGGGCGGAGTCCTCGCCGCCGGGGATCAGGTCCTTGAGGACGATCTCCGTCAGGCCCAGGTCGACCGGCTGCCGGTTGAGCGAGGCGAACGCCGTGACGCGGATCAGCGCGCCCTCCAGCTCGCGGATGTTGCGCGAGATCCGGGACGCGATGAACTCCAGCACCTCCGGCGGCGCGTTCAGCTGCTCCTGCACCGCCTTCTTGCGCAGGATCGCGATCCGCGTCTCTAGCTCGGGCGGCTGGACGTCCGTGATCAGACCCCACTCGAAACGGTTCCGCAGCCGGTCCTCCAGCGTCACCAGCTGCTTGGGCGGCCGGTCGGAGGACAGCACGATCTGCTTGTTGGCGTTGTGGAGCGTGTTGAAGGTGTGGAAGAACTCCTCCTGCGTCGACTCCTTGTCCGCCAGGAACTGGATGTCGTCGACGAGCAGGATGTCCATCTCGCGGTAGCGCTTGCGGAAGCTGTCGCCCTTGCCGTCGCGGATGGAGTTGATGAACTCGTTGGTGAACTCCTCCGAGCTCACGTACCGCACCCGCGTGCCCGGGTAGAGGCTGCGCGCGTAGTGCCCGATCGCGTGCAGCAGGTGGGTCTTGCCGAGCCCGGACTCCCCGTAGATGAATAGGGGGTTGTACGCCTTCGCCGGTGCCTCGGCGACGGCGACCGCGGCGGCGTGCGCGAAGCGGTTGGAGGCGCCGATGACGAACGTGTCGAAGAGGTACTTCGGGTTCAGGCGCGCGGTGGGCTCACCCGGGCCGGTCGCCGGCGCGGGCTGTGCGGCCAGCGGCCCGGGCGCACCGGTCGTGGGCAGGTTCGGACCGACGGGACCGCCGCGGTGCACGTGCCCCGAGCCGGGCGGCGGCTCGGGCAGCTCCCGGCGGACCGGGTCGCGCTGGTCGTAGTCGGGGCGTGACGTGTCGTAGTCGGAACGCGGTGCCTCGTAGGAGGGGCGCTCCATGGACTGCGGGCGGTAGTCCTGGGAGGGGGAGCCGTAGGAGTCGGACCCGTGCGATCCATAGGAGTCCTGGGACCCATGGGATCCCTGTGATCCATGTGACCCATGCGATCGCTGTGATCCATACCCGTCCTGCGACGACCCGTGGGATCCGTACGTATCCTGCGACGCACCATGCGAACCATGGGATCCGTACGAGTCCTGCGGGCCGTAGGTGTCCTGGTTGGGCGACGCGTACGGGTCGCGCTCGGGAAAGCCGAGGCGTTGCTGCTGCCAGCCGTAGTCGTCCTGCGTCGGCCGCGGCCAGGAGCCGGGTTCCGGGCGCTGGTACTCGGAGGGGTAGGCGGGACGGGCGGAGGGGAGTTGATCTCCGCGCGTGGGCGGGAGCTGGTCGCCTGCCGTTCCCGGCAGCTGGTCGGCGCGATGGCGGCCGTACCCCTCGTAACCGTCGCGGTCCTGGCGCGCGGCCGGAAGCTCGGGCTCCTCGTAACGCGACTGGGGACGGGCCGGGGGCGCCGTCGTGGCCGGGGGGTCGCCCGCGGAGTCGTCGACGGTGATCGCGATCCGGATCGGGCGGCCGCATTCGCGGCTCAGTGTCTCGCTGACGACGGGCGCCAGGCGGCCCTCGAGTACGCCCTTCGCGAATTCGTTCGGTACGGCGAGCAGGGCCGTGTCCGCGACCAGCGCGAGCGGCTGGCAGCGCCGGATCCAGTGCTCGTCCTTCGACTCGACGCCCTGGCCGCGGCCCTCCCCGAGGAGCTGCTCCAATACGCGTGGCCACACTGCGGCAAGATCGGCAGGTACGTCAGCCACAGGGCACGCTCTCTCACAGGTCCCACGAACGTGTGGTTCTGGGACGGCTCGGGATGTAAATCGGGTGGGGCAGGGATAAGGGAACGAATCGGAGTTCCGTCACGGTAGTCAGGGCGGCCACTGCGGTTCAAGTTGTTGTCCCCAGCCTGTGGACAAGTGTGTCCGGGCGGCTGCTGGTTTGACCGGATGGCGTAGCCGCGCGTACCGTAACCAGGTCGAGTTGTCGATGGCTGCTGCCGCCTGCCTCCGATGGGCACAGATCATTTGGGTGATCGGTAAGCGGTGCACTCGGGCGTAACTGCGAGCTACTCGTGGGCGCACGGTGACAGCCAGGACGGCACCCCGCAACTACCGAATCTTTCTGGAGCCCCCGAGTGAGCAAGCGCACCTTCCAGCCGAACAACCGTCGTCGCGCGAAGACCCACGGCTTCCGGCTGCGTATGCGCACCCGTGCCGGCCGCGCGATTCTCGCGTCCCGCCGTGGCAAGGGTCGCGCCCGTCTGTCCGCCTGATCCCGGTCAGGTCATGACGTCGTGCTGCCCACCGAGAACCGGCTGAGGCGGCGCGAGGACTTCGCGACCGCGGTACGACGAGGACGCCGGGCAGGACGTCCGCACCTCGTCGTCCACCTTCGTAGCGGTGCAACGGACCCGCATGCGCCTGGGGAGAGCGCTCCCCCGACGCGTGCGGGTTTCGTCGTGAGCAAAGCCGTGGGCGGTGCGGTCGTACGCAACAAAGTGAAGCGCAGGCTTCGCCATCTGATGCGCGACCGAGTCGCCCAGCTGCCCCCCGGTAGCCTGGTAGTGGTGCGAGCGCTGCCCGGTGCGGGCGACGCCGACCACGCACAGCTGGCCCGAGACCTGGACGCCGCCCTCCAGCGGCTGCTGGGAGGGGGCGCGCGATGAAGTACCCGCTGCTTGCTCTGATCAAGCTCTACCAGTGGACGATCAGTCCGCTGCTGGGGCCGGTCTGCAAGTACTACCCGTCGTGCTCCCACTACGGCTTCACGGCCATCGACCGGCACGGTGCCATCAAGGGAACGGCACTCACGGCCTGGCGCATCCTGCGGTGCAACCCGTGGTCGCTGGGTGGTGTGGACCATGTCCCGCCGCGCAAGCGCCCGCGGTGGCACGAAATGCTGCGTAACGCGTGGCGTGCACGCAAGGGCGGGCCCTCCGCCGCCGACCCGGACATCGAAGGACAGACTTCTCCCGCAAGTCCCCCGAGTCCTTCGAGCCCGGCCGCAGAGACACCGTCCCATGCCCAAGGAGCATGATTAGTGGACACGATTGCCAGCCTCTTCAGCTTCATCACCACACCCGTCTCCTGGGTCATCGTCCAGTTCCACTCGGTGTACGGCGCCCTCTTCGGCCCCGACACCGGGTGGGCCTGGGGCCTGTCGATCGTGTCCCTGGTGATCCTGATCCGTATCTGCCTGATCCCGCTCTTCGTGAAGCAGATCAAGTCGACCCGGGCCATGCAGACGCTGCAGCCCGAGATGAAGAAGATCCAGGAGCGCTACAAGAACGACAAGCAGCGTCAGTCCGAAGAGATGATGAAGCTGTACAAGGAGACGGGCACCAACCCGCTCTCCTCGTGCCTTCCTATCCTGGCGCAGTCGCCGTTCTTCTTCGCCCTGTACCACGTGCTCAACGGCATCGCCACGGGCGACACCATCGGCGTGATCAACAAGAGCCTGCTGGAGAGTGCGCAGAAGGCACACATCGTCGGTGCGCCGTTGGCGGCGAAGTTCACCGACAGCTCGTCGAAGGTGGAAGCACTCGGTGCCTCCCTCACCGACGTGCGCGTGGTCACCGCCATCATGATCGTCCTGATGTCGGCGTCGCAGTTCTTCACCCAGCGCCAGCTGATGACGAAGAACGTCGACACCACGGTGAAGACGCCGTTCATGCAGCAGCAGAAGATGCTGATGTACGTCTTCCCCGTCATGTTCGCCGTCTTCGGTATCAACTTCCCGGTCGGTGTCCTCGTCTACTGGCTGACCACCAACGTGTGGACCATGGGCCAGCAGATGTACGTCATCCACAACAACCCGACCCCGGGTTCCAAGGCCCAGGCCGCCTACCTGGAGCGCCTGCACAAGCACGTCACCACGAACGGCAAGGTCAGCCGGCGCCGTGACAAGGTCATCGTGAAGGCGATCGTCGCCAAGGGACGCGACCGCAACGAGTTCGAGCGCAAGTTCATCAACGGCCTCAGCAAGGCCGGTCTCGCCGCTCAGGCCGACGGCACCGTGATCAAGAGCGACACCGCTGCCGCCGTCGAGGCCGAGGACGGTACGCCGACCACCACCGGCACGCCGAAGCGTCAGCAGCCCAAGCGGCAGACCAAGGCACAGCGCCAGTCCGCTGCCGCCAAGGCGGCCGAGGAGTCCGAGCAGAAGACGTCGCTCACCAAGTCCGACGAGCCCGAGGACGCCAAGCCCGCCGCCGCTGCCAAGAAGGGCGGCGCGAAGTCCGGCAGCGGCACCCGCAGCAAGGCCCAGTCCGGACAGCGCAAGGGTCCGCAGCGGCCCAAGTCCCCGTCCAAGAAGTAAGAAGGAGTCCATCCCGTGACGGAAGGCACCACCTCCGCCGCTGCCGAGGGTGCAGACACCCTGACCCGCCTGGAGCAGGAGGGCGAGATCGCGGCGGACTACCTGGAGGGTCTGCTCGACATCGCCGACCTCGACGGCGACATCGACATGGACGTCGAGGCCGACCGTGCCTCTGTCTCGATCATCAGCGACACGGGCAGCCGCGACCTCCAGAAGCTGGTCGGCCGTGACGGTGAGGTGCTGGAGGCGCTCCAGGAGCTCACCCGTCTGGCCGTGCACCGGGAGACCGGTGACCGCAGCCGGCTGATGCTCGACATCGCGGGATACCGCGCCCGGAAGCGCTCCGAGCTGTCCGAGCTGGGCGCCAAGGCCGCCGCCGAGGCCAAGAGCAGCGGTGAGGCCGTGAAGCTGGAGCCGATGACGCCGTTCGAGCGCAAGGTCGTGCACGACGCGGTCAAGGCCGCGGGCCTGCGCAGCGAGTCCGAGGGCGAGGAGCCGCAGCGCTTCGTCGTCGTACTTCCCGCCTGATCGGCCCTCACGTTCCCCGGCCCCGTCTGTTGCGCAGGCGGGGCCGAACTTTGTCAGCCTGATAGTTCTGGTGGTTCTGGTGTCGGCGCGCATGCGCTGACGCGGTACGGAAGGACGGTCCCCCGTGACGGAGGCAGCGGAGCTTCCCCCCGCGCCCGAGCAGGCGCGCGAGGTGTTCGGTGATCGCTTCGCGGATGCGGTGCGGTACGCCGAGCTGCTCGCTGAGGCGGGCGTGCAGCGCGGTCTCATCGGCCCGCGTGAAGTGCCCCGCCTGTGGGAGCGGCACCTGCTGAACTGCGCGGTGCTCTCGGAGGTCGTGCCCGAGGGCGTGACGGTGTGCGATGTCGGCTCGGGCGCGGGCCTCCCCGGCATTCCGCTCGCGCTGGTCCGGGAGGACCTGAAGATCACGCTGCTGGAGCCGCTGCTGCGGCGCACCAACTTCCTCAGCGAGGTCGTGGAACTGCTCGGTCTCGATCATGTGACCGTGGTGCGCGGCCGGGCCGAGGAGGTCATGGGGAAGATCCAGCCCGTCCACGTCGTGACGGCCCGGGCTGTCGCGCCCCTCGACCGCCTCGCCACATGGGGTATCCCCCTGCTGCGGCCGTACGGGGAAATGCTCGCGCTCAAGGGCGACACCGCCGAGGAGGAGCTGAAGAGCGCGTCAGCGGCTCTCAGCAAGCTGGGTGCGGTGGAGACGTCCATCCTGCATGTCGGTGAGGGCGTGGTGGACCCGATGTCCACGGTCGTCCGGGTGGAGGTCGGGGAGAGCCCCGGCGGGGTGCGCTTCGCGGCGAAGCGCGCCAAGGCGGCTCGGACGGGGCGCGCCCGTCGGCGACGCTGATCCGTCCTGAGGACGAGACGTACTCCACACAAGCTGCCAAACGTACGCAAGCCGGAGTGTCGCGGCAGTTCGGCCACGGCTGCTGTGCATCGTGTTTCACGTGAAACGTCGCTCACTGCTGCACGGCATCATCAGTCGTGGCCGCGCTGCGGCCGAACCCCGCGACCGTAAGCCTCTCGGGTCACTCGATGAGGGAACTGAGTTGTCCACAGAGGTGGATTTCTCCACAGAACGGAAGGCCTCACTGGTTCACGACCCCGAAGACATGGGAGGCTCTGTTCATTGCGAGCCTGAAGTCGAGGAGAGTGAATCCTTGCGGTCCGACGCCAACATCGCGGGACCGATGACCGATCCGGTCCCCGGTCCCCGTACCGAGTCGATGGGGGCGGATGTTTCACGTGAAACACCGCCTCCGATGGACGACACTCCCATCGGTCGTGCTGCCCAACTGGCGGTGGAGGCTCTAGGCCGCGCCGGCGAGGGCCTGCCACGGCCCGAGCAGACCCGAATCATGGTGGTCGCCAACCAGAAGGGCGGTGTGGGCAAGACGACGACGACCGTCAACCTTGCCGCATCGCTGGCCCTGCATGGTGGCCGGGTTCTGGTGGTCGACCTCGACCCACAGGGCAATGCGTCCACCGCGCTGGGCATCGACCATCACGCAGAAGTTCCGTCCATCTACGACGTGTTGGTGGAGAGCAAGCCGCTCTCCGAGGTCGTCCAGCCGGTCCCCGATGTCGAGGGCCTTTTCTGTGCCCCTGCCACGATCGATCTCGCCGGTGCGGAGATCGAGCTGGTGTCCCTGGTGGCACGGGAGAGCCGGCTGCAGCGCGCCATCCAGGCGTACGAACAGCCGCTGGACTACATCCTCATCGACTGTCCGCCCTCGCTCGGCCTCCTGACGGTCAATGCGTTGGTGGCGGGCCAGGAGGTTCTGATCCCCATCCAGTGCGAGTACTACGCGCTGGAAGGTCTGGGGCAGTTGTTGCGTAACGTCGACCTCGTGCGGGGGCACCTCAACCCCGCCCTGCATGTGTCGACCATCCTCCTCACCATGTACGACGGCCGGACGCGCCTCGCGTCCCAGGTCGCGGAAGAGGTGCGCACCCACTTCGGCGACGAGGTGTTGCGGACGAGCATTCCCAGGTCCGTCCGTATCTCGGAGGCACCGAGTTATGGGCAGACGGTCCTGACTTACGATCCTGGATCGAGTGGTGCCCTCTCTTATCTTGAGGCGGCACGAGAGATCGCGCTGAAGGGCGTCGGTATCAGCTATGACGCGACGCACGCCCATATCGGCGCACAGCAGAACGACCCGAGCATGGTGGAGGGCATTCAGTGAGCGAGCGACGGAGGGGGCTGGGCCGTGGACTCGGCGCACTGATCCCTGCTGCGCCGACGGAGAAGTCGGTGGCCCAGGCTGCGGCAGGGGGCGCCGCTTCCACGTCCCCCGCGGCAGTGCCCGTGCTGCCGAACGATCGTGGGGTGGCCGCGGCGAAGGTGGCGACCCTGCCGCATGTTTCACGTGAAACAGAGGAGCCGGCGCAGCCCAGTGCTCCCGCCACGCCTGCGGCGCCCGTCGGTGCGCACTTTGCCGAGATCCCCCTCGACTCCATCACGCCGAACCCGCGGCAGCCGCGTGAGGTCTTCGACGAGGACGCGCTGGCCGAGCTCATCACCTCCATCAAGGAAGTGGGGCTCCTCCAGCCGGTCGTCGTACGGCAGGTGGGGCCCGCCCAGTACGAGCTCATCATGGGCGAGCGCCGCTGGAGGGCCTGCCGCGAGGCGGGGCTGGAGGCGATCCCGGCGATCGTGCGCGCCACGGAGGACGAGAAGCTCCTCCTGGACGCTCTGCTGGAGAACCTGCACCGCGCCCAGCTGAACCCGCTGGAAGAGGCAGCCGCCTACGACCAGTTGCTGCGAGACTTCAACTGCACGCACGACCAGCTGGCGGACCGCATCGGCCGGTCCCGCCCACAGGTCTCCAACACCCTGCGTCTGCTGAAGCTTTCTCCGGCGGTGCAGCGTCGGGTCGCCGCCGGGGTGCTCTCCGCCGGCCACGCTCGGGCCCTGCTGTCCGTCGAGGACTCGGAGGAGCAGGACCGGCTCGCCCACCGCATCGTGGCCGAAGGGCTGTCGGTGCGGGCCGTCGAGGAGATCGTGACCCTGATGGGGTCGCGTCCCCAGAAGGCCCAGAGGCCCAAGGGCCCGCGTGCCGGTGCTCGTGTCTCTCCCGCGCTGTCCGAGCTCGCCACACGGCTCTCGGACCGCTTCGAGACGCGGGTGAAGGTCGACCTGGGGCAGAAGAAGGGCAAGATCACCGTCGAGTTCGCCTCCATGGAGGACCTTGAGCGGATCCTCGGCTCACTCGCTCCTGGCGAGGGGCCGGTTCTGCAGAAGAGCCTCTTGGAGGGTGACTCCGAGGAGAGCGAGTCCTGAGCCTCCGGCGGGAGCCGCTGTTGTGGATGACGGAGCGGGCCATGTCCGGTGTGTGCCGGAACGTGGCCTGCTCTTTCCTTTCTGGCGGTATCGATGGAATCGCATCGTGGATACGATGCGTTCGGATACGGCGCAACCACCCGGCAGCACCTCTGAGAGGAAGGCAGGGGCCATGCGAACGATGAGCCGCGCTGGACTGGTGAGCGCCGGTTTGGGGCTGGGAGCGGTCGGTGGGTTCATCGGCAGTCTCCTCAGGGAACGGAGCGTTCTCACAGCCGCCCGCGACGCGGCAGGCGAAGGAAGCGAGGATCAGCCTTCATGGGGCGCCGGCTCGTACCGCTCACGTTGGACAACCTTCAGGACCTTCCCAAGCGCTGCCGGTCGTGTGTCTTCTGGGAGCTCGACCCGGTCAGCGGTGAGGCCGCGGTAAAGGCGGGCGAGTCCGCTCTGGAGAAGGAAGCCTGGATCTCGGCCGTTCTGCTGGACTGGGGGTCCTGCGGCCGGGTCGTGTACGTCGATGACGTGCCGGTGGGTTTCGTGCTCTACGCGCCTCCCGCCTATGTCCCGCGCTCCACGGCGTTCCCCACGAGTCCCGTCTCCCCCGACGCTGTTCAGCTGATGACCGCGTTCATCGTGCCGGGGTACCAGGGGCAGGGACTCGGCCGGGTGATGGTCCAGACGGTCGCCAAGGACCTGCTGCGGCGCGGGTTCAAAGCGATCGAGGCGTTCGGGGATGCGCGTTGGAAGGAACCGGCCTGTGTGCTGCCCGCCGACCACCTCCTGGCGGTGGGCTTCAAGACGGTCCGGCAGCACCCCACCTATCCCCGGCTGAGGCTGGAGCTGCGGTCGACGCTCTCCTGGAAGGAAGACGTCGAGATGGCCCTGGACCGGCTCCTGGGAGCCGTACAGAAGGAGCCGGCGCTGCGGCCGCTGTAGGGCAGGCACTCAAACGAATGGGCCAACCCTTCCGGGTTGGCCCATTCGTGTTTCACGTGAAACATGCACCGTCGCTCAGACGGCACCGCCGGTTCACTCGGCGATGAACTCCTCGAGGTCGCGAACGATCGCGGCCTTCGGCTTGGCGCCCACGATGGTCTTGGCGACCTCGCCACCCTGGTAGACGTTCAGGGTCGGGATGGACATGACGCCGTACTTGGCGGCCGTACCCGGGTTCTCGTCGATGTTCAGCTTGACGATCTCGATCTTGTCGCCGTACTCGGAGGCGATCGCCTCGAGGGACGGCGCGATCTGGCGGCACGGACCGCACCAGGCGGCCCAGAAGTCCACCAGCACGGGCTTGTCGCTCTTGAGGACGTCCTGCTCGAAGGAGTCGTCGGTCACATTCTTCAGGGTGCCGGCCACGGCGGGCTCCTTAACTGGTTGTTGCGTGGGGCGGGTAGGGAGAGGTCAGACAGAGGTCTTCTCGGGCTCGGGCTGCTCCTCGTCCGCGAGGGCGGCGAGGTAGCGCTCGGCGTCGAGAGCAGCGGAGCAGCCGGTACCCGCCGCGGTGATCGCCTGACGGTAGGTGTGGTCGACCACGTCGCCGGCACCGAAGACACCGGTCAGGTTCGTCCGCGTCGACGGGGCGGTCACCTTCAGGTAGCCCTCGTCGTCCAGGTCGAGCTGACCCTTGAAGAGCTCGGTGCGAGGGTCGTGGCCGATGGCGATGAAGAGACCGGTCACCGGCAGGTCCGACAGCTCGCCGGTCTTGAGGTTGCGCAGCTTCAGGCCGGAGAGCTTCGGGTCGCCCTGGATCTCGGCGACCTCGCTGTCCCACACGAACGTGATCTTCGGGTCGGCGAAGGCGCGCTCCTGCATGGCCTTGGAGGCGCGCAGGGTGTCACGGCGGTGGACGACGGTCACGGACTTGGCGAACCGCGAGAGGAAGGTGGCCTCCTCCATGGCAGTGTCGCCACCACCGATCACGGCGATGTCCTGGTCCTTGAAGAAGAACCCGTCACAGGTGGCGCACCAGGACACTCCCCGGCCGGAGAGGGCGTCCTCGTTCGGCAGACCGAGCTTGCGGTGCTGCGAGCCGGTGGCGACGATGACGGCCTTGGCCCGGTGGACGGTACCGGCCGTGTCCGTGACGGTCTTGATCTCACCGGTCAGGTCGACGGCGACGATGTCGTCCGGGACGAGCTCGGCACCGAAGCGCTCGGCCTGGGCGCGCATGTTGTCCATGAGCTCAGGGCCCATGATGCCGTCCTGGAAGCCCGGGAAGTTCTCCACGTCGGTGGTGTTCATGAGCGCACCGCCGGCGGTGACGGCGCCCTCGAACACCAGTGGCTTCAGCGACGCGCGCGCGGTGTAGAGCGCCGCCGTATAGCCGGCGGGCCCGGAGCCGATGATGATCACGTTACGGACGTCGCTCACGGCTTGATTCCTCGTCTCTGGACTGCGTCGTTCGACCGGTGGGAGCTTCTCTCGGAGCTCTCACCCCACCCAACGGATCCTAAGGGGCGAGCATTCCCGCTGTGTCCGGGCACACGGAGATGCGGGCCCTGTGCCGGGTACCGCCGCGGGTGAAGACGAAGACGTGGCTCAGGCGGACGGGTACGAGCGTTGGAGAAGGACCTTGCCCTTGGTGTCGGCCGCGGCATGATCCACACAGGTCGCGTCGACGATGTAGGCAGTGACCCGAGTGGCGTCGGATGCGTCGGGGAGCAGCACCAGCATGGCCTTCTTCCCGTGATACCTGCCGTTCTCGACGGCGAGGGCCGAGTCGTTACGCCCGATGCCGTCACGGACGCAGCCGGGCACGGTGGGTTCCCGGAAGACCTGGGGATGGTCGGGGCCGGCGGTCGCCGCGCCGAAGGGGGTGCGGGAGCCGCCCCCCTTCTTGCTCTGCTTGTCCGCCAGGAGATCGGTGACCTGCTTCTCGAGCTTCGCCTCGGAGAATGTGTCCGCAGGGGCGGTCCGTGGCCCGCCCGCCGTTTCATGTGAGGGCTTGCCGTCGCCGAGCGACGACAGCAGGACGGAGCCCAGCCCCAGCGCGGCGACGGTGAAGACGGTCCCCAGAACGGCGATCCTCCGGCGCCCGTTCCGGGTGCGGTCCTTGCGGCCCGGGCCGGTGGTGGAAGAGCGGGGGCGTCCGGCGGGCCGGTCGGCGGGCGTCGATGTTTCACGTGAAACATGCGCACCGCTGTCGTTCTCGGACGTGGAACGGGGGGTGCTCACCGGTGTCTGGTGCTCTGCGGTCTCCGGCCCCGTGGCGTTCAGCAGGGCCTCGGCGGCGAGGGCGGCATCGATGCGGCCTGCGACGTCGGCGGGCATGCGCGGCGGGCCCGGCAGCGTGCCGAGCAGCCCGCGGATCTCCTCCAGGGAGGTGTAGACGTCCGCGCAGAGCTCGCACTCGTCCAGATGACGGCGCACGTCGGTGCTCCGGGACGGTGGGAGGAGGCCCTCGGTGAGGTCGGAGATCTCCGCGACGTCCGGGTGCCCGGCCATGTCTGTCGTCGACGTCACGCTCGTCCACCTCCGCCCTTCACTGCCGCTGGGTCGCTCGGTCCTGTGTCCGGTGGTTCCGCCCGGCGCGGACCCGCTGCGGGTGGGACGGCTGGCCCCTGCGTCCGGTTCCGTTCCCCGCCCGGCTTCTTGCTCCCACCGGTGCTCTCCGGCCGTAGGTGGGTGAGCAGTGGCAGGAGTCTGGCTCTGCCGCGCGCACATCGGCTCTTGACCGTGCCGGTCGGCACGTCGAGAATGCGGGCCGCCTCGGCGACCGGGTAGCCCTGCATGTCCACCAGGACGAGCGCCGCTCGCTGGTCGGCCGGCAGGGTCCCCAGGGCTTCGATGAGCTGGCGGTGGAGATCGTTGCGCTCGGCGGGCGCCGAAGCCGACTCGTGCGGCTCCAGCAGCTGCTCCAGGCGCTCGGTGTCGTCGACGGGAGAGGTCTTCCGGGAGGCGACCTTGCGGGCGCGGTCCAGGCAGGCGTTCACCGTGATCCTGTGCAGCCACGTCGTGACGGCCGACTGGCCCCGGAAGGTGTGGGCGGCCCGGTAGGCGGAGACGAGGGCGTCCTGCACCGCGTCAGCGGCCTCCTCGCGGTCCCCCAGCGTCCGCAGGGCGACCGCCCAGAGCCGATCGCGGTGCCGCCGCACGATCTCACCGAAGGCGTCGGGGTCGCCCTCGACATGCCGGGCGAGGAGGTCCTGATCACTTGCACCGCTGTGCTCGGCGCGGTCCGCCATCGAACCCCCTTCCCTCTGTCGGCTCTCAGCCCGTGAACTTCACTTCGGTGATGGCCTGCTTGTAGCCCGGATTGCTGAAGTTGGCGGGGTCGTCGCCGGAGTACGGCAGGGCCGTCAGCCACACCAGGAGGTACCGGCTCTTCACCGGCTTGTTGACGGTCACCTTCGCGGAGGTGCTGCTCGTCGTCGCCGTGCCCAGCTTCTTCATGGCACTCAGCGGCGTGGACGAACCGAGGGTGTCGGTCGCGTACAGCTCGACCGTGGTGTGGTCACTGCCGTACCGCAGCGAGAGCGTCGCGGCCGAGACTTCCTTGTCGGACCCGAGGTCATAGACGATGCCGACACCGGGCTTTATCACCATCTGCGGGCCGTCCAGGTAGCTGCTGGTGCGCCAGGCCGTGGACGGGTTGCCGTCGTAGGTCTTGGTCACGTCGGCGGGGTGCTGGGCGTCGCCCTCGGCGACGTACTCCTCGGCGCCCTTGATGGCGATCGGCTTCGGTGCCGGGCGGTTCTTGTTCTTGTCGCCGTCGTCGTTGTTCTGCGTCTGGCCCGGGTCCTCGGACTTGCCGCCCTGGTCCATGAGCGCGTCCGCCAGCTGCCAGCTGCCGAGGCCCAGCGCGGCAATGAGGAGCGCGGACACGGCCCACTTCAGGGCCTTGCCCGTGCGGCTCTGCAGCGGGGGCGGCGGGGTCGGGACGGGCTGCGCGGCACCGGGGCGCTGGGCCTGGCGGCCGTACGCGCCCTGCTGGTACGCGGTGCGCTGGTACTCGGGCGGCGCGGTGAACGCCGGCTCCGGCGGGCGGATGCGGGGCATCTCGCCGATCGCCTTCACCAGCTCCTCAGGGGTGGTGCACGGCGACTCGTGGCGGGAGGCGGTGGCGCCGTCGTTGGCGAGCGCGCGCATGGAGAGTTCGGAGAGGCCGCGGTGCACACCGGCACGCACCTGGTCGGGCGCGATCAGGCCGATGTCCTTCGGCAGGCCGGACAGCCCGTAGGCATCGCTCTCGTACGGCCAGCGCTGGGTGAGGGCCGCGTACAGCAGGGCGCCGATGGCCTCGGTGTCGGTGCGCTGCGGGGTGTCGGACGCGACGCCCCGCAGAGCGGCGTTCACCGCGAGCCCCCGGATGCGCCACTGCCCGGTCGAGGCACGCAGGACGGCATTGGGGTTCAGCCGCAGATGGGCGAGGCCCTCGCGATGGGCGGCGGCCATGGCGGACGAGACCTGGCTGACCATCTGGTAGGCGTCATACGGCTCCAGCGGCCCGGCGGCGAGGAGCGTGGTCAGTTCGGTCGCGTCAGGAAGCCACTCGTGGACGACGTAGACGAGGTCGTTCTCCTCCACCGCGTCCAGCACCTGGACGAAGCGCGGGTCGCCCAGAAGGGCGGAGGAGCGGGCGGCGGCCAGGACGGACCGGGCCCGTGAGTGGTCCGCGGGCAGGATGTGCACGCCGACGGCACGGCGGAGCTTCTCGTCCACGGCACGCCAACTGCTGAAACCGTCCAGACGGGTGACGCACTCCTCGAGGCGGTAGCGTCTGGCGAGTTTGTGACCACTGTGCAGTTCGGGCGGCGAGGTCTTCCCTGGACCGTCGGTCCGGGTGCTCTCCTGTACCTCGTCGCTGTCCGTGTCCCGCTCCCGGTTCTTGGCCACCCCGTCGGCCGTGGACTGGTCCGCCTGTGCGGTCAGCGACGTCTCGTCGCTGTTGTCTGCCACGTCGACGGCAGCCGTACTCCGTTCCGCCACCGTCGTTCCTGCCTCCCCATCCATTGCGCGCCGCCCGGCATTCGTTGCGCGCCGTTCGACGCCGAAACCAATTGTGCCCACAGTCCGCCGCTATGCACGACACGCGGTGGCTGACGATGGTTGTGCGCCCACCCCCGACTCAGCGTCCCAGGCGTCCGCGGACCATGCCGACCAGCGAGTTGAGTTCCTCGATGCGCATGCGGCGGGCGGCGACGAAGAAGATCACGAGCAGCACGGCGCCTCCGGCCAGCACCGCGGCGAGCGAGCCCACGACACCCTGGCCGAGCGTGCGGCCGATGCCGTAGCAGGCCGCGCCGCTGAGCAGGGCGGCCGGGATCGACGCGATGCACAGCCGGGCGTAAGTCCGCAGGACACGGGCGCCGTCGAGATCCCCGCCCAGCCGCTTGCGCAGCCGGCGCCAGGCGACGCCGACGCCGATCGCGTAGGCGAGGCCGTACGAGGCGGCCATGCCGACCACGGCCCAGCGCGACGGGATGACGAAGTAGCAGACCGCCGATGCGCCCGCGTTGACCGCGGCCACGATGACCGTGTTGTAGAAGGGAGTTCGGGTGTCCTCGTAGGCGTAGAAGGCGCGTAGGACGACGTACTGCACGGAGTACGGAATCAGGCCGAGACCGAACGCCATCAGCATGAAGCCCATGTTGGTGGCCTCGCTGGTGCCGGAGGAGCCGAACATCAGGGTGCACATGGGGATGCCGAGCGAGAGGAAACCGAACGCGATCGGCACGATGGCGACCGCCGTGTTGCGCAGGCCCTGGGAGATGTCGTCGCGGACGGCACCGCCGTCGCCCTCGGCCGCCGAGCGCGACAGGCGCGGCAGCAGGGCGGCCATGAGGGAAACCGTGATGATGGCCTGCGGCAGACCCCAGATCAGCTGAGCGTTGGCGTAGGCGGAGAAGCCGGTGCCGTCGACGGGCGAGGCCTTGCCCGCCGCGGTGGACAGCCAGACGACGATCATGGCGCCCGCCTGGTTGGCCAGGACGAACAGGACCGTCCACTTGGCGAGCGTGATGGCCTTGCCGAGGCCCTGGCCCTTCCAGTCGAAGCGCAGCCGCAGCCGGAAGCCCGTCTCGCGCAGGTAGGGGATCATCGCCAGGGCCTGGACCACGAGGCCGAGCAGCACACCGACACCGAGGAGCCGCTGGCCCTCCGGCGGGATGTTCGTGACCTTCATCCCGGAGTCGGCCGCGGTGCCGTAGACGTAGATGAACATGCCCAGCGTCACGATGATGACGATGTTGTTCAGGACCGGGGTCCACATCATCGCGCCGAATTTCCCGCGGGCATTGAGGATCTGGCCCATCACCACGTGGACGCCCATGAAGAAGATCGAGGGCAGGAAGTACTGGACGAAGGTGATGGCGACCTGGTTCGCCGCGGGGTCGCTGGCGATCGAGGGGGACATCAGGCGGATCAGGAGCGGCGCGGCGAAGATCGCGAGCGCGGTGAGCGCGCCGAGCGACACCATGACGAGGGTCAGCAGGCGGTTGGCGTACGCCTCGCCGCCGTCCTCGTCGTCCTTCATGGCGCGCACGAGCTGCGGCACGAAGACGGAGTTGAGACCGCCGCCGACCGTGAGGATGTAGAGCATCGTCGGCAGCTGGTAGGCGACCTGGAAGGTGTCACCGAGGAAGCCGACGCCGATGGCCGAGACGATCAGTGCGGAGCGGATGAAGCCGGTGAGGCGGGAGACCATCGTGCCCGCCGCCATCACGGCGCTGGACTTCATCAGGCCCGCGGCACGGCCGCCCTTCTTCGGAGCGGGCGAGGCAGCAGCTTCCGGGGCGGGGGCGTCGTCCACCGCCGGCGTCGCCGCGGTCTCGCCGGGAACCGGGTACTGGCCCGCCGCGTACTGCCCCTGCGCCGCGTACTGTCCCTGCGCCATCTGGCCGGGGGCCGATGACGGGCCGGGGACCGACGGCGACTCGTAGGACGGGTGGCCGCTGGCCTGCTGCTGGTCCCGGAAGAGATGGGCGAACGCGTCCGGCTCCTGGCGCGGCTCACCCGCCTGGGAGACCAGGTCGTCCACACCCACGAACTGGGTGGTCCGGGCGTCGTCGCCGTACGGCAGGTGCCTGGTCGGGCCCTCCGGCTCCGGCGCGGGCGTCTGAGCCCACACCCGCGGGTCGGGCGCGTACGGCGACTGCGGCGGCTGGGCGTACAGCTCCTGCTGCGGCTGGTACGTGCCCGGAGGGGGCGGGGGGTGCGCGGCGCGGTCGTAGCGCGCTTCGGCGACCGGGTCCTGGGCGGAGAGGTCCTGTGCCCGGTAGGGGTCCTGGCCGTAGGCGTCCTGGAGGTACATGTCCGCGGGCGGCTGCGGCGGCACCTGGCCGTGCTCGGGCTGCGAGCCCTCGGGCCCGCCCGACTCGGGGTAGCCCGAGCTGCCCACGCCACGGCCGTGGTCACCGTCGTACGGCGCGTTCATGGTTACCCCACCTCATCGTCCCGGGCCCACCGGCCACGACATCTCAACGGTCCACTCTCTCACCCGTGCCGGACGGGTCGGCGCTTTCCGCTGCGGTGTCCGGGGCCGGGTCACTCGGCTGCTGCGGGGCGTCTGCCCGGGAGCCGGTCTCGGACTCTTTCTTGAGACGGTCGCCGGGGGCTTCCGGGTTCTGCGGAGTGCTGACCGGGCTGTCGACGTCGTCGTCCGCCTCCGCCGCGGCGTCCTCGGCGGCTTCGCGGGCGGCGGCGCGCTTGCGCTGGGTGTACATACGGAAGCCGGCGAGGACCAGGAGCAGGACGCCGCCGCCGATGACCAGCATCACGGTGGGCGTGACCTCGGTGACCTTCACGTCGAACGTGACGGGCTCGCCGTACTTCTGGCCGTCCTCCGTGTACAGCTGGGCGACCACCTCCGCCCGGCCGTTGGCGTTGGCGGACGTGGTGAACTTCACCGACTGGCTGTGCCCGCCGTTCACGGTGACCGGCTGCTCCTCGTAGGCGTCGCCGCTGATCTTGAGGCGGGTCGGGTTCTTCGACGTGAGCCGCAGCTCCAGGTGCTCGACGCCCTGGACCAGGTTGTTCTGGACGGTGACCGGGATCGTGGCGCTGCGGCCGGAGAGCTTGGTCTCCGACTTCTCGATGAGTTTGACCCCGTCGATCAGCCCGTCGAGGTAGGACTCGACGTTGTCGCGGTACCCCACCGCGGCGACGCCCCGGCCCCGCCACGACGTGGACATCTCGCGGTTCATGGCCCGCCCGAAGGGGGTGACCACCCGGGACTCGTCGGTGAGGATCACCTTGAAGTTGTCGAGCTTGTCGTGCGTCCTGGCGATCTGCTCGAAGGCGGCCCGCGGCAATTCCTGCCTGCGCAGCGAGGCGGGGTACGCGGAGGTGGGCGGCACCTTCCTGTTGGCCGACGGGTCCGGCTTGGCCTTGGCGGCGGCCGTGAGGTCCTGCGACTCGGACCAGTTACCGCCCTGGAGGGCTCCCAGCGCCTCGGCCATCGCCTGAGCCTGGCTCACGGAGGGCGTGCGCTGCGGGGCGACGACGATGCTGCGCTGCTTGCCGGTCTGGAGGCCGAGCGTCAGGCTCTGGGCCAGGAAGCGCTGCACGGCGAGCGTGGAAGCGGAGGCCTTGGTCAGGTTGCCCTGGAAGGCTGTGGACATCCTGGAGTCCGCGACGACCGCCGTGGTGCCGCCGCCGATGGGCCGGGCCGCGGAGGGTGTGTACGACAGATCATCCTGGAGGCTGTCGCTGCGGGTGATCACCTTGTCGGCGCCCCCCGAGGTCGCGACCTTCATGATCGACGGGTCGACGGCGCCGTCCACGGGCCACGCGAAGTCCTTGGACGGTTTCACGTGGAGGATCGGCTCCACCGTGTTGTCGACGGCGTCGGTGGCCTCCTTGAGGTGATTCAGCGAGCTCGTGACGGCCGTGCCGTTGTGAGCGAGGGAGGCGAGGTCCGGATCGCCGAACGGCAGGGCGACGACCTCCTTGCCCGCCACCGCCTGCTGGAGCTCGGAGAGCCACTGCTTGGCGACCGCCTGGTTCCTGCCGGGCGTGGTGGCGCCGTCCTCGCCCCTGACCTGGTAGCTCCTCGTCATCGCATCGACGGACGCCAGCAGATCCGGGTCGATCACCCAGGTGATGTCGAGACCCTTGCCCAGCGACACCATCTGGTCGAGGCGGCCGCCCGGGGAGATCTCCGCGGCGAGGTCGTCGTTGCTGAAGACCGGCGTCTGCTGCTCGTTCGACCCCGTCTCGGCCGTCATGTGGACATCGGAGACGAGCGGCCACAGGAACGTGGTCTTCGTCTTGGTGCCGGCCTCCTCCGGCTGCCACGGCAGGAACGTGCGCTGCACGCCGAGAACCTGGTCCCAGGGCTGCGCGGCGGTCTCACCGGAGAGCGCGACGGCCAGCTGGTAGACGCCGTCCTGGCCGAGGTCCAGCTCGTCGGCCGGAACGGAGATGTTGAAGGGCTCCGCCACACCGGGGGTGAGCTTGGGGAACTTCTTGGTGTACTTGCCGCCGACTGCCTCGCCGGCGGGGCCCTGGATGTCGTCGCTCTTCTTGGCGAGGCTGTCGATGGAGGAGCGGGTGTCGAGCGAGGGCCCCACCCGCAGGTCGACGTGGGCGTCGGTGACCGGCTGCTTGCCGTTGTTGGTCACCGTGCCCGTCACGGTCACCGTGTCCCCCTCGGTGGGGGCGCTGGGGCTGAGCGAGTCGACGGCTACGGACACCGAGCCGCTCGTGCCGGAGGCAGCCTGCGCGGACTCCTGCCCGGCCGCGTCCGCCGGCGTCGCGGCGGGCAACTGGAGGAGTCCGGCCAGTAGGGGCGCACCGGCGAGCAGTGCTCCGGTGCGCCGCAGCCACCGGCGGGCAGGTGAGGCACTGGTCCCCTGGAAGTCTGCCGCCTCGGCCACGCGCTCGTCCGTCCCTCGTCGTCGTCAGTGGTCGTCGGAATGTGCGTCCACGCATGGTAACGATGCGCGCTGAGGGGAAGTGCCGCGGTCCGTTCCACAAGATCGCGGCCCGGCACCGAGCTGTCCCGTATGTCGCTGTATGGCGGAGAGCGGTTGTCTCCATCTCAAGGGCGCCTCTTGTGCGCGTATGGAGGGACGTGTCTGCATGCGTCATAAGGGGAGGTCGGGGGCGCCCGGGCCACGTACCCTCTTCTGTTGTGCCGAACGCCAACGAAGAAATGCCCAGTGCCCTGAGCCAGGTGCAGCACCGCGCGGTGAGTGAACTGCTGCGGGTTGCTCCTGTCGCCGACGACCTCGCCCGCCGCTTCCAGGAGGCCGGGTTCTCACTTGCCCTGGTCGGCGGCTCGGTCCGGGACGCGCTGCTGGGCCGGCTCGGCAACGATCTGGACTTCACGACCGATGCCCGCCCCCAGGACGTACTCAAGATCATGCGCCCGTGGGCGGACGCGGTCTGGGAGGTCGGGATCGCATTCGGCACCGTCGGAGCGCAGAAAGACGGCTATCAAGTCGAGGTGACCACCTACCGGTCCGAGGCGTACGACAGGACCTCGCGCAAGCCCGAAGTGTCGTACGGCGACTCCATCGAGCAGGATCTCGTCCGCCGTGACTTCACGGTGAACGCGATGGCTGTCGTGCTGCCGGAGAAGGAGTTCATCGATCCGCACGGCGGGCTCGAGGATCTCGCGTCGCGTGTGCTGCGGACGCCTGGCACCCCGGAGGAGTCCTTCTCCGATGATCCCCTGCGGATGATGCGAGCCGCGCGTTTCGCGGCTCAGCTCGACTTCGAGGTCGCCCCCGAGGTTGTCGCGGCGATGAAGGAGATGGCCGGGCGTATCGAGATCGTCTCGGCCGAGCGGGTGCGGGACGAGCTGAACAAGCTGGTCCTTTCGCCGCACCCGCGCAAGGGCCTGACATTGCTCGTCGAGACGGGCCTCGCCGACCGCGTGCTGCCCGAGCTGCCGGCCCTGCGCCTGGAGCGGGACGAGCACCACCGGCACAAGGACGTCTACGACCACACGCTGATCGTCCTGGAGCAGGCGATGGCGCTTGAGGATGACGGCCCCGACCTGACCCTCCGCCTGGCCGCCCTGCTGCACGACATCGGCAAGCCCCGCACGCGTCGCTTCGAGAAGGACGGCCGGGTCTCGTTCCACCACCACGAGGTGGTCGGGGCGAAGATGACCAAGAAGCGCATGACGGCGTTGAAGTACTCCAACGAGCTGGTGAAGGACGTCTCACGTCTGGTCGAACTCCACCTGCGCTTCCACGGCTATGGCACCGGCGAGTGGACGGACTCGGCGGTCCGCCGCTACGTCCGTGACGCCGGTCCGCTGCTCGACCGCCTCCACAAGCTGACCCGCTCGGACTGCACCACGCGCAACAAGCGCAAGGCGGCGGCCCTGTCGCGCGCGTACGACGGTCTGGAGGAGCGGATCGCCAAGCTTCAGGAGCAGGAGGAGCTGGACTCGATCCGTCCCGACCTCGACGGCAACCAGATCATGGAGATCCTCGGCGCCGGTCCCGGCCCGGTCATCGGCCGCGCGTACCAGCACATGCTGGAGCTGCGCCTGGAGAACGGGCCGATGGAGTACGACTCCGCAGTGGCCGCGCTCAAGGAGTGGTGGGCCGGCCAGGAGAGCTGAGGCCGTGAAGCGGGGTCATGTTTCACGTGAAACATGACCCCGGGAGACGGGCCGAGGGCGGTGTTTCACGTGAAACACCGCCCCTCGCTGTGTCGGCCTTACTTCTTGTCCTTCAGGCAGAGCAGGAAGTCCTTGCCGTCACCGCTCTCGGTGTACGTGTACTGGAAGTCCTTGGCCTCGGCCTCGCACTTGCTCGACGCCAGGGTCTGCGTCAGGTACGCGCCCTCGATCTTGGCCAGCACCACGTACTGAGCCTTCGCATCGCTGCACTCGACGACTTCGAGGTCCGGGTTGTCGTCGTTGGTGCTGCCGCGGTGCATGCAGCTGCCGACGGACGCCGTGTTGGCGTCGTCGCGGCTGGTTATGTAGCCGCCGATGGCAATGCCCGCCACCGCGATGACGATGACGATGTTCTTGATGGTCTTGAAGCTGAGCTTGCGGCCGGTCGGCTGCGGCGGGACCGGAGCGTACGGAGCCGCCCCCTGCGGCGGGAAGCCGGGCTGGCCGGGCTGCTGGGGGTAGCCGCCCTGCGGCGGGTACGGAGCCTGGGGCTGACCCGCGGGCTGGCCCTGCGCGAACGGGTTGCCCTGGGGCGGCGGAGTGGTCACTTGGGGGTCCCCCTAGAACATGGTTGAGTGACGCGAACATGTCGCGAGATAAGACCCACGTAAGTTATCGGTCCCCACTGACACCGCAGTAGCCAGATGTGGCTCTGTGTCATTGATGTGACACTTACTGGCGGCCAAACCGGCCCATAGTCACAGCTACTGCCGCGTAGATAACGGCGATCGTGATCACCAGCGGCACGGATCGGCCGTCCGGCGGCAGCATCAGGGCGGCGATGGCGGCTGCGCCGACGAAAGCGACGTTGAAGAGCACGTCGTAGACCGAGAAGATCCGGCCACGGAAGCCGTCCTCGACGGAGGACTGGACGATCGTGTCCGTGGCGATCTTCGCCCCCTGGGTGGTCAGACCCAGGACGAAGGCCGCGGCCAGCAGAGGGGCAGCGGCGAAGGGCAGCCCGAGAGCGGGCTCCAGCAGCGCGGCGGCCCCCGCGCACACGACGATCCAGCGGCCCGGCCCGAGCCGCCCCGCGGTCCACGGCGTCACCGCGGCCGCCGCGAAGAAGCCGGCGCCGGAGACGCCCAACGCCAGGCCCAGCAAGGCGAGTCCGTCGTCCGTGGTCGTGGTGAGCGCGTACCGGCAGAGCATCAGCAGCATCACCAGCAGGGCGCCGTAGCAGAAGCGCATCAGCGCCATGGCCACCAGCGCCCAGGCCGCTTCCCGGCGCTGCGGCGCGGCCAGGTGACGTACGCCCGCCGCCAGATCGCGAGCGGTTCCGGTGAGAGCCGTCCCGAGCCGCACGCGTGTCAAGTTCTGGTCGGGGCCGAGGAGTTCCCGCGCCATGCTGAGCGATGCCAGGGCGGCGCACAGATACAGCACGGCTCCCACGAGCACCACGGCGGCGTCGCCGTCCGCCGCCACCAGGCGGACGGTGAAGGCGAGGCCGCCGCCCGCGGTCGCCGCCAGTGTTCCCGCGGTCGGGGAGAGGGAGTTGGCGATGACGAGGCGCTCGGCGTCGACCACGCGGGGCAGGGCCGCGGACAGGCCGGCGAGGACGAAACGGTTGACGGCGGTGACGCACAGGGCGAAGACGTAGAAGAGCCAGTCCGGAACCGGACTGAGTATCAGCAGGGCCGTGGCGGAAGCCAGCAACGCGCGCAGCAGGCTGCCGTAGAGCAGGACCTGACGGCGCCGCCAGCGGTCCAGCAGGACACCGGCGAAAGGGCCGACGAGAGAGTACGGGAGCAGCAGCACCGCCATGGCGGAGGCGACCGCGGCCGCCGAGGTCTGCTTCTCCGGGGAGAAGACCACGTACGAGGCGAGCGCGATCTGGTAGACGCCGTCGGCACCCTGGGAGAGCAGGCGTGCGCCGAGCAGGCGCCTGAAGCCCTGGAAGCGCAACAGAACATGCAGGTCACGGACGACGGCCATGGTGCACAGCCTCACATACGGGAGAGGGTCCCCGGGTCGTACGACCCGGGGACCCTCACAGCCCTGGCAGGAGCGACTGGTTGCGGCGCCTCAGCGCTCGACCTCACCCTTGATGAACTTCTCGACGTTCTCGCGGGCCTCGTCGTCGTAGTACTGGACGGGCGGGGACTTCATGAAGTAGCTCGACGCGGAGAGCACGGGGCCGCCGATGCCGCGGTCCTTGGCGATCTTCGCGGCGCGCAGGGCGTCGATGATGACGCCGGCGGAGTTCGGGGAGTCCCAGACCTCCAGCTTGTACTCCAGGTTCAGCGGGACGTCACCGAAGGCGCGGCCCTCCAGGCGGACGTAGGCCCACTTGCGGTCGTCCAGCCAGGCGACGTAGTCGGACGGGCCGATGTGGACGTTGTCCGCGCCCATGTCGCGGTCGCGGATCTGGGAGGTGACGGCCTGCGTCTTGGAGATCTTCTTCGACTCGAGGCGGTCGCGCTCGAGCATGTTCTTGAAGTCCATGTTGCCGCCGACGTTCAGCTGCATCGTGCGGTCCAGGACGACGCCGCGGTCCTCGAACAGCTTCGCCATGACGCGGTGCGTGATGGTGGCGCCGACCTGGGACTTGATGTCGTCGCCGACGATCGGGACGCCCGCCTCGGTGAACTTGTCGGCCCACTCCTTGGTGCCGGCGATGAAGACTGGAAGGGCGTTGACGAAGGCGACCTTGGCGTCGATGGCGCACTGGGCGTAGAACTTCGCCGCGTCCTCGGAGCCGACGGGCAGGTAGCAGACGAGGACGTCGACCTGCTTGTCCTTGAGGACCTGGACGACGTCGACCGGCTCCTCGGCGGACTCCTCGATGGTCTCGCGGTAGTACTTGCCGAGGCCGTCGAGCGTGTGGCCGCGCTGGACCGTCACACCGGTGCTGGGTACGTCGCAGATCTTGATGGTGTTGTTCTCGGAGGCGCCGATGGCGTCCGCCAGGTCGAGGCCGACCTTCTTGGCGTCCACGTCGAACGCGGCGACGAACTCGACGTCGCGGACGTGGTAGTCGCCGAACTGGACGTGCATCAGGCCCGGCACCTTGGACGCCGGGTCGGCGTCCTTGTAGTACTCGACTCCCTGCACCAGCGATGCGGCGCAGTTGCCCACACCGACGATGGCTACGCGAACCGAACCCATTCCGGTTGCTCCCTGTGTGTACGAGTGAGGCCCGTGGCGGGCTCTCACGTGGCGGTGTCGCCGGGCGTATCCGGACGGGGGTCGTCCCCCGGCCGGGGCAGGCCGCCCGACGCTCCAGATGTGGTGTCACGCGAACCGGGCTCCTCCGGGGCGGAACCCTTCAGGTCCCGACCCGCCCGCTCGCTCTCGATGAGCTCGTTCAGCCAGCGCACTTCGCGCTCCACGGACTCCATCCCGTGGCGCTGGAGCTCAAGCGTGTAGTCGTCGAGGCGCTCCCGGGTCCGGGCCAGGGAGAGGCGCATCTTCTCCAGGCGCTCCTCCAGCCGGCTGCGGCGGCCCTCCAGCACGCGCATGCGTACATCGCGTGAGGTTTGCCCGAAGAAGGCGAAACGGGCAGCGAATGTCTCGTCCTCGTACGCCTCGGGCCCGGTCTGTGAGAGCAACTGCTCGAAGTGCTCCTTACCCTCCGCCGTCAACCGGTAGACGATCTTGGCGCGGCGGCCGGTGAGGGGAGCGGCCTCGGTGTCGTTCCCCGGCTCCTCGATCAGCCAGCCGTTGGCGACCAGCGTCTTGAGGCAGGGGTACAGCGTCCCGTAGCTGAACGCACGGAACACACCCAGTGATGTGTTGAGTCGTTTGCGCAGCTCATAGCCGTGCATCGGAGATTCGCGGAGCAGGCCGAGTACGGCGAACTCGAGGATCCCGGAACGCCGGCTCATCGTCGCCTCCTCTCTCCCGCGGTACCCGATGTCTCGGGCCGATGTGTCGCACTGATGTATCGACTCGATACATCACGACGATAGAACGGCCTTCCGGGTGCGACAAGAGGGGGTGCGGTGAACGGGGTCACATCACCGATTCATCGGACGCGAGTTGCCTGATTTGAGGTGAACTTCAGGCCTCGGCAGGTTTTGACGGTGCGTAGTCTGTGCGCCATGCACATCACCGGGAACCAAGTGACGCCTGAGAGCGTCGTCGTCTTCGGTGTAGTACGGGTGCATGCGGGACCGATGAATGCGGAGCCGACCGCATCCGTACTTCGGGGGGACCGGAAACCAGCCGCCGTTTCCAGGCGCGCAGGGGTGCGCCTGCCCGAGGAGTAGTCGTTCGATGAGCGAGCACCGTCGCAAACCGCCGCAGCCGCAGGGAGGCGGACGTGCCGCGGCCCGACGCGGCCAGTCCGGTTCGTCCTCCGGCCGCCGCGCGGCCCCGCGAGGCGCCACCGGGTCTCCGTCCGACTCCTATGGGTCGGACTCCTACGGCTCGGGGGGTGAGGAGCGTCCGTACGGCGGCCGTGCCGAGGCCCGCCGTGCGGCGCAGAGAAGTACCGGAGGCGGCCGACGCAGAGCGGCCGAACCGGCCCGTGGCGGCCGACGCGCCGCCCCGGGCGGACCTGCGGGCCCCGGGCGGGGCAGAGGGCGCGGGGCTGCCGTCTACGACAAGAAGCGGTTGATCGACTATCCGCGGGCGGGCAAGTACGGCTGGCAGCGCTGGCTGCCGTCCTGGAAGCTCGTCTCCGGTCTGTGCATCGGCTTCTTCGGCAGCCTGGTGGCCGTGGCGGGCATCGGGTACGCCATGGTCGGCGTCCCCAACGAGGAGAACGCGGCGGCGCTGTCGCAGAACAACGTCTACTACTGGTCGAACGGCCAGCAGATGGTCGCGGCGGGCAGTGGCCAGAACCGGCAGAACGTCACGATCGACCGGATCCCCAAAGCCATGCAGTGGGCGGTGATCTCGGCCGAGAACAAGAGCTTCTACCAGGACTCCGGCGTCGACCCGATGGGTATCGCCCGGGCCCTGGCCAACATGGCCCGGGGCGGTGACACGCAGGGCGGTTCGACGATCACCCAGCAGTTCGTCAAGAACACCTACCTGAGCCAGGAACAGACGGTCACCCGTAAGTTCAAGGAGATGTTCATCTCCATCAAGGTGGGCACGAAGCTCTCCAAGCCGGAGATCCTCCAGGGCTACCTGAACACCTCGTACTACGGCCGTGGCGCCTACGGCATCCAGGCCGCCGCCCAGGCGTACTACGGCAAGGAAGCGCGGGAACTCAAGCCGGGTGAGTGCGCCTTCCTCGCCGCCCTGCTCAAGGGTCCGACGTACTACGACCCCGCGGGCAACGAGGGCATCGACGAGACGGCGACCGCCGGCGCGAACCGCAAGCGCTCGGAGGCGCGCTGGCGCTGGATCCTCGAGCAGATGCACAACGACAAGAGGATCACGGAGACCGAGTACCAGGACGCGATCAAGAAGTACCCCATGCCCCAGGGCCGCAAGGCGACCAAGGGCATGACCGGCCAGATCGGCTACCTGGCGGACACCGCCAAGAAGTACGTCCTGAACCACTCCAACATCACGGAGAAGCAGTTCGACCAGGGCGGCTACCAGATCAAGACGACCTTCGAGAAGGACAAGGTCGAGGCGCTGGCCAAGGCCGTGAAGAAGGTCGAGAAGGAAAAACTGAACCCGGAGAAGCGTGATCTGGACAAGCACGTCCAGTTCGGCGCGGCGTCGGTGAAGCCCAAGGACGGCGCGATCGTCGCGCTCTACGGTGGTGCGGGGTACGAGAACGGCCACTTCAACAACAACGCGGACACCTCGGGTGTCCCCGTCGGTTCGACGTGGAAGCCGTTCGTGCTCGCCGCCGCGATGGAGCACGGCACCTACCGGAGCGACGGTCCCCTCTCACCGCTCAGCAAGTACAACGGCAACGACCACCTCAAGGTCAGGAACAACGACGGCTCCTACGTCCTGAAGAAGGACAACACACCGTTCTTCCAGGAGAACGAGAGCGACCACCCCTGGGGCTACATCACCTTGCGCAAGGCGATGGAGCAGTCCGTCAACACCCCGTTCGTCCAGCTCGGCATGGACGTCGGGATGAGGAACGTGCGGGACGTGGCCGAGAAGTCCGGCATCCTGGACGCCAGTTTCGCCACCCTCAACCCGTCGTTCGCGCTCGGTACCTCGACTCCTAGTGCGATCCGCATGGCCGACGCCTACGCGACGTTCGCAGCCGCCGGCAAGCAGGCCTCCCCGTACTCCGTGACCAGCGTCAAGTTCAACGGGCAGGAAGTCGAAGGCTTCGACAAGCCGCGCATCACGCAGGCGATGCCCGAGAACGTGGCCAACAACGTCACGGACACTCTGGAGAACGTCATCCAGAACGGTACGGGTAAGAACGCCCTGGCCCTCGGCCGTACGGCGGCCGGTAAGACCGGTACCACGGACGAGAACAAGTCCGCCTGGTTCGTCGGCTACACCCAGCAGCTGTCGACCTCGGTCGCGATGTTCCGTGAGGATCCCAAGAGCGCCAAGCTGCTTTCCATGAACGGCACGGCGGGTGAGGAGTCCATCCACGGTGGTGACACTCCCACCCAGGTGTGGACCGAGTACATGAAGGCCGCGCTGAAGGGCAAGCCCGACCTCGGCTTCCCTGAGGCCGAGAAGATCGGCGAGATCCAGCACGAGGTGGGTGCTCCGTCGCCGACCCCGACGCCCAGCGTGGAGCCCAGCGAGACCGTGACCGAGTCGCCGAGCGCCACGCCCAGCGAGACACCCACGTCTCCGTCGCCCTCGCCGAGCGACACCTGTGGATTCTTCGGGTGTGAGAACGACGGCGGCACGGAGAACGGCGGCGATACAGGCGGAGAGGTGTCGCCCTCGCCCTCGCCGAGCGATACGAGCGAGAACGGCGGCAACACCAGAGGCAACGGCAACGGCGGCATCTTCGGAGGCCCCGCCGGATAGCCGGCTGATCGCCCGGCATGGGTGTTTCACGTGAAACGCGAAGATGTTTCACGTGAAACACGGGCCGCCGCACCTACCCGGTGCGGCGGCCCTCGGCGTATTGATGGACGCGTACGGCAGGATGTGCGGCATGGCCAGTGCAGAATCGACGCAAGAGAGCGTCCACGAGCCGGACCCGGTGCGGCCGACCCAGGAGGACAAGGTCGCGGCGGCCGGCAGCGAGCTGATCGGCGGCCCGCTCGGGCGGCGTGCCCTGCTCGGGGCGTCCTGGTGGACTCCCGTGCGGGTGATCGCGCTGGTGGCGATCGGCATGTTCGCCCTCGGCCTGGTCCAGAAGGCGCCCTGCTACAACGGCGCCTGGTTCTTCGGTGCCAGCTCCCAGTACACGCACGCGTGCTACTCGGACATCCCGCACCTCTACCAGGGGCGCGGTTTCGCCGACGGGCTCGTGCCGTACTTCGACAAGCTCCCCGGCGACATGCAGTACCTGGAGTACCCGGTGCTCACCGGTGTCTTCATGGAAGTCGCCTCCTGGCTCACGCCCGGCAGCGGCACCATCCAGGACCAGGAGCAGTGGTACTGGATGGTCAACGCCGGGATGCTGATGGTCTGTGCGTCGGTCATCGCCGTCTGCGTGACCCGCACCCATGCCCGGCGCCCGTGGGACGGCCTGCTGGTCGCCCTGGCGCCTGCCTTCGCCCTGACGGCGACCATCAACTGGGACCTGCTGGCGGTCGCCCTGACGGCCGCGGCGATGCTGATGTGGTCGCGCGGCCGCTCCCTCGCCTTCGGCGTCCTCTTGGGACTCGCCACGGCCGCCAAGCTCTATCCCTTCCTGATCCTCGGGCCGCTGCTGGTACTGTGCTGGCGCGCGGGCAAGTGGCGTGCGTTCGGGACGGCTCTGGGCGGTGCGATCGTCGCCTGGGTCGTCGTCAACGGGCCGGTGATGCTCTTCGCGTTCGACGGCTGGTCGAAGTTCTACACGTTCAGCCAGGAACGGGGCGTCGACTTCGGCTCCTTCTGGCTGATCATGGCCCAGAACTCGGACAACCCGCTTAGCACCGACACCGTCAACACGCTCGCCACGCTGCTGATGCTGGTGTGCTGCGCGGGCGTCGCCGTGCTGGCGCTGACCGCGCCGCGCCGCCCACGGCTCGCCCAGCTGGCCTTCCTGATCGTTGCGGCGTTCATCCTCACCAACAAGGTCTACTCGCCGCAGTACGTCCTGTGGCTGGTGCCCCTGGCCGCCCTGGCCCGGCCGAAGTGGCGGGACTTCCTCATCTGGCAGGCCTGCGAGGTGGCGTACTTCCTGGGCATCTGGCTGTACCTCGCGTACACGACCAGTGGAGACGCCCACAAGGGGCTGCCCACCGACGGCTATCACTGGGCCATCGGCCTGCACCTGCTGGGCACGCTGTATCTGTGCGTCATGATCGTGCGCGACATCTTCCTGCCGGAGCGGGATCCCGTTCGCCGGTCCGGGGACGACGATCCCTCGGGCGGAGTGCTCGACGGCGCGGAGGACGTCTTCGTCCTCGGTCCCGCGGCCCGTCCCGCCCGGCACGCGGCCGCTCAGTTCGACGGGCCGCAGGTCGAGTGGGGCAGGAAGGGCGCCACGGGCGGTTCGCTCTGAGCGAACGATGCGAAAGGCCGTACACGGAAACCGTGTACGGCCTTTTCGCTGTGCTGAGCCCGTTGCTGCCCGTCGGTGCGTGTGCCGGTCAGCGGTCCATGAGCCGGTCGAACTGCGTGGTGGTGTGCCGCAGATGGGCCACCAGCTCCTCGCCGACCTTCGGCTCCGGCGCGTCCGCGGGTACGAACAGGATCGAGACCTGCATGTGCGGCGGCTCGGCGAACCAGCGCTGCTTGCCGCCCCAGACGAACGGCGAAAGGTTCCGGTTGACCGTCGCGAGGCCGGCCCTGGCGACGCCCTTGGCGCGCGGCATGACGCCGTGCAGCGCCTTGGGGGCTTCAAGACCCACCCCGTGCGACGTACCGCCCGCCACGACCACCAGGAAGCCGTCGGAGGCCGCCTTCTGCTGCCGGTAGCCGAAACGCTCGCCCTTGGCCACACGCGTGACGTCCAGGACCGCGCCGCGGTACTCGGTGGCCTCGTGGTCCCCCAGCCACAGTCGCGTGCCGATGCGGGCACGGAACCGCGTCTGCGGGAACTGCTGCTGGAGCCGGATGAGTTCCTCGGCCTTGAGGTGGCTGACGAACATGGTGTGCAGGGGCAGCCGGGCCGCGCGCAGCCGGTCCATCCAGCCGATGACTTCCTCGACCGCGTCCGAGCCGTCGGTGCGGTCCAGCGGCAGGTGGATCGCGAAGCCTTCCAGGCGGACGTTCTCGATGGCGGCGTGCAGCTGGGCCAGATCCTGCTCGCCGATGCCGTGCCGCTTCATCGAGGACATCACCTCGATCACCACACGCGCACCGACCAGGCCGTACACGCCGTCTATCGACGAGACCGAGCGGATGACCCGGTCCGGCAGGGGCACGGGCTCCTCGCCGCGCCGGTACGGCGTCAGCACCAGCAGGTCACCGCTGAACCAGTCCTTGATCCGGGCGGCCTCGTACGTCGTGCCGACGGCGAGGACGTCCGAGCCCAGCCGTGTGGCCTCCTCCGCCAGCCGCTCGTGCCCGAAGCCGTAGCCGTTGCCCTTGCAGACCGGCACGAGGCCGGGGAACTGCTCCTGCACGTGCTTGTGGTGCGCCCGCCAGCGCGCGGTGTCGACGTAGAGCGTGAGCGCCATGGCCGGACCTGGAACCTTTCTCGTGGTTGCCGTGAATCACTGGGTGCTGTCTGTCAGTGGGTGCCGTGTATCAGAGGTATAGAAGCACTGAACGTGACATCAGCGGCGCGACATGTAGATGTCGAGCGCCTTGTGCAGCAGCTTGTTCAGCGGGAAGTCCCATTCGCCGAGGTACTCGGCGGCCTGGCCGCCCGTGCCCACCTTGAACTGGATCAGACCGAAGAGGTGGTCGGTCTCGTCCAGCGAGTCGGAGATACCGCGCAGGTCGTACACGGTGGCGCCGAGCGCGTAGGCGTCGCGCAGCATCCGCCACTGCATCGCGTTCGAGGGCCGGACCTCACGGCCGATGTTGTCGGAGGCGCCGTAGGAGTACCAGACGTGCCCGCCGACGATCAGCATCGTCGCCGCCGACAGGTTCACGCCGTTGTGCCGGGCGAAGTACAGCCGCATGCGGTTGGGGTCCTCGGTGTTGAGGGCCGTCCACATGCGCTGGAAGTACGACAGCGGGCGCGGCCGGAAATGATCGCGCACGGCCGTGATCTCGTACAGCCGCTGCCATTCCTCGAGGTCCTGGTAGCCGCCCTGGACGACCTCGACGCCGGCCTTCTCGGCCTTCTTGATGTTGCGGCGCCACAGCTGGTTGAAGTTCTTGTGGACCTCTTCCAGGGATCGGTTGGCCAGCGGCACCTGGAAGACGTAGCGGGGCTGGACGTCGCCGAATCCGGCGCCGCCGTCCTCGCCCTGCTGCCACCCCATGCGGCGCAGTTTGTCGGCCACCTCGAAGGCACGCGGCTCGATGTGGTCGGCCTCGATGTCGCGCAGCCGCTTCACGTCGGGGTTCTGGATGCCCTGCTTGATGGAGGTGGCGTCCCAGCGCCGGATGACCACCGGCGGCCCCATCTTCACCGAGAAGGCGCCCTGCTGCTTCAGGTGCGCCAGCATCGGCTCGATCCAGTCCTGGAGATTCGGCGCGAACCAGTTGATGACCGGGCCCTCGGGCAGATAGGCGAGGTAGCGCTTGATCTTGGGAAGCTGCCGGTAGAGGACCAGACCGGCACCGACCAGCTCGCCCGTCCTGTCGTCGAACCATCCGAGGTTCTCGGAGCGCCACTCCGCCTTGACGTCAGCCCAGGCCGGGACCTGCATGTGGCTCGCCGACGGCAGGCTCTGGATGTAGGCCAGATGCTGCTCTCGACTGATGGTCCTCAGGGTCAGGCTCATTTCGGGGCGCTCCTCGGGCTGGTGTGTCCCCATGGGGTCAGGGGCTCCGGCTCTCGCGCGAAGCCTACTGCGCCTTGGATGCGCGCCGGTTGGGCGTACGGGACCTTCGCCCCGGCCCGAGATCGGCCGGGGCGCGAGTGGTGTTCAGAAGAAGGGGTGTCCCGGCGTCAGCCGATGAGACCGCCGTGCGCCATGCCCAGGAAGAACCCGACGCCCGATGCGCCCAGGCCCAGGATCAGGCCGAAGCGCTCCCGGGTCGTCTCCGAGATCCACTGGCCGTACGCGCCCGTGAGGATGCCCACGAGGCCGGTCCAGGAGCTGAGCAGATGCAGGTCCTCGTCGATGATCGCCGTGAGGAACGCCGTGAGGCCCAGCACCAGGGTCACCGCGAGCAGAGTGTCCTGGAGGGGATGGGGCTTGCCGTCCGTGGCGAAGAGGCCGCCGGCGGTGTTGGGTCGCAATGCCTGTGCCATAGGGCACCTCCTGCGAAAGTCGGCGCATCGTAGCGCCATACACACCCGATGTGTACAGATTGGCTGCCCCCACGGCCGGATTTCAACCGCAAGCCCCTGTGCGGGTAGTCTGTACCGTCCGCACCGGTGTCTGCCCATGTCACGACAGGGGCTTCTCCACAGAACCCCCGACTGTCAGTGGTGGCCGATACCGTTGCTACGCATCACGACCCTCCTGCCACGGAACGACCGTGGCCGCTGAGTCCAAAGGAGGTGGGTTCCACATGCGTCACTACGAGGTGATGGTCATCCTCGACCCCGACGTCGAGGAGCGCGCTGTCTCCCCGCTGATCGAGAACTTCCTCTCTGTCGTCCGTGACGGCGGCGGAAAGGTCGAGAAGGTCGACACCTGGGGCCGTCGTCGTCTCGCGTACGAGATCAAGAAGAAGCCCGAGGGCATCTACTCGGTCATCGACCTTCAGGCTGAGCCTGCGGTCGTCAAGGAGCTCGACCGCCAGATGAACCTGAACGAGTCGGTCCTCCGGACCAAGGTCCTCCGTCCCGAGACCCACTGAGCTCTCCCGCTCAGCTGATTCCGGGATTCGAGTAGCAAGCAGCCAGAGCAAACCCGCCGAGAGGTTCCCCCATGGCAGGCGAGACCGTCATCACGGTGGTCGGCAATCTTGTCGACGACCCCGAGCTGCGCTTCACCCCCTCCGGTGCGGCCGTCGCGAAGTTCCGTGTCGCGTCCACTCCCCGCACCTTCGACCGCCAGACGAACGAGTGGAAGGACGGCGAGAGCCTGTTCCTGACCTGCTCGGTCTGGCGTCAGGCGGCGGAGAACGTCGCCGAGTCGCTCCAGCGAGGCATGCGCGTCATCGTGCAGGGCCGGCTGAAGCAGCGGTCCTACGAGGACCGTGAGGGCGTCAAGCGCACGGTCTACGAGCTGGACGTCGAGGAAGTCGGCGCCAGCCTGCGCAACGCCACGGCCAAGGTCACCAAGACCACCGGCCGCGGTGGCCAGGGCGGATACGGCGGCGGTGGCGGTGGCGGCCAGGGTGGCGGCGGCTGGGGCGGCGGCCCCGGTGGCGGTCAGCCGGCCGGCGGTGCTCCCGCCGACGACCCGTGGGCGACCGGCGCTCCCGCCGGTGGCAACCAGGGTGGTGGCGGCGGCTGGGGCGGTGGCTCCGGCGGCGGCCAGCAGGGCGGCGGCTACTCGGACGAGCCCCCCTTCTAGGGCGGGTTCGTACCCCAACTTCTTGATCACACAGGAGATACACCATGGCGAAGCCGCCTGTGCGCAAGCCGAAGAAGAAGGTCTGCGCATTCTGCAAGGACAAGGTCACGTACGTGGACTACAAGGACACGAACATGCTGCGGAAGTTCATTTCCGACCGCGGCAAGATCCGTGCCCGCCGCGTGACCGGCAACTGCACGCAGCACCAGCGTGACGTCGCCACGGCCGTGAAGAACAGCCGTGAGATGGCGCTGCTGCCCTACACCTCCACCGCGCGATAAGGGAAGGGTGACCGACTCATGAAGATCATCCTCACCCACGAGGTCTCCGGCCTCGGTGCCGCGGGCGACGTCGTCGACGTCAAGGACGGTTACGCTCGCAACTACCTGATCCCGCGGAAGTTCGCTATCCGCTGGACCAAGGGTGGCGAGAAGGACGTCGAGCAGATCCGTCGTGCTCGCAAGATCCACGAGATCCAGACCATCGAGCAGGCCAACCAGGTGAAGGCCCAGCTCGAGGGCGTCAAGGTCCGCCTGGCTGTCCGCTCCGGCGACGCCGGTCGTCTCTTCGGTTCCGTCACCCCGGCCGACATCGCTTCCGCGATCAAGGCTTCCGGTGGCCCCGAGGTCGACAAGCGCCGCATCGAGCTGGGCTCGCCGATCAAGACGCTGGGCGCTCACGAGACGTCCGTGCGTCTGCACCCCGAGGTTGCCGCCAAGGTCAACATCGAGGTCGTCGCGGCCTGAGTGCCGCGCTCGCTGAAGCAGTGAGCGGTGGGGTCGCACCCTTCAGGGTGCGGCCCCATCGTCGTTTCGGGCCCTTCGCCGTTTCACGTGAAACACGGTGTTTCACGTGAAACAGTCATCGAGGGCTGAGGCCGGTGATCAGCGGGTCGCGCCCGTCACGATCCAGCGGCCCGAGCGGGTCCGGAGCCACAGCGTCAGCATCCGCACGGTCATCATCAGCGTCATGGTGGCCCAGAGGGCGGTGAGCCCACCGCCCAGTACCGGCACCAGCAGGGCGACCGGGGTGAAGACCGCCAGAGTCAGCAGCATCGCCCAGGCCAGGTAGGGGCCGTCGCCGGCGCCCATCAGGACTCCGTCCAGGACGAAGACGACGCCGGAGATCGGCTGCGACAGGGCGACGATGAGCAGCGCGGGCAGCGCTGTGTCCTTGACCGCCGCGTCACTGGTGAACAGGGGCAGGAATGCCGGTCGGGTAATGATCACCAGGATGCCGAGGACGACCCCGACGGCGATCCCCCACTCGACCATGCGACGGCATGCGTCGCGGGCGCCTTGTGCGTCACCGGCTCCGAGGTAGCGGCCGATGATGGCCTGCCCCGCGATGGCGATGGCGTCCAGGGCGAAGGCGAGCAGGCTCCACAGGGACAGGATGATCTGGTGTGCGGCGATGTCGGCATCCCCGAGACGGGCGGCGACCGCCGTGGCGATCACCAGGATCGCCCGCAGGGAGAGAGTGCGCACCAGCAGGGGCACACCGGCCTGTGCGGAGGCCCTGATCCCGGCGGCGTCCGGGCGCAGCGAGGCACCGTGCCTGCGCGCTCCGCGCAGGACCACGGCGAGGTAGACCACGGCCATGCCCCACTGGGCGATGACGGTGCCCCAGGCGGAGCCGGCGATCCCCAGGTCGGCGCCGTAGACGAGCCCCGCGTTGAGGGCGCCGTTGGCGATGAAGCCGGCGACGGCCACATAGAGAGGGGTTTTGGTGTCCTGGAGGCCGCGCAGAACCCCGGTCGCGGCGAGGACGACGAGCATGGCCGGTATGCCGACCGCAGAGATGCGCAGGTAGGTGGTCGCGTAGGGAGCCGCCGCGTCCGAAGCGCCGAAGAGATCGACGACGCCGGACGCCGTCGGCAGGACGACGGCGACGACAGCAGCGCCGAGGAGCAGGGCCAGCCAGATGCCGTCCATTCCCTGGCGGATGGCGGCCTGGAGATCGCCCGCGCCGACGCGGCGGGCGACCGCCGCTGTCGTGGCGTAGGCGAGGAAGACGAAGACACTGACGGCGGTCATCAACAGGGCCGAGGCGACGCCGAGTCCGGCGAGTTGTGCCGTACCCAGATGACCCACGATGGCGGTGTCGGCCATGAGGAAGAGGGGCTCGGCGACGAGGGAGCCGAAGGCCGGCACGGCCAGAGCGACGATCTCTCGGTCGTGCTGTCTCCGGCCGGTTCTGCGGCGCGCGGGGGCCTGTGTCATGTGCACCAATGTAATCGTCCACAGGTAAGAGATGCAAAGGCTTTGTGTCCCTTACTTTCCGTCCAGGAGTGCGCACTGCCGCGCACCGTTCGAAGCGATCTTGCGCCGGTTGGGGAAGTTTTTCTTCTGCACAGCCGGTGGACGGCAAAGCGGCAGGTCAGAGCCGTCTCTTCAAGGCGGCTCGGAGCTTGTTCACAGGGCTGTCCACCGGGTCGTGCACAGGTTTTGAGGAGTTCTCCACAGCATCTGGGCCGTCGTCCACATGGCCTGTGGATAACCAGATTGGCTGACGGTGCCGACAGGCCTAACGTGGTCCGGCGCCCGCTCCGTCTGCCGGTTTTCAAAACGTCACAAAACCGGCGTTGGTCAACCGGAGTTGGGCGTCTCATTTGTCAGTGCCGTGCCGTAGAAAAGAGGGGCACGGCGAGGTCTGCTGCGGCGGACGGGAGGAGGTGGCTCGGTGAGCATTTCCGAGCCCTTGGACGACCCGTGGGCCGACAGCGGTCCCAGTGATCGTCTGCCCGCCTCCCGCCGACGTGGTGAGGGACCCCGGGGCCGCGACGAGCAGCACGAGCGCGGCAGGGACAACGGGGCATGGGACGGCGGCGCCGCTCCGACGTTCGAGCGGGTACCGCCGCAGGACATCGAGGCCGAGCAGTCCGTCCTCGGCGGCATGCTGCTCTCCAAGGACGCCATCGCCGACGTCGTCGAGATCCTCAAGGGCCACGACTTCTACAAGCCGGCCCACGAGACGATCTACCAGGCCGTCCTCGACGTCTACGCCAAGGGCGAGCCGGCCGACCCCATCACCATCGCCGCCGAGCTCACCAAGCGCGGCGAGATCAACAAGGTCGGTGGGGCCTCGTATCTGCACACCCTCGTCCAGACGGTGCCCACGGCCGCCAACGCCGCCTATTACGCGGAGATCGTCCACGAGCGGGCCGTGCTGCGCCGCCTGGTCGAGGCGGGGACGCGCATCACGCAGATGGGATACGCGGCCGACGACGACGTCGACGAGATCGTCAACCGCGCCCAGGCGGAGGTCTACGCGGTCACCGAGCAGCGCACCAGCGAGGATTATCTGCCGCTCGGCGACATCATGGAGGGCGCGCTCGACGAGATCGAGGCGATCGGCTCGCGCAGCGGTGAGATGACCGGCGTGCCCACGGGGTTCACGGACTTCGACTCGCTCACCAACGGGCTGCACCCGGGCCAGATGATCGTCATCGCCGCGCGTCCCGCCATGGGTAAGTCGACGCTCGCGCTGGACTTCGCGCGGGCCGCCTCGATCAAGAACAACCTGCCGAGCGTGATCTTCTCGCTCGAAATGGGGCGCAACGAGATCGCGATGCGTCTGCTGTCCGCCGAGGCGCGGGTCGCCCTGCACCACATGCGGTCCGGCACGATGACGGACGAGGACTGGACGCGGTTGGCCCGGCGGATGCCGGATGTCTCTGCGGCTCCGCTCTACATCGACGACTCCCCGAACCTGTCGATGATGGAGATCCGCGCCAAGTGCCGGCGCCTCAAGCAGCGCAACGACCTCCGGCTGGTGGTCATCGACTACCTCCAGCTGATGCAGTCCGGCGGTTCCAAGCGGGCCGAGAGCCGTCAGCAGGAGGTCTCGGACATGTCCCGTAACCTCAAGCTGCTGGCCAAGGAGCTGGAGATCCCGGTCATCGCGCTCTCCCAGCTGAACCGTGGTCCCGAGCAGCGCACGGACAAGAAGCCGATGGTCTCCGACCTGCGTGAGTCCGGTTCCATCGAGCAGGACGCCGACATGGTCATCCTGCTGCACCGCGAGGACGCCTACGAGAAGGAGTCGCCGCGCGCGGGCGAGGCCGACCTGATCGTGGCCAAGCACCGAAACGGCCCGACGGCGACGATCACGGTCGCCTTCCAGGGTCACTACTCGCGGTTCGTGGACATGGCGCAGACCTGATCCGTTGGCGGCACAGACCTGATCCGGTACTGCCAGCGAAATATGGTCGACTCGCCGGGCCGGGCCAGGATGAACTGGGGCCATGACGACACCTCAGGAAGAGCTGCTTCCCGCAACGAGCCGTGCGCTGCTGCACCGGATCGCCGTGGCACAGGCCGAGGGGCGGGCGCCGTCGCTGGTCGCGGCCGTCGTCCGGGGCGGGCGGGCGGTGTGGCACGGCGCCCGGACGTCGGTGGAGGGCGAAGAGCCCGACGAGCACGTCCAGTACCGCATCGGCTCGATCACCAAGACCTTCACCGCCGTTCTCGTGATGCGTCTGCGGGATGAGGGGCTGCTCGGGCTCGGGGACCCGCTGGAGAAGTACGTGCCGGGTACCGGCGCGGGGGAGGCCACGATCGCCGAACTGCTCGCCCACACGGGTGGGTTGGCGGCCGAGTCGCCCGGGCCGTGGTGGGAGCGCACGTCCGGGTCCCTGCGGCCGGAACTGTCCGACGTCCTCGGCGAGCAGCCTCTTCTTCACCCCGTCGGCCGGCGGCACCACTACTCGAACCCCGGCTACACGCTGCTGGGCGCGCTCGTGGAAGAGCTGCGGGGGACCTCCTGGGAGGAGGCACTACGGCGTGAAGTGCTCGAACCACTGGGTCTCGACCGGACCGGTGTGCGACCCGAGGCCCCGCACGCGGGTGGCTGGGCCGTGCACCCCTGGGCCGATGTGCTGTTGCCCGAGCCCGCCGAGGACCTCGGCCGTATGGCACCCGCCGGTCAACTCTGGTCGACCACGGCAGACCTGGCACGGTTCGCCGCCTTCCTGATGAAGGGTGACGAGAGGGTGCTGAGCGCCGAGTCCCTGCGGGAGATGCGGACTCCGGCGGCGCCGGCGGAATCCGCGGACGTGATCTCCGGTGACGCCTACGGCCTCGGCCTGCAGGTGCAGAGCCGCCACGGCCGGCTGCTCGTGGGGCACAGCGGATCCCTGCCGGGTTTCCTGGCGAGTGTGAGCATCAGCGTGGAGGACGACGTAGCGGCGGTCGTGCTGGCCAACTGCACCTCGGGCCCTCTGGTGTCCGGTCTCTGCGCCGATCTCGTCCGTATCGTCGCCGAGTCGGAGCCGCGCATCCCCGCTCCGTGGAGGCCACTGCGTGACGTCGACCCGTCGATGCTGGAGCTGACGGGGCAGTGGTACTGGGGGACGTACGCCTTCGCCCTGCGGCTCACGGCCGACGGGCTCGCCTCGCTGGAGCCGCTGTCCGGCAACGGGCGCCGCTCAAGGTTCCGCCCGAACGGCGACGGCACCTGGACCGGGCTGGAGGGCTACTACGCGGGCGAGCTGCTGAAGGCCGTACGGCGGCCGGACGGGTCCGTGAGCCATCTGGACCTCGGCTCGTTCGTGTTCACGCGGCAGCCGTACGACGAGGCGGCTCCGGTGCCGGGTGGGGTCGATCCCGAGGGATGGCGCGGCATCGGATAGGCGGTCACATGGGTGGGCGCCCTGTTTCACGTGAAACAGGGCGCCCATTCGCGTTCGGTCACAACGGGAGCTTGAAGCCCGTGTGAGAGGCCGTGAAGCCCAGCCGCTCGTAGAAGCGGTGGGCGTCAGTGCGGGTCTTGTCGGAGGTCAGCTGGACCAACTGGCAGCCCTGACGACGGGATTCGTCGATCGCCCACTCGATGAGCTGTGTCCCCAGGCCGCTGCCGCGCTCATCGGCATGGACCCGTACGCCTTCGATGATCGACCTGGTCGCACCGCGTCGGGACAACCCGGGAACGATCGTGAGCTGGAGCGTTCCGACGACGCGGCCTTCCCGGGCCGTCACGACCAGGCGCTGGTTCGGGTCGGCGCTGAGCCGTTCCAGCGCGGTCAGGTACGGGGTGAGGTCGTCAGGTGACTCGCGCTGGGCACCCAGGGGGTCATCCGCGAGCATGGCGACGATCGTGGGAATGTCGTCGGCGGTCGCGGGGCGTATCTCAAGATCTCCCATGACCGCACCCTACGCACAGACGCCCCGGGCGGAGGCCGGCTTATGCGGGCACCGGAGCCTTCAGCGTCTCCACGACGTGGACCAGCGGGGCCAGCTCGGGGTTCTTCGCCGCCTCGTCGAGAGCCTCGCGCAGGGCGGCGTCGTTGGTCGGCCGGGCCTCTTCGAGCAGCTTGAGGCCCGCCTCGGTGACGTTCGTGTAGATGCCCCGGCGGTCGGTGGGGCAGAGGTAGCGCTCCAGGAGTCCGCGGTCCTCGAGCCGGGTGACCAGACGCGTGGTGGCGCTCTGGCTGAGGACGACCGCGTCGGCGACCTGCTTCATCTGCAGATGCCCTCCGTCCCCGTCGTGCTGCCGGCTGAGCACATCGAGCAGGGAGTATTCGCGCGCGCTCAGGTCGTGCTTGGCCTGCAGGGCGCGCTCGATGTGGGCCTCGATCTTCCCGTGCAGCAGGGAGAGGGCGCACCAGCTCTGGGCGAGAGCGGTGAGCGCGGGGTCCGTCGCTGTCATTGGCGTTTCCTCCGTCCCGGAGCGGCTGACATCCAGGATAGAGCAGGACCGCAATTGACGGCTATTGCTTATAACCCGCGTCTGCAACTATTGTGAGGGCACACAAAGCGCTCCTGCAACCGTCTGGGAAGGTGTACCTCTCCATGCCTCTCGCGCTTCTGGCCCTCGCGATCGGGGCCTTCGGGATCGGAACGACCGAGTTCGTGATCATGGGCTTGCTGCCCGAGGTCGCGGGCGAGTACGGGGTCACCATTCCCACCGCCGGGTACCTGGTGACCGGCTACGCGCTCGGTGTCATGTTCGGCGCCCCGCTGATGACCGTGCTGGGCACCAAGGTCCCCCGCAAGCGGATGCTGATGCTGCTCATGGGCCTGTTCATCGTCGGCAACCTGCTCTCGGCACTCGCTCCCGCCTTCTCCGTCATGCTGATCGGCCGGATCGTCGCCTCGCTGGCCCACGGTGCCTTCTTCGGCATCGGCTCGGTCGTCGCGGCCGACCTCGTCGCCCGGGACAAGAAGGCCGGAGCCATCGCGATGATGTTCACCGGCCTGACCGTCGCCAACGTCGTCGGTGTCCCGCTGGGCACACTCGTCGGGCAGTCCGTCGGCTGGCGTGTGACCTTCGGCATCGTCGCCGCTCTCGGCGTCGTCGGCCTGGTCGGCATCGCCCGGCTCGTCCCCGACATGCCCAAGCCGGAGGGGGTGCGCCTGCGGCACGAACTCGCCGCCTTCAAGAACGTGCAGGTGCTGCTCGCGATGGCGATGACCGTCCTCGGCTTCGGCGGCGTCTTCGCGGCCATCACCTACATCGCTCCGATGATGACCCACACCGCGGGCTTCGCCGACGGCTCCGTCACCTGGCTGTTGGTCCTCTTCGGCCTCGGCATGGTCGGCGGTAACCTCGTGGGCGGCAAGTTCGCCGACCGCGCCCTGATGCCCATGCTGTACGTGTCCCTGGGCGCCCTGGCCGTCGTCCTGGCGCTGTTCACGCTCACCGCGCACGACAAGCTGCTGTCGGCCGTCACGATCGCCCTGATCGGCGCCCTGGGCTTCGCCACCGTCCCGCCGCTCCAGAAGCGGGTCCTCGACCAGGCGCACGGCGCCCCCACGCTCGCCTCCGCCGTGAACATCGGCGCCTTCAACCTCGGCAACGCGCTGTCCGCCTGGCTCGGCGGCCTCGTGATCGCGGCGGGCTTCGGTTACACCGCCCCCAACTGGGTCGGCGCCGCCCTGGCCGCGGGAGCCCTGGTCCTGGCCTTCCTCTCCGCCGCCCTGGAACGCCGTGCGGGTGCCTCCAGCACCGTCGTCACGGGATCCGCGCCGGCCGAGCAGCGGACCGCCGTCCACCACTGAGCCACCGGTCCGGCCAGGCTCACCCCCTCCCCTCGACCCGGACCAGCCCCCTCTGCACGTCTTCCAGGAGAACCCCGCATGAGCACCATCACCGCAGTCGCCCCGCTGACCACCCGGGACGCCGACGTCCTCGTCACCGCCGCCCGGCGTGCCGCCGAAGCCGCAGGCGTCACCGTCAGCGTCACCGTCCTGGACGCGGGCGGCCATTTGCTCGCCTTCCGCCGTGACGACCGCGCGGTGCTGATCTCCGGCGAGACCAGCACCCGCAAGGCCTACACGGCACTCCAGCTGAACGCGCCCACCGCCGACCTCGTCGACGCCGTGCAGCCCGGAGGCCTCTTCCACACCCTGCCCACCGCGCTCGACCGGCCGCTGCTGTTCATCGCCGGCGGCGTGCCCGTGCACCGCGAGGGCCGCCTGATCGGCGCGATCGGTGTCGGCGGCGGTGCGCCGGAGCAGGACCACGCTTTCGCCGCGGCCGCCGTGGAGGCTCTCGCCTGACCGGGCTCCTTCAACGAGACGACGCCGGTTCCCCGATCCACGGGGAGCCGGCGCTGTCGGATCGGGATGGCTCAGCCCGCCGCGACCGTGACCGGGGCGAAGCGACGGCTCCAGTCCCCGGGCAACTCGGTGATTCCGTTGGTCATCACCGAGTTGAAGGCAAGGGACGCCAGACCGCGCTCCTTCGCCCAGACGAGCAGCTCTGTGTGCCGTACGTCGATGTCGGTGCGCAGGGGGCGGTCGGTGTGGGCGGCGAGGGAGGCGATGAGGGCCTGGGCCACCGACGTGTCCCGCGCGATGAGCGGACCGACGACATGAGTGTCCATGTTCGGCCAGGCGGCCGCGTATCCGATGATCCGCCCGTCCTCCTCCGCCACGCGCAACTGGTCGGCGAAGGCTGGCAGTCGGGTGATGATGTGGGTGCGGTCGGTCCCGAAGGCCTGCTCGTCGAGCCGGAGGATCGCGGAGAGGTCCTCGGCGGTCGCGGCACGGGTGGCGACCGCCGGCTGGGGCCCGCCAGGAGTGAAACGCCCGCACACCATTTCCGCCCGCCCGGTGACCTTGAAGCCGAGTTCCTCGTAGAGGGGCCGGCCGTACGGGGTCGCATGCAGGGTGAGGGGCGTGGTGCCCATCGCGGAGACGACGTGGCGCATCAGCCGGCGTCCCACGCCCTGTCGGGAGTGCTGTGCGGCGACGAGGACCATTCCGATCGCCGCGAGGGCGGGGCGCTCCTGCGGTCCGTACTCGGTGACGACGCAGGCGCTGACAAGGCCGCCGTCGGGGTCGTCGATGCCGTAGCCCTTCCCGGCCGTGAGGAGGAAGCCCCACTTGTGCTCCTCCCGTGGCCACCCCCGGTCCTCGGACAAGTCGGCGCAGGCGGCGAGATCGCGGAGCGTCAGACGGCGGATGGGCAAAGAGGCAAGGGAAGGAGTCGGCACGCAGGTCAGGCTGTCCGACCGGAGCCCCTGGCGTCCACCTCTTTCCCTGGAGACATACGAGCTTTTGGCCAGTTGTAGCCCGCTGCACAGAGTGCGGACAGACGCCGGACGTTTCACGTGAAACACGGGCGCGTCCGGTGGTGACCGCGCTGATGCTTTCGCGCTGTGCCCTCATTCGTGACGGGGCAAGGGGGGACTTGTGTGCACAGCGGTGGCCGGTAGGGTCGACTCCGGTTCACGTCCGGGGCGGGTGACCTGTTCTGGGTGGGCCGCGTACAGGGCAATGCAGCCTAACGGGACGGAGAGATCGAAAACCCGCGTTTCCGGTGACGCGACTGAGCCGCCCAGGCGAGTGGGAAGCTCAGCTGGGAGGTACTGCGGCCAATGTCACACTCTTGCCTTACTTGTCCGTACAGAGCTGGGACACAGGTTGAATGTGGCCGCATTGGCCGCGACACCGGATGGGAACGCCGTCCGTCCACGGGGGAAAGCAGGCACCTTCCGACTGGGGAAGTGCGCAGACCGACCGAAAGATGCTCGAGGCGAGGCACACCATGGACGCTCCGACCACCACGTCGGCCGACAACGGCACTTCTGGCGGCGGGGGCGGCTGGTTCACGCCCCGCAACAAGCCGACGACAACTCCGGACAACGACTCCGGGGCCACGGACAACGACTCCGGCACGCCGGACAGCGACTCCGGGACCACGGACAATGACCCGGGTACGCCGGACGGCCGTCGCCCGGCGGTGATACGCCCGGTGGGCCGGCAGACGGCCGACCCGGAAACACCGGCAGAGGGCACGGCGACCCCACCCGCGTCGACGGCAGACAGCACGAGCACCGGTGCGCCGGACCAGGAGCACGGGCTCCCGGACGCGATACCCGAGCCCGCCCCCACAGCACCGCCCTCCGCACCCTCTCCCGAGGCCTCGTCGCCACGACCCGCGCCCGCGACGGGCACGCCGCCTCCGGCGTCCTTCGCCTCCGCCACGGCTCCTTCCGCCGAGCCGCGTGTTCCCACCCAGCGGCCCGCACCGGTGTCGCCCCCAGAGCCGGCTGCCACCGCCCCGGGCAACCAGGCCTCCCGGGACGCCATCCTCATTCGCCGCGCCATGGCAGAGGTCACGCCCGTGGCCGACAAGGTCACCTCGTACTTCTACGCCCTGCTCTTCGTGCGCCACCCCGACCTGCGCCCGCTCTTCCCGGCCGCGATGGACACCCAGCGGGACCGGCTGCTCAGGGCACTGCTCACCGCCGCCGAGCACATCGACAACACCGACGTCCTGGTCGACTACCTGCAGAACCTCGGCCGGGGCCACCGGAAGTACGGGACGCGGCCCGAGCACTACCCGGCCGTCGGCGAATGCCTGATCGGCGCGCTGAGCAAGTACGCCGCCGGGGTCTGGAACGAGGAGATGGAGGCGGCCTGGGTCCGGACGTACACGACGATCTCCCAGATCATGATCGACGCGGCGGCCGCCGACGAACTGCGCGCCCCGGCCTGGTGGTACGCCGAGATCGTCACGCACGACCTCAGGACCCCCGACGTCGCGGTCGTCACCGTCCGCCCCGACCAGCCCTACCCCTTCCTCGCCGGGCAGTACACGAGCCTGGAGACCCCCTGGTGGCCCCGGATATGGCGGCACTACTCCTTCGCGTCGGCGCCCCGCTCCGACGGCCTGCTGTCGTTCCATGTGAAGGCCGTCCCGGCGGGCTGGGTCTCCAACGCCTTGGTGCACCGTGCCCGCCCCGGTGACATCGTCCGGCTCGGCCCGCCCGCCGGTTCCATGACCGTGGACCACACCACCGACAGCGGGCTGCTCTGCCTGGGCGGCGGCACCGGCATAGCGCCCATCAAGGCGCTGGTCGAGGACGTCGCCGAGCACGGGGAACGCCGGCCGGTCGAGGTCTTCTACGGGGCGCGCACCGACCATGACCTGTACGACATCGACACCATGCTGCGTCTCCAGCAGAGCCATCCCTGGCTCTCGGTCCGCGCGATCGTCGACCAGTTGGCGCACCAGCAGCTTCCGGACGCGGTACGCGCCTACGGGCCGTGGAACGAGTTCGACGCCTATCTGTCGGGCCCGCCCGGGATGATCCGCAACGGTGTGGAGGCCCTGCGGGACATCGGCATCCCGTCCGAGCGCATACGGCACGACTCCGTGGAGGAACTGGCCGCGGCCGGGCCTTGATCGCCGCCGGTGTCAGCCCAGGTCGGGGGCGTGCATGGCACGTACGCCCTCGATGTTGCCGTCCAGGTAGTGCCGCAGCGACAGCGGAACGAGATGGACCGAGGCGATGCCGACCCGGGTGAAGGGCACACGCACGATCTCGTACTCGCCGACGGGCTCGTCCACCTCGGGGCCGTGGCGGAGGGAGGGATCCATCGACTCCAGGCGGCAGACGAAGAAGTGCTGCACCTTCACACCGGTCGCGCCGCCGTCCTCCCCGATGTGCTCCACGGTGTCCACGAAGCAGGGCACCACATCGGTGATCTTCGCGCCGAGTTCCTCGTACACCTCGCGGTGCAGGGCGTGGACAACGGTCGAGTCGTCGGGCTCGACCCCGCCGCCGGGAGTGAGCCAGTAGGGATCCATGCCCGGCTTGGTGCGCTTGATCAGGATCAGGTCGTCCCCGTCCAGCAGAACGGCACGGGCGGTGCGCTTGACCACGGGTCGGACGGTCATGGGTGAAATGTGGCCCGGCTGGTTCCACGTGAAACATCGCGAAAAGTCACCGGCCGAGCTCCCAGAGTGAGGCCCTGCCCGGGCAGCCGTCATACGCGCCCGCGCAACCCGGCATCCGCCCTCGGGCGCCTCCTCAGCACCAGTCGGCCGCCGCCCGCTGCAACCACTCGTGGGCCCGTGCGATATGGGGCATCGCGAGCGTCCCGGTGCGCACGACCAGGAAGTACGTGCGCAGCGGTGGCACCGCCGGCTCGTGCAGGGCGACGACGTCACCCCGCTCCAACGCGGCCGCGCACAGGTAGCGGGGCAGTACCGCCAGGCCCGCGCCCGCGACCGCGCACGCCAGAACCGCACGCAGGTCCGGGACGACGACGGTGCCCGGGGCGGCCGGGCGCGAGTCGAAGACGGAGGCCCAGTAGCGGGAGACTAAGGGCAGCGACTCGTGCACTTCCACCACGGGCACCTGCTCCAGGGCCGGTTCCGGCTTGCCGTCCGGCTGCCCGGCGCCGATCTGTTCGGCCCAGCGCGGGGCGGCGACGAGGACGTGCTCCTCGTCGCAGAGCGCAGTCGCCGTGAGCAGGGCACCGCGCGGACGGGCCGTGCAGATGGCCAGATCATGATGCCCGGCGGAAAGCCCTTCCAGCGTTTCCTCGGCGTTCCCGAAGGAGGCGCGAAGAGCGAAGCCCTGGCCGTCCTCTCCGGTCAGCTCCGTGAGGGCGGGCAGGGCTCGTTCGGCGGTGAACTCCGGGGGTCCGGCGAGGTGCAGCGTCCGTAAGGAGGAGTCGTCGTCGAGGCCGGTCTCGGCTATCTCCACCAAGGCGTCGAGATGCGGGGCCGCCTTGTGGGCGAGTTCGTCACCGATGCTGGTCGGGGTCACGCCGCGGGCCTGCCGCAGGAACAGGGGGCGGCCCAGCTGCCGTTCCAGCGTGCGGATCTGCGAGGTGACGGCCGGCTGGGAGAGGCCGAGCAGGGCGGCGGCGCGGGTGAAGGAGCCGGCCCGGTGCACGGTCACGAAGGTCCGCAGCAAGGCCAGATCCACACCGCTCTCCCCTCGTCGGCCCCGCTCCCGGCCCCCCGACCGCGCTCAACTATAAATAAGTCGATAGGTCTCTGTCGCTACCGTGATTGGACACTGACAGAGAGTCAACTAGCCTTGGTCGCGCGGTTCTTGCGCGCGGAACCGGGGGACGGTCCGAGCCACGAGGGGGGAGGCTCGGACCGTCCGTGGGGGATGTCAGGCTGCCGACGCGTCCAGCGCGCGCAGCACATCGGCCACCAGGTCCTCCGGATCCTCGGCGCCGACCGAGAGGCGGATGAAGCCCTCCGGCACCGCGTCGCCGCCCCAGCGTCCGCGCCGTTCGGCCGTGGACCGCACTCCGCCAAAGCTCGTCGCGTCGTCCACGAGCCGCAGGGCGTCGAGAAAACGGTCGGCACGCGCGCGCGTGGGCAGGGTGAACGACACCACGCAGCCGTAGCGCCGCATCTGCTGCGCGGCGATCTCGTGGGCGGGATCGCCGGGAAGTCCGGGGTAGCGCAGCCCGGTCACCTCGGGCCGCTCGCGCAGGGCCTCGGCGACCGCCAGGGCCGTCGCGCTCTGCCGGTCGACCCGCATCTGGAGCGTCGCGATCGAACGGTGCGCCAGCCAGGCCTCCATCGGCCCGGGGATCGCACCGACGATCTTGCGCCAACGGCGTACGGCGGTCATGGCATCGGGGTTCCGGCCGACGACGTAGCCCAGAACGAGGTCGCCGTGCCCGGTGAGCTGCTTGGTGCCGCTGGCCACCGCGAAGTCCGCGCCGAGCTCCAGGGGGCGCTGGCCGAGCGGTGTCGCCAGGGTGTTGTCGACGGCCACCAGGGCGCCACGCGCGTGTGCCGCCTCCGCGAGCCGCCTGATGTCGCACACGTCGAGGCCGGGGTTCGACGGGGTCTCGATCCACAGCAGCTTCGCGCCGTCGAGGACGTCGAGCTGGGCGTCGTCACGGGTGGGCGCGGTGCGCACCTCGATGCCGTACGCCTCCAGCTGGGCGCGCACCAGGGGCAGCGCCTGGTAGCCGTCGTCGGGCAGGACGCACACCTCACCGGCGCGCAGCTGGGAGAAGAGCACCGCCGAGGTCGCGGCCATGCCGGAGGCGAACACGAGCGTCTCGACGCCGTCCTGGCCGGGCGCCTCCAGCTCGCCGACGGCGCGCTCCAGCAGCGTCCAGGTCGGGTTCTCGTCGCGGCCGTAGGTGTAGGGGCCGGTGGGCTCGCCCGGCAGGTGGTAGTGGGCGGCGAAGACCGGTCCGGGCAGGGTCGGCTCGTACTTGGCCGGCTCGGGCAGCCCGGCCCGCACCGCGCGCGTGCCGTCACCGCCACCCGCGGCCACCTGGTCGGCGTCGCGCGCCACCCGGCCCGCATCCCCCCGACCGGCGTCGTCGCCTGTCCCTCGATGCGCGCCACCCGTCGCGGATTCGCTCATGCCGCCTGTCCCTCCACGTCCTCACGTACGGCGGCGAGCAGGCCGGCGCTCGCCGCCTCCACCATCTCAAGGCACTCCTCGAAGCCCTCGGCGCCCCCGTAGTAGGGGTCCGGTACGTCGAGGTCGTCGCCGGCGGCGGGGTCGTACGACCGCAGCAGACGCACCTTCTGCGCGTCCTGTTCCGTGGGCGCGAGGCGGCGTAGCGCCCTGAGGTGGCCCGAGTCGAGGGCGACGACCAGGTCGAGGCGGGAGAACCACGACGGCTGGAACTGCCGGGCCGTGTGACCGGTGGCGTAGCCGTTCTCCTCCAGGACGGCCACCGTGCGCGGGTCGGCGCCGTCGCCCTCGTGCCAGCCGCCCGTGCCGGCGCTGTCGACCTCGACCAGGCCGTCGAGACCGGCCTCCGCCACGCGCGCGCGGAAGACGATCTCGGCTATCGGGGAACGGCAGATGTTGCCCGTGCAGACGAAGCAGACGCGGTAGGTCATGCGCGCTCAGTCCTTGTCGGGCAGGACGACGTGCAGCGCCCAGGAGACGACCGAGATGATCAGGCCGCCCAGGACGGCCGTCCAGAACCCCTCGACGTGGAAGCTGAGGTCGAGCTTGTCGGCCAGCCACGAGGTGAGCAGCAGCATCAGCGCGTTGACGACCAGGGTGAACAGGCCGAGCGTCAGTATCAGCAGCGGGAGGCTGAGGAGCTTGACGACCGGCTTGACCAGGAAGTTCACCAGGCCGAAGATCAGCGCGACGATAATCAGGGTGCCGACCTTCTTGCCCGTGCTGTCACCGGTCAGGGTGATCTTGTCGAGCAGCCATACGGCGACCGCCAGGGCACCCGCGTTGGCGATCGTCTTGACTACAAAATTCATCATGTGTCTGATCGTGGCAGACCTGGTCGGACATGGGGACACGAGGCAGGGGCGGACCAAACGATGAAGGTATTCCGGCTGGACGAACTGGAGGCGGAGCGCGCCGCCAACGAGGGCGCCTACCTGCAGTTTCTGCGAGAGCAGAACATGTCGGTCGGCCTGTACGCCCTGGACGCGGGCGACCAGGATCCACAGAAGCCGCACAATCAGGACGAGGTTTACTTCGTTGTGAGCGGCCGTGCCGCGATCACGGTCGGACTGGAGACGACGCAGGTGGCGCGCGGCAGCGTGATCTACGTACCGGCCGGTGTCGCGCACAAGTTCCACCACATCACCGAGGACCTGAGGGTGCTCGTGGTCTTCTCTCCCCCCGAGAGCTGACGAGCCCTCTCGGGGTTCCCTAGGGGTTCGGTCAGGGGAGGACAAGGGATGCGAGGCCCCCGAAGGACCCCCTCGCGGACCTAGCATCGAGTGCAGGACATCAGGAGTCCGAAAGACACCGACAGGACCCGGCACTCGAACGGGCGGAGAGGTAAGGACGAGGGCGATGCGAGAGATCTTCACGGGACTGCCGTGGTGGGTGAAGTGGATCGCGGTGCCGGTCATCGCCCTGGTCGTGTTCGGCGGACTGATCGCCAGTGTGGTCGGGTTCGTCATCGGACTGCTCTTCAAGGTGCTGGTCTTCGTGGCGCTGGTCGGCGGACTGATCTACGTCGTACGGAAGTTCACGTCGAGCTCCTCGTCGCGCAGCGACTGGTGAGACCGGTGGGAAACCGGTGGGGGTAGCGGGAAACACCCGGAGTCACCGGTTCCCTCGGCCGGGGGAAGTTTCCGTTCCGGGCCGTCTGCGCGCGGTGGCAGACGAATAGAGTCCGGAACTCGACGCGGGGACATCCCCCGTGAGCGGCGTACACCCCCACCCGTGTCCATCGGCACGGTCTGCCCCCTCGCGCTTCGGGAGTGACCCTTGGCCCCGGCTGACACCGCACCTGTCCACCTGCACACCGTCCCCGCGCAACCCCGCTCGGCGCCCCCTTCGGAGCAACGGCCTCCCGCCACGCCACCCCCTCCGGCGACCCTCATCGGATCCGTGCAGCGCGCGATGCGCTTGCTGGAGACCGTCGCCGCGCACGAATACGGCGCCCCCGCCAAGCAACTGGCCCGGGAGAACGGGCTTGCCCTGCCCACGACCTACCACCTGCTGCGCACCCTCGTGCACGAGGGCTATCTGCACCGGGACAAGGGCCTGTTCTTCCTCGGTGAGGCCGCCGAGCGGCTGAGCAGCAGCGGGGCACGGCAGAAACGTCGCAGCACGGTCGTCGACGCGCTCGCGCACTGGCGGGACGTGCTCGGCGTCCCCGTGTACTACGCGGTGTACCGCGAGGGCGAGATCGAAGTCATGTGCGTCTCCGACACTCCGGGCAATCCCGCGGTCGAGGAGTGGGCCGACTTCCGGGAGACCGGGCACGCGCACGCCATCGGGCAGTGCCTGCTGTCCCAGCTGGACGAGGAGGCCCGCCGGGACCACCTCGACCGCTATCCGGTGCAGGCCCTCACGCCGTACACCGTGCGGGACAACCACAGCCTGCTGCGCCGTCTGGAGCGGGTGCGGCGGATGGAACCCGTGACCGAGCGTCAGGAGTACGCCCTGGGCGCCGTCTGCGCGGCGATCCCGCTCACTCTCGGCACGACGGCCGCGACGATGGCCATCTCCCTGCCCGCCCACCAGGAGCACCGGCTGCTTCCGGCAGCCCGGCAGTTGCAGAGCGAGATCGGGAGTCTGCTCGGGTCGCTCGCGCTCTCTATCAGTATGTGAAAACTCACTCCTTGTGATCTGCTGTGTACGTTCAGCAAGATTCCACCAAGTGTCAGAGGTTCGTTCCCGGCCAGTCACGGCGAATGACGGGGTTAGCGATGCGCGAGTCCGTACAGGCAGAGGTCATGATGAGTTTTCTCGTGTCCGAGGAGCTCTCCTTCCGTATTCCGGTGGAGCTGCGCTATGAGACCAGTGACCCCTATGCCGTCAGGCTGACCTTCCATCTGCCCGGTGATGCCCCGGTGACCTGGGCTTTCGGCCGGGAATTGCTGATCGACGGGGTGGGCCGGCCGTGCGGGGAGGGCGATGTGCGGGTCACGCCCGTCGAACCGGATTCGCTGGGCGAGGTGCTGATCCGGCTTCAGGTGGGCAGTGACCAGGCGCTGTTCCGGTCCTCGACGGCACCGCTGGTCGCCTTCCTCGACCGCACCGACAAGCTGGTGCCGCTGGGTCAGGAGGGCTCGCTCGCCGACTTCGACGCCCATCTCGACGAGGCCCTGGACCGCATCCTGGCGGAACAGGGCGCCGGCTGAGACATCCGTCGGGCGGCACGGTGGAGTAACGCTTCACCGGATGCCGCCGAGCTGTGCAGGAACGCTTCGCCGTACGGCGGGGCAGTCGGGCTTCCGAGTTCGAGAGCCGTCAGCGCTTGCGGCGCCGGCCCTTCCCCGCGCGTGCCGGGGCCGTGGCGGCCTCCGCGGCGGGCTGGGCTCCCGGACGGTCGGCCGAGACCACGAGCGCGGCCAGGGCCGTGGTGACCGGTACCGAGGCGACCAGGCCGATGGAACCGACCAGCGTGCGCACGATCTCTTCCGCGACCAGCTCGCTGTTGGCGACCGTCCCGACACCGCTCTGCGCGATGGAGAACAGCAGGAGCAGCGGCAGCGCGGCGCCCGCGTAGGCGAGGACCAGGGTGTTGACGACCGAGGCGATGTGATCGCGGCCGATCCGGATCCCCGCGCGGTACAGGCCACGCCAGCCCATGGTCGGGTTGGCCTCGTGGAGCTCCCAGACCGCCGACGTCTGCGTCACCGTCACGTCGTCGAGCACACCGAGCGATCCGATGATGACGCCGGCGAGCAGCAGACCGCTCATGTCGATCGTCGGGTAGAGCCCGTGGATCAGACCGGTGTTGTCGTCGGTGTTGCCGGTGAGCGCCGCCCAGTCGATGAACAGCGAGCCCAGAACGCCGATCAGCAGCAGCGAGACGAGGGTGCCGAGCACCGCCACTGAGGTCCGGGCGGACAGGCCGTGACACAGATACAGGGCGATGAGCATGATGGCGCTCGCGCCCACCACCGCCACGAGCAGCGGGTTCGAACCCTGCAGGATCGCGGGCAGGATGAAGAGGTTCAGCACCAGGAAGCTGATGGCCAGCGCGACCAGAGCCATGACACCCCGCAGTCGCCCGACGACCACGACGGCGAGGGCGAAGATGCCGGCGAGCAGCGCCATGGGCAGACGGCGGTTGATGTCGGTGACCGAGTACTGCAGATCCTTCGGAGCGGAGGGCTCGTAGGCGACCACGACCTCCTGGCCCTCGTGCAACTGGCGGGACTGGTCCGGCTGGACGATCTCGGTGAAAGTACGGCCTTTGTCCTTGCCGCTGTCGACCCGGATCGTCGCCCGCTTACAGGTTCCCTTCTCCTGCTGCACCGCGGAGGACCCCTCGGCGGTGGAGGTGTCGCCGGTCGGCGGGACGCCCGAGGCGCCGGCCTCCCTGCAGCTCACCGCCACCACCTTGGTGACGGAGGCCTCCTGTGTCTGCCGGTCGAAGCCGACGCCGGTGCGCTCGTGCGCCGGGGCACCGCCCGGCCACAGCACGGCGAGACCGACCAGCACGGCGGCGGCGAACGGGATCAGGACCGCCGCGATGACCTTGCGCAGGTGCAGGGAGACGGGCGTGGCAGGACCGTGGTTGTGACTGTGCGAGTGCCCGTGCCCGCCGCCCGGCTCGGAGCCGGGTCCGTTTCCGCGACCGCGTCCGTCGCCACCACCGCCGCGCCCGTCGGCCCCGCCGTGCTCGTGGCCTCCGCCGTACCCGTCGCCTCTGTCGTGCCCGTACCCGTCACCTCCGCCGGGCCTGTCGCCTACGCCGTGCCCGTACCCGTCGCCTTCCCCGGAGCCGGCTCCAGCTCCGTGCCGGCCTCCGGAACCGGCACCATACGAACCGGCCGGACCGGCGGTACCGGTCGGGCCCGCGCCCTGCCCGCTCCCGGGGCCGGACCGGTGCCCCTGCGCCTGTCCCCGTGCAGGCCCGAGCCCGCTCCCGGCGGCGAAATCGTGCTCGTGCCCACGGCCGTTGCCGTTGCCGGCGCCGGACCCGCGGGGCGGTTCGGGCGGTGGGTAAGGAGGACGCTGCGTCGTGGTCACCGACCGATCATCGCAAGAACGAGGGGGGCCCTCTGTTCACCGCGCCAGAATTGCCGCTAGCGTGGAGGCACCTTTTGTACACGCGGGAGCTCGGAGCACCGGGCTGAGAGGGCGCTGACCTCCGTCCCAGCGATGTTTCACATGAAACATCACCGAAGTCGAGTGATGTTTCACACGGAACGTCGGCAGACGGAAGCCGCTGCGTCGACCGCCGAACCTGTTACCGGGTAATGCCGGCGTAGGGAGTAGGTCTCATGACCAACAAGGACGCACGCACGCCTGCCTCCGTTCAGGACGCACAGTCCGAGGAGGCCGGGAAGTCCATCGGCTGGCACAAGGCGTACGTCGAGGGCAGCCGCCCCGACCTGCGGGTGCCGGTCCGTCAGGTGCATCTCACCAACGGGCAGTCGGTCACGCTGTACGACACGTCGGGCCCGTACACCGATCCGCTCGTCGACACCGACGTCCGCAGGGGCCTGTCGCCGCTGCGCGAGAACTGGATCATCGCCCGTGGCGACACCGAGGAGTACGCGGGCCGGCCCGTCCGCCCCGAGGACGACGGCGTCAAGCACACCTCGCCGCGCGGCGGCCTGCGCAACCTCGACGCCGTCTTCCCCGGTCGGCCGCGCCAGCCACGGCGCAGCAGGGACGGCAAGGCGGTCACGCAGCTCGCGTACGCCCGCCGCGGCGAGATCACGCCCGAGATGGAGTACGTGGCCATCCGGGAAAACGTTTCGCCCGAGGTGGTCCGCGACGAGATCGCGGCGGGCCGGGCGGTGCTGCCGGCCAACGTCAACCACCCGGAGATCGAGCCGATGATCATCGGCAAGCGGTTCCTGGTGAAGGTCAACGCCAACATCGGCAACTCGGCCGTGACGTCCTCCATCGAGGAGGAGGTCGAGAAGATGACCTGGGCGACCCGCTGGGGCGCCGACACGGTCATGGACCTGTCCACCGGTCGCAACATCCACACCACACGCGAGTGGGTGCTGCGCAACTCCCCCGTTCCCATCGGCACCGTGCCGCTCTATCAGGCCCTGGAGAAGGTCGACGGCCGGGCCGAGGAGCTGACCTGGGAGATCTACAAGGACACGGTCATCGAACAGGCCGAGCAGGGCGTGGACTACATGACGGTCCACGCGGGCGTGCGCTTGCCGTACGTGCCGCTGACGGCGAATCGGAAGACCGGGATCGTCTCACGCGGCGGCTCGATCATGGCCGCGTGGTGCCTCGCGCACCACAAGGAGAGCTTCCTGTACGAGAACTTCGAGGAGCTCTGCGAGATCCTCGCCGCGTACGACGTCACGTACTCCCTCGGAGACGGCCTGCGGCCGGGCTCGATCGCGGACGCCAACGACGAGGCGCAGTTCGCGGAGTTGCGCACGCTCGGGGAACTCAACCGGATCGCGAAGCGTTTCAACGTACAGACCATGATCGAAGGCCCGGGCCATGTCCCGATGCACAAGATCAAGGAGAACATCGACCTTCAGCAGGAGATCTGCGATGAAGCACCGTTCTATACGCTCGGCCCGCTGACCACGGACGTCGCGCCGGCGTACGACCACATCACCTCCGGCATCGGCGCCGCGATGATCGCCTGGTGGGGCACGGCCATGCTGTGCTACGTCACGCCCAAGGAGCACCTGGGCCTGCCGAACCGTGACGACGTCAAGACGGGCGTCATCACCTACAAGATCGCCGCCCACGCGGCGGATCTCGCCAAGGGTCATCCGGGTGCCCAGGAGTGGGACGACGCGCTGTCCGACGCCCGTTTCGAGTTCCGGTGGGAGGACCAGTTCAACCTCGCCCTCGACCCGGACACGGCACGGGAGTTCCACGACGAGACCCTGCCGGCGGAGCCCGCCAAGACGGCTCACTTCTGCTCGATGTGCGGTCCCAAGTTCTGCAGCATGAAGATTAGCCAAAGCATCACAGAGCGGTTCGGCGGTGCGGCGGCTGAGGGTGCGTCGCAGGAGGAGGTCGCGGCGGGGATGCTCCAGAAGTCGAAGGAGTTTGCCGAGGCGGGCAACCGGGTGTACCTGCCGATCGCGGACTGAGCTGAAGCGCTGGAGTCAACGACTCGCGGGAAGTACTACTAGTGTGAAGCGACGGGCCGGAACCGCAGCTTGGTTCCGGCCCGCGCTGACCCGTGTACTACCGGCCGCAAGTGCAGCGCTGCATGCCCCCCCCCAGGCGCTGCCGCCGATCGGCGCCAGAGCTGTCAGTAGCAGTGACAGGGCGGCCGGGGATATCTGAACGCGGACGGACACATTGAACCCTTCTCGGTAACATCTCGTGACGGTTCGTGATCTTTGTTCAGGTGCTGCGGCCGTGCTCCAGCTGGAGCAGGACGAGGGCGGCTCGGGCGATCCGGGTGATGCCGCTGGGATCGAGGCTGACGCGGCGCAGGGCCTTGAAGGTGACCTTGAGTAAGGCGTTGGCCCGCTCGGCGACCGCATGGACGCTCGGATGACTGAGTTGAACGTCTGCTGCGCGTCGTCGAGTTCGCCGCCCTTGGGCTTCTTTACCGGGTGGCGGAAGCCGTCGCCGGCGTTCTCGTAGCCGAGGTCGGTCAGGGTGGGAATGTCGAGGGTGGACGCGAGCCGGTTGAGGGCGTCGACCAGGCCGTGGGTGCGGGCGCAGGTGGTGTCATGCTCGCGGCCGGGGCGGACCGGGGAGACCCAGATCGGCCAGCCGTCGGGGGCGGAGATGACCTGGAGGTTGCCGCAGTGGTGCTTGTGCTTCCCGGACCACCAGAGGTCGGCGCCGTTGGGGCCGGGGGCGGCGACGCGGTCGGTACGGATGACGGTGCCGTCCAGGTTGAGATGGGTGTGGCCGGCGGCCGCCGCCCGTTCCAGCGCAGTGGACAGATCCGGGGCGTGGTCGGCGAGTACGGTCAGCCCCTCGTGCAAGTAGCGGTATGCGGTGGGTACCGAAAGCCTGTTGTCCCGGGCGAGTTGGGCCAGCCGGGTCCCGTCGACGAACTACCGCAGTACCAGGACACCCTGCTTGAAGACGCCCAGAGCGCGGGTCCCCTTGCGGGTGCCGAGCCGTTCGCGGTGCTCGCGCAAGAGCCGGGCGAGAGTCTCGGCGGTCTCCCTGCCGACGTCGAGTGTTGCGGTGTAGGTGATACCGGTCAACGCGTGAAGCCTCTGGATTCTGGGACGTGATCTTCGCAGACATGTTCCTACCAGGGGCTTCTCGCGTATCTGATGCCGGATCAAACCCGTCTGACGGCCCTGGTCAGTCAGGAAGATCGCGGATCTGCCGGACGGGAGGCCCAGCCAATACTCTGAGCCCCGTCCGCACTATCTGGGAGAGTCATGACAAGTAGGTTCACCGAGTTGGCCGTTGACTGCCACGATCCGGAGAGGCTCGCGGCCTTCTGGTGCGAGGTCCTGGGCTTCAAGGTGATCGACCGGAGCGAGGGCAAGGTCGAGATCGGCTCCTGGGTGCCGACCGTCGAGGATGTTCGGGCCCGCCAGATGCCAGCCACCCTGCTGTTCATCCAGGTGCCCGAGGGCAAGACCGTGAAGAACCGGCTTCACCTCGACGTCAGCCCGATCGACGGCAGCACCGAGGACGAGGTGACCAGATTGCTCGGCCTCGGCGCCACCAAGACGGATGTGGGCCAGGGCTCAGACCGAAACTGGGTGGTCATGGCAGACCTCGAGGGCAACGAGTTCTGCGTCCTGCGCACCCTGGCACCGCAGAACTAGGCCACGAGCGGGCACCCGCATCCCATCACACACTGCAACCATCACGTTAGCCGAGAAGACCTCATTCAGGTGCCTGCCGATCTGGATGTGTAGACCCTTGTTCCCGGTGTCATCGGGCGAGGGGGACGGCAACTGTGGGTTACCAGTCATCGATCACTCCCTTGTGAACGTGCTGAAGGACCGTCAACCTCTCGCTACTGTTAAAGAGATTGGGGTGGCGGGCTTCTGCATGCGCTCACGCCGGTAGTGGCTCGCCGATACGGGGCTATGCCGAAGTCCTCGTGACTTCGTCGAGTGCCGCCACCTTGGGCACGAACTCCGTGGCGAAGCGGCTCAGCAACTCCCGCTCTCCAGTAATTCGGTCACGGCAGGAGCTACCGCGAGGGAAGCGCAGCCGCTGCTACGACAGTTCTTTCTCGACGAGTCGGAGGTAGCTGAATGGATGCTCTTGCTTTTTCTGGATCACAGGACGAATCTCGCGAGTGGCGATATTGAACCCGATACTTCCGGCGATTCCGGCTACCCATCCGAAATCTGGGACGACCAGGGCTCCGACTGCTGCTGTGCTCATTGCCACCGTGACTGAGACGGACCTGGTGATCCAGGCCATGCGACTGCTTTTTACGGCTTCTTGATAGTCGGCTCGCGCCTGGGTCAGTTCCTTGCGCATGCGTTGAAGAACGTCGGCCGGGTGTTCCCAGTGCCGGTTCAGCTCACTGAGCATGACTTGGGTTGCGTCGACCAAACGTTCTCGCTCGGAGGCGTATTTTTCTCGAAAGGCCAAGACCTCGGAAGTCGGGGTGCCCGGTGCCGGCATAGGCAGCATGCGGCCCAATTCCACGCGCCAAGCCGTTACCTTGCGGTAGTCTGGTTTCAGTGATACTTCGTCAGCTGTTTGCTGATCGGTGTAGGGCGTGTAGGAGTGGCTCGTTGTCGAGCGTGCGACTTCGTGCGCCATGGTTCCGGCCAGGACGAGCAGTGCCTTCTCAGGAAGCACGAGATATCCGAGGTTTGGCCGCTCTGGAGGGCGACTACGTCGGGCTACACCGAGTGCGACGAGCCCCCGTTCGAGCCCGAACCCAATTTTCCCACCCGAGTCGAGGTAGACAGGGCGGCCTCTATGCGGGCTGATCGCGTGTAGCTCATCGACCAGCCCGGGAAAATCCTGGATTTCCCTATCGGCTAGCAGGCGGTAATGACGCTTGAGGCTAATAGGGTTGTAGAATCCCCGGTCCATGAGATCTCGTAGCGGGCCCGCGAGCGTGCGTTCGTACGTTTCTTGTCTCTCCGAAACCATCGAAGCGAGGCCGTCCCAGTACAGCAAAGCTTCGTGGACCACTTTTAGCGGAGGCTTAGCCAGCGGGTAGTAGAGAAGCGTGGTCATTTGTTCCCCCTGACGCTGGGTGATTCTTTGTTAGGCGGGGTTCCATCGTCTGCAGGAAGTAGGCGTGGAACCCGGCCGGCAGCGGCTTGGGCTTCCCGGCCGTCGATCCCCCATGCGAGGGGCACCACAGCCTGGGTGATCGTCCGCGCCGCCTGGAGAAAGCCCTGATTGCCGAAGGCGCGTGGTGAGGTAGCTGTATCGATGAGAGTAGATCGTCAAGACCTATTCCATTTTCTGCCCACGCCCATTTAGTCCGCTGCGAACCCCTTGGCGGTGACCTGGATCTCGTCAAGCAGGCGCATCGGTTGGGGTCGCCTCAAGCTTCTCAACCTCATTGATTAGCTCAAGCACATTTTGATATCTATCAGCAAGATCGTGCGCTGTGCATTTTCGGACGATCCGGCTTGCTGCTTCCGTTCCGGACATCAGCGCCTCTCTGCCACTGAAGATATAAGAAAGTACGTGCCCAATCGCATAGATCTCGTTGCGTATGTCGTATTCCTTGAAGCTGGAGAGCAAAGGGTCACGAATCGCGCCGCGCATCTCCGTCTTGGTTCGAGTGTATTCGGACTTCTTGTCCTTAACTAGTCCGAAGTCCGAAAGCTTCACTAGAACTGCTCCGCCGGCGAATGTTTTTACGAGGACATTCTGGAGGCTGATGTCACGATGTAGCAAGTTCTCGCTATGGATGTAATTGATGCCATACAGGAATTGAAGGGCAATCCGTTTCCGTGACGCAAACCGTAGTGTGCTATTGCGCCGCTTGATATAGGTGCGAAGGGTATCCTCGCAGAATTCCATCTTATACTCGCGACGAGTCTCGTCGTACTGGTAGACCTGAACACCGTAGGGAAAACTCAGGCGCTTGAGTATGTTGAACTCCTGCTGAAAGCGATGGAGATCTCGTTCACTCAAGTCCTTCTTGGCTCGCTTGACTGCAAATTTGATGCCGTAGTCTGGGTCGACGTAGGAGAAGACCTTGGCGTAGGAACCTTCGCCGATCAGTTGGAGTCGGACTCCCGTATCCCTTTTCTTAAGTCTTACTGTGGCATTCGAGAGGGTGAAAACGGGTTCGTACTTGACGATTCTGATTTGCTTAAAATCCTCCGGGATTGCACTTCCTCCGCTACGCGTGAGCCATGGCTTGCAACTCTCAATTGCTGTTCGATACTCCTCAAAAAGTTTCACCTCTACATTGGCATGTGTCAATGATTCGAGGACCTCGTCAATCTCCTTGATGAGTGCGATCATCATTCTGCTTGAGTCTGCCCAATAATGGTGGGTGGTCTCGGCCCTGTCGTTGATTGCCTCGAAATGTTCATTCAATCGCTCGTGGAGGCTTGCGAATATGCAGCCGAATCGCAGTTCATCTTCATAGAGCCGCAGGAGGCGTTCGATGCTGACATTTGCGAATCTTTCTGCGAAAGATCTTCTAGCATCAACTCGGTAGGGCTAGCCACTTATCTCAACTCATCCCTTCCAGGTCCGCGACCGTCGTTTTTCGGCGAGCCGCAGTGGGCTGCCAGAATGAAGAAGCCGAATCCCTCAGATGTATTGCGGCATAATTAGCTCAATGGCACGGTTTTCACTACGCAGCCGTGAGGTCACTCATCGTGCCAGATGTTGAGGGCTGTATAGAGCTTTATCGTGAAGATACTGGTGAGTAATGGGCGTATCGTCCGGGATGTTGCACCTGCCATCACCTATCGCATGAGCAACTGCGCCTTCGGTACGGTCGTGGTCGTGTCTGGCGCACGTCGGGTTGGTCACCCGTAGGCATGCGCCAGTTGATCGCGCGCGACTAGGGGAGCTGGTACGGGCATGGCGCTTGACGCTGCTCGATCGCAAGAGGGGTTCACATCGACGAGGGCCGCGCAGGTAATGAGTGCGGCATGCCGGGCGGCCGGGTTGGACGACAGAGGGGCAGAGCTGATCCGGCTGGGAGAAAGCGCGCTCTTCCGCCTGGACGCAGAGCCGGTGATCGTGCGAGTGGCGCGGGGAGAGCCGTGGCTGCCCAAGGCTCGTGTCGAGGTAGCCGTGTCACAGTGGTTGGCTGAGGAAGGGTTCCCTGCCGCGCGCCGGTCGATGGGCTGGAGCAGCCGTTCCTGATCGATGACCACCCGGTGACCTTCTGGGGGCTCATCGTCGAGGGCAGCCGTAAGGCCACGTACGGGGAACTCGGCGGCATCCTGCGGGACCTGCACTCCATGACGTTGCCCGTTGGCCTGGAGCTGCCCTCGTTCAACCCCTTCGACAAGCAGGAACTGCGGATCAGCCAGGCAGCGATCCCGGAAGATGACAGGGTCTTCCTCCGCAAGCGGTGGAGTGAGCTGAGGGACCAGTTCGAGGGCTTGCGGTTCGAGACGCCCAAGGGGCCGGTCCACGGCGACGCTCACGTGCACAACCTCATGGTCAACGACCGGGGGGAAGTCATCCTGATCGACTTCGAAGCATTCTGCTTCGATCACCCTGAGTGGGATCTGATGGTCACGTCAGTGGAGCACCACAGCCTGGGGTGGCAGACGGATGAGCAGTACGCCGACTTCGTGCGGGCGTACGGGCGGGACCTGCACGACTGGCACGGCTACGACACGCTCCGCCGGCTCCAAGAGTTCGGCCCAGGAGGACGAGGGGACGGCGGCCGAGTACCGCCGGCGCATCGCTGCCTTGCGGAATGATGACGCACCGCGCGACTGGCGTCCTTGTTAGCCGTTACTCGTCCTCGTCCAGACGGGCGAGCGCTTCGTTCACCTGCTCATTGAAGGCCACGACGGCGGGGGCGGCCGCGTACGCACTGACCTCCGCCCGAAAGTCGGTTACGTAGCGCTGGAAGCGGGAGGACTGGAGGGAGTCGCCGCCGTCCACGGCAAGGCTGGCCTGGTCCGTACGCCGTACAGCCCCGCCGTGGGTGAACAGGTTCTGCGCTGGGGCGTCCAGGTGGACGTTCGCCTGCTACGCGCCGATGGCGACGGGACTGACGATGACGCTGTAACTGCCTACGTGGCCAAGTACGTCACCAAGGGAGCGTGCGAGACAGGCGCCGGCATCGACCACAGGGTCACCACCTGGGATGACATCGAGGCTGCGTCCGTGAACGCACACGTGCGCACTCTCATGCGGGCCTGCTGGCGCCTGGGCGGACTGCCCGAGTACGAACCCCTGAACCTACGCACGTGGGCTCACACGCTGGGCTACTGGGGCCACATCCTCACCAAGTCCCGCGCCTACTCCGCCACCTTCGCGGCACTGCGGGCCGAACGCGCCCAGCACGTAGGCGGTGTCGACGTCCCCCGGGGCGGTCACGGACAGGCACTGGCGCTACGTCGGCTCCGGCCATACTCCGGGCGCTGCGCTCATCGCCGCCGGAATCGCAGATGACATCGCTCAGAATCGCGCTGTCGCGCGGGAGGCTCTCCGAGCTGGCGGTGGTGCCCCCTGAGTACTTCTTCGGCGAAGGCCAGCACTGAGCGCGAGGAAGCAGCAGCACGAGCGTGGATCGAGCGGCAGCTACGCGACTCTCCCCCACTCTCCGATGACCAGCTGCGGAGCGTGGGGGAGATCCTCGGACTTCAGCTCATTCGGAAGTCCGCCACACAGGCTTGAGAAGGTCAGGGTCGAATGTCTTGTTGCCCTTGCCACCCGGCACTGCGATCACGGCGCTCAGCACCTTCTTGATCGCTTCGCGCTTCTGTGTGAGCGTCTTCGACCCCCACGAGTTCCTGACGTCCTCCTGGGCCTCCTCGGCCTCCGCCTTCAGCGCTTCGTGCGCACGCTGGTCCGCACGAAGCTCCTTGATCCGCCGTTCGAGGACCGGGAGATTGCGGAAGAACGTCTCATCGTCGATGTCCGTGTCCTCGTCGTCGTGCCAACGCCGCTCCAGCTCGTTGCGGCTCCTGACGGCTCGCTGCAGGGCATCGGCCTTGTCCCAGTCCGGTACATCCTGGGCCTTGCTCGCCGCATCGCGCTCCAGCTTGGCGATGACCAGTTCCTCGATGGCCTCGTCCGTCTTGTCGCCCCGCTTGTAGGTCTTGTTGCAGCCGCCGTCCACGGTCTTCTTGCACATGTAGGCATGCCGGTACTTGAGCCAGTCGTTCGCCTTGATCCCGATCATCTTGTTGTTGCAGACCGTGCCGTCCTCCAGCACGTGGCCGCATCGCAGGATGCCGGTCAGCAGGTACTTGTGGACCAGGCCGCCGCGCGGCATCCCGGTTCCGCGGCCACGCTCCCTGATCTTGGCCGTGACCGCGAACCACTCCTTCGGAGTGATGATCGGATCCCACTCGCCCACGATGGGCTGATCATCGCCGTCGCGGACGAGCTCGCCCTTGATCTCGCGATATCCACACAGCCGCGCGTTCACCAGGACCTGCTTGACGGTCTGGTACTGGAAGGCGTTCCCGCGACTCGTGATGAAGCCAGCCTCCTTCCACCGGCGCGTGATCTCGGAAATGGAGGCACCCGCGATCACGTCTTTCACCGCCTGACGGATGGCTTCTGCCTCGTCCGGGCGCAACGAGACCTTTTCGTCCTCCCATCCGAAGGGGCGCCACGCCGCTACCGACTGCCCGCGGATCGCCCGGCTGCGGTGGCTGTTCCTGCTCCGACGCTCCTTCTTCCTCGTCTCGCTGAGGGACATGGCGACCCCCAGAAGCCCCTTGATCTCGAAGCCTTCGGCGTAGAGGTCCTGGATGCCGTTCGAGTCGTGGTAGACGCGTCCTTCCTGCGTGGTGAACGCCTTCAGGTACCGCTCCCAGTCACTCGGGCGCCGGTACAGCCGGTCGTCGTTGACTGCCATGACGCCGTGGATCGGGTACCCGTCCGGCGTCGTCCCGGCAGCAAGATTGGCGAGCAGCTGCTCGAAGTCATCGCGAACGATGTTCTCCTTGCTCGCGCTCTTGTCGTTGTCCGTGTAGCGGTAGACGACGAGCCATCCGAACCTTCGGGCGGTCTCGGTCATGTCCCGGTGCTGGTCCTCGACGCCGTGGGCGTCCTTCACCCGGCCGTCGAACGAGATCCGTGCGTAGCAGACGACGCACTTCAGCTCCGGGTCGGAAGCCAGCATGGCGCGCACTTCCTCGACGGACGGCAGTCCCTCGGGCGTACCTCGCAGCTTGCTGACCAACTCCTCGCGCTTGCCCACGTGTTCCCCCTCGGTCCATGTCTGGGCTGCTGGAACGACCGTAGCGCATGTGGAGGTTCTAGTAATGCTCTACCGCATGAAGATCTCGCAGGACATCCGCCGTGAACACGGCGGCACACCGGCCGAGATCGAGGACGGCATGGCCCAGAAGTCCAAGGAGTTCGCGGCGAGCGGGAATCGTGTGTACCTGCCCATCGCGGACTGAGCCGCCCGCACACAGGCCGAGGGCCGGGGACCGGTGGTCCCTGGTCCCCTGGCCCGCGGGAGGGATCCGACCGGGGCACTGACCCGACGGCTACTCCGGCTGGTGTTCCGGGCCTCCGAAGTCCGGGCTGGTGTAGTCCGGGCTGCTGAAGCTCGGCCGCGAGCCGTGGTCGCCGTCGTCCGGGCTGGTGAAGCCCGGGCGGTCGTAGCCGAGGTGCGGGATGCGGCTGACCGGCGTGGACGGGGAGGTGTGGTGCAGCGCGGCGGCCGCACTCGGGTCGACGAGGGCCTCCCGGAGGAAGGGCACGATGCCGCGTTCCAGCAGGGCCGCGCGCCAGGCATCCCTGGCCCGGTCCACTTCCCCGTGCGGTTCGCCGTGCGGGTCGCTCTCCGCCGTCGGCTTGTTGCGCAGGGCGGTGATCAGCAGTCCCACCGCGGCGACGAGGATCGCGACCGCGGTCACGGCGCCGAACACCCAGCCCGTGGTGAGCATCGTCCGGGCGAACGTCTGCTCGGGGTTGAGGATCTGAAGGATGTAGCCGACGAGCAGGAAGATCGCCGCGGCGGTTCCGGCCAGGACGGGAGCGAGGACGGCGACGACGGCTACGGCGCCCGCGCCGGCGGTCTCGGCGACCTCGCCCATGGTCGCGGCGAGACCCGCCGCGCCCGTGTCCGGCTCGGAGGAGCCGGATGCGCGCACGGCCGGCCGGCTGGACGGCGCCGGCCGGCGCTGTTCCTCGCGGACCTTGACGTAGTGCTGGTATTCGGTCGAGGCGGCCGCCGTGATGAGCGCGGTGGCGTTCAGTGCCATGGTGCGCAGTTGTTCGGGGTTGAGCCGCTGTCCGACAGCGGCCAGTTCCGGACGGTGTGGTGCGGAGCGCAGCGCCTCATCGAGGATCCGCTCGTATTCCTGGCGGTCCTCGCTCAGCAGGTGCTGCGGAACGCTGTTCATGTGCATCCCCCGATGCTCCGTAGGGCTTGGGGCTCGGCATGCTGACGAGCCGTCGGGCAGAAACGGAGGGGAGCCTGCTACGGATAAGCCGATGGTAGAGCCGTGAAGGTGGGCGGTGACAGGGGGTTTACCGAAATTGACCCGTCACAGGTCCGGTCCTGTGACGGGAAACGCCTGCCCGGTGAACGTTCACGTACCCAGCGGCAGTTGCTGGACCAGCAGCTTTCCGGCCATGGTCACGCCGCCGTCCATGGCGATGGCGAGTCCGTCGGCGTAGACGTGCGGACCCTCGACCACGGGGTCGTTCCTCTCCTCGTCGTCCTCGGAGCCGACCTCGCCCAGGAGATACGGAATCGGGCTGTGACCGTGAACGATGCGGCTGCCCCCGTACGTATCGAGCAGGGAGCGCACGGCGTCCGCGCCGCCCTCGTCACGGAAGGAGAACCGCTTGGTGAACTTGCGGAACAGGTCCCAGACCTCGTCCGCGTCGTTGCGCGTGAGCGTCTCGCGGACGGTGTCGTTGACCTCTTCGATGGAGCGGCCGTAGTCGAGGTAGGCGGTGGTGTCGGAGTGGACGAGCAGGTGGCCGTCGACCTCCTCGACGGCGTCCAGACGGGCCATCCACTGCAGGTGGTGGTCCTGGAGGCGGTCCATGTCGGTCTTCTGGCCGCCGTTGAGCAGCCAGGCCGCCTGGAACGTGGCGGTGCCGGCGCCGGAGTTGACGGGGGTGTCGCCGAACCGCTTGGCGCCGAGCAGCAGAAGCTCGTGGTTGCCCATGAGCGCCTTGCAGTAACCGCCGGCCGCGGCGGCCTCGGCGGACAGCCGCATCACCAGGTCGATGACGCCGATGCCGTCCGGGCCGCGGTCGGTGAAGTCGCCGAGGAACCACAGCCGAGCGGTGCCCGCGCACCAGTGGCCGTCGGCGTCGAGGAGGCCCTTCTCCTGAAGGGCCGCCACCAGTTGGTCGAGGTAGCCGTGCACATCACCCACGACGTACAGCGGGCCCTGCCCGGTGTCGGCCTGCGGGGCTGCCACGGCCTCGGGGTCGACGGTCACCTGGACGGTGTCGCCCCGGTTGATCACGGGCAGATCGCGCTCGGTCGGCGTGTACCCCTCGGGGTAGGCCTCCTCGGGCGGCGGGGCGACCTCACCGGGGTGGGCGCTGTGGACGTACGGACCGGCCTCGTGGACATACGCGGGCACCCGGAAGTCGCGCAGCGTCGCCGTCCGCTCCACCTCGGGTCCCTGACCGGCCCCCTGAGTCATCGACCCCTCCACCATCGCGCCGCATCTGCACCGCATCGGACTGCCTGGTCGTAGCGGCCCGTGGGTGTCGTGGGCCCATCATAGGAATGCGGATCGCGCCATGTGATGACCCAGGGGTGGTGAATCAGAGCAAGAGTCCAGTTCACTGCGGCTTTCGCCCCGATTGAGCCAGGCTTTGACCACCGTGTGACCGTCCTCGCTTTCCTTCTCTTCGCGAGAACGATCCCTTCTCTCCGGGGGACCGGCCCCGTTTCTCCCCAGGAGCGCGCACTTTCCTTGACCCGATCGGACGGGCTCAGGTCCCCTCGGGTGACCGGGGCGGGCTGACCGTCGTACGCGGCGGGCGCCGCTGGGACGAGGTGCGCACGATCAGCTCCGTCGGTATCACCTGCTCCACCGGACGGTCCGAGTCCGCTCCCTCGATGGCGTCGATGAGGAGCTGCACGACCGCGGTGCCGATGCGGCGCGGTTTCAGTGAGAGCGTCGTGATGGGCGGCTCGGTGTTGGCGTAGACGGTGGACTCGCTGCAACAGACCAGCAGCAGGTCGTCCGGTACGCGCAGGCCGTAGCGGCGGGCGGCGGCGAGCAGGTCGGTGCCGTTCGGGTCGAACAGGCCGTAGACCGCGTCGGGCCGGTCGGGGCGGGCGAGCAGCCGGTCGGCGGCGACGGCGCCCGCGCACGGATCGTGCGCCGGGTAGGCCTCGTACACCGGATCCTGGCCGACGCGCTCGCACCAGCGCAGGTACGCGGTGGTCGACAGGTGGGTGTACGTGTCCGTGCTCGTGCCGGTCAGCAGGCCGATGCGGCGGGCGCCGGCGCCGGCCAGGTGATCGAGGATGCCGAGGACGGCGGCTTCGTGGTCGTTGTCGACCCAGGCCGTGACCGGCAGCGAGCCGGCCGGGCGGCCGTCGGAGACGACCGGCAGGCCCTGCCGGACGAGTTCGCTGACGACCGGGTCCTGGTCCGAGGGGTCGATGACGACCGTGCCGTCCAGGGCGACGTTCGACCACACGTCGTGGCGGGAGGTCGCGGGGAGGATGACGAGGGCGTAGCCGCGGGCGAGCGCCGCGGAGGTGGCGGCCCGCGCCATCTCGGCGAAGTACGCGAACTCGGTGAAGGTGAAAGGTTCATCCCCGTACGTGGTCACGGTCAGGCCGATGAGTCCCGACTTGCCGGTACGGAGGGTTCGGGCGGCGGCCGAGGGCCGGTAGCCCAGCCGGTCGGCCACCTCACGGACATGGCGCCGGGTGGCGTCCGGGAGCCTGCCCTTGCCGTTGAGGGCGTCGGAGACGGTCGTGATGGACACTCCGGCGGCGGCGGCCACGTCTCTGATACCCGCCCGACCCGGCCGACTGCCTCGACGTGAGGTTTCCGCGCGGCTCACCTGGTGCTTCCCTGCTGCTGTCATGGCGAGCCGATAGTAGGGCTCATGTGGTGGGGTAGTGCGGACGCATATGCACGCGTTGACAGGCACGTTTCTGCATGATCATTTAACCCCAATTGGTTTGCAAACCAAGGGCGTTGGCGGCTCCCATGCCAGGACGTGACTTGTCGGCCCGCACGGGCCTGCCAAGTGGCCGAGGTTGCGAAGAGGTCTCAACTCACCTGCACGGGGGATGCGCGCTACGGCGTGCACCACCGGCGCGTAGATATATGTGCGGCGCGCCCCTGAATTCGTACGCCTTCGTGCGGCGATGCCCCTGATGCCCGTGGGACGCGCATGTGATGCCGTGGGACGCAGGCGGCCGGCCTTCGTCGCTCCGTCGTGGCTATACGCAGCGGCGCCGAATCCTCATAAGGTGAGGAGTATTGGATGTCGGCGGCGGTCATGGGCCGCCGGTCTTCGCGAGGAGGACTGCGGTGAGCGAGACGAGCCCCAAGCTGCGCGCCGAGCTGGAGGGGATCCCCACCTACAAGCCGGGCAAGCCGGCCGCGGCGGGCGGGCCGGTGGCCTACAAGCTGTCCTCCAACGAGAACCCCTACCCGCCGCTGCCGGGCGTGATGGAGACGGTGACGGCGGCGGCCTGCACCTTCAACCGCTACCCGGACATGGCCTGTACGGCGCTGATGAACGAGCTGTCCGAGCGGTTCGGTGTGCCCCTCTCCCACCTGGCCACCGGCACCGGGTCGGTCGGTGTCGCCCAGCAGCTGATCCAGGCCACCTCCGGCCCCGGCGACGAGGTCATCTACGCCTGGCGGTCCTTCGAGGCGTACCCGATCATCACGCAGATCAGCGGCGCGACGTCGGTGCAGGTGCCGCTGACCTCCGGTGATGTGCACGACCTCGACGCGATGGCCGACGCGATCACCGACCGGACCCGGCTGATCTTCGTCTGCAACCCCAACAACCCGACGGGTACGGTCGTGCGGCGGGCGGAGCTGGAGCGCTTCCTCGACCGGGTGCCCGGTGATGTCCTGGTGGTGCTCGACGAGGCCTACCGCGAGTTCATCCGCGACCCGGAGGTCCCGGACGGTGTCGAGCTCTACCGCGACCGGCCCAACGTCTGCGTTCTGCGGACCTTCTCCAAGGCGTACGGCCTCGCCGGCCTGCGCGTCGGGTTCGCCATCGCCCACGAGCCGGTGGCCGCGGCGCTGCGCAAGACGGCGGTCCCGTTCGGCGTGAGCCAGCTCGCGCAGGAGGCGGCGATCGCCTCGCTGCGTGCCGAGGACGCACTGCTCGGCCGGGTCGGCTCGCTGGTGTGTGAGCGCACGCGCGTGGTCGACGGGCTGCGCGCCCAAGGCTGGACGGTGCCCGAGACCCAGGCCAATTTCGTGTGGCTGCGGCTGGGGGAGCGCACGGTCTCGTTCGCGGAGGCGTGTGAGCAGGCGGGTGTGGTGATCCGGCCGTTCGCGGGTGAGGGCGTGCGGGTGACGGTCGGGGAGACCGAGGCGAACGACATCTTCCTCAAGGTGGCGGAAGGGTTTCGCACGGAGCTCTAGGAGCTGAGAAGGAACCGTTGGGTGAGCCGGCCGGCGCTGGTCGTCGGCCGGCTTCACGCATATCGGGGCGCCTGTTTCACGTGAAACAGGCGCCCAGCCATTTCAACAATATGTTGACGTTCGCGCCCAAGCAGTGACTGTGACAGGGGAGACAGGGGACCCCGTCCAAGGCTCGAAACTGCGTGCTGCATAATGGCTTGTGAATGTGAACGCTTTCACAAGCGGTTGTAAGGAGCGGCGACGTGGACCTGGCTCTGGCGCCGGAGACCCTGGCGCGATGGCAGTTCGGCATCACCACCGTCTACCACTTTCTGTTCGTTCCCCTGACGATCTCGCTGGCCGCCCTGACGGCCGGACTGCAGACCGCCTGGGTGCGGACGGAGAAGGAGAAGTACCTCCAGGCGACGAAGTTCTGGGGCAAGCTCTTCCTGATCAACATCGCGATGGGTGTGGTCACCGGCATCGTGCAGGAGTTCCAGTTCGGCATGAACTGGTCCGACTACTCGCGCTTCGTCGGTGACGTCTTCGGTGCGCCGCTCGCCTTCGAGGCCCTGATCGCCTTCTTCTTCGAGTCCACCTTCATCGGCCTGTGGATCTTCGGCTGGGACAAGCTGCCGAAGAAGATCCACCTGGCCTGCATATGGATGGTCTCGATCGGCACGATCCTGTCGGCGTACTTCATCCTCGCGGCCAACTCCTGGATGCAGCACCCGGTCGGCTACCGGATCAACGAGGCGAAGGGCCGGGCCGAGCTCACCGACTTCTGGCTGGTGCTCACCCAGAACACCGCGCTCGCCCAGGTCTTCCACACGCTCACCGCGGCCTTCCTGACCGGCGGCGCCTTCATGGTCGGCATCGCCGCCTTCCACCTGGTCCGCAAGAAGCACGTCCCCGTGATGAAGACGTCGCTGCGGCTGGGCCTCGTCACCGTCGTCATCGGCGGTCTGCTCACCGCGGTCAGCGGGGACACCCTGGGCAAGATCATGTACCAGCAGCAGCCGATGAAGATGGCCGCGGCCGAGGCGCTGTGGGACGGCGAGAAGCCGGCGCCCTTCTCGGTCTTCGCCATCGGCGACGTCGACAAGGGGCACAACAAGGTCGCCATCGAGATCCCCGGCCTGCTGTCCTTCCTGGCCAAGGACGACTTCACCTCGTACGTGCCCGGCATCAACGACGTCAACAAGGCCGAGCAGGAGAAGTACGGACCCGGCGACTACCGCCCCAACATCCCCGTCGCCTACTGGGGGTTCCGGTGGATGATCGGCTTCGGCATGACGTCGTTCGCCATCGGCCTGGCGGGGCTGTGGCTGACCCGCAAGAAGTTCCTGCTGCCGCAGCATCTGCGGGTGGGTGAGGACGAGGTGCCGCATCTCGTGCTCCTGCCCAAGAAGGCCCTCGGCCCGACCCTCACCAAGTGGTACTGGCGCATCGCGATCCTCACCCTGGGCTTCCCGCTGATCGCCAGCTCCTGGGGCTGGATCTTCACCGAGATGGGCCGCCAGCCCTGGGTCGTCTACGGCGTGCTCCAGACGCGTCACGCGGTCTCCCCCGGTGTCTCCCAGGCCGAGGTCATCACCTCGATGATCGTCTTCACCACGCTGTACGCGATCCTCGCCGTCGTCGAGGTCAAGCTGCTGGTCAAGTACGTCAAGGCGGGCCCGCCGGAGCTCACCGAGGCCGACCTCAACCCGCCCACGAAGATCGGCGGCGAGTCCCGTGACGCCGACAAGCCGATGGCCTTCTCGTACTAGGCCGAGGGAGCTGCACAGTCATGGAACTGCACGACGTCTGGTTCGTCCTGATCGCCGTCCTGTGGACCGGCTACTTCTTCCTGGAGGGCTTCGACTTCGGGGTCGGGGTGCTCACGAAGCTGCTCGCCCGCAACCGGCCCGAGAAGCGGGTGCTGATCAACACCATCGGCCCCGTCTGGGACGGCAACGAGGTGTGGCTGCTGTCCGCGGGCGGTGCCACCTTCGCCGCCTTCCCCGAGTGGTACGCCACGCTCTTCTCCGGCTTCTACCTGCCGCTGCTGCTCATCCTGGTCTGCCTCATCGTCCGGGGTGTGGCCTTCGAGTACCGCGCCAAGCGGCCCGAGGAGAACTGGCAGCGCAACTGGGAGACGGCGATCTTCTGGACCTCGCTGATCCCCGCGTTCCTGTGGGGTGTGGCCTTCGGCAACATCGTGCGGGGCGTGAAGATCGACCAGGACTTCAACTACGCCGGTGGCGTCCTGGACCTGCTCAACCCGTACGCCCTGCTCGGCGGTCTGGTCACGCTGGCGCTGTTCACCTTCCACGGGACGGTGTTCGTCGGGCTCAAGACGGTCGGGGAGATCCGGGAGCGGGCACGGAAGCTGGCGCTGCGGGTCGGGCTGGTGACCGCCCTGCTGGCCCTCGCCTTCCTGCTGTGGACGCAGTCCGACCGGGGCGACGGGGCATCGCTCGTCGCGGTGGTCGTGGCGGTGGCGTCGCTCGTCGCGGCCATGGTCGCGGCGCGGGCGGGGCGTGAGGGCCGGGCGTTCGCCCTGTCGGGGCTCACCATCGTGGCCACGGTGGCGATGCTCTTCCTGACGCTGTTCCCGAACGTCATGCCGTCGACGCTCAACCCGGACTGGAGCCTGACGGTCACCAACGCCTCGTCCAGCCCGTACACGCTGAAGATCATGACCTGGTGCGCGGCGGTCGCCACGCCGATCGTGATGCTCTACCAGGGCTGGACGTACTGGGTGTTCCGCAAGCGGATCGGTACGCAGCACATCGCCGATACTGTGCACTGAGGTGTGTTTCACGTGAAACCGATCGATCCGCGTCTGCTCCGGTACGCCCGTGCCACCCGGGTCTTCCTGGTGGCGGTCGTCGCCCTGGGTGCCGTCGGGGCGGGGCTGGTCATCGCGCAGGCGATGCTCATCGCCGAGGTGGTGGTCGGCGCGTTCCAGCACCGCATGACGGTGTCCGACCTCGGTACTCCCCTGCTGCTGTTGGCCGCTGTCGCGGTCGGCCGGGCGCTGGTCGGCTGGCTCACCGAGCTCGCCGCGCACCGGGCGAGCGCGGCGGTGAAGTCCGAGCTACGGGGGCGGCTGCTGGAGCGTTCCGCTCAGCTGGGGCCAGGCTGGCTGAGCGGGCAGCGGACCGGTTCGCTGGTCGCCCTGGCCACTCGGGGTGTCGACGCCCTCGATGACTACTTCTCGCGGTATCTGCCGCAGTTGGGTCTCGCGGTGGTCGTGCCGGTGGCGGTGCTGGCGCGGATCGTCACCGAGGACTGGGTCTCCGCGGCGATCATCGTGGGCACCCTGCCGCTCATTCCGCTCTTCATGGTGCTGATCGGCTGGGCCACCCAGTCCCGGATGGACCGTCAGTGGCGGCTGCTGTCGCGGCTGTCCGGGCACTTCCTGGACGTCGTCGCGGGGCTGCCGACGCTGAAAGTCTTCGGGCGGGCCAAGGCGCAGGCCGAGTCGATCCGGCGGATCACCGGCGAGTACCGGCAGGCGACCATGCGGACCCTGCGGATCGCCTTCATCTCCTCCTTCGCGCTGGAGCTGCTCGCGACGATCTCGGTGGCGCTGGTCGCCGTGACGATCGGCATGCGGCTGGTGCACGGCGAGATGGACCTGTACATCGGTCTGGTCATCCTGATCCTGGCGCCGGAGGCGTATCTGCCGTTGCGGCAGGTCGGGGCGCAGTACCACGCGGCGGCGGAGGGGCTCGCCGCGGCCGAGGAGATCTTCGAGGTTCTCCAGACGCGCGTGCCGGCTTCCGGTTCCGGGGCCGTGCCGGCGGGTGCGCTGGCCTTCGAGGGAGTGACCGTCCGCTACCCGGGGCGGTCGGCGGACGCCGTGTCGGGCGTGTCCTTCACCGTCGAGCCCGGGGAGACGGTCGCGCTGGTCGGGCCGAGCGGTGCCGGCAAGTCGACGCTGCTGAACGTCCTGCTCGGATTCGTACCGCCGACCGGGGGGCGGGTGCGGGTCGGGGGAACCGACCTCGCCGACGTGGACCTGGAGCAGTGGCGGTCCCGGATCGCGTGGGTGCCGCAGCGGCCGCATCTGTACGCCGGGACGATCGCCGAGAACGTACGGCTGGCGCGGCCCGACGCCGACGACGACGCCGTACGGCGGGCGCTGCGGGACGCCGGGGCGCTGGAGTTCGTGGCGGCGCTGCCCGAGGGCGCTGACACCGTGCTCGGCGAGGACGGGGCCGGGCTGTCCGCCGGGCAGCGGCAGCGGCTCGCGCTGGCCCGGGCGTTCCTCGCGGACCGGCCCGTGCTGCTGCTCGACGAGCCGACGGCCGCGCTGGACGGGGCCACGGAGGCCGAGGTCGTGGCGGCTGTACGGCGGCTCGCGGCCGGGCGGACGGTGCTGCTCGTCGTGCACCGGCCGGCGCTGCTGAGGGTGGCGGACCGGGTGGTGCGGCTGACGGAGCCCGAGACCGCCGCGGTGCCTGTCGCGTCCGCAGCGGTCCGGAATCCCGGAACCGTCCCCGTCGAGGCCGAGTTGCCTGCCGCGGCCTCTCCGGCGGAGCGGGGCGGCCGGCCCGCGTCGGGCGGCGTCCTCGGGCGCGTTCGCGCCATGTCCGGTGCCCGGCGTGGGCGGCTGGGACTCGCCCTGCTGCTCGGGAGCCTCGCGCTCGGGAGTGCCGTAGGGCTCATGGCGACCTCCGGGTGGCTGATCTCGCGGGCGTCGCAGCAGCCGCCCGTGCTGTATCTGATGGTGGCCGTGACGGCGACGCGGGCCTTCGGGATCGGACGGGCCGTGTTCCGGTACGCCGAGCGGCTGGTCTCGCACGACGCCGTGCTGCGGATGCTGGCGGACACCAGGGTCGCGGTGTTCCGCAGGCTGGAGCGGCTGGCGCCCGCCGGGCTGCGCCGGACCCGCCGGGGTGATCTGCTGTCCCGGCTGGTGGCGGACGTGGACGCGTTGCAGGACTACTGGCTGCGGTGGCTGCTGCCGGCCGGGGCGGCCGTCGTCGTGTCGGCCGCGTCCGTCGGTTTCACGGCATGGCTGCTGCCCGAGGCCGGTGCCGTGCTCGCGGCCGGGCTGCTGGCGGCGGGGGCGGGCGTGCCCCTCGTCACGGGTGCCGTGGCGCGGCGGGCCGAGCACAGGCTGGCGCCCGCCCGCGGCGTGCTCGCGACGCGGGTGGCCGATCTGCTCACCGGAACCGCGGAGCTGACCGTCGCCGGTGCCCTGCCCGCCCGGACCGCCCAGGCACGCGAGGCCGACGGGGTCCTCACCCGGATCGCGTCGCGCGCCGCCACCGCCACGGCACTCGGCGACGGGCTCACCGCCCTGATCTCCGGCCTGACCGTCACGGCCGCCGCCCTGACCGGCGCACAGGCGGTCGCGGCCGGGCGGCTGGACGGCGTGACCATGGCCGTCGTCGTCCTCACCCCGCTGGCCGCCTTCGAGGCCGTGCTCGGGCTGCCGCTCGCCGTGCAGTACCGGCAGCGGGTGCGCCGCAGCGCCGAGCGGGTGTACGAGGTGCTGGACGCCCCGGAGCCCGTGGGGGAGCCCGAGCAGCCGCGTCAGGCGCCCGCGTCGCCGTTCCCGGTCGCCGTCAAGGGGCTGGCCGCGCGGCACCCGGGCCAGGACCGGGACGCACTCGCAGGGCTGGACCTGACCCTCGACGAGGGCCGCCGCGTCGCCGTGGTCGGACCCTCCGGCTCCGGCAAGACGACCCTGGCGCAGGTACTGCTGCGCTTCCTCGACGCGGACGCGGGCTCGTACACCCTGGCGGGCGTGGACGCGTACGCGCTGGACGGGGACGACGTACGGAGGCTCGTCGGGCTGTGCGCGCAGGACGCGCACCTCTTCGACAGCTCGCTGCGCGAGAACCTGCTGCTCGCCAGGAAGGACGCCACGAAGGACGACCTGCGTGCCGCGCTCGGCCGGGCCCGGCTGCTGGACTGGGCCGACGGCCTGCCCGAGGGGCTCGACACGCTCGTCGGCGAGCACGGCGCACGGCTGTCGGGAGGCCAGCGGCAGCGGCTGGCGCTGGCCCGGGCACTCCTCGCCGACTTCCCCGTCCTGGTGCTCGACGAGCCCGCCGAACACCTGGACCTGCCGACCGCCGACGCGCTCACCGCCGACCTGCTGGCCGCCACCGAGGGCCGCACGACGCTGCTCATCACGCACCGGCTGGCGGGTCTGGAGGCGGTGGACGAAGTGATCGTGCTGGACCAGGGACGGGTCGTGCAGCGCGGGACGTACGCGGAGCTGGTGGCCGTCGACGGGCCGCTGCGGGAGATGGCGGAGCGGGAGGCGGCATCCGAGTCGCTGACGGCCGCGCCTTAGCGGGGCCCGACCGGCGCCGCACCGAGCCGCCCCCTGACGGAGTCCGACCGGCGCCGCACTGAGCCGTTCGGGGCAGTCGGTCCCCCGGCCGTACGAGGCGAACAGGGCCAGGGCGGCCGGGCTGGGCGACGATCACTGACATGCGCTCATATCGCCGCCATCGGCTGCTGGTTCCGGTACTGCTGTGCGCGCTGGCGGTGCTCGCGGCCGGGCCGACGGCGGCGCCCAAGGAACCCGGGAGCGGTACCGGCGGGGACCTAGGGCTCAGCGCCGAGGTGGTGCGGCTCTACGAGGAGGCCGCCGTGGCGACTCAGCAGTACGAGGCGGGGCGCCAAGAGGCCGAGGAGCAACGGGCCAGAGCCCAGCGGGCCGAGGAACTTCTGGACCGTCAGCGGCGGCACATCGCGGCCCTGCACGAAGACCTGGGCAGGATCGCCCGTGCCCAGTACCGCTCCAGCGGTGGGCTGCCGGTGGCCGCGCAGATGATCCTCGCCGACGGCCCCGACGATCTGATGCGGCGCCAGCACGCCTTCTCCCAGACGAACCTCGCCGTGAACAACGCGATCTCCAAGAGCCGCCGGGCCGAGGCACGGCTCGCCGCGGACGAGGTCAGGGCCACGGCCCACTGGCAGGCGCTGGAGAAACGGAACACCCAACTCGCCGCTCTCAAGGCGGACATCGAACAGAAGCTGGAAACGGCACGCTCGCAGCTCCAGGGGCAGGCGGACGCCTCGGCCGCCGCCGGGGCATGCCGCGGGGCCGTGCGGCTCGACCAGCCGGAGACGGGATTCACGACCGCGTGGGTCGCGCCCGTGGAGACGTACGAGCTGTCCGCGTCCTACGGCAGCGGCGGTGCGCGGTGGTCGAGCCGGCACACCGGGCAGGACTTCGCGGTGCCGATCGGCACGCCGGTGCGGGCCGTGGGGGCGGGCCGGGTGGTGAGGGTGTCCTGCGGGGGCGCTTTCGGCATCGAGATCGTGCTCAGGCACGCGGGCGGCTACTACACGCAGTACGCCCATCTCGCGTCCGTCGCGGTCGACCAGGGGGAGCACGTCGAACCCGGACAGTGGATCGGCCAGTCGGGCACCACGGGCAACTCCACCGGACCGCACCTGCACTTCGAGACCAGGGTCACGCCGGAGATGGGCTCGTCCGTGAATCCGGTGTCATGGCTGGCGGCGCGCGGGGTGTCGCTCTGACCGGGGCGAGAGTCGCAGCCGCGCCGCCGTCACACCTCCAGCCGCGACAGCTACGGCAGTTCCGTGAGCAGCTGCTCGATCATGACCGCCACGCCGTCCTCGTTGTTCGCGACCGTCCGTCCCGAGGCCGCGGCGATCACGTCCGGGTGGGCGTTGCCCATCGCGTAGGACCGGCCCGCCCAGGTCAGCATCTCGACGTCGTTCGGCATGTCGCCGAAGGCGACGACCTGCTCGTGCGAGATGCCGCGCTCGGCGCAGCACAGGGCGAGCGTGCTGGCCTTGGACACTCCGGGGCCGCTGATCTCGAGCAGGGCGCTGGGGCTGGAGCGGGTGACGTTGGCCCGGTCACCGATGGCGAGCCGGGCGAGGGTCAGGAAGGCATCGGGGTCCATCTCGGGGTGGTAGGCCAGGATCTTCAGCACCGGCTCCCCGGCCGCGCGGTGCTCCGGCGACAGCAGTTCCTCCGCCGGGGCGAGGCTGTCGGGGATCTCCATGTGCAGCTTCGGATAGGCCGGTTCCTGGTAGAAGCCGTACGTCTGCTCCACCGCGTACACCGTGCCCGGAGCCGCGTCACGCAACAGCCGTACGGCGTCCAGCGCGTTCGCCCGCTCCAGCTCCCGTACCTTCACGAACCGGTGGGAGCCGGGGCCGCCGTGCAGGTCGACCACGGCGGCGCCGTTGCCGCAGATCGCCAGGCCGTGGCCGTGCACGTGGTCGCTGACGACGTCCATCCAGCGGGCCGGGCGGCCGGTGACGAAGAAGACCTCGATGCCCGCCTCCTCGGCGGCGGCCAGCGCGGCCACCGTGCGGGGGGACACCGACTTGTCGTCGCGCAGCAGGGTGCCGTCGAGGTCGGTGGCGATCAGTCGCGGCGGGACGGTCTCGGCCGCGGTCTCGGGCTGTCGGGTCGCTGAGATCACCCGGCCATTGTCCCGCATATGCCTGCACGGGCGTGCGGGAGTCCGCACAGGTGAGTGGATACCGCCCTCACCAGGAACTTCCCGAGAGGGCTTCCCGCACGGCCCTCAGCGCACCTGAGGCCCTCAGCGCAACTGCGCCGGCGCCTCCATGGCGATCTGTTCGAAGGCCTTCTCGTCCGTCGCGAAGGGCGAGTCGGGGATGGGCCAGTGGAGCACGATCTCCGTGAAGCCCAGCTCCCTGTGCCGGCCGGCGAAGTCGACGAAGGCGTCCAGGGACTGCAGCGGGCCGCCGCGGTCCGGGGTGAATCCGGTGAGCAGGACCTTGTCGAGGTCGGTCATGTCCCGGCCGATCTCGGCGCAGGTGTCGGCGAGCTTCTCCACCTGCCCGCGGATGGCCTGAACCGACTGTTCAGGAGTGCCGTTCTCGTACAGCTTGGGGTCGCCGGTGGTCACCCACGCCTGCCCGTGGCGTGCGGCCAGCCGCATGCCGCGCGGCCCGGTCGCGGCCACCGCGAACGGCAGCCTGGGGCGCTGCACACAGCCGGGGATGTTCCGTGCCTCGTGCGCCGAGTAGAAGTCGCCCTCGTACGACACCGCGTCCTCGCTGAGCAGCCGGTCGAGCAGCGGGACGAACTCGGCGAAGCGGTCGGCCCGCTCGCGCGGGGTCCACGGCTCATGGCCGAGCGCGGTGGCGTCGAAGCCCGAACCGCCCGCGCCGATGCCCAGGGTGACCCGGCCGCCGGAGATGTCGTCGAGGGAGATCAGCTCCTTGGCGAGCGTCACCGGGTGCCGGAAGTTCGGCGAGGTCACCAGAGTGCCCAGCCGCAGCCGGTCGGTGATGGTCGCGGCGGCGGTGAGGGTCGGTACGGCGCCGAACCAGGGGCCGTCCCGGAAGCTGCGCCACGACAGGTGGTCGTAGGTGTACGCGGTGTGGAAGCCGAGTTGCTCGGCACGCGTCCAGGCCGCACGACCGCCTTCCTGCCAGCGGCGATAGGGGAGGATCACGGTGCTCAGACGCAGACTCATGACATCGAGCCTAAGGGAGCGCAGCGGGTGGCCCGTGTTTCACGTGAAACAGTCACCGTGCGCGGCTCATCCCGCACAGCGCGTCAGTGGGGCCCGGGAAAGCGCAGATACCGCGGCGGTACGGCCTCGGTGAGCCATACGCCGTTCGCGCTCACCCGGAAGACATGGCCGTCGCGGTGCATGGCGGCCGCGACCACGGCCAGCACGACCGGTCGGCCACGGCGGGCGCCGACGCGGGTCGCCGTCTCGCGGTCCGGCGAGAGGTGCACGGCATGCCGGTCCATCGGCCTGAGTCCCTCGGCCCGGATCGCGTCCAGGTTGCGGGCGACGGTGCCGTGGTAGAGGTACGCGGGCGGGGTCGCCGTCGGCAGTCCGAGGTCGACCTCGACGCTGTGCCCCTGGCTGGCGCGGATCCGGGTGCCCTCGACGGCGAAGCGCCGCTTGTCGTTGGTGGCGACGACGTGGTCCAGCTCGGCGCGCGTGAAGGGGAAGCCATGGGCGGTGGCTGCGGCGATCAGTGTGTCGATCTCGACCCAGCCGCCCTCGTCCAGTGCCAGCCCGATCCGCTCCGGCTGGTGGCGCAGATGCTTCGAGAGGTACTTCGACACCTTCACGGTGCGTCTTTCATCCATTCCCTCAGGGTGCGGGAGAGATCTGAATCACGCGATTGCGTTTCCCTCTGGAGGTTTGATCCACAGCCAAGGGGTGTTATCCACAGGCGAATTCCCAGAGTCTGTGGACAACTTGCCTTCGCATCAGGCAACTTGGGGTCACACCGGCGGCTTCAGCCGTGCGATCCTCCGCAGTGCTCCCGGCGCGAACCGCGACAGCCAGCGCGCACCCCGCGCCTCCGGCGTGACCGGGACCACCGCCTCGTTGCGCACCACCGCCCGCAGGATCGCGGCGGCGACCTTCTCCGGCGGGTAGTTCCGCAGCCCGTACAGACGGGCGGCACGCTGCTGGAGCCGTTTCTCCTCACCTGCCTCGACCCCGGCGAAGTGCGCCGTGGACGTGATCGCCGTGTTGACGAAGCCGGGACAGACCGCCGTCACGCCGATCCCCTGCCCGGCGAGTTCCGCCCGCAGGCACTCGCTGAGCATGAGGACGGCCGCCTTGGAGGTGCTGTACGCGGGCAGCGCCCGGGACGGCTGGTACGCCGCGGCCGACGCCACGTTGACGATGTGGCCGCCCTGCCCGCGCCCGGTCATCCGCCGGCCGAAGAGCCGGCAGCCGTGGATCACGCCCCACAGGTTGACGTCGAGGATCTTCTTCCAGTCCTCCGGCGTGGTGTCGAAGAAGGAACCGGACAGTCCGATCCCGGCGTTGTTCACGAGGACGTCCACCACGCCGTACTCGGTGGTGACCTTCTCGGCGAGCTTCTCCATGGCCTGCTCGTCGGAGACGTCGACCGTCTCCGCCCAGGCCGCTGGAGCGCCCGTCAGGCGGCACGACTCGGCGGTGCGGGCCGCCGCCTGAGCGTTCCGGTCGACGGCGACCACGCGCGCGCCGTTCTCGGCGAACGCCAGCGCCGTCGCCCGCCCGATGCCGCTGCCCGCCCCGGTGACCAGGACGAGCTGTCCGCCGAACCGCTGGGCGTGCCTGCCGCGCGCCGGCGCCGGGGACCGTCCGCTCTCCACGGACGTCACGAACTCCTCGATCCACGAAGCCAGCAGATCCGGACGGGTGCGTGGGATCCAGTGCCCCGCCTGCACGGTCCTGCGGGTCAACTCCGGAACCCACTGCTCCAGCCCGTCGGTGAGCCGCTCCGACAGGAACCGGTCCTCCAGGGGCGTCACGACCTGCACGGGCGCGTGCGCGTACGCGTCCGTGCGTGGCCTGCGCAGCCGGGGCCGTACGTTGTCCCGGTACAGCCAGGCCCCGTGTGCCGCGTCCGACGGCAGGGACGAGGTCGGGTAGTCACCCCGGGGCATCTTCTCGACGCGCTCCAGAACCCCCGGCCAGCGCTTGCCCAGCGGGCCGCGCCAGGCCAGCTCGGGCAGCACCGGCGTCTGCAGCAGGTACACGTACCAGGACCTGGCGCCCTGCCCGAGGAGCTGTCCGATCCGGCGCGGGGTGGGCCGCTTCACACGGCTGTCGATCCAGAGGCCGAAGTGGTCCAGGGACGGCCCGGACATCGAGGTGAAGGACGCGATGCGGCCCTCGGTGCGCTGCACGGTGATGAACTCCCAGCCCTGCACCGAGCCCCAGTCGTGCCCGACCAGATGCACCGGCCGGTCCGGGCTGACCGCGTCCGCGACGGCCAGGAAGTCGTCCGTCAGCTTCTCCAGCGTGAACCCGCCCCGCAGCGGCCGCGGTGCCGTCGACCGCCCGTGGCCGCGGACGTCGTACGCCACCACGTGGAAGTGCCCGGCGAGACGCGCGGCGACCTCGGACCACACCTCTTTGCTGTCGGGGTAGCCGTGCACCAGGACCACCGTCGGCCGCCGCGGATCACCGACCTCGGCCACGCACAGCTCGACCCCGCCGGTCCGCACCCGGCGCTCCCGCGCGCCCGTGAGCAACGTCATCCGGCGAATCTGACAGTTGTTAGAGGGTTCGTCAACAGGAGACTCCCGGTCGTGGTAACTCTCGAGAACCAGGTCCCCTAAGGGCCCGTACTACTCCAGGTTGACCTGAAGACAGCTCTGCGGAGTGACGACCGCCACGATTGCGGCCCGTACCTTCTAAGCGTGACTGTGATCGCGACCGAAAGCCTGAGCAAGCGGTTCCCCCGGGTGACCGCTCTTGACCGGCTCTCCGTGGACGTCGGGCCCGGTGTGACCGGACTCGTCGGAGCCAACGGAGCCGGCAAGTCCACACTGATCAAGATCCTGCTGGGTCTGTCCCCCGCCACCGAGGGCCGCGCCGAAGTGCTCGGCCTCGACGTCGCCACCAAGGGCGCCGACATCCGCGAGCGGGTCGGCTACATGCCCGAGCACGACTGCCTGCCGCCGGACGTCTCGGCCACCGAGTTCGTCGTCCACATGGCGCGCATGTCCGGCCTGCCGCCCACGGCCGCACGCGAGCGCACCGCCGACACCCTGCGGCACGTCGGCCTGTACGAGGAGCGCTACCGCCCCATCGGCGGCTACTCGACCGGCATGAAGCAGCGTGTGAAGCTCGCCCAGGCCCTCGTCCACGACCCGCAGCTGGTCTTCCTCGACGAGCCGACCAACGGCCTCGACCCGGTCGGCCGCGACGAGATGCTCGGCCTGATCCGCCGGATCCACACCGACTTCGGCATCTCGGTCCTGGTCACCTCGCACCTGCTGGGCGAACTGGAGCGCACCTGCGACCACGTCGTGGTCGTCGACGGCGGCAAGCTCCTGCGTTCCAGCTCCACCACGGACTTCACCCAGACCACGACGACCCTCGCGATCGAGGTCACCGACACCGACGAGCACCCGGACGGCACCCGCGCGGTGCGCGACGCGCTGCACGCGCGCGGGGTGAGCGTCGAGGACGGCAGCGGCCTGCCGGGCGCCGGCCACATCCTGCTGCTCACCGCCCAGGGCGAGGAGACGTACGACCTGGTCCGGGACGTGATCGCGGACCTCGGGCTCGGCCTGGTGCGCATGGAGCAGCGCCGGCACCACATCTCCGAGGTGTTCACGACCAGTGACCAGCACGAGCAGCGGAAGGAGGCGGTCGGCCATGGCGGTTGAGCACTCCACGGGGACATCCGCCCCGGCGCCGGGTGACCAGACCCGCATCCACAACATCGGCTACCGAAGCTACGACGGCCCCCGCCTGGGCCGCGCCTACGCCCGCCGCTCCCTGTACTCGCAGTCCCTGCGCGGTTCCTACGGCCTCGGCCGCTCGGTGAAGTCCAAGGTGCTGCCGATGCTGCTGTTCGTGGTGATGTGCGTGCCCGCGGCCATCATGGTCGCCGTCGCGGTCTTCACCAAGGCCAAGGCCCTGCCCGTCGACTACACGCGCTACGCGATCATCATGCAGGCGGTCATCAGCCTGTACGTCGCCTCGCAGGCACCTCAGTCCGTCTCGCGCGACCTGCGCTTCAAGACCGTGCCGCTGTACTTCTCGCGGCCCATCGAGACCGCCGACTACGTCCGCGCCAAGTTCGCGGCGCTCGCCTCGGCGCTGTTCATCCTCACGGCCGCTCCCCTGATCGTGCTCTACGTGGGCGCGCTGCTGGCCAAGCTCGACTTCGCCGACCAGACCAAGGGATTCGCACAGGGACTCGTCTCCGTGGCACTGCTCTCACTGCTCTTCGCCGGCATCGGCCTGGTCATCGCGTCGTTCACCCCGCGCCGCGGCTTCGGCATCGCGGCCGTGATCGCCGTGCTGACCATCACCTACGGCGCGGTCTCCACCCTCCAGGCCATCGCCGACACCCAGGGCAGCGGCGACGCCGTGCCGTGGATCGGACTGTTCTCGCCGATCACGATCGTCGACGGTGTGCAGTCCGCGTTCCTGGGCGCGACCTCCGCCTCCCCCAGCGGGGTGGGCCCGAGCACCGCCGAGGGCCTCGTCTACGTCCTCGTCGCCCTGGGCCTCATCGCGGCGAGCTACGGCCTCCTGATGCGCCGCTACAAGAAGGTGGGACTGTGACCACGCTCTCCATCGACCACGTCTCCCGCTGGTTCGGCAACGTGGTCGCCGTCAACGACATCACCATGACCATCGGCCCCGGCGTCACCGGTCTGCTCGGCCCCAACGGCGCCGGAAAGTCCACCCTCATCAACATGATGGGCGGCTTCCTGGCCCCCTCCACCGGCACGGTCACCCTCGACGGCCAAGCGGTGTGGCGCAACGAGCAGATCTACCAGCAGATCGGCGTCGTCCCCGAGCGGGAGGCGATGTACGACTTCCTCACCGGGAAGGAGTTCGTCCTCGCCAACGCCGAGCTGCACGGCCTGGGCGCCAAGGCGGCCCAGAAGGCGCTCGCCACGGTCGAGATGGAGTACGCGCAGGACCGCAAGATCCAGACGTACTCCAAGGGCATGCGCCAGCGCGTGAAGATGGCCTCCGCCCTGGTCCACGACCCGTCCCTGCTCCTGCTGGACGAGCCGTTCAACGGCATGGACCCGCGCCAGCGCATGCAGCTCATGGACTTGTTGCGGCGCATGGGCGACGAGGGCCGCACGGTGCTGTTCTCGTCCCACATCCTCGAAGAGGTCGAGCAACTCGCCTGGCACATCGAGGTCGTCGTCGCCGGCCGGCACGCCGCCAGCGGTGACTTCCGCAAGATCCGCCGCCTGATGACCGACCGGCCGCACCGCTACCTGGTGCGCTCCAGCGACGACCGCGCCCTCGCGGCCGCGCTGATCGCCGACCCGTCGACGTCCGGCATCGAGGTCGACCTCGCCGAGGGCGCGCTGCGCGTCCAGGCCGTCGACTTCGGCCGCTTCACGGCCCTGCTGCCGCGGGTGGCCAGGGACCACGGCATCCGGCTGCTCACGGTCTCGCCGTCCGACGAGTCCCTCGAGTCCGTCTTCTCGTACCTCGTCGCGGCGTAGGAGGCCCTGATGTACGACCCCACAGTCGCCCGGCTCACGTACCGGGCCCTGCTCGGCCGGCGCCGGGCCCTCATCCTCGGAGCCCTGCCGCTGCTGCTCATCGCCATCTCGGTGGTGGTGCGTTTCCTCGCCGGGGCGGACGACCAGACGGCGGCGGACCTGCTGGGCGGACTCGCCCTCGCCACGATGGTGCCGATCATCGGCGTCATCGCCGGAACCGGCGCGATCGGGCCGGAGATCGACGACGGCTCGGTGGTGTACCTGCTGTCCAAGCCGATCAAACGGCCGACGATCATCTTCACCAAGCTGATCGTCGCGATCGCCGTGACGATGGTGTTCTCCGCGGTGCCGACGCTCATCGCCGGCTTCATCCTGAACGGCAACGGCCAGCAGATCGCCGTCGCCTACACGGTGGCCGCACTGGTCGCCTCCATCGCGTACGCGGCCCTGTTCCTGCTGCTCGGCACGGTCTCCCGGCACGCGGTGGTGTTCGGCCTCGTCTACGCGCTGGTCTGGGAGGCCCTGTTCGGCTCCCTGGTGCCGGGCGCCCGCACGCTGAGCGTCCAGCAGTGGGCGCTGGCCGTGGCCCAGAAGGTCTCCGGCGGCGACCTGGTGACCTCCGACGTGGGCCTCACCACGGCGACGGTGCTGCTGGTGGCCGTCACGGTGCTGGCCACCTGGTACGCCGGTCAGAAGCTGCGCTCGCTGACCCTCGCCGGCGAGGAGTGACGTGCCCCGGCCCTGACGGGGGCTTCACCCCCGTCAGGGCACACTGGGCGAACGGTATGTAGGGATATCGCACGGAAGTTGGACGGCTGGGAGGGACGGGGATGGCGGGCGAGAGGGCTCAGTACGACGACCACGGACAGTCGGGATCGGGGTCCGGGGACGACTCCTGGGACGACCTCGTCCTGGACGACGACTTCATACGCTCCGCCGAGACCTCCGAGCCGTCCGCCCGCGCCCGGATGCTCGCCGCCCGCTGGCGGCGCGACGAACCGGAACCGCAGCCCTGGCGCTCCGACGAGCCGCCCGCGGGCTGGTTCTTCAGCAAGGCCCGGCGGCGCAGGTGGCGCAAGCGCTGACCGGCCCCGTCCGACCGCCGATTTAATCGGTGGCGTCCTTTTCGCCCGGCAGGCAGAGTAGTCGTGTTCCTGCCGGACGACGAGTCCGGCGTCACGTTCTGGGAGAGGAGCCGGACGATGTCCATGCACGGCAGTACGTCCAGCTCCCGTCAGGGCAGCCCGCGGCGGGTTCCGGAGTGATCGCTACCCCTCCGTAGAGCCCGCCCCGCACGGGGAGCTGCCCGGGGCGGCCGCTTCGAGCACGCGAATCGCACATCGCGTGAGGCCGCCCACCCGGAGGATTGGCCGAGTGGCAAGGCACCGGTTCCCTGAACCGCGGTCGGGCTGGAAAGCCCGCGCACGTTCGATCCGTGCATCCTCCGCCGCACACGCGACACGAAGGCTCAGCCCAGCAACCGCTCCAGCACCACCGCGATACCGTCCTCCTCGTTGGAGGACGTCACCTCGTCGGCGACCGCCTTCAGTTCCTCATGGGCGTCCGCCATCGCGACACCGTAAGAGGCCCAGGCGAACATCGGTATGTCGTTGGGCATGTCGCCGAAGGCGATCGTGTCGGCCGCCTTCACCTTGAGCCGACGCGCCGCCAGGGAGAGGCCGGTCGCCTTGGACAGGCCCAGGGGCAGGAGTTCGACGATGCCCTCGCCCGCCATGACGACGGTGACGAAACCGCCGGCGGTGCGCGTGGCCGCCTCGCACAGCTCGTCGTCCGAGAGCGTCGGATGCTGGATGTAGAGCTTGTTCAGGGGCGCGGTCCACAGGTCCCACGCGTCCGTGAAGGGGGTCGCGGGCAGATTGCCGTGCGCCGCGTAGCCCGGGCCCACCAGCACCTCGCCGTCCAGGCCGTCGCGGCTCGCCGCCAGGTACAGCGGGCCGACCTCCGCCTCGATCTTGGCCAGCGCCACCCCGGCCAGCTGCCGGTCCAGCGTCACCGACGTCAGCAGCCGGTGGGCGCCGGCGTCGTACACCTGCGCGCCCTGGCCGCAGACGGCCAACCCCTGGTAGCCGAGGTCGTCGAGGATGTGCCGGGTCCACGGGACCGCGCGGCCGGTGACGACGATGTGCGCGGCGCCCGCCGCGGTGGCCGCGGCGAGCGCGTCACGGGTACGGGCCGACACCGACTCGTCCGAACGCAGCAGCGTCCCGTCGAGGTCGGTCGCGATCAGCCGGTACGGGAAACCGTCGGTGGTCACTTGGCCACCGGCTCCAGGACCTCCCGGCCGCCCAGGTACGGACGCAGCACCTCGGGCACCCGCACCGAGCCGTCGGCCTGCTGGTGGTTCTCCAGGATCGCCACGATCGTGCGCGGTACGGCGCACAGCGTGCCGTTGAGCGTGGCCAGCGGGCGGACCTGCTTGCCCTCACGGACACGGATCGACAGGCGGCGGGACTGGAACTCGGTGCAGTCCGAGGTCGAGGTCAGCTCGCGGTACTTGCCCTGGGTCGGGATCCAGGCCTCGCAGTCGAACTTGCGCGACGCCGAGGCGCCCAGGTCGGCGCTCGCCACGTCGATCACGCGGTACGGCAGCTCCAGCGAGGTCAGCCACTGCTTCTCCCACTCCAGCAGCCGCTGGTGCTCGGCCTGGGAGTCCTCCGGGGCGACGTAGGAGAACATCTCGACCTTGTCGAACTGGTGCACGCGGAAGATGCCCCGGGTGTCCTTGCCGTGCGAGCCGGCCTCGCGGCGGAAGCAGGGCGAGAAGCCCGCGTAGCGCAGCGGCAGCTTGTCGGCGTCGAGGATCTCGTCCATGTGGTACGCGGCGAGGGGGACCTCGGACGTGCCGACCAGGTAGAGGTCGTCGTCGGCGAGGTGGTAGACGTCCTGGGCGGCCTGGCCGAGGAAGCCCGTGCCCGCCATGGACTGGGGGCGCACCAGGGCCGGGGTCAGCATCGGCGTGAAGCCGGCCGCGGTGGCCTGGGCCATCGCCGCGTTCACCAGGGCGAGCTCCAGCAGGGCGCCCACGCCGGTCAGGAAGTAGAAGCGCGAGCCGGAGACCTTGGCGCCGCGCTCCACGTCGATCGCGCCGAGGATCTGGCCGAGCTCCAGGTGGTCCCTGGGCTCGAAGCCCTCGGCGGCGAAGTCGCGGATCGTGCCGTGCGTCTCCAGCGTGACGAAGTCCTCCTCGCCGCCCACGGGCACGTCCGGGTGGACGAGGTTGCCGAGCTTCTGGAGCAGCTCCTGGGTCTCGGAGGCCGCGGCGTCGCGCTCCGCGTCGGCGGCCTTGACGTCGGCGGCGAGCTGGCCGGCCTTCTTCAGCAGCTCGGCCTTCTCGTCTCCGGACGCCTTGGGGATGAGCTTGCCGAGCGCCTTCTGCTCGGCGCGCAGCTCGTCGAAGCGGACGCCGGATGACCTGCGCCGCTCGTCGGCAGACAGGAGGGAGTCGACGAGCGCGACGTCCTCTCCACGGGCGCGCTGCGACGCGCGCACACGGTCGGGGTCCTCACGGAGCAGGCGAAGGTCAATCACGCGCTCAAGGCTACCGGTGTGGGGTGACCGCCCACGACTCACTATTACGGGTGTGGCTTACGTACCGCTATGCGGCAATTGCACACTGTGTCAATAAACCGACCGTCTTTCCCCGGAACGAGGCACCAGCAGGGCGCGGTGTTGACTCGAATCCCTTGGGGGGAACGGGACTTGGGCTCCGGTTGTCCACAGGGATCCACACCCGCCGAAGAGTTATCCACAGGCTGTGTGGAAGATCTGTGGACTTCGGAATTGATCACTCCGGAAGGCCCTGCCACGCCGAAGAATTCCCGGTGTAAACCCGCTCTACCCTCACTTTCGAGTGGAAATGAGTCACCCTCAAGAGTTACGCAAGGGAAAACGGTGGACGAAGGGTGACCTGCCCGTCGATGGACGCATCAGAGGTGTGCAGGGCGATTTGTCGACTGACTCACGCTTCGTTGTCGACTTGTCCCCAGGTCGAGAAGCTGGCCTGTGGATAACTTCTGTGGACAACGGCAATCAGCAGGTGCGACCGACCTGAAACCCGCTGGGACCGGTCCTAGAACCGGCCGTCCTGGCACCGCGCCACCCAGTCCGCAGCCGCCACGAACTCGTCGTCCGACGTCCCCAGCCGCGGCGGCTGGACATCCCCGGGCTCCAGGCCCGCGCGCGGGTAGGAGCCGAGATAGCGCACCTGGAGGCAGATCCGCTTCAGGCCCATCAGGGCCTCGGCCACCCGGCGGTCGGAGATATGACCCTCGGCGTCGATGCAGAAGCAGTAGTTGCCGATGCCCGCGCCGGTGGGCCGGGACTGGAGCAGCATCAGGTTGATGCCGCGGGTGGCGAACTCGCCCAGCAGGTCGCGCAGGCCGCCCGGGTGGTCGTCGCGCTGCCAGAGCACGACGGAGGTCTTGTCCGCGCCGGTGGGCGCCGCGGGCCGCGCGGGACGGCCGACCAGCACGAACCGCGTCTGGGCGTTCTCCGCGTCGTGGATCCCGGTCTCCAGGGCCTCAAGGCCATAGCGGGCGGCGGCGAACTCACCGGCGAAGGCGGCGTCGTACTGGCCCTCCTGGACCAGCCGGGCGGCGTCCGCGTTGGAGGCGGCCGACTCCCAGTGGGCGTCCGGCAGGTGCTTCTTCAGCCAGTTGCGCACCTGAGGCTGGGCGGCCGGGTGCGCGGAGACGGTCTTGATGTCCGACAGCTTCGTGCCCGGGCGGACCAGCAGCGCGAAGGTGATCGACAGCAGCACCTCGCGGTAGATCATCAGAGGCGCGCCGGCGACCAGCTCGTCGAGGGTGGTCGTGATGCCGCCCTCGACGGAGTTCTCGATCGGCACGAACGCGGCCTCGGCCTCGCCGAGACGTACGGCGTCGAGCGCGGACTGGACGGACACGTACGGGATGAGCTCCCGGGTGGCGGCCTCGGGAAGCGTGCGCAGGGCGACTTCGGTGAAGGTGCCCTCGGGGCCGAGATACGCATAGCTCGCTGGCATGACCTCACCCTAATGGGCTTGCGGAAGCGCTATCCCCCACAACGCGCACACAGCTCGACTGTCACCCCTCAAGCAACTTCTGCCCCACATACTCGCCTTCCGCGGCCCCACCGGGCACCGCGAACAGTCCGCTCGACTCGTGCCGGATGAACTGCGACAGGGCGTCGCCGCGGTCGAGCTTGCGCTGCACCGGTACGAAGCCGCGCAGCGGATCGGCCTGCCAGCAGATGAAGAGCAGGCCCGCGTCCGGGACGCCGTCCGGGTCGATGCCGTCGTGGAAGGAGAACGGGCGGCGGAGCATCGCCGCGCCGCCGTTCTGGTCGGGCCGGGTGATCCGGGCGTGGGCGTTGATCGGGACGACGAGATCGCCCTTGGCGTCCGTCTTCTCCAGGTCCATCGCGGTCGTCTCCGTGCCGCCGGACAGGGCCGCCCCGTCGGACTTGCGGCGGCCGATCACGTCCTCCTGCGCCTTGACGGAGAGCTTCTCCCAGTCGTCGAGGAGCATGCGGATGCGGCGTACGACGGCGTAGGAGCCGTTCGCCATCCAGGCCGGGTCGCCCTTCTCGGGCACGAAGATCCGCTGGGCGAAGTCGGCGTCGGACGGTTTCGGATTGCGGGTGCCGTCGATCTGGCCCATCAGGTTGCGGGCGGTCATGGGGTGGGCGGTGGCGCCCGGCGAGCGGTTGAAGCCGTTCATCTGCCAGCGGACCCGGGCCGCCGCGCCCGCGTCCTTCTGGATGGCGCGCAGGGCGTGGAAGGCCACGAGGGCGTCGTTGGCGCCGATCTGCACCCACAGGTCGCCGTTGCTGCGGTTCTTGTCGAGGTGGTCGGAGGAGAACTCGGGCAGCGGGTCCAGGGCGGTCGGGCGCTGCTTCTCCAGGCCGGTCCTGCCGAAGAAACTGTGGCCGAAGCCGAAGGTGATGGTCAGTGACGAGGGTCCGGCGTCGCGGGCCACGTCGGTGTCGTCGTGCGGGCTCGGCTCGCCGGCCATCAGCCGCCGGGCCGTCTGCGACCAGCGGCGCAGCAGGGCGGCGGCTTCCTTGCGGCCGGCGCCCGCCGCCAGGTCGAAGGCGACGAGATGGCCGCGGGCCTGGAGGCCGTCGGTGATGCCGGGCTGATGTTTCCCGTGAAACATCGCCCGGTCGGTGCCGAGCGAGGTGAGCGGGGCGGCGGCGTCGGAGGGGACGGCGGCGTATCCGACGGCCGCGCCTGCCGTGCCGAGCACGAGCCCGGTGGCACCGGCGGTGCCGAGCAGGCGTCGCCGTGAGATGCCGTCGCCGGTCGGCGCCGCTTCGGTCTCCCCCGGGGTGGTGCGGGGAGTGCGGGCTTCCGGAATGGACTGGTCAGCCATGGTGGTTCAGCCGATCTGCGCGTTCTTGGAGACGGTCACCTCGTCGATGTCGGAGGTCCGCACGGTCACGTCGACCTTCCAGTCGCCGGCCATGGGGATCTGCACTCCGTTCGCCGACCAGTGTCCGGTTGCGAGGTGGTCGGGGACGACGGGCAGCGGCCCGATGTCCTTGGCTTTGAGGGTGAACTCGACCTTCACCTCGGGGATGTCGAAGGCCCGGCCGTTGGGTCGCTCCACGTAGACGTGCATCTCGTTGTCGCCCACGCGTGCGGGGTCGAGGTCGACCGTGACGATGCCCTTGCCGTCCTTGCCGCCGGTGTCGAAGGGCATGTTCAGGGTCAGCGCACCGGAGGCGCCCGTGTCGGGCGAGGTGGACACGGAGGACGACGTGGCCGCCTTGGCCTCCTCCTCCGTGCGTCCCGGCTCGGTCTGGGTGAGGACGGTGGTGACGGCGAGCAGGACGACCGCGATGCCGGCCTCGGCCAGCACGGAGCGGCGCAGGCCGAAGCGGTTGGGGTCGGCGTCCCGCAGCCGCTTCTGCCGGGCGGCGTCCAGGGCGGCCCGCTGCCGGGCGAGCTGCGCTGCCCGCTCGGGATCGGCGGGCTCGGCATCGGGCTGCTCGCCGGAGTCGCGGTCGGTGCCGGAGTCGGCGTCGGCCTCCGCGTCCGTGGCGGTCCGTGCATTGCCGGTCGCATCGGGCCCGGCGCTACCAGCGGCCTCACCAGAGACATCGGTCTTTGCTCCGACCCGTGCCTTCTCCCGCTCCACGGGTGCCGGCACCGTCTCGGCCAGCCGTCCGGTCCACCGGCGGGAGATCCACGCGACGCCGACCAGGACGGCCACGAGCGCGATCTTGGCGAGGAGCAGCTGTCCGTACCGGGTGTCGGTGAAGGCCGACCAGGAGCCGAGCTGGCGCCAGGACTGGTACGTCCCGGTCGCGATCAGCGCGAGGACGCTGCCGAAGGCGACGCGCGAGAAGCGGCGTACGGCCGACGCGTCGACGGGCGCGTCGGCCGGGGCCCGGTACAGGGCGACCAGCAGTGCGCCCAGCCCGCCGAGCCACGCGGCGACGGCCAGCAGATGGAGGACGTCGACCGGCATGGCGATGCCCGCCTGGAGCCCGACCGAGGCGTGCTCGGACATCGCCCAGCTCGCGGCGAGCCCGGCCGCCACGACGACGCCGCCGATCGCGAGCCCGAAGGTCAGGTCCCGCTTCTCCTGGGGATCCTCGCGCTTGTCGTAGGCCCCGAACAGCACGGCGATGAACAGCGCCGCCGCGGCGAGCAGCAGCAGCCGGGACACCAGGGCGGCGCCGGTCTTGGTCTGGAGCACCTGCCCGAGCAGGGACAAGTCGAAGACGTCGGCGACCTTCCCGGAGCCGGTGAAGGAGCCCCGCAGGAGCAGCAGGGCGAGGGTGGCGGCGGTGAGGGCGAGCCACCCGGAGACGACGAACCGCTGCACGGGCCGAACCCCGGAGCCGCGCGGCCAGCAGGCGAGGACGAAGGCGGCGCCGCCGGCCAGGACGATGAACCCGGCGTAGGACACGTACCGTCCGAAGCCGTACAGCCAGCCGACCACGCCGTCGTCGGCGCTCTTCCCGGAGACCGACACGGACGTCTTGGACGGGGCGCCGATGGAGAAGGTGTAGGCACCGGCGACGGGATGGCTGTCCGCGGACACCACCTGGTAGGCGACCGTGTAGGTGCCGTCGGGCAGGCCGGAGTGGAGCCGCACGGCGTAGGTCGTGCCGCTGACGCCGGACGGCTCGCCCGCGTCGACGCGCTTGCCCTCGGGGTCGAGCACGCGCAGCGAGCCGTCGGACAGCGCGACCTGCTCGGAGAAGGTGAGCGAGACCCGGGCCGGGGCCTCGTCGACCACCGCCCCCTGTGCGGGGTCGCTGCCGGTCAGCGCGGCGTGCGCGGAGGCCGGACCGGCGCCGGCGAGGAGTGCGCAGGCCGCGGCAAGGAGCAGCAGCACGACGGTCCGGACGCGGGGGGCGATGGTCTGCGTCACAGTGGTCCCTCCCTCAGTGTCCGGTCTTCGGGGTGTAGGTCGCCGACTTCACCGGCATCTCGACCTTGACCGGGCCGGAGTGGGCGAAGTGGAGCTCGACGGCGACCGTCTGGCCTTCCTTCGGCTTCCGCTTCAGCTGTTCGAACATCAGGTGGTTGCCGCCGCTCTTCAGCACGAGTTCGCCGTGGGCGGGGACCTTGAGGCTCTTGACCTCCTGCATGGCACCGCCGGAGGTCTCGTGCACGGTGACCTGTCCGGCGGCGTCGCTGGTGACCGAGGTCAGCTCGTCGGCGGCCCCGCCCTTGTTGGTGACGGTGAAGAAGCCGGCCGCCATCTCGTCGGAGACGGGCTGCGGCATGTACGCGGAGCTCACGGAGAGTTCCGCCTTGCCGCTCCCGGAACCGGAGTTCCCGGAGTCCGAGTCCGAGCCGCCGCAGCCCGCCAGGGCCAGTGCCCCGGCCATGACGAGGGCTGTCGGGCCGAGTCGCCGCCTCACGGCTTCTGCCCCTTGACGATCTCGGGGAGGTCCTTGGTGTAGTCGTCGACGGTGGCGTCCTCGCCGTAGAGGACATAGCCGCCGTCGGTCTTCGGCGAGAACGCGATGACCTGGGTGCCGTGCTCGGAGACCATCTTGCCGTTCTTGTCCTTGTGCGGCGGGTCGATGGAGATGCCGAGGGTGCGGGCGCCGGCCTGGATGGTCGGGAAGTCGCCGGTGAGGCCGATGAACTGGGGGTCGATGCCCTTGAGCCACTTGCCGAGCTCGGCCGGCTTGTCACGGTCCGGGTCGGTGGTGACGAACACGACGCGCAGTTCGTCCTGTTCGGCCTTGGGCAGCTGCTTCTTGGCCACGGCGATGTTGCTCATGGTCGACGGGCACACGTCGGGGCAGTGGGTGTAGCCGAAGTAGATCAGCGTGGGCTTGCCCTCGGTCTCCTTGCGGAGGTCGTACTTCTTGCCCTGCGTGTCGGTGAGGACCAGGTCCGGCTTCTCGAACGGCTTGTCGAGGACGGTGGCGGCCTTGTCGCTGCCGGCCTGCTCCGAGACGACGGCGACGGGCTTGTCGCTGTCGTTGCCGCTGCCGCAGGCGGTGAGGGTCAGGGAGGCCGCGGCGAGCAGAGCGGCCGCGGCGAAGGTCTTGGTGCGCATAGAGAAATGTCCCAGATGTCGGTGACCCGGCGCGCACCGGGGGTGCCCCGCCCGGGGGGGCGGGAATCCGGCGCGCGCCGTTGCAACGGAAACGGCGTCAGGCGTTGGTGCGCCGACGCCCGGCCAGCACGCCGTAGGCGACGCCCGCCGCGCCGACCACGATGCCGACGATGCCCAGCACGCGGGCGGTGGTGTCGGTGCTGTCGGAGGAGGCGGAGTCGGAGGCGGCGGTGTCGGCGGAGGCCTTCTCGGCCGACTTGGCGTCGGAGGCCTCGTCGCCCGAGGAGGCGTGGTGCCCGTCCTCGGAGGCGGCGGACAGCTCCAGCACCGGGGCCGGGTTGTCGGGCTCCTCCTGGCCCTCCTGCGGCACCTCGATCCAGCGGACGACTTCCTTGTTGGAGTACGTCTGGAGGGCCTTGAAGACCAGCTGGTCGGTGTCCTCGGGCAGTTGGCCGATCGAGAGCGGGAACTTCTCGAAGTAGCCGGGCTCGATGCCCTTGCCGTCGGCGGTCCAGGTGACCTTGGTGACGGCCTCGGAGATCTTCTCGCCGTGCAGCTCCAGCGGCTTGTCCAGCTTGGACTTGGTGACGTCGATCTTCCAGCCGGGCATCGGCTCCGGCATCACCGAGGCCAGCGGGTGGTCGGTGGGGAAGGTGACCTCGAGCTTGGTGGTCGAGGCGTCGTCCCGCTCGTTGGGGACCTTGAAGTCGACGACCGCGTAGCCGCCCTTGGCGGCGGTGCCCTCGGGCTGCACGCTGACGTGCGCGAAGGCGGGGACGGACAGGGCGAGAACGGTGACACCGGCGGCGGCACCGGCCGCGGCGATACGGGAAGCCTTCATGGAAGGGAGCACTCCGCTGTGAGTCGAGTCGGGAGGGTGAAGAGGGATGCGCGCACGCGCGCGTGCCGCACGACGGCGGCCCTCCTCCAAGCCGTCCGAATCATCCGAGTCACACGAGTCGAGCGAATCAACTGGATGTAACGGATCAAGCGGATCGTACGAAAAGGCGGAGTGGTGGTCGCGTCGCGTCAGGCGGCGAGGGCGAGTGCGGAGGCGCGAGCCGTGGCGGCCGGCGGGCCGCGCCGGATCACCGTGTGCTGAAGTGCGGTCGTGCGGGGCATCGCAGGGGCCGGCCGCACGGCGTGCACAGGGCGCGGACCTGCCTCCGGCGCTCCCGGCAACCCGGCGCGCAGGGCGCGCACCAGCGCGAGTGCGGCCCGCAGGGAGCGCACGAGCGCGCCTTCGGTGACCCCCTGCGCCGACAGTTCGGTGAGCCGCAGCAGGGCCAGGTCGCCGTGGCGCAGCAGCCAGCCGGCGGCGATCGCCGCGAGGACGTGGCCGATCAGCATCGGCAGGGACGGCCACAGCGAGGCCGACGCCCCGGTGTCCGACGGCAGGTGCGTGTGCGCACCCGTGGCCGGCTGGATCCGGGCGTCGGTGAGGATTTTGTGCGCCTGCACGGGGCTGATCGCCGCGGCCGTCGTGCCGCACACGAACCGCGCGGCCTGCTGGACCAGCGTGGCGTCACTGGTTCCCGCGGGCACCGACGATGCGGCGGCGGTGCCGTGCTGACCGAGCCCGAACAGCGTGTGCAACACCGTCTGGCCGGCCGCGAGCAGCGCTGCGATCCCCGGCAGCGAGCGCACGCGCCCGGCGAACGGCGCCGCCACGGCGAGCACCCCGAGGAACCCGGCGCCCAGCGTCCACAGCGGAATGCCGTCGCAGGAGGCGAGCGCGTGACCTGCCCCGGCCAGCACGACACAGACCGCGGCGAACACCGCGGCCCGCAGGATCCGGAGTGCGAGTCCGGAGCGCGTCGCGCACGCGTGGGGGGCAGTCATGGCGGGCTCATCATCGCACTGGTCACCCAGGCCTCGTGCGGCAGGTCCGCAAGATGCCGTACGACCGGAACGTCACCCTCTGGCCCCACCCGTCCCTCCACATACACCGATCAGGGCTAGGGCGCATCCGCCGTATGGGCGGCGTCACGTCAACTTCACGCTTACATGCGGGGACTCAGGGCAATACGTAACGGTATGTCGAGCCGCGGCCAGGAGGCTGGAGCATGAGCATCTGGTGGTCACTCCATCTGCGGCGCGAAGCTGCGAGCGTGCCGCTCGCCAGGCGCCTTCTGATCGGCACGATGGAGACCGCGGGCGTCGATCCCGACATTTCCTACGACCTCTCCGTCGCCCTCAGCGAGGCCTGCGCGAACGCCGTGGAGCACGGCGGGGACACGGCACGCGGCGGTCCCGGTTCGGAGGCGTACCGGGTCACGGCGTACCTCGACGGTGAGAAGTGCCGGATCGAGGTCGCCGACGCGGGCCCGGGGTTCCCCGCGGCTTCCGCCGGCCGGTCACGCCCGCCGATCCGGCCCGCGCACGCCGACGCGGAGAACGGCAGAGGGCTGTGCCTCATCGAGCAGCTCGCCGACCATGTCCACATCGGCAACAAGCCGGGCCGGGGCGGGGCCGTGGTGAGCTTCGACAAGGTCCTCAAATGGCGGAAGGACGCCGCGCCGCTGATGGCGGTCTGACCTTCACCGACGCCCGATCGGCTCGGAGACGGTGTTTCACGTGAAACACCGGCCCTCCCGCCATCCGTCCCCTACAGCGCACTCCAGTCCAGCGTCGTCCGCGCCAGCTCCGCCACCTGTGTGAGCAGCGCCAGCCGCGCCGCGCGGACCGCCGGATCGGGGTCCATCACCAGCACCTCGTCGAAGAAGGCGCTGATCGCTTCGACCAGCGGGGCGGAGACCTCGATCAGTGCGCCGAGGTCGTCCTCGCGGCCGTGCAGGGCCTGGCGTACGGCGTCGGCGCGCTCGACGAGACGCAGCTCCGCGGGCGCGGTCAGCAGAGACGGATCCGCCGCATCGACGCCGCCCTCGGGAAGGATGCGCACCACCCGCTGGAACGCGGCAGCGAGTGCCTCGAACTCCTCCGTGCCGATGTGCCGCTCCAGCGTGGCCAGGGTGCGGTCGCCGTGGGAGGGCCGGTCGGCCCACACCAGGACGGCCTGCACGAGCCGGTGCTCGTGCCCGGCGTCCGTGAGCTGCTGCTCGTAGCGCCGGGTGATCAGCTCGGCGGCCTCGGCGACCCGCTCGGCGGGCACCTCGACACCCTGCGCGGCGTACCGTACGGCCGCCGCGCGCAGCCCCTCGCTCACCCGCACGCCGGCCACGGCGGGAAGACTCCGCAGCACGTTCAGCAGCCCGATCGCGGCCCGGCGCACCCCGTACGGATCGGAGCTCCCGGTCGGCGCGGCCCCGATCACGAACATGCCCGTCACCAGGTCGAACCGGTCGGCGAGCGACAGCACGGCACCCGCGTTCCCGGCCGGCAGCGCGCCACCGGCGGAGCGCGGCAGCTCCATCTCGGCCAGGGCTCGAGCGACCTCGGCGGACTCACCGGCCCGGCGCGCGTACTCCTCGGCCATCACCCCGGCCAGTCCGGAGAACTCGATCACCATCTGCGACGCCAGATCGAACTTCGCCAGTGCACCGGCCCGCCGCACGACCTCCACCGTCTCCTCCCCGAGCCCGGCCCGCCCGGCCAGGTCCAGGGCGAGGGAAGCGAGACGATCGGCGCGGTCGGCGACCGTACCGAGCCGGTCCTCGAACGTCAGCTTGTCCAGCCGCCGCCGGAACTCCTCCGGAGCCACCTTCAGATCCGCCCGCCAGAAGAACGCGGCGTCCTCGTAACGGGCCCGCAGCACCGCCTCGTTGCCCGCCCGCACCACGTCGTCGTCGCACAGGGCGTTGGCGAAGGTGACGAAGTGCGGCATCAGCCGCTCGCCGTCCAGCACCGGGAGGTAGCGCTGGTGCTTGCGCATCACGGTGGTCAGGACGCTCGCGGGCAGTTCCAGGTAGCGCTCGTCGAACGACCCCCGCACGGCGTACGGGAACTCCAGGATGTCGGTGATCTCGTCGACCAGATCGGCCTGACCCTCCACGTCGATCCGCCCGCCGACCTCGGCGGCCGCCTCCAGGGCACCACGGACCACCGCACCGCGCCGGGCGTCCCGGTCGAGCAGGATGCCGTGCATGTGCAGGAAGTGCGGGTAGCCCTCGGCGGAGGTCACCCGGACCTCCGGGTAAGGGGCCTGGCGCTGCACCCGCGTGGTGTCGCTCGCGGCGAGCGAGGAGACCACCACGGGCAGGGGAGTACGGCCCAGCAGCGCGAGCAGCCAGCGCACGGGCCGTGAGAACGACAGACCCGGGTCGCTCCACCGCATGTTGCGGCCGGCGCGCAGCCCCGACACGACCTCGGCCAGCAGATCGCTGAGCACCTCGACGGCCGGACGGCCCTCCTCGTGCCGGGTGACGGCCACGTACTCGACACCCTTGACGTCGACGATCCGCACGTCGGTCGGCTCGGCCCCCTGACTGCGCGCGAAGCCCAGCAGGGCGGGCGTCGGAGCGCCGTCCTTGAAGGCGGCGGCGACCTTGGGGCCGCGCACGGTCCGCATGGTGTCCCGCTCGCGCGGCTGCACGCCCTCGACGGTGATCACGATCCGGCGTGGCGTGGCCATCACGGTGATCGCGCCGTGCCCCAGCCGGGTCGCGGCCAGCTTGGCGGTGACCGACTCGCGCACCGCCTCGGTGGTGGCGGGGACGTCGGCGTACGGCAGTTCCTCCACGCCGATCTCGAACAGCAGTGTCTCGGCGTCGGGCACCTTGGGCAGCGCGGCCCGCTGGGCCGGGGCCGGCGCGGCCGCCACCCCGAGCGGATGCTCCAGAGCCGCCCGCCGCCGCTCCCACAGCTTGGCCGACTCGTGCGTCAGGCCGCGCATCAGCGCGAACGCCTTGGCCCGCTCGGTGGTGCTGATCGCACCCCGCGCGTCGAGCACGTTGAAGGTGTGGCTGCACTTGAGCACGTACGTGTACGCCGGGACCGGCAGCTCCAGGTCGAGCAGGCGCCGGGCCTCGGCCGCGTACGCCTCGAACAGCCGGTGGTTGGTGTCGAGGTCGGCGTCGTCGAGGTAGTAGCGGCTCATCTCGTACTCGTTCTGCCCGAACACCTCCCCGTACGTGATGCCCGGCGCGTAGACGATGTCCTTGAAGTGGGACGCGCCCTGGAGGTTCATCAGGATGCGTTCGAGGCCGTACGTGATCTCCACCGACACCGGGTCCAGGGCGACACCGCCGACCTGCTGGAAGTAGGTGAACTGGGTGATCTCCATGCCGTCCAGCCAGACCTCCCAGCCGAGCCCCCAGGCGCCGAGCGCGGGCGAGGCCCAGTTGTCCTCGACGAACCGCACGTCGTGCGCGCCCAGGTCGACACCGAGCGCCTTCAGGCTGCCCAGGTACAGCTCCTGCGGGTTGCCCGGGTCGGGTTTGAGGATGACCTGGAACTGGGTGTGGGTCTGGAGCCGGTTGGGGTTCTCGCCGTAGCGCGAGTCGTCCGGCCGCACGCTCGGCTCGACGTAGGCGACGCTCCACGGCTCGGGACCGAGCACCCGCAGCGCCGTGGCCGGGTTGGCCGTACCCGCTCCGACCTCGGTGTTCAACGGCTGCGTGATCATGCAGCCGTTGTCGCTCCAGTACTTCTGCAGGGTGAGGATGGCGTCCTGCATGGTCAGCGCCGTCTGGACGTTCTTCATGATGATCGCGCCTGTTCCCCGAGTCGGACCGGCAAGGTCGGCCATGATCTCACACGTCAAGCACCGTTGACCTGGGGTTTTTACGACCAGAGGTGCCCTGGTCTTCAGGTGCGCGGGGACCTGCGCGACCAGTCCCCACACACCCGAACCCGGGACTCAACCCTTGACGGACGCCATCCACGCCTCGACCTCGTCCGCCCGACGAGGCAACGCCGCACTCAGATTCCGGTTGCCGTCCTCCGTCACGAGGATGTCGTCCTCGATCCGCACACCGATACCCCGGTACTCCTCCGGCACCGTCAGATCATCGGCCTGGAAGTACAGCCCCGGCTCGACCGTCAGGCACATCCCCGGCTCCAGCACACCGTCGACATACGTCTCGGTCCGCGCGGCAGCGCAGTCGTGCACGTCCATCCCGAGCATGTGCCCGGTCCCGTGCAGCGTCCACCGCCGCTGGAGCCCCAGCTCCAGCACCCGCTCCACCGGCCCCTCGACCAGCCCCCACTCGACCAGCTTCTCGGCCAGCACCCGCTGCGCGGCGTCGTGGAAGTCCCGGTACTTCGCGCCCGGCCGCACCGCCGCGATCCCGGCCTCCTGGGCCTCGTACACGGCGTCGTAGATCTTCCGCTGGATCTCGCTGAACCGCCCGTTGACGGGCAGCGTGCGCGTCACGTCGGCGGTGTAGTACGTGTGCGTCTCCACACCCGCGTCGAGCAGCAGCAGATCGCCCGACCGCACGGGTCCGTCGTTGCGCACCCAGTGCAGCGTGCAGGCGTGCGGGCCGGCCGCGGCGATCGTGCCGTAGCCGACGTCGTTGCCCTCCACCCGCGCGCGGAGGAAGAACGTGCCCTCGATGTACCGCTCGGAGGTCGCCTCGGCCTTGTCGAGGACCTTCACCACGTCCTCGAAGCCGCGCACGGTCGAGTCGACGGCCTTCTGGAGCTCGCCGATCTCGAAGTCGTCCTTGACCAGCCGCGCCTCGGAGAGGAAGACCCGCAGCTCCTCGTCGCGCTCGGCGGTGACCTTGTCGGTCAGCGCGGCCTCGATGCCGGCGTCGTACCCGCGCACGACCCGCACCGGGCCCGTGGCCTCGCGCAGCGCCCCGGCCAGCTCGCGCACGTCGGAGGCGGGGATGCCGTACAGCTGCTCCGCCTCGGTGAGGGAGTGCCGGCGGCCGACCCACAGCTCGCCCTGGCCGTCCAGCCAGAACTCGCCGTTCTCCCGGTTCGAACGCGGCAGGAGGTAGATCGTCGCCTCGTGGCCCTCGCCCTTGGGCTCCAGGACCAGGACGCCGTCCTCGGTCTGGTTGCCGGTGAGGTAGGCGTACTCGACGGAGGCGCGGAAGGCGTACTCGGTGTCGTTCGAGCGGGTCTTCAGGTTGCCCGCGGGGATCACCAGCCGCTCGCCCGGGAAGCGCGCGGACAGCGCGGCCCGGCGGGCGGCGGTCTCGGCGGCCTGGGCGATGGGCTGGAGGTCACGCAGCTCGGTGTCGGCCCAGCCGCTCTTCATGTTCTCGGCAAGCTCGTCGGACACGCCGGGGTACAGTCCGTTCTTCCGCTGCTTGATCGGCTCTTCTTCGGCAGTCTCCGGGGTGTCCGAAGGCTCTTCTGCCACGGCGGTCATCCTCCTCGATACGGCACTGGACCGCTCTCCACTTTACGGCGGCGGGGAAGCGGCCTCAGGGCGATGACGAGGAGCGTTACTCGAACCGCACCGCCAGCAGGACGACGTCCTCCGCACCGTCCTGCGCGTCCAGCCCGTCCGGCAGCACGCTGCGCAGGACGTGGTCGGCGAGGGCGCCGGGGTCGCACCGCAGGGCCCGGGGCGCTCCGGCCGCCGCCGCGTGCAGCCGGGCGAAGGCCCGGTCGGTGGTCTCGCCGGTGCGGTGCAGCAGCCCGTCGGTGTACAGCAGAACCGTCTCCCCGGGCTCGGCGAGGATCTCCAGGCTCGGCGCCTCCCAGCAGGCGAGCATGCCCAGCGGGGCGGAGACCGACGTCTCCACGAACTCGGTGCGGCGCTGTCCGATCAGCAGTGGCGGACTGTGCCCGGCGCCGGCCAGCGTGATCTTGCGGGCGGCCGGTTCGCAGTAGCCGAACAGGGCGGTGGCCGAGCGGGCCGGCTCGGTCAGCCGCAGCAGCAGCTCCAGGTCGGACAGGACGGCGACCGGGTCCTCCCCCTCCATCACGGCGTAGGCGCGCAGGGACGCACGCAGCCGTCCCATCGCGGCGACCGCGCTGGGCCCCGCCCCGGTGACGGACCCGACGGCGAGGCCGAGGGCGGCGTCGGGCAGCGGCAGCGCGTCGTACCAGTCGCCGCCGCCGCGCGGGCCGGTGCGGTGCCGGGCGGCGAGCTGGACTCCGGCCACCCGCGGCAGCCGCGCGGGCAGCAGCTCGTCCGACATGGTCGCCATAGCCGCGCGCGTGCGCTCCAGTTCGAGCAGCCGGGCGAGGTGCTCGGCGGCGTACCGGACGTACAGGCCGACGAGGTGGCGCTGCCGTTCGATCGGTTCGGCGGGTGCGTCGTAGAGCCACGTGACGGCGCCGAGCCGGTCGGCGGAATCGGGGGACCCGGCGGACTCGGGGGTCAGGGGGAGGGCGTAGCTGGCGGCGTAGCCGAGGCGGGCTGCGACCTCGCGGTGGCGGGGGTCGAGCCCTTCCTCGGCGAAGAGGTCGGGTTCGGCGATGCCGTCCTCGCCGCCGGGCAGTCCGTCGAGGATCCGGCCGTAGGACAGGGCGCTGCGGGGCACGGTCTCGATGTGGCCGAGGTCGGCGCGCGCCAGGCCCAGGCCGATGGTGGAGTCCGGGCCGAGTCCGTCGCCGGGTTCCAGGACGACGAGGCCGCGGCGGGCGCCCACCAGGGCGGCGCCGGCCCGCAGCAGTTCCTGGAGCGCCTCGTCGAGCGCGGAGGTGCGGGTCAGACGCTCGGTCAGCTCGTGGAGGGTGGTGAGGTCGGAGACCCAGCCGGCGAGACGGTCCTGGAGTACCGCGCCCGGTGGGGCCGGAGGGTTTGGCGGGGCAACCGGGGAGGTACCCGCCGCGACGGGCGTGACAGTGTGTGCGGGCGCCGGAACCGTTGAATCGATTCCAGCCACTTTCGGAGGGTGCGGGGCGTTCATGGCGTCCGGCTTTCCGACCAGCGCGTACTGCTCAAAAGCATCGCAAACCCCCATGTCATTCTGCGCCGCTAGCAGTGTCTCCAGATGTACACGCACTCGTGAGGAGATGTCCAGCATTGTCCTGCTGGGATTCCTGGTGTCCGTGAGGTCTGAGGGAAGAACTCTCCTTCCCCTTGCGTAAATGCAAAGTTGGCCTAAAACTGCCGCAAGGGACGGCTTATTGCGGTCGACTGGGCTTGCTCGACGGAGCGTCACAACGGTCGTGATGGGTACGTACTCGGTGAAGGCCAGGGGTGGTTGAGAACCACCCGGAACCTGGTGACGGAGCCGGGCGTCCTATCCACCGACGACCGTGCCCCATCCTCCCGTGGCGGAGGCGGAGAGAAATACGCGCGACGGCAAACGCCATACTTCGCCACCCCTACGCCACGCCCGTGCTTTTGATAGACGCAGTATGGGCGGGACGGCCGCGGAAGCAGCCAAAGCTCGACCCATAGGGGTTCCCCTTGCGCACGGCAGGGGTGTGATGCGCCAACAGGTACGCACAGTGAAGTGATCGACACATGATGTGATGTGGACCACGGTGTTGCCGGCGTGCAACGGAAAGGAACGAGCGCTCATGCGCGAGATCCTCGGAAGGCGACGCAGGCTCCTGTCCCAGCGCAGCGACGGGAGGCCTGAGCTGATCGGCGCGGCCCTGACCTACGCGACGGAATGGCAGTGGCCCGTACTCCCGGGCGTGGCGGCGGACCCCGAGGGGCGCAACCGCTGCGGTTGCCCTGACCCCGAGTGCACGGTGCCCGGCGCGCACCCCTTCGACCCCGGCCTCCTCGCGGCCACCACCGACGGGCGCATGGTCCGCTGGTGGTGGAACAACCGGCCGACGGCGCCGATCGTCCTGGCCACCGGCGGCAAGGCCCCCTGCGCGGTCTCCCTGCCGGCGCTGCCGGCCGCCCGTGCCCTCGAGGCGCTCGACCGCTCGGGGCTGCGGCTCGGCCCGGTCGTCGCCTCCCCGAGCCGGTGGGCGATCCTCGTGAAGCCGTACTCCATGGAGCAGCTCGGCGAACTGCTCTACGCCAAGGACTTCGTGCCCGGCTCTCTCCGCTTCCACGGCGAGGGCGGCTACCTGGCGCTGCCGCCGTCCGAGACGGGCCAGGGCGAGATCCGCTGGGAGCGGGCGCCGCTGCCCGGCTCCGCCTCGCCGTGGGTGCCGGATGTGGAGGCCGTGGTGGACGCCGTGGTCGAGGCCCTCACCCGTACGGGTGTGAGCGCGCCCGAGTTCTAGGGCTGTCGGGCGCGCCGAGCCCGGGTTCCGCCCTGGGGCGTTATGTTCCGGGGCCATGCCGCGTCATTCCCGGGGCCGTCCCCGGGACCTCAGAAAGTTCCGGTTTCTCGCCCTCGCGGGTGTCGTGGCGGCGTGCGCGGTCGCACTGCCGCTGGCGGTGGCGTCCGCGGGCTCCCCGGATTTCCCGGGCTCCCGCGGGTCAGGGGATACGACACACGCCGGGGGCTCGGCGGACCACACCGGCGTGCGTTCCTCCCCGCCGTCCGCGGACGGCGGGGAGTCGTCCGCCGCGGCCGGCCTCCCCGCCCTCGGCCCGGGCCTGTCGACCGCCGCGCGCTGCGGTCCCGAACTCTCCTCCCCCGACGGCGTCGAGGCGCAGACCTGTGTCGTGACGCAGGCCGCGCACACCTGGGCGCGGACCTACTACCGCAATGCGACCGGCGAGGCGCTGGACGCCGTACTGAGTGTGATGGGGCCCGGCGCCCGGACCGTGCGGATCACCTGCGCGGTGGGTGCCGAGGACGAGCCGGGGACCTGCGAGACACCCCGCGAGCCCGCACGCGGCAATATGGCGGCCTACACGGCGGTCGCGGAGTTCGCCCGGCGGGCCGGCCAGGGGCCGCTGCTGCTGCGCTCGGGGAGCAACTCGCCCATGGGAGCGGGAAGTTGAGGAGCGGCTGCGTTCGGTGAACGGCCGCGCGCATGAAAAGGCCCGGTTGCTGGCGACGGGGGATGCACCAGCAACCGGGCTACAGGAACGGTAACAAGAGATCGGCGGTTCGCAAATTCGATCTCGCCCTTTCCGGTCACCGGTCGGCTTGTCCCGGCCGGGAGTTGTGAAGGGCGTCACCCGTCCCGACGCGAGGGTCCGGCCGGCCGTCCGGGCGGCCGGCCGGACCCTGTGACAAGCCGTCAGCTGAGCGTGACCTGCCGGTTGGTGAGGCCGCCCCGCGCGCGGCGCTCGTCCGGAGTGAGCGGTGCGTCCGAGGCCAGGGCGGCGGCGAGGCGCTCGGCGAACTCCGCCGCCGGCTTCTCCACGTCCTCGGCCTTGACCCCGCTCGGCAGGTCCCAGACCGGCACGGTGAGCCCGTGAGCGCGGAAGGAGCCCACCAGACGGGTGCCCTCGCCCAGGCTCGACCGGCCCGCGGCGTGCAGCCGCGCGAGAGCGTCCAGAAGCTGCTCCTCGGGGTGGGGCATGACCCACCGCAAATGGTTCTTCTCGGGCGTCTCGCACCAGTACGCGGCGTCCACGCCCTGGAGCTTGACGGTCGGGATGGCCGCGGCGTTGGCCCGCTCCAGGGAGGCGGACACCTCCGGTGTGGCGCCGGCCGGGTCCGGCACCCAGAACTCGAAGCCGCTGTGCACTTCTGGCTCGAACGCGCCCTCCGGGTCGAGTAGATCCTGAAGCCGCGGTCCGTCGGCCGGGGCGCGGCGGCCCTGCACCGGGGTGCCGGGCTCGGCTTCCAGGGCGCGCTGGAGGATGTCGGCGAGGTCGCGGCTGAGGTCGCCCGACGAGGTGTCGTTCTGCAGGCCGAGCAGGACCGAGCCGTCGTCGCGGCGCAGGGCGGGCCAGGCCATCGGCAGGACCGTGGCCAGCGTGACCGCCGGGACGCCCTCGGGGAGGCCGTCCTTGAGCGTCAGCCCGGCCGTGGCCGCCGGGACCAGCTCGCGCAGGGCCACCCAGTCGCACTCGCCGGGCAGACCCTCGAAGGGGCGGTGCACCAGCTCGGTCACGGCATGGGCCGCGGCCCGGCCGTGACAGGCCTTGTAGCGGCGGCCGCTGCCGCAGGGGCAGGGCTCGCGAGCGCCGACGACCGGGATCTCTCCGTCCGTGATCTGCGGGCGCTTGGCCTTCGTCTGGGGTCGCTTCTTGGCCATCGATGGGTCTCCCGGTTACGGCTCGTCTCGTACGGTCGCGAGCCTAGCCGTTCGTGCCCCGGGGGACGGGGTCCTGTGGACAACGCGGGCCTGTGGACAACACGGGTGACGCACGTGTGGGCGACGGGGCGGGCCGGCGCCGGGTCAGTCCATGTCCTCGAAGGCGTCCGCGAAGTCCAGTCCCGGTATCTGGGACACCGCCGGGGCCGTGACACGCGTCGCGAAGTCGTCGCGGCGGTGGCCGGCGTCCGGGTCGTACACGTCGGCGTGGACGACGACCCACACGGTGACCTCGCCGCGGATGTCGTCCCGGACACCCCAGTCGTCGGCCAGCGCGGTGATGATGTTCAGCCCGCGGCCGCCGTGCGCCGTGACCGACGGGGTCGCGGGGGCGGGGCGGGTCGGGCCGCCGCCGTCCGTGACCTCGACGATGAGCCGACCGGACGGGTCCACGCGCCACGCGGCACGGACGTCACCGTCGCCGGAGAACGCGTCGCCCAGGGGCCTGCCGTGTTTGCACGCGTTGCTCAAAAGTTCGGAAAGGATCAGTACGGCATCGTCGATGACCGCTTCCGCTACGCCACCTCTGCGCAACTGCGCACGCATACGGTGTCTCGCTTCCCCCACGCCCGCAGGGCCATGGGGTACGGCCATGCTCGACGACGTGGGCACCTCCTGTGCCACCACCAACGCCACCCCCGAGACCTCCTTCGCCCCACGCCACGGTGTGGATGCCCCATTGGCCTGTACCGGAAACCGGCCAATCCACGTCCGGTGACGCATTCACCACGACCGAACACGGACCGAACGCGCCGGAGCACTCCCTGTCATCGTGTGGCTGGATTTCATCGGTGTGGCCGAGACGCGAGGATCTCGTCCGGCAAGGGACGAGGTCAAGAGGTGTGCGTGGGTCTCGTGTGACCTGTGGGGCCGGCGGACCTCAGCGGCCGAGTTGGTCGAGCACCGCGCGCGGGCGGTTGGTGATGATGGCGTCGACGCCCAGGCCGACACAGAGGTCCACGTCCTCGGGCTCGTTCACGGTCCACACGTGCACCTGGTGGCCGGCCCGCTTCAGGCGCTCCACATAGAGAGGATGGTTACGCACGATCCGCAGGGACGGGCCCGCGATCGGCACGCCCGGGGGCAGCCGTCCGTCGCGCAGCCGGGGCGAGACGAACTGTGCCAGGTACACCGTCGGCAGGGTCGGCGAGGCGGCACGCACGCGGTGCAGCGAGCGGGCCGAGAAGCTCATGACCCGCACCGGGGACTCCTCGGCGGAGACCGGGGCGTCGAGGCCGAACCGCTTCAGCAGGACCAGCAGCCGCTCCTCGACCTGCCCCGCCCAGCGTGTGGGGTGCTTGGTCTCGATGGCCAGTTCCACCCGTCGTCCGGCGTCGGCGACGAGTTCGAGCAGCCGCTCCAGGGTGAGGACGGACGTCGCCTCGCGGTCCTCCGGGCGGTGCTCCCAGTCGGGGTCTTCGTCGCGCCCCTTGTAGGCCTCGCCCGCCTTCCAGGATCCGAAGTCCAGGGCGGCGAGGTCGGCGAGCTCCAGGGCGGAGACCGCGCCGCGGCCGTTGGACGTACGGTTGATCCGGCGGTCGTGCACGCACACCAGGTGGCCGTCGGCGGTGAGGCGAACATCGCATTCGAGGGCGTCCGCGCCGTCCTCGATCGCCTTGGTGTACGCGGCCAGGGTGTGTTCCGGGGCGTCCTCGGAGGCCCCGCGGTGGGCGACGACCTGAATCACATGCTGTCGTGCGTGAGTCACCGCGTCATGGTGCCACCGAGCGCGGGTACGCGTCTGGTCGGACGGACCCGGCGGATCCAGAGGTCCGGACGGAGGCATAGGAATTGCATCCTTTTCGTTGGTAATGACCTATATAAAGAATGGCCCCGGACCCACAGCCACCGCTTATGGTGCTCTGACGGCCAGTGGGAAAAGCTGACGGCATACAAAGGGACAAGCACAGCTGTATCGCGCCGGACCGTCGCCAGCGTGACCGAGTGCGACCCAGGAAACAGCCGTGGATCGAGGAGAGAACCTGTGAGCACCGAGAACGAGGGCACCGCGGTACCCCCCGCCCCGTCCGCACCCCCCGTGCCGGTGGACGCTCCCGCTGCTCCGGCGCCCGAGGGACAGGCTCAGGGGCCGGGACCGTACGGGCAGGACTCCCGGGGACAGTCCGCCCCCGGCCAGGGGGCGCCTGGTGACGCCGCGCATCACGGCGTCTCCTCCTCCGCCCCCGACCCCTCCTGGCCCCCGCCCCCGCCGCCCACCTCGCCGTACGGTGACGGCGGTTCCGGTTCCGGCGGCGGCTGGGGGTCCTCGTACCAGCAGCCGGCGCCGAAGTCCGGCCGTGGCCGCGGTGGTCTGGCCGCCGCGCTCCTGGTGGCCGCGCTGGTCGCGGGCGGACTGGGCGGCGGTCTCGGCTACACGCTGGCGAAGAACAACGACGACAACAGCGGCTCGACGACGGTGTCCGCCTCCAGCAGCGGCGGCGACGTCAAGCGCGACCCGGGCACGGTCGCGGGCGTGGCCGCCAGGGCGCTGCCGAGCACGGTCACGATCGAGGCCGAGAGCACCAACGGCGAGGGCGGCACCGGCACGGGCTTCGTCTTCGACAAGCAGGGCCACATCGTCACCAACAACCACGTCGTGGCCGGCGCGGTGGACGGCGGCAAGCTCACCGCGACGTTCCCGAGCGGCAAGAAGTACGACGCCCAGGTGGTCGGGCACGCGCAGGGCTACGACGTGGCGGTCATCAAGCTCAAGAACGCCCCGTCGGACCTGAAGCCGCTCACCCTCGGCGACTCGGACAAGGTGGCGGTCGGCGACGCGACCATCGCGATCGGCGCCCCCTTCGGCCTGTCCGACACGGTGACGACGGGCATCATCAGCGCCAAGAACCGCCCGGTCGCCTCCAGCGACGGCAGCGGCAGCCAGGCGTCGTACATGAGCGCCCTGCAGACCGACGCCTCGATCAACCCGGGCAACTCGGGCGGGCCGCTGCTGGACGCGCAGGGCAACGTCATCGGCATCAACTCCGCGATCCAGTCCACCGGCAACGGCGGCTTCGGCACCGGGCAGTCCGGCTCGATAGGCCTGGGCTTCGCCATTCCGATCAACCAGGCCGAGTACGTGGCCCAGGAGCTGATCAAGACCGGCAAGCCGGTGTACGCGAAGATCGGCGCGTCCGTCTCCCTGGAGGAGTCCTCGGGCGGCGCGCAGATCTCCAAGGAGGGCGCGGGCGGCGCCGCCGCACCGGTCGAGCCCGGGGGCCCGGCCGCCAAGGCCGGCCTCAAGCCCGGCGACGTCATCACCAAGCTCGACGACCGGGTGATCGACTCCGGCCCCACGCTCATCGGCGAGATCTGGACCCATCAGCCCGGCGACAAGGTCACGATCACCTATGAGCGCGACGGCAAGCAGCACACGGTCGACGTGACCCTGGGCTCGCGCGTCGGCGACAACTGACCAGCGGCCGCGCGCACCGACCCGTTACCCTTGTCCCCGCGCCGCCGATCACGGCCGGCGCGGGGAGGCGTGCCCGAGCGGCCGAAGGGAACGGTCTTGAAAACCGTCGTGGCAGCGATGTCACCGTGGGTTCAAATCCCACCGCCTCCGCGCAGGTCATAGATGTTGCAGGTCAGAAGAGGTGCCCCGGGCCACGGGGCACCCTTTTTGCATGCGGCCTGTCTCACCCTTTCTCGCCTGTATCCCAGAGCTGACCAGTGCGTATGGGCCATCTGTGGGCCAGGATCAGGGGGCGTCCCCCTCTTCCAGGGCACGAGAGATCAGGTCGTTGGAGTGCTGCTGACTACCCTTGAGGATCTTTGCGTAGAAGCGGTACAGCACAGCGATGCTGTGGCCGGCGCGAGTGGCGACCTCCGCCGGGTCCACTCCCGACTTGATCCACAGAGATACGCCCGCGTGGCGGAGGGAGTAGGGCGCGGCCGCAAGGTCTGATTCGACCTCGCGCGGGGACAGCACCGCCTTCCGCGCTTTCTCCCAGATGTCGCAGTACTCGGTTGACGGGACGCGCCCGCCCCTGGCAGCCCGGAACAGCCGGCCGTCATCGGCCGTGCCGTAGCGCCTGATGTGCTCCCGGAGCAGATGCACGAGAACGGGCGGGATCGGCACGGGCTGCGTCGCACCGCGCTTACGTCGGTTGAGCCCGCGCGTCTCGTACGACGTCCCGTCATCCGTCCACCCACCGCCCACTTCAGGGCGACTGTCCCCCAGGAGTAGCTCCCCCCACTCGTTCACCGTCTCGGGTGAGTTGGGAGGCAAGGTGCAATCCGATTCCTTGAGAGCGACGATCTCACCAGGTCGCATGGCCGCGTAGTAGAGGCACCCGAAAAACGCGTGCAGGTGCTCACCTCGTGCTCCGGAATCCCGGACAGCCCCGAGCAGGGACCGCGCAAGAGCAGGGTCCGGCACGTAACGGAAATCGATCTCGTCATCGCTCTTGGGAGGCGTCCAGTCCACACGCGGAAGTGGATTCGCAGTGAGTAGTCCCTTCTCCTCAACCGTGTAGCGAAGCACGTTGCTCAGCACCATGCGCTTGCGCCTGGCCGTGTTCTCAGCGGCTTTGCCTCCGTCCAGACGGAGCGACAAGGCTTCCAGAGCTGGCCGCAGTAGCGTAGGGGCCTCCAGGTCTTTGACCTTGATGGAGTGCGCCGCAATCCACTCCAGGGCCGCGCGGATACTGTCCGGTGGCTGCTCAATCGTGTGGCGCTGCACCCATGCCCCGTCAGGGGAGCGGACTGCCCGGAAAGCCCACTGGTACAGGGCAGCGCGCAGAACCATGCGACGCCAATTCGCTCGCGGGGCGCCCTGTTTCTTCGTCGAATTGCTGGCGTTCGCGCAACGCAGCCATCAGTTCCGCCCGCCGGCCGTCAGCCTGGGGCTTTAGCTTGAAGCTGCGAGAGTGTGGCCGCTCACCCACTCGCCAACGCAGCTCCCACGGCTTGGGGCGCCCGGCGCGCTTGCGAATGGACCAAATATCGACGTCATACGTCAGCATGTGTCTCCAAACAGAGCAAGGAGCCCGCGCTTAGCGCGGGCCCCGGTGAAACGGTCAAGGTCGAGCGGTGTGCTGCTCGCAGCGCTCCCACCACGCGTCGAGGTCACTACGGCGGCAACGGAGCTGACCGTTGGGGAGCTTGATGAGCTTCGGGGCCTTGCCCCGGGCGCGCATGCGGTAGAAGGCGGCGCGGCTCATCTCGATCTCTTCGAGGACTTCGGGAAGCTTGAGCATCTTGGGGCGGGCCAAGGCAGGGACTCCTTCGGAGAGGTCAGCGGGCAGGGTGAAGGGAAGCGGGTCCGGTGTGTCCGAGGTGCGGATTCCTGCGTCATCTGCGTCATCTGCGTCACCGCTGTTGCGGCAGGTCACTGGCCGTTTTCGGGCCGTGGGTGACGCAGGTGACGCAGCGTCTTCTCACCTAGGACAAAAAGAGGGTGGTGTCTGTTGTGGTGCGCGGCTCACAGAGTGAAGAACGGGCCGCTACGCGGCGCGTCCATCGCAGGGCGGCGCTGCCGCCGAACAGCAAGAGGAGCACGCCGCGCCGGGTGCTCCTCTTGCTTGTCCCGGCAGCCGTGGTGCCGGACGGTCAGAACGCCGCTGCTTGCTCGTGCGGGGGCAGAGCGGCCAGCCGCGCGATTTCGATGTAGCGGGACGCGTTGGTGCGTCCCCAGTCGATGACGACGCCCCGGGCGGCGAGGGTGGGTTGAAGGCGCTTGAGGCGGTCTGAGAGCACCTTGCCGGTGGTCGGCCACCCTTTTTAGGCAGGGGACGGCGCTCCTCGCCCGTGTAGAGGCCCGTGAGGCAGTGCAGCCACTCGGCCGACGTCATCCGCTGCTCGGTGCCCGGGTCGATGCCGGCGGCTACGGTGTATATGACATGGTGGGCAACGTCTGGGAGTGACTTGCGACGCCAACCGCACCGGGGTGCCACGAACTTCGCGGCAGCGCCTTCACAAGCCCCCTTTTCCGGGGAGCACCTGCCGTTTCCAACGACGCCAGCGAAACGATGCATGACGACGACACAGGTTTCCGCTGCGTCGCGACGCCGGAGCAGATGAGACCCGGCAAGCGGTGAAGTGAAGGGTGTTTCGCCACAACACTGGCTTAAATCCGGTTAGTACCCCGGAAGGTCCTGCCGTAGTAGGCGGTGTTATGACGCGGCCGATCGGGGCCGGGAGTGCGGGGCCCGGACTTCTCTACTCCATCAAGTGCCCGCGCGAGGCGCGCGCTGGTCCCTGAGGTCGCAGCGAGCTACGGCCCATGAGTCGAGTACCACTCAAAAGGCGCCGTCGGCCGGTCGGCTCCCAGACTTTAGGCAGCCGCCATGGGGCGATCCTCGATGATCATAGACCCAACGTCGTGCTTAGCGCGACGATCAGCCCACCTGAGCCATCGCGGAGGTCACACCGCCCTCAAGGGCGGCGAACTGGCTGCAATTCGCTTCCAACTTGCCCGTAGTCGTACGGTTCTATGGGCTGCGGATGCGGAACAAGCCGGACAGGCGAGGGTATAGCGGAAGGAGCTGACGATCGATTTCCTCAAGCTCAGATCTAGCTCAGAGGATTCACTGATCACTTGTGGTGATCATGGCACGATGTCAAGATCGTGGGCGACCAGAGGCCTTCTGGCGAAGGCCTCAACTACGGGGATAGGGGATTCCCTTGCGTGCCAATATGAAGAGGCTTGCCATCGCCGGTGCTGCCGCACTCGGTGTGCTCGCGCTCGCTGCGCCGAACGCCTCGGCGACGTCCAAGCAGTCGGACTACGTCCCGATGAAGATAAACCCGAACTGCTTCATCAAGGTGTACGTGGATGACCACCAGTACGCCGGCAAGATCCGCGCCCAGGCGAGCTTCCACTGCGACAAGGGCGACAACCTCTTCACGCCCTACATCAGCATCGACCGGGACAGTACTCACGGCCTAGCGACGAAGTCGGCCGGTCTGAAGGTGATTAACAAGGACAAGGGCTTCGGGGGCTTCGAGACGACCACCGCGGACAAGTCCGGTACCCAGTGCTACCGGGCCGTCGTACTCGTCGTGTATCCCGACCCCGCGGACGTGAACCAGGACCAGACCGTCAAGACTCCCTGTCTCAACACCTGATCCAAAAGGGCCAAGCTGCCTAGCCCGCAGAGGTCGCGAACCGGCCATTTGGTCACGTCGGGGCCTAAGGAAGACCCTTGGCGATCGCAGCTTCCCAAGCTGAGAGCTTGGCCGACACGACACGACACGACAGGGCAGGCTAGAGGCGTTGGGCAGCGTTTGGCCGTGAAGCGAGGTCGGTCGGCGGAACAGTCGTCCATCCCGATGGCGGACGTCGGGCATGAGGCGTTTGTCGCGCGGTCAACCCGGAGCCTGTGGGCTATACGTGGGCCAACGCGCTGAGAAAGCAAGCCAGTTAGCGCATAGTCGCAGGCCGGCAATGCAATGGGCCGTGACTGGCGACGGTCTTGAAACCCGTCGTGGCAGCGATGCCACCGTGGGTTCACATCCCGCCGACTCCGCGTAGGTCATCCATGTTGCAGGTCAGAAGGGGTGCCAACCCTCTGGGGCGGCACCCCTTCTGCGTGCACCCCGTCATCATTTCCTCCTGTTGCCCTCCCGCAGGGAGAACGGGGGTCTGTGGGCGGTACGTGGGCCACGGAGCTATGCTCGCCCCGTCAGTTCGTGATCTGCGCAGGTGGCAAACGGTTCGGCTCCGCGCAGCTGAAGTATCGCCGGTGACAGGGGTTGTCGAGCGTGCTCGGCGGCCCCTTTCGCGTGCGTGGGGGTGAGTGAGAGGTGGTGAGGGCGGGCGTGGGCGGATGCATCGTCGTCGTCACCGCTGTGCACGGCCCGTCGGCCCGCTTCCTGCCCGAGGCCCACAAGTCCCTGCGCGCGCAGTGGCTGCCGGAGGGCTGGGAGTGGCACTGGGTCATCCAGGAGGACGGGGAGAGCGCGGACGTACGGCCGTACGTCCCCGACGACGAGCGGGTGACCTTCCGGCAGGGCCGGGCCGGGGGCCCTGGTGTCGCTCGGACCATCGCGCTGGCGCACGCCGAGGGTGCGTACGTGAAGGTCCTGGACGCCGACGACCAGCTGACGCCGGGCACACTCGCGCGGGATCTGGCGGCGCTGGAGTCCGACAGCGGGCTCGGGTGGGCGACCTCGCGCGTGCTGGACCTCATGCCCGACGGGTCGACGGCCGGTTTCCCGGGCGACCCCGACCCCGGGCCGATCGACCGCGGGGTCGTCTTCGAGCACTGGAAGGCCAACGGCTTCCTCGCACCGGTCCATCCGGCCTCGCTGTTCGTCCGCCGGGAGCTGTTGCTCGCCCTCGGCGGCTGGATGGCGCTGCCCGCGTCGGAGGACACGGGGCTGCTGCTCGCACTGAACGCCGTGAGCCGCGGGTGGTTCTCGGGCGAGGTGGGACTCCTGTACCGGAAGTGGGAGGGGCAGGTGACCGGGCAGACGGCCCATGTGAACCGAGCCGAGCGCGCTGCCCGGATGGCGGTCGTGGAGGCCAGGGCACGGGCGCTGGCCGGTCTTCGGTGGCCGTTTCGGGCCGGGCGCTGACGTGAGCTGATCACCCACCTATGGCTTGAGCTCCGTCTCCCTCGGCGCCTTCGCTACGAGGCCATGGCGGATGTACCACTCCGTACCGAGCAACCGCTCCCGCTCGGGCGCCGGCAGCGCGGCGATCAGGCCCGGGGCGGCTCCCCGTTCCACCTCCGTGCGGTGCGCCAGCACGGCGGCGATTTTCCGGTCCAGCCAGCCGGTGACGTCGACGGTCGTCGTGACCCGGTCGTCCGGGACCGTGAGCATGGTCTTGCCCGTGGGGGCCAGGTGGCCGCCCCACGCCCGGACGGCGGAGTGCGGGTGCGTGGACAGGTACAGCGCGCTCGGCTGCCAGGGCTCACCGGCGTCCGGGTAGAGGCGTTCGAGTCCGGCGGCGTGGGCGGCCAGCAGGGTCACGCGGTGGGTGTGTACGTGGTCCTCGTGGCCGGTCAGGCCGCCGTAGGCGTCGTGGGTGACGACGATGTCCGGGCGGAAGTCCCGGATCTGGGCGACCAGGGCGCCCACCGCCTCGTCGAGCGGGGCGTCGCACAGGCGCGGGCTGCCCGGGGCGGACCGCGGGGCGCGGGAGTCGGCGTAGCCCAGCAGGCGTGGCCGGCCGGCGCCGAGGATGTGGAGTGCGTCGGCCAGTTCCGCGGCGCGCGGGGTGTCCGCCGCCCAGGTGGTTGTGACGACCGCCGTGCGGGCGCCCGCCGCCGCGTGCCGGGCGAGGGTGCCGCCCGCCACCAGGGACTCGTCGTCGGGGTGGGCGAAGACCGCGAGCAGGCTCGGTACCGGCATCGGCCCTCGCTACGGACGGTCCGGTGACGAGGGTGCGTCGGTGACGGTGACGGTGACGGTGATGCTGATGGCCTGGCTGGGGCACTTCTCCGCCGCCTCCAGGATCTCCGGGGTGTCGCCCGCCTCTTCGTGGCCCGGGCGGACGACACCGAATCCGTCGACGAACTCGAAGACCGCCGGGGCCCTGTGGACGCACTCGGCGGAGCCGTAGCAGAGCTCGCGGTCGACAGAGACCCTGTGTCCCTTCATTCCTTTCATCCCCCCTCGTCCCCACCGGCCGCTACCGGAAGCCGGTGGACCCGAGGTGTTGCCTGCCCAGCGTGAGGCCCGCCGAACCGGCCCGCCCTACCGCGCGCCGGCCGCCGCGAGCCAGTGGGCGACCCGGCGTACGGCGGCCTCGTCGAGTCGTTCGGCGAGGGCCTGGACGGTCGCCTCGTCCTCGGGGGAGAGGTCGTAGAGGCCCGCCTTGCTCAGCCCCGACATGAGGACCTGGTGGCGGCGGCCGGTCATGCGTTCCGCCAGTACGGTCGGTCCGTTCGGTCCGGCGGCAGGGGCGTCGGGGGTCGGCAGGGGCGTGGCCGCCTGCTGCAGGGGCGTGCCGGACTGCGGTGGCGTGTCGAAGCGGTGCCAGGCGCCGTCCTTCGGTCCCCACAGGGCGAAGGTCACCTCGTCCCCACGCGCGCGCAGCGTCTGTGTCATCTCGCCCAGGGCGTGCAGTACCGGCGAGCGGTGGGGCGACTCCGCGGCTGCCCGCCAGGTCCCCTCGGCCGGCCGGTGGTACATCGCCACCCAGCGCGGGGCTCCCTGCGGGCTCGGGCTCTCGGGACGTGTCTCCACTGTGCTCACCCCTGTACGTCGCTCCGGAAGCGGTACGCAGGCCGGCCTTGGCAACGGCAGGCAGACCATAGCTGACGGGTCGTCAGGAATCCAGGGTTGGAGAGCGTGGTCCGCCGGGGAGGATCACCACGTCGTCCGGCACCGGTCCCTCCCCTCGTGGGGACCGGTACCGAACGGTGGGGTCAACGTCGCCCGACTTCGCTGGAGGTTGACCGGATGAGTGCGCTGCTACGTCCGGATCCTGCCAGTTCCGGCCACCGACGAGGAGTCTCCGGTTCCGGGTGGACGGTATTACCGCAGGTCAGGCGTATAGAGTGAGTTTTCCGGTCCGGACGTCCAGACGCGGGGAGTTAAGGAGTGGAGACCTTGGGTTCCGACTCCGGGGCACGTACCGCCTTCGCGGAGCGCCTCGCGCTGCTCTACAAGGAAGCCGGGAACCCTCCCCTCAAGCGGGTGTCCGAAGCGGTCGTCCGGCTCCAGCGGGTCGACGAACGCGGGCGTCCCGTCCGGGTGTCCGCGCAGCGCATCAGCGACTGGCGCCGGGCACGGAACGTACCCGCTCAGTTCACCGCCCTCGCGGCGGTGCTGCACGTGCTGATCCCCGAGGCGCGGCGCGCGCGGCCCACGCCGGTCTCCCCGGGCCTGTACGACCTCGGTCAGTGGCAGCGGCTGTGGGAAGCGGCGGTGGCCGGCCCGGTCGGCGAGCGCGACCCTGGCTCCGCGGAGCAGGAGCGGCCGGACGCCGAGGCCCCGCCCGCGCCGCCCGGCGGGGTGTGCCCGTACCGGGGGCTGGCCTCGTACCGCAGGGAGGACGCCCGGTGGTTCTTCGGCCGGCAGCGGAGCACGGAGGCGCTCGTCACCCAGCTCCGGGCCGTGGCGGGGACGGGCGGCCTGGTCATGCTCGTGGGCGCGTCGGGGGCGGGGAAGTCCTCGCTGCTGAACGCCGGGCTGGTGCCCGCCCTGCGGGACGGGGCGCTGGGTGACGGCGGCGACCGCGGCGCCGAGGGCGACAGCGGCGCGGGTGGCGGCGGCGAACGCGGCGCCGAGGGCGACAGTGGCGCGGGTAGCGACAGTGGCGGTGGCAACCGTGGGGGCCGCGACCGCCGCGACCTCAGTGACGGTGTCGCCGTTACCGGCAGCCCTGCCGGCGAGAGCCGGCACGCGACAGCAGTCGTCCAGCTCGTCCCCGGCGGCCATCCCCTGGCCGAGCTGACCCGCTGCATCCCCGAGCTGGGGCCCGTCGTCTCGGCCATGGCCGCGGCCGAGGCACCCGGCGCCGAGGACCCCGTCGTCCCCACCACCGTGGGGCCACGCGTCCCGAGGGGGCCCGACGTCCGCGCCGCCGTCACCGCCTGGGCGCGGCGCGAGGCGCCGTCCGGCGCGCGGCCGGTCGTCATCGTGGACCAGTTCGAGGAGACGTTCACCCTCTGCCCCGACGAGGCGGAGCGACGTGCCTTCGTCAAGGTCCTGCACGCCGCCTGTTCGCCGGCCGGCGACGGCGGCCCGGCCCCGGCGGTCGTGGTGTTGGGCATACGGGCCGACTTCTACGAGCAGTGCCTCAGGTATCCCGAGCTGGCCGACGCGCTCCAGCACCGGCACATGGTGCTCGGCCCCCTGACCACCGCGGAGCTGCGCGATGCGGTGACCGGCCCGGCCAAGGCCGTCGGTCTGGAACTGGAACCGGGGCTGGCGGAGCTGATCGTCCGGGAGGTGAGCGCCGACGGCCCGCGCGGGGCGCACGACGCGGGCGTGCTGCCGCTCCTCTCGCACGCCCTGCTCGCCACCTGGCAGCGCAGAAAGGCGGGCCGGCTCACGCTCGCCGGGTACCGCGCGGCCGGCGGCATCCAGGGCGCGGTCGCGGCGACCGCCGAGCGGGCCTGGTCCGGTCTCGACCCGGCGGCGCGCACGGCGGCCCGGCTGCTCCTGCTCCGGCTGGTCCGGCTGGGCGAGGACACCCAGGCCACGCGCAGGCGCGGCACCCGGCGCCAGCTGGCGGAGGAGTCGACCGACCCCGGCAAGACCGAGGAGTCCCTGGAGGCGCTCGTCCGCGCCCGGCTGGTGACGCTGGACGCGGAGACCGTGGAGATCACCCACGAGGCGCTGCTGCACGCCTGGCCGCGGCTGCGCGACTGGATCGACGACGACCGGCAGGGCAACCTGCTGCGCCAGCGTCTGGAGGAGGACGGCCGGGCCTGGGAGGAGTCGGACCGCGACACCTCACTGCTCTACCGGGGCTCCCGGCTGGAACAGGCCCACGGGTGGGCGAAATCCGCCGGGGACACGTTTCTGACCCGGAGCGCGGTGGAGTTCCTGGCCGCCTCGGTCAGACTGCGCCGGCGCATCATCTGGATCAGCCGGGGCGCGGTGGCGACCCTGGTCGTGCTGGCGGTGCTGGCCGTCGGAGCGGCCGTCGTCGCCTGGAAGCAGCGGGACGAGGCCGTGTTCGAACAGGTGCTCGCCCAGGCCGATCGTGTCCAGTACACGGACCCCTCGCTGTCCGCGCAGCTCGACCTGGTGGCACATCGGCTGCGGCCGGACGACAAGGGTGCGAACAGCCGCCTGATCTCCATCGTGAACGCCCCGCTGTCCACGCCGCTGGTCGGCCACAGCGGCGCCGTCTACCTCACGACGTTCAGCCCGGACGGCCGTACCCTCGCCACCGCCAGCTACGACCGGACCGTCCGGCTGTGGAACGTGACCGACCCGAAGCGTCCGAAGCCCCTGGGCAAGCCGCTCACCGGCCACACCAGCTGGGTGAGCAGCGCGGTCTTCAGCCCGGACGGCCATACCCTCGCCAGCGCCTCCGACGACGGCACGATCCGGCTGTGGGACGTGACCGACCCCGGCCACCCGAAGCGGCTCGGCAAGCCCCTGACCGGCCATGACGGCACGATCTACCTGGTCGCCTTCAGCCCGGACGGGCGCACGCTGGCCTCCGTCGGCGACGATCACACCGTACGGCTGTGGGATGTGGCCGATCCGCGCCGGCCGCGAGCGCTGGGCAAGCCCCTGACCGGGCACGAGGCCGCCGTACGGTCGGTGGCGTTCAGCCCGGACGGCCGGACGCTGGCGGCCGGCGGCGACGACGGCACGATCCGGCTGTGGGACGTGACGGGCCCCCGGCGTCCGGAGCCGGTCGGGGAGCCGCTGACCGGCCACACCGCCACGGTGCACTCCGTGGCCTTCAGCCCGGACGGCCGTACGCTCGCCAGCGGCAGCTCGGACAACACCATCCGGCTCTGGAACCTGGCCGACCGGCGTCACCCGGCGGCGATCGGAGCGCCGCTCACCGGCCACACGGGCCCGGTGTGGTCCGTGGCCTTCAGCCCTGACGGCAGCATGCTCGCCGCCGCCAGCGCGGACAGCACGGCGAGTCTGTGGAAGGTCGATGATCCGGCGTACCCGTCGCAGGTCGGCGCGCCCCTGGCGGGCAGCAGCGGCGAGATGTACGCGCTCGGTTTCAGCCCCGACGGGCGCACCCTGGCCACCGGGTCGGGCGACAACAAGATCCGTCTGTGGGCGCTGCCGACGGCGGACATGATCGGCCGGACCGGAGTGTTCCGGCCCGACGGGCGGGTGCTCGCGACGGCGGCGCTCGACGGACGGGTCCGGCTGTGGGACGTGCGCAAGCCCGGCAGGCCCGTGCCGATTGGCGAACCGTTTCTGCCGAAGGGTGGCGTGAGCTCCCTGGAGTTCTCCGCGGACGGCCGCACCCTCGCCGTGGTGACGGGGAGCCGGGCCCTGCAGCTGTGGAACGTCGGCGATCCGGACCGCCCCGTCCCCCACGGCTCGCCCGTCCCGCTGCGCATCCGGTTCGCCGACCCGCTGGCCTTCAGCCCGGACGGGCGCCTGCTGGCGACCGCCGACGACGACCGCACCGTCCAGCTGTGGGACGTCGGCGACCCGTCCCGTCCGCGCCCGCTCGGCGCGCCCCTCACCGGTCACAAGGGGTACGTCAACTCCCTCGTCTTCAGCCCGGACGGCCATACGCTCGCCAGCGGCAGCGCTGACGGGACGATCCGGCTGTGGAACGTGACGGACCCCGGGCGTGCCGTCCTGCGCGGCGCACCTCTCACAGGGCATCTCGGAGCCGTCAACGTCCTCGCCTACAGCCCCGACGGGCAGACGCTGGCCAGCGGCGGCGACGACAACTCGGTCCGGCTCTGGGACATGGAGAACCCGGCCAGGGCCTCGCAGCGCAAGAGCCTCACGGGCCACACGGAGGCGGTCGTGTCACTGACGTTCAGCCGGAGCGGCCACACCCTGGCCAGCGGCGGCAACGACAGCACCGTCCGGCTCTGGAACCTCTCCGACCCCGCCAGGGCCACAGCGATCGGCCAGTCGATGAGCCCCAACGCCAAGAGCGGCGGCACCTTCCTGGCGTTCAGCCCGAGCAGCCACATGATCGGGGTGTCGAGCGGCACGGACACCATCCGGCTGTGGAACCTGGACGTCGACGCGGCCGCACGCCGCGTCTGCACGATGACCCGGGGCGTTCTGACGCGCGAGACCTGGAGCGAGTACCTGCCCCGGCTGTCCTACGACCCGCCGTGCGAGCCCTGACGGGACCGGATCGCCCAACAGGCCGCGCTGTCACGGGAGTTGAGTGATACGAGTCACAACTCTGGCTTTACTGACGAACAGTCGGTTTCCATGGACAAGCGCTTGTTACCCTTGGCCATAGCCCGACCGCTGGTGCATCCCCCGTCGCCAGCGGTCGGGCCTTTACGTGTGCGTGTGCGCTCGCAGATCGAGCCGCATCAGGATCCGGGGGTGGCCGGCCAGTACCGAGGTGGTGGCGGCCGCGTAGGTGAAGCCGGCGCGTTCGAAGTTCTTGCGGAGGCCGGCGTACGCCATCGTCAGGTCGACCTTGGCGTCGCCGTTGTCCAGGGGGTACGCCTCGATCGCCGGTGCGCCGTGGGCGCGGGCGAACTGGACCGCGCCGGCGATCAGGGCGTGCGAGATGCCCTGCTTCCGGTGACCGGGACGTACCCGGACGCACCACAGCGACCAGACGGGCAGGTCGTCGACGTGCGGGATCTTGCGGTTGCGGGCGAAGGAGGTGTCCGCACGCGGGGCGACGGCGGCCCAGCCGACCGGTTCGCCGCCGTCGTAGGCGAGCACGCCGGGCGGGGGATCGCGGTGACACAGCTCGGCGACGTACTCGCCGCGGGCCGGCCCGCGCAGTTCGTTGTTGAGCTTGGAGGGGATCCGGTAGCTCAGGCACCAGCAGACGTTCGCCCCGGGCGACTTGGGCCCGAGCACGGCCCGGACGTCCTCGAAGACCGTGGCCGGACGGACGTCGACGCTCATGCCACCACGATGCCACGCGCCGCCCGGCCCCGCCGCCCGGCCGGGCTCCTCAGGGCCTGGAGATCGACGAGGGCGACCCTGCTCAGGCCGATGCCGCCCGCAGCAGTCGCAGTTGGCCGATCTCCGTCGCGTTCTTCATCAGTTCCGCGTTCAGCCAGGCCGCCATGTGCGCGACCGTGTACTGGGGGTCGTTCGGCCAGGGGAACGGGGCCGTGGTGTCCAGGCCGGGGTCGGTGAGGTCGTCCAGGACGGTCAGCCACTGCGTGTGCAGGCCGCGCAGCCAGTCGATGGCCGGGGTGCCCTCGCCGGGCCAGGCGATGTCCGTGCGGTCGCGGGGCGGGCGGCCCTGGGCGTGGTCGAGGGCCACGCTCCACCACCAGCCGATGTGCCAGCTCACCCAGGCGATGGTGGGGACGGGCACGGGGTCGGGCTCGGTCTCCGCCCAGTCGGGGACCCAGGTGCCGTCGGGGCCCCTGCGCATCGCCCAGCAGTGCGGCGCGGGCTCCCAGAGGAAGTCCTCCGGCTTCAGCCGCTCCAGGTGGTACTCGAACAACGACCAGGTCAACTCGTGCTGCCAGCGCAGCAGTTCCGGGCGGGAAACGCTCATCGGGCGAGCCTACGCAAGAGCCCGGGCGTCCCGCGCCAGTCCCGCCCAGTCGAGGTCCCGCAGCCCCGGCTCCGCGTCGCAGCCCGACGGCAGCCGGGGCGTGGCCTGGAACCAGACGACGGTGAGCCGGGAGCGGTAAGCGACCGGGTCGTGGGCCGGATCGAGAGCCGTGGAGTGGAACGTGCCGACGCAGGCCACGGCGGGCAGGACCTCGACGGGCCCGAGGCCGCCCGCGTACTGGTCTGGGTAGGCGCGCCGGGGCGGGAGCAGGTGGACGGGTGTGCCGGGCCGGGCCCGTTCGGCGGCGCGCAGCAGGCCGCGGATCCGCCGGTCGTTCACCGGCTTGCAGGGATAGCCCTCCAGCAGATCGCCGTACGTCGATGTGAACCGCAGCTCGGCGAGATCCACCGGGCGGCCGGAGGCCAGGACGAGGCGGGCGAGCGCCAGGGCCGGCGTTTTGGCGTGCTGTCGCATGGAGGTCTTTCGGTGCTCATGGACGGGGTCCGGCTCAGGGCCGGTGCCCCGTCAGCCGCGCGGCCGACGCGATCGTCGCCCGGGCCTCGCGCTCGGACAGGCCGGTGCCCCGGGCGGCGTCGACCAGCGCGTCCACGAGCGCGGGGCCGATGCCGTCCTCGTAGGCCCGGCAGGCCGCCCAGAACAGCCGGGTGTTGCGCTGGCCCTCGTGCGCGGCGAGGACGAACTGGACCAGGCCCTGGCCGTGTCCGCCGGTCGCCGGGGGTGTGGGGTGGTGGGCGCGGGGCGGCGGGAGCAGCAGGCGAAGGAGGGAGCGCGGGCAGGGCGCGGGGGCCAGGTGCGCGGTCCCCGGGGCCGCGGCGTACACGCCCTGGCCGGTGCGGGAGCCGGGGCCGACGAGGTAGCCGCCGGCGCCCCGGATGTCGATGCCGGGGGCGAGGCGGCCCGCCGAGTTGGGGACGACCACGTCGGGCGGTCCGCTCAGCCAGAGGTGGCGGCCGCCGGACGGGGTCACGACGACCACGGTCGGCGGGATGGTGAACAGGTGCCGCAGCGCCAGCTCGCGCAGGGCGGCCGAGGCGTCCGTGCCGGTCTTCACGTCCAGGTCGAGGCCGATCAGATGGTGCGGGGGCAGGCCGCAGGCGATGCCGTACCCGGTCGCCCAGGGCGCCGCGGCGAACAGTTCGCGGATGCGGGCGGGGTCGCTGGAGGCGTCGTAGACCCCGTGGCCGAGCCGGCCGCACTCGCCGTGGCAGGGGGAGGGGACGGGGTCGTCGCGGTGCGGGGAGCGCAGCGCCGGGAGCTTGGTGCGGGACAGGGGGATGACGGCCAGTCCGCGTTCGGCGGCTGACAGGGCGTGTGCGAGGGCCAGCGTCGTGGCCTGCCGGTCGGTGGTGGCCATGCTCCTAGTTTCGTACGTGCGTTCGAAAAAGGAAAGGGGAACGGGTGCGACGCGCCGGGGCGGAGAGCCGGACGGGAAAACACGGGCACACCTCGGCCGTTGCGGCACCTGGGTTCGAACGCCCCCTTCTGCTCCCGCCCGGGACGGAAGTGACGCAAAGGGGTTTATCGACTTCTCGTCACGCTTGCGTGCGAATGGTGGCTTCCGGTGTGGTTCGCCGGGGATTCGGTGGGCAACTCTGGACTCGCGACGTCGCGTACCGCACCGGGTGGTCGGCCGACTTCCCTGGTGGCAGCAGCACTTCTGAAGTCCTGGAGGGACCACAACATGGCACGTATCCGTACCGGCCGCGTCATCGCCGCCGTCTTTGCCCTTCCGCTCGCGGCCGCCCTCTTCACCGGGGTCGCGACGGCGGACAACGGCTCCATCGCGGACAACGGATCGATCGCGTCCGCCACGGAGGCCGAGCAGGGCCTCCTCGGCAGCGGCGTCGGCGGCGACAACTTCGGCAACGCGGCCACCACCCAGCAGCATGCCGTCGGCGAGGGCGCCTTGAACCAGAGCAACACCGCCCAGGTCAACGGTACGGAGCCCACGGTCGTCAACCAGGGCAACGCCAACACCGCCGTCGCCTTCTCCCCGCTGTGGTGGTGAGCTGAGCGGGCCGGTGCACCGGCATCGGCCCGCGTCCTGTGGGGGTGTGCTTCGTGGGGTGACACGCGCCTGTGCGGCGGTACTTCGGTACCGCCGCGCAGGCGTTTTCGGCGGCTGTGAGGTCTTGACGGGACCATTGATCTGACGGACAGTCAGAAACCGTGAGCGGTGACCGGGAGATCAACGAGGAGAACGCGGGGTTCGAGGCGCGCCTGAAGGCCTACGAGGGCCGCCCGGCCGCCGCCACCGGGACCGGCCGGGACCCCGTCAACCAGCCGATGATCAGGCACTGGTGCGAGGCCATGGGCGACACCAACCCGGCGTACACGGGCCCGGACGCCATCGCTCCCCCCACCATGCTCCAGGCGTGGACCATGGCCGGCCTCTCCCGCCGCTCGGAACGCACGGCGGCCTACGACGAACTCCTCGGCCTGCTCGACGCGTCGGGCCACGACGCGGTCGTCGCCACCGACTGCGAGCAGGAGTACCTCCGTCCCCTGCGCCCCGGGGACGAGATCACCTTCGACTCGGTGATCGAGTCGGTCTCCGGCCGCAAGACCACGAAACTCGGCCCGGGCTACTTCGTCACCACCCGCACGGACATCAGGGCGGGCGGCGAACTCGCCGGCACCCACCGCTTCCGCATCCTCAAGTACGCCCCCGCACGCCGGCCGAAAGCCTCGAACGCCCCTGAAGAGCGCCGCCCCCGCCCCGTCGTCAACCGCGACAACGCCGGCTTCTGGGAGGGCGTGGCCCGCCACGAGCTGCTGATCCAGCGCTGCACCGGCTGCGGCACCCTGCGTTTCCCCTGGCTGCCGGGCTGCAACAGCTGCGGCTCGCCGGAGTGGGACACCGTCGAGGCGAGCGGCGAGGGCACGGTCTACTCGTACGTCGTCATGCACCACCCGCCCTTCCCGGCCTTCGCGCCTCCCTACGCGGTCGGGCTGATCGAGCTCGCGGAGGGCGTGCGGATCGTCAGCGATGTGGAGGGAGTGCCGTACGACAAGGTGCGGATCGGCATGCCGGTGCGGCTGGAATTCCGGCGGTACGACGACGAGCTGGTGCTGCCCGTCTTCCAGGGGGTGACGCCGTGAACGCCGGCGACCGCATCCCGCCCCTGGAGATCCCGGTCACCCGCACCCTGATCGTCGCCGGGGCGATCGCCTCCCGGGACTACCAGGACGTGCACCACGACCCGGAGCTGGCCCGGCGAAAGGGCTCCCCCGACATCTTCATGAACATCCTGACGACCAACGGCCTGGTCGGGCGGTACATCACCGACCACTTCGGCCCCCGGGCGGAGCTGCGCCGGGTGGCGATCCGGCTCGGCGCGCCCAACCACCCCGGGGACACGATGGTGCTGACGGGCACGGTCGAGCAGGTCGACGGGGACACGGCGACCGTCCGGGTCGTCGGCGCGAACGGCATCGGCACCCACGTCACCGGCACCGTGACCGTGAGGATCCCGGCATGAGCCTGAGAGGGCGGGACGGGCTCGGCGGGCGCGCGGCCATCGCCGGCATCGGGGCCACCGAGTTCTCCAAGGACTCGGGCCGCAGCGAACTGCGCCTGGCCGTAGAGGCGGTGCGGGCGGCCCTGGACGACGCGGGCCTCTCCCCGGCCGACGTGGACGGGATGGTCACGTTCACCATGGACACCAGCCCCGAGGTCACGGTCGCCCAGGCGGCGGGCATCGGCGAGCTCTCCTTCTTCTCCCGCGTCCACTACGGCGGCGGCGCGGCCTGCGCCACCGTCCAGCAGGCGGCCCTGGCGGTCGCCTCGGGCGTGGCGGACGTGGTCGTCTGCTACCGGGCGTTCAACGAGCGCTCGGGCCGCCGCTTCGGCTCCGGGGTGCGGCACCGGGAGCCGTCGGCGGAGGGCGCGGCGCTCGGCTGGACGCTGCCGTTCGGGCTGCTCACCCCGGCCTCCTGGGTGGCGATGGCGGCCCAGCGGTACCTGCACACCCACGGGCTGACCCCCGAGGCCTTCGGGCACGTGGCCGTGGTCGACCGCAGGTACGCGGCGACCAACCCGGCGGCCTACTTCCACGGCCGGCCCATCACCCTGGCCGAGCACGCCGCGTCCCGCTGGATCGTCGAGCCGCTGCGGCTGCTGGACTGCTGCCAGGAGACGGACGGCGGGCAGGCGCTCGTCGTCACCTCCGTCGAGCGGGCCCGCGATCTGCCGCACCCGCCCGCCGTGATCGCGGCGGCCGCCCAGGGCGCCGGACGCGCGCAGGAACAGATGACCAGCTTCTACCGCGACGACCTCACCGGCCTGCCCGAGACGGCGGTCGTGGCCCGGCAGCTGTGGCGCACCTCGGGGCTCGCACCGGCCGACATCGACGTGGCGATCCTCTACGACCACTTCACGCCGTTCGTCCTGATGCAGCTGGAGGAGTTCGGCTTCTGCGGCCCCGGCGAGGCACCGGACTTCGTGGCGGAGGAACGCCTGCCGCTCAACACGCACGGCGGGCAGCTGGGGGAGGCGTACCTGCACGGGATGAACGGGGTGGCGGAGGCCGTCCGGCAGATCAGGGGGACGGCCGTGAACCGGATCCCGGGGGCGGAGCGGGTCCTGGTGACGGCGGGGACGGGCGTGCCCACGTCGGGACTCGTACTGACCGCCGATCCTCAGGGTTGAACCCGCAGTACCCCGGTACCTCCGCTCCACCTACAGGAGGTGCGGCGAACCCCACCCCTACAACCTGAGGGGGACCCCGCTTCGGGACCTGCGGCCGATCCGCTGACAGCGGCCCCGCTCATAGCGTTGAGCCATGACCACACTCGTCTGCACCAGCGCGTCGAAGGCCGCTGCACCAGCGGCGCAGACCCCTCCGTACCCGTCGTTCTCGTCGTACGTCAGGGCCCGCCAGCCGGTGCTGCTGCGTACCGCCCGCTCGCTCACCGGCAACCCGAGCGACGCGGAGGACCTGTTGCAGACCGCGCTCACCAAGACGTACGTCGCCTGGGAGCGTATCGAGGACCACCGCGCCCTCGACGGCTATGTGCGCCGGGCGCTGCTGAACACGCGGACGTCGCAGTGGCGCAAGCGCAAGGTCGACGAGTTCGCCTGCGAGGAGCTGCCCGAGCCGGAGCCGGTGTCCGGCGGTGACGACCCGGCCGAGCAGCAGGCGCTGCGCGACGCGATGTGGCGGGCGATCATGCGGCTGCCGGCCCGGCAGCGGGCGATGGTCGTCCTCAGGTACTACGAGGACCTCAGCGAGACCCAGACGGCTCAGGTGCTCGGCGTCTCGGTGGGCACGGTGAAGTCGGCCGTCTCCCGCGCGATCAGCAAGCTCCGTGAGGACGCTGAGCTGGGGCTTGTGCGCCAGTGAGCGGATATGTCGGGCCCGCTGAGCGGTTCCGTCGTCAGCCGTGAGGTGATCGATCGCCCGGTCCTAGTGACATACCGCGCGGTATGTGCGCAGAATCAGCGCAGCCCTTACCACCGCGTAGGCAATGTCGCCCGGGAGGACGCCGTGCTGAGCACCATGCAGGACGTACCGCTGCTGATCTCGAGGATCCTGACCCACGGGTCGGCGATCCACGGGACGTCGCAGGTGACCACCTGGACCGGTGAGGACGAACCGCACCGCCGCTCCTTCGCCGAGATCGGCGCCCGTGCGGCCCAGCTCGCCCACGCCCTGCGCGAGGACCTCGGCGTCTGTGACGACGACCGGGTCGCCACCCTGATGTGGAACAACGCCGAGCATGTGGAGGCCTACTTCGCGATCCCCTCCATGGGCGCGGTCCTCCACACGCTGAACCTCCGGCTCCCGCCCGAGCAGCTGGCCTGGATCGTCAACCACGCGGCCGACCGCGTGATCATCGCCAACGGTTCGCTGCTCCCGCTCCTCGCCCCGCTGCTCCCGCACCTGAAGACGGTCGAGCACCTGGTCGTCTCCGGTCCCGGGGACCGCTCCCTGCTCGCGGACGCGACCGCGCGGGTCCACGAGTACGACGACCTGATCGCCGGGAAGCCCACCTCGTACGACTGGCCGGAGCTGGACGAACGCCAGGCCGCCTCCATGTGCTACACCTCCGGCACCACCGGCGACCCCAAGGGCGTCGTCTACAGCCACCGCTCCATCTATCTGCACTCCATGCAGGTCAACATGGCCCAGTCGATGGGCCTGACCGACGAGGACACCTCGCTGGTCGTGGTGCCGCAGTTCCACGTGAACGCGTGGGGGCTGCCGCACGCGACCTTCATGACCGGCGTGAACCTGCTGATGCCGGACCGCTTCCTCCAGCCGGCCCCGCTCGCGGCGATGATCGAGAGCGAGAAGCCGACCCACGCCGCCGCCGTCCCGACCATCTGGCAGGGCCTGCTCGGCGAGCTGACGGCGCACCCCCGCGACGTCTCCTCCCTCACCCAGGTCACCATCGGAGGCTCGGCCTGTCCGCCGTCGCTGATGGAGGCCTTCGACAAGCTGGGCATGCGGGTCTGCCACGCCTGGGGCATGACGGAGACGTCCCCGCTCGGCACGGTCGCCCGTCCCCCGGCCGGTGTGGCCGGCACGGAGGAGGAGTTCGCCTACCGCCTCACCCAGGGCCGCTTCCCGGCCGGTGTCGAGGCCCGGCTGACCGGCCCGGGCGGCGAGCGCCTCCCCTGGGACGGCGAGTCGGCCGGCGAGCTGGAGGTGCGCGGCCCTTGGATCGCCGGCGCCTACTACAACGGCCCGGGCGCCGACCCCCTGCGCCCCGCCGACAAGTTCAGCGAGGACGGCTGGCTCAAGACGGGCGACGTGGGCACGATCTCCGCCGACGGCTACCTCACCCTCACCGACCGGGCCAAGGACGTCATCAAGTCCGGCGGCGAGTGGATCTCGTCGGTGGAGCTGGAGAACGCCCTCATGTCCCACCCCGAGGTGGCCGAGGCGGCCGTCGTCGCCGTCCCCGACGAGAAGTGGGGCGAGCGGCCCCTGGCCACGGTCGTCCTCAAGGAGGGCGCCACCGCCACCTTCGAGACCCTGCGCGCCTTCCTCGCCGACGAGAGCGGCATCGCCAAGTGGCAGCTCCCCGAGCGCTGGACGGTCATCGAGGCGGTACCGAAGACGAGCGTCGGCAAGTTCGACAAGAAGGTGCTGCGCAGGCAGTACGCGGAGGGGGAGCTGGACATCACCCGGCTCTGAGCTCCCCGGGGCCCGCCCGGCCTGACCGCCGTCACCGCGTACGGCGGTCAGCCCGGGTAAAGGACCGCCGTCACCGCCGTACGGCCGTCAGCCCCCACCCCAGCACCAGCCACACGCCCGCCACCGCGCACACCCCGCCCCAGCCGGAGTGGCTGAAGGCGAACCCGGCGAGGGCCGAGGCGCCGGCGCCGCCCGCGAAACCGGCGACGACATAGGCGGTGTTGGCGGTGGCCGGGGTGGAGGTGGCGGTCAGGGCGAGGGTCTGGTTGGCGACGTGGGACGCCACCAGCGCCGCGTGGATCAGCACCGCGGCGGCGAACAGCGCGCCCAGCGTGTGCCCGCCCAGCCAGAACAGCGGCACGGACACGGCGGCGAGCAGATACGCGGACCGCACGACCCGCCCCGCGCCGAACCGGTCCACGAGCCCGCCGGCCAGCGGCGCCACCGCACTCGCCGTCAGCCCGAACAGCCCGAAGAGCCCGGCCGTCGCCGTGGACAGCCCGTACTCCGGCCCGGTCAGCAGCAGGGCGAGCGAGGTCCACAGCGCGCTCCACGCCCCGAACATCCCGGCCTGCCGCACGCAGGCACGCCACAGGTCGGGCGACTGGCGCAGCACCGAGGGCAGCGCGGCGAGCCCGGCGAACAGCGGGCCCTCCCGCCGCCGCTGCGACGGCAGGACGAGGGCGGTCGCGAGCCCCAGGACGAGGGTGAGCACGGCCGCGCCCGCGAACACCCACCGCCACCCGAAGGCCTGCCCGGCCAGTCCGCCCAGCACCCGGGCGGCGACGATGCCGGCGAACAGGCCCGCGATGACGGTCGCGACATGGCGGCCACGCCGCTCGGCCGGGGCGCGTTCGGCGACCAGCGGGACGAGCAGCTGCGGGATCACGGTCGCGGCCGAGGCGACGAACATGGCGACCGCGAGGGCGGTGACCCCCGGCGCGGCGGCACTGGCGGCCAGCGCGGCAGTGGTGACGAGCGTGAGCCCGCCGACCAGCCGGCGCCGGTTCGCGCTGTCGCCCAGCGGGGCGAAGAACAGCAGGCCGACCGCGTAGCCGAGCTGCGCGACCGAGGCGATCCAGGCGACGGCCGACGGCGCCGAGCCGAAGTCGCGCGCCATGAGCGAGAGCAGCGGAGCGGCGAGGTAGATGTTGGCGGCGGTGACCGCGCTGCACACCGCGATCAGGGTGAGGAAGAGACCGGGGGAGGGCGTGGGTGCCTGCCGCACGGGGGCCGTGCCGGCCCGGGGTGACGTGGTCGTGGTCGCTGACGGCATGGAAGGAGGACTCCTTGGAGTCGGCTCTAACAACTAACTGGTTGGTTGGACAATGAGGCAACAGTGTGGGCCGCCCCGCGATTCCCTGTCAACCAACCCGTTGGTTACTCGGCGCGCTACCCTCTCCCCCATGGCAGCAAGGGACCCCGAGGCCACCAAGGCCCGGATCTTCGAGGCGGCGGTCGCCGAGTTCGCCCGGCACGGCATCGCCGGAGCCCGCATCGACCGCATCGCCGCCGAGGCGAAGGCCAACAAGCAGCTGATCTACGCCTACTTCGGCAACAAGGCGGAGCTCTTCGCGATCGTCCTCGAGAAGAAGATGCTCCACCTCGCCGAGGCCGTCCCCGTCGACCCGGACGACATCGGCGGCTGGGTCGACCGCCTCATGGACTACCACGCCGCCCACCCGGAACTGCTGCGCCTGCTCTTCTGGGAGGGCCTGGAGTACGGCAGCGACGAACTGCCCCACGAGTCCGACCGCCAGGCGCACTACGCCCGCAAGGTCGCCGCCCTCCGGGACGGCCAGGACCGCGGAGTCGTCACCGACGCCATCCCGGCGGCCGACCTGCTGTTCCTGCTGACGGCCCTGGCCAACTGGACCCTGGTCGTACCCCAGATGCGGCGCATCCTGGTCGGGGGCGAGGAGCCCGACCAGGACCGCCTGCGCTCCTCGGTCAAGGAGGCGGCGCGCCGCCTCACGGCGCGCTAGGGGGCTGTGCGCCTAGTTCGTGCCGATCCGGGAGAGCAGCTCGACGATCCGGGTCTGCACCTCGCCGCTGGTGGACCGCTCCGCGAGGAACAGCACCGTTTCGCCGGAGGCCAGCCGCGGCAGGTCGGCCTGGTCGACGGCGGCCGTGTAGACGACGAGCGGGGTGCGGTTGAGCTGCCCGTTCGCGCGCAGCCAGTCCACGATCCCGGCCTGCCGCCGGTGCACCTGCATCAGGTCCATCACGACCAGGTTCGGCCGGAACTGCCCCGCCAGCGTCACCGCGTCGGCGTCGCTCGCCGCCCGCGCGACCTGCATCCCGCGCCGCTCCAGCGTCGCCGTCAGCGCGAGCGCGATCTCCGCGTGCTCCTCGATCAGCAGCACGCGCGGCGGGTGTTGTTCACTGTCGCGCGGCGCCAGCGCCTTCAGCAGAACGGCGGGATCGGCACCGTACGCCGCGTCCCGTGAGGCCTGCCCGAGTCCGGCCGTGACCAGCACGGGCACCTCGGCGGCGACCGCGGCCTGACGCAGCGACTGCAACGCCGTACGCGTGATCGGCCCGGTCAGCGGGTCGACGAACAGCGCCGCGGGGAAGGCCGCGATCTGCGCGTCGACCTCCTCGCGCGAGTTCACGATCACGGGCCGGTAGCCGCGGTCGCTCAGCGCCTGCGAGGTGCTGACGTCCGGCGCGGGCCACACCAGCAACCGCCGCGGGTTGTCCAGCGGCTCCGGCGGCAGCTCGTCGTCCATCGGCTGCGGCAGCGGCGGATCGGCCACCTCGACGGCACCGCCGGGCCCGTCCAGCGGCTCCGGCCCCTCGGCGGCGTTCTCGTCCGGCGCGCCTATGGCGTACGAGCGTCCTCCGCCCTCGGTCATCTGAACGAGCCGTGACTGACCGGCGAGGGACGGCTGCGCCGGGACGGGAGCGGGGACGGGGGCCGGGGCGGTGCCCTGCGCGGTGCCTTGTGCGGTGCTTTGTGCGATTCCCCGCGCGGGAGTCGGCTCGGCCGCCGGATGCGGGCGCGCGGCGTGCTCCGGGCGGGGCGCCGGTTCCTGGCGGGAGGCCTGGTCGGTCCGCCCGGCCCCTTCCGTTCGCGTGGCCGGGTCGGGCGGCGTGCCGAGCTTGCGGCGCCGGCCCGATCCGCCCGACTGGTGCGGGGGCGGCGTCGCCGACGACTGGGGCGCGGGCGCGCCCGGCCCCTGAGGTACGGAACCGGCCGACGGACGCGCGCCGGGCATGCCCGGCGGCTGCTGCATCTGCTGCACCTGGGCCGCCTGCCGGTTGAACGGCACGCCCTGGCCCAGCGTCCGCACGCTGATCGCCCGCCCCTGCGTGGAATTCGGGTCGACGGGCGCGGCCGCCTCCGCGGGCAACGGCTGAGCCGCCCGCTGCGCCTGCGCCGCGCCCTCCGGGGGCAACGGGGTGCCGGGGGGCGGGGTGTGGGGCTGCGGGGTCGGGGCCTGGGCTGGAGCCTGGGCCGCGGGGGTGCCGTTCGGGGGTACGGGGTGAGTGGTGCCGTTGGGGGCTACGGACTGTGCTGCCCGTGCGGCGCCGTTCGGAGGCACGGCGACACCGGCCCCCGAGCTGTCGTCGGCGGCGGGCCAGGGCTGGGGGGCCGGGGGGCCTTGGGCCGGGGCTCCGGGGGCGGTTGTGCCCTGGACCGGGGTGCCCGGGGCAGAGGTTCCCTGAGCCGGGCTGCCCTGTCCGGGAACGGCCTCGGCGGGGAGCGGCTGACCGGCGGAGGGCTGCTGCTCCGGCGCGGCGACGCCCTGCTGCGGCAGAGGCTGTACGCCGAGGGGCTGGTTCGGGGACACGGGCTGAAGCGCCTGCCCCGGGAGGGCCGCGGCCTGCACGCTGTGCCCGAGACCGCCCGGGGCGGGGACGGACACGCCCTGCGGGGGTACGGCGACGCCCTGGGGCGGGACTGCGGTGCCCTGCGGTTGGGGGACGTTCCCCTGCGGGACGTTCCCCTGGGGATGAACGGCGTTCCCCTGCGGACGCGCGGCGTTGGCCTGCGGTTGAGCGGCGTTCCCCTGCGCCGGAACCGCCACGCCCTGCGGCGGCACAGCCGTACCGGGAGCGACCTGCCCCGGACCGGCCTGGCCCGCCGGAACCTGACCGGTGACGTCCTGCTGCGCGGGAACCCCCTGCACGGCCCCCGCGGGCACGGAACCCGCCGACACAGGAGCCTGCTGTCCAGCGCCCTGCACCGGCGAACCGGCCACCGCACCCGGCGCCTGCGCTCCGGCTCCGTCGGCCGGCTGAGCCGCCACGGCCCGCCGCCGACGCCCGGTCGGCGCACTCGTGGGATGCGGCTGGGGCGGGGTGTGATCGGCGGACTGGTCGTGCGGGACGGCGTCGTGCCGCCCCTCCTCGGCCACCCCGGCACCGGCGGCAGCCGGACCGGGAAGCGCCACGCCCCCGTGCGCCTGGTCCGGCACCTGCCCCTGACCGGCCGCACCCGCCGCGACCTGCTGCCCCTGGTCGGCCGGGACGGCCGGGGCCTGGTCCGCCTCGGCCGGCGGCAGGGCGAACACCGGACGCGGCCCCGCGGCCGCCTCCTGCGCAGCCGCCCGCTCGGCCGCGGCAGCCAGCGCCCGCCGCCGCCGCCCGCTCGGCTGCGAAGCCTGCCCCTGCCCCTGACTCTGGCCCTGGGCCGCGTCGGTGGATCCGGCGGCGGCGTCACCGGACGGCGCCGGCAGCGCAGGCGGCAGCGCGTGCTGCTCGCCGGGCTCACGCCGGGCCCGCCGCCCGGAGGGCGCGGGCACGCCCTGCGGCGGAACGGTCCCGCCCAGCCCCGTGCCCGAGGCGGCGGTCCCCGCCGCATGCTCGGCGGCCGTGACGACGGCCCCCTCTGCGACACCCTGGACGGCACCCCCGACCGGCAGGGCCGCGGCCGCACCGGAGCCCTCGGCCGCACGCCGCCGGCGCCCGGTGCCGCCCGACACGGCCGCACCCTCACCGGAAGCCTGCGCGGGAAGGGCAGCCGGTTCCCCGGCGGCCCGCCTCCGCCGCCGCCCGGTGGGCGCAGCCCCCTCGGCACCGGACCCACCGTCGGGTCCGTCGGTCCCCTCACCCTCAGCGGGAACGTCACCGTCCAGGAAGGCATCGGTGGTGGCCCGCCGCGCCCGGCGCCGCCCCCCACCGGACGTCTGCCCCTCGGAGGTCTGCCCACCGTCGGCAGGTGCGTCGACCGCCTGGGCGGCCTCATCCGCGGCAACAGCCCCGGCGACGGCTCCGGCCCCGCCCCCGATCGGCACTTCGAGGACGTACGCGTTACCGCTCATCCCCGGCACCTCATGCGTCTGGAGCACGCCGCCGTGGGCCCGGACGATCCCGCGGACGATGGGCTCGTGCACGGTGTCGCCGCCCGCGTACGGCCCGCGCACCTCGATGCGCACGACCTCACCGCGCTGCGCCGCCGCCACCACGACGGTGTTGTCCAGGTAACCGCCCGCCGACACGGGCGTGTTGCCGGTCGCGTCGACCCCCGCCACGTCCGCGACCAGATGCGCGAGGGCGGTGGCGAGCAGCCGGGGATCGACCTCGGCCTCGATGGGCGGCGCGTGCACGGCGAACTGCACCCGCCCGGGCCCGATGAGCTCGACGGCCCCGTCGACACCGGCGGCGACGACGGCGTCCAGCATCACCTTCGTACGGGAGATGCCCTCGCTGCCCGTGTCGAGCCGCTGGTAGCCGAGGACGTTGTCGATGAGCGTCGTGATGCGCGAATAGCCGGCGGACAGGTGGTGCAGCACCTGGTTGGCCTCGGGCCACAGCTGCCCGGCGTCGTCCGCCGCCAGCGCGGCCAACTCGCGCCGCAGCTCCTCCAGAGGCCCGCGCAGCGACCGCCCGAGCAGGGTCAGCAACTGCTCGTGCCGCGCGGCGAGCGCCTCGTACCGGTCCTTCTCCCGCTCCCCGAGGGCGGCGTACCGCTCCTCGTTCGCGCCGAGTTCCTCGGCGTGCCGCTCGCGCAGCTCCTCCAGCTCGGTGACGTGCTGCTGGCGCAGCGCGGTCAGCTCGGAGGCGTGCTCCTCGGCGATCCGCTCCAGCTCTTCCTCGTGGCGCTTCTGCGCCGCCTCCTTCTCCTCGACGACGGCGTCGTACGGCCGCCGGTCGGTGAAGGTCATCACGGCACCGACGAGCTGCTCGCCGTCGCGCACGGGCGCGGTCGTCAGATCGACCGGCACCTTGCCGCCGTCCTTGGCGTACAGCACCTGCCCGCGCACCCGGTGCTTGCGCCCGGAGCGCAGGGTGTCGGCGAGCGGCGACTCGTCGTACGGGAAGGGCGATCCGTCGGCGCGCGAGTGCAGTACGAGATCGTGCAGTGCGCGCCCGCCGAGATCGCTGGCCCGGAAACCCAGTATCTGAGCGGCGGCCGGATTGACGAGCACGATCCGTCCGTCGGTGTCGGTCCCGACGACGCCCTCGGCCGCGGCCCGCAGAATCATCTCGGTCTGCCGCTGCGACCGCGCCAGCTCGGCCTCGGTGTCCACGGTCCCGGACAGGTCGCGCACGACGAGCATGAGCAGCTCGTCGCCGGTGTAGCCGTAACCGTCGTAGGCCTGCTGCCCGTTCTCCAGATTCGCACTGGTGACCTCGACGGGGAACTCGGTCCCGTCCGTCCTGCGCGCGATCATCCGGGTCGGCTTGGTCCGGGCATGCGGATCGAGGTGCTCGGGGCGCCGCATCGACCCCGGGATGAGCTTGGAGTCGAACTGCGGCAGCAGATCGAGCAGCCCGCGCCCCACCAGAGCGGTCCCCGGTGTCTCGAAGGCCTCCAGGGCGATGGTGTTCGCGTTGACGACCGTCCCGTTGGCGTTGACCAGCACCAACGCGTCCGGCAGAGCGTCCAGTATGGCTGCGAGGCGAGCAGCGCCTCGGGATGGCCTGCTGCTCACGAGACGCTTCCTCCCTGTTACCGCACCTTGCCGACCGCTCGGGCCATCTTGCCAACCGTCCCGCGGCGTGTCACGCGAGGGAGTCTAAGGGCTGCGGTTGCGCCCGCGACGCCGTATGAGAGCGAGGTCGCACGAGGAAGTGACCCCGAACTGACGACCGAGTAACCGCCAAACGCCCGCCCTCCTGCGACGACGTCGCGGGACCTTCGCGGGACCTTTACGAGGGCAGTGTTTCTGTACCTTTTTGCCCGGGTGGCCGAATGGGGCCGTGAGGTGGCCGGAAAGGGGCGCGAGCGGCGAGACGGGGCGAAACCTCCACGGTTCCCTCAGAAACGCTTCCCTCAGAAACGCTTCCCGGACCTCATGTCCGGCAGCAGTGGCACGAGCCGGTCCCAGCGGGCGATCCCGCAGCCGTCACGCCGGTCGTACGTGGCGTCGACGGGCCGCCCGGCCCAGGTGCCGGTGACCCGCGCGGTGGCCGGCCCGCCGTACTGCATGGTGCAGAAGCCGCCTTGCGGGGCGGGTGTGAAGACGTCCCTCCCCCACCGCGTGTCCCGCTCCAGAGCGGCACACGCCCCGCGCGGATCGGGATGACTGCCGCCGTCGGGCCCGCAGTGCAACTCGTACGTCCCGTCGAACCCACTGCCCGCGTTCCGCACGGCGACGGTGAGATGGTCCCGGCCCGGGCCCTGACCCCCACCGAGCTGGACCGGAGACGGGCCCGCCTGGGCATACGCGGCGGCCGGGGACACCCCGGCCATCGACCCGAAGGCGGCGACGGAGGCGGCGGCACCGACGACGAGCCGCCGCAGACGGGGTCGAGTGGTGGTCGGGGAGGTGAGGGAGCTCCGGGACACGTTTCCGGGCTCAGCCCGGCGAATGGCATGCGACATGACCTGACTAACGCGGCGCGGCCCGCTACGTTGCGCGCCGGGCGGACGCGCCGCACAACGCCATCGCACACCCGGCCGCCCGACACCTCCACAACGCCTTTGCCCTGCGACCTTCCCGCCTAGTACCGTGGGGGTCGATTGGTGACAGCACGCTCGACTGTGTCATCATCGGCACGCACCGACTCGCGCTCGCGCGGGCGGATGTGCACTGGAGGCGTCGCCTAGTCCGGTCTATGGCGCCGCACTGCTAATGCGGTTTGGGTCTTAAAGCCCATCGAGGGTTCAAATCCCTCCGCCTCCGCACTCTGACCAGGGAGTTCGGCCCCGCGTGGCTGGACTCCCTGAGTCGCGTTCTAAGCCGTTTTCACCGGCCGGCCCCGAACAGCCCGTCGACGATCCGCCGCAGCACCGCCTCCTCCTGGCCGGCAGCTTCCGTCCGCTCGTACTCGGTGAGCGCGAGGCCGGCGAGAGGGAACTCCTCAGTCAGTGCCCGCACCGCCCCGACCAGCTCCTCCACGCCTAGCCCGCCCGGCTCGGGTGTACCGACGGCCGGGAACACCGTCGGGTCCAGGACGTCGAGGTCGATGTGCAGGTACACCGCCTCGGCGCTGGTCGCGCGCACGGCAGCCAGCAGAGGCTCTGGTTCTGCCAGCTGCCCGACGCCGAGGTGCCGTATGCCGCGGCTCTCGACAAGGGCCTGTTCACCCGGGTCCAGTGACCGCGCGCCCGCCAGTACGACGCGGTCGGCCGACAGGCTCCGCGCAGGCCGCAGGCCCTCCGGCCCGTCGCCGATGAGCGCGCGCAGCACCATGCCGTGGAAGGCTCCGGAAGGCGACGACTCGGGGGTGTTGAGATCCCCGTGCGCGTCGAACCACACCACGGTCAGCCGGTCCCCGAACGCGGAGAGCGCGGCCTCGACCGGCGCGAGGTCGACCGCGCAGTCACCGCCGACGGTCACGGTCCGCTCGCCGGGCGGAACCTCGGCCAAGGCCGCGCGCACCGCCACCAGATGGCGCTCCAGCACATCGGCGTTCTGCACACCGCCCCGCGCCGTTCCGACGCTGTCGTCGAGCGTCACCGTGCGCCGCCGACCCGCGGGTATCTGCCCGGCCAGCCAGGCAGCCCCACCGGGCAACCGACGGGCCGTAGGGGCGCCCGACCCCTGCCACTGCGCCACCTCAAGCACGACCGGACCGCCCACGAAGGCTCCTCTCCATCACCTGATCACGAAGCCCCATCTGAGGCCATTTACGCAGGTCACAAGGGGTGCGGCAAACGGATTTCACATGGCGGCGGCAGTCATGTAATGTTCTTCCTGTCGCCGCGAGCGAGCCGAAAGGCCCGGGAGCGGCGAAAAAACAAAACAAGCACTCGTAGCTTAACGGATAGAGCATCTGACTACGGATCAGAAGGTTGCAGGTTCGAATCCTGCCGAGTGCACACAGATCAGGAGCCCCGGAGAGATCCGGGGCTCCTGGCGTTTTCGCCGTACAGCAGCCAAGGCTAGGCACGACGAGGGGCACCCGGGTTCGCTGCGTGTCCCTCGGTTTGCCGTGCCGGTCATCGAAGACTCCGCCGCCCTATGCGTCGAGCCCGTCGCCGGACTGAGACCAGCGCTTGATGATCATTGCTGGAGATTCCGGGGCCGGCCACACCTGGATACGGATCTTCTCAGTCGTTTCGGGGCTCTCGTCGGAGTCGATGTCGGCCTCGGTTGCCCGAGCCAAGTTGCTCCGAGACACGCGGACGCGGTTCCGGCCTGACGGGACCTCGAACGTTGCCGCATCGGGGGCGTAGTCCGTGCAGCCCAGAACCATCAGGCGGCCCAACGACACCTCGAGGCCGGCCTCAACCACGTGATCGAATTCCGAACTGTCGTCAATCGGTTCCCCATGCAGGACGCAGACAGTGACGGATACGTTGACATTGACCGACGTGCCGATACCCAGCGCATCCGGTGCAACCGCGAGCTGATCGGCAACGGCCTGATCCGTCCACGCGTCGCTGAGATCACCGTCCGAGTCGGCATCGGATACGTGTATCTGGAAGTAGTCGGCGAAGAGGGTGAGTTCTGTCGTTGTCGTCATGGCGGCACAGTGCCAGGCAGCACTGACAGCCGGAGATGCGCCCCGACTCGATGGGCGCTCATCGTCCACCCGGCCGTTCGGGGGACGCGCGGGTCGCCGCCGGCGCTTTTCCCGTCCGGCGGGGGCATCCCTTGAGGGAACGCAAGGGAGACACGATGCCGCTCTACCTGTCGAGGTTCAGCTACACCCCCGAGACGTGGGCAAGGCTGATCGGCCGCCCAGAGGACCGGGCCCAAGCCGCTCGGTCGTACATCGAGTCCGTCGGCGGAAAGCTCCACGGCTTCTGGTACGCCTTCGGCGCGCACGACGGCTACAACCTGTGGGAGGCCCCGGACAACGTGTCCATGGCCGCGGTCGCGCTGGCGATCAGCGGAGGCGGCGCGCTGAGTTCGTTCGAGACGACAGTCCTCCTGACCGTCGACGAGACGATCGAGGCCCTGCGCGCAGCCGAGCAGGTCCAGTACCGGGCTCCTGGCGCGTAAAGCTACAGATCAGAGGTCGCAGGTTCGAGCTTGCCGAGTGTGCACAGAACAAAGGCCCCGGAGGGATCCGGGGCCACTGGCGTTTTCGTGCGTACGCAGTGCTGCGCCGCCGAGGCTAGGGCTTGCTCGGATGTTTCAGGCGCCGGCCGCGGCTCTCGGCGATGCGGAGGACATCCTGTAGTGCCTCGGTCAGGCGCTCGGCGAGGTAGCGGAGATCGCCGGGCTGGGTGTCGGGGAGCAGCGCCAGGGCGTGGTCGACGAGTTGGTAGCCCATGTGGAGCTGGGTCGACTCCGTGGCGTCGGCGAGTCGGGAGATCGGTCCGCCGTGGTGGTCGGTGATCAGGTAGCAGTGCTTGCCCTCGGGCCCGGACCAGGGAAGCAGGCGGGGCTCGTCCGGCATCAGGCCACTTCCAACCCGTGAATCCAGTACGGGCCCGGCATGTCCTGGCCCAGCGTGGCCATGGCCAGTTCGCGCCGACGCTGACGTTGCTCATGAGCGATCAGGTACGGGCGTACGGACCTCATCGCTGTGACGTCCAGAGGAATGTCGTCGGAGATGTACGGGCTGCGGTGCGGCGGGAGTGGTGGAGCGAGGTGCTGGGGGAGGCCTACGGGCACGGCGGTCGGCGGTCGAAGGCGTGGTTTCGGGCCAAGTCCCCTGAAGAAGACGGCTGCCCAGGTGGCGAGTCGGTGGATAAGGTCGCTCATGTCATCAGCTCCGATCAGCTGGTGGCCGCGCCCCGGGGCGGCTCAATCCGTCGCCGGGGTTTTCACATGTGCAACCGTAGTCTAAGCGTGCTAGGCATGCTAGGGGTTATAGGCATACCGTGTATCGCACGGATGTCCAAGCATGCGCATGCTAGTGGGATGATCGAGTTCGTGCCTGACATTCCTCGCTGGCGGCAGGTGGCTGATGTGGTTCGGCGCCGGATCGCGGACGGCACCTACCCTCCGCGTACCCGCGTTCCCTCCGTCGTGCAGCTCACCTCGGAGTTCGGGGTCGCCAACGCGACAGCGCACAAGGTGCTCCGCGCATTGCGTGAGGAAGGGCTGACGTACACGGAGCCCGGTCTCGGCTCGTTCGTGGCCGAGCAGTCTCAAAAGGCCGGCGCCGCAGAGGACGTGTAGGCAGCGCGGCACATGGGCGGGGCTTCGGGCCGATCGACTTGTCCCACGGTGCTTTCAGGGGCCGGTGCCTGTCGTTCGTGAAGACCTCGTCGTGCTGAACTGATGAGGTTCTGCGCATCGACGCCGTATACGGCGGATGCCCGAAGAGTCCTCCAGTCAGCGGGTCGCTTCGTCCATGAGCAGGTACAGCAGGCCGACCAGCGAGCCGCTGCTCACGATCTCGCGGCGGTCGATCATGCCGCGGACCTCTGAGAGCGGGATCCACTCGATGCGGTCGGACTCGTTCTTCTCCGTAGGCGGTCCCACGTAGGTCGCGCCATCGGCACGGAAGACGTGGTGTTGTGAGTCGGTGATGCCGTTGGCCGGCTCGGCGTAGATGAGGGGCTTGACGGGGCCGGGACGCCAGCCTGTTTCCTCCAGGGCTTCGCGGGCGGCTGCCTCCTCGGGCGTCTCACCGTCTTCGACCAGGCCCATGGGAAGTTCCCAGGCCCACGTGTCCGTGACGAAGCGGTGCCGCCACATCATCAGGACCTCTTGGCGGTCGTTGATAACGGCGGCCACGGCCAGGTGCCGCAGGCGGACGATCGTGTACTCACACCTGCTGCCGTCGGGCTGCTCGACATCAGCCAGAGACAGGTTCACCCACTTGTCGGTGTAGACCCGTCGCTCGCCGTGGCTCTTCCATTCCATGGCTGTGGCCTCGTCCCCTTCTGTCCATCGGTGGCTGCTGTCGTTCGGTTCGGACCGTCAGGACGGCTGGGTCGGCCGATCGGGGGGTGAGGCGTGGTGGGAGGAGGCCGAGCTGGAGGTGCCGATCGCGATCGAGGACGAGGACGCGCTTTCGATGTTGACCACGTTCTGGGGCGGCAACTCGGGCTTCGTCAGGAAGTCCCGCAGGGCGCGGCCCGTAGGGGCGATGTGCGGGGCGATACCGGCCAGGAAGGCGGCGCCGAGCACCAACGCGGCCAGTTCCCCGGCATCGCCGAGCAGGGCGCAGAGGGGTGGGACGGTGAACAGCAGGAACGCCAGTGTGAAGAAGGCCGGGACGTGTTCCCGGTCCTCCCTCCTGCGGGCGGCCGAGCGTTCGTGGAACTCGACGTCTCCTTCGTCGTTGTGAGCCACGACCTTCCAGCCGGTGATGTCTCGGGCGGAGACGGAGAGCCGTAGGGCGACAGATTGGCCCCGCTCCAACTGGCCGATGGTGAAGACGGCTTCGTTCCTGTCTTGTTCGAGATCGGAGCGCCTGACCACCCCCATCTCGCGTTCGGGCGCCGACGTCGGTACCGCTTCGATGATCTGGGCGCCGGCCGGGAAGCTGAAACGCAGGTGCTCGTTTTTGACGACCCGGTTCCCGGTGTTCTCGATGCGGAATGCGACGGAGCTCAGGCCCTGGATGGGGTGTCCGTTGTAGATCAGCTGGAGCTGCCGTCGGATCGTCTCGTTCGCGGACACCATGGCGTTGTGCACTTCGGCGTCCCAGGAGAGCCGCTTGGTCGGCTCGCGGCGGAGCCTCATGCGTTCGATCGCGACGGTTCCCAGCACGCCGATGACCGTGCCCACGACGGCGACGACCAGATTCTGCTGGAACTCGGTCAGCACGGCTTCGGCGGCTGTCACCGCGGCAGGAGTCGACTCCATGACCGTCCCCCGTCCCCCCGTCCTCCACGCCCCATATCCCGATCAACTCACTGTAGCCAGGGGGACATGGCGAGGCAGGTGAGTTGCCCAGGTCGAGGGCCTTGGTTCAGCCGGTCCGGCAGTGTTCCTCCAAGTAGTTCGCCGCCATGCCGCTCGCGCGGGTGAACCAGTCGTTCAGGACTGCGATCTCGTCAGGGGAGTAGTCAGCGAAGAGTTCCTTAAGACGGGCGTAGTACGGCTCGTAGACCTCTCGGACGCGGGCGACCGCGTCGGGCTGGGCGGCTACGCGGATGCGGCGGCGGTCGGTCGGGTCGGGGCGGCGGGTGATGTAGCCGGCGCGTTCCAGGCGGTTGAGGATGCCGGTGACCGCGCCCGTCGTGACGTGGACGCGGGCTGCCAGGTCGCCGGCCGTGGGCAGGTTCTCACCGGCCTCGATGACGTAGGCGAAGCAGGTGAGGTCGGTCACACTCAGGCCTACCTGTTGGGCGATCTCGTGCTGTCCGACCAGGTGGGTCGCGATGAGGTGGTCCATCGCCGACAGTGCCTGCTCCGGCGTGGCGGCCGGACGCGGCTTGGCTTGCATTCCCAGATCCCTTAGTTCGTGAGATGTTTGGGCTCTAAAAGGCTTAGCTGGTGAGGGGTTCGGGGGCGCGGGTTCCCGGGCCTTGGTGTGTAAGGGGGCAGGATATGAGCGCACATCAGTATGACCACGGGCATACCGTCGCGGGATGGGTCGGAACCGGGATCGGGAGTGTCGGGGCCGTCGCGGCGGGGGCGGGAGTGTGTTTCGGCTCCGGTGTGCTGATCGCAGGGGGGCTCGCCATCGGGGTGGTCGGGCTGTTGGTCACCTGGGCGCTGCATCTGGCCGGCTGGGGGAAGGGGCCGGGAATCCGGCCCCGGGAGGAGTGGGGCTGGCGGGTGCGGGACTCGGGGGCGCGGGCCGGGCATGCCGAGTGCCTCGGGTGCCGGTTGGCCGGGCGGGGGCGGACTGCGCAGGTGGCCGGGCGCCTTGTCGTACGCGGTGATGTGCGTGTGGGCGGGGAGAGCGAACCCGCCGCCGTGGGAGCCGACTCCGGGCGCTGAATCGGACGCTGTTGCTCGCCCGACGCCGTTGTCAGTGGTGGCCTCTACGCTCGGCAGAGATGGCACAGGCATGGAGGTGCTCGGGGCTGCGGTGGTCCGCCGGCGGCCCCGTGCTGGTGTGGGACGGTGGCCGGCGCAGTGCGCTGACCTGGGGGAAACGCGTGGCCTTCGGGGTCGCGGAAGGGGGCGTGCGGACATGCGTGGGAGCTCGGGGGCATGCCTGTCCGACGGGGGCGGCCGTGTCGGCGCGCAGGTCGGCGGCGCGGTGCGAGGAGTGTGCGCGGCTGGACCGGGCGCACTCCGTGGCCGCCGACACGATCGCGGACGATCCGCGGCCGTACCACGTGTATCTGGCGTGGTTCGGGCCCGGCATGGTCAAGGTCGGGATCACGGCGGCAGAGCGGGGCTCCGCGCGGCTGCTGGAGCAGGGCGCTGTGTGCTTCAGCTGGCTCGGTGTCGGGCCGCTCATGGCCGCGCGGCGTACGGAGGAGCTGTTGCGGGCCGCGCTGCGGGTGCCCGACCGGATTCCCTACGCCGACAAGCGGGTCGTGCGGGCCGTGCTGCCGGAGGCGGCGGCTGACCGGGCCGTCGAGGTCGCCGAGTTGCATGCGCGGGCCGTGGCGCTTCCCGCGTGGCCGGAGTCGCTCGTGCGGGAGCCCCTGCGCGTTGTCGATCACGCGGAGGTGTTCGGGCTCGCCGGGCTGCCCGTCGCCGTCGGGGAGGTGGGTGAGCTCGTCGCCGGTGGGGTGGTGAGCGGGGAGCTGGTGGCTGCTGCCGGGCCCGATCTGCATCTGGCTACCGGGGGCGGGGTCGTCGTACTGGATACGCGGCTGATGCGTGGGTGGGGGCTGGTGCCTGCCGGGGGTGTGGAAGTGACCGTGCCGGTGCGGGAGTTCAAGGAGGAGGCGGGGGTGCAGGACGGGTTGTTCTGACCCGCCCGTCACATCGGCCCGGTCACCCGCTGATGACCCCGCCGCTGATGACCCCGCTCACTGGCGTTCTCAGCCGTTCCCTGAGAAGTCCCTGTGTGTTTCTCAGGGAAATCACAGGCTGCCGAAAGGGTGCTCTCAGAGCACGCCGACATCGTGTTCATCATGACCACGACCTCGCCCCAGGGGCGCACCGAACTGCTGAGGCCGGACGGGAGCCCCGTCCGAGTGCTTGTGGTGGACGACGAGATGTCGATCACCGAGCTGCTGTCCATGGCCCTGCGCTACGAGGGATGGCAGATCCGGAGTGCCGGTGACGGCACGGGCGCCCTCCAGGCCGCGCGTGACTTCCGGCCCGACGCCGTCGTGCTCGACATGATGCTGCCCGACATGGACGGGCTGGCCGTGCTCGGGCGGCTGCGTCGTGAGCTGCCCGACGTGCCGGTTCTCTTCCTCACCGCCAAGGACGCCGTCGAGGACCGGATCGCCGGGCTGACGGCCGGCGGGGACGACTACGTCACCAAGCCGTTCAGCCTCGAAGAGGTCGTCGCGCGGCTGCGCGGGTTGATACGGCGGTCCGGTGCCGCCGACCGGCGCTCCGACTCCACGCTGGTCGTCGGTGACCTCACCCTCGACGAGGACAGTCACGAGGTGACCCGGGCCGGTGAGAACATCCACCTGACCGCGACCGAGTTCGAGCTGCTGCGGTTCCTGATGCGCAATCCGCGGCGCGTGCTCAGCAAGGCGCAGATCCTCGACCGCGTGTGGTCGTACGACTTCGGCGGGCAGGCCAACGTCGTCGAGCTGTACATCTCGTATCTGCGGCGGAAGATCGACGCGGGGCGGGAGCCGATGATCCACACCCGGCGTGGTGCCGGTTACCTGATCAAGCCCGCCGCCTCATGAGCGGGCGGCGACGGCCGGGTACGCAGCAGAGGGTGGGCAAGCCGCGCACGCTGCGGACGCGGCTCGTCGTCGCGTCCGTGGTGCTGATCGCCGTGGTGTGCGCGGTGATCGGGACGGTGACGACCCTCGCCCTCAGGTCGCATCTGTACGAGCAGTTGAACGGGCAGGTCGACGACGCCGGCAAGCGTCTGTCGGGACCCATGAAACCCGGGGGCGAGAACGACTCCGACTCGATCGACAGGATCACCGGCTTCGTCCGGGGACCGGCCCAGCCGGGGACCATCGCCGCCGAGGCCGGTGCCGACGGCACGGTCACCCGGGCGGTCCTCGCCAAGGAGGCCTCCTCCAACGAGATCGGCCCGTTCCAGCGGAACTCGGCCGTCAGCCTCAGCGACGAGCAGAAGGCCGCCCTCACCGGGGTGCCGACCAGTGGAATGCACACCGTCGACATCCCCGGCCTCGGCGAGTACCGCGTGCAGTACGTCCTCGGGACCGACGGAGGCAACTACTACGTCGCCCTGCCCACCGAGTCGGTCACCACGACCATCAACACCCTCATCCTCGTCGAGGTGAGCGTCACCGGGGCCGGCCTGGTCGCCGCCGCCATCGCCGGTTCCGTCCTCATCGGCGTCGCCACCCGCCCCCTGCGCCGCGTCGCCGCCACCGCCACCCGGGTCTCCGAACTCCCCCTGCACACCGGCGAGGTGAACCTCAGCGAGCGGGTCCCCGACTCCGAGACCGATCCGCACACCGAGGTCGGCCAGGTCGGTGCCGCGCTCAACCGGATGCTCGACCACGTCCACGGCGCCCTGCACGCACGGCAGCAGAGCGAGACGCGGGTCAGGCAGTTCGTCGCCGACGCCAGTCACGAGCTGCGGACCCCCCTCGCCTCCATCCGCGGGTACGCCGAGCTGACCCGGCGCGGCAGAGAGGACGTCGGGCCCGACACCCGGCACGCCCTCGGGCGGATCGAGTCCGAGGCCGGGCGCATGTCCCTGCTCGTCGAGGACCTGCTGCTGCTCGCCCGGCTCGACGCCGGGCGGCCGTTGCAGTTCGAGCAGACCGACCTCGTACCGCTCGTCGTCGACACGATCAGCGACGCCCGTGCGGCCGGCCAGGACCACAACTGGCGTCTCGACCTGCCCGACGAGCCCGCGCTCGTGTCGGCGGACGCGGCCCGGCTGCAACAGGTCCTCGTCAACCTGCTCGGCAACGCCCGCACCCACACCCCGCCCGGCACGACCGTCACCGCCCGCGTCCAGCGGCGCGGCCCCTGGCTGTGCGTGGACGTCGAGGACAACGGGCAGGGCATTCCCGCCGCGTTGCTGCCGCACGTCTTCGAACGGTTCGCGCGCGGCGATTCCGCGCGCTCCCGCGCCACCGGCTCGACCGGTCTCGGCCTCGCCATCGTGCAGGCCGTGGCGAGTGCGCACGGCGGTGCCGTGACCGTCGACAGCGTGCCCGGGCGGACCGTGTTCAGGGTGCACCTGCCCGCGCTGCCGGCCCAGCCGCAGCCGGACATGAGCCGGCAGCAGCACTCACAGGCACGCCACAGCGTCACCACATGGGCACGACAGGGCGCCTGACGAAAGTCGGTTCCATGCGAACCGATTCTTCTCCCGGCACCCTGCCGGCGCGGGAGCACCTCCCGGCCGCACCAGCCGGTACGCCTGTCCTGGACGTAGTGATCCCCGTCTACAACGAGGAGAAGGACCTCCAGCCGTGCGTCCGCAGACTGCACGAGCACCTCGCCCGCACGTTCCCGTACGCGTTCCGCATCACGATCGCGGACAACGCCTCGACGGACACCACCCCGCAGGTGGCGGCACGGCTGGCGACGGAGATCCCCGAGGTCACCACCGTCCGACTGGAGCAGAAGGGCCGTGGCCGGGCCCTGCGGGCCGTCTGGTCGGCCTCGGACGCCCCCGTCCTCGCCTACATGGACGTCGACCTGTCCACCGACCTCAACGCCCTGCTCCCGCTGGTGGCGCCGCTGATCTCCGGCCACTCGGACCTCGCGATCGGCTCCCGGCTGGCCCGCAGCTCGCGGGTGGTGCGCGGCCCCAAGCGGGAGTTCATCAGCCGCGCCTACAACCTCATCCTGCGCGGCTCGCTCCAGGCCCGCTTCTCGGACGCCCAGTGCGGGTTCAAGGCGATCCGCCGTGAGGTGGCGCAGGTGCTACTGCCCCTGATCGAGGACACCGGCTGGTTCTTCGACACCGAGATGCTGGTGCTCGCCGAGCGCGCGGGCCTCAGGATCCACGAGGTGCCGGTCGACTGGGTCGACGACCCCGACTCGACCGTCCACATCGTCAAGACCGCGACCGACGACCTCAAGGGCGTGTGGCGGGTCGGCAGAGCCCTGGCCACCGGTTCGCTGCCGCTGGACCGGCTCGCCCGGCCGTTCGGCGACGACCCGCGCGACCGTGAGATCAAGGACGTACCGCGAGGCCTCGCCCGCCAGTTGGTCGGCTTCTGCGTGGTCGGCGGTCTCTCCACCCTCTTCTACCTGCTCCTCTACAGCGGCTTCCGCGTCTTCACCGGCTCCCAGGTCGCCAACGCCCTCGCCCTGCTGGTCTCGGCGATCGCCAACACCGCCGCGAACCGGCGGCTCACCTTCGGGGTGCGCGGGCGCGGCGGTGCGGTACGGCACCAGGCACAGGGCCTGGTCGTCTTCGGCATCGGGCTGGCCCTGACCAGCGGCTCGCTCGCCGCCCTGGGCGCGGCCACGTCAGAGCCCGCGCACTCCACCGAACTCGCGGTCCTCATCGCCGCCAACCTCGCGGCGACCGTGCTGCGCTTCCTGCTCTTCCGGGCGTGGGTGTTCCCGGACCGGCACGACAGCGAGACGACGGTGGCCGCCTCGTACCCCACCGCGGAGTCCTGCGCCGGGGAAGCCGCGGACAGCACCTGGCAGGACGCCCCCTGGCGGGCCGCCGCCTGGCAGGACACCACCCGGCAGGACGCGACCGTGCAGCTGCTGCCGGTGCGCCCCCACGACACCGATGCGAGGGACTTCCGATGACCGTCCACTACGATCAGCAGATCACCGGCAGAGGCCAGAGTCCCGACGCCGGGACCCATCACTCCCCTGTCCCTGCGCCACCGGCCCCCGACGCCGGTGAACCCGAGCGGCCCCTGCCGCGACGGCTGTGGCGCGGTCGGCCCGAGGATCCCCGCTGGGCCCGCCCGGCCTTCCTCGCCCTGCTCCTGGCGACCGCGGTGCTCTACCTCTACAACCTGAGCGCCTCCGGTTACGCCAACTCCTTCTACTCGGCGGCCGTCCAGGCCGGCAGCCAGTCCTGGAAGGCGTTCTTCTTCGGCTCGCTGGACGCGGCCAATGCCATCACCGTCGACAAGCCCCCGGCGGCGCTGTGGCCGATGGCCCTGTCCGTGCGGCTGTTCGGCCTCAGCTCCTGGGCGATCCTGGTCCCCGAGGTCCTCATGGCCGTCGGCACGGTGGCCGTCGTGTACGCCGCCGTACGCCGCCGGTTCAGCCCCGCGGCCGGTCTGATCGCGGGCGTGGTGCTGGCGCTCACCCCCGTCGCGGCGCTGATGTTCCGCTTCAACAACCCGGACGCGATGCTGGCCCTGCTGATGGCGCTGGCCTGCTACCTCGTCATCCGGGCCCTGGAGGACGGCCGTACCAGGTGGCTGGTGTGGGCGGGCGTGGCCGTCGGCTTCGCGTTCCTCGCCAAGACCCTCCAGGCCTTCCTGATCCTGCCGCCGCTGGCCCTCGTCTACGGGGTGTGCGCACCGGTGCCGGTGAAGAAGCGCCTCGGACAACTGGCCCTCGCCACAGTCGCGTTGGTCGTATCCGGCGGCTGGTGGGTCGCGATCGTCGAGCTGTGGCCCGCGTCCTCACGCCCGTACATCGGCGGCTCGCAGAACAACAGCTTCCTGGAACTGACCTTCGGCTACAACGGCCTGGGCCGCCTCAGCGGCGACGAGACCGGCAGCGTCGGAGGCGGCGGTGGCGGGGGCAACGGCGGTGGCGGCTGGGGAGAGACCGGCTGGGACCGCCTGTTCGGCTCCAGCATCGGAGGCCAGATCTCCTGGCTGATCCCGGCCGCGCTGATCCTGCTCGTCGCGGGCCTCGTCACCACCGGCAGGGCACGGCGTACGTCGGTGACGCGCGGTGCGTTCCTCGTCTGGGGCGGCGCGCTGCTCACGACCATGCTGGTCTTCAGCTACATGCAGGGCATCTTCCACGAGTACTACACGGTGGCGCTCGCCCCCTACATCGCGCCGCTGATCGGCATGGGCTCGGCGCTGCTCTGGGAGAAGCGGGACAAGGTCTGGGCGTCGCTGACCCTGGCGGCGGCGATGACGGCCACCGCGGCCTGGGGCTACGTCCTGCTCAACCGCTCCTCCGACTACCTGCCCTGGCTGAAGTGGCTCGTCCTGGTCGGCGGCCTGACAGCGGCCCTCGGCCTGATCTTCGCCGGCCGGCTGGGACGTGGACTGGCCCTGGGAGCGGCCGGGCTGGGCCTGGTGGCGGCGCTGGCCGGTCCGGCGGCGTACACGCTCACCACGGTGAACGAGGGACACACGGGTTCGATCGTCACGGCGGGTCCGGCGGTCGCGGGCGGCCGGGGCGGCCCGGGCGGCGGTGGCGGCTTCCCGGGCGGTGGCCCGAACCAGCAGGACGGCACCGGCACCGGCAACGCCCAGGGCGGCCAGGGCAACGGCTTCCCCCGCGGAGGTTTCCCCGGCGGTGGTTTCCCGGGCGGTGGCCCGAACCAGCAGGGCCAGAACACCACCCCCGGAGGACGGACCGGCGACGGCGGCCGGATGGGCGGCATGGGCGGCGGCATCGGCGGCCTGCTCAACGGCGCCAGCGTCGGCTCCGAGGCCAAGAAGCTGCTGACGACCGACGCCGACCGGTACACCTGGGCCGCGGCGGCCATCGGCGCGCAGAACGCCGCGAGTTACCAGCTGTCCACCGGCGAGCCGGTGATGGCCATCGGCGGCTTCAACGGCACGGACCCGTCCCCGACCCTGGCCCAGTTCAAGGAGTACGTGGCGGAAGGAAAGATCCACTACTTCATCGCGTCCGGCGCGGGCGGCGGTATGCGCGCCAGCGGCGACGGGACGTCCTCCCAGATCACCTCCTGGGTCGAGGCCAACTTCAAGAAGGTCACGGCCGGTTCGGCCACCTTCTACGACCTCACGCAGAAGACGGGCAACTGACCGTCCCTGACCGGGAGAAGGGCGGTGGCCGAGAGCCACCGCCCTTCTCCGTTGCCCGGATACCTGGAGGCCCAGGTGGCCGGATACTCGGTTGTACGGCGTATGGGAACTATTCTACGGTGTACAGCATGACGACGTCCCCCCAGGAAGAGGCCCCGCCGCAGACAGCACCCGGCGGCCATCCCCAGCGCTGGCTGATCCTCGGTGTCATCTGCCTCGCGCAGCTCACCGTGCTGCTCGACAACACGATCCTGAACGTGGCGATCCCCTCGCTCACCCGCGAGCTGGACGCGTCGACCGCCGACGTCCAGTGGATGATGAACGCCTACTCACTGGTGCAGTCCGGCCTCCTGCTCACGGCGGGCAACGCCGCGGACCGCTATGGCCGCAAGCTGCTGCTGATGGCCGGCCTGGCGATCTTCGGCGTGGGCTCGCTGGCGGCCGGACTGTCCCAGAGCCCGGCCCAGCTGATCGCGGCCCGGGCCGGCATGGGCGTCGGCGGCGCGCTGCTGATGACCACGATTCTCGCCGTCGTCGTGCAGATCTTCGACGACAAGGAGCGGGTCAAGGCCATCGCGCTGTGGTCCACGGTCAGTTCGCTCGGTTTCGCGGCCGGGCCGCTGATCGGCGGAGTGATGCTGAACCACTTCTGGTGGGGCGCGATCTTCCTGATCAACATCCCGGTCGCCGTGCTCGGCCTGATCGCGGTCGCAGCCCTCGTGCCGGAGTCCAAGCACAGGTCGGGCGACCGTCCCGACCTGGTCGGCGCGGTGCTGTCGACCATCGGCATGACGTCCGTCGTGTACGCGATCATCACCGGCCCCGAGCACGGCTGGACGTCCGGGCAGGTGCTGGTCTCCGCGCTGATGGGCATGGCCGTCCTCGGGCTCTTCGTGCTGTGGGAGCTGCGGACCGAGCATCCGATGCTCGACATGCACTTCTTCCGCAACGAGAAGTTCGTCGGCGCGGTCGCGGGCGCGATCCTCGTGGCGTTCGGCATGACGGGCTCGCTGTTCCTGCTCACCCAGCACCTCCAGTTCGTGCTCGGCTACGAGCCGCTGGACGCCGGTCTGCGGACGGCGCCGCTGGCGTTGACCGTGGTCGCGCTCAACTTCACGGGGGTCGGCGCGAAGCTGGTGCTCAAGGTCGGTACGCCGGGGGCCATCGCGCTCGGTATGACCCTGGTGTCGGCCGGGCTGGCGGCGATCGCGCTGCTCGGCGGGCACGGGTACGGCGGGATGCTGCTCGGCCTGGTCGTGATGGGCGCGGGTGTGGCGTTGTCCATGCCGGCGATGGCCAACGCGATCATGAGTGCGATACCGCCGGAGAAGGCCGGAGTGGGAGCGGGGATCAACGGGACGCTCGCGGAGTTCGGCAACGGGCTCGGGGTGGCGGTGCTCGGTGCCGTGCTCAATTCGCGGTTCGCGTCGCTGGTCGCCGTGTCGGCGGCGTCGTTGCCGGCGGCGCTGGCGGCGGCGGACAGTGCGGAGGAGAAGGCGCGTATCTCCGACGCGTTCGCGTCCGGGCTGGAGACCAGTCAGCTGGTGGGGGCGGTGGCGGTGCTGGCCGGGGGGTTGGTCGCGGCGGCGTTGCTGCGGCGGGCTGAGCGGGCAGAGTCCGCCTAAGAGCTCGGGTGCTTGGTGATCGGGCGGCTGCGGGACCGTTGTGGCTGGTCGCGCAGTTCCCCGCGCCCCCAAGAAGCACGTCTAGCATGAGCGGCATTGAAAGATCGAGGAAGGTGCGCCATGGCGAAAGCGGCTCGGGAGAGTCAGCCGCGGACCAGCGTCTGGCTGGAGAGCAAAGCGCACCGGCGGCGCGGTGGCGGTGGGCAGCCCTCGGGGCTGGACCGGGCCCGCATCGTCGAGGTCACCGTCCGGCTGCTCGACGCCGAGGGGCTGTCCAGGTTCTCGATGCGACGGCTGGCCGGTGAGCTGAACGTCACCGCGATGTCCGTCTACTGGTACGTCGACACCAAGGACGACCTTCTCGAACTCGCCCTGGACGAGGTCATGGGCGAGATGCGGCTGCCCGATCCGGACGCCGACGAGGACTGGCGGGACCAGGTGCGGGCCCTCGCCCGGGAGTACCGGACGCTGCTGGTGCGTCACCGCTGGGTGTCCGCGCTGGTCGGCGTCTTCCTCAACATCGGCCCCAAGAACCTGGCCTTCTCGCGGGCCGTACAGCAGGTGGTGCGCAGGACCGGACTGCCCGCGAACCGTCTGACGAGCGCGATCGCGGCCGTCTTCCAGTTCGTCTACGGCTACGGCACGCTGGAGGGCCATCTCTCCGCCCGGGCCGCGGCCGGCGGCATGACCGTGGACGAGTACTTCCAGCAGGCCCTGAGCACGGCGAACGCGGCCCCGCAGGCCGCCGACGTCCTCCAGGAGTCCCAGGAGATCATGGCGGCGCGCGGCGGTGACACCGTCGCCGAGATGCTGGAGCGCGACTTCGAGTTCGCGCTGGAACTGCTGATCGCGGGCATCGAGGCGATGGTCGCCCGGGAGCGAGGGGCCTGAGCGGGGTTCCGGCTACTCCCCCTCGACCAGCCGCGCCGGGAACCCGCCGGTGGCCACCGGCCCCCACCGCTCCGGGGTGACGCGGATGATCGACTTGCCCTGCTTGACCATCGCCGCGCGGTACTCGTCCCAGTCGGGGTGTTCCCCGGCGATGTTCCGGTAGTACTCCACGAGCGGTTCGACGGAGTCGGGGGTGTCGAGGACCTCGGCCGTGCCGTCGATCTGGACCCAGGGGCCGTTCCAGTCGTCGCTGAGGACGAGCAGGCTCACGCGCGGGTCCCGCCTGGCGTTGCGGGTCTTGGCCCGTTCCGGGTACGTCGAGACCACGATCCGGCCGGAGTCGTCGACCCCGCAGGTCAGCGGCGAGCCCTGGGGACCGCCGTCGGACCGCCGGGTCAGCAGGATCGCGTGGTGCCGGGGCCGTACGAAGTCGAGCAACTCGTCGAGGGAGACGCGGGTGTTCGTCGCGATGTTCGGTGCCATGCCAGGCAGCCTACGACGCCATGGCCTCGGCGAGGTTGTCGTACACGGGCACGTCCCGGCGCAGGCCGGTCAGCTCCAGTACGCGGCTCGCGACACCGTCCGGCCGGGCCACCAGACGCATCCGGGCCCCGGGGCGCAGCCGGTGGCGTACGTCGTTGATGAGGCGGACGCCCTGCGAGTCCATGAAGCGGGTCGCGGTGAGGTCGAGGACGAGCACCTCCAGCCGGTCACCACGGGCCAGGGTCTCGGACACGATGAGCGGAAGCAGTTGCTCCGCGTTGCCGAAGTCGATCTCCGCGGGCATGGGGACACGGATTCGGCCGGGCAGGTCTCTGGGTTCGGTGGGATTCGGGAGGAAAGTCACAGCACTCACCTGGCAGACGTTCGTCCGGATTCCGGTAAGGCCGCTTCCTGACCCTCGGGCCCATTCCACCATGCCGGGCCGCGGCTGCGGAAGCGTCTGTGGCGGCCGTCGGCCGGACGTCACCTGGACGCAACCGAGCAGCTAGAGTGCTGTCCGTCCTGTGCTCGCAGTCGGGAATGTGCTGCGGAGCTCTCCTGCGCACGGCCACGGTCGTGCATGCCGAAGAGGTTCGTGGTGGCTGCGTCCGAGTTTCCTGATTTGCCCCGTTTTCCGGACGGCTTCGAGCTGGCCGAGGCCATGACGGTGGCGGCTCAGCAACTGCACGAGAAGACCTCGCCGCACCACACGCTGCGCACGGCGGTCCGGCTGGCCGTGCACATCATGCCCGGGGCCGAGCACGCCGGCATCTCCGAGATCGAGCGCGGCAACAAGTTCCGCACGCTCGCCTGGACCGACGACGTCGTACGCTCCGCAGAGGCCCGGCACGGCGGCCGCGAACCGCACGCGCACTGGGACCAGTTGTGGCACAGCCCGATGGCGCGGGTGACGGACAGCGAGGGCGACGACGGCTGGGACGTGCTGTCGGCCCTGGGACTGCGCTCGGCGCTGTCACTGCGGCTGCGCGCCGACCGCCGCCGGCTGACCGTGCTCACGGCCTACGCGCGCAAACCGGGCGCCTTCGACGAGGACGCGGCACGCATCGGCCGGCTGTTCACCGCGCACGTCAGCATCGCCCTGGACTCCGCCACCGTGCGCGAGCAGCTCACCGAGGCCATGCACACCCGGGACCTGATCGGCCAGGCCACCGGCATCCTCATGGAGCGCCAGGGCATCGACGCGGCCGCGGCCTTCGAGAGCCTGGTGCGGGCCTCCCAGCGGGAGAACGTGAAACTGCGCGATCTGGCCCGCGAGATCGTCACCGCTCACAACTCCGCATGAGCCGACGTGAGTTAGGGCGGGGGCGTTAAGGGACGCCGACGGGATACCCGTACGTTCATGAGCTCCGAGACGTCCGACACGCTGGACCAGGCGATGGTGCGCAGCAGCGGTCTCGACACCCTGCTGCGCGATCTGACCGACCGTGCGGTGCAGGAGGTGCCGGGCGCCGCCGCGTGCAGCATCACGGTGCGCCGCGGCGGCCGGCTGCTCACCCTGGCCGGCAGCGACGGCCTGCCCAGCGGCCTGGACCAGCGGCAGTACGAGAACGGCTCGGGCCCCTGCGTCGAGGCCGCCGAGACCGGCGTCGAGCAGTACGCCCCCGACCTGGCCGCCGAGTCCCGCTGGCCGGCGTACACGCCGTACGCGCTGGCCAAGGGCGTCCGGTGCGCCCTGGCGGTGCCGCTCGCCGTCGAGGGCGAGACGGGGGCGGCGATCAACTACTACGGCCTGCGGCCCGGGGCGCTCGGCACGGACCGGGACACGGCCCGCACCTTCGCGGCCCGGGCGGGGGGCGCGATCGACGTCGCGCTGCGCATCGAGCACCAGCGCCAGTCGGCGGCCGACGTGCGCACCGCGCTGCTCTCCCGCAGCGTCATCGACCAGGCGATCGGCATCCTCATGGCCCGGGAGCGGATCGACGCCCGGGACGCGCTGGAGCGGCTGCGCCGCGCCTCGCAGCACCGGAACGTCAAACTCCGGGACCTGTGCGACCAGTTGGTGGAGAAGGTCTCCGGACCGGCCTCAGACGGCCGGAAGTGACTCGCCCTGCACGGCCTGGATGTCCAGCTCCACCTTGAGCGTGGTACCGATGGCGGCGATGCCGGCCTGGAGGACCTGGTTGTAGTTCATCGCGAAGTCCTCGCGGTGCAGTTCGGTCGTGGCACGGAACGCCGCGCGGGTGCCGCCCCACGGGTCCGGGCCCGTGCCGAGGTAGGCCAGGTCCAGGTCCACGGCCCGCACCACCCCGTGCATGCCCAGCTCGCCGTGCACGGTCCACCGGTCGGACCCGGTCGCCGTGAGCCCCGTCGAACGGTAGGTGATCTCGGGGAAGCGCTCGACGTCCAGGAAGTCCGGCGACTTCAGGTGCCCGTCGCGCATGCCGTTGCCGGTGTCGACGGACGCGGCCCGGATCACCGCCTCCACACGAGACTTGGTGACGTCGTCCGGGGCGATCTCGATCGAGCCGGAGAACTCCGTGAACCGGCCGTGCACGCTGGAGATGCCCAGGTGCTGTGCCACGGCGGCCACACTGGAGTGCACCGGGTCGACGGTCCACGGTCCCGGCGGCGGCAGTTCGGTACCGCCCTGCCGCGCCAGCGTCACCGTGCCGACCTCGGCCCGGCCGCTCGCCGTGACGATCACGCTGGAGGCGGCGGGCGCGTAGCCGACGGCGGTGACGATCACGGTGTACGCCCCCGGCTCCAGCGGCGTCTCGTCCCGTACGGCGCCCTCCGCGTCGGCTTCGGCGCGCAGCGCCTGCGCACCGGTCATGTCGGCCACGGTGACGACCGCGTGCGACACGGCCCAACCGTCCCGGGTACGGATCCTCGCGGTCAGTCCCATCTCAGCTACTCCTCAGAATGAAAACCGGCCCGCGACAGGGGGCGCACCTCCGCTCAGAGCGCGCCCACCTGTCACGGGCCGGGGTCCGTACTACTCGCCGGGGTGGGCGAGTTCGATGTCGTGGGCGTCGGTGCCGCGGCCCGTGACCGTCAGGGCGGTGGCCACCGGCGGGTAGCCCGTGGCGATGACGGTGTACTCGCCGCCGTCCAGGTCGGTGAAGGCGTACGCCCCGTCCGACCCGGTCGTGGCCGAGCCGACGACGTTGCCCGCCTGGTCGACCAGCGTCACCCGGGCGTCGGCCAGCGGGCCGTGCGGGGCGCGGACGACACCCTGGACGCGGGCGCCGGAGTCCAGGTCGATCTCGACCCGGGTGACCCCGGTGCCGCCCACCTCGACGGGCAGGGCGCGCGGCCGGTACCCGGCGGCGTTCACCGCGACGGTCACCGCCCCCGGCACCAGCTCGGCGAAGGAGAACTCGCCCTGCTCACCCGTGGTCCCGTTGGCCAGCAGGTCCCCGCGCACATCGGTCACGATGACCATCGCGTCCTTGACCGGCTGCCCGCCCTCGGCGGACCGCACCAGGCCGGTCAGCCCGCTGGTGCCGCTGAGCAGGATGTCGTAGGCGACCGGCTCGCCGTTCACCACGACCGTGGACGCCTGCGGCTGGTAGCCGTCGGCGGAGGCGATCAGCACGTACGACCCGGCGCCCGGCGCGTCGACGGCGTAGGAGCCGTCGGCCTGCGCCACGGACCGGCCCAGCTGCCGCCCGGCCAGCGAGATCAGCGTGACGGCGGCCTGCGGCACGGGGGTGCTCTCGTTGCCGCGGACGAAGCCGCGGACCGGCACACCGTTCCCACCGGACGCGGGCTCCTCGGCCCGGGTCGCCGTGGCGACGGCGGCGAGCCGCTGCGTGCCCCCGGGCCCGGTGCCGTCGGCGGCCTCGGTGTCCGCCACGGCCCAGCTCGGCACGGCCTTCTCCGCGGCGGGAGCCTCGGCGGCCGCCTCGGCGGGAGCCTCCTCGCGGGCGTCGGCGTCCGCCGCCTGCGCCAGCCCACCCTTCGTCTTCAACGGGACCTCCTTGATGAACAGCGACACCAGCAGCGCGAGCAGCGCCAGCGGGGCCGAGTAGAGGAACACGTCCGCGACACCGTGGCCGTAGGCGCTCTCCATGACGGTGCGGATCGGCGCGGGCATCGCATCGAGGTCGGGGATGTTGCCCTCGCCCGTGCCGGCGTGGCCGAGGGCCGCGCCCTTGGGGCCGAGGTCGGTGAGACCGTCCTTGACGTAGTCGGTGATCTTGTTGGCCAGGACCGCACCCAGGGCGGAGACGCCCATCGCACCGCCGAGGGACCGGAAGAAGGTCACCGTGGAGCTCGCGGCACCGAGATCACCCGGCTCCACCTGGTTCTGCGTGCACAGCACCAGGTTCTGCATCATCATGCCGATGCCGAGGCCCATCAGCGCCATGAAGATCGCTATGTGCCAGTACTCGGTGTCGTACCGGATCGTGCCCAGCAGCCCGAGGCCCGCGGTCACCAGCACGCCGCCGCCGAGCAGCCAGCCCTTCCAGCGCCCGGTCCGGGTGATGACCTGGCCGGAGACGGTGGAGGAGACGAACAGGCCCGCGATCATCGGGATGGTCATGACGCCGGACATCGTCGGCGACTTGTCCCGCGCCAGCTGGAAGTACTGGCTGAAGAACACGGTCCCCGAGAACATCGCGACACCGACGAACAGGGAGGCCACGGAGGCGAGCGTGATGGTGCGGTTGCGGAACAGCCGCAGCGGGATGATCGGCTCGCCGGCCTTCGCCTCGATCAGGACGAACAGCGCCAGCAGCACGACCGAGCCGCCGACCATCGCGTACGTCTGCCACGACAGCCAGTCGTACTTGTCACCGGCGAAAGTCACCCAGACCAGCAGCAGGCAGACGGCCGCGGTGATGAAGAAGGCGCCGGCCCAGTCGACCTTGACCTTCCGCTTCACCACGGGCAGGTGCAGGGTCTTCTGCAGGACGATCAGGGCGATCACGGCGAAGGGCACGCCGACGTAGAAGCACCAGCGCCAGCCGAGCCAGTCGGTGTCGGTGATGACACCGCCGACCAGCGGGCCGCCGACCATGGCGGTGGCGAAGGTGGCGCCGAGGTATCCGTTGTACCGGCCGCGCTCACGCGGCGAGATCATCGCCGCCATGATGATCTGGGCCAGCGCGGACAGACCGCCCATGCCGATGCCCTGGACCGCGCGGAACGTGATGAGCATGCCGGGGTTCTGCGACATGCCGGCCGCCGCCGACCCCAGGACGAAGATGACCAGCGCGAGCTGGATCAGCAGCTTCTTGGAGAACAGGTCGGCGAGCTTGCCCCACAGCGGCGTCGAGGCGGTCATCGTCAGCAGGGACGCGGTCACGACCCAGGTGTAGGCGCTCTGGCCGCCGCCGAGGTCGCCGATGATCCGGGGCAGGGCGTTGGAGACGATCGTCGACGACAGGATCGCGACGAACATGCCGAGCAGGAGACCGGTGAGGGCCTCCATGATCTGCCGGTGCGTCATCGGAGCGCCGTCGCCGGAGGAGCCGTGGGAGCCTCCCCCGTGCTTGGCATGAGCCCGCACACCGGCTGGTGTGGTCGTTGCCATGGGCTTCCTTTTCTTACGTGCTTGCGGGTGTACGGGTGGTCTGTTCGACAGCGGGTGGTGCCGCCCGGGTAGCGGGGCGGCAGTCGAAGCTCTCTCTCAGCCGCGCCATCAGGTCCGTGAGCCGGCCGACGTCCTCGTCGGTCCAGTCGCTCAGGCGCTCGGCGAGGACCTCGGTGGTCCGCCGGGACAGCTCGTCGAGCTGTGCGTGGCCCGCCGGGGTGAGGCGCAGGATCCGGGAGCGCTTGTCCGCGGGGTCGGGGGAGCGTTCGATCCAGCCCCGGGCCACGACGTGCGCGACATGGCGGCTGGTGACGGACATGTCCACCGCGAGCAGCTCCGCGAGCTTGCTCATGCGCATGTCGCCGTGGCGGCCGAGGATGGTCAGTACGGTCGCCGAACCGCCGGGGCAGTCGGCCGGCATGATCCGGCCGAGTTCCCGCTTCACGGCGCCGAAGGCACTGAACTGGCGGACCAGCTCTTCGTACTGCGCCCTCTCGGCCATGACACCTCCCGCTTTCGTTGCTTAGGGCAACCATAGGAGAGGTTGGTTGCTACAGGCAAATAATCGGAGGTGGGTGCGGCTTAAAAAGTTGGCAAAGGCAAGTATTGCGGTAGTAAATGTGCAGGTCGTGAGGCTGGGGGGTGGGGTCGGGTGAGACTGAGCGGAATGCCAACCCCCACTTGGGGAGCCCCGGCCTTTTCGCTAGGGTCTCGGGCCATGGCTAACAACCAGGCCCCGCAGGGCAATCACGACCCCGCCGGCAGCACCCAGATGTTCCGCGCGTTCGTCGACGAGGCGCCGCAGGGGCGGCAGGCCGCGGCGACGAGCGGTGGCGGGCCGCGTGTCGGTCTCATCCTCGGCGTCGTCGTCGTCGTCGCCGTCGCGGTGGTCGCGGCCGTGGCGTGGCTGGCGCTGGGCTGACGTCGGCCGTGCGGCGCGTACGGCGGTTTTACTGAACTCGGCGTCGTTGCTGAGGTCGGCTGGGTGCGCAGCCCGGCGGAGCGGGGTACCGCTGCGCCCGCCCGTGCCCCCTGGGGGGCACCTCCCAGGCCCTTAAAGCACTGGGGGAGGCACGACTGCCCGCAGCCAGGGCCGCCACGACTGCCCGCAGCGCGGCGGCTGAGCCGAGACGCGCCCGCACCCGCGTACGCACGGAAGGGGACGTGTCGGGGGGTGTCCGCCCGCAGCGGTTGGCGCGTCAGCGGACGGTCAGTCGGTGTCCGACCCCATCGCGCCGTTCCGAGGACGGACACCCCCCGGCGCGGCCCCGGCCCACCGCAGCCCGGTGGGCCGGGGCGCGCTCAGTCCGAGATGAGGCCTTCCCGCAGCTGCGCCAGTGTCCTCGTCAGCAGGCGGGACACGTGCATCTGCGAGATGCCGACCTCCTCGCCGATCTGCGACTGCGTCATGTTCGCGAAGAACCGCAGCATGATGATCCGCCGCTCACGGGGCGGCAGCTTCGCCAGCAGCGGCTTCAGCGACTCCCGGTACTCGACGCCCTCCAGGGCGCTGTCCTCGTACCCCAGCCGGTCCGCCAGCGAGCCCTCGCCGCCGTCGTCCTCCGGCGCCGGGGAGTCCAGCGAGGACGCCGTGTACGCGTTCCCCACCGCCAGCCCGTCGACGACGTCCTCCTCGGACACCCCGAGCACGGACGCGAGTTCGGTGACCGTCGGCGAGCGGTCCAGTTTCTGCGAGAGCTCGTCACTGGCCTTCGTCAGCGCCAGCCGCAGCTCCTGAAGCCGGCGCGGCACCCGCACCGACCACGACGTGTCGCGGAAGAACCGCTTGATCTCGCCCACGACCGTCGGCATCGCGAACGTCGGGAACTCCACGCCCCGTTCGCAGTCGAACCGGTCGATCGCCTTGATCAGCCCGATCGTGCCGACCTGGACGATGTCCTCCATCGGCTCGTTGCGGGAGCGGAAACGCGCCGCCGCGTACCGCACCAGCGGCAGGTTGAGCTCGATCAGCGTGTCACGGACGTACGCACGCTCGGGGCTGTCCTCGTCGAGCGCGGCCAGCCGCAGGAACAGGGAGCGGGACAGGGTGCGGGTGTCGATGGCCCCCGTGGCCACAGGCGCCGGCGCGGGCTCGGTCGCGAGCTCGACCGGAACGTCGTCGATGGGGCCGAGTGAGTCGAGAGCATGGGGAGCTGTGTCGCTCTCCGCGAGCGTGAGCACCTTCGAGCTGCCCTGTTCTGCGGACATGCCACCCCCTTTGGGTCGCGGGACGGTCGCGGCGAACGCCCCCGTCTGAGGAACGCAGCCTTCACCTGAATACCGGCGCCGAAGCCCCGGCAAACGCGCTTCCCGCAGAATGTCACATGTCGGCAACACGCTGTAGTGACATGTCGACATCTGAGACGCGAATCCGCCCTGCAAGCAAGGGGTCTGACGCCTTTTCGGCTCGCAACTGCCGGGAACGGCCCTGATGAGCGATTCCCTCGCCACGGTTATCGCTCGCAACTGTTTGCGATTACGTGCCGAGGGTGCTCACAGGCGCCCACCACCCCCGGTTCGCGGCTACGCGTCGATCCGGTTCGCAGACCGCAACCGCTGGAAGCTACGCGCGAGTAGCCGCGAGACGTGCATCTGCGAGACGCCGAGTTCCGCACTGATCTGAGACTGCGTGAGGTTGCTGTAGTACCGCAGCAGCAGGATCCGCTGCTCCCTCTCGGGCAGTTGTACGAGCAGATGCCGTACGAGATCCCGGTGCTCGACCCCGTCCAGTGCGGGATCCTCGTAGCCGAGCCGGTCCAGCAGCCCCGGCATCCCGTCGCCCTCCTGCGCGGCCTCCAGCGAGGTCGCGTGGTACGACCGCCCGGCCTCGATGCAGGACAGCACCTCGTCCTCGGTGATGCGCAGCCGCTCGGCGATCTCCGCGGTCGTCGGGGTGCGCCCGAAGGCGGTCGTCAGGTCCTCGGTGGCGCTGTTGACCTGCACCCACAGCTCGTGCAGCCGGCGCGGCACATGCACCGTACGGACGTTGTCGCGGAAGTAGCGCTTGATCTCGCCGACCACCGTCGGCATCGCGAACGTCGGGAACTGCACGCCCCGGTCCGGGTCGAAGCGGTCGATGGCGTTGATGAGCCCGATGGTGCCGACCTGGACGACGTCCTCCATCGGCTCGTTGCGGGAGCGGAACCGGGCGGCCGCGTAGCGCACGAGGGGGAGGTTGGCCTCGATGAGCGCCCCGCGCACCCGGTCGTGCTCCGGCGTCCCCGGCTGGAGTTCTTTGAGCTGCGCGAAGAGGACCTGCGTGAGGGCGCGGGTGTCCGCGCCGCGGCTCCGCTGGGGGGCCGGTTCCGAGGATGGTGCCTGAGGTGCGGTACTGGCCAGCACGGTCAACTCCACCTCGTCATCCGTCAACCCATCCGTCAGCTCTCTCTTCCATCAAAAACGGTCATAGCATCACAAGAGATGTGCACTATGTGCAAGCACCCCATAACTACGTGTTGAGGGATGAAATACGGCATAGATGGGCACCCACAGCAGAAGAGCCCCCCGTCGGAGCGACGGGGGGCTCGAAGCGGCGGGCTCAGAACTCGTAGTCGGCGATCACCCAGGTGGCGAACTCGCGCCACAGCGCGACACCCGCCTGGTGGTCGGGATGCTCCACGTACCGGCGCAGGGCGTCCGCGTCGTCGAAGGCCGAGTTGATGGCGAAGTCATGGGCGATGGGGCGGTCGCTGACGTTCCAGCCGAGTTCCCAGAAGCGGATCTCGGGGATCGTGCCGTCGAGGGCGCGGAAGGCCTCGACGCCCTTCACGACCCGCGGGTCGTCGCGCTCGACGCCCTCGTGCAGCTTGAAGAGGACCAGGTGGCGGATCATCACTTTCCTCCGTCGGCGACCCACGTGGCGAAGTCGCCGAGGGCCTGGGCGGCGTCCGATATGCCCTGGAAGCCTATCTGGACGTAGTCCGCGGCCTTGGCCGGGTCCGTGATGATCACGTACAGCGCGAAGACCACGACAACGTAGACGGCGACCTTCTTCGCGTTCACCGCCACTGCGGCCTCCCCTGTCACTGGTGTCCCGTGCGCGCACATGATCGCACGAAGGGCCCCGTCTGACGACGGGGCCCTTCTCCAGCGGTAGCGGAGGGATTTGAACCCTCGGTGACTTGCGCCACACTCGCTTTCGAGGCGAGCTCCTTCGGCCGCTCGGACACGCTACCGAGGGAGACCTTACAGCAAGGTGCGGCGTGCTTTGAAATCGGTATGCAGCGACGGTCAGCGACCGCGGAAGAACTCGGTGAGCAGCCCGGCGCACTCCTCGGCGAGCACGCCCTCGATCACCTCGGGCCGGTGGTTGAGCCGCCGGTCCCGGACGAGGTCCCAGAGGGAACCGGCCGCGCCGGCCTTCTCGTCGCGGGCGCCGTAGACGAGCCGGTCGACGCGGGACTGCTGGATCGCGCCCGCGCACATCGTGCAGGGTTCCAGGGTCACCACGAGGGTGCACCCGGCGAGCCGCCACCGGCCGAGCGCGGCCGCGGCCCGCCGGAGGGCGAGGACCTCCGCGTGGGCCGTCGGGTCGCCGCCGGCCTCGCGCTCGTTGTGCCCGGCCGCGAGCAGGGTCGTGCCGTCCGGCGCCAGGACGACGGCACCGACGGGAACGTCCCCGTCCCGGACGGCCTCGGCGGCTTCACCCAGGGCGAGCCGCATCGCGCCCCGCCAGGGGTCCCGCACCGGATCCGGCACCTCCGGTTGTCCCGGCGCTCCCGGCGGGCCCGGCTGCCCCGGAGCCCCCGGCGGACCCGGAGGTTCTGGGGAGTCCGGCGGCCTGGGTGCTGCCGGCAGACCCTGGCGTCCCGGTGCTCCCGGGGAGCCTGGCGCTCCCGGATGGTCCGGGGCTCCCGGAGGGTCCGGCTGTCCTGGGGTCGAGCTTGCGGTCAGCGGACCGTCTCCAGGGTTTCCGAGGCGCCGAGGGCCTCGGCGATTTCCGTGACGGCGTCCGTCGCCAGTGAGCGCAGTTCCTTCTCGCTCACGCCGAGGTCGTCGAGGATCTGGGCGTCTCCGACCGGGCCGTGCGGCACGGCCTCGCCGGTGCCGGCGACCGGGTCGGCGCCGTCGGCCTCGTCGTCGTCGGAATCACCGTCCTCCGTGCCGTCGAGGTCGAGGGCGTCCAGGTCGTCCCCGTCGTCCGGATCGCGTCCGAGCAGCTCGTCGGTGAGCAGGATCTCTCCGTAGCTGCTGCGGGCAGCGGCGGCGGCGTCCGAGACGTAGATACGAGGGTCGTCCTCGCCGTCCACGCGGACGACGCCGAACCAGGCGTCCTCCTGCTCGATGAGCACGAGCACCGTGTCCTCGTCGGGGGAGGCTTCACGGGCCAGGTCGGCCAGATCCGACAGGGTTTCCACATCGTCGAGCTCTGTGTCGCTCGCTTCCCACCCGTCTTCGGTGCGCGCGAGCAGTGCGGCGAAGTACACCGTGACTCTCCCACTGGTCATAGGCGTGCCGGTTGGGGGTCCCCCCGGCGGAGGTTACGGGCGGGGAGTGCTCGTCCGAGCCCCACCCACTCGGAATCGTGGCAGAAACAAGGCGTTCAGGGGACGTCTTCGGCACCCTGTGTCCGGCAGTTTTGATCGCGCGCTCGTTGCCGCCACCTGCGGATCGTACGCGGCTTTCCCCCGCTGCACGCACGGTCACCCCGGCAACGTCCGCGCGGTTCGTGATCTTCCCCGGGGGTTTCCTCACCCGTTTCCTACCAGCGGAACGTGCGCATGCGCATCGCGTGCCGCAGCCGGGCCACCTTGACGCGGCGCGGCTGAACGCGGTCGCGCAGCTCCCGGGCCTCGGCCAGATCGCGCAGGAACCGGGCGCGCCGCCGCCGACGCTCGGCGTCGGTCTCGCAGCGTCCGGTCTCGTAGGTTCCGGTGTCGTACGTCTCCGGGTCCGTCCCGGGCTGTGCGCGCGGCGACGGATCCTTTCGGGAATCTCGTTCGGGCATCAGGCTCACCACCCCCAGTCCGTCCTTCCCGCTTTCCCCCGGACGGACGGTTTGACGCCAGCGAACGGGTGACGGGCGGGCGGCGGGCTTGCCGTGCGGCCCCGGTCAGCGGGCCCGGTTACTGTTGTCGGCATGCGTCTCCACGTCGTCGACCACCCCCTGGTCGCCCACAAGCTCACCACGCTGCGCGACCAGCGCACCGACTCCGCGACCTTCCGCCGTCTCGCCGACGAGCTGGTCACCCTGCTCGCCTACGAGGCCACGCGCGACGTGCGCACCGAGCAGGTCGACATCCGGACGCCGGTGGCCACGACCACGGGCGTCAAGCTGTCCCACCCGCGTCCGCTGGTGGTGCCGATCCTGCGGGCCGGCCTCGGCATGCTGGACGGCATGGTCCGGCTGCTGCCGACCGCCGAGGTGGGCTTCCTCGGCATGATCCGCAACGAGGAGACGCTCCAGGCCTCCACGTACGCCACGCGTATGCCGGAGGACCTGTCGGGCCGTCAGGTGTATGTGCTGGACCCGATGCTCGCCACCGGCGGCACGCTGGTCGCGGCGATCCAGGAGCTGATCCGGCGCGGCGCCGACGACGTGACCGCCGTGGTGCTGCTGGCCGCGCCGGAGGGCGTCGAGGTCATGGAGCGCGAGCTGGCGGGCACGCCGGTGACGGTCGTGACCGCGTCGGTCGACGAGCGCCTGAACGAGCACGGCTACATCGTGCCGGGCCTCGGCGACGCGGGGGACCGGATGTACGGCGCGGCCGAGTAGGCCCCGCGGCCCGGGCCGCTCAGCAGCCCTTCTTCGACGACGGCGCCGGCTCGGGCGTGGCCAGCTCGGTCAGGGCCCGGTCGGCGTCCGGCTTCTTGGCCAGCTCCTTGAAGCCGTCGCCGATGACGAGGTCGAGGTCAGTGCCCTTGCGGGCCGCCTCGGTACGCCGTTCGGCGCCCGGGAGCTGGGTGCCGAGCACCTGCAGCGAGGTGTGGAGGGCGGAGGCGGGGCCGAGCAGCACGCCGGTGCCCTTGACCTTCTTGTCGTACCGCTGGGGCGCGTTGCCCACGTCGCCGATCTTGAAGCCGCGCTTCTTCAGCTCGTCGGCGGTCTTCTTCGCCAGGCCGCCGCGGGTGGTGGCGTTGAGCACGTTGACCGTGATCGCGCGCGGTTCGGGCAGGGCCTTGGCGCGGGGCGAGGGGCTCGCCTTGGTGTCGGGGCAGTCCGTCCCGCTGCCGGCCGCCGAGGCCTCTCTGCCGCCGCCGGTGAAGACGTCGATGAGCTGCAACGTGCCCCAGCCGCCCACGCCGAGCACGGCGGCGGAGGCGACGACCAGGACGACGAGCCTGCCGCGCCGCCGGGGGCGGCGCATCCGCGGGTACTTGTTTCCCTTGATGCGGTATTTGCCGCCCATGCCGGGGGGAGTCAGCATGCTCATGAGCGCAGCGTAGTGCGCCTGGGCGACGATGCCTACTAGATGATCATTCGACGTCGCCCAGCGAACCCGAAAGGGTCAACCCGTGACCTGTGTGCGGGTCAGTCGAGTTCGAGCACGCGCGCGTGCAGCACCTGACGCTGCTGGAGCGCCGCCCGCACCGCGCGGTGCAGGCCGTCCTCCAGGTACAGGTCGCCCTGCCACTTCACGACGTGCGCGAAGAGGTCGCCGTAGAACGTCGAGTCCTCGGCGAGGAGCGTCTCGAGATCGAGCTGCTGCTTGGTCGTCACGAGCTGATCGAGGCGGACCGGGCGCGGCGCGACGTCCGCCCACTGCCGGGTGCTGTCCCGGCCGTGGTCGGGGTACGGCCGGCCGTTTCCGATGCGCTTGAAGATCACACGGAAAGCCTACCGGGCAGGACCTTCCGGGCGCAGCCGCGGCGACGGAGTGTGACGCTGAAAAAAGCCCCACAAGGCGGTATGAACCGGGAACAGGGCGTGAATATGCCGGACCGGGAGGCCATCCGTTCCTGAGTCGGTCAGGCAGACCGTGCGCCTGATTCGCCCGAATGGGGTCGGCGCGGACCGGTTGGGGGATCACGCGGTCACTCGTCCGGACGGCCCGGAGCCCGGAGCGGCGGTGGCGCTGGTCCGGCCGCCACCGCCTCCGCCTCCGCCACCGCCGTCGCGGCTCGATCAGCCGCGTTCCCTCTCCTTCGGAGCCTGCTGCCGCTCCCGCGTCTCCGGCCTGGTCTGGGGGTGGGGGTGTGACTGGGGCGGCTTGGGGGCGTTGCGGACGGCCTCGGCGCGCAGGAGGGCGCGCAGGACCGCGTACGGGTCTTCGAGCATGGCTGTGTTCCTCGTTCCGGGTTGCTGCGACGGGCGGATGGACAGGTGTCCGTCCCGTCAGCAGCGCAGGACCTCGGAACGCAGGGGGCGGAGGTCGTGCCGCGGCCCCGGCGGCACGGGCACGGGACGCGGCGGGGCGTAAGCGGCCCCTGAGCTCGGGAGCGGGGTGGGGCGCAGGGGGACGGCGGTGCGCCGGGCGCCCCGGGCCGGTGGGCGCAGGGCGGCGTCGAGGACGTCGTACGCGACGGCCGTGCTCTCCCCGGAGACGACGGCCGTCGCCCCTGCGTGGGCCTCGGCGTGCGCGCCGGGCACGAGCAGGGCGAGCAGCACGACGAGCACCCGCGCCCACGTGGTCCGGCGGGTGCCGCGGGGGGCCGGCTGCGGTGCGGGGGTCACGGGAGGCGGTTCCCCGTCGTGGGCACGCCGTTCATCCCGCCGGCTGTGAGTTCCGCGCGTCACGCGGGACGGTGACGGTGACGTGGGGTCCCAAGCCCTGGGGCGGACCGGGCGCGTGCCAGGGGTAGGGGCCGCGCTCCAGGGCCCGGGGGGAGCCGCTCGGTGGCTCGGTCATGATCCATGCTTGGCCCGGCCGGGAGACTCCCGCCACCCGGGACGGGCCGCACGGCTGATGCCCGTGGGGCGGGGCGTGCCCGTGGCTGAGTGTGTGCCCCGCGGTCCTCTACTTGCCCGTCGCCTTCGCCGCCTTGGCCGCTGCCTTCATTTCCTGTTTGTGTGCTCGGACCTTCGCCAGCGAGTCGGGGCCGGTGATGTCGGCCACCGAGCGGAAGGACTTCGGCTCGCCGTAGGAGCCCGCGGCCTCCTGCCAGCCCGGCGGCCGCACTCCGAGCTGCTTGCCGAGGAGGGCGAGGAAGATCTGGGCCTTCTGCTTGCCGAAGCCGGGCAGCTCGGCCAGCCGCTTCAGGAGCTCCTTGCCGGTCGTGGCGTCCTTCCAGACGGCCTCGGCGTCGCCGTCGTAGTGCTCGACGAGGTACTGGCACAGCTGCTGGATCCGCTTGGCCATGGAACCGGGGTAGCGGTGCACCGCCGGTTTCTGTGAGAGCAGCGCGGCGAAGGCCTCGGGGTCGTGCGCGGCGATCTCGTGCGCGTCCAGATCGTCCGTGCCGAGCCGCTGGGCGATGGTCGCCGGGCCCTTGAACGCCCACTCCATCGGGATCTGCTGGTCCAGCAGCATCCCGACCAGCGCGGCGAGCGGACTGCGCCCGAGCAGCGCGTCGGCCTCGGGGTCCTGGGCGAGGTGAAGAGTGACGTCCATGCACCGATCATCCCTCGGGGCGGGACCGGCCGCGTCCGGAGCCCGGGCCGCCGGTGCTTACGCGGGGCGCCAGTAGCCCAGTGCGTGGACCCGCTGTCTGGGCAGGCCCAGGTCCTTGCGGACGTAGGCGGACAGGGCGCGGGTCGTCGTCGTGTCGCTGGCGATCCAGACGTACGGGTCGGACGTGCCCTGGAGCAGGCCGGGCAGGTCCGCCTTCACCCGCTCGACCAGGTGTGCGCCGGAGTCCTGGCGCGGCACCTTGCGCAGCTCGTGCCGCGCCGGGTCGGTGCGGAACGGCAGATCGTCGTCGCCGCCCTCGAACCAGACGGTGGCCTGCGCGGAACCCAGCGCGTCCAGCAGGGAGTTGATGGCCGGCAGCGAGGCCGGGTCGCCGACGGCGAAGACGTGCGAGGGGGCCGGGTCCGGGTGCTCGAAGCCGGTGCCCTGGACCGTCGCCTCGATGGTGTCACCGGGCTTCGCCGCCCTGGCCCAGTCGCTGGCGCGGCCCTCGTGCAGGGCGAACTCCAGGCTGAACGTCCCTGCCGCCGGGTCCGGGTCGACCAGGGTGTAGGCCCGCTGATGCGGCTTGCCCGCGTTGTCGAACCACAGCCGGACCCACATGGTCGGGTGCACGCCGGTCGCCGCGAGCAGACCGCCGTCGGTGAACCGCAGCCGCCGGTAGTCCGGGGTGACGTCCTGCGCGTCGGTCACGGTGAACACGAAATCCTTCGCGCGCAGCAGCCTGAGGACCGCGCCCTCCCAACCCCGCCCCTGCCCCATCCCGTATTCACCCTTCGCGTACGATCTCCGCCACAGCTTTGACTTAGGCAAGGCTAACCTAAAGACAGGTGGGGGAAGAGTATGGCCACGGAGATCTACCGCGACGCGTGGGGCATACCGCATCTGCGCGCCGGCAGCGTGGCCGGACTCGCCCACGCCCAGGGCCTCGTCACCGCCCGCGACCGGGCCTGGCAGCTGGAGGTCGAGCGGCACCGGGCCCAGGGCACCTCGGCGTCCTTCCTCGGCGCGAGCGCCCTGCCCTGGGACCGGTTCGCCAGACGCGCCGGACTCGACGACACCGCCAGACGCTGCTTCACGGACCTGGAGAGACGTGACCCCGAGACGGCGCGGTGGGTGCGCGCGTACGTCGACGGGGTCAACGAGGGGCTCGCCGACGGCACCGCTCCCGAATTCGCCCGCACCGGTCTCGCCCCGGGCCGCTGGGAACCCTGGACGCCCCTCGGCGTCTGGCTCGCCACCCACATCCTCTTCGCCGGGTTCCCTGCGAAGCTCTGGCGTGAGCAGGTCGCGGCCCACCTGGGCGCTGACGCCATCGGCCTCTTCGCCACCGACGGCCCCGGCACCTCCGGCAGCAACGGCTGGCTGGTGAGCGGGGAGCGGACCGTCACCGGGCGGGCGGTCATCGCCGGTGATCCCCACCGCTGGATCGAGGACCCGGGCGTCTACCAGCAGATCCGCCTGTCCTGCCCGGACTTCGACGTCGTCGGCCTGGCCGTCCCCGGTGTCCCCGGCATCGCCCACTTCGGGCACACCGGCACGGTCGCCTGGGCCATCACCAACGCCATGGCCGACTACCAGGACCTGTACCGGGAGCGGCTGCGGCGCACCGGCGCCGGGGTGGAGGCCCTCGGCCCGGACGGGGTCTGGCACCGGGCGGCCCGGCACACGGAGGTCGTCGAGGTGGCGGGCGAGGAGCCCGTCGAGGTCGAGGTGATCGAGACGGACCGGGGCCCGGTGGTCGTCGGCGGGCCCGAGGGACTCGACGGCGACCCGATGGACCCGGTCGGCCCGCCCGTCGCGATCAGCCTGCGCTACCCGCCCCGCGTCACCGGCGACCTCGGCTTCGGTGCCCTGCTGCCGCTGCTGCGGGCCCGCCGGGTCGCCGACGTGGACCGGGCGTTCGACCGGTGGGCCGAGCCGGTCAACGTCGTCCAGGCCGCCGACACCGAGGGCGGTGTCCTGCACCGCGTCGCCGGGCGGGTGCCACTTCGCGCCGAGGCCAACCGGCTCCGTCTCGTGCCCGCCTGGGAGCCCGGCCACGAGTGGCACGGCTGGCAGGAGACACCCCGTGCCGGGCTCACCGACGGCGTCGCTGTCATGGCCAACCAGCGCGGCCCGGCCGCACCCCTCGGCGTCGAGTTCGCCCCGCCCCACCGCCACGACCGCATATCCGCGTTGCTCTCCGGTCGGGAGCGCTGGTCCGCCGCCGACATGCCCGGGATCCACACGGACACCCACCTCGCCTCCGCAGCCCCCCTCCTGGACCACCTCCGGGTCCTCGACGCCCTCACCCCCGAGGCCGCCGCCCTGCGGGACCGTCTCCTCGCCTGGAACCGCCGCATGGACGCCGACAACGCCGACGCGGCCCTCTACTCGGCCGTGCGCGGCGCGGTCGTACGGCAGCTGGCGGCGCACCCCGCCTTCGCCGCGCTCGCCACACCGCCGGCGTACCCGGAGGTGTTCCAGCCCTGGCTCGCCCTCGTCCCCCGCGTGGGCTTCGCCCTCGAACACCTCCTGCGGGCCGAGGAGCTGTACGGAATCGACCGCCCGTCGGCCGTGCGCGCGGCGGTCGAGGAGGTGGCGGCCCGGCCGCCCGCCGGTGTCTGGGGCGACACGCACCGGCTCGCCCCCTGGCGGGCCCTGGAGCCGGAGACGCCGTACGACGAACCGGGGCTGTCCGGCGATCACGACTGCGTGCTGTGCACCTCGGGCGTGCCCGGCCTCACCGACCGCGCCGCACGCGGCCCGGCCGCCCGGTACGTCTGGGACCTGGCCCGGCGTGAGAACAGCCGCTGGGTCGTGCCGCTCGGCGCCTCGGGCGTCCCCGGCTCGCCCCACCACCGCGATCAGCTCCCCCTGTGGCTCGCCGGCGACCTCGTCCCGGTCGTCACCGACTGGACCCTGCTGAAGAAGGAGACCGATGTCTGACCCGTACGCCTCCCGCACAGCCGTCCACGAGCGGGTGACCGACGGCTTCGGCACCGTCCGCGTCCTGCCGCTGGACCCGGAGGCCGACGCCGGGACGGTCCACCGCTGGGTGAGCGAGGACCGGGCCGCCTTCTGGGGCATGACCGGCCTCACCGAGCGTCAGGTCGCCGAGATCTACGCCCACATGGACGCCCTCACCACCCACCACGCCTTCCTCGTCGTCCGCGACGGCGAGCCGGTCGCCCTCCTGCAGACCTACGAGCCCGAGGCGGACCGCGTCGGCGAGTGCTACGACGTCCGCCCCGGCGACATCGGCGTCCACCTGCTGCTCGCTCCCGCCGGCCCGGGTGGCGCGCGCTCCGGCTGGACGGCACGGCTCGTGACCGCCATCGCCCGGTACGTCCTGCTCGGCCTGGACCGCCGGCGGGTCGTGGTCGACCCGGACGTCCGCAACGAGAAGGCGGTCACCCGTTTCCTCGAGCTGGGCTTCACGGCCGGGCCGGTGGTCGTCCTGCCGGAGATCGACCTGCCGGACGTGTACCTGCCCGAGAAGAAGGCCCAGCTCGCCTTCCTCGGCCGGGAGATACTCTTCCCCGCGTGACGCCCGACGACCTCATCGCCCACTACGGCCTCGAGCCGATCCCCCGCGAGGGCGGCCTGTTCCGTCAGACCTGGGCCGGTCCGGAACGCCCCGACGGCAGACCCGAAGGCACGGCGATCGTCGCCCTGCTGACAGCGGGCCCCGACGACTACTCCGCCCTCCACCGCCTGCCGACCGACGAGATCTGGCACTTCTACCTCGGCGATCCCCTGGAGCTCCTCCTACTCGCCCCGGACGGCAGCACGCGGACGGTGGTGCTCGGCCCGGACGTCCTCGGCGGCCAGCACGTCCAGTTCACGATCCCGGCGGGCACGTGGATGGGCGGCAGGGTGCGCGAGGGCGGCCAGTGGACCTTGTTCGGCTGCACGATGGCCCCCGGCTTCACGTTCGAGGGTTATGAACACGGGGACGCGGCGGAGCTGACGGCACGCTATCCGGCAGTTGCTGACCAAGTCCGCGGGCTGTGCCGACCTGTCCTTTAGGGGCGCGGGGCTGTGTTGATTTGCGGCTCCGCCGCGCGGGCGCGATCAACCCCCACACACCCGCACACGCCGAACAACCACCACCCCCTCGCTGAGCGCGGGACAACTCCCTTCCGTACATAACCGGGAGCCGCACAGCCCGACCCCGGAGACCCACGTGCACCAACGGCGGAACGAGGAGCCCAATGTCGGACGCGGACGCCCCCGGCGACTTCAAGCCCTGGTGCTGCTCGGCACCGTGCTGGTCCTGCTCCTCCTCGGCGGAGCCCCCGCCTCCGCCCACGCGGCCCTCCGCAGCACCGACCCCGACGACGGATCCGTCGTCAAGCGTGCCCCCCGCCACCTCACCCTGACCTTCACCGAGTCCGTCGGCCTGCTCGACGACTCCTTCCGGGTCTTCGGCCCGGACCAGCGCCGCGTCCACACCGGCGAGGCGCGGCACGCGGACGGGCAGTCCGACACGGCCCGGGTCGGACTGCCCGGGAAACTCGCCCGGGGCACCTACACGGTGGCCTGGCGGGTGGTGTCCGCCGACAGCCACCCGGTCTCGGGCGCCTTCACCTTCTCCGTCGGCAAACGGTCCGCGACGTCCGCGCAGGTCGACACCGGCCCGGACGAGGACCCGCTGACCGGCGGCCTCCACGACGCCGCCCGCTATCTCGCCTACCTCGCCGCCGCACTGCTCGTCGGCACGGTGGCGTTCGTGCTGCTGTGCCGGCCCGCGGACACGTCCCCGCTGCGCAGACCGCTGTCGGCGGCCTGGTGGACCCTGCTCGGCTCGACGCTCGTCCTGCTGGTGCTGCGCGCCCCGTACGAGACGGCCGCGGGCCCTGCCGCGGCCTTCGACCCCTCCGCCCTCGAACGCACGGTGACCAGCCGCCCGGGTCTGGCCCTGCTCGCCAGGCTGGCCGTCCTCCTGCTGACCGCCGCCTTCCTGCTGCGGCTGTCCCGGCACCGCGACCGCCGGGAGCCCGTGCTGCGGGCGGTGGGCGCGACCCTGGCCGTCGCCCTGGCCCTGACCTGGGCGGCGGCCGAGCACGCCTCCGCCGGGATCCAGGTGCCGCTGGCGATGACCTCGTCCGTGCTGCACCTGGTCGCCACGGGCGTCTGGCTCGGCGGTCTCGTGGCGCTGCTGCTGACCCTGCGCCGGGCCTCCGTCGACGCCCTGACGGACATCGTGCCCCGCTTCTCCCGGATCGCCTTCGCCTCGGTGACCGTCCTGGCCGTCACGGGCCTCTACCAGTCCTGGCGCGGCCTCGGCTCCCTCTCCGCCCTGACCGGCACGTCGTACGGCCGGCTGCTGCTGGCCAAACTGGTCGCGGTGACCGCGCTGTTGCTGGCGGCCGGGTACTCACGCCGCTGGACGGCCCGCCTCGCCGCACCGGCGACCGCCGTCGCCCGGACGGCCGTACCGGAACGGGTCGCGCAGCCGGTCGGCGCGGGAGCGCCGGGGGAGCCCGGCGCATCCGGCGCTCCGGACGAGGCCGGGGAGCCGGAAGCGCCGGAGAAACAGCAGGGGCCGTCGGAGCCGGCCCCCGAGCCCGGCGACGCGGACATCCGGCGTCGTGGTCTGCGCCGCTCCGTCCTCGTCGAAGTCGCCGTCGCCGCCGTGGTGCTGCTGATCACGACACTGCTCACCACCACGCTGCCGGGCCGCGCGCAGGCCGAGGCCGCGCAGCGCTCCCCGGCGGGTGCCCTGCCGCCCACGACCCTCGTCTCGGTGCCCTTCGACACGGGTGGCAGCAGCGGCACCCTGTCCGGCCGCGGCACGGTGCAGGTCACGCTGGACCCGGCCCGGGTCGGCGAGAACGGCGTCCAGGCCGTGGTCTACGGCGCCGACAAGGGTCTGATCGTGGTCCCCGAGGTCCGCATCACCTTCAGCCTCCCTTCCCGGAAGGTCGGCCCGATCGACGCCGGACTCACCGACGTCGGCGGCTACTGGAGCACCAACGCCGTCAATCTGCCCCTCGCCGGGACGTGGACGATGAAGACGACCGTGCGGGTGTCGGAGGTGGACCAGGTGACGGTGGAGAAGCAGGTGCGGATCGTGCCCTAGGCAGCCTCGGTGCCGCCGTCGGCGGATCGCCGTCGAGGAGCCGCGTCATGCACTCGGCGGCGCGGACGGCCGCGTCGCCGCAGCAGTTGTTGAACAGGACGTGGACCTGTCCGGTCCGCTCGGCCAGCCGGCGCACGCGGGGCAGCCACTCGGCGAGTTCGTCCTCGCCGTACCCGTACCGGAACCGGTCCTCCTTGCTGCCGGTCCCCCAGGCGGTGCTGCGGCCGTGGAACCGTACGACGGACAGCCGGGGCGAGGTGACGGGGGTGACGGGCGGTATCGAGGAGGGCAGCGACTGCGTCATGTCGACGGCGACCGCGGCCATGCCGTACCGGGTGAGCAGCGCGCACGTCGCCTCCGCCCGACCCGGCTCCCACCAGGATGGATGCCGGAACTCCACGGCGACGGGCCACCCGCGCGTCCGCTCGGCGCACCCCTGGAGGAAGGCCTCCGCCCGCTCCCCGGGCCGGAACCACGGCGGGAACTGGAACAGCACGCTGCCCAGCCGCCCGGCCCGCCGGAGCGGCTCGATCCCGGCCGTGAACCGGGCCCACACCTCGTCGAGCACGGCGGGGTCGCGGTGATCGGCCGGCAGCCCGGCCGGCATGACCGCCTCCCGGGTGGGATGCCCGGTCAGCAGCGAGAACGCCTTCACGTCGAACACGAACCCGTCCGGTGTCCGCTCGGCCCACAGCCGGCTGTTCCGTTCGCTCGGCAGGGCGTAGTACGAGGCGTCGACCTCGACGACCGGAAACCGCTCGGCGTAGTGCCGTAACCGCCCCTCGGCGTCCCGCCGCCCCGCCGGATACCAGCCGCTGCCGACCAGGGCCCGGTCGGTCCAGGAGCACGTGCCCACCAGGATCTCGCCCATGGGGGACCGGTTACCCGGGCCGGGCGGCGGCAGGCTCACGGCCGGACCGGGGAGCAGGGTGAGGGCCGTCACAATCGGGGTAATCAGGGGATAGGTCACATATCGGATGACTGCCTTCCGAGCATCCGGATCACCGCAGATTCCCCGCCAGAGCGAGATGACCGATCATGGAGCAGCCCGTCACCGTCGGCCGGGCCGGCCACCGGGCCGACCGGTCGCTCGGAGCGGAACCCGAACCCACCCACGCCACCGAAACCCCCGAAGCCCTCGCGGACCTCGTCGGCGAGTCCCTCACCGCCCGCGTCACCCTCGACGAGCAGGGCAGGGTGACCGGCTGGAACACGGGCGCCGAGCGGCTCCTCGGGTACTCGGCCCGCCAGATGACCGGCCGCCCCGCCGCGGGGCTGCTGGCCGAGCCGATCCCCGCCCGGGGCGGCCCGCCCGCGTTCGCCGGACTGCCCCGGTGGAGCGGCGATGTCGCGCTCCGGCACCACGACGGCCGGAAACTGACCGTCCGGGTCCTCGCCCACCACAGGGCGCCCGGTACCGGAGCCCCGGCCTGGCTTCTCCTGTCCGCACTGACCCGCCGGCAGTCCCCGCCCGCCCTCGACGAATCCCTCGTGAGCTGGAGCTTCACCCAGTCCCCGTGCTGCGCCCTGGCGCTCTACGACACCCGGCTCAGGCTCAGGCGGGCCAACGAGGGCATGCAGCAGGCCATGGCGCTCACCGAGGAGGAGATGCTGGGCCTGCGCGTGTCCGAGATCGTCGACGACGAGGCCGGTGCGCGGGCGGAACGCAGCATGGCCCGGGTGCTGCGGACGGGTGAGATGCAGTACGAGGAGAACTATCTGCGCGCCCCGGGCGAGACCCGCGAGCACGCCTGGTCGGTCTTCGAGTCCGCGCTGCGGGACGCCGAGGGCACGATCCAGGGCGTCTGCCTCTCCGCACACGACATGACGGAACAGTTCTGGGCCCGCAAGCGGCTCCAGCTGATCGCCGAGGCCGGCCGGCGCATCGGCGCCACGCTCGACGTGCGGCGCACGGCCGAGGAGCTGACGGACGTGATCGTCCCGGCCCTGGCCGACTTCGTCAGCGTCGATCTGGTCGCCGCGCTGGACGACGTACCCGAACCGCCCGCCCGGGTCCTTCCGGCGGACGGGCCGCTGCTGCTGCGGCGGGTGGCGCTGCGGTCGGTGACCCCGGGGGCCCCGGAGTCGGTCGTGGCGGCCGGCCAGGTGGACGCCTACCCCGAGGGTTCGGCGCCCTACGAGAGCCTGCGCGCCGGACGCGCCACCCTGCACGAGGTGACCGACCCGGCGTTCGCGGCGTGGCTCGCGCACGACGCGGAGCGGGCCGCGAAGATCGGGGCGTTCGGCATCCACTCGGTGATGACCGTGCCGCTCGTCGCCCGCGGCGTCACGCTGGGCGTCGCGTTCCTCCTCCGGTACCGCAACCCCGACCCCTTCCGGCACGACGACCTGGTCCTGGCCCGGGAACTGGCGGCCAGGGCCGCGGTCAGCATCGACAACGCCCGCCGCTACACCCGGGAGCGCACCACGGCCGTCACGCTCCAGCGCAGCCTGCTGCCGCGGCGGCTGCCCCGGCAGGCGGCGGTCGAGGTCGCCTCCCGCTATCTGCCGGCGGGCGGGCACGCCGGCGTCGGCGGGGACTGGTTCGACGTCATCCCCCTGTCCGGGGCGCGGGTGGCCCTGGTCGTCGGCGACGTCGTCGGCCACGGCCTGCACGCCTCCGCGACCATGGGCCGGCTGCGGACGGCCGTACGCACCCTGGCCGACATCGACCTGCCGTGCGACGAGCTCCTCACACACCTCGACGACCTGGTCACCCGGCTCAGCGTGGAGGGGGAGGACGGGGAGAGCGGGGAGACCTCCGGGGACCTGGGCGCGACCTGCCTGTACGCCGTGTACGACCCCGTGTCGCGGCGCTGCTGCTTCGCCGGGGCCGGGCATCCGATGCCGGCCGTGGTGAGCCCCGACGGGACGGTCGAGCTGATCGACCTCCCGCCCGCGCCCCCGCTCGGCATGGGCGGCCTGCCCCACGAGGCCACCGAGGTCGTCCTGCCCGAGGGCAGCCTGCTCGCCCTCTACACCAACGGCCTGATCGAGAACCGGGACCGGGACGTGGACGCCGGCGTCCACCGGCTGCGGGAGGCCCTGGCCCGTCCGGCGCCCTCGCTGGACGCCCTGTGCGACACCGTGCTGGCCGGCCTGCTGCCGCCGCGCCCCGCCGACGACGTGGCCCTGCTCGTCGCCCGCACCCGGGCACTCGACGCGAGCCAGGTCGCCACCTGGGCGGTGCCGGACGACCCGTCCGCGGTCGCCCAGACCCGCAAGGACGTGGTGGCGCAGCTGGAGAGGTGGGGGCTGTCCGACGCGGTCTTCGTCACCGAACTGGTCGTCAGCGAACTCGTCACCAACGCCATCCGGCACGCGCGGCCGCCGATCCAGCTCCGGCTGATCAACGACAACACCCTGATCTGCGAGGTCTCCGACGGCGGCAACACCGCTCCCCACCTGCGGCGTGCCCGCACCTACGACGAGGGCGGGCGCGGCCTGCTCCTCGTGGCCCAGCTGACCGAGCGCTGGGGCACGCGCCAGAGCACCACGGGCAAGACCATCTGGGCCGAACAGACACTGCCTCTCAAGTGAGGATCCACCGGCCATGACCGCACACCCTTCCCACCGGGCCCCCGCGGCGCCCGTGCAGCGGGCCGCCCAGCTGGTGGGCGTCGTCTTCCTCGTGGTCGGCGTGCTGGGCTTCATCCCCGGCGTCACCACCGACTACGGGTCGATGGAGATCGCCTCCCACGAGTCGGGCGCCGAACTGCTGGGCCTGTTCCAGGTCTCGGTCCTGCACAACCTCGTGCACCTGGTCTACGGTCTGCTCGGCCTGGTGCTCGCCGGCACGGCCACCGGGGCGTACTCGTACCTGCTGGTCGGCGGCGCGGTCTATCTGGTGCTGTGGGTCTACGGCCTGTCCGTCGGCCACGACAGCGACGCCAACTTCGTCCCGCTCAACTCGGCGGACGACTGGCTGCACTTCGCCCTGGGCATCCTGATGATCGCCTTGGCTCTGGCCCTCGGCCGCCGCCGGACCCGCCACTCTCGCGCCGACGCGGAGCGGTAGGCATCCCGGACGGGACGGCGTGCAGACCTTCCTCCCCTACCCCGGCTTCCGGGAGTCGGCGCTGGTCCTGGACCGCCGTCGGCTCGGCAAACAGCGGGTCGAGGCCGTGCAGGTGCTGCGCGGCCTGGTCGTACCGGGGTACGGCTGGCGCCACCACCCGGCGGTCCGGATGTGGGCCGGATACCAGGAGGCACTCGTCCGCTACGGCCTGGAGATCTGCCGCGTCTGGCGCGAACAGGGCCACCAGGACAGCTGCGCGGCCACCCTGGTCGCCGACCTCGCGGCGATCCGCCCGCACGCCCAGGTCCGCGACCAGCATGTCCTGGCGGCCGAGGGCGAACTGCCGCCCTGGCTGGGCGACGCCCCCTTCCACCACAGCCACCGCTCGGCCCTCGTCCGCAAGGACCCCGCCACCTATGCGGACCTCTTCCCCGGCGTCCCGGACGACCTGCCGTACGTGTGGCCGGCGTCGGACCGGGCCGCGTAGACCGGCGCCCGCGTAGGCACTACGGCCAACTTCCTTCCATGCCGCCCCCGTTGTCCGATCAGACCGTTCCGTGTTCCACTGGATCTTTTCTGGCACATCGGTCACCGGTCACCCGCTTGCGGGCGGGCAGGCACTCCATGGGGGGTCCGTGTGTGAAGAACTGGGGTTCGAGAAACTCCTCGGCGAGGAGGGCTTCTTCGCGCGGCTGCTGGGGCGGGCGCCGTCGGGAGCCGGCCGGGACCTGCTGTACGGCCCCGACCTGCCCGTCGTCCTGCTCACCGGTGGCCCGGGCATGGGCAAGGGCCGGCTGCTGCGCGCCGTACGGGACCGTTTCGCCGCCAAGGTGCCGGTGATCCACCTGGACTGTGCCTCCCCGGTGTACGAGGACCGCGCCGCCCCGGAGCCCGGCGCCCGCTCGGCCGCGACCGAGGCCCTGGTCGAGGTGGCCCGGCGGCTGTGCACCTGGCAGGGGACCGGCGGCTCGTTCGCCTTCCCGCGGCTCTTCACGGGCCTGGCCATGATCGCGACCGGCGTCGCCGAGGGCACGCCCGAGGCGGTCGCGACGGAGGCCGAACGCTACGAGGACCTGGCCCAGAAGCAACGCCTGCGCGGTCTGGGCGTCGGCGACTTCTGGCGCGGTGTCCTGCGCGGCACCATCCGCAACCTCCTGACCACCCTCGGGCAGGCGCTCGACCCGTACTCGGCGGCCGTGAGCAACGCCCTCCTGGACGCCCTCTTCGAGGGGCTCGCGCCCCGGGGCAGGGCGGAACTGGGGCGGGTCTACGGCGCGTATCCCGGCGCCGCGGGGCAGCCCAGGATCGGGCTGCGCATCCTCGCCGCCGACTTCCGGGCCGGCGGCGAGGCGCGTGAGGTCGCGGAAAGCTTTCTCTTCCGGGCCCTGCGCGAGGACCTGGAGGCGGCCTACGCCGCACCCATCGGCTGGCTGCGCCGGGTCGGCCGCCCGGGCCTGCTGCTGGACCACGCCGAGTCGCCCCTGGGCGAGCAGCTGCTGCGCGGCGTGCTCACGGACCGCCGGGGCGGACAGCGCGACCGCGTGGTCATCGTCGGCACGGCTCGCCGGCCGGACGGCGGTGCCTTCCTGCACGGCGGCCTGCCGCCCGAGGAGGTGACGCCCCCGGCGGAGTACCGACCCGCCGACGGCCCCCCGCCCGCCTGGTCCCGCCGTACGGACCAGAGCGCGGACCGGGCGCCCCTGGCCGACGGCGTGCTCCTGCTGCGGATGCCGCTGCTCACCGGCGACCAGCTCCGCCGGGAGACCGTACGAAGACAGCAGCGCGCCGAACCGGAGGGCGGCACGAACCGCCGCCGTATCGACGCCGCCGTGGCCCGGCTGAGCGGCGGCCGGCCGCACACCGTGATCCGCCTGGCCGAAGCCGCCGCCGCCTTCCGCATGCCGGCGGACGCCAACGACCGGGACATCCTGGACGCCCCGTTACGGCTCCCCGGCGACGGCACCCTCGAACGCCCCGTCGCGGACGTCCTCCTGCGGGAACTGATCCTCGACCAGTTACCGGTACGGCTCCCGACCGAGCACCACGACCACTGGCTCGACCTCCTCACGCACCTGTCGGTGGCACACGACACGGAGTGCGCGGACGTCCTGCTCCGCCACCACCAGCGGGGCCACGTCCATCACCTGACCGCCCATCACGTGGCCCGCCTCCTCACCGACACCGGCTGGCCCGGCTGCGAACGCCACTTCATCGGCGACTTCGGCCTCCGCCAACTGCTGGTGCACCGGCTGTACGGACTACGCCCCGGCGGGGCCGCCTGGTACGCCGACCATCACCTGCTGCGCGACCACTATGCGCGGCGGGCGGTGGGGGAGGCGGGGGGCCGGGGGAGTGGGGCGTCGGATGCGGCGTCGGGCGGCGGGGCCTTGGGCGGCGGGGTGCCGGGCGGAAGACCACCGGGTGACGGGTCGCCGGGTGGTGCAGCACTGGGTGACGGGTCGCCGGGTGTCGGGGTGCTCGGCGGTGCGGCCTCGCGAGGCGAGGCGCCGGACGGCGGGGCGTCGCGTGGCGGGGCGCCGGACGGTGGGGCCTTGCCCGGCGGAGAGCCGGGCGCGGGGGCCGTACACGGTGGGGTGCCGGACGGCGAGGCCTCGCGCCAGGGGTCCCCGGACGGCGGGGTGTTGCACGGTGGGGTGCCGGACGGCGAGGCCTCGCGCCAGGGGGCGCCGGGCGATGGACCGCCGGTCACCGGAGCCTCGCCCGGCGGGGCCTGGGGAAGCGGATCCCCGGGCGACGGTGCCTTCCGCTCGCTCACCGCCCACCGCATGAACCACCACCTGGTCTCGGGCGGCGTGGACGACGTCGTCACCCACCTCGCCGTCACCCTCCCCGGCCGCCCCCGCGAGTGGTGTGCCGAGCTCCTGGAGATCGCCCAGGCGCCGTACCCGGGCGGGGCGGACGCCCGGCGGGAACGCGCCCAGGGCCTGGTGCCCGTGGACGGCCCACCGCTGCGCCGCACCGTCGACCAGCTGCTGCACGCGGTGTGGCTGTGCGAGGAGCGGACCAGGCCGACCGGAAAGGAGACCGCCCGCACACTCGCCAAGCTGCTGGACCTCCTGTCGATCATGGACTTCGAGGGCGCGGGCCTGCTCAGCAGGACGGCGACGGACTGGAGCGGCCTCGCGGAGAACGAACAGCCCCTGTTGCGCTGCACCTGCACCGAACAGCTCCGGAGAAGGAGATAACGGGCATGCCCAGATGGCGGAAGATCCTCTTCTCACTGCTGGGCGCGGCGGCGCTCGCGGCCGGCCTCGTGCTCGTCTACCTGCTCGTCACCAAGCCGGACACCTGCGCGGACGGCGTGGAGCGGATCGACGGCGAGTGCGTCGGCGTCAACGGCGAGGGCTACGACTTCGGCACCCCGGAGATCACCGACGTGGCCCGGGCCATCGCACGCGAGAACAAGAGGATCGAGAAGCAGCCGTACGTCACGGTCGCGATGATGCTGCCGCTGCAGTCGGACCGCGAGGCCCTGCGCCGGCAGATGCGCAGCGACCTCCAGGGCGCGTATCTGGGCCAGCGCCAGGCCAACGCGGGCGAGGGCGAACCCCCGAAGATCCGCCTGGTGCTGGCCAACCCCGGGCAGGACTACGGCCGTCAGTCGAAGGTCGTCGACACCCTGCTGCGGATGGCCGCCTCGCCCGAGGACCGGCTGCGCGCGGTCACCGGCTTCAACCTGAGCCTCGCCGCCACCGAGACGGCCGTCGCCCGGCTGACGGAGAACAGGATCCCGGTGCTGGCCGCCCGGATCAGCGGAGACCGGATCGCCAACGAGGACCGGCCGGACGGGATGGCGAAGCTCCGCTTCCCGGGCCTGGCCCGCATCCTCCCCACCAACGACGACGCGGCCCGGGCCCTGGCCGACTTCAACGGCGAACGCGGCCGCCAGAACGTCAGGACGGTCCTGGTCTACGACAAACGCCCGGACGGCTACAACGAGTCGCTGGCGAAGGCCTTCAGCAGGATCGAGGAGAAGGGCCCGGCCGGCCCCGCCGCGATGTCCTTCGAGTCCCCGTCGATCGACGGGGCGGGCTCGACCGGCAACCAGTTCACGCAGACGGCCAACAACATCTGCGACTCCCGGGCCGACACGATCTACTTCGCGGGCCGCACCCTCCACCTGCGCATCTTCGCCCTGAAGCTCGCCGAGGTGGGCTGCAAGGACCGCCACTACACCATCGTCAGCGGCTCGGACGCGGCCTCGCTGCGGCAGGACATGACGGAGAAGGACTGGGCCAGACTCCGCGGCGACGACGGCAGGCCGAAGGTGACGGTGCAGTACGCGGCCCCCGCCCACCCCGACGCCTGGACGACGGAACTGGCGGCCTGGACGAAGCGGTACCAGGCAACCCACGGCCGCGGGCCGGCCGACCAGGACCTCCCCCAGTACCTGACCGAGCCGAAGGCGGCCCTGGACGCCCTCAGGCAGCAGATCAGCGCGACCGAGAACGAGGGGACGAAGCTGGGCTCCACCCCCGACTTGGAGGACTCCCGGACGATGCTCGTCCACGACGGCCTCATCACCATCGGCAAGGCCCTCCACCAGGCTCAGAAGAACGACCCGGAATCGGTCCCCAGCCGCGAGGACGTGGGCCGCCAGTGGCCCCTCCTCCAGTCCCGCCACCGCGTCCAGGGCACCAGCGGCCTGATCTGCCTGACCACGGGCGGCAACGCCTACGACAAACCGGCCGCGATCGTCGAACTGGACCCGGGACGGAGGGGCCCCGGCGCCCTGAAGTTCGTCGGCCTGGGCTGGCCGACGGGCAAGCCGCAACCGCAGAACTGCGTGATCCCCAGCAGTACTTCATGAACCGTCAGTACTTCATGATCCGTCCGCCTGTCCCGGAAGCAGGGCGTCCAGGGCCCGGTCCAGGACGGTGAGCAGATGCTCCCGCTCCTGCGGGGTGTACAGCATGCGCAGGGCCAGCCCGTCGGACACCGCGATCACGGCATCGGCGAGGACGGCCGCCTCGCCCCCGTACCCGGCGGTCTCCAGCCAGGCGGCCAGCGCCTGACGGACGTCCTGGTCGACCTGCTGCCGGATCGCGGCGAGGCGGGGGTGGTGCGCCGCGTGCACGGCGAAGGCGAGCTGCGTCGTGGCCTCGGCCCGCCGCTCCACGTCCACGGGAAGCGTGGTCAGAACCAGCTCCCGCAGCGCGCGCCGCAACGGCAGCGAGGCGTCCACCCCGGCCATCCGGCGCCCCACCCGCTCGCCGACCAGCTCGGCCGCGAAGGCGAGCATCTCGTCCTTGGTGCGGAAGTACTTCTGCACGGCCCCGGCGGAGCGGCCGGACGCGGCGGCCACGGTGCGCACGCTGACCTCGTCCAGGCCCCGTTCGGAGAGAGATCCGCGCCCAACGGGCCCTCCAGGCGCGCACGACCACCGAACTGGCGGCCGTGACAGCCGACTTGCCCGCACCCGCACCCACCCGCGACGACCGGAACCGCAAAGACCTCCACGACTGGCTGACCGAATGGCGCTACTGGCTGGGTGGAGCAGTGATCCTCTCCGCCCTCTGGGCCGCCCGCTGCGCCCAGCGGGAAGAGCTGAGCCACTACTGGCCGGTCACGCCGCTGGGGGTGTGGGCAGCGGTCCTGATCGCCCTCGCGATCTGGCCACGCGGGTCGGACGGCACCGAGGACTGACCCGGCCGGGGAGCCGACGGGCCGGCTGTCACGGATCCCCGCTGACCACCTCGACGAGTCCCCACTGCCCGCGCACCTTCACCGCGGACAGCAGGATCCGCCAGCCGGTCCGGGCCCGGGCGGCGATCTCGGGGCGGACGGGGACCGGGCCCACCACCGGGCAGTCGTCCTCGTCGTATCCGTCGTCGTCCTTGAACGTGAGGGACCTGTCGGCCACTTCCGCGATCGTCAGGTACTGGCAGTCGACGCGGTCCTTGACAGGGGAGCGGTCGGGCCAGGGCACGAGATCGTCGTCGCCGAACCCGTCGACGAACTCCTTGATGCAGACCCGCTCGTCCACGGTGACGTCGATGTCCGCCAGGCGGTCCCGGGCCACGTCGGCGTCGACGTGGCCGTTGGCGACCAGCCAGTTCAGCAGATCGGTCACCACGCGCTGCGCCGTCCGGAGCTTGTGGGGCGACGCGTGCTGCTTGTGGGGCAGGGTGCTGCTGAAGAAGCCACCTAGTTCGTCGACGATCTCGGCGGGCTCCATCTCCGTGAACGGCGTGTCGCCGTACCAGCCGATACTGAAGCGCAGGGTCGAGATGACCGCATCGGCGGCCTCGAAGGCGTGCATGTCGTCCCACCGCTCGGCCAGGAACCGCTCCACCGCGACGGCCAGCGTGTTCTCCTCGCCCCGTGCTCCCGCCCTGACCGCCTCGCCACGGTGCTGGTGATAGGCCAGTTCGGCGGCCAGATCGCAGGGCCCCTCGTCCGCCCACTCGGCGGGTTCCTCCCATGCGACGTGGTGCCGGGCGAGCAGCGGACGCAGTCTCTCCCACAGGTCCGGCTCGTCGGGCGGGCGGCGCTGGGCGCGCTTCTCGCGCAGGGTCTCGTCGGCCACGCAGATCCGCACCCGCGACGGCCGGGTCAGCGCGGTGAGGCCTTCCACGACGGCCGTCAGCGCCATCCGGTGGGGCGTCACGCCGGTGCCGTTGCCGCTGCCGCTCATCTCGCGCCGGTGGGACCCGTAGGTCAGGACCGCCGCCCACCCGCCGTACCCGTCCTCACATCTCCCGGCCGCGTGCAGCACGACCTCCCCCGAGGCAAGATCCATCCGCCCTCCCGAAGCGCGCCGAGACGACGTGATGATCCCACCGCGATACGCCCGGGGGAAGAAGGCGGACCGGTCGGCGATCCAAGGTTTCCTGAATTCAGGAATCCGTGTACTGTCGCGCTGTGCTGACTGTTGCCCCCGACATCGAAGTGCTGGCCCGGTTCGGCCGCGCGCTCGCCGATCCGATCCGTTGCCGCATCCTGCTCGCGCTGCGCGAGGCCCCGGCCTACCCCGCCGACCTCGCCGACGCCCTCGGCATCTCGCGCACCCGGCTCTCCAACCACCTCGCGTGCCTGCGCGACTGCGGACTGGTCGTCACCGTGCCCGACGGCCGCCGCACCCGCTACGAACTGGCCGACGAGCGTCTCGGTCACGCCCTGGACGACCTGCGTGCGGCCGTGGTGGCCGTCGAGACCGACCGCACCTGTGCCGAGGCCGACGACAAGGGATGCTGCTGATGACGGCGATATCCCTCGCCCCCTCACCGGCCCGCCGGGAGGAACTCGCCCGGCGGATCCGGCTGCTGGTCGCGGCGACGATCATCTACAACGTCATCGAGGCGATCGTCGCCATCACCGCCGGCACCCTCGCCTCCTCCACCGCCCTGATCGGCTTCGGCCTGGACTCGGTCATCGAGGTCTCCTCCGCCGCCGCGGTGGCCTGGCAGTTCTCCGCCCGTGAGCACGCCGTGCGCGAGGCGCGGGAGAAGGTGACCCTGCGGATCATCGCGGTGTCGTTCTTCGCGCTGGCCGCCTACGTCACTGTCGACGCCGTGCGCGCGCTGGCGGGGGCCGGGGCGGGGGAGGCGGAGCGTTCCGTCCCCGGCATCGTGCTCGCCGCCCTCTCCCTCGCCGTCATGCCGTTCCTGTCGGCGGCCCAACGCCGCGCGGGTCGTGAACTCGGCTCGGCCAGCGCGGTCGCCGACTCCCGGCAGACGCTGCTGTGCACATACCTCTCGGCCGTGCTCCTGGCCGGCCTGGTCCTCAACGCCACCCTGGGCTGGTCGTGGGCCGACCCCGTCGCCGCCCTCGTCATCGCGGCCATCGCCGTCAGGGAGGGCCGCGACGCCTGGCAGGGCAGGGGCTGCTGCGCGCCCTCGGCTACGACGTCTGCGGACGCCGTCGCTGACGCGGACGAGGCGTGCGGCTGCCGCCCAGGCTGCGATTGCTGCCACTGACCGTCCGCGGAAGGGAATCGGCGTCGGCCTTGACGACGTACACCTCCCAGGGTTCCCGGCCGGGGCCGTGGACCCAGACCTTGTCCTGGACGGCGTAGCAACAGGTCGTGTCGTTCTCCACGTCGGTGCTCAGGCCCGCCTCGCCCAGGCGGGCGGTGGCGGCCTGCACCGCCTCGGTCGTCCCGACCTCGACGCCGAGGTGGTCCATGCGGGTCCTCTCGCCTGCGGTGCCTTCGATGAGAACGAGCTTCAGCGGGGGCTCGGCGATGGCGAAGTTGGCGTAGCCGTCGCGGAGTTTGGCCGGCTCCGTACCGAAGAGCTTCGTGTAGAAGGCCACGGACTCGGCGAGGTCGGGGACACGGAGGGCGAGCTGGACACGGGACGTCATGGCGAACCTCCTGGAGTGGGTGGGGAGTCAGCAGCCGCCGGAGGCGGTGGCCGGGGCGCCGGTGCCGATCTGCAAGGTGGCCGGGGCGGCGCAGCAGCCTCCGCCCTCCGCGGCGGCCGTGTCGGGCTCGTCGAACAGGCCGGCCCCGCCGCACACACCCGTCTCCGGCAGCGTCAGCTCGACCCGCTCGGCGGCCTCACGGTCCCCGGCGAGCGCGGCGGTGACGGAGCGGACCTGCTCGTAGCCGGTCATCGCGAGGAACGTGGGGGCGCGGCCGTAGGACTTCATGCCGACCAGGTAGACGCCCTGCTCCGGGTGGGAGAGCTCGTTCACGCCGTGGGGGTGGACGGTGCCGCAGGAGTGGACGTTGGGGTCGATGAGCGGGGCCAGGGCGACGGGCGCCTGGAGGCGGTCGTCCAGGCCCAGCCGCAGCTCGGAGAGGAAGGACAGGTCCGGGCGCAGACCGGTCAGGACGATCACCTCGTCGACCGGGTCCAGGCGGCGCCCGTCCTCGGCGACCAGGACCAGCCGGTCACCGTCCCGCTCGACGGCCTGCGTACGGAACCCGGTGACCGCGCTCGCGTGGCCCTCCTCCACCGCGGCCTGGGCGCGCAGGCCGAGGGCGCCACGAGCGGGCAGCTGGTCGGCCTCGCCGCCGCCGAACGTGGAGCCGGTGATACCGCGGCGCAGGACCCAGACCGCGTGCGTGCCCGGCTCCTCCCGGGCCAGGTCGGCGAGGGCGGCGAGCGCGGTGAAGGCGGAGGCGCCGGAGCCGACCACGGCCGTGTGCCTGCCCGCGTACCGGGCGCGGACGACCGGGTCGCCCAGGTCGGGGACGCGGTGGGAGACGTGGCCGGCGGCGGCCTTCTCGCCGAGGGCGGGCAGCCCGTCGGCACCCAGCGGGCCGGGGCTGGACCACGTGCCCGAGGCGTCGACGACCGCGCGGGCGCTGATCCGTTCCTCGCGGCCGTCGGCCGACAGGATGTGCACGGCGAAGGGCTGCGCGTCGCGGCCGGAGTCGACGACGCGGTCACGTCCGGCGCGGGCGACACCGGTGACGGCGGCGCCGTAGCGGACCCTGTCGCCGAGGACGTCGGCGAGCGGCTGGAGGTACTGCTCCGCCCAGTCGCCGCCGGTGGGGTACGCGGAGCCGTCGGGGCGGGTCCAGCCGGTCGGGGCAAGGAGCTTCTCCGCGGCCGGGTCGATCACCTCCGACCAGGTCGAGAACAGCCGCACGTGCGCCCACTCGCGTACGGCCGTGCCGGCCGACGGCCCGGCTTCCAGGACCAGCGGTTCGAGGCCACGCTCGACGAGCCGGGCCGCGGCGGCCAGACCGACCGGCCCGGCTCCGATGACCACGACGGGCAGCTGACCAGTGGACACGCTGTTGATCGACAAGGACACGGGGTTCCCCTTTGATTCGACATCCGTCGATGACTTGTGCTGCCAGCGTCCCACCTGCTTCGACAGCCGTCAACATAGACAATCATCGAATCAGCCGAATCGAGCCTCTGGCCTCTGTGGTTCGATGCATGTCAACATAGATGCATGTCGAACACGCGAATGCTGCCGCTACTGGAACCCGATGCTCCCGAGGCCGTGGCACCGTGCTGCCCGCCCCTCACCGAACGTCCGTTCACCGCGGAGGAGGCCGAAACGGCCGCGCGGATGTTCAAGGCCCTGGGAGACCCGGTGCGGCTGCGGCTGTTCTCGGCGGTGGCCTCGCACGAGGGCGGCGAGGCGTGCGTGTGCGACATCTCCGACGTCGGCGTCTCGCAGCCGACCGTCTCCCACCACCTGAAGAAGCTGAAGGAGGCCGGCCTGCTGACCTCCGAGCGGCGCGGCACCTGGGTCTACTACCGCGTCGAGCCGTCCGTGCTGTCCGCGATGGGCAAGCTGCTGACCATCTCTCCGGCCGCAGCCTGACCCACCACCGAGAACGCGATCAGAGAGAAGGCCTGGCGTTGAACTTCCGCCGCCAGGCCAGCGATACGTACACCAGCGCCACCAGGACCGGCACCTCGATCAGCGGCCCGACCACGCCCGACAGCGCCTGCCCGGACGTCACGCCGAAGGTGGCGATGGCGACCGCGATGGCCAGCTCGAAATTGTTGCCGGCCGCGGTGAAGGCGAGAGTCGCCGTGCGGTCGTAGGCGAGGCCGATGACCTTGCCGAGGGCGAAGGCGCCGAACCACATCACCGCGAAGTACACCAGCAGCGGCAGCGCGATACGGGCCACGTCGAGCGGCTGCGAGGTGATGGTCCTCCCCTGGAGGGCGAAGAGGATGACGATCGTGAAGAGCAGGCCGTACAGCGCCCACGGCCCGATCTTCGGGAGGAAGCCGGACTCGTACGCCTCCCGGCCCAGCTTCCGCTCGCCGATGCGACGGGTGAGGAACCCGGCCAGCAGCGGGACGCCGAGGAAGATGACGACGTTCAGGGCGATCTTCCACATGGAGATGTCGAGGTGCTCGCCGTCGCCCAGGCCCAGCCAGCCCGGCAGCAGGTCGAGGTAGAACCAGCCGAGCACGCCGAACGCCAGGACCTGGAAGACCGAGTTCAGCGCGACGAGCACGGCAGCGGCCTCGCGGTCGCCACAGGCGAGGTCGTTCCAGATGATGACCATCGCGATGCAGCGGGCGAGCCCGACGATGATCAGGCCGGTGCGGTACTCGGGCAGGTCCGGCAGGAAGGTCCAGGCCAGCGCGAACATCACCGCCGGCCCGACGAGCCAGTTGATGACGAGCGACGAGACCATGAGCCTCTTGTCGCCGGTGACGGCGTCCAGCTTGTCGTAGCGGACCTTGGCCAGAACCGGGTACATCATGATCAGCAGGCCGACGGCGATCGGCAGGGAGATGCCGCCGACCTCGACCTTCGCGAGGCCGTCGTTCAGGCCGGGGATGGCGCGGCCCAGGCCCAGACCGACGGCCATGGCGAGCAGGATCCACACGGCGAGAAAGCGGTCGAGCGTCGACAGCTTCGCGACGACCGAGGCCTCCTGGGCGGTCGCGGCCACTTCGGTGCGGGTCACGGGCAGGCCCTCTTGTTGCCGGCGGTGGCGCGTGCGGTCTCGGCCAGGTCGGCGAACTGGCCGGCGAGCCGGGCGATGACATCCGGGCGCAGCTTGTAGTACGTGTACCGGCCGCACGGCTCCGTATCGACGACCCCGGCCTCGCGCAGCACTCGCAGATGGTTGGAGAGGTTGGTCTGCCGGGCACCGGTCTCCTCCACCAGGTGGGTGGTGCACAGCGTCTCTTCGGCGAGCAAGGTCACGATCCGCAGCCTGAGCGGGTCGGCCAGGATCCGGATCAGATCAGTGTCAACTGACGTCAGCATGGGCTGATACTTTCACACCAGTGAACCGCTGACGAAGGAAGAACCGAATGTCCTCCAGCCCGCTCGCCTCCGTACTGTTCGTCTGCGTCCACAACGCCGGACGTTCCCAGATGGCCGCCGGCTTCCTCCACCACCTCGCGGGCGACCGGATCGAGGTCCGCTCCGCCGGCTCCGCCCCGGGCGACCGGGTCAACCCCGCCGCGGTCGAGGCCATGCGGGAGATCGGCATCGACATCGCCGACGCCAAACCGAAGATCCTCACCACCGAGGCCGTCCAGGCGTCCGACTACGTCATCACGATGGGCTGCGGCGACGCCTGCCCGGTCTTCCCCGGCAAGACGTACCTCGACTGGGCCCTGGAGGACCCGGCGGGCAAGGGAGTCGAGGCCGTCCGCCCCATCCGCGACGAGATCAGGACGCGTATCGAGGCGTTGATCGCCGAGATCGACGCCGGGCCCCGGCCCCCGAACGGCAACTGAGGCCACACACGTCGAGCCGTCCGCGCAGCTCCGCGCCCGTCCACTTGCGGGTCACATTGACGGGGGCTGAGGTGCGCGTTCCGATGCGGAAGCACCTGGCTGACAAGGCGGGAAGATTGCCTGATATGACGCTAATGCGGGTATGGGTGGGCTCTAGGCGGATACTCGTCCGAAATGGTACGGACGTTGAAACGGCATGGAAGGCACGGCGGGCACGTCGCGGCTGGTCAGAAGGCCGAGACCGTGCGTGCACCGAATGCCGGGCCGAACGAGCAGGTGGAGCGGCAGGCGCCGGACAGTCCGACGGACCTGCCCAAGGGCTCCTGGGGGACGGTACTGAAAGGCACCCTGAAGGAGTTCAAGAAGGATGAGCTGACCGACCGGGCGGCAGCGCTGACGTACTACGGGATCCTGGCGCTGTTCCCTGCCCTGCTGGCGCTGATCTCGCTGCTGGGTATCGTCGGCCAGAGCGCGACTCAGCAGGTGCTGGACAACATCCAGAAGCTCGCCCCGGGCGCGGCCCAGGACGTCCTGCGCAACGCGGTGCAGCAGATGCAGGGCAAGGGCGGGATCGGCTCGGTCATGGCGATCGTGGGTCTGGTGCTCGCGGTGTGGTCGGCGTCCGGCTATGTCGCCGCGTTCATCAGGAGCGCGAACGCGGTCTACGACGTCCCCGAGGGCCGTCCGGTGTGGAAGGTGCTGCCGGTCCGGGTCGGTGTGACCGTGGCGCTGATGATCATGGCCGTGATCAGCGCCCTGATCGTCGTGTTCACCGGCGGTCTGGCGCGGGAGGTGGGCACCGCGCTGGGGGTCGGTGACACGGGGCTGACCGTGTGGTCGATCGCCAAGTGGCCGGTGCTTGCGGTCCTCGTCACGGTCATGATCGCGATCCTGTACTGGGCGACGCCGAACGCGCGGGTGCGCGGCTTCCGCTGGATCACCCCGGGCAGTTTCCTGGCCCTGGTGATCTGGATGATCGCCTCGGCCGGGTTCGCGCTGTACGTGGCGAACTTCGGCTCGTACAACAAGACGTACGGGGCTCTCGCCGGTGTGATCATTTTCCTGGTGTGGCTGTGGATCACGAACCTGGCGATCCTGCTCGGCCTGGAGTTCGACGCGGAGATGCTCCGCCAGCGGGCTGTTGCGGGCGGGCACCCGGCTGACGATGAGCCGTACGTCCAGCCACGCGACACCCGGAAGTGGGACGAGGAGGACCGCCGCCGCCACGAGTCCTGAGGCGGCAGGCTCCTCGCCGCAGGCCGCTTTCCTGAGTCTCCCCCTGGGCTGTCCACAGCGACCGGCGGCCAGGCGGTCGAGTCGGTCACGGTGCCGGTGTGAAGGGGCTCTGGACGGGAAGTCGGCTGGTCGTGGGAACGATGGCGGATCTGCGAGACGGGGATCGCCGGCTGGCCAGACGGTCGATCGCGTGGGGGCCGCGCTGGCTGCGGCGGGCCGCGCCCGCGGTGGAGGAGGCGGCCGAGCACACGAAACTGTGGTGGGCGGCGGCCGGGGCGATGGCCGCCGCAGGCGGGTGGCGCGGTCGCACGGCCGCTGTGGCCGGGGTGACGGCCATGGTGACGGCTGAGGTGCTGTCCAGCGGGGTCGTCAAGCAGCTGTACCGGCGGCGGCGCCCGCCACAGCAATGGGTGCCGCCGGAGGACCTCCGAGACCGTCCGGACAGCTCCTCCTTTCCCTCGGGGCACACCGCTGCCGCTGTCGCCTTCACAGGGGCCGTAGCGCCGGTGTGGCCGGCCTTCGGCGTCGCGTGTGGGATGTCGGCTGTGACGGTGGCCGCGCAGCGGGTGCACAGCGGTGCGCACTACCCCTCTGACGTGGCTGCCGGCGGCGTGATCGGGCTGGCCGCTGCCGCCCTGGTGCGGGCCGCGCCGCGCCTGGTGCGGCGAGGGGTTTTCTGAGAATCGGTGATGCGTCCTTGCAGGGGCCAGGGGTACTCGGGCACCCGGTCTCAGAGAGATCGCTGCTTCGTCATCTCATCAACAGGCAAGTCACCGGCGTACGCCACCACGCATCCCAGGCAACGCCGACGAAGGACAGGTGAGCACTCATGACAGCAGACGGCTCCCCCCGCACCGGCGGCGGAGCGCAGGAACCGGTGGGGGAACTGGTCCAGCAGGCGTCGCAGCAGCTGTCACAGCTGGTCCGTGACGAGATGCGCCTGGCGCAGGCGGAGATGACCGAGAAGGGCAAGCGGTTCGGCAAGGGCGGCGGGCTGTTCGGCGGCGCCGGCCTGGTGGGCGTACTCACCTTGCAGGCCCTCGTGGCCACCGTGATCGCCGCGCTGTCCCTGGCGATGGACGTGTGGGTGGCGGCGCTGATCGTCACCGGCGTCCTGGCCGCCGTCACCGCGCTGATGGCTGCCCTGGGCAAGCAGCAGTTCAGCAAGGGGTCCCCGCCGACGCCGGAGCGGACGGTGGACAGCGTCAAGGCCGATGCAGCCGAGATCAAGGAGAGGGCACAGCGATGACCCAGGACAAGCCGCACACGGGCGATGAGGCAGCGCCTTCCCCGGAGGAACTGCGCGAGGAGGTCGAGGCGACCCGCGAGGAACTCGGCGAGACCGTCGAGGCGCTCGCGGCCAAGACCGACGTGAAGACCCGTGCCCACGAGAGGACGACGGCCGTCAAGCAGCAGGTCGCCGAGAAGACCACACAGGTCAGGACCCAGCTGCGGGACAAGGCGACGCACGCCGCCCACATCGTGCAGGACAGGACCCCCGAGCCGGTGCGCGCCAAGGCCGCCACGGCCACCGGGCAGGTCCGCGACAAGGCCGTGCACGTCGGAGAGCTGGCTCGTGAGAAGGCTCCGGAGCCGGTGCGCGAGAAGGCCGACCAGGGCATGCGGATGGCACGGGACAACCGCACGCCGCTCTTCGCCGCAGCGGGCGCGTTCATCGCGCTGCTGCTCGTACGTCGGGCCAGGAGGCGGCGATGAAAGCCTCGAAGATCGCCTACAAGCCGGTCGGCCTGGCTCTGGGCGCCATCAGCGGTGTGCTGGCCGGCGGGGGTGTTCAAACAGGTCTGGAAGAAACTCGGGCACGACGAGGACGCCCCTGATGCCACCGACGAGGAGCGCACCTGGCGCGAGGTCGTGTCGGCAGTCGTACTACAGGGCGCGATCTTCGCCGGCGTCAAAGCCGCCGTCGACCGCGGCGGCGCCGCCGCCACCCGCCGACTGACAGGCACCTGGCCCGGCTGACCCCCTCGTCGACGTCCGCCACAACCTCGACCAGGAGGGCCGACGGGCGGTCGGCCCTCCTGGACGAAGGGCACACGGTGACGGCGCACCCCCCTCTTGCACTCACCGCGGCAGCCCTCACGGGCGTCGTCCTGCTGGCGCGCTGGTGGGCGACTCCCAGCAAGCGACGCAGCCGACGCATCCGCTCGCAGTCCCTGCCGCCGCAGACCCGTCTTGGCTCGCCGCCCAGCCGGGCCGCGTAACGGAACGGCAGCCTCAGATGCTGCATCCCGGCTCCCAGCGCACGCAACTGAGACCACGCACGACGAAGGGCCCCACCGCGAACGGTGGGCGGCAACGTCTTGACCTGCGGTGCAGCTGGTCCGGGCGGGGGTTCTGAACGGTGCTGTACGCCGGTGGATGCAACCAGAACTGCAACCACGGAAGAGGAGCAGCGTGGGTTGCACGAGGAGAGCCTTGCCGTGCCGTTCGCCACGACGGTTCTCGGCGCCGACGTGAGCGTGGTCGGTGTCGATCTGGCCGAGGAGGGACGTGTGGTCGCACGCTGCGCCCGGGGGCCGGTCCGACAGGACATCGGAATTCTGGACCTGCCGCTGGCACCCGCCCCCGAGGGCTCGCAATGGATCAAGGCGTACCGCTACTGGGCCCGCTGCACTGGCACGTCGCACAACGGCCCAGCTGAGCCCCTGCTCGAACGGACAGTCGCCCCGGCTGCCGCTGACCGGATCTACTGCGGGAAACAGAGAGCACGTAGCGCGCATACCGCAGTATGCTTGCCGCTATGGCTGACACCACACGCATCACGGTGACGCTCCCCACCGAGCAGGTGGCGGAGTTGAAGAAGATCACGGACAACATCTCCGGCTACGTGGCCGAAGCGGTCGCCAGGCAGATCCGGCACCAGCTCCTGGGGGCCGACCTGCGCAGCCACACAGACGAGCACGGGGCCTTCAGTGAGGAAGAGCTGGCCGAGGCGCGGGCGCGGATCTCCGGTACGACGCAGGCCGCCGGTGGCGCGAGCGCCGCGTGAGCGGGCACATTGAGACCGTCGTCCTGGACAGCGAGGGGCTGTCGGCCTGGATGGCGCAGGACCGGAAGGTTCTGGCGATGTTCCAGGTGCTCCACGACATGGGAGCGGACCTTGTCGTCAGCGCCAACACCATCGTGGAGGTGAGCCACGCCAGGGTGCACCTGCCCCGACTGCAATGGGCGCTCTCCCGGGTCAAGGTGGAGCCGGTCACGGAGGCAGCGGCCAAGGCGGCGGCCCAACTGCTCAAGGGCGCCGGTCTGCACGGACACAAGTACGCGATCGACGCCACCGTCGCGGAAGCGGCCTTGCGTCAGCCTGGCCCGGTCGCCGTCCTCACGTCGGACGTCGATGACATGACCCGGCTGTGCGGCAGCAAGGTCCGGATGATCGGGCTATGACCGCGACATTCGTCCCGGGACCATGGACAGATCCGTGTGGATCCGCCGAGAACCAGAGTTGCCGCAGGTCAGCCCGCGATGGGTGAATAAGGCATCGACGGATGCGGGGGTATGACCGCGTTCGGTGTCAAAGCTGCTCAGGGCGCAACGCCTGCTGGCAGCTCAGGGCGTGAGGGGTCCCCGGCCTCGGCGCCCACAAGCTCGACCGCCTGGAGCCGGAACATCTGGAGCGTGAGACGGACAACGCCGAAGGGCCCCACCGCAAGCGGTGGGGCCCTTCGACATCGTGCCCGGTGAGGCACTGGCGGAGGATACGAGATTCGAACTCGTGAGGGGTTGCCCCCAACACGCTTTCCAAGCGTGCGCCCTAGGCCTCTAGGCGAATCCTCCGCCGGAAACATTACATGACCGAGAGGAGTGCTCGCGAACTCGTTCCCTGCCCCGGACATCAGGTAGCCTTGGCGCAGCCCCTCACGCGGCGCTATCTGACTGAACTCCCCCAGGGCCGGAAGGCAGCAAGGGTAGGTTGGCTCTGGCGGGTGCGTGGGGGGCGTTTGCGTTCCGGGGCTCCTGGGGCGGGGTCCGTTGTCAGTGGGCGCCTATAACCTCGTATGCGTGTCGTCTCTCGCTCTGTACCGCCGCTATCGCCCGGAGACCTTCGCCGAGGTCATCGGGCAGCAGCACGTCACCGACCCGTTGCAGCAGGCGCTGCGCAACAACCGGGTCAACCACGCCTACCTGTTCAGCGGGCCGCGCGGCTGTGGCAAGACGACCAGTGCGCGCATCCTGGCGCGGTGTCTGAACTGCGAGCAGGGCCCCACGCCCACACCGTGCGGTGAGTGCCAGTCGTGCCAGGACCTCGCGCGCAACGGCCCCGGTTCCATCGACGTCATCGAGATCGACGCCGCTTCCCACGGAGGCGTGGACGACGCCCGTGACCTGCGCGAGAAGGCCTTCTTCGGGCCCGCCCGCAGCCGGTACAAGATCTACATCATCGACGAGGCCCACATGGTCACGTCGGCCGGCTTCAACGCGCTGCTGAAGGTCGTCGAGGAGCCGCCGGAGCATCTCAAGTTCATCTTCGCCACCACCGAGCCCGAGAAGGTCATCGGGACCATCCGGTCGCGGACCCATCACTACCCGTTCCGGCTCGTCCCGCCCGGGACCCTGCGGGAGTACCTCGCCGAGGTGTGCCAGAAGGAGGCCATCCCGGTCGAGGACGGCGTCCTCCCGCTCGTCGTGCGCGCCGGTGGCGGATCCGTGCGTGACTCCATGTCCGTCATGGACCAGCTGCTGGCCGGCGCCGCCGAGGACGGTGTGACGTACGCCATGGCGACCGCCCTGCTCGGATACACCGACGGCTCCCTCCTCGACTCCGTCGTCGAGGCCTTCGCCACCGGTGACGGGGCCGCGGCCTTCGAGGTGGTCGACCGTGTCATCGAGGGCGGGAACGATCCCCGTCGGTTCGTCGCCGACCTGCTGGAGCGGCTGCGTGACCTGGTGATCCTCGCCGCCGTCCCGGACGCGGCCGAGAAGGGGCTCATCGACGCCCCCGCCGACGTCGTCGAGCGTATGCAGGCCCAGGCCGGCACCTTCGGCGCCGCCGAGCTGGGCCGGGCCGCCGACCTCGTCAACGAGGGCCTGACCGAGATGCGCGGCGCCCACTCGCCCCGTCTCCAGCTGGAGCTGATCTGCGCCCGCGTGCTGCTTCCCGCGGCCTACGGGGACGAGCGGTCCGTCATGGCCCGACTGGACCGCATCGAGCGCGGCGTGAACTTCTCCTCCCAGGGCCCCGCCGGCATGCCCGCCATGGGGTACGCGCCAGGGCCCGAGGGGCATGGGGCAGCGGCGGCCGCTCCGGCGGCTGCTCCCGTTCCGCCGGGCGGCGGTCCGGCCGCGGCCCGGGCGGCGGTCCGCGCCTCCGGAGCGCCGGGTGGCCCCGGTGGTGGCAGCGGCGGTCATGCTGCCGCTGTCGGCGGGCATGCGCATGCCCCCGCTGCGGCGGGCCAGGAAGCGCAGCAGCCGCCGGTTTCGGATACGCCCGCTCCCAGCGAGCCCGCGCCCACCGGCCCGGCCGACGGCGGGCACGCCCAGCCTGCACACGCTCAGTCCGCCCAGGTCCAGCCTTCCCAGCCGCCCCAGACACCGCCCGCCCAGGCTCCCGCTCCCTCCAACGCCCCCGCAGCCGCCTCCGCCCCGGCCCCCGGTGCCTGGCCCACCGCGGCCTCCGCCGGCAGCGGCCGTCGCCCGGGCGGCTGGCCCACGGCCGCCTCGGGCGCACCCGCGCCCGCATCCACATCCGCACCCACACCCGCGTCGAACCCCCCGGCGGCGAGCACCCCCGCCCCGAGCGCGCCCGCACCCAGCAGCCCCCCGCCGGCGCCCTCGGCCCCTGCACCGGCCGCACCCGCCCCGGCACCCGGCGGTCTCGACCCCCGCATGCTCTGGCCGAACATCCTGGAAGCCGTCAAGAACCGCCGTCGCTTCACCTGGATCCTGCTCAGCCAGAACGCCCAGGTGGCCGGCTTCGACGGCACCACGCTCCAGCTCGGCTTCGTCAACGCCGGCGCGCGCGACAACTTCCTGAGCAGCGGCAGCGAGGACGTGCTGCGGCAGGCGCTGGGCGAGCAGTTCAACGTCCAGTGGAAGATCGAGGCGATCGTCGACCCGTCCGGCGGTTCCGCACCGCAGGCCCCGGGCGGCCCGTCCGGGTTCGGAGGCGGCCAGGGCGGTCACGGCGGCGGCACCGGTGGCTACGGCGGTGGCGGTTCCAACACAAGCAGCGGAGGCGGCGGCTACGGCACCGGCAGCGGCGGCGGTACGGCGACCGCCCAGCGCCCCGCCCCGTCCCAGTCGACGGCCCCGTCCGCCCCGGCCCAGCAGTCGAGCGCACCCACCCGCGGCTCCACTCCGGCCCCGGCACCCACCGCTCCCGTACCCCAGCCCTCAGCCCCGGCGCCCCGGTCCGTCTCCGTCGAGGACGACATCCCCGAGGACGACGATCCCGACCTCGACGAGTCGGCCCTCTCCGGCCAGGAGCTGATCGTCCGGGAGCTGGGGGCGACGGTGGTGGAGGAGTTCTCGAACGAGCCCTAGGGGCTGACAAGCTCGGCCGGTGCACGCGCCCCGGGCGACCAGCCCGGGGAGCCCGGTTCAGAGGAACCTCCAAGCCAAGATCCCCACCCCCTTCGGAAGCCCGCACAAAGGGAACCGGCCACCTCCCGTTAGGCTGACCCCCGTGAAGGTCCTCGTCATCGGCAGCGGCGCCCGCGAACACGCCCTGTGCCACTCCCTGTCCCACGACCCCGACGTCACCGCGCTGCACTGCGCCCCCGGCAACGCCGGCATCGCCGAGGTCGCCGAGCTGCACCAGGTCGACGCCCTGGACGGCACGGCCGTCACCGAGCTGGCCAAGCGGCTCGGCGCGGACCTCGTGGTCGTCGGCCCGGAGGCGCCGCTGGTCGCCGGTGTCGCCGACGCCGTCCGCGAGGCCGGCATCCCGGTCTTCGGCCCGTCCGGGCAGGCCGCTCGGCTCGAGGGCTCCAAGGCCTTCGCGAAGGACGTCATGGCCTCGGCCGAGGTGCCCACGGCACGGTCGTACGTCTGCACGACCTCCGAGGAGGTCGACACGGCCCTCGACGCCTTCGGCGCTCCGTACGTGGTCAAGGACGACGGGCTCGCCGCCGGCAAGGGCGTCGTCGTCACCGGCGACATCGAGACCGCCAGGGCGCACGCCGCCGCCTGCGAGCGCGTGGTCATCGAGGAGTACCTCGACGGCCCCGAGGTCTCCCTGTTCGCCGTCACTGACGGCGAGACGGTCGTGCCGCTCCAGCCCGCCCAGGACTTCAAGCGCGCCCTGGACGGCGACGAGGGCCCGAACACCGGCGGCATGGGGGCGTACTCCCCGCTGCCGTGGGCCGACCCGAAGCTGGTCGACGAGGTGATGCAGACCGTCCTCCAGCCGACCGTGGACGAGATGAAGCGCCGCGGTACGCCGTTCTCCGGGCTGCTCTACGCCGGTCTCGCGATCACCTCCCGCGGCGTGCGCGTGATCGAGTTCAACGCCCGCTTCGGCGACCCCGAGACCCAGGTCGTGCTGGCCCGGCTGAAGACGCCGCTGGCCGGTCTCCTGATGGCCGCGGCCACCGGCAACCTCGCCCACCTGGAGCCGCTGCGCTGGAGCGACGACGCGGCCGTGACCGTGGTCGTCGCCTCGCACAACTACCCCGGCACCCCGCGCACCGGCGACCCGATCACCGGTCTCGACGAGGTCGCCGCCCAGGACGCCCCGCACGCGTACGTGCTGCACGCCGGCACCAAGCGTGACGGTGACGCGATCGTCAGCGCGGGCGGCCGCGTCCTGTCCGTCACGGCCACCGGCAAGGACCTCGCCGAGGCCCGCGACCGCGCCTACACGGCCGTCGGCCGCATCCGCCTCGACGGCTCCCAGCACCGCACGGACATCGCCGCGACGGCCGCCGGCGCGTAACGACGGTCAACACCGGAACCCTGCGTCACACCAACGTGGGAAACCGCCCCTCTCGATGAACCCCACAGGCCCCGGATCCGTCTCAGGATCCGGGGCCTGAAGTTTTCGGTATGCGGGGCCTGATCCTCGCTGTCCGTCATCCACCTTTCCCCAAAGCCATTCCATCGAGTGACCGATGTCCTATCCGGCTGACGGGGGGTGGAGCCCCAACTAGGGTGCGGCGCAAGCGTTCCGGCACATGGCCCACCGGCATTGCGATGTCAGTGGCGGGTGCCACAGTGGGGGAGTGAGCAAGGAAAGCGTCAGGTCAACGGGGAGGGGGTGAGGTCGGTCGTGACCGGAATGGGTGTGGAGGCAGGCGCGCAGGCCGCGCGGGCACGAGCACTGGTCGTGCTGCGCATCCGCAGCCGCGCGCTGGCCGTCGCCCTGCTGCCCGCCGCCGTCGCCGTGATCCTGCTCGCGGGCGCCGCCACCGGCCGACTCGTCGGCCCCGGCTGGGGCGCCGCCCGCTGGATCCTCACGCCGCTGGCGGTCCTCGTGCTGCTCGCCGCCGCCGGTGTCGCCCTGGTCGTCGCCCGGGCCCGGCCCGCCATGAGCCCGACCATCCCGATCGCCGAGGAGTCGGCCCCCGACCTCTACCGGATGGTGCGCGATCTCGCCGACCGCCTCGACGTCCCCGCGCCCTCCGCCATAGCGCTCACACCGGACTGCGACAGCTGGCTGGAGGACCGCACCCACCGGGCCCACGGTCCGCCCCCCGCCGAGGAGCACGACGACATAGCGGGCAGCGACCGACACCCGCACCGCCGGCACCCGGTCGCGCCGGTCCTCGTCATCGGCTCCCCCTTCCTGTGGTGGATGCGGGTCGGCGAGCTGCGCGCGGTCATCGCCCCGGTCGTCGCCGGTACGGGCCCCTCGGCGCATCCGGACATAGCCGCCGCCCGGCGCTTCGTCCGAGGGCTGGACGCCGCGGTGGCCGTGGCCTCGGCGCCGGAGCGCCGGCCGGTGTCGCGGGCCGTGCTGGCCGGTGTCGGCTGGGTGGCCCGGCTGCTGTTGCGCAGTTGCCGTGTGCATGCCGCCGAGATGGAGCGGGGCGTGGCGGCCGCGGCCGCGGAGCGTGCACAGGCTGTGGATTACGGGCTGCGGATCGTCGCCCAGGAGCAGGTGGGCCTGGCGTACGCGGGCTGGGACCGGCTGCTGACCCGGGTCGCGTTGCCCGCCTGGCGGATGGGCCGCTGGCCGTCCCGGCTGGACGCCGGAGTGGTCGCGGCGCTCACGGAGCTGTCCCGGCGCGACCGCCTGGCCGAGGGCTTCGCGTCCCGTCTCGGTGAGCGGCCCGCCTGCGATCTGCTGGAGGAGCCGGGCGCGGTCGACGAGGCCGCCTCCCTCCTCGCCGCCCGCCTCTTCCACGGCGGCCCGGCGGGTCCCGGTCCCGGCTGGTCGCCGGTGGGCTGGAGCGAGTATCCGGAGGAGGTCGTGGACCGCAAGTGGCGCGTCGACGCGGCCCGGCTCCACCGGGTCCTGGACGCCATGGGCGTCCGCCCGGCCCCGGGCAGCCCGGCCCCGAACACCGGCGGCCCGACGCTGTCCCGCGTCCTCGATCACCTGACGGACCAGGCAGGAGAGACCGGAGAGCGCCCCTTCGGCCCCCGGAGCCCCGAGCCGCCCCCGGACGACGAAGAGGACCTCTCCGGCACGACTCCCCGCAGCGCCACCCTCGCCGCCCGCCTCAGAGCCGAACTGTCCCGCGAGGAGGCCACCGCGACGCCAACCCTGCCGACCACCGCCGCCTCGGCCACCGCCACACCGACCGCCACCCCCTCGGCCACCACCCCCGCGACCGGGGCGGCCACGGCCCCGCCGCCGCCCACCAGCCCCCCGCCCACCCCGGACCCCGCAGCCCTCTGGGACGACCGGGCCCTCCCCCTCTTCCCCCTCCAGCCCCCGCGCACGGCCCGTGAACTGCTCGCCGACCACCTCACGGCGATGATCTGCTGCGCCGCGATGGACACCGCGGGCGCGACACCGGGCCTCGACTGGCTGGACGGCCCGACCCTCCTCCACAACGGCGAGCGCACCGCCGACCTGGCTCCCAAGGTCCTCACTCTGATCGAGGACGGCGACTCCACGCCCCTGCGGGCCTGGCTGGCCGAGCTGGGGATACGGCCCGAGAAGCCGGTCCGGCTCGGCTGATCCACCGGACCGACTTCCGGAGCACCCGCTTCCGATTCTGGCCAATTCGAAACGAACAGTAACGAAGTGCGCGCATTATGTGATGTGCTTGGACCGTTCGCGCACATGGCAAGGGCTTGCGACATACGACAAACACATAGGCACGAAGGAACCACACAGGTCGCAGCGCACCACACCGCACGCACAGCCACGGGGGCGAAGGGGAGGGGAAGCAACCATGGGCTCGGAGCAGATCCGCCGCTGGGAGTCGGGAGCGCTGGCGCACGCCGTGACGGATCCCTTCGGGCAGGGCCCCGTTCCGTGGCTGCGCGGAAACGTGACGTACTTCGACGACAGCGGCCAGGTCGTCCCCTGGTACGTGGACCAGGACCCGGCCCAGGCCCCGAAGAAGGGCAGCCGCTCGAGCGGCCCCCGCGCGGCCGACGACGTCCACTGCCAGATCAAGGGCTTCACCTCCACCGGCGCGGTCGCGCCCGGCGAGGCCATCGACTTCCACATCACTGTCGACCCGCCCCAGGAGTTCGGCGTCGACATCTACCGCATCGGCCACTACGGCGGTGACGGCGCCGCGAAGATCACCACCAGCCCGCGCCTGTCCGGCATCGTGCAGTCCCCGCCGCTCACGGCGGACCGCACGGTCTCCTGCCACCACTGGTGGCTCTCCTGGCGGCTCCAGATCCCGTCGTACTGGAACATCGGCGCGTACGTCGCCGTCCTCACCACCGCCGACGGCTACCGCTCCCACGTCCCGTTCACGGTCCGCCACGACCAGCCCGCCGACCTGCTCCTCGTCCTGCCCGACATCACCTGGCAGGCGTACAACCTCTACCCGGAGGACGGCCGAACCGGCGCCAGCCTCTACCACGCCTGGGACGAGCAGGGCCGTCTGCTGGGCGAGTCCGAGGCCGCCACCACGGTCTCCTTCGACCGCCCGTACGCGGGCGCGGGCCTGCCCCTGCACGTCGGGCACGCCTACGACTTCATCCGCTGGGCCGAGCGCTACGGCTACGACGTCGCCTACGCCACCGCCGGCGACCTGCACGCGGGCCGTGTCGACCCCACCCGCTACCGCGGCCTGGTCTTCCCGGGCCACGACGAGTACTGGTCGGCCGCGATGCGCAGGGCCGTGGAGCGCGCCCGCGACGCCGGCACCTCGCTCGTCTTCCTCTCCGCCAACTCGATGTACTGGCAGGTGGAACTGGGCCCCTCCCCGTCCGGCGTCCCCGACCGCCTGCTGACCTGCCGCAAACGCAGGGGCCCGGGCAAGCCGGTGCTGTGGCGGGAGATCGACCGGGCGGAGCAGCAGCTCATCGGCATCCAGTACGCCGGGCACGTCCCCGTGCCCCACCCCCTGATCGTGCGCAACGCGGGCCACTGGCTGTGGGAGGCGACCGGGGCACACGAGGGGGACGAGATCGAGGGCCTGGTGGCGGGCGAGGCCGACCGCTACTTCCCGCGCACCCCGCTGCCCGAGCACGAGGAGCGCGTGCTGCTCGCCCACTCGCCGTACACGGACAAGGAGGGCACTGCCCGCCACCAGGAGACGTCCCTGTACCGCGCGCCATCCGGTGCCTGGGTCTTCGCATCCGGAACGTTCGCCTGGACCCCGGCCCTGGACCGCCCCGGCCACGTCGACGCCCGCATCCAGCGGGCCACAGCGAACCTCTTGGACCGCATCTGCAAACGCGACTGACCCGCTGTCCGTGATCAAGCTCGCATACGGGAGAATCGAGCCACTTGGACAGAACCACGGGGAGGAACCGTGTCCGGATTCGTAGAGAAGCCCGAGCCGATCCAGGTTCCGGGCCTGGTGCACCTGCACACCGGCAAGGTGCGCGAGCTGTACCAGAACGAGGCGGGCGACCTCGTGATGGTCGCCAGTGACCGCATCTCCGCATTCGACTGGGTGCTGCCGACGGAGATCCCCGACAAGGGCCGGGTCCTCACTCAGCTCTCCCTGTGGTGGTTCGACCAGCTCGCCGACCTGGTCCCGAACCACGTGCTGAGCACGGAACTGCCTGCCGGCGCCCCCGCCGACTGGGAGGGCCGCACGCTCGTCTGCAAGTCGCTCCAGATGGTCCCCGTGGAGTGCGTGGCCCGCGGCTACCTGACCGGCTCGGGCCTGGTCGAGTACAACGAGTCCCGCACGGTCTGCGGCCTCGCCCTCCCGGAGGGCCTGGTCGACGGCAGCGAACTGCCCGCTCCGATCTTCACCCCGGCCACCAAGGCCGCCGTCGGCGAGCACGACGAGAACGTCTCCTACGAGGAGGTCGCCCGCCAGGTCGGCGCCGACACCGCCGCCCGGCTGCGCCAGGCGACCCTCGCCGTCTACTCCCGGGGCCGGGACATCGCCCGCGAGCGGGGCATCATCCTCGCGGACACGAAGTTCGAGTTCGGCTTCGACGGCGACGCCCTGGTCCTCGCGGACGAGGTCCTCACCGCGGACTCCTCCCGCTTCTGGCCGGCCGACGAGTGGCAGCCGGGCCGCGCGCAGCCGTCGTACGACAAGCAGTACGTCCGCGACTGGCTGACCTCGGCGGAGTCCGGCTGGGACCGCAAGAGCGAGCAGCCGCCGCCCGCGCTGCCGCAGCAGGTCGTCGACGCCACCCGCGCCAAGTACGTGGAGGCGTACGAGCGCCTGACCGGCACGAGCTGGACGTAGGACCCGCACGGACACCCCGCAGACACGGAGAAGCCCCCCGGCCGGAGCCGGGGGGCTTCTCACTGGAGCGAACGACGAGGTTCGAACTCGCGACCTCAACCTTGGCAAGGTTGCGCTCTACCAACTGAGCTACGTTCGCATGCGCCGTGGCGCGGGAACCACTATACCCAACCTCGCTCCCGCGCGAGCCGCACCGCGGCATGCCGGTTCTCCGCCCCGAGCTTCGACACGGCCGACGACAGGTAGTTCCGCACGGTCCCCTGCGACAGCGCGGCCCGCTGAGCGATCTCCGCCACGGGCGCACCGTCGGCCGCGAGTTCCAGCACCTCGGCCTCCCGCGCGGTCAGCGGCGAGTCCCCGGCGGCGATCGCGTCGGCGGCCAACTCAGGGTCGACGTAACGGTTCCCGGCGTGCACCGTACGGATGAGCTCCGCGAGCCGCTGCGCACTCACGGTCTTCGGCACGAACCCCCGCACCCCGGCCTCCAGCGCCCGCTTCAGATGCCCGGGCCGCCCGTGGCTGGTGACGATGAGCACCTTGCAGCCGGGCAGTTCGGTGCGCAGGGATGTGGCGACCTTCACACCGTCGGCGCCGGGCATCTGGAGATCCAGGACGGCGACGTCGGGCTGGTGCGCCCGGGCCATCGCCAGGGCCTCGGGCCCGGTGGCCGCCTCGGCGACGACCATGAGGTCGTCCTCCAGCGACAGCAGCGCGGCGAGCGCCCCGCGAATGAGGTGCTCGTCATCGGCGAGCAGCAGCCGCACCGGCTCCACGGCCGTCATGACGTGACCTCACTCACAGCAGATACAGCGGCGACGGGCTCGCCCGGGGCGGGCTCCGACGGCAGCGGAATCTCCGCCGTCAGCCGGAACAGCCCCTTGCCCGCCGGCCCGGCCTCCAGCGTCCCGTCGATCTCCGCCAGCCGCTCCCGCAACCCGGCGAGCCCGGAGCCGGACGAGCCGGACGCTCCCTCCCCGTCTCCGGCCTCGATGACCCCGTCGTTCTCCCACCGACAACACCACGTGCCCCTCCAGAACCCCCAGCCGCACCGCACACCGCCGCGCGTCCCCGTGCCGCAGCACGTTCGTCGCGGCCTCCCGCACGACCCACCCCAAGGCGGACTGCACCCCGGCCGGCAGCTCCGCCGGGGTCCGCCCGCTCACCGTGCAGTCGATCCCGGCCGCGGTCAGCACGCCTTGCGCACCGGCGAGTTCCGAGGCGAGATCGGCCTCCCGGTAGCCGCGCACGACCTCGCGGACCTCCCGCTGTGACTCGTGCGCGAGCCGCTGCACCTCGACCATCTGCGCCACGGCCTCCGGCCGCCCCCGCTGGGCGAGCTGCACGGCCAGCTCGCTCTTGAGCGCGATCACGGCGAGGTTCCGCCCCATGACGTCGTGCAGATCCCGCCCGAACCTCAGCCGCTCCTCGGCGACGGCGAGCCGGGCCCGGGTCTCGCGGGCTTCGTCGAGTTCGTAGACGGCGTTGAGCAGCCACACGGAGAAGACGGCCGTGAAGGCGAGGAACACGCCGCCGCCCAGCACGAGCACCGCCGTGAAGAGCGCGCCGAGCGCGGAGGCACCCAGCGCGAACGATACGAGCCAGACGCCCACCGCGAAGCCGCCCGCGATCCCGAACACCCGCCGCCGGTCACGGACGCCCAGCGCGATGATGCCGGGACTGTAGACCAGGACGGTTCCGAAGACCCCGCCCGCGGCGGTCTCGACGCTCTCACGGTCCGGTCCGTGCTGGACTATGCCCATCGCGGCGACGGCGACCGCGCCGGTGACGGCGGCCAGTGTCCACAGCAGCCGTACGGGCTGCGGCCGCCTGCCACGCGTCCAGTCCACCGCCCGCGACACGGTGACGAAGGATATGACGGCGTGCACGCCCACCATCAGCAGCAGCACGCCGCCCAGCCGCACACCCAGGGGAGCCACGGCCGTGAGCGCGACGAACAAGAACTCGATCACCGCGAAGAAGTGAAACGACGACCGCGTGTACGTCTCGACCTTCTCCGGCGTGGTCTTGCGCCGCCACCACCTGCCCGGCCCCCGCATCAGCCCGTCACTCCCCCTTCGGTCAGCGCCGCGGTTCCCAGCGGAACCACCGCCGTACAGCAAACACCGCGATGACGATCCAGACCACCGCCGTCGCGACGGCACCCAGCGCCTCGTACGCCGACAGGTCGCCGGTCCAGCCGCCGCGCACCAGGGTGACGACGGGCGTCAGCGGCAGCAACTCGCAGACGGTGGCCACCCGGTCCGGCAGCAGCTCCAGCGGGAAGAACATGCCGGAGCCCATCATCGAGATGATCATCAGCGGCATGGGCGTGACCTGGGCGCTCTCGCCGGTCCTGGTGAAGCTCGCGGTGGCGGCGGCCAGCGCGGCGCACATCACGAGCCCCAACAGCAGGCCGACGACGGCCAGATGGGGCGCGGGCGGCGCGGACAGATCCAGCAGGACCGAGCAGCCCACCGCCAGCACCAGACACTGCATGAGCCCGGTGAGAACGGCCGGCAGCGCGGAACCGGCCAGGATCTCGACGTCCCGCAGCTCACCGGTGCGCAGCCGCTTGAGGACGAGTTCCTCACGCCGGACGACGAACGTCCCGACGAGCACCGAGTAGACGGCGAACAGCAGGGAGAAGCCGACCGCGGCGGGCAGGACCAGCGTGCCGGTGTCCAGACCGACTTCGGCGAGGTCCATCTCGCTGGCCAGCTGGGACGTGCTGACCGGCAGCACCAGCGGTGCGAACAGCGCAGCGACGAGCGCGCCCTTGGTGCGCCCGAGAAGGATCACTTCGGCGCGGGCGAGCGCCGTCATCCGGCTCAGCGCAGTGGTCGCCGCCGGTGCCGGGCGGGGCGTCGTGGTGATGGCGCTCATGCCGCGTACTCCTTCGTCGTCGTCCCCGTGGTCCGGCCCGCGGAGACGTCCTTGGCGATGCGGAGGAACGCCTCCTCCAGGGAGGCCGACCGCACGTCCAGGCGGCGCAGTTCCACCCGGGCCCGCGCGGCCCACACCAGCAGTTCGGTGGCCGTCCGCTGGAGCTCGTGGGTGCGGAGCCGGACGGTCCGGCCGTCGGTCTCGTGCCCGCTCACGCCCAGCTCGCCGAGCGGCGGGAGATCGCCGACGAAGTAGCCGTCGGGCAGTTCGAAGGAGATCCGCGACGGTTCCGCGGCGGTCACCTCGGCCGGGGTCCCGGTGGTGGCGATGCGGCCCTCGTGCATGATCGCCAGCCGGTCGGCGAGGTTCTCGGCCTCCTCCAGGTAGTGCGTGGTCAGCAGCACCGTCGTACCGCCGTCGCGCAGCGCGCTCACCAACTCCCAAGTGTCGCGGCGGCCTTCGGCGTCCAGCCCGGTGGTGGGCTCGTCCAGGAAGAGCACCTCGGGGTCGCCGAGCAGCGCGAGCGCCAGGTCCAGCCGGCGCCGCTGGCCGCCGGACAACTGCTTGACCCGGATGCCGCGCTTCGACTCCAGTCCGACCAGCGCCAGGACCTCCGCCGGCGGCCGGGCCCCGCTCACGCACCCCGCCCACATCCGCGCGGTCTCCGCGACGGTCAGCTCGGACGGGAAGCCGCCCTCCTGGAGCATCACGCCGGTCCGCGGCCGTACGAGGGCCCGGTCGGTGTACGGGTCGTGTCCGAGGACCCGGACCCGGCCGCCCGCCGGCGCCGCGAGGCCCTCCAGCAGTTCGACGGTCGACGTCTTGCCGGCGCCGTTGGTGCCCAGCAGGGCGAAGATCTCCCCGCGTCGTACGGAAAAGGTGATTCCGCTGACCGCCTCGAACCCGCCCCCGTACACACGCCGCAGGTCAGTGACCTCAATCACGTGTTCGTGTCCGTTGGTTTCCATGCCTTCAGCTTCCCGGCCCCGGGGCCCGGGAAGCAGTGCGCGCTGTCATCACTCGGCATGACAAATGTCAGAAGCGGAGGGGGAAACACGAAGAAGACCCCGGTCCAGAAGGACCGGGGTCTCATTCCCGAGCGGACGACGAGGCTCGAACTCGCGACCTCAACCTTGGCAAGGTTGCGCTCTACCAACTGAGCTACGTCCGCATATGCTCCCGACCGGCTCTCACCGATCGGTGCGGGCACCAGCCTACCTGATCCACAAGAGTGGTCGGTACTGGCGATGCAGAGCGGGTGACAGGAATCGCACACTGCGCCTTCCCCCTGGAAGGGGGATGTTCTACTACTGAACTACACCCGCATGTTTCCGTGAGCCGGGCCTTTCGGCCTCGCCCCTCGGCGTGCTCCAGACTCTAGCTGATCAGCCGGGGTGCTGCGCAAGTCGGTTGCCGCGAGGGGCGGGTGACCGGTCGCCCGCCCGGCCTCACCGGGCCGTCACTGGGCGGCGGTGAACGCCTCGTAGACCTTCTTGGGGATGCGCCCGCGCGCGGGGACCTCCATCTTGTTGGCCTGGGCCCAGGCCCGCACGGCCGACGGGTCGGGGGCGACCTCCGTCTGCCGGTACGCCCGGCCCGAGCGGGACCGCTTGCGGCCGGCCTCCACGTAGGGCGCGAGCGCCTTCCGCAGTTCGCCGGCATTGACTTCGTTCAGGTCGATCTCGTACGACTTGCCGTCCAGTCCGAAGGCGATCGTTTCCGCCGCTTCCGAGCCGTCGATGTCGTCAAAGAGAGTGACCACGACCTTCTGCGCCACGAATATCGGTCCCTTCCTGCGGCACTTGCCAATTCATTTCTACAGTGCCTGGCAATGCAATGTGAAACCCGACTAAATCCTTCCGCGTGTCCGAACGCAATAGGTTCCTGGTGTCGACCCGGAATCTTTCCCGGAAATTTCCGTGTGTGGGTCCGTCGATGCGGGATCGTGATGACCGTCACGTAGTTTCCTACAAGTCGACGCGCGTAGAATTTTTGTGCGGGTAGTCTGAAGGAACCTGCTCAGCACCACACACCGGGAGTGCCAGTGGCACGCGTCGTAGTCGACGTCATGCTCAAGCCGGAGATCCTCGACCCCCAGGGCCAGGCGGTGCAGCGCGCACTGCCGCGGCTGGGTTTCGAAGGGATCTCGGACGTCCGCCAGGGAAAGCGTTTCGAACTGGAAGTTGACGGGCCGGTCGACGAGGCCGCCCTCGCCCGCATTCACGATCTTGCGGAGTCCTTCCTCGCGAACACCGTGATCGAGGACTTCACGGTCCGGGTCGAGGAAGTCGCGGAGGCCGTGAAGTGACCGCTCGTATTGGCGTCGTCACTTTCCCCGGCAGTCTGGACGACCGGGACACGCAGCGCGCGATCCGCCTCGCGGGCGCCGAGCCGGTCGCCCTGTGGCACAAGGACAAGGACCTCAAGCAGGTCGACGCCGTGGTGCTGTGCGGTGGTTTCTCCTACGGTGACTATCTGCGCGCCGGGGCCATCGCCCGTTTCTCGCCGGTGATGGAGCCCCTGCTGGAGCAGGCGAAGGCCGGTCTGCCGGTGCTCGGCATCTGCAACGGCTTCCAGATCCTCACCGAGGCCCACCTGCTGCCCGGCACGATGCTGCGCAACAACCACCTGCACTTCATCTGCCGTGACCAGAAGTTGCGGGTGGAGAACGCCGAGACGGCCTGGACCAGCGACTACACCGCCGGCCAGGAGATCCACATCCCGCTGAAGAACATCGACGGGCAGTACGTCGCCGACCAGCGCACGCTGGACGCGCTGGAGTCCGAGGGCCGGGTCGCCTTCCGGTACCTGGACGTCAACCCCAACGGCTCGAACAACGACATCGCGGGTGTCACCAACGAGGCCGGCAACGTCGTAGGCCTCATGCCGCACCCCGAGCACGCCGTCGAGCCGCTGATCGGCACCGGTCGTACCGACGGCCTCCCGTTCTTCACCTCGATCCTCAAGAAGCTGGTCAACGCATGAGCCGGACGCCTCTGGACACGGTCGAGCACGCGGCCGCGACCCCCGACGTCGAGCTGCCCTGGGCCGAACTGGGCCTGAAGAAGGACGAGTACGAGCGCGTGGTCGAGATCCTCGGCCGCCGGCCCACCGGGGCCGAGCTCGCCATGTACTCGGTGATGTGGTCGGAGCACTGCTCGTACAAGAGCAGCAAGGTGCACCTGCGCCAGTTCGGCGAGAAGGCACCCGAGAACGACGCCCTGCTCGTCGGCATCGGCGAGAACGCCGGTGTCGTGGACGTCGGCCAGGGTTACGCGGTCACCTTCAAGGTCGAGTCGCACAACCACCCGTCGTACGTGGAGCCCTACCAGGGCGCGGCCACGGGTGTCGGCGGCATCGTCCGCGACATCATCGCCATGGGCGCCCGGCCGGTGGCGGTTGTCGACCCGCTGCGCTTCGGCGCGGCCGACCACCCCGACACCAAGCGCGTGCTGCCGGGTGTCGTCGCGGGCATCGGCGGCTACGGCAACTGCCTGGGTCTGCCCAACATCGGCGGCGAGGTCGTCTTCGACTCCTGCTACCAGGGCAACCCGCTGGTCAACGCCGGTTGCATCGGCGTGATGCGGCACGAGGACATCCACCTCGCCAAGGCGTCCGGCGCGGGCAACAAGGTCATCCTGTACGGGGCCCGGACCGGCGGTGACGGCATCGGCGGCGCCTCGATCCTGGCCTCCGAGACCTTCGACGACGCCAAGCCCTCCAAGCGCCCCGCCGTCCAGGTCGGCGACCCCTTCCAGGAGAAGCTCCTCATCGAGTGCACCCTGGAGGCCTTCAAGGAGAAGCTGGTCGTCGGCATCCAGGACCTCGGCGCGGCGGGCCTGTCCTGCGCCACCAGCGAGCTGGCGTCCAACGGCTCCGGCGGCATGCGCGTGACGCTGGACGACGTCCCCCTGCGCGACTCGACGCTCTCGCCCGAGGAGATCCTCATGAGCGAGTCGCAGGAGCGCATGTGCGCGGTCGTCGAGCCGGAGAAGGTCGACCGCTTCCTGGAGATCTGCGAGAAGTGGGACGTCATCGCCACCGTCATCGGTGAGGTGACCGACGGCGACCGCCTGGAGATCTACTGGCACGGCGGCAAGATCGTCGACGTCGACCCGCGCACGGTGGCCCACGAGGGCCCGGTCTACGAGCGCCCGTACGCCCGCCCGTCCTGGCAGGACGCCCTCCAGGCGGACGACGCGAACAAGCTGCCGCGGCCGGCGACGAGCGCGGAGCTGAAGGACCAGGTCCTGAAGCTGGTCGGCTCCCCGAACCAGGCGTCCAAGTCCTGGATCACCTCCCAGTACGACCACTTCGTGCAGGGCAACACGGTCCTGGCCCAGCCCGAGGACTCGGGCATGATCCGGATCGACGAGGAGACCGGCCTCGGCGTGGCCCTCGCCACGGACGGCAACGGCCGGTACGCCAAGCTCGACCCGTACACGGGCGCGCAGCTCGCGCTGGCGGAGGCCTACCGGAACGTGGCGACGACCGGTGCGAAGCCGCTCGCCGTCTCCGACTGCCTGAACTTCGGTTCGCCCGAGGACCCGGCGGTGATGTGGCAGTTCGCGGAGGCCGTGCGCGGTCTGGCGGACGCCTGCCAGCAGCTGGGCACCCCGGTGACCGGCGGCAACGTCTCGCTCTACAACCAGACGGGCGAGGCCGCCATCCACCCGACCCCGGTCGTCGCGGTCCTGGGCGTCATCGACGACGTGACCCGCCGCACGCCGGTCGCCTTCCAGGAGGAGGGCCAGCTGCTCTACCTCCTCGGCGACACGCGTGAGGAGTTCGGCGGTTCGGCCTGGTCGCAGGTGGTCCACGACCACCTCGGTGGTCTGCCGCCCAAGGTCGACCTGGAGCGCGAGCGCCTGCTCGCCGAGATCCTGATCGCCGCCTCCCGCGACGGCATGATCGACTCCGCGCACGACCTGTCCGACGGCGGTCTGATCCAGGCGGTCGTCGAGTCGGCGCTGCTGGGCGGCAAGGGCGCGCGTCTGATCGTCCCGGACGGTCTGGACGCCTTCACCTTCCTCTTCTCCGAGTCCGCGGGCCGCGCGGTCGTGGCCGTGCCGCGTTCGGAGGAGGTCCGCTTCAACGACATGTGCGGTGCGCGGGGCCTGCCGGCCACCCGCATCGGTGTCGTGGACGGCGACTCGGTGGACGTCCAGGGCGAGTTCACGCTCTCCCTCTCCGAGCTGCGCGAGCTCCACGAGGGGACGATCCCGGCACTGCTGGCGTAACCAGGAACCAGGAATCACGAAGGCCCCGCCCCGCCCGTCATGGCGACGGGCGGGGCTTTCGCATGTCCGGACACGCACGGAGGCTCGTCCCGAACTTGCACGTAATTACGTAGTTCCGTAATCTCTGCAGAGTGGAACTGGAACAACGCGTCGCCGACCTGGAACGACGGCTGGCGGCCCTGGAAGGCGCCCACCGCGCCGGACCCCGCCTCGACGCAGGCGACTTCTGGGCGCTGAACGGACTGAAGGAGCAGCTGTCCGAGCTGGGAGCCGCCGACGGCGGTGTCCTCTACACCGGCTCCGTACGCCTGCCGACGGGCGAGCAGTACGCGTGGCAGACGGGGGCCCTGACGGAGGGGCTGCTGGAGGAGGACTGGACCCCGGTCGCCGAGTCGTTCGCGGCGCTCGGCCACCCCGTCCGGATCCGGCTGCTCCGCGAGATCCTCGGCGGCCGGCGCACCGCGGCGGAGCTCGCCGAGCTGGACGAGGTCGGCACGACCGGCCAGATCTACCACCACCTGCGCCAGCTGACCGGAGCCGGCTGGCTGCACACGACCGGGCGGGGCCGCTACGAGGTGCCGCCGGGGCGGGTCGTACCGCTGCTGGTGGCGGTGGCGCTGGCCCGCCCGTGAACGACTGAACCCGTGCCCGACCGAACCGGAGGAACGATGTCCGTACGCAAATTAGCCATGGTCGCCTACCGCGCCCTCCAGCTGGCGTTTCTCGGCCTGGTGGTCGCCCACGCCGCGCTGGACCTGGGCTATCCGTGGTGGTGGAACTTCCTGCCGATCGCCCTGGCCTACGTCATCCTCAGCCTGGCCAACAGGTGGGGCGGCGCGCCGGACAGCCCGCGCGCGGCCCGGGAGCCGGTCGAGGTCGAGCCGCCCGTCACCGGCCGCTGGACCGCGCTGAACAGCCCGGCCGACCGCACCCCCAGCCACGGCACGCACGCCTACGGCCAGACCTACGCCATCGACGTCGTCGCCGAGCCCGAGCCGGGCGCCCGCCCGGGCTTCAGCCGGCTGTGGCCGCTCGCGCGCCGCAACAGCGCCTTCCCCGCCTACGGCGCCCCGCTCCTCGCGGTCGCCGACGGCACCGTCGTCCGGGCCGCCGACGGTCAGCGCGACCACCTCAGCCGTACGTCGCCGCTCGCGCTGCTGTACCTGATGGTCGTGGAGGCGTCCGTGCGCGACCTGTCCGGCGCCGGGCGCGTCATCGGCAACCACGTCGTTCTCGACCTCGGCAACGGCACCTACGCGCTCTATGCCCACCTCCAGCGCGGTTCGCTCGCCGTCCGCGAGGGGGACCGGGTGACCGCGGGACAGCCGCTCGCGCGCTGCGGCAACTCGGGCAACTCCACCGAGCCCCACCTCCACTTCCAGCTGATGGACGGCCCCGACCCCGACACCGCCCGAGGCCTTCCCTTCACCTGGCGCGGCATCGGCGTCCCCCGCAACGGCGAGACCTTCGAGACGCCCGCGGCGGCCTCGCAGCCCGCATAGGCTGATCTCCATGCCCCCGGCCAAGAAGCGCGCCCGCAGCTACGACCCCGTCAAGATCCGCACCGCGGTGTTCGCCCAGTTCGGGCACGTGCGCGAGGCCGTACGCACCCTCACCGCCGACCAGCTCGCGCTGCCCACCCGGCTGGGGGACTGGACGGTACGGGAGCTCGCCGCGCACGTGACCATGGCCGTGGAGACCGTCAGCCGCAACCTGGAGCGCGAGGCGCCGGCGAAACCGGAGCTCGCCCTTCTCGACTGGCCCTTCGCCACCGCCGTCCGCGCCGGTGACATCGCCGACGGCACCCGCGACCTCGCCGCCGCCCATCCCGACCTCGACGCCCTCTACATCCGCACCGAGGAGCGCCTCAGGCGGAAGCTGGCGGGTCGCGCCCGGCGACCGCGTTCTCGCCGCCCGCACCGGCGCCATCACCCTCGCCGACTACCTGGTCACCCGCACCGTCGAACTCGTCGTCCACACCGACGACCTGAACGCCGCCGTCCCCGGCCTCGACATCCCCTGCGACCGCCAGGCCCTGGCCGCCTGCACCCGCCTCCTCGCCGACGCCCTCGCCGTCAAGGCACCCGGCGGCTCCACCGAGGTGCGGATCCCGCCGTACGCCGTGGTGCAGTGCGTGGCGGGCCCGAGGCACACCCGGGGCACCCCGCCCAGCGTCGTCGAGACGGACCCGCTGACCTGGATCCGGCTCGCGACCGGGCGGCTGGCCTGGGCACAGGCGATCCAGGACGCCCGCGTGAGCGCCAGTGGCGAGCGGGCGGACCTCTCGGCCCACCTGCCGCTGATGGCATAAGGGGAACCGATCCCCCCGGGTCCCCCGTCGAAGTGGCATGGACAGGCAGAAGCAGCGCATGACCCTGACGGCCGCCCGCCATGCTCGTCCCGCTCATGGCGGCCTGCGGCAACGAGAAGGCGGACGGCGGCAGCGGTTCGGTCGGTGCCGAGAAACCGGCCACGGTGACGGGCGTGCGGTGGAGCGTGGACAGCGTCACCGCCGGTGGCAGGACCCACAAGGCCCCCACCGGCGCCCACGTGACCATCGACAAGGGCCGCGCCGAGGGCAGCCTCGGCTGCAACAACTTCGGCGCCCCGGCCACGGTCGAGGGCGACCGCATCCGGCTCGGCAAGACCATGTCCACGGAGATGGCCTGCGAGAACAAGCCCATGGAGTTCGAGCAGACCCTCGCCCGCACGCTCTCCGGCCGGGAGTTCGAGACCCGGGTGGACGGCGACCACCTCACCCTCACCACCGGCCGGGGCGACACCGTCCGCCTGACCAAGGCGAAGGACGCCCCGCTGAGCGGCACCAAGTGGACCGTCACGACCCCGGACACCGACGGCCGCGCCCACCTCACCTTCGACGCGAAGAAGGGCACCGTCTCCGGCAGCCTCGGCTGCAACAAGGTGAACGCCGAGGCCACCGTCCGCGACGGCGATATCACCCTCGGCCGCCCGGCCACGACCCGAATGATGTGCGAAGACTCACTCATGTCCGACGAGAAGGCCCTGCTGCGACTTTTCGACGGGACGCTGAAGTACGGAGTCGATCACCAAACTCTGACGCTGACCAGCGAAAACGGCACGCGTGTGCGAGCCGTCGCCGCGTAGTGATCCACTGAAAAGTCCGTTATCCCCAATTCGGACCAGTGGACGACCTCGCCTACACTCGGTGGCGTGCCACGTGGTGACGGACGACTCAACCACGACCTGCTCCCCGGTGAGAAGGGCCCCCAGGACGCTTGCGGCGTCTTCGGTGTCTGGGCTCCGGGCGAAGAGGTCGCCAAGCTCACGTACTTCGGGCTCTACGCCCTCCAGCATCGAGGCCAGGAATCCGCGGGAATCGCGGTCAGCAACGGCTCACAGATCCTCGTCTTCAAGGACATGGGCCTGGTGTCCCAGGTCTTCGACGAGACCTCACTCGGTTCGCTCCAGGGTCATATCGCGGTCGGTCACGCCCGCTACTCGACCACCGGCGCCTCCGTGTGGGAGAACGCCCAGCCGACGTTCCGCGCGACCGGACACGGCTCCATCGCGCTCGGGCACAACGGCAACCTCGTCAACACCGCCCAGCTCGCCGAGATGGTCGCCGACCTGCCCAAGCAGGAGGGCGGCCGTACGCCGCGCGTGGCGGCCACCAACGACACCGATCTGCTCACCGCGCTCCTCGCGGCCCAGGTCGACGAGGACGGCAAGCCGCTGACCATCGAGGAGGCGGCCGGCCAGGTCCTGCCCCAGGTGCGCGGCGCCTTCAGCCTCGTCTTCATGGACGAGAACACGCTGTACGCCGCCCGGGACCCGCAGGGCATCCGCCCCCTGGTCCTCGGCCGGCTGGAGCGCGGCTGGGTCGTGGCCTCGGAGTCCGCGGCCCTCGACATCTGCGGCGCCGCCTACGTCCGCGAGATAGAGCCGGGCGAGTTCGTCGCCATCGACGAGAACGGCCTGCGCACGTCCCGGTTCGCGGAAGCGAAGCCCAAGGGCTGTGTCTTCGAGTATGTGTACCTGGCCCGCCCCGACACTGACATCGCCGGCCGGAACGTCTACCTCTCCCGCGTGGAGATGGGCCGCAAGCTGGCGAAGGAGTCCCCGGTCGAGGCCGACCTGGTGATAGCGACCCCGGAGTCCGGCACCCCGGCGGCCATCGGTTACGCCGAGGCCTCCGGCATCCCCTTCGGCGCCGGCCTGGTGAAGAACGCCTACGTCGGCCGGACGTTCATCCAGCCCTCGCAGACCATCCGCCAGCTCGGCATCCGCCTGAAGCTGAACCCGCTGAAGGAAGTCATCAAGGGCAAGCGCCTGGTCGTCGTCGACGACTCGATCGTGCGCGGCAACACCCAGCGGGCCCTGGTCCGCATGCTCCGCGAGGCGGGCGCCGCCGAGGTCCACATCCGGATCTCCTCGCCGCCCGTGAAGTGGCCCTGCTTCTTCGGCATCGACTTCGCCACCCGCGCCGAGCTCATCGCCAACGGCATGACGATCGAGGAGATCGGCACGTCCCTGGGCGCCGACTCCCTGGCCTACATCTCCATCGACGGCATGATCGAGGCGACCACCATCGCCAAGCCGAACCTGTGCCGTGCCTGCTTCGACGGCGAGTACCCGATGGAGCTCCCGGACCCCGAGCTGCTCGGCAAGCAGCTCCTGGAGACGGAGCTGGCCGCCGGCCCGGCCGCCACGGCCGCCGCCGACGCGATCCGCCGCCCGTAGGCGGCCCGCACTACCTGCTGTACGACACGAAGGTTCTCATTAGCCATGTCTGAGACAACTGGTGCCAGCTACGCAGCCGCGGGCGTCGACATCGAAGCGGGCGACCGCGCCGTCGAGCTGATGAAGGAGTGGGTGAAGAAGGCCCAGCGCCCCGAGGTCCTCGGCGGCCTCGGCGGCTTCGCCGGACTCTTCGACGCCTCCGCCCTGAAGAACTACGAGCGGCCCCTGCTCGCCTCCGCCACCGACGGCGTCGGCACCAAGGTCGACATCGCCCGTCGGCTCGGCGTCTACGACACGATCGGCCACGACCTGGTCGCCATGGTCATGGACGACATCGTGGTGTGCGGTGCCGAGCCGCTGTTCATGACCGACTACATCTGCGTCGGCAAGGTCCACCCCGAGCGTGTCGCCGCCATCGTCAAGGGCATCGCCGAGGGCTGTGTGCTGGCCGGCTGCGCCCTGGTCGGCGGCGAGACGGCCGAGCACCCGGGCCTGCTGGGCGAGGACGACTTCGACGTCGCCGGCGCCGGTACGGGCGTCGTGGAGGCCGACCGGCTGCTCGGCGCGGATCGTATCCGGACGGGTGACGCGGTGATCGCCATGGCGTCCTCCGGACTTCACTCGAACGGGTACTCGCTCGTCCGGCACGTCCTGCTGAACCAGGGCGGCCTCGCGCTGGACACCCACGTCGACGAGCTCGGCCGCACCCTCGGCGAGGAACTGCTGGAGCCGACGAAGATCTACTCGCTGGACTGCCTGGCCCTGATGCGCACCACCGAGGTGCACGCCTTCAGCCACGTCACCGGCGGCGGCCTCGCGGCCAACCTCGCCCGGGTCATCCCCGACGAGCTGCACGCGATCGTCGATCGCGCCACCTGGGCCCCGGGCCCGGTCTTCGACCTCGTCGGCAGGACGGGGAACGTCGAGCGCCTGGAGCTGGAGAAGACGCTGAACATGGGCGTCGGCATGATCGCGATCGTGCCGCAGGAGTCGACGGACGTGGCCCTGGCGACCCTGGCCGACCGTGGCGTGGACGCCTGGGTGGCCGGAGAGATCACGGACCGGGGCGAGCACACCACTGGTGCCGCCCTGATCGGTGACTACGCGAACTGACGCACGGGGGGTTGCAGCCCCTGCGGGACCTTGCAGGCAGCACAGAACCCGGTCGGTGACCTTCAGTCACCGACCGGGTACATGCTCAGTGCAAGGTCAAGCGCCGCGACGGTGTTGCGAGGACTGGTCGTCCTCGTCTTCGTCGTCGTCCTCGTAGAGGTCGGCGTACCGTGCGTACAGGTCGTCGTCCTGATCATCGTCCTCGAACGGCCCGCCGTTAGGCGGCTGCGGATTCGAAGGCGATGCACCCAGCTCCTCGGCCAGGCGTGAGAGGTCAGTCCCACCGCTGTTGTACTTCAGCTGGCGGGCGACCTTCGTCTGCTTGGCCTTGGCCCGGCCGCGCCCCATGGCTCGACCCCCTCAACGACGGGGCTCGACGGCCCCAGAGTCTTGACACGCGTTCATGGTCCGGAACGGCCCCTCCGCAGAGAGACCGGTCCGTAGGGCTTCCACGGTACCTGAGCCCGCGCCCATACGGTACGTCGCCCGCATGACGTGCCCGCGCCCAGGACCTTCGAGGCGCCCCGTCCTCGCTGGTCAACCGCGATTTTAACCACTTATCGGCGGTCGACCCGCCGGTAGAAGTGAGAGTTCTCTCTAACTGCCCACCGACGGGTACCGGCCAAACGTGCGAGTGCGCTCCCGAATCAGCGCGCCCGGCGGGCCGCGGCCGCGTCGTGCATGCGCTGCTCGGCGATCCGGTCGGCCGCGGCAGCCGGCGGAATGCCGTCTTCCTTCGCACGTGCGAATATGGCCAGCGTGGTGTCGAAGATCTTCGCCGCCTTCGCCTTGCACCGCTCGAAGTCGAAGCCGTGCAGCTCGTCGGCCACCTGGATGACACCGCCGGCGTTCACCACGTAGTCCGGCGCGTAGAGGATCCCGCGGTCGGCGAGGTCCTTCTCCACGCCCGGGTGGGCGAGCTGGTTGTTGGCGGCGCCGCAGACCACCTCGGCGGTCAGCACCGGCACGGTGTCGTCGTCCAGCGCCCCGCCCAGCGCGCAGGGGGCGTAGATGCCCAGACCATCGACGCGGATCAGCTCGTCGGTGTCCTTCACGGCCATGACGTCCCGGTGCCGCTCGGTGATCCGCCGTACGGCGTCCTCGCGCACGTCCGTGACGAAGACCTCGGCGCCCTCCTTCACGAGGTGCTCCACCAGGTGGTGGCCGACCTTGCCGACGCCTGCGATGCCGATGCGCTTCGCGCGCAGCGAGGGGTCGCCCCACAGGTGTTGCGCGGAGGCCCGCATGCCCTGGTAGACGCCGAAGGCGGTGAGGACGGAGGAGTCACCGGCGCCGCCGTTCTCCGGGGAGCGGCCCGTCGTCCAGCGGCACTCGCGGGCCACGACGTCCATGTCGGCGACGTACGTGCCGACGTCGCAGGCGGTGACGTACCGGCCGCCGAGGGAGGCGACGAACCGGCCGTAGGCGAGGAGCAGCTCCTCGGTCTTGATCCGCTCCGGGTCGCCGATGATCACGGCCTTGCCGCCGCCGTGGTCGAGGCCGGCCATGGCGTTCTTGTATGACATCCCGCGGGCGAGGTTCAGCGCGTCGGCGACGGCCTCGGCCTCGTTCGCGTACGGGTAGAAGCGCGTACCGCCGAGCGCGGGGCCCAGGGCGGTGGAGTGGATGGCGATGACGGCCTTGAGGCCGCTCGCGCGGTCCTGGCAGAGCACGACTTGCTCATGTCCTCCCTGGTCCGAGTGGAACAGGGTGTGCAGTACATCAGCAGGTGCGCCGGTTACGTCGGTCACTGTGGTGACTCCTGAGTAAGTTGCGGCGGGTGGAGACCAGCTCCCGTGCGGGTGGCGGGGGCTGCTGAGCATGAGATTAGAGCCTGGGGAGCCCGCCGGCCGCACAGTGCTCAGGATCACCTCCGACCGGAGTACACCCGTGCGACGATTTGCATAGATTTCCCGCACGTTTGTGAGTGGGTTCCGCAGGTTTTCCCGACGACGGGCGGGGGAGGGAGCAGGGGTGCCCAAGGTGTCCTCGGTGATCGTCCCCTACGCGACCTATCTGCGCGTGTACGAACCGCTGGCCGCCTTCGCCGAGCCGGAGCGCAGCCACTGGGCCCGCTACGCCCGCCGTCCGGACCGGCCCTCGTACCAGGACGAACTCCGCCGTGCGCTGGCCGACTTGGCGCCCACCCCGCCGGTCCTGGTGCCGGTGCACGAGAGCGAGGACGCCTTCGTGCTGGACGTCGACGGCGTCGTCTGCGTCTGCCCCTGGCGCACCCGGCTGCGCGGCTGGCAGGCCCTGGAGGAGCTCTCCGAGGAGCTCCCGCCGCCCGTCCTGGACGCGGTCCTGCCGCCCTTCCTGCGCCGCCAGGCGGCCCAGGACTACGAGCGCTGGCTGGCGGAGAACCCGGACGCCCGGCCGTGGATCCGTACGGCCACCTGGCAGGTGCCGATCAGCTGGTTCGTGCTGGTCACCGACGAGGAGCGCGAGTACGACAAGGGCGACAGCGAGGACAGCCCGCCGGTGCTGCGCTACCGCACCCCCATGGTCCAGGCCCGGCGGCGCGTGGCCCGGGGCCTGCGGGCCCTGAAGGAGGCCATGGACGAGGGGCCGCTGATCGACGGCCTGGTGGACGTCGGGCGCTGGCTGGAGGAGTTCCATCCGCGCTCGCTCGTGGAGCTGGACTACGGCGGTCTGGTGCACGCCGTGCCGGCCGGGGCGCTGGAGGACGACCACTCGGCGGCGGACGTGGCCGAGGGGATCGCCGCGCTGCGCCGGGGCGACGGGGCGGCCGCCGGGGAGGCGTACGCCCGGCTGGTGGCCCGGTGGCGTTCCGTACGGGATCTTCGGTCGGCGAACTGACCTCCGACCTGACCTCTGACCTTCGGTTCCTACGGACCGCTCGTGACCGGTCACGAACAGGCGTTTGACGTACCGCCCGTTTTGGGGTTACGTCCTCGCACCGACGTTCCTGAAGTGCGCTCTGCGTCTACTGACGCCTTGTCAACAACGGACGTAGGCGCCGATCCGGGCGTACCTCTCATGTGGGCCAAACGTGACGGACTGCACGTACATGACCCTTGCGCCCCTTGCCCCTCCTCATGCCAAAATAGGACAAGGAGTCCGGGGGGCTCCTTCCGTCCCGTTGTGCTGCATTGTGGGCGGAATCTCAGCATTGCACGCTTTGGGGGGTCTGATGACTCCTGATCGTCCTGTGACTGATCGTCACAGTGGCGTGACTGTCCGCTATGGCATGGTCCATCGGCTTCCGTCGCTGATGAACACCTGGGAGGGCAATTCCATCGGTTTGGCCGACGCGGCTGGACAGATGGTGTAGTTGTAGTGCCGAGGACAAGCCGTTCGTCCTATAACCGACTCGACTCGCGTCCGCCATTTCGGGCAACGCGGGTCAAGGTGCAGAATTTAGAGGAAAGAACCGAGAAGGTTCGGTTCTCCCGAGGAGGCCGCTCATGACCGCTCGCACCCCTGATGCCGAGCCGCTGCTGACCCCGGCTGAGGTCGCCACCATGTTCCGCGTCGACCCCAAGACGGTCACGCGGTGGGCGAAGGCCGGCAAGCTCACGTCGATCCGCACGCTCGGCGGGCATCGCCGCTACCGCGAGGCCGAGGTCCGCGCTCTGCTCGCGGGCATTCCGCAGCAGCGCAGCGAGGCCTGAACAACTGAATAACCGGGCAAACCGGCTGGTCCCCCATCAGCCGTGACGTCCGGAACCACAGCTCCAAACGACGCGGGTCCTGCCCCAACAGGCCCCACGCCCACGCCAGTCAGAGCTCTCCAGGCATATAACAGGGTGCGTCGTCGATCGCGCTGGACTCCGCCGGGTCCAGCGCGATCTTTTTTGTGCGTCGGCTGTCGGACTCGTGGCCTGGCTGTGAGCGGCCTTGTCGGAGTCTGGGGAGGGGTGTCGGATCCCCTGTGTGCGGCACCGTGGGAGAGGTGCAATTGCACATATTAAATTGACCCGTTGTAGGTGGGGTGTAAGTACCGCACTTTCCAAAACTCATGCGGTGACACCCGTCACATACCAAGCGGCTTGTTAGCTCCGCTGCGGGTGCGGTAGAGGAACTGTCGGCTCCAGCACCCCGTGTGCGCACGGGTGTTGAGACCGGCTTCCGGTCAGGCTCGCGCCGGGCTCTCGTTCTCGGCGGCCCCCTGGGAGGCCCTGGGGGCCTGGGCGGCGCGTGGGGCGGACTGGGCGGACTCCATCGCCAGTCGGAGCAGGTGATGGCAGATCGGACAGTGGCGAGTGAGATGCCGGTACGACGACGCGGCCGCCAGGTGCGCACGGAGCAGGGCCCGCGTCTCGTGCCTAGCCGATGCCGTCATACGCCACCTCCGGAAGGCCGAACGGGGAACGGCCCTGGTTTCTGGGTACCGAGGGATTGAAAGGCCGTCAAGACGGCGTGAGAGCCCGCGAGGAGGCATCGCGCAGGTCAGGGGTGCGAGGGCGCACCAAGAAAGAGCCCGGATCCGAAGATCCGGGCTCTGCGGTCGTTGATCACAAGCAAGGGCCCGCACCCCTTGCGGGGTGCGGGCCCTCTTTCCTCACTGCGGTCCTGACGGGATTTGAACCCGCGGCCTCCACCTTGACAGGGTGGCGAGCACTCCAAACTGCTCCACAGGACCTGGGGGCCCCACCCAGGCCCTTAAGGCACTGGGGGAGTTTCGCGGCGCCATTCGTGCGTTGCGCTGCGAGAAGAGACTCTACAGGAGGGCGGGGTCCTGGTCGAACTCACCCTGCGTGCGCGGCACGTTACGGCACCGCCGCGTCGATCGCCTTCACGATCCGCTTGTCGGAGACCGGGTACGCCGTGCCCAGCGCGTGGGCGAAGTAGCTGACCCGGAGTTCCTCGATCATCCAGCGGATGTCCAGGACCGACGACGGCACCGGCCGCCCCTGCGGCATCTGCTCCAGGAGCCAGGCGTACTCGTCCTGCATCTCGTGGACCTTCTGCATCCGTGTGGTGTCCCGCTGGACGTTCGTCGGCATCTGCTGCAGACGCCGGTCCGCGGCCACCAGGTAGCGCATCAGGTCCGGCATGCGGCGCAGCCCCGCCTCCGTCACGAAGCCGGGCTTCACGAGGGCGTCCAGCTGCTGACGCACGTCCTGGAGGTTCGGCAGCAGCGCGGGGCTGCGTACGGCCTTCAGACGGCGTTCACAGGCCTGCCAGGCGGCCAGCACCTGCTGCACCTGGCCCACCGTGCGGACGGTCGTGTCGACGATCTCGGCGCGCACCTTGTCGTACAGCTTCCGGTACGACTCCTCGTCCCACGCCGGCCCGCCGAAGTCCGCGATGAGCTTGTCGGCGGCCGCCATCGCGCAGTCGTCGAACAGCGCCTGGATGGAGCCGTGCGGGTTCGCGGACAGCGCCAGCTTCTGCGGGTTCGTCAGCTTCTCGGAGGCGAACTTCGCCGGGTTCACCGGGATGTTGCGCAGGATCAGGCGGCGGGTGCCCTTCCACATGGCCCGCGCCTGTTCCGCCTCCGTGTCGAAGAGGCGTACGGAGACCGTGTCGCCGTCGTCGACCAGCGCCGGGTAGGCCTTCACCGGCTGGCCGGCCCGCCGGGTCTCGAAGACGCGGGTGAGCGTGCCGATCGTCCAGTCCGTGAGGCCCTTGCGCTCCAGGGACTCGCCGCCCTGGCGTTCCGCCGTGGCCGCTGCCGCCTGGGAGAGGGCCTTGCGGGCCTTCGGGCGGAGCCTGAGCTTCAGCGCCTCCAGTTCCTTGTCCTCGGCGAGCTTGCGGCGCCGCTCGTCGACGATCCGGAACGTGACCTTGAGGTGGTCGGGGACCTTGGACCAGTCGAAGTCGTCCGCCTCGAAGGGCACCCCGACCAGGCGCCGCAACTCGCGGGTCATGGTGGTGGTGAGGGGCTCCTGCAGAGGGACCGCGCGGTCGAGGAACGCCTTCGCGTAGTTCGGCGCGGGCACGTAGTTGCGGCGGATCGGCTTGGGCAGGGACCGGATGAGCTCCGTGACGAGCTCCTCCCGCAGGCCCGGGATCTGCCAGTCGAAGCCCTCGTCCGTGACCTGGTTGAGGACCTGCAGCGGGATGTGGACGGTCACGCCGTCGGCGTCCGCGCCCGGCTCGAACTGGTACGTCACACGGAACTTGAGGTTGCCCTGGCGCCAGGTGTCCGGATAGTCGTCCTTGGTGACCTCGCCCGCCTTCTCGTTGATGAGCATCTCGCGCTCGAAGTCGAGGAAGTCGGGCTGTTCGTGCCGCTTGTGCTTCCACCAGGAGTCGAAGTGGGCGCCGGAGACCACGTGGTCGGGGATCCGCTGGTCGTAGAAGTCGAACAGCGTCTCGTCGTCGACCAGGATGTCCCGGCGCCGGGCCCGGTGCTCCAGCTCCTCGACCTCGGTGAGGAGTCTGCGGTTGTCCGAGAAGAACTTGTGGTGCGTGCGCCAGTCGCCCTCGACGAGCGCGTTCCGGATGAACAGCTCGCGGCTGACCTCCGGGTCGATCCGGCCGTAGTTGACCTTCCGCTGCGCGACGATCGGCACGCCGTAGAGCGTGACCTTCTCGTACGCCATCACCGCGGCCTGGTCCTTCTCCCAGTGCGGCTCGCTGTAGGTGCGCTTGAGGAGGTGGCCGGCGAGGGGCTCGACCCACTCCGGCTCGATCTTGGCGTTGACGCGGGCCCAGAGGCGGGACGTCTCGACGAGTTCGGCGGACATCACGAAGCGCGGCGGCTTCTTGAAGAGGGCCGAGCCCGGGAAGATCGCGAACTTGGCGTTGCGGGCGCCCAGGTACTCGTTCTTCGCGCCGTCCTTCACGTCCTTCATGCCGACGTGCGAGAGCAGGCCCGCGAGGAGGGAGACGTGGATGCGGTCGGCCGGGGCGTCGTCCTCGTTGAGGTGGATGCCCATCTGCTTCGCGACCGTGCGCAACTGGCTGTAGATGTCCTGCCATTCGCGGATGCGAAGGAAGTTGAGGTACTCCTGCTTGCACATCCGGCGGAAGGAGGACGAGCCGCGCTCCTTCTGCTGCTCGCGGAGGTAGCGCCAGAGGTTGAGGTAGGCCAGGAAGTCGCTGGTCTCGTCCTTGAAGCGGGCGTGCTGCTGGTCGGCCTGGGTCTGCTTGTCGGCGGGGCGTTCGCGCGGGTCCTGGATGGACAGCGCGGCGGCTATGACCATGACCTCGCGGACGCAGCCGTTCTTGTCCGCCTCCAGGACCATGCGGGCCAGCCGCGGGTCGACGGGCAGCTGGGCGAGCTTGCGGCCGGTGTCCGTGAGCCGCTTGCGGGGGTCCTTCTGCGCCGGGTCGAGCGCGCCCAGCTCCTGGAGGAGCTGTACGCCGTCGCGGATGTTGCGGTGGTCCGGCGGGTCGATGAAGGGGAACTTCTCGATGTCGCCGAGGCCGGCCGCGGTCATCTGGAGGATGACGGAGGCGAGGTTCGTCCGGAGGATCTCCGCGTCCGTGAACTCCGGGCGGGCGTTGAAGTCGTCCTCGCTGTAGAGGCGGATGCAGATGCCGTCGCTGGTACGGCCGCAGCGGCCCTTGCGCTGGTTGGCGCTGGCCTGGGAGACCGGCTCGATGGGCAGGCGCTGGACCTTGGTGCGGTGGCTGTAGCGGGAGATCCGCGCGAAGCCCGGGTCGATGACGTACTTGATGCCCGGGACCGTGAGGGAGGTCTCGGCGACGTTCGTGGCCAGGACGATCCGGCGTCCGGTGTGCGGCTGGAAGACGCGGTGCTGTTCGGCGTGGGAGAGCCGGGCGTAGAGAGGCAGGATCTCCGTGAACCGGTAGTTCTTCTTGGTGAGCGCGTCGGCCGTGTCGCGGATCTCCCGCTCGCCGGAGAGGAAGACCAGGATGTCGCCCTTGCCCTCCTTCTGGAGCTCTTCGACCGCGTCGGTGATCGCGGTGATCTGGTCGCGGTCGGCGTCGTCGCCGTCCTCCTCCAGGAGCGGCCGGTAGCGGACCTCCACGGGGTACGTACGGCCGCTGACCTCGACGATCGGGGCGTCGCCGAAGTGCCGGGAGAAGCGCTCGGGGTCGATGGTGGCCGAGGTGATGACGACCTTGAGGTCCGGGCGCTTCGGCAGCAGCTGGGCGAGGTAGCCCAGCAGGAAGTCGATGTTGAGGGACCGCTCGTGGGCCTCGTCGATGATGATCGTGTCGTAGGCGCGCAGCTCGCGGTCGGTCTGGATCTCGGCGAGCAGGATGCCGTCCGTCATGAGCTTGACGAAGGTGGCGTCCGGGTCGACCTGGTCGGTGAAGCGGACCTTCCAGCCGACGGCCCCGCCCAGCGGGGTGTCCAGCTCCTCCGCCACGCGCTCGGCGACGGTGCGGGCGGCGATACGGCGGGGCTGGGTGTGCCCGATCATGCCGCGGACGCCGCGACCGAGCTCCATGCAGATCTTCGGGATCTGCGTGGTCTTCCCGGAACCGGTCTCACCGGCGACGATCACGACCTGGTGGTCGCGGATGGCGTCGGCGATCTCGTCCTTCTTCTGGCTGACGGGCAGCTGCTCGGGGTACGTGATCTCGGGGACGCCGGCACGGCGCCCGGCCATCCGCTCCTCGGCCTTGGCGACCTCCGCCTCGATCTCGGCCAGCACGGCGGCGTGGGCCTCCGGCTTACGGATCTTGCGCGCACCTTCGAGCCTGCGCCCGAGCCGGTGCGCGTCGCGCAGGGAGAGCTCGGTCAGGCGGGAGGCGAGGGCGCCGAGGGCGGGGGCGGATTGCGTAGACATACGCGATCCAGGATCTCATCCCGCGGATTTTTGTGGCTAACGCTTTTGTCTCCGGTGGGTTGGCCGGGGCCACGCCCTCTCCGGAGGGAGGCAAAGCGAAACCCCCGTCGAGATCTCGACGGGGGTTTCCGTGGTGGCTGGGGCCGGGGTCGAACCGGCGACCTTCCGCTTTTCAGGCGGACGCTCGTACCAACTGAGCTACCCAGCCACGAGGTTTCACGTGAAACCTCAGCGGTCCTGACGGGATTTGAACCCGCGGCCTCCACCTTGACAGGGTGGCGAGCACTCCAAACTGCTCCACAGGACCAAGCGTGTCGTACGACAGTGTCGCACAGGGTGGTGCGTGCCCCCAACGGGATTCGAACCCGTGCTACCGCCTTGAAAGGGCGGCGTCCTAGGCCGCTAGACGATGAGGGCTATCGGCCCGCCTGGGCGCTTCTCAGCGCGTCGGGGACGTGAGAAGCATATGGGATGGCGGGAGCTATCGCCAAAACGGTTTAGGGGGAGGCCGTCGGGGAGGTCGCCGGGGACTCCGTCGCGGGGGTGGTCGGGGACTCCGTCGCGCCGGGCTGGTTCTCCTCCGGGAGGTGGCGGCTGACCTCGGCGGTCGTGAGACCGAGGCCGCCCAGTTCGATCTCGTCCCAGGCCTGGAGGTGGCGGGTGTCCCGGTCGAAGTACAGGATCGACGCCTCGATGGGGTCCGGGTGCTTGCCCTCGATGGCGCGCAGGCCGCTGCCGCCCGTGGAGCCCTCGATGCGGAGCCGGGTGCCGTACTTCAGGACTTCCATCTCGTCGTGGTGGATGTGGCCGGCCAGCACCAGCGGCACCTCGCCGTCGACCTCGCGGGCCGCCGACGGCTCGTGGGCGATGGCGATGTCCACGGGGCTGCCGGCCGTGCGCTGGTCGCGCAGGGCCGTGGCGAGGCGGGCTCCGGCCAGTTCCTGGGACTGCTCGGCGCCGGGCTGCTTCGAGCGGTCCGGGGTGAACTGCGGGTCGCCGATGCCCGCGAAGCGCAGGCCCTTGATCGTCTTGGCCCGGCCGTCGTCCAGGACGTGGACGTTCTTCAGGCCCTCCAGATAGCGCTGCGTGATCAGCGAGTCGTGGTTGCCGCGGACCCAGACGTAGGGCGCCCCGAGGTCCTCGATGGGGTCCAGGAAGCCGTTCTCGGCGGCCGTGCCGTGGTCCATCGTGTCGCCCGAGTCGACGATCACGTCCACCTTGTACTGCTCCACCAGCGAGGCGATGATCTTCCAGCTCGCCGGGTTCAGGTGGATGTCGGAGACGTGCAGGACCCGGATGGTCGAGGGGTCGGGGGCGTAGGCCGGAAGGGTCGAGGTGGCGTCGTAGAGCTTGGTCACGTTGGTGACCAGGCGGGCCAATTCCTTCTGGTAGACGTCGAATTCGGTGACGATGCTGCGCGCGTTGCCGACCAGGGAGGGGGCCGAGGAGAGCAGCCCGGAGAACTTGGGTTCCAGGACGGAGTCGGGGCGCCAGGTGGCGTACGCCGTGCCGCCCGAGGCGGCGAGGAGGGCGAGCGCGAGGCCGCCGGCCGCCAGGGCGCGGCGCGGGCGGCGGTAGACCGCGAGGCCGAGCGCGATGGCGCCGCCGACGACCGCGACGCCCGAGCGGACGGCCAGGTCGAGGGTGCCGCGTCCGACGTCCTCGGTGACCTCGTCCTGGAGGCCGGAGAGCCGCTCGGGGTGGTCGACCAGGGCCTGGGAGCGCTCCGGGTCGAGCTGGTCGACGTTCACGTCCAGGCGGACCGGGGCGATGTGGCTGTCCAGCTGGAGGGCGCCCAGGGGCGAGACATTGATCTTGGTGCCGCCGGTGAAGGAGGGACGCAGCGTCATGGTGGTGTTCATGGGGCCGACCGGGACCCGGACATTGCCCACGACCAGCAGGCCCAGCCAGGCGCCGAGGAGCACGACGGCCACGAGTCCCACCGCACGGGACCACGGGTGCGGCTGCGGCACGAGTGCGATCGTGGCCGGGGCCTGCCGGGAGCGGTAGCGGCGGGCGAGGGTGCGCGGGGCCTTGCGGATCGGGTTCAGGACACTCAGGACTGCGGCGGGGACGCGGGCCATTGGTCCCGTATGCCCAAGTCCCGGGCCGGATATGCGACGCCGGAAGCTCTCGTAGTGCCGGTTCGTGGCCGACAATGGGCCTGTGCTGGAGATGACGCGCGAGGAGTTCGAGGAGCTGGTCGCCGAGGCGCTCGACCGGATCCCGCCGGAGTTGACGCGACTGATGGACAACGTCGCGGTGTTCGTCGAGGACGAACCGCCCTCGGACGATCCCGAGCTGCTCGGGCTGTACGAGGGGACCCCGCTGACCGACCGGGGCGAGTGGTACGCCGGTGTGCTGCCGGACCGGATCACCATCTACCGGAATCCGACGTTGCGGATGTGCGAGTCGCGGGAGGACGTCGTCGCCGAGACGGAGATCACGGTGGTGCACGAGATCGCGCACCACTTCGGCATCGACGACGCGCGCCTTCACGCCCTGGGTTACGGCTGAGCCGGTTGTGAATGCGGGGCGCGTGTCCTCTTGTGGGCGGGGGGAGTTGGAGGTGTTGACTCCCTCAGCCTTCCCGGAGGTGGCCCCGTGCGCCCCTTGTACGTTCCCGTCCGCCTGGCCGCCACGGTCGTGGCCGTCGCCGCTGCCGCCGGCTGTATGAGCGTCGGCGACGACGACGCGGGAGGGAGCGCCAAGCCGTCTCACTCCGCCGGGCGGCACGGCGGGGAGGCGCCCGACGGCGGGTCGGCGGCGTCGGGCGGCGGTACCGGGTTCGGAGCGTCGGCGGCCGACGCCGAGCGCGGGCACGGCAAGGGCAAGAAGGGGAAGAAGGGCAAGGACGGCGGGGCGGGGGAGCCGGCGTCTCCGGGGGTGTCGCCGTCGGCCGTGGTGAGCGCGCCCGCACCGGGGCGCGACAAGCCGGGGAAGCCGGCCAGGCCCACGCCGAAGCCGCCGGCTCCGCCGACGCCCACCCGGACGGCCGAACCCGAGCCCACGCCGACGCCGACCGAGGTGACGACGTCGCCGGAGCCGACGGAGAAGCCGGAGCCGTCGTCGTCGGCGCACGAGCCGCCGGGGCCGCAGCTGGAGCAGCGTGAGCCGGCACCGGAGGCGGGGGCGCCGGCGTAGCCCCGCCGGCCCGTGCCGTCGGGCGGGAACAATTCCGGGGGGTGGTCGGTTGGCAGACCACGGGAGGTTCTCCGGGCCACTGGCCGGCGGAGGGCGTCCCAACTGTCTCCTGCGGAGTCCGGTTTGCCTTACGGGGCCCGGAGTGCGTATGGTGGCAGATCGTTTGATCCCATCTTGCCCGGCGCCACCGCAGAGCGCGCCGTGTGGCGCGTACTCTCTCCCTTGCCGTGGTGGACCGCATTGAGGCGGTCGTATTGCGAATCGCGAATCACGGAGTTGACGGGCGCGTGCCGACGAGACTCCGGAAGGTTTCGCATTCGCATGTCCATCGCCAGTACTGATCACGTCGTCGTGCCCGAGAACGAGGCAGCCGAGGACGCCCCCGAGGTCACTTTCGCCGACCTCGGTCTCCCCGAGGGCGTCGTCCGCAAGCTCGCGCAGAACGGCGTGACCACCCCCTTCCCGATCCAGGCCGCGACCATCCCGGACGCCCTGCTCGGCAAGGACATCCTCGGCCGGGGCCGCACCGGCTCCGGCAAGACCCTCTCCTTCGGTCTGCCCGCCCTGGCCACGCTGGCCGGCGGCCGCACCGAGAAGCACAAGCCGCGGGCCGTCATCCTCACGCCGACGCGTGAGCTCGCCATGCAGGTCGCCGACGCGCTCCAGCCCTACGGCGACGTCCTCGGCCTCAAGATGAAGGTCGTCTGCGGCGGTACGTCCATGGGCAACCAGATCTACGCCCTGGAGAAGGGCGTCGACGTCCTGGTCGCCACGCCGGGCCGGCTGCGCGACATCATCAACCGCGGCGCCTGCTCGCTGGAGAACGTGCAGATCGCCGTTCTCGACGAGGCCGACCAGATGTCCGACCTGGGCTTCATGCCCGAGGTGACGGAGCTGCTCGACCAGGTCCCCGCGGGCGGTCAGCGGATGCTGTTCTCCGCGACCATGGAGAACGAGATCAAGACCCTCGTCGACCGGTACCTGAACAACCCGGTGAGCCACGAGGTGGACGCCGCCCAGGGCGCCGTGACGACCATGTCGCACCACATCCTCATCGTGAAGCCCAAGGACAAGGCGCCGGTCACCGCGGCCATCGCCTCCCGCAAGGGCCGCACGATCATCTTCGTCCGCACCCAGCTGGGCGCCGACCGCGTCGCCGAGCAGCTGCGTGACTCCGGTGTGAAGGCCGACGCGCTGCACGGCGGCATGACGCAGGGTGCGCGGACGCGGACCCTGGCCGACTTCAAGGACGGGTACGTCAACGTGCTCGTCGCGACCGACGTCGCGGCGCGCGGTATCCACGTCGACGGCATCGACCTGGTGCTGAACGTGGACCCGGCCGGTGACCACAAGGACTACCTGCACCGCGCCGGCCGCACGGCCCGTGCCGGCCGCACGGGCACGGTCGTGTCGCTCTCCCTGCCGCACCAGCGGCGTCAGATCTTCCGTCTGATGGAGGACGCGGGCGTCGACGCCACGCGCCACATCATCCAGGGCGCCGGCGCCTTCGACCCGGAGGTCGCCGAGATCACCGGGGCCCGGTCGATGACCGAGGTCCAGGCCGAGTCCGTGGGCAACGCCGCGCAGCAGGCCGAGCGTGAGGTCGCCCAGCTCACCAAGGAGCTGGAGCGGGCGCAGCGGCGTGCGAACGAGCTGCGCGAGGAGTCCGACCGGCTGCTCGCGCGGGTCGCCCGGGAGCGGGGCGAGGAGCCGCAGGCGGCGGTGTCCGGAGAGTCCGCGGAGGTTCCGGCCGGCGTCGAGGTGTCGGTGCCGGAGCAGCGGACCGCGCAGGACGCCGAGCGCGCCGAGGCTTCCTCCGCGCCGTACGAGCGTCGGGAGCGGCGCGAGGAGCGCGGCGGCGGCTTCCGGCGTGACGACCGGGGCGGCCGTTCCTTCGAGCGTCGTGACGACCGTGGCGGCCGTTCGTTCGAGCGTCGTGACGACCGCGGCGGGTTCAACCGGGACCGGGACCGCGACCGTGACCGTGGCGGCCGTTCCTTCGACCGCGACCGTGACCGCGGTGGTTTCCGCCGGGACGACCGCGGCGACCGGGGTGAGCGCGGCGGTTTCCGGCGTGACGACCGTGGCGGTCGCTCCTTCGAGCGTCGTGACGACCGTGGCGGCAGTCGTTCGTTCGAGCGTCGCGACGACCGTGGCGGGCGTCCGTTCGAGCGTCGTGACGACCGTGGCGGGCGTCCGTTCGAGCGTCGTGACGACCGCGGCGGCTTCCGCCGGGACGAGCGCACGGGGCACCGCGGCAGCGACCGTCCCTTCAACCGCGACCGCCGGGACGACCGTCCGGGCTACCGCGCCGGCGGGCATGACCGTCCCGGGCACGACCGTCCCGGGCACGACCGTCCGCAGGGCCGGCGTGACGACCACCGTGGCGGTGGTTCCTTCCAGCGCCGCGAGGACAAGCCGCGCTGGAAGCGCAACGGCTGACATCGACGCGTGACGAGCGCCGCGGCCCCCTCCTACGGGCGGGCCGCGGCGCTCTGCCGTTGCCGTCCCGTACGGTGGATCCGCGGCCGTCACGGCGTCAGTTGCCCCTCCGGCACGGCCGGGAACCGATACCCGATCGGAGACTCGGCCTCGTCCGGCTATGCTCGTGGGGGCAACATCGCCTGGGCCCTTAGCTCAATTGGCAGAGCAGTGGACTTTTAATCCATTGGTTGTGGGTTCGAGTCCCACAGGGCCTACCGGATGCGGGCGGGGAAACAGCCCCCGACCGGCTACGCGGCGCCCGGGTCGGCTTCGGCCGGCTCGGGCGCCGCTGTGTTGTGCGGGGCTCTCCAGCTGGCGGAGAAGGCGAGGGAGTGCGCGGAGGCGGTGCCGGACTCCGCGGTGCAGACGCACACGGTCTGGCCGGCTTCGGCCGCCTCGGCGCGGCCTTCGCCCTGGCGGCGCTCGCGGGCACGCTGCTGGACCGCCGTCTCTCACCCGTCACTCGCCGAAGAGCCTTGACCTCAAGCGAGGTTGAGCTTCTACGGTCGGTCGCGTCGAACCAGCTCGGACGAAGACGGAGGACCGGCCGTGGAGTACTCACACAGCGATGCCGAACTGATCCAGCAGCCCATCGGCTACTGGAGTTGGGCCGCTTTCAAGGCTGTCGTCAGCCGCACCCAGGCCGCCCTCGCGGGGATCGGCACCACGCAGCCGCAGTGGTGGGTCCTCGCACAGGTCGCACGAGCCGACCGTGTCAAAACTCGGCACGAGGTGTCCCGCCTCCTCGAGAGCTACCTCGACACGGGCTCGGATGCCATGGAACGGGAGATCGACGCGACCATCGCCCAGGGTTGGATCACCGAGGACTCCGAGGGGCGCCTGACCCTCACGGAGGAGGGCCAGGCGTTCTACGACAAGGCCGCGGCACTCCAGAGCGAGCTGTGGGCGGAACGGCACGCTGGTATCTCCGACGAGGAGTATCTGACCACCCTCAAGGTGCTGCAGCGCTTCATCCACAACACGGGCGGGCGTGCCTGGCACCACTAGGGGGTGTCCGCCGGATGCGCACCACCGGCCGTCGTTCAGGGGGCCCGGCGGCGCCCAGCAGGCCAGGGGTCCGCGTGGGTCCCGGGCTGAGCACGTTGACCCGGAATCGGCGCTCCCGCGACTGCCGGGCCCCGTTGTGCACGAGGTTGCTCACCGCGGATGGAGGCGTTCTCCGCCAGCAGCGGAAGCGCCTTCTGAACGGTGAACAGTGGGCCCCCTAGCCCGTCGCCAGCATCCCCGACCGCAGGCGGGCCACCGTTCGGGAGATCAGCCGGGAGACGTGCATCTGGGAGATGCCGAGGCGCTTGCCGATGTCCGCCTGGGTGAGTTCCTCCACGAAGCGCAGGTGGAGGATGAGGCGCTGGCGTTCGTCGAGTTCGGCGACCAGGGGGGCCAGCGCGTGGAAGTCCTCGACGAGTGCGAGGGCCGGGTCCTCCTCGCCGATGAACTCGGAGAGCGTGCTGTCGCTGTCCTCCGAGTCGCCGGTGATCGCGGCGTCCAGGGACGAGGACAGGTAGCCGTTCGCCGCGACCTGGGCCTCGACGACCTCCTCCTCCGAGAGGTTCATCAGCGCCGCCAGCTCCCCGACCTTCGGCGCGCGGCCGAGGCGTGAGGCCAGTTCCTCGGTGGCCTTGGCGAGTTCCGTACGGGCCTCCTGGAGGCGGCGCGGCACGTGCACGGCCCAGGACGTGTCGCGGAAGAACCGCTTGATCTCGCCGATGATGTACGGCACCGCGAAGCTGGTGAACTGGACCTCTCGGGAGACCTCGAACCGGTCGATGGCCTTGATCAGCCCGATGACGCCGACCTGGACGACGTCCTCCATCGACTGGCCGCTCGCACGGAACCGGCGGGCCGCGAACCGCACCAGCGACATGTTCATCTCGATGAGCGTGTTGCGCGCGTACTGGTGTTCGGCGGTGCCCTCCTCCAGCACGGCGAGCCGCTCGAGGAACTGCCCGGTCAGCTCGCGCGCGTCCTGCGGGGCGAGCTTCTGCGGCTCTGCGATCTGCGGCAGCTCCTCACCGGTGTCGGTGCCGGAATCCGTCGTCGTGCCGATGCGCGTGCTCGCCGTCACGGGCCCTCCCTAGTAGTTCCGGCCCGCTCCCGTCCCCCGTCAGGCCACCTCCAGGCCGCTACCCGCAGTCGCCCGGCTCATGCCCCGTGTCCTGACCGTCGAGACGTTGGCCACAGTCGGCGCAGGTCGGGGCGGTGACGGGGTACCCGCAGGGTCGGCTCACGGTACGGGCAGGAGGCGGGGCGGTGCGGCACGGAGGAGGGGGCAGCGGGATGCGTGGGTCGGTCAGTTGTCGTTTGACAACTATAGCCGTGAGACAACAATCTAGCCGTGATGTGCGGGCGCGGGGGAGGATCCGGAATGTTCGTCCCGGTGCCACGACCGGCGGTTCAGGCAGTGCGGCTACCGGACGCGGCGGAGTCTTCGGCGTCGTCGGCGTCGTCGTGTATCCGGGCCGCGGCCGCGTCGCAGAACGCCTCCAGCCCCTGCAGCAGCGCGACCCGCTTGGCCGCGGGCATCTGGTCGAGGACCGCGCGCAGTGTCTGCTCCCGGCGGATGCGCAGGTCGGCCAGGAAGGCGCGGCCCCGCCCGCTGAGGTGCAGCTGTACCTCGCGCCGGTCCGCCGCGCTCACCACGCGCTCGACGAACCCGGCCGCCTGCAGCCGGTCGCACAGCCGGCTGGTCGAGGGCGGGGTGGAGGCGAGGGAGTCGGCGAGGGTGCGCAGGTTGATGCCCTCGTGGTGCTCCAGGATGAGCAGCACGCGCAGCTGGGACGCCGAGGCGGGTGCCGTGGAGGCCCTGCCCCAGAGGACTTCCAGCAACTCCGCGGCCGTGGAGGTCACACGTGCGACCTCTGCTGGCTCAGGGCGGGGTCGGAGGTAAGTCACAGTCACACTCTCGCAGGCACCGGGATGGCCGCCAGCGTACTAGGGCCCGCCGCGCGTCAGGGCCGGTACCGGGCCCCGGACCGAGGGCCGTGCCCGAGGACCCGGAGCTGTCCGGAGAGATGTCCGACCGAGGATCAAGGATTGGGCTTCGACCATCGTGACGACGATCGTGAACAGATTCGTGACCGCCGAGCGCGCCCTGCGCACGGCGGCTCCCCATCAACTGCTGGACGCGGTCCGTCGTGTACTGACCGATCAGTACGCGGCGGACTCCGTCGAGCTGTACCTGGCCGACTACGGACTGACGGTGCTTCAGCCGGTGTCCGAGCTGCCGCACACCCTGCAGCCGGTGTCCGTCGCCAACAGCCCGGCGGGCCGGGCCTTCGGCGCGCAGGAGCCGTACGTGGAAACCCTCCCGGGTGACCTCGTCCGCGTGCACCTGCCGGTCACCGTGCGCGGTGACCGCCTCGGCGTGCTGACGGTGACCCTGCCGGGCGGCGAGCACGCCGACCGCTGCCTCGGCGAACTGGCCGAGATCGCGGAGGTGCTCGGGCACGAGATCGTCGTGGCCGAGCGGGACACCGACCTGTACCTCCAGGCGCGCCGCAGGGACCGGCTCACGCTGGCCGCCGAGATGCAGTGGCAGTTGCTGCCGGGCCGCTCCTGCATCCGCCCCGAGTACGAGCTGGGCGCCCAGCTGGAACCGGCGTACGCGGTCTTCGGCGACAACTTCGACTGGTCCGCCACGGCCGACCGGCTCAGTCTCTACGTCACCAACGGCATGGGCGAGGGCATAGAGGCCTCCCTGCTGACGAACCTGGCGATCAACGCCCTGCGCAACGCACGCCGGGCCGGTCTCCCCATCGCCGACCAGGCGGCCCTGGCCGACCAGGCGGTGTACGCCCACTACCGGGGCCGCTGCTACCTGTCCGTGCTCATGCTGGACATCGAGCTGGCCACCGGGCGGGTCCGGGCGGTGGACGCCGGTTCCCCGCGGCTGCTGCGGCTGCGCCGGGGCGCCGTGGAGCGGGTGCCCTTCGACGCCCAGCTGCCGCTCGGCATGTTCGAGGAGACCGACTACGTGGCCCAGGAGTTCGCCGTCGAGCCCGGTGACCGGCTGGTCTTCGTCAGCGACGGGGTGTACGACGTCGCCTCCCCGGGCGGAGAGGCGTACGGGGACGCCGCCCTGGCCCGGGCGATCCAGTCGACCCGGCTGCTCCCGGCCGCCGAGGTGCCCCGGGCCGTCCTGCGCGAACTGTCCGGCCACCGCGGCAGAGGCGTCCCGGACGACGACGCCCTGGTGGTGTGCCTGGACTGGCGTGGGCGGGAAGGGCCGGGGAAGGCGGAGGTCAGGGTGCTTGGGTGAGCGGCTGTTTGGCGGAGCCGTACGCCGGCCCTAATGTTTGTCATACGGCAAGTAACGGCTGGGGTGCCGCAGCGTGACCTCGGTCCGGCCCGTGCAAGGGAGCGATGCGAGTGTCGGTGTCGGTATCGGAAGAGAACGCGGAACAAGAGCCGCCCGCACAGCAGGTGAGTGCCTTTCTCGAACGGCGCCGGGAGCAGATCGCCCAACGGTGGGCGGACGCGGCGCTGTTCCGCACGGTCTTCACCGTGTCCCGCGACGAGGCGGTGGAGGCGGGCAGGTCCGTGGCGGCGGCGCTGGCCGCGGTGGCGGCCGCCGGGCGGCTGGACGACATCCGGGCTCCCGGATTCGGGGCGGTGCGCGACCAGTTGGGCCGGATGGCGGCCTCCCGCGGCCGCATGGGCATCGACGCGGACGGGCTTGCCGACGAGGTGGCCGCCCTGCGCGAACCGGTGACCGACCTGCTGCGCGCCGAGTTCCCGGACCCCTGCGCCCCCGAGGCCCAGGAGTGTGTGCTGGCCCTCACCGTGCTCATGGGCACGCTGCGTCTGGTCGTACTGGAGACGACGGTCAGCGCGGGCGAGGAGGTGATCGCACGGCAGCGCGAGCAACTGCACGAAGTGGCCACCCCGGTGATCAAACTCTGGGAGAGCACCGTCGCCGTGCCGCTGATCGGCACGCTGGACAGCGCGCGCAGCCAGACGGTCATGGAGAGCCTGCTCGACGCGATCGTCGCCGAGCGCGCCCGGTACGCCATCCTCGACATCACCGGCGTGCCCACGGTCGATTCGCTGGTCGCCCAGCACCTGATGAAGACGGTGGCCGCGGCCCGGCTGATGGGCGCCGAGTGCATCGTCTCCGGCATCCGGCCCGCGATCGCGCAGACCATCGTCCAGCTGGGCATCGACCTCGGCACGGTGCTCACTCGCGCGAGCCTGGCGGACGCCCTGGCCTACGCGCTCAGCCGGCAGGGCGTGGAGATCGCGCCGCTCCGGGCGGACAGCGCGGGCGCGCGATGACCGGCCCCTCGGGGAGCGGGCCCGCGGGATTCGGGCCCCCGGTCGCCGGACCCTTGGGCGGGCACGGCTTCACGGTCCCGGTCCTGCGGCTGGGGGACATCCTGCTGGTCACCCTCCAGGGGGAGCTGCACGACGGGATGGCCGAGCAGCTCCAGCAGGACATCACCGACCGGATCGCGCACACCCGGGTGACCGGTGTGGTCATCGACATCTCCGGCGTGGACATCGTCGACTCCTTCCTGGGGCGGGTCCTCGCCGAGATCGCCGCCGGAGCCGGACTGCTGGCCGCCCGTACGGTACTGGCCGGGATGCGTCCCGCGGTGGCGATCACCCTGGTCGAGCTGGGTCTCACCCTGCCCGGACTGCGTACGGCCCTGGACGTCGAACGCGCGATGGAGCTGCTCACCGCGGGTGAGCGGCAGGGCGAGGGGAGTCCGTGATGCGGGCCTCCCGCCATGCCGCTCCGGCCAGCCTGCCGATCGGCTCGGACGCCGACCTGGCCTGGGTACGGCAGCAGGTCCGGCAGGCCGCCGCCGAGCTCGGGTTCGGCCTGGTGCAGCAGACCAAGCTCGTCACCGCCGCCAGCGAGCTGGCCCGCAACACCCTCGTCCACGGCGGGGGTGGCCATGTGGAGATCACCCCGCTGGACACCGGGCCGGCGCCCGGCCTGCGGCTGGCCTTCGTCGACGCCGGGCCCGGCATCCGCGACCTGGACCGGGCGATGACCGACGGCTACACCAGCGGCGGCGGGCTCGGACTCGGCCTGAGCGGGGCCAAGCGGCTGGTCCAGGAGTTCGCGGTGGACAGCCGGCCCGGCGAGGGAACCACCGTCACCGTCACCGCCTGGGCCACGGTCGTGCCGCCTGCCCGGCCGGGGCCGTGATGAGCAGGGTGTGGGACGTGCCGGTCGACGACTCGACCCGGGTGCGGGACGTCCGGGTCGCGGCCGAGGCGGCCGGTGCGTGCGCCGGGCTCGGCCCGCACCGCATCGCGACCGCCGCGCTGGTGGCGACGGAGCTGGCGACCAACCTGGTGCGGCACGCGGACGGCGGGTACGTCCTCATCAACCTCGTCGAGCGCGCACCCGCCGATGGCCGGCGCCCGTCCGTGCAGCTCGTCGCGCTCGACCACGGCCCGGGCATCGCGGACGTCGCGGCGGCGATGCGCGACGGCTACACCACCGCGGCTTCGCTGGGCGCGGGCCTCGGCACGTGCCGGCGCATAGCGAACGACTTCGACCTGCACAGCGTCCCCGGCCGGGGCACCGTGGCCATGGCCCGTATCGACCACGAACCCCCCGCCGACCGGTACCGGACGCCCCCGCGGGAGCCGCGCGCCGGTGGCGTCAACGTCCCCCTCGGCCGGGCCGAGTACTCCGGCGACGCCTGGAGCCGGGTCTGCGCCGGCGACCGCCACACCCTCCTGCTCGCCGACGGGCTCGGTCACGGACCGAAGGCCGCGGAGGCGTCGGGCGCCGCCGTGGACGCGCTGCGCGACGTGGCCGACCGGCCGCCCGCCGAGATGCTGCGGCATCTGGGCCGGTCCCTGCGCCGCACCCGGGGCGCGGCCGTCGCCGTGGCCCAACTGGAGCTCGGGTCAGGGCGGTTGCAGTTCGCCGGGATCGGCAACGTCGGCGCCCGGCTGCGCACCGACGGCACCTGGAAGGCGATGCTGTCCCAGCCCGGCATCGTGGGCGCGCAGGCCCCCGCGTCCGTGTCCGTGCAGCGGGAGCCGTGGCAGGACGACAGCCTGCTCGTCCTGCACAGCGACGGCCTGCCCGGCCGCTGGACGCCCCCCGACGACACCGTGCTCCTCGGCTGCGACCCGGCGGTGGTGGCCGCGACGGTCCTCCGCGACGCGGGCAGCGCGGCCCGCCCGGTGCGGGACGACACGTGTGTGGCGGTGTTGGGCGGGGGTGGGGGCGTCTGGGGCCGTCACGGGGCGGGGGGCTGAGGGGCGGATCTGCCTGCCGCTGTTACGGGCGGCTGGTTGGGTCGGTCCCGCCGGGCGGGTCGGTCCCGCGAGTGGGGTCGGCCGCGTGGGTGCGGTGACGCCGGTCGGTCCGGTTGGCCAGGTCGGTGCCGTCATCTCCGTGGGTCCGGTCGGTCCGGTCGGGCCGGTCATCTCTGTGGGTCCGGTCGGTCCGGTCATCTCCGTCGGTGCGGTCACCTCGGCCGGTCCCCTGGGACCGGTCATCTCGGTCGGTCCCGTCGATCCGGGCACCCCGGTCGGTCCCATCGGCCCCGTCACCCCCGTGGGCCCGGTCACCCCGCTCAGCCCCGCCGGCCCCCTCACCCCCGTGCGCCCAGTCACCCCACTCGGCCCCGTCGACGCGCGGCTCCCCCGCGCCCCGTGCCGCCAGAAACCCTCGCAACCCCCGGCTCAGCGCCACCCGTTCCGCCGGTTCCATCGCCGCCAGTGCCGTGGCCAGAGCCCGTGCCCGGCGGCCGGCGACCTCGCCCAGGACGTGCTGCCCGTGCGTGGTGAGCCAGAGCTGTACCTCGCGGCGGGTGCCGGGGTGCAGGGTGCGTTCCAGGAGGCCGGCCGCCGCCAGGCGGTCGCAGAGGCGGCTGGCCGTGGGGAGGCCGATGTCCAGCCGGTCCGCCAGGGCCGTCAGGTTCAGGCCGGGCGCCGCCTCCAGGGTGCGCAGCGCCCGCAGCTGGTGCAGGGACAGCCGCAGGGACGCGTCCTGGGCGGCGACCGACCACAGGGCCGTCAGGCTCTCCACGGCGTCGGCGATCTGTGCCGCGAGGGCCTCCGGGCCATCACCCCGTCTCCTCGCCCGGGGGTCGCCGGGGCCGCCGAGATCGGTCACGAAACGGTCACTTTCCATAAGCTCCGGGTACTGCAGAGGTCGCCCTCTTTCAAAGGCTGTACCCGATGAGCCGAGGGACAAGCCGCCCCGTTCGCGCACCCGGCCGGGCCGGGAGGCTCAGCCCGCGCTGAGCCCCGTCAGCGCGGCGAGCGGCAGCGTGTGCTGGGTCTGGAGGACCTTCGCGCGCAGGTACCGGACGTTGTGTGCGGTGGTGAAGACGCCCGTGGGGACGCGGTCGCGGACGGCCACGCCCAGGTCGCGCAGCTGGGCGGCCTTGTCGGGGTTGTTGGAGAGCAGGTCCAGCTCGCCGATGCCCAGGGCCCGGAGCATCTGGGCCGCCGCCGTGTAGTCGCGGGCGTCCTCCGGCAGCCCCAGGGCCGCGTTGGCCTCGTAGGTGTCGAGGCCCTCGTCCTGGAGGGCGTACGCGTCGAGCTTGTTGTAGAGGCCGATGCCCCGGCCCTCCTGGCGGAGGTAGAGGAGCACGCCGCCGCGTTCGGCTATGCGCTCGACGGCCTCGCGCAGCTGCGGGCCGCAGTCGCAACGGGCCGAGCCGAACACGTCCCCGGTCAGGCACTCGGAGTGCAGCCGCACCAGCGGAACCGGGCCGGGCTCGCCCAGGACGACGGCCACGTGCTCCTGGCCGTCGGCCAGGCCGTGGAAGGTGACGACTTCGGCGTCGACCTCGTAGCCGTCGTGGAAGCGCAGCGGGACCCGGACGCGGGAGCGCGGGGTGGCGAGGACAGCGGGGGTGTCGGGCATGCGGGGCCTCCGGGTTCCGTTCCTGTTCGGCTGCACAGCCGTAGGCTTGCAGTCTGCTTCAGATTTGAAGCAGATCCACGTCCGGAACCCTACCCTTGCTTTAAATTTGAAGCAACGAGAAGCGGTGAGATCGAGGTCCGCAGTGACGTGAGTCACGAACAGGCTGTCGAGGACCTCCGCCGCCACGGCACGTCGTCCGACGCCGGCCGCGCCCCGTCCTCCTGGAGCCCCTGCGCGATCGCCGTGGAGATCTCCTCCAGTTGCCCCACCTGCTCCTCGCTGAGCCGGTCGAACAGGAAGCTCCGCACGGTCTCGACATGCCCGGGCGCCGCCCGGTCCAGCACGGCGAACCCGTCGTCCGTCAGGGCCGCGATGCTGCCCCGCTTGTCGTGCCGGCAGGCCTCGCGCCGCACCATGCCGTCCTTCTCCAGCCGTGTCACCGCGTACGTCAGCCGGCTGCGGGTGATCTTCAGCCGCTCGGCGAGATCGGTCATGCGCAGCCGCCGCTCGGGGGACTCCGACAGGACGGACAGGATGGAGTAGTACAGGTGCGGCATGCCGGCGTCCTGCTGGAGCTGCCGGTCGATCGCGTCCTCCAGGAGTGAGGAGGCGGCGATGTACGCGCGCCAGGCGCGTTGCTCCTCAGGGGTGAGCCAGCGAGTCGTCATGCCGCCAGTGTAGGTTTGTTTCAAACTTGAACCAAGCCCGCCCGTCAGTCCGCCGTCCGCCGTCCGCCGTCCGCCGTCCGCCGTCCGCCACAAGTTTCCACGAGCCGGGAGCGTCGATGCCCCATCCGTACGTCCTGCTGTCCGCCGCCGTCTCCCTCGACGGCTACCTGGACGACACCGGCCCCGAACGCCTGCTCCTGTCCAGCCGGGCCGACTTCGACCGGGTCGACGAGGTCCGGGCGTCCGTCGACGCGATCCTGATCGGCGCCGGCACCGTCCGCGCCGACAACCCGCGCCTGCTGGTCAACTCACCCGAGCGGCGCGCCGCCCGCACGGCCGCCGGCCGGCCGGAGTACCCCCTCAAGGTCACGGTCAGCGGCTCCGGCGACCTCGACCCGGCGGCACATTTCTGGCACACCGGCGGACAGAAGGTCCTCTACACCACCGACAAGGGCGCAGAACGCGCCCGTGCCCTCGGCCTCGCCACCGATGCCACCGATGGCACCCATGCCACCGATGCCACCGACGTCGTCCCGCTCGGCGCCGACCTCGACTGGCGGCGGCTCCTCACCCACCTGCACGACGTCCGGGGCGTACGACGGCTCATGGTCGAGGGCGGCGGCCTGATCCACACCCAGCTCCTCACCCAGGGCCTCGCCGACGAACTCCAGCTGGTCCTCGCCCCGCTCTTCGTGGGCGACCCCGAGGCACCCCGCCTCTTCGGACCCGGCGGCTACCAGTCCGGGCGGCTCCGGCTGCTGGAGACCCGGCGGATCGAGGACGTCGTCCTCATGCGCTACGAGCCGACCGCCCCCGGCACCGGCCCCCTGCCCGCCGCCGCCGACCACCACTGGCTGGCCCTCGCCTGCGAACTGGCCGCACAGTGCCCGCCGTCGGACACGGCGTTCAGCGTCGGCGCGGTGGTCGTCGCGGCCGACGGCACGGAACTGGCCCGCGGCCACTCCCGCGAAGGCGGCGATCCGGTCGTGCACGCCGAGGAGGCGGCCCTGGCCAAGCTCGACCCGGCCGACCCCAGGCTCGCCGGCGCGACGGTCTACAGCAGCCTGGAGCCCTGCGCCCGCCGGGCCTCCCGCCCCGCACCCTGCGCCCGGCTGATCCTCGACGCGGGCGTACAGCGCGTGGTCACGGCCTGGCGCGAGCCGGACACCTTCGTGGCGGACGCCGACGGCAGCGGCCTCCTGGCGGCCCGGGGAGTGGAGGTCCTCGTCCTCCCGGAGCACGAGGAGCAGGCCAAGGCACCCAACCGACACCTGCCGCGCCGCCGCTGAGCACCGGTGTGCGCGAGCGGTCCCGCGGATGGCGTACACTGGAGTCACAACGACGCGGGGTGGAGCAGCTCGGTAGCTCGCTGGGCTCATAACCCAGAGGTCGCAGGTTCAAATCCTGTCCCCGCTACTGAAGGCCGAGGGCCGGAATCCGAAAGGGTTCCGGCCCTCGGTGTTTTCTCTGGGCTCGCCATTACTGTCGGTGAGTGAATCGCACCGCTTCGCATCACAACTGACGCACCGTCAAAACCCGTGAGTCACTTACGCAGCGGTCAACTCGCCCGTTTTGGACCGGTCATGGGAGATTGGTCCGCGCGAAAAAGGTTAATGATCAAGCGGAACCGCTGGAATACCCACCGCGCGTCTATTAACGTTCGATAACGCAGCGCGGTCGTCCCAGCCGTCACAGAAGGCGGCTCCGTGCGCACGCGCCGAATCCCGAAAGGGAACCGGGGAACCACCACTTGGGGTGAATCGAGCGGATGCCGCCGTGGAAGCACGGCCGGTATACGCGCGTAGGAGACCTTCCTGCTCCGAACCCGTCAGCTAACCCGGTAGGCGAGAAGGAAGGAAAGGAGTACGCCCACGTGGCGTCCAACCGGCCTGCCCCCGCGGCCCCGTCCGCGCCGAACCAGCGCGACACCGAAACCTTCGGCTACGGCGGTCAGCACACCGACGAGGGCCCGTTCCAGGAATGGAACCCCACCGCGGAGTCCATCCGCCCCATCCGTGGCCGGCATCGCGTCACCAAGCAGCGCGGCGGAGGACTCGCGCGCAGCTCCACCGTCCTGGGCGTCGGCGTCATAGCCGCCGTGGGCGCGGGCGGCATGGCCAGCGCCCAGACCGGCAAGCCGCCGGTGTCGATCTCCGTTCCGGACCTGCCCTCGGTGGGTTCCCTCATCTCGGACGACGACACCCCCGAAGGCTCCGCCACCCCGCTCAGCGACCTCGCCACGGCGTCCGCCGACACCGAGCAGGGCACCTCCGGCGCCGGTGAGGCACTGCGCGCCCGGATCATGGCGCAGGTCGAGCACCAGCAGGAACAGATCGAGACCAAGGCCGCGCAGGACTCCGCCGAAGCCGCCCGGAAGGCGGCTGCGGAGGCCGCCGCCAAGGCCGAGAAGGAAGCCAAGGCCAAGGCCGCCGAAGCCAAGAAGAAGGCGGAGGAGGAGGCCCGGAAGAAGGCCGAGGCCGAGCGGCTCGCCGCCCTCGCCAAGCAGTACACGCTGCCCACCTCCGCGTACACCATCACCTCGACCTTCGGTCAGGCCGGCGCCTACTGGTCCTCCGGCTACCACACCGGCCTCGACTTCGCCGCCCCCACGGGCACGCCCATCAAGGCGGTGCACAGCGGCACCATCACCGAGGCCGGCTGGAACGGGTCGTACGGCTACAAGACGGTCCTGACCCTCGATGACGGCACGGAGATCTGGTACGCGCACCAGTCGTCCATCGGCGTCAGCGTCGGCCAGAAGGTCAGCACGGGCGACGTCATCGGCCGCGTGGGTGCGACCGGCAACGTCACCGGGGCGCATCTGCACCTCGAGGTCCACACCGGAGGGTCCAACAGCGGCATCGACCCGATGGCGTGGCTGCGGGGCAAGGGCCTGAACATCTGAGCGCCGGCGTTCCGGGCTTCCCGCGGGGAGTTCGTGCGGGGAGCGTGCAGGGGGCGGTCACGGGACTTTTGCGTCCGCTGTGGAATGCGTCTCCCCCGTACGGCCGTTGACACGAAGCATGACTTCTCTTCGCAAGCTCGGCTCCTCCGACCTCGAGGTCTTCCCGCTCGCCCTCGGCGGTAACGTCTTCGGCTGGACCGCCGACGAGGCACAGTCGTTCGCCGTCCTCGACGCGTACACCGCCGCCGGCGGCAACTTCGTCGACTCCGCCGACGTCTACTCGGCGTGGGTGGACGGCAACCAGGGAGGCGAGTCCGAGACCGTCCTCGGCAAGTGGCTGACGTCGCGCGGCAACCGCGCGGACGTCGTCGTCGCCACGAAGGTCAGCCAGCACCCCGAGTTCCAGGGCCTGTCCGCCGCCAACATCAAGGCCGCCGCCGACGCCTCCCTGCGGCGCCTCGGCACCGACTACATCGACCTCTACTACACCCACTTCGACAAGCCCGACGTGCCGGTGGAGGAGATCATCGGCGCGCTCGACGAACTCGTGACGGCCGGGAAGGTGCGGCACATCGCCGCCTCCAACATCTCCGCGGAGCGGCTGCGGGCCTCCCTGGAGTTCTCCGACCGCGAGGGGCTCGCCCGGTATGTGGCCCTCCAACCCCACTACAACCTGGTCTCCCGCGACACCTACGAGGGCGAGCTCCAGGACCTCGCCGCGCGGACCGGCCTGGCGGCCGTCCCGTACTACGCGCTCGCGTCGGGCTTCCTGACCGGCAAGTACCGCCCCGGCACGACCGTCGACAGCGCGCGGGCGGGCGGTGCCGCCCAGCACCTTCAGACCGAGCGGGGCCGCCGGGTCCTCGCCGCCCTCGACGAGATCGCCGCGGCCCACGACGTCCCCGCCGCCACGGTCGCCCTCGCCTGGCTCGCGGCCCAGCCGACGGTGGTGGCGCCCATCGCCTCCGCGCGGACGGTGGAGCAGCTGCCCGCGCTGCTCGGGGTCGGGGAGCTGACGCTGACGGACGCGGAGCTCGGGCGGCTCACGCAGGCTTCGGCCTGAGGGGCTCCTCCTACGACCGGTACGGGTTGTACGCGGGGTAGGCGGGGTACGGCGCCGGTGTCGCCGGACAGCCGTACCCGTACGCCCCGTGCACCGGCCAGGGCGGGGCCGCCACCGGTACCGGAGGGGCCGTGATCCGCGCGGCGTAGTCCAGCGCGGGGCGAGCCGCCTCCCGGCGGCGCCACAGTTCCTCCAGCAGTTCCCGTTCCCGTACGACGAAGTCGGCACCGGCGCGGCCGCGGCGGCCCCGGTGCCGCAGGAACGCCAGGGACGTCGCGTACGCCTCGTACCGCGCGACCTCCCGCGCCGCCGCCCGGCCCGCGTGGCGGCGGGCGTACTGGCGGGCGATCCGCCGGGCCCGCATCGAGCCGAGCGCGTACGGCTCGACCGGGGACAGCCACCCGGCCACCGCGTAGGCGGGCAGCTCCGCCCGTACGGTCTTCAGCTCCCGCTGCCGTGTCCAGATCACCAGCCACGTCAGCAGCCCGAAGATGGGCACCATGAACGCCGCGTACACGGCGAAGAACCCGTACTCGCCGAACGCCGACGAGCCGTTCCACATCGCGTGCATGCCCATCGCGAGCAGCAGCCCGGAGAGCGGGAAGGCGACGCGGCGGACGTGCTGGCGGTCCGCCGCGAGCGCGGAGACGCCGAAGCCGATGCCGGTCAGGACGGTGAAGAGCGGGTGCGCGAACGGCGACATGATGATGCGCACGAAGAAGGTCGCCGCCGTGACGGAGGCGATGCCGGTGCCGCCGGTGAGCTGGTCGGTGCCGAAGGCGGTGCCCAGGTAGAGGATGTTCTCCGTGAACGCGAAGCCGGTGGCGGTGACGCCGGCTGTGACCACTCCGTCGAGGATGCCGGTGAAGTCGCGGCGGCGGAAGAGGAAGACCAGTAAGACGGCCGCCGCCTTGGCGATCTCCTCGACCACCGGCGCTATGACGGTCGCGCCGAGCGTGTCCGCGCTGGACGGATCCGCCGTGGCCGTCGCTATCCATCTGGTCGCGAAGCTGTTGGCGACGATCGCTATCAGCGCCGCCGCGCAGGCGCCCCAGGCGAAGCAGAACAGCAGGTTCCGCCAGGGGCCCGGTGCGACCCGGTCCAGCCAGCGGAACGCGGCTATGAGCAGGGGCACCGGGAGCGTGGCCAGCCCCAGCCCGACCAGGAACCCCTCCGTGCCGGTCTCTTCACGGACCAGGGCGAGGATGACGAGGCCGGATATCGCGAGCAGCGTGGTCGGCGCGCCGTAGCGCACCCAGGTGCGCTGCCACCAGTGGGCGTGCCGCAGGGGGCCACCAGTGGGCGCGCCGCCGGCGGGTGCGCCGGTGAAGGGCGCGCCGGTGGTGGGGCCGCTGGGATACGACGTGTGTGGGGGGCAGGTGGCCACGGCATTGACCCTAACGACGGATGGGCGCTGTCCGCAGGCGGAGGGGTACGGGTGCGCGTGCGGTCAGGCGCCGGCGGGGGGTTGGTCCACGTGCTGTACGCGACGGAAGAGGAGGTCGTTCACGACATGTCCCTTGTCCAGTCCCTGGCCCTCGAAACGGGTCAGGGGACGGAAGTCCGGACGGGGCGCGAAACCACCGTCCGCCTGCGTGTTCTCGAAGGCGGGGTGTGCCGTGAGTACGTCGAGCATCTGTTCGGCGTACGGTTCCCAGTCGGTGGCGCAGTGCACGATCGCGCCGGGCCCGAGGCGGGTGGCGGCGAGGGTCAGGAAGTCCGGCTGGATGAGCCTGCGCTTGTGGTGCCGCTTCTTGGGCCAGGGGTCGGGGAAGTAGACGCGCAGGCCGCCGAGGGAGTCCGGGGTGAGCATCTCGCGGAGGAGGATGATCGCGTCGCCGTTGCCGACCCGGATGTTGGACAGGCCGTTCCGGTCGGCGAGATTGAGCAGGTTGCCCTGGCCGGGGGTGTGGACGTCGACGGCGAGGACGTTGGTGGTGGGGTCGGCGGCCGCCATCTGGGCGGTGGCCTCGCCCATGCCGAAGCCGATCTCCAGGACGACGGGGTTGTCGTTGCCGAACAGGTCGGCCAGGTCGAGGGTTCGGCTGCCGTCGATGTCGAGGCCCCACTTGGGCCACAGCCGCTGAAGCGCGTCCGCCTGGCCGGCTGTGACCCGGCTCCGCCGCGGCTGGAAACTCCGGATCCGCCGCTCGAAGTGCGACCCGGCGGGATCGGCCTTCGGCCCATCGGGAAAACGCGGCTCACCCTTGACCCGGCTGCGCCGGATGGAGGCACCGGGGGCGGGCGGCTGGGGGGTTTCGGGGGTATTCACGGAGTCAGACACAGTGAGACCGATTTTACGACCGTCAGGTGTTGCCGAGCACCTGGCAACCGGCCCGGCAGCAACGCCCAGCGCCTCACAACCCCCGGCCGGTCACAGCGCGCTCAACGCCCTGCGCGCCACCTCCCTGCCGATCGGCAAGGACGCCGTGGCCGCGGGAGACGGCGCGTTCAGCACATGCACCGTGCGAGCGCCCTCGCGGATCAGGAAGTCGTCCACCAGCGTTCCGTCACGCAGGACCGCCTGGGCCCGGACCCCCGCCGCCGTCGGCACCAGATCGTCCTCCGACACCCCGGGCAGCAATCTCCGCACCGCCTGCGTGAACGCCCCCTTGGACAGCGACCGCCGCAGCTCCCCCGCCCCGTACCGCCAGTGCCGCCGGGCGATCCGCCAGGAGCCCGGCCAGGCCAGCGTCGCCCCCAGCTCCCGCGCACGGACCGTCCCCCATCCGTACCCTTCACGGGCCAGCGCCGGCACCGCGTTGGGCCCGATGTGGACGCCCCCGTCGATCCCGCGCGTGAGATGCACCCCGAGGAAGGGGAACGCCGGGTCGGGGACCGGATACACCAGGCCCCGCACCAGCTCCGGCCGGGCCAGCTCGTAGTACTCGCCCCGGAACGGCACGATCCGGACGTCCGGGTCGTCCCCGGTCAGCCGGGCGATCTCGTCGCTGTAGAGGCCCGCGCAGTTCACCAGCACCCGGCCGCGCACGACGTCCCCGGTGGCCGTGAGCACGGCGACGCCCCGCTCGGGGCGGCGGTCGACGCGCACGACCCGCGTGCCGTAGCGGATCTCCGCGCCCGAGCCGTGGGCCAGCTGCCGGGCGACCGCGACGAAGTCGCAGATGCCGGTCGTACCGACGTGTATCGCGGCGAGGCCCCGCACCTCCGGCTCGTACTCCGCGATCTGGGGCCCGCCCAGTTCACGGACCGGGATGCCGTTCTCCCGGCCGCGCTGCACGAGTGCGTGCAGGCGGGGCAGCTCCGCGCGGTCGGTCGCGACGATCAGCTTGCCGGTGACCGCGTGCGGGATGCCGTACTCGGCGCAGAACTTGACCATCTCCGCCGCGCCCCCCACCGCGTAGCGCGCCTTGAGGGAGCCGGGGCGGTAGTAGATGCCGCTGTGGATGACGCCGCTGTTGCGGCCCGTCTGGTGCCGGGCCGGGCCCGGTTCCTTCTCCAGGACCGTGACACGTGTGCCCGGTGCGGCGCGTGTGATCGCGTACGCCGTCGACAGACCGACGATCCCCCCGCCGATCACCAGCACGTCACAGTCGTACGCGATCTCCGGCCCTCGCGTCACCCGCACCACCTCCCGCTTCGATAGTGCACTGCGCCACTGACAATGCCTTCAAACGCGGGGACGGCGGCATCCCTGCCCGGTTACGCCGGAGCCATCAGCAGCGGCCGTGCGCGTTCACGCAGCTCGACCACCCGTGGCTCGTCACCGTACGGCTCCAGCCGGTGCAGGAGGTCCTTGACGTATTCGGTGGTGCGGGCCGAGGAGATGCGTCCGGCGACCTCGACCGCTCGTACGCCCTGCTCGCACGCCGCGTCCAGGTTCCCCGACTCCAGTTCGGCCACCGCGGAGACGACCAGGCGCAGGCCGTGGGAGCGGACGAACTCCTCGGTGGGCTTCGACAGCGCCTGTTCCGTGAAGCGGCGGACCTGGCGGGGTGCCTTGAGGTCGCGGTAGCACTCGGCCGCGTCGGCGGCGAAGCGGTCGTAGGAGTAGAAGCCGAGCCAGCTCGGGTCGTTGTCGCCGGGGCGGGCGCGCTCCAGCCAGCTCTCGGCCGCCTTCAGGGCGCCGCCGGCCGCCTGGGCGTCGCCGGCACGCGCGTGTGCCCGGGCCTCGACGAGTCGGAAGAAGCTCATCGTGCGGGCCGTGGCGAGGCCGCGGTTGCGTTCGAGGGCGGCCTGGGCGAGGTCCACGCCCTCGTCGCCGAAGCCGCGGTAGGTGGCCTGGAGGGACATGGAGGCCAGGACGTAGCCCCCGAGGGGGACGTCCGCAGCCGCCCGGGCCAGGCGCAGGGCCTGGATGTAGTAGCGCTGGGCCGCTTCCTGCTGGCCCGTGTCGAAGGCCATCCAGCCCGCGAGCCGGGTGAGTTCGGCGGAGGCGCCGAAGAGGGCCCGGCCGACCTCGTCGGAGTAGGAGCCGAGCAGGAGCGGGGCCGCCTCGACCCTTAAGCACTCGGGGACCATTGACGAACGCCAGTCGCCGCCGCCGTACTTGGAGTCCCAGCGCCGCGCGTCCTCGGCGGCCTCCCGCAGCTTCTGCACATCGCTGTGGCCGACTTTGAGCGGTGCGCCGGAGCCCTCGCCGGGGCCCACGTCACGCGCGACCGAACTGTCGGCCGGGGTTATCAGCCATCGTGAGGCGGGCGTCGCGTACGCGCTCACCGCGAACGATCCGGCCAGCGATTGCCAGATGCCGCCCCCGGCGCGGCGGCCCGCGAGGTCGAGGCGGTACAGCTCCGTCGCGGATTTCACCGCCTGTCCGACGTCCCGCGGGAAGGCGAGGCCGACTTCGGGGGCGGGGTCCGCGTCCGCCAGGCCGATCTCGTGGAGCGGCACCGGGCGGCCGAGCTTCTGGCCGATGGCGGCGGCGATGAGGTGCGGCGCCGCACCCTGCGGCACCATGCCCTTCGACACCCAGCGCGCCACCGACGTTTTGTCATAGCGAAGCGTCAGTCCTCGCTGAGCGCCAAGATCGTTGACGCGCCGCGCGAGGCCTGCGTTCGAGATTCCCGCGAGGGCGAGAACGGCGCCGAGTTTTTCGTTCGGCCCGCGTTGCTCCCTGGACATGCGCCACCCCTCGACACAGACGGCTGCCGACGTTGGCATAACCACGCGGCATTCGTAAACACAGCGTAGTTCGCCGCATCCCAAGCGTTAAGGGGCATTGTTCCGGTTGGCGGGATTGTGGTCCGTACGGAAGTGCGGGTCAGATACAGGCTGTTGCGATGTGCTCCCACTGTGTGGCCGTGCGCCTGCCCGTGCGCTCTTCTCCGGCCACCGCGGGAGCGGTTCCATGGTCGTTGCGTGGGTCGGCCCGCTGTACTGGATCCAGTGGGCTGGGGGACACCGCCGCCTTCATCCCCGCGGGCGGCGGAACGGTCCGGGAGGCGTGCTCCGTCTCCCGGACTGCGCGACCGCCCGGTGGTCCGCAGGGTCTGTACGGAGAGTGTTCGACGCTGCGTGCGGGACGGGGATTTGGCCGAAAATCGCCCCCGCCGACGGTGGGGTATCAGGCCTCCGACCACGGTAGTTGAGGGCGCTTCGGGCGTATTCGGGGCGCGTATCGGGGGCGCATTCGCGCCGCAGTCGTACTGGTGACATGTCGCTGACGTGTCTTGTCTTCTGGCCGTCCCTCTGTTCTCGCCGCTTCCGCGGCCGTCTCCGTCGCCGTCTGCATGTCCGTTTTCACTGCCGTCCGCGCTGCCGTCTTCTCCGCCCGTCTCTTCTTGTGGCACAGGGGTGTTCGGGGGTGTTCGCGGCGGCGTGGGTGGCTCCGCCGGGGCGCGTTCGGCGGAGCGCAAGCGGCGCGGGCGCACTCTGGAACGCTTCCTTCATGGCAGCATGGTGAACCGGTTCGTACGGTGCACTGGTTGTCCACAGCCTGTGGAGGCGGCGATGCGGTGGTTGGTGGGATGGAGCAGCACCGCCGCGGGAGCCGTCGCTGCCGGCTCGGCGGGGGCCACGGGACCCGATGGCGAGACCCTGCACCCGGTGGGTTCCCAACTCCTGTGGGGCGATCCCGATCCGCTCTGGGCGGTCGGTGACTGGCGCCCCGACGAGGTGCGGGTCGTGAAGGCCGACGACCGGACGCGCATCGCCGTCCTCGGCATCTGCGGTGCCACCGACGAGCAGCTGCGCGTCGCGCTGTTCGCCGCGCGCGGCGGGGCACTTCGGCATCTGACCGCCTGGCCGGGCAGCTACACCGCGATCGTGCAGGTCGGCCGGAGGGTCACCGTCTGCGGCGACCTCGCGGGCGCGCGGCCGGTGTTCTACACCCCCTGGGCCGGCGGTACGGCGTATGCGACGGCCGCGCTGCCGCTGGCCGACCTCATCGAGGCCAACCTCGACTTCGGGCACCTCGCCGCGCTGCTGGCCGCCCCCGACGTGCCCGCCGCGCTGCACGACTCCACGCCGTACGACGGCGTGAAGCGCATTCCGCCGGGGCATGCGCTGATCCTGCGCGCGGGGGCGCGTGAGATCGCCGGGTACGAGCCGGTCGCCTCGCTGGCGGTGGCGGCGCCTTCGGCCGACCCCGACAGCGCGGTCGACGCCGTGCGCGACGCGCTCGTGGAGGCCGTACGGACCCGGCTGTCCGCGCCGCGGCACGTCCCCGGCGCGGACATCGACCCCGGGCCCGTGCCCGGCATGGGGCCCGCCGAGCGGCGAGCCGCGCGCGGGATGCCGGTGCCGGGGATCGGGGCGGACCTGTCCGGCGGGCCGGCCTCGGGGACGCTGGCGCTGCTGGCCGCGGGGCTGCCCGGGATGCCGGGCACGGTGCTCGGGCACGGCACGGGCGCGGGGGAGCGGCTGCTGGCGGTCACGTTCAACGACCTGGCCGTCGGGGGGCGGGAGGCCGAACTGGAGCGGGCGGGCGCGCTGGCCGCGAACCCGCGGCTGCACCACGTCGTCGTGGCCGGTGGCGAGGAGACCCTCCCGTACGCCGACCTGGAGGGCCCGCTGACCGACGAGCCGGGCGCGTCCCTGGTGACGGCGGCCCGGCACCGGGCGCGGCTCGCGGCCGGCAGCGCGGACCACTTCACGGGCTACGGCGCGCGGCAGGTCCTGGACGCCCATCCCGCGCGGCTCGCCGACCTGCTGATGGACCGCAAGCGGCGCCACCTGGTGCGGCCCGTCGCCGCGCTGGCCAAGACGGACGGCTCGGTGCTGGTCCCCGCGCGCGTGTACGCGGCGGCGCGACGGCTGTCCCGTACGCCGTACCGGGCGGGGCTCGAGTCCCTGGCCGAGCGCCTGCTGGACCACCGTACGGACGAGGGCCTGGACGCGCCCGGGGGCGCGGTCGAGGCCTCGCTCGCCGCGCTGACCTGGGGGAGACCCGGGCCGGCGGCGCGCTGGCTGACCGGTGAGGCGCTCGCCGAAGTATCGGTTCGCCTTCAGGCGGCGACGCACCGGTCGGAGCTGGGGCCGGGACAGCGGCCGGGCGACTTCCGCGCGCGTGCGGCGCTGGCGCGGTACGCGGCGGACCTGCGGGTGCTGGAGCAGGCCGCGGAGATCCGCTTCCAGCGGCTGCACGCGCCGTTCCTCGACAACCAGGTCGTGCGCGCGGCCCGGGCGCTGCCCGAGGCGTTGCGGGTGCGGCCGGGGGCGCGGGCGGCGATCCTGCGTACGGTGCTGGAAGGGGCCGGGGTCCGGGACCTGCCGCCCGGGTGGGGCGTCCCGACCCAGGCGACGGCGGCGGCCGCGGCGCGTACGGGGCTGAGGGTGGCGGCGGACTCCCTGGTCGCCCTGTTCGACACGCCGCTGCTGGCGGAGGCGGGCCTGGTCGAAGCCCGGGTGGTCCGCAAGGCCCTGCGCTCCGCGGCGGCCGGTGAGCCACTCCCCCTGGACGGCCTCGCCGACCTCGTCTCCCTGGAACTGTGGCTCCGCCGCCTGCTGTCCCGCCGCGGCACCTGCTGGACGGGCACACCGGCCCGCCAGCGGGCTGTACCGGCGGGGATCGCACCGCAGCGGGGGGCGTTGGGGGCGGGGGCCGCCGGGGTGCGGCGGGTGTAGCGCCTGCGCGGTGGCTGTGGGTCGCCGTGCGCGGGTGCAGGTCGGCTCAGCTGCGGGCGGTCGTGCCGCTTGGGGCGGCACGGGTGGGCGCAGCGGCACCCCGCTCCGCCGGGCTGCGGACCCACCCGGCCCGAGCCGCAACGAAGGACACCTGACAGCGCCGAGTTGTACAACACACAGGCCCCCAGTCACCCCCAGAAACACCCGGCCCCGAAAACCCCACGGCCCTCACGCCCACCCGGGCGACAATGACCCGGTGCGGTACAGAATCCTGGGCGTCACCACGGCAGAGGACGAACACGGCACAGCCGTACCCCTCGGCGGCCCCCGCCTCCGCGCCCTGCTCACCGCCCTCGCCCTACGCCCCTCCCGCGTCACCACCCCCCAGACGCTGATCGACGAGGTGTGGACGGACGACCCGCCCCAGGACGCCCACGCCGCGCTCCAGGCCCTCGTCGGCCGCCTCCGCCGCGCCCTCGGCAAGGACGCCGTGACCTCGGACACCGGCGGCTACCGCCTCACGGCCACGCCGGACGACATCGACCTCTTCGTCTTCGAGCGGCTCGTCCGGCAGGGCACCGACGCCCTCGCCGCCGACGCCCCCGCCCTGGCGGAACGCCATCTCGACGACGCCCTCGCCCTCTGGCGCGGCCCCGCCCTCGCCGACCTCCCCGACCGCACCGCCGCCACCCGCCCGGAGGCCGCGCGCCTGGAGGCGATCCGGGCCCGGGCCGAGGCCCGCATACGGCTCGGCCGCGCCCCGGACGTCGTACCGGAACTGCGGGAACTGACGGCCGTACACCCGTACGACGAACCGCTGCACGCCCTCCTCATCCGCGCCCTGCGCGACGCCGGCCGCGAGGCCGATGCCCTCGCCGCGTACGAGTCCGCCCGCCGCGCCCTCGCGGAGGGGCTCGGCGCCGACCCCGGAGCGCAGCTGCGCGCCCTCCACGCCGATCTGCTCGCGTCGGTCGCGGGGAGCGGGAAACCGGCGCACGCTCCGCCCGAGCGCACCGGGAACATCCGTCCCCGCCTGACCTCGTTCGTCGGCCGGGAACCCGAGATCGACGCCATCCGTTCAGACGTGCACAGAGCCCGCCTCGTCACCCTCACCGGACCGGGCGGCTCCGGAAAGACCCGTCTCGCCGAGGAAGCCGCCGCCGGGCTCCCGCAGGCGTGGCTGGCCGAGCTCGCCCCGCTCGACCGGCCGGAGGCGGTGCCGGGAGCGGTGGTCAGTGCGCTCGGTCTGCGCGAGACCGTGCTGATGACCAGCGAGCTGACGGCCCTGCAGGACGACCCCGTCGCCCTGCTCGTGGAGTACTGCGCGCCGCGCAGCCAACTGCTGATCCTTGACAACTGCGAGCATGTCATCGGGGCCGCCGCCCACCTCGCCGAGACCCTGCTGACCCGCTGCCCGGGGCTCACGATCCTCGCCACCAGCCGTGAACCCCTGGGCGTACCCGGTGAACTGGTGCGTCCGGTCGAGCCCCTGCCGCCGGACCACGCCCGCCGGCTGTTCGCTGAGCGCGCCGCCGCCGTCCGTCCCGACGCGGACGCCGTGCTCCGTGACGAGCGGGCGGTGGCGGAGATCTGCCGCCGCCTGGACGGGCTGCCGCTCGCCATCGAGCTGGCCGCGGCCCGGCTGAGGCTGCTCACGCCCCGGCAGATCGCCGACCGGCTCGACGACCGCTTCCGCCTCCTCACCTCCGGGAGCCGTACGGTCCTGCCCCGCCAGCAGACCCTGCGGGCCGTCGTCGACTGGTCGTGGGAGCTGCTCGACGAGGCCGAGCGGACGGTGCTGTGCGAGGTGTCCGTGTTCGCGGGCGGCTGGGACCTGGCGGCGGCGGAGGCCGTGTGCACGGGGCCCGCCGCCGAGCTGCTCGGGGCTCTCGTCGACAAGTCCCTCGTCGTCGCGGCACCCGGCGGGACGGACGCCCCGGACGGCATGCGGTATCGGTTACTGGAGACCATCCACGAGTACGCCGTCGAGCGCGCCGCCGAGGCCCCGCAGCTGCGTGCAGCGGCCGAGCGGCGGCACCGGGCCTGGGTGCGCGCACTCGTCGAGCAGGCCGAGCCGCTGCTGCGCTCCGCCGGGCAACTGCCCTGGGTCTCCCGCCTGGAGACCGAGCTCGACAACATCCGCGCGGCCCTCGACCGGGCCCTGACGGCCGGTGACGAGCAGGAGGCCGGCGCCATCGTCCTGGCCATCGGCTGGTTCTGGTGGCTGCGCAACTACCGGCACGAGGGCCTGGAGTGGCTCGACCGCATCCTGCGGCTGGGCGTGGAGAGGGACGCCGCCGCCGGACTTGTGCCGTCCGGCGGGGAGTCGGGTCTGCCCGACCCCGTCGACCACTTCCTCGCCGCGCCGGACGGGGAGGCGGGGCATCCGCTGCACGGCCTGCGGATGGATCTGCGGATGCTGCATGTGTTCTTCATGACCGAGGCCGGGCCCATGCAGGTGTTCCTGACCGAGCGGCGGCAGTACGTGGAGCGGGTGTGGGCGTTCTTCGCGCAGGGCGGACCAGAGGCAGCCCGGGTCCCGGGTCTCGTCTGGCCGATGATCTCCTCCTTCGTGGCCGACCCGGGCGACGTCCGGGCCGAAATGGACTCCGCCGTCGCCAACTGCCGTGTGCACGGCGGCGATTGGGAGGTCGCCGTGTCCCTGATGGCCCGTACGCACATGGTCGTCGACGCACCCGGCGACCTGGCTGGCGTCGACGACGACCTCGCCGACCTGCGCGACCTCAGCCGCCGCACCGGTGACCGCTGGCTGCGGGCCCAGGTATGCAGCGCGGCCGGCGAGGCCGCCATGGCGCGCAGCCGCTTCGAGGAGGCCAAGGGGGAGTACGAGGAGGCGCTGCGGCTCGCCTACGAGGTGGGCGCGTACGCCGAGTCGCCGTTCCTCATCGCCCGGCTCGCCGAGATCGCCTACCGCGCGGGAGACCGCCCGGCCGCGCTGGCGGGGCTGGACGAGGCGAGCGCCGCCGCCGAGCGGTACGGCGTGGCGGACTCCAGGGCGTTCGTCCTGTTGCTGCGTGCCCAGATGGCCGCCGAGGAGGGGCACATCGCCCGGGCGCGCGAGTTCTGTGAGGCGGCGCGTGCGGACGCCGCGCGCGGCACACCACCGCCCCAGTTCGTGGTGATGCTGGATCTCATGGACGCCATGGTCACGGCGAGTGAGTCCGGCCCGGAGCCCGCCCTCGCCAAGCTGACCGGAGCCCTGCGCGACGCCGTGGACAAGCGCTGCTCCGACCTGATCCGGGCCACCGTCGTGGACAGTGCGGCAGGACTGCTGGCCGACCTCGGCGACTTTCCGCGCGCGGCCCGGCTGCTCGGCGCCGGCGACCACTGGTGGGCCGGCCGTCCCCGCCCCATGCCGGAGCACGCCCAGGCGGAACGGGCCGGGGCAGCCGCGCGCGCCGCCCTGGGACCTGCCCGGTGCGAGTCGGAGCGCGCCCGGGGCGCGGCCCTCACGGCGGACGACGTCCTGCGCGAGCTGGAACAGGCGCGGAGTGCGTACGCCACCGGGCCGGGAGCCGCTAACCGCAGATGAACCTGGACTCCGCCCAATCCGCCAGGGCCAGGTTGTCGAGGGCGCCGTGCGGTTCCACCACCAGCCGTACGGTGCTGCGGCCGGTGAGGTTCACCTGGACGGGAACCGCCGGGTCACCGACCTCCACCAGACCGGACCGCCACAGCCGGACCCCGTCGGCGTAGACGGAGAAGTACACCTCGCCGAGCTTCAGCGCCATGTCGTCCACCCCGACGAGCGCCTCGTACGAGGAGCAGGAGCGGTTGAGGTCGATGGTGACGGAGGAGCTGCCGTGCACGGTGACGCCGTGCGCGTACCGCCGCTCGCCGGTCGACAGGCCGTGCCGCTGCCAGACCCAGCTGCTCGCGCCGATCCGCATCTCGGGCGCGGTGCCGTCACCGCTGATGTCGTACGACAGTTCGCTCCACTGGTAGACGGCCGGGGCGGGCGGCCTCTCAGTAGGGGGCGGGGTCGGTGTGGGCGTGGGCGCCGGGGGCGGTTTCGGCCTCGGGGACGCGGGCGGCGGGGTGGGCGCCGCTGTCCGGGACGAGGACGGTGTGGACGACGGGCCGGTCCCTGAGGTCGGTGTCGGCGCCGGCGTCTCGGCCCGCGCGGGCACCATCGCCGGTGGCCGCGGTCCGGGTTCCCGCCGCGAAGGAGAGGGCGTGGGCTCGGTGGGCCGGACCACCGGCGAAGTCGGGGTGGGAGCCGGCCTCGCCTCGTCCTTCGGTTTCTCGTTGCCGGCCAGCGCCAGCGCCAGCACCACGGCGGCCACGACGCCCACGGCGACGACACCGGCCGCGATACCGGCCTTCACCGGCGCGCCCACCCCTTCGGAGGCCGCCGCGCCACCTCCCGCCCCACCGGACGAGCCGCCCCCTGCGGCCCCGCCGGCCGAACCGGCACCCGCCGCTGTCCCGCCCGACGAGCCTCCGCCCGCCGCGGCGGCCGCGCCCGTGGCTCCGGCCGCCCCCGCTCCACCGGCGATGAGCCCGGCCGCCTTGGCGTACCCGGCGGCGCCGAACCAGCCGATGACCGCGAGCGGGACCACCGCGGGGATACCGCCGGCGACCTCCTCGATCTGCGTCGCGGCCAGCCGGCACTTCGCGCACTCCTCCAGGTGCTTGCGCAGCCCCCGCTCGGCACGTGTGCGCAGCCGGCCGCGGGCGTAGGTGCCGAGCTGGTCGGCGTAGCGCGCGCATTCCTCGTCGGCGGTGAGCGTGGCGCTGACGTGAGCCTGGAGGTAGGCCTGCTTGAGACCCTCGCGGGCCCGGCTGGCGAGCACGCGCGTGCCGTTGGCGTCCAGCCCGAAGAGCGTGGCGACCTCGCTGGGCGACTCGTCCTCGACCTCGGTGTGCCACAGCACGGCCTGCCACCGCTCGGGCAGCGATCGGAAGGCCCGCATGGCCATGGACCGCTCGGCATCGTGCATCGCCCGCACGTCCGCGCCCAGGTCGAGCGTGTCGTCGCCGGACACGTAGGAGCCGCGTGCGGACTGGGCGGCGAACACCGCGAAGTCGTCGACGAGCTGCTCCCGCCGCGCCGACCGCGTCCAGGAGGCGGCGACGCGCCGGAGGGAGGTGAGCAGGTAGGCGCGCACGGCGTGCTCGGGTCCGGAGCCGCCGCGTACCGCCTGGAGCATGCGGGCGAAGACCTCGGCGGTCAGGTCGTCGGCGGTGTGGGCGTCACGGCAGCAGGTCCGGGCGTACCGGCGCACGGCCTGCGCGTGACGCCGGAACAGCTCCTCGTACGCCGTGTCGTCGCCCGAGCGCATCCGGTCGATGAGATCGGCGTCGGAGGGCGGCAGCTCGCGCGGCGGCGGCAGGACGCTGTCCTCACGCCATGCGCGCTGTGGCGGGACCGAGCCGTCGGTTCTCCCGCCTGTTGTGGGATGCCCGCCCGGCGGTACGCCCGCGCGTCCTCCCTGGCTCGGCACCTGGGGCGGGACCGGGCCGCCGGCTGCGGCGTACCCGTCACCGCTCGACTCGTCCCGCCCGTCAACGCTCATCGCGGAAAGCCCCCGCCAGCCGCCCAACACGTCCAGACCACCGGGTCAGAGTGCCATAGCGGCTCTTGGTCAGACCCTTGGAGTTCGGACCACCACTCATCCGAGGGGATTTACCGCACGCCAGTACTAGGCGTCACTCATTCGGGGAATGAGTCCCTGTCGCCCGGGCTCGGAAGCCGACCGGACCGATCCGGCGGCTGGTCATGACCGCCAAGCCGACCGGTCCCATCGACCAGCGCTTTCGACCGGCCTGATCGACCAGTGCGGTCGACCGGCGACCGACCGACCGGCTCGACAGGGACCGGCCCGATCGACCAGTCCGATCGAACGGATCAGCCGACCAGCCAAGCCGATCAGCCAAGCCGATCAGTCCAGCCACCCGGCAAGCCGACCGCACCAGCCGATCGCTCCGCCCGTTCCGGCAGCCTCTCCGGCGCCCCGTTCCGGCTGCCCCTTCCGGCAGCCGCCCCGCTCACACCGGCCGCGACCGCAGCCCCTCCAGAAGGATGTCCAGCAGCCGGGCCGACGCGGCCGCCTGCTGTGCCGCGTCCGGCAGCGAGGGCGCGGCCGTCGCGATCACCAGCAGCACGTCCGAAACCGACACGTCCGCCCGCAGCTCACCCGCCGCACGCGCCCGCTCCACGAGCTGACCCACGACCTCGAGCAGCGCCGACGCCCCGGTGTCGTCCTCCGCCGCGACCGCCACCGGCTCCTCCGGCACCAGCCGCAGCTCCGCCGGACCCGGCTGCGTCCGCTGCTGCGGCACACGCGCCTGACCGGCACGCTCCTCCTCGACGGAGACCCGCAGCACCTGCGGCGGCAGCAGCCGCCCGGCGCCGGATGCCACCGACGTCCGCAGGAAGCGCGACAGCGCCGACCACGGCTCGTCCTCCTGCCCGAGCGCCGCACGCGCCTGGTCGGTCAGCCGGGAGGTCTCCTCCTCGGCTATCCGCCGCACCAGGACGTCCTTGCTCGGGAACCGCCGGTACACCGTGCCCACACCGACCCGCGCCCGTCGCGCCACGTCCTCCATCGGCGCGCCGTACCCCAGCTCGCCGAACACCTCGCGCGCCGCTCGCAGCACGTGCTCCAGATTGCGCTGTGCGTCCACGCGCAGCGGCGTCGTCCGCGATCCGTTCCCGCGTCCGTTGCCCGCCGTCGCGCTCATCGTCGCGCCACCCGCCGCGACAGCGGACGCGGACGACCAATGAGAGTCCTGAACATGCATATGCATTCCCCCGGTAATGACGTCTCCCCCCGGAGACACTCCCCGCCATGCGATGCCGGGACGCTGGAACAGGCCCTGGTCCGCAGGCCCGCCTGTCGCGGACCCGCTGAGCGCATCCCCCTACACCCCGTCGACACACGAACATAGTTGAGAGGGAGTCAATTCAGAAGAGGCACGTTCCGCACGGAGCGCCCACCGATCGGAGTACGGGTCGCATACGTCCCGAATGTGCCCCCGACCGCCCCCCGCGCTACCCCACCTGACCTGCGGATATTCCCCGCAGTTGGCCTTTCCGGCCAACTCCGCGCGCTCTCCCGCCCCGGTCACACAATTCGTCGAGGCTGTGGACAAACGCCAGCGGCGGGTGCGTCATGGGATGGTGAAGGAACGTGCGCGCATTCTCGTTGTCGGTGGTGGCTACGTCGGGATGTACACGGCCCTGCGCCTCCAGCGCAGACTGAAACGGGAACTGGAGCGGGGCGAGGTGGAGATCACGGTCGTCACCCCCGACCCGTACATGACGTACCAGCCGTTCCTCCCCGAGGCCGCCGCGGGCGCCATCTCCCCCCGCCACGTCGTCGTACCGCTGCGCCGCGTCCTCGACCGGTGCCGCGTCGTCATCGGCGAGGCCACCGCCATCGACCACGCGAAGCGCACGGCCACCATCACCACCCTCGCCACCGAGGAGGAGGGCACGGGCGGACAGCTGCTGACGTACGACGAACTCGTCCTCGCCCCCGGCTCCGTCTCGCGCACCCTGCCGGTCCCCGGCCTCGCCGACCACGGCATCGGCTTCAAGACCGTCGAAGAGGCCATCGGCCTGCGCAACCACGTCATCGAGCAGATGGACATCGCCTCCTCCACCCGCGATCCCGCGATCCGCGACGCCGCCCTCACCTTCGTCTTCGTCGGCGGCGGCTTCGCCGGCGTGGAGGCGCTCGGCGAACTGGAGGACATGGCCCGCTACGCCACGCGCTACTACCACAACGTCCAGCCCGAGGACATGAAGTGGATCCTCGTCGAGGCCTCGGACCGCATCCTGCCCGAGGTCGGCGAGGAGATGGGCCGCTACGCCGTCACCGAACTGCGCCGCCGCAACATCGACGTACGCCTCCAGACCCGCCTGGAGTCCTGCGCGGACCGGGTCGCGGTCCTCAGCGACGGCGCCCGCTTCCCCACCCGTACGGTCGTCTGGACGGCCGGCGTCAAACCCCACCCGGTGCTCGCCGCCACCGACCTGCCGCGCAACGACCGAGGACGCCTCAAGTGCACGGCGGAACTGGCCGTCGAGGGGGCCACGCACGCGTGGGCGGCGGGAGACGCCGCCGCCGTCCCCGACGTCACCGCCGCCGAACCGGGCCGCGAGTGCGCCCCCAACGCCCAGCACGCCCTCCGCCAGGCCAAGGTCCTCGCCGACAACATCGTGCACACCCTGCGAGCCGAGCCTCTGCAGACGTACGAACACGCCTACGCCGGATCGGTCGCCTCCCTCGGCCTGCACAAGGGCGTCGCCCACGTCTACGGACGCAAGCTCAAGGGCTACCCGGCCTGGTTCATGCACCGCGCCTACCACCTCAGCCGCGTGCCCACCTTCAACCGCAAGGCGCGCGTGCTCGCCGAATGGACCCTGGCCGGGCTCTTCAAACGCGAGATCGTCTCCCTGGGGTCACTCGAACACCCCCGGGCCGAGTTCGAACTCGCGGCCGGTGGAAAGCCTTCCCAAGACCCCCCGGTGAACCCGAAGGGGTCGTCCTGACCGGTCCCAGGAACTCCACCGGCCGGCCCGGCGTCTGACGGATGCCGGTCCGGTCCGCTCACTGCCAGACTGGTCCACCACCGCGGGCGTGCCACCACACGCCCCGGTGCGGGCCCCCGGGGCCCCGGCCGGTTCCGGTGCCGGCCGCCGACGACTACACGAGGCAAGGATTCGTGAACTTCACGCGCTGGAGCGCCCGGCTCCCCGGAACGCAGCGCCGCGCCGCAGCGCGGACCGAGCAGACGGCCTCCCCGGACCGGCGGGGGGAAACCGTACCCGCCGCCCGTGCCGAACAACTGACCGACGAGCCACCGTCCGTACCCGCCGTCGACGAACTGCGGGTGCGCGAGGTCCTCGACCGCGTCCCGTCCCTCGTCGCCCTGGTCCACGGCCCCGACCACCGCATCGCCTACGTCAACGACGCGTACACGACCGCCTTCGGCGTACGCCCCCTGGGCGAACGCGCCCGCGAGGCCCTCCCCGAACTGGACGCCCTCGGCCTGTTCCCCCTCCTGGACCAGGTCCAGCGCAGCGGCAAGCCGCGTACGGTCAAGTCCCGCAAGGCCCCCGACGGCCGCTGCTACACCTTCACCTGCACCCCGGTCGCCCAGGGCGACGGCAAGGGCGGCAGCGACGGCCGCGGAGTCCTCGTCTTCGCCACGGACGTCACCGACCACGCCGAAGCCGCCGAACGCCTGCGCGCCAGCGAACGCCGCCAGCGCGAAACGGCGGTGACACTCCAGAGATCACTGCTCCCCCAGGAGCTCGAAGAACCCGACGACCTGCGCGTCGCCGCCACGTACCACCCCGGCGGCACCGAGGCAGCGGTCGGCGGCGACTGGTACGACGTCATCACCCTGGGCGGCGGCCGCACGGCCCTCGTCATCGGCGACGTCATGGGCCGCGGTGTCCGCGCGGCAGCGGTCATGGGCCAGCTCCGCACGGCGGTCCGCGCCTACGCCCGCCTCGACCTGCCCCCGCACGAGGTGCTCCAGCTCCTCGACGGCCTGGCAGCCGAGATCGACGCCAACCAGATCGCCACCTGCGCGTACGCGGTCCACGACCCGAACGAGGGCAAGCTGGTCTACGCCTCGGCGGGCCACCTCCCCATCCTCGTCCGCGACGAGAACGGCGCGGTCCTGCGCGCCGACGAACCCACCGGCCCGCCGCTCGGCACCGGCGGCTGGATGCACGCCTCGGGCTCGATCCCCCTCGGCCCCGGCTCCACGGCCGTCCTCTACACGGACGGCCTGGTGGAGCGGCGGGACGCCGACCTGGACGAGGGCATCGCCGCCCTGGAAAGCGCCCTGGCCGGCGCCACCGGCACACCCCAGGTCGTCTGCGACCGCCTGGTCCGCTCGGCGGGCGTGACCCCCGACCACGACGACGACGTGGCCGTCCTCGTCCTCCAGCACCCGGCCCGGACGGGCCCGGAGAGCGAGCTGTTCCGCAACGCCGCCCTGGAACTCCTGGGCGGCGTGGAAGCGGCCCCACGCGCGCGTGCCTTCGCCTCCGGCGTCCTCACCAGCTGGCGCTTCCCCGCGGACCTGCACGACCTGGGCGTCCTGGCGACCAGCGAACTGGTCGCCAATTCCCTCCAGCACGGCACCCCACCGATGCGCCTGCGTCTGCGCCGTACCGACCGCCGGCTGATCATCGAGGTCACCGACGGCGACGACCACCTCCCCAGGCGCCGCCGCGCGGAACCGGGCGACGAATCGGGCCGGGGCATCGCCATCGTCGCCACGATCGCGTCCAACTGGGGCTGCCGCCGGACCCCGGGCGGCGGCAAGGCGGTGTGGTGCGAGTTCGCCCTACCGCGCCCGCAGGCGACGTAGGGAAACGGAAGCGGGGACCGTAAGGACAGGGAGGCAAGGGGAGGGGATCAGACGTCCGCGGAAATGGGCGCCCCACCCCGCGCCACAACCCGGCTCTTCGCGAGCCACGGCTGATCCTGCACCTCCGTGAGCTGCCGCCCCAGCCGCACCGCCAGGAAAGTGATCCCCAGCGAGAACAGCAGGAACGCCACGATGTACGGCGCGTGCAGCGAAGCCCCCAACGGCCCGCCCACCGCCGGCCCGACCGCCAGCGCGAGCTGCTTGACCAGGGCGAACGCGGAGTTGTACTGCCCGGCCATCCCCTCCGGCGCCAGATCGGCGACCAGCGGGGCGACCGTCGGCGACAGCATCGCCTCACCCAGCCCGAACAGGGCGTACGTCGACACGAACGCGGCCGTCGCCATCTCCTGGCTCCCATGCCCGAGCCCCGCGTACCCGGCGACAGCCCAGGCCACGGCCCAGATCAGCCCGACAGCGGCGATCACCCGCGACCGCCTGCGCCGCTCCACGAACCGCAGCACGGCGAACTGCGCCACGACGATCACCAGCGTGTTCGCCGCCAGGGCGGTCCCCAGCGCCGACGTCGATATCCCGGCGGCCTCGACCCCGTACGCGCTCAGCCCCGACTCGAACTGCCCGTAGCAGGCGAAGAACAGCACGAAGGCCAGCACACACAGCTGCACCATGGCCCGGTTGCCCAGCAACTGCTTCCAGCCGCCCCGTCCCGACGCCACGGGCGCCGCCTCGAACCGCGGCGCGTGCGGCAGCCGCACCGTCACCATCACCACGACCAGCAGCAGGAACATCGCCGCCTCGATCGCGAAGAGCAGCGTGAAGGAGGCGGCGCTCGACGTGTCGACGAGATGACCGCCGATGAGGCCACCCACCCCGAGCCCGAGGTTCTGCAGGAAGAACTGCATGGCGAAGGCCCGCGACCGCGTCTCCGCCGACGAGCAGTCCACGATCATCGTCGCCAGCGCCGGCTGCGTCACGGCCTGCCCGGCCCCCAGCACGGCAGCCGCCGACAACACCGTCGCCGCGCTGCTCGCCACCCCCAGACCCAGCGCACCGACGGCGGCGGCGACCAGGGCGGCGAGCAGCACCGGCAGCGGCCCACGCCGGACGATGGCCCGCCCGGCGAACGGCAGCACGACCAGTGCCGCCACAGCGAAGACGGCGAGTACGAGACCCGCCGTCATGGCTCCCAGTCCCCTCACCTGCGCCACATAGACGTACAGATACGGGACGGTGAAGCCGAGCCCGAACGCGCTGAGTGCGTTGCCCACGTGGATCCGGCGCATCGCTGCGCCCATCGCCCTGGTCACGTTCACCTCTCTCACTAGTTAGGCGTGAAGACTTCGAAACTAAAGTTCGAAGCTAAAGAGTACATATCCAAGGACTTCAAGGCAAAGAACGGCCGTGCCATACTGCGCCCATGGGCGACACCCCCGGCCCCAGCGAGCCGACCCTCGAAGAGCAGATCGCGGCGTACCAGCGCGAGTTCCAGGACCTCGACCCCCAGGTGGAGCAGATCGTCTCGGCCCTGTCCCGCCTGAACCGCCGCATGAACGTCGCCTACGGCCGTCAGACCGCGGCCCTCGGCATCAGCAACGCCGAGTGGGAGGTCCTCAAGGCCCTCGTCCTCTCGGGCGCCCCCTACCGGCTGGGCCCGAGCGACCTCGCCAAACGCCTCGGCCTGACCCCGGCCGCCATGACCCACCGGATCGACCGCATGGTCGGCGAAGGACTGGTCACCCGGGAACGGGACGAGTCCAACCGGGTCCGCGTCATCGTGGAACTCACCAGTGGAGGTCGTGAGAAGTGGCTGGAGGCGATGCGCCTGGCGTCGGTCTTCGAGG